>CBDIDH010000002.1:0-4993531 GCA_965277595.1 Isosphaeraceae bacterium
GGAAGCAATCAACCCGATGACTCCCAGATGATCGAAGCCGAGCAATGCGCACAGATCATGGAAGCCGAGCGCGACGAGATCCGCGAAGAGATTCGATGGATCACGACCGCCATTCCCGCTGGCGCCAACTCTGTGGCCGCTTCTTACGAATCAGTGCGATGGCGGTCGATGGACGCAGACTCGGCCTATCTGTCAGTCGCTCGTGTCGATTCGCTTACCGAGAACGGCGGCGTGATTACCTGCGACATCCTCGGCGAATCCTCGGTTCGATCGCCGAAAGTTGTCGTATTTCGCAGCAGCTACGGCCCCGGCTACTGGCCTCCCCGCATCGGGGACGTGATTGGTGAAGCCAGGGACGGTTCTTACCGTCTGGAGGCGCGACCGCGATGACCGTGAAAGCCCGCCCGATCCTCTTTAGCTCGCCCATGATCCGGGCCATTCTGGAGGGTCGCAAGACAGTAACGCGGCGGGTGATCCGTGGCGTCAACGGACTCGGCGATGATCTCGACTGGCGGAACATGACAATACATGGACTTGACCGCGTGTTCTTCGAGGACGGATGGGCCGTTTTCGAATATCAGACCGGCATAGCGGACACTGGCCAGGTTCGTTATCCGTGCCCATACGGCAAACCCGGTGATCGGCTCTGGGTACAAGAGACCTGGGGATTTACAGCGGGATGGCCGTTTGGTTTTCAAGACCAGCACGTAAAAGGCGGTGGCCCGTGGCTGACCGGAGATATGGCCTACCGAGCGGATAACCCTGACGGGAATTGGTGCTGGCGATCATCCACTTGCATGCCCCGCTGGGCCTCCCGGATCACACTGGAGGTGACCGAGGTCAGGGTGGAGCGGCTGCACGAGATCACCGAGGAAGACGCGATCGCGGAAGGCATGAACGTTCGACTTCTGGCCGAGATCACCGCCAAACAAGCGTCGCGCATCGACCCGCCGAATCCGCATTGGATTCACGGCTTGGATGACGATGCTCGCACCTACTGCCGTCCTTGCGCCCTGAAACGAGTGAAACATCTCCGTGCCAGTGAGCCTGATTCCCCGGCTGAGCTCGATGGCGGCTTTATGTGTGAAGAAGACCGCCCAATCTTTTGTGAGTCGTGCGAGAGAATGCTGGACTACACTCTCACGGATTATGGAGTCGACTGCGAACTTGAATGGATGTTCGCTGACGGGATCACCCAATCCCCCGCTGATGCCTACAGGTTACATCGTGCGCTTGGAGCGGGCGGCAATCCCTATCTGACCGAGAGTTGCGGGGACTTCCCTTACCGCCCTGAACTCAAGGGCAAAATCGCCCAGCTTTGCTTTCGCACGCTCTGGCACGAACTCAACGGCAAAGCCTACCCCTGGGCCTCGAATCCCTGGGTCTGGAAGATCGCGTTTCGGAGGATCAAGCCATGAACATCCCCGAAGTCCACGCCGCCATCGATTACCGAAACAATCCCGAGTTGCGAGTCATTCTGCTTGCTTACTTTGGTCGTATCGAGCAACGAGCTATTAACGTGCCCCTTCGCAGCGGGGTCGGTTCATTACTCCTGCCTCGAAAGTCCGTGAGCGATTATGTCCACAAAGACTTACATGCTGATCCGCTCGACTTCCGAGAGTATGTGATCGAAGAATTTTGGAAATGGATTCGGTTGCGAACGGATAGCCGTGAAAGGTGGGCTCAATCTGCTTTACGTTACCTCCAACCGGTGGAAGAAGCGGAGAAAACGATATGACCCCTACCGAAGTCCCCTCCGCCATCGCCCGCCTCAAGGCCGCGATCACCCCCGGCCTCGATCCGCTCGGGCAGGGCTATACCGCTCTGGTCGAGAGCCTGGATGTCGCGGTCGTGCTGGGGGAATTGGAGCGGCTGCAAGAGACGGCCCGGTGGATTCCGGTGGCGGAGCGGTTGCCGGAAAAGGAAGGCAAGTATCTCGTCTGTTGTCCTTCGTTAGACCCCGGTAATCCACCTTTGATGTGCGTGTGGTTTGACCCCGATTACGGGTGGTACTCAACGGAAATGTGGGCGAAGGCCGTCACCCACTGGATGCCGCTGCCGGAACCGCCGGGAAGCGAAGGCAACGTGAACCCGCCAAAACCCTCTAGGGGAATCCAATGAGCTACCGTGACGAGTTTCGCCGTGGCGTTGATGACGCTACCTGGAGTTTCTGGCGCGTCTTCTGGGCGTTCTCGGGGATCTTGATTGTCTTGCTGATCTTTGCGGGCTTGCTCGGATTGGTCGGATGGGCCATCTCGGTTCCCTCCGGGGTCGTTCGTCGCGTCGTCAATCCTGACGCCATCGTGCAGAATTATGAGTGGTACGAATCTCAGTACCAGGATATCCAGGCGGCCGACAACCAGATCGCTACAGCCGAACAGGCGGCTGAGCGGTTCAAGATGAATGCCGGGCCACGCGAGAACTGGAAGCTCGACGAACGTCAGGAAATGGGTCGCCTCAACGATATTCTTGACGGCCTCAGGTACTACCGATCAAGACTGGCGGCCGATTACAACGCGAAATCCCGGATGATTTCTCGCTCCATGTGGAAGCGATCCGACCTGCCTTATCGCGTCGACTGAATCACATTCCCGAAGGAGTTTTCCTTGAAGACATTCATGCTTCGTCTTGCGTGCGTTTTGCCGTTGATCGCTGTCAGCGGTTGTGATAACGACGCGAACATTGGCGGTACGGTCGTGGACGAGTCCAAGGCGACCGAGGCCAATCAACGGTCACTCCGTCAAGCTCACCCTCTTCCGAAACTTGACCATTCGCTCGAACTGGCGAACCTCATCAAACGCCTGGAACGTATCAACCGATCCAATCGGGTCGCCTACGTCTACTGCCTGTCCTCCGATGGCCATGTCGTGGCGTCGTGGGTCATCAATGGCAAGCTCAGCAGCCTCAATTCCCTGTTGACCACACCGGAACAGCCGGTCGTGATCCGTAATCCGAGCCATTACGAAGTCCTCGCAATGCCATCTCCGGATTTCGATGGCTCCTACGGCAAGAATCCCGAAGGGTCGTTTTTCTTTGACGTTCGAGACCAGATGACCGAAATCGTCCTCGCGGGCGGAATCATCATCTGCACCGAGACGCCGATGAAAATTAATACGCCGATTTCCCTCTCCGTCATTCACGACCCGGAGGAAAAGCGGTCCTTTGAGAAGAACGCCCGCGAGGGCGGAGTGGAAAAGGCGTCCAGGACTCATTAATGGGCTCCAGTCGCACCGGCGAGGACAGCACACTCGCCGGTAAGCGAAGGCGAAAGGACAACCCCCTGACATGCCCTTCCATCACCGCCTCGTCTTTCTCGATATCGACGGCTGCTTGAACGACCACGGCTTCGACCCTGACGTTCTCTGCGGTCGCATCGATACCGACAAAGTCCAACGACTCAATCGCATCCTTCGGGCTACCGACGCGAAGATCGTTCTCTCCTCCGCCTGGCGCTACATCATTTTCCGCCGTGAGGCCACGCTCTCGGGAATGGAGTGGCTCTTGCGATCTCACGGCGTTCTCGCCGGTCGACTCATCGGCGCGACCTGGCCGGACACGATGCGACGGGTCGTCTACAACGGCAATCCCGCGACCTGGCCCATTGCGAACGAACGGGGCGAACAGATCGCGACATGGCTGAGATTGAACCCCTGGTACAACGCCCACGTCGTTATCGATGACCTGGACCTTGGCATCTCGGCCGCCGGTCATCCCTTCGTTCAGACCGATGGCAAGATTGGCTTGACGGATGACGACGCCGAGCGGGCGATTGAAATGCTTACGGAAAGGACGGTGATTTGATGCCACCCGAAGACAACCCGGCTGACGACGTCCAGCCCACGAAAGAGGAGTTGGACGCCGTTTACCCTGACCACGTCCACGACTGGTTCGGACTGTCCTACGCCCAGTTCTTGACTGTTCCCCGGCTGGTCATGCAATCGATGCCGCCATCCTGGCAAAAGAAGATGGTCGACCTTCTCAACGAGATGGATGCGACCTTCGATTGGAGACCCAAGGACGGCGTGTACTGGATTTCGATCGCAAGGGAGCACGACAGGGACTCAGAAGAACCGCCCACATTGGACCCTCCCGATCCGGCGATGTGCGATTACCGGCGTGGGAACGTCGAGCATCTCCGAACGAAAGGACTGCACCCCAATGACCCGTCCGCTTCTTCGCTTCGGCCCGGACGACGTGGCAAGGGCCAACACCCTCTGGAGCGCCAACTGCGGTCCCGTGGCTCTGGCCGCCGCGCTCGGCTTGACGCTTGATGCGGTTCAATCGTTCGTGGGCAGAGACTTCGAACGCTCCGGCTACATGAACCAACTGGACATGGTCGCCTCGATCCATCGCGCCGGTTTCTCCGCTCGCGAGATCGCGCCGGTTTTTCCACGTCACGGCGTTGTCCGCATTCAGTGGGGTGGACCCTGGATGCTCCCCGGCGTGCCGTTCGGTTGGAAGTTCAAGCATACGCACTGGATTGCCTCGATTGCCGGTGTTCCCGATCGGTGGGTCTTCGACGTCAACGCGCCGGACTGGATGCCCTATGAAAAATGGCGCGGGGCGATCGCCCCGGTGATCATGGCCACGGTCGATCGCTGCGATGGTAAGTTCAATGTGGCGAACTCCTACGAGATCCGAAGGCGGAGAGAGGAGCCACCCCAATGACCCAACCCAGCCTCTTCGACGTTACCCTATTCCAGTCCGCCGCCACGATCAGCGAATGCGGCCTCTACCGCTACGACCTGCGGCGGACCTGGGAGACTGGACCCCATGTCACGTTTCTCATGTTCAATCCCAGCAGAGCGGACCATGAGGAGGATGATCACACGATTACGAAGTGCATCGGCTTCGCGAAACGCTGGGGCTATTCCGGGATCATCGTAGTCAACCTCTACGCCTATCGAGCGACCGACGTCCGCGATCTCTGGAAAGCCGCCGATCCGGTTGGACCGCTGAACGACGCCGCGATCGTGACCCATGCGTGTTTCGGCTTAACGATTGCCGCCTGGGGAGCCAAGCCGAAGGCCAAGGCGCGGGTCGCCGAGGTCCGCGCCAAGCTCGCCGCCGCCGGTCGTCAACTGCATGTGATCCGCATGACGGCGAGCGGACACCCGGAGCATCCGCTAATGCTGCCATACGGACTGAAGCCGTTTCCGATGCCGGAGGATGTTGACCGATGACCCCCGAACGATGGTCCGAGATCCAGGCGCAAGATGCCGGTGCCTGGCGCGACGGCTATGACCCCGTGATGGTGGCGGAACTGGTGGCGGAAGTCGAACGGCTGAAGGAGTTGGCGCGGAACTCCAGCGACTTCACGGCAATGGTGGAGCAGGCGATGGAGACGATCCCCGAAGGGACGTGGATACGGCTCAGTATCAGCAGTGGATCGGCCGCCGTGTTCTTTGGTGATGGTGAATGCGACGGCGACACGTCGATGACGCCGGGCGGGATTGAAATGGAGTTTCGAGCCGCGATTGAGGCGTGTGGGGAGTTGAGGGAAGAGGACGAGGAAGAGACCGAGGAAGACGAGGAAGGGGATGAACCCCGGAAAGGTGGTGAGTGATGGGCGCACCGAAGAAAGAGACGTTCCCGATCCAGCTCATGAGCCTCAAGGCGATCAAGGTCGATCACGACTTGCAATCGCGGGCCAGGATGAGCCTTGAAGACCAGCGCGACTTTTCGGAAGCCATGCTTCGCGGTGACCAGTTTCCACCTGTCACATTGTTTTACGACGGCAAGAAATACTGGCTCGCCGATGGGTTCCACCGGCATGCCGCCGCTGTCAAGGCTCGACTCGACTCAATCCGCGCGGAGATCAGGATCGGAACGACGCGCGATGCTGCTGTTTTCTCGGCGGGCGCGAACCAGAAGTTCAGCATCAAGAGGAATAATGAGGATATCAAAAAAGCGCTGTACATGCTGTTCCGTGACAAAGAATGGTCAACCATGAGCGCGGCTCTTATCGCTAAACATGTCGGCGTTAATTTTGTAACCGTCCAAAGACACAGGAGTGGCTTCTACGAGTGCGAAGGAGGGGAGCGACCCGCCGTTATTGTCTTTGAACAAGATGGTAAGAAAAGGACTATATGCAGGGATTTCGTCTTGGAAAATGCGAAAACAGGTGTCAATGCCAAGAGGGAAATTTATGGTCTTCCACGCCAACCAACAACACGCAATCCCGCATTCAATTCGATGTTGCCTCCGACATCTAAATTGCACTCCGATCTCGACCGCGCCGAAGCCATCGCCGAGGCCCGGCGGATCGGCGAATCGACCCCCGGCAACGGCTGGCGGCGGTTGCTCTGGCGGCTGGCGGATCTGCTTGAAAACGACACAGCTTCACCCAAAGGAAACCAACCCGATGCCTGACCGACCCCATTTGACATGCAGCCACCCCGGTTGCGACCGTATGCCAACGCACGTCGCCCACGTTCCACGACCGCCCGACGACAAAGACTACGACGTTCTGTACTGGTGCGCCGAGCACGCGCCCAAGGGTGCCAGAGATTACATACAGGAGTTGGTGGATCAGGCGCAGGAACTGGACATGGGGTATTGAGAATTAGGAAGGAGAACGAGACGAATGAAAGACCGATCGACGAAATCCAAACCGAAACCCGCCGTCAAGGCATTCCCGGCGCTTCCGCCGGGGTGCGACGCGATGTTGAGCAAGGCGCAAATCTGTTTTGCGATCGGGGTTTCCCCGCGTACCTTTGATACCATGCTGGCATCGGGAGATTACCCGATCCACGATGCCAAGGTCGGCGCCTTCAAGCGGTGGCATGTCGCCACGCATAACGCCTGGCTCGCCAAGACCTGCGGGAAGGGATGACCGGAACAATTCGGGAGGTGTACCGTTTCGGGAGTCTACAAGCGAAAATCCGACAAGGCCCGAGGCAAGTCCGGCAAGTGGACGATCTGGTATTACGACGTCAGCGGTAAACGCGCGACCTGCCCCGGCGTGACCGACAAGGCGGTCTCGCTGGAGATCGCGCGGAACCACGAGACCGAGGCGAGGAAGATCCGGGAAGGGATCATCGACCCGGAAGACCGATCGCGGCGGGAAGCCGGGCAGCAAGAGATGTCCACCCATATCGAAAGCTACCGGCTCGATCTGCTGGCCAAGGGGGGCGGCGCGAAGCATGCCAAACATATCGCGGGCGTTTTGACCCGGCTTCTCAAGGACGCGGCGGTCGGCTCCGTCGCCGATCTCTCGCCCCAGCGGATTCAGGCGGCGCTCGGTCGGCTCCGCCAGAAGAGCGCCCCGCGCACGTGCAACCACGCATTGAATGCCGTCCGCGCCTTCGCGACCTGGCTGGCGGAAAATAATCGGATCAAGGAAGTCCCGCGCGGCCTCCTGAGAATCCCCAAGTTCAACGAGGCGATTGACCGCAAGCTCATACGGCGCGCAGCGACGATCGAAGAAATCAACCGTCTCTTCGCGGCGGCCGAAGCGGGGGAGCCGGTCTTCCTTTACGGTCCGACCCGGAGCAAGCACCTAAAAACCCCAATCACCGGGACTCAACGCGCCGCGCTTTACCGGCTGGCGCTCGGAACGGGCTTCCGGGCTGACGAGCTTCGTTCACTCCGTCCCGAGTGGTTCCACCTGGACGGCGACGACCCGGAGATTCGGATTCCCGCCGAGTTTACGAAGAACGGCAAGGACGCGATTCAGCCGATTGCGAATGACCTGGCCGCCGGATTGCGGGTCTTCCTTGCCGGCCGCGAGCCGGGCAAACCCGCGCTGATCGTGCCTGAGAAGACGGCCAAGATGCTTCAGAAGGATCTGGCCACCGCTGGGATTCCGCACAAGACCGCCGATGGCGTTCTCGACTTCCACGCCCTCCGACACTCCTATGTAACGCACCTCGTCATGTCCGGGGTCAATCCGAAAATCGTTCAGGCTCTGGCGCGCCACAGCACGATTACTCTGACGATGGACCGTTACGCCCATGCGGACAAATCGGCTCTACGCGACGCCGTGAACCGGAGATCCGACGCCGATGATCCCGATGCGCTGCGCTAAAGCGGCGCGGCGGTCGCTTGTCCTTGCGTGCGGTCGCTTGTACTTGCGAATTTCGAAAAGCCAGGGGGTTCCACCCTTTAAGCGGAACCCCCTATAGGATATGGCATTTACAAGCAAACGTGAGCAACGGCCGCGCAACCGTCACCCTGATTTCAGTGCCCCCCGTAGGACTCGAACCTACAACCCGCTGATTAAGAGTCAGCTGCTCTGCCAATTGAGCTAGGAGGGCAATGGGCATCGTCTTGAGAAGAAAGATCATGACAGATTGCCCGGTCTCTTTCAAGCTTCCGTTCCTTGAATTTAGAAGGAAAGGGATAACTCTCGCTTCTGATGATCAAGCGGTCGTCAGGCACTCGAGACGATTCCACTCCGGGACATTATCCGTGGCGATCAGTGCCGCCATGCCATTCAGGAGATCGACGCACTCGCGTCGCAACGCGACTTTCCGTCAATAAGGGGTTTTTGCGTATGTATTACGGGCTGTTTTTGACGTAAGGTCAGAGGAAACAAGGACAAGGGGCCGATTTTTCGTTTTGTCCCATGTCCTTCTACCCTCTGACCTTACGGGGATTCCGCGACAACACGAATGGCCCATCCGGCGGGCCAGGCTCTTCACGCCATCGTCGCCGGATCGCGGACTTTGAAACCGGGACCTACGGTTAATCCAATCTGTGGTCCTGAACAGGACAAGGTGTTCACGGCGAAGCGGAAAACGCACGCGGCTTCGTTCAAAGCCCAGGTCGCCCTGGCCGACGACAAAGAGATGAGAGGGAGGACATGCGGGCCGAGAACCACGGCGTCCGTCCGACGCAGATCCACGGCTCGTCGAAGAACCTACAACGCGAGCCGAGTCGATTTTTCGGAAGCCTCAACAGCCATAACTTTTCGAGCGGATCGTGCGACTCGGGATGGACGGGCCGTTGGCCTCGCCGTTCAAGGACCCTGGCGACGGTGATCGACAGGTTTAGCCAGTGCGTGATCGCATGGCGGCTGTCGAGCATCCCCAACGGGTCGTTTTGCCTGAAGATGCTCGACGACGTGCTCGTGGAGCGGACCTAAAATGTAATAAGAATTCAAAAACGTCCCGCTGTAACTATCTCTAATCATCGGGATTGCTTCATGATTTCGATCGAGGTTTCGCTTTTCCCGACGTCGAGCGGTCTCATCAGTCGCTCGACGAATGGACACCGGCGGCCGTCCATCAGCGCTCGGAGGTCGAGAAGACCTCAAATTCTCGAATCTTGGTCCCTGGTTTTAAAGTTCATAGGGGTAGGCATCGAGCGGAGCGACGGAATCGGCGATGGCTTTCTTGAACGAGGGCATCGGCACGACCGCATTCCCCTCGCGACGGAAGAAATGCTTGCCGTCGGGAAGGCGGTCGAGTTCGGTGAGAAGCCCCGAGATCAGGTGATCGGCCTCGCGGTCCTTGATATTCAACTGCTTCGAGACCGTGGCGGTGACGTCGCTGATTTCAAAGGGTTCACCAGGAGTCGACTCCCGCGAGGCGTGCTTCCAGAGGATCATCCAGGCGGTCTGAGAATCGGACACGGTGCGGCTCCCATTTCCAAGGTCCATGAAGTCAGAACGAAAATCACATACGCAAGAACCACGCCAGTCGACGATTCAAGGGCGTTCGGCGGCAGGCGTTGGAAGGTCGCGATGGATGGCTTCGAGTCGGTATCCGAAGCCGGGACCGGAGATGGTTTCGAGGTTCAGGGTTCCTCCCTGACGTCGGTATAAGCCGGGGTGAATCGCTGCTTCAGGACGCGAGGCGTCGGGATAGAACTGCATGCCGTTCGATTCGACGCCCATGATTGTCCCCGCGTGCGCGGCGAGGAGAACGTGAGGGATCTGAGCAAGCATGGGATTGGTAAGATCCTGGACCATCAAGGTCATGCCGTGGGCCTTCGCCCAGCAGAGGGTCAAGAGGGCGCCGGTTTGCGTCTTGCAGGTTTTCAAGGCGACGCCCGACCAGCCGAGCGATCGGCCGAGCTTGACGAGTTGCCAGTCGTGCGCGCTCTCGTCCATGAAGAGAGGCTTGCGGGCCGAGACGCCGTGAACGTCGATCCGGTGGGCTTCGAGGTCGTAAGGAAACGGCTGCTCGACGTAAAGCAACATGCCATAAAGCCTGGGTTCCTCGATCAGGAGTCGGTCGAGAATCGCGTTGACGTAAGCCGGGTCGTGAACGGTGCAATTGAAGTCGGCGGAGAGCCAGTCGGCCCCTTCTTCGTCGGCGATTCGACCGACCTGGATGAGGCGATCATAATCCCATTCGGGATCATCGCCGCGAAGCTTGACCTTGAGGCATTTCAGGGCGTCGCGCACGACCCAATCGCGGAGCAGGACGGGGTATTCGTCCTTCGGCTCCGAACCGGTGAGGTCGTTGGGGCTGATCGGATCTTTGCCGCCGACGAGGTGCCAGGCGGGAAGGATCTCGGCGGGGGGTTGAACGAGATAATCGGCGGGATATCGGCCGGAAAAGGAGACGTCGGAGCCATCGGCGGGGGTGAGATAGGCGGAAAGGTCGGCGTTCATGAAGGCGGAGGTGTAGGTGTCGTAGGTCGGAAGGTTATGAAGCTTGCCGTAGGCGTCGTGAAGGGCGAGGTCAAAGGCGGAATTGCAGACGAGCGCCGCGAGCCAGGGAAGAGGCTCGGCCTGGCTCCGTTCGAGGCGGTTGAAGTTGCGGAGAAAGCCGGGAAGGTGCTCGGTCAGGACCTGCTGGCCGACCTCGATCGGGTGGCCGAGGCGCTCGATCTTGCGAGCCCAGAGGTCGACAAGGCCCTGGCAAAAGCGTTTGAGCGCGGCGTGGCGGTCTTCATACGAAAGTACGCTCGGCCAGACCCACTGGACGCTCAAGGGGGTTTCGCCCCAGCCGTCGGCGGTTCGGCCGGAGGCATCGCGCAGGGTGAGCCGGACCCGCGCGCAGGTGACCTCGGTCGTGATCTCGGGACCGAATTTCAGAGGCATCCGGGTCGTGATCGGCAAGAAATAGAGCGCCGAGGCGATCGGGCGGGCGTCGGTGGGTTTGGGGGACATTGAGCCTCCTCAAGGCGAGTGGACGGCGTGGCCCCTCGAAGGTTGCCCGGGGCGGCCGGCGTTGGCAAGAGGCCACCGACGCGATACGATCGGACGCGTCGGTGCCGATCAGACCAAGGGACGAGCCGGACGGGGACCGATGAGACCACGCTTGATTCTCGCCAGCGCCTCGCCGCGACGCCGGCAACTCCTGGCCGAGGCCGGTTACGAATTCGAGGTCGATCCGTCCGACCTGGACGAACCCGAACCCCTGCCGGGCGTGAATCCCGCCATGTACGCGGCGAATCTCGCCTGGCTCAAGGCCCTTGCCGTGGCCGAGCGACGAAGGACCGGGCTGATTCTCGCCGCCGATACCGTCGGTGCCGTTGATGGCCTGATTTTGAACAAGCCGATCGATCGCGCCGATGCCGATCGGATGATCCGGCTTCAGGAAGGCCGCGACAGCGACGTCTTCACTGCCCTCTGTCTCTTCCGGGCCGATCGCCGCGAGTGGGCCGGGGCCGTCGAGTCGAGCGTGATCCGGTTTCGACATTTGACCGACACGGAGCGAACGGGATATCTCGACTCGGGACGCTGGCAAAACAAGGCGGGGGGATACGGAGCGCAGGACGGAGATCCGTTTCTCTCGCTGGTTTCGGGAACGCTCAGCAACGTCGTCGGCCTGCCGATGGATCGGCTCGAATCGTTGTTGACGACCCATCCGGGCCTGACACGCTGAGCGCCTCTGGCGTATCCTGCTTTTGATCGTGACCACGCCGATAGAAACCTTCAGAGGGATCGCTTGATGGACGCGCGACCGGTCACGCCGACGCGGAATGAACCGAGACGGATCGTCGGGCTGATCCTGATCCCGGCCCTGCTCTGTATCGCCGCGATCTTTTTGCTTCCTTACTGGAACCGCCCGCGCGACCGCGAGGCCGATGCCGCCATGGCCGTAACTCCCGCCCCGATCGACGGCAAGCGCGCGTATGCCTATCTCAAGCGAATCTGCGAGATTGGCCCAAGACCCGCCGGGTCGACCGCCAATGCCGGGCAGAGGGCGATGGTCGCCAAGCACTTTCAGGCGCACGGGGCGACGATCACCGAGCAACCCTTTAACGGGATCGATCCGCGCGACCATACGCCCGTGGCGATGGTCAACCTCGTCGGTTCCTGGCACCCCGAGCGCCGCGAACGCGTCGTCCTGGGCGCGCATTACGATACCCGTCCCTTTCCCGACGAAGAACGCGACCCCGCCCGGCGAACTCTTCCGTTCATCGGAGCCAACGACGGCGCCTCGGGCGTGGCGCTGCTGATGGAAATCGCCCATCATCTCAACGCCTTGCCGACTTCCTGGGGTGTCGATCTCGTGCTTTTCGATGGCGAGGAACTGGTTTACGGTCAGGGGCCGAACCAGAACGGCGAATATTTCCTCGGCGCCAAGGAGTTCGCCAGGATCTACGCGGTCGGGGTCGACTCGCGGCGGCTGAAGTCACGTTATGTCGCCGGGATCGTCCTGGACATGGTCGGCGATCGCGACCTCAAGATTGATCAGGAAGAGAACAGCGTGAACCTGGCGCCTGGACTGGTTCGCGAGGTCTGGGCGGTCGCCCGACGCCTGAACGCCTCGGCCTTTCGCCAGCGCATCGGACAGGCCGTGCTTGACGATCACCTCCCCTTGAACAACGCGGGCATTCCAGCCATTGACATCATTGACTTTGATTATCCCCACTGGCACACCAGCCGCGACACGCCCGAAAATTGCTCGGCGGCGAGTCTCGAACAGGTCGGCCGGGTCGTCACGGCCTGGCTCGCCCAGCCGAAACGGTCGCGTTGAACGACTTGGATTTCAACCTTCCATCTCGTCGCCCCGACATTCCAGCATGCGAAGCAGGGCGGCACGTTCTTGACGCGTGGCGTCGAGGTCAAACCGGGTGATTTCGAGATCAAGCTTGAACTGCTCCAAAGCCCCCCGAGCAACGTTGAGGACTCGGTCGCGAAAGCGGGCGTGTTCCAGAGCCTCTTCGAGCAAAGGTTCCAGCTCCGCCCGGACCGCGCGGGGCTGGCTTGACAATCGCTCGCGCAACTCAATCAATTCCGGCGGCAGAGCCTCGACGTCGGGCGCGGTCAGGCGGCTGGTTGCGTGGCTCATCGCGGTGACTCATCCTTAAAAGTTGCGACCGTTCGCGTGTGGCATTGCGTCCGTCGTTACTTCCCGGCTCGGGAACGTCGCGGGCGGATACTTCACTCTAGCATGAAAAATAGCGAAGGTGTGCGGATCGCGAGATTTCGAAGGTCTAGGTAATCTGTGCCGGTCAGGAAATTGGCGCGGGAGCCTTATTGGTCGGTTGACACGGATATTAACAGGTTGGGTTCCTTACTTTGGGCCTTACCCGGACCGAAACGAAGCGCAATCGCGATTGACCTTCCCGGGTTGGAAGCCCTTGGCTAGGATCGCGGCACGTTGGGGAGATGCCGCGCCTCGGGCGAGGGAGGTCCGAGGGGGTGTCTGTCGGTTCCGGCTCGAAGACAGGGAGGTCTCGGCCCATGGGCGGTTCTGCTCGGCGGTTTCGCGCGGGGCTGGCGTTGACGTTAGCGTTGATCGTGGGATCGGTGCTGTCAACGATCCTGGTCAACCGATCGTCCTGGGGATTTGAAGATCCCCCGGCGGCTCCAGGACCGGCGGCGCCGGAATTGGGCCTGATCCGCGATGGCTTTGAAAGGCCCAGGCTGGGCTGGGGTCGGGAACAGACCGACGCCACGATCACGCTTCAGGATCACAACCAGACCGACCGCGCGGCGCACGAAGGGAAGACCTCGGAGCATTTTCGGTTCTCGGCGGGCCTGGGAAGCGGCTTCTATTTCAGTTACCCGCTGCCGAAGGTGCCGGTAACCGACGACCTCAAGGCCAGCCTCTACGTCCGCGCCAATCGAGGCGGTGTGCAGCTTTTCGCCCGGGTCGTCTTGCCGGCGGACACCGACCCGATCACCAATCAGGCGTCGTTCCTGCTCGTTCCGGGCACGATTTACGACGCCGTCGATCGCTGGCAAAGGCTTGAGGTTATAGACCTTAGGCCCTCGCTTGAAAGACAGGCGCGCGTACTGAGGGCATCGACCCGTCGGGCGGTGAGTCTCGATGGAGCCTATATCGAACAGGTCGTGGTGAACCTCTTCGGGGGGTCGGGAGAGACTGAAGTCTATCTCGATGAACTGACCGTCGGGCCGGTTCCGGTCGCGCTCGTCGAGGCGCACGAAGCGGCGATCGCGGCGCCTCCGGTTGGTGCGGCCGAGGGGCCGGAAAATCCCGAGGTCGAGGTTGCCGCGGCCTCGCGCGTCAGTTTTCCGCGAAACCGACTCAAAAAGAGAGCCGAGGACGGCCTCTATCACGACTGGATCTTCACGGCGATCCATGCCCCAGGCGCGGATGTCGCCGCCCTGAGGAGTTCGGGCTTTGATGTCCTGATCGATGATATCAACGCCGACCCGACGCGCTGGAAGGAAGCTGTCGACCGTGGCTTCTTGCTCATGCCGAGGCTGCGCCACGACGGCGACGAGAACGAACCGCTCGACCCTGACAACGTGATCAAGACAGCCCTGAATTTCGCGAATCGCGACGCGGTGATGGCCTGGGATCTCGGTGATCGCCTGGGCAGGCACGCCAACCTCGACGATCGCAAGGCCGAGCGCGACGCGGTTCGTTCGATCATCTCGAAGATGCGGGCCTTGCCGCAGGGCGTTTCGAGGATCACGACCGGGATCGTCGCCGATGACCTCAAGCTCTATTCCGAGACGGCGAGGAAGCTGGGAATGTACGGAATCAGGCCCCCGGCCTGGGGGGCTTCGGTCAACCCGATGGATGTTCTCGGCTATCTGCGTCAGCGACGCAATTTGACCGTTCTGGGCAACGCCGGGGCGCTCTTCTGGGCAATGCTACCGGCGACGCCTCCGGCGGCGGCCTCCTTGAATGTCTGGGGGACAGGGGTTCCGCCGTCCTGGGGAACGCCGATCGTGCAGCCCGAGCAACTGCGCTGGATGACCTATGCGGCGCTCTCGGCCGGTTATCGCGGAATCGCCTTTCATGGCGATGCCGACCTGACAAGGGCGCAGGGGCGTTCCCTCTTGATCGAGATGTCGTTGCTGAACGCCGAGATTGACCTCTGCGAATCGATCCTGGCGAACGGTGCCGACCCGATCCCGACGTACCTGGCCTTTGAGCCCGATCCCCCCGCCGTTCTTCCCGGAACGGCGATCGGTTCCCGTCCTCCGAAGAGGCCCGAAGCCGGGCCGCTGCTGGCCATTCGCGCCGCGGCGATCGGAACCCGAGACAAGAAGACCGTGCTCCTGATCGTCGGCGATTATCCCGGCGGCGCGCAGGTTCAACCGTCGCAATCGGCCCACAACGACGCCACCATTACCGTGACCGCGCCCGAAGGGGCCGAGGCGTTTGAGATCAGCCCGGGACGTTTCCGCGTCCTCGATCACAAGCGCGATATCGGCGGGACACGGATCTTCATCCCCGAGTTTGACAGCACCGCCCTGATCCTCGTGACGACCGACATGGCGATGGCCCAGCGCGTCGAGTCGGTCATCAACAGCATCCGGCCGCGCGCGGTGCAGATGGCGATCGAACAGGCGGAGATCAAGCTCCGCTATGTGGCCGAGATCAACGGCAGGCTCGACGCCGATGGCCATTACCTGATCCAGGAGAAAGAGCGCAAAAAGCGGAGGGATAACGGCGGATCGCTGCCGACGGACGAGGCCGACCTGCTCAGGAAATCCGAGGAAGCGATCAAGGCCGCGCGCGATGCCGCGGAACGGCTTGACTGGGAAAACGCATGGTCGGAAGCCCGACGCGCCTCGCGGCCCTTGCGGATCTTGATGCGAGGCCAGTGGGCCAACGCCGTCGAGGCGATGGAGCGCGCCAACACGCTCAAGATCGACATTGATAACGAGAACCAGATCAAGCTGAACCGGGTCAAGCGCAAGGGGCCGCCGCTGGGGCTGGGGGCGGTTTCCAGCCCGCCGCTGGCGTCGTTCAGCATGTTGCCGCAGCAATACATCTGGCTCGACTGGATGAAGTCGGGCCGATTTGGTCGGAACCTCGTTCCCAGCGGATCGTTCGACGAACCCAACTCGCTTGAAGCGGCGGGCTGGGAGAAGGTGGATTATCAGTACGATGGCGTGAAATCGGTCGTCGAGTTCTCTCCCGAGGATGGCAAAAAAAGCGTCAAGAAGATCATCAAGATGAGCGTTGTACCCGTGGTCAAGTACGGGATCGACGACCTCGTGCCCTTCCTCGATTACCCGGCGGTGGCGATCCGGTCGCCGGCCGTCGCGGTGGAAGAGGGGCAGTTTCTTCGCGTCTCGGTGCTCGTCAAGCGGACGAGGCCGACGGTCGAAGGCGTCGGCGGGGTCGTCGTTCGCGACTCGATCGGCGGCGAAGCCTTTCAGTTCGTCTCGAATGAGCCGATGGGCAAGATGACCAAGGTGATCCTCTACCGCCGAGTGCCTCAAAACGGCGACTTCACGGTGATGCTCGGCCTCGCCGGGTATGACTCGGTCTTCTTTGATGATTTTCGGGTCGAGCGCGTTGAGACGTCCGCGCCCAACGCGCCCGCCGATGTCGTCCGCGCGCCAAGGCCCCGACAGACCACGGTGCCTCCGCGGTTGGGGACGATGTCGGGGCGCCCGGTTCGTTGAGAGGATCGAGGCGGGTTTTCTAAAATACGGGAACAAGGGCAAAGGGCAAAGGGCAAAGGGCGCGCGGAGCCTGGAGAGCGAAAGTTGTCTAGTAAAGCCATGGTCGGGTCTTCATTCGGTGAATCTTCGATGGGGTTATTGGTCCTACTTAAGAAAGGAACAGGCTCGGGATGATTTGAGATGAGAGAATCCACGTTCGTTGAACACAAAGTCGACAAGAAAACGGCGAAACATCGCCAGTTTGGCTCAAGTTTCTCGCGGGCGGTGCGGCCCGAGAGGGTTCCCGGAAAGGGGCCTCGCTCAGTCACGAAGCGGAAAGATCAGGATCGCAAAATTCCGCGAAAACCGGCTTGACCGGGTCGGGGCGTTGGGGTAGTACACCGCCTCGTCTTCTCCCCGTTCTCGGTCGCGCCGACTCGAACCGACATCTCTTGATCGAGCAAAGCTCCCAGTCGAGATAGCCGGGTGAAGCAGTCACGGTCCGGTCCGTTCGGGCCGGGCTCGTGCGAAGGCAGCGGATTCACATCCCCGCCGCGAGGACACGTCAGAGACCGTCGCCAGGGAAGTCGGCGGTCGTCCTCGCGAGCGGCGAAAGGAGGTCGCGTTGGGAAGGCTCAGAACGCTCACGATCCTCTTGACTCTCGGCGCGTGGGGAGCGGCCACGGATGGCGCCCCACCCGACGGCGCGGCCCCGACGCCCGACGCGGCGGCTCGTCCGCCCGCGCCGGCACCGCCGGTCGATTATCTCAAGACAGGCGCCCGACTGTTTAACAGCGGGCAATACGACCTGGCTGGCAAGTACATCAGCGCCGCGCAGATGTACCGCGACCAGCTCTCGGCCTATGAAAAAACCGTCCTCGACGCCTATTTGAAGGAAATGGCCAAGTCACCCACCGACTCGGCCGCGACCCCGGCGTCTTCTCCGGCCCCCCAGCCTGATGCCGCGCCGGCACCGGCTCCAGCCACGGCACCAACTCCGGCCCCCGCGCCGGCCGCGGTTCCAGACCTGGCACCGGCTCCCGCGCCAACACCGGAACCGGCTCCGGCGCCCGAACCGGCCGCCGCGGCGCCGGAGACGACGCAGGCTCCGGCCTCGATTCCGGCCAGCGGTCCCGATCCGGAAATGGTCGGCAAGGTGACGGCCGTTGGTGACGGCTCGTTCCCGGCCGTGGCCTCGCCGCCGGGCGTGGTTCCTCCGCCGCCGGCCAATGCCGACGCCAAGGCGCAGGCCCGCTGGCTCCTGGCCACCGCCCGCGAGCAGATCCGGGCCGGCAATTATGACGACGCCGCGGCGAAGGTCGCCCAGGCTCGGGGAATGAATATCCGCTGGGGCCTCTTTGACGACACGCCCGCCAAGGTCGAGTCGGTCCTCAACCGGGCTCGCCCCAAGGCCGTCGAGATGACCGCGACGGTCGTCGAGAAGGACCGCGCCGGGGCCCGTCAGCGGCTTCGCGAGGCCCGAGCCCTCATCGACGCCAAGCACCCCGAGCAGGCCGAGGCGATCGCCCTCGACGTCAAGACCTGGAACATCAACTACGGGATGTTCGAGGACAACCCCGACAAGGTCGCCGCGGCGGCTCGCGCCCTGCGCAAGCGTGACGCGGTCCGCAACAGCCCGGTCCGCGATCGGGCGAGCACCGAGGTCTATGACGTCCTCGTCCAGGAAGCCCGGCAGCTCGCCGGCGCGGGACGGTACGCCGAGGCCGAGGAAAAGGCCAAGCGAGCCCAGCGGATGAACGTCGTCCCGTCGGTCACGGCCGACCGGGCCGAGGCCGTCCTGCACGACATCGCGATGGTCAAGAACGGCAAGCCGGGCGTCAAGGGTGACGGAGCCGTCGCCGTGGCCTCGGCCGATGCCGCCGCCCCGCCGCCCCCCGCCGCCGAGTCGCTCAGCGCCCGCGCTGAACGCGAGGCCAACGACCTGCTCTCGAAGGGGGATCAGGCCGCCGCCGAGGCGAAGTTCAAGGAAGTCGAGGCAATCCGCGCTCAGGAGTCTGGCCAGCCACAACCGGCCGACGCCCCGCCGCAGGTTGCCGCCCTTCCCACGCCCGATCAGCCGCGGGCCGACAACGCCGCTCCGGCCCCGGCTCCGGCGCCTGGTCAGGTTCAGGTGACGACAACTCCGGCCCCGGCTCCCGCTCCGGTCGCGAACCGAGGCGAGCAGCTTCTGGGCGAGGCCAAGGCCCTTTACAAGGCCAACAACTACCAGGCGGCCCGGCAACTGGCCGACCAGGCCAAGACCGGCGGTTTCGGTGTTGAGACCCAGGCCGATGACCTGCTCTCGCAGATTGCCCTGGCCGAACAAGGCGGGGCGCTCGGGATGTACGAGTCGGCCCTCGATGCCGTCCGCAAGGGCGAGACCGACCGCGCCAAGGGCCTCCTGACCGAGGTCACCGCGGCGGGCGAAGGAGTTGACGAGAGCCTCCGCCGCAAGGCGCAAGGGCTTCTCGACAAACTCTCGTCCAGCGAAGCGGGCAAGGCAACTGTCACCGACCGCGCCGCGCCCGCCGATGACTCGCAGACGCTCGAAGCCCAGAAGCTCAACGCCGAGGTCGGCACCAAGATCGCCGAGGCGCGTCGGCTTCAGGAGACCGACCCCGACAAGGCGATTGCGATGTATGGCGAGACCCTCAAGGCCGTGAAGGCGTCGGGCCTGCCCGACTCGCTCACGCGGACGATGGCCCGCCGCCTTGAAGTGGCCACCGAGCTGGCGAAGAAGGACAAGGTCGCCTTCGATTCCAAGATGAAGGACAAGAAGTTCCGCGAAGAGATCGAACAGAAGCGGCTCCGCATCCTTGAGGCCGACAACGCCAAGAAGGGGCGGATGAAGGACCTCATGGACAAGGCCACGACGGCGATGGCCAATGGTCAGTTCGTTGAGGCCGAGGCGTACGCCAAGCGTGCCCAGGAGGTCGACCCGAACGAGGTCGCCGCGGTGATCATTCAGTGGAAGGCCAAGGCGGAGCGTCGGCTCAAGACCGAGGTCGACAACCGCGACGCCAAGGAAGACGCCGTCGTGCGGACCTTTCAGGAAGTCGATCGCGCCTCGATCGCCGATCCCGAGGTTCAGCTCAACGGCATCAAGTACGCGACCAACTTCAAGGACCTGACCCGCGAACGGCTGCGGATGAACGAACGCCTTGCGATCAAGAAAGATCCCAAGACCCAGGCGATTGAAGCCAAGCTGAACGAGCCGGTCACGGTGAACTTCGACAAGCAGCCGCTCGCCGAGGCGATCAGCTTCTTGCAGAACTACACCGGCTTGAACATCGTTCTCGACCAGAAGGCCCTGGCCGACGAGAACGTGACCTCCGCTTCGCCCGTTGACCTCCACCTCAACGGCATGAAGCTGAAGAACGTGCTCAAGCAGATGCTCCGGCCGATGGGCCTGACGTACAAGGTCGATGATGAGGTTCTCCTCATCACCAACCCGCAGGCGTCGATGGCGTCGACGTACAGCAAGCCTTATTACGTGGGCGACCTGATCCTGACCCCGAAGTCGGACACGAACAACCTGGGGCTTCCTCCGGGTGTCACGCCAACGGGTGTGCCCGCCCAACCGACGTCGCTTCAGACGCAGGGCGCGCAGATGGGTGGCGGGATGAATCCGCTTGTCCCGAACGGGTCAAACAACGTCCCGACCTCGTCCCGAGGCGATCGGCCGAACGTCGACATGACGCCGCTGATCCAGCTCATCACGAACTCGATCGCGCCGGGGACCTGGCGTGTCACGGACAGCCAGGGAGGCCAGGATGTCTCTTCGGCCTACGGAATGGGCGGCGGCTTCGGCGGCGGCGGCGGTGCCGATGCCGGAGGCGCGGCCGACTCCGCGCCGATCGGGTCGATCACCCCGTTCTTCCTGAGCATCAGCCTGATTATCCGCCACACGGCCGAGATTCACGACCAGGTTGCCGACCTGCTGCGCCAGCTTCGCCGGCTTCAGGACCTTCAGGTCTCGATCGAGGTCCGCTTCATCACCGTCAGCGATAACTTCTTCGAGCAGATCGGCGTCGACTTCGACTTCGCGATCGCCTCCAAGGCGGCCGGGAAGAAGAGTACGCTCGCCGTGCAGAACCCTGCGGCGACGCTGTTCACCCCGCCGGGGACGAACACCTCCATCAGCGCCGGTCAGAACGGCGGGTCGGGGGGTACGGTTGCCGGTGGCGGCGGTGTGAACCTCGGCCTTGCCGGCAGTAGCACGGGCAGTACGCTCGGCGGCGGCACGACCGCGGGCGCCACGACGGCCGGCGGAACCACGGCCGGCAGTAGCGGAACGACGTCGAGCCCGTATGTTGTCAACAACATCCGCGACTATTCGTATGGCGACCAGGTGACGACCGTTGGCACCCAGTCGGGCGGTATCGGAGCCTTCACGAACAACCTGCAGATTCCCTTCCAGCAAGGGTCCGCCGGTCTGATCGCTCCGGCGAACGCGACCCCCGGCGCGGGAGCCACGTTCGGCATCGCCTTCCTCAGCGACCTGGAAGTGTATCTCTTCCTGACGGCCGCCCAGGGCGACGTCCGGACGAACATCCTCCAGGCCCCCAAGGTCACGACCTTCAACGGTGCCCCGGCCTCGATCGTGAACAACGAGACGATTTACTACATCTCGTCGCTCAGCCCAATCGTCGGCCCCGGCTCGGTCGCGTTCATTCCGAATCCGACCCCCTTCCCGAACGGCGTGACCTTGACGGTCACCCCGGTCGTCTCGGCCGACCGACGTTATGTGCGGATGACGCTTTCCCCCTTCTTCACGGCGATCGAAGGGTTTGACACGATCCAGGTGCCGGCTGCGGTCGGCGGGTCGGGTCTCGGCGGCGGCTCGGCGGCGATCAACGCCACGATCCAGCTTCCCCGGTTCACCATCACGACCGTCTCGACGACCGTCACCGTTCCCGACGGCGGCACGGTGCTTCTCGGCGGTGTGAAGCGGCTCAACGAGGAACGTCGCGAGTACGGTGTACCCGTGCTCTCGAAGCTCCCCTGGCTGAACCGCCTCTTCCGCAACGTCGGCATCGGCCGGGTCACCTCCAGCCTGATGCTGATGGTCACTCCGCGGATCATCATCCTCGAAGAAGAAGAGGAACGGCTCGGTATCCCGACGATCGCACTCTGACGCGATCTTCAGGAGCCCGGACGTTCTGGAAAGCACCATCGGAGAGTCTGACCGAACTCAACGCGACCGGCCGTCGGGGGAACCCTTCCCCCGGCGGCCGTTTTCGGTTCTCCTGGTACGTAACGACCAGAATTTACCGACCGACGCGCCGGGGAACCTGCCGTGTTAGCAATTCTCGCCCTCTTGTTTCTCCTCGATGGAACGGCCGAGCCGACCTCACCCGCCCCGCGCGCCCAGGCCGACGACTTCAAGCCCGACCCCGCCTGGAAGGCGCTCGGTCCTCACCTCTGGCTCGATGCCGGACGCCGTCGCCTGATCGTTCGCGCCCGGGTCGCCCTCCGCGAGGGACCGCTCGAACACCTGCTCTGTCTTTCGGGAACCAAGGAACACGAGTCCATTCTCGCGACCTCGGCCGCGCCTCGACAGATCCACGCGGGCTTGTTACTCACCGGTGCCGAGCCGGGCCACCCCGTCCGCTTCCTTCCCGAGATGAAGCCGCCGACCGGCGCGCCGATCGCCATCGACCTTCAATGGATCGCCAACGGCCAGACCCGGCATGCCGACGCCCGATCGTGGGTCTTTGACGAACGCAAGAAAGCCCCGCTCGCCATCGACTGGGTTTTCGCCGGCAGCGAACTCGTTGACGACCCGACGACCAAACAAAAGTATTATCTTGCCGACGACGGCGACCTGATCACCGTCGCCAACTTCGCCAGCTCGATTCTCGACCTCCCCTTCGCCAGCACCGCCAACGACGCCGAACGCTCCTTTATTGCCCGGACCGACCAGATTCCCCCCAAGGGCACCGGCGTCACGATGATTCTCTATCCCCGTCCCGCGAAGAATTCAAAGTGAGGACAGATGTTCGGTGCCCATTTAGATTTTGTCGATGGGTCGTAAGGGCAGAGGACAAAAGGGCTTGGGCCACCAACAAGACCCGCCCTCTGACCTTCTGCCCTCTGACCTTCTGCCCCTACCCTTTGTCCTTTTGCCCTTTGTCCTTTTGCCCTTTGTCCTTTTGCCCTTAGTCCTTTTGCCCTTAGTCCTTTTGCCCTTTGGCCTTTTGCCCTTTGGCCTTTTGCCCTTTGGCCTTTTGCCCTTTGGCCTTAACCTTTATGACCTTAAGGCACCGACCGCTCGTCGGTCGCTCCAACCTCGACGATCGGAAACTAAACTTTCCTTGCGATCCTTCCGCGCGGAGATGAAGGAGAATTGCAAAGTCCCGATGGCCGATGACCAATGACCGAAAAATTTCGCCTCTTTGGTCATCGGGCCTTGGTCATTAGGGTTTTTGCGTATTAGGGACTGCTTTTTGACGTAAGGTCAAAGGACACAAGGACAAAGGGCGGATTTCCCCTTTTGTCCCATGTCCTTCTCCCCTTTGACCTTACGGCTATTCCGCAACAACCCTATTGGTCATGGAAATTACTGACTTTGCAATCCTCCTGCGCGGAGATGCTGGAAAGTTGACCTAGATCAGCATCTTGTGTAAGATTCCAGCGGTGACCAGGCCAGGACCCGAGTGAAACGACCCGAGCGATGTCGACCACGACCACGATTCGAACAAACTGGGATGAGGTCAATCAGCGGCTCAACGGGGCTCATCCCCGAGAGATCCTTCAGTGGGCTGTCGAGACTTTTTACCCCAAGCTGACGATGGCCACGGCTTTTGGTCCCGAAGGATGCGCCATCATCCACATGCTCGCCGAGATCCAGCCCAGGGTTCGACTCTTTAACCTCGATACCGGCTACCAGTTTACGGAAACGCTCGCGCTCCGCGACCAGATTGCCGAGCGGTACGGGATCGAGGTGGAACTGGTACGCCCTGACCTCAGCGTGGCCGAGTATGAGGCGAAGCATCAGGGGCCGCTCTATGTGAAGAACCCCGATCAGTGCTGTTTTGATCGCAAGATCGTGCCGCTTCGGCGGGCGGTTGCGGGGTATGACGCCTGGATCTCGTCGATTCGCGCCGATCAGTCGAGCCATCGGGCGAAGGCGGCGGTCGTCGGCTGGGACCCGAAGTTTGAGCTGGTCAAGGTGAACCCGCTTTTAAGCTGGACACATCGCGACGTCTGGGCGTTCGTGATGGCGAACAAGGTTCCCTATAACCCCTTGCACGACCAGGGTTATCCGTCGATCGGCTGCCAGCCGTGCACCCGGCCGGTCGTCCCCGGCGGCGACGAACGCGCGGGGCGCTGGGCCGGTCAGGCCAAGACCGAGTGCGGCCTCCATTCGCTGGATAGCAGTCAGCTTTGATCCATCTTCTTGACCTTCGGTCGGGTTGGACTTGTGAAGATTTCCGCCAAGTCTGAATACGCCTGTCTCGCGCTTCTGGCCCTGGCCCGGCAGACGGCCGACGATCCCCCGATCCGCATCCGGGAGATTTCCGAGGAGCACGGCATCCCCGAGCGCTACCTCGTGCAAATCCTCTTGCAACTGAAGGGGGCCGGGCTCGTCCTGAGCACGCGCGGGGCGTCTGGCGGCTATCGCCTGGCCCGCCCCGCCTCCGCGATCTCTCTGGCCGAGGTTCTTGGCGCGATCGACGGTCCCGCCAGTCCCCCCCGGCCCGGTCAGCGTCCCGGCGCTCGTGCCCTCGCCACCGTCTGGGAACACGTCCGCGCGGCCGAGCATGCCGTTCTCGATCGAACGTCCATCGCCCAGCTTGCCGAGTTAACCGCCCCGCATGAGTGGGTCATTTGACATTCGAATGATTTCGAGGGCAAAGGACATAGGGCAAAGGGCAAAGGGCAAAGGGCAAAGGGCAAAGGGCAAAGCGAAACAATCTGACCTCTGTCCTTTTGCCCTCTGACCTTCCCAGAATTTCCTCAATGCATGGCCAAGTTTGATCTCGCGGGCGCCAAGCCTCTCTCTTCCTCACCTTCCGTGATCCTGAAAGGAGTCCGACAATTTCCGCGATGACTTCGAATGCAAGTTCTGGCCTGAACACGCCTTATGGCGGAGACCTGGTTGACCTGATCGTTGACGACGCCCGAGCGGCCGAGATGAAAGCCACGGCGCAAGGCTTCGCCAGCATCACCCTCGACGAGCGCGCTCTTTGCGACCTCGAATTGCTCGCCGTCGGCGGCTTCTCGCCCCTCAAGGGGTTCATGGGGAAGGCTGATTACGACCGGGTCGTCTCCGAGATGCGACTGGCCGACGGCACCCTCTGGCCCCTGCCGGTCACGCTCTCGGTCACCCCGACTGACTCGATCGCCGAGGGAAAGACCGTCGCCCTTCGCGACGTTTACGGCAACCTCCTCGCCTTTCTGCACATCGACGAGATCTATCCGTTCGACAAGGACAACGAGGCCCGCAACGCGTACGGATCGACCGACGCCAAGCACCCTTCGGTCGCCTATTTGAACCGCCAGCCCGGCCATTACGCCGCCGGTCGGCTCGAAGTCTTGCGCACCCCGCCGCACTATGACTTCGTCGAGCTGAGGCGCACGCCCAGGGAGCTGCGCGAGCATTTCCAGTCGCTCGGCTGGAACCGGGTCGTCGCCTTTCAAACGCGAAACCCCCTGCACCGCGCTCACGAAGAACTGACCAAGCGCGCCGCCGAACAGATTGGCGGCGGCCTCTTGATTCACCCGGTCGTCGGTGTCACCAAGCCGGGCGACGTGGACCACTACACGCGCGTCCGCTGCTACCGGGCTCTTGTCGATAACTATTACGAGCCGGGGTCGGTCGTTCTCAGCCTCTTGCCGCTGGCCATGCGGATGGCCGGTCCGCGCGAGGTCCTCTTGCACGCGATCATCCGGCGCAATCACGGTTGCACCGACTTCATCGTCGGCCGCGACCACGCCGGGCCGGGCGTCGACAGCGCCGGTAAGCCCTTCTACCCGCCCTACGCCGCCCAGGAGGCGATGGCGACGCACAAGGACGAGATCGGCATGGGGATGGTTGACTTCAAGCAGATGGTCTACCTTCCCGACGAGAACCGCTACAGCCCCGTCGATGAGGTACCCCAAGGCGTGAAAACCGCCGATATCTCGGGAACCCAGGTCCGCGACGATTATCTTGCCAAAGGGCTCCAGCTTCCCGACTGGTTCAGCCGCCCCGCCGTGGCCGAGATCCTCAACGAGACCAGTCCTCCCCGGTTCCGCCAGGGCCTGACGATCTGGTTTACCGGCCTCTCGGGCTCGGGCAAGAGCACCGTGGCGCACGCTCTGGTGGAACGCCTCGCGGAGTTTGGCCGGAACGTCTCGACACTCGACGGCGATGAGATCCGAACCCACCTTTCCAAAGGCTTGGGATTCAGCAAGGAAGACCGCGACACCAATATCCGCCGCGTCGGTTATGTGGCCGGTCTGATCAACCAGCACGGCGGAACGACCCTCTGCATGGTCATCAGCCCGTATCGAGCCGTCCGCGACGAGGCCCGCAAGATGTCGCGCGGCAACTTCGTCGAGGTCTATTGCGATACGCCCCTGGCCGTCTGCGAACAGCGCGACGTCAAGGGCCTTTACGCCAAGGCCCGCACCGCCGTGGCCGAAGGCAAGCCAATGGGCTTCACCGGGATCGACGACCCCTACGAACCCCCGGTCAACCCCGAGGTCACGCTCGACACCAGCACCGAATCGGTCCAGCAGTGCGTGGACAAGATCATCGAGAAACTTCTCGGCCTCGGCTACATCTTGCCTCACGGGCATATTTCCTGATTCCCGCAATCCGACCCAGCACGACGCCCGGCGCCTTCCCAACCAGGAAGGCGACGGGCGTTTTTATTTAAGCGTTATGTCGTGCAACGAGCTCCGATTTCGCGTGCCTTTTTATAAGGCCTTAGTGCCCAGAAACTTTGCATTGAAATTTCCCATTTTCGGATTTCCGAAGTTTTTGCCGGCCCTAACTTCCGACTTTCAGGGCCTTAAAGAATTTCTACCACGCCGACCGTGTCTTGATGGCACCTCGAATGCATTAGGGTTTTCGCGATCGAGAATGGGGTCGTGCCCTCTCGTCAATTCGGAGGATCGTCGTACGCCGAAGTAAGCCGCGCTGGGCGGTTTGAGAATCTCCGTCGGTCGTCGCGATCGGACGCAACGGAGTTCAAGAGTCCTTATTCGCGGATTGGAACGCTGGGCGTCGGCATTCTAGTGATTCATCGTGATGTCTGGAGTCAACAGTGATGAGCATCCGAACGTGCCTCAGGGCGATCGTGGCGGCGAGCTTTCTCGGAATTCTGGGGCTTGTGACGGTGCCATCGCGGGCCTTTGCCGAAGACCCCGCCGCCCCGGCGCATCCTGAAGCGACGACCGCCGCGGCGCCCGCGTCTTCGGTCGAAATTAATCCGGCCGACACGGCCTTCATGATGATCTGCGCGGGCCTGGTCATGGTCATGACACCGGGCCTCGGCCTCTTTTACGGCGGCATGGTTCGCCGCAAGAATGTGCTGGCGACCTTTCAGCAAAGTTTCGTGATGCTCGGCGTGATCACGCTTCAGTGGGTGCTGTTTGGGTACAGCCTGGCCTTCGGGCCTGATGCCTTTCATGGCCTGATCGGCGGCCTGAACTTCCTCGGGCTGAAAAACGTGGGCCTCGATCCCGATCCCACGTATGCGGCGACGATTCCGCACCAGCTTTTCATGGTCTATCAGCTCATGTTCGCGGTGATCACTCCGGCCCTGATCTCGGGCGCCTTTGCCGAACGGATGAAGTTCTCGGCCTACATCGTCTTCACGCTTCTCTGGGCAACCTTCGTGTATGACCCCGTCGCGCACTGGGTCTGGGGGCCTGGCGGCTGGATTCGCACGCTCGGGGCGCTGGACTTCGCCGGCGGCCTTGTCGTTCACGTCATCTCGGGCATCGCCGCGCTCTGCTGCGTTCTGGTCATGGGCAAGCGCAAAGGCCTGGGCTCGGAAGAGATGCACCCGCACAACCTGACGATGACCGCGCTGGGAACGTCGATCCTCTGGTTCGGCTGGTTCGGGTTCAACGCCGGTAGCGCCCTGGCGGCGAATCGGTCGGCGGTCGCGGCCTTCGTGAACACGAACACAGCGGCGGGCGCGGCGGTGGTGAGCTGGTCCTTGATCGAATATCTCCACAAAGGCAAGGCCACGGTCCTCGGCGCCTGCTCGGGCGGAGTCGCCGGTCTGGTTGCGATCACACCCTGCGCGGGGTTCGTCACGCCGATGAGTGCATTGGTGATCGGCCTTATCGTCTCGGCGATCTGCTACGGGGCGATTCTCTGCAAGGGAATCCTCGGCTACGACGACTCACTCGACGTCTTCGGCGTGCACGGGGTCGGCGGAGCGTTTGGAGCGCTCGCGGTCGGAATCTTCGCGGCGGCGAATGTGGGGGGGATCGGCAATGAAGGGGGTTTGCTCTCGGGTAATGCCAGCCTGCTGGGCAAACAGGCAACATCGCTCGTCGCGGCGGCGTCGTATAGCTTTGCCGTGACCTTTTGCCTGCTCAAGCTGATCGACGCGACGATCGGCCTTCGGGTGACCGAGGAGCACGAGGAAATCGGCCTCGACCTCAGCCAGCACGGCGAGCGCGGATATATCATGGGCGCGAATGAACTCGGCGGCCTTCATGAAGTCAACGGTCCTGGGGGTACTCCTCCGGTTCGGACGATGGTGGAGGAGCCGGTTTCGGATCGGATGCACGTCTGAGTTAAGGCTCCGAGCATTTCCAGGAACGATTGATCGATCGAACGGCCCGGCTTTCCTTCTTTTATCTAAGAGGGGAAACCGGGCCTTTTTTTCCTCCGCGGGAGTCAGACGTGCTGAAGGAAATGGAATTCCTGATGGGATCGGGACCGGAATTGGGTTACGATGCGTTTTTCCCTGGCATCGAGATCCCAGACGTCGATCGATGTTCGCACCGACTTGATTTGTGAGAGGCAAGGGATGCTGGACCGGGGACGCATCGTCAGCAATAGCCTGGGCCTGATCGGTGGAGCGGCGGGAGGCGTCTTCGGATATGTCCTCTTCCAGTGGCTCTTGCGACAGGGTTTGTACGGCCTGATTCTCCCCGGCGGGATGCTTGGCCTGGGCTGCGGCCTGCTGGCCCGGCACGAGTCGAGGGCGCGGGGAATTGTCTGCGGCCTGGCGGCGGTCTTGATCGGGCTTTTCACCGAGTTCTCGTTCTTCAAGTTCAACGCCGACCCGTCGTTTGGCTATTTTTTAACGCATCTCGGGTCGTTGAAGCCGGTGACGTTGCTGATGATCGCGGTCGGGGGCCTGGTGGCGTATTCGCTTGGAAAGAGCGCGGGATTCGGAAGGCCGATCGCGGCGGAAATCTCGGAGAAACAGGAGCGCACCTGATCGAATCGGGAGCCGATCGACCGATGGAGTCTTTCTTCGAGGTTCCCGGCCGATAGAATTCCAGGAAGAAGGCCGCTCCAAGTCCGATCAACCCGTCTGACGACCTTTGGCCGCGTCGGTGCGACGACCGCCGAGGGCGGAAGGGAGGCCGAGATGTCGGTGACCGCCACGGATCGCGCCAACGCGCCGTCGCCCGAAGACGTCCTGCGCGCCAAGCAAATGCGGCAGGCCGAGGAATTGCTCTTCTCCGGTCCCGCCCAGACCGGCTTTGCCAAGGCCCTCTTTCGGGGCGACTTTCGCGCCGAGGTCGTCTTTCCCTATCCCGAGTTGCCCGATTCCGAACGCCAGGAGACCGAAGCGGCCGTCGCGCGTGTCCGCGCCTATGTCGAGGCGAACATTGATCCGGCCGAGATCGACCGCAAGGCGGATATCCCCCGATCGGTGATTGATGGCCTGGCGGGCCTCGGCGTGCTGGGAATGACCGCGCCTCGCGAGTTTGGCGGCAAGGGGTTCTCGCAATCGGCCTACTGCCGGATCATGGAAGTGATCGGCGGCCATTGCTCGTCGACGGCGATCTTCGTGAATGCGCATCACTCAATCGGGATTCGCGCCCTTCTCCTCTTCGGCACGCCCGAGCAAAAGGCGCGTTGGCTCCCTCCGTTGACCCGGGGCGAAGCGCTTGCCGCGTTTGCACTCACCGAGAAGGAAGCGGGTTCCGACGCGAGCAACGTGCAAACGCTCGCGGTTCCCGACCCCGACGGCCGCGTCTATCGCCTGACCGGGACCAAGCGGTACATCACCAATGGCGCCCTCGCCGACGTCTTGACGGTGATGGCCCGAACGCCCGACCCCAAGGGGGGCGAGTCACGGGTCACCGCCTTTCTCGTCACACCGGATTTGCCCGGCTTTGAGGTCGTCGAGCCTCGCATGGAAAAATGCGGGATTCGAGGCACGGCCACGGCGCGCCTCGCGTTTCATGACATGCCGGTACCCGTGGAAAACGTCCTCGGCCCCGTCGGTAAAGGGTTAAAAGTCGCGCTCACGGTTCTCGACTTCGGTCGGACGACCTTCGGCGCAAGCTGCACGGGGATGTCAAAAACCTATCTCGCCGCCGCGGCGCGACATGCGGCGAGGCGTCGACAATTTGGTCGGTCGCTTGCCGAGATGGAGTTGATCCAGAAGAAACTGGCCTTTCTGGCCGCGACTTCGTATGCGATGGAGGCGACGACGTATGAGGTGGCCGCCCTGATCGATCGAGGCGCCGAGGATTACATGCTGGAAACGGCGATCCTCAAGGTCTTCTCGACCGAGGATCTCTGGCAAGGCTCGTACGAGGTTCTCCAGATTCACGGCGGTCAGGGCTATTTCAACGACGAGCCTTATGAACGGATGATGCGCGACGCCCGGATCAACACGATCGGCGAAGGGGCGAATGAGGTCCTGAAAGCCTTCATCGCGCTGGTGGGCATGCGGGATATTGGCGAAGGATTCAAGGCGACGCTCGACGGCCTGAAGTCGCCGAGCCGATTTCTGCCGACGCTCTGGACGTTCGGCCGCGAGCGCATTCGACGCCGCGCCTGGCCGGCGACGATCCCCGTCCGATCGGCCGAGCTTCGCCCCTTCGCCGATGCCCTGGCGCGGCGGATCAGCCGGTTTGCTCGGGCCGTGGAACGAACCTTGATCCGATACCGTGAAAGCGTCCTTGACCGCCAGTACGTTCAGGAGCGGATCGCAGACGCGGCGATCGCGCTGATGACCGCCTCGTGCACGATCGCCCGACTTGATCGCGACCTCTCCGCGCATTCCGGTCTCGCCTCGGAACGCGAGGCGGGCCGGTTGTATCTGCGAATGGCCAACGTTCGGTTTGATCGCTCGCTGCGCGAGCTTGATCACAACGATGACACGGCAACGTCAAAAACAGCCGTTGCCGTGCTGGAGCATTTCGCCCCGGACTGGAATCAAACACGGGAATAGGCCGGGCCGTCGACCTCATTCGCAAACCAAGATTTTGCGTAAAGTCTTTAATAAATTTGAGTTAACGCGAACCTCGCCCCGAAAGCTCGGGCGCGGGGTTGTTTTTTTTAAGCACGGTTGACAGCGCCGTTCTAGGTTGAGAGGTGGGGTCTCGGTCTGGCAGGAAATCCTCGGAACGACGTCGTTCAGGAAGAGGGTGCGATGAAACTTCCCGTACGGATGGTCTGTGGCGATTGTCTCCGAAGCCTCGAACTTCAGGCCGATGAGGCGGGTCAACTACCGACGCTCTGCCCTGCCTGCGGCGGGACGATCGATAGCCGCCTGAGCGAGATGGCGACACCAACGAGCAACTTCACCTTGCCCCTGAACTGCAAGCCGAAGGCCGAGGCGGGGAACCGCTGGACCGAGACCTGGACCAAGGGCTCGCTCGGCACGATCGGCCGGTTCCAGCTTCGGGAACTCCTCGGCGACGGCGGTTTTGGACAGGTTTACAAGGCGTATGACCCCCGGCTCGATCGTGACGTGGCGCTGAAGGTCTTGAAACAGGCCGATCCCGGCGAGCGCGTGATGCAGCGTTTTTTTCGGGAGGCTCGGGCGTCGGCCCGGCTCTCGCACCCGAGCATCGTCGGTGTCTTCGACGCCGGTTCCGAAGACGGCCGATGCTGGATCGCCTACGAACTCGTCGAGGGCCGGACGCTCACCCGACTGATCGATCAGCAACGACGCTCCATCGCCGACGCCGTTCGCATCACCCGCGACCTCGCCGATGCGCTTGACCATGCGCACCGCGGCGGCGTCTTTCACCGCGATTTGAAACCGGCGAACGTGATCATTGACGTCGCCGGAGATCCCCACCTGATCGATTTCGGACTCGCCCGCAGAGCCGATCTCGACTCGGACCTGACCCGCGACGGCGCGATTCTCGGCACACCCGATTACATGTCACCCGAACAGGCGAGCGGCCGGAGCCACCTGGCTGACGAACGCAGCGACGTCTACAGCCTGGGGATCATCCTTTTCGAACTCCTCTGCGGCCGAAGGCCCGTCGAGGTCCCCGCCGACCTTCCCGCCTGGCAGGCGATGCCGACCGAACCCCTGCCGACCTCGCGATCGATCAACAAGGACGTGCCGGTCGCGCTCAACGCGATGGTCATGAAAGCCCTGGCCAACGACCCCAAGCAGCGCTATCCCAACGCCCGGACCTTCGCCAACGACCTCGATCGCTGGGTCACCTCGCAACAGCCCTACGCCGGCCTGAAAAACCCAATGGCCTCCGCTGGCCTGGGCATGATCGCCGGCCTTTTGCTGGCGCTGACGCTCGTCTCGACCTTCGCGCCGGGAGGTTTCAAAACTCCAGGCTCTGAGAATGTCTCGCCGCTGGTCGCGGACAATCAGGCCGCGACAACAACGACAACCACCACCACGACGACCTCGAAGGCGGCGTCGCCGTCACACCCGGTCGACGAGGCGTCTGACAAGAACCAGGTTGCCCTCTGGGATGCGTATATCGGGCCGGTCATGCACACGAGCAAATCGACCAACTTCCACCTGCCGAACTGCTCTCACCTCAATCGAAGCGCCAACGTTCAGGTCATCCCTTCGGCCGTCGAGGCTCTGCGTCGAGGCTTTGAACCGTGTAACCTCGCGCGAACGGCGGCTCTTGGCCTCTCTGGGCGGAATGCGACGGCGAAGGTTGTTGATCATCCGTGACTTTCGCGGATTGAGGACAGAAGGGCAAAGGGCAAACGGCAAAGGGCAAACGGCGAAGGGCAAAGGGGAAGATAGGGAGAACGTGGGAGCGGTGTGGGACGAGAAGAGGCGCGGCGAGGGGTTGGCAAGTTTAGGGTCGAATCAGATAGAAATCCGCATGTCCAATCGGCAGAATCCGACGATTCCATAAGTTGGGGCATCTGGTTGGATTCGCCCGCCTTGACGATCGTTCCATCCTGACCTGATACTTCAAGTGGACAGTCGGGAGGATGGAAGCGATCGGGGGGCGTCGCATGATCTGGGTGAGCCTGGCGATCATGGCCGGGCTATTGCTGGCGGCGGCGGTGTTTGCAAAACGCAGGGCACGCGCCCTGGATGAACTCGGGCGACGCATCGCCGCCCTGACCGATGGTCGACCGGCTCGACCGGTGATGACCCGCGTCGGCGGTTCGGTCGGGCGGCTGACTCGACTCTTTGATGATCTGGGCCCGAAGCTGGAACGTCGGATCGTGCAGCTTGAACAGGATCGCCAGCAACTCAGCGCCGTCCTGAGCGGGATGGAAGAAGGGGTCATCGCCATCGATGGCCGACGCCGCCTTCTCTTCGCCAACGCGAGCGCCGATCGCCTGTTTGGACTGGGGAATGAATCGGTCGGTCGGCTCGTGCCGGAACTGGTGCGGAGTCCGCAGGTTCAGGAAGCCGTTGAGGCGACCCTGGCCGGTTCGAAACCGTATCGCGGCGAGGTCACCTTGACCGGCCGCGATCATTCCTTGAGATCGCAGCCGAGAGCCCTCTCGGTCCACGGCACCCCCCTGCTCGGCTCGCCGCCGCAGGGCGCCGTTCTGGTCTTCCACGACGTCACCGAGTTGCGACGCCTCGAACGAATGCGGCAAGACTTCGTCGCCAACGTCTCGCACGAGTTGAAAACGCCGCTCGCGTCGATCAAGGCATACACCGAGACCCTGCTTGACTGGGCCTTGCACGATGAAAACGTCAACACCCGCTTTCTCAAACAGATTGACGAACAGGCCGAACGGCTCAACCAGCTCATTCTCGACCTGCTGAGCCTGGCCCGGGTTGAATCGGGTCAGAATATTTATGATCACAGCCCTCTTGCGCTGGCGGCGACCTTGAGCGCCTGCGTCGATTCGCACCGAGGGCGGATCGAGGCGAAGAACCAGACGCTCGTTCTCGACCTCGGCCCGCTCGACGGCGAGACCCGGGTGCTCGCGGACGAGGAGGCGATTCGGCAGATTTTTGACAACCTGATCGACAACGCGATCAAGTACACGCCCGAAAACGGGTCGGTCCGTGTCCGCTGCCAGATCCAGGGTTCAACCGTCGCGGTCGAGGTGGCGGATACCGGAATCGGCATTCCTCGCGACGACCTCCCTCGGGTTTTTGAACGCTTTTATCGGGTCGACAAGGCGAGGAGCCGCGAGATGGGGGGGACCGGCCTCGGCCTCTCGATCGTCAAGCACCTCGTCCAGTCGATCGGCGGCCAGATCAACGTCGACAGCCGCCTCGGCGCCGGATCGCGATTCACGGTTCACCTTCCCCGACACCTCGCGCCGGTCTCGACTCCGTTGTAAAAATGGACAGAGATTCTTGGCGGGCGAAAGCTAATCCACACCGTTTCTTCACGATTGGCCGCTACAATCAGTTTCATGGAATTCAGGTGGATACATCCGTGCACTCGACACCACGAGTTTTCGCGTTGATGCTGACGGTGTTCACAGCCTGCGTCGCCGACGTCTTCGGCGGCAACCCGACTCCCGAACTGACCGCCGCACCCATTCCGGCGGCCGGGTCGGCGCGGATCGCGCGCGGTGAAGACTTCGCGCCCCCCGAAGAATTCGTGATGGTCGACTCGATCAAGACGCATTTCGTCCAGAAAGGGAATGTCGGTCGGCCGGTTGTTCTCGTCCACGGATTCGGATCGTCAACGTACACCTGGCGCGCGGCGGTTGATGCACTCGCGGCCCGGCATCGGGTTTTTGCCCTCGACCTGAAGGGGTTCGGCCTCACGGAGAAGCCGAAAGACGGGCAATACCACATGGACGCCTATACCCGGCACTTGCTCGGGTTTCTCGACGCGATGAAGCTGGACCGGCCCGTTCTGGTCGGCCACTCGCTCGGCGGGGCGGTGGTGACCCGCCTGGCCCTGCTGCATCCCGACCGCGTCGGCGCTCTCGTTCTTGAAGACCCCGTGCCCGTCTCGATGCCCCGGCTCAATCAAGCCGAGCTCTTGAAGCGCGCCGGTGAGCACCGGCCGGGAACCGCCGCCGAAAAAGCCGCGATCCTCAACCCCGCGCTGGCGAAACGGATGCTGCCGATGCTCCTGCGATCGACGATCACCCGGCAGACCGTCGAGAACGGCCTCAAGGTCGCCTATCATGACCCCCGGTTCGTGACCCCGGAACTCGTCGAGGTCGTCTATCGGCCATTGACCTTCGAGGGCGCGGCCGAGGCCCTGGCCTCAATGGTGAATCCCCCCCCTGTTCCGCCGGCTCCCTTGCCGCCGCTCGACGGCTTGAAGCTCCCCGCGCTCGTCGCCTGGGGCCATCACGACAAGGTGATGCCGATCGACGTCTTCGAACAGTACGCGAAGACGATTCCAGGAGCCTCGAAAGTGGTTTTCGCCGAGTCGGGCCATGTTCCTCACGAGGAAGAAGCCGCGGCCTTTCACGATCGCCTGCTCGCCTTCCTGGATACCCTCCCTTGAACCGAGATTTTCTCCTTCCCCACGTCCGATCCGAGAACCAGAACGCAATGCGATTCAACCGGCCTTTACGAACCGCGCCGATCTTGACCCTGATCCTCACCCTGCTCTTGCCCCTGGCCGGTTGCGGCGGCACCGGCGAGGAGAACGGTTCGACGTCGTCACCGTCTGGTTCCAGCGGCGTCGCGGATACCGTGATCATCGACGGTTCATCGACCGTCTTTCGGATCAGCAAGGCGGTGCAGGAAGCGTATGCCGACGTGAAAAGCGACGTCACCGTCGTCGTTGACAACCACGGCACCGGCGGCGGCTTCAGCAAGTACCTTCAGGGCGAGGTCGACATCGTCGACGCCTCGCGCGACGCCAAGGCCGATGAAGCGTCAAGAGCCAAGGCGCAGGGGATCGAGTGGACCCGGTTCGTCGTCGGTTACGACGGAATCACGCTCGTCGTGAACCCGAAAAACGACTTCGTCAAGGCGCTCACGGTCGACCAGCTCAAGGCGATCTGGGAGCCGGACAGCAAGGTCAAAACCTGGAAGCAGGTTGATCCGTCCTGGCCCGACCGCAAGATCGTCCTGTACAGCCCGGATCACGATTCAGGAACTTTCGAGTTCTTCACCGAGGCGATCGTCGGCAAGGCCAAAGCTCAACGCGAGGACGTGCAAGGTAGCTCTGACGACAACATCCTGGTCATCGGCGTCTCGGGCGATCCCGACGGCCTCGGCTACTTTGGCTATGCCTACTACGCGGCGAACGGGAAGAAGCTGCGGGCGATCGCCGTGCAAAAATCGGCCGATTCCAAACCGGTGATGCCCAGTCCCGAAACCGTGCTCGACAAGTCGTACGCGCCGCTGTCGCGACCGCTTTACATTTTCGTGAAGAATTCCTCGTTGCGGAAACCGGCGGTCGCCGGGTTTGTGAAGTATTACCTGGACAACGCGGGCAAGTTCGCCGAAAAGGGTGGCTATGTCGCTCCCACGGCGTCCGACATCGCGGCCAACGCCCAGGCGATGACGCAGGCGACCACAGGCACGACCGGCGATTCGCCCAAGGCCGCGACGGCTCCCAAGGTTCCCGCCGCGCATTGATTGAAGGACAGACTGACGCCCGAGGATTTTCCGTTGACGACCCCCGCGCGGCCGACCGCCAGTCTCCCAACGCCCGACCCACTCTGGGCCGGGCCTTCGCGCGCGCTGGCCCTTCAGGAAGCAGCCGTTACCGTCTTTCTCTTCTTCTGCGCGGCGGTCACGGTGCTGACGACCGCCGGAATTTTGCTCGTGCTCGGCGTGGAAACGGTCCGCTTCTTTCGGACCTCGGGCGTCGGCGTGACCGATTTTCTCTTCGGAAGCGTGCTCAGGCCCGACGCCGACCCGCCGCTTTATGGTGTCCTTCCCCTGGCCTGGGGAACCTTTGTCGTGGCGGCCGGGTCGTCGCTGATCGCTCTGCCGATCGGTCTTTTGAGCGCGATTTACCTCAGTGAATATGCGCCGAGGAAGCTCAGGGCGATCTTGAAACCGACCCTGGAGCTACTCGCCGGAATTCCGACGATCGTTTATGGTTATCTCGCCCTGATGCTCGTCACGCCCGCCTTGAAGGCGATTTTCGAGCCCTTGGGAATCCGGGTGGAGACCTTCAACGCCTTGAGCGCCTGCATCGTCGTCGGCGTGATGATCATTCCGATGGTCTCTTCGCTCAGCGAGGACGTGCTATCAGCCGTTCCGAGGGGTCTGCGCGAGGCGGCGTATGGTCTCGGGGCGACGAAGTTCGAGGTCTCGACGCGGGTGGTCTTGCCCGCGGGATTGTCGGGAGTCGTCGCCTCGTTCATCCTGGCCGTGAGCCGCGCGATTGGCGAGACAATGGCCGTGGTGCTCGCCGCCGGCACGCGCCCGCAAATCACCTTGAACCCGTTGACCCAGGTCGAGACGATGACAACCTATATCGTTCAGGTCACCGGGGGCGAGGCTTCGTACGGGTCGCCGGTCTATCTCTCGCTCTTCGCCGTCGGCATGGCGCTTTTCGGCGTGACGCTCAGTCTGAACATCCTCTCGGGCCTGGTGCTCCGCCGTTATCGAGAGGTCTACCAGTGACGCCCGGTGAAGCCGAGGTTGCGAACAAGAACCTGTATGAGCCGAATCGACGGTTGCGGGTGATCGTCGGCCCCTTGTTCGGAGTCGCCTGTTTCCTCGCGACGTTAACCGGTGTCGTTGTGCTCTCTGTTTTGCTCGGTTCTGTCATCGCGCGGGCCTTGCAGCAAGAGTCGGCCTTGCCCTGGTATGACGTCGCGGGCAACGCCAGGCATCTCTTCGCGTTTCTCGCGGCCTTGATTCAGCGCAAGCAATCGAGCAATCCCGCGATGGCGGGATTTCGGATCGGAGTGATCGGCAGTCTCTGGCTTCTAGGTCTGGTGGCCGTCTTCGCGATTCCGCTCGGTGTCGGCGCCGCGGTCTTTCTCGAAGAATATGCGCCGCCGGGTCGGCTCCGTCGGGTGATCCAGACGAATATCGCCAACCTCGCCGGAGTGCCGTCGATCGTGTATGGGATTCTCGGCCTGGCCCTGTTCGTGCGGGCCTTTGGGTTTCGGGCTCTAGCGCTCGGGCCAAGTCTCTGGGCCGGAAGCCTGACGCTCGCGCTCTTGATCTTGCCCGTGATCGTGATCGCCACGCAGGAATCGTTGCGGACGGTCCCCCCTTCGTTACGACAGGCGGCTCTGGCTCTGGGAGCGACCCGCTGGCAGGTGGTCCGCGATCACGTTCTTCCCGCGGCCCTGCCTGGTATCTTGACGGGGACGATTCTCGGCCTCTCGCGGGCCATTGGCGAGACAGCGCCATTATTAATGGTTGGCGCCGCCGGGGCGATCCTTCGCGCTCCTAAGGGTCCATCGGATCGCTACACGGCCTTGCCCGTGGAAATCTACAACTACGCCAAAGATCCCAAGATTGAGTTCCAGACGATCGCCGCGGGGGGTATCCTGCTCTTGCTGATCCTCTTGCTCACCATGAACGCGACGGCGATCGTGATTCGCAACCGCTACGCCCGACACAAGGCCGGCTGACGTTCCGATCGATCGATCGATCGACCGCCCGATCCCCACGAGTCTGCGATGCCCGACAGGACCATGAGCCCTCGCGACGCCCAGAACGTCCCAGTTGACGCCCCCGCCCCGGCCGAGCCTGCCGAGGGAGGCGTTGTTCCCTCCTCGGGCACGGTCGATCCGATCGTCCTGAGCGTCCGCAAGCTCTCGGTCTGGTATGGCGCCTCGCTCGCCCTCAAAGAGATGTCGATCGATCTGCCACGCAACCAGATCACCGCGCTCATTGGCCCTTCCGGGTGCGGTAAGAGCACGCTCCTGCGTTGTTTCAACCGGATGAATGACCTGATTCCCGGTTTTCGGATGCAAGGCGAGATCACCTTCGACGGCGTCGCCATCTCAACGGCCGAGACCGATCCTGTCTCGCTGCGAAGACGGATCGGCATGGTCTTTCAGAAGCCGAACCCGTTTCCCAAGAGCATTTACCAGAACGTCGCCTGGGGTGCCCGGATCAACGGCTATCGGGGCGACATGGACGAACTCGTCGAACGCTCGCTCCGACGCGCGGCGCTCTGGGACGAGGTCAAGGGCAAGCTCCACCGCTCCGGCCTGGAACTCTCCGGCGGCCAGCAACAGCGGCTCTGCATCGCCCGGACGCTCGCCGTCGAGCCCGAGGTGATCCTCATGGATGAACCCTGCTCGGCGCTCGATCCGATCTCGACCGCTCGCGTCGAAGACCTGATGGACGATCTCAAGGACGAGTACACGATCGTCATCGTCACCCACAACATGCAACAGGCCCGCCGGGTCAGCGACATGACCGCCTGCCTGATGCTCGACGAGGCCGCCCGTGACGGCCATCGCACCGGCGTGATCGCCGAGTTCAGCGCCACCGATCGCCTCTTCACGAACCCCAAAGATCCCCGTACCGAGGCCTACATCACCGGCCGGATCGGATAAACAGAGGTTTGAACGTGAACCGATCGGGCCACTCCTCTGAATGAGAAGGCCCGATGTCCGATGTCGGATGCCCCCATTCCGAGTTCAAGTCGAATGGTTCCTCGGTCAGTCGCCGAGCGAGAAACACGCCTCCCGAGATTCAGTCCCGATTGCCCCGATCCTCGTCGGGCGGCTAGAATCAAACGGGGATTTCCCGCCTGATCCGAACGTCGGATCGGGTGGTCAGACCCTTCTGGAAAAATCGGAGTGCCGACCGGATGCTCGACTGGCGAACGGAGGTCGACCGCTACGTCGACTCGATCGCGGACGACCTGCGCGCGACGAGGCGTTTTTTACACGCCAACCCCGAGCCTAGCGGCCTCGAATTTCAGACCGCCGAACTCCTCTTCGGCCGCCTCGAACGCGCAGGCATCCCTTGCCGGATGATTCCGTCGGGGCGTGGCGTTGTCGCGGGTCCGGAGTTTGAAGGAACAGGACCCGCTTTCGGCATCCGAGCGGATATCGATGCGCTGCATATCCACGACCTGAAAGACGTTCCGTACCGATCGACGCGCGACGGCATGATGCACGCGTGCGGCCACGATGCGCATGCGACGATGGCCCTGGGCGCCTCGCTGGCGCTCTGGAACTGCCGCGAATCGCTTCCCGGGCCGATCCCCTGGCGCGCTCTCTTCCAACCGGCCGAGGAGACTGGCGAAGGAGCTCACGAAATGATCGCCGCCGGCGCTGTTGACGGGGTCGAGGCGCTCGTGGCGCTTCACGTGGACCCGGACCTGGCCGTCGGCCGGATCGCGCAACGAAGCGGCGTCATGACCGCAATCTGTCAGGACTTGCATGTCGTCGTTCAAGGCGTCGGCGGCCACGCGGCGAGGCCGCACCTCTCGACCGACCCGATCGCCGCCGCTGTTCAGTTTGTCTCGGCCGTCTATCAGCTCGTCCCCCGATCGGTCGACACCCGCGAGGCGGCGGTCGTAACTTTTGGCGTCTTCCAGGCCGGAGCAAGCCCGAACGTGATCCCCGACCGGGTCATTCTTCAAGGGACCGCGCGGACCTTGAGCAAAGCCTCGGCCGCCCGGGTTCAGGAACGCATCCGCCAGATTGCCGCCGGACTGGCCGAGGCGACCGGCAACACGATCGAGGTCGCGATGGAAAACGAGCTTGGCTCGGTTGTCAACGACCCGGCCGTGACCGCTCAATGCGTCCTTGCCGCGGCCGAGGTGGTCGGAACCGACCGAGTGATTCCGATTCCCTTGCCAAGCATGGGAGGCGAAGACTTCGCCGGTTATCTTTCTCGCACGCCAGGCTGCCTCTTGCGACTCGGTGTCGCCTCCGACGATCTCCCGCGTCACCATCTTCACTCGCCGCATTTTGATCTCGACGAGCGCGCGCTGGCGATCGGCGCCAAGGTGCTGGCGCATAGTGTCGTTCACCTGGCGGGGCGTGGTCAACTCGGCTGAAATTCAAGCAGGTCACGCAGGGCCCGAGGATCGTGAATTCAAGGGCATTGGTCCCTGGCTTTCAAAATCGTGACGCGAGATTCCGCCGAATCGATTGAGCTTCTCGGTTTCTTCACGATCCGAGCATGATTGCGACACGAAGACGCGGAAAATTATTGGGAACCTTGTTCGACTTCTGGAACGACGTCAACCCCGAGACATGGCGACGCCGACATGCCCAAGCCGAAGATCCTGGTCATCGAGGATGAACGCGCCCTGGTGGAAATCCTCACGATCAACATGGAGCGCGAGGGTTTCGAGGTGCTCGTGGCGTATGACGGCCAGGACGGCCTCCGCCAGGCCCAGTTAAAATTGCCCGACCTGATCGTGCTCGACCTGATGTTGCCCGTCAAGGCGGGCCTGGAAGTGTGCCGCGAGCTACGCAACGGCGCGCGGACGCGAGAGATCCCGATCATCATGGTCACCGCCAAGGCCGAAGAGTCCGACCAGCTCGTCGGGTTCGCGATGGGGGCCGATGACTACGTCACAAAACCCTACAGCGTCAAGGTTTTGATCGAACGAGTCAGGAAAGAACTGCGGAAGAAGCAGGCAGCGGAGGAGCCGTCGACCGGTTCGTTGATCGAGAGTCAGGGGGTGACAATCGATCGGCACAGCCATCGTGCCCTCGTCAACGGCGAGGAACTACCGCTGACGCCGACCGAATTTCGACTCCTGGAAGTCTTGCTCCGACAGACGGGGCGGGCCTTCACTCGCTATGAGCTGATGGACGCGGCGATCGGCGAAGACGCCGTCGTCCTGGAACGGACGATCGACGTCCACGTGAAGAGCCTTCGCAAGAAGCTTGGTGACGCGGCCGACCTTATCGAGACTGTCCGCGGCGTCGGCTATCGTTTTCATGAATCGAGGCTCGTGGAATCCTGATCCCCGCTTCCGACCTCGGAACGGTCGGCCCTGGCGCGGGAATCGGCCCCGGCGCGGCCACGCCTGGTGGAACCGTCGGCGCCTGCGGAGCGAGCCCGCGACCGTGATTATTCAGAGAATTCGCTCGGGGCGACGCGGATTGCCGTTCCGGGACGAGCTCGGCGCGGACGACCGAAACGTCGCGCGGAGCGTCGATGCCGAGGCGAACCTGGCCCCCTTCGAGCCGGACGACGGTGACGCAGATGTCGTCCCCGATGAACAGCTTCTCCATCAACTTCCGGGTCAACACGAGCATAGCGCGTGGTCCTTAACTCATTGGGTGCGGGTCGCATCCCCGCCCGGCCCCCCTTGCCCGCCGTCGATCGCAAAGGGGTGACTCGGGTACTCCCTGGGAATCTAGGTTACGTCTGGCTGCGCGGTCCGTTCCCGCGAAAATTCCCACGGCGATCGACGTCGGTTCGCCGTTTCGGTCCCCAAGAGAGTCTAGGTCATACCCTGGGCTCTCCCTCGCCTTTTCAGAAGCCAGGGGGCGGTCAATCCTGGACAACGCTCGCTTTTCTGGCGGATTGAACCGTCGAACGTCGTTCAGGCTGCCTTGCCCGTTGGCCGTTCCCTCGCGGAAATGACGGACGACGACCGACCAAGAGGGGTTGGAAACGTCAGGATCAGGTTCCTCGGTGCTTGCCTTGAGAAGACTTCCGCCAGTCGTCCAACCTGGCCGGCCAGAATGTTGGCAAAGTCTGGCCATTCGGTGACCAGGGACCAATGACCGATGACCAAAGACCGAATTTTTCGGTCATCGGGGTTGTTGCGGGATCGCCGTAAGATCAAAGGACAGAAGGACACGGGACAAAACAAATAATTTTCCCTTTGTCCTTTTGCCCTTTGGCCTTACGTCAAAATCAGTCCCTGATGCGCAAAAAACCCATTGGTCCTTGGTCATTGGGACTTTGCAATTCCCCTGCACGTCCGGCCGGGTCTTTGCGCACCTGGACAATTCTCCTACACTGATTGGAGAGGCCCCGAGTGTCTTCTCACTCGTTGAAGTCATCGACAGACAGAGAGAACGGAACAGATGTCGCACTCCGCCGTGATCGTGATCGGGTCCGGGTCCGCCGGCCTGACCGCCGCCCTTTACACCGCTCGGGCCAACCTCAAGCCGATCGTGTTCGAAGGCCGGGAGCCGGGGGGCCAGCTCACCTGGACGACCGTCGTGGAAAACTTTCCCGGCTTTCCCGAAGGAGTCATGGGGCCGGAACTGATGGACAACATGCGCAAGCAGGCCCAGAAGTTCGGCGCGGATTGCCGGTTCGAAAGCGTGACCGAGGTTGACCTTGCGCAACGCCCCTTCCGCGTCAAGACCTCAACCGACCCCACAGACCCCGAGGCCGAAACCTTCGAGTACACCGCCGACGCCCTGATTGTCTCGACGGGTGCCTCGGCGCGAACGCTTGGCCTTGACAAGGAAATGCACTACATGGGCTACGGCCTGGGCACCTGCGCCACCTGCGACGGTGCCCTTTATCGAGGCAAGTCGGTGGCCGTCGTCGGCGGCGGCGATACGGCCGTGGAAGAAGCGACCTTCTTGACCCGGTTCGCCTCGAAAGTCTCCCTGATCCACCGCCGCGAGGCGCTGCGGGCGTCGAAGGTCATGCAGGATCGGATCTTCGCCAACCCGAAGGTCGAATACGTCTGGGATTCCGAGGTCGCCGAATATCTGGGCGAAGACCAGCCCCATCGCGCCCTGACCGGCCTTCGCCTTCGGTCGACCAAGGATGACTCGACGACCCACGACCTTCCTTTTGACGGCGTCTTCATCGCGATCGGCCACTCACCCAATACCAAGGTCTTTCAGGGGAAGCTGGCAATGACCCCCGAAGGCTACCTTTTAACCCGGACCGCCCTGGCCTGGGCCGGAATCGTCGCTCCCGAGGGCCTTTTCGACAAACTGCCTAATTACGGAAGCTCGACAAGCGTCGAAGGGGTCTTCGCGGCGGGCGACGTCGTCGACACGCATTATCGCCAGGCCATTACCGCGGCCGGATCAGGGTGCGCGGCGGCGATTGATTGCGAAAAATGGCTTGAATCGCAACATCAGGGCTGAACCGGCCCAACGCAACGAATCTTGAAGCCCCGATGACCCATGTCCGAGAAATTGATCCCCTTCGGGCATCGTTCATTGAGCATCGGGCATCAAAGCCTGGAAGGTCGCGGATCTCGGTCTGGGGAACTCCCCTGATTTTTCGGATTCTTCACGCTACAATAAGGATTGCGGCGGCCCCGCATGCAACGCCCCGCATTCAACCATCGAATCATCCATTGGGAATTGAGATCGCATGGAGAGTCGACCGCCGCAAGAATCCCCGCGCCGACCCGCTGGTGGGCGTAAGCCCAATGGCAATGGCGGTTCTCCGACGCCCCCCTGGCTCTGGCTCTTGCTGATCGCCGCGTTCGTGCTGATCTTTTATCAGTTCGGGCCCAAGAGCGAGGTCCCGGTCAATTACCAGCCCTGGTTCATTGAGCAGGCCAAGGCAGGCAACATCAAGAGCCTGGCCGTCCAGTCGACCGAGATTCGCGGCGAGCTTCGCAAGGAAACGAAGTATCAGCCCCCCTCGAACACGGCGGCGGTTCCCGTCAAGCGGTTTTACACCAACCTCCCGTCCGAAGATTCCACCCGGCCGCTCCTCGACAAGATCCAGGAATGGGCCGCCGCGGCGCACAAGGAACCGGTCCGGGTCGACATCAGCCCGCTCAACCAGCCGGGAACGATTGTCTGGATCACCTTCCTCTTGCCGACGTTCGTGATCCTCGGCCTGATCTACTTCATGATGCGCCGGGCTCGCGATCAGTTTGACGGCGGGATTCTCGGCAGCTTCGTCAAGAGCCCCGCGAAGCGACACGACAAGTCCAAGCAGCGCACCACCTTTGATGAGGTCGCCGGCCTGGAGAACGCCAAGAACGAACTGACCGAGATCGTTGACTTTCTCAAGAACCCCGAGAAATTCCAGCGCCTCGGCGGCCGAATTCCCAAGGGGGTCCTGCTGATCGGTCCTCCCGGCTCGGGCAAGACCTTGCTGGCTCGTGCCGTCGCGGGTGAGGCGGGCGTTCCCTTCTATTCGATCTCGGGTTCCGAGTTCATCCAGATGTTCGTTGGCGTCGGCGCCAGCCGGGTCCGCGACATGTTCAAGACGGCCAAGGAAAATAGCCCCTGTATTCTCTTCATCGATGAGATCGACGCCGTCGGCCGGGTCCGGGGCGCTGGCCTCGGCGGCGGTCACGACGAGCGCGAGCAGACGCTCAATCAGATCCTCACCGAGATGGACGGCTTCTCGCCCAACGAGAGCGTGATTGTCCTCGCCGCGACGAATCGCCCCGACGTTCTGGACCCCGCCTTGCTGCGTCCCGGCCGGTTTGACCGCCACGTCACCGTCGACCGACCGACGCGCAAAGGGCGGCACGACATCCTCAAGGTTCACACCCGCAACATCCCTCTTGATGCCGACGTGGAGCTTGACAGCATCGCCCGAGGGACCGTCGGCATGAGTGGCGCCGATCTGGCGAACCTCGTCAACGAAGCGGCCTTGCTGGCGACCCGCGAGGACAAGGACAAGGTCGACATGCGCGACTTCGACGCCGCGCGCGACAAGATCCTCATGGGTGCCAAGCGCGAGGAGATCATCACCGAGAAGGAAAAACGGCTGACGGCGTATCACGAGGTCGGACACGCCCTGGTCGCCTGGCTGATTCCCGAGGCCGACCCGGTTCACAAGGTCACGATCATCCCGCGCGGTCGATCGCTGGGGATGACCCAGTTCCTGCCGACCGAGGATCGACTCGGCTATTACGAGGGCGACCTCCAGGCGATGCTCGCCGTTGGCCTGGGCGGCCGGGCCGCCGAGCGCCTGGTCTTCGACGTGCTTTCGGCGGGAGTCGCCGATGACCTCAAGCGAGCAACCCGCCTAGCCCGGATGATGGTTACCCAGTTCGGCATGAGCGAGCGCGTCGGCCCGGTCTTCTTCCGCGAGTCGGAAGAACACCCCTTCCTCGGCCGCGAGATGGGCGAGCCGCGCGACCATTCCGAAAAAACGGCGCAGATGATTGACGAGGAAATCGCTCGGATTCTCCGCGAGGCCGACGACCGCGCCTATCAGTTGCTCGAAAGCCACCGCGACGACCTTGAACGCGTGACTGAGGCGCTCATTGAACGCGAGGTCTTGACGGTCGCCGAGATCGAGGAAATGATCGGCAAGCGCAATCCCGACGCCGCCGTGAACCCCGAGATTGCCGGCGACGAGATTGCCGCCTCGATTGATAATCCGATTTGACCAGCGATCGACCGACCTCAAGGATTTGAACCTTTTCACCGTGTCGAACACTTTGCCGACGCCGCTTGCCCGGCCGGTCGTCTCCGCCGGTATCCTGGTGGCCGACCACATCTGCACGCCGATCTCGCACAACCCGGCGGCCGGCGAACTCGTCGCCGCCGACGAACTGATGCTGAGCGTCGGCGGCTGCGCCTCGAACGCGGCGGTCGTGCTGGCGAAGCTCGGGGTCGCCTCGACCGTCTGCGGCAAGGTTGGCGACGACGTCCTTGGCCGGTTCGTGGCCACGAGCCTCAAGGAATTTGGTGTCGACGTCTCGGCGCTGGGTGTTGATCTCGACCGCGCGACGAGTCAGACCTTGATCGTCAACGTGAAGGGGGAAGACCGCCGGTTCATTCACTCCTTCGGCGCCAACAAGGGGCTGACGGCCGAAGACCTCGACGCCGTGCTCGACCCGCCACCCAAGGTCCTTTACGTTGGCGGTTACCTGATCTTGCCCGGCCTTGACCCCGTTGCCCTCGCCGAGCGTTTTCAACGCGCCCGAAGCTCCGGGACGATCACCGTCCTTGACGTCGCGACCCCCGGCCCCGGCGATTATCTCCCTTTGCTGACTCCTGTTCTGGCCGAAACCGACGTTTTTCTGCCCAACACCGACGAATCGGCGCTGATTCTTGGCCTGAGCGATCCCTTGCAACAGGCCGAGGCGTTCCGATCGCTCGGGGCAGGCCGGGTCGTCATTACCTGCGGCGACCGCGGCGCTCTGGCCCTTTCCGAATCGCTCCGCGTTCGCCTTGGCACCTATCCGATCGCCTATGTCGACGGCTCGGGCGGCGGCGATGCCTTTGACGCCGGTTATATCGCGGGCCTTCTCGACGGCCTTTCGGAGCTGGATTGCCTGAAGCTCGCCAGCGCCGTCGGCGCCAGTTGCGTTCGGGCCGTCGGCACGACCGCCGGCACGTTTACCCGTCCCGAGGCCGACGCCTTCATCCGGCGCCACGATCTTTCCGTCGAACCCGTCTGATCGTGCCCTCGATTTTCCGAAACGAACCGAGGCGCTCCCGACAATCGCCCCGGGTGTGGTAAATTGGTCGTCTCCCGACAACCCGAGGCAAAAAGGGGTCGGCGTTTCCGGAAGGCCCGGATTCTGAGACGTCCCAAGCCAAGAATCGACCGAGGAGTTGCCCCGTGCGCTGGTCGCATGCCTTGATTCCGACCTTGAAGGAAACGCCGAGCGACGCCGTGGCGCCGAGCCATGTGCTCTTGCTCCGCGCGGGGATGATCCGACAGCTTGGCGCGGGGGCGTACACGTACCTGCCGCTCGGTTTTCGGGTCCTCAACAAGGTCGTCAAGATCGTCCGCGAAGAGATGGACGCCGCGGGGGCGCAGGAACTCCTGATGCCCGCCTTGCAGCCGGTCGAACTCTGGAAAGAGTCGGGCCGGTACGCGACCTTCGGCGATCTTTTGATGCAACTGAACGTCGGCGGGAACCAGGCCATGGCGCTCGGGCCGACCCACGAAGAGGTCATCACCGACGTCGTCCGCGCTTTGGTTCGATCGTACAAACAGTTGCCGATAACCCTGTATCAGATCCAGACCAAGTTTCGCGACGAGCCCCGTCCCCGGTTCGGGATCTTGCGGACCCGCGAATTCCTGATGAAGGACGCCTACAGCTTCGATGCCGACGTCGACCAGCTCAACGCCAGCTACGACGCGATGTACGAAGCCTATTGCCGGATCTTTGATCGCTGCGGGATTCCCTACGTCGTCGTCGAGGCCGAGAGCGGCCCGATCGGCGGCGACAGCTCGCACGAGTTCATGGTTCCCTCAACGACCGGCGAGGATTCGATCATTCAGTGCGACGCCTGCGGATACGCCGCGAACGTCGAACGCGCCGAGGTTGGCGAAGGTCCCGCCGCGAACACCCCCGATCCCGCCGCGCCCCCCTTTGTCCGCGTCGAAACGCCGAAGAAACGGACGATCGAAGAGGTCTGCACCTTCCTCAAAGTTCCCGAGAAGACCAGCGGCAAGCTCCTCGTCTTCCTCGCCGACGATAAGCCGGTCGCGGCCCTGGTCCGCGGCGATCACGAGGCCAACGAGGCCAAGGTCCGACGCGCTTTTGGAGCGACAACGCTCGTCGCGGCCGATCCGAAAACGATCGAGTCCGCGACGGGAACGCCGCTCGGATTTCTCGGGCCGATCGCCATCAAGATTCCGATGATCGTTGACCGGAGTGTCGCGGCGATGCCGACCATCGTCGTCGGCGGTAACGAGGTCGATGTTCATCTGACGGGCGTTGTCCCTGGCCGCGACTTCCCGATCGATCGCGTGGCCGACCTCCGCAACGCGGGCGAGGGTGATCCCTGTCCCCGCTGCGGCAAGGCGATGAACGTCCGCCAGGGGATCGAGATCGGCCACGTTTTCAAGCTCGGGACGAAGTATTCGAAGGCGATGGGAGCGAATTTCCTCGACGAGAAGGGGAACGAGGTTCCGGTCATCATGGGCTGTTATGGGATCGGCGTGAACCGGATCGTCGCCGCGGCGGTCGAGGCGGTCCACGACGCCAATGGGATTCTCTGGCCCTTGCCGATCGCCCCGTATCAGGTCGCCCTGATCCCGCTCCAGGTGCAGAACGCCGCCGTGATGGAAGCGGCGGAAAGCCTGATGCAACAGTTCGAGGCGGCGGGCGTCGACGTCTTGCTCGACGACCGCGAACAGCGCCCCGGTGTGAAGTTCAAGGATGCCGACCTGATCGGCATTCCGCTCCGGGTCGTCGTCGGTGAGCGTGGCCTGAAAGACGGAACGATCGAGGTCAAGTGGCGCAACGCCGACGCCGCGCATCACGTTCCCGCCGCCTCGGCCGGCGAGGCGATCCTGACCGAGATCGCCGACGCCCGCAAGACGTTTAAAACCGCCTGCGACGACCGCCGGGCTTCTCGGGTGCGTTCCAAGGGTTCCGCCGGATGAGCCGAGGCACGCCCCCTGCCCCGTCAAAGGCGCCCCTGGTTTTGCTGGCCCTGATGACGATCGCCACCCTGGTCGGGCCGATCCTCATCGTGCGGACGATCCAGGGGGGGCCTCGCCCCGAGTGGCCCCCCGATCGGGCCGTCGAGTGGTGGACCCTCGGCCTGGTCGTCGCGTTGGTCGCCGCGCTGATGATGGCCTGTCTGACCGTCGGAATCTGGACGAGGCCAAGGAAGCCTTCAGGCGGTCCCGTCTCACGGCCATGACCGACGTCGGCCGGACACCCTTCGCGACGGTCGGGTTGGGCCTGCTGATCTCGGCCTTTGGCCTCAGCGCGGGGCTTTGCGGGCTGGCGAGACGCTGGGCGCCTCGACTCGGCTTTCTCGACAGACCGGGCGGACACAAGGGGCACGCCGCGCCCGTTCCGCTTGGCGGCGGCCTGGCCATCTGGCTAACGACAGTCAGCTTGCCCGTCCTCGGCGTGATCGTCAGCAAGCTGGCGCGGTCGGCCTTCTCGAAGAGTCTGCAAGATTACGTCGACGGGGTCTGGCAACAGTCTGGCGAGTTATTCGCGATCCTCGGCCTTGCCAGTTTGATGATGGTCGTCGGCCTGATCGATGATCGTCGCGGGCTCGGCTGGCGGATCAGGCTGGTGGCGCAGGTCGGCCTGGCGATCGCGCTGGCGGCGTCAGGGGTTCGCGTCACATTGTTCGGGCTGGGACCGTACTTCGGGGGCCTGGTGACGGTCGTCTGGGTCGTCGGCCTGACGAATGCGTTTAACTTTCTCGACAACATGGACGGCCTCGCCGCCGGGGTGGGCCTGATCGCCGCCCTGCTCTTCGCGGGGGCTCAACCCGCCGTTGGTAGCCTTTTCGTGCCGGGAGTCTTGATCGGCCTGGTCGGTGCGCTCGGAGGATTTCTCGTTCACAACCGCGTCCCCGCGCGGCTGTACATGGGCGACGCTGGGAGTTATTTCCTGGGCTTTCTTCTGGGTGCCCTGACGGTGGCGGGAACGTATTATCGGTATGATCGGGCGGTCTCGCCCTTCAGCGTCCTGGCGCCGCTGCTGGTGATGGCGGTCCCGCTCTATGATTCCACCTCGGTGATCTTGATCCGACTCAGAGAAGGTCGAAGCCCGTTTGTGGGCGATCGCAGGCATTTTTCGCACAGGCTGGTCGGACGCGGGTTGACGCCGGGTCAGGCGGTCCGAACGATTGACTTGATTACCTTGATTTGCGGTCTCGGGGCGCTTTTGCTGCACAGGCTCGACACGATCGGCGCGATCGTGGTCGTGGCGCAAACCGGCTGCCTGCTCGGCCTGGTGGCAACTCTCGAAGTCTCGGCAAACCGTCCGGAGCGTGGTCATGGCGAGACGGAAAATCGAGTCGGAACCGGCTCCCCGGCAGTCGCGCGTCGCGTCGAAGGGCGTGACGACCACGATTGACGACCCCGACGAACTCTTCGCCGTCTGGCTGGGCGAGCGCATGCGCCGGGTCGCGCTCGGCGGAACTGCCGCGCTCCTCACGGCACGCGCCTTTTATCCGAGCGAGCCCGAAATCCTGAACGATGCCGGGGGGGGCCTGCTCTGGATTCTGGCCCTGCTCGTCGTCACGGGCGTGGCGCTCGCCGGAGCATTGGCCAGTGGCCAGCAACGCATTCGGTTCTCCTGGGCGGATCTCGGGGTGATCGTTCTGGTCACGCTCGTTGGCCTGAGCGCGGGGCATGCCGTTGACAGGCGGCTGGGAATCAACATCGCCTGGGAATGGGGGGGCTTCGCGATCGCCTATCTCCTCGTTCGCAACCTGCCGAGGAACCGGGGCGAATCGCTCGCGCTTCTGGGTGCGCTCGTGGCGACGGCCGTTTCGCTCGCGGTCTATGGGCTCTACCAGGTCGGGGTCGAACTCCCCGAATTTCAGCATCGATACATGACGAACCCGGCCTTTCGAGAGATGGCGCTTCGAACCGTGGGGGTTGTGCCGGGAACGGCGGCGCAGATTCATTTCGAGAACAGGGCCTTGCACTCAAATGAGCCCTTTTCGACGTTCTCGCTGGCAAATTCGCTGGCCGGGTTCCTCGTCGGGCCGCTCGTCGTCATGCTCGCCATGCTCTGGGAAAATCTCAAGCGAGGCGAGGGCAAGGGGTCGCGGCTCGGGTCGATTCTCCTGGCCCTTCCGCCGATCGCCGCGGTACTTATCTGCCTGACGTTGACAAAGAGTCGAAGCGCGTATATCGGCCTGGCGGTCGGGCTTTCGGTGCTGGCGCTCCGCGAATGGACGCGGGTCTCGGGTCGAACGCTGATCTTCGCGGCGATCGGGGCGGCGGTGGTCGTGTCGGCCTTGATTGTCGGAGGACTGGCGACGGGACGGCTCGACCGGCAGGTCTTGACCGAGTCGGGCAAGTCGTTTCGCTATCGTCAAGAATACTGGGTGGGAACCTGGCGGGCGATTCAGGAGTCGTCCCGGTCATTCTGGTGGGGGTACGGCCCGGGAAACCTTCAGGCGCCCTATTTGAGGCACAAGCTCCCGCAGGCGTCGGAAGAGATTCACGACCCGCATAATTTTGTTCTTGAAGTCTGGGCGACGGCCGGCGTCTGGGCTGTCGGGGCCTTGGGAATCGCGCTGATCGTTGGCGTGGGAAGCGTCTTCCTGCCCGGACGGTTCAAGAGTGAGGAGCCTGACTCGGAGGATTTCGAAGCCGAGGCTCGGACGCGAACAAAGGGGCCTGTTGATCCGTCGGCGCCGCCGAGACGAGCGGCCTGGCTGCTGGCGTCGGCCGGCGCGGGCTGGCTTCTTGTGCTGTGGGTCGGCGGCTTGAGGCTGATCGATGGCGGCGACTTCCCGCGCTGGATGATCCTGGGGGGTTCCTGGGCCCTGGCGGTGGGCCTGGGGGTGAGCCTCGCCCGACGCGGGCCGATCGATCCCGCGATTTTAGGGGCGGCGGCACTGGCTGTCCTGGTGAACCTGACGGCGGCGGGGGGGATCGGCGTTCCCACCGTGGCCCTGACGCTCTGGACGACCCTGGCGATCGGTTTGAACCTCCGCGACGATCGCCCGAGCGGACGCCTGCGCGGACCGATCGGCCGATTGGCGGCGTTTGCGCTCGCGGCGGTTCTGGTTGCCTTGATCGGAACCTTCGTCGGCGCGGTCCGTCCGTACTGGAAGGCCGAGGCCGCGATGGCCGACGCCGAGGAGGCCCTTCGCGCCCGGCCGCCCGACTTCGACCAGGCACTCGCCGCGTATGCTCGGGCCGAACAGGCCGATCTCTTCTCGGCGCGCCCCTGGCTGGCCTCGGCCGCATTGGAATACGAGGTCTGGAAACAGCGCGGATTTAAACGGGAAGACCTCCGCTGGCAGAAGATCCCGATCCAGATGTTCAAGGCCGTGACCAGCCCAAGGTCAACCGAGTCGTGGACTCGTCAGCGCGAACGGGCGCGGATGACCAAGCTGATCCTGAAACAGATCGGCGATCAGATTCCTCCCCTGGAATTGACCCGATACCGGGGCGACATCGTGAACGCGAGCCGCAAGGCGGTGCAGCTTTATCCGTCGAACGCGTCGCTGCGCGCCTCGCTCGCGGAAGAAAGCGCCGAGATCGGCATGATTCCCGATGCCCTCGCCGAGGGCCGCGAAGCGCTCCGGCTCGACGACCTCATGCCCCACGCCGAGAAGAAGCTGGAACCAACCGTCCGCAAATGGCTTGAATCGAAGATTCCCGTCTGGGACGCCTCCGCCCAGAAGGCCGACGACGCCAGGAATCCCAGGGCGAAGGCTTCAAACTGAGCAACGAACAACAAGACGCCCCGGCTCCCTGAGAACAAGGGGCCGGGGCGTCTCGTTGGTGCGAAACCGCTTTGGTTCCGAGCGTTTTTTAACCCACTCGGACAACGATGACCGGTTTGGTCGGTCGGCGAGGAACGCGGACGACAAGCTGACCGGTTGTGCCGTTGAGGTAGTTGGTCGCTGCTTGCTGCTCGGCGAGCGAGATGTACTGAACCGGGGCGGAAGCCACTCCCGAGACAACGTTAATCTGCGCGACGTAATCGGGGTTCGGCGAGTTCGTGGTCTGCGGGAAGGTGACCAGCCTCGTCTCGACGAGGGTGTTACCGGCGAGGTCGATCAAGGGGAGAGCGTGAAGGGTCACGACATACCCGTCGTTGGGTAGAACCTTGCCGCCGTTATAAACGAGGTTGGCCTCAACCTTGTTATTGCCGAGGTTCACCGGCGTGATTCTGGTGGCGCGTAGTGGTGTCAGGCTGCCGTTGGAATTGATCACGTCAAGCACGTAATTGGCCGGGTTCATCAGGGCGGCCAGGTACATCCCGGCCGTTCCGGTCTGGAAGGTGATGTGAAGCGTGCCCGTCTTCGGGCTCAGGCTGACGGCCGCGACAACAGGATGCTGGGTGTCGATCGTCAGAATCCCAAACCGGGCGCCCGTCGTGAGACCGATCGTCTGGGCGACGGCCCGGGTCGTCGTGTCGACCATCGACGCCGTGATGACGTAGTTCCCTTGCAGGAGCGGCGAGACCTGCACGCTCCAGCTCCCCAGGGCGTTGGCCAGGGTCGAACCGATGATGATGTGCCGCGAGAGGTTGGTCGTCGGCGAGGCGAAGATCACGACCGTCGAGCCGGGATCGGCCTTGCCCGAGAAGGTCGGCGCCGTGATCTTGGTCACACCGTCGTGGTTCGACGGTCCGCTATCGCTCGCGGTGTTCAAGGCTCCCGAGAGCAACGAGAAGACGTGAGCCGAGTCCACCACGGTCGTGCTGCTGCCGCCGATCAGGTGATCGATCGTGATCGTGACCGGCAGGGCCGCCGCGGCGATGGTGAACGTGTGCGAGCCGACGACCGTGAACGTTCCGTTTGACCCGCTGACAACGCCGAGCGTGGCCGGCGTGCCGTCGCCCCAGTTGATCGTCGCCTGGAACTCGCTGGCCGTCGCGAAGGTGTTCGGCTCAATAAAGGTGGCCACGACACCGATGAAAGGTCGGCCGAGGATCGCGGTAATCGGGCTGGGCGTCCCGGTGATCGGTGGGTCGGTGATCGTGACATCGCCGAAGATCGTGCCCGTGGTGTTATACAGGTCGGTCAGGGTGATCTGAGGCGTGTACGAGCCGGGCAGGGTGTAAAGGTGGCTGCCCGAGACGTCGAAGGTGCCGTTCGCCTCCTGGGTGACGGTGCCGAGGCTGCTCGTGCCGTCGCCCCAGCTAATCTGCGCGGTGAAGTCGGTCGCGGGCGTGCCGGCGTATTGCGTGAACGAGGCGAGGATTCCCGAGATCGGCGTTCCGGCGACCCCGACGATCGGCACGGGTGAGCCGGTCGCGACGACGATCGGGGCGTCGACGACGGTCACCAGGGTATCGCCGCTCGCCTGGTTGCCCGAGAGGTCAATGACCGAGACCTGAACGTCGTAGCTGCCGACCGACGCGAAGACGTGACCGGCCGGGTCGGCGATCGTGAAGACGCCACCCCCCTGGTTGGTCAAGGTGCCCTGCGCGAAGGTTCCATCACCGTAGTTGATCGTGGCGATGTATTCATTCGCCGAGGCGAGCGGATTCCCCGTGTTGAGCAGGGCGAGCGTGCCGGTGAACGACTGGCCGATCGGAATCGGCGTGGTCGTCACCCCCGAGACCGAGAAGACGCCCGAGTTGATCGTCGCGGTGGTCGACTCGGTATCGGTCGCGCCACCGGCATCTGTGACCGTCACGGTGATCGTGTAAACGCCGCCATTCGCATAGGTGTGTGAACCGTTCACCTGGAACTGCGTTCCGACGCCGCCCGGCTGCGAGATCGCGCCGGTGGTGAACGTGCCATCGCCCCAGTTGATCTGGGCCCCGCTGGCATAATCAGACAGTGGCGCCTGAAGGTCCGAGTCGATAATCGTGGCGATCACGCCGGTGATCGGCGTTCCGGCGATGCCGACCTGGGCGATCGGGGTCACGGTAATCGCGGCGTCGTTGACGGTCGCCGTGCCCGAGACGTTGGTGGTCCCGTTTGATCCGTTGGTCGCGATCTGGACGGTGAACGTGTCGGTCCCTTCCTCGGCGTAGACGTGGGTTCCCGAGACGGTGAACTTGCCGTTACCGTTGGCCGTGATCGTCGCGGCGCTGGTGGTGCCGTCGCCCCAGGTGATTGTTGAGTTCTGATAGTCGGACGGAACCGAGAGCAGGTTGCTTGACGAGAAGGTGGCCACGGTTCCGCTGAAGGTTTGGCCCTCGGTGGCGATGATCGGCACGGACGATGCGTTGGCGATCGTCGCCGGGCTGACGTTGGCCGTGGTTTCGAGCGTCACGGTCGAGCCGCCGACGAGCGTTCCGTTCGGCCCTTCGTTGGTGATCGTCGTGATGATGTCGTAAGAGCCCGCGGCGACATACGTGTGCGTCGCGTTGATGTTGAAGTGCGTGCCGCTGAAGACGACGACGCCCGAACCGGGTAAGAACTCCTGGTTGGTCCCGTCGCCCCAGCTAATCTGAACGTCGTAATAGCTCGCCTGCGCGGTGGAATCGCCCGAGGTGAACGAGGCGATCGTCGTCGTGAACGAGACACCGGCTGTCTCGGAGATCGTTCGCTGGGGCGGGGCGGTGTTGGGGAAGGGGGTCAGCGGGGCGTCGACCACGTCGGCCGTGTTCAGTATAGTGACCATCGAGCCGCCGACGTCGGTGACGTTGATGCTGATCGTCGGGCTGGCGTTCGCCTCCGAGGCGCCATAGGTGTGCGTTCCGCTGACGGTAAAGCTGCCCGGTTGCCCGGCGACCGCGGCGACGGTTCCGGCCGAGGTCACGCCATCGCCCCAGTCAATCGTCACGTTCCCCGTGAAGTCGCTGAGGGTCGCCAGCGGGTCGCCATCGGTGAACCCGCCGACGACGCCGCTGAACTGCTGGCCGACCGTGGCCGCGATCGGCGTCAGGTTTGAGGCGGCGGTCAGCGGGGCGTCGGCGACAAGCACGGTCGACCCGGTCGACCCGGTAATTCCCGTGTTGCTCGTGACGACGACGCTGAGCATGTCCGATCCTTCCTCGACGTACGTATGCGGCGCGAAGACGCCGTAATTGCCGTCGGCAAGGACGCGAATGTCGGTCGAGACGCTGCTCGTGCCATCGCCCCAGATGATCGTCGCCGAGTACGAGGTGGTCGGCTGAAGACCCATCGAATCGCTGAACTCGGCAATCGGCGCGTTGGGGTCGATCGGGTTCCCCTCGACCGCGTTGATCGGGTCGGGCGTGACGCTGAGCATCTCCGACGTATAAATCTCATACGCGCCCCGGCCGAACGTCCCCGCCGCGAGGATGTTCTGCGTCGTGCTCAGTTCCAGGCTATTGACCTGAACGTTGGGCAGGCCCGTCATGAACGGCGCCCAGGTGGTTCCGCCGTCGGTCGACGCATAAACGCCCGTCGCGTTGCCGACGAAGATCCGGCTATTGGCGTCGTCAACGGCGATCGAGTACGCGGGGACGTCGGGCAGGTTGCCGCTGATGTCGGTCCAGGTTGTTCCGCCGTTGGTCGTCTCGAAGACGTGGCCGGAGTTCGTCATCGTGTTGTAGTTGTCGCGAACCGCGTAGGCGGTCATCGCGTTCGCCGGGTCGACGACGATCTGGCTGATCGCGTCGCCATCGGTGGGGATGTCGTGCTCGGTCCAGGTGCTGCCGGCATCGGTGGAGACGAAGACCTTGGCGTCGGTCGTCGCCGCGTAAATCGTGTTCGGATCGCTCGCGGCGATCGCCAGCGAGACGATCGGCGTGGCGTCGTTAAAGCCGTTCGAGAACGGGGTTGTCAGCGCCGTCCACGACGTTCCCCCGTTGGTCGTCGTGTAAATCCGGTTCGTGCCGAAGAGGAGATGACTGGAATTCGAGGGGTCGATCACATACGGCGCGACGTTCGCGATCGGATCAAACTGACTGATTCCCGTGGTAATGCTCGTGAAGGTCGTTCCGCCGTTGACCGACTTCATCAGGCTGAGGCTGCCGGTCCCCTCGGCGTAAACCGTCGTCGGCGTCGTTGGGTCGACCGCGACCTCGCCGCCACTCTTGCCGGCGATCATCGTCCAGTCGAGGTTGTCGTTGAACTTCGAAACCCCTTGCGCCTTGGCGCCGCCGTAGGCGATGTTCGGGTTTGAGGGATCGATCGCGACGGAGTTGAACTGCGTGATCGTCAGGTTGCCGTTGATGTCCGACCACGAGAAATTGTTCGGATTCGGATTCTGAAGCTGCCAGATCCCGCCGGTATTGCCGTCGAGGAGCAGGCCGCTTGCGTCAAAGGCGAGCGCCTCGGACGTGGTGTGCGGCTGAACTCCGCTGGCGTCAACGGTGATGTCGTTCCAGGTCGCGCCGGCGTCGGTGCTCTCGATCACCCGGTTAAGCTGGCTGCTGTCGCCTGTTCCAGCGCCATAGAGCACGTTCGGATTCGAGGGGTCAATGGCGACGACGTTGGAGACGTCTCCCTTGACGCCGAGGAAGTTGGGAACACCCGACAACGAGGTCCAGGTCGCGCCGCCATCGGTCGAAAGCTCCAGCGCCTTGAGCGAAGCCGAGCCCGATCCCGGATTGGCGACCGAGGCCAGGACTTCCAGCGGGTTGCTCGCCGAGATCGCCAGAGCGATTCTTCCGTCCGCCGCGCCGTTGGCCGCGCCCATCAGGAAGTTGCCGGCCGGTGCCCAGGTCTGGCCGCCGTTGACCGTCTCATAAACCCCATTCGCCGCCGCGCCCGTTGACGTTCCCACCGCCGCGAAGAGGTTCAGCGGGTTGGTCGGGTTGATGACCAGGTCGCTCCAGGTGTCGGTCGTCGAGATCACCGAAGTGGTGTTGGTCCAGGTATTGCCGCCGTCGGTTGACTCGTAAATCCCCGTGCTTCCGGGCGTCGAATAGGTTCCATTCGCGCTCACGGCCGCGTAAACGATCGTCGGATCGTTCGGGTCGACGACGATCTTGCCGATTGACTTGCGAGCAAAGCTCGCGTTGCCGAGAAGCGTCCAGGTCGCGCCTCCGTCGGCCGACTTGAGGACCCCCTGCCCCGTGTACGAATCCGCGGTGTTGTTCGCCGAGCCGGTGCCGGCGTAGATGATCTGCGGGTTACTCGGCGCCACGGCGATCGAGCCGATATTCAGGGTCGGCTGGTTGTCGGTGGTCGTGGACCAGTTCACGCCGCCGTCAGTCGTTTCCCAGACGCCGCCGCCGTTGGTCGCGACGAAGATCGTGTTCGGATCGGTCGGACTCGCGGCGATTCCGGTGATCTCACCCGAGGCGGGACCGCCGGTCCCCTGCGTGCCCCCAAAAGCCGCCGTGTTCAAGACCCCTTCCGGCCCGATCGACGTCCACGAGGTCGAACTCAGTGGAATCGTGTTCGAGAGCAGCGTTCGATCTTCGAGGAACTCCAGGTTCGCCCGACGTCGGCCGATCTTGGCCCGGCCGATCACGGCCGAAGGGGTTCGATGCGCGTGTCCCGCGCGGCGGGAGAGAGGGAGCCAGCGGAAACTCATTGGGGAAACTCCCAGTTGCGAGCGGCATGACCCGATCGCGGGCCGTTCGTTGAAGACCCGGGGCGCGGCGAACTCAGTAAGCTCAAACCAAAGGATTGCGCATGCGCGGCACGGCAACGTACCGACCTGACACGAGCCAACGCTTTTTAGGAAGGCGAGGGCGGCGGCTGTCGGAATGCGAGATTGGATAAAACTTTATCCTCAAACCTTCACCAGTCAACAAACTCCCCGGAATTTGCGGGCATATTGACGCCCGTCCGACCCCCCAATCCTCACCTTCGGCGCAATCGGCAAAAGCCATTCCCAGGAGATCCTTGGCCCCTTCCTCCGTTCACCACCAAACGCATATCCATGCGATCATGGTCAAGCCGTGCCAAAAGGCAACACACCGGAACCCCGCCTATTGACAGTCTAGCGCGCTCCGGCAGGTCGCGTTTGATACCGATCGAGATAGCCTTGATAAGCCGGGTTGGCCTTTCTTCGCACCTTGTCGGCAAAGGGAAAGGCGGGCATCCCTCGCCAGGGGAGCGGATCGACGCGGTCGCTTGTCGCCGTGAACGGATCGGCATCCTTGCAATAGCCAACAGCGTGAAGCAGATAACTCCGCGACCATCCCTCGGGGAGTTTGGGAATCTCCTGGGTATCAAACTCCAGTCGGACCTCGTCTCCGGGACCAACCAGGCAAAGCTGATCGTCGTCGTTATTGAGAAGATCCCGGACGTCGCCGTATCGAGTCAGCATGCCCGCCATGAGTGCGAAGGGAGCGGGGTCCACATGATCATAATCATACAGGAGCGGATCGCGAGCATCGGGCGAGCTTTCACGAAGATACCCGCGATGGCCAAGCGAGGCCCGACCGACCGGAAGCGTCTTCACCCGAAGCGACGCCTCGGCCGACGGGTCGCGCACCGCCAGAAACGCCTGATCCCAGTAGCATTCCATGTTCGTCCGCAATCGAATCTGACAACGAGGCCCGTTCAACTTGCCGGTCAGGTCGAGAGTTGTCTGTCGCGGCAAACCCGCGGGATACCCCGCGTTCGGCTCGATGACCGTCCAGGTTCCATCGTCATTCCTTCGCTCAACCTGAGGGGGCTTCAAGGCCACTCCCGCGGTCGCCGCCGCGTAATTCGTTTGCGAATACGGATATTCAACCCAACCCGCGAGAACAAGGATCAGCGGATCGTTCGGTCCGAATCCGGCGAGCTTCGCGCCGAAATCGAGGATGATTCCATGCTCCTCGGCATAGCCGACCCAGCCATTGAGCTTCCGAAAACCGTCGACCGTGACCCGGTCCCAGTCTCGAAGCGCGGCGAGGACATCACGTCCAGCCAGGTCCCTTGCCTGTTCGGGAACGATCGATCGGGTCCAGGCGAGCGGTTGACCGGTCGGCCGCTGGCCGTCAGGCGAAAAGCGTTCATCGGGGGTCGTGGAAACGCCCGGGGGTCGATCGATCACCTTTAACGTCAAATGATCGAGATACGAGACTTCGTCCATCGGTTCCACGATCGAGAGGCGCAGGAGGCCTTCGACGGGTTGAAGCTGGTCGGATGTGATGGCGACCGACTCATCGCGGTCGGGCTGGCCATAGACGCCCGGCGCGTTGAGATAGCCGAGCCCTCCGCCGCCGAGAAAATCGCCGAGGCAGACGAACCGGACGCCGTTCCACGTGAAAAGTACCGGGCAACTACCGGTCTTTCGGTTCGTTTCCGAAATTTTTAAGAGGACGTCGGCCGGCTGGTTCAACTCGCACTGCATCGTGCCGTCGGGCCATCGTAACCGGACCAGTTCGACCGAAGGGCTTTGACCCAGCCCGAGGACCACCGGTCCGATCGACTGCCCGAGGCCCGTCGACGGGGTCGTCTGATCATGCGTGACCAGCAGCCCCTGCCCTTCCAGGGTCATACGCGTGCCGAGGCCGTGCGGATTGGTCCGCATGTGATCAAAGCTGGTTTTCCAGCGCCCGCCGAGGTCGACCGCCAGCCAGTGTCGACCATTCCCCAGATTCCTGGCAATCCGAGGCGGTCCTCCGTCGACGCACAGCAAAAGATCCGCGAGCGGATCACCCACGAAGTCGGCCATCACGAAACCCGAGAGATTTCCCGCGTCTCCGAAACTCACGAGCAATTTTTGCGTGACCAGACGCGCCCCATCATTTCTTGCCCACGAAATCGAGGGGATGTCCTTCGAGGCGGGCAGGCCGACGAGGTCGGGCCATGTATCCAGATCGATGTCAATCGCCAGGGCCGACCGCCACTCGCGAGCGTCAATTGGCCAGTTTTCCCAGGCCAGCACGCGCGACGTGTTCGAAAAGTCCATGCGATTCCGCCAGGCTCGCACCACCCCCTCGGTTGAGATGCTGACGAGATCTCCCCGTCCATCCTTGTCGAGATCGATGACGAGGAGCCTGGTGATTCGCGATGTTTCCTCGTCCGCCTTCTCCGAGAAAAGCGGAAGCGCGTGAAACGAACCCAATCGGTCGTTGAGAATGGCCCGAGGAGACATCCCCTCGGCGGCGACGACTAGGTCGAGGTCGCGGTCGTCATCGACGTCGAGCGCGGCGACTCCGGTAAAATTCGAAGGAGGACCGACCAACGCGTCCGCATCGGGCCAGGGCTCAAAAGCGAGCGAAAGGCCCGACGTCGCGGGCAAGTCCGAGGTCGTCACGGCCACCGGTGCCCAGTTATCCCGCGGACGCCCGGCGATCGCCGCGGGCTTGCCCGTGTTGCGAAAGGCGGCATTCACAACCTTGGGAACCTCGGCCTTGCCGAAGGCATCCCCCGCGTGGTCGAGGTCGGTGTGATTGACGACGTAGAGGTCAAGATCCCCATCCTGATCCAGGTCGAGCCAGCGAGCCGCGAGGCCGAGTTGACCCGCCTTGTTCATCCCAACCTGGGCGCTGATGTCTTCAAACCGTTTTCCGTCCAGATTGCGAAGGACTCGATAGCCGCGACGCGAAGTCAGAAAAAGATCGATATGGCGATCCGCATCAAAATCGGCGGCGGCGATGCCAAGGCTCGGAAGATCCTCGGGTAGATTCCAGTCGCGGGAGGCTTCCACAAAAGCCGCGTCCCCTTGATTGATGAGCAGGGCGTCTCGAAGACCCTTCGGCCCGACGATCGCGGAACCAAGAATGAGGTCAGGTCGACCGTCTCCGTTCAGGTCGGCACTGACCACGGTTACCCCGAACCGTTCGCGGGCGCGGCCGAGAAAGGCGTTATCGTCGCGAAAGTCGTCGGCCTTGGCCCAGCGATCGCCGTCTTGAAGTTTGACCTGAATGGGCGTTGGAAGTTCGAAGCGCGGTGGCGCGATCGGTGCCATCGCGGGTTTGGCGGCGGGAAAAGGATCAATCACGCGAGAGTATCGGCCGCTCTCGCCGTAAAAGGGCTCCGAGGTATCCCCCGCGCCGGCCGGGTTCGATTTGGGATTGAGTTGTCGCCAGCGCTGGAGCAATTCGGTCTGCTTCTGACGTTGCCTGGCCCATCCATACGCCTGCTGGAGCTTGTACAGGGCGGTCACCAGATTCGGATTACATTTTAGGGCGTGCTCATAGTAGGTAATCAATTCCTCGGCCTGGTCAGGCCCGGCGGGCTGGTTCGGACGTAATTTGGACGTGAGGGTTTCACCGGCCTTGAGCCAGGCATGACCATCGGTCGGGTCATGGTCGGCGACAAACTGAAAATCGTTGTGGGCCTCGGACGTCCGGCCCTGCCCGAGGACGACCAGGATCAAGCCTCGGCAATAATGGGCGTAAAGATTCTGGGGATCGCGGCCAAGAACGGCGTCGAGCAGTTCGAGCGCCCCGTCAAAGCTCGAACTCCCCGCGCCGGTCTTGGCTTCCTCGGTCCTGGTTCCCGAGTCGTTCAGAAGCGCGATCGCCAGGTTGATCGAACCGGGTATCCAGCCGGGAGCGCGTTCGTGAACCTCCCGAAACGCGGTGATCGCTTTCGGATATTCGTAACGCTCCATGAACCCGAGCCCTTGAAAATGGGCGCGCAGCACGGCCTCAAGCTGATCGGGCGGAATCTCGTTCTTGAGAAAACCGGGCAGGGGCTTGTTCTTTTCCGTCGGGTCGGGAAATGCGGCGGAAGTTGTGGGGATGTCCTTCGGCTCAGGCTTCGTGATCCCCCCGCATCCTGAGCCAAGCAGGAGGAACGCCCCGATGAGGCCAATCCCGGCTCCGCGAATCATCGCAAGTCCTCGCCATCGAGTCCGTTCCAGGCCGTGCCTGGCCCTTTCGACTTGTCCATCGACCCCGCGCCTGGATAGCGCGGAGTCGCGTAAAGTCGGGCATAGGCTTCGGTCCGGAGATGATCGAGCATCGCATGACCTCGGCGCCGTTGCCGTTCCTGGCGGAGGCTGGCGATGTCGATCGGACCGACGACGATCTTTTCGCCAGGCCCCGGGTCGGCCTGAGACAGAACGCGCCCGTCAAAATCGACGATCATGCTGCCGCCCGGCCAGGTGAAGGGCGGATAATTCGAGGCACTCGCCCCCTGGTTCGCGGCGACGACGTATCCAAAATTCTCGACGGCTCGGGCACGATTGAAGAGCGTCCACCAGTCGAGCGGAGGCGTTGCTCCCCAGGGGTCCATGTACGCCGAAACCCGGATGAACACCTCGGCCCCGCCGAGGGCCAACGCTCGGATCGCCTCGGGAAAGAGCCAGTCATAGCAGATCGCCACGCCAAGGCGGCCGATCTCGGTTTCCACGACCGGGAAAAATGGCTCGTCATAGCCAGGTAGATCGTGCGGGCTGGCGTGGATCTCCCAGGGCAGCCACGGGTTGACCTTCCGATACCGGCTCAAAAGGCCGTCGGGTCCCACGAGACACGTCGTGTTAAAAACATGATCGGGCCAACGCGAGTCGACTTCGAGGAACGACCCTGTCTGGATGTAAACGCCACGTTCCTTCGCCTTGGCCGAATATCGATCGATGTGTTCGTTTGGAATCGAAACGGCGAGCTTGTCGCGAAGCTGCTCGACCGATTCATACACCGGCGCCGCGTGCGCGAACTCGGGAAAGACGATCAGACGTACGTCGAAGAAGGGAGCGTATCCCAGTACGGCCCGATCGATCATGGCGAGCATCGCATCCACGCGACTGGGAATCTCGCGGCGATCGCGCGGGCAGGGGAAATCCGTCTGGCAGGCCGCGGCGTAGTAACGGAGAGGCTCGGGCATCGAAGGTCTTCAGGGGTCGCGAGAAGGTCTGGGCGGGGCGGAAGCGTTCTCGACGTGATTCTGTCAGCTTGACCCGCCAAGTTCAAGCGAGGGCAGGCCGACGCCGCGATTACTTTTCGGCGGGAGCCGGTGGCCTGGACGCATCGAGGAAGGCCGCGAGCGCCGGGTCGGGTTGGCGATCGCTCAGGCGAATGAAAACATCCGAGGCTCGACGCGTCTGCCCGGACAGATAGAACTGAGCGCCAAGGACCAGCCAGGCGTCTCGGTCACCCGGCTCGATGAGAACGTGCGATTCGAGCTTGCTGATCTGTCGGAGGAAATCCGCGGGCTCGGCGTAGATCGTTTGGATGTCGGGGGCCTTCGCGAGAAAGGCCGGTTCGGCGGCCAGAGCCGCGCGAATATGATCGGCCGATTCCTTGAACTGCCCGCGAACGAGTGCGATTTGCGCCAGTCGGACCCTGGGCGCGGCGGCGTCGGGATCGGCCTTGACGGCCTGATCGTACCGTTCGCTCGCACGCTTCAAATTCCCTGCGCGAAAGAGGCGATCGCCGATCGTCACGAGCTGCCCCTGCTTCGCCGGATCGGACCGCTTGACCTGCCGGACGATCCGCTGTCTCGGCATCGGCATGTTCGGTGGAACGGGGCCTGCGGCGAGGCCAGGGTTGGCCATGATCGGGAAAATCAGCGGTGCCGGCTGGACATAGGCCGGCGAGTAGGCGAAGCCGAAGGGACTACCAAAAGACCCATACCAGGCCCAGCCACCCGACCCCACGGTGAAGGGAATTCCATAGGAGGAACCCGACGTTCCGATGGAGCTTCCTCCGTGATGCGCGTGACCTCCGTAATGTCCGTGGCCCAAGGCAATCGAGGGCAAGAAGACGGCGAGAATCGCGAGCGGGAGTCGGCGTCGAAGAGACATGGTGAGACGCCCTCCGATAGACGAGCGAAGAATCCGGTCGACATCGTAATTATCCGTCGATCACCCCAGAAAAACAATGCTGATCGCGAGAGGGTCGCGTGCTCGCAACGCTCACCGCGCCCGCGAAACACGCGCCGGAGGCTTGATTCCCAGGCGAGAGAGATCCACGCCGAGGTCGCCGGGCGGATCATCCTTGGGAAAGGTCGGATCGATGAAGAGGTCCGCGGTGACCACGTCGCCGGGCCGGAGCGCCCGGGTGACGAGCCGTCGCGTCATCGTGCCCGAGGGTGTTCGCGGACCTGTCGACGAATGGACGTGATTCGATCCCCAGACTTCAAACCACTGGCGGACCACGTCCGGATGCATGTCTGAGGGCAAAGGTGCCCCGATCGCGCCGAGAAAATGCGAAAGCTCGAACGCATCTCCGTAACTCTGCCAGAATAAATAGCCCTGGCTGAACGCGTCGCGATCGGCCCGAAGCAGAATGGAATCTTGCGACCGACGCTCGTACGTCCCGAAAAATGCCGAGCGATGGGTTGAGACGAGCCAGGGGCGATCGGGTCCGCGTTTTGAGCCGGGGACGGCGTCCAGTTGCACAACCGCCCGCGCCGCGACAACGGTACAATGGTCGAGCCACAGGTCGGCCCCGAATTTTCGCGGAGCCGTCAGCGCGGGGCGAAGCCGAATCGCCGTCGTCTCAGCGGCCAGGGCCGAATGAGAAATGGCCACCATGCCACGCCCCAGCGTGGCCGAGATCGCCTCACCTCGTGAGTTCAAGATGCACTCGGTGATCCGGCACGTTGGCCGGTCGACGACACCGTCAAACGGCCAGGACGTCAGCGGGGGCTTCACCGCCGGCAAGGGGTCGGCTCCCGAAGCGTGAAAGTCAATGAGCCCCTGCCCCTCGGCGGTCGCGGGTCCGCGAGAGAGGAATCGGCAGCGGTTCAAGATAAGGTGTCCGTCCTCGACGCGCACGAATTGTTGCGCGCGAGCCGGCTCGTTGCTCACGATCGTGACCCCATTCAGCGAGAGACTCCCCTGTTTCACCGACAGCAAGGTCGCGCCGGGGCGCGGTCGAGCGCAGACCCAGGAAAGCGGTCGGTTCGCCGGTGACGCGTTCACGTCGATCTCAACCGAGGTGTGATCGGGGATCGAAACCGGTGTCCAGTCGTGCGTGCCCGATCCCGAGACCCGAACGCGAATGAGCCGATCATTCGGCTTGATGGACGCGCCGAGAAATCGGCCGAGGTCTCCCGACCAGGTCGGCGCATCGGCATCAAAGGTCAGCTCGCGAATCCCCGGGGCAGTCGTCAATGGTATGGCGGTCGATGCGGGATTGCCTGTCGCGCGCGGCAGGCCCGAGGCATCGGTAAGACCGCGAATCAGCGGCCGAGGAAAGGACTCGATCGTTTCTTCGAGCAAGCACGGGTGAGGCGTGGGGAAAAACGTGACCAGTTCCGCGTGGTCGCCGACAAGCGCCGGTAGCGTGGAAGGCCCGACGCGTTCCGCCGGAACCGGCAAGGAAGGAACTCCGATCGTCTCTCGCGAGTGAGCCTCAGTTCCATTCCAGAGCGTCCGCGCGGCGTCAAGGTGGGAAACTCGAATCGTGGCGTTCTTGCCCGAGGCGAGCCAGCCGTTCCAGCCCGAGAAGTCATTCGCCTCACCATCCCAGGCGATCGTTTCCGCGAAATCTGGGTTGTCCTCATGAAGGACAATCATCGGGGTCGGATCGGCCGACGCAAGGTGATCGAAGCACGACGCCACGGCCTTGACGCCCACCGAGCCCGCTCGAATTCCGCCCGACCCTTCCGCCTGTTCAAGGAATGGGCCACGACTCGCGACGAGACTACGATCGAGGTAAATTCGACGATCCGCGGCCCCCGAACGACTCAGGCCGATCGTCGTTCCCAGTCCGTTGACGATTCCCGAACGTGCGATCAGCACGTCCGCGGCCCCTGCGCCGAGGTCGATCGCGGACCGAAACGAGCCTCGAAGCAGGCATTCTTCCACTCGAATCCGAGAACGCCCCCCCTCGCCGACTGTCCGCACGATCGTAAATGGCGTCGCCGCGCGATTGACGATCGTGAAGGTGCAGTTGCGAAGTGTCAGCGATCCCCCTTGAATCGAGAAGATGGATGTCAGATCGCGCGGCAGGTCCTTCAGGTCAACGATCACGTCCAATCCGTCCAGAATCAGCGAACGCGACTCCAGGAGAAAGAAGGCTGTCCGACCGGGGACCGACTCAAACTTTGGCGTTTCCAGGCGAATCATGGGTCGATATCCGCTTCGAGCCCGGATCAACTTAACCTCGCCCGAATCACGCAGGTCGCGTTCGAAGTAGGGGCCGTTATCCGTGATCTCGATGGTCCCATTCCCAATCACGTCAAGCGCCGCGCTGAGCGAGGGCTTCCTCTCGGGATCGCGCGGGTCGAGGAGACGCCCGACGTGAAGCCGCGCGCCGCCGATCTGATCGGGAATAGCCTCACGCGCCCATTCCGGCAGGAACCTCTGTTCCACCGCCGGGTCGACGTGGACCCCCGCCGCGCGCGGAATGTCGCGCTCGGCGGGCGGCTTGACCTTCGCGGCGGAATTTAGCGGAAGGACTTTCGCGGGATCGGTCGTCGTCTTGAAATTCTTGGCCTTCGCCGCGATTGCCGGGGACTTGCTCCGCGCCGGGCCTTCGGGATTCACCGGCTCGGGAACCTCCGCGACGGGCAGCGGGGCCACCGATTCCTGAACGCCTTCGGTCAAGGTCACAGGCGGAGCGTCGGTAAGCGTCGCTCGATAAAGCTGGTCAAAGGCGATCACGGCGGCGACAAGTCCCACGCCGGCGATCACGAGCGCTTTCAACCACGACGCTTCCTCCTTCGACATTCTCCGCGAAGGGATGCTGACTTTGCCCGGAAGATGCCCGACCTCGACTGACTCCTCCTTCGACTCCGGGCCTGGACGATCGACGCCCCCCCTGCCCGTCCGCGGCGTGATCAACGTGGGCGCTGGCCGCGCGACGCTGGGTCGCGAATTCTTCGGCGCGGGAATTTCCCGGTCGTCGTCATCGATCATCGCCGCGAGCTCCGCCATCGAGACCTCTGGCATCCGAGGTTCCTCGGCGACCGGCACGAGATCCTCGGCTTCCTCCGAGAGGTCGAGCGGCTGAAAGCTAACCGATGCGGGGGCGACGTCCTCATCATCGTCGAAGACCGCGTACATTGGCGGGCTTTCGGCGTCGTCAGTCGCGTCGACGAGCGACTGGAGCGTCGGCGGCGGCTCGTCCTCATCGTCGAAGAGCGCATCGAGCGTTTCCGGCTCGTCGGAGTTTGGTCGAGCCTCGGGAAGCGCCGCGAACGCGTCGAGCAACTCGGCGTAGGTGCCGAAGCGGTTCTCCGGGCGCTTGGCCATCATCTTGCGAACGACCGCGGAGATCTCGGGCGAAAGCTCGGGGCGGTCCTTCCGAGGATCAGGTGCCGAGGCGGTGAAGTGGCGCGTGAGCTTCTCGGTGATGTCTCCCCCCGGAAACGGCGGCTGTCCGGTCAGCATGAAAAAGAAGGTGCAACCGAGCGAGTAAATGTCGCTCCGTTCGCTCGTCGCCCGACTATTTCGCGCCTGCTCGGGCGACATGTAATCGACGGTGCCGACCGTGGTTCCCTCGCGGGTCACGCGTTCGTCTTCGGCCTCGGCCTGAAGCGCCAGGCCGAGGTCGGCAACTTTCACCGTTCCGGTGGTGGAAAGGAGGATATTCGCGGGCTTGATGTCCCGGTGAATAACTCCCTGCTCCGCCGCGTATTTGAGCCCCTCGGCGACGCCTTTCACAACCGCGATCGCCTCGGCCGCGGGCATTGGCCCGTACTTGCGGACCCAGTCATGAAGGTCGCCGCCTGGAACGTATTCGAGAACGAGGTAATACTGGCCGTTGTCGACCCCGTGATCGTAGATCGCGACGATGTTCGGGTGTTCGAGCGCCTCGGCGCTTTTTGCCTCGCGGAGGAAGCGCTGGAGCAAGGTTCTGTTACGGGCGAGATTTCGCGAGAGGACCTTGAGGGCGACCTCGACCCCGGTTTCGGAATGCTCGGCGCGGTAGACCGAACTCATTCCCCCCGAACCGAGAGGCTCGACGAGTCGATAGCTTCCAATTCTCTGAACAGGTTTGGCATCCTGGGGCAGGTCGTCTTCGGCCATCGTCTGCGCGATCCCCTCGGCCTGGTCCGGGCCGTCCTGCCCTGTCTGGAACCTCTCCACGGCGGGCCTTCGTCCTGCTCGCGAGAGATCACCTGGGAGCACCATCGTCCATGATACGCCAATGCGTCGGTCAGTGGCCAATGATTCGCCATCGTCACGCCGAGGATTCTGGCCTCCCATTCATTGCGGCACCTTGGAGTCTGAGCGATTCTCGGTGTTTCAAGGTTCCCGATGAGCAATTACAGCGCACCTCCAGCCTCGCCAGGTTGAGTCCTCCGTCGACGTGCGAAATCTCTTCAGTTGAGAAGGGAAAGGCGCCCGAGGCAATCGCGGCGACGGCCTTGCCGAGATCCTCGGGTGTGCCCCAACGCCGAATCGGAGAGCGTGCATCGGCGACTCGGTGGTCATACGAGGCTCGAACCCCCGAGGTCGTGTCGGTGTCGAACACACCGGGGCGAATCTCAAAAACGTGAACCCTTTTTCGGCAAGGCGGACCGCGAACAACCTGGCGAGCATACTCAGCGCGGCCTTAAAAATAGAGTACTCCGCCCGATCCACGCTCGCGAACCGACTCGATACGGAGCTGATGAAAACAAGCAAGGGATCGTCGACCACCCCTCGCCCTTTCAGATCGAGGAACGTTCGCGCAACCTCCTGATTGAGCAAAAAGTGGCCTCGAAGATTCGTGCCGAGAACGCCGTCAAAACTCTCCGAGGACACGTCGAGCAAGTCTCTCCGTTTCTCAGGCGCGACCCCCGCGTTATTGACTCAGACGTCGAAACGCCCGAAACGTTCGAGGATTTCCTCAATGAGTTTTCGCCCCGCTTCGCCGATGGAGATGTCCGCTCGAAACGCGACCGCGGACGGTGCCCCTTCGCCACGGCAACGGCGCAAGCGCGGTTCGCGGCCTGAAGATCACGTCGATCATTGATCGCGACCGAAAGTCCTCAGGCGGCGAGTTCCGCCACGATCCCCCGGCCGATCCCTCGACCGCCGCCGGTCACCACGGCCACGCGCGATTCACGATGCATTGTGCCCATCCTCTCGACTCGAGCGCGACGCGAACGCGTCAAGTCTACGCGGTCGCTGAAATCGCCGTAATTTGGCCAGGAGGCCGTTGAGGCGTTCCCTACGGCAATGAACCCTTCGGATCGGTTGACAGGACCGAAGGGCGTCGGCAAGAATCTAACGAGATCGGGCCAGGTCGGGACCAGCGGTCGACCGGCTTGCTCCGCCGTGGAAGCGAACGAAAGGCGCCCGTAGCTCAGGTGGATAGAGCGGCGGTTTCCTAAACCGCAGGCCGCAGGTTCGAATCCTGCCGGGCGTATTGAACGCCGGTCGATCGCGTTGGAGTATCGTTGAAAGCAGGAGCGCCCGTAGCTCAGTGGATAGAGCAACGGTTTTCTAAACCGTCGGTCGTAGGTTCGAATCCTACCGGGCGTAACTTTCTGCCTGGGATCGAGACGGAGTTTCGCCCAGGCGTCAGGCGCCGCTGGGCCGTCGTCCCCTTGACTTTGGGTTGCTCGCCGCATCTGATGGAATCACACGCGAAGTCCAGTCCGCGCGTGGAAACGTTGTAGGAGGAAAATGCGTTTCACGTGGAACGCAAGAAAATGCCGCGCGGGTGGATTCACCAGTTTTACGACGATCCCGCTAGGCCGAACAAAACGCACCCGCGCCTCGGGTGAGGTCGTCCGCATGTCGGAGAAAGATCGTCTGACCGAGATCCCGACGGAGTGGACGCTGATTCGGACCGCGCACGCGCCGGGAGCCGATGGCGAGGCCGTTGCGAACGAAGCCGCCGTGGCGATGGAACGATTGATCGGGCGCTATCACGACGCGGTCGGCCGCTACCTGAAAGTGAAACTCCGCGACGAACACCTCGCGGACGAGGTCTCGCAGGAATTCTGGACCAAGCTCCTCAGTCGCAAGCTCGCCGGCGCGGACCCGGAAAAAGGGCGGTTTCGGGACTACCTGCGCACCATTCTCCAACGCCTGATCATAGATCATTTTCGCGGCCGAAAATCCCTCCCCCTCCCACCCGGCGACCTCACCGACGCCAACGCCACCGACGCTGATTTCGACCAGGTCTGGCGCGATTCGGTGATCAAACGTGTCTGGGCGCGACTCGAAAATTACGAGCTTGCCACGCCCAAGAACCGCTATTCCACGGTCTTGCAACTGCGCGTCGCCCATCCCGATGCGCCTATCGAGGCAATCGCGGAGCTCCTTGGCATCCACGTCGGCGCGGAAGTCCGCCCCGACGCGTTTCGCAAATCCTTGCAACGCGCCCGGTCCAAGTTCCTGGAACTCTTGATCCAGGAGCTTCGCGACACGATCCACCCGGCCGAACCCGAGGACATCAAGGCCGAGATTTACGAGCTCGGGCTCGGGCCGCTCTATCGAAGATACTCCGATGATTATTGACCGCCATGAATCGAAGACACGGAGGCGCCAAATCTCCGGTTTACCTGCGCTCCATAAATCGCGTTCACTTTCTCGATCGGCCAGCTTCCCTGATTGCCGAAATTTCCCCTGGGCTACTTGATTAACTTTTTCGGGCCGTTAAAGTATTCTGAGAGGAAAGCCTATTTTTCGGGTCGACGTGGCCAGGACATAGATCGCCCCGCCGAGCGGATCACCCTCACGTCTCCCGGAATTCTTGAGCAGCGCCACCCAGGATGCACCTCAGAGAGGAGGGGCGATGCTGGTTCTCTCTCGGAAAAAAAACGAGAGCATCATCATCAGCGACACGATCACCGTCACGGTCATCGAGATTCGCGGTGACAAGGTTCGTCTCGGCATTGAAGCGCCCAAGGACGTCAGCGTCCACCGTCGCGAAGTTTACGACGCGATCCACGCACACGATTCAACCCCTTCCCCCGGCACTCGCAACCGCGACGTTGCCCCTCCGGCACGAACACCCGAGGCGGATCTTAGTCCCTGATTTCGCGGAGAGCTCTCCCTCTTCCGCAGGAATTCCGACGCCCTCTCGGTGATTAATCCCCGGCCCTAGCCGACGCCTTTTCGCGTCTTAAGCAGTTTGACGAATTCGCGCATCCAGGGGCCGTTGTCTGGCCAGCCCCGGACCGAGATCAGATTGCCGTCGACCACCACGTCGCGGTTGACAAATTCGCCTCCCGCGGCGCGTACGTCCGGTTCGAGTTCGGGATAACAGGTCGTCCGGCGCCCCGACATCCCGCCCGCCGCAATCACGAGCAGCGGGCCGTGGCAGTTCGCCGCGATCGGTTTCTTCGCCTCGACAAAATGCCGAACGATCGCGACGGCCTTCGGTCGATTCCGCAAATACTCCGGCGCCCGGCCGCCGGGGAGCACCAGACCATCGTACTCGGACGCCTGGACGTCATCGAAGCCCAGGTCCGACTCGACCCGGTAGCCCGGCTTCTCGGTGTAGGTATCGAAATCGGGATCAAAGTCGTGGACGACGGACATGAAAACCCTGCGCGCAAGGGTTGCGATGTGTACCGTCCAGCCCTCTTCTTCCAGGCGATACTTGGCGTAATAAATCTCTTGCGCCTCGCCCGCATCACCCGTCATGAGCAAGATTTTCATCGTGATCTCCTCGAGGATTCGAAGCGACGAGGTTACGCGGTGCGCAGCGCGCTGACAAGAGTCCACCGCTGTTTCACGGGAAAGACGGCGGAAACCCGAGTCGGCCATCACCCGTTCACGAATGGACCCGAAAGCCGCCTTGACCGGATCGGGTCGCACTTTGTAAATTAACCTTCCCGAACGGCTCGATGGCCCCATCGTCTAGCCCGGTCTAGGACACATGCCTTTCACGCATGCAACGCGGGTTCAAATCCCGCTGGGGTCACTCACTTCCTCGAATCGGTCCAGCTTCGACTCCTCCCCACGAAGCCGATCGAGCACGACGGCCACGACCATGTCGCTCGTCACGTTCGTGACCGCCCGGCACCGCGAGAGCAGCCAGTCGACCGTCAGTAACAATTGCACGATCTCCAGGGGCAGGCCGACTGTCTTGAGGACGAGGGCCAGCGAGATTAAACCCGCGTCGGGAATCGCCGCGATGCCGATCCCCGCGAGGATGCACGATCCGGCCGCGAGCAACTGTTGCCCGATCGTCAGGTCAATCCCATACACCTGCGCGACGAAGAGGACGGCCATCGCCTCGTAAAGTAAAATCCCATCGTTATTCAGATTCGTTCCCACGCACGCCGCCAGCCGGGCGGACTGCGGACTGACCCCCATCGAATCGAGGCAACGGAGCGTCACGGGCAAGGTCGCAAGGCTGCTGCTGGCTCCGACCGCATAAACAATCGCGTCCCGAGCACCCGTCCAGAACCAACGCAGACTCTTGCGGGCGATAAGCACGACCCACGCCTGATAAACCACGAGGATCTGCAATCCCAGCCCCAGAACCGCGACGCCAACATACCAGAGTAGTCCTCGAATCGGACTGAAGCCGTCCCGGCCGATGGTCCGCGCGACAACCCCAAAGACGGCAAGCGGTATCAGCGCGATGACCCATCCGATCAAAATTTCCAGCGCCCGATAAATCGTCGCGACGCCATTCTCCAGGGCTAGGTACGCGGTCTCGCCTCTTCGCTGTTGTTCCTGCTTCGCGCTTCGCAAGGCGCCTCCCAGCAAGACGGCCAGAATGACGATGCTGATGACCGAGTTGTCCAGAAACGGCTGCACGAGGTTTCTGGGCAGGAACAATTCGACTTCCTTGAGAAACCGAATCTCTTTAACCTGACCCAGCATTCCTCCTGGATTTGCGTTCGCTGTCATCGTCGAAGCGGCCAGGTGCCTGCCGGGTTGGAGGACGTTCGAGAGCGTCAGACCGATCGCCACGGCGATCAGCGCGTTGGTGATCGAGATCGCGACCATCCAGGCCGCCCCGCGCAGACCGATCGCGGTGCGAAGCATCGCGTCGACGACCGAGACGAAGAGCAGCGGCCCCGCGAGCGCCTTGATGAGATCGATGAGGACCGTCCCCAACTCTCCCAGCCAGGCCGCCTCTCGTCCGAAACGTGTCCCCACCAGCGCGCCCAAGAGCATCGCCGCAACGATCCGAGCCGCGAAGGGGATTGCCTTCAGACGCCCGACTGCGGTCGCAACCGTCATTCCGAACCTGACCCCGTCGAGTTTTTCGCGACCTCGGTGTCGTCCCCGTCGAGAAGCGTTTCCAGGTGTGCCGCGACGCAGCCGGCCAGGATTGGCACGTTATAGCCCCCCTCCAGAACGCTCACGATTCGACCCGAGGCGTGAACCTTCGCCACATCGAGAACCGATCGGGTCAGGTCAATAAAATCCTCGACCTCCAGACCGAGATCGCCGACCGGATCTTCCGCGTGCGCATCGAAACCCGCGCTGACAAGGACCAACTCGGGACGGAGCTTGTCCGCGAGCGTTTCCAGACCAGCCCGGAAGGTCGCGAGGAAGTCAGGCCGCGTCGTACCAAACGTGATCGGTAGATTTTTCGTGAACCCGAGACCTCGACCCGTCCCGGTCTCGTCCGAGGACCCAGTACCTGGATAAAAGGGATGGCGATGGATCGAGAGGAAGCCGACGCGGCCGTCCTCGTAAAAGATTTCCTGCGTGCCGTTTCCGTGATGAACGTCGAAGTCCACGACCAGAATGCGGCTCAGCTCGTGACGCGCCAGGGCATCCGCCGCCGCCACGGCGACATTGTCATAAAGACAAAACCCCATCGCTCCGCCCGGTCGCGCGTGATGACCAGGGGGTCTGACCACGCACAAGGCTCGTCGATCGGTTCCTTCAATCACGGTCGCGACCGCCTCGACCGCCGATCCGGCGGCGAGGAGCGCCGCGTCGTTGGACCCGGAATACACCCACGTATCCGGTTCGATCGGACCCCCACCACGCGCTTCGAATCGGGGAACGGAATCAAGGTAGGAGGGGGAATGGACGCGCATCAATTCTTCGCGGGTCGCGGGGCGAACAATTCCGGTCTGGCACCGCGAGTCGAGGCCGCTCCGCTCCAGATGCCGGAGGATCGCGCGAAGCCGTTCGTGGCGCTCAGGGTGCCTCGCGGGAGGTTGATGTTCGAGCATCCTCGGATCGCTGTAGAGCGTGACCATCGCCGGGTACTCAGAGGGCTTTGTCCTGGAATCAGGTCGATCGTAAGGTCGCCGTGATGGTCACGTCAACGACCGGACGGGTTTCACGTGGAACATCCCGAGTCGTCGGCCGTGCAATTTGTCGAGGCCGGCGTTACGATGTCAGGTCATGCGTGATACCGATCCAGGCTCTCTCGACGCCAATCAAACCCGACGCGAGTGGTCTTGCATCGCCTTGCTCACGCTTCTGGGAGCCTGCTTTCGATTCTGGCGCTTTGGTCGGCTCGGCCTGACGCACTTTGACGAGGGGATTTACGCGGGCATCGGCGCCTGGTCGCTCTCGACTCGGGGTCTCGGCGCGATCCAGCCGGAACTGATTCCGTATGCACCGCCCGGCTATCCGATCCTCGTCGGCCTCGCGTACAACCTCCTCGGTGTCAGCGACGCCCCCGTGCTTCTTGTCTCCGTCCTGCTTGGCACGGCGACCATTCCACTCATGGGCTGGCTCGGGCGGCGAACCTTCGGGCCGGGCGCGGGAGCTTCGGCCGCTGCCTTCGCGGCGATCTCAATCGCGCACATCGCGTTCTCTCGAAAGGCGCTCACCGACGTCTCCTTCCTTTTCGCCTGGACCTTGGCTCTTGGCCTTGGAGGCCGCTTCCTGGAAAAACCGGGGTTCAGCCGGGCGCTTGTGTTTGGGCTGGGTGTCGGTCTCGCGCAAAACTTCAAATACAACGGATGGCTCGCCGGCGCCGTGGTTCCGCTCGCGGTCGTCACGGGATGGGCAGGGGGCGTCGAACACGACACGAGACGCTTGATCCGAATCCTCGTCTTTGGGATCGTCGCGGCGCTCGTCGCCGCCGCCTGTTATTGGCCCTGGTACGTGTATGTCGCTTCTCAATCGGGGGGATATGCGGCGCTCGTTCGGCATCATCGCAGCTATCTCGGCGACGTATCAACCTGGCTCGACTATCTCAAGGCGCAGCTCGGCCAGATCGCCGCACTCTCGGGAGGCCCACTCTGGGGCCTCGGGGCGTGGCTCATCGCGTCTGGCCTCGCGTCCTTCGCGCGACGCGGTTTGCGGCGGTGGAATCCGAACGCGAGCGGTTCGAAACTTTTCCTCGTCGCCGGCGCGGCGATCTCGGCCCTTGCTCCCGATTTCGCCTGGTGGATCGGTCTGCTCTGGTCGCCTCGGCTGATCGTCGATCCTCAACCCGCGCGTCGCATCCTCGGCCTGACCTGGATTCTGCTCTCGATCCTGACTCCCTTTTATCATCCCTACGCTCGCCTCTGGCTTCCGATTCACGCGGCGGGTTGGACGCTCCTCGCCGGCCTCATCGTGACGATCGACGATGCGACAAGAACGCGCTCGGCTTCGACCTCGTCACGACAACCAACAGCCTGGTGGCTTGCTCGGTTGGCCTGCGTCGTCTTGCTCGTCCTGGGTCTCAGGGTCTGCGTGAATCCCGCATCGCTCCGTTCCATTCCCCTGAAATCATTCTTCATGCCCACGGACGATCTTCGAAGAGCCTCGGCGGAGCTCGACGAACTGGCCCGCTTGAATCCCGAACGCTGGGAACGGCTCCGCTTGCTGGGACGCCGCCCGCTCGATTTTTATCTGAACTTGCGGGGGAGGACGCCCATTTACTTACTATCCTCGCGAAAAGGGGTCTCGAAGCGCCCGATCTTGCCGACCGAGCATGCGCTTCTGGATGAAGCTGGAGACGGCCGAAACCGTCTTGATCCCGCGCAAATCGAACTACCGAACGACTGGACGTGTCAGAAGGTTTGGCGGACGCGGCTCGATCCGGTGACCTTGCTCGACCTCGATCCAGGTGCCTCGAATCGTCCTGAATCGGGATCGTTCGCGCGACTGATCCTGCTCGCTCCAGTTGAAACTCCTTGAACACTGGCCTTTCCCATTCCGTTAGGGTCCAACGCCATGTCGCCCGACCCCCCGGTTTCCCTCTGGGTCAACGCCGATTCGCTTGGGCTTCTCACCGATCTCTACCAACTAACGATGATGGCCGGTTACTTCGCCACGGGGCGTGCCGACCTTCGCGCCACGTTCGAGGTTTTTGTTCGAAAGCTTCCCGCCTCGCGGTCCTTCCTCGTCTTCGCCGGACTGGAGCAACTTGTTGGCGACCTGCTGATGTTGAATCTTTCCGACCAGTCGATTTCCGATCTCCGCGCGCTTCCCGCGTTCCAAGCCTGCCCCGAGACTGTCTTCGAACAGATGCGGGGCCTTCGATTCACGGGCGACCTCTGGTCCGTGCCCGAGGGAACCGTCGTTTTCGCCGGGGAACCCTTGATCCGCGTCGAGGCCCGACTTGCCGAGGCGCAATGGCTGGAGACGCTCGCTCTCGCGTCGATCGGCTATCCGACTCTCGTGGCCTCCAAGGCGGCTCGCGTGGTTCTCGCGGCGAATGGAAAACCACTTTTCGACTTCGGACTGCGGCGCGGCCACGGACCTCAGGCGGGCCTGCTCGCCGCGCGAGCCTCGGCCATCGCCGGATTCGAGGGAACCAGCAACGTCGAGGCGGCGATGCGCCTCGGCCTTCCTTGTTCGGGCACGATGGCCCATTCGTGGGTCCAGTCGTTCGAAGACGAAAGCGAATCTTTTTCCGAGTTCGCCCAGGTTTTCCCGGGCGCGACAACCTTGCTCGTTGACACCTTCGACACGCCGAGAGGTGTTGCCCGCGCCGCGGCGATCGAACCCGCGGTGCAGGCGATTCGCATCGACAGCGGCGACCTTGGCCCCTTGGCTTTCCAGGCCCGTCGGATTCTCAACGAACGCAACCGCTCGAGCGTCAAGATTTTCGGCAGTGGCGATCTCGACGAGTTTCGAATCGCCGACCTCGTCAAGGCCGATGCCCCTTTTGATGCGTTCGGAGTCGGAACCGAGGTCGTCACCAGTCGAGACGCCCCCGCGCTCGCGATCGTCTACAAGCTCGTCGCCATCGACGGCGAGGGGCGCATCAAGCTCAGTCACGGCAAACAGACCTATCCTTTCGCCAAACAGGTTTTTCGGCAGGTCGACACCGTCGGCCGCTTCCTCGCCGACCAGGTCACTCGATTCGACGAGGTTCGGGTCGGAGAACCATTGCTTTCTCCGGTCATTCAACACGGCAAACTCGTCGCCGCCCTCCCTCGTCTCGATGCCATTCAGAGCCGGTGCCGGTCGCAGCTCAATTCCCTCCCGACGTCGTTGAAGGATCTCGATTCGATCGGCTCCTATCCGGTTACGTTCAGCGATCGGCTTGAAACCGAGGCGCGAAGGCTTCGAGAGGCGCACTCCTGACCGTCGACTTGGCGAAGCGTTCCCGACGGCGAACTTGAGCTTTACACCCTCCGAAGACAGGGATACGATCCCGGCGCGACCTCGCCGATCGGGATTTGTCGCGACTTCACTCCTTCGACGCCTCGCCGCCGAGAATGTCGAAGGAAGCCGACAACGAAGCAAATGGGAGGCTTCTTCCTCGTGGCCAAGATTATCGCCGTGGCCAATCAGAAGGGTGGAGTCGGCAAGACCACGACCGCAATCAACCTCGCGGCGGGTCTGGCCAAGTCGGGTCGCAGCGCGCTCGTAATCGACATCGACCCTCAGTGCAACGCGACGAGCGGTCTCGGCGTCACCCCCGCGGTTCGCCACCCGCTTGTCGCCGGACGGCCACTCGCCCAGAGCGTCGTCGCCACGGATCAGGAAAAGCTCTTCGTGCTTCCCGGTTCGCTCAGCCTGGCCGATGCCGACGCTCTCTCGGCCTCGAACCGGCAACGCGCCTCGTCCTTTCGCCAGCAACTTAATCAGGAACTGGCCGAGTACGAATTCATCTTTCTCGACTGCCCCCCCTCGCTCGGGCAGTTAACCCGCGCAGCGCTCGGCGCGAGCGCGGAGGTACTGATTCCGATCCAGTGCGAATACTTCGCGATGGAGGGGCTTTCCCAGATCATCGAACTGGCTCGGCAGACGAAGTCGAAGGAAAATCATCGTCTGGAGATCGGCGGAATCGTCCTGACGATGTTCGACCCCGAGCTTGACCTGGCCCGCGAGGTGGCCGACGAGGTGCGCGGCTTCTTCGAGGAGACGGTCTTTCGCACCCAGATTCCCCGCGACGTTCACATCAGCGAGGCACCCAGCCACGGCGTCAGTGTCCTCGACTACGCACCTCGGGCCCGAGGGTCCTGGGCCTATTCGGAACTCGTCATGGAGGTCATCGAACGTGAGTAACCTGAGCAAGCGTCGCCTCGGCCGTGGTCTGGAAGCGCTCCTCGGTCGCGACGAAGGGGGGTATGAGCCCTCCTCGCTCGATTCCACCGAACTGAATTACCTCAGTGTCGACCAGATCGATCCGAACCCGTTCCAACCCCGTCGCCAGTTCGACGCCGCCGAAATCTCCGCGCTGGCCGACTCGCTCCGCCAGCACGGCATGATTCAGCCGGTTCTCGTTCGCCTCGTGCACGATCGCTATCAACTCATCGCGGGCGAGCGCAGGCTTCGCGCCGCGATCGAGGCCCAGCTTCATGAGATCCCCGCCCGGGTCATGGAGCTCGACGATCAGCGTGTCAGCGAGCTTGCGATGGTCGAGAACCTCCAGCGCGAGGATCTCGGGCCACTCGACAAGGCGATCGCCTTCCGCGACTACCTCCACCGGTATGGCGGAACCCAGGAAGAACTCGCCTCGCGACTCGGCCTCGATCGCTCGACGATCTCCAACCTGATGCGCCTGCTCGACCTGCCCAACGAGGTTCAGGACGCCCTTCGCTCAAAGAAGCTCACCCAGGGGCACGCTCGGGCCTTGCTCGGCCTGCCCGACCTCGAAAGCCAGCGCTCCGCCGCGATTCGCGTGATGACCGAAGGGCTTAACGTTCGCCAGACCGAGGCGCTGGTTACCTCAGGCGAACCCACCCCGGCGAGAAGTCGTGTTCGCAAGGACCCCGCCCAACCCGACGCGACCCCCTCGGGGGGCAAGTCGCCCCACGTCCTTGAGATCGAGGAACTCCTTCATTCGCGCTTCGGCACCCCGGTCCTCATCAAGGTGCGCGGTCGCGAGCGCGGACAAATCATCATCGACTTCAACAATCAGGAAGAATTCGATCGGGTAACGTCCCTGATTCGCGGTTAATCCAACCACCCGATAACTCCGCGTTCGCCTCAGCGTGCCGCGGCGAACGTGGAGTTCTTTTGTTTTCGAAAACCCGTGCGCCATCCTCGGTTGCCTGACAAGGTCGAAACCTCGCTTCCCATTTTTAAAAACCCCTCCGATTTACGAGAAGTCATCGTCCCTATTCCTGAAAGTCACGCGACCGCGACGCACGCGAACCTTGAGAATCTCCTTGAAATTCCTTCGATCCGCCCTCGGACCTTGACGGCATCCGTTTTGCGTTAACCCACATGAAGCCCGACAAGAGCTGAGATGTTCCCTGGCGAGGTCGGCGGGGAGTGAGTCTGGCGAGGTCGCCGGGAGTTGATCCGCGTGCAACCGAAGGCGCCCACGTTCCAACTGGAATCCGAACTTTCCGCCACGCTTCGAGCGGTCGTTGCTCATCCCCAAACCACGGAGCACCTGCATCGGATTCTCGGCGGCTACTGCCATCAAGCGCGTAATCTTTTAAACTGCCTCAACATGAGCCTTTACCTGGCCCGACGCGATGCCGCTCCGTCTTGCCAAACCCACTGGTTAGCGATCGAATCCCAATCGAAGCAGGTCGAGAGCTATCTCCATCACCTTCAATGGCTCGGCCGTCCGCTCACGATCGCCCCGGTCCAGCTTCCCTTCGGCCTTTTGATCGACGATCGGAAATCCGGCTGGTCGCGTCAGCTCCACGAAGTCGACAGGGCCTTCCTCATCGAAACTCCACTCGAAACAGTTCCCGTCCGCTTCGATCCTCAACTTCTTGGGTCAGCTCTCGATGAGCTTCTCGCATGGCGTGTCAGGCTTGGAGATCGAGACCGCGACCTCCGCCTCCATTGGGCGACTGACGACGCCGACATCGTCTTGACCTGGGATGAACCTTCGCGAAAATCTGGCTCCGTCTCGACACCTTTCGACGTGATTCCTCAGTTCGACGCTCTCGATTCCCTTCGACTTCCGATGATCAACCGGGTGATGGCCCTGCACGGTGGATCGGTCTCGTTCCACGCGATGAATCCCTTGCACCTCGTCCTGCGCTGGCCTCGGCTCTGAAGCGATACCGCCTGAGAGACATCTAATGCTGACCCACACCTTGCCCGCAGGTCTCATTTCGCGGTCGACCACTCCCTATGTCCTCCTTGTCGACGACCATGAACCGACGCTCTCTCGGCTTCAATCGGTGATGCAGTCGGCCGGGTTCGAGTGCGTCACATCGTCCTCGGCGGCCGAAGCCCTCGCCGTCTCGGACTCGCGGCGCCCTTCGCTCGTCATCACCGACCTGAGAATGCCGAGCCTCGACGGCCCCGCGCTCGGCCGCTGGCTCAAGGCCCGATACCCCTCGATCCCGCTCATTCTCGTCACCGGAGAGCTACTCGACGCGGCGAGCCAGCGTGACTTGACCCGCAATTTCGCGGGCATCTTTTCCAAGCCTCTGAACGTCGAACCCTTCTTGCTCCTGATCGACGACCTGATGCCTCGATCCTTCCGCGCTCCTCGCCCTTGACCCGGCGGGCGCCCGGGCTTTACCATGCGATGGTCATTCGCCACGGGGCGTAGCGCAGCCTGGTTAGCGCGCCTGCCTTGGGAGCAGGAGGTCACCAGTTCGAATCTGGTCGCCCCGACTGGTTCTTCTTGGTTTTCGAATGTCACGCGCCTCGTCCGTCCAGAGCCCGAAACGCTCGGGATGGAACGATGCGTGAAGGTGCTTCCGTCCTTTGAGCAGCGATCGGACTTTTCGACGATGGACAGCCCCTCCCTCGACGATGATCGCGGCAAAGTGGCCGCGGCCAACGCCGCGGCCGACCTCGTTCAAGACGGTATGATCGTCGGCCTCGGCTCCGGGTCGACCGCGACTCTCGTTGTCCAGGCCCTCGGTCGCCGTGTCGCCTCACAAGGCTTGCAGTTCAGCGGCGTCGCCACCAGCAACGCCACGGCCGAACTCGCGCGGTCGCTTCAGATCCCGCTTCGAGAGCTCGACGCGGTCGCTTCTCTCGACCTGAACCTCGACGGCGCCGATGAGGTTGATCCCAACTTTCAGATGATCAAGGGCAGGGGGGGTGCTCTGCTTCGCGAGAAGATTATCGCCACCGCGGCCCGACGCCGCGTCAATGTCGTGACGCCGAGCAAGCGCGTCCTTCGCCTCGGGGCTCATTCTCCGATCCCGCTTGAAGTCAGTCCGATCGGCGTTCAGCATCTCATGCGTCGGATTCAAGCTCTCGGCGCGGAACCGAATCTTCGCCACCACGAGGATCAGTCCATTTACCAGACCGACGGCGGCAACTGGATCCTCGATTGCATCGTAACGCAAATCGACGATCCCGCCGTGCTTCATGCCCGCTTGAAACAGCTGACAGGCGTCTTTGAAACCGGAATTTTCATTCGACTTTGCGACGTCCTGATCGTTGGTGATGCCAATGGTGTGGAAATCCACGAATTCAAGCCGTGATCGGACTCGATCCTGAGAGAAATTCAGTAGTCTTCTCGCGTTTTCGTTTCACGTGGAACCGCCTTCCCAATCGGTTCGAGACCCAGCCGTTGCCGAAGTTCCCCCAGAATCTCCACGGTGCGACTCGTTCCCAGTCGTTCGCAACCGATTTCGATCATTTCAAGCGCCGTCGCCAGGTCCTTGATTCCGCCGGCCGCCTTGAGCCTGGTCCCTTTGGAGATGCTGGCTCGCATTAGAATTAGATCCGACATCGTGGCCCCGCCACTACCGAAGCCGGTGGATGTCTTGATGTAATCCACTCCAAGCTCGTCACATATCTTCGAGAGTTGGACAATCGCTATCTTGTCCAGATAGCAGTTCTCGAAGATTGCCTTGACGATCGCCCCTCGATCGTGCGCGCGCGAGACCACCGCGCCGACCTCGGACTCGACGAGATCCCAGCGCTTTTCGAGCACGGCGCCGATGTTGACGACCATATCCAACTCCGTCGCGCCATCGTCCATCGCCCGATCGGCCTCGGCGGATTTGATCTCCAACACCTGGCCACCGTGCGGGAAACCGATTGTCGTGCCGACGGCAACCCCCGACCCTTTCAGAATCGTCGCCGCGCGCGCGACACCGCATGGCTTGATGCAGACGCTCGCAACCTGGTACTGGGCCGCGAGCATGCAACCCGCTTCCATTTCCTGAAAAGTCAAAGTCGGCAGGAGGAGGGCATGGTCGATCCGACCGGCCACAAGTTCATAGCTGAGGTTCATCAGGCTAGTCTCAATCGGATCAACGCGGCGAAAAGGCCGATTCCTTGGCGATTCGTCCCGACGGCTCAAACAAAGGCCGGGCGCGCTTGGTGGTCAGGTTTGGTCGGAACATCATAAGCAGAATCATCGGCAGATAGAGCAGGACCAGGGTTCCCCCCTCGTCCAGGTACCAGAACTGACTGGCGATGAGAAGCGCCGTGGACAGGGAAATCAACTCGCCGAGATTCTTCTCGGATGGCCAGACGGTCGTTACGATGACGAGCGCCCCGTATGCGATGAGAACAGGGAGTCGATAGACATCGATGCCCGACCAGAAGCTTCCGGTCGTTCGCGCCTCAATTTCCGGCAATAGTCCCGCTTCCGCCAGCGTCCTTGCGCCCAATGCGCGCGCCCAGACGGCCAGGTCGGGTATCCACCAGGCAAGCAACGCGCACGAACTGGACACGCCGACCGCGACGCCCAGAAATCGGAACAGGCCCCGGTTCCGATAAAACCCGGCCCAAAGGGTGATCAATCCAAGACAGGCAGGCATCCAGCCCGCGGCGAGTCCAATCAAGGCTCCCGCCAGGGCAGGGCGGGTATACAGAGCGATCGCCGCCACGATCAGGGCCGCCGGGAGAATCTGTCCGCAGTCGACCAGCGCGATTCGCGAATAGGGCAGGATCAGATAACAGGTCGCCATCGCCAGCCCGGCGACCGGTCTCTCAAACTGTCGCCAACCAACGACAATCAACCCCGCGACAAGACCGAGGTGCGCGAGGCTCGCAAGCACCCTCGCGAGGATCACCTGCGGCGGGTTCGGCTTGAGCATGCTCGGCAACGGCGCGATCTTGAGAACCTGGTTCACGGTCGAGTTGGGCGTCTGCGATCCTGCCGGAGGAGGCTCGATCGGACGCCCTGGCTCCGCCGGGTTGCGAATCCGCCCTTCATTGACCGGAAGACTCACCGTTTCCGCAAGCAGTAGCCCCAGCATGCCGATCGCCAGGCAGGTCAATCCCGCCGAGTTCAGGTTGGGTTCCAGCAAGGGGCGTCGGGTGAGTCCGAGATCGACCAGGCAACGTACCAGCCAGAGGGTCGAGCCGATGAAGAGCAGAACGAAGCCAAACCAGGGCTGTTTGCCGCCGGCCGACCGGCCGACAAGCGTCATCAACCCTGGCGTGAAGACGAACAGGAAGAGCAGATCAAAGTTTCGAACACTCCAGAAGCGGCTGAACTTGAAGAAAAGTGTCAGGCAAGCGAGGAGCGAGAGGAGGAGCCAGACCTCCGGGCCGATCCCGAGATCGGCCACAAGTGAGCCGCTCACGACGGCCTCAACTCTCTGGTATCAAGACAGTCCAGGAGCACGGCAGGGGGGCCTCGGTGTTCGAAATTGGGAAACGCGGGCGACAATCATCGTAAAACCTTGGCGGTCGCCGCTCAAGGCGGCGCGATCGCCTGGCGAGGATCTAATCCGACTCAAAAGGGATCGCCTCACCGGCGAGTTGACTGAGCGCGTTCATCGCCGCCCGTTGCTCGGCATCCTTCTTGTTGCGGCCCCAGGCGGGCGCGAACCGCTGCCGGCCGATCTGCGCCGAGATCTTGAAGCACTTCGAGTGATCCGGCCCCTTCTCGTCGAGCAACTGGTACGTCGGTGTTTCTCCAAATTGTCGCTGCGCAACCTGTTGAAGGTTGCTCTTGTAGTTGATCCCCCCCTGACCATCGACCGTCTCATCAATCTCAACTTCGATGTGACGGAGGATAAACTGCTTCGCCGCCTCCATCCCGCCATCGAGATAAATTGCTCCGATCAGGCTTTCAAAGACATCCGCGAGGACCGATGAAGGGGTTTCCTCCCGCGAGCCCATCCCTTTTCCCAGGACGAGGAAATCGTCGAGCGCAAGTGCTCGCGAAATCTTGGCGCAGGTGCGTCTTGAGACGACGACCGACTTGATCCGGGTCAGTTCGCCTTCGAGGTAATCGGGATATTTTCGAAACAGCAGCTCGCAGACGATCGCGCCGAGAATCGAATCGCCGAGAAACTCCAGACGTTCGTTCGAGGCGAGCCGGTGGTTGGCCCCCGAGGCGTGCGTCAACGCCTCCTGAAGATAGGTCGCGTTGATGAATCGGTAACGCAGGACTTCCTGGCATTCTTCCAGGGTCTGAGCCGCGTCGCGAGGGATGGGCTCGGGCATGATCGTACCGACAAGGCGCCCAAGGAGTTGCGGAAACCTTCGTCAGGCTATCCCTGAACCGGGCGCTTGTCAACGGGCTACGTCCCCCCTCGGTCGAGACACTTTGACCGAGGGCCGCCCGGCTCGTTATGATCAATTCCATGAACCCGGTTGATTTCCGAAGGTTCAAGAACTCGGCCAGGGCTCACAAAAAAAATTTCCAGTGAATTTGACGGCGGAGGATGACGCGACGTGGTTCCTGCCAAGGATTTTAAAAAGCGGATGGTCGTCGAGATTGATGGGGCGCCCCACATGATCGAACATATCAACGTGCAAACTCCTTCAGCGCGCGGCGCCGCGACTCTTTACAAGATCAAGGCACGCAACCTCAAGACCAAGAACCGCGTCGAAAAGGCGTATCGAGGCACTGACGTCCTCGCCGAATCGAGTTTCGAGCGCCGCCCCGTTCAATTTCTCTACCGAGATCCCGAAGCCTTTCATTTCATGGACGCGGCCGACTTCAACCAGTTCTCGTTCCCCGCCGACGAGCTCGCCGAGCTTGCTCCGTTCATGACAGAGAACATGGAAGGGGTCGACGCCCTCGTCGTGAATGACGAGGTCATCGCCGTCGAGCTGCCCGATACCGTGGAATTGCCGATTGTCGACTCGGCTCCAGGCGTTCGCGGCAACTCGGCCACGGGGCGGACCAAGCCAGCGACACTATCAACCGGGCACGTGATTCAGGTTCCCGAACACCTCGACCCGGGGGTCACGGTGCGCGTCGACACCCGAACCGGCGAATATCTTGGACGCGCGAACTGAACTGAAAACCCCAGCGAGCGTTTCTCGTGGACCATCGACTTATCACTTCGGCACTGGAACTCCCCGGTTTTCGGATCGTCGAGGGTCTTGGCGTCGTCCGAGGAATCGTGGTTCGATCACGAAGCGTCGTCGGCAATTTCGCGGCGGGAATTCAGCAGTTCTTCGGCGGCAATATCTCCATTTACACAAGCCTCTGTGAACGCGCTCGGGCCGACGCTTATGAACTGATGATCCGCCACGCGGAAGACCTCGGCGCCGATGGAATCATCGTGGTTCGATACGACGCCACCGAGATTGCCCCCGGCGTCAGTGAAGTTCTCTGCTATGGAACCGCGGTCCGCATCGGTGATGGGAAACCCCCGATGCGCGACGATTTTTGAACTCGTCAAGCGTCGATGGACACGCCTTCCGCGGCAAGAATCGCCTTCTTCTTTTCCAGGCCCCAGTAGTAGCCGTGAAGCCGACCCGAAGCTGAGATCACGCGGTGACAGGGGACGACCAGCGAAACCGGGTTCGACCCGCAGGCCATCCCCACCGCCCGAGCCGCGCCGGATGGCAAGCCAAGGCGTTTCGCCAGTTTCCCGTAGGTCGTCGTTTCGCCTCGGGGAATTTGGGTCAAGGCCTCCCAGACGCGACGCTGAAACGAACTCCCTCGAAGGTCGAGAGCAAACTCCCGAGCATCGACTTCGCCAATCAGCGATGCGAGAATCCGGGGCACGACGCGTTCCGCCGTCTCCGCATCGTTCACAACGCAAGCGCCCGGAATTCGACGACGAATCCTGTCAAGCGCCGGAGAATCGTCCTGGCTCTCGATAAAATCCAGCGCACACAATCCCTTGTCCGTTTCGCCGACGAGGACATCACCCCAAACCGTCCGAGCCGTCCCGTATCGTACAACCGTTGCCGCGTCCGTTTTCGAATCGGGCAAGTCATCCCGATCCTCAGGGCGACACTGTTGACACGCTCGATATCCGCTGAGCCGCGCGGCCCTCGCATCCAGAAAAGGCACGCAATTCTCAGCGCGCGGCGCTCTTGAGGGACGGCAAACCGTCCTGCAATAGATGCGAGTCGACTTGACCCCGACGACAGGCTCCGCGTGGGCATTCATGGGTATACCGCGTCCTTCCGACCTTGTATGTTTGTCGACGTTACGATACAACTGTATCCCGTCGCCGTCAACTGGGTCTCTATTTTTTTTAGGTGGAATCGGGCTTCGCGGGAACCTTGAATTCACTTCGGATCGTTCGACAAAGCCCGGCTCGGAAACGCAAAATTTGATGCGCGACGCGGACCCCGAACCCCTGATCGACGATTTGCCCAGGAGCGCCCATACCCTGGTCATTTCCTATCTGGGAGTCCGGCGCGCCATTGGCGCCGTCGGATTGATCTTGCCCGTGCTGCTTGGTCCGGTGGGGTGGCTGGTTTTTGGTGTCGAGATTCAAGACAACATGAGCAGCTATTATCACACCCCGCTGCGTGACGTCTTCGTCGGCGCGCTGTGTACGATCGGCGTTTTTCTTTTCTGCTACCGGGGTTATGACTGGATCGAACGCTGGACCGGGACCTTCGGATGCTTCTCCGCGCTGGGGATCGCTTTCTTTCCGATCGACCCCGCCAGCGATCCGCTCCATCAAAGGTCCGTCGTCGGTTGGTTACACTCCCTCAGCGGAGGAGCTTTCTTCCTGACCCTCGCGTTTTATTCCCTCTATCATTTCCCCAGTTCCCGTTCTCGGGCCGGATCGCGCGAAGTGGCACCTCACGAAGCCGAGCGGAATTTTGTCTACCGCGCCAGCGGCGTCGTGATCATGCTGAGCATGACCGCAATGGGTTGCTATCTCCTCCTTTTCCCGGACGACTGGAAACGCGTCTTCAACGACGACAACTTCCTCTTCTGGATGGAGTGGGTCGCCGTCTGGGCCTTCGCGGCCGCCTGGCTCACGAAGGGGCGCGCCATCCTCGCCGAGATCGCGGTTGACCTGCTCGCCTTGCCGATCCAACTGCTTCGCAAATCGGAGTAACAACCGGGCTGGACCGTCAACCTTCCGCCGCCCCCTCGTCCTGCGTGCACCGCCGTGAATGCGTGCCGGTTAAAATGTCCTTGGTGCTTGAAATCGATCGTAGGCTCACAACCCCGCCACGATCCGCCTTTGATAAACGTGGGCGTTTCCCGCCTTGCCCACCGCCTCCGCCGCGCCCGTTAACCGCAAGCAATAGGCGACCCTCCGCGCGAAATCGAGCGGCTTGCCCAGCGTTTCGGCCAGGTCCCGACTCGTGAACGTCCCGGCCGGCGGCTCGCCGATCAGGCTCCAAAGATCGGCGGCCTGACACAGCACGACACTCGACACTACCTCGCGCAGGCGACGATCGACGACCGCGTATCCCGGCCTACGTCTCCTGCCGACGCGGACCTCGTCCACCTCGACTCCCAGCACCTCGATTTGCAAGTTGGGATGCGGAAAGACCTGCAACACGCCCATCAAATCGTCGAAGACATCCGCCAAACTGCCTCGCTTCGGGCTCCGCCGCGTGGAGAGATCCTGGCCATCCGGTTTCTCCCGCCTCACGACCCGCCTGGCGACGACAACCGGCTTGACGACCCGGACCCTCAACTCCGGCAAGAACCTTCCGAGCTTCCCCCTGAGCGGCCCCAGCCGTCCCGACTGGACCTCGACCAGCACCCCATCGGCCGCGATGGCATCGATCCGATACCCCCCCAGCCTCACCTCCTGAAGCCCCCCCGATTCCGGACCAAAGCGCGCTTTCAAATCACGATGCAGGCTGGTCTCCACGACGATGCTCCGACCTTTTCCAAAAAAGATTAGACAGAATACGATCGAGCGTAAATCCTTTTTCCATAAATATTTACACAGAAAAAGGCGCTATGCCGCGTTTCCTCGAATCGTCGAAATTGCGTGTTCGTCTGTTAATCCCCCGGTCAGGCGAGCGGTTCCACCCCAAGGTCTTTGATGGTCACGATCGCGTGGAAGTCGAGCCCCTTGGCCGCGAAGGCGGCCCCGGCGCCTTCCAGTCGATCGAGAACCACGATGACCCGGGCCACCTTGCACCCCAGCGCCTCGGCCGCGGCAACGGCCTGAAGCGAGGAACCGCCGGTCGTCGCCACGTCGTCGACGATCACCACCGTTTCGCCGGCCGCCACCGGACCCTCGACGAGTTGACCCGTGCCATGACCCTTTGCTTCCTTGCGGACCAAAAACCCTCGAAGGCCCGGCATCGCCCCGCCTCCGGCAACGGCGAGGGTCGCCCCGACGATTGGGTCGGCCCCCATCGTCAGGCCACCGACGGCGCTGACCTCGCGCAGATCCGCCATCAGTTTCAAAACCTCAGCGCCAATCAGGGCCGCCCCTTCAGCCGAGAGCGTGACCTTCCTGCCATCCACGTAATAGTGCGACGTCCGCCCGCTCGCCAGCGTGAACGTTCCCGTTCGCAAGGCATCCCGCTTCAAGAGGGCGATCAACCGCGCCCGATCGTCCGTTCCCCCCGTGCTCATCATCACTCTCCAAATTCAGATTGGCCCGGTTGTTCGCATCCCGGCAGACACCCTAACAAACCTCAACCCCGGAAACCATTCGTCCCGCCTGCGCGGTCTTTCAGTGAGTTCAGATCATATTGAAATTGCGGAAATCGTTGACCTCGACGCCGCGAGAGGGAACCCATGTCTCAGAATTACCGGCTCGAAAAAACGTTCAGATCGTTCACGAGGATCGTTAGTCGCAATCCCCTATCTTCGCGTCAGTTGTGTCGAAGTATCGTATCTTTCAAAACTCTTTTTGAAAAAATACTTGGACAATGCTTCCCTTCTCGTCACTCTGGCTTTAGGATAAAATCGTTCAAATCGATCATCCAGGACCCAGTCATGACCGCCTCCGACCCACTCCTGAAGACGCAACAGGTCGCCGAGGCGTTCGGCGTGAGCGTCAGTTCGATCAAGAGGTGGGTTGACTCCGGCGTCCTTCAGGCGGCGCGGACGTCGGGCAAGCATCGTTTGATCGGCCTTTCCGAGGCCCTGCGGTTTGCCCGGTCGAAGGGCCTACCGATCTCCGCTCTGGAATCGTTCGGCGCTCCCAACATCCGCGCGGTTGGACCGATCGACGATGACCTCCGCGATCGCTTGACCGAGTTGCTCCGCCTCGGCGACACCCGGCGGAGCAGGGGGCTGATCATCTCCGCCCACGAGTCGGCGGGAAGCGCCGTTCCGCTGGCCGATCACCTGATCCGCCCCGTGATGGCGCGGATCGGCCACGCCTGGGAAGTCGGCCAGTTAGACGTCTTTCAGGAACATATGGCCTCGCAGATCATCGCCTCCGCCCTGATGGAGTTGATCGAACGAGCCTCTCAGCCACAGGCCATTCGGGAGGCTCCCTTGGCGCTCGGCGCGACGCCACGGGGCGACCCCTATCTCCTGCCGCTCTTGCTCGGTGATCTCACGCTTCGCGAAGAGGGTTGGGACGTCCGCAACCTGGGCGTCAACCTCCCTTTGAAGTCGCTTGCCGCGGCGGTGACGACCTACCGCCCGGCCCTCGTCTTTCTCTCGGTGAACGTTGTCACGGACGCGGTTGCGTTTGTCCGCGATTATGAAACCTTTTTCGAGTCGGCCGCCGCGGTCGGCTCGGCGGTCGTCCTGGGAGGTCGGGCGCTCATTCCCGACCTCCGTACGCGCCTGGTTTACGCCAGCTTTGGCGATCGAATGATTCACCTCGCCGAGTTTGCCCGTCGGATCAAACCCGCGTCAGGGATGAAGGGTGCCTTGCTCGATCAACCTGTTTCGTCGACCCTCGGAACCGGCCCGCTTATCGGCCAAGAGACGAAAGGCTAAGGGATTGAAGATGCACGCAACACGCCCACGCGGAGATATCGACGGATTTGCCTCTCTCGACAGCGCCACGACGCGCGTTCTCGGCACGCTTGAGGAACGCGAACTCCTTCGCGCCCTGAACGACTGCAAGAAAAAGCTTTCCGAGGCCCTCGGACGGATCAAAAAGGCCGATCTTCCCGAGCACACCGACGACCCGCAAACCCTCGCCCAGTACATCGCCTCGTTTTACGCGGGCGACGGCCCGACCGGCGTCCGCCTTGGCGCCGTGTTTCGACGCTACAGCGAGATTCGCGGCAAACTTGCCCTGGCGAACATGCGACTGGTTGCTCACATCGCCAAGCGTTTTCGCGACCGCGGCATTTCCTACTCCGACCTGCTTCAGGAAGGTTTTTGCGGGCTTCTCGAAGCGATCGACCGGTTCGACATGACCCACGAGACCAAGTTGGCGACCTACGCGACCTGGTGGATTCGACAGTCAATGCAACGCGCCGTGGCCTCCGGGGCGTATCCGGTCCGTCTCAGCCCTCGCCATCTTCGCCAGCTTGCCCAGAGTCAGGACGAGATCGACCTGGGAACTCCTCATGTCGCGCCGACGTCAAATCCAGGAAGTCGGACCTCCGAGCCTTCTCTGGAGATGATTCACCGCATCCACACCGCGACCCGGCCGACGATCTCGCTCGACGCAACCTTTGACTCGGAAACGAATTTCAGCCTCCTGCACACGATGAGCGATCCCGAAGGCGACCGGACCGACGACGTTGATCGCGACGAGACGATCACCCGGCTCTTGCAGGTCCTTCGCCCTCGCGAGCAAGAGGTTGTCAGCCTCCGCTATGGTCTCGGCGGTCGACCGAAGCTTTCGCTCAGCCAGGTTGGCAAGGTTCTCGGCGTTTCCAAGGAGCGCGTCCGCCAGATTCAGGACCGCGCCCTCGAAAAACTCCGCGCCGAGGCCGACACCAGCCACGTCGGCGACCTCTTGCTTTCAGGTGTCTAAAATTTCAGTATCTTGACCAGAGGGCGCGGTTCGCGCCCTTGACGGGCAAGGCAGTGATCCTCTAAACTTGAGGACCATGGATCTGCGCGCAATGCCATGACCTGACGATGTCTCCGAGGTTTGCTGAACAGTTCGGAGCTCAAGATGCTCGCTCCTCGGGTGGTTCTCGATTTCGTGACGGCCGAGCCATTCCGACCCTTTCGTATGTTCATGGCGAGTGGTCGGAGGTTCGATGTTGGCCATCCGGAGATGATCCGGGTTGGCCGGTCGTCCGTCACCGTCTATCGAAAACCGGAGGGGGACGCTTCCACATCGGAACGCTGGCAGGAGGTTTCCCTGATGCTCCTTGAATCGATCGAACCTCAGATGTCCCCCACTCATCAGGCGGGCTGATGGTCTTCTGACAGGAAAAGAATAAAAAATCAAGAAGTTGAAGTATCGTTTCCGTTTATCATCGTGAGAGTTGTCCAAGTCTGAAATGTCCGGAGTGAATGGACATGCTGCCTCCGGCGTCGATCTTGACCTACGTGAGAGCCGAACCCTTTCGCCCTTTCCGTATTCATATGGCGAGTGGACGAACATTCGACGTTCGGCATCCCGAGATGATCAAGGTTCTGAAGAGTTACGCCATCGTCTTCAAAGCCGACGGCGACAATACCGACCTGCCGGAGGAGCACGAGAGCGTCTCTTTGATGCTCGCCGAATCTGTATTTCACCTCGAAGCCCTTGCCCGCTGAACAACTCATGAACGAATCCCCGAAGCCGAAAGCCACATTCTCCTTCGTCAGCCTCGGTTGCCCCAAGAACCTTGTTGACTCGGAACGCATGCTCGGCCTGCTCGCCTCGGACGGGTACATTCTCGTTCCCGACGCGGAAAAGGCCGACCTGGTGATTATCAATACGTGCGGCTTCATCGATGCCGCGCGGCAGGAATCGCTGAGCGTGATCCGCGAGATGCTCGATCGCAAGAAGGCGGGGGCGATCAAGGGGGTCGTCGTCGCCGGTTGCCTGGCCGAGCGGCAAAAAGAGATGCTGCTCGAAGAGGTTCCCGAGGTCGACCAGATAGTCGGCGTCTTCGGCCGCGAGGAAATCGCTCGGGTGGCCGACCGGATCATGGGCGACCTCCACGAACAGCGGAGCCTTTTTCGCCCCGCCCCCATCCAGGCGCAGGACGATCGCGCCCGGCTTCGGATTACCCCCAGACACCTCGCCTATCTCAAGGTTTCGGAAGGGTGCGACCGCCTTTGCACCTTCTGCGCCATTCCTTACATGCGTGGCAAGCATGTCACGAAGCCGATCGAAAAGGTCGTTGAGGAAGCCCGCGAGCTCGCCGCCGATGGTGTTCGTGAGCTGAACCTCGTCGCCCAGGACATGACCTATTACGGCGTCGACCTTTACGGCCGCCCTCGCCTCGCCGACCTGATCCGCGAACTCGATCAGGTCGAGGGAATTGACTGGATTCGCATCCTCTATAATTACCCAAATTATTTCACTGACGAGCTTTACGACGCCCTCGGCTCCGCGAAAAAAGTCATCCCGTATCTTGACATGCCGCTCCAGCACATCAACGATCGCATGCTCAAGGTGATGAATCGGCGCCACACCCGCTCGGAAACCGAGGCGATCATCAACCGACTCCGAGCGACGATGCCCGGCCTTGTCCTTCGAACGACCTTCATCGTCGGTTTCCCCGGCGAGACCGACGCCGAATTCGAGGAACTGCTTGACTACGTTCAGGAATCGAAGTTTGAGCGCCTCGGCGTCTTCCCGTACTCGTTCGAACCCGATACCCCCGCGGCCAAACTCTCCGACCAGATCGCCGACGACGTGAAAACCCAACGTCGCGACCGCGTCATGGCCGCGCAGCAGCCGATTGCCTTCGCCTTCAACGCCAGCCTCGTCGGCCGCGAGCTGGACGTCCTGATCGACGCCCCGGCGCCCGACCCGAAGTCGGTCTGGGTTGGTCGGACCTTCGCCGACGCACCCGACGTCGATGGCCTCACCTTCGTGCAGGGTAAGGGTTTACAACCAGGAGACATCGTGACCTGCCAGATCATCGCGTCCGAAGGTTACGACACGATCGCCCGCGCGGGGGCTCAGCCGCCGCAGTCGCGCAAGGCCCGGCCTAAGGCGCGCAAGAAGCCGACCTCTCCGTTCACGATTCTCGGCTGATGGACGGCGTCGCGGGGGGTGGTACAATCCCGGTCCGAACGGGCGACCGAGACGCGCGGGCCAAGGCCCCGCCCCACCCCGAGCCTTCGAAAGCGAGCGTGGCCTGTATGGCCCTCCCCCCGGCCCAGCCCCCCTTCTGGAACGTCCCCAATACCCTGACCCTCGCCCGGCTCGGCCTGGCGATCGTCGTCTTTGCCCTGATCGCCTATTCTCAATATTTCGCCGCGCTTGCCGTCTTCGGACTCGCCGCGCTGACCGATGCGCTCGACGGCTATCTCGCTCGCCTCCTCGACCAGGCGACGCCGATCGGCCGCCAGCTTGACCCGCTCGTGGACAAGGTGATTGTCGCCGGCGCCTTCGTCTATCTGCTCACGGTTCGCGACCGGTCCACCGGCCTGCAACCCTGGATGGTCACCACGATCATCACCCGCGAGCTTTTAATTCAGGGCCTTCGGTCTCACCTTGAAGGCAAAGGCCAGGCTTTCGGAGCCCAGATGGCGGGCAAGGTCAAGACGACCTTTCAATGCCTCTCGATCTCGGCCATCCTTTACGTCCTCTCGGTGAATGATCCCCCCGCCTGGATGACGATCGGCCGTGATCTCACGACCTGGACCGCCGTCGCCCTGACTCTTTACAGCGGCATCGCTTACGTCTTCGCCGCCGCTCCGTCGCTCAAGGGGCAAGTCGCCGGCCCGCTCTGAAATCTCCCTGTTATCGTTTCCCCGCCGAGAGACAACAACGACATGGCCTGGCTCGAATCTCTCATCCTCGGCGCGGTGCAGGGAGTGACCGAGTTTCTCCCCGTTTCGAGTGACGGTCACCTCAAGATCACCCAGGAAGCCTTTGCCTATCTGACCGGCACGCCGCGATCGGTTGACGACGACCTCTTCTTCGACGTGATGCTCCACGTCGGCACCCTCACCGCGATCTTGATCTACTACCGGGCCGTCGGCCTCACCGCCTGGAAAGGGCTGCGTGATATCGACGATGTCCCGTCCCCTTACAAGCGTCCGGCCGTGATTCGCACATGTTTGCTCGCCGCGGTCGCCACGACCCCCTTGATCCCGCTCGCCCTCTTTTTCATGAAATGGATCAAGAAGGCGTTCGAGGGGACGACCGCCACGGGCATCGGTTTTTTGATCACCGCCGCGGCGCTTCTCGTCACGACCTGGCTCCAGCGTCGCGATGAAGCGGGCAAGGGGCCTCGCGAAACCAGCTATCTCGACGCCTTCCTGATCGGTCTCGCCCAGATGTTCGCCCCCTTGCCGGGCGTAAGCCGGAGCGGCCTCACCGTCGCCGCGGCCCTTGCCCTGGGCCTGAACCGCTCCTGGGCGGTCGGTTTCAGTCTCCTCATCGCCGTTCCCGCGATCCTCGGCGCGGCCCTGAAGGAACTGAAGGACGTCAACCCCGCGACGCTCACCGGCGACCGCGTCTCCCAGACCCTCGCCGCGACGATCCTTGCCGGACTCGTAGGCTTTGCCGCGATTATCTGGCTCATCAAGGTTGTGCGATCGGGCAAGCTTTGGTATTTTTCTGTATACCTGGCCGTCCTCGGTCTGGCCGTTCTCGGAATTTCGGCGGTCCGGCCCGAGCCAACGTCAAACACGCCGGGAGTGTCGCCTCATGCCCGCCTTGAAGACGCTGGAAACCGGACCATTCGGGGCGGCCGTTCGCGACCGGATCTTGAGCAAGGAACGCCCCGATCCGACCGACCTCTGGCTCGTGCCGACACCTCTGGCGCGTCTCCAGGTTCGTGAGGCTCTCGCCCGCGCCTCGAACTTGGGCAAGGTTCCCCGCGTCTGGTGCTGGGCCGATCTCTGGCGAGCCCTTCGCGAAGGTCGCGACGACGGTCCGATCGTCCTCTCGGCCGAAGCCGCCCGCGCGGTGCTGGTTCTGGCGATTGAGCGGGCGCGTGAGTCTGGCATATTGAACGCGACGGCGGCCGTCGCCGCCTGGCCCGGCTTTCGAAGACGACTCCGCCTTCGAATCGTCGGCTGGACCCGCCTTGACCTTTCCCCCGACCGCGAACCCCCCGAGACCGGCCCCACGATCGCCGACGAATGGGCGATTTACGGCCATTACCGCGCCATTCTCCACGAACTTCGTGCCGAGGACGCCGACGGCTTCGCCCTCTGGGCCGCCTTTCATCTTGAGGCGAATCCGCCAGACTTGTTCCAGAAACTGGGAACCATCACGATCGTCGATCCCGACGAGGACGGCCCCGCCGCGCGCCGGGTTCTCGCCTATTTTGAAGATCATGCGAAGGTCGTTCGTGTCATCCTTGGCCGCGATGCCGACCCCGCCCTGGCGGATGTCGATCTCGCGGTGGCCCCCTTGCGAAACCGCCTCCTCGATCGCCAGTATCAGGAACGAACGCACACCGTCGAACTTTTCCGCGCCGCCGCGCTCAAAGACATTGAGCGTAACCTCTTCCGCTCCGACGCCGACGCGCGGTCGCCCTTCCGCGGCGCTGAGGGCTTGAAGCTTCTCGGCGGCCCGCAAGGCGAGGGGGTCGCCTTGCTTTTGGCGCGCGAGGTGCAAACCTGGTTCGATCGCGGCGCCGCGCCCGAGGACATCCTCATCCTCGTCCGCCACTGGAACGAAGACGCCGACGCCATTGTCCGCGTTCTGCAATCGTGGAATATCCCCGTCTCGGCCGTCGGTCGGCCGACCTGCCTGGCCAGCGAGCCGTCGGTCTCGGCCCTTCGCCTTGCCCTCAAGCTCGGCGCCGACGGCTGGGAGGCGACCGATCTCGTCAAGTTCTTGCGCAACAGCCAGTTCCGTCCCGACTGGCCCTCCGCCCAGGCGGCCGATTCCCGCCCCCGAGCTGCCTCCGCTATTCGCGATTCCGGCATCTATCGAGGCCAGGGCGCGATCCTGCGCGCTCTCGGCGACACCGCCTCGAACCAATCGTCCAAGGACCGCCGATCCATTCAAGCCCGCGACCTCGTCCACGATCTCGTCGAGGCGATCGACCCCATCACCCGCCCTGGTTCCTGGCCCGAGCACGTCCGCCGCCTCAAACGCCTGGCCGATCGCCTGGGGATCGATTCCGTCGAAAACGACGCGCTCGAACGCCTCGGCAACGCGCTCGACGACCAGGCCGCCGTCTTCGACGCGATCAACCACGGCCAGGCCGTCCCCTTTCGCGAGTTCGTCAGCGCGGTCGAATCCCTCGTCCGAGACGACCACGAGGTCGCGACCGAGATCCGGCCCGGCACCGTCTGCGTCGCCACCGTCGATCGAGCCGCTGGTGCTCGAATGCCTTACGTCATCCTCGCGAACCTTTCCGAAGGGACCTTTCCGACCCGCGAGGCCGTCGAGTCGGCTTCCGACGACGTTGAGAATCCCGGCCAGATCAGCCGGGCCTACGCCCGCGAGATGGCCCGCTTCCTTCGCGTCGTCGGCTCGGCTTCCGAAGAACTTGTCCTCGCCTATCCAACCCGCGACGAGAAAGGGCAGGAGATCCTTTCCGCCGGCTTTCTCGACGACCTGATTCGACGATTCGACCCCTCCGCGCTCACGCCCGAACGCCACCAGGTTGTCCACCGATTCGACCCCTCCTGGCTCGATCATCCCGACCTCGCCGTCGCCCCCGCCGATGCCCGCGTCCGCGCCCTGGCCCTGGCCTGCCTCCGACACGACCCCGGCCCGCTCGCTCGGATGGCGACCGACCCGATCCACCGCCCCTCCCTCAACGGCACCTCCGCCGCGCTCTCGGTCACGGCGCACCGGCTCGACCCCCGCGGCTTCACCCGATACGACGGCTTTTTGACCGATCCGGGCGTCCCCGCCGCGCTCGTCCAGAAGTTCGGCCCCGATGCCATCTTCAGCCCAAGCAAATTAGAATCGTACCTTCTCTGCCCCTTCCAGTTCTTTCTCAAATATGTACTCAAGCTTGTCGTTGTCGATGACCGCGATGAGCTTGACGAGAACTTCATCGATCGCGGCACGCGTATCCACAAGACTCTGGAAGACTATGAAACGCTGCGTATGCAAGGGAGCGAGAACGCCCTTGAGGTCGATGAGTTCGTGAGCAGTAGCCAGATGATGGTCGCCCTTTCCGACCTTTCCGAGGCCCGCGCCGGTCTCGACGAGATCGAGCGCCGACGTGTTGAACAGACCTTTCGCCGCTATCTCGACCAGGCCCGCGCCTATCAAGGGCGACCGAAGGAACCTTCCGCTCGCCCCGCGCATCTGGAAATCGCCTTCGGGTCGCTCAAGGAAGAGACGCCTCACCCCTGCATTCAACTCGGCGAGGGGGCCGAGGCCGTCCGTCTTGAAGGCAAGATCGATCGCGTCGACGTCGTGGAAAACGGAGATTCTTCCCCTTCCTTCCGCGTCATTGATTACAAGACGGGTACCCCCCCTTCGAAAAAAGACGTGAACAGCCTTTTCATGGTCCAGCTTCCGCTCTATGCCCTTGCGGTGGAACGTCTTGGGCTCGCTGGCGCGACCGCCCGGCCGGTCGATGTCGGCTACTGGGACCTTCGCGAAAAAGGTTACACAAAGATCGAGTTGACGGACTGGCCCGAGTTAAAAGTCCGGCTCGAAGCGTCGATCATCGATGCGGTCGATCGCCTCCGGTCGGGCCGGTTCGAGGTGAATCCGCGAAAAGACGACTGCACGGGCTATTGCGACTTTGCGTCCGCCTGCCGAATCGGCGAGATCCGGAAAGTCCAGAAAGGTGCGGGAGACTCCACGCGATGAGCGCCGATCCCCCCCGGTTAACCGTTGAGCAAAGCCGCCCCCTTCACGTTCGCGGCGCGAGTGTCGCCCTGAGCGCCGGGGCCGGTTGCGGCAAGACGACCGTTTTGACCAGCCGATTTCTCGCCGCGCTTGACAGCGACAACAACGATGGCGATGCCGCGCGGCGACCTCTCGGAGCACTCGTCGCCCTGACGTTCACCGAGAAAGCCGCGCGCGAACTCCGCAAGCGAATCCGCGAGGAATGTTACCACCGCTTCGACGCATCCACGGGCGACGAAACCATTTACTGGCGGTCCGTTCTTCGCGGTCTCGAAGCCGCACCCGTGAGTACCTTCCATGAATTCTGCGCGGCGATGCTCCGCCGCCACGCGATCGACGCCGGCATCGATCCTGATTTTCAGATCCTCGATGCCACGATGGCTGGTGCCCTCCGCGAAGAATCGCTCAGCAAGACGCTTCGCGGCCAGCTTGCCAGCCGCAATCACGACCTGATCGAGCTGGCCGTTGAATATGGACTCCGATCGGTCCGCGAATCGATCGCCACTCTCGTCTCGGGCCAAGGGGTGGCCGAACTCTCCACCTGGGCAATTTGCTCGGAGTCCGAGGTCCTCTCCGCATGGCACGCCTTCTGGAATAATCACGGCCGCCCCGCGCTCGCCGCTCCACTTCTCAAGGCCGCCGAGAATGGTTGCAAGTGGTTCGCCGCGAACGATTTCGATCATCCCAGGCTTCAAGCGATGCGCTCCGCGCTCCTGGATGACCTCCCCACGCTCGCCACCCGAGACGATCCCGCCTGGCTCGTTGAGGTCCGCGAACGGGCCAAGGTTCCCGGCGGCCTGAGAGCCAATCACTGGCCATCGCCAGAGATCAACACGCAGGCTAGATCGGTTCTCGAAACCCTCCGCAATTCCATTGACGCCTACATTGGCAAGTCCACGATCGACGAGGCCGTTTCCCTTCGTTCCGCCTCGCACGGCCTGATGTTCGCCCGGCTCGCCCGGGACGCCCGGATTGCCTATGACGAGGCCAAGCGCAGTCGCGGCGGACTCGACTTCGACGACCTCTTGACGCGAACGCGCGACCTCCTCCGCCAGCGTCCCGAACTCGCCACGAGCCTCGGCCAGAGCGTGGAATTTCTCCTCGTCGACGAGTTTCAGGACACCGACCCGATCCAGGCCGAGATCCTTCGCGCCCTCGGCGGCGACGACTTCGCTCGGGGCCGACTCTTCATCGTCGGCGACTTCAAGCAATCGATTTATCGATTCCGAGGCGCCCGTCCTCAACTCTTTCAGGAGATCCGGGCTGAGTTTCCCGCCATCGGCCGCCACAACCTGACCGAGAACTTCCGCAGCAGCGTCGGCGTGATCGACTTCGTCAACGCCCTCTTCGCCGACGCCTTTCCTGGCGAAACCCCGCGCCTCGTTCCCGGTCCCGCCTCGACGCCCGCCGCCGACCTCCCCTCCGTCGAATTCGTCTGGGCGGACGAATCGGACGTGGACGATTCCCAAAAGCTCAACGCCGAGGAGATGCGACGCGTCGAGGCCCGCTGGCTCGCCCGACTGGTGAAATCGCGGCTCGATGCCGGCTGGGCCATCCGCGACCGCCGCACCAAAGCCGTTCGCAACGCCGGGGAAAACGACGTCGCCTTCCTCTTTCGAGCGATGACCGACCTCGCCCCGTATGAATCTGCCCTCCAGGCGGAGGGTCTCGATTTTCACGTCGTCGGCGGCAAGGCCTTTTATGCCCAGCAAGAGGTTTTCGACCTGACGAATGTCCTTTCCGTGATTGAAGATCCGGTCGACACCGTCGCCCTCGCGGGCGCACTCCGCGGCCCCTTCTTCGGTCTCAGCGACGACGCCCTTTTCTGGCTGGGAACCGCGTCGGGCGACCTCGCCGACGGTCTCGAACGCCTCGCGGATGTTGTTGGCCTCTCCGATCTCGACCTCGCCCGCGCCCGTCGCGCCCTCGCCTTGTTGCATCGGTGGCGCGATCAGAAAGACCGCCTGCCGATCGCCGACCTCGTGGATCGGGTTCTTGATGAGTCGGGATTCGAGCCTTCCTTGCTCGGTGAGTTTCTCGGCGATCGCAAGCGCGCCAATGCCCGCAAACTCGTCCGGCTCGCGCGTCGGTTCGATGCCCGGGGTGGGTTCACGCTCGGTCATTTTGTTCAGCGCCTTCGCGACGACCTCCGCCGCCCCCCGCGCGAGGAGCAGGCAGCGACGACCGAAGAAGAAGGCAAGAGCGTCCGCCTGATGTCCATTCACCAATCCAAAGGTCTGGAATTTCCGATCGTCATCGTCCCCGACCTGAACCGCAAGCAAGCCCCGCCCCGCCAGGGTCTTGCCTTTCATCCCGACCTCGGCCCGCTCGTCCGCCCCGCGAAAACCACGCCCGGCGACGGCGCGACGGACGACGACAACGGCTCGGGCTGTTCGCTCGGCTGGGTTGCCTTCGAGGCCGTGGAACGTCTTGAAGATGAGGCCGAATCGATCCGCCTCTTTTACGTCGCGACCACCCGCGCCCGCGACGCGCTCATCCTCTCGGCCGGTCTCGCCTCCGGCGCTCGGCCCATTTCCGCTCCGCTTCGCCTTCTCGACGCCCGTTTTGATCGAGACACCGGCGCGTGCCTCGCCCCTTTACCCGAAGGCTGGCCCGTCCCGACCGTCCAGGTCATCACCGAATGCCCGCCTCGAACTCATATTACAACTCCCCGGCCGCGACGCCCCCGTCTCAAGGCCGTCGCCCGCGTCATCGATTCGGCGGCGACGTCGACCTTGCCGCTTCCCTCGGTTGCCGAGCCCCGGCGTCCCCGGTTTGTCGACCTTGACGCGGAGCGTCGCCTCTCGCCGCGCGCCGAGCGGCTCGATCGCCTCTTGCGGTCGATCCTTCTCGATCCGAACGCTCTCAGGCCGGGGCGTCTGGCCGAGGTGGCGAGACGCGCCGGGAGTCGACAAATTCCGGTTGCTTCGCCCGATCTCGTGGAGGAAGTCGCGCGGTGGCTTGCGCCCTGGATCAACGGCCCGATCGGCGCGGACCTTCTCAAGGCGGCGGTCATCGTTCGCGGCAAGGAGTGGGCCGTCGTGCAAGACGGTACGGTCTTCCAAGGCCGCACAGATTTCTTCGCCCGTGATTCGAACGGAAGATCTCGCGCCGTGAACTTCGAGATTCGCGGCGCTTCGAGACCGATCGAGCGACTTCGCCTCTTGCTCTCGGCGCGAGCCACCGAGGCGCCGATTCATCAGGGGATTCTGATCCGGCTCGATGACGGCATCTGCCTGGAAGACGACTTCAGCGAGGCCGTCATCAAAGAGGCCGTCGCCGATGTTTTCCCGACCTTGAACCGCTCATAACCCGATCCCAACTTCTCAGCCATCCAGCCCCGGCAGGGGACCAGTGCTGTCGCCAAGGCTCGACGTGGGGGTGCCGATCTTGTCGAGCATCGAGAGGTAAAGATTATTGAGTGGTGTATTTTTCTTGTATTTGAGGTGCCGACCCGGCTGGATCGTGCCGCCCCCGCGACCGGCGACAAGGATCGGCAGATCATTATGATTGTGGCGGTTGCCGTCGCCGATACCGCTGCCGTAAACAATCATCATGTTGTCGAGCAGGGTTCCCGAACCTTCGCGCACGCCCTTCAATTTGCCGAGGAAGTAGGCGAACTGCTCGATGTGGAAGCGATTGATCGTCTTGATCTTCTCATGCTTCTTGGGGTCGCCCGCGTGGTGCGAGACGTCGTGGTGTCCTTCGGGAACGCCGATGAACGGATACGACCGCCCGCTCGCCTCGTTGGCGAACATGAAGGTGCTGATCCGGGTCACGTCTCCTTGAAAGGCGAGGACCATCAGGTCGGTCATCAACCGGACGTGGTCGGTATAATTTTGCGGAATTCCCGACGGCCTGCGCATGTCGCGGGTCAAGTCCGAGGTCGGCGGGGCCTTCTCGGCCAGGGCAACGCGGACTTCCAGCTCGCGGACGGCCGTCAGGTATTCATCAACCTTGCGGCGGTCATTCGTGCCCAGGCGGCCACGAAGTTGACTGGCATCCTCGGCGACAAAGTCGAGAATGCTTCGCCGATAGAAGTCACGCTTGGTCCGATCCGCGGCCGAACCGGTCGCGCCGGGGGTGGTGAAGAGGCGATCGAAAACCAGGCGTGGGTTCACTTCCTTGGCCATCGGCGTCGTCGGCGACCGCCAGGAGATATTTGACGAATAGGCGCAGCTATAGCCGGTATCGCAGGCTCCGGCCTGGGCGCCGCGCTCGATGCCCAGTTCGAGCGAGGGAAAGCGCGTGAACTTGCCGATTTCCTGAGCGGCGACCTGATCGACCGAGACCCCCGCGCGGATGTTGGTATCGGTCTTGAGCGGGTGGACGCCCGTCAAAAAGCTGGCGAGCGACCGGGCGTGATCGCCGCCGCCATCGCCGAGCGCCTCGCCGCCGTGCTGCGCCAGGCCGCTCAGAACGAGCAAGTCATCCTTGAACGCCTGGAGCGGTTCGAGAATGAACGGAAGCTGGAAATCGCGGCCCTCGGCGGTCGGCGTCCAGGCCGCCATGTGCGCACCGTTGGGAACATAGAGGAAGGCCATCCGTTTTGGGGGCGAACCGGGGGGCGTTGAGCCGACCAGTCCGGCGGCGGGTGCGTTCGCTTCCAGCCAGGGGAGGGCGACCGCGGCGCCGAGGCCACGGAGCATCGTCCGCCGCGAAATCTCGGTGCGTCGGCTCATCGGAATCATCCCCTGGGCTTGCGTTTCTGGAACGGGTCACTCTTGACGATCTCAAGCACGATCCGCGAGAATCGGTACCGATCGGCCGCCGCGGCCTCCACGATCTTATCCACCGCGCAGGCGTCAAAATACTCGACGCCACGGCCGAGAGCGAACGTCAGCATTTTCTCGGTGAGACAATGCGTCACCTCCTTCGCCCGCCCGCGTAGAATTGTCTTCAACTCCTTGGACCCTCGGAAGGTCTCGCCCGTCGGCAGCTTGCCCGAAGGGTCGACCGGCGCGCCTCCATCCGTCTCGCGCCAGCCGCCGATCGCGTCAAAGTTCTCAAAACCGAACCCAAGCGGGTCCATCCGAGCGTGGCAAGAGGCACAACTCGGGTTCGCCCTGTGCTGCTCCATCTTCTGGCGGAGGGTTCCGTTCAACTGCTTTTGATTGTCGAGATCGGGTACGTCGGGGGGGGGTGGCGGCGTCGGAGCGCCGAGGATCTGTTCGAGAATCCACTTGCCCCGTTTCACAGGCGACGTCCGCGTCGGGTTCGACGTGACTGTCAGAACACTCGCCTGCGCGAGCACCCCGCCGCGCCCGGTTCCCACCAGCGAGACGCGTCGGAAGTCGTTCCCCGAAACGCCTTTCATCCCATAATGACGCGCCAGTCGCTCATTGACGTAAGTAAAATCGGCATCGATCAAATCGAGAACGCTCCGATCCTCGCGCATCACGGCCTCGACGAACCGCTCGGTCTCCTCGATCATCGCCGAGCGGAGGTCATCGTCAAAGCTGGGAAACTGCTTGCGGTCGCGGTCGACGGTTCGAACGTTGCGAATTTGAAGCCATTGATCGGCGAAATTCTCGACAAGAGCCTTGGCCTTGGGGTCGCGGAGCATCCGGCGAACCTGGGTTTCCAGGTTCTCGCCCGATCGCAACTTGCCGTCGCGAGCGAGGTTGAAAAGCTCGTCATCGGGCATGCTGCTCCAGAGGAAGTACGAGAGCCGCGAGGCCAGCTCGAACTCCGTGATCGGCACCGCCTCGGGAGGCTTCGAACCGGCACCTCGGACGATTTTGCCAGGATTGGTTCGCCGACCCAACTCGACCCGATAGAGAAACTGAGGCGAAACCAGGATCGCCTCGACCGCCAGTTGAATTCCTCGCTCGAATCCGTCGCCGTTCTGACTGGCGAGGTCGACAAACTTCTGGAGCCGGGCGACTTCACCAGGCGAGACCGGTCGGCGATACGCCCGCGTGGCGAACCGTTCGATGATCTCGCGGGCGAGATCGGCCTGATTCGCCTTCGTCGGCTCCTTGAAGATGATGCGTCGGTGCGATTCGGGTTTGGGGGAGTTCTTGGACTGGGCGGGGCCCTGGACCTCGATGAAGTCAATCACAAGGTTGCGATCGCGCTGGTCGGCCGGGGCTTTCTCGTCGTAAAAGTCGTTCAGGAACGCGAATCCGAAACGATGCTTCCCCTTGGTGAGCGTGACCTTGTGTTGATACAGGCCCGGCTCGGCCTCGACCGCCTTGACCTGCGCGGAACGCAGTGTCTTGCCATCGACGACGCAGCCCATCCGCACCGGCTCCGGCCCCGCCTGTTGACCAAAGGCTCGGACGCGAAGCGTGTACTCGCCCGCGCGTGGAAACTCATGGTCGATCTGGATCGCCCCGTGGGTCGCAAGCACGCGTGCCCATTCGGAATAGGGACTGCCGCCGGTCTTGGCGGGGAGGTCTTCGGCCTCCCAGGTCTTGATCGGCCCGGGAGAATCGCCCGACGTGACAATCGCTTCCCCGGCGATCTTCTCGGCGGCGTCGAGATATTTTTCCAGCAAGATCGGCGGTAAGGAAAGCACGTCGCCGTTGTTGTCGAAGCCGTTGGCGACGTCGTCCGACGGAAAGTCGTCGGCCGGCTGAAAGGGCACGCCGACGAGGTCGCGGATCGTGTGGTTATATTCGGAACGATTGAGGCGGCGGATCGTCACCCGGCCGGGGTCCGCTTGGCTGGCGCAATCGACCTTCGCGAGCGTGGTGTCGATCCATCGGGTGAACTTCTCGACCTCCTCGACGGCGGGTTGATTCTTCCCCTCGGGAGGCATCTCGCCCGACTGCACGTATTCGCGAACGCGACCCCAGACCTTCCGCGCCCGGAGCACGGCGTCCTCGTCGGCGAAAGCCGTCAAGTTTAAATCGGCCTTGGGTTTCGAGCCGCCGTGGCAGGACGTGCAGTGCTTTGTCAGGAAGGCGCCGACAGGTTCAGGAACCGCCGTCACCGCAATCGCGGGGCGCAGCCCGAAGGCGAGGAAAAACGCCAGCGGCACGATGGGCCGGTTGGACCGACGGAGCATGTTCACGCAGACCTCGGGAGGGAGCGTCGGGCGGGGCAGACTGTGTATTCTATCGGATTTTCGGACGACAATCGAGGGGAATGAGCGTCAAATTGAAATCCCCTGGACCCTCAATCCTTACCGAATGTTAACACGAGACCCCGGCGACCGGTTCCATCCTCGGAAGTTCGGCGCCGAGGATCGGCGATTCGAGCCCTCGGCCCGAGGGCGCTGGGCGTTCTCGACGCCGGGCCGTTCCCAGCGTGAAGGCCCTGGTCCGGTCGGGCCACGAGTCCGCCGTCGACAATGCCTGAACGTCGGGGCCGCCTCGCCGTTTGCGGCGATGTCCAGGCGCGGCCGAGGCTCGCAGGCGCTCGATCCGGTCATTGAGAAAGTCAATCTCGTCGCGAAGCACCTCGACCTCATCGCGGTGCCGCATGGTCTCCTCCGCGAGTTGATCCTCATACTCGCGGCGAATCGCCTCGATCTCCGCGTCAACGTCGCGGCCTTCGGCTTCCATGCGATCCTTGCCAAGAAGCTCGATCTCGCCGCTACCAGCTTCCTCGGCCGGTGACTGTTCGCGAGTCGCGGCGCGGAGCTTCGGCGATGCGGGCAAGTAAATCAGGCCCACCGAAAACGAGCCAACCTCTAGCACGTCGCCCGGATCAATCCGCGCGAACCGCACTTTTTCGCCGTTGACCCTGATTCCCTCAAACCGCGGCGATTCCATCGCTCCGAGCAGATCCACCACCCAGAGGCCCCGCCCCGTCCGCACCAAAGCGCAATGAAACTTCGAGACGTTCGGGCCGTTCAATTTCACGGCGCAGGCCGGGTCGGTTCCCACCAGCGCGACCCCGCGACGCATCCGCCAGCGGGTCTTCACCGCGTTCGTGCGAAACTCCAGCGCGATTCTCGGCAACGGATTCGCCAGGAGCGGGTCATTGCCAAGGTCTTCTTCCGGCAGGTCGGTCTCGTCGGGCGCGGTCGGACCGCCGTCGAGCCGGATCAAAACCTCTCGGCCGAGCCGGGCGACCTGACGCTGATCGACCCAGCAGGCGACGGTCGGGCCGTCGGACGCCCCCACTCCCTGACGACTCCCCAGGTCAATGCAAAGCACCTTCGAGCCGATCGCCTGAAGATAACAATGACGCGGGCTCAGGCCGGGAACGTCAATAACCAGGTCACTCGCGGGATCGTGGCCGACGACCGCGAAAGGGGCCTTCATCACCCTCGGCCCGTTTTCACCGCTGACGTTCAGGAGGGGCGGATTGTCGACCTCGCACGCCTTGAAAAAGAGGTCCAGAGATCGGCTACTCATCGGTCCACCCTCGCCCGGCGTGTTGTTCAACTCGGTCTTGAGTGCCCTCCGATGGCGACCGCGATTACCGGCAACTTTTGTACCGCGATAAATCAAGCGACTCTTATAAACCACTCCGTTATAAACTTAACAAACAGAAATTCAACCCGATTCCACGAACCTCTACAATTTCGGGTCGAAGCGTGGCATTATGTCGACACTCGCTCGCAAGCTTGCCTTGATTTTTGGTTGCGCCGGCTGATCAGAATGGGGGCTTCGTGCCAACCTTGACGACATCGGGCCCTTCTTCGATCCGTGATTCCCTCGCGGCTCTGGCTCCGCAATCACCAGGTTACGCGACCGACGCGGCCGATCTGCTTCTACGCGCCGCGAACGACCTGGGGGCGAGCGACCTTCACCTTCAACCGACCGCCGACGGCCTTGACGTTCGCTGGCGGATCGACGGCGTCTTGCACGCGGTGGCCCTCTTGCCGGTTCAGGCCGCGCCGAAGGTGATCGCGCGGCTCAAGGTGCTGGCCGATCTTTTGACGTACAAAAACGACCTTCCCCAGGAAGGCCGGATTCGCGCCGAGCCGGGCGCGGCCGAGATGCGCTTGAGCACCTTTCCGACCCTTTATGGCGAGAAGGCCGTCGTCCGTTTCTTCGCCGGAGCCGGGCGGTTCGATCGCCTTGACGAACTTGGTTTACCCGTCGAGGTTCTCGGAACCCTTCGATCCCTCTTGAACGCGACCTCCGGCGCGATTCTCTTCAGCGGACCGGCAGGAAGCGGCAAGACGACGACGCAATACGCCTGCCTCCGCGACCTCGTCGCCTCCACCGAAGGCCGGCGGAGCCTGACCTCGCTTGAAGACCCGATCGAGGTCGCCGTGCCGGGCGTGGCGCAATCGCAGGTCAATCCCGGATCGGGGTTCACGCTCGAACTTGGCCTCCGTTCGCTCTTGCGACAGGACCCCGAGGTCATCGCCATTGGCGAGGTCCGCGACCGCGCCACGGCCGAGGTCGCCTTTCAGGCGTCGCTCACCGGCCATCTCGTCCTCAGCACCTTCCACGCCGGCAGCGCCGCGGCGGTGATTGGACGACTGAGCGATATGGGCATTGAACCCTATCTCCTGCGAAGCGGCATTCTCGCCGTGATCGCCCAGCGCCTCGTGCGACGCCTCTGCGCCTCGTGTTCGCGTGACGACGACGGGGTCGGCGATCGTTTGGGATTGAAGCTCTCGCGCGCTCGACTCCCCGTCGGCTGCGATGCCTGCGGCGGAACCGGCTATCGCGGTCGGCTCGTTCTCGTCGAGATGCTCTGTCCCGAGCCGAACGACCTCGGCCGGGCCATTCTTTCGCGCACCGACGTCGCGCAACTGGAATCGCTCGCGATCGCCTCGGGCATGATCAGCCGCTGGGAGCGCGCCCGCGTCGCCGTTGAATCCGGCCTCACCTCCGCCGCCGAGGTCCGCCGCGTCCTCGGCCTCTCCGGCGCTCCCGCGAATGCCTTGAAGGAATGACCACTGACCAATAGGTTTGTTGCGGAATAGCCGTAAAGCCAAAGGACAGAAGGACATACGACAAAAGGAAAAATCTTCCCTTTGTCCTTCTGTCCTTTGACCTTACGTCGAGAACAGTCCCGAATGCGCAAAAACCCTAATGACCGAGGATCGAGGGTTGAATTCCATTTGGCTCTTAATGGTTTCCGGGGTGGTGATCTGGGGAGCTTGCCGTAACTCTATCCGAGAACGAGACTTGTGGCCCAAGGGTGGAGGTGTCGCCCAAGGACACTTAAAGAGCTTCCTCACAAGGATTTGCGTCCGAACTAACGTGGTCACCACCCCGGAATCCATCAAGAGCCTTCAATTTTTGGTCATCGGTCATCGACCATTGGTCATTCCCGCCCCCAATCTCCAAATTCTCGGCGCGAACCGGTTGACACCCTCTGACAAGTGTGAGAAGATAAACCTCACAAATGTCCGAGGCGTGCGAATCGATCGACGGCCCGAGAATGTTGGGACGGTCTGGCGATGGAAGAGCAGGGGAGTTCGGGCAAAAGCGCCGGGAGCGTCACGGTCGATCATCTGATCGCCCTGAATGACGAGATCGTGGCGATGACGCGGGCCGGGGTGCCGATGGAGCAGGGGCTCCTTGATCTCGGTTCAGATGTTCCCGGCCGGCTCGGGCGGATCGCTCGGGCGCTGGGGGAACGTTTGACAGCGGGTGAGAGCCTGACCGAGGCGCTCGCCTCGCCCGGTGTGAAGGCGCCGAGGGTCTATCGCGCCGTGGTCGAGGCGGGAATTCGTTCGGGCCGCCTGCCCGTCGCGCTGGAAGAGCTTTCCGCGTATGCGCGAGGATATGCCGAGGCGAGGCGATCGATCGGCCTGGCGCTCTGGTATCCGCTCTCGGTCCTGACCTTCGCGTATGGGATGTTTCTCGGCCTGGTGACGATCTTGATCCCTCGATTCGTCAGCGCCTTTGACGAGATGGGCCTACCGCTGAGCGATTCGCTCCGCGTGCTCAACGGCGCGAGGCAGTCGGTCGTTTACTGGGGACCGATCCTTCCCGCGGCGCTGGTTTTCGTCCTTCTTGTCTGGGTCCGTTCGCGTCGCGGGTTTGGAGCGCGAGGGACCTGGGCCTCGTTTCTCCTCCGAGCCTTTCCCTGGCTGGGGTCGATGATTCAGGGGTATGAGGCCGCTGGGTTTGCGGATCTGCTCGCCCTCTTGATCGAGCATCAGGTTCCCTATCCCGAGGCGCTCCGGCTTGCCGGCGAGGCTTCGGGCGATCCCGCCTTCGCTCGGTCGGGCCAGGCTCTTGCCGACTCCCTGACCCAGGGCCAGGCCCCGGCCGAGGCTCTCCAGGGTCGAAGCGCGTTTCCCCCTTTGCTCCGCTGGCTTCTGTCCACCGCGCCGCGACAGCCTGATCTCGTCGTCGCCCTTCGCCAGATGGCGACTCGCTATCGCGGCGAGGCTCGCCACCAGGCCGACAAGATCCGCGTCCTTCTTCCCACGCTTCTCCTCTTCGGCATCGGCGGGACGGCTACCATGCTCTATGCCCTGGCGCTTTTTATCCCGTTGACGTCGTTGTGGACGAGTTTGTCGCGGATTGCTCCGTGATCGGGCGAAACATTAACTATGAATGTGTTCAAAATCCATTCTATTTGATAGGACACAGGCCAAAGGACAAAGGCATCAAAGTATCTGCCCTCTGCCCTCTGTCCTTTGCCCTCTGTCCTTTGCCCTCTGTCCTTTGCCCTCTGTCCTTTGCCCTCTGTCCTCTGTCCCTTGCCCTCTCAGACCAATGAGCCGGAAAAGGACCTGTTCATGGCGAGTTCATCTGATCGCGACGCGGGAAAGGGTCGGCTCTCAAGCGACGACGTCGCGCGGCTGTCTCAGGAATTCGCCGGACTGACCGCCGCGCAGCTTCCGCTCGCCCCGGGCCTGCGCGCCACCGCAGAGGAGATGCCCTCGGGCCGACTCCGATCCACGCTCCGCGCCCTGGCCGATTCGCTCGATCGCGGCGCCTCGGTTGACGAGGCCCTCGCCGAGCAGGGAAAACGCCTTCCCGCCCACCTGCGCGGACTCGTCGCCGTGGGATCGAAGACCGGCAAGATCAGCGAGGTTCTCGGCCGGTTCGTCGCATTCAACCACATCGGCGCCGATCTCCGCCGACAGCTCTGGATCGCCCTCGCCTACCCGACCCTTGCGCTCACAATCGCATTCGTGATCTTCACCTATGTCTGCACGACGATCATTCCCAGCTTCGAGGGAATCTTCCGCGACTTCGGCATCAACCTGCCGTTCATCACGATCGCCATCCTCAACGTTTCCCACGCGTTCGCGCTGGGCTGGCAATTCCTGCTTGCCTTCGTCGTCGGCGTCGCGCTGATCTGGCTCTTCCTTTTCGTTTTTCTCGATCAACCCCATCGCCGGGCGCTCGCCGCCTGGATTCCCGTTCTTGGACCGGTCTGGCGCAATACGTCACTGGCCGAATTCTGCCACCTCCTGGCCTTGCTCCTGGAGTCGGAAGTTCCGCTCGGCGACTCTTTGCGGCTCACTGGCGAGGGGGTCGGCGACACGACGATCGACACCGCCTCTCGCGCCGCCGCGGTTGACGTCAATGGCGGCCTTGGCCTTGGCTTCGCGCTCCGGCGTCAGCGGGTCTTTCCCGCGAGCCTCGCCCGCCTGCTCACCTGGGCCGAGACGCATCAGAGCCTTCCCGAATCGCTCAGGATGGCCGGTGAGATGTTCGAGTCGGGCGCCCGGGTTCAGTCGGGATTCGTCGCGACCTTCATTGCCGTCTTCGTCATCATCCTCATCATCCTGGCGATCACCTCGTTGGTCCTTGGGCTCTTTTTACCGCTCATCACACTCATTTCCATGCTTTCCGGCTAAGGATTGATCGATCATCACGCGGCGCTGTTGATCACAGGGAGTTATGACGTGGATCAGGACCTGAACGACATTCCCGACCAGGCCAAGGCCAAGATCAAGGGCGACGCCGTCGACCTGACACCGGTCTATCCGTCGCTCCCCGGCCTCCGCCTTCAGCACCTCATGTTCGCAATCGCGGTCATCGCGGTCTTCATCTGGCTGGCGATTCTGACGGGGCCGTACATGATCCCGATCTCGATCATCGTTCTGATCGCGATCGGGATCGGATTCTTCGTGATCCTCGTCAGCCGGCGCGACGCTCGTTATACCTCTCTACTCTGGGCAATGGCCATCGCCGCCGAACGCTCGATGCCGCTGGCGCCAACCGCCCTGGTCTTCGCCGATCAGTCGGGATTCGGCGTCCTGGGCTGGGGCTTTCGACGCAAGGTCGCGCAATTCGCGGCCATGCTCAACAACGGCCTGCCTCTTCCGACGGCTCTCGGCCGTGTTGCGGGCCTCTTGCCGCGCGATGCCGAACTGCTCGTCCGAGTCGGTTACGCGACCGACACCCTCGGCCGATCCCTCCGCGAAGCCGCCACCTTGCGGGCCAGCCGCGAACGTGTCCTCGGGACGACCTTCGCCCGCCTGGCCTACCTGGCGGAACTGGTCATCGTGATGCACGTGATCGTGGGCTTTGTCTTCTATTTCATCCTGCCAAAGTTCGAGGCGATCTTCTATGATTTCGGCGTTACTCTCCCGCCCGTCACGGTCTTCGCGAGCAACCTTGGATTTCTTTTCATGAGATATTCGTTCATTGTGATTCCCTTGCTCCTGCTCATCGAGGTCTTGCTTCCGCTGGCGTGCCTTCTGGCCGTGCTTTTCCGGCTCGTGAACTGGTGGGATATCCCGGTGGTTGGCGGCCTCTTTCGACGTCGCCACTCGGCGCTGATCATGCGAGCCCTCGCGCTTGCGGTCGCCGGTCGGAGGCCAATTCCCGCGGTGATCGCCCTCCTGAGCAGCGAGTATCCGTCGGATTGGGTCCGTACCCGGCTCCTCGCGGTCAGCGCGGAACTCTCGCAGGGGCGCGACTGGGTCGAATCGCTCGCCGATCGCGGTCTCATTCGCCGGGCCGAGGCCGCCGTCCTTCGCGCGGCGCAGCGGGTGAACAACCTCGACTGGGCACTTCTGGAGCTGGCCGAGGCGGTCGATCGTCGGATCGCCTATCGCCTTCAGTTCTGGCTCGACCTGAGTTTTCCCGTCGCCATTGTCGGCATGGGGGGCCTTGTCGGTCTCTTTGCCACCGCCTATTTTACCCCGCTCGTCACCTTGATCAGGGTCCTAGCCGGATGAACGCGAACCGAAGGGCCGATCGATCCCGGCGGGGTTACTCCCTGGCCGAACTGGCCGTCGCGATGATGGTCGTGATGACGGCGATGACCGTATCCATCAAGGTTCTCGGCTGGAACGCGACCGAGCGCCGAGCGTCCGACCGCCGCGACTGGGCCTTGCAAACCGCCTCCAACGTCCTCGAAGGCGCCTCGGCCTTGCCCTTTGACAAGGTCGACACCGCCGCCGTCCAGTCTCTTGCCCATGCCACCGACTCCGAAAAAGTCCTCCCCGGCGCCTCCTGGGAAATTGCCGTCGCCGACGACCCCGAATCCCCCGTTCCCGCCCGTCGCATCCAACTAAAACTGCAATGGAAAGAGCGCTCGGCCCTTCTTTCGGGTCCGGTCCGCCTCACCTCCTGGGTTTATCGCCGGAGGCCCGCGCAATGAGACATCAGCATTTCCAAAATCGCCGCGGATTCTCACTTTTTGAGATGATCATCGTCATCGGCGGCCTGGCGCTCGTCCTTGGCCTCTGCGCGACCTTGTTGCACATGCTCTTTCGTCTCGATCGCTCCGGCCGCGATGCGCTTCGGGACTCGCAAACCCTGGCGACCCTCGCCCGCCAGTTCCGCCGCGACGTCCGATCGTCCCAGCAGGCGAAGGCCGACGCCCCCGGCTCTCTCGAACTCAAGAGCCCCGACGGCCCGACCCTCGCCTATCGAGTCGACCATGCCAGGCTGATCCGCGAGCAAGGCGACGGCAAGACCATCGCCCGTCGCGAGGCGTATGCGATCGAACGCCTCGGGCCGATCCGGTTCGAGGTCGCGGGCGACTTTGTCCGGCTCCGGGCCGAGCGTCATCCCGAGAATACCCAGGCCCCGCCCCGGCCGACCGTCCTTGTCGAGGCCGCGCTCGCCAGCAAGCAAGCCCCCGCCGAGGAGGATCGACGATGACCCCGAAACGCCCACGACAACGCCCCGCGCTGACGGTCTTCCCCGCCCTCGTTTGCCTGGTCATCGCCTCGATGGTCGGGATCGGTGTGCTTCGAACCGGCCTGCTTCGCCGCGATCTCGCCCGCGCCGAAGCACATCGCTTGCAGGCGGAATGGCTCGTGGAATCGGGCCTTCAACGCGCCTCGGCCCGGCTTTCGAGCGACCCCAAATATCGCGGCGAGACCTGGGAAATTCCCTCGAAATCCCTCGGCGGTCCCCTCTCGGGAGGCGTCGTGATCGTCATCGAGCAGGTCAAGGATCAGCCCAGACGCCTTCGACTTCGCGTTCAGGCCGATTATCCGAGTGGACCCGAAGGCCGGGTCCGGCAGAGCCGAGATCAAATTGTGAACCAACCTACCGAGAAACCGGGAGAACCCTCATGACCCGCGAAACGCTCCGCCCGCGATCGGCCTTCACCCTGATTGAACTCCTCGTCGTCATCGCGATCATCGCCGTTCTGATCGCCTTGCTCCTCCCCGCCGTTCAGGCCGCGCGCGAGGCCGCCCGCCGCGTTCAGTGCGTGAACAACCTCCTTCAAATCGGCGTCGCCTTGCAGAACTACGAGTCAACGTATGAGGTCCTCCCCCCGGGCGTCGTCAACCCGACCGGACCGATCACGAACACCGCGAACGGCTATCATATAAGCTGGATTGTCCAGATTCTGCCGTTCATCGAACAGAAAAACGCGTACAAGCGTGTGAATTTCCAGGCAGGTGCCTATGACGCCTCGAACGCCACCGTTCGGGCTCACATGATGAACGGCTGGATCTGCCCGTCGGACGCCGGTCCGATGTCCTCCTCCGATGCGAATGGCCAGGAGGTCGCTTTCAACAGCTACGCCGCCAATTATAGCGGGACAGAGGTTCCGATCGACGTCAAGAACACCGGCGTTTTCTACCTCAACAGCGCGACCCGAGTGGAAGACATCACCGACGGCACCTCGTCGACGATCTTCGCCGGCGAAAAACTCCTGACGAAGAACCAGCTTGGCTGGGTCTCCGGCACCCGCGCGACGCTCCGCAATACCGATCTGCCGCCGAACCCCACCTCGCGAAACCCCAGGACCCCCTTCACCGAGCCCGAGATTGACCCCGACGCTCCCCCCGCTCCCGGCGAACCCGACCCCCGTCTCATCGTCGGCGGCTATTCCAGCCGACACTCCGGCGGCGTCAACCACCTCTTCGGCGATGGCTCGGTCCGGTTCATCAAGAACACGATCGCCCCCACGATTTACCAGTACCTGGGCGCCCGTGCCGACGGCGAGATGATTGAGGCCAATGCGTATTGATGAATGAATTGGATTATATACTTGAATGACCAATGACCAATGACTAATGACCAAAAAACATTATGAACAGCCCCCAGATCCGGTCATCGGTCATCGGTCATCAAACAAAAACATGATCCCCACCCTGTTCCCTCATCGGAGGTTTTCCACAATGCCCGCCCGGTCGACCCGTCGCGCCGGTCTATCGTTGATTGAGGTGCTCGCGGTCCTGACGATCATCGCCGTGATCCTCTCGCTGATGCTCCCGGCCGTGGCCCGGTCGCGCGAAGGAGCGCGGCGGTCCGGTTGCATCAATAACCTCAGACAACTTGGCCTGGCCTTGCACAATTATGAAGGCACCTTTCTGGTCCTTCCCAGCGGCGACATCGACCGCGCGGGACCGATTGTCGATGGTCCCGACGGGCGGCGGTTGGGCTGGCTCGTTCAGATCCTTCCATTCATGGATCAGGGTTACCTGGCGGTCGCGGTGGATACCAGGCTCTCGGTCTTCGCCCTCGAAAACACGACGGTTGCGTTGACGCAGATCAGCAGCCTCGCCTGCCCGTCCGACCCCTATCACCCCGCGCCCGGTGTCCGCGCCCAGAGCAGTTACGCAGGGTGTCACCACGACGTCGAGGCGCCGATTGACGTGGACAACCACGGCGTTTTTTATCTGAACAGCCGAGTCAGCCATGCCGGCCTGTATGACGGCAGTTTTTGCACGATCTTCGTCGGCGAATGCCGCCGCGATCCGTCCGACCAGAGCGGCTGGATGGCCGGCACCCGCGCCACGCTTCGCAACACCGGAACGATGCTCAACGCCCCCATCCAGAAGCTCCCCAGTGTCGTCGGCGGGTTCGGCTCATATCACCCCGACGGCGCGAATTTCAGCTTCGGCGACGGCTCCGTCCGCTTCCTTACCGAATCGATCCAGCCCACCATCTACCAATTCCTCGGCCACCGCGACGACGGCGAGATCATCAACGAAACCGACATGCACTGATCTTTCCAAATCCATCACCCCGGAAAGACATACCCAGCCGCTAGTTTTGTATACGCTTCCACCTGTTCCGCCTCCCAGCGCGAATCTCGCCCCAGTTCCGCCCCGAGAATCGCGGCAACCCTCGGCGCCGCGATGATGCTGGCGCGTGCATCGAGCAAGAGTGCCCGGGTTCGACGCGCCAGCACGTCTTCCACCGTCCGCGCTCCCTCCTCACGCACCCCCCAGACAACCTCGGCGTCGCGGTACGGAAGCGACGGACTGAGCAAATTCCCGAGTTCGGGCCGATCCCTCGCGAGCGCCTCAATGGCGGGTGCGTCCGACCCATACCCCTTGAGCGGACCTTCATCCGGCTGATCTGTCCAGCCGTGAAGTTTGAGATCGGCCGTGATGCAGGGGCGTTCGGGAAGGTCGGCGACCCGGACCGCCTGGCCGACGGCATCGGCGGCCATTCGCCGATAGGTGGTCCACTTGCCGCCGGTCACCGTGACCAGGCCCGACTTCGCGACGATCACCGCATGCTCGCGTGAGAGTTTGGCGGTCGACGTCGCCTCCTTCGCGGCGATCAACGGCCTGAGCCCGGCGAAGACGCTTAACACGTCGGCCTCGGTCGGGTCGTCGGCCAGGTATCGGGCCGCGTGTTTGAGCAGGAAGTCGAGTTCTTGCCGCGACGCCTCGGGTTCGTCGACCGGCTTATCCACGGGCGTATCGGTCGTCCCGACGATCACGCGACCATTCCACGGAATCGCGAAAATCACCCGGCCATCGTCCGTCTTCGGCACCAGCATGGCCGTCTCGCCCCGCAAGAATTTGCGGTCAAGGACCAGGTGCGCCCCGCGACTCGGCGCGATCAACCTCGGCGCACCGGCCTCGTCAAGCCTCCGAATCTCATCCGCGAAGACGCCGGTTGCGTTCACGACCCCCCGCGCCGCGATCGCCAGGATCTCGCCGGTCTCGGCATCCCTCGCCTGGACCCCGACCACCTGCCCGCGCGATCCCTTCACAATCGCCTCGACGCTCATCCTGTTGAGAATCGACCCACCCCGATCATCCGCCGTTCGCGCCAGCGCGACGGCCAGCCTCACGTCGTCGAACTGCCCATCCCGATAAATCACCCCCCCGCGCAATCCCTCCGGTTCCAGGTTCGGCACCATCCGAAGCGCCTCGGCCCGATCAACTTGCCGCGAACGCCCCCGCCCCTTTGCCCCCGCGAGCCTGTCATACACCCAGAGCCCCGCCGCGTAATACGACGCCTCGCCCCAGGCATGCGCGGGAACCAGAAACTCCCTGTCATGCACGACTTGCGGCGCATTCTTCAGAAGAATTTCCCTCTCCCTCAGTGCCTCGCGCACCAGACCCAACTGCCCCCGCTCCAGATACCTGACTCCTCCATGAATCAGCTTCGTGCTCCGGCTCGACGTCCCCTTGGCGAAGTCATCGCGTTCCAGCAAGAGCGTCCGATACCCCCGCGACACCGCATCGACGGCCGTTCCCAGCCCCGTCGCTCCACCTCCAATCACCAGAACATCCCAGACCGCGCCTTTTCTCAGCGTTTCCAGCGTTTGCTCTCTTGGCGTCATCCGTGTCCTCGACTCCTTTTTCCCGACGTTTCTGGCCTTCGCGAGCCTACCGCCGATTCCCCCTCGCCGTCGAGTCCCCCCGAACCCCGGACGACTCGACTCGGTTCTCTCGATAATGATTCTGGAGACGTGTCTCTCTCGGTTTTGTTCCTGGGAAATGGACCACTCATGCGATCGCTTCCAGCCCCGACGACGCCCCTCGCTCCTCGACCCTTCGCGCTGTCGCGCCGCGCGACACTTCGCCCCGTCGAATTTGCGAAACGAAGCCAACATTCCCTCCAGGATCACACCCTCTTCCCTTCCTTGCAACATTGGCTTCGAACCCACACGCTTCCCCCTTTTTCTCAGAGCCCCCTGAACCAAACGAAGCCAACTCTGGCCCGTTTCGATCTCCCAATTGCGTCGGTACACGTTCCGTCGACATCTTGGAAACCTCGGCAAGCCAAGGCTTTACACTCCTTGCATGTCCAATGCTTAACAACACCGTCCCTCGCCGCGACTCCAGATCCAATCCCTGATTTTCAAATCGAAGCCACCGAGCAAACCGACTCTGTTCGCTTCGTTCCGACCTCTTCGGCCTCCCAACTCACCACCAAAACGAAGCCAACTGTTTCGCCTCTTCGCCTGGTTCGTTTTCCCAACGAAGCCAGTCTCTCGCCCTGATCCGATCAGCGCGGTGCGTTCTTGAAGAATGATCAATGACAAAAAAATTTGTCCTTTGTCCTTTGTCCTTTGTCCTTTGTCCTTTGTCCTTTGTCCTTTTGACCTTACATCAATTCATCAATCCCAACCAATGGATATGCTCGTCCCGAGCCTTCCTCGGTCATCTGTCATCGGTCATTCCCCCTCCCCAACCCCACGGCTAACCCATCCCAGGGGGCCAAAAAATCGCATTCCCTAAAAATTCCCTGAACTCGACGCCTATTCTGGCCGACAAGCCGCGTTGACGGTTCCCGACCCTCGACGTATGATCCCGCCGCGAACCAAGGTCACCAGAGGGCGTTCGTCCTCCTGGGTGGTCTCCGACCAAGGATGGAAGGGAGGTCGTCTCATGCGGTCGATCATCGTGCTGCTCGCTGCAACGCTCGTCGGCGCCGGCCGGTCAGACAGCCCCGAGCCCGCCATGATTACCTATCAGTGGAAGTTTCTGGAGATGGACGGCCTGAACTGGCGGTCAACCCTCCATCCGACATTGCAACCCGTCGCCCGACAGGGCTCGGCCTCGGTCTGGACGACCTCGCGCGAGACCGCCAGCAAACTCGCCGAGACCGCCTCGAAAGTCGTGGGAGCGCCTCGGGTTACGTCAAACCCCGACGGCAAGAGCACGGTCTTCAACAACCAGACTCGCAAGATCGTCTCCGAGGCGACCCGCGAGGCCGACGGACCGGTCAACCATGCCTCGTTTGTCGGCTACGTTCCCCGTCTTGAAGACATCGCCGAGGGGTATTCGGCCGAGGTCACGGGTCGAAAGCTTGACCAAGGGGTTCTCGCCAACCTGACGCTCGTCGATCGCCGGATCACCGCGATGCACCCCGTCGCGCTCACCGAGGCCCTTGAGCCGAAGTCGGCCGAAGTTGGGAAGCCCAAGGCCATCGAGATCACCCTTCAGGTTCCCGAGTATTCCCAGACTTCCGTCTCGGGCGAGTGGCTGATTCCCAAAGATGGCGTCCTCGTCGTCAGCCTCGGCGTCCACACCGTCGCCGATCGCAAGGGGAAGGCCGTCGCTCGCGAGTACCTCGCCGTTCTCGAAGCCTGCGAGACCGAGGTTGAGCCCGCCTCGGAGGCCGTGGGCCTGGTTCATCCCGACATTCGTATCTTGCCCCTGGCGACGGTCAGCCGGGCGTCGGTGAATCTTCCGCCTACCTCGGTTGATCGCCCCGGCGCGGCGAATCTTCAAATGCCGATGGCCTCGCCCGGCCTGCCCAGCCGGTCACTCCCCCGGGCGCTCGACTCCACGGGTCGGCCCGTCGAGATGCCGCCGCTTCCCGCCGAGACGACCGTGACGATGCTTCCTGGCACCTCCGATCCCTGCGCCAGCCCCCAGGCCCGGGTCGCGTCCCCCTCGCCCACGGAACCGCTCGCCTGGCGCAAGAGCACGCTTCTCGACCCCGAAGCGATGCCGGCCGGCGCGTCCGCGTTCAAGCTTCCCACGAAAGACGAGACGCTGGAAACCGCCTTGAATCACCTCCGCCGCGTCGATGGCTCGGACGACCGCGCCCCGGCGCCCCCGTCGTGCTGTGCCTCGGCCGCGTATTGTTGCGAGGATGACGATGACACCAAAACGGCAACGGCGCCGACCGACGCCGCCACGAAGTCTTTCCGGTTCACGATTCCTCTGTACGCGGGTTTCAAGATCGAGGTCAACGCCACAATCCAGCCGAAGAACTGAGCCGGAAGCTTCGGCCCAAGCTCCAATCAGCGACGCCGAAAGGACGTTCACGCCCGAACGTCCCTCGGCGTTTTGCGTTGAGGCGTTCAGAGCGCGACCGAGTAACCGCCATCGACCGGCACGGCGACCCCGGTCACGAAATCACTCGCGTGGCTCGCCAGCCAGACAGCCGTTCCGGCCATGTCGCTCGGCTTCGCCCAGCGCTTTTGCGGGGTTCGAGCCAGCACGCGCTCGTTGAGGCCGGGGACCTCGACCCGGGCACGCTCGGTCATCTCGGTATCAAACCAGCCGGGGAGGATGGCATTGACCTGAATGTTGTCGACGGCCCAGGCCAGGGCCAGGCTCCTGGTTAACTGGACAACCGCCCCCTTGCTCGCGGCATACGAAACGGCATAGCTTGACCCGAACGTCGACGCCATGCTACCGATGTTGATGACCTTGCCGGTGCCGCTCGCCTTCAAATGCGGATAGGCGGCCCTGGCCATTAGAAAGGCACTCGTGACGTTGCCGTCCATCACCCGACGCCATTCGTCGTCGGTCATCTCCTGCGGCAGTTTGCGGACGATGATTCCCGCGTTATTGACCAGAATATCCAGCCTTCCGAACCGGCCGATGACCGCATTGAGAGCCCGCGCGACGGCTTCGGCATCGGTCACGTCGGCGGCGATGGCCAGGGTGTCCGCGCCGGTTTCGCGGGATAAATCGGTCGCGGCATTCTCGGTCTTGGCGACGTTGCGGCCGAGCAGGGCCACGCTTGCCCCGGCCCCGGCCAAGCCTTCGGCGATTCCCAGGCCGATCCCGCCGTTGCCCCCGGTGATGAGCGCGACCTTGCCCGAGAGGTCAAAGAGGTTCACGGCGATGGTCTCCCCGTTTGGCGGTCTTCGGTCGATCTCTCGGGAAAAAACCGCGGTCTAGCCACGACCGCGCCCGGACTTCATAATAGACGTCACGCCGACCGACGACCAATCCGCCAATCCCTGGAAATTTTCGGTCCTTGGCCATCGGTCATCGGTCCTTTTTGAAACCTCAGAGGCCCCGCCACAGCCTAACGCCGGACGGCCTTTCTTCGCAACTGACCCGCTCCGACCTGGACCCGCGTCCGGTCCGACCGGGGAGACGGAGCCCCCGATCAATGCCCGACCCGCGCTGGGATCAACTCGCCGAGATCCTGATTAACCACTCCACCCGCCTCGCCTCGGGTGAGTCGCTCTTGATTGAATGTTTCGACCTCGACGATAGCACCTTGCCCCGCCTCCTTGTTCAAAAAGCCGCGCGCAAGGGGGCCTTTCCGCTCGTCGAGACCAAGGATACCCGGATTCTCCGCGACCTGATCCGCCACGGTTCCGAAGGCCAGATGCGCCTTTTTGGCGACTGCGAACGCTATCGGATGGAACGGGTCAACGCCTACATCGCGCTCCGAGGCGCCCGCAACATCAACGAGATGGCCGACGTTCCCGGCGAGAAGATGAACCTGTATAACTCGCTCTTCATGAAGCCGGTCCACTTTGACTGCCGGATCAAGAAGACGAAATGGTGCGTCCTTCGCCTCCCCAACGCCAGCATGGCCCAGCAGGCTGGAATGAGCACCGAGGCGTTCGAGAACTTCTATTTTGACGTCTGCAACCTCGACTATCCCCGCCTCGCCCGCGCCCTGGAACCGCTCGTTCAGCGGATGACCGAGGCCCGAGAGGTTCACATCACCGGACCCGAGACCGACCTGCGATTCTCGATCGCGGGCATTCCCGTCGTCGCCTGCGCCGGGGAGATGAACATCCCCGACGGCGAGGTCTTCACCGCTCCCGTGCGCGATTCGGTTGAGGGCTACGTCCGGTTCAACGCCCCGACGGTGTATCAGGGGAGTTCCTTTGACGGCGTCCGGTTCACCTTCGAGAAAGGCCGGATCGTCTCGGCCGATTGCGCCGGGGGCGACGCCAAGAAGCTCCGGCGGATTCTCGACGCCGACGAGGGGGCCTCGTACATCGGCGAATGGTCGATCGGCTGCAACCCCCGGGTCTTGAACCCGATGCGCGACATCCTTTTTGACGAGAAGATCGCCGGCAGTTTCCACCTGACCCCGGGCAACGCCTACGACGAGGCCGACAACGGCAATCGATCCAAGATCCACTGGGATCTCGTCCAGATACAGCGTCCCGAGTTCGGCGGCGGCACGATCTCTTTCGACGGCGTCCCCATCCGCATCGACGGCCGCTTCCTCCCCCCCGACCTCCAGCCCCTTGACCCTGAATAGCCCTTTGCCCTTTGCCCTTTGCCCTTTGCCCTCTCTCCTTTGCCCTTTGCCCTTTGCCCTTTGCCCTTTGCCCTTTGCCCTTTGCCCTTCGTCATCCTGACGACTCGGAACGCGCGACCGCGAGGAACCCAGGTCATGCCCTTCGCCCTGATCGTCGGACTTGCCATGCTCGGCCAGTCGAAGGCCGACCCGGACCAGTTCCCGCTCGCCCTGCACCGAAGCATGGAAGTTGATGACATCGACCGCGAGATCCAGCGCCTTCACGATACGACCCTGTTAAAACGATCTCAGCTTGCCGCCTCGCAGCGCCTCGCTCAGCGAGGACTCGTTGCTCCAGGCGACATCGAGCGCGAGACCTCGGAACTTCATTACCAGGAAGCCCGCGAGGCCGAGGCCCACACTTACCGGGCGCTGAAGGTTTACGAGCGTGACGTCCTCGGCCAGGTCATTCCCGCCGACGAGCGCAAGGCGTATGCACTCTTGCTCGACTGGGTCCGCAAGCAACTGGCGATCGCCAAGATCGACGTCGATTATCGCGAGTACCTCGTCAAGCAAAACCGCGCCCTGATGACGCGCAAGGCCGTGAGCCGACACGAGGTTCAGGACGCCGAGCTTGCCTATTACACCGCCCTCGCCAGCGTCGCCCTGAGCCGATCGCGCGAGGCTCAGGTCCTGATGGAACTGAACCCCCGGACGGGCGACAAGGCGTATGATCCGGTCGAGTTCAAGCGGCTCAAGTCCGAATACCTCAAGGCCCGCGTCCACTATTACGAGGTTGCCCTCGAAGGATCTCAACGCCGACTGGAAGTCGCCCGCGAGCGGTCTCGCATCGGCCTGATTCCGCCCCAGGAAATCAGCATCTTTGAACAGGCCGTCGCCGATGCCGGCACCTTGCTCGCCACCGAACGCAAGGCGCTCGAACACCACGAAAGCCAGCCCAGCGTCGAGCCTCCCAAGCGTCGCCCCGGCCAGAACGCCCGACGCCCCAACCCATTAACACGCGACCTTTCGTGAATCCAAGAGCCTCTGGAAAGAGAAACTCTCTCTCACTCTCAGCCAACCGGAGTTGACCCCGTGATGCCGTTCCCCTTGCCCGGCCTGCTCGTCGCTTTCTCCGCCCTGGTCGTCTCGCTTCCCGCCCGCGCGGCTGATGTTGACCTGAGCGGGCGCTGGAAACTCGTCATTCTCTCGCAACTCATCGAGAGCGACCTCCTGATCGTCGACGTCACGAACCACGCCGGTACGCTCCAGGGCGCGGTTCTTGACTCGCAGCCACTTCCCGTCAAGCCGAGCATCACGCGGATCGGGTCGAAGGAGGGAAGCGTTGACCTCTCGATCAAGATCGGCGAGATCGCCGCCGAATTCCGAGGCCGACCGACCGGCCCGAACGCGATCGCCGGGACGCTCAAGGTCGGTAGCCAGCTCCTTCCCGCCCGCCTCGAAAAGACGACCGACCGCAAGGTTCCCCCCGAGCCGACCCAGCCCCCCGAGGTCTTCCGCGACTACCTCTCCGCCCGCAACGAACAGCGCCCGCGGACGCGGGTCCGGCTCCTCCGCGCCCTGCTCAAGCAAAAGCCCGGCAACCCCAGTTTCTCGGCCATTTACGTCAACGTTCTGAGTGACGCCGAGGCCGCCGAACTTCCCGAGGCCGACGTCCGCGCGCTTGTCGCCGAATGGGTCGACGGCGCCAAACCCCACGGCGACGACTTCGCCGCGGGCATCCGCACCCAGGCCGCGCTCGCGCTCGCCGGCAAACCCATGTACGCAAATCTCGCCCTGGATCTCGCCCGCGAGGCCGACGCCGCCCTCAACGCCGAGGCTCCTCTACAGACCCGCGCCGAGGTTGCCGCCGCTCTCGCCAACGCCGCCAAGCTCGCCGGCACGGCCGATCTCGCGGCGTCCGCCCGCGCCCGCGCCGATCGGTTCGAGGCCGAGCTTGACGCGGAATATCATAAAAAAGTGCCCCCGTTTCAACCCGATGCCTCGCTCGGCCGGGCCGATCGACCGACCGACCGCGTCGTCCTCCTCGAACTCTTCACCGGCGCCGAGTGCCCCCCGTGTGTCGCGGCCGACGTGGCCTTTGACGCCCTCACCGCGACCGCCAAGCCCACTCAACTCGTCACCCTTCAGTACCACCTTCACATCCCCGGCCCCGACCCCCTGACCTCGCCCGACGCGCTCTCCCGGGCCGACTATTATCCCGACTTCCGCGGCACCCCCGCCCCCTATTTCGACGGCAAGGCCGAGGCGTCGGGCGGCGGTGGCATGGCCGCGTCCCAAGGCAAGTACCGCGACTATCTCGAAGTCATCTCCCGCGATCGCGACAAGGCCCCGCGAGCCACCATCACGCTCAAGGCCGACCGCAAGGCCGAGACCATCCTGATCCGCGCCGAGGCCGAGACCAAGGTCCCCGGTTCCAAGCTCAAGCTCCGCCTGGCTCTCGTCGAGAACGAGATTCGGTACGTCGGCGGCAACGGCCTTCGCTTCCATCACCATGTCGTCCGAGGCATGCCCGGCGGCGTCGGCGGTCAAGCCTTCACCGACAACCGCTGCAAGATCGAGACGGTTGTTGACCTCGCCGACCTGCGCAAGATCCTCGAAAAATCGCTTGCCGACTCCATCAAGGAAGGCAACACCTTCCGCAAGGCCCTACCGCCGATCCCCCTGACCCGGCTCTCGGTCGTCGCCTTTGTTCAGGACGATGCCGACCGTTCCGTCCTCAACGCCGCGATCGTCCCCGCCGACAGGACCGATTGATGGATTGATCGATCTGGATAGGTCGTTTTCAAAAGGGTAAAAATCTTCGGCCAGGAACCCATGAGAGCAGGCATTCAGGCAGGGCTGCTTCCTGGTTAAAACATGACCAATGTTTAAGGACCGATAACCGAGCGGAAATGGAAAACCCGAAGAGGAGGCCACTGTCTCAACGATTCATCCTCGGTCCTCGTTCTTTCGTTCCTTGGTCATCGGTCATCGGTCATCCATGGAAGAGGAAACAGCCCAGCGCCGTCTGGCGATCGACCTGTCGCGTGTGGTAGACTGGTTTTCCTGGAACGCTCCCGCCTGACGGCCGTCCCCGAGAGGCCCACGGCGGCGCCGCCTTAAAGGGTCCCGGCCTCGGGAACGGCCGTCGCGACCCGCGTCTCCACCCAGCCCACCAGATTACAGGCGACGCAACTCCGGCGCGCCCTCGGCTCCGTCAGGGTGGTCCGTCCATGGCGACTGAAAAAGACCTCTTCGTCGAAGAACAATCGATGGTCGCGATGAGCTTCGGTGATCACATCGAAGAACTCCGCGTCCGGCTTATTCTCGGACTGCTCGGCCTGATGGTCGGGGTCCTCATCACGTTCATCCCGCCGATCGAGCTGGGCAAGCGCGTGATGACCAAGATGGAAGAGCCCGCCAAGGGAGCCCTCACCAAGTTTTACGGCGAACGCGCCAAGGTTCGCGCCGCGGAGGCGACAAAGGCCGAGAGCCTCACCCCGGTCGTCGAGGCGGTCATTCCCGCCGGTGCTCTCGTCGCCGAGTTATTGCGGTTCTCGCCCGACCTGAAGGTCCCCTTTCCCGGCGACCTGGAAGGCGAGGTCGTCCGCCTGCCGATCCGGCACAAGGAGGCGGGCATGATCATGACCGTCTTCGGCTCGCAGGAACAGCGCGACGCCCTGATCTCGCTCGCCCCGCTGGAGACGATGACGATCTTCTTCACCGTCTGCCTGGTCACTGGCCTGGTGATCGCCAGCCCCTGGGTTTTCTATCAGATCTGGGCCTTTGTCGGGGCGGGCCTTTACCGCCACGAGCGTCATTATGTCACCAAGTTCTTGCCGATGTCGCTCGGCCTCTTCTTGACCGGCGTCTTCATGTGCTTCTTCTTCGTCTTGCCGCTCACGCTCGGTTTTCTCCTGGAATTCAACGTCTGGCTCGGCATCGAGCCCACGCTTCGCCTGGCCGACTGGATGAGCTTCGCCACGATCTTGCCGCTGGTCTTCGGCATCTGCTTCCAGACGCCGCTGGTCATGCTCTTCCTTGAGCGGATCGGCGTCCTCACCGTGGCCGACTTCCGCGCCAAGCGCAAGTTCGCTATCCTCATCATGTTCGTCGCGGGAGCGGTGCTCACGCCCGGTCAGGACCCCTTCAGCATGTGCCTGCTCTCGATTCCGATGGTCCTTCTCTATGAATTGGGCATCCTCTTGATCGGCCGACAAGCCGCGCGGACCCCGGCCCTTATCGATTGACCGATCACCCCGAGGTCAGGCGATTCCATGACGCGGACCGGGATCGTTTATCTCGTCGGAGCCGGACCCGGAGACCCCGGCCTTCTCACCCGGAGAGGCGCCGAGGTCCTGGCTCGGGCCGAAGTGGTCGTTTACGATCACCTGGCCAGCCCCCGGCTTCTGGACCTCGCGCCGGCCTCGGCTCTGAGAATCTGCGCGGGGAAGTCGATCGGCCATTGCACTCTTTCTCAGCCCGAGATCAACCGGACGCTCGCTGAACATTCCCGAGCGGGGCGCCGGGTGGTCCGGCTCAAGGGGGGCGATCCCTACGTCTTTGGCCGCGGGGCCGAGGAAGCCGAGCATTTGCAGGCTGAAGGGCTGGCCTTCGAGGTCGTGCCCGGCGTGACGGCCGGTGTCGGCGTGACCGCCTACGCCGGGGTTCCCGTCACGCATCGCGACGTGGCCTCGGCCGTCGCCTTCATCACCGGCCATCACGATCCCGAGACCCCTGAAGGTCGCGCCCGGATCGACTGGTCGGCGCTCGCCCGGTTCCCGGGCACGCTGGTCATCTACATGGGCGTGACCCGGCTTGAAGCGCTCTGCCGGACCCTGATCCAGCTTGGCAAGGCCCCCGAGACGCCCGCCGCCCTCATCGAGTCGGGCACCCTGACCCGACAGCGCACCGTCGCCGCGACCCTCGCCGATCTCCCCGCCGAGGTCGTCCGCGCCGGACTCGGGCCGCCGGCTCTCCTGGTCGTCGGCGAGGTTGTTTCACGCCGCCCGGCGCTCCGCTGGTTTGAGAATAAGCCCCTTTTCGGCCAGCGGATCGTCATCACCCGGCCTTCCGATGAGGCCGACCGTTCCGCCTCGATCCTCGAAGCCCTCGGCGCCGAGGTCCTCAGCGCCCCGACCGTGACGATCGGGCCGCCTCCCGATTATGAACCAGTCGATCGCGCGATCGACCGTCTCGGCGAGTTCGACTGGCTGGTCTTCACCTCGGGCAACGGCGTCCGCTACTTCCTCGATCGCCTCGACGCGCGCGGCCGCGACCTCCGCGCCCTCGGCCATCTCAAGCTCGCGGCGATCGGTCCGGCCACGGCCGAGGCCCTCGCGCAATACCGCCTCAAGGCCGACCTCGTCCCCGTTGAGTACCGATCCGAAGCGCTCGCCTCGTCTCTCGTCGACCAAGCCGCCGGTCGCCGGATCTTGCTGGCTCGGGCCGACCGAGGCCGGACGATCCTCAAGGACGAACTTCAGCGCGTTGCCGAGGTCGAACAGATCGCCGTCTACAGCAACGTCGACGCCCCGTCCATTCCCGATGCGGTTATCGACCGGATCGCGGCCGGGTCGATTGACTGGATCACCCTGACCAGCTCCGCGATCACGGCTCGACTTCACGCCCTCTTGCCCGATCGTGCTCGGTGCCAGATTGGCAGGTCGACGCGATTGATCAGTCTTAGCCCCGTGACGACCGCCGCCGCCCGAAGCCTCGGCTGGGATGTCGCCGCCGAGGCGACCGTCTACACCTGGGACGGCCTCATCCAGACCCTCATTGAACAGGTGGCCCGGGGCTGATCTCTTGAAAATTTCCTCGTTTTTTACCGCAATTCGCGAGCGGTCTCAAATCCCTGCCAGAGCACGAACGCCGCGCCCAGCACGAACAGAATATCAAGCACGAGATTTCGGCCCAGAACCCCCAGGGTCAGATCGAGAAGGAAGATCAGGCAGACGAGACCGGCGAAGCCCATCGCCGTGTAGGTCAAGACCTTGTCAAGCTCCATGGCCCTGTCACTCCGCGCGTATTCGGCCGTTCGGGATTGTTCGTGGTGCCTTGCTCTAATTTACCACAACCCCAGCCCGCGCGCAAGATTGCGGAGAATCCCATTGGGCCGCTGGCAAAGACCGGAAATTAATGATCGATGACCAATGCCCAATGACCGAAAGGTTCCTCCAATGGGGCATTGGGCATCGGGCATCGGTCATTCCCACGAACCGGCCAGTCACGACTGAACGGGAATCGTCCTGGATTTCGCGGCCTCGCGTTTGGGAAGGCGGACCTTGAGGACACCGTGGCGAGCGTCGGCCTGCGTGGCCTCGAAGTCAACCTCGCCCGAAAGCACGACCTGGCGGTGAAAGGGGCCGAAATGGCGCTCGCGGAGCGGGCCGTTCGCCTCGGTGGCGTGCTCGTCGGGCTTCACCCCACGAATCGAGAGGACGTTTCCCGTCACCGAGAGGTCAATCGACGACGGCTCGACCCCCGGAACGTCGACGACGACCAGATACGCCTCGGGCGTCTCCATCACGTCGACCGACGGATTCCAGCTTGCCGGTTCCAGATCCATTGGCGCGGTCTGACCGGCCGCGAACCGGGACGGGTTCACGTACTCGTCAAAGAGCCTGTTCAACTCACTCTGCAAGGCAAAAAGCGGCGTCGAGAGGTCGCGACGCCAGGGACCAAGTCGTGCCATCGAGGAAACTCCCTTTGGGTTTCGTCTGGAGCCTGCGTGGAGATCTTCCGGGTCGATCAGCGGCCCTTTCCCGCGTCAGGACTTGACCTCGATCTTCCTCGTCTTGACGCGTTCCGCCTTGGGCAAGGTCAGGCGAAGAACCCCGTTCTTCAACTCGGCCGTGATCTTCGACCGTTCGACCTCATCGCTGAGAATGAACGACCGGTAAAAGTCGCCGACGCGGTGCTCCTCGTGGAGCGTTCTGGCCCCTTCGGGAGCCGGTGAGGCGACCCGGGCGTGCAGGCTGAGAACGTTGTCTTCAAGCTGGATATGCAGGTTTTCCTCGGTCGCGCCGGGCAGGTCGGCTTCGAGGATCAGGCCTTCCGGCCCTTCGTGAATATCGATCAACGGCGTGTGATAACCGCGAGCGTCGTTTATCTCTTCCGACGCGGCCGGGGGCGCGTTGTGCGTGCCATTCTCCCCCTTCGTCCGGTTCACCGCGACGGGGATCGATCGATTGTCCATGCTGCTCATCGGTCGCCTCCCTTTTGTCTCTTCGTTGTTCGTTCGGGCCCCGACTCTCTTGACCCGTTTTCAAGAAACCGTCGACGACACCGAGATCAATCTCGGCCGGGCACTTTCCGCCTTGGGAACCGTGACCGTCAAGACCCCCTGGTTGTACGAGGCCGTGACCTTGCCGCTCTCGACCCGGTCGGGCAGAGTCACGGTGCGCGTCCACTTGCCGAAGGGGCGTTCCTGCCGTCGGTAACTCTCGTCGGCCACGCCTTCAGGCCGCTTGCGATCGCCGCGAAGCGTGAGGGTTTCGCCGGTAATGGAGAGTTCCAGATCCTCGGCGGCCATCCCCGGCACGGGCGATGTGAGCACGTAATGGTCGCCCGCGTCAAAGAGGTTCACGGCGGGAAATTGTCGGGTCACCCGCCAGGTTTGCAGCGGTTCCAGAGTCTCAAAAAGCCGACCCACCTCGCGCTGAAATTCTCGGAAAGGGTCCCACCGTCTCGGCCAGCCCGCCGCATTCATTTTCCCGATCTCCTTACCTCAAGGATTGCCTGGAAAACCTGAGATCAAGGAATTGCATCGGGTGTGCCAACTTGACAGGGAAGCCAACGATTGGAATGAACAGATTGCCCCAAGTCAGGAAATTATCCAGGATTAGAAAGAGTGAAAAATGTTTTGGATTTCCAGATCGACCTCGCTCGACTCATTGAGTATGACGAATTTGGCAGGCAAAGTTCGAAATAGGCGATTCTTCGTGATCGTGCCTGCCATTATGGCAATAAATGCGTTCCGATCCTCGTTCTTATCCCATTTCCCTTTCACGAAACAAGAACCCTCAAAGCTTCTCAATCCGCTTCGCCAGCAGTTCCGGAAAGAGCTTGTACCAGCGCTGATTCAGCGGGGAAGGATGCGGTAGGGGGAGAATCGTGACCGGCTTTGCGACGCGTCCCGAGCCTGAATCGGCCCAGAGATACACCCGGCAATCAGCCTCATAGCGGTCTTCGCGGTTCCAGAAGGCAGTGAAGGCGTCCGGGTCGTCGGCATAGGGGCTGAACCACTGAAAGGCTTCAGTGCCAAGCGTGATGACCTTGTTGCCTCCGGTCCAGTGGACGGCGAGAAGTTCGGCGACAAACGGGCGGAACCGCTCCTTGACCGATCCGGGATACGCCTTGTTTCCCGGCGGTTTATAAGGAACTGTGTTGGTCAAGAGGACGCGATCGAGAACGGATTCCAGGGAGCGGTCAGTGGCTGGTGGTGCCTGTCCATGCTCGGCCTTGTAGAAGCCGGACCGCACCAGTCGGCCCCCCGCGCCGATGAGGGGTTGGCCGGCCGCGACCTCGTCCTTGCCGAGATCTCGGCCAAAGACGCAGACGGGTGCCTTGAGTGTTCCCGCGTAAAGGATTGGCACTTCCGGGTCCTTCTCGGCGCGTTGATAGACGGGAACGTCGACCGGAAACCCTGTGCGAGCGGCTTCCTTGTGAATGGACGCGATGAGTGCCTCGATGGTCCTCATGGAACCGTTGACCCCTTTGCTCGGTTCGACGTCGATTGACCCGGAGATTTCGCCTGTTGCTTTTCCCAGATTAACAGACGCGGCGACATCAACGAACCTTCGAGCGCCCGGACGTATCCACCCTATCGTGAGACCGCTAGCGCGGGGGTCGCCGCGTGGTTTCCGGTTTGCTAAACTAGATATTGACCACCGCGCGAGTGATTTCCGGGCGGTCTTCCTCTGAGGGGCAAGGTGGACGTTCATGACGCGGATCGCGATCTACGACACGACCTTACGTGACGGCAGTCAGGGCGAGGGGGTGAACTTCTCGCTCCAGGACAAGCTTTCGATCACCGCTTATCTTGACGACCTCGGCATTGACTACGTCGAAGGGGGCTATCCCCTCTCGAACCCGAAAGACGCCGCCTACTTCCGCGCCGTCCGCGACCTCGACCTCAAACACGCCCGCGTCAGCGCCTTCGGCATGACCCGCCGCAAGGGGATCTCCGCCGAGGACGATATCGGCATGCGCGCCCTGGTCGACGCCGGCACGCCGGTTGTCACGGTCGTCGGCAAGAGCTGGGACTTCCAGGCCCGCGAGGTCCTCAACGTCTCGCTTGAGGAAAACCTGCGGATGATCTCCGACTCGGTCGCCTATCTCGCGGCGAATGCGTCCGAGGTCATTTACGACGCCGAGCACTTTTTCGACGGCTACAAACGGAACTCCGACTACGCCTTGCAGACCCTTCAGGCCGCCGCCGACAACGGTGCCTCGTGTCTTGTCCTCTGCGACACGAACGGCGGTGCCTTGCCCGACGAGGTGGCCGAGGCCGTCGCCGCCGTCCGCCGCGCCCTCAGGGTTCCCGTGGGCATCCACACGCACAACGACTCGGACCTGGCCGTCGCCAACACCCTCGCGGCCCTCAAGATGGGCGCGACGCAGGTGCAGGGGACGATCAACGGCATCGGCGAGCGTTGCGGCAACGTCGACCTCTGTAGCGTGATCGCGAACCTCGCGTTAAAGTTCCGCGAATACGAGGTCCTTACGCCCGAGAAGCTCGCGCACCTGACGGAAGTCTCGCGTTACGTTTACGAAACCGCGAATATGAACTTCCGGGCCTCGCAGCCGTTCGTTGGCACGAGCGCCTTCGCTCACAAAGGGGGCATGCACGTCCACGGCATCCGCAAGAACGCCAGTAGTTACGAGCACATTGACCCGACCCTCGTCGGCAACGAGCGTCGGGTCCTGGTGAGCGAGCTTTCGGGCAAGTCAAACATCGCCGAGAAGCTGGGCGAGTACGGCCTGGAACAGGATCAGGAACTTCTCGCCCGGGTACTCGACCGGGTTCAGGAGATGGAGAACGAAGGGTATCAGTTCGAGGCCGCGGATGCCTCGTTTGTCCTGATGGTCGAGAAGCTCGCCGGCCGCTATGCGCCCCGATTCGAGCGTCTTCGCTATCAGGTCGCCGTCGTCGGTGAATCCGATGGCCTGCCCGTGACCGAGGCGAGCGTCAAGCTCCGAATCGGTGACGCGGTGGCTCACACGGTCAGCGAGGGCGACGGACCCGTCAACGCCCTCGACAGCGCACTCCGCAAGGCGCTTGAGCCGCACTTCCCTCGGCTCAAGGAGATGGACCTTGTGGACTACAAGGTCCGCGTCATCAACGCCCGCGAAGGGACCGCCGCCCGCGTCCGCGTCGTCATCGAGAGCAAGGACAAAGATTCCCTCTGGGGCACCGTCGGCGTCTCCGAGAACGTCATCGAGGCCAGTTGGCTTGCGCTCAGCGATGCCTTCGACCACAAACTGGCGAAGGACGCGCGGGAGTCCGCCAAAGCATTCCAGGCCCCGGCACACGTCTGAGGGCTTCATGGAAGGCAAACGGCTCCTGCGATCCCTCAGATTGCAAAACGTGTTGTCCTTCGGCCCCAAAGGGATGACGCTCGATTTCGAACCACTCAACGTGTTGATCGGCCCCAACGGTTCAGGCAAGTCGAATTTGATCGAGATCCTCGGGCTCCTTCATTCCCTTCCCACGGACCTGGCCCCCCCGATCCGCCAGGGGGGCGGAATCAACGAATGGGTTTGGAAAGGGAGAGACCCACACGCGCCTCTTTCCGTCTGGTCTCTGTGGGAATCCGAGAACAATCCCTTGCTCATTCACGAGATCAACGTTCGATCAATCAACAATCAATACGTTGTTTCCAAAGAGCATTTCCTATTCAACCGTCCGGACGTCCCTGAAATCGCCGTATTCTTTATCGAGGAGGATACCGAGCCCGAAGGAATGTTGTTGGAAAAGGAATTCCTGAAAATCGACAAATCGATAAAACTTAAGTACAAGCGAGACCAATCGATCCTGGCCCAGTTCAGGAATAGCCTCGCGGACTCGGCCACCTCCAACCTTGCCGATCAACTCATGGAGATGAAGCTGTACCGAAACTGGGTCTTCGGGAGGGAAGCTCCCATGCGGACTCCACGGGCCGGCGACCAATCGGATTTTTTGGAAGAGAACGCTGGGAATTTGGCGGCGGTCCTCCGTCGGCTCCAGAAAGACCCGGCGACAAAGGAGAAATTACTCACGTTTCTGAAGGAAGCCTACGAAGGAATTCACGACGTCCGCGTTGACGAGATCAGCGGCTTTTACCAGGTGTCTCTGGGCGAGGGCGACGGACGCTACACGCCCGCCAGTCGCTTATCGGATGGGACGCTCCGATATCTGAGCCTGATCGCGATCCTCTGCGACCCCGAACCTCCCCCGCTCGTCTGCATCGAGGAGCCCGAACTCGGATTGCACCCCGACCTGGTTCCGACGATCGCCCGGCTCCTGATCGACGCCTCGCAACGCTGCCAACTTGTCGTCACCACGCACTCCGCCGATCTCATCTCGGCGCTCTGGGAGTTCCCCGAGGCGGTCGTCGTCTGCGAGCGCGGTGTCGAGGGGACGACGATGAAACGGCTGGAACCCGATCGGCTCAAGAAGTGGCTTGAAGAGTATACTCTGGGACACCTCTGGGCGATGGGTGAGATCGGGGGCAACCGGTGGTGAAGGAGGTCAGGATCTATATCGAAGGGGGCGGTAGCGACGAAAGGACGAAGAGGCCGTTGCGCGCGGGGTTTCACCAGTTCTTTCGCGGCATCGTCACCGCAGCCAGGCAGAAACGCATCTCGTTCATGTCGATTGTGTGCGGTAGTCGAGAGGCCACGATCGACCTGTTTTCAAGGGCTGTCAACGATCACTCGCAGGCGCTCAATTTCCTGCTCATCGATTCCGACCTAGTTGTCTCGACGGTCAGAGCCGATCACGTCAAAACTCACTTTCACCGGTCTTTGAGCAATATCTCCGAAGACCGGTGTCACCTGATGGTTCAGGTCATGGAAGCCTGGTTCCTCGCCGACCCCGCGAAATTGAAAGAGTATTACGGTAAAGACTTCCATTCGACAGCCCTCCCCGGATCGAACGATGTGGAGGACGTCGAGAAAGATAACGTCCTGACTTCCTTGAAGCACGCGACGAGACATACCAGCAAAGGCGAATACCACAAGATCAAGCATGCGAGCGAATTACTGAAACTCGTTCGCCCCGAGTTGGTCCGAAAGGCGTCTCGGCACTGTGACGTTTTGTTCCAAACCCTGGAATCTCAGATCCAGGCCGTCGGTTGATGCCGGTCGGCCCCGAGAAAACCGACGGAAACTTTCGAACCATGTCCCTCGCCGACCTCCCCAAGCAATACGATCCCCAGGACGCCCAGCGCCGCTGGTATGACTTCTGGCTCGAAAAGGGCTATTTTCACGCCGATCCAACGAGCGCGAAGCCCCCGTACACGATCGTCATCCCGCCGCCGAACGTCACCGGGGCCTTGCACCTGGGGCACGCCCTGAACAACACGCTTCAAGACATCCTGATCCGTTGGCGTCGGATGCAAGGGTTCGACGCGCTCTGGATGCCCGGCACCGATCACGCGGGAATCGCTACCCAGGCGGTCGTCGAGACCAGGCTCTTGAAGGAAGAAAAAAAGACCCGCCACGACATCGGCCGCGAGGCCCTCGTGGCTCGGATCTGGGCCTGGAAAGACGAGTACGAGAAGCGCATCCTCAGCCAGCTTCGCCTCATGGGCTGCTCGTGCGACTGGGAGCGCACCCGGTTCACGCTTGACCCGATCTGCGCCCGGGCCGTCCGCACGACCTTCTTCAACCTCTTCAAGGCCGACAAGATCTTTCGAGGCAAGCGCCTGGTGAACTGGGATACCCACCTCCGCACGGCCGTCGCCGATGACGAGATCGAATACGAAGATGTTCAGGGCCAGATCTGGACGTTCAAGTACCCCGTCACCGGTTCCGCCACGGGTGAGGCCCTTCAGGTCGCCACGACCCGCCCGGAAACCATGCTCGGTGATACCGCCGTGGCCGTTCATCCCGACGATCCGCGCTATCAGCACCTCATCGGCCGGACGATCACCTTGCCGCTTTTGAGTCGCGAGATTCCCATCATCGCCGACCCGATCCTCGTCGACCCCAAGTTCGGCACCGGCTGCGTCAAGGTCACCCCCGCGCACGATCCGAACGACTATCAGACCGGCCTCCGGCACAAGCTGCCAATGATCAACCTGCTCAATCCCGACGGCACCTACAACGAGAATGCCGGGCCTTATCAAGGCCTCCACGGCAAGCAGGTGCGCAAACGCGTCGTTGACGACCTCGACGCGCTGGGCCTTCTCGTCAAGGTTGAGCCGCACGCGAACCGCGTCGGAATCTCGGACCGCAGCAAGACGCCCATTGAGCCCTATCTTTCGGATCAATGGTTCGTCCGCATGGACGACCTCGCCGAGGACGCGATGGAGGCCGTTCGCTCCGGCTCCGTGAAGATCCATCCCGAACGCTATGTCCGAAGCTATCTCGACTGGCTTGGCGAGAAGCGCGACTGGTGCATCAGCCGACAACTCTGGTGGGGCCACCGCATCCCCATCTGGTACGCTCCCGAGGCCACCGAAGCCGACCTTGAAACCGCCTTCGGCCACCGCGCTGATGTCGCCTGGCGGAAGGCCGAATCAGGCGGCTATCTCCTCTGTTCCGAGACCGACCTTGATTCGGAGAGTCTTGGTTCAGGGCTCAGATTGACCCAGGACCCCGATGTCCTCGACACCTGGTTCAGCTCGGCGCTCTGGCCCCATTCGACGCTCGGCTGGCCTGACGCGACCCCGGAGCTAAAGAAGTATTATCCGACGAGCGTCCTGTCGACCGCCCGCGATATCATCACGCTCTGGGTCGCCCGGATGGTGATCTTCGGCCAGTTCAACATGGGCGATGTCCCCTTCAAGGACGTCTTCATTCACCCGGTCATCCAGGACGGCAAGGGAAAGCGGATGAGCAAGTCCGCGGGGAATGGAATCGACCCCGTGGATATCGTCGACCTCTACGGCGCCGATGCCCTGCGTTACACGCTTGCCAGCACCGCCACCGAGACGCAAGACCTTCGCATGCCCGTCGAAAAGGCCAAGCTCGCCGACGGTCGCGTCGTGAACACGTCGGAGCGTTTCGAACAGGGCCGAACCTTCCCCAACAAGTTCTGGAACGCCAGTCGATTCGCCCTGATGAACCTGGAAGGCTACAAGCCGGGTTCGCTCGACCTGGCCCAACTGCCGATCGAAGACCGCTGGATCTTGAGCCTCCTGGCAAAGACCGCGGCGGGGACGACCGCCGACCTGGAAGCCTTTGGCTTCTCCGAGGCCGCGCGTCGGCTCCGCGACTTCACCTGGAACGACGTCTGCGACTGGTACGTCGAGTTCCTCAAGCCGAGGCTTCGCGACCCCTTGACCCGTCCCGACGCCCAGCGGGTGCTCGCTGCGGTTCTTGATGGCGTTTGTCGACTCTTGCACCCGATCATGCCCTTTGTCACCGAGCAGGTCTGGCAGGCCCTTGCCCTCGCCGCTCCGACGCGCGGCTTGCCCAATCCCTTGCCCTCGGCCGAGAGCGTTTGCATCGCCCCCTGGCCCGACTATTCGTCGACCTGGTCCGACCCCGAAGCGGAATCAATCGTTGGCCTCTGGCAAGAGGTGACCAAGGCCCTGCGCAACCTTCGCGCCGAGCGTGGAGTTCCCAAGGACGCGATCATCTCACCGATCTTGATCGCCTCGGGATCAACGGCCGACCACCTCCGTCTCGGCGAGTCGCTGATTCGAGCTCTCACCCCCGCCGCGAATCTGACCATCACCGCAAAGGCCGATCGTCCCGCCGATTCCGCCGTCATGGTCCTTCCCGAGTTCGAGGTCGTCCTGCCTCTTGAGGGCCTGATTGATAAGGAAGCCGAAACTGCTCGACACCGGAAGGAACTTACCGAGATTGATCGCCAGCTCGTCGGCCATCAGGCGAAATTGAACAACGAGTCCTTTGTCGCCAACGCTCCCGCCGCCGTGGTCGACCAGGTTCGCGCCAAGGTTTCCGAGCTTCTCGCCCGCCGCGCCGCGATCCTGGCCTTGCTCGGCGAAGCCTGACCCACGACTTTTCGGCGAGTTGAACATTGGAGACAAAACACCTTTGGAACGGGCCGTCCTGGCGATGCTCTCATCCGGCCAGGGCCAGCCGACCTGGCAATCCTCGGCCTGCCCTGTCCACGAGGATTGCAAAGTTTGTCTTTTCAATGACCGATGACCAATGTCCGAGACCAAGCAGGCGGAATTTTTCGGTCAGTGGTCATCGGTCATCGGGACTTTGCAATTCTCTTGCTGCCCTGTCCGGGTTCGTTGACGCATCGGGACCATCCCCTTATGATCGTTTCTGGGGAGACCTCGTCTCCTCGAAGGCCGCCGTCGCTCCGCGCCGGTTCGCAACATGGACGAGGAGGAGACGACCGCCGTGGCCGTGCCGATGGAACTCACGCGGATCATCATTAACGAGAACAACGAGCAGCAGATCATCTTCCTCAAGGAGGTGGACGGCGACCGCACGTTTCCGATCGTGATTGGCATTTTCGAGGCCACCAGCATTGACCGTCGGGTCAAAGGTCTCCCTGCCCCTCGGCCCTTGACTCATGACCTTCTGGCGAACACCATCGAGCTTCTTGGCGGCGAGTTGCAGGACATTTACATCAGCGAACTGCGCGACCACACGTATTACGCGAAGCTCCGCATCCGCCACGACGGCGAGATCATCGAGGTCGATTCCCGACCGAGCGACGCCATCGCCGTCGCCGTCACGGTCGACGTCCCGATCTTCGTCGCCGAAGACATCATTGACGAGGTTGGTCAGTAACGAGAGTTTCCTCACCCAAAGCCTGGAGGGGTGCCAGAGTGGCCGATTGGGACGGTCTTGAAAACCGTAGTAGGTGCAAGCCTACCGTGGGTTCGAATCCCACCCCCTCCGCTCCGCCAGTGTCCGAAAGGGGCCGACACGAGGCGCACAACGCCTCATATGCCAGGGGGTTGTGTCCCATTGAAATCGATTCGTCGGTCCGTGCGAATGGAAGGCGCAAACGCTTTCCAATGGGTCGCGCCGTCGATCTTCGTTTCGCGATCCCGGCAGGCGTGGCCTCAGTTCCATGAGCGGCCGGGCAGGAAAGGCATCCAGAGCGGCCGTCTGATCTTGCAGACCGGCCTGGGCGGATGTTCCGAAGGTCAGAAGCGGCGTCGAACGACGGGGCTGGGATCGAATCACCTTCACCCATGCCCGGCTCTTGACCAGGTCCGTGATGGAAGGGTGCCGCATAGACGGCACCAGATTTGGTCAGGGCGTCGAAGTTGGGCCTTCCCGGAGCCTTGGACTCCAGTCAAGCGCCGATCGCTTTGACGAGGTCGGGGCCCGTCGTCGGAGCGGGTGAACGCCTTGGGACAGTCGCCTTCAAGTTCAGTGATCCAAGCAGGCCCGGTCCGGAGAGGTCAGCTCGAAGGTGCGGTCAGGGAAAAATTCTTCGGCAAAAGAACGGGCAGACCTGGACGGAAAGATGAATATTAATGCTCATTTTCCCATAATATGGATTATTTGCTTTCGGCCCGTCTTGGTCGCAACCACCGGGGTCGTTGTTTAGTTCGTCTCGCGGGGCCGTTCCTCGCTCGGAATCTTTGTCGACGCAAGTCAAGACGTTGTAGGCGAGCACAAGGTTCCACGCGATGGAACAGGACTCTTCGCGCTTGCCATCTCATATAGCAACGCGATGGACCGGCGGAACTTCTGGCCCTAAGTGTCGCGAAGCAAAGGCCCTGGAGGGTTCGACCAACCCGATCACCGGCTAAATGGCGAGCGCGACCTTGAGTTTTGGCTCCGCAACCTGTTGGCATCGACTTCACGGGATGGGCTTCGATCCCCAAAAACCTGGACTCCGCTGGAGTCAGAAAATTTCCGTGAAACCAGGAACAATGCTTGCGGGGGGTTCCCGACGCGAGTAAAATTTCTGTATAAACTGTTCTGCCCGTCCTGGCGGTCATGACCGTGACACTCACTCCCGCAGCGCAAAAGTTTGTCCTTCACTGGGGCGAGATGGGGCAAGCCTGGGGCATCAATCGAACGATGGCTCAAGTCCACGCCCTCTTGTTCGTCGCGCCCGAAGCGCTTGACGCCGAGGAAATTAGCAAACTCCTTGATGTCAGCCGCTCGAATGTATCCACAAGTCTTCGTGAATTAATTACCTGGGGGGTCGTGCGCCGCGTTCATATCATCGGCGATCGACGCGACCGGTTCGAAGCGCTCAAGGACGTCATGGAAACCTTCCGCGTGATCATGGCCGAGCGAAAGCGGAGGGAGATGGACCCGACGATTGCCCTTCTGGAAAACTGCGTGAAGGAAGCCCAGGCGGGTGATTCGTCCGAGCAATACACGCGCGAGCAACTGGAAAAAATGCTTGAGTTTTGCAGGATGCTCACGGCCTGGTATAGTCAGATTGACCGGCTCTCAACGCCCGCGCTACTGAAACTTTTCCGCGGCGGGGCGCGGTTGGCAAAGCTCTTCACGACGTCAAACGGAGAACCGGCGGAAGCACGCGCGGGATCGTCCTCTTGAGGATGCGACGGTGGTCAGCTTTTCGATTTCGGTTCGGCTTTTTTGACGGCGGGCGGGTTTTTCAGTTTAACGAGGGCGTCGGCGTAAGCCTTGAAGACCTCGTCGTCGAGGTAGCGAAGGATCAAGGTTTCAAGGTCGGTCAGTTGGGCCTGAGCGGTCTTGGTCAGGACTGCCTTGCGAGACTTTTCCTGCTGGCGGGTCGCTTCGTCCTTGAGCCGGTTCAACTCGTCCGCGAACGACTGGCCGGATTTAAGGGTTGAGAATTCCTTCAGGGCCGACTCGGCCCCGGCCCAGTCCTCTCCGTCGAATCGGGCCTTGATCCGGGCTTCAAGCCGGGCGCGGAGGGCGACCAGGTCAATCACGGCGTCACGCAGGGAGTCGAGCCGCGTCTCCAGGGTGACGGCCATCGGCTTGGGATCAAATGGCGGAATGGTCCGTTCGGTCTCATCCAGGCCGGGCATCAGTGGAAATTCGACCATCGGCTCGTTGCTGCCGGCGAGGAGTCGGAACACAAGCAGGCCGTCGGCGAAGAGCGGATCGACGGTGATTCGACCGCCACGGTCGGTCGTGCCGATATCGTGAAACTGGCCGTCGGGATAGCGTCGGGCCGTCAAAACGTAACCGGCCGCGGGGGCCTTGTCGGGAAGAGTCACGAACCGGAGCCGCGTCGGACTTTTGCCGGGCTTGACCCCCAGGGCAACCATCGACGTCTCCTGCATGACCTGGTTCGTCAGTGGGTTGCTGTAGACGCTCACGACCGAGCAACGCGCCCCGGCGGCTTCGGCCGCCTCGACACGCAAGAACGTGTAGGCGATGGCCCGGACGAGCGGCTTTTTGCCCCCCTTGCGAGGCACGACCCGCAAAGGTTGAAAAATCGAGCCGTCGACGACGATCTGGCCGACGGGACTTGCCGACGGGAGCGAGGCGCCGCGAACGGTCAACGCCACGTCCTTCCCAAATCGCTCGCCAATCTCGGCATACGGGGAAAACAGATCCAGGGCGAAGCGGAGCAGCTCGCGAGGCGCGTCTCGGATGACGGGGACGGGTCGTTGCTGAAGGCCGCCGAGGCGTCCCGTGGCGACGTCAAGCTCGCGACCCGAGAGCACGAGCGCCGCGCCTTCGACGCCGAGGCGAATGATCCAGACCTTATCGACCCCCTCGGCCGTGGATTCGAGCGCCTCGGGTTTGAGCGAATCGAGACCCTGGGCGAAAGTGTTGGCCTCGGCAGGTTCGGAAATCTGAACTTGCCAGGGGGCACCCACGAAGCGTTGCACGAGAGCCTGCCAGTCGGAAAGGAGGGCAGCGCGGCGCTGGGTGTCGAAGCGAGCCTCGGGGTCGATCGCCAGCAGGACCCGGATTCGGTAGGGTTGGCGATCAAGAGCTTCCACGACCTTTGGCGTATCGGCGGGGGCGCTCAAGGCGACCGAAGCCACGAGCCCGACGAGGACCGCGAGGGAGATTACCAGGGATCTTTGGCGTACCAAGGCGCGATCTCCCACGATGCGAGGCCCTCGTAAAGTTGGTCGGCGATGTCTTTCGGACCCTTCAACCGGGTGTGCCAGGCATAATGATCTTCCACCTGCCAGAGCGGCAGAATGGGGAGTTCATCACGGCATTCCCGATCAATCTGGATGAGCAAACCACGCGCGGTGGGCCATTCGGGAGCGCATTCCAGTTGAAGAAGGAGTTGGAGGATTCGCGGACTGGCGAGTGAGGCGAGCGGATTCGACGACGGAGCGGCGTCATACGCCGGAGCGATCAGCGGACCAGCGTCGTTCAACGGGTCGCCGCAGGGAGAGATCCGATACACCAGGTCGAACCGCCTTCCCGATCGAAGCTCGGCCTCCAGCTCCGATTCGGGGCTTTCCCTCAAGATGACCTCTAGACCAACTGCTTTACCCACGAAATTCCAGCTTTCGGCAATCCGGGGAGCGACCCGCCGCGCCTCGGGAGTGGCGGGGAATTCGAAGGTCAGCTTGATCGGGTTGCCGCCGAGTTCCTTGCGAGCGCCTGCAATGAGCATTCGAGCGAGCAGAGGGTCAAAGACAAGGGCCGGAACGTTGGGGGCGTCGGCGTACTCGCCTTTGGGAAAGGGACCGTCGGAGACGAGGTTGATGCCGTCGGCCGGGTGACGCAAGAGGTTGTCTTCGAGGATCGTCCGGCGGTCGATCGCGGCGGAGAGAGCGCGACGGAGGTTGCGATTGCGAAGCGCGGGAGTCCGACCGTCGAGGGCGATCCGGTGAAGTCGCGGCCGAGAATAGCGGCCGATCTTGAACGACGGATTCGAGGCGATCCCGGCAAGGCGGTCGGGGGGAACGTGCTCGACGAGAGAGACCTCGCCCCGGGTAAACGCGCCGAAGGTCTGCGAGGCGGTCGCGTGACGGAATTCCTTGATCCTGAGGACCAAGTCGGGTGCCTGTTTTTCCAGGCGCTGGCTGGCGACGATCTCGAAGCGATCGGGACCGGCCTCGACGCACCGGAACGGGCCGTCGGTCACGAGCTTACGGGCCTCGTCGCTGGCGTGGCCCGAGCGGCCGTCGACCGCGGCGTGGCTGGGGCCGACGGGACCGAGCAGAAAGGCGCCGGGCCTCAGGAAGACCCGGGTGAGGTGAATCTCGACGCGCGAGGCGTCGGGCAGATCGACCCGATCGAGCAAATCAGCCCATCGGGCCGAGAAGCGAGGCGAGGTCGGCTCGGCGGCGTCGGTCAAGGCCCGGCCAAGGTCGGCCGAGTCGACGGTTCGAGAGCCGTCCGACCATCGAGCGTCGGACCGGACTCGAATCACGACGCGACGTCCCAGGTCGGTGGTCGTGACCTTCTCGGCAAGCTGGCCGGAAATTTTGCCTTGCATCGACTCCTCGTCGTCGCGGGCGAGAACAGGGAGGTACAGCAGGCGATTGACCCGCTCGTCGGCCGGTGAGCGTATCCAGGGACCAACGCCTCGGGGAAGATCGTCCACGGCGACTTCCAGGGTCGGCCGGGCGCTAAAGGCCGCTCGATAGGCATCGCCGGCTCCTTCGAGGCTCGGCCAGACGCGAAGGGCCTCGGTCAACTTATCGAGACGTCCTGACCCCTCATCCTTCTCCGCGCTTTTGACGAGTTCACGAGCACGATTGACAAACCGATCGCGAACCTCGCGCAGGACGGCGTGATCGGGGGCCATCGGCTCGACGTCGTGAAGAATCTTTCGCCCGCGCGCGTACAGTCCCAGTTCAAAGGCGCGAGCCGCTCGACTTCCGTAAGAGGTCGCGAGCTTGTCGGCAAGGCCCGGGTAATCCGGCTTGCGCGCGAAGAGTTCGCCCAGCAGTCTGAGCCCGCGCTCGCCATCGTTTTCCAGTAGCGCGACGCTTCCTTCGATGAAAAGCAGCCGGTTCACCTGGTCGTCGAGTCCTCGCCAACCCGGCGATCGGACCCGGGCTTTCAAGAGGAACTCAAAGGCCCGGGTGAACTCCTTGGCCAGGATCAGGCGTTCCGACTCGGCAATGAGCATGTCTTCGTAATATTCGATCGCCTTGATGTTCGACCGCTTGATTTTGAAGTCGCGAACCTCGCCCTCGAGGAGATGAACAATGAGCGTACCGGTGATTTCCTCGTCGGCGGGTTCGACGGCCTCGGCCTGCTTTTTTGGCTTCTGGCCGGGCAGAGTAATGTTACCCTCGGGAGGAATCTCGTTTCTGGCTCGCTTTCGCTTCTCTTCCTTGGCGGGATCGTAAGGAGGGAGTGGGCGAGGCAGAACAGGCTCGATGCGGAGGACGGTGTTGTCCGAGAGCGTCATGCGGTCAAACGGTGGCGCGCTTCGCAAATCGACGTCGGCCGACCGGGAATCGGTTGAGGCCAAGATCACAAGAAGTAACGCCAGGGCCGCCTGGAAGCCGGGGGTTTCCCGATGTCGAGTCATGGCGAGACTCCAGGTCCAGGCGCCTTGCGGTTCGGGTCGTTCAGGAGCCGGAGCGTGCCCGATCCCGTGGGAATGGCGAGACGATCTTCAAAGGCGATCGGCCCTCCGGCGGGAAGGACGCCGAGAGTGTTCGAGGCGTTGACGTCACCACTCGCCACGTCGCGGGCCTCGATCGAGCCGTCGCGGCCGAGAAACCAGACGGATGTCACCAGACCTGCCGGAGGGCCGGAAAAGGCGGCAATGCCGGCCTTCCCGAGCTTGACGGACCAGAGCTTCGTGCCGTCCTTGGCCAGTGCGAGCACACCGCCGGCCGAGTCGGTCAGGTAGCAGCGGCCGTCAATCGTTGTCGGCGGAATCGCAAGCGGTGCGTCGAGCCGCCACGAGCCGATCGGGCTGAGGTCGCGACCGGCAAGCGCCCGGGCTTGACCGTCAATCGTCGCGAAGACGAGCGCGTCGCCCGTCGAGCTGGGTTCGTTGGCGATCGCCGCGCCGACCGACGTTTCCGCGGCGACGACCAGGCGGGGCCTTGGATCGCGGACGCGGACGATTCGACGGATCGTTCCCGCCTCGTCGGCAAGAGCGACGGCCTCGGCACCCAGGGCAACGGGGGGAACCCAGCGCGTCGGCCGGTTCCGGTCAAAGGGGGGGATGAAGGGCTCGGCAGCCATTTGACCGGTTGTCGGGTCGACGAGGTAGGCCCTGCCATCGGCTCCCGGAAGAAAAAGATTTGGTCCCCAGGCAATCGGCCTGGCGCCGATTGGTGCGGGCAAGCCAACCTCGCGAACGTCAGTTGAGCCGGACTGAACGAGACATTTCGTCGAACCTGTTGAGGGAATCAGGGCCGTCCAGCTCTCGCCGACGACCCGAGAAAAGGCGAGGCTGGGAAGTCGGAAACTCCCGGGTCGGGGAATCGGAGCCTCGATAAAACCGCCGTTGCGCAGCATCTTCGAGGAGAGGCCAAGCGGGCGGGCGTCGAGACCCAAGGAGGTCAGGGCCTTGCCGTCCGGTGTTAAGGCGGGGGTCAAGGGCCAGGGGGCACCCAGAATCGTTCGCCAGTTGACGACACCTGTTTTCGGATCGACGCCCCAGAGCGCGACACCAGGCCCCTCGCTGCTTTGCTGGGTCAGAACGAGTGTTGGACCGGCGATCTGCGGCGGGGCGAGTGCGGGACCGGCCTCGGCGAGGGTCCAGGAGGCTTCGAGGGTGCCCCGTTCCGGGTCAAGTTCGTACCGCCCGGAGCGGCCCGAGCCGACGAGAAGTTCCCGCTCGGATCGAGAAAGGGCGAAGGCGGGACCAGACGAGTCCTGATCGGATTTGCTCCGCGCGATCAGGCGAAGCGGATCTTTTTCGCCGTAAGCACCGACGGCGTACGCCGACATTCCGCCACGATCCGCGCTCGCCCAGAGGACAGAACCCGACGAGGCGGGCGTTCCCCAGGTCCAGCCGACGATCGGAATTTGCTGAATGGCGGAAAGCTTCGTTCCTTCCTCGTCGAGCAAGAAGACACGCCAGCGGCCGGCGCGGATCTGGTGATTTTCAGCCACGATCAGGTAGCGCCCGACCCGCGCGGGGGGGCAGAGGACGGAACCGGTCGAATGGCCGAGGTATTCCACGGCCACGCAGGCGATCGGATCGCGACCGACGACGAAGAGGCAGTCCTTGTCGGCGACGACATAGAGAAATCGTCCTGACTCATCGCTGACGGCAGGTCGGGCCAGCGGGATTTTCAGGTCCAGGGTCGCCCGCAAGGCACCCGTCGGCAGGTCGATGATGAGAAGCCGTCCCGAAGGCGTGGTCTGGATCACCTGGTTTCCCAGAACGAGCGGCGGGTCGGTCACCGGACCGCCGAGGGTCTGCCGCCAGGTCAGCGTTCCGGTCCGAGAGTCGAGGCGGACGAGTTCGTCATGACGGGCGTCGACAACGAGAACCGCGGATTGACCGGCGATGGGCTGAGGCGGGAACGGCGATGATTCGCCGACGGGAGTTTGCCAAACAGGCGCACCGGTTGTGCCGTCGATGCCGTGGGCCATGCCGTCGGCAATCGCGAAAACGAGAGGGGCGTCGGCTGTCGGGGGGCTTGGACCTGGAGAGCGGAGAACCAAGGTCGTGGGCGGGCCTAGGGGGTCGGGGTGCGGCTCGGTCTCGCCGGGACGTCCCGAGGGGTCGAGCATGACGGCTTTTCGGATCAGTGCGTTGGCCGCGGTCATTCGCGAAAGAAGTTCGCGGTCCTCGGCCTGGTCGGCATACGCGGCGACAAGGGCGTCGCGCGCGGCGTAAACGCCGGTTGAGGAACCGTTTTTGAGGGCGGTATCCATCGCGGCCAGGCGTTCGAGGCGAATGCGTTGCTTGAGAACGGCCGCGCGGGCGGTGTTGAGCTTCTCGTTCAGACGCGACTTTTTCAAAAACGCCTCAGCCGCCTTGCCGGTGATCTTCCCGTGAAGGGCCACGGCCGATTCCGCCTGCGCAAGCGTGGCGGGATCTGCCGAGAGTCGAGCGCGGTCGGCCAGTTGCTCGCCGGTCTTCAAAACAAGTTCGTCAAGCTCGGTGCTTGAATCGCGATAGGCGTCTAGCTTCGAGACCGAGGCGAGCATGGCCTCTTCGGCTTCGAGCGCAAGGGCCCACGAGGCACCCGCGGGGCTCGTGTACTGGCGGACCTTGGCGAGTGCTCGGTGAACTTTGGCCTTGCCGGCGCGGAGGTCGTCGGGATTCTCCTTGAGGAAGCGGTCAAAACCGCGAATGGCGGTCCGGTAGTCGCCGTCATCGAGGTTGCTGACAGCCTGGTCGTAAAGTCGATCGGCCGCGGTCTTCGCGATGATCCCGTAGAGGGCGATACCAACGAGAACGAGTGCCACGAACGAAGCGCCAAGGCCAAAGACCAGCGGCGACGAAAGAATGCGTTCCTGCCCCGGGGCGTAGGCGCGCGCGGAGAAGACGTAAAAGAAACGTTTCCAGCCTCGAACCGGTTCCGGTTTCCATTCCGGCTGAAAATCCCAGACGTTTTTCGGAGGCGTGACGGCTGGTGATTCCGGCTCCGCGATCGCTGTCTCCAGCGACGGCGGGGCGACCTCCTGGGCCTCGCGCCAGCTTCCGCGTTTGATCGTCGAGCCAGCGGGGGGCGGCGCGAGAAAAACCGGGGTCTGAACGCGGGTCACGTCGTCGCGAGGCGGAGCAGGGGGGGGCTCTGGAGCGCCGGCGTGGATCATGAAGATCCGGTTCGATCCAATCTGGATCTCATCGCCCTGACGAAAGCTTGATGAGGCCATCTTGTGGCCGTTCACCACGAGGTAACCCGCGTCGGGCGAGGCATCGACCTTGAAACGTTTTTTCAAGGTTTGCCAGCGCACCCGGCCATGAAACGGAAGAACGCCCTCGCCGGTCAAGACGACGTCGCACTTCGGGCTTGACCCGAACATGATCGGCTGATCGTTCGCGATCGTCACGCGCTCGACCCGGCCTCGGCCGTCGTGAACTTCGAGGGTCGCCATGTGGGATTGATCAATCCTGTTCAGGACGGGACGATCGGGTCCGGCTCAACGTAAAGGCTCCTGGGCAAGGACGGCGAAGCCGTAGCCCGATCCTGTGGAAACAACGCTAAAACGGGTGAAGCGAATTTCCGAGGGTTGCCTCCCGCGATAGCGAACCTCAAGCTGCGCGAGTTGTTGCTCAACCGCCTTGGGATAGAATTGAAGGACGACCCCTTCGCCGACATTGACACCCGCCTTCGCCAGCAGGGTCACGTCCGAGACCTTTCGCCCTCGCCCTTGCCAGAGGAAATAGAGCCGGTTATCGCCTTGACCCGATCCGGAACGCTTCGATGGGACCGCGTCCGAGAACCGGGAAACATACGTGAGCTGATCGGGGCCGGAGATCACGGCCAGCTCGACCCCAAGGGCATCAAGCTGGCGGGCATATTCCTCGATCGTCTGGCCGGGGTTATAAACAATACTCCAGCGCTGTTCGGCGGGCACGCCGCCATCGCCTGGGCCAAGGCCGAGCCCAGGTCCCCCCGTGCCCAGCTTCGAGGCCCGCCGACCGCTGGCGACCGGGCCGCCCGAAACCTCGGCGCTCATGTCAACCTCGGCGAGGTTCTGACCCGAATCCGCGAGGGCATCGATCATCGACGACGGAGTCGTCTGGACGGAAGGTTGTTCAAATTCGCCCGCCGTTTCCTCGTTGTTGGACGCTTGCGGAGCAGCCTCGGCGCCGGGAATGTCGACCTTCTCGGTGGATCCAGGGGTTCCATCCGGACTGCCACCGCCGCCGCCGAAGACCTCGACGATTTGAAGGGGCGCGGTGACCCGGCTCGCGTACTCCTGATTCGTCTTGTAGATCAAGAAGAGCCAGGCGACCACGAGCGCCGCGCCGACGACAACGGCCATGAGCATCGAGGTCACGCGGTCATAGGCTGACTCGCCAAAGACCCTGGGATCAAAGGCCAGTGCCGCCGGCGCGGCGGAGGGTGCGGAGGTCATCGCGGGCTCCGTCCGACGCCTGCCGGGGCCGTGCCCTCATCTTGTCCCTCGATATCGAGCGGGCGGACGGCTGCATACCAGGCTCGCCAACGCGCCGCGGCTTCTTGACGCTGATCAGGAGTTGAAGGCGAGGGGGGACCCAGTCCGTCAGGCTTGCGGCTCAGCAATTGCAATCCTTCGCGCGCCACGATCACGACCGACTCGTCCGGGTCCATCAACGCATCGGCGAGGGTCGGGACCGTGTCCAGATCGCCCGTCCTGGCCAGCGCCCAGACGGCGACCTTTCGAAGGCCGGGATCGCGGTCCTTGAGCATCTTGCGGAAACGGTCCTGGTGCGGGAGTAACACGCTCGGGCCGTCGGACAGATAGCGCGTGACGAGGCCCGACAGGGCCGAGTCGGCGAGCGAGGCGCGAGGATCTTCGAGAACGGCGAGCATTCCCTCAACCGCGCCATTCATGGGACGACTCACGACCCGACCACCGGCGACGGTCAGGCTTGAGAGGTCTCTCGGCAGGCCGCGACCGCCAAGAAGCGTTCCGGCGCCGAGGGATTTGACCTCGATCCGGGCGAGCGTCTTGGCCGTGGATTTGGTGAGAAAGAGAATCGCCCAGACCGTGTTCGGGACAACGCCGAAATTGGCTTCCCAGGAGCCGTCAGGGCGTTGCGAGGCCCGGATGAAACGTCGGCCTTGCTCGAACCAGTCGACTCGGCCGAGCGTGTCGCGATTGGCCAGGCCGCCCACGCGTTCGATCCCGTAGAGCGCGTAGTAAATCGATTCGCCCGCGGCGCCTGCGCCGGTCGTGAAGCTGGACGAGAGCCAGCCGAGTCCGCGTCGAATCGCCTGATCGAGCCTTGAGTGAGACAGACTGACGTCGTAGCGCGCCTGTTTGCCCTCGGCGGTGAGGGGAACGAGGAGCGGGCTGGCGGAATCGCCCTGGCGGCGATAGCGACCGAGTTGCCGCTGACAAATGAGAAGGCTACCGACTCCCGCGGCGGTCATGGCCAGGGTCTCGGGCCGATTCGGGTCGTCGCGGTGATAGTTCCAGCTTCCGCCGGAGGATTGCGACGACATGAACCAGACCGCGGCTCGCTCCCAGGTCTCGGGAGGGATGCTGGCGCCGCCGTTCTCGGCTTCCCAGAGCCCGAGCAGGGCGTATTGAGAGATCGAGGTATCGCCAAGCTGGCGGTCGGTATAGTCCCACGATCCGTTGGCCTTCTGCTGGCCGAGCAGGTACTGGGCGATCGCGGTTAACTCGCTCCGTCGGTTCACGTTGAGAGTGTTGGAGAGGGCCAGGGCGACGACCGCCGCCTCGTAGATATCCGCACCGCCGCGACGCTCCGGCTCGTAACCGCGCGAGGAGATCCGCGCCCGAAGCTTATTCAGGCAGGCCGACAGGCTCGCGTCGGTCGTCGGAACTTCCGCCTTGAGCATCGCCAGCGCGATCAGGGCCGTTTCCCCCGTTCCCGAGGCGCCCGCCTGGCCTCGAAGGAACTGGACACCTTTGAGAACGACCGGATCATTCTCCGCCAGCACGTTGACCGGCCTGGCACCATAGGCCAGGGCCAGAACGATGAATAAGCCGAACCTTTTTACGACCAACGGCATGACGTGAGGTCACCCCCGAGCGAGACAGAAAGCGCGCCTGGGTCCATGCCGTTATTCTAGCCTTTCCTCCTGTTCGAAGGGAACCACCCGCGGGGTCACTTCCGAAGCGGTCGGATCTCGATTTTACGGAAAAAGATCTCCGCCCCTTCCGACTGAAACTGAATCTTTCCCGAGGTCCGGTTTGACTTCGTGCCCACGTTCACGACGACGCCGTTGACGATGTTCGTGATCGACTCGCCGTCGCAGATGACCTCAATCCGGTTCCATTCTCCCGTTGGTGACTCAAGATCGCGCGATCCCTTGAAGCCGAGCGTGTCCTTCCAGGTCGGGTCGCGGCCCCACCAGTTGAACCGGCCGCCGTCGCGGGTCACCGCCTTGCCCCCCTTTTCAAAGTAGAGCTGACCATCGGGGCCGACGCGCGTTGCGCAGGTCAGGCTGGGTTTTTCCAGGCCACCGACGACCAGCAAATCTCCACAGCCCCCTTCGATGATCTGGCATTCGATCGACTCCATCCACATTCCGCCCGCCGCGCCGTCGGGACCGACGCAGTGGAGCAAAATGCCCGAGTCTCGGGCTCTTTCCTTGCGAGCACCCCAGGTCGTTTTGCCCCATTTCCATTCGGCGATGAGTTGATAGTTTCCGAAGTTCCCACAGGTTGCCAGACCGCCGTATTCTTCACCCGAGACGCGAATCAGCCCCTCTTTGACAGTGAAGACCTGATTCGGATCCTCGTAACGGTGATCCTTGGTGAAGGCATAAAAGCCGGTAAGGTTCTTGCCGTTGAAAGCAAGCACGGGCTCACCCGTTTTGACCTTCGGGACGTCGCGCGCGAACGAGGGAATTCCCTCAACATCAACGCCTCGACAGAGGACGGGAACCAGACCAATCAGGGCGGCAATCTGAACGAGTCGACGGGTCATCGCGACGACTCCTCAACGCCTGCGACGGTGGGTCTCGGCTCCGTTTTCACGACAGACTGCCTCGACGCGGGTGAACCACGACTCGTCGGGACAGCCGATCGAGAGCAACATCCCTTGCTCGTGTTCGATCTGTTCGGGCGGAGTTACACCGAGCCGGTCTCCAGGCACCCCGAGCGCGGTCAGGAGTTGAATCGCCAGGTTTCCCGAGGCCGAATTTCTGAAAAAGGCGACGATCCTGGGCATCGGCTCGACGTTCTTGACCAATCCCGGCCGGATCTGGGGGGCTTCCATTCAATGGGTCCTTCGTACCGCCGGTTTCGCTTTTGAACACAAACACAACAAGGCAGAGTGTGACGCCCGCGCCTTCGATCCGCAAGCGGTTTCACCTCCCAACGTCGGTTTCCCTCGCGGCGCGTCTCTTTTGCTATCATGGAAGACCGTGAAGATCGCCCGCACCATCCCGACCGACGCGACATTCATGTCGAGCTTGCTTCTGGCCGCTCTTTTTCTGGCGGAAGGTCCCCCCCCGACCCACCTGGAGCGCCTGGGCCGGTTCGAAAATCCGGCCATCCGCGAAGCCTCGGGGATGGTTCGAAGCCGCGTTTATCCGGGAATTTTCTGGGTTCACAACGACTCGGGGAATCCGCCTGTCCTCTTCGCCGTTCGCCGAGATGGCTCGCTCGTTCGCGCCTTTTCCGTCAATGTTCCGAACACCGACTGGGAAGACATCGCCGCCGATGATGCCGGGCACCTCTACATCGGCGAGATTGGCAACAACGACGGCCGGCTCCCGCTTCGGGCCGTCTACCGGCTCACGGAACCCGACCCGTTCCGTGACGGCGAGGCGGTTCTCAAGGTGGAAACAGCCAGTTATTACCGATTTCCGCCCTCGGGTCGGTTCGACGCCGAGGCCCTGGTCTTCAAAAACGGCACGGCCTTGATTGTTTCCAAGACATTCGACGGCCGCCCCGCCGCAATTTTTTCGGTTCCGTTTGATCCGCCGGCTCCGTTGTTGCGACCGGCCTTGCCTGTTCAAACCGGAACCCTTGCAGGATTCCAGGAGCCCGTCACCGGGGCCGACCTGACCGCGAACGGCCGACGATTGGTCGTTTGTTCGCTGAAAACGGTCGGCGTTTATGAATTGAATGAGCGCGGAGACTGGAAATTGCTCACGATCCGGTCGTTTCAATCCGGCGATCAGGTCGAGGCCGTGGCCTGGGATGGCGACGATATCTTGCTCGCCGGTGAGGATCGTGGCCTGTTCCGTATCGCCGCGAAGGACTGGCGGGCTCACGACGCGTCCGCGGCGGACGTTTTCAAACATGCGAAGTGACGTTGTGATCGTCGGCGCAGGCGTGATCGGGCTTTCCGTCGCGTATCGGCTGGGTTGCGAGGGGATTCAGGCGGCGATCTTTGATCGTCAGGAGATTGGCCGCGAGGCATCCTGGGCCGGTGCCGGTCTGATTCCCGCGAATACCGAGCGGCTCAGAACGAATTCGAGCACCGAGCTTCGATCGTGGAGCGCCGTGCTTTATCCGGAATGGTCGGCGGCCCTTCTCGAAGCGACGGGCATTGACAACGGCTATCGCCGGACCGGGGGCGTCGATGTCGCCGCGACGGTTGACGAAGAAAACGACCTCCGGTCGATGGCGGGACGTTGGCGAACCGAGAGCATTGTCTTCGAGCGACTCGCGCCTTCTGATTTTTATCGGGTCGAGCCGGCGCTCAATCCGAATTTACGCGTCGCCTATTTCTTGCCGGATCGTGCCCAGATTCGCAATCCAAGGCATCTCCGCGCCCTGGCCGCCGCCGCAACCGCTCTCGGCGCGACGATCCAGACCAACCAGCCGATTCTCGGCTTCGAAACGTCTGGCGATCGAGTCACGGCGGTGCGCACAGAGGCGGAAACGATCTCGTGTGGCCAGGTTCTCGTGACCGCCGGCGCCTGGACGGGGGGCCTGCTCGACGGCCTCGGCATCCAGGCGCCGACGCCGCCGTTGAAAGGGCAGATTGTCTTGCTCAAGAGCGATCGACCGCTGCTTCGGCGGATTGTCGAGCACGGCAAGAATTACCTCGTCCCTCGCGACGATGGGCGGATCTTGATCGGTGCGACCGAGGAAAATTCCGGGTTCGAGACCCGACCCACACCGCTCGGCGTGCGAAGCTTGCTCGACGAGGCGTTCGCGCTCTGCCCCACGCTCGTCGAGGCGGAACTCGAAGCGTCGTGGGCAGGTCTCCGACCCGGAAGCGTGGACACCCGGCCCTATCTTGGCCCCCTGCCGGGCTTTTCGAACGCCTTTGTCGCCGCCGGCCACAAACGGGCGGGCTTGCAACTCTCTCCGGCGACAGCCGAGGTCGTGACCGACCTGATCCTGGGACGCCCCCCCCGGATCGACCTGCACCCGTTTCGAATCGGCCGCGAACCCGCCCCGGCGGACGACGAGGTGTTTCGGTCCTGAACCTTTGACTTCAATCGCCCGCGACGACGAGCACCTTTTTCGCCGCCGCGTGACCGAGCGCCACGGGACGGTCTCTCAGTTGGAAGACGAGGGCACCGGCCTCGGGACGATTTTCGAGGAGTTCGCCCGTGGCGTTCAGGTCCAGGCCGCACTCGGTCAGATAGCGAAGGAAAGCCGGGTCTTGATCGACGACGCGGACGACCCGGAATCGCCGCCCGGAGCCAAGGTCGGTCAGGGGCATCCCCTCGGTCTCGACGACAGAGCCGTCGGCCCTGGGAATGGGATCGCCGTGGGGATCGACCGTCGGGTGACCGAGAAAGGCGTCAATCCGATCGATCAGACGCTCCGAGGCGGCATGCTCCATATGCTCAGCCTCGGCGTGAACCTCGTCCCAGGGCATCTGGAGCGTCTGGACGAGGAAGAGTTCCAGAAGCCGATGTCGGCGGATCACCTTCATCGCCAGGTCGCGTCCGGTCGGCGTGAGCCGCGCCCCTTCATAAGGCGTATACGTGGCCAGGCTGGCCTCGGAAAGGGTCTTGAGCATGCCGGTGACGGTTCCTGGCGAGACGTTGAGCGCCGCGGCAAGCTCGCCGGTTCCCACGCGATCGCCCGACTCGTGGTCGCGGCCGGCGATCAAGGCGATGGTCTTCACGTAGTTCTCGACCGTCAAGCTTGCCACGTCGTTCGATGCCCCGTACCGACCGACCGACCCGACCCGCGGAAGCAAACGCCTTGGGATCGTCCGCTAGTTTACGACCGATTGGCGCCAAAGCAAAGCAAAGTCCCCGCCAAAGTCGTCAGTCGGAATCCGGCTCATCGTCGAACGACTCCATCGGCCCGAGGTCGTCATCGGCGAGACCCGGCGACGGACCGATCCGGTCGCCCATGCGAAGCCAGACGGCCTTGAGGTAGGCACCTTCCAGCGCATCGAGACCGACAGGGTGGTCGGGCGAGGCCCCGGTCACGGCCAGAACCTGCGCGGATCGACCCGCTTTTCTCGCCGCGGCGCGGAGCAGATAGAGGAATTCCTCGGGCGGCAGCAGGCCCGAGCAGGAGCAGGTCAGGAGCATTCCGCCCGGCTCAACCAGACCCATCGCGAGCACGTTGAGGTCAAAATACTTCCGTTTTCCCGAAGCGATGTCGAGCCGGCCGGGAATCAGCTTGGGTGGGTCGAGAACGAGGGCACCATAACTCCGACCGTTGGTGATCATCTGCCGCATATAGCCAAAAGCGTCGGCATGGACGAGCGTGGGCCGGACCTGGTTGGCGTTGGCGTTCTCGCGGGCAAGGGCGATGGCCTTCTCGTCGAGATCAACGCAGGTCACCTCGCGGGCACCCCCCTTGACCGCCGCGTAAACGCCGAAGCCCCCTGTGTAACAACACACATCGAGAACCGACCGGTCCTTGCAGTAACCAGCCAGTCTGAGCCGATTTTCGCGCTGATCGCAGAAGAAACCGGTCTTGTGACCCCCTTCAAAGTGGACCCGGTAGCGAACCCCGTTCTCGACGATCGTCACGCGCTGAGGAAGGTCGGAACTGGCGACCGGACGGCCGGGAAAGTCCTCGGCGAGGGCAATGCGCTCGTCGACGTGGACCCGGTAGTGTTTCGTTCCCGCTGCCTCCGCGAGAATTTCCAGGATCGGGCCGATCCGCTGATACATGCCCAGGCTGAACACCTCGACCGAGAGAACGTCATCGAAGCGGTCAACGATCAGACCCGAGAGACCGTCTCCCTCGGCGTGGACGACGCGATAGGCGTTGGTCGTCGCGTCGAGCCCGAGGGCGTCGCGCCGCAAGGAAACCGCCCGGGTGAGCCGTTCCTTCCAAAAGTCTAGGCCCGGGGGCGTGACGCCCGGACTGAGCAGCCTCAGGGTGATCTGGGACCGGCTGTTCCAGAAGCCGAAGCCGATCGGAAATCGGTCGCGATCGACCACCCGGACGAGGTCGCCGTCTCTCGGCCGGACGACTCCGGCCGGTCCGATCACCATCTTTCGATAAACAAAAGGATGGTTCCCGGGCGCTCTCACGGCGACTACCGGCAGTTCGCCCGTCGGTTCCAGCGGTCGGTCGGGAACGGGGACCGTCGGGGCAGTCTCCCCCTCGGGTCGGAATCGGCGGCTCATGACGACACGCTCAAGGCGAGACTCATTTGTGTGAAAGCCAGTTTGGGAACCAAGATATCGAAAGCGGGGCGGGATCGGTCACAGATTTCAAAAAGCGTGGGCCGATTGAACCGAAAGCGAAAGACGTCAGATCATATCGTCGTCATCGGCCTCGGTTTCCTCGTCGTCGAACTCGTCGGCAAGATTTTCGCCCGAATTATTGCGAAGGAGGCGGCGGAGGCGGACGAGAAGCGCCGTGGCATAACGCTCAACGGCCAGCTGTTTCGTCAAGACGGGCTCGACGATCGCCGCGAGTGGAATCTCGGCGAGCAGTTTATGAGCCTTCGAGAGGCTCTCCCAGCCGACCTTGATAACCGTCGGGTTTGCGTTGGCATCGCCTCGGGCAAGCTTCATCACTTGCCTGGCTTTTTTCAAGCCCGCCTGGGCTTGCTGAAGTTGTCGGAGCGCGGCCCCTGGGCTCATCTGAGACATCGGTCAACGTTCCCGGTTCGGTCCATCCATCATTCGGCGCGACTTTGGTTGCGAAATCACGGTTCCGCAAGACGGGGCCAAACCATTATAATAGAGGCTTCGTGTCACAGGTACAATCGCGACCTGGAGCCGTCCGCATGAGTGACGCCGACGACATCGAGACTGAGAGCGCCGGGACCGAAACGGTCGTCACGACCCAGACCGAGCCTCGCGGCAAGACGGCGACGGAGTCGCAAACCAAGCAACTCCCGCCGTTTAACGTCATTATCCTCAACGACGAGGAACACACGGTTGATTATGTGGTCGAGCTGCTGACCAAGCTTTTCGCCCACCCGCTCAAGGCGGCCGTGGAACTGACCTGGCGAATTCATAACACGGGCCGGGCCGTGGTTTATACCACGCATAAGGAAAAGGCCGAGCTGAAGCGCGACCAGGTGCTTTCCTACGGGCCCGACCCGCGTCTTGGAGCGTCTCAGGGGCCGCTCGGCTGTTACATCGAACCCGCGCCCGCGGATTGAGGCTGTCCGAACGGAAGACCCGGAATCGTCAAGCCCTCAAGCTGGAATCGCTCGCGGAAGTCGTCCACGGTCTCGACCGCCGCGCTGGAGGCGTCGCCGATGGTCATTCCCACGGCCTCGGTGCCAAGCTTCAAGGCCAGATAATCTTCCATCAGGCCGAGCACGGGTTGGGGAATCCTCAGACTCCAACCGAGCGACCGCCGCACCTTCGGGGCCATGACCGCAACGCCAATCGCCACGGCGGCGCCGAGGGGCTTGATCCAGGGGTCGGCATTCGGGCCATCTTCCTCCGCGCACTTGCCGGCGACCCAGGCTCCGGCCAAACCTCGGGCCACGAGCGACGGTAACGAATCGCGGCTCGGAACAAACGGCAGCTTGTCGAAGACCAGTTCACCGAGCGCGGCCGCCGCCAGGTGGTGTTGTTCGGGAAGGTGCCGCGAACGGGCCAGAAGCGCCGGGCCGAGCGCGGCTCGAAGTCCCGTGACGACCGCCAGTTTCAAGGCTTTTTCCATCGACGCACTCGCCATCGGAAGTAACTCCTCGGGTGGGTCCGATTGATTGTCCGCCCAGCTCAGACCGCATGGCCGCCGGGCCTTCCGGTTCCTTAGCATGCAAGGAATGGACCGCTCGTCCGGGAAGTCGTTTCAGAACGTTCCAAATCGATTGCCGCGCGGAGCCCGGCGCGGCAATCGGGATATGCCAGAACGAGTTCAAGCTCATCACGAATGCGACGGTTGGAAACCCGTTTGTTCGAATCCTCGCGCTGAGCCTCGGCGCTTCCCGACTCGGGAGCCTGGAACCGAGGCGGCGAGCAACCGAGCACTTCGGCCACGTACTGATAAAACTCACGCCGAGGCAGGGGTTGATCGTCGCTCGCCAGATACGTCCGACCCGACAGGCCACGATCGAGCGCAACGAGCGCGGCCGAGGCGGCGTCGTCAATCTGGATCAGGTTCAGCCATTTTTCGGGGTCGCCGACGATCGGCTCTCCCCGTTCGATCGCCGCCCTGCGCAAGATTCGACCAGGCCCATAAAGCCCGGAATAGCGAACGACGACGACCTCGAATTCTGACCCGAGCGCGATTGATTCGGCATCGAGACAGACGCGGCCCGACTCGGTCGCCGGATCGGTCGGCGAATCCTCGTTGACCCATCCGCCATCGTTCCGGCCGTAGACACTCGTCGCGCTCACATAGACAAGGCGCTGGGTTTTGCCGTTCAGGGCGCGCAGGACGTTGCGAAGTCCATCAAGATAGAGGGCCCGCATCGAAACTCCCGCGGTCCGGTCAAACCCGACGCAGTAGAGGACGCGATCGGCTTTGGGCAGACCGTGAAGACTCGCGGGATCGAGAACGTTGGCGATCACGGGCGAAATCCCCGACGCGCGCAGTCGCTCGGCGCGCGCTTCGGTCCGGGTCGTCCCGAAAATCGGTTGGCTTCGTTTTCCCAATAGGTGGCCGACGCGAAGCCCAAGGTAACCGCAGCCGACGATCAGGGTCGTCATCGCGCGGCCTCGTCGGGGTCTGCCAGCGGAGCAGGGCGTTCGAGCGTTTCCGGGCAACCGTCGTCGAGATAATTTTGTAAAAGGAGACGAGCGGCCAGCATATCGCGCAATCCTTTGCGCTTGCTTCGTTTCAGGCCGATGGCAATCAGACTCTCCTCGGCCTCGACGGTCGTGTAACGTTCATCGACGTAAACGACAGGCAGGCCGGTAACCTCGCCCAGCCAGTCGCCCCAGGTTCTTGCCAGTGAGGCGCTCGTTCCTTCGCGACCGCCGAGGTGAACGGGAAGGCCAATCACAATCCGGTCCACCTCGTTCTCGCGGGCGAGCGTCTGGTAATGGCGAGCGTCCTGATTCTTGTCGCGGCGTTCATATACTTCGAGCGGGGTGGCAATCTTCCTTCGAGAGTCGCTCAGGGCCGCCCCGACCCGTTTCGTGCCGAAATCAAGCCCCAGGATACAGGACATCACGCGCTCCCAAAGCCCCTCGATCGCTCAAAGAGCCGACCCGTGCCCGGCTTTCTCCAACCCTTCGACAAGCCCCTTGAGCTTGTCCAGTTGATCGCGACGCGCCACCAGGGTGGCCCCGCCCGACTGGACAATCACCAGGTCGTCCACGCCGAGTGTGGCAATCAAGCCGCCGCCGTCGGAGACGATGATCGAGTTGGTCGTCTCGACCAGGTGGACCTGGCCCTGAATGGTATTTCCCCCGGAATCGGGCGCGACGAGAGCCGTGAGCGCTCGCCAGTCACCGACGTCGTTCCAGTCGTAAACGACTTCCATGACCCGGACGTTTCTGGCTTTTTCCATGACGGCCTTGTCGATCGGAATTCGCTCCATGAGCGGGAACTCGCGGGCGATCACCTCGGCCTCGTCGGGAGTGCCAAGGCTCGGGGCGATTCGATCCAGGGCGGCGGCGATCGCCGGCCGATGCTCGGCGAGGGCGTCGAGAATCGCGCGGGCACGCCAGAGGAAAATGCCGGCGTTCCAGGCGAATCGTCCTTCGGCCAGGAATTGCTCGGCCGTAGCGCGATCGGGTTTCTCGCGGAACTGGGTCACGCGGTGCAACTCGATGCCTTCGGGTGCTCCCAGGCGTTCGCCGCGCTCGATGTAGCCGTAACCGGTCTCGGGTCGGGTTGGCTTGACGCCGAAGGTGACAAAGGCCGACGGGTCGGCATCGACAACCGAGACCGCCGCATTCACCGTGCGCAGAAAGGTTTCCGGCGGCGAGATCACGTGATCGGCGGGCATGACGATCATCGTGCCGTCCGGGTCGTTCTTGGCGACGATCAGCGCCGCGAGGCCGACACAGGGGGCGGTGTCTCTCGGGCAAGGCTCGGCGACGACGTTTCGAGCGGGAACATCGGGAAGCTGCGCCCGGACGGCTTCGGCCTGGTCCGACCCGGTGATAATCAAAACCCGGCCCGGAGGGACCAGCGGGGCGACCCGCGCGACGGTCTGCTGAAGCATCGTCGCGTCGCCGTAAAGGTTCAGCAACTGCTTGGGACGATTCCGGCGGCTCTTGGGCCAGAACCGCGTTCCGCTTCCCCCGGCCATCACGACGGCGTGCAGCATGGTCCCTCGAATCCTTTCCAGTCCCGCGTCAGTTCAATCCATCCATCACGGAGCGATGTAAATCGGGCCTTCCACGACCAGGCCCGGCGCGATCTTTGACTTCAATTCCGCGGCGTCGAGCGCGAACCTCGGACTGACCTCCAGCCCGAACGCCGCCGAGCCGTCCGGGCGTCGAGGCACGACCGCTCCGGCCTGTTCCAGCCAGTCAGCGAAGACGTCGCTCATTCTCTGGCGGACCGACGCGGGCGAGTCGGGTCCGGTCGCGTTCTTCAAGGGCTCAAACTCCTGCGCCCGATCGGTTTCCACGAGCGTGTAACGCTGGGCGAGCGGCAGCGCATCGAAGATGAACCGCTCAAACTTCACCGCGTTGGGCGAAGCGGGATTGACCGTCTTCCCCTCGCGATCAAGATAAGAAACCTTCTTGATGGCCCGATGAAAGGGGAGCGTCAGGTCGGAGAGTAACCGTTCGATGAACGCGACTTCCAGGAGGTGAATTCCGATAGATCCAGCCCAGAGTTCCAGTCCTCCTTCGGGACCGCGACGCTCGGCGAGTTCGTCGGGGAGGTCGGAGTATTCGATCACCTGCGGGCGGCCGTCGACCGAGACGACCAGGCCGAGCTTCTCGTCGGGGGCGAGTTTTTCGATCACCTTGAACGACATCTCGGCGTCGGCCTGACGGTGATGGCCGAGAAAGGCCGGGTCGGCGATCTTGACGAGGGGGTTATCAACCTGGAAGTAAAAGATCGTCCGCGCGCCCAGGCGTTTCATCTCGTCGAGACAGCTCGGCAATCCGTCCGGCCCCGGCGCGGCGAGGGCATTGAGGGTGCCGCCGTGGCCGTCGGGGCTGAGCGCCAGTCGGCCTTTCTCGGCGAGGAGTATCTTGCCGGTCGCGCGGTCGACGGCGGGCATCTGCCCTTGAACGAAGAAGCGGACGTGTTCGAGGCCGAACCGGTCGTGATCGTCAAAGTAGCGGACGGTGGTTTCGTGGTTGTCGGGGCTGGTCATTACATAAAGAGGGATCGTCTTGCCAAAGCGTCGGCCGGTCGCGACAACTTTCTCGGCGTGGACCTGAAAGAGGCTGGCGGCCGAGACCGGGCCGATCGGAAAAGTCCCCTTCGGTCCTTCGAATCCGAGACGGGTCCCCAGGCCCCCCGCGACGATGACGACCGCGACTTCGCCCGCCGCGAGGGCATCGCCACCGGCCTCGGCGACGTGTCGCTGGCTGATCCGTTCGCCGTCGGTTTGCGGAAGGCGGACGACCTCGATCGGCTTGACGCGATCGACCTCGGGCGCGGGGGGTTCGCTGATCTTGACGTGCTGGTCGATCAGGGCGTTGAGCTGCGCGAGGTCGACCGCCTCGATCTCGGCCTTGAGCGCGGAGCGCTGGGCGTCGTCGAGGTCGGCCCACCAGGCCAGAAGATGATCTTGCCCGTGACGGGCCAGGCGCCCCAGGAGCGTCGGGTCGGGGGTCATGGGCGACGAACCCTCTGCCGCGCGGGCGCGCTCCCGGTCCTGTCCCGACGGAATGGGGACCTGGGAAAAGGGGGACCCGGCGTGGCGGTCTTTCTTCAAAAGTTCAAGGTCAGACCATCGTAGGCCAAACCGATGCGGGGCGGCAAGGTCGACTCGACAACCTCGTGGTCAAAACCGTGCGAGATGTGCGTGAAGAAGGTCCGGCCAGGCCGAAGTTTCTCCACGACGGCCAGGGCCTCGTCGAGACAAAAGTGCGTCGGGTGCGGCTCAAACCGCAGGGCGTCGAGAATTAAAACGTCGAGACCTTCCAGCATCGGCCAGGACTCGTCGGGGATTCGATTGACGTCGGTGCAATACGCGAGGCCGCCAATCCGAAAACCGAGAATGTCGAGCCGACCGTGTTGAAGGCGGATCGGCAAGACCGACTCGCCAAGTACGCGGAAAGGCACGCCCGGCTCAATCGTCTCGAAAACCATCTTCGGCAGAAAACCCGCGGGCAAGAAGGCGGTTCGCGCATCGAAGGCGTAGCTGAAGACCCGTCGGATCGAATCCTCGGTCGACGACTCGCAGAAGATCGGAACCGGGCCGCCCAGGTATTTCGGAAAAACCCGCGCGTCATCAAGCCCGAAAAGGTGATCCACGTGGTGATGCGTGAATGCAATCGCGTGAAGCCGTCGAATGCGTTCGCGAAGCAGTTGCAGGCGGACCTCTGGGGTCGTGTCGATGAGCAGGTTCCCGGCGGGAAGCTTGAGCAAGACGCTCGGTCGCGTCCGCTGGTTTCTCGGGTCGGTCGAGACGCAGACAGGGCAATCGCAGCCGAGGACCGGAACGCCGGTCGACGTGCCCGTTCCCAGAAAAACCAGACTTCTCGATCGATCCGACGGCTCGTCCAACAACAGCCCGACCCTCTCCTTTTGAACCCTCAACGATCCTTCAATGCCGAAGGGCTTGACCGTCACGGACAGAATGACTGATGACTGGCCGTCGACTTTCTTGGATTGTACGACGTCGTCCACGGTCTTGACGACGCCAGATCACTCGGGAAATCGTCGACGATCTCAAAACGAAGCCATTGAGCCGGGCGAATTTCACCGATCAGAGCGTCCCATGAACGTGAGAGGTCAGACTGCCGGACGTCCTCGGGCGACCTTGACGGGATGGCAGATCCTGATGTAAGATATGACGGATTATCGAGTTATTGCGGCAATTCCGGTTATCGGACGTAGGCAGGGCGAAACAGGCAATGGAACTGCTCAGCGAGATTTGGGATAAGACCACCGACGCGCTGACCTCCGTTTCGGAGGGAGTGTCGACGGGCTTGATCCGTCTCTTCGGCAACTCGAACGAGCGGCAGATCCGAAGGATGCGGCCGATCGTGGCCCGGATCAACGAGCTTGAGCCGGTCATGCAGGGCCTTTCCGACGACCAGCTTCGCGACAAAACGGCCGACTTCCGCCGCCAACTGGCCGAGGGTGAGACTCTCGACTCGCTCTTGCCCGAAGCCTTCGCCGCCTGCCGCGAGTCGGGCCGCCGTTATCTCAAGATGCGGCATTATGACGTCCAGCTCATGGGCGGGATGGTCTTGCACTGGGGCAACATCGCCGAGATGGTCACCGGTGAAGGCAAGACGCTCGTCGCCACGTTGGCCGCCTACCTGAACGCCTTGCCCGCGCATGGTGTTCACGTCGTCACGGTGAACGACTACCTCGCGCGCCGGGACGCCGAGTGGATGAGCCCCCTCTTCAGCGGCCTGGGCATGACCGTCGGCGCGATCCAGTCCGACATGGAAGCGCAGGAACGGCAAGACATCTACTCGCGCGACATTACTTACGGCACCAACAACGAGTTCGGCTTCGATTATCTTCGCGATAACATGAAGCCAACGCGGGAGTTGCAATCGCAGGGCGAACTTTTTTACGCGATCATCGACGAGGTTGACAGTATCCTCATCGACGAGGCGCGTACCCCGCTGATCATCTCCGGTCCCGCCTTCGACGACGTCCGTAAATATGCCGAGGCCGACCGGATCGCTCGCCTTCTCAAGAAGGATGCGCACTTTGAGGTCAAGGAAAAAGAGCGGACCTGCCACCTCAACGATGAGGGCATCCGCGAGGCCGAACGGATCGCCGGGATCGAGAGTTTTTACACGCCCGGCAACATGGAATGGCCTCACCTGATCGATAATGCGCTCAAGGCCCACTACCTTTATAAGCGCGACCGCGACTACGTCGACATGAATGGCGAGATCGTCATCGTCGACGAGTTCACCGGCCGACTCATGACGGGTCGGCAATGGTCCGACGGCCTGCACCAGGCGGTCGAGGCCAAGGAAAAGGTCAAGATCAAGGAAGAGAACCAGACGCTCGCCACGATCACCCTTCAGAACTTCTTCAAGCTCTACAAGAAGCTCTCGGGAATGACCGGCACGGCCATGACCGAGGCCAACGAGTTCTGGAAGGTCTACAAGCTCGACGTCATCGCCATTCCCACCAATCGGCCGCTTACCAGGGTCAGCTACGCCGACACGATCTATCGAACCGATCGCGAAAAATATGGCGCGATCCTCGAAGAACTTCGCGAGATTCACGAGACGGGCCGACCGATCCTCGTCGGCACGACCTCGATCGAGAAGTCGGAAGAAATCTCCGAGATGCTCAAGTCGCACGGCATCCCGCATCAGGTTCTGAACGCCAAGTATCACGAACGCGAGGCCGAGATCGTCGCCCAGGCCGGTCGCAAAGGCGCGGTGACGATCGCCACGAACATGGCGGGGCGGGGAACCGACATCATCCTCGGCGGTAATCCTGAGTTCATGGCCTGGGCCGACTTGAAGCGGCTCACCGATGAGGACAACCGGCCGCTCTACCCGACCCGGCTCGAAGTTCCCCCCGAGGTCTGGAAAGAGGCAGTCAACCGATACGAGCCCGAGATGAAGGTCGAGGGGCGCGAGGTCGCCGCCCACGGCGGTCTGCACATCATCGGCACCGAGCGCCACGAGAGCCGTCGAATCGATAACCAGCTTCGCGGCCGGGCCGGTCGACAGGGTGACCCGGGGTCGTCGCGCTTCTTCCTCTCGCTCGAAGACGACCTGATGCGAAAGTTCGCGGGCGAGTGGGTTTCGGCCGTTCTCACCCGGTTGGGGATGGAAGAGGGCGAGGCGATCGAGAGTAAGCTTGTTTCCCGACGCATCGAAGGGGCACAGAAGAAGGTCGAAGAGCGCAACTTTGACTCGCGTAAGAACCTTCTTGAATACGACGAGGTCATGGACGAACAGCGGAAGCGGATCTACTCGTTCCGCCAGAGGCTGCTCGACGGGTCGTCCCCCAAGGATGCGATCCTCGACATGATCGACGACCAGATCGGCGACGCCGTCGGCCGGTTCCTCGCCGACGATTACGCCGCGGCGAGCTTCGCCGAGTACGTCGGTCAGCGCCTTGGCGTCGAGCTCTCCGCCAAGGACTTCAAGGGTATCGAGCCCGCAGACGCGTTGGAGGAAGCTCGCCAGCAGGCGGAAGGCCAGTTGACCGAGACCGTCCGCGAGGCCGTGGAAGAGAACCTCCCCTCCGACGCCGAGCCTTCGGAATGGACCTGGCTCTCGCTGGTGACCTGGGTGAACACCCGGTTCAACCTGAACCTCAAGGAAAAAGACCTCAAACGGTTTGCCACCTACAACCGTGACGATTTCGAGTTCGACCGCAACGGCCTGGAAGAATTCCTCGTCGAGAAGGCGTCCGAGGCTGTCAAGAAGGTCGACATCGAACAGGCTGTCGAATTCCTTCGCGAGGACTGGGGCCGGAAGTCCCTGGCCGGCTGGCTGCATCACAAGTTTGGAGTCGCCGTCGAGCCCGCCGGCTGGGCTGGTCTCTCGCGAGTCGAGGTGACCTCGCGGGCTTTGGCCCTGGCGCGGAAACTCTATGGTCAGAAAGAGGCGGAGTTCCCTGTCCGCGTCGGGATGACCCGATATCTTCACGAGCGGACCCAGACGCAGGCCGCCCGGTACGACCGCGAAGGGCTCGCCGCCTGGGCCTCCGATCGTTTTCACACGCTCGTCGATCCCGACGAGTTGAACCTCAAGCTCCGCCCCGAGATCGAATCACTCCTACTTGGGGTTGCCGAGAAGCACTATCCCGGCGCCCGGCTCTCGGATGAACTCGAATCGCGGATCGACGCCACCTTTGGCCCGAAGCCAACGTCAGTCAGGCCGCTCACGCATTCTCCAGACGCGCGGACGCTTGACGACCTCGCCGCCTGGGCGAGAGAAAACCTCGGCGTCGAGACGACCGGTGAGGAACTTCGTTCGCTCGGCCGCGAAGATGCGCGGGATCGCCTGGTCAATGCACTCGACGCCCGGCACAGACCCGAGATGCGCGAGATGGAGAAGGTTCTCCTGCTCCAGATCCTCGATTCGAGCTGGATGGAACACCTCCGGGCGATGGACCACCTACGCAGCTCGGTTGGCCTTCAAGGGTATGCCCAGAAAGACCCGAAGGTCGAGTACAAGCAGGAAGGGATGAAGATTTTCGCCGAGATGTGGAGCGGCGTCTCGGACAAGGTCACCGACCTGGTCTTCCGGGTCGAGCAGTTTGATCCTGAGTTTCTCTCCTATCTAGGTGCCCGCTGGCAGCTTGACCGCGCCCAGACGATTCATCAATCGGCGCAGTCGGAACTCGCCACGGCCGCGGCCCCTCGGTCCGAGATCCAGTCTCAGCAGGATGCCGCCATCGCGGCGAGTCAGCAGTCAGCCGAACGGAAGCAGGAACCGGTTCGCAATCTTGGCAAAAAGGTCGGTCGGAATGATCTCTGCCCCTGCGGTTCTGGTAAAAAGTACAAGGTTTGCTGCATGCGGAAGGAAGCGTCGAGCGACGTCTTCTAAGGTTGAAACGGGCTTTGACCCAAATGCGGGGAGTAAACCTGTTTCCTTCCGAAGTTGTCGGCTTCGCCGCGTTTACGATCGGGTTGGACCCTGACATCAAGCCGTCTCGACCCAACGTGAAATGGGGGTCGGGACGGTTTGTTGAGGTCAAGGCGTTTCAAAAGCCTTAAGGGCACGCGCCTTGCACAGGCTTTAGCGATTCTTCAGGATGATCGTACGCCTGATTTGGACGCGTCGGCCAGGGAAAGGATTCCCCGATGCCTGTCTTGCTCAACTTGATTTACCTCGGACTCCTGTTCGTCTGCGCGCCCTGGTTGCTCTATCGATCGATTCGGTCGGGGAAATACCGGGAGGGCTGGGCGGAGAAGTTCAAGGGCAAGGCCCCGTTACGGATCGGCGATCGCCCTTGCATCTGGTTCCATGCGGTGAGTGTCGGCGAGGTGCTGTCGCTCCGCCCGCTGGTCCGTGAGTTGGCGAGGCGGCGCCCGGGCTGGGATCTCATGGTCTCGACAACGACGCCGACCGGTCTGGCGGTCGCGCGAAGGACATTCCCTGAACTTGTCACGTTTTACGCGCCTCTCGATTTTAGCTGGTCCGCGCGTCGGGCCGTGGCGCGGGTCCGGCCGACGGTTCTCGCCCTCGTGGAACTGGAACTCTGGCCGAACCTCGTCTGGACGGCCAAGCAGGCAGGGGCCCGGGTTGCGATCATCAACGGCCGGTTGAGTTTGCGGAGCCATCAAGGTTACCGACGACTTCGAGGTCCACTCGGCTCGACGCTGCGCCGCCTTGATGCCGTCGCCGCGCAGACCGAGGAATATGCCGAGCGATTCGTGGACCTGGGCATTCCTCGGCAGCGGGTTCGGGTCACTGGGTCGGTCAAGTTCGAGGGGCTGGAGAACGACCGAAACAATCCGAAGACCTTGAGGTTAAGGCGCGAGCTTGGAATCTCGCCGGCCGAGGTTGTCTTTGTCGCGGGAAGCACGATGGATGGCGAGGAGGCCGCCGCGCTCTCGGCGTATCGCGCCGCCAGAGCCGAGCATCCGGGCCTGCGATTGATTGTCGTGCCTCGCCATATCGAGCGTTTTGAACCGGTGGCGACGTGGCTCCGACAGCAGGGCGAAAGCGTTATTCGCCGGAGTGCTCCCGCCTCGACGACCCGGCAAGGGGTTCCGGGGGGTTCGCCTCCCGTGATCTTGATCGACACGATCGGCGAACTCTCCGCGGTCTGGGGCCTGGCGGACGTCGCGTATGTGGGAGGGAGCCTGAAGCCGGGGCGCGGCGGTCAGAACATGATGGAGCCGGCCGCGTTTGGGGCGTCGGTCCTCTTTGGCCCGCACACCGAGAACTTCCGCGAGACGGTTGAGCATCTGCTGTCACGAGGCGGGGCACGGCAGGTCGGCAATGCCGAGGAATTGACGTCGGCGCTGGCTGATGACCTCAACGACCCGGAATCGGCGGCGAATCGGGGAGCGGCGGGCCGGTCGTATGTGCTCGCCCAGATTGGCGCCACGGACCGGACCCTGGCCGAGCTTGACCGACTTGTTGAACAGGCAATCACGACCGAACTGGCGAAGACGGCTTGATCCGCGGCGCGGGTTCGGTTCAACTTGGCGACGACGCGACGCGAAGGCGAGACGTTCCGGGTCCGCGCGGAAAGCGACCTGGAAGACGCCAGCGCTGGGTTCCTGTGTTGTCCCGACAGGCACCCCTTTCCGAGTCAAGGAGAACCCCACCATGAGCGACAACCCCACGCCCGAAGGGGCGCACCCTCAGGCCGCCTCGCAGCAAGGTCAGCAGCAAACCGAGGTCGTTGTTGATGACACCGGTGCCCTGCCGTCCTATTCCAACTTTTGCAGGGTCACGGCAACCCCCGAGGAAGTCATTCTCGACTTCGGCCTGAATCCCCAGCCTTTCGCCACGGGCAAGCAGGAAGTCAAGGCGAACCAGCGGATTGTCATGAACTTCTACACCTCGAAGCGCCTTCTCACCGCGCTCGGGATGACGATCCAGCGCCACGAGCAGACCTTCGGCTCGATCGAACTCGACGTCCGACGTCGCGCCGGCTCCGCCCAACAGCAATTCACTCCGCAGCCCCGCGGCCCTCAGGGCGTCGTGGAATAAGTTGTTCGGAACGGTTTTTCGCCCGGATTTCTCCTCTCTCTCGCATCACCGGACTCGACCAAGGCTCGGGGTCATTTGACCCCGGGTCTGTTCGACGTTGGATGCCTCGCGTTCCGTGAATGGCATCCGATCGGGTTTAAATCCTGTCCGCGACTTGAACGGAAATCGGCCTGGATTGGGCCGGTCGTTCGGGTTCCACCGCCCTTGGCGGATCTTTCGCTGATTTTTTGAGGCGGTTTCGACCGATTCAAAGAGACCAGTAAGGTTAGTCCGCGCACGACAGTTATGCCGTGTCGTCGGGACTTACCGCGGTTTCCATTGATTCGGGAAGACCGCTTGCGCCGATAGTGTGGGTTGCCGGGCGTCTCGGCCTCGGTCCAGGACGGACGAGTCTAGCCTTAGGAGATAATGGAATGTCTCAGCCATCCCGACCGCAGGCGCACGGCCCCGCGCAGCGGCGTCGCCGTAACCACAGGATCGAGACCGTCCAGCCGCTTGAGGAGCGTAGCCTCCTGGCGCCTGTAATCGCGGTCTCGCCCATTCTCGCCGCGACAACGACCGTCGCCGGACAGCCGGCCAATACCAGCCTGACCAATGTGACGGTGACGATTGGAACTCCCGACACGGGCTTCCTGACCGCCGCTCCTTTTGATTCCGTCTCGCAGTTGACCCCCATCTCGTCCTTCGGCGGCGATATCGTCCGCATCCGGTCGGGACCTGGCGGCGTCTTCGGAAACGACGTTTACGCGATCTCTCGCGGAGCCGGAGAAAACGGCACCGTCTCGACGGCTCAGGCGACGGACAACAACACGTCACCGCCGACCGTCTCCACTCCGGTCATCAATCGACCTGGCGTGATTTACCGCGTCGACCCGGCGACGGGCAAGACCAACGTCTTCTTTGACCTGAACACGGTCATCCCGCAGCTGGATTCCGACAAGTTGACCACGGCGGCCAACTCACTCGGCACGTCGACCGGCCTGGTGAACTGGTACGACATCACCTTCGACCCCGAAGGCTACTTCGACGGCAAGCCGTCGATGTTCGTCACCAGCGTCGACCGTCAGGACCCGGCCAAGAACGCAATCTACCGGATCGCCCCCGACGGCACCTTCATGGGAATGTTCGCCGACTTCAGCGCCGGCTTCTCGGCGAACAAGCTGGCCATCAATCCCAGCGCCATTCTTGTGGCTCCGCCCGAAGACCAGTCATTCCTTCGGGGACTTCTGGCGGGCGGCGGCGTGAGCTCGACGAACGCGGGATCGGGCGCGATCTCGGCCATCTTCTTCAATGCCAATGCCTACACGCCCGGCCAGAACATCAGCACGGCCGTCCTGCCGACAGGGGCGACGCCGATCAACGCCCTGGCCAACGGGCCGATCGTCGGAATGACCGCGGCCAACCCCGACTACGTCTCGCGCGTCTACGCCGCGTACACCGACTTCGGCACGCCCGCCGCGGCCGGAATTCCGTCTCAACCTGGATATAGCGGTTTGGAAGGCATTAGCGGAGACTCTCTGCTCGGAACTTCGATCACGAACAGCACCACGAGCACCGTGACGGCGGCTCCCACGGGTATCATTTCACTGTCTCCCACTTTGACCGCGGACGCCAACACCTCGACCGACTCAACGATCGTCGATCGTTATGCGGCGGTTCCGACCGACTTCCGTCGGATCCAGGACCTTGCCTTTGACCAGTACGGCTACTTCGCTCAGGGTGCCAACATTGGCACCACGGCGACCACCACAACGGGTGTTTCCGCGACTGGAACCGGTTCGGTCGGTGGCACAGGGCCGGGCGGCGGCAGCGGAACCGGCGTCGGTCAGGCGGCCGGGGCCTCGTACGTCGTCGTGAACAATGTCCTGGTCCGACCAGGAATTACCCTCCCTCCGGCCAGCGCGGGGAATCTCTTCGTCGCCGACCTTTCGAGCGGGCTTTCGGTGAGCGTTCCGGTTCCGGCACCCCCCGCGCCGCCGACTGGCGTCACGGCTCCGGCCGCGACCGTGATCCGCGTTCCCGTTCAGGGACCGGAAACGGTGACGATCGATAACAGTGCGCCCAACACGTCGCCGAACTACAACAACCCGACGATCACGGTCACCCCGACCGACATCGGCCTTGGCGGTCGGATCGTTCGGATTGATCCGAACGGGATTCTCAGGACGTTCGCTTATAACTTCCATACGTCGAACGCTATCGATTCCAGCGGCTTCTACATGTCGAGCCTGAGCATCACGTTCTCGGCGGATGGCACGACGATGTACGTCGCCGACGACGACGGGATCTGGCAGTTCAAGACCGTCGCGAGCCTCGCCGGAGCGACCAGCGGGTCGCTCATCGGTCTCAACGATTTGCGTGGCCTGGGTGTGCCATACGATGGTCAGGGAAGTGCCGTGGCGGTCGTCGACACGGGAGTTGACGCCTTCTCGACTCCCTTCCGGGGCCGCATCGCTCCTGGCTCGAATGTCTACATCGGCGGACCCGGCAACGACGACACCGCGGTCTTTGGCAATTTCGCCGCCAACCTCGTGACCGGCACGGGAGGCACCGGAACGACCGGAACCAACACCACGCAGCCGACTCCGCTCCCGTCCTCCGATGGCCACGGAACGCCCGTCGCGGGGGTCGTCGCCCAGTTCGTGCCCCAGGCGACGATTCTTCCGGTTAACATCTTTGCCCCCTTCCTGGCCGAGGCGACCTCCACGACGACCACAACGACCACCAACGGGACCGGAACGACTGTCTCGGCGGCCACCAATGCACTCTCCGACGCAAACTATCTCTACCAGGGTTTGAACTACGTCGCCCAGCATCCGTTTGTGAATGACCCGGTGCGGCCAGGTCAGGTTGACCGTGTCATCGCAACGGTCATGGGCTTCGGCTCGACCAGCACGTTCGATTCTGAGTCCTCGGCCTACAAGCAGTTCCCCCAGGTCTTCATCGCGCTCAAGAACGAGATGAAGAAGTTCCGCACCCTGGGAATCGCCCCGATCGCCGCAACGGGGCAGTTCGGCAAGCCCTTCGCCGCGGGAATTTCCTCGACGTCCACGACCGGAACCAACAACAACAACACGACCACGACGACGTTGTCCGGGAACAACAACTCCGAGAACGCCAGCGTCGGCGACGTCAATGGAATCGCCTTCCCGGCGATTCTCAACGAGGTCGTTTCGGTCACCGGCTCCTACTCGTTCCCCTTCAGCACCGGGCCGGACGAAACTCCGCTCGGTACGTCGGCAACCAACCAGCCGATCGGGATCGTCGGTCACCAGTACGGCCCGGTTCTGATCTTTGGCAACTCAACCACCCTTGGCGGCGGAGCGGTAACTACCGGCGGCACGACGACCACGACCGCCGCGGTCAACAGCTTACCCGCGCTTCTGGCGAACGCCGACTTCACGATCTACGCAGATCGCATCCTCGGCTCGGCCAACCGCAACGTCACGACCGATTACGCGGCTCCGGCGATCGACGTGCCAACCTTCCGCCGTACCTACGTCGCGACGACCACAACGGGTACGACCACGACGACCGGCCAGGACAACACCGACCATAATGCCTTCAACGACGCCGGCACGTCGCTCTCGGCGGCCGAGGTGACCGGAGCCTTTGCCCTGGTCAGTTCGGCCCTGAGCTACTGGTCGAACCTCGCCAAGACCGGGGTCACCTCGGATGCGTACCTGACCCAGCCGGTGGGCGTTCACACGCTGAACTTCGGCCAGCACACCCTGGTCGACCTCACCGCCTGGAACAATCCGGACGGGATCAACTCGATTCTTCAGTGGACCGCCGTCCCGGCCTCCACGGCGAACGACGGCACGACCGCGTCGACCCCGAGCCAGCTCTTCGGAAGTACGCAATACCCGAGCTATTCGCGAATCAGCGTGAGCAACGCCATTGCCGCGATCGAAGGCTACGAGGCGTTGAACTACCTGATCAACGTCGGCGCTCTCTCGAAGCTCGACGCCAACAACAACGGGATCATCTCCGCGACCGAACTCCAGAACTTCGTGGACACGTCCGCCGCCAAGGGCATGCCGACCGTCGGCGCCATGGCCAGGCTGCTGGGTGGCACCGCCCGGATCTCGACCACCGGGGCACAATCGACCCTCTTCGGCGAGAATCCCGACCAGCCCGACATCTTGCAGCGGCGGTTTAACTTCTTTGACTACTCGGCGGACGGCACGCTCAACGGCTCGGTCACGATCCCCGAATACAAGATGCTCGCGACCAAGCTCTTGCCGTCGCCTGATGCCTTCGTGATCAACGATCGCCAGAAGGCGTCGGTGAATGGATACCTCGTCGCGCCGGGAATTCTGCGTAATTACAACGCCTTGCTTCACATCAGCCCGAAGTATCAGTTCGTGAACTCGAACACCCGGCTGTTCAAGAAGTATGCGAACGCCTCTCCGGCGTCCTTCCATGTGGCTCGCGGCCAGACCCCCTCGACGAGCATCTTCCCGGTCCTCACCCTCTTCGCGCCGGCGAACCTGCCGATCGGCTCGACCTCGACGGTAGCCAAGACAACCACCGCCGCGACCCCAACAACTTCGACAGCCGCCGCGACAGACACCGCCGCGACCCCGTCCACCACGACCGTCGGGACGACCACATCGACCCCGGCAACCACGTTGACTACCGTCTCAACCCCGACGACCTCGACGAGTTCGACACCCGTTACCTCAGCGACCACGACGACTTCCGCGGCCGTGCCAACGACCACGACGACCACATCGACCGCGGCGACAACGCTGACAACCACGACCGTTCCGACGACGGCCACGTCCGATTCCACGACGACGACCGTTCCGACAACGATCACGGTCCCCACAACGACGACCGTTCCGACAACATCGACCGTTCCGACGACGTCGACAACCGCCACGACGACGATTACCCCCGCCACGACCACGACAGCCGCGACCACGACGTCGTCAAGCTATCAACCCTATGTGTCTCCCGGCGTCGGGAATTATGCGGCGACGCTCAACAGTTCGCTCGGTGTTCCCACTCCGGCGGGTACCGTGGTGACGCCGACTCAATCGACGACCACGTCGACCCCGACAACCACCTCCACCAGCTCTTCCAACCCGTTGCAAACGGCCCTGAAAAAGCTCTTCGGAATCACTTCCTGACGAGCGAGGGCCGATTCCGCCAGGAATCGCCAACGGCCGGGCGTCATCCCAGAAATGGGGCGACCTCCGGCCGTTTCTCGTTGAAGACGCATGACAATTGTCGACCTGAGGAAGATCGGTCCGTCGCTCGTCCCGAAGGCGTCGCCAGGCTCAAAGGGACACGCTTCGATCTCGTGCCCTGGCCTTCGATGGCGGCTCGGAGTCAACGTTCGAGACGATGATTTCGCGGGGCCGCGTCAAACAGACCTTCGACCGCCGCTTACTTCACCAGTCCGAGAGGCAGCTTGAGAATGCCCGTGAAGAATCCAACCGCACTTCCCGCGACGGCGACGCCAGGGTCAAGGTTTACCGAGGGATTCTTGACCGTCCCGGTCACCCGAAGCTTGAGGAGTCGATTTGAGAGGTAATTGGAGACCTCAAGACTCGCCTGACTGTCTCGCGCGGCACCTCGAAGACCGGGAACCGCCGAGACGAGCGCGGCACCGGCCTGAGGGATGATCTGATTCATGTTGACGAGAACTTCCAGGTTCACCTGGCTGTCAAATCCGACGGTTCCGCTGATGTGCATCTGCGCGAGCCGACCTTGCAGGGTCGCGCTCTCGATGATGAGTTGACCATTGGCGATGGTTCCGGTGAGGTCGCCCGCCTCGAACATCCCGCCGCGCGAGGAGCCGAGAAACCGGTCAAGTTCGCGAAAAACAGGCATCGTCACCAGCGAGGCGTCGTCGAGCGAGAGGTTCACCTTGCCTCGATAACCTTGCGGCTTCGAAGGATCAGGCCCTTGCACGGTGATCAGGCCCGAAACCTTGCCCGAGGCGGGACGTCGCGCATCGGACTCGATCCGGGTGATGGATTCGAGTTCGACGTCGGTCAGGTTCAAAGTGGCCTGGAACGACTGGTCCTCGCCCAGGTGAAACCAGCCGTCGCCGTGAAACCGACCACCGGCGATCCGCCCTGAATAGCGTCGAAGCTGGACAACCCCCGACCCGAAACCACCGGTCGTGGAGACCTCGACGGGAATCTTCAGTTCGTTGATCGTCAGGCCGCCGAGCTTTGCCCCTTGAACATTGAGATCACCCGCGCCTCGAAAAACATCGCTCAGAGTTCCCGCCATTCGAACCGTCGCATAACCCGTGACAATCCGAAACCGAGAGGGGAGGAAGGCCGTCAGGTCGATCAGTTCGAGGCGATCTAGCCTGAGGTTGAATCCCACCTTGGGTTTGATGACCTGACTGGCCGGGTCGGGCGGCGATCCCCAGAGAAACCCCGAGGCCACGCCTCCCAGCAGATCACCGTTGATCGATTCGACTCGCCAGCCCTCAGGGGTCATCTTCAAGACGCCCTTGAGGCCGCCGAGCGGTCCGGAGTCGCCCCACGTCAGGTCGCGGAGTTCGAACAGACCATGCGCATAAAGGCCCACGCCGGGTTGCGTGAAGGCGGCTCGAAGGTTGGCATCAATCGCTCCGCGTCCCGAAAGGCGAGCGATCATTCCGGAAACTCCGAGCGCCTTCCAGGCCCGTTCCAGAGAAAAGCCGACGGCCCGCAATTCGCCATCGGCGGCGCGCGGCATCGGTGAGGCCCCGAGCGGAAACGAGCCCTCAAACCGAATCGCGCCGCCGAGGCTATCGGCCGAGATCTCGTAGCCGAGCGACCCCTTGCGGGCCCGGACCGACGCCTTGACCTGCTCGGCGGGGATGCCCTGAACGGTGAGGTCAGGGGCGTTGAGTTTCACGGTCGCATCCAGCGCCTTGACGTCCTTGGGAATCGAGAAAGTCACCGACCCGCTCGCCCGGCCGCTCAGCTTGAGATTGCCATCAGGAACCGCGGCGCTCATTGCGGCCGTATCAATCGATTCAACCTTGGCGCGCCCCTGAATCGGTTTCCCAGGGGTCAGCGGAACTTCCGCGTCGGCCGAGAGTCGACCGCCAAAGGGGCGGGCATCCTTCACGGCAAGCGTGACGAGGTCGCCTTTCGTCTCCCACTCAAAGGGGACCGCGCCAAGAGCCACGGGGCCAGCCTGGAGCCGTTCAAAACTGCCGTGGCCTTCGGTCTTCAAGGCAAACGGTTGCAGGGTTCCCGACGCCTTGGCCCTGGCGCTGACTGTGCCCGCGACGGGTGCCGGATGCGGGGCCCGTGGCACCCAGGCGAGAATCTCGGTGAGGTCCCAACCGGCGACGTCAACAATACCTTGAAAAGCCCTTGGCGGATTCAGCGCGACCGACGCCCGGGCCTTCAAGGGGCGACCGCGCAGCAGGGCCGTCAGTTCCGAGACATCGAGCTTGCCTTCCTTGAAACCAAACGTGACGGCAACGGTTTCCAGAGCCGCCCCCTTGAACTGAATCTGCTCACTCTCGGCCGTGCCCGAAGCGGTCCAGGCGTTGGGATTGCTCGCGGCTCCGAGGTCTCCCGACGCTTCGAGTTTCATCGTCGCGAGGCCCGAGAGCGGCGTCGGCCGAGGTAAGACCGGGGCGCCGAGTTCGCCAAGCGGCAGGCGGTTCCCTTCAAATCGCGCGGTCATCTTGCCGGCGGGCGAAAAGGCGGCGTGAAGCGCGCCTCGAAACGAACCCGGCGGCAAGGGCCCCGAGATCGGCACCGCCTGACCCTCGACTTCCGGAGGATTATCGGGGCCGCCGTTGGGACGGTCGACGAGATGGCCCCGAAAATCGGTCAGGTCAACGACACCATCGGCGACATCGATCCGGGCCGTCACACGCCCCAGGTCCACCTGGTAGATCGAGCTTTTTTTGAGGGTTAACTGGCCGTGAAATTGGTAATCCTTGAGGCTAGATCCCTTGCCGAGCGGGATCGTGGCGTCCGCGCTTAACGAGAGTCGACCGGTCATCGGAACAGGAAACGGATAGCCGAGCAGGAACTGAGCTTTCGCGATGAGTTGAACCATGTCGACATCGTCAAGCTCCAGGTGCGTCACGATCGACTTCGGCAGCTTGATCATCGTCCGCGCCGGCTTCGTTTTGTCGGTTTCCGGTCCTCCCGCCTTGGTCTCGGGTGCCTGAAGGGCAACCGTCGTCAACCCGATCAGCCAGACGAGCGGACGGGGTTGGAAACGAGGGCCAAGATCGGCGGACGTTTTTTCGGGATTGGTTCCATACTGGAGGTCGTCGCCGGAGGCTTTCATGACAAGCTTGAGCGACTTGAAGGGAATCCCCTGAATCGTGCCGTCCTTGACGACCGCCTCGCCGGAAGTTCCGGAAAGGTCGACCCCTTGAGCGCCAAGCGTGGCGAGGAGGTGGACGTCTCCCGAAAGCTGGCCCGAGAGAGCCGCCTCGTCGAGTTGCCAGGCCTTGGGAGTGTCGGCGACATTGACCTGATCGAGCCGAAGGGCCATGTCAAACCGAGCGGGAGTCTTGCGGAAGTCGGCCGTTCCATTGGCCGCGATTTGCCCGCCAATCGCCTGGCCGGTGACTTTCTGAAAGGTGACGAGTGCGTCATCGACAACGACGACACCCGTCACCTTCGAGGCGGTCAGGCCCAGCGTCTGGCTCTCCGCCTTGGTTCCAAGGAGCTTGATCTCGGTTCGGACGTGGACGGCGCCGTGGTCAAAGGCGAGATGAAGGTTGACGCCGACCTCGCCCCCAGGGGCGACGTTTTGCCAGACCTCGGCTGGAACAAAGGGGATCGCCCTGGCCTTTTCGGGCGTGGCGGTCACGTTTCCGGTCGTCTTCAGGTCGACACTTCCCACCTGAAATGCCGGGTCTGACTCTCCGTGCGCCTCAAAAGGCCCCCACTGGCGGTCGTTCGAGCGCGCGGAAAGGAGAAGTCTGTCCCCGGTCGGTCCCAGCCGCGCCGTGACTCCGTTGACGACCATCGCGGGGCGTCCTTCCTGCCTCATCGTGATCTTCGCGTCGTTGGCGATCACCAGCGGCAGCGCTCCGGTTCCTCCCGCGGACTTGCCGCCGATCTTCGTGAGCAGCTTTCCCTTCTCGTCAAACCGGAGCGCGACCTCCGGCCCGTTCAAGGTGATCTTCCCCGGCGCGAAATGCCCGCGAAAGACGCCGCCGAGAGTCAGATCCGTGGTCACTCGCTCGGCGCTCGCCCACGGTTTTTCGCTGGGAGCATCGCGGACAGTCAGGCCGACCACACCGGCGGATTGACCATTGAGCCACCAGTCGCGGATCGTGACCGTTCCGCCTGTCCTCGCGCGGATCTGACCGACGATCACGGCCGGAACAACCCACGTTCTCACGACGACAAAGGTCACGAGCACCGCCACGATCAAACCCGCAGCCAGTCCGGCAAGTATTTTTCCTGGAATCCGCATATGTTCACCTTTCCGCTCGACCGTCCGTGTATTCCCGGCCTTGAGGGCGAGGAGGTTTCGAGTCAGATTCTCTGCCCGGACCGAGCTTATGAAGGGTCGCTCGTCAGGCGACGTGGTATCGTGCCACGATGGCCGTGACGTTGTCGGGGCCGCCCCCTTTAAGAGCCAGGTCGACGAGGGCATCGGCCGCGGCCTGGGGGGCGGCCTCGTCGGCGAGAATCGCGGCGATTGCGTCGTCGGTGGTGGGTTCGGAAAGTCCGTCGGAACAGAGGAGCAAGACGTCACCGTCGGCGACGTGGACCTTGTGAACCTCCGCGTGAACGCCCGCCGAAGGACCTCCCACGACGTTGGTGACCACGTTCCGGCGCTTGTGATGCTTGGCCGCCTCGGGCGTGAGTGCCCCATGATTCACGAGCATTTGCACAAGCGTGTGATCGTTGGTAATTTGCTGAAGCGCGCCCTCATGAAAGAGATAGGCGCGGGTGTCGCCGGCATGCACGATGTAAAGCTCGGTGTTGACGCTATAGGCCATCGTGAGCGTCGTTCCCATGCCGTGAAGCCTGGGGTCGGACCGCGCCCGGTTGATGACGGCGCGATCCGCCAGTTCGATGCCTGAGCGAAGTTCGGCCAGAAGGGCATGTTCCTCGCCGCCGCCGAGATGAAAGAACCATTTCAGGGTATTCAGCGCGAAGTCTTCGACCGTCGTGATGGCCAGGGCGCTCGCGTGTTCGCCCGCCGCGGCGCCTCCCATTCCGTCGGCGACGACCAGTAAATAGCCGACTTCCTCGGAGAAGAGGCGAGACCCGCTATCCGGCACGCTCGACATGCAGACCTGCATGATCTTGGCGAGGCGTGTCACGAGATAATGGTCTTCATTATTCTGACGGACCTTGCCCGAATGCGATCTGGCCCCAAAGGTGACCTCGACCCGGGGGAGATCGGAGTTCGCCTTGGTCGGGTAGGGGGCCGTCGTGCTCTGGGCGTTGTCCGTCGAAGGTTGACCCGACATGATCAAGTTCCTCAAGGCGTCAGAGCCCGCGCGGTCGAGCCTGGCATGGTCCAGTCGGATGATCGCACCTACTATGCAACTCAAGCGCCAAAGACTCAAGGCCGGTCAATCCAGATCGGATCGACCGGCCCTGAGTCCTTGGTTTGAAGACGACCGGACTTGCTTGTCCTAAAAGAAGCGCAGGTCTGGACTTAAGCGACTTCCTGCGGTTTCGGGACGGTTCCCGAGCGTTGCCTGTGCGGCCCTGTGGGCTCGACGGAAAAGCGGATGCCGATTCGGCGAGTGAAATTCACCCACATGTCGAGCAGGGCATAAAAAACGGGCGTGACCAGAAGCGCCAGGACCAGTGAAAGAATCTGCCCGCCGATGATGACCTGGGCCATGCTCGCCCTGGCCCCCGCGCCGGGACCTCGACCGAAGGCGATCGGAACCATCGCCGCGACGAGCATCACAGTGGTCATCAAGATCGGTCGCAATCGAGTGTGATTGGCCTCGACGATCGCCTGCTTGCGGGGAACTCCCTCGGCGCGCAGCTTGTTCGTGGCGTCGACCTGCAAGATCCCGTTCTTCTTGACAATTCCGACCAGCATGAAGAGGCCGAACATCGCATAAAGGTCCATCGGGGTCCGGAAGAGGACCAGCGAGAGCAGGCCAAACGGCACCGTGACCGGCAGGGCCATCAGGATCGAGACAGGCTGCGTCCAGCTTTCAAACTGGGCGGCGAGGATCAGGTACATGAACAGAATCGAGAGACCGAAGGCGATGATAAAATAATAGCCGGTCTCGGCCATCGTCTTGGCCTGTCCCGAATAGATCGCCGAATAGAGCGGAGGCAGGTCCATTTCCTTGAGGACCGCCTGAGCCCGGTTCACGGCCTCGCCGAGCGGAATGCCTTCGGGGTTCCCCAGCACGGTGACGATCCGCTCGCGGCTGAGTCGCTCGATCTCGGTCGGCCCCTGTTCGTTCTTGAGCCGGGCCAGACTGGTTAATTTCACAAGGCCGGCGCCGGCAGAGGGGAAGGTCAGGTCGCTCAGGTTCTTGGTGTTCGAGCGTGCCTCGGGCCGGGCGCGGAGCCAGACGTCGTACTGTTCGCCACCGTCGCGAAACTTGGTGACGGGCATCCCGCCGACGAGGATGCGGAGGGAGTTCGCGACGACCTGCACGGGGATTCCCAGGTCGCTGGCCGCTTCGCGGTCGACGATGACCTGGACCTCGGGCTTGCGCAGCGAGAGGGTCGTATCCAGGTCAACGATCCCCGCCTTGCCGTCGGCCCGGTTCCGCTTCTTGAGGCGGCGGATCATCTCGTCGGAATATTTCGCGAGCTGCGTCAGATCAGGACCGGCGAGGTTCACCTGGAAGGTCTGCGGACGGGCTCCGCCCTGGAAGGGCGAGACGTCGTTCACGCTGACGCGGAGGTCGGGATACTCAGTCAAGAAAGCGCGAGCCTCTTGCTGGATCGCGTATTGTGAATATTTGCGATCTTCGAGGTCGATCATCCGGACATAGATTGTTCCATTGGTGACGTCTCCCTCCCCTTTGATGACCCGGCCGCCGCTCGTCTGGCCGATCGTCGTGAAGAGGTGGGTGGTTCCCTTGAGCTTGCGGAGCCTCGCCTCGATCTCGGCAAAGAGTTTCGAGGTGCGTTCCAGGCTGTAGCCCTCGGGAGTGCGGACGCGGACCTCGTACTCGCTCTGGTCGTCGCGAGGGATCAGGTTGAACCCGGGCGCGAAAGGGGCGCCGGCGACCTTCAAGGCGTTCTTGAGCCAGGCCGGTCCCGGGATCAGGCCGCCGATCATCGAGAAGGCCGGGGCAATCGTCACGAGAAGGGCGATGACGACCACGAGCCCCTTGAATCGGAGTGCGCCGAGAAGTGCTCCGCCGTAACTTCGGTCGATGAACTTGTAGATAAACCCCGACTTGCTCTTGGCGTGGCCCCCCTCGCCCGGTTCAAGCTTGAGAAACCGGCTACAGAGCATCGGCGTCAAGGTGAATGAGACAAAAAGGCTCATCATCACCGCGAAGGCGACAGTCAGGCCGAAGCTGGAAAAGAAGCGGCCGACAATCCCCCCCATGAAGGCGATCGGCAAGAAGATCACGACCAGCGAAAGGCTCGTGGCCATGACCGCCAGGGCGATCTCGCGCGTGCCGACGTGCGACGCCTCCATCGCGTCCATGCCATCTTCTTCCATGTGCCGGAAGATGTTCTCGTGAACAACCACCGCGTCGTCGATCACGATCCCGATCGCGAGGATCAGGCCGAGCATCGTGATATTGTTGAGCGTGAAGCCCATGTAGCTCATGAAGAGGAAGGTCGGCACGATCGACGTGGGAATCGCCAGCGTGGCGATGACCGTCGTCCGCCAGTCGCGAATAAAGAGCAAGATCGTCACCGAGACGAGCACACCGGCCAAAAGCAGGTGGAATTGAAGCTCCTCGATCGATTTTCGGATGAAACGCGACTGGTCGCGAATGATCACGGTCTCGATGTCGGGCGGAAGCGCGGGCTTGAGTTCGTCGAGCCGGGCGAGGAGGTCGCTGACGACCTTCACGGTGTTCGTGCCCGATTGCTTCTGAACGATCAGGCTGACGGCATTGGCACCGTCAAGCCTCGCCAGGGTTCGCGGCTCTTCGAACGAGTCTTCAACGCGGCCGACGTCCTTGAGCCGGACCGGGTAGCCGGCGCGATTGGCGACGATCATCCGGTTGAATTCGGCGGCGGTCTGAAGTCGGCCGAGGGTGCGCAAGACGAGTTCCCGCGACCCTTGATCGACCCGGCCGCCGGGAACTTCCAGGTTCTGGCTCACGAGCGACGCGCGAACGTCTTCGACCGAGAGGTTGTACGCCGAGAGTCGATCGGTATCGACGGTCACGTTCATCGCGCGGACCCGGCCGCCGACCATTGTGATCGCGCCGACGCCGTTGACCGTTTCGAGACGTTCCTTGATCCGACGTCGGGCGAGCTCGGTGACCTCGCGGAAGTCGCGTCGACCGGAGACGGCGATTGTCATCACGGGGGTCGACCCCGTGTCAAACTTGTCGATGATCGGCGGGTCGGTGCCATCGGGAAGGTCGGACAGGATCGTGTTGACTTTGTCGCGGACTTCCTGCGTGCCGACGTTTCCGTTCTTCGAGAGCTGAAACTGCACGGTCACCGTCGAGACCCCTTCGGAGGTCGTTGACCGCAGTTCCTCGATCCCGGAGACGGTGTTGATGATGTCCTCGATCGGCTTCGTGACCGAGGTTTCCATCTCCTCGACGCTCGCCCCGGGCAGAACGGTCGTGACCGTGCAGACCGGGAAATCCACGTCGGGGAAGAGATCCACCCCCAGGCGGAAGTAGGAAACCATTCCCATGACGACCGGAATGGCCACCAGAACCCAGGTAAACACCGGCCGTTTGATACAGATGTCCGAGATGGTCATGAGGCGACCTTCTGAAAACAGGAATCGTTCATGCCTGCCGTTCCGGCGGGAAGAGTTCAGCCACTGCGATCTCGCCGCGCGGCTCTCCGTCGATGTTCACGGGAATGGTTTGCCCCGGCTCGTAGGTGTTGACGGTTGCATACCTCGCCGTCTCGCCTTCGATCGTGACAGCGTTCGTCCAGACCTCGACGCGTCGCCGCTCGACGTCCACGATCCAGTAAGTGGGAATCTCCGCCGCCGCGTACATCGCGAACTTGACGATCCGGTCGGCTTTTTCCGAGGAATGGCTGACTTCGACAACCAGCGCCAACCTGTCCAGAGTCGGGAGATCCGGCCAGTAGTGTTTGCGATCCCCTCGACAGACGGCGATGTCCGGTTCGGGCAAGGAAGACCCATCCTTGCGCACTGGCTTCTCTTCGCGAACGTGCTCAACCTGCGAGAGCAGGGGCTTGATCAGGTCGCTGAGCATTCCCACGATCAGATTGTGCGTTTCATCCCTCGTCAGCGTATAAAAGACTCCGTCCAGGAGTTCGACATGCGCGGCATCGGTGAAGATGCCTGACGCGGCCATCTTCAGGGCCTGGTCGGACGTGAATTGGTACGGGGTCCGGTCAACCTGCCTCGACCCGCGGTCGTCCACGTTCTCCTGAGCGATGTCGATCGACATCTAGCCTCCCTTACCGTTGAGCCCCGGCTTTTCGGCCATCGCCCAGATGACCGACGACCAGTATTTGGGAGCCTCAAAGCCCAGGAGCTTGAGCCGGAAAGATTCGATCGCGCGGGTGGCGTTGCTAAGCGCCCGATAACAGGCCCGAGACGCCGAGACAGGCGCCGGCCAGGGATCGCGGAAGGAAACGACCTTCAAACCGTGGCAAAACATCAGTTCCGAGAGCGACGTCGGCGTGAACGAAATCTCGTGCGTGATGTCGGCATAAGTTGATCGAAGGCCATGCGGGCTATCGGCGTTGGGAACGCTCACGATCAGGCGACCGCCGGGAGCCATCCGCGCCGCGACGGCTTCCATCACCGGGAAAAGCTCCTCACGCGTGAAATGCTCCAGAATGTCGAGCATCGCCACGACGCCAAACCCTTTCGAGCCCTCGGCCAGGAAGTCACCGGCCGGAACGCAGAGACAGTTCAGGCCGAGCTCGCGGCCGATCTCAACCTGGGTGCGGTCGATGTCGATGCCCGTTAGGTCGGTAAACCCTTGCTGGCGAAGGAAATAGAGAAATTGCCCGCTTCCGCAGGCGATGTCGAGCACGGGCGTGTCTTTGGGAACGTCGAGCCAGTTCTTGACGTACCAACGGTAATACACCGCGCGTTGCTCGTGGCGCTCGCGGACGTCGTCGGCCCCGTTGTAGCCGTGCCACTCGGCCTGACGCTGATAGAACGCCTCTCGGTACGGATTCATTCCCGGCTCCCTCCTCAACCAACCGCCGCAAGCGTCGGCTCGGTGTTGATCCGCTCGGTCTCGGTCTCGCTTCGATCGGCTGATTGAAACCGCCGGGGCCTCGGCTTGGAAAGGGCAAAACCAGGATCAACCCCTCTCAGCGCGCTCGTTCCTCGGTTTTCGAAGGGTTTCCCTCGGCCAGGGCCGTTGAACGGACGACGACAGGCGTCCCCTCGGCAAGCTGGGTCTGACCGGTCAGGACGACCGAGGCGTTTTCGGGAAGGCGGCCGATGACCTCAACCCAGCCCGAGCCTTCCTGACCTTTCTCGACGTTGATCGCGCGCGACTTGCCATCCTCGATCACGAAAAGCTTCGTCACCCCGGCATACTCGACGATCGAGTCCACCGGCACGACCGTAGCCTCGGCGTGACGGTCCGTCAAAATCGACGCCTTGGCAAAGCCGCCGGGCCGGAGCAGGCCGCGATTGTTTGGCACGACGGCCTCCACCTGAAAGGTCCGGCTCGCCAGTTCGACAGTCGGATTGATCCGCACAATCTCGCCATCAAAGGCCATGTTGGGAAAGGCCGAGACACTCACCCGGACCGGCTGACCGACTTTCACCTCGGCGCTGAAGCGTTCGGGAACGTTCGCCCTTAGCCTCAACGGCTTTTCAATGACCAGGTCCATGACCGGGTCGCCGACGCGGACCATCTGGCCCTCGGAAACAGACCGTTTCGAGATCGCGTATTCGAGGTCGCCGGTCACGCCTTCGGGCGACTGGCTGGGCACCGGGGCGTGAATCGCCATCTCCTTGCGGTCGTGCCGGGCGATCTCCAGCGCGACCTGCGCTGACTGGGCGTTGGCGAGGGTTGACTGGGCGGTCAAGATTGCGTTCGAGAGCGCCGCCTCGGCCGAGTGTTCGTCACTCTCGGCGTTCTGGAAGTCTTGCATGGTTCCGGCATTACGCTGAATCAGCGAGCGTTCGCGTTCGTAAAGTCGCTTGGCTTTTTCCAGGGTTGCCCTGGCCTGAAGGACCGCGGGGAGCGAGCCGACTTCAAACTCGCCCTTCGGCAGTTCCTTGAGACCGAGCTTGGCCAGTTCGACCTCAAGGCGGCGTTCCGCCTGGCGGACGGCGAGGTCGGCGTCGTCGGTTTCCATTTCAAAGAGGACCGCGCCCGGCTTGACGCGATCGCCCATGTCGTGAAAGACCTTGCGGACGCGCCCTTCTTTCTTGGTTCCGAGCGAGACCTCTTCCCAACCCTTGAGCGAGCCGACGACCTCCACGGTTCGCTCAACTTCCCTGTGGCCGGCCGGGGCGACGGTCACCATCACGGCTTTTGGCGAGGCGTTGACGACCTTGGGCTTCTCGGCGGCCTGGCCTCCGCAACCGGCCAGGCCGAGTAGTACGAGAAGACCAAGCCCGGTCGGCAAATCCGTCCGCAACCTCAACGTCATCGTCAGAGCCCCCGGTCTTGGGCGGACCCCGGCACCGCGAATCCCCAGAGCAGGTCGCCCACCAGGCGACGCGCCAGAGCCGCGTCCAGGTCACCGTCTTTCAAAAGAAAATCCATCACCGCCATGCGGATCAGGCCGCAAGAGGCCCGGACCAGGTCGTCCACCCGTTCCGCCTGGATGAGCCCAGCGAGCGCCAGCGCCCCGACGACGGCGACGGTCTGCTCGTCCATCGCCGCGCCAAACCTGAACAACTCCTCGGCCAGTGCTCCCGACCCGTGTGGCCCAAAGACCAGGGCGAAGAAGAACCGAGCCCGATCGGGCTCCTCGCGGCAGAACGAGAAATGCGCCTCGAAAATTTTCACGAGGCGTTCAACCGGGTCAGCCTCGGTCGATGCGATCGCCGTCAAGGTGTCGACGAGACCGGTCATCGGCACCGTCAGCAAGGCCCTGGCCAGGCCTTCCTTGCTGCCGAAGTGATAATAGAGCGTGGGCTTGGTCACTCCGGCCGCCTCGACGATCGCGCGCACCGGGGTTGCGTCAAACCCCTGTGCCGCGAAGAGCCGAGCCGCGACCCTCGCGATGTGCCGCGCCGCGGCGTTCGTTTCCGACTTCTCCACGGGCACGACGGTCATCGTTTCCATTCTGTTTGAGAAGGAATGGATACATTCGGCCACCGATTCGTATACCGAACGGTAGGTATTTTAGCGGGGGTCAAGATCCTTGCAAGGTCGGATTTCTGGGTATCAACAGAACATCTTGCTGGAAAAAGACCACTTGGCCCGGTCGTTGCCGGGGAGTAACGTCGAGCCTCGATCTAACTCTCTATGTCATTTTCCTTCAACGAAGAAGGCCACGATGAACGTCAAGAAAGCGATTACGCCCGCCATCACGATCGGAGATCAACCGACCGAGGCCGACCTGGGCGCTCTCAAACGCGAAGGTTACGTCGGCGTCATCAACCTTCGAAACGACGGCGAGCCCGAACAGCCGATCAGCACCACGGAGGAAGGTGAGAAAGCCGAGGCCCTGGGGCTGGATTATCTGCATTACGGGGTTGGAGCCGCGCCGTTGACCGAGGCAGGGGTTTCGGCGGTCTGCGCTTTTCTCGAAAAGCACAATGCAGCCAAAACGCTGGTCCACTGCCGCAAAGGGGGGCGCGCGGCGGCTCTGGTCCTGATTTACAAGGCGATGACCGAGAACTGGAGTGCGAATGAGGCGGTCGCCAATGGCAACGCCCTGGGCCTGGGAGTTGACGGCGGTCTGAAGCAGCTCGTCGAGTCGTACTTGCATAGCCGGACCGGCAAGACGGTTTGAGGAATGATCCCGGCGCGGTTTTGCTTAAAGTCGACAAAGAGTGTCAAGTCAAGCCCGAAATTAGGAGACTTTGGCCGGTTTCGCGTGATTCCTTGAAGGTGGGGCCAAGGTCACACCGATGTTACTCGCGCCACCTCTACGGCCTTTTGGTGTGCCACGCGGTCAGTGTTGTAATGGAGTGCGACACGTGTCTAAACTTGGCGTTTCCTTCAAGTTCTTAAACCTCGTCCGCGACGAGGGGGGGCGGAGCCCTTCCCGAGCGGGGGTGCGTCTTCATATCAACCTCGAGACGCTGGAAGGGCGTGCCTTGCTGAGCCAGGTCGCCTCCCAGCCAGCGATCACGACGGCCCAGCCGGCCGCCCAGGTTCATCTGCCCCAGTCTCCGCATCCCGGCCCGATCGTCAATCACATCGGCGTCGGCTATGCGGTCAAATCGCCGCGCTTTTACGAGCTTTACACCGGCGCCAAACGGGGCGAGCTGAACGCGGCGGCCATGAAGGCGACGTATGACGCCGCCGGCAACCTGATCCTCACCGGCATCGTCGCCGGGCCGATCACCACGACCCCGACCTCCGACGCCGGTTCGGAATACTACGTCTTCGGCATTGATCGCGGCACGACCAGCGCCGTGGCGCCCTTCCCGGGTCGCCCCAACATCAAGTACGACGCTCTCGTCGCCGTCGCGATCACTCCCGGCGGAATCTCGGGCGCAGTGCTCGACATGACGTCCAACACGGTCACGCCGATCGACCCCAGCGGGATCGTTGTTCAGAACGGTTACCTGGGCGGCTTCCCCCAGGACTTCAAGGTTTACGTGCCGGCCGGAACTCCGGGCATCAACAGCACGGTTGCCGGCGCCGCCAACCCGAAGGTCATCTTCTGGGCGCAAGACACCCCGCCGACGGCTGTTCCCACTCCTTCCGATGTGGCCAGCTTCGCGCCCGACGGGCGGAGCATCTTCATCGCCGGAGGCGCCGGCAGGGCTCCGATTCCCCACCTCGTCTAATCGGTAACAGGTCCCTCACCCGATCCGCCGAGTTCTTCCGCTCAGGATCGACGGCGATCGGTTTGAAAAAAGACCGGGCAGTGGCTCTCTCCCCACTACCCGGCCCGGGACTTCCTCCCTCGCGAACGAAGAAAGAGCCCTCCATCGCGTGCTCATTTTTGATGCCAATACGATCGAATTCATGAGAGATTTCATTTTTGGAAACGATCCCAAAGCGGATTTTCGTAAAGTTTTCAACGTCAATGGTTTCCGCTAACCAGCAGACCCGCGGCCCCGGTATCACGGAATTCAAAATCTTGAAGTTTGACTTCCTGTTTCGCCTATTTTTTATGCAGGGTGCCACATCTTCACTCATTGTCAAAATGGCAAGGTAGATTCATTTACCTGTATTTTTCTTCTTAAACAATTTCAATTCCTTGTCTGTTCCCGCGGTTTTGCAGCGGCCTCCTGCCAGATCTGGCCATAGACGGTCTTGTCAAAGGGGGGGCAACCGGTCGGGAACTGGCCGAGCGGGTGATCCTTGGAACGCATCAGCGCCGTGCAGTAACTGAAGGTCCGACAGATCCGCCGCCCGTCGAGCGGTTCGCCGCGGAGGACGTGCCGGCCAAAGTCGGGTTGCGAGAGCGATCCACGACCGAGACCGAAGAACGTGGTGCTCCGGTCGGCCACGTTGGCCGCGCCCGCCTGAAACGCGAAAGCCTGAAGCCAGCTATAGCCCGATCCGACGACGACCAGGTCGGGAAAGGCTTTTTGCACCGACGTCGTGAGCCGAAAATGGCGATCGACGCCGAGCAACGGATGCTCGGGCGAAAGGTAGCCATCAATCGGGGGGTATTCGTACGGCCGGACCAGGTGCGCGCTCGCGTACGGGTTGCCCATCGTGACGTTCACCATGTCCAGGCCGCGCGTTCGTAGTTCTCGAATCAAGGTGATCGGCTCGCTCAGATCCGCCTCGAACGGGTTCGATTCCGACGTCCCGAAGGCCGAGAGGACTGGCGTCGTGAACGCCGAGGGAACTCCCGGCGCCCTAAGACCATTCGCCTCGAACGGGATTCCATCGAAGACATTCAAGCGGGTCGCGACGATTCCTTCTGGCGTCTCGGACTTGATTCGTTGCACGAGGTCGAGCACAAACCTCGATCGGTTCTCAAACGGGCCGCCATACCTTCCCCTTCGCGTCTTCGCGGCCAGTAGCTCGTTGAGCAGATAGCGATGACATTGCTTGATATCGACGAAATCAAAGCCAATCGCGAAGGCCAGTTTCGCCGCTTCGGCATAGCGATCCTGAAGACGATCGAGATCGTCATCCGCGATCAGGGGCGTGTCTCCAGACGCTTTCAGGCCACTGGCCTTGTCGATCACCGTGCGCGGATCGAGAAGCGGGTCGTGCTGCGCCAGGATCGGCCGGGGCACGCTGTATCGGCCGGAATGGGTTAACTGAAGGCCAATCAAGAGGTCGGAATCGTCGCCCCATTCGGCCCGGTGCGCGGCTCGGGTGATGGTGACGATTTTCGCGAGGGCCGCCGCATGGTCTTCCGCGACCACGAGCTGACGGGTGTTGGCCCGACCCGCCGGATCAACCGCCGCGGCCTCGCCCCAGATGAGCTTGGCGCCGCCGGCGCCAAAACGCTCGTAACGGCGGTAGGTCAACTCGCCCGGGCTGCCGTCCAGTGTGCCGTCACAACCCTCCATCGGCTGGATCGCCAGCCGGTTGCCGACCTTCCGGCCGCCGACATCGACTGATTGGGCCAAGGGCGTGAGGTCGGCTTGAAGCCTGACCGAAAAGCCCCGGGCGAGTGCATCGTTGGCGAGTGCCTCGGCTGTCTTGTATTTGAAGTCTCGTGACACGGCCGCTGCGTCCTCGGAGAGTGCGTTCGCGGAAAGGGAGAGTTCCCGGCCGACCCTGGCGATGGTGTCAGGTGGAGGAGCTCTGAGCAAGAAGTGACTTGAGGCGGGCGGTCGCTTCCGAACGGTTTTTGAGGCCGCGCGCCGCTTGACGGACCCCGTTCGGGCGTCGTAGCATCGTTTGAATGCATCTCTGCAATCGGAGTCGACCGGCGACTGCGTCGGGCGACTTCTTGAATTTCGAATGATCGAACGACCTGGGGAGCCAATCATGATGCACCGTGGTCTTACACTGGGCGTCGTGCTGCTCGCCGCCGGGCTCTTTCCGGCGGCGGGAGTGGCCAGAGGAGACTCGACCGAAGACCCACGGATCGCCTCGCCCTTCCTTCAGGGTCTTCGTGACCGGGGTTATTACGACCTGGCCACCGAGTATCTCGAATCCGTCCGCAAGCAAGCCGATGCGCCTCAGGTGATCAAGGAGACAGCCGAGTACGAGTTTGGTCGACTCCTACTCGACGAGGCGGCGAAATCGGGCGACCTCGTCCGTCGCAAGGATCTGCTCGACCAGGCCCGCGCCAAGCTCGACGGCTTCACCAAGGCCAACCCGAACCATCCCAAGGCGCCCGAAGCCCTCGTGGAACTGGCCCGGCTGCTTGTCGAGCGTGGCCACCTTGCCATGCTTCTCGCCGACGAGACCGAAGTTCAGGCCGAGAAGGACGCCAAGACCGCCGAGGCCCGGACCTCGCTCGACCAGGCGCGTACCGCGTATACCTCGGCCGAAACCCGTCTCAAGACCGATTTCGCCAAGTTCCCCGCGTTCATTCCCGACGATGCCGCGCACCGCGAGGAGAAGGAAGAAAAGGAGCGGACCCACACCGCCCTGATGCAGTCGCAGCTTCAAAAGGCGGTTGTCGACTACGAACAGGGTGAAACCTTCAAGATCGGCACGCCCGAGCGAACGAAGCTGATGGGCGATGCGCTCACCCAGTTCGAGGAGCTTTACAAGAAATACCGACTCAACATGGCGGGCCTGACCGCCCGGATGTGGCAGGGGAAGTGTTATGAAGAGCGCGGCGAACTCGGTCCCGCGATGGGTGTTTACAACGAGTTGATGCAGCACGAAGATCCGCGGCTCAGGCCCTTGCAGCGCTACGTCGGCTATTTCCGTATTATCGTGCTCGCCAAGCGCAAGGAATATGCCCTCGCCGCCGACGAGGCGGTCCGCTGGCTCCAGGGGAACAACACGCCCGACGCACTTCGGTCCAAGGAAGGTCTTGGCGTTCAACTCGAACTGGCCAAGAACATCCTGGCGCAGCTTCCCAGCGTTGAAGACGAATCCGCCAAATCGGCGGCGATCAAGAAGGCGACCGACACCCTGACGCAGGTCGTTCGCTACAGTTCGCCCTACAAGCCCGAGGCGATCGAGCTTCTCAAGAAGTACAAGCCGAAGGCCGCCGCCAACGCTTCCGATATCGCCAAAATGAACTATGAAGACGCGATCTCGACGGGCGAATCCGCGATCTCGTCGCAGGAATGGGATCGCGCGGTTCCGATGATGAAGCAGGCGATCAAGCGGGCCGAACAGCTCAAGGATATCGACAAGGTTAACTACGCCCGATACAACCTCGCTTTCTGTTATTACATGACGAAGCAGTATTACGATGCCCTCGTGATCTGCGACCACATGGCCCGGCGGTACCCGCGCGGCGGGCTTTCGCCCAAGGCGGCCGAGATGGGCATGGCCTCGCTCGCCGAGGCGTATTCCGATGCGAGGACGCCGATCGATCGGACGTCCGACATCAGCAACCTGATCGAGCTTGCCAAGTTCATCGCCGAGAATTATCCCGACCTCGAACAGGGCGACACCGCCAAGCTGACGCTCGGCCAGATTTACCACGGCACGGGCAAGTACGACGACGCCATCGCCGCCTTTGATTCGGTCCGACCCAAGTCGTCCAAGTCGGTCGATGCGCAAACGCGCGTCGGCGGCACGCACTGGCAGAAGAGTCTCTTGCTTCGCGACAAGGGAGACACCGCCGCGGCCGATGCCGAGGTCAAGAAGTCGATCGACTCGCTTCAGGCCGCGCTGAAGGCCCGGCACGATTCGGGAACTCCGCTGACGGACATCCCCCTGATCGCAAATACCTGCGACCTCGCCGACGTTTACCTGGAAACCAACAAACCGGCCGAGGCGCTCAAGCTGCTTGACCCGCTCGTCAAGGAGCAAAAAGCCCCGTATCCGCCGATCTTCCCTCGCCTGATGTCAACCGAGCTTCGAGCCCACATCGGAACGAACCAGGTTGACCTGGCGATCGCCGACATGGGCACCCTGGAAAAGGCCGGCGGCACCGGCGCGGGGCTGACTCAGCTTTATTTCAACCTCGGCAAGCTCCTCAAGAAGGAGATGGACGACCTTCAAAAGAAGGGCGACAGCGCTGGTCTGGCGAGGACGCAATCGGCCTACCAGAAGTTCCTCACGGCTCTCGTCGCCAGCAAGTCGGGTCAGACGTATGAATCGCTGATGTGGGCCGGTCAGAACATGCTCACGCTCGGCAATCCCAAGGAAGCCCGCCCCGTCTTTCAGCAGGTTCTCAAGACCTACGGCGAAGACCCCAAGTTCCTCGATCAATCCGGAGGCGCCACCCGGATCATGCTGGCCAAACTCCGCCTCGCCACGGCGTTTCGGTCAGAGGGGAACTATCCCGAGGCCAAGGTGCTTATCGATCAACTCAGCGCCGAGTATCCCAAGTCCATCGAGGTTTTGATGGAAAAAGGGTTGGTCATGGATGCCGAGGCGACCGCGTTGAACACCCAGGCGGCCTGGGCGGTGGCCTACCGCCAGTGGCAGACGATCGCCCTGCGGCTGAACGCGGCCCGTCCCAAGCCGCTTGAATATTACGAGGCCTGGTATCACGTCGCCTTCGCGCTTCTCAAGGAAGGCAAGGTGAAGGAAGCCAAGCAAACGCTCGCGGGCGTGATGCGACTCTCGCCAACCTTGGGCGGCGCCGAGATGAAACAGAAATATCAAAACCTCTTGAGCCAACTCAAGTAAAGGAGCACCATCCGATGTCCTTTCTCCGCCGATTCTCGGTCGGTTCGCTGACCCTCTCGATAGCCTGCTCCCTTGCCGCCGCGGTCCAGGGCGATGAGGTCGTGCTGATTCCCAACTCAACGGTCAAGGAAGCGAGCGGCAGTCGCGTCCGAGGCGCGGTGCAGTCGGAATCGACCACCGAGGTCGTTGTCAAACTTGGCGCGACCACGACCAAGGTGCCGACCGACCAGATCGTCTCGATCCGGTACGACGGCCAGCCCCCCGACATGGCGCTCGCCGAGACGAGCGAGAACCAAGGGGCTCTCGCCAAGTCGATCGACCTTTACAAGAAAGCGGCCGGTGAGGCTTCGGGCAAGCCCTTCATCGAGCAACTCGCCGCGTTCAAGGCGGCCTCGTTGACCGCCGAGCTTGCGATGACCGAGCCGTCCAAAATGAACGACGCGATTAGCCTGCTGAACGATTTCGTCAAGAACCATCCCGAGAGCCGACACATCGCCTCGGCGACCGAAAGCCTGGCCCGGCTCCAACTCTCGAAGAGCGACTACGCGGGTGTCGAATCGTCCTTGACAACTCTCTCCAAACTCCCCGGGGGCGCCGATCGCGCGGCCGTCTACCGCGCCCGGATTCTTGCCAAGAAAGGCGATCACGCCGGGGCGATCGCCGAGCTTGATCGACTCATCAAGGCCGGTCCCGATGGTTCCGTCCGCCAGCGTGAGGCCAAGCTGGCGCGTGCCGAGAGTCTCGTGGCGCTCAAGAAGTACGCCGACGCCGAGACGGAGGTCCGCTCGGTCATCAAGGCCCTTCCGCCCGAAGATTACACGGCGATGGCCTCGGCCTATAACACGCTGGGCGACAGTCTTCGCGCCGCGGGGCGCCCCAAGGATGCCCTCGTCGCCTACCTGCACACCGACCTGCTTTACGCCAAGGACAAGGAACAGCATCCGCGTGCGCTGGCTCAGATCGTTCCTCTCTGGCGCGAGTTGAAGCGCGACGATCGGGCTGATGAAACGCTGGCCCGGCTCAAGCAAGAGTATCCGCAGAGCCCCTGGCTCTCGGCTCGTTCCACGCCCTGAGAATTTGCCGGAAAACACGAAAACCCCAGACTGGTCTGATGAACCGGCCTGGGGTTTCTTGTTGTCGAAGCGGGTCCTGACCCGGTCGATCAAGCCGAGGCAACCCGGCTCTTGCGGAAGCGCAGGCCGAGGGCCACGGCGCCGATCATTCCGCCCCAGGAGAGGAGCGTGGCGGGTTCCGGCGCGGGGATTGCCTGCACGGTGCCGCCCGAGGAGGAATAGGCCACCGGAACGGTCGTCGTCGCGCTGCCGCCGCCGACATTGACCGTCGTCGGCTTCGAGTCGATCGGCAAGGGGGGCTGGGTCGAGAGCACCACGAAGGTGGCCCCGGTTGTCCCGGCCGAAAGCGCTCCGTTTTGCGAGGACGGGTCAATGTACTGGGCCCGGATGTAACCCACTCCGGCGGCCGCATAGGGCTGCCAGGTGAGCATCGCCGGAGACTGGGTTCCCGCCGCCGTCAGGCCGCCGACCTGACCATCGGTGACGACGTAACCATACGACGGGGTCGCCGCGCCGGTCAGGTTCGAGGCCACGGGCGTGGCGTTGAACTGAAACGAGGCGCTATCGACGTGGTTCGGCATCCCGCTGCCGTCGGTCGGGTTGACCTGAACCTGGTAGGCGTAGGCGAAGAGGCCCGCCTCTGGAGTGCCGGCAACCCCCTGGAAAACCTGAGACTGGATCAGGCCCGACGTTCCCGAGGCTCCCGAGAACTGAAAGGGGGACATGACCGGCGTGTTCACCGGGGCGAAGTCGGCGTTAAACGTGCTGGCGGAGAGCGTCGGCGTCGCGATCGTCTGAATCGCGTCGGCCCGAGCGGATCGATCGGGGGCGGCGAGGCTGAGCGTCAGGCCGGTCCCCAGCGCGAGGGCGAGAGAGATCTTGTTCATTTCGCGTGATCTTCCAGGATTGATCCAGAAGGGTCCGAAAGTCGAACCCCCCCTCGTGCGAGTCGTTCCTTGAACTCGCCGACCGGAGACCGTCTCCGGGCGGGACCCCGCGGTCTCGTTGAGCCGGGGGCCATTGAGTCCTCGTCCCGATAACCCGATCCTGATCCAACCGGTTGAACCTCTCACGCGATCGGTTGATCGATGGCCACGCGCGTTGACGGGCGATCGATCCGACGCGGCGGAGATTCCGGCCCAAGGATCGGGCAGCGCTGGCGGACGCTTTTGGGGAGTCGGCTCATTGAAACCAGGGCCTCGGCCTGGTGGGGGAACCCCGGCCGGTGCGAGGCGAAGGGTATCCATGCCGCCCAGGTCGGTCAACCCGACTTTGTCCCGGCCCGGCTTAATTTCGCGTGCAGCGGCGAAAACGCAACGCTTTGGGAAAGCCCCGATCGACGCTTTCCCGGATCGCTCGATTTCTTTCAAAGGGCCGGTTCGGAAGGAACCGGCGCGGACGACTCCACAACCGCCTCGACGACGACCGGAGTTGCCTCGGGCTTCTCAGGCTCTACCACTGGCAGTGGCGCGGGCGTCGATGCCGGGATCGGTTCGGGCGTGTTGTGAACGTGAAGGTCGTCTGGCGGCAAGGGGACGTCGTCCGAGACGGGCACGGGGGGGCCAACGGCTCGACCGGCTCTGCGACGCGCCTTGTAGTAGCGATAGAGGAGCCAGAAACCCAGCGTCAACGCGGTCGCGGCCATGAGCCAGTGCTTGACGCGATCAAAATTCGTTTGAATCTGGTCGGCGAAGACATAGCCAAGGCCGAACATCAAGAACGTGCTTAACGAGGCCGCGAAGAGGTCGGTGAGAAAGAGCTTGAGCGTCGGCAGTTTCAAAATACCCGCCGTGAGATACGCCGCCGTGCGGAAACCGACGGCGAACCGACCGAGGATCAGGATCTTTACCCCGTGTCGGTGAAAATACCCTTGAATCTGCGTCTCACGCTCCCGGGTGAGAAACTTCCGGGTGAGCTTGAGGCTGAGCACCTTCTCGCCGTAAAAGAAGCCGAGAAAGTACACGATGAAATCGCCGACGAGCACGCCCGATAGGCACGCGAAGAGCGCCAGCGGCCACCACAATGTCCCTGCTCGCGAGAGAATGGCCGCAAGGATGATTGGCGCTTCCTCGGGGACCGGCAGGCCCAGGCCGCCCAGGACCAGGATCAACGCGATTCCGACATAACCGAAATGTCCGACCAGTTGTTCCGTCAAGCCCGATACCTCTGCCCCCGGCCCGGCCAGACGCCCTCGGGCAATCTCAGAGCCGAAGGTTAACATAACGCCATTGGCTCGTATCGTCGAGGGGCGTCGCTTGACCGCGCAGGGGGTTCCTTCTCGGAAATCACGGATGACCGAAGAAAAATCAAAACGGGGTTCGGCTTGACCGAAAGCTGGGACGCAAGTATCGTCCGCCTTGAATCCAAGGATGGGTTCGGTGCCGATCGCCGTCAAAGGTGGGTCGGCCTTCTCAGGGAGGAGTCAACCGATGCCGACCAATCAGCGCAGAGCCGCCGGACGCCGCCGCGCCTGGGGACGTGGGCCGATCATCTTGCGGTTTGAACCTCTCGAAGACCGGCAAATGCTCAGCACGGCCGCACCCGTCGCGACCGCGCCCGCCGCTCTGCCCGACCTCGTCGGCCAATCCTTTCAGACTCCGAGCTCGCTGAGCTGGGGAGCCACCTTCCAGGCCAACGGAATCGTGGTCAACCAGGGAACCGCTCCCGTCACGAAGCCGTTTCAGGTCGATATATTTGCGTCGCCCACCCCGGCGGTCGACGTCAACGCCGGCGCGGTCTTGCTCGGCGAGGCGACGATTCCCGCGGGCCTCGCGGCGGGTGCAAGCTCAGCCTATCACGTTCCCTTGACGCTTCCCTCGTCGCCGCTGAGCGGCCTTGATCCCTCCGGGGCCTTTTACGTCTCCGCGGTGATTGACCCGACCCACACGATCCAGGTGGTCAACACGCAGCACAATGCCGACACGGGCGCGGGTTACGATTATGAACTGATCACTCCGCCCGCCGTGTTAACGGCCAATCTCGTCGGCACGAGCCTGTTGTTGTCTCCGTCGGAAACCGACTGGGGCGGAACGTTCACGCTCACGCAGCAGATCACCAACGCAGGCTCGTCGGACGCGCCGGCAACACGCGCGATCGTCGTTCTGACCCCGTCCGGTTCGACGCCTGGCGGTTCGTCGGACGTGACCCTCGGGTCAATCAGCGTCCCGGCGATTCCCGCCGGTCAGTCGGTCACGGTCAGTCCGACGATCAACCTGCCGACGACTCCGCCGTCCTCTCTAGCCGGAGTGAGCTCGTACACGCTCTCGATTATTCAGGACGCCGATTACATCACCAACCCGATTTATCCGCACGCCGCGACGCAGGGGTCTGGGCTCGACCAGGCGCAGTTGGTGATCACGACTCCGAGCTACGTGACGGCGCCGGCCGCCGCGTCGGCGGGACTGGAAGTTCAGGCCGTCGCCGCTGATTCGCAGAGCATCAAGTGGGGCCAAAGCTTCCAGGTCGCCGCCACGCTCACGAACGCCGGGAGCACCGACCCCGGCCCCTTCCGGCTTCGATACGTCCTCGTCGGCAGTGATGGCACCTTGTCCAACGCCCTCTTCCTCACCGACGCGACCGTCAACGACCTGCCCGCCGGGACGACGGAAAACGTCTTGCAGACCGTCTCGCTTCCGGCTGTTCCCCCTGGCGGCGCGACCGTCAACAGCCTCGGCCAGGCCCGGGTTGCCGTGATCCTCGATCCCGAAAACACCATCGACGAGCTGCGAACCAACACTGTCGGTGAGTCAGACCTTCTCCAGTTACCCGTCAACGGCCAGAACCCGCAGACCGCGCCAACAACCATGACACCCCTCGCCACCACGGCGACCACAACCACCACAGGCGCCACGACCATCAAGTCAGCCGCAGCCACCCCGGCAACCCCAGCCGTCAAGCTTGCCGCGCATACCGTGGTGACCAAAAAGGCCGCCGCTCCCGCAAAGGCCGCCGCTCCCGCAAAGACCGCGAAAGCCGCCACGACCGTCAAGAAAAAAGCCGTGGCCAAGCCGGCAACGCACACACTCGAACATAACCTCAAGGTCTTCCCGAGCCGGGTTGCTGACTATTTCAAGAAAACATTTCACATCAAATGAGTTATGGGGGGCCTTCTCCGATCCTTGGTCCGAGTGTGTCCGGCAGGGACCAAAGGTCCTCCGAATTGACACAATCTGAAGAGTCGAGCCCATCACACAACCGGTACAACCCGCGAGGTTTATGTCAATCGGCAGAGTCTTCGCGTCGGTCTTGAAAAACTTGAGACAAAATGGAAATTAACCTCACGATTTATTGAAGACTGGCGATTTCCTGGCTATGCTTTGCACAGAACGGCCCCGAGTCGATCGACGGCCGTTCGGAAGCGTCCCGGCCAGGAACGTCCGGGAACGATCAGACGCGCATGACGGTCACCTTTTGCTTGCTTGCAGCACCGCCTCTGAGGAGCCTTCCTGATGTCCAGAGACCGGCTCATTCACCCGACCTCGTCCGACAAGACGGTTACCGGGCCGCGTCCGCTCGTCGAGGCGCGCTTCGTTCCCCAGCGTTATGAACCAAACTACCCCTATCCGCTCCTCGTCCTCTTTCACTCGCGCGGGGGTGACGAGCAGCAGATGGTCCGGTCGATGCCGGCGATGAGCTGGCGCAATTACGTCGGCCTGAGCCTGCGGGGCACCGAGCCGGGCGTCCGACGCGGGCGTCCTGAAGGTTATAGCTGGGGACCGGCCTTCGGTCGTCCCGACCGGGTCGCTCCTCCCGTCGCGCCGACGATCTCCGAGGGTGAAATTGTCCGGCGCCGCCTCTGGGACGCGGGCACCGACCCGATTGACACGCTGGAAGACGGCGTTTTCTCGGCGATCCGCCAGACCCGACGCTCGCTTCATGTCCATTCGGAGCGGATTTTTCTGGTCGGGATCGGTGAAGGGGCGGCGGTCGCCTATCGACTTGGATTGAGCTATCCCGAGCGCTTCGCCGGGGTCGTCTCAATCAACGGCTGGCTTCCCGGCGGGTTCCGACCGCTCGGCCGACTCAAGGCGTGTCGCGACCTTCGAATCCTGGTCGTTCACGGCGAGTGGAATGCTCGGGTTCCGGTTCGCTCGGCTCGTCGCGATGTGGCGACACTTCGCGCCGGGGGTCTTCGCGTCGCTTTCCAGTCGTATCCGTGCGCCCACAAGATCACCTCGCCGATGCTCTCCGACGTGGATACCTGGCTGATCAACCATTGCACCTCGCAATTCTGAAACACGCAGTCTCAGCCTCGCCCCCTTTCTCCATTTCACTCTCGCAAACCTCTGGATTTTTCTCGAACGTCGCCACGTCAATGACGGCGGGGCCTGCTCGTGATTGGCGAGCCAGGCTTGGCGATTCCGTCACGGCGTTGCGAATTGCGGTAAGATCAAAGGACAGGAGGAAAAATTCAAAAAGGGCGAGAACGATCTCGGGAGTTGAGGGAGTTCGGCGATGGACGGGGGATTTGCCTGTCCGGAATGCGGAGGAGAGATCAGCCTGGCGGGGCTCTCGCCGGGGCGGCAGGTTCGTTGCGGCTGGTGCCGGACCTGGGTCGAGGTCCCTTTCATTCCCAGGGCCGATCAGGTCCAGACGTTACGACGGCTCCGCGATCGAGCCAGACGGCGGCGCTGGCCGGTCTGGGCCAAGGTGTCAGTCGTCGTTCTGGCCGTGGCCATTCTTCTGGCGTCGGCCTGGAGAGTCGCCCGAACGCGCTGGCGCCGGGTTGAATCCGAGACGGTGGCCAGGCTCGTTGTTTCGTCGCGCGAGGCAGAGAAATCGGGTCGGCTCGGCGAGGCGCTGGCTGATCTTGAAGGGGCCCTTTCGGTAGCCCGAGCCCTGAAGCCATCGCCCGAAAATTTCGAGGAACTCCGGTCCGCGCGCGATCTCCTGGCTCGTCGCGAGGCCGAATCCCAACTCGCCGCGCTCGATTCCGAAGGGGCCGCCGAGGACCCGGGACGATCGGTTGGGCGTGCCCTGACCCTGCTCGCTCGCCTGGGAAAAGACCCTGCTCTCGGTGGTCTGGAACCGTCGATCCGCGAGACGCTCGAACGACAGCGTATTCGTTGGGCCGATGCCGATCTCGTCGCCTCGGAAACCGCCTTTCAAGCCGGACAGCCAACCCGGGCGCTCGAACCTTGTCAGCGTTCGTATCGAACCGCGGCCGAACTGGCGCCCGCGGTCCGAAGACGACTTCAAACCCGCGCAACCGAAGCCGCGAGCCGGATCATTCAACGGCACGGAACCACCTTCGCCCTGCCCGTGGGGCAATTTACACTCGGCAATGCGGAAGCCTACCAAAGATTAATGGAACCCCCCTTGAAAGAGGCTCTGCGAGGAACTGGCTACCTCTGCAAGCCCGCCGATCCGCTCTGGGATGACCTCTGGGCGACGCTTGCCCCGTTTCACGTCACGATCGAGGTCCGCGAACGTCAAACGGGGACGTACCTTCAGTCTCATAACCGACTCACCGCGATCGAGGCGACCGTTGCGCTCGTCCGTGAAAATCGCCGGATCTGGACAGGAACTCCCATCGCCCGGACGCAAGTTCCCCTGCCAGGTCTACCCGCGTATCAGGCGAGCCGCTATTCGCTCAGCCCGCACCCGATGCCCGAATTTGAACGCATGCTTTACGAGGATGCCCGCGAGGGCCTCCTGCGACAATTCGGTTCCTACCTTCGCCTGATCCCCGCCTGCCCGAAGCCCGCGCCTTGAAGACGCGGGAGGATTGCCAGGCTCCATTGTCCTCACCCCCGGTATGAAGTTTTTGACGAAGACGCGCGCCCCGGATAGGATAAGCCCAGGCAGGAAGGGATCTCCCTGGGGCGACGCGATGCACATTCAGAACGCGGTGCTGGACCCTAAGGTCGCCGCCGCGACCGGACTGATGGCGGTCGCCGGACTGGGGTACGGGCTGAAAACCCTGGAAAAGCAACTGGGCGAACGCACCACCGTCCTGATGGGAACAATGGCCGCCTTTGTCTTCGCCGCGCAGATGGTGAACTTCCCGCTCGGCCCATTGGGGATCTCGGGGCACCTGATCGGCGGCGTCCTCGCGGCGGTGATGCTTGGTCCCTGGGCCGGGGCGGTTGTCATTGCCTCGGTGCTCATTGTCCAGTGCTTGCTTTTTGGCGATGGCGGGCTGACGGCCCTTGGCGCGAACTTTGTTAACATGGGCCTGATCGGCTCGGTCGTCGGTTATTCGATCTATGCGCCGATCCGCGCCGCTGTCGGCGGGAGAGCGGGGGTCATCTTCGGGGCGATGGTCGCGGCCTGGTTCTCGGTCTTGCTCGCCTCCGGGGCCTTCGCGGTGGAACTGGCCGCCTCGGGGGGTCGTTCGGATTTTCTGCGAGTCCTCAGCTTGATGGCGCTGGTACACTCGATGATCGGCGTTGGCGAGGCGATTATCACCGGCCTGGTCCTTCGGTTCATTCTCCTGACTCGTCCCGACCTCATTTACCAGCCCGAGGCGACCGACGCGCCGTCGCGTTCGATTGACCGTGCCAAGGGGCTGGCGCGAACCGCCTTGGCCGGCCTGGGCGTGGCGCTCGCGGTCGGCGTCTTCCTCGCGCCCTTTGCCTCAGCGCAGCCTGACGGCCTCGAATACGTCGGCACGCGGCTCCGGTTCGTGCCCGATGCCACGCCCGCGACGATCCCGGTGCCGATCCCGGATTACGCCGTTCCGGGACTTGATCGCGTTTCCTTGCGAGGGGCGACCGCCGCCGCCGGCGCGCTCGGAACGATCGTTGTCTTTGGGGTCGGCCTGATGCTCTCAACGATCGTGACGCGGGCGGCGAATCGAGCCGAGACGTCCAAACGGATCGCGCCGGATGCGGCTTGATTTTCTCGAGCGCTACAGCCGCGATGATGCCCCTCTCCAACGACTCGACGCCCGCCTGAAGTTGCTCGCGACGGTCGTTTACGTGGTCGGGGTGGTTGCCACACCCATCGGTTTCTGGAATCTTCTGGCGGTGGAAGGCCTGATGCTGGCCTTTCTCGTCGGGCTCTCGGGCGTTCCTCCGCGCGAACTGGCCGGGCGCTGGTTGGGATTTCTCGCGCTCTTTGGCTTTCTCACGCTCGCCGTAGCGCCGATTCGTCCTGAACGGGCCGAGTTTGGACTCGTCGTGGTCGCTCTGACGCTGCTGGCGAAGGAGAGTCTGGCGTTTCTGGGAACCTTGATGCTCGTTCAGGTCACGCCCTTTCACGACCTGCTCGTTGGCTTGCGGAAACTCGGCATGCCGGCCACGCTGGTGGCAACGCTCCACTTCATGTACCGTTACCTCTTCGTGCTGACCGAGGAACTGGACCGGATGGTGATCGCCCGGCGATCGCGGACGTTTCGAAGGTCGGGCCGACTTGACTGGGGCTTGCTCACGGGCCTGATCGGCACCTTGTTTCTCCGTTCGTTCGAGCGCGGCGAACGGGTCCACGCCGCGATGCTCGCCCGGGGGTGGGATGGCACGCCGCGGACCCTCGATTGATCGACCGAAATCTTGAAATCGAACCGAACCGAACCCAACGACCGACGGATTGACCCTTCCCGCTCACGGAGTTCGATGACCACCGAACCGAATGATCCGGACACCCCGGCCGTCCGGGTCCGCGACCTCCGATATCAATACCCCGATGGCCGCGAGGCGCTTCGGGGCGTCGACCTGACGATCATGCCCGGTGAGTCGGTGGCTCTTGTCGGTCCCAACGGCGCGGGCAAGAGCACCTTTCTCCTGCACCTGAACGCCCTCTTACCCGGAAAAGCGGGGAACGCGACGACTCACGCTCACGGGTTTTCGCCGGCCGCCGCCAGTCCCCGCGACGGCCTCACGCACGTCTGGATCGACGGCCGGGAGGTCAACGCCCGCAACGCGCCCGAGATTCGACGTCGGGTCGGCCTTCTTTTTCAGGACCCCGACGACCAGCTTTTCAGCACGTCCGTCATTGAGGATGTCGCTTTTGGTCCGCTCAATCTGGGTCTGAGCAAGTCCGAGGCGCGTCGAATCGCCGTCGAATGCCTGGAACGCGTCGACCTCGCCGACGCGGCGGATCGACCGCCACACCACCTGAGTTTCGGCGAGCGGAAACGAGTCTGCCTCGCGGGCGTTCTCGCCTGCGGACCGTCAATCCTGGTCCTCGACGAGCCGACGGCCAACCTCGACCCGCGCGGGCGTCGCCGGTTCATCCAGTTGATTCGCGCCTTGCCCGCGACCAAGCTGATCGCCACTCACGATCTGGAAATGGTCCTGGAACTTTGCGGCCGGACCATTCTCCTCGACTCCGGCCGGGTCGTCGCCAACGGCCTGACGCGGAACGTGCTGGGCGACCCTCTGTTACTTGAGGCCCACGGTCTTGAGATGCCCCTCAGCCTCAAAATCGGCGCGGCGTATCGAAGCTTCTAATTTCCATTATCGAACGATTGGCGATGGATCATAGCCGTCGAGGTTGATTCCGGCGAGAAGCGCCGATCGGCCGACGACGGTCACCGAACTCAAAGACATGGCAAGCGCCGCGATCATCGGGCCGTATTCACCAAAATAACCAGCCGCGGCCAGCGGAATGCCCAGCGCATTGTAAAGAAAAGCCCATAAGAGATTCTGCCGGATCGCCGTCAAGGTCGCGCGACCAAGCCGGAGCGCCCGGGGGATCGCCAGGAGATCGCCCGAGGCAATCACGACGTCGGCGGCGGCCTTGGCCAGATCGGTCCCCGTTCCCAGCGCGATTCCCACATCGGCGGCGGCCAGCGCGGGAGCGTCGTTGAGCCCGTCGCCGACCATCGCCACGCGGCCCCCGCGCTCGCGAAGCTCGGCCACTTTCGCGGCCTTGCCGTCGGGCAAGACCCCGGCGAAAACGTGGTCGGAGGCAATCCCCAACTCCGAGGCAATGGCACGCGCCGTCTGCGGGTTGTCGCCCGTCACGAGATAAACCTCGGTGCCCGATCGGCCAAGCCTCAAGACTACCTCGCGAGCGTGAGGCTTGAGCGTATCGGCCAGGGCGACCGCTCCGATCGCGCTGCCACCGACGGCAACCCGAAGCACGGTCTTCGCTTCTCCTTCCCAGACGGTCGCGGCGTCAATCAGACGTTTCGGATCAATTCCGGCCTCTTTCAAAAAAGCGTCCGAACCGACAAGCACCCACTGACCGTCAACCTTCGCCTTCACGCCGGCGCCTCGGACGGCCTGGAAGTCGGTGACCTTTTGCGCCGGGTCTCGAACGCCGGTAAAGGCCCGCGCCATCGGATGTTCACTCGGCGATTCCGCCGCCGCGACAAGGGCCAGTAAAACGTTTCGGTCGGCGTCGCGCCCTGACGGAACAAAGACGTCGGTAATCGTCGGCCTCCCCTCGGTGACGGTCCCCGTCTTGTCGAGAATGATCGCCGTGAGCGTGTCCATGCGCTCGAAGGCCGAGGCGTCGCGGACGAGCAAACCGGCCCTCGCCCCGCGTCCCGTGGCGACGGCCACGGCCATCGGCGTGGCCAGGCCGAGCGCACAGGGACAGGCGATAATCAAAACGGCCGCCGCGTTCAAAACGCCCTCTTGCCAGCTAGAAATCAGGCCCCAGGCCAGAAGGGTCAGCAAGGCGATCACCAGCACGACAGGCACGAAGAACGACGAAACCCTGTCGGCCAGCTTCTGCACCCCGGCTTTTGACCCCTGCGCATCGCGGACCATCCGAACAATGCCTTCCAGGGCGCTCTCGCTGCCAAGGCGCTGCGCCTCGACCAGGATTGAGCCGTCGCCGTTGAGTGTTGCCCCGGCAACCCGATCGCCGACCGCCTTGTCAACCGGAATGGATTCGCCGGTCAACATCGATTCATCGACGGACGACTCGCCCTCGACGATAACTCCGTCCACCGAAATCGTCTCGCCGGGCCTGACCCGGACACGCTCGCCTCGACGGACGTCGGCCAGGGGAACCTCGATCTCGTTGCCGTCTCGAACCACCCGGGCGGTCTTCGGGGCGAGATCCAGAAGCCTCTCGATTGCCGCCCCGGCCACTCCCTTGGAACGGACTTCCAGATATTTGCCGAGCGTGATCAGGGTCAGAATAATCCCGGCGTCCATGAAGTAATGCGCCTGATGCGGATCGCCCGCGAGAAGCTGAAAAAGGCTGTAGCCGAAGGCGGTGGACGTTCCCAGGGCGATCAACGAATCCATGTTGGTTGATCCCTGCTTCAGACGGTTCCAGGCTCCAATCAGGTACGGACTGCCCAGGTAGACCTGAAGCGCCGAGGCCAGCGGTAGCATGATCCAGCCGACCGGCGTTCGAAGACCCCAATCATGGACAGGTGCGTATCCGAGGACAATCAGAGGCAGAGTCAGTACGACCCCGGCCACCAGTCGATTCCGCCAGATCGCGACCTGTTCCGCGCGTTCCTTCCGAAGGGATTCAGCCCCCTCGCCCGTGGCCAGTTCGGCCCGTTTGACCGAATAGCCGGCCAAGGCGACCGCCTTGATGAGCGCGGGCTCGTTGACGAGTGACGGGTCAACGACGACGCTGGCCCGCTCGGTGGCGAGGTTGACGCGTGCTTCCGTCACGCCGGGAACCTTCGCCAGGGCACCTTCGACCCGGGCCACGCAACTGGCGCAGTGCATCCCGCCGACGGCCAGGTTCCATTCCTCGGACCTGGTCTTGGAGGCGGGCAGGGGGTTGAGACCGCCGATCGTCACGACCTGGGGCGTGGCTGGTTTCCGAGCGTCGGGAACGGTGTAACCGGCGGCCTCGACGGCCGTTTTGAGCCCCGAGAAATCGGCGCGGCCGGGTTCGACGGTCACCTCGGCGCGTCCTCTGGCCAGGTCGACCGAGGCCGATCGAACGCCCGGGACGTCTTCGAGAGCGCGTCGGACCGTGCCGACGCAATGGTCGCAGGTCATCCCGGAGACGGGGATCTCGACAACGTCGGTGCCTGTGGCCATCGCGGGGACGTCCTCTTGGTTGGTCTCGATGCAGAGAATCGAAGCGCGTCACTCCTCGTATTGTTCCTAGCCTGGCGGCCGTGACAAGGGGGAGGAGATCATTAAAGCAGGGGCCAGGTCCCAATCGTCGATGACCGGGAACCCAAAATTTCCGGCTTGTCGGTCCTCGGTCCTCGGTCCTCGGACATTGGCCATCAAGGAAAACGAGGCGGCTTGTTTGGGCCTCTTGCAGGGAGTATCCTGCTGATCGCGTCGGCCATAAATGCGGGGATCGAGCCGACCGGAAGACAAGACACACGAAGGGCCGGGGCGTCATGATTCTGATCGGGACCGACGAGGGAATTTATCGGTGGATCGAAGGGGCCGGCTGGCCGGTCTTTCACGCCCTGCAAGGCCGATCGATCGTTGCCCTGGCGTCGCCCGGTCTGGGCGTCACCGCCGCGGCCGACCGAGCGGGCGAGGTTCTTGAAAGTACCAATAACGGAATGACCTGGCGAACCTTGCCGCTTCCCGCCGGAGCGGGCAAGCCGTCGGCCATCGCCTTTGACGGCTCGCCTCCCACGCTCGTCACGGCGGTCAAGCCGCTGAACGTCTATCGACGTCTGGTCGGATCACCAGTGCCGAAGGCGCGTCGTCCCTTGCCGGCCTCGGCCGGTCTGGCCCCGAGGCTGGCGCATCAGGCCCGAGAGCTTGCGAGCAAAGGTTCAACGCTGGTCATCCCGGGGCGAAAACCTTTAAAACCCGGTGCCGAGGCTGTTCGTCTCGCCGGCTGGACTCCATCGACGGCGCCGCATGCTCCCTGGTCGTCGACGACCCCGGAAATCCGCCTCCTGACCTGTATCCCCGGCGGTTGGCTCGCGGCGGTGACCGGCTCGGGTCTCTGGAAGAGTCTCGACCAGGGGCGAACCTGGAATCAGTGCAACGGTCTGCCCGCCGAGGTCTTCGCCGTCCGCGTCGTCGCCGACCGACCGGGGCACCTCTGGGCGGCGACCGGCGACGGCCTCCAGTTCAGTGTCGACTCGGGTCTGACATGGGAGGACCGAAGCACCGGCCTCGAAAATACGCGACACGTCAGCGCTGTCGAGGTCAAGCCCGGCTCGCCCGACACCTTGCTCGCCGCCGCCGCTCCCGCCACTGGGTTCGTCGCGGGGGCCGCGGCGCCGAAACAGGGGTTCAACTTCGGGCTTTTCGAGAGCAAGAACGGCGGCAAATCATGGTCGCGGATCGTCGCCAAGACCTTTCCTGATTCCCTCGAATACGACACGATCCGCGACATCCGCTATGATCCCGCCGCGCCCGAGAACGTCATCGTCGCGCTGGCCTCGGGCGAACTCTGGGTCACGCGCAACGGCGGTGCCTACTGGGGTCCGCTCGCCCGCCAGATCAAGGCGGCGCGGGTCCTCTGCGCGGTTCAATAAGCCGGCCTTGGCATCGCGTGTGCTGCAAATTTCCGCTTCACAATCGCACTGAACGAGGAACCCGAGGATTATTGACGATGGCCGACAAGGCGACGGAAACGACCACGATCACCCGCGAACAACTCATCGCCAACCTGAATGAAGACCTGGCGCGCGAATATCAGGCCATCATCGCCTATGTCGTTTACTCGCAGGTGCTCAAGGGCGCTCAGTACATGAGCATCGCCGGAGAGCTTGAGGTTCACGCCGGTGAAGAGCTTCAGCACGCGATCACCATTGCCAAGCAGATTGACTACCTCGGCGGTGATCCGACCGTGACCCCGAAGCTTGTCAAGACCTCCGAAAAGGCCGAGGACATGCTTCGGTTTGACCTCGACAACGAGAGTGAGACGATCCGCAACTACCGCGAACGGATCAAGCAGTGCGAGGCTCTCGGCGAATATGCCGTCGGCGAGCACATCCGCGAGATCCTTATTCAGGAGCAGGAACACCTTTCCGACCTCGCCACGGCGCTCGGCGAAGACGTTCCCGACGTCAGCAAGACCTGACCCAAAAGGTTCACCAGCCGTCGCTCAGGATCGGCCCCGCGGTGTCTTCGATTTCGCCATCGCGGCGGCCGAAACGGGCCTTGATCGTTCCAGCGCGGTCCGAAAGCCGGGCAACGCATGAAGCGGCTTCAGATCGGGGTCGGCCGCGGCCTCGGACGCGGGAAACCCGGCATCGAGCGCGCGATTGAGCAGACTCAGGGCACGCGGCGCAAGTCGCGTCTCTCCGGCCGTCTCAACAAGCAGAGCGAGGGCACAGGCGGCGTTGTAAAGCCTGTGAGGCGTGGGGACGTGGATCAGGCGTTCGGCGTCGTCGCTCGCGGAGAGGTCGCCCAGACGCGCGCGGAGCAGGGCACGGACCTGGAGGGCGTCGAAAAAGTCGGGGTCAACCGCGAGCGCCGCGTCGGCCTCGCCCAGCGCCTCGCGCGGCGACGACCGCCGTGTCAAAAGGGCCAGGCCGTAATGAGCCCGAGGGTTCCTCGGCTGGATCAGGATCGCCCGGCGAAGATCGCGTTCGGCGCCGGCGGGATCGGTTCCGATCCGAAAAATCCCGCGCGCGGTCAAGAGGATCGAGTCGTCGGGACGCTCGCCGAGGAGCCTGTTGAATTGAGCCTCGGCCTCGTCGGTCCGGCCAAGGCGAGCCTTGACCTCGGCCCAGACCGCCAGCAAGGCCGAGTCCTTGCGGCCGAGAGCCCAGGCGCGGCCGAGAGCGTCTTCGGCCTTCACGAGGTCATTTAACTCCAGGTTAACAAGGCCGAGATTCACCCAACCTTCCGCGAACCTTGGATTCGCTTCCAGGGCTCGATCATACGACGATCGGGCCTCCTGGAGCCGACCCGACCGGGCCAGGGCCAGGCCACGGTTCAAGTGAGGCCATGCGAAGCGCGGTTCAAGCGCGACGCAGGCGGCGAAATCTCCGGCGGCGTCGAGGTAACGCCCCTGTTCAAAGTGGCAATGCCCGAGCGCGAACCAGCCCCAGAAGCCGCGCGGATCGAGATCGATCGCGCGTTGCAAGGCCGGTTCCGCCCCGGCGACGTCGCCCTGTGCCAGCAGTGCCGAGCCGAGAAGCGTGAAGTCGCGCCCGGTTGTCGGCACGGCGGAAGCCTCGCGGCGGCGGTCTTCCTTCGCGAGATCGGCGCGGCCGGTGGCCAGGTGATACCGGGCGAGGTCGCCAAAGAGCGCGGCCGGCGGCGAGGGATCAATGCGCTCAGCGCGATCCAGCCATCGAATCGCCCAGTCGAGGGCTTCCTTGCGGCGATTTTCCAGGCCGGCGCGGTCGGCGAGATGGACACGGGCTCGGGCCGCCAGAAGGATCAATTCCGCGGCCTGGTCGCTGACCTCGTCACGTTCATGAACCGTGAGGCGGCGGACCCAGGAATCAGGCCGCCAGTCGCCTTCGGGAGCAATCTGAAGCTGGTCGATGGCCCGAAGGGCTCGATCGAGGCCGCGGTTCAGGTGTTCGGTCGGGCCGCCGCCAAGGTTCAGGAGGAACCGGCATTCGGTCAGGTCGTCGCGAAAGACCTGGAGCTTGAGGCGAGTTGAAAGGTTCTGCATGTTGCCGTGGAGGATGCCGATCAGGCCGCCCAGAGCGACGATGAGGACGGCCGCGAACCCGGCGACCGAGGTTGTCCCGCAGAGTCGAGGATTGCGGCGAGCCCACTTCGCCAGGCGTTCGCGCGGGCTGGGCTCAGTTGCGTGGCGGAGCGGGAGGTCGTCGAGAAATCGATTGAGATCGTCGGCGAGGTCGCGGGCGCGTGCGTATCGGCGGTTCGGATCGACGTCGAGACACTTTTGGACGATCGCGTCGAGGCTCCAGGAAACGGCCGGGTTGATCTTGCGCGGCGATGGGGCCTTGCGGCGCTGTTCGGCGAGAAACCGGATCGATTCGAGGAGCGAAATCTTGGGAGGCGGCTCGGCGAAGGCATGCTCGCCCGCAAGCATCTCAAAGAGGATCAAGCCCAGCGAGTAGACGTCCGATCGCTCGTCGACGGCCTCGGCCCGGGTCTTGCCGCGCGGGTCGAAGGCGTCGAGATGCTCGGGCGACATATAAGGCAGGGTGCCGCCGAGCATCGCCCGTTCGCCCTCGGCGGTGTCGGTCGAGGTGGTCGAGGTGGAGAGGTTGAAATCGAGAAGCATCGGCGTGCCGTCGCCCGCGATCAGGATGTTCGAGGGCTTGAGGTCGCGGTGCAAAAGGCCGCGCGAGTGCGCGTGTTCCAGCCCCTCGGCAAGTCGAGCGATCACCCAGGCGGCGGCCTGCGTCGTGTTCGCCTTGCGGAGGAACTGCCTGGCAGGCTGGTCGAAGTCGAGTCCATCCCATGCCGACCCGTCGCCTTCTTCCGTGTGGACCCGAAGGCCCGCGAGGCGGTCCCACAACCCTTGAAGCCGCGACAGTGAACCGTGGCCGAACCTTCGACTGGTCCCAAGGGGATTGGCATCGTCCGGCCGCGAGAACTTCAGGCTCGGGCGCATCCCTCCGGCGTTGAATTCCGAGAGGGTTCGCCCCGACCCGAACCGCGATCCGGCCGCGACCGGACCCCGGCCCACGGCGGCCGCGGAGTTCTGAATACGCTGGCTCACCTCGTCGAGCGCCTTGACGAGGCTCCGGCGTTCCGGCCCGTCGGACACCCGCGCTCCGGCTTCTTCGAGGACCTGCGCGAGGTTCGCCCCGCCGAGATACGGCATGCAAAGGAGCCTGAGGCCCGATTCGGGATCGTCGTGAACGGAATGGATCGGGACGATATGGGTATGCTGGAGCCTGGCGAGCATCTGCGGCTCTTCGCCTTCGGCCCGCGACACCTTGAGCGCCACGGGGCGGTCGCCCAGCTCGATCTGTTCGGCGAGATAGACGCGAGCGAAGGCCCCGCGCCCCAGCTCGCTGATGAGCCGAAAGCCGCCGATCAGATCACCCGGCTTCGGCGGTGGCGTCGTCGCCGCGACGGGCTCGCGAGGAAAGGGCTGGGGATGGGGCTGGGACGTCGTTGCTTTCGTGCGATTCCCAAGGGGAATGGGCTGAGTGACTTCGGGACCGAAGAGGCTGTCGTCGACCCTTTCGGGCTCGCCCTCGAACCGAAATCCCTGGTAGAGCGCGACGGGATTGTCAGGCTTTTGAGGTTGCGAACGGGGCGGCTCCATGCCTCGGCCTCCGACCCGTGACGACCCGACCGGGGCGGTGGCAACCCGTGAGTCGTCGAGCGGATCGGCGGCTTCCTCAAGGTGCCACTCGCCGAGGACCCGTCGGGTCGCGTTATCTAGTGTCGCGGTCAGAGGTTGAGTCATCACGTCCCCTTTCCGAATTGTGGCCGCTTCGAGGTCGAGGGCCTGCGCTCAAGCCCGCGACCCGAGGGTGAACCCTGGAAGCGCCACAAACCTCGACCGAGATCATGGTCGAGCGCGGATGAAGGCCAAACAACGCCCCCTATCAGGCAAATTAGGCCGCGCCGACGGCCCTGTCCAGAAGACTCGCGGGAGGGGGGAAAGTCCGAAGTTCTCGTGAGTCGTGTCGATCGGGCGAATGTGAACTAGAGTTTCAGGGGTTGCGATCGCGAGGCAGGGCGAGGAAGAAACGGGAGTGCCGACCGATGCAGGGATCGAACGCAAAGAGCGCATCCAGGGAGAGGTCTGGGGCCGAACCAACCGCGGCGGTTGGCTCCATCAGTCTCGACGCCCTCGCGGAACGCCTCTCGGCTGGATTTTCCGCGCCCGTCGCGGTTCTCGAACCTCACCTGGGCACCTGTCTGGCCTCGGCGGGAGCCCCCGCGACCGCCTTTCCCACGCCCGGCCAGGGATTGACCGCCGCGGTCTCGACGTATGGCCGGGCGGTTGTCTGGCGTGGCGACGGTCCCGCCTCGGGCGTTGACTGGTTGATCGTCCCCGTGCCCGCGAAGCCGAACCCGCTGATCGCCCTGGCCGGATTCGCGGCGACCTCCGACGCGGCAACGGCCCCGACCTCCCTTCGCTGGGGTCCGCGTTGTCCCGAGCCGGCGCTCAAGGCGTGGGGCCAGTCCGTTGCCGACGATCTTGCCGCGACCGGTGCCGACCTGTCGTCCTCGGCGCTCTCGCCGCGATCGACGGTGCCTGGCGGTGAGCCCCGGCTTCAGTCCGACGGCAATGAGCGGCTGATCGTCGCGCGACTGATCCGGCGGCTTCGGATCTCCGATCCTCCCGAACGGTTCCAGCAGATGGCGGCCAATGCCCTCCGCGCGGCGCTGGGGGCTCAGGCGGTCGGCTGGGTCCCTTGCCATCACGCCGAGCCGGTCGTCGCCGTCGGCGAGGTGGGCCGGCTCAAGGGGGACGGCTACCGCACCTTGCTGCCGGGTCCTCATCACAAAGAGCCGACCTCCGTGAATAACGAGCCTTGCCGGGAGATTGATCCCGACCTGAAACGCTCGGTTGCCGCCTCCGCCGATTCGCAAGGGGCCATCGGCTGGCTCGTCGCCCTGAACACCGTCAACGATCGCCCGTTCACGTCCGCCGACGCCGACCTGCTTCAGCCGGTCGCCGCCATGATCGCCTCGCAACAGGTCAACGCCCGGGTTTATTCCGACCTCAAGGAGTTGCTTTTTGGAGTCATCCGCGCCCTGACCTCGGCGATCGACGCCAAGGACCCCTATACGTCGGGGCATTCCGAGCGCGTGGCGAGGATCGCGGTCCGGCTCGCCGAGGAACTGGGGATGTCACCCATTCAGCGCGGCGATCTATACCTGACGGGCTTGCTGCACGACGTCGGCAAGATCGGGGTCGACGATGCCGTTTTGAAGAAGCCGGGACCGCTCACGCCCGAGGAATATCGCCAGATTCAGGCGCACGTCGAGATCGGCGTTCATATTCTCTCCGATCTCAAGAAGCTCAATCACCTCTTGCCCGGGGTTCGCCACCACCACGAAAGCCTCGACGGCACGGGCTATCCGTGTGGCCTGGCCGGCGACGCGATTCCCTGGGAAGCCCGTATCCTCGCCGTGGCCGACTCGTTCGACGCCATGTCGAGCACCCGTCCTTACCGGCGCCGGCTCTCCCCGGCTCAGATCGATGAGATTCTCCGCAAGGGCTCGGGCCTTCAGTGGGACCCGAAGGTGATTGATGCCCTCTTCGCCTGTCGAGGGGATCTCGAAGCAATTCGCCAGAAAGGGCTCGGCGATAGCTTGCAACTGGCCGTGAGCGACATGCTCGGCCGGGCCTGAAAGGCGTGTCGGTTTATTCCAGATGGGTCGTTACGGAGAGAGCCAAACGAAGCCGCGGAGCGTTGGCTTCGTTTTAGAGATTTCGAACCCTGTCGGGCGGCCTTCGGCGGTGTTATCCTCGGAACGTACGCCGGCCTTTGCCGGAGTTTCGATTCCGACCCTGGAGAACCGACGATGAACCGAGGGACACTTTCGCGACGCGGTTTCCTGGAAAACTCGGTGGGAGCGATGCTCGCCGCCGGCCTGCCGCTCTGGTACGCGCGCGACGTGCTTGCCGCCGATCAGGAGAAAGAGGCGGCGAGCCGCAAGCGGATCGGCCCGAACGACACGATCACGATGGCCGCCATCGGTGTCGGCGGTCAGGGCACATACATCATGAAGCAGGCGATGAAGGTCAAGGGGGTCAAGTTCGTCGCCGTCTGCGACGTGGACTCGAAGCACTGCGCCGACGCGGCCAAGGTCGTCGGCGACGATTGCAAGCAGTACAAGGACTTCCGCGAACTCGTCGAGCACAAAGGGCTTGACGCCGTGACCGTCGGAACGGTCGACCACTGGCACGCCCTGACCTCGATCGCCGCGATGAAGAACGGCCTCGACGTCTACTGCGAGAAGCCGCTGGCCTTGACGGTCGAGGAAGGCCGGGCGATGGTCAAGGCCACGCACAAGTATGACCGGATCTTTCAGACCGGTAACATGCAGCGATCCGACAATCGCTATCGCCTCGCCTGCGAGCTTGTCCGCAACGGCCGATTCGGCACGATTCACACCGTCGAGGCCCGGGTCGGCGACAACCCGGTGGGCGGCCCCTTCCCCGAGGTTGAAGTTCCCAAGGAACTCGACTGGGATTTCTGGCAAGGTCCGCGCCCGGACGTGCCTTATGTCAAGGAGCGCTGTCATTACACTTTCCGCTGGTGGTATGACTATTCCGGCGGCAAGCTCACCGACTGGGGGGCGCACCACAACGACATCGCCCAGTGGGGTCTCGGCAAGGACGGCACCGGCCCGATCTACATCACCGCGACCGGCATGACCCCTTCGAAAGTGAAGAACAGCTACGACTGTCATCCCGAATTCGCGGTCACGTCAACCTATGCCGACGGCACCGACCTGGTGACGACCAGCTTCGGCGAGAACGGCAACCGGTTCATCGGCGACAAGGGCTGGCTCTTCGTCAGCCGAGGCCGGATCGAGGCCAGTGAAAAGGCCCTTCTCGAAGAGCCGCTGGCCGCCGACGCGATTCGACTCTACGAGTCGAACAACCACATGGAAAACTTCATCGATGGCGTCCGGACCCGCAAGCGTCCGATCTGCGACGTCGAGGTCGGCCACGGTTCGGCGGCGGTCTGCCACATTGAGGCCATCGCGCTCCGCCTGGGTATCCCACTTCAGTGGGACCCCAAGGCCGAGCGCTTCGTCGGCGCCCACGCCGACGAAGGAAACAAGATGCTCAGCCGCGAGATGCGGTCCCCCTGGAAACTGGAAGTCTGAGGCCCTGAGCCAAGGGCCGTCTTGACGAAGGTTCATTTATTCGATCGATCGATCGATGGCCGATAACGCGACCCGAGCGTTGTCGGCCATCGATAGGTTTCTCGTTCGCGATCACGCGTCGCTCGAATTTCCTGGATTCGACTCGCGTTTCCGCCCGAGATAGAGCCCGGACGTGCCGGCCACCCAGATCAAGAATCCGATGCCAAGCATCAGCGTGAGAAACCGGCTCGGGTCCATCGGAAACCCATTCCAGATTTCCGCCCTGCCGCGAGCCAGGCCCAGAAGCCCGAGCATGCAGAGCACCTCGACGGTCAGGCCGATCCGGCGTAAGGTCTGGGCTCGGGCGGGCGTCATCCTGCGGCTCCCTCTCAAACTCGGACGTTCGAAAAAATCGCTCGGCGGGTGCCCGATCGTAGCCGCCGGCGCCTCGTCTCGCCAGGGTTGACTGGAATCGGCAGGGGCGTTGACCACGTCCGTCGTCAGGATTAGCCTGGGGGAAATCGTCGCGGAAGTCGCCCTCTGTCGAGCTTACTCCGAACTCTCCAAAGACTAAAGGACGTCCTTCGATGCGATCACGAGGCGTGACGGCAACGGTGGCCGTGTTGGTCGTGGCCTTTTCGACGGTCCGCGCTCAGGCCCCACCGACCTCGGCCAAGGTTGATACCGAGCCGCTCGTTTTAACACCCCCCGACCGCTACCTCGTCCCCTCCGTCCTTGAGGCCGTCCGCCGGGTCTCGCTTGTCGCAACAACCGACGGCGTCGTCCGGAGTCAGGACGCCAAGGCTGGGGCCAGCGTTCGTGAAGGGCAGGAGATTGCCCAGCTTGACAAAAGCGAGGCCGCCGCGCGGCTCAAGATCGCGCAGGCCGAGGTCCGCAAAGCTCAGGCCGAGCTGGACCTGGTCTCGATCCAGGTGAAATCCGAGGGCGAGAAATCCGGGGGCATCGGTAAGGCCCAGGTCTCGCAGGCGCAGGCGATGTTTGAGGCCGCGCAGGCTCATGCGGAACTGGTCCAGATCGCCTTCGACCACTGCACGCTTCGCGCTCCTTTCGCGGGCAAGGTCCTGGCCTCGCCCGTTTCCGACGGCCAGTTCGTCACCAAGGGGTCGGTCATCGCCGAGCTTGCCGATACCACAAGTCTTCGCGCTCTTGTCCCGATCAGCCGGACCGGATCGACGGTCGGGGCGTCGATTGTTTTGAACGTCGAGGGTCAGCCGGTCACGGGCAAGGTGCAGGCGATCTTGCCGCTCCCCGAGTCGCTCGCCGTTTTGCGCGACCTGACCAGTCCGCTCGCCGCCGCCTGGGTGGTCTTGCCGAACACAAGCGGTACCCTTGAACCCGGACAGCGCGTGATCAGCCCGGCCTTGCCGAATGCTCCGATCGCCGTCCTGCCGGTCCATGCGTTGCTCAAGGCCGATCCCAAGGTGAAGGATGCGACGCCGACCGTTCAGGTGATTCGCAACGAATATGTCACGAACATCAAGGTTCATGTCCTCGGCAATCCCGTTCCCGAGCGCGTCCAGGTCACCGGGCCTTTCCGGCCGACCGACGCCTTGATCGTCGCGACGAATGTTCCCTTGCTTGCCGGTACGTTGATTCGATTCAACAGCGCGGGGGGTGGCCCCTCGGCCGTGGAAGCGACAAGCCCGAACCCTTCGGAGTCCGGCGCCTCGGCCGATCTGACGCCACCGACGTCCACTTCCCGAGTCGCTCCGATCGGCGCGCCGGGCAGTGCCGCTCCGCGTGTCAAAGGCACCACCACCAAAGCCGGCGGCACCACCCCCGCCCCCAGGGCCGCCGCCAAGGCCGCGGTTCCGTTCTGACCCGTGTACAGGCGTTTGGGACTCTGAGAATTTCTTCGATGGATGCGATTCCCCCCTTTTGAGTCAAACCATGAATTCGACTGGCCTTGAGCCTGAAAATCCCTGGTCCAGAGGCCAGGTTGATCGACCTCGAAAATCGATTCTCAAGCCGATCCTGATCGGATGCGGAGGGATGACCCTGCTTGCGGGGGCCTGCCTTATCGCGGTCATCGTCTGGCTCGTCAATGCGCCCGAGTCGGGCGTCAAGATGGCCAACGAGATGGACGCCTACGCCTTGAAACTTCTGGCCAGGGAAAAAATCCTTCAAGATTCGGAAAAGCTTATATGTTATTTTGATGAAACGATCTCAATGAATGGCTCCGAGGCGGCCATTCTGACGAACCAACGGGTGATCTACTACAAGGAAGGGAGGACAACCGCGATCGCCCTGAACGAGATCGGCGAGGTTCAGCATCATCAGGAGACGCTCATCGGCGATGTGATCGAGATCGTCGCCAGGAATGGTGAGCGGATGAAGATCGAGATCGCCCCGTTCAATGGCGGCGATCAATTTCTCAAGGCTCTGGAAGAGGCGCGTCGGAAACGTTCCGAGGAGCCAACGGGAAAGGAGCCTGGTCCTATCCCTGATTGAGATAATCGGCCCAGACGCGCCGGAAGAGAACACGGATCCGGGCAAGGTGCTGCGACCTGTGGGGCACGCATCGGGCATACGCGATCGCGATTTTCAGGCCAAGGTCGGGGCGATCATCCGCCCAGCCCGCGGCCTGTTCGAGGTCGGCGAGGGCGGCGTCCCAGTGGCCGAGGGCGATCTCGGCTCGGGCCCGGCCGAGGAACGATCGAGGATCGTCGGGGTCGTGGGCGATCGCCTGCCGCCAGTCGCGCGCCGCCGCGAGCGGGTCGCCCAGCGCCATCAAGATCGTGGCGCGTTCGCGACGTACTGATGCCCCGTCGTTGCCCAGCGCGATCGCGCGGTCGAGGTCTTTCAAGGCCGCCGAGGCATCCCCCGCGCAGGCCCGAAGATGCCCCCGAAGCTCAAACGCGCGCGGATCGTCGGCTTCGAGCGTCAAGGCGCGATCGACGTCGGCCAGCGCATCAGTCAACCGTCCCGCCCGGCCGCGCACCCGAGCCCGTGCCAGGCAGACCCGGGCCGAAAGCGGCGACAGGGCCAGAGCCTGGTCGGCCTCGGCTTCGGCCGTCGGATCGCCGAGCGCGCTGAGCGCCACGGCCAGCGTGATCCGCGCTTCGAGAACCTTGTCTTTCTCCACCGTTCCGGCGGCGAGAGCCCGCCTCGTCTGTTCGACCAGGCGTCGGAGATCGGCCCGAAGCGCCGGACCATTCACGGGCAACTCGGCGATTTCGTCCGGGCGCGTGAGCGCGACCTCGCCGACCCGGCCGACGGCGATTCCCGCTCGGGCGCGGAGCCTCTCCAGCGCGGGGCCTGGCCGGAGCAACAGAGCCGTTCGGGCGTCGTTGACCGCTTCGGGGGCTCGACCCAGGCTGAGGCGCGCGAGTGATCGCAGTCCCAGGGCCTCGGCCCGCCGCGCGGAGTCGATTCCGGAACCAGCTTCGATCAGCACAGAGAGGTCGTTCTCGGCACCCGCTGGATCGCCCGAACGGAGCCTGAGCATCGCCCGGCAGACCCGCGCGGTGTCGTCGTTGGGGCGGGCGTCAAGGAGGGCGTCAAACTCGGCGCGAGCCTGGCAGACCTGACCGGCATCGGCATCGAGCTTGGCGCGGTTCAGCCGAGCGGCGAAGGCATAGGGGAGACCTGGACCCGACGCCACGACGGCGTCGTATTCTTCGCGGGCGTGAACGAGGTCGCCGAGCGATTGCAGGACTAAGCCGAGTTCCAGACGGGTCTGACACTCGAACTCGGGGTCGCGGTCCGCCGTGGGCCGCTCGTGAAAGTCGTGCAGGGCGCGTTCGAGGTCCTCGCGCGCCTGGCCCCAGTTTCTGGTCAACCGATAATAGCGGGCGCGGGTGAAACGAACCCAGGGAGACCGAGGTTCCAGGGCGACGGCCGCGTCGTAGTGGCGGACGACCTCCACGGCATCGCCGCCAGGATGATCCTGGGCGAAAGCGAGGTAATAGTGATAGAGCGAATTCCCCTCGTCGAGCCGGACCGCTCGCTTGAACCAGACCGACGCCTCGGCCTTGCGTTCCTCAAGCGCCAGGAGCGTTCCCCACTCAAAGCATGAAAGCGCCGAGAGCCCTCGAACGGACACCGGTTCGGCGACTCTTGGGCCGTCCGCGCCATCGAGCCGGGCGGCGATCCAGCCGCGAAGAGGTTCCCACGGTCCCGCTGGTTTCACGAACCCCAGCGCCAGGTCGCAAACCTGCAGCGCCTTGCGACGCAAGGAAGGGTCATGCTTCGCTTCCCGATCGAGCGCCACGGCCCAGAGAAACAAAAGCTCGTCGACCTCCCGCGCCAATCGCTTTTGCCGAGTCGTGTCCAGGAACGAAAAATCAGGCCGTTTTCGCCAGTCGTCCGCATCGAGGACGTGGAACGGTTCAAGAATCTTCGCCAGTTCATTGGACGATGTTTCGAGGTCGCCGCCGAACCCAAAAAGGCGAAAACGAAGCGAATCGGCGGCGAGATGCACGGCATCGGCGTCAGCCTGGACCTTCTCGGTCCGCTCGGCGATCAAATAGCGAAATCGAGCCTGCTGTCGGAGTTCCTCCAGGCCCGAGAACTGGTCAGAAGGCGACGGCCCGGTCGATTCGCGGTCATTTCCGTCGAGGGTTGGCTTGTCGGCAAGGCGGACCGCGGAATCATAAAGGACCTTGGCGCGCGCTGGGCTCCCCGCGGCCTCCGAGGCGACGGCGTCGTCGTAAAACCGTTTGACCTTCGTCCAGTTTCGTTCCTTGTCAGCCTGACCCTGAGCAATCAGGCCCGCGATGCCAACGAGCGCGAGCAGAATCGGCAAGGCCGTGGCCAGGGCGCGACGGTGTCGGCGTGCCCATCGATAGGTTCGCGCCCGAATCGGTTCGGTTGCAAATTTGAGGGGGCGATCATCGGCGAAGGCATGGAGGTCGGCGGCCAGTTCGGCGGCCGAGGCATATCGATCGTCCGGATCGGGTTCGAGACACCTTCGCACGATCGCATCAAGCGCCGCGGGAACCTCGGGGCGCGCCGATCGCGGCTTTGGCGGTCTCAGGCGTCGATCGGCGGCGGCGAGCCGAAGAAGCTCGGACGCGGACGAGGCACCACGAGGGGCGGGAAAGGGGCGAGATCCGACCAACGCTTCGTAAAGCAGGACGCCAAGGCCGTAGACATCGGATCGCGCGTCGACCGAGGCCAGCTCGGAACCGGCAAGCTCGTCGAGGTGCTCGGGAGCCATGTAATCGAGCGTGCCGCCGGGGGTCGAGAGGTCGGCCTCACCCGCGTCCAGGACGAGCTCGCGGGCGAGGTTAAAGTCAAGCAGCATCGGCATACCGTCAGCCGTGACGAGCACGTTCGACGGCTTCACGTCGCGGTGCAAGACTCCGCGATCGTGGGCGTGCTCCAGGGCCTCGGCCATCCGGGCGCCCCACCAGGCGATCGCCTGGGCGTAACTGCGTCGGCAGAGCGCGGCGCGTCCCGAGGCCCGAAGATTGGGAGACGCCTCGGGCGATCCCAGACGGTCCACCGCCGCGATGAGTTCCGCGCCCGACCGGGCGACCTGGACCTTGGAGTCCTCCAGCACCCGCGCAAGCGTGATCCTGCCGAAATAGGGCATGCAGAGCAGGTGCAAACCCGTCGCCGGGTCGGTTCGCGACGAGTGAACGGGAACGATATGCGTGTGCTGAAGCCTCGCCAGCGTCTGCGGCTCGCGCGAGCCTGTCCGCGCCACCTTCAACGCAACGGGACGGTCGGCCAGTTGTCGCTCTCGGGCGAGGAAGACCCGCGCGAAGGCGCCTCGACCGAGTTCCTCGACAAGCTGGAACCCCGCGATCGTCTCACCCGCGGCGGGAAAGGGGACCGCCGGGGTTTCTGGAACGTGCAGGGCCGTCGCCGTTCCCGAGCCGACGAGTCCGTGAATATCCAGAACGCGTTGCAAGGCCGGCGCAACCTCGGGATAACGCTCGTAATACTCCGAAGGTTCGGGCGGATCGGTCTCTGGATCTTCCTCGCGGAGGCAAAATTCCTCGTAGATCAGGGCGACGAGTGCTTCTTCGCCAAGATCGGGGTAGCGTTCGCGATACCACGAGGCGCTGACTTTTTCGCCGACCTCCCAGCGCAGGCCCATCTCGGCGCGCAAAAGGGCGAGCCGGGCGCCCGGGCAACCGGCATCATCGGCGAGGAAATCGCCCGGTATGGGGCGACGGCCGGGCGCGGAGGCACTCCGCCAGACGTCCTCGAACCTCCGGGCGAGGCGGACGGCGGCGGGCGAGCTCGCCTCATCCCAGGTCCGGCCCGAAGAGAGCAGGCTCATCCCTAGTCGTCTCCGTCTTGCCCTTGCCCCCAGAGTTCCGCCCGGCGACGCAGGTCCTCAAGCACCCTCTGCACCGTCCGCTCGCTGATTCCCAGCCGCTCGCCGATGTCCCGGCTACTCAGGCCCTCGGCCTTCAATTCCAGGATCGTCCGCCGATCCTCGGGCAAAAGGTCCTTGAGCTTGCTGAAAATCTCGCGAGCCTGCGCCAGCTCGCTCGGCGAGTCAGTCACGGCGGCGACGTCTCGGGGTCGGCCGCCGTCAATCCAGAGCGGCTCCTCGCGATGAACGTCTTGCTTCCGGCTGGCGGCGCGCCGGTACTCGTCGATTACCTTATTCTTCGCGGCGCGGGCCAGGAAGGCGACAAGGTGCCGCGAATCTTCAAACTCGGTCGGGCCACTCCGAACGCGTCGGAAGAAACTTCCCCAGACACTCTGAAGGAAGTCCAGCGAGTCAAAGCGCGACCTCAGAAGCCTTGGCAACTGCCTGCGGACAACCAGCCGGACCTCGGCCTCATAACGCCTCAAGAGGTCCCGAGCCGCGTCCTCGTCTCCCGCCTGGATTCGTGCCAGGAAGGCGGGGATGTCGCTGTCGCAATCGCGGATGGGTTCGCCGACGGACATTGTGGCTTTCTCCTTATCGCCCCCGTGCTCGCCGTAGCACCTATCCAGACTAATTCCCGAGACCATGCCTTGACAAGCACCCGCCGGTCAAGACCTCGATGATCCATCGCCGACAAGTAGCGCGGAAATAACCCAGAGCACCTAACCACAAAACGTCTACGCACTGGAATTTATCACCGATCTCAAAGACGAGATAAATCCAGAATTTCCATGAATTTACGTCAAGCGAAACTCCGCGAAAAGAGTCCAATTTTTGTCTTCGAATTTACTGGACAAAGGTTCATTTCTCGGCTATTCTTCGGACCTGTGGATTCGAGGCGTCTCCAGAGCGCGAGGCACATTGATGAGCGTACGCGACGAGGTCACGCGCGAGTGGGTAGTGGGTCAGGTTGTCCCGGTCGAGACGGACCCCGAGGCGTTCGATGTCGGCCAGTTGGTTGGCGGAAAATACAGGGTTCAGAGGGCGATCGGGCAGGGGGGGATGGGATCGGTCGTCGAGGTCGTTCGGATTGCGGACGGGCGACTCCTGGCTCTGAAGTTTTGTCGGGCGGGAGGTCCCTGGCGGAAACGCTTTGAACGGGAAGTGCGTTTGATGGCGAGGGTGAAGCACCCGAATGTCGTGCCGGTGCTTGATGCCGACCTGAGTGCAACTCCGCCGTATTTTGTCATGCCCCTGGCGGACGGTTCGCTCGAAGACGAATTGCCGTGGCTCGCCGGGTCCGAACTTGAGGCTCTCGCGGCCTTTCATCAAGCCTGCCTGGGAGTTCAGGCGATCCACGGCTCGGGAACCGTCCACCGCGACATCAAGCCGGCGAACCTGCTTCGGTTTCGAAACGGCCGGGTCGCCGTTTCCGACCTCGGCGTGGCCAAGGCCGATGAACCCGAGGCGACCGTACTGACCCGAACGCGCACCGTTGTCGGCACGTATGGATTTCTCGCCCCGGAGCAGTTTCTTCCCGCGGGGAGTCGTCGGGCGGATGTTCGGACGGATGTTTATCAGCTTGGCAAGGTGCTTTACCGGCTCCTTACCGGTGAGTCGCCCATTCTGATTGAGCCCGCGGCCGTTCCGAAGGGGCTATTCCACGTCCTCTCGCGGGCGACGAGTTCAAATCCAGAAGACCGTTACGAGGATCTCGGCGCCTTGCTCGATGCCCTTCGTTATTACGAACTCTCGAAAGATCCGGCGCGGAACTCGCGCGAGGCGCTGGAAAATCTCGTGCTTGAGGCGGAAGCCTGGCTCGGGCGCGGTGAATATCGGTCCGAGAATGTCCGCGAGATCCTCGCCCTGCTCGAACCGCTGGACCGATTAAATCCGATCGCCGCGGTCGAACGCTTTGATCGCTTGCCGGACGCGCTTTTGCCGATCCTGGCGCGGGACTTTCCCGTTGACTTCGCGCCGGTGTTGCGAGGGTATGCCGGGGCGCTGCGAAGCCGGGTGGCGACCTTCAAATTTGGCTATGCGGATATCCTGGCAAGGCGGATGCGCAAGGTCTTTTTCGCGGCCGATCATGCCGACTTGAAAGCGCTCGCACTGGAGATCACGCTTGTCGCCGCCGTGGCGCTGAACCGGTTCGCGGCGATGGGTGTGTTCAACAGGCTTTTGATGAGTGTGCGGTCCGTCGAGATCGCCTTGCCGGTGGCCGAGATGCTTCGGGCTCGACTCCCGTATTACAGCGAGGTCGCCCGGGGCGCTCCGCCCGACCGCCTGCACCCGGCGATCCGCGACGTGCGGAAGGACCTGCTCACCACGGCGGAAGTTTCGTTCTGATCGTCTCGATCGAACCGATCGCTTTCGAATCGCGCGACTCGGGAAAATTTTTCGTTCAAGACCTGACGATACGAAAGGCCAACACGCGTGCAATCGGGATCGATTCCGAACCCCAGGCGCATGAACAGTCGTAGAAAAGTCAGGGTGCATTGGCGATTCCGAATCTGTCGGCGCGCAAGTGCTCGTCGATTCCCCCCTTTTGTTTGGAAGAGATCTTACATGGCGAAGAGACAATCGTTCCGCCCGACGGGCCTGGCTCCTCTGGAAGCTCGATTGGTGCTGAGTGCGACCGCCGCCGCCGTATCGGCCTTGCCAACCCTGCACAACACCCCGTCAAGGCTCGGTCCGATCGGAACTCTTGGCGATAGCTATACGGATGAGTACAGGTTTTACACGCCCGACCGGAACCACGCCCGCAACTGGGTCGAGATGCTCCACACGCTCCGCGAGGTCTCGTTCGGGCCGTATACGACCCAGAGTCGAGGCGAACCGCGGAATCAAGGTTTTGCCTACAACTGGGCACGCTCGGACGCGACCTCGACGACGATGGTTCAGAACCAGCTTCCAGGGCTCGCCGCGCAGGCCGCGAAGGGTCAGATTCGGTACGCGTCGATCTTCATCGGCGGCAATGACTTCCTCGGCCTCGCCGCCGAGGCCGAAGCCGGTCAGATCGCGCCCGCGAACATCGCAACGGCTCTGACAGCGACCACGACGACTCTGATCACGAACGTCGAAACCTCGGTGGCAACGCTGCTTGCGGCCAATCCGAACGTTCGCGTCGTTGTCTCGACCTTGCCCGACGTGAGCATCACGCCGATCGCCCAGAAATCGGCCGCCGGAAATCCTCTGGCCGAGGCGCTCCTTCAGGGGATTGACCAGGCAACGACGACTTATAACACGTTCCTCAAATCGCTCGCCGCGAACCCCCGGGTCGCCGTGGCTGACCTCGCCGGTGTGACTTCTCAGGCGATCGCGACGTCGACGAACGGCACGATCGCCTTTGGTGGCCAGACGATCAACCTGGTCACCCCTGGCGACGACTATCACGACTTCTTCCTAGCCGACGGCCTTCACGGTGGAACCGTTGCTCAGGGGATCATTGCCGATACCTTCGTCTCGGCGATCGACTCCAAATTCGGCGAGCAGCTTTTCCCGGTCACGCCGCAAGAGATCGTTCGTTACGCTCAGCGCGTACAGGTCACCTCGGCCCACCCGCACGGCCCGCAACTGTTCTGATCGCGATCGGACGAGTGTTCGTGAACCTGACGCGCCGCCCGGCTCTCTCCAGAGTCGGGCGGCCTCGTTTCGAAGAAGTGGACCGGCTGGAATGATCAGAACGCGGCCGGTCCCCTGGCACGACGCCCCCGCCTTGGATTAGTTTAAGGGGGCGAGCGGCGAGCCGGGATCGTACCGGCGTTGTGGGTCGGGGGAACGGCCGCCGGTCGGTTCACGGGGAAGGTTCGTCGACGATGGTTCAGATCAAGCTGCCCGACGGTTCGATCAAGGAATGCTTGGTAGGGGTCCGGCCTCGCGAGGTCGCCGAGGGAATCGGCAAACGTCTGGCCGATGCGGCCATCGCCGCCGTCGCCGACGGCAAGGTCGTTGACCTCGACCACCCGCTCGAAACCTCCGAAGGCCAGACGATCGAGCTGAAACTTCTCACCTCACGCGACCGCGAGGCGCTTGACGTTCTCCGCCACTCCACGGCGCACATCATGGCCCGGTCGATCCTCCGCCTCTTCCCCGGCGCTCGCCTTGCCTTCGGACCGACCACGACGAATGGATTTTATTACGACGTCGACCTCCCCGGCCCTCAGACCCTTTCCGAAGCCGATTTCGGCCCGATCGAGGCCGAGATGGCCAAGATCATCAAGTCGGCCGAGCCGTTCGAGCGTTTCAGCCTTCCCGTTGCCGACGCCCGTCAGTTTGTCGACGACCTCGGCCAGCAATTCAAGGTTGAGCACATCGACGACGAGTTATACAAGTACGGCATCCTCAGCTTTTATCGACAGGGCGAGTTCGTCGACCTCTGCCGGGGGCCGCACATTCCTCACGCCGGCAAGGTCGGCGCCTTCAAGCTCCTCTCGATCGCCGGTGCCTACTGGAAAGGCCAGGCCACCGGCCCAACCTTGCAACGCGTTTACGGCACCGCCTTTTTTGACAAGAAAGACCTCGATGCCTACCTCTCTCAGATCGAGGAGGCGAAGAAGCGCGATCATCGCAAGATCGGCAAGGATCTGGGTCTCTTCACGATCTCGCAGCTTGTCGGCTCGGGCCTGATCCTCTGGATGCCCAAGGGAGCGATCGTCCGCGGCGTTCTGGAAAGCTTTCTCAAGGACGAACTGATGAAGCGCGGGTATCAGCCGGTGTATACGCCGCACATCGGCCGGATCGAGCTGTATCAGACGAGCGGCCATTATCCGTATTACAAGGATTCTCAGTTCCCGGTTCTTCGGATGCTCGACGATGCCGCGATGGCACTCGTAGGCGGCCTGGAAAAGGATGAGCTGGATGACCCCGCGCAAAAGGTTTTGCTCGCCAAGGCGGGGATTTCCGAGTCGATCTCCGTTCCCTCGGAAAGCCCTGTTGAGTCTGGCGCGACGAAGCGGATTGATTACTGGTCGCTCGACAAGGCGCGGCGGATTCGGTTCGTCGAGGAGCACGGGGTCAGCGAAGAATACCTGCTCAAGCCAATGAACTGCCCGCACCACATCCAGATTTACGCCGCACAGCCTCGAAGCTACCGCGATCTACCGGTCCGTCTCGCCGAATTTGGCACGGTTTACCGATACGAGCAATCGGGTGAGCTGAGCGGCCTGACCCGCGTTCGGGGGTTCACGCAGGATGATGCGCACCTCTTTTGCACGCCCGAGCAGGTTCGCGGCGAGTTCCGGGCGACAATGGAATTGACCCAGTTCGTCCTCGGCAGTCTCGGCCTGACCGATTATCGCCTGCGACTCTCCAAACACGACCCCGACGATCCCAAGTACAAGGGGGCCGAGGGAGACACCTGGCGTCGCGCGGAAGACGATATCCGGTCGGTCCTCGACGAGATGGGCCTCCCTTACGAGGAAGCCCCCGGCGAGGCCGCCTTTTATGGCCCGAAGGCCGATTTCATCGTTCGCGATTTCATCGGCCGGAACTGGCAGCTTGGCACTGTCCAGCTTGATTACGTCTTGCCCGAGCGGTTTGGACTGGAATACACAGGGGCCGACAATCACCCGCACCGCCCCGTGATGATCCATCGCGCGCCTTTCGGCAGCATGGAACGCTTCATGGGAATTCTCATCGAGCATTTCGCCGGGGCTTTTCCGCTCTGGCTGGCTCCCGAACAGGTCCGCGTCCTGCCGATCTCCGACCGCTTCGCCGAGTACGCCAACCGTGTCCTCGCCGAACTCCAGGCCGCCGGCCTCCGCGCTCAGATTGATTTCCGTCCCGAGAAGATCGGCGCCAAGATCCGCGACGCCCAGCTTGAAAAGATCCCGGTCATGCTCGTCGTCGGCGCCAAGGAGGCCGAGACCGAGACCGTCTCCTATCGTGACCGGACCGAAGGCGACAAGGGGGCCATGCCCCTGAACGAGGCCGTGGCGCAGCTTCAGGCCGAAAGTGACCTTCGATCGATTCCCGCTTCCGCAAAACCCGTCACGCCCACGCCGCTCGAAGAACAGGGCGAGCAGCATGCGTATTAATCGCGAAGGATACGCGCCGTGCCGTCCGTGTTGACCCGAAAGATCACGACCCCCGACCCGCCGATCGGCGTCGCCGCCATTCGCGAGGCCGCCGAACGTCTTGCGCCCTGGGTTCATAAAACCCCGGTTTTAACCTCGCGAACGCTCGATGACCTCTGCGGCGGCTCGGTTTTTCTCAAGTGCGAGAATTTCCAGAAGGTCGGCGCCTTCAAGTATCGCGGTGCCTTGAACGCGCTTTTGCAAATTCCCGAGGCCGAACGGCGGGCGGGGGTCGTGACGCACTCGTCGGGCAACCACGGCCAGGCGCTCGCCGCGGCGGGTCAAACCCTGGGGGTGCCGGTCTGCGTCGTGATGCCTTCCACGGCTCCGATCGTGAAACGCGCGGCGGTCGAGGGTTATGGCGCCCGGGTCGTCACCTGCGAGCCGACGCTCGCCGCGCGCGAGGCCACGGTCGCCGATCAAATCGAACGGTTCGGACCTGTCCTGATTCATCCCTTTGACGACTGGCGCGTGATCGCCGGGCAGGGGACAGCCGCCTGGGAACTTCTGGACCAGGCCGGCCCTCTCGACCTGGTCGTCTGTCCTGTTGGCGGCGGCGGCCTCGCCTCGGGAACGGCGCTGGCGGTGAAAGGGCGATCGTCGTCGACCCGGGTGATCGGCGTGGAACCGTTGGTCGCCGACGATGCCCGCTGTTCGCTCGATTCCGGCCAGATCGAGCCCTCGAACGATCCGCGCACCGTTGCCGACGGCCTCCGGACGTCGCTCGGCCTGAAAACCCTGGCCGTGCTGCAACGCCACCTGGACGCCATCGTCACCGTCAGCGACGCCGAGACGCTCGATGCGTTGCGGTTCGTCTGGGAACGGCTCAAGATCGTCATCGAGCCGTCGACCGCCGTTCCGGTCGCGTCGATTCTGACCGGCCGTCTTGACGTGAAAGGGCTTCGCGTCGGCCTAATCCTCAGCGGAGGCAACGTCGACCTTGAGCCGATGTTTCAGGCGCTCCGGGCGACCTGGATCGATCCATCGTCGTCAAATCCCGCTCAGCGATAATCATCGATCCGCCTTTGTAAAGGATTTCCTCGTGACGGACGAACGACACGGCTCTTGAATTCCAAAAACTGCTATGATCGACTTTCCCGCAGTTTTCCATCGCGACTCGACTCGATTTTTTTGAAGACAACGGAGCATGCCCGCCGTGGCCGATAATCACGCCTTCGATATCGTCAGCGAGGTCAACACGGCCGAGATGCATAATGCGGTCGTTCAGGCTCAGCACGAGATCTCCGTCCGCTACGACTTCAAAGGGACGCGCGCCTCAATTGAGTATAACAAGAAGGACAACACCCTTCTCCTTCTGGCCGATCACAAGGGGCAGATGGACACGGTGATCCAGATGCTCAAGGAGAAGATGGCCAAGCGCGGAGTGGCCGTCAACGCCCTCAAACGCGGCAAACTCGAAGAAGCCACGCACGACTCGGTCCGCGAAACCCTCACCTTGCACAATGGTATCGAAAAAGACGACGCCCGAGAGCTCGTCAAGACCATCAAGCAGCTTGGCATCAAAGTCCAGGCGCAGATCATGGACAACAAGGTCCGGGTCACGGGCAAGAAGATTGACGAACTTCAAGGGGTGATCGCCCACCTTAAGGAAAAAGGGCCGGAATACCCGCTTCAGTTCGTCAACTTCACCTGATCCGCGCTTCGGCAACCAACCCGAGACAACGCCGACGCCGACCTTGAAGACCCCCGCCCCGGCCGTCCGATGATGAACCTTGGCCCGCGTGCCGGGCTGAGGAACTCGCGCCGCGATGGCGCGGGTTGGATGGGGCGAGGAACATCGGGGAGGTCCGTCGATGGGATTCTTGAGCGGTCGTGTCACCTACACGCGATTTCAGGTCAGCGGCGACAGCCCGCTCCCGTTCGCCGAAGACCTCCTTGAGACCGCCGAGCGACACGCGATCGGCCGCCACGGCACCGGCGAGCCGACCGACGGTGTCATGGTCGGCTGGGCCGGCGGTGACCACGTTCTCGACGTCAGCTTTGACCTCGCCAAGAACGTCATCAACGACGCCCTTCACCTCTCGATGCGCGTCGACACCGACAAGATTCCCGGTACGCTCTTGAAGGCGTATACCCGGATCGAGACCGACGCCCGAGCCAAGAACAACCCCAGCGGGTTTCCCACCAAGGCCCAGCGCACCGAGGCGAAGGAAGCCGCCCGCGTCCGCGCCGAGGCCGAGAGCGCCGACGGCCGATTCCGACGCCTCGCGCATTATCCGATCCTCTGGGACGGCCAGACGAATTCCGTCTACGCGGGAGTTACGAGCCTCTCGGTTCTCGATCGCCTGATGACCCTCTTCCGCGAGACCTTTGACCGGTCGCTCGAACCGATCACGGCCGGAAGCCTGGCGGCGAGTCAGTCGATGGCTCGCGGCGAGACGAAGCCGGTCGAGGACTTCGGCGTCGTCGGCTTCGTCGGCGAGGACGCGGGCTATTCAAGCATCGCCTGGTCGGGTGCCGACACCACCCGGCCCGACTTCTGGGGCAACGAGTTCCTTCTCTGGCTCTGGCACACCCTTCAGGCCGAGACCGACACGATCGCCCTGCCCGACGGTTCCGAGGTCACCGTCATGGTCGCCAAGACCCTGACGCTCGATTGCCCTCGGGGCGAGACCGGCCGCGACTGCCTGACCAACGAAGGCCCGACCCGCCTTCCCGAAGCCTTTCGAGCCCTTCAGGCCGGCAAGCTTCCGCGAAAGGCGGGCCTGATCGTCGTTCGCCACGGTCAGCAGTACGAACTGACGCTTCAGGCCGAGACTCTCGCCGTCTCCGGCGCCAATCTGCCGAAGATCGAAGGCGCTTCGGGCCGCGAGATCCAGGTTGCCCGGATCGACGAGTTCCGTCACCTCGTCGCAACGCTTGATCTCCTCTACGAAGCCTACGGCCGACGCCGGACCGGCCCCGATTGGGTCAGCGATCTCGGCCGGATTCGCCGTTGGCTTCAAGCGGCCTGATCGAATCGCGAGGCTTGGAAGCTCCCTGATTTGAAGGCCCATACGTCCCCAGCGAACCGGTTGCGCGCGACCGACGTACCGGAAAGGACGTGTCCCTTTCGCGGATTGGCCCGTATAATCGGCCGATCCGGTCGCGCCGCGGCCCGTTGCTTTGGGGACGTTTTCGTCCTTCCGACAGGGAGATCTGATCGATGCGAGCGTTTGCACGACCCGGCCCGCGGGCCATTCCGGCGGCCCTGGCCTGTCTGGTCGCCCTTTCCAGCGCGAGCCAGGCACAAGGCCCCGCCGCGACAAAAACCGCGGCCCCCGCTCCGGATCTCGGCCAGGTACTCGGGACTGTCAACGGCGAATCGATCACCCGCGGCGAACTGATCAACTTCCTCAATCGCTACCAACTTCCCGCGGGCAACGAGGAACAGGTCTATCGCGACGCGATGGACACCTTGATCAACACCCGACTCGTGAACCAGTTCCTCGCCCGCCAGAACCGGCCGATCTCCGAGCAAAAAGTCAACGACGCCGTGGCCGCTCTGGAAAAGGAGCTGAAGGATAACGGCTCGACCCTCGCCGACCAGCTCAAGCGGACCAACATGACCATCGACGACGTCCGCAAGGAATACGCCAGCCGGATTCGCTGGATCGACTACCTGAACGACAGGGCGACCGACGCCGAGCTGAAGTCGTTTGAAGCCTCGCACAAGGATCTTTTCAACGGCTCGCAGGTCAAGGCCAGCCATATTCTCATCAAGGTCGATCCCAAGGCGAGCGCCGAGGAGAAGGAGAAGGCCCGCGAAAAGCTTCTCGGCATCAAGCGCGACATTGAGTCGGGAAAGACCACCTTCGCCGAGGCCGCGAACAAGTATTCGGAAGACCCCGGCAACGCCGAAGGGGCTGGCGGCGACCTCGGCTATTTTGGCCTGAACAGCCCGATCATCGAGGAGTTCGCCAGGGCGGCCTTTGCGCTCAAGAAGGGGACGATTTCCGAACCGATCGAGACCCCTTACGGCCTTCATCTCATCCTCGTGACCGACCGCAAGGAAGGTGCTCCCTTCGACTTCGAGCAAAACAAACTGCTCGTCAAGCAGTTTTACGCCGCCGACCTTCAGAAGAACGTCCTTTCCTCCGAGCGCAAAAAGGCCGAGGCCGCCGGCAAGATCGTCATCAAGCCCATGCCCGCCGACCTCTTCCCTCCCGCCCCCGCCCCCACGACTCCCGCGACAGCGAAGCCTGAAGCGAAGAAGTAATTCAGTGACCGAGGACCAAGATCCAGTGACCGAAGGGCGAAAAATCCTCGGTCAACGGTCCTTGGTCATCGATCATTCCCATTCACCCCAAATCCGACAGATCCAGCCGCCCCTCGTGGCGGAGTGCGACGAAGCGACGGTACGTCTCGGCGATTCCGTCGCGCAGCGGTGTTCGCGGGATCGGCCCGAGGCGGGCGTCAAGGCGGGCGTCGTCGAGGTCAAAGGCGATCGGAAGCTGCCGGACGCCGTGGGTGACCAGATCGGCCGATTCGGGGGCAATCTCGCGCAAGTAGGAGACAAAGGTCTCGATCGGCACGACGCTGCCGCGGACGTTGAACGCCTCGGCCCCCTCGAATTCCGCTTCCAGGGCGAGCCGGAAGGTCGAGGCCACGTCGCCGACGTATTGCAGGTCCTGCACGCCGCCGTAGCTGATCCGGTACGCCTTGCCCGCCGCGACTGACTTGATCGCCTTCGTTGGCTCGCTCGTCATCCCAAAATCGCGGCCTACGCCGTAAACCGTCCACGGCCGAAGGCCGACGCTGCTGACCCCATGATCGAGCCAGTAGACGCGCGCATTCAACTCGTTGCAAACCTTGTACGCTCCATAATGCGAGAGCGGCATGAGCCGGACCTCGTCGCCGAGCGGCCCTTGAATCTCGGGTCCGGCCGGTCCGTGAACCGCGGCGGAACTCGCGTAAACGACGCGCTGGACCTGATCTTTCAACGCCAGGGCCGTTTCAAAGACCGCGAGCGTGCCGATGACGTTGACCTTCGCCCCGAGCACCGGGTCGGCCCGACACGTCGGCGTCTGCAAGCCCGCGAGGTGGAGCAGGTGCGTCGCGCCAATTGTCTCGACCGCCGAGCGCACCTGCGCGGGCTCGGAAACGTCTCCCCGGACGAAATGCACGCGCTCGCGGTCGGCCGGTTCGAGCAAGAGGTCAAGCCGGTGCGTGTCTTCCTTGAGGTCGAGAATCCAGACCTCGCGCCCCGCCTCGACGAGTTCTTTCGCCACCCACGACCCGATACAACCATAGCCGCCCGTCATCAAGACTCGCACGCCGAGATCTCCCTTCACGCTCCGAACCCGCCGTCATGCCGCCGAGACACGCTACCACGGACCAGCGCCCGACGCGACGGTCGATCCCCGGCTCTTCTCTTGTGGGAAATTCTCAAACGTGCGCCCGGGTTCGCCAGGGCCACGATTGGCCTCGCGGACGTGTTGCGGGAACGCCTCGGGAAAAATCGGTGAGGACGAAGCCTTGACAGTGAGGGTGTCGGTCAGTAAAGGTTAGGATTGCCTTGAGGCTCACGAAGAACCGCCGCCGGGGCGGCTGTCGTGAGTTTCGGTCGTCGCGCGCCTTCGCCACCTTGTTGGTTTAGCCTGGTGGTGAAGTCTCGGACGCCGACGACCGGTTCCAGGGCCTGTTCCCATCGTCCCCGGGGAGGACGCTATCGACCGGAATCTCAGAGTCAACGAGCAAATCCGCATCTCGCCGGTGCGGGTCATCAATGCCGAAGGGGTGATGCTCGGCGTCATGCCGACCGGCAAGGCCCAGGAGGCCGCTCGCGAAGCGGGTCTCGACCTGGTGGAGGTCGCTCCCAACGAGCGCCCGCCGGTCTGCAAGATCATGGACTTCGGGAAGTTCAAATACTCCCAGAAGAAACGCGCCTCGAAGCAGAAACAGCACCAGGTCCAGGTCAAGGAAATCCGGGTCCGTCCCAAGACCGGCGATCACGACATCGAGGTCAAGGTGAAGCGGGCCAGGGAGTTCCTGGAACACAAGGACAAGGTTCTGGTCAACGTTCTCTTCCGCGGTCGTGAACTGGCACACATCGACGAGGGGCGCAAGGTCATGGACGAGGTGCTCCAGGCGCTCGATGACGTGGCGAAGGTCGAGAAAAATCCCTCGATGGAAGGCAAGCGGATGACCGCGATCGTCGCGCCCCGAGCCTGAGCGCGATCCGTCCACGTCATCTGAGCGACCCGACCCTATGCCTCCCTCTCCCGTGTCCTGGCCCCTCCTTGGCGGATGCGGAGAGGGATTTTTTTTGGGGCGGGGGCGAAAGTTTGGCGTTGGCCCGGCGAGGTCGAGTATGGTATCTTGATCGACTCGGCTGATCCCGGGGCGTTTTCGATCAAAAACGAAGGGCGACGACGTCGGCCCGGGTCATTGACACAGGGTTGAAAGAGAAGGTCGGTTCGACAATGCCCAAGCTGAAGACGCACAAAGGGATCAAGAAGCGGTTCAAGGTGTCGGCCACCGGCAAGGTGAGTCACAAGCGTTGCGGCTCGTCGCACCTGATGAGCCACAAGAGCGGCTCGCAGGTCCGCAAGCTCCGCAAGAAGTCGACCCTGAAAATCTCGGCCGAGGCGCACCGGATGCGCAAGGCGCTCAACAAGCGGATCTCGTCGCAGCCGGTGGCGATCGAAGACGCCCGGCTCGCCTACATGGCCGATCACGCCGCGGAAGAGACGCCTGCCGCTCCGGCGGAGTAACGCGGCGGCGGCGTTGAGCTTGGTCGATGTTGCAGACGTACGGTCGGTCATTGCCGGGTGTGCCAGGCATTCTGACTTTTTTCCAATGATCCCCAATCAACTGACGGTGCCTGCCTCGCGGCAGCCCGGATGAGAGTTCACCCACGATGCGTGCACGAAAAGGCGCGGCCCGCAACAAGGCGAAGAAGCGGTTATTCAAGGCCGTGGAAGGGTTTGTCGGCGGTCGTCGGCGGTTGCTCCGAACGGCCAAGGAAACCCTCTTGCGGGCCGGTGTATTTGCCTTCCGCGACCGCCGGGCCAAGAAACGCGACTTCCGCAAGCTGTTTATCATCCGCGTCACCGCCGCCGCCGAGATGCGCGGACTCAAGTACAGCCGTCTAATCCACGGTCTCCGTCTGGCCAACATCAAGCTCGACCGCAAGAGCTTATCGGAACTGGCCATTCACGACCCCGAGACCTTTGACGCCATCGTCGCCCGCGTCCGCACCGAGCTGGACCGGCACGACGCCAATCTCCGCTCGCGGCAGACGGCGAAGACGGCCTGAATCGGACGTCGCGGGGACGGAGGCCAATCTTGATTCGTCCCCGCGTGTCGGTCGGCCGGATGATGGGTCTGATCATGGTTTTGGCGGGCGACTGCGCGTTGGCTCGGTTATGTAACGTTCTTCAGAACCGATCTTTGGGCGTTCCCGCGGCCTGCCTTATCGCAACGGTCGGCGTGATGATCTTACTGCTATCGGCAGGATCGGCCAGCCGGTTTGGAGGCGGTTTCCTTGCCGCTACTTGCCTCGCGACCGTTGCGCTTTTGACCTCTCACGTCGTTTTTGACTCCGAGCGTCACAATTACAGTTTCAACGGCTTCGTCGTTTTTGAAAACGGCAGCATCTCCGATACCTGCCTGGTAAGAGTCTATCGAACGCTGGAGAGTTTGCCGCGATTTCCAAATTTTATGCTTACAAATTGTCGTATTATTTGCAATTATAATCAACTGAACGGTCCCGGCTTGCTGGTTGTGTGGAGTTGGAAAGGGCGTTTGATCATCGAGGCGATCTTCGGTGCCCCGATCTTGTTGATCGCCATTGTCGGCGGTCTCCTTGCTCTCAACTTCCGACGGCGTGAACCTCCGAATCCCGCATCCGAACCAACGCTGCCATGAACCCCGCCGACCTCTTGAACGACGCCCTTTCCGACCTCACAGCCCTCGAATCCTCAGGTGTTCACGCCTTTCAGAAGGCGGAAACGGCAGAGGCCGTCGAATCGGCGCGGATCGAGTTTCTCGGGCAGAAACAGGGGAAGGTCAAGGCCGCGCAGGAACGGCTCAAGACGATCCCGCCGGCCGAGAAAAAGACGTACGGCCAGCGGTTCAATGCCGTGAAACAGGCTCTGGAAGGAGCCTGCGAAACCGCGAAACGCCGGGTCGAAACGCCGAAAGCAGCGTCAGTCGACGCGATCGACCTGACCCTGCCGGGCCGTCGCCCCAGGTTTGGCCACCGGCACCCGCTCACGCAGACGGCCGATGAATTGATTGATATTTTTGGCCGGTTCGGCTTCGCCGTGGCGCGAGGGCCGGAAATCGAGGATATTCACCACAACTTCGACGCCTTGAATATTCCGCCATCGCATCCCGCGCGCGACCCGCTCGATAACTTCTTCCTCAACGACGGCACGATGCTCCGGAGCCAGACGAGCACGGTGCAGATTCGCGTGATGGAGAGTCAGCCGCCGCCGGTCCGAGTCGTCGCGATCGGCCGGGTTTATCGGCCCGACACGGTCGATGCCACGCATTCGTTCATGTTCCACCAGATCGAGGGCCTGATGGTGGACAGGAACGTGACGATGGCCGACCTCAAGTCGGTCCTGCGTCTTTTCGCGCGGAGCTATCTGGGCGAGGACGTCAAGATCCGGTTCCGGCCGTCGTTCTTCCCGTTCACGGAACCGAGCGTCGAGGTCGATATGCTCTGGCACGGCGGCGACCGCTGGGTTGAAATGGGAGGCGCGGGGATGGTGGACCCCAACGTTTTCCGCGCGGTCGGTTATGATCCCGACGAGGTCACCGGGTTCGCTTTCGGCCTGGGAATCGAACGGCTCTGCATGCGAAGGCACGGCATCGACGATATCCGCCTGCTTTATCAAAACGACGTGCGGTTCCTTGGCCAGTTCTGACATGATCTGATCTAATCTGGATTGCTTCGAGACCGCGTTTCCCCCCGATCTTCCAGAGACCGAGACCCCGCCGATGCCGACAGACGAGAGCCGAGTGATCGTGACACCCGGGGCCACCGCCTCCGCCTTTTCCGTCTATCACCGCGACCTTCCCGAGGTCCGCGCCGAGGGCGAAACGCCGAAGGTCGCCGCCGGCCATCTTGGGAACGCCCTGACCCGAGCACTCGACTCGGCCCTGACCGACTGGCGGCGTTCAACCCTGGAACAGGCCATCGCCGAGGTTCGGGCCTTCGCCGCGGAGGCGGACTGACCCCTTCGCGAACTCAGGACGGAGTCGAACCCGATGGCGCACGCCGACGTCGAAGCCGCGCCGAAGCTGGTTCGAGGGCTCGGCCTGACCGACGCGACGATGATCGTCATGGGGTCGATGATCGGCTCGGGGATCTTCCTCACCTCGGCCGAATCGGCCCGGCAGGTCGGCTCGCCCGGCTGGCTGCTCGTCGCCTGGGGCCTCTCGGGGTTGTTGACGATCACGGGCGCTCTCTGCTGCGCCGAGTTGGCGGCGGCGATGCCCAAAGCGGGAGGCCAGTACGTCTTTCTCCGCGAGGCATACGGGCCGCTCGCCGGATTTCTCTTCGGCTGGTCGATGTTTCTCGTCGTTCAGTCGGGGACGATCGCGGCCGTCGCGGTGGCCTTCGCCCGCTTCCTGGGCGTCTTTTTTCCAGCGGTCGCCGCCGATCATTACCTGATCGCGCCGATCGTTTTTCAAGGGTACGCGCTGAGCCTCTCGACGCAACAACTCTGCGCCGTGGTTCTGATCCTTTTGCTCACGTCGACCAATACCCAGGGGCTCAGGACGGGCACCCTGATCCAGAACACCTTCACATTCACCAAGACCGCCGCGCTGATCGGCCTGATTGTCGCCGGACTTTTGATCGGCGGTCAGGGCAAGGGGGCGGCCTTCACGTCGTCGTGGTGGAACCCAACGGCGAACGGCTGGAACCCTTCGGATTTTTTGCCCCGAAGCCTTGATCTGACCGGCGGTGCCGCGCTGGTGCTCCTGCTCGGCATGGCGATGATCGGCCCCTTGTTCTCGCAATCGGCCTGGAACAACGTGACCTTCACCGGCGGCGAGACCCGCGACCCGGGCCGAACGCTCCCCCTTGCGCTTTTCCTGGGCTGTGGAAGCGTGGTCGGCCTGTATCTTCTGGCGAATTTAGCGTATGTCGTGACCCTGCCGCTCGACCAGATCCAGCACGCCCCGGCCGATCGCGTGGGAACGGTCCTGATGCAGGCGGTTCTTGGCCGAACCGGGGCGATCCTGATGACCTCGGCCATCCTGATCTCGACCTTTGGATGCGTCAACGGCCTGGTCCTGGCCGGAGCGCGGGTCTCGTATGCGATGGCGCGCGACGGTCTCTTCTTCGCCCGAGCGGCAACGACGAACCGCCATCACGTTCCGGCCTCGGCGCTCGTGGCTCAGGGGCTCTGGTCGGCGCTACTTGTCCTGCCGGTCACGATCACTCTGAATCCGAAAACGGGCGTGTTGACGCCTGGCAATTTGTACTCGCAGCTTCTCAAGTATTTGATTCCCGTTGACGTGCTCTTTTACACGTTGATGGTTGGCGCCGTGGTCGTGCTCCGACGTCGCCGACCCGATCTCGAACGCCCGTATCGAACCTTTGCCTATCCGCTTCCCGTGATTGTTTATGCCGCCCTGGCTGTCTTTCTCATTCTTGATTTCGTCGTGGTCGAACCGGGGACGTCGGGCGTCGGCGTGCTGATTGTTCTCGCGGGGATTCCGGTCTATCTTCTCTGGTCGCGTTCGTTGCGTCGCACGATTCCCAGGGAGGAAGTCGCTCATGAAAAACGTTGAGAAAACGATCTCCGAGCCCCTTGAGATGCCGACCACATGTCAACGTTATCGTTTCAACGTGGAACAATATGAAACGATGGCCGAGGCTGGCATTCTCCGGCCGTCCGAACGCGTCGAACTTATTGAAGGCGAGATCCTGGTCATGAGTCCGATCGGGAGCCGGCATCACGGGTGTGTCATTGACCTGCAATACCTGCTCATCACTCAGGTCGGCCCGCGCGGGCTGATTTCGGTCCAGGGTCCGCTTCGCCTGAACGCGGAATCGGAGCCGGAGCCTGATCTCGCGGTTTTGAAACCCCGAGCCGACTCGTATCGAAAGGCTCATGCCGGACCGCTCGACGTGATTTTCCTCGTCGAGGTCATGAATACCTCCGCCGACCGGGACCGCACCCAGAAACTCGGTCTTTACGCCCGGTCAGAGATTCCCGAGGTCTGGCTCGTTGACCTCAACCGCGACATCATCGAAGTTCATCGCCGCCCGGTGGGTGGGTCGTATACCGAGATCAAGGACGCAGGCCGAGGCGCAACCCTTTCGCCACTGGCCTTTCCCGATGTCGTGCTCGGGGTCGACGCCATTCTGGGTTAAAGCCTTGTTGACGCGAAGGTTTACGAATGATCGTTAGCTGGAACTGGCTCACGCAGTACGTCCGGATCGACATGCCGGTCGAGGCCCTCACCGAACGCCTCGCGCTGACGGGCCTGAACCACGAGTCAACCGCCGACGTCGGCGGCGACCTGGCGATTGACCTGGAAGTCACCAGCAATCGGCCCGACTGCCTCGGCCATCTCGGTGTCGCGCGCGAAATCTCCGTGCTTTTTGAACGTCCATTGCGGACGCCCGACCCCCGCCCGGCAACCTCGGGCGCCCCGGTCGAGACCTTGACCGCGGTGGCTGTCGACGCCCCAGACGTCTGCCCGCGATTCACGGCGCGTGTCGTTTCGGGCCTGGCCGTCCGCGAAAGCCCCTTCTGGCTTCGCAAGAGGCTGGAAACCCTCGGCGTTCGGCCGATCAGCAACGTTGTGGACGTGACCAATTACGTCATGTTCGAGTGCGGCCAACCCCTGCACGCCTATGATCTCGACAAACTTTCCGGCCGACGCCTGATCGTCCGACGCGCCCGGTCGGGCGAGTCGCTTCGAGCAATCAACGGCAAGTCGTATGAGCTCACCGCCGAGATGCTGGTGATCGCCGATGCGGAACGGCCCGTCGGCCTCGCCGGAGTGATGGGGGGCCTTGAGACCGAGATCGGCACGGGAACAACCTCGATTCTCATCGAGGCCGCGCAGTTTGATCCGCTCACGGTTCGAAAAACGTCGCGAGCCCTCGGCCTATTAAGCCCGTCGAGTTATCGGTTCGAACGTCCGCTTGATCCCGAGGCGACCGAATGGGCGAGTCGACGGTGCGCGGAACTGGTGCTCGAAACGGCGGGCGGCCGGCTACATCCCGGCCTGATCGACATCGGCCCGGCTCGCCCGGAACGACCGGCGGTCACGCTTCGACTGGACCAGATCCCCCGGGTTCTCGGCATCTCGATCGATCGCGAGACCGTGGACAGGATTCTGCAAGCGCTTGGCCTTGAACCGGCGGGAACGGCCGACGTCGCGCTCTCGTACAAACCGCCAAGCTGGCGGAGCGACCTCGACCGCGAGATTGACCTGATCGAGGAAGTCGCGCGCGTCCACGGCTACGAATACATTCCCGAAGACCGCGCCGTGCCGCTCACAAGCGCCCCGCGAACCACGCGCGAACGGGTCGAGGAGCTTATCCGCGAAGCGCTCACCGGGTTCCAGTTTGACGAGGCGGTCACCTATAGCCTCGTCGCCGACGACCTGAGCGAGGCGCTCAGCGCTGACGCGATCCTCCCGCCCGTTCGTGCCGAGCATTCGAGCCGGCGACGCGAGGGAGCGCTCCGCCAGTCACTGATTCCGAGCCTGCTTTCAGCTCGACGCCACAACGAGGCTCACGGCAACCCGGACGCGAACCTTTTCGAGATCGCCGACGTTTATCTTCCCCGAGCCGGTTCGATTCTTCCCGATCAGCCACCGAAGGTCGGCCTGGTCTCGGGCCTGGACCTCTTTGGAATCAAAGGGGTAATCGAGGCGCTTCTGGCCCGGCTTCATGTCGACGGACGACTCGACGTTGAGGCCGTGGACGTTCCCCTCTTCGCACCGGGACGATCGGGAGCGCTGACGATTGACGGCGAACGCCTCGGCTTCTTTGGCGAGGTGAGCCGAAGCCGATTGGACGCCATCGAGTTGCGCGGAGCGTCCACGGCGGCCGAGCTTGATCTGGCTGTCTTGATCCGAAAGGCCGTGCTCGTTCCACAGAATAAAACCTTGCCTCCGTTCCCGGCCGTTGATCGCGACCTCTCGCTGGTCGTCGCGCGCTCGCTCCCCTGGTCAGAACTTTCCAGTGTGGTCGCCGCGGCCGCGGGGCCAATGCTGGAGGGACTCGACTTTCTTGATACCTTCGCCGGGGGCAATGTGCCTGAAGGTCGACAGAGCGTTCACTTTGGCCTTCGGTTTCGGCACCCCGAGCGGACACTCACGGGCGAAGAGGTCGATCGATCAATTCGCGGGATTGTGGACGCGTGCGTCGCGCGGTTTGAGGCCACGCTGCGGGTTTAACTCTTTTGATCTCAAAATTCCGAGAGGAAGCCGCGTCGTCGATGTTTGATAATCGCTGGGATAACTGGTCGGGCGACTTCGCCGAATCGTTTGCCGCTGGCCTTCTCAACCCATCCGTGCGCAACGCGATTCCCGAAATTCTCGGTCATTTCGGCCGAGAGGTTCGCAAAGTCGATCACGCTTTTCCCGACGAGGTTTCGCCAGGAACCTTTGCCCGGGTCATGGCCGAGTCGATGCCACGGTTGAACCTTCCCGAACCAGCTCGACCGCATGCGCCGGAGGTGATCGCTCGATTTCTTGAATATCTTCGAGAGAGCGGTCGGGTTGGCGAAGGAGACGACTGGGCGGCGGAGGTCCGAACGATTGCGGACGACATTCGAAACAAGAAGAAGCCCAGCAGTGGAACCAAAGGGGAGACGATCCGTAAGCCCGTGGGAGCGGCGCAGGTTGGTCGCAATGACCCCTGTCCGTGTGGCTCGGGGAAGAAGTTCAAGAAGTGTTGCCTCGGGCAGACCTGAGACGTTCACGCGCGAAGGAAAAAAAACGGGGCCCGATCTCGCTCACAAGGTCGAGATCAGGCCCCGTTGCATTGTTCGGAACTGGTCAGCGGCTTACCGGGATCGGAGCGCCAGACCGACGACGACACCAACAACGAGACCGACACCAAAGGCCGCGGCGACCGACTGGCCGGGGTTCTGGCGAACAAGATCCTCGGCGTGGTCCACGTGTTCGCGGGCCGCGCCGGCGAGGTTGCCGTACTGGTCGCGAGCCTGGCTGGCGAGGTTGCCGTACTGGTCGCGAAGACGCTCACCGGCGTGCTGCGCGAAGTTGCTGACCGCTTCGGTGGCCGACGAGACGCCCGAAGCGCTCTTGGAGGTCAGGTCGCCGAGAAACTTCTCGACTGCTTCACGTCCTTCGCCGGTCTTTTGCTGGATCTTGCCGACGAGTTGATCGATATTACCGCCCTGAATTTGAAGGTCATCGTCCGTGAGCTGGCCCCATTTCTCCTTGACCTGGCCGCGGAGCGAATTCCACTGACCCTGAAGCTCTTGAGCATTGATCGCCATCGTAGTCGTACTCCCAGATTCCTCAATCCACCGACCTCAGCCAAGAGACTGGGTCGTTTTATTGACTTCGCCAACGATTAAAAGCAAGCCGGGTGCCAAGAATAACGGGATTTTATCTTTCCCAATCCAGACTATGGGAAGAAAAGAGCCCCCCGGCCCGCGGGGGGCTCGATCGAAGATTACTTCTTTTCGGGCGGGGTGACCGGGTTGGTCGCGGCCGGCTCGGTCGACTTGACCTCGTGGGTGTCCGTCGCGGTGGTCGTGCCGGTCGGCGTGGTCGTCGTCGTCTGGGTCTCTTCCTTGGCCTTGTCGGCGCAACCAACGAAGCCAACACCCGAGAGAGCCGCCAGAAGCAGGGCCGAGGCGAAAAGGCGCGTCATTGTCAATTCCTGTGAGGTCAATTTCAAACACAACGGCGGGCCAGCCCTCGCGGGGCCACAGACCCGCCGACAGTCGGATGATAATCAGGCAACCCCCGTGCCGTATAGACTTGTTATGATCCAGCCTTCTTTTTTGGGCGTCGATCAGCAACAACATGCGTCCTCTCAACGCCTTTCGCGAGCTGACACTGAAGGCTCGCTCGCGGCACGACCGTTGCACCAGGAACCTTTTGAATTTTCCAAGGCCAGGTCGCCCTCAACGCATTCTTCGATCGTGGGCGACAGGCTTATTACCAGACTTCGCCCAACACATTAGAGGAGGCTCATCATGCCCAGCGGTAATCAGGGACAGGGGCGTCGGAACGAGGGGAACGACCGGAGTAATGGAGGCGTCAACCCCTCGACTCGCGACGCGGGGCGAGTGGCTTCCGAGACCGCTCAGCAGGTTGGCGACCGCTTCCGCGAAGGATACGAGACCGCTCGACAGGAAATGGCGCATCGCTATCGACGCGCCGAAGGGACCATCGCGCGCAATCCCAAGAACTCGGTCATGCTCGGGTTTGGGCTCGGCGTCGGCATCGGTCTGGCCCTGACCGCCCTTTTGACCCATCGCGAGGAAGAGACCTGGGCCGATCGCTATCTCCCCGATTCGCTCCGCGATCTGCCCGAATCGCTTCGCAAGGCGCGGATTTCCGAGAGCGTTCGAGGCGCCGTGCGCGACGCGCACGTTCCTGACTCGGTTCATCACACCTTCCATCACCTCGCCGAGGCCATTCGCGACCTGCCGGGGACGATCTCGAAGGCCGTTGGCCGTTGAGATCGGTCTAAATTGACGGTCTCCAGCAAGAACGACCCGCCCGACCTGCCGCTCGGATTTATCCGAATCGGCGAGCCGGGCGGGCTTTTTTGTCCGTTGAGTGAGTAATGAGTTTCGGAGAATTGCCAGGGAACGAAGACCGCGGCTTTCCGATTTCTAGCCAACGCTCTTCGGTCATTCGTCCTCGCGGGACAGCACTGGCAATCCTCCTGCTCAGGCGTTGTGGAGACTCGACACCTCCCAACCCTCGCGTAATACTGTGGCGAGGGACGCTGAGAGTCCGGTGGATCGATCAAGTCAAGACGAGGCCAACGACGTGCTCAGGAACTGGCGGGCCTGGGTTCTCTTGATTCTGCTCGTGGGGCCGATTCTGGCCTACATGGGCTTTGGAATGCTCTGGCTCTTCGCGAAGGGATGGCTCTTCATCGCCGGGGCCGTGTGGGTCGCCTCGGGGATGGTCTTCGCCTATTTCGCCGCGCGCTGGACCAAGTCGCAGCGCGAATTACTCCCTCCAATCGACTGGGACGCTCCCCAGACCTTCGCCAAGATTGATCGCGACGCCTGGGCGATCGTCGAGGCCGAGGCCGAACGCGGCGAGGCCGTCTCGCTGGACGCCCTGGTTGAGTTCAACGTCTACTCCGAAACCGGCTTGCGGCTGGCCAAGGCGCTCGCCGACCACTACCACCCGCTCTCGACCGACCCGATCGAGAACGTCGCGGTGGTCGACATGCTGACGGCGCTGGAGCTTGCCGCCGAAGACCTTCGCCACCTCTGCCGCCAGGTTCCCGGCGGCGACATGATCACGCCGTCACACTGGAAGAAGGCCGTCACGGTGGCCGGATACATCCAGCGCGCCAATGACATCTATTCCTATCTTTTGCCGATCTTCAGCCCGGTGACCGGCCTGGTCCGCCTCGGGACCCAGCAATTGATGGTCAAGCCGGCCTGGAAGAACATGCAGCAAAACCTTTTGCGGTGGTTCTTCCGGGCCTTTGTGAACCGCCTCGGCGTGCACCTGATCGAGCTTTATAGCGGTCGGCTGGCGATCGGTCCCGAGCAATACCGGCGTCTCACCCGACGCGGTGCACGTGTTCCCGAAGGACTCGAAGGCGACCTGCCCCCTTTGCGCGTGGCCGTCGCGGGGGCTCGTGATGTCGACAAGGCTCGCCTGATTCACCTTGTCCGCCAGTCCTTGGACGGCGATTCGCCGCTCATCAAGGCCCGGCTCGAAGGGGCCGGGATTGATGAATCGTCCCTGGATCGCCTCAAAAACGCCGAGTGGATCGAGGTGGAAGGTTACACCCATCACTCTGAGGGCGAGACCGCCCGCGACCGCGCCTCGCGTCGCGAGGCCGTGGAAGAGGCTGTCGAAGGGGATCTTTTGATCCTCATGATCGACGCCCGACGCGAGACGACCCCCGCCGACCTCGCCTTTGCCCAGGGTTGGGACCGCTGGTACGTCGAACACCCGACCCACGAACTCCCCCCCGCGCTCGCCGTGTTAATTGGGATGGACGACCCGGGCCTTGGCGGCGACTGGAAACCTCCTTACAACTGGCAGCAAGGCCAGGGGCCCAGAGAAACGGCGGGGCGTGCCCGTTTAAACACGCTTCGCACCGCGCTGCCGCCGAGCATCGTTGAGATCGTGCCGGTCGGCCTTGCGGAAAATCTTCCCTTCGGCGTGGTCGAGTTGCTCTTGCCGTCGCTCCTTGCCCAGTTTCATCGCGCCGAGCGGGCCGCCTTGATCCATCATTTGCACCGCGTCTCGCGACAGTCCAAGGCGCGTCGCCTTGTCTCGCAGGTCGGCGATCGGGGCCGGACGATCTGGAACTCGCTCCGCGCGGGACGTCGGCCCCAGACGGCGGGGAAGGATTCCTGAGACAGGGGTCGCGGATCGGCAAGTCCGGAAGAAATCCGCGGGATTCTTGATCCTCGCGGCCGGTCGCCAATCATCGCGCAGAATAATGCGCTTTCATGGGATCACCATGCGCGTTTCCATGAAGCCGACCGTGGAGCCTACATCGTACGCGGCACCGACAAAGCTTGGCACTGGTCTTGCGAACGAGAAGTCAATGTCTCGGGCGTTTCCCGCCCGGTCGACTCGATATGGGACCGCGATCAAGACGCATCGGGCCCAAACCAGGGCAACGACGCAGACGGGGAGCAGGACGTGGCCACCGTTTCTCAAGAATCGGACGAGATCCGCAGGCAGATGGCCCAGATTCGCCGGGCCATGCACGAGGACGTCAAGGAAGTCGTCGCCACGGCGGAAGCCGCGGCCGACTGGCGGCAGTACTTGATGGCCTATCCCTGGGTCTCGATCGGCGTGGCCTTTGGGATCGGCTACCTGATCGTTCCGCGTCGGCATAAGACCCGCGACGCCATCAAGGCCACTCAGGCCGACGTGTCGAAGGTTCGTGAGATGGTCGAGACGACCGGCAAGAAGGTCGCCGAGACGGCGCGAGCCCAGACCGATCCGCCCGCTCGGAAAAAGGGGCTTATCGCGGCAGGTCTGGGCATGCTCGCGCCGATCGCCTGGAAGGCCGCGCAGGGCTATGCGATGAAGTATCTGGAACAGTGGATCATGCAGCAACAATCGTCCGCGATGCAGGCGGGTCCGCCTCCGTTTCAGCCGGGAGGCTCAATAGGACCAGGAGGTCCCGGCGGACCGGGTCGACCTCCGACAGGGCCGCGACGCGCGGCGGGTCCGGGAGCTTTCTGACCTGGAATCGTGGAACTTCTTGGAGACGGAACGCAATGATTGATCGACTTCAGCCGCCCGATTCGGGGTATGCCGACCAGGCCGAGGAACTCAAGGCCAAGGCGCTCGAATATGCACTCTCGGCACAGTCAAAATTCTCGGATGGACGAGAGTTTGTGAAAACCTATGTCACCAAGGAACCCGTGCGAGCCCTCGGCATCGCCCTGGGATTGGGGGTCGTCGTCGGATGGCTGATCAAGCGACGTTAAAAGGCTCCGCCAGGGCCGGACACACCAACGGCAGCGCCCCCGGCGTGGTCGGTAGTATTACTGAGTTCGGCAACGACGTCTTCACGCTCGTTGAATTGCAGGCCAAGCTCGCCGCGATTGACGCCAAGGAATCGAAAGACCGCGCTCTCTTGCCGATCATCGTGGCGGTGGTCGCCGTCGTGGTGATCGTGGCCGCAATCCCGGTCGCTCTTCTCGGCGTGGCCGATCTGCTGGCCCGAGCCCTCAATATCGCGCCCGGCTGGACGATGCTTCTCACGGCGCTCGTCACGCTGGCGATCGCGGCCTTGATCGGCTTTCTTTCCGTCAAGGAAGTCGGCCGAAGTCTGGAGCCCTTGCGCAGGTCGCACGAGGAACTCGTCCGAAACCTCGCCTGGATTCGCACCGTTCTGGTTTACAGCGGTCGGTCGACGCCGCCGAGGCGCGGATAGTGAGCGGAACGGAAGGCGACGCCCCCTCGGAACCAACCCGGGGGCGGGCAGCTCTGTTGATCAACGCGCGATCGCGACTCGGCCATCGAGCCAGTTCGCTCGTTTCCTCGGCGCTTCGGCGTCACGGTCAGGAACTTGACCTGGTCGTTCGCGTCCGACGCCCCTCGCGCCTGCGTGATGCCGTCGAGGCGATCCTGGAACGCGGCGTTGATCGCATCATCGTGGGCGGCGGTGATGGCACACTTGGCACGGTCGCCTCGCGGCTGGCGCTCGGACCGGTCGCGCTGGGGGTGATTCCGCTTGGCACGGCCAATGATTTCGCGAGGACACTTGACATTCCGTTCGACCTCAGCCGCGCCGCGGAAATCGCGGCGGGGACGCATGCCCGACCGATCGACATGGCGCGCGCCAACGGTTCCTATTTTCTGAATGTGGCAAGCGTTGGTCTTTCGGTCGCGACGACCCGGCTGATCACGCACCGTTTAAAACAGTGGTTCGGTCCCGCGGCGTATGCGTTCGCGGGAGTTCTCGCCTTTGCGAAACATCCCCTGTTTCTGGTCCGGCTAAGTTCGCCGGGTGGAACCTCGGAACTGGCCGTGCATCAGCTTGTCGTGGGCAACGGCCGGTTTTATGGCGGTGGGGTGCTTGTTTCCGGCGGAAGCACGCTTGATGATGGCTCGCTGGCGATTTACACGATGGGTGCCCGAGGGCGATGGACTCTGGTTCGAACGGTGGCGATGCTCAGGCTGGGCATCCAGATCGATCGACCCGGCGACATTTTTCTACAATCGCCCGAGGTCTATGTCAGCACGAATCCGGAAGGACTTCCCGTGAATCTCGACGGAGAAATCCGGACGCGAACGCCTGTCCGATTCTCCGTCGTCCCCGGCGCGATTCAGGTACTCACCCCCGACCCTGTTTCGCATTGAACCGACAGCGGGCGGAGTTCAGGGCTTTTCCACGACCTTCGAAACCGCTCGACCGACCCGAGTTTCCGGCACGTAAGGCGCCACGTCCGACCAGCCGATGATGCCGCGAAGCAGGCCCTGATCATCGATGACGAGGACCCGCCGGACCCCTCGGTCGGATAGCTTGGTCACGACCGCGTCGAGCGCGACATTTGGTCCCACCGCGACAACTCCCGGCGCCGTGATCTTGCCGACGGGCAAGGCCCGCAGTTGGTCCTCGTATTCCGCGAGGGCCAAGGCAACGTCGCGGTCCGTCAAGACACCGAGAAGACGCCCGGCATCAAGGACGGGAACGGCCCCGCAATCGGCCTCTCGAAAGATCCGAACGGCGTCGATGACCGGACTCAGCGCGTCGCAGCATAAGGGGTTCGGCGTCATCACATCGGCCGCCGTCATTGTCGAGGGATTGCGAAGGGGCATCGTGAGTCGCTCCAGATGATCCATGACGAGCCGAATCAAGCGCAAAGGGCAAAGGCAAAGGGCGAAAGCCACCGAGGACCGGAGCCTGGATTTGGGTCGGTTGGCCCGAAAAGGCCCGTTTTCAGGTGGACTTGAACGGGTATTTATCGATCTCGTACTGACCGATCTTGCTGGAAACGCTTCGCCGCGAAAGACCGCAAAGCTCGGCACACCGGCCGACGTTCCCTCGGCTCTTTTCCAGAGCCTTGAGAATATATTGCTTCTCGATCTGCTCGGTCGCCTCCTTGAGGTAATAGGGTAAGGGGTGTTTCAGGTCGATCTCGAACCGAGGCCGCTCGTCGGTTGAGACACCCGTCACCCGAGGGGGGAGCTTGTCGACGTTGATCGTGTCGCCGACGCTGGTGACGGCCGCCCGCTCGATCGCGTTTTCCAGTTCGCGGACATTCCCCGGCCATTTGTAGGCGAGCAGGCGTTCCATCGCCTCGGGTGAGACCTTCTTGGGGGGATCGTTGGGCCGGGCGTACTTGTTGAGGAAGTAGGTGATCAGCAAGGGGAGGTCTTCCTGACGCTCTCGAAGCGGCGGCAGGTCGATCTTGATGACGTTGAGCCGGTAATAAAGGTCTTCGCGGAATCGGCCCTCGCGGACCTCTTTTTCCAGGTTCTTGTTCGTCGCCGTGACGACCCGGACGTCCACTTCCAGACTCTCATGACCGCCGACGCGCTCGAAACGCTTTTCCTGAAGGACGCGGAGTAGCTTCGCCTGCATCGCCTGCGAGATGTCGCCGATCTCGTCGAGGAAGATCGTCCCCTTGTCGGCGAGTTCGAACCGCCCCTTGCGTCGAGACTCGGCCGAGGTGAACGCCCCGCGCTCGTGGCCGAAGAGTTCGCTTTCGAGCAGGTTCTCGGGCAAGGCCGCGCAGTTGACCGCGATCAGGTTGCCGGCCCGGTCCTCGCTCGAATAGTGAACGGCCTTGGCGATGAGTTCCTTACCGGTGCCCGTCTCTCCCTCGATCAGGACCGTGCTCTTGGTTCCGGCGATATGGCGGACCAGCTCGAAGATGCTGTGCATCCTCGGGTTCCGGCTGATGATGTTGTTGAAGCTGTAGTTTTCCTTGAGCTGAAGCCTGAGCTTCAAGACCTCGTCCTGAAGCGCCCGCTGCTTGAGGGCTCGATCCATGACGAGCTTGAGATTGGTCGGGTCGATCGGCTTGGTCAGAAAGTCGTAGGCACCAAGTCGCATCGCCTCGACGACCCGGTCGATCGAGCCGAAGGCGGTGGTCACGATCGTCGTGACCATGAGGCGCCTCTGGGCAACCTCGCGGATCAGTTCCATGCCGCCCATGCCGGGCATCCGCAGGTCGGTGATCAGGACGCTGTAATCGGCCGAGCCGAGCGTCATGAGAGCGTCCTGGGCGCTGGAAACCGTGTCGACGCTGAGTTCCTCGGATTCAATCAGCTTGCGAAGCTGAGTGGTCAGGTAGGCGTCGTCATCGACCACCAAAACTTTCCTGCGCATGCGAACATTCCTCTGCCTGGCGGAAGCAGGCTGCGAATCTTCCGAAGTCGGCGCCGGATTTCGGGCGAGATTGTGCCCGATGATGGGCGAGTTCGATTCCATGGTGAGTGATTATTCCCGATTCCGGTGAGAAATGGGAGGAAATGTTTCCTCATCGAAGATTATGGGGCACGCGCCCCCTGGAAATCCACCGGGTTCCCCTTGGCTCATTCGAGCAAACAAAACCTGGAAGTCAGTCCAAGAGGTATGGCAGTTGCTCATAGCGAATCGAGTTTCCGACCCACTGGCTACGCACCTTGCTGAGATTTCGTTCGGTTGATGTTCGCGGGCTTGTCCGGAAGGAGCCTTCCGTCATGATTGATACGTTGCGTTCCGACTTTCCCCTGGAGATGCAGCGAGCGGCGGACTTCCCGGAAATGGGCACGCTCGATCACCTCGCGGTCGACGCGCTCGATCGTCTGAAAAATTATGCGAGGGAAAACCCCGTGGGATTTGGAGTTTGGGCCTTCGGAATTGGATTCGTGGTCGGTTGGAAATTGAAGCCCTGGTAAGTTCGCTTTATGCGGCGGGGCTCGCGGTGTCGACGGCTCACGATCTCGCGATGTTTGTTTAGGTTATAGGTAGAGGCGAGGCGGAACAAGAGTCGCGGCGGCGGAAAATGTGTTGAAAACACGGTGGATGGTGGAGTCAACAATGCCGTCGACGGCGAAGTCGGTCACGGAACAAGCATCGAGCGTCACGACCCATCACCTGATGGTCTTTGACAGCGATCCCTCGAAATCCACGGCACTGTCCGAGACGCTCAAAACCGCGGGCTTTCGGATCAGTCCTGGCGGTTCCCTTGTCAAGGGGCGTGAACTCCTACGCCGCGAGCGTCCAAGTCTGGTGGTTCTCAGTGAAGACGCCTTCCGCGCGGAACCGGAAGGCGCCAGGTTGAGAATGGCCGCCGCCGAATTGGGAATTCCCTTGCTCGTCGTGGTTGACGACCTGGGTGATCCTCTCTCGATCGCCGATCGACTCGCCGAGGCCGAAGACTGGGTCAGCCGGTCGGCCAGCGGTTCCGAACTGCCCGCCAGGGTCGCCAGGCTTTTGAGCCGGAGCAGCGATCGGGCACCAGGCCGGCAAGTCAGCTCAAGTCGAGAATCGGCCATCGTCGCGCCGGGCGATTCGCAGTTCTTCGCGCTGGTGATCCACGACCTGAGAACGCCGCTCAACGTGATCGGTCTTTCGCTACGGATGATCAGCCAGTCGGTTCCCAAGGGCGACCCGGAACTTGAGGAAGACATTCGGTTTGTCGACGAGAATTTCCGACAGATCGAGCGTATGCTGGCTCAGTTGAGCGATTATTATCGACTCTTCGAGAACGAGGGGAACCTTAACGTCACCCCCTTTGATCCGCGTCGCCTTGTCGATGAGTTACTTGACGCGAGGTCGGGCAAGGCCGGGGCCAAGGCGAGTCCGATCAAGATCGAGATCGCGGCCGATTGCCCTGTCGAGGTTGACCTTGATCCCCTGCGGGCCCGGCAGGCGATTCAATATGCGCTTCTCAACGCCAATGCGTCCGCGGCGAGCGAACCGATTCAATTGACCCTTCGAGGCGGCCCCAACCGTTGGATTACCGAACTGGCGATTGACAAACCCGCGCCGCCGTCGGTCCGGTCGGTCGACCTGGATTCTCAGTCGTTTGAACGCCTCTGCGGGTTCGCGGCCGAGCGCAGAGGCATGGATCTGGCGATCACCGCGAAAATCACCGAGCTTTTCGGCGGAACGTCAAGGCTTGAAGTCATCGACGGCAAGAAAACGACGATCGTCATCGACTGGCCGGCTCGACTCGCCCGATCGTCGGACGATGACCTGGATACCGATGGTTGAAATTGATCCAGATTCCTTTTTCAGGCCCATCTCCCCCTTCTTTTCGAGAAAGTCAAAGGCGACCGATGTCGACCGGCCCGACCGTCCAGAAAGATTGGATTGCCGCCGAATTTTCCAAAGGGATCGATGCCGAACAGGACCTGATCGACGAGGCCAAGGCTCGGGCATCGTCGCCCCCTGATCCCGCGCTTCAGGTCCTCTATCACGAGATCGCCTCGGCCGACGAACGCCACAAAGGGGTTGTCGAAACTATCGCCACTCGTTACGGCCACACCCCTTCGCACAGCGTTGCCGGCGGAATTGGCGAGACGCTGGGACGACTCAAGGACCGCATGGGCGAGATCGGCTCGTCTCCGCTTCAACGCGTCAGTCACGACCTCGCCGCCAAGGCTAACGCGATCCACTGGTATACCGCCTGGGTCGCCACCTTCGAGGCCATCGGTGATGCCGAAAGTGCCCGCGAGCTCGGCGCGATTTTGACCGAGGAAAAGTCGCACCGTGACGCCCTTCAGGAAGGCCTGAACCGGATGGTCACTCAGGGCGCCTCGGGGGCCTTGCCCGCCAAGTAACGAAGTTTGGATCGGAATCCAAATCGTGAAGGCCGACTCGCTCTCAGTGGAGTGAGCCGGCCTTCACCTTTTTGCGAGACATGCGGTTCAACCCGCGCGCGAGCCGAGCGGCGATCCAGGAGCGAGGCGAGCGCGGCCGTGCTCGTCACTCTCGGCGGCTTTCTGAGCGTCCATGACGGGTTTGACGCCCTCGCCGTAATTCTGAACGAGGTTTCCGCCAAGCCAGGCGGTGTACACCGAGAGTCCGCCCCCGGTCAGAGCCAGAAGACGCGAGGCATAGCCGGGGCGTCGGCCCGCGGCGTGGTCGCGAGTCCGCATCACGAAGCTCGCGGTGAAGAGCGCGGTGACGACAGCGTTGCCCAGACCGTGCGCGGTGGCGGTATCGTGGCTGGGGGCGTTTTGATCGATGAAGCTATAGTCGCGTAGACCGGTGATAATCGCCCCCGCGGCGCCCGCGAGGCCGATCGCCATGCTGACGCGCGCGGTTTCATCATAGCTGTCTTCACCGGTCAACATGGCCAGGCTATCACAGACGTTTGAGACCGCCCAGGCGCCGATCGGGACGGCGACAATCGCGGGATGAGGGCTATGGCCGAGGAGATCCTCGGTTTTATCAATAAGACCGGTGATCGGTGAGAGCGGGTCCATTCGTGTTTCTCCCTGGAAATTCTCGACGCACTCAAAAGCTCGACGATTATTGCGGGCTTTTGGGGGTGCCGTCCTTGATGGTGTCGGCGGGCTTGGTGCCACCTGAGGCGTTGCCCGAGTTCTCCTTGGCAACGGGAGTCTCTGACGGCGTGGGAGTCTTGGTCTCGGGAGTTGTCGCGTTGCCAGGCTGACCGCCGCCAGGACCGCCGGTGCCCGAGGTCGTGCCGGTTGAGGCGGGACTGGTTGAGGCGGCCTCGGCGATTGGTTCCTTGCGATCGGCGTTGAGGTCGCGGGTCGGCAGGTCGTCGCGAGACGAAGCCTTGTCGTGGTCGACGACCGAGCCGGGATTGGGATTCGTCAGGCCGCCGACGGTACTGTCGCTGCCGCAACCCGAGGCCGCGAGGGTCAGCATCAGGCCAGCGGCCGCGGGGCGGAGACATCGAGCGAGTAAAGATAAAGAGGTCATCACCGGGTCGCTCCCAAGAAGACTAAAGGAAAGGGTCCGTTTGCTCGCGTCGGCCGACTTGAGCCCGGTCGACGCCTGAAGTTTCAAACGGTTAAAATCCATCTTAACCGATACTGAAGCGAACGCCGTGCCGCCACCGTGGCACGCGGGATGCTCAAATCCGAGCGATTCAGCCAGGGAGTGACTTGCGACTTTACAGGGAGGCTTCACGCCAATGTTCCCACCGCTCCGCTTGAAAGAAGCGTTCAACCTGGGCGGCCTGAGCGTCAAGGAGCTTGGATTACGCACCTGGAAGAGAATCAACGAGCACGAGATCATGACCCGCGCCGCGGCGGTCTCGTTTTACGCGATGCTCGCCCTTGTCCCGTTCCTGGCCCTTGTCATCACGGTCAGCGTGCAGCTCTTGCCGGATATCACGCACTCGACCGGCGAGAAGGGGATCGGCAACATGACGGCCGGTCAGCTTGACCACATGCTGCGTCAGGCTTTTCCCGACGAGTCGTACAAGATCGTTCACGACCAGATTGTCCATCTTCAAGATCCCAAGAAGCGACCGGTCGGGCTCTTGCTCTTTGGCCTCGCGGTCACGATCTGGCTGGCCTCAAGCCTCTTCGTGGCGATCATCGACGCCATGAATCGAATCTATGGCGTGACCGATACCCGATCGATCGTCAAGATTCGCCTGGTGGCGATCGCGATGACCTGTATTCAGGCGGCGATTCTCCTCGGTTCGCTGATCGCCGTCGTCATCTGGCCGCACATCGTGACCTGGTTCGGTCTGAGCGAGCCGGCCGCCTTGCTGGCAACGGCCGTTCAGTGGGGCGTGGTCCTGCTCATGATCCTTTTGAGCTTTGCCCTGTCCTTTTACGTCGGCCCCGACGCCGAACAGCGCTGGGAGTGGATCACGCCCGGCAGCCTGGTCGGCGCCGTGGTCTTTCTGCTGTCGAGCTTCGGATTTCGGCTCTACGTTCAGCACTTTTCCGATTACGACAAGACGTACGGCTCGCTCGGCGGGGTGATGGTCTTGCTTTTCTGGTTCTGGATCGCCAGCCTTGTGCTGCTGACGTCGGCCCAGATCAACAAGATCATTGAAGACGCCTCACCGCTCGGCAAGAATTTCGGACAGCGGCAGGATACGTCGGGTGGACTCGACCTCAAGTCGCTGGCCCCGGAAACCTCACCAGCCCCGGGACGTTAACCTCGGGAGGTTTGACGAGCAGGGCTTGCGGTGTCATCCCCCAGCCATCTCCTGAAGAGGATTGAAAGGGTCCTGGTCATCAAGTCGGGAAGCAATCCATCAGCCTTTCCGCGATCGCGGCAGGAAGTTACGGAGCCGGGACCGTGGAGCGGGTTCCGCGCGGGATGGGTCGTGAACGTCGGGTAGGATCGCGCTGGAGACAAGAGCCAGGGCGAGGGAAATGCCGGTCAGGGCCGTGACGCGTCGCATGGTGCGCGAGGTTCGCCGGGTCGTTGGCGATTCGGGCGCGGTCTCCTCGGAAGGAGTGACCGGCGTGAGGTCGTCGGCGGGCATCGTTGTCGATCGGGCGAAGGAGATCGTCGGCAGGCGATCGGCCAGGCCGACGCGAGCGCTGGGAAGGTTGGCGATCAGGGCCGTGCCGAGGAGCGGAAAGCCGCCGGGACCTCGAAGCGAGACAACCGCGCCGTCGCCCTCATTGGTGACGAGCGGGGCGGCATCGAGAGTGTTTGCGCGACCGGATTCGTGATTCTTCGCGGGCGAGAGAGCGGTCAGAGCAAGATCCACGGCCGCCGTTTGTTCGCGAGAGACGACCGGGGCGGGATCGTCGTCGCCGCCGAGGACGCCGCCGAAGGGAGCCGAGGCTCGTGTCGGCAAGGGGCCAGTGGCGATCCGACCGGGAACCGTGAGTTCGGTCAGGTCGGTAACGACGGGAAGCGGACTGGTTGTCACCGAGGCGGCCAACGAGGCGAGACCCGTTTCTCTCAGGCCACCGAACGCCGTCCCGACAAACGAGGGCAAGGCGGTCAGACCCTGGCCGAGGACCGTCGGCGTGGCCGAAAAGGCGAGGGTCGCGGCGATCAAGGTCTGACGCTGAACGTTCATCTGGAAGGCGCTTGAGGTCGGCCCGGTCGTCGTGATCGTGCTGGCGTCGAGGGTCGCGTTCGTCCCCGTGCCCGAGTTGCCCGCGGCCATGTTCGGCGGCATGAAGAACTTGAGGTAGAGCAGGTGTGGAAGCCTGCCGTGAACCGAGAAATTGGCCGTGACAAACACAATGTGAAAGCCATGGATCGTGGGATCGGCCAAGGCTTCCATCAGCTTGTGATGGTCCTGGTCAAAGATCATGACCCCCGGCTGGATCGTCGTCGACGACTTGTTGACGCGAATATCGATGATAAGCCGTTCCATCCCCGGATCGAGCTCGATGCAATAGACCGGTCCCGGTTGGTTCGAGACCAGGGTATTGCTGACCGTCACGTTCGGCTGGGTGGGCAAGACATCCGCGGTTTTTGGGTCGGGCGCCTCGTCCGAGGGAGCCCACGAGGAGGGCGTGGAGACTGTCCCGTTCGACACGAAGTACTCCGAGGGATCGACCTCGGTGGGAGCGCTTCGCCTCGGTGCCGGAACGATCACCGGCCCGTTTTGCGTTGCCGGTGGCGTGAGGGTTGGTCCTAATGTGCCGGCAACCTGCGGGACCGGGAGAGGCAGCGAGATCGTCTGCGTCGTTCCGTGCGAGGTTGTCAGGACGACCGGTGGCAGGGTGTTCGGCGGGACGTTCGAGAGAATCATCGTCTGCGACGACGCCGAGAGACCTTGTGTCGGCATCAACGCGAGCAAGAGCCGAGGCTCCAGCCGTTCCAGGGTCGGTCGGCTGGCCCGAACTCTCGGCCCGTTTCCGGGTTCGGTACGAAGCGTCAGTTGGTTTTCTCGGCGGGTTCGGAACCTCATGAGCGGCGACGACATCCATGGTGAAGGGTCAGACCCGAACGATCCGCACCGCGCCGACGACTCGCCCAGCGCGGTGATCCCCTATGGCTCCTGTTCGAGAATCGTAAACCGCGCTCAGGTCCCGACACAAGGGCGTCGCTTTTTTCGGTTCGCGCCCCGATTCGAAGACGTGTTCGGACCTTAAACACGTCCTGAGTTCAGGTTGGGACGACCTTCACGCCGATCACGAAAGTCTTCGAGGACGAAAGAATCTTCTAAGCAAGTCGGGTCCGGTTCGTCTAACCTTTGAGGTCTGGCAGGTCAGGCCATTTCAGGCCAACAGTTCGAACGATTGCCAATCTGAGTCAAACGTGATCGGGGAACCCGACGGGGACGACTCGCGTCCAAAAGGGGAACGTTCGGGCGACAGGCTCCCCCGAAGCGGTCGAGTGTCGAAACAGGGTCAACGAATCAGGAGGCTTCCACTGTGCGACCTCGAATCCTTCCGCGAGACGCTCGACGAGCGGTCAAATTCTTGCTGGCCTGCGCCTGCCTGGCGATCGGAGTTTCCGCCCGAACCACAAACGGGGCCGAGCCTGTCTCCCGAACCATCGCCGCGAAAGGGGCGGTCGACCCTGCCGCGCCGGTGCTTCCGGCCGAGGTCGTCGCGGCGATGCAGGAAGGACGCTTTGACGACGCCGAGGGGCTTCTGAAAACGCTCTCGGGCGAGGAGAAGAACCCGGCGACAAAAGCCTATCTGACTCTCATCCAGGGAATCGCCGAACGCCTCGGCGGCAAGGCCCCGACGGCCGAGGCCACACTGGCCGGAGCCCTCAAGGCCGACCCCGCGAGCCCCTGGGCGGCGAAGATCCGGTTGGAACTGGCCGGCGTGCTTCTCTCGGCGGGCAAGGCGGCCGAGGCCGAGGCCCTGGCGCGCAACCAGGCGGAAATTCTCCTCGGGGGCGACCGCAAGGACCGCCTCGCCGAGGTCTATCATGCCTTCGCTCGACGCCTGCTCAGGCCCGACGATCCCGTCACGCCCGCTGATCCAAAGGCCGCGTATGAACTCCTGATCCAGGCCCGATCGCTCGCCAAGGGAGAGACCCTCCGCGCCCGACTCCTCAATGCGATGGGACGCGCGGCGCGGGCCGCGAACGATCTCTCAAAAGCCCAGGCCGACTTTCAGTCGTACATCAAGGAATACCCCAAGGGGGCCGACCGGTTCGAGGTCCGCGACCGTCTCGGCCAGGTCCAGCGGAGCGCGGGTCAGATGCTCGCGGCCCGGCTGACCTGGACCGACCTCGCCCGAGACCTCGACGACCCCAAGCTCGGCGAAGGGGCCGAGAGTGTTCGCGCCCGAGCCCTCGATGCGATCGCGTCGACTTATGGGATTCCCAAACCCGGCGACGACACGCAGTTAAACCTTGGCGTGGCCGCGCTCCGGCGGTTTCTCGGGGCCTTTCCGGCGCATCCGCTCGCGGTGAAGGCCGCGTATGAGATCGGTGCCTCGTACCTCGCCCGAGGCAAGAGCGAGGAGGCGCTGGAGGCGCTGACGCGGTTCCTCAAGGAAGACGGCTTCCGGGCCGAGACCGACGACGCGAAACGCGATTTCGGCACGCTCTCGATGACCGCGACGTTTCAGGTCGGCCAGGTGCTTCAGGGGCAATCCAAGTTTGACGAGGCGATCGCGGCCTGGAAAGGGTATCTCGCCAAGTACCCGAACGGTCCCCAGAGCGCCGATGCGCAGCGGGCGATCCTCGATACCCAGCTTTTGAACGCCGCCGATCACCTCGCCGCCGAACGCTTCGACGAGGCCCGCGCGGCCTGGCAGGTCTTCGTAACCCAGAACCCGCTCGACCCGCGCGTGCCGGACCTTCTCTATCAAATCGGCGCGAGCTATCAGACCCAGGAAAAATACGACGCCGCCATCACCGCCTGGGAACCACTCCTCAGCAAGTTTCCCGGCGGCGAGGCCGCGGCGCATGCTCAGTTTGACATCGCCAAGATCTTCGAGGACGAAAAAGGGGACCTCGAAACCGCGATCGAACGTTATCGCAAGATCAACGTTGATCCCTGGCAAAGTCAGGCCAAGCAGCAAATCAGCGTCCTGGAAACGAAAGACCTGACCGTCGTCACCCCTCGGACCTTTCGAACAGGCGAGACGCCCCATCTCAAGATCACGACCCGGAACCTCGAAACCCTTACCTTCAGCGCCTACAAGCTGAACGCCGAGAGTTATTTCCGCAAGAAACGCGGCCTGGGCGAGGTCGAAGCGCTCGATATCGGCCTCGTCGCGGCGGACGCCGAATGGACGGCGAAGGTTCCCGGTTATGCCCGGTTCAAGCCGGTCGAGACGACCTACGACCTCGACAAGCTTGAACTGCCCGGCGTCTACGTCGTGAAGGTCTCCGACGAGAAAACCTTGCAGGCGACGACGCTCGTCGTCGGCAGTGATCTCGATGCGATTATCAAGGCGTCGCGCGACCAGATGCTCGTCTTCGTCCAGGACATGAAGACCGGCAAGGGTCGGCCCGATGCCCGCGTCCTCGTCGCCGATGGCGGTGAGGTGATCCTCGAAACAAAAACCGGGGCCGATGGCGTGGCTCTGACCTCCTGGGAAAAGCCGCGCGACGTCAACAGCCGACTTTCGTACCTGATCCTCGACGGCTCGCACGTCGCCAGTTCGGAATTCAGCGTGCCTGACCGGGTCGCGCAGGGGCTCTCGGCGAAGGCGTATCTGTATACGGACCGACCGGCTTATCGACCTGGCCAGTCGGTCGCCCTTCGCGGGATCGTCCGCGAGGTTGAGAAGGGGCAGTACGCCAATCCCGCGAAGGCCGTTTACAAGCTTGACGTGACCGACGCGCGCGGGCGACAGATCGTGGCCAGACCGGTCACGCTCTCGGACTTCGGCACCTTTCACGAAGAGTTTCCGATAGATTCGGGCGCGCCGGTGGGGACGTACCGGGTCCGGCTCTATCAGCCCGGAAAGAGCGATTTCGCGGCGAGCTTTGAGGTCCAGGCGTATCAGCTTCAGAAGATGGACCTGACTTTTGACCTCAAGAAGTCGGTCTTCTTCCGAGGCGAGACGGTGAGCGCCGACCTGGTGGCCAAATACCAGTATGGCGAGGTCGCGGCGGGTCGGCCTGTGGTCGCGCAGTTGCCCGATGGCCGGGTCCTGCGCGGCAAGACCGACGCTTCGGGCAAGTTCCACATTGACTTCCCGACTTCGGGATTCGCCGAGGAGCAGGTGCTCCGGCTCGTCGCGCAGTTGCCAGAAGATGGCGTCGGGGCGATCGCGCAGGTGGCCCTCGTGGTTCGCGCCTTCGCGATCTCGGTCGGAACGACACGGACCGTTTATCTCGACGGCGAGACCTTTTCAGCCACGGTCAAGACCTGGGAGGCGCAGGGGACGCCAATCGACCATGAACTTTCGGTCGCCCTGGTGAAGCTCAACACCCGGAACAACCGGACCACCGAGCGCGTCGTCAGCCGGAAGATGGTGACGACCGACGCCAAGACCGGCGAGGCTCAGGTCAGTCTCAAGGCCGAGGACGAACAGGGGGGGCGTTACCTGATCCGGGTCAGCGGGACCGACCAGTTCGGCAACCCGATCGTGGCCGATCGCGGCCTTTTGATCTCGGGCAAGAAGGATGAAGCGACTTTGAGAATTCTCGCCGATCGCCAGTCGTACAAGGTGGGCGAGGAAGCGTCGGTCAACCTTCACAGTCGCGGCAAGGGGGGGACGGCCCTTTTGACCTGGGAGGCCGATCGAATCCTGAGCTATCGCCTGGTCACGCTCGCCGAGGGGGATAACGCGATCGCCTGGACCGTCGACGGGCCGCAGTTTCCCAACTTCACGCTCAACGCCTGCCGGATGGCGGGCAAGGAGTTTAACGAGAATCGGTTGGATATTCGGGTCGAGCGCGCCTTGAAGGTGACGTTGACGCCTTCGAAGGCGCTCGTCGGCCCCGGCGATGAGGTCGAGCTTGAAGTCACGACCGCCGACCAGCTTGGCCAGCCGGTCGCCGCCGAGCTTGCCGTGGCATTGGTCGATCAATCGCTCTTGCGGCGGTTCGCCAGCAGCTTGCAACCGATCGGCCCCTTCTTTTACGACCAGACCCGCACCGGGGCCTTTTCGACCGACTCGACCAACACCTTTACCTATGAGTCGGACACGACGCCCGTGGCGATGGCGGTCGTTGAGGATGCGGAGCGTTCCGCATCGGCCGCCGCGAATGCCCAGGGCCGGGGCGCGATCGTCGACGAGGCCAAGAAGCAGGTCGCCGCGGGACTGAACTCGGCCCTTCAATACTCGTTCACTGCCCGGTCATTGAAATCGATCAACGCCCCGGCCGCCACACCCGCCGCGCCGATGGGAGGGTTCGCGCCGACCGAATTACCTGTGGCCGGACGGCAAGAGTTGGCCAGGAATAACCTCCCCAGAGAATACGCCATCTTGCACGGCGAGGGCCTGGGAGAAATGGACCTCGGCCTTGGCGCGAATCGCGTCGAGTTGGACATGAAGCGGTCGCAACTGGCTGTGGCTGGACCCGAAACCAGCGTCTTTTTTGATCGTTTCGAGGTCAGTAGGGGAGCGGACGCTTCGGAGAAACGGGACGGCATTGCCAGCTTCAGTGATATCGAGCAAAAGGGTTCCGGCGAGGCGTCGCGAAAACTTTCCGAGCGGCGAGGCATGCTCGGCCGCGACGTCCAGGTCCGCGAGCGGTTTGTGGAAACAGCCTACTGGAACCCGGCCATCGTCACGGGCAAGGACGGCAAGGCGAAGATCACGCTACGGGCGCCGAATGCACTCTCGGAATATGCCTTCTCGGCGCGAGGGGTGACGGGTGCCGATACGCTCGTCGGCCAGTCGGCGGCCACCTTGGTCGTTCGCAAAGCCTTTTTCGTGGACCTCAAGACCCCCGCGGCGCTCACGCAGGGAGACAAGCCCCGGTTCGTCGCGAGCGTGCATCACTCGGGCGTCGTCGGCGCGATCAAGGTCCGGCTCTCGGCCTATGCGGGGGACCGAGACCAGGTGGACCCGAAGACGATCGAGGTCAAGGGCGACGGCATCGACGAGGTCTTCTTTGATCCGTTCGAGGTTCCCGAGGGCGAGTCGGTCCGGCTCACCGTGACGGCCGAGGCCGGGGACAGGAAGGATGAAGTCATCGTCGAGGTGCCCGTTCGCCCCTGGGGCGTGCAGGCCTTCGCGTCGGCCTCGGGCACGTCGTCCGACGACGCGACGGCCTTTGTCGGCCTGCCAGCGGGGCGAACGTATGAGAATCCCGAGATGCTTATCGTCGTCTCGCCGACCTTGCAACGGCTTTTGATCGAGCTGGCCGTCGGCCGCGATCTTTATCCAGGAAACAACCCGCTGGCCTCGTCGTGCGTCTTCCCAAGGCCGCCGATGACGACCGCCGACCGCGCCTCCGACCTGCTCGCGGCGACCTCGGCCTTGACCTACGTCCGTTCGATTCGCGGCGGATCGGTCGCGCCCGAGGCAACCCGGCTGACCGATCGCGTCCGCGGCCTTGTCGCCGAGTTGACGGCGCTTCAAGGCGAGAACGGCGGCTGGCCCTGGGTCGGCGGCGGGGCGATCACTCCGCAAATGAATCAAAACAACAACAACGCGGCGAGAAAGAGCGATCGGATGACCTCGGCACGGGTCGTCTGGGCGCTGGCTTCGGCCGAGCCGCTCGGCCTCTTGACCGACCCCTCGGCGCTCGACAAGGCCGCGAACTATTTGACGGCGGAGTACGCCCGAATCGGCGCGGGGGATCATGAGACGAGGGCGATGGTTTTGCATGCCTTGAGCACGCGCGGCAAGGCCAATTTCGAGAACGCGAACACTCTCAATCGGCTCCGCCAGGGGCTTTCCGACGCCGCGCTCGCCTATCTGGCGCTGACGTTCGAGAACCTCGACCGAGGTCCGCTCGCCGGGGAAATCCTCGACCTTCTCGGCCCTCGGGCGAAGTCGGAGATCCAACAGCCGGGCGATCGCCCCTTGAAATACTGGGGCGGTTCGGGATCATCGCCGACGACCCGGAGCGTCGCCGAGACCACCGCGCTCGTCGCGCTCGCCTATGCCAAGGGACGCCCACAGGCGGCCGAGACCGCCGCGTCGGCCGACTGGCTCCTGGCGAAGCGTCAGGGGTTCGGCTGGCGGCCTCACAAGGCCAAGGGTCCGGCCCTCGCCGCACTTGCCGCCTATTACGCGAAGGGGCAGGGGGCCGAGGACCGCTTTGACCTGGTTGTGACCGTGAACGAGACCGAGGTCTATCGCGCCCGGATCGTCGGCGCCACCGAGGGGAAGGCGTTGCTCGTTCCCGCGAAGGCGCTGAAGGTTGGCGACAAGAACCGGGTCCGGTTCGACATCGAGGGGCGGGGCCGGTTCGGATACTCGATCACCCTCACCGGTTTCAGCCGCGACTTCACGCCCGAGCAAGATCCGAACAATCGATCGGCGCATGTCCATCGCCGGGTCTATCTTCCCGATGCTCCCGAGCTTGACGGCAAGGCCCTGCCGACCGGCTTCGGCGTGGCCGTGAACCCGACGGTTTTTGAAAACCAGGTCAGTCAGGTCGCCCTCGGCGGTCGAGCCCGCATCCAGATTGACGCCTATCGCAACCAGGCCGCGAACCAGCCCGAATGGGAACGCGACTTCCTCGTCGTCGAGGAGCATTTGCCGGCCGGCGTGACCCTGATCGAAGGCTCGGTGCAGTCTCAGGCGGAATCGTACTCGAACGCCGACGGCCTTTTGACCTTCTACTTCGCGCCCGACCAGAACCCCGGGCCGATCCGCTACGACGTCCACGGCTACCTTCCCGGCGCCTATCGGGCCTTGCCGACGTCCGTCCGCAACGCTTACGAACCGGGTCGCGCTCACCTGGGAACCGTCGGCGGCCTCCGCGTCCTCGATCCCGGCGAGGCGGGAAGCGACCCGTACAAGGCAACGCCCGACGAGCTTTACGCCCGGGGCAAGGGGCTTTTCGAGGCAGGCAAGCTCGTCGAGGCCGCCGCGCCGCTCGAAGCTCTCTTCAACGGATACACTCTCCGCGACGACGTCGCCCGCGACGCCTCGCGAATGCTCTTGCTGGCGAGCATCAAGGGTGACAACCCCCGCAAGGTCGTCCAATATTTCGAGGTCGTCAAGGAAAAGGCGCCCGACCTGGTCATCACCTTCGACGACCTTCTCGTGATCGGTCGCGCCTATCGAGACATCCACGAATTCGAGCGCGCTTACCTCGTCTGGCGCGGCGTGGTCGAGGCGAGCTATCTGGAAGACGCACGCGTCGGCGAGGTCTTGAGACAGCGCGGCAAGGCCCTGGAAGGGATCGCGTATCTGCTGGACCTCTGGCGCGAATATCCCGACACCGCCTCGATCGAGAGCGATTTTTTCGCGATCTCGCAGGTTCTCGCGCGGCAGGCGGGTCAGGCTCTGAATGATCCAAAGCTTCGCCAGGAACTGACCGAAGCCGGGATCACGCGGTCGATGCTTCTCTTGCAATCAATCCGGCTCACCCAGGCGTTTCTCGCCCTTTCGCCTCAAAATCCGCTCGCCGATGAGGCCAGTCTCGCGCTCGTGGGAGACTTCCTCGAACTGGAAGACTTCGGCGCCGTCGTCCGGCTCTCGGGACGTTACGCGAGGCTCTATCCCAAAAGCACCTTCCTCGATAGCTTCCAGTACAGCGAGGCGCTCGGTGAGTTCCACCTCGGCCATTACGACCGGGCCGTCGAGGTCGCCGGGGCGATCGCCTCGGCCACCTATAAAGACGCGGCGGGGGCCGATCAACCGAGCCCGAACAAGTGGCAGGCGATCTATATCCTCGGCCAGATCTTCGACGCCCGACGCCAGCCGGGCAAGGCCGTCGGCTATTACCGAGAGGTCGCCGACCGATTTACCGACGCCGCCGACGCCCTGACCTTTTACACGCGCAAGAACCTCAAAATCCCCGAGGTCACGGTGATCTTGCCCGGTTCCAAGCCAGGGGTCGCCGCCGTCGCCCCGCGCGACGCCGAGGTTCTTCGATCGGGCATGCCGGCTGTTCCGAAGCGTGCCCGGACGGTTCACGCGGCCGACCCGCCCGACGAGCTGACCGTCGAGTCGCGCAACATCGCCGAGGCCGACGTGAAGGTCTATCCTGTCGACCTGATGCGGCTTTACCTGACCCGACGCAACCTCGACGCGATCGCTGGAATTGACCTCGCCGGAATCACGCCGGTCGTCGAGACGACGGTCAAGCTCGGCAAGACCGACGACTTCGCGGAGAAGGTTCGCGCCATTGACCTCGACCTCAAGAAGGAAGGGGCGTACCTCGTCATGGTTCGCGGCGAGAACCTTTATGCGTCGGGGATCGTGCTCGTGACCCCGCTGGAACTGGAAGTCCTCGAAGAACCGGCGGGGCGGGTTCGGGTCACGGTTCGCGACGCGGTGACGGGCGATTTCGTCTCGAAGGTTCAGGTCAAGGTGATCGGCAGTCGGAACGCCGATTTTATCACGGGCGAGACCGACCTTCGCGGCGTCTTCCTCGCCGAGGGGATTCAGGGCGAGGCCGCGGCCGTCGCCCGCAAAGGGACGGCTCAGTATGCCTTTTACCGAGGCACGACCTCGCTCGGAACTCCTCCCCCCGAGGCGATTAAGCCCGCCGCCACGCCCGCCGATGCTCCGGCCGCCGCCGCGAAACAGCCGGAAGGGGCGACCAACGGCAAGCAATCGCTTGAGGATAATCTGCGAACGCTGAACAACGAGAATCAACTCCGCAACATCGATCGCCTGGAAAAGCGGTATCAGAACCCCGCTCAGGCGTCTCCCAGCAAGAACGGCGCCGCGGCGGGAGGGTTCCGGTGATCGGGGGGGAATTGACGCAGACGATCGCGGAGGAGGTTCTTTTTGATGACCGATGCCCAAGGACCGATGACCGATGAATTGAAGATCTAGGTAATCGATCATCGGTTCTTGGTCATTGCTTCCAACCCCGGGGCCGGTCGCCACTGGCCGGTTGCGTTGGACCCGGCTATAAACGGGGCTGACAGCCATCCTGGGAACGTTCGAGAGACAAAGGGGGGAGACGCAAACGATGAAGCGATTGATTGTTCTCAGCCTTTTCGTGGCGGGAATCACCGCCGCGGGGCTGGCTCGGGCCGCCGATGAGCCAAAGTCGGCCGCCGACCAGCCGAAGCACCGGATTTTTGAGATGCGGACCTATTACACCGTCCCCGGCCGCCTCGATGCCCTGAATGCCCGTTTCCGCGACCACACCTGCCGCCTCTTCCAGAAGCACGGCATGGAGCTGGTCGGATTCTGGACCCCGCATGACGAGAAGGATAAACTGGTTTACATACTTGCCTATCCCAGCCGCGAGGCCGCGAAGGCGTCCTGGGATGCCTTCCGCGCCGATCCCGACTGGAAAAAAGCCCAGACCGCCAGCGAGAAGGACGGCAAGATCGTCTCCCGGGTCGAATCGATCTTCCTCGATCCGACCGATTACAGCGGCATTCGCTGATCGAAGGCCGATGACCGCGTCCCCGCGCGGTCATCGGCCGTCTTTCCAGGAGGGAAGCCCGACGCTCATGACCCTGATCCCGCCGCTCGCCCTGGTCCGCCAGACCCTCGACCAACCCGAGGTCGCCGACGTCTCGAACGCCGTGATCGCGGCCATTGTCGGCAGCAAGATCCGCGAGAAGGTGCCCAGCGGCGGGTCGGTCGCGTTAACGGTCGGCAGTCGAGGGATTGCCGGAATCGAGTTGATCGCCGCGGCGGCGGTTCAGGCACTGAAAGGGCTGGGTTTCGCCCCCTTTGTCGTTGCCGCGATGGGAAGCCACGGCGGAGGGTCGGCCGAGGGACAACGCGACCTGCTCGCGGAGCTTGGTGTCAGCGAGGAGAGCGTCGGTTGCCCGATTCGGACCGAGATGGATACGGTCGTTCTGGGAACCGACCCGTTTGGCCTGCCGATCCACTTTGACCGCAACGCGTTCGAGGCCGATGGCATCGTCCTGCTGAACCGGATCAAGCCGCACACGTCGTTCACCGGACGCTATGAGAGCGGGCTCTTGAAGATGCTCACGGTCGGCCTTGGCAAGCGTCAAGGGGCGGCGCAGGTTCATAAAATGGGACTGCCGGGGCTGAAACGGATGCTCCCGGAGGTCGGCGCGTTCTTGCTCAAGACAACGAAGGTTGCATTGGGCATTGCGCTCCTGGAAAATGCTCGTGAGAAAACGGCGAAGGTTGTCGCGGTCGAACCGGAAGACCTGCTGGAGGTTGAGCCGGTCTTGCTCGATGAGGCGCGCGTCCTGATGGCGCGTCTTCCTTTTGATGCGATCGATGTCCTGATCATCGGCGAACTTGGCAAGAACTACAGCGGAACGGGTCTTGACCCGAACGTGATCGGTCGCCAGCGGGTCGAGACGATGCCCGACCTGCCAAGGCCGGTGGTCACGCGCCTGGCGGTTCTGGACCTCTCGGAGGAGACGCTCGGCAATGCCCTCGGGATCGGCCTGGCGGACTTGACGACCGATCGCGTCGTGAAGGCGATCGACCCGAAACCGATGCGGGTGAACAGTCTCACAAGCAACTTCCTGACGAGAGCACGCGTCCCCCTGAGCCTGCCGACGGATCGTGAGGTCATCGCCGCCTGCCTGGAAACCTGCTGGCGGGTTGACCCGGCGGAGGCGCGCATGGTCGTGATTCCGAACACGCTGGAACTGACAAGCCTCTGGGTCAGCAAGCCGCTTGCCGACGAGGTGAGGGATCATCCGGGTCTGACCATCGGCTCGGACTTTCATCCTTTGCCGATCGATGGCGAGGGACGTCTTGACCAGGCGGCGATGTTCCCGGAAAGTATCCGGGCGAGGCGGTCGGCTCCGTCTTCCTGAGCAGGCTCTGGCACTCTCTTCTCTCTCTCGACGCACGGGTTACGTCTCATGGCGAAGACCGAGACAGACGCGACGACCTCGGCGGGGTCGGCCGCGAAGGTCGAGCCGCCGATCTGGCCGTATGTGGTTCCACTCGCCGGATTTCTGGCCCTCACCGCGCTTGAAGGCTATCTGCCAAACGCCCCTGGCGGCGGGCCGAGCCCGGTCTGGTATCCGATCGGCTACGCCCTGAAAGTCGTCGCGGTCGCGGCCCTGTTATGGCATTGCCGGACGATCCTGGCCGACCTTCGCGGCTGGCCGAGGGCCGGCGGCCTGGCCCTGGCCGTCGGTCTTGGCCTGGGCGTGATGGCTGTCTGGGTCGGTCTTGACGGCTGGTATCCGGCGATCCCGATGCTTGGCGGCTCGCGAACGGCCTTTGATCCGATGATCCTTTCGCCCCCGGCGCGGGTCGGCTTTCTGGCGGTCAGGCTGCTGGGATTGGTGGTCCTTGTCCCCCTGATCGAGGAGCTATTCTATCGATCCTTTTTGATGCGATGGGTCATTGATCCGATCTATACACGCGTGCCGATCGGTCGGGTGACGCCGCTGGGACTGGCGGTGACCTCGGGCGTCTTTGCCTTCTCGCACCCCGAATGGCTCCCCGCGCTCGTCACGGGAATCGCCTGGGGCTGGCTCGTCGGCAGGACGAAGAGCGTGACGGCCTGTGTCATCAGTCACCTCGTGGCGAACCTGGCGCTGGGGGTTTATGTGATCGCGCGGCACGCCTGGAAATTCTGGTGACCTGAGAAGGAGATGAGTGTCAGGAGGCACAGGGGTCGGGGTTGGAGGCTTCGTTATTGTCGGGGTTTCGGTTTGAGGTCGTTTTCTCGGTCATCGGTCATCAAACATTGGTCATTCGGACCGGAAAAGGGTCTCTGAAAGACACTATCGATCAACCGGCCGAATGCGTCGCGGAAAACCTGGAAAATCAGGCGTTGAAAACGCGGCGGAGCGCGGAGCGGGCGGCGAAGAGACCGCAGAGGCCGTGAACGCCGGCGCCGGGGGGAGTTGACGAGGAACAGAGGAAGAGATCGGGCGCGGGGGTCGAATAGGGGTCGAAACGCGCGACGGGGCGGAAAAAGAGCTGGCGAAGATCGGTGACGCCGCCGGTCACGTCGCCGCCGGGATAGTTGGCGTTGTATCGTGCGAAGTCGGCCGGAGACCAGGCGCTCCGGGCGACGATCCGGGCGCGAAAGCCGGGGGCGAACCGCTCAACCTGCGCCTCGATCCGCGAGGTCGGATCGTCGGTCGAGCCGTGCGGAAGGTGGCAATAGGCCCAGCCGGTCTGATGGCCGGCGGGGGCGCGACTGGGGTCGAAAAGAGACTGCTGGGCGACCAGGACGTAAGGACGCTCGACCGTTCGATTTTCCCAGATGGCCGCCTCGGCATCGGCGATTTCCTCGAACCGGCCGCCGAGGTGGACCGTCCCCGCGCTCCGGCACGCGTCGGCCGTCCAGGGGATCGGGCCGTCAAGAGCCCAGTCGAGCTTGAAGACGCCGGGGCCGTGGCGGAACCGGTTAAGGGCGTTCTTGTATCCCGTCGGCAGGCGATCGGCGGCGATCCGGGCGAGATCACGCGGGATCAGGTCAAAAAGCACGGCGCGCGCTTTTGGAAGTTCGTCGACCGAGTTCACGCGATGGCCGGTCACGATCTCGCCGCCGAGAGCCAAAAAACGCGCGGCCAGGGCGTCGGCGATCGCCCGCGAACCGCCCCGAGAAATCGGCCAGCCGACACTGTGGCCGGCAACGCCGAGAACCAGAGCGATTGCCGCCGTTGCCGCGCGATCGAGTGGCAAGATCGCGTGCGCGGCGAGTCCGGCGATGAGGGCTCGGGCACGATCGCCACGGAACCAGGAACTCGCCAGGCCACGCGCCGAACGCAGGGCACGCAGGCCGAACCGCGCGGAGGTGATCGGGTGTCGCATCGGCGCCAGACTGAGCGGGCCGAGGAGGTCGTGAAAGATCGTCTCGGCCTGGGCGACGAGCGGAGTCATCAGGCGTCGATACGCGTCGGCGTCCTCGGGGTCAAGGCCGTCGGCGGTGACGTCGACCGAGCGGTCAAGGACGACGGCGGAACCGTCGTCGAGCGGGTGCGCGAGCGGGAAGGTCGGCTGGATCATCTCAAGGCCGACGTTGGCGAGGTCCTCGCTTTGAAAAAAGGGGGAGGCGAGCGCGAGTGGATGGATCGCGGAGCAGATGTCGTGGAGATAGCCAGGGCGGGTTAACTCGGCCGATCGCATGCCGCCGCCGACGGTCTCGGCCGCCTCGACGAGCAGGACGCGAAGGCCAGGTCGGGCCAGGGTGATCGCCGCCGCCAGACCATTCGGCCCAGCGCCGACGACGATGGCATCATAAGTGTCGCGGCTCGAAGCGATCATCAGCCGGGGCATCCTTTCACGGCGGGAGACCGAAGAGAGAGCGTCGCGGAGGATGGGCGGTTCGGTAGAATGACGTTGAGAAACGTTGAGAGTCAGGGCGAACCAGGACGGGCACCACGACGATGAATCCCACGGATCATGATCTTCAGGGCGAGTTTCCGACGCGGCAGGACGAGGAACTCGCGGCCTTGCTGGCCGGGTATCCGGTCGTCTGGTCGCTGCCGGTTCAGTGGGGCGATCAGGATGCCTATCAGCATGTGAATAACATCGTCTATTTCCGCTGGTTTGAATCGGCCCGGATTGCTTATACGAAGCGCCTGGGTCTCTCGGAACTGATGCGCGAGCACAAAATCGGGCCGATCCTGGCGGCGATCGCCTGTGATTATCGTCGCCAGATTACCTTTCCCGACACGGTTCACGTCGGATCGCGGGTGACCCGGCTGGGTCGGACCAGCTTCGCGATGGAACATGCCCTCGTGAGCGTGAAGGGGCGGGCCGTCGCCGCCGAGGGAAAATCCACGCTCGTTGTCTTCGATTACCAGGCGAATACGCCGGTTCCCGTACCCGAGGACGTTCGTCAGGCAATCCGCGACCTGGAAGGGAAAAACCTCTAGGAAAAAGGGACAGTCGGGCCTTTTGCCTCGCATTCGAAACGAGCATTGGTGCAAAAAACGGCCCTGGAATCAGCCTCGCGACGGTTTCCACTTGATGTTGCAGCCGATGCTGGGTTTCTGATCGGCGGCGACGGGGGCTCGCGAGAGCACGGCATCGAGCGCGGCGCGGAGGTCGGCACCGGTGACGGCGAGGCCGTTGCCGGGGCGACTGCCGTCCATCTGGCCCCGATAGACGAGCGAGAAATCGGCGTCGAAGACATAGAAATCGGGCGTGCAAGCCGCCTCAAAGGCGCGGGCGATATCCTGCGTTTCATCATAGAGATAGGGAAAGGTGTAGCCGGCCTCGACTTTCTCGCGGGCCATGTTCGCCGGGCTATCGGCCGGGTAGCTGGCGACGTCATTGGAACTGATCGCGACGACGGCGACGCCCCGCCCCTGATACTCCTTCGCCAGCGCCGCGAAGGGCTCGCGTATGTGCTTGACGTAGGGACAGTGATTGCAAATGAAGGCCACAAGCAGCACGGGCGCGCCTCGGAAGTCGTTGAGAGAAATCGACTTGCCGTCGGTGTCCGGAAGCTGGAAATCCGGGGCCTTGGAGCCGAGAGGGAGCATGGTCGAGGCGGTCAGGGACATCGTTGGGGTCACTCCGGTCAAGGAATCGCGCCAGGAACGTTTGTCAGCGTACCCGGAGAGAGGGCGACCGCCAAGGTTGCCGCGAATGGTCGTCAATGCAGATCGGAGATCGGCGCGGATTGGCTTCGTTTGCGAAATCCTCTCGTCGTTGGCTTCGTTTCGAACGTCCACCACCGCGCGGATAGGCAAGGGATGAGGCAGAGAAAGGGGACCAAGGGCGATCTTGCCCGAGCGGGAACAGGTAAGTCGGGTCGAACGTCGTCGCGATTCGAGGATCGGCATTGGCTTCGTTTCGCTCTGGGGAGTCGCGGAGGCGTTGGCTTCGTTCAGCGAAATTGGTAAACCCGACCCTCGATGCGGAGTGTTCGACAGAGCAATCTTGACAAGGTTTCGGACAGGCGTCATAGGTGAACCGTGATTCGTTTTAGGGTGGAACTCGTTCCTGTGATCATCGTGAAAATCGGGAAACTGTTTCCGAATTTCTGAAGGAAATTCCTTGAGAACAGAACAGAAGAAAACAAAATCAAACTTTGGAGATCGGCGGGAACAAAGTCAAACTTTGCAGGATCAAAACAACCGGAAGATTCCACTCAACCCGCACAGCCGTTAAAGCCGATACCCTTGTTGAAGGTGAAAATCGCTGGCATGGCCTTGCGTGTCGGCTTGGGGGTTTAGAGAAGCAGGGCAGGCGGCAAGGTCGAAAGCCCCACATCGTCGAGAGACGAGAGGCCCCTGGGACGGGGGTTGCGGGGGGTCCGGGGCGTGACCAGGCAAGGGGGGGACCAGGGATGGCCGGAGTGATTCGCAACGGTAGGCCGAACCGCCCGATCGAGCTTAAAGGGGCGAGGACGGGTCTGGTCGCCCTGCTGGCGCTGAGCGCGGGGGCCGGCTGCGGGCAGGCGATGGTCCGCCCGAAGTCGGGGCCGGGCCTTGCCGTGCAAGCACTCGGCCAGGTGGATGAAGAGGTACCCGGTCGTCAGCTTGGCTGGGAAGACCCAGGGCAGGCGGCGGCTCGCGCGGCTCTGGTCGCCAAAGGGGGAGGGTCGGCGAAGACCGGCCTGCCGCCGGGAGGACCGATCTCGATCGACTCGATGACCGCCGGGCCGCACCCCTCGCCGACCCTGGCGAAGATCGCCACCTTTGACGGGTCGTCCTATGCGAAGACGACCTGGAATGGCTGGAAGATCCCCGATCGCAAGCCCTTTGGCGCCGCGGGCGAACCCGTGCAAATGGCCAATCGCGGAGAGCTGATCGAGATGCCCCGGCCGATCAACCGTCGGGCCAGCGCTCGATTGATGGACGATTCCTTGCTCGAAGCCTGCCGCGAATCCAAGATCGCTCCGCCGACGCGACGCAAGGCCGGGTCGAACACCCCAGCCCCTGTCGTCGATAGCCTGGCCGCGGCCTGCCGCGAGGCGCGAATCGCCCCGCCTAAGGCGAAGGCCGTTGCCTCCAATCCCGAGCCGGCGGTGGCGGCGGTGGTCGCCCGGGCACCGGTCGCGCCGGAGCCGGTCAAGGTATCGCCGAAGGTGATCATCGTGCCGCCGACCGAGCCGGTCGCCGATGCCGTGGAATTGCCCAGGGCCGCGACGCAAGCCCGGATCGTTGACGTTCCCGCGGCGACAAAGCCCGAGGCCGTTGAACCGCGAGTTCAACCGACTCCGATGCCCCTGCTCGTGGCGACGCCCACCGAGGTTCCGCCGATTCCGACCGACCTGCCGACGAATGTCGCCTCGGCCGAGCCGAAGGAGCCGGAACCGATTCAGGGGCCGGAAAAGAAGGCGACGGAGACGCTGGAATCAGAGTCGGCCCTGGCCGATCGTCGGCCGGTCCGGTTGCCGAAGAAGTCTCCGCAGGCGGAATCGACCGCGCCCGAGGCGCCGATGGACCGGCAGACGGTCGCGGTCGAGGCGCTGGCGACACCGGCCGGACCGGCCGCGCCGCCGCCTCCGCTGGACGAGGCGTTGCGGGTCACCGACATCGAGCCGCCGCGTCGTCCCGAGCCGAACACGCCTGAAGAGGCGTCGTTGTTGACGGACATCGCCCTGCCGCACCGTCCGCCCACGGGAAATTCGGGCGCTCCGAACGGACCCGTCGCGACGGCCCCGCCGACTCCCGAAGAGGCGTCGAAAGTCACGCAAATCGAACTGCCGCATCCGGTTCAGGGCGCCGAGCCAACCCCCGAAGAGGCCGCGAGGGTCACCCGGATCGAACTGCCGCATCGACCCGAGGCGCCCGCCGCGTCGGTCGAGCCGGCTCAGGCTGATCCGGTCGAACCCGATCAAGCGGCGATGGTTGAACCCGTTCCGGCGGAGGCGTCGGCCGAGCGGGCTCCGGCACCCGAGGCGACTCCCGAGGAAGCCTCGCGGGCGACCGAGATTGAACTGCCGCATCGTCCCGAGGCCCCGGCGGCGGTCGAGCCCGAGGCCAGCGTGGAACCAACTCTGGAAGAGGCGTCGCGCGTCTCCGAGATCGAACTGCCGCACCGGCCGACCGGACCGGTCGAGAGTCAGGTGGTCGAGCAGGCCCAGGCCGCCCTCGCCGAGACGGCCAACACGGAAGAAAGCGTCGAATCGGCCGAGCCTCCGCCGCCGATTCCGAACCGACTGCCGGACTGATATTCGATCCAAATCAACGATCCAACCCAACACGACGGCCGGTCCTGGAAGATTCCGGGATCGGCCGTCGTCGTTGGCAATTCGAACGGAAAAGGACGGGGGATCGGGGGGATTGCGCGGGGATCGGGAACCTGAGTCGACGTTTCGGGGCGAAGTGGGGTAAGCCCGCGAGTCGATCAAGAGGGTGGCTTGAATCGCCCACAGCGCGGGCGGGCCGTCGACCACTCGGTCGGTCCTGGGTTGCGAGGACCCGGGTCGATTCGAGGCAAAAGGGGCGAAGGGAATCGGCCGGGCTTCTCAGGAGGGGATCAGATGTTGCTCGTCAGAGACCGCGATCGTCGGACGGTTCGCCCCAATCTCGAACCTCTCGAAGGGCGAACCGTGCTCTCGGCGATTATTGCCGTCGAGGCGGCGTCTCTTCCCAAAGTGCCCGCCGCGATTACCCTTGCGGAAAGCCACGCGATCGCCGGCGCCGCGGCGGTGACGGGCGGAATCGGCACGACCACGACGCCGACAGTCCCCGTTGCCAATCCCCCCTTGCCGGCCGGTCTCAATGCCTATACGGGCAACACCGGAGCACAGGGCAATGGTAACGGTCTGAGTAACAACATTAGTACGCCACTGCTGGGCAATGGTTTTCCCACGCCCGCCGAACTTGCGCGTGAGACCTATCGGTCGGCCTTTACCGGGCGGTATTACACCGGGCCGGGACGGTTCACGAGCCAGGGAACGACGTACTATTATCGCGGGATCGGCGGCTCGAACATGTTCCTGCATGGTGACTTCGACATGGCGATCATCACGCCGGTCGGTGGCGGAACGCAGTTCATCGGCGAGGCGGTCTTGCAGGACAAGAGCACGAACTCGGCGGGCATTCAGGGGCTCACGCTGCTCGGCAACGTCACCGATGTCGACAGCAAGGGTCGCCCCACGAAGATGACCTTCACCGCCGACCCGAACATTTATTCGGGAGCCTTCTTCGTCGAGGCCGGCCAAGGAACCGTCTCGATCAAATACGGGGCGAACAATTCCATCAAGGTAAACTTCAACGGCCTGATTTACACGACCGGCCTGGCCAGCCCGCTCGTCAACCAGGATCTTTACGCCCGGCAGGGGCGGCCCATTCCCTTCCACCCTCCCACGAGCCTGGCGCAGATTCACAAAGGTTGAGCATCGAAGTGAAAAGACACCACGACGCCGGGCACAAAGAGGACCGGCGTCGTTTGCGCAAACAGGATCAGGCCGCCGATTTTTCTGAGGAAGGCTCGACGGGTCTTGGCTCGTCGGGCGTTTTATCGTCGGCCTTGGGTTCGTCGGGTTTCCTCGTCTCGGGCGTTTTTTCGACGGGCTTCTTGGCGTCGACCTTGGGTTCGTCGGTCGATTTCTCGTCGGTTTTGGGTTCGTCGCCAATGCCGGTGGTGGCGTCGCGTGATCGGGCGCGGGTGGTCACGTAGACCTTGCCGTCCTTGACCTCGATCTTGTCGAGGTGGCTGATCATCTCGGAGTATTCGGGGTTCTTGGAGACGTCCTTGGCGAGGTTCTCGCGGCTGAGTTGCTTCATGAATTCGGCGGTGGGTGTTTTGCCGTTGGCCTGAACCTCCGTGGCATGGACAACGAGCTCACTGTCGTGAAGCGAGACGGTGATGGTTGCCGTGCCGTTGAAGAAGCGCCCTTTGCCGAGACCCATGAGGAAGGGGATCTTTTCGAGCGGAAGGCTCAACTGGCCGTTGATCTTGTCGTCGACGATCTTGATATAAATCAGGCCCTTGAGGTCGGGATTCGAGTCGATCCAGACGTTGATGTCGTCGGCGGTCAGGACGATCTCGGCGGCTTCGCCCTTGTCGACGGCCGACTGATACGCCTGGCGACGCGTCTCGAAATCCTTGCGCTGGTCTTCGGTGTAGTCTGTCTTGGGCAAGGGGGCGGGGGTCGTGCTCGTGTACGCGACGATGGTCTTGTCGAGGAAGTTGTACGCGACGTACGACAGGACGCAGATCAGGAGCAGGCCGAGCACGCCAATGATCGAGGCCGAGACACAGCCGTAAAAGAAACAGCCGCGACCGGGTTTGGGCGGTTCCTCGGCGGTGAAGAGGGGTTCGGAGGCGGGAACTTTGTCCCGCGGGTCAGTCGCGGCGAAGTCGCTCATCGGTCGGGTCGTCCAGGGCGTTGGCTAGGGGTCGGGTCAGGTCGGGCCGCCCGAGGTATTCGTCTCGAATTTACAGAGATTACAAGGGAAGACCGGTCTGGCCAAGCCGTTGCCGATTTTGAGGCCGATGGATTGAAGCCGGACGACCGCTCGGGTCGAACGTAAAGGGATGTTGTCGATCGACGACGGGACGGCTCGGAACGAAAGGGGGCGGGCGCATGGCGTTGAGGCGAGGCGGGTTTTCGAAACGGGCGATCGCCGGGGCCTGGCTGGCGGTGTCGGCCCTGGTCGGTCAAGCCGGAGCGCAGTCGATGCAGCCGCAACCGAACAGGGCGGAATTGAGCGCGACGCCCCGGTATGTGACTGGCGAGCAATTGCAGACTATGACTCCGGCCGAGCTGGAATCGCTGTATCGACGCGCCTGGCCGGGGCCGACCCCGCGCGGCCGCGTGCACGGTCTGCCGATCGTCTCGCCGGGGACGTCGAGGGGGCCGGCGATGTCCCGAGCGGCGCGGGTGGTCTGGCAAGGAAAGGTCTTTCGCGACGACGGCGCGACCGCGGTGAATCGGTTCTTCGGCCTTCAAATGATTCAGGGGAATCTATCCCAGTCGGCAAGCTGGCTCGATGGTCGGCCGTCGTTGATTCTCGATTATCAGGATACGTCGGTCGTTTACGGTCGGTATCGCGATGAGATCCGCCAGGTGGCGCCGGGGCTTTACCTGGGCCTCATGTACGCGCGAACGAAGAACGGACCGCCGACCTTCACGCGCTATTTTGCGTTCGAGACGCGCCCTTGACAAGTTTGATGGCGCGGATTATGCACGCGTTGGCGGTTTGGAGAATCGAACCGGTGGGTAGTGACCGGTTTCCAACCTGTCGGGGCGGCATCCCATGCGAGACAACACGCGAGCGTCGAGTCGTTGGTGGAGTTCGGGGGCGATCGTCGTCGGAATTTTAAGCGCGGGGGCTCAGGTTGCGTGGGCTGACCCGGATGGTCCCCCCGCTTTGGAAGGACCGGCGACCTCGGCCGAGTTGATTCCCGAAAACAGTGGCGACAGCGGTGGCGCGACGGTTTTACCGTCGAGGGTCGTGAACGTGGCGCCGACTCATGAGGCGTTTCGCGCCTCGGGCGTGAACAACAATGTCGAGCGGGTCCGCGCACCCAAGTCGCCACCGCCGCCGATCGTGGAGCGACCGACCGACGACCGGCCGAATGATCAGGCCCAATGGGTCGCCGGATACTGGACCTGGGATGCCTCGATCCACGATTTCGCCTGGGTTTCCGGCGCCTGGCGCGTGCCTCCGGCCGATTCGATCTGGGTCAACGGCCGCTGGCAGCGCGATGCCGAAGGATGGTCACGCGTCCCAGGTTTCTGGAGTCCTCGACGCGCCCCGGCCTTGAATTCTCAGGCGGCGTCGCCCGAGATCACCGACTGGCGAACCAAGGGGCCGCCGACGACGCACCCCGCCGATGATCCTGGCCCCGCGCCCGAGCCCGACGCCTTTTTCGTCCCCGGCCATTATGTGCCCGATGGGGATCGGGTCGTCTGGAAAAATGGATTCTGGGCACGATCTCAGCCCGGTTGGGACTGGCTCCCGGCGCGCTGGATCAGGCGGCCGACGGGTTGGGATTATCGTCAGGGAAGCTGGGTCCGCGAGACCGATCCGAACGTTCTTCAGGCCACCAGGCACACCGTGGCCCGTCCCGCGGCCGAGACCTCGGCGGTTCTACCCCCGGCGATCGTGGAATCGGAGCCTGTGAATCCTTCGGCCACGACCCCGTCTCGCGATCCGATCGCCGAGACCGAGGAGGCGAACCAGGCGGCACGCGACGCGGCGCAAAACCAGGTCAATCCGCCGGTTGTTTTGATTCCAAGGGCCGGTGTGTATGGTTATCCTGGCGCGAATCCTTATGGTCCCTACCCTTATGGCGGCTATCCCGGCCCGACCGGAGCGTATGGGCCGTTGTCGCCTCGCGCGTATGTGCCTTTCGGGCTGATGCCCCCCTTTGCCAGGCGGATTCTCGATCGGGTCTTGCCGTGACCGACGGAAGGGCAAAGGGTAGAGGGCAAACTCTGTCCTTTGCCCTTTGTCCTTTGTCCTTCCAAAGGTGACCGAAAAGGAGTCGCGTGGCACGACTCACTACAATCGAGAGTCTTATTGTGAAGAATGAACAGGAGGCGTGGCGGCCTTGGCGGGGTCGCGGCGATTGAGGATCGCGGCGCGGGCCTGTGAGGCGCGGCTGAGATTGGGATCGAGCTTGAGTGCCCGATCAAACGAGGAAAGAGCCTCGACGGTATCGCCAAGATAGGCGTAGACGCGGCCGCGATTGTAACGGACGACCGCGTACCGGGGATTGGTGCGGATCGCCTCGTCAAAGTCGGCGATGGCTCGGTGATGGTCGCCCATGGAAAAGAGCAAGAGGCCGCGATTGTTCAAGGCGGCGGGATCATCGGGGCGGAGGCGGACGGCCTCGTCGTAATCGGTAAGGGCCAGGTCGCGGCGGCCTCGGTGCGCGTGGACATCGGCGCGGGCCTTGAACGCCTTGGCGAATTTGGGATCGAGGCGGATCGCCTCGTCAAAGTCGGCCAGGGCCTTTTCGGTCGCGTTCGACTCGGAATAAGCACGGCCGCGATTGTAGCGGACGACCGCGTACGAGGGATCGAGGTGGATCGCCTCGTCAAAGTCAACAATCGCGGCGGCGTGCTCGCCACGCGCGAGCTTGATGAGGCCGAGGTTGTTCAGGGCGGTCGGCGTCTCGGGCTTGAGCCGAAGGGCGGTCATGATGTCCTGCTGCGCGGCGTCGAGATCCCCCTTGCCATAGGCGGCCAGACCCCGGCCATGAAAGGCGAGAGGGTCGGTGGGATCGATCGTGATCGACTCGCTATACGCGGCAAGGGCCGCGGCGAAATCGTCGTGGCGAAGCAGGGCATCGCCGCGACGTCGGGAGGCGAGCGCTGGGCTGGGGCGGACACTGACGCGAACTGTCGTCTCGGCACGGGCGGAACCGGCCGTCGCGATCAGTCGGGCCAGGGTTTCGCCTTCGGGGCAGTTCGCCGTGGCGCGGATCTGGACGACCCGCGACTTCTCGGTCACGGGATTGGACGTCTCTGTGCTATCTTCACCCGACGCGAGGGCTCGCGGAAGCGCCGAGACGCCGTCGGGCAGGCCCTTGAGGCGGAGTTCGACCAGACCGTAAACGCCGTCGCAGGTGAAGGTTACAGGAAGCGAGGCGGTGCGGCCGGCCTCGACCGTCAGGGTTTCCGGCGCGGTGAGGCGAATCACCGGGGCCTTGATATTCAGAGCCGGGGCCGGATCGGCAACCGGCAGCGCCGCGACGACGTCGGGGGCGGTTCTGTGCAGCCAAGAGAGGATCGAGACGCCACCGGCCGAAACTCCAACCAGGGCCGGCGAGGCGGGATTGGAGTCGGCTGTAGGCGTCGGGGTCGACTCGACGGGCGGGGCCGGGGTCGCGGTCGGTGGATCAAGAGGCGGGAGCGAGGTCGTCGGCGCGGGTTCATCGCGCGGGGCCGTCGGCGAGACGATCTCGGGCGCGGCGACAGAAACGGGGGCGGGGGGAGTTGGCCTGGGAGACTCAACGATAGGAGGCGTTGGAGACGTTGGAACGGTCGCCGGGGTGGGAATTTCGCCGCGAGGGTCGGTTGACGCGTCCTGAAGGCGGAAACGCGGCGCGGAGGTCTGGGCGAAGACCAGGTTTTTCTTGCCGGGAGCGGCGGCGATGCGACGGCCGCGGCGGTTGGCATCGAGTCGGCCGGGCGAGGCGAGCAGAAGGGTCGCCGTCAGGGTGGCCGCGGTCATCACCACGGCGACGCTGATCGTCAACGCCCGGCTTCGATTCCGGGGTGGAGGGATGACCGACCAGTCGACCGGGTCGTCCTCCTCATTTTCCTTCTCGACGACCGCTTCCTCAACGAAATCATCGTTCAGGACGTCGTCAACGTTCTGGAAATCATCAAGCTTCGAGCGCGAGAGCGAGGCGGCGAGGATGTCGGCGCGAAGGGCCTGGAGGAAGGCGGAACAGGTCGGCCAGCGATGGTCGGGGTCGGGATCAAGCGCCCGAACGATCGCGGAACGCTCAACCTCGGGAAGGCTGTCGAGATTGGCCCGGCGCGGCGTCAGGTCGTTTGCCAAGGCAACGACCGAAACGGGAAGGCGGCCAAGGCGAAGGTGGCAATACGTCAGGGCCAGGCTGTACTGGTCGGACTGCCGCGAGGTCTGGCTCTGGAATCGTTCGGGGGCGGCGTAGTCGAGGTTCCAGGAAGGCCGGGCCGAGGCAAGGCCGACAACCTGGGCGGGGTCGATGTCCGCGACCTTGATGCCCCCGCCGACAAAGAAAATCGTCCGCGGACTGATCTCGCCGTGAGGCTGGCCCAGGGAAGAACCAGGGCGATCGGAGGACGAGAGGCTGTTGAGATAGTCGATCCCGCGCGCCGCGTCGACGAGGTGTTCCAACAATTCGTCGCGGGGCAGGCCGGTCTCGCCCGCCTCGCGAGCCTGGAGGAAGCGGTCCCAGAGCGAATGATCGGGAAGCTCGGTGGCGAGGATCAGGGTCTGATCGGTCCGCCAGGAGCCGAAGGCGGAGAGCAGGTTGGGATGTCGGGCGCGTCGAAGGAGGTCGAGGCCGAGAAGGTCGTCGGCGGTGACGTCGGGTCGAAGGCGGATCACGCGGAGAGCGGCGAGGAAGCCGCCGGGGCCTTCGGCCTTCCAGACGTCAACGCCGCCGCGGCCGTCGCCGGAGAGACGCTCAAGAAGGCGATAGCCGGGGACGTCGGGACGATCGGTTTGACCGGGCGTCCGGTCGCGCGTCCCTTTGTAGGCCGTCCCCAGCTTCATGGATCTTCTCCCGGTCGTCGCTTCAGATCGAGCGCGAAGCCGTCCGTCGTCTTCCCGTTTTTCCTGGGCACGCCTGGATTGGGAATCCCGACGTTCTTTTTGAATTCTTCGCGCCGGGGCCGTCACGATCGCGGCTCCGGCCGGGCCGGCGGGCAGGGTTTGTTGTTGTCAAAAATCAGCACGTCGCATGACACTGAAGATTCTATCGTGTCAACGGTTCCATGGGTGAAAAAATCGTGTAAATGGTGTGACATCACGTTTTTCACTCGCAAGAGGTTTGCGGGACGGGACAAGGCCCGGGTCATGAAGGACAGTCTGGCGGGTAGGCTCCCCGACGAGGCGGGATGGTCAAAGGGACGGCGGGAGGTTTTACGACAGGATCGGCAAAAGGGTTGTCTCGACGCCCGAAAGTTCGAGGGAAGGAACCGATTCTCAAAATCAATGGCGCAATCTCAAATCTCGAATCGCCGACGACATTCCTCGTCAGCTCCGAGTAGCACCACACGCATGATACGTCGCAAACTCCGCGCCATCGAAAGTTAATCAGCGATCCGGTCGGAGTTGTTGCGGAAAGGCGACAGAAAATTTCCGAGAGTGGGTTCTTTCCCTGGAAAAAATCTGGTCAATCCAGGCGTCTTCCTTCAGTTCTCGATCGCGAAGCCCTGGAGAATAATGCTTCAAGGGGTAATCTGGACCTCGTACCAGAGCGTCTGGTGTTCAGGACCGAGTTGGAGGCGGGACGTGGAAGGACCTGCGGGCTGAATGGTGATCGGCGCGAGGCGGTGGCCAAGGGGGTCGAGAGACCAGGCGCGGAGGCGGTTGGAAGCAACGGGAAGGGTGATCGTCGCGGCGATTCCCTCGACGATCGAAGGGGCGCGACCCCAGGAGGGTTTCACGCTGTCGTGATCGGCGGAGGTCCAGGGCATCGCCGTGTTCTCGGCGTCGCCGGTCGCGGTGATGAGGACGCGGCCGGGGCTGTGGAAGTTGGCGCCATCGAGCGCCGTGAGGGTGATCACGGCGCGATCCTCGCGGTTTTTGCCGGGAAGAATCGAGACCTCGCCGAGCGCGGTCGAACCTTGGGGCGCCTGGCCGATCAGGGCCTTGGAACGCGGGGTATCGATGGCGAGATAACCGACGTTTTCGGGCGACGACTGCCAACGCCAGGCGGTTTGAAGGCGGCTCAGGCGTTCGATCGCCTCGGCCGAGGTGACGGGGCCGGGGGTGTCGAGCTTCACGGCCACGGGAACGCGAAGCGCCGAGGCTCGCGGCAGGCCGAAGGAATCGGCGCGCGTGGACGGTCCGCTTTTGCGAACGACCTCGACGATCTCCTCGGTTTTTGGTTGCGCAAGGGCCGAGGCGCCGGCGGGTTTCAGATCGCCGCGAAGAAACAAAGCGGCGGCGGCGGGGAGCGTGGCCATCTTGGTCGGGTGCTGGTCGATGTCAAAGAAACTGGGGATCTTGCCGGGTCCCCAGTCGTTGCCGCGATGCGAATAAGCGAACAGAAAAATTCCGTCCCAATCCTGGAGGGCGGCGAAGGAGGCGATGACCGGCACGGTCTCGGACGCGTAGGAATTCGGCGCTGAGTGGTTATACTCGGTGCAGATGAACGGTTTTCCGGCGACCCGGCTGAGCGCCAGACCGGGGAGGGTGCCGCCATCGCTTCGGCCGGTCATCGGCAGGTTGCCGACGGTCCAGTTGTTCATGTCCCACGACCGGCCGGGGAAGTGGGGATGTTGCCAGTACGAATGCGAGTCGATCACGTCGAGCTTCGCCTGGATCGGCGCGGGGCTCCAGCCCATCTGCGTGCCGACGAGCGGGGCCTTGACCTTGAGGTCGTCCTTGAGATAGCGGGCCATGCCGGTCCAGTACTGATCCTCAAGGTCCCAGAGGAAGCGGACCCAGTCGCGCTGGGCGCCGGGAGAGCGTCGCGAGTAATCCCCCTTGGGAACGACCGCGATCTTGCCGAGGGTCTCGCCCTGTTCCAGGCCCAGGATGCCGCCGGGTTTGAGGGAAAAGCCGGTGAACTCGACAAGGCCGGGCATCGTCGCCAGGTTTGAGAGGCCGACGCGGGCGTTTTTATCCGTCTCGGAAGGGCGAAACGCGAATTTGTAGGTTGTCCAGGGGGTGCCGACGTTGAAGTCGGACGTCCAGAGTGATTTCCAAGGCGCGTGGGCCTGCATCGCGCTGACGCTCAGGCGGCGGGGGGTGTCGCTTCGAGCGCGAAAGGTGAAGGTGTAAGGACGGTCGGCGTCGAGCGTCAGGCCCGATTGATTGAACTGGACGTGCCAGCCCTCGCGGCCGACCTTGTTGACCTGGATTTGCAGTGTGGATTTCTCAACCTTGGCCTCGGCCTCGGCCCCTTGATGGCGTTCGACGTACCAACCCTCCAGACCCGCCGCGAGGTCGCTATTTTTGAGCATCTCGCGGCCGAGCGGTTCCGAGGTCGCTCCCCAGGCGGTCCGAAGCGCCTTATCGTCGGCATATCGGGCCTTGAGCCAGTCGTTCCAGAGCCGTGAAAGTTCACTGGCGAAGGGGTCGGGAAGGGTGTCAAGCTCGCCATTCCACCACTCATGAAGCAGCGCGTTTTCGTTGTTGATCTCGACGAGGGCGACAGCGGGTTCGTCGGCGTATCGACTTTTTGTGTACGGATTCACGTGCGTCAAGAGGTCGCGGGCATAGTCGCGCTGAAGGGAGATCGACCGGGGGTCGAAATTGTCAACGCCCTTGTGAAAACTGGGCATGCCTTCGCGGGTCGGCAGGCCGGGATAGGTCCGGCTGACGTGGAGGTTCAAATCGGCGTAGATGCCCTGATTTTTGAGCCGGGCGATGAGGTAGTCGAGCCGGTCAAGCTGGCCGGGGTCGAGAGTTTTCGCGTCCTTTTGCAAGAGCCCGCCGGGAGCGGCTTGCATGTCCATGTGGTGGAACCGGACGGCGTTGATCCCGAACTTGGCGAGGCGGCCGGCGACTTTCTCGGCGTCGGCATGGGTCGGGAAATTGGCGCCGAAGCAGAGGTTGACGCCGAGGAGGCGGAGCCGTTTCGAGCCTGCGAAAAGATGACCCTCGCGAACGACCACGGGGCCGAGCGCGCCGGCCGGGCGATCGAGAAGGTTGCTCACGTTCGTCGGCCCGGCGGAGGCGTCATCCCAGGGGAAGACGAACGGGAACATCGGCGGTTCGCCCGCGCCTGCGGATGCTGTTCCTATTACGGCGAGAAGGACGGCCAGACGGCCGAGAACGCGGCGGCGGAGCATGGCGGGTTGACCCCGGTTCGGCGGAGAGAGTTTGTCTCGGCGCACTGGTTCAGATCGATGGTTGCGCGGACACCGTCGCGACGGATTTCGGATCAATGCTGAGCAGGGCAAAGGACAGAGGACAGAGGGCAGAAAGCAGATTGATCCGCTAAGCAAGTACGCTAATGATGCTCAATCGGTGGCGAGGTCGCAAGGGTTCCGACAGTTTCACGAGCGAGGCGTTCGTGAAGCGTGCCGTAATGGGTCGAGGCGGCGCGGCGGTAAAAGTCCTCGGCGCCGGTGGGATCGTCGAGGTTCTTGCGGGCCTCGGCCAGGTAATAGTAAGCCGAGGGGAGATAGACGGGGGGCGGGTTCTGCTCAAGATAGCCACGCCAGAACGATTCCGAGAGGGCCGGATCGCCGAGGGCGTGGGCGGTCTTACCGAGGTTCCAGAGAATGGAGCGCTGAGATTCGTTGGCGTCGGGGATGGCCTGGCGTTTCTTCTCGGCGGCGGAGATCCGAGCGAGCGCGGCGTCGCGATTGCCGGCTTTCGCGGAGACAAAGGCGGCGGCGGCATCGACGCCGGGGCTGAGCTTGGCGTCGTTGGCGAACTCGGCGTCGGCCTCGCGAATGAAAACGAGGGCGCGGTCAAACTGACCGATATCGGCGAGTTGGACAGCCAGACCCCGCGCCGTGATCGCATGACGGCGACGCTCGGCCGAGGGGATCGGCAAGGGGGGGACCGCGAGGGCTCGTTCCAAGTGGGCGATCGACTCGTCGCGTTGGCCGCGAAATTTGGCGATCTCGGCAAGGACGAACAAGGGAATGGCACCGGTGCCGGGACTGACGGCCTCGGCCTCGTGTGCTAGGCGCTCGGCGGCGTCGAGGTCGCCTCGGCGGAAGACGTATGAGGCGGCCGTCCCGAGTGTCTCGGAACGCTTGGCCGGGTCGGGTTCGAGCGCGGCCGACTCGCGGGTCAGACGCTCGGCGTCGTCGGCCCGGCCGAGATTGCTGTACGCGAGAGCCCCCATTTTCCGGGCCGCCTGGAGGTAGACTGGCTTCGTTTTCAGGGCGAGGACGGCCTCGGACCAGCGAACGGTGTCGGCCGGTCGGCCGGCGTTGAACGAGGTGAGGACCAGGCGCGTCATGAACTCGGCCCGGACGTCGGTCAAGTTCGCGGGAACGAGCGACAGGCCCTTTTCATAAGCTGAATACGCCTCGGCGTGGCGGTTCTCTTTCTCGAAAAGCCCGGCCTGGGCCTGGCGGCCGAGGAAGTCTTCCTTCGAACCCTTGAGGCAGTCGTCGGCAAGAATTCGCTCGGCGTCGGCCTCGGCGCGTCGGCCGAGGGCTTCGAGACAGTCGGCGAGGCGAAGGTGGACGATCGACGCGAAGGCCGGTTTAATCGACTTTCTATTGGCCAGGATGAGCCGACCGACGGCCTCGGCCTCGGCGTACTGCCGATCTTGCTGATAGCGCACCATGAGCATGTATCGAGGCACCGCCTTGCTGGCTTCGCTGCTCAGGCTGGGCACGGCGACAATGCGTTCCAGCCAGACCCGTTCGCGATCGGGGTTTCCCGCTGTTCGCAAAGGGACAATTTTGGTCGAGACGACCGTAAACAGAAGATATTCCAGAACTCCGACTACCCCCCCGAGCATGACCATGAGCATGAAGACCTGGAAGAACTGTAGGCCCATGCGGTTCAGTGCAAGGCCAACCGCGATCCAGAGCACCAGTCGCATCAGGCCGCCGATCGTGATCGGCGAGGGACGTGGGGGGGGACTCATCAGGGTTCATCTCACCGGGAAAGGGGCGGCGGAGAAGACGACTCGGAGAGAGAGTATAACGAGAGAAACGAGTCGCTGGGAGGGCTTCAAGCCAAGGATCGTTTCCATGTAGACCGATGACCGAGCACCGAGGACCGAAAAAAGAGGTCGTCAGGGCTCTTGCCCATGCTTTCGGTTCCCATTTTTTCATCGGTCATCGGTCATCGGTCATGCGTGGTGGCATGTTTGCGATGAGCCGGAATCGACCGCTGGGCAAATGGGCAGGAGGATTGTGGACCGGGGCCGTCTTTTCTAAGCTGGAGAGCATTGGCAGACCGGCGACGGTTCCCTTTCTGGGACGGGAGATTGAGACTTTGAGCGCGCGGACCGATGGCAACGAGACAAAAGGGCCGAGCCCGACCTTTTGCGATTACTGCGGCAGGCCGACCGGCGAGGCGGGACCGATGGTCGAGGGGGGCGCCCTCGTTCAGTCGGGCTCTCGGACGCAGAATTCCCATATTTGCAACGACTGCGTCCAGGCTTGCGAGGAAATCTTCAAGCGCCACGAGCCAAAGCCGAGCCTTCCCGACGAACTCCCGACCCCCCGGCAACTCGTCGCGCACCTGGACGACTACATCATCGGTCAGGACCGGGTGAAGCGGACCCTCGCCGTCGCGGTCGTCAATCATTACAAACGCTTGATGGCCGTTGCCAAGCACAAGCCGCTTGATGATCCGATGCTCAAGGATGTGGTCGTTTCCAAGAGCAACGTCTTGCTCATCGGCCCGACCGGCTGCGGCAAGACGGCGCTGGCGCAAACCCTGGCGCGTCGGCTCAACGTTCCCTTTGCGATTGGCGATGCAACGACTTTGACCGAAGCCGGTTACGTCGGTGAGGACGTCGAGAACCTGATTCTCAAGCTGGTGCGCGAGGCCGAGTTTGATATTCCGACCGCCGAGCGCGGAATTATCTATATCGACGAGCTGGACAAGATCGGCAAGACCTCGCAAAACGTTTCGATCACCCGCGACGTCTCGGGCGAGGGGGTGCAGCAGGCCCTTTTGAAGTTGCTGGAAGGGACCGTGGCGAACGTCCCGCCACAAGGGGGCCGGAAGCACCCGGAACAGCAATACCTTCAAGTCGATACGACAAATATCCTGTTCATTTGCGGCGGGACGTTTGTCGGCCTTGAAGAGATCATCGCCAAGCGCCTGGGCCGGAAGATGATCGGTTTTGGCCACGAGCCCAACCACGACAAGGAAGTCGAGCGAAACCGGCTCGTCGCGCAGGTCACGCCCGAAGACCTGGAGCGGTACGGCATGATTCCCGAGTTGATCGGTCGATTGCCGGTCATCAGCTCGTTGAACCAGCTTTCCGAGGAAGACCTGGCGCGTGTCTTGACCGAACCGAAAGATGCGCTCACGAAGCAATATCAGGTCCTCTTCCACTATGACGACGCGATGCTCGAATTCACGACCGAGGGGATTCACGAGATCGCCCGCCAGGCGAAGGCCCGGGGGACCGGGGCTCGCGCGCTCAGGTCGATCATGGAAACGATGATGATCGACATCATGTACGACCTGCCCGAACGCGAGCCGGGCAAGACCTATACGATCACCGATCGCGTCGTCCGGGGTGAGGTATCACTCTTTGAGCCGGACGCTGCCTGAGGGATTGTTTCATCGGGACGACCGAGAGCCGGCTGTCAGGATCGTGACGGTCGATCGGTTCTCGGCGTTCTAGCGCCAGAAATTGAGGTATCGGCGGGCGACGCGGCCCGCCGATCTCCAGCGTTGATGCGTCCTACGCTTCAGGGAGGAAGCGGGGCGGTCAGCGGCCCGAACTTTGCGGGTCGATCCCTGGTCGAACGGAAGGAGCCAACCCACCTTCGCACGCAGTCAGCCCCAGGGAAGGGACGCCGATCATGTGGACGCGACCGGTTCGCCGGGTCAAGACCCCGGACTTTGATCGGCTCGAAGGCCGGATTGTCATGTCCGGCCTCAACATCAGCGCTGTTTCGACGACCGATTCCCAGTCGGTGACCGTGGACTATCAGGTCACCGGTTCCTCGCTGACGGAACCCGTCGCCGTCGGGATCTATCGGTCGGCAAGTGCGCAGTACCAGGCAGGCGACCCGCTCATCGCCGTCGAGACCGTTCCAGCGACAGAGGCGGAGGGGTCTCCCGGCGCGCATACGCTCAACATGCCCATTTCTGGCGGTCTTCCGCCCGATCCGGCCGATCCTTACGTTCTGGCCGTCGCGAATCCCGCGTCTGGAACGTCCAGCGCGAGCTTTCGGACGTATGTGATCGGAGTCGTGGTTCACGGCGGGATTCAGGACGGGAACCAGATCCCTGGCTGGGAAGCGAAGCTGGCGAAGGAATTGAAGGCCGTCGGTTATGACAAGGTGATCGCCTTCAACTGGGCGGCGCAGAGCAATACGCCCGGCGCCGCGGCCAAGCAGGGGCCAAGGCTGGCGAATGCCGTCCGCAAGGCGTCACTCGCGTTTCCCGAGGGATCACCCGTCGATCTCCACCTGATCGGGCATAGCGAGGGAGCCGTTGTGGTCAGCCAGGCGCTCAAGTCGCTTGAGTACAAGACGACCCCTGCGCTTCAGGCGGGTTATCTCAAGGTGACCCTGCTTGATCCTCACGCGGCCAACAACAAGGCGCCCGGCGGCTTGCTGAGCACCGGGCCGGGGATCGCCGGAGAATTCGCGCGGTTCGTGATCCGAACCTATCAGGCGAAGGCGAATGATCCCCTGGTCGTGATTCCGCCGACGGTGGACGATGCCGAGGTCTTTTATCAGCATACGCCGGTCGGACTGGACAAGGCGAATGATGGCGTTTACAACCTCTGGGGCGAGGTTCCGATCAAGGGCGTCACACAGTACGCCGATCTCTCCGGCCCGGCCGTGGCGCATTCAGGGGGTGGGGGCGTTCAGGTCTGGTACTCCTTCCACGTCGTCCCGACCTTGCGCGATGGCGGCAACGTCTTCGTTGATCCAACCCGACTGACCGCGACATTCACGCCCACCGGCGGCCTCGCCGATGCCGTGAACGGAAGCGCGGCGCCCGGGGCGTCGATCACGGTCTTCGCGCGGAACGTTCAGGGCGTTCACGACCTTTTGATCGGCAAGACCACGGCCGACGCCTCGGGGACATGGTCGGTTGATGGCCGGACGCTTCCGGCGGGGAAGTACCGGATTTACGCGCGGGTCGAGGTGTCCGAGGGCCTTCCGTCGCCGAGGGCGCATCTTTATCACGCCGTCGCCGTGGGAAACGTGACCTTCGGCACCGGCGGGAATCGGGTCAGACTCGGTTCCTGAGCTGCTGGTTGATCCGCTGAATCAAGGCGTCGATGACATATGGCTTGATCGTGTAATCGTCCGCGGCGGTCGCCATCGCGGAGATCTCGGCCGGGCTGGGGCGGGAGGTCGTGGCGATCAGCAGCGGGCGATCGGGACCAGTCTGGGTGGATCGAACCTCCTTGCAGAAGTCGATGCCCGAGCGATCGGGGAGACTGGTGTCAACGACGATGAGGTCGGGTCGAGTCCCCCGGACGATCGAAAGCGCCTCGGTGGCCGAACCGGAAAGGATGACGCCAAAGCCGCGTTCCGAGAGGGTCCGGCCCAGATCGACGGCGAAGTAACGATCAGCGTCGACGATCAGAATCGTCGGAGCGGTGGTCGGGGCGTGGAGCGCGGCTTTCGCGACCGAGACGGGCGCCAGTGAGGGACTGGGAACCGGGGGATCGGAGAGGATCGGGTCGGCCGCGCCGATGGGAGTCGGCTCACTCGCCCGCGTTTCCAGCAGCGCGATGAGGCCGAACCAGCGAGCCTGAATCGAGAGGGCGAGGCAGCCGAGGGTCAGGATCATCAGGGTCATCAAGGCCCGAAGGGTGAGGTAACTGACGTCAAGGTCGGCCAGGGAGGCCGGGCTGGGACCGGCCTGAATCTCGGTCGCCAGGCGTCGTGGAATCGTGCCCGCGAGGGTATATCCGCGACTCAAGGCCGAGCGATAGAGCGAGCGATCAAGAGCCTCCTCGAGGCCGAACGGAACGCCGCGTTCCAGGTCGTCAAAAGTATAGATCTTGCCGAGTCGATCGCCCATGCTTTCGAAGATCGGCGGTCGGGCGTTTTCTTCGACCATCCGACAGAGGTAGCCCTCGGCGCGGGCGAGCGTGGCCGTCGCCGCCTCGATCAGAAGGAACGCGACCGGCAGGATCAGGACGGCGGCGAGCGTGGCCAGAGGATGCTTGCGGAGCGCCCGAAGCGCCTCGCGAGGGGGCACGGAGCCGAGGCGGTCGACGGCGTTGAATAGGAAAAGACCGATGGGAACGACCAGCCAGCCAAGGTAGCCAAGCGCGATCAAGGGCCAACGCGCGGGGATGATCAGGGAGAGTGTCCAGTCGCGTGCCCAGAAGGGGGCGAGAAGAGCCGAGGCGGCGAGGGTGGAGACAAGCCAGGCGATCGCGTCTGGGGGCAGGCTATCACCAACCTCGTCGGGGCCGCCGGCTCGGGCGGGGGGAACGTTCTCGCGAATCATCGATTGATAAAGCCGGGCACCAATGACAAGCAGCCCAAAGCCGAGGAAATTGCCGAGAAACGGGATCATTAACACGATCGTGAGGACAAAGGCGGCTCCGAAGACCAGGTTCAGGTCGTGGGTTTGCAAGGTCCGTCGAACGGCGCTGGCGAAGGCGCTCACGATTTTTTTGGCGGTGCTTTGCGAGGGGACCAGAACGTCCGCCTTGCAATTCCAGCAGCGGACGATCGAGCCGGCCTGATCCGTCGTCGCGCGGATCATCCGACCGCAAGGGCAGGGGACTTCGATGAACGCGATCATGAGGGAAGCCTGATCTCGGGAAATCCCGTTGCGTTGCAAAGCCTTGCGTTTCAAGCCATTGAGGTCGAATTTCGACCTCGCCGGACGACCGCGAACATCGCGGATGAACCCGTGACAAGTCTTCGGATCGAGTCGAGTTGAGTGCGTGCCCTGGGGCGATGATCTTAATCCCGGGCGTTGTCTTCGGGCAACGTATTTCCACAAGGGATTTGCCGAAGGCTCTCAATAAAGGCAGGGAATCGCGGTTCTCCGATTTCGGTCCATCTTGCGGGTAAGCGGGTCTTGTGAGAGAAGACTCAAGGCACTTGTCCCTGAACCGTCCCGGCGTTACGCTAAAATTGAAGGCGACCACGTCAGTGGACCCTCGCCAGGTAGGACCGGTTTCTATCGAGGGTCGGGAGCGCCCGCATGGCCGAGCCCAAGGAACCGAAACGCCCGCTTCTCGGTAGCCCCGACGCGCCCTTGCCAAGGCTCTGGAAGGCCGAACCCGACGAGGAACCCGAGCCCGAAACGCCGACCAAGAAAGGCAAGAAAGCCAAGCACGAACCCGTTCCCGAACCCGTCAAGGCCACCAAGAAGGCCAAGAAGGGAGACCGGGACAAGAAAGCCAAGGATTCGAAAAAGGCGAAGGAAGGCAAGGAGGGAGAGCCTAAGGGCGTCCTCAAGGAAGAAACGCCAACCTTTGATACGTACGACACCCGCCAGCGCGTGCGGATCATCACCGGTTCCCTATTGACCGGCCTTTTCTTGCTCTTCGGCTTTATTATCTTTCGATGGGTCTCACCCAGGGCCGAGCCGAATCAGCCGGACATGCAGGCCGGTCAGGATTTGAACCCCGGCCACTCGATCGCGACCGTGCCTTCGCCCTCGCCTGCGCAAAGAGCCAACGACGAGGACGCCGCGCGCCTTCTGTACAATCGCGCGCGCGAGGTCGCCTCGAACAAGAACACGGGACTGGCCGTCTCGATCTTGCAATCGGTCGTCTCGAAATACCCCAAAAGTCAGGCGGCCGGCGACGCCCGGGCGGCACTTGATCGACCGAACCAGAATCCGCCGCTGCCGCTCTTTCTTGACCGGACAACGGTCGTCGCGCGGACCCCTGATCGCCCCGCGCCTTTACCTGATCCGCCCAAAACCCCCGAGATCGTGGTCGAGGCGTCGAGGACGACGGTTACCAGCGCGAGCAACGGTCAGGCGAGTCTCGCCCTGCCCGCCAATCCGGCCGAGATGGCGCCCGTGGCCAGGCCCTCGGCTGGGCAGGTCGCGCCGTCGAAGACGCTGCCGAAGGGGTATCGGATGCGCCCGGGTTCGGACGTCCACGAATCGGGCTGGCCGATGGAGATCGTCGGCGATCGAGACGGTGCGCCGATGGTCTTCGTGCCTGGCGGAACCTTTCTCCAAGGACGCGACGGCGGCGAGTCGAGCGAAGGACCCGAGCACCGCGTCAACCTGGGTTCGTTTTACATCGATCGGCACGAGGTGACCGTCCGCCAGTTCAACCTCTTTCAGAAGGAAGACGGCAAACGAACCGAACGCGATCGCGCCCTCGCGAAAGATCCCGCGCACGCGAAGGTCGACGAGGTTGAGGACAACCCGGTCGTGATGGTCAGCGCTCGCGACGCCAAGGATTTCGCCGACTGGGCCGGCAAGTTCTTGCCGACGGAGGCCCAGTGGGAAGCCGCCGCGCGAACACCCGACGGCCGGATCTATCCGTGGGGTCCTCAGCCCCCCGCCTGGTCGAAGCCGAGGGCTCCTCGGCAGATTGACCCCATCATGTCCTTTCCGTCGGATGTCTCACCCTACGGCGTTTTTGACCTCGCCGGCAACGCCTGGGAATGGACCAAGGACTGGTACGACGCTCATTATTACAACCATTTCCGCAACAGCACGGCCGAGAACCCGACCGGCCCCGAGAAACCGAGGTCGGCTCAACTTGTCGTCAAGGGAAGTGGCCGCGACTGGACCGCCTCGAAGCGCGAGGGGCTTCGGTTCGATGTCCGTTATCCTTATCTGGGCTTTCGCTGCGTGATCCAGGTCGAAGGCCCTGGCAATGTCTTCGAGCCTCCCCCACCGCCACCGGCACCCGGCCAGCCCGCGGCGCCGAGGGGAGGAAATTCGGTGGTGGTGCCCTTCTGACGACGAAGGACAGAGGACGTAAGGACACAGGGCATAAGGACAAAGGACAAAGGACAAAAGACAAAGGACAAAGGACAAAAAGGGGATTCTGCCCTCTGCCCTCTGCCCTTCGAGAATTCCAACGAACAGGGTTACGAGAGAGCCTCAAGGCTCGGTGGTCTCGATTCCGGCGTCGAGAACCTTGGCGATGCGGAAACGGGACTCTTCGAGGTGGGCACGAGTAGTGTCGTCGACGGGAAGATCCTTGCGATCGAGAACGTGGGCGATCCGGTCGGCGATCTCCTTGAGATGCATCCGGGCAAGGCTCCGGGCGTCGGCGGGATAGGTGCCGGTGCTGGTAAACATCACGTAGCCGTAGATGTCTTCATAGGCCGATCGGCGATTGCCGAGGACGATCGAAGAGAGCTTGCGGAGATGCTCGCGCTGAAGGTTCCGGCGGATCGTGGAGAGAGCGAAGGGTTTTTCCTTGGTCCCTTCGGGTTTGGTGACCTCGGCCCAGGTGCCTTCGGTCAAGGCGCGGAAGACTTCGGCGGGGCGGAGGGCGTCGGTCCCTTCGTCGACGAGTAGGCGTTGGTTTTCCAGGCGAGTCAGGACATCGGCCGAGAGGCACTGATTGAGCGCGATCTTCTGATAGGCGAGAACGCGCTCGTTGACCGGATAGTTGATGCTTCCGCCGCTGAAGAACATGCCGTCGCTCCCCCAGTCGTACCACTTCTCGACGGCGAGGCGGCGGAGCAAGACGGGTGAGAACGTGAACGCCTTATCGCTGAGGATCTTCTCGACAAGGAAGTTTAGAGCGTCGCGCTGCTTGGCGGCGGGAGTCGGGTTGACCGGATCGCGTGCCCCTTTGCCTTTGTGGTCGCGCGCGACCGACTGACCGCCAATGTACGAGGCGACCAGATACGAGGCGTTGCCCCACTGGTTGAGCAAGATTGAGAAGGCTTCGCGGACCCGGGCATACGAGTCGCCGTCCTTGATGACCCGGTTGTCGAGATCCTTGAGAAGATCGGTGGCGAGGGCGATCCGGTCCTTGCCGAACCGGAGCGTGTCCGAGCCGAGATCATAGGCGTTGACGAGCGGGTCGTCGTTCAAAAACATATCTTCATCGGTCGCGTAAACAAGGTCGGCCTCCGGCGATCGGGCGGCGATCTTCTTGAGCTCGGCATCCTCGTCGTTGTCGAAGGGTTTGTAGGCGTATTCGATCGCCCAGTAGTCATACGGGCCGATCGTGGTCGTCGTGAAATCGCCCTGTTTCTGGCCTCTTGGGGCAATGTTGATGGGGTTGTAGTCCATCACGCTGCCGCTCAGACCCTTGACCCGGGTGATCGACGTGTCATTCAACTGGTCGGCGGTCAACATCGTGCTCGCCTTGAAGTTATGACGCAGGCCAAGCGAGTGGCCGACCTCGTGCATCACGACTTCCTTGATCAATTGACCGATCAACTCATCGGGAATCTTGCCCTTCTCGTCCTCTTTCTTCTTGTCCTTGTCCTCCTTGTCTTTGTCCTTATCTTGATCCTTGTCCTTGTCCTTGCTGTCCTTCTCGTCGTCGTCGTTGTCGTCACCGGCCATCGCGAGGGCGACGAGACCAAGCTCCGGCCTCATTCCGGCGCTGAGCTGACAACCCTGATAACGCCCGGCGGCACCGGTCCGGCGGAGGTGCAGGTCCAGCTCGTTCCAGCCCGAGGGGACGAGTTCGGGCCGAGGTTGTCCGGTTCGCGTTGATTCGGCGAGAAGGCCGGTCCGGGCTTTTGGCAAAGGGGTCGGCAGACCGAAGCCCTCCTTCGCGGCCTGGATCGGGCTGAGGATCTCGCCGACGCCGAGCGGAAGGGGATCGATCGGGCGGGGACGATCGCGGTCGCGCTCGCGAACAGACGCGGCGGGGAGCGCGCCCGTTAAAAAGGCGTATTCCTGTTTCCAGGCGCGAATCCAGCTTGCGTCAAAGATCACGTCGCCGTCGATCATCTCGCCGGTGAGCGGGTTCGATCGCAGGCACGACATGGCGAAGGTCGAATTCGTGGTGATCCAGCGGAAGGTGCAATAGTTGATGTCTTCAGGGTCAAATTCGTCGCGCCCGGGCTCTTGCCAGCGGACGGCGATCGCGTCGCGAAAGCCGATTTTCTCGAACGCCTTGTTCCACTCGCGGATGCCTTCCTCGACATAAGGGCGATACTCGTGGGGAACGGTGTCCTCAACGTACCAGACGATCTGCTTCTTCGGCGGCGAGAGCTTCGCCTTGTGGTCAGCCTTTTCAAGACGCCAGCGATTGACCATCCGGATGAAGTTGGTGTCGGGATCGTGCGAGCCGAAGTCCTTGGTGGCGTTGAGGAAATGGCCGACGCGGTCGTCAGCGTGGCGCGCGTGATAGCCGGAGTCGGGCATCTTGGCGAGGCTGTAATGGACGACCACGGTCCGGCCCCGGCCGTCAATCACGCCGCCGTCGTTCAACCCGTAATAACGTCCAAACCCGCCGCCGCCGAAGGTGGCTTCGACCTCGATCTCGACGTTGTTCGTGAATCCCTTGACCTTGTGCCAGGTCGTCCGGTTGCGGTCGAGGTAGCCAAAGCCGAGCTGCGCGAAGTCGGACAGGAAAATATCGGCGAAGTCAATCAGGATGCTCTGGCCGCCGCTATGGTTGATCGCCAGGATCGGCAGGGCGAGGAGGATCGAGTCGGTATAATTTTGCTTGACCGCTTTTTCGAGCGGGGAGCTGGAAGACGCCTTGTAATGCACGTTGCGGCGAACGACCTGGATCTTGTCGCCGACCCGTTTGAAGGCGAGGACCCACTCATCGCCAAAATTGAGCGGATGGCCGGCCATTTCCAGACCTTGCGCGATCGCGATCGGCATCAAGAAGGGTTGATCAAGCTGATTCGCGTGGATCTCGGCGTAGAGGTGATCGTCCTTGCGATGGAGCGTGAAGTAGCCGTCAATCTGCGTGGCGCCCTTGATGACCTCGTTGAAGTCGCGGAACTTCTTGTCGTCCAGCGCCTTCGTTGAGCCTGAGCCCGACTTCGCGTGAACGGGCGCGGACTCGCGTTCGTTCTCGCCGTCGTCGTCGGAGTCAATGTTCTGCGCCCAAAGCGGTCCCGCTCCCAGCGCCAGCACGAACGCCGCGGCCCAACCGAGACCGTGAAGTCGTTTCCTCATGAACCTCGCCTCCTCTCGACCGATCGGTATGCGAAGCGGAGCCGCGGCCGTCGCGACTCCCCGTTGACGTGATTCTCTGCGCGCGTCGCATTTTGCCTGACCCGACTAATCCATCCTTGCGTTGATGAGCCGGTCTGGCAAGACCCGCGATCCGCGATTCGGGGTGGATTGGCCCGACGTGCAGGTCAGGCCGGTTGCGCGGGGGAGTAAGGAATGATGACCAATGGACGATGATCGATGATTAAATAATTCAGGTGCTTCCGAACGTTTCTGGTCGGTTATTGGTCAGTCCCACGGGCAAACTCAAGGCGCGATTCGGCGGCGTGAAGGGTGGGGAGGTCGTGAAGACGTCGGGCGCGGGACTGGGCCTCGGCGAGAAGGGGAAGAGCGAGGTCGGGATAGCCGTTGTCGAGGAGAGTTTCGGCGGCGTCGAGCGCGAGAGGGGCGTCGTCGGCGTGCGTGGATAGAAGGGCGTGATAGAGGCGAACGGCGGCGTCGGGCTGGCCGGTCCGGGCGTGGATCTCGGCCCTCCAGATCGTGAAATCGCGAGAGCGAGAGGTTTCGGGATCGTTGAGGGCGGTTTCGAGCCAGCCGAGTGCCTCATCGGGAACGCCGAGACGGAGCGATTCGCGGACGAGCGGGGCAAAGATCAAGGCCGGGTCGATGGCGCGGCGGGCCGAGACGGGGCGTCGGGCGAGGACGGAGGCAAAGAGAGCGGTGCGGCGGTCGTCGCGGAACGCGGAGGCGGACAAAAAGGCATCGGCGAGGCGGCGGTCGTCGAGCGTCGAGGGGTCGAGGCGATCGAGTTCGGCCTCGTTCATGTTCGAGGCGTCGTCAGCGTCGAGGGCGTGACTCTCTTCGGCGGAGAGAAGGCCGAGGCGACGTCGGAGGCGATCAAACGGATAGCCCTGATAGAGGGCAATGTGCGTCGGTCGGGCGCCAAGCTGCTCTCGGTAGCGAACGAGGGCCGAGAGCTTGACCCGGGCAATCAGGTCGCCCCGAGCCGCGAGCCGGGAGGCCGCCAGCGGCGAGAGGTCGCCGAGCGAGCAACGGGGCTGGTGAATCCAGACGTCTTCATACTCGTGCTCGACGACCGAACGGGCGAGGGATGATTGCGTCTGGGGGTCGAGGTCGGCGGGGATGCGGTAGGTGCCCAGGGCGGCGTCGGCCCAGGCGATCGGCAGTGGGCTTTTTTCGCGACGAGCGGAGGCGAAGAACCGGCCGATCGGGGTTTCGTCGAGCGCGGCGAGGCCGGAGGGGTCGGGGCTGGAAACGCGGACGAGCGAGGGCGTTCGGATCACGGTGGCAAGGACGCGCGGAAGGTCGGTCGCGGTTTCCGGGTTCGAGCCGAGGGGGCGGTCGAGCCACTCGTAAACCTTGCCGTTCTCGACACGCGCGGCGCCGGTGATCGGGTCAACGGGCATCGGCAAGGGGTTAAGGTCGGGCCACCGGGAAAAGAGAGCGTCGTCGGCGGGGTGATCGAGGACCCAGGCGTACCGAAAGTCGTCGGCGAGGTCTTCGGCCCCGGCGCCCTGGCGGAGTACCTCGGCGAGGGTCCAGGCGTCACTGGCGCGATCGGCGTCGGTCGCCCCGAGAAGCGAGACGACGCGGTCAAGGGAGGCGATCGCCTCGCGGTTCTGACCATTCCAGGCGCGGCAGAGGGCCAGGTTGTACCAGGCGTCGGCGTCGGCGGGGTGGTCGCTCGTCAGGCTGGAGAAGGCCGAGGCGGCGGCATCGAGCGCGGTGAGGTCGCCATTGCGGAGGCGGTTGTCCCAGCGAGCTCGAACGGCGGGGTCAGTGGGGTTCTGGAACCGGTAAACCGCGCGCGCCGCGGCGGGGAGTTCCGAGGCACTGGCGAGGGTCTCGATCGCCTTGCGCGCGGCGGGGTTCTCGGGATCGATTCGAAGGACGCGTTGCCAGGTTGCCCAGGCCGCGAGCGGTCGTTGACATTGAAGGTGGCGCCAGCCTTCTTGAACGAGCGCGGCGGTCGACGTCTCGGTCGGTTCAACGGGTCGAGGCACGGAGGTCGATCCCTGTCGAGGAGGCTCGGGCATCGCACTCAGGGCGGTTTCCTTCTCAATTGATGACCGATGACCGAGAACCGATGATCGAAACAAGGTCGGCAAGGCCCTTGCCCATCCTTTTTTGTTTTCGATTTTTCCTCGGTCATTGGTCCTTGGTCATTGGTTATTCCCAAGACGGAAACAGCCCTGGGCATCGCACTCATCGCAAACGTCAACGCCCGGGAAGGATCAGCCGTTTCTCGCCGCCGGAAGGACCTTCGGGCGAGGAGGTTGTGCCGCCGCCGCCGCCGGGGGTCCAGAGTCCGCCCGACGAGCCAGGCGAGGCGGAACCAGCCCCCGTGGAGCCGCCGCCGGGGGTCCAGATCTCGGGCTTCGTCGCGGAGACGCCGAGGCGGCCGGTCGAGGTGGTCACCCGAGGGCCGAACTCGGCCATGAGGGCCTGGAGCGGTCGGCTGTCGAGGAGGATCTCGCCGGGGCGGTCGGGGCTGTTGACCATCTCAAGCAGACCCATGTCGACGAGGCTCATCATCAGCGTCTGCATGACCTGGCTGTCGTCGCGGTGCCGGTCGAGAAGAACGGCGAGGTCGGGAACCCAGGCGGCCGGGTCGTCGGACCGGGCGCGGAGGCGGATCTCAAACATGTCCCACAAGGGAGCATTGCGGGCGCGCTGGGCCGGGGTATCGGCTTCTCGACCGCGTCGAATCCAGTCAAAGGCCTCGGCCTGGTTGCCGTTGCTGGAAGCGAGAGCGGCAAGGTCGGTATACACGGTGATCGGCTCGATGCCAACCTTCTCGAAAACTTCGGGCCGCGCGATCAGGGCCAGGGTCGCGGCACGGATCACCGCCTGAAGGGCGAATCGTCGGCCGAGCGCGTAGAGCCGCACCAGGGATTCGTCGTCGAGACGGTCGGCGGGAACCAGGGAGAGCCGGCTGATCGGCACCGACATGATGTCGACCGTCGCCGGATCAATCGCGGGCTCGGCGGGAATTTTAAGGCGCGACCGAAGGTCGCTGAAGTCAAACCCTTCGTTCGAGCTTTCCCTGGAGAGCGCGAACTGGAAGACGGCCGCGCGAAGGGGGACTTCGGCGTCGCCATCAGCCGCGGCGCGGAGGGGGGTCCGGCCATTGAGGTAGGGGTTTGGCGTCTCGGGCCAGACGTCCTGGATGATGGATCGCGCTTGCTCGCGGCTGAGACGTTCCGACGTCTCTTCGTCGAGATCGTCGGGCAGGAGCCATTCCCACATCAGGGCGAGATGGAACCGAGAGACCTTGCCGACGATTTTTGTCTTCGGGTGCGCGGGGGGAATGGCCCGGCCGACCAGGGAGGTGAACCGATCGGCGAGGCGGTCGAGACGACCGTCGTCGAAGGTTTCCAGCGCGACGGATTCCGGACCGACAAAGACGCGGCCGACGATCCGGGGGATATCGTCAACCTTCAGGTCGGCCGGAGCGTTGACGATCTCGGGACGGTCGAGCATCGTGAACTGGTCGACGTCGACGGCGTTGGGTTCTTCCGGATCGATCGGCGCGGGATCTTCGGCGTGGATCGACGGATCGGCGCGGAGGGTTTCCAGCAGGGCCTGGCGGTCGCGGATGGGCCAGACCAGTTGAACGTGCTCAACCTGAACATCACCGGGCGTCGCGGGGATCTGCTGGCAGAGAGCCTCGATGTCGACGGCCTCGGTGGTCGTGCCGAGCCAGGCGGAGTATCGACGGAGCGCCGCGACGGCCGCGTCGAGATCGGCCAGCCAGAGCCGGCAAAAACCCTGGTTGCGATCGGCCTGGGGACCGGCGACGGGGTCGGTCGAGAGGGTCTCGAAGGCGGCGGCGGCCGAGGCCCACTGGCCCTCGTTCGCCCACTGGAGCGCCTCGTCAAATCGACGTCGCGCGTCGCCTGAAAGGCTTTCAGGAGCCGGAGATAGCGAGTCGGGGTTCTTGAGCAAGGGGGAGATTGCCGGATTGCTCTCGATCGACCGAAGGGTGCTGGAAATCGCGGGATCGGGCTCGGCCGAGGGGTCGAGAGACTGGGCGAGGCGAAGATGGCGAAGCGCCGCGGGAAATTCCGAGGCTTCGACGAGGTAAGCGCCGACGACCTTGACCAGTCCCCAGAGGGTTTTCCGCAAGTCGGAGGGAAGGGCGGTGAGCGACCTTTGCAACTGAGCGACGCCGGCGGCGGGTCCTTCGGTTTCGAGCACAAGCCGGGTCATGAGCATCTGCGCGCCGGCGTGCCTGGGGTTCCTGGCGAGAACGTCGGCGACGGCGTTCTTGGCGGGCTCGGGCTGACCGCTTCGGGTGAGGTAAAGGGCCTTGCGGGTCAGGAGCCAGGCGTTGCCAGGCTCTTTGCGCAGCCCTTCGTCGAGCGTCTGCGCGGCGGATTCGATCTGGCCGCTTTCGAACAGGCGCTGGGCGCGCTCGGCGACGGCTTCCACCTTGTGGCAGCACCACTTGAACTTCTGCCCGCTGCCGCAGGGGCAGGGCGAATACGGGTCCACGAGCGCCATCGCGGTCTTCCTCTCGATGTCTTTTAGCCTGTTCCCGCGTGATCGACCACAGTAGCAAAGCCGGGCCGCTCGCGCCTACCTTGCCAAATGTCCTGGGGGATCGTTCAGGTCCGAGTTCACGCCCGATCGGTCTCGGTGTCGCCGCTGGCGACCTGGGCGACCTCGTGCACCTCCGACGCCTCCGCGGGCGGTGGTGGCGGAGCGGGCTTTGTGGGTCGGTAAAGAATGCTGAGGACGACGATGGCGAGCATCCCGGCCCAGAAGAGTTTTTCGCCCATCGTGTACGGGATCAGTTTGCGGGCGTGCAGGCCGCTGGCGACGAGCTTCATGCCGATCCAGGCGACAAGTCCGTACGCCCCCGATTCCAGGCCACGGAAGCGTTCAAGGAGCAGGATGAAATATCCGGCGACAAACCGCATCGTGATGATGCCGAGAATGCCCCCCGCGACGACGATCAGGAACTTCTCGTTCTTGGACAGACCGTTCATTTCCTCGGCAAGGGCGACGGCCGCGAGGATCGAGTCGATCGAAAAGGCGATATCGGCCAGCTCGACGAGCATGACCGTCCACCAGAACCCCTGGTTGACGCGTTTCGACGCCGCGTCGCCCTCGCCGCCGTGGCGCGAAAGCACATGCGCCGCGGCGAGGTAAAGCAAATAGACGCCGCCGACGACCTTGAGATACCAGAGCGAGAGGAGCAAATTCGCCAGCAGGACCGCGACGAGCCGGAAGGCAAAGGCGCCCCAGATTCCGTATCGGAGCGCCCGACGCTGTTCGAGCTTGGGGAGGTGCCGGACCATCATCGCCAGCACCAGGGCATTATCGGCGCTGAGCAATCCCTCAAGAAAGACCAGCCAGAGCACCGTCGCGCCGACCATCGGCAGTTGACTGACAGCCAGGGCCCACATTGCCGCCGGACTCCTCCCGACCTGATTGCCGACTGACCTTGATCTCTGGAGCGTCTCGCCCGACCTTTGATGGCACACCCTAACACAACTCAACCGCCCGGACGACCCGTCAGTCCCAGGACTTACTCGGATCGAGCCAGCAGGGTGGCCAGAGTCAGGCATTTCGCCGCGAAAGACCGAGTTTGAAGGTCCGAAAACGAGGACTTGGCGAGAGCGATGTCGCGAATTTCCCCGTTCTCGGTTCCCGTCAAAAGGGAATTCGCTCCGCGAGAACGAAGCTTGACGCTGGTCTCGCGACGTTCCTTTGAATACACTGGACGCGAGGTTAAAAAGGGTGAGATCCCTTCACCTCGCGAGGCCCGCCATGTTGCGAAGAGGCCGATTGAGATCGCCCACCCCGCGGATCAGGTTCTTCGCCTGCGCGGCATTGATCCTGGCGGGATTCACGCCGAGTCAGGGTCAGACCGGCAAGTCCACCTCAAAAGAGGCCGAGACCGACGCCGGGCCGAAGGTGGTCTCGAAGGCGAAGGCCAAGGAGCAATCGGCCGGCTCGGCGTTTCTCGCGCCGCCGGGCTCGGATCGATATGACCCGAATGGCGTCGACTGGCGCGACGTCCCCCCCTGGCGGCAGACCTCTTTTTTTGGGATTCGGGCGCGGGGGCAATTCTTTGTCTACGTCGTCGATTGCTCGGGAAGCATGATCGAAGACGATCGGCTCGCCCGCGCCAAGGAAGAACTTCGGCGCAGCGTCCGCCGCTTGCAAGAACCGCAGCGGTTCAAGGTGATCTTTTATAACGACGTGCCGATCGCCATGCCCGGCGACCTGCCGAGGTCGGCCGATCTTCAGGCGAAGGACCAGTTCCTTGCCTGGCTCCGCCTGATCGAGCCCGACGGCGAGACTGATCCCCGAGGCGCGATGGCCCAGGCGCTCGCGATGAGGCCGGACGCCGTCTTTTTACTCTCCGACGGCGAGTTTCCCGAGGGAACCGCCGAGGCGATCGCTCGGAAGAATGCGCGCAAGGTTCCGATTCACTGCATTGACCTGAGCCGCGACGACGTCGGCGATCAGCTCAAGCAAATTGCCCGCGAGAGCGGCGGCCGGTACGTCTGGCGGCCGTCGACGGCGGAGCCTTGAATGACCCGTCACTGCCCGGCGGAGAGTGAGCCGGCGGGGCTGCCGCGAATGGCCATGCCGTCGGGAAGGGGACGAGCGGCGACGAGGAAACCGCGAGTTTGCAGGTCGTCGCGGAGCATGCGGAAGAGAGGAAAGGAGTCGGGATAAACCCAGAGGGTGATCGTGGACTTGATCGGGTTCAGCCGGTTGATCGACTGGGCGAACTCGGAAAAAGGCTGACGCGTTTTCTCAAAGGTCTCGCCGCGAGCCTCGAACTCGGGAACAATCTCCCAGCCGCGAAGGTCATACGAAATCCTGCGCCGTTCCATCATGTCTTCGAGCGAGCTGGGCATCGACCGGCCCATCGAGTATTCCATCGAAAAGGGACCGACGGGACCCACCCGAGAATCCACCGTCCGCGAGTTCTCGGAAAGTCGGATGCGTATCATGGCATCGGCCTTGACCAGGCTGAGCAGCTTATCGAGATCAATGAAGCTGACGCGGTTGTGGCGCAGTTCATAATGAGATTCCTCGCCATCGGAAGGGCGAGCGACGGGATTCTTGTTCGAGAGGACCTTGCTCTTGGGTCGAGGAACCGATGCCAGGGTGGCGACCTCGCCCTTGAGCTTCTCATTCTCGGCCTTGAGAAAACCGCCTCGGGCCGATGCCTGGCTGATCCGGGTGCTTGGATCGCGGACGCGGAGCGAGAGCGAACGCGCGGAACGGGCCTGAGACGCGGTGTCTTGAGAGGCGAGGGTCAGTTGGCGGGCGGCGTCCTCGGCGCGGGCCTCGGCTCGGGCACGATCGCGGCTGGCGGCGTCGAGTTCGGCCTCGGCGCGGGCGATGGCTTCGCGGTCGAGCTTGGCAGGTTCCGGCGCGACCGGCTCGGACGCCTTGACGACGGGCGCGGGTTTCACCGGTTCGATCCGCGCGACGGGAGCGGGATTCTTCGGCGGTTCGATCAAGGGCGCGGGGGTCGCAACGGGTCGCGCGGGCTTGCGATCGACAAGAACAATTCCGCCGAGCAAGGCCAGCGCGATCAAAACGGTGGCGAGGTTGGCCATGACCCGGCCGTACGATTCGCGTTCGGGAGCCTGCTTCGCTGGCGATTCCATCAGAACCGCTCCTTGGGGAAGACGGTCGAGGGCTGGCCGCTCGCAATCGAAAGACTCACCGGCCAGTCGAGGCTATTGAGAATGGTTTTCCGACGCGCCAGTTCATAAGTCTCGCTGCCGCCCGGCTCGACGAGGAACTGGACCCGGGGCACGGGACGGATGCCCGGGTCAATCAACTCGTGATTGCGGACGATCGTTTGAAGATCGCGCTGCAAGGCGCCTTCCCTGGCAAGAGCGGCGGTGGTCAATCGGTAACCGCCGGGATGAATCACGACCCCCTTTGGCCCGCAGGCGACGACGAGGTCGAGCGGCACCTTGATCGTCTGCGTGACCTTGGGCGACCAGGCGGGCGACGACCGGGCTTTGGGTCGGTAATCGCCCTGTTTCGACGAATCCATGCCGAGGGTCGGCACACCTGGTCCCGCCTGGCCGGGTTGTTGCGGCTGAGAGCTTCCCGATCCGGACGCCTGGCCCGTTGAACCTCGGGAACCATCGTTGGTCGAGCCGCTGTTTCCCTGACCTTGCTGGGCGTTTCGCGGCGGCGCCGGGGGGCGCTCGGGATCAAACTGGTCGCCGTCGACGGCTCGGGCAAGCTGAGCGGGATCGATCCGAACCCAGCCGGGCGGAGGTGCGGCGTTCAGGGGGCCACTCGGCGGCGTCCCGGCAAGTTTGGGATCAAGGTTGGCGAGCCCGGCCGGAAGCGTTCCCGAGGGAGGTCGACCCGAACCATTCGGGGGCGATCCGGAACCGGTCGCGTTGCCCGTCAACGTCCGCGCGGGCGATCCTGAACCGGACGAAGTGCCGGTCAAGGTCGGCGATCCTGACGAGCCTTTCACGCCCGATCCGGTGGTGCCGCCGGTCTGATCAGGACTGTCGAGACCAGGAAGACCGTCGGGGTTCACCGGGACAAGGCCAGGAGGTCGGCCGGGAGTACCGCCGCCGCCACTGCCGCCGAGATTGTTCGAGCCTCGACGCGAGCCGTTGCCGGTCATTGAGGGGTCGGGCGTCGAACCCCCGGCGCCGCTCTGAGTGAGGTCGGGAAGCGGTGGGAACGAGGCGGTTCCCGATCCCAAAGGACCCCCCGGGGCCGAAGCGTTCGCGGACGAGCCAAGGCCCGCGCCGGAAGGACCGTTGCCGACGAAGTCGTCGGGTAACTCGGTGACGCCTTCGGGCTTGCGACCGCTCATCTGGGTGGGCCACATGCCGCCGTCGCCTCCGCGCGTGCCGCCGGGGCGGTCGGCGGGCCAGACGAAACCGCTGCCGTCGCCCCGGGCAAGGCCGCCGGTGGGGTTGCCGGGCGACGTGTCTTGAACGCCCTGGCCCGACTGAGTTCGGCCGGAATCGCGCCGAGGATCGGCAAGGCCCTGGAAGCCGCCAGGTCCGCCGCCGACGTTCGAGCCGGAACCGGGGCGATCCGTCGGCCAGACAAACCCGTGCGCGCCGGCGACCCGGCCGGGGCCGTCGCCCAGCCCCGCGCTTCCAGGATCGACCGATCGTGAACCGCCGTTGCCGGCGATTGTGCCGGGGCCGTTGCCGGTGCCGGAACCCGGCCCTTTGCGGCGTGGGGTCGAGGAATCATCCCAGTTGGCGAGGTCGTCGAAGTCGGGGAAGTCAATTTCCCAGTCCTGTTCGACGAGTTCGTAACCGAAGGCCATGCCGAGCGGTTCAAGCTTGGACCGGGCCTCGTAATAGGGACGGATGCCGTCGGGTCGGATCACGAAATAGATGTAAGGGACGACCTGGGCACCGTCCGGGGTCTCGGCGCGGTGGGCCTGGATCAACTCGCGGCCGACGGCGAGGACAAACGGACTCGAACGCGCCGAGAAGGTTCCCGCGAGGTCAACCATCGAGAAGGAGATGCCCTTGGGCTGAAGGATCGCCAGGCCATCGCGGCACTCGATCATCACGGGGCGCTGCCAGGTGCCGTTGGCCCCTTTGTTGGGCATCACGGCGTACCCGCCATTCTTCGCCCGAGCCTTGACCATCGCGGCCTTCGCGGCGTCGCGCTCGCGGGCGAGGACATCGCGCTCCATCGCCAGGGAATCGGCCTCGGTTTCGAGAGCCTGGGCCTTCTGGTCGAGCCGGTCCACCTGACCGCGAACGAGGGCCTCGCGGCGTCGCCATTTCTGGGCGTCGGCAAGGGCGGCGCGTCGGGCCGTGTTCAGGGCCTCGGCCTTGCGATCGGCCTCGGCGGCGGCCTGACGCTGGTCGCCTTCCTGACTTTTGAGACGCGCCAGCGCCGGTTTCGTGGGATCTTCGACGGGAACCGGGGCCGGTGGAGGTTGGACGACGACCGGCGGCGGAGGTTGCGCAGGGACTTCGGGATCGGCCGGAGGCGGCGGGGGAACCGTCGCCACCACGGCGGGCGCGGGCGTTCGGTCGGCCGGCCGGGGGGCCGCGGCCTTCCGATGCATGCTCACGACCAGGCCAAGAGTTCCGGCCAGGCCGATCAGGATCAGGGCCACCGGAAGCAGTTCGGAACCGACTCCCGGACGAGGGCGCCTCATCGTGTCGTGACCCCCATCTCATCTCGCCTGGCGTCTCACAACGACCCGATCCGACGGGATCGAGCCGTTTCATTCCCAAAGGACCGCTACCTTGTTTGATCGGTCGAATCGGCTCAACGCCTTGAACGGGTCCGAACGAGTCTGACGGCTTTGCGATTGGGGGGTACGGACAAGGGCCAGACTCCAGGAGTCTCCCGCGTAATAACGTCGACGTGTTGAACATGAAGGAAAGGGCGATGAGCGATTTGTGGAATGGAAGCGCGGCCCAGTTCCCTGTTTGTTGTTCCCGAAGGCAACATCCATGCGCGAGTCTTGAACAGGTGTTTCGCTTTCGGCGTATTCTCCCTAAGAAGCGATGCGATTCGACGAATGCCTTTGCGAGGGGAAGACAGGGGGCCGAGGATCGGTCGAACCTGAAAACCCGACGGTCGTTTCCGCCACCGGGCGTGTCTCGGCGGAAGAAAGGGCCAGGAGACCATGATGTTTCGCTATGTCAGGGTCAAGGACGGGAAGAAACAGTTGATCTGGACATCCTTGCTGGTGTTCGTGGTGCTGGTTTTCATTCTGGTCATCGCCGCGCTGGAAGCCTTCTGGTACGGATTTACCGGCGGTTTCAGTCCCCTTGTCGGCGGCTTTGGCCTGGTCGCGGCGACCTTGATTGTCATTCGAATCGTCGGCGCCTCGCTGGCCTCACCGGTTGTGAAAGCCCGATCGGGGCTGGAAACCTCCTGATCGGGGTTCTTGCCCGCAAGTGAGTTGAAGGGCAGAGGGCAAAGGGCAAAACCGCTGAGAGGGGATTGGCTCGAAGGAGACAACGAGAGAATTTACTCGACGGGGGCCTCGGTCGGGCGTCGGTTGGGAACGGGCAGGGGAGGCTCGGCCGGGTGGATCTTGAAGATCCGGTCGGTCGCGCGATTGACCATGCCCGTGGTGGAATGCCCCTCGACGAGTGGAATCAGCACAACGCGACCCCCGGCGGCCTCGACCGACTCGCGGCCGACGACCTCTTCGGGACGGTAGTCGCCCCCCTTGACGAGGATGTCGGGGCAAATGGCGTCGATGATCTCCTGGGGAGTCTCGTCGTCGAAAATCGTGACGGCGTCGACACATTCGAGCGCGCCGAGGATCTCGGCGCGGGCGTTTTCGTCGTTGATGGGGCGGGTCTCGCCCTTGAGTCGGCGGACGCTGGAGTCAGAGTTGAGTCCGACGATCAGGTAATCGCCGAGCGCCGCGGCCTGACGGAGCAGGCGGACATGGCCGGGATGAAGCAGGTCAAAACAGCCGTTCGTGAAGACGATCGATTGACCGGCCTCGCGACGGTGCCGGACCTCGGCCAGAAGCGACTCGCGGTCGAGACGTTTGCCGTCGTCGTCGTGGCGGTGGTCGAGAAGGTCGCGAAGGATTTCCTGTCGGGTCAGCACGGCGACGCCGATCTTTTCAACCTCAAGGCCACCGGCGATGTTGCCAAGGGCGGCGGCCTCGTCGTAGTCGGCCCCGGCGGCCAGGCAGAGACCGACGACGGAGAGGACCATATCGCCGGCGCCGGTGATGTCGTAAACCTGTCGAGGACGCGTCGGAACCAGCACCTCGCGGCCGTCGCCGTGAACGAGCGCCATCCCGTCGCGGTCGAGCGTGACCAGGGCGCATTCCATCTTGAGGGTATGCAGGAGTTTACGGCCAACCTCAAGCGCATCTTCGGGCGTCTTGATCGTCATGCCGGTCGCGAGTTGCGCTTCAAGACGGTTGGGGGTCATGCAGTGAACCCCCTGATACTTCGAGTAATCGCCCGACCGGATCGGGTCGGCGACGACGCGGACGTCCAGGCTCCGGCAGGCGGTGATGAGCGATCGGAGCAGGCTCGGCGTGCAGATTCCCTTGTCATAGTCAGAGATCAGCACAAGGTCGGCCCGGCTCACGGCTTCGGGAAGCTGCTGCCAGATGTACGACTCGACCTCGGCGGGGATCGGGTCGCGGGTCTCGTAGTCGACGCGCATCATCTGCTGAGGGTGTCGGTCCTGGGCGCGACCGATGTAGCGCTCCTTCAGGGTCGTCGGCCGGTCGTCGAGACTGACGACCAGACTGTCGTCGATCCCCAGGTCGGCCAGTAACTTACGGACAAGGACCGACTCGGCGTCGCGGCCGACTCCGCCGATCAAGCGGACCTCGGCGCCGAGGGCGCTGAGCATCGTGGCGACGCTCGCGGCGCCGCCGAGGCGGTGTTCGCGATGGTCGGCGCGGAGCAAGGGGACGGGCGCCTCCTGGCTGATCCGCTCGGCGTCTCCCCAGATGTAGCGATCGAGGATCAGGTCGCCGATGACGAGAATCCGAGGATTCCCCAGGGTCTCGACGCGGCGAATCAAGTCGTGGGCCATGACCGGGGTCCTCCTTGACCACCGTTCCTTCGCTCGGTTCGGACGGCTCGATGCTTCCCGCTCGGGAGCGTTCTCTTTCCCGGTCCTTTTTGCGCTGACTCCTGCCTGGACCCGGCGCCCGTCCATCTCAAGACCCCCAAAATATCGGCAACGGTCAGGACGTCAAGGGGGCTTTGGAAAGGCAAACCATTCCGAACTCAGGGCGATCGGCGAATTCTCGACCTCCGGAGGATCAAGATTTGACCGATTTTGCCGGTCAAGACGATCGAATCGGCATGATGGTTGCTATAAGAGATATGGCAACCCCGAGACGAAAGGGGAGTTTGATCGAGCACTGAGACTCCGCCTTCAGAAGATGAGTCAAACGCGGTGCCCGCAAGGGTTTCCGCGGGACCAAAACGCCCGGCCTCACTTTCCATAACCTTCTGTTCGATTTATGAACAAAAGGTCACGTCCGCAACAGTCCGGGGAGGCTGAGCGGATGGCTCGGGCGGTTCGATATACCCACCGGCGTCGTCACCTTGAACAGTCAAGGTGACGACGCCGGTTTCGTTTTTGGGTCCACGCACGACCTCATTCCAGAATCCACAATCGATCACCGGCCGGCAGAATTTGTCCCTGGACAGGAAAAGGTCGGCAAGGCTCTTGCCCATCTTTCCTGTTTTCGATTTTTCCTTGGTCCTTGGTCCTTGGTCCTTGGTCCTCGGTTCTTCCCGATAATGAAACAGCCCTGCAATTTCCCAGGTTATCGGCCCGTGTCCGAACCGGCTGAAATGGCCCTTCGAGAACCTGAAGTGACGGCCACCGACTGAGTGCGGCCGGCGAGGACAGGCTCCATCTGGGGCAAAGGCGACGGCGACCGGCGCGCCGCTTCGATCCAGTCGCGGGCCGGGCCCTGAATACGGACGAGCGCGGTCGAGACCTGTCGCGACGCGTTCGTGCGAGCTTCGGTCGCGGCGGCTCGCTGAAGGGTCGTCTGCGCGGCAATCTGGTTGGACGTGGCCAGCTCGGCGAGCGCCTGGAAATACAAAGCCGTCGAGTCATCGGGGTCGGAAGCTGTCAGGGCTCGGAATTTGGACTGGGCGCTACCGAACTGGCCGGACCAGAACAGTTCGTAAGGATTGAGTCGGCTGTCAACCACCACATAGGTCGTCGTTGGCGTCCATCCCTGGAAAACCGTGGGCGTCGCGTTCATGGTGTAACACGTGCAAGGCGCCTGAGACATTACACCTTGGCCGCTCGGGAACAAACCAGGCGACTGCGGCGAAGCCATCGAGACGGGCGCCTTGGACACCGACGAGGGGGACAAGGCCGGTGGCATCGGCGTCGTGAAAACCTGGCCAGGCGGCATCAAACCCCCGCCAGGATTTACTTTATAGCCGGCGGTACTCCCGGTCTGGTCAACGATCTCCGCGCCGGCGTTGGCAACGAGTTCGTTCAGGACTTTCTCGCGGTCGGCATCAGGCACGGTATCCAGAGCCTGCTGGCCAGCGGCGGTAAGGTACGACTTGAGTAACTCCGTCAGCGTCGTCTGTGCGGGTCCCTTGCGGGGGCCGAGGTTGACATTCGGGAGTTTGAAGACCCATCGGGGCGCGGTCGGCGTCGGAAACTCGAGGTTTCCCTTCATGAGATCGATTTCTGCCGGAAGCGCGTCTCGAAACGACTGCCCGTTCGCGCTGGTCTTCAGCCAGTTCTGGAGTTGCGCATTCAGTTCTTGATGGAGCTTTTCCAGGTCAGCAGGCTCGGCACCGTCGGACCGGATGGCCCCGGCCATAAGAACGGCCATCGCCATTGTTCCCGCGATCATGAACCGGACGTTGACTGACATGGTCCCTCCCCATTGCGTTGATGTGGCGGCAAAGATCGATATCTCAGAGAGCCATTTGATTTAACTAAGTTACCCAAATTACCGGCGCTACTCGGGAGTGTCAAGGGAGAAGGGGTCAACGCTGGAAGTATGGTCAGAAAGGGGATTCTCGGGGCTATGTGGCTTCTGGATCGATTTCATGGAGACCATCCCATGTTGAGGGCTCAACGCATTCGAAGCGATTCACAGGGGGGTAGCACGCGGGCGTTTCGGTTCGCCCACCAGGTGCCCAGAGCGCAAACGAGAAGCGCGGTGACGAACGGGATTATGACCAGGTCGGGCGTGATCGCAAAACCCAGCCCGGCATCAGACCGAACCTTGCCATAATAGGAAAAACTGAGGGCGCGACCGATCAGGACACTGAGGCCAATTCCAGAGCCCGCTCCGAGGGCGCCAAGAGCCGTGCCTTCGAGCACCCCGAGCATCGCGAGCTGCGGGCCGGTCATTCCGATCGCCTTGAGCATGCCCCATTCGGGAAGTTTACGTTCGGCGCGGAGCCATTCGACGACGAGCAGGTTGACGACGGCCACGGCGGCTACCCCGAGGCTGAAGATGGTCAGGAGGCGAAGGGCCTCCGACGTTCGCTCACTCAGCTTGATGACCTCGGCGGTGGTTCCCTCGTTCAGGGGGACGGCCCAGTCTCCCCGGGACGATTGGCTCAGGACTTCTTGCACGACGCGGCCGGCCTGGGGAAGTTGGCGGACGTCGTTGACGACCACGGCGACATATTGATGGTCGACGATTGGTGCTGGAGCCTTCTTAAGCCCCGTCTCCTGTTCGGGAGGAGACTTGAGAAAGTCGGGGGCGGCCGGGAAGTTGGGCGTCTGCGCCATCTCGGCGGCGATCTGATTGAGGAAGGTCTTCCAGGTGGCGACGTCGGGATCAAACCGATCGCCTCGGCTATTGGAGAGAATCCAGGCAAACCCCTTGGGGGTAGGGACAACAGTCGGATATTCCAATTTTTGGTCGTCGATGAGTTTCACGAGGTGGGGAGGAAGCGCATGATTTTCCACCGCCTCGATCCAGGCGCCGGGAAGAGGGCCAGTGCGGAATTCCTTGAGCGCGACCACGGGGTTTTCGCGACGTAACTCCGTCTCATACGCTTCGCCAAGAACGTAGTCGACGTAAACAAACGAAGGAAATTCGTTTTGCGCGACTCCGAGCAGCGGAACCTTGATCCGTTGGCCGTCCGTCCGGCGCTGAAGGAGGAGGCGGGAAGGAGTGGACTTCCCGGCGATGGCTGAGTCAGGGTAACCGAGCATCTTGAGCATTCCTGGGGCGGCGACAATTCCCGCGTCCGACGCGGTGAGTCGGGTGACCCGGGCATCGCCTCGGACAGGATAGCTTTCCAGAAAGCGGTCATCGGGGCGAAGCGTCCGGCCCACCGGAGAGCGGACGCTCTTACCGTCGGCGGTGACCCATTCCCAGTCGTCGGCGGTCCGACTGAACGGGTAGACGCCCTCGACCGCGCCGGCGGGAAGGGCAGTCGAGAGGGCTTGGGTCAGTTCGGCGATCCGAGCGGGGGTCATCCTCCGCGCGTTGTCGTTGCCAAACCAGAGTGTCCGGTTGGTCGGGTCGTGGTCGAGCCGGCTCAGTTCGACCCGGTAGGCGCCCAGGGCGAGGCCACGCGAGAGGACGGCGAAGCCGACCGCCGCGGCGATCGTCACTAGCGCGGCGAGCGTGGTTGGCCAGTTTGTCCGCTCCGAGAGGTCGCGCGCGGCGAAGCGGACAAGGTAGGGGGGGCGGACCGTTGGCGGTCTCATACGTTGTGGCCTCCAGAGGCCGCGATCACCTGGGGACGCGGCGAGGGGGTGATGCCGCGCTCAATCGCCTCGTAGACCGCGTCGTCGTCGAGCGTGCCGGGGTACGCGCGGTTGCCGACGACCTTGCCGTCGAAGAGGAGGATGAGGTGTTCGGCCCCGACCCGGCGGACCTGCCGGAGGCTGTGGCTGACGAGAACAAGAAGGCGGCGCGGGCGCGTGGCTTGATAGCTCAGTCCGCCGGAGCGCCACTGCGCCAGCAGGTCGAGCACGACCTCGGCGTTCTGCCGGTCGAGGTTGCTGGCGGGCTCGTCGGCGAAGACGATTCGGGGGTCGTGGATGATCGCCCGGACGACCGCGGCGCGTTGCCGTTCGCCCCCCGAGAGCTTCCGCGCGGGACGGTCGATATGCGGCGAGAGCCCGGCCGCGGCGAGCAGAGCGACGACCCGCCGGTCTTGTTCCTCGGGCGCGACCCTGGCCAGTTCGAGCGGGACCGAGACGTTCTGGCGGACGCTGAAATGCGGCAAGAGGTACGACGACTGGAAGACGAAGCCGAACTCTTCACGCCGGAGCCTCGCCTGTTCCGCGCGGGGAAGATCCTGAAGCGGGGCGGAGGCGCCTTCGTAAGTGACCGCCCCGCCCGCCAGCGCCTGATCCCAGAGCAGCCCGAGGACGTTCAGGAGCGTTGACTTGCCCGAGCCCGACTCACCGAGCAGGGCCACCGTTCCCTCGGCCGGAAGCGGCAGATCATGGCCGGTCAGGTCGAGCGGGGCGCGGGGGGGACGTTGCCCCTTCGGTTCGTAATGAAAGAGCAATTTTCGCGCGTTCAGGGTCATCAGGGAACCTCGTCCTGGACGTCGAGCCAGTAGTATTTCGTGGTGCCGCCGGGAATCGTGAAGCCTCTCGGGCGGTCGTAAATCGTGTCGCCCTTGATGTGGACGATGAAATCGCCCTTGTCTTCCTTGACCGTCCTGGTCGTCCAGTCTCGTTCCTTGTCGTTGAGGATGTCGTTGAGCCGATCGATCTTGGCGGCGAGGTTCTCCACGACCTGCCAGTCGAGATCGATCGAGGCCCTGTTCAGCGGATATCTGAGCAGGTCGCTGTGGACCTGAAGGCCGAGCCGCTGGAGTGTCGCCTTCTCGAACGAGACGTCGGCCGACTTCCCCTCGCCGACAAGGTCCTGGATCAGCTTGCGGACGACCTCTTTCGACGGCTGCTTGCGACGGTCGTTCGTGGCCTTGAAGTTGACGACGGGCTTCAAAGCGTTGACCAGTTCTTGAATCTCGGCGCGGTTGAGCAAGACGACCTCGCGGGTCTGCGAGACCCGGTTCTCTTGTCCCTTCGGATACTTCCAGACGTGGCCAAGGTTGAACCCCTGAAGGTCGGCCTCGGTCTCGCCGGGTTTGGGGTCGAGGAGCCGGGCCGCCTCGGGAACCTTGCGACGGATGACGTTCTTGAAGTCTTCGTCGAGGGTCGTTGACGACTTCCCCATCCGGACCGCTTCGACCTGAAGGCGCATCCGTTCGGCGTCGGTCTTGAGCCCCTCATAGCTTCGCGAGATGACCTTGGCGAGGTCGTCGCGACCGAGCACCAGGTTGGTGCCGAGCGTTCGCTTGCTGCTGCCCCGGTTCTCGTTGAGGATGCGAGTCAGGGCGGCCATCTGGTCGGCGAAGGTCCGGGCGTCGGCCGACCGCTCGGGGGGAACGACCTGGACGGAGATGAACTCGGTGGGGGTGTCGGAATTCGGGCGAAAAAAGTGGCTGGTCAGTTGCGGTAGGGTGGGGTCGTTCGACTTGTCGCCCATGTCGCCGATCAGGACGACCAGCTTGCGGGCGTAGGTGGAAAAAAAGGCTCCACTGATGGCCTGCTGAAGGCCCTCGAAGACCATTTCACGAGGCAGGCCCCCGCCGTGAAACTCGGCGTGGTTGCGGACCCGGTCGGCGAAGTCGCCGGCAAGCTGGTCGGCGGCCTGGAGCTTCATCACCTCGAAGGGCTTGTGGCCTGGGTCTTTCTCGTCGATGTCGTTGTAGTAGGCGACCGCGAGCTTCACGGTCGGGCCGCCCTTGCCGTCCTTGCCGAGCTTCGCCACGCCTGCCTGAGCATCGGCGACGATCTCCGCGACGGCGTCGGCGACGTCGGGGAAGTGCTGACCCATGCTCAAGGTGTCGTCGATCACGAAGAGGATCTCGGTGGAGGTGAGCAGCTTGCCGACCTCCTCGATTTTCTTCTTGAGGTCGTCGATCTGTGTCTGAGACTGGTTCGTGGTCCCGCCAATCGCGCCGATGCGATAGAGCAGATTGCCATTCTTCGCGGTCGAGGGGAGCTTAGGCTCGTCGCTCACGGGGCGACGCGCCGCCGGCAGCGCGGGAAAACGCATGTGGTGCGGTTCGTACCCCAGGGAGACCTTGTCTCCGGCCGCGAGGCTCGGCGCGGGGGCATTGACCTCGCGCCCCTTCGCCCCCTTTGACTCGGCAACGGATCGTTGATAGTCCTCATAAGTGACGAACGTCTCGACCATCGGCCGTTGAATCTTCGAGGGAACGGGCTTGCCGAGATACGAGGTAAACTCTTCCGGGTAGAAGGCGGCCCAGGCGTCGGCGGCCGTCTCGAAGACCTCGCCCGGCTTCGTTCGACGCGGGTTGGCCTCGGGCATGGTCGATGCCTGGTCCCAGGCGATCGCCTCGCGGGTGAGCCAGGGAATCGTCCGCGATTCTGGAACCCAGCCGATGATGACTTCTTTCACGTTGTCCGTGCGCGTTCCCAGGTTGACCTCGATCGAAGGCGACGAGCCGAGCAGCAGGTAGGCGTTGTCCTGCGTTGTCTGGCCCTCGGGCGTCACCCGTCCCGCGGGGCTCCGGGCGTAGACCCAGAAGATGTTAAACAGGCTGTACTGGCCGAGCCGGTAGTCGGCGCGTTCCTTTTCCGACGTCGGCTCGGAGGGGACCGAGAGAGTCCAGACAGCACGCTGAAATTCGCCCTTCTCATCGAGAAGGGTCTCGGCCCGTTTCGGGTCGTTGACGATCATCGTCTTGATCGGGATGCAATTGGCCTGCGCGACGAGGGCCTTGTTTGCCTCAATGACAAAGTCGCGAGGGACCCATCCCAGTGGCCGGCTCAACGACTTGCCGTCGCCGGCAAACTGACCGACCAGGAGGAATTCATGGCGGGCTTTTCCCCCGCCCTGGCCCTGCGATTCCAAGAGGACGCCGCACGCATCGAGGTAAGCGAACTCGTCTAGGCCGACGACCGGCTTGGCGTCCATGGCGTCCCGGCTACGCGGGCGAAGGTGCTTGACGGCGATCCAGACCCGCCAGGGCGGGGGGGGAGGGTCATTGGGTTTCAACGCCGGCTCACAGGCGTCGCGGACGGGCGTCGGCAGAAAAGCTTTCGGCATCGACTTGTGTTCCGGAATCTCGATGAGATCCGTTGGTGCCTGCGCGCGAGCGTCCGAGAGGAGACCGGCGAGCAGCGCGGCCGCCAGCGCCAGAGGCGCCGCGGCGACGCGAGGGCGGGGGCTTGTGAGCGTCATCGGCGTGGTCCTTTGCGATCGGTCGGGCCAGGGAGGGGGATCGGGACGAGCATCAAACAAAGAGCGTCAGCGGCCTCGGCCCTGAGGTTCGGTCGCGACGATCATCTCGGCCTGGAGCTTGTCGGTTTCCGGGGCAACTTCGCGGGCGCCGCCGCCGTGGTCCTTGCAGAAGTCGTCCCAGTCCTTGAGCCGGTCCTTCTCGCACTTGCCGACGATCAGGGCATGGACCCGGACCGACTTCGGCCAGCGTGGGTCGTCTCGCTTCGGCGGAGAGACCGCGGGGCCGACGACCAGAACGCAGCGCCGGGCCACGCCCTCGGGAACCTCGGAGAAGAGGGCTTTCGGGTCGAATTTCTGAAAGTCGTCGCCGCTGCCCGCCTCGGTCGTCCAGGCGACCTGAAAGGGGGCCGAGGGCGCGGGGTCAGGCCCGAACGGAACGACGTTCCCCCCTTTTTGAAGGGCGCCATTGCTCGACAGGAAGAGTGCGATCTGGTAGCCGTCGTATCCCCACCGCAGCGGAGTTTCCAGGAACAGGCGTTCGAGCGCCGCCTTGCAGGTCTCGGCCTTCAGCGCCATCGAGTTAAAGAGTACGAGGGCTGTCCTCTCTGGCCTCGCCGGCTTCTTCAGAAGCGTTCGAAGTCCCTCGAACCGACCCGAGAGGGTGTCGATGGCGACCTTGTTTGACTCGACCGGCCTGGTGACCGCCTCGTTCACGGTCCGAGAGACGTCGCGGGCGACCTGATCTCCCAGGTTCTCCAGGACGGCCTTGTTCGCGGCGGCCTCGTTCTTCAGGGTCCTGACAAGGCCATCGATCGCCGCGCGGCTGGCCTCGACTTGCCGCAGGGTCTTGCCGGCGCTCTCGGCGAGTTCTTCATGTCGCGGCCGGAGACTCTGGAGGCCCTGCGCCGCGTCGCGGACCTGATCCGCCGCGACCTGCATGGAGCGGGCCCGGTCCTCGACCTGATCGAGCCGGGCGGCGATCAGGGTCGATTGCGACCGATCCCGATCGAGACCCGATGCCACCGCCTGACGATAAACCAACTGGATGACGGTCAGAAGCCCAAGGCCGACGGCGACGATCATCAGCGCTCCCGCCCAGGACGAGACGCGGTAGCCAAGCGGCAGACGCCGCGTTGCCTCCAGTTCGCCCATTCCGGTCGTCGCCCCGGCAAGGCGCCCCGAAAGCTCGCCAAGGCGTTCGTCCAGCGACCGCAGGGCGTTCTCGATCGGGTCGAGCCGGTTTTTCAGCACGGCCTGGCGCGACGCCTCGGCCCCTTTCTGCCGGTCGCTGATCTCCAGGTCGTGGGCCCGCAGCTTTTCAAAGAACTCGTGAAGGATCGACTCGGCCTTGCTGACTCTGTCGAGAAAGTCTCCGGAAGTTTCGAGCTTCGCAAAGAGCCTTGCCTGGGCCTCCTGCGCAATCTCAAGGCGTTTGACCGAGTCTTTGAGGGTCGCGTTCGCGGACTCGACGCGATCGAGGAGGGGACCGACGTTCACGGTCGAGCCGACGGCGTTGGCCTCTTCGGGTCGGTCGTCATCGAACGTGTTCCGATCAGTGTTGTCCTGCATGAGATTTATCGGTTCACCTGGGTGTCGGAGACTTGAGGTCCTGAACGATGTAGTCGGCGAGTTCCTCAATCTGCTCGCGAGTCCTGAGGAAGCGGGCGGTCCCGCCTTTCTCTTGAAAAACTTTCTGGAGCGCGTCGCTGAAATCGGAGCCGCCGAGCACGTAGAAATGCGCCCGATTGCCCGGGGGCCAGCGAAGGGCGGCGGGGTCAAAGCGGTACTGGGCGATCCGGCCTAGCGTCGGCCAGAGGACCGCCACCTGAAAGTTGGGGTTTGCCGCCCTTGGCCGGAAGGACGAGGCGGCGTCGAAGGCGGCGTTGAGAATCGTGTCAAGCGAGTCGCCATCCTCGCGTCGGAAGGGTTTACCCGACTCGTTGGGAGCCGATCGCTTGACATCGAGCGCCCAGACGGCCGGGGGCGCGTCTTTGCGGACGAGGACGAACCCGCCGCGCGAGAGCACGGTACGATTGGCCTCGAAGACGTCCCAGAAGGGCCGGTCCAGGTCGCGGTTCTCCACCAACTCGTCGGTCTGGACGACGACGACCAGGAGGTCGCCCTTGAGCTTGACCTCCCGCGCGCTGAGGGTCAGCCGACTCGGCGAGGGTTCGAGGCGTCCCCCTTCCGCACGATCGAAGGTCAGCTCCGCGGACCGGGTCGGGGCGTCGGGCTTACCGGGCGTCGGCTTAAGGACAACCTCGCGACTCCCTTCACCGGGGGCAACCTCGATGATGGGCGGGGGATCGACCAGGCTTTCCGAGTTTGAGGTCACCCGGCAATGCAGGCGGACCGCCCTGGCGCTTGGCGGCCTGACGGTGACGCGGAAGGCGAAGGGCCTCTCCGAGCCTGAAGGGACGATCGAGGTGATCTCCTCGACGCGGACGACTGGCGCCGGTTCGTCGTCATGCACGAGCACCTTGAGCGTGGCCGGAGAGCCGAGCGTGACGCCGGGGCTGTTATGGAGCGTCACGGCCAGGATGCGGTCGCCGGTATGCACCGAATCGTCGGGAATGTCCAGCGGGAGGGTGGCCGAGACCATCCCCTCGGGAACGATCTGCGCTTGCGCGGGGCGGTCGTCCACCTGATAGGAGACCGTGACCGGCCCGGACGTCGCTGGTTGGAATCGAACGGCGAGGTCCAGAGACCTCTGGCCCTCGGTCACCTCGGGCGCTCTCGCCGCGAAGGAGACCGCGACGGTTCGACCGGAGGCAGTCCGGCGCGGAATGATGACCATCCACGACGCGGAGTTTGGGTCGATCGCTACGCCGCCGACGGCCTTCAGGGCCAATCGAAGCGGAGTGTCAACGCGACGATCGGCATCGAGAATCACCAGGTCGAGGGGGGTCTTCTCCCTGAGCGGATCGAGCGTGAGCGGCGAGCCAAGCGGGGCGAAATCGATCCCCTCGCGGGCGGCGCCGGGGCCGCCCGAGGCGACCACCGCGACCTTCAACCCCAGCACCGGCCGACTACAGACGATCTGAAGCCGGAGAAGGCCCGGCCGGTCGTCGGCCTTCAGGGGGCTGGCGGGATCAAAGCCGACGATGGCCGCCGCGGGAAACCTTCCCTGTTGGCGGTAGGCCGCGATCGACGCGATCCCCAGCGCCGGCGTGTAAACTAAGGCCCAGACGATCCAGACGGCCATGTTCCAACGATCGGGGCGGTTCACCGGCGGTCTCCTCAGGCGAAGGGCGGTCAGTCTCCGACGTTCTCGCCCGGCGCCGAAACATCGGCCGAGGGGGGGTCGAAAAGCTCGTCGAACATCGACCCCTTCGAAGCGATCTTCTGCCGGTCCGGGGGAACCCAGGGGTCGGACCGACCGTCCTTCGTGTCCTCGTCGTCAGGCAAGTCGGGGTCGAGACCTGAAAACCCGTCGTCGCCAGAGTCAAGTGTCTCGTCGAGCTGATCGTCCCCAGAATCGTCTCGCGGTTTCATGCCGGCGGAGTCGCCTCGACCGAGGATGTCGCGCAGGATCGGGGAATGTCGACTGATGCGTCGCCCCGCCAGGCTCCGCCAGCGTTCGAACTGGGTCTGGACCTCGAAGGCCAGCCAGGTTGTCCAGGCCAGCACCAGACCGGCCTCGCCGATCGCCACCGGCAAGGGGAGGAAGACCTCGACGAGGGCCGCGCCGTCGGTGTCGGCCCTGACATTCCGCCAGCCGTCGAAGAAGCCAAGCGCGGGCAGGGCGAAGGCGAGGATCTGAAACGACCACCAGCGCCAGGCCGCGTTGGTCCGGGCGTCGTGCGCCGCGGTGTCGAGCCGCGTTTCGATGTCCGACTGGCCAAAGAGGCCCGAGAGCCGCCCGCGCAACGCCCCGGCGACGAGAAGTCGGGGCCAGGCCGACGCATTGGCGAGGCCGTCCGCCTCGGCATCGCGGAGAGCGCGACCGCGAGCGACCCACTGGAACGTCTCCTGAAGCAGGGTCGTCAGCGCGGCGATGGTCAGGGCGTGGCAGATCAGCATTGGGGTGCCGGTCAGCCGTTCCAGGGCCTCGGGCCGCGCCAGCCGCAACCCGCCCGCCGCCGCGACCCCAAGCGCGAGGCCGATCCAGGGGCGAGCCGGCGCGGGGAGTTCTGTCGAAACCGGAGCGTCCGCCATCATTCGATCTCCACCTGAGCGGCGACCCGCAAGGCGCCCTGCGACGTCTTCAGGCCGGGGCGGCGGAGGCGACGGACCCGGCCCGTTCGGAGCGGACCCCGCGCCACCACCTCGACCCACGACTCGGGCAGGTCGCCGACCGCCCGCGGCTCAAACTTGAAAAACTGGAAGGCACGCTCGAGCAGCGCCGCGACCCGGGCTTCAAGCCGGACGAACTCGTCGTACGAATCCCCACGGAAGGTCTCTCCCAGGGTCATCCAGAACGCCAGGTAGAAATCGATTGCCTTGAGATCGAGCCGTCCCGAACGGGCCGCCAGGGGCCAGGTCAGAAGCATCGCCAGCATCTTGCGGGCGTCGGGATGGTCAAGTCCGCCAAGGTGGTCGACAAGATCCTGGTAGCCTTCGGGAGCGCGCCCGCTGGAGACGCCCAGAAGGGCCGGCGACGCGCCCAGGCCGAATCTCCGGACCGTCAGCGCGCCGGCCTCACCGGCTCCTTCGGTGAAGGCGGGGGGAGGGTCATCGGGGTCCACCCGCGCTTCGGACTCGGAGAATTCGCCGAGATCCGGCGGCCGCGCGTACGACCAGTTCGCCGGATGAACCGTCAGGCCGAGCGACCGGGCGACCTCGCGCGGACCCGCGAGCGCAAGGTCGAGCGCCGCGGCCGAGGTCGTTGACGGAGCCTCGGCGATCGCGCTCAAGACCGAGACCAGCGGTGCCCAATCTTCGCCGGGCCGACCGCTCGGGTCGGATCGAGCGAAGCGAGGGGCCTCCTCAGCCAGCGCGGCGATCGCTTGGGCAAGGGGGTCTGGTAAACCGTCGACCTGTTGCGCCGCCTTGCACGCCTCGATCGCCGCGGCGAGCCAGGGGCGATCGCCCCGCGACCCGAGGCTGAAGGTCCCTCTGGCTCGTTCCGGGACCAGGGAGAAGCGCAGCTCTTCCGAAGGGATCGGCACGCCGATGGGCGCGACGTCATCAAACCGCCACGCCAGGCCGCCGACGGCCTTGATCGCGGCGGCCCCCTTTGACGTCTCGGCCCAGCGCGGGGCGAACGTCTCGGGGTCGAGATCGGGGTAAATCGTGATCGCCTTGCGCGGAAAGATCTGCCGGAGCCAGCGTCGGAAGGGAATAGCGGCCGGATCGTCGGCCAGCGCGGGGAGGATCAGGGCATTGACCGTCGAGTCGTCCTGCAGAGCGATTTTGATCCGTTTCTCGATCTCGGCCAGGGCGGTCGCGGCGTCGGGCCGGGCGGGGAGCCAGCGGAGCGCCCGGAAGGCTGTCGCGAGCGGCCCGTCGGTCAGCGCGCCGAGCGGCGGAAGGGTGGCCCAGCGCAGGACCTCGGCCGGGCATGTCGCCGCGGCGCGCAGGTGAACTGCGGCGGGGCGGCCGGGCCGGGCCAGTCGGCAGTTGACCACCTCGACTTCGCGGCTGGTTCCGACGGCCTCGTCCCAGGTCACCCTGACGGTCTCGGAAGTGCTGGCCTTGACCAGAGCGGGAAGGTCGACCGCCAGGTCGGCGGCACGCAGTGGAACGCCCAGGCGAGCGCGAGCGGGCTCGGTCATCGCCTGGTAAAAGTCCCGCGCGATGAGGTCGAGCCGGCCGGCGTTCCGGTCTCGGGGGGTCTGGAATCGGGCGTCTTCGTCGTAGAAGGCCAGGAACAGGTCGCTCATCGGGTCCATCCCCGGCGAGCTTGGCGGAGGTGGAAGGCCCGGGCCAGTGGCCGTCCGCGCGGCGATCAGGTCGGCGATCAGGTCGGCCAGGCCCGACCGCGCCGCCCAGGGCGCGGGGCGCGACTCGTCCGGACCTGCATAAATGAGGCGAGGGAGCGTGGATTCGTGGTGGACCAGGATACGGACCCAGGGTTCAGAGTCAATCCAGGGGTGCGGCACCCGGACCCAGACCGAGGGAAAGACGAACCGGCCGTCCGGGGTCTGAAGCGCGATCACATCCGAGGAGGCGGCAGTCTCGCCAACGCCAACGCCAACGCCAGGACCAGCGAGAGTCTGGGGACGCCCGGAGACCCCGTCGGCGACGACGACCGTCCACCCCGGGGCGAGTGCCGCGCCCGACCGAGCCGGCGGACTTGCAAGCCGGTAGCCGAGCCGATCGAGCTCCAGAATCAGCAAGGACGACTCGGGCGAGGGGGCGATCCGTGCCCGACCAAGGATTTCCCAGATCAGGGCCAGGTCGTCTGTCGAGGGTGCGAGGTGCAGGTCCGGCGCTTCCGCCAGCCGGGACAGGAGCAACCGGGCCAGTTCCGCGAGCCGGACCGGCCTCTTCAGACCTCGGAGGGCCTTGAGCGGGTCATAAAGCGGTGATTCCGTCTCGGCGGGGGCCTCGAATTCCGCGGGGCGGAGCAGGCGATCCCCGACTCCTGGCGAGGTCGTCGCCAGGCCCGTTGTCCTGAGCGACCAGGAGTCGCCCCTGGCGCGGACCGTCCGCCAGTGCGCCCGAGCCGCGTCAAGCTCCTGATGTCGGATCAGGACGACCGCGCAGCCGAGAATGTGGCCAAGCTGGCGGCGCGCCTCGTCCCAGACGCCCATCGGCAGTGGTCGCGCGCGATCAACGCCGTCGAGCGCGTCGACGACTCCCAGAGCCAGCGCCTCGCGGGGCGTGAGCGGAGACGCGGGCCGGGGGATCTTGAGAGCTTTAAGCCAGGACATGTCGTCGCGCCCCGTGATCTCGCGGACGCTCCGCGCCAGTTCGGCCAGCGCGCGGGGCGGCCAGGTCGCGGGCGTCTGGTCGTAGGCGACCTGCCAGTAATAGCGGTCGTTCCAGTCGACCCCCGAGGCGCGTCCGGGGGGTGGCGGGTGAGCGATGACCCGGACGATTTCCAGGTTCCTTATATGCCGTCTCGCCTCGTCCGCGAGGCCGGAACGATCGATCCGCTCGATGCCCTTGACGAGCAACGCGACCCGCTCGATCTCTTTCCTGAGCCGCTTGTCGAAGTCAAAGGCGTTCTCGCGCTCGACGAGCGCGGGGGTCAACCGGTACCAGCCGTCGAGGGCTTCGGCCTGCCAGCTCCAGAAGATCGGCACGTGGGCGGCGTTGTAGAGGAAAGGGTCGCCATTGTCCTGGGTCACTGGTGGCCAAGCGTCGCGTTCCGGTTCGAGTTCGAACGCGTGAAGAATCTCCTGAAGGCCGCGAAGCCGGGGCGGGTGCCCCGACCTGGCCGACTCGTGGACGTAGGCGAGCAACTGGTCTTCCAGGTTCTTGATGGCCCGGGACCAGTCGGTTGACCGGTAGCGCGCGCTCTGTTTCTTGATCGTCTCGGCGGTTTGCAGTCCTCCCGGGAGCCATTCGGCGTCGCCGAAGGGACGGATGGCCTCCTCGGCGAGTCGGTTGGCGAGGACCCCGGCCTCCCGATCGTCGTGACGGTCGCGAAGGGCCGTGAACTGGGCTCGGTACTTGTACCAGAGAATGGTCAGGTGAAGCTGTCGGACACCTTCCTCGACGCACTCTTGCAGCGCATCGAAGTCAATCCGGCCGGCGGGCGAGGGTCCAGACCTAGATGAGGCGTGGTTCACGCCTTGACTGGAAGCCATGCCAGTTCTCCCACCTGGACCGGCGCGTTACGGAAGTTAATCCCCTGGGGAACTCCGGGGATCGGCTCCCCCTTGGGCTCGCCATCCTCGTCGACAGCGCGCATCTTGAACCCGTGCTGGTGGCGGTCGTACTCGATCCGGTATTTCCCAAACAGGGGCGTCGAGCCTGGGCAATGAAAGCTCAGGTAGTCTTCCCCCTTGACGTCGCCCGGCCAGACCCGGCTCAAAACGATTTCGCGAGTCGGGGTCGCGATCGCGATCTCACGGGGTTTGAGGTCGTCGTAACAGTCGTTCTCCTGAAAAAGGACCCGTTCCAGCGGCAGTGCCCCCTTGCGCTGGATGTCAAAGGGAAGGCGTTCCATCAACTCCTCGTCGAAGTTGACCGAGTAGTCCTGGAACCGATCGCGGATCTCCATGACCCGAAGCGCACCCTTGGCGACCGAGTTTTTCAGGTCGGCGCCTCGGACCGACCGGAGCCGCTCGGCGAGGAAGCGGACGGGCAAGCCGTACTCGGGGTCGAACATGACGCGACGCAAAAGCGGCCAGCGCGACGCGTTGCCGACGACGAAGACCCAGTTCACCTCCTGACCACGCCCGAGCCTCGCCTCGATGAGCGATCGGGCATAGCGGACACTCTCACGCGTCTCGGCCTCGATCAGGGCGTCGACCTCCGCGGTGCTGATCGTCAGCTCCTGCGCTCGTTCGGTGAAATCCTCGGGGACGGAGGCGGCGGTCCCGGCCATCTTTCGGACCTCCTGGAGGTGGGCGACCCCGAGGTTCTCGTTCGCGTCCCTGAAGGCGACTCTGGCTTGCCCCTTGGCCTCCTTCTTGGCGGCGGCCGTGGCTAGCTTGCGCTTCAGTTCCTCGGCGGCCTTCCAGAGCAGAAGCGTCGCCTTCTTGCGGTCGCGGGTCTCTGGCAGGCTCGGGTCGTCCTCCTCGGCGTCGAAGGCGGTCCGCAGAATCTTGTCGACCTGGGCCATTCGCGATCCGTCGGCGAAGAACTGAAGCAGCGCCTTCTTGTCGTCGGCCTGGGGCCAGTCCAGGCTTCCCTCGACCGCCATCAGCCGGGCGAGCTTGAGCTTGAGAAGCCGGTAAACGGCCATCGTCATCGCGTCGCCGGCAAAGTTGCGGTGCCCGGCGCGGCCCTTCACCTTGAAGTCAACGACGAACTTCTTGGCCCGAGGCGCCTCGGGTTGATCGATGGCCTGGCCGACGTTGTCGACCTCGACTTCATCGGCCTTGACGTGAACGAGCGCGATGTCAGTCGTGCCGCCGCCGCAGTCAAACAGCAGGAGGTTCATTCCTTCGGGATAAATGTAACGAAATCCCGCGACCCGACCGTCTTTTTCGAGGAATTCGTCGTGGACGAAGTAGAAGGCGGCGGCCGAGGCCTCATCGATGACCCAGGGGACCGTCCTCTTGAGCTCCTCGTCGGTCGGGGCCTTTGACCGTGGCTCGACACCGCGCGAGCGCCTCGCTCCGTGGTACGCGGCAACCTTGATCTTCTCTACTTCGAGCCGCGAAAAGGTGGTCGGGCAGGTGAGCACGAGGCGCTCGGGATAGCTCCGTTCCTGGCGGTAGAAGGCTTCAAGCATCTTGGCGATGAACAACTCAGCCGGCTCGGTCCGGCCGATCTCGATCCGCTGCCCTTCGTGCAGGAAGTCAAGCGTCTGCGGTTCGCCGGGGCCGGCATGGTCAGACAGGAGCCGCTTGGCGCCAAGGAAGAGGCTGTCGACGGGGGGATCGCCTTCGAGCGCATCCTGGCCAATCAGGCAGTCGCAGGCCTTGTAGTTCGCCGGCGCCGCGGCGGTCGGGAGACGAATGGATTTGATCCGAAGCGCGGAGGTCGCCGGCTCGGCCGGGCCGACCGCCGTCTCGCGGGTCTGGACCAGGCGGATCTCGGGGCCGACGTTCAGACCTCGGGCCCGGTACACCAGTGTGCTGCTCGTGTTGCCCAGGTCGAGCGCGACGAAGCCGCGATAGACCGGCATCGCCTCGACGTTGTTCAGCGCGACCTGGATCGCGATCTGGTCTTCGATCCGCTTGCCGCCGATTTGCGCCGCGGTGTTGACGATCACTTCATGCCGGATCGCCCCCCGCGTTGCCCTGGCGCGTTCGACGACCGCTCGATAATCCGGGTGGTCGGTGAAGACCTGGATTGTCAGCGTCAGTTCCGAATCGGGGGTAAGTTCGGCGGCGAGCATCCCAGGCTTGGGTTTGTCGCGGGTGAAGTCGATCGGGTCTGGCACCTTGCCCGAGGCCCGGGTCAAATACGTCGCGGAGACGTCGAGCCAGCGGACCGGCCGCTTCGGATCCTGGTTGGCGATGATGATCGCCCAGAACTTCGGCGCGGTGGCCACGACTGACGAGGGGGAGAGCAGGTCTCTTCCCTTCAAGCCCGAGACCTGCTTGAAATGCGTCCCGGTCTGCATGTAAACCCGGGCGAAGTGGATCGGGTCAACCATTTAGATTGCTCCATTCTGAGCCGTCCGCGGCGCCTTCCCAAGACGGTCGATCAGGGCCTTGTAGCGCGACTCGGCCACCGGGTCGGCCTCGGCGGGGCTTCCCCCAATCAGCAGCAGCTCGTCGCCAAGGCCCTTGAGATGCCCGGCCATCCGGTCAAGGGTCAGGCGAATGAACTCACGAACGACCGCCTGCGTCTTGTGCTTCATGAGCCGCTTGTAGTCGTCCTTCGGGTACGTTGACGACGCTTCTTCCAGGTCGCGAACGAAGACCAATTCGTTGTGGAAGGAGTTGAGGGTCGGGGTGTACCAGGTCGGGTCGCGGCGGTCGGCGGTCGTGCGCGCGGTCCAGGCCGCCTTGGGGTCGCGAAGCGGCGGCGGCGCGGTCTCGATCGGCCCGAGGCTGACCCCGGCGATCTCGTCATCGACACGCTTGTAAATGTCCCTGAGCAGTTCCGGCGCGGCGTCGAGCACCTTGACGCGAAGGTTCCGGCAGTGGATCTGGTGCATCAGGTCGAGCATGTTCACGGCGGGCCGGTCCGGGTCCTTGATCGGCAGGTCGTCAACGATCGCCTGGTCAAGATAGTTGTCGAGGTCATCGTTGAGCTTCTTCGCCTCGGTTTCGTAGAACCGTCGCTCGCGCTGAAGCTTGCGTCGGCCGAGTTCGAGCAACTTCGATCGCCACTGGGTCGCCAGAACCAGGTCGTTGGGGTCCATTCCCGACCGCGCCAGCGCCGCGGAGAGTTCGTCGGCCATCGCCGCGGCGGCGGCCTCCAGGCCGTCGTCGACCTGGCCGCGGACCTCGCGGACGACGGCGTCGAAGACGTCTCGGGTGATGACTTCGCGGAGCCGGCCGATCCCGCCGTCGACCAGGACGGACTTCTCGAACGCATCGGCGAGAATCGGGTGTTCGCGAAATCGTCGGGGAACGATCGGCTCGCCATCGACACCACGGGGCAGGTTGATGACCAGGTTCATCTCGCGCGACCAACGGGCGATCATCTCGGCGGTGATCCGGCTCGGCGTTTCCGTCGGCCCGGATTTGGCGTTGATCTCGCGAAGCCAGCCCTGATAGATGTGGTTGCCCAGGAGAATCGCGTTGCGGTGATTGACGCCGCGATCGGTGAGGTAGTCGGCCAGGTAGTCCAGCACGGACCGGGCGCCTGGGGCTTCGCCGAGCATCGGCGCATCGAGCGAGTCGAAACCGCTGACGAGGGCCCAGACCCGCCCTCCCAGCCTGGGAAACTGCTTGAGGAGCTTTTCGATCAGCTTGGCGGCTTGCTCGTCGTTGGCCCCCTTGGCTCGCAGGAAGACAAAGGCGCCATTAAGCTCGCCGAGGAAGCTTTCGGTCAGCCGCTCGTCGGCACGGTTCGAGACGCCCAGGCCGGGCAGGTCGATCAGTTCGAGACGGTGGTCGACCCGGTCGCTGGCGAAGGGAAAGTCGACGACAACCTGCCGGAGTAGCGGGATAAAGCTCACTCCGGCACCGGCGCCGGCGTGAAGCAAAACCCGCGACCGGTCCTCGTAAGCGTGCGACTCGTCAACCGTGCCAAGGCGTGCGGAGTGGGCCTGAAACGCTTCGAGAAGGTTGCTCAGCGATCGCAACTCCTCGGGGCGGGCCAGGCCGTCGGCGGCGGCCTTGCGGATCAGGCCGGGGAGATCGCCCGGGCTGGCGTCGCCGAGGCCGGGAATGAGCCCCTGAACCTCCGCGAGCCGAGCGTTGTACTGCTCGCGGGTCATGAATTCAAGCCGGAGCTTCACTGATCCGCCGGGCGCCGAGGCCCGAATCCGGGTGGCCACGGCGGTTCCCGCGCCGCCGCCGCCTGGGGGACAGGGTCCGTCGCGCTCGGGAACTCCCAGGATGTTCGAGACGGTCGTTGACTTGCCCGCCCCGGACGATCCGAGCATGCCGATCCGAAGGCACGGCTGGCCCATCAGCGTTTCGAGCTTCGCGACCCGCTCGTTCAGCTCCTTGACCTCGGTCTTGGCCGCCAGACGCGGTAACTCTCGGGCGATCGCGTCGAAGGCCTCCTTGACCTCGGCGAGCCGCCTTGCCTGCGACGGACCCATCAGCGGGTATTTCGGGTCTACTGCCTCGTTCACGATTGCGTCCCTCCGGCGTTCCCGGCCGAGGCCCCCCGAGGCCGCGCCCCGAACGTCCGTCCCGGTCTCGTTCCACTCAACGCTTTTTCAACTGCTTGATCCCCTTGGGGAACTCGGGAACTTCCTGGTCGAAGGCCAGGACCGGGGCCGTCTCGTGGACGCCGTCGACGACGCGATCTTTCATGACGGGGTTCGGGGTCGCCGTCGGCCCGTCGCCGAACTCGTAGACGATCAGCCAGTGGTACTCGTCCTCAACCTCCCACTGGTCGACCCCTTCAAGCTTGAACTTGCCGGCGAAGGGCTTGTCCTCGCCACCGACCAGTTCATACCAGCGCGGCTCGGTCTGCGGACGGATCACGTACGCCTCGCCGCCGGCCGGGGCACGCTCGGACCGCTCGCGGATTCGCTTGGAGACAGCGCTCTGCGAGTCTTCCTCGACCTGCTTGTTCAGGGCGATCAACTCCTCGTCGCGCTGCCGGCGCGTGAGCGGAAAGAGGATCCAGATCCGGGTCGTCTCCGCGTCTTTCAGACCGGGAATCTGGACCTCGAACGTATTCTTATTCCAGACCTGGCCCTGACTTCCGAACTGCGATCGGAGGTCTGCCAGAACGAGCGACATCGGCTCAACCGGTCCGACCGACTTGAAGGGCGTCCCCATCACTTTTCGATCCTTCAGCGCATCGGTCAGCGCCTGCGGGCTGGCCCGGAAGTTTTCGAGCGAGACAATGAAGTAGCGGTCCGAGACCGGCCACTTCATCGGCACCGACTTCGTCACCCCCTTGGCGTCTTTCAACAAGAGAATCGCCGACTTCGGCGGGGTCGCCGAGTCGAGAGTCAGAAGGTAAAGCCCCGGCTTGTGATAACGGAGCTTGGCCTCGGTCTCGGTCTTGCTCTTGGCGTCGAGGTGAACCGTCCCGGCCTTGCCGTCTCCGGCGGCGGCAAGGGTAAGATCCACCCCGGTGAGGTAAAGCTCGGGGTTTCCGGTCGAGATCTCCCAGAGCCGGTCGTTGCCGGCGAAGGGCGCGACCTGAATGCCCGCGGACGGCGGCCCTTCCGCGACGGGACCCTGGCTGATCAGCTTGGCCAGCTCGTCGTGCGTCTCGCGGCTGATCGCCCGGACCTCGATTTTGGCCTGGTTGTTGGGCTCGACCTTGCTCGCGGCGAGAAGGAACTTGTTGCGCAGGTCAACATCGCGCTGAAACGGGTCGGTGCCGACAACCATGAATAACCGGGAGACCGACGGCGGGGCGACCGGAGCCGACGCGTTGGACGAGACCGACGCGGTCGGGGCGTCGACCTTCTCGCGGTCCGGCTCCGCCGGCTTCTCGGTCGCGGCGGGCCGGTCCCGATCGCCTCGGGGCGTCTGGCCGGGAACCGGCGACGTCCAAAAACCAAGGGCGAGCGTGAGCGTGAGAGGGGCGGTCGTCAGGAACCCTGGGTACCGCAGTGCCATTTTCGCATCTCCTTGAGTGCCGTGAGCCAGCCGGGGGTAACCGGCCGGGGATCGAGGTCCAGGACGGCCCGCGCCTGTTTCTGGATCGTGTCGAGTGTCAGACATTCCTTGGGCGAGTCTTCCGGCAGTCCTTCAAACGTCTTGCGGATGCGAGCGAAGTCCGTTTCCAGGCTCTCCAGCGTCCGGCGCCGCTGAAGGTCGAGGCAGGCGAGTTCGCTGGAAGTCGCTTTGTGACCGTTCTCGGCGGCCAGAGCGTGGAGCTTTCCCAGGGCGTTGATTTCTTGGTCGCGCCCCTTCTTCCTCGCCGTTTCAAGCTCATCAAGGCCACTGGCCAGCGGGCTTGCGCCGGGGCAATCAGGGCAGAGCCGCGGCGGCGGCGGCGGCGGCTTCAGGTACCCCGACCGATCGACAATGATATAAGCTCCCGCCAGCGCGATCCCGAGCAAGGGGACGCCCACTCCGGCGACGAGCATCCGCCGACGATTGGCCCGGCGGGCTCGATCTTGCTGGTGACGGACCACGTCGCGTCGCGCGGCGATCGTGTCAAGGAAATGGGCGCCTGGCGGCTTTCTGGCGAGGTAATCGGCAAGACCGTCGAGGCCAAGGCGTCCTTCCAGGGCGTCGCTAAGCTTCATCCAGAGCTCGGAGGTCAGGCCGGCCTCGCGGGGTAGTGAGACGAGCGGCGAGCCGCCGCCTTTCGACCGGGGCGCCTCGGCGCACCACGACGCGACGGTCTCGCGGCCGACGAGCAGACACGCGAGGAGCCGAACGAGCGTGCGGCGATCAACGCCCTTCTCCCCGGGGCGTTCTCCGTTCAGAACCCATTCGTTCATCACGGCGGGAGCGCGGTCCCAGAGAACGGACCAGTTCGACCGGGTAAGCCAGCCGGGCGGGTCGCCGATGGCGACGTGAGGGTTATACGCAAACCCCCACTCGGTCAGCACGACTTCCCAGTCGGGCGTGTCCAGACGCTCGATCAGCAGGATGTTCTCGGGACTGACGCGGCCGAGCCAGGTCCCTTCACGGGCCAGCGCCTGGGTTATCTCGAAGAGTCGGGCCACGGCCTGATCGAAGCGGACCAGATCGGGGTCATTCGGCGGAAGTTCCCCCCGGCCATCGGCGACATCGCGGGACCGCTTGCGCAGCGAGTCGGCGAGCGCCATGAGCGTCTGGTTCTCGGGCTCGATCGGTCCATCTTCAACCGGCATGACGTACCTGAGGCGATCGGCCGGCACCCGGACCCAGCCCCGCAAGCCGGTCGACGCCGGAGGCGGTCCGAGGTAGTCAACGCCCGACCTCGTCAGGCAACGGACACCGTGCGACGGCCCATCGGCGTTGACGCTGAACGGTCCGTAAGCGTCGTAGCTTTCGGCAATCGCGCCCCAGTTCCCCATCCGCGAGACCCCACAGACTGGAAAGGATTTATCAACGTGGTCGATCGCGAGCCGACCCGTCGGGCATTGCCTCCGACGCCCGTTTCCGCCCCTCTGTGGAGGGCGGCCCGACCGGCCCACTTGCAAGGCTGATAATTGTGAGGCAGCGCCAATAGATTTGCAAGGACTATCAAAGCGCCTAATTCGAATTATTCTAAAAGCTCATAATAATAATGAAGACCACCACGATTTACTCTTCCAATCAGCGTTCGGAACGTTGATAATAGCACTGTTTCCATTTATTAAATTATGCTCAATCATCAATCAATTCTCGGACGCTCCGAGAGAGGCGCTGGTCCGTCGTGACAAAAGACCGGGGACCGAGGGGCTGAAATTTTCAGCCCCTCGGTCCCCGGTGCTTTGCGATTCTTCCGCACGGCCAAAACGGCCTCGCCGATGTCTGCGTCAACCCGGTCGAAAGCCCCAGGAATTGGCGATGATGTTCAGGTTCGCGCGCCGAGTCCGTGCTCGCGGAACGAGAATCCCGGGATCGTTGATTGACTTCCAACGCACATCACGTTCCAGTTCATGCCTGAAACATCATTAACCTTTTTTCTTGAAAAATTCCTGGAATTACGTATTTCCGACACGGAAAGCTTGGCTGGCCGCGTCAACTTTCACGCCTTCTTCGACGGTGTTGGGACAGACCTTTTTTTAACGTTCGATGGCGGGCAATTTGTTGAAGAGGTCCGCGAGGGAAGTTTCGTAGCGTCTCCAGCGCTCCAGGGCCTTGCGGTACAGGGGCTGTCGAACCTGGGTCACGCTGGCGGTGCGAACAGGCCGTTGGACCTCGTGGAAGCGAAGACAGCCCGGCTCCCAGTCCAGTCCGCAAGCGTCGACAAGTCGACGCGCCTCGCCCTCGAAGTCGTCAATCAAATGCTCGTAAACCACCTCGTGAATCTTGACCGGAACGACCGACCGCCAGTGTTTCATGATACGTCGATGTTGATGAAATCTCTCGGCCAGGTGATCAACATCGTTGGCCCATCGGATGCTGCGGAAGTTGGTCAACCAGCAGGAGAGGGCCACGTCCCTCGGGTCTCGGAGGACGTGGAGAAACGTCGCCCGGGGAAAGAGCAAGGAGAGCATCCCGACATAGAGATAATTGTCGGGCATCTTGTCCACGACGCGGTCCGGCGGGCTCATTGTAGGTTCGCGACGCAGGAGTTCGCGGACGCCTTCAAGATAGCGGTCGGCCAGCCGCTTCAGGCCGGTGCCATCGAGGGTGTTGAGGGCCTCGGTCAGACTATCGTCGCGGCCGACGACCTCGGAGATCGCGTCGAAGGTTTTGGCGGCATGCCGCAACTCGCCGGCGCCGTGGACCCGGGAATGGCCGGCCAGGATCTGCTCGACCAATGTGGTGCCCGATCGAGGCATTCCGAAGACGAAGACCGGCTGTCGGGTCGGGTCTCCGGTGTCGGCCAGCCGGGCGAAGAGGTCGGGCGTGAAGGACTCAATCAATCGATCGACGAACCGGCGGTGTTCGGCCGGATCATAAGCTTTGCCCGACTGGTTGCGAAGCTGGAGCGAGAGGGCGTTGGCCTGCTCCAGGCATGACGCGACCTCAAGAGGCTCACTCAGGGCGTCGAGAACCTGGGCCTGAGCAAACAGGAGTGTCGCTTTCGGCTCAAGGTCCAGGTCCGGGTCGTCGAGCCGATGGCGAACCCGCTGACGATCCGCTTCGGGCAGGCGGCCTCGAAGCAGGTTCGCAAGCCGGGCGAGAGCGTGGGGCGCCTCGGGATGCACCGCGATGGCCCGCCGATAGAACGCCTCGGCCCGCGCCAGGTCGCCGACTTCCTCGTGAAGATTTCCGAGGTTGAGGAGAGCTTCGAGAAAGTCGGGCTGAAGTGTTAACGCCTGTTGATAGCGGGAGGCGGCCTCGGTGTACTGGCCGTCGTTTTGTAGGGTCCAACCCAGGTTGGTTTGCACCATTGGCCGGTCAGGGCGTTCTTCCGCGAGGCGACGGAGCCAGGGGATCGCGGCGGGGTAGTCGTCCGCGGAGATGTGAGCCTCGGCCATGGCTTGCCAGAGATCGGGATTCTCGGGGGCGAGTTCAACGGCTCCGCGCAGGCTGGAGGCCGCGGCCATCGGGCGGCCTTCGCCCATGAACGTCAAGGCCCGGTTGATGTGAACGGTCGGCTCATCAGGATCAAGCCGGGCCGCCTCGTTATAGGCGGAATGGGCGTCTTCCCAGCGCCGGAGAAGCCGAAGGGCGTTGCCCAGGTTGTTAAAAGCCGCGGCGAGGCACGGGTCAAGCCGGACCGCCTCGCGACAATGGGCCAGGCCGTCGTCAAGGTCGCCGATGTCGTTGAGCGACTGGCCAAGATTCGAATGGGCAAGGGCCAGCGCTGGCTCGACCTTCACGGCTTCCAGGAAGGCGCCTCGGGCCTCGTCGGGCCGATCGAGTTCCCGGTAAAGAGTGCCCAGGTTGTTCCAGGCGAGGCCGAAATCGGCCTTCGATTTGAGAGCGTCGAGGAAGCAGTTTAGAGCCTCGTCACGTTGGCCGGCGGCCTGGTGGGCTAGGCCCAGGTTGTTGGCGGCCTCGGCGTAATCGGGTCGGAGCCGAAGGGCGGTCCGGCCGCACTGAATGGCGTCGTCGAACTGACCGAGCGATCGGTGAATTTCCGCCATGTTCGAATAAAAGAGCGGCTCGCCGGGCCTGAGGGCCGCGGCGCGGGCGATCAGCTCGATCGCCCTGGTGGAGTGGCCGCACTCGTGGTGCATCACGCCGAAGCTGTGCAGGGCCTCGACCTGGTCCGGTTCTCGGGTCAAGACCTCATGATAGCGTCGGGCGGCGTCGGCGTGGCGGCCGACTCGGTGCATCGCGAGGGCTTCGGTCAATGCAGAGGTCATTGCAATCGATCCCGAGGGGGGACGGGGAAAGCTTCGGTTCCGGGGAGATTCCAGACGTCCGCGAGATCACCGACGATCGTTCGAATGTGGCAAAAACGCTCTCCTTGCCAACAAGTTACGACAAGCTCATCCACCTGGGCGATTCCGTTGGAAAAACTTTCCTTCAGGGTGATCTTCGGTTCATCCCTCGGTTTCTGTTCTAGGGTTGAACCGGGACCGAACTCAATTCCCTCGACAGCGGTTCCACGGCTTTTTTCTGAATGCACCGACGAACCGGACGCGACCCGGCTCTTTTGACCTCGACGCGTCACGGTGCGCCGAACTTTGGATTAATTCCCCCTCGCATCCCAAAGGACCAGCGGACCTGACCTCCTCGAACACGCCACAACGTAAGGTCTCGACTCAAAAAGCGGAACACCTCCGACGGCGTTCGAGGAAACGGTCGCGTCCGAACCTGGAATTTCTTGAAGGCCGGGTCGTCCTCAGCACCTACGCGGTCACCAGCGCCTCGGATATCGCCTCGACCGTGGGCTCGCTCGGCTACGAGATCGCCGCGGCGATTGATGCCTTGGACACAAACGCCCAGATCAACTTTGATCCCTCGCTCTCCGGCCAGTCGATCCTCCTTAACTCCGGCGACGCCAACGCGAATAATAACTATGGCCTGACGGCGTACGTCATTTCGGGCGGGGTGACCATCACGATTGACGGATCGGGCGCGCCTGGGTTGTCGATCAACGGCGGCAACGCACTCCGGCCGTTCGCCGTGGCAAGCGGCAACACCCTGACGCTGGAAAACCTGACCGTCACCGGAGGTCTTGGCCCAGGGCACCGATGGATCGAATGCGGTGAGAGGTGGCGGCGGAGGCGGCGGAGGCGGGATGGGCGGCGGTATCTTCAGTCGAGGAGGAACCGTCACTCTTGTCAACGACACCTTCACGGGCAATAGCGCTCAGGGAGGACCCGGCGGCGCCGGATCGTCAAGCAGTCTTGGATCGCAAGGCGTCGGCGCCGGCAACGCGGGTTATGGAGCCGGCGGCGGCGTGTTGGTCCTTAACAGCCAGCTTTACGCCATCTTTAACACCTTCACGCTCAACTCCGTGACCACCGGGCCTGGTGGCGCGGTCGACGGCCCCGATGTCTACCTCTACAGCGCCGACGGGTCCGCCAACGGGACCTTGATCAACAATATCCTCGGCCAGGATGGCATCACGCTCACGGCCGACGTCAGCAGCGGCCTTCAGAACAACGTCGACGGCGGCAGCCTGCCCACCTTCAACGGCAGCTCAAACAACCTGGTTTCGCTCAACGGAAATAACGGCCTTCCCGGCGGCGACTACACGACCGGCCAGCCTCTGCTCGGCCCACTGGCCAGCAATGGCGGTCCAACCCAAACCTTCCAACTTCAGGCCGGTAGCCCGGCCATCGCCGCCGGGGTCGCCGCGTTCTTCCCCGGTACCTTGAACCCGATCACTACTGAGCAGAGGGGCACGACCCGGAAGAGCCCCTTTGATATCGGCTCCCTCGCCTCGTTGACGACTCCGACCCTCACGGCAATCAGCCCGATCCAGGGTCCAACGAACGGCGGAACCCTCGTCACCCTGACCGGCTCCAACTTCACCGGCGCCACCGAGGTCGACTTCGGCATCACTCCTGGCACCAACCTGACGGTCGTCAACGAGACCACGATCACCGTCGACGCCCCCGCCCAGTCGCCGGGAACCGTGGATATCACCGTTCTGACCCTCGGAGGAACGTCGAGCACCTCGGCGGCCGACCAGTTCTCCTACATCGCCGCCCCCAGCGTCACGTCGATCACCCCGTTCAATGAGACCATTTTTGGCGGAAATCAGGTCACGATCAACGGCACGAGCTTCGCCGGAGCCACCGCCGTTTACTTCGGCTCGACGGAGGTTACCAGCGCCAACTTCGTCTCCGCCTCTCCCACCCAGATCGTCGTTGACAGCCCGCCCGGCGTCACGGGGTCTGTCGACATCACGGTCGACACACCGTACGGAACCTCGGAGACCGGGTCGGCCGACCTCTTTGATTACCAGGCCCCGGCGCTCAATGTCACTCCCACCACGCTCAACCTGGGCTCAACCCTCGCCGGAACTCCCAGCGCGGGCACGACGTCCTACCAGATCGGCGGCAGTTTTCTCGCCGGTGACATCACCATCGCGGCGACCGACGGCATCGAGGTCTCCGATGACGGCGGGACCACCTGGCACTCGACGCTCACACTCCCGGAAGAACAGGGAAGTATGCCCACCACCACGATCGATGTTCGGATGAATTCCACCTTCGCGGGACCTGTTGATGGAGATATCTTGAACAACTCCCCCGGAGTTTCCGAAGAAGTCCATTTGTTCGGCAACGTCTTGCCCGCCGCCGCCAGCCAGTTCATCATCTCCGGCCTGAATAACCAGATCGCCGAAGTCGCCCAGAACGTGACGGTCAAGGCCGACGACGCCTACGGCAACGTCGCGACCGACTACACCGGAAGGGTCCACTTCACCAGTTCCGACCTGTTGGCAGTCTTGCCCTCCGACGCGACCCTGACGGAAGGCACGGGCACGTTCCCGGTCACGCTCAAGACCGCCGGCAGCCAGTCCGTCACGGCGACAGACACGCTCAACAACCTTCTCCAGGCTTCGCAAACTGGCCTCCTGATCACACCCGCCGCGGCGGCGACGTTGCAGATTACTCCCCAAAGCACGAACGGCCTGATGGAGAACGTCACCGTTGACGTGTTCGATGCCTACGGCAACGTCGCGACCGGATATACCGGGACGGTCCACTTCAGTAGCTGTGACGTCAACGCCAGCCTCCCTGCCGACGCCACCTTGACCGAAGGAATTGGCAACTTCGGCCTCACCTTCAGCGGCAACGGGATCTGGACCGTCACCGCCAGCGACACCCAGAACGTCAATCTTACCGGAACCTCGACGGTGACTCTCGCGTTGGTCCCGAGCCAGGGTAGTCCAGTCGTCGCATCGATCCCCGTGTCGTATTACGGCCAGTCCGTGACCTTGACCACTACCTTTTCAGCCACCGAGGTCGGAAGCTCCGCCTTGACCGGCACGGTGAGCTTTTACGACGGCAACACGTTCCTGCAATCCGTCCCACTGGTCGCTCTCAGTCCTGTCGGCTCCACGGTCTCGGGCCAGGCCAGCCTGTCGTTGACGACGCTGGGCGTCGGCACCCACTCCATCCGCGCGATCTACTCCGGCGACACCAATTACGACTCGGCCAACTCGACGACTTCAGCCTCGGTTCAGGTGCAACAAACCAGCACCGCGACCAGGCTGACCGCCTCGACCACCGCGCAGAGGACCGTCTTGACGGCCGCCACCTCGGTAACCTCGGCGGGTGACCCGAGCCTTTCGGGAGCAGTCTCGTTCCACGACGGCTCGACCTTCCTCGGCTCGGCGCCTCTCACCGCAGGCATCGCGACACTCAACGTTTCGAACTTGCCCTCCGGCCCGCAAAACCTCACCGCCACCTTCTCGGGAGGATTAAACTCCACCCAGGCCACTTCGACCGGAACCCTGACCTTCACCGCGATCCACTCCGGTCAGGTCTATCTGGATCTCAACGCCAGCGGTTCGGTCGACTCGGGTGAGACGGGCCTGGCCGGCAGGGTCGTCTTCCTCGACCTCAAGGGCGATGGCCAGCTTGACCCCGGCGATCCCACCGCGACAACAGACTCCAACGGCAACTACACCCTGATCGCCAACACGACTGGACCGATCAGTGTCCTCGAAGCCACGAATCAGGACACCTCGCTCCGCTATGTTGTCGATCAGACCCAGGCCAGGGCCGACGGCACGGTGAATATCGGTGTCGTGCCTTTTTCGCCGGTCGCGCCGGTCAAGGTGGTTCCCGACCCTTTCTCAAGCAATCCGTCGACCGACGCGAACACAGCTTACGTCCAGTCGCTGTATCGATCGGTCCTGGGTCGATCCGGGAGCCAGGACGAGGTAGCCGGCTGGCTGTCCAGAATCCAGTCGGGTGTTAGCCTTCCACAGGTTGCCGTGGGCTTCGTCAACTCCCTGGAGCACCGACAGGACGAGGTGAATGCCTACTATGAGGAATTCCTCCATCGGCCTCCCGACCCGAGTTCCTCTCACTGGGTCGGCGAGTTGATGTCGGGTGTTTCGGAAGAGCTGGTCGCGCAGGCGTTTCTCAACGCGGCGGAATATCAGGCCAATCATCAGGAACCTACGCTCTTCGTTCAGGACCTCTACCTTGACGTCCTCGGTCGGCAAGGGAGTACCGCCGAGATCAACGGCTGGCAAGCCTCGCTCAGTTCCGGGATGAGCCGAGCGTCGGTCGTGGCCGGGTTTGTCGGCTCGGTTGAGGCGATCGATCAACTGATCGAGAGCGACTACGTTGCCTACCTCCATCGACACCAGGAGCAGGCTTCAACCTCAACGCTCTGGACCAACCTGCTCAAGCAACCTCGCGGCTCGGCAAGCGCCGTGGCCGCGGGAATCCTCTCCAGCATGGAATACAGGACAAAGGCGACGTCTCCCGAGACCAACCCCTGAGCGCGACCCGCCTGCCGCTGCGCAATCTCGCTCGATGGACCGGACTGGAGTGGAGTGGAGTGGCCACCCGCGAGATATCCACTCCAGCCTTGGCATCGTTCAAGGTGTTCGGGGTCGCCAGGCGATCTCGCGGCGGTGGGGACACTTGCACCTCCAGAGGCCCTCTTTGGGCTTTCGGTGTCGCAAATGGACTGCGCCGCACCCCGAACACGTTGCCTCCCAGTTCGCCGACTTCCGGACGGTCAAGGGCACGTCGGGCCGGCGGATCGGATCGCCAATGTACTCGAAAGTGAGCGGCGACCGTGCCGAGCACTTGCAACGGTATCCAGTCAGACTCTTTGGCCGTCTGTAGAGGTCAAACGTTTTCCCGCAGGCCGGACAGATCGCCCGCCAGTCTCCAGGTTTCACGACAACCTGGCTCGATCTTTTAAAGGACAGAGGCACTGCGCCGAGCCGTACGGCGACCGCCTTCCAGGCGGGTCCGTGCTTCGCGGCGGGACCGGCGATGGCGTGAGCAATCTCGTGCATAAGGGTATCAAGAACCATCTCGGGCGGGCTATTCCTGGCGTAATACTCAGCAATCTCGATCCGCTTCGTTCGGTATTTGCAGACACCGAGCTGACGTCTCGTACTGGCCAGCCCGAAGGTCCAGCCCCGCAGGTCATGCTTCTTGAACTCCCGGGCGGCGATCTCTTCCAGTTGCTTCACATCCATCCCACACTCTCCAACGCGTTTACTCAATCCGCATTCTTCACCCAGCTTACCCTTTCGGCCAGTCCCGCGCGATCACGCGACATTCTACCCCAGCACGATCTGATCCAGGTCGACCAGGCGTCGAGAGCGCGATTCCACATCCCCAACACCATGAAACATGACCGTGTCTCCCGTGGCAAGGTTCCAATAGTCGTTCCCAAGGTACAGTCTCCCCAGCGACCCCAGCCCCGTCAGCGCTTTCCAGAGGCCCCAGAACCGCCCCCTGGTCCATTGCAGTCGGATCGGCAACCGCCTGGACATTTTCACGAGATCCGCCTTCCTGTACGTCTTCGACCCGATTCTGAGCGAGATCAGGTCTCCCGTTTCGATGGTAGTACCTTGGTAGTGGAGCTGATCCCATGTCTCGGTTTCCAGCAGGCAAACCACGATCTTTTCATATTCTCCGGGCGGAATCCGGCCCGGCTGCGTCTGAGCCGCCGCGCTCCTGTCCTTAGACACCGAGGCCATGCAAAGATCGATGAGCGACGACATCATCCGTTCGCCGAAACCTTTCCTCGGCTCGGGTCCGACATAGCCGTCCAGTTCCCGCCTTGAGATCACGTCCGGCCGACGCTCGACCTCTGAGTCAAGCTCCAGTTTCGGGTTCGTGAAGATCACCTGGGAAATGAGGAAATTTCGGACGAAGGACTCGCCGAGGTCCAGTCCCCGATCGCGCAGGTACTCCACCACGGCCTCTTGCTTGAGGCGATTCTCTCGAAACATGTCTCCATGATCGACGATTTCTCCACTCCGACGCGTCTGCCGCCAGCGTCCATCCTTGACGGTCAGTTGGCCCGACCAGTTCTTGACCTCGATGAGGTGGATCTTCCGGGGCGTGCAGACGATCAGGTCAATCTCGCGGCGCCTTCCCTGGCGTTTCGAAGGGATGCGACGCCCCGCCAGCAATTGAGCGTCCTAGAATTGGAAGGAGGCCCCGACGATTTGTCTCAGGAAAAGTTCGCCGTCGCGTCCGCCCGCGACGCCGGAAGCCTCGACAACGGGCAATGTTGACGTTCAAGGGCTATCCGCAACGCCAGAAGGCCGCGAGCTTCAACCTCAATGAGGTACTGGAAAACCTCAAGCAGAGCGGAACGAAATAATCCCCCGGCCGCACTCCAGGAAAATTTGGTGGCTAATCAGGAATTCCGTATCGGTAATCTGCTAAGTTTTCCGTAACTCTATCCGAGAACGAGACTTGCGGCCCAGGGGATGAGGTGTCGCTTAACGACACTTAAAGAACTTCTTTACAAGGACTTGCGTCCGAAATAACGTGGCGACTACCCTGGAATCCCTCAATAGCCGAAAAAATATGGTAGATTTCATCTTTAGCCTTTTTGAATCGCACACTACTGACTGCACGTTCAGTATCTCGACGCAACACCCCGTTGCGAGCGATACAAACATGCGATAAGGAAAACAAATGGCTCGTGTAAAAAAAGAGACCGCAATTGCTTCCGAAACACAGTCCCCTGCGAGCAGCATCTCAACCCCTGACCAACCTTGGTGGAAGAGTTCTAAACCGACTGAATGGATTATCGCCAGTCTCGGGCTGTTTACAATCCTCGGTGGGGTCTTCACGGGATACAAATATAATGAAAAATTCGTTCAACTTGCGGAGAGGGATTTTTCTCTGAAACTTGAAGAAGAAAAATTTAACAACAAAAAGCATCCACTTTATGATGAGGTTGAGGCGTTGACGATCGAATTAGGTGAGTCGAAAAAATTATTGGAACATGCAAACGCGGAATTGTCCGTATCTAAATTAAGTTTAAAAAATGCCAATGAGAGAATTATTGCCAACTCAGAATTGGAATTAAATTTAAGAGCCGAGTTGAATTTGAAAAGAAAAGAATTGCAAAACGCTTTTAAATCTCTCGATATAAAAACACGTACAGCAAACGATAGAATGTATCAACTTGAGAGAGATTTTTTTAAGCAAAAATCCGAACTTCAAATTCAGAAAGAAAATGATATAGTCGCTAAAAAGGGAATGGAGGAACGGATCTCTGCACTACAGAATGCATTGATGGAGGCACAAAAAAAACTTAAAGACGCCAATAACTTTATAGAAGACAACTATAACTAATTTCGCCCGCGACTTTTCATTCAATGGCAAGCTATGGGGTCGTAAATCAGTTAAACTCGCACCAGAGATTTGGCGAGAATGTCCCACGATGACCCCGTCCGAAGACGCGAACGACCTGGAAGAAACGCTTCACGACCGGTTCGGCCTTGAGACGTTCCGGCCTGGGCAGCGGGAGGTTATCGAAAACGTCGTGCAAGGGCGCGACGTGCTCTGCGTCATGCCGACCGGGGGAGGCAAGAGCCTCTGTTATCAGCTTCCGGCGGTGGTTTTGCCGGGAATCACGCTGGTGGTCAGCCCTCTAATTGCCCTGATGAAGGATCAGGTTGATGCCCTCACGCAGCGCGGCATTCGCGCGACGTTGATCAATAGCACACTCGATCCGGCGGAACAACGAGCGCGGATTCTGGAGATCGAGGCGGGGGTGTACGACCTCGTTTATGTCGCTCCCGAACGGTTCCGCAGCGGCCGGTTCGTGGAAATGATGGCCCGCGTCAAACCGGCCTTGCTCGCGGTCGACGAGGCCCACTGCATCAGCGAGTGGGGCCACGATTTTCGGCCCGATTATGCGCGGATCGGTCTGGCGCGGAAGCGGCTCGGCTCGCCGCCGTGCATTGCCCTGACGGCCACCGCCACCGACCTCGTCCGCCGCGATATCGCCGATCAACTCGACCTGCACGATCCGGCGATGTTCGTCACCGGGTTCGATCGGCCGAACCTGGTTTATGCCGCCGTCGAAGGGCGTCGCGAGGCTGAAAAACTCGCCGCGCTCGGGCGAACGCTCGACGAAAATCATGGCCCGGCGATCGTTTACGCATCGAGCCGCAAGGGTTGCGAGTCCGTCGCCGAATTCTTGCGACGCGAACTGCGCCGCGAGACGGTTGTCTATCACGCGGGCCTCTCCCGCGAAGAACGTCAGGAGGCCCAGGAACGGTTCATGGGGGGCGATGCCGAGGTCGTTGTCGCCACCAATGCGTTTGGCATGGGCGTGGATAAGGCGAATATTCGCTCGGTTGTGCATTACAACATGCCGGGGACGCTCGAAGCCTATTATCAGGAAGCCGGACGCGCCGGTCGCGACGGACAGCCCGCTCGTTGCGTGCTCATGTTCGCCGTCGGCGATCGTATCCTTCAGGAACGGTTCATCGACAACGAGTATCCGCCGGCCGCGCTCATCTGGCAGGTTTACGAGTTTCTCCGCAAGCTCGACGCCGACCCCATCGAATTAACACAATATGAAATCAAGGAAGCGATCGGCTCCGACCTCAACGAGTCGGCCATCGGCACGGCGCTCAAACTGCTGGAAGGGGCCGGGGCGCTGGAACGATTTCTGCCGCGCGAAAACATGGCGATTGTTCGGATCAACGTCTCCGGTGACGAACCGGCCAGCCTCGCCGATCGCCTGGGACCGCAGGCGCACAAGCAACGCCTGGTCTTGCTCGGCCTGGAAGGACTCGTCAATCGGAGATATGCCGAGCCGGTGTACTTTCAACCCGATGACTTCGCGGCGACGCTCGGCCTCGATCGCGCCTCGCTGAACCGGGCGATCCGGGCGCTCGCGGCCGAGTTGCCCCTGGATTATATCCCGCCGTTTCGAGGCAACGCGATCCGGGTCATCGATCGCTCGCGTCGGCCCAAGGACATCGAAATTGATTTCGCCGAACTGCAAAAACGCAAGCAGCGCGAGTATGACAAGCTCGACCGAATGGTCAAATATGCACAGACGACCCAGTGTCGACGGTCGTTCCTGCTCGGCTACTTCGGCGACGCGCACGCGGATCGGGTTCACTGTGGGCGCTGCGACAATTGCGGCGAGACCGACGGTTTGACCACGGCCGGACCAGCCCTCGCGGAGATTGACACATCAGACGGGCACGAGGTCATTCTCAAGGTTCTCTCGGGCGTGGCTCGGGCAAAAGGGAGGTTTGGCAAGACGATTGTCGCACAGATGCTCAAGGGGTCGGGATCGGAAAAAATGGATCGCCTGGGTTTGAAAACGTTATCAACCTTTGGAATTTTGCCGCATTTCAATCAACAAGAACTCACACAGCTCATCGATGCGCTGGCGGGCTCGGGACACATTGCCTGCACGGATATTGATAAGTTCCGGCCGATCGTCAACCTCACCGAATCGGGCTGGGAAAGGCTCAAAACACGCCCCGATCGGCCGGTCTCGCTGGCGATTCCCGAAGCGCTCGGGGCCAAGATCCGCAACGGCGGTCTCGATCGAATCGTGCCTCGCCTGGCAACGTCTGAAAACGCTTCGGACGAACTCGAAGCGGCCTCGACCTTTGAAGCCGATCCGCTCTTTCAGACGCTCAAGATGATGCGAACAGCCTGGGCGCGTGAGGCGAAGCTTTCACCTGGTTATATTTTCAGCAATCAAACTCTTGAAGAAATCGCGCGAACGCGACCGACGACGCCACAAGGGCTCGCCGCCGTGAAAGGGGTTGGGCCGTCGAAGCTGGAACGCTACGGCGCGGCACTCCTTGAGGCCATCGCGACGACGTCCACGGCTCTATCCCCTCGGAACCCGGAACCGAAACCCGAGCCTGCGGTTTCCACCGAGGAATGGACCTGGCGGCTCCTCGATCGCGGGTTCTCGGTCGACGACGCCGCGGCCATTCGCGGCCTGGAGCGTTCGACCGTGATCGACCATCTGCGTCGGGCACTTCGTCAGGGAAAAACCGTGAATCCCGCCTCAATTCTGGATGCCGAGACGTTACGCATGTTCACAAACTGGCGCCTCGAACATGGAGACGAGACCCCGCCGGAGTCGGAACAAGCGGATCTCTGGACGCTTTTCGTGGACGCTTCCGAGAGTTCAGGCTAAGCTCAAGGATCGCTTGTCCCGATCGGGGCTAGTCTCTATCATCGGCGCATCGCGTTTTTATTTCGACGAGGAAAATCCGGTCAAGGGGGGATCGACCTGATGAAGTGCCTGATCGTGTATTACCTGGAAGGCAAGTGGTATGGCGAGGACGTGAGCTGGAAACGGTCGGGGAGCGGGACGTATCGAGAAATCACGAGGATCGAGGTGCCGCAGTCGAAGCATGAAATCGTCCGCTTCGCCGCCGAGAATCGCTATTCGATCGAATGGCGCGGGACGATCCCGACCGAGCTTCAATCGGCCGGGTAAGGCAGAGTTTTTCCAAGAGCAAGCTTGCGCCAGACGATCTGGAGGCGGTTGCCTTCGGGATCGTGGAAAAAGGCGGTCTTGAGCGTCTCGTTATCGACATACGTATCGGCCTCGAAGCTGAGGCCGAGGCGCTCTAGGGCATTGCTGGCGGCCTGAAAATCGTCGACCCAGAAGGCCAGATGACAGACCCAACGCTGGTTGGCGCCGGTCTGGCCAGGCGGGCGACCGATGATCTCGATGGCCGTACCGCGATCGTCGGCCAGGAAATAGCCGGGAGGGTCGCCGCCGCTCTCGACGATCACCTTGAGATTAAAGGCGTTGACGTAAAAGTCTTTGAGGCGAGGGGCATCGGCGGCGTAGACCGCGAAATGCTCGATGATTGCCATGAGTGATCACTCAACGGGTTGGGCGTTTCGAACGGAGCGCGCGGAGGTTGATCCCGGCCAGAGCAAGAACCGCGTCCCACTCACTGGCGCTGACCGGTTGGACCGAGAGTCGCGACCCCTTGCGGAGCAATTCCATCCCCGCGAGCGCGGGGACGGACCGAAGGCTCGATAGCGAAAGCGGCGAGTCGATGGGCTGAAGTCCCTGGATCGACACCTGATACCAGGTGGGTGCGGCCGCGTCGCTTTTGGGGTCGTAATGTTCGGCGGAGGGGTCAAAGGCGGTCGGATCGGGATGTCCCGCCGCGACGACCCGCGCCAGGCCGGCGATGGCCGGCGGATCGGCGTTCGAGTGGTAAAAAAGGACGCCGTCGCCAACCTGGAACTGATCGCGCAGGAAGTTTCGCGCCTGGAAGTTGCGAACGCCATCCCAACCGGTCGTCCGATTTGGCTCGGCCAGAAGGTCGGCGAAGGAAAAGCAGCCCGGCTCGGACTTGAGTAGCCAGTAGGCCATGAACCGTCTCGCCTGCGTCGTTCGTAAAGTGTCGGGCGACGTCGGTCGGGGATCGTATCAGAATCGGGGCGCTGGACTCAATGGCAGGGCTTCTTGCTTGGAGGATGACCGATGACCAAGGAAAAAGGCCCTGATCGACAACGGCTTGGACGTGCCATTTTCGGTCATTGGTCCTCGGTCATTGGTCATCGAATTTGAACCGCAAGCCAGGACATTGCCATCAATGCCCGACCGCAACCGCTAAAGGTTCCGAGGCGTTCGACGGTTGTTCGGGATGATGGTGCGTGGTACCGGCGTCCTGGTGAGATACCGCCCGGCCGCCGCGAAGGCCGAGGGAACAGAAAATCAAGAGAACCGCCAGCGCGACCATTTCCAGAAAAACCTCGCGGAGCGAGAGGCCGAGCGAAAGCTGAACCTTGTGGAGAAGTTCGGGAGCGAGCTTGTCGTGGGTCTCGGGACGAAGCGCCGCGGCGATGTCAATGCCGGGCGTCGAGGCGAGGCGTCGGCCCAGCGTGATCGAAAGCGAAGCCCCCAACGCGCCAACACCGAGCGCGCCGCCCATCGTTCGGAAGAACATCACGGCGGCGGTCGCCACGCCCCGGCGCCCCCAGGGAACCGAGTTCTGAACGGCGAGAATTCCGCACATCGAGGCCGGGCCAAACCCCATCCCCGCCACGAGAAGGCCCGCGAGAAAGCACGGTCCCGAATAGGCGGGATAGGTCGTGCCGAGCATCAGGCAGATCGTGCCCGCGGCGATCAGGAACGAGCCGACAAGCGCAGTTAGCCTGAAACCAAGACGGCCGACGACCCGCGCCGCAACGGCGACGCTGATCGACCAGGAGAGGAAAAGCGGTGTGATCGCCAGACCCGCATTGGTCGCCTTCCCCCCCTTGACTCCTTGCATGAACAAGGGGATATACGTGTCGATCCCGAACATCAGGGCACCGATCAAAAAGCTGGAGGCGATCGCCGCGGCGATGTGAGGCGTCGCCAGAAGGTCAAGCGGCAAGATCGGATCGGCCGCGACGCGCTCACGCCAGACGAAGAGGATCAAGAGGCCGACGGCCAGCGCCCCGAGCCAGGCCCCGGCCGACAGGGTTTGATGGCCCCCTCGAAGGACGACCAGCAGCAAGGCCGCCGATCCGGCCGAGAGAAGCAAGGCGCCGGTCCAGTCAATCGGCGCGACCTTTCGATCCCGTTCCTTGACCGTTTCGTGAACCTGGGTCACGAGAATCCAGGCCGAGACCGCCGCGAAGGGAATCGTCACGAAGAAAACCCAGCGCCAAGACAGGCGATCCGTCAAGATCCCGCCAATCGCCGGCCCGGCCATGCTCGACACACCCCAGACGGCGCTGAAAAGCCCCTGCACCCGCGCCCGTTCCTCCAGCGTGAAGAGGTCGCCCATCAGCGTCAAAACAATCGGCCCGACAGCCCCCGCGCCCAAACCCTGAACCACCCGCGCGGCGATCAACTGCGGCATGCTCCGCGACAGTCCCGAGAGCATCGAACCGAGCGCAAAGAGACCAAGGCCGAACAAAAGCACACGTTTACGACCAAGAAGGTCGGCGAGCTTGCCGTAGAGGGGCGTCGTCACGGTCGCGGCGAGGAGGTAGGCCGAGAACACCCACGGAAAAATTTCCAGGCCCTTCAGGCTGGCGATGATGCTGGTCATCGCCGTGGAGATGACCGTCTGCTCCAGCGCCGTGACGGTCATCGCGAGCAGGAGGGCGAGGGTGATTAACCCTCGACTTGACCGAGCGGCGTCGGCCCATCCTCGCAGCCTGGCCGAGAGGCCCGCCCGCGTCGTAATCCCCTCCGACATCACGCCTTTCCTTCCCCGAAATCGTACCGAACGAAGGCGACCCGACCCACGTCGGGGCGACCGACCTTATTCGACCCACCTGGCCAGGCTCGACGTCATTCTACCGGCCCTGGCTAGTCTCTCTCCGAAGAAATTCCAGAACACCCGGCCTCTTCATGAGCACGCGAGGACAGAAAAAGGCGAGCATTCTCGGCGGCCTGGTGCCGACCGCCAAGAAATCGGGTAAACAGGAGCCTTCATTGCGCTTCTCCGGCGACATCCAGGACGCTCACAATTCGCAGACACAACGAGGGGTCTCATTCATGTCCAAATCGCAGGTCGCGTTCTTGATGGCCGTTCTGACATGCTCCCGCGTCTCTGCCGAGCCGCCGCGGCGCATTTTTGACGACCCTGGCGCTCCTCCCTTCCAGGTCCTGAAAGAGGGCGAGAATCCTCCGCTCGATGCCTTCGGAAATTTCGTCATTGGACCGAAGTACGTCCGGGCGCCGGAATACACAAAGGTTGCTGGTGTTCCCGAGGGGAAGGTCGAATCCTTCGTGATCGACTCGAAGGAGACCCGCCTCTTCAATCCCGGGATCGAGCGCGATGTTTTCGGCAAGGTGGACCCGAAGAATCCGAAGACCCTGATCGTCGAGACGCGCCCGATTGACTACAAGCGGAAGGTCGGCGTCTACATCCCCGCTCAATACAAGGATGGGACCGAGGCGCCGTTCATGGTCGTCCACGACGGCCCCAGCCAGGCCAACGCCTACAGGACAGTCCTTGACAACCTGATCCATCAAAAACGCATTCCGCCGATCGTCGTCATTTCCCTCGGCAACGGCGGCGGCGATGCCCAGGGACACGAGCGCGGCAAGGAATATGACAATATGAACGGTGACTACGCCGAGTACATCGAGACCGAGGTACTCCCGCGTGTCGAGAAAACCATCGGCGTGAAGCTGACCAAAAACCCCGACGGCCGGGCGGCGATGGGCAACAGCTCCGGCGGCTCCGCGGCGCTCATCATGGCCTGGTTTCGCAACGACCTCTACCACCGCGTGCTAACGACTTCGGGCACCTTCGTGAACCAGGCCTGGCCCTTTGACCCCAAATACCCCGACGGAGCCTGGGGATTTCACAAGACCCTCATCCCCGACAGCCCCAAAAAGCCCCTCCGGCTCTTTCTCGCGGTGGGCGACGCCGATCTACTCAATCCGAACGTCATGCGCGACGAGATGCACGACTGGGTTGAGGCCAATCACCGCATGGCCAGCGTGCTCAAGGCCAAGGAATACGCGTATCAATACCTCTTCTGCCGAGGAGCCCGCCACGGCGTCGGCAACGCCCAGCAACAGTTCCTTCCGCACGCCATCGAGTGGGTCTGGCAGGGATACGATCCCCGCTGACATCGATTGCCCGACAGGCCAAAAACCCCGAGACCAGTTGTCTCGGGGTCCTGAACTTTTTTCCTGGCAATCAACCCTTGATCACCCCTACCGGGCGAAGCCGGGCCACCTTCTTGGCCAGGCCCGCCCTGTCCACGACTTCCACCACCGCATCCACATCCTTGTACGCGGCGGGCTGTTCCTCGGCGAGTCCCTTGTGACCCCGGGCTCGGGCAATGATGCCGAGGGCGTCCAGTTCCTGGTCGATCCGCCGTCCCGCGGCGAGCTTCACGGCGGCCGTCCGCGACATCATCCGCCCCGCGCCATGGCAACACGAGCCGAAGGAATGCTCCATCGACCCGGCTTGCCCCACCAGGACCCACGACGCCGTCCCCATCGAGCCCGGCACGATCACGGGCTGACCAATGCCCTCTTGAGGCATCTCCAGTCCATTGTAGCTCCGCTGGATCGGCTGATTGATCGCCTGATACGCCTCGGGAATCTCGGCGTGACCAGGCGGAAACGCGCGGGTCGCCCCTTTGCGATGGACGCAAACGCTCTTGTGAACGCCGCCGCCGACGTCGTGGTCTTCAAACTTGGCGATGTTGTGCGCCACGTCGTACACAAGGTCCATCCCCAGGTCTTCCCAACTTCGGTGGAAAATCCGCGCGAAGACCTCGCGGGCCTGCTGCGTGAGCAACTGCCGATTACACCACGCATAATTCGCCGCCGCGCGCATCGCGCCGAGGTACGACTGCCCCTCGTCCGAACGCACCGGCGCACACGCCAGTTGCGGGTCAGGCAGCTCGAATCCATACTTTTTGGGTGCGCCTCGAAAAATGCCCAGGTAGTCGTCGCAGACCTGATACCCGAGTCCTCGCGAGCCCGAGTGGATCAAGACGGTGATCTGCCCCTCGCGCAAACCCATCACGGCCGCCGCGGTCTCGTCCAGCACGCGGTCGACGACCTGAACTTCGAGAAAGTGGTTGCCCGAGCCGAGCGTCCCGCACTGGTCGAACCCACGCGCATACGCCCGGTCGCTCACCCGGTCGGGATCGGCTCCGTCAAGCCGGCCCCCGGCCTCGGTAAAGGCCAGGTCACGCGCCACGCCCCAGCCTTCATTGATGACATATTCCGAACCCAGCTCAAGTACCTTCTTCAGCTTCGGCTTCGGAAACTGATACTTGCCCGACTGGCCGACGCCCGTCGGGATGTCTCGAAAAAGCTGGTCGACAAGCGCGCGGATCTGCCCCTTGATGTCGTCCCATTCCAGGTTCGACCGCAGCAGGCGGACCCCGCAATTGATGTCGTACCCGACCCCACCCGGCGAGATCACGCCCCCCTCCTCGGGATCGGTCGCGGCCACGCCGCCGATCGCAAACCCATATCCCCAGTGGATATCAGGCATGGCCAGGCTGGCCTTCTGAATCCCCGGCAAGGTGGCGACATTGACCACCTGTTCCGGCCCCTGATCCTTCATGATCTGACCAATGAGCGACTCATCGGCGAAGATCAGGCCATCCACGCGCATGTCGGATCGGTAGCTCTTTGGAATCCGCCACTGGCACGGCCCTACCTGTTCGAGCGGTCCCGTGTATCCGCCTGTCTTGCCCATGTTCAATGTCTCTTCCTGGTCGATTTCCGGCGTCTCGGTCGCCCCGATCGATCGATCGATCGAGCCGCCGCGCAGCCCCGTTGTTCAGGATAGAGCCTTCCCACCCGCCGAGGTTCATCTTTACTTGGGGAATCTCAATGACCCATGACCCATGACCAATGGCCGATGTTTGGATTCTCTCCTTGATTTCCGATCATGGTTCCTCGGTCATCGGTCATCGGTCATCGGTCTTCGGTCATTCATTTCCCCCCAGAACCCAACCGACTCGCGTCTTCAAAGCGGCCACCTCGCCTTTGTCGCAACAGGCTTTCCACGCAGTCTTTCCCGCTCGCGCCGCGTCTCGTTTTCAGAGCGGGCCACGCACAGTCGGATAGGTCCGCGCGCATCGCGCCTCAAAACCGATCATCTCATCTCGATGTCAATGGATTTTCACCAACATGGCTTCGCTCTGGTTCGTTTTCAGTGTCCGCGACCATTCGACGATCGGCCAGGGTGCGCCGGTGTCGGGGCTGAACCCCTCGTGGACCCTCTTCAAATCACTCGACACCGGCGCCGATTTTTCTCCGAGGCCGACGATTCTTGAAGTCGGCCAGGGCATTTACAAGTACCCACACGACGCTGAGGCGTCTGGCGACGCCGTCGGCCAGATTGACGTTCTGGGCGGAACGTCCGCGCCGGCGACGCTCACGACCCACGTTCTCAATCCCGCCGACCGTTATCTTGACCAGTTCATCACCCGCGATCGAAGCCGATTGATCACCGCGTTCAACCCGTCCGGTCAGGTCAATCTCGCGCCTGGTGGTCTGGATGCCGTGCCGATTGAGACCGGCATCAACGCCCGCCAGGCCCTCGCGCCGATCCTCGCCGCCTCGGCCGGTTCGATCTCCGGCGCGGGGACGGGCTCGATCGTCATCACCGGCGGCGGCACGACCCTCACGCGGATCACGGCCCAGACCGACCCATCGGGAAATCGGTCGACGGTCCACCTGAACCTTCCCCCCGCGCAGTTGGAAACGAACCCAATCTCTCCGGCGCTCCTTTCCAGCCCCTATTTCGCGATCACCTATTTCCCCGCCGATTACTTCCCGACCGGCCTTCCCCCTCACCCTTGATTGATCCACGGCGTCGCGCCGCGCTGCCGCCTGGTCGTTCTCGCCAAGAAATGAAGGACCGATTCCCGCAAAAACCCGGGACCCTTCCGTCGGTCCTTCCCTTTGCCCTTTGTCCTTTGTCCTTTGTCCTTTGCCCTTTGCCCTCAAGGCAACGAAGTAAATCCGCTCGTCCCGGTCCTCAACCCCCCGATCCCCCCTTGGGCAGGAACGGAACCAGTTGACTGGCAAAACCGGGAAGCTGGCGAGTCTGAATATAAAGTCGCCCAGGCCCGCGATACCGACAGACGAACCCCTCGCCCGAGAGCGCGGATTGCACCATCCCCTTGAGAAAGCCGCCAACCCCCTGCGTCTTTCCCGTCGCCTTTTCCAGGCGATACTCGACCGACCCTTCAAAGGCGACGATATGGCCGGTGTCGACAATATATTCCTCGCCCGGCGCCAGGTCCTTCGTGTGGATCGCCCCGAAGGACGAGAGCAAGAGCATGCCGCTCCCTTGCACGGTCAGCAAGAACATCCCCTCGCCCGACATCATCCCGCGCAGGCTTCCTTGCACGCCGATCGTCAACCGGGGGTCGCCCGCCAGGTAACTCCCCGGCTGCACGAAAAACTTCGAACCGGTCATCTCGACCGACAGGATATCGCCAATCGACCCCGGCGCCAGCGTGATCTCGCCTGGTCCCGACTCCGCCGTGAAGGTCGTTCGAAATAGCGACTCGCCCCCCATCGCGCTTTTCATCGCGCCAAAGACCCCGCCGCCCGACATCTTCGCCTCCAGCTTGATCGTCGGCGACATGCTCACCATCGCCCCCGACTCCGCCATGACCTGTTCGCCCCTCTCCAGCGAGACGACCGCCAGGCTGAACGACGGCTGATAGAGGATCTCGTGTCGCAACGTCCACCTCCGATTTTTAACGTTTCCTTGCATCCACAACGTTGGACCTCCACCCGCTCGGCGGGGTCGCCGCCCAGGATATCAAACAAAACGGCGGAATCCATGCCCTTGCGTTTTTACCGGTTTCCGCCTCCTCGCTCCAACCAAACGAAGCCAGTTTCCCGAGCAAGCTTCCGAAGGCGCCCTGACCAAACGAAGCCAACTTGAACCGGGAATTCGACGTTTTTCCAACGCGAGGTATGACCGATGACCAAGGACCGATGCCCGAAAATTTCCGAAGAATATCCCCGTTCCGCGCTCAACACGGCGTGTCTCTATCGGCCATTGGTCATTGGTCCTTGGCCATTCTTTAGAAGGAAACGAAGCCAACGTCCCGCCCCAAATCGATAAACCAAGCCAGTTCGCGTTTTGATAGGTTTTGTTCCGAAAGGATTGTTCAGTCGCGACGATCAAGCCAGTCCGCCAGAACCCGACCGGTCGGCGTCTTGGCCCGGGCAACGGTCTCGGGCGTCCCTTCGGCGACGACCTGGCCGCCTTGAGATCCCGAGCTGGGACCAAGGTCAATGATCCAGTCGGCGGCGGCCATGACCTCGGGACTGTGCTCGATCACGATCAACGAATGACCCAGGGTAATCAGCGAGTTCAAGGCATCGAGCAGCTTCACCGTGTCGGCCGGGTGCAGTCCGGTCGTCGGCTCGTCGAGGAGAAAGAGCGTATGCGACTTGCCCGCCCCTCGGGTGATCGCTCCGGGCGTGCTCGCCAGGTAGCTCGCCAGTTTCAGGCGCTGCGACTCACCGCCGGAAAGCGTCGGCGCGGGCTGACCGAGCCGGACGTAGTCCAGGCCGACGTCGATCAACGGGCGCAGTTTCGCCTGCACCTTCGGTCGATTCTTGAAGAACCCAAAAGCCTCGCGCGCGGTCAGGTCCAGCACCTCGGCGATGTTCCGGTCGCGATACCTGATTTGAAGCGTTTCGGGGCGATACCGCGTCCCCTTGCACTCCGGGCATCGGATCATCACGTCGGGAAGAAACTGCATGTCAATAATTTTGAACCCGTTCCCCTCGCAGGCCGTGCAGCGTCCCCCCTCGACGTTGAAGCTGAACCGGCTCGCCCCGTAGTTCCTCTGCTTCGCCTCGTGCGTCGCCGCGAAGGTCTTGCGAATCTCATCAAAAGCTTTCAGATACGTCACGGGGTTCGATCGCCCCGACCGTCCAATCGGCCCTTGATCCACCAGCACAACGTCATCGAGCACCTCGGCTCCCGTCAAGGCTTCAAAAGGCTCGGGGGGCAGGCTCTCCTCGTTCCGCAATCGCCGCAGGGCAGGATACAACGTGTCTTCGATCAGGGTACTCTTTCCCGACCCGCTCACGCCGGTAACCACACAGAAGAGGCCGAGTGGAAACGTGACATCAACATTTTTGAGGTTATGCCCGCGCGCTCCCGAGAGCCTTAAACCCTCGGACCGTCCCGACCGCCTCCTGTCGGGAATCGCCAGGGCCTTGCGCCCCGTCAAGAAGTCCGCCGTGATCGATCCTTTGGCGTTATCAAGGTCTTCGGGTTTCCCTTGAAAGACGACCCTTCCGCCCGCCTCCCCCGCGCCTGGGCCGATATCGACGATCCAGTCCGCCGCGCGGATCAGGGCGAGGTCGTGCTCGACGAGCACCACGGTATTCCCCACATCACGGAGTTCCTTGATGATTCCAATCAACCGGCCGACGTCCGTCGGGTGCAGGCCGACCGACGGTTCATCCAGCACATACAAGGTATTCACCAGTCCCGACCCCAGCGCCGAGGTCAGGGCAACCCTCTGCGCCTCGCCTCCCGAAAGCGTCCGCGCCGGGCGGTCCAGGGTCAGCTCACCCAGGCCGATCCGGTCGAGATAATCGAGCCTCGTCCTCGTCTGATTGAGGATCTGCCGGGCCACCGGATTCTCGGCCCGCGCCAACGCCAGACCTTCGAGAAACGCCCTCGCCTCACCGACCCTGCTCGCCGCGACCTCCGCGATGTTCCGCCCCTCCAGCCTGACCGCCAGCGCCTCGGGCCTGAGCCTCGCGCCAAGGCAAACGGGGCAGGGGGTATACCCTCGCCAGCGACTCAGAAAGACGCGGACATGCACCTTGTACGCTTTTCGCTCCAACCCTTTGAAAAACCCGCGAAGGCCCGCGAATCCGTGCGCGGGAACCCCCTCGACGATGCGGGCCACCTGCTCGGCCGTCAACTGCTCGAACGGCAAATTCAAGGGGAGTCCCAGCTTCGGCGCGGCGGCGATCAGATCGCGGTTCCAGCCCGAATGCGCCGGGGTCGTCCAGGGGGCAATCGCCCCCTCGCGCAGGGTCTTCGATCGGTCGGGAACGACTCGATCCATATCCAGGTCAACCACCAGTCCGAAGCCTTCGCAGGCCGGGCAGGCTCCCAGCGGATTGTTGCTCTGAAAGAGTCGCGGCTCCGGCTCGATGTAATCGCGCCCGCAATGCCCGCATCGCCAGCCTTGATAAAAGGTGACGACCCGATCCTCGGCCACGATCCGACACCGCCCCAACCCCCTGGCAAAGGCCGTCTCGATCGAGTCGAGCCGCCGGGCCGTCGGGTCCGACCCGCGCACAAGGCGATCGACGACGACATCGACCGGCTCATTCCCGAAATCGGGCAAGGGGCCTTCCCCGATCGAGAGGACCTGATCGCCCGATCGAATCCGCGTGAATCCGTCCTCGCGGAGGGCCTCCGCAAGCGCCTCGCGGTCGGTCTCGGGCAGGATGTCGAGCGGCGAGACGATCAGGTAGCGAGTCCCTTCGGGCAGATCGTCAATCGCCGCCTCGACGGTCGCGGGCGAGGCGGGTTGAACCGGGTGGCCACACGTCAGACAGACCACCTTACCCAGCTTCGCATAAAGAAGCGCCAGGTGATCCTGAACCTCGGTCACCGATCCCACGGTGCTCCGGCTCGACCGCCGCGAGACCCCTTGCGAGACGGCGATGGCCGGCGGAATTCCCTCGATCCGGTCGGCATCGGGCTTGTCCAGCGTTTCGAGAAACTGGCGCGTATAGGCCGAAAATGTCTCGATATAGCGGCGCTGACCTTCCGCATACAGCGTGTCAAACGCCAGGGAGCTTTTGCCCGACCCGCTCACGCCGGTCAGGACAATCAAGCGGTTGATCGGCAGATCCAGGTCAATCCCCTTGAGGTTGTGAACCCGCACCCCTCGAAGCCGGATCTCGCGATTTCGGTCCACTCTAATCTTGCCTCCCTGCCGATGCCCGAGTGCGTCGCCTGGCTCGCCCGACTGTCATCCTACCGGGCTTTCTTGCCCCTCGCCAATCGAGGCGATACCTCGCGGGTCAACCGGGGTTTCCTTGAGTAGGGAATGCGAGCGACCCCCTGTCGATCCTTAATTTTTTTCGGGATCTCCCAGGTTCGCGCCGCGACCGCCTCCCCAGACATTTCCTCAGACCGAACTCCTTGATTGACAAAGACTTTAGCAAGTGGCCAGGGCCGGGACGCGTTGACACCCGGCCCGCGGTCTCCTATAGTTTCTGAGGGAATCGACGCGAATGCATCCACCATTCACCCCGCGTCTCCCCGTATCTTGATCTGTGGCGCAAGGACGATCTTTCGGGGAAAGGCCTTTTCCCCCGTTCGCCGAGACCCGGTTCATGCCCGACGATCCCGAACCGCTCCCACCCCCCGAGCGACGCGACGCCACGGGTTCGTGGCGCGGGAACGTGCCGGATCGTCCGGCCGATCCCGTGTCCGGCGACCCGCCGACGATCCGGTCCGGCGGTCGACCGCTGGGCGGGTCGGGCCTGGCCGTCGGCTCGTCCTCGCAACGGGTTCGGATGATCGACGGAGACCCAGTTGTACCGTCGATCCCGGTTCCCTTACCCGGTCCCGGCGAGCGGATCGATCTTTTCGAACTGATCGAGCCGATCGGCATCGGCGGCATGGGCGCGGTCTTCCTCGCGCTTGATACACGGCTCGATCGTCAGGTTGCCCTGAAGATCCTTCCGCCCGAGCAGGCGTACGATCCCGAGGTTGTCCAGCGGTTCTATCAGGAAGGGCGCGCCGCGGCCCGGCTCGATCACGAGAACATCGCCCGGGTCTTCACGATCGGCCACGACGCCCGGTTTCATTTCATCGCCTTTGAATATATTGAAGGAACCACGGTCCGCCAGCGGGTTGAGCGCAACGGCCCCTTGCCCGTCGCCGAGGCGATCAACTTCACGCTCCAGATCGCCGACGCGCTTGTCCACGCGACCGAGCGCGGAGTCGTCCACCGCGACATCAAGCCGTCGAACATCATTGTGACCCCGCACGGCCGGGCCAAGCTCGTCGACATGGGCCTCGCCCGCCGGTTCGAGCGCGGGGGCGACGACGGCCTGACCCAGAGCGGGATGACCCTCGGGACGTTTGACTACATCAGCCCCGAGCAAGCCCGCGACCCCCGCGACGTCGACGTCCGCAGCGACCTCTATTCGCTCGGCTGCACCCTCTTTCACATGCTCGCCGGGCGTCCCCCGTTCCCCGACGGCACTGTCCTGCAAAAGCTCCTTCAGCATCAGGAAGAACCTCCGCCCGACGTCCGGGGGGCAAACCCCCTGGTGCCGGCCGTCCTGGCGAACATCCTCGTCAAGCTGATGGCCAAGGACCGCGACCGCCGTTATCAGACGCCGGAGCAGCTTGTTCGCGACCTCCTCACCGTCGCCGGCGCGCTCGGCCTGCGGTCGGTCAGTCCCGAGGGTCTCGTCTGGCTCTCGTCCGAGATCCGGCCTTCGTGGGAGCGTCATCTCGTCTGGGGCATTCCGACTCTCGTTTTCGCCGCCATCGTCTCGATTCTGGCCTACTGGGGTCAGGCAAGCACAACGACGTCAGCGCCGGCCGTTGACCCGATCGCGATCCGTCCCCCGCCGATCCGCAAGGCGGAACGCGAACGGGTTGACACCCCCGGCCCCAATCGCGCCGGACTTCCCGTCAGTGCGTCCGAGCCAAATCCGGCCCCGCTCGCGGTCGAGTCGCGGAATCGTGCGCCGGTTCGGGAAATCGCGGTCGAATCGACCGATGACCTTCTCGGCGCGATCGCCTCGGCCGCGCCGCGCTCGGTGATCGTTTTGACCGACGCGGGGCCTTACGATCTTGGCGTCGGCCCTGGCGGCAATCGTGCCGCGAACAGGCGCCTTGAGGGCCGCGACCTGACGATCCGGGCCGCGGCCGGGGTCCATCCCGTGCTCAGGATCGGTCGCGATCAGCCGATTGCCTCATCGCCTCGATCGGCCCTTCTCGACTTCCAGGGGGGTCGCATCACCCTCGACGGCCTCGAATTCGTCATCGACGCGGGCAACCTTCCCGGCCCGCTCGCCGCCGTCCGGGGGGAAAACACCGAGCTAACCTTCCTCCGCTGCGCCTTCCGACGCCCCGGTGCCTTTGCCGGTCAGGGGCTTGATTCCGCGTCAACACGCTCGGCCGCGATCGATTCCCGGTCAACGCCCCCTTCCGAACACCGGGGCGACCGTCCCGCGGCGCTCTCGATCGACCGCTGTCATTTCGATGCCGGTCAGGTCGCCGTCCGCACTTCGGGACCGGCTGATGTGACCCTGCGCGACTGCTGGCTCGCCGCGTCGAGCCCGGCCATCTGGTGCGACAACTCGGCGGCCAGTGCCCCTGTCGCCGCCGACCTCCGGCTTCGACACCTCAGCGTCCTGGCCGGCGAGGCCCCCGTCTTCCGGTTTGACCGGACCGACGCCCGCGTCTGGCTTGACGACTCGGTCATCGCCGCCGCCGGAGAGGGCGAGAGCACGCTCGTGGCCACCGACCGCCCCGATTCCCTCTCCTGGCGAGGTCGCGGCAACCTCTACGCCCGGGTTGGCGTTTATCTTGCGTCGACACTTGCCCCGCCCGGCCGCGAGGCTGTCCGCGACCCGCTCCGCTGGCGCGAAACGCCCGAGGGCGTCCGCGAGACCGGCTCGTCCTTCGAGACCCAATCCGTCTGGGACGATCCCGACCCCTTGCAAGACCTTGCCGAAGGCTTGCCGAACCCCGCCCGCGCCTTTCGTCTCGTCGCCGGCCACGCCGGTCTCGCCGACGTCGGCGCCCGTTCCGATCCTTTCGGCCCCGCCGTCCCGCCCCCCGGCCTGCTCGCCTCGAACACCAGCCCGAGCGCGAACCCTGTTCCGAAACCCCTACCGTCGTTCAAGGCCATTTCTCCACCCAAGCCAACCCCCGTTCCGGCACCGATCGCTCCTCGCCCCGCGCCCCCCGAGCCATCGCGTCCCGCCGCCGACCCGATGCCTCCGGCCGAGGAAGCCGCCTCCTTGCCCGAGATGCCGCCGATGCGGGTCGACGCCCTTCCCGAAATGGTCGTCATGCCGCCGACCACGCCAACCGGCGAGCCTCGTGAGACAGACACCCCCGCCCCGGCCGTCGCCGTCGTGACACCCGCGCCCGTTCGTCCCGATCACCCGGTTTTGCGCACGCGTGACCAGTTGCTCAACGCCCTTGCCGAGCCCAACGCGCAGGGAAGGCCGCTGCACGTCGCCGCCGATGCCGATTGGGAGTTGCCTTCCGCGACCGTTCGCGCCACCGGTTCCTGGAGGATTCAGGCCGAGCCGGGACCGACCCGTCCCCGCCTCCGCTTTCTCCCCGCCCCGGCCGAGCCAAACGGGGCGACCGCCTGGACCGTGATGATCGCCCTGCGGTCGGGATCGCTTCAGCTTGAAGGTTTCGACGTGATCCTGCCGCGCGAGAACGCGCCCCGACAGGGCCGCTGGGCCGCCTTCGCCGTCTGGCCGGCAACCGACCTGAGCCTGATCAACTGCACGGTCACCGTGGAAGGGGATCAGGTCGCCTCGGCCGTCGTCTCGGTGGAAGCGGGCGACGAGGCCGCCGATGCTGAAGCCATGAACGGCGCCGAGGCGTCGGCCTCGACGGTTCGAATTCACGACAGCCTCATCCGCGCCGGAGGGGATATGATTGACGTCGCCGCGGGGCGTCGGCTTGTCCTGGAGATGGACAACGCCGTGGCCTCGACCTCCGACGCACTTGTTCACGCCCACGGCACCCCGCGCGGTCAGACGCCCGATCGGCTCACGCTCACGCTTCGCCAGGTCTCCGCGCGGATGGCTGGCGGACTCGTTCATCTGGAAAGCACGGCGGCCGAGCCGGAATTACCCGTCGCCGACGTGAACGCGCGTTACAGCCTTCTGGCCACCTCGCCGATCGACGCCCCCTTGATCCGCGTCGACGGCCAGGACGCCACCGAGACGATGCGCGACCGGATCGTCTGGGAAGGGCAGGGGGTCGGCTACCATCAGATTTCCACGTATCGCCGCGATCAGTCGTCTCAGGTCGGCGCCGTGCCGACGAACTACAACCGCTCTGACTGGACGGTCGCGGCCGGCACTCGTGAACAGCTCCCGATTCATGGCGACCTCAAGTTCCGCCGCGAATGGGCCCCCAACCGCGCCGCCTGGACCCTCCGCCGCGACGATCTACGCCTCAACAAGGACAGCCCCGCTCGCTCCTCCGGCCCCGACCTCGACCACATCCCCGATCCCCCGGCTGATCCACTCTGAATTGCGGGATGACCAATGAGCAATGAGCAATGAGCAATATCTTGCTTCTTTGGTCATCGGTCATCGGTCATTTCCCGAATCTCACCCCTCAAACCTCTGAGCACCGACTCAATCCGCCTCCGATGCGACGGGCGAAACGGAAGACCCTCACCCGGCCCCGGCGGATCGGGAACAAGCCGACGGGCGATCTCCAGGATGAGTCGTTCCATTCCCTCGCCGTGATGAGCCGAGACCGTCAGATCGGCGAGATTCAAGGCATCCCATGCCGCTGGAAGATCCGACTTCGAACCGACGATCAATCCCCCGGCCGCGCGAACGTCTTCGATCAAGGCATGGTCAAACGCCGGCAAGGGCTCGGAGCGATCGACGACCAGGAGGGTCAAATCCGCCTCGGCGTGTCGAGCGCGGGCGAGTTCAATGCCGGCGGATTCGATGGCATCGGCTGGGGCGTCGCGAAGACCGGCGGTGTCGGCAATCACGACGGGCCAGCCGTCAAAAGCGGTGCGGAGGGTCACGACATCGCGGGTCGTCCCGGGTGAAGGATCAACAATCGCCCGATCATATCCGGCCAGGGCATTGAATAACCGGCTCTTGCCGACGTTCGGCCTTCCCGCGAGGGCGATCGACCATCCCGAGATCAGGCGCAACCCAACGCTCGCCCGAGCGGCGAGTCGTTCACAACGCTCGATCGCCCCGTTTCGATCGGTTTCCGCCTGCCTGTCAATCGCGTCAAACTCACGTTCCAGCGCTCCTTGCGCCTGTTCCAGCAAGATCTCGGCGACGCGAAAGGTCGGCGCCCGAGCGAGTTCGACCAGGGCCTCGGCCTCGGTTCGCGACCGGGCGTTCGTGCGCACCCAGGCGATCGGCTGTCTCCGCTCGGCCCCGGCCGCGATAAGAGCCTCGACCACCAGACTCACCGCGGCCGGACCTCCGTGTCCGTGAATCTCAACCTCGGGCGGTTCAGCACCGAAGACCATCGCGACGACCTCATCGCCCGACCCCGCTCCGACCCGGCCGAACCTCGGTCGATTCCTCGGCGTTTCCGAGAGTCGAAGGCCCCGGGCAGGCTGGAAGACCGCATCGGCGATCTCCAGGGCACGCGGACCCCAGACCCGAATCACCGCGAGCGCCCCGCGAGCCTCGGGGGTCAGGACGCAAACCCGGGTCGTGGTCGTTTCCGCAGTCCAGGGCCGCACGATTTCAGCCCCTCGGCGCCTTGAAGGCGACCCCGGCGAGGCCCCGGAGGACCAGGTCGGGCACGACCTCGGACCCCGGCCAGGCCAAGGACCGGGCGAGCGTCGGGGCGTCGCCGCCGGTCCAGACGACCCAGGGATTCGGCTCCAGATCGTTGGCCTGACGCGAGATCAACTCGCGAAGAGCACCCACGACGCCCCAGTAAACCCCGGCTTCCAAGGCGGGAAAGGTTGACGGTCCCCAGGCGGGCGGCTCCTCGCGCGGCAGGGCCAGCGGAAGCTGCGCCGTGAGCATGTTCAGGGCCTTCGCCGAGAGGCCAAGCCCGGCCGCGATCGCCCCGCCTTGCCATTCGCCCAAGGCCGAGACCCGTTCGACCGTGACCGCCGTTCCACAGAGCACGACCAGCCCCGGACGACCGACCCGTCGGTCGCCGAGCGCTCCCAGAACCGCCAAGGCACGGTCGGCCCCGGCCGTTTCCGGTTCGGTCAGGCCATGCCGGATGGGCACCTCGGCCGCCGACCGGAACCAGGCGGGTTGCTCGACGCCTCGCGCCTGCAAAAACGCGGCAAGTCGCGACGCGACCGGAGGATTGACCGAGGCGATCGCCCAGGCATCCGCGCCGCGGGCCTTGGGCAATCGCGTCCAGGCGTCGGCCCAGGCGGGTTCGTCCGCGACGTCGAGCGTGACGACGTCAACGACCTCGCCACGGTGATCGACCCGACCCCACTTCAGCCGCGAGTTCCCCAGGTCGGCGACGATCCGCGAGGCGGTCGGACTTCGGGGGAGCATGGGCGATTATTCCGGGGCGACGTCCGAGGGTCGCTCGTCTCCGGCGTTCGAGGCCGCGAGCGCGGACTCGGCCGCGGCCGTCGCGCGATCCTCTTCTTCCAACGTCGGCGGAAGCTGGCTCAAAAGTTCGCTGATCCGATGAATCAAGGGGGGAATGCCCTGCCCGGTCACGGCTGAGATCGTCAACGGCTCTCGACAAAGTTCGGCCGCGATCCGCTCCGCGGCGTCCGAGGCGCCGCTCACGTCCATCTTGGTGAGGACCAGAAGCTCGGGCCTGCGGGCGAGCGCGGGGCTGTAATAGGCGAGTTCCTGACGGATGGTTCGATAGCTCGCCACCGGGTCGGAACCGTCGATCGGCACGGCGTCGAGCAGGTGAACGAGCAATCGGGTCCGCTCGACGTGGCGGAGAAACTCGTGACCGAGGCCGTGCCCTTCGTGGGCGCCTTCGATCAGGCCGGGGATGTCGGCCACGACAAAGGCGTGATCAAGGCCGCCCGAGACCGTGCCGAGGTTCGGATACTTGGTCGTGAACGGGTAATCGGCAATCTCGGGATGAGCCCGCGAGATCCGCGAGAGCAGGGTCGACTTGCCCGCGTTCGGCAGGCCGATCAACCCCACGTCGGCAATGACTTTCAATTCCAGGTTCACCCAGCGCTCCTCGCCGGGCAAGCCCGCCTCGTGCTGCCTGGGCGCCCGGTTCGTCGCCGACTTGAAGTGCGCGTTGCCGAAGCCGCCGCGCCCTCCTCGGGCGACGATCACCGAGTCACCTTCCTGTTTCATGTCACGGAGGACGTTCTTGCGGTCGCGGTCGCGGACGATCGTTCCCGAGGGGACCTCGATGATCAGGTCATCGGCGTTCCGGCCGGTGCAGTCCGACCCCTGGCCATGCTCGCCGCGATCGGCCTTCCAGTGCCTTTGCGACGACAGATGCGCGAGGTTGGTGTGCCCCTGCGTGGCCCGGACGATGACGTGGCCCCCCCGGCCGCCGTCGCCGCCGTTGGGACCCCCCTTTGGTACGTACTTCTCGCGACGAAAGCTCAGGCAGCCGTTGCCGCCGTCGCCCCCTTTGACGTAAATCGTGACGCGGTCCACGAACATTTCAGGTCACCCCGTCCGGGTCAGAGCCGAACCCGTAGGGTGCGCGAGCCAGAGCGACGCACCGATCGAGCAAGCCGGCTTCCGTTCAGTTCGCGTTCGAGACGGCGAGCGGCTCGACATTGATTCTGCGCCCGTTACGGTCAAACTTGATCGTCCCCTCGATCAGCGAGAAGATCGTCCAGTCTCGACCGACGCCGACGTTCTTACCGGCCTGCCACTTGGTGCCATTCTGTCGGCAGATGATGCTTCCAGGCTTGGCGTACTGCCCGCCGTAAAGCTTGATGCCGAGCATCTTGGGATTCGAGTCGCGGCCGTTGCGGCTTGACCCCTGGCCTTTTTTGTGAGCCATCTGCGTCGTCCCGTCCTGTCGAAACCGAATCGATTGCCGACGCGGCGGGGATGGAAACCCCGCCGCGTTCCAAGCCGATCATCTTAGCGGTTTCGCACCCTCCGCGACAAGGCCAAGAAAGTTGAGCCTTCCGGCTCTCTCCATTCGCGATGAGCCACCACGATTTGAGCCTGTTGACTGACAACTCATGACACGCTTTCCGCGAGGGGAAGGGGGCTTGGCCAGGCTCAGTCAGCAACGGTCGAAACGTCGCGGAGATGGTACGCGGATTGTGACATCGGGAGGCCCTGGACGTGTGGTTTGACAACGCTCTGGCATCGACGCTCGAATCGTAATCTATGTTTCCAGCAGTCCATTGCGCGCCAAGTTTTGCGACCCGATCCAAGACGCGACCTGAAGAAGGGGTGCGTTTAAGGCAAATCAATCTCCGCACCGCTGAATTCCCCCCTTTTGCCCGCGATCGAGGAGCCCATGAGAAAAATCCTGATCGTCGAGGATGACGAGATGAACAGGGACATGCTCTCCCAGCGCCTGGAATTACGGGGATACCAGATCGTCGAGGCGATCGATGGTCTGGAAGGGATCGCTCGGGCGCGGACGGACTTGCCGGACCTGATCTTGATGGACGTCAACCTTCCCGAAATGGACGGCTGGGAAGCCACCCGACGGCTCAAGGCCGACATGGCCACGCGATCCATCCCGATCCTGGCGCTGACGGCTCACGCCCTCGTCGGTGATCGAGACAAGGCCCTGAACGCCGGCTGCGACGACTATGATTCCAAGCCGGTCGACCTGGCCAGACTCTTGAAGAAGATGGAGACATTGCTCTCGCGGGAGGCGTCGACGTGACGACTATACCGGGCAGACTGCTTGTCGTCGACGACAACGAGATGAATCGGGACATGCTTTCGCAACGTCTCGAAATGAACGGTTATGAAGTCGTCGCCGTCGAGGGGGGCCGAGACGCCCTTGACGCCGTCGAGCATCACGATTTCGACGTGATCCTGCTCGACATCATGATGCCGGAAATCAATGGAGTGGAGGTTCTCAAGACGCTCCGCGAGACCTATTCTCCGGCCGACCTTCCGATCATCATGGTGACGGCGAAGGATCAAAGCGAGGACATCGTCGAGGCGCTGAACTGGGGCGCCAACGATTACGTGACCAAGCCGATCGACTTTCCCGTCGTCATGGCGAGGATCGCCACGCAGGTCACCGCCAGGAAAGCCCGAGCGGCCCTTGCCGAGAGCGAGGCGCGTTACGCCCTCGCGGCGCAAGGGGCCAATGACGGCCTCTGGGACTGGAACCTCGCCGCCGACGAAATCTATTTCTCGCCGCGCTGGAAGGCCATGCTCGGCCACGAGCCGGACGAGATCGGGTCAAGCCCCGACGAGTGGTTTCAGCGGATTCATCCCGACGCCCTGGAAGGGTTCCAGACCTGTCTCGCCGGGCACCTTCAAGGACTGACCGAATATTTTGAGTTCGAGATTCGCCTCCTGCACGCCGATCGCGCGTATCGGTGGATGCTGAGCCGAGGCGTTGCGATCCGGGGGCCGGGAGGTCGAGCCCGGCGGCTCGCGGGGTCGCTGACCGACATCACCGAGGCCAAGGTCTCGGACGCCCTGACCGGCATGCCGAACCGGGTCCTCTTCATGGACCGACTCGAACGGGCTCTGGCGCGTTCGAAGCGTTATCCTGACTACAGGTTCGCGGTCATGTTCCTCGACCTCGACCATTTCAAGCTGATCAACGACAGCCTCGGCCACTTCGCGGGCGATCAGTTGCTTGTCGCCGTCTCGCGTCGCCTGGAAACAACCCTTCGGGCGTCCGATACGGTCGCCAGGCCAGGGCGCGAGCATACCGTGGCGAGGCTTGGCGGCGATGAATTCACGATCCTTCTCGATGAGATCGCCGGCCCGGAGAACGCCATCAGGGTCGCCGAACGGATCGGCGCCGAGCTTTCAGCACCCTTCCTGATTGACGGTCACGAGGTCTTTGTCTCGTTCAGCATCGGCATCGCGCTCGGCAATCCCGAGTACGAGCGGCCCGACGACCTGACCCGCGACGCCGACACGGCGATGTATGTCGCCAAGTCGCGCGGAAAGTCGCGTTACGAGATGTTCGATACCAAGATGCGCGACCAGGCGTTGGCTCGCCTCGGCCTGGAACGAGAGCTGCGCCAGGCCCTCTCGCGCCACGAGTTCGTGGTGCAGTATCAGCCGATCGTCTCGCTCAAGACCAGCCGCCTGATCGGGTTCGAGGCGCTAGTCCGCTGGAATCATCCCCAGCGCGGGCTGATCGGGCCGAATGAGTTCATCGCCCTGGCCGAGGAAACAGGTCTCATCGTGCCGATCGGCTGGTGGGTCCTCGAAGAATCGTGCCGAAAAATGGCCGACTGGCGGGCTCGATTCTCGGTCGACTTTCCGCTGGTCATCAGCGTGAACCTTTCGAGCAAGCAATTCATCCAGGCGGGCCTGGTCGAACAGGTCGAGCAGACCCTTCGCGAGGTTGGACTCGAACCCCGCTACCTCAAGCTTGAGATCACCGAGAGCGTGATCATGAACGACCCGGCCGCCGCCTCGGCCATGCTCTGCCGACTCCGCGACCTGGGCGTTCGGATCAGCATCGACGACTTCGGAACCGGCTACTCCTCCTTGAGCTACCTTCAGCGCTTTCCCATCGACACCCTCAAGATCGACCGTTCGTTCGTCCGCGACCTCGGTGCCGCGAAGGTTGACTCGGAGATCATCCGTTCCATCATCTCGCTGGCGCAGGCGCTCGATATGGACGTCGTCGCCGAAGGCGTGGAAACGACCATGCAGCGCGATTTTCTCGAAAATCTCGGCTGCGAACACGGCCAGGGCTATTATTTCTCGCGGTCGATCGAGCACGGCGTGGCCGAGGAAATGATTGTCCATAGCCTCAGAGACCGTACCGGCGAGGTTGGACCGATCCACGTCCTTCCCACGACACCCCGACGCACCAACTCCGCCGTCGCCCCGGATGCGCCGACCCACGGATAGGGCCGGTCTACCCGGTTCAACCGATTCGCGGGTCACAAACCCAGTAGTCCGCCAAAAAAAGCAAAGGACGGACAGCAGACGCTTTACTAAAATGTCCGTGTCGCGTATCACCAGGTCTCATTGAGTGAAAGAGTCTGTCGAGCGAGTCCTTTCGGGACGTGAAGCGCGGGTCAGTCCCAGGGAGCGAGGATGAGCGTGACCGAGCCGCCGATTCCGAATGGGCGGAGAGGGGAGCCGACCCCGGCCGTCGAGACGGTGAACATCCTCTGGATCACGGCGGGCCTGGGCTGCGACGGCGACTCGATCGCGATCACCGCGGCAACGCAGCCGAGCCTGGAAGACCTGGTTCTTGGGATTATTCCCGGCTTGCCCGAGATTCGGCTTCATCATCCAGTCTTCGCGTTTGAGAACGGCGATGACTTCATGGCGGCCTTTGAACGGGCCGCGTCGGGAGAGCTTGACCCGTTTCTCCTGATCGTCGAGGGATCGATTCCCAACGAGAAGAACAAGGACGAAGGATACTGGGCCGGTTTCGGGTTCGACCGCGCGACCGGCCAGCCGATCACGACCTGCGCCTGGCTTGACCGACTCACTCCCAAAGCCTGGGGCGTGGTTGCCGCGGGAACCTGCGCCGCATATGGCGGCATCCACGCGATTCAAGGGAATCCGACCGGCTGCATGGGCCTGCCCGACTATCTCGGCTGGGACTGGAGGTCGAAAGCTGGTGTTCCCATCGTCTGCGTGCCAGGCTGCCCGGTCCAGCCGGACAATTTCATGGAAGTGTTGCTCTATCTGCTCCGGCAGGTTGCTGGCCAGGCGCCCCCGATTCCGCTTGACGATGTTTTTCGGCCGACCTGGCTGTTTGGCCAGACCGTGCATGAGGGGTGCGACCGCGCAGGGTATTACGAGCAGGCGGAATTCACCCTGGAGTACGGCAAGCCCGAGTGTATCGTCAAGCTCGGCTGCTGGGGTCCCGTGGTGCAGTGCAACGTCGGCAAACGGGGTTGGATGAACGGAATCGGCGGCTGCGCCAATGTCGGCGGGGTTTGCATCGGCTGCACGATGCCCGGTTTTCCCGACAAATTCATGCCGTTCCTGGAGATGCCGCCAGGCGCCCAGTTATCCACGGCCGCCGTGGCGATGTATGGCAAGTCCATCCGGGCACTCCGACAGTTCACGCGAGCATCAATGAACCGTGAGCCGGACTGGAGACGCGACGGGGCCTCGATCGCGAACCGGGGTCGGGACCTGGAACCGAAGACCGGAGTCACGACATGAGCGCCGGTCCGATCGAGAGTTCGAAGGGTTCCACAACGCCCTCCTCGCGGGTCTCGATGTCGTGGGACCCGATCACCCGGATCGTCGGCAGCCTGGGGATACACACCGAGATTGACTTCGCCGAGCGTCGTGTCGCGGACTGCTACAGCACGTCGTCGATTTTTCGCGGCTACAGTGTCTTCATGAAGGGGAAAGACCCGCGCGACGCGCATGTGATCACCAGCCGGATCTGCGGCATCTGCGGCGATAATCACGCGACGTGTGCCTGTTACGCCCAGAACATGGCCTTCGGCGTCAAGCCTCCGCCGATTGCCGAGTGGATCATCAACCTCGGCGAGGCCGCCGAGTCGATGTTTGACCACAACCTCTACCAGGACAACCTCGTCGGCGTCGACTTCTGCGAGCAAATGGTCCGCGAGACAAATCCCGGCGTCCTGGATCGCGCCGAGCGCACCGAGGCCCCTCACGCTCGCGATCATGGTTATCGAACAATCGCCGACATCATGCGGTCGTTGAACCCGTTTCAGGGTGAATTTTACCGCGAGGCGCTCCAGATGAGCCGCCTGACTCGCGAGATGTTTTGCTTGATGGAAGGTCGCCACGTTCATCCGTCGACACTCTATCCCGGAGGCGTCGGCACGGTCCCCGGCATCCAGATCTTCAACGACTACCTGATGAGGCTCTTGAAGTACATTGACTTCCTCAAGAAGGCGGTTCCGCTCCACGACGATCTCTTCAACTTCTTTTACGAGGCCCTTCCCGGCTACGAGGAAGTCGGCCGGCGCAGGGTGCTCCTCGGCTGCTGGGGGTCGTTCAATGACCCCGACGCTTGCGACTACACCTATGAGCGCATGTCCGACTGGGGCCGCGCCATGTACGTCACCCCCGGCATCGTCGTCGATGGCGAGCTAATCACGACCGACCTGGTTGAGATTAACCTGGGAATCCGCATCCTTCTCGGTAGCTCCTTTTACGAGGACTGGCAGAGTTCCGAGACCTTTGTCACCCACGACCCGCTCGGCAATCCCATCGATCAGCGCCATCCCTGGAACCAGACGACCACGCCCCGGCCGCAAAAGCGTAATTTCGGCGACAAGTACACCTGGGTCATGTCGCCTCGCTGGTATGACCGCCGGACGGGCGAGCACCTCGCGCTCGATACCGGCGGCGGTCCGCTTGCCCGGCTCTGGGTCACGGCCCTGGCGGAGAAGGTCAATTTTGGGCACATCAAGGCGACTGGCCAGAGCGTGAAGATTCACCTTCCCAAGACCCTGACCAAGCCCGAGGTCGAGTACGAGTGGACGATTCCCCGCTGGAGCAATGCGCTCGAACGCGATCGCGCCCGGACCTATTTTCAGGCGTACGCCGCGGCCTCCGCGCTCTATTTTCTCGATCGGGCGATGGAAGAAGTTCACGCCGGGCGGACCCGAACCTGGTCGGATTACCGGGTTCCCGAGGACGGGATCGGCTGCGGTTTCCACGAAGCCGTGCGCGGCTTGCTCTCGCATCACGTCGTGATCCGCGACGGCAAGATCGCCAACTATCATCCCTATCCGCCGACCTGCTGGAATGCCAGCCCGCGCGACTCTTTCGGTGTCCCCGGACCTTATGAAGACGCGGTCCAAGGGACGCCGATCTTCGAGGAGAACGGCCCCGACACATTCAAGGGGATCGACATCATGCGGACGGTCCGAAGCTTTGACCCCTGCCTTCCCTGTGGCGTTCACATGTACCTCGGCGGCGGCAAGACGATCGAGGTCCGCCACGCCCCGATGTTTGGCGGTCAGCCCGAGCCTGGGAGTCGACCGTGAGCCCGCCCGACGACCGGGACCTCGCCGACCGCTTTGCCCGGATCGAGGCGCAGGTTGACGCGCTCGGTCGCCTCGAAAACCCCGAGGCCCGCGCGATCGCCCGCGACCTCGCGCAAACGCTTCTCGACTTCCACGCCCGAGGCCTGGCAAGGCTGATGGAACGGGTTGATCGACTCACCGATGGCCCTCAAATGCTTTCCGTCGCCTGCGCCGAGGATGATCTGATCGGCGGCCTTCTCCTGCTCCACGGCCTTCATCCCCTGGACGTCGCGACGCGCCTCCGGCGAGCTATCGAGGCGATCCGCCCTTCCGTCCAGGCCGAGGGGGGGGATGTCGACCTGCTCGGTGTCGCCGGAACCGTGGCTCGCGTCCGAATGCGCGAGGGAGGCGGCGGCCTGCGCGGTTGGGGTCCATCAGCCGCGAGAGCCATGATTGAGGCGGCCCTGCTGAGCGCCTCGCCTGAGATTACCGAAGTTGAGTTCGTGGAAGTCCCGGCCCGACCGTCGACGTCTCAGGGCTGGGTTTCCGCAACGGCTCTAACGGATCAGGCCGCGACGATGACCCGAGGCGGTTCTTCCGCCTGAAGACGCCTCGAATTTTCGAGAAATCGCACCATTTTGACTTTTTCCAACGGCAGTTGGTTCGTGTTGAAAGGCCCCCGGACCTGCTCAAGTGGCGGGACGCAAGGCGTCTGAGGCACCTCGTCATGGTCGTCGATACGCGCGCAAAGGCCGCTGAAGCCATTCAAAACGACGTCTCGATTGCTGAGGACGTACGGATCTTCCGCGAGGCCGAAGACCATTTAAAGCTTCTGGCCGGTCCCTTCGGATCGCCCGAGCCGAGCCTTCGTCCCTGGACTGCGCTCGTCGCCCGGACGACCCGAGTTCAGGACGGCGGCGATTCCAAGGGGCGACGCGCTGAATCGCGGTATCGAACGCTCGTCGAGCAACTTCCGGCCGTGACCTTCATGGCGGCGCTCGAAGGGGGAGATAACGAGCTTTACGTCAGTCCGCAGATCGAGACCCTGCTCGGTTTCTCGCAGAAGGAATGGCTGGAAGACCCGATCCTCTGGTATCGGCAACTTCACCCCGACGATCAGGTCCGCTGGCACACCGAGTTCGCCCGGACCTGCGCCGCGGCCGAACACTTCCGCGCTGAGTATCGCTTCCTTGCCCGCGACGGCCGGATCGTCTGGGTTCACGGCGAGGCGCAGGTCGTCCGCGACGAGGACGGCAATCCCCTTTATCTCCAGGGGATCGCCTTTGACATCACCGATCGCAAACGCGCCGAGGAGGCCACCGCCGAGCGTGCCCGGCTCTCGGCGCTTCGCGCCGATGTCGGCGTCGCGCTCTCGCAGGTCGGCACGCTTCCCGAAATCTTGCGGTCGGCGGCGGGGGGTCTGGTCCGCCACCTCGACATGGCCTTTGTCGGCATCTGGACGTTGAGTGACTCGGGCGACGGCCTGGAGATCCGCGTCGGTGAGGGGAGCCTGCAAACGCACCTCGACGCCTCCGCCGGTCGCGCGGTGATGAGCCCTTCTCAGATCGAGGCCATCGCCGAGCGCCGCCAGCCATATCTGACGAACTCCGTCGCCGACGACCCGAACGTGAGCCATCCCCGTTGGGCCGCGCGCGAGGCAATCGTGGCGTTTGCCTGCTACCCGCTTCTCGTCGAGGGGCGGGTCGTCGGCGCCCTGGAGATGCTCGCCCGTCGCGTGCTCGAAGACTCTCTCATCGGCGAGCTTTCCCCCCTTGCCGACGCGATCGCCCAGTGCATCCAGCGCAAACAGGCCGAAGACGCCCTCCGCCAGGCCCACGACGATCTCGAACGCCGGATCGAGGAACGGACCGCCGAACTGGCGACGGTCAACGCCAACCTCCAAAAAGAGGCGCGCGAGCGCGAACGCTTCGAGCTTGACCTCCGCAGGGTGAACGCCGACCTGGTCATCGCCCACGAGCGGGCCGTTGAGGCCAGCCAGACCAAAAGCACGTTCCTCGCCAACATGAGCCACGAGCTGCGAACGCCACTCAACGCGATCATCGGCTACAGCGAGCTACTCCAGGAACGCGCGGCCCGGCAGATCGCCAAGGACCCGCTTCCCGACCTTCAGAAGATCAACCGGGCGGGAAAGCATCTCCTGATGCTGATCAACGATATCCTCGACATCTCCAAGATCGAGGCGGGCAAGATGCAGCTCTCGCCCGAACCCTTCAGCGTGGCCGACCTCGTCCGCGAGATGGAATCGACCGTCAAGCCGCTCGTCGCCAAAAATGCCAACGTTTTGAACGTCCACGTCGCGGGCGACCTCGGCTCAATGCTCAGCGACCCGACCCGTCTCCGGCAATGTCTCTTGAACCTGCTCGGCAACGCCTGCAAGTTCACGAAGAACGGGGCGATCCGTCTCGAAGCGCGTCGCGAGTCGATTTCCGGTCGCGAATGGCTCGTTTTCCGCATCCAGGACAGCGGCATCGGAATGACGCCCGAGCAGCTAGGTCGCCTCTTTCAGGCGTTCACCCAGGCCGACGCCTCGACGACCCGGAAGTACGGCGGGACCGGCCTCGGCCTGACGATTACCCGGAAGATCAGTCACCTGATGGGGGGCGACGTGACCGTCGAGAGCCGCGCGGAGGAGGGCTCCACGTTCACGCTTCGACTGCCGTCGACCTTCACCGGCATCCCCGCGGAACCAACACACCCGACCGCGGCATCGCCCGCGATCGAGGGTTAAAAAAACGCCCAGAACTGCCGCTCCGTAAATCCCTTGCTCCTCGTTCTGGGCGACGGCCTGGTCTCACACAACCTTTTGACCCGGCTTCTTAACGAAGCGGGGTTCACCTGGCAATCCGCCCGCGCGATCCTTCCCGATTCCAGCACGCTCGACGCGTTGAAGCCGGCGCTGGACGGTTGGGCCACGCTCGCTCGACGGGAACGCGAGCCCGAACTGGCGGCGATTCCCGTGGTTCTCCTCACGCTCTCACGATTGGCGTCCTGATTCACTCAGTACGTTCCGTCACGATTTATGTTGAGGGGGCGAAGTTCATCTGGCCGGACCCGAGATGGCCGATCTCCTGGGCGATATGCGAGATGAGTTCCTCGGGATGATACGGCTTGGTCAGGAAATGCTCGACGCCGAGGGCGGTCAGGGCATTCGCATGATTCGGCATGATCGCGGCGCTACAGATCATGAGCCGCTGGTCGGGATTGTTCGTCTTGATCCGCCGACAGACCTCGACGCCCGAGAAGACGGGAAGGTTGAGGTCAAGCAAGACAAGGTCGAACGGGCCGGAGTCGGCGAATCGTTCGACCCCTTGCAGGCCGTCGCCGGCCTCGACCACGTTGAAGCCCTCGCCTCGAAGAAACTGAGCGACAAGGCTGCGAAGCCTATCCTCATCCTCGACCAAGAGCAATGAGCCGAGACCACCCTGTTGTTCTCTCATTTTCTCCTCCTGGAACGGTTTGCCGCGACGACTCGTCCGCGGTGCGCGAATCCATTCGGCCCGTTGCCGGCGGTATGTTAGCCGAGCCTCGTCGTTTTGCCCACACGAAAACGCTTTTGCTTTTTTAAGACACATCAGGAAGGACCCCAGGACACGACAAACTCATGGTTTCAAGGACGTTGGCGCGTCACCTGGCCTCGGGTCCGTTCTGGCGGGACGCCATGAGCCGGAAAAGTTCCATGAGCCGGCTCGCCGACGTGGGCGATCGACACCGTCGACGCGACCGCGAGGGACCGGCCGAAACGGTCTCGCGGCTTCGCGGTCAGACTCGGGTGGACAGCCTCCGGCCACGAGGGTTACAACGGGGGTCGGGCCAGAACGGACCAAAGAGTACGCGACCCAATCCAACACAAGGGGCCGACAACGATGCCGGCGGAGCCGCTCTATCCCCTGGCCTTCGCGCCGATCGTCAAGTCGCTCATCTGGGGCGGCCGGCGGCTGGGAACTGTCCTGGGCAAACCGATCGGCACGGACCAGCGGTACGCCGAAAGCTGGGAAATCTCCGACCATCGCGACAATGTCAGCCTGATCGAAAATGGGCCGCTCGCCGGAACAGGTCTCCGCGACCTCGTCCGCCAACGAGGCGCGGAGCTGCTCGGCCCGGGACTGGTCGATTCGTTGCCGAAAAAAGGGCAGTTTCCGCTTCTCGTCAAGTTTCTTGACGCCAACGAGGTCCTCTCGGTCCAGGTCCATCCCGACGACGCAAAAGGACGCGTTCTGGCCGACGACAACGGCAAGACCGAAGCCTGGGTCATTGTTCACGCCGAGCCGGGAAGTCTGATTTATGCCGGGCTGAGGCAAGGGGTTACTCGCGATGATTTTGCCCGCGCGATGGAGTCTGGCGAGGTCGAGCCGCTCCTGCACCGGTTCGAGGCGAAGGAGGGCGATTGCGTGATGATTCCCGCCGGAACAATGCACGCGATCGGCGCGGGGATCGTCTTGGCGGAAATCCAGCAGATGTCCGACGCCACCTTTCGGGTTTTCGACTGGGGCCGCCTCGGTCCCGACGGTCAACCGCGCACGCTTCACCCGAGCCAGGCCCTCGCCTGTACCGACTTCGAAGCCGGACCCGTTGATCCCGTGCAACCAAAGCTGGAATCGACCGACTTCGGCAGCCGTGAACGTCTGGCCTCGTGTCCCTACTTCGCGATTGAGCGGCTCAAGCTCCGCGCTCCCGCCCTGATCGGACGCGACGATCGGTTCACGATCGTGCTCGGCCTTGGCGGATCGGCCGAGATTGTTTATCAGGGTACGACGACTCCCCTTGGTTTTGGGCGGACGATCCTCTTGCCCGCGGCCGTCGGCCCGTGCGAGGTTCGTCCCCAAGGCGAGGGTGTCACGCTCTTGACCTGTGTCGTTCCTTAAAAGTGTTGTCGCCGATTCGCGGCGAAACGTTTTGTGACCGAAGGACGAACCCCTGGCTGATCGTTTGGCCTTGAATCGGTCGGAGTCCTTGGAAAGGCAGTCGCCATGGCCGACGTTCCCCCAGGTTTGACGATTCATGAGGTCCCCTGGCTGCGGATCTTCCCCTGGTTGCGGCTCTTTCGCGCTCCCGGAACGGCCGCCGACCCGAAGTGCCTGATGCTCGCGGTCCTGGGGATCTTCTTGCTGCACGCGGGCTGGCTTCTTCTGGATCGGGCGATGCCCGAACCGCCTGACGGCTTGACAAGACTCTCAGGATGGAATGGTCGGTTGAAGGAGGTCCAGTCGGATCATCTGTTGATCTCTGATCAAGGGGTTTCGCTCTGGTCGAGCAGCCCCTGGGAGGCGTTCGAAGAGGGAACCTGGCGAGAACGCGTGAATCGCCTGAAAGAACCGGCCTGGTGTCTGATCGGGCCGTTTTTCCGGGTCTTTGACCCGACGATTTCCGGCCGATCGTTTCTCAAGGCGACGCTCGCCGGACTCTGGGCGATTGTCGTCTGGGGACTTGTCGGCGGGGCGATTGCGCGAATTGCCGTGGTGAAACTGACGAAGGGAGAACGCGTCGGCCTGGGCGAGGCGATCCGGTTCTCGGGGCGGAAGGTGGTCTCGCTGCTGGGTACGCCGATGGTGCCGCTGCTGGGTGTCGTGGTCATCGCGGCGCCTCTGGCGGCGTTGGGCCTGCTTTACCGACTGCCGGGATCGTCGGGCGCGCTGGTCGCGGGTATCCTGGCGTTCTTCCCCTTGATCGGCGGCCTCTTGCTCACGCTCATCGTCGTCGGCCTGGCGGTGGGCTGGCCACTCATGCACGCGTCCGTCGCCGCCGAGGCCGAGGATGGCTTCGACGCGATGAGTCGATCGTATGCCTACGTCTATCAGCGCCCCTGGCACTATGCGGCGTATGTGGCTCTCGCGGTGGCCCTCGGCTGTCTCGGCCTGCTCTTTGTCGACCTCTTCGCGGGCCTGGTCGTGCGGTTGGCGGCCTGGTCGCTCGCTCTGGGTGGACCGGAATCGGTCATCAACGCGTATTACCTGGCCGAGTCGCGGCCTGCTCTGGGAGCGGGTCCAGTCTCTCAGGCCGCCGCGGCGCATGGGTTCTGGATGGGCGTCGTTAGCTGGCTCGCCCGAGGCTGGATCTATGCCTATTTCTGGACGAGCGCGACGGCGATCTATCTCTTACTGAGGCGCGACGTGGACGGAACTCCCTGGGGAATGATCGCCCACGAGAGCCGGTCGAGCCCGCTGGCCGAGGCCGCGGCGGGTCCGCATGCCGTGGTTAATACCGAAGAAACCGGCGATTCGGTTGCAGGCGAGGAAAGGTCAGACCTGACCGCCTCGGGAGCCGTTGAACCCGAAGCGCGGTGACCTCTTGCGTGAAAATAGGGCAACCGACAAAAGACCCGAGGCATCGTCGGTTTGCCCCCGAGATCACGGCGGATTGATTGTTCGAATCAACAGATTTAGACAGCGATCGGGCCATCGGCGAGCGCGGCGAGGATGCCGGTGAGGAAGTCGGGAAGGTCGTCGGGGGTCCGGCTGGTGACGAGGTTGCCATCGCGGACGACCGAGGCGTCTTGCCAGATTCCCCCGGCGTTCTCGACATCGTCGCGGATCGCGTAAAAGCCCGTCAACTTCCGCCCCTTCAGGCATTTCGCCGAGCAGAGAACCCAGGGGCCGTGGCAGATCGCCGCGACGACCTTGCCCTGGCGCGCCGCCTCGGAGACGAGGTCGATCATCGGCTTGCAGCGCCGGATGTGATCGGGCGAGTAACCGCCGGGAATCACCACGGCGTCAAAATCGGCGGCCGAGACCTCCGACGCGGTCGTGTCGGCCTTCGCCGGGTAGCCGTGCTTCGATGCGTAGGTCTCTCCGGCCTTCGGGCCGACGATCCGAACCTGACAGCCCGCCTCGCGGAGCCGATACACCGGATACCAGAGTTCCATGTCCTCATACAGCTTCTCGGCGAGGACGGCAACGCGCTTTCCTTTAATCGAATCCATCGCGGCATACCCCAGGGTGAGCGGACGTATTTCTTCCGTCGTTCCGAACATTAGACAGCCACGGGCTTTGACACCCCAGCGCCTTGCGGCGCGTGTTCGGTCATGGCCTCGGCCAGGCCCTCGGCGGTCGTGAACCGGGGTTGATAACCCAGCACGCGGCGGGCCTTTTCGATCGAATAATCCAGGTTCAGGCCCAGGAATTTGTATCGGGCCTTGTTCACCAGCGGAGGAACCGGCGACTTCCTCCGTCGCGCGTTGCGCTCCATCAAGACGGCGATCGTCCAGGCGAGCCAGAGGGGAATCTTCCGCGTCGGCGGTTTCAGGCCCGCGAGCGAGGCGACCCGGCCGACGAAATCCTTTTTTGTGACCCGGGCGCCGTCGGTCACGTTGAAGACCTCGCCAATCGCGCCGGGGACCTCGGCGGCGAGGAAGATGGCCTGGACGAGGTTCTTCACATAGATGCAGTTCAGCGCCTGATCGCCCGAGCCGAAGTAAAAGAACCGCTTGTTCCGCAGGGCGTCGAGCAGCTTCGGCAAGACGGTCCGGTCGCGCGGGCCGTAAATAAATCCGGGGCGAACGATGCTTAGCGGCAGCCCTTTTTCCTTAACGTACTGAAGGGCGAGCGTTTCGGCCTCGACCTTCGACCGCGTGTACGCATCGAGCGATTCGGCGGCGACGGGAACGGTTTCATCGGTCCCGAAGTGGTCGCGGCCTTCATACACACCGAGCGAGCTGACGTGGACAAACCGGCTCACCCGTGCCTCGGTCGCGGCGTCGAGCAAGAGCCGAAGCGCCGCGACGTTGAGTCGGCGGAAGTCTTCAAGCGTGCCCCAGTCGCCGACCTTCGCCGCGCAGTTCAAGACCCAATCGGCGCCTTCGACCCCTCGGCGCAGGGACTCGACATCTTCCAGGTCGCCGGCAACCTTCTCGACGCCCCATTGATCGAGCCAGCGGGTATCACTGCTCGGTCGGACCAGCGCGCGGACGCGATCGCCGCGCCGAATCGCCTCCTCGGCGACGTGGCTACCGACCAGGCCGGTCGCCCCGGTAATGAAGATCGTTTTCGGCTGCCTGGTATCCATACGCCTTCGATTCTCCCGGGCTCGCTGCCCTTGCGCACCTCGTTGATGAGGCGATCCCAGAGCGTCCGTCATGGATTGCGTCGGATCGCCGCTCCCAAGCCTAACGAAGATCGGCGGCCTTCGGCTAGTCTCCGCGAGATTCAGCCCGAGCCGGGGCGTCCCCGGAATCGCCTGCCGCTCTGAGGCGGATTTCGTGGACGCGGAGGCTATAGGGCGTCAGTGCATTGTCAAAAGCCTCGCGATGCGACTTCGGTTGCGAGGCCCCCTCGCTTTCTAGAGTCATCTCGTGAACCCCTTCGGGAAGTCGGAAGCTGGGGCTGGTATAGGCTTTCCGATCACCCGGATCGATCCGCCATCGGGCGAGTTCGACCGTCCCAAAGAGAAGCCGGACGTTTCGCGGGACGCGGAAGGAGCTGGCGATCAGTTCGAATCGAAGATCCAGCCCAGGGTCGGGACTGTAGGCGATAAGCCGGGCCTTCGGGAAGGAGACGCGATTCGGTGGATCGGGCCAGCCGAACCGGGTCCGCCAGCCTTCGCCACAGAGGATAACCGGGCCTGTTGGTTTATGCAGACGAGCGCGTGCAAAGACCGTGGTCGAGGCATCGCTGAAGATGCGCGCGTCGCGGAGAACTGCCTGTATCCTGTCCAACCGGACGAGATATTGATGCACCGAGCCGGGCCAGTGGTGCAAGACGACGTGATCAACTCGGTGCGCCGTGAGATAAAGCCAGGTGTAATCGAGAAAGGGAATCTCGGCGACGACGCCAAAGGATTGCCGGGCCGGATCGGCGAGAAAGGCCGGGTCGGCGAGTTCTCGGGCGCCGAACGGGGAGCCGTCGACCATCAGGTGGTCAAAGGGCTGATTGGCCACGCCGCTGTAACCGGCGGTTGTCCGACCGTTCCGGATCGACTGCCAGTAGCCACAAATGGCCGACAACGGATGAGCACTCGCCGAGAAGACAATCGGAGCGTCAAGAATGGCCGATCGTCCTGAAAGACGGTCAAGCGCGGCATATCCGGCCGGGATTTCTGGAATCCGGGAGGTCACGAACGGCGAGACGGTCAGGTCGGCGATCGTCAGTCCGACCATTACGCACCAGAAAACGACCCGCCGACCACGCGAGAGCCGTCCGAGGAGATCCTTCAGCCCCGACGCCGCCAGCACCGCGGCGACGACGCAGGCCAGGAGATTGAAGCGAGCCGGAACCCGGATCAGCCGGAAGGGCGGCACGATCGTCCAGAGCCAGGAACACGGGAGGTCGATTCTGATCTTCCCCAGTCGGAGCGTCGCCCCCATTGAGAGCACGACGAGGACAACGAAGACCGACCACCAGTAACCCGACCGCGGAAACCGCGCGCGACGGACGATCGCATAAACAATCAGGGCGATCGGCACAACGCCGAGATACGCCGCCGCTTCGATCGTGTTCGTGGCGAGGTTTGAAGGTGCTTGACCCGAGAGCGCCGCGAAGGCTCGGCCGAGAGCGTGCCAGCGGGTCGGCACGAGGTAGCTCCAGAAAGGCGCGCCATACCATTCAAATTCGGACCGCGACCGGGTCATCGTGAATCCGTGTCTCGCTGCCCAGAGTTGCGGAGAAAAGAGGACGAGCATCACCGGCGCGACCATTCCCGCGAACCCGAGCAGAGGTATGATCCTCGACCTCAAGCAGGCCCGGACCCCCGATCCGTCTTTCCACGATCGAAAGCACGTCCAGACGAGATACCAGACGGCGAGCACCGGCGTCAGCACGACAAAATACGCCGCGCAGGCCGAGACGAAGATGAAGGTCGCCCAGCTTGTCAGCAACCGGCCCAAAGTGGGTCGATCCACGAACCGAATCCAGGCGATCAGGAAAAGAGGTACCGACCCAAGCTGGATCAGCTCAAGATGCCCCTGACCGTGCATCAACATGGGTGTTGAGATCATCGCCGCCAGCCCGGCGAAGACGGCCGCGAGGCGGTCGCGGACGACAAACCAGGTCAGGAGAAAGATTCCCAGGCCGGTCCCGAGCATTCCCAGCAGCCAGATCGTGTTATAGATCAGGATATCGTTGTTTGTGATCGTCGCCAGAACGAGATAGATCGCCGTCGGAACGGTCATCGGCGAGAAAAGGCCAAGCGGTGCGCCGACGGGATATTGTATGTCGGGGCAGAGATAGGGCGATCGACCGCCGAGCAGACAGGCGCGGCACCATCGGATGATCCAGAGATGCTGGAGCGGGTCGTTGAGCGGTCCCGGAAGCGTCTGGCTCAGCCCCTTGAAGGCGGGCCAGGTGGCGATCGCGAGGGCACCGGCGTAAACCGCGAGGGCCAGGACCATTGTGGACCAGCCTGGCCGGCGGTCGGCCTCTGGCTCGTTCGAGGGCTCGGCCATGCGGCGTCCTTCGCGTCAGGGTCGAGGAAGGTTAATCGGAGCCAGAAACGGAGCGTGCGACCACGACCAGACCGCCTCGGCCTGCGTCGCCGCGTAGACGACGTTCCACCGATACGCACCAAGATAAAGGCTTGGAAGATGCATCAACATGCCGAGCATCACCAGCGTCGCGATCAGGCCCCGGCCTCCGCGAGACATCCCCAGCGCCGCGATGGGTCGGAGACAAAGCAGGGCGCCCAGCGGGACGATTTCCATGACCAGCCGCGATCCCCAGCAGAAGCCGCCATACCAGCATTGCCAGGCCGCGACCACACCCACCAGAATGACCATCGCCGCGATGCAAACCCACTCCCAACCCAGCGGGACGCGCGCCCCGACCTTTCGAACGCTCGGCAAGAATCCCAGGAGCGCCAGGATTAACCAGGGCTGATACGTCAAAAGACCTCGCCCCGGGCTCACGAGCACGCCCACGAGCGGACGTCCCAGCTCCGCCGACCAGAGCGTCCGTTGCATCTGGCTCGACGACGGGCCGAAGGGACTTCCGTAGACCGACAAATAGTATGCCACCCAAGGACCTGCCGCCAGAGCCGCCACGCCGACAATCCTTAGCGCTCGCGCCGGCGATTTCCAGAGAATCCAGACGCCAAAGGGCACGAGGAAGGCAACCGAGGTCACCCGACAGGCCGGCAAGGTTCCGCAAATGACCCCTTGCGCCAGGCTTCCCCAGCGCCCAGGGCCTCGGAACTCGATGAGCAGGATCACGAGTGAGCCGAGGATCACGCCATCGTGCTGCCAGAGGTTTTGCGAGACCGTCGTCGCCATTCCCGAGGCGAATGCCAGAATGGCCGTCGTTACCAGCGCCGGGGCAGGGCAGACCAGGTGCAAGGCGATCAGGAAAAAGACGCCGAGCGCCACGGCCGCAATGATTGACGCCGTCAGCTTTTCGAGGCGCGTCTGGACGTTCGGTTCCTTGAGGTTTGCCCCCGCGATCCTGGCGAGACCGACCACCGGCAAGGCAAGCGGAACCATTCCCGCCGGATACGTCGAGTAGAGCCGGCCGCCGCTTCGTTTGAGGAAATACGGAAGGCCCTCGGTCGTGACTCCCTGAGTTTCCCGCCACCAGCGGATGTCTCGATAGAACTCGTCGAGGTCGGTGTTTCCCTCGGTGACGAGACTGATGGCCGTCGGCACGACCGGGCACGAGTCGAGCGAGAGGTCAAAGTGGTCGTTCGCCAGAAAAACCAGAAGCGCGGGAATCATGACGAACGATGAGACCGCGCGCCAGGGCGTTCGTCCCCCCCGAGCATAATCATCCAGGTCTTTCCAGCGGGCTCTGGCCGCCTCGATCAGCCGATGCCGGTTATCCCGAGAAAACGCCACGAGAATAACGGGCAAGGCGAACGGAATCAGGGCGCAGGGGACGTAATTCGCGCGAGCCCTGAGACAGAGAATCAGGCCGACGGTCGCGATGGCCACCGTGGCGGCGTCTTCGGCCACGAACCGACGTCCTTCCCGAGTCACTCCGTCGGACATCCCTGTCCCTCCCGAGTCGGCTCCGTCTTTACTCTTGGAACGCAAAAGACCCCACCTTTATATCCTAAAGGCGGGGTCAGGTCACGACGACGTTCGACGTGGTCGGGAAACGGGAATTTCACCGAAGGAGGGACGACCTACTTCATCTTTCCGGCCTTCATCGGATCCAACATCGTCGGCGGCGGCCCACTTCCTTTTTTGGTGTCGATCTTGGGAGTTCCCGCCGCCGGGGCCATCGGGTCAACGAGCGGGGGAGCCTGGAACCCTGGCGGGATGTCGGTCGGCGATCCGCCACACCCGCCGCCGATCGTCGGGCCGACGAGAGCAATCAGACCGATCAAACACCACGGACGTCGCATAAAAAAATCACTCCGGTAGACGTGGCAAATTTTGAAAACGAGAGGGTTCCAACGCCCAAAACGGGTTCGACCCGAAGGCCGCGCCCCCTTCTTCGACTTCCATTTCATCGGGTTTGTCGGAGTTCGTCAACCTCCTCGGATCAATACGCATTCGCGTCGACGACTTCACCACCGGCTCGGGTTCCCAGCGCCCACCAGGTGGGAATGGCGACCGAATCCTTGATGAACCGAACGCTGCCGTCAGTGAACAAGACGTTCACTCCTCCGGAGTGGTTGCTCGATGGCGGGAAGATCGGGTCCTGGCCGCCCCAGCCGTTCTGGTTCGAGGCGTGGCAGGCCATCATGTTCGGCGTGCCGACGTGGTCGTAACTGGAGTTTTCGAGCTGCCAGGGGTGCGCGACACACCAGACCCAGCCGCAGGGGAAGCTGTACGACGACCCTTGCGTCGAGGGAATGGACTTGCACTGAGAAATCATACTCATCGCCAGGGCAGCGCCGGCCTGTCCCTGGTTCGAGGCCGAGGTGTAACCCGAGAGCTGCCACTCACCCCGCTTCGCGTCCGAACCGCCGTTGACGTAGACGGTCCGATTGTCTGAGAACCCGTGAAGCCGTTCGCTGAAGAGCGCGGTTTGCGAGGTGCCGTCGGTGACCGCCGCGAACGAGATCGGCCCCATGCTCGACGAATTGTCCCAGTTGTTCGAGATGATCGTTCCCGAGAACGTGCGGATCTGGCCGGGACCGCCGTAGTTCCCAAAATAGTTCGTGGTGCCCCAGGGGGGATTGGCTCGCGGATTGCCGTCCGACGGGCAGAGCAAGACGTTGAGCTGCGTCTGGCCGACAGTCGAATTGGTGGCCGTGCCGCCGGTGTTGTCGTAGACGTTGAACGCGAAGTTATAGGCGTTGAACATCGCCTGCTGTTCCAGACCGGGGAGCATCCCCAGCGGCCAGCCGTTGCTCCAGTTCGAATAAACGGCCGACGGCCACATGCACTGCATGGGCAAGACCTGGTTTTGGTCGTGGTAGTTGTGCGATGCCAGACCGAGTTGTTTTAGATTGTTGACGCATTGTGAGCGTCGTGCGGCTTCACGAGCGGCCTGAACCGCCGGGAGCAGCAGTGCAATCAGCACCGCGATGATCGCAATGACGACCAGCAGTTCAATGAGGGTAAAACCCCGCACTGGACGGCGAGCGAAGGGTTCACGCATGGAGAACCTTCCTTCCCGAAATAGTAAGAAAACGCCTGAGCGAAAAAAGACCTGTCCCGATAGGATAAAATTCGCGAATCCAGGTTGCAATGACTTTCTTCGGTCGTCGCGCACATTTGTCAAAGTCCGTGGCAAACGTGCCCACCGAAGGCACGATTCCCGTCGACGACGAGGGAATCCGTCGGACTTGCCGCATCCCGAGATTCGGACGCGTGTCCGAGATCGACATCGGCACCTCACGGCCGGACCTTCATGCCGCTTGGAGCGACTCTCCTCGGCCGAGAACCTCAATGCGCCTTGATGGCCGGTCGTGACTGGCCGTCATTCTTCCAGGCGGCTCAACGTGTTCACAAAGTCGCAAACAATCACGTCCCCTGGTCATCAAGGGAGCGGGACCGAAAGGGGGTGGATGCCGCCGTCGCTGGCGGTCAAGACGCTCAGGTTGAGGATTTTACTGGGATCTGCGTTCATGAGAATCCACGCCAGGTGGCCGACCTGTTCGATGACATAGCCGTTGATCGTGAGGATGACGTCGCCAGTCCGAAGGCCCGCCTTATCCGCCAGACCGCCGGGCGAGACCGCGCTGATCTTGAGTCCCCGCGCGGGACCGGCGACCGGGACAACCTCCATCCCGAGGGTTTGCTCGGGCCGACCTTCATGACGAAACCCGTCCGGGGCCTGAGGGGCGTTCGAACCGGGTTCGCTGGACGATCCCCCGGTCGCGGCCCTCGTCACGAACGGAGCAAAGGTCGTCTCCGGGTCGCCTGTCATTCCGTCGAAGACGCCATAATCGGTGCCGTAACCAGGAGCGCTGGGGTCTGGTTCATGCGACACGACCGACGGATCGGGATAAAGAGGTCCGACGCTTCCGAAGTAGTTGGAACAGCCGGGCGTGGGGTAGCCCGGTCCGCCGAAAAACGGGAATGGGGTGATCCCGCCGAGCCGCCGAAGGGTTGGCCAGGGGTGCGGGTAACCGGGTCCGCCGTAGAAGGGGTAGCCGCCGCCGGCGCCGACGCCCAAAGCGTCGCCGCCGTAACCGTAACCAGGGTGATACCCGAGTCCAAATCCCTGAAATCCAGGAAAGACACCGGCGGGTCCATATCCCAGGGTGCCGACGGCTGGGATGGCAACCCTGTGCTTGCCTGAACACCCCTTGTGGCCCATCGAGCATGTCTTCACGTCCGAAAAGTCGCCACCGCTGGCCATTCCTGAGAAGGCACAGAAAGCCCAGATTCGCAGCCCCGTGGCAAAGGCCGACAAAAGAGCCCGTCCATGGCCTTGACCTCGCGAAATCATCGGCGAATTCCTTTCCTCAGGGCATCAGATTTTAAACGGGTTCCACCCGGTTGCGTTTTTTTTTGGTCCTGGGACGGGCGAGCGCAACGTCCCGCTCCCAGGCGAATTTAGAAGTATCCGCCGAAATCAGGCCGGTGCGTCTTCGAGGAGACAAACTCATAGATCGCCGTGTCGGGCAAGCCGTACTTGATGCCCGCGCCTCCTTCCGCGCCCTGGCCGTACGCGACGATCGAGTCAAGAACTCGATTGATCGTGGCGGGTTTGTAGGTCAGCCTGAGGAAAATTCCCGACGGACCTGGGATCGCCGCCGAGTACGCCCCGCCGAGGTCGAAGTCGAATCCCGAGGTGACCACCTGGGGCGCGGGGTAATATTTCTTGGTGAGGACGTAGAAGATAAACTCCTGCCCTGGTTTCCATACCTGGTTGCCGGGTAGGATCGGGAAGGTGCGTGATTGCCCGGGGAAGTGCACAGTGAATCCGCTACTGGCGTCGAAAGTTTGAGCCGTCCCGTTCCTCACGGCGACGTAGAGGACGTTGTACACCTGGCCGGGTACCGGCTGCGCCGATTGCACCAGGACGTGACCACTGAAGGGTGGAGTGAGCTTGTTGTTGAAGGGGGTCGGATTGGTGATCCGGTAGACGAGGAAACCGTAATTCGGTTTCGTCGCGCTTGCGGAAATTGTTGATGCCGCAATCGCTTGCTGGCTGCCGCTCGACTTCAGAACCATACCGACGGCAGCGGGCGTTCCCTGCGTCGGGGCAGCGTGGAGAGGTGTCGACGTCCCCGGGCTTAGCACCCGCCTCATTTCCAGCGGTTCAAGGACAGGGCGTGTCCTTGCATTCGGTCGCGGACGCATGAACCAGACCCTCCCCCTCCGTGGAGCGCGAGAACCCGGGGCAGGGTCCCTCGACAGCATTCTCTTCGTGGGTCGCGGTGACGGCGATTAACTAAGACAGTTCCCACCTTTCTGAATAACATCGGCTCAGCGGCCGGTTCAAATCAAGGAAAGTTGACGCGCTCAATCGGATGGGATGGCCCGCGAACTCGCGACGTGGACCAGAAAACCTCGACGTCAGACCTCCGGGAATTACGCACCGCACGCGAACGAGTCTCAACGCCTCACGGGGTAGTAGAAATAGGACCGGCTGACTGGGTTGTAGTAGAGTGGATAGCGATAGCCGTCGCCCGGGGTGTACGTGAAGGTCGTCAGATACGGTGTGGCCGCGGCGAGAGGGCTGCTAGGAGCCGAGACACCGGCATAACCCGATCGGTAATCAACCATGCCGCGCGTTCCACCGGATCCAAAGACGTAGGAGTCAAATCGCGTGGATGGACCTCGGGGCAGGATATCTGTTCCCCGGCCGATGGTTCCTTCCGCGCCGATCCCGTAGTAGTCTCCAATGCGTTTGCTTTGCTGCCCGATCGCTGGATTCGCCAGGCCAAACAGGCCCGCGAACAGGATAGCTGCCTTGAGAAGTGAAATGTGTGTACTGCTCATCGCATGTGTCCTTGATGTATTGGATTTTTTGATCCCAAAAAACCCTCCCTGATTTCGCGAGGTCGTCCTAATTTGGGCCTATCGTCGAACAAAAACCCGGCCCTTGCGTCAAGGAGATTAAAGCACAGATCCGAGGACCTAAACGAGGAACCAAGTTGCCACCGAACCGGTCGTGATGAGAGAGGCCGGGCAGGCGGACCCTGGAACGATGGAGCGTCGTCGGCACCGGGACAGGAGGCAACCCTGTACCCATGCTTGAGAAGATTTCGGCGACGCACTCGTCATCCTTCCGAAACTTCCGGAAGAACCCCATAAATATTATAATGTGCAAAGTCTAAATTTCAATGAACGCGACGGGCCGCGACGTCGATTTCGGCCGGAAAAATTCTAAGGCAACGTAATCCGCTACACTTGAATCGCGGTGACACAGGACCGAAACGTTCCGGCACTGGTTTCGGTCCCACTCGATCGATTTCGGAAGCGGCGGTACATCTCGGCCCGACTATTCGTTTTATCGAGTGGCCGGGGGCGGGCCATTGCCGACGGGAGGGAGATACCCGGGCCGGGTCACATCGACCGGCACCGTTGGCCCCGGTGGCTGACGCGCCGCCACCTCGGAGGCTGGATACCCGAGGGCGTGGAAGAGCGCGAATTGAGCCCGGTTGTACTCGGAGACGGTGGTGAAGTACTCGTCGAAGGCACGTTGCAAGAGCTGGAGTGCGTAGATAGCTTCCTGAGGCCGGCTGATCAGCACCAGAACGTCGCCGAATCGACTGGTTTGCTTCAGACCCTCGGCGGATCCATTATAGGTAATGATGCCGGTACGCAAGGCACGGTCGGCCTGGGCGACCCGGGCCGCCGCTGACTGGAGTCTTGCGAGTGACTGGTTCACGTCCGCCGCGACCATGTCCTGAGTCCGGCGGAGTTCGACAATCGCCCGCGACTCCTGGCCACGTTCCGCCTTGATCCGCGCGAGGTTTCCCGCGCCGAGACTCTTGAGCTGCCAGATGAGTTGTATGCTCACATCGTCGCGGCCCCGCCACTGGTTTAAGCTGCTATTCGGGCCGAGGCCGAAGATCCCGGCCTGGAGTAGCATGCCGCCGGGCGTCTGGTAGCCGTTGAGCAAGACGACAGGGACGAGTGGACGGACCTTCTCGCGCTTGATGCCGACCGCCGCCGCCTCGATAAGTGCGCGACGCGAGGCGACCTCGGGGCGGTTGGTCAGGGCGATCGCCATGAGGTTATCGAGCGTCCGGTTGGGGTCGACAAGGCTGATCTGCGCGTGGTCGTGCTCCAGAGGCTCGACCACGGCCCGGGGGTCGAGCCGGAGAACCCGAGTCAGCCGGGCGCTCTGAACGCGCCACTGCTGTTTCGCCGTGACTGCCTGTTGCTGGAGGTCGGCCACCATGTTCCGCGCCCGGTCGACTTCATACATTGGAACCAGGTCGCGTCCGAGCTCGGCGATGCGATTGACCAGTTCGTGCCCGCGTTCGATGGTGTAGAGAGCACTGGCGTAGATTCCACGAGACTGGTGGACCATGAAGTAGGCGTCGGCCGTCTCTAACAGCGCGTCGTTCTTGGCCGACTGGATATCCCACTGTCGGGCGTTCAGGTTCTGGCGGGCAACGAGGGGCTGGTAGATGGCATCGGTCATGGAGAGCATTCCGGTGAGCCCGGCGCCGGCGTAGAAGAAATTCGTGCTGGGGGCGGTCATGATCCCCTTGTTGAAGTCGGGGCCGCCGCCGTCGTGGCGAAGATAGTCAAATCCGAGGTTGAAGTCGGGAACCCAGAGAGCCTTCGCCCGCGTGAGCTCGGCCTCGGCGACCCAGACCCGAGCCTGTGCCGCGGCGACGATCAAGGGTCGGGCGTCGGAAAGCTTCAAGGCGGCGGCCAGCGTGATCGGGAACCGTCGATCGTCGGGGGCGAAGGGTGCGGCCTTGAGCCGAGGCGCTGCCGCCAGGGGGGTTGGTGGAGTTGGTCTTGATGCTGGAATTGTGGGCAATGGCAAAGGCAACGCCGCCGCGTCGGGGAATTCACGCATTGTGGGGCGTGAAGGTTCGGGCATCGACTCTCGATCCCGGCCGCTCTGTCGGACGAATCGCTCGATGTCTGAAGACACGGCGGAAGGCAAGGCCTCGGGCGTCGGCGGGCCGACAGGCTTCGTTCTCAAGGCGGGGTCGACGGCCGGAGGCTGGACCTCGCCGGCGCCGACCGCGATCCCGCACCCGAGCAGGGCGATGACGAGGATTGGAGTCCATGCCGCGCGTCCGCTCATGACGAACCCCGGTCGGTCCGAGGGTTTCTGGATCGCTTCCGAGGCATGAACGGTTCCCTCCGTTCGAGCATTCTTGACGCACTCCAGTGCGATCGGATGAGCTTGGAATACGACGGCCTTGTCGGATTCGCTCTGTTCTCAGCGGGTCGCGGGGGGCGGGCCGTTGCCGACCGGAGGAAGATATCCGGGCCGGGTCACGTCCACCGGCACCACCGAGCCCGGCGGCTGACGCTCGGCCACCTCGCGGGCTGGATATCCCAGGGCATGAAAGAGCGCGAACTGAGCCCGGTTGTACTCGGAGACGGTGGTGAAGTACTCGTCAAAGGCACGTTGCAAAAGCTGGAGTGCATAAACCGCTTCCTGCGGTCGGCTGATCAGCACCAGGACGTCGCCGAATCGACTGGTTTGCTTCAGACCCTCAACAGTTCCGTTGTAAGTGATAATTCCCGTGCGCAGGGCGCGATCGGCCTGAAAGACGCGAACCGCGGCGGACTGGAGCCGGGCGCGGGCCTGAGTAACTTCCTCGGCCACATGGTCCTGCGCGTCGAAGAGTTCGACGGCGGCGAGCGATTCGATACCGCGTTGCGCCTTGATCATGGCGAGGTTGCCGATACCCAGGTTGCTGAGTTGCCAGAGCGGCTGGATACTGAAGTCGTCGCGGCCACGCCACTGATTCAAGCTGCTATTGGGGCCGAACCCGAAGATTCCGGCCTGGAGCATTTCCATTGGAGTTTGAAACCCGTTGAGCATGAGGACGGGGACGAGCGGTCGAGCTTTCTCTCGACGGATTCCAGCCTCGGCGGCCTGAACCAGAGCTCGCCGCGCGGCAATCTCGGGGCGATTGGTGAGGGCGACGGCCATGAGGTCGTCGAGCTCGCGGCCAGGGTCGATCAGGGTGATCTGCGCATGGTCGTGCTCCAGCGGATCAAGCACCGCGCGGGGGTCGAGCCGGAGAACGCGAGTCAGCCGAGCACTCTGAACACGCCACTGTTGTTTCGCCGTGACCGCCTGTTGCTGGAGGTCGGCCACCATGTTTCGCGCCCGGTCGACCTCGAACCCCTGGGTCAGGTCGCGGCTCAGTGCGGAGATCTGATTGACCAGATCGTGACCGCGTTCGACGGTGTAGAGCGCGCTGGCGTAAAGGCCCCGATACTGGTGGACCATGAAGTACGCGTCGGCCGTCTCCATCAGGGCGTCGTTCTTAGCCGTCTGCACGTTCCAGTGTCCGGCGTTCAGCGTCTGTCGAGCCACGAGGGGCTCGAAAATGGCGTCGGTCGTGGGGATGACTCCGAGGCCGCTCCCGGTGAGTCCGGCGCCGGCGTAGAAGAAATTCGTGCTCGGGGCGGTCATGATCCCCTTGTTGAAGTCGGGGCCGCCGCCGTCGTGGCGAATGTAGTCAAAGCCGACATTGAAGTCGGGAACCCAGAGTACCTTCGCCCGCGTCAGCTCGGCCTCGGCAACCCAGACACGCGCCTGGGCCGCGGCAACGATCAAAGGCCGGGCGTCGGAAAGCCGCAAGGCCGTAGCCAGTGTGATCGGGAACCGTCGGTCGTCGGCAGTAAAGGGCGCCGGCTTGAGCCGGGGCGTCGTGGCCAGGGGCGATGGCGGCGTGGAAAAAGCTGAAGAGCCCGGCGGAGCCGATGTCGGTCTTGAGGCGGAGGGCAAAGAAGGGGCCTGGGCCGCGCAGGGAGTGGATTCGGCCTGTAGGAAGAACAGGACCGCGGCGTGCATCCATGCGTAGAGGGTTCGATCCTTCATGATTGATGAAGCCCCATCCCTGGATCGAGGCCCGCGGCACGTTCGAAACCGTTCCGACAAGGCCGAATGGGAGGATTCATCGGCCAGTCCGGTTCCCAACGATCACAATATTCGGGGCGAATGGGAGGCTTCCTCGGAGACACGGGTTAACCCGACGCTGCGAACTGCTTACGCCACTTCCTCGCCTCGTCTTTCTTGCCCCAGGCGTCGTAAAGTTTCACGAGGCGTTCAAGGGCTTTAGCGAGTCGGGGTTGTTCGGCGGAAGGAATCTCATCTTCACGCTGTTTCATGCCGTCATAGCCGGAGACGAGGAGCGGTTCGGCCTCGGCGAACTTGTGCTGATCGAGAAGCGCCTCGCCGAGCATCGATTTCGCGTCAAAGGTATTCCAGTCGTTGGGCTGGATCTTTTGACGGATGTTCAGGCACTCACGGAGTTTCAGTTCAGCCTCGTCATATTTCTTCTGGACAAGGAGCATTGATCCATTAACGGCGAGCGCATTGGCCTGGCCGGGCGAGTTGGGGGGGCGGTCGAAAAGGTGTCCCGCCTCGACCGTCCGGTTCGCGAGGCGGTAGGCGACGGCGAGCTGGTTCCGGCAAGCGGCCGTGATGGGCTGATTGACTCCCTGGATCGCGCCGAGCAGCGACAAGGCCCGCTCGTACTGCTTGACCGCCTGCGCCGGGTCTCCCACGTTCAGGTAGGCCAGGCCGAGCATCTCGCGGACCCGAGCCTCGGCCATCGGCCGGTCGGCGAAGGCTTCGGCCACCTGCGCCTCGGTCTGGTCCACCGCCTTGCGAAACGACAGGTCTTTCCGTTGGCCCTCGGCCCAGAAGGCTTCGGAGATCGGCGTATCTCCGGAACGACCCGCCGAGAGAAGCGTCTTTTTGATAAAATCGAGTACGGCGCTCGTTTCCTTCTCCTCATGGTCTGACGCCTTTTTCGCCGCCTGGGACTCCTGAAGTTGCTTGACTGCCGCGAGCCAGGCCGACTGCGCCTGGAGCAACTCGCCGCTGTTCTGGTCCTTTGAAGACGCGTCGGAGGTCTTGCCCGAGTCGGAATCCTTGCTGGAATCGGAATCCTTGTCGGACCCGGACTCCTTGCCCGACCCGGAATCTTTGCCCGAAGACGTCTTGTCGTTCGACTTCGAGGGACCGAAGAAATACGAGTACCCCGCAGAGCCGACGATACCGCAGACGAGGGCCACGGCGCCCGAGTACAGTAACATCCTGGTCATCGAGATCGGTGGTTGGCCCGCCTTGTCGTGCTCGTTTTTGGCGTGATCGCCAGAGCCTTTCTTGCCTTCCTCGTCGTCGTTCTTTCCCTGATCGGACGACTCGTTCCGAGCATTTCCGTTCGGTTTCGAAGAGTCCTTGCGACCATTGCCCGACGCGTTTCCGTTCGCCGCATTGTTCGAGGCCGACTCGACGGGGACGACGATGAGGTGGGGATTGAGCGCGGCCTCGGCGCCTCGGATTCGGCTTGTTTCGATGACTGTTGACCGGTCGGGCTGGCCCTTCCAGTCGGGCGGGTACGCATTTCCCGACTGGACGACGGGATCGTCGGTGCCGATGACCCGCGGGCCTGTCTCCGAACGGTTGTTTCCCTTCTCAGGATCGCCCTGGGGGGGCGAGTCAGATTTCGAGGGCTCGTCAAGCGGCTTCGGATCGTTCGTTTCCATCAGAAATCCCCCGACAAACGGGTTATCAAGTGTATTGGAGTCTACGAGACAAGGTTCGCCGAACGCGGGAGGTCGGCTAACCGGCACCCACGGAGTTGGGTTTCTTGCGGGACGGTTTTTCCTCGGCCGAGGACGGCGTGTCCGCCAGTTTCACCCGGGAGCCTTCGGTCAGGGTGGACAGTTTGCTTCCGATGAGGACTTCCATCGACAGGTCAATTGGCTCCCAGTCCTCGTCCTCGTCCGATTTCGGCTTGATATGGCGATTCGTGATCTCGACCCACTCGCCGTCCTCGATTCCGGTCTGAACCTCGGTCCGGTGGGCTCGGCCGTGGTCGTACTGCCAGATGAACGACTTGCCGCCCGCGTAGCTCAGCGCGGATTTTGGGACGGCCTTGACCTCCGGTCGTTCGACGACGACCTTTCCATAGGCGTACATCCCTGGAAGGATCTGGCTGCCGGAGTTGGGCAGGTCGATCTCGGCGCGCATGGTCCGGCTCCGGGTGTTGAGCGCCCAGGCGATTCGGGTGACCGAGGCCGGTATCCACGCGTCGCGATAGGCCCAGAGTTTGACCCGGGCTGTTGAACCGATGTGGACGTAGTCGGCGTCGCGTTCGGGGATGTCGACGTAAATCCGGATGATGTCAGTTCGGTCGATCACATAAATCGGCGCGGCCTGGGCGCCTGGGGAGAGGTCGGGCGAGCGCATCTCGGCCGTGGGGTCGCCCATTCGGGGCAAGACAAAGTCCCACGAATTGGCGTTGCGGGCCACGACGATTCCATCGTAAGGGGCGAGGAGCCTGAGGTAGCCGACGAGCGCTTCCAGGCGCTTCGCCTCACTCTCGGCCACGGAAAGATCAGCGCGGGCGACGCCGACGTTGACCTTCGCCTTTGCTAGGGCGGCCTCGTCGGCGAGCAACTCGGCCGACGCCTTGACGATCGTCGCCTTCGCGGCGTCTCGCGCGGCGATGTCGGCCTTGAGTTCGTTTTGAGATTCCAGCAAGATTTGCGGAGCGATGACCTGACGTTCGACCTCGCGGGCAAGGCGCTTGACCTGAACGTCCCAGCGCTCGACTTCGGCCTCGTACTTGGCCAGCATCGCCTTCGCCTCGTCGAGACGCGCCCGAGCCGCCTCGACGTCGGCCGAGGCAACGTCGACCTCCTTTTCCATCAGTTTGACCCGCTCACGGTCATAAACGACGGTCGCCTTTTTTGTTTCCCAAAGCTCGCGCAGTTCGGGAACGAAGAGGTCGGCGAGGACGTCCCCCTTGCGCACCTTGTCGCCGATGTCGACGTTCCACTTCTCGATATATCCCGTCATCTTGGGGTAAATCGACGTCCGCTCATAACTCTGGACGAAGCTCGGCTGGCCGACGACGCGGCTGATCTTCCGGGACTTCGGGTGCGTGATGTGCAGGACCGGCGGCTCCGAGGCGCTCGGGGCGGTCTTCTCCTCTTCCGAACAGCCGGACGCCGCCGCGAAAGCGACGAGGAAGCAGACCCCCAGTCGTCGCCTGGGCGTGGAACGCGGTCGAGGTCGAGGCATGGTGTCCAACGGTCCACTCCGCTGCAAAGGTGTTCCGGTCCGGTCTGGATCGGGGCGGGCCGGTCTCACGGGGTGCTCTCTTCCTGGTCCTCGCTGGGTCCGGCCTCAAGGTCCGGGTCGTAATGGGCGCTCTCGGGATTGTCTGGATAGAGCGAGGGCGAGACCGGCTCCTTGCGGCCGATCACCAGCGCGAAGATTGAGGGGAGCACGAAGAGCGTGGCGAAGGTTGACATCACCAGGCCGCCGATGACCGCCCGGCCGAGCGGGGCTTCCATCTGACTGCCACGCTCCAGGGCCAGGGCCATCGGAACCATGCCGACGGTCATCGCGCAGGCGGTCATCAGAATCGGTCGGAGCCGTTCGCTCGCCCCGAGAAGCGCCGCGTCGGTCGACGACTTTCCGTTGTGCCAGTGCTCATTCATGAACGTGATCATCATCACCGAGTTTGATACGGAAACACCCAGGCACATGATCGATCCCATGAACGACTCGATGTTGAGCGTGGTTCCCGTGACGTAAAGGATGGTCACGATTCCCGTGAGCACGCCCGGCACCGCGCCGACGGAGGCCAGGGCCATGCGCGGCGACTGGAAATAAGCCGTTAACAGAACGAGGATCACGAACACCGAGACCGCCAGGCCGATGCCGAGTGATTCGAGCATCTGCGTCAGCATCGGAAGCTGGCCCATCTCCTCGACGTGAACCCCTCGGGGCGGCTCGCCGGCATCCTTGACCGCCTTGCGGACCTGCTTCGCGGCGCGGCCCATGTCTTCTCCCTCGACGTTGGCGACGACCGTCAGGTAGCGCTGCGACATATCGCGGTCGTACTCGCCGGGCCGGGTGCTTGTATGGACCTGACCGTCCTTCAAAACGTCGCGGATCATCAGGGGGACGTCGGGGTTAATGGAGTCCAGCGGCAGTTCCTCCAAATCCGACGGCTTGTCGATGCGCAAAGGGGGAACCTGGATCTGTACCAGGTAGTCAAAGCCCGTCTTCACGTTGACCCAGTAGTTGAGGTTGGTGAACCGGGTGGAGGAGGTCGCCATCACGAGCGCATGCTTCACATGCTCGGGAGTGACACCGACCAGACCCGCGAGCTCGCGGTCAATCTCGATCTCAACCGTCGGGTAGTCGAGCGTTTGCTCGAACCCGATATCGCGAAGATAGCGGTTCCGTTTCAACTCCGCGGCGATCGTCTCGGCGTGCTTGCGCACCTGGTCGTAATCCGTGCCGATGAGGCGAACGGCGATCGGCTTTGACGAACCGAAGCTCATGACCTGGCTGACGATGTCGCCCGGCTCGAAACCGAAGGTCGACTTCTCGGCCTCCTTTTTCGCTTCATCTTTGGGCAGGCCCCCGGCCCCTCCGCCTTCTTCCAGACGGTGCGCCAGCCAGGGTACCACGGTTTTGGGAAGAACCCTTCGAAGCCGCTCACGAAAGTCGTCGAGCTTGATTCCGCTGTCCTTCTTCAGCGCGACGCGGAGCCAGCCGTCGTCTGGCCCTCGCATGAAGAGCACCATGTTGTCGATCCCGAAGTTCGGCGCGACCTGACCGACGAACCCCATACTGATCTTAACGTGCCCCTTTCCCGCCTCATGCTCGATCACCTGTAGACACTTCATCCCCATCTCGCGGGTCAACTCGTAGCTCGAACCTGCTGGAGGCCGGAACCGCAGGACGAACTCACCAGAGTCAATTCTCGGGAATAACTCGGTGCCGATCTCCAGTCCCAGAACGACGAGGATCAGGCAGCAGGCGCCGAGATAAACAGGGACAACAACCCATCGGAGGACAACGAACCAGTCAACAGCCTTGTGATAGACCCCCTGAATCCGGTCAAAAAGGCCGGGCTTCTTCTCCCCCTCGCTCTCCTCGCGTTTCTTGTGCTTGAGGAGGTACACACTCATGATCGGCACGAATGTACTGGAGAGCAGGTAGGACGAGATCATCGCGAACCCGACCGCCATCGTCAGCGGCATGAACAGTGAGCGCAGGGGATCTTGCATAATGAAAGCGGGAATGAACACGGAAAGTATGCAGAGCAAGGCCAGGAGTCGAGGAACCGCCGTCTCATTCCCGGCGCGAAGGACCGCCGTGGCCGTGTTCGATGTGGACTCCATCTGGACATGCGTGTTCTCGATCGTGACCGTCGCCTCGTCAACGAGAATGCCGATCGCCAGCGCCATCCCACCAAGCGACATGATGTTGATCGTGTTGCCGGTTATCCAGAGTCCAAAGAGTGAACCCGTCAAGGCCAGCGGGATGTTGCAGACGACAACTATCACGCTTCTCCAGTCGCGCAGGAAGAGAAGGATCATCAGGCCGGTCAGGCAGGCTCCAATCGCTCCTTCAGTCGCCACGCTATCGACCGCGTGGCGGACCGTGGGGGACTCGTCAAATTCAAAGCTGATTTTGACGTCCTCGGGCACGGCGCTCTGGAACTTCTCCATTGACTTGTGGACGTCGGCGACGACCGTTAGCGTCGATCCGGTATCCTTCTTGATGATGGGCAGGTGGACCGCCTTCTGACCGTTGACGAGGGCGTAGCCATAGGTAATGTCCGTACCGTCCTGGATCGTGGCAAGGTCGCGGATGTAGACGTTCTGGCCAAGGCGGACTGGAATGTCGCCGAGGCGCTGAATGTCGACAACCGTGGCGTTGTTGTGCACAATCGGCATCGAGTCCTTGACGTAGATATTCCCCGATGGAATGACCACGTTCCCCTTCGCCAGCGCATCGACGACGTTTTGCGGGTTGAGGTTGTATTCGAGGAGCTTGCGCGGGTCGACGTTGATGATGATCGACCGCATGTTCGGGCCGAACGGAGAGATCGCCACCGTGCCGGGAACGTTCTTCTGGACGAGTGGCCGGATAATGTTTTGCGCCAGGTCTCCCATCGCGCCGATCGAGGTCTTGTCTCCATCGCTTCGAAACACGAGGTAGCCGATGGGAACACTTCCGGCGTCCATGCGCATGATCATGGGAGGCAGCGCGCCTGGTGGCATCCAGGCCATGGCACGGTCGGACATGGCCACCACCTGGGCCATCGCCTGACTCATCTCGGTTCCGTGAAAGAACGAAAGCTCCACAAGGCCGACCTGCTGGATATTCCGCGACTTGATGTCCTGGATGCCGTCCACGTATTGAAAGTACAGCTCCAGCTCGTTGACGATGAACCCCTCGACCTGATCGGGGCTCATGCCGATGAAGTCAAAGAAGACGTAGACCTTTGGAGTATTCAGCGACGGAAAGATATCCACCCGCATTTTTTCATAGGCCAGGCCGCCCAGGCTGAGCAGACCGAGGACGATCATCAAGAGCGTGACCGGGTGATCCATCGCCAGGACGGTCGGGTTTGCTGAGCTCGATTTCCTGGTCGATTTGACAGCCACCGTCAACGCTCCTTGACAAGGTTCATCCTGTCGATCGACTGTGAGCCCTGGACTCTCAAACGCGGACAGATCGATTGCTCGATCTCGGGGAGCGGGCGCTCGAAGCGATTTATTGGCGTTCGCTTCCGTGTACCAAAGTGTTCAAAGCGTATGCCGAAACGATCCAACGATCTCGATTTTTTGGGCCGCGCTGTCTGTGATCGAGTCTGGCGGCGGCGCATATTATCATGGCATGATCAATTCTTCGATGGTCGCCTGGAAGGGGGTCAGGACTTCGGGTCCGTCCGCGGTCAGGGCGACGACGTCGCAGTGTCGAAGTCCGCAATCGCCCTCGACATACACCGCGGGCTCGATGTTGAACACCATGCCTTCTTCAAGGACGTCATCCGAGACGGGATGGATTCGAGGCCGCGCGTGGGGATCGATCGCGGCGAAGCCGACGCCGTGACCGGTCGCGTGCGTGAAGTTCGCGGCGTAGCCCGCCGCCGCCAGAACCCGCCGCGCGGCGCGGTCGACCTCGGACGCGTGGACTCCCGCCTTGACCGTGGCAAGGGCCGCCTCGCGAGCGGCGAAGACCGCCTCGAACATCGCCAGGCGAGCTTCTGTCGGCGCGCCGAGACTGTAGGTCCGGGTGATGTCGGCCCAGTAGCCGTCGGCATACGAGTTGGAGTGGACGAGGACCAGGTCGCCCCGGGCGATCGGCCTGGCCCGCGACCGAGCGTAGGCGCCTCCAGCCTCGGCGGCGTTTGGCCCCGACATGCACCAGGCGAAGCCGTCGGCACGCCCGACCCCTTCAAAGCCGGTGCCGGCCGTTGAGAGCGGAGCACGGAAGTGGACCGCCGCCTCGGTCTCCAGCATGCCGCTGAGCAGGAGCTGCGAACCGGACCGAAAGGCGCGTTCGGCGACCCGGCAGGTGGCGCGAAGGGCCTCCTGTTCACGAGGCGTCAGCACGGCCCTGAGCGCCCCGAGCAGTTCATCGACCGGCTCGACAGTCGCTCGCGGGATCGCCTCGCGCAAGAGATCGACGACTCCTCCGCCATAGTTGAACACCGCCGCATACGAGGCCGGCTGGGTCGACGGTCCCGCCTCGTAGCCGACTCGCCCGGTTTGCAGCCCGAGCGCCTCGGCGGCCGAAGCGAGCGGGCCGCGTACCGGTTCGGTCGCCGTGCTTGTCTGATCAAGCGAGACCGGCCGGAAGGTCTGGAGGTCATCGGCCCAGCCGCCGTTGGCGAGTTCGGTCTCGTCTTCCGGGGCAACGACGGCGACCCGACCGTCCTGGTTCACCAGCGCCAGGGCGTTGCCGACGACCGGCCAGTATCCCGAGAGCAAGAGGACGTTCTCGGGCAAGGCACAGACAAGGCCGTCGAGGCCCGCGCGCGCCAGTCCCTCGCGGATACGTCGGAGCCGAAGATCGTCGGGTTGACGGTTCATCGAGACCTCCTCGAGAGGACCGAGGCACAGGCGACGCCGAGAAGGCTTCCCGCGGCCAGGGCGAGCCAGCCGCGATTCATATCGGCCCAGAGTTGCCAGCTTGATCCGTGCGCGGTGCTGTCGAAACTGCCGTGGGCGCCGTGATCCTGGTCGGCGTCGAGAGGCTCCCAGAGGTTGTCAAGACGATCTGGATCTTCGGGCCTGTCCGTCATCTGGGCGTCATAACAGGTGTGGGCGAGGTAAACGTCGAGCCACCCCGGGGCGATCTTGTTGCCAACGATCGCCTCGACGGTCGGCATGCCGACCATCAACGACCGACGGCCGTGACGCGACGCCCAGACGATCGCCTCGGCGGCGACCTCGGGCTGGAAGATCGGCGGAACCGGTTGCGCCTTGCGTGGCAGGCGGCTCCTGACCCACGAGAATTGTGGAGTGTTCAGTGCAGGCATCTGAACCATCGTCAGGCGAACATCACTTTTGTCGTGGATCAACTCGCAGTGGAGCGAGTCGCAAAAACCCTCGATCGCGTGCTTGGCGGCACAGTAGGCCGACTGCAAGGGAATCCCCCGATACGCGAGCGCCGAGCCGACCTGCACGATCGCCCCTCGATTGCGCGGGAGCATCCGCCGCAGGGCCGCGAGCGTGCCGTGGACAGTGCCCAGGTAAGTCACATCGGTCACGCGTCGATATTCTTCCGCCAGCATCTTTTTGACAGGCGAGAAGACCGAGACCATCGCGTTGTTGACCCAGACGTCGATCGGCCCGAAAGCCCGCTCAACGGCCGATGCGGCTTCCTCAACCTGCTCGGGGTCGGCGACGTCGGTCGGCAAGGCGATCGCCTGACCGCCGAGCGACTCGACGTCGCGTCGGGCGGCGTCGAGTCCGGCCTGGCCTCGCGCCAGCAGGCCGATGAACGCCCCGCGCCGGGCGAACGCACGCGCGGTCGCTCGGCCCACTCCGGCCGAGGCCCCGGTGATCACAACAACCTGGTGCTTCCCTGGCTCGCTCATGTGGCCTTTCGGAAGAATCGTGAAGGATGGCTCTGGGCGGTTCAAAAAGGCAAGGCTGGGTCGGCTCCGGTTCTGGGGTCCGCCGATAATCGCCGTCCGATCGCCTTGATTCCGTGTCAGTCCACGGTCACGGTGAACTCCTTCCCCTCGTCGCGTCCGGCCTCGGGCCAGTGGAAGGTGAAGACGATCGGGCCGCCTCCTCCGGGCCAATCGCGGGGCGATAGGTCGGCGAAGTGCAGGCCGAGGCCGGTGTCCAGCGTCTTGACCTCGCGTGTCGACTTGCCGCCGTCGCGGCTCCAGCGGACGACCGCGGGCACCAGCACTTCTACACGGAGCACGTTTTCCGGGTCGATCCGCGCTCGCTGATGGTTGAACCGCCAGATCGCCAGGTTGGAGTCCACTGGAGTCTTGAGGTAACGCTCGACCGTCTGCGGCGGGATGTCATAGACGCGGCCATCGCGGACGGACCGGTGGAGCTTGAGGTATTCCGCGTGTGCCCAGACGAGGGGCATCGCCGATCCCGAAGGTCGACCGAGGAAGAGTCCCCGGTCGGGAAGATCGTCGGTATCCCAGACCTGCTCGGGAATCAGGCCGCCGTCTCCGGCAAACGCCTCCATCGCGTGAAGGAGGCGGATGGCCTCGTCGCTTCGCCCGGCGGCCAGTTCATAATGCGCTCGTTCGCCCGTGAGCAGCGGCCAGGCCCGGCCGACACCCTTGACACCGCCAAGGACGTAGGGCGAGCCATCGGGCGACTCGCCATAGGCGTCGTCGTTGTAGCGTCGCCAGGCAGGACCGAAGGGAGTTTCAACCTTGAGAACGGCATCGATCGCCTTGACCGTGGCGACAATCCTGGGGTCATCCGCGCGCCGAAGGCCGAACCGAACCAGGGCCAGAGCGTCGGGACTGACGACCTCGGTGACCGGGATTCCGCCCTTCGAGAGTGCGACCCGCTTGAGCGCGACATGGCCGAGCTGGGGTGAGGCGAGCTCGTCGTCTTCGGGCGCGATGCTGCGGACGTAATAGCCGTCGATGCCGAGGCGGCGGGCGAGGTCGGTGCCGGTGACATAGAGCCAGCTTTCGATGGCCGTGTTCCAGGCGTCGGCGGTCTCGCGGAGATAAACACCGACCTCGGATTCCTCTTGACCATCGGCCAGGTCAGCCGCGACGAGAAGGGCGGCAATTACCGCGGCGAGGGTGAATGGAGTATATCCGCGCTGGTTTTCCCAGCGATCCTGTTGTGTTGACGGTCCGCTCCGAAGGATCGAGGCGACGCCCCTGCGCACCATCGGCCAGAAGCGCGTCAGCTCCGCGCTGGTGAGTGCTCCCTCGCGGCGGAGCAGGTCAACGAGCAGGATGGGCAAGGCCGTCTCGCCGAGCTGGATGCCGGTCCAGTATTGAGCGGTACTGACCCACATATTTTGAGGCCAGTGACCGTCGGCGGTCTGGGTCGCGCGGAGATAAGCGAGGACGCGACGCGCCTCGTCCTTCGCCCCGACGGCGAGCAGTCCGCCGGCCGACTCCACGGAATCACGCGGCCAGACCAGATGATACCCGCCCGTCCCGCGCTTCTTCTCCTCGTCGCCGCGCGAGTCACCCCAGGGTGTCGAGAGGCTGGCGATCACGGCCCCGGGAACGCTCTGGGCGTCGTGCGTTTGCAAGACCGCGGTGCTGATCCGATAGAGGTCGCGCCCGCCTTTCTCGCCATCAAAAGGTTCGGGAACGTTGAGCGTCTTTTGCCAGTCTTGCCAGCCGCGGACGTACTCGGCCTGAAGCGTCTGGGGATCATCCAAGAGGCTGGCGAGGGCTCGATGGCCCGCCTCGGCCGGCTCGGTACCGAAGCCCAGGGCGAGTACGAAGAGGCCGGCGCGGGCGTCCGCATCGATCTCGCCGGTGAGCGTGACGTTCCCATCCTCGGCACAATCGTAAGACCACATCAAGCGTTTATGCCGGGCGAGGTCCTGCCAGCCGTCCGACGTTCCCGAAAACCCGGCCGATCCGCAGATCCAGGGGGCCGTCGAGGCCAGGGCCAGGCTCTGATTCTCGCCGCTGGCGAACAGCATCGGCACCCCTTGATGAACGCCGAGCCAGGCGCTGTTGTGGATTCCACGGTTCCCCAGGTGAGGCGCGAGCAAGACGTGGAGGTGATAATCGCCAATTTTCCCTTTCAAGGCTTCGAAGCGGGTGATCTGGAGAATGGCGTCTTGATGCGGGTGCGCGAAAATCGTTTTCTCGATCCGGTAACGCCCATGCCGGCAGGTGTTCACGAGCCGGAAAAGCGGGACCCCCTCGACCGGCCAGTCGACCTTGTGGTCGGCGTCGTCCCGCTCGTGCGAGAAGAAGTCGCGACCATCGGTCACGATCATTCCGAGGTCGCGCGTGCAAGCCAAGTCAACGCGTGGATAAAAGACCTCGGTGAGAATGCCCTGGGCGATCGTGAACCATACCAGGCTCATCAGGTTCGTCGACGAGGTGAGCGCCGTCCCCACGCCGTCCTTGGCGGCATTGGCCCAGTGGGGGTTGGCCCCAGGCGCACCGGGGGCGAATCGGGGCGCGGCATCCTTGGGGCGGCAGGCCCAGGCAGACGGCCGGGCGTGGAGGATTGTCTCAGCCGAGACCAGGGCGCGGCCCTCCGGCTTCATTTCCCTGACCGGTGTCGTCCTGGCGGGCATGGTCGCGTCGTCCTCGGCGGAATCGATCAAGATGGATGGAATTTAAAGGCGGATCAAGGCCAGGCCCGACTCCGGGTCGACTTGCTTTTTCAGGTGCGCGGGCGATTCGGTAACGATCACTTCCAGGGTCGGCCGGACGTGAGCCTCGATCAGGTGTCCACCCCGGGTTGAGCCATCGAACCGCCCGACGACGACGTGCGCATGCACCGTCGGTTCGCCATCCTTGTCGGCCACGTCACCGATGAGTGAAAGAACCTCAACCTGTTCAACCACCGAAATTTTCCTGTATTCCCGGGCATCCCAGTCGAAGTAGCCGAGAACGACGTCGCGAAAGGCCCCGATCGCGGTGAATCGAGCGGCGCCGATCTTGCTGGAGCGGGCGAAGTCCTTGAGCCCCGCCATTGCCTCGTCGCCCGTGTCGAAGATGAGGGCAAAGGTTTTCTCGCCCGCGTGTTCGTGGAGGAGCTTGGATCGCATGAGACGGTTTGCCTTGTTCTCAGGTGCCTTGAAAGGGATCTTCGGGGGGCTCGCCAACGCCTGCCCAGGTCGCCTTGAGGGTATAAAAGACCTTTCCGGCGCGTGGATTTCGCTGTCGCATCACGCCGTAACCGCGGCGCTGAAGGCAGTCGGCAATGGCGATGATCTTAGCTTCGTTCTGGTCGATCGCGTCGACCAGCGTGGGGCGGCCGTCCTTGTCCTTGCGGGCGTAAACAGGCACGCCGTCCACCTCGTGCAGGTTCGCCTCGGGCTGCGCGGTGCCGGGCTTCGTTGGAGATTCCGACATATCAAACTCCTTAACGGATCAACCTCGGATTGACGTCCGGTTCCGCGTCAATGCCCAGACCAGGCCGACACCGGCCAGGAGGCCGAGCCCGGCGACCGCCGCGACCGCCGACGACGATGGCGCGGGCTCCCACTTGCCGAGCGGCTGATAACGCATCTCGGGCAATTCCTCGATCGGGCCTTCAGGACCCTCGTGCATCGCCATCGCAATCACCTGCGCCAGGTGCAGGGCACCCCGGCCCGTCAGCCCGGCGATCTGCTCGCGACAACTGAACCCATCGGCAATCACCAGTGTGTTCGGGTCAGCCGAGCGGACCGCGGGCAAGAGCCTGCGCTCGCCGATGGCGACCGAAACATCGTAGTGCTCGGCCTCGAACCCGAACGATCCGGCCATCCCGCAGCAACCGGAATCAAGCAGCTCGTAATCAAGGCCGAGCTTACCGAGAACCATGTTCTCGGCGTCAAATTTCATGACGTGTTCATGATGACAGTGCTTCTGCACTAGAGCCTTGCGCTTGAGCTTCGGCAGTTGAAATTCGGGAGCTTTCTTTTCGAGGAACTCGCTGAGGATGAACGTGTTGGCCGAGAGCCGCCGGGCGTCCTCGTCCATCGGAAAAAGATTCATCAACTCATCCCGAAAGACCGCCACGCAACTCGGTTCAAGGCCGACGACGGGCGTGCTCGACGCGATCTCGGTACGGAGGACGTCGAGGATTTCACGGAGCAAAATTTTGGCCCGGTCGAGCATGCCGAAGTCGTAAAGAGGTCGACCGCAACAGAGCGCTTTTGAAGGAATGATCACCTGAAAGCCCGCCGCCTCGATCACCTCGACCGCCGCGCGGGCCGTTTGCGGGTGAAAGTGGTTGTTGAAGGTGTCCGGCCAGAGCAAGACCTTCGGCCGGTCGAGGTTTCTCGGCGCGCGTCTTCGGAACCAGGCCACAAAGGTCTCGGGCGCGAACGACGGCGTTTCACGGCGGGTCGAGATCCCCCCGAGCATCTGAAAAACCTTGCCGACGACCGGCGCGTGCGTGAGCAGGTTTACGACTCCCGGCGCCAGCGAGGCCAGCCTTGCCCACCAGTAGATCATGCCCATCGCATACGCATGTCTGGGGCGAAGCCGACCTTCATAGTAGTGTGAAAGAAACTCAGCCTTGTAGGTTGCCATATCCACATTCATCGGACACTCGGACCGACATCCCTTGCAGGCGAGGCAGAGGTCGAGCGACTCCTTGACCGTCTCGCTCTTCCATCCCCCTTTCATCGGATCGCCCTGGAGCATCTCGAAGAGCAAATGGGTGCGGCCCCGGGTGGAGTCCATTTCCTCCTTGGTCACCATGTAGCTCGGGCACATCGTCCCGTTCTCTTCCTTGCGGCACTCGCCGATCCCCACGCAGCGCTCGGTTGCGTAGGCAAAGCTCCCCTTGTCATCAAGAAACTTGAAGTGCGTTTCCACTTGCGGCGGATTGTAGGCCGGGCCGAGCCGGAGGTTCTCGCCGGGGAGATAAGGGTCAACAACCTTGTGCGGGTTCATCCTGTTGTCGGGGTCGAAGATCGCCTTGAACTCGCCGAAGGCTTGAACAATCTCAGGGCCGAACATCTTCGGCAAGAGTGCGGCTTTGGACTGGCCGTCGCCGTGCTCTCCAGAGATTGACCCGCCGTAGCGACTCACCATGTCGCCCGCTTCGTCGAGGAACTTGCGGAAGTGCTTCACTCCTTCGTACGTCTTCAACTCGAAATCGATTCGCGTATGGATACAACCCTGTCCAAAATGGCCGTAGAGCGAACAGTTGTAGCCATACTTCTTGAGGAGCGAGCGGAGGTCGCGGAGATATGGCCCTACCTTCTCGGGAGGCACGGCCGAATCTTCCCAGCCTTCCCACGCGTCCTTTTCACCGGGAATACGGGCCGTCGCGCCGAGGCCGGATTCACGGACCTTCCACAGGTGCTCTTCTTCTGTCTCGTTATCAAAGAGCTTCATCGACGGTGGACTGGAGACTTTCTTGAGGTGGTTCATCAACTCGTGAGCCTTGCCATCCGCCTCCTTCTTGCTCTCGCCGCCGAACTCCACCAGGAGCCAGCCTCCGCCTTCAGGCAAGAGGGTGATGTCTTTGGGATGAATCCCCTTCTTCTTCATGTCGTGGACGAGGATGTCATCCAGGCCCTCAAGCCCTGTCGGGTGAAACTGCATGATCTCGGTGACGTGGTCGCCCGCGGTGTAGACATCGGGATAACCGAGGACCAGGACCGACTTCACGGCCGGACTGTGCACCAGGTGGAGACTCGCCTCCAAGATCGTGACGCAGGTCCCCTCTGTTCCCGAGAGTGCCCGGGCGACGTGGAAGCCTTTTTCGGGCAGGAGGTCGTCGAGGTTGTAGCCGGAAACCCGGCGCGGGAGGTTTGTGGGGTATCGGCGGCGGATCTCGTCGGCATATCGGTCGCGGAGGCTTTTCAGGCGTGCGTAGATCTCCCCCTTGCGTCCTCCGCCGCGAATGATTTGCTCCAGTTCCTCCTCGGTCGTGGCGCCGACGGTCATCTGGGTGCCGTCGTAGAGAAGGATATCCAGCTCGTGGACCTGGTCGGAGGTCCGGCCGGTCCCCAGGCCCATTAGCGAATGGACTCCGCAGGAGTTGTTGCCTATCATCCCGCCGAGCGTGTTATGGGTGTGCGTCGATGGGTCGGGGGCGAAGGTCAGGTGGTGTTGCTCCGCGTGCGACCGGAGGACGTCGAGTACAGTGCCCGGTTGGACCCTCGCCATTTTGGCGGCGGGGTCGATCGAGACGACCTTGTTGAGATGCTTCGACCAGTCCATCACGACCGCGACGTTGCAGCAGCCGCCGGTCAGGCTGGTGCCGCCGCCCCGAGAGAGCAAGGGCGCGCCGTGGCGTCGGCAAATGGCGACCGTGTGGAAGATGTCGTCCAGGTCGCGCGGGATCACGACACCGATCGGAACCTGTCGATAATTCGAACCGTCGGTTGCATAGAGCGCGCGGCTACCGGAGTCAAACCGAACCTCGCCCCGAAGTGCTCGTTTCAGGTCGGCCTCAATGGCCGAGGCGTCGACGAAGAGCGGTCCCTTCACTTCCTTGCGGTGCCGCTCCTCGGGAGTCGTCGCGATTGTCATCAGGATATCATCCTTTCAAATGATTCGGCGTTCAGACCGCGAACCTGGCGGCGTCCTGACTCTTGAATTCCAGTCCCAGGCCGGGGCGAGAGAGGTCGGGCCGCAAGGCACCGCCGACGGGACGCGGGGCACCGTCGAAGAGCATATGCTCGATCCGGTCGTGGTCGTGGAAGTACTCAAGATGTCGAAAATTGGGCAGCGAACAGGCCGGGTGCATGTGCAACGTCGGCGCGCAGTGCGCGGAGAGTGGGAGGCCGTGGGCCTGACAGAGTGCCCCGACGCGTAAAAATCCGGTGATCCCCGCGCAGCGGGTCGCGTCGGCCTGAAGGACGTCGACGGCGCCGGCGTCGAGCATCCGTCGAAAATAAACGAGGTCGTAGCCATACTCTCCAGCGGCAATCTCCATGCCGGCCGGTCCCTGGTCTCGAATCAGGCGAAGGCCGTCGAGGTCGTCGGAAGAGACCGGCTCCTCGAACCAGGTCACTCCAATCTCAGCGAATTGCTCCGCCTGCGCGAGAGCCTGCTTGCGTGCATAGGCGCCGTTGGCGTCGACGAAAAGCTCGGCTTCGGGGCCAATTGCCTCGCGGGCGGCCTTGACGCGTCCAATGTCGTCGCCTGGGTGGGTACCGATCTTCATCTTGACGCGTGGAATGCCCGCCGCGACCCAGCCGCCAAGTTGGGCCTGTAGCTGTTGGATGGAGTAGGAAGTGAACCCTCCACTCCCGTAGACGGGAGCCTCTTCCCGGGCCGCGCCGAGGAGTGTGATGAGCGGTAGGTCCAGCAGGCGTCCCTTGAGGTCCCAAAGCGCGGAGTCAACGGCCGCAATCGCCATCGAGGCGATTCCAGGCCGGCCCAGGTTACGGATCGCCGCGACCATCGCCGACCAGGCTCCAGGCACGCTCAGGGCGTCGCGTCCGTGAACCACCTCGGCGAGCGTCTCGCGGATCAGGGTTGCAGTGGCCTTGTCCGCGTACGAGTAGCCGAGGCCGGTCTTGCCGCCGGCTGTCGCCTCGACGAGAACAAGAGTCGTCTTTTTCCAGGCAATGGTACCGTCCGATTCGGGTGCATCGGTCGGCACCGTGTAGGCGGAGACGTTGACCCGGTCGAGCCGAACCATCCCGTCTTGAAAGCGGTTCATCACGGCGCGTTCCCCGATTCAGGAGAAGTCCTTGATCTTGTCGCGGAAGAGGGTCAATGCGATCCGGCCGCGATGCGGTTCGCCGCGAAGAAGCGATTCAGCCATGTGCAACCCTTGCTGAAAAGTGGCGCGGGCCGGTTGGGGCGGCTCAAACGGATCAACAACCGCCTCCACGATCGCCGGGCCTTTCGTCGCGAAGGCCGCTTCAAGAGCGGGCCGGACCTCATCGGGCCTTTCGCAGCGAAACCCAGCGCCGCCGCAGGCGTGGGCGAACTGAACGAAGTCAATCGGGTAGAGCTCGACTCCGTACTCGGGATTGCCGAGGAAGACCATCTGCTCCCACTTGATCTGACCGAGCGTGTTGTTCTTGATGATCACGACCTTGATCGGCAGCTTGTGCTTGACCGCCGTGACGAACTCGCCCATCAGCATCGTGAACCCGCCGTCGCCGACAAAGGCGACGACCTGGCGGCCTGGAAATGCGACCTGCGCCCCGTTGGCATAAGGCAGTCCAGGTGCCATCGTCGCCAGGTTGCCTGAACATGAGAAAAGCATGCCACGACGGATCTTGATATGTCTCGCGGCCCAGGTGGTGATGGTTCCCGAATCGGTCGTAACGATCGCATCGTCGGCGAGGAGGTCGTTGACGTGTCGGGCGACGACCTGAGGCTTGAGCGGCATCTCGTCGCGTTCCTCGCGCTTTCGCATCAGTTCGTCCCACTCCTTGACCCGCTCCCGCGCCGTCTCCAAAAATGAGCGATCGGCGCGGCGGTGGAGCATCGGCAAGAGGGCCTGGAGTGTCGCCCTGGCATCGCCTGTGAGTCCAATATCGACGGGATAGCGGAGTCCAATCCGGGTCGGGTCGCTGTCAATCTGCACGGCCCTGGCCTGGTCGGGCTCGGGCAGAAATTGCATGTACGGGAAGCTGCTCCCAGCGATTAGGAGGGTGTCGCACTCCTCCATCGCCATTTCCGACGGAAGGGTGCCCAGAAGGCCAAGGCCGCCGGTGGTGTAGGGCGAATCGTCGGGGACGACGGCCTTTCCCAGTAATGCCTTGACGATCGGAGCGGCGAGGGTTTCGGCCATGGCCTCCAGTTCGTCACCGGCGCCGAGGGCACCGTGTCCAGTGAGGATCACGGTTTTCTTGCCGCTGTTGAGAAGGGCCGCCGCACTCTTCAGCGACTCCTCTTGGGGAACGACGATCGGCGGGGTCCATGCCTTGGACGTGTGCCCCTTGACGTCCATCGCCGACGGATCGCCGCTCGACATCGACCGCTCTTGCCAGTCGTTGCAGCAGTTAATGTGCGCGACCCCCTTCGAGGCGAGCGCGGTTCGGCAGGCGGCGTCAACGAGGGCGTGCGCGTGCGCGGGACCCATCACCTGCTGGTTGAAGACGGCGACGTCGGAGAAGAGTTGCAGGAGGTTAACCTCCTGCTGGTAACGCATCCCCATCAGGTCGTGATAGGTCTGGCCGGTGATGGCGAGAACAGGCGCGCCGTCCATCTTGGCGTCATAAAGGCCGTTGAGAAGGTGGATTGCTCCAGGCCCTGAAGTGGCGATGCAGACACCGAGCCTGCCCGAGAACTTGGCGTATCCGCAGGCCGCGAAGGCCGCCCCTTCCTCGTGCCGAACCTGGATAAATTTGATCTTCTCCTGATGCGTTCGCAACGCCTCCATGAACCCGTTGATCCCATCGCCGGGGAGACCGAAGATGGTATCGACCCCCCATTCGGCCAGCCGCTCAAAGAGCACGTCCGACGTTGTCTTCGCCATGGCCTCTCTCCTGTTCCTTGCTCTGGTCCGAAAACAATGGGCGGCACCAACCACCCTAAGCACACCTCGACGACCTCGCGGAATGGAACCTTCTGTTCCTGAACCAATGCCATTCTTCGCGGAAGCACTCGGCCCGTCGCTCGGGAGAAGGCGAGAATTGAGTCGGGAGTCCGGCGGGACGTTTGTGAAGCGCGTCGGTAAATTCCCTGATGCTCGGATGGACACGTCTACGGGGTTCGATGTCGTCCTCATCGATCCTTGAGCCAGCCCGATTGAAGGGCGTATCGGACGAGATCGGCGCGGCTGTGGAGGTCCAATTTTTCGAGTGAACGCGCCTTGTGGGTCTCCACGGTCTTGACGCTGATCGAGAGGCGGGCGGCAATTTCCTTGTTGCTGTGGCCCATTGCGATCAGGCGGACGACCTCGGCCTCACGATCGGTCAGAAGATCGGAGTGGGTCGGCTCGGCGATGGCCCTGTAGTCGACATAGATACTCACGAGCCTGCCGGCGAGGCTGGGGTCAAGGTAGACACCTCCAGTAGCGACGGCGTGGATCGCGTGGATCAGGGAGACGGCCGCCGACCGTTTCAGGACGTATCCAGCAGCGCCCGCCTCCAGAAGGCCGCGCAGGTAACTCTCGTCTTCGTGGACCGTTAAAGCGACAACCCTGACGTTCGGACAGGACTGCTTGAGATGCGCCGCGGCCAAGGCACCCCCCATGACGGGCATCGAGACATCGAGCAACGCCACATCAGGCCGAAGTCTCTCGATCTCCAGACAGGCTTCCTTGCCGTCCGCAGCCTCACCCACAACGTGCAGGCCCGTCTGTGCATTGACCAAGGCCTTGAGCCCCTCGCGAACAACTCCATAGTCGTCGGCGATATAGACCCGCAAGTCAGGCATGGTCGTCTCTCCCCGATACGCGAAGCGGAATGCGGATAAATAGCGAGGTCCCGCGTCCGGGAGTTGACTCAACCTCCAGTGTACCGCCGACTTGCACGACGCGTTCCTCCATGCCGAGCAGTCCGAGGCGACAACGGGCGTCTGGATCACCGACGACCGCCTCAACCTCGAATCCTCGGCCATTATCTTCAATAATGGCGAGCGCCTCGTCGTCACGTCGCTCGACGATCACGCTGACTCGGCTGGCCTGGGAGTGCTTCAGCACGTTCGTCAGGGCTTCCTGAGTGACTCGATAAAGGGCCGTCTCGAACTCCGAGGGAAGCCGACATCGCTCCATTCCAGTACAATGGAGTTGGACCATGATCCGGGACCGTCGCGACCACTCCCCGACGTAGTTCCTCAGTGCAATTTGCAGGCCCCAGTCATCCAGCGCGGTAGGACGCAGTTCCATTGCGATCCGGTGGACGTCTTGCCCCATCTGGTCGGCGAGATCTCGGAGCCGCTGGACTGCACTGGCGGCCGTTGGGTCTGTCGTCTGTCGTTTCAACGCCTCCAGATCGAGCAGGAAGGCGGTGAGATGCTGCCCCATCTGATCGTGAAGTTCTCTCGCGATGCGGTGCCGCTCTTCCTCTTGCGAGGTGACGAGCCGTCGAAGGAGTTCCGCCCGAGACAGTTCGGCCCGACCGCGATCGGAGACGTCATGGAAGGTGCTCACTGCCGCGACTATCTGTCCCGATTCGTCTCGGATCGGTGAGGCGTTGACGGAGAGATACGACTCGGCCGAGCCAGAGTGCCGACAGCGGAGGTTTTCCTCTTTGATCACCTCACCCCGAAGAGCGCGTGCAATCGGGTATTCCTCGGGGCGATACGGCCGGCCATCCGGGTGGATCGCGGAGTCAAAGGCCGAATCGTAGACAGCCTCAGGGGGAATGAGGGGATGGTGAAGAAGTCGGGCGGCGACTTCATTGTAGTGAAGGAGTCGACCCGAAGGGGCCTCGGCAATCACGACGCCCGAGGGCATTCGCTGCACGACGGCGGCGAGTCGGCCGCGTTCTCTTTCGAGTTGATCGCGGTCTTCTTCCGCCCGCGTGCGCTGGACGATCTCGGCCTCCAGCCGGAGTTTTACGGCGGAGAGTTCCGCAGTCTGTTTTTCATGATATCGTTCAAGTCCTTCGTACTCCAGTCTCAAGGCATCCATGACGGTCGACCGCATCTTGTCGGCGCGAAAGGTTTCGAGGGTCTCCGTGATCGCTCCCGCATCATCGATTGGAATGGTGGAATACTCCGCCAAGAACGACAACCCGCCCCGGCGCCAGAAATACGCCTCCTCGATCCGGGCGCCCTGGTTGGCGACACCAATCGGACAACGCTGGGTTGGGACCGGCTGGACCTCCTCCTGTACGGTCTCAGTCAGTACTTGAAGATCACGACCCAGCGAGTGACCTGGCTCGTACCCCGGAATCTCCGGGCCCGCCTGACCGGCCATCGCGAGTCGGCCTCCAAGTCACCCAAACTAGCAAATTACGCGCCACCGCTTGCCAACAGTGGCTTGCTGACTTATCCGGGTAATTTTCAGATCAACGCGGAGCCGACCATCGTCATCGGGTCTTCACTTTTCGATCGCGTTCACCCAGCGCCGCATTGCTGGATCATCGGTGCTGACCCCAATGAATGTGACAATTTCACACATGTTAACGATCGATGATGATAATGGTATTGTGGGTTAGGAACAGGCTTGTCGACGCCGAGGCTGCGCGGAACGAGGCGTTGAAGAGGCTTTTTTCCGGCGAATGACTCCAAAAGCGTGGACGCGGGGCGTATCGCTGGGAACAACTTGTCTCGCCTCAGCTCGAAAGGACTGGCCGACTTCCGCGCAAAGGCGATAATTCCCAAGCGGTTTTTTTAAATTCTCAAAAGTTTTCCAAAAATTCTCTGTTCGTTTTCGCCGTGGAATTCCGCTATCTCTACAGTCTCGAACCTTGATCTGCACAAGGGAGGCGCGGATCGACTTGCTTCCTCGACGCCCGCCGTCGTACCCTCCTTGTCGAAACCTGTCGCTTCATAAAAGAGTCGATCGCGAGCCTTTCCTGTATGTTCAAGTTTCTCGCGGACCCGATACGAGCCAGGATGCGTCGCCGAAGACGCCTTGATTTGATGCGGAAACCCTGGCTGGAATCGCTCGAAACACTGAGCTTGCTTTCGATCAGTCCCCTGGATACGTACTTACCGATCGCGAACACGAGCGGATCGCCCTGGAAGCTGGTCACTCAGGGAGACTTCGAGTCGGCCGGGCATTCCGACCTGGTTCTCTATCGCCCGACGACCGGCCAGTGGCTGATCCGTACCGCCAGCGGCGCCACGGAAGAGTTTATGTTCGGTGATCCCGCTCAGGGCGACGAGGCCCTGCCTGGCGATTATGAGGGGAACGGCAAGATTGATCTGGCGGTCTTTCGCCCCTCGACGGGACAATTTATTATTCGAGACGTGTCAGGGGCCGTACAGGTTGAATCTTTTCCCGGATTCCAACTCGGCGACCTGCCAGTTCCCGCGGATTATGAAGGGATTGGCAGGACAGACCTTGCTATTTTCAGGCCATCCACCGACGAATGGTTCATTCAGGTTGCGTCGGGACAGGTTGTGCGTTACCAGATGGGAAATCCGTCGGATGGTGACATTCCCGTTCCCGCCGATTACGAGGGAATCGGCCGGATTGACCTGGCTGTTTTTCGACCGGGAACGGACCAGTGGATCGTTCGCGAATCAAACGGTTCGACCAGAATCGTGCAGATGGGAGATCCCAGCTTCGGCGACATTCCGGTGCCCGGCGATTATGAGGGGATCGGCAAGGCGGATCTGGCGGTTTATCGACCTTCCACCGGGCTCTGGATCATCAGGGAATCGAACGGGACGACCTTCTCGGCTCAGTTTGGCTCTCCGACGGACGGTGATGTTCCGGCAGGTCCCGCGCAAACGTATCTCGTGGCTCCAACGATCCTGAATGGCTATTTTCGACAGAATTCGACCGCCGCGAACTGGTACGCGCTTCACAACGAATTTGTCGCGAATGCGGCAAGTCAAGCGCCCAATGTGGTCTTTCTCGGTGACTCGATCACCTATCTCTGGTCGGATTCAACCGCGACGCCGAGTACCGCGGCGTTTCGATCAAGCTTTATCGCCGTTCGAGGCGGCAAGCCCTGGAATAGCACCTTCGCACCCCTGGGCGCGGTGAATTACGGAATTCCAGGCGATACCACCGGCGACCTTCTCTGGCGCGTTCAGAACGGCGAGATCCAGGGAAGTCCCAAGGCGGTCGTCCTCATGGTCGGCCTCAACGATCTTGACTCGGGCAAGACACCGCGGGCGACCGCGACGGGAATCATCGCCGTTGTCAACGCGATTCGGGCCGAGTCGCCGTCGACGAAAGTCCTGCTGCTGGGAATCATGCCCCGGGGCCTGGCGAGCGGACCGGACCCGCTCCTTCCCGCGATCACATTGACCAATAACCTGGTCTCGCTCTGGGCGGCCAGTCACGGCGTGACCTTTCGCGATTTCGGGAGCCTGCTTGCGGGTAACATTGATAACTATGGGCACCCGGGACCCCCCGGTTATGAGATTATCGCCAGGGCGATCAAGGGACCGCTCGTCAGTCTACTGAACTCCAACTAGGCCGAACCCGCGGTTACGGTTGAACGGCCGGAGGGCCCTTCCTGGTGTTTTCCCAAGGGCGATACGCGTTGCAAAACTCGATCCGTTCGGCGACGCTGGGATGTGTCGATCGCCAGAGCCGGTCAACGAAGCTCTGATACGGCACCCCGAGATTCTCGCGCTGAAGGTCGGCAAAGGCTAGGGCGGCCGACCGGTTCGCGTGCGTCAAGTCCAGGGCGAAGCGATCGGCCTGATGCTCGATTTTTCGGCTGTACGCCAGCGCAATCGGTCCCATTCCCAGAGACGCCAGCCCAAGAAGGACCAGCAATAATGGGGTCGCCGCGACATCGCCAAGACTGGAAAATCCCAGGCGTTGCGCGTAGCGCCCCACGAGCCAGCGCCCCGCTCGATCGGTCCAGAAGAGGCTGACGGCGATCACCGTCGACGACAGGGCAAGGCCCCAGGCGACGTGGTTCAAGACATAGTGTCCCATCTCATGCCCCATCACCGCGAGCACCTCGCGTTCGTCGAAGTCGCGCAAAAGGGTATCCCAGAGCACGATCCTCTTCGTGCCGAAAAGGCCGGTCACATAGGCGTTCGCCGTCTTCGTATCCACACTCTTGTTGACCTCGAAAACCCGACTTCCCTGAATCCCCGCGTGCGCGGCCAGGTCAAGGATCTTGCGTTCGAGCCTTGGATCGGTCATCGGCCCAAAATTATTGTAGAGAGGCTCAATCCAGATCGGCGTGATCAGCGTCAGGAAGGCGAAGAAGGGAATCGTCAAGGCGCTGACGATGATCCACCAGGCCCTCGGCGCTCTTCGAATCATCCAGAAGGGAACCCAGGCGAAAAGGGCTCCCCCCAGCAGATCTAGACCAAGCCCCTTGAGCGAGTTCCCAAACCAACGCCCGAAACTCTGCCGCGACAGTCCATACGCATGCTGGCGAACAAATCCCAGGTAATACCTCAGGGGCAGGTCGGCCAGATAAACCAAAACCAAGAAAATTATCATATAAACACTAATCGAACATATCTCGGTCTTTCCGTTCCGCCTCGCCACGTTCCTGAGCCGCGCCGAGGCTCCTGTGAAGAGCAGCGCCAGGGGAACGGCCAGATCCCAGACGCGCGCGAAGGCCCAAAGATAGGTGCCGCTTCGGTGATATTCCAGCGCCAGTTGCGTCGGTCTGGGCACAGGCAAGGGCGTGCTTTCGTCTTCGGTGTCGACAGAGATTTCCACCTTCGCATGTCGGACCAACCCGCCCTCGACGGGTTCCGCCCGTGCCGCAACCAGCCCGCTGAAGGCAGCCAGGATTAGCCCTGGTCCGCACAAGGTCCGCGTTCCGCTTGATAAAGCCGAACAAAGCTTTCGCCAACGATTCAGAATGTGGGAATGCGACGAAAATACGAAGACGCGAAACATAAAAGGATTTTTCATCGCTGCTCTCCCAGGTTGCCCAAATTTTTTTCTGCATCAATTTTTCCTTGCATCGCCCAATCGGTTTAATCTACTCTGTTTTGGCAGTCGTCAAAACTCCCCCTTCAGGCACGAATGAGGCTCACGATGCACCACGATTTTGACGCGACGTTGGAAAGTCCGCGGCAGTCTCGTCGGTCCTTTCTTCAGAAGTCAACGGCCGTGGCGGCTGCTGGAGCGACGGCCGCGATTGTCAGCGCGACAGGTGAGGCCGAGGCGAGCAATCCGAATGTCTTGCCGTTCCTCTATCGAGGTTGGAACGCCAAGAATTTTAGCTCGATCCGCGCTCACGAGAATGCGCACGTGACGTTTCTGCAAAATGCGCTCGGAGCCTCCGCCTTTCCCGACCCTGGTTTCGTGAACCTGACCCAGCCGAACGCCCTTGCCTTCGCGAAACTGGCTCGGATTTTTGAAAATACGGGAGTGGCAACCTACCTGGGTGCGGCTCCGCTGATCTTCAACTCATCGTACCTTGCCGCCGCGGCGTCGATTGCTCTGGTGGAAGGGCGTCACTCGGGTTATCTGAACACGCTTTTGAATCTCCATATCGATGACTCGATCGTCGCCGGCACGGCGTCTGACGAGTCTTTTGAAACTCCTCAAATGCCGACCGTGACGGCCGCCGCGATTGCCCCTTTTCTCGCGACCCCGTCGATCGGCTTTCAGCTCGCCGCGGCGATCTCGACGACCCCGTCGCCCGAGAACGACATCGCGATCCTCCGGTTCGCCCTGGCGCTTGAATATCTCGAGCGAGACTTTTATAACATAAACGTCCCCCGGTTCCTTCACGTCATGTCGTGAATAGCGTCTTGAGCAGTCAGGTTTGTACCCGTCGCGACACCAGGGGCGGGGTCAAACGATCGAGTGCGGCGGAGGCTCCTCGGGCGTCTGCGTCGTTGTCAAGTCTTCAGGCAGGTTGCGGTATCCGATAAGCACGATCAGAACGAGGATCAAGACGCCCGAGACCGACCAGCCCGAGACAGCCGCGTACCAGAGTTTGGTGGCTCGGGCGTCTTGTTCCACGGCCTTTCGCCCTTCGGTTGTGCCGAGAAGGTCTTCGAGGTCGGCGATCTTTTGTTCCTGTCTCTTGCGAACTACGCGAAGGTCGATCACTTCCTCGCGGAGCTCCGCGGCCTCCTTCGCGTCCTTTTCGAACCCGCTCGCCTCTTCATATTTTGACCTGGTTTTTGCAAGATCATCGGTGAGTTGCTTGACCTTGCCCGAGAGCAGGCTGATATTGACAGCCTGGTGGCTCATGTCGGCCTTGAACTGATCGCGGTCGCGGATTGCCTTTCCATAACGTTCCAGAAAATCCTTATTCGAGAGGGTTCCCGAATCACCGACCGCGGCGTCGAGCGCGATCCGGTTCTGTTCGGCCGTTTCGTTGAGGGTCTCACGGAGCTTTTCGAGAACGCGGGCCTGGTCCTGAACGTGGTTGTTCAGCGAACCGAGCCAGAGAACGGCCGCCAGGCCGATCATGCCTAGCGTCGCGCCGAGGAGGCTGAAGAGCAGGGCGGTCTGGGCGCCTTCGGTGCTCGATCCGCGGGAATGGGTCAGGGAAGGTCGTGTGAGCATGGCGATAAGCTCGGCCTCAAGTCGGGGTGAGAGACCTCCGCCGCCGATCGGGTCGGCATTGGGGATATTTTCGAGGTCGTTGACCAGGCGACTCAGCGCGGCACGTTCTCCGCGGTCGGCCGTGAGAAAAAATCCGCCCGTTTGCTCCATTGAGGCGTTACGCCACCGAAAAAATCCGCGCGTCTGGCGGATCGGATCGACGACGTAGGCCACCTGGAGCGGCTGTCCGAAAAAGTGGCGCTGAATGAAGAGGTCGTGACCGGAGAGAAAAACGCCGAAATCGGGGTGCGTGTGATACCAGCCGACGATGTCCAGATCGGGATGCAAGCGATCGCGTTCGCGGGTGATTTCTTCCCAGGAATCATGCGTGTAGGTGAAGCTGGCCTGGGTGTTTTCATAATGCCGGGCTTCGACCGACTTCGTCACCCAGACAAAGGGAGTGCCGGTCTGTTCATCCACGCATTCCTTGCCGAGAAGAATTCCGCCGAGCTCGACGCTCGTATCGCGGAGGGCGTGGCGTTCGATGGCATCGGCGGTCGCGCGATCGAGGAAGATCGGTAAGTCGTCGGCGCCGGGGACTTCGTAAGCGAGGCAGGCCCAGCGGCGATCTCTGTCGGGCCGGCAGAGTCGGACCGGCTCGCGATAACGAACGTCTTCAAAGACGATGTCGTCCTGGCTCAAGACCCTTTCCCTTCGATCTCAAACGCGGACCCGCCGACCTTTTTCTCGTTCAAATTGGATCATGCCTCTCGAAGCGCCGCAAGTTAGATGCGTCTTGCACGCTCATGCGCACTTCGCTTCGCGAACAGGAACATTTCGAAGGATTTTTGAACATTCGACAATTCAGACCCGCTGACGTAGATTCAATGACTTCCCCACCTTCGGGCACGAACCCGCGCACTTTGCCTTTTCCAAAGAGTCAACGGTATCTCACTTGCTAACAAAACGGCGTCAGGTCGTGCAAAAGTAGTTCTTTAACTACATTAGTTTCTGAGAATCTCTATCTTCACGGCCGGTTTTGCCCAGACCCGCGCCGACGATTCACAACCGGAGGAGAAGACGATGTTTTTCCGTTTCAGGAAGACGGCCAGCGCGCGCACTCGTACCAGTTCCGGCTCGTCCCGACGACACGTTCGCCAGAATGTTCCCTCTCTCATTGAGCTTGAAACACGAGCCCTTCTCTCGGCGAGCGTCGACCTCGGCGTTGTCCAGGTCCCTGCCATCGCTCACTTCGCCGCCACAACCACGACCGGCACCACCACGACGTCCGCTTCTTCAGTCAGCATGATCGCGGACAAGGCTTTTGTCGACGGGCTCTACAAGGATCTTCTCAACCGCCAGTCGGACACGCAGGGAGAAACCTTCTGGATTAACGTTCTTCAAACCAATCGGGTGAGCGTTGCCGGGGTCACCTCGTCCTTCCTGAACTCCACTGAGTACACCCAGCTTTCGGGAACCACCTCGACGACGACCGCGGGCTCGTCCAGCGTTCTCTCGATCGCGGACAAGGCTCTTGTTGACGGCCTCTATCAGAACCTTTTGAATCGCACGGGCGATGCCCAGGGCGAGGCGGGTTGGCTCGCCAACCTTCAACATGGCGTCTCATTCAATCAGGTGACGCTCGGCTTCCTCAACTCGCCCGAATATCTGCAAACCTCCTCGGGAACCTCGACCGGCACGACCACCGGGACGACCCTTACGTCTATCTACGGCGACGGTTCCGCGTATGGCCTGAGCTCGTCGAATGTCGCGACGATCGTCAATCTCTATCAGACCGAGTTGAACCGGAACCCATCCACGGCGGAGGTGAATTCGTTCCTCGGCCTGGAATCTCAGGGAACCAGCTTGGTCACGATCCAGAAGATTTTCGAGACCTCGCCCGAGCACCTGAATTTGATCAATAGCCTGGGTGGCAACAGCAGTTACGTCGGCAATCAGGGAACGGCGCAGACGTTCGTGTCCAACCTCTACCAGACGCTCCTCCAGCGCACCGGCGAGACTTCTGGAGTGACCTCCTTCACGAATCTGGTCGTTAACGGCACGAGCCCCGACGTGGTGATCCAGACGTTCCTGACCTCTCCCGAACATCAGCAACTCCTGAATACCGCGCTTGGCCTCACCACCACCACCGGCACAGCGGGCGGCACCTCCACCGGCGGCACCGGAACGACCGGCACCGGCACCACGGGAACCGGCACGGGCACGACAGGTACCGGCACGACCGGCACCGGCACCACGGGAACCGGCACGACTGGTACCGGAACCACGGGCACTGGTACAACTGGAACTGGTACGGGTACCACGGGCACCGGCACAACAGGTACCGGAACCACCGGCACTGGCACGACTGGCACCGGCACAACCGGCACCGGCACGACTGGTACTGGGACCACGGGCACCGGAACTACCGGGACCGGAACGGGAACCACAGGCACTGGCACGACAGGCACTGGCACGACAGGTACCGGGACCACCGGGACGGGTACCACGGGTACGGGTACGACTGGAACCGGTACGACAGGCACCGGAACCACCGGGACGGGTACCACGGGTACGGGTACGACTGGAACCGGCACGACAGGCACCGGAACCACCGGGACGGGTACCACGGGTACGGGTACGACTGGAACCGGCACGACAGGCACCGGCACGACAGGCACCGGAACCACCGGGACGGGTACCACGGGTACGGGTACGACTGGAACCGGCACGGGGACGACAGGTACCGGAACGACAGGTACAGGTACGACGGGAACCGGTACGGATACCGGAACGACTGGCACCGGAACGACCGGCACGGGAACCACTGGTACCGGAACCACCACCGGAACCGGAACGACGCCGACGACGGGAACCGGAACCACAACTACAGGCACCGGCACGACGCCGACGACCGGAACCGGAACCACCACCACGGGATCGACCGTCGGCGGGACAACCGGCTCGGGGGGCACCAATAACGGTGGAGTGACCACCGTTTAACGCTACGATCAAGCCGAGATACGTTCAAACATCGAGACGAGCGCCGAGGCTTATGACCTCGGCGCTCGTCTTCTTGTAGTTATAGCCTTGAACGCTCGATCAACGTCCCGGCGTAGACCAGACCAGGTCACGATCGGCCGCGAGCAGGAAGAATTCGGATTGCTCCGTGCCATCAACGCGAACGATGTCGTACTGCGGCACTCCCAATGATGAGAGCGGCAGATCGGCGACGTCCGAACCCTCCTCAATCGCGCTGAGGAACTCGGGTCGGCCCGGCTCCTGACAGGTCGGGCAGACGGCGTCCGCCATCGCCACGCGCGTCCTCGGCCGGAGGATCTGAGCGTGCCAGCCGCAACGCGGGCAGTCCACTCGAACGACAAGATCGCGGTCGAGCGACAGCGTCAAGGGACCGTTCAGAGGCTCGCGACAGGCGGCAAAGAGGGCCGAGGCGGTCGCGTTGTTTCCGAGGGGCAGGGGGGTCGGCTCGGGATAGTTTTCGTGGCTCAAACAGTCGATGCGATAGGGAAGCTTCGTGGAATAAAACTGGTTCGTCACTCCGTTGAAGACCAGGGCCGTCCCCGCCGCGACGGGCATGCCGTGAATCAGCTTGAGCGCTTCCTGCACTTCGAGCGCGGCCATCATCGAGGCAATCGTTGGCGCCGTGGGAACCTTGCCTTCAAGAATCTGGTCGCGACGCAGGAGCGGGCAACTGTAACGCAGATTCAGGAGTTGATAATCGCGCGAGGTCATCGCGCATTCATAACAGGCCGTTTCCGCGATTCTCGGGTCAAAAACCTTGACGACACCTTGAATTTCCTGAATCCCGGCGTCAACCCAGGGGGTTCCCACCTTCCAGCACTGGCGATTGACCCAGAGCCTTGCCTCGCGGTTATCCAGGCATCCGATCACGACGTCAACGTCGGCAAAGAGGCCGAGACCCATGTCGGTGATCACGTCGCCTCGGATCGGGATGAATCGGACCTCGGGGTTGATCTGACCGGCCCGACGCGCGGCGACCTCGGCCTTCGCCTGTCCGCCATCTTCCGCCCGAAAGAGCACCGAGCGCGAAAGGTTCGACGGCTCAACCTCATCAAGGTCGATCACATACGTGGTTCCGACGCCCAGTAGCGCCAGATTCTTGAGTGCCTCATTCCCCAGGGCTCCGGCACCCACGACAAGCACCCGGGCCGCCGCGAGTCGGTCCTGTCGCCACCAGGGAATCAGGCGTAGCCGGGAATAGCGGTCGTCGTCATCGATGATCAGGTCGGGGCCGCTCTCAAGGTCGGTCGGGCCGACTCGGTCGGGGGCCGGATCGTCGTCAAGAAACGTCAAGGTCGCATCGTCCATCGTCCTGGCATCTCGCGGCTTTGCCTGACAACCACTCACGCTCGCGGCAAATCCAATTATTCAAGAAAGAGAATCTCTTCATCGGCCGATCGCAGCCGCCCCGGCGTCGCTGGCTCAGGGGCCACGCGATCGAGGATGATGAGGCGATCGAGATCAGGCTCAGGGTCGGCCTGGGGCGTTAACCGGACGGTCGGGCTGATCGAGTGCAGGTCATCGGCGAACTTGCGGACAAACTCCGCGTAGCGTCCCGCCTTCGAACCTGTTGGTGCCGATTCACGCAACGGCTGCGGCCGGGGCAGCGCGGGCGTCGTGAGCAGGGGATCGGACTCAACGCGACCGAGCGCCGCGCGCAGGTCGCGGAGCGGCCGGGGGTCGATGGGAAAGGGAAAGGTGGACTGGTTCGCGACCCAGAGCGCGGCGTCGCGGTTATACGGGCTGCGAATGTCGTAATTCTGATAGCGGGCCATGTCCCAGAGCATCCCGCAAAGCTCATCGAGATTCAGGCTGGGAACCCAGTGCGTGCCGTATCCGCCGAGGCAGACCATGCCGATCTCGGAGATATTCGGGTGATAGATCGGCGTCAGCCAGCGCAGCTCGGGCATCGTCCTCGGATACGAGGCGCCGAGCTTGATCTCAACCTGATGCGCCTCGGTCACGGTCACTCGACCACGAGTCCGGGCGAGGCTCTTGCCTCGAAATTCAATGACGTACTGGTTCGCCGGGCTCCCCGAGGCGTGGAAGCGCAGGACGGAACTCTCGTCCCGCAGGCGTTCCAGGGCGGCCAGGTCGGAACGGAGGCGACGCAAGCGGGGTGATTCGTGCATGGCCTTCGGCAATCCCCTCACGAAGAACCGGCGACGACCTCGGGATAAACGATCAGGTGATCGCCATTCTGCACGCTCGCTTCCAGCAAGGTCTGACTTTCCACGAGCCGACGCCCCCCTTCTTTATGGTCGAGCGAGTAGCTCATCGGCTGGCCGTCGGGGCTGGTTGTGGGCAAATTCATCTTGGTGATGATGTTCGGGAGAATCCGGCTCACCGGGACACTGAAGGCGATGACTGCCTTGACCGACTTCGCGCCGGTCTGGTCCAGAAACGTGACCTGGATTCCCGTGGGATCGGCATTTCCGCCGTATGACATGGTCAGGATACCTCCTCAGCATCCATTCGCTCGACGGGTCCTGATATTGTAGAACCCAGGGGGGATTTCTCGCGACTTGTGCCGACCTCTCCCTTCAAGATATCCGCCTCAAGCCCGCGCCGGAACAGGGTACAACCGACAACTGGTCCGCCGTTCGCATAATATCTCTGTTGGAACCGCCTTGAGGCATCCCTGAAAATGCAAAGGGCGTTCGCCGACATCACTTTGGAGGAGCCCGCCATGAGGTCGTATTCGCTGATCCTGACTTTGGCTTTGTCCACCTTAGCCTTTCTTGGTGAAAAATCTGCGCAAGCGCAAAACACGTACGCCGATTTTCCGTTCAATCAGGGAAGCCTCTTCTATCGACCGAGCGGTCTGAAACCCCCGGCGACGACCAGCCCTCGCCTGACCTTCTCTCGACGCCCCTTCTGGAGACAGCGCGGGACAACCTACGCCGCGCAGCCCGCGAGAACTTACACGCAACCCGTTGCCCCTCAGTATGCACCCGGTTACACCTATCCGCCCCAGACCGCGGCGCCTCGCTATTATTACCCGGCGACGCGCTGAGGTTCGCGGTTTCAGGCGGAGCGACAATGCTTCCCTTTGCATCCATAAATCGAGCAGGCCCCGATAAACTCCCAGCAGTCACGATGATGAGGCGTCCCGCAGGTCGCGCAGACGATTTCGGGATCAAGAATGGTCTCTCCGCAAACCTTGCAGACCGGCAGGCCGACCTCAGCCGGATCGGCCGGACCGGTCTCGACGATCGCGATCCCCTGGCCGACCCGGCTGGCAACCCCCACTTGCAACCCTTCGTGAATGATTAACGCCTGTTGCACGGCGTAGAGCAAAGTTTCCGACTGCGTGGCAAGGTTACGGTCCACCTGAACCAGCAGGCGTTCCGGGTTGATCGAGACGAGCATTCCCGACGGAGGCGCGAGCCGCTGAAGGCAGAGGATCGCACTCCGCACGTTCAACGTCAGAAAGCCCCGGGCCATGTCGGCGTCGTTCGCTTGTACGAGAAATCCTCGGTCGAAATCCGGGTCGCCTAGGCGGACGGGACGCGTCCCTTTGGGCGGCTGCGGCGGCGCGGGTCGGCTCACCGGGGCGAGTTCCATCCGAAAGGGGAGCCCTTGACGGAACCGGGCGACAACCCGCGTTCTCGGCCCCAGCGCCTGCCCCGGCACATGAGGCGCCAGGCCGACGCGGACGTTCGAGCCATTAAAGGCGAAACTGACCGTCGGCGGATCGGAAAGTCCGCGATTTTCGTAGCGCCCGTGATAACGCGCCGCGAGGTTTCGATATGCGCGGTATCTCTTCCCAGAGATCCAACCGCTGAACGACGCCGAGGCGCGAATCGCCGCGTAGATCGCCAGCACAAACATGCCGAGCAGCAAGAGCCCCATCACCCGCGTCCTTCCTTTCCGCGGTTCACACCCTTAAAGGAATTGACCGTGAATCTCTCCATGACCGATGACCAGCCGTACCCAGGAAAACGTCATCTGTCGTCGGTCATCGGTCATGAAAAATCTCTGCCTGTCCCTCAATGGAAAACTCGATGTGTCTCAAGTCGGCGAAGGTTCGTTACCGCCGAGCCTTCTGTCTCGGGTCAACGCCCCGTCTCAGATCCTCCTGGGCACGCGCCAGGCTCCGGGTCGTGAGCGCGACGGTAAAGGGATGGCCGGGGACGACGTTGGGGATGTCGGAAAGCTGCGCGGCCAGCCCGACCGCGGCCCCCGCCAGGGCCGACTCACCGGCTCCTCGCCAGAACCCGGCCATCCAGAGGAGCATGCGTCGATAGGTTTCCAGTACCCCTTGCAATCGATGTTCGAACAGGAACCGATACGCTCCGGCATCGCGTTTCGGGTCAGGCCCGGCGTCCTTCTCGCGGAGTAAGATCTCCTCGGCAAGCTCGTACGTCAGCGGTGATCGATCAAACCAGTCGGTACAGGCGTCAAGCACTCGCGACGTCCAGGCCGCCGACTCGATCGCCGTGACCGAGGCCGCCTCGTTGGCGTCGCCCTCGGTCCAGAAAGGGGCCGGGACGATTTGACCGGCGGTAGCCTCGATCCAGAATCGCCAGGACGGCGGCGCCTCGGCTCCCGACAGAAACAAACTCCCCGCCAGCAGGCCCAGAGCAAGCCTTTCCTTCCCTTCGACTACCTCGCCCGCGATGTGTGTCACGATCTCTTCGAAGGCGGAATCCGCTTCCGGGTCTTCCGGTTCGATCCCGCCGGCAATGTCGAGAAGCCCTCGATCGATATCGCAGAGAAAGGCCGATGTCGCTCGCCGTCCCCCTTGCGTCGCACTCAAAACAATCCGGCCATGTCCTTGACCATCCATCGGCGTGACGAGAGAGCGAACCAGGACCGGCGTCGGCCGGCTCACGACGCCAAACACCTCGGCGCCGATCTTCCGACGCGCTTCCGACTTCACGGCGTCAAGAGGATGATGCGCGGCGAGATCGCTCCAGGCATCGTGAAGCGTCGGTGTCTTCCCTGGATCGGTCGAGAGCGCGTCAAGGGCGGCGCGTCGGGTCGGCTCATCGTGGCTATAGGCAAGAAGCCGGAGGAACTCGATGAGTCCCGGGCCGAGCGGAACGCGCGCCAGGCCGGCGACAATCTCGGGGCGGACCTCGGGTTCCACCGCGTTGAGCCCCTGAAGGGCCAGCCAGATCCCTTCAGGATCGCCCTCGATCTGGGCGACAAGCTCCTCGATCGAGCCTTCCTCATCGAGGTCTTCATTCAACTCCGCCCAGCGCTCGGCCAGACCCGGATTCTCATCAAGAACACCCGCGCCGTCGAGAACAGCCAGGGCCTCCCAGGCGCGTTCGGGAACGAGGTCGGGCTGCGCGACAAGAGCGCTGGCGAGGGCCTTGAGTAGAGCAGGGCGGGGAAACGCTTCAACGATGCGCAGGAGGGTCTCGGCATCGGCGCCGGAGAGGTCGTGAAGGCGATCGCCGACGGCCCGGATCAGGTCGTCGGTCGGGAACCGCTCGACGAGGCGATCCAACCAGGCATCGCGGTCGGCCTCGGACCATTCCGGGTGGTCGCGGAGGGCGCTAAGCCCTGCTTCGGGCGTTTCGGGAGGTGCGTCGTGGACGTTCAACCCCGGGGTCCTTCGGTCGGTGTCGGGAATCGGGTGAAGTCAATGTCGCGCTCGATCAGCGCGGATTCGTAAAGCTCGGGGTCGACTTCGGTCAAAAATCGGCTCGGCGTCGTCAGGACATTCGGCCCGCGTCCGCCTCGGGGCAACGTGAGCGGATAGACGAGGAAAAGCTCATCCATCGCCCGGGTCACGGCGACGTAAAAAATGCGCCGTTCCTCGTCCTCGCCCCCCAGTTCGTCGATCGCCCGACGATGGGGAAAGCTGTCTTCGACGAGCCTGGGAACGAAGACTCGCGACCATTCCAGGCCCTTCGCCTGGTGAACCGTGCTGAGCACAAGCGCATCCTCGGGATCGCCGCCGTCGACGGTGTCCATGCCGTAGACATCGCCCGCGAGCAGGAGTTCGCCGATCATCCGTTCGAGACTTTGATAACGCGCCGCGAGAAGGGCGAGTTGTTCGAGATCGGCCAGGCGGTTCTCGGGCCGCTCGTATCGGGCGCGAACGACGGACGGATATCCGCCCTGAAGAATCGCGCCGATCGCTTCGGCCGGGTTGGCCTCGGGACCGCTCGCCTGGATCTTCCGCAGGTCGGCGACGAAGCCGGCGTACAGGCCCTTTCCCTTGGCCGGGACGACGCCCATGACCTCGGCCGTTGCCATCGCCGCGAGCGGGTCGGCCGCCTTGATGAGGATCTCGCAGAGCGCCGAGGCCTTGGCCTGACCGACCCCCGGCAAGTGCAAGAGCAATCGCCGCCAGGCCGGTTCGTCGCGCGGGTTGACGACGATCCGCAGGTAGGAAAGGACGTCCTTGATATGTGCCTGTTCAAAGAACCGCAGGCCGCTACGCACCGAGTAGTTAATCCCCCGGGCGACAAGCTCGCCTTGAAGCACGACGCTGTCAAAGTGGTTCCGATAGAGAACGGCCATCTTGCTGAGCGGAATTCCTTGCTCGTGGAATTCGAGAATGCTCTGGCAGAGAAAGTCACCTTCCTCATAGGCATCCGAGGCGGGGACGACCACCGGTCGGCAGCCCGCCGATCGGGCCGAGACGAGCGTTTTCGTAAACCCGGACGCATTGTGCGCGATCGAGGCATTCGTGAAGGCGACGATCTCGGGCGTCGAGCGATAGTTGGTTTCGAGCCGAAAAACCTGGGCGCCGGGGTGGCGGTCGGGAAATTTGAGGATGTTGTCGTAGTTCGCGCCCCGGAACCGGTAAATCGACTGCGCATCGTCGCCGACGGCCGTGAGGTTCCCCGCGCCCGCCTCGGCGATCGCCTCGACGAGGGCGATCTGAACCGTGTTCGTGTCCTGCATCTCGTCGATCAGGAGATGACGGAACATCGTCCCTTGTTCAGCACGTTCCTCGGGGAAGTCCCGAATCAGACGCGCCCATTCATTCAAGAGGTCGTCGTAATCCATCGAGTTCGCCGCGCGCTTGCGATCGGCGTAAGCTTTCGCCGCGGCTTCGATTTGCGGAACCCAGTCGGCCATTTCGGGGTTCCGGTCAAGGACGACCTCGCCGATCGGCCGGGAGACATTGGCCGAGTAGCTGATGAGGTGCTTGACCATTGCCGGTTTCGGGGCCATCCGACCCGTGCCGAAGAGGCCCGAGTCGTCCATCGCCAGGCGGACGAGGTCGGTCTGGTCCTCGCCGTCGAGGATCGTGAAGTTCGGTCCAAACCCGAGCCGACCGGCCGACTTCCGCAAGAGCCGGTTGCCGACGTGGTGAAAGGTTCCCGCCCAGACCTGCGACGCTTGCGGACCGATCAGCGTTTCCAGACGGCTGACCATCTCGCGGGCCGCGCGTCGGGTGAAGGTGACGAGCAAGATCGACGACGCCGGTACGCCCCGGGCGATCAGGTAGGCGACCCGATAGGTGATCACCCGGGTCTTGCCCGATCCTGGCCCGGCCAGAATCAGGTTATAACCGTCGGGCGCTGTCGCCGCGCGTCGTTGCGCCTCGTTCAGATCGGCGGCAAAATGTTGCGCCAGGCGGTCGTCGGAACTGGATTTGAGCCGGATCTTGCGCATGGGAAACGATTTCGGCCCTCACGTCAGATCAACTGGAAGAAATGCCCGAGCCGGGTCATCGCTCTCCAGCCAGGGCTGTTTCCTTGTCAATTGATGGACCAATGCCCAAGGACCGATGACCGAGGAAGAATCGAAAACAGGAAGAATAGGCAAGCGATTCAACGACCCATTCTCGGCCATTGGTGATCGGACATCGGTCATGATTTGAGAAAGAGACAGCCCTGGCCTTCCAGCGAATCGGGATTGGCGACCGAACTGAGTCTGGTATTATAACGGCACCGCCCCCGAAAATCGCCCCACGCGACGGAAGTGCCAGGGACACACGACGTGAACCCTGGATGGCTCAGGCGTTCGGCGGAACGCGAGTCGTCTCGACGGATCGAATCAGGAGGTCTACGGATGTCGACCATGGAAGCCGAACCAAGTCTTTCGATCCTCCGCGACCCCCAGGTTTACCTCGTCGGCCGACAGACCGTCGATGACGCGGCGATTGCCCAGTTTCTTGACGATCACGAGGTCCGATCGTGGTCGACCGACACCGACGTGGCTGGCGAAAAGCTGATCGAGGTCGCCGGGCGGCTCTGTTACATGTCCTTCTCGAAGCCGAGGCCGGGGGGGAATGCGTCGTACATCCATCACATCCTCGAAGTCGGCCACGGGTCGGTGCTCGAACACTCGGTGTATAACCTGATCCTCACGGGGGTCAGCCGGTCGTTCACGCACGAACTGGTCAGGCATCGCGCGGGCTTTGGCTATTCGCAGCTCAGTCAACGCTTCGTGGATGAATCGGGATGCGCCTTCGTCGAGCCGGACGTGATCGCGAATGACCCGGAACTGCATCGCGTCTGGCTCGAAACCGTGCAAACCTGCCAGCGGGCTTACAAGACACTCGCCGACGGCCTGACCGAACGGTTCAAGACGCTCGACGATCGAACCCTCCGCCGCAAGAAAGCGCGCGAGGCCGCGCGCAGCGTCTTGCCGAACGCGACGGAGACCAAAATTTTTGTCACCGCGAACGGCCGCGCTCTGCGACACTTCATCGAGATGCGCGCTGATCCCTCGGCCGACGCCGAGATCCGCAAGTTCGCCATCGCCCTTCTCAAGGTCCTTCAGGTCGAAAGCCCAAACCTGTTCGGCGACTACACGATCCGCGACCTCCCCGACGGCGGCCAGACCGCCGAGACCCCAAACCGCAAGGTCTGATCCGCCTGCCCTCAGAGCCATTTCCTTGTTGATTCCTGGCCGATGGCCGAGAATTGGCTCCCGCGTCCTCACTCCTTATAAAGGATGGTCAAGAAGGTCCACGCAATATATGGCAACTTTTCCTCGACTGGTCTGGACGACCTTGGGGGGATTTGCTACGATTCCGGCGTCAAGCACTCTTCCGGGCATCGTCCCATGTCGAAGGGCCGTTGTCCGACCCCAGGTGTTGACCAACGTCCTTCCGACTCTCCCACACCCAACCTACCTCATCTGAACTCGACGTCGAACCGGCCTTCCACTCGTCCGGAATGGTGTCTCGCGTTCAGGGTTCCCCGCAACAGACGACCCACCTTTTGAGGGATCGACCGATCAACCGGCCGAGGTGGTCAACCGCCTCGGCCCCCGCGGAAGCGGTCCCGAAATCACGCGAGCGTGCCTTGCCATGAGTACGGCGGATCTGACCTGCACCGGCGTTCTGGAAATGCACCCCAAGGGCTACGGCTTCCTCCGCGACCCCGCGCGGAACTTCAAGCCGGGCCACACCGATGTCTATGTCGGCACTCCCCTTTTGAACCGCTTTCGACTCCGCCAGGGAGTTCGCCTGACCGGCCACGCCGAGGCCCCCGCGCGTGCCGGTGAAGGCCCGAGACTGACCGACCTGATCGACATCGAAGGGCACGAGCCCGAACGCTATCTCGACCTTCGAGGCTTCGATGAACTGACCGCCATCGACCCCCACGAACGCCTCCGCCTTGAAACCGGCGCCGAGCCGATGGGCATGCGGGTGATGGACCTGCTGACCCCCGTCGGCAAAGGCCAGCGCGGCCTGATCGTCGCGCCACCAAGGACGGGCAAGACCGTCCTCTTGCAACAGCTTGCCGCCGCCGTGGCCAAGAATCACCCCGAAATTCACCTGATGGTCCTTCTCGTCGACGAGCGTCCCGAAGAGGTGACCGACATGAAGCGGTCGGTCAAGGGAGAGGTCATCGCCTCGTCCTCCGATCACTCGATTGAGGAGCACATTCGCCTCGCTCAGTTAACGGTGGATCGGGCCAAGCGAATCAGCGAGGCCGGCGGCCAGGTGCTCATTCTTCTCGACAGCCTTACCCGACTCGCCCGAGCGTATAACAAGGGGTCCAACTCCGGCCGAACCATGTCGGGCGGCATGGACATCAAGGCGATGGACGTTCCCAAGCGACTCTTCGGCGCGGCGCGAGTCTTTGACGAAGGGGGATCGCTCACCGTTCTGGCGACCGCCCTGATCGAGACCGGGAGCCGGATGGACGACCTGATTTTCCAGGAGTTCAAAGGGACCGGCAACATGGAAGTCGTTCTCGACCGCAAGCTTTCCGACCGTCGCGTCTGGCCGGCGATCGACATCCAGCAGTCGGGAACCCGCAAGGAAGAACTCCTGCTTGATCCCCAGACGCTTTCACGCGTGACCTTGCTTCGCCGCAGCCTCTCGGGCATGAAACCCGTCGAGGCGATGGAGTCGCTCGTTCCTCAAATGGCCAAATATCCGAGCAACGCCGCCTTTCTCGACAAGATCGGCCAGTTTCAGAAGGACAAGTAGCCTGGAACGCCAGTCCGGTTCGGATCAATCCCATTCGCGCGTCAATATCAGATAATCGCGCATCGTGGCCACGATTCGCTTCTTCTCGATCAGGGCCACGAAGAGGATCAGCACGAGGCCCAGCGAGAGCATGATGGCCCACATGGCCAGGGTATGCTCAAGGCCGACCCGCCCAAGCTAGTCAACGACGTCGAGCACGAATCCCGCCAGCCCGAGCCAGAGAAACACCTGCACCCGCAGGCCAATCCCCGCGAGCGAGACAAATAAAAGGGTCGCCCAGGCCCCGAGGAATCGCGAACGCATCGAGCCTCGCCGACAAAGCCGCGTCGGCCGTCGACCATTTCACCAGCGTCATTCCCGCCCAGACCGACCCCACGGCAAAGATCGCGGTGGCCTCGGGTAAAAAGATCCGGGGATTCACCCCGAAGCGCGTCACCAGGGGCGATCCCATTGCCGCCAGCCACCAGACCGCTAGCACGCTCAAAGTCGCCAGCGCCATCACCGCCTCGACGCGGTCTGACCGCCACCATTCCGCGATCACGAACGATCGCGCCAGCGCGATTGCCAGGATCAGGCTCGACCAGTTCCAGCCGCCGGGCAGTCCCGGATCGACGATCACTCCCGAAAGTGTCGCCAGAACGGAAACCAGGACCAGACCCCCGATCGCGGCCGTCGCTAAACTGAAACCGATGCGAGACCAGAGTCGCATCACCGCCGACGCCCTTGTCGGTTCGATTCCCAGCCAGTTCCAGAAGGCCGGGCCGGATCGAAGGTTCACCCGCGCGACGCCAACCCAGACATTGGCCATCGCTACTCCGACCGGAACCCACCAGAAGGCCGAACCGGCCGAGCGGCGAGGCGATTTTCAAGCGCCCGGACCCACTCGCCCCAGGTCGCGTTTTCGGGCTGAAATACCTCAAGGCGTCGATAACGTTCAAGAGCAGGCTCTAGATCGCCTTTGCGTTGCAGGGCAAACGCCAGCAAGACCGAGGCGTCAAAATGATTGGGCTCGACACCCAGTCTTGCCGCGCAGGCCGCGATGACCCGAGCGTCGTCACCTCGTCGGAGTGCCTCGCGAATTTCTTCGAGCGGGAAGGCGTTGGGGTCAATCTTGACCTTTCGCTCCTCGAACTCCTCGCGAAGCTGATCGACGGAAATCTCGAACCCAGAAAAGGGAGCGTTCGCATTCTCGCAAAGAAGAAGGGCCAGGTCTTCGTCACGAAGTCGACGACTGAGGTCGAGAGCCAGCGACCACGCGGCCCTTCGGGTCGGATCAACCTGAATCGAACGCCTCGCCAGAGCGAGCGCGGAGCGTTCGTCCTTGTACCTGAGTCGAGTCGCCCGCTCAAACGCGGCGTGGCTGATGGCCTTGCGTTCCAGGTTGTCCGAGCGGATTCGGGCCTCGGACGCGATCGTCACAAACGCCTCACCCGCGATCAGGCCGCGATCGTGAAGCCGGCCAATTTCCGCGAGATGAAAATCCAGGCAACGCTTTTCCTCGCGCTCGTCAGGAAGATAAACCGGCTCAACCCCCGGCTCGTCAACCGTCGGAGGTTCTTCCATCAAGGCAAACTCGGGGGGATCTTGCTTCTCTCTCTTCCTATGGAGTTAAGGCCGGACGGACAGGGCGTGCCACGATTAGCCCGACTCCTTTTTAAAAAACTGAGAGCGTCACAGGCTGGCGAAAGTCCAACCCCTGGACACAATGCGAACAGATTTTCCTTTACTCGAACGCCACGGGCCTGCCGTGACCCGCCAGTTCAAACAACTCTCGGCGTTCCGCGAGAGGGAACGAAGTCTGCCGCGTCAGTCGGCACGATGCGCCTTGCCAATCGCCGACGCGTTCTCGACATCCGCCTGGATCTGCGCGAGCAGGTCGTCAAGGCCGGCGAACTTCCGCGAGGGCCGGATCATCGACAGGAAATCCAGTTCGAGCCTCCGGCCGTAAAGATCGCCCTGGAAGTTGATGAGATGCGCCTCGACCTTGCGGTCCTGCTCGCCGAAGGTGACGTTCGGGCCGACGTGCGTGGCCGAAGGGATGCCCGGTCCCTGGCCGTCGGGATAGGCGAGCGTCGCGTAAACGCCATCGGCCGGAATCATGGTATCGACGTCGTCGACGTTCGCCGTCGGGAACCCCAGGCCCGCCCCGCGCCCGGCGCCATGACTGACGATCCCGCGAATGCGATAGGGTCGCCCCAGCAACTTCGCGGCCTGCTCGGCCTGGCCGTCGAGAAGGCTTTGTCGGATCCGCGACGACGAGACGAGATCGCCCCCGAAGGCTGTCGGGTCAACGACCTCAAATCCCAGACCCGCCTCGGCGCACCAGGCGGCCAGAAGTTTGGAATCGCCCCCTCGGTCGCGTCCAAAGGCAAAATTGGGCCCCTCGACCATCCCCCTCGCCGCGAACCGGCCGACGATCACTCGCTCGAAAAATTCGCGAGCCGTCAGGCCAAGAAGCCACGTACCCGTTCGAAAAACACCGACCTCGGTCGCCCCGGCGGCTTGCAAAAGCTCGACCTTGCGCTCCGTCCAGAGCAGCGGCGGCGGTGTCTTGTCAGGCCGTAAAAGGGCGACCGGGTGCGGATCGAAGGTGAGAGCGACCGCCGGGGCACCCACACGCTCGGCCCGGGCGCGGAGGCGGCCGATCAGGTGGGCGTGGCCGAGGTGAATCCCGTCGAAATTGCCGACCGCGAGGAAGGCGCCTCGGGCCTCTTCGGGAATCGAGGTGAACTCATCAAGCGTCAACACCGACCAGGTTCCCTCGCCCCGTCACGTGCGTCCATCGTCTCGCGGCCAGCCTTTCTGAACAATTCCCCACGTTGAACCGTCCGCAAGTTCCCTGGCTTTCATTATCGCCGTCGCTCGCCAGCGCGGTCAATGCCGCCCGAGGAGCGTCGGCAACCATTCATTGCATCCAATATTGAGAACTCGATCAAAGAAAGGGCGGCCGGGCTCTGTTCGCCCTTGCAAACTCCTGGAGAGCACGACCGGGTGTCCGACCCCGCCGCGACCGGCTATGATGATCTTGATCCCCTTTTGATCCACGAAACCCGAGCGTCGACGATCGCACGACCGATGAATTTTTTGATCCTGGGCGACGGGCCCGTTGAACTCGCCTGGGCCTCGGCCATTGCCGAGAGTGGTACGCACCAGATCCGCGCCGCGTTTCCAGGCGTCCGGCAGGTCGCCCCCTCGCGAGACCTCGACGATGCCCTGGCCGCGGCCGGTGTCGACGCGGCCATCGTCGGCGGTCCGCCCGAACTCCGGGCCGAGTGGTTACGTCGCGTCGCCGCGATTGGCCTGCCGACGATTTGCCTGCACCCGCCCGGCCCCGATTCCGAAGCCTATTATCAGGTCTCGATGAGTCCCGAAGAGACCGGCGCCGTGCTCGTTCCCGACCTCCCCGCGCGGCTTCATCCTGGCGTCAACGCCTTGCGCGAGGCCCTGCAACGCGATGACCTCGGCGGCATCCGTAGTGTTCGCCTGGAAGCTTCGGTCGGGCCGACGCCGATCGACCTCGTTCGCCACGACTTCGCCCGCGTCGTTGACCTGATCCGCTCCCTGATCGGCGAGATCGGCGCCGTGACGGCGACGGGCGACGCCGCTGAGTCACTCGTCGTTCACCTCCGCGGCGAGGGAGATCGAGCCCGACGCGCCGAGGTCCGGCTCTGGTCGGGACCGATCGAGCCTGCCCGCCTGATTCTCGTCGGCGCCTCCGCGATGTTAACCCTGGAGCTTCCCGCCGACCTTGGCGCGGCCTCTCGCCTCGTCCTCCGCGATGCTCACGGGGTGGAAACCCTGACGAACCTTCCCGAATGGCGGCCTCATGCGGCGATTCTCTCCGTTCTTTCCGAAGCCATCGCCGGCCGCGCGGTCCATCCCGACCTGGCCGACGGAACGCGCGCGATGGAGGTTTCCGAAGGGGTCGCGCGCAGTCTCCGACGCGGCCGGACGGTCGAACTTCATTACGAGGACGTCAGCGAGGCGGGAACCTTCAAGAGCGTGATGACGTCGGTCGGTTGCCTGGTCCTCATCGCCGTTCTCGTTGTCCTTCCGCTCGCTCTCGCCGGTCCGGCGCTCGGGATCGGCTGGACGATTTATCTGGCGTATGCGATCCCTCCCGTGCTCATCCTTTTCGTCACTTCGCAGTTTTTCCGGTTCGCGATCCGCGACCGAGGCGCTGGAAAGGCCCTCAACGACGGAACGTGAAAGCCAGGACGACACGATAAAGTCGCGCCCGCGTCTGATTCACGAAGGCGTCTGGTAGGAACCGATATCGGGGGCACGATTGGCCGGTCTGGCGACCCCGCGCTGGTCGGTCGTGAGCGCGGGGAAGCGGGCTCCGGCGGCGATCGCGAGACTACCCGGCAAGAGGGAATAGGTCGGCGTCAGGCCGCCGTTGTAGGCGAGGGGGCCGAGATGAGGGTTCGCGGGGTTTGCAACCGTGCCGACCCGGTTCAGCCCGACGCCGTTAACGAGGGCGTTTCCAACCCGATCGCCCGTCAGGGCGCCGATGAAGTTGCCGACACTCCCGGAGCTGACCTGCCCGTACACGTCGGATTCGGTGCCGAGACCGTATGTCGGGTTGCTGAGATTGTCTGCGACGATCGTATCGATCAGGATCGGAGCCGACGCGACAGGGCCGGAGAGGGGATTTTCGGTTGTCAGGCCCGCGGCACCGAAGCCCGCGGCGCCTCCCGTTGCCGAATTTCCCGCGATCGTGCAACCGACGAGGGCCAGTGACCCTCCGTTGATGACACCCGCCGTGCCGAACCCGAAGGTACTCATCGTGCTGTTCCCGCTGACGGTCGAGTTTAACGCTCGCAGGGCGCCGGAATTATCGATGCCCGCGGCGAAGTCGGCGTAATTGTTTTCAACCGTTGAGCCGTTGACGTAGCCGGACCCTGTATTTTCGAGGCCGCCGCCTCGACCCGTGAAGACCGATCCGTCAACCTGAATCAAGACTCCGAGCGCACTATTATGTAAAAGGGTGCTGTTCGATAACACCAGTGTTCCCGAGTTGTAAATCCCTCCCCCTTGCGGACTCGGGCCGGAATTCACGGGAACCGTCGCCTTGTTGTCACGGATGAAACAATCTGAGACCGTGAGCGTCCCGGCGTTATCGATGCCACCCCCTTGATAGATCGTCGTGCCACCCCCTCCAAAGAGGGTCAGGCCCGAGATCGACGCATTGGCGCCCTGATCGACGGTCAAGATTCGGAACGAAAGGCTCGGCGATCTGGGATCGCGCGTGACGCCCAGCAAGAATTGTCCCGGGCCTTCAATGGCGACCCTCCCGGTCAGGTCCGGCAGTCGGCTTTCGAGAACGATCACGCCTCTGAGCCCCGCGGCGAAGTTGATCACATCCGACGATCCGTCCGCATTGGCCCCGACGATCGCCGTTCTCAAACTGCCGACTCCCGAATCCGCGAGATTCGTCACCGTGAACGAGGTCAGGAGTTCCCGGTTCTCCAGGGTTTCCAGGCGGGGCGATGACTTCATGCGTGAAGACGATACGGGCCTACGTCGCTTCCATGAGAACATGGTTGGACCTTGCATAACTGTTGAACTCGTTCGATAAGACGATCACCAATCATGACTTACCCGATGCGTGAATGCCAGTCCTTAATTCATTATTTTCGCCAATGTGATTCCGGACTCCTTGCTCACGCCGGCTTTCCTGTCGGTGCTCCCGGGACGGCGCCGGGGACTTCCTCGAAGCTGTCGAGGCATTTCTTCAGGGTTGGGGCCAGTGCGTCGAAGCGTTCGGATTCGACGGTGAACTTGACCTCGTAATCAAACCGAGAACCGTGAAAGCGACGTTCCAGAACGGTCATTGAAAAGGGACCACGGCGGGTTCGAACCACGGTTTCCAGCGCCTCGCGCTCGCCCTGTTTCGTGACCTTGCACGAAAGAATCTCGCAGTTCGGCTCTTCCTGGCGGAGTTGATCGGGCAGGTCGCGGGCAAGAGCCTGGAAATCGGACGCCTTGTGTGGCTCGGCGAGGACAAGAAGATTGTCGGACCAGATCCCCTTCGCCGGGCCGTTGGCAAAGAGAAGCGCGACTTCACTCGGCGCGAGGACGGGACGCCAGCCCTCGGGAAGGTCGATGGCGAACTTGAATTCGCGCTGAAGCCAGCGATTCGCAGGGGTCGCGATTCTGTCGGCGCCGGTGTTGGGTGCGGTGAAGGTCGCCGAATCGAGCAGAGCGTCAAACGTCGGGCGCGCCGCGGGATAGGTGGCGTCATCGGTGTTGAGAATAAACGTGTACATCTGCCGGTTGGCGATGATCCGAACGCTGAACTCGCGCCAGAGTGCGCCCGGGGCGGGTCGAAATTCCCAGACGCTTTCGAGTCGATCGCCTCCTTTGTGCCCCTTGACGATCTCGTTCCGCGCGAGCGTCGCGCCGGGGCGACTGCCGCGTCGGGCATTGCCATCGATCCGGGTTCGGTACTCGTCCAGGGTCTGGGGCGCCAGGCCAAGCTCGCAGGCGACGACGCCGGGGCGGTCGGGGTCGCCCTGGGGAATCAACGCCACGAAGATACGATCGGAGGTCTCGCGGACGGCGATCGGCCAGGCTTTCGGCAGGGCGACCGACAGCCCATACTTCGGCGCCTCGAATTTCTCGGTCAAGGGCGCAACAACGGCCGGTTGATCCGGGTCGGCCGCGAGCAGCAGAAGCAGCAAGAGCGGAGCGAGGCCGGTCATGACAAGGGTTCCCGCTTTGGTGTCGGGAGGATTGCAAAATCCCAAGGGCCGATGACCAATGCCCGAAAAATTCGGCGTCTCGGGCATTGGTCATCGGTCATTGGTCATCAGTCTTTGAAGAGACTGACGTCGCAATCCTCCTCGCGAGGGTGAAACGATTACTGGTCCCTGATGAAATCGGCCGCGTACGACCGGACGACCTTGCCGTTCAGAACGTGAAACCGACGGAGCCTCTCGACCAGTTGCCCGCTGAAACGCTTTAATGGCAGATGAACAATCTTGCGACCGTATTGCCGCGCCAGCCGTCGCCAGGACGCCGTCGGGGCCTGCGGACTGACGACGACGACGTGCCGCTCTCGACTGTGGGCAAACGCCGCCGCGAGCAAGCGTTCTTCCAGCGTTATCGTCGTTCGGAACCGAGGATCGGTCCAGATTTCGGGGATCGGTCGGGGCGGATACAAAAACATCGCGCCGCCGTAATCGGCCTGGGCGATGCCGGGGCCGATCAGGTTGGTCATCGGGTCGGTCGCGAAGAAGGCGAGCGTCGATTCCTCGGAATGCTCGGCGTACCAGGTGGCCCGGTTCGTGTAGACGTCGGGGTCGGCCGGAACGTCGAAGAGGAAGACGACGACCTCGATCGAGCCTCGACTTGGCGGCAAGACCTTGACGTAAAGGTCGCCGGTGTGCCAGTTCCGCAGGGTCTCGCGGATGTCGATGCCGTCCATCACGCTCGTCGTGAACTTCTCGGAACGCGCGAGATCCGCCCCCAAAATGGCCTTCGCCTGGTCGCGGACGTGTTGTTGAAAGCTCTCGATCCGGTCATCCTCGGGAGGCCAGGAACACATCCCATACGGGTCCCAGCTCTGCTTCCAGCGGCTCCGATCCTTCTCGGGGGGCTTCGGTCTCAGCTCGCAGGTCCGCCAGGTAAGCGTCTGCCCGGGGAGTCGACTGACCATTGGTCCCACACCCCAGATGGGCACCTCGCCTCGGCCGACACTCATGCGAACCCGTGGTTCGCCGCCGAAGTTGGGTTCGCCATAAGGGTACTCGCGGGCCGTCTCGGCAAGCGCGAGCGCGAAGTCGTCGCCCGCTGTTTGCTGGGCGGCGACGATGAGCGTGTAGAGGTCGGGAGTCAGGCGACGATCCATCAGCGAGAGGTTGCGGACGTACCGAAAATAGACCGAGAGCAGGTGCGGCGTGACCCTCTGAGCGACCTTCGGCAAGGTCTCCTTGAGGCGGTCGCGCGCGTGCAGGACCATTTCCTTCACGCCGTCGACCGAGAGGTTGTCATCCGGTGTCAATTCACGACGTCCGCGCTCGTAAAGACCCGTCACATATGGTAATTCGCCAAGCACGAAGATCAGATGCTTCGGGTCAACGGCGAAGGTCTCGATCGGCGTGAAAAAGGTCGGTGCGTCGTTCGGTTCCAGCTTCCGCGAGTAGGCGTCACGAACCCAGGGCCAGTCATTGAGCGAGCAGACAAAGAGAATCGACTCGAAATCCGCTTCGAGCGCCCGAAGTCGCGCGGCCATGGCGACGATTCGGTCGGCGTGTTGCCCCGGACTCGGCGGCGGCACGGCCGGCAAGACCGCCGCGGCGAACCCCTCGGGACTGACTCGCTTCAAGGCATACGGGTCGGGAAAGCTCGCCGACTCCGCTTCAAACCGAGGCGTCTCGGCGTCAATAAACTCCCGAGCGATCCGCTCACCGATCGCCGTCCGGATCGCGGCGATGACTCCTTGACATGGGTCAATGGGTACATAACTGAATCCGAGCCTTTGCTCGACTTCCGAGTCGTCCGGCTCGGCATCAACCTGCACGACGATCGAGATGGTCGGCAGACCTTCGACGGCGGCTTCCACATGCTCCTGAAACGACGGCGGCAGGGGGACCGCCAGGCAATCATACGGTCGCTCCAGCAATTCTTCACGGACGCGGATCGCGAAGTCTCCCGACCCATGAACGATCGGCAAGACCCGGATGCGCGGGCCAATCCGCAAGAAGTCATCGGCAGTGGGGCGGGGCGGTTCCATCGTTGCCTTTTGATAAAATTACGTCATGATCTCATCAAGATCAAGCACGAAGCTCGGCAGAACGTTTTCGCCGGAGAGTGTCGACGGTCGATCGAGTGTTTCGACGTCCCGACCGGGCCGGTCAATCTCAAGCGTGCCGGTGATCGGGTCGATCAGCCAGCCGAGGCGAGCCCCCTGGGCCAGGTATTCCGCCATCTTTTTGCGAAGGAGTGGGAGTCGGTCAGTGGCGGAGCGAAGTTCGATGACGAAATCGGGACAGAGCGGGGCGAATCCGGCCTGTTCTTCCCTGGTCAGAGCCTCCCAGCGGGGCTTGCGAATCCAGGACGCGTCCGGGCTCCGAATCGCACCATTTTGGAGAACGAAGCCAGCCGAGGAATCAAAGACCTCGCCGAGGCCCCGGCCTTCTCCCTCGGCCCATTGCCGCAATCGAGAGAGAAGCATGGCGTTTTTTCTCGACCCCTCGGCGCCGGCCGGTGCGTTGATTTCCAGGTCTCCCCGCTGGGTTCGTTCTAGCCGAAGTTCGGCGTTCTGAGCCGAGATTGCGGCAAAGAGGGTTTCACTGAGCGGAACGGACGGTCCAAAGCGGAGCCGGACGCGTTGACCCAGGGACATTTCTTGAATCCTCGGTCGACGCCGATGACTCTCCGCCCTGGCGAGCGCCGGGACGGGGCGATCGTCACTCAACGTCGTCCTCATCAAAGTCGTCGTCATCGTCGTCGTCATCAGAATTCGCGTCGGGATGGAGGGCGTCGCCGGAGTCAAAGAAGAGGTCGCCCAAGCCCATCGGTGCGTGCTGGCCTCCCATCGCCCGGCGCTTCCGGCGAGCGAGACCTTCGAGGTCGGCGGCCTCGGCACCGAGGACGCAGCCGAGCGCCTCGCGCCAGGCGGCATCGCGCGAGAGGGGATGTTTCGGGTCCTGCGCCATTCGTTTGATCGCGAACCGGAGCAGGTTGATGCCGTCTCTCGGCGAGAAATCGAGCTTCAGGGCGTGTGCCTGTTGCAGGAACTCGACGGTCAAGGCCAGCAGGTCGGCGCGGGCGAAGGGGAGGTGATATTTGAGGATCTCTAGCTCGTCGTCGCGGGTCGGAAAGCCGAGCGCGAGTGTCGGCTGGAGCCGCGAGAGGATGTAGTCGGGAACCTCGTAGGTGGATTCGTCCTCGTTCATCGTGACACAGGCGCGAAAGTCAGGGTGCGCGGGAATCGTGATCCCCGCGACGATGGACTCGACGTATCGGCGGTGATCGAGGAGCGGGGCGAGACTCGCCCACGACTTCTCGTTCATCCGGTTCCCTTCGTCGAGCACGCAGACCCCACCGTTGATCATCGCCGAGACCAGCGGCGAGGCGTGATAGGCGATCTTGCCCGACTCGGCCAGTACGGGCGTCACGATCAGGTCCTCGGGACGGGTATCAGCGGTACACTGATTGATATAAAGCGGCTGCCCCCGGAGCTTTGCCGCGGCCATCGCCAGGGTCGTCTTGCCGATCCCGGGCGCACCGATCAGGCGGGGCGAGAGCGGCCGGTCGCGCGGGTCGACGACTAGCCAGCAGGCCAAGAGCTGGCGAAGGATCACATCCTGGCCGATCCAGGCTTGCTCGGTCGCGTCGGGGGTGCCAAGGTGGAGGGTCACGCCGCCGATCTCGACCGTTCGGTTCAGGGTTGCCATCGTCGAGGTCGGTCCGTAAAGCTCAACACCAGGAACAGGGAATGGCCCGCCCTTTCAGTCTAACGGTTCGCAAACCCAGAGGCGAGCATTGGCAAGGAAACCATCTGGCCTGTTCCTCTCTTGCCGACCGGCGCCCGGCGTGGTTACCCTTCGAGCGGCCCGGACGTAATCGCGACGACCACGGAGCCCCCCGGAATGACCGACCCGAAGCCGCCCGAGACCGCCGCCACACGCCCTCCCAAGCTCGACGAGGTCGGCGCCCTTCATGCGCTCTGGTACGCCATCCGGGCGCGGATCTTGAGTGGCCTGATTGCCGCCTTGCCGATCGCCCTCACCTTCTGGATCGTCTTCTGGCTCTACACGACCGTCATGCAGGTCGTCCTTTATCCGGCAATCCTTCTGGTGAACTATCCGCTCGGCCGGTATGGCCTGAGCAGCCGGGTCACGAACTTCCTGGCGCCGATCATCGCGATTGTCCTGGTGCTTTTCTCGCTCTACTGCCTCGGCCTCTTCGTCCGGTCGCGGATGCACAGGACGATTGATTGGGTGATGCTTCATCTTCCTGTCGTCAACACGATCTTCAAGGCCGTGAACAACGTCTTTCAGTCGCTCGGGCAACAACTTCAGGGCGAAAGTGCCTTTCAGCGCGTCGTTCTCGTCGCCTTTCCGCACCCGGGAGCGCGTTCGCTCGCCTTCGTGACCAACGCGCTTCTTGACGCGACGACCGGCAAGACGATCCTCTGCGTCTGCGTTTTGACCGGCGTGATGCCTCCGGCCGGATTCACCCTTTTCGTGCCCGAGGAAGACGTCACCGACGTCGACTGGTCGGTCAATCAGACCATCCAGGCGATCCTCTCCGGCGGCCTCACCAGTCCCGCCACGATCCACTATTTTCAGGGCCTTCACGTTCCCCCGACCGGCCCGATCGTTGACCCGGCCGGCCACCCGATCCCCTTCCGCAACGTCGCGGCGGACGAACCGACCGAGCCGAGCATCTTGAAATAACAAAGGACGGATTTGATGCGTGGGTTCGAAACGTTCTTCGTCGTCATCGGTCTTCTCGTCGCATCCTTATCGACTTCCGCTCAGGCCCAGACTCCGCCCCAGGCCCCGGTGCGCCTGATCTTCGATACCGACCTGGAAAGCGACGTGGACGACGTCGGCGCGGTCGCTCTCTTGCACGCGCTCGCGGATCAGGGGGAAGTGAAGATTTTGGCGATGGGCCTTTCGGTCAATCATCGCTGGAGCGCGACCTGTCTCGACGCCCTGAATACCTATTACGGGCGCCCCGAGATCCCGATTGGCGTTCCCAAGGGGAAGGCCCCCGACTCGGGATCAAAGTACGCGAAAACCGTTTCCGAGGAGTTCCCGCACGCCCTGAAATCGGCCGATGATGCGCCCGACGTCGTGACGCTTTATCGCAAGATTCTCGCGAGCGAGGCGGACGGAAGCGTCGTCTTCGTCAGTGTTGGATTTCTGACGAACGTCGCCCGCTTGCTCGAATCAAAGGGGGACGCGATCAGTCCGGACACGGGGGTTGACCTTGTCCGCAAGAAAGTCCGCTGCTGGGTCTGCATGGGCTGCGGCTTCCCGACCGGCCACGAGTGGAATATCTTTCAAGACCCTCCATCATCGCGAAAGGCGCTCGCACTCTGGCCGAGGCCGATCATTTTCAGCGGCTTTGAAATTGGCTCGGCGATCGCCACCGGGCAAGGCCTGAGAGACCTCCCCAGCAGCAACCCTGTGCGACGCTCTTACGAGTTATACAACGGACTGAACAACCGTCAGAGCTGGGACCAGACCGCCGCCCTTTACGCGGTTCGCGGCCTCAATGGCGGTCTGAACAACGTCTGGTCATTGCATTCCGGCGGTTCCGTCGAGGTTCTCAACGATGGCAATAATCGCTGGCTCGACGTTCCCGACCGTGGCCATTCTTACCTCGTCGCCAAGATGCCCCCTCAGAAGGTCGCGACCATGATCGAGGCTTTGATGGTCCGGCCCCCGTCCCATCGAACTCCTTGAATTCACGGGCTTTCGATCGCGACGGTGCGTTTTGGACTGATGACCAATGACCGAGATAAGGAATGATTCGGTCATCGGTCATCGGTCATTCATCTTTACTGCGCGCCGATTCAGGAAGGCAAGCTCGGCGTGTGCTTGATGGACCATTGCTGAGCGAGGCGCGGATAGCGTCGCGCCCAACGGGCGATGGCCGCGGCGTTGGGCTTGGGTGCGGTCGGGATCGGATAGGGGTCATTGGCCTTGGTGATGATCGTGACGTAGGCGCCGCCGACCTTGCCATCGATCAAGGCACCCGAAATCGACTTCACGCCCGTGATCGTGAGTTGATCGTGGATGTGAATGTTCAGATGATCGGGGCTTGGCGTCAGGGTCACGGCATGCGTCGAGGCGTTGTAAACGGCCGAGACGATCGTGATCGGCTTCGCGGCGACCTGGCCAGTTCGAGAAATCGGCACCAATCGATAATTCGCCGGGTTCGACGCCGAGACCGGATCAACCGCCGCGCTGAACTGAACGACGAACGACGTCAACTGGTGGTGAATCCCCAGCCGATAGACGTTCACAACTTGCGGCGGCGGTGTTGCCGGCGTGCCGCCGCCGCCGATCGTCTGACCCCCGGGAACACCCGCCGAGATCTTGCCAAAATCATCGTCAACCGACGTCGATCCCGGCGTACTCAGGTTGATCCCGGCGATCAAGCCCGACTTGTCGCTTCCCGGGATCGGCGTGACGTTCCCCTCGGTGGCGAGGCCGTTGGTGTATCCCTTCGGAGCGGTCGGTTCACTTACAGTGTAAACTCCGGGCCGAAGGTTCGTGAAACCGTACGCCCCTCCGGCTCCGGTCGCGGTAGCCAGGCTGACGGCCTGGTTCAGGTCGTTCGTTCCGGTCAATGAGACGGGAATGCCGGAGAAACCAGGCTCATTCGCGCTTTTCAGGCCGTTTTTGTTGATGTCTCGATAGACGAATCCGCTGATGGACACTGGCAGGATCTTGCCGAAGTCATTATCGGGGGCTGTCTGTCCTTCGGCTACGCTGATTCCCGGGATGATCTCGTTCAGGTTGCTCCCGGCGATGGGCGTGACGTTCCCCCTGGTGGCCAGACCCGGAAAATATCCGGCGGGCTCGGTCGTTTCGGTGACCGTGTACACGCCGGGTCGAAGGCCGGGGAAGTCGTAAGAACCATCCGCGGCTGTCGTCGCCGTCGCGTTGACCTGCTGGTTCAGATCATTTGTGCCCGAGAGTGCGAGGCTGACGCCGCCGATCCCTGGTTCGCCCGGACTTTTCAGGCCGTTATCGTTGGCGTCGTTGTAGACGAAGCCGCTCACATCCGCCGGCAAGAGTTCGCCGAAGTTGTTGTTCGGTAGGGTGACGCCCGCGGTCGTCGCCGGAATCGTGACCGGTATCGTGTCGGGACCGGGACCGGGGTTATACGGCAAGACCGTGCCGTTGGACGATGTCAGGCCGTTCAGGGTTCCCGGCGGCTCTACCGACTGGACGATCTTGTAAGAACCGGGTTGAAGCTCATTATTGAGCAGATAATGATAAGTGACCGTGACCTCGGCCTGGGCCGTTGAGGTCGTCGAGGCCATCAGGTTGCCGCCCCCTTCGGCCGTGGACGTGGCGTTGGCCTTGAAGTCGGCCGGAAGGTTGCCCGTGCCGACGAACGAGGAGAGATCGTCGCCCGCCGATTCGGAAAACGAAGCCATTTTCGAGATGCCGGCCGATTGAGCGCCGAAGTCGTGCCCGCTCACCCCGGCGTAATCGATCGCTCCGTCGAAGATCGCCGCGTCGAAGGTTGCTCCTGGTTGATCCAGAGGCGCCGAGACGTTGATGTTTCCAGGGGCCGAGAGCGAGAGCATTCCCGAGACGACCGAGGCGATCGTTGCCGGTGAATTTCGACTGGTGTTCTCGGCCGAGATTTCACTGGTCAAGGTTCCCGAAACCGAAAGATCGACCTGGGTCAGGCTGCCGAGCGCGGGGTCGAACTGAGGAAGGTTCAGCGTCTCTTCAAAGTTGGTCGACGTGGCGGGAATCGTGACGGTTTTGGTGATCGTCAAGGGGGTGGTGCTGACCGTGTTGTCGACCGTGAACGCATAGGCACCATTGGCATCGGTTGTTGTCGTGCCGACGACGGTTCCCGAGGAGTTCACAAGCTGGATCGTGTCGGCGGCGATCGGCGTTTCGCCCTTTTCGAAGAGACCATTATTGTTCGCGTCGGTGAAAACGAAGCCACTGATGACGTTCGACGCCATCAGGCGAACCGTCTCCAACCGCTCGATCTTCGGGACGATCTTTCGAGTCGACGGACGATCAACTCCGCGAACCCCCTTCCGATGCAACGGCTCCGCCAGATCGACAGTCTCGGCCTTGTCGAACCGAATCAACGCAGTGATCGCGTTCGCGTGGATCTCGACCGTTTCCTGACCGGAAATCGACGCAGGTTCCTGCTCGTTTGCCAGATCGTCTGCAACTGTCAACTCTTGCGAAATCTCCGCCCTTTCGACGATCTTGCCTCGCGCGACGGCCGCCGAGAGCGGACGCCCGAACGCCTGGCCGACGGCCTCGAACAGCGTTTCCCAGAGGTCGTCGCTGACGTCCTCAACTCCATCCACGAGCGCTAATAGATACGCAAACGGATGATCGGCCTCGGCCAGCGCGAGAACGTCCGCGGCCAGTTCCTCAACATCGGCTTGCGCGACCGCATCGCGGAGGAGGCGTGCTTGACCCTGACACTCGAAAAGAGGCAAAAACTCGGTAATTTGGGTATGTTCGAGCCGCAAAACGCGATCGAGCAATTTCACCGCATTGCAGACTTTTGCCGCGCGATCGGCGTTCTTGATTTCGGCGTCGCTGGTCCGATCGAGCAAGGCCAAGATTGCCTCAAGGCTGTTCAGGTCGTCCACGGTCGGCATCGCGACGCCAAGACTCGCGGCGAGCCGATACGTTTGGGCCTTCAGGTCGTCGAACCCTCGGCGCAAGCCGCCGATCTCTTCGAGCAAGGAGCTTGCGGGTAACTGACCCGGCCTGACGAGACCACGCGAGGCGTCGAGCAGCCCGCGCCCGAGATTGTTGAAGGCGTCGGCCAGAATGGCAAGGTCTTGCCTGAGGACGTTGCTCCCCACGTTCATCGCGACTCCCCATCCGGCCAGCGCCGGGACCGACCCGCGGGCTCCATCCCTCTTTGATTCGTTGCCGGTCGCGGACGTCCTCGTCGCCGACCGACCGCCCCGCTCGCGGTCGAGGAACCCCCGGCAGTCGACCGGGGTATCGTCGCTCCAGGTTGCGACTGGCCATGAAAAACATCTCGCCTTCTTTACCCAAGGGGTTAAATTACAGACAATTGCGCCTTGATAACCGCCTGGCAGCTTGCTCTTTTTCGTTAAAACCCGTCCGATACGCACGACCATGCCGAACGCGTCTTAAAAACAGGCGCGCGGGAACGACGTCCGCAAGCTGGGGTCACCAAGCCCACTCCGAATTTTTTCCTTGCTTCAGTGATCGGGCGGTGTTTCGAGCGGCAGGCTTTCCAGCCAACGTCGAATGAACCCTTTCAGACCTGTCCAGTGCAGGTTGTCGACGGACGATCGTTCGTCGGTTCGACCTTCCCAGAAAATCGGCGGACTTGCGTTCAAGGCTCTGGCGAGCGTCGAGCTCGACGCGGCAAAGCGTGCCGAGCGGCCCAACCAGAACGCTCCCAGCCGTTGCGGCGGAGTCGCTCCCCAACTCGTCCTGAGCACCGATCCGGCCGATTGTTCGGGTTCTTTCTCGGCCTCGCGCGCGGATTGCAACGCCGAGTCACTCCAGGCCAGATGGACCGACTTGCCGCGCCGCCATGTTGACAGCGTTTTTCCATCAAGGCGTCCCAAGGTTCGAATCCCTTCGGGCCCCTCGGCCGGTTCTTTTCCAGCAGAGGCAAAGGGCGCGGAAAGCCTCGGCAAAACTTCGGTTTGCAGTCGCCCCGCGACCTCCTCGTCGACCGCGTGCAAGGCCACGATCGCGCCCGAGACTTCGCCCTTTTGATCCGCCAGAATCGCGGCGGTCACTCCGCGAAGATTCGGCCAGACGTCCACATCAAGACGAACCTTCGCCAGGGCAGCGAGCAGGTTCAGGCGAGCCCGTGCCGGGGCGACCCCCGCGCGGGCCGGATCGACCTTCTCGACGCGATCGACGGCCGCGAAGGCATCCTCAAGCGCCTCGGGCCGACCATCGATCACCGTCGCGATCGCCACGACTGTTTCCCTTGCGGGGATCATGTCAAGCCAGGGTGGTTCCAGTCTCGTTGACAAACGTGGTCGAGGTTTTAGGGTCGATTTAAATTGAACGCCCAGGCGTCCCGAATCGTCGAGGGCCAGAACTCCGCGCACCTCGCGACAACCGATCGCCTCCAGCCCGACCGCCAGCCTTCGACCGTTCAGGCTCGACAACGATCGAAGGCCCGAGGGATCAACGCGAACCTGCGCGCCGGACGTCTTCTCGACTTGCTCCGGGTCTTCGTTCGCGGGCGGTTCCAGGGCTCGACGCAAACCGTCCCGGGTCGACGCCAGCATCAGACGTCCGGGTCGACTCGCCGCGAGCGGAGCGCCGGGGGGGCCGAGCCGCAAGACCTGGTTGTCGCCGAGCGATTCCTCGCGTTTTCCGTCAGTCAACGCCAGGGCCACGCCCAGCGCGGCGAGACTGCCGTCATCGTGCGGAAGAACCGCCCGCCAGAAAACGTCTGGTCCGAATCCGATCTCGACCTCGGCGCCGTCAAGGACTTTGGACTCGTCGACCATGGCCGGATTTATTGCGGCAATCGCGGCTTCCGTCGCCTTGCCGAGCGAGATCTTGCCCTTGGTCGCGTGCTTCCAGGCCGCCAACGCCGCGGCGGGATGTGGCGCGGGCGATCCTTGAAAGAGGCCAATCAGACGCCTTCCCTGTTCGTCGGGCCGAATGAGGCGAATCGAGATCGCCTCGGCCGTCAGTCGCGTCCGGGCGGTTTCGAAAATCGACATCGCGGCCAGGACGACCACGAGGAGTTTGTCCCTTTTCAATGTCGATCCTCCACTGCCTCTCCGCTGGCCCCTCAACGCGCTTCGCCGACATTGTGAAGAATTGGGCAGTCGGAAACAAGCGGGGGACAACGGGCCTGCTTCTGATCGCAAGGCAAACGATCAAGATCGTCAAGGTTCGGCATTGGACTTGAGCAAGAAATCGACCTCTGCTAAGGTGCCGCGTCAACCGGGGAGCGTTCGAGGGTTCAACACGCCTCGACCACTCCGCGATCGCTCGTTTTTCGCAGTAAATACACAGACCCAAGTTCGCTCGTCGCCAGCCCGGCAAGGAGGCCCCTGGCATGAACCGCCGCACCGCGATGTTGCTGACGATGCTGATGGGAGGCGTGCTTCCCCGTGGCCTTCTCGCGCAAGGCGCGGGCCGCCGGGCCTCCGCGACGGGACGGGTCAGCCGGACCCAACGCCCCGACGACTCGAAGGATGTCGAGATCCCGCCCGATTCCAACACCGGGTCTCCACCCCCCGAGGGCGACGACACCCCCGCCGGTTTTCCCAGTGAACCCGGCTTTCAGTGGCGCACCTTCGATATCTCTCGCTACACCGGGCTTGACCACACCCAGACCAATCCACAAAACGCGATCCTCGAATGGATCTTCCGGCGCACCGGAACCGCGCCCTGGCATGGCGACAAGGTCGCCGTCCTGAGCGCCAGCCGGACACGGATCAAGGCGTATAACGACTCGAAGAACCTTGAGCAGGCGTCGGAAGTCATCGAACGGTTCACGAACGCCGTCAGTGATTTCCTGACAGTCCGCGTAAGGTTCGTCGCGGCCGTTGATACGCGATGGCGTTACGCTGTCTATTCGCGGCTTACGCCCGTCGGCAGCGGACCGCAAGGACAACAGATCTGGACTCTCAAGATGGAGGACGCCGCTTTTGTCCTCGCCCAGATGCAGGTATATCAGGGGTTCCGGCTCCTGACCGACCAGAAGGTCGAGATGGTGAACGGCCAGACCCTGACCGTGAAAACGTCGGAACCGCGCGGCTACACCGGCGGAATGCAGCGCGAGGGGACAGCCGGTCTCGGCTTCCAGCCCAAGCCCGAACAGCTTGAAGAAGGCGTCACGCTCCGCCTCAGCCCGCTCCTCACCTTTGATGGCGACGCGCTCGACGCGGCGATCGACCTGACCGCGAACACCGTCAAGAGCCTGCACCGAACCCGGGTCATCGCGCCCCGCGAGGTTGGCCCGGCTGAGATCACGCTGGACGTGCCCGAGGTCACCGAGTCGCGGCTCAACCAGACCGTGAAGACCTGGCCGATCAACCAGACCTTGTTGATCTCCGGCGGCATTCAGCCGGGCATTCTCCAGGGCAAAGGGGGTTTCATGAACCTCCGACTTCCCGGCACGACCCCCAGCGGCACCGAGCTTCTCATCTTCCTCGACGCCGAGGTCGTGAGCCGTCCCCGACGTGCCGCGCTCCGCGATCGAGACCGCGACCGCGACTGAAACTCGCAGGCTTTCCGTCACAGCCCGCCGCAAAACTCGAAGGGTCGCAAGGTGCCAGCCGGCAATGCCTTGCGACCCTTTTTCACGTCCCTTGAGGTCTGACTTATTCCCGGCCCGAGACGACTTCAAACCTGGTCGTCCGGCCTCTCCGACCATTCGAAGTCTGAAGTCTCGCAATCGAGTGGCTCGCACCGTTTCGCGTTCGGTCCATTCGCAATGGAGAGGCCCGGGGTCGGGATGGGATGTTCCATCCGGACCTCGGGCCTTGTCGCGATCGATCGACGTGTTGTCGTCGTGTTTCAGTTCGCCTTGGGGGCGAGGCCGGGGAGGGGGGGCATCGCGGCGGTCTTTGAGGCTTCGGGAAGCAGGAGCTTGCCGGCCGCCTTGCGAACGGCGGTTGACGGGTCCTTCGTGGCCATCGCGGCGAGCCGCTGGCCGACCTCGGGGGCGCGTCGACCCGCAAGGGCCTGCGCCGCGGCAAGGCGAACCGACTCCTCGCGGTCATCCGAGAGTTGCAAGAGCCAGGTGACCGGGTCGATGTCGTTGCGATCCTTGATGAGCGCGATGACCGAAGCACGGACGTCGGCCCTGGGATGGAAGATCATGCTGCCGAGGCTGATCTGGTCGGGGGTCAGGCCGCGGATCTTCAGGACGGTCTCGGCCGACTGGCGGATGATCGGCTCGGGATCGTGCATCTGCTTCAAAACCGCGTCCTCGGTCAGCAGGTTCGGCCGACCGGCGAACGAGACGAGCACCTGGTTGCGAACCTCCGCGGAACGCGGGTCGTCTAGGGAGGCGAGCGCGGCCCGGGCGGTCTCGTTGCTCGGGTTTTTGCCGAGACAGGCCACGGCGGTCATCCGGGCTTTCGGCTCCTTGTCGCCGAGGCGTCGAAGCACCGGGGCCGTCAAGGCAACTTTCCAGCCGACGAGCGCGTCTTCCTCGGCGTTCATCAAGGGCCGACCCGGTCCCCAGCTCCAGAGGCCGCCAAGTTCGTTCAGGGCGGCGACGCGAACCTCAAGATCGTGGTCTTCAAGAGCCGCGGCAAAGAGGTCGTGCGCGGGACGCATCACCCCTTGCCAGTTCGCCGGCGCGGGTTCAACCGCCAGTCGCTGAAGAACGCGTCCCACGACCGTCTCGGCCGAGGCTCGTCCATAGGTTCCAAACTTGAGGAAGCCCGCGCGGATCGCGTCCAGAGCGTCGGCCCATTCGGCCGTTTCGACATCCGTCAGCGCCTTTCGGTTCACCCCCGGCTCAATCGTGGAACGCTGGAAGAGAACGGCGAGGGCCAGGCCGTCCCCCTCGCGAAGCGGTTGCAAGAGGGTCGCCAGGGGAGACGACTCGTTAAAGGCCGGGGCCGTGGCGACCGCCGGGGCACGCCGGGCCTTCGACAAAAGTGGCGCGGCGATCACGGCCGCCACCACCAGAACGCCCGCGAGACAGAGCCAGGTTCGTCGACGCGCTGACATGGTTCGGATGCCTCCCTGCGATGCCTGAGGACCTGTTGTGAATGCGGAGCCCCTTCCCTAGCGGCTCCCTCAAACTCGCGCTGATCTTAGTGAGAACTCGATTCCAGGCAAGATCATTTAAGTTCGACGCGAAAAGAACCGACGTGAAGATTCGCGCTCCGACAACCTTGCCCTTTCCGCGAGGCCACCGTTACTGCTCAAAAGTCGCCATATTGCCCTCTTCGCCAATGATCTCAAAATCACCCGGTCTCTCACGAAGTCGGTCATCAATCGGCGGGGTCTGGCCGATTCAATGGGGGTAACGATGGAGCGCGTTCCGGCTCCCCTGGGCGAGGAGGCCCGCCGGTTCGTTTGCGTTTTTCCGAGTCCTTCCGCGACAACACGAGTGGAGTTCCCATGAATTCCAGGACGGTCCAACGCTTCCTGACGCGATCGATCATGGGCCTTCTGGCCTTTCTGGGTTTCTTAATGCCGATGGCGCGAGCCGCCGGCCAGGGGGTGACGAGCTCGGCCGGGATCACCGATCCCGCGCAGGTCGTTCCCATGGACCAGATCACTCCCGGGCAGCGGGCGAACGTCGCCGAGGTGATCCGCGACTACACCCTTCACCGCAAAGGCGCGCCGGAAACCTTCCCGTGTAACTCCAAGGTGTACCTGTGTTTGCTCAACGAGCCCGCGCTCACGCTCGCGCTCTGGAAAGACCTCAGCAATTCCGCCGTCCGGCTCCGCATGGTCGGCCCGAATCGGTATGAGGGGAGCGACGGCAACGGCGCCTCGGCCACCTGGGAGTTCGTTTACCGATCACCCAAGCTGCACGTCCTGCTCTGCAACCTGAGCTATCAATCTCCGAGGGGCAACGCCCGACTCGACGCCCGGATCGTCCTGCTTGTTCATTCCGGTTACTATCGCGAGGTCAACGGCGAGCCCTGGGTCCAGCATGACGTCGAGGCGTTCGTGAAGATTGACAGCAAGGGCTGGAAGGTCGTCGCCCGGACGGTTCGCCCGGTGATCGAAAAACTCCTGGAAGATCAGGTCCGCGAGGCGGGCTATTTCGTCTCCTTGATGGGCCGGCTCGTCGCCACCTATCCGAACTGGGCCTGCCAGGTTACGATGGGGCAGAATGAGATCGCCGCCGAGATTCGCCAAAGATTCCGCGACATCGTGCTTCAGACCCGGCGCCCTGGAGCGTTCACCGGTCGTCCGACCCTTGCCGAGAACGTCGACACCACCACCCGGACGCGCTGACCTTGACCTTCCAGATCCTCAGCCATCGCGGGTACCACGTCGACGTTCCCGAGAACACGCTCGACGCCTTCGATCGCGCGGTGGCCCTAGGGGTCGACGGGATCGAGACCGACGTTCGATTGACCGTGGACGGCGAGGCAATCCTCTTTCACGATCGCCTCGCCCCCAACGGTCAAGCCGTGGCCTCGATTACGCGCGACGAACTTTCCCGGGTCGTCGGATACGTCGTTCCAACTCTTGAAGCCGCGATCGAGCGTCATCCCCAGACTCTCTGGAACCTGGAAATCAAGACCCCCGAGGCGGCCGACGCGACCCTTGCGGCGGTCCATCGGTTTTCGCCCGTAACCCGTTTCCTCATCAGCTCGTTCTGGCACCCGGTCATCGCCCGCCTTGGCAAAATCACTTCCGTACCTCGCGGCCTCCTGATCGCGCATTGCCCGGTCGATCTCGCCTCGCTTCTCGAAGACGCGCCGGGCGTTAATGCCCTCATCTGGTATTACGAGACCGTCGACGCCGACCTCATCAAAGCCTCGGTCTCGCTCGGCCTGCAAAACCTCGTTTACGGGCCTGTCTCAATGGCCGAGCATCAGCGCCTGCTGACTCTTGGCGTCGACGGCATCATCAGCGATCGACCCGACGTCCTGATCGGCCACTCGCTCGGCACCACGGCCTGAAGTCAGGTCTGCCGAATTGGCAGGACGGTCGGCGAATTGTCGAGATCGGCAGGACCTCGCGCGATTCGAGCGAGACCTCTTGACGTCCACAAGTTCCGTCCTCAATACGACTTGCGTAAAATTTTCAAGAGGGGCACGGGGCTTGCATTGAGAGGGGCGTGATGTCGATGCGCCTGCACCCGCCCCGATCGAGACGGGGGCGCTGTCGATGGAACGTTCCTGAAACGTTCAGGCGCAGGTTGTACCGCGAGGAGATTAGCTCCGATGAAGCTCCAGCCTCTGGGCGATCGCGTGGTTGTCGAACGAGAAGAAGCCAAGACGACGACCGCCGGTGGAATCGTGCTTCCCGACACGGCCAAGGACAAGCCGCAAAAAGGGAAGGTCGTCGCCGTCGGCGACGGTCGGGTCAGCAAGGACGGCAAGCGCAAGCCGCTTCAGGTGCAGGTCGGCGACGCCGTCATCTTCACCTCGTATGCCGGCGAGGAGTTCAAGCTTGACGGCGACAAGAAGGTCTTGCTGATGCGCGAGGATGACATCCTCGCCGTCGTCGACTGACTCACTGACGAATTCGATCCGATCCAATCCATTGAATTGGATCGGCCTCGTCCACGAACCATCCATCCAACGAAGACCGAATCATTCGAACGACGTGAGGGAGTGATCGATTCATGGCTGCCAAGATGATTGCGTTCGACCAGGACGCCCGGCAGGCGATGCAGCGCGGGGTTGCCAAGCTGGCCCGCGCGGTCAAGGTGACCCTCGGCCCCCGAGGCCGTAACGTCATCATCCAGAAGTCTTTCGGCTCACCGACGGTCACCAAGGACGGCGTCACCGTCGCCAAGGAGATCGAGCTGGAGGATCGTTACGAGGACATGGGCGCGAAGATGGTCAAGGAGGTCGCCAGCAAGACCTCCGACGTGGCCGGCGACGGCACGACCACCGCGACCGTGATGGCCGAGGCGATCTATAACGAAGGACTTCGCGCCGTCGTCGCCGGTGTCAACCCGATGCTGATGAAGCGCGGGATGGATCGGGCCGTGACGGATATCGTCGCCGAGTTGCACAAGCTCAGCACGAAGATCTCGAACAAGAAGGAGACGGAGCAGGTCGCCACCGTCGCTTCGAACTTCGACACCGAGGTCGGCACGATGATCGCCGAGGCGACCGAGAAGGTCGGCAAGGACGGCGTCATCACCGTGGAAGAAGGCAAGGCGCTCAAGACCGAGGTCGAATGGGTCGAGGGCATGCAGTTCGACCGCGGTTACCTCAGCCCCTACTTCGTCACGAACCCGACCTCGATGGTCGCCGTTCTCGAAGACGCCTACATCCTGATCTACGAGAAGAAAATCTCGTCGGTCAAGGACCTCGTCCCTGTCCTTGAAAAGGTCGCGCAGACAGGCAAGCCGCTCCTCATCATTGCCGAGGATATTGAAGGCGAAGCCCTGGCGACTCTCGTCATCAACAAGCTGCGGGGCACCTTCCGTTGCGCCGCGGTCAAGGCTCCTGGTTATGGCGACCGCCGCAAGGCGATGCTCGAAGACATTGCCGTCCTGACCGGCGGCAAGCCGATCTTCGAGGCGCTGGGGATCGACCTGGAGAACGTCAGCCTCACCGATCTCGGCCAGGCCAAGAAGGTTGAGATCGACAAGGACAACACGACGATCATTGAAGGCTCGGGCAAGACCGACGCCATCAAGGGTCGGATCGAGGCGATCCGCCGCGAGATGGCCGACACCAAGAGCGATTACGACCGCGAGAAGCTGGAAGAGCGTCTCGCCAAGCTCGCCGGTGGTGTCGCCAAGATCAACGTCGGCGCCGCGACCGAGTCGGAAATGAAAGAGAAGAAGGCCCGCGTCGAGGACGCCCTTCACGCCACCCGCGCTGCTCTGGAAGAGGGCATCCTCCCCGGCGGCGGCGTCGCCCTGCTCCGTTCCTCGCGGACGGTGAAGGCCCCCAGCGAGCTGACCAACGACGAGAAGACCGGCTACGAGATCATCGTCCGGTCGTGCTCGGCGCCGATTCATCAGATCGCCGAGAACGCCGGTCAGGACGGTGGCGTCGTGGTCTCGAAAGTCGCCGAAGGCAAGGGAAACTTCGGTTACGACGCCCTCCGTGACGAGTACACCGACCTCGTCAAGGCCGGCATCATCGACCCGACCAAGGTCACCCGTTCGGCCCTTCAGAACGCCGCGAGCGTTAGCACCCTGCTGCTCACCTCCGACGCCCTGATCGCCGACATGCCCCCCAAGGACGAGAAGTCCGCTGGCGGCGGCGGCCACGGCGGTTACGACGACATGTATTGATCGGCCCCGGACAGATCCCGCAAAACTCTCTCTCTTAAAAAGGCATCGGGTTCAACCCCGGTGCCTTTTTTTTTGTTCGAATCGCCATGATGACCGATGACCGATTCAGGAGGGAACTGGTCTTTTGTCCTTTTGTCCTTTGCCCTGATTCCGCGTCATCTTCCTTGGTCATTGGTCATCGGTCATTGGTCATTCCCGATCCTCAAAGAAAAAGGCCCGACCGCCGTCAAGAAGACAGCGGCCGGGTCCTTTGGGTTTTCGAGGCGGAATGAGGCAGGGCGTCAGAGCGTGAAGTGGAAGGTCTTGGTCATGAGCCGCCAGAGCCACCAGCCGAGCGTGTGCGTGCCGCCGTCAATCTTGGCGAAACCGCGAAGGCCCGACTGAAGGACGAGCTTCGAGTTATCGACCGGAATGATCACCTCATAAACGGCCGTCATTGGCTTCGCGGCGCCGGTCTTGGGGTCTTGCTTGGTGGCAATCTCGCCGCCGCTGCCGGTGGAAAGCTCGGTCGGAATGTCGTCGCGGTTCCGCTTTGCGACCTCGCTGACCTTGCTCTTGATCGTAACTTCCGAGTCACCATAAATCTTCAGCCAGGCCGTGCGGTTGGCCCTCACCAGGTCAATATCCCCCTGGTCGAGGATCATGTGCGCTTCGAGGACGTGGGGATCGGCCACCTCGCAAAAAGGTTTGCCGGGCTTGACCCACTGACCGACCGTCTCGTGATGAGGAACGCCCATGACATGCCCGTCGCGGTCGGCGACAAGCGTCAGGGCGCCGATGTCTTTCGAGACGGTGTCGATCGCCGGTTCCAGGTCGCGTGCCATCTGCTCGTGCTGCCTCGCCTGGGCGCGACTCTCCAGGTCGGGGCTCTGGCCGAACCAGAGGGCCTTGGCGAAATTGACGTCGTGCTGTTCCTGAAGGCTTGTCCGGTCGCGCAGCTTCTGGGGATTGGAAAGGGTGGCGATCACCGTCCCTTCCTTGACCTCCTCGCCGTCCTTGACGTAGAGGTCAACCAGCTTGCCGGGGACGGTCGCATAGACAACCTGAGGCTTCATCGGTTTGAGGACGAGCGTCCCCTGGACCCGCAGCGGCGTCGGGATCAGGAGAATCCCGGCCACGACGACGACGACCGCCACCGCGAAACTCGCCGCTCGGACCTTTTTCACCTTACGCATCCTCCCGGGAGTGCGAACAAACTTGAACATCTGATAAAAGGGCATTCCAACCAGCGGTACTAGCGATCCCACCGCCATGATGGCGCTAATGGAACCGAGCTTGTAGGGTTGCAGGAACTTGTAGAGGAAGAAGAGGATACTGAAGGTCACCACCCAACGGTACAGGTAACTTGCTATGGCATATGCCACGAAGAGCGTGCGGCGCGACCTCGGCATGTAGCTCTGGACCGGGATCTCCAGTCCGAGAATCTTCTCCTGGAACATGTAGGTGAAGAACTGCGTGCTCTTGATCCGGAGGTTAGGAATCTCCAGATAGTCCGCCGTCACATAGTAGCCATCGTAGCGGAGAAGAGGATTGGCGTTGAACATGATCGTGTTCACCGAGCAGATGAACATCGTCGCCATCATCAAGCTCTTCAAAAGCCCCTCTTCGGTTCCCCACCAGACGAACGTGGCGAGACTGGCGAGGAAGCACTCGACATAGATGCCCGCGGCCGAGATCCAGATGCGTTTCCACTTGTTCGGCAAGAGCCAGCTATCGGTCACGTCGCAGTAGAGCGCGGGGGTGAGGACGAGGAAGAGCATCCCCATCTCGTGGACCTCGCCGCCGAAGTGCTTGGCGGTCAGGCCGTGGCCGAACTCGTGGATAATTTTGACGATCGCCAGACTACACCAGAAGGCAAAAATCGTGTGCCAGTTGAAGAAGCTCTGAAAGGTCGGCAGCTTGGAGTTGAACTCGGTCCACTGGCTGACCACCAGCGTCAACGCGGCGAGCATCGTGCCGACGCTGAAGGTGATGAAGTAGGGAGTGTAGATCCAGCGGAAGTAGGGGTACATCCCCGAGAGAAGTTTCTCGGGATCGATGACCGGGATCTTGATGTAGAGGATGTTGGCGAAGAACTGCCAGACCTTCTTCCACTGGTTCTTGCGACGGCGCTGGATGAGTACCTTGGCCTGGTCGGGACTGTCAATCTGGGCGATCCCGGCCTCGTGAAGCTGCGCGGTGAACCGGGTCAGGTCCTCGATCGAGATCGTCTGCGGCCGATATTTGCGCTCGAACGCCTTCTTGACGTCGGTGAGCGTGTTCTTGCCGTCAAACTGCTGGAGTAGAAAGTACTCCTCGATCTTGAATCGAAAATACTTGAGCGCGATCGGGTCCTTGACGACGTAGTGCGTCATCCCCTCATAAAACTGGGGCTGGACGATCAGGTCGGGCCGGAGCTTGACCCGGAGGTGCTCGGCCGCCTGCCCGAGGGGCATCGACGGAGCCATGGAAGGAGCGGAACTCATCGTCAGCAGCCCTCGACGGTTGGTCTGACTCGCCTGCCGGCGGGGCCGTGGCGTCGAATTGCACCGGTCCCGCGTGTTTTTTTAGATCAGATCAATGCCGTTAGAAATTCTCGACTTATCGACCTACCCCGACGTTCCGGGCACCCACGGCGGGCGCCGCGGCCGTTGGCTCGTCGGAAGCGAGGTAGACCGTCATCGTCCCTTTCAAGCCGGGCCGAAGCTCGAAGTCCTTGTTCTCGAACTCGGCATAGATCCTCACGGCCGTCTCGCCGACCGGCTGGACCTGCGGGTCCACGAACGTGATCTTGCCCCGGAACCGCTTCAACTCGATGGGCAGGGGGTTATGGCGCTCGCCGATCAGGCGAGGCTGAAACTCGACGACCTGGCCTTCCTTGACCCGGTAATAGTAGCTGAGCGGCACATAACCCCAGATTCTCAGCTTGCCTAGGTTGCCGATCTTCACGACCGGCTCATTGGCGCCGACGCGTTCGCCCGGGCCTTTCATCCGTTCGATGATGATGCCGTCAAAGGGGGCGACGATCGTGTGTTCGAGAAGGGCCTGTTTCGCGAGCGCCAGTTCGGCCTCGTCCAGCTTGACGCGTTCCTCGGCCTCAACGATGGCCGCCTGGGCGACTTTCAGTTCGGCCTCAGCCTTCGCCTGCTCTTCGTAGGAGACGCTCCCCTTGCTGATTCGGTTGAGTCGGAGATTGATCGCGACGACGGTGGCCGCAAGATCTTTTTGTGCCTTCCCCTTTTCGCGGGGACCAATGCTGTTGGCGGCGACCTCGGCCTTCTTGACGGTCAGCTCGGCAATCTCCTTGTGCAGAGCGCCGATCTTGCCGCCTTTGGAGACGGGCATGCCGATCGAGAGTTCCATCCGCTCGATCACGCCTTCGTGAAGCGAGGCGACGTTGGCGCGATCGATCCAGTCGACGTGAGCGTCCTCGACGACGAGCGTCTCGCCGGCCGACGAGTTGGGGTTTTGCGCGGCGAGCGATCCGCCCAGCATTGGCGCGGAGAGCACGACGGCGATGCCGGCGGCCAGCGCTGCGGCTTTCTTCGAGGAGATCATGAGCGAGCCTCCGGATCGTCTGGTCTTTTGGGAAGTTCGGTGGGTTGTTCAATCAAGGTCAGGACCAGGGGCCGACCCGGACGCCACGGGTCTCGGTCGGCCGCTGGTGTCTGGTCCACTGGCCTTAGCGAAGGAAGGGCCAGCGGAAGAGGACGGTCTCGTAGAAGACATGGACGACGTCGCGGAGCATGACGTACGCCAGGCGAGCCTTGCCGCAATCGACCCGGGCGCGAACCTCGGCGCCAGGGCGTAGTTCCTGGTTCCGTGAGAGGAAGTCTTTGCGGACGTCGTCGCGGAAGCCGACGGTGAGCTTGACGACGTGCTTGCTCTCGACCGTCTCGGCCTTGGAGGCGATCCGCTTGACGTAACCGGGGTAGCGGTGCTCGGGATCGGTCGCGGTGACGAAGTAGGTCGAAAGCGTCGTGCCGGCCGGCTTCTTCCCCTCGGCGATCTCGTGTTCGAGCTTGCTCTGGGCGCGAAGGATCGGCCCCATGTCGTCGTCGGGAACGTCGACTTCCATTTCCCAGTCGCTGCTCAGGTCGGCGACCGTGACGAGTTCCTGGCCGATCTCGACCGGGCGGCCGAGCAGGTTCTTGCGAATCTCCCAGGTCGTCACGACTCCCGAAACCGGCGACCGGACGGTCATCGACTCGATCTGCTCGTCGATGATCTCGATCTGTTCCTTGGCGCTCTTGTACTTGATCTTGGCTTCCTGAAGCTGCCCCTGGATCGAGTTGTACTCGGCGTCGTTGCCCCCTTCGCTGGCCTTGCGGGCCTGGATCGCCAGGTAGCTCGCCTGGGTTTGCGACCCTTGCATCTGGGCGAAGAGTTCCTTGCGCTGCTTTTGAAGCTCGGGGCTGTCGATCTTGACGAGCATGTCCCCCTTCTTGATCTGCTGGCCGTGCTCGACGGCGACGTCGACGACATTGCCAGCGACCGGGGCATAGGTGATCTGTCGGATGTCGGGCAAGAGCGACCCTCGCCCTTCGATCGTCAGCTTCCAGGGAACGAACGTCAGAATGAGGATCAGGCCGATGAGTCCGCCCAGTACGCCGATGATCTTGGCCAGGGTCCGGCCGCGGAAGAACCGCCAGGGCGAGCCCATCATCTTCAGGAGCGGCAGCAGGAAAATCTTGTCGTGTTCCTGCGCGTTCCAGAGGGCTGTCGATGCGTGCCGCGAGACGACTTCCGTTCTCGCGTGCGCGTCCGTCGGCGCCATCTCGTCGCCAATCTGCTCGGCCACGAGGCAGCCGAAGGCGACCTTTTCCTTCACGGCGGGGCTCGACGTGTTCTCGCCCGGCTGGTCGGTATCCGGCTTGTGCAAGAGCGTGACGATGACGGCCTTGGCGCCCGACTCATCGACGTAAAGCTCAAGGGCATCGCGGATGTCGGGCGAGAACCCTTCGGTATTCCCCGTGTAAACGAGGTCTTCGCCCGACCGGATCACGACCTTGCAAAGGCGGGTCAGTTCGCGGATCAGGTTGGCCCGCTGCTCGACGACCTCCTGACCACTGACGGCCTCGACCATCACCCGGCCGCCGATCTTAAGGGCAACGCTGAGCCGGTCGCAACCGACGAGCCGCTTGCCGTCGTTGGCGACCGCGTACGAGGCTTCCTTGAGGTCGAGCGAGGCGTGAATCTGGTGTGTGAACCCCTCAAGCTGGTTCCATAGCCGCTGTTGCGACATTACCTGTCGCATCTGGCGATTCTTGAGGTAGCTCGCCGCGAGGTCGCAAAGGTCGCTCACGAACCGGAGCGTGCTCTTTTGCGTCGCCGCTCGACGGCTCGGGTCCATCATGATTTCAATGAGGCCGACCACCTGCTTGTCGACCATCAAGGGGGCGAGGATCAAGGCGAAGGGGGTCGGGTTGCTGGCGTTGGGCACGCCTTCAATCGTCGCCATCGGCGGAATGATCTGCGGCTGCGTGGCCGAGATCATGCAGCCGAGAAGGGCATCGTGAGGCGCCTGCTTGGCCCGGCCGTCCATCAGGCCGGTCAGGCGAAACTCCAACTGATGCTGAAGCTTCAGGCTTCCCCGGCCGTCGAGCATCCAGAAGGCGCCGCCGGAAGCGGCGACCGCCGCGACGGCGCGGTTGAGAAATTCGACATAGAACTCGGCCGGCTGGAGGTCCGATTCGGCGAGATCGGCGATCTCGGCGACCAGCTTGCGGATCTGGTTCTTTGTCTGCTCAAGAAGAGCGGGATCGAGTGTTTCTTCCGGCATGGTGGTTCCGGGTGTTGGGAGCCAGCGTCCGAATCGCCAGGCCAAGCCGACAAAGACGTTGCCCGCCGAACCCCCAGGCCCGGCGCGCATCGCCCGCGACACACCCTAACGGGACTGAGAACGTCCCGAACTTCCTTGAAAGATTTCCAGAGTGGGCCATTCGAAGGGTCTGCGCATCGCGTCAATCCCTTGAAAGGCAAGGGATTGACGCGATTTCCCGGGCTTGCGAAAAGGTTCTCCGTCAACCCTGGATCGCGCTGGTACGGCCGAGCGCGATGTCAAAGTCGCTGACCGCCGGAACGAGCATCGCCAGCAGCGCGAACCCGTAAATCCCGACGCTGACGAGGAAGGCCGCGAAGGCGTCGCCGTTAATCAGGCTGATGATGCAGTAAAACGACCAGAAAGGGGTCAGCAGCGAGACCAGCGCAATCGCTCGCGAGGGGTTCCTGGCGCCAAGCGACCCGAAAAGCGCCACGCTCCCCGCGCCGATGAAGATCATGAAGCTGAGAAGCTGTCGGCCAAACTCAGCGCGGCTCAGAAGGATCAGGTAGGCGCAGACGAGGATACCGGCCATCAGGAAGAAGATCGTGCCGAGGCTGTTGGCGACGGCCGTCCGGCTGTTCGTGTAGGTGATCGCCGCGTGCAGGCCGAGCATTGCCGAGAAGTGGCAGAGCAAGAGAAAATCGGTGATCGTGAAGACGGCCGACTCGACCGAAAGCGCTCCGCGAAAGGTCAGCCAGAGCGTCCACAAGATCGGCAGGGCGATCATTTCCTTGGTGTTATAAAAGACGCCGTAAAGCTTGCCGTAAATAAACTCCTTGGGCGAGAGTTCAGTCACGAGCAAGAGGTCAAGCGCTCCGGTGTCGCGCTCGCTCGTCAGGGCGGTCACCCCCTGGGCATTGACCAGGACCAGGCTGAGGATGCCGACCGAGACCGGAATCATCGCCAGGATCGACCCGAGCGGCGATTCCATGCCAGCCCCGAGATGTTGAAAGAGCGCGATTCCGACGGCACAGAGCAAGAGGTACGTCCCCTTGACGATCAAGGGCTTCGTGCCATAGGCGCGGGTCATCAGCTCACGCCAGAGGACCGGGTTGGCCCACGGTTTTCGATACGGCCGGGCCGCCCTGATCGTTCGCCGATGCGTTCGTCTGGGGACATGAAGGCCGGTCGTCGCGCCCGTGGTGTCGCCCCCTTCGGGGCGTTCGGGCAAAACGTCGTGATCGAACCGGCCGCCGGTTCTGGGGCCGAGGCCGCCCGGGGTCGCCTCGCCGACGGTCAGGGCGACGGGTTCACGCACCTCGGCTTCCTCGATTTCGACGAGGGTTTCGACCAGACCGGCGTCGGCGGCGTCGCGTTCTTCGCGGGGTTCGTTGCGCCCGGGATTCCAGACCCGGAGCCGGTTCGCGCCGAAGGCGACGAGCAAGGCCGCGCCCGACAGCCTCACCAGGATATACACCGCGCTCGTCCAGCCGACCCCGGCGACTTCTTCGCCCGTTGGCGGATAAAGCACGGCGAGAATAGCCCGGTACGGGTTCAGCACCTCGGCGAGCGGAACGCCGAAGGCCGTGAGCGTCGGAAAGGCGACCGAGAAGCCCCAGGCCCCGGCGACCGAGAAGACAACCATCAGGATCGTCAGCGAGATCGACTGAAAGGCTCGATCGCGCCAGAGCGCGACGACCATTCCCATCGCGCCCCCGGCGACGCCCGACGAGGCCGTGACCGCGAAGAGCGTGACCACCTGCCCGAACGAGATGCCGCCGAAAAGAGTGCAGATCGTCAAGAGTCCCGCCCCCGCGGCCAGCCCCGCCATGATGTTCAAGAGAGCGGCGAGAAGCTTGCCGAGGACGACTTCAACGTCGCTCAGGTCGGTCATCAAGAGCAGGATGAACGTCCGCCGGTCCTTCTCGTGAGCGATCGACGCGGCCGAGAAGAGTGGGGCGAAGAAGAGGACAAGCGTTAATTGAAGGACGGCGAAGATGCCGTAAAGGATGCTTCCGTAACGCGCGACGAGCCCCAGCTCATCGATGTCGCGAAAGCCGATCAGGAGTTGCCAGGCGGTCCACATCAGGATGAAGAGGAGGCCGACATACGACGCCCTCACCACGTAAAATCGAGCCGGTCGGGGCGCCGTAAGCACCTCCCGGGCGATGATCGGGCCTGCGAACACGAGAAACCTCCGGGATGATCGGGGCGCGCGAGCGAAGGCAATAAATAGGGATCGGCCCCGCAACTGGGGATGATGACGAGAATGACGATCGACCCCACGCGTTTCCGTCCAGTTTATCAAATCAGGCGCCCGAGTCCCAAGCCCCGCGAGCCGATTCCAAGACAGAAGGCCAGTCGACTCAAGTTGCAACCGGGCGGTTCTTCGGGGATGATAACCCTGTAAAATTCATTCACCTTCATCGCGTCGGATGCTCTCCCAATGACGACCACCGCACGTCCACAGAGTGACCGGCGGGGACGGGTTTACACGCCCGCCGTCGGCCCCGGGCTCAGGCCCTGGCTCTGGATCATCCTCGTCGGGTTCGGGATTCTGGCGGGCAACGGGGCCTATCTCGCCAGCGTGACGGCCCTGACCTGGTGGCTGGGAACAACCCAGCAAACCTTCTTCTACATGCTGATGGTCGCTCTCCATCTGGTGATCGGCCTCGCCTTGATCGTTCCGTTTATCGTCTTCGGTCTGGGGCACCTGATTACCTCGTGGAAGCGGCCGAACCGGGGCGCCGTGCGTTATGGTCTGGCACTACTGGGGTGTTCGATCGTCGTCCTCGTCTCGGGCCTGGTTCTGGTCCGGCTCGGCGGGTTCGAGGTCCGCGACCCGACCGTGAGGCTCTCGGGATACTGGCTGCACGTCGCCGCGCCTCTGTTGGCGGTCGGCCTGTACATCAAGCACCGGCTCGCCGGTCCGATGATCCGATGGGTCTGGGCCTGGCGGTTTGGCGGGGTTGTCGCCGTCAGCGTTCTGGCGATGGCCTTTTTGCACTCATCCGACCCCCGATCGTACGGCACCAAGGGGCCAAAAGAAGGGGCTCGCTACTTCTTTCCCTCGGCCGCGACAACCTCGACCGGCAAGTTCATTCCGGCCGAGACCCTGATGATGGACGACTATTGCCTTCGGTGCCATAAGGACGCCTACGACGGCTGGTTCCACTCGTCGCACCACTTCAGCTCCTTCAATAACAAGATCTACCTGGCCAGCGTTCGCGAGACGCGCGAGGTCTCCTTGAAACGCGACGGCGACACCCACGGCGCCCGATGGTGCGCGGGGTGTCACGACCCGGTTCCCTTCTTCTCGGGTGAGTTTGACAACCCTAAATACGACGACGTGAACGCGAAGACGAGTCAGGCCGGGATCACCTGCACCGTCTGCCACTCGATCAACAACGTCAACAGCACCCGAGGCAATGCCGACTACACGATCGAGGAGCCGCAACATTACCCCTTCGCCGCGACCGAGAACCCGATTCTCCGGTTCGTCAACGAAACGCTCGTCAAGGCGAAGCCCGAGATGCACAAGAAGACCTTCTTGAAGCCCGTCATCAAGGATTCCAAGTTCTGCTCAACCTGCCACAAGGTCAGCATTCCCTACGCCCTGAACCACTACAAGGATTTCCTTCGAGGCCAGAACCACTACGACACCTTCCTGCTCTCGGGCGTCTCCGGCCACGGGGCGCGGAGCTTTTACTATCCGCCCGTGGCAAAAGGTCAGTGCGTCAACTGTCACATGAACTTCATCCCCTCCAGCGACTTCGGCGCCCGCGATTTTGACGGCAAGCCCGGCCGCGAGATCCATAACCACTTCTTCCCCGCCGCGAACACCGGCCTCGCCTTCGTCAACGGCGATGCGAAGGCCGTCAAGGCGCACACCGATTACCTCAAGGACGGCAAGGTCCGCATTGATATTTTCGGCCTTCGTGAAGGTGGCGGCGTTGACGGCCCCTTGATCGCGCCTCTGCGTCCCGAAGCTCCGAAGCTCAAGAAGGGCAAACCGTATCTCGTCGAAACGGTCGTTCGAACCCTTGGCCTCGGCCACCCGTTCAGTCAGGGAACCGTTGACTCGAACGAGATCTGGGTCGAACTGATCGCCCGATCGGGCGACAAGGTCATCGGTCGATCGGGAGGCATCGGGCCGGATGGAACGGTCGATCCGTACGCGCATTTCATCAACGTTTACATGCTCGACCGCGACGGCAACCGGATCGATCGCCGCAACCCGCAAGACATCTTCGTGCCCCTTTATAACAAGCAGATTCCACCAGGCGCGGGACAGGTTGTCCACTTCGGCCTTGACCTGCCGGACGACATCGTCGGTCCGATCACGCTGGAAGCGAAGGTCAATTACCGCAAGTTTGATCGGACCTTTTTTGACTTCATCTTTGGCAAGGGGAAAGGCCCGACGCTTCCGGTCGTCGTGATGGCTTCGGATCGCCTGAAGCTCGCCCTGGAAGGGGGTCCCGACGTGAAGAACGATCCGACGCCGATCAAGGACGACTGGCAGCGCTGGAATGATTACGGCATCGGCCTCTTGCTCGAAGGTTCGGAGAAAGGGGGTCAGAAAGGCGAGCTGCGCCAGGCCGAGCCGGTCTTTCGCAAGGTCGCCGACCTCGGCAAGGTCGACGGCTGGGTGAACCTCGCCCGCGTCTATTTGCGCGAAGGCCGGATTCCCGACGCCCGCGAGGCCCTCGCCAGGGCGGCGGCCCATCCCAAGGGGGCGGCCCCGTGGGTCATCAACTGGCTGACCGGTCAGATCAACGACCGCAACGGCCAGCTTGACGAGGCAATCGCTAGTTATGAGTCGGTTCTGAGCACCCGTATTCCCGACCGGGGCTTTGATTTCAGCCTCGATTACGAGGTCATCAACGCGCTCGGAACCTCGTTGTACAACCGCGCCCGACGCGAACCACGCGGAGGTCCCGACCGCGCCGCCTTCTTGCAACGAGCGGTTGATGCCTATCGACGTACCCTGGCGATCGATTCCGAGAACGTGACCGCGCATTACGGCCTGGGCCTCTGCTATTCCGAACTCGCCCGGACAAAACCCGCCGCGACCGATTCCGCCGCGACAACTGAGCCCGTGGTTGCCGACTCGAAGAAAGAGGGCGAACCTTCCTGGCTCGACGATCGCCTTGACTCGTGGGTCAACGAGATCGCCGCCGAGAAGACCCGTTTAGCCGACCGGCTGGCGCGGACCTATCTCGTCCGCCGGGCCGTCGACAAAATGACCGAGGGACCGCCTCCGCCGGGCCTCTCCCGACTGGAACCGTTGCTGGCGCTCACCGATCGGCTCGGGCCGCTCTATCAAAAGACGGATGATCCCGCGTTAAAAGGCGCGCTCGCCCAGGTTCTGGAAGTACTTCACAAGGCGCTTCATCGTCTTTACAAGCCCGACGAGACCGCCGAGGGGCGCGCCATCTCGATCGCTCGACGCAAGAGCCCCGCCGCCGACCAGAACGCCCAGTCGATCGTGATTCACGCCTTGCAACGCCCCGGCGCTCCTGGTCTTGACCCGCTCCCGCAGACGGAGGGCTCGGAATGACCTCGACTCAAGCACGAACCCTTCGCGGAATCGTCCTGGCGTTGCTTCTCTTCGCTGGCGGAGCGCTTTCGGGATGCGCGCCCAAGCCCTTGCCCGCGGTCATCGCCCGTCCTGTTGCCCCGGTGAAGCCGAAGGGGATCGACGCGGCGACGATCCCCAGCGTCCGGTTCGTCGAGATCACCCACGACTCGGGAATCCGGTTCGTCCACACCAACGGCGCGAGCGGACAGAAGCTCTTGCCCGAGACGATGGGCTCGGGCGTCGCCTTTCTTGATTACGACGGCGACGGCGACCAGGATCTTCTCTTCGTCAACTCCGACCACTGGCCCGGCCCGGAACCCTCAAAACGGCCGACGCAGGCTCTCTATCAGAACAACGGCAAGGGGCGGTTTACCGACGTCACCGAGGCCGCGGGGCTGAACCAGACCTTCTTCGGCATGGGCGTCGCCGTCGGCGATATCGACAACGACGGCGACCCCGACGTTTATCTGACCGCTCTTGGCGGCGGCCACCTCTTCCGCAACGATGGCGGCCGGTTCGTCGACGTGACGAACGACGCGAACGCCTCGGCCTCAAAAGGCTGGCTCACCTCCGCGGCCTTTTTTGACATGGAAAACGACGGCGACCTTGACCTCTTCGTCGCCTGTTACATCGACTGGTCGGCCGAGGTCGATCGCGGTCAAGACTTCCAGCTTGCCGGGACCGGCCAGGGCCGCGCGTATGGTCCGCCGACGGCCTTCAACGGCACCTTCTGCACGCTCTTGAAGAACGATGGCAAGGGGCGGTTTGAAGACGTCAGCGAATCGGCGGGTATCCGGGTCACGACGCCCGACCTCAAGGCCCCGATTTCAAAAGCCCTCGGCGTTGCCCCCTTTGATGCCGACGGCGACGGCCTGGTTGACATCGCCGTGGCGAATGACACGGTGCCGAACTTCTTCTTTCACAACCTCGGCAAGGGCCAGTTTGAAGAGAACGGCCACAATGCCGGGATCGCGCTCGACTCGCTCGGCCTGACCCGCGGCGCGATGGGGATTGACTGGGCCGACTTCAAGAATGACGGCTCGCTCGGCCTGGCGATCGGCAACTTCGCCAACGAGATGACCGCCCTTTACGTGGCCGACGATCCCCAGGGCCTGCAATTTTCCGACCTGGCCAACGTCTACGGCCTCGGCGCTCCGACGCAGCCGCCGATGAAGTTTGGCCTCTTCTTCTTTGATTACGACCTCGACGGCCGCGTCGATCTGCTCTCGGCCGATGGGCACCTGGAAAGCGAGATCCAGAAGGTTCAGACCACCCAGTCTTATGCCCAGTCAGCGCAACTCTTCTGGAACACCGGCAAGACCTCCGGCTCTCTCTTCGCGCAGGTCAGCCCCGAAAAGGCGGGTCCCGACCTCTTCACGCCAATCGTCGGTCGCGGCAGTGCCTATGCCGACATCGACGGCGACGGCGATCTGGACGTCGTCCTGACCTCGAACGGCGGCCCCGCCCGCCTCTTCCGCAACGATGGCGGCAACAGCAATCACTGGCTCCGCCTCGAACTGACCGGATCGCCTTCGAACCGGAGCGCCGTCGGCGCCCGCGTTCAGGTGGAAGCCTCGGGGCTCATCCAGCGCCGCCAATGCTTCGCGGCCAAGAGCTATCTCTCGTCGGTCGAACTCCCTCTGACCTTCGGCCTCGGCCCGGCGTCAAAGGCTGACCGCATCGTCATTACCTGGCCTTCGGGCCGGACGACCGACCTGAAAGATCTCGCGGCGGACAAGGTTTATCACGTCGAAGAATCGGCCGGGGTGAAGTGACGAGAACGGAGCGATCTCATGGCCGTGGGAACCGAACGCGAGGTTGAGGAGGAAATTCGTTATCGAATAACGGCCCTCGAATTTTTCCGGGCGGTTGATGCCGATATCTTCCCGGACGAGGCTCGGATTTTCCTCGGGAACGGGCGAATTCTGACGAAAAGGGCCAGAAGTCTGACCCACGCCGCGACGGCTGAGATCCTTCGATCAGCGCTCGCGACGGTGATTCCCGACGGCTGGGCCTTCTGGGGAGAAAACCCGATCCACAGTCAGGAATTCTCGGCCCCCTTGCCCGATCTTTGTCTGATTCGCGGTTCCCCGAACGACTACTTCCGCCGGGGTTCGTACCCCAGGGCCGTTGAGATTGCCCTCGTCGTCGAAATCGCCGAAAGCTCGCCGCGAGCCGGCGCTCGTTGACTACGCCAGTGCCGGAATTCCCGTCTACTGGATCATTAACCTCAACGACTGGCAGATCGAGGTTTACACCCAGCCCGAGATCCGCGACGGCCAGGCCGGTTACGCCTCGCGCCGGGATGTCTCGATCGAGGGCGAGGTTGAACTCACCATCGACGGCGTGGACGTGGCTCGACTCCCCGCGCGTTCGATCTTGCCGGGAGATCGCCCGCTTGCTGTGTAAAAGAAACACGAATTCCCGCCGCGTTTTCCCATTCTTTCAAACCGGGGCGAGTCCCCTCCAAACCGGATTGTTTGGCGTCGAGGTGTGTTATAATCCTTAAAGATCGGGGAGGATGGGTGGATGCCGGTTCCTCTCCGAGCGACAGAAGGCAGGCCAATCGGTCTTGATTCCAGACTGGCATCAAGGCCGAGACGGTCCGTCGGTCGCACCGCGTTGAGTCTGAGCCACAACTATCGAACGGCAACCATGGAGCGGTGCGCGGACCGATCGGCAGTCGTCGAGGGTAACCCTTGCGGTCGCGGAAACTCCCTGTAATCGGGGCGTTTCGGACGCCGAAACAAGGTTCCTCAACGCCGTCAACGATCTTCCGCGATGCGCTCCGCAGTGCGAGGATCGACGGCGATGCGCATGCTGGTCTCGGCTCGAACGACCTGGCTTTTCCCGGCCATTCTCGCCTGGTCGACTCAGGCCGTCCTGGCGTCGCCGCCCAACATTGAGACCGAGCCAACTTCAACCCCGCCGACAGCCTCGGCCAGCGTCAAACCGCTGAGTCTTCCCGACGATCCCGAGATCGTCCTTCAGCGCGCTCTCGAACTCGAACGGCAACGCAACTGGACCTCCGCCGTCGAGCTTTACGACAAGGCCCTGGAACAGTGGCCAAGCCGGACCGACTTCAGCCATCGCCGACGACTCTGCGAGACCCATTACCGGCTCGTCCGCCGCTATCAGGATCAGAGCTTCCGCAACGTCCTGCTCCGACTGCCGAAGGAACGAGCCCTCGCCCTTTATGACGAGTTGATCGAGCGGATCGAGACCCATTACGTCGATCCCGTTGGCCTGGAACCGCTCGTCCGCCGCGGCTTTGACAACCTGGAAGTCGCCCTCCGCGATCCCAACTTCCTCCGCACGAACGCCGCCGAGGCCGACCCTGATCGGGTCCAGTGGCTCCGCGACGTCTTCCGCCGCCTCCGAGCCCGGCTGAACGTGCCCGACCGCGCCTCGGCCGAGGCTCAGGTCATCGCCGCCTGCGACTACGCCCGCCAGGCCCTCAATCTTGGCGACGCGGCCGTGATCCTTGAATTCACCTACGGAGCCTGCGACGCCCTCGACGATTACACAAGCTATCTGACTCCCGACAAGCTCGATGACCTTTATGCGATGATCGACGGCAACTTCGTCGGACTCGGGATCGAACTGAAACAGGACGCGGAAGGGCTTCGGCTCGTCGGCGTGATCCGAGGGGGGCCAGCCTGGGACGCGGGTCTCAAGTCGGGCGACCAGATCACCAGCGTTGCCGGGCGTTCGGTCAAGGGGCTAAGCCTCGACGAGGCCGCCGGCCAGCTTCAAGGGACCGAGGGGAGCCCGATCGAGATCGGCGTGAGACACCCGAACGGCGGAATCAAGAATTACCGGCTCGTCCGCCGCCACGTCGAGGTTGAGAGCGTCTCGAACGTCAAGATCGTTGACCCGGCCGGGGGGGTCGGCTACATCCAGTTGACCGGCTTTCAGAAGAGTTCGACCGAGGAGCTGGAAAAAGCCATCGCGGGCCTTCGACGACAGGGGATGCGTTCGCTCATCCTTGACCTTCGCGGCAACCCGGGCGGTCTCCTGAATATCGCGGTCGAGATCGCCGAGCGGTTCATTGACACGGGCGTGATCGTCTCGACCCGAGGCCGGGCTCCCGGGCAGAGCCAGATTTACCGGGCCTCGTCGCGGGCCGTCTGGAAGATGCCGCTCTGCGTTCTGATCGACCACGACAGCGCCAGCGCCAGCGAGATCCTCGCCGGAGCGCTCAAGGATCATCATCGTGCCGTGATCTTCGGCGAACGGAGCTACGGCAAGGGGTCGGTGCAGAGCATCTTCTCCCTGCGATCGGCCCCGGCCGGATTGAAGCTGACGACCGCCAAGTTTTACTCGCCCCGGAGCCGACCCTACAGCGAGCAGGGGGTTGAGCCCGACATCGCCGTCCGGCTCGTTGCCAAGCCGGTCGGCGGCGATGGCCCCGGCCAGGCGGAGGGCGTTGTTGGTTCCGACGCCGTGCTCGACCAGGCGGTTCGCCACGCCAAGGGGCTCTTGAACGCGGCTCGTTGAACGCGGATTTCTCGCGAATCGTTGCCCCTTTGGCTCAAACCGGGCAGGCCAACCGGCGGACGTCGACCAGACCAGGGACTGGCGGACTCAAACGGTGACGCACGACCAACTAGCCCGGCCGTCGAACCGGCTCGATCCCGAGACGTCGTGGACGGTCGTGACCGAGGCTCCGCTCAAGGGGCTGGGGCTCGCCCGCGAGGCGGGGACGATCTTCGCCTGGGACGAGGCCGATCGGATCTACCAGATCGATCTCAAGGGGGAATATCTCTCGGTCTCGCGGGCGCCCGGCAAGGTCTCGGCGGCGGTCGTCAGCGATGATGGTTCGAGGATCGCGCTCCTGGGTTCGGGAAACCGGCTCTGGCTGCTCGATGCCGACCTGAACATCGTGGCCGAACGCCAGGCGCCCGCCGATCCGCTGGCGCTGGCGATTGATCCGCACGGCGATTACGCGGTCGTCAGCTCCAAGCTGGGAACGACCCATTTTTACAACCGGTTCGGCAAGGCCGCGGGCAAGTTTGAGACGATCCAGCCGCTTGCTTTTCTGACCTTCGCGGCGTCTCGGCCTCTTTTGATCGGCTGCGCCGCGTATGGCCTGATCGTCGCGATGGAACTTGGCGGAAGCGCCAACCGGCTCTCGGCCGAGGCGATCTGGCACGATCGGAACATCTCGGGCCTTGGCCGCCTGACCACGACCGGCGACGGCTCGATGATCCTCGCCAGTTGCTTCGCGATGGGCGTTCAGCGCTACGATGCCCACGGCCAGAACGCCGGCGCCTATCACCTTGGCGGGACCGCGACGCACGCCGTGCCCGACTTCGCCGGGCGGATCATCGCCGTCGCCTCGGCCGAGGGGCAACTGAGCCTGATCAATGCCGCGGGCAACGTCCGCTGGAAGTCGGGTCTGGGCCGCCCAGCGATCGCCCTGGAAACCGACCCGCTGGGCCGTTACCTGATCTACGGCCAGGCCACCGGCGAGATCACCCGCGTTGACCTTTACGCGGGCGAGAGACCCGCGCGGGCGTCGAAGGTCAAGGCCAGGGTGTCAGGCCCGGCCGACTCACGCGTGCCGGCCGGCGTGGGCAGCGTCGTGCGCAAACCCGACTGGATCTTGCCCGTCGCGACGACCGACGACCAGGCCGAGACGGCGGTTCTTACCGTGCTCGACGACCCGCCCCGGGTGGGCGTTCTGACCAGTGCGATGCGTCTTCAGATCATCACGGCCGAGGGGCGAAACCTGGGCCTCGCCCCCGAGATTGCCGGAATCGGCCGGATCGCGCGGACGGCCCCCGGCTGGCTCGCCGCGGCGACTGATCGCCAGGTCATGCTCTTCGACGCGAACAAAAACGCGGCGCAGAAGCTTGATCTCAGCCTCGTTGAGATCACCCACCTCGCCATTCAGCCCGATTCGTTTGGGGTCGCCGTCGTTCAGGAGCGCGATCGGATCGGCCGTGCGACGATCGCCGGTCGTTGGATCTGGAAACACGAGTTGAAGTCGGCCGTTGAGGATCTGGCGATCGGCCCCGACGGCTACCTGGCAATGACCGACGACGCGGGCACGCTGACGATCTTCAACCCGGCGGGGAGCCCGGCCGGGACGTACCAGGCCGAGCCCTCGGAACCGCTCTGCCTGATCGAGGCGACCGAAGGGGCCGACGCCGACGTCGGCGTCGTCTGGCTGACCCTCGCCCGACGCGCCGAGGTGCTGCGCGGGCACGACCTTCGAGGCCGGGTCGTCTGGGAATCGCCTGTCCCCTGGGAAGGCTGGCAGTTTCTCCGCCTCGGCGGCAGCGCCGCGGTGGTCGCGCCCGACGGCAGGATTGTCGTCTATGACGGCTCGGGGCACCTTCGCGGCCAGGGTCGCGCCTCGGAGGGAACCAGGGATCTGCTCGCCGCCAACCCTCGGGGCGAACCCCGGCGCGTTTCGCGACAGGGCATGAACCTGATCTCCGCCGACATCGACGGTCGGGTCCGCTGGCGGGCCGTCGCCGACGAACCCCTCGGCCCGGCGGCCGTCGGCCAATCGGGAGTCGCGGTCTTCATCGGGAGGTCGCTTGCCTGGTTTTCGGGCCTCGACTGATTTCGAACCGGAGGTGACGGATTTGTCCTTTTTTGAAAAATCTGCCAGAAGAGGTCAAAGTCCTTGACAGGCAAGGCACTTGAATTGCTAGATGAAGCCTCTTGTGAAATTCGGAACAGAGGAAGTTTGTCAAAACAGGCGGTGACCCGGTCGAGCAGAGCCTCCATGAATGGATTCGTGGGACGATCGGAGCGTTTGGCTTGTCAGGCGCTCTGATCTGGAATAGACTGTCTCTTGAATGTCTGAGGAATTTCGTGAAGAACCTCGGACCGTTCCGTGTCGATAGCAAGGGAACAGAGAAAGGGACGTTCACCGGTCCGAATCAGGATGATACGGCTTTCAAAGTCTCGCTTTCGGCGTACTTGAAGTTGGGACTGGGATCGATGCCCGGAGGTCTCGATGTGTCAATGTAGCCCCGCCGCGGTGCAGGCCGTCCGACCAAGCGTACGACTTAGCGTTCACAGGATCGGAGAGGAGGAGGCCCAGCGACACAAGTGGATCGAGAGCGAGAAGGCTGGCCGAGACCTCGGCGAATGGGCCATCCGCTGCTGGGTCCGCGAACACTGGAACGGATTCCTGAGGGCTCGCTGGCTCGAACACCTGCAAGGCCGAAACTTCTGGATCGAGCTCGACCACAACGATTTCGGGCTCTTGCAACGTGAGTTCACCGACTCGGACCTGATCGAGGACATCCTCGACATGCTCAAGAGCGGTCAGGAAAACCTGAACGTCCTGAACTGGGCGATCGATCATCACCTGCCGATGAGTGACGTCCTCGAAATCCTCGAAATGCTCGACATCAACAGCCGACGGATCGAATGCCAGTTCGGCACCCGGTTGTCGCTCGGTAACTGACTCGTCTTCTTCAAGAGAGTTTCTTCGCGGTTCCTTCCTTAACCCGTCCCGCTCGTTGTCCGCGAATCTGATGTCCGCGTCTCGGTCAGGCCGGGGTAGTGGTTCGCTCCCCAGACTCGATCAGCTCGATGAGCGTGCGCACGAAGCAACCCGTGCCGCCAGCGTCGCGCGTGACTGAATCACTCTCAACCCAGCTTGGCCCGGCGATGTCGAGATGGACCCAGGGGGTCTCGGCAACGAACTGTTGCAGGAACTTCGCCGCGGTGATCGCCCCGCCCCATTTGCCGCCCACGTTTTTCAGGTCGGCGACATTGCTCTTGAGCAATTCCAGGTAATCGTCGTCGAGCGGCAGGCGCCAGGCCCGTTCGCCCGAGGATCGGCTCGCGTCGAGCAGTTCGCCCGAAAACGCCTCGTCATTCGTGAATAGACCCGCAACTTTAACCCCCAACGCGACGATCGCCGCGCCGGTGAGCGTGGCCAGGTCGAGCATCCGGCTGGGTTTCGATTCGGCCGCGTAGCTGAGCGCATCGGCGAGGATCAGACGACCCTCGGCGTCGGTGTTCAAGATTTCCACGGTCTTGCCATTGCGCATCGTCAGGACGTCGCCGAGCTTCAACGCCTTGCCGCCGGTCATGTTTTCGGTAAAGGCGAGGTAGCCTTTCAGGTTCACCGGCAGCTTGAGCCGGGCCGCGGCGCTGATGGTCGCCAGGACGACCGCGGCGCCGGTCATGTCGGCCTTCATGTCTTCCATCCCGGCGCTCGTCTTGATCGAGAGGCCCCCCGAGTCAAACGTGACTCCCTTGCCAACAAGCGCCAGGACCGGACCATCGCCCCCCTGGGAATACTCAAGCGTTACAAAAGCCGGGGGCTCGTCGGAACCGGCGGCAACCCCGATCAGACCGCCAAAACGCTCCTTTTCGATCCGGGCAAGGTTCCAGACGTCCACGGCGATTCCCGATGTCTGGGCAACCTCGCGGGCGCGCTCGGCGATCCGCGTCGGCACCTTCTCGGCGGGGGGCGTATTGGCCAGGTCGCGAGCGAGGTTGACCGACTCGCCAAGAACCAAACCGCGATGCACGGCTGCGTCGAACGCCTTTTCGGAATGCAGCGGAAGAACAATTTCCAGCGAGCCAAAAGGGTGTCGCGCCGGTTCGGTCTTGCGAAGGTCGGGACCTCGGACGCCGACGACAAGTCCGGCGGTCAGGGCCGAGACGACCTTCGCGTCCCCTTTTTCTGGAGCCGCCACGGCGACACTTTCGCGCTTTTTGCCCGAGAGCTTTCGGCCGATCGCCACCCCGGCCGCGTACGCCTCGCCCGCTCCAAACGTTTTGCGAGCGCCAAGGCCGACGACCAGGATCGAACCCGCCGCGACCCCTTGAACCCCGAAAAGCGGAGTGGTCGAGCCGAGGTCGGTCGAGAGATCCTCGCGGGCCAGCAGGTCGGCGATCAAGGTCCCGAGCGGCGTGGCGCGGAGGTCGCTTGGCAGGGAATCGGGCTCACCCTCGAAGACCCCCAGGACGATCCAGTCGGCGTTGACCTCGGCGGCGGATCGTCGGATCGGCTGGACGTTCATGGCGGGGGTCACTCGTGAAGGTTCCGAATCAAGAAAGGCTGGAGAAATCGGGCCGATTGGCCGAACTGAGCCGCCATCTTCTCAGCCCGCGTCCCCCGCGCCAAGCCGCCTTGCCGCGATCGGCCGGTCTGGCTACAATCTGCCGCGATCCCGTCTCGATCTCCCCTTTGCATGTCTATCTTTGTCTTGCCCGGGGTTGGTCGGTCGGTCCGAAAGGAATTCGGACGAGACGTTGGAACGGCGACAGGACCGCAAGAGGATTGCGGTAGGGGGTAGCCAAGGATGGTCAGGGTCAGGCGCCTTCGCCTCGAACGTTGGGGAGCGATCCTGCTCGCCTTGCTGGTCGCGCTCGGCCTGGCCGGGTGCGTCAAGCGCCGGTACACGATCCGAACCGACCCTCCCGGGGCTACCGTGATCGTCAATAACGAGGAGATCGGCCGGACCCCGGTCTCGCGGAGCTTCACCTTCTATGGCGACCGCGATATCACCCTTATTCTCGACGGCTACAAAACCCAGCGCCTGATTCAGCCAATCCCGTCGGTCTGGTACGACAACTACTTGACCGAGTTCTTCACCGAGAACCTCCTGCCGTTCACCCTTCGCGACGAACGCGATTTCACGTACCGGATGCAGCCCGACGTTCCCACCCCCTCGAACGAGGTCTTGAACCGCGGCGAGAACCTTCGTTCTCAGGCCCGGATCATCCCTCCGCCGCGTCGCGGAGGTATTCTCGGGTTCTTTGGGTTTTAAAAGGCCGAGAGCCGATGAGAAACCACTGAGCGTCGGACGCAAGGTGAAGGCATGGGCGCGCCGATAATCAGGCGTACGCCGTTCGTTTTGAATTGACGCGAAACTGAGAGCCGGCGACGTTGCGAAGGTGCTGGTTGGTAAGGAGATGCCCGCCTTGAAGATCACAGCCGCGGCGATCCAGATGCCTTCGGAACACCGCAACCTCGCCGCCAACCTTGGCCGGGCCGATGCCCTTTTGCGCGAAGCCTGGCAATCGGGGGCCGAACTCGCGGTCTTGCCCGAGATGTTTAACACCGGGTACGGCTTCTGGCCCGATTACGGTCCGCACGGCGAGGACGCGGATGGGCCGACCCTGACCCATCTGCGTAGACGTTCGCGCGACTGGGGTCTGGCGATCGCCGCCGGGTTCGTGGAACGAGACGGCCACCACCTGTATGATTCGCTCGCCTTGGTCACGCCCGACGATGACGTCCATATCTATCGGAAGAGGAACCTGGTTTTCTGGGAACGATCGCGGTTCCAGCCGGGGCGTTCCCCCCTGATCGTGGAAACGCGTTGGGGCCGGATTGGCTTCGCCGTTTGCGCGGATATGATTTACAAGAAGGTCTGGCAGTCGTATCGCGACCGGATCGACATCGCGGTAATCGCCTCGGCCTGGCCGGACTTCGCCAACCGGACGACCGGCCGGAAGCACTGGCTTCTCGGCCACGTCGGCCCGCTCTCGGCGACGATTCCGGGCAAGGTGGCGCATGACCTGGGGATTCCGGTCGTCTTCGCGAATCAGTGCGGTGAGACCTCGACGCGGATTCCGCTTCTCGGCGACGATATTCCCGACCGATTTGCCGGTCAGAGCAGTATTTGCGACGGTCGCCACGGCGCTCCGGTCCGCGCGGGGGTCGATGAGGCGATCCTTCTCAACTCCATCACCGTCCACCCCCAACGAGGGTTAAAAGCGTGGCGTACTACCTTCCACTCGGTCCCCGCGGCCTGATCTTGCGGCTTGGCACGGCCGTCCTCGGCGTCTTTGGCGGCCTGATCTACTGGCGAGCCAGCCGACGCCGTGCCCTGATACCGATCCCGGTCGTTGTGCCGGTCAAGTTCGATTACGACGCCTGAACAGATTTCCTGGCTCGCCGAAACAGCCTGGCGGCGTGTTCCGAAGCGCTTTTCTTCCGCCCGAGAGGCTCCTAAGATGAGAGCGTCGGGGTGTTAATACCGGAAGCCCACGATTCCGGTCGGACGCCTGTCCGGCCGGTTTTCGTGTTTCTCGGGTGGGTCGATCGATCAAAATGAGGCGAAGATTTGCCTCGGGGGGATGGGTCGATGTGCGGAATCGCCGGGGCGATCGATCTGACCGGAAAGCGCGAGTTCCCTTTGCTCAGGCTTCTGGCGATGACCGGGGCCATCGCGCATCGCGGTCCCGACGACGAGCAGACGCACCGCGAGCCGGGCGTGGCTCTGGGCGCCCGACGGCTCTCGATCGTTGACCTCGCCGGAGGTCGACAGCCGATCGGCAACGAGGATCAGTCGATCTGGGTCGCCTTCAATGGCGAGCTTTTTGAGTATCCCGAACTCCGCGAAGAACTTCTGGCAAGAGGGCACAGACTGGCGACCCGTTGCGACACCGAGGCCTGGGTTCACCTGTATGAGGACCGTGGGATCGGAATGTTCGAGAAGGCGAGGGGTCAGTTCGCTGTCTCGCTCTGGGACCGGAACGAGCGGACCCTGATTCTCGGCCGCGATCGGGTGGGGATCTGCCCGCTTTACTATGCGGAGCGCGACGGCTGGCTGCTCTGGGGTTCGGAGGTCAAGGCGCTGCTGGCCTCGGGAATGGTCGAGGCCAGGCCCGATCCGAAGGGGATCGACCACCTCTTCAGCTTCTTCTGCGCGGGGACCTCGCGGAGCTTTTTTGAAGGGGTCGCGTCGCTGCCGCCGGGGCACTTCCTCAAGGTCAAGGATGGCCGGATCGAGCGTGCGCAATACTGGGACCTCGATTTCCCCGACGCGGGCGAGGAACGTCGGCTCGATGACCCGACACCACTGGTGGACGAGCTGGAAAGCCTGTTGCGTCAATCGGTTGAGCGTCGACTGCGGGGCGACGTGCCGGTCGTCAGTTACATCAGCGGGGGCCTTGACTCGACGGTCGTGCTGGGCCTGAGCAGCCGCGAGCGCGGCAAGGCGGTTCCCTCATTCACGATCGGCCTGGACCGCGCGGGACCGGATGAGCGGACCGCCTCGGCCGAGGCGGCGCAGGTGCTTGGCTCGAAACTGACGGTCGTGACGATGGACCGGGGCAAGCTCGTCGATGCCTTTCCCGAACTGATCACGGCGGCCGAGGGGCCGGTGCTCGACACTTCCTGCGCGGCCCTGATGAAGCTGGCCGGGGCGGTTCACGACCAGGGGTACAAGGTCGCCCTGACCGGCGAAGGGGCCGACGAGGCGCTCGCCGGTTACGTCTGGTACAAGACGCAAAAGGTCCGCGAGTCGATCGCCCGAGTCGTCGGCCAGGGGCCGGGCCGACTCCTGCGGTCGCTCGGCATGGCGGCGATCGGCGGAGGCACCGCGCATCGTCCCGCCGAACGCGCGGTCGCGGGCATTCGACCCGCGCAGCAAGACATGTACGAGATGATCAGCCAGGCTCGCGGCCTGCTTTATACGCCCGGAATGTGGGCCAAGCTCGCAGGACACGACCCATTCGCGGACCTGGACGTTTCCAACGAACGTATAGGACGTTGGCATCCCCTTAATCAGTCGCTTTACGTTGGCTACAAGGTCATGCTCGCCGGGCTCCTGATGATCTCCAAGGGAGACCGGATCGCCATGCACTCCTCCGTCGAGACCCGTTACCCTTTCCTTGACGATGACGTGATTGCCTTTTGTTCCCAGATTGCCCCTGAGTACAAGCTTCACGGCCTTACCGAGAAATGGCTGCTTCGCCAGGTTGCCGCGAGGACACTTCCTCCGCAAATTGCCAATCGTCCCAAGACGATGTTCCGGGCGAGTCTCGCGCAGACGTTTCTGGGCGAGCACCGACCGCGCTGGGTTGATCAACTGCTCTCGTCCGACTCGTTGCGGCGGACCGGCTATTTTGACCCCGACGTCGTGGCCCAACAGCGCCATCGGCAGACGACCCGGCCGAGGATCACGCCGCAACGGCTGGTCTTTGACGTTGCTTTGACCTGTGTGGTCTCAACCCAGCTCTGGCACCATATTTACTGCGGTGGCGGACTTTGCGACCTTCCCGTCTGGGAACCTCCGCCGATCGAGGCCGATCGGGTCTCGCTCGCCAGCGTGCATTAGCCGGAAATCGAAGCGACCTCGGAAACGCGATTCCTGGCTTCGTTTTGAACGTGGCGAGGGACGATTGGCGGTTGGCCGCGACAAAAGGCTGGCCGTGAAGGGGTCGTATTCAAGCCTTCAACATCGAGCGAGGGTTTCCTTGGCCAGGTGCCGGGTTGGCTTCGTTTCGTAAAAAGGCCCCCGAGGCAACGTGCGGACGTTCTTGATTTCCGGGTGATCGGTCACGGTCGTCAACTCAAAAGGTTCATCCGAGGCGTTGGCTTCGTTCCCTGAAAAAAGGGGCGTCGACGCGGCGAAGGAAACCCAGAAACGTTGGCTTCGTTTGTCAGGTAGGCCCGGGTGAGGGCTTGATGCACGCGGTGAACCTCGGTCGCGCTGGGTTCGTTTCGTCGTGGGAGGGTGTCGCGCGGCGCGACAGTTGACGCCGTCGCGTATGCTTTCCATCGAGGTGTCAAAGAACCTGGGGCGATCTTGCCATCTTCAACATCGTGATGAAACGGGGCGAAGTCCCCGGGTTGGGAAACCTCGTTCAAAATAAGGCCGGAACCTGCAAATTCGTGTCGGCCCGGGACGGTGGATTTCGAACCGAAAAGGGCAACGGTCCGGGTTTTGGCTTGAAGTCCGCGCCCTGAGTTTCTATCCTGAACCCTGACCGAGTCGACCGCTGGTCCCGCTTTGGGCCGGCTGGCAATGGATTGCGACCTCATTGAGGTATCGGGCAGATGGCGCTGCCGACACTCCCGCCTCTCTGGCGACGCATTTCCCCTGTCATGCCGTGGATTCCATTGACGCGACCAACTATTCATCAGGTTGGTTCGGCGCGTCCGTCTTCGTTGGTTTCTGTCTGGTTTGGTTCGGTTCTCCAGCACCGCGCGTCGTTGGCCTGAACAGCGGACCGGGATGGTCGGCGGGTTCGGGACGGTTTCCGGCGACGCCGCGTATCGGCACCACGAGCGAGAGGAGTAGAGCCCGATGACTGTCCGTTGGAAACCGTTACTGGTGCTCTCGGGGGTCTTTGCGACGATCGCCGTCGTCGGCCTGATTGCGATGGCCTACACGCTCGCCCCGGGCGGGCCGAACGAGATGATCGCCAAGGCCAGGGCCGAACGCCTGGCGAAACGCCACGGCGAGGCCGAGATTCATTACAAGCAGGCGCTTCAAGTCAACGGCAAGAACGCCGCTGTTCATGAAGAGATGGCCAAGCTTTACGGCGAATGGGCCGACCATGCGCCCGCCGAGAAGCAGCAAGAGCTTCGCGGCAAACACTTTGAATCACTCATCAAGGCGGCCAATCATGGCCCGACCTTGACGGAGCCGAGGCGCGCGCTTCTCGCCGCGGCGATGGCGCGCGATGAGGTTCCCGAAAGCGTTCACTGGGCCAAGGAGGTCATCGGCCTTGAGCCGGCGAACGCCGAGGCGCATTACGCCCTGGCCGCCGCGGCGCTCGAAGGGCAAGGGGGCGCCCGGTCGACCGAGAACCTCACGCCGGTCATTCCCGAGGTCAAGCGGCACATCAAGGCTCTTGAAGACGCCAAAGGGGGCGAGGTCCGCCTCGCCTGGCTCAAGGCGCGGCTGGCGCAAATCTCGAACGATTCCAAAGGCCGCGAGACCGTTCTGGCGAAGGCCCGAACGCTCAGGCTTCCCAAGGACGCCGACCCGGTCGATCGCACGGCGCTTTTGATGCTCAGGGCGCTCGAGGTCGAGACGACGACCGACCCGGTGCCGCTGGCCGATCGCGTCGGCCTCTTGCAACAGGAGACTCACGCCCTCGTCGCCGATCCCGCGATTGCGCCGAACCGGGTGATGCGATTGAACTTGCTGCTCGGTCGCGTTCAGAAGACCTTGACGCGGACCGCGGCGCAGGTTGATCCGAAATCAAAGGGGGGCGTCGAGGCCCTCGTCGAGGCGATCGACAAGGACGTGGACTCCGTTTTTGAGCAAGCGCTCGCGGCCCTGAGCAAGACGGACATGCACGTTTATCTCGCCTATGCCGATCACCTTCGGTTTCGAGGCAAGCGCGATCGGTGCCTTGAGGTCGTTGACCAGGCGATGAAGTCGCCGCTGGCGGATCAGCCGGCCTCGGCCGAGGTGATGATGGGTCTGCGCGCCGTCGGCGTTGAGGCCGCGCTGGCCGACGGGCAAGACGCCGAGCGCTTCGCCAAGGCCGAGCCGCACATCAAGGCGCTGATTGCGTCGAGCCAGCCCCGTTCGCAAGGCTTTGGCCACCTTTTTGAAGGGGCGATTGAACTGGAACAGTCGGGCGTCGTCGGCACGCCTTCGAAGGAGGGGAACGTCGCGGCGTCGGCCCAGCCGAAGCTGAGGGCGAGCGCCTTGAATCACCTCAAGCAGGCCGCGGCGCAGCTTCCCGATGTCGTTGAGGCGCAGGCACGTTACGGCGTGGCCTTGATCCTGGCGCAGGAGTTGAGCCTGGGGCGGCAGTATCTTCAGGCGGCGATGCGCAAGGGAGAGACCGAGCCGCAATATCAGCTCTGGGCGGCCTGGTCGGTGGTGCAGGCTGGGTATCCCGAAGAGGCGGAGCCGGTCGTTGATCACCTGCTCGCCGAGCTGGCCGCCGGACGCCTTTCGCGCGACCTGAGCGGAACGCTGCACCTGCTCTCGGGCGAGATTCATCAGGCGAGGCGATCGCCCGAGGACTTGAAGAAGGCACTCGGCGAATACGAGCAATCGTATCAAGGGAAGGTTGCTCCGGCGGGCGTGGCGTTGCGGATGGCTCAGATTGAGGTTCAGCTTGGCCAGGGGGATCAGGCGCTGAGGCGGATCGACGACCTTCGAGGGCGAGGGCAGGGGGGAACCGCCGCCGAACACCTCGCCGTTCTGACCTTGCTGGAACTCGGCCGACCGAAAGAGGCGCGCGAGGCCCTGGCGAAGGCGCGAAGTACCTATCCCGCGAGCGAGGAACTCATCGGCCTGGAAGCCTCGCTGTTCCTGAAAGATGAGAAGCCGAAAGAGGCGGACCGGGTGCTTTCGGAGTTCCTGGCCAAGGACCCGGGCAACGTCGGCGTCACGCTCTTGCGGGCGCAGGTGCTCGCGGATTCGCTGGACGACGCGAAGGAGGCGCGGCGATTGCTCGCGGCGGTCGCCGATCGTTCCGAGAACTCGGCGCCGCTGGTGCAACTGGCCCTGCTCGACCTCAAACAGCGCGATTACCCGGCGGTCTCCGCGACGATCGAGAAGATCCGGGCGCGCTGGAAAGAGGCCGCGGCGGCCGACTTGCTCGATGCGCAACTGGCGCTCGAACAGGGGAATCTGGCCGACGCTGACTCGCATTTTGACGCGGCCCTGAAAAAAGATCCCGGCAACAAGATGGTTCAGTTCTGGAAGGCCCAGATTGACAGCAGGCTCGGCGCCTCGACCGAGGCGGCGCAGGCGTTTGAGACGATCGTCAAGGACGGGTCGACCAAGCAGCTTGACTCGGGCCTCTCGCTTGCCGCGGCGGCGCGGTCGGCCCTGGCCAACCTGGCGCTCCAGAACAATGACCTCGACGGCGCCATTCGGCGGTTTGAAGGCTTGCGAGCGACCGGCGGCACGCTCGGCGGTCTGGCGCGGATCGATCGCTGGCAGCTTGTCGGCGCCTATGCGGCCAAGGGGCAATGGGCGAGCGCCCGCAAGGAAATTGCCCAGTTGCTCAACGATCCCAAGGCCCCGCCCACCGACGACGAACGCGTTCGCGCCGCGAATTATTACCGACAGAACAAGGAAGACGCCCCGGCGATCTCGCAGCTTGATTACGTCCTCTCGATCCACCCGGCGCATCCCGGCGCGGTCGTCAGCCGGGCGTACATGCTCTGGGAAGCGAAGAAGGCGTCCGACGCCGGAGCCCTGCTCCGCAAGGCGATCGCCACGCCGAGCAAAGGCGCGCCCCCTGCCGTCTTCTTCTTGATGCTCGCGGCGCTGGAGTATGACTCACCCCCGGCGGCCGAAGCCTCGAAACGGGCGATGAAGGTGCTCGACCAGGGCCTTGCCGTGCAGCCGAAGGCCGTGGACCTCGTCCGCGCCCGGGCCAAGCTCCTGGCGCTGTCGAATGGGCCGAAAGAGGCCGTGGCCTATGTCGAGGAACAGGCGAAGGACGACCCGACCGGCACGATCGAGCGGCTTCTGGCGGACGTTTATCGCGAACAGCAGGACGAGCCGAACGCCGAGAAGACCTTACGCGACCTCGTCGCCAAGAATCCCAGGGATTCGGGTCTGGCCGTGAACCTCGTCCGGGTCGTCGCCACCCAGGCGGTTCGCGCGGGGGAAAACAACGATCGCGATCGCGAGCGGACCTTGAACGATCGGACGGCCACGCTCATCAAGGATTTCCGCGCCAAGTTCCCGAGCGATCTCGCCTTGCTTCAGGAAGACTGCAACCTGGCCTTCCGCCGGGGCGATGTCTCGCGAGCCCTTTCGATCACGGGCGAAATTGATCAGGTGGCCAAGAATTCGCCGGTCGGGCCGCTCTTGCGTGCCCGGATCTTCGGGGCGCAAGGGCGAACGCGAGACGTCGCCGACGCCTATACCGAGGCCCTCCGGCGCAACCCGGCGCAACCCGAGGTGCGTCTCTTGCTCGGCCAGACGCGTCTGAAGCTGGGCGAAGGGGATGAGGCGATTCATCAGGCGCATCTGGTCCTTGACGGCAATCAGGATCGCGGCGATGCCATCTTGCTGGAGGCCAGGGCGCTCGGCCAGTCGGCGGGGCGTCGGCCACAGGCGATCGACTTGCTGTCCACGTCGATCAAGCAGCACCCGAAGTTCATCGCCGCCTATCACCTGCTGGCCGAGATGCAGCTTGCCGGCGGCCAGAAAGCCGAGGCGATTGCCACCCTTCGCTCGGCACTCTCCGCGACGCCGACGGATGCGCTGGGCCTGGCGCAGTTGATTGAGCTTCTGGCAACGCCCGCGCAGGGAGCGGGCTCGGACACGGGTCAACTTGCCGAGGCGAAGACGCTGGCCGAGAGTGTCGCCGCGAAGGATACGACGGGGAATTTGTTGCTGGCCTTGGCGGTCGGTTATCACAAGGCGGGTCAGCTTGTCGAGGCTCGCGTCTGGGCGGAGAAGGCCGCGGCCAGGCTTGATTCGCCGATTGTTCATTTGAACTACGGCGATATCTTGCTCTCGATCGCCGAGTCAAAGCGCGAGGACCAGGCGGCGGACGACTTCCGCAAGGCCGTCGAGCAATATGACCTGGTCTTGAGGACGCAGGCGAACTCGGTTGAGGCCGTGAACAACAAGGCATGGATCATGTCGCGGTATCTGGGCGAGAGTCAGAAGGCGCTTGAGATCGCGCAGGCGTTTTTGAGTCGCGTTGATCCGTCGACCTTGCCGGGTGAGTTCTTCGACACGCTCGGGTCGATTCAGGAGGCCGTGGGACGTCCGCGTGACGCGGAGGAGTCTTATACGAAGGGCTTGCGGAAGGCGCCCGATCATCCCGTGCTGAACTATCACATGGGCAAGCTGATCCTGGCCGATGCGCGTCGGCTGAGCAAGGCGCGCGGGTATCTGGAAGTCGCCCAGGCGGGCAAGAGCCGACTCAGTCCGTCGATGGCGGCGGAGGTTGAGACGTTGATGGATCGGTCGCGGACGAGGTAGCGGATTGATCTGTCAATGAGACCAAAGGCCCGCCGCTCCATGCAGAGGGGTGGGCCTTTTTCTTTGGCTAGGGCGGAGGGCAAAGGACAGAGGGCAAAGGACAGAGGGCAAAGGGCAAAGGGCAAAGGGCAAAGGGCAAAGGACAGAGGGCAAAGGTCAGTTGTGTCCTTTGTCCTTTGCCCGCTGTCCTCTGTCCTTTACCCTTCTGGATTTAACCGGCGGCGGAGCGGCTGCGAGGTTCGTCGTCGAGAGAGCCGACGACGGAGAGGTGATTGGCCTCGTCGGGAACGAGACCTTCAACCGTTTGTTGAAGGCGGTTGATCTGGATCTGGAGCCGGACAAGCTCGCGGACCATGTGGTCCATGACGAGGCTGGTCTCCTCGGGAACGTGGCAAGAGAGATGGACCTGCGGCGGCGGCTGGATCGCGTTGCGACGAATCAATTCGTCGAGGCGTCGGATCACCGGCCGACGGAGCGGAAGGGCCAGTCGCCAGACCGCCTTGATCGAGAGTTTGAGCAACCGTTTCATCGTGTCACCTGGTTTGCCTCGGTCCTCGATGGCGCCTTTGGGTCTCGCGGCCCTTGACGCACGCACTCACGGTCTTGAAAGAGTGGGGATCAATGTCCAATGGCCGATGACCAAGGACCGATGGAAAAAATCCAAGCCTGAAGTTCCGGCTCAATGGTCATCGAATCGTTATCCTCTCAGCCTGATCCGAAGAGATTCATGCCGATGGCAGGCGCGCCGGTTCGGGTTCGAGGGTCAACGGCCGAGAGGCCGGGCGATTCGCCACGCGGGCCTCATGACAGCGCTCGATGGCCTCGATGTATAAATTGGTCACGCGCGACCATTCGTGATACTCGTCGACATAAGACCAGGCGGCCTGGCCAAGTTCAAGGCGGGCGGCGGGATCGGTGGCGAGTCCGTGCATCGCTCGCAAGAGACCGTCGGGGCCTTCGGTTTCCCAGTGGACCTTGCGGACGACCGACGACGGATAGTCGGAAAAGGTCGCCACGTCGGTCACGACGGTCGGCACTCCGCTGGCCAGAAGGTTCAAGAGAGCGCCCGAGGTCTCGCCGTTCGTCGGCGGGAGGCGGAGGTTCACGCCGACGTCGGAGACGCTGATCAACTGGCCGAAGGCCTCCCAGGGCTGGCGGCCGAGGAACCTGACGCGGTCGTTCAAACCGGCGGAGGCGGCATGGCGGCGGACCTCGCCGCCGTCGGCTTCCTCACCGGCGAAGATGAAGAGGGCTTTTGGCTCGTCACGGGCGATCGTGACGAAGGCGTCAAGCGCTTCGGGGCTCATCTTGTCGGGATGAATGAATCCGAAGCTGGCGACGAGAACGGCGTCGAGCGGCAGGTTGAACTTCTGGCGGATCTCGACGCGCTGGGCGTCGGTCGTGCGCTTGGGATGAATGCCGTGAGGAATCACCGTGACCTTGTCGGCATACTCGGGTGAGTATTTCTCAACCTGACCGACGCACCAGGGGGAATGGACGACCATTTCCTCGGCCGCGTTGAGCACGGCGCGGTTGAGATACCAGCCGCGCCGGATGCAGTCGCGGCCGATCGCTTCCCAGTTCTCGGGCCACGAGGCGACGGCCTCGTCAACCTCGTCGCGCGCCTCGGGATACCACTGGCGAAGGGCGTCGGTCAGGAACCGAAGACCCATTCCTCGGGCTCGACCGTAGTTGAGATGGAAGCCGACGAGGCAGAAGTCATGAAGCGTCACCAGACCTTTATGGCGCATCATGAGGTTGTACATGTAGCTGTGATACCACGAGTTGCCCATCTGGTAGACGATCGCGTGGTAATCCTTGGCCGAGGCGATGCGGTCAAAGAGGCGGTAGTCGCAGCTCATGTAGTCGGCCGAGGCGAGCGCGGGCTCGGGAACGTAACCGGAGTCGTGAAAGAGGTCGATCCGGTACGTCTTGCGGAGTTCTTCGAGCAAAAAGGCCGAGTAATCGGACACGCCCGACTTGCGGGGCGGGAGCGGTGAGAAGAAGGCAATGCAGGGCTTGCGCGTGTGGCCGCGATCAAAGCGAAGGCGACGCGAGCGGTCGGGCCGGGGAGCCTCGGTCGTGATTGTCTCCAAAGCGACAGCCGCGGTGCGATCCCACGAGAACTTTTTCGCCTGGGCGGGAGCCTTGCCGCGCAGTGAGGCGACGAGTTCGGGGTCGTCGAGGATCGCGGCGAGCTTGGCCGAGATATCGTGCGTGTCGCTCGCCTCGACGAGAAGACCGGCGTCGCCGACAACCTCGATCTGCGACGAGTTATTGCCGCCGATCACCGCGGCGCCGCACTGCATGGCTTCCAGAAGCGGGAGGCCGAAGCCTTCGTAGGTCGACGGCAGGGCGAAGGCCAAACAGTGGCGATAAAGCGTCCGCAAGGTCTCGTCGTTGACCTCGCCGGTCAGGACGAGGGTGCCGTCGAGACCGTGGTGGCGGGCATGATCGAGAACCGCCTGGCGGCCCCAGTGGTCAACGGCGAAGGTCAGAACGAGGTGATTCTCAGCCCTCAGTTTTTCGGGAAGCTCGGCAAAGGCATCGATCAGCTTCCAGGTATTCTTTCGCGTGTCCATGCCGCCGACATTGAGGACGAACGGGCGCGTGATTCCCAGTTCCTCAAGGGTCTTACGAACCGATGACTTGCTCGTTGTCGCGGGCTCGGGAAAGAAGAAATCCGTATCGCAGGCGGCGCTGATGTTGACGATCTTCTCGGAGGGGACGCGGAGTACCGAGAGGCAATCGGCTCGGGTCGCCTCCGAGATCGCCAGCAGGGCATCGTACCGCGTGATCGTCTCAAGAACGTGATAATGGCGCATCAGGTTCGGGTCGACGCGCATCTCGTTCTGAAAGAGGAAGGGGATGAGGTCGTAAACCACGGCGACCATCTTCGGGCCGTTGGGGATGCGGGCCGGGGGCGAGTAATGCGCCCAGAACTCGAACGGGCTGAGGACGATGTATGCGTCAAGCTCGTCGGGGTTCGAGGCGATCAGGCGGTCCATGAAGGGGTTCATGACCTCGCCCAGCTCCCAGCGCGGGCGGAGCTGGCGAACCGTCGCGCGGGGCGAGACGGGAACGCGGTCGGTCGGCAGGTCGTCGTGGACGTAAAGCACGTACTCGTGATTGTCGTCTCGGGCGAGCATCGACGAGACCAGGTTCGCGCTGTAACGGCCGATTCCCCGAGCGCCGTGGTGGGGCGACTGCACGGCGAGCATGTCGAGTCCGATTCGCACCGCGAGGACCTCCCTGTCTTCGAGCGCCGGCCTTGCTGGCATCGCCCGCCTTCACGCCAGCCCGATGACCCGTGCAAAGCTCATCCATGAGCCTCGGGGTCAAGCCGACCGTCGAAACGGTCGTGTGCGTGGCGAAAACTAGCGGGGACTGACGAATCCGTCAACGTCAGGTAAAATCGGCACCAAAGGCATCCAACTTGATCGAATTTGCGGGTTGAACGGATTCGAAGGGGCCTTGCGAAACGGAAAAATATCGCCCGATGGCCCTGGAGATTGCGTTGAGTGTGCGACGCATCAGACGACGAGTCATGGACTTACTACCCGATTTTTCAAAAAAGGCATCTCACGCATGCTGACCCCTGGAGCCCGGTTGCGCCTGGCCTGGACCGATCGGCCGATCATGATTCCAGGGGCCTTCAATGCGCTCACGGCGAAGATGGCCGAACGGTTGGGATTTCGGGCGGTCTATCTCTCGGGCGGGGCGCTCGCGGCGGGCTGGGCGGGCGTGCCGGATATTGGATTGCTCGATCTTTCGGAGTTCGCCGGGCAGGCGGCGATCCTGGCGCGAGCGACAAGCTTGCCGGTCCTCTGCGACGCCGATACGGGGTTTGGCGAGGCCCTGCACGTCGAGCGCGCGGTGCGTCTTTATGAGGCGGCGGGCGTGGCGGGGTTGCATCTGGAAGATCAGGAGTTGCCCAAGCGTTGCGGGCATCTTTCGGGCAAGACCTTGATTGACGCCGGGGCGATGGCGGCCAAGATCCGGGCGGCCGTGGCCACACGGCGCGACCGCGATTTTGTGATCGTCGCGCGAACGGATGCCCGGTCGGTCGATGGCTTTGAGGCGGCCGTGAGTCGGGCCAGGCTCTATCTTGAGGCGGGCGCGGACATGATCTTTCCCGAGGCGCTGGAGTCGGCCGACGAGTTCGCGCGGTTCGCCCGCGAGATTTCCGCCCCCTTGATCGCCAACATGACCGAGTTTGGCCGAGGTCCCTTGCTCGACTTCGACGCTCTTGGAGCGATGGGATATCGCGCCGTGCTTTATCCGCTGACCGCCTTTCGGGCCGCGATGCGCGCCGCCGAGGACACCTTGCGCGACCTCCGCGACCGGGGGACTCAGCGCGATTCTCTTGCGAAACTGCAGACGCGCGCGGCGCTTTATGACCTGATTGACTATCACGGTTTCGAGGCACGCGATCAGGCGTATTTTACGGCGGGGGCGGACGACGGGGGACGGGACGCTGAGGGATAGAGGAATGCGGAGGAGGGCAGAGGGCAAAGGGCAAAGGGCAGAGGGCAGAGAGCAAGCGGATCAAAGGGGGCCGTAAGGACTGGACGAACGGACCGCGAGAAATCGATAATCGATTCCGTGCGGAGACAAAAAGAGAGCGGGGATGAGGGGCAGGGCTGTTTCATTCTTGGGAATAACCAATGACCAAGGACCAATGACCGAGGAAAAATCGAAAACAGGAAAAATGGGCAAGAGCCTTGCCGATCTTTTTCGGTCATTGGTTCTCGGTCATTCATTCTTGGGAATAACCAAGGACCAAGGACCAAGGAAAAATCGAAAACAGGAAAAATGGGCAAGAGCCTTGCCGATCTTTTTCGGTCATTGGTTCTCGGTCATCGGGCATCAATTGAGAAGGAAACAGCCCTGGGATGAGGGGGCGGGGGAATTGACCGCTGGGAAGGTTGTGTTACATTGGGACTTCGCTCGCAAGGGGCCGCGCGAAATGGCGCGGACGGGCGGGGCGAGGCGTTGACCGGGAGAGAGACGGAAGTTTCTTTCCGGGAAAGCGTTTGCGCGAAATGGATCAGATTTCCTGCTTGGCCGAGAGGCCCCGGCGCGTCGAACTCACGACGGCCGGGTCAGTTTCGAGGTCGAGCCGACGCAGGCAAATGACGCTCCAACAATCGAACCTCGACGCGAGGACGAACCGGATGGCCCTGCTGGGACTCTTGCTCTTTCTGATCGATTCGAAACGCGTCCTTCAACAAGGCGTCAGGCTCGGGCAAGTTCTGGCCCGATCGTTCCTGAAGCCTGAATTTGCGTTTGCGCCGATCGGGGAGTGGCTCCTGGGGGATTTCGGACGGATCGAAGACCCGGAGACCTGGGCCACTTTTGGACCGGGATGGTCGGGGTCGGGGTTCGTGCTCGGGTTTGTCGGAATGCGTGCCGGCCGCCTCGGTGACGAGGAAGGCGCCGGGGCGATCGCCGGGTCGTTGGGTTGGGGTGGTTGACGGCGTCGGCTCAGCAACGGAACTGACCGCGAGACCGGCAAAGCAAGGCCGGGGGTGCCTGCCCGCGCCGGGGTTCGCGCGGGCCGTCAGATATCCCTGCTGGAAAGGCGAGGCGCCGACGTGACGGCCTTCTGGTTTCTCTCGGGGTTTTTCATCGGAGCCTTGACCGGCGTCGCCGGTTACTTCCTGCTGGCCAGAGCACGGGCCGGTACCGCGCGCGGCCTTGCCGAGGGGATCATCGCCGAGGCCCGACGCGAGGTCGAGACGATCCACAAGGAGGCCGACCTCAAGGCCAAGGAAGAGGCGCTCAAGCGCCGCGAAGCCACCGACGCCGAGATCGATGCCGCGCGCAAGGAGATTCGCGACCACGAACGCCGACTGGAAAAACGCGCGGATTTGCTCGACCAGAAGCTCGAACTGATCAACAAAAAAGAGCGCGAGTTCGAGAACGTTCAGCGCTACCTCGCCGAGCAACAGGAAGAGTTGAACCGCCGCAACGGCGAGGTCAAGCAGACCCTCGCCGATCAACGCGAGGTGCTTCATCGCCAGGCGCAGCTCGGTCCCGACGAGGCCCGCGCCACGCTCTTCAAGAGGTTGGAAGACGACCTGCGGCACGAGGTCGGCGGCCTGATCCTCAAGTTTGACCAGAACCTCCGCGAGACGAGCCAGCAAAAGGCCCGGGAGATCCTCGCGACGGCGATTCAGCGCTACGCGGCCTCGCACACGGCCGAGACGACCGTCAGCACCGTGGATATTCCCACCGACGACATGAAAGGCCGGATCATCGGCCGCGAGGGACGGAACATCCGCGCCTTTGAAAAAGCAACAGGCGTGGATGTGATCGTTGACGACACGCCGGGGATCGTCATCGTCACCGGCTTTGACAACATTCGCCGCGAGATCGCCAAGATTTCCCTGGAAAAGCTGATCCAGGACGGCCGGATTCATCCGACCCGGATCGAGGAGCTTGTCCGCGAGACGCAGGAAGAGATGGAAACGCACATTCGCCAGCTTGGCCAGGCCGCGGCGCAAGAGGCGAACGTGCCGGGCCTGCACGAAAAGCTTCTCGACTTCCTCGGCCGCCTCAAGTTCCGCACGAGCTATTCCCAGAACGTCCTCAAACACTCGATCGAGGTCGCCTATTTAACGGGGTTGATGGCCGAGGAGATCGGCCTCGATGGCGCACTCGGCCGACGCTGCGGCCTGCTCCACGACATCGGCAAGGCGGCCGATCACGAGATGGAAGGGGGCCACCCGCTCATCGGCGGCGAGTTGACGAAGCGGTACGGCGAACGCAAGGAAGTGGTTCACGCGGCGCTCGGCCATCACGACGACCTGCGGCCCGAGACGCCGTACACGGTCCTTGTCGCCGCGGCCGACGCCATCAGCGCGAGTCGCCCCGGCGCCCGTCGCGAGACCCTGGACAAGTACGTCCGCCGGCTCGAAGACCTGGAAGCCCTGGCCTGCGGATTCCCAGGCGTCGAGCAGGCGTATGCGATCCAGGCCGGTCGCGAGATCCGGGTCATCGCCGATAGCCACCGGCTCGGCGACGAGGAAGCCGCCAAGCTCTGCCGCGACATCGCCCTTGCCGTGCAGGAACAGTTGACCTATCCCGGCGAGGTCAAGGTCACCGTTCTCCGCGAGACCCGTTCGGTCGAATTCGCGCGCTGAAATGGGCCGAAGCCGCCCGATGCCACGGACTACCCGGCAAGAATCGAGCCCCAGATGCCCTTGAAAATCCTCTTCATCGGTGACGTCGTTGGCTCTCCGGGGCGGAAGATCGTCGGCCAGGTCTTGCCCAGGCTGATTCGAAACTGGGAGATCGGCCTGGTGGTCTGCAATGCCGAGAACTCGGCGGGGGGCTCGGGCCTGACGGTCAAGTGTTACGAGGAACTCGTCGACGCCGGGGTCGACGTCTTCACGATGGGGGATCACGTCTATCGCAAGGATGAGATTTTCGGGATCTTCGAACGGACCGACAAGATCGTCCGCGCCGCCAATTTTCCGACCGATGCGCCCGGTGAAGAGGTTGCGCTCGCCGAGGCGAAAGACGGTACCACCGTCGCCGTTTTCACGGTCCTGGGCCGGACGTACATGCGGCCGGTCGACTGCCCCTTTCGGGCGGCCGACCGCGTTCTCGAACAGATCAGCGCCCGCGTCAAGGTTATCCTCGTCGATATCCACGCCGAGGCGACGAGCGACAAGCAACTCCTCGGCCGGTATCTTGCCGGTCGGGTCTCGGCCGTGCTGGGAACGCATACGCATGTGGCGACCGCCGATGAGCAGATTTTGCCCGGCGGCACCGCCTTTCAGGCCGATGTCGGCATGACCGGCCCGCACGACTCGATTCTGGGCCGACGTTATGACAAGGTCTTGGCCGCGACGTTGACGTTTGTTCCCCATTTTTACGATGTCGCCCACGGCGACCCTCGGCTCAACGGCGCCCTCGTCGAGGTCGATCCCGAGAGCGGCCGCGCTCTCTCGATTCGTCGGGTCTCGATCAATCAGGATGAGGCCCAAAGACTCATGACCGAGTCGCGTTGAGCAGCCGCGCCAGTCCTTTTTCCAGGCCGCGACGCACCGCCAGGGGATCGTCAAAGGTCCGGCGATCGACGTATTGCCAGCGGACCCAGTGTCCCGCGCCGAGGAGCGCGGCGGAGCGTTCGAACGCGCTGATGAGAGTGGCTTCCTCGGGTCGGATCGGCCGGATGGCGTGATAGGCTTCGAACGCGAGCGGGCGAAGCGTCAGGTCGTGGTCGAGCCATTCCGAGGCGAGCCGGGCGAGGTCGGCGGCGATCGTGTCGACGCCCATCGCGCCGAAGTCGACGAGGCCGGTGAGCGTACTGCCTTCGAAGAGAAAATGATCGGGGCGGACGTCGCGTAAACAGGGCTGGCAGGGAACGTTGACGCCCGCGGATCGCTTCAGATCGTCGCGAAATCGGCCGGCGAAACGTCGGGCCAGTTCGACCCATTGCCGGGCGAGGTCGCGGACGGGATCGGCGGGTTCCGATTTCAAGAGATTCTCCAGGTTGGTGAAGCCGCCGAGGATCAGGCCGTCGAGTTCGCGGAGCCTCGAATGAAGTCCGGGGCTGGGTTCAATCTTGAGATCGCGGCCGAGGCGTTGATGCAAGGCCGCGAGCGCGGCGAAGGCGGATCGGACGTGGATCGGAGCCGGGTTTGGGTCGAGATCCGCGGCGCCGGGCATCCAGGGTGTGACCTCCCAGAGTCGCCCCTTGAGGGCTTGCAGGGTTTGACCGTCGCGAGCGCGGAGGGGTCGAGGGACGAACGAAAGCGGGGCGGTGGCGTCGAGCCAGGCGTGAATCTGTTCCAGGGCGGGGCGCTTCGGCCCGTCGATTGGCCAGGCGCGGGCGACAAGTAGGCCAAGGCCCGATCGGTATCGCCAGAGTCGCGAACCGCTCAGACCGCCGGCGTTGCCGAGGGGTTCCGGCGGGTGGATCGGGCGGGCGACTTGCGGAAACGTTTGAAGCAGCGCGGCCAGGTCGGGCTCCATTGAGTGGCCTCTGGCGGGGGCGATCGGTGCGAGATTCCGAATCAGGAAGGACCGAGGACCAATGATCAAGGACCGATCTCAGAAAAACGTCGAAGCTCAAGGTTCGGTCATCGGTCATCGGTCATTTCTTGGGGGAGATCGGTCGGGCCGCGCTGGGCGTGATCGCGGAGGGAGGCGATGGCGGTCATGAGGCGGCGGGTGACCTCGGGGAAGGATTCGCGATCGACGGGGAGGTCGGAAAGATCGATCGGAGGTCCGAAATAGAGTCGGGCGCGCGAGGGGGTCAGGTACGACTTCACGACCTCGTTGGTCTCGGGCGTGCCACAGATATAGGCGGGGATCACGGGAACGCCCGCGCGCAGGGCGATGAAGGCGACGCCGGGCTTGCCCTCGCCGAGTTCGCGGCCAGACGTGGGGCGGATGCGGCCTTCGGGGAAGATGGGAAAGATCCGGCCTTCGTGAATGACCCGAAGCGCGGCACGCATCGCGGCGACGTCGTTGCCGTCGCGTCGGACGGGGATGCAGCCGCCGATCTTGCAGAAGGGGCGAAAGAGCCAGTATTCGTAAAGCTCCTTGGCGATCACAAAGCCGAGGAGTCGTCGGGTCGCGGCCTGCAAGAGCATGTGGTCGATGCAACAGGTGTGGTTGCTGATGAGGATCGCCGGCCCTTGCTTCGGGAGGGGGTCGGGGTTCATCACCTCAAGGCGATGCCAGAAGGCACAGTACGCCGCATTCAAGATCCAGAGAATCTGGACAATGCCCCGGATCTCGCCCGGCGGACGAGGCGGCATGAGGAGCCAGGGGGTAACAAGCAAGGCCGTCGCAAGGCCGAGTGCGACCCAGGGACTCGTCATGGGAAATCGACCGTCCTCGAAGAATCGCGTCGGGAGTGGAACGGGACAACGCCTCGAAAGGCCGCTTTCTCGACTCTCTTCGATAATCGAAGGCGAGGCGGTCGGTCAAGGGTCTGACGCAGGAAGATTGCGAAGTCCCGATGACCGATGACCGATGACCGATGACCGATGACCGAGGACCGAGGACCGAGGACCGAGGACCGAGGACCGAGGACCGAGGACCGAGGACCGATGATCAAGGACCAAGGACCGAGGACCGAGGACCGAGGACCGAGGACCGAGGACCAAGGACCAAGGACCAAGGACCAAGGACCGAGGACCGAGGACCGAGGACCAAGGACCAAGGACCAAGGACCAAAAAATTCGTGTTCCGGGTCATCGGGCCTTGGTCGTTAGTCCTTAGAAAATTCAGACTCTGCAATTTTCATGTGGTTTGGGGCTCAAGGGGCCGTCTCAGGAGGCGTGTCGGCGTCGGAAGACGAAGGCGCCAAGGGCGACGAAGGACCAGGCGGCGAGCGTCGACGGCTCGGGAACGGCGAGGATTTCCTGGTCGCCGTCAATCTGCATGAGGCCGGTGATCTGGCCGGTCGCCGACGAGGTGACGCTCGGCCCGAAGTTCGTCGCCGTGATGAGCTTGATCGCCGCCGGGCTGAAGGTGGACGTCGGGTCGGTCAGGAGGTTCCAGGTTGCCGAGGCGGCGTCGAGGTACGATCCGGTCTGATCGGCGTGGATGGCGACTCCGAAGGCGTGCATCAGCTCGTGAGAGACGTTGTGGGCGACCGCCCAGGCGAGTTGATCGGGATTTGTTGCGTAACTGAGCTTGTCAATGAACCCGAAACCGTCGTGGCCGACGTCGGTGATCCCGATCGCGTTGGGATTGGGCGCGTAACTGAGGCCCGAGACGATGCTGATCGTGTGCGAGGCGGGAATCGTCGGGTCAGTCGTGACCACTGGGTTGAGGCCGGCGAGGGCATAGGTCGTCTGGACGTCGTGAAGCACCTCGGAGGTGAACGACGCCTGCTCGGCGGTCGTGGGGATGTGGCCGTAAGCCTGTGTCACGGCGGGGCTATCGTACCAGGGCTGAGCCGTGCCGACGGTTAAAACCGATTGCTCGGAATAGGGCGCCGAGCCGAAGTTGAGGAAGGCGTCGGCGGTCGATGGACTGGGCGCGGGGACGGGCGTTGAGGTCGACAGGTCCTGAGCCGCGGGGGTCGGCGTGTAATAGACGGTCCAGCCGGCCGTTGTCATCGAGTCAGCACGCGCGAAGGTCGGAAGAAGGCCGACAAGAAGCACGACCCAGACGGCGGACCTGACGCTGGACATACACGAACCTCCTGTTCGTCGTTGGGCGAGAGAAACGGCGGACGTCAACGGAGGTGCGCGTCGAGAGGTTTGGGTAGAGAGAGAGAGAGGTGAAGGCGTCGCCCCCAAGAGCAAAAATCACACCGGAACCGGCAAAGCTTCGCCAGAAATGGCAAGCCTTACGAGTCAGAAGATCGTTAAAATCGACCTAAGCCTCAGGCTTGGTTCGATTTCGCGATGACGTTCGATTTGAGGAACGGAGTCAGACGCGCGTTGTGAGGGAGGGTAGAAAGCCTTCTGTGATTCTCAAATTTTTACAATCGCGATGGAAGTTTTGACAGGGAAAGAGCCGATAGTGAAGGATTCGGGAGGTCTGCCATTCGCAATCAGATGTTGAGGAGAGGGGCGCGAGGGTAAGAAGTTCTTGCGGCGGGGAATTGACGGAGTTATAATCCGCCTCGAACCTTGTGGTGCGAAGGAACGTCCCTCGTGACGTGCTTGTCAGCGTCACGGGCCTGGAGCCAACGGCATCGGGCGTCTCGACTGTCTGGACGTGCCCCTGAGATACCCAACGGATTTAAGGAGTGCATCGGTGAAGTTTTCCAAGACCTGGACTGCGTTCACGGGACTGACCTTCTCTCTGGCCCTTCTCGGCGGCTGCAGCTCTGAGGAGAACACGGCCGACACGACGACCCCGGCCGATAGCGCTCCGGCCAGCTCCACCGTGGTGACCCCGCCGGTCACCCCGCCCGCCGACAAGCCCGCCGAGACCCCGGCTCCGGCCCCGGCCGACAAGCCCGCCGACACCCCGGCCCCGGCCGACAAGCCCGCCGACACCCCGGCCCCGGCTCCGGCTGATAAGCCCGCCGACAAGCCGGCCGATGCCCCGGCCCCGGCCGACAAGCCCGCCGACAAGCCGGCTGACGAAAAGAAGTAATTCACGATCCGAACTCAATCTTGAGTTTTGACGATTGAACAGTGGGCCGCTCTCCAATTGCCGGGGAGCGGCCCTTTTTTGTGCGCGGAGTCGCTAACCGCCGATCACGGGATTGGTCAGGCTGCCAATACCATCAATCGCGATCGTGACCGAATCGCCCTCGCGCAGGCAGAAGTCGTCGGGCGGAACAATGCCGGTCCCTGTCAGGAGAATCACGCCGTCGGGAAAAGTGTTGTCGATACCGAGCCAATCGACCAGGTCTTCCAGGTTGCGGGCCATCCGGCCGACCGAGGTCTCGCCTTCAAAGACGGTTGCGCCGCCGCGCGTGATTTCAAGGCGGATCGCGATCGAGGGGCGGGGGGGCATCGCCTCGGCCAGAGTCAGGTAAGGGCCGAGACCGCACGAGGCGTCGTAAACCTTGGCCTGGGGAAGATAGAGCGGGTTCTCCCCCTCGATGTCGCGGGCGCTCACGTCGTTGCCGACGGTGAAGCCGACGATTTTGAGTTTCGACGAAAGCACGAGGGCCAGTTCCGGCTCGGGAACGCACCATTTCGTATCGCGTCGGACCCGGATCGGCAGGCCCGGACCAACGACGCGCGAGGGGGTCGCCTTGAAAAAAAGCTCGGGGCGGGCCGCTCGATAGACGAGGTCGTAAAACGTGCTGGCCTGCTCCGATTCCTCCTGGCGGGCCACCTTGCTGCGCTCATAAGTGACGCCGGCGCCCCAGACCTCATGGGCGTCCATCGGCGCGAGGAGGCGGACCGAGTTGAGAGGAACCGCGGGCTGGCTCTTTTCGAGCAAAGCCCGGACACGACCTGCGACGTCGTCGCTTTCGAGCAACCGGGTGAGCGCCGAGGGTCCTGAGTCGATCGGGCGGAGGAGATCTCCGTCCACGACGCCGATCGAGGGGATTTTCTCAGCAGATTGAAGAAACTTGGCGATCCGCATGCGGCCTCGGCGCGGTTGGGACCATCGGGAAAAAAAGCGGCCGGAACCGTCCGGCTCGGCTTCACCTGAATCGTGATTATCGTTAGGGTCGCGGTCGAGAGACAGACTTTTCTTTGAAGCCGGGGAGGTCAGAAGCCGAAGAAGTCTTTGTGCGCCTCTTCGAATGTTGAGACAGGCGTCCGATACAGGACAGGAAGTTCTGTTATCGCGGACGCTCGAAGCGCCGAAGATTCCCCGATATCGACAGGTCCCGTCACTTCCGATCTTGGGTCGCAGGGTGAGGAGAGATTCGACATGGATGCCGTTCTCCTGGACGTGATCAGCTCGGCGATTCGATCGGTCGCCAAGCGTACCCAGACCGTGGTCATTACGCCCGAGACCTTGCTTGTCGAAGACCTCGTGCTCGACTCGCTCGACCTCGTCGGCGTCTTGATGAAAATGGAAGATCACTACGATATCAAGATTGAACTCGACGAGGTCGGCAACATTCGAAGCGTTGGCGACCTCGCGGCGCAGGTGGAAGCCCTTCGAGGCGATCAATCGGCGGCGGCCTGATTGACCCCTCACGTTCGGAAATTTCAGAGGGAGATGCCGACCCATGCAGCGGCGAGGTCTCAACGTTCGGAAGGTCTTGCTCGGGTTCGTCTTGCCACTCCTGAGAAAACTTCCCCCGCGTTCGGCTTCCGAGATCCTCGCCGGAATCGGTCGAACCGAGTATTCGCTGTTCAAGGGGTTGCGGCATCGGGTTGATCAGGCGGTGATCGAGGGAAGCCATCACTTCGGCCGCGACTGGGACATCTCGCGAATTGGTCGCGCCCTGGCGGGAAATCAGATCCGCTGGCGGACTCGCGACCAGCTTCTTGACGGTCTGCCCGACGGTCGCGTCGCCCCGCTCTTTGAGGTGGAAGGCCGCGCCAGGCTGGACGCGGCGCTCGCGGAGAATCGCGGAGTCGTCTTGCTCTGCAACCACTTCGGCTCTCACATGATGCCCGCGCACTGGTTGCTGCGCGAGAACTATCCGCTCCGCCTCTTCATGGAGCGGCCCCGGCACATCTCGAAGTTTCTTTCCAGTCGGTTCGATACGGACGGGCCGACCGGCCAGCGCAAGCTCTTTATCTCGCGCCGAGCCTCGCCCGCCGAGGCCGCCGGTTCGATCATCCGGGCGACCCGGGTGCTTCGGGCCGGAATGATCCTCATGATCGCGGGGGACGTCCGCTGGTCGGGACCGCAAAACTCGCCCGCCGAGTTTCTCGGCCATGAATACACGTTTTCGAACACATGGGTCAAGATCGCCGCGATGACCGGCGCGCCTGTGGTTCCGGTCTTCTGCCGGATCGACGATCAGGCCGCGTATCGCCTGGAATTCCTCGATCCGTTCACGATCGGCTCGGACCAGACCAGTGCCGACGATGTCGCCGGGGCCGTGCAGCGCTTTCTACGGATCGTCGAGGCGCAGGTCGAGCGTGATCCGGCCAATAGCAATGAATACTTCTTCTGGCATGAGACCTTGGCCGAGGCGCAACGCGGTTAAAAAAGGGATCGGCCCGATTCCAAAGAGGCGAACTCGGGTTGCCGCCGGGGCGAGGAAACGATAAACCCGCGCAAGTCTCGGCGGCCCAGGGACGGGCAGCCCGCCTCGTCGGCAAAGGAGCCTCGGAATGGTCGGACCGGCGAGCCTGACTTCGATCACGTCAACACGACGCGCCTGGCTTTTTCTTTCCAGGGCCTGGCCGTGGCTGCTCCTGGGCGTGATGATGGTGCCGTCGGTCTGGATGGCCCTGGTCTTTCCCGACGATCTCGACGTCGAGTTTCCGAGCGTCGTCCGGCCGACGTTCAACCCACACCCGCCCCCGGCCTATCGACTGGCCGAACCGGGCGACACGATCGACCGAATCGCCATCTATGTCTCGTCGCTGGCGATCGTCCTGGCGCTCAACGGTCTGGTTCGAACCCGCGAACACCGACGGATTTGGCTCACGGCGGTTGCCCTGTCTCTGGCGGCCTTCTGGTACGCGGCGAACCCGTTTCCAACCTTTGACGGCTGGCACGGCCTGGCCTGGCGGACGGTGCTCGATTCCGAGGTTCCGCCAATACAAAGGCTTTTACTGGTTCTGGGAGCGGCGAGTCTCGGGGCGTTGATCGTCGCGGGAATCGGTCTCAAACCCGGAAAATGGGCGGAACTCTGGCGATCGGGACGGGAGCGCGGGGTTGGCGGTTTACTGGTCATCGCGGTGATTTTCATGATCGCGCGGCAGATCGACCCGCCGGGCGTGGAACCGGTCGGCTACTGGCCGCGCTGGGCCTTTGTCTGGGCGCTCGTGGCCTTTGCCACGGCCCTGATACGGTTGCAGCCGAAGGCCGAGGGAGTGGTGAGGCATTGGCGCTGGAAGGTTGTTGGGCTGACGTTGGCGGGGGTGGGGGTCTGGTTCGTGATGGTCGTCGCGGGAATCGAACTGACCTGGTTTCATCGGCCGATCGATCGCTTGCGGACGGTGGTTCCGGGGCGGATCTACATGAGCGCGATGCCGACGGCCCGGGGCCTGGAAATCGCCCAGCGGCGGCACCACTTCAAGACGATCATCAACCTCTTTCCCGAGGACACGCCGTATCGCAGCCCGAGGCACCCGGAGGAGCTTCGGTTTGTCCGCGAGCACGGCTTGAACTACTACGGAAGTCCGGCCGACGTGGCCTCGGCAAACGATTTTCTCGACCTGACGCTGACCCTGGCGCAAGACCCGAACGCCTGGCCGATCTTGATCCACTGCCACGCCTGCATGGACCGAACGCCCGCCTGGGTGGGGATTTACCGGTTCGTTGTTGAAGGGCGACCGCTCGACGAGATCTTCCGGTTCATCGAGGCGCATCGCGGGTATCGGCCCAAGGCGACGGTGACCTTGCTGTACAACCGCGTCTTGCCCCGGCTCGCGCCCGAGCGCTGCATGAATGACCCGACTTCGGCTTTGCTGCATCGGTGTGCCGAGGGGGCGGTCGATCCTTATCTCGATCAGGTTCGCGCGGAGATGTCGGCGGCGAACCAAGCGGCCTCGGCGCGTGTCTACGAACGACCCGAGGCGACCGTCGGTCAGGGCGGACCCGGTCTCGTGCCCGTGCAGAGATAGATGATGATCCGCGATCGTCGATGACGAAGGACGCGGAATCGTTCCAGGCGGCGGACCGACTGAACTTGACTCAAGGTCGATGATCGGTACAGTTCCCCAGGATTCTACGAACCCGATGTCCCAGCGAATCGACCTTCGATCATGACCCCCCGGATTGCCCTGAGCGCGGCGTCGGAGCGAACGACGACCCCGGCCATCAGCACGTTGATGCAAATGGCTCTGGCGAACCCCGACCTCGTCTCGCTCGCCGCGGGATTTGTCGACCAGGCGACCTTGCCCGTCGCCTTGACCGCGCGCGAGATCGCCGCGCTCTCGGCTCAAGGCGCCGAGGGGCGTCGGGCCTTGCAGTACGGAACGACCCCCGGTGATTTATCACTTCGGACGCGACTGGCGACCTTGATTGAAGCCGAGGTAGGGGAGTCGGCCGGAAGTTCAGGCAACCTCGTCGCGCGGACGGTCGTGACGTCGGGCTCGCAGCAGTTGCTGTACCTGGTCGCCGAGGCGCTGATTGATCCGGGCGATATCGTGCTGGTGGAATCGCCGACGTATTTCGTCTTTCTCGGCGTACTCGAAACGCGAGGCGCCCGGGTCATCGGGGTCGAGACGGACGAAGGCGGATTGAAGCTCGATGCGCTCGACGCGACGCTTGCCCGCCTTGACGCGGAAGGCGCGCTCGATCGCGTGAAGTTCATTTACACGGTCAGTGAGCACTCGAACCCGAGCGGGATCAGCCTCGCGGGCGACCGCCGAGGGGCGATGGTTGACCTGGCGAGGAAATGGTCGACCTCGCATCGGATTTTTGTCTTGGAAGATTCCGCCTATCGCGGCCTGACGTATGACGGCGAGGCCCCGCCGAGCCTCTGGGCGCACGATCGGCAGGGCGACACGGTGATCCTGGCGCGAACCTTCAGCAAGACGTTTAGTCCGGGACTAAAAACAGGTTACGGCGTCTTGCCCGCCTCGCTTGTCGAGCCGGTTTTGAGGCTGAAGGGGAACCACGACTTCGGTTCAGCCAACTTCAATCAGGTCGTTCTCGAACGCCTGATCGGCGATGGTCGCTATGCGGAACAGGTTGAGATCCTCAGGCAGCGGTATCGTTCCAAACGTGACGTGATGCTGGCCGAGCTACAGGATCAACTCGGTTCGTTCGACGGGGTTTCGTGGACGAAGCCGACGGGCGGCCTTTACATCTGGCTGACCTTGCCCGAGGGGTTTGACACGGGTCTCGGCGGCGCTTTTTTTCAGCGTTGCCTGGGCGAAGGGGTGATGTATGTACCCGGCGTTTATGCCTTCGCGGGCGAGCCGGGTCCGCCTCCTTTGCATTACGCGCGACTCTGTTTCGGCGTGCCGGGTGAGGATGAACTTGTGGAAGGGGTTCGTCGGCTGGCCAAGGCGCTGGCCGGGTGCCTGCATCTGGTCGGTTGAGGCCGGATCAAAAGCAATGAATGATGACCGATTTTGGGAGCCAGGATCAGGCGCGGTTTCCGTCGCGATTTTTTTGGCCATTGGTCCTCGGGCATCGGGCATTTCTAATTAACCAGAGCGGGTGAAGGTTCCTTTTGAGCACGGAAGCGAAAGGGGAAGCCGGTGATTCTCGGGATTCTCCAGCGATACGTCATGGGTGAAGTGCTCCGCGCCTTCTTGATGGCGGTGCTCACCATGACGATCATCTTCGTGCTCTTCATGGTCATGGCCGAGGCGGCCAAGCTCGGCCTGGCGCCTCGCGATATCCTCATGCTGGTTCCTTATGTGATTCCCGGCACCCTGCCGTACACGGTGCCTGTCTCGATGCTTTTCGCGGTAACGGTGGTGTATGGCCGGCTCGCGTCGGACAACGAGATCATCGCGGTGAAGACGGCCGGCCTGAGTGCCTGGACGGTCCTCTGGCCGGCGATCTTGATGGGGGGTGCGCTTAGCGTCGGGCTCTTCTTGCTCAGTCACGGGCCGATCCCCCGGGCCAACCACATGGCCAAGCTGACGATCTTCAAGAATTTTGAAGACGCCTTTTACAAGGCGCTGAAGCTCGAACGTGAGTTTAACAACGGTGGCTGGCCCTTCTTGATCATGGTCCGCGACGTCGACGTCGAGAGCCGGACGATGTACGACGCGATCTTCAAGCATCGCGGCAACAAGCGCGCTGGCGGCGAAACGTTTGACATGGTCGTCGCGGCCAAGGAAGCGCGAATCAAGTTCGAGCTGGATAAGGGGTTCGCGCGGGTTTACCTGAAAGGGGCCGAGATCAGCAACGGAGGCAAGAGCGACGACGTCTTCTTGATCGATGGCGAATACTTCGACATGCCGATTCCCGAGAAGACGAACACGTCGGCCGAGAAGCGGATTCAGGAATGGACGTCGCGCGAGTTGTCGCTGGAACAGGTCGATTATCGCCGCAAGATCGCCCGCGAGCGGAAGCGGCAGGCGATTGACGCGTCACTCTGCATCGGCTCGGGGCGGATTCCCTGGGTCCGCTGGCCCGACGTGCAAACCTCGTTCGTCGATTATGGTTACTGGACGCGCAGGGTGAGTGAGTATGAGACCGAGAAGCAATTGCGGTCGGCGCAGGCATTTGGCAGCCTCTTCTTCGTGATTTTGGGCGCGCCTGTCGGCATTCTCTTCGCGAAACGCGACTTCTTGAGTGCGTTCATCTCCTGTTTCCTGCCGATCATCATGTTGTATTACCCGCTGATGCTTCTGGGTATCAACCTCGGCAAGGAAGACGTGATCAACCCGGTCGTCGCGCTCTGGTGCGGGAATCTCTTGCTCGGAATCCTCGCCGGGTTCACGCTGCCGAAGGTGATCCGGCATTGATTGCGGCTCTTTGTTGGATTTCAGGGTGATCGATTGTGTTGAGAAGGAATGACCGATGACCAAGGACCAATGACCAAGGAAATTCCCTTAATCGGTCATTGGCCATCGGTCATCGAGAAAAAAGTAACCACCCCGAAATCCATCACGAGCCTGGATGGATCGAACCGTTCGAGACGCCAGGAGGGCGACGATGAGGATTCTCGATCGCGAACGCTACTGGTCGTTCTTCAAGGCGTACGTGATCTGCTTCACGGCGCTCGTCGGCCTGTATATCGTCATTGATGCCTTCTCAAACTTTGACGAGTTCACGAAACGAACCTCGGGGATCAAGGAGATCGTCACCATCATGGGACGATTTTACCTGGTCCACATGACCGAGTTTTACGACCGCCTTTGCGGCGTGATCGGCATGATGGCGGCGATCTTCACCGTCACCTGGATGCAAAAGGATAACGAACTCCTGGCGATGCTCGCCGCGGGTGTCAGCACCCAGCGCGTGATCCGGCCGGTGATCATCGCCTCGGCGATCGTGAGCATGATTGCCGTGGCGAACCAGGAATTCATCATGCCCGGCCTGGCCGAGGAACTTCTCAGACGACACGACGACGACGGCCTCTCGACCATCAAGCGGATCAGCGGTCGGTATGACGCCAACGGCGTGTATGTTCACGGCAACGAGGCCGATCGGGGGGCAAACACCGTCTTGATGTTCAACGCCACCTTTCCGCCGCAGTGCTTCGGAACGATCCGCGAAATGGAAGCGACGCAGGCGCGTTACATCCCCCTTAGTGATACCAATTCCCCCGCTCGGGGCGGCTGGCTGCTCCGAGGAGCGCGGTTGAACCTGCCGTTACCCCCCGACCCCGATCCCACAACCCCGCGCATTCTCCAACTTTTGCCCAATGCCGACGGATTTCCACCGGCCGCCGATGGCGTGACGCAGTTTGTCGGCGAGACCTACTTCTTCCGTTCGCCGCTCTCGTTCGCGGCGGTGACCCGGCCGAGGCAGTGGTATCAGTACGCCCCCACGGTCGACCTGATCCGGGGCTTGACCGACCCGGCCAACGGTCCCGAGAAGGCGGATATCTCCGTCTTTCTTCACAACCGTCTGCTCCGCCCGTTGATCAGCCTGACCCTTCTGTTTCTGAGCCTGCCGCAGGTGCTCGGCGGTTACGGCCGGAACATGTTCGTGGGGCTGGGAATCTCGCTGGGAACGGCCGCCGTGTTTTATGGAGCGAATTTCGTCTCGCAATATCTCGGCTCGCATGAGGTCATCTCGGCCGAGCTTGCCGCCTGGGCTCCCGTGATCGGCTTCGGTACGATCGCCGCGGCGCGCTGGGATACGATTCGAGTGGACGGATTTAGATTGGCGAGGATCTCAGGAAGGCCGGAACAGGAAGATTGCCAAGTCAGTAATTTCCATGACCAATAGGGTTGTTGCGGAATAGCCGTAAGGTCAAAGGGCAGAAGGACATGGGACAAAAGGGGAAATCCGCCCTTTGTCCTTGTGTCCTTTGACCTTACGTCAAAAACAGTCCCTAATACGCAAAAACCCTAATGACCAAGGCCCGATGGCCAAACAGGCGAAATTTTTCGGTCATTGGTCATCGGCCATCGGGACTTTGCAATTCTCCTGAAGGCCGGAACCGCAATGTTGTCAAAGGGGTCGCCAACGGGTTAGGATCGGCCCTTGCGTCGCGCGGTGGCGAGAACGAGCAAGGGCCCGGCAATCCATCGACCGGGCGGGTTCGAACCGGCGACGTCCACCCCAAGGGAGGACCAGGCCGATGTCTGACAGCCCGAATCTCGATTGCCCGGATTGTGACCCCAACACGTTCTCGCGCCGGGATTTTGTCCGCAAGGTGGGAGGCGCCGCGATCGCGGGGAGCCTCTTGCCGTTCGGTCGGCTCGCCTCGGCGAATCCAACCGCGTCGTCGCCCGCCGAGACGGCGGTGAAGCGGTTTTATGACTCGCTGACCGAGGCGCAGAAGAAAGTGGTTTGCTTCGCCTTTGACCACGACCTGCGGAACAAGATCAACGCCAACTGGGCGATCACGAAGCCGACGATCGAGGAGTTTTTCACGAAGGACCAGCAGGTCCAGCTTCGCGAGATCACCCGGAACGTCCTCAGCCCCGACGGTTTTGATCGGGTCATGAAGCAGATGGACGAGGACGACGGCGGGTTTGAGCGCTATCACGTCGCCGTTTTCGGCACGCCCGGCTCGGGTCAGTTCGAGTGGGAACTCACCGGCCGTCACGTCACCCTGCGGGCCGACGGCGATAGCCTGGCGAACGTCGCCTTTGGCGGCCCCTTGATCTACGGCCACGGCGCGGGGGATGGTCAGAAGGGCTTGCCAGGCAACGTCTTCTATTATCAGACGCAAAAGGCCAACGAGGTCTACAAGGCCCTTGACGGCAAGCAGCGCGACGCGGCACTTGTCGCCAAGGCCCCGAAGGAAAGCGCCGTGCAGGTCCAAGGCTCGTCGGGACACTTCCCGGGCCTGGCGCTGGGCGATCTCTCGTCGGATCAGAAGGGGCTGGTCGAGTCGGTCATGAAGGTGATCCTCGCCCCGTACCGCGAGGAGGACGTGAACGAGGCGCTCGCGATTCTCAAGGACGGCGGCGGGCTCGAAACCCTGCACATGGCCTTTTTCCAGTCGGACGACCTCGGCTCCGACAAGGAATGGGACATCTGGCGTCTTGAAGGACCCGACTTCGTCTGGCACTTCCGCGGCGCTCCGCACGTTCACGCCTATGTCAACATCGCCAAGAAAGCCTGAGAGAAGGGTTTGATGAACAATGACCGATGACCGATGACCGAGGAATTGGAAGACGATCGGTCAGCGGTCTTCAGGGTGTTGCTGGATTGTCATAAGGACAAAGAGCGGAAGGACAAAGGGCGGAAGGAAATCTGCCCTTTGTCCTTCTGTCCTTTGGCCTTGAGTCCAAAGTTCCCGCAATCCGCAATGATCCGCGGTGCAGGCTTACCACCAGTCGCGTTCGTCGGGATTCTCGGGAAACCAGGTGGTCTGAGGGGCGGCGGTGTAGGAGTCGGGACCGTAGACGACGGCCTTGAAGATCTCGTAAGGGAAGACCTTGCGAAAGGCGACGCGAACCTCGCGCGGGCCGAAGAGTTTTTTTTTCGAGCCGATCACCTTGACCTCGATCCATTCATCGTTGGTCGAGACGCCGGGGGGGCAAAACCAGACAGGCTGGTCCTTGGGCGGGAACGATTCGACGGTCAACATCGCCCCGCGCAGGCTGATATCAATGATCTTGGCGGCGGTGCTGCGGTAGGCAGTGCCTTCCCACCAGCCGAGCCATGCGTTTTCTTGAACGACCGAATATCGGTAGACGCTCCGCCGCTCGGTCGTGCCGGGCGGGGGAACCGCCTCGGGCGTGTAGCCCTTTGGTTTCCGGTTGCTCATCAAACGCTCCTCCAGGATGGACCCAATCCCTATCCCCACACTTGCTCCGCACTGAACTGCACTGTTCCGCTCGGCCTGGAGCGAGCCCAGCGGCCGACTCCTGGGTCGTCGAGTCTCGGTTCAGTGGGGAAACGCGGCGGGGCCGGCGGAAGGCCCGGGATTTCTGGTCCCGACCATCGACCGGTTCTTGGAAACGTAAGACGCCGTTTCCGGGTTGTCAAAACCGCGAATCGGCATTTGAGAGGCCGACGGGCCTGGCCTTCAAAAGACCTGGTTCAGGCCGAACCAGATCACCGGCCCTCGCCTCGTTCCGATTCCGACCGGCTGCGCGACGTCGACGCGCATCGTCGCGCGTTCGAGAAAGGCAAAGAGCGCCACGTCGATTCGAAAGCCGACGCCCACGCCGTGGACGACCGGTCCCCACTTGCCCGACAGATACGACTCGCCCACGTCGTAAAAGAGGGCTCCGATCAGGTTTCGGAAGCCCAAGATATGGTCGACCGCGTCGCGGTCAATGTTCGCCCAGAGTGGGTACCGCCATTCCAGGGTAGAGAGCCAGACCGAGCTGCCGAGCTGCTGGTTGAGGTCCAGCGCACGAAGCCGGGTTCCGCCGCCGAGCCGGAAGAGGGGCAAATTATCAGGGTAGGAATATCCGCCGTAAAGCCGGAAGGCCAGGCGGCTCTTGCTCAGGCGGCCCCAGGCGTCGGGAAGCGGGCGGACAATTCCGTACTCGCCGGTCATCCGAAAATAATCGGCATACGAGCCGAACGCCTTGTCGCCACGCTCGAAGGTGAACTCGGTCAGCTTCCCCTGAACCGGGTCCCAGTACGGAAAGAGCGTGCTCAGGCGATAGCGAATGCCGATCGCGTCGAGCCAGCCGTTGACGGGGCGTCCCGTGTCCCCCGCCCAGAACTCGTTACCCGTGCCGAAATAAAGCTCGGCAAACCCCTGGTCGTCGACAATGAAGCTTGACGTCGGCAGGAACCGGTAACGCAAAAAGGCCCGGCCGCCGGAGTGGCGCTTGTCGTTGTAAAAGTTGTAAAGCCCTTCCTCGTAAAAGACTCCGGCATTCCACTTGGGCGAGGGGAAGTTCAAGAGGGTGGCCTGACCCCCGAAAATCGCCTCGCGGAGCGCGGGCTCGGTTCCGGCCCACATCGAGATTTGCCAGGTGTTCACGCGCTGGGCGCCGATCTTGAACCCGCCGCGCTCGTATTGATCGACAAACGGACCGGCGACGATCGACGGCCGATCGTGCGCCGCGAAGGTGGACGACTCATCCAGGGGCGACATGGCCGGGGTGAGCCGCCAGGCAATCTCGGTATGCCAGCGATTGTTATCGGGCCTGGCGTCGAGCAGGGCGTGATCGGGATCGACGATGACCTGACTGGGCGACTCGGGAGCGTCCACCGTCACGACCCAGCGGTCGCTCCCCTCCACGTGCCCGACCGAGGCGTTCGGGACCGCGTAATTGCCCCGGTTCGGCCAGATCGGCACGCGAAGGTCTTGCTGTCCGCACCGGCAGAGCACGACCGTCGGCTCGTCCATCGTCCCTTTTTGGACGATTTCCACGGTCACCCGCGCGGCCGATCCGGCGACGGTCTGACCGCCGACCTGAACGCGATCGACGGCCCAATCCGTTTCGCCGTGCTGAAGCAGCCAGCCATCGAGAAAGGCTTCCCAGTCGCCGCCTGGGTCAAACGCGACGAGAGCACGCTTCAGGTCGACGAAACGCAGAGTCTTCCAGGCGTACTCGTGATAAATCTGGCTAAAGAAGGCAAAAAAACGTTGCGGACCGAGACGGTTGTGGATCATCTCGACGACCTTGCCGCCGCGATCATACGCGAGGCTGAAGAGCGAGCCGAGGTCGCCCATCTCCTTCATGTTCTGGATCACCGGGCCGCCGTGACCACTCGCCCGCCAGCCGTAATAGCCGGAAAGTCGCAGGTCTTCGCGGCCAATCGTCGGCAGCCAGTTCATCGCCTTTGGCCAGACGATCAGGGGGGCATTCCGGCCATATTTAGCATCAAGCCGGAGCGAGGTGAAGCAGTTCACCAGCCCTTCGTCCATGAACGTCTCGGCGTAACCATCGGTGCCGACGGTGTTGTAAAACCACTGGTGGCAGGTCTCGTGCGAGACGAGGTGGTCGAGGTAGCGAATTCCTGCCTTCGGCAGACGCATCACGCGATCGTCGATGAGGACGAGGCCCGCGCACTCGTTGCCGTTCCAGCCAAAATATGAGGGTGCGATCTCGAATTCGTCGTCGGAATAGGGGCCGAACCAGCTTTCATAAAGCGGAACGACCTCGGAGGCGAAGTCGAGCATGGACTCGGCGTTGGCCCGGTTCTCGGCGAAGGTGTGGACGCGGACGAGGGTCGAACCAGCCCGGCGTTCGAGCGTCTGAAATCGGTCGGAGCATACAAAGGCGAAATCCCGAGCGGGGGTCGCCGCGATGGTGACGCTCTGCCTTCCCTTGCCGGCGGGTTCCCGGGCGACGATTCGCCCGGTTGACGCCACGACCTGACCTTCGGGAAGGTCAAACCGGACCGTGTAAAGCCCCGCTTCCTGATGCCAGGGCTGATGCCAGGGGACAAAAGGGGTCCGCTCCCAGCCGTTGGCATCGTGATGCGCGAGGACCGGATACCAGTTCAAAAGATACGTGATGCCGTTGTGATGTCCCCAGCGCCCCCAGTATTCGGGCAGGTCGAGCGTGAAGGCGATCTCGGCCGAAACAGTCTCGCCCGGCTCAACCGCCTTCGCGAGCGGGACGACCATGATGGTGTCGTCCTTGGGATCGAACGTGAAAGGCGCATTGACGCGGCTGAGCCTGACCGCTGTGACCGCGAGCCGACGCCCGACGGGGTCCATCGCCTCATCGGGGCTGAGCCGCAAGACCTCAAGAGTCTTCGACAACACGGCGCGGTCCGAATCTTTCACCCGATAGCGTGGATAGACGTGAAAGACGAGGTCACGCACCGGCGCATCGGTTCGATTCGTAAACCGGACCTGCTCAACAGCCGTGACGACCTTGCGCGTCAGGTCAAGATGGGCGTCGATTTCGTAACGAGGCAAGCCCGGTGGAATGGGCAGACGGGGCGAGGCTGGAGGCGCAACGGGTTCGAGAACGCCCGAGCGGGCGGCCGGTTGCGGTAGGATCGCGAGGATCAGAACCGCGAGAACGCCAAGGTTCGCTCGCGCCATTGGGCGCATGCGGTTCGAATCCTTCCGGCCAGCCGAAGGACGCGGGCTTCGTGCCCGGTCGCCGAGACCGATCTTACTCGAAAACGCCTGGCAAGTCTCCCCGAGTCAGAGGCACTCAGCAGCGGGCGAGGACGAGTGAGGCGTTCTGGCCGCCGAAGCCGAAACTGTTGGAAATGGCCTTTCTCAACGGTTTTTCGCGGGCGGTGTTGGGGACGTAATCGAGGTCGCAGCCGGGGTCGGGCGTCGCCTGATTGATCGTCGGCGGGATCACGCCGCGATCGAGCGACATGGCCGTCGCGGCGGCTTCCAGCGCGCCCGAGGCGCCGATGAGGTGGCCGACCATCGACTTCTGCGAACTCATCGGGATCGTCGGGGCTCTGTGGCCGAAGACGCGCTTGACGGCGACGGTTTCCATCAGGTCGTTGAGCCGGGTGCTGGTGCCGTGGGCGTTAATGTAGTCGATCTCGGACGGGTCAATCCGGGCCTCGCGCATCGCCGAGGTCATGGCGAGCGCCGCGCCCTTGCCTTCGGGCTCGGGCCGGGTGATTCCGTAGGCGTCAAACGAGGAGCCATAGCCGACGATCTCGGCGTAAATCTTGGCGCGTCGACGCTTTGCGTTCCGCATACTTTCGAGCATCAGGACGGCCGCCCCTTCGCCGAGGACAAAGCCGTCGCGCTCGCCGTCGAAGGGTCGAGAAACCTCGACGGGGGGCCGAATCGACGAACTGACGGTCTTCATCGCGTGATAGGCGACGAGAAGCTGGGGATCGAGCCGGCTATCACAGCCGCCGGCGAGCATGGCGTCGGAGTCGCCCCGGGCGATGAGCCGAAACGCCTCGCCGACGGCCTGGGTTCCCGCGGCGCAGGCGGTGACGATCGTGTTATTCGGTCCCATCGCGTGATGGAGAATGGAGATATGCGCCGCGGCCATGTTGGGCAGATGCTTCAAGAGCCAGAGCGGAAACATCGACTCGGCGCGGGCCTGAGTAAACCGGGTCATGTCAAACCCGCCATCATCGCCGAGAGCCTTAGACATCGGCCCGACGAGTTCGCCGATGTCCATCGGCGTGATTCCCGCGCCCATGCAGACGCCAAACCGACCGGGATCGAGACGACCGGTTTCCAGGCCCGAATCATCGACAGCGAGCGCCGCGGCGCCGACGGCGAATCCCACGGCCCGGCTCATCAGCTTGGCACTTTTCTTGTGCTCGCCGAGGTAAGGAGTTACGTCGAAATTCTTGACCTCGCCGGCAATCTTGATGGGCATCCCGGTCGTGTCAAAACTTTCAATGAAGCCGACTCCTGAGCGCCCCTCGACGATGGCCTCGCCAAAGGCGCGTCGACCGATCCCGTTGGGGGAGACGATCCCGATCCCGGTGACGACTACGCGGTGCATTGTGATACCCACCCTCAAAGGACGCCAATCCCATTGGTGCTGTGGGGCATCCCTTCTCCACCCGCGAGCGATCGGTCCGTCTCTTGGTGGCCTCAAAGAGACCACGACTCATCCTCGTTCCGTCGTCGCCAACCCTACTCACCAAACTAACAATGATCCGGCTGAATCGATTGGATGTGTCGCGTTCGAGACATCCACCCGAGGCCCATGTCTTCTTTTTAGAATGCCTATTCCAGATTTCAAAAACATTGCGTCTTACGGCTTACCAGGCTGCCATATCTTAACACCCTTCTCCAGGCATCGCAAAAAGAATTCGGTGGTTTAGGCAATTCGCGGACAATACGTTAGACATGTCAAAGGTCTGGAAAAGATCGGTGCGGTTTCCTTCACTTTTGAAGGCGAATCGCGGGTTGATTCGGGGGTGTCAGGCAATCCAAGGGTGAACCGTGGCGGCGCGGAGGTCGTCGGTTCTGGGACGGAAGGTTCGCTCTTCAATGCGCGGAGGAAAAAGGGGGGACATGACGTCCCTGGAAATTCGTGGTAGCCTGGAAGGGCGACACTTTCGCCGACCCTCTTGGAGAGCAGGACCGATGGCCCTGAGACTGGCCGAACGATCGACCTTGATTGCCCCGTCCGCGACCCTGGCGATGGCCGCCGAGGCGAAGCGTCTGAAGTCGCAAGGGGTTGGGGTCATGGACTTCGCGCTCGGCGAGCCGGATTTCGACACGCCGGAGAACATCCAGGAGGCGGCCTTCCGCGCGATTCGATCGGGGCAGACGCATTACACGCCCCCCGCAGGAATTCCCGAGCTGCGCGAGGCGATCGCCGCGCATTATACAAAGGCGCAGGGGTTGCCCACGCAGGCGGCGCAGGTGGTTGTCTCGAACGGGGCGAAGCATTCGATTCACAACGCCTTGATGGCGGTTTGCGGGCCGGGCGACGAGGTGATCATCCCCGCTCCTTACTGGGTCAGTTATGCCGATCTCGTCAAGCTGACGGGAGCATGCCCGGTCATCCTGCCGACGACCGAGGAGAGCGGGTTCAAGCTGACCCCCGATCAGTTCCGCGCCGCGGTCACGCCGCGTTCCAGGCTCCTGATGATCAACAGCCCGTCGAACCCGACCGGCGTTGTTTACGAACGCGCCGAGCTTGAGGCGCTGGCCGACGCGGTCCTGGAAACGTCGGTCGGTGTTCTCTCCGACGAGATTTACGAGCAACTGACTTATGGCGAGGCCCGCCCGACCTGTTTCGCCTCGCTTCGGCCGGAACTTGCCGATCGAACGATCACGGTTTCGGGCGTGAGCAAGACCTACGCGATGACCGGTTGGCGGATCGGCTGGGCCGTGGCTCCGCTGGCGGTTTCCAAGTTCATGACCGACCTGCAAAGCCAGGAAACGAGCAACCCGTGCTCCGTCAGTCAGTTCGCGGCGCTCGAAGCGATCACCGGGCCGCAAGATTCGGTCGTCACGATGAAATCGCACTTCGCGCGCCGCCGCGAGTACGTTCTGGAGCGGATCGCCAACCTCTCGGGCGTGACCTGCGTGCCCCCTGGCGGTGCCTTTTATGCGTACATGAACGTCTCGTCGCACTTTGGCCGAACGCTCGGCGGGGTCAAGGTGACTGACTCGACATCGTTCTGCCTGACGGCGCTGGCTCAGGCTCACGTCGCGCTCGTGATGGGCTCGGCGTTCGGGTCGGAAGGGTACGCGCGGCTTTCCTTCGCGACCGATCTGGACACGCTGGAGCGAGGTTTTGACGCGATGACGAAGTTTCTCCACAGTTGATCGATGGCCGAAACCGATCTTCGAGGTGGCGTCTTCCGCGACCGATCGGATCGGCCTTGCCCGATCGGGGTGATTGGGATAGGGTCCGCGTCGAGTCGAGCGAGAGTAGCTCGTCTCGCATTGGATACGACATATCGGTCTCGATTTCCGGTTCCCGCGCACGAGCGCTCCAAGGTTGGCCCGACCGGCGAGAGGAGTTGCGATGACGATGCGTCGCCCAATCTGCCTCGCGGTACTCGCGGCGGCGACGCTCGTCGCCGCGTCCGGCTGCCGGACCGCGGGCATGGGCAACCTCGCGGGGCGCGATGCCCTGCCGTCGCGCTCGGAGGAAAGCGCCGTCGATTTACTCGTCGAGCACAACCGCAACGCCGAGCGCGTGCAGAGCCTTGAGGCGGCGCCTTCGGTCTCGTCGGCGAATCGGGGGGCGACGGGGGGTCTTCACGGCAGATTGGCGCTGGAGTTGCCGCGCAACTTCATGCTGGAACTGGGGATGCCGATCTCCGGTCAGACTGTCGCCAACATCGGGTCGAACGACAAGGAATTCTGGTTCTGGGCCAAGGACACGCCCGATAAGGCGGTTTACTACTGCAACTATGATGACTCGGGAGCCAGCCCGATCTCGGCCGCCGGCCTGCAACCCGACTGGATTATCGAGGCGCTTGGCCTGCGCGTCATTTCGGACGAGGAAGCCGCGAAGATCAAGGTCAAGCCCGGCAAGGAGCCCGGGACGGTAATCCTGACCGAGCCGACGAGGTCAAAAGAAGGCGATTCACTCGTCAAGGAAACGGTCCTCGAAGAGGCGACGGGGCGAATTCGCGAGCACTGGGTTTACGCGGCCGACGGCAAGACGCCGCTCGCTCACGCCGTGGTGAATGATTATCAGGAGTCGCTGCTCCCCGGCCAGTCTGGCCCGACGGCGCAGAAGGTTTATCTGCCGAGAAAGCTCCGCCTTGAATGGATGCAGCAAGAAAAGATGGCGCTCGACGTGACGATGGCCAAGATCAAGATCAACCCAAAGTTTGACGCCGATCGCCGCGAGGCCCTCTTCGTCGAGCCGAATTACAACGGTTATGCTCGCATTAATCTGGAACGGACCGGAATCGCAAGCCGGAACCCCGAGGCTCAGGAACCGGCTTCAACACCGACCCCGAACTCGATCCGCGAGACCCTCCCCGCGCCTCCGCCCCGCATCCACTTGAGCGAGCCGACGCCGCTCGGCCTGAATGGGAATACCAAACGCCCGAGCCGTCGCGACCCGGCCGATCTCTCGCCCGATCTTCTGCCCCCGTCGTATGCGCGCGGGATTGAAGAGGTCGTTGGACCGCCGATTCCCACGATCGCGGAGCCAGGCCCGCAATATACCGACACCCGCACAGGCTGGCGCGGGGCAATGGATGCCGGGATCGAGCGTTAAGCCGCTCGGGTGTTGATGACCGATGACCAAGGAAATTCGGAATTTGGCCATCGCTTAAAACGTCTCTTGAGCCAACAAAAAAAGCACCGGTCAACCTCGCGAGAGGAGCCGGTGCGTACTTGTTGGGAATGCGGGCGGATAGGAAATTAGCTCGCGCTACGCTGTTCGGCGGTGCGGCGGAGTTGCTGGCGGGCTCGGGCGAGGATCGGGCCGACGGAATTCTCGGCGATGCCGAGTTGCTTGCCGATCTGGCGGTAGTTCAACGACTTGAGGTGATAGAGCCGGATAACCTCGGCATCGCGCTCGGGAAGGTTTTCGAGCATCCGGGCGACTTCCTCGGACGTGGCGATCGCCTCGGCCTCGGCCGAATCGCTGTCCGAGATCCCCGCGCGGTGGGCGTGGGCGTGGCCTAGCTCGGCCTCGCGCTGACGCTTGATGACTTCCTTGACGCAGACGCGGCGGGCGATCACCGTGAGGTAGGTCGGCAAGGAGCTTGCACCCTTGAACCGGCGGAGAACCTCATAATCGTCGTCGACGATCTCGTAAAAGATCTCGCCAGCGATGTCTTCAATGTCAGGCCCGGAGAGCACGGCGCTTCGGGCGTGTGAAACGTGATGGATGACGTGGTAGATCAGACCCATGTAGCGGTCGACGAAATCGTTCCAGGCTCCGGGCTCCTTCCGCAGGCAACGGTCCAAAAGCTTGCGGTCGAACTCTTGCAGCGGCACGGCCGGGCCTCCTCGCACCCTTGAGGGGCAAGTGTTGCGATCCGCATCCAAATCGGGATGTGTCGTCATCTATCTTGCCACGCCTTGTTCGCTATTTTACCACCGGGTTTCCTCGGAGCAAGCGACGGTCGTCAGATCCCCTTCCCAATCATCGTACCCGCGAACGGTCGACGTGTGACCAACCGAGTGATTTCGCGGCGAAAAACGCGAAATTTTTGGCGTGGTCGATATCCTCGCGCGAGGCGTCAAAATGGAATTCGGTCGATTCCGGTTCAGGAGGACTGCAAAGTCGGGCTCTTCGATGACCGATGACCGATGACCGATGACCAAGATGCGGAATGCTCAGGATGTCGGTCCCTGGCCAAAAAGCAAACGATTCAGTCATCGGTCATCAATCATCGGTCATTGGGACTTTGCAATCCTCCTGGATTCCGGTTCCTGGAACGGGGGGGGCTCGCTAGAATACGGCGATGACCCCCGGGCGTGAACGGTTCTTGCCCCCGACCGGCCTCAGGGATGCCGCCGACTCGGGGTTTCGGGCACCGCTAGCCGTTGCCTTGGATTCGACAGGAGAGCCCGCCATGGAACTTCCCAAAGGCCCCCCGAAAATCCTGATCGCCGACGACAACCTGCAAAACGTCGAACTCCTGGAAGCGTACCTGAGTGACGTCGATTGCGAGATTCGAACCGCGTATGATGGCGAGGAAACCCTTCGCGTCGTCAACGAGTTCGAGCCCGACCTGCTGCTGCTCGATGTGATGATGCCGCGGCTCTCGGGGTTCGAGGTCTGCCGGAAGATTCGGAGCAACCCGGCCACCAAGGACCTGCTCATCCTGATGGTCACGGCGCTGAATGAGGCGTCGGACTTCGAGCGCGGAGTGCAGTCGGGCACGGATGATTTTCTGACGAAACCGGTGAACAAGGTCGAGTTACTCTGTCGGATCAAGAGCCTGCTGCGCGTGCGGCATCTCAAGAACCAGCTCGACCGCACGTTGGCGTACCTGGCCGAGTTCGAGTCGGCCATTCGCGCGTCCTGAATTGAAGGAATGATGTCGAAACTAGCCCGGGTCATCCTCAAGCCGAGGCGTGCCCGCCCGTTCTTCGCCCGACACCCCTGGGTCTTCGTCACCTCCGTCGGTCGAGTCGATGGTGACCCCGCGCCGGGCGACGAGGTTGAGGTTTACAGCCACGAAGACCGGTTCGTCGCCCGGGGAATCTTCAACCCCAACAGCGCCATCCGGGTCCGCCTCTACCGATGGGACGGCGGCCCGCTTGATGACGCTTTCTGGACCGAACAGGTCGAAAAAGCCCTGCGTCTCCGCCTCAACGCCCTCGGCCTCGATCGGCCGTCCGCCGGTTATCGCCTGATTTCGAGCGAGGCCGACGGCCTTTCCGGCCTGACCGTGGACCGTTACGACCGCTGGCTCGTCGCCCAGTTTACCAGCCTGGCGCTCTTTGAACGCCGCGAGCCGCTGGCACGCCTTTTAAAGGATTTGACGGGTGTCGAAGGCGTCTTGACCCGCACCGAGCGCATCACGGCCGAACAGGAAGGGATCACCACCCCTTTCGAGTCGGTTCTGGGCACCTTGCCGATTGCCCCGGCGGAGATCGTCGAGCATGGCCTGACCTACTGGGTCGATTTTCGAGGGGGTCAAAAAACCGGCTTCTTTCTCGATCAGCGCGAGAACCGACTCGCTGCGGCGCAATATTGCCGAGGGCGGTCGGTTCTGGACCTGTATTGCTACACGGGCGGATTCACGCTCAACGCCCTCAAGAACGGCGGCGCGAAATCAGCGCTCGGGGTCGATAGCTCGGCGGTTGCGATCGAGGTGGCCCGGCATCACGCGACGATCAACGAGGTTCACGCCGCCCGGTTTGAAGCGGCCGACGCGCTGAACGCCCTGGAATCGTTCCGCGGTCTCGGCGAGAAATTCGGCGTCGTGATCTGCGATCCCCCCAAGTTCGCGAGAAGCCCGCGCGGAGTCGAAGACGCCTTGAAGGCGTATCTCCGCCTGAATCGGTCGGCGATCGACGTGCTTGAGCCGGACGGAATTCTCGTAACCTGCTCGTGCTCGGGCCTGGTGGATCGCGGCCTTTTCGCCGACATGCTCGGTCAGGTCGCCGAGCTTTCAGGCCGTTCGATCCAGTTCCTCGAACAGCGCGGGCAGGCGAGCGACCACCCGGTTTCGGCCTCGTGCCTGGAAACCGAGTATCTCAAATGCCTGATCTGCCGGGTCGCCTGATCGGGCACCTGAGCGCGGGGCATTAAGACGTTTTGATGACCGATGACCAGAGGAAAAATCCCTTGGTCATCGGTCATGGGTCATTGAATCGATGCCATTCTCCGGCTGGGCTTGCCCGGATCGGCGACTTCGGCTATTCCAGAAGGGGGCAGGCTCAAGGAAGAGAGCGGCCTCAGCGCGTCTGAGAATGCACCGCAGGGAGGCAGCCGGGTCATGTCCACACGTCGAGAATTCGCCGCGTTCGCGCTGGTGCTCGGCCTGCTGGTGGCGGCCTTGCTGCGCGAGAGCCTTTTTGGCGGGAAAATCCTCAGCGCGGCCGACGTCGTCTTTGTCTCGGCGAGCTTTCGGGACGTTGCCGGGCCTGATTACGAGCCAGTCAACCGCCTGCTCACGGACCCCGTGCTTCAGTTTCAGCCCTGGCTGGAATTCAACAGGGCGATGCTCCGACGCGGCCGAATCCCCGTCTGGAACGATCGGGCCGGTTGCGGAACGCCACACCTGTCGAACAGTCAGAGCGCCGTCTTTGATCCGTTTCACCTGATCGCGTATCTCGGCAAGCTTCCCGAGGCGATCGCCTGGATGGCCGCGGCGCGGCTCTGGTTCGCGGGCCTGGGGACTTACCTGCTCGCGAGGTCGTGGGGGTTCGGAACCTGGGGACGTTGGTTCGCGGGCCTGTCGTACCCCTTCTGCGGCTTCCTGGTCGTCTGGCTGCTCTATCCGGTCACGGCGGCGGCGGTCTGGCTCCCCTGGCTCTTCTGGGCGTCGGATCGCGTGCTCGACGGTTCGGGACCGCGACGCGTCGGCCTTCTCGGTCTGATCGTCGGCGGCGTCTTCCTCGCGGGACACGTCCAGACGAGCGCGCATGTCTTGCTGGCGGGGGGACTTTATGTCCTCTGGCGGGCGATTCCAGGGCGGTTTGAAGGGGTCGGGGCGTGGGGAATGGGGGTCGGCCTGGGTCTGGTGATCGCCGCGGTTTCGATTCTGCCGCTCGCGGTTTATCTGGGAAAGAGCCCGGTCTGGGCGGATCGAGGCCGCGAGAAGCCCTCGCCGTTTCAACTGACAAGGCCGAGAGTGCTCGACGCGGTCTGCACGGCGGTTCCGTATGCCTTCGGCAGTCAGAGACGAGGGCAACCGAACCTGGCGCGGGCGGTCGGCGTTCACAACCTCAACGAGTCGGCCGGCGGTTACGCGGGACTGGCGACCTTGATCTGGCTGGCGCCGACGGCCTGGCGATCGAGAAAGCAAGGCGATCGGATCGCCTTTTTGACGGCGCTGACGGCTGTTGGGTTCCTGGGTGCCTTCGGGTTCCCGCCCGTGGTGAATGGCCTGCGCGCGGTGCCGGTGCTCGACGTCATGGATCAGCGTCGGCTGACGCTCTGGGTGGCCTTTGGCCTGGTCCTGCTGGGGGGTGCGGGACTTGACCGACTGGCCGAGGTCAAACCGATCGGGGCGTCGCTCTGGGGGGGACTGGCGGCCTTGCTCTGCCTGGGATCGTTCGCCGCGGCGCAGGCGGGGCCGATGCTTCGCGGTCGCGCCGAGGCCCATTACGCGACCGCCGCGAGGATCACCGAAGGGGCCGACCCGGCCGTCTATCGACACCGCGCCGACCGGCAGGTCCGGCAGGCAATCGAGCACCTTCCCAGGCAAGTTCGTCTCACCGCCGCGGAACTCGCCCTGCTCGCGGCCCTGGCGGCGTTGGCGGGCAGGGGAATGATTTCGTGGTCGGCGACGAAGGGGATTCTGCTCGCCTTGACGGTCGTCGAACTTCTGGCCTTTGGAGACGCCCTGAATCCGGCGATCGACCCGGCCGACGATCGACCCGAGACCCGGTTGATCGCTCGATTGCGCGAAATCGGCGGTCGCCTGATCGGCGTTGGCGAGGAGTTTCCGCCGAATCTGGCGATGCGATACGGCCTCGCTGATCCGAGAAATTATGACTCGATCGAGCTGACCCGAAACCTCGACTGGTTCGAACCCCTTTACGAGCCTGGCCAGACCGCTCGAACGAGCCGACGTACGGTGACCTGGGCCGGGGTCGCGCGCGCTCGTGAGCGACTCCGCGAGGCGGGGGTCGTCGCCGTCGTGGCCGCGACTCCGCCGCCGAAGGCATTTGGCGCAATCGCCGAGCGCATTGGTTCGGTCTGGCTCGCCAGGATGGATGCCGAGCCGATCGCCTCGACTCTCGCGGGTGATCGGCCGACCTCATCACGGTTCGATCAGGATCGGATCGGGATCTCGATTGTTTGCGGAAGTAAGACGACGTTGATTGTTCGAGAGACGTTTGACCCTGGCTGGCGCGCGGACGTGGACGGGCGACCGGCCGCGATCGCGCCGTATCGAGGGACGTTTTTGTCGGTCGGACTTGAGGCGGGGTCGCATCGGCTGAGGCTGGTTTACGATCCCTGGGAAGTCCGCGCCGCGCGGTCGATGACGCTCGTGGCGTTGTCGGTCGCGGTTTTCGCCTTGACGGGTTTTCGCCCGATCCGATCTACTCGATTTCCCGGTCAGGGGCTTGGACCGTTCCGGGCCGTCGGGTTAGAATCGGATTTGTGATCTCCACCGGAATTCCTGGCCGGCTTATCACCGAGGGAAGAGACGCTGATGGTCCACTTCACGTGTGATCTCTGCGGGAAAGATTTGACCGCCTCTGGCGACGCTCGCTACGTGGTCAAGATCGAGGCATTCGCCGGGTTTGACCCCACCGAGATCACGGAGGAAGACCTTGACGGCGACCACATGGAAGCCGTCTCCGAACTCCTCCAGCGCGACGAGGCGCTCTCGTCGGACGAGCTTACCGCCCGCCTTCACAAGGGCTTCCGGTTCGATCTCTGCCCCGCCTGTCACGCCAAGTTTCTCAAAGACCCGCTCGGCAAGGAATTCTTGCGGTCTTTTGACTTCAGCAAGAATTAATTCCTCCTTGAGCGGTTCCCCGGCGGACCTGCCCCGCTAATTGAACTCTTCGAAAAACGCAACGATCCCCCGACAGCGTTCGAGGGATCGTTGCGTCTTCTTTTTTTCGGTTTGTCTCGGCTCAGCGCGCCGCGAGGAAGACGACGTTGGTGACGACCGAGAGGGCCAGGATCATCGCCATCGCGGCGATGACGCTGTTGCGTCCATTGACGTAGCCGGCCATCTCAACAAGCTGAGACTCGGTCGCGCCCGCGGCGGTCTGCTCGGTCGATTCGCCCTGAGAAAGCTTCGCCAGGGCCTCGGTCTTCTGACCGGCAATCATCGGGCTGTCACCGGCGACAAGGCATTTCAGGTCGAGAATCAGGTCGTCGGGCGTTCGATACCGGTTGTCCCGGTTCTTGGCCATCATCGTCTCGATGACCATGCCGACGCCGCTGGAAAGGCTTGTGTTGATGTGGTCGGGGGGCGTCAGGACGGCGTTCTTGTCAACGTGCTGCCGCATGACGTCGGTCGGTGTCTCGCCGTCGTAAGGGACCTGACCGGTAACCATGTGATAAAAGGTCGCGCCGAGGCTGTAGATATCGGCGCGGATGTCGACGTCCACCTGGCCACGAACCTGCTCGGGGCTGATGTAATAGGGGGTGCCGATCGCCATCCCGGCCTCGGACATCGCCCATTTTTCATCGGCGGTGAGCCGGGCGAGACCAAGGTCGGCGAGCTTGACGTTGCCGTCCCTGGTCAAGATCACGTTCTCGGGCTTGATGTCGCGGTGGATCAGGCCGCGCTCGTGGGCATGCTTGAGGGCCTCGGCCACGGCCATGACGATCCGGATCGCGGTCTTTTCCTCGTACCGCTTGGTTTTTTCGAGGGCGTCCTTGATCGTGGAGCCTTCGACGTATTCCATGACGAAGAAGTGATGATTGTCGACCTCGCCGGCATCGATCGCGTTGACGATGTTGTTGTGCGAGAGCTTGGCGGCGATCTTGGCTTCGCGGTCGAACCGCTTGATGAATTCCTTGTTCTGCGCCAGGGCGTCGAGCAAGATCTTCACGGCGACGATGCGGTCAACGCTCGTCTGGCGGGCCTTGAAGACCATGCCCATCGAGCCTTTGCCGAGGCGTTCAATGATCTGGTAGCCGGGAATCTCAAACTTCTTGTTCGGCTCGCCAACCTCGGTCCGGAGGCGAATGGCCTGGCTCTTGGTGAGAACCTTGGCCTCGATCATGATGTCGAGAAGTCCGCGCGTCTCGTCCCCCTTGGCCGAGAGCTTGGCCCGGTGCGACTTGCACATCTCGATTTCGGGAGGCGTCGCGAGACCCCGGCGAAGGATCGTCTTTTCGAGGTTGTACTCATTCAGACTCGAAAGCGTTTTCGAGTCCTTCACCGGGGGATTGCTCTCGGTCGAGGTGGCCATCTAGCCGTCTCCCAGGGAAACCGTCGAGGCGCAGTGACGGGACGCGCGCTCCGCCCGAGACCGGACCCTCGGATTGTCTTGATCCATCGAAACGGTCGGCGCCCGGTGGAAGAATGTGGTTTTCCGGGCACCCGAACCTAAGGTGATTCTTAATCGTCAATTATGGGCGCACCGCTCCACTTGTCAACGCAATTCTTTCGCAAGCGCGCGCTTGCCCGAAACGCGTGGCGGGTCGACCTCAATTCCCTGGAATCCGGGTCGACCCGCACTGGACTTCGCATCCTTATTAAAGGCCGCTTAGATCCGCGGCGAAGACCTGCGCGCCTTCCTTGAGGTGAAGGCGGTCGACCATCTCAGCCGAGGCGGGGACGGTCAGGCTCTTGAGCGGCGGAATGCAGAGCCCGGCGAGCACCGACGGCGCGTGCGTTTCATCCACCGACTTGCCACCGAGCGCGAGGCCGTTCAGGATCAGCGGCGAGTGGTTCACGATCTTGATCTTGAACGTCTCCTTGCCTTTATCGCGAGGCCCGCGCGAAAGGTGGATCTGAACGAGGTGGGCGAGCATCGCCTCGGCAACGGCATCGCCGACCCGGATTGCCCTGGTCTCTTCCGACGGGTTCGCGGTCGACGTTGACGCGGTCTCGGTGAGCTTGACCCGTGATTCACCGATCGGAATCCAGTCCGTTCCCGACGGGTGACTTGCCGCGAGCCGGATCTCGGCCGAGGCCCCCTTGAAGGTCAGCTTGCAGGCGAGCGACGGACCGGCCGGACGTTCGGGAACGCCTTCCTCGGCGGTCAGACCAATCACCGGGGTTTTCGCCCAGACCTTGCGAAGACCGGCGATCAGGTCGGCTGGTTGCTCGCCCTCGGCCGTGACCTCCCAGTACAGCGTGCCGACATCCCCCCGCGCGGAGGGCTTCTCCGAGCGTTCCAGCCCTTCGACCATCGAGCGGGCGAGGGCGATCTCGCTGGCGTTGCCCCACCCCTGCGAGAGCCGACCGACCTGCGCCCACTCGATTCCCGAGGTGGCGTACCAGATGGCCATCTGCGCAACCGTCCGCGGGGCCTTGGTTTCGGCAAGGCGTTCAATCATGGCCTTGGTTCGCGTGTCGTCGGTCCACTGGTCAATCCCGCTGATTCGCAAGACCTCTCCCTTGGCCGGGATGATGGGCTTCGCTTCGGCGTTGGGACCATTCAGACTGACAACAGAGGTCGGCAGGTGGCGAACCTGCTTCGGCTCAAAGGTCGCCTCGGGAAGGCCCGTCGGCGGCACCGATCGAAATCCCCCTCCCATGCCTCCCATGCCCATACCGCCCATGCCACCGCCCATGCCTCCCATGCCACCGCCCATACCTCCCATGCCGCCCATCATCCCGGACATGAGGGAACGAGTATCCCAGCTATCGCGGTCGCCGATCAGGTTCATGATCAGGCGTCCGAGCATCATCAAGCCCATCATCGGCGGCATGGTGCCCGACCTTCCCATGCCCCCCATCGCTCCGCCACGGCCAGTCATACCGCCTCCCATGCCGCCGCCCATGCCGCCGCCCATGCCGCCGCCCATGCCGCCGCCCATGCCTCCCATTCCGCCCATGCCCATACCGCCCATGCCGCCGCCCATGCCTCCCATGCCGCCTCCCATACCGCCCATGCCACCCATACCACCGCCCATGCCACCCATGCCGGCGAACTGGCTGGTTGCGCTGGAGGCGATCAGGCCGGGGGGCAGGACGACGCGGAGCTTGCGGTCGGTGCGGTTTGTGATCGAGAGCTTGATCCGGCCGTCGCCGATGCCCTCGGCCGAGGCGGAAATCTGGCCGGTCTTGAGCCCTTTGAGGACGTCGATTGTCGGAACCTCTTCGGAGTCGGTCGGCGTGGATTCCTCGGTGGTGTTGTGCGTGGTTTTGACGTGTTTGACCGCGACGACCCGGCTTGACCGGGCCTTCGGCGAGGCCGCGAGAAGCGGAGAGCCAAGCAAGGTCAGGCTCACTCCCAGAATTCCGACGCGGAGCATTGTTCGATGACGGAAAATGAACGGATGACAGGCGTTACGCATGGCAAGAAAACCCCTTTACGTGAGCAAGCGGGGGGTGGAGCTGTCCCGGGCCGCGTGGGCGTGCCAGGACGATCCGCAACCCAAGTCTGGAGGGAATGAGACAGGTGATGTCGCGGTCCGTGATCGCCAGGATGACGATTACGGTCGGAGGGCGTGGAGATGCGTCGCGCTCGGAAGAAAGTCGGTCTCTGCGTCCGGTGAAAGAGCGAGCCGGACTCGACCTCAATCAACTCAATGCGAGCGGACGTTGGGGCGGGCGGGGACGATCAACAGCGTAACGGGGGTTTCGGCCGCGCAAGCGAAAAGTGAGCGAGGTTGCCCCGAGGAACGGGCAACTTTTTCGAGGCGACGACCAGGATGGAGAAGGGGCTGAATCTAGCCCGGGTCTTGTCGGGCCCACCACTGGAAAGACCGACGACCACCCGAAAACCGGGGCTGATCCGCGCGGGCGATACCGATCGAACGCGGACGAGCGAATGAGTGACCCTCGTCGGTCGAAGGTCTTCGAGGAGGGTCCGGCTCAGGGCCGAGGATCGAAAGGGAGCGGCGATGTTCGCCGCGAGGAGGATGAGCGAAAGGAGATTACGGGACCAGAATGTGATCTGGCTAGACTGGCGCATTGCCCACTCTGCTAAAGGAAGTCAGACGACCTCGTCCTCGCAAGTTTAACCCGCCGCGTGGGGGACGTCAAGCATGCTTTCTTGTTTCCAGGGTTGTTTCTTGTCGGAATGGGTATTGTGGTCAAGGAGGTTTTGGATCAGATGCAAAAAGGGCAAAGGGCAAAGGGCAAAGGGCAAAGGGCAGAAGGAATAAGGCGCGCCATGGAAGCGCGTGCGAGGGAGGGGCAAGACGGGGATGAGGAGACTTGGCGTTAACTGTGGCCGAGGACGGGGTGGGGATGATAGGGCTCGGCCAGGGCCTGAAGTTCGGAGGGGTCGAGCCGGAGGTCGAGCGCGGCAAGGGCGTCGTCGAGGTGGTGAGGCTTGGAGGCGCCGATGATCGGCGCGGTAACGCCGGGTTGGCCGAGGAGCCAGGCCAGGGCGACCTGGGCATTTGAGACGCCGCGAGCTCGGGCAATCTCGCCGACACGATCGACGACCGAGAAATCGCTCTCCTGATAATAAAGCTTGTGGGCGAAGTCGTCGGTTTTGGCGCGGCTGGTCTCGCCGCGAGACGCGGTCTTGCTTCGGTTGCCGGCGAGGAAGCCGCGCGCGAGCGGGCTCCAGGGAAGCAGGCCAATTCCCTCGGATCGGCAGAGCGGGATCATCTCTCGCTCCTCTTCGCGATAGACGAGGTTGTAGTGATTCTGCATGGTCACGAATCGCGCCAGGCCCCGTTTTTCCGAGGTGTGGAGCATCTTCGCCATCTGCCAGGCGAACATCGACGAGGCTCCGATATCGAGGGCCTTGCCCGATTTCACGACGGCGTCGAGGGCTTCGAGGGTTTCCTCGACAGGCGTGGTCGGGTCAAACCGGTGGATCTGGTAAAGGTCGACGTAATCGACCTTGAGCCGTTTCAGGCTGGCGTCGATGGCGTGGCGGATGTGCTTGCGCGAGAGGCCGCGTTCGTTGGCGGTCGGGCCGGTCGGGTTGAAAACCTTGGTGGCGATGACGAGCTGTTCGCGAGGGATCGCCAGGTCGCGGAGTGCCCGGCCGAGAACCTCTTCGCTGGCGCCGTCGGAGTACATGTCGGCGGTGTCGAAGAAGTTGATTCCGGCTTCCCAGGCGCGTCGGAAGAAGGGGCGGCTCGCCTCCTCGTCGAGAACCCAGGGGCGCCACTGGCTACTTCCGTAGGTCATGCAGCCGAGGCAGATTCGCGAGACCTTCACACCGGCCCGGCCGAGATTCACGAGTTCCATGACGATTCCCAGAGCCACGTCGAACGATGGAACGTCCACGCTCAAGTCCGGCGATTATTCTACACTGCCGCGGCCCGTTTCAGTAGGGGACGCCCGCCTTGCGCGCCTCGCGCAGGGCGTTGGCGTACCATTCCAGCTCGCCGAGGAACCGCGCCGCGCGAGAAACCGCGGCCTCGTCGCGGGGATGGCCGTCGTCGTCAAAGGCGTCTTGAACCTTCGGAAGCGCGAGGATCGACGGAATGCTCGGCGTTCCCAGCTCGCCAAGCATCGCTCGCAACTGCATCGCCGCGCGAACGCCTCCAAAAGGCCCGGCGGAGTAGCTCACGATCGCCGAAGGGCGCCAGAAGTACTCTTCCAGAAAATGGTCGAGCAGGTTCGAGAGCGCGGGGGGAATGCTGTGGTTATATTCGCCCGAGACGATGATGAAGGCGTCGGCCGTTTTGAGCCGACCGGCGATCCGTTCGAGCGGTTCCGGGGCCTGGCCTTTTTCATATTCCTTGTACATCTTATCGAGCAGCGGCAGGCGATCCTCGGCCGGGTCGATCAAAACGGCCGGGTTTCCTCGCTCCTGACACTGGTTAACGATGAACCGGGCGGCCTTGATCCCCTGCCGCGTTGCGCGTACTGAGCCGTAGATGACAACGATGTTAAGTTTCATTGAGTGCGTACCTGTGTTTGTGTTTTGTAATCACGCCTTCGCAAATGCGAACGGAGATGACCAATGACCAATGACCAATGACCAATGACTAATGCCTAATGCCTAATGCCTAATGACTAATGACTAATGACTAATGACTAATGACTAATAACCAATGGCTAATAAACTAATTGATAATGAAATATCGATCAAGGAACCGAAAGATCCATCGTAACGTCCAGAATTTTCGGACATCGTCGCAAGCTGTTGGTAACACGATTTTGGCCGGTTCACAAACGGAGGATCGAGGCGATTTCAGAAGCGGTTCAGGTTTAATGGAGGCTTCATAATTGATGAATCCGTTGATGGCAACGTCGGCGCAATTTCCGGTCTTCGGGCGACGGCGAAGAGGGAGGTTCCGGTTTGCAGCCTGCCGCGAAGGGCGCGAGGTTGCTCCCAGGCGAAGGGGAGTCGCAAGGCCCAGGAAAGGGGCCAGGGAGGAAGTTGAAGGTATCGGCGGTAAGTTTCCGCGGCGGACTCTCCGGCGACCGACCGGGGCCGCGACCGCTGGCGTTCGAGAATCGGGGTCAGCCACGAACCCCACCAGAAGAGGCGCTCCAAAATTAGACCGGTCCCTTCAAACACCGCGGTCAGGCTTTCGGGTAAATAGCGGCGGCGATGCCCTTGAATGGTGTCGAACTCGCTGAAAAGTGTCGGCTGCGCGGGAACGCTCAGGACGACGACGCCGCCAGGAACGACCAGGCGCGCCAGGCCAGAAACGACGGCCCGGTCGTCGTCGACGTGTTCGATGACGTCGAGCGTCAGGACGGCGTCAAAGGCGGCGGTTTGGTTGTCGATCGTCTCCGACAGATTGGCCTCGATCAGGGTCCGGCCGGGGCGGTCGAGCCGCTCCAACGCGTGGCGGGAGACGTCCATGCCGGCGACCTGATAACCTCGGCGTTCGAGGGCCTTCAGGGTAACGCCCCAGCCGCAACCGGCGTCAAGCACCCGGGCGGGGGGCCTGATGTCCAGTTCGTTCAGCAAGGCGATCGTCAAGGAGGCGCGGGCGGCCCACCAGGGATGACGCTCGACGATTCCGGCGAGGTCGACGAGGATACTCTCGTCCATGTTTTCGGAGGCAACGCCGGTCGACCATCGCGTGATCATCGGGCGGGAACTTTTTGAAAATGGAAGGTCAAACAAAGCCTGCCGACCAGTGTCGAATGGGGAAGAGGCGGAAGGCAACGGTCAACGGGGAGGCGTTTTCGAGGCGTTGACGATCAGGTCCACGATCGGCCGGGGATCTCGGGGACTCGCGAGAAAATGTCCCTCGCCGTCAACGACGATCACGGTCATCTGGCCGCCAAGTTCGCGGTAACGCGCTTCGACGACGCGGGTCTGACTGTCGAGCCAGGGGTCAAGACTTCCGCAAACGTGGATCAGTGGAACTCCGGCTTTGGCGAGGGGGGCGAGGTTGTCGATGGGAGGGGCCTTGGCCATGAGGCTTTGCAAAGAGGGGTTCTCGCCGTAGATGCAAGAAACCTTGTCGGCGTTGTCGATGGCCCAGGCGTAGGCTTCGCCCGCGGCGGTGCCCGTGCCGGCCAAGACAGGTTTATGGGAGAAACCGTGTTCCGTCAACATCGCGTACACGGCATCCCACTGTTTCCGGACCGGACCCGATTGCGCGACGACCGGAGCCGCGACGAGATGATATCCGGAATTGAGCAAGGCCCGATCCAGGATCGAAGGCTCGCGGCCGATGCGATCGCCCCGAAAGACCCAGGGCGTGCCGGGCGCGGGGGTTCGGGGCACGACGATCGTCATGCCGGTCACGCCCCAGGGGCTTCCGGTCAAGGCGTCGTAGCGGTCGAAGACCTCGGTAAAGCCTGGACCCCGGCAAGTCACAAACGTTTTCTCGGCCTCAAGGGGGCGAAAGACGTTATCGGCAAGTGTGTAATAAGCGGATCGGGTGAACGATTCGCCAGCGAAATCGGGACGGTTCTTGCCGGATCTGTCGTCGGGCCGAGCATTGGACTCGATCCAGTCGGCGATGGGTTTGGGATCGCGCAGGCTGTGGGGATGATGCGCGGCGCCTTCCTTGATCATGAGGGTGATCCGGCCGCCAAGCTGATGATAGCGGTTTTCAATCGCGAGCGTGTGCCGTTCCAGCAAGAAATCCAGACTCCCGCAAATGTTCAAGAGAGGGACATCGCGAAGGACGAGCCTGTCGAGCCTGTCAAAGGCGTCGGGGCGAATGGCGGGGTTATCGGCATAAATGCACGAGACCTTCTCGGGGTTGGCCGAGGCCCAGTCGTAGGCGTTCACGCCCCCCTTGCTCATGCCGATAAACGCGGGGGTTTTGGAGAGCCCGTGTTTGTCGGTCAGAAAGGCATACCAGGCGTCCCAGGCCGGGCCAGGATCGGGCGTGACGAAGGCGACGTGAAAACCTCGGCGGAGAAGTTCCACCTCGGTCTGCGGTTCGTGGTCCCAGTAACACCCCCGCCACGACCAGGGGTTGCCGGCGGCGGGTTGCTTTGGGACGACCACGATACCGCGCCTCATCCCTCTGGGAGGCGGCTTGACGCCGAAACCCTCGTCGGCGTCGCGCTGGAAGGGCTCGACGGCCAGGGTTTCCTCGTTGAGCAGGAAATCAAGGCGATCGAAGCCGTGCCAGGAGGTTTTCTCACCATCAAACGAGGTCGGCTCTGCGCTCTTTGCAAAAATAGGGAAAGGCCCAAAGGCCGCGAGGATCAGGACCGTGGCCATCGCCTGGCGTGCCTTGCGGGAGGAGGCGTCGATGTTTGTGGTCTGCCTTTGAGCGTTCTTCACCGGAAATTCAGCCCTCAAGCCGAGGTGTGGCGGGGATCATCGGGCCTCGAAAAAAGCTGGAGAGCACGGCCGGGGCACGCAAATAGGCTCCCAGCCAGGTCAGGAATAGAAAAACGGAAGGGGTGATGAAGTCGTCGCTCTGAGCCATGTGGATGCAGATCACGCCTCCCCAGAAGCCGCTCGCGAGCAAGACGCCGAGCGACGACGTCAGTGGAACGATCAGCAAAATGGCCGTGAGAACTTCTCCGGCGCCGATCAGTTTGAGGTGGCTCGCGATGCCCGCCGGCATCTTTTGGGTCGCCTCGGGCGGCATCTTTCCGGCCAGTTTCATGGTTCCTGCGAAGAGGATCAGTCCGCCAAGGAGGATGTGAAGGATCAGGCCGCCGATCCGTCGGTATTTTCCCGTCGTCGCCATCGTCCGTGCCTCTTGAAAGGGGAACTGTTCGCCCGCGTCGATTCACGAGGCGATTTTAACCAGACTTCCCGGCGAGAAAAGACCCCTCATTCCGAGAAGACAGGAGAAGGACCGGAACGTTCAACATCGCGGACATCGAATTCTGGTCAAGTGATATCGCCAGATTCCTGTTCAGGTCGCGGAGGCGTTCCAGACTGTTGAACTCATCGCATTTTTTTCGAGACGAAAGGCTCGTGCGCCAGGGCCTTTTTCACGAAAGCCCCCCAAAAGGGGGTCGGTGTGTAGGTCCAGTCGAGAATGACGCGCGGGGTCGACTTCGGGTGAAAGTTCCAGGCGGTCCAGTTGAGCTTTTCCGACTGGATCAGGCCGAGCATGTCGGGGACCCAGGTGTAGGGATCTTCCTGCCGGTTCGCGGGAAGGAAGTCCATCTTCTGGATGTCCGCGCCCACTTCACCAAGGAAGAGGGGATAGGACGCCGCGAGGGCGAGAAACTTGCCGGGCCAGTCTCCTTTCCAGGGATAGACATGGCTGGAGTACACAACACCGTGGCCGCCACGATCGTCAAGGGCGTACCCCTTGAGGATGCCCGAGAGGTCGTAACCCCAGTCCAAGCCACCGGCGATGACGATATTCTTGGCCCCTTCGCGGCGGATCGTCTCCAGTAGGCTTTGCATGCCGACGGAGGAAAAACCCTTGAGACCTTGTGAGTTCTCGGCCGCGGCGACGGTGCTGGATTTCTCGTCGGAGACGAAGCCGCCGTCACGCCAGACTTTCCACGAAATATCGTGCGGTTCGTTGAATAACTCGAAGAGGACGGCCGGGTGGTTCTTGTAGCGCCCGGCGAGATCCTTCCAGAAGGCGAGGTGCTCCTGTCCCGGGGCACGGAAGCGGTGCAGGTCGAGGACGATGTAGGCCCCTCGGCCTCCACAGGAGTTGACCGCGTCGTCGATCAACTGGCGATAGCCGAGGCCGCCGTCGTTTTGATAGGGACCGTGGCCGGTCCAGAAGTCGTCGCGGATTGGCAGGCGAATGCAGTTCGCGTTCCAGCGGTCAATCGCGACTCTAATCGATTCGAGAACATGCTCTCCACCGGCCGACCACTCCAGGCTCGGAATGGCGAGGCCCTGTAGCCAGACGACCCGGCCCGATCGGGTCTGGAGATTCCTGCCGACGACATGGAGTTCCTCGGGCAACGTGTCGGCGGCGGGAACTGCAACCTTCGGCACCGGTCGCGGGAGTGAAGCGATCCGGGCCGCTTCCTTCGCCTCAGCCGCGGCTCTGGCCACTCTGAGCGGCTCGGCGGGGATGGAGACAAGGGTGATGTCGTCGAGGTCCAGTGTACCGGCCTCGGGCCAGAAGAGCGCGGGCATGATCTCGAAGGTCCGGGCAACGTCTGGCTTGAGAAAAGTGAGCTGGCGTTCAAGCCAACCGTTGGAGTCGCCGGTGAAGCTCGGCGGAGCGACGCCCGATTTAAGCTTTTTACCCAAGGCGTCCTTGAAGTCGAGGATGATCCGGCCGTCGTGCCAGTTCTCCTTGCCGCGCTTCAGGCCGGAGTATCGAACGCGGAATCGAAGCGAGTACGCCTCGTCTTCGGGCCGGAGCTTGACCACGCGATAGACGACGAGCGTTCGCGCGGGCTGACTTGCCCGGAGCCGCAGGAAGTGATTTTGCCCTTCCATTTCCCAGGAGGCACCCTCGGGATGGGGCCAGGCGTCGGGCCAGTTGGACGACTGGCCGGCGGCTTCCATGTCGCCATTGGAGAGCAGCGAGGCAGGGCGGGGCGTGTCGGCCGTCGACGTCGCGCCCAGGAGGCTGAAAAGGACTGCGGCGAGGATCGCAAGATCGAGAGGCTTCATCGCGACTCCCTGGGGAAACGACGTCCCGATGGTGATTCCTCGCGGATCGGGTTCATCCTGGTAATCGGGTCCTTCCGCGACGCCAGGACCACCTGGAAGCGTCCAGACAAACGGCCAGTCAACCCGAGGGTTTGAATGATTGGAAAGCCCCTGCGCACGAAATACAAGGTCGGGAACGTCAGTTCGATGCGTTCCGGCGCGATGGCCTACGGGTTGGCCTTGCCGGGATCAATCGAATCCTTGGAAACGGCGTCGAGGATGAGAACCCAGTCGTGTCCTTTACCCTGACTCGGGGGACGAAATTCCTGCGTTCCAAGGCGGCGAATCAGGCCGATGGCCGAGGTCGTACCCTGCCTCGGGTCGAACCAGGAGGCTTTGAGTTCTTCGCCCGAAAGTTTCTCAAGATGAACCGTGAAGGGCTTGCCCGATGCCGAGTAAATGAAGGCATAACCGCCGTCCTTGCTTCGAGCGGCCTGGACGTGATCGGTCCCCCGGCCGGGGTCGGACGCGAGGAGCGACTGGTCGGGCTGTCGGTCGAGAATCGGGCGCGACTCCATCAGGGCACGCGCGAACCGCATCTGACCCGCGCCGGGCAGGTCTTTCGCGACGATCCAGGGGGTCCGGGCGGACGTGACCGGAGGACGACCCGGCCCAAGGAATTGCCAGATGTCGTGACAGCCGTAAGTATGGCCGCAGGCGCCGGCGAGAAGCGCCCAGTAGGCCGCCTTGCGGGCATCGTAGGCGTCAAGGTAGCCGTTGGAAGCCTTGAAGGCGGCGGGATGATCTTCGTAGCCGGGCTCGCCGTCGAGGCAGGGTTTCACGGGCTTGCGGGCGTATTCGGCGGCGATCCGGTCATAATTGGGCGTGTTGTAGTTGTGGCCGGACTGGATCATGTGAAAGGCAAGCCAGGGCTCGTCGGGAAAGAAATCGGCGGAGCTACGGCCCCCGCTCGGATGGAAGGTCAGGAGGTGTCGCCCTTCGTCTCCGCGGGTCAGACCGGCGGCAAGAGCGCGAAGGATCGCCTTCTGGCGGTCGTTCTCCACGGGCCGATCGCCGCCGAGAATCCAGATAATCGGCCTGTTTTTGTAGCGTTTGCCGAGGAACTCGCCGTATGCCTCGGCGTTTTCCGGGGTGAAAATCTCCGGCCCCTGACCCCATTTCTTGTTCCACTTGTCGCCCCAGGTCGGAAGCATCCCGACGACCAGGCCAAGGGCGTCGGCTCGATCGACGACGAAATCCACGTCGGCGAAATAGGCGTCGACAGGGCGTTTGGGATCGTTCGCGACAAGCGGAAGATGGCCCGATGCGTTCGGCTCAACCAGTCCCGCGAATTCGGCCAGAACCACGGCCTGAATCACGGTGAATTGTTTCTTCGCCCGGTCTTTCAGGTAGACGACCGCCTGATCGCGGTCGAGCCGGTGAAAGAGTTCCCAGGCCGTGTCACCCAGATAGAAAAAGGGCTTGCCCTGCTGGTCGATCAACGACCGGTGGTCCTCGCTGACCCGAACCGGATAGGGCGTCTTGCCCTTCTCGTTCCCGGGAGCGGAAACGGTAGACACCGGTAAAATCAGCAAACTTGCCATGGCGACGGCGACGACAGGTCGATATCTCATACGATTTTCAATCAAAAAAATCTCCAAAGATCAACACATATTGGCATTGGTCAGTTATCAGAGTTAATCTCAACGGCTCGCCTGAACGGCTATTGGACACCATGCCGGGGGGCGAGAACAGCCGCCTGGAAAATTTTTCGAGGCGGAGGATCACGGGTCCAGCCCGCCCGTCTTCGTTGGATCGGAGAGCGCGGGCGGGTCGGACCGGGGAGGGGTTATTCTTCCTTGCCGACGAGGGGAGGCTGGCGAGTTGGGCCGAAGCCGACGTTGGATTCGACGTTCAGGACGACCTGGTCGGTCGAGAATTTGAGGCGGAGCGTGACGACGAACGGCGTTTCGTAGAAGCAGACACGAGCGGTGTAGGTGTCGGCGCCGTTCCAGGCTCCGTTGGCCGCGGCGGGTTGTTCGGCGAGGGGACCGAGGCTCATCCGGCCTTTCGTCCATTCGTCAAAACCGCAAACGATCCGCTGGTCGGCACCGTCGATCCGGGCGAGAAGCGTGAGGGGCTCGCCCTTGTCCGCGACTTCAAGCGTGAGCGCTTCGAGCTTGAGAGGATTCGTCGAGAACTTGAATTTGCGGTTGTACGTGCTAGGAGGCGCCTTGTCGCCCTTTTCAAGGCGGAGCGTGAGGCCGCGCAGTTTGTGTTCGAGGGTGTCGCGATCGGCGTCCGAGTTGGGGAGGCGGGCGGGTTTGAACGCGGGCAAGAGCTTGTCCCAGACGAGGTTGAGCACGCTTTGCATGTCCTTCACGCCGCTGGTGATGACGAGAACAGCATCCTGATCGGGCATGACGACGCAATACTGGCCAAAGGCGCCGTCGCCCCGATAGGCGCCGTTCCGACAGCGCCAGAACTGGTAGCCGTACCCTTGATCCCAGTCGCTCGCGGGATTACCGCCATTGGAAGTCTGCCGCGCCGTGGCCGCGTCGACCCACGACTCGGGGACGAGCGCTTTGCCTTGCCAGCGCCCTTTTTGGAGATAAAGCTGGCCGAAGCGCGCGATATCCTCGGTGCGGATGCTCAGGCCAAAGCCGCCCGTGGAGATGCCCTGAGGGCTTGATTCCCAGGTGGGATGCTCAATGCCCAAGGGGTCAAACAAACGTGGCTTGAGGTAGTCGAGCAGGGTCTCGCCAGTCGCTTTCTGAACGATCGCCGAGAGCATGTACGTGGCCGAGGTGTTGTAAAGGAAGTGCGTGCCCGGCTTGAACGGAACCGGCTGCGCCAGAAAGGTTTTCGTCCAGGGCTGATCAGGCGTTCGCGGCGGCTCGGTCTGCTGGCCGGTGGACATGCGAAGGAGGTCACTCACACGCATCGCCCTGAGGTTCTTGCCCGGGTCAGGCGGGGCGTCGTCGGGAAAGAACTTGAGCACTTCATCATTCACGCTGAGCTTCCCCTCGGCGATGGCGAGGCCGACGGCCGTCGACGTAAAACTCTTGCTGAGCGAGTAAAGCGAATGAGGCGCCTCGGGCTGATAGGGAGCCCACCACCCCTCGGCGACGACCTGACCGTGACGGAGCAGCATCACGCTGTTCATCGAGTCAACCGTCTTGTCGGCGGCCTCAATGAAGGCGAGCAGGCCAACGGGCGAAACCCCCTGAGATTCCGGTCGGCTTCGAGGAAGCGGCGACGAGGCCAGGGCCACCCGAGAGCTTCCCCAAGCGAGGAGCAGGGCGAGGGCGACAGACAGACGCTTCATGATCGTGAACCCTTTGGAGAAACCGTCGATCGGCCGGAACGCGCGTTGATTATTTGCGAGCGAAGCGCCGGATGCAACCTCCCGAGACCGACCGAGTCTCCCAGGTATGTTGACAGACGTACAGAAAAAAGAAAAGTTTTTCTGGGAATGACGCCGATCGAAGAGTATGTTGTCGGACGTTCAGGTCCGGCCGTTGTGTTAGCCTGTCTATTTGGAGCCAGATCGATGAGCTATTCCGCGTCCATTCTGCCCGAGTTCGATCAGGAGATGGCCAGCACGCGCAAGGTTCTGGAACGCCTGCCCGAGGATAAGATTGACTGGCAGCCGCACCCGAAGTCGCACACGATCGGCTGGAACGCGAACCACCTCGCCGACCTCCCCAACTGGGCCGTGATGACCATCAAGGCCTCTTCGCTGGACATGAATCCGCCTGGCGGCTGTTCGTACAAGACTCCAAAGCTTTCGACGCGTCAGGAGGTCCTCGACAGCTTCGACAAAAACGTCGCCGAGGCCCGCGAGGCGCTCTCGACCGTGACGGACGAGGAGATTTACCAGCCCTGGTCGCTCCTCAGCGCGGGCGAGACGATCTTCACGATGCCCAGGGTGGCGGTGATCCGAGGATTTGTGATGAACCACATCATTCATCACCGCGCGGTGCTCTGCGTTTACTACCGATTGAATGAAATTCCCGTGCCGGGAATGTACGGCCCCTCGGGTGACGAATAACCGAAGGTCGCGCGAGAAAACGCGATGGCGAATGGTGCCAACCCGCGAGCGGCCCGCGCGACCGCTCGCGGGTTGGGGAGATGATCCACCTCAACAGACTCGGTCGCCCTTCAAAGCTCCCAGATGGGCCTGTCGAGAAATCGGGCGAGGATGGAGACATCCCCGCGGAATTGGTTTTGCGCGATTCTGGGATAATAAACGACAGGCCGACGCGAGCCGTCATGCAGGATCAGGTTCAGCTCAATCGTGCCGAAGCGATCCGAGCCCGTGGTGACAATCTGCAAGGCGTGGATGTCCTTCAGGCTCACCGAGTCTTTTCGAGGAATTTCGTTCGACCACTCGTCGGGTCTTTTCCAGGATTTCCAGTAGGAACCCATCCGCTTATCAAAAACGATCGGTTTCAAGTAGTCGTAGAGCATGAAACCTCCCGCCCCGACGAAGGAAAGGGCAATCAAGAGCGGTCCCCAAAGATTGGCGTGGAGAATTCCCGTGCGGAAGCCCGCGATCACCTGCGTGATAATCAGGTAAGTCACCAGCGTTCCCATGAAAACAAAGGCCAAGGCCACCAGAAAACTCTTCCAGGTCGCCCGGAACGCGATTCGGTCCGCATCGACCTCGACCATCCCGTGAGTTCGAAGACCTCGTTTTCGACCCTGCATGCACGACCATTCGGTCTGCCCGGCCACGGGGTCGGCGAACCTGGAAAGATCCAGGGTCGGTGGCGGCGTGCGCACGATCTGAATCCAGGGCGTGGAAGGCGGAGCCAGCGGTACCAAGGGCGTCGGTCGGTCTCCAGCGACGACGATCGAACGGCGCCGGCTCGCGGTCAGGTAGAGGGCGATCCCGATGCCCGATCCGCCGAGGATGAGCATTCCGAAGGGGAGGATCAGAAAGGCATAGGCCAGCCAGTTATGAGCACGTCTCAAAACGGCCTGTTCGGGGCGATCCGGGTCGTACCAGAACGGGTAGGTCGCCCCGACCTTGAAGCTGTCGGCAATGACCTGCTGCGAACCGCGATTGTCGGACGCGGTTCCGATGCCGTCGTAACACCAGGTTTCGAGCGTCCGCCCGTTCACCTCGTACTGAATCTTGATCTCCGGGCGGTAGAGAATGTGTTTCTGAACCGGAGGATTCCGCCCTGGAGGAGCTTCCAGAGCGCTGGAATGGATTCTCCGATCAAGAACAACACACGTCCCTTCTCGGTATCGGTTGTTGATTCTCCAATCCGGGATCACCATGCTCACGACCAGAATGGCCAGGACAAGGGTTCCGAGGAGCAGGACGAGCGTGGAGATTCCGAGGCAACCGCAACCGACGAGCGCTTTGGTTCGCGAAGGGATTGGTTCGATGGGTGGGGCCTGTCGGCGATCGAGGTCGATCGGGTCGGGACCGTCGGTCGTCGGCATCCGAGACTCCCATCCAAACAAGCCAGGCACATCTGTGCGTCGCGCGCCGTTGACGGACAAAGCGCCGCATGGAAACCTTGCGAAGGAGCGGCCCGCGCCGGCGCGTCCCGTTCATTTCCTGGGAGCACCATACCGACATTTGCGATCATAAATCCACGGTTCGGATCGAAAAATGGGAAATCGCGTTGCCGGATCAAGGCGCCCGCGAAGTTCGGCGCGCGGCTCGATTTCCGTGTGCGGCCTGATAGTGTGGACCCTGGAAATCGAGGCGCCGCGGCGGGTGCGCTGGGGTTGAGGCGCGCGATCTGTCCACGACTTTTCTGGGCTCGTGGACGAGCCTTGGCCATCAGTTGGCGGGAAAGAAACGCGACCGCGTTTTGAGTGGGCTCGTCTTCGGAACCGGCTTCACGGCGGGTGCGATCCGGTCGTGGATCGTGGCCGCGGGAACGTGGTGAGAAATCGGCGTCGGCAGACCTTTTTTGGGGGTCGAGGCGTGGCGAAGACCCTTGACGGCGGGTGTCGCAACCTTGTGGACGACGGCTTGAGGCGCGACCCGGGTTGACGCGGTCGACGCCTGGAACTGTCGGGCCGCCGTGAACCAGGGGTTCACATATCCAGCCATGAACAACTGCGCCGATGTCGGGCCGACAATGGTCGGGGTTCGCGACACAACGACGGGTGTTGTGCCGGTTCCTCCCAGCGATTGCGCGCCAGGAGAACCCTGCGCGCCCGATCCCCCCAGGCCGGTTGAGCCGGTGATGTCGACGGGAACGCCGATGGGAGTCGGACCGCCGACGGACAGGACGGGAACCGGCTGATCGAGGTCCTCGATCGAGATCGGCATCGTCAAAATGTTCGGTTGCGGTGTCTGCGCGAGGTTGGTGTCGGTCACGGTCACGCTGGCGGCGTAGGTTCCGAAACCGGCGTAGGCGTGGGTTCCCGAAACGTCAAACTGACCGGGACTGACCAGGGCGACCGTTCCCGAGGAAGTCGATCCGTCGCCCCAGTTGATCTGCGCCGAGAAGTCGGAAACGGCGGCGGCCGGATTGCCCGCGGTGAAGCTGGCGAGGGTGTCGGTAAAGGTCAGGCCATTCTCGACATCGGGCGTCGTGGCCTGTTGCGGGTCGACGCCGAGCGTGTTGTCGGTCGGCAAGGTGGCCACGGTCGTCGGGTCGATCCGGCCGACGAGGTTGTTGGTCGCATCGGTGAACCAGATCGAGCCATCGGGGCTGGTGGTGATCGCCGAGGCGTTCAGGTCCGACGCCGGTTGAAGGCCGACGATCAGGGTCTGTCCTCGCGGCGTGAGCCGGGCGAGGCCACCGCCATAACCGGCGACCCAGAGGTTGCCCGAGGCGTCAAAGGTCAGGGCCTCGGGCGAGTTGAAGTTGCCGAGGATCGGCCATTCGGTCACGGCGCCGCCGGTCGTGATCCGGCCGATGGCGTCGTTACCACTCTCGGCGAACCAGAGAGCACCATCGGGACCGGTGGTCAGGCCGGTCGGCATCGAGAAGTTTTCGGGGAGCGGAAACTCGGAGAAGGTGGCGTTCCCGTTGCCGTCGAGATTGAGCCGGTCGATGGTATTGCTGAACGAGTTATCCGTGAACCAGATCGCGCCGTCGGGTCCGACGGTGAGGCTGTTCGGCTGAAGGCCGGGGGTCGGATACTGAGTGATCGTGCCATCGGTCGTGATCCGGCCGATCGCGTCGGAGGACGAGTCAGTGAACCAGAGCGCCCCGTCTTTTCCGGCGACGATCGAGGTGGGAGCGGCCTCGACACCGTCCGTTCCCGACGGGTTGGTCGGGTCGACCGAGGCATTTCCCCCCGTCGCGTTCGGAACGGCGTATTCGGTGAAAATGCCGTCGGGGGTGACCTTGCCGATCTTGTCCGCGTACGTCTCGGTGAACCAGACGTTGCCGTCGGGACCGACTGTCAAGGCCGACGCGCCCGGATTCGGCGTGGGAATCGAGTACGTATGCAAAAACGAACCGTCGACGCCGAATACATCGACCGCGCCGTTGCCGTTCGAATCGCTCGCGAGGACCCAGAGATTGCCGTCCGGGCCGGTCGTGATCGCGGTGGGGTTCGAGACCGGGGTCGGAAATTCGCTGAGCGTCGCCGTCAAGAGCGCCCGGCCCTCGAGCGACTCCAAACCGGGGCGGAGACCCCTTCGGCGCTTTTGAGAAGCGAACAGACCCGCTCGATCAAACGGAGCGAACCGCAGGGGGGCGTGGTTCATCGGTGAATTCCCAGGGAAGTCTGCCAGAAGTTGGAACAAGATAGCGCGCGGATTCAAATCTGTCGAGCAAACGTAGGCTTTCAAGGCGTCATGGATGCAATCTTAAGCGAAGTAGTCGGCGGGAACAATGCGTCTGCTCGATGATGATGGAGGAAATCAACGAACAGGAAGATAGGACATGATCGGAGATCGGGCGCGAGAAAAACCCGGATTCGTGGAAATCCGGGTTTTTCCGGTCAAATTGAGGCTCAATCCCACTTGAGAATCGCCCCGGTCGAGGCGCTCGTGGCCATGTGGGCATATCGGGCGAGGTAGCCGCGCGTGAATCGAGGGGCAGGTGGGGTCCAGCTTGCCCGGCGCTCGGCAAGCTCCTCGTCGGTGAGACGGACCGAGAGGCGACCCGCCAGGATGTCGATCTCGATCACGTCCCCCTCGCGAAGCAGGCCGATCGGTCCGCCGACGGCCGCCTCGGGACTGACGTGGCCGATCGAGGCGCCCGCTGTTCCGCCCGAAAACCGACCATCGGTGATCAGGGCGCACTTGTCGCCAAGGCCGACGCCCTTGATCGCGGTCGTTGGCGCCAGCATTTCCTGCATGCCGGGACCCCCTTTTGGCCCCTCGTTGCGGATCACGACGACGTCGCCCGCCTTGACCTTGTTGAAGACGATCCCGTTATAGGCATCTTCCTCGTTCTCGAAGATCACGGCCGGGCCGGTGTGGCGGAGCATCTTGGGATCAACCCCGGCCGTCTTGACCACCGCGCCATCGGGGGCGAGGTTGCCGTAAAGCATGCTCAGGCCGCCGGTTGTCGAATAGGCGTTTTCCACCGTGCGGATCACGTCGAACGGATCAAATCCATCGTCGCCTCCGCCGCCGTTTCCCAAACCGGAACCTTTCGCCGGAGTTTCAGGAAGGTCTTCACCTTCCGATTCAAGCAAGGCGAGTCCCGCCGCCTGCGAACGCGATCCCGACGCCACGCTGGCGACGGTCCAGGCCTGACTCGTTCGAACGCCGCCGGGTCGAATCTGAGTGAAAAGCCGGGCGTTCTGGGTCGAGGTCGAGGCGCGGATGTCGTAGTCGGCGATGTTCTCGCCGAGCGTCTTGCCGGTGACGGTCGAGCAGGTCAGGTCGAGCAGGCCGGGCCGACCGCGTTCGACCGCGCCGAGGATCGTGTGGATACCCCCGGCATGGGCGACGTCTTCAATATGATAGGCGCTCGCGGGCGAGACCTTGCAGATGTTGGGCGACTTCTGGCTCAGCTCGTCGATCCGCTTCAACGTGAAGGGGACTTCGGCCTCGTGGGCGATCGCCAGGATGTGGAGAACGGTATTGGTGCTTCCGCCCATGGCCATGTCGAGGATCATGGCGTTGTCAAAGGCGGCGGCGGTGGCGATCTCACGGGGCAGGAGGCCGTGACCGGTGCCGAGGCGGCCGAAGTCGCGGGCCATCGCCACGATGCGCTGCGAGGCGCGCTCGTAAAGGGCTTTGCGATCGGCCGAGGTCGCCAGGATCGTGCCGTTGCCGGGGAGGGCCATGCCGAGGGCCTCGGCGAGGCAATTCATGCTGTTGGCCGTGAACATGCCCGAGCAACTTCCGCAGGTCGGGCAGGCGATTTTCTCGATCTCTTCAAGCTGTTCGGCCGAGATCGCGCCATTCTGGCGTTGAACTCCGGCGACGAAGGCGTCAATCAGGTCGACCGTCTTGCCCGACTCGGTCTTGCCAGCTTCCATCGGGCCGCCCGAGACGAAGACCGTGGGGATATTCACGCGCATCGCGCCCATGAACATCCCGGGCACGATCTTGTCGCAGTTGGGGATGCAGATCATCCCGTCGAACCGGTGGGCCTCGATCATCGTCTCGACGCAATCGGCAATCAACTCGCGCGAGGGGAGCGAGTATTTCATGCCGTTGTGGCCCATCGCGATCCCGTCATCGACGCCGATCGTGTTGAAGAGGAAAGGGACGCCCCCCGCCGCCCGGACGCACTCCTTGACGTAATTGCCGACGGCCTGAAGATGAACGTGGCCGGGAATGATGTCCACATGGCTATTGCAGATGGCGATGAACGGCTTGTCCCAGTCTCCCTCGCCGACCCCGGTGGCCCGCAAGAGGCTCCGGTGTGCCGCGCGGGAGTCGCCGCGCTTGATGGTGTCGGATCGCATCGCCGGAACAGTCGGCTCGGTGGCCATCACTCGATCCCTTGCTTGATCTGAAGGTCATGACTGCGCAAACGTCGGCACGTCTTCTTTATGTCCAGAGCCGGGATGGGACGGGAGCGCGTTCCCCTGGCTTTCTTCCCATGCTAATCGAAACCCCGGCCCGGTCCAAGCGCCGGGCGGGACTTCAGGAGAAATAGGAAGTTCCGATGACCGATGACCAAGGACCGAAGAATTCCGCTTTTTGGCCATCGGTCATCGGCCATTGGTCATCATTTTTCCCACGGAAATCGTAGCCTCAACGCCGCGGCAAGCGTCCCAGAAAGCCAAGGTACGACGCAAGGGCCGGAGAGCGGGCCGAGAGGGGCGTCGGGTGGATCGCAACATCGAGGGCCAGCGATTCGGCGAGAGACTGGACGACTTCCTCGGGCGATCGGCTCGGGGAGGTTGGGTCAACCCTGGCGTGAAAAGACCAGGCGAAAACGCCGAGCTGCCAGCGGAGAGGGCCGCGTCGAAAACCATCAGGCAAGGGGCGGTCGTCGGCGAACCGACGGGCCAGTGCATCCCATTGCAAGGCGAGCGCGGGGTCGTGACCAGGTTCGCGGCTTAGCTGGGCGCGCTCGGCCTCGCTGAGAAAAGGGCCGTGGTAGCGGAGGCGACGCGACACGCGCTCCATGACCGCCGCCGGATCGCGCGAGGCCACGTCCGCGCCGGTCTCGACCCCGAACCGATCGGCCAGGGCCGTCAGCGCCTCGGCCACGCGGCGACGCTCGTCGGGACTGACCTCGACCGCATCGTGAGCCGGCAACGGGAACCTCGGCGATTCGGGAACGACCGGAGTGACCGAAACAGGCGCCGGGGCGGGCGGCTCGGTTTGGGGTGCTCGATCGCGCAGGGCCAGGCCAATCCCGAGGCAGGCCAGAAGTCCGGCAAGACCCACGACAAGGATCGAGCCGGGCGATCGAACGAGGAGGCGAGGCGTCGTTTCGGGTCGACCAGCGCGGTTTCCGGTCGCGATGACTGAGGCATGTTCCGGGACGCCCCAGAGCCTGGGAACGGCGACGAGGTCAAAGGCGTTGGCGTTGCCAAAGGCCCAGGTCGCCACCGACCCCCGGCGACGGACCTGCTCGGGAAGCCTCCGCCAGACCTCTCGGGCGAGGTTTTCGATCGGTTCGGCCGATTCGAGAATGACCGGACGTCCCGTGCTCAGGGCCAGCACAATCGCCGGGGCGCGATGGTCGGCCGGGGGATCAATCAAGTTAGCGAGAGGCTCGACGGTCAGGGAACCGGGGGCGAGGGTCTGGTCGTCGGCGGTCCAGTCGTCGCGCAGGGACTCGGTGAAGGCGAATGGATTGCAACCGGCGCGGCGATACTCACGAGACGTGAGAAAGAGGCCATGAAAGGCGAGTGCCCCGGGCCGACCGCGATCGTCCTTTCCTTGTGGAAAGACGCCGACGACGACCCATGGGCCAGACGCCAGCCGCATGGCAAACGTTCCAGCGGCTTCGATCACGCCCGAGGGACGTTCGCCCAGGTTCTGGCAGGCTTTCTGAAAGTCGGTCAGCCATTCGAGGCGGCAGCCGGGCGATCGGCCGAGAAGGGCGTAACCCTTGTCGCGAAAGGCGAAGCTGCCGTAAACCGCCTGCTCGAACCGGATCAGTCGCGGTCGGCGCGGGAGAAGGTCAAACACCATGAGCGGTCAACCGTCCGGCTTCGCGAGGGTCGGCACCTTGAAGTCCGAGGCGAAGGTCAACGACGTTCGACCTCCTTTCGCCGCTCGGATCGTGCCCGAGAGGTTGCGGAGGGCGAGCGGGTCGCCTTTGCGAGTGTGGAAAGTGTAGACGAGCGAGTCGGACCAGTCATAATCGTAAATCTTGATCGTCACCGGGTCGCCCAGCTTCCAGCGCACGGGGCGCGGAAAGGTGTAGTCCCAGATTGGCCTGTGCGTGTTGCGAACAACCGGCGAGGGGCCATACGTCAGGCCGCCGACCTCGACCACGACCCCCAGGTCGGGACCGCCGCCGCCGAGGTATTTGCCGACGTCCGGCTCAACCTGGCCGCGACGGAGCGTGACCCGATATTCGCCCGGCACGGTGACCTTGTCCCACCAGTCGAGAAAGGTCCGGGCGTCGCGGGCATACCGGCCGTCGCGGTGATCGTGCAGGTAGGCGCGGAGCCGACGCGCGGTCTCGGCGACGTCGTCGGGATGGGCGACCAGTTGGTCATACGCCTGGCGATACGAGGCGGTGTCCCAGTCGCGCAGGATGCGGTCCTTCGCCTCGGTCGCCTCGCTGATGAACCGGCCGCCGGTTTGGTGACCGCGGAGATAGTCTTGATAGCGCTCGATCCGGGTGGCGAAGTTCGACGGATATTGCTTTGAGTAAAGCCGGGCACGCTCGATGTCGCGTTCATCGACGGCCCGAACGTAGCCTTTGAGCCGACGCTCAACCACGGGCCGCCAGTCGCTTTCACGATGTTCGGCGAGGAACTGCTGGGCGCGGTCGATCAGGTCGCGCGGATCGGCGTTGGGCAAGCCCTCCGCGCGTTCGAGGTCGTCAACAACCTGCCGATCGCGGGCCGACCTCCGCGCATCGGCCTGACCCTTGAGCGTTTCGAGCAGGGCAAGAGCGTCGGCCCGGTGGGGCGACTCGGGAAAGGCCCTTAAAAAGGCGCGCACGCTGGCGAGCGGTGGTTCGGGGTCGTCGACCGCGGCGAGTGCCTCGGCGCGTGTCGCTTTCCAGAGCGTGTCATGGCGGGCGAGTTCCTGGGCGTCCTCGACGCGTCGGATCTCGGGAGCGAGTTGGGGGGCCTGATCCTTGAGCGCGGCGAGGCGGTCGTGAAGGTCGGCCGAGGCCGTGCCGTTGGCGACCTGAACCCCGGCCGCCTTGACCGACCAGGCGTCGCGGTGCGATCGGGCGAGGCGTGACCGGCCGGGCCAGAAGACCGGAAGCGTCGGGTGCCAGGTGAGCAGGTCGCCCCAGCGGCGGGCGACCGCCGGCGCGGCGTTGTCGCGCTCAAAGGCCAGGGCGCGCTCGAATCCCCAGGCATCGTAACCGGCTGTCGCGGCCACGATCAGCGCCGCGGCGGCGAGACCGCGAAGCACAACGCGTCGATGCCGACGGCGCCGAAGGTCATCGAACCGGGCCTTGAACCGCGAGGCGATCGCCGAACGTGGATAGCGCTTTTCGTAGGCGGCGACGCAACGGCCGAGCCGGGGCAGGTCATTGGGAGCGAGGTCCCAGAGCCATTCCAGTTGCTCCTCGTCGCCCGCTTCAAGTTGATCGGCGAGCCAGCAGAGCGGCCCTTCGAGACCGAACGGATGCAGCTCGGCCGGGGGCCGACCGTCGCGCGAGCCGGGTCCGTACGAACTCACGGCGAAGATCGCGCTTCGCGGCGCGTGGCGGGCGAGCGCGTGCTGGGTCATTCCGTAATGGGCTTCCACGAACCGCTCGACCCCCTCGCCCGAAGGGTCGACCAGCGCCTCGGCCTCGGCTTCGGAACGCTTTCGGGCCGCCTCAATGATCCGGTCGAACTTGGTCAGGAGCAAGGCAACGGGACGCCCCGCCGTGCCGTCGGCCGATCGGCCGATGTAGCGTTCGAGAAGGTCCTCGACCTCCTGTTGCCGACGCCGACGGTCGGCCGGGGCGGTTGAGCCTTCGGGGTCGAGGCAGAGGAGCACGGCGTCACAATCAGCGAAGAACGCCTGGATCGGCTCGGACGTGCCGAGCGTGACGTGTTCGCCCTGATAATCCTTGACGATCAGGTCAAACCGGGCCGGGCCGTGATAAAGCCGAAGCCTTAGCTCCGTCTCGGCGAGCGTACCGGCGGGGGGTTCGCCCGATTCAATCTGGGCGATACGTTCCGCCAGGTACTCGGCGCTCGCGGGATCGCCCGCCGCCAGACGGACGCCCGGCACGAGACCGGCCGACGCCTGTCGATAAGCGATTGCCAGCAGCGTCGTCTTGCCGACGTCGCGGTGCCCAAAGAGCGCGATCCGACGAGCGCCGGTGAGGCGTTCTTCAAGGTCGTCGAGATGGTTGCCGCGGGTCCTGGACATCGCGTAAAACTCGACCGGCCGTTCAGGATTTGGAGACCAGGCCCGGACCGTTCACAGTCCGTGCCTTTGACCGCCTTCGGAAGATCCAGGTCAAGGGACGGACGAGCCAGGCGACCGGCAGGCCGAGGATCACCATCGTCGCGAGCACGACAACCAGGCCGGATAATCCCATGCCCACATGCCGGGCCGTCGCCGAGTCCAGGCCGTAACGACCGAGAGCCTCACCGATCGAGGCTTCGATGCCGCGCGAGGCGCCCGAGGTCACCGCCCCGGCGAGTTGAATCCCCGCCCGGGAAAACTCACGCGTGGCGTACTCGGTCGCTCGACCGGCGTAATCGACGAAACGGTCGGGATTGGCGAGAAAGGCGGCGAGCACGCCCGCGGCGATCAGCTTTTTCTTGTGCGGAAGGACTTCCTTTTTGAAGAAGGACCAGCCCCCTCGACCTGTCTTCCGAAGAACGCCGAGGCTGCCGGGGCCTTCCTTGACGATAACCTCGGCCACGTCGTCGCCATAGACGCGGACGGCGGTCAAGCCTTCGGTTCCCAGGGCCTTGATCATCTCTTCGGACTGACCCGGGTAGCGTCGCGCGAGCCGCTGCGCGGTCTCTCCCATCTCGACGGCGAGGCGTTTTTCGGCCGGCTTGAGCGCGGAGAAGACCCGAACGGCCTCGGGATCGTGCGGCAAGAGCCGGGCGAACCGACGTTGCAAAAGCCCTTCGCCCGCGGTTTCGACCTTCCGGCTGGCCCGGGCGAGGTCTTCCGAGCGTTTGGCCAGGGCTTCAAGACCTTCGTCGGCCTCGTGAGTAAAGAGCCGACCGGCGCCGCGAAGGGTCGCCTTGGCCTCGCCGCCGGCGCCTCGGACCGCGCTTCGGCCGCCGACTTCGGCCTCGCGGACAACCTCGCGAACGACGTCGTCAAGCCACGAGAGCTTGCCCGCGAAGGTTGGATTTGGCGCGAACAGAGTCAGACCAAGAACGGCCAGAACCGCGCCGACAGTGGGTTGAGATTGGGCGAAGGTTAATCGGTCAAGCATTGTTAAGAGTCCTCCTGATCCCGGCCAGAAATTCCGCTTTGGAGAGAGGATCAGCAAAACGGGGTGTGCCGGGATCGAGCCTTCGTCACAATGTCTTCGTCGGCGCGGGCTGTGTATTGGGTCCAGGCGTTCCGCCGCAAGAACCGGGATGGAATGGAGAGCCTTGCGAGAACACGCGGAGGGATTGGTCAGTCTCTATTACGTCGGAATGGGCCGCCTGAGTTCATCCTCTTCCAAAAAGATACCCGTTTTCCACGCCTGCTCCCATTCGAGAATCGTGATTTTTGCTGGAACCTCGCAATTCTCTCGCGAGGCGCCCGGAGCTCTGATACGATCGCCAGAATGGGGGTCGGGACGAGCGCAAAATCTTCTTGACGACCTCGCAATGCTCGACACAGCCTGGGTTTCGGTCGATCCGATGAATGGAAGGAATTCCCCCCATGTTGAAGCGACTCGCGACGGCGACGGCCGCCGGTTTGGTCCTGATTCTCCTGATCGGTGCCGACGGACCCGAGGACGAGGCCCGGCATCTCGCCGTGAAACTGACGACGGCCGGCGCCGCGATGTTTGACGCGAGGGACGTCAAGGGCCTCGTGCAAACCTACAACGAGGATGCCAGGATCGAGGTCATCAGCCGCGACAAGGATAACGGCGGCCTGAAGACCGATACAAAGGTCGGCCGTGTCGAGATCGAGGCCCTTTACCAGGATCTCTTCAAGCCCGACCAGACAATCCACGCCCGAAACAACGTGGATTACGCCCGTTATGTCGGCCATGACCTGCTGGCGATTGGCGGCACGTTCATTTCCGACACCGAGGCCGAGACCCCCTTGAAGCTCCCCTTCATTCAGGTCCGCTCGAAGTCGGGTGGCGAGTGGCGGATCGTCAGCCTTCAGGTTTTCTTCGCGCCTTGAAAGGATCAGGGAATCGCGCTTCGAGCAACCTGATCATGGCCGGGGACCGGCACGATCCCCGGTCCGCGTTCGACTCGCTTTCCGCCATACCTGGCCCACGCGATTCCGGTCTGATGATTCCATGCAACCCCCTGGGAGTTGACCCCAGGGCGGGGCTAGGTTCCGTTAGGGGAGTCCCGAGGCCGGGTCTCGGATCGAAGGGGTTGAACAAGGTAAGGTGAAGGCGATGACTGATGAGTCGCAAGGGCCGTCAAGCCAGGTCATTCCGGTCCGGGGCTGGAAGATCCGGTTCGATTCGCCTCCCGAGATCGGGGCCATGAGCCGGTCCGATCAGGGGGATATCCTGACCCTCTTCCGGGCCTGGGACGACGCCCCCAGGAAAGATCGTCGCGAAAGTGAACGATACACCCCAGCGCGGACCCAGGCGTGGGTCGGCTGGTGGAAAGGGGCCCGGTTTCTCGTCAGCCAGGCGCAGTTAATTAACCTGAGCAACGGCGGCGCTCTGGTCCACATGACCAACCGGCCGCCGACCTCGCAACCGATCTGGATCTGCCTCGGCGCGCCTCATCCGGTCGATTATGTTCAGTGTCGCGTTCTTGACGCCGCGCTCAAGCCCGCGGGCGACTTCCACGCCCGGGTTGAGTTCCACGCCCCCTGTTCGCCCCGCTTCTTCCTCGCCGCGGGGCACCAGGTTGACGAGCCCCAACGCGAGATCGGGGCCTGACTTCGGTCAAGAAGGTGTTGCCACGCCGGCCGGCACGTCGTCGAGCGCCCGGGCAAGCTCGGCGATGAACCGGCCAACGTCGTCGATGACCTCGCTTGCCGGAGCCTTTCCGGCCTCGGCGAGTCGCCGCACCAGAGCGCTGCCGACGATCAGGCCATCGGCCACGGGGGCGAGTGCCCGGACGTGATCCGGCGAGCTGATCCCAAAGCCAATGCAGATCGGCAATTCGGTCTGCGCCCGGAGCCATCCCACGTTTTCGGCGAGGTCGGTCGGCAGGGCCTTGCGCTCACCCGTGATTCCGGCCACCGAGACGTAGTAGAGAAATCCGGTCGTCGTCGCGGCGATCTTCAAGGCCCGGTCGCGCGGGGTTGTCGGCGTGACAAGCTGGATCAGCTTTAATCCCGCGTCGGTCGCCTTCTTGAGCAATCCGGCCGACTCTTCAACAGGCAGGTCGGGCACGATCAGTCCATCGACTCCCGCCCGCGCGGCCTCGTTCAGATAGGCATCGACGCCGGTTCGATGAATGATCGCATAAGAGACCATCGTCACGATCGGGGCCTCGGCCGTCGCCGGTTTGTCGCGAAGGCCCTTCAAGGTGGCGAAGATCCGATCGATTCGAACCCCGTTCATCAGGGCTCGATGATAACTCGCGGAGATCACCGGGCCGTCGGCGATCGGGTCGGAATAGGGAATGCCGACCTCGACCAGATGCGCACCACGTTTGAGAACCTCGGTGATCAGCGATGCCGTGGTGGACAGGTCGGGATCACCCGCGGTGAGGAAGGGCATCAGGGCGCGTCGGCCCTCCGCGCGGAGTCGGCCAAAGAGGGCGTCGATTCGGTTCATGAGGTCACGCGAGTAGGAATGCGATCCATATTCTGGAATTGTGAACGATGCCCACCTGACGCAAGTGGATAAAGCCGCGAAAACCCCGCCATTTACATCGGCTCACCACGCAAACGGGCGACCTCATACGCATCCTTGTCACCGCGGCCCGAGAGGCAGACGACCAGGGTCTTGCCCGAGCCGAGCCGGGGCGCTTCTTTGAGTGCCTGGGCGAGGGCGTGGCTCGATTCGAGCGCGGGAAGAATGCCTTCAAGGCGAGCGGTCGTGTGATAGGCGTCGAGGGCCTCGGCGTCGGTCACGCTCTCGTAGCGGACGCGACCGGTGTCTTTCCAGTAACTATGTTCGGGGCCGACGCCCGGGTAATCGAGACCGGCCGAGATCGAGTGAACGTCCTGGGTCTGGCCGTCGTCGTCCTGAAGAACGTAGCTGAGGCTGCCGTGAAGCACACCGGGCTTACCTTGAGAAAGGCTTGCCGCGTGTTCGCCCGCCGAACGGCCCCGGCCACCCGCCTCGGCGCCGATGAGTGCGACGGAGGTATCGGCGATGAACGGGTAAAAGATCCCCGCCGCGTTCGAGCCGCCGCCGACGCAGGCGACGACGGCGTCGGGGAGCTTGCCGAGCTTTTCCAAGGTTTGCACGCGGGTTTCCTTGCCGATCACCGCCTGAAAGTCGCGGACGATCATCGGGAAGGGATGGGGGCCGACGACGCTGCCGATCGTGTAATGCGTCCCCTGCGACGATCCCATCCAGTCGCGCATCGCCTCGTTCGTGGCGTCGCGAAGGGTCCGCGAACCGGTCGTCACGGGAACAACCTTGGCGCCGAGGGTCCGCATGTTGAAGACGTTGAGCTTCTGACGGCGGATGTCTTCCTCGCCCATGTAAACCGTGCATTCCAGTCCAAAAAGAGCGCAGGCGGTTGCCGTGGCGACGCCGTGCTGCCCCGCGCCGGTCTCGGCGATGACCCGGGTTTTTCCCATCCTCTGCGCGAGCAAGACCTGGCCCAGCGCGTTGTTGATCTTGTGGGCGCCGGTGTGGTTCAGGTCTTCGCGTTTCAGATAGATCGCGGCGCCGCCGGCAGATGCGGTGAGGCGTTCGGCGAGAAAGAGGGGCGAGGGGCGGCCGACGTAATCCTTGAGGTAGCCGTCAAGCCGGGCCTGAAAGGTCGGGTCGGTCTTGACCTCCTCATAGGCGGCGGAAAGCTGGTTGAGCGCCTCCATCAAGGTCTCGGGAACGAACCGGCCGCCAAAGGCCCCGAACCGGCCAAGGGCGTCGGGGTAATTCCTGGGGCCGGTTTCCGCGTCGGCGTCAGCGGGCGCAGGTCGAGTTGTGGCAGACATCGGCAAACGATCCTTGATCTTGGCTCACGACCCGCGAGGCCGGAGGCGGTGGACGAACGACCCACGATTGTCACGGCCGGAGATCGGTCCGGTCAAGGGGACTGCGGCGCCGATCAGGAGAATTGGAAAGTCCCGATGCCCGATGACCAATGTCCGAAAAATTCCGAATTTTTGGTTATCGGTCATCGGTCATTGGTCATTGAAAACACGGATTTTGCAATCCTCTTGCGGCGCCGATCTCAGTTCCAGGGCCGATCAAAACGCTCGGTCCGTCGAAAGGAACGAGTCACGAAGCGCGGTACGACGTTGCCCGGAAATCCTTGACCACCGAGGCAAACTGCGCGGCGAGGTTGCGAAGGCGATCGAAGTCATTGGCCGCGACGGCTTTCGGATCAACGAGCGAACTCCCGACGCCCAGGCAACACGCTCCTGCGGCGAGAAAAGCCGGGGCGGTTGCGAGGTCGACGCCGCCGGTCGGCATCAGGCGGATCTGAGGAAGCGGGCCGCGAATCGCCTTGAAATAGCCGGGGCCGCCAATCTCGGCAGGGAAGACCTTCACGATATCGGCGCCCGATTCCCAGGCGGTCAGGATCTCGGTCGGCGTGAAGGCGCCGGGCATCACGGCCTTGTCGTACCGTCGGCAAAGGCGGATCACGTCGAGGTTGACCGTCGGCGAGACAATATACTCCGCGCCCGCGAGCAACGCGGCGCGGGCCGTTTCGGGGTCAAGAACCGTCCCGGCGCCGAGGACGATCGAATCTTCGAGCGCTTTCCGAACAGCCTTGAGCACGTCGACCGCATCGGGAACCGTGAACGTGATCTCGATCGCCAGGACGCCGCCATCGGCGAGAGCCTTGACAACCTCAACAAGCCGACTCGCCGACTCGGCTCGGACGACGGCGACGATGCCGCTCTCAATGATGCGTTTCAGGGTCGAGTCGCGGCTCATCGGTCGTTGGTTCTCATGGGTCGGAGCGGGATCACGGAGTTTTCAGAATCCGAGCGTCGGGCCTCGGTTGCTGGCCTTGATGAGGCGTTCGAGCATGGCGAGAAGCTCGGGGGAATTAGGAATTTCCTTGAACTTGAGAACGGGGCCAGGGAGCGATCCAAGACTCTCCTCGTCGACCTTGAGACGGTCGGAGATCGCCAGAAGATAGCGAGGCGGACCATGTTCGGGCAAGAGGCGAAGAAGTCGTTCGAGGCTCGAACGTTTCCAGAAGCCGAGCACCTCGACGAAGACATCTAGCCCCGTCGGCCTGTGAACAAACCGAAAATCGGGAACCCAGATTCCTTCGCGGCCAAGCTCGATGACGTCGGTCGCCTCGGTCACTTCCCAGGCCGGGGCAATCTGGCGGAAGCGGTCGACGAAGGAGGCAATCTCGGCGGGAACATACGTGCCAGTATCGCCCTGATGCGAAACGAGCGCGTCTTTTGAGGAAAGATGGAAGGTTCGTGGGTCGCGGCGTGGACCCCAGCGGAGTTCGGCGTCAAGACGGAAGTCCTGGCAGTGCAACAGCGTCGGCAGAAAAAAGGCCATTTGAAGGCCGTAGCGATTCGTCGCGCTGAAGAGGCTGAGGGGGCCGTCAATCTGAAAGACGTAGCCGTCCTTCATGTCGCCTTCAACGCGGTACAACAACCGATGAAACTTGAGTTTGCGAAAAATCTGGCGATAGCGCGCGGGCTTTTCGCCGCGAACCTCGGCGCGGACGAGGACCGAGCGGACGAGGACCGACTGGGCCAGCGCCACGTTGTAGCGATCAACAAGCCGCTGGGCGCTGATGTCTTCAAACTTGAGGAGTCGGTTCTCGTCCTTGAGGTCGGCGAAAAGGGCCGTGGCGACGGTTTCCGGGGTCAGGCCAAGCTGGGCGGCAACCTCGGCGAGGATCGCCTCGCGGTCGAAAGGCCGACGCGGGCCGCCCGAGGCGCGGAGCGCCTTGCGATGCTCGGCGGCGGCGGTAAAAACTTTGTCGCGAAGGGTTTCGGGCGGAACTTCCGAGACAACCTCGAACTCGGCGCGGTCTTCGAGGACCTTGGCGAGGCCGCGATGCGCGAGTGTGGCCAGCCCTTCGCCGACAAGCTCGTCAATCTCCGACTCGATCTCGCCGCGGGTCATGCCGACCCCTTCGCGGAAGATCATCAGGAGGCTTTCGGCGACCTCAAGCCACTGCGAATTCTCGCGCGGAAGATAGCGCGGAATGACCCGCTGTTTGGAGATTGCGACGCGAACGAGGTTTCCGCTGAGCATGAACGATCGTGCCCGGCCCGCCAGGTCTGGACAGGCGGGAACGCCTCTCTGGAAAACGTCGCGATCCCCGACCGTCGATCTATCAACCCCCCAGCCACCAGCGCCGGGGTTTGGCGTCATTCTGGTGGTCGGCGAGGCGGCGAAGAATGAGCTGAACGTTGGCGTCGTAACGACCGGAACGTGCTTCGGTTTCGGCCGTCGTGGCCGGAGTCTGGGGCCTGACCAGCGACTTCGGCGTCGATTCGATCGGGCTTTGCGGAATCATATCGGCCATGAAAGGGATTCCCGGTTCGGGTGGTATCCAGGACTCGAAGCGAGGAAAAGGGGGTGGGGGGTCAGTCCCCTCCGTAGGCACTGTGCTGGCGGCGGCGATTCGAGGTGAATTCCTCGACCGTGCCGCGGGTTACGACTTCGTAAAGAGTGGCTTCCTTATCTCCCGACTTCCGCAAAATGCGACCGAGACGCTGAACGTGCTCTCGAACCGAGCCCGACCCAGAGAGTACCACGGCAACATTTGCCTCGGGAACGTTCACCCCTTCGTTCAGAACCCGGGAGGTCGCGACGATCGGAAACGCTCCCGAGTTGAACCGCAAAAGGACGTCGCGGCGCTCCTTGGTTTTGGTCTGATGCGTGATCACGGGGACAAGGAATTTTCGAGCGATCTCGTAGACTGTTGCATTATCGTGAGTAAAAATCAAGATTCTGTCGCCATTGTGCCGTTCTAGCAACTTTCCGAGCAGCCCGAGCTTGTTCGGGGCGGCGAGTGCGAGCGTGCGCTGAAGTCGATACGCGAGATAGGCTTGACGTCCTTCGGGCGATCGATGCGCGGTGACCAGAAATTGCGCCCAGGCGTTGGGACGGCGCATGTCCACGCCGTGATCCTGAAGAAACGTCCGATAGATTTCTCGGGCTGATTCGTAGCGGTGCCGATCTTCCTCGGACAGATTGACGTGAAGGGTTTCGACCCGGTAATCGGCGAGGAACCGGCCGCGAAGCTGGGTGATCTCGCGACGATAGACGATCGGGCCGATGAGAACGTCAAGATGGCTGTGGGCGAGGTCGGCCCGCTCGGGAGTCGCCGTCAGACCGAGCCGGAAGGGGGCCATCGCGCAGACGGCCGACTGGCCATACGTCGGCCCGGGAAGGTGGTGGCACTCGTCGTAAACGATCAGGCCGAACCGATTTCCGAGCCGGCCCATGTGAAGGTGCGCCGAGTCGTAACTGGTGACGGTCAGCGGCTTCACGTCATACGAGCCGCCGCCGATCATGCCGACCTCGACGCCAAAGGCGAGCGAAAGCTCGTCGTACCACTGGTTCATCAGGTCGATCGTGGGCGTGACGACCAGGGTCGGGCGTTTGGCTTTTTCAATCGCGAGGTTGGCGAGGTGGGTCTTGCCCGTGCCCGTCGGCAGGACGACGACGCCGCGTCCGCCGCTTTTCCACCAGGCGTCAAGCCCTTCGGTCTGGTGTGGGAAAGCGTCCTTGGTGACCTGAAAGGCGAAGTTGACCGGCTCATAGGCGCGGGCGTTGTCGATCCGCGCAATCTTCTGGCTCATCAGGTGTTCGACGATCTCGCGGTAGCGGATCGCCTCGGCCCGATACATCCTGGCGCGGGGGTCGAACGTGACGCCCGGCAGGCCGAGGTCGTTCCCTTCGGCGAGTCCTTCGATGAGGATGGTTCCCTCGTCGAAGAGGAGCCGCGGTTTCGGGGCGGCGTCGGTCGCGAGCCTGGCGGCCTGCTGCGTCATCGCGTGCTCACCCCCGGCGAAGTCCGGTTGCAACGTCGATACAATCTTACACGATTTCGGCAGCAATCACTAGCGGAACCGTCTCGGGTCGGGAAGCGCCTGGCATTCCCGGGGTGTCAGGTCGCGCCAATCACCGGGTTTCAACGTGCCAAGCTCGATCGGTCCGACGGCGACGCGGACCAGCCTTAACGTCGGATGGCCGACGGCCGCGGTCATCCGGCGGACCTGCCGATTTCGCCCTTCGCGGATGATCAGCCGCAGCCAGGCTGTCGGCACGTTCTTGCGGAAGCGGATCGGGACGGGGCGATCCGGCAAATCGGGCGGCTCGGATAGACATTCCACCTCGGCGGGGCGCGTCAATCCATCGTTGAGCGTCACACCTTTTCGAAGGGCCTTAATCGCGGTCTCGTCTGGAAGGCGTTCTATCTGAACGAGATAGGTCTTGGGGTGTTCAAACCGGGGATCGGTGAGCAAGTGGGCGAGGCGGCCGTCGTCGGTCAGGAGCAGGAGCCCTTCGCTATCGCGATCGAGCCGGCCGATCGGATAAACGCCAGGAATGGCGATGAACTCGCGGAGCGTCGCCCGACCCTCGATGCCGCTGAACTGGGTGAGGACGTCATACGGCTTGTGAAAGGCGATCGTCCGGGAGTTCCGAACCTCGGGCCGACGTGGCCGGGACATCACGGGCTTCTCAGGGCAAAGGGCAAAGGACAGAGGGCAAAGGACAGAGGGCAAAGGGAGAATTTAGCCCTTTGTCCTCCGCCCTTTGTCCTGGAGTCCTCAGGAAGAACAAAATCGGCCGCGAAGGCACAAGAAACGACTAACCGTGGCCGTAGCCGCGGTCAAAGGCTTCAAGGTCGCGCATATAGGCGGAATAGGTGGTGCGGAAGGTGTCGGCATCGACGGACCAGGCGGGTTGGTCCTCGGTGTGGCGGTGGCAGTGTTCCTCAACGAGTCGGTGAAGAAACTTGAAAAGCTGGCGAGGCGTGCGCAGGTTTCCAAGAGCGTCTTTGAGACTGTCGTCGGGGATCGTCTCGTCGACAAACTGGCGGAGGCGGGGGCCGTCGCCGTTTGAGCTTGGGTTCAACGCGCAGGCGCGGAGGCGGTCTCCGGCGAGGTCGTATAGCGAGGGGCCAGTCCAGCGCAAGGGCTTGATCATGTTGAGCTTGTCGGGTCGGGCGCGGTCGTAAAAGTCCTTGTCTTCCTTTTCAAGATAATACGCCAGCTCGATCGGAAGCAGGAGCTTGATGCCGATACCCGGATGTCGCAAGAACTTGTGATCGAGCAGGGGCCAGATCAGGGCACGCATCTTGCGCGGATCGCCTTCGATTTGCTGGGGCTCGTCAACACGGTCGATCAGAACGATGATTCCCGCGTAACCAAGCGTGTTCAAGACCCCCTGGAACTTGCGGAGGAGTTCGTAACGTTCCTCGCCGCCGGTTCTCGCGGCCGTGGGCAGGGGTTGGCCGCCGAGTTCGCCGGGGTTGAACCAGAGGAGTTCCCAGCGCAGGGCCGAGGGATCGCGGCTGAGGACGCGGACGCCCTTGCGAATCTCGCGAGCAAACCACTCGGCGCGGGCGAGTCGCCAGGCCCAGTAAAGCCAGCCGGCGAGGACGGGAACGAGGAACCAGGGCAAGACGCTCCGTTGCTGAAGCGCGGGAATCAGGGCGATCAAGGCGATGACAATCAGCGACGTTCCGAAGCCGATTTGCAGGTCGCGGCGCGACCAGAGCGGGCGGAACCCCGACCGTCGGCGGAGCCGGCTCCAACGACGCTCAATCGGCTCGCCGGTTGATTGGTCGTAAAGAGCGGCGAGTAAGAGGAGATCGCGGCGCTGATCGATGCTGAGCGCGGAGAGGTCCATCTTCTCGGCCGTGAGCGCATCGATAAGCTGGGTCACGCCTTGCGCCAGGATCGCATCCATGTGATCCTGAAGCCGCCAGCGGCCGAGCGCCTGGTCGGTGTCTCGGGCGCGGACGGCCGTCTTGAAGTGGTCAAGATAGGGGTTGAAATCGTCATAAGAGATGACGAAAACACGCTCGTGGGGGTGCTGCTGGTTATACAACTCAAGCTCGGCGACGGCCTGTAGACGCAAGGCGGTCTTGCCGCTCCCTTTCTCGCCAAAGACGAGAGCCGTGGAAGGGTCGGCCGGGCTGCCGAAGAACTTGTTCCAGGCGGGGTGATGGATCTTGACCAGGCACCGCTTTTTAAAGACCGTATCGGTCTGGGCGTCTTCTTCGCTGAACGGGTTGGCGGCAATCCCGTGGTGCTCAAGAAACTGTTCGGTCTTCATCCCGGGTGCGGCCCTTTCCTGCGTGTCCCGAATCCGGCGTCGGTCTGTCCGTCACGTCTGGCTGTCTTTACCAACGTCTTACCCGATCCGCCCCCCGGCCCGCAATCGCAAGCGATTGACGCAACCCGCGCGGGCACCTTAACATGACCCCCGCGTTGATCGTCGGTAACCTCCGGCGGTTTCCACGACGCTCACGACACATAATCGATCATCGAGGCGCAACTCCTGATGTCAGGGCCCGATAGACTCCGCGCCGTCCATTGCTGGACGCTGGCCGCCCTGATCGCCGTATCAGGTTGTTCGGTCGATGTTTCCGTCCCGAAACCGGCTCAAGAGATCCGGGTCGCGGCGGCGAGCGACCTTCAAGGTGTCTTGCCCGAGATCGTTCGACGGTTCGAGGAGACTTCGGCGTTGAAGGTCAGGGTGACCTACGCCTCGTCGGGCAAGCTGACCGAGCAGATCCGGGCCGGGGCGAAGTTTGACCTCTTTCTGGCCGCGAACGAGTCGTTCGTGAAGAAACTGGCCGACGAGAAACTCGTGCTCCGCGAAAGTATTCAGCCGTATGCGATCGGCTCGCTTGTTCTGGTCGTCCGGCGCGAGTCGGCCGAGGCGGTGAGGTCGTTGAATGACCTGACGAATCCGGCGGTCAAACATGTTTCGATCGCCAATCCCGTTCTCGCTCCTTATGGCGCCGCGGCGCGCGAGGCGCTAGATAATTCGGGAGTCTGGGACGAGGTCGAACCGAAGCTCATCTTCGCGGATTCGGTCCGCCAGGCGTACCTCTTCGTGGAGTCCGGCAATGCCGACGCGGCGCTCGTGGGTCGGGCGGTCGTGAACGAGAAGCAGGTCGGAGTTGTCGAGGTCGACCCCGCGACGTATGACCCGATCGTTCAGTATCTTGGATTCGTGAAGACGGGCGAGCCCGACCACGACCCCGCGCCCTTTGCCAGGTATCTCAGGGGGCCGGACGGGCGTTCGATCCTCGAAGCGCACGGGTTCAAGGTGCCTGCGGCCGCCGGACCATGACGACAAACCCGGCGGTTGACTTCGCGCCTCTATGGCTCTCGGTTCAGATTGCGATCCTCGCGGCCTTGATAGACATCGTGGCCGGGGTGCCGATCGCGGTCTTGCTGGCCAGAGGTCGATTCGTGGGCAAGGGACTGCTGGCGGGCTTCCTCATCTTGCCACTGGTCTTGCCGCCGACCGTCCTTGGCTATTGTTTGCTGCTCTTGCTGGGAAGGCGCGGGGGATTGGGCTGGTGGCTGGAAAACAGGCTGGGCGTGGTGCTGGTTTTCCACTGGTCGGGGGCGGTCATTGCCTCGGCGATCGCGGCGTTTCCGCTGTTCTTGTTACCGGCGCGAGGGGCGATCGAGGGGGTTGACCCGGCGCTTGAGGACGTGGCGCGAATGCTCGGGCGCGGCGAACTCTCGGTCTTCATGGGGGTGACCTTACCGCTGGCCTGGCGAGGGCTCGCGGCCGGGGCCGTGCTTGCCTTTGCGCGGGCGCTTGGCGACTTCGGGGCCACGATGATGGTCGCGGGGAATATCCCGGGGCGAACGCAGACCGCGGCGCTGGCGATTTATGACGCGGTGGAGTCAAACGACCCGACCCGGGCGGCCTGGCTCTCGGCCTGTATCTCGGTCGTCTCGGTCGTGGCGCTCTGGATTGTGCAACGCTCCATCCCCGCGCGGGGGATCGGCCGTTGAGGGAGTCGGACGGCGGTTCCCTCGCGCTGGACGTCGACTTGAACTACCAGGTTCATAAGGATTTACGCCTGGAAATCGCCCTGTCGATCGGTCGCGAGTGCGGCGTGATTTTTGGACGCTCCGGCGCGGGCAAGACCACGATTTTGCGGCTGATCGCCGGGTTGGCGAGGCCCGATCGCGGGTTTGTCCGCATCGGCGGTGAGACGGTCTTTGACGGGCAAGGACACGTCAACCGCCCCTTGAGAGAGCGTCGGGTGTCGATGGTCTTTCAGGACGACCTGCTCTTTCCGCATCGCAACGCGGCGGGAAACATCCGGTTCGGACTCAAAGGGCAATCCCGGGCCGAGGCGGAAAAACGCGTGAACGAGGTCGCCTCGCTTTGCGGAGTTTCCCATCTCCTCAATCGGCCGACGGCGACACTCTCGGGAGGCGAACGGCAGCGGGTCGGCCTGGCCAGAGCCCTGGCGCCGAGACCGGCGCTCTTGCTCTGCGATGAACCGATCTCAGCGCTCGACCTGACGGGTCGTCGCGCCCTGATCGAGAGCCTGAAAACCGTGCAAGAGGCCGAGGCGATCCCGGTCCTGTATGTCACCCACAGCCCGGCCGAGGCCGTGGCGATGGGATCGCGACTCTTCTTGATCGAGTCCGGCAAGGTGGTCGATCGCGGGGCGCCTCTGGATGTCCTGGCAAGGTCGGGCCTGGGTCCAGACCTCGGAGATGTTCGCAACGACTTCGCCGGGGTTGTCGAGGAAAATCCAGGGGGTGGCGCCGAGACGTTCATCAGGCTCAGCGGAGGTCCAGTCCTGGTCGTCCCCCGGCGGAACGACCCGACTGGATCAGCCGTGAGAGTGGCGATCCGAGCCGATGAGATATTACTGGCGCGAGGCGCGGTCGAGGGCCTGAGCGCCCGGAACGTGATCGCCGGCGCGGTGGATCGGGTCATTCCGCACGGCGACGAGGCCGAGGTTCTCGTCAAGACCGGTGCCTTGACCTGGGCCGTCAGCGTCGTCGGGACCGCGGTCGCGTCGCTCGGTCTGGTGCCCACCGCGGGCGTTCATCTGATCATCAAGGCGCGAAGCGTTCAGGTGCGCGAAGGGCCTTGAACATCTAGAAGTCTGTCCGAGCAACGCTTCGGGATGATCTTCGCCAGATTTTCTTTCACCCGAATTCACCGAATGAATGACTTCGAAAGCTAAAATCGTTCGCGATCGTCTTATAGGGGGTCGTAAGAGTTCATGTCTGGCCAATCACCGTGCCATGACGCACGGGAATCACCACGCCATCTCCACATTTTGAGCATTGCGCCCGAGCTTTAACAGATTGTGCACCGTCGCCATCAAACGCCATTCGCTTCGCATCCAGGCCAATCCGCGGAGCGAAAACCGCCGCATGCCCAGCCCTTGCTTCAACTGGCCAAAGATCGGCTCGATCATCCCCTTCCGCGTCGCCTACATCGCGCGACCCTTCGTCGTCCGCGGCTTCCTCGCCATCCGCTGCTTCGCCGAGAGGCCGCTGGGAATCCGCCCTTGAGGGGCTGACGCGACCTTCGCGTTGTGCTTCCGTCGCTCAGTCGCCAGGGACGCCGCGATGCCGCGCGGCTACAGCACCGTCGCCTTCGTCTCGCTGTCGTAGCCGTCATCACCCAATACCGCCTCGATCGTCTCCTTGACGCCCGCGGCCTCAAGATTCGCTTGCGAGTGATCCACCATCGGCACCAACGGCCTGACGTCGTTGGCCTGGTCGGTCCGATCGGCGGCCAGGATGATCTGATGCTCATTGGTCACGGCCTGGGCGTTGCCGCACTGGTCTCAACCCTTGTTCGGCGTCTTCATGATCCGCGCCTGAGGGGCGGTGAAGTTGATCTGATCCTTGGGCTCGGGAACCGTCTCGGCCGGCGGGGGCGCGGACGGCGGCTTCACCTTAGTCTTGGCGGCGAGCGGCGTCCTCGCTGGCGTCGATCCTGGCACGTTCTTCCAGCAGCTTCCTGGCCTCATGGATCTTCGCCAGACGGCTCTGACGACGAGCCAGTTCGTCGGTCGCTCATCGCCCTGTCGGCCAGGACCATGCTCGAGGTCTTCGGAGGACCATGCTCGAGGTCTTCGGCCTTGTCGGCAGCCTCGGCGTTGGCCAGGAGCTTGGCAATTTCTTCCCTTGAGCCGGATTTTTTCGGCCTTCATCCGATTGTCGCTCATCGCCTTGGGCCGCGAGGCGTTCGCCTTGACCTTCGAGCCGTCCAGCGCGATGGTACCGACCCGGGTCAGGCCCGCCAGGGCGCAGAGTTCGAGGACCTCGACGAAGAGGGTCTCCAGCCGAGCCAGGTGGATCTCGCGGGAGTCGCTGATGGTGCGGAAGGCGGGGATGTCGTCGCCAACGATGTTGCGGCAGGCGACGTCGACCCGCCACCGCCTCATGATCCGCCGCGAGTACTCGTGCCCGTGGCCTAACAGTACAAAAGCAGCGCGGCCATCATCCGGGGATGGAAGGGGGGTTGACCGCGTAACTCACGTTCGTGGTAAGCGAAAATGGGGGAGAGATCAAAGGTGGAGACGGTGTCGAGGAGGAAGTAAACCAGGTCGCCATTAGGGAGCCAGTCGTGGAGCGAGAGCGGGAAGCGGTAGATCTGGGTCGGTGGGTCAGTCGCGGTACGTCATGGGTATGCCACCGTCGAAGCCGCCCGGGGACGATAGGAGACGGGCCTCGGAACTATTCGAAGGTCATGAGTTGAAGGCAATACTCGGACGAACTCCTGGGCGCGTAGACAATAACTGGGTAAATCACGGAGGAGAGAAGGCCCATTGGCCGACACTTGCTATCCATTTATATTAGTGATCATAGTATCACAAATACACTACATAAACTTGAGCTGAATTATTGCCTTCTCCAATTTCGCTACCTTACCCAAAGATCCCTTACCCAATCTAGCCCAGATTACCTAGCCTTTCTAGCTTTTGTCCACGTGCCCTGGTGGGTCATCAGGGTCGATCAGTTCGTGAAGCTGGGGTCGGGGCGTCTGCGTGGGAACAGCCGAGGGCGGCTGTCCCACAAGGACCTGGCGTGGGACTGCCGCCCCCGGCTGTCCGCCCCGCTTAACGAACTGATTGACCCTGGCCATAGCCCTGGTTCGCTTGACACCTTAGGACGAAGTTCTTAAAATGGACCTAGTTGCCACCGTAGCTCAATCGGCAGAGCACCGCTTTCGTAAAGCGGGGGTTGATGGTTCGACTCCATTCGGTGGCTCTCTCCAAGTCCTTTTGCCGAAAGCGTTTCGCTTACCTGCCGGCGGTCGGTAGTGCGGCCCTAACCCTGAGCCAAAACGGTCACTGACCGTTTTGTCACAGTTTTTAGGAACCCCGCACATGCCGCGACTGGTCAAAAAAACCCCGGCCTACCGCCATCACAAGTCCGACGGTCGGGCCGTGGTCACGATTAATGGACAGGATATTTACCTTGGCAGGTACAACTCCCCGGAGAGCCGGGCCGAGTACGACCGGCTGATCGCTGTCTGGCTCACGAGCGGGCGTTGCCTTCCGGCGACCACGTCAGAGGCATCCTATGCCCTCACGGTTAACGAGCTGATCCTGTCGTTCTGGCTGCACGCCGAGGGCTACTACCGCCGGGCCGACGGCTCCCCCGCGGCCGAACTCGACAATCTCCGTCTGGCCCTCATCCCGCTCCGGCAGCTCTACGGCACCATTTCCGCCTGCGACTTCGGGCCGGTGGCCTTGAAGACCGTCCGCCAGACCATGGTCGACGCCGGCCTCGGCCGCCGCACGGTCAATCAGCGTATCGCCCGTATCGCCCGGACGTTCCGGTTCGGGGTCGAGAATGAGCTGGTGCCCGCGGCCGTCCATCAGGCGCTGAAGGCCGTCCCGGGGCTGAAGGCGGGCCGGTCGGGAGTCAAGGAGGCCCGCAAGGTCAAGCCGGTCCCTGACGACCACGTCGAGGCCGTGCGCCTCTACCTCTCCAGCCAGTAATGGGCGATCGTCTCGCTCTAGCGACTGACGGGGATGCGGTCGGGTGAGGCGCTCGCGATGCGGGGGTGCGATCTGACGGCGCCGGGCGCGATCCTGGTGGGGATGTGGGACTACCCACCCCGGGCGGCACAAGACCGAGCACCGCGGCAAACCGCAGCCCTGTCCTCAAGTCAATCTCCGGTTGACAGAATCGGCCGGGACGGCACAATCGGCGGCATCGCCTGACACGCCAGGGAGGGCGGCAGGGGTGTTCGTCTCGATCGCAAAAGGCAGACATCCGTTGTATTCTGACACCCTGAGCGGGCGGACGGCCCGAGGCGTCGGCTGCGACCTGGTGGCGAGGGCCGGCCTGAGCGCCTCGGCCGACGAGATCGCGGCCCTGAAAAAAGCGCCGGGCCATCTCGGCGGCGTGGCGATCGGGTCAAAAGCCCTGACCCACGCCGACGAACAGGCGATCGTCGGCCTCGCCGCCGTCTTGAAGGCAATCGACGCGTCGGGGCTTGATCCGGCCGGGTTCGACGGCTGGGGAGTCGTCGCGTCGCCCCGGTTCATGGGGCGATCGGCCTTTGACGCGGCCTTTCCGCAGTTCCTCAACGAGGGACCGTGGGGCGTTTCCCCCTGGCTGATTTCCAGCCATTCGCTGCACTCGGTTTCCGGAGTCGTCAGCCAGGTCTTGAAGGCGCACGGACCCAACCTCGGCGTCGCGGGAACTCCTGGCGGCGAGGAACAGGCGATGCTCGCCGCCGCGGTCATGCTCGCCGAAGGCTCGGCGCCCGGCGTCTGGATCGTCGCGACCGGCTGGAACCCCGGCTGGGACGGCCAGACCGACGGCGACGCCCCCGGCGTTTGCGAGGCCCTCGCCCTTGCCTTGACCACGCCAAAAACCGGCTGGTCAGGTGCCCGATTGATCATCGCTCCAGGCACGATCCGGTTCGAAACGCCGAATCGTCGTTTTGATCCGGCGCACCCGCGCGAATCTCCGCCGCACACGCCCAGCCCCGCAATTGAGGTGTCGGAACCGGCCGAGGAGGGGAGTCGCACGCATGGCGGATAATAACGAGGCCGTCTGGATCACCGGCGTCGGGGCGTCGACCCCTCTCGGTCACGGATTCGCGACAATCGCCGACGGCCTGATCGCCGGTCGATCGGGCATCCGATCCATCGACGATTTTCCCGTCGTTGACCAGCCGAGCAAGATTGCCGGTCGGCTCGACGGCGCGATTCCCTGTCCCGACGGCTGGGAGGCCGTCGACTTCGCCACGCGAAGGCCGCTCGAACGCCTGAACCTCTCCTGTTGCGTCGCGGCGCTCCGAGACGCCGACTGGTGGAGCCGCCGCCGCGAGATCCGGATCGGCCTGGTCCTGGGCGTCGGCGCTGAGTGGCTGATTACCTGGGAAGGCGACGGCCTGGTCACGTCTTCGGCCCGCCAGGGCCACCCGGCCCGGCGCGAGCCCCTGGTGGAGACCGTTCGCCGCGAACTTGATCTGAACGGCCCGGTTCTTGGTCTCTCGGCCGCCTGCGCCAGTGGCAATCATGCGCTGGCGCACGCCCGCAAATGGCTGCGCATGGGGTGGGCCGACGTCTGCCTCGCGGGGGCCTGCGACATGGGTGTGACGCCGATGTCCCTCGCCTGCTTTGGTAACCTTCGCGCACTCTCGCGGCGGAACGACGAGCCGGAATCCGCATCGCGGCCGTTCGATCGCGACCGAGACGGGTTTGTCCTCGGCGAAGGGGGCGCGGTCTTTGTTCTGGAGCCGGAACGCCTGGCACGATCGCGGGGCGCCCGGGTTTACGCGGCGGTCGCCGGCTTCGGCGCATCGAGCGATGCGCATCACCCGATCATTCCCAGCCCCGACGCCGCTCCGGCTGTTGCCGCGATGCAAACCGCCTTGGCCGATGCGGGCGTGAACGCCTCGTCGGTGGATTACATCAATGCGCACGCCACAGGTACGCCCGTCGGCGATGCGCTGGAGGCGACTGCGTTAAAGGCCGTTTTTCAGGGCGACGCGGGTCGAGTGCCCGTCAGTTCCACGAAGGGAATGACTGGGCACATGCTCACCGCGGCGGGCGCCTTTGAATGCCTCGCCTGCCTCGCCGCGATCGAACGCCGGGCGATTCCGCCGACGGTCAATCTCGACGCGGTTGATCCTCAGTGCGCCGACCTCTTGCATGTCGCCCGCGAGGCCCAGCCCCAGGCGGTCGGCGTGGCGATCTCCAACTCGCTGGGCTTCGGCGGCAGTAATACCTGTTTGGTCCTGAAGGAAGTCTGATCGGATTGCGGGAAATTCATGACCAATGACCGATGCCTGAGAAAGGCACATGCCAACTTCCTCATTCTCATCGGGCAATGGTCCTCGGTCATCGGCCATTTTGTTCCTGGAATGTGTCTGACCCGCTCGCTCAGGCTGGCCGAGGGGCGTTGACGCCCGAGAGAACGCCGCGGACATAGCCGAGGCTTTCGGCGACTCCGGCAAGCGGATCGGCCATGTCCTTCTCGTATTCGAGGCCGATCAAACCTTGATAGCGGAGGTCGAGAAGGATTGTCAGCATCTTGCGAATGTCGAGAATGCCGCGACCGACCTCAACGGCGTGGAGCTTGCCCGGAGCGCCGGCAAGGTCCTTGAGGTGAATGTCGTAGAGTCGTTCCGCACAGCGCTGAATGGCCTCCGACGGATCGACCCCCGCGCGATAGGTATGGCCGACGTCGATGCAAAGGCCGATTCTCGGGTCAAGCTTCTGGATCGCGTCAAAGGCCGTGTAAGGCGACGGCCAGAGCTTGTCTTCCGGGCCATGATTGTGGATCGCGACCCGAATATTGAACTCCTTGACGAGGTTGTCCAGAATCGGCAAGGCGGCGGGAATCGGCGTGCAGACGATCGTCGGCACGCCGATATCGCGGGCGTACTCGAAGACGTTGCGCAGGTCGGACTCGTTGTCCTTCATGCCGATGTTGCCGCAGCTTAACGGGGTAATTCCGGCGTCCTTGAACTTCTGGACAACCGCCTTGCGCTGCTCGGCCGTGCTCTTGAGCGGTAGGTGCGCATCCTTGATCGAGACGTAATGAACGCCGACCCGTTTCACGTCCTTGATCGTCTCATCGAGAGGAAGACGCGAGAAAGTATAGGTCGCGATCCCAATTTTGAGGCCGAGAAAGGGGTCGGCCGGCTTCTCAAGCGGAGCAGGCTCGGCCCCGTGCGCCAGCCCAAGCAGTGCCGGCAGGGCCGCGGCCGAGGCGCCAAGGCGAATCAGGTCCCTCCGGGAGAATGCGCGCGGTCGATGCATCTGAGTCGGCTCCCCACAACGTTTGTTCGAACGTTCTGATCCTGAGACAAACCGACATCCTAGGCGACCGACCGGCCCAAGACGAGATGCCGGTCGCCCCCGCCGCCCGAAATGGGAACAATTCCCGCGAGGGATGGTTTGAAAACAGGGCGAGGCGGCCGTCAAGTCGTTATCGACGATCGATGGACTCTGAGCAAAAAAGCGAATGCCTGACCCCGGGCCATTTGGAGGATGACAGATGCCTCAATCTCGCTTTTTTCTTGGGCTAAAGCGTCTCCTTCTGCCCTTCTGGAACGGCGGACACAGGTTCGCCTGGCGAACATCAGAGTATCTGGGCGCGATCCGACATGGCCGATTCGGACATTGCGACGTCTGCGGCCGGTTCGGCCCCTGGCTCTATCGACGCCGCGTGATCCCGACTCGGCTGGAACAACTCTGGGGCCTATCTCCAACGCTGGCCGACGCCCTGGCACGCAAGGAGTCGTCCGATTGCGCCTGGTGTGGCGCCAAGCTCCGAGCCCGACGCCTGGCCCGGGTCGTCCTCGACACCTATCCCGTCGGAATTCCGGCGGATTCGATGGTCGCATGGGTTCGCTCGGCCGAGGCAAGGGCTTTGCGGGTCGCGGAGATCAACCGGATTGACGGCCTTCACGACGCTCTTGCCCAGCTTCCCGACCTGGCCTTTTCCGACTTCGATCCCGAGGCGAACTCGGGCGTTCGTTCCGAGGATCTGACCCGCCTGACGTATCCCGATGCCTCGTTTGACCTGATTTTGACGTCCGAGACCCTGGAACACGTCCCGGACCTGAACGCCGCGCTCGCGGAAATTCACCGCGTTCTCGCGCCGGGCGGTCGCCATCTCTTCACGATTCCCGTCTTGCCGGGCGTTTCGAAGACGTTCGCCCGCAGCGTCTTGAAGGCTAATGGCAGTATCGAACACCGCGCTGTCACGATCTGCCATCCGGGGGGCGACGTCGGTTATCCGGTCTTCACCGAGTTCGGCTCGGATTTTTCCGAGATCCTGGAACGGGCCGGATTTCAGACCAAAATCGTCTTCGGGCCAGTCCGAGAGGACGACCTGGCACAGGTCTACGTCACGGAGAAAAAAACAGACGGCCGATGACAGTCATTTCCATTCCCCGCAAGATGTTACGGACTACAACGCCCAAACCCTTGATAGCTTGGCGAAACTGAACCCCAGCGCGAACCAGACGAATCCATAAGCAAATGTGATGGCGACGCTGAACGGGTCTTGCCCTGAATTCATCGCAAACGGGCTCAGAAAGACGAGTCCAAAAAAGAGCCAGAAAAAAACCAGAACGACGCGGTTCACGCCCCCTCTCCGTAGGTCGGTTGAGGGGGCCTCAACAGGATTCTCTTCTCTCATCATTGCTAAGAATCCGATTGAGTTAACGACTTATCAAACTTTCAATCCGCCAGCCAACGCTTGGGGGCGACGGCCTCGAATTTACCGGTCGGCGGGCTGAACTTGACGCCAACCTGCCAGAGAAGGTCGGGCTGGTGCTTGGCGAGAAGGTATTTCATGACCACCTCATCCGAGGGGGGCATGCCGGGGTCCTGAAAAACGACGCAGAGGCGGGCCTCGCCGCGACGGGTCCGGGCGTCCCAGACCTCGATTAGGCCGTGAGGCCGGCGGGGAATCCGGTAAAACTTGCCGCCGTTTTGCACGGTCACGCAGTCGAACCGACAGAACTCGTCAAACTCCTTCGGCTCGACCACGTCGCGGACAAGTTCGGCGGCGACAAGTTCGGGAACGCCCGATTGATAGGCCGAGGCATCGAGCCGCATCGGCTCATCCTCGCGGGTCGGCTGGGGCGTGCTGCGGCCGTCGATTACCCGGAAGATTTCCCACTCGACGAGCTTTGCATATCCCGCGCGAAGTGCGGCGCTGGCAATCACCATCTGCGGAAACGAGGCGGCGGCGCGGACGACCTCGTGCGCGAAGGCGTTTGCCTCGCGCTGAAGCTTGGCCATCCAGAATCGAGGGGTCTCGTTGCGGTCGCTCTCGGAATAGCGAAAGGGGCGCGGGCCGACGTCGGGAACAACGACATCGGTCTCGCCGCCATCGCGGCGGAGGGTCCGCAAGACGTCGTCATAGGCGACGGCTCCTTGAACGAACCGTTCCGCCATCTGGGCGTGGCCGCTGCTCTTGACGCGGACGACCCGGTATCCGGGCCGGGCGCGGAAGGTCACCTCGCGCGCCCGGGGATCGACCGCGCAACGGCCGTCCTCGACATCAAGTTCCCAGCGAAGATAACCAGTCCGGATCATCGCAGTCGCTCGACTCGCGTCAGCCGCCCTGGATTGCCGGGACGAGCAAGATTTCCTCGGCGGCCGGGTCAAAAGCGCGGATCGGCCGGGTCTGGCCGGGACCATCGAGCCGGAAGGCCAGTCGACCGGCCGTGAAATTTTCGGCGAAGGCCGCTTCGGCCTCGGCCACGGTCTCGGGCCGGCCCTTATCCCACTCCGCGAGGCAGAGGTCGCCGTATCCGGTTTTCAGTAATCGCAGTTTGGCCATCGCAGAAGACTCCTTCCGGCCCTGGGAGGACGGGCGCGCCTCCGGCCTTTTTGGTTCTTGAATTGCCAACTCCCTCCAGACTCATCGGGGCCTATTGTACCGGCTCGACCAAGGTCCGGCCAGCGACAACAGGAGGATTGCAATGTCGGTCTCTTCGATGACCAATGTCCGATGACCGATGACCAAAAGGCGGAATTTTTCGGTCTTTAGGGTTATTGCGTATTAGGGACTGTTTTTGACGTAAGGTCAAAGGACACAAGGACAAAGGGCGGATTTCCCCTTTTGCCCTATGTCCTTCTGCCCTTTGACCTTACGGCTATTCCGCAACAACCCTATTGGTCATCGGTCATCGATCATCGGGGCTTTGCAATTCTCCTACCAGCGACAAAGCCCGAACCTTCCGAAGGGTTGGCGACTCAACAAAACAAGGACCAAGGTCGAATGAACCGGCAACGGCGATCAGACCGCCCCGTTTTCGAGAAAGCACGATGGCCGGCTCTGGCGAGACCGGGCTATCATGCTCGTTTCGTCGAGATCAAGAACGTCCCGCGCGGAGCCAGAATCGTGACGATCGTCCAGAAGATGCGTGAACAGCTCAAAACGTCCATGAAAGCACGCGACGCGGTCCGGACGAACATGCTCCGGTACTGGATCGCGCAGTTCACGCTCGGCACCGGCGCGGAGGTCTCGGATGCCGAGGCCCTGAAAAAGATGCGAGGGGTTGTCAAGGAGGCCAGGACCGGCCAGACCTCGTTCACGGACGAAGACATCGCCTTGATTCAGGAATGGCTTCCCAGTTCTCTGAGCCGCGGCCAGATTGACGCCGCCCTGGCTCCGGTTCGCGACCAGATCGCCGCCGCGCCGAAGGAAGGGATGGCCATGGGCCTCGCCATGAAAGCCCTTGCCGGTCAGACCGTCGAGAGCGAGGACGTCAAGGCCGCCGTCACTCAGATCCGTTCCGGCGGAGACTAACCCGCGCGAACCGTCAACGCGCACCCCAGAGCGTCTTCACCAGCGATTCCATCTCCGGGTCGTGACGGCGAAGCTCGGCGCGGACAAACGGATAAAAGTCATTCGAACCAAAGAAGGCTTCGGTTGACTCGGCGAAATACTCCATCGGGTTTGTCGCCGCATACGCGCGGACGTCCTTGCCGTCGTAATGAAGGACCGACGCGTACCGTTTCTCCGCCATCGCACGCTGATACGTCGCCTTGAGGGCGTCGTTTTCAAACCCGCCGTCAAGGAACTGGTGATGATACGCATGCGCCAGTTCATGCAAGACCATCCACGGCTGCTCGCGCGTCCAGGTCAGGAAATTGCGGGCGCCGGCGATCTCGACGCAGCGCGCTTTCTCTGGGTTCATGTCGTGCTCGCGGAGCCAGCCGGCATCGGGATGATACGCCATGCAAGGATGATGCGTCTCGCGTTCCTCAACCCAGATCCGCACCGTCTTGAGCTTCTTCAAGGCGTCCTTGGGGACGTTATGCGCAACAATTTCCAGTTGACTGCCTAGCCAGTGGAGCGTTTGCGCGGACAGCTCGGGATGGTCAACCAGAAACGACTTGTTGATCAAAACGTTCCAGCCCTCGACCTCGCGCGATTCATACGCGTCGGTCGGGTCGAAGGCGTTGACCTGACCTGTCAAGAAAAGTGGCGTGACCCAGAGCACCGCAAGTCGAAACGACCGCATCGATTCTGATCCCCCCTTGGCTTGAAGAATGCGAAGTTTCCGCCTCGCCGGCCTGGCATTATGGCCGTCAAGCATCCCGAAAAATACCTACCTTCCTAACGATCTTCCTGCCCAGATTGCGAAACACAATCTCCACATCTCCCCTATCTTTCTCAATTTCGCTCAACTTGCTCGTTTTGTTATTGACAGGAGAGTCCCGCGCAGAGAAAACAAAGTGTCCAGTCAAACTGGATAAGGAGGATGGCATGAAGCTTCGAGGCAAGCCGGGCAAGATTCGCTGATGATAGGAATCTTTCCGGCAAAAGTGGACCCGCGACCCAGGGAGAGGGCAACGGGAGACATGGTAGGCCGACACTTTTTCTCTTGAGGGCCCTCTACGATGAAAAACCGACGACAGTTCCGCCCGACCATGATTGACCGTCTGGAGGACCGCCTTGTCCTCAGCCAGGGTGTCGTGGCACCGTCACTGGTGACCGTCTTGACCCCGGTGGCCGGCTCGGTGCAGGCCCAGAACCTTGCCTACGTCAAGTCGCTCTACGCCTATGTGGGCGAGACGCCCAGCTCGGCGGGACTGACGTACCACACCGCGGAGTTGAACAATGGCGCCTTGAGCCGATATCAGCTCGCGCAAGCCTTCCTCAGGACGACGGCGTTCAAGAACGTCGAGACCACCGACCTCTTCAACCTGCTCCTCAACCGGGCGCCGACGACCGCGGAACTCAAGTACTACGCACAGAACAACAACGGAACGACGCACTCGCTCGCCATCGAGGCGGAACAGATTATCGGTTCGGCGGAATACTTCAGCCTCGCCGGGGGCACGAACGCGGGGTTCATCGCGCGGGCTTACCGCAACATCTTCGCTCGCGACGTCGACGCCGGCTCGCAGTTCTGGATCAATGCCCTGAGCAAGGGCGTCTCGCGTCAGCAGGTCGCCGCGGACCTGCTTCAGTCACCCGAAGGGGCGACGAATCTCGTCGACATCGCCTACCAGCAGACTCTCCTCCGCGCGCCGGACTCGGGAAGCTCCGTCTACGTCAAGGCTCTCCAGGGCGGCACGACGTACGAGAACGTTCTGGCCTCGCTGCTGGCCTCTCCTGAGTTCTACGCGGCCTCCCAGACTCGGGTCTTCGTCTGAGAACCGATCCGAAAGAACTCGGGACGGCCTGAGTTTCGACAAGGACCGGATCGATACGGTGTTCTCCATGATCGGTCCTTTCCCTGGCGAAGAGAACGACCTGGAACCTGAAACAAGGAGAGAGCGGCGGGGTGAGGCCCTTGGCCTGACCCCGCCCTTCCCTTGAATTAACCGCCGGCGATCCCCAGGCGCTGAAGTTCGACCATCTCGCGGTAATGTCCCTCTCGGGCCATAAGTTCGTCGTGTGCTCCCATTTCGACGACCGATCCAGAGTCAAGCACGAGGATGCGGTCGGCCTTCTGGATCGTGCTCAGCCGGTGTGCGATCACGAACGAGGTTCGACCCTCCATCAGGGCCGAGAGGCCCGACTGAATCAAGCGCTCACTGTGCGAGTCAAGGTTGCTCGTTGCCTCGTCAAGGATGAAAACCTTCGGGTCGGCCAGCACGGCGCGAGCAATCGCCAGACGCTGACGCTGACCACCGCTGAGCTTCACCCCGCGCTCGCCGATCACCGTATCGTACCCCTCGGGCAGGGTCTCGATGAACTCGTCGGCATTGGCCACCCGGGCCGCCCGGCTGACGTCGCGCGCGGAAGCCCTACGCGAGGCGTAGGCGATGTTCTCGGCCACCGTGCCGTCAAAGAGAAAGACATCCTGCTCGACGATCCCGAGTAACCGTCGGTAACTCTCAACCCGGATCTCACCCAGGTCCATTCCGTCGAGCCGGATCACCCCTTCGGTCGGGTCATAAAACCGCGCGATCAGGTTACAGAGTGTCGTCTTGCCCGCCCCGCTCCGGCCCACCAGGGCGATCGTCTCGCCGGGCTCAACCTTGAGGTCAACCTCGCGGAGCACGAGTGTCTCGGACTCGGGATAACGGAACGACACACCCTTCAATTCGATCCGGCCGGCGACCGATGCCTTGCGGACGATCAGGGCGCCGGAGCGATCGGCCATCTCACGAGGTTCGGCCAGGGTGTCGAGCACCCGGTCAAACCCGGCGAGATTGTTTTGAAGTTGCGTGACGGTCGTCGCGATCACGGTCATCGGTTCCAGAAGCATCGCCAGATAGACGAGGAACATCATCAGGTCGCCGAGCGAGAGTCGACCGTGAAGCACGGCGAGGCCGCCGTAAAACAAGAGCGCGGCCGAGGAGAGCGGAAGCAGAAAGTCCCAGAGCCCCTCGACGGCGCGTGACCACCACCAGGCGAAGAGTTCCTTGCGAGTCAGGAGGTGACTCTCGCCGACGAACCGGGCCGCCTCGGTGCGCTGTCGACCGAAGGCGCGAACGACTCGCATCCCGCCGAAAGCCTCGGCGGTGGTTGCGTCGATCTCTTGCCTTTGCTCGCGGACAGCCCGGTAGAGCGTCCGCAGGCGGCGGTTCCAGAATCGGTCCGTCCAGGCGAGCGCGGGCACGAGGGCAATCGAACCGAGCAGGAACCGCCAGTCCACCCAGGCCAGGACCGCCAGGCCGCTGCCAAGCTGGACGACCGCTCTCCAGGGGTTGTAGATCATTGAGAAAACCAGGTCGCCGACGCCATCGGCGTCTTCACGGAGCAGGCTCGCCGCGCCACCGGCCTTGATCTGGTAAATCCTGTGCAAGGGGAGCCGCGCCGCGTGCTCAAAGACCCGTCGGCGGACGTCCACTTGCAACCGCTTCGCCGTTCTTGTCGCCTGCCAGCGTCCCCAGAGCCCCAGCAGCGTGCCGATGGCCGAGACCGTCAGGACGGTGATCGCCAGGGCGGTCAATCGCGCCTCGGGCCGGGCTGGCACGGGAAGCCAGCTCGGCAACCAGGCCGGGGGGCCTTTGCCGAGCAAGACGTTGTCAATGACAAGCTTCGTGGCGGCCGGAGGCAAGAACCGCAGGAGCGTCGCCGCGGAAAGCGTCGCCAGCGCCGCGATGATTGTGAGGCGGTGTCCCTTCAAAAGGCCGAGCAATTCCCGATAAAGACCGCCGAGCGATCGCGTCTTTGGCCCTGAGCGTCGCGACGTCGCCAGGGCTCCTCGCGCCGCGCGCCAGTCGGCTCGGAACCGTGCGAAACGTAAGCGACTGGCCAACCTGAGATTCAGCGACACCGTGAGCCCCCCTTGCATGCTAGCCGGGCGAGGGTTTCGGCCCTGAGCCCTTCCGGCCTTTCCTCATCATAGGCGATCGGGCCAGACGTGGCTCGCCCCAACGGTCCGGAGAGTTTGCGGCGTCAAGGTTTACCACGACCGCCGCGGGCCGCGGAAATCCAACTGGCCGGTTGCGGACGCGCGAAAATTGCGATACGTTAAAAAGTCATCAACACCAGCCCGGAATGCTAGGCCGCGAGCTTTTCGATGCGGCTTGACTGGCGTTGATCAACTCGTCACAAAGCGAGGCCATCGACGGCCCGGATGCCCCCGATCGAGCCCGGTTCATCCCCCGTTATCGGAGGCTAACATGTTTTCCAACCGGCTGAAGAACACTCCCGCGGCCCTTCGGCTCGCGCTCGCCCTGGCTGCCGGCGTCTTTCTGACGCTCGACGCCGCCGCTCAGGCACAAGACCCGGCCCCCGCCAAGACAAAAGCGGCGGCGCAGGCCAGGTCCAAAGACAAAGAGATCAAGCCCCTCGACCTGAACACGGCGACGCCCCAGGAAATGGCCGAGAACCTCCCAGGGGTCGGTGAGGCCACCGCGGCCAAGATCGTCGCCGGACGACCTTATCGGTCGGTTGACGACCTCGCCAAGGCGGGCGTCTCGGAGCGGGAAATTGAGCGGATTCGTTCCCTGGTCACCGTCGTTGCGCCGGCGGAAGCTCGACCGAAGGCCGCCAGTCGGCCCAAAATGACCAGCGCCGAACCAACCCCGGCCCATCCCGGAGAAATCGACCTGAACACGGCCAACGCCGCGCAACTGGAAACCCTCCCCGGCATCGGCCCCGCGCACGCCCGTGAGATCATCGCCGGCCGCCCCTACACCTCGCTCGACGACCTTCAACGGGTCAAGGGGCTTGGCAAGGCCAAGATCGACGCCCTTCGCGACCACGTGAGTCTCTCAACCCCCGAGGCGCCCGTCACCAAGACCCGCCCCGTGGCCCCCGTCACCCGACCGGAGCCAAGGCCCCCAACCTCCACCACCAGCGCGCCCGAACCCAAGCGCGTGACCCGTCCGATGACGAAGGCCGCCCCGGGACGGCCGGTCAACCTGAACACGGCCAGCCGAGAGCAACTCGACGCCTTGCCCGGAATCGGTCCCGTCAAGGCCCAGGCCATCCTCGACTACCGACAGGCGCAGCCCTTCAAGACCCCCGAAGACGTGATGAAGGTCAAGGGGATCAAGGAAGGCGAGTTCTCCAAGATCCGCGACATGATTACCGTGGAATAGCCGCAACGCGATCAGCCCCGGAAAAAATCGAGGATCTCCCCAGATGTTATCGAAGACTCACCGCCGCCGGGGCTGGTTCCTGTTCATGCCGCTCGTCCTTCTCGTCTGCTCACAGCCCGCGCTCGCCTGGGGTCCGCACGGGCATCGCATCGCCACAAGAATTGCCGTGGCCCGGCTCTCTCCCGCCGCCCGAGCCGCGGTCCGCGAAATCCTCCACCCCGGCGATACGCTCGTCGGCGAATCGGACTGGGCCGACCACGACGGACACAACGCCGTGCCCGGAAGCGCTCCCTGGCACTATGTGAACGTGCCGATCTCCGCCCCGCGCTACGACGCCCGATTCTGCCAGAACGGCAACTGTGTTGTTGACAAGATCAAGCACTATCGCACGGTCCTCGCCGACCGCAAGGCGTCGAAGTCTGACCGTGCGCGGGCCTTGCTCTTCCTCGTCCACTTTATCGAGGACGTCCACCAACCGCTTCACGTCGGCGACAAGAAGGACAACGGCGGCAACCTCACCCAGATCCAGTTCCTCGGCGAAGGAGTGAACCTTCACCGGCTCTGGGACTCGACTCTGATCAGCGACTTCAGCCGCGACGATTCCGTCTGGGTCGAGTCGATCGATCCGCTACTGACTCGCGAAAATGTCGAGGACTGGTCGAAAGGCAGCGTCGAATCCTGGGCGGACGAGAGTCTTCAGGACGCGAAGCTCGCCTATCATTTTCCCCCTGGCTCGGCTCGGCCGATCGAGAGTGGCGACCGCCTCGGCCGCGACTATGCCCGGTTCGCTCTACCGATCATCCGCCTCCGCCTGGCGCAGGCAGGCGTTCGCGTCGCCAACGAGCTGAATGCGATCTTCCCGTGATGCCAACCCGAACTCGTTACGCCACTGTCATTGTTCTGGCCGTCCTCGGTCTTCCTGGCGCGGGACCCGCCCGCGACAAAAAGGCCAAGGACGAAAGCGATCTGCCTCCGTTGAACCGAAAGGTCGTCGATTTCGCGCAGGCGCATCGCGGCGAGAAGGTGGCCGACGGTCAGTGTACGGCGCTGGCGACCGAAGCCCTTCGCGAGGCCGGAGCGAAGCGTTTTCCGTTCCACGGCACCGGCGGCGATTACGTCTGGGGCCGCCCCGTCCCCTCCTTTCGCGAGGCGATTCCGGGCGACATCGTGCAGTTCCGCGACGCGGTCTTTCGGGGCAGGGCGTCTCTCTCCGGTCACCGCTCAATGACCTGGCATCAGGAATATTCGCACCACACGGCGATCGTCGCCGAGATTCGCGCCGGGGGGAAGATCGTCATCGTGCTCCATCAGAATGTCGGGCCGACCACCATGAGCGTCGACCGCAGGCAGACCGTGACCGAGACGACGCTCCGTGTCGACTCGCTTCAGAAAGGGGGCCAGGTCTGGATCTATCGGCCCCTTTCCGCTGACGATTCGCGGCAGACTCCGACTATCGAAGGCGCGGTTGAGGCGTCGGACCCGTGAAGGATCTCCTCAACAGGCTGATCCAGTCGATCCCCGGCGGAAATAGCGGCCGGGTCCGCGAGGCCGCGCGCGACGAGCCCGTACCGCCTTCTCAGAAATCGATCCAGCTCCAGGAGGTCGGCCGACTCCCGCGCGACCCCAAGGCCGCCCGGCGGGTGGTCGAGGCGCGCCGCGAACAGTTCGGCGAACATCACCCCGATTACGCCGAGAGCCTGAGCCACCTGGGCAGCCTTCTCTTCGAGCGCGGCGATCACGACTCGGCCGAGCCTCTGCTTCGCCAGGCGGTGACGATCCGCAAGGCTGCGCTCGGCGGCAATCACCCCGAGGTCAGGGCCGACCTCCAGACGCTTGAGGCGATCCTTGAGGCTCGATCGCGGCCGACGATCCGCGTCCCCGACAATTCCGGAGGCGCCTCGAACCACATCCCGATTCCCGCGTCGGCCAGCGACACGGCCCTGGAGCAACTGGCTCGCGGCCCCCGCGAGATTGCCGTCGAGGCCCGCGGCCTGGCCGAGACCTTCGCCCAGATCGGCGCCTCGATGGCAATGGCCGGACAGCGGATGCGCGAGGGCCTTCCCCCACCCTTCCCCTTGCTGAACGACGCCGCCGCCTGCCATAACGCCTTCGTCATGCTCCACGACGAGGCCGTCCGACGCGCCGGCGCGGCCGATCTTGCTCCGGCCGAGGGAACCGTCCTCAGTCTGCTCGATCTCGCCGGTTTAATGGATCGGCTGGTCCAGCTTGAGGAAGAACGCGCGAGAATCACGGCCGACCGGCTTCATTCGCTGAGCCTTCTTGATCGGGTTCTCTCGCTCCGACACAGGATCGCCGCCGAGTCGTCCTTGCTCGGCCCCTGCCACGACGCCGCCCGGGAGCTTCGGAGCCGACTGGCCGACATTTCCAATCGCGCGAGCCTTCCCGACGACGCCTTGCGCCTGGCCAGCGGTCAGCACCCTCTCGCCGCCCTGCTTCGGCTGCTGGAACCTGACCGTTCCTTGTCGGACGACGAATGGTCGCGGCTTCGTGTCGAGGTGGTCAACGCCTTTGGACGCCCTCTCGCCGCGGCGGCCGTTCGCGGTCGGCTCGCCCCGGCGACCGACGACCGAGCCGGGTGAACTTGCCGGGGTCTGATCTGATTCCGCGTTGACCTGGCTCCGGTTCGTTAAGATTTTAAGAAATGAACTCGCCCTGGGGTCTGGCAGAACAGACGCCTCGGGTCAATAATGTGGGCCGGAGCAGGCGAGGGCATCCTCTGAAAACTGTGAGCGACACGACGACTGCCCCCCTATTCAGGGTGAACATGGTCTTCATTGATGACCCTGCCGGTCCTTCCGCTCGGGAGCGGCGACGCGCTGACTCGTTCAGATCGTCCGGCCGCGTTCCGCCGGGAAGTCCGCGATGAGCCGCCCCTCGGCTCGATTTGACGATGCGGTCGTCGGCGCGGGGGTCGTCGGCCTGGCGCATGCCTATCATCTGGCCAGGCGAGGTCGGAAGGTGATCGTTTTCGAGCGTCGGGGCCGTCATGAGGGAGACGCCGCCCATGATTTCGGGGCGCTCTGGCCGATCGGTCAACCAGCCGGTCCGCTCCGTCGGATGGCCTTGCGCAGTCGAGAGATCTGGCTTGAAGTGCTGAGCGCGAGCGGCCTCTGGCATGAGCGCTCCGGGTCGATCCACCCTGCCTATCGCGACGACGAGGCCGCGCTTCTTCGCGAATTCGCGGAGCGTGCCAGCGACGAGGGCTTTCGCTGCGAGCTTCTCGGCCCCGAGGAGATCGCCCGACGATCCCCCTTGATCCGCGCCGAGGGACTTATTGCGGGTCTGTCGAGCCACTGGGAAGTCAGTGTCGACCCGCGTCAGGTGGTCGCCCAGTTTCCCATCTGGCTCGCGAAGGAACGAGGGGTTCGCTTCAAGTATGGCCGCCAGGTTGTCGGTTTCGAGGCCCCCCGGGTCCGAACAACCGGGGGCGACTGGATGGCCGATCGCCTCTGGATTTGCTCGGTCGAAGCCCTCGCCACACTCTTTCCCGATGAGACGGCCTCGATCGGCCTGGCCCGTTCGATGATCCGCGGATTCCAGACCGAAGCCCTTTCCGCATGGCGACGGCTTGGCCCGATCCTGGCCGCTGGACCGGCTTTCCGTCAAACGCCGTCGTTTCAGGGTTGTCCCAGCCTGACGACCCTGCGCGCCCGACTGGCTCGCGAACTCTGCGAAGGCATCGACCTTCTCATCGGTCAGGACGGCCCTGGCCGTCTCACGATCGGATCAACCTGCCCCTTCGGCGTCTCGACCCGCGGCGAGGAGGTTGACCGCCTGATGATCCAGCACGCCCGAACGCTCCTGAGCAGCCTCCCGGCAATCTCGACGCGCTGGCAAGACACCCAGACGTCGCACCCGACTGCCCCATATTGCGTGATCCTGCCCTCGCCCCTCGCCGCCGGTGTCACCGGTCTTGGCGCCTCGGGAATGACGCTCTCCTTCGGCCTCGCCGAAGACGTCGTCAACCACGTCCTCGGCGGCGATTAAGGAAAGACTCGGCCTCATTCCTGAACCCCGAAATCAGGCCGGCCGGCTGACGACGCGCCACGACAGCACCTCAAAGACGCGATCAAGTGTCGACTGAACGGCGGCCGGATTGTGCCGGACTCCTCTCGCGAAGAGAACGCCGGTCTCGACACCCAGATACGTCAAGGTGACCCGCAGGCCGTCGGGCCTCGGCTCCAGCGTCAAGCCGGGACGACTCCCCATGCGGGGCACCCAGCCATCAATCGCCGCGATCAGGTCGGGGTCCGTCATCCAACCCGTCAGACTTGGTTCATTCGCGTTCATGGTTCAAGCCGTCCCGTCTCGTCCCGTCGGTTGCCGGAGACCAGTCACCGCTGACCGGAATCGTTGCCGATGACTGATCGTTTGTCAATGACTCGTCGTGTGTCACCCTCCTTTTTTCGGCAACCTGACGGGGGGTTCATGAAGATCAGGACAGGATTGCGTGTGTCGAGGGGCGACTGACGTGGTAGAGCACAATCCCCGCGGCGACGGCGACATTCAGCGACTCGGCGCCTGGACGCATCGGAATCGTGAGCCTCCGGTCGCATCGGGCGATCCATTCCGACTCAAGGCCGTGCCCCTCGCAGCCGAGCAAGAGCGCCAGACGCCCGCGGCGCCGATAGGCGTCGATTGGCTCGGCGTCCACGTCGATCACCGTCGCCGCGGTTTCAAACTCGTGATTGCGACGGAGTCGATCGAGGTCATCGGCGAGTGACCCGGAACCGATTACAGGAACGCGAAGCGCAGAGCCCATCGAGACCCGCAGCACACGCCTTGAGAGCGGGTCGGGACACCGACTTCCGGTCAAAATCGCATCGATGCCGAAGATGTCACTGATCCGCGCAATCGCGCCGAGGTTTTCAGGATTATCGAGCCTCGGGCAGACGACGATCGTGGCGAAGGCGCCCGCGGTTCTCGCCAGTTCCTCGATTTCGGGCCAGGGACGTCGAAGACCGCAGGCGAGCACCCCGCGATGAAAGTTGTAGCCGACGACCCGCTCGATCTCCGCCTCGGGCACGACGTAAAGCGGCAGGTCGGGCGGCACCAGCGGCGTCACTGCCGCTTCAAGGCGATCGGTCACCAGAACCGAATCGACAGGAAAGGGGCTGTTGAGGAGGCGTTCGAACAGCTTGTCCCCCTCAACAACAAACCGCGTCTGGTCGCGGGTCAGGTTCGTCTTCTTGAGGTCGCGGTAGATCGCCAGGCGGTCGTCGCCAAGGTCGAGGATCGGGATTCTCGGCATGGCGGGCGTCCTCGACCTCGATCCGGCTTACTTCGCCCGCATCCGGTTATGTTTCGTGTTGTGTTCCAGCTCGCAAAGGCCGAGGGCCTCCATGAGCGGCGGTAAATAGACACCGAACCTCCCGCGAAGACCTTTCTTGAGGCCGTACCAGCCGCCTTTAGGATTCTCGGCCGACCGCGCCCAGGCTTCGACCGTCCCCTCCTTGGCCTCCTTCTGCTCGTCGGTCCCCCCCAGTTCGACCCAGTCTCCAGCCGCCTTGAGCATGGCATGCAAGTCGTCGATGCAGCGGGCATCATAATGCAAAATGGTCTTGCCCACGGTGCAGACGAGGACCCGTCGGCCGTCCTTTTCCTCGACGTGCATCGTGTATTCGGCCGAACCGGGAGGCGTCTTGAGCGGCAAGGGGTCGGCCTTGGTCCTGTCGAGTTTGGCCATGAGATTCTCTTTTTTGGATTCCTGAGATGAGCATATTTCACCGCGCCAACCCATTGCACTTAAGAATGTTTGGCCTGACGATTCGAACGTTTCGATCACTTCGATAGTTTGGCGGGCTCTCTATGCTTTATTTCGTTTTGCAACGAATAAAAATAAGCGTAATTCAACAATTGATATCGTTCGAATATCTCGGCATCGTCTATCATATTGTTTCCTTCAAGCGAGCTGATATTCACAATCCCGTCATCCCCAACTTCGAAGATGAGCCCCAACGGCTTTAGAAGCATTCCCAACGAAGTGCGGAGTGGAACCCGATCGATGTCAAACGTCACGCCGCTTTCCTCTGACTTCTCGGCTTCTTTGAGACCTATTGGATTAAAGTGAATTAAGACGCCTCGCCCTCCTGGGCGTTTTCCGACGGTCGCCTGCTGGATGGTCTTGATGACCTCCCTCAAAGGCGTCTCGTTCTGGTAATGGAGAGGAATCTCCTCGTGAAGGAGCAGCCAGGTCCATGCAGACTCCGCGCTGTATTCCAGACGCTCCGGACAATCATCGCACGGTGAATCGACAACAATCAGGTCATCATGAACGGAATGCGTGAGACCGATTGATTTAAGGACGAGATTGAGGAACGTTTGCACGGAGATTTCCCCGTCACCCAAAATCGGAGGAGCGATTTGTGTCTCCGCAGTGATTTCTTCCATTTTTAATGTGAGGGCATCAACATAAATCTTGAGCGACTCTCCCTTTCCATCTTTGCTTTTTGTCGATTCTTTGACGAATCGGATCACATCCTTGAAGGGCATTGGATTCTTGGGGGGGGTGATCTTCGTCTCCCGGAGGCTGATCCAGGTCCGAGCCGCCTTTGAGGAGAGCGGAAGTCGCGTCGGTTCGAATTTCACTTCGACGGTCGAAGGATGCACTTCTTCCGTTGGTTTCTGGAACCCTCCTCCGTGAGCAGGCGTTGCCCCGCGACAGAAACAGGCGACCGTCAACGCAATCGCCAGCAGACGAGGAATTCTCATGGTCAGTCTCCTGTCGGCGAAGCTCTCGCGGATCTTCAATCACCCCCGCGCAGACTGAGTTCTCTTCTGTTCCACAGCCTCAAGCACCCGAGTCACCCAGTCCAGATCGTCAGGCGCGATCACGACGACCGAGAAGCCATGTCGGTCGCCTTCGATTCTCACGCCCTCCGAGTCATCGACATGGAGATCGATCCCGAAGGCAGGCGGATACTTTGAAGGGCCGTGACGACCGACCATCCGATCGTGCCGGGCCTGATGAATCACCCCCGTGAGCGGGATGCCAAAACTCTTGAACCAGCCATGCATGTAACGGGGCGACCGATACGACGTGGTGTAGACCCAGAGCCGACACTGACGCCTGAGCAACTCCCTCAACAGAAATCGGGTTCCCGCTCTCAATGGCTCGTTGTACCAGAACCGGCGCCATCGGGGTACAAATTGTTCCGTCGGGACACCCGCGGGGCAGACCAGCGTGTCATCCACATCAAAGGAAACTTGCATTCAGAAACACTCTCGACATTTCAACAGATCGAGCCCGTAATTCTTGTCCAGATCCATCTATGCCACTCGCAAGAGCGACACGACGACCGTATTGACGCGGTGGCCGTCCATCTCGGCGACCTCGAAGCGATAGCCGCCCCACTCGCAGCATTCCGAGACGCCCGGGATGTGGCCGAACCGCGAGACGAGGAAGCCGGCAAGGGTCCGGTAATCGCCTTCGGGAAGGCTCGCGACGCCGACGGCGTCCTTGAAGTCGTCAACCGAGATCAACCCGTTGAGAACCCAGGAACCATCCTCGCGTTGCACCGCCTTCGGCTCGACCGGGTCGGCCTCGGTGGGCATCTCGCCGACGATCGCCTTGAGTATGTCGTTGAGCGTGAGCAGGCCGACGACCGATCCATACTCGCTCAGCACGACAGCAATATGCGTACCCGTTGTTTTGAACATCTCCAAAACTTTCAGCCCAGGAGTTCCTTCGTAAAGAAAAAGCGGAAGTTTGAGCAGACCTTTAATTCCGAATGGCTTGTTCGTGAAACTCTGGATCAACAGATCCTTGACATCCACCACTCCCAGGATATCGTCGATTCCTCCGGCGCAGACGGGGAAGCGCGAGTGCGGGCTCTCGGTGATCTTCCGACGCATCAGGTCGGGCGGGTCGGTGACGTCGAGCCAGACGACCTCCTTCAAGGGGGTCATGAGCACGCCCGCCCGTTGTCGGCCGAGCCGGAAGACGCGTCGGACCATGGTACGCTCGGCCTCGCCGAAGGCCCCGGCCCAGGCGCCTTCTTCAAGCAAGACCTGGATGCGTTCTTCCGGCGTGTGCCCGTTGTCGGCCGGTTTCACGCCGAGCATTTCCAGGACCGCGCCCACGGCATCCTGCAAGGGCGACCTGGTCCGTAATCGCCCGCGCGGTACCCTGTCGCCACTGTCACTTCGACTCTCAACAGTCACTTTGACACACCCACGTCATTGAGAAATTTGATAAGTCCCACTTGACGCTCTTCGAGGCGGTCGCTAACAATCCAGTAATCTCGCGTACTTCGGAACAGGGTCGCGGGCCAATGGGCAACGGAGTGCCCCCTTGGGGGATGATCCCCCCGCCCTCAAGGTCGTCGTGCGTCGTTCTCGATCCAATCTCATTCACTCCAAGTCGCGTCATTCGCACCTTTGACCAGACCACTATCGCGAAGGAGCGTCAAGAGACGTTGCGCAGGAATCGCGCCCGGTTGCTGGCCTCGATCCAGAGATCCTCAAGGCTCGTCTCCCAGGCGATTTCCGGGCGCCAGGCCGTCGCGGTCACGATTCGATCAATCTTCGCCCGCGAATCGCTGGGGCCAGGCGAGCCGTGCCGGTCGGGGTTGACCTGAACCTCAATCGCCCGGCCAGAGAGCCGGATCAGGTGGTCAAGGCCGTCGCCGACGCGCCGGGAATGGCCTGTACCGACGTTGTAAACGCGTCCCGACTCTCCGCGATCGGCCAGCGCGATCAGGGCGCGGGCGACGTCGCGGACGTCGATGAAGTCACGTCGGCCGTTCAGGTCACCCACGATGAGTGGGCCTTCCTCATTCTCAGCCAGACGCGCGGCGAAGCGGCCGAGTGCCTGGTTCAACGGCTGACCTGGCCCGATCGGGTTAAAAACACGCGCCACGACGACCTCCAGGGGGGGCCGAGCCGCCAGCCCCGCGCAGGTTGCCAGCCACTTGCTGAGCCCATAAGGCTCGATCGGCCGGCAGGGATGATCCTCGTCAACCGGCAAGTTTTCCACCTCGACAGGCCCGACTTCCGCGGCCGATCCCGCGATAACGACGCGGACGACACGGCCGTCGGCCCGCAAGGCATCGAGCAGGTGAACCGTGGCCAGAGTGTTGCCGCGATACAACACTCCGGGATCGGCTGGAGGCGTTCGACCGGCCGCGTGAATCACCACGTCCGGTTTTGTCACACCGATCGCCCGCGCCAGGCTCTCGGGTTCTTCCAGATTCACCTCAATGAACTGGTCCAGGGGCCACTTGAGCGGACACGTCCGACCCAAGACGCGGACGTCGACCCGACCGCCGAGCGCCCCGAGGATGTGTCGACCGAGGAACCCCGACCCTCCCGTCACGACCCAGCCCGGCATCGTTCACTCCGCAAGGGAAGGGGCAAGGTCAGCCGCGGACGAACGCGGATCGGTGCGTCGGATCTCTCCGCCCCGTTAACATCGTCAGCGCTGTTCGAAAGACGTCATCGGGAGTCAATTCGGTCATGCAACGGTGATGGCCGAGCGGGCAGACCGGCTTCTGACAGGGACCGCACGAGACGGGCCGGTAAAGATGGATCGCGTGTGGGTGATGGGTCCGCGTCCAGGCAATGTTCGTCGGTCCGAAAAGCGAGAGGACCGGAACGTTGAAGGCCGCCGCGAAGTGCCTCGGGCCGGAATCAGTCGTGATCATCAGCGAGGAACGTCGAACGCATGCTTTTGTCAGACCGATGCTCAGGTCGAGACCGGAAAGACTCACGACCCCCGCGTGACTCGCGCCGGCGACGATCGCCTCGGCCGAGGCTCGTTCGCTCGGGCCGCAGACGACCAGAACGCGCGCTCCGGCCTCAGCCACGAGGCGGCGGGCAAGTTCCGAGAAATACGGATTCGGCCAGCTCTTGGCCGGACCGAACGCCCCGCCCGTGTTCAGGCAAACGACGGGAGCCTCGCCGACGTTCAGGCCAAGCGTCTTCCAGGCACGATCGGCGGCGGCCTCGTCATCGGGAGTCGTGAACAACTCGGTGCGCACCGAATCGACGCGAAGGCCAAGGTGTCGCGCGAGCGCCAGGTAATAATCGACGGCCGGGACGGGGAGTCGTGCCCCGCCGGCATCGCGAGGGACCGTGAGCCGATCGCTGAGAAAGAGGCCGCGCCCTCCCCGCGCGTAGCCGACCCGTCGGGCGATCCCCGATCCCCAGGCAACGAGCGCGGAGCGCAGGGAGTTGGGCAGGAGCAAGGCGAGGTCGGCGCGCTCGGCACGGAGCCGGGCAATCACTGCCGAGGTCCGTTGCGAACGGTCGCGGGCCTTGGGATCGAACCGGATCAGGGCATCGAGCCAGGGGTTGCCGTCGAGCGTCGGCGCGACGTGCGGTTTGATGACACCGAGAAGCGTGGCGTCGGGATAGGCGCGCCGGAGCGATCGCAGGACCGGCGTGGCCATGACCGTGTCGCCGATCAGGTTCGGGCAGAAGACGACGATCTTCATGACCGATCCTCTTCCGCCAGACCGACCTTCGTCAGCACGGCCGCGTGAAGCAAGGGAATCATCAACTCGTGATGGCCGGTGAGCGCGACCCCTTCGGCGCCAGGACGTTGCAAGACGTTGAGAAGGCCCCGATATTTCTGTTCAAAATCGAGGTTGGCCGTCGTCAGGCCGTCGAGCGACCGACCAAGATTGCGGGCGATCGAAACGGCCTTGAGGAAAATCTCGGGCAAGACAACGGCGCTGCCGAGGTTCAGATACACCCCGTCTTCGAGCCGGGCGACGATCTCGCAAAAGGTTCGGAAGTCGGCCAGGGTCGCCCGACCGAGCGCGGCGCCGTCGAGGCGGGGCGTCATGTGAACAATATCGGTGCCGATGGCGACGTGGAGGGTGATCGGCACGCCGAGCCGCCGCGCCGAGACGAGCAAACTCGCGTCCAGACCCGGCCCTCCGTGCGATTCAATGACCGCGCCAAGCGCCGAGCCAAGCCCTTCCGATCGGTCGGAAGCGCGTTCACAGGCGAGGGCGAAAAGTTCGGAGGTCTCGCGGGCGAAGCCGAACTCACCGGCGATCAGTCGGGCACCGACGTCCTCGCTGGTTCGGCCGGCGATCGCCAGTTCGAGGTCGTGAATCGCCGCCGAACCGTTCAGGGCCAGGCCGTTCACAATCCCCCGGCGCATCCAGTCGATCAGATAGGGAGCGCAGCCGGTCTTGACCACATGACCACCCAGACCGGCAACCACCAGCCGACCCGATCGGTGTGCCTTGACGATCGCGTCGCGGAGGCGCTTGAGCCCCCGAGCGGCGAGGACGTCGGGAAGTCCGTCGAGCCAGTCCGCGAGACCAGGGTCAGCCTCCTGCGGCCGTCCCAGGTGATGCAAGAACACCTTGCTCGGCCGGTCGGCGAGCGATTCATAGCGGAGGGCGTCGAGGTTGAGCGAGTCAGGTTCTCGGGGGCTCACGACTTGGCATCTTCCTTCCCTGGACAAAGCACGGCGAGGGCGTCAACGAGGGCGGTTTCGCCTTCCAGCACGTCCAGGCCGATTCGCAAGGCGCGCAGGGGAAGGCCCCCCAGGCTCGCCGCGCGAAGCTTCACCAAATCTTTCTGGGTGGTCAAGGCCAGATCGGCGCCCGAGCCAATAAGCCAGCGCGTCAGGTCGGCCACGTCCTCGGCCGAATAGGCATGGTGGTCGGGAAAGACCCGAAACCCGGCGAGACGGCCAGAGACGGGCGTCACGGTCCGGCGAAATCCCTCGGGATTACCGATCCCGCAAAAGGCCGCGACAGAACGTTCCTTAAGACTCTCCAGCGGCTCAGGCTCGACGCCCGATCCGATCAGGTCAAGCGGCGCGTGTCTCGTGAGAACCCAGCGAAGCGGACCGGCCGCGCGCTCGGCGCGTTCGCGGATCGCGACAAGTCGATCAGATGCAACAAGGTCGGCACGCGTCAAGACGACCAGGCCAGCCCGCTTCAGCGATCGGACCGGCTCGCGCAAGAGGCCCCGAGGAAAAAGCCTATCCAGACCAAACGGCTCCAGGGCGTCGAGCAAGACAATGTCGAGGTCGCGCGCCAGGCGGCGATGCTGGAAGCCGTCGTCGAGGATGAGGAGTTCGGAATCCAGCTCATCAACGGCCACGGCCGCGATCTTGACGCGGTCGGGATCTTGCAGGTGGGGAACGTCGGGGAGGTTCTCGTCGAGGACCATTGCCTCGTCGTTGACCCCGCCCGAACCCCCGCGCTGATAGCCTCGGCTCAGAACCGCGACGCGGACGCCCTGGCGGCGATACCAGCGCGCGACCCACTCGACCATTGGCGTCTTGCCCGTCCCGCCAAGCGTGATGTTGCCGATCGAGACGACCGGCACCGCCGCGCGACGGGCAATGAGCCTGCGCCGATCATAACTGAGGTTGCGAACCCTGACGCCGACCGCCATGCCGAGCGCGGCGGCGGAGAGTCCCGCGCGGGCGAGAGCGGCGAGCGGGCCGCGTGTCTCTCCACGGACCACTCGCAAGAAGGCGGCTTCGTCCAACCTGTCCACTCCCTTGGACGCCACTCGACCGGCCTAGATCCGCGTCCATCCGGCTCAAGTACGCAAGCCGGAACCCTCAGGCGCCCATTGTCTTGATGATCGCCCTGGCCATTTCCAGGGTGCCGACGGCCGTCGGGTCGTTGCGGTCGGGCTTCATGTCGTAGGTAACGTCCTTGCCTTCCTTGATCACCGAGGCGACGGCGTCGTCGAGCCGTTTCGCCGCGTCGGCCTCGCCGAGATGCTCGAGCATCAGGACGCCCGAGAGAATCAGGGCGGTCGGATTCATCTTGTACTGACCCTTGTACTTCGGCGCGGAGCCGTGGGTCGCCTCGAAGACCGCGCCCGCCTCGCCGATGTTCGCGCCCGGGGCCACGCCCAGACCGCCGACAAGACCGGCGCAGAGGTCGGAAAGAATGTCGCCGTACAGGTTCGGTAAGACGAGGACGTCATAAAGCTCGGGCTTCTGCACGAGCTGCATGCACATGTTGTCGACGATCCGGTCTTCGAACTCGATGTCGGGATAGTCCTTGGCGACCTCGCGGCTAACTTCGAGGAAGAGGCCGTCGGAGTTCTTGAGGATGTTCGCCTTGTGGACGGAGGTCACCTTCTTGCGCCCGTGCTTGCGAGCGTAATCAAAGGCGTACTTGACGATCCGACGGCTGCCGGTCACCGAGATCGGCTTGAGCGAGATCCCCGAATCGGGACGGATCGTCTTGCCACTCAGACGCTTCACGTCCTCGATCAGCTCGGCGGTTTGCGGCTTGCCCTGCTCGAACTCGATCCCGATATAAAGGTCTTCGGTGTTCTCGCGGACGATCACCAGGTCAATGTTGTGTCCCGAGAAATAGGAGCGGACGCCCTTGTATTCCTTGCAGGGGCGGACGCAGGCGTAGAGGTCAAGCGCCTGGCGGAGGTAAACGTTCACGCTGCGAAAGCCGGTGCCGACGGGGGTCGTGATCGGCGCCTTGAGCGCGACCTTGGTGCGTCGGCAGGATTCGATGACGCTGTCGGGCACGGGGGTGCCGAGCCTGGCCATCACGTCGACGCCGGCCTCCTGGACATCCCAGTTGATCTTCACGCCGGTCGCGTCGATGCACATCCTCGCCGCCTCGGCGAGTTCCGGACCGACACCATCGCCCGGGATCAATGTCACTTCGTAGGCCATGAGTCTTGCATCCCCCGGCGTGCCGGCCCATCGCCGCCCGCCGCCAATCTGAGCCTTTACCGAATGAGAAAGGTTGCGAACGTCGCCTCAGCCTGGCTATCCTATTCTCTGGAGAGACGCACAACGTAACCGCACCCGCCGCGATCCGTCAAGTCGCCTCAACCTCTTGAAAGGGGAGGGCGACGGAGACCGCAACCATGATTTGCCCCCCGCTTACTCCTTCCAAGCTCGTCAACAACTGGATCGAGCGGCACCGCAACCCGGTCAGCTTTCTGCTGCACATGATTGGCATCCCGCCGACGCTCATCGGGGTTCTCCTGATCCCGGTCTACATCTATTGCCTCTCGATTCCTCTCTTCCTCTTCGCGCTGGCGCTCTTTGTCGGCGGATATCTCGTTCAGTTCCTCGGCCATGCGCTCGAAGGAACCGATCCCGGCGAGATCATCTATTTCAAGCGCAAGCTTGGGATGAGCTACGTCGACATTGCTCCGGCCCGCCGCTCGCGACAGGGCGTCGCCTGACCTGTCGATCGCCGATCGGCCGTGAAGAATCGACGCGACCGAGCCCCCTTGCCCGGGAAGACGGGGCTGGCGGCCGTCCCGTTGCTGAGGCGGGCTCGGCGTGCCAAGCGTGCGTCCGCGCCCGATACGGTCGGGAAGGAAAAGGCGTCTTCGGAATCGAGCCGACAGACCGGTCCAGCCGGTCTGAGCGGTCTCGATCGGGGAAGCCGAGGGTTTGGCCTAGGCTTAATCGGCCAAAACCGTAAAATCTCCCCAGTCGCTTCAAGACGCGCATCACAAAAAACCGATCTTCCATCGCAGGTCGATCGGTCGGACTTTCAGGTCGCGACGTCTCGGACGTATGGCGACCCGGTTTTGACCGGACGGAATTCACTTCAGCACCCAGGAACGACACCCGGACGATCGACGACCCGGCCAACGTGAGGTGTCGGTGTCAAGGAGCGCGGCGGCCCGGAACGTATGGAGGCGACCGGCCGCACCCCGGGGGTTCACACGGGCGAGACCGGCAACGGCGACGAGAGCCGAGGCCCGAAGGCCCGGACCGGTCGTTCGTCACGGGGGACCACTCGTCACATGGCGATCTTAGTCAAGGACGGCCTGGCCATGGGATTGACCTTAGTTAAGACACGGTTGGCTCGGGCAACGGTGCTGGCGGTTCTGGCCGCCTCGACCGGCTGCCAAAAGCTGCCTTACATCGACCAGTCCAAGACCGTTCCCCACGAGAACCTGGGAACGATCGCCGCGGAAGACAAGGACGTCCAGCAGGCCCAGTTCCTTTCGGCCTCGCTGCCGACCGCGATGCCCAAGGTCGCCCGGCCACGCACCACGAACGATCCCGAGGCCCGGCAAATCTGGCAGCTTCCGCTTCAGGACGCCATCAAGATCGGCCTGGACAACTCCGAGGTCGTCCGCGTGATCTCTCTCGGTGCCCAGGGCATTCCCGTCGGCGGGTTCGAGCCGACCCCCTTGAACACCGGGGCGGGGGCGGGCATCGCCAGCTCGCTCGGTGCCGGCACGCTGACGACGATCTACGACCCGGCCTTGCAAGAGACCGCGATCGCCCAGCAGCTTTCTAACTTTGACACCAACTTCACCACGCAGATGCTCTGGGGCCACAGCGTCGCCCCCTTCAACAACGCGATCTCCGCCGGTACCTTCCTCGCCGGGCCGCGGTTCCCGATTATCTTCAACCAGGACACCTTCCAGTTCTCGACCGGCGTCCAGAAACGGACCGCGACCGGTGCCTTGCTGGGGGTGACCCATAACATCAACTACCTCTACTCGAACAGCCCGACGAACGTCACGCCGTCGGCCTACACGACCAACCTTCAGTTGAGCCTGACCCAGCCCTTGCTCGGTAGTGCTCCGCTCGCGGGTGGCCAGCCTGGCCCGGCCGTCGGTCTGGAAGCGAACCGCGCTCCGATCGTCATCGCCCGGCTCACCGCCGACGCCTCCGTCTGGCGGTTCAAGGCCGAGGTCATGGCCGAGGTCCGGTCGATCGAACAACAATACTGGAGCCTCGCCCAGCAGCACGTGCAGCTCTGGTCGAGCGAGAAGGCCGTCGAGCTTGCCGAGGAGATCCTCAAACGCGAGCAGTCCGAGCTGGAAGTCGGCCGAGGCACCGTCGCCGACGTCGCCGAGGCCCAGCAGCGGCTCGAACAGTTCCGGCTCGACCTCGTGACCAAGACCTCGGACGTGATCACGACCGAACGACAGCTTCGGAACCTGCTCGGCCTGCCGCCGGCCGACGATCGCCGGATCGTTCCGGTGACCGCTCCGACGGAGGCCCGGCTGGAACCCGACTGGGACGCCAGCCTCGCCCAGATGCTCTCGTTCCAGCCCGATATCGTTCAGCAACAGCTTAACGTCCGCATCCGAGAGCTTCAGCTTCTCGTCTCGCGGAACCAGCTCTTGCCACAGTTGAACCTGAACGCCCTCTACCAGTTGAACGGCCTCGGCCAGAACCTCGACACCTCGGAAGCGGTCATGACGGGCCGGTCGATCACCGCGATTGATCCGCTCATCTCCGCCCAGCAACGAGCCGCCGGCCTGAACAGCAACCCGGGTACGTACCGCGACTTCCAGCAGTGGCAGATCGGCCTGAACCTTCAGATGCCGCTCGGCATGCGTAACCCGCTGGCGACGGTCCGCCAGTCGCAATACGCCCTGCTTCGTGAACGGGCCTTCCTCCAGCAGATCGTCCACCAGACGACGCACTCTCTCGCCCGTTTCTTCCTGGAAGTGGACGCCAATTACAAGCAGTTCAAGACCGCCTCTCGGTTCCGTGCCGCCGCCGCTCAGCGACTCGAAGCCCAGCGAGCCTTCTACGAGGAAGGTCGGATCACAATCGACCGCTACCTCGACGCCGTCAGCCAGTACGCCAGCGCCGTCGCCCAGGAAGCCCAGTTCAAGACCAGCTACAACATCTCGATCATCGCTCTCGAAGAGGCCAAGGGGACACTTCTCGCCTACGACAACATCGCCGTCGCCGAGGGTCCGAACCCACAGAAGGCGTACATCCAGGCCCGCGACCAGCAGGCTGCCCACCGACAGATTCCGATTCCGCCCAACGGAAACTATCACCCGACGCCTGTCAGTGGTCCCGCCCAGCTTGACCCCGTGCCGACGATGCCCCCCTCGAACGCCTCGCCGGGCAACACCGTCCCGATGCCTGCTCCGGTCGGTCCGCTCGGACCGCCCCCGACCCCGGTCCCGCCGATGCTCCCGGCCGGTGAGGCAACGCCGATCACCGCCTTGCCCGGCTCGGCCGACCCCGACATCTCCCGCGCCTCGGCGGCCACCCCGGCTGCTCCGACGGAACTGCCGAGCCTCCCCGTGATCGATCTCCCGTCGCTCCCGAAGGATAAGGGCTGAGTCTCGATCGGCTTGACTCCTCGACAAACCGACGCAATCCCCGCCGGGCCGGGGCCTTGAACTTCAAGGCCCCGGCCCGCGCGCTGTCCAGGCCGCCTATTGCACCGTCTCCCTGCCCCCTTTTAGTACCATCTTAAACCGAGACGGGTGTCGAGGCGGTAATACTCTGTAGCGATAAACGAGGCCGTCCCCACGATGTCGACGCCCGCGAGGCCCCACCCAAGCCCCACCGACGAGTCGGAAGGTCCACTCGTCGACTCAGATGGTTCGGCAACACTATCCGCCGCCAGGGTCGTCCGGGGCAATGCTTGAAACAATGTTGTGATTGTGCTTGATGTCTCGGGCGAATTTCACCGCAAGATTTCCCAACCTCAGAACGACGGCCGAGTAGAGCGGACCCCGGAAACTGGACCATTGGTTAAGCTACACCGATGGCCCAGCACACGGGAGGAACGTTGGCGAAGCAGCGGAAGGTCCACTCATCAGCGTTCAAGTCTCAGGTCGCACTGGCCGCGCACGGAGGACAAGACCATCCTCTCTTCCTGGCCACAAAGGCAGACCACCTGGAATGAGGAGCCGAACCGATCCTCGACCCTAATTCTCTGGATCGGTTCGGCGAGGTTATTCCAGAAGACTCCCGACGCCACGCTCGAAATGCCGAAGCTTCGGCTACCACCAAGGTCGGCTGTCGAGGTGGTCGGCAAAGGTTTGAAAGCAACGAGCGCCTGAAGTGACGTTGGCCGGAATCGCGATCGGGCGCGGCCCGCTCTCCGCACGGAACGTTCGCGCTCCGCAGGCGAACTGAGTCGGCAATAGGTCAATAGGGTTGTTGCGGAATACTCGTAAGGCCAAATATCAGAAGGACAAGGGACAAAAGAAAAATCTTTCTTTTTGTCCTTCTAGCATTTGGCCTCATGTCAAAAACAGCCCCTAACCCGCAAAAATCCTAATAGCCAACAGCGATGGTGACCGTGCTTGGTGACTGGGCGTGGCTGGCGGCGGGGGGCGGGCTGCCGGAGGAAGAGGAGGGGGGTTGGGCCAGGTCGGACGCGGCGGGGGCCTGACGCTCATGGTCCCAGTACCAGACGCCATTGCGGCCGTTGGCCTTGGCCCGGTATAGCGACTGGTCGGCGCGTTCGAGGGCTTCCTGAGGAGTCTCGGCGTAAGGAGCCTGGGCGCAGTTGACTCCAAGACTCGTCGTCATCTGGATCATCGAGTTGCGGAAGTGGACCCTTTGATCGGCGACTTTCGCGCGGATGCGTTCGGCGGTTTCGAGCGCCGTGGAAAGTTCGCAGTTCGGGCAGAGGATCACAAACTCCTCGCCGCCGTACCGCGCGACGAAGTCGGTCGGCCGGACGGATGTTCGCAAGGTCATCGCCATCCGCCTAAGGACCTCGTCGCCCGCGGCGTGACCATAATGGTCGTTGACCTTCTTGAAATGGTCGATGTCGCAGATCAGGAGCGAAAGGGGCTGATTCTTGGCCTGGCAGGCGGCGTGCTCCAGCGGAAGGGTGTCCTGGAGCGCGAATCGATTGCCAAGCTCGGTCAAACCGTCGAGGTGAGCGCGCGATTCCAGCAGGTCGAGCAACGCCTTCGTGCGCAAGGCTGAGTTCACCCGGGCGAGAAGTTCCACCGAGTCAAAGGGCTTCGAGACGAAGTCCACGGCGCCCATGTCGATTCCCTTGGCCTTCTCGGCGGTCAGGGCCGAAGCCGCCAGGAAGATCACCGGGACCGACCGCGTTCTCGGATCGTCCTTGAGGCGGCGGATGACCTCGTAGCCGTCCCAGGTGTTGAGCCGGAGTTGCAGCAAGATGAGGTTGGGCGAATATTTCTGACAGGCCGAAAGCGCCGTGATGATGTCGACGGCCTCATAGGTCTCGATCGCCTCGGAGTTCAACCAGCTCCTGAGGAGTTGGCGGTCGGACGCCGAGTTCTCGATCAAGAGCACCCGTCGGGACGAGACCGTGATGGAGCCGTTGGGGATCATGTTGGGCTTGCTCTATCCGTAAGGCTGTGTCGATCGATGCGTGAGGCCATGCCACCCCCGGACGACCGGTTCTACTTCAATCTAGGTTACGTCCAGTTGAATGTCGCGACTGTCGAGGTCGGACTCGCAACAATTGCCCCGGACCTCGACAACCGATGAACTGGGGGTTCAAAACGAGGTACGAAATCCTCGCAAACTGGGCGAACAGGCGGGATCGTGACGGCCTTGCCGCGTCCACTGCGCCGTCGCGCACGGAGGAGGTGACGCAGTCGGAAGCCGTCGCTTCAGGGTTGAGAGTTTTCCCTTGAGGGTGACCGGGGAACGGTCAGAAACAAAGGAAAGTGATTTTCGAATGCGTCGACCCGTTAGGGAAAGTGACCCGAGCCATGAGAAACGAATATCAAGCGCGTCCCGCCGTTGAGTCGCTGGAATCTCTGATGCTGCTTTCAGCCGCGCCGCACGCGCTGCCGAAGCCCCTGCATCTTGTGGGGGTCGAGCATGGCTCTTATGTCATCCAGGGAGGGAACACGGTGTCGAGGGCCTCGGGGACGATCAGCCCGCTCGGCGCCGTTTCCGACGGCGCGGTGGTGGGCAAGACGACCGGCCTGGGCACGGTCTCGATGACGACCAAGGAAGGAAGGCTGGTGATTGGTCTGAGGTTGAGGCCCGCCGGATCGGGTTTCGCCGGAACCTATTTCATCGCCGCGGGAACCTCATTGCTCGCGGGCGAGACCGGCACCGGCACTGTCAAGATCCTGCCGGTCGAGAAGGGAACTCACGGAACGTACACGATTTCATACTCTTGACGGACTCCGCGAGGTCGGATTCGTGTTCAACGACTCGGAAAATCTGAAGCATTCGCGCACAGCCCACGCAAACTCCGGCGCGGGCTGTTTTTGTTCGAACCCGGTCGAAATCGACAAGTAGGACGCAAGATTCCCAAGAGGAACGCGGGTTGACGATTTCTGGGCGAATTCGTAAAGTCCGACCGCCGTGGGGGGTCCATGACCCGCGGTTGGTCGTCTCGCAAGGATGCGGGCGGCTCGTTGGTGTTTGCCGGTCTGCGAAGTGCGGCCCCTTTCTCGGGTCGCGGGCGGTGGTTCTCCCCGGCAAGTAGTCGTGCTGCAAGGAGGCAGGTCGATGCGTCCAGCTTATTCACGACGCGTCCGGGCCGTCGCGGCCCTGGCGGCGTTCAGCGTCCTGGCGATCGGCCTCGCCGGCGCGGGGGGTTCCCGAAAAAATCGCGACAAGGCAGACCCGCCCAAGCTTGAAGAAGCGGTCGGCGACCTCGCCTTCATTCAGGCGCATACCGGAACGAAGCTGGAAGGCGTCGGCCTGGTCATCGGCCTTGAAAACACCGGGGTTGATCCGCCCCCTTCCTATTACCGCCAGAAGCTGCTCGACGAGATGAAGAAGGCCGGGATCGAAAACGGCAACGCCTGGCTCCGCGATTCCCGGGTGGCGATGGTGATCGTTCGGATGGAGATTCCGGCCGGTGTGAGCACCAGCGACCGGCTCGACGCCACGGTCGAGGTTCCTCCTGGCGGAGGGACCAAAAGCCTTGTCGGCGGCCGACTTCTGGAATGTCGGCTCCGCGAGGTCATGGTTCTCGGCGGCACGCCCAAGGAAGGGCCCGAGGCGGCAACGGTGCTCGGCCCGGTGATGACCGGCAGTGAGTCCGACCCCAAGAATCTCAAGATCGGGCGCATTCTCGGCGGTGGTCGGGTCAAGAAGGAGATCCCCTTCCAGCTGATCCTGAACGACAACCGCAAGAGCGGCCGGATTGCCAAACTGGTCGAGACTGTCTTGAATCAGCGGTTCCCGCAAACCCGAGGCGTCGACCAGAAAGGCTCTGCGCTGGCCAAGACCGACCAGTTCCTTGAGCTCAAGGTTCCCCCAGCTTATCACCATAACCAGGACCGCTTCTTCCGGGTCGTCAAGCTCTTGCCAATGATCGACAGCCCGGCCTTGCACATCGCCCGGACCGAAGCCTGGCAAAAAGAACTGCTTGACCCGAGAACCACGGGAATGGCGGCGCTCCGGCTCGAAGGGCTCGGCGTCACGGCCGACGATGCGCTGAAGACGGGCCTGACCAGCCCCAATGCCCAGGTCCGATTCTTCGCGGCCGAGGCTCTCGCCTACCTCGGCGATGCCTCCGGCGCTGACGAACTGGCCAGGGCGGCGATCGAAACCCCGGTCTTCCGGTCATACGCCCTCACGGCCCTCGCCTCGACCGACCAGTCCGCGGCGCACATGAAGCTCCGCAAGCTGATGGACGAGTCCGACGTCGAGCTGCGTTACGGTGCCTTCAACGCTCTGAGAACTCTCGCGGGCGATGACCCATTCCTGGGCCAGGTTCGCGTTCTCGAAGACCCGAGAGAAGCCGAGGACGAGGAAGGGACCGACTCGATGGCCGTGGCCCTGACTCGGTCCACCAACCGAACCCGACGCCCCGACCCCTTCTCGCTCTACATGGTTGACTGCGACGGCCCACCAATGGTCCACGTCGCGCGAACCCGGCGGTGCGAGGTTGTTGTCTTCGGTCGCGGACAGAAGTTGCTGACGCCAGTCGTCCTGGGCACGGGGCCGCTACTGCTCAACGCGGCGGCTGATGACGACACGCTCCAGATCAGCAAGATCGTTCCTGGAAAAACGAGCGAGAGCGACTCCAAGGTGAGTTCGTCCCTCGAACTGGGAGACGTCCTCCGGCAGATTGCGTCGCTGGGCGCGAACTATCCAGAGATCGTGACGATCCTTCAATCCGCCTCGCGGCAAAAAAATCTCGCGGGGCCTCTGGTTGTCGATGCCCTGCCTGGAAACAGCCCGCTCTACATCGAGGCGGAACTCCTGGGCAAGGACACGACCGCGAAGAAAGACGACGGGCTAAAGAAAGCTGGTTTCGAGAAAGAGAAATCGAAGTCGAAACGCAAAAGCTTTCTGGGTCGACTCTTCGGATCAGGTTCCTAACGATTGAAAGCCCGCCGCGGCAGTCGAGATTCGTCGGCGAATCTCGATTGCCGGGCATCGATCTTGCGAACGAAAGCGATCTCACCTCAACTCAGAGCAAGTTTCACCCACCCCATTCCGCCGACGATTTTGAGCCCGCCTGACCGGGCCGACCGGCCCGATTCGGTTAGAACGACGATCTAGTCCTGACCCATCTTAAAGTCCCACGCCGCGTTGTTCGAAAATTAGTCTTGACGGTCAGGTCCGCTACGGCAAGGAGGCGAGCGAGACCCCTCGGGTTGCCCCTCGACCGGGCGACCCTCGCCAACTCGGCGGGGGGATCTTCGTGTCCCGACGTACCGGGATCGGGGCGGATGCCTCGGTTTCGGTCGCGACCCGATCGGCAGTCCTTGACGTATTTTCTGTTGAGGCCACTGTCGACGGATCGCGAGGCGGGACAAGGAAGGGGTCGGAGCGTCCTGAAAAGCTGCCGTCTCTCGCGGTGGGCTCGCCGATTCGATCGGCTTTTTCGCCGCTGAGCCGGGACTGTCACCGCGCCGACTATGGGTCAAACCGGAGGGGTGAGGAAACCTCCGAGGTCTCGCACCGAACAGGGCGAGTGGAGTCCTCGAAATGAAAAAAGTGTTCACAACCGGTCAGGTCGCGAAGATTTGCAAGGTCGCGCCCCGGACCGTCAGCAAGTGGTTCGATTCGGGCCGCTTGCGTGGATATCGCATCCCCGGCTCTCAGGACCGGCGTATTCCCCGAGAACATCTGCTGCGCTTCCTCAAGGAGCACGGCATGCCGCTCGGGGATCTGGAAGCCGAGGTTTATCATAAAATCCTGGTCGTGGGGGCGGATGCCCCACTGCTTGGCTCGCTGAAGGATAATCTCCGCGAGGGAGACGACTTCCGGATCGAGACGGCCGCCTCGGGTTTCGAGGCGGGCATCCGCGCCGAGAGTTTCCATCCCGACTGCATCGTCATTGATCTGGCCGTCGGCCGGATCGAGGCCGGGCAGATCGCCCAGAACCTTCGCAAGAGCCAGGACCATCAGAGCACGATCCTCGTGGCTTTGACCAGCGACGAACCCGGCGAGGAGCTTTACGCGCTGGGGTTCAACGACGCCTTCAAGAAGCCGTTCGACGGCGCCCTGCTCGCCGAGCGGGTCCGCCGCCTGATCTCGCAGAAGAAGGCCGACGAACCCTGATGCGGACCTGACCGTCCCCCTCGCCGATTTTGGTCCGCCACGACCCGAATCGCGCGAACTGCACGAGCCCGAGGCTCGTCCCGGCCTTCTGCCGGGACGGACCCCGGGCTCGTTTTCCGTTTGGGGGAAGGTCAAAGGTCAGAGGGCAAAGGGCAAAGGGCAAACGGCAAAGGGCAATGAGGGCTCGACAAATTTTGCCCTCTGCCCTCTGCCCTCTGCCCTCTGCCCTCTGACCTTCAGAATATGTTGGCCGTGTCCGCTCGTCGATCGAGCGATTCGTTCCCTGGCCAGTGGTGCTCGTGAAAAGCCTCTCAGGCGAGGATCTCATGAATCACCCGACCTCCGTTCACGGTCAATTTCTCGTCGCGGCCGTCGTGCGGGAAAGTTAAACGCTTGTGGTCGAGCCCGAGCAGGTGCAGCCAGGTGGCGTGCAAGTCGTGGACGTGAACCTTGTTCTCGACGGCGCGGAGTCCGAATTCGTCGGTCGACCCGTAGGTGAGGCCCGGCTTCGTGCCGCCGCCGGCCATGACCATGCTGAAGCCGTAAGGATTGTGGTCTCGTCCATCGGATTTCTCGGACATCGGAGTCCGGCCGAACTCACCCCCCCAGATGACGAGGGTGTCGTCAAGCAACCCTCGACGTTTGAGATCGAGGATCAGGGCGGCAAAGGGTTGGTCACTCCGGGCACAGAGTTTGGAGTGGTTCCCTTCGATGTCGCGATGCGCGTCCCACTGACTGCCTGACCCGCAATAAAGCTGGACGAACCGGACTCCGCGCTCGACCAGCCTGCGGGCGCGAAGGCACATGGCGCCGAAGTCGCGGCAGCGCGGGTTGTCGAGACCGTAAAGCCGTTTCGTCTCGGCGGTTTCGGCGTTCAGGTCAACGGCCTCGGGCGCCGTGGATTGCATCCGATAGGCAAGCTCATACGCGGCGACCCGAGCCGAGAGCCGCGAATCGTCGATTCGAGGTTCGGCGTGGCGGCGGTCGAGATCGGCGATCAAGGCGAGCTTGGCGCGCTGCTGGGCATCGGAAACGCCGCCGGGGGGATCGAGGTAGAGGATCGGGGCGCCATCTTTTCGAAAGGCGGTGCCTTGAAAGGTGGCCGGGAGCCAGGCGTTTCCCCAGTTCCTCGGCCCGCCGACCGGCTCCCCCGCGTCGTTCATGACGACGAACGCGGGAAGGTCCTGATTCTCGGTGCCAAGGCCGTAAGTCACCCAGGCGCCGAGGCTTGGGCGTCCCGCGAGGATACTCCCCGTGTTCATCTGGCAGACGCTGCCGACATGATTCACACCATCGGCCCAGCACGACCGGATCAGGGTCAGGTCGTCGGCAACCTGGGCAACGTGCGGGTACCAGTCGGAGACCCAGAGACCGCTCTCGCCTTCCTGGGCGAACTTGCGTCGGCTGGCGAGCAGTGTGTTGCCGCCGACACCCATCGGCGTGAAGACCTTTCCAAAGCTCGGCGGCAGGGGTTTGCCCGCCTGCCGGGTCAGCTCGGGCTTGGGGTCGAAGAGGTCGAGATGGCTCGGCCCCCCTTCCATGAAGAGGAAGATGCAACTCTTCGCCTTCGCGGGATGATGCGTCCCTCGCGCCGCGAGCGGCTGGAGCGGATCAATTTCCGGCATCTCCCCGCGCGCCGCGGAGTTCACACCCTCATTTGCCAGCATCGCCGCGAGCGCGAGGCCGCCGAATCCAAATCCCGCGCGTTGCAGAAAGTCGCGGCGAGAGGTCGGCCAGACGACGTGAGGAATCTTCATGTGGCATCCTCTGCTGGCGGGTCATGCTGTTATTTTTTTTTGAGACTATCAATCACGGAATCAATGATTTGATCAATCTTCAGCGCGGACTGACGGGCTTTCTCGAAGAGTTTGGCGGCAATTTCATATTGCGCATTGTCATGACTTCTAAAGAAAATTTCGAGTTCGAGTAGTTTGCCCGCCAATGATCGCAATTCAACGGAATATTGAAAATGGTCATCAACATCCTCATCTTCGCGAGCCACAATTATTTTTACTGTATCCAGATCGACACGAAATGCGTCATCTTCGGTTGCTTCGTTCCAATGAATGCGTCCCTCGGATGTGGCCTCGAGAAGGTTTTCCATAAGTTGAACTAATTTTTCGCTTGCCATCAGTTACACCTCAAAAGGTTGATTGCGAAGCCTGCCGAGAATCTTACCTAAATGGATAATAATCTCATGTAACTGCTTACTTCTTTTTTCAGATAGCCCTCTATGGGATTTTTGCTCGTCGATTTCGGTTTCTTTGGATCTCATTTTATTAATATAAATTATTAGTGTTCCGAGAAAGTCGACGGCTTTCACAATAGAATCCTTTTCTATCGATAAGATCGCATGGTGCTCTTGAATTATCACCAGGATCGACCTGGCTTCGTCGCTTTGGTGAATTGCCTCCTTCCAATGCAACTCTCTACAGGCCGAATCGATCGCCCTAACATGCTGAAGTCCGGTCGAGATATCATCAATAAGCAATTGCGCACGGAGTCTTTGAACCGCTTCCCGGGCAGACTTCTGAGCCTCTTCCGCGGCCCGTTTCGCCTTGCGGACACCGATGAATTGTAACAACAAATCCGAAAAAAGTCACTAACAGCCCGACGACACTCGCGATATCCCCGTAGTGCTCGGCGAGATACGTTTTCAACGTGACCTACCCGAAATTCTTATGGGTTCGCGAATTATCGCGCGAGTTTGTCCTTAATCGACGAACACGAACTCATTCAGATTCAAAAGGGCATGGCAGTAATCCACGAGCGCCGCGGCCTGAACGGGGCTGTAGCCATCGGGCGTGGGCGTGGGGAGGTCGAGACCTTTCGGGTCGCCGGCGCGGGAGCTAAGGAGCGCGGCCTGGTCTTCAAGGAAGGTCAGGCCGCGAGAACGCTCAACGGGCTGAGGGGCTCGGCTGAAGGCGAGGCGATAGGCGAGCGAGACGACCGACGCGGGGTCGTTGCGGTCCTCGACCGAAAGGGTCGTCAGAAGACGACCGGCCAGAGCGCGAGCCTGAGAAAGGACAAGGTCGGAGTTTAACAGCATGAGCGCCTGAGGAGCGTTGACGGTCACGTTGCGCTCGGGGCAGGTCGTGTTTGTGTCGGGAGCGTCGAAGGCTTCAAAAAGGGGATATTTGAGGTTTCGGCGCACGAAGACGTAGATGCTCCGGCGGTTGCGATCCGACGCGGAGGCGGAACGGGTCCAGCCGCCGCGCGTTTCCATGCCGGGGGGAAGGTCGGGAAAGACGCTCGGGCCGCCGAGGCGATCGACAAGCTGACCGGAAACCGCCAGCAAGGCGTCGCGCACCGCCTCGCCTTCGAGCCGACGTCGTGGCATCCGGGAAACGAGCGTGTTGTCCGGGTCGTTCTCAAGCGCCTCAGGCGTCGGTGTGCTGGATTGCCGGTAGGTCGCGCTGGTGACCATCAACCGATGAAGGGCCTTGAGGCTCCAGTTCTCGCGGACGAATTCGGTGGCGAGCCAGTCGAGAAGCTCGGGATGGCTGGGCTCGGCCCCCTGGGTGCCGAAGTCGCTCGGCGTGGCGACGATTCCACGCCCGAAGTGGTTTTGCCAGACTCGGTTGACCATGACTCGCGCTGTTCGCGGATGATCGGGACGCGCCAGCCAGGCGGCGAGAGCCTTGCGGCGTCCAGTCGACTGGAACGTCGGCTCGGGCTGGAAGGGGGGCAAGACCCCTTGAAAAATTGAAGGGAAACCGGGTCCTACCTCGTCACCGGGCGACGCGAAGTTGCCCTTGAAAAACATGTGGACAGCCGGCGCGGTCGGGCCTGTGTCGGCCATTCCGCTGGCGGTGGGAGGTGGGGGAGGGAGGCTATCGGTTAGCCCTTTCAAGGTGCCGCCAAGGTCGATCCAGACCCGACGATCGGGCTCGGTTAGGGCTGATTCCATCGCGCGGGGCGGGACGGTTAACTCCTTGCGATATTTGGCGAGAAGATCTTCCTGCGCGGCGGTTCGTTCCTCGGTGGCGGTGGCCACGGCCTTGCGGACCTCGGCGGGGAGTTTGTTGAGCGTTTCCTTGAGCAGCGGCGCGAGGTAGGGGCGTTCAATCGCCGAGACATGGGTGCGAAGACGGTCGATCCGGGCCTGGTATTCGGCCTCAACGGAGGAGCGAACGGCCAGTTCGAACAGAGGGACGAGCGGCCGGTCGTCCTTGACCTCGGTTGCGGCGAAAAGAGCCTGGAACCGGTAATAGTCTTTCTGGCTGATCGGGTCAAATTTGTGGTCGTGGCATCGGGCGCAGGCAAGGGTCATCCCGAGAACCACCGACGTCGTCGTGTCGGTCACGTCGTCGAGCATGAGCTGATGGTTCAGGCCGGGAACCTTGTTGTTGTCTTCAAAGGGGAAGTTGCGGTTGAACCCGGTCGCGATGAAGGCGTCGGGATCGCTGGGCGCAACCTCATCGCCGGCAACCTGATACGCAAGAAAGCGGTCGTACGGCAGGTCGGCGTTGACTGCCTTGACGACCCAATCGCGATAACGCCAGGCGGTCGGCCGGGTCAGATCGCTCTTGAACCCATCGCTCTCGGCGAAGCGCGCCAGATCCAGCCAGAAGCGTGCCCAGCGCTCGCCGTACTGGCTGGATTCGAGAAGCCGGTCGACAAGGCGTTCATAAGCGTCGGGCCGGGTGTCTCGCAAAAAGGCGTCCACCTCATCAGGTGTCGGCGGCAGACCGGTCAGGTCGAACCGGAGTCGGCGAATCAGGGTGGCGCGCGGAGCCTCGGGCGCCGGGGTCAGATCGTTCGCCTCGATCGCCGCGAGGATGAAGGCATCGACGGAGTTACGGACCCAGCCCGGGTTCTTGACCTCGGGAAGCGGGGGACGCTTCGGGGGAAGGTACGACCAGTGCGACTGTTGCTCGGCCGTCCAGATTGGCTCGGTAGGAGAGGCGGCGGGAGCCGGATTCGTGACGAAGAGGAAGCCAGCCGCGGCGAGAACCAAGGCTCGCGCGAGGGTGGTGGCCCCCGGTAAAAGGCGGGGTTTTCCCATCAGCCAATCCCCCAAGTTTTCCGGGTTGAACGCGCTCGGACGGTCGGCAAAGAAGGCGGGAGGAACGTGGACCGGCAGGTCCGAGCTGTCAGCAGGCACCGGTTCAAAGATGGATTTTACCGGATCATCGCCGCCGATTCATCTCAATTTCGTCGATTTCTATCCATATCCTCAGGTTCTGGCTTTACAAAGGCAAAAACGCGACACATCACACCATAATTCGCTACTTAATCCCAGAATCGCTTTAAAAATGCTCAATTTCCCCAGAGCGCCCAACCGATAAAGTCAACTGGAGTGTTCGAGTCTTCGGGATCGTTGGATTCCCAAGGATTGAAGGTGCTCCGCCGGCTCTCGTCTTCCGATCGGCGAGGGCTGGTAAGGGTTTGGGTGCAAGCAGCTTGAGACGACACCTGGAACGCGGCAGGGCTTGATGGGCATCGGCTGATTGAGCGGGCGGCGTTCCGACTGGGGAGCGTGCCGACGATGATCGGACCCTTGGTTCAACTGGGATTGCTTGTTGCGCTCACGCACGGATTTCGGGCGCTCGCGGGATTGGTGAGTCCGCGACGGGGTGGGTTGTTGCTGGGCCTGCCGAGCACGACGGCGGTGGTTCTCGTCTGCACGGGAATGGAACGGGGGCTCGGCGAGGCGACGGAGGCGGCCGAGGGGTGCATTCTCGGCCTTGCGGCGGCGGTAGCCTTGCCGCTCGCCTACGCGAGCGCAGTTTCCAAAGGTTGGCGATCGCCAGCGGCGGCAATCGGGGCGATCGCGGCGTATGTGTTGGTGGCCTCGGCGCTCTGGTGGGTGCCGAAACCTGGGGCGGCGGGTTGTGTCCTGATCGCGGGCGCCGGGGTGGTTCTGGCCTCCCATCTGGGTAGACGGATTGCGCCGAGCCGGGGGGTGGATCGGGTCGAGCGGCGATCGCTCTCGGCGGTGAAGCGGTTGGGATGTCGGACGGCGGTTCCGGCGGCTTATGTGGTGATGATCCGGTCGCTTAGAGCGGTAGCCGGGGCGGGATTCGCGGGCCGATTCATCACCTTCCCGGGGGGATCGCTGGCGGTCCTGGTGACGACGCATTTTGAAGCGGGGGCGGAAAGCGCGCGTCACCTGGCCGCGTCGATGCCGAATGGCGGTCTGGTGATGCTCGCCTTTCTCTCAATATTTCGGTTCGCTTGCCCGATCGTCGGCCTTGGTTGGGGGACGGGCCTGGCGATTCTCGGTTCGTTGCTGACCCTCGGATTGATCGGAGCCTTGACCGCCGAGCGAGAACCAATGCCTCGAAGGGAGCGACGAGTCATCCGAAGACCTCGGGTTCACGAGGCGCATGCGACGGGGCGCGCCGTTGGTTCGCGAAGTCGGTCGAATCGATCGGCGGGGCGGAGGCGACCGAGACCGCCGAGGTCAAGATTCGCGCCGAGGGTTGAGGTTCTCACGGAGTGAATCGGATGCGCGTTGTGGAGTTGAGTCGAGACGAAAAAAGGCCCGAGGTCATTCGCTTGACCTCGAGCCTCGTGGTGAATGTGGGATCTGGTCGGTCCCGACGATCAATACTGGTCGGACGAGATGACCTCGTTACCGTTCAAAGTGACCAGGCCGCGAAGGACGATCACGTTGACGGTTGACTTGATGAAGCGCACGCTGCCGTCGCCGAAGAGGCAGTTGACGCCGCCGGAGTGAAATGAATAGAGCTCGTCATTGGCGCCCGCGTTGTTGCCGGCGGTTCCGAGCGGTCCAGGAGCGGTCTGCCAGGGAGCAATCTCATACGACGGGAAATACTTGTTGTTGGGCTGGCCGGAGACGCCGAAGGCTCCATCGGGCTCGGCCCAGCGCCAGTAGCGCTTGTTGGACGAGGGACCGGCCGGCCCGGCGCCGCGCTGGTCGGTGCTTGTGGACTCGGTATAGGGGCTGAGGAAGCGTTCGTCGCGGCCGGCGTCTTCACCGATGGCAATCGTGTTGCTCGTGCCGTCAAGAACCTCGGCAATGCGGGTCGACCCTTGCTTGAGCATGCCGTTCACGCGGGTCGTCTTGTCGCGGTACGGCGTCGCCGCGGAGGAACCCGTACCCGAGGTGTTGCCGGGAATCGGGCTGATGTCGGTATAAACGGTCGGACCGTAGTCCGTATAACCGTAGCCATAGCCAAACTTCGCGGAGATCGAATCATTCGGGTCGCCCGAATCGCGGGCGGCATTAAGGCGCGAGGCCGACGGGCAAATGAAGACGTTGATCACGGCCGCGGCGCCCGTGAAGTTCATGCCGGTCGACTCGTTGTAGCAGACCGAGAAGTTCAGGGCGTTGTACTGAGTGCCCCCTTCCATGTTCGGAAGGAGCCGGGCCAGGGTGCTCCAGCCCATGTCCACGAACTGCGTCGCGGCCGGAGTCACGCCGAAGTTCGTTGACTCACCCCCGGGAGGAAAGCAGCCGTTAGCACTCTCATAGTTGTGCATGGCGAGGCCAAGCTGCTTCAGATTGTTGGTGCATTGCGAGCGTCGAGCCGCCTCGCGGGCCGCCTGCACGGCGGGGAGCAGCAAGGCGATCAGGACCGCGATGATCGCGATCACCACGAGAAGCTCAATCAAGGTGAAACCAGGACGTTTCGATCGCGTCGTCATCAATTCTTTCCTCAAAAGGGTCGGGGCATCAGGGTGGCGATTGACAGGGTCTCTGCCGTCCACGATCCAGCCCGGTTGTGGACGGGCGTTGGCCCGGGTCTCGACGCAGGGACCAACCCTCGTCGAGGTCAAGAACCGACCCGAACCAACGTACCACCAGGATCATGGCGGTTGACCGCGTGAACGCGTGTTGATTTCGTGAATGTTTGGATTCTTGGGCGGGTGAATCTCGAAGTCGGGTCAACCGTGTTCTGGTGGGATCGCAACCGCGGGGGCCAGGATGTCGGAGACGTCTCGCTTGCGGTCAAGGATGGCCTCGATCAAGTCCGCAAAGGGCGCGGCTCGATCCGAGCGAACGCAAGGAACTATACACGACTGCGTGCGAGATTTATAGGCAAAAGCTTATGAATGTTTCGTGTAGATTATGTGAAATGAGGGGGGGGCAGGAGAGCGAAGGGACGATCAATCGTCGTCGGAGGGATCGTCAACGAGGCCATCGGGACGGTCGGCGTTTTCGGAGGGGCGAGGGGCGGAAACCTCGACGCGGGCGGTGGCTCCTTTATGGCCGACGAGGCGGACCTTGCCGTCGCCGATCGCCGCTTCAAGGTCTGAGATCATCCGGTCGTCGTAGCGAATCTTGAGCGACGAGCCGACCCGGTAGATCGCGCGGCGGAGGCCGTGGAGACCGAGAATTTCGAGATAAACGTCAAGATTCCCCGGACGGACGCGGACCTGTCGCAAGAGGGTTTCGAGCTGGCGGTCCTCGGTCACTCCCTTGTGAAGGGTGATGACGACCCCCTTCGAAAGCTCGGCGGGACCACGTTCGAGGGGAATGATCTTGGTGATGACAAGCTCGGCGGGGTCGCGGCGGCGGTCGAGCGTTCCGCGCACGAAGGCGATCGTGTCATTGCGCGCGATCGACTCGAACTTGGCGAATTCCTCGGGCCAGAGCATCGCGGGAACCGTGCCGGTGAGGTCTTCAAAGGTGAGCTTGGCCATCCGGGTCAGGCCCGATCGGCTCTTCTGGACGTTCTTTACCTGAAGTCCGGTGATCATCCCGCCGAGGAGAATCTCGGTCTTGTTCGAGGGTCCGCTGTAACCTCCGCTTCCTTCAAGCGACTTATCCACAAGGGCGAGGTCGGCGACCCGATGACTGGCCAGGGCCTGAAGCACTGCCGCGTGCCGGGTCAGCGGGTGACTCGACATGTAAAAGCCGAGCACCTTCTTTTCCTCGGCGAGACGCTCGACATCGGGCAACTCGGGGACGTCGGGAAGGCTTGACGTGACGGCGTGAGCGTGGCCGTGGCCGTTGGTGTGGGCCTTGCCGTTACCGTTCCCGGTGCCGTGGCCGTTCGAGGATTCGGGCTGGATGAAGACTTCGAAGAGGCTGCGCTGGCCTCGCTTCCGATCTTCCTGCGCGGCCTGACCGGCCTGCGCGGCGCGAGGGAGAACGGCGAGCCACTGGCTTCGACGCGCTCCGAGATGATCAAGCGCCCCGGCCTTGATGAGCGCCTCGACACACGACTGGCTCACCGTTCCCTGGGGAACACGCTCAAAAAGATCGTCGAGGCCGAGGAAAGGGCCCCCTTTACCGCGGGCTTCCACGAGGGCATCGACGGCCTTGAAGCCGACGCCTTTAATCGCGGCGAGGCCGAAGTGGATTTTTCCTTCTTCGGCGACGCGGAAGCTCGATTCACCCTCGTTGAGATTCGGTTGCAGAACCTCGATCCCCATGCGTCGGCAATCGTCTATATGTTCGACAAAGTATTTTTCGCGCTCGGCTCCGTCCATCTCGGACGAGAGCAGGGCGGCCATGAACTCGGTGGGATAATGCGCTTTGAGGTAGGCGGTCTGATAGGCGACGAGGGCATAGGCGGTCGTGTGCGACTTGTTAAAGCCGTAGCCGCCGAAGAATTCGATGAGGTCAAAAATCTTCTCGGCTCGGGCTTTTTCCAGGCCACGCTCGACGGCACCATCAAGGAACTGCTTGCGCCCTTGCGCAATCACTTCCATCTTCTTCTTCGAGATCGCCTTGATGCAAGCATACGCCTGGGAAAGCTCAATCCCGCCGAGGCGGTTGAGGATGCGCATCACCTGTTCCTGGTAGACCATCACGCCGTAAGTCTCTTCCAGGACGTCTTTCATCACCGGGTGCGGATAACTCGCGGCCTTTCTGCCATGCTTGACGTCCACGTATTCGTCGACCATGCCGCCGTTGAGCGGGCCCGGGCGATAAAGCGCGAGGATGGCGATGAGGTCGGCGAAGCGGTCGGGCTTCATCTTGACGAGAAGGTCGCGGATGCCCGCGCCGTCAAGCTGAAAGACCCCTTTTCCCTCGCCGCGCTGAAGGAGTTTATAGGTTTTCTCGTCGTCCAGAGGGAGGCCGAAGAGGTCGAACGGCTGGCCGAGCTTCTTTTCAAGCAAGGCGACGGCCGCGGCGAGGCTCGTGAGGTTCCGAAGGCCGAGGAAGTCCATCTTCAGCAAGCCGGCCTTCTCGACGTCGCCCATCTCCCACTGGGTGCTGACGACTTCCTTGTCCTTGTCCTTGTTGGGAACCTTCTGGAGCGGAACCATGTCGGCGAGCGGACGGTCGGCGATGACGACCCCCGCGGCGTGCGTGCCGACGTTGCGGACGGTCCCTTCGAGGCGCCGGGCGAAGTCCATCATCCGACCGATCTCGGGATCTTCGTCGCAAAGTTGCTTGAGCGCGGGTTCTTCCTTCAGTGCCTCGTCAAGCGAGATGTTGAGGCGGGTTGGGATCAGCTTGGTGACCTGATCGACCCGCGAGAGCGGGATGTTCAGGGCCCGGCCGACGTCCTTCAGGGCGGCCTTCGCGGCCATCGTTCCGAAGGTGCCAATCTGCGCGACGTTCGCCGCGCCATATTTGCGGCGGACATAATCAATGACCTCGACCCGGCGTTCCTTGCAGAGGTCGATGTCGATATCGGGAGCTTCCGAACGGTTCGGATCAAGGAATCGTTCGAAGAGAAGATCATATTTGAGCGGGCAGACGCTGCTGATTTCGAGCAGGTAGCTGACGATCGCCCCGCAGGCCGATCCACGCGCGGAGTTGGGAATCCCTTGCTCGCGGGCGTACCGCACGAAGTCCCAGACGATCAGGAAGTACGAGGCGAAGCCCATCCGGTTGATGATGCCCAGCTCATGGTCAAGCCGTTCGCGAGCGGCAACCGGAACCGGTTCGCCATAGCGCTTGACCAGGCCCGCCTCGCAGAGTTCGCGAAGGTACGACTCGGGCGTTGCCTCGCCCGGCGGTTTGAACGACGGAAAACAGCGTTTGCCGAGGCCAAGGCTTGGATAATTTGGCTCGACGAGGTTGGCGATCCGGGTCGACATGGCCAGGGCCTCGTCGTGGCCGGGCATCGCCGCGTACATCTCGTCGGGGCTGCGAAGGAAGAATTCCTGGGTGTCGAACTTCATCCGATTCGGGTCGTCGAGCGTCTTGCCCGTGTTGATGCAGAGCAAGACGTCGTGCGCCTGGGCGTCGTCGCGGGTCAGGTAATGGGCATCGCTCGTCGCGACGAGGGGAATGCCCATCCGCCTCGCGACATCCACCGCGCCCGCCTCGCAATCGTGCTGGATGCCGACGCCGTTGTTCTGGATCTCGACGTAAAAGTTTTCCTCGCCAAAGGTCTTCTGATACCAGGCGCAAAGCTCCTCGGCCTTGTCGAGGCGCCCGTGAAGGATGTAATCGGAAAACTCGGCCGAGGCGCAGCCGGAGAGGCAGATCAATCCCTCGGAATGCTGCGCGAGGATTTCCTTGTCGATCCGGGGCTTGTAATAAAAGCCTTCCAGGAACGACTTCGACGAGAGCCGCATCAGGTTGCGGACCCCTTCGCCCGTTCGCGCCAGAAGCGTGAGGTGAAACGAATGCTCGTGACCGGAACTTCCGCCGGTGGATCGGTCGGTCCGACGGCCGGGAGCGACATACGCCTCGATGCCGACGATCGCCTGAAAGTCGTTCGCCTTGGCCTCGCGAAGAAACTCGACGGCGCCGTAAAGGTTACCGTGATCGGTGATGGCCAGGGCGGGCATGCCCAGCACCTTGGACCGTTTCACCAGGTCGGCAACCTTGCTGGCGCCATCGAGGAGGCTGTAATGGCTATGACAGTGCAAGTGAACGAACGGCCGGTTTGACATCGATCATGCAACCCCGACGACCGCGTCCGGTGGCTTACCCCAACATCGACCCAAGCCCACCCCCGCGACCAGGGGCTATTCTATCACAAACGCCTGGGGCGGCGGCCCGGCGCCGTCAGCCTTGATCTCGGAGAACGAACCCAAGTCCAGGAATCACAGGAAGAAAGCTTCCTGGAAAAACTCAAAGGCGGATTCCGATGATGACCAGAGGACGATCGTTGAGGTTCCTCGGCCCTCGATTCGGAAATTCCGCCCGATTCGGACCAGCAAACGCGTCAAACGAAGCCAGAACGAACCCGAGCGGCCGGGTTCGGTCAGGCCGCGCGGAGTCTCAGGCTCGATTCGACGGAGAATCGCGCCGGGGTAAGAATCAGGTCAAGCCTGCCGACCGACCGGTGTCGAGGGGAGTGGAAACGGTCGGATCGGTTCTATCCGTTGGAGCGGGTGACGTGTTGGATTTCTGACTTCAGACAATCACGAGATCGGCCTCGCGTTCGGGATCGGCAACGAGATCATCCGCGGCTGAGCCGGACTCAAGACCTTGAACCAGGGCGCCGAGTTGCAAGGCGAGCAATCGGTCTTCCGCGCTGTGGCCGCGGAGCAGGGCGAGGAAGGCCTCGGCGCCGATGAGAACAGCCTTGGGCTTGCTGTGGATCGTCAGAACATAGCGCGAGTTCGGTTCTTCAAGGGATTCCAGAACTTTCGGCAGGTCTCGGTGAAGTTCGCGACTGCCAATAAAACGGACGCGGGATTGTGACATCACGATCCTCGGGGCCTTGGCTCGGCCGGCTATTCAAGGGATGGACAGGTCGGAGAGAACGAAGCTCCGACCTGGGTTTTGATAGGTAAATGATAGGTTAACGTCTGTTGCACACTGCGTCAACAGTTGACGACGATCATCCATCGCGGTTTACCACGATTCATCGAACGTTCATGGCCCGATGCACGTTTTCTTCAAATTCCCGGCGGGCTGGCGATCGATTCGGACGGGGCGGACGCATCGGGTTTTGACGTGGATGCGGGCCTTGCGGGAAGTGTGAGAAGGTCGGCGACCGACGAGAACTTACCATCCTTGTCGGCGACCTGCTTGCGAATGCTTTGCGCCTCGTCGACGCGTCCATCGGCCTCCGAGGCGTTCGCCTGGGTAAGCAGGCGGCCGACACGGGATCGGCGCTGTTCGATCAATTTGTGCTGTTCCTCGGCGCGCTTGAGGGCCAGCAGGTGGTAGGGGCGTTCGGTCGACTCGTCGGGTCGATACTGTTTCGCAAGCTCGCGCCAGGCGGTTTCCTCGGCGAGGTCGTCCGAGCGTTTCTCGGCGGCGGAGACGAGCGCGAAATACTCGACCCACTGTTCCTCGATGCGGTCGTTCGGCTGATTCAGCTTGGTATTCACGGGGCTTTGCAAGACCCGCGTTCGCCCTTCGGCGCGATCCAGAGCGATCTTGTCGCGCCAGGCTCGGGTAGCCGCTCTGTAGGGGTTGGACGGAAATCGACGGTCGAGCGGGTCAATGTATTCCTTGATCGCCTCGGACCAGTCGCTTCGACTCGGCGAGGCCATGAGCCGCTCGGCCTGTCGGTAAAGATAAGGGGCACTCGGCGGCCAGAGCATGTAACCGATGAACCCGCTCACGACCGCCAAAGCGAGGACCAGACCGGCCGTTTCCAGAAGAAGGACCTTCCGCGATTTTGAGCCCTCGACCGTCGGAGCGGTCCGGACCTTCTTCTTGGTCTTCCTCACAACCGTGGGACTGCCCTGAGTGGCCGAGGTGGCGTCCATGCCCTCGGTCGGCCAGACCATCGGCACGGCCTCGCCCTTGTCGGCCCTGTCGAGAATCGTTTGCAACTCGTGGCCGACAACAGAGGCGTCCCAGGGGCGGTCGGATGGTGATTTGGCCAAAAGCTTGACGACCAGGTCGTCGAGTGCCCGGGGGATCTCGGCGACCCGGGCGCTGGGGCGGGGGATCGGCTCGTTCATGTGACAGTGCATCAGGACGACCGCCGAGGCCCCTTGAAACGGCGGACGGCCGACGAGCAACTGATAGAGAACGATTCCGAGCGCGTAGAGGTCGGTCTTGTGGCTGACTTCGGGCGTGCCGCGGATCTGTTCGGGAGCCATGTACGCGGCCGTGCCGAGGGTCCGCCCCGTGCCCGTGAGCGCGGTCTTGTCGAGATCCTTGGCAATGCCGAAATCGGTGAGCTTGACGACCCCCTGGTCGTTGACCATCAGGTTCGACGGCTTGAGGTCGCGATGGACGACTCCACGCTCGTGCGCGTAGTGAAGGGCCTCACAGATCTGGGTGCCCAGGCTGACGACGTCTTTCCAGGGCAGGGCCTCGTGTTCCTGGAGAATCTGTTCCAGGGTCTTTCCCGAGATGAACTCCATGGCGATGTAGGAGGTCCCCTTGGACCGTCCGAGCGCCAGGAACTTGACGATGTTCGGGTGTTTGAACTGCTGAAGGATGTTCGCTTCGCGCTCGAACCGGTCGTAGCTATTGCCGCGCTGGGCGATCTCCTTGCTGATGACCTTGACCGCCGCGGCGCGGCCGCTGGGCTCGTGCGTCGCCTTGTAGACGACGCCCATCGCGCCGACGCCGAGAGTTCCCTCGATCCGGTACGAACCGAGTTTCTCGCCGACCATGAACTCGACCCCGACTCGACCTTGGAGAAAGGATGAACTGGACGTCAGGGTATCAGAAGGGTCGGGCTCCGCTCAACAGAACGGGGTTTGGACCGCGCGCGATTGCGACCTGAGGAGGGCAAAGGTCAGCAGGGCAAAGGGCAAAAGTCAGAGGGCAGTGGTCAGAGGGGCAGGCCACTTTGCCCTTTGCCCTTTGCCCTTTGCCCTTTGCCCTTTGCCCTTTGCCCTTTGCCCTTCTGTCCTTTGCCCTTGAATGGAAAAACCGGTCAGGCCCGAATCATCTCGCAGGAAAGCCCATTCGCGGCGGGAAGGTAGCAGTTCATCACGTAGTCCATCACCATCCGGTCGGCGTTGAACCGCCAGCCGAGAGATCGCAGGGCGTTTTTCTGGCGGGCAATCCAGCCGCGAGGAAGGCCGGTGGCGTCACGGTCGTAATAAAGGGGAACAATCTGGTTGTTGATCGTGTCAATCAGGGCTTCATGGTCGCGGTCGTCTTGCACCGAGGGAATCGAGTGGGTCTGGCCCCGGCCGATGGCGAAGCCGTTCGTGCCGTCGTAGGCTTCGGCCCACCAGCCGTCGAGAATTGAGCAGTTCAAGGCACCATTGAGAAGCGCTTTTTCGCCGGAGGTGCCGCTGGCTTCCTGGGGACGTCGGGGGTTATTCAGCCAGACATCGACCCCCTGAACAAGCTGGCGGGCGACGTTCATGTCGTAGTCCTCGACAAAAACGACGCGGCCAAAGAACTGGTCTTCCTTGGTGAGCTTGATGATGTTCTGGATCAATTCCTTGCCGAGGCGGTCTTCAGGGTGAGCCTTGCCCGCGAAGATAATCTGGATCGGCCGATCGGAAGCGCTGAGGGTCTCGGCCATCCGTTCGACGTCGCGCAGGACGAGCCCCGCGCGCTTGTACGTGGCGAACCGTCGGGCAAAACCGATCGTCAGGGCGTTGGGGTCAAGCGCCTGACCTGCCCGGACAACAGCGCTCTCGCCTTCCTCGCGTTTGTGGGCCTGGGCGATGAGCCGACCGCGAACGAACTCGATGAGCCGGGCCTTGAGAACCTGTTGCGTCTCCCAGAGTTCAGCGTCCTCAACGGCCATGATCCCGGCCCAGGTCTTCGGATCGCGCTGGCGAGCCGGCCAGTCGGCGCCGAGATGGCGGTCAAAGAGCAGGTGCATCTGGCCGGCAACCCAGCTCTTGACGTGGACGCCGTTGGTGATGTGCCCGATCGGCACTTCTTCCTCGGCCTTTTGGGGATAAAGCGGCTGCCACATCCGACGCGACACAACCCCGTGCAGAGCGCTCACGCCGTTCGCATGCCTGGAGAGCTTGAGCGCCAGCACGGTCATGCAAAAGGTTTCGTTCAGGTCACTTGGGAAGACGCGGCCAAGCCCCATGAAATCGTCGTAAGAAAGGTGGAGCGACTCGCGGATCTTGCCCAGGTGTTCCTCGACCAGTCCCGACGGAAAACGGTCGTGACCGGCGGCAACCGGCGTATGGGTCGTGAAGACGGTCATCTGGGCGACGTTGCGCACGGCCTCGCCGAAGGGAACGCCGGTCGACTCCATCTCGGTTCGGATCATCTCCAGTCCGGCAAAGGCGCTATGGCCCTCATTCAGATGGAGCACCGACGGATGAATGCCGAGCGCATTCAGGAGGCGAACGCCTCCGATGCCGAGGAGTAACTCCTGGCGAATCCGAATCTGGGCATCGCCGCCGTAAAGCCTGGCCGTCAAAGCACGATCGGATTCGCTGTTCTCGGCAACGGCCGAGTCAAGCAGGTAGAGCGTTGTCCGGCCGACATCGACCCGCCAGACCTGGGCGTGAAGGACCCCAGCGTGCGTGTCGATCGTGATCCGCAGGGGGTTGCCTCCCTTGTCCAGAACCCGTTCGATCGGCAGAAGGTCGGGATTGGCATTGAGATACGACTCAACCTGCCAGCCATTGGCGTCGAGACTCTGGCGGAAGTATCCTTGCGCATACGCGAGGCCAATGCCGACCAGCGGAATGCCCAGGTCGCTGGCGCTCTTGAGGTGGTCGCCCGCCAGAACACCGAGGCCGCCCGAGTAGATCGGCAGGCTTTCGTGAAGCCCGAACTCGGCCGAGAAGTAGGCGACGGGGCGCGATCGGAGCGAGGCGGCGTAGGTTGAGCCCCACGAGTCGGTATCTTTGAGGTATTCAGCGAGCCGGCGGAAGGCGTAGTCAATTCGAGAGTCGAGGGCCATCTCCGCCGCGCGTTTGAGAAGCTGGTCGCCGGGAATGTGTTTGAGAAACTCGACCGGGTTATGATCGACCTTCCGCCAGAGCGCGGGGTCAAGCTCGCGAAAGAGGCTGATGACGTTTGGCTGCCAGGTCCACCAGAGGTTCCGGCCCAGCTCACGGAGTTTCTCGATCAAGGGAGACTGACCCACGTTGGCTTTCCCCAGTTCCTGAGGTCGACACGGTCTCGCCGCGCCCCCTGGCGCAGGCTCTTTTTTTAGAGTGACCTGACGGGCGATAGTATGGCCAAATCGTCTTCAGATTCCAAGACCCGAGAGAATCACCCGAAGGGTGTCACAACGCATCGACCAGAGTGTGCCTGAACGAGACATCGTGCCGACGTATGTCCGGTCGACCAACGCGACTGGCCCACGATTTGCAACTTGCGTTTTGTGAATTTCAATGGACATCCCGCGGCGGGGCCTGGCTGCCCTATTCCGCGCCCCATCGACGACGAGGACGTCTCTCATGGTCAACGAGAACCCCGAGCCCAAAGGGTCGAATCCGTTCGTGCCCACCCATGCCGTCACGACGACGACCAGCCTGGACGGAACGCCGGCGTCGGAAACTCCGCTCTATCCGACCGCTGCCGGACCCGATCCCACCGGAACCCAGCCCGGTGAGGTTCAGGCGATGGAGCAAGGGGCCAAGGATTCTCCGTCGACCGGGCCGGGAATCGAGGGCGAGGATGTCATCTGGGAAGCCAGTTACTCAATGAGGAATTTCATCGGCCGGATCACCTTTCGGGTCATCCTGACGATCGCTTGGCTGGCCCTCGCGGTGGAAACCTGGGGCGAGAATCATACAGACTGGGCCTTCTTGACGATCTTCGCGGGGGTTGTGCTTGTCTGCCTCTGGGTTCAACTCCTCTACCGAATGGCGCAGGCGCGCTACGGACATTATTATCGACTGACGAATCGTCGCCTCTTCGTTTCGACAGGTCTTTTGAAGCGCCGACGCGACCAGATGGAGTTGCTTCGGGTGAAGGACGTGTACACCCGGCAAAAACTCGTCGAGCGCTGGATGTCGCTGGGGACCGTGATTGTCGTTTCCAGCGAGAAGGAACTTCCCATCTTTTACATCACGGGCGTCAGCGACCCCAAGGAAGTGATGGACCAGATCTGGAACGCCGCCCGGAGCGAGCGCGACGTCCGAAGCACGAACATTCATAGTGTCTGATCGGATCGGCAACGTTCGCTTGAGATCACGTCAAACGCCCCGGTGTCTCCAACGCATGGAGACGCCGGGGCGTTCGTCTTGATAAACTCAGAGAATCGCTCTCAACGACGCCTGGACGTTTTCTTTGTAGACTTCGATGACTTCGATGACTTAGAGCGAGTGGCTGGCTTCATGACCTGGGTCGCACCATTTAGCGCGGCACTCAGTCCGGCATTGGATCGAGGATTGCCCAGACCGTTCACCACGGCCCCGGGCTGAGGCCCGTTGGGAATCCCCATCCCCGCGTTAAACATGCCAGCATTCATCGGGGCGAAGTTGTTTCCGCCACCATATCCATAACCCTGGTATCCATAGCTGTTCCAGCCGCCAAAACCAGCGCCAGAATAGTTGGAATAGAGTCCACCGCCGTAACCTAAGCCTCCGACCACCGCGCCTGTACCGCCACCAAGGCTATAGGTGTGATTCGCACCGTGCGTCCGGTTGTAGAGTTGTTCCAGGGGCGTGGCCCCAAAACCGTTCGCCTGAGTGATCGGGTTGTTATAGCCGGTGCCGAAACCGTTCGCCTGATAGAGCGGATTATTCGCGGTGGGAATCGGGTTCACGCTTGCCCCGGGGTGTTGAGCCATCGCAGTCGCTCCAAGGCTTGAAAGAGCGACGCCCAAGACCAGCAATCGTCGATAAATCACAGTTCCCCCGTGGCGGAGTTCCGCCGTTGTGGCTGGGAAAGGACCTCGTGACGCGACCCATCCATGCGTGAAGATAACCGCCCAGCGCCAGGAATTCAACAACGACTTTTTTTCAAGGGATCGAAACGCGTTTTCCTTTTCCCAACGTTGAATAGCCGGTTCAATACGCCGGCAAGCTCGGATCGACATCCTTGATCCAGGCGAGAATGCCGCCATCAAGGTTCTTCAGACGCGAGAAGCCAGCCTTGCTCAGCAGGTCAATTGCCTGAGCGCTTCGCTTGCCGGACTTGCAATGGACGACCATCGCGATCGAGGGATCAAGCTCGCCGAGGCGGTTCGGTAGTTCGGGCAAGGGGATCACGGTCGATCCCTCGATTCGACAGATCGCAATTTCTTCCGGGTTTCGCACGTCGAGGATGAACGGACGGTCGCCCCGATCGATCTGTTTTTTCAGGTCGAGAACGCTGAGGGAATCGGCCTGGGAGACAGGATCGGAAGTCGGAGCGGGACGGACGCCGCAGAATTCTTGATAGTCGATCAGGCGGGTGATCGTCGGGTTTGGTCCGCAGATCGGACACTTCGGATTCTTGCGGACCTTCATTTCGCGGATGCTCATATCGAGCGCATCGTAAAGCAACAACCGACCGATCAGGGGGCGACCCGTGCCGAGGATCAGCTTGACCGTCTCAGTCGCCTGAACGACGCCAATAAACCCCGGCAAGATTCCCAGGACGCCTCCCTCCGCGCAGTTCGGCACGAGATCGGCCGGCGGCGGTTCGGGATAGAGACAGCGATAGCAGGGGCCGATCGGCGGAAAGAAGACCGACGCCTGACCGTCGAATCGAAAGATCGACCCATACACGTTCGGTTTGCCGAGGAGCACGCAAGCGTCGTTGACAAGGTAACGCGTCGGGAAATTGTCGGTGCCGTCGACGATGATGTCGTAATCCTGGAAAAGTTCCAGGGCGTTCGAGCTATCGACCGGAAATTCGTGGATGTTGAGTGTCAGATCGGGGTTCAGCGCCTGAAGTTTTTCCCGGGCACTTTGCACTTTGGGCCGACCGACGTCGGGCGTGAAGTGGATCACCTGGCGCTGAAGGTTCGAGACGTCGACGACGTCGAAATCAACGAGGCCGATCGTTCCCACGCCCGCCGCCGTCAGATAGAGACTCAGCGGAGCACCAAGGCCACCGGTGCCGATGCAGAGGACTTTCGCCGCTTTCAGGCGTTTTTGCCCATCCATCGCCACCTCGGGCATGATGAGGTGGCGGGCATAGCGCTGAATTTCCGAAGGGCTGAGGCTCGCCGCCCCGGCGCGTTCGCCGAGGAGATCAATGGGGGTTGGGTTCATCGCGTCATGCCCTCTTCATCCATATCCTCAACCTTGAAATCCACTTCGTCCGCCGCCAGTGTACAGTCAATCGATTCGAGGACCAGCGGCGGCGGCGAAAAGGCCCAGGATTGATAGAGCCACGACCCGTCCTCAATACGCCTGTAAATCTCGAACCGTCGCGGAAATTGCGTGATCAGGACATATTCGCGAAGCGACGGAATACTCTGGTAAGCGAGAAACTTTCGACCTCGGTCGTATTTTTCCGTCGACTCCGACAGGATCTCGATGACCACGATCGGATTCAGGAGCGTGTCAAACTGATCCTCCTGATACTCTTCCTTGCCACAGGTTACGATGATATCAGGATACAAATAATATGTCCCCGACCGAACGTCCGCGCGCATGTCGCCGCCGTAAATCTGACAGGGGCGATCGTGGAGTTGATTCCCCAGAAGGACGGTCAAATTGCGAGCAATCCGGTTGTGAAATCGGCTCGCGCCCGACATGGCCACGATCTCGCCGTCGTGGTACTCGCTCTTGGTTTCGGCAAGGCGTTCGCGGCGGAGATATTCCTCGGGCGCAATCCGAGAGACGACGGGGACCGCGGACATCCTCGGCCTCGATTCCAAAAGGGGTCTCGAAGAAGAAAATGAAGTCCGAGACGATCTTGAAAACGCGGGCACGATCAGGGGTACAAGTTTACACGAAAATTTCCGAGACCGCCAGTCTCCATCCCGGAACCGCCGGTTCCACCTCGGCGAGCTGGCCAATGCCATAAACCTGAGGAGAGGGCGCGTCGCCATGACGCCAGACGCTTACGGTTCTAGCCTGGGGGTCGACATCCCAGACAACACACGTGCCCGCGGCAAAATCATCGGTACGTTTCGCGGCGAGTTCAGACTCGGCGGCTGGTCCGCTGTTTGCGCCTCGGAGGTTGTGAGGGGCCTTCTCGAATGCAGTCCTCGGGTTTGGGTCTGGACAGAATCAACCAGAGCCCGACGCCGATAAGCAGGGCGCCATTGCCGGTGAGGTTGAGGCCGTCGCCGGTCGTCATGACACGGACAATCTCAGCCGTGCGCGCGGGACCGTCGATGTCCGGGTCGATCATCGAGGCGAAGGCGTAGGCGATGAGGAATTGAAAGGCTCCCCAGGCCAGCGCGGCGATGCCCGCGAGCAAGGAGAGCCATCGCATCGAATCCAGCCCTTGAGTGCCAAAAACGTTAGCTCGGGAGATAGCGGCCAATGAGGAGACTGGCGTTGTGACCGCCGAAGCCGAAGCTGTTCGACATGACGTGGTTCACCCGAGTCTCGCGGGCGACGTGGGGAATGTAATCGAGGTCGCAGCCTTCGTCGGGGTTGTCGAGATTGATCGTCGGCGGCAAAACGTCGCGCTCGATGGCCAGCGCGGAGATGATCAGCTCAACACCTCCAGAAGCTCCCAGAGTATGGCCTAACTGGCTCTTGGTGCTGGAGATCTGGAGTTTTCGGGCGTGAGGCCCGAAGACGGTTTTCATCGCCTTGGTCTCGGCGAGGTCGCCCAGGCCGGTGCTCGTGCCGTGGGCATTGATGTAGTCGACCGAATCGGCTGGAAGCTCCGCGTCGTCGAGGCAGAGACGCATGGCGCGGGCGGCGCCTCGCCCTTCTTCGTCGGGCGCGGTGATGTGTGAGCCGTCGGCCGACATGCCGTAGCCGAGCATCTCCGCGTAGATCCGGGCGCCACGCTCGCGGGCGACCTCCTCCGCTTCCAGGACGAGGATTCCGGCGCCTTCGGCCAGGACGAAGCCGTCGCGTTCGCGATCGAAGGGGCGGCTGGCTCGGGGAGGATCATCGTTTCGGGTCGAGAGGGCGCGCATCGACGCGAACCCGCCGAGACCCATGTGAGTGATCGCCGCCTCGCTGCCACCGCAAACCATCACGTCGGCCTGGCCGTACTGGATGATCTTGAAGGCGTCGCCAATCGCGTTGGCGGCCGAGGCGCAGGCGGTGGCGATCGCCGAGTTCGGTCCACGCAGGCCCCAGTGGATCGAGACCTGACCGCTCGCGGCGTTGACCATCAGCTTGGGGATGGTGAAGGGGCTGATCCGCGAGGGCCCCTTGTTCATCATCGCGGTGTGCTGGGTCTCAAATTCGTTGAGGCCGCCGATTCCCGAGCCAATGTAGACGCCGCAGGTGTGCGCGGGGTATCGGCCGAAGTCGATCCCCGAATCCGCGACGGCCGAGATGCTCGCGGCCATCGCGAACTGGGCGAATCGGTCAAGGTGGCGGGCCTCCTTGACGCCGAAACGGGCGACAGGGTCCCAGTCGCGGACCTGACCCCCGAAGTGGACCTTGAAGTCGGTCGTATCGAAGAGGGTCAACGTACCAACGCCGCTCTGGCCGGCGCAGAGCGCGGACCAGAATTGGTTGAGGGTGTCGCCCAGGGCCGTGACCACCCCCATCCCGGTGATGACGACGCGGCGTGGGGTGCTGCTGCGCATGTTACTTCGTGTGTTCCTCGATATACTGGATCGCCTGGCCGACGGTCTGAATCTTCTCGGCCTCTTCGTCGGGGATGGTGATGTCAAATTCTTCTTCGAATTCCATCACGAGTTCGACGGTGTCGAGCGAGTCGGCTCCCAGGTCATTGACGAAGGAGGTTTCCTTGGTCACCTGGTCCTTGGCCACACCCATCTGCTCGCTGACGATCTCGATCACTCGTTGTTCCACGGACACGGGCGAACCTCCTGGTCTTTTTCGATAACAGATCCGGCCGGGGTCGAGGGCGGCCCGCTCCGGGTTTCGGCTCGACAACGGCTCGGCTCGCGGCGTAAAGCCCGAGCGACGTCGAGATTGCGGGACACTCCGATAACACAACCTCAACCGGTGCTCCGTCGGCGACAGGGGCCACCGCCGGCGCGTTGCTGAGGAGATCTCCCTTGAACTATCGGTTCAATGGCCCGAAGGCATCAGGACTGGTGCCATGAGGCGACCGTAAAAGAAGTTAAGTTATCAACTGCGCGACCCCTTGTCCACCGATCCCCCGCCTGAAACCGGCATTCCTTGCCGGAAACCATGTTCCGCCAACCGATTCTCAGGCGGTCATGCCTCCATCAACGGCGATGACCTGTCCGGTCAGGTAGCTGGAACCAGGTCCCGAGAGATAGCAGATCAGGTCGGCGATATCCTCGGGAACGCCGAGGCGTTTGACCGGAATGCGCTCCTTGACCTCGGTTTTAATCTTTTCGGGGAGAGCGTCGGTCATGTCCGTGGTAATGAATCCGGGGGCGACGACGTTGACGGTGACCCCTCGCGAGGCCAGTTCGCGGGCGATCGTCTTGCTGAAGCCGATGACTCCGGCCTTGCTGGCGGAATAATTGGCCTGGCCGGGGTTGCCCATCAGGCCGGAAACGCTACTCACGTTGATGATCCGGCCGTATCGGTTTCGCATCATAATCGCGCCGACGGCCCGAGAAAAGAGGAAGGTCCCCTTCAGGTTGATGTCCATCACGTCTTGCCAGGCGTCGTCTTCCATTCGAAGGAAGAGGCCATCGCGGGTGATCCCGGCATTGTTCACGAGGATGTGAATCTTGCCGAACTTGGTCTCGACGTCCTCGACGACCTTGTTGACGTCGGTCGAGTTGGCGACATCGGCGGCGAAGGCCTCGGCGGTGCCGCCTGCGTCTCGAATCTCCTGGACGGTCGATTCCAGGCCCGGGAGAGATCGTGCGATGGCCGCGACGCTTGCCCCACAGGCCGCGAGCCGGAGCGCCACGGCCTTACCGATCCCACGCGAGGCACCCGTGACGAGTGCCACCTGACCATTCAGATCGACCTTGCAACTGGAGGGGGCGGGGGCACTGCTGGGCATGACTCGGGACGTCCTTTCCACGGAGGTCGGCGGCGGGATCATCGCCTTGAGTGGGACTCTGGAATCGTTATAATCGGCACACTCTTTTCCCTTCAACCCCAAACGCTTTCGCCGCGCGAACCAGCCAGGAAATTACGAAGTGGGTGCGCGCACTTCGTCCCCTTTCTTTCGATGGAATGGGTAGACCGTCCGGTTTTTGACGCTCAATCAGGTAGAAAGATGGAGCCACCCCTCTCCGGCTCGCTTCGTCTCACCTAGGTTTTCGACGTTCACGCCCGAGGGGGAGGAAGGGAATCCGATGCGACCCGCCGCGCCCGATTTTATCGTGATCGGGGCCATGAAATCGGCCACGACGACGCTCCACGAGCAGCTTGCCCGACAGCCGGGGATCTTCATGTCCCGGCCCAAGGAACCGAATTTTTTCAGCGACGACGAGGTCTTCGCTCGGGGCTTTGACTGGTACGCCTCGCTTTTTGAAGCGGCACCGGAAGGCTCGATCCGGGGCGAGTCGAGCACTCATTACACGAAACGGCCCAATTTTCCCGACACGGTTGAGCGCCTCGCCTCCGCCTTGCCCGGGATCAAGCTCATCTATGTGATGCGGCACCCGATCGAGCGCTTGCTTTCGCATTATGGCCACGAGGTCACGAATGGCCGGACGAACCTTGGACTTCGCCAGGCGATCGAAGCCGTGCCGGAACTCGTCGATTACAGCCGCTACGCGATGCAGCTTGAGCCCTATCTCTCGGCCTTTGGACCGGCGAACATCTTGCCCGTCTTCTTCCGAAGGATCGCCAATCAGCCTCAGGCGGAGTTGGAGCGTATCTGCCGGTTTCTGGGCTATACGGGTCGGCCGGTCTGGGATACGACGCTTAAACCGCAAAACGTGGGTCGAGAACGACTTCGCAAGAACGCGTTTCGTGACGTCGTGATGCAAGCTCCCTTGATCACGCCGATCCGCCAGCGTCTGCTGCCCAAGTCGTTGACCGAGCCGATCAAATCGTTCTGGCGGTCGGGTGTCGAGCACCCCGCGCTTCCCGACGACCTGCGCGACGATCTCCGCAGTCTCTTCGACGATGACCTGGCCGACCTTGGACAGTGGCTGGGCATCCACCTGAACTGCCAGAACTTCCGACAGGCCACGCAGGCTGGACCGCTCGAATGGGTAATTAGTGGATAGGCGATTCTTTCCACGTCGATCAACGCGCCGGAATGCTCGTGCAACGGGTCTTGCGGTCGATCCGCCGGAGGAGGCCCGTCAAAACCCGGCCAGGGCCGATCTCGTAAAAGGTGTCGAAGCCGTCGGCGAGCATCCGCCGCATTGAATCATCCCAGCGGACTCCGCCGATGACCTGGGCCACGAGCGTGGCCCGGATCGCGTCGGGGTCCGAGCCGTGGGGCGTGGCGTCGACGTTGGAATAAACGGGAAGGCGCGGCGGGTGGATCGGTTCGGCGGCAAGGGCCTCGGCAAGTCGAGCGTCGGCCGGAACCATGAGCGGGGTATGAAAGGCCCCGGCGACCGCGAGCGGGATCACGCGGGAGGCGCCAAGTTCGGTGGCGACGGCCTCGACACGAGCAAGGGCGGAGGTCTCGCCCGAGACGACGATATTGCCAGGGCCGAGCATGTTCGCCTTCCAGAGCCGGCCTTCAGGAGCGACGCGGTCGCAAAGTTCGCCGACTTTGGACTCGTCGAGCCCGAGGATGCTGGTCATTCCGCTGGGGGTTGCCAGGGCGGCGGCCTGCATCGCCTGGCCGCGACGGCGGACCACGCGAAGGCCGGTCTCGAAGTCAAGCGCACCGGCGAAGACGAGCGCGGTGTATTCGCCAAGACTTAGTCCGGCAGCCCCGGCGCACGCCTTGACGACCTCCGGCTCGGTCTTCTTGAGCCCCTCCAGCGCCGCGAGGCTGGCCACGAAAATGGCGGGCTGACTGACGTCGGTCGCTTCCAGGGCCTCGGCCGGGCCGTCGAAGCAGACAGCGCGGAGGTCAAAGCCGAGAACTTCGTTGGCCCGGTCAAAAAGGGCGCGGACCTCGGGAAGTTCCTGGTCAAGTTCCCGACCCATCCCGACGGCTTGCGCACCCTGGCCGGGGAACAGGAAGGCGATCTTCGCCATGACGATCGGGCTCCGGGTCAGGGTTCAAGAATCAACGCGGCCGAGGCGTCCTGTCTTTTCAATGGACTTCATTCGGGCGGAACGCCTGGGGCGGCGGCAAGCTGGTCGATGATCGAGGCGTTGAGTGAATCCTCGGCGAGTGCTCCGGCGACGCGAAGGGCGTTCTGAATTGCCCGGGCGCCCGAGGAACCGTGACAGATGATGCACGACCCGCGAATGCCCAGGAGAGGACCGCCGCCGAACTCATGGTATTCGAACCGGGTCTTGAGTTCCTTGAGACTCCCCGAGATCGATTGACCGGCCCCCGCGGGCATCCCTGGCAAGAGCCGGGCCATCTCTTGCTTCAACGTGGCGAAGAGAAACTCAACAGCCCCTTCTCCGGCCTTGAGCAGGACGTTGCCGACGAATCCCTCGCAGACGACGACGCGGGCGTGCCCCTCGTAAATGTCGCGTCCCTCGACGTTACCGACGAATCGTTGGGCGAGCGGACTGTTCAGGAAAAGGGCGCGGGTTTGGCGGGTCAGGTCGGTTCCCTTGTCGTCTTCCGAACCGACATTCAGGAGACCGATTTTCGGGTCGGAGACGCCGAGGATCGTCTCGGCGTAGATCGCCCCCATGACGCCATATTGATAGAGGTCTTCGGGCTTGGCGCTCATGTTGGCGCCGACGTCGCAAATGACTACCGGGCCGGCATGCGACGGAAAGATCGCGGCGATTCCAGGACGGCGGACACCAGGCAAAAAGAGCCGGGTGAAGAGCGCGTAAGCGACCATCGCGCCAGTGTTTCCAGCCGAGACGACGGCCTTGACATCGCCCGAGGCCATCATCCCCCAGCACTTCGCCATCGAGCTCTCGCGTTTCTTGCGCAAGGCTTCCGAGGGTTTGTCGTGCATCTCGACGATTTGCTCGGCGTGGACGATCGGCAGACGGTCAATCGGCGGGTTCTCGGCCCGAGCCAGTTCCGCCGCGATCCGGTCGTGGTCGCCAACGAGGACGACGGTCAGGTCCGGCTGGTCGCGGACGGCCTCAACGGCTCCGCTGACGATCGGGCCGGGGGCGTGATCGCCCCCCATCGCGTCCAAGGCGATCCGCATTGACGCTCTCCGGGCGGAAGCTACTGGGGAGGGATCTTAACGTATCGGTCAGTCACGTTTCCATTCACCTTCAATGGAGACGACGACGGGATGCCCGGAAACAGGGCAAGGCGCCCCGCGTCCCGCATCCCGAGACCCTGACCAAAAGCGTCGACGTCGTCACGCATTGAGCCCGGCGCCGACGATCGGGCCGACACCGAGCGACTCGCATGATAGAGGACCGCGCCGAAGGCTGTCAAGGAGGCGATTCAGGGTCGCGAAAGAATTGCGAAGTCCGATCCTTCGATGACTGTTTATCGGGGACCGAAGGGCGGAATGCTCCTTCGAGAAGTCGGGATCAAGAACCAGTTTGGGTTCGTCGATCCAACCCAGGGTTTCAGGCGCATTCCGCTCGCGGACGCTCGCCCCGAGGGCGAAGCGGGCCGAACTCGACCCGACTGATCGACTCGGGGCGAATGTGCGCGCGCGCCGCGGCGCGGACCTGGCGGGGGGTGATCCGCGCGATTCGCTCGGGCCATTCAATCGGTTCGACAAGGCCGAGGTCCCAGCGCTCCAGTTCCAGCAGACGCTCGGCGCGTTGTTCGACGGTCTGGTAGTCAAAGACCCAGGAGCCGGCGACATAACGCCGGGCGCGATCGACTTCCTCATCGCTGAAGTCGCCCTGATGCATCGCCTGAACCTGTTCGAGAACGGCGGAGATCACCCGATCCACCTCGTCGGGCATCGTCCCCGCGTAAACGTGAAAGACTCCAGGAGCAACGTCGGCGCTCTCGGTGATTCCGCCGCCGACCGAATACGCCAGCCCCATTTCATCGCGGACGATCCGGCTCAGGCGGTCGGTAAACCCCGGGCCGCTGCCGAAGATGTGATCGAGCACGGCCAGGGCATCGAAATCGGGATGATTGCGCGGAATGCCGAGGTGGCCGAGCACGAGATGAACCTGTTCGCCCGGCTGCGCGACCCGGCGCACCTTCGGCCGGGCCGAGGTCGGTAGCGCGGGCAGGGAAGGGACCGCGAATCCGCCCGGCGCCCAGGTGCCGAACTGGCTGGCGATCAGGCCGCGGAGCCGTCGAGGCTCAAAATCGCCAACAGCCACGAGATACGCGTTATCGGGCCGGAAGTGGCGGGCGTGGTGAGCCTTGACGTCGTCGAGCGTCAGGCGGCCGATCTCTCGCGCGGTGCCTCGGGGGTCGCGGGCATAAGGGTGATCGCCATAAACAAGTCCTCGGAAAACCTGTTCAGCGCGAAAGGCGGGATCATCGCGGTCGCCATTCAACTCGGCAATGATCCGACGCCGGGCCCAGGCGAGAGCCTCGGCCGGAAAGGCCGGGCGAAGGATTACGTCGGCGAGAAGTTCGAGGGCCAGGGGAAGATCCTCGGCCCGGACCCGAACCGAGGCGCCCGTGGAGCCAATGTCGAGCACGCCGCCGACATCCTCGATCGCCTCGGCAATCGCTTCGGCCGACCGCGAAGTTGTCCCCTCGTCAAGAAGGCGGCCGGTCAGAAAACCAAGGCCGGGCCGGGCTTCGCGCAAAAGTCCGGCATCGACGAAGAGTTCCAGGGCGACGATTCCCGTCTCGGGCCGACGCTCGGTGATCAGGCGAAGGCCACCGGGAAGCACCGACCGCGCTGGCCGGAAGTCGGCCAGCCGGGTCCCGCCGTCGGGAATAATCAGGCCGATCGGCCGGTCGATGGCCGAAGGCGCGGCCGGCCGTTGAATCCGGGACGCCTGGGCCTCGGCCGGCAACAGGACAGGCACCGCTCGGGCCGGGCGAGGAAGCGACCAGCCTGCGGTCAGACCCGTCTCGGCGAGGTACATCGACGCGACCCGCCGGATATCGTCGGCCTCAACCGCGAGGGCCGCGCGGTGCTCGGCCTGCCAGGCGCGCCAGTCGTCCCAGAGGGCAACGTGGCCCAACCCGGCGGCAAGACCGGCGAGGTCTTCTTGCTCCCAGCGCCAGGCGGCTTCGAGCCGGTGCCGCGATCGTTCGAGTTCCTCGGGGGTCGGTCCCTGTTCCGAAAGCTGGTCCAGCGCCTCGCGGATCAGGCGTTCCACCTTGACCGGTTCGACACCCGAGGGGGCCTCAACCTGAATCAGGAACTGCCCCGCGCGTCGGGCACCTTCCTGAGCGGCGTCGACGTACGTCGCCAGTCGACCGCGCTCGACGAGGGCATCCCAGAGACGAGAGCGTCGGCCGCACGAGAGAAGGTCCGAGAGAACGTCGAGCGCGGGGCCGTCGGCGTGGCCTCGGGGAACGGTGTGCCATCCAAAAAGTGCGCGGGCGACCGCATCGTTTTCCGGCAAGGTGAAGTCGCGGCGTCCGGTCTGTCTTGGCTCGGTCAGGTCAAGTTGAGGTCGATCGAGATCGCCACGCGGGATCGGTCCGAAGTGCGCCTCGACACGATCCAACGCGGCCGACGGATCGACATCACCGACAACCACAAGCACAGCGCCATCCGGGCGGTAATGCCGCCGATAAAACGTGCGGAGGTCGTCGGCGGTGATCCGGTCCAGGTCGTCGGGCCAGCCGAGAATCGGGTTTCGATAGGGATGGCGAAGGTATGCGAGCGTCAGATGGGTCTGATCAAGCCGGCCGATCGGAGAATCCAGGTCGCGGGCACGCTCTTCAATAATGACGTGGCGCTCGGCCTCGATCTCGTGTGGGTCAAACTCGGCGCCTCGCATCCGGTCGGCCTCGACGGCCAGGGCCAGTTCCCAGCGATCGGAGGGGAAGGCGAACCAGTAATGGGTGCAGTCCTCGCCGGTCTCGGCGTTGGAATGCCCGGCGGCAATGAACGCGAGGCGGTCAATCTGCCCTTTCGGGAACCGCTCGGTCCCCTTGAAGAGCATGTGCTCGACGAAATGCGCCAGGCCCGACTTCCCCGGCGGTTCATTCACCGAGCCGACCGGATAATAAAGGTCGCAAAGGACGACCGGGGCATGGCTTCGCGGCAGGACCAGGGCCTTGAGGCCGTTGGCCAGGGTCCGCTCGAAGACCGGAAGGTCTCCGACCCAGGCGGGGGTCGGGCGGGCGGTCCGACGTCGGGCCATGGCTGCCCCACTTTCTCGTTCGCGTTGACGTCTCTTGACGCCCCGACCTCTCCGAACGCCGGTTGGCGGCCGGGGATGGACTCGGGCGCACTCCGAGGATCGTTCCGGGACTGGGCGAAACCCCGGACCCCCTTTCGGCGGTCCCCATCGTCCACAAGTCGGGGGACGACCGCAAGGCCCAATCGGAGCACCCGAGGTCCAATCCGCCTGTCCCGTTCGCGGGAGGAAATTCGCCAGTCTCCGGAGAACATTGACACCAACTTGCCGTCGAGTCAAATCAAGGCGTTCCGTCGCTTGATAATCTTCTTAAGGGATTCCCAGCGCGCGGCCCGATCGCGTTTTTATTCCGTGGGCATTCCTGATGAAAATTCCAGGTCCGAGGGAAGAGGGGGGGTTGGACTTGCATCGGGGACGTCCATGCTCCACAATGCTCCTTGAACATTGGTCCCGGTTCGACCGGGATCAGCCGCGAGGCAAACACGAAGCACGACGCCGACGACGCGGGGGTCAGGGTGAGCCGGGGGGGACCCGGGCAATGGGGGCTTGCGAACCTGGTCAGGGCGGGAACGCAGCAGCCATAAGCATCGCACTCATGTGCCCGGGAGAACCTCCCCGGCTCTCCCCGACTCCTGCCAGTCGCCGCGATTGATCAGCAGCCAGGCCGTTCGCAAATTCTTTCAGAGCAGGCGGTCTCCCCGCCCCGCGTTTCCATTTTTTCAAAGGCCGACGGAGCGTGCCTCGTGGCCCTGACCGACGGGACGAGTTCGACGACGCCCGAACCCCCCTCGGGATACACGGTGATCGCCCGGCGCTATCGCCCTCAGCGCTTCGAGGACGTCGTCGGCCAGGATCACGTCGTTCAGTCGCTTCGCAACGCGATCCGGATGAATCGGGTCACGCACGCCTATCTCTTCTCGGGAACCCGAGGCGTCGGCAAGACGTCGATGGCCCGGATCTTCGCCAAGTGCCTGAATTGCGTCCGAGGACCGACCGAGGAACCTTGCAACGTCTGCGACATCTGCCGGTTGATCGCGACCGGGCAAGACGTGGACGTCATCGAGATCGATGGCGCCAGCAATAACGGCGTCGAGGCTGTCCGCGAACTCCGCCAGAACGCCGGCCTTCGTCCCAGCCGGGCACGCTTCAAGATTTATTACATCGACGAAGTTCACATGCTCTCCACCGGCGCCTTCAATGCGCTTTTGAAGACGCTGGAAGAACCTCCCGAACACGTCAAGTTTTTCTTCGCGACGACCGAGCCCAACAAGATTCCGGTGACCGTTCTCTCGCGCTGTCAGCGGTATGATTTCGCGGGGATCTCGCCCGAACAGGTTGTCGAGACGCTCGCGGCGATCTGCGAGCGGGAACAGGTCCAGGCCGAGCCCGAGGCCCTCCGCGCCGTCGCCCGACGCGCCTCGGGATCGATGCGAGACGCGCAGTCGCTCCTTGAACAACTCCTCTCGGCCGGCGGTGAGATGCTGACCGTCGACCTCGTTCACAGACGACTCGGAACGGCCAGCGACGAGCGTTTGCTCGACCTTCTCGAAGCGCTCGCCAACCACGATCCGGCCTCGGCGCTGACCCAGGTCTCTCAGGCCGCCGACCAGGGTGTTCAGCCGGCCGACCTTCTGAACGGACTCCTGGAATTTCTTCGCGACGTGATGGTCCTGGCCGCGGGAGCCGAGGGCGTTTTGCTGGCGGCAACCCCTCGCCAGAAACCCCAGCTTGATGCGATCGTCGCGCGCTGGCCGCTTGACTCGATCGTCGCCGCCTTGCAGATCCTCGCGGAGGCCAGAGGCCGACTCCGAGGCAGTCCCCACGGTCGCCTGCTCGTGGAACTTGCCCTGGTCAAGGTCGCCCGGCTCGAAAACCTCGAAGAGATCTCGACCCTGATCGGTCGCCTCTCCGCGATCGAATCAGGTCAACCGTCCTTGCCGGCCCCGAATCCCGGGGCCGCCGCGCTCGCCTTAAAAAAAAAGCTTGAGCTGACCGAGCGGCCCCCGACCCCCGCCGTCAACTCCACTTCCGAGCCAGCTCCCGAAGCCGTTGAAACCGCGGCGCCTCATCAGGAAAGTCGACCGCTGGAGATTGAGGAAGTCCGTCGGGTCTGGCCCGCATTCATAAAGAAAGTCGGCGTGCGACTTGGCTTTCAACTCACCCGGGCCGAACCGTTTGCAGCAATTTTGGAGCCAAACACCCTGGCTTTTCGGCTTCCGGCTGGCTACAATGGCATCGCGGACGAGTGCGGATCGACGGAAGCGAGGGCCAAGATCGAACATTCGCTGGCCTCCGTGCTGAATCGGCCTGTCCAGGTTCAGTTTGAGATTGCCGCGGCGACTGAGATCGATCTGGGAACGTCGACGGGTCTCGGCGGGGATTCGAACGGTTCAGCCCCCCCCGTTGTTAGACGCGACGAGGCCCTGGCCAGCGACCCCTTGATTCGCAAGGTGGTTGAGCTTTTCGAGGCCCGACTCGTTCATCCAGAGTATGACGACGATCCCCCCCGAGGTTCCAACCGTTAGCCCGGCGCGGGCGGACGAATCCCTTGACGACGGTTTCACAAGGAACGCCGACCGTGTTCAATAACCTGGGTAACCTCGCCGACCTGATGCGGAACGCCGGCAAGTTGCAAGAGACCGTGCAGAAGGCCACGGAGTCGCTCGGCCAGGTGCATGTTGAGGCCACTTCCGGAGGCGGTGTCGTCACCGCGAAGGCGAACGGTAAACTGGAACTTCTCACGGTCCGGATTGATCCCAAATTCCTGGCTGATGGCGACGCCGAGTTGCTTGAGGATCTTGTCACGTCGGCCGTGAACCAGGCTTTAATCAAGGCTCGCGAGGCCGCGGCGCAGTCGCTGCAAAAAATTGCGGGGGGCCTTCCCTTGCCGCCGGGCCTGACCGGCCTGTTTGGACAGGGCGGGGGGGCCTGACGCATGGCCGGATACTCCGCGGCGCTTGATCGCCTCACCGAAGCCTTCGGCCGTCTCCCCGGCATCGGCGCCAAGTCGGCCGAGCGCCTAGCGCATCATATTCTCAAGTGCCCGCCCGAGGAAGCCCTGGTTTTGGCCGAGGCGATTCGCGACGTCAAGGAGCGGGTTCGCCACTGTCAAACCTGCTTTCATCTGACCGAGGCCGACGAGCCCCTTTGCTCGATCTGCCGCGACCCGAACCGCGACCCGTCGCTCGTCTGCGTCGTCGAACAGCCAAGAGACCTGATGGCCCTGGAACGCGCCGGGACGTATCGAGGGGTTTATCACGTCCTTCTCGGCAGGCTCGCCCCCTTGCAAGGAATGACCGCCGAACAACTGACCCTCGACGCCCTGACCGCTCGGGTCGGCTCGGGCCTTGTCGCCGAGGTGATTCTGGCGACCAATCCCAACCTGGAAGGCGACGGCACCGCGCTTCTCGTCTCGAACCTCCTGACGGATTCGGGCGTCCCGATCACCCGACTCGCCCGCGGCCTTGCCTCGGGAAGCGTCCTCGAATTCGCCAACCGCGAGATGCTCGCCGACGCATTCAACGGGCGGCAACGTTTTTAAAGTCAACGTGAAGGAAGACTTTCTAGCATTCGAGTGGTGATCTGGTCGGTTCAATATGATAGGATTGCAATTGAATCAGGGAGGTTGGCACCCTGATTGCACACGATTACGGAGCGACTTTCTGATCCCCCCCTCATTGAGAGCCTTTCAAAGAAGCCTGGCCGAACCGGCTGGGTCTGCCCCGGGAGTTGACAGCGACTGGCCTTCTGTGCGGACCCGTGTTGGTTTTTCCCCAACCTTTCGGCGGCGGAAGCAGGACCATGCGTCTCGACACCTCACAGCAGATGCGGACCGACATGCGCCTCCGTATGGCGCCCCGCATGATCCAGTCGATGGAAATCTTGCAACTGCCGATCATGGCATTACAAGAGCGGATCGACCAGGAGCTGAGCGAGAACCCGGTTCTGGTCGACCTTCGGGAAACCTCCACCCCCGAGGCTGAGCCAGAGTCCGACGTCGAGGAAACAGCCGTCCCCAGCGTCGAGGAACCAGCCGAGTTCGAAGCCGATGACTGGGCCGAGTCTTACGGCGAATCGCACCGGATGAGCCGGGCCGCTCTCAGCGAAGAGGCCGACCGCAAGCACGACGCGATGCAAAACATGGCCTCGCGGCCCCGTTCCTTGCATGACGACCTCGCCGACCAGCTCAGTTTTCTCGACGCCGATCCCACCGTTCGCGCGCTGGCTGAGTACATTATCTTCAACCTCGACGACAACGGTTATCTTAACGTCGAGCTTCCCGAGGTCGTCCGCGACTTCGGCGGCGAGGCCACGATCAGCCAGGCCGAGGAAGCTCTCGCCCTCGTTCAGAAGCTCGACCCGCCCGGCGTCGGTGCCCGGAACATCCGCGAGTGCCTTCTCCTTCAGCTATCGCCCGACGTCCCCTGCCGCGAAGTCTTGCATATCCTGATTTCCAACCACATCAAGGACCTGCAAGAAAACCGCCTGCCGACGATCGAGAAGAAAACAGGCATCCCGATTGAGCAGATCAAGGAGGCGATTGAACATCTCCGCCGTCTTAATCCCCGCCCCGGCTCTCGGTTCATGCCCGAGAACGCTCAGTACGTGATTCCCGACCTGATCGTTGAGCCGAACGAACACGGTGAATACGACGTTCGCCTCGTTGACGAACACACGCCCCAACTGGCGATCTCGCGCTATTATCAGAAGCAGCTCAAGAACAAACAAACCGACCCCGCCGCCCGTGAATTCATTCAGAAGCGCATTCAATCCGCGCGCTGGCTTATCGAGTCCATTGAGCAGCGGCGAAATACCCTCTTGAAGGTTGCTCGCGCGATCATCGAGCACCAGAAAGAGTTTCTCGACAAGGGGCCGGAATCGATCGAGCCCTTGAAGATGCAGCAGATTGCCGACCGAGTTCACGTTCACGTCACGACCGTCAGCCGGGCCGTGGATGATAAGTGGGTCCAGACTCCCCGCGGAATCTATTCCCTGAAACGCTTCTTCGGCGGTGGCACGACGACCTCGGACGGCGAGGAAGTGGCCTGGGACACGATCAAGCAAAAGCTTCTGGAAATCATTGCCAAGGAAGCCAAGTCGAGCCCGCTCTCGGACGAGGAAATCGTCGAGGAACTCGGTCGACACGGCTTTCCCGTGGCTCGTCGCACCGTCACCAAATACCGTCGGACGCTCCGGATTCCCTCAAGCCGCCAGCGCAAGCAGTTTTGAGAATCCGCCTCCCGACGACTTTGTTCAGACGAAAAAAAAACCGCCTTTCCTGGCGGTTTTTTCCTGCGCTTTGCTGAGCGACTCTCAGGCTGTGCCCGACCGAGGTGCCGCGAGCGTGTTCGGCATGGGAGGAAGCGACGGAGGAACCGGCCTTGCCTCTTCGGCCACTTCAATTTCAATCACCGGCTTGGCCGTCAGCAGGCGCTGCATGGCCGACTCATAGCCGATGAAGTTGATGTTTTCGAGAAGGATGATCCCTCGGGTCAGGCCGAGCCTCTGCCCGAGGTCCAGCAATCTCCGTTCTTCGGGGCTGATCGGATCTCTCGCCTGAAGCGGGTCCGCCTCGAGGACGTCGTCGGCCAGGAAATCGAGCGAGACGCCCACGGCTCTCGCCAGTCGGAAGGCATTTTCCAGCCCAGGGGTCGACTGGCCGGAGAGAATCCGCGAGATCTCCGAGTCGCTGACGCTCGACCGTTGCGCCAGCTTCTGACCGTTCAATCCGTGACGGGCCATGGCCGTCAGTAACTTGTCTTTCAGCTTCTGGGTAAACGCCCGGTCTTTACTCTTCATGACGTGAAGTTTACCACACCCCCCGAGGATATGTCGGCGATTCTTCCCGAGATCGCAAATAAATCCCAGACTCGAAAATCGTCATCCCAATCCATCCCGATTTTCGCTGGCTGATTCTAGCAAAAACGGGAGAACGGGCAAGAGTCGACACGCCCGATTCCGCAAAATATTCTCTGTGGAAGGCTTGCACAAACGTCCAAGCTTTTACAAACCGAGGGTCGTCGAGCCGTTCGAGGGACGGGTCTCGTCTTTCTTTGTGCCGAGAGCTTCAGGAGGATCGGCGGACGACGTACGAGGCGAGGTTGCGAAGGGTGGTACGAGCGGGAGATTCAGGAAGGATTTCCAGAGCGTCGGCCGCCCTGGCGGCGAACTCGCGAGCGCGCTCCCAGGCGTATGCGAGTGCGCCGGAGTCGTCGAGAAGGGGGCGGAGTTCGTGGCGATTTTCCGGGTTCGCCTCGTTTAGGAGGAGTCGCAGGCGGGAGGCGGTCGCGGGGTCGGCTGTGTTCAGCAGGCGGATCAACGGCAGGGTGAGTTTCTGCTTTTCCAGGTCGGTGCCAAGACTCTTACCCGTCTTCGATTCCTCGCCCCAGATGTCGAGGACGTCATCAGCAATCTGAAAGGCAACGCCAAGGTCGCGGCCGTACCCTTCCAGAGCGTCGACGACCGCCGCGGAGGCTCCGGCGTAGTAAGCACCGAGCCGGCACGATACAGCAGTCAGCTCGGCCGTCTTACCGCGAATGATCGAAAAATAATCGGCCTCGGAGAGGGCTTGATTGCCCCGGTTATGCACCTGTTGCATCTCACCCTCGCAGACGAGGTTCGTGGCCCGGCCGATCCATCGGCAGGCAAGCGTCGTTTCGAGCGACGCCGCGAGGTGAAAGGCATGCGTGAAGAGGTAATCGCCGAGCAGGACGGCCGTCTCGTTGCCCCACTCGGCGTTCACCGTGGCGGCGTGTCGGCGAATCACCGCCTCATCAAGAATGTCATCGTGAACCAGGGTCGCCGTGTGAATCATCTCCACGACCGCGGCGAGGACCGGATGCGCGGGGGTGAATTCCCCGCAGGCCTTCCCCGTTAACAAGACCAGCGCGGGACGCAGCCGCTTGCCTCGAAAATCCGCGCAATGGCCGACGAGATGTTGCACGAACGGGAATCGGCTCCCCAGTTCGGCCTCGAAGATGCGATCGGCCTCTTTGAGTTCGTCCCCGATGGGTGCGTATGCGGAGACGAGCTTCTTGCTGATCTCTTCGGCCTTCAACAGCGATTGCGAGGGCATTACAGTCCTCCCGAGAAATCCGCCGATCCGCTCGCGACGTCAGAGGTCGTTCGATCGACCTACTCTAAACAGGAACCGGAGGCCACGACTCCGCATTAACGTCCGATCGATTCCTCTTCACACGATCGTGTCAGGAGCTAGGGCCTTCCGAATTCGCATCAAGACGGCGAAAGTGACCGCTCTGGCCGCCTTGTTTCTCTTCGAGGCGGATCTGGTCGATCACGATCCCGCGATCCACGGCCTTGCACATATCGTAAACCGTGAGCGCCGCAACCGAAACGGCCGTCAGGGCTTCCATCTCGACTCCCGTGCGACCATTGACACCGACCGTCGCCTCGATCTTGAGGCTGCGATCATCGATCGGTGCGAACGTAAGCGCGACGGCGTCAATGCCAAGCGGGTGACAGAGCGGAATCAGGTCGCCGGTTCGCTTCGCCGCCATGATCCCGGCCAACCGGGCGACGCCGATCACGTCTCCCTTGGCAAGTCCACGATCGAGGATCAAGGCGAGTGTCGCCGGTTCCATCCGGACCAGGCCGCTCGCCCGCGCCGATCGGGCCGACTCGGACTTGGACGAAACATCCACCATCCGGCTCGACCCGTGCTCGTCGAAATGCGAGAGTTCCGGCATTCTCGGCTCCACGTCTCCCCGATTTACCCCAGCGTTCAATTCGTTCTGAACGTATTTTACAAAACGTCGGCCGATTGACTAGGGGGAGGTTTGAACATTGCGTGAAGGTCGACCTTGCGGGGGAAATCGAGCGATCGCCGATAGCCATACGCCCTGTCGACGCCTCTGAAAATGCACCTCCGCGCCCGCGAAGCGTTCCCGAAAATCAGGCCGCCAGTACGCCGAGCGTCGCGAGACCACCACCCATGAGGTTCGCGCGACTGTTTCCTCGTCACCGAGGAGCACGGAGTTTCGGGCCATCGCGCGGGTTGTGCTCAAGATCCCCTGTCCAGGATAGAGCGTGGGAACCAAAGCCGTGGAATCGCCCGGGGGGACCAGGCGAACAAGGCGATCCAGTAGCCGACCGTCGACTGCGTCTCCCCAGTAGGTCAACTCCAGGCCAAGACGTTCCGCTCCTGGCAGGCCGCCGACCAGAAGGTTGTAGTAACTGAGGCCGAACGGGTGCAGCGCAATTACCCCATACGCCTGGCCGGAGAGGATCGCAATCAGACCTAATTTCCTCCACAGTCGCTGTCGCGCGACCTTCCAGACTTCGGAAATTCCTCGTCCGATGATGATCGCCCACAGGGGGAAGACCACAAGAAAGAGGCGTTCACCGTCGTAAACAGGAATTCTGGTGCTAAAAATCCCAAGAAATAGACCGATCGAGGCAAGAAGGAGGACGGGAAAGAGATCCTCTCCCCGTTTATTCCAGCTTGTCACAACTCCCATGACTCCAAAGAGATGGAGACCAATCGGCACCGTCACGGCGAAATAGAACCAGGGATAATGCCAGGGAAGATCGCGATCCAGGTAGATGGTTCCCAGATAAAGCACGTGAATGGAAGCGCGATCGACTCCTGTTCCCAGGAATTGAAGAAAGCGGGGAAGTGTGTCGTACCAGAGCCAGGGCCAACCGACGAAAAACGTCAGAAGCCCCGTCAAAATCCAGAGGGCAAACGGGATCAGCGTACGGAAAATTCCCGACTTACCGAGCCGGACGAACGACCAGAGGAGAACAACCGGGATCAGAATCCAGGCGTGAATCTTGGTCAGGAGGGCCAGGCCCCAGAGAAGGCCCGCGGCGGCCATCGCCAGGCGAGGACGGCGCGAGGTCAAGGCCCGATCCGCGCCGAGCAGGGCCAAGGTCCAGAAGAGGGCGATGAAGGTGTCGAGTGCCCCGAGGTGAGCGTGGGCAAAGTCCCTCGGCATGACGGAAAGGCTGTAGCCGGCGGCAATTCCAGCGAGTCTGCCATAGCGTCGGGCCGAGGTCTGAACAATCAGTCCGACAAGTACCGCAAAGGCCAGGGCCGGGGCCATCCGGGCCGAGAGAATATAAAGGCGAACAGGGTCGGGACCGAGCCACTGGGTTTCAAGAGGTTCGCCCAGCGTCGACGCAAGGCCAAGCAACCAGCGACCTAACGGCGGATGCTCGGCATTGTCGGCAAAGACTCGATCGACGGTCGACCGCTCGAAAAAGGCGAAGCCACGATCGCGCAGGGTCTGAACATACGTCCGTGCCGGGCGGACGTCGAGCGGCTCATCAATCGTCAGGCCGGGGCCGCCAAGGGTCAGGACGACGGCGAGGCCGGTCAAACATCCCATCGTCAGGCCGAGCCGAGCGGGTGTCCAGGTCTCGGCCTTGAAAAGAGTCATCGTTCTGGCACGCCATTGATGGCGTGGTAGGTCGAGACATATGCTTGGAAGAGATCATCGTAAACCGCTTCGTGCCTGGGATTTGGCTCGACGGTTGTCTCGATCGCGACCATCGAACGGGCGGCGTCGGCGAAGTCGTCGAAGAGGCCGGCGGCGATCGCGGCGGCCATTGCCGAGCCGAGTGCACACGATTCGGTCTCGCGCGGGAGAAAAATGGACCTTTGCAAAACGTCGGCGTGGATCTGGACCCAGACCGGCGACCGGGCGCCCCCGCCACCGAGGATAACGCGCTCGACGCAAAGACCGTGCTCAGAGGCGTTTTCGAGAATATGCCGGGTGCCGCACGCGGTTGCTTCATAAATCGCCCGGAAAAGATGACCGGGACCATGTGCCAGCGAAAGACCGACGATGGCTCCGCGAGCCTGGGGGTTCTTGAACGGAGAGCGATTGCCTTGCCAGTCGTCGCGGACAAGAAGACCTTCGGAACCGGCCGCCACGGCCTTGGCCTGCTCGTCGAGGATCTGGTAAACATTGACGCCAAGGCGGTCAGCTTCCAACTGCTCGCGGCCGGCGAAATGGCGGCGATACCAGTCCAGAATGGAACCCGTCGCCGTCTGGCCGGCCTCGATCGTATAAAGACCTTCCACGGTCGCGTCAGGATAACATCCCGCCGCGCCCGACCCAAAAACGCCATCGCGCGACTGGGCAAGATGGCAGGTGCTTGAGCCGACAATCACGGCGACGTCGCCAACGTTTGACGCCCCCATGCCGAGCATGCCAAGGTAGGCGTCAATACCCCCCTGGGCAACGGGGATTCCCACGCGTAAACCAAGAAAGCTTGAGGCCTTCGGACTTAATGTTCCGTCGCCCCGCCCGAGCGGGATAATTGCTTCTGGCCATTTGCCGACGAGGTCATCAAGGCCAACGGCCGCCAGCAAACGAAGCGGCCAGCCGCCGTCGGGCCGGGCGTAATTCCACTTCACGGCGACGTGATTGAGCGAGAGGGTCCAGACGCCGGTGAGTTGATACATCATCCAGTCGGTACATTCGACGAGACGATCGGCGCGTTGATAGACTTTAGGCTCGTTGCGTTTAAGCCAGAGGGCTTTCGGGAGCATCCATTCGGGCGAGACCCGGCCCGCAACATAGCGAAGAACGGGATCGCCCCTCTGACTGATCTCGTCGGCTTCCCGATGGGAACGCTGATCCATCCAGAGAAGGGCCGGTCGAAGCGGACGACCGGCCTGATCCGAGGCCACGACGGTACAGGCCGTGCAGTCGAGTCCGATTCCCTGGATCTGATCAGGATGAACGCTCGACGTTGCGAGCGCCTGTCGGACGGCATGACCGGCGGCTTGCCACCAGGATTCGGGGTCTTGCTCGGCCCAGGTCGGGCGAGGGTATCGGGTCTCGATCGGGCTTACGCCATAGGCGACCGTCCGGCCGTTCAGGTCCACGATCGCGGCGCGGAGACTCTGAGTGCCGACGTCAAGGCCCAGGACGTAAATCGTTTCGGCCAAAGACAATTCTCGTATCGTTCAAAAAACCTTGCGACTATCGAGAAGAAAGGTGACCGGGCCGTCGTTGACCAGTTCCACCTCCATCATCGCCCGAAAAATTCCTGTCTCGGCAACGAGCCCCGCAGCTCGGATCTGTTCGACAAATCGCAGATAGAGGCGTTCCGCGTCGGCAGGCGCGGCAGCCTCGGTGAAGCTGGGCCGACGCCCTCCCCGGCAATCGCCGAGGAGTGTGAACTGGCTGACGACAAGTACCGAACCTCCTGCCTCGCCGACACTTCGGTTCATTTTCGCCTCGTCGTCGTCAAAGGCGCGAAGGCTGATGACCTTCGCGGCGAGGCGGTCGGCGTCGGGCTCGGTGTCTCCTCTGGCGACGCCGAGCAGGACGAGCCAGCCCGCGCCGATCTGGCCGACGGTCTTGTTCTGGACGCGGACCGAGGCGTGTCGAACGCGTTGAAGGACGGATCGCACTGGGAAACTGCTCCGACCATCGCGGGACAATCTGTCGAGGACTGACAAGGCACGATACCGGACGCGGCACGACGCGGCAACAAGGAGGAGGTTCTGGCCGAGTCGTCTGGCCGTTTCGCGCGCGAGGTGTTAGTCTGGGTTGATCAAAGGGAATGGGAATCGGCGGCGCGAGCCGGGCCCGTTCCAATGCGTTGACCGCCTGGAGGCGCCTTTGGCCTGGTCGAGGGAAGATCAGCTCCGGGTCGGTGTGATCGGCCTGGGTCGACTCTGGGAAGCCCGTCACAAGTCGTCGCTCGCTCGATTGCGCGATCGATTCGTGGTCACGGCGGTGTACGATCAGGTCTTGCGACGCGCCGAGGTCGAGGCCGGCCAGCTTGGCTGCGCGGCGGTCGAGGGCCTCAAGACGCTCATCAATCGGCCCGACGTTGACGTGGTTCATGTCCTGACTCCGCAATGGTTTGGGCTCCGGCCCATCGAGTTGGCCTGCGAGGCCGGCAAGCCCATCTATTGCGCCCTTCCGCTCGTCGGAGCCGTGGAGGATCTGGAGGCCCTGGCGGAGAAAGTTGACGCCTCGGGTGTGGCCTTCATGCCCGAGTTCGCCCGCCGCTTTTATCCGGCAACGCTCCGGCTCCGCGAACTCCTGGCGACGACGCTGGGTCGTCCTCGTTTGATCCTAGGTCATTCCAGGCTTTACGGTTACGACCGATACGGCAGTCCCGGCCCAAGTACCCAGATGACCCCCGCGCCCCTGATGATTGATCCGGGGAGCTACCTGCTCGACTGGTGCTGCTTTCTCTTTCAGTGCGATCCGATTGCGTTGCGAGGCTGTGAAGGCTCAATTTTGCCTGGACCCACCGTGGAGAACTCCGAGCCCGATTTCGAGAGTTTCACGGCCGAGTTTGCCGGGGGTGGCCTGGCGCAGATCTCGTTCGGTCGGTATCATCGCAATGCCTGGGGCGAGGCGACCAAGTTTCTCCCGACTCCGGGATTTCAGGTTTATGCCGAACATGGCGCCGCCTGGGTCGAGTTGCCGGACCGGATCTTGTGGTCGGATGCAACCGGCACGCATGAAGAGCGTCTGCCGCTGGAACCGACCGTCGGCGACGTGCTGAATGACCAGTTCCATCGGCTCGTGCGGGGTGATCAGTCGCTGGCGCCGACGATCCAGGATGCCCTGGCGGTCGCTCGGCAGGTTGCCGAGATTCGCCGCAGCCAGCGCGAAGGGCGCAAGATCCCGATAACGGGATGATGGCCGAAGGTATGAGCGACGAGCAATCAGAAACGCACGTCAGCCCCCGTTGGTGCGTGCCGGCGGCGATCGTCGCGGGAGTTCTCGGGCTGGGTCTAATGACAGACACGGCCCGATCGATCTCGGCCACGTATGATGAGGTGACCTATCTCCGCGTCGCCGCCCGATGGTGGCGCACGGGCCGAGAGACTGAGATCACCCGGATGGGTTCTCCGCTCACCTTCTGGAAGGCGCAACAGGTCGCAACTCTCTGGCTCCTCGACCGATCCGGCTTTCGTCACTTGATTGATGATCCGATCGGGCGACAGGCGGAATTGCTGCCGATCTTGAGAGCTGGGAGCTTCTGGATCTGGGTCGTCGCCTTTTGCGTGACGTTGCGTTGGAGTCGTGACCTTTATGGACCGAGGGCAATGGCCCTCGCGGCCTGGCTCTTCGCGCTCGGGCCAAACTTGCTGGCGCATGGCTCGCTCATCACGATGGAATTACCAGTCGTCGCGGGAACGGCCGGAACCTCGTTCCTGTTCTGGAAATTCGTGAATTTATCCCGCAAACGGGATCTTTGGGCGTCCGCGATCGTTTCCGGGCTTACTTTTTCCAGCAAATTCACGGCGGTTCTCTTGCCGCCATTGCTAGCGATCGTCTGGTTGCGGGATCTCCGCGTGAATCAGGGACAAAAGCCGCTGCCAGGAGTCTTGCGGGTCGCTCGCGGAATGGTTGGATTCGTCCTCGTGATGTTGCTCGCGGATTGGGCGGTGACGGGATTCGCTCTCTTGCCGCTGAGCCGAAGGGTGGGGAATGCTCATCCGGTTTTGGAAGGACGATGGGGAGCAGGCTCGATGATGTCGCGCCTGGTTTCCCGAGCAATCGAAATTCCGATTCCGCAAGACTGGGTGGGCTTCGCCACGCAGGTGATCCATCAAAAATCGGGAGGCCCGAGCTATCTTCTGGGCGAGCGGCGGATGTCGGGCTGGTGGTATTACTACCTCGTGGCGCTGGCGGTGAAGGTGCCGCTCACCTGCTGGCTGGTCTTCGCTCTGCGCTGCATGGTTGGGAATCGAATCCCGAAGACGGGACGAGATGGAATGCTCCCGACAATGATGGTCTGCTTTTTATTCATCAGCGTCGTGGGTTCGTCGCGAAACTACGGCGTCCGCTACCTCTTGCCGATGGCACCGCTGGCGATCGTCTGGGTTTCGGGCCTGGCCGAAACCAAGGGATGGACGCGAACTCTAGCGTGGATGACCTTGATCGGTCCGGCGCTGGCCGTGTCGACGACGCATCCCGATGAGTTGACCTATTTCAACGTCCTCACGGGGGGCCGGATCGGCGGACGTCATGTCCTCGCTGATTCCAACCTTGATTGGGGTCAGGGGCTTCGGGCACTTGCCCGGCTGCAACGCAAAAGGCCCGAATTGCGAGACGTGACGCTCTATTATTTTGGGGATACGAAGCCAGAATACTACGGCGTGAAGGGCCTGAGCCGGGTTGTCGATGCCGTGAATCCCTCGAAGAATCTCCCGAAGCGCTTTGAAGCAACCACGCCCTATCTGGCGGTCTCCGCGTCGTTGCAATGGGGACCGTGGGGACCGCCGGGTTACTTCAAGGCTCTGAAGGGAATCCAACCCATCGCATTGACCGATGACACGACGATCGCGATTTATCGGACGTCCGACGTCTTCGGCCGGGTTGGTCAAGACCTCGGTCAGTAGAGATCCTGGCCCCGGGAGAGGCGATCTTCGAGGCCGTCGGCAGCCTCGGCGATCCGGCGAATAAGGCCGGGGGGGTCAAGAGCATCGACCGAATCGGCGTAGACGTTTTCAATGACGACAAAATACTCTTCGCCGCGAAGGAGACGGATGGCGAAGTGTCCCTCGACGGCGCGGGCGTTGAGCTTGAGGAGTTTTCGCGTCGCGCGGTCGTCGGCGGGGCCGCAGACGGAGACGACGGAGAGAATCGCCCGGCCGTCGGGATTGGTCCCGGCGTATCCGGCGTAAACTGCCTGCCGTCGGTCGAGCTGCAGGGGGACGACAACGCGCCAGCCGTGCCCCGCGGGTGAGGCGTCGAAGCCGGTCCGCTGGACGAGTCCGCGAAGGACGCGGGTCGTGTCGACGTCGGCGGGTTCAGGGGCTTCATAAGGGCCAAGGGCATCAAGGCCGGCGACGGCGTCGGGCGTGGCCGTGCCAAGGGTCAGGCCGCATTTCTCGCAGAAGCGAGTGGACGGATGATTGCCGTGCGTGCATCGGGCGCAGACGATCAGGGCATCGGCCATCACTGAAAGCGTCTCCGGAGGGGGCGATCGCCTGGTCAAGCAAAAAAGGCCCGACCCGGTTAGGAGCCGGGCAAGAATAACCTGTCGGACAAACTTCGCTGAATCGCTTTGAACAAGAGCAGCGACTTCCGAAATCTGTCAAGTTATTCTTGCCCAACTCCTTAGGATCGGGCCGATCCAGAATCGAACGTCTATTTTTCGGTCAGCTTGATGGACTTGATCAGCTTGTCGAAGTCATCGCGGGCCGCGGTGATGGTCTTGTCGGGGCCGACCATCCGCAGAAAGTAGCCGGTCTCGGGGGTGATGACGATCGCGCCGAGGAGCCGGTAATTGTCTTTGGACGACTGCTTTTCCTTGCCTGGAAAGGTCATCGGGGTGTAATTGCCGGCGATCTCGACGCGGTTCACCTCGGTGTTTTGCCCCTTGACGGTCTTGACGTCGACCTTGGGGGGATTGCCGTCCTTGTCGCGGAACATTCTCTGCCATCGCTCGACGTTGGAATCGACCCCGCCCGCTCCTCCAGGGAAGGCGAAAAGGATCAGCTCGGCTCCTTGCGCGTCGCCTTCGGCGGCGTTGACCTTCAACTGAGCCCTGCGCATCTCGGAGCTGGGGGCCTCTTGCTTCCAGGCTTCCGGGGCCTGAAAGGTCATTCCGCGGCCGTCAACCGTCTGCGTCTTCTCATCGGCGCCAAAAGCGGGAACGGCAAACACGGCGAGAAGGCCGACAAAAGCCGCGATCGAGCGGTGTCGGTTAGGGATCATTCGCGTTGTCATGGCAGTTTCTTGCTCCTTTGTTCTCTCAATAAGATCAACGTCTAACCCGCATGTCGGAAAGAGTCGCCATCGGGAAAGAAACGAACCCAGAAGAGACTCTCGTGATTCGAGGTTGAGAACATCCGCGAGAACCCTCGGAATTCGCTCGCGCGGCTTGCGAGGGCCCGCGCGGGCGACTACGATGCGTCGACAACGACCGGGTCTGGAAGTGACCCGCCGGTCTTCCCGATTCGCCCGGCCCCGCGGAGCCCCTCCCGTGCAAATTGCTCGAACCCAACGGCGTCTCGCGACCCTGACCCTCGCCCTGACCCTTCCGCTTGCCGCGTTCAGCCTTCCGGCGGCTCTTGGCCAGAAAAAGGCGCCTCAGGGCGTCAAGGTCTTGCTGCTCACCGGAGGTGCCCGACAGCACCACGGCTACCGCGATCAGGCATTCTACCTGGCAAACGCTCTGGAAGACACGGGCCGGTACGAAGTCACGATCGACGAGGATGCCGCCGTCCTGGAAACCCCGGCGATGGCCAAGTATGACCTGATCATCGTCAACGCCGATCGCCGCGACCCCGAGTTCAAGTTCACGACCGGTCAGCAAGAGGCTCTTTTGAACTGGGTCAAGGCCGGTCACGGCTTCGTCGCGATCCACGGGGCCGACAACGCCGCGCCCGACTGGCTCCCCGCCTGGCGCGAGATGCTCGGCGGCGTCTTCTCGCATATCGGTCTGCCCGACAGCAAGACCAAGAAGGGGGCCTTCACCGTCAAGATCGTTGACACGGGGCACCCGATCACCCGGGGTCTGCAAGACTTTCCGATCAAGGACGAGCTTTATTACGAGATCCAGATGCAGCCGAACGTCGAACCCCTCGCCACGATCGATTTCGACGGCGGCACCTGGCCTGTCGCCTGGACCCGAACATACGGCAGCGGCCGGGTCTTTCACACGCCCCTCGGTCATCGCGACTTTGGACCCGGCAAGGACGACCCCGTCCGCGATCCCAACCTGAAGACCCTGATCATCCAGGGCATTGACTGGGTCGCCGGCGACAAACTGCCCGCGGCCACGCTCAAAAAAGAATGACCGAGGACCGATGATCGAAGATCTTTATGGATCGGGAATCGGTCAAGAATCAGCGACTTCAGGGCCTATCTAACCGAAGGTGACCTCGACCCTGGCCAGCTCGCGCGGGGTGAAGTCCACGAGGACCGAGTCACCTTCGACAGGGAGGTCGACGATCACCTCGCCCTGAAAATCGACCTGACGAGCCCAGGTCGGGGCGCGGAAGGTTCGGAGTCGGCAGCGACTGGCCCGGCCGGTCGTTTCCAGCATCGTGAAGGCGAGGCCCCAGCCTCGGCCGTCCTCGGAAGGCTCAACCGGATTGACCGTCGTGACGGCGATTCCCGGCTGATCGATCCGGTAAAGCCAGCCGGTCGGCCCGGTCCGGGGGGGTCCGGCCTCGGTTGCGATCGCATAGGCGGGCGCGAGCATCTCGGCCGAGGCGTGAAACGGGTGCTCAAGGTCGAGCGCGAGACCAAGCTGGAACCGATTTGAGGTCTCGCGACCGGCGATCAAGAGCGTGTCGAGCATCCGGCCGCCGTGGCGACGGTGATGCGCCAGTCCGCCAAAGAGCAGGGCGGTGCGCTGGCGGCGGGTCGAGATGTCGATGAGATCAGGGGTTTCGGGGCGATCGACCTCGGTCAATTCGGGCGCCAGAATGCAGGATCGGCGGAGCATCGAGGTCGGATCGGGCCAGGCCCACCGGCAGGCGAGATAATGCGACCAGGGGTCCGCGTCGGCGATCGAGGCGAGCCATTCGGAATCGAGATCACTGAGGGTGACCTCCAGTTCCAGGCTCGGGCGACCGGCCCAGAGGCGGATTTGCTGGCGGAAGGTGGCGAGCCGTCGGTCGTCGGGGCCAAGGATTGCGCCGGTGGTCATGGACTGGGCGAGCGCGGGGCCGCCGTAGTCGACCTCAAACGACTCGCCGCGCATCCGCGAGGCGAAGGGGGCGCCGTCGGCTCCTTTGAGTCCGACGATGACGAGTTGCTGGCCGATCCTCGCGGTTTCCTCGGTCGGCGTCCTGACGCTCCGAAGGCCGCCCGTCGCCGGATCGATCTCCAGGGCGATCGATTCATTGGTCAGGCGTTTGTCGCGGACCGCGAGGGTTCCGGTTGTTCCGGAAGCGGTCTCGGCGTTCGATTCGCGCGGAATCCAGGAGTAGCCGAAGGCAGGGAGGTCAACGACCGCCCAGACCCCTTCGGCCGTGAACTGGGCGGCGCGGAGCGGCCCTTCGGGGCGAAGGTCGGCGGCTGCCTCGCGGAGCAAAACCGCCGCCCGACGCGCGACGCCGAGCGGATTGATCACAAGATAACCAGGTCGGCCGGTCGTCGTTGATCCGACGATCCCCTGAGCCACCGCGCCGGCCCAGAGCGTTTCCTGTATCTCAAGCTCGGCGGCGGAATCGTCGAGTGAGCCCGTCTCGATCATTGCCTCGATCGCGGCGAGGCCGGGAACCCCGGTCGAACCGGGGGCCGTTCCCAGCCCTTCGGCCGAGGCGCGGAGGGTCGAAATCGCATCAAAGCGGGCGCGAAGGCGCGCGTGTCTGGCACGTCCGGAGATCGGCCGAGTGTCCTTGCGAGCGACCGCCTGCGTGAGGTAGGGGGTCACGTACTCGTCGGCCTCGGGCGTGAAGGTCTCATACGGACGGTCGGTCAGGTGAAAGTAATCGTTGAGCGTGACCCAACGGGCCAGGACCGGCGAGAAGGCGGCAACTCTGCGGAGGTCGACAAACCAGCCGGAGAGAGGCGCTGGCCAGTGCACCATCGGCAAGGTGGCGACGTGGTCGTCTCGCATCGACGCGCCGAGCCGCCAGGGGAGCATCACTCCGGAGATCGGCCGATCGGCGGCGATCGGCGGGCGGGTCAAGGCTTCGAGGCTCGAATGATCGGGACCCGCCCAGAGTCGCTTGGCCTCGGTGCGGATCGGAAATCGGCCGGCATCAAATCCCAGGTGAATGGCGAACCGAAAACCATTGCGCTTGGCGATCTGCGGAAGCATCGGGTAAAGCCCGAAGCGTCGGCGGGCGACCGTCTCGACGTTCCGGCCGTCGAGGTGCTCCCGATAGATTTTCCCCCCTTGTTGAAATTGCCAGAGGATCGAGCCAAGAGGCGCGAGCGGCTCGTCGGACTCGCCAAAGGCCCCGCCAGCGACGTCGGCCCAGCCTTCCGAGATTGACTCGCGGAGCCGGACGACGCTTTCGGGATCGAGCGTCGCCTGGTTTTCGATCGCTCGGGCCGGGGCCAGAAAGGTTACCGGGGCTCTCGCGTCGAGCGGGTCGTTCAAGATGCCGCCGGGCATCGCCGGATCGATCAGGCAGAGATCGATGAGGTAGGCATCGACCGGATAAAAGCGCTCGCGGGCCTGCGTCAAGAGTTCAAACGCCGCGCGCAGTCGATTTCGCGCCGTGCTGGCATCGCCGGTTGACCAGGCCCGCGCTCCGGCGAGGACCTCGCGGGTCAGGTTTTCGAGGTCGAGCATGTCGGCGTGACCCATTGCCTTCGTGAGGTCGCGGAGCCACCAGACCATTGACCCCAGCGCCAGGAAGTCGGCGACGATCGCTCCTGAAGCCTCGTCAGTCGGCATTTCAGGGGCGAACGTTCCGAGCAGATCGGCGACGACCGCCAGGCGATCGGTGCCGCCTTCCACGACAAAGGCCCCGACGGTCTCGGCCCCTTCGCGGTATCCCGAGGGGAGTCGGCCGGTCATTCCCTGGGTGACCAGACGGACCTCGCGCAAGGCGGCGGGCGCGGGATATTCCACCCCTTCGATCGTCGGCAAGGTCTTCGCCAGGGCGAGCAAGGCCGGATGCCAGACGGCCGAGACGGCGCACCAGGTCGCCTCGGCCTGGCGATCGGTCAGGGTCGCGGGGGGTTCAACGCCGTCGTGGTCGATCAGCGAGAGGAACGCCCAGGACTCCGCCGACGGTTCGGGGGCGGTCTCGGTGTCTTCGGCGTCGGAAGACGGCATGCTCATTCTGCTAAACTCCCAGCGCCGATTTTAATTCGCGAACTTCGATCGTTAATTTGGCGAGGGCGTCTCGAAGCGCCTCAACCTCGGCCTTCATCGCCATGACCTCGGCCACCCAGGCCGGTTCGGCCTGCTCGGCCCGAGGCGAGGCACTTCTGGCGGGGCGATCGTCCTCGTCGTCATCCCCTGTCGGCCGGTTGGCGAAGGACTGTCGAACCTTCTCGGCCTCTTCGGGCGGATAGAGTCCGTGCGTCACCATCACCCCGCGTTTCCGCGTCTTGGGAGACAGATAGAGGATCAGGCCACGAGTCTCCAGGGCGTCGAGAACCGCCTGCAAGGCGGGAAGGTCCGCCAGCGGCTCCATCCGGCTGGCGCGTGCTCTCAGATCCCCCTCGGTCTGCGGGCCGCGAAGCATCAACTCGGCCAGAACAGCCAGTTCCACCTTGCTGACCTTCAGCCAGTCGTAAAGTGTGTGCTTCCAGCGAACAACCCGGCCCCCCGCCTCGACCATCACCGCCGCGCCTTTCTTGCGGAGCGCCTGAAGGATATCCTCGGCGTCGTCGGCGTCGTAGTTCGTGACCGGATCGCGGTTCGATTTCTGGTTCGAACCGGTGACGATCGCGGCGATGGTCATCGGATAATACTCGGGGGTCGTCTTCGCCTTCTCGACGAGGACGCCGAGAACCCGCCTCTCTCTGGCCGAGAGTGGCACCCAGGTCCCTTCCATTGCGGGCGTGCTCATGTCTCGGATCTTTTTCCCGGCGTGGATCGAATTCTTGCCCGGTCGGCCCTCAGGATAGCCTCCCTTGCGCGCGCGGTTCAAGGACGTACCGGGTCAAGCCTGGTTCCTTCTGGCAGTCTTGGAATGGATGAAATGGACAGCGATCAAGGATTAACGACCGATTTTACAGACGGAATTCGCCCGTCTTGCTCCTCGCAATTCTCGGTCGCGGTCATTTTTCCGAGAATTCAAGACAGGCTGATTGACTCGGTTTCGGTTCAAAGCTGTTTGAGGCGGTTGGCTATGGCCGTAAATTGCGGGCCGGGCTCGCGTGTCGGATCGGGCCAGATGGTGAGATATCCGCGATAATTCACCTCTTCGAGAGCGCCGAGGTATTCCAGCCAGTCCAGTGCTCCGGGGGAAAAGCCTCCCCGGCGCGCCTGGCCGACGACCGAGGCCGAACTCGCGTCCGAGGCATATGCATGCGCGACCCACGACCCAAGCGCCTGGGTCACGCCGATCGGATCGTGGCCCGACTGGAGCAAGGCGGCCGGATCAATGCTCGCGGCGAGTCCGGGCGAGGCCAGGCCCTCTAGCAGGGCGCGGAGCGGCTCGCCCGCATCGGGACCGGTCTCGATCGCAAGCCGGACGCCCCGATGATCGGCCCGACGCCCCAGCTCGCGGACGGCTCCGATGAACGTTTCCCGGGCCTGAGCGTCGGTCTCGGGCGGAATGCCCCCCACGCGGGCGAGAACCAGGTTTGTCGAAAGCTCAAAGGCCAGCGCAAAGGCCGCCGCGGCGCGGTTGAGGCGGTCGTCAAGCTGGTCGGTCGAGTCAAACGGGCGTCGCGTCGGCAGGTTCAGGGCGATCAAGGAAAGTTCGACGGTTCGCAAGAGGTGCCTCAACTCGCGTCGCCCTGTCTCACTGAGTCGGCCGGGCGCGATTTCGCCGACGGCATCGATCACCACGCCCTTCGCGCCGAGCCGGGCGGCCTCGCGGATCTGGTCCCGAATCGGCCGGGACGGGTCGAGTCGGAATCCAAGAGGGGTCGGAAGCATGGGCGGATCATCCTGAGTTCGGGTTTCACGTCGAGGCGCGTCTGGGTCTGCCTTCCAGCATGGCGGTAAGGCCCAACCCTCGGCAAGGCGTCTCCGCGCCGGGAAAGAGCACTTCCGGCAAGCCGTCGGACTCGGGTTAAATGGAGATCCAGGCGCCTGAACCTGCCCTGGCCGGGTCTTTTCCCCGCCGGTCCGCATCACCGTCTTTGAGGACGCCCGTGCCCTTCGCCCGCCTCCCCTGGATCTCGAACCCCCTGCCGATTGACCCCGCGCGCCTCGCGTCTCGGATCGGTCTCTGGAACCTCCCCGCGCTTCTGGAAAGCGGCCCCGGCTTCGACGATGCCGGTCGCTGGAGTTTCCTCGCCGCCGAGCCTCGACTCGTCTTCGAGGCGACCGGCCCCGACTGGCGGATTCACGATGATTCCGGGCGCAAAGAATCCGGGACGGGCCGCGTTCTTGACGTACTTGCCCGCCTGATCGCCCGGTTTCGCCTCGCCGATCCCGCCGAGATCCCCGATCCCGACCTGCCCCCGTTTCTCGGCGGCCTGATCGGCTATATCGGCTACGACCTCGCCCCCGAACTGGAACGACTCCCTCGCAAGGCCCCGCGCGACTCTCAACTGGCCGATGTCCGCTTCGCCCTTTACGATACGGCCGTCGCCGTCGACCATTTTACCGGCCGGGTCGTCATCATCGCCGACGACCTGCTTGACGAGGGCGAAAACGCGGTCAGCCGACGAGTTCAATCCTGGCAAGATCGACTTGGCGAGGCAGCGCCCGACCTACTTTTCCCGCCTTTTGAGTTCGCCCCGATCGAATCCAACTTCACGAAGGCCGAATATCTCAAGGCCGTTCGCCAATCGCTGGAATTCATCGCCGCCGGAGACATCTTTCAGGTCAACCTCGCGCAGCGGTTCTCGGCCCTCGGCTCCTTTGACCCGCTCGATCTTTATTTACGCCTGAAATCAGGAAGCCCCGCGCCGTTCTCGGCGTTTCTCCGCTGGGATGATCAGGCCGTCATCAGCGCCAGTCCCGAATGGTTTTACCAGACGCGCGGCGACAGAATCGTGACCCGACCAATCAAGGGGACCCGACCGCGCGGCACCGATCCCGGAACCGACGCCGCACTCATCGCCGAGCTTGCCGAAAGTCCCAAGGATCGGGCCGAGTTGACCATGATCGTCGACCTTGAACGCAACGACCTTGGGCGGATCGCCCGATACAGGTCTGTCCGGGTCGTTGACCCGCTCAAGGTGGAAAGCTTCTCGCAGGTGCATCACCTCGTGGCGACGGTCGAGGCCCGCATTCGGCCGGGAGCGGGACCGATCGACATCGTGCGAGCCCTCTTTCCCGGCGGATCGATCACCGGTGCTCCAAAAATCCGGGCGATGGAGATCATTGACGCCCTGGAACCCACGCGGAGAAACCTTTATACCGGGGCCATCGGCTATTTCAGCCGGGGCGGATCGGCCGGGTTCAACATCGCGATTCGAACGATCCTCGCGAACGGAGACCGAGTATCCTATCAGGTCGGCGGCGGGATCGTGGCCGATTCCGATCCCGAAACCGAGTATCATGAGACCCTGCACAAGGGCCGAGGCATCCGCGAGGTTCTTGAGGGCCTGACCCGATGATCTGGGTCGCAGGCGCCGTGGTTCCTGACGACGCCCTGACCATTCCGGTGACCGACCGCGCGTTTGAACACGGTCTCGGCCTCTTTGAAACCCTCCGCACCTGGCAGCGTCAGGCCCCTTTGCTCGACCGCCATCTCGACCGCCTGAAACGCTCGGCCCTCGATCTCGGACTTGTCCTTCCCACGCAACTACCCGATGCTCAGGCCGTAAACGACCTACTAGAGGCCGAGCAGGATGTCGGCGATCGGGTGCTTCGGATCACGGTTTCCGGCGGCATCGGAGAGAGTTTGGCCGCGACGCTCTGGATAAAGACCGCGGCGCTTCCCGTTACGAGGCAAAGTCCCGGCGCGCGGGTTGGCCTGGGCGGCTGGTCCGTCCTCCGCGATGACGCACTGGCTCGGTACAAGTCCCTCAATTACTGGTCGCGTCGCCGTGCCTTTGAACGGGCCGCGCAACTCGACTTTAACGAAACCCTGAGCCACAGCCCCGACGGTGTTCTCTGGGAAGGGAGCCGGACCAACCTCTTCGTCGTCTCGGGCGAGACCCTCATCACTCCCTCGACCGCCGGCCCGATCGTTCCCGGCGTGATGCGGGCACTGGTGATCGCTCTCGCCAAAACGCGACGAATGACCGTCATGGAGACCGACGCCTTGACCCTTGAAACGCTTGCCAGGGCCGATGAGGTCTTTTTGACAAACTCGGTTCGCGGGATCATTCCCGTCTCTCACGTTGAGGATTTAACCTGGGTCGCGCCCGGTGTCTGGACCCGGTGCCTCCAGACCCTCGTGACCGAATGGATCTACCAGGAAACGTCATGACAACCACCGTCCGCGACCTCGCCTCCTGGCTGGAATCGTTTGCTCCGTCGCACCTCGCGGAGTCCTGGGATAATGTCGGCCTTCTCTGGGGCGATCCAAAAGCCCGGGTCGAACGCATCATGACCTGCCTGACGGTCACGCCTTCCGTGGCCTCGGAAGCCATTGAGGATCGGGCAGAGCTCATTGTCAGTCATCACCCGATCCTCTTCCGACCCATAAAACGCCTTGTCGCCGACGATCCCATGAACGGGATGCTCTGGGATCTGGCACGCGCGGGGGTTTCCATTCTGAGTCCGCACACGGCGTTCGATAATACCGTGGGAGGCATCAACGACGGCCTAGCCTTACGTCTTGGGTTAAAGGACACAGGTCCGCTCCGAGACCTATCCGCTCCTGTTACGTTCAAGGTCATTGTCTTTACGCAAAAAAGGGATCGCGAGAGGGTGCTCAACGCGATCTTCGCGGCGGGCGCGGGTGAGATCGGAGCGTATAAGGAGTGCTCGTTCGCAACATCGGGAGTCGGGACATTCCTTGGCGGCGAGGAGTCAAATCCGAGTGTCGGCCAGAAGGGGCGTCGTGAGTCGGTTCGGGAACAGAGGATTGAGGTCGTCTGTCCGGGCGGTCGACTCTCGGCGGTTCTCGACGCGGTTCGCCGGGCTAATTCGTATGAAACTCCGGCAATCGATGTCTATCCGCTCCATTCTGAACCGGCGGGACCAGGATCGGGCCGACTCGGAACCTTGGCCGAGGCGGAGACTCTGGAGAAGTTCGCGCGGCGTGTTGGTGAGGTTTTGAAAACGCCTGGAGTTCAGTTTGTCGGAGAATCGACGCGCAGGGTCGAACGCGTCGCGATCGTCTGCGGCGCAGGGGACGACTTTCTTGGCGATGCCGCGAGGGCCCGGGCCGACGTGCTGCTGACGGGCGAGGCTCGGTTTCACCGTGGGCTGGAAGCGGAAGAATTGGGAATCGGCCTGGTCGTGGCCGGTCACCACGCGACCGAGCGTCCCGGTGTCGAGGATCTGGCCAATCGAATCGCGGCGGATTTTCCCGAGATCAGGGTCTGGGCAAGTCGTCGGGAACGTGACCCCTTCCGCGAGATCGATTAAGCGAACCTGGGCCGCCCCTTGTTTGTCCCAAAAGGAAAAAGAAACCCCCGGGAGGTCCGGGGGTTGAAAAGGAGATCGTCAGTCCGATCGACCGTCGATGCGAACCGGGAGGCGAGTCGAACCGGGCCAGAAGGCCCAGCCGGCTCAGGAGGTCGCGACGGCGGTCTCGGCCGAGTCGCCCGAACCGTTCTTGCCGCGAGTCGTCGGCACGGCCAGATAGGTCTGGTGTTCCCAGGTTCCGGCCCAGGCCTGACCGGCCCAGCGTTGAAGCGAGATGGCGCGAACCGTCGGCCGGTCCTCGTCACGGATCACTTCGCCCCAGGCACCGGCATACGCGGCGCGAACCTGTGAGGAACTCTCACCGACACAAAGCAGACGCTCGCCGCCCGGGGCCAGGCAGGCCACGGCTCGCCAATCCTGAGCGCCCGTTGATTCCGACATGCTCATCGTTCAATAATCCCCCGCCCGGGGTCGTTGGTTTGCATCCCACGTCGCGAGCGACCCAGCACGCAAACGTGACGCCGGGACTCGTGCATTGAGTCAAAGTCACGCTTCGAAGAGGTCTAGGATCGGCAGATTCCGCGGCCTGGCTCGGTTTCGCGATTTTTTTCTAAACCACCGAGACCAACCTACGACCCCGCGGAGAGCGCGGCAACTCTCACAAATACGACCAGTCCGGAAACCTGCCGGCCGGCCGAGCGTTTCCAAAAGGATTGAGTCACCGGGGGGGACGATCTTAGAGTGAAGCCAGGTCGTATCCGAAGGGCGCAAAGCCCACCGTTCACCAATCCTTCAATCTTCACAAACGAATTGTAACGGCCAGAGGTCCCTCGGGCGAATGAATTCCGGGAAAAACCCCCAAAAAACCCTGTACCATCGTTTTCGAGGGCGTGCGTTAGTGGCTTCCCATTGTCAGAAAAACCTTGCCGGATTTGCCGATTGCTTCCGCCTGTCGAACTGCCCCGGCCACGTCGTCGAGGGGGAATTTGCCGCCGACCTCAGTGGCGAGAACCCCAGTCCGGATCTGCTGCGCGATTTCGCGGAAGAGCATGAGTGACGCGGGGATACTTCGTTCGCGCATCCAGTGACCAAGCCAGAATCCCTCGACGACGCGCTTGCCCGCGATCATCAATCTGGGGTCGATCTCCAAGGGTTCACCAGAGAGCGTTCCATAGACGAGCATCCGGGCATCTTCGGCGAGAGACTGAAAAATCTGCGTCCCCGTCTTGCCACCGACCGGGTCGATCGCGTAGCGGACCCCAGAACCCCCCGTGACCTTGCGAACCTGCTCGTCAATCGGCCCATCCGACGACGAGATCACGACGTCACCGCCGAGCGCTTTCAATTCGCTGATGGCGTCGGCTCGTCGCACCACGTTGATCGTTCGAATTCCATCGTTCTTGCAAAGGCGAATGATCATCTTGCCGAGCGCCGAGCCCGCCGCGGATTGCAAAAGCCATTCTCCCTTCGGCACTTGCAAGACGTGGCGGACCATCGCCAGCACCGTCGCCGGATTCACGAAAAACGAGGCGACCTGATCGTCCGCGATGTCGGAAGCGACCGGCCGGGCCTGCTTGGCCGGTATCACGGCATATTCCGCCCAGTTGCCGCCGGCCGAATTGATCACGGTGACCCGTTTCCCCTTCACCAGCTTTCCAAGAATGCCCGGTCCAGCCTTATCGACCACCCCGACGCCTTCAAAGCCCGGGGTCGACGGAAGCTTCGGCAAGACGCCGTAGCGTCCTCGAACCACAAGGAGATCGGACGGATTGACCGGACTGGCAATCATCCGAACCCGGACCTGCCCCGGCCCTGGCTCCGGGGTTGGAACCTCCGCGATTCGCAAGACCTCGGCGGGTTCACCAAACTGGTCAAAGACAATGGCCTTCATGATCGGGTCGTCTCCTCAAGCCGAGGCGTATTTCGGGAACAGGATGCGGAATCGAAGATTTCCATTTCGTTAAGTGAAATCAGGGGTGGCACTTCTGACAATTTTTTCCAAAACTCCCGGGCCAATTGTGGGCGGTCCTCCAGATTGTGGTTGCAAGGCAAGAGGCTCGCGACGGGATATCATTGTCCATTATCATGAGCAAGGAGCGTTCGAGGCCGAGCATTCGAGGGTCGAAACCACGCGGGATTCTGGAGGAGATTGATCATGAAAATGGACGATGGTGATGGTTTCGGCCCTGTTGTGACCACCGATTGGCTGGAGGCGCATCTCGATGACCCCTCGGTGAGGGTTGTTGACATTCGCGGTTCGGTATCGACCCGGCCTGTTGAGCCGGGCGTCGAGGAGGCAACCTATCGGGGCGCTCTCGAAGAATACCGCGCGGGGCACATTCCGGGAGCGGTTTATCTCGATTGGACCCGCGACATTGTCGACCCGGACGATCCCGTTCCCGCCCAAATCGCTTTGCCCGAACGGTTTGCGGAGATGATGTCCACGCGGGGGATTGGTGAGGGAACCCGGGTCGTCGCCGTCGATCACATGGGGGGCCAGTTTGCCACAAGGCTCTGGTGGGCCTTGACCTATTACGGTCACGACCGCGTCGGCGTGCTCGATGGCGGCTGGAATCGCTGGGTTGAAGAAGAGAGGGCCGTGGAGACCAGCGAGGTCAGCCCTCCCCGGGCAAACTTCGTCCCGAAGGTCCGACCTGAGTTGAAGGCGACGGGCGAGCAGGTGCTGAGCAGAATCGGCGAGACGGACTTGCAATTGATCGACGCGCGCGACGTCGGCCAGTTCAGCGGCCTAAAGCGTCGAGGAATGAGGGGCGGTCACATTCCGGGCGCCAGAAACATTCCGCGCGAGACCTTCTTCGCCGACGGAGGCGGTTTTCTTCCGATCGACGAACTTCGAAATCGGGTCGAGGCCCTTGGCCTGCGCCCGGACAAGCCCACGCTCGCGTATTGCAACGGCGGTGTCGCCGCAACGGTTGTCCTGTTCAACCTTTACCGACTTGGGCACGATCGTCTCACGAATTATGACGGGTCGTGGAACGAGTGGGGCGAACGCCCAGAATTGCCGATCGAGGTCTAATTTTTGGTCAGTACGATCAGGCCGAAGTTGCGCGTCGCGGATTAGTGACCTCTTGCGGAACGGCGAGGGGGTGGGGATAGTTCAAGCTTCCGCTCGGGCCAGGCACGACCCGCCGCGTCGGACGTTTGCGGGGTGGACGGAGAACAGGGAGATGCGCTCGATGCCAGAGAAAGACCCGAAATCGAAGGTCGGTCCACAGCCGCCCCAGGGGGCGAGCCGCCGCGACTTCCTGAGAGGCTCTGGACTTGTCGCGGCCTCGGCCGTGCTGACCGGCCAGGCGACCGTCGCCCTCGATGAGGCCAAAGCCGCCGAGGCCGAGCCGAAACTGCTCTCCGGCGACGTCAAGATCACCTTGAAGGTCAACGGCGAGGATCGATCCTGCACGATCGAACCGCGCTGTACCTTGCTGGACACCCTGCGCGACCGCCTTGACGTGACCGGCCCGAAGCGGGTCTGCGATCGCGCGAGCTGTGGCGCTTGCACCACAATCGTCGACGGTCAGGCGGTTTACGCCTGCACGACCCTGGCGATCGCCTGCCAGGGCAAGACGATCAAGACCCTGGAAAGCTTTGACACGGGCGAGCAAGGCGTTCCTCACGCCTTCCACCAGAACGACGCCCTGATGTGCGGTTATTGCACTCCGGGTTTCGTCACCGCTTGCAAGGCGCTGCTTGATTCGAACCCGAACCCGAGCCCCGAGGAAATCCGCAAGGGGCTGGACGGGAACATTTGTCGGTGCGGAACTTACGTCGGGGTGATCCATGCGGCCATGGCCGCGGCCAAAGCCATGAAAGGAGCCTGAGTCATGGCCTCCTGGCCCACCAATCCCCGCCTCATCGGCACGCGTATTCCCCGGCTTGACGGCCTCGCCAAGGCCTCGGGCAAGGCCAAGTATCCGTCCGACGAGCGGCCCAAAGACCTGCTTTATGGCGTGATGCTCTATAGCCCGCACGCCCATGCCCGGATCACGTCGATTGACGGTTCCGAGGCGGAAAAGATGCCCGGCGTCAAGGCCGTGCAACTGATCGCCAAGGCCGGCTCGGAGCTTCGTTACCAAGGGGACGACATCGCCGCCGTCGCCGCCGAGACCGAGGAGCAGGCCCGCGACGCGATCCGGGCCATCAAGGTCGAATACGAAATTCTGCCGCACGTCGTCACGGAATCGCAGTCGATGGCCGAGGGGGCTCCCAAGGCGTCGGCCAAAGGGGGGTCAAACACGCGACAGGGTCGGGCGATCACCAAGGGGAATCCCGACGAGGCGATGGCCAAGGCCGACGCGACGATCGAGGCGACCTACTCGCTGCCGGTCATCACGCACGTCTGCCTTGAACCGCACGGAATGACCGTGACCTGGGACAACGGCAAGATTGTCTCCTGGGCAAGCACGCAGGCGGTTCAGGCGACCGCCGGTAACCTCGCCGAGCGGTTCAACGTGCCCGTGACCGACGTCAAGGTCTTGACCGAGGTCATGGGCGGCGGCTTCGGCTCAAAATTCGGCGCGGAGCTCTGGGGACTGACCGCGGCCGAGATGTCGAAGAAGACGGGACGTCCCGTCAAGATGTTCCTCGACCGCGCCCAGGAGCACCTCGCCGCCGGCAACCGCCCGAGCGCGACGGCCAGGGTGAAGCTTGGCGCCACCAAGGACGGCAAACTCGTCGCGATGGTTGCCGAGACGCACGGGACCGGCGGCTTCAGCGGCTCGCAGTTCCCCTTGCCTTACGTCTATGACGTTCCGGCGTCGCACAGAACGCATACCGACGTCTTCGTCAATGCCGGAGGCGCCCGGGCGATGCGGGCACCCGGTCACCCGCAGGGGTGCGCCGTGATGGAAGCGGCGATGGACGACCTGGCCGACAAGCTCGGCGTCGACCCTCTCGAATTCCGCCTCAAGAACTTGCCCGAGAACGACTTCAAGACCCCCGTGTACAAGGCCGAGGTCGAGATCGGGGCCAAGGAGATTGGCTGGGATCGCCGCAAGCCGCGCGGGCAGGGGGGCAAGGGACCGATCAAGCGCGGGTTCGGCATGGGCCTGCACACCTGGGGCGGCGGAGGCACCCGCGACAAGAAGGTTACCTGCATTATCAACCCCGACGGCTCGGTCGAGGTCCAGTCGGCGACGCAGGACATCGGCACCGGCGCCCGGACGATTCTGGCGATCATCGCGGCCGAGGTTCTCGGCCTGAAGCCGACTGATGTGAAGTCCAACATCGGCAACTCGACCTTCGTTCCGGGTCAGGCGTCAGGCGGTTCGACAACCTCGCCGTCGATGAGCCCGCCCTGTCTGCTGGCGGTGACCCAGGCCCGCGACGCCCTCTTCGCCAAGGTCGCCCCGACCGTTGACGCCAAGGTTGACGACCTCTCGCTCAAGGACGGCCAGCTTCTCGTCAAGGGAGAGGTCAAGCTCTCCTGGAAAGACGCCTGCCGGAAGCTCGGGATGATGCCGATCTCCGAGGTCGGCATGTACGGGCCGGACGACCCCTCGCCGCATCTCTCGGGTACAGGGGTCGGCGGCTGTCAGTTCGCCGAGGTGACCGTCGACACCGAGACGGGTGTTGTCCGGGTCGTCAAGATCGTCGGCGTCCAGGATACCGGACTGATCATCGACCGCCTGACCTGGGAAAGCCAGATGTACGGCGGGATCATCGGCGGCCTGAACTACGGCCTCTTCGAGGAACGGATCATGGACCCGGTCACCGGGATCATGCTCAACCCCGATATGGAGATGTACAAGCTCGCCGGTGCCTCCGACATTCCCGAGATCGTCGTCAAGGCATATGAGCCCGATGAGGTCAAGGCTCGGGGCGTGATCGGCGTCGGCGAACCGGCGACGATCTCCACGGCCGCGGCGATCGCCAATGCCGTGACCAATGCCATCGGCGTCCGCGTCAACGAATGGCCGATGTCTCCGCGAAACGTCCTCAACGCCCTGGCCTCGGCCTCCAAAGAAGGGAAGGCGTAAGCGATGAAAGCCTTTGAATACGCCGGCCCGACCAGCATCGAGGACGTCGTCAAGCTCCTCGGCCGCGACTCCGGAACCGCCGAGGCCCTCTCCGGCGGCACCGACCTGATCAGCCGGATGAAGGAGTACGTCAGCAGCCCCGACCGGGTCGTTTACCTCAAGGACGTCGCCTCGCTCTCGGGCGTTTCCTGGGACCCCAACGTCGGCACGACCATCGGCACCGGGACGACCCTGGCCGATCTCCTCGGCCACAAAGGGGTCCGCACCTATCTCCCCGCGCTCTGGCAGGCGGCCTCCGAAGTGGGCACGCCTCAGATCAAGAACATGGCAACCGTCGGCGGTAATCTCCTTCAGCGCCCGCGCTGCTGGTACTATCGCAACGGCCACGGCCTGCTCGCGATGCGGGACGGCAAGAGCCTCGTCCGCGACGGCGATAACCGCTACCACGCCATCTTCATGACCGACGGCAACGCCCTCTTCGTGAGCCCGTCGAGCCTGGCCGTTCCCTTGATCGCCCTTGGCGCCAGGGCCACGGTGATCGGCGCGAAGGGCGAGCGAACCATTCCCGTCGCCGACCTCTATCAGGTTCCCAAGAAAGAGGGCGACCGCGAGTTGACCCTGGCTCCTGGCGAATTGCTGACGAAGGTCGTTGTTCCCGCCTCGCGCGGCAAGAACGGAACATATGAAGCCCGCCAAAAGCAGGCGCACGACTGGCCGCTCGTCATGGCCTCGGCCAACCTGGAGTACGAGGGCGAGATCGTCGCCCGGTCGCGCGTCATCGTTTACGGCGTCGCGCCGGTCCCCTGGCGGAGCAAGGAAGCCGAGGAGGTCATCCAGGGCAAGAACGTGAACATCGACCTGGCCGAAGCGGCGGCCTCGGCCTCGATCGGGTCGGCGAAACCTCTCTCGATGAACGGCTACAAGGTCGCCCTGATGAAGACCGTTGTCAAGCGCGCCTTGATGACCGCGATCGGCGAACGTTACTGGGAGGGGGCCTGATCCACCATGTCGATCCCCGAAAACCCGAGCGAGACATTATCCCCTGAACCCGCCTTGGCCGCTCCCTGCCGACACCTGCGGAACAAGGGGATGTACGTCTACACCGATGGATCGGGCGGCGAGACGCACGAAGATTACGACAACACGATTTACTGGTGTAACCTTTCGATGAAGAGCTTCGGTCCCGATGACGACCACGTCAACGGAACTGACTGCCGCAACCCCTCTCGCTCCTGTTACGAGCCGATCTGACGGAGACGAGACCCACGCTCTGACCCGACCCGACTGTTCTCGAACGGGTGTCTGAACCGCATCGGCGTTTACCATGGACGAATGGTCGATGCGGGTCAGGCTCCCATTGCGAACACGCTGGGCTTGCAAAACCAAAGGCGGAAGAACGCCCGACGATGACCTCGACCCCTCGCGGGCGCCGCGACGTGCTGGCGGCGGCAGTGCTCTGGAGCCTCAGTGGCACGATCACCAAGTCAATCGACCTCGATGGGTTGACGATCGCCTTGTATCGGGGGCTTTTCGCGGGCCTGATGCTCTTGCCCTTCGTCCCTCGGTCGAGACGAGTCTACCGGCCGGTGATGATCCCCGTCGGCCTGACCTTCGGCGCGATGACCGGCCTTTTTCTCGCCGCGATGAAAGCGACGACGGCCGCCAACGTCATTTTTTTGCAATACTCGGCGAGCTTCTGGGTGGTCCCGCTCGGCTATCTTTTCCTCGGCGAGCGGGCCGACCGACGTTCGTTGTTGGGGATCGCGCTGGCGATGGTCGGCATCGGTGTGATCGCCGCGTTCGGGCATGGCGGCAAGAACGAGTGGGCCGGAGTCGTGCTCGGCCTGGCGAGTGGCCTGGCCTATGCGGGGGTCGTGATCGGAATGCGCGGCCTCCGGGAGCTTGACCCGGTCTGGCTGAGCGCCGTGAATAACCTTGCGGGGGCCTTGGCGCTGGGGGCCTGGATGACCCTGACCCGGGGCCTCCCCGTGTTGCCGACACCGCCGCAGGCCCTTGCGCTCGTCGGCTTCGGCGTGATTCAGATGGCGATCCCGTACATCCTTTTCGCGCGTGGCCTGCGCGAGGTGACCGCTCCCGAGGCCGGTCTGCTCGCGCTCATTGAGCCAATCTTGAACCCGTTCTGGGTCCTGATCCTCAATGGCGAGGTACCGGGCCTGCCGACGCTTATCGGCGGCCTGCTCCTGCTCTCGGGAATGGCCTCCCGTTACATCAACATCGACTTTGCACGTCCCAAACGATCAGGTCAAGGGGTTGATGACCAGGCCGCTGAGTAGCTTCGGATAAAAATAGGTGCTCTTGGGGGGCATCTTTTCGAGGTTCGAGGCAATCGACTCGACGTGCTCCATTCCCGCTGGCGGGACGAGGCAGGCGAGGTCACAGCCGTGACTCTCGACGTCGGCGAGAACCTCGTCGAGCAGGTGGACGTACCGGCAGACCGGATTTCCGATCGGACCGAGAAGCGCCTTGAGCACCAGTTCGTGAAGAATGCTCACGCCAAGCGCCCGCCATTCGGGGCTATGCTCGGGAGCGAGCTTGTCCATCCTCGCATCGGATCGAAGGCGGGCCGTCAACCACTGGCCGTCGGCCACCGTTCCGAAGGCGAGGACGTCTTGTGAACCCTCGGTCTCGACCGCTTCCCAGGCCGCCCGAGCCCCCGATGGGCCAGCGCCGACGCGATTGATGGCGAACTCCGGAGCGAGCCGAGCCGTGAGCGCCTCGGAGGTCAAACCAGTGAAGCCCGAGACGAGTCGATGCGTGGGGAGAATCAAGAGCCCGGGATCGCTCATGCCGACGAGCATCATCATGCAGAAGTTGGCCGGGTCGTCGGGCCCCGTCAGACCCCCCGCGGCGGCCAGGTCGTCGCGGAACCGAAGGCCGGTCTCATATCGGTGATGGCCGTCGGCGATGAAGATCGGCCGCTGACCGATCAGGCCCTGAACCGTTGTATGCGCCTCGGCATCGTAGACCGGCCAGAGCCGGTTCTGAACGCCAAGATGGTCGATCGCTTCCAGCGGGGTCCGGTCGCGGATACCCGCCTCGGCCGCCCGGAGGACATCGTTCTGTTCGTCGGGGTAAAGGCCGAAGATTGGACTCAGGTTCGACCGCGTCGCCTGAAAGAGGGCCAGGCGATCGGCCTTGGGACCGGAGAGCGTTTGCTCGTGCGGGAAGATCTTCCCGCGACCGAAAGGTTCCAGGCGGACCCGGGCAATGAACCCTTTGCGTGTATGGGTCTGGCCCTCGACCTCGAACGTCTGGTGGTAAACGTAGAGCGCGGGGTGATCTTCCTCGCGAAGAACGCCGTCGCGGCGCCAGTCTTTGAGGAACCGAGCGGCGCGCGAGTACCGGTTACTCTCGGCGTCGTCGGCCGATTCCTCGCGGTTCAGCTCAAGGCGGATGATGTTGTATGGGCTGGCCTGATAGAGTCGGTCTTGCAAGGCGGGGTCGATGACGTCGTAAGGGGGGGCGACCACATCGGACATCGCCCCGACGCGTGTCATGTCGTAGCGGACGCCTCGGAAGGGGCGGATGTCTGGCATTTGCGGAAAGCTCCCGGTCGCGAGTCGCTGTTCTGTTCCGTCGGTTTTGAACCGAGGCGGGAGTCAAGTCGATCTCGACCGACCGACCCCCGCGCCTGGTTTATCGATTTCAATCAATGGCGAGGAGAGTAGGCTCAGGTGCCCATTTCCCAGCTTGAGAGGTACTTCTTCTGCTCGTCGGTAAGGGTGTCGATGGCGATCCCCATCGTCTGGAGCTTGAGCGAGGCGACCCATTGGTCGACGGCCTTGGGAACGTTGTAAACCTTGTGTTCGAGCTTGCCCTTCTGGGTGATCGACCACTCGGTCGCGAGCGCCTGGGCGGCGAAGCTCATGTCCATGACGCTCGCCGGGTGCCCGTGCGCGGCGGCGAGGTTGATGAGACGCCCTTCGCCGAGGACGTAAAGCTTGCGGCCGTCGCTCATCAGGTATTCATCAACGAACTCGCGGACGTTCGTCTTGCTGTTCGAGAGCTTGGCCAGTTCGTCGAGGGCGAGTTCGACGTTGAAGTGACCGGAGTTACAGATCATGGCGCCGTCGCGCATCAGCTCGAAGTGTTCGCCGCGAATGACGTGGATGTTGCCGGTGACCGTGATGAAGAGGTTGCCCCATTTGGCCGCCTCGTTGATCGGCTTGACCTGGAAGCCGTCCATCGCCGCTTCAAGAGCGCGGATCGGGTCAATCTCGGTGACGATGACGTGGGCGCCCATGCCCTTCGCCCGCATCGCGACGCCCTTTCCGCACCAGCCGTAGCCGCAGACAACGACGTTGCTGCCCGCCAAAAGCATGTCGGTCGCGCGGATCACGCCGTCAAGGGTACTCTGGCCGGTCCCGTAACGGTTGTCGAAGAAATGCTTGGTCTCGGCGTCATTAACGGCGATGACCGGCAGCTTGAGGACGCCGTCCTTCTCCATCGCCCGGAGCCGGATCACGCCCGTCGTGGTTTCCTCCATGCTCGCGACGACGTTGCCGGCGATCGCCTTGCGGTCCTTCGGGCTCAGGGTCTCGGCCCACGAGCGGACCTCGGGGTGAAGGTCGTCGAGGCGGTCGAGACCGATGAAGATCATGGCGCTGACGAGGTCGGCGCCGTCGTCCATCGTCACGTTCGGTTGGTGCTTGAGCGCCTCGGCGATGTGGCGGTAATAACTCGACTCGTCCTCGCCCTTGATTGCATAAACGGGAATGTTAAAATCCTGGACGAGACTGGCGGCGACGTCGTCCTGGGTCGAGAGCGGGTTCGAGGCGACGAGGACCAGGTCAGCGCCTCCGGCGACGAGCGTCCGGGCGAGGTTGGCGGTCTCGGCGGTCACGTGCAGGCAGGCGGACATCCGCATTCCCGCGAGCGGCTTTTCCGACTCGAACCGTTCGCGGATCGCGCGGAGAACCGGCATGTCGCGTTCGGCCCAGATGATCCGCTGATAGCCGACGCCGGCCAGTGAGAGATCCTTTACATCACCCGCAACGATGGTAGACAAAGTCCGTTCTCCTTGATTGAAAGAGGTTCAAAAGGGGCCATCTCTTGACGTCGGAAATGCTCGGCCGTCCCCTGCGATTCGACCGGGAACGACCGCGTCCCGGCCGCGGGTTCGCGAGCCGTCTTGCTCGAAGCTTCAGGGCTGCATAGACCGCCCGATTCCGGTGTCTGCCTCAAGTCAGTCAGACAGCCGAGCGGAGCAGGCGGAGCGTCTTCTGACGCTCCCAGTCCATCCAGTCGAGCGGGCCGGGGACCGTTCTCGGGTCCGAGGCCGCATCCATCAGGCCGGAGATCACCAGTCCTTGCGCTCTGGCCTGGGTCGTCGCCTGCTGGGTCCGCGACGTCACCGAACGGACCAGGTCATCAAACCGGACCCAGTCTTCATCCGACATGGCGACCCGAACCGCCTTGCTGACCCAGTCGCTTGGCAAAGGGGGGTGGAGCGGGCGTAATCCCCGTTCCTGATTCGGCCGACGCTTCCGTCCGAGTCGGTCACGGTCCATGAACATTCCCCTTCCCTTTCGTCGTTCAGGCTCAGATACGACGACGGCAAGAGCGGAGAATAAGACACGCGTACGCGTGTGTCAAGCTCTGTTGTTCGGCGGCAACGGGCTTACACGTCGATAAGGGGCGGAGAACCGACGACCCGTCGGGAATCTCAGCCTGTTTTTATCGGATCATCTCCCGTGACCATTCTTCGCCGCTCGGAGAAAGGCGGCGACGCGGGCCGGGTCTTTGCGGCCGGGCGACGCTTCGACACCGCTGGCGACGTCGACCATCCAGGGGCGGACTCGACCGACGCGTTCGGCGACGTTCTCGGGAGTCAGGCCACCAGCGAGGATGAGCCGGGGCAGGGGGGGAAGCGCATCGAGCAGGTCGGCCGCGATCGATTGACCGGTCCCTCCGGCGAGACCGGCCGCGTAACCGTCGATCAGGACTGAATCGGGAGAACGGCCGAGAGTTTCCGCGTGTTCCAGGTAGGCCGACATGGCCTTCAGGGCCGATTCCTTGCCGAGGCGGAAGGCCCGGATGAGAAAGAAACGCGAGAGAGCGACAAGGTCTTCGACCGGTTCCGAGCCGTGCAACTGGACGATCGAGAGCCCGACCCGATCGGCGATCGCGGCGATTTCGTCGGGTGTTCGATCGACGAAAAGGCCGACAGCCCGGCAGGTCGCGGGCAAGGCCGACACGATCTCCGCCGCGACGGCCGGGGCAATATAGCGGGGCGAAGCCGGATGAAAATTCAGGCCGATCCAGTCGGCCCCGGCCTCGGCGCAGCCGAGAGCGTCGACCAGGGTCGTCAGGCCGCAGAGCTTGACCCGGACCGGCTCGATGGGTATCGGCATCGTCTTGGTACAAAGACCTGAAAGGGTTCGGTAAAGCCTCAAAGCGAAGCGGGCGAGAGAGGGCCCGCTCAGCAAGCTTGATCAGACGCCCAGCTTGGTCAGCGAGGCCTTGAACTTGGACTCATTATTGACGCCGACGAGCCGGTCAACTTCCTTGCCCCCTTGAAAGATGAGGACCGTGGGAATGGCCGAGATCCGGAGCCCGCCGGGGGTCTCCTGGTTCTCGTCGGTGTTCATTTTCCCGATCTTGACCTTTCCCTCGTATTCGCCGGCGAGCTTCTCAATGGTGGGCGCGAGCATGCGACAGGGGCCGCACCAGGGGGCCCAGAAGTCGACGATCACGGGGACGGTCGAATCCAGGACTTCCGTCTTCCAGTTCGCGTCGGTAAACTCAGCCACGCTGCCGGCCATGTTATGCCTCGTCGTCTCGCAAAAAGGGAAATGGGCACACGACTTGTACTGAACCGTGACGAGCAACGCCACGGATTTCCATCGCATCAATCGGAGGCATTATAAGGTGCAACATGGCCGAGTCAACGGGCCGGAGGGAGTCGCCCTCCCCATCCGGGGCGACTGGCGCGAGTGGGTTGACCCGCGACGGGTCGGCTGGATTCGCTCATTGCTTATCTTCGTTCCGGCGACCGTCATCGGGTCGATGCTCAAGGCTCCCGCCGTGGTTCAGTTCACGCTCGCGGCGCTGGCGATCGTTCCCCTGGCCGGACTGATTGGCGAGGCGACCGAGGCCCTCGCGGACAAGCTCGGCCCGGCGATCGGCGGCCTTCTGAATGCCACCTTTGGAAACGCGGCGGAGTTGATTATCGCGGTCTTCGCGCTGGCGAAGGGGCTCGATTCGGTCGTGAAAGCGTCGATCATCGGCAGCGTGATCGGCAACCTGCTGCTCGTTCTGGGAGGGAGTTTTCTGGCCGGCGGAATACGGTATCCGACCCAGCGGTTCAACCGGACCGCCGCCGGTTCAGCGACCACCTTGATGGTCCTCGCGGCGGTCGGCCTGGTGATTCCGGCGATTTTTCATCAGCTTGTCGGTTCAAGCGACGTCCGCGCCGAGCATGGCTTGAGCCTCTCGGTTAGCCTGATCCTGATCATTGCCTATGGCCTGAATCTTCTTTTCAGCCTTCGAACCCACAAGAGCGCGTACAACCCAGAGCCGAGCGGCGCCGATGAGGCGCTTCACGACGGCGACGTTTGGGGCCGACGGAAGTCAATCATTGTTCTTCTGGTGGCGACGGCCTTCGTGGCCTGGATGAGCGAGGTGCTTGTCGGGGCGGTTGAGGAAGCGAGCCAGGCGGTCGGGATGACCGAGATGTTCGTGGGCGTGATCGTCGTGGCGATCGTCGGCAACGCCGCCGAGCATTCAACGGCGGTGTTGATGGCCTGGAAAAACCAGGCGGACCTCGCTGTTGGGATCGCGATGGGATCGGCCTTGCAGATCGCGCTTTTCGTGGCGCCGGTGCTTGTTTTTGTGAGTTATCTGAGGGCGCGGCCGATCGACCTCCTCTTCAGTCCGATGGAGGTCGCGGCGGTGATTCTGGCGGCCCTGCTGGCGCGGATGGTCTCGGAAGACGGCGAATCGAACTGGCTCGAAGGGGCGATGTTGCTGATGATTTACGCGATCCTCGGCACCGCCTTCTTTTTCCTCCCCGCGAAGGCGCCGAAGGGGGTCGAGGGGCATAGGGCGCAGGCTCGAAGAGAGAGAGAATCAGGCATTTCGACGGGTGTTCGCGCCGTCTTCCTCGGGCAGATAAAGGAGACGCCCGCAGGTCTTGCAGAAGCTGAGGTGGTTGCCGTTAATCAGCTCGTTCAGATCCTGCGTGGTCACGGCGACGTAACAGCCTGAGCAGGCGCCGATCTGGTTCTTGCGGTCGTAATCAAGGGCGGCCATCGCCTCGGCGCCGTGCTGCTTGACGGTCCGTCGGTAACGGTCGCGGACGTCTTCGGGGATCACGGCCTCGGCGTCAACGAGGGCGGTTTCAAGTTCGCCGAGCTGCCGGCGCTGGCCATCGGCCTGCGATTCGATCAAGGTTTTCATGGCGGCGACCTCGGCGGCGAAGGTCCTGACTTCGGCCTCGTCGGTAGTGACCTTGCGCGCCTGCTCGTCGAGCTTTTCCATCTCTTCGAGCATCTCACCTTCGATCTTCTCGATCGTGTTCTTGTCGATGGCGATCTGGTTCTGAATGGCCTTATATTCGTCGTTCTTCTTGACCGCGTTCAGCTTGACCTTGAGGTCGTCGATCTTGGCCTGAACGCTCTGGACGGTGTGCTCTTTCTTCTTGAGCTGCACCTTGGCGTCCTGAAGCGCCTTCTTGGAGGCTTCCAGCGCGGTCTGGCGATTGGCGAGGGCGAGGTTCCGCGCGGCGAGGGTCTTGGGGGCGGATTGAAGGCGGTCGCGGATCGCCTTGGCGCGTTGATGAAGCAAGTGCAGGTCGCGAAGGTTCGCGGCGGTGGCGGGGGCGGGGGTCGCTGGGGTCGTCATCGTCGGCTCCCAAGGGGTACGGATGGTCCAAGGTCACGAACGACAAGTCTGTGGCAAAGGAGATCGGCCAGGGTTTCGGCGGCGATGTCGACAAAAAAAACCGCCGGTCGCCCGAGGTGGGCGGCCGGCGGTGAAGGGCCGGGATCAGCCGGTACTTTCCAGGAAGCCTTCAAGCTGTCGACTTCGGACTGGATGTTGCAGTTTGCGGACAGCCTTGGCCTCGATCTGACGGACACGTTCGCGGGTGACCTTGAAGATCCGGCCGACCTCTTCGAGCGTGTACGTGTAACCGTCGCCGAGGCCGTAACGGAGCTTGATGATCTCGCGTTCGCGGTAGGTCAGGGTTTTCAAGACCTGGTCGATCTTTTCCTTGAGCATTTCCTGGGTGGCGGCGTTGATCGGGCTCTCGGCGGCCTCGTCCTCGATGAAGTCGCCGAAGTAGCTGTCTTCGCTCTCGCCGACGGGCCGATCGAGCGAGATCGGGTGTCGGCTGATCTTCATCACCCGACGGGTCTCTTCGATCGAGATGTTGGCGGCCTTGGCCGTTTCCTCGATGGTCGGCTCGCGGCCCTTCTCCTGGAGCAGCTTCTTCGAGACGTTGCGAAGCTTGGACATCGTCTCGATCATGTGGACGGGGATGCGGATCGTCCGGGCCTGGTCGGCAATCGCCCGGGTGATCGCCTGGCGAATCCACCAGGTCGCATAGGTGCTGAACTTGTAGCCGCGGCGATACTCGTACTTGTCCACGGCCCGCATCAGGCCGGTGTTCCCTTCCTGGATCAGGTCGAGGAAGGAGAGGCCGCGGTTGCGGTACTTCTTGGCGATCGAGACGACCAGGCGGAGGTTGCCGCCGGAGAGTTCTCGCTTCGCCTGTTCGTACTCGCGGAAGCGGGCGTTCATCAGTTCGGTACGGTTGCGGAGGCTCGCCGGGGTTTCCAGCGTGATCCGCATCAGGTCCTTCAGCTCTTTCTGAAGGTTCGACCGTTCTTCCTTGCCGCCGCGGCCCTCGCGATGCTCCTGAAGCTGGAACATCAGGTCGCCCATCCGGGCCGAGACCTGTTCCAGACGCTTCATCAGGGGCTGGACCTTCTGGGTCCGGATCGAGAGTTCCTCGACGAGGTTCACGGCCTTGCGGCGTCGGCTCTTGAGCTCAACGAGAAGCTGGCGGCGGACCGGCTTGTCGCGCTCGCGGGCATAGGCCCGGAAGTCGCGATTGTTGCACTCCATCAGATGCACGAGGGTCGCCAGGTTGTGCGGCATCCGGCCGAGAATCTGGTCTTTCTCCAGGTTCTCGGTGACGGAAACCTTGACCGTCCGGTCAAACGGCAGTTCGCCGTCGTTGACCTTCTTGAGGACGTCCACGACCAGGGCGAGCGCGAAGTGGCACTCAAGCACCTTGCGGCGGAACCGCTTGCGGGTGATCTCGATCTTCTTGGCGAGGTTGATCTCCTGCTCTCGGGTGAGCAGGGGGATCTCGCCCATCTGTGTCAGGTACATCCGAACCGGGTCGTCGATCCGCCGGGAGATCTCGTCGAGGTCTTCGGGGGTCAGCTCGCCCTCGTCGTCGTCGGCGGGCTCGTCGACGAGTTCATCGGGCTCGTCGTCGAGGTCGCCGGAGGCGAGCAGGCGGGCCTCGGCCTCGTCCTCGTTGACCAGCTCGATGCCCATCTCATCCAGCGATTCGAGAAGGCCCGAGATTTTCTCGGGGCTGCTCGCCTCGTCGGGCAAGAAGTCGTTGACCTGATCGAAGGTCAGGAAGCCGCGGCGTTTCCCCAATTCGAGGAGCGTCTTGAGGCCCTCGTCCAGCTTTTCCATCCAGAGATCTCCTCAACAGAACGAAGGGTCAGGACGCGTTCTTGTTCTTCGTGTCCGGACGTCGGTTCAAAAGGCGTAGGTATTCGGTCAAGAGGGCGCGATGGGCTTCGGGTTCTTGCAGCGGATTCGTCTCATCGAGCGCGGACTTCAGGTCGCGGATTCGTTCCTGACGGTCGCGGTCCAGCAATTTCACAAGCAGGCGGTCGAGCCTCAGTTCCCAGGAGGCGGGGGCCGTTCCCGCTTCGAGCGGCCGCGGGTCAATCGGATGCAGCCCCGCCTCGGTAAACTCCTGGGGCATGAAGAAACCAGCGGCGAGGGCCCGTAATCTCGGGTCGTCAAGCCGGAGCGAGAGAAGTTCAAAGGTGGGTGATTTCCCCTCGCTGTAAAGGTCGTAACAGGCGCCGAGCAAGGCCCGCAAAGGTTCGTCACGCAGGGCGGAGACCGAGACCCGGGTAATCACCCGGGGGATCAGGCCCGGTCGATTCAAGAGAATGTCGATCAGTTCCCGGTCATCGCGATCAAAGGCCCGCAGCTCAAAGGCCCGATCCGGCAACGATCCAGACGCATCGGAATTGGCCGACTTCTCTCCGCCGGTCGCGACGGCTCGCGAGTCGAACGGGACCGAGACGTTGCGCGTCGGTTTACCAGGCTTGGCATCGAGGCGGATCTGGCGGAGTCGTTTTTCCAGGGTGGCGACCTTGACGCGGAGGCGGCTCGAAAGCGAGTCAAGCGCCTTGGCGACCTTGACGTCGAGGCCGACCCGGCCATCGCCCCGAGGCACCCGCGCCAGGATCTTGAGGACCCACTCCGACGCCTGCCGCGAACCTTCGATCGATTCCAGGTCAAAGACCACGGAGGCCCGGTTCAGGGCGAAGACGAGCGGGTCAACCGCCTGGCCAATCAGGGCGCGGAAGGCGTCGGCCCCTTCCTTCAAGAGGAAGTCGCAGGGGTCGAGGTTCTCGGGAAGCGTCAAGACGCGGACGTCGAGGTCGTTGCTCAAGAAGATCTCCAGCGATCGGTCGGCGGCCTTCTGACCAGCGTCGTCGCCGTCAAAGACCAGAACAACCCGGTCGGCAAGGCGGCGGAGCGCGGGAACGTGGTCGTCGCCAAGGGCCGTCCCCAGGGTCCCGACCACCTGGCCAAGGCCCACCTGGTGCGCCGCGATCACGTCGGTATAACCTTCCACCACGACGACCGACCGGGCTTCCCGGGCGGGGTTGCGGGCAAGATCACCGGCGTAAACCACCTGCCGCTTTTTGAAGAGCGGGGTCTCGGGGCTGTTCAGGTATTTTGCCACGCGTTTGCCCGAGGCGGCGAGTAACCGCTCAACCTCCGGCAAGACGCGCCCGCCAAATCCGATCGGACGCGCCTTGGCGTCATGAATCGGAAAGATCAGGCGGCCCCGAAACCGCTCCCGAACCTGGCCGGGCGTGTCGACCGGACGGACCGCCAGCCCCGCTTTTTCCAGAAGATCAACCGGAAACCCTTCTTTCCTGGCACGCGAGAGCAACCAACCGCGCTCGCCCGGGGCATACCCCAGCGCGAACCGTTCCACGCTCTCTAGCGAGATCGACCGCGAGGCGAGATATGCCTGGGCGGGTTCAGACCGGCCGAGCGCCTCCTTGTACGCGCGCTCGGCCCAGGCGTTCACGGCCAGAAGCTCGGTTTTCGAGACACCTCCCGAGGCCGCCTCCGCGGCCGAGGGGGCATCTAGCGCGATCCCCACCCGTTCGGCCAACATGCGAAGCGCCTCGGGAAAATCCACACGTTCGATCCCTTTGACGAAATCAAAGACATCACCACCCGACCCGCAGACCCAGCACTTGTAGGACTGGCGATCGGGGTTCAGCTCCATCGACGGGTGGTGGTCGTCGTGGAAGGGACAGAGGACCTTGTAACGCGAGCCGGAGCGGGTCAGGGGCAGGTATTCGCCAACCAGGGTGACGATGTCGACCTTCTGCTTGATCGCGGCGAGGATCGATTCCGAGGTACGGGGCACCGGGCGCTCCTGAATCAGGGTGTCAGGCCCGGGTCCGTGGTGAGCCGATCACCGAGGATCGAACGACTCGCGTCCGTTCCTCGGCCATCACTCTCCGTGCCCTCGTTGACCGCGGCGACAACAGAATTATAACCCCCGGACAGATTCGGTCAAGTTTTTTGGAGCGCCGAACGACACCGGGCCAATCTTTCTAAGGTGTCATGAGTTTAGCGTTTAGGTTCTCGGGCAAGGGACCGGCCGGGGCATCCTGGCCGGGCGGGGAAAGTAGACCCTTGACACGGCCTTTCCGCACGTTCCCCAAACCAGATTCTCGTAAGCCTTACCCGGTTCCTCATAAACCTCCGGCTTTCACCCTAGAGACCCCGGCAAACTGTCTCGCAAACCAGGTGTCCAAGTCAAGCCCCGACCGACATTTTTGGGCGTATGGGAATGCGAAGGGCCAACCCGGGACGTTATCCAGGGTTGGCCGGGGTGAAGAACCGATCATCGATGATCGAGCTTTCGCTTGAACTCTAGCTCAGCGTTGGGGTTCGCCGGGGCCGCCGAGGGTGAGGAAGGCGACGCGGCCGTCGGGGGTCTGGACGCGGAGTGGCAGGCCCTGATCGGTCGTATACGAGGCGCTGGCCTTGTCGAAGTCGGCCTTGGTGTTGACCTCGGTCCGGCCGACGGCGAGGATTCGAAGGCCGGGCAAGAGACCGACGCGGGCCGCGAGGCTACCGCGAACGACCGCGTCGACAACGACGGCGGTCTGGCCCTTGCCGTCGCCGACTTCGCGGACCTGGAAACCGAAGGAGAGCAGGCCGGCGGGGCCGGTCTCGCCCGGTTGTTCGCCGATGACGACATCCACGGTGGATTTCTGACCGTCACGATAGAGGGCGAGCGGCGCTTTCGCGCCGGGAGAGTGCGAGGCGGTCGAGACGCGGAGGGCGGTGGGATCGGGCGTTTCCTTGCCATCGAGAGAGACGATGACGTCGCCGACCTTGAGACCGGCCTTGTCGGCGGGGCTGCCCGGCTGGACCGCCGAGATGATGGCGCCGTGGTTGTCGGGAAGCTTGAATTCCTTGGCGAGCGCCTGCGTGACCGGCTGGATCGCCACGCCGAGGTAGCCGCGGACGACCTTGCCGTTCTTGATCAGGTGGTCAACGACGCCTCGGGCGAGCGAGGAGGGAATGGCGAGGCCGATCCCTTCAAAACCGCCGGAAGGGGCGTGGGCGTCATCGCCTCGAAGGAACGACGAGGAGGTCAAAATCGCGGTGTTGATGCCGACGATCCGGCCGTTGAGGTCGATCAGGGGGCCGCCGGAGTTGCCGGGGTTAATCGCCGCGTCGGTCTGAATGAAGTCCTGATACGAGGTCTCATCCATCAGGCCGGGCAAGGGGAGGTTGTTGCGTCGCGTCGCCGAGACGATTCCGGCGGTCACGGTGTGATCGAGCATGTACGGGCTGCCGATGGCGAGGACCCAGTCGCCGATGGCGAGCTTGTCGGAGTCGCCCCAGGCGGCGGCGACCCGGAGCGGGCCGGGGATTTGAAGCACAGCGAGGTCGGTCTTCGGATCGGCGCCGACGAGCCGGGCGCGGACCTCGGTTCCCTGGCTGAGCCGGACGGTGATCCGATCGACGTCGGCGACGACATGGTTGTTCGTGACGATGTAACCATTCGCGCCGTCGACGATCACGCCTGAGCCGACGCCGAAGCTTTCCAGGCCCCGGCCGCCTCGATTTCCTCCTTCGCCAGGGAGGCCAGGCAAGGCCCCTTCGCGTCGGAATTTCTGAGTCTGAATGTTGACGACGGCGGGCGAGACGGCGACCGTCGCCATCCGAAAGAGTTCATTCGCCCGGCTGACCACGCCCGCCTTTTCGAGCCGGGCGAGGGTCTCGGTCGCGGCGCGCGATCGGCCCGACTCCCAGGCATACCCCGCGCGTTCGGCGACCATTGGCACGCCGTAGACGAGTCCCGCCGCGAGGCTGAGGATGAGCAAGACGAGGAGGAACCCCCGACGAACCGGCGGCGTGGTCGGTCTCGGCGGTGGCTCGTCGAGTCCGAAATCCTGGGGGTGGAATGACGCCATCGGGCGTTCTCCTGTCCTTCTCGTTGCGACACTTTGTTCGAATGCGATCGATCCCAGGCGAACCGATTGGGTTCGTCTTGGCACGGGCGTTGATTGTCCTCCTCCCGGGAGTCGAAATCAACCGGCCGAGCGTTTCCGTGAGGAGGACAGAGGACAGAGGGCAAAGGACAAAGGACAGGATCAAATCCGTTAGCGATTCTCGGTCATTGGTCCCTGGTCATCGGTCCTTCATACGCAGTCCTCCCCGTGAAACAATCGGGTCAGGCGAGGAGGCTGGACACAACTTTGCCGTGAACGTCGGTCAGGCGGAAGTCGCGACCGGCGTAGTGATAGGTGAAGGTCTCGTGGTTGAAGCCGAGGAGGTGGAGAATCGTGGCGTGGAGGTCGTGGACGTGGACGCGATCTTCCACGGCGGCGAAGCCGAATTCGTCGGTCGAGCCGTGGACGTGCCCCCCCTTGACGCCGCCGCCGGCCATCCAGGTCGTGAACCCGTAATGGTTGTGGTCGCGGCCGTTCTGCTTGCCCTGATTGGAACCGGGGGTTGGAAGCTCGACGGTCGGGGTCCGGCCGAACTCGCCCCCCCAGACGACCAGGGTCTCGTCAAAGAGGCCGCGGGCTTTCAGATCCTTGAGAAAGGCGGCAATCGGCCGGTCGCACTCGTTGGCGAGGCGTCGGTGTTCTTTTTCGATGTCGTCGTGGCTGTCCCAGGGCTGCCCTTGGCCGTGCCAGACCTGAATATAGCGGACCCCGCGTTCCAGGAGGCGTCGGGCGATGAGAAGCTGCCGGGCCTGAACGCCCGGTCCATACGCCTCGCGGACATGAGCCGGTTCGAGGCTGACGTCGAAGGCTTCACCGGCCTGAGACTGCATCCGAAAGGCCAGCTCAAACGACTGGATGCGTGATTCCAGCTCGGCTTCCTGTTCGCGCTTGCGGCGGTGTTCCTCGTTGAGCTGAGAGAGAAGGTCAAGCTGGGCGCGCTGGGCGTCCTTGCCGACGGAACGGTTCTTGATGTTGGCGATCAGCTTTTCGAGGTCGGTATGCTGAGTGTCGATGTACGTCCCTTGATAGACGCCGGGGAGGAAGCCCGACTGCCAGTTCTGGGCGTCGTTCGTGGGCATTCCAAAGGGGCACATGACGACGAACCCGGGGAGGTTCTGGTTCTCGGTGCCGAGACCATAAAGCGCCCAGGAACCGACGCTCGGCCGGGGCTGGCGGGCGTCGCCACAGTTCATGAGCATCAGCGAGGGCTCATGATTGGGAACGTCGGCGTGCATCGAACGGATCACGCAGAGGTCGTCGGCAAGCTCGCCGACGTGCGAGAAAAGCTCGCTGACCTCCAGGCCGCTCTGGCCGTACTTCTTGAACTTGAAAGGGGAGCCAAAGGCCGAGCCGGTCTTGCGTTCGGTCGGCCGGTTCGACGGTAGGGGTTTGCCGTGATACTTCGAGAGCATCGGCTTGGGGTCGAACGTGTCAACGTGCGACGGCCCGCCGTTCATGAACAGGTGGACGACCCGCTTCGCCTTGGGCGCGAACTGCGGCGCCCTGGGCACGAGCGGCGTCGATGAAACCTCCGTGACCGCCTCGCGAGCAAAAGCCTTGGTGCCGGTCTCGGAGAGGATCGAGCCGAGCGCGAGCGCGCCGAAGCCCATTCCACCACGGCGGAGGGCTTCGCGGCGGGTCAGGAACTGGTGGTCGAGCCGGGGCGCGTGATGAGACATCGGCATTGCATCCTTTTGGATCGATCCATCCGGCGGCCAGGGTCGCTCAGTCAATCAGTCGACGAAGACGAACTCGTTGGTCAACATCAGAACCTGCGCATATTCTTCCCAGGGGGAGAGACCCGCGGTCGGCGGCCCGTGAAAGCCCTTCGAGGCATCCCAGGTCTCGCCCGATGGACCCTCTTCGTGAATGATCGGCGCCCAGGTGAACGAGTCAAAACCGTCATTTCCACGGCAGGCGACCATGAAGTCCAGGGTTTCCCCGCGCTTGAGGTCAACGGCCGATGTGGTTGTCGCTAATTGCTGATTGTGACAGACGCAGTCACCGAGAATACCATCGCGTCCGGAGACGATCAGGGCGCGGACGCCATCGCCGTTGGGGTTCGGGTGCTTGATCGTCCCCTCGACGCGAACGATCAGGTCGCGCGGAGCGGTCCAGCGAAGGACGACCGCGTGTTGCGCCTTGCCGCCCGTATGGCCACCCGCGGCGTTCCACTGGGCGAAACCGGTTTCGGGGTGGGGCATCGCCGGGCCAAACTGCCAGGTCGTGCCCGTCCAGTGCGTGAACGCGTGAAAGTCAAGACGATGCGCGGGGGACGCGGCCGAATCCAACGAGGCAAAACCGTAGGTCCAGACGGGCGGCGGCAAGGACGGCCCCGAGGCTTCCTGACGCTGAATAAACGCGACGCCCAGGGCCAACTCGGTCGGGTCGGGATCGCGACCGAAAAGGCGCTGATAGAGCCGACCGACGCGAGCCTCGGGCGTTCCCGAAGCCACCTCGGGGCGGCTGGCGAGGCGGCGAGCCAGGTCGATGACGAACGGGCTGTTCATCAGGAAAAGCGCCTGCTGGGGAACGGTCGTGATCAACCGGCGCGGACTGCTGGCGTCGGGGCTGGCGAAGTCAAAGGTCCGGTAGATGCCATCGAGGTCGAGGCGATCAATGTAACCATAGACGGTACGACGCGGAGGGTACGGAGGTTCGTTAATCGAGACCGACCTGCCCCCCATCGAAGGATCAAGCGCCCCGGAGGCGGCAAGAAGGGCGTCGCGGGTGGCCTCGAAGTCGAGCCGGTGGCGATTGAACTTCCAGTAGAGGCGGTTTAGCGGGTCTTTGGCGAGGGCCTCGGGCCGGTTATCGCTGCGCTGGCGGTACGTGTTCGAGAGCAAAATGCGGCGATGCAAGGCCTTGATGGACCACCCCTGGCGGACGAAATCGTCGGCGAGCCAGTCGAGGAGTTCGGGATGGCTGGGAGGCTCGCTCCGGGTGCCGAAGTCGCTCGGCGTCGTCACCAGGCCGACGCCGAAGTGGTTGAGCCAGACGCGATTGACGAGGACCCGGGCCGTGAGCGGGTTGTCCTTGCTGGCGATCGCCTGGGCCAGTTCGAGCCGACCGCTGCCGTTCTTGAAGGGCTTCCGATCGGGTCCCGAGAGAACCTTGAGGAACTGGCGGGGGACCTCTTTTCCAGGTCGACCCGGATTGCCGCGAAGCAAGACGCGGGGCTCGATCGGGTTCGGCAGGTCGTTCACGACCATCGCCTTCGGCGGCGACCCCGGATGCGTCGTCTTGAGGACGTCGATGGCCTTTTTCCGGACGTTGAGCGCATTCTGCTCAGCGCGATCGAGGAACTTCACCAGACCCTCGTCGGGGAGCTTGAGAGGACTCTCGGCCGACGTCAAGACCGCGCGGAGCGACTCCCAGGCCGGGTCATCGAGAATTTTCACGCCTGACTTCTCGGCCTCGGCCCCTTTGCGGCCAGCCTCGGTGAGGATCTCGGCGTAACGGCTGGCCACGTCGGACATGGAGCCGGGCGCTTTGGCCGTGAACGACTGCGCGAGGACCGGGTTGCAGAGGTTCGAATCACCGGGCAAGCTTTTGGCGACCTCGGCCGCGGTTTTGGAGAAGTCAACGGCGGGAATCTTGGCGAAGGCGTGCCAGGGGGCAAAGATCGGGTCGGGCGTTTTGCGGGTGGCGTCGACTCGGGCCTTCCAGCGGGCCGAGAAAGCACGGAAACGCCCTGGCGGAATCTTGTCGGCGCGGACGCGTTCGTCAACCTTGGGGTCGCGGCGAACGGCGGAGAAGTTGAGGTCAACCGCCGCGCGGAGGTAGACGCCGAGCCGGTTTCGGAAATCCGCCTCGGCCTCGGTCTTCTTGGTCGCGAGATAGGTGTCGACGGCTTTTTGCGCCTCGGCGAGCTTGACTCGGAAGTCCTCGTGCGAGGCCGCCGGAATGGGCGCGGGGATCTCGGGAAGGTCGGCTGGCTCGGTCGAGCTGTTGAAGACGCCGAAGAGCGAGTAATAGTCGTCGGTCGGGATCGGGTCGAACTTGTGGTCGTGGCATCGGGCACAGGTCACGGTCAAGGCGAGGAGGCCACGGGTCACGACGTCGATCCGGTCGTCGAGAATGTCTTCCTTGTTGTTGAGATAGCGTCGGCCGACCGTGATGAAGCCGAGCGCCGCGAGGGCGCCACGATCGGCGTCGGTCGCGACCTTGTCGGCGGCGATCTGCTCGGTGATAAAGCGGTCGTAAGGCCGGTCCTCGTTGAAGGCGCGGATCACGTAGTCGCGGTAGGTGTACGAGTACGGATACCGGCGATCCTCGGTGAAGACATACCCCTTGGTATCGGCATACCGGGCGACGTCGAGCCAGTGCCGACCCCAGCGCTCTCCATACGCCGAGGACGCCAGCAGGCGGTCGACCAGGCGTTCATAGGCGTCGCCGCGGGTGTCGTTGACAAACTCGCTGACGGCCTCGGGCGAGGGGGGCAAGCCGGTGAGGTCAAACGAGAGGCGGCGGATCAGGGTCCGGCGGTCGGCCTCGGCGGAAGGTTTCAGCCCGGCCGCGTCGAGGCGAGCGAGGATATAGGCATCGACGGAGGTACGCACCCAGGCGGGATCGCTCACGGTCGGCGAGGGGCCGGTTTTGACCGGCTGAAAGGCCCAGTGGTTCGCCGCCGAGCCGGAGCCGCTGGTTTTGGAGGCGGCGGTTGCCGGCCAGGGGGCACCCATCTTGATCCAGCCGGCAATCGCGGCGACGGCCGGGTCGGGCAGCTTGCCCTTGGGGGGCATCTTGATATCTTCGTGGGTCTGGCGGATCACCTGGACGAGAAGCGAGCCATCGGGATTTCCGGGGATCACCGAGGGGCCGTTAAGTCCCCCTTCCAGAAGCGCCTCGCGGCTGTCGAGCCGCAGGCCCGAGGCTTGCTTGGTCGGTCCGTGGCACTTCCCGCACGACTCCAGAAGGATCGGCCGGACCTTGGTCTCGAAGAACTCCGCCTGATCGGGCGGGACGGGGTCGGCCGCGTGGAGCGTGGTGGTGGTCCAGGTCATCAAGACCGCAAGCAGCAAGGCCGCCAACGAGATCCGCGGGCTTTTCTTGTCGCCGCGAGGACGTCGTGTCAAGTCATGCATGCCATGATCCGTCAAGAGGTTTTAGTCCGGTGGGATTGTGGGGCAAAGGAGGGCTGGCGATTTCGGCGGGCTGGCTGGTTCGAGCCTGGGAATTGTACAATCCAGGAGACCGGTTGGGAAGGGTGAAAACGGGGCCGCGCGGGGCCTTTTCCTCTCCGAAAGGACCGATGACCGAGGACCAATGACCAAGGAAAAACGACAAGAGCGGAGCTTGAGGCAAGGCTTATCACAAAACTCCTTGGTCCTTGGTCCTTGGTCCTTGGTCATCGGTCCTTCTTGACCATGACAAACGCCGTTCCCGAGCATTGCGGGGTCCTCGTGTCTGAACCTCGATTGCATGTGATTCTCTGGGAACCGGAGATCGCCGCCAACACGGGGTCGATCGGACGGACCTGCGTTGCCGTCGGGGCAAGGCTCTGGCTGGTCCGGCCGCTGGGATTCTTGATCGACGATCGACGGATTCGAAGGGCCGGGCTGGACTACTGGCAACACCTCGATTATCGCGTCGTGGACTCGATCGACGAGGCGGCCGAGGAAATCGGTCGCGATCGGCTCTGGTCGTTCACGACCAAGGGAAGGCGGTCGTACACTGACGCCCAGTATCAACCCGGCGATGCTCTGGTCTTCGGTCCCGAGAGCCGGGGGCTCCCCGCGTCCTGGCTGACGTCGGAACCGGCCGAACGGGTGGTTCGGATCCCGATCCGCGAAGAAGCGAGAAGCCTGAACCTGGGTAATGCCGTGGCAATTGGGGCTTTTGAGGCCACCAGGCAGTTTGTGGCAATAAAAAAAGGCCCCTCCCGGTGAGGGGGGCCTTTTTTTAAGAAAGTCGATGACGGCGGGCTCGAAACTCAGAGGGCGCCAAGGTCGGCGGCGATCACGCGGACCCCCTTGCGAAGGCCAAGCTGCTCGACCGTCTCGGCGGTCGCCGGAATCGTCATCCGACGGTGCGGCGAGACGCTGATGCCGGTGATCACCTTCGGAGCCTGCTCGGCCTTGCCCTCGCCGACGCCGGTGATCGCCAGGCCATTCAGCACCAGGGCCGAGGCGTTGTCAATCTTGAGGATGTATACGGGCTTCCCCTTGGTCATCTGCTGGGTCTTGGTCACCTGGGCACGGACGAGGCGGCCGAGAAGGCCTTCGGCCATCGCGTCGGCGAACTTGACGGCGTCGGGACGACCGTCCTTGAGGGCGACGGGAAGCTCAAACTTGCCGGCGGGGTCCCACTTGGTGCCCGTCTGGTCCGTCGTGGCGATGTAGATCGTCGCTTCAGGCTTTTCGGCGGTGCCGCTGACGAAGACCTTGCAGGCGACGGCCGGGCCTTTGGGCGCCTCGGGCACGCCAGCCGAGGGCTTGAGGCCGAGAACCGTGCGGTCCTTCAAGAGCGTCGCCAACTCGGCCGAAAGGGCCTCGCCCGCGGCGCCGGAGCCGGTGACCTCATAAAGAAGGTCGCCGCCACGATCCTTGGGCAGGTTGTCGAGCCGTTCCACAAAGCTTTTCGCGAGACTCACTTCGTGAGCGACGGCGAACCCCTTTGACTTCGTCGCGATCGCTTCCCAGTCGAGACCACCGGCGACGTTCCACATCACCAGGGTCGCCACGGTGTCGGGCGCCTGGTCGCGAGCCAGTCGGGTCAGGGCGGTGGCGACCCTCGGGTCGGCGTTCGCGTCATTAATATTACCGATCAGAAGGCGTTCGCCCTTGGGGGGCATCACGACCTGCGAGTCGGCGTCGTTCGGGTTCGGCGCCGAGAGGCTGGCCACTCGGGTCGGCAGGTGCCGGGTCTGGTCCGGTTTGAGAAGAGCCGAGGGGGGTCCGCTGGGCGGAACCGACCGGAAGCCGCCGCCCATGCCACCGCCCATACCCCCCATACCGCCGCCCATGCCACCGCCCATGCCACCGCCCATACCCCCCATCATGCCCATCATCATGGACCGAGTGTCCCAGCTATCGCGATCGCCGATCAGGTTCATGATGAGCTGACCGAGCATCATCATGCCCATCTGCGCGGGCATGGTCATGGGGCGACCCATGCCGCCCATGGCACCTCCCATTCCGCCTTGACCCGCACCGCCAGTCATGCCGCCGCCACCGCCACCCATACCACCGCCCATGCCGCCGCCCATGCCGCCGCCCATGCCACCCATGCCGCCGCCCATGCCACCCATGCCGCCGCCCATGCCGCCGCCCATGCCACCCATGCCGCCGCCCATGCCACCCATGCCGCCGCCCATGCCGCCGAACTGGCCAGAGGCACCGGAGGCGATGAGGCCGGGGGGAAGGACGACGCGGAGTTGTTTCTTCGAGCGGTTCTTGACGGAGACGGTCATCCGGCCATCGCCCGAGCCTTCCGCGGTCACCGTGACGAGCCCTTTGCGGGCGGCGTCGAGAAGGTCATAAGACGGTACGTCCTTTTCCTTGTCGGCGGCGGACGCGGTCGCGGGGGTCGCGGGTTTGGGGTTATCGGCCGCGGTGGTCGGTGTTGCCGAGAAGGCGAGAAGTCCGCCCGAGAGGAGCGCGGGGGAGAGGAGCTTGAGACCTGGCAGGAGGTTTCTCATCGGACATGGGCTTTCAGGTGAAGGTGTGCTGGGCGGAACCAGGCCACGACGAGGCGTTCAAAAAAAAGAATTGGTTGAGCGGCTGATTTCCGAAAGAAGGGAACGCCTTTGAGAGTCAGCAGTCAATCAAGCAAGGCCGATCGAGGATACCCGCGCCGCGACATCATGGGGTCCGAAAGCTCGCTCCTGGGTTCCTTTTTGTCGCGGCAATCCTGGGTCGTTGAGGTCTTGGACGCCCCTCGCCCTCACCTTATTCGTTTTCCCGACTTCGATTTCTTTCAAAGAAGCAACAAAGGCCGCGTCCGGCATCCCGCATCCCTTATCATCGTGAAGTGGGTGAAAGGCGTTCACCCGCGACGCGCGGGTTATAATGGACGGTCGGGCGTTGACCGGGCCGGTCTCACCTTTGCGGGAAGGCGGCGCATGATTGATTACACGGACAGGATTCTCGGCCTGGTCGGCCGCGCCGATTACAAGCCGTTGACGTTGAAAAAGATGTCGCGACGCTTCGAGATCGGAGTCGACGAGTATGCCGACTTCCGGTCGACGGTCAAGGCCCTGATTCGCGACGGTCAGCTTGACCTTGCGAAAGACAAGACCCTGAGCCGTCCCGCCGCGAAAGGGGCGATCATCGGCATCTTCAAGCGGTCGTCCAAGGGCTTCGGATTCGTCCGGCCTCACAAGTCGCGGGAAAAGACCGACCAGATTTTCATTCCGGCCAAGAACGCCGGAGACGCGTCGAGCGGCGACGAGGTCGTCGTCAAGGTCGTCAAGTGTCCCAAAGGGCCGGGGATGAGCCCCGAGGGGAAGATTGTTCAGGTCGTCGCTCGGGCGTCGGGGCTCTTTGTTGGCACCTATTTCGAGAGTGACGGCGGCGGGTTCGTCAAGGTCGACGGCACGACCTTCAACGCCCCCATTTTCGTCGGCGATCCCGGCGCCAAGGGCGCGAAGCCCGGCGACAAGGTGGCCCTGGAGATGGCCCGCTACCCGACCCCCTACCAGGAAGGCGAAGGGGTCATCAGCGAGGTCCTCGGCCCGAGGGGACAGCCAGGGGTCGACACGCTCGCCGTGATTCGCGCCTTCAACATTCCCGACGTCTTCGATGACGACACCCTGACCGAGGCTCGCGAACAGGCCAAGGCCTTTCAGGAAGACGAGTTGAAGGACCGGCTCGACCTTCGCGAGGTTCTCACGGTCACGATCGACCCGGCGACCGCCCGCGATTTTGATGACGCGATCTCGCTGTCGAGAGACGAGCGCGGGTTCTGGAGCCTGGGGGTTCACATTGCCGACGTCGCTCATTTCGTGCCGGTCGGGTCGAGCCTTGACCAGACCGCGCGGAACCGTGGGACGAGCGTTTACCTGCCCGATCGCGTGATTCCGATGCTTCCCGAGGTTCTCTCGAACAGCCTGGCGAGCCTTCAGGCCGGGCGGACCCGGTATACGATGTCGGCCCTGATCGAGTTCAACGCCGAGGGGGTCCGCACCGATCATCAGTTCGCCCGGTCGGCGATCCGGGTCGACCATCGGTTCAGCTACGAGCAAGCCTTTGCCGTGATGAAGAACCCGGGCGTTCCGGTCGAGGGGGTGCCGACGGAGGTCGTCGAGCTTCTCGGCCGGATGCTGGAACTGGCGATGTTGCTCCGCAAGCGGAGATTCCAGCGCGGGGCCTTGGAACTGAGCATGCCCGAGATCGAGATTGACCTGGGCGAGTCGGGCGAGGTTGTCGGGGCGCATCTTGCCTCGCACGACGAGAGCCATCAGGTGATCGAGGAGTTCATGCTCGCCGCGAACGAGGCCGTGGCGACATTCTTGACCACCCGAGGTACCCCGTTTTTGCGCCGAGGCCATGCCGATCCCGAGCCGAGGAAGCTCCTGGAATTCGCCGACTTCGCACGGAGCCTGGGCTTCAAGATCGACAAGCCGCAGAGCCGGTTCGAGCTGCAAACGCTGCTCAACGATTCGGCCGGAACCCCCGAGGCGCACGCGGTTCATTACGGCCTGCTCCGCAGCCTGAAACAGGCGAGTTACACGCCCGAGCCGGAAAGCCATTACGCCCTCGCGAGCGAGAATTATTGCCACTTCACGTCGCCGATCCGGCGTTATCCCGACCTTCAGGTCCACCGCCAGCTTGCCGCGATTCTGAGCGGTCGGAAGCCGAAGGGAGACGTTGACGAGTTGACCGTCATGGCCGAGCATTGCAACCGGACCGAGCGCCGGGCCGAGGCGGCCGAGCGGGAACTGGTGAAGATCAAGCTTTTGACCTTCCTGGAAAAACACGTTGGCGACCTCTTCCACGCGGTGATCATCGGAGTTGAGGATTTCGGGTTCTTTTGCCGGCTCGCCGAACTCCCCGCCGAGGGCCTGATTCACGTCACAAGTCTCGGCGATGACTTCTTTTATCTCGAACAGGGAACGCACACCCTCGTCGGCCGACGGTCAGGCAGGCGGTATCGGCTGGGGGATCAGGTCGAGGTCAAGATCGTCCGGGTCGACATCGACCGCCGCGAGCTTGACTTGATCCTGGCCGAGCACGCCCCGGCCGAGGCCCCGGTCGCCGACGCCGAGGAGGCGATTCTGGCGTCGGTCCGGGTCAACCGGCCGCGCCCCGATCGCCCCGTCGCCGCGCCGAGGGTTTCGTCCCCCTCGCGACCCCCTCGGGCCTCCGCCGATCGATCAGCCCGGAAGGTGAAAGGCCGGAAGCCCAAGAAGGGGAAGAAACCGCGGCGCTGATCACGGTTCGGATTTAAAATTCGGTTCGCGGGCTTGGCATGGTCGGAACGTGCCATCCCCGCGCTTTTGTCGCGGATCGAAGCCAACGAACGACGGCCAACGACGGACGAGTTGGCTTCGTCCTGGCTTGTCCCCATCAAAGGAAGCCAGAATCGTTGGCTTCGTTTCCAAAAGGTTGCGTTGGACGACTCGTACGCATTCCGGAAAATTCTGGCTTCGTTTCGTCAAAGAGGGCCAGAAATGAGGCGGTTCGCCGGGGTAAAACCTCGATTCAACTTGCTCGTTTCCCCGCGTTTTCAGGCGAAAAGCAAGAATTTGCTTGGGTTGGTTTGCATGATTCTCGATCGCCGGCCGTAGATCGCCATATCCATTCGAGAGTGCCCGGGTTTTGGCTTCGTTTCGTCAAGGGGGCCTTTGGAACCGAAAAGGAAATTCGCTGAGCGAAACCATGATTGAACCTTTCGCGCGAGCCTCTCCCAGGATCAAGGATCGTAGGGAACTCCAGGAAGTTCCCCGGATTCCCGGATGCGGGAAGGAGAAAAGAACGCATGGGCGGGAGTTGGCGACGATTTCGGTAGGTGATTGGCGCGGGGGTCCGGGCCACTTAGGATGAGGGGTTGTGGGCCAGAAGGGGGCAGGTCTGGCCCGCCATCATAGGGTTGAGAGTCGACCTCCTTTCGGGTCCCGGCCATTCTGTCTGCCTTGGAACGAAAAAGGACCGTCAACGTGCGACCGATCCCCCCTGGTTCGCCTCGCAGACGACCCAAAGCCTGCTGGTTTCTGGCCGTTCTGGCTGGGGTCGGTCTGCTGCTGGAGGCGAAGGCTCAGGCTCAGGCGTCAAAAAAGGCCGTGGCTCCCGATTTTCGACCGCTGGCGCGTTATGTGCCGCGCGACGGACTGATTGCCTATCTCGGCACCGAGGGGCTCGACTCTCAGGCCGACGCCTGGAAAAAGACCTCCGCGTACAAGCTTCTGACCGAGACGAACCTTGGCGTCATGCTTGAAGACATGACCTCGCAGGCCGCCTCGAAGGCGCTTGAGCGACTGCCGAACAGCAAATTAACCGGCGCCGATGTGTTGGCGGTCACCAAGCACCTGGCGCGTTTTGGCTTTGTCGCCGCGATGAACCATACGCCCAAAGGGGCCGAACCAACGCCTCCATCGGGAACGCTAGTCATCCGGGCGGTCATGGGGAAGGATGCCGTTGGCGGCTTCGGCCGGCTGATCGGCGCACTGACGGGAGCGGTCAAGACGCAGAAACTCTCAAAGAACGGGCGGTACGTGGTCATCGTGCCGATCGGCGTCGACACCGAGGGGAAACCGAAGGCCACCTGGACCTGGTGGGTCGAAAAAGATACCGACCTCGTCGTTGCCTTCGGCAAGGGGGCCGAAGATCTGGCGATGGCCGTCATCGACGGCAAGACGCCGAACGCCGTCGATCACCCGATCCGCGCCGAACTCGCCCGAGCCGAAGGGGGCTTCATCCCGATCGGCCAGTTCTTCATCGATCCCGCCGCCCTTCCGAAAACACCTCCGCTCGCCGCCGCTGCTGCTGCCGATGCTGCTGGAGCGGCGAGCGCTCCGCCTGGCGTTCCCGCGAACCTGACGCCGCCAGGCCTGACCCGGGTCGATTATCGGTGGGGGTTCCAGGACGAGGCCTTGATGAGCATTGCCCGGATCAAGGCGCCTCGGCCCCGAATGGGAACGCTCGCGCTCTTCGATCAGCCGACCTTTGACAAGGGGAAGCTTCCCGCCTTGCCCGAGGGCCTGGAATCGTTCACGGTGGCCTCCCTGGATTTTGGCAAGCTTTACGATCAGGCGATGGCCGGCCCCGCCTCGCCCAACCGCGCGAACCTCGCGAAGCTTACCGAGGATTTGAAAGCGTCGACGCGCCTCGACCTCCGCAAGGACGTGCTCGCGCACCTCGACCCCAAGTTCGCCATTTTTGTGATGCCGGGAGCGAATGCGCCCGCGACTCCGGCGGTTCCCGCATCGGGAGCGGTCGCCCTGGCGAAGGCCGCGAGCCCGCTTGGCGGTTTGCTCGGCGCGGCGCAGCTACCCAGGTTCACTCTCGCGGCCGAGGTGGACGATAACGCCGCCGCGGCCAAGGCTCTCGACAACCTCATGAATGCCTTTAACAAGGCGTCGCGCGACCACGCGGCCGAGACCGCCGAGCCCCCCGCCGCCGAGGCACCCAAGGGGGCGGCCGATTCCGCGAAAGGGCGTCGGACACCACCCCCCGCGCCCGAGTTCAAGGCGACGCCCTCGAACGTGCCGACCGAGCGGTCGTATGTCTTGAACATTCCGTCAACGCTGGCGCGCGGGTATCCCGCCGGGTTCCGGCCGACGATTCGCCTGAAGGGCAAACAGCTAGTGATCTCGACCACGCCCGAGGCCGCTCGGGCTGCGCTGGAGATCAAGGCAGGGGCCTGGACCCCGCCAGCCGATCTCGCTTCGGCCTTTGAACTGCTTCCCAAGGATCTCGTCATCCTGGGAGCACGCGACCCGAGGTCGAGCCTGCCCGAGATCCTCGCCAAGCTCCCCGGATCGTTTCAGGCGGGTGTGAATGCCGTGATCGCCAAAAATCAGGTTCAGGCGGCGGATGCGCAGGCTGGTCCCGGGGCGACTTCCCCCGCGCGGGGATCGGCGAAGCCGAACGAGGCGATGCTCGTTTTCAAGATCCCCGAAACGAGAATGCCCAAGGTTGAGGAGCTTCGAGAACGACTCTCGCCGGGTTCCTTCGCGGTTTCGAGCGACGATCAGGAGATCCGGGTCGTCTCGCGGGTCGCGTTCCCGAATCTCATCGCGCCCGCGGGCATCGTGGCGCTCGCCATGCCCGCGATTCAGGCGGCGCGGAACGCGGGGAGGGCCGCCTCGGCCGCTCCCGGCCCCGCCGCGGTCGCGCCCGACTCCGAGCCCGCGGCCGAGACCAAGAAGGCCGGGCCCAAACCCAAGGGCACCACGACGAAAGGAGGACGCTCTTCGGTCATTCCCCCCGATTGAGAACTTGAACGATCGATTCGGGGACGAGGCGGACCGCAAGCGACGGATCGAACAAGGACCCCGGTCGCGACCGCCGGGCCGACCTGACCACCGTAGCAAGGGTCGCGCGTTTTTCAAGACTGAGAACTCGACACGGCGAACGACGAAAGCGAGGCGATTCGATGGATTTTGTCCACGAAGTGACAGCCTACCTGGAGAACAAGCCTGGCCGCCTGGCCAAGATCTGTTCGGCTCTCGCGCATGAGAAGATCAACATTCAGGCGCTCAGCGTGATGGACACGCCCGACCGGAGCGTCCTTCGCCTGGTGACCGACCGGCTCGACGAGACTCGACGCGTGCTCACCTCGCTGGGAACCGAGTCCGAGGTCCGCGAGATCCTCTCCGTCGAGCTGGAAAATCGGCCCGGAGCGCTCGCCAAGGTGCTTGAACTGCTCGCCGAGGATCATATCAGCGTCGAATACGCCTACGTCGCCGCAAGCCCAACCGCGGGCAAGTCGCTCGGTCTCTTCCACACCTCGAATCCGAAACGGGCGCAAAAGGTGCTCGCCGACCACTCGCATTCGAACGGTCAGGACCGCGGCGCCGACCGAAGGCCGCTCTATTCTCGGTAGAACGGCGTTTTTTTTTGTGTTGCGGAATCGCGGAAAGGACAAAGGGCAAAAGACAAAGGGCGGAAGGATAATGCCCTTTGTCCTGATTCTCCGTGATCTCGCGAGCATTATGGCCGCGCTTTTGCACCAGATCTTTTGAATCGGTCATCGGTCCCTTTTTAATCACAAGAAAAACGGCTCTCAAGAGCCCCAACTGGACTTCAAGGCTCTGACCCCGAGGCGTGTTCGCGTGGCGAAGAAGAAGAAGGTCCGGGTCGCGCTCAAGAAAAATCGGTCGAACCGGACCCGGTCCAACGACCTCACCCGACGCTATCACGCCGATGGTCTCGTCAAGTCCGAGCCGGTCTCGGGCGAACGCGTCCGGGCCAAGGGCGATCTCTCGCGGCATCGAACGATCATGACCGACCTGCCCGACGCCGCCAATCCAGGCGGTTCGGGCGAAGGCTCTTCTGAAGACGCCGCGGCGAATCGATCGGTCGACCTCTCGGCCTGCCTGACCGGCCGGGTCGTCCGCATTCATGGTCAACTCTCGATCGTCGAGACCGAGAGGGAAAAGACCTACGCGTGCCAGGTCCGCCGCCTCTTGAAAACGCTCTCGATCGACGCCCGAAATGTCGTCACCGTCGGCGATCACGTCTGGTTCCGCCCAGGCGCGTCGGAGGGAGACGAGGCGGTCATCGAGAAGGTCGAACCGAGAAAAGGAACGATCGTCCGCGGCTATCGACGCCACAAGCACGTTCTCGTCGCCAACGTCGACAAGATCCTGATCGTCTCGGCGCTCGAAGAACCGGGTCTCAAACCGGCCCTGATCGATCGCTATGTGATCTCGGCCGAGACCGGCGGGGTCCGGCCGATTATTGTCCTGAACAAGGCGGACCTGGTTGACCCGACGCTCTATCAGTGGGTGATCGGCCTGTATTCGCAGCTCGGGTATGAAACCGTGCTCACGTCGGCGGCGACCGGCCAGGGACTCGACCGGATTCGGGCGCTGGTCTCGAAGGGAACAACGGCGTTTTCGGGGCAGTCCGGCGTCGGCAAAAGCTCGCTCCTGAACGCGCTTCAACCTGGATTGAACCTCCGCGTCCGTTCGGTTTCCGACTGGACGTTCAAGGGGAAGCACACGACGACGACGGCCGAGTTGATCCGCCTGGCCTCGGGCGGCTACGTCGTGGACACGCCGGGCCTCAGGCAGTTTGAACTCTGGGGGGTCGTCCCCTCGGAGCTTTCCGACCAGTTTCCCGAGTTCCGTGCGTACCTGCCGCTCTGCAAGTTTCCCGACTGCTCGCACACTCACGAGGCCGATTGCGCCGTGAAGGATGCCGTCTACTGGGGCCAGATTCACCCCGGCCGGTTCGAAAGTTATTTAAAGCTTTACGAACAGCAACCGCTTGAGGCGGATTGAACGGAGGTTTTTGCCAGGTTGGACGGTCCGAATTGTCTTGATCGCGTGAAAACCGAGGAAGAAAACAAGAGCAACGGGGTTCGGGGTTGACCGAAGATCAGGGTGCGGATAGGGTCCGGGACGGTCGGCGGGACCGGCTCCGTTCTGTTCCGCTTCGACACGAAGGGAACCACTACCCTCCAGGATGGAGAGGTCTTCGATGCGTTGGATCGCACAGACGGCCGCGGTCTTGCTCGTCGCCACGGCCGGCGCGGGCTGCCAGACGATGCCGACGTCGGCCCTGGCGACCCTGGGCAAGTCGGATAAACCGTCGCCGGGCGGCTCGGATTACGTGTACGGCGGCGGCCGGGCCGCGCAGACCTTCCGCCAGGCTCCAACCGTCGTTCAGCCCGCGGTGCTCTCCGCGCTGGATGACCTGCGGATTCACTCAGTCAAGCAGATCAGCGACGGGGGCTCGATCGTCTTTGAAGCAATGACCGCCGACAACCGCCGAGCCACGATCACCATCCTGCCGCAATCAGGGGGAACCAAGCTCAATGCGCGGATCGGCCTCTTTGGCGACCAGGCGTTGTCCCGGGCGCTGATGGACCGCGTGGGCATCCGCCTGGGCAACCTTCCTCCCCAGGCCATTCCTGAAACGCCCCCCACGCAACCGGCCTCCAACCCCTACTTCTCGCGGACGGCGATCTCGGACGAAGAGATGCTCAAGGACCAGGCCGAAGCCCCCTATCGATCGACACTCGTCCCCGATAATAAGCCTTACTAAACATGCCAGATCAGGCGGGGCTGAAGCTGCTTTCACGGACCCAAAAAAAGCCGGGGGCCTTGCTCGGGAGCGATCCCGGGCGAGGCTCGTTTCGTCTCTGAAGTCGACGCGGCAAGTCGGGGCCGTCGCCCGTGCGCGGCGGCGGATCGGCTGCGTGGCGTCGAGATTTCGGGCGCGAGAATAGGGCGGTCGCGGATGGAGAATGATCCCACCGCGACCGCCCTTTGAGGAGTGCCGGGCCGTTCCGGCCGCAACGACTCAGCATCTTGCCGAGACAGTGCGCGGACCGTGCGGCCGTCGTTGGGGGGATCGAGTCGCGGTTCGAAACCGCAACTCACCCCGGGCTGATGAGGCCGACCCAGGCGTGCGCATCCGTGCCGCCGAGGTGATCCTCTTTTTTTTTTCGAATCAAAGGAAGATAAGCCCATTCCAGAGACGGGAATCGGGCGGCAAACACAGCGAACGCGGATGAGCGAGTTCACCCGTTTTTGACGTCGGCCACGCGTGACGTGAGAGTCTCGTGCGACATCGTTCGGCTCAGGACGATGGCCAAAATACGATGACTCTCCGGGTTCGTCAACCCTGACGAGCGACCCTTCCGACGTTTTTTTCCGAAAGATGGCGTGATGGGTTCGAAGGCCTTTTCCAACCTTGCGACCCCCCTTGACCTTGCGGCGTTTGACCGTGAGATGACGATTCGAAAAAGTCGACGTCGAGGCGACAAAATTCTCGGGTCAATTGGCGAGAATCGGTCCTTTGCGACGACTTCGCGAGGTCGGAAATGGGCCGACGGGGGTTTCAAAAGGATCAGAGAGGCGCGATCGCTGGCCTTGCGGTCAGACGCCCGCGCTGCGATTGTGGGTGTTCAAGGCCCGGGGAGACGATGCGCCGAGGACTCAAGGGCGATGGGTACGCGGATCGGGTTTGACCAGTATTCGATCGCCCACCGCGGCGTCTCGGCCGTCGAGGCGCTGGAGTTCGCCCACAAACACGGTTTCGACGGCGTTCAGTTCGCCGATCCGTGTGAGATCGACCGCTCGCTCGATCCCGAGACGCTCTCTGCCTTTCGCCGGTTGGCCGACGCCGAGGGCCTTTATCTTGAAGTCGGCCTGCCAACACCCAACCCGGTCCGCCGGACGCGCGAGGAGGGTCGGCACGTTTCCGCCGCGGAACATGCCGACGATCTGCTGAGGTACGTCGAGGCCGTGGCCACGCTCGGCTGCTCGCACGCAAGGGTTTACGTCGGCGACCGCCATGATCGGTTTCGGATCGATACGAACTGGAAGGACCAGGTTGACGCGACCCGCGAGGTTCTTGATCGGCTCACGCCGGCGCTTCGCGACCGGAGGATCAAGGTCGCGATCGAGACGCATGCCGATTTCACGGTGAACGAGCTGCTCACGTTGCTCGATCGGCTCGATCCCGAAATCGCGGGGGTGACGCTCGACACGGGCAACCTGGTCATGCGACTTGACGACCCCGTCTGGGCGGTCGACCGGCTGGCGCCTTGGGTTCTTGGCACGCACGTCAAGGATTGCGTGCTCGAAAACTCCGCGCGAGGGCTGCGCTGGCAGGCGCGGCCGGTTGGCTCGGGGGTCTTGCCGATGCCCGACTTACTCGCGCCGCTCTTGCACGCGAATCCAGCCTTGAACCTGTCGATCGAGGTCCATCCGAGGACGTACGACCTGCCGATTTTTGATCCGTCCTGGCTTGCCTTTTTCCCGAACCTGAAGACCGAGTCGGTCGCGGCGGTCGTCCGACTGACCGAGGTCTGCGAGGCGCGTTACGTGTCCAGCTTTCTCGAACGGCCCGACGAGGTTGAGGCCCTTCCCTGGATCGACCGAGACTTCGACTGGCTGGCTCTTTCGCTCGGCTATTTGCGTCAGGTGGTTCCGGCCATAAGCCGGATCGACCCGCCCAGCAGCGCCGGGCCGTCCCCTCGCTGAGCGAAAGGGTGAGATCTTCCGCTTGGCGCAACTGGCCGAAGGCAGAAGAATGGGCGACCTTCCCCGGCGCCGCCTGATTGCGTCGGGTTTCACGGGCTCGAACCGAAAGGATTCCGTCGATGACCCTTACTCGAACCGCCTTCGCCGCGATTCTGGCTGTCGTGGCCACGGTCTCCATCGCCTCGGCGCAAAATCCCAGCGACGCGATCAAGGGGATCTGGGCTGCCGAGTCGACCAGCTTTAACGGCGTGAAGATCCCCAATGACCCCACCGCCGGAGCGCACCTGACGGCCTACGATGGCTCGCAATTTGTCGTCCGCAAAGGCTTGACGATCGTCGAGGAAGGCTCGTACACGGTCGACCCCTCGAAAAAGCCGAAGGCGATTGACCTGACGATCACCAAGGGGCCCGACGCCGGCATGCGCCAGCTTGGCATTTATGAAGTCACCGGCGATACTCTCCGCGTCTGCCTGGCGGAGCCGGGTTCGACAAAACGGCCGAAGTCGTTCAACGCCACGTCGGGCCATCTTCTCGTACAGAACACCCGGTTTCATCCGTGAAACCGTGTTGAACCCAACTTGCATTTCTTTCAACAAAAAGGATGAATCGTGATGAAACTTGCACATGCCGGTCTGGTTTTGTCCGCAATCATCCTCTTGGGTGCGGCAGAAGACGCCAAGGACGCCGCCGAGACCTTGAAAGGCGACTGGTCGATCGTCTCGATGAAGATGAGCGACAAGACCGCGCCCGCGGATCTGATCAAGGGTCTCGGCGTGAACTTTGACGGCCGAAGCTATACGAATCGGGCCAATGATCAGGTCGTCGAACAGGGGACCTATCAGGTTGATACCGCCAAAACGCCCTGGACGATCGACTTCACGATCGTCAAAGGTCCCGACGCTGGCAAGAAACAGCTTGGGGTTCTCGCCCTCGACGGCAAATTCCTGACGCTCTGTGTCGCGGACGCCGGTTCCAGCACGCGTCCCCCCTCGCTTGACCCGGCGACGGGATCGCAAGCGATGGTTGTGGTGATGAAGCGCGTGATGCCCTGAGCATGGATGGAGCCGTCGCGTTTGCTTTCAGATCGAAAAGGGCAGGGCAAAGGGCAAAGGGCAAAGGGCAAAGGGCAAATTCTTCCTGCCCTTTGCCCTTTGTCCTTTGTCCTCTCCAGAATCGAGCAAGATAACCCTGACCTCGTCCGCGACAACCAGGTAATCGGAGGTCGGCCAGGCAAGGCGCCGTTGACCTGGAGCGGAGCGGGGCTAGAATAACCCTTTGCGACGGTCCGTTCCTTGTGTGGAGGAGCGGACGTTTCTTTTTCCACCTCTTTCCAAGACCCGAGGGCAACCGGACGTCGGCGGGAAAAAACGTCGTCGATTGGCCGGACTGCCCGACGCCCAGCGGGGTGCGTGCCCCGAGGGGTCGGACCGAAACGGAATATTATGGTAGATCGCAACCTTCTTCGTGAATTTGACATCAGTGACGACGAATTGACCGCCGTGGTCAATCCGACCGGTGAGGAGAACGAGTTCGACCGCTTCCTGAATGAAGAGGGGCAGAACTTTGAGGTCGGCGGGATCGTCTCCGGCAAGGTCATCGAGATTGTCGGCGACCAGGTCGTCGTCGACGTCGGTTACAAGTCGGAAGGGCTCGTCGCCCTGAACGAGTGGGAAGATGAGCCGCCCCCCCAGCCGGGCGACGCCGTCGAGGTTCTGCTCGAAGGAATGGAAGACGAGACCGGGGAAATTGTCCTCTCCCGCAAGAAGGCGCACCGGATGCGCGCCTGGGAGATGGTGATTACCAAGCACCACGAAGGCGACGTGGTCAAGGGGAAGGTCACCCGGAAGATCAAGGGGGGCCTGCTCGTCGATATCGGCGTGAACGTCTTCCTGCCGGCCAGCCAGGTCGATATCCGCCGGCCGTCGGACATCGCCGACTACATCGATCAAGAGATCGAGTGCATGATCCTCAAGATCGACGAGAGCCGACGCAATATCGTCGTCTCGCGCCGAAAACTGATCGAGATCACCCGCGAGCAGCAGAAGAAGCAGCTTCTCGCCGAGATCGAGCCGGGGCAGGTCCGCACGGGAACCGTCAAGAACATCGCCGACTTCGGCGCCTTCGTCGACCTCGGCGGGATCGACGGCCTCCTGCACATCACCGACATGTCGTGGGGCCGGATCAACCACCCGAGCGACATGGTCAAGATCGACGACCAGATCGAAGTCATGGTCCTGCACGTCGACAAGGACCGCGAGAAGATCGCCCTCGGCCTCAAGCAGAAGAGCGCCAGCCCCTGGGAAAACGTCGCCGACAAGTACCCGGTCGGCACCCGGGTCATGGGCGAGGTCGTCAATGTGATGAGCTATGGCGCCTTCGTCAAGCTCGAAGAGGGGATCGAGGGCCTCGTCCACATCTCCGAGATGTCCTGGACGAAGCGGATCAATCACCCGAGCGAGCTTGTCCAGATTGGCGACAAGATCGAGGTCGTCGTCCTCGGCATCAACAAGGAGAAGCAGGAAATCTCCCTGGGGATGAAGCAGACGCAGACGAACCCCTGGGATCAGGTCGCCGGCAAGTATCCGCCGGGCACGATGATCGAGGGAACCGTTCGCAACCTGACCAATTACGGGGCCTTCATCGAGATCGAAGAGGGCATCGACGGCCTCTTGCACATCTCGGACATGAGCTGGACCCGCAAGATCGGCCATCCCAACGAGGTCCTGGAAAAAGGCCAGCGCGTCTCTTGCCAGGTCCTCAACGTCGACCAGGAACGGAAGCGGATCGCCCTGGGTCTCAAGCAGTTGCGCGAAGACCCGTGGGAGACCGATATCCCCGGCCGGTACGAGCCGGGCGACGTCGTGAAGGGGAAGGTCACCAAGCTGACCAACTTCGGCGTCTTCGTCGAGCTGGAACCGGGTCTTGAAGGGCTCTTGCACATCTCGGAACTGGCCGACCACAAGGTCGATAGCCCCGAAGAGGTGGTCAAGGTCGGCGACGAGATCGAGGTTAAGATTCTCCGCGTCGATCGCGGCGAACGGAAGATCGGCCTCTCGCGCAAGAAGGCGCAGTGGACCAAGCCCGGCGAGGAAGAAGAAGGCGGCGGCGAGGCCGCGGCGGCCGGCAGCGCGACCGCGGGGGCTGGAGCCGCCAAGCCCGAGCTTTCCAAGGAACTCAAGGGGGGCCTCGGCGGCGGTGGTCCTCTCTTCAGCATGGGCGGAAATGCCGACTCGGCCGAACCGGACGGCGAATCGACCTCCGAACCCTCGCCCGAGGGCGAACCCGACTCCGAGCCTGCTGTTGAACCCGAGCCTGAACCTGAGCCTGAGTCCTTGCCTGAACCCGAGCACGCGCCGGAAGGCTAAGGCCAGGGGTCAGACCCTGACCTGAACCGCAACGACTCATGAGGCCCGACGACTTTGCGGTCGTCGGGCCTTGTCGTTTCGAACCGCGAAAGGGCAGAGGCCCAAGGGCAAAGGAAGGATCTGCCCTTTGACCTTTGCCCATTGTCCTTCTCTAGAATCCGCACGACCAACAAATCCAACCCTGTCGCACGAAAATACCGAAAATACCGATTTTACAATATCTCCCAGATCCGCGTGACTCGCATATCCCCAAAACCTCCTAGACTTCCAAAACCCTTTAAGTTATCAAAGAGGGAGCGACGATACCCTACGCAAGTGATCGTGAGCGGGCGACGAACGAGAGCGACGCGACGGGGGCTTTTGGGGCGTGAGCCGGTCGAGCGACCGGGGCAATCGCACTGAGGGCTGAGCGTTTTGTCTCTCTTCGTGGCGGGCTTACGGCGTTGCGAAGTGGGAGGGTGGTCCCGGTCTCTCACAAGGAGGCGGAGAGACGGCCGGATTTTCCACCAGGCCCCGTTGGTGAGCGGTTTGGGGGTGGCGGTTCGTTCGCGCTGGGAGTTGGAGAAAGGAGAGATCGAGGGATAAGGTCCGACGCGTTCGGCCCTCGTCGCTCGTTGTCTCGATCCAGCTTCAGCGCCTGCATTCCGATCCTCGGCCGTTTTGACCCAAGTGCGGACCCAGTCACGACCGACCGGACGAGGATCTCCATGGCCCGTATCCGCCGACACCGACGAGACTCGGTTCAGAGCCCCCTGGAAACATACCTCCGGGAAATCAACGAGGTGGCACTCCTCAACGCCGATGAGGAGAAAATGCTGGCGCACCGGATCGCGCAAGGGGATGATTCGGCCCGCGAACGGATGGTCCGGGCGAACCTTCGCCTGGTCGTCAACATCGCCCGAGGCTATGTGGGCAAAGGACTTGCGCTTCAGGACCTGATCGAGGAAGGGAACCTCGGACTGCTCCGCGCCGTGCAGGGGTTTGACCCAGGGGTCGGAACGCGGTTCTCGACCTATGCGAGCTACTGGATCAAGCAATCGATCAAGCGCGCCCTGGTCAACACGGCCAAGCCGATCCGGATTCCGGCCTACATGGTCGAGCTCCTGTTCAAGTGGCGCCGGGCCGCCGCCGACCTTCAAGACTTCCTCGGTCGGCCGGCGACGGTCGAGGAGATCGCCGTTCAGCTTGGTATTCCCAAGAAGAAGCTGGCGATCGTCAAGAAGGCGATCAAGGTCTATAACCTCGTCCCGCAGACCGACCAGCCCGAAAACGGCTGGAGCCTCGGCGAGATGCTCATGGACGAGCGGACCCGGGCGCCAGACGTCGAGATGGTCGAGGCCGATAACCTCCGTCTCGTCATGCACCGACTCGAAGAAATGGACAAGCGCGAGGCAACCGTTCTCCGAATGCGGTTCGGCCTCAACGACGCCCCGCCGAAAACGCTCAAGGAGATCGGCGAATCGCTCGGCCTGACCCGCGAGCGCGTCCGACAGATCGAAAACGAGGCCCTCGGTAAACTCTCGGCCACCTTTGCCGCCGATTGATCGAGGCTCACCTTGGAAACGAAACGACGGCCGACGGGGCTCCTCCCTTGTCGGCCGTCTCGATTTCGAACCGGGTCGGACGGGTTACTCATCAACAATCAGCGTGGCGACGTCAATCCGCCTGCGCTGGTGATAATACAGCCCGGCGCCGCTACAGACGAGGAGGATGGCGCAGGTGGACGGCTCGGGAACCGGGCTGGGTTTCGGAGCGTCGTACGCCCGGACGTTCGTCCAGGTTTTCAGGCCGGAAAAGCTTGACGTGAAACTGCCGTCAAAAGTGCTTCCCAGCTCCGACGAGACCCGGATATAGGCCTCGGGTCCATACGCTTCCTTCAGGAGGCCGCCGGTCAGACTGATGTCCAGGTCAAAATTCGACATCGTCGGCGTCCCTGGGTTCGTCGCCGCGAAGCCGAAGCCTGTGGGCGTCCCCTGAAGCAAGAGGCCGGAAAAGTTCTTGCCGCCGATCGTCACCGAACCGTACACGGAGAACGAGTTCCCCGGGTCGCTGACGATGTTGCCCGAGGCGTCAAGCTTGACCTGAATCGTCTCGCTTCGGGGCTGACCGGCCGGATCGTACACGTAATATTCGTTCGATGCCTGCGTGCCGAGCGCGATCAGGGCCGGCGAGTTGTTGACGACAAACGTGCCCGTCTGGGTCGCCGCGTTGTACGTATAATTTTGCGAACCGACAATATCGCTCGCCATGTCCGGAAACGCCTGACCGGCGTTCGGTTTCAAGAGCGCCCCGCGCGTGGTGGTCGCGGGGAACGCAAGGAGTATCGCGAGGGTCAAAAGGAACAGACCCACCGTGGTCAAGTTGTCGCGCATCCGGTGCATTTGGGGATCTCCTCTTCGGGCCGATGCGCCCGCCAACGCTCCCCATCCGAAAAAAATTCAAGAGGGGTGCCCGGACGTTGTTAACGTCTCCTGGGCAAGCGTTGGTGCGTTCGGGTGGCCATGCCAGAAGACTCTCGGGGGCAACTCGTGTGTGGACCTTCGCCCAAGGGCTGGCGAACCGAGGAGCCTTGGCCGAGTCATGCCCCCTTTTGATGCCGACCAAGACAGTCTCGGCGGAATCAAGGGCCTGAAAAATCTCGGCGTTTTGCGATCCGAAGGGGTTTAACCTCCGGAAAAGGCTCGGCGGATCATCTCCAGAGTGGGCGCAACGCGACGACGCGATCCGGGTTTCAAGCCTCGGAAGCCGGGCGCTGGTATCGAGTGTTGAGAATCTGTGGTGACAGCCCGAAGCGGGGCGGTGAGGCCGCGCGGATTCCTTCCGAAATCGAACCCAACTCCATTCAGGTGACAATCGAGGACCGATCCCCCGTCTACCTTGACGGTCCCTTGGGCGGTCTGGTCGTGGGCCTGGGTAATCTAGCCAGGTGTCTTCGCCTGTGTCAACCGGAATTCCCAATTCTATCTCCGACATTTTTTTCGGGATCGGCGACGACCCGGAATCGAGGCGTCTTGAACCCGTGGAAGAAGCGGCGTGTCGGGACGCCGCAATCGACGGAACTTAACGCGGTCGTCCGCCCGTTTCGAGACACCGCCGGCGCGCGTGCAAAATCCGAACGACGCGGCTATTCTGGAATCGTGGTTTGGGGCGTGGTCATGACGCGAGTCGGTCCGGCATTGTGAGACGATGAAAAACGATCCGCGCAGGCTTCGCATCGGTGTCCTCGGCTGCGGGCCGATCGCCCAGGCGGTGCATCTTGATGCCTGCCGAAAGGCTCGCAACGCCGAGCTTTACGCGATTTGTGACGTGGCCGAAGACCTTCGCGAACGGGCCAAGGCCATTCATGCGCCTCAGGTCGCCTACCGCGATTATGAGGCGATGCTGGCCGACCCGAAGATCGACGCGGTTCTGATCGCCATCGCCGACGCCTTTCATGTGCCCGCGGCCCTTCAAGCCATCGAGGCGGGCAAGCACGTCCTCGTGGAAAAACCGCTGGGCGTGACCGTCGAGGAGTGTCGAGGTCTGGCCGATCGGGTCAGGGAATCTGGTCTGACGTTTCAGGTCGGCTTCAATCGCCGGTTTGATCCCGGTGTCTCGTTCGCGCGCGACTTCATCCGTAACGACCTGGGACGTCTCCAGTCGATTTCGGCCTGGTATTATGACTCGACCCGACGTTACGCGATGACGGAAAACCTCCAGCCGCCACCAATAACGAGTTCCCGAACCCTTCGCCCGGCGACGGACCCGAAGGCCGATCGTCGCGCCTATTTGCTCGCGGCGCACGGCAGTCATCTGACCGACACCGCCCGGTTTCTGGGCGGGCCGATCGCCGGTCTTCGCGCCCGACGCCTTGAACGCTTCGGCGCCCTCTGCTGGTTCATCGCGGTGGACTTCGCCGATGGATCGTTCGGACATCTGGAACTGAACGTGCCGATCCGTGGTGATTTTGAGGAAGGCTTTCGCGTCTTTGGTGAACACGGCAGCGTTTCGGGACGACTTAACCACCCCTGGTATCACAAAAGTGGCGCCGTGGAATGCTTCTCGGCCCGCGACGGCCAGTTTCGCCGGGTTCTGGGCGAGGATGCCCATACCTACAAGCTTCATATTGAATCCTTTTCCGACACGATTCTCCGCCAGATCCCGCAACGGGGAGCAACCCTCGCCGATGGCCTTGCGTCCGTGCAAACGACCGTTGCCGTGGCCCGATCCTGCGAGTTGGGCCAGCATGTGAGCGTTGATGCGGTTACGGGAGGCATCTAATCGTTGCGAATCGGGATCTTCGCGAAAACCTTCCCGCGATCGGGACTCGCTGAGACGCTTGATGCCGTCCTTGCGCACGGTTTGACCGACGTTCAGTTCAATCTGTCTTGCGTGGGACTGCCCACGCTGCCCCTTCACTTTGACGCGCGTCTGTTTCACGAGGTGGCGGACGCGTTGGCAACGCGTGGGCTGACGATGGCCGCCGTTTCGGGAACGTTCAACATGGCGCACCCGGACGCGGCCAATCGGAAGGCGAACCTGGCTTCGTTTTGGAATCTGGCGTGGGGCTGTGAGATTCTGAAAACGTCGATCATCACCCTTTGCTCGGGCTCGCGCGACCCGGACGACCTCTGGCGGTTTCATCCTGAGAATGGCTCGGCGGCGGCCTGGAAGGATCTGGTCGCAACGCTCAACGAGGCGTTGAAAATGGCCGCGGATCGGGGACTGACGCTCGCGTTCGAGCCGGAAGTGGCCAACGTGATTGATTCGGCCGCAAGGGCAAGGCGATTGCTTGATGAGATGGATTCCCCACATCTCAAGGTCGTTATCGACCCGGCCAATCTCTTTCGGACGGGAGATTTGCCCCGGATGCGGGAGGTGCTGGGCGAGGCTTTTGACTTGCTTCAACGAGATATTGTTCTCGCGCATGCGAAGGATCTTTCCCAGGATGGCGCGGCGGAGCGCGAGGCGGCGGGGACGGGTCGGCTGGATTATCGACGTTATCTTGACCTCTTGACGCGTTCCGGCTACGAAGGCCCGCTCATTCTTCACGGCTTGCGCGAGGATCAGGTGGCGGCGAGTCTCGACTTTCTGCGGAAGGCACTCGCCGAGAGCTAGAAACGGCGGAACGGCCGGAGTCGGACTGATGCCATTCTTCGAACGTGACGGGCTGAGCGTTCATTATCAGGATAAAGGCGAGGGCCTGCCGTTTGTCTTCCAGCACGGCCTCGGCGGCGACCTCTCGCAGCCGTTCGGGCTATATACGCCGCCAAAAGGGGTCCGCCTGATTGGCTACGACGCCCGGGGGCACGGCCAGACCCGGCCGCTCGGCGACATTCATCGGGTGGCGATCGCTCCCTTCGCAGACGACCTCATTGCCCTGCTCGATCACCTGAAAATTGAAAAAGCGGTGGCCGGCGGGATCTCGATGGGAGCGGCGATTGCGCTCAATGCGGCCGTGCGCTATCCGCGCCGCCTTCGGGGTTTGATTCTGGCACGCCCGGCCTGGCTCGATCGCCCCTTGCCCGAGTCTGCCCGACCGTTCACGCACGTCGCGCAGCAGATTCTCAAGTTTGGAGTCGAGGAAGGGCGAAAGCGTTATCTGGAAACGCCGGAATATCGGGCGATCGAGGCATTGTCTCCAGAAACCGCGCATTCGCTGGACCGACAGTTTCTGGATCCGAGGGCCGAGGAATGCGTCGTCCGGCTCGAACTTATTCCGCATGATTGTCCCTCGCGCGACCGCGCCGAGTGGGCGGCGATTCGGGTGCCGACGCTCGTTCTGGGCAACCAGGCCGACCCGATACACCCCTGGGATTTCGCGGAGACGATCGCCCGGTTGATCCCGAACGCGGAGCTTCAGGAGATCACCGCCAAATCCGTCAGCCTGGCCCGACATGCGGACGACATGCAAAAGGCGATCGACCAGTTTCTAGGGCGGTTCAAGACAAGGAAGGCGTAGCGCCGTTTCCGACAGAGAGATCACCTGACCCTTTTGAAAATTTCCCGGTTGCGATCGACCCGGCGGCGGCTCTCCGATAATACTGTGGGGCGAGGGCGATTCGGTTCGACTCAAATACGAGGGCCGGCGGCGCCGGACGGTCCGGGATGGAAACGCCGAAGATCGCCAGGGTGCTCGAAGACATGGGAACGCTCCTGGAAGTCCGGGGCGAGAACCCGTTTCGTTGCCGGGCCTATCACAACGCGGCGCAAGCCCTTAAAGGATTACCGACCGACCTTTCGGCAATGATCGCCGATGGCAGCCTCGCCGACCTGCCGGGCATCGGCGAGACGATCTACAAGAAAATCATCGAACTGGCGACGACGGGCCGCCTGGAATCGTTCGAAGCCCTGCGCCGCGAAACGCCGCCAGGGCTGGTCGCGCTCTTGCGGGTTCCCGGCCTCGGGCCGAAGAAGATCAAGACGCTGCACGACGCGTTGAAGGTCGAGAGCCTCGCCGACCTTCGCGCCGCGGCCGAGTCGGGGACGATCGCCCCCTTGAAGGGTTTTGGCGAGAAGACGCAAGCGAAGATCCGCGAGGGGATCACGTTCATCGAATCGACCGGCGACCGCGTCCTTTTGAGCAAGGCCCGACGCCTCGTCGCGCCGGTCTTCGAGGCGGTTCGAACCCATCCAGGGGTGATCCGGGCCGAGGTCTGCGGCTCACTCCGACGCCTTCGCGAGACGATCGGCGATCTGGATATCCTGTTCAGCTCGAACGACCCCGAACCCGTTCTCGACCATTTCGTCAAGCGTCCCGAAGTCGCGGCGGTCCTGGCGCACGGGCCGACCAAGGCGAGCGTCCGCCTTCAGGACGGCCTTCAGTGCGATCTCAGAGGCGTGGACGACGCTCAGTTTCCCTTCGCCCTTCATTATTTTACCGGCTCAAAGGCCCACAACATCGCCATGCGGCGTCGGGCACAGGCACAAGGGTATACGCTCAACGAATACGCCTTGACCGGCGAAGACGGGCCGGTCGCGTGTCGGTCGGAAGCCGAACTTTTCGAGGCGCTCGGCCTTGTCGAGATTCCTCCCGAACTCCGCGAAGGGGCCGGGGAGATCGAGGCCGCGGAATCGGGCGACCTGCCGAAACTGATCACCCGGGCCGACCTAACGGGAACCTTTCACTGTCATACCGACTGGAGCGATGGCGGCGCGACGCTCGCCGAGATGGCCGAGGCGGCTCGATCCGCGGGCTTTTCGTACCTGGGGATCGCCGACCACTCGAAATCGGCCGGCTACGCGGGGGGCCTGAGCGTCGCCCGGGTCAAGGAGCAGTGGGGCGCGATCGATGCGTTGAACAAGACCTTCGGATCGACCTTCCGGTTGTTCAAGGGGACCGAGTGCGACATTCTCGCCGATGGGTCGCTCGACTACCCGGACGAACTGCTCGCGGGTTTTGATTACATCGTCGCGAGCGTTCATTCCGGGTTCGGCATGCCGCGTGCGGAAATGACCGAACGGATTGTCCGGGCGGTTTCCAACCATCGGGTCACGATGCTCGGTCACCCGACGGGAAGGCTTCTCCTGGCTCGCGACGCATACGCCGTGGATCTCGACGCCGTGATCGCGGCTGCCGCGCGATCGGGCACGATGATCGAAATTAACGCGAACCCGCACCGGCTCGACCTCGACGACATTCACTGCCGACGCGCCCGGGATCAGGGAGTCATGATCGTGATCAATCCCGACGCTCACTCGACGGGGGGACTTGCCGACCTCGACTATGGCGTCGGCGTGGCGCGCCGGGGGTGGCTCTCGGCGGCGGACGTCTTCAACACGCAACCCCTTCGCAAGATCATCAAGGCGCTGGAGGCACGTCGGAACGGCACGCATTGACCCAGAAAGCGGAGGGATGTGCGGCCCCCGCCCTTGCGGAGGGTTGCACGAGTTCTATAATTTTGATGAAGGGGGAATGAGTGTTTGGATTCTTCCCTTCATACCGAGACGGAAACGGAAGTTTAGAAGAAGCGATTGCCCGCTTTTTTGCAACCGAGAATGGTCCGTCGGACCGGAGCCTGTTGGTGAAGGTTGTTGGTGGAAACTGATCCTCGCCGCGGAGTCTTGCCCGTTGCACTCATTCATCTGATAGGGACAATGTCATGGCCCCCACCAAGCCGCTTGAGGCGAAGAGAAAATACTTCTCGGTGCAGGAGGCGAACAAGGCGCTGCCGCTGGTCAAGGCCATCGTCGGCGACATCGTCCGCCAGTTTCACTCGGTGAACGAGTTGAAGCAACGGCTCTCCGCCGTCCTGACCGAGCATCGTCGGCCGACGAGCGAGCCGTATTCCGAGGAGCTTGCCCATAGCCAGGCCGAGCTGGAGTCGGAAGAGGCGAAGCTTGAGTCGTACATCGACGAGTTGACCCGGCTTGGCGTCGAGTTGAAGGGGCCGGACGGCCTCTGCGACTTTTACAGCACGATGGACGGTCGCGACGTTTACCTCTGCTGGCGCCTCGGCGAGCCCGAGGTGATGCACTGGCACGAGTTAAACGCCGGAGTCGCCGGCCGACAACCGCTCACCGCCCAATCCGGCACCCGAACCGGTCACAGGCTGCTTTGAAAACGGCCTTTTAAGCTTTTTTTTCGCGGACCTCCCGTTTTTTCCCCTGATCCAGAAAACGCCTCCGTGGTCGAGCGGACCAATGTCCCCATCGCCCGCCGAGGCTTTTCGTTTTTGTGCGATTTCCCCTCTTCACGCCCAACGCTTCCCCCTCTCTGCTCCAGAAAACCCCCGCCCACTTCGCTCTTTGCCCCCCTGTCCTTTGTCCTTCTGCCCTTCTGCCCTTTGACAACCACTCTTTCCGACCCCGACCCTCTTCGATCCGGGAATCTCCCTCCGACGGCGCCTCTCGGGTTGGATTCCCCATCCTCGGCCGGATAAACTGTCAAATCACGGAAAAGCATCGCCGAGACGACGTTCGACCGAGGGTTGAGAAGGGGCCGATTGAGCATGCGGGTGGTGACAATCGACGGTCCGGCCGGAGCCGGCAAAAGCACGGTTTCGCGCAGCCTGGCCGATCGCCTCGGCTGGCGACTCCTCGACACCGGCGCCATGTACCGCGCCGTGACCCTCGCGGCGATCCGCGCTCAAGTCGATCCCGCCGACACCCCGTCGCTCTCCGCCCTTCTCGAACGCGTCTCGGTGAAATTGCCGCCCGGCCTGGTCCTGCTCGATGGCGAGGATGTCACCCTGTTGATTCGTGGTGTCGAGGTCACCCGGGCCACCGGCGCCCTGGCCGATAGCCCGGTCGTCCGCCGCCGACTCGTCCACTGGCAGCGCGACTTTGCCTCGGAATACGACGTTGTCTCCGAAGGCCGCGACCAGGGGACCGTCGTCTTTCCCGACGCCCTCCGCAAGTTCTTTCTGACGGCGACGCTCGACGAACGTGCCCGCCGACGGCACGCCGAGTTCTCCGCCCGAGGCGAAACAATCACGCCCGAGGCCGTCCGCGAGGATCTACGCGACCGCGACGCCCGCGACGCCGCCCGCGCCATCGCCCCGATGAAACCCGCCGACGATGCCCGACTCTTCGACACCACCGGCCTGAGCCTCGACGATGTCGTCGGTCAGATCGAGCGCGACGTCCGCGACGGTCTCGCCAACCTCCCGCCACGCGAAGCCGAGGGAGTTTCCCCGTGAGCCAGGCCACGGCAGGCGCCGAGCCGATCGCGGCGGTCGACGCCGATGCGACTCCCCTTTACGATCGCTCCTGGCCATCGCGGCTCTGGTACGAATTCGTCCGACTCACCGCTTCGATCTTTCTGATCGTCTTCTGGGGCTTTCGCGCCTCGGGTCGAAGCAACCTTCCGCGACATGGGGGCGTCCTCGTCGTTTCGAACCATTTAAGTCATCTTGACGTTTTCATTCTTGGCATTCCCGTCCCTCGCCCCTTGAATTACGTCGCCCGGTCGACCCTCTTCTTGCCACTTCTCGGGGCATTCATCCGGTCGGTCGGCGGATTCCCGATTCAGCGCGAAGGCATGGGGGCTTCGGGCGTGAAGGAAACGCTGCGGCGGGTCCGCAAAGGGGGAATGGTCCTTCTTTTCCCCGAAGGGACGCGAAGCCGTGACGGTCACCTTACCACGATCAAGCCCGGCATCGCCTCGCTTGCGTCGCGGGCGAAGATGCCGGTTGTTCCCGCGGGCATCGCCGGTAGTTTCGAGTCCTGGCCGCGGTCTCGCCCGTTTCCCTTGCCCCATCCGATCCGAATCGCCTTTGGCGCGCCGATTTTTCCCGACGAGATCGCCCGACACACCACCGAGTCGCTCACTCAACTCATCCAGGAACGTATCGGCCAGTGTGTGGCCGAGGCTCACTCGAACCTGGCGCGCGACATGGGCATTGAGATTCCACCGGATCGGGATGAACAGCCCTGAACATGCCACAGCGAGAATCGCGGAGTTCCCTTGACCGAATCCCGAAAACCTCCAACTTCGGAAATGGAGTATCGATGCAACCTCCTCCGCGCGCTTCCAGAAAATTCGGGTTGGCCAATCTCTGGGTTTCGACTAAAGTCCCGGCACCCAGTTCAAGTCGAGTCGACCACATCAGACCGACGCCTTTGACCTGGGTCCCTCGCGCCGGCACCTTCGGAACGCGGAACGATCGCCACCCTCGATTTTCCGGAGGGCACGAGCCCGCGCACAGGCCGAAAGGATTCGGCTCTTGCTCGGGCGATTCCAGGCCCCCGGCAAGGGAGTTCCTCACGCCATGCGAGTCGCCCAAAACCTTCGATTGGCTTCCACGGCGCTTCTCGGCGCGGTCCTGACGGTCCAATCGACCGGCTGCACCCACAACTACTATTACGGCGGCGTTCCCGTCGCGTGCGCCCCGTCGACCGGCGGCGTCGTTTCCTCGAACGTCCAGTACGGGTCGGTCTGCGAGGTTCCCAGCCAGGTCGTCGGCGGCGGGACGGTGATCGCGACGAACCCCCCAAGCACTCCTCCCGCGCTTTCCGGTCCTCGCCCCCCCCGCGTCGTCGTCAGCGACGGCCCCGACTCCCGCCCCCCCTGGCGCCGCGCCGATCCCGATTCCACCCGCGTCACCCGCGTCGAAGGTGCCGTCGACGACCCCACGGTCACGAAATAATTCGTCGCCTCGCGACCTTCCCGACCCGGAAACACTTCCAATGGGTGATGCGTTGCCGACCTGGCGTTTCTACACTACTATCAAGACGTAAACGACGCGGGGCGATTAGCTCAGTTGGTAGAGCGCCTGCTTTACACGCAGGATGTCGGGGGTTCGAGTCCCTCATCGCCCACTTTTAAGTCGTTTTCCTGTAAGACTTTAGGTGCTAACTATTTCTGTGACGATTTTCTGTGACGATTGCTGTGACGATTTGGTCGTCTGAATGGTCGGTTCAGCAAGATCTTCTCGCTTGAGATTGGAGGTCATGGGCCGGGTTGATCCGGGGTCTTGAACCCATGATTGGCGTTCCGCGAACTCGGCGTGTTCATGCCAACGTCAAGTCTTCAAGATCTTATGTTCACGTCTCTTGTAAAACAAGTACAAGCTGTGGTCTCGGACTTCCGGGATCTTCGTCCGGCCCTCGGGTTGAGCAAGTCATGTCGCTATTTTCCCTAGCGATTAGATAGGGACGGATGTTTGTTTGTGCTGCAAACCGGGCAGAGCGTTGAACGCTTGTCATGAACCACACCTTCCCGTCGGCCGCATTCTTCACAAACTTCGGCCGATGCGTCCTGAGCTTCCCGGATGATGGCCTCAATCCGGTCGTTGCCCCCATCGCAATAGACTCGCAGCAGGCCGAACTTCTCCTTGACCTGGGTTAGTCTCAAGTCGATTTCCGGTCGTGCCTTGATGTCTGCTTGCAACCTGAGACAAAGTGCCCGGACAATTTCGAACCAGCCGTCTCCGCACTCGCAGCCTTGATGCATGCACGTCTCTTGAGGGGGGCCGTACAGATCGCGGAAGAATGTGGGGAACTCGTCCTTCAATTTCGCTTCCAGGTCGCTTCTCATGATTGGACGCCCAACTCCTTGACGCGGCTCGCCAATGCCTCGACGGTATCCCAGGGGCAGGGAAGGTCCAGGTCGAGCGGCAGCGGGGGGACGTGGTAGCACCAGTCGTACCCAATGGCATCCCAGGCTGTCTGATAAGGTTTCCACATCGGCAACAGGTCGTTGTAGGTGATTCCGCGTCTGCCGAGGAGGTAGGACGCCCTGCCGATGTAGAGTATGATCATCTCGCCCAACCAGAGGCCGTAGAATTCTCGCTCGGATTGGTCCATCGGCCGAGTTTCTTTCGACGGGCTAGGAATGGCCCGCTTCCCGGTCGCGAGCAGGAAGTCCATGGCGGCCCTTGCCCTCTCCCGGAATTGAGAGGCGGATTTCCAGGGGGTCGGGCACAAGCCTTTCGGGGGCTCAAGGGTGTACTCGTAGCCCCTGACCTCCCCAAGGAGGGCCATTTCGTGAGCCTCAACCTCGTGATCGCGACACCACCGGTAGACAAAGCTCGGACGGTGCTGGACGGTCTCGTAGGCGGTAGGCGTTCAAGGCCCGTTCAGGCTGCTTGAGTGGTGGAGGTGGCGGGCAGGAGCGAGGGGATCGGTTGGCCATCCAGATGAGCTTGGTAGCACCGGGTAAGGTAGTCCAGCACATTGATGTCCTGCTGGCGGCAGGTCGCCACCACACTCAGCATCCGCTCCACGAACCGGCTCCCCGCCTCGCTCTCGGTCCCGCCGCTGAGCTTGCGGTAGATCACTCCGTGCCGCAACGCCCGCTCGGCGTGATTGTTCGTTGGCTCGATCCCCTCGACTCGCACGAACGTCCACAAGTGTGTCTCACCGCAGAGCAACTCCCGGCACGTCCCCGCCGTCTTGGGGCAGGCGCACGCCGCCCCCCGTTGCAGGTCCTCTTTCAGGAAGGGGCGCATCGTGGCGACATACGTCCGGAAGCTGGACCGGGACAGGGTCCCATCCCGGACACGATGCCACCACTCGAACAGGGCATCGGAGTGCCCCATCAACCGCTCGCCCACCTCGGCGGATTCGCCGCCCCGGTCGATCATCGCCTGGAAGTCACGACGGAGGTGTGCCCAGCAAAACTGGCGGCGCTTGACCCGCATGTAACCCTTGAACCGGTCGCGGATGACGACCTTGCTCGCCGCCGTCCCGAGCATCCCCTTGGCGACCTCGGCCCCCCGGGAGGTGGCGATCGTGAAGACCGTCACCAGTCGGGTCACGGCCCCCCAGAGCCACGCCTTGTCCTGACCCTGCCACCACGAGGTCTCGTCGATGTGCGCCCAGGCGGCGTCCCGGACGTACTGATGGAGTTCCTCGACCGGGGCCGCCAACTCGGTGGCACCCTGCCGCTCCAGCCGGGCGATCATGCCGGTGGAGATCGTCAGCCCCAACAGGTCGAAGACCAGTTGGCGGATCGGCCGCTTGCCCAGGCGGTAACCCCCGGCCAGGACGCTGAGGATCGCCCGCGGCCGAGGGCCGAAGGCCCCGGTGGGGACACCCGGCGGCAAGGCGGCACAGGTCGAAGTCCGACAGCGAGGGCAGGTCAAGCGATGGAGCCGGTACTCGTCGACCACCGGCCGGACCGGTGGCACTTCAGCGACCTGATGTCGGATCGGCTCGGGGTCATCGCCGTGCAACGCCTCGCCGCAGGACCGGCACTCGGGCGGCTTGCACTCGAAGACCTGCCGGAGTTGCTCCGGCGGGACCAGGGCTCGGGGATGATGACGATGGCCGGGTTGCCCGCCCCGCTTCTTCCCCAAGGCGGGAACCGGTGGTCGCCGCTTGACCGAAGGGGGATCAGACGAGGGGGGCTTGGAGGAGTTGGTGGAGTTCTTGTTGACCCGCTCCTCCAACTCGGCGATCCGTTGTTCGAGGGATTGCACCACCGCAGCGACCGCTGCCTGTGCTTCAGGCGAGAGCGTATCCCAGAGGATTTGAGGCAGGGGTGGCTGATCCGTCATGTCAACGTTCTACTGAACTCGGGCCGCAGATGCAACATTGGGGTTTGAACGCCTACCCTTCAACGAAGCTTCAATGGGGCCACGACTTTGACGTCGTGGAAGACCAGTAACAGGCTCCTCGGGTTCGACAGGCGGCGGCAGCTTCAATGGGGCCACGACTTTGACGTCGTGGAAGACAATGTATACAGTGGACAGCCGAGCAAGGCTGACACGAGCTTCAATGGGGCCACGACTTTGACGTCGTGGAAGACGCCGGTCGGGTGATCCGGGGCGGTCGGCTTCAGGAGCGCTTCAATGGGGCCACGACTTTGACGTCGTGGAAGACGTTCACGCAAGCCTCTTCAGGAACACATCTCGCCTCGCTTCAATGGGGCCACGACTTTGACGTCGTGGAAGACGCCCTGACGGTAGTGGCACTTCGGCCGCGTGATCTGGCTTCAATGGGGCCACGACTTTGACGTCGTGGAAGACGGTCAAGGCCGAAGCCCCGGCCAAGGCCGACGATGGCGCTTCAATGGGGCCACGACTTTGACGTCGTGGAAGACTCACGGAGCGCCGAGCGCCGCGCACGTTCGTCGGCGCGCTTCAATGGGGCCACGACTTTGACGTCGTGGAAGACGCGATCGTTGGCGTGGACCACTCGGCTTATTGCCCGCTTCAATGGGGCCACGACTTTGACGTCGTGGAAGACCACAACGCGATTCACGCAAGGGGCGGGCGATGGGCTTCAATGGGGCCACGACTTTGACGTCGTGGAAGACACGTCGTCGCGAACGCCTTGACCTCGTGAACGGACGCTTCAATGGGGCCACGACTTTGACGTCGTGGAAGACGTCGATCGCCGGGATGTTGCGACCGCCGTGAAGCTGCTTCAATGGGGCCACGACTTTGACGTCGTGGAAGACGGCGCCTTCCCTTCGCCAGGGAATGCCGCGTATCGCTTCAATGGGGCCACGACTTTGACGTCGTGGAAGACACGTGCCGGCCGCTACGTGCTTCCGGGCAGGTTTCCAGCTTCAATGGGGCCACGACTTTGACGTCGTGGAAGACGGTATGGGCGAGGCCGATGCCACCGGCGACCAGACCGCTTCAATGGGGCCACGACTTTGACGTCGTGGAAGACGAGGACGTCCACGGCCCCCAGGATCGGGTGGATATGGCTTCAATGGGGCCACGACTTTGACGTCGTGGAAGACCGAGCGGGTTGGGATTGACCTGGTTACCGCCAAAGAGGCTTCAATGGGGCCACGACTTTGACGTCGTGGAAGACGACCGATAATAGCTCGTTCATGCAGGGCGACGTCTTGCTTCAATGGGGCCACGACTTTGACGTCGTGGAAGACACGGTCCGTTTTCGATCGGGACGACGCCGCCCTCTGGCTTCAATGGGGCCACGACTTTGACGTCGTGGAAGACCTGAACCCGACGAGGAACCGCTGTACGGGTTGACCAGGCTTCAATGGGGCCACGACTTTGACGTCGTGGAAGACAACCAGACTCCGTCTTCACTCTCGCCGGCGGTGGTGATGGCTTCAATGGGGCCACGACTTTGACGTCGTGGAAGACGGGAAGATCTCAAGAAGGCCGATGAGGCGCAAAAGGCGCTTCAATGGGGCCACGACTTTGACGTCGTGGAAGACCGGGTGCGTTGGGTCTGAATTTTCTAATATGATCTTGCTTCAATGGGGCCACGACTTTGACGTCGTGGAAGACGGGAAACACCGTCACGGCCGGGAGCGCGAGCGTGGCGCTTCAATGGGGCCACGACTTTGACGTCGTGGAAGACATCATTATGGCAAACCGACTTTCCGCCGAGCAGCTGCTTCAATGGGGCCACGACTTTGACGTCGTGGAAGACCTCGACCAGGGCACGATGGCGCTCGACTCCTCCGGGCTTCAATGGGGCCACGACTTTGACGTCGTGGAAGACCGCCTGACCGTAGTCGAATCCTCGGACAAGAGATCGCTTCAATGGGGCCACGACTTTGACGTCGTGGAAGACATGATGGTTCAGGACCGGAGTAAGATCCGGTCCCATGCTTCAATGGGGCCACGACTTTGACGTCGTGGAAGACGTGATACCTCTTGCAAAGATCATTGCCGATCCGGCTGCTTCAATGGGGCCACGACTTTGACGTCGTGGAAGACGGGGTCCGGGCTTCCGGCGCGGTTGACAGGGATCAAGCTTCAATGGGGCCACGACTTTGACGTCGTGGAAGACAGGCGAGGTCAACGCCGAGCTGGCGAAGCGGGTCCGGCTTCAATGGGGCCACGACTTTGACGTCGTGGAAGACCGGGTCAGTCCGAGGGAAGAGAGGTCGGCTCGGCGGGAGCTTCAATGGGGCCACGACTTTGACGTCGTGGAAGACTCCGCAAGGAACTCCTGGACCACGCCCACGAACTCGCGCTTCAATGGGGCCACGACTTTGACGTCGTGGAAGACGCGTCTAAGGTCGTTGCGCCGGCTGTCCAGTACGCAGCTTCAATGGGGCCACGACTTTGACGTCGTGGAAGACAAGGTACTCGCCGATCACAAGACGGCCGTCGAGAAGCTTCAATGGGGCCACGACTTTGACGTCGTAGAAGACTCAACGTCACCTGGGCCGACAACGTCGAGCAGCGGCTTCAATGGGGCCACGACTTTGACGTCGTGGAAGACCCTGGTAGAGCGCCGAGGCGACGGGGCCGACGGGATGCTTCAATGGGGCCACGACTTTGACGTCGTGGAAGACTCAGGAGCCTCGCCAAAGGCTTCCTGGCTGTGTCAGCTTCAATGGGGCCACGACTTTGACGTCGTGGAAGACCGCGGAAATTGACGCCCTGCGGGTGACCCTCGAAACGGCTTCAATGGGGCCACGACTTTGACGTCGTGGAAGACGAGGTCAGTCCGGCGCTTCAGCCGACCCGATGCTCGTGCTTCAATGGGGCCACGACTTTGACGTCGTGGAAGACCTTGTCGCGGGCACGACCCTGACCGTGACGATCTCGCTTCAATGGGGCCACGACTTTGACGTCGTGGAAGACTCGAATCCCGCCGCGCGACCGCCGGGTCCACCGCCTCGCTTCAATGGGGCCACGACTTTGACGTCGTGGAAGACTCGGTGAACGGGGCATCGACCAAGGGGAACTGGAGTGCTTCAATGGGGCCACGACTTTGACGACGTGGAAGACCCGAAATGGTCTGCGGACTCTTGCGATCCCTGGGATGCTTCAATGGGGCCACGACTTTGACGTCGTGGAAGACGCCTTGTTGCTCGCCTTGTAGATGTGGACGCGACGCGCGCTTCAATGGGGCCACGACTTTGACGTCGTGGAAGACGAAGCTTCGGGACGCGTACCGCAAGCGATATCCGAGCTTCAATGGGGCCACGACTTTGACGTCGTGGAAGACCAAAAGTAGAGGCAAGACTAATGGTTAGGAGTTGGGCAAGAATAACTTGACAGATTTCGGAAGTCGCTGCTCTTGTTCAAAGCGATTCAGCGAAGTTTGTCCGACAGGTTATTCTTGCCCGGCTCCTTAGTTCTACAGCGGAAGAAATTCCTAGCTTCGAGGCAATCCGTCGTTAACCTGGAGGTTCGTAGTTGAGAGACGCGCCGGCCCGTCATCGGAATCTGCACCCGTATGGGGAAAACCTCTATGACCGAGGACGAAGTGCGCGCCGCGGCCGGGCGCCTGGTTCAATTCCACGAGCGGTTCGCCCCCCTGTTCGGCAAGGTACAGGCTCAGGATCATGCCTTCACCTACGTCAAAGGGCTGATGGTCTGCCCCGAGCGCAAGAGCATCGAGCCGATCGCCCTTTGCGTCGGCGACGGCCAGGTCTCGGCGCTCCAGAAGTTCATCAACATCGCCCCCTGGGATCACGACGACGCCCAGGCCGAGGTCCAATCCGTCTTCGCCGACGAACTGGTCCCGACCGCCGCCGGGAGTCCGATCGGGGTCGTCGGGATCGTCGACGAGAGCGGGTTCGCCAAGAAGGGCGACCAGAGCGCCGGGGTGGCCCGGCAGTACAACGGCCGGCTCGGCAAGCAGGACAACTGCCAGGTCGGGGTCTTCCTGGTAGGGGTCGCCCCCGGCGGCTCGGCGCTGCTGGATCATCAACTCTACTTGCCCGAGGGCTGGTGCGCACGCGACAAGGCCGGCCGGCGGCGGCGGGAGAAGGTCCACATCCCCGAGTCGGTCGCCTTCCGGACCAAGCCCGAGATCGCCGCGGGGTTGATCCGCCAGACGGCGGCCTTGGGGGTCGTGGCCCTGGATTGGGTCACGGCCGACGAAGGGTATGGGCAGAACGGCGGGTTCCTCGATGAACTGGAACTGCTGGGGTTGCGGTACGTGGTCGAGGTCCCGGTCAACACGACGGTCTGGACCAAGGACCCGGCGTCGTGCGTCCCGCCGTACGGCGGCCGGGGCCGCGTCCCGACGAAGCCGGTCCGGGACTCCGTCGCCTCGGTTGCCGCGATCGCGTCGTCGCTGGGGCCCGAGTCGTGGCAAGTCCTGAACCTGGGTCCGGGGGCGAAAGGGCCGCTCTGCTTCGAGTTCGCCGCGATCCGGGTCTGGGCGGTCCGCCACGGCGAGGCCGGCCCGCCGGTCTGGCTCCTGGCGCGGCGGTCGTTGGAGCCGACCCCCGAGGTCAAGTACTACGTCAGCAACGCCGACGCATCGACGCCGCCGGAGGTGTTGGCCCGGGTGGCCTGCACCCGGCACAAGGTCGAGGACTTCTTCGAGGACGCCAAGAGCTACCTGGGGATGGCGCAGTACGAGACGCGGTCGTGGGTCGGGTGGCACCATCACATGAGTCTGGTCGCGATGGCCCACCTGTTCGTCACGCTGACGCGGCGCGACCTGGGAAAAAAACGCCGGAACTGACGCTCGATCGCACCGTGCGACTACTTCAGAGGGCGATGGAGGTTCCCGGCTTATCAATGGAGGTGGCCCTGTTGCTGGTGGAGTATCACATCCATCGGAATAAGATTGCCCGACGCTCCCACACCAAGACCTGGATGGCCAGGCACAAGAAGGTCAAACTACTTCCGCTGTAGAATTAGTGTACACCGGCTTCAATGGGGCCACGACTTTGACGTCGTGGAAGACGGCGAGAGACGGCGATACAGCAGGGCGTCGGCATCGCTTCAATGGGGCCACGACTTTGACGTCGTGGAAGACGAAGCGTTCGGCGTGCCAATGTTTGATGACGATCCAGCTTCAATGGGGCCACGACTTTGACGTCGTGGAAGACCCCACGCGATGGCGGGTCAAGGGCTGCACCTGCAAGAAGCTTCAATGGGGCCACGACTTTGACGTCGTGGAAGACCTGACGGGTCTGGCGGTTGAGGGCACCGCCAGTGAAAGGGCTTCAATGGGGCCACGACTTTGACGTCGTGGAAGACATGGACGCGTGGCCGTGCTTGATCGCGAAGTCACGGCTTCAATGGGGCCACGACTTTGACGTCGTGGAAGACGTGACATAGACGGGTGCACTTTCGTGGAGAAGCTTGCTTCAATGGGGCCACGACTTTGACGTCGTGGAAGACAGCGGCGAACGCGGTAGGTACCTTTTGCGAATCTGAGCTTCAATGGGGCCACGACTTTGACGTCGTGGAAGACCTCGGCGAACTTGCCTACGCCGTTTATGCGTTCATGGCTTCAATGGGGCCACGACTTTGACGTCGTGGAAGACAGTCCCCAAGCATTGGATACGCGGCCCCGTCGACGCTTCAATGGGACCACGACTTTGACGTCGTGGAAGACGAGGCCCTCCTTCGGCAATCACGGCCCGACGATTTCGGCTTCAATGGGGCCACGACTTTGACGTCGTGGAAGACTCGGCCGGGTCTGGTCGTCGGGGTCGACCCAGACGCAGCTTCAATGGGGCCACGACTTTGACGTCGTGGAAGACCGGCGGCGTTCGGCCCGAAGAAAACGCGCCTCGGACATGCTTCAATGGGGCCACGACTTTGACGTCGTGGAAGACGGGACAGTGAAGGTTGACATGAGAGACGATGTTGGCGCTTCAATGGGGCCACGACTTTGACGTCGTGGAAGACCCGTAGGCTGATTCCTGGACCACTTCAAGCCACTCCTTCAATGGGGCCACGACTTTGACGTCGTGGAAGACAACATCGCGGCAGGCGGGTCGACGGCGTTCTCTTCCCTTCAATGGGGCCACGACTTTGACGTCGTGGAAGACCCGGGTCATTCGTGATTAAATCGCATCCGAGGTTCCTTCAATGGGGCCACGACTTTGACGTCGTGGAAGACTCGATTGGCGGACGCGAACGTTGCCGGCCTTGGGAATCCTTCAATGGGGCCACGACTTTGACGTCGTGGAAGACGCCGAGGCGGTCATTGCGAGGGTCGATGCCATCGCGCCTTCAATGGGGCCACGACTTTGACGTCGTGGAAGACGACAGGACCGCGTAGGCTTCGTCGCAGTATTTGAACCTTCCTGACTCTACCGGATTGCAGGTATTGAGGTGCCGGGTATCCGGCCGGCGACATTCTCGTCATCCTTTTTCTTACCACAGAAGAGGATGCCGAAATGGACGCGCGACCGAACACCCGGCGAGTGAATCGTGAACGAAAACCAGCTCCGCCGCAACCGCCGCGCGGGGCCAAACAGATCGTCATCCCCATGACCCGGCCGCAGTACGACGAGATCTGGCACGACCCCCGACGCATTCGGGCGTTCGTCGACGGATGGGTCCGCTCGGCCCCGGAACTGTTCCCCGCCGGCTTCGACCGCGGGTATCGCCTCCACGGGTTCGGCCGCGAGTCCCGCAAGCTCCCCGGGCTGAAGCTCCGGAAGGTCGTCACGGACGACCGATCCTCCTACTGGCTCCGCCCCAGCTTCGTCACCGGCTCCATGACCGGCAGCGCCGATGACCTGGCGTACCCCTTGCTCCTGGCGGCGCATGGCGTCCCCCCGTGGCTGCTCAGGATCGGCTTCGGCCATGGCGAGATGTACTGGCATCGCGTCGTCGAGAGGCTGGGTCGGAGCAGCCTGGTGGGCACCACCGTCCGCGACCCGGCCCGGTTGCCCGGGCATCTGGCGGCCGACGAGCATCACGCCGACTGGGCCGGCCAGAAGGGCTACGTCGCGACCACCGTCGGCGGGGGCTGCATCCTGGGCATCGCATTGACGTCCGCGGCCGATGACGCCCATCTCCGGGAGGCCTACGGCGTGTTCGCGGCCGAGGCGCGGGATGTCGCGCCCGGATACGCCCCCGAGACGGTCAACACCGACGGCTGGGCGGCGACGCGGAACGCCTTCCGCGGGCTGTTCCCATCGATCGCAGTGGTGCTCTGCTTCCTGCACGGGTTCCTCAAGGTCCGCGACCGCTGCCGCAAGGCCCGCGACCTGCACCGCCGGGTGTGGGACGTCTACCGCGCCGCCACCGCGGAGGAGTTCCGACGCCTGATGAATGAGTTTCAGCAGTGGTGGGCGACACAGGCCTGGCCCGCCCCGGTGGGCGAGATGGTGGCGAAGCTGTGGGGCAAGACGGAGTCCTACGCGGCGGCCTACAACCATCCGGGATGCCATCGCACGAGCAACGCGGTGGACCGGCCGATGAACCGGCTGTGCCGGCTGATGTATGCGGGCCGGGGTTTGCACGGCCATCAGGGCTCGTCCGAGTTGCGGCCGCGGGGCTGGGCGTTGCTGGAGAACTTCCGGCCATACGCGCCGCGGGGTAAGCGCCCTCGGGCTTTCGAGAGTCCTGCCCATCGGCTCAACGGCAAGCGCTACCATGAGCACTGGCTCCACAACCTGATGGTGTCGACCTCACTGATGGGCATCAGAAACCCAAAACCTGCAATCCGGTAGAGTCAGGAACCTTCAATGGGGCCACGACTTTGACGTCGTGGAAGACGATGAACGCGGCGGTCAGACCGGCGGTACCGATGAGCCTTCAATGGGGCCACGACTTTGACGTCGTGGAAGACGCCTCGGTTACTGGTTCGACGACGACGCGGGTAACCCTTCAATGGGGCCACGACTTTGACGTCGTGGAAGACCTTGGGATTGCCGCTGACGACGCCCGCGTAGGTGTCCCTTCAATGGGGCCACGACTTTGACGTCGTGGAAGACGTCGATCACTCTGTTGATAGTATATCGTCTGTCGACAGCTTCAATGGGGCCACGACTTTGACGTCGTGGAAGACGATCGCCACTGTGGCCGAACTGATGGGGCACAGTGGCTTCAATGGGGCCACGACTTTGACGTCGTGGAAGACGCGCCGCAGCCGATGCTGTCGAGCAGCTGGTCGAGGCGCTTCAATGGGGCCACGACTTTGACGTCGTGGAAGACGCAGGCGAGGCGCGTGCAGCGGGGTGAATTGCCGCTGCTTCAATGGGGCCACGACTTTGACGTCGTGGAAGACCCAGATCGTCGCTGGGCGGATCGAGCAGGCGAAGCCGCTTCAATGGGGCCACGACTTTGACGTCGTGGAAGACCTCCCACGGACCCCGAGAGCCTCATCCATGTCGGACGCTTCAATGGGGCCACGACTTTGACGTCGTGGAAGACTCAGTTTCCGCCCGTCACCTTGTTCTATGACGGCAACCTTCAATGGGGCCACGACTTTGACGTCGTGGAAGACTGCTCCAACAGATGATCCGCGAACAGCAACACGCGCTTCAATGGGGCCACGACTTTGACGTCGTGGAAGACGGCCGATGCCGGGGACTCCTCGACCTTCTTCGACGACGCTTCAATGGGGCCACGACTTTGACGTCGTGGAAGACGCCGAACAGCAGGTTGAATCGATGATCGCCACCGGCCGGCTTCAATGGGGCCACGACTTTGACGTCGTGGAAGACGCCCGTCGTCGCGCCTCTCGACTCTGGCGGGCCACGGCTTCAATGGGGCCACGACTTTGACGTCGTGGAAGACGCTACTCGTGAAGTGTGCCGCGAGCGAAAAGCCAACGCTTCAATGGGGCCACGACTTTGACGTCGTGGAAGACGGGACTTTCCGGCACCGCCGGGACGGCCGGAATAAGCTTCAATGGGGCCACGACTTTGACGTCGTGGAAGACCTGGCCACCTCGGTCCTGCTCACCAGGCAGGCGAAGCTTCAATGGGGCCACGACTTTGACGTCGTGGAAGACCGCGCAAGACCTGCGTGAGTGGCGGAGCCAATGGCCTTCAATGGGGCCACGACTTTGACGTCGTGGAAGACGTCCTCGCCAAAAGCGGCATCATGAACGGCGGTCAATCCTTCAATGGGGCCACGACTTTGACGTCGTGGAAGACTCGCCCACTTCTACGCCAACCGTTCGGCCGTCACTCCTTCAATGGGGCCACGACTTTGACGTCGTGGAAGACGTGTCGACCCAGTACATCGAGGAGCCAAGCTCCGCCCCTTCAATGGGGCCACGACTTTGACGTCGTGGAAGACTCGACGGGGGCACCGGCTGGGAACGCGGAACGAGCACGCTTCAATGGGGCCACGACTTTGACGTCGTGGAAGACTTGAATCGCTCGTCTGTCTCGGCCTGGCTGCGCGAGCTTCAATGGGGCCACGACTTTGACGTCGTGGAAGACTCGCCGAAGCGCTCATCACAAAGCTTGCCGGACACGCTTCAATGGGGCCACGACTTTGACGTCGTGGAAGACCAGACCTCCCGAGCGGATCATCGTCGCGCGAATCTGGCTTCAATGGGGCCACGACTTTGACGTCGTGGAAGACCCAGTCCTTTCCCGCTCACGCTACAGACGCGCCGCGCTTCAATGGGGCCACGACTTTGACGTCGTGGAAGACCCGCGTCCGTGGGTTTCTCTGCCAACGGGGTCGCCTCGCTTCAATGGGGCCACGACTTTGACGTCGTGGAAGACGTGTTTTGTGATGCTTACTTCGCGTCGGCCCATAAAGGTGCTTCAATGGGGCCACGACTTTGACGTCGTGGAAGACCTGCCGACGGCCGGTGAGAACCGGCTGTACTGGCCCGGGCTTCAATGGGGCCACGACTTTGACGTCGTGGAAGACGCCCGGGGTCAAGCTTCTGATCGGGCGTGAGGCCCGCGCTTCAATGGGGCCACGACTTTGACGTCGTGGAAGACAGAGAGCCCGCCCGCCTAGCCTGGCCGGCTGGCTCTGCTTCAATGGGGCCACGACTTTGACGTCGTGGAAGACGGGATCGACCCGGTCACCGTGGCGGCGTTACTGGGCTTCAATGGGGCCACGACTTTGACGTCGTGGAAGACCTTCCGCAAGCCGTGGATGGCCACGCAGCGGGAGCACGCTTCAATGGGGCCACGACTTTGACGTCGTGGAAGACCTGTGCGGGTTCGTCGTGGCCACCTTGGACGTCCAGCTTCAATGGGGCCACGACTTTGACGTCGTGGAAGACTGGCCCGGCGTACAACCCGGTTACCGGCGCCAATGAGCTTCAATGGGGCCACGACTTTGACGTCGTGGAAGACTTCACCGCGACAGCCTCGGCACGGTGCGATTCCAGAGGCTTCAATGGGGCCACGACTTTGACGTCGTGGAAGACTGCGGTCGGGTCCTGATTCAAACCTACCCGATAAGAAGCTTCAATGGGGCCACGACTTTGACGTCGTGGAAGACGCGGCAAACGCGCTTTGACGGTCTTCGCCAAATCCTTGCTTCAATGGGGCCACGACTTTGACGTCGTGGAAGACAGTTCCGTGAGTCGACGATCTGGGCGTATGTCGACAGGCTTCAATGGGGCCACGACTTTGACGTCGTGGAAGACGCGGACGGCCCGATCCCCTTGAGCGACGATTCCAGAGGCTTCAATGGGGCCACGACTTTGACGTCGTGGAAGACGTTGCAAAGGCCCGTCTGCTTTACGGTGCTCCCGTGCTTCAATGGGGCCACGACTTTGACGTCGTGGAAGACATTACGGGATGCGTCGGGTACTGGCCGAATTCTCGGCTTCAATGGGGCCACGACTTTGACGTCGTGGAAGACCCGGGGTCCCAAACTGTCCACCAAGTCAGTGTACAGCTTCAATGGGGCCACGACTTTGACGTCGTGGAAGACGACGGCACGAGCCGCAAATGGCGGAAGCGCCGCAAGGCCGCTTCAATGGGGCCACGACTTTGACGTCGTGGAAGACGTCAACGTATCGCGTCGATCGTTGCGACATGGCGGCTTCAATGGGGCCACGACTTTGACGTCGTGGAAGACGTGAATTGCAGGGTCAGAGAATGGCTCTTGTGGGTGCTTCAATGGGGCCACGACTTTGACGTCGTGGAAGACGCTGTCGGCCCGGCTCCGCAGCAGCCGCACCCGGTCAGCTTCAATGGGGCCACGACTTTGACGTCGTGGAAGACGCGAACTCCTCGGTCGTCGCCTCCAAGGACGGGCTGCTTCAATGGGGCCACGACTTTGACGTCGTGGAAGACTGGCGTGATGCGAGCCCGCGCGATGTCGATTCCAGGGCTTCAATGGGGCCACGACTTTGACGTCGTGGAAGACCGAGCTTGCCGGTCTTGTCGGGCGCGGGATAGAAGCTTCAATGGGGCCACGACTTTGACGTCGTGGAAGACCCGATCCTGATTCCGATAATGCCAGGGAATTAAGGAAGCTTCAATGGGGCCACGACTTTGACGTCGTGGAAGACCCTCCCGAAGCCGACTTTCCCCCCGGCGTCAAACTCGGGGCTTCAATGGGGCCACGACTTTGACGTCGTGGAAGACTCATGAACGGGCCTGCAAAAATCACGGCGGAAGACCTGGCTTCAATGGGGCCACGACTTTGACGTCGTGGAAGACTGCTGGTGATTGATGACTTCGCCCGAACCAACGACGAGCTTCAATGGGGCCACGACTTTGACGTCGTGGAAGACTCCTCAATGCGGAGCTGATCGCTCGCGACAAGGAGCTTCAATGGGGCCACGACTTTGACGTCGTGGAAGACGCGGTGACTGTTGGAACTTCGGCTCGATCGCCTTGCTTGCTTCAATGGGGCCACGACTTTGACGTCGTGGAAGACTGGTCGTTGCCCGTAAACTGCCCAAGGCGAAAGTGCTTCAATGGGGCCACGACTTTGACGTCGTGGAAGACGCGGCCCTTCAAAAACCACCCCCGCCCGTCAAAAAAGCTTCAATGGGGCCACGACTTTGACGTCGTGGAAGACATCGCCAACCTCGGGATGGCCCTCGTCGAGTTCCTCAAGCTTCAATGGGGCCACGACTTTGACGTCGTGGAAGACGTGGTGCGGTTCGCCAGCGCCGAGCCGCTGCTTGAGGCTTCAATGGGGCCACGACTTTGACGTCGTGGAAGACCGATTCACTCCCGGCCAGCGATGGCGGTTCACCAGGCTTCAATGGGGCCACGACTTTGACGTCGTGGAAGACATGACGACTACTGGGCCGCCGTCCGCGACTATCAGCTTCAATGGGGCCACGACTTTGACGTCGTGGAAGACGAAGCCAGCCACCGATCAGACGGCCGCCTCGGCCGCAGCTTCAATGGGGCCACGACTTTGACGTCGTGGAAGACCCCCAGCGCGACCGCGACGATAACCGACGCCGTGAACATGCTTCAATGGGGCCACGACTTTGACGTCGTGGAAGACGCGGCCGCGACGCGTCGCGTGTGACCGGTGGGTCGCTTCAATGGGGCCACGACTTTGACGTCGTGGAAGACCTCGGCCGCGGTCGCGAAGGAGAAGGCGGAGGAAATCGCTTCAATGGGGCCACGACTTTGACGTCGTGGAAGACCGGATCTTGATGGGGCCGCCGTCGGCACGCTGGATGCTTCAATGGGGCCACGACTTTGACGTCGTGGAAGACGGTAACGCCCGACGCCCTCACGACCTGGCCGGGGTCGCTTCAATGGGGCCACGACTTTGACGTCGTGGAAGACGCCGTCTACGCGGCCGACCTGCTCGACTCGGTGAAGCTTCAATGGGGCCACGACTTTGACGTCGTGGAAGACGCGCAGTGGCAAAAGGCCATTTACAACGCGCTCTCGGCTTCAATGGGGCCACGACTTTGACGTCGTGGAAGACCAGAGCGACATCCGGCCAGTGACAGGGCTGTTCCGGCTTCAATGGGGCCACGACTTTGACGTCGTGGAAGACAGGCTGATACTAGTTGCTCACCACAGCCTCCCCGTCGCTTCAATGGGGCCACGACTTTGACGTCGTGGAAGACGCGATCGTGACCGATCCGCCTTATGGCACGGAGGCCGCGCTTCAATGGGGCCACGACTTTGACGTCGTGGAAGACCCCAGACGCCGTCTTTTGTTGTTACGCGCCCACGTAGCTTCAATGGGGCCACGACTTTGACGTCGTGGAAGACGAGGGCCTGGACGCTCTCTCGCCATCGCGTGATCGTGCTTCAATGGGGCCACGACTTTGACGTCGTGGAAGACCAGACCCCTGCTAAGGACTCCTGACAATGGCTAGCCGGCTTCAATGGGGCCACGACTTTGACGTCGTGGAAGACGCGGCCATCGGTCAATCTCTCCGCCGGTTGGGTGGGCTTCAATGGGGCCACGACTTTGACGTCGTGGAAGACCTGCGTCACCTCCTCCGTGCGCGACGGCGCAGTGGACGCTTCAATGGGGCCACGACTTTGACGTCGTGGAAGACGGAGTCCCTTGGCTTTCCCGTGCCGGCCCTCTCTGCTGCTTCAATGGGGCCACGACTTTGACGTCGTGGAAGACTCCATTTTGTGCAAGAGGGTCGCGTGATAGTCCAGGCTTCAATGGGGCCACGACTTTGACGTCGTGGAAGACAGGGGCCGCCTACGACCCGTCGACCGGGGCAAACGAGCTTCAATGGGGCCACGACTTTGACGTCGTGGAAGACTCGACATGGTCAAGCGCCTCGATAAGTGGGGGCAACGGCTTCAATGGGGCCACGACTTTGACGTCGTGGAAGACCCGAGACGGACGCCGCGAACAAGGGCGTTAACCCGCTTCAATGGGGCCACGACTTTGACGTCGTGGAAGACTTGAAGTTCAGAATGAGGGAAATCGGCTGTCCGTGCTTCAATGGGGCCACGACTTTGACGTCGTGGAAGACAGGGCCGCTCGACGAGGCGGCCGGGGCCTTCGCGGCGGCTTCAATGGGGCCACGACTTTGACGTCGTGGAAGACGCCGCGAGACGAGCCGCCTGACATGAGCAACCTCCTGCTTCAATGGGGCCACGACTTTGACGTCGTGGAAGACATGCCGATGTGCATCCAACCGACGACGGGCCTGCCCGAGCTTCAATGGGGCCACGACTTTGACGTCGTGGAAGACGACCCCGACGCCGCGCTGGTGGATCTCGGCTTGAAGCTTCAATGGGGCCACGACTTTGACGTCGTGGAAGACACGGAATATCAACCGACGGTTTACGGGCGTTCGAAGAGCTTCAATGGGGCCACGACTTTGACGTCGTGGAAGACCCCCCGAAGGACGGCCGCGAATTGACCCGTCGCCTGGCTTCAATGGGGCCACGACTTTGACGTCGTGGAAGACACGCCGCGCGAAAGGGCGTTGATCCCAAAATCAACGCTTCAATGGGGCCACGACTTTGACGTCGTGGAAGACCGTACCTCAAACTGTTCTCGGAAGCGAGATCCGACCTGCTTCAATGGGGCCACGACTTTGACGTCGTGGAAGACGGCGCGAAGTGAATCAGTTGTTGCGGCTGAAGTTGCTTCAATGGGGCCACGACTTTGACGTCGTGGAAGACCGGGCGACGTGCGAGTTCATCTCGGCGATCTCGACCGCTTCAATGGGGCCACGACTTTGACGTCGTGGAAGACGGCCAGGTCGCTGAATCGCGCGAGCGTCCCCGTGCCGCTTCAATGGGGCCACGACTTTGACGTCGTGGAAGACGCGGACGAAGCAAAGACCCATTGAGCGCTCCTGCGGTGCTTCAATGGGGCCACGACTTTGACGTCGTGGAAGACTCTGACCGAGAGTTGCGGGGACTTCCCTTACCGCCCTGCTTCAATGGGGCCACGACTTTGACGTCGTGGAAGACGAGCGGCGGTTCGGGCATTTGATCACCCCAGCAGCGGCTTCAATGGGGCCACGACTTTGACGTCGTGGAAGACACGCTTGCCCCTGGCTGGGGGCGCGCCGGCTTCGCGCTTCAATGGGGCCACGACTTTGACGTCGTGGAAGACCGTGATACGCGTATCGAGATTTTGCGATTTCTTCATGCTTCAATGGGGCCACGACTTTGACGTCGTGGAAGACGGCCGGCCTCGTGACTCCCGCTCTTGTAACAACTTACGAGGCCTTCCGCGAGAGGTTGGGCTCGAAGACCGATTGGTGAGTCGTTCGAAACCTTGTCCAGGAACAGAACTCTTGGATAATTCGCGAGTTGCGTCACGCGAGAGGGGATCATGGGCCATTTTTGTTCTAACTTCCGTCTTGCCAAGGAGCTTGGAGCGCAAACTCGTACATTGCATGATTCTACCACCCTGGCTCTCGCGGAGAGAACGGGCAGATCAGCTCTGTCGTCCGTGAAGGTGCGGGTGCGATCCATCGGTTCACAATGAAAAATTGCGGCGGAGCTAGCTGAAGCTCGATACCCGGCGTTCGGTCGGTCTTCATTGAGGGAGCAATGGTCAGTCGATGCGAACGAAGAGGCCGAGACCGAAATGGCTGGAGTGACCGAGGCAAATGGGGCCTGAGACTGGCTCGGCGAAGCGGAGAAGGATGCCGGTGGCGGGGCGCTGTCCGCCGTCATCACCTGGCTTGGGCCGGGCGCGGCGAAACTGGAGGGGTCGGAGGCGCTTGGGGCCGATCTCTCCGAACGGCTCGATCTCGATGCGATCCGGCGAGGGCAGTTCGGGGTGCCGATGGGCAAGTCGGCCCCACTCCTCGCGTAGGACTTCGACAAGAAAGGCCGATCGATTCTCATGACCGAGCAATTCGGGCCGATCTCTCTTCTGGCCTCGACTCTTGGGATGTCTTGTCGCGAGAAAGGGTGTGGCGGACACCCACACATTGGAGTTCCCGAAGAGCGGGGATTGCTCAAAATCACCAGACTGGCCTAAGCCGACAAGGAGGAGCGAGAGTTTGCGCTCATCGAGTTTGAGGCGGCGAAGCGAGTCGATGGCTCGGATTTCGTCGGTATCAAAACCACGACGGGAGTAGATTGTGACGTGGTCGAGACGCCCGTCACCATCTTCATCGATGGGTAGGTAATAGGCGTGCGAGTGGTCGTCGCGGAGTGGTTCACCCGTCGGAGCTTTGCCGGAAAAGTTCTCCGACTTGAAGCGCTCGGTGTTGTCAGGGATTGTCTGACCATCATACCGCTCTCGCCGCCGAACCTTCTCATAGCTGCTCATGATGGCCCGACGCATTTGATCAGCGACCAAGACAGTGTCTTGCACGAGGGGCAGTACGGGGCCGTCCAATGCAAACCGGGCGACCGTGTACCGATTCGGCGAGCTCAACGGACGGCGTTCTTTCTCCGGAGTGGAAGTGGAGCGTTGGTCGGGACGAGTGTACATTTCCCATTTTGCGCCGGGGACTTGGGACCATTTCCGTTCATGGATGGTCTCTGTGTCCAGGCACAAATGCCAACGGGGGCAATCAAAAAGATATTCTCGCGGATTCAATCCTTTCTTCAACTTTTTTGGGTCATGCGTCGTGTAATACTCACTGCCAAAGGCGGTAAAAGGGTCAAGGCAGAACACGGGGACGGGGTTCGGATCATCGGGTTCGGCTGGTCCAAGTGGTAACTTCACCGCGCCCTCAAACAACTCGGCATGAACCCAGCTTTCGGCTCGTCCGAGGAAGGAGAGGTTTTCGAGCAGCTTGCCTAGTACAACTCTGTCGTCAGAATTAAGTTCAGCATCAAGCCAACCGACGAACAGTTTCGCATCACGGTTGATGCTGACGAACGTGTCAAAGACGAGGGTTGTACCACCGCCTGTGATTTCTCTCGGTGACTTCTTTCCTAGGGGCATGTAGTGCCTGGTGTGGGCAACGCGGAACGGCGGCAAATGGAACCTGGGCGGGGATAGGAGCGATTCGAGGATTCGTCGAATCTGCTGTTCAGACAGATCCGGAGAGGTGCGTTGCCAGACCGCGATGAGCGCCCGAAGGAGCCGCCACGGAGACAACGGCCATTCCGGAACGCCCTCGTTCACATGCCGACCCCAGGGAGTGGCGTGATAGCGCCCGGCAGGAAATGTGAGTTTGATAATGACGGCCATGTGAGATGACTCCTAACCTTTCGGGTTGTTCCAGGTCAGAGTCGTGACAGTCGGGCTGGCGAAGAGTGGCTTGCACTTGGCGATCAGGTCGGCAAGCTGGCTCGCCAGGTTGGATGCCGGTGGAAGACCAAATCCTCCAGGACGTTTGACCTGAATACCTTTTGCCTTTTCGTCGATCTCCAGTTCGCACGCCGCTCGCAACCGCATGTTCGAATCGAGGAATTGACGGACTTTCCAGAGCGACAAGACGACGAGCAGGTCGGTTGCTTCGGTCGGAAGACCGTACCCACGGATTTGGGCCAGATCGAGGGAGAAGAACGCGGTGATCGACTTCGCGGTGAATTCGGTGCGGTGGAATGGAACGTTGCCGTATCCGTCCTTGGCTTCAACTCCCGCGACCTTGGATTTGGGCAAGACTCGATCGAACTTGACACCGCCGCTGTCCGCGCGACCGACTCCGCTCGCCTCAATGAACGCGGAGATCGCCCGAGGATGTCGGAGCCGCCCGGCGATTTTCTCCAGGAACACTCCGTGAACGAGCGAGTTCGGGTCGTACTTGAAGCAGACGGCCGCCAGTTTGCGGAGGTTAACCACGCCCGCCACATCGTCGCGTTCTTTGTCGCTGGTGGTGTCCTCGGCAGTCACGCCATCCGCTTTCTTCTTGGGCGAGGATTTCTTTCCCGGGATCATCGCCAGGCCGAGTTGTAGTTTGAGAACGTCGGCGAACGGGGTATCGTCCTCGGTGGTCCCGGTCATGATGTACGGCGAATTGAGGCGATGGAATTCGAGCAGGCTGCAAGTCGTGTCGGTCCCATTCCCGAGGCCGGCGAGCTTCACCTTGATGAATGGCAGTCCTCGCAGTTCTTGTGCGAGATCGTCGGAAGCCTCGTCCCAGCAGACGGCTTCTAGGCGGTTCGCCATCGATTGAGCGGACTCGACGAGGAGGGTAGGCACGGGACTGCCGTCATCGCCTGGTGCATCGTAAGTGGCCGGGCCGAGGTCGGGGAAACCGGTCGGTTGGATGCGCGTGCCGGCGACTGGCTTGAGGTTCGCCTCGATCAAGATTCGAGGCGAGGCGCTCAGCAGCTTGAGATCAGCACTCATGACGACTCCTCGGTTTCTGGAGGGTAGAGAACGGAATTCGCAATCATCTCGATGTCTTGATTTGAAAGTGGCAACAACATGCTCGCCAACAATCGATCGGCGGGGATCGACGATTTGACGCCGAGCGGCTTGCCGGCCTGTTGTCGGTTGTGATAACCGGTCACAATCAACCCACCGGACTTCAATCGCCTCGCGGCAATATCAACACAATGCTCCACTGCGGTAGACTGTCCGGAAGACAGAATGTGGAACACCTTGGGATCAGGCTTTGCATTGGGCTCGGTTTCGGACGCAAGCTTCCAGGATTTGCCATTCGCGACGAAGGATTGCTGTCGAAGGAGGATTCGAGGCGCGCCGAATTCGAACGGAATGCCGGTGTCGATTTGATTGGGTGGCTCGTACTTGATATTGGGCCAATCGAGGCTGATCAAGCCCCAGATCAGGTCGTGCAGTTTCTCATCATCAATCTCGGCATGCAAGAACGCGATCACGTCCGACAATCGAGCCGGTCGACGCGAATCCATCGGCACTCGAGCCCCTTCGTCGACTTCCCCGCCGCCTTCAGCCGACAATCGAGCCGGTCGAGGCGAGTCCATCTGCACGCCAAATTGTCCTTCGCGGAACGCTTCCATCTGTCGGCGGCGGAAGACGGCAGCCAGGTTGGCCGCGAGTGATCGTCTTGACCACACTGCCGACGTAGAGCCGGGCGACCAGTTGGCAAAGGTCCCTTTCATCTCGACTTCTTCGAGAAAGACTCGCAGCGGGCCAACTTTACCCGATCCGAGTACGCCGGCGAGGCTGACGGCAAGCCGGAACTCAGTGCTATCGTCGTTTGCCTGGTCAAGCCATTGCGGTGAGAGACCTTGAAGAGGCCGAATGTACTTGTCTTTGCAGAAGGCCAACCCGGTCGCAAGTGTTCGCTCGGCACAGCCGACGGCCCTCATTACATTTACCAGCGCTCGTCGGTCGGCGCGGACATCAGATTCGCTTCGGTTCGCGAATGCGAACATCGCTCGGTCAATCTGGCGAAGGGCGGTCTGATATCGTGCGGGCGTCTTCTCCTTATCGCGGCAGGCGGAACGAAGTCTTTCGACCCATGCGGTCAGAGGTTGGTCGTCGAGAAGGCGGGCGGCGGGTCGCGGGGTCGCCGCTAATCGACCGAGTGGGGCCGCAAAATACGAAAGCCCGTTTCGCATAACGAATGCATATCGAACGAACGCATCCACGCCCCTGCTAATACCGAGCAAGTTCACTGCTAACGCGAATTCAACAGCATTCCTCGCCTGCCGCCGACCAAGTTGAGCGCGACCTTCGGCGAATAGATGCGTCAGTTCAGCATGGGAAAATGGCGTCTTCCAGAGCGGAAGCCATAACTCCGCACGGGTGGACTCCCCAGCCTCTTTCTCCGACTCGGAAGCATAGCCAACGGCCACGGCCTCAACGCAGAACGGATATCCTGCTCTTGCGACGGTATCCATGCCCATTCGCCGGGAGACTGCTCCCGCGAATAGCACGCTGCCTTCGATCGCCAAAAGATAATCCCACGGATTGACCCCCCCGCCACCATCGAACCCTTGCGAAGAGTTCGCGCCGCCGATTGCCCCTGGGTTAAAATGACCGACGGCCAATTGACCGAGAGACGACGTGAAGTCTCCGAAGAGTGCGTTGGCGACTCCACCGTCACAATCGTGGTCGATCAGGAGAGAAACGACGACCTGCGCGAACGTGGAAACATAGCTGCCGCTTCCTTCATTTCCGCCTGTACCGAGCAGAGGTGGAAACCTGCGCGACTCATCGGTCAGGATAAAAACCGCATCCAGCCACCCCAGCATCGCATCGGGAAGTTTATTGCGGCACAACCGCATTAGAGTCAACTTATCTTCATCACGAACTTTCACGGTGAAACCGCTAGATTTCATGATGTTGCGTAATTCGATGATGACATCACGAAAAACCGTCAATGATGGACGTGATTCGGCATCGGCTACAATTCGATTCAGGGCCTCGCGAGCTGAAGACTCCGAGGAACCGGGATAGAACCCGGAACGTGCTCCCCAGGGACCAACAACCGGCGTGGGCCGGTAGTCGCTCTGAAAGAACTTGATCAGCCCGTCGCGGTCGAGAGTCGAGTGGAGACAGGCAACGCCGCCATGCCAGGACAGTTTGGCGGTCGGGTCCAGTTGCTCGGCAACGAGGCGGAAGACGCCGAGAGTTTTCAGGTAGCTCATCAGCGGCTCGGGCGTGCAGCCGGACAGAACGACTTCATTCATGATAAATTCCCTTCGCTTCGTTCTTGCTCGCCCGCAAATCGGCAGCCCGCAAGAGTGTCTCAAGATACGCCAGTCTGAACGGGCCGAGAGAGTCCCTCAACGCGAGCGCTCGGGCCGTCCAACTCTGCTCGCCACCGAGTTGCATCGGCGACAGGTCGAGTGTCACCGCCGCGCAAATCTTGCCGCCAAGATCGACCTCCGGCAGCGAATCACCGCCGTGAACACCGTGGGCGAACAGGATGCCTGGATCGTCGGGCTGATCTTCATCCGCCAGCGTGCGGATGCTCAGGCGAACCTTGCCGTGATGAGTGGCGTCCAGGTAGGCGACCTCAAAAGGAAGCCCATGTTTCAGGACGGCCAAAGCGGAAGCTAGTTCGTGACGGAAGTACTTGCGGCCGTGCGTCAACCGGACGTTGTTGCCGGATTTCGCCCACAGTTTTGAAGCATCGAGGTCCGGGTTGGCCTTCCGCATCCCATATTGAAACGCACCGTGCCCTTTTCCTGCATCATGCCAACGAGCCGCGAGAGATAGGTGGCTCAGCCAATCGACTGGCAGATTACCAAGTTTTCCGAGCATTTTCGCGAGTTCGTCGCATACGTTCTGCGTATGTTCGGCGATCGTGAGAGGTCGTCCTGATCCGTACGAATTCGGATCGCTGCCGGTGCCCTCAGCATGTTGAGGAGCATCGATCGGGACTGGAAGGACGGCGGCAGGTGAATCCTCATCCCAGCCAAACTCGCAGTAACCGCCCGCGGTGGTCGGCAAGAGAATCGACAGTCCTGGGCGAATCTCGCGATCAGGCTCGCGAACGGGCTTCCATTCTTCATCAAGGTGATCCCAGAAAAAGCCCTTGGATTTGCTCTTTTTCAGGAACGCTTTGATGCTTCCAATGGGAACATTGCACAATTCCTCTCGACGTGGGTCCGACTGGTCTTCGGGCGAGCCAGTTCGCCAGAAAACCTGAACGTCCGTGTCCTTGTCGTCGCCACGTACGAACCGGGCCACATCGATATCGTTCCCGGACAAGTCGGGGGCGGTGTCGAAGAGATCGAGCAAATCCCGGCGGCGGAGGACGTGAGTATGCGTGAACGGCAGCTCGATGGACTCTTCTCGCTTGAATTCGTCGAGAGAATGGGGCGAGACGTCCCGGCCATCGAGTTTGGTCAAGCATTCAAGGGAGAACTTGAGGTCGCCCGCTTCATACGGGGCTGCTTGCTTATCCGGGTCGAGTGAGATCCAGTAGACTCGGCCAGGACTATCGTCGCCGGTCCGGTTACAGCGGCCGATACGTTGAACTATGCTCGCCCACGGGGCCAGTTCGGTAATCAGAGTGCGGGCCGAAATATCGACTCCGGCTTCCACGACTTGTGTTGCGACGATGATGCGATCCGCAACCGGATGGGTAAGTTGCTCGTTCAGTTTTTCGCGCTCTCTTGGGCGAAACCGCGAGTGGACGAGTATGACATCTTTAGGGGCGGACTTGACCTTCTTAATTTCTCTGTACACCGCCTTCGCGCTGTCCACTGTGTTCAGAACGACGAGCGTTTGTGTGCCGGGCACATGACGCTTCAGAACGGCTGCGGCAACCTCCTTGCGGTCTTTGGTCGCCTCCACGCCAAGCGGCGAAAGCGTCTTGACCGCTGTCATCTTTTTATGAAGAAGTCCATCGGGAGCGTAGTCATCGCCATATTGATCCTTTCCGAGTTCCAATGCCTTATCCGGGAACTTGCCTAGGAAATCAATCGTTTCGAGCCAACTTGGTTCGAGCGTCGCGGACATCCAAATCGACGGGCAATCGCCAAAGGTGCCGAGCGATTCTCGCAATCCGGCCATCTGGGCGGAAGTGGAAACACCACTGCCCATCAACTGCGGTTCGTCGAACACCCATAGGCAGTCGTTGTTCAAGAGCCCGAAGTCGATCGGCCAGTGAAAACGGTTGGCCGCGTAGCCTCGATTGAGAACCCGCGACAAGAGCATATCTTGCGTGCCGATCAAGATCGCCGGGTTCTCGGGATTGAGAAACCAATCATCCGAATCCACTCCTCCCATGAGGACGTTGACCGATATTTTTTTGTCAAGGCCCAGCCTGTGTATCCACTCCCCCGCTTCACGGACCGACTGTTCGACCAAGACGCGCATCGGCAAGCAGTAGACGAGCCGTCGAGGGGTTGGCTTGCCGCTATGGAAGTACCGCCATAGCCATCCGAGGACGGCGGTGGCCGTCTTGCCGGCTCCGGTCGGTGCTCGGACGAGGTGACATAGATCGTCTGATCTTGCGAACCGTTCCTGGTAAGGGAAAGGACTCCGTCCTTTTGGCTCGGAGGCGGAGCAGGTCGCTTTTTGGAAGAATTCCCGATAAGTCATGGTTCAACTCACAATCACGACATCCCGTGCATCATTCCGTTCGATCGACCGTCCAAGGGTCTCGTCTCGGTCGAAATATCTCGATCAGGCTTCACTGTCTCGGCTTCCGTGAAAAGGTCGGAAGCCTGGATTTCTTGCGAAGATAGGTGAGACGCCGTAGTGCTTCGGCTTCTGGAATCTGTGGATCCACGCTCCTGAGACGCTGAAGAAATGGGCGACGAAATTCAGGGTCGCGCGTGATGTCCTCCGTGGTGCAGCGAAGCTCGGAATTGAGGCTGGTGTAGACCTTGATGAGGGCTGAGTCGATCGGAGTCACTTCAGGATTACACCTCTGAAGCTGTTTGCCTCCTCCCATATACTAACGAGGCGGCCTCAGTCGTCAAGCGGCTACCAGCGAAATTGAACTTCCGCGACTCTACCGTCGTGGCCCCATTGAAGCAGAGGCGTAATCCTGCAATCACGCAATCCCGCGTGTCCTTTCCACGACTTTACCGTCGTGGCCCCATTGATGAGCATGGGTATCGTTTTATCAGAGCACAATGACAACATCACGAGCATCATGCGGCTCGATCGGCCGCCCGAGGGTTTCGACTTGGTCGGCGCATCGCTTGCACAACGGGATAAACAGAACCTGGTCGCGGTCCAGGTCGATCACTTCGTGGAGCCGACTTCGTAGTCGTACCAGATCGGTTGCGGATAGTCGACAAAAAAACACCGAGTATTGTTGGCGGAGCCCGAAGTCCTCGCAGGCTCGGGCGACCTTGCGAAGACGCTTGGAGTCGGCAATGTCGTAGGCGACGAGATGGGTATCCATCAATCCAATTCCTCAGCGGACGGTGAAGCCGGTGTAGGACGGGATGTCGCCGCGAATATAGGAGGCAAGCATTCGCGCCTGGACCTCCAGCATCCGGCCGTAGCTCATCTTGTAGCCGTAGAGCGGGTGGGTCACCACCGTCGCCTTGCGATTCTCGTAGGCCTCGAAGAACTTCTTGCGGCCGTCCGCAGTGAGTTGGCACGACTCACGCCAGATCAAGAAGTCGCGGTCGGACAAGACGGCATTGTTGACGAGGGTGAGAACGACCGAATCCGCAATCACACTTCTGAATTCCTCCATAAGATCCAAGGCGAGCGAAGGTCGTCCGTGTCGGCCGACGTGATAAAAGCCCTGGTAAGGGTCGAACCCGACCGTACAGACGGCCGAGAAGCAATCTTTCGACAGCATTGCATAGGCGAATGAAAGGATCGCGTTCACGGGATCTCTGGGGGGCCTACGATTTCGGGTCCGGAAATCGAACGGTCGTCCGGGTCCGGAGGGCTTGAGCATGCGGCCGAACTCGCCGAAATAGAGGGAAGCGGCCTGACCCTCGGTGCCCAGGAGGCTGGCGACATCCTGTACATTGTCGAGGCGTGCGAGGAGATCGGCCATGTCGCGGGCGGCAGGCTCGTCGCTGCCGCGGATGGTCTCGGATTCGCTTGCGGAATCTCCGACCGAGCGATTGCGAAGCGAACGCATCAGGAGGGTCCGCTGATTGGCGATCTTGGCGCGGACGACCTCCTTGGCCAGCGCGATTGATCGGGAAGGATCGGAGAAGACACGGTACTGATCGGAACGAAGATTCATGTTCTTCGTCGGCGCGGGCATCAACGCGGCGACGAATCGGCCGTAAGAGGTGAGGTAAACGACGGGAATCTCCAGGCTCGCGAGACATTCCAGGGCCTGAGTCGAGACCTGGACGTTGCCGAAAACGACGACTTGGCGGATCGACGCGATTGGAACACGGTAGATCTCCTGCCCGTGGAGCCTCACGACGAGCAGTTCGCTCCTTTTGCCGACATGCGAACCGGGATCTTGGAGGTACAAAACCGCACCATCGTCGTTCTGGGGGATCACTCGAACGATCGCGCCGAGAGGCTGGGGGTCGGACACCGGGGGTCGAGTCGCGAAGAGGGTTTCCTCAGGGAGACAAATCGTATTGAGAGAACACCCGAAGCATCGGTGCCGCAATTCGTCTGGCAGAGGCGCCGGCGGGGTAACTTTCGCGGAGAGGTCGCGGATCAGGGCGAGGGCGGCGAGGGTCTTGGCGCGGAGTGCGTCATCAAGGGGTACGTCCACGCGAGTTTTCGAGCCGATGTAGTAGAGAACTCCGCGCGGGATGGGCGTGCCGAACTCCTCTTCGAGGAGCATGCCTTGTGCACAAAGTTGAATGGCATCATTCTCATAAACGGTGGGCTCTCCGAGATCGTCAGTAGGTGCGACTGATCGTTTGTATTCGATCGGCCGGGCCACTCCGTCCTTCTCTTCAAGGAGATCAAGCTTGCCGGAGATGCCCAGTCGATCCGAGGTGATCCAGACGCTGCGCGTGTTCAGAGTGTCGCCGTCCTTGCGGGTTCGGTTCTCCAGTTTCGGGTCGTTGACCCGCCGGTGCTGGAAGAGACCGTCCTCGACATATTCGTTGGTCGGCATGATGGAATCAACGTATTCGAGGTAGTACAGCCGAGAGCAATAGCTCACCTGATTCAAGGCGCGCACGGGGATCATGTCCGTCACTGACGGGGTGCTCATCTGGTTGTCCTTTCAGTCGCAGTCGCCCAAGTTTAGGGCGAGCTATGTCAGGGTTCTTGGGAAAGCCATGCTCATGCCGAGATCGACAACTGGCCAGATCTCCATCGTCTAGTTCCTTACCTTCTTTGCCTTGATCGCGACAGGCACGATCTCAAGTGGACCGTCACGATCTCGACCATCCACGGGGGTGACGCCTCGTGGCGATTCATAGAGTCCGAGCATGTTCTGGATTTCAGCGCGTATCTCGTCGCGCAACGTCGTCGGCTCCAGAACAACGGCATTGACTCCGAAGCCCAGCACCCAACTCTTGATCTCCTCGGTGGTATTCAGCATGAATTCGGCCAGCAGGCTACCATCCCTCTGTGCCGTCAGCTTCTGGCTAGCGTGCCAGCGTGCTTCCGTTACATAACGCGCGACGTCGGACGAGAAACTTACGCTGACGAGAAAGCACTCGCCCGAGCCATGATAGATCCCGAACGATCCGGCGAGATGGGTACGAATGTCAAAAGTCTTGGGGCGTTGGAAAGGCCAGGGACTGGCCTCAACGGCCTCCATCCGATTTACCTTGTAGTGTCTTATCTCCTCCTGCTCGGGGGAGAAAGCTACAAGATACAAAGAGCGATAATTGTAAATCAGTCCATAAGGATACAATTCCCGCGTCGCGGGCTCCGTGGCCTGACACGATTGATAGGCAACGTGGACCGCCTTGCCGTCTTCGATGGCGATCATGAGGGCGTCGATTAATTCTTCCTTTCTCGAGTAATCGCTGATCCCCGCGGCTTTCCGGTGAAACAGGTCCTCATGGCGAGCGAGGTATTCGAGCGTCTTCGGTGTCAGGGTTGCCTTGATCTTGCGATAGGCGCTCTGCATCGAGTCCCAAATCGACGTGCCCGCGAGTGGTTCGAGGAACTGACGGCCCAGATAGAGCGACAGGGCCTCATCAAACCGGAATCCGAGTTGAGCTTCGGGCAAGACCGCCGGCAGGTACCATCGCTTGCATCCTCTTTGCATAACCTCCTCTCGCAACGGCATTCCCAGTGAACGAAACAGATCAAGGTCACGACGAATCGTTTTTTCGGCAACCCCCATTTCACGCGACATCTCACGCACAGTCAGGCCGGAGCGATGTGCCGCCAACTTGCGGAGCAAGATCCATTGTCGGACGAGAGGAGGATCTTCGCTCATATTCGCGGTCTCCCGGCTTCCACATCGATACGAGGAGGGACCGAACCCTCCAGGTCCCGGTTCAGTTGTCGTCGAGAATGAGCGAATCAAACGCGACTGTCGAGGATCATACCCCTAAACTGGGTCAGATCCTGTCCAACGTGATGCTTGTTCAGTAGCTGAGCAGGTAGCCATTCGTCACGGGGGTGACCCGAGGAACCTCGGGGTCTTCTGCAGGATTCGCTCATCGGGACTCTTCATTACACGAAGCCTGCCAAGTCACGCAGTGGAGCAAACCCCCTTCTCTAGCCAATTTACAGCACTCGACGGCTTCGACCGCATACCCCGGATGCACGTCTCGCAGAATTCCCAATACCCGCTCGTCCCCTTTCATCCCGAAAGTGGGGACGATCAGCACGTCGCGGACCCGGAGGAAGTTCATCCAATTCCCGGCCGCCGTCGCGATGCCGTCACTTCCGCCGGGCTGGGGGTCATACGGAAGTTCGATCAGGTCGAATTGATGCCGGCCGAGGCTCTGATCCAGGCGACGGCGAAAGGACGCGCTGGCCGCCGAGTAGTCGTTGATCAGCATGGTGCGGTCGTCCAGCCAGGACGCCATGCCGTCCGCGTGGCCGAACGGGTCGAACGGCTCGATGGGGACGACGATCAAAGTCTCTACACGCAGCAGTTTCCTTAACCGCCCCCGCAGTTCAGCCCGCCCGTTCCTCGGATTCTCCCTGTAAATCTTGTCGGTCACGATGGCCTTGTCGTGGTGCCGGACCACGTTCCCGCCGTCCAGATCGATCTCGGAATACTCGCAACTCCGGACCCCGGGAAGTCTGAATTTAACTCCCTGGCATCCGTGATCAAATCCTGATCCCGTTGCCTCAAATAATCCAGGAAGTACCGGAACAGCACGAAGGAACCATCGCGGACCACCTGGACGGGGGTGAAGTCGCGCAGCCAGATATCCCTGGTCCCGCTCGCGACGCCGAACCCGATCCCGTGTTCCGACAGGATGCGCCCCATCGCCTTGAAGACCGACGGGAACCGCCCGGCCAGCAGGTCGGACACGCACACGTAGTTCGTCTCGCGGTCAACCACCAACCCTCGCCCTTCTCCTCCCGCCACCCCTTCTTCCGACCCCCCATTTCAGACAACTGACTGGCCCGATAGATTCGCCCGCCGGTCAGTTTTATTCGCGGATCTGACTCCCGCCGTTACCCCCCAGACGACCCCGGATCAGCCCCAGCATGCCGACCCACACCAGGCGGTAGGTCGCGTGGAGAGCGCTCATGCGCCGCGGCGGGTAGCCCTCGTGAGGCCCGAACGATCGGCCCCTTGCCTCGGGGCTCGAACCCTCACGAGGAGAATCCGACAATGGCCCACGAACTCGCAACAGTCAACGGCCGGACGAGCATGATGTACACCGGCGAAGTGCCCTGGCACGGCCTCGGCACCCGATTGGACGCCCCTGCCACCGCCCGAGAAACGATTCAGGCTGCGGGGCTCGACCACGACGTCAAATTGTCCGACATGACCACCACCGACGGCATCCCCGTGCCCTCCAATGAAGGCGGTCATCCGGACCGACACCAACGACAACTTGGGCGTGGTGGGCAACTCCGACGTCCCCGTCCAAAACAGGCGGGCATTCGGATTTCTGGATGCCATCGCTGCCGAGGGGGGCATCCGCTACCACACGGCCGGTGCCCTCCGTCGGGGTGAGCGAATCTGGCTCCTGGGTAAGCTCCCCGGCCAGATCCGTGTCAAGGGTTTCGACGACATGACGGAGAAGTATCTTCTCTTGTCAAACTCGCACGACGGCTCCTCGGCCCTCCGGGTCTTCTTCACTTCGATTCGTGTTTGCTGTGCAAACACATTGGCGATGGCCGACAGGAGCGGCAAGGGCGAAGGGATCGCAATTCGCCACCAGGGTTAACCTCCCCGCCAAGGTCCGTGAGGCCCAGGAAGTCCTGGGGCTGGCACGCCGTTACTACGACGACCTGGAAATCAGGCTCGACTTCCTGGCCGGTCACCAGCCCAACGCCACCCAACTCGCCCGCTACTTCGAGGCCCTCTATCCCGATCCCGCCGAAGGAAGCAACAGCCGGGACAAGAACGTCCGAGACACCCTCTACAACCTCTTCGAGCGGGGCAAGGGCCAGGAGATCCCCGCCATCCGCCACACCAGTTGGGCGGCCTTCAACGCGGTCACCGAGTTCGTGGATCATCACCGATCCAGCCGGGGACGCAACGACCACGAGCGGGGCAGCAACCGCCTGGACAGTGCCTGGTTCGGCTCGGGAAACAAGCTGAAGCAGCATGCCTTCCGGCTAGCCCTCGACATGGCCGCCAACAATTGAGTCGGGACGGTCCGGGCCAGGGAGGGCCCGGGCCTCAAGGCCCCGCTTCGATCTCCGGGTCCCCCTTGCTCACCCGCCCGATCCAGTCGTGGAGGGCCCTGAGAGAACGCCGCTGCAACTCCTCCCGGGAGGGGAGGTGGCCTTCGGGGATGACCCCGTCGAGGACGGCGTCCGCGAGCGTCTTCTTGTACTGGATGCACCGGGCTCTCTCGTCGTCCCACGACCAATAGCCGGCCTCCTGACGCCTGAGCACCACCTGCGGGATGATCACCTCGACCTTCTCGAACTCCGATCCCTGACGCCAGAGCCGCCCGATGATCTGCTCGTACTCGGCGTTGGACCAGGGCAAAGACAGGAAGATCAGCCGATTGCAGACGAATTGCAGCCCGTCGACACCGGTCCTCAGCGGGGCCGAGCCGATCAGGACGTCGACCGGATCTCTCTCCCTCAGGAAAGCTTCGAGCCCTTCCTTGGAACTCCCGGTGTAGAGGCCCACGCTGTAGCCCGCATCCCGCACGGCGTCGGCCACCTGGTTCACGATCTCGCGGACGAAATGGGTGTAGATCATGGTCCGCGACCGGCCCTTGGCCCCCAGCCAGTCCGGCAGGTGTGGCAACTTGGTCTGCAAGGTCGCCTGTTCGAGCTGCAGGACGTTCCCGGGCTTAACGCCCCTCAGCAGGGGGATGGACGGCACGCCATCCAGGATCGGGTAGGAGGTCTCGATCCTCTGGTCATAGTGGGGCTTGAACCGGCTCCCATGCCGGAGGAGCAGTTGATGGGCCCGGACGGCGTTGGCGACGCTGGTCACGGTCGGCATCTCGGCAAAGTCGGACCCCGTGAGCATCTCCAGGAGCGTCTTGGCCTCGACGAGGTTGTTGACCACCGGGGTCGCCGACATGGAGAGGAGTCGGAGGTCGGGGTTTCTCCGGGCGGTCAGGTCGATGAGTTGTTGGACGAACTGCCTCCGATCGGAAGGGTCTCCCCCGTCGCTCCGCCTGCGGACGGACTGCACCTCGTCGAGGACGATGAGGTCGATGGCGAACCGACCCGCCAGGTCCGCGACGAATTCCTTCGACCATTCCTGCTGGAGCGACTCGTAGTTCGTGATGAAGAACGTGGGCCGCCCCTCCTCGACCCGGATCTCGGCCGCCCGCTTCTTGGTGAAGACCAGGGCGTCGGGGAAGACGCTCCTGACCGCGCGTTCCCAGTCCCCCGGTTCCTGTTTGGCCGTGACGACCGTCGCATTCGCGGCCACGACCACGGTCAGCCCGGCCTTGAGGATGCCGGCCGAGTACACGGCCGAGATCGTCTTGCCGCACCCGACGCCGGACCAGTTCCCCGCACGCTTCTCGGTCAGCAGGCGGTACGCGACCAGTCGTTGCATCAGGTTCGGCTCGGCGATCTGTCGGTCCTTGCGGAAGTCATAACCTTCCTGCAAGCCCAGCGTCTTCACCCTGTCGTCCTGCTCGAAGAATCTGGTCTTGATCTGATCGAGATGGATGCCCCCCGCCTGGGAGCGGATCTCCTCCGGGTCGAACTCCCGCCCCGATGCGACACTCCTCGCGGCGGCCATCTCCGACGCGATGACCTTCTGCCAGAGCCCCGCCACCCGGTTCTCGACCAGGAAATCCAGGATCTCGGTGTCGTCGACGAGGTGAGCGTCCGCGAGGGCGTCCACCGCCTTCAGGGAGTTTCGGTTAGTCATCCACCGGAAGCCGTCGGGATCGGCGTCCTTCCCGGTCGGTAGGCGTTCAAGGCCCGTTCAGGCTGCTTGAGTGGTGGAGGTGGCGGGCAGGAGCGAGGGGATCGGTTGGCCATCCAGATGAGCTTGGTAGCACCGGGTGAGGTAGTCCAGCACATTGATGTCCTGCTGACGGCAGGTCGCCACCACCGACAGGATTCGCTCCACGAACCGGCTCCCCGACTCGCTCTCGGTCCCGCCGCTTGTCTTGCGGTAGATCACTCCGTGCCGCAACGCCCGCTCGGCGTGATTGTTCGTCGGCTCGATCCCCTCGACTCGCACGAACGTCCACAAGTGTGTCTCACCGCAGAGCAACTCCCGGCACGTCCCCGCCGTCTTGCAGGGCGATTGCACCGTAACCTATGCACCGAATAGCACTTGCCGCAGATAGTCGATGTTCCATGCGGCGACAAGCCGTTTGTTCTTGATGCCCACCTTCTTGCTCGCTTCGTTCTTCAACAGGCCCAACGCCAGCCTCCGCAATGCCGCCATGTTGGCGTCGGCGTGGTCTTTCCGCGCGCGACTGCGGTCTTCGCCGAAGCTCATGTCCAACTGCCAATGCAGCGAGTTCTCGATGCCCCAGTGGCTCCGCACCGCAGCCCCGAAGCTCCTGGCACTCATCTTCCGGCTCAGGATGTAGTAGCGGACGTCGTCGCATGGCTTGCCGCTTCGCACCGTGTCGCTGATCGCCACGCCAATCCGCTTCAGCCCCGCCCAGCGGCCCGCATCCGGCAAGTCGTCGGGAACGTCGCACACGTAGTACGTCCGGTGCTCGACCCGACCGTGGCCCTTCTCCTTCGTCTCGTGACGGCTCACCTTCACTCGGGCGAAGTCGTCCTCGATCTGGTCCAGGAAGAACTCCACGACGCCCTCATGCAGGGTCGGCTGGTTGCCTTTGACGGCCAGCACATAGTCGGCCTTCCGTTCGAGGATCTTCTCGGCGATCTCGGTCTGAGTGCCCATGGCGTCGATGGTTACCACCGCCCCCTGAATTTCCAGCAGATCGAGCAGCTTGGGGATGGCGGTGATCTCGTTGCTCTTCTCGGCGACGGCCACCTGGCCGAGGCTGATCTTCTGGGTCGTCGCCCAGGCGCTGACCATATGGAGAGCCGATTTGCCGGTCGCCTTGTCGAAGCTCTGCCGCATGGTCTTGCCATCAATGGGGACGACTTGCCCTTGCCCGACGACGACCTTGTGCAGTTCGGTGATCCACGCCACCAGGCAGCGCTCGAATTGCTCGGGCTTGATCGCCCGGAAGATGGCGTTGAAGCGATCGTGCGACGGGATGCCGCGGGAGAGGTCGAGGAACTCACCGAGCCAGTCCTTCTTCTGGCGTGCCCAGTCGGCGATGGCCACGAAGTCGTCGGCCCCGGCGATGGTGGCGCCCAAGGCGATGGCGACGATGTTGATGAGGGGATACGTGACTTTGCCCCGACGGGGGTCGGTCAAGCTAGCAAAGTGCCTGTCGAGGCGGGCGGAGAAGTCGTTGGACATGAGAGGGAAGACCCGGAGAGCATCGACGCTTCGGATGTCGGCCCAACCGCCAACCAACCCAAGGCGTCATACTTTCATCCTCCCAGATTACCCATCATGGCGCAATCGCCCTGCGCCGTCTTGGGGCAGGCGCACGCCGCCCCCCGTTGCAGGTCCTCTTTCAGGAAGGGGCGCATCGTGGCGACATACGTCCGGAAGCTGGACCGGGACAGGGTCCCATCCCGGACACGATGCCACCACTCGAACAGGGCATCGGAGTGCCCCATCAACCGCTCGCCCACCTCGGCGGATTCGCCGCCCCGGTCGATCATCGCCTGGAAGTCACGACGGAGGTGTGCCCAGCAAAACTGGCGGCGCTTGACCCGCATGTAACCCTTGAACCGGTCGCGGATGACGACCTTGCTCGCCGCCGTCCCGAGCATCCCCTTGGCGACCTCGGCCCCCCGGGAGGTGGCGATCGTGAAGACCGTCACCAGTCGGGTCACGGCCCCCCAGAGCCACGCCTTCTCCTGCCCCTGCCACCACGAGGTCTCGTCGATGTGCGCCCAGGCGGCGTCCCGGACGTACTGATGGAGTTCCTCGACCGGGGCCGCCAACTCGGTGGCACCCTGCCGCTCCAGCCGGGCGATCATGCCGGTGGAGATCGTCAGCCCCAACAGGTCGAAGACCAGTTGGCGGATCGGCCGCTTGCCCAGGCGGTAACCCCCGGCCAGGACGCTGAGGATCGCCCGCGGCCGAGGGCCGAAGGCCCCGGTGGGGACACCCGGCGGCAAGGCGGCACAGGTCGAAGTCCGACAGCGAGGGCAGGTCAAGCGATGGAGCCGGTACTCGTCGACCACCGGCCGGACCGGTGGCACTTCAGCGACCTGATGTCGGATCGGCTCGGGGTCATCGCCGTGCAACGCCTCGCCGCAGGACCGGCACTCGGGCGGCTTGCACTCGAAGACCTGCCGGAGTTGCTCCGGCGGGACCAGGGCTCGGGGTTGATGGCGATGGCCGGGTTGCCCGCCCCGCTTCTTCCCCAAGGCGGGAGCCGGTGGTCGCCGCTTGACCGAAGGGGGATCAGACGAGGGGGGCTTGGAGGAGTTGGTGGAGTTCTTGTTGACCCGCTCCTCCAACTCGGCGATCCGTTGTTCGAGGGATTGCACCACCGCAGCGACCGCTGCCTGTGCTTCAGGCGAGAGCGTATCCCAGAGGATTTGAGGCAGGGGTGGCTGATCCGTCATGTCAACGTTCTACTGAACTCGGGCCGCAGATGCAACATTGGGGTTTGAACGCCTACCTGCAACCGCACCAACCGGACCGATAGCACGCCACAGCCATGCTCAGACATCGATATAACCGGACCGACTTGTTCGCCCTCGTGCCCCAGCTCGGCCTTCGCTTCGAGCCACAGCTCGAGCAACTCGACTCCCTGCTCGACGACGACGCGATCGTCGAGGCCGTCCGCTCCGACATGGCCCGCCGCTCGCCCCGATCACGATCCCGAGGCCGACCCGCCACCCCGGTCGAAGTCGTCCTCCGCATGCTCGTCGTCATGCGGCTCTACGGATGGAGCTACGCGCAGGCCGAGTACTTCGTCAACGACAGCCTGGTCCTCCGCCAGTTCCGCCGGGTGTATCTCGAGAAGGTCCCCGACGACACCACGCTGATCCGCTGGGCCAACACCATCGGGCCGGAAACCCTCCAGACGCTCAACGACCGGGTGATCCAGCTGGCCCGGTCGCTGAAGGTGACGCGCGGCCGCAAACTCCGCGTCGACACCACGGCGGTCGAGACAAACATCCACTTCCCCACCGACAGCGGCCTGGTCGGTGACGGGGTCCGGGTCGTCTCGCGGCTGCTGCGGCGGGCCCGTGCCGCCCTGGGCGAGGCGGCCTCCGGGCTCAAGGAGGCGTTCCGCAGCCGGGTTCGGTCCGTCCGCAAGCTGTCGCAGCAACTGCACCGGATCGCCCGCCGCAAGGGCGATGAGGGCAAGCAGGCGTTGAAGGCGGCCTACGGCCGGCTCGTGGCGATCGGCAAGCGGGCCGGGGCCCAGGGCCGGCGGGTGCTCGAGACGCTGCGGCGCGAAGGCGATGACGCGGCACAGCGGCTGGCCGGCCGACTCGAGGAGGTTCTGCCCCGGCTCAAGCAGGCCGTCAGCCAGGCCGTGCGTCGCGTCCTGAAGGACGACCCGGTCCCCTCCGGCGAGAAGCTGGTCTCGCTGTTCGAGCCGCACACGCAGGTCATCCCGCGGTTCAAGGCGGGCAAGCCAGCGGAGTTGGGCCGCGAGCTGAGGCTCGACGAGGTCGAGGGTGGGCTGATCACCGGGTACGCGGTGCTGCCGCAGGGCGGCGGCCAGGACCAGCCCTACCTGGGCGATGCGCTGGCGAACCACGAGCGGCAGTTCGGCCGGCCGCCGAACCTGCTGGCGGCGGACCGGGGGATGGCGTCGGCGGAGAACCAGCGGCTGGCGAAGGAGGCGGGGGTCAAGCAGGTGTCGCTGCCGCACGTCGGCAAGGCGCCGCCGGGTCGGCGGGCCGAGGAGAAGGGTCGCCGGTTCCGCGAGGGTTACCGGTTCCGGGCGGGGATCGAGGGTCGAATCCATGCGCTGAAGCGGGATTATGGGTTGAAGCGCTGCCGCTACCGTGGCGAGCGAGGGTTCGGGCGGTGGGTCGGTTGGGGGGTGGTGGCCCACAATCTGGCGGAGGTCGCGGGGTCGGCCCGGGGGTGAGCCGGGGCCCGAAGGGGCGATGGTCCGATCCGAACGAGGATCAGCAGCGACGACGCAAGCTTTTTCGGGGAAATAGCTTACATTTCGCACCGCAAACTTGTACTACAAGTCCGGCGGCGATCGCCTGCTGACGATCATCCTTGTCCGCGACAACGAGGGCGGACGTCCGACCAGATGTTCTATTGCACCAAGCTCGACTGGGACGTGCGGGAGGTCCTCTCGACCTACACCTGCCGCTGGTCGATCGAGTGCACATTTGAAAACAGCAAGCAACTCATGGGGCTGGGCGAGCAGGCCAACCGCGTGCCCAAGGCCGTCGAGCGGACCGCGCCGATGGCGTTCTTCATGTCCAGTCTGGTGGTGGCGTGGTTCGATCGGGTCGGCCATGAGTCGGTCCGATTTCCCACCCGACCGTGGTACAGCCGCAAGAAGGAATCCTCTTTCGCTGACATGCTGACGACCTTGAGACGAGTCAGCTACGACGAGAAAACCGAGCCACTGCTGTCGGAACCGAGTGGGCTAAAAACCTGGATCGCCCAACTCACCGAGCTTCTCAGCCGAGCGGGATGATGACTGTCCTGCCCTCGAATCGCCGACTTTCAGATAACTCAGACTCCGTCCGCTGGCGAGAATTCCACCCGCCAGATCGCTCGCGGTACGCCTTCAAATCTGCGAAACCTGAACTTAGGGGCTTGAAAGAAGAAAAGTCGCCCGTATCCCGTGGTCTTCGCACCAAGAGGCATGGGAGCAACGCAGATGCGGCCCCAACCCGAGATGATCCCTGTCCTGATTAATGCCGCCGACGCCCTCCGAGGGAGCCGGAAGCGGCTCTTCATGGCCAAGACGGTCAAGGCGATGGGACGGGGCGGAGCGGGCAACGCTGGGCCCTGGAGCACCTCGGCTGGTGCCGAGACACGATCCGCAAGGGGATGCACGAACTCGAAATCGGCATGACCTGTGTCGACGCCTTCCACTGCCGCCGTCGCAAGCCCGCTGAGGAGCACCTCCCCCGGCTCCTCGACGACATCCGGGACATCGTCGACGGCCAGTGCCAGGCCGACCCGAAGTTCCAGACCGACCGGCTCTTCATCCGCATCAGCGCCGCCGAGGTCCGCAGCCGGTTGATCAACCGCAAGGGGTACACCGACGAGGAACTGCCCACCCAGCAGACGATCAACAAGAAGCTCAACATGCTGGGATTCCGACTCACCAAGGTGGCCAAGTGCCGCCCCCAAAAAGGGTCAAGCAGACCGACGCCATCTTCGACCAACTGAAGACGGTCAACCCCGAGGCCGATCGGGCTGATGACACCCTGCGAATCTCGATCGACGCCAAGGCGACGGTCAACATCGGGCCGTTCTCACGCCGAGGCCGGAGCCGCACCAAGACGAAAGCGGCGGACCACGACTTCAAGCCCGAGGCGACGCTGACCCCCTTCGGCATCGTCCTGCCCGAGTACGACGACCTGACGGTGTACATGACCGGGTCGAAGGTGACCAGCGATTTCATCGTCGACCGGCTGGGGGACTGGTGGGAGTTCAACCGGGTGCGCTTCCCCGAGGTGACGAGGCTGGTGCTGAACCTGGACAACGGCCCGGAGAACCACAGCCGGCGGACCCAATTCCTCAAGCGAGTCGTGGAGTTCGCCCGGAAGTACGGCCTCCGGGTCCACCTGGCGTACTACCCGCCATACCCCAGCAAATACAACCCGATCGAGCGGTGCTGGGGCATCCTGGAACTGCACGGGAACGGGGCGTTGCTGGATTCGGTCGAGGCGGTGCTGGGGTACACCGAGACGATGACCTGGAAGGGCGGCCACCCCGAGGTCGTGCTGGACGAGACGCCGTACAGCACGGGGGTAAGGTTGGGCCGGGAGGAGATGGAGGAGTTGGAATCGAAGGTGGTTCGATTGCCGTCACTGGAGAAGTGGTTCGTGTCCACCCCGGGGAGACCGAAAAAGGATCGGGCGGATTAACTTCTTTCAAGCCCCTTATAGGAATCTCGGATTCCCGGATCGCCTCTGAGACGGGCACCTTGTCGATCAGGTGGCCCCCTGAGGATGGCGACATTCTCAGGGGGCCAGTCGTTATCTCGGGGTTTTCGTAGCGGAGCAACTCCTCCCGAGTCGTTGTATCACTCGGACGTGGCGTTTCTCCATTTCCAGCGGAAGCCCGACACTCCACGGATCAGAGGCCACCAGACTGAACATCCTTGTAGAATTCGGCGCTGGCCAGAATCTGAGTCGCGACGAAGGAGGGCGAAGTGCCGGTCGTCGTGAGAAGAGTCACCCATCCCGATGCGAGCGGGTCGGTCGCTCGGTGCAGGTAAGCCGCGTAGTCGCTGGTCACCAGCGCCGACATGGCTTCGTTCGACTCGACGAACCGACGTTCGACCTCATGGCGGCTCATCCCGGACGTCATCTGATTTTCCCAGTAGGTCAGTTCGCTCGGTTCGCCGTAACGGCTCAGGACCTCGTCGTACAGGTCCGCCACGAAGGTCGTCGGGTCCGTGTTCACGGCCTGGTATTCGGGCGAATTCAGGAACGCCAGAACCACGGTCGTTTCCGACATCCCGGACGTGAGCTCGTTGACGTAATAGCTCGTCTCCGAGGCGTCAGGAGTTCGGTGCAGGAACTGCTGATAATACGAATCCACCTCCATAGTACGGTGTTCATGTGAATTGATGAAGCTCGCGGCGACCTGTTGCCGGTTCATGCCTGCCGTCATCTTCGCTTCCCAGTAGCTCAGCTCCGACGGATCGCCGGACCTTCCGAGAACGGCGTGGTAAAGAGCCTGGACGAAGGCCGCAGAGGCGTCGACGTTCGGGCCCGGCGTGAACGGTGTCGGAACGACCGGCACCGGGGCGATCGGCGAGACGGGCACGACGCCGATCTTGATCTGGCCATCGACGGTCGCGGTCTGATCGACGACATCGCGGTAGGACGAATCCTGGCTCGTCTCCTCCAGCACGATCGGGGTGCCACTCTGCGGATCGCTCAGGGTGAAATTCCCGTTGGCGTCGGTGGTGGCGGTGGGGTCACCGACATCAAGCGTTCCGTCGTGGTTGAGGTCAATGAAGACAATTCGGCCGGCCAGGCCCGACTCAACGGAATCCTGCGCGCCATTGGCGTTCTGGTCGAGGTAGGCCGTCCCCGTCACGATGTTGTCGGTGACGTTGATTGCCTGGGTGTCGGTGAGGCTGCCGTTGACGGTATCGGTCGCCGTGACGGTGGGCGTTCCGACGGCGGAGAAGCCGATGACGAAAGTCCCGACGCCAGCGGTCAGGGTCACATTGCCCGGAAGAATGGCGCCGGTGTCGGAGCTGCTGATCTGGACGGTGCCGCTGTACCCGGTGGCGACGTTGCCGTAGACGTCGCGGGCCGTGACCGTGACCGTCACCTCGGTGCCGGGGGTGCTGGGGTAGGTGATGGTGTAAGTCGAGGCCGTGGCGGGCGTGACATTGATACCGGAGTCCGAGCCGGTGATGGCGGTGTTGACGGTATCGGTCGCCGTGATCGAGTCAATCCCGGCCGTCTTGAGCAGGACGTTGAAGGTGCCCACACCGTTGGTCAGTGTGGCGTTGGCGGGCAAGACGGCCTGGCCGTCGCTGCTGGTGATGGCGACCGTGCCATCGTAGCCCGTGGCGATGTTGCCGTACGGGTCTTCAGCGGTGACGGTGACGGTCTCGACACCGCCGGCCGTCTCATCCGTCGCGCCGGTGTCCACGAACTGAATGGCCGCGCCGGGCGTGACATTGATACCGGAGTCCGAGCCGGTGATGGCGGTGTTGACGGTATCGGTCGCCGTGATCGAGTCAATCCCGGCCGTCTTGAGCAGGACGTTGAAGGTGCCCACACCGTTGGTCAGTGTGGCGTTGGCGGGCAAGACGGCCTGGCCGTCGCTGCTGGTGATGGCGACCGTGCCATCGTAGCCCGTGGCGATGTTGCCGTACGGGTCTTCAGCGGTGACGGTGACGGTCTCGACACCGCCGGCCGTCTCATCCGTCGCGCCGGTGTCCACGAACTGGGTCGCTGCTGCGGGGGTAACAATATCGCTCGAATCCGAGCCCGTGAGGCCGGAGTTCACGGTGTCGGTCGCGGTGATCGAGTCGGTCCCGGCCGTCTTGAGCATGACGGTGAAGGTGCCGACGCCGTTGGTCAGAGTCGCGTTGACAGGCAAGCTGGCCTGGCCGTCGGTGCTGGTGAAATGGACGGTGCCGTTGTAGCCGGTGACGACGTTGCCGTCGGCGTCGAACGCGGTGACGGTGATGGTCCGCTCGCTTCCGGCGACGGCGCCGGTGGGCGAAGCGGTGACGGTGAAGTAGGTCGCCGGCGCCTGGGTGACGTTGACGATCACCGCGGAGCCCATCTCCCGGATCGAGGCGTTGTAGTTGTCGGCGATGTAGAGGTCGCCGTTGGCGTCGACGGCGAGGCCCTGGAGGTAGTAGAACCCGGCGGCGGACCCCGGCCCGCCGTCGCCCTTGCTCGAGCCGTACTCGAAAGCGTCGTGGGAGCCGGCGACGGTCTGGATCTTGCCGTCGGTTGTGACCTCGCGGACGGTGCTGTCATCGTAATCGGCGATGAAGAGGTCACCGACGGCATTGAAGGCCAGGCCGATCGGGCCGTCGATCTCCGCGGCCGTGGCCGCTCCTCCGTCGCCGGTGTCGCCGCCGGTGCCGGTGCCTGCGACGTCGTGGATCACTCCGTCGGGGGTGATCTCGCGGACCTTGCTGTTGCCGAAATCGGTGAAATAGACGTTCCCGTCGTAAACCGCCACCATATACGGATCATGAATCTGGGCGGCGGTGGCCTGGCCTCCGTCGCCGGTGTTGCCCGCCGTCCCGGTGCCTGCGACGTCGTGGATCACGCCGTCGGTGGTGACCTCACGGATCTCGTTGTTGTACGAGTCGGCGATGAACAGGTCGCCAGAGCCGTCGACGGCCACGCCCGTGGGCTCGTCCAGTCTGGCGGCGGTGGCCTGGCCGCCGTTGCCGGTCGAGCCGCCGGTGCCGGTGCCCGCGACGGTGGTGATGACGCCACCGGGCGTGATCTTGCGGACGGTGTTGTTCCCGTCGTCGGCGACGAACAGGTCGCCCGCGGAATCGATGGCCAGGCCGTAAGGCGCGTAGAGCCTGGCGGCGGTGGCCTGGCCGGAGTCGCCGGTGTTGCCCGCCGTCCCGGTGCCGGCGTAGGTCGAGATGATCCCGGCGGGCGTGACCTTGCGGACGACGTGGGCGCCCGGATCGGCAATATACATGTTGCCGGCGGCGTCGAAGACGACGCCGCTCGGCAGGTTCAGCTCGGCGGCGGTGGCCTGGCCGCCGTTGCCGGTGGTGCCCTGGGTGCCGTTCCCGGCGAAGGTCTTGATCGTGTTCGCGCCGGTCAGGCCGGCGTAACCACCGAGGTACTGCCCAGGAACTCCACTGTAAACGGCCGAGAACGAGTACGAACCGGCCGACAGCCGGTTGATGGTGTAGGTGGCCGCGCCATTGGAGACGTTGGAGGTGCCGAGCAGGGTCGAGCCTTGATAGAAGCTGACGGTCCCGCTGTTGGGGGTCGTCTGCCCGGTGATGGTCGCGGTGAGCGTGAGCGACTGGACGGTCGTCGGCGACGAGGCCGAGGTGGTGAGCGTCGTCGAGGTCGGATATCCGACGCTGATGCCGGTCTCCGAGCCGGTGATGCCGCTGCTGACCGTATCGGTCGCGGTGATCGACTGGGTGCCGGGAGACTCGAAAGTGACGAGGAAGGTAGCCACTCCGCTGGTGGCCGTCGGGTTGGAAGGAAGGACGGCACTGGAATCAGAGCTGGTGATCGCGAGCGTGCCGCCGTAGCCGGTGGCCACGTTGCCGTAAGCATCATGAGCCGTGGCCGTGACGACCTCGACCCCGCCGACACGATCGGGCACGGCTCCGGTGAGGGTCAATGACGCGGCCGAACCCGGCGTGACCTCGAGGCCGGTCTGGCTCCCGGTGATGGCGGGAGCGACGGTATCGGTCGCGGTGATCGACTGGCTGCCGGCGGTCTTGAGCGTGACGTCGAAGGTGCCAACGCCGTTGGTCAAGGTGGCGTCCGAGGGGATGACCGCCTGGGGGTCACTGCTGGTGATGTGCACCGTCCCTGCGTAGCCGGTGGCGACGTTGCCGTACTGATCGTAGGCGGTGACGCTTTCGGGCTCGACTCCACCCGCGACCTCGCCCGCCCCGTTGGAGACGGTGAAATACGTGACCGTGCTAGGCGTGACGGTGATGCCGGTCTCCGAGCCTGTGATGCCTGAGTTGTCGGTGTCGGTGGCCGTGACCGACTGCGTCCCGGACGTCTTGAAGGTGACGCTGAAGGTGCCGACGCCGTTGGTCAGCGTGGCGTCGCCGCCGAGGACGGCCTGGCCGTCGGTGCTGGTCAGATGGACGGTGCCCGTGTAGCCGGTGTCGGTGGTGTCGTCGAGGTTTTCGTCGGTGACGGTGATCGTCTCGGTCGAGCCGGCGGTGACGTTGCCGGAGATCCCGGTCACGCTGAAGTGAGTCGGAGGGACCGCAATGACGGTGACGGGCACGAAAGCGTCGACCTGGCGGATCACGTGGCTGCCGTACTCGCCGGCGATCAGGTCGCCGGTGGCGTCGAAGACCAGGCCGTAGGGGAGGTTGAGCGTGGCGGACGTAGCCGGGCCGCCGTCGCCGCTGGAGCCCGCCGTGCCGGTGCCGGCGACGGTGTGGATGATCGCGTCGGTCGTCACCTCGCGGACCACGTTGTTGCCGAAGTCGGCGATGAAGAGGTCGCCCGCGGCGTCCAAGGCTAACTGTTCGGGGGCGTCGAGCGTGGCGGATGTGGCCGCGCCGCCGTCGCCGGAGTAGCCCTGATCGCCGGTGCCGGCGACAGTGTGGATGATCCCGTCGGGTGTCACCTCACGGACCACGTTGTTCGTGGGGTCGGCGATGAACAGGTCGCCATGCGAATCCACGATCACGTTCGTCGGCTGGACCTCGGCGGACGTGGCCTGGCCGCCGTCGCCGCTATATCCCGCCGTGCCATCGCCGGCGACGGTGTACATGAACCCGTAGTATGTGATCTCGCGGATCGTATGGTCGCCGTTGTCGGCGACGAACAGGTTCCCCTGGGCGTCGATCGATAAGCCCTCGGGATTGGTGAGCGTGGCGGCCGTGGCCGGGCCTTCGTCGCCGCTATAGCCAGACGTCCCGGTGCCGGCGATGGTGCTGATGACCCCGTCGGTGTTGACCTCGCGGATCACGTGGTTGCCGAAATCGGCGATGAAGACGTCGCCAGAGGCGTCCACCGCCAGGCCGGCCGGATTATTCAGCTCCGCCTGGGTCGCCTGGCCACCGTCGCCGGTATAGCCGGCGGTGCCGGTGCCGGCGATGGTAGAGATGACGCCGGCGGGAGTCACCTCGCGGACCACGTTGGCACCGAAGTCGGCGATGAACAGGTCGCCCTGGGAGTTGTAAGCCACGCTGTAGGGGCTACTCAGTTCGGCCGTAGTGGCCGGGCCGCCGTCGCCGCTGTAGCCTTCCGCTCCGGTCCCGGCGATGGTCTCGATCGTGCTGGTCGGCGTCAAGCCCGAGGCGCTCGCGAGGTAGTCGGTCTGGCCGCCGTAGGAGGCGGTGAGATCATGCTGGCCAACGGCAAGGTTCGAGACGGGCAAGGAGGCCGAGCCGTTGGCGAGGGTGGCAGTGCCGAGGGTGGTCGTGCCGTCCTTGAAGGTCACGGTGCCGCCGGAGATCGAGTCGGAGGCGGCGTCGGAGACCGTGACCGTGAGCGTCAGACTCTGGCCGGCCACGATCGAGGGGGCCGAGGCGGTGAGGACCGTGCTCGTCGGGTTCCCCGTCACGGGCAAGATGAGCGCGGGGACGACCTCGCGGATGACGTTATCGCTGAAGTCTTCGATGAAGAGATCGCCGCTGGAATCGGTCGTCACGTTGAATGCGGAGACCGAGGCAGAGGTCGCCGGACCGTCATCGCCGGTGTCGCCGGAAGTGCCGTTGCCCGCGTAGGTGTGAATGGTCCCGTCGGGTGTCACCTCGCGGACGCGATAGGAGGCGTCGGAGATGAAGATGTCGCCGGAGGAGTCAACAGCCACTCCATAAGGCGCGGCGAGCCTGGCGGAAGTGGCGGGCCCGCCGTCACCCGAGGAGCCATAGCTATTGTGCGTGCCGGCGATGGTGGTGATCACGCCGCCGGTCGACACCTTACGGATGATTTCATTGCCATTGTCGACGATGTAGAGGTTGCCGGACGCGTCGACGGTGACGGTTGTGGGGTAGCTGAGCTCGGCCGCGGTGGCCTGGCCGCCATCGCCCGAGTAGCCGGACGTCCCGTTGCCGGCGACGTTGGTGATCACGCCCCCGGTCGTTACCTTGCGGATGGCACTATTGGAGGAGTCAACAATGTAGAGGTTGCCAGACGAGTCAACCGCCACGCCGGTGGGAGTGCCAATCTGGGCGGAGGTGGCCTGGCCGCCGTTGCCCGAATAGCCGTAGCTGCCGGTGCCGGCCACGGTGGAGATCACGCCGCCGGTCGACACCTTGCGGACAGCGTAATTACCGCCGTCGGCGATGTAGAGGTTGCCGGACGAGTCGATCGCCACGCTCCTGGGGCTGTTGAGCCTGGCCGCGGTGGCCTGGCCGCCGTTGCCCGAGTAGCCGGCGCTACCGTTGCCGGCGACGACGGTCGTGACACCGCCGGGCGTCACCTTGACGACCTCGTTGTTCGTCTCCTCGACGATATAGAGGTCGCCCGCGGAATCGATGGCAACGTCGGCCGGATGAGATGCGGCCAGGACGGTCTGGATGTACCCGGAGTTCGATGTGCTGGGCGAGTCGCTCCCCGTCCCGCCGTAGTCGGCCATCAATTGATGCTGGCCGACGGCGAGGCTGGAGATCGCCAGGGTGGCCGTCCCGTTCGTCACCGTGCCGGTGCCGATGGTCGAGGAGCCGTCAGTGAAAGTGACGATGCCGCCAGTCACCGGATCGCCATCCGAGACGGTCGCGGTGAGCGTCAGCGTCTGGCCTTGCAGAAGTGTCGCCGCCGAGGCCGAGAGCACTGTTGTCGTCGGGCTCAAGCTGAGGAGTTGGCGACTTTCCATAACCTCCAGGCTGAACTGGGCGAGCGCCCGCCTTGAGGCCCGACGGGCCCGTTCAAGCTTGACTGCACCGGCATTCCTATTCGGCCGCTTTGGCAACATCATGCGGGTCATCCTTAGGATGGTGATCTCGATGCGAGGCTTGGTTGGCGGACGACGATCCAGGGCTCAAAGCCGTGCCCGGCACAAGAGTCATATCGACTGACTCTCGACGGGACGGCGACCTGGGGTATGAGCGATGAGAGGACTATAGAATACGGGGTGGCAGATATCGTCAATCGAACAAAAAAAAGTGGACAACCCAGCGAATGTTGGACCGCACTGCGAGCGTTTGGATTCGGTTAGTTCATTCCTGTTTCGTAAGGTGGTCGCCGCGGAGATCACGTCGTAGGTTGCTCTGAAACGCCGGTTTCCACACAGGCGATCGCCGTTCTTCGAAACGGGGAGGAGACCGACCATGTCGACAGTCGAACATATGATCGTTCAAGAAAGGAAGATTCATCAGTCGGGCGACTTCGCGGGAGCCGAGCGGGAATATCGCCGGGTCCTCATCGACGACTCAAGCACGGCCGAGGTCTGGTATCTCCTCGGGCGCGCTTGCCAGTCGCTCGGCAAGCTGGACCAGGCCATGGCCAGCTATCAGCGGTCGCTCTCGCTCTGGCCTGCCCTGGCCGAGGCCCACTCCAATCTCGGGATCGTCCTGGGCGGGTTCGGTCGAGTCGACGAGGCGATCGCATGCTATCGCGAGGCGATCCGGCTCCGGCCCGACTACGCGGAGGCCCACAATAACCTGGGCAATGCCCTCGATCGCGTGGGTCGGGGCCGCGACGCGGTCGATTCCCTCCGGCGCGCGATCCGGCTCAGACCCGATTTTGTCGAGGCCCACAACAACCTGGGCGTTGCCTTGAAGGGCCTCAGGGCCTGGGACCAGGCCGTGGCCTGTCTCCGCGAGGCGATCCGCCTCAAGGCTGACTTCGCCGAAGCCCACGGCAACCTGGCGATCGCCCTGGGCAAACTTTGCAAGGAAGACGAGGCGATGCTCAGCTTTCAGCGGGCCCTGGCCTTGAAGCCCGATCTCGTCCCCGCGCTCTGCGGCCGAGGGCAACTGGTCGCCAATCGCGGCAATCTCGACGACGCCGAGGTGATCTACCGGGAAGCCCTCCAGATCCGGCCCGACTCCAACGAATTGTGGAGCAACTACGGGTTCGTCCTCGCCGAACAAGGACGGCTCAGCGAGGGGTTCGACGCTTAATGGTTCATCCGGCAGGTGATTTGCAGGTGCATGGAGGCAACCGCTTGGGAGTTGCACCATGGCCGCCCGCGTCTATCTGCGTCCCATGACCCCCGAAGAAGACAAGGCGATCGCCGCCCTCATCCAGTCGCGTACCGCCCCGGTTCGATCGGTCGAACGCGCTCGGATCATCCAGGCCGCCGCCAAGGGGCAGTCCGCTCCCGTCATCGCAGCGGAGCAGGGATGCTCGCGGCCCACCGTCTATGCCTGGATCCGCCGTTTCAACGATCACGGCCTCGCGGGCCTCGAAGAACTCCGCCGCTCCGGCCGGCCACCGACCTACTCCGCCGAGCAGCGGGCCGAGGTCATCGCCACCGCCTTGACCGACCCGCAGTCGCTGGGCCTTCCCTTCGCCTGCTGGACGATGGACCGCCTCCAGGTGTACCTCGGCGAGCAGAAGGCCCTGGCCATGAAGCGGAGTCGCATCAGCGAGATCCTCGTCGAGGAGGGCCTTCGCTGGCGCCAACAGGAGACGTGGTTCGGCGAGCGGGTTGATCCCGACTTCGCCGAAAAAAGGGGGTCATCACCGAACTCTACACGGCCCCGCCCGACGGCTCGGTAGTCGTCTGCCTGGACGAGATGGGGCCGGAGTCGGCCAAGAGCTTCCGTGGGTCGCGACTGGTTCATGCCGATCCCGGCACGGACGAGCGGGGGCAACCCAAGCCCGCCGGGCGGGCCAGGCAGGAGGCGGACTACGGTCGGCGGGGCAAGGGCTACATCTTTGGGGCATTCCGTCCCGCGACGGGTGAGGTGTTCACGGCCCCCTACGGTGGCCGGACCACGGCCAGCTGGGTGGACTTCCTGGAGAAAGCCGACGCCTGGCTGCCCGCGGAGTGCGAGCGGGTCTACGCGGTGGTCGACAACCTGAACGCGCACCGTGCCCCCGATGTGCTGCTGTTCAGCCTGGCTCATCCGCGTTGGGAGTTCGTGTTCCAGCCGAAGTACGCGGCGTATCTCAACCTGATCGAGCCGTGGTGGAAGGTGCCGCGGTCGCTGGCGTTGAAGGGTCGGCGGTTCGAGACATGGGAGGAGATCGTCCAGGCGGTCGCGGCGGCGACGGCCTACTGGAACAAGCATCGTCATCCGTTCGTGTGGGGGCGGCGACGACGTCATCGGGCTCGCCGTCAGCCGGGAATCGCCGCCGTGCCAGGAATCAGGGCAATTGCCGGATGAACCACTTAGTGGTTCATCCGGCAGGTGATTTGCAGGTGCATGGAGGCAACCGCTTGGGAGTTGCACCATGGCCGCCCGCGTCTATCTGCGTCCCATGACCCCCGAAGAAGACAAGGCGATCGCCGCCCTCATCCAGTCGCGTACCGCCCCGGTTCGATCGGTCGAACGCGCTCGGATCATCCAGGCCGCCGCCAAGGGGCAGTCCGCTCCCGTCATCGCAGCGGAGCAGGGATGCTCGCGGCCCACCGTCTATGCCTGGATCCGCCGTTTCAACGATCACGGCCTCGCGGGCCTCGAAGAACTCCGCCGCTCCGGCCGGCCACCGACCTACTCCGCCGAGCAGCGGGCCGAGGTCATCGCCACCGCCTTGACCGACCCGCAGTCGCTGGGCCTTCCCTTCGCCTGCTGGACGATGGACCGCCTCCAGGTGTACCTCGGCGAGCAGAAGGCCCTGGCCATGAAGCGGAGTCGCATCAGCGAGATCCTCGTCGAGGAGGGCCTTCGCTGGCGCCAACAGGAGACGTGGTTCGGCGAGCGGGTTGATCCCGACTTCGCCGAAAAAAGGGGGTCATCACCGAACTCTACACGGCCCCGCCCGACGGCTCGGTAGTCGTCTGCCTGGACGAGATGGGGCCGGAGTCGGCCAAGAGCTTCCGTGGGTCGCGACTGGTTCATGCCGATCCCGGCACGGACGAGCGGGGGCAACCCAAGCCCGCCGGGCGGGCCAGGCAGGAGGCGGACTACGGTCGGCGGGGCAAGGGCTACATCTTTGGGGCATTCCGTCCCGCGACGGGTGAGGTGTTCACGGCCCCCTACGGTGGCCGGACCACGGCCAGCTGGGTGGACTTCCTGGAGAAAGCCGACGCCTGGCTGCCCGCGGAGTGCGAGCGGGTCTACGCGGTGGTCGACAACCTGAACGCGCACCGTGCCCCCGATGTGCTGCTGTTCAGCCTGGCTCATCCGCGTTGGGAGTTCGTGTTCCAGCCGAAGTACGCGGCGTATCTCAACCTGATCGAGCCGTGGTGGAAGGTGCTGCGGTCGCTGGCGTTGAAGGGTCGGCGGTTCGAGACATGGGAGGAGATCGTCCAGGCGGTCGCGGCGGCGACGGCCTACTGGAACAAGCATCGTCATCCGTTCGTGTGGGGGCGGCGGCGACGTCATCGGGCTCGCCGTCAGCCGGGAATCGCCGCCGTGCCAGGAATCAGGGCAATTGCCGGATGAACCACTTAGGAACGGGACGTAATTAACTTCCCGATTTCACATTGGCTCGGGTACCGCGCGATAGTTCCATTTGGGAAGAACTTTGTCGAAGACGATCTTCATGTTCTTCTTGAAGCCCGCGGCATACTTCCGGCCGGTCTTGTAGATCTTGCCGAGAAGGCCGACTTTCACCTTCAGTCCCGTCGTTGTTTCGGCCTTGGCCATGTAGTACTGGACGGTCTTCAGCGTGTGGAAGATCACGCCGCGACACGCCCGGGTCAAATGCGGAAACAACCGGTGTTCAATCGGATTGTACTTCGAGCAGTACGGTGGGTAATGCGCCACGCGAATCTCGATCCCCAGTCGGTTCGATAGTTTCTGGAGGTCCTCTTTGAATAAATACATTGTTGCGCTATTACTGCCACCACCATCGCGCAATACCAGCAGGTTCTTGGCCCGGGGATAGTCGATCCGGCCTTCTTGGTCGTAGGCGTTCAAGGCCCGTTCAGGCTGCTTGAGTGGTGGAGGTGGCGGGCAGGAGCGAGGGGATCGGTTGGCCATCCAGATGAGCTTGGTCGCACCGGGTAAGGTAGTCCAGCACATTGATGTCCTGCTGACGGCAGGTCGCCACCACCGACAGGATTCGCTCCACGAACCGGCTCCCCGACTCGCTCTCGGTCCCGCCGCTTGTCTTGCGGTAGATCACTCCGTGCCGCAGCGCTCGCTCGGCATGGTTGTTCGTTGGCTCGATCCCCTCGACTCGCACGAACGTCCACAAGTGTGTCTCACCGCAGAGCAACTCCCGGCACGTCCCCGCCGTCTTGGGGCAGGCGCACGCCGCCCCCCGTTGCAGGTCCTCTTTCAGGAAGGGGCGCATCGTGGCGGCATACGTCCGGAAGCTGGACCGGGACAGGGTCCCATCCCGGACACGATGCCACCACTCGAACAGGGCATCGGAGTGCCCCATCAACCGCTCGCCCACCTCGGCGGATTCGCCGCCCCGGTCGATCATCGCCTGAAAATCTCGGTTCAGATGAGCCCAACAGAACTGGCGTTGCTTGACCCACATATAGCCCTTGAACCGGTCACAGATGACGACCTTGCTCGCCGCCGTCCCGAGCATCCCCTTGGCGACCTCGGCCCCCCGGGAGGTGGCGATCGTGAAGACCGTCACCAGTCGGGTCACGGCCCCCCAGAGCCACGCCTTCTCCTGCCCCTGCCACCACGAGGTCTCGTCGATGTGCGCCCAGGCGGCGTCCCGGACGTACTGATGGAGTTCCTCGACCGGGGCCGCCAACTCGGTGGCACCCTGCCGCTCCAGCCGGGCGATCATGCCGGTGGAGATCGTCAGCCCCAACAGGTCGAAGACCAGTTGGCGGATCGGCCGCTTGCCCAGGCGGTAACCCCCGGCCAGGACGCTGAGGATCGCCCGCGGCCGAGGGCCGAAGGCCCCGGTGGGGACACCCGGCGGCAAGGCGGCACAGGTCGAAGTCCGACAGCGAGGGCAGGTCAAGCGATGGAGCCGGTACTCGTCGACCACCGGCCGGACCGGTGGCACTTCAGCGACCTGATGTCGGATCGGCTCGGGGTCATCGCCGTGCAACGCCTCGCCGCAGGACCGGCACTCGGGCGGCTTGCACTCGAAGACCTGCCGGAGTTGCTCCGGCGGGACCAGGGCTCGGGGATGATGACGATGGCCGGGTTGCCCGCCCCGCTTCTTCCCCAAGGCGGGAACCGGTGGTCGCCGCTTGACCGAAGGGGGATCAGACGAGGGGGGCTTGGAGGAGTTGGTGGAGTTCTTGTTGACCCGCTCCTCCAACTCGGCGATCCGTTGTTCGAGGGATTGCACCACCGCAGCGACCGCTGCCTGTGCTTCAGGCGAGAGCGTATCCCAGAGGATTTGAGGCAGGGGTGGCTGATCCGTCATGTCAACGTTCTACTGAACTCGGGCCGCAGATGCAACATTGGGGTTTGAACGCCTACTCCCGACATACATCGCCGGGCGCTTGGCGATCGAGCGAAGCAACGAGTCGAACTCGGGCATCACCGCATCCCGTTGTGCATCAAGTAGACGAGGGCCGGTCCGACGGGGAGGATGGCGGTTACCACACCAGACCGTCATCCCGACCGGAGCCGGCCATGACATTCTCGCATCCGCTCCCCGTCCCGTGCCAGTGGTTCTCGTGGCTCGCCGATGCCCTCGACCACCGCTCCGCCCCTCGGCTCGCACTCCTGTTCCTCGGGGCAGTCCTGGCCCGGGGCCGGCGGACCGTCACCACCTGGATCAGGGCGGCCGGGCTCAGCGGTCAGTATCGGCCCTGCTACATCGCCGTCGCCGCCGCCGGCAAGAGGGCCGATCGGATCGCCCGACGGCTCCTCACTGAGGTAATCACGCCGCTGCTCAAGGGAGCCACGCGGCTGACCCTCGCCCTGGACGACACCCCGACCAAGAGGTACGGGCCGCATGTGCAGGGGGCCGGCATCCACCACAACCCGACCCCCGGCCCGGCCGGCTCTGCCTACGTCTATGGCCATGTCTTCGTCGTCCTCGGGCTGCTCGTCACCCACAAGGCGTGGGGCACGATCGCCCTGCCGCTGCTGGCCCGGTTGTACGTCCAGAAGAAGGACCTGCCGGGCATCGACCCGAAGCACCGCCCGGCCTTCCGCACCAAGCTGGAACTGGCCGTCGAGATGCCGCGGTGGGCCAAGCCCTGGCTGGGCCTGCTCAATGTGCCGATCTGGGTGGTGGCCGACGGCGCCTATGCCAAGAAGGAGTTCCTCAAGTCGGCCAAGGCGCTGGGGATGACGGTCGTCAGCCGGCTCCGCAAGGACGCGGCCCTGCGGAGCTTGCCCGGGCCGAAGCCGCCGGGGCGGCGTGGCCCGGCCCCGACCTACGGCCCGGACGTGATCGACCTGGCCAAGCTGGCCGGCCAGCGTCGTGGCTGGTCCTCCGAGACGCTCACCCTGTACGGGGTCGCCTCGGTCAAGAAGTACAAGACGTTCCTGGCGACCTGGCGGCCGGCCGGTGGGGTGATCCGGATGGTCCTGGTGGATGAGCCGACCGGCTGGCGGGCGTTCTTCTGCACCGACACCGCGGCGAGCGTCGCCGACATCCTGGGGATGGTGGCCGACCGCTTCAGCCTGGAGATCACCTTTCGCGAGTGCAAGCAGATTGTCGGGGCCGGCCAGCAGCAGGTGAGATTCGTGTGGGCGAACATCGGGGCGTTCCACATCTGCCTGTGGACGTTCACGCTGACCGAGGCGTGGGCCTGGGGCCGGAAGGACGAGGAGTTGGTGGACCGCTCAGCATCGCCGTGGGACTCGGCGCTGCGACGTCCCAGCCATGCGGACAAGCGGCGGGCGTGGCGTCATGCGCTGCTGGGAGAAGAAATTCGTGCGGTTCCGCGCCCCGGGGTCACAGAGGAAGAGATTCAGGTCGCCGCCGACAGGCTGCTCAGCCTGGCGGCATGACATACACATTCACCCGGAAAGTACAGTCTTATGGCAAGTCCACCCAAAAACCGATGGCCAGACCTGAATGGTCCGGCCATCGGTTAAACTGGGATCGAAAACCAATTTCAGGCGAAAAGCCGGCTGACAACCTTGCCGCCGTCGACAATCTTGATCGGTCGGCCGAGGGGGCTCATGTTTTCCTTGGTCGGGTCGATCTTGAGTCCGTGGCAGATGCTCGAAAGCAGGTCGTTCACGGCGACGGGGTGATCCTTGACCTCGCTTCCGTCGGCGCTCGATGCGCCGATGACCTGGCCCCCCTTCACACCGCCACCGGCAAGGGCGACGTTGAAGACCCTGGGGAAGTGGTCTCGGCCGGCATTGGCGTTGATCTTCGGGGTCCGCCCGAACTCGCCCATCCAGACGACCAGGGTGCGGTCGAGCATCCCTCGGGTCTTCAAATCCTGGATCAGCGACGAGAAGCCGGGGTCAACGGCGCCGGCAAGCTTGTTGACGCGATCGTGAACCCCCTGGTGCGTGTCCCAGCCGTTGGACCTGACCTCGACGAAGGTCACTCCCGACTGAACCAGCCGGCGGGCGAGCAAACACCCCTGGCCAAACGGTGTCTGACCGTATGCCGAACGAAGGGCGGCGGGCTCGTCTTCCAGGTTGAAAAGCTTCATCTTGGGCGAGAGCACCATGCCGGCCGTCTGGCGATAGAGCGCGGTGTGGTCTTTCACGCGGTCGGCGCCGCCGGTCAACTCGAACCCGGAGTGTTCCAGCGACTGGAGCAGGCCAAGCCGACGCTGAAATCGGTGTGAGCCGACCTCCGCGGGCAAGACGGCGTTCGAAGGGGGCTTTTCAGGGTCTGAGACGACGAACGGTTCGAGGCCGACTCCGAGCATTCCCGAGCCGATCGTCGGACCGCCGATGCTGACGATGTGCGGCATGTCAAACTTCGGGTCGCCCAGCTCATTGGCCGCGACGCAGCCGAGGTGCGGGTGCTTGACCGTTCCGGTGGGCGAGTACCCGGTGTGAAGCTGATAGGTGGCGCGCTGGTGATTGCCTTCCTTGTTGGTCATGGAACGGATCAGGGCGATGTCGTTCATGACCTTCGCGGTCTGGCCCCACCCCTCGGCGATCTTGATGCCCGGCGTGGCGGTGTCAATCGCCTTGATGGCGCCGCCGTTGGCGTGCTCGGGCTTGGGGTCCCAGGTATCAAACTGGCTCGGCCCGCCCCCCATCCAGAGCAAGATGCAAGACATCTGCCGTTTCCGGAGTTCGTCCGCCTGCGCGGCCATGAGGTCGGTGAAGCTCGCCGCCGCGAGCCCCGCCGCGCCGAGGCCGACACTCTTGATGAACCCCCGGCGGCTGAACACCCCCTGGCCGTTCATGGATACCCGGACAATCGTCTTTTCCGTCATGGCCGGCTCGTTCCTTATCGAAAGTGTGTCGTGTGTTCGGAGAGTATGTCTGTCTGTATGTTTGTTGAGTTTGCCCGGCGACGTTCTGGTGGCTCAGCGTCTGGTGATGAACTCGGTCGAGTTGATCAGGCTCCAGAGGATGTCCTCGAACGCCTCCTGCCGGTTGCCGACGGTCGCCAGGTAGCGTGAGCAGGTCTGAACTTCCTTGGCGGTTGGCTCGCGGGCGAAGGTGCGCAGGTAGAGGACATTCAAGGCCACCCGGTTGTCGGGGGTCGACATCAGAATGTCACCGAGAATCGTTCCCGGCCGGGCTTGCATCGCCCGGTTGAGTTGCGGGGCGTTCATGAGAAAGAGCGATTGCGGGATCGTTCCGAGAATGTCGTCGGACGAGATCGACGGGTCGATTCCGAAGAGGGCGTTGAAGCCGTTCCGCGGACCGGCTCCGGCGGCGCGAGCCCCTTTCTTGGCGACCGCCGATTTCAAATCCGCCGCGAGGTTATTCTTCTTCGCCGCGGCCTTGCCCATGCCGGGGCCGCCCACCTGGCCATTCGCCGGGATATTGAGCACCTGCATCAGCGAGTCGAAAATCTGGTCGGCGCGGAGCCGGCTCGGGCAATTGGCGGCGAAGGGCGTGCGGCCCGACGCCGAGAAGGTTGAGCGAACCTCGCGCTGGTAGGCTTTCGAGTTGAGAATCGTGTGGAAGAGCCAGCGGACGTCATAACCCCCGCGCTGCCACTGGTCGGCCAGGGCGTTGAGAATCTCAGGGGCCTTGGCGGTGCGTTCCGGTCCCATGTCGTCGACGGGCATATAGAAGGCATCGCCGGTCAGGGCGTACCAGATCCGGTTGACGAAGGCGCGGGCGAACCAGGGGTTGTCCTGACCGGTGATGTACGAAGCGGCCAGTTCATGCCGGTCGGCGGCCGAGAGACCGGCGGGAATCGGGCTGGCCGTGCTGGCGAGGAAGAACTTGGGCGCGATCGGAATCGAGTTCTGCGGGTTCTTCAGGTCGGGCATCGTGTACCGGGGCTTGCCCGGCGGCGAGAAGACCTCAAAGACCGGCGGGTTCTCTTTCGGATTCACGCGCCTGGACCTCGTCCCGGCGAAGAAGGAGGCGAACTCGTGGAACTGGGTTCGTTTCCAGGAATCGTTGGGGTGGTCGTGGCACTGGGCGCACTGGATCTGAACGCCCAGGAAGATCCGCGAGACCTCGCCGGCAACTTCCACCGGCTGCGTCTCGTGCGAGAAGGCAAAGAGGGTGGCTCCGTTTTCGTCAAACCGGCCGGTGGCGGTGATCAGGCCGTGGGCGACCTTGTCCCAGGGCTGGTTCGTCGCGATCTGTTCGGTGAGCCACTTCTCCAGCTCGTTATAGCCGTAGCGGGCGACCTGTTCGTTGGTCGCGTGATACTTGATCACGTCGCGCCAGTATCGGCCCCAGTTCGCGGCGTATTCCTTGCCGCCGAGAAGCTGGTCGATGAGCTTGGCCCGCTTGTCTTTCTCGTGGGTGTTCACGAAGGCCCGGGTCTGCTCGAACGTCGGGATCTTGCCGGTCAGGTCGAGATAGATCCGCCGGACGAACTCGACGTCCGTCGTTAACGATGCCGGGGGAACCTTCGCTTTTTCCAGAAACGAGTCGACCAGGGCGTCCAGGTCGGTCGAGGTCATCGTCGGCGCGGTGATCGTCTTCTTGGGCCGCTCGGGAGCGCGTGCGTCCGAGGCGGCATCGGCCGCCGACTGTTTCCGGGCCGACACGTTCAGATCGTTGAGCGCTTTGAAGGCCTCGCGGGCCATTTTGCCGCCGTCCCCTTCGGGGGCGTTGATGGCGGAGCCGGACAGTGTCGGCGTCGGCGTCGGTGTTTTGAGACTGGAGTTCTCGGCGGCGACGGCCGCGATGCCGAGGCCGAGAGCACTTACCAGGGCCGGCGCGACGATGCGAGCGGCCCTCGTGTTCCAGATCACCATGCGTTCACCGTCCTTCCGAAGCCAGCCAGCCTGACCGGGTCTCTCCGACGACGCCGTCGTCGTTGTACACTCTACTTATAACGCCGGACTCGCCCTCAGGTTTCGCGGAATCTCCAGGCGTTTCCCATTTCGCTCGAAGACGTTGCTGGTTCACGGAACGACTGATGACCAATGGCCGATGACCGATGACCGAAGAAGGAGTTGCTTCTTGGTCATCGGTCATCGGCCATTGGTCATCAAACCGGCAAACCCCAGCGTTAATCTCAGCCTATCTTGCCTGGCCTAGAGCCGACGCCACTGGGCACCGTCGCGGGCGAGAAGGTCGTCGGCCTCGGCGGGACCCCAGGTGCCGGCGGGGTAGGTGACGGGAGGTGGGGCGTCGTCGCGGTCCCAGGCGTCGAGGATCGTCGTGATGAACCGCCAGGCGCTCTCGACCTCGTCGGTCCGCGTGAACAGCGTCGGGTCGCCGAGCATGACGTCGAGCAAGAGCCGCTCATACGCCTCGGGCGTGGGCGAGGCGAAGGCGGTCCCGTAGCGGAAGTCCATCCGAACTTCCTGAAGCCGACGCCGCGAACCGGGAATCTTGGCCTGAAAGGCGAGGCTCGCCCCTTCGTTCGGCTGGATGCGAAGGACCAGGAGATTGGCGCCGCTGGTGACGTCGGCTCCGGCCTCGAAAAGCTCGGTCGGCGGCTTGCGGAACTGAATGGCGATCTCGGTCGCTCGCTTCGGCAGGCGCTTGCCCGTTCGCAGGTAAAAGGGGACGCCCGCCCATCGCCAGGTGTTCAGCGTCAGCCGCATCGCCACATACGGCGAGGTTCTCGAATCGGGCTTGACCCCCTTCTCCTGAAGGTAGCCGGGAACTTCCTTCCCCTCGATCGAACCGGCCGTGTACTGCCCTCGAACGACATCGCGGGCGACGTCGGCGGGGGTCCAGGTCGGTAGTGCTTGCAGAACCTTGAGCTTCTCGTTGCGCACGGCATCAGCGCCCAGAGTGACCGGCGGTTCCATCGCCACGAGGCAGAGCAACTGCATCATGTGGTTCTGGACCATGTCGCGGATCGCGCCCGCGGTGTCGTAATAGGCCCCTCGGCCGCCGGCCATGCCGACTTCCTCGGCCACGGTGATTTGCACCGAGGCGACGTGGTCGCGATCCCAGAGCGGTTCGAAGATCGAGTTGCCGAACCGCAGGGCGAGGATGTTCTGGACGGTTTCCTTGCCGAGGTAGTGGTCGATCCGGTACGTCTGGCTCTCGCCGAGAACCTGCGAGACCTCGCGATTCAACGCCCGGGCGCTAGCGAGGTCGTGGCCGAACGGCTTTTCAATGACGACCCGGCTCCAGGGGCTTTCCTGATGCGAGTCGTAGATCAAGCCGGCCTTGCCGAGTTGCTCGATGATGACCGAGAAATATTCGGGGGCGACGGCCAGGTAAAAGAGCCGGTTGCCGTGGGTGCCGTGGGTCCGGTCGAGCGCGTCGAGCTTGGCCTTGAGCCCGGCGTAACCGGCGGGGTCGTCGAAAGTCCCCTGGGCGAAGGCGATGTGCGTGGCGAACTCGGGCCAGAGGCTGGCGAAATCCGGCTCATTGGCCTGCTTGAGGCTGGCTTCGAGTTCGTTGCGGAACTGCTCGTCGGACCAGTCGCGGCGGGCGAAGCCGACGACCGCGTACTCGCCGGGCATGTTCCCCCCCTCGGCCGTGTGATAGAGCGCGGGAACGAGCTTGCGATGGGTCAGGTCGCCCGTCGCGCCGAAGAGGACGACGGCGCAAGGGTCGGGGACCCGGGTCCTCGGCAGGGCCTCGCGCAACGGGTTCGAATCGGTTGTGCTCGGGGTCTGGCTCATCCGCGACTCTCCGCCCTTTCACGTCATTGACTCACGCCGGTCCGTTCGTCCACGCCCCGAGAGTTTACGAGCCGCGCACCCCCACGAGCAAGAGAATGGTCGGCCAGGACGGGAGATTGCCACGTCGGACGTGTGGGAACGATGACTGATGGGGCTGATTCTCTTTGGTCCTCGGTCATTCGCACAGCGAGACGTCGTGGCCGACTTCCCGGTTCCGATCCGCTACAATCCAGCTTGGTTGACCGATGGAATCGACCCGGGAGAACTCGCCTTGACTGGATCGCGAATCGACGCCGCTTCTGGGCTGAAAAGTCGACTGGAACGCGCGTATGACTTCACCGCCGAGCAGGTCCGCGCGACGGTCGAGCGGACGCCTGATTTCTCTCCGATGTACACCGTCAAGGGGCGCTGGAAGCACTCCGGCGAGCTCTGGACCGGCTGGTGCGCGGGGTTTCACGCGGGATTGATGTGGAAGATCACCGCGCGGACCGGCGATGCATGGCGTTTACCATTTTCGGAAGGGTCTCGGTGTCGACGAATCGGTGATCTGGGGCGATTTCTTCTTCCTGGAAGCCGTCGACAAGGTGCTCAAGAGCCTGCGAGGGTAAACCGATGGAACCTCTTGCCTTTTGCCGAATGCTCTTCGATATCCTGGTCGATTTCGACGCGTCGATTCCGCCCCTGGGATTGTACGCTTGCGAGGATTTGCCGAGAGAAAACAGCAAGACGTCGTGGTCGCGTCGGCAAGTTCCGGAATGGAGACGCGGCGTGAGACCCCTTTATTTCCATCAGGAATGGAACCGGGGCCTGAAACCGCATCTCGAACAGAAGGGTTGTTCCATCTATCAATATCCCGTTGGCGAAGGCGAGGTGCTCCTCGACGTGCCCGACGCGGGCCGAACCTGGCTCAAGCTGATCAGGATTTCCAAGATCAAGGTCCGCAAATTCGGATCTCACTATCGCCTCGACCGCCTGGAGAATTACCAGGAACGCTGGGACAGCCTCGATTTCGCCAGCGCTCTGAGCCGGCTCTGGAAGCCCTCCTTCCTCGCCGAGAAAGAGATCAAAATGGGTGTTGTCCTGTTCATCGGATTCGACAAGGCGCAGGACCCTTTTGGCCGGGAACTGGTCGTGTTGAAGCAATCCTCTCCCTGGGAAAACCACGGTGTCGTCCACGAAAACCGGGTTCTCACCGATCTCTATGAACGTGGCTTCCTCACCAGGCTCTCGGCCTGGGCCCGGTTGACCTGACGTTGGCGCGATCTCGATCACGGTCATGTTCGATGGAGGCCCGGATCGATCCCGTCCAGGCACAGAGAGGTTTGGTTCTCAATTCATGACCGAGGACCGAGGACCGAAGAATTGTATTAATCGGTCATCGGTCATCGGTCATCGGTCCTTTTGCAATTTTCCGACCGTCAAAGATCAGAATCCGTCCGCCGGGATCACCTCGCCGCCGGCCCGGGTGGAGAGCGCGCGCCAGACTTGAGGATTGACCGCGTCCTTCACAAAGGCGACGTGGCCATCAGCCAGGAGAAGGTTCACGCCCCCGGCGTGATAGCTGCGCGCGGCCTTCCAGCCGGGGTTGTGATACACGATGCAATCGGGGCGGCCGGCATCGGGCGTGAGATAATGGTTATAGAGGGTGTTCTGGTAGTTGCCGTCCCACCAGCAAGCCCCCTTGTTCAAAAGCCAGCCGGCTCCGGCCGAGGCGCAGGCGGCGTCGGTCAGGGTCGTCGTGGAAACACGGGCCATCGCGCGCGACCAGGGCACGGGGATCGGCGTTGACGTGGTTTGCGAGTACGGACCGGCGATTCCCAGCGATTGCTCAGAGGCGGCGGCGGTCTGGCTCGTGCCGTCAATCAAATCGGCGGCGGACTTCGGCGCTCCGAGAATAAAGGCGCCATTGGCGTTGGTCGCGTCGCCGCCGTTCGAGCCGTCGCCCGAGCAAAAGGCGTAGTTGCACGGTCCCGAGGTGTCGCCCGCGGGGCTTGGCGCGCCGTCGCTCGGGCAAAGAAAGACGGCCAGACGCGTGGCCATCGCCGTGGCGTTGTCGGGATAATACGGCCAGAAGGCCGACCCGCCGGCCGCGGGCTTATACGCGATCGGCAGGTCAAAGTTCAGGGCGTTGGCAATCGTCGCCTGTTCCAGAAACGAAGCCATCTGCGCCAGGACCGACCATCGATATTGCGAGGCCGACGACTGCGCCGAAACATTTTGATAGGCGTAGAGAAACCCGACCGGAAAGCTGTTCCACGAAGCGTGGTAGTTGTGCAGACCGAGCCCAATCTGCTTCAAATTGTTCACGCACTGCGCCCGACGCGCCGCCTCTCGCGCCGCCTGAACCGCCGGCAAGAGCAGCGCGACGAGAATGGCGATGATCGCGATGACCACCAGAAGCTCAATCAGCGTGAACGCCCGGGGTCGCTTTCGTTGCTTCTCCGAGAGCATCGAGATTCCCTTCGTGTTGGGCGAATGATCCGCGCCGAGGCTTTGATGCTATCGCGCCCGGCGACTTTCAGACACCCGACAATCGGGAACGATCGGAGGATTGCGCGGGCGGTTTCCTGAATGACCAATGGCCAGGGACCGATGACCAATCAATGCAACCCTTCGGTCGTCGGTCCTTGGTCATCGGTCCTCATGCCCTTGCGATTCTCAGATCAACTCCGCAATCGGCTTCATCTCGACCGCGTACTGGGGACGCCCGGCGGGATCGGAGACGGTGGCCGCGCGGACGTCGATGCCGAGGTTGTGATAGAGCGTGGCCAGAACCTCCTGGAAGTGAACCGGGCGGTCCTTGGGGGTTTCGCCGATGCGGGTGGTTGAACCGATGACCTGTCCGGTCGGCATTCCGCCGCCGGCCATGAAGGCGCAGTTGACCTGCGGCCAGTGATCGCGGCCCGCGAGGGAATTGATCCGAGGAGTCCGGCCAAACTCGCCCCAGGCAATCACGGTCACGTCGTCGAGCAGGCCGCGCGCGTCGAGGTCGTCCAGCAGGGCACTCAGGCATTGATCGAGCTTCGCGCCGTGGTCGCGAACCATGTCGGTGTTCTTGAAGTGGGCATCCCAGCGGCCATAACTCAGCGTCACCACGCGAACCCCGGCCTCGACAAGCCGTCGTGCGACGAGCAGTTGCTGGTTCACTGTCGGGGCGCCGTCGTACTGGTGAAGATAGGGCATGCCGTCGCCATACCGGGCGCGAATTTTCGGGTCTTCCCGGGAGAGGTCGAGGGCCTCGACGAGTTTGCTCGACGTGAGCACGTCAAAGGCCAGCGAGGTCGCGGCGTCGACCCCTTCGATCGACCCGGAAGAGTCAACGTCGCGGCGAAGCTGGTCGAAGCTGGAAAGCAGGCTCTTGCGGTCGTCGAGCCGATCCACGGTGACGCCGTTGAGCGTCATGTTCTCGACGTCCGGCCCGTTCGGCTTGAACGCGGCACAGGCGCCGCCGAGAAAGCCGGGCGACCCGGGATCGCTCCAGGGCATGTGCTTCGTCGGCTCGGCCAGGCCGACAAACGGCGGGACGGCCGGACTGACCGGCCCCAGCAGCCTCGACGTCACCGAACCCAGGCTCGGCCGACCTCCAAAAACGCGCAGCTCGCTCTGCGGCCAGCCCGTGTTGCACTGATAAAGGTCGTGTCGGCCCGCCGCGCCGACGATGGAACGGAGCAAGATGGCCTTGTCCATCCGCCGGGCGAGCGAGGGGAAGACCTCGCCGATGTCAATTCCGGTCACGTTTGATGCGATCGGCCGGAAGTCGCCCCGAAACTCGGACGGGGCGTTCGGCTTGAGGTCGAACGTGTCGAGGTGGGGCGGACCTCCCGCGAGGAAGATGTTGATCACCGCCTTGTGACCAAGCTTTCCTTTCGGTCGGCTCGGATTGGCCTTTTCGGCCGCCTCGGCCCGATACAGGTCGGACAGGTTCAGGACCGCGCCGCCCATCGCCAGGGTGCCGATCCTGAGAAATCCGCGACGGCTCAGGCCATCGCAAAAGCTCCCGCCCCTCGGTCCAAAGATCGTCAGCATACTCGGTCTTTCGTCGACAGGAGCCTCACCGTCCGGTCGCGGCCCGTTCTTGTCTGGAAGGAAGCAGACAGGATCATTCTACCCGATCCGTGAAGGGGTTGCGAATCCGCGTCCGTATCACTTCGGCAATGTCGCGTTTGTGGTTCAAGGCTCAGTCGGGGTGAATCACGTCTTCAAAGAATTCCTCGACGTTTTCCGCCGTGCGTTCGGTCTCGACGTGTTCGGCGAGGCGCTGAATGAACCCGTGCTTGAGCGCGTGAACGGTCGCCTTGAAAATGCTCGACACGGCGGCGGCTTCGTCGGGCTTGAGATCGCGGGCGAGGACCGACCGGCCAAGCTGGATCGCCACGGCTTCGGCTTCCTGATCGGGAGACACCCCTCGGACTTCTTCCGGCATCGTCGACCGCCCTTTCGGTTTCACGGTTATCACGCAATGAGGGCGTCCGGCGGACCGACCCGCCCGATCCCGTTTTCGACGCGAACAGAACCATCATAACGCGCGCCAGGGCGCCAAGAAACGACCTGGAAATTCCAGCAGAGGCGCATCTAAGGACCGATGGCCGAAAAATTCCGATTCGAGTCATCGACCGGATTCGTCTCGAATTGCATCGCACGGAAAGGAACGCGATGACACGATCAGCGTCGATCATGCTCGGGCGAGGCGGCAAGCAAGGGACCAACGCCCCGGAACGAGGGCAGAACCGACCGAGGAGCCGTCGAGTCGGCGGGGGGAGACGCGAGCAGAGCCGTTGCCAGAACAGCCGAGGCGGCCAGACCAAAGAGGCCGAGAGCCGTCGCCACCGCGGCCGAGGGACGTCGCTTCATCCAGGCCGCGGCGCCTTCGATCGCGCCGGGAGTCATGCGCCAGGTGCCCAGGCGTCGGCCGGAGAGGTAACGCCGAAGGTCGGCCGCGAGGCTCTGGCAATCGGGGTAGCGGTCGCCGGGGCGTCGGGCCATCGCCTTCAGGCAGATCCGCTCCAGACCGCGCGGGACGCCGGGGCGGAAGAGACGCGGAGGAACCGGGTCGTCCTGGCTCGCCGCGTACAGGACCAGAGCCGGCGGCCCGAGAAACGGCGGCCGACCGCAGAGCAGCTCGTATAGCACGACGCCCAGGCTGTATTGATCGCTCGCGGGCAAGGCGTCAACGTCCCCCTCGGCCGCCTGTTCGGGCGCCACGTAGGCCGGGGTTCCGATCAACGACCAGGTACGTTTTGAAGAAGCCGCGTCCGATCGCCAGGCGAGGCCGAAGTCGGTCAGGTGAACCCGGCCATCGGTCGAGACGAGCACATTGGCCGGCTTGACGTCGCGATGGACGACCGCCGATCGGTGCGCCTCATCGAGCGCCTCGGCAAGTTCGGCGGCGATCTCCGCGGCGCGTGGATAGTCAACCGGACCTTCGGCAATCTCGGCGCTGAGCGTTCGGCCGGCGATGTACGCGGTCGCCAGATACGGCGAATCTCCAGAAACGCCCGCCTCGAAGACCGCGACAATCCCGGGATGCCTCAGCCTCGCCAGCGCTCTTGCCTCACCGACGAACCGCGCCAGCGCTTTCTCGGAAGCGGCCAAGCCAGGATTCGGCACCTTCAGCGCGATCTCGCGTTCCAGGTCGGGGTCAAAGGCGCGGTAGACCGTCGCGCACGAACCCGAGCCGAGAATGCCGCGAATCTGGAACCGGCCGATCCTGGACGGCGAGGCCGACCCCAGCGACCTCCCCGAGCGTTCCGCCTCGACTTCCCAGGGAAGCACGCCCCGACTCCGCCACTCGCCCGAGTCGTCCGGGGTCGCCCAGGGGGGCGTCGTGGCGGCCTTCGAGGTCGACCTCGGCAGCTTGGTTCCACAGCGTGCGCAACGGAAGGTCCGGCCCAGGGCGTCACGTCCCAGGCTCGACGGCCTTCGACAGGATGGGTTCGGACAACGGACTTCCGCCACCATCAAAACAATCCCTTGAAGTTCATCAGACGTTGAAGCGAAGCAGCCACCGGAGGGGTCCCGATCGGGAGCGTTTAACCTTATCGTCCGTTCAAGGAATCGCAAGCCTCTAGCGGACCGGGACTCTCGCTATTTTTGGAGCGGTCTCGCCAGGTCCGGCAATCACGTCATTCTCATTGCCATTTCTCCAACTTATGCCAATGACCCCTCCTCTCGATATGAGGTCGAACCCAGGCGAATTTCCCTCGATCGGCGTCACAATGGGTATTTCAGGGCGGGAATTCCGAGCCTTTGATGTCAGGCCATACCAGGCAACTCCAGAACCAGGAATTTCGCCGCGAGCGATGCGAAATCGCGACGCGAGCGTTGGCAGACTCAAGGCAGGTTGGTCAGATTCAAGCGGGCTGGCATCGAAAGCCTCCCCTGGGAAACAATGAAGGAGATCGGGAAAACGGTCCTGAGCAACCCTTGTCGCGCCGCCTTTCGGGGAGTTCCCGACCGATGGATCTGACGACTCCTCTGGTCCTGGTCGCGGGCTCCCGGCCTGCCCGATCGGCGGTGAACGCGGCCTTTCACGTTTACGCGGGCCGTCGGGCGCGCACGATCGCCGCACTTGACCCGATCGCCGTTCAGGAACGGACTCTTCTCGGCCTGGTCCGCCGCGCCGTGGACACGCGGTTCGGCCGCGATCATGATTTTGCACGAATCCGCGACGTGGTCGACTTCCAGGCTCGCGTTCCTCCGCGCACGTATGACGATCTCTGGATCGCCTATCTCAAAGAGCGTTACCCCGTTTACGACAACTTGACCTGGCCCGGCCTGATTCCTTACATCGCCCTGACCAGCGGGACGACGACCGGCGCGACGAAGTTCATTCCCGTCTCGGCGGCGATGATCGCCTCGAATCGCCGGGCCGCGCAGACGATGATTGCCGTCTATCTTCGAGAACGGCCCCGGTCTCGGCTCTTTCACGGCCGCCTCTTCTTCCTCGGAGGTGCCTCGGACCTGGAAAACCCGGCGCCGGGGGTCGGCCAGGGGGACCTCAGCGCGATCGCCGCGAAGACCGTCGGCGCCTGGCTCCGGCCGTACACGTTTCCGCCTCTGAAGATCGCCCTGGAACCCGACTGGGACCGCAAGCTCACGCGCATGGCCGAGGACAGCCTGACCGAGCCGATCACCCTCGTCTCGGGCGTTACCAGTTGTCTCGTCAGCCTCTTTCAACGCGTCCTGGCCCTTTCTGGCAAACGAACCATCGCGGAGGTCTGGCCAAGGCTCGAACTGATCGTTCACGGCGGCGTGAAGTTTGATCCGTACCGCGACGCCCTGGAAACCCTCATCGACTCGCGTCATGTCGTCTTGATGGAAAGCTACCCCTGTTCCGAAGGGTTCATCGCGCACGGCGACCCGGCCACCGGACTGTTGCGCCTCCTGCTCGATCACGGCCTCTTTTACGAGTTCATCCCCGTGGATGACCTCGGTAACGACCGTCCGAGACGACACTGGATCGACACGGTCGAGACGGGCGTGAACTACGCGATTGTCGTATCAACGTGCGCGGGGATGTGGGGTCACCTGATCGGCGACACGATCCGTTTTGAGCGTCTCGAGCCTCCGCTGCTGACATTCACCGGGCGGACCCGCTACACTCTCTCGGCCTTTGGCGAGCATCTGATCAGCGAGGAAGTCGAGCTTGCGGTGGCCTCGGCGTCGACACAGTTGAAATCGTCGGTAAAAGACTGGCACGTCGGCCCGGTCTTTGTCGCGCCGCTGGGTTATCATGCGTTTTTCTTCGAATTTCTTCAGGCCCCGGCGGACCTCAGCCGCTTCCGCGCGGTGCTTGACGCGGAACTCTCGACGCGGAATGCCCACTATCAATGGTTCCGATCACCCGGCGGCGGCCTTGGCCTTCCCGAGATCGTCACGGTCGCGCCGGGCGGTTTTGATGACTGGATGCGCTTCCGCGGCAAGCTCGGCGGCCAGAACAAGGTTCCCCGGATGGACAGCTCGGGCAAGTTGACGGAAGATTTACGACGGTTTCTTCAGGATCTTCGACTTATTGGCGATTCGTTGCCCGCAAGTCAACCGGCGTGACTGAATCGTGGATACAAGAGTTTGTTTGAATTTAAATCCGTGGAGACTGGCAAAATTCCGATGACCGATGACCGATTTGCTGAATTCCTTGGGTCATCGGTCATTCAAAGCATCCAACCCTGCCAACGTCCCGACTGACGGCTTACCCCGCTTTTTCCATTATAAGGATAGTCCATGTCGATCTTTCGAGACAATCTGTTCGCGGGCAAGGTCGCGCTCATCACGGGTGGAGGCACGGGGATCGGCCGGGGGATTACCGAAGGGCTCGCGGCGCTCGGCGCCGATACGGCGATTCTGAGCCGAAAGGCCGAGAACCTGGGACCAACCGCCTCGGCCGTCGCGGCGCACTCGGGGCGGGAATGCCTTCCGGTCGTCGCCGATGTCCGCCGGCCCGAGCAGGTGGACGAGGCGATCAGCCGGGTTGTCGAGGAATTTGGGCGGCTGGATATCCTCGTCAACGCGGCGGCGGGGAATTTCTTTTGTCCGTCGGCCGATCTTTCGCCGAATGGCTTCGGCACGGTGCTCGACATTGACGCCAAAGGGACCTGGAACGTCACGCTCGCCGCCTTTCGCGCGGCCTTCGCCGCGCAAGGGGGTTCGATCTTGAACATCAGCGCGACGCTTCATCTCGGCGGAACGCCCGGCCAGCTTCACGTCGCCGCGGCGAAGGCGGCGGTGGATGCCCTGACGCGCACGCTCGCCGTGGAGTGGGGTCCGCTCGGCGTCCGTGTCAACGCGATCGCCCCCGGCCCGATTGGCGATACCGAAGGCGCCCGCCGCCTCTTTCCCGGCGCCGCGGCCGATGCGCTCAAGACGATCATTCCCTCTCGCCGTGTCGGCACGATCGCCGACATCGTGAATCTCGCCCTCTTCCTGCTCAGCGACGCCGCCGTGAACATCAACGGCGCCGTGATCGTCAGCGACGGCGGCCTTGCCCTTACCAACGGCTTTGGCCTTGCCTTTCCAGGCCCCGGTCCGGGGGCAGCGTTGAAGCAGGATCAATGACCGAGAACCGATGACCGAGAATCCTCTTGAATTCGTCCTCGGTCATCGGTCATCGATCATTGGTCATCAACCCAGCAAATCACCCAGGAACCGTGAGCCCGTTCGGCTTGCGATCGGGGAAGAGGGCCGGTACGCTGGAAGGTTCACAACCCGGGGCAGAGGGTTTCCCGAGCATCAAAGAGGTTCGCGAGCGATGGAAGAGGTCGCGGTCGGTCTGCTCGGGGTCGGAACCGTGGGTTCGGGCGTGGTTCGTCTCCTGCACGAGCACGGAGACCGTGTCGCCCGGCGGGCGGGGCGGCGGGTCGTGCTCAAGTGGGCCGCGGTCCGCGACCCGTCGAAGATCCGCAACGCCCCGATGCGCGAGGCGAAGGTCACCACCGATCCGCGCCGGGTGGTCGATGACCCGGACGTCTCTGTCGTCATCGAGACGATGGGCGGGATCGAGCCGACGCTGGGCCTGATCCTCGATGCTCTCGCCTCGGGCAAGGATGTCGTCACGGCCAACAAGGCGCTGCTGGCCGAGCACGGGCCGGAGGTCTTCGCCCAGGCGCGGAAGTACGGCCGGGCCGTCGCCTTTGAGGCGAGCGTCGGCGGCGGCATTCCGATCATTCAGGCGCTCGCGACCTCGCTGGCCGCGAACCAGATTCAAAGCCTCTCGGCGATCGTGAACGGCACCTGCAACTTCATCCTCTCGTCAATGACCAGCGATGGCCTTGCCTACGCCACGGCGCTCCGGCAGGCTCAGGAACTCGGTTACGCCGAGGCCGATCCGACTACCGACGTCGACGGCACCGACACCGCGCACAAGCTCGCGATCCTCGCCCAACTCGCCTTTGGCGCCAGTGTGAAGACCGTTCAGATTCCTCGGGCCGGGATTGATCGCCTGGAACTCGCCGACATCCGATTTGCCGCCGAGATGGGGTACACGGTCAAGCTCCTGGCCCTCGCCCGGCTTTCCGACCTTGGCCTGGAACTCCGGGTCGCGCCGACGCTTGTGAAACAGGGGACGCCGCTGGCGGAGGTTCGCGGCCCGTATAACGCGATCCGGGTTGTCGGCGATGCCCTGGGCGACTCGCTCTTTTATGGACGAGGGGCCGGGATGATGCCCACGGCCTCGGCCGTTGTTGGCGACCTGATCGACGTGCTTGTCGGTCGCGCGGCCTTGACGTCGAAGGTTTTGAACCTCTGGTCGGCCGATGCCCCGCCGCCGAAGCTCGCGCCCGCGTCGGCCTCGCGCAGTCGGAATTACCTCCGGTTCACGATCGCCGACCGCCCCGGCGTGCTCGCCGGAATCGCCAAGGTTCTTGGCGAGAATGGCATCAGCATCGCCAGCGTGATCCAGCACGACCCCGGCGACGACGCCCCCGACGGCTCGGTTCCGCTGGTGATCATGACGCACACCGCGGCGGAATCGGCCACGTCGGCCGCCCTGGCCGAGATCAACCGGATGGAAGCCGTCCGCGCCGCGAGCGTCTGCCTCGGGGTCGAGGAGTAGACGCCAATGCCCGCTCACCCCCCCGCTCGCGTCGGACTGGCCGTGGCCGTGGCCCTCACCGCGCTCGGCGGTTGCGGCGTCGAGCGGCATCACCTGATGTCCGACGCCGAATGCGAACTGGCCATGAACGCCCCCGACAGCGCCGAGGCTTCAGACTGGCTCAAAGATCCGTACGGCGAGAAGCGTCTCGGCAGCTTTTCGCGCGATCAGGGCCTGGGACTCGCCGCCGAGCTTGAAGCCCGAGGCGCTGTTCGAACGGTCGCCGTCGGGATCAAGAACCTCGGCGGTCCTGAGCCCCTGATCCGCGCTCGCGGCCTGATCCTCGTCCTGCCCGACGACCCGGCGAAACGACGCGCTCTGTTCACCCTCCACGCCCAGCAGGTTCGCGGCCAGGGCTTCGAGGCCGTGGCCGATACCGAGCAAAAATACCTGGAGTTTCCCTGGAACGAATGAGTCCGTCCCGTCGGACCGACCGAGCCAAGCCCAGTCCAGCCAAGTCGAGAGCCTCGCCCATGCCGATGAAATACGCGATCGTGATTCCCGACGGCGCCTCGGACGAGCCGCAGCCCGCGCTCGGCGGCAAGACGCCTCTTCAGGCGGCAAGGCTCCCCGAGATGGACCAGATCAGCCGTGAAGGCTGGCTCGGCCGGTCGCGGAACGTTCCCGATCGCTTCTTGCCCGGTAGCGACGTGGCCACTCTGAGTCTTTTTGGTTACGACCCCGAGGTGTATTTCACCGGCCGAGCCCCGCTTGAAGCCGCCGCGATGGGAATTCCTCTCGGCCCCGACGACTGGGCGATCCGCTGCAACCTGATTTACACCGAAAACGGCCGCCTGACTGACTTCACCGCCGGTCACATCCGCAGCGAGGAAGGGTCTCAACTCATCGAGGCCATTCAAAACCGTCTCAGTCCCGACAACCCCCAGGTCGAGTTCCGCCCTGGCGTCAGTTATCGGAACGCGATGATCTATCGCGGCAAGCCCGGAGAAACCCCTTTCGCGGCCGACACGCTGACAACCCCTCCTCATGACCAGCCCGATCAACCCGCCAACGACTATCTCCCTCGCGGAACCGGTGCCGACCTCTTGAATCGACTGATGACGGCCGGTTCCGCCTTGATCCGTGATCATCCGTTGAACCTCGCCCGCATCCAGGCCGGCAAGCGTCCCGCGAACGCTATCTGGCTCTGGGGACAGGGTAAGGCCCCGCGTCTGACTCCGTTTATCGAACTCCACGGCCTCAAGGGGGCGATCCTCTCGGCCGTTGACCTCGTCCGGGGTGTCGGCATGCTCGCGGGCTGGGATCGCATCGACGTCCCCGGCGCGACCGGTTATCTCGACACCGATTACGCGGCGAAGGGGCGTTACGCGATCGAGGCGTTGAAGACTCACGACATCGTCTGCGTTCACGTCGAGGCCCCCGACGAGGCCAGCCACGAAGGCCGCGCCGACGCCAAGGTTGAGGCCCTCGAACGAATGGACCAGGACATCGTCGGCCCGCTTCATCGGGCCTTGAAGGATCAGGGCGATTACCGCATCCTCGTTTCTCCCGACCATGCGACCCTGCTCCGCACCCGCGCCCACGATCGCGACTGGGCCTGCTGGGCTCTCGCCGGGACCGGCATCGGGCCGGGTTCGGGCCTTCCTTACGATGAAATCTCCGCGCGATCGGCCGGCGGCCCGACCCTGGAGAAGGGGTTTGAGTTGATGCGCATGTTTCTCGGCCAATCTTGACGCGGTGACAACGCCGACCCGCCGTGGGTGATCATCACCGTAGCCATTGGAGGAGAACCATGATCGATCCGACTCCTCCCCGATACGCCATCTTCGCTTTTGACCCCGAACGACCCCGTCGGAGCGCACTGAAACTGTTTCTGGTGGGCGTTGGTGCCAACGGACTGAACCACCTGCTCGCGACGACGAGCGGCTTTTACTCTCTCTCCTTGATCATCGTCGGGTCGATGGCCATGCTTCTCGGACTCGCGGGACTGATCTTTCCCCAAACCCTCTTCGCCCATCATTACGGCCGAGCCTCGGTCTGGACGCACCTGGTAGCCTTTCTCGTTGCCGGGGCGGCGATCGGTCTCGGAGTTTTCTTGTGGCTCAGAGTTTATCAGTGACCCATTCTTCTTTCGCGGAGCGGAACGACGTGCCCCTCTTGGTGCAGAAGTTTGGCGGCACGAGCGTCGCCGATTCAGAAAAGATCCTCGCCGCCGCGCGACGGGCCATCCGCGCTCATAAACAAGGGGCCAGGGTCCTCGTCGTCGTCTCGGCGCGGGGCCACACGACCGATGAGCTGGTTAGCCTCGCCAGGGAGATCACCGAACGCCCCCCCGCGCGCGAGATGGACATGCTCCTCTCCACGGGCGAACAGATCAGTGTCGCGCTGATGGCCATGGCGATCCAGGCGCAGGGCGTTCCCGCGATCAGCTTCACGGGCGCCCAGATTGGCCTGGTGACCGATAGCTTCCACACCAAGGCCCGCATCCGCGACATCTCGACCGATCGGATGGTCCAGGCGCTCGACGGCGGCCAGATCGTCATCGTCGCCGGGTTTCAGGGGGTCGATGAAAACTACAACATCACGACCCTCGGCCGGGGCGGGTCCGACACCACCGCCGTGGCGCTCGCCGCCGTGCTCGGGGCCGACGCCTGCGAGATCTATACCGACGTCGACGGCGTTTATACGACCGATCCCCGGGTCGTTCCCGAGGCGAGGAAGGTCGACCGGATCAGCTACGACGAGATGCTCGAACTGGCCAGCCTTGGCGCCGGGGTGATGCACTCGCGGTCGATCGAGTTTGCCAAGAAGTACGGCGTGCCGATTCACGTTCGAAGCTCTTTCAGCGACACAGAGGGCACCTGGATCGTCGCCGAAGGAGACGCCCGCCGCCTTGGCGTCACCGTCACCGGCGCCGCCCTGGCGAAGGACGAGGCCCGGGTGACGATCCTTGGCGTTCCCGACCATCCCGGCGTTGTCCATCGAATTTTCCGACGGATCGCCGAGGCGAACGTCGTCGTGGACATGATCGTCCAGAACGTCGCCAAGGACGGCCGGACCGAGGTCAGCTTTACCGTCGCGTCGGACGACCTCGCCGAGACGACCGCCGCCGCCGAGACCGCTGCCCGAGAGATCGGCGCGGGCGAGGTCACGCACGCCCCGGGCCTCGCCAAGGTCTCGGTCGTCGGTCAGGGAATGCGAACGCATACAGGCGTCGCGAACACGATGTTCACCGCCCTGGCCGAGGTCGGCATCAATATCGAGATGATCACGACCAGCGAGATCAAGATCAGCGTCCTCGTCGCCCAGTCGAACGCCCGCGCGGCGCTCGCGGCGGTGCATCAGGCCTTCGACCTTGGCAATGCTCCCCTCGCCGCGACCGGTTCGTTTTCGATCGAGCGATCGGCCACGCGTGCCCTGCGCAAGCCCGCGGCGGCGGTAGTGAACGGCCACGGCCCTTCGGCCGAGCCGGCGCCGGGTGGTATGGAGGACCTGGTCATCTCGGGCGTCGAGCTGGACGAAGGCCAGGCGCGGGTCACGCTTTACAACGTCCCCGACCAGCCCGGTTACGCGGCGAAGGTCTTTCGAAGGATCGCCGACGAGGGGGTTTTCGTCGACATGATCGTCCAGAACGTGAGCCTCGCGGGCAAGACGCTCCTTTCGTTTACCGTCCCTCGGGAGGATGCCGCCCGCGCCTCCGAGGCCGCCCGCGCGGTTGGTCCCGGCGACGTCTCGGTCGAGCCGACCCTTGCCAAGCTCTCGGTGTTGGGCGTCGGCATGCGAACGCACACGGGCGTCGCCACCCGGATGTTCGGCGCGCTGGCTGAACGAGGCATCAACATCACGTTGATCAACACGAGCGAGGTCCGCATCAACGTCGCCACCGATCTCGATCGCGGCCGCGACGCGCTCACCTGCCTTCGCCAGACCTTTGCCTTGCCCGAAGCTGAGTAGTAAACCGACTTGCGCGGGCGTCTTGATTTAGGGTCCGTCATGGTGGTCAAGCGGGTAAATTACCGGGTCTGGTTTTTCCAGGTTCTCGGCTGGGATGGCTTCCTTCCCGCCGGGCTGGCGATCGCGCCTTACCTGATTCACCTGATCTTCCCCGGGCGTCGAGGGGCCGTTGAGCTTGCCGCGGTCATCTTGCCGATCGCGGCGTTTCTGACTCGCATGGTCGTTGGCAGTCGACACATTGGCGCGAACCATTGCGGGCCGGTGGTCCGAACGATACAGTATCTTGTCTTCTACGTTGGCATTTTCATGTTGGTTCTCTTTGACGCCTTCCTTGTCCTCGTCCACATCATGCCGGGCGGACTTCAGGGGGTGACTCCGGGCGATGCCGCCGGGCTGGGGTTTGTCGTCACTGTCTATCTGACGTTCATGACCGTGGCCATGTACCCGGGTCGCGTGGACGTCAACGTCGAGGATTGGGACGTTGCCCCGGATCTCTGGTCGGATTGAATCGACGACCCTCGGGCCGTATAAATTCCTTCCTCGCTCGCCGATTCACGTTTTGCCCTCTGTCCTTTGTCCTTTGTCCTTTGTCCTTTGCCCTCCAGACATTCCGCCCCGGCAATCCTCCCGTCCGAAAACCAAGGCAACTTGACGCTCCAAGCGCGGGACCGTTACGGTGTTGAGCGGAGACGACGGACCCAAACCGAAGGAAGAACTGACACGTGGCACGTGACAAAGTCGTTCTGGCGTACAGCGGCGGGCTTGATACTTCGGTCGCCGTCAAGTGGATCAATGAGACCTATGGGCTTGATGTGATCGCCTATACGTGCGATCTCGGCCAGGGTCAAGACATCCAGGCGATCCGCGACAAGGCGCTACGCACCGGCGCTGTCGACGCCGTCGCCGAGGACGTGCGCAACCTCTTCGTCGACTATTTCGCCTTCCCCTCATTGATGGCCGGCGCCCTTTACGAAGGAAAATATCCGCTCGCCACCGCGCTGGGCCGCCCCTTGATCGCGCAACTGATGGTTCGCGTGGCCAAGGAGCATGGCGCCGTCGCCGTCGCCCACGGCTGCACGGGCAAGGGAAACGATCAGGTCCGCTTCGACGTTACCTTTCAAACGCTTGCCCCTAACCTCAAGATCATCGCCCCGGTTCGTGAGTGGAAGTGGACCCGGACGCAAGAGCTGCAATACGCGGCCGATCACGGCATCGAGGTCGAGGCGACCAAGAAATCGATTTACAGCACCGATCAGAACCTCTGGGGCCGTTCAGTCGAGGCCGGGATTCTTGAAGATCCCTGGATCGAACCCCCCGCCGATGCCTTTCAATGGACGACCGACCCTCGGGACGCTCCCGACGAGCCCGAAGAGGTCGAGATCGGTTTCGAGTTCGGCCGCCCGGTCAGTCTCAATGGCCGAGAAACCGATGGCGTTGCTCTCATCGAGGAACTCAACAAGATCGCCGGTCGACACGGGATCGGCCGGATCGATCATATCGAGAACCGGCTCGTCGGCATCAAGTCGCGCGAGATTTACGAGGCCCCCGCCGCGGTCGTCCTGCACGAGGCACACCGCGAGATTGAGTTTCTGACGCTCTCCAAGGAGGCGATGCGGTTCAAGACGCACGTCAGCCAGGCGTATTCCGACCTGATTTACAACGGCCTCTGGTTCAGCGCCTTGCATCAAGACCTGATGGCCTTTGTCGTCTCGAACCAACAATACGTTTCCGGGATTGCTCGCGTGAAGCTGTTCAAGGGGCACGCCGCGATCGTCGGCCGCAAGAGCGAGCACAGCCTCTATCGCCATGAACTGGCTACCTACGACGAAGGCGATCAGTACGATGCCTCCGCCGCGCAGGGGTTCATCAAGATTCACGGCCTTTCGCAGACGACGCAGGCCAAGCATCAGATGCTCAAGGGGACCGGCGGCAAGAACCTGGAGCTTCCCAGCATCATCCCGCCCGATCAGCGCGCGAAGTGAGGGTTTCGACCCATGACGATGCTCATTCAGGATCGGCTCGCGGCCAAGGAAATCCTCGACCAGCGCCGCGCCAGCGGAAACGACCGCTGGGACGAGGTCTGGGACGGGGTTTACATCCTCATGCCGAATCCGAACGTCGAACATCAGGACATCGCGACAAGTTGGTCCGCGATCTTCAAGATCGTCGTTGACTGGCCGGGCCTCGGGAAAGCCTACCAGGGCGTCAACGTCAGCGACCGCGCTGAGGACTGGAAGAAGAACTACCAATGCCCCGACGTGGCCGTCTATCTCTCGGGAAATCCGGCGGTCGCGAAAAATGCGTACTGGCTCGGCGGTCCCGACTTCGCCATCGAGATCATCAGCCCCGACGACCGGGCTCGCGAGAAGTTTGACTTTTATGCCAGCGTCGGCGTCCGCGAGCTGCTCCTCATCGATCGAGACCCCTGGTCGCTCGAACTCTTCGGGCGCCGGGGGACCGATTGGTCCTTGTCGGGCCGATCCACGCCTGAGGACCCGCAAATCTTGTCAAGCGAGACCCTGCCGATCCGATTCGGCATGGTTCCCGGCGATCCCAGGCCAACCATCGACGTTTTGACGACGGATGGGGCGCAGCGCTGGGCCATCTGATCAAAATCCGATCAGGCCTTATCGCGTCGGCGGCTTCCCCGTCGGCAGTTCTCCCGCCGCGATTTTCTGATCGATCCAGTCGAGGGCTTCGCGCTTGCTGCCGACGAGGCGGTCAAGCTGGGCCTCGCGGACGTGGTCAAGAATCGTCGCGAACTGCGGGCCGGGCGTCAGGCCGTGGCGTTGAAGGTCGTGGCCGGTGACGAGCGGCGGCGGATTGATCGGCCCGGATGGCTGGTTTTTGAGGTAAAACTCGCAATAATCGACCTGACTGGCGTCGCCGGTTGATGCCAAAGCATCAGCGCGGTGGAGGGTCAAGAGGTCGTTGATTCCCGGCGAGGCGAGCATGCGCTTGAGCTTCGCCTCGCGGAGCCGCCTGGCCTCGCCGAGATACTGGTGATACTCGACCAGCCAGGTGATTCGATCGCGTTCGAAGTTCGAGAGTTTCAAGTGCCGACAAAGCTCATCGGCGATCTCGCGGCCGACGACTTCGTGGTTGTAAAAATGGTAACGGCCGTGGTGGATGGACCGCGTCGGCGGCTTGCCGACGTCGTGCAAGAGCGCCGCGAAGGCCAGGGAAAAGCTCGGCTCGCGCGGCAGGAGTTCCAGGACGAGCAGGGTATGCGCCCAGAGGTCTCCCTCGGGCTGAACGGCCTTGCCCTGAAAAATCCCGCGCATCGGCACGACGGCGGGCATCACCGCGGCCATCAGGCCGGTTTCCAGCATTAGGTCCATCGCCCGGGCGCGGGTCTCGTGAACAATCATCTTCCGCAATTCCTGGGCGATCCGCTCCGCGGCGACGATTGGAAGCTGATCGGCCATGCCAACAAGGGCCGCGCGGGTTGCCGGGTCAATCTGGAACCCAAACCGCGCCGCGAAGCGTGCCGCGCGGAGCAGCCTTAACTTGTCCTCGCGAAACCGCGCCGAGGGATCGCCGATCGCGCGCAAGACCTTGTCGCGAAGGTCGTTCAGACCGCCGACGTAGTCAATCACCTCGCCGGTCGTCGGATCAAAGAACATGCCGTTGATGGTGAAATCACGGCGCTCAGCGTCGAGCCTTGGCGTGGTGAAGATGACCGAATCCGGGCGTCGGCCGTCGACATACGCCCCATCCGACCGGAACGTGGCGACCTCAACCTCATTCCCGCTACCGTGCGAACCTCGAACACGGACGACGCCGAAGGACTCGCCAACGGGGATAGTCCGTCTTGGAAAGAGGGCAATCACCTGTTCAGGGCGGGCATCGGTCGCCACGTCATAATCGCTCGGCGCCAGGCCGAGGGTGAGGTCTCGGACGCAGCCGCCGGCCCAGAGTGCCTGGAAACCAGCGCCTCGGAGCCTCTCGACAACCCCAGCCGCGAAAGCGCGCGGTCCGTCAGGCATCGGCGTCGGAATCGGCGTCGTCATCGTCATGGCTGCGGTCCGGTTCAACATCGGCGACTGACCCGTTCACATCTCGAATGGCCACCTGAGTTCCGCCGTACCGACGCACGTCCCAGGCATCGAGGTCGGGCAAGATCCGTTCGTCGAGCGTCCGCCCCGACTCGACGACGACGGTCGACCCCGCTGGCAAGGTCTTGACGAGTGTCGCCAGCAACTGGTTCAGCTTCTTGTGGTGAATCTCGTACTCTCGATAGGGCGGGTCGAGCATGACGACCATCGGCTCGGCGTCGACGGGAACGAACGACTTGACCCATCGATACGCATCCGTCGCCTGAATCCGGGCGCGATCCTCGTAGCGAAGGTGGCTCATGTTCTTGTAGATCAATGCGACGTTCTCGCGGCTCTGCTCGACAAAGATCGCGCGCGCGGCTCCCCGGCTCACGGCTTCCAGACCGAGCGCACCGGTGCCCGCGAAGAGGTCGACCACGACCCGGCCGATCACGACCTCGCGGAGGATGTTGAAAAGCGACTCACGGACGAAGTCGCTTGTCGGACGGGTGGCGCTTGTCCCCTTCGGCCCGTCGATCTTGTGTCCCCGACGCTCGCCGGCAATGATCCGCATGCAACCGCTTCCTTGACCCTTCGAAATCCGGTCCTGGTCTGCTCAAGACCCGTAATTGATTCATCGTAACACCCCTGGTTCGCGAACGACAGGCGTCGATGGTTCGACCTTTTCGACGATCGATAAGTAAAGGGCAAAGGGCACAGGACAATATCTGCCCTCTGCCCTCTGCCCTCTGCCCTCTGCCCTCTGCCCTTTTGTCCTTTGCCCTTTCCCGAACCGTCCGACTTCGGATTGACGGCAAAAGAGACTCAAGACATACTGCCGCGCCCGCCGAGAGTCGGGCCTTGCCCCGGAGACCTTGAAGCCGGGGCCGACAACAACCGTCGAGTCGGCAACGCTTGCCTGACGACCGAGGAATGCCGAACCCTGCCCTCCTAGTTGGCCAAGGCCGGTCAAGGCGGAAGGGTTCGAAACACCCCCGGCGCACGCACTTTCAGGGACGAGGTTGGCCCCGGTTCAGATTCGGTCAGTTCAGCCAAGGCTTGGGACGGTTCGGCGCGACCACGCGCTGTCCTGTCCCGTGGCTCTGGACGCGCGCCGAGGACCCCGGCAGACCCTAGCGCGGGACACGGATTGTCATGCACCGGTCTTTCCACGCGGCATTCGCGGCCCTTCTCTGCCTGATCCTGATTTTGATCGCCAGCGCCGTGCCGACCGCCCGCGGCGGCGAACCGGCGACGATCGTTGAGGCCCGGAACCGGCTCGCCCAGGGCGATGCGCGCGGAGCGGTCAAGATTCTCGAAGCCACCCTCCCCCGCGCCTCGGCCGAGACCCGCCCCGCGCTTCTTGAAGCCCTCCGCGACGCCTACACCGCCGCCGCCCGCCAGGCCGAACACGAAGGCAAGACCGCCGAGGCCGATTCGTTTCGCGACGACCTGGAAATCCTCGGCCCGGGGAATCGAATCGCCACGGCCCCGACCCGCCCCGTCCCGCCCGCGCCAACCGACACAAAGCCCCCCAGTGAACTCGCATCGACCCCCGAGCCAGCCAACGCCTCCGCGCCTCGCTCCGCGTCGGCCGATCCCGTTGAGCCATTAACGCCCTTGCCGCCGATCGCCAATCCGGTCGATGCGCCTCCGGTCCTTGCCGCGCCCGAGGCCATCGCCACCGAACCGGCCCGACCCGACCCGGCCGTGCAACCGGCGAGCGTCCGACCCGAATCCAACCCCGTCGCGGCCGACGAGCCCGCTCCCCTTCCCGCCCCCGCCCCGGTCGCGGCTCCGCCCGCGGTTGCGGCTCCGGCTCCCCCCGCGATCGCGGCCCGAACCCCGGTCAAGCCGGTGTCGACCCCGACCGAAGTGGAAGGGCCGTCGCTGGCGGCGGCGGTCGAGGCGTTCAAGGCCGCGAACTATGACGCGGCGGGCAAGATCTTTGCCGAACTCGATCACGAAGGCAAGCTGCCGGCCGCCTTCAAGGGGCACTGGGCCTATTGCCGCGCGGGTGAGGTGGTCCGCCGGATCAACGCACGTCCGAGCACGCCTCAGGAATGGGGGGCGATTGACGCCGAGATCCAGGCGATCCGCGACCTGAGCCCGTCAAACTGGTTCGCCGAATACCTCCGCAACCTCGCCTCGGAACGGAACCGCGACGCCAAGAATCGCCCTGCGGCCCGATCGAACAAGGTGACCGTCCGCGGCTCTTCGCCCGATGAGCCTCCCGCCGCGCGAGGTCCGGGCGCCATGATTCCGGCGAACGCGTCGCCAGCGCCTCAGCCGAGTCCCGCCCCGACCCCGATGCCAATGACGCCGATTGCCTGGAGTCGGCAGCCGGTCGAGTCGGCCAACTTCGTGGTGATCCACGTTGAGAAGGATCGGGCACTGGCCGAGCGAGCGGTTCGCGAGGCCGAGGCGACCCGCGAGGCGCAGGTCAAGCGCTGGGGTGCCGGTTCGGAAGCCTGGACGCCTCGTTGCGAGATCATTCTCTTCCCGACCGCCCGCGATTTCGCCCGCGAAACGCTGCAACCTCCTGACTCGCCCGGCGTCTCGACGATGGGAATGACCGGCGGCAAGATCGTCTTGCGGCGCGTGAACCTGCGGACCGATCATCCGGCGATGGTCTCGGCCATCTTGCCGCACGAGGTCACCCACGTCGTCCTCGCCGACCTCTTTCCCGAACAGCAGATTCCCCGATGGGCCGACGAGGGAATGGCCGTTCTGGCCGAGCCTCGCTCCGAACAGGCGACCCGAGCCGCCGACCTTGACGAGCCCCTTCGCTCCGGCCGGGTCTTCCGCGCGGGCGATTTGATGTCGATGACCCAGTATCCCAAGCCCGAGTTCTGGAGCCTTTATTACGCTCAGAGCGTGTCGCTGACCCGCTTCCTCGTCGAAACCGGTTCCCCCGCGCAGTTCATCCGATTCGTCCAGCAGTCGCAGCAAACGGGCATTGAACCTGCCCTCAAGCAGGTCTACTCGATTTCCAGCTTCGCCGAACTTCAGAGCCGCTGGCTTTCCTTCGCCCGCCAGACCTCCGCCAATTCCGCCGACCTCACCGCCTCTTCCGCCGAACCCCGGGCCAACCCGCCGACGCGTCGGCAATAGTTTTTTCACGGCAGGGCAAAGGGCAGGACAAAAGGCAAAGGACAGAGAACAAAGGATCAATTTTGTCCTGCCCTCTGCCCTTTGCCCCTGGAAACCACGGATAAAGGGGAAAATCTCCCGACGTCACTTCGTCTCCGGCTTGACCTGCCAGTGCTCGTCAAAGAAGTCGGCGGCGACGACCTTGCCAGGAGCGCGCGAGTTGGGCGGAGTCTGAAGGTCAATCACGGCCCAGTCGGGAAGCTTGGGAACCTGTCGGGCATTGTTCAAATAGTCATACTCGCGGAAGGTGAACCCGCTGTTCAAGACGACATAGCGCTTCGGGTTGAGCGGGTTCGGATAAATCAGGATCGGAGCATGGTTCGCCGCGTCGAATCGTCGGTCGCCGACCTGAATTTGCGTGCCCGACCAGCGAAGAGGCAGGCTGTCGGCAATCCGCCGGATCAGGGCGTTGCTTTCAGGGTCGCCCCAGAGGATCAGGTGAGAACCGGCGAGCTCGGCGTCGGTCACCTCGGTGTCGTTCTTGACGCGAGCCTCGCCGCGAAAGTGCCGGCGCCAGTGCTCGATCGCCCGATTCATCTCCTGGTCGGTCCACTCCTGCATCGCCTTGTGCGCACTCTTGCCGGTGGGCCGAACGACGAGGAAGGAATCCATGAAGGCATCGTCAATCGGCCCCTGAAGGTCGTGCGCCTTGCGAAGGCCGTCCGTCGGCGGCGAGCCTTTCGACCATTTCCCATCGACCCGAACCAGCGACACCTTCAGCGACCTGTCAGACTGCGGGGCCGACCCGGCGACTGTCGTGCCGTCGACTTCAAGTCGACCGATCGCCTTGTTGTCTCGATCCAGGGGGGCGAAGCCGGGGGGGAAGTCGATCGTCAGGGCGTTGACGTTCTCGGTCTTGACGACGATTCGGGGATTCTCGCCCGTCATGACGTCGGCGCGCACCCGCGCGCGTTCCCAGTGCTCGCCGAGAGCGTCAATCATCAGCCAGTTTGATCGGTTGTACTTGAGTGTATACGTCGTGAACCGGATCTCGCCGGGAAACTCGCGGCGTCCCGACCTGGCGAGGCTGGCCATTCTCCGCTCAACCTCGCGTTTGGCCGCGGGCTCATACGCGTGTTTCGTCTTAGGGCCGATGATGTGGGTCAGGGCGATTCCGTCCTTGTCCAGAGCCTCGGCCATCACGTCGGCCGCCTGCTTCTGGGTGTCGAGTTCGCCGCTGTAGGCGACCGTCGGGCACTGCGCGAGGTTCTCGGACCAGTCGGTGCAGTCATAAAGATGCCAGAGCTTTTTTTCAAACCAGGTGGGTGTCAGCGATTCTTTCTGGAAGACGTCGAGGAACCTCGGCGTCTCGGCGAACCCGGCGCCGGGGTTCGCGGCAAACCAGCGGTCGGGATAATGCACGGCCAGGTGCCAGGCCGACGCCCCGCCCATCGAGAATCCACGAATCCCGATCCGGTCCGGGTCGATCCGATAGTGCGCTCGAACCGCCTCGATCGCTTCGAGCACGTCGACCTCGCCCGCGAACTTGTTGGCGTTGCAATAGCGGCCGTACGGGTGAAGCACGATCGTATCGGCGGGGGTGAACTCACCCGGGCGCTTGAGTCGCTCGTTCACGAAGGTCAGTTCGCTGAGCGTCTCGCCCCGGCCGTGACACCAGACGTCGAGCCGGTATCGGTCGGTTCCGCCCCGCCGATAACTCTCGGGAACGACCAGGCCAAACGGCTGCAACGAGCCGTCGATTTTTGAGATATAGCCGCCGACGATCAGCCCCGTCCTCTCCTTCTCATCCGAGGGCGAGAGCAAGGTCTTGCCCGCGGCGATCAGGTCGCGGGCCTTGGCGATGTCCTGTTCGACAAAGAATTCCTGATAGGTCAAAGCGTTTTGAATCGCCCGGGAATAGACGAGGGCCTCGGTGCGCCGGGCGTCGGCGATCCGGGTTTTCTTGTCGTCCAGCAGCGCCTTGAGGTCGGCGAGGCCGGTTTCCAGCTCCTTGCGGACCTCGGGCTTGAGGCTGATTCCCAGTTGGGGAATGCGACGGACGGTCGCGGGCACGTTGTCGGCGGGTCCATCGGCCACGGCGGGCGCGGAGAGACCTGCCAGGAGACAGAGAGCGGCCAGGGGTCGGCGGGTCATCGGTTCGGGTCCTGCGAGGGTGGGAGAGCGTGAGTCTGATCGATCAGACTTCCAGGCCGACGGCGCGCATCAGGGCCAGGGCGTTGCTGTGCCGGACCACGCCGGGCCGCATCTGGTAGTCAAACCGCATCGTGCCATCGACAAGCTGGTCTTCAAAATGCACGTTCGCGGCGCGAGGGGCCAGCGCCTCGGCAAAGTCGGCCAGGGCGAGGTCGTGCGTGGTGACTAAGCCAATCGCGTTCCGGTCAATCAGGCCGCGAACCACCGCCCCGGCGCCGACGGCCCGGTCGTGCGAGTTCGTGCCGTGAAAGACCTCATCGAGCAGGAAGAGAAGCGGCCTCGGACCTCGCGAGAGGTCGACAAGCTGGCGTAACCGCGTCAGTTCGGCATAAAAGCGCGACCGCCCGGCCTGGAGCGAATCCTGAATCCGTAGCGTCGCCCCGACGGCCAGCACCGAGACCCGCAGCCTATTCGCCCGGACCGGAGCCCCAGCCAGCGCCAGCACCGTGTTCGCCCCGACCGTCCGCAAGAGCGTGCTCTTGCCCGACATGTTCGACCCGCTGACGAGCACCACCCGAAGGGCACCCCCCAGGCTCAGGTCGTTCCGCACGCACGCCGCCTCGGCAATCAACGGATGACCGACCCCCTCGGCGTCAAAACAGGGGCCATGCTCGTCGATTTCGGGAAAGGGATCGTCGGGATTTTCATAGGCATAGGCGGCCAGTGAGCACAGCGCCTCGAACTGGCCGACGGCGGCGATCCAGGCCGGAACTGACGGGCCGGTCTTGACCCGCCAGGCGTCAACCTCCATCGAGAGCCGGGTCGTCCAGAGCATCAACGCCGCGAACGGCACGAAGAACTGGTTCTGACCCGTGTCGATCAGGTGCAAGAGCCTCGCCAGGCGGCCGATCCGACGCGACGCCGGTTCCCCTTCAGTTTTCAGGGCGTCACAGAGCCGGATCAGCTCGGGCGACCGGAATTGCTCGCCTTCTAGACGGGCGAGCAGGTCCGCGAGCAGGTTCAGGTCGTGCCCACGCCTCTCGATCGCATGAAGCACCGCGCGGATGCGTCCTTTCTGGCTCAGCGCGAATCCGAACTCGACGATGATGACCAGAAAGAGTACGCCCAGACCCCAGGGCGCAACCCCCCAGGCGATCAGGGCCGCGATCCCAATCACGCCCAGAAGCGTGGCCGCGACCTTCGCCGACCGCGAGAGAAAGACCCCCGGAGCCTCGGCCCAGAGGACGAGCGCCTCGGGGTCGATCCCCTCGCCGACCTCAGCGCCGAGGAGTTCCAGGTCTTCGCGGAGATCGAGTCGCGGGCGAAGCTCGACAATCGCGGCCTGTCGCGCCCGGATCGTCTCCGGATTGGCCGGCGCCAGCAGCCACGCGGCCAGCGTTTCCTCGCCCGAACGTGTTCGCGCGGTACAGAGGCGTTCGAACAGTGAGCCCCGTCCAAAAAGATCGAGATCGGCCGCGTACGGGTGTTCGGGATCGAGGAAGCGTTGCCCCGACCGGCCCGTCCCCGGCCAGCTTGCATCGAATCCGCGCAGCCTTCGCTCGTAAAAATCGGCCGCTCGGGCGTCCTCGCGGCTCCGTTTGCGGACGCGTTCATGAGCCACGACCAGCCCGACGTACCCGATCAGCGGCAAGAGCGACCACCACCAGGCCACCTGCCGGAAGGTCAGACTGAGCGCGACCAGAACGACGCCGATGGTGAAGACGACCAACCGGGCATCGGCGGCTCGCAGATCCAGTCGTTTCCGCCGTTCCAGCGCCTCGCGCCGGGCCTCGAATCGTCGGGCGTACTCCTCACGAGGGGGCGTCAGCGTCGACGTCTGCGTCGGCGTCACGAGATCCACCCCGCCATCCCTCGGCAAGGGGATTGATCGGCACAGGCCAGGATTGACTCCAGCGTCACGACGTTCTTGTCCTCGGCATCATTTGGAAAACGACGGAAATGGGCAATCTGGGCCATACTGCCCTGCGTCTCCGCGGATTTCAAGCCCTGCCTTGAGAATTGCAAAGGCCCGATGACCAAGGACCAATGACCAAAAAATTCTGCCTTCCTTGGTCCTCGGTCCTTGGTTATCGGTCATTATTGAAGAAAGAAACAGCCCTGCTTTCTCGCGCATGGGAGTTGTAAAGTCCGTTCCTTGTCGAAACGTCGCGAGAGCGTCCGACGACGCGGTTGTCGCGCCGGTTGGCTCGGGCTACAATCAGCGACCGGAGAAACGAGGTCGGACCAGGTCGCCGTCAAGGCAAAAAGGGTGGGGATCGCGCGATGTCAGCCGAGTCGGCACTGAGGACACCGTTACACGACTGGCATCAATCGCATGGCGGCCGGCTCGTCGAGTTCGGCGGCTGGTCGATGCCGGTCCAGTACGCGTCCATCACCGAGGAACACCAGGCCGTCCGTCAAGGTCTCGGCCTCTTCGATATCAGCCACATGGGCCGGCTCTCGTTTGACGGCCCCGACGCTCTCGAATGGCTCGAACACGTCACCACGAACCAGGTGGCCCGGCTTGACGTCAATCAGATTCAGTACAGCCTGATGGCCAACGGCGGCGGCGGCCTGATTGACGATGTGCTCGTCTACCGGAGCCGATACTCGTACCTGCTCGTCTGCAACGCCTCGAACCGCGCCCATGTTCTGGCCCAGCTTGAACGTCACCGCGAGAGCCGGGTGGCCCGCCTGACCGACCAGACTCCCGAGACCGCGATGATCGCCGTTCAGGGTCCCGCCGCCGTGGAAACCCTGTCGCCCCTTTTTGATGCGCCTCTCGACCCCCTTGGCTATTATCGCCTCGTCCCCGGCCATCTCCTCGGCGGCATCGACGCGGTTGTGAGCCGGACCGGGTACACCGGCGAGGACGGTTTCGAGCTGATCGTCGCCGCCGAGAACGCCGTGAAGGTCTGGGAAGCGATCCTTGACGCCGGCCGCCCGCGCGGGGCCATTCCCTGCGGCCTCGGGGCGCGCGATACGCTCCGGTTCGAGGCGGGGATGCCGCTGTATGGTCACGAGTTGAACGAGGCGGTGAACCCGTTCGCCGCCGGTCTCGGCTGGGCCGTGAAGCTCGACAAGGGCGACTTCGTCGGCCGCGATGCGCTCGACGCCTTCAAGGCGAACCCCGGTCAAGCCCGTGTCGGCCTTCAGCTTGACAGCAAGCGGATTGCCCGCCAGGGGGCCGAGGTCTTCCACGACGGCAAACCGGCCGGCCTGGTCACCTCCGGCACTTTTGCGCCAACGCTCCAGCAGAGCCTTGCGATGGCCCTGGTTGATCCCCTCTCGGCCACCCTCGGCATGGCCCTTGAAGTGGACGTTCGCGGCCATCGCGAGCCGGCGACGGTTGTCAAGCTCCCCTTTTACAAGCGGCCAACGACCGACGATTGAGTTCGCACGCGATTTGACGACTTTTGAACAACGGACGCGTCAGAGGATCTCGCTTTTATGGACCCGAAAACCCTCCGGTTCACGCCGACGCACGAGTGGGTTGACCTTCAGGGCGATCTTGCGACGGTCGGGATCTCCCGGTTCGCGGTCGACCAGTTGACCGACCTGATCATGATCGACCTCCCCGCCGTCGGTGCCCGGGTCACGGCCGGCAAGGGCTTTGGCGAGGTCGAGAGCGTCAAGGCCGTGAGCGATCTTTACGCCCCCGTCAGCGGCGAGGTCGTCGAGGTCAACACCGCCGTGACCTCCGACGTCCAGACCCTCGCCGAAGACCCTTACACCAAGGGCTGGCTCATCAAGGTCAAGGTTGACCCTGCTTCCGCGCCCCTCGACCTCCTCGATCACGCCTCCTACGTAAAGAAAGTCGCCGACGACGCCCATTGAACCCAGTTTCTCCGCGTGCCCTCGGTTTCTTTCTCGTAAGGACAAAGGGCAAAGGCCAAAGGCCAAAGGACAGATTCCCATCTTTGTCCTTTGGCCTTTGCCCGGGGTCCTCTCGAAATCGGCAAAAAATCGCGCGACACTTTTCGGCGGGGTCGGGGTATAATCCAGAAGAGTGGATGATCCCAATCAATCCAAGTCGACCGAAAGGCCGTCCCAACGCGGGGGATTGAGGGGACTTGTGGCGATTCCAGGATGAGATGAGATGAGGGAGAGAATGATGAAACGGTGCGTGATTCTGCTCGCGAGTCTGGCGGCGTCAACCGTGCTGGCAACGGGGATCGCGAACGCTCGCGGATATCGGAGCGGTCCGGTCACCACCGAGTTCGGCACCTTCAGCCCGGCCGAAATGGCCGCCGGCGGGGGCGACCCCTATGCCGCCGCCCAGATCCGCGAACAGCGGATGATCATGCAGTACCAGCAGCAGGTATACAAGCAGCAGCAACAGATGTACAAGCAGTATCAGGAGTATCTCAAGAAGAACCCCGCCGCGGCCAAGGCGATGATGAATCCGCCCGCGCAGCCGGTCGCGCCGGTCGCCCACACCAAGAAGAAAAAGCGAACCTACGTTCCCGCCGGCACCGCCAAGACCGCGGCCGCGACCGCCAAGACGGACACCGCCAAGTCCGCGGCCGCGAAGACCGACGCCGCCAAGGCCGCCACCAAGTAACGAATTGAGAGCGCCTTCGAGGTCTGTCTCGTCCAATTCGATCCGATGGACAGGTTACCATCGTGACGATCGGACGAGCAGACCCAGCCCGATGATGGCTCCGCCGATGCAGACGGTGACCCCGTACGTGTTCCGCTCGACGAGCATGAATAGCAAGAGGGTCACGAAGACGAAGAGCGACGCCGTGTAAACCACTCGCAAGGCGCTCCTCGGTCGTTGCGGCCGGGCGACGGCCTTGAACGACCAGGCCGCCGCGGCGGCTTCAGGCGTCGCGAGGGGCGATTCGTCGACGAATTTGACCTCGTCGCCGACGATCACGGTGACGGCTGGAAACGTCATGACCTGGTCGGGAACCCGGCTCGCCCGACCACAGTCCGGGCAACGGAGCCAGGGTCCTTTCCCGCCGCTGTTCGTCCGGGCTTCGAGTGTCAACTGGCAATAGGGACAGCGATAGGTCTCCTCGACGACGCTTACCTTCGATTCCGTCGCCACGTCGATTTGCCTCCGATTCCTCGATGCGTTGGATCACTCAGGACCGCGAAAACGGTCCGAAATCGGCGCCTGGAGCCGGCCGCGTCCCGACGTCCTCGCCGATCCGATCCCGGTCCATGCGCTCTCATCTTAGCCGATCCGCAATCCAACGCCAGGATTCGCGGCGAGGCCCTTTCGCGGGCAGGGCCGGACGCGTACGATGAACGCCGATCAAGAACCGCGAAGCACGCGGACCGGCCCAAGGTCGCGCGCAGGTCGAAGACCCCAAGACCACGTGATGATCAACCGATGACAGAACCCCGGCTTCGGATGCGGAACGTTTCGAAAAGCTTTGGCGGCGTCCATGCGCTTCGGGACGTGACGGTGGAAGCCTACACCGGTGAGGTCCACGCGCTCTGCGGCGAGAATGGAGCGGGCAAGAGCACGCTCATGAAGATTCTCGCCGGGGCAATCACCGAGTTCGACGGTTCGATCGAGCTGGCAGGTAAGCCGCTCACCTTCCGCGGCCCGCGCGACGCGGAGGACGCGGGAATCCGAATCATCTATCAGGAGTTGAACCTCGTACCCGACCTCTCCGTCGCGGCCAACATCTTTCTCGGCCGCGAACGAACGGCCGGGTTCGGCTGGCTGGACCACCGGGCGATGGAGGCCGAGGCCCGCCGCCTCTTCGATCGCCTGGGCGCGCCGATTCCGCCCCGGGCCCGGCTCGGCGATCTCCGGATCGGCGACCAGCAGATGGTCGAGATCGCCAAGGCTCTGGCCTTCGGCGGCGAGGTCATCATCATGGATGAGCCGACCTCCGCGCTTTCCGACGCCGAGGTCGCCCGCCTCTTTCGGGTCATCGCCGACCTTCGCAAGAGCGGAGCGGTCGTCCTGTACATCTCGCACAAGATGAATGAGGTCTTCACGCTCTCGGACCGGGTGACGGTGCTCCGCGACGGCCGGTTTGTCGCCTCGGCGCCTCGGGCGGAATCCTCGCCCGAGCAAGTCGTGCGCTGGATGGTCGGCCGAGAGATCGCGGCCCTGAACTATCAGCCCCACGCCCCGGCATCGCGGCCAGTGCTTCAGGTCCGCAACCTCAGCCTGCCCAGCCCGGCCGACAGCGGTCGCCCTTCGCTCTCGGGAATCAGCTTTGAACTCAAGGCGGGCGAGGTTCTCGGCGTCGCCGGACTCCTCGGCGCGGGACGGACCGAGTTGCTCGAAGCCTTCTTCGGCGCTGGGGTCACCGCGCCAGGCGGCGAGGTCGTCCTTGAGGGCCGTCCCGTTCGCTTTCGGAACCCCGGCGAGGCGATCGCCGCGGGGGTGGCGCTCGTGACCGAAGACCGCAAGACGCTCGGCCTCTTCAATGAAATGACCGTCGGCGAGAACATCACCATCGCCGCGCTCGATCGAATGCGATCGGTCGGCGACTTCGTTCATCCTGGGCGCGAATCGGTGGCGATCGCCACCCAGGTCGGTCGGCTCCAGATCAAGACCGACGGCCCAAGGGCGGCGATCACCAGCCTCTCGGGCGGGAACCAGCAAAAGTGTATCCTCGGCCGCTGGCTCTTGACCGAGCCGAAGGTCTTGCTTCTCGACGAGCCGACCCGAGGCATTGACGTCGGCGCCAAGAGCGAGATTTACGCCCTGATCCGCCGCCTTGCCGCCGATGGCATGGCCGTGATGATGACCTCCAGCGAACTGCCCGAACTTCTCGCCGTTTCCGACCGCATCCTTGTTCTCTGCGAGGGTCGACTCACCGCCGAGATTCCCCGTTCCGAAGCCACCGAAGAGGCCATCATGAGCGCCGCGACAAAGTTCCTCGACCGCGGAACAGGCCGTCCTGGGCTTTCGGATTGAAGCATCGCTCGTCAATTCATTTCGGCTTCTCGAAGACGATGATGTGTTGCCAGGGCAGGGGCTCATACGAGTCAATAAAGGCAAACCCCTGCGGCTCGACCTCGCGGCGGGCCTGCGCCAGAGTCATCTTGTGCTCGGGCTTGATCGGGACCTCAGGGTCTTCCGCGCGGTACTCGATGAGGACGAGCCGACCGCCAGGCTTGAGGGCTTTTCGAAGGCCCTTGAGCGTGGTCTCGGGTTCGGGGCACTCGTGATAGACGTCGACCATGATGATCAGGTCCACTGCGGCCTCGGGAAGTTTTGTGTCCTTGACCGTCGCGAGGATCGGCTTGATGTTCGTGATCCCGGCCTCGCGCGCATTCGCCCGAAGTGACTGGAGCATCTCGGGTTGAAGATCGGTGGCGTAGACGGTTCCCATCGGCCCGACGCGTTTGGCCAATCTGAGGCTGGTATACCCGACCCCCGCGCCCACGTCGGCGACGGTTGACCCCTTGGCGATCTTGAGCGTGTCAAGCATCGTCTCGGGCTGTTCTTCCTGCTCGCGGGTTTCGCGGACGAGCCAGTCTGCCCCGGCGAAGGACATCACGTCGGCGATCCTTCGACCCATGTAAAAGCCGGGAGGATCGCGCCTCACGCGCTTCGGCGACGCTTTAGGCGCGGGGGCGGAATTCGGCTTCGCGGGCGCTTCGGTCTGCTGCGCCGGAAGGGGTCGAACGGCGATCGCCGTCAGAGCGAGAAAGAGCAGGGGGGCGCCGTTGTTTCGGATCATTGCATACCCCCAGTGAAGACCAAAGACGAGTCGGGCAGGGCGTTCGATGTCAATCGGCGAATGCGTATCGGATGATGCAATAGAGCGCCTGGAAACCGTCTTTCCAGCCGATCTTCTTGCCTTCGCGATAGTCGCGGCCGTTGTAGCTGACGGGCATCTCGTAGACGCGGCACTTCCGGGCGGGTCGACCATCGAGCGCGGGCATCTGGAAGCGGGCGACCTTGGCGGTGACCTCGGGCTCAAACCCGAACCGGTCGCTCTTGAGTGTGATTCCCTGGATCACCTCGCGACGAAAGACCTTGTAACAGACTTCCATGTCGGTCAGGTTCAAATTGGTGAAGACATTCGAGAGGAGCGTCAGGAACTTGTTGGCGAGCGAGTGCCAGTAGTAAAGGACTCGATGGCTCTCGCCGATAAACCGCGACCCAAAAACGACGTCGGCCTTGCCTTCGAGTAGGGGCTGGATCAGTTGAACATACTGGCCGGGATCATATTCCAGGTCGGCGTCCTGAACGATCACAAGCTGACCGGTCGCGTGGCGGAAGCCGGTTCGAAGCGCAGCGCCTTTGCCCTGATTGCGATCGTGAAAGACGATGGTCAGGTCAGGCTCGTCGGTTCGAAGTCGTTCGAGGATCTGCCGGGTTCCGTCGGTTGAACAGTCGTCAACGAGGATGATCTGCGTCTTGACCCCCGAGGCGCGAACCTGGCGGAGGATCTCGTGAATCGTGTTCTTCTCATTGAAGACGGGAATGACGACCGAGAGGACCAGGTCGTCGGGCATCCGGTAGATCCCCAGGCGTCGACAGACCGATTCGCCAAGGAGGCGGAACAGCCATTCCCTCAGCTCGGCGTCGTGCTCGGAGAGGTCGGCGACGTTCAGGCCGTTCAGCAGCGACAACATCGACGACGAGGAAGGCTGATCCATCGCGGCGCGGTCCTTCTTGTCCCAACCCGGTCGGCTCTTGGTTCGTGAAGCCCGATTGGGTCTCGATTATAAAGTAGGACAGCCCCGGAAGGAAGCCGGCCGACAACAACCGGCGCCCCGCACCTTTTCACCAAAAAAACGCGGCCCGCCGTTGCGTCGCGACGCACCGGCGGGCCGTGAGACCCCGAAGGGCCTTTTTTTTCAAGGAAAGGACCGGCGATCCGATCCGATCTGTTCCGTTCCGTTCAGACGCCCGGAGCTGGCGGCGGGGCCGGAGCAACCGGGGCGGGAGTCGGGACCGGGGCGGGGGCGGGAGCCGGGGCCGGCGGCGCGACCGGTTCAGTCACCGGGGTAGGGGCCGGAGCCGGGGCCGGAACCGAGGCCGTGGCAGCCGGAGCCGGGGCCGGAACCGGGGCGGTCATGACCTTCGAGGGAGCCTGCGGCGCGGGCCAGGTCTGGGACGAGGCGTACGACTGCGGCGACCCGTAGAGGGTCTGGCTCGCTCCGTAGACAGGCGTGTAAGCGCCGTAAACGGCCGGGGAATACGAGCCGTAGCAGCTGCTGTAGCAGCCAGAGTCAACCACCGGGAAGTAGTCGTTGCAGGTGTTGCACGACTTCCGGCAGTGGAAAAGGCCGCCGTGGTGCTTGCGATGGCCGCCGCCGTAGCAGCTTCCATAGCAACCGCCGCCGTAGCAACTGCCGTAGCAGGCGTCATAGCAAGCGGCCGGCATATATCCGGCGGCGCTGCTGCTCATTCCATAGCAGCCGCCGTAGCAAGACGGGGCCACATAGGCCGTCGGCATGCAGTCAACCACCGGCGCGACGTATGCGGTCGCCCCGTAGCAGCTACCTCCATAGCAGGAGCTGTAGCAACTGTCATAGCAGACGGGCGTTACAGGAGCACAGCTCTTGTGATGGCAGCCCAGCCCGCTGAGCGCCATCAGCATCACGATCGTACCTTGCATGTCAATCCTCCGGGTGCAGATTCAGGTTCATTCCGAGGTGAGCCGACGCCAGACGGCAACCTTCAACGGGGGACCACCATCGTCTGCGGCAAGGTTCCGGCCCCCGCCGTAGGGTCTGTCCCTTCCATCCCCGCCAGCGCAGAACATCCGTCACCTGCCGAGTTGCCTAAAATCGGTATTCTCTGCTCAAGTACCGCAAATTCTAATGCCTATTTTCGTCGCTGGCAACTGATTTTGTGAATTTGGCGGAAATACATGCGAGCCGGGAACCTGTGCCGAATGTCCGACACACGTCACGACCGACCGATCTGGACCGATTGTGTCCCGTCGAGACGTTGCCGATAAAAGACGAGTGGACGCGCCGAGAGACCGAGTTTGTGAGGCCCTGGGATGCCTGGAAAAACCATCAAGACCCCCGTGGAGTCTCCCGTCGAGCCACGCCAGGGGTGGCCGGTTGAGGCGCGCTGGGTCGTCTCGATCGTGATCGCCCTGCACGCGACGGCGGTTCTGGCCGGTGCGCTCGCGGGACCGCCATCCTCGGCGCTTGAACGGTCGATCGCGGATCGCTTCGCGGGATATTACGAGGTCTTTGACCTCGGCTACGGCTACCGGTATTACGCACCTGAACCAGGGCCGACACCGGTCGTCACGGCGACGATCCGCTATGCCGACGGTCGGCCCGAGGCAACCCTTCGGCTCCCCTCGCGCGGGGTCTGGCCGAGGCTGCGTTATCAGAGGCAACTGGCGCTCGCCAATTCGCTGTTCATGCAGACCGAGGAGGCCCGGCAGGCGTCGGTTGAAGGATCGTTGATTCCCTATGCGAGGTCGTATGCCCGACATCTGGCCCGATCGCATCCCGGCTCGACCTCAATAACCCTCTTCAGCCAGTTGCACCTGATCCCGCACCCGGAGGCCGTTCGCAACGCCGGGAAAACGGTCGACCTGGACGCCGAGGAGTTTTATAGCGCCCCGCAACGGATCGGAGAGTTCCCGTGCGACGGATTCTGAGCGAGCCGGTGTCGTACCTCGCGGGCCTTCTCCGCCAGGCCATTCGGGGCTGGAACGCCTTCTTTTTTGAACCGGCCGACCCGACCTCGCTGGGCCTGATCCGCGTTTTCGTCGGATTACTGGGCTTCTGGAGTCTCTTTGTCTACGGCCTGGACCTCGCCGATTACTTCGGGCCGGACGGCTGGGCCGATGTCGCCACGGTTCGCGCCGTGCAGGCGGCCAGGTCGTCGCATCATGCGGTCTGGTCGTTCTGGTTCCTCGTTCCCGACGCTCTTGCGCGGCCCGTCTGGATGGTTTGCCTGGTTGTACTGGCGCTTTACGCGGTCGGATTTTCGAGCAGAATCACGGCGGTTCTGGCCTGGGTCATCATTGTCTCGACGGTTCGTCGGGTTCCCTTCTCGCTTTACGGGTTTGATCAACATCTCTCCGCCTGGGCCTTGTATCTGGCGGTTACCGGGGCGAGCGGCCAGGCGGTTTCTCTCGACCGCTTTCTCGGGCGCTGGAAGACGAGCCGGGCCGAGGCGTCGAGACCCCGGCGCGACGGTCGATGGATCTCGGCCGGGGGCGTTCCCGCGCCGACGGTCTCGGCCAATCTGGCGCTTCGGCTGATCCAGCTTCAGCTTTGCCTGGTTTACGGCATGGCCGGGCTGGCGAAGCTTCAGGGGCAGGGCTGGTGGAACGGCATGGCGATCTGGGGAACGCTTGCCGCGGGTGAGTTTCGGCTCTTTGACCTGACCTGGCTGGCAGCCTTTCCGCTTTTGCTCAACGTGATGACCCACCTTGGCCTCGCGGCCGAGATCAGCTATCCGGTTCTGATCTGGATCAGGCCGCTGCGCCCGCTCGTGCTGGCGACGGTGCTGGCGCTTCACGTTGGCATCGAGTTAACGCTCGGCCTCGGCGAGTTCGCGCTCGTGATGATCGCCGGGAACCTCGCCTTTGTCTCGGGCCGATGGCTCCGAAGCCTCGTGACCGGGCCTCTTGATTCGACCGCGAGGGCCGATCGCCTCGTCTACGATGGCGCCTGCCCGCGCTGTCGGGCGTCGGTCGCCCTGATTCTCGCGGCCGATCCAGGGCGTTTGATCGAGCCGGTTGATTTGACCGCCGTCGACGTCTCGACGATTCATCCGGGTTTGACGCGAGCGGCGTCGTTGCAGGCGATGCACATGATTCGGTCGGACGGTCGGGTTTTCGCTGGCTTCGACGCCTTGAGCGCGCTGGGTCGTCGCCTGCCGCTCTTCTGGCCGATTGGCCTGCTGGGTTCGCTCCCCCTGGTTTCCAAGGCGGGGCGTCGGGTTTACAATAGGGTCGCGGCCAGTCGGCCGCGCGACGTCACCTGCACCGACGCCGTCTGCGGACCTCCTTGAAGGAGGCGAAGGCGCAGTCAGCCCCTTTCCAACCGTGACGAAACCCGCCGGAGTGAGGTCGCCCGATGACCACCGAGCCCCCGAACAACCCGGCCCCCGCCCCTTATCCTCGCCTCTTTCTGCGCGAGCCGGGCTGGAAAGTCGCCTTGAAGGTCGGCAGCGAGCGGATGTTCTGTTACATGATGGCCCCTGGCCAGAACTACTATCATCGGCTTCTTGACGGCGAGGTTTACGTCACACACGGCGACGAGCGAATCTGCCTCGCCTGCGCCTCGCGTCGCGGCCTTCTCTCGTTCGAGGCTCGCGGCCTTGGCGGCGAACTCATCGGCGGCCTTGACTCCGATCCCGGCGACTCCGAGGGTTCGCAGTTCGATCTTGCCTCGCTCGGCGATGATCCCGATCGCGGCTGATCGCCTTGAATCGGAAATTGAAGGGTCTTTCCTGCTCGGGAGACGGTTGAAGACCTCGACATTGCCAGGCGAGACGTGCGGAAGACTGGCCTCGACTCTGCCAATTCACAAAAAGCCGCCCCGATCGTTCTGAACGGGACGGCCCTTTTTATTGTGCGTCTCGGACGATGTGTCGGGCCAGGAAGCTTATTTCTGCCGGCCATTGATCTGCTGGAGAAGGCGAAGGATCTCCAGGTAGAGCCAGACGAGCGTGACCATCAGGCCAAAGGCGCCATACCACTCCATGTACTTGGGGGCCTGGTTGCGGGCTCCCTTTTCGATGAAGTCAAAGTCGAGAAGCAGGTTAAACGCCGCGACGCCGACGATCACCAGGCCGATTCCGATCCCCGGCAAGGTCGCCGATCGCAGGAAGGGAACCGCAACGCCAAAGAAGCTCAGGCCGATCGAGACGAGATAGACCAGGCAGATCGCCCCGGTCGCCGCCACAATCCCGGCGCGGAGCTTCTCGGTGACCTTGATCAGGCCCGTCGAGTAGACAAAAAGCATGCAGAACATCGTGGCGCAGGTCAATGAGACCGCCTGCATCGCGATTCCGGGATACGTCCCGCGCATCCCACTGTGTTCGATCAGGGCCGAGATCGCCCCGAGCGCCACGCCCTCAAAGGCCGCGTAAAGAGGCGCGGTCCAGGGCGAAACGGTCGGCTTGAAGATCGTGATCATCGCCAGGACCAACGCCCCGATGGCCGAGGCTGGCAAGACAATTCCCTGTAGCTCACCCGAGACTGTCGCCGTCCACGACCAGATTGCCGTCGCCGAGAGGATCGCGAGCAAGGCAAAGGACTTACCGATCGTCCCCTGCACGGTCATTGTCAGGCTTTTCGACTGGCCATAAACCTGATCGAAGCCGGCAAAGACGTCGTTGGAAAAGGCTGGATTACTCGTGTTCACGGTTCGATCCCCCTGAAATGCGTCGGCTTTGTGTGATCGTTCTCTCGTCTTCCTGTCTATTGTGGACCGTCGCGCCCCATTTGACAATACGACGACGCGAGGCAAGTGGTCATCGGGGTGCGCCAATGGATTCTGGCATCCTGCCTCGCAGGCGGTTATAAAGCGGGTCTTGGTACATAAAAATCATGCCTCACGGATGTCGCACCCATGCTCCCTTCCGATCTCGATTCCCTCACCCCGGTGCAGCGTCTGATCGTCGAGCAAGCGTTCGTGCTGGCCAAGGAACTGGAGTTGGCCGCCGATTCCGCTCCCCAAGGACAGGTCATTGACCGTCGTGAGTCCTTGTTGCTGGGCAAGGGCCGAGATTTCTTGAGAAGGATCCTGGAGTCGACACTCCAATCTCGGGCGGAATCCCTCGAAAAAAAGGGGGCGCCGCCCGAACTTGCCCGTGTGGCGCGGCGGGGCGGCACAAGGGGAACTCGCCCAAAACGGTGATGACCGCGCTGGACGCGGTTGTCATCTGGCGCGTCGATTTCGCCTGCCGGGTCTGTGGGTTGGGGAGCTACTTTGTCGACCGGATTCTCGGCCTGGAAGGATATCTCACCCGACAGGCGACGCGACTGATCTGCCTGCTCGGGGGCCGCAATTCCTTCGCCGTTGCCGAGTCTCTGCTGAACGAGTGCCGCGGTTGGAGGGTCAGCGACGAGCGGATCCGCCAGGCGTGCGAGTCGGAGTCGACACGCATTGCCGCGTTTCGGGCGAACTCGCCGACGATCGCCAAGGTCTTCACCGAAGCCGCCGGGGATGTCGAGTTCCAGGCCGACGCCGCCAAGGTCAACACGATCGGGGGCGGGCGCGACATGAAGATCGGCATCTTCGCCCGCCGCGAGCGTGGCGAACCGGCCACGCCCGCGCAATGGGACGAACGCCACCTTCCCGCCCCGACGACGCGAGTCGCGTGCGCCGCCATCGAAGCCATCGACGATTTTGCCCCGCGATGAAGCCAATGGGGGCCCGGCTGGCGATCGGGGACCTGACCAAGATCACGGTTCTGGGCGACGGCGCCGAATGGATTTGGAACGCCGCGTCGCGCCAGTTCGGCGGCTGTCACCAGGTTCTCGATATTTACCACGCCGCCGAGCACATCGCCGCCGCCGCCAAACGCCGGTTCGGAGAAGGGACCGCGGCGACCGAGTGGCTAGACCGGGGCCGCGGGCGGCTGTTGTTCGATGGCTGGGTCGGCCTCTGCGACCACCTGGGCCAAACGCTGGAGACAGACAACAGCCCGGACGGCCGCGCGACGCTGGATGAACTGACGAGCTATTTCGCCACCCACACCGAACATCTCAACTACTGCCATCGCCTCTCCACCGGGCAATCGATCGGCAGCGGGATGGTCGAAGGCGCGGCCAAAAACCTGATCGGCAAACGCCTCAAGCAGACCGGTGCCCGTTGGGATATTGGGAATGTCAACGACATGGCCCAGTTGTGTTGTCTTACGTACAGTAACCATTGGGACCTTTATCGGGCGTCTCCCAACTGACCGCCAAAATCCATTGGCGCACCCCCGCCCGGGGACTGGTCTAGTCGAAATTCCGAGGATTGGCCATACTGCCCGCGGACGCCCCTTCTGAGGACAAGCACCGGTTTTCTGATCTCGACGGCCCGTGTCGGCGACTCGATTCGCCTGGGCCGGTCCCCGCGCGGGTCCAGGGATGGACCCGGGTCGGACGGGCCGGCGGCTCGCACAGGACAGGAGTGTCAGGGATGAGACCGCTCCGACAGTTCCGGCCCCTTGGATTGGTGCCCTTGGAAGATCGCGTGGTCCTCAGCCAGGTCTCGCCGATCGCCCCAACCGTCAAGCCGGTCGTAGTGAATTACTCGATCCCGAACCCCGACAACGTCGTCAAGGGGAACGTCGGCAACTTTCACGGCCAGACGATCGCCCAGACGATCCAGGCGGGAAATCCGGTCTTCGAGGAGATCACCTCGAATTTCACGAACGGGTCGGCCCAGAATGAAACCCGGCTGATCGTGCCCAACAAGAGCACGAATACCGTCACTACCACCCGGGCCATTAACCTCAGGAATAACCAGGGTTACGAGAAGATCGTTGACGTCGCGACCACGACCGGCACGTCCTCGACGGGCACGACGATCCTGCACAACATCACGACCACCCTGCCCGGTGGCGGCATCGAGACCGAGGTGGAGACCGAACTCGTTGAGAGCGGCAAGACCCTCTTGAAGGGAACGATCACCCTGCCTGGCGGCAGTACCGAGAGCTATACCGCCTCGGTCACGACCATGGGCAACAAGACGACGACCGACAAGACCCTGATCGACGCCGAGGGGTTCACCACGCATACCGTCTCGGTCGTCACGATGAAGAGTGAGCTGAGCCAGAGCACGACCTTGACGACAACCTATCCCGACGGCATGTCGACGAAGTCGATCTCGAACACGTATGACCTGCGGCTCTTACCTCCGTCGACCCTGACCTGATCGGAGAAACCGGAGAATTCGTCAAAGCGGCAAGGTCGTCGCGACCGATACTTCGGGAACGGGGACAGAGGCCCAAACGGTGAACGGAGCCAGCCGGAAAGTCCCCAGGTCGATCTCAGGGATCGCAGGAGTGTCCGGGATGAAACCGCCTCGACAGTTCCGCCCCCTCGCGCCGGTCGCGCTGGAAGACCGGATCGCGCTCAGTGGCGTCTCGGCCGCGCACGCCGTGTCGGCCTCGGCATCGGCCCGCGCAGGGACGAGTGCGCAGGTGCAGACGACGTCCGGTTCGACTCCGACGTTCGCCTTGAACATTGCCGGCACGATCGCCGCGGGTCTGCCCGTTTACGAACAGACGACGGTCCGGTACAACGACGGATCGACGCAGACGGGCACCACGCTGATCATTCCCAACAACACCAACAGCAGCACCGAGACGACGTCGGTTCTGAACCTCCGCAACAACGGCGGGACCGAGACCGTCGATGATTTCTCGTATCTGGCGGTGACGGGCAACACGGTGAAGGTGACCACGACCTACCTGCCCGACGGCTCGATCCAGACGACGAACCAGACCTTTCAGGCCCAGGGGAACACGACCCTGATCGCCGGGGCGATCAAGGACGACACCGGGGTCAGCTCGATCTCGGGCAGCACGACCGTTCGCGGCCGGGTCACGATCACCGACAAGACCGTCACCGGCCCGACCGGCCAGGTGTCGAAGGACCATATTGTCACCGTGCAGCACGGTGAACTCAAACAGACGGTGACCGATACCCAGACCCTGCCCAGTGGCAAGCGTCAGGTCACGCGGTCGACCGAGACGATTGTCCGGCTCGCCCTGCCGAAGAACCTCGTCCAGGCGCCCGGGGCCTCGGCGACACCGCCGACGATTGCCTGAGGCGAGCGTTGTTACGTGGCGTTCCGCGGGTGGATCGACCAGATCCGGGAGTCGGGGCTGGACCTCTTGTACTGTACGGCATGCGCGGGCCTGGCGGAACTCCCTCGGCTCGTGGGCTCTCCCCGTCGTTTGGTGCCCCGATGGTCCCACTGGTCTACCACCCCCACTACAACATCACGGCCTTCGGGCTGGAGCGTCTGCACCCTTTCGATAGCCGGGTCAGCCGAAGTGAACGGCGGCACGTTGCTCGATGCTGAGACGAGCCGCCTCGAAGAGGGCCAGCCAGACGAGCCGCTCGATCCAGAACGGCCCCCCGTTCTTCTCGTCTTCCTCGGCTATCGAGGCAGCGTCGGCATCACTCAGCTTGCCGTCATGCAGCACGATCCCCAGTGGTGCTGCAACGAGCTTCAACTCGTCCAGGAGGCGCACGCTCGAACCGATGCCCGCCCCGGCGATCCCGTCGCCCGCAAGAACCTCCGGGAAGTCGATCGGGACGTAGTATCCCTCGCAGTCCGAGTGCCAGAGGAGGTGGTGCCTGGGCGAGCCGACCTCTTCCAGCACGGGATCATGCGCGGGGCTCTCGCCCTCTGCCAGAGGGGCCGGAACCTGATCGGGCTGGGCGATCCGCCTCGCATGGAAGCGTCGGAGGTAGTGGAGGAACGAGTAAGGGAAGCCGTTGATCCCGGTTCGATCGTCGAACTCGGGAAGCGATGTTGGTTCGTGATGGTCAGGCAGCCCATTCCGGCGAAGCACCTCATTGATCACATCGAAATCGGCCCCCACGGCTTCGACGGTTTCGAGGTCATTCTCTGCGAGGTCGGCAAGGATGCCCACTGTAATGGCAAGTCCCACAGAAGCTCCTAAGACCGACCTTGCCCCGTCCGTTTATTTTTCGGGCTTGAGCTGGATCAGATACGACTCTTTCTCGACCGTCTTGAACTCGTCGGGGCGTCCGTCGGCGCTGGGCAGGGCGACGCAGAAGATAAGGCGGTCGCCATCAAACTTGTAGATGCCCCGGGCCGTCTTGCCCGCGCTATCGTCGGGGCCGAGCTTGATGGTGAAATCGGCCGTCGGCAGCGGGTTCGCCCTGTCGTCGACAGCGATCGTGCAGGTGTATTCCAGGCCATTGGCGCTGACCTTGACGGTATCGCCCTTGATGACCCAGTGGTGATCGATGCCGTCGTCACCGGCGTTGACCCAGGTGCCCTGCATCTTCTTGAGGTCGCCGGTCACCTTCTCGTCATCGGCCGTCACCAGGCCGGGGGCCGTGAACGCGGCCAGGACCGCCAGAACCGCTGCGCGTCGTGTCAACATGGTTGTCATCTACCTCGTATCGTCTCGCCGTCTCAACCCTCCCGTCGCTCAAGGATTGGAACACGCCCGGAGGCTGTCGGCAAGGGACCAGCCGCTCGGCCGGTTCGTCGCCGCGCTGATGCTGGGAATTCTTGATATCAGGGCTGTTGCCGTGTGAATTCGATGACCAATGGCCAATGACCAATCATGGAAAATCGGCTGCCAGGGCGATTGCCGATGCTTCACATGATAACTTTAGTCATTGGTCATCGATCATGCCCGAGGGAAAGGCCAACCGGCCACGATCGCAAGGAGCCTTGTCGCGGACGACCGATCGTGGTCACGATGGGGATTGGATTGGGTCGAACCGGTTGGGATTGAAACGCAAGGTCGAGGCGGCGGCATGCCGGGCGAGTCGAGAGGTCGGCAAGCGAGCAGAGCCGGGACCGGCCTACTGGCGGTTGCGCTGACGCTCTGCGCGGGGATCGCGGCGGGGCAAGGTCGAGACAAAGACAGGACGCCGACGAACGGCGATGACCTCGTGTTCCGCCCGACGGTGATCGTTCGCAAGGGAGACGGTCAGGGAAGCGGCACGATCATCGCCTCGGTCGCGGGCGAAACGCTGATCCTGACCGCGGCGCACGTGGTTCGCGAGGCGGGGCCGATCGGCGTCGAGCTTCATCGCTACAACCTGGGCGTCGAACGCGTGATGCCGCCGGGGGGCTGGCCGGTCACCCTGCCCGGTGAAGTGGCCGCGACCGATCCGGCCGGTGATGTCGCCCTGGTCCGGGTTCAAGGCCGCCCCGCCCTCCCCTTCGTGGCCCGGCTCGGAGCCGTCGGCGATCAGCCGAAGCGAGGGGCGATCGTCACCTCGGTGGGGATCGACAAGGGCCAAAAGCTGGAATGCTGGTCGACGCGCGTCCGGGGCGACGTCTGGTTCGCGCTCGCCTCGAAGAAGCCAGGGTCGAAACCGAGGCGGACCGAGTCCCAATTTCAGGCGCCCGCGAGCGCCCGCGACGGCCAGTCGCTCGACCCCGGCGGTCGCCCTTTTCTCTTGACGGTGCGCCCTCCCGAGCGCGGCCGATCGGGAGGCGGGTTGTTCCTCGACGGCCGGAACCTTGTCCTCGTCGGCGTCTGTGTCGGACGGGTCGAGGCCGAGACCGTGAAGGGTCAGGCTATCGGCGTCTTCGCCTCGGCCGAGACCGTCCGCCGCCTCCTTCGCGAGCACGACCTGGAGTCCCTCGTCGCTCGGTCCGAGGCCGCCCGGGAACAGGCTGGGAACCGCGAACGATGACCAGGGTGCGCCAATGGATTTTGGCGGTCAGTTGGGAGACGTCCGATAAAGGTCCCAATGGTTAGGAGTCGGGCAGAAATAAGTTGACAAATTTTATGCTCTCCGCCTTCCCAGTATCGTTACGGCTGATCGCCCACTCTCTGCCTGATCTCCTTGTGCACCATCGCTCTCGTTAGTCGGCCTTCATGTAGCATCTTCCTGATGCCATCAAGGCTGTTGCACGCCTCCAGCCAGGGGATCGCTACTTCAACAATGCCGGTCACGATGATCATCTTGCGATCCTCTTCGACTACCGTCGAGTTCTCCATATCGAGGGCCTTGCTGAGACCCTCGCCCGAAATCGACTCGAGACGGATTCGGACGTGACAATGATGCTCTTTCGGTGCTACAGACTCGCCGACTGCTTTGAGCCATATGCCCAGATTGATGTAGAAGCTGTACCCATATTGCGACTTCTGGAGATTCACTACAAGCACGGTCTCCGGGCGGTCGGAATACCAACTGCCTGCTGCCTTCTTGAAGCCTTGCTCACGGAGCGTTTTGTCGAACAGTGCTCTGATCGGCTCACTCATGGTGCCTCGTGCCCTCGCCCCGGGTTTGTGGATCGGGCCTTGCCACCTTTCCGCCGAATTGCCGCCTCGTCCTTCGGTGAGATCGTGTAATTCCACTCGCCATGGAAGGCATCCCGCTCGATGCTCACCGCTGCGAGTTGCTCGTCGCTGACCTTGATGCCGATCTCATAAGGATTCGAGTCGAGTTCGGCCCTGATCCGCAGCCCGGCCTCCGTCCGAGTGTTGCCGATCAAGCTGACGATCACGCCCAGGCTCCGTAACGGTCGCCCCCGCCAGTTCTCGGTGATGTGGCAGAACATCTGGTGCTCGATCTTGTTCCACTTGCTTGTCCCCGGAGGGAAGTGGCACACCTTGACCCGCAAGCCGGTCGCATCGGCCAACCCCTGCACGGCGACCTTCCACAGCCTGATCCGGCTGCCGTTGCTCCCGCCGCCATCGGCGGTGACCAACAATTCCTGGGCCTTGGGGTAGACTTTCGAGCCCATGTTATCCCACCACCGCCGTAACGACTCCACGGCGAAGTAGGCGGTATCGTGATCGATCCCGACGCTGACCCACCCCTGGTTGGCCGTCATGTCATAGACGCCGTAGGGGATCGCCTTGCCCAATTCCTTGTCCATGAAGTCGTGGACTTGCACTTCTTCGGGTTGGCCCTCTGGCTGCCACTCCCGCCCGCCGTTCTTGAAGTCCCCGACCAGTTCCTTCTTCTTGGTGTCCACCGAGACCACCGGCTGGCCTCGGCTCTGGAATTGGTTCACTTGGGCGTTGATGTACTCGAACTGGGCATTCCGATCCGGATGCGAGATGCCCTCCCGGGTCTTACGATTGGACTGCAAACTGTAATTGAGACCTTGCAGCAGCCCGGCTACCGTCCGGTAGCCGATGCTATGACCCTTCTCTTGCAATTGTTCGGCGAGTTTGCGTGTGCTCTTGCACGTCCATCGCAGAGCAGACTGCGGATCTCCACGAGTCACGGGATCGACCAGCGATTCCAGATCGGCCAGAAGCGTGGGATCATGGTTGACGAGCGGCTTCCGGCCCCCGCCAGGCCGACGGATACTCCCTATCCGTCCCACCTCGGACTCTGAGCGGCTACCCGATCGGAGTTCCCGAATCCCCAAATCGACTGTGTTATGCGATAGCCCGGTAGCTGCGACGGCAGCCGCAACTCCTCCCCATCCGATCTCCATGGCTTCGGATGCGGCCCATTGCCGCCGAAGCCTCTCGCTCATGAGAGGGTCGAGCAGGATGAATTTGCGCCGAAGATGCTCTACAAGTTCTGGATCGGGCATAAAAGCATCAGAGCCCCCTGGTCGCATTCTGTCAACTTATTTCTGCCCGAATCCTTACTGTACGTAAGACAACACAACTGGGCCATGTCGTTGACATTCCCGACATCCCAACGGGCACCGGTCTGCTTGAGGCGTTTGCCGATCAGGTTTTTGGCCGCGCCTTCGACCATCCCGCTGCCGATCGATTGCCCGGTGGAGAGGCGATGGCAGTAGTTGAGACGTTCGGTGTGGGTGGCGAAATAGCTCGTCAGTTCATCCAGCGTCGCGCGGCCGTCCGGGCTGTTGTCTGTCTCCAGCGTTTGGCCCAGGTGGTCGCAGAGGCCGACCCAGCCATCGAACAACAGCCGCCCGCGGCCCCGGTCTAGCCACTCGGTCGCCGCGGTCCCTTCTCCGAACCGGCGTTTGGCGGCGGCGGCGATGTGCTCGGCGGCGTGGTAAATATCGAGAACCTGGTGACAGCCGCCGAACTGGCGCGACGCGGCGTTCCAAATCCATTCGGCGCCGTCGCCCAGAACCGTGATCTTGGTCAGGTCCCCGATCGCCAGCCGGGCCCCCATTGGCTTCATCGCGGGGCAAAATCGTCGATGGCTTCGATGGCGGCGCACGCGACTCGCGTCGTCGGGGCGGGAAGGTGGCGTTCGTCCCATTGCGCGGGCGTGGCCGGTTCGCCACGCTCGCGGCGGGCGAAGATGCCGATCTTCATGTCGCGCCCGCCCCCGATCGTGTTGACCTTGGCGGCGTCGGCCTGGAACTCGACATCCCCGGCGGCTTCGGTGAAGACCTTGGCGATCGTCGGCGAGTTCGCCCGAAACGCGGCAATGCGTGTCGACTCCGACTCGCACGCCTGGCGGATCCGCTCGTCGCTGACCCTCCAACCGCGGCACTCGTTCAGCAGAGACTCGGCAACGGCGAAGGAATTGCGGCCCCCGAGCAGGCAGATCAGTCGCGTCGCCTGTCGGGTGAGATATCCTTCCAGGCCGAGAATCCGGTCGACAAAGTAGCTCCCCAACCCACAGACCCGGCAGGCGAAATCGACGCGCCAGATGACAACCGCGTCCAGCGCGGTCATCACCGTTTTGGGCGAGTTCCCCTTGTGCCGCCCCGCCCCGCCACACGGGCAAGTTCGGGCGGCGCCCCCTTTTTTTCGAGGGATTCCGCCCGAGATTGGAGTGTCGACTCCAGGATCCTTCTCAAGAAATCTCGGCCCTTGCCCAGCAACAAGGACTCACGACGGTCAATGACCTGTCCTTGGGGAGCGGAATCGGCGGCCAACTCCAGTTCCTTGGCCAGCACGAACGCTTGCTCGACGATCAGACGCTGCACCGGGGTGAGGGAATCGAGATCGGAAGGGAGCATGGGTGCGACATCCGTGAGGCATGATTTTTATGTACCAAGACCCGCTTTATAACCGCCTGCGAGGCAGGATGCCAGAATCCATTGGCGCACCCCCCGGGCGGTTTCGTTCCTGGGAATGACCGATGACCAAGGACCGATGACCAATCGCGTTTTTGCGAATTCGGGGCTGTTTTTGCCGTGAGGACAAAGGGCAGAACTCTCCATTTGTCGTATGTCCTTCTGTCCTTTGCCCTTACTACTATCCGAAACAACCCTATCGGTCAACGGTCATCATGAATCACCGCTTCCGCCGGAAGACTCTCACAGGGCCGTCGTCATGGGCGAGGTCGTACCAGCGCAGAGTCACCGCGTCGAGACCGGCGTCCTTGCCCCAGACGAGAACCACGTCGATCGAGTGGTGATACCGTTCGAGCAACTTTTCCCAACGCGCGCGGCGAGCCGGGGCGTCCTCGGGAGCATGATGCCGGGCGATCCACTCAAGGTCGGCCGAGTCAGGATGATCGAGACCCGCGACGAAGCGAACAGGGAAGTAATAGTAACGCGCCTCGTAATCGGACCAGAGAATGTTCCGGGTGTTCACGCCCAGGGCGCAATCGGCGTGCAGGAGCGGGTTGGCGCCGAACCGGGTGCGGGTGTCGATCAGAAGCGTGGCCACTCTTTGCCCCGTCCCGATCGCGGGCGCCGCCTTCAAGATCCGACCGGCGGTCCGATTGGATTCGCGCGCATAATCCCAGACGATCGCCGATTGCAACCCCAACGCCACCACCAGAACCGCCGACGCCGCCACTCCCGCCGCCTCAAACGGCAGGACCGGCAGGGCCATCGCAAGCCCGAGCAAGACAATACGTTGCGGCAGATAATGCCCGTGACTGGCCCCCAGCGTGTCTGGCCCGAGCACGCCGCCGATCAGAAACAGGGCGGCCAGAACCCACCAGGCCCGATCTTGCCGGTCGGACCGTTTTTTGACGGCCACGACCACAGTGAGGCAGAGTCCAAGGGCCAGCCAGAGCACCGGCGCGAAGACCGCGCACCAGAGGGCCGACTTGCCCCCGCTTAACGGCAAGACGTCTTTGCGGGCGATCGTGATCGGGTCAACCCAGTTGAGCTGGGACCACCAGGCTCGTGGCGAAAAGGGGTTCGCCAGATGTTGCCACTCGGGAGCCAATCCGCCCCCGCCTCGATGCATCAAAACGAGGTAAAGCGCACCGAGCGGGACCAGGGGCACGAGCCCGAGAATGGTGACGATCGCCCGCCCCTTGCGGTCGCGTCCCGGCGTGAAGACCTCAAGCACGAGAAGGCCCAGCGCCGTCAGGCCGAGACTGACGACGTGGCAGAAATAGCCGAGCGTCGTCAGCGTCGCGAGTGATACCGCCCGCCGCGTCGAGAACGAGGCATCGCGTCCCGCCCACCAGACGGCCAGCGTGACCGGCATCACCGCCGCGCCGAGGACGAAGCCGGTGAACCCCATCAGCCAGGTCAGGTTCAACCCCAGAAGAACAGCCAAGATCGCCGCGGTCGCCAGACCTCGACGTCCGGAGACGACCCAACGAAGCCCGACCAGCGAACCGGCCAGAGCCACGAGCATCAGCGTCGTCATCAGACGATCGGCCGATCGGGGGGATAAGATCCCGAGCAAACCCATCAGGGCGAGGTGCCCCGCCCAGTTGGGCAAGGGCTGCCAGCGCACGGCGAAGGTCGCGCGAAAAGGGGAATCGGGATCGACTGACCGCGCCAGGATGTGCGCGTTGTAAAGGTGCGCGGGGCCGTCCTGCGTGACAAACCCTGGATAGGCCCAGATCGCCGCGACCGCCGGAACCAGGGCGAGCAGACCGACCAGAAGCCCCCAGGCTGCCCCCCGGGGTTGGTCAATGGCGTCACGCGTCCGGTCGTGGTCCATGAGACAGACGGGCCTGAAAAGATACCAACCCGGCCCCCCCGGCCTTTGCAAGCCGGAGGAGCCGGGATCGGGTGCGTAACAACCGGACTGACGACCGTCCATCGTCCCCCGATTGTGCCTTCCAGAGAAGCCCCGCACGAGGGAGTCGGGTCGCAGCCGCAGGTGCGCGGCAAGGTCCTAAATCACGCGGCGCTACCGACGTCGGGATCAGAGCCCGACCTGGCGATAACCAGACTATAACGCACGAATCGCCACCACGCCTCAAAAAAAATCCGCCGGCGGCCCAAGCCAATTTCCATTCAACTGAAGTACCACCGGCATGAAGCCGGTGGGTTCGACAGTCGGCTACAAGCCCGACTGGTATGGGTCCCGAAGAAGACAAAAAAGCAACTCGTTCGCCCATTCCGATGATAACCAAAATTCCTCGTCCGCTACGTTCATCCACGCGCAGTCCGACGTACTGGAAGTGGTCGCCTGAAGGCGAGGGATTTTAGATCCCAGAACTAGGACATTGAAAATATCCTTGATCTTTTCTCTTATCCCGCACCGCTCCGGCTTATTCTGGCCAGCTTGACGTTCAGAGCGAGACCGGGGGAGCGGGGGGTGTCTCGCCTCGGTCGGTGTGGCGTCGGTCGCGGAGGTCGCGATGAAACTCGACTTCCTGGCGGTTCGTCTTCAGGGCTCGATGCCCTTCGCGGCTTAATTGAATGCAGGCCGAGAGCATCAAGATGACGCCGACGACGGCCAGGGCCGTGGGCAAGACGCGAAAGCGGTTGTCCAGTAGAACGTCGACGGCCAGGGCGAGGCTTGTACCAACGAAGGCGCTCATCGCCAGGTAAAGCGTCGTGAGCGCGGCTCGAATGCAATTACTGCGAAAGACCAGGTGGCCGAGTTCCCGTTCGGCCTGGGCCCGGCGGAGGTTGGGATAATCGAGGCCCGACCCGCCCCGGTCGAGGCCGTCGGCCTGTTCGTTCAAGGCGCGGATTCGATCGACGATCCGGCTCATCCGGTTTGAGGTCGAGATGATCAGCGAGCCATTCGCCGTCATGAAGAGCGCGGGGGTAATCATCGCCGAGAGCGTCTCGTAGCTGAAGCTGACCGAGGTCGTGATGGGCATCGTTCGGTCGGGCCTCGTTTCCAGGGTCGTTAAGGGCGGGTCTCGACTTCCGAATCATCGGCCGGGTGTGGCCGGGCGTCAACAGCCCCGATGCAAGTCGACCACACCAGGCTAGAACCGACCCGAGAATAAGCTAACATCGTCCGAGTTCCGCAAGCGGGTCTGACGTCCTCACCTTTTGGCACTCCTCAAAAACCCAGTCTGACCGGACACAACGTGATGGCAATGCCAGGCCAGGCCCGACACAAGCAGGCTCGACCCCGCGTGGAAGTTCTCGAAGGACGCGCTCTTCTCAGCCTGATCGATCCGGCCGACTCGATTCTCGTCCGATTCGCGGCCGGAACCTCCGCGGCGCGCGTTCAGGCCGACCTCAACGCCATCGGCGGCAAAATCGTGACCGCCTATCCCAACGGTCCCGAGGTCGTCGCGCTCGGATCGGCCTCGACCCGATCCTCGGCCATCGCGGCGCTTCAGGCTCACCCCGAGGTCGTCTACGCCGAGGCCGACGCCACCTTTCACGCCAGCAGCGTCCCCGCCGTCCCGACCGCTCCGCTTCATCCGAACGACCCGTCCTTGCAAGCCGAGTGGGGCATGGGTCTGCTCGACGCCCCGTACGCCTGGGCCGTGACCACCGGCACCCCCTCAACCATCGTCGCCGTTCTTGATACCGGCATCGACCTGACAAACCCTGACTTCGCCGGCCACCTCTGGACCAACCCGACGGCCAACGTCGACGGCTATCGAGGGGACCTTCACGGCTGGAACTTCGTCGGCAACACGGGCAACGTTCAGGACGACAACGGCCACGGCAGCCACGTCTCGGGCATCCTCGGCGCCTCGGGCAACAACGCTTCGGGAATCGCCGGGGTTGACTGGCAGGCCCAGATCATGCCCTTGAAGGTTCTCGACGCCCAGGGCAACGGCTCGGACGACACGGCCATCAGCGCCATTTATTTCGCGGTCGCGCACGGGGCCAGGGTCATCAACGCCAGTTGGGGAGGCGACGCCTTCAGCCAGGCGATGCTGGACGCCCTCAATTACGCCAATAGCAAGGGGGTCGTCTTCGTCACCGCCGCCGGCAACACCGCCTCGAACAATGACACCGCCAGCGGCGACCCGCAAGGCGCCCTGACCTACCCGGCCAGCTACCGGACCCCCAACGAGTTGGTTGTCGCCGCGGTGGACCAGACCGGCACACTCGCCGGCTTCTCGAACTACGGCCCGACGACGGTCGATATCGCCGCCCCGGGCGTCGCGATTGTTAGCATCGTGCCGAAGTCGATCTCTTCCAACGGACTGGCCAGCATGGACGGGACGTCGATGGCCACTCCGTTCGTCTCGGGAACGGTCGCCCTTCTCGCTGGAATGAACCCCGGCATGACCGCCGCGCAGCTTGTCGCCCGGATTCGAGCCACGGCCAAGCCCTTTCCGCAACTCAATGGCCTGCTGATCAGCCCAGGCGTTGTTGACCCGCTCAACGCCCTCTTGAACCGAACGCCGATGACCCCCGTCCCCTCGGCGTCGACCACCGGCCAGACGATCTCCACGAGCAGTCTGCCGAGTGGTACCTATTCGACCGTCGAGGCCGGAATCCTCGGCGCCGATTCGGTCTATTCGCTCTTTGGCGGAACGACATCGACCTACCTTACGGGTCTCTACCAGGCCATCGACGGCCGCGTGCCGACCTCGGCCGAACTGACCTATTACACCTCGACGCTTCAAACCGGCGAGCCCCGCGTTGACCTCATCGCCAAGCTTCAGAACTCGACCGAGTCGCAGTTGACTCGGGTCGCCCGCTGGTACATCAACGAGCTTGGGTCGACCGCCACGGTCGCCGCCCTGAAGTCGGACCCGGGCGTCGTGCTTTACGCCGGTCTGCTTGCCCGGGGCGTCAGTGCCGGGGCCGTGCAGGACCGGATTTTCAGCGCGGTGCTCGCGAGCGTCGGGCCGACCGTCGGCACACCAACCTGGGCCGTGACCTTCCTCTATCACGGCCTTCTCAACCGCGCTCCCGACCCGTCCGGCCTGACGCTTTACACCTCCGAGCTTTCCGCGGGCGTTCCCGTGTCTCAGGTCGCCCAGCAGATCCTTTCCTCACCCGAGGGCCACCTCACCGCGATCGCCTACATTTACCGCGACGAGCTTGGCTCGACGGCAAGTATTCCCGCCCTTCAGGCCGATTCCGGCGTCGCCTACCGCGCCAGCCTCCTCGGCGTCGACTGACGCTTGCCGCGTCGGTTCTTGTTTCGTGAGGATCAAGGACCGATAACCGATGACCGATTGGGCCGCGGAAAGTACCTTGCCTCTTCCTCAGAATCTTGCCATTTTGAACTTAATCATCGGTCATTCCCCCTCTTCAGATTCGAAACCGCGCGATGATCGCCGGCAATCGGCCTTGCGGTGTCTGGAGCCCTTGGCTTACGCTGTAGGGCCGCGCAGCGGAGACAAATCGATCCGAAGGACGGAAACGGATGCTGATGCCGAGCGGCCCTTATGAAGCCGAGCTTGAGTTCGTCACGGCCCTGGCGAGAGAGGCGTCGGCCATCGCGATGGGCCGGGCCCTTGCCGTCAGGCCGCGGGAAAAGGCCAACCTCAGCTTCGTGACCGACCTCGATCATGACCTCGAACGCCTGATCCGCGAACGCCTGGCTACCCGGTTTCCCGACGATGTTTTGACGGGCGAGGAATACGACGCCTCCGGCGGCGGCGGACCTCGGCGCTGGTCAATTGACCCGATCGACGGGACCGGCAACCTCGTCCACGGCCTGCCGCTCTGGGCGATCAGCATCGGCCTGATCGATCAGGGGACCCCCGCGCTCGGCGTGATCGCGATTCCTCCGCTCAATGAACTCTTCCGCGCGGTGATCGGTCGAGGCGCCTGGCGCGACGCCGACCGGATCGAGGCGCGCGACGCCGAGGTCTTTCATAGCCAGGACAACGTCTGCGTCGGCACGAACGCCCTGCGCGCGATCGACACCCGATCGCTCCCCGGCCGGCTCCGCGACCTCGGCAGCGCCTGTTGCGAGATCACCTTCACGGCTTGCAACCGCCTTCAGGCATGTATCTTTCTCGGCGAGGCCACCCACGACGTCGCCGCCGGGGTCGTGATCGCCTCCGAGGCCGGCTGCGCCTTCGGCACGATCGACGGCCGGACCCTTACCCCCGCCGAGATGGTGGTCGAGACCCCCGTCAAAATCCCCACCTTCGTTGCTCCACCCGCTCGGCTTCGCGCCCTCATGGCCTCCGCCCGGCGCCTTCCTGACTGACTGAAGGCTCGATCGCCCGTCGGTCATTGGTCCTTTCCAAGGCAAGCGAAACCAAATGGGTTACTGGGGCGTCAAGAGCTTCGAGAACGACGCGGCGGCCGACGCGATCGACGCGGCGATGGAAAGCGTTCACGGCGACCGCTACAACGCCCTCATGGACGATCGCAACGCCACCCCGTTTGAACAGGTTCAGAAAGAACTTGCCAACCCCGCCACGCTCGCCGCGGCTGTCGCGTCGCTTTGCCTCGAAGTCGGCTCCGACCGGCCTTTTGACGACTGGGACGAGACCGAGCGTCTGGGAGTCGCCGGAATCATCGTCCGACACGCCGAGTTTGGCGTCCCCATTCCCGACGACTGGCTCTCTCGCGCCATCGACTGGCTCGACTCCGAATCGCTCGACTGGGACGACGAGACGACCATCCGCCGCCTCCGCCGTCAGAAAGAACTGGCCTTGCTGCGGTCGCTGAAGCCCGCAACCTGAACTGATCCGCGAGGAAATCCGCCATGCCGAGGACACCTGGACGCCGCCCGATGACGTTCACCTCCTTCGAACAGATCATGCCCGACGTTGATTCGTTGATCGAGCGGAACCACACGACGATCGGTCACTGGACGCTTGCGCAAATCTGTCGGCACCTGGCCGGCGCTTTTCAGATGTCGACCCGTGAGATTCCGTTCAAGGCCCCCTGGCTGCTCCGCAAGACCCTGGCCCCGATCTTCCTCAGGCAATTACTGCGAACCGGCCAGATGCGTGAAGGACTCAAACTTCCCCCAGCCGCCCTTCCTCAGCCCGGCCTTGACGCCCGCTTCGAGGCCGAGACCCTCCGCGCGGCCATTCACGCCTACACCGCTTATACCGGCCCGATGTCCTCGCATCCCTTCTTCGACGCGATCGACCGCCCCACCTGGGACCAGATCCACCTCACCCACTCCGCCCACCACCTGAGTTTCGCCCGGCCGAATGACTCGGCGCCGTGACCAATCGAGACCCGCCGTTGAATGTCCTAGTTCTGGGATCTAAAATCCCTCGCCTTCAGGCGGCGACCACTTCCAGTACGTCGGACTGCGCGTGGATGAACGTAGCGGACGAGGAATTTTGGTTATCATCGGAATGGGCGAACGAGTTGCTTTTTTGTCTTCTTCGGGACCCATACCAGTCGGGCTTGTAGCCGACTGTCGAACCCACCGGCTTCAAGCCGGTGGTACTTCAGTTGACGCCAATCAACTGGCGAACCACCCCTCCTTGTGATCGGCATGAATTTCAAATCTTCCCCGTAAGTCGATACCAGGCCAGGCCGAGCCACTCGTGGGCGACCGCCATTAAATCGCTCAACGCCCCTGGGGAGGGGATCAAGGAATCAATGACGAGGTGAAATTCGGTCGCCCGATGGAGGCACGCGGCGGGGACTGCGTCGACCCCCTGCTTGTGGAAGCAACGCAGAGAGCGTTCCATGTGGACCGCCTCCGTGACGAGAACGACCCTTCCGAAACCACGAGCCTGAAGGATTTTCCGGGTTTCGACCGCGTTCTCGTACGTCGTCCGTGCATTCGGCTCCACAAGTACGTCGGAGTCCTTCACGCCGAGTCGCACAAGCAAGTCGTGCATCGAGACTGCGACGGGAGGGATCGACGTTCCGGGGTTGAGCACCCCCCCCGTCACGATTACCGGGCAGCGCCCCCCCCGTTGATAAAGCTTGGCGGCGAGCAGGCATCGGTAGAGTGTATCAATCCCGGGCTCGGTCTCGCGCCGGGTCTTATCCGGAGGCATGATCCCGCCTGCAAGGACCACGATGGCCTCGGTGCCTGCGGGCCGGCCCTCGATGGGAGGGAAACGCCACTCCAACGTGCCTAGGAGTGGGTAGATTAATGCCGGTGTGGACGCCGCCAGCAGGCCGAGGAACGGTGTTGTCACAAGGAGCAACCGGCGCCGGCTCTCCTTCCGTTTCCACCAGAGGTTGATGATGCCCGCACCGAGCACGAAGAGCAGCAGCGGGAGCGGTTGGAGGAAGACCTTGGTGATCGTGAAATACAAGGGTCCCATTGGTTGCCCGGGTCAGCCCCGGACGGCCCTCCCCGCGGCGACGATCCGGTTCCGGCCTCGCGGCCGGAGCGGTGGTTCTTCGAGCGCCCCGAGCGGCGCGGTTATCGTCTCGTGACGAAACGGGTCGACGAATTGCCGAGGCCCCTCCTCCCTTGTCGCGTCGCGCAGCGCCATTCCCGCGGCAAGCCGGAGGCCGTCGATGTGACGCGGACGTGTCGAGATGCCTGCTCCCAAGTGTACGACTTCCTCGGTGCTGTTATAGCCACCGCTGTTCATCGCGACCCGTTCCCGATTGCCGCGAAGATCGGGCCCGACAACTTGGCGGCTTACGTGGTCACCTTTCCATGGTGCAAAGCGTGACCGCAGCCGGCCTCGCCCATGCGTCGGCCGGCCTCTGGGTAGTTCAAGAATGTGGCTAATGTGTCGTTCCATTGGTCCTCCGCGCGAGCCTTGTCGTGAGTGACACCTACCTCACGACTCGTCGTGATCCATTCCCAGCGCTACCGCTCGGTGCGCCGACTCGACTTCAACGCCGACATGACCGATCTGGCCGACCCAGGCAGCCGCTAGACACCTTGGATCGTTAGCGACGCCGTACGATTGTGACCGAGGACGGCTTGCTGGGGGGCTATGCGCCGTCGGCTGGGTTCTGTTCGGCGACCCCCGCGTCAACGTCCATTTCGCCACGATCCAGAATCGGACCGAGGCCGTGAAAGAAAGTCGGCCGCGCGAACCTGGATCGAGCATCTCAAATGGAACTTCGACGGCTTTCGACTAAGCCCTCTCCGCCTTCTCGGGTTTCATCGCCGACGACGAGTGTTAGGCAGCCCGTTTTCTGTCCTCTCGCTTAACGACAACCGAAACTACAAGCGACTAGGCGATCGTGTCTTGAAGGGCGTCTTAACCGCCAAGGCCGTCGAAGCGTTCTTCCGTTTGAGAGTCCTCCACGAGCGGTTTCCATCACACATCGGAGGCGGGGAATTCGACCCAAGCAGATCGACTTTCAGGACGGCCGAGGGCGGTCAAGCCGTTGTTTTGGAGATTGGCGACTGCGAGGAGAGGCCGACATATCAACGCTTGTGGCATCACTTTCGCACATGAATTCACGATTCAGCTTAACACACGACAAAGCCTTGCGGAAGGCTCTCGACACGCGCCGCAGGAGAATTGCAAAGACTCCATGACCGATGACCGATGACCGAGGACCGATGACCGAGGACCGATGACCGATGACCGATGACCGAGGACCGAGGACCGAGGACCGATAAATTCCGACTTATGGTCCTTGGTCATTGAAAAGACGGACTTTGCAATTCTCCTGACACGCCCCGTTGCGGATACGGTGGTTCCGCAGCGAGATGGGGTTCGCGCACGAATTATTAGCCCCGGGGCTCGCTCGCTACCCCGCGACCTCGTACAGAACTTGTGCAAGCTTGTCGGCTTGGTCGGGCAAGGTGTAGTACCGCAACGAGTGTTGGCGGCCCGCTTCCCCCATGCGATTGCGCAGATCCACGTTGGTCAAGAGCAAGCAAAGCGCATCGTACCAGTCATCGACCGACGACGCCTCGAGGTGGGTAACGCCGGGTTCACCGATTTCCGCGAGGACCCCCACCGGTGTGGCGACGTAAGGGGTGCCGACTGCCAGATACTGCACGGCCTTGAATCCCGACTTACCGATCGACCACGGGTCGGGGGTGATTGGATAGAGACCGATGTCGAACGACTGGAAATCGCTTATCTCACGTTCGAGGCACCACGCCAGGTTTTCGAGATCGACACCCGGGAGGCTGATCTTCTCGCGGCCCGCACCGACGATCTTCAAGCGAAAGTGGTGGGTACGCCCGAGCCGCTCCAATGCTGGGTAAATCGCCTCCAGGTACGGGTAGGTCGAATGGGTCCCGATCCAGCCGATGACTGGCGGGCCCGAACGGACCGGGGCGATTGCCGGTCGAAAAAGATCCGTATCGACGACGGTCGGGATGAGGACGGCGCGTGTTCCCCGACGCTCCACATGTTCGGCGATTGAGTGGCTGCCGCACGTGACGACCCGCGACCAACGGATCAGATCATCGGTCTTGCCGAAGCACTTCAAGGCAGCAGCCAGCCGGCCATAGGTCGGACTTTCGTAGCGAAGGTAGGTGGCGTCGTCGAGGTCGAGGACCATCGGTCGGCTGAGGAGTCTGCTGAGGAGGTACTCCACGACGGGGGGTCCTAGAAGCATCGCCTCGCGCTGGACGAGCAAGGCGTCATAGCGTCGTCCCGCGACGATGTCTCGGCAGCGCCTCAGGATCGAGCGGCTTAGTCCTACGGCGTTCTTGAATGCGGCGTCTCGACTATAGAGGGCCGCGAACAGGGGGCCGTCGAGGAACGGGCGGATGTCCAGCTCGATCCCGCGTTCAGCCAAGGGGCCGACGAACTGGATGAGCCGGAACCTGGTAGCAGCCGCCTCGATCGGGTAGGTGGCGAGGGTGAGGACTTTCATTGGTTTTCCAGGCCCCGGGAAATCCACCAGTCCTCAGCATGCGCGGAACGCCTCGAACGATCGGGGAAACCTCGCCGTGGGGCAGGCAGGGAAATTTGCGATCGGACCTTGCTAGGGCGTGTTCATCCCCCTTCCTCAGAACGCCCCGGCAACCAGGGCGGCGGAGGAAGTCCAGGTATCGTGGCAGGGTAGCGGCGATCGTGTCGCGGCTCTAAGTGTTGGCTCCGTTAATCGAGGAACTCGCGGTACCAGAGTTCAAGCCAGAGAAGGGCCCAGAGGCGGTAGGAGTGGTCCTGAGACCCCACGCCGTGCTCGTGGACCAAGGCGCGTACCGCATCGGGGCGGAAGTGGCCCCGCGCGAGTGCCCGAGGCGACAGAAGGACATCGTCGACCCAGGGTCGAAGCTCGCCACGCATCCAGTCGCCCACGGGGAGTCCGAAACCCATCTTGCGGCGGTCGAGGTTCGCCGCGGGTAGAAGCTTCCGGGCGACCTGGCGGAGCAAGAACTTGGTCGTCGTTCCGCGCAATTTCATTCGCGTGGGGAGTCGCGAGGCGAACTCCATGACCCGGTGGTCAAGAATCGGAGAGCGGGCCTCGAGCGAGCACGCCATCGTCGCGATGTCCATCTTCACCAGGAGGTCGTTGGGCAGGTACGAAGCGACGTCGGTCGCGAGGACCGCGTCGAGACGGTCGAGGCCATCGCGACGCGCGGAGTCATAGAGACCGACGAGCCAGTCGCCGGGCTCACGGCTGGCGAGCGCCTGACGGAAGGCCGGCGTGTACAGGTCGCCCTTCTGCCCCGGCGTAAAATAACTGACCCACCGAAGGTAGCGCCGAGCCGAGGGCTGGGCCGCGGCTTCGAGGAACCGCTTCGCCTGCCTCAGCCGGTGTCGCCTCGGGAGCGAATTAGGAATCAGCGCCGCGAGGGGCTCGATGACACCGGCGCGGAGCGGGAGGGGAAGCTTGCAGTAAGCGTCGGCCAACCCGTCGGCGTAGTACCGCTCGTAACCGGCGAAAGACTCATCTCCGCCGTCGCCGTTGAGGGCCACGGTCACGTGCTCGCGAGTCAGCCGGGAAACATAATAGCTGGGAATCGACGACGAGTCGGCGAAGGGTTCGCCGTAATGACGGACAAGGGTCGGCAGAACGTCTAAAGCGTTCGGCCGGACGACGAGTTCGTGGTGCTCCGTGCCGTACTGGTCAGCCACCAGGCGGGCGTAGGGTAGCTCGTCGAAGTCTTTCTCATGAAAGCCGATGGAGAATGTCTTCACCGGGCGGTCTGAGAGTCGGCTCATCAACGCAACGACCAGACTCGAGTCGATCCCCCCGCTGAGCAACGCCCCCAGCGGCACGTCGGCGATCATCCGGATCCGGACTGCCTCGGTTAGTTCGGCGAGCAGCCGCTCGGCCGCCTCCTCCTCGTCGATGTCGAGCTTGGGCAGGTAGTCGAGCGACCAGTAGCGTGACACCTTCTGGTCCCGAATTCCGTCGCCGTCGTTGTTCAGATCGAGTGTGAGGGAGTGCGCCGGCGGCAACTTGTAGAGACAGCGGAAAGCCGTCCTTGGCGCGGGGATATAGCCGAAGGTCAGGTAAGCGTCAAGCGCGTCAAGGTCGACCTCTCGTGACACGCCGGGATGCGCCAACAGCGCGTGCAACTCGGACGCGAAGATGAACTGGCCCGAGGCCTCCGTGTAGTAAAGTGGCTTCTTCCCGACGCGGTCGCGCGCCAGAAAAAGCCGACGTCGGCGTTCGTCCCACAGTCCGAACGCGAACATCCCCCGCAAATAGGAGGGACACCCCTCACCGTACTGCTCATAGGCGTGCAGGATCACCTCGGTATCGCTCGTAGTGGCGAACCGGTGTCCTCGGTGTTCCAGTTCGGGACGCAACTCCCGGAAGTTGTAGATCTCGCCGTTGAAGGTGACCCAGACCGACCCGTCCTCGTTCGGCATCGGCTGGGCCCCGCCGGCGAGGTCGATGATCGCGAGCCGCCTGTGACTCAGGCCGACGGCGCCCGAGAGGCGGAACCCCTCCGCGTCCGGACCCCGGTGAACGAGCCGCGAGTTGACTCGGGAGAGCAGGCCGGGGTCGACCGCTCGTCCCCTCAAGTCGACGATCCCGGCTATCCCACACATTGCCGATTTTCCCCCTCGGTGCAGGGGCGAATGCCCGGTTCGGTCGGACTCTCCCTTCGGAGTGCTTTCGTTCCAAGTGCCTTCAGGTCGTCCGGGAGCGATGCGGCGACGACCTGATCAGGAATATCCCCGCGGGTTTTATGAACGACGAGGGCCAGGTCGCCCTCGTTCAGTTCACGGATGACCGTCGCCGGATTCCCACCAATCAGGGTGCGAGATCGGGCGTACTGCCCGGTCAACACCGAGCCCAGTGCGACGATGTTGAACGACCCGACCTCGACCCCCGGGGCGAGGCGGACCTCCGATCCAAAGTATGTGTGAGCCCCGACGACGATACCCCTGCCGCGGCGGCGGTTGTGTGTCCAGAACGAGGAGTTGCGGCCTCCGACGATCACGTGATCATCGATGGCGATGCCCGCACTGAAATCGATCCAGTGACTCGCCGTGATCACCGTGCCGGTCCCGATCGTGAGGGACGCCTCCACAGGGTCGGAGAAGTCCCTCTCAATGATCGAATTCAGCGTGTTCCTCCTCATGATCGTGCAAAATTCGCCGATCCGAATCCGCAAGCCCCCACGGAATACGTTCAAAAATCCAATCCGGGTTTTGTTGCCGATCTCCAGGTCGCCAATCTCAATAAATATGTTCCCATGGCCGACCCTCACCCCGTCGCCGATCCGGCACCGTTGCACCCTAACGAAGGGCGAAAGGCCGATTCGAACACCGCGGCCGATCTGGAAACCGTAGAGAGACCTGTAGATGACGATCTTCAGCGGGGAGGGGAGTAAGGCGACGGCCACCCCCCAAAGGACCGTCGTCAGGCCTGTCATCGAGCCGACTCCGACCCCGAACGCCCTTCGGCGGGTGGCACCCCGGGCCATTGGGGATATGGTACCCAGCCCGACCGCGATAGCCGCCGCAGCCGGCGGAGTTCAAGGCCCTGGCAGCCCATGGGGATCAGATATGGGAGCAACTGCGCCCGCTGGCGATAGATGATCCCGACGTTGCCGCACATGAGGCTGTAGATGAACCCCATGCTGAGCAGGAACAAGAGCACCGGGAAAAAGTCCCAGAGCCTAAACCGCACCGAGTGAACCAGCCCCTTCAAGACCTGAGGGAACAAGAACCACCAGACAATCATCTCCGGAGTCGTCAGGAGCGAACGCAGACTCCCCCTGGCCAGTTGCCACGGGAACGGGGCGAGGAGGAGGCAGAGGCCGCCCACGCTTAGCTGCATGACGAAGCCGTGGGAAGTGCCTAGTTCGTAATCCAGGTTGAGCCCGGAACCCGAGCCATCCCCCGTGGAGACCGCGGTCCTGAAGCTCTCGGCGTACTCGAGGTTCGCGTGACTCTCGATAAACTCAAAGTGGCTCGTCAGGTTGCCCGCGAGCAGGTACAGCGGAATCAGGAACGCGGCGGCGATGGCCGCGGCCGAGGCGGCCGAGAACGGCTTGCGTCCCAGGTTCGGGACGACCATGCTCACGAGAATCACGCCCCCCAGGATGTAGGCGATGTAAAACCTGAGCGTCAGGAGGGCGCCCAGGCACGCGGCGCAACTCGTTATGTTGCGGATTGATTGTTTGTATGTGCGGAGTTGCAGGCAGTTATAAACAGCCAGCGTCTCGAGGAGAATGACTAATGGCTCCTTCACCGGGATCGAAGACCATAGGATCATCGACGGGAAGAAGCAAACCCACCAGCCCGAGCGTGTGGCGACATCGTCAGAGTACAGGAGCCGCGTGGTGCGGATAACAACCACCGAGGTCATCGCTCCGAAAAAGGCGCTGAGTGCGACCGCCGAGACCTGACCCGAGAGCCGGGTCACGTAATAGTATACGCCTACGAAGACCCCGTAGCCGCCGTTAATCCCCTTGAACAGGCTCTCAAACACCGCGCCTGGGAGTTCCACCGGGCTGGCCAGATCGCGGTCCCAGTATTCCATCAAGAGCTTTCCAACGTGCGAGCCCCCGTCGTCTCCGAGCCCGATCACCGTTGCATTCAGGCCGGTCGTGTAAAGCAAGCAGCCGATGATAAATCTTATACAATAAGATAAAATGAAAATTCTAACTTGTAAATTGCTATCCCTGGGCCGCTTGGTGGCGAGGGTCGACACAACCCCCACCACGAGCAGGAAGACGGCCGTCGCGATCCCACTCAGAAAGTCTTCGATTTCCATGGCCGGTGAATGTCTTAGGGGTTTCCTTGCCGGTCGCTTCCCCGCGACCGATGGGCCTGCACGATGCGACCCTTCGACCTCGTCCGTCGCTCGATGAAGGCCCTCTGGAGGAGGGAAATTAAACGCGATTACGATCGGCCTGGAACGGTCAGCCGCTCGTATATCTGTCGATAACGGGGCCAACCGACGGTCTCCAGGTCAAAAGACTTCAGGGCGACCGCCCGACAGCGTTGGCGGAGGCTCGGGTCTTCGAGCAACGCGCGCAGCTCGCGCGCCGCCGCCTCATAGCCGTCACGGGAGGTTTCGGTGAGGAGGACCCCCACGATCCCTTCGTCGGCCCCATCGCTGCCGCCTGGCCGACCACGTCGCAGGACCGAGTCGGTGTCCCCGATCCCGGCCGAGGCCACGACGGGAAGTCCGGCGGCGAGGTACTCGGCGATCTTGGTTGGTGAACAGGCTGGCCCCGAAAGCCTGCGCCTGTAGAAGCACAGGCCCGCGTCCGCCATCGAAAGCTCGTGTCCAAGACCGTCGGGGGAGACTCGGCCGATCGAAATGTGCTCCTCAAGTTCCCGCGGAGTGAGTAGTCGCCGCAAGCCCGCGGGATTACTTTGCGTCAAGACACGCCATCGGACGTTGCCTAGGGCCTGGCCAGCGGCCCTGAAGAAATCCAGCATTTCTTGGGTCGGGTACCAGCCGCCCAGTTTGCCCGCGTAGATGAAGCGAACCTCATCCCCGGAACGGGGGCTATTCCCATTGTCGAGGGATAGGGAAGCCGTACGAACGCAACATGGAATGACCTCGAATGGTTTCCCCGCAAGCTCACGTGAATACCATCGGAAGAAGAGGTCTTTGGCCGAGTACGTGAGGACCACCACGCCGTCGGCCGCCAGCACGAGTGACCTTTCAACCCTCTTGGTCATCTGGAACAACCATCCGCCCTCGGGCCAGGCACCCGCGTCGGCATACTCCTCCGCAATCAAGCCGCGGACATCAAAGAGGAATTTCACTCCGGTCAGGCGTTTGAGCCAGAGCCCCATGAGACCGGGAACATGCGCCCGGGCGTGGACCAATCGAATTCGGTGATGGCGAATCAACCACAGCCCGGTGATGATTCCGACCACGACATCCCAGGCCGTGGCGGGAACGCTCGGCCACTTGTGGTAACGACGACTGTACCAGATGATCCCTTGATCGGACAATCGCTCACGCAGGGCTCGCGCCTCGGGGGCGGACAGTTGCGGCGGCTCGAATGTGAGTAGAACCACTCCGAAGCCTCCACGCGCCAGGCCCTCAAGGTAAGCGACGACCTGAGTCTCGGTGAGCGGTTCCAACAGGCTCTGATAACAGAGATACAGTGTGTTCATTCGCGTCCGCCGGCCGTTCCGTCGACCCTAATCGTACCATGACGTGCCGCGCGGATGCGACGGGAGAGTGTTTTCCCCACAGAGAGCCGGGCGAGCACTCTCCAGAAATCAGGCTCGCCCAGCGCGGCGGGGGACGTGCGGATCGCCCGAGACAGGTAGCGAAACGATTCCCGCCAGTGTCCCGAGAGATAATGCGCGTACGCGCAGTGCGTCTGGTTAATCGCACGGACTCTCCCATCGGAGATGCCGAGGCTCGCGGGCAGGCCGGATTTGATCACCTTCTCGGCAGCAAGCGTGAGGCTCCTCGAAAATTTGTAGGGCTCACCGAAGGTGCCACCGGGATGGACCCGCATCCAGACCGTTCGTCGGGACGTGCCGAGGATTAGACCTCGACGCGCGAGGGACACCCAGAAAAGCCAATCCTCGGCACCGGGAATCTCGGGGTCGAACGGGTCGCCGCCATCCAGAACGGCATGACGAACCACCACCCCTGTCGGGTGGAGGATGACCCTCTTCAGGCATAAGTTACGCAGGAAGGATTTCCCGGAGGTACGAGGACGGACTATCCGATCACGAAGGACCCCCCCGGTCGCGGAGATCAAGCCGTACTCTCCGTAGACCGCCACGGCGTGGGGGTGAGCGGCGAAGGTCTCAAGACAGTGGTGGAGGTGATCGGGAAGCCAAATGTCGTCCGAGTCGAGAAAGGCGACAAACTCGCCCCGTGACAACCTGAGGCCGTGATTTCGCGCCACGCACCGTTCCGCGTTGGGCTGCCAGACGTAGCGGACCCGGTCGCCCCAAGAAGCCTTGTTGCGTTCCACGACCTTCGACGTGCCGTCGGTAGAGCCGTCATCCACGATGACCACGTCCACGACCACACCCGTTTGGCGTAGGACGGACTCGATAGCGAGGGGAAGATACCCCTCGCGATTGAAGGTCGGAACGACGACACTGACGAGTGGTGACCTCATGTCGCTTGCGCGGATTTTCGCCCGTCACCCTCTCTGCTGATGAGAGACACGAAGCGCGAGGCGAAGTCTCGATCACAGGCCGGCACACCGTCCTAAGGAACGAACCGGGGGATTCCTTCAAGCAGGGCCGAGCGGCAGAGACGGCCTGAGTTGCGCGAAAAGTTAAACCTCGGCGACTTCACCCAAGGTTTTTCGGGGTCGACGTCACGGGAGCGGTTGAGGAAACGGCCTCCCACTCCTCGTTCAGAAATGCCAAGGTGTCATATCTTTCAAAAACGATTTGATAGCCTTCCATAAGAAGCATCCTGGCCGACTCAGCCTTCTGTTCACGGGACATGCATCTATGTTCAAAACGGATGATTTTTGGCTTCAACTGGCAAAAGTCCAAGGATCTCAGGATTTCGAGGTCATGGCCTTCCGTGTCTATCTGGAGCAGGTCGAGGCCGTTAAACTGGTGTTTCGCGACCAGGGCATGCACCGTCGAGCAAGGGACGAGAACCTTTTCGACCAGGTCATCGACGGGCTGGCCATTGACCTGGATTCCCCGGACGTGCTCTGGGTTGAACGAGCTATGCTGGTAAACCCAATCCGGGAGTTCGCGGGCCCCGCGGCGGACGAAATAGAGGGGGGCGGTTCCCTCGTTTCGACTGACCGCGACCCGCTCGAGACGGATCTTCGGAAACCCCGAATAGGTGCGCTCGAGCAACTGGTACGACTCCGGCGCGGGCTCGCAGATGACTCCCCGCCAACCGTAATGGCGGATCAAGGGGTAAACCGGATCGCCTGATCGACCGTCATAGCCTCCGACCTGCAAGAACGTAAAATCTGGGGACCGGGACATTTCGCGGGCGATCAAGCAGCAGAATACCTCCTCGATCCGCTCCTGAGCTTCGATGGTCGTAGCGAGACGGGTGATTCGGTAACCCAGGGACGCGGCGAGGCCTTTGATAAAGTTAGTCATATCGCGTCTCGAAGGGGTGACAAGTTCGGCCGGGCCGACGAACGGAGAGAAGCCCCGTAGCTTACCAATCCGGCTCCGAACCCAGGAGAAACCGAATGCCGGCCGGGTGGCAAAGGACCGCCACGGTCGCGAGCCTGGCTGCGGCGAGGACGCGGTAGTGCTTGAGAAAGGAGCGTGCAAGGACGGCGTAATGCCAAGCATAAACCCGCCCACGCAGCCCGAGTAGGCCCACCCGAGCCGCTTCTCCGTTGTCGAGGGAGAACACCCGCCGTAGGACTCGACTGGTACAACCCTCGAGTTGATCGAGGCTGTACTTGGTCGTTTCCAAGGTCAACCGGTTGTCGACCGATTTCCGGACAATGACGAGCGATCGGGCCAGGTGGAGGCCGGCGAAGCGGAAGGCGAGACGCAGCCAGAGATCCCAGTCCTCCCCAGTCCGAAGTTCGGGGTCGAAAACGCCCACGTCCCGAAAGCACGTACCGTGGACCAGCATGGTCGGGGTACCCAAGAGGTTCCCGCTCAGGAGTTCCCGGAACAGCGGTTGATCGGTTGTCCGACAGGCGCGGAGTTCCTCGGTGCCGTCGAGGTAGCGGACGACCGAGTCGGTGAAGCAGAACCTTGCGTCGGGCCGCCGAGACAATGCGTCGAATTGCGCGTCGAGCTTGCCGGGCAACCAAATGTCGTCGGCGTCGAGGAAGGCGACCCACTCGCGATTGGCCTCAGCGATGCCGGCATTCCTCGCGGCCGCTGGTCCGGCGTTGGCCTGACGGATGATTCTGAGGTCCGGACCGGTCAGAGCCTTGAGAGCCTCGGGAGTGTGGTCGGTCGAGCCGTCGTCGACGACGATGATCTCGAGTTCTGGCCAGTTCTGAGCGCGGACGCTGGCGACCGCCTCGGCCAACGTCCCCGCGTTGTTGTACGTGGGGATGACTACGCTGACGCCCTGACCGTTCGGGTCGTGCACGATAATCTCCCTAACGCCTTCAGATAGGTCGCCTCGTACTGGGGGATGAGGCGCTCGAGCGCCAGGTAACGGCGTACGAACGCCTGACCCTCCGCCCCTATGCGGAGCCTCAGAGTTGGGTCGACCGTCAGGCGATCGATGGCGTTGGCCAACGACATCGGGTCTTGCCGCGGGACGAGCAGGCCAGTCTCCCCATCCCGGATCACATCGGGCGCGCCACTCACGTCGGTCATGATCAGGGGCTTCCCGAGCCAAAGGGCTTCGACCATGACCTGGCTGAAGGCCTCCTGAAGTGTCGGCTGCACGACCACGTCCACCGCCGCCATCAAGAGCAGGGCGTCGAACCTCCAGCCGAGGACACGGACGATCTCGCCGAGGCCCAGTTCCTCGATCCGTTGCTCAACGGTCTGACGCCGCGGCCCCTCGCCGACGATGAGCACGCGCAGGTCGGGGTGGCGGGCGGCTAGCCGGGAGACGGCCACGAGTAGGTCGAGGTGTCCCTTCTGGCCGTCGATACGCCCGAAGATTCCCAGGGCGAGTCGCCCCTCCAGGTCGAATTCGCGCCGAAGATCCCGGACCTGTTCCGGAGAAGGCGATGGGTATTTTTGCGGGTCCATCGCGTACGGGATCAGATCGACCTTCGCCGCGTCGACCCCCTGATCTTCCGTTAAAAGCGTCCGGATGAACTCGGAGGGCACGACGATCCGGGAGGCCCCGCGGTTAACGATCGATTCCACCCCGAGGAAAAATCCCCTTTTGACCCGCGAGGGGAGGCGGTAGAGTGAATCGGAATAGTGACGGCCAACCACTAACTTGGTCTGCGGATGCCATCGCGTCGCCATCCAGCCGATGACGGCCTCGTCGTAGTGATGCGTATGGAGGATGTCTGGCCGCCACTCCCGCAAGACTCCCGCCAGTCGACGGGCGGCGCCGATCAGCCCCCGGCGGGGCTTCCAGGGGATGACCCAGCGGGGTGTTCGCTCAGGATAAACCGGCCGGGCGATGTTAGACTCCTCGGTCGCTACGCAGACCCCGAGTTCGAACTGATCCGGGTCGGCCCACTGAATGATGACGTCGATGAAGTCAAAGCGGTTGATCCCGCAGGCGAACTGGATCACACGGACCTTGTCCGGGTGATTCGAGCCAGCGCCGATGCTGCTCATCGTTCCTCCCGCGGGGCTGGCTCGGGGGGCCGTCGGCGCGCGTGGAAGACCCCACCCTCGCATTCCCCGAACGGGGTGAGCTCGTCGATGCAAAATCCGTGCGATTCGAGCAAACGGGTTAACTCGCTTTCCGGTCGAGTGCCGACCGGCTCCCCGGGCACGGCGTGATACTCACCGACGATCTTGTCGACCCGTCGCATCGTTTCCGGCCGCGCCGAGCGAAGAATCTCGTACTCGCTCCCCTCGCAGTCCAGCTTCAGGAGTGAGCAGCGTTCAATTCCGTTGGACGCTAGCACCTCGTCGAGGCTGACGCAGGGTACGGCAAGGCCCGGTGCGGTCGTATCCGGGCCCGCGACGGTATGGACAATCCAGTTCGTGGGGTGGGTCTGTAAGATCCGCTCGCCGCTGGAACCGCCGACCGCTTGTGGGTAAACCCGTACCCGGGACTGTCGAATCCCTTCGGTGTTGGACCGTAGTAGAGCCACGTTTCCCGGGAATGGTTCGTAGGCGAAGACGCGGACGTCGCGGGCTTGTAGTGCCGCGAACGCCGAGAAGACCCCGATGTTCGCGCCCACGTCGACGACGACGTCACCGTCACGGATTTCGAAACCCTTCGGGCTATAGACGCGATCGATCCAGATCTCGGCGAAGAGGAAATCCAGATGCGCCGACTCGGGGCCGCCAAGAACCAAACCGTTACGGAACTCGATGCGGCGGACCGGGGTACCATCCCGAATCGCCCGGGAAACTTCCAACCAGTTCCGGAGCGCCCGAACGAGCGCGACGTTGCGGCGAAGGAAACGCCACACCCGGCCGGGGAGCGCGTTCGTCCGATCCGGGCCGCGCGCGGCTCCTGCCTTCGAGGCCTCTGGCCGGACGTCGGATTGGGGTGCAAGCATGACCAGGGCGACCTCCCGCGACGCTTCAGCTTGTTCGAGGCAGCGGCGACGGTTGGCCTAAACCCGCGTTCCCGCCCGAATATCGACATAGGCCATCACGAACTCCGGCGCAAAAGTAGGTCCCGAGCACGCCCCGGTAGAAGGGGGCCATGAGGCTCTCGCGCCGGACGACCTGTTCGGCGATCCGTACGAGTTGTAGAAGCGGCGAGCGAACCGCCGGGGTGCTCACTATCCCCTTTAACCACGCCTTCATGGTTGCGCGCAGCGGCCCACCTGTCAACGCCGGTGCGTTCGCGTCAAGAATCCTCTTGAGATCCTTGATCTCCAGCGTCCCGGGGTATTTGACTGCAACCTCGGCGCACCCGCGGCCGTGGGTGAACGACTGGCGACACATCGCGACGACGTCGACGGAACGATTGTGCAGTGCAGTGATCCGCGGGGCGAAGAGCACCGGGATTCCCAAACGCTTTAACCGCCAGGCGAGTTCATATTCTTCGGCGACGGGGGTCTGGAGGTCTGTACGGTACACACCTTCCTCCGGGTCGAACATCGCCCGCTCGACAGAAATCTGCCCGCTGGCGACGAAGGTGGTCTCGATGAACTCGACGCTCTCGTCGAGTTCGGGGTGATAGCCGAGCGTGCCCATGTATCGGAAGAACGGCGTCGGGCGGTCGGGAGGGACGAACGGGTAGGGGCCTAGTATGACGCAGCCCGGCCGTTCCCGGTGCGCTGCGAGGTGCTGAAGGAGGAGCCCCGGGGGACAGATCATGTCGTCGTCGACAAAGAGCACGACTTCCCCCCTGGCGGCCCGGTAACCTGCATTGCGCGCAGCCGCCGGCCCCGCGTTCGCCTGCCGCGGGCAGTGGAGTGCGAAGGGGGGCGATGCGCACAGACTCTCGACCATAGGTGCGGCGGGGGCGGAGGAGCCGTCGTCGACGACGATGACCTCTACCCGGTCCAAGCCGGTCGTCTCACAGGCGAGGATGGACTCGAGGGTTGTCTTGAGGCGTGCACCACGGTTGAAGGTCGGGACCACGACTGAGACGATCATGGCGACGTCCTGCTGAGGACCCGGCTGAGGTACTCACGATTCAGACCGATGGCGTCGTCCAGCGTCCGGGTGCAACGCCCCTTCGCTCTCGACCGGAGTCGCATCACGTTCAGGACGAGCAAGGTCGCGCGGATATTCCATGCCGCATTTCTCGGCGTCAGGTGGTCTTTTTGCATCCGCAGATGGGCCTCGATTTGTCTCAACCGCTGCTCGTGGTCGTCCCAACGCTGTCGGGTGCTCTGGCCGCCGTAATGGACGATCTCGGCGGCCGGCTCGAAAGCGAGTTGCCAGCCGGCGCGCTGCATCCGCCCGTACCAATCTCCCTCTTCGCCGTACATGTCGATCGCCTCGTTGAAGGCGCCGACCTGTTCGACGACCTGACGCCTCACCATGAATGCCGCCCCACTGAAGCTCTTGACGCGGCGGCGGGTCGAGTGCGGCCAGTGGGCCCCGAGGAAGATCCGGCCGCGGAACGGTTGCGGGACCAGGCGGTACAGTTGGAACCCTTCGAGGAGGGTGAACAGGGCCGACGGCGGGGCGCGCCAGACACTGGGCTGGAGCGACCCGTCCGGGTTAAGCAACCGGGGGCCACAGGCGCCGATCCGCTCATCGCCTCGGAGGACATCGATCAGCGTGTCGATCGCACGGGGCATGACGATCGTATCGGGATTCAGAAGCATGAAGAACTGGGCGGGGCACGCCGCGATGCCCAGGTTATTTGCGCGGCCGAAGCCGATGTTCTCGGCACTCTCCAGCAGCCGAAATTGTCCTTCGGAGAATCCGGCGCGAGCGGCCGGAGACCGGAGCCAGTCCAGGCTGCCGTCGGTGGATACGTTATCGACGACCGCCACTCTGTATGTGACGCGCGGTGGCGCGTTCGCGAGACTCTCCAGGCAGCGCGGCAGAAACTTCATGCCGTTCCAGTTCACGATGATGATCGACAGATCAATCAGCATATTATGTACTCAACTCGGTCTTTCCTTGAGAGTTAGCCGAGCCCCGAGGGTATCGCCTTGGTTTGACGCGCTCGACGAGGAATTGCTGAAAGAACGAAACACTCCACAGGGCATGCATTTCCCAGCTTTGCATCCCTTCACGCTCGGGCACGCCTCCACGCCGGCGCCGCTCGAAGTTAAGATTTGCACGGTGCTTCGCGAGGCGTAGCCGGGGGAACGAGATCGCGCGGTGCTCCCAATGGTGGGCAAGGTAGGCCGCCGACCTACCGCGGCCGATTGCGGCGGCGATGAAGCTCTCCCTCGTCAACCGAGATTCCTCAAAGTGATGTTCGACGTAGGTGGGGACGAAGGCAAGGCGATAACCCGCCGCCTTAAGCGCCCGCGAGAAATGGGCATCATCGCCGAAGCCGAGCGCGCCGGGGCCAAGATTGGGATCAAACTCGGGTACCCGTTCGAGAACCTCGCGCGAGAAGGCCATGTTCGCCCCGACCATCTCGAACCCGCCCGCCGACGCCGGGGGACCTGTGTTTTCCGCGAGCCAGGCCCGGTGCAGGGGCCCCATCCAGTCACGCTCCAGGCCCAGCGCGATCCGAACCCCCCCCGCAACCGCGTGCGCCGCCCCCGTCGCGATCGGGCGGCACATCGCGTCGAGCCATTCGGCGGGTGGATGGACATCGTCATCAGTGAACAGAATGATGTCGCCTCGCGATGCGCTGATCCCACTGTTGCGGGCCCGGGCTTGACCTCTCCGGGGTTCGGCAATGTAACGCACGGGCGTCCGACTGGTGGCGGCGACGGCCTGGCAGACTGCGGACGTGTCATCGTGTGAGTCGTTGTCAACGATGATCACCTCACAGTTCATCCCGTCCGGGACGGTTACCCGATTAATTGCGTCAAGGGTTAGCCGTAGGCGGTCTGCCCGGCCGCGAGTACAAATCAGAATAGATGCCGAAATCACCCGCGCCTCACTCATTCGTAGGTTGGAGAACCGATTTGAAGGCGCATCAATCGCCGCCGAGCTGCCGAGGGCCCGTGAGTCGATTCCGGCCTCCGGGACCTATGCCGCGATGCGGCCCGCGGCACCAACGCCTGGAAGAACAGGCCCGAGGGCGGGGCAAGGCGAATATTCCCCCTCTTCGCCAGCGACTTGCCCAGGTTGAGGCAGACGAGAGATCGTTACTACCTAAGATTTAAGGCTCTTGATGGTTTCCGGGGTGGTGATCAGGGGAGCTTGCCGTAACTCTATCCGAGAACGAGACTTGTGGCCCAGGGGTTGAGGTGTTGCCCAAGGACACTTAAGGAGCTTCCTCACAAGAATTTGCGTCCGAACTAACGTGGTCACCACCCCGGAATCCATCAAGAGCCTAATTTAATTCGAGGCCTTTTTCCCGCGACTCCTCGACCCTCCGCCGGCGTCGGGATCGCCAGGGCGGACGTAAAGGACCATATTCGCCAGGTCCGCGTCCACGCGCTTGTCAAAACGTTGATAACCATGACGGCGGGCGTAAAGGATGAGCGGTACCTCTTCCTGGCGATACCGCCCCACAAGGATCGCTCGAGGAGGTCGTTCCTCAAGCATGCGATCGATCACGCTGGGAGCGGTGGCGACGTACCGCCTGCGTTCCATCTCCGTAAGCCGGTCGCCGATCCAGTACAAGAAGATTCCGGTCGAAAGTTCGTGGTAGATCGGCAGCCCCGCCTCAAGCGGGTAGATCGGCGTGAGAGTCGCGACGGGCCCTGTGTCCGAGCTCTGGCGGACCAATCTCTGGACCGCGAGGGCGGTCCGGTGAAAACCCATTGGCACGAATTGCGCTGGGCGAGTGAGGGCCGGGAGCCTCCTGATAAGGTTAGGCCCGTTCTCCAGGAAACACAACCCGACCAGAATCCACGAGAGCCTCAGGTTTGCCCTCCGATCCCCTCCCCGGAGCTGACCGTGAAGCGCCGCGAATGTGAGGATCGCAAACGGCACTGGGAAGGCGAAATACTGCGGCCACAGGGGAGTCATATAGGCGACCAGTACCGCCGCCAGGAGCGTCGTGGAAACGCCCAAGGCGAGCGGGGCCTGAGAAACCAGGCCCTTCCCCCTCCCCCTCCCCCTCGCCCATACGACCGATCCGGAGAAGGCGATGGACACGAAGATGAGGAGTACGCTCGGCCGTTCGAATGCATCTCTTAGTAAGACATGTACCTTGCTGCCGAGCGTCAGCCCCGTCGCGTACTGGGGTATCGTATGCTCGAGGTAGGCGAGCGTCGTAATCCTGTAGAACAACAAATTATTAAACAAGAAAATTTTCGGGTCGCGGCACATGATAACGAGGGCTGGAGTGATGCCCGCCAGAAACCCAACGCACAGCGGCAGGACGCCGGCGAAAATACGCTCCCGCGGACCCACCGACCGGGGGTAGAGGAGTGCCAGCACGAACAATGGGGGAAGGACTGCGACATAATACAATTTTAGTCCGACGGCCAGGGCCGCAAATAATCCTCCGGTGGCGAGGAGCAGTGGTCGACAATGCTGGGATCGGATCCCTATCACGAAGAGTAGCAACGCGACGTTGAAGCACGCCATGGACGACACGTAATTTGAGCACTCAGTACTAGCCCGGAGCACGAACGTGTTCGTGGCGAAGAGGAAAAACGCGCACCAGGAGATAGGCCTGCTCCCCGAGACCACGCGAGCCACGCCCAAGAGGGCGTACGCGGCGACTGCCCACAGTGCGCACGTCAGGACCCGCGCGGCGAACAACAGGCGGTCGGTGCCGGTCGCCTCGTAAAGGAATGAATAAAAAAATGGCAAAAAAGGCATTTGCGCATACGAAAAGTCTTTATATATATAATGACTTTTGGCCATAACGGCTGCGGCGACGTACATGTTCTCGTTGTGGTCGCTGGGCTCCATCATGATATGGGCTGACACCGCCGCCGTGAGCCAGAGGCCCGCCAATGGCCCTATAATCCTTGAAATTTGTGCCATCCAGTAACTCCGTTGATCACCAATCACGCTTGAGGGGTGGAGTATGGGGGCCACTCAGAAGAGGGCCATTCCCGCTGCGTCGCCGCCGTCGAGAGCGAACGGGAAAGAAGGGCCGACTTCCTTCATCGCTTCGACTCTACATGCCTGCCATCAGAGCCAATCCGATTAGGATCTAGTACTAGTTTGCGGTGCGAAATGTAAGCTATTTCCCCGAAAAAGTTTGCGTCGTCGCTGCTGATCCTCGTTCGGATCGGACCATTGCCCCATCGGGGCCCCGGATCACCCCCGGGCCGACCCCGCGACCTCCGCCAGATTGTGGGCCACCACCCCCCAACCGACCCACCGCCCGAACCCTCGCTCGCCACGGTAGCGGCAGCGCTTCAACCCATAATCCCGCTTCAGCGCATGGATTCGACCCTCGATCCCCGCCCGGAACCGGTAACCCTCGCGGAACCGGCGACCCTTCTCCTCGGCCCGCCGACCCGGCGGCGCCTTGCCGACGTGCGGCAGCGACACCTGCTTGACCCCCGCCTCCTTCGCCAGCCGCTGGTTCTCCGCCGACGCCATCCCCCGGTCCGCCGCCAGCAGGTTCGGCGGCCGGCCGAACTGCCGCTCGTGGTTCGCCAGCGCATCGCCCAGGTAGGGCTGGTCCTGGCCGCCGCCCTGCGGCAGCACCGCGTACCCGGTGATCAGCCCACCCTCGACCTCGTCGAGCCTCAGCTCGCGGCCCAACTCCGCCGGCTTGCCCGCCTTGAACCGCGGGATGACCTGCGTGTGCGGCTCGAACAGCGAGACCAGCTTCTCGCCGGAGGGGACCGGGTCGTCCTTCAGGACGCGACGCACGGCCTGGCTGACGGCCTGCTTGAGCCGGGGCAGAACCTCCTCGAGTCGGCCGGCCAGCCGCTGTGCCGCGTCATCGCCTTCGCGCCGCAGCGTCTCGAGCACCCGCCGGCCCTGGGCCCCGGCCCGCTTGCCGATCGCCACGAGCCGGCCGTAGGCCGCCTTCAACGCCTGCTTGCCCTCATCGCCCTTGCGGCGGGCGATCCGGTGCAGTTGCTGCGACAGCTTGCGGACGGACCGAACCCGGCTGCGGAACGCCTCCTTGAGCCCGGAGGCCGCCTCGCCCAGGGCGGCACGGGCCCGCCGCAGCAGCCGCGAGACGACCCGGACCCCGTCACCGACCAGGCCGCTGTCGGTGGGGAAGTGGATGTTTGTCTCGACCGCCGTGGTGTCGACGCGGAGTTTGCGGCCGCGCGTCACCTTCAGCGACCGGGCCAGCTGGATCATCCGGTCGTTGAGCGTCTGGAGGGTCTCCGGCCCGATCGTGTTGGCCCATCGGATCAGCGTAGTGTCGTCGGGGACGCGCTCGAGGTAGACCAGGCGGAACTGGCGCGGGACCAGGCTGTCGTTGACGAAGTATTCGGCCTGGGCGTAGCTCCATCCGTAGAGCCGCATGACGACGAGCATGGGGAGGACGACTTCGACCGGGGTGGCGGGTCGGCCTCGGGATCGTGATCGGGGCGAGCGGCGGGCCATGTCGGAGCGGACGGCCTCGACGATCGCGTCGTCGTCGAGCAGGGAGTCGAGTTGCTCGAGCTGTGGCTCGAAGCGAAGGCCGAGCTGGGGCACGAGGGCGAACAAGTCGGTCCGGTTATATCGATGTCTGAGCATGGCTGTGGCGTGCCATCGGTCCGGTTGGTGCGGTTGCAGAGCCTGCCCATAGCTTACAAACCGCGGGAAAACAAGGCAATTTCGCACCGCAAACTAGTACTAGGAAGATCTGGAAGGCGTAGGCGTAGATGTCTATAGCAAGTTCCAGAGACGTATACCGGCCCGGATGCGCGAAAACCGGGTCGGCAACCCTGGCGAGCCAGTCAGCGATCAACGGTTTCTTGCCATAACCAATCGCCATCAGGGCGAGCCCAGAGAAGAACCGATCCGGCATCACCGACGGCCTGAAGGCGAATTGCGGAATTAGCTCCGAAGGGCGGACAATAGGGCCGGCGATCAAGTGCGGGAACCAGGTGATGATCAGGGCCAAGTGGATCGGGGACCGGACCGGTTGGATCCGGCCGCTATACACGTCGATCGTGTAACTCATCGAGTCGAACGTGTAAAAGGAGATCGCCAGGGGTAGTTCGACCTCGATGACCGGGACGTCGAGCCCCACCAACCGCAGCGTCCTGGTGATAAACCCGAGATACTTGAACACGCAGAGTGATGCCAGGTTCACGGCCACGCTGGCGAACACCACGAATTTTCGCGGCGTCGCATTCTCGGTTCGCATCAGAACGTAACCGCACGTCCAGTCGACCAGCAACTGGCCGCCGATCAGAAGGAGGAACTGAGTGCTCCAACTCGCGTAAAAGTAGACGCTCGCAGCGAGCATGAACCACGGCCTCATTCCTGGCCGCATGGCATGGTAGCCCGCGAACACGACTACCAGGAAAACGAGCCATTGAATCGATGTGAACAGCATTCGAGGATCGAATCGCGCGGGGACGGGGGTCTAGATCCGGTGCGTCGAGGCTCGCGGGGTCGTCGGCCTGGGCCGGCACACCGACGGGCCACCGGGGCGTGTCGCGTCGGCGCAAACCCCATACACCCGCATTTCGCTTTCGTGAAGATCGCATGGTCGTTCCGATGAGGGGCGACCGACCCCCCGAGACCGTCCAAATACACAGCCCGGTGGCCGCCCTACAAGACGGGTTTATCGTGCCACTCGGCGCGGCACTTCAGGAAGATATAGGTTGTAACCGGCGTGAGTATCGCCACCGTCCCGAGATAGCCGAGCCCAAGCCCGAGCGGGCCATACCATCGCCCCAAGACGACCGTCGAGGCAACCGTGAGCAACGCCTGCGCGATCGACACACCGAACAGTGGTTCGCGCTTGTGCGCCCTGAGGTAGATGGCCATCGTGGAGACGGAAACTTGAAGGACCGTTGCGATCAGAAAGACGCCGGCCTCGGCAGGGGAGAGAAGACGCGCCGCGATTCTCGGTAAAGACGAGGCCAGGAGCATCAGCACGGCTTCGATGGCCAGCGCCCCCGTGACGCAGACGCCGACCGAGGCGAAGCCCGCCTTGAGGACCGAACGGTCGAGTTCGTCGTATTCCCGGCGCGCAACCAGCATGCCAAACCGCGGACCCTTGGTAGCCACCCAGATCGACGAGATGCCGATCAAGACATTGATGAGCGTCCACGTCATGCCCATACGGCCCGCCGCCGCTGGCCCCTGATACCGGAAGAGGGTGGGGGTGAACAGGGCGAATGAGAAGTAACCGCTCACCCAAGAAAGGGCGATGCGCCACTGCAGCGGCCAGATATCCTCCTTCCATCGCACCCGAGGGCCGGGCCGGTCACCCGCGAGGCTCGTGAAGAAGCCCCGGTAGCGGTAGTAAAGAAAGCCCAGCGACGTGATGAGTGTCGTGGCGCTGGCGAGCGCGGCGGTCCATAGGCCCGCCCCCGTACTGATCGCCGTCCAAAGAACGAGGCTCGTCAGGACGCCCTGTCCGAGCCGGAACCGATAGACCTGGGGGATCTGGTTACACCCCTCCAGAAGGGTCCACCTGGGCACGAGCATCAGGTTGACAGCCTGCAAAAGGCAGAGGATCAGCCAGGGCGCGGCCCACGAGACCCCAACCTGGGGCGATCGGGCGAAAAAGGTTCCGCCGCCGACCGCCAGGACGACGGACAGGCCGACCGCCGCCACGCCGTACCAGCGAACGGCGAACCGGGAGAGACTGGTGAGCCTGGAAAGCGAAGCCGCGTCACCGACGATATGACCCCGCTCGTCCATTTCGAGCCGAGCCCACTCATGACAGGCGAACTGGCCAATGACCTGTCCCAACCCCATCTCGACGAAGATCTGCAGCCCCAGCAGACTGTAAAAGGTGTAATAATAGCCCTGAACGTTCGGACTGAAGTTGTTCGCGAGCAGGAGGAACGTCACCGGCCCGCTGACGAACCCCCAGAACTGGTTGAGTACGCCCAAGACAACGGCCCGGTCGACGCCCAACCAGGCGGCGAACTTTCCAAGTCCGCGAAAACCGCGGGGGGGCTCGACGGCGAGAGCATCGTTGGAAATCAATTTCGTGAGCCCGAAACAGAGAGAACAAGCCAGGGCAATTTACCCCGGACACTGGGCTGTTTCCTTCTCGGGAATAACCAATGACCAAGGACAAATGACCTTGAAAAATCGAAAACAGGAAAGATGGGCAAGAGTCTTGTCGACCTTTTCGGTCATCGGATCTCGGTCATCGGTCATAACTTGAGAACGAAACAGCCCTGACCCCGGACACATGCACGACGTGACGCCGTCTTACCGTTGCCAGACGTACGGAAAAAGACCAGTTGAATGCCCCTAACCTCGTGACGCATCTCGGTGGGACAAGCCGGTCGTCCTGGTCACGCGTGTTCACGATTTTCGCCTGCCGACCACCATCATTGCATTGGGGAGTTTATTACCGAAAAATTGAATGTCGGTCGCGGGCGATTTATGTGTTATGAACAAAAAAAATGTTGAGTAAGGGGCGCTCGGGTTGTTGGTCACAGGACCCGCAAAATAGTAGATCTGGCTCTCCAGCTCCGAACTCAATGCCCTCGCGGTCACCGCCTTAACTGAATAAGTGGAATGACGCGTCAGCAGGGTGAACCATGCTTGGCGCCTTCCTCCCGTGTCGTCATAAATGCGTAACCTGGTTAATAAAGAGCTTGGAGAGTAATAAAGAAATTTTGTATATGTAAATTCATCGAACACGACAACAGGCAGTGTTGGTGCCGTTTTATCCAATTCGGCAATCGTATTCTTTATTGTCGCGGTTTCTAACCCCTTAAAAGATATTTCCCGTGTTCTTATTAGCAAAAACCAAAGACATAAAACAATCAAAATAATTGCTGGACAAGTTCTGGTTCGACCAACATAGTGCCGCGTCATGGAAACAAATATCAAGACAACCCCAATGACCGTGGGAAGTGCATAACGGTTAACAAAAATGCCTGTGAAGATCAATGAGAATAATATTTCGATAAATGCCAATAGAGCGAGGACGACTATGGCGGCCAGTTCATGGTGATGAAACTCGTACAGGTCCCCGGCTTCGGTGTCCATGGCTCGGTTGCCGCGCCACCGGACGTACAGAGGGAGAGTAAAAAGAGCCAGTATTACTGGCGGGAGCCCTCGTGAGAATAGAGAGGGGTAATAATCCGCGAACTGACTAAATTCGGCCGGCGACCAAAAGGTTGATGACAAAGTCCGTGCACGAAGGATGAGAGGGAGCAAGACGGCGAGCGACGATACGCCGGCCGCAATGGACACGACGACCGCCCAGTCAACTTTCCGCCTCTGGTACGCACGTACGTTCTCGCCAGCCACTAGAGGTATGACCAGAAACACGGAATAGAGGTGGGTTAAAATCGCGGCGGAAATTGCGAAGGACAGACCGACGCACGCGCACCACCGATATCTACCTCCATGGCCCGCCGCCGTTTGCCAACAGAAGAGGGCGAATGCGGCCAGGCCGAGCACTAAACCATACGGCCTAGCTTCGTAACCGTAGTCAAATGCGACCGAAAGAGATAACGCAGATACAGCCAAAAGACCGTATAGTACCCCAAAACATCTATACGTGAATTTATAAATAAAAAAACTACCAAAGATAAAACCTAAAATTGAAGGAGTTCTGAGTGACAGCAAACTGTCGCCAAGAATCAATCGGATAGCGCGAACACTCAAATAATACAGAGGGGGCTGAGGATCCAACTCAGCCAGCGAGCCGTCAAAATAGCATCTAATTGGAATGTTGGAGTTGCACAAATTCAACGTTGCAAATTCATCAAACCATATCGGTTTCGCTGAAGCTAGTAACGCCAAATAAACAAGAAGAGTAAGTCCGAGGCATCCCGCCGGCACGTGCACCCAGGGGAAGCGAGTGCTGAGTCGGAACCCGTGGTACAAGTCATGCTCCCGTTTCGTTGCATTTGACATATCATTATCTCTGATTATCGAGTGAAATCCATTGCGGCCTTTTTATGCTTAAAAAACGCGACTGTTTGTTGACTTGCTCGACCATGGTCGCAGTACTTTCAATAGTCGACGTTGGGCGGGCAGGCCGGGGAAGTTGCCCACCTCGTTCCCACATTAGACTTGATCGCGCTTTAGGCGGCCATTCGACCAAGGTTTCGAGTTCATCCGTTTGGGATCCTCCTGGGGCTCAAGAGACAACCTGGATCGTCTTCAATCCGTGAACTGAAGGTCATGGGCTTCGCGAAGCGCGGGGTCGTGGGAAACGTTACTGGCTTGTGCCTGAGGCGATCGGACGACGACCGCCCAGCGGATGAAATAGCATAGGCCAGGCAATTCACCCCAGACACATGCGCGACGGGGCGGCGTTATCCCCGGACCAGATCTCCTTCGCATCCGAGCAGGTGCGCGTACTTCTTGAGGAACGCGCGGCCGACCAGCGCTTCCGAGCCATGGCCGTCCTGGTCCGGAGGGAAGAGCGCTTTGAACGCACGGCCGAGCCCTTCGTCGACCTCATCGCGGCGAACGTCGCCCTCGACGCGGTCGAGCATTTCTTCCACTAGGTCGCGGACATCCTCGGGGGTGTTATCGATCACGTCCACCCCCGCCTCGTTGAACCCCTCGGAAGTCATGCACAGCGACAACGGCGACCGGGCGATCTCGGGGAAGCCGAGGTACCGCTCCTCTTCCCTCGATCGGAGTAGCTTGTAGATAGCCAGGTCATGCGGATGGTAGGGGTGACAGGAAAGGGGGATCATGTTAGCCACCGCCACGGGGACCCCGAAGACGGTGGCCAAGCTGAACAGGCCGGAGTCGCATCCGAGGAAGAACCGGCAGCTCGCGGCCAGGTAGACGTCCATCCACGGGCCGTGGCAGTCGGAATGAACGTAATCGACGACGTTCCTCATCGGAGCCAGCGGCGTCATGCTCGGGTCGCCGACCCGGACGCACCACCCGCCCCGCCCCACGATCGACTCCATGGCGAGGGCGTAGTCCTCGATGTTGACGTTCCGGTAGCCTTGATCTCCGGTCAGACGGTAGCCTGATTCGCGGCAGTGGACGCAGACGAACCAGGCGTCGTCGGGGACACCTAATCGCCGGAGGTTCTCACGGCCGCGTCGGTGGTCCGCGTCGGTGAGTCGGAGCATCGGCGGCCGGTCACCGTACTCGGCGAGCACGTGGTAGGCTGGGTGGTGACCGACACCCTCCCAAAAATCCGTGATCGTGATCGCGCCGAACCGGTAGAAGTAGTCCAGGACGTTGCAAAGCCGTTCGGACTCGATAACCACGAACCGGGTCTTCCAGTAGTCCAAGAGGTGCTGGTTACAGACCCGCTTGGACTCGTCGCTTGCACCGACCGGATTTCCCGCGGCCAGGATAATGCACAGAGCTTTCGGCGATCGACCCAAGGCGACGGCCTTGAGATAGGCATCGGGTTCGATAGCGAGGTGACCGATGTTCGTCACCGCGACGGACAGAAAGCGGACTCGCAATGGGTAGAGAGGAAGCGTCAGAAGCTTTGCGGGAAGGCGCGGCAGGATGTCTCCGGCGAATCCGATAATGCCCAGGCTCTTGAGCCTCGATCCGTAAGATTGAAGCCTGTAGCTGTTCTGGATTCTATTGACGAGACTTTTGTTAAATATCATCGATAGTGAGATGGTTTAAGCCACAACTTGGGGCTCGCCTTTAGATGCACGCGCCGCTCAGTCGCGAGGGATGCCGTGCCCGACGAGGGTGGCGATCGATGGGATCAACCGGTCGGTGGGGGGCGGAAGCGAGAAGAATCGACCTCCCTGCCGTTCAAAACCGGGATGCCGGCCGATGACTTTGTCCTCATTCTCTGCGTTGACGGCGAGGAGGCAGAGGCCGGGGGGATCGTGATCGAGCACGGAGCCAGGAAGGATCGGCAAGTGCGAGCCAGGCATCAGCTTACCTTGCTTCTCGGGCTGGTCGTCGAGGACGGCGTCTAGAAGGGTGCCGATCCCGGTAAAATTGATAAGGGAGCAGGCGCGGCAGCCGGCTCCGTAGACGTAGATCTTGCCTACGGCGGACCGTTCGCCCTCCAGAAAGCGATGAAGTGCCGCCCGGTAGTCCGGCCAGCGGTCGCGAAAGGTCGCCGCCTTGGCGAGATCGCTCTCCCGGCAGTCAGGACCCTTCGAGGGAAGTGACTCTCCGACGTATTCGCCAAGAACCACGATCGATTCGCCGCTAAAGACCGCCCTCTCGTGATGAATAATGCGCACACCTGACTCGCGGCGGAGCCTGCCCCGTGCTCGCCATGGTCGGGGCATCGGTCGTTCGGGCAACAGAAGCGGGACAAGTCTCACGGCATGGTGGAACCTCCTGATTTGAACGAAGTTAGGAGCAGGCTTAAGTCGATATCGTCATTCATACTTTGGACTTATCTGATTCAGCAATCTTAGGACACCAGTTTGATTTCCAGGGTGCCATCCGACGCATTGCGCCAGTCAATACAAAGCGGTCCTCTCGATCAATTGATAATACAGCCTACCCTCAAGCCGTGCAGGTTATGGACTCTTCAAATGGCGGGGGCATGTGAAACCTCGCCGTCTCGTTCCGCAGGCGATCAGACAACGCCAGCGCGATTTTCGGAATGAGAGCGAGGAATACATGGCTATCTTCCGGCACCTGGCTCGGGTGATAGACTGGGCGGCCCATGAGTCGCTTCCCGACACGGTTCGGATCCTCGTCGACAAAGAACGCGACGCGGTCGCCCATCTCTCCGAGCAAAGCCATCGAGGCGATCGACGTTCCGAAAATACCGAACAAACCAAGGCTGGCGTACCGCTTCGCCGCGTCGATGACGTCGATGATCCACTCGACACAACGGACAGCATGGGAGAGTGAGTCGAACTGATCACCAGCCGCCTCCCCGACCCCGTCGTTCGGTCTGGCGACAAGAGTAATCTCCTTTGGAACCCAGGTCGAGGCAATCGATAAGACCTCGAATCCTGAGCCAGTAACCACGGACCTGAGCGTCTCGGGAGTGAAGTGGGTCGCGTGGTCCGCGATCAGAAGATCGAAGGGATTCACTCTACAATCGGGAACCTGGATTACAAGAAGGCCCCCCGGTTGGATCTTGGCGATCAACTCGCTGAGCACCGATCCCGGCGAGGGGATGCGTTCGAGGACATGGACCATCGTGACCAGGTCGAACCGACCCGGGACTTCGACAGGGGGGCACGTGAAAAGTCGCTCGACACCGCGGATGCTCTCGACCGCATCTCTGTATTTCGCGTTGACCTCAGTCCCGACGAGTGACCAGTCCCGCAGACAGTGACTTAGCTCACTTAGAGTCGCGCCGTTGCCGCAGCCGATGTCTAGGACACGTCCAGTTTCGGGGAGATTTACTTCCTCCCGCAAGCGTTTCAAGAGACGAGATGAGCGGACCGATGCCGCTCCAGAGGCTGCATCGAAAACTGCCTGCTCCACCCCGCCGCTTTGATGATAAATTGAATAGGAATTATAGATGCGTTCGATCTCGGAAAGCCAGGCCTCATCGACCACGCGCTGAATCGTCTGGCATTCGGTACAGACCGCGAGTTTCCCTCCCTTCGGCCAGGGTACACAGTCCGAGGTAACACGTCCAAGTTGTTCGAAGGCCTTGATGATCTTCAGAGTCTGATGACCACAAAGATGACAACGAACCGCTTTGTTCGGAAGGTCTCTGATCATTTTGTGCTCACAAGCCCACTGCCTCCTCGATGGCGGACAGCGGGTGAGGCGGAATGAATCCCAGATCGTTTCGGAGTAAGTCCGTGTTAAGCGCGGCGTACCGGGGCAGTCCCTTCGGTGCGATACCCGATTCAGCGGCGCGCACGGGCCTTACTAAATCGAGGGGCATGTTCACGCCCATGGCGAGGTGACGGGCGGCCTCCGCGTACGTGATCTCGGACGACGCGGAGACATGGATAATCCCTGGCACCCGGTTCACAATGATCCGTTCAATGACCTTCCGAACGAACCCCACGCCGACGGGGGCAATCACGTAGTCGGAGAACGGCTGAATCGGAATTCCCTCGACAAGCGAGCGGGTCCAGGTCATGAGTAACGAAGACCCTGGACCGAAAACCTTGCTGAGCCTAACAACCGACACCGCATTCCCAAAGCTGAGAAGTCGCGCCTCGACCTCGGCTTTCTGTCGGCCGTACGCCGACTGGGGCGAGGGGGGGAGATCGGTCGGGGCGTAGGGAACCGTTCCATCGAAAACGAACTGCGAGGAGAGATAGACCAGGAACACGCCGCGGGCCAGAAGCTTTTCAGCGACCGTGCAGACCGCATCAACGTTGATCTTCGACGTCGTAGCCGGGTCGAGCCTGCAGGCATCAATGCTCGTCACCCCAGCGCAAAGAACAGCCGCTTGAAGAGGAGCTTCGCACCGCCAGGCGCGGACGTCACCGTCGAGGTCGAGGAACAACCGCGATTCGGTGAGCCCTTCACGCCTGCGGGTGGTTCCGATAGCTTTGCCGCCCGCCAGGCCCGGCGGGTCGATGAGATTACGGCCGATCAAGCTGTCGGCACCCACGATCAAGGTCGTCGTTGGCACGACGTGGCTCTCAAGGGCCGCGGCGAGACAAGGCCTCGCGGCGCAGGCGATTTTCGTGATACCTACGTAAGATTGACGAAACGGCGTTCAGCATTCCTCTGATGATACCTAGTAGAGTCCGTGGCCAAGGGTAATGACGGAGTTCGCGCGTAATCCGTGACGCTCTGTATCGACCGGTCCCTTTAGCGCATTTCGAGGGAACATCATGAGTCTTCCAGGCAACCCCAGCGCATTCTGGCCCCTCGATGATAACGCGGGCAACGGTTCGTGGCGCGATGTCGTCGGGTCGCATCCGCTCACCGGTCATAATGGACCCACGGCGGGCTCGGCCGCGCCGGGGATCACGCTCGCCGCCGGGTCGGTCGCGCTCGATGGAAGTTCGCAATACCTCTCCGAGTCGTCGGCCACGCTCCGCCCCTCGGCCCTTGGATTCGAGCTCGCCTGCCTTGTCCGCTTCGCGTCCAATCAGGGAGGAGCGGGAAACAACGCGATCCTCGGTTGGTGGGCTTCCGGCACCGCGCTGATTTATTACTACGGCGGGCACTTCAATTTCATCATCAACACGGCGGCGGGGCAAGTTCAGGTCAGCTCCACGAACTTTACTCCGCTGCCGATCGAGGACCAGTGGTATCCGGTGCAGGCGTGGTACGATCCGGCGGGGACGCTCGGCATCAGCATTTGCGGGATCACCAACACGCTTTCGATCACCCATGCCCTGATCGACGGCGGCGAGGCGTTCACGGTCAGCCAGTACGGCGGGGGGAACTATTTCCTGGGCTCGATCGAGGCGGCGGGGGTCTATCCGCTGCTCGCGCCCGCCGACCGGCAAGCGGTCCTGGATGCGCTGCGCAACTTTGACGTCGGTAGCGCGAATCGCCTGGTGAATTGCGGGGTCAACTCGCTCACGAGCGGGTACGAATCGTCGAATCCCCCCGCGACGAGCTATCCCGCCGTCCTCTCGGGCCTGCTCGGTCCCGGCTGGGACGTGGTCGACAACGGCATCCCCGGCCGCACCGGAGAGACCGCGTTCACGGCGATCCTGGCCGAGGACTATCCGCCGTTCTCGATCCGTCGCCCGGCCAATATCTATGTCTACTGGGAGGGGACCAACAGTCTCGGCGGAGGCGACACACCGGCGCAAGCCTATGCCACGACCTCCGCCTATATCCAGTGGTGCCGTCTTCTCGGTTATCAGGTCGCGGTCCTCACCTGCCTTCCGGTGGCCGGTCCCACGGCGACGACCTATCCGACCCTGAACGCGCTTGAATCCGAGTACAACGTCCTGGTGAAGTCGAACGCGGCGGGGGCGGACTGGGTGATCGATGTCGCGTCCGACTCCAGGCTTTCCGACGCGACCAACCTGACATACTTCAACTCTGGCGGCCAGCACCTGACGGACGCGGGATACGCCGTCGTCGCGGGCCTTGTTTCCCAGAGTTTGCCCACGAGTCGATCCCCAGGCAATCTTCCGAACTCGCGAAAGCCCTTATGGATGCCGAGAACGCGGAACAAGGTCTTCCGGACACGTTGAGCGACAGCGTAGACCGTGTATGAGGTTGCTACCCTTGCACCCTTGCTGGGTCGCCAACCGAAACAGAGCCTGTGGCGGGGGGCGAAACATTGAGAAAGTGCCTCTCGACCGCCATGTGAAACTGCCAGGCGACCAGGACTGACAACGCGGTCGCAACGGGGATGGTCACGAGTACCGTGGACCACACTGACCTCAACCCGAGTTCGTAGAAACCGTGACTGACCGTGTTGGTGACGATGATATGTGTCAAATACATGCTGTAGCACATGCGGCCGCAGAAGGCGAATGGACGCAGAACACGGGCCGTGGACACCGCGATGTCCCAGGGGTGCATGGCAATCAGGAGTAGTGCGAAGACGCCAACGGTGGTCATCCACTCGATCCGCTTATAAAGCCCACACAGGGCAAGGGCGATCAGGAAGCTGATCGTCCAGGGGCGAAGCCTTGCCGGGGCAACGTGGAGGTGGTGGAAGATCAGCACCCCCCCGGCAAAGTAAAGCCACTGCAGATCATAGAAAAATCCCTGGAGCGGGACCGCCACCTTGAATCGGTCGTGTGCGACGCATAGTCCGAAGCTGATCAAGGTAACCGCAAGTAGACAGGAGAAATAGCGGCCTGGGGCGAAGCACAGCACCAGACCGCAGACCAGGTAAAATTGCTCCTCGTAGCAGAGTGTCCACGCCTGGCCGACCAGCATCTCGCTCCGTTTGCCGACGAAATGGTGAAGCCAAGTATCGGTGAGCGTTAGGTTGCCTAACCAGTCACTCCAGGTCATCGAGGAGGGGTGAACGACCCCCTTCAACTGGTTCATCAGGGGCCACAGACCTTTTACCTGGCTAGCGAGGAGGGCGATCGTCGCCACGATGGCAATCGCGGCCCAGTATGGCGGATAGATACGTCGGAAGCGTCGCTTGAAGTATTCCGACGGCCGATCACCTCTCCGTATCGAGGCGAGGGCGGTCGCTGTGATGCAATAGCCGCTGATAATGAAAAAAAGCGGGACCCCCAGGTAAAACTGCTGGAGGAGGGAGAGAACGGGATGGATTGTCGCATTCCGACTGCGATCCTGTTCGATCCGGAAAAAGGCCGCGTGAAAGATCACGATCATGAGGCAGGCGACGCCCCGCCACAGATCGAGCGCGCGGTAGCGCGTTTCGCGCGGCACGCCTCTGGCCTGCGGCGCTCGGCTCAGGGTTGGTTCACTGGCGCGGGGAGTCGCGTTCTCGGCCAAGTTCCACTCCCGAGCGGCGTCGGTGCTTAGCGTCATGAGGCAGTCATGCCTTGTGTCGGTATTCGAGCGGCATATCGCGAATTTGAGCCCAGTAGTGTTCGACCCAGGCGACGACGTCGTCGAGGCCCTTGTCGATGGAGACTTCCGGGGACCAGGGAAAGTCGGAGCGGGCCTTGGACGAATCGATGACGTAGGCGGCGTCCTGGCCGGGACGTTCTTCGACGTCATCAACGGCGTCCTCAAACCGGACGCCAAGGCGGTCGCAGGTGAGCCGGACGACGTCACGGACGGCGATTTCGTGATCAGGCGAGAGGTGGTAGATCTCGCCGGGCCGGCCCGACTCCATCACCGCTAACTCGCCGCGGGAGACGTCGCGGATGTGGATGTACGACTTGACGGCGACGCCGCCGCCGTGCAGGGGGATCGACTTGCCGAGCTTCAGGTAGATCACCGATCGGGGGATAATCTTGAATAGTTGCTGGCGGGCGCCGTAGACGTTGGTGGCGCGGACCGTGACCAGAGGCAGGCCGAACTGCTTGTGGTAGGTCGACAGGAGCATGTCGGCCGCCGCTTTCGAGGCGGCGTAGGGCGTACTCGGGTTGACCGAATGGTCCTCGGTGACGTTGCCCACGCAGGTGCCGTAGACTTCGGGAGAGGAGATGTGGACGTAGCGCCGGAGCCACGAGGGGCGACGGAGATGGTTGATCAGCCGCGCCAGGGTCACGCAGTTGGTCTGGAACCAATCCTCGGGGTGCGCCCAACTCGGCGCAACCTCGCTCTGCGCGGCGAAGTTGACGACAAACTCGGGCCGCTCGGCGTCGAGCAGGTTGAGCAACGCGGGCATGTCGCGGTTCATGTCGAGCTGGTGGTATCGGTAGTGCGAGAGGTCGGCACGTGTCTTGTAGCGGAGGAACAGGTCAGACCGTTCGGGCGAGCGACTCACGCCGATCACGCGGTTGCCTGGGTCACTCAGCAGGAGGTCGACGAAGTCCTGGCCCGAAAACGAATTGGCGCCAATAACGAGGATTTTGCGACTCATGGCTCGAAGTCTACCGGGTGAAAGACGGTTCTCAGCATCTGGCGGGCCCTGGAGAGCTGGTCGACCTTGCGCACTTCCTCGTCGGCGGGCGAGGCGAACCGGCGTCGCTCTCCCTCTTCGGGAAGGAATTCATTAAGGACGATGCAGCACCATTTCAGTCGGTAAAGGGGCAGCAAAAGGAGAATCCGCGCCAGGTCACGACGGGGGTCGGGTGATAGACCGACCACGCCCTCCGCGAAGCCCATGAGGTGTTCGATCGGGACGGGGACGGCGGGCTGGCAGAAGAAGTCGCAAACGAGTTTCGCGGGGTCATCCCATCCGGCGTACTCGAAATCAAGAAACCGCATGATCCCGTCTGGGCCAAGCAGCGCGTTGTGGTAGCCGAAATCCGAAGGCGAGAGGCAGCGTTCGGCGGTCCCGAGGGTGCGTTCCAGATCGGCATCGCCTCGGAGGACGGCCGAGGCGACCACCTCCCAGACGGGTCGGAGGCTGTGTCGGACGAAGTCCGCGGCTTCGTCGTCGACACCGGTCGTTCCTTCGAGCTTCTCAAGGCGGCGGACCCGCAGGCCGACGCAGTCGAGGTGGTTGCGGATCGAGAAACAAGCTTCGGAGCCGTCGGCGAGGTTTGCGGCGTCGGGGTGGCCTTTTTGAAGGTTCAACTCGCGGTAGAAGGCCACGGCCTGACCGACCGCGACGGCGTCGATTTCGGTGGCGCCGAGGCGGCGGCCGGGGATGAACTCGTAGAGCCCGACTCCGTTCTCGGAGTCTCGCGCGACCGGCCGGGCAAGGGTGCGAACACCGTGCCGCCAGGCGAAGTCGCTGAAGGCGAACTCCGTCCCGAGGCGGTCGCGGCTGTCCCGGAAATAGGACTTGAGCAGAAGGAGTCCGTCGCCGGTCTCGACCCGGTAGACCCGGTTATTTGCCCCACCCGCGATCGCCACGGCTCGCACGGGGCCACGAAAGCCCGCTGCCTCGGCGAGAGCCTCGCAGACGTTCTGGATGCTGGAGAGGATCATGCCGGGGGCTGCCGGGTCGCCTCGAGCATAGGCCAGGCGTGTCGCCAGGACACGAGCCGAGGCAAGGGCAGACTCATCGGAACGAACCCACTCGGGTCGAACAAGATACGCTCGACCCCGTCGGGGAAGTCGCGCGACTCCAGAACCTCGGGGAGGTCGTCGACGAAGTGGCTGCATGAGGTTGCCGCGATCCGGCCCAGCTTTGCTTCTTTCGTCAGTTCGAAGAAGACTCGGTCTCGCCCTAACCCGACCCGCGTCCGGTCGAAAAAGCCGTGAAAGTCAAGCCAGTCGAGGGCGGCGCGATGCAGGTCGTGGCGCGGACCCGCGTACGGGTAGCGAGTCTTGTGGCTGATGATGAACAGGCCCACCCCCCTGTCGGTAGCCTCCCTGACGAACTCTGGGGCACCCGGAAAGGGGAGGGCGTCGCGCATCCGGGTGCCGTAGACCTCGCCCTGGAGCTCCGTCCAGAGGGGCTCAAGGCCCTGCTCGAGCAGGTGTCGGCGGACGGCGACCTTCGTCGACGCCAGACCCGGCGGTATCAGGCCGCGCTCGATCGCGACCAGGTGGAACACCTCGTTATAACTAACAATCGTATTGTCGAAGTCGAGACCGAGGATCATGGTGTGGAACAGTTCGGGGGGCATCCGCGATGTCGGGATTCTCTGTCGTCGCCTTTTCACTCAAAGTAAATGAAGGAATGGTCGCCCGAATAACCCGTCTTCTCGAACCACCAGGCCCACTCGTCGGGAGTGTAGAAGCCTTCGCAGGTGAGCTGCCAGTAGAGGAGGTTGGCCTTCTCCTCCTCGTTCCGGTACGACTCCACAACGATGTACTTGTGACACGAACCGACGCGCTCGATCTCGCGGAGCGCCGCGTCGAGGTCGTAGCAGTACAGGTTGTGAAGCGTGGTGATCGAGATAACCAGGTCGAACCGACGGTCCTCGAACGGCAACCGGTTCGCGTCGCCGACCCGTAGGAACGGCTTGACCTCTTCCTTGGCGTGCTTGATCGCGTATTCGGAGATGTCGATACCGCAGACCTCGAGTCCCGCAACGGCCTGAGAGAGGTCGTGCAGCAGGAAACCCTTGCCGCAGCCGACATCCAAGACCCGGTCGCCAGCTTTGAGGCGGTAGTGATCCGCGAGCGCGTCCGCGACGACCCGCCAGCGGCCATCGTAACGGTAACCGCCGTACCCGGTCTTACGGTCGCCGTCCCAGTAATCGTAGCCGAATTGTTTGGCGAGCGCGGCCGCCTCGGCCTTCGGGAACTCGTTCACTCGGGCGAGGTAATCGCGCCTGGTCGCCTTGTGGAGCGGGGAGAGGAAATCGATGTAAGTCATGGTTCGCTCATGCATCGGCCCCGGGGATGCCGTCCATCTGAATCAAGGGGCGGGCCACCCGGCCTGCCTCCAAATCGTCGATTGCCTCGTTGATCTGACCCAGTTCGTACGTCCGCGCGAGCATCGGTGACAGGTCGAGCCGGCCGGAGGTAAGGAGCCGGCCGTACCGCGGAAAGTCGCGTTCGGGCGCGTTGTCGCCGCCCCAGGTGCCGCGAAGTTGCTTGCCCATGTTGAGCTGCCGCGGATCGATCTCAAGGAATTCTCCGTGTCGGGCGTTACCAACGATCACCGCCGCCCCCCCCTGCGCCCGGACGCTCGCCAGTGCGGTTGACATCACGGCGGGCTGGCCGGTCGCCTCGATTGCGAAGTCGACCCCACCGGGACAGAGCCTGAGGATCTCCGCGAGGAGGTCGGGGCGGCTGGCGTCGAAGACGTGTGTTGCCCCCATCCTGATCGCCAGTTCACGCTTCGCCGGGTTTACGTCGGCGGCAAGCACCGGCGTACAGCCGGCGATCGCCGCGCCAGCCACGGCGCAAAGCCCGATGCCGCCCGTGCCGAAGACGGCGAGACTCTGCCCGGGGCGCGGGCCCGCTGTGTTGAAGACGGCGCCGAGGCCGGTCGGCACCGCGCAGCCGAGCATCGCGGCGTCGCGGAGCGCGAGCCCTGGTGGGACCAGAGTTAGCCGATTCTCGCTCATGATCGAGTCGCGGCCAAACGTCGTGATTGGCCCGGCGTTCACCTTCCGCCCAGCCCAGTCATACGACCAGCCGAAGACGTCGGCCCCCGGGCCCTTGATCCAGGAGAGGATTACCTTGTCGCCCGGCTTGACCCGGGTCACGCCCGGTCCGACGGCGCGGACCAAACCGCTCCCCTCGTGCCCGAGGCAGTGGGGCAGGTAACGATCCTCGCCGCGAAGTCCCCGGGCCTCGAGAACCTGCGTATGGCAGACCCCGCTGTAGGCGACCGAGACGAGCACCTGACCAGACCCCGGGGCGGGGAGATTCAGCTCGGCCAGTTCCAGCGGTTTGCCCGTCTCGACCAGGACGGCGGCGAGCGTGTTCATTCGGTTATCCGTTCACAGAGTGCGGCTTCGCAAAGCCCTTTCGCCTGCGCGGCGATCCGGCTGGCAGTGAGTCCAAAGCAGGCGCGGGCGTAGTCCTGCTCGCCGGCCTTGTGGAGGAACGTGTCGGAAGTCCCGACCCGACGGAGCCGGGCGCGGAGCCTAGGCTGGTCGGCAAGCCACTCGGCGACGCTCCCCCCCAGGCCACCGAGGATACTGTGCTCCTCGACCGTCAGCACGGCGGAGAAGGTGGAGAAGACCTCGGACAGCAGCGCCTCGTCCAGGGGCTTCACCGTGTGCATGCTGACGACCTGGGCCGAGATCTGATCCCTGGCCAGCTCCGCCGCCGCCGCCAACACCACCGGCAGGATGGTGCCTGTGCTCAGCAGGCAGAGATCGCTGCCGGGGCGGACGATGATCGCCTTGCCAATTCGGAGGTTGGGAACCGCGTCGTAGATCCGGGGCTCACCTTTCTTACCCATTCGCAGATAAACCGGGCCACCGTGCCCTAACGCCGCCCGCAGCGCGGCCTGCGACTCCATTGCGTCTGCCGGGCAAACGACCGTCATGTTCGGCAGAACGCGGAGCATGGCGATGTCTTCACAGGAGTGATGCGTGCCGCCGTTCGCCGCATAGGAAAGTCCTGACCCGACCCCGACGATGACCACCGGGACATTCTGGTAGCAGACGTCCACCCGGATCTGCTCCAGGCAGCGGGTGGTGGTGAACGGCGTGATGGTGTAGGTCACCGGCCGGAGTCCGCAAAGGGCCATGCCGGCGGCCATTCCCATCATGTTCGACTCAGCGACACCGCAATTGAAGAATCGCTCGGGAAACCGACCCTTGAACGGATCAAAAAGGCGGTTGCCGATGTCTCCGGAGAGCAGGACCACGCGCGGGTCCGCTGCGGCAAGTTCGGTGATCTCGGCGGCGAATGCGTTTCTCAAAGCAGGCCGAGCTCCCTGTGGGCTTTTTGAACCTCGTCCGCGCTCGGGACCCGGTAATGCCAGTTGTTGTCATCTTCCATGAACGAGACGCCTTTTCCCTTGACCGTATGCGCGATGACCGCGCGGGGCTTGCCCAGTCCCGGTTCAGTCGGTCCCAGCGCCGCGCCGAGGGCATTGAGGTCGTGACCATCAACTTCCAGGGCGTCCCACCCAAAGGCGGTCCACTTCTCGCGGAGTGGGGCCAAAGCCATGACCTCGTTACTACGGCCGGTCGCCTGCCACTTGTTATAGTCGATGACCGCAACGAGGTTCTCGACCCGTTGCGCGGGGGCGAGCAACGCGGCCTCCCAGACGGAGCCCTCGTTGCACTCGCCGTCGCTCATCACGACGATGACCCGGAAGCTCCGCTTCTGAATCCTCGCGGCCAGGGCCATTCCCAGGCCGACCGGCAGGCCGTGGCCGAGCGATCCGGTGGCGACCTCGACCCCCGGGAGGCAGCCGGGGCTCGGGTGCTCCGCGAGCAGGCTACCGGGCTCCGCGTACGTCTCCAGCCAGTCGAGCGGGAAAAACCCACGGCGGGCGAGGGCCGAGTAAAGCGTCGTCGCCGCGTGCCCCTTGCTGAGAATCATGCGGTCGCGGGCCGGATCGTCCGGCTGGGCTGGGTCGAACCGGAGCACACCCCAGTAGAGCGCCACGAGAATGTCGACGCACGAAAGCGACGACCCAAGGTGGGGCGTCCCCGCTCGATGTGACATCGTGACCAGGTCGCCCCGGATGTGAGCGGCGACTTTGGCAAGACCAGAGGAATCCAACTCAGTCACCTCAGGTTCGCGGCCTGCATTGTCTTGATGTTGTAGTAACGAGCGCCGCTCATCGGGTCGGGGATGCGGCCCGCGTCGAACGCTGCAACCAGGTCCTCGACAGCCTCCGTGATCGTGTGCTTCGGCTCGAACCCAACCTCACGCCTGATCTTCTCCGAGGAGATGTGGTACGACCGGTGGTCGTCCGTTGGCGTCGTTACAATCTCGACGTCGGGCCCGACGACGCCACGAACGATCTCGGCGATCTCCGACACCGTATGGTTCTCGTACCCCGCGTTGTAGACTTTTCCGTCGATTAGCTCAGCGGGCCACTCCATTGCCTGGACGTACAGGTCGGAGACGTCCTCAATATGGATGTTCGGCCGCCGCTGGGCTCCTCCGAAGACCTTGATCCCGCGGTTATTAACCGCGTGGTTTGTCAGGATATTGACAGTCAGGTCGAGACGGAGTCTCGGCGAATACCCGCAGACCGTCGCTGGCCTGAGGATCAACACGGTGAACCCAGGCTGCCGCATCTCCAATAGGATGCGCTCGCAGTCTGCCTTGTACTTCGAGTAGTCGGTCAGCGGCTCCAGCGGGAGGTCCTCGGTGACATCCTCATCCTGCTTGACCCCGTAAACGCTCGACGACGACGCATAAACGAACCGTTTGACGCCGCCGCGACGCGAGATGTCGACCAAGGGGGCGAAGGCGTCGAAGTTGATCGACCGGCCCAGCGACGGGTCGAGCTCGAAACTCGGATCGTTCGAGATGCAGGCGAGGTGGATCACCGCGTCACAGCCAGAGACCACCCGTTCAAGGAGCAAACGGTCCCGGATGTCACCGCGGACCTGTTCCAGCCGCGGGTGAGCGCCGACCCCGTCGAAGATGTCGTCGCCGTAGAGATAGAGGTCCAGCACCTTGACCCGGTGCCCGGCTTTGATCAGTTTGGGAACGAGGGCGCTGCCGACATAACCGGCACCCCCAGTCACGAGGATTGTCTGGTCACGACTCATGGCTGGTCCTTGGAGGCATCGAAAGAGGCCCAGGGAAGGCCCGGAACGGTCAAGGCTCACTTCAGGAGTGCTGATAGGGTCCTGAGCAGCGGGACCTTCTCGATCGACGACCGGTGGCCGACGATCTCCACTTTCATCCCGCCCGCGGCATTGCCCAGGACACCCGACCACTCCATCGGAAAACCCGCCGCCACGCACGGGGCACTGATCGCCAGGAAGGCGTCACCGGCGCCGACCGTGTCAAGGACCCGCGACGTGAACGCGGGGATCTTCACGAACCCCTCGTCGGGACCGTACACCATGCAGCCGAAGTTGCCGTGCGTGATCGCAAACTTGTCGCAGTCTACCAGCCGTCGTAGCCGGTCGATGACCGCGCTGAGGTCTCCCCGACGCACCTGGGTGGCCAGCCTTGCCTCGGGATCGTCAATCGAGATGTAATCGGCCCGAGGGTATTTCGTGACGAGGTTGAAACCCAGGTTCGAGCTGTTGGTCTGCGCGTTGACCGCGAGAAACCGCGCGCGGTCGCAAAGAGTTTGAATGATGCGCGGGCCGACCAGGCCGTGGCCGAAGTCGGTCACGATCACCAGGTCATACTCCGCCAGGACATCTTCGAGGTACGAGCAGATTCCGGCCTCGATGTCGGCTTCGACCGGACCGTTCTCCAGGAAACAGACCTCGAAGAGCTTGCGCTTGTACGACGTTTCGACGAACCGGCGCTTGACCACCGTCGGCGCGTCGGCGCGGTAGAAGAGCTTGAGTCCGACGTTGGGCTTGAGGTGACCGGCGATGAAGTCTTCATGACTTGGCTCCGTACCCAGGCAGGTCACCAGGTCGACGCGGTCGCACAGGCTGGCCGTGTGATTGGCCGCGGCCAGGACGCCTCCCGCGAACCGCTCCTCGGATTGGTAACGCGTGGCGATCACGTTCTCCTTGGACGACTTCGCCATCGGCTGCACGTAGTGGTATTCGTCGATGATCGTGTCGCCGACCAGGAGCACCTTGAGGCCAGCGAGCCTGTGGACCGCTTCGACGATGTCGTCGGCTTTGAGTCGCGCGCGGAGGCCCTTGAGGTATTGTGTCGCCGCCTCGGTGAAGACGTTGAAGAACCCGTTCAGAAGGTTGGTCGAGCTGAACGTGATATCATCGGTGAACACGAGACGGCCCCCGGACTCTCCGACCGCGGCGGCCTCGACGCAGATGTGTCCGGTAATGTCCTTCGACTGGTTCTCGTACTCGCCCCCCTTGACGAAGACGTCGGGACGGACGGCTCGTATCGTTTCCACGGCTGTTGGCCAGAGGTTCACCGCCACGTAGTCGACGCACGCAAGCGCGGCCAACGCCTCGGCTCGAAGTGCCTCGGGGAAGAACGGGCGACCCGGCCCCTTGTTCACATGGTGGTCAGGGGTGACCGTCACAATCAGAACATCGCCGAATCGGCGCGCCGCTTCTAGGTGACGGATGTGCCCGGGGTGCATCAGATCAAACACACCGTGCGCCAGCGCAACCTTCTTACCCGCACTCTTCAGTTCGCGGACGACCTCTGGAAGCTGGTCCAGCCGGAGCACCTTGTCAGCCGCGGAGGCGGCGTCGGCCTGGGCCATCATCTGTTCTCCTCCGAAGAGATAAGGTTCCCGGCGGCTGCCCCTGGCCGCCCCGATCATTGACGCGTTCTTCCCCGGGACGGCATCTCGAAAATCCAGCCGACCAAACCCTCGGGCAGAGCAGAGAAGTGCTCAAGGAAACCGGGTAGGCCGCATCGGGTCACTCTTCCCGGCCGCGCCGTGGCAACTCGATCTCGATTCGCAATCACTTAAGCTCCACGCCTGGAAACGCGCAAACGCACGCGATCTTTTCAACTCGGTCCGAAGTGAACCGCGCGCTGGAAATCAGGACTTCCTCAATCGTCTGAGCGGAGCGGAGCGGATCTGGCGGAGTAATTCGATGGTTTTATGACGCAAAACCCGCGGACTTCCTTGACCTTCTTCCGGGCATAATCGTCGACGAAACCGATCAGGTCGTAGCAGAGCGGGAGGGTGCTTCAGCAACTTCCGCTTTCAAGCTCGTCACCAGGTTGTCGACACCCACGTAACGCCAGACTCCCCGGTACATGCCCGAGGCCAGCAACGTTGCAGTCCTAATCGCCTCCAATGTCGCGCAATACATAAGTCCGATCCGCGTGGCGTCGAGCTTGCCATGAAAAATACAGCGTGTTTACGAGAGATTGACGAGACAGGCGACGAGAGGCTGAACAATGAGCGAGACGAACAGGTTCAATAACGCCGCCGCCAGTACGGAGAGAAAATTTCGCGACCGGCCTCCGACCGAATTCGGCAGCTCCGCGCTTACCAGAAGGTAAAATGATGAACATTGACCCGCAGTCAACCAGAGGGACCGAACTGGATGCGAGTTGTCCAGCAAGACTCCAAGTAATGCCGCCCGCATCACGCCCATCCGCGACGTGCATAGGCACGAATAGCAGGGAGATCGCGGTGTCCCCATCAACTCCGTTGGCCTCGTATCCTATAACGGTCGGCCTTGGGCCGGGCTAGACTCATCTTGGAGCCGTGAGAAGACCCTGACTCCAGTCGTGGACGCCGGCGATGGTGTCAGCGAATCGGGGATTGTCGCGGAGGTGGCAACGATTGTCATGCTCAGGGTCGAGAAGTCGTCAGGGACTTGGACCTCGTCGTTGCGGCCGACCCAACCGTCGTCGATCTTCGAGCGGATCAATTCCGCCCCGCCCGTGATCAAGCCGCGCATCGAGACGACTTCCGCGAAAAACCGCGAATTGAGGCCGACGCAGGGTCGCAAACTCCACCCCGCGCGGACTCCGTCCTCGTCGGTTGCGCAGAGATCGCGACAAGCCGTGAGGGTGGTCACTCGGATGGCCCCTCCTGGCGCCTGCGCCCGACCCTACGGCCAGGCAGATCTTATTTGCTGAACCGTAACGCCCCGGGAAATGGAGCGATGAGCACATTGACACTAAGTTAGCAGGCCGTCATGGCGAATCAATGGGCTGTTGATAAAATTTCATGATCCTCACTTGTAAACTCCACCATGAACCCGCCGTGCCGATTCAGGAAAAGATGCCCTAAGCCTTAGTCACCTACCGTGGAACCGGCCAACGCGCCTAACTCCAACATGATCTGCAAGATCTGCAACACATCAAGCAGCCGGATAACACAACGAACGCCCACACGTACGCAACATTCTGCGGATAGCGAAGAAGCGTTGGCAAGTTGGCCTAGGGTGACGACCGACCCCTCAGCGGGAGTTGTCTCTGCATAAAAGTCGATTATTAGGATGCCAGACCGTCACTCCCACCGCGACACACCGCCCGCTGCGGGGACGATCCGGGCGGTTGCTGGGGCACCGAACTGAGGCCGCGATGCCCTTCGCATCCGTGCTCTTCCAGCATGTCGAGGTCGAGACTTTTATCCCTCTCTCTACCGAGATGCGTACGAATTCGACCGAGAGACCAACACAACCAACCGATTGATGCCCTGAAGACAGTTCATCGAGAACGCGTGCATCAATACGACACGAGCCCTCCAGAGAACGTACGTCCGATCTCGGGACCACGCCTCGCGTCCATCCTCATTAACGCTCTCGCCGCTTTCGTCTGCGTTAAAATCCAGACATTCCAGAAAGACATAATCGCAAGTTTTACCGAAGACTTCGCCTGAGGATAATAATCGTAAGAGTCCAATAAACTCAAGTCAACAGATTTCGCACCAACCCCTCCCAAAATTTTCGCTCAAGAAGATTGATGAATCTAATCAACCCAACGGGTATCTCCCCAATTTGCCTTTTCCTCCTGCCTTACTCAAGAACTGTTACAATCGCAGTATGCGGGTCACGCAGTTATAGTGGACCCTTGTTTCCGGGCCACCCGGCAAGTTATTCTTGACGAGGTTCAAACCAAGAGCAACGCATAACTCGAATCCGCAAGAAGCACTCTCCAGCTTTCTAGGCCCAGGTCGCTTTGGAGGCGGCCAAGCAGACCAGGAAGATCGCCGAGCTGGCCAAGCAGTTCCAGGTCCACCCGGTCCAGATCAGCCACTGGAAGAAGCAACTGCTCGACGGCCTGGGAGCCCTCTTTCAGAGCGGATCAACGTCTCGACAGCCCGATCCCGAGAAGGTCCAGGCCGAACTCCACGAGCAACTCGGGCGGCTCCAGATGGAGCTGGCCTGGGTGAAAAAAAATCTGCCTCGTGAGGTCGAGGCCAAGCAGGCCTTGATCGAACCGAAAAATTTTCATTTGATCATTCGTCGGTATTGCGAACTTCTCGGGCTGAACCGGGCGAGCGACTATCACGAGCCGGCGACGGAGACGACCGAGAACCTGCGACTGATGAGGCGAACTGGTACTCTGGTGCCAGGAGCACCGCAACCGCACCGAAGGAGGAGACGCACCGTGTTCGATCAACCCGCCTTCACACCCCACCGCGCCTGAATCCTTCCCCATCGCCATCACGCCGGCCGCGTTGGCAGGACCTTTCAACGCAGCAGCAGGAACACCTCCAACGACTCGGCCGGGTGCTGGCCGAGCGGCTCGCCGCGCCCGACGCGGCGGGGGAGGCGACGCATGAATCGCGTTGATCTCGCCTCGCCGTTCGGTCACAAGAGCCGGCCGAGGCATCGAAACCGACTGGCCATCGTTTACGTACGCCAAGCGACCCAGCAGCAAGTCGCCCGCAACCGCGAACCCGCCGTCTTGCAATACCAGTTGCGACAACGGGCTGTCACTCTCAGCTGGGTCGATGATCGGGTCTTGGTCATCGACGACGACCAGGGGATCAGCGGTTCTTCGGTCGAGAATCGGCCCGGTTTCCAGCGATTGCTCGCCGAGGTCTCGCTGGGGCATGTCGGCATCGTGTTCGGTCGCGAGATGAGCCGATTGGCCCGACTGGCACCAGTTCCTGGAACTCCGCGGCGTCTTCCAGGTCTTGCTGACCGATGCCGACGGGGTCCACGACCCGGCCGATTTCAACGATCGCCTGCTCCTGGGCCTGAAGGGGACGATGAGCGAGGCGGAATGGCACGTCCCGCGGGCGAGGCGGCATCAAGGGAAGCAGAACAAACCCCGCCGCGGTGAATTGTTCACTTGCGTACCCGTTGGCTATCTCCGTTCGCCCGGAGGAGGCATCGCGTTGGACCCGGACGAACAGGTCCGCTCGGTCGTGTCGCTGGTGTTCGCCAAATTCGGGGAACTCGGATCGCTGACGAAGACGCATTCCTACTTCGTGGCCAACGGGATCCAGTTTGGCCAACGGGTCTACAAGGGTCCGGGCAAGGGCCGACTGACCTGGCGGAGGCCGCGACGCAGCGCTTGCCACGAGAGGCTCCGGCACCCGATGCATGCGGGCGCGTAGACCTACGGCCGCTGTCCGCTCGATCCGACGCGGCGAGTCGCCAACAAGCCGAAATCGGGACGTCGCGATGTCCCGGCCGAGGAGTGGGTCTGCCTGTTCAAAGATCGGGTGCCGGCGTACATCGACTGGGAGCAATTCGAGGAGAATCGGCGGCGGCTCGCGGCCAACGATCGCGGCGGCGCGTCGAAGCGCGCGACTGGGCATGCCCCGACGCTCTCTTAGGGACCAGACAGAAGCTATGTCTTCCGTGGCCTGCCTCGCTTGCGGGGGATCTTGACGAACCACTTCTCAAGCGACGGCGGGCGGACCACCTCGGCCTCCAATGCCGCCATCTCACCTGGCGTCAGCTTCACCCCGGTGGCATAGGTCGTCTCCACCACGCTGACCACCGGGTGCTTCCCCTTCCAGGTCATCGACCGGGCGAAGCCCAGCACCGCCTCGACCGAGTCCAGCAGCGACCCGTTCCAATGCATCTCCAGGATGCCCCAGCATCGCTCGATCGGGTTGTATTTGCTGTGGTACGGCGGGTAGTACGCCAGTTGGATCGCCAGGCCATGCTTGCGGGCGAACCCCACGATCCGCTTGAGGAACTGCGTCCGGCGGCTGTGGTTCTCCGGGCCGTTGACCAGGTTGATCACCAGCGTCTTCACGCTCAGGAAGCGGAGCCGGACCTCCTGCCACCACGGCTCCAGGCGATCGGCGACGAAGTCGCTGGTGACCTTCGAGCGGGCCATGGACAGCCAGAGGTCGTCGTGCTCGGGCAGGAAGATGCCGAAGGGGGTCAATGTCGCCTCGGGCTTGAAGTCGTGATCGACCGCTTTGGTCTTGGTGCGACTCCGGCCCCGGCGAGAGAACGGCCCGATAACCACCGTCGCCTTGGCGTCGATCGAGACCCGCGGGGTGTCCCTGGCCCGATCCGCCTCGGGGTTGACCGCTTTCAGTCGATCGAAGATGGCATCGGTCTGCGGGACTCTTTTTGGGGGCGGCACTTGGCCACCTTGGAGAGGCTGAAGCCCAGTAGGTTCATCTTGGTGTTGATCGTCTGCTGGGTGGGCAACTCCTCATCGGTGTAGCCCTTGGTGGCGATCAGCTGGCGGCGGACCTCGGCGGCACTGATGCGGGTGAACAGCCGGTTGGTCTGGAACTTGGGGTCGGCCTGGCTCTGGCCGTCGGCGATGCTGCGGATGTCATCGAGGAGTCGGGGCAGGTGCTCCTCGGCGGGCTTGCGGCGGCGGCAGTGGAAGGCGTCGATGCAGGTCATGCCGGTGCGGAGTTCGTGCGCCCCCTTGCGGATGGTCTCCCGGCACCAGCCGAGATGCTCCTGGGCCCAGCGTTGCCCACCCCGCCCCATCGCACCGACGGTCCTGGCCATGAAGAGCCGCTTCTGGCTGCCCTTGAGGGCCTTGGCGGCGTCGATGAGGATGGGGACCATCTCTGGGTTAGGTCGCATCTCCGTATCTCCTGGCCTCCTGGTGCGAAGGCCACAGGATACGGAAGAATTTTGTCCTTTCAAGCCCCTTAGCAAGTCGGTTCAGACCCTCCCTCTGCCTGGTCTCTGCCCGCCCAATCCGAGATGGGTGCCTCTCTCGTGCGGCGTTAGGATACCAACGACGTTCGCTCTATGCGCGTCAGTTGGGATCTATGCCATGCCCCGGAAGCTGGCCCCTACTCAAATCGACAGCCTCTCGATCAAGCAACTCTTGGCTCTCCTCATCGAGGAGATTCAAAGTTGGCAAGCCCTTGAGCGTCAGGCTTCGTCCTCATGTCCCGAAGCCGTTGCTACCACAACCCATCAAATCGCCCTTGACCAGCCCTTCTTCACGATCTCTCAGGTCGCCGAGAGGCTGAATCTGAGCGACCGGCAGGTCCGCTATGCCATCGACAAAGGGCTGATCGAGGCCAACCGATTCGAGGGGAAAGGCCCCGGAGCGATCAGGGTTCCGGCCCATTCCCTCATCGCCTACATCGAACGGTGCAAGGTCCGGCCCTCCCAACACGAACCCGTGCGGATGAGCTTGCCCAAGGGCAGGCCCTTCAAGCACATCAAGATTTCAGCCCCCGAGGGCCGGGGGTCGTCGCTTGGCTCATAGCCCTCTTCAAAGCCGAGTACTCCTCGGCGACGTGGATGTATCGCTCCGTCGTCCTGACGGACTGGTGTCCCATCAAAGTCGCCACGATCTTGACGTCCAGGCCCCGCAAGACAGCGACGGTCCCGAAGCGGTGCCGCAGACCGTAGAGGACGGCATCCTCGGCCACGCCGCCCCTCTCGCGGAGTCGGCCCAGCTTCTGCGAAGGTGCGTTCCGCGACCACGGCTTCCCATAGACCGTCTTGAAGACGTGGCCAACGTCGCCATCAAGTTCCCTGATCGCTCGCAGCAGACAGACCACCCTCTCGACCATCACGATGACCCGAGGTGCATCTGTCTTGTGGGACGTCTTGTGCTCCTTCAAGACGGCCAGGTCGTGATCGAGGTCGATTCCGTCCCAACAAAGGTCCCGGACCACTTTCGGCCTCGCCCCGGTCAGCTTCATGAACAGCAGCATCTCGCGGAACCGACGACCCGAGCCCTGCCACGGTCCGGGCTTCTTCCCACGCCTGGCCTGTGCCCAGATCTTCCGGAACTCGGACCCTTTCATGGGACGTCGGCGGTTTCCCCCGGCCTGGACGAACCCACTGAACGGGTTCTTGGGGATCAGGCCACGCCGCTCAGCCCAGTTGAAGACGGCCTGGACGTTCCCAACGACCTTGGCCTTGGTATCGCGGCTGACCCACTCCGGGTGGTCGGCAATCCAACGCTCCAGGTGATACGGCTTGAGATCCTTGACCAACCGGACGCCCAGTTCGCGTGCGAAGACCTGGAGGACCAGCTTCTTCTCATAGAGCGTCCTCGGCGCGTTCTGCTTGCACCCCAAGTCGAGGTATTCGTCCACGAGGGAAGCGGCGGTCACGAACTGGGGGCCGGAATCCACCGGGGGGTTCAACGAACACTCGACCATGAGCTCGTGGAACTTGGCCTCGGCCACCTTCTTCTGGTCGCGACCCTTGGCCAGTTTGAAACGCCGGTCACCGATCTCGGTGACCCAGGACTGCGACTGCTTGTGGAACCACAGGCGGTTGGGACGGGGCATGGACGACCCTCCGATCGAATGACCACTGGATGCACGACCAGCGGATCGAAGGGTCTGCTGCGAGCCCCCCTGAGCCCGGCTGCCACCGGGCCAGGGGCTTTGACTTTAGCGGGTTTCCTGACGGGTTTCCTGATTCATCCCGCCAGGAATCGCCGTAAGTCTAATGGGCGGCGCTGGATTCGAACCAGCGACTTCCACCGTGTGAGGATGGCACTCTAACCACTGAGTTAGCCGCCCTTAAGTTTTCGGATTATACGCGAGACTGATTCACCAAGCAAGTTGGCCAATCGAAGAGCCAGCCGCGAGAGTTAGACCCGGGCCCTGGGAAATGTCGAAATCTTGTTGACCACCCCTCTGGGTCGGGTCAGAATGGCCCCTTGTATCGGCCCGGATGGTCAACTTGGCAACGGGGGATGGCAACTATGGACGGGTCTCAAAGTCCTTGCGGTGGCGGTGGCAACAATCGGCGTCAATTCCTCAAGACGACTGCCGCGACCGGTGCGGCGCTCGCCTCGGCTGATCGGCTCCTCGCGATGGCGGATGCGCCGGCCGGGACCGAGATTCCACTGGTCACCCTCGGCAAGACAGGCCGCAAGGTGACCAGGCTCGGCATGGGGTCGAGCATCGACGGGATCGACCGGAGCCACGTCCAGAACTGCCTCTTCGCCGGGGTCCGCTACATCGATACGTCCGAGTCGTATCAAAACACCGTTGCCGAGAAGGTCATCGGCGAGGTGCTCGAACGGACGAAACTCCGCAAGGACGTTTACCTCGTCTCGAAGTGCAACCAGTACAACAACGCCAAGGGGTCGGAAGCGCTCGGGATCTTCGAAAAACACCTCAATCCTAGCCTCGAACGACTCCGGACCGACTACCTGGACTGCTATTACATCCACGGCATCCACAGCGCCAAGAATGGCGATCCCGCTCCCGCATTGACTCTCTTGCGCGATCCGGGCGTCAAGGCGGCCTTTGAGGCGCTCAAGAAGTCGGGCAAGATCCGGTTCGCCGGTCTGAGCTGTCACGATGCACGCCTTCCCGAGATTCTCGAAGCCGCGGCCGAAGTGGGCTGGATCGATCAGGTGATGATCAAGTTCAACTTCCGCGACGTCGGCGGCAAGGACCGTTACGACGACCTCAACCGGGCCATCGACAAGGCGTCCAAAGCGAATATCGCGATGGTCGCCATGAAGACCCAGAGCGGTGCCGCGGCCTTCCCGGAAACCAAGAAGGAACTCGACGAGAAGGGCGTTCGCGTCAAGAACCTGAACCCGACCGAGAAACGGGTCGTTGAGTTTCTGGAGAAGGACTTCAAGCGCGAGGTCGCCGCGATCAAGGCCGTCTGGATGGACGACCGAATGCAGGTCGTCGTCAGCGAGATGACCAACCGCGACCAGGTCCGCGAGAACGTCGGAGCCAGCAAGCAAGTGCTCACCGCCCGGGAAGCCCGCCTTCTGGAAGACCATCGCCAGGCCACGGCGCACCTTTACTGCCACGGTTGCGGCCACCTCTGCGAGACCGCCGCGAAGGGCGTTCCGGTCGCCACGGTCCTCCGCTACTACCGCTACTACGAAGCCTACGGGAAGCGCGAGGCCGCTCGGGCGCTTTACCAGGCCCTTCCCGAAGCCTCGCGCCAGTTGATTGACGCCGACCTTCACGCCGCCGAGGCCGCCTGCCCGTTCGGCCTGCCCGTGGCGGAACTGATCCGGACAGCCGACCGTCGGCTCTCGTGAACAACCGAAAGGAGGGGCGATGACACCGGGTCATTGGCCCCCTCCTGGCTTTGATTCGATCAATCCTCGTCTTCGTCGGCGGGGTCGCCGTCGGGAGACGACGTGGTGACCTCGGGACCGGGAATCGCATAGGCGCCGTCGATCCAGCGACCGAGGTCAATGAGCCGACAGCGCGGTGAACAGAACGGAAACGACGGTAAGTCGGCGAGGGCCTCAACTTCGTAAGGCGTCTTGCAGACCGGGCAATGCCCCTTGATCATGAACTTGAACCGTTTGACGGGGTTGATGACGACGGCTTGGCCGAATCGCTCTTTGAAGAACTGGAACTGGTATCTGATGGCTTCGTTTCAGTGGGTTTGTCAGCCGCGGCGCCCCTCTTGTACGAGTCGCTCCGGTAATCCGTCTGATAAAAGCCGGACCCCTTGAAGAGGATCGCGGCCCCGGCGCCGATCTTGCGGCGGAGCTTGGCTTCATGACAGGTTGGGCAGACAGTCTGCGGGTCGGCCTTGATCGACTCGAACGCCTCGAACTCGTGGGCGCAGGCGTCGCAAATATAGTCATACGTGGGCATGAATCCGCCTCGCGCGGGGGTATTGTGTCGAGATCATGATTCGGCGGGCTTGACCGAGACGGCAACCTGGCTCGGCCGGAGCACCCGGTCGTGGATCTTGTAGCCCTTACCCAGTTCAGACACGACGGTCATCTCGGGCCGGTCGGCGGTCGGTTGCCGGACAAGGGCTTCGTGCATGTTGGGGTCGAAGGGTTGACCGAGCGCCTCGATCGGCTCGACGCCGTACTTGCCGAGGGTCGTGAGCAGTTGCTTGTGGACCATGACCAGGCCATCGGCGATTCCGGCCGAGGCCGAGCTTCGAAGCGCCTCGGCGGCGCGCTCCAGGTTGTCGAGGCCGTCAAGGAGATCCTTGGCCAGGTTGCCGACGGCGTAAATCCGATCGGAATCAGCCTGAGACTTGACGCGCTTCTGAAAGTTGGCGAATTCAGCGCGGCTACGCTGAAGCTGTTCGAGGTATTCGTCACGTTCACGACGGGCTTGCGCCAGGGCGTCTTGGGGCTTCAAGGTGTCGTTCCCGCCGTGGGTCGACGCCTGGCCGGCGGACCCGAGCGGGTCGCCCGCCTCGGCGTTGACGGTCTCGGGGTTGTTGGGTTGGTCGCTCATCGGTCGATCGATCCTCGGGGTCTCGACAGCCGGACGCGGATCGCGCCGCGCTGGCCGTATCTGGTGCGGGTTCAGACCGTCCCGGCCTGACCGGCGTCGGCGTCTTCGGTGAAGTAGTCGCGAAGCTTTTCAAAGAAGCTCTTACGTCTCGGACTCACGTCATCGTGTTCGATCTGGGCCAGTTCGCGGAGCAATTCTTCCTGCCTGGTCGAGAGGTGGCGGGGGGTCTCAACAACGACCTCGACGAGTTCATCGCCGCGGCCTCGCCCTGAAATATCGGGCATCCCACGTCCCTTGATGCGGAGGATGTCGCCGCTTTGCGTCCCCTTGGGAACGTGGAGCTTGTCGGGACCGTCGAGCGTGGGCACCTCGATCTCGGCGCCGAGAGCCGCCTGAGGGAAGCTGATCGGCACCTGACAGGTCAGGTCGTTGCGATTCCGTTCAAAGAACGGATGCTTGCGAACGAGGATCTGAATGCGGAGGTTTCCGCGAGGTGCGCCAGGATCGCCCGGTTCGCCCTGACCGCGGAGTTGCAGCCACATCCCGCTTTCAACGCCAGGGGGAACGTCCACCTTGAGCTGGGCAACCTGCGTTGTCCGTCCCGAACCTCGACAGGAGGGGCAGGGGTCGGTGACCCGGACCCCTTCGCCGCCGCAGGCCGGGCAGGTGGTGGCGACCTGAAAGAATCCGCGCGACTGGACGACCTGTCCCTGGCCGCCGCAGTAGTTGCACGAGGTCGCCACGGTCCCCTTCTTGGCACCGCTGCCGCGACAGTCGGGGCAATGCTCCTGGCGGGTGACCTCGACGGGCTTCGTGGTCCCTCGGGCGGCCTCGACGAGTTCGATTTCCAGCTTGAAGAGAAGATCCTGACCGGGCCTCGGCCCGCGCCGACGCTGGCCGAAGATATCGCCGAAGAGCCCGCCTCCGAAAATATCGCCGAAGGCCGACATGATGTCTTCGGCGTTTCGGAAGTCATGAACCCCCGCGCCTTCCATGCCGGCGTGGCCATAGCGGTCGTACCGCTGCCGCTTGGGCGGGTCGGAGAGAACCTCGTAAGCCTCGGCCCCTTCCTTGAACCGCTTCTCGGCTTCGGCGTCGCCGGGGCACTTGTCCGGGTGGTTCTTCAGGGCCAGTTGCCGATAGGCTTTCTTGATTTCTTCAGGGCTGGTGTCGCGCTTGAGCCCGAGCACCTCGTAATAATCGCGCTTCGTAGTTGCCATCGGCATGGCGTCTCGGACAGGGATAAGGTTCAGGCGACGTCCCGACCGTGTTCATGATAGCACACCCGGGGCAACGTCTTCTGCGCCGAACCCTGCTTGGCCTCCCAGGGATTCGTTCCGTTCAAAAACCAACCGTCACGACAGAAATACGCCAAAGAAGGCACTGCGGTTTGTGTTCGAGACGGCCACGACGCCGACACAAGAAATCTCAATGGCAAACAAGACCCGAGGATAACATCGTTTTTCGCGAGAAACTCGCCCAGGCAATCTTCCGAGCAGACCAAAGATTCGAGGCCCCAGGACCGGGGGGCGGAATTTCCTGTTTGTTTTTCGATTCCGCGATCGTTTTTGAACGAGAAATCGAAGCCAAAACGAACCGAACGCGTGCCGCCCTTGAGCAGGCTCAATTCGAGTCGACACGCGTCCGGAAGGTTCTGGCTGGACTGTATGGATCAGCGAACCGAGCCTTCGGCCCGGCTTCCCTTTTCCTCGTCGTCCTTGATGTTGGTGATCATCGCCTCGGTCGTGAGCATCAGTGCGGCGATCGAGGCGGCGTTTTGAAGAGCGGATCGGGTGACCTTCGTCGGGTCGACGATCCCGGCCTCGAACATGTCGACGTACTGTCCGGTGTTGGCGTTGAAGCCCTTCGAGCCGGTGAGCGCCTTGACGTCGTCGGCGATCACGGCGCCGTCGTGGCCCGAGTTCGACGCGATGTGGCGGATCGGTTCTTCCAGAGCCCGCAGAATGATCGCGGCGCCGGCCTTCTCGTCCCCCGAAAGGGTGCCCGAGAGGGTCTCAACGGCCGGAATCACGCGGAGCAAGGCCGTGCCGCCGCCGGGAACGATTCCTTCTTCGGCAGCGGCGCGGGTGGCGTGAAGGGCGTCCTCAACGCGGGCCTTGGTCTCTTTCATCGCGGCCTCGGTCGCCGCGCCGACGTTGATCAGGGCGACGCCCCCGGAGAGCTTCGCGAGGCGCTCCTGGAACTTCTCCTTGTCGTACTCGCTCTCGGTCTCCTCGATCTGGCGGCGAAGCTGATCGACCCGCTTGTTGATGTCGGCCCGAGACCCGGCGCCCTGGATGATCGTCGTGCTGTCCTTGTTAACCTTGACCTGCTTGGCCTTGCCAAGCTGGCTCAACTGAAGGTTTTCCAGCTTCAAGCCAAGGTCTTCGCTGATCACCGTGCCGCCGGTCAGAACCGCGAGGTCGCCGAGCATCGCCTTGCGGCGGTCGCCGAAACCGGGGGCCTTCACCGCGGCAATGTTCAGGACGCCTCGGAGCTTGTTGACAACCAGGGTCGCCAGCGCCTCGCCCTCAACGTCCTCGGCGATAATCAGGAGCGGCTTGCCCGACTGCGCGACCTTCTCCAGAAGCGGAATCAGCTCGCGAAGGCTGCCGATCTTCTTCTCGTGGAGCAGGATCAGGGCGTCGTCGAAGATCACTTCCATCGTCGTCGGGCTGGTGACGAAATAGGGGCTGAGGTAGCCCTTATCGAACTGCATGCCCTCGACGAATTCCAGGGTCGTCTCGGCCGTCTTGCCTTCCTCGACGGTGATCACGCCGTCTCGGCCGACGCGCTCGACGGCATCGGCGAGCATCGAGCCGATCGTCGGGTCGTTGTTCGCCGAGATCGTGCCGACCTGGGCGATCTCTTCCTTCTTGGAGACCGGTCGGGACAGGGTCGTCAGCGCCTCGACCGCCGCCTCGACGGCCTTCTCGATGCCGCGTCGGACGGCTGTCGGGCTGGCTCCCGAGGTGATCGACCGAAGCCCTTCGCGGTAGATCGCTCGGGCGAGGATCGTGGCGGTCGTCGTGCCATCACCGGCGACGTCGGACGTCTTCGACGCAACGACGTTGACGAGCTTCGCGCCCATGTTTTCGAACAGGTCGGGCAGTTCGATCTCCTTGGAGACGGTGACGCCGTCCTTGGTGACGGTCGGCCCGCCGAACGACTTGCTCAGAATCACGTTACGGCCGGTCGGGCCGAGCGTGGTGCCCACGGCGTGGGCCAGGGTGTCGACGCCCGTCAACATCTTGCGCCGGGCGGCGTCGGAGAAGAGGAGTTGCTTGGCCACGGTCGATCGGTCCTTTATTCAGGGAAGGGCGGTCGCGGCCTGGCTTCGTTTCGCAAAACGACAGGTACGGACCGCCCGACGGGCTCAACTCACTTGAGGATTTTGGCCAGGATGTCGGTTTCGCGGAGGATCTTGATCTCCTCGCCGTCCACCTTGATCTCGGTGCCCGAGTACTTGCCGAAGAGGACCTCGTCTCCCTCGACCACGCCGATCGGGGCGCGTTCGCCCGAATCGAGCAGCTTGCCGGGGCCGACCGCGAGGACCCGGCCCTTCTGCGGCTTCTCCTTCGCCGTGTCGGGAAGCACGATGCCCCCCGCCGTCTTCTCCTCGGCTTCGATTTGCTGGATCACGACGCGGTCTTCAAGCGGGCGAATCTTGGCCATCGGTCTGTTCTTCCCTTCGATCGTTCAAGGCGACCCCGCGGGCCGCCGGAAATCCCTGTGTTTTCTAGGAGAGTACGCCGGTTTACGCGGTGACAACATCGAGCGAGGCATCAAGGTTTTCCACCCTGATCACATCATCCCGCCCATGCCACCCATCCCGCCCATGCCACCCATTCCGCCCATGCCACCCATTCCGCCCATGCCACCGCCATGATCATCGTGATGACCGGCGGCCTCGGCCTTCTTGCGGGGTTCGCAGATGATGGCTTCGGTAGTGAGGAGGAGGCCGGCGACGGATGCCGCGTTCTGAAGCGCCGAGCGGGTGACCTTGGCGGGGTCGACGATACCGGCGGCGAGCATGTCGCCCCAGGTGTTGGCGTCGGCGTTATAGCCGAAGTTGGCTTCCTTGGACTTCTGGATCTTGCTGACGACGACGGAGCCGTCGATTCCGGCGTTCTCGGCGATGTGGCGGGCCGGCTGTTCGAGGGCCCGGCGGATGATGGAGACGCCCATGGCCTCGTCGCCGGTCAGCTTGAGGTTATCAAGCGCCGCGGCGGCGCGGATCAGGGCGGTGCCACCGCCGGGAACGACGCCTTCTTCAATGGCGGCGCGGGTGGCGTGCAAGGCGTCTTCGACAAGGGCCTTGCGCTCTTTCATCTCGGTCTCGGTGGCCGCGCCGACGTTGATCTGGGCGACGCCTCCGGCGAGCTTGGCGAGACGTTCCTGGAGCTTCTCGCGGTCGTATTCGCTGTCGGTCGCGCCGATCTCGCGGCGGATCATCTCGGTCCGCCCCTTGATCTCGTCGGCCGTGCCGTGGCCTTCGACGATCGTCGTGTTCTCGCTGCTGATCGTCAGCTTGCGGGCGCGGCCGAGGTCGGTCAGCTCGACGTTTTCGAGCTCGATGCCGAGATCCTTGAAGATCGCCTTGCCGCCGGTCAGGACGGCGATATCGCCGAGCATGGCCTTGCGGCGGTCGCCGTAGCCGGGGGCCTTCACCGCGGCAACCTTGAGGATGCCCCGGAGCTTGTTGACGACCAGGGTCGCCAGCGCCTCGCCCTCAACATCCTCGGCAATGATGACCAGGGGGCGGTTCGCCCTGGCGATCTTTTCGAGGAGCGGGATCAACTTGGTAGGGGTGCTGACCTTTTCCTCGTAGATGAGGATATACGGGTCTTCGAGGACGACTTCCATGCGGTCCTGGTCGGTGACGAAGTGGGGGCTGAGGTAGCCACGGTCGAACTGCATCCCCTCGACGACGTCGACGGAGGTTTCGAACCCCTTGCCCTCTTCGACCGTGATCACGCCGTCGGTGCCGACCTTCTCGAAGGCGTCGGCAAGCTTCTCGCCGATGGCCTTGTCGTTGTTCGAGGCAATCGCGGCGACCTCGGCGATCTCCTTCTTGCCGGAGACCTTCTTGGCCTGCCCCTTGACGTTCTCGACGACTGCCTCGACGGCCTTTTCGATCCCTCGCTTGAGGGCCATCGGGTCAGCGCCCGCGGCCAGGGCCTTGAGCCCCTCTTTGAAGATCGCCTCGGCCAGAACGGTGGCGGTGGTAGTGCCGTCACCGGCGGCGTCGGAGGTCTTCGAGGCGGCCTCCTTGACGAGCTGGGCGCCCATGTTCTCGTAGGGGTCGGTCAGCTCGATTTCCTCGGCGACGGTGACGCCGTCCTTGGTGACCGTCGGGCTTCCCCAGCCCTTGTCGATCACGGCGTTTCGGCCGCGGGGGCCGAGCGTGCTCTTGACGGCTCGGGCCAGCTTCGAGACGCCGCTCAGCAGCTTCTGGCGGGCCTCCTCATCGTAGGCCAACATCTTCGCCACGGTGGATTCTCCTTCGACGCGATTCGAACGTCGCCGCCGGCAAGCCCCTGGTGAATTCCCCAAAGGCTCCAGCAGCGCGGGGGTCGGTCCCGACCTGTCATCCGGTCCCCCGAATGAGGTTTTCACCACTCTGGTTTTGCAACTCGCGTACCGGCCGAAAACCCAAGTCGCAAGTCTTTGCAATGGAATGATTAACGATAAACAGACCGATCAGACCCGCATGTTCTCTCTGCCTTTTTGGCAGAATGCGGCCGTTGGCTGACATCCTGTGTCGGCTTCGAAAAAACGAAGCCGACGGACCGGCCGGGGAAAAACTCCCGTTACGCGGCGACGTCGGCCTGACGATTGACTGCCTGAGAGACGACCGAAGCTCGCTAGTGGCTGACCCGGCGCGATCGCCGACCACCGACAAAGCTATCGATGACGTACTTGCCAAGGTCTTCGGTCGAGCAATAGGCGGCGACCCCCTTGGAGACCTGCGCCATTTCCTCGACGAAGTTAACGAGGCCGTGATAGTAATAGTCTTCGATCAGCGCGAAGCTAGAGACGCGGATTCCGGCCGCGGCGCAACGTTTGGCTTCGGCAAGCGTATGCGCGGCCGTCTTGGGGGAGGGGGGATAGATCAGGACGACCTCGCGGCCCTCGATGTGGGCAGTCGGTTCGCCGTCGGTGATGACGATGATCTGCTTGTTCGCCGCGGCCGAACGCGCGAGGATGCTGCGCGCCAGCTTCAGACCGGCGTGAATGTTCGTGAAGTGCTGGACGCGGTTCGGCAAGGGGGCGTCGAGGCTGATCCGAAGGTGAACCCGGCTGTCATAAAGGCCGACCGGCTTGGGGGCCGAGTTCAAAAGCTGGCGCTCGTTCATGACGTTGGCGAGCGTGTAAAAGCCGACCATCTGAAGCGAATCCTGGGCGTACTGAGCCCGGACCATCGCCTGCAAGGCCAGGGCGACCTTCTTGGTCATCGCGTACTTGCCGTAGCGCGCCATCGACCCGCTCATGTCGATCAGGACAACCGTGGCGCAACGGGTCTGATACTCGGTCTCGTACACGACGTAGTCGTCGCGGCCAACGTGGATCGGCGAGCCGCCGCCCTGGCGGTTCAGCGCGTTTTTCAGGGTCTCGTGAAGGTTGAGATTGGCCAGTGAATCGCCGTAAACATACGGCTTGCTGTCTTCAAGGCGAACGGTCCCTTCGCCCTTCTGCGGGGTATCGTGCCGCCCGAGCGCATCGCGATTAAACGTCTGGAAGAGACTGGTCAGCGCATGGCTCTGAATGCGTTTGAGCCCCTTCGGCGTGACCTGATAGCGTCCCTCACCGTCTTCCTCGATGAGTCCTTCCTTCTGGATCAGTTCGACGAGGTCTTTCGCTTCCTCGCTGTCGAGGTCGTCAAGATTCCGGAGAACCTGCTCTCCGTACTGCATCATATATTCCGAGAGCTTCTCGAAAAGCTGGTCCGCCGACTGCGGCTGAAACTGCTGGGATTCGTCCCACTTGCTGTATTCGTACACGGACATGATCTAACCCCCGTCCTCGGTCAGCGGATGAAGAGAATGGGGCAGATCCCCAGGGAAACCAGAGGGTCGAACTCGCCATGTATCGGAGGTCACGACCTGACCGGAAAGCTCCTGAGCGAGCGTGAGGCAGAAGCAATCCGGCAGCGCGATTTTTCCCTTGGCCTTGAGGTTTCCGACGCTCTCCCAGAAGGACAGGGTCATGTCGGATCGCTCAATCACGCCTACGGCGAAAAGGTCTTGAATACCCGCCCGCGCTGTCGACGCGTTCGTGCCTCTCAAGAGGAGATAATACACCTCACAGAGATTGATTGAGTGGGCATGGCAAGCAAATCGTTTGTCTCGAAGGAGGCCATCAACGACATTCCCACCGGGTTCACCTGTCAGGTAGGCAAGCATCGCGCAGGCGTCGAGAATCGAAGTCAATGCCAGCCCCGCTCTTCCCGCTCGATGTCTTCCTGGTGTTCACGGATAACATCCTCGGAGCTAACGCCAAGGTGTGCATATTTTCCGAACGCCGAGGGTCGTCGCATCTGACCGGTCCGTTGCACGAGTTTCTCGATCGGCGGTAGCTCCTTCACGCTTAAATCTGCATTCGCATCGATCAAAGCGGTATCACAGCCGCTCTTCAGGAAAAGCGTCACGAGTTCTTCAAACACGTTGACGAACAGATCGGGATCGAGCGACCGAGATCGAAAATACTCCTTGATCGCCCTGGCCGAGGTCGCGTCCTGATGGTCTTTCCGGAGCGACCAGACCAGAAAGAGAAGGATTCTCGCATGCTCCGCGGGCAAGACGTGGTCGCCTTCCGCCTCGCGGCTAAGGTCGTCTCCCACCGGATTCGGCAAATCCACCCAGAGGTTCATGGTCGTGTTTACCCATCATCGCCGGTACGACGTCGCGCCGTTCTTGACGGCCTTGTTCAGCTTGTTGTTGACGTGCAGACCTTCCAAAATGAACTCGGCGGCGCTGGCGAAGGCGGCATCGCGGGCGGAGGGGTCGGAAAGATCCGCGTGAGCTTCGCGTGCAAATTCCTCGGCACGCTTGCGGAGTCCAGGGACCTTCTCGATCCGTGAAAGAACCTCGGTCGATGAGAGCGTATCTCCCAATTCGACGCTCTTGCCCGACTCAAAGAAGTCCACCGCGGGGCGGAATTCGCGGGGGTCGAGGTGCTGGGTGAAGATCACCTTCACGGCCTCGTCGGCGATTCGACCGAGGAGCTTGTCCTCGTGACCGTCTTCCTCGGTCATCGTCAGTTCAATCTTGCCGCGCGAGCTGGGGACGGCGTGATAGAGGTCGGCAACTCGGGGCACGACCCAGCTTTCCTGGTTCAAAAGAGCGCGTCGTTCGGCGTTCGAAACGACGTTCTCCAGATTGGCGATCGACATCCGGACCGAGACGCCCGATTGCTGGTTGACGTGCGGCGAGGTCCTCGCCAGCCGAGAGACCTCTTCCACGACATCCTTGATATAGGTAGGCACCGAGAGCCGGCCGCCGTCGCGCGCCAGCCAGGCGTTCTGGTCATTGATCGCCACGCCGAGGTCGCGGGTCAAGGGGTAATGCGTGCGGACGACCGAGCCGATCCGGTCCTTGAGCGGGGTCACGATCCGGCCTCGGTTCGTGTAGTCTTCGGGGTTCGCCGAGAAGACGAGACAGAGGTCAAGATCGAGCCGGATCGGAAAGCCGCGGATCTGGATATCGCGCTCTTCCAGAACGTTGAAGAGACCGACCTGGATCTTGGGCGATAGGTCGGGAAGCTCGTTGATGCAGAAGATTCCCCGATTCGTGCGCGGAATCAGGCCGAAGTGCATCGTCAGTTCGCTGGAGAGGTAGCGGCCCTCGGCGTGCTTGATCATGTCAACCTCGCCGATCAGGTCGGCGATGGTGACGTCGGGAGTGGCGAGCTTTTCGTTGTACCGGGCGTCGCGGCCGACCCATTCGATCGGCGTGGCGTCCCCCTCGGCGGCGATCCGGTCGCGGGCGTTCTTGGAGATGGGCGCCAGGGGATCGTCGTTCACTTCCGAACCGGCGACGATTGGCAAGGCGTCATCGAGAAGGTGAACAAGCTGGCGGAGCATCCGGGTCTTCGCCTGGCCGCGGAGGCCGAGGAAGAGCATGTCGTGGCGGGAGAGGATGGCGTTCTGAATCTGGGGGACGACGGTTTCTTCGTAACCGAGGATGTCGGGAAAGAGGGGCTCGCCTTTGCGGATCTTGGCGATCAGGTTGCGCCTCATCTCGTCCTTGACCGATTCCGTCCGGTACCCGCTAGCCCTCAGGTCGCCCAGCGTACGGGGCCGGTCCATCACCATCGTCGCATTCTCCGTGAGGTCAATCGGTCGATCGGTGCCGCGTCGTCCCTTCGTGTGCGTACGGATTTATGCTAGGCAGACCCCCTGGCGAAGTCAACGTGGGCCGCGTCGGTCCACGATCCTCCGGCTCAGGTGTCGGCACCTTCCGCGCGTTCGAATTCGAAGAGGCGGCTGACGCTCTCGCGACGGTGGATTGAGAGAATCGCCTCGGCGAAGAGGCCGGCGACGCTGATGACCTTGCAACAGGGGGCGAGCGGCTCGAACCGATAGCCGATCGTGTCGGTAAAGACCAGTTCCTTGATCGGGCTTCGAGCGAGCTTCGCGGTCGTCCCCTTGGCGAAGATCCCGTGGGTCACGCAGGCATAAACATCCTTCGCCCCGCGCTCCTTGCAGGCGTTCGCCATCTCGATCAGGGTGCCGCCCGAGATCGAGAAATCGTCAACGATCAAGACATTCTTGCCGTTGACCTCGCCGATCACGTCGAGCACCTCGGCCCGCTCGTCGTGCGACCGCCGGGCCTTGTTGCCGTAGACGACCGGGGCCTTCATCATCTCGGCGTAGCGGTTCGCCTGCTTGCCGAAACCGACGTCGGGCGAGGCGACGACGAGGTCGGGAATCTGCTTCTTGCGGAAGTAATCGACGAGCACGGGCGTCGCGTAAAGATGATCGACCGGGATCTTGAAGAAGCCTTGAATCTGGGGACTGTGCAGGTCCATCGTCAAGACGCGGTTGGCCCCGGCCGCCTCGATGGCATCGGCGCAGACCCGGGCGCGGATCGAGACCCGGGGCTCGTCCTTCTTGTCCCCTTTGGCGTACGAGAAGAAGGGAATGACCGCCGTGACCTGCGTGGCGCTGGCACGCTTGAAGGCGTCGATCCAGAAGAGGAGTTCCATGAAGTTGTCGTTGACCGGATACTCGTTCCCCTGCACGATGAAGACGTCGCGGCCTCGGACGTTCTCCAAAACCCGGACGAAGACGTTGCCGTCGCTGAAGTGCATCGTTTCCGACTTCGCCAGCTTGGTTCCAAGCTGTTCGCAGATCGCGCCGCCGAGTCCGCCGCTGGCGCGCCCGGCGAAGATTTTTAATTCGCCGAAGGGGTCGGTCTGTTTCGAGGAGGAGTTGCAGGAGACGAGGGTTTTGTCCATGACCAGCGTTCCCGCCCTGAATCAGGTCCGGGAGCCCCGTAACCCGGAGCGACCCGCGAACCGTCCCATTCCGTTCTCCCGCCTCTTGGCGCCGTTAACGACACGAAATGTTAACACGGCCCACGCCCGATTGCCAATCAACGCCTTCTTCGACTTCGATCGGCGGGAGGAATGCCAGGTCTGACTCTTCAATGACCAAGGATCAATGACCGATGACGAAAACGCGTAATTTTTCGGTCATCGGTCCTGGGTCCTCGGGCCTTGGCAATTCTCCTGATCCGGGTTGACGGTTTTCGCGGCGAGCACTATTCATTGCCTCGGGATCTGGCAGAGATCGGCTGGGGGTGACCCTCGGACCGGCTGCGCGATCGACGGGCGGGGAGGATGCAGGCCGATGAACGCAGACGTGACCGCGAGGGCGACCGTCGAGCCGATCGCCTTTCCGACCGACGCGCGCGGGCTTGTTCTTGAGCCTTTGCATACCAACGAATTTCCCGAGCAGCGGAATGCGCACCTGGTCTTGACCGTTCCGAAGGCGATTCGAGGCAACCACTTCCACCCGATCGGAACCGAGGTCGCCGCCGTGCTCGGCCCGGCCCTGGTAAGGGTCCGCGACGCCGACGGCCTCCGCGATTATTCGATCGAGGCGGGCCAGGCTGTCCGGTTTGTCTTTCCGCCAGGCGTTCCGCACGCGATGCTCAACACCGGCGCGACGCCCATGGTCATCCTCTCATTTAACACCGAGCCGCACGACCCGGCCCGGCCCGACGTCGTCCGCGAGGTCCTGATCGAGACGACGTAACATCCTCGTGGTGTTGGGCCAGGAATGCGGAGGCTCAAGGACGACGCGCCTTGGACTTCCGCCGGGTCCTCGGTCCTCTCCAGTTCTCGACGACAACCCAAGGGATGGGACCGACCCGATGCAACCGACCCGTGAACAGATCGAGGTGGCGGCGTATCATCGCTGGCTGCGCCGGGACGGCCAGCACGGCGGCAATCATGACGACTGGCTCGCCGCCGAGAAAGACCTCGCCTTTGGCCTGAATTATCAGTACATCGCCCGATACCGGCTCGATGGGCCGAGCGTTCTGCTCGGTGAGGCCGAGGCTCGGGAATCGGGCCGGGTTCGCCGTTGCCGGTTCTGCGAACAGGCCGAGCCGGCGACCACCTTCAGCGATCCGCCTCCGCTGGCGATTCCCGGAGTCGCCTCGCTTCGGGCCTGGGACGAGTGCGAGGAATGCCGGACCTTGTACGAGTCGGCGCTCGCCGGTTCGTTCGAAGCGTTTGCCGGCCCCTTGCTCGGCGAGACCCCCGCGCCGCTGCCGGCCGAGATTCCGGTCGAAGCGTTGAAAGATCTTATGCGACTGGCGCTGAGCGTCTTGCCGCAAGCGGAGCTTCACCACTTCGGCGATACCATCGAGTGGGTGACGAACCCCGACCACGCCCGCGAGGCTCGCCTGCTCGATGGCCTTGGCTGCCGGATCTATCAGACTCCCGCGTTGATCCCCTCGCCATTTGTCGCGCTGGCGCGTCGGGTCGATCATGAATCGCCCTGGCCGTACTTGCTCGTCTTTCTGGCGACCTCGCGGGTCGTCTTTCAGAGCCACCTGCCGCTCTGCACGCGCGACGAGGATCTTGACGACACCGGGCCGCGTGGTCCTGAACTGTCGATGTCGATCGGTCAAGGGCACGACCATCGAACCAGCCTTTGCACCGATCTACCCGTCGGCCGCCCCGTCCCCAAGGCAGTCCGTAACCTCCTGTCCACCGCCGCCGTTCCAAGCTAGAGGCCAGGGCGAAGAACTGAGACAGGAAATCAAGGATGATTTCCCGATCGTGATCCAGAGACGCGGAAAAAAGTCCTGCAAAGGAAGGCACGACGATGGCCACGATCCAGGAAATCATGACCGAGGGGTTCCGTCTTCACAAGGCGGGCCGGCTTCCCGAGGCCGCGGAGCTTTACACCCAGGTCTTGCGCGTCGACCCGGCGCATGTCGACGCCTGCTTCCTGTACGGGGCCGCCTGTCAGGTCATGGGCAATCCGCAAGACGCCCTCTCGGCGTATGATCATTTGCTCAGCCTCAAGGCCGATCACGCCCCGGCGCTGAGCAACCGAGGGGTGATTCTCGCCGAGCACGGCCACTGGGAAGAGGCCGTCGCCTCGTATCGCCAGGCCCTTGCGCTTAGCCCCGACCTTCCCGATGCCTGGAACAACCTGGGTCTCGCCCTGCTCGCGCTTGGCCGCGCCGAGGAAGCCGAGGCCCACCTTCGCGAGGCCCTGCGCCTTCAACCGAATTTCGCCGCCGGCCTGAATAACCTGGGCAATGCGGTCAAGGATCAAGGCAACTGGGCCGATGCCCTTGCCTGTTACGAGGCCGCGCTGAGCCTCAACCCGGATTATCCCGAGGCCCGCAACAACCTCGGCAACGCTTATCTCCGACTGGGCCGGTTTGACGAGGCCTTCGCCTGTTATCAGGCCGCGATCGCCCTTCGGCCCGACTTTTCGGACGCTCTCGCCAACCTGGGCAATTTGCTCCGCGATCGAGGCCACCTGATCGAGGCCATTTCCTGTTACGAGCGCGCGGCGAACGCCCGGCCCGAGTTTGTCGAGGGGCACAATAACCTCGGCAGCCTCTACCTCGAAGCGGGCCGGATCGACGACGCCGAGGTCTGCTACCGCAATGCCTTGCTCGTCCGGCCCGATTTTCCCGAGGCGCACAATAACCTCGGCAACATTCTTCACATGAAGGACCAGTTCAACGACGCCCTGGCCTGTTACGAGACCGCGCTGGCGCTCCGGCCCGTCTTTGCCGAGGCGCAGAATAACCTTGGCAGCACGCTCAATGCGCTCGGTCAATACGACGAGGCGCACGACCGCTACCTCCAGGCGCTCCGGGTCCGGCCAGACTATGCCGAGGCCCATAACAACCTCGGCAACAACCATAAAGATCAGCGCCGGCTTGCCGAGGCGGCCGATTGCTATCGCGAGGCGATCCGCGTTCGCGCTGACTTCGCCGAGGCGCACAACAATCTCGGCAACATTCACAAGGAAGAGGGCGATCTCGCCGGTTCGATCGCCCGATACGCCGACGCCATCGCCGCCCGGCCTAATTATTCCGATGCTCATATGAACCTGGGTATCGCCCTGCTCTTGACCGGGGAATTTCCGCGAGGCTGGGCCGAGTACGAATGGCGCTGGCAGACCGCCGGATTCGCCGGCGCCGCTCTCCCCTTACCGCGCTGGGATGGTTCGCGACTCGATGGCCGCTCGATTCTCTTGCAGACCGAACAGGGGCTTGGCGACACGATTCAGTTCATCCGATACGCGCCGATGGTCAAGGCCCTTGGCGGCCGGGTCCTCGTCGACGTCCAGCCCGAGCTTCGCGGGCTTCTCGCGGATTGCGAGGGCATTGACCATTTCCTCTCCCCGGGCGAGAGTCTTGCCGACGAAACCTTGTGCGTTCCCCTGATGAGTCTTCCCGGGCTGCTCGGCACGACGTCCGAGACGATTCCCGCGCCGATTCCTTATCTCCGCGCCGAGGCCGAACGCGTCCGTCACTGGCGTCTTGAATTCGGCGAGCCGGTCGGCTTGCGCCTGGCGATCGTCTGGCGAGGCAATCCCCGGAACGTCAACGACCGCAACCGCTCGATTCCCTTCTCGTTCTTCGCCGGGCTCGCCGACCTCTCCGGTGTCGAGGCGTTCAGTCTCCAGACCGGCCCCGGCGCGTCGGACCTTGCCAATTACCCATCGGGAATCATCAAGGATCTGAGCCAGCAGCTTACCGACTTCGCCGAGACCGCCGCGGTTCTTTCGGCCATCGATCTTCTGATCACCTGTGACACGGCGGTTGCTCACCTCGCCGGTGCCCTTGGCGTTCCGACCTGGGTCGCCTTGCCTTTTGATCCCGATTGGCGCTGGCGTCTCGACCGCGACGACACCCCCTGGTATCCCAGCCTTCGCCTCTTCCGCCAGACCCAACCCGGCGACTGGTCCAGCGTCTTTGACCCGATCACTCGCGAACTCCACCGCCTTACCGCCGGTTCGATCGGTTGATGACCGATGACCGATGACCGAGAAAAATTTCGTCACCTGATTCGTCTTCCCTCGGTCATTGGTCATCGGTCATCGGTCATCGATTCTCCTGAACCCTGCCATTCCCGTGGACAACCCGGCCCCTCCGGCTCATAATCGCCCTCAAGCGAGCGATGACCATCGTCGAGAATCTCCGTTTGACTGCCGGCGCCTGGAGGGAACCATGAACCGACTGACCATCAAGGACCTCCTCGCCGGTCGCGCGGAGGTCGGCGCGGCGGTGATGGTCGAGGGCTGGCTGCGGACCCGCCGCGACTCCAAGGCGGGCCTTTCGTTCCTTCAGGTTCACGACGGCTCATGCTTTGACCCGATCCAGGTCGTCGCCGAGGCGAATCTGGCCAACTATCAGGATGAGATCCTCCATCTCACGACCCATTGCGCGCTGAGGGTCTCGGGCGTGATGGTCGAGTCGCGGGGCAAGGGGCAGAAGTTCGAGATCAAGGCGGAGAAGGTCGAGGTCGTCGGCCTGGTCGAGAACCCCGACCATTATCCTGTCTCGGCCAAACGGCACACGATGGAGCACCTGCGGACGGTCGCGCACCTCCGGCCGAGGACGAACACCTTTGGCGCCGTGGCTCGGGTTCGCGACTCCCTTTCGATGGCCGTGCATCGCTATTTTCACGAAAACTCGTATGTCTGGGTTCATACGCCGATCATCACGACGAGCGACGCCGAGGGCGCCGGGGCGATGTTCCGGGTCTCGACGCTTGACCTCGGCAACCCGCCCCGCGATGAACACGGCGGCGTCGATTACTCAGCAGATTTTTTTGGCAAGGCAGCCAGTCTGACCGTCTCCGGCCAGTTGAACGTCGAGGCGTATTGCCTGGCCCTGAGCCGCGTCTACACGTTCGGCCCGACCTTCCGCGCCGAGAACTCGAACACGACCCGGCACCTCGCCGAGTTCTGGATGATCGAGCCCGAGATTGCCTTCGCCGACCTCAACGACGACGCCGGAGTCGCCGAGGAATTCCTCAAATATCTCTTCCGCGCCGTGCTCAACGAGCGAAGCGACGACATGGCCTTTTTCGCCCAGCATATCGACAAGAATTGCATCACCCGGCTAGAAACCTTTGTCGATTCCAGCTTTGAACGGATGACCTACACCGAGGCCATCACGGCCCTGGAAGCCGCGACCGCCCGGGGAGTGAAGTTCGACTATCCCGTCACCTGGGGCATCGACCTTCAGTCCGAGCACGAGCGCTACCTGACCGAGACCCTTGTCGGCCGCCCGGTCGTGGTGATGAATTACCCGAAAGGAATCAAGGCATTTTACATGCGATTGAACGACGACGGCCGCACGGTCGCCGCGATGGACGTGCTTGCTCCAGGCATCGGCGAGATCATCGGCGGCTCTCAGCGCGAGGAGCGCCTTGACGTCCTTGACGCTCGACTCGACGAGATCGGCCTCTCCAAAGAGCAATACACCTGGTATCGCGACCTCCGCCGGTTTGGCACGGTGCCTCACGCCGGCTTCGGTCTTGGCTTTGAGCGCACGATCGTTTACGCCACGGGAATGGCCAATATCCGCGACGTCATTCCGTTCCCGAGAACTCCGGGCAACGCGGAATTTTAACGGGAACGGTCCGAAGGTGATTGACCTTCGTTCATTGTGAACGATTCGCCTTCACCTTCGCCTCGTGATGCGTTCCAACGGGAACGGCCGGACCGAAATCCTTGAGCCGGTCGATCGCGGCGCGCATCAAGGACGCGTCAACCTCATGGACATCGATCGGATCGCCGACGCCGCGAAGCATGGTTAGGGTGAGTCGGCCGCCGAGATGCTGACGGAACTCTTCGAGGCCGTCGAAGAGGTGACTGGTGTCGCTCAAGGCCGGATGATTTAAAACGAAGCCAAGGTCGAGAAGACAGCGGATCACGCGATCGGCGTCCTTGGCGGGAAGGCCCAGGGCCATCGACGAATACAGCGTGTCAATCGCCAGGCCAATGGCGACGGCCTCGCCGTGGCGGACCTGGAAGTCGGTTATCGCTTCGAGCTTGTGCGCGGACCAGTGGCCGAAGTCGAGCGGCCGGGCTTCCCGCGATTCAAAGGGGTCGCCGCCGAGCGTGATGTGGCGACGATGCCAGTCGGCCGAGGCCCGGATGACGGGCAGGGCGGCCGAGAGGTCGCGTTCCCTGATCCGACTGGCCGATGCGCAAAGTTGGTCGAACCGGTTCGCGTCCTTGAGCAGGAAGACCTTCACGGCCTCGGAGAATCCGCAAACAAAGTCGCGGTCGGGCAGGGTCGCGAGCAAGGCCGTGTCGTTGATGACCGCCCAGGGGACCGCGAAGGCCCCCAGCCAGTTCTTCTTGCCGAAGAGGTTGACCCCGTTCTTGACGCCAACTCCGGAATCCGCCTGCGCCAGCGTGGTTGTCGGCAGGCGAACCAGCCTCAGGCCCCGGTGCGCGATCGCCGCGGCGAAGCCAACGGCATCAAGCACCGCTCCGCCGCCGATCACGACCACGTAACTTCGGCGGTCGAGGTTCGCGGCGTGAAAGACCTTGAGCATCCGTTCCAGAATATGAATGTCATTCTTGACCGCCTCGCCCCCCGGCGCGATCTGCACGTTGCCCGCCGAGATCACCCGGTCCGCGTTCTCTTTGAGGAAGGCGCGGAGCCTCGCCTTGAGATCGGGCCGGGCCGCGTCAACGAACTCGTCGACCCAGAACTGAACCTTCGCCGGCCGGTCGCCCGACGGTTCGAGAACCTCGCGCAGGACCGAACTCTCGGCGCCGAGGAGGTCGTCGGTAAAGTGCAGCCTGTGAACGAACTCCGGGGCAAACGGAACCTCGGCGCCGGGGCGGTTGATCTCTTGGGTCATGTCCGAACTTCCGGGCGGGGTTGGCGGGTTGGCTTTTGACTCGGCCGGCCTGGCTCTCGGTACGGGTCTAATCTGGTCTGGTGGGTGCCGGGCCTCTGAACTTTCGGGCGGGTTCCTTCATCTTACGCCCCCGACCCGCCGCGGTCGAGGGGGCAACGGGACGCTTCAGGAGGATTGCAAAGTGCCTCATTTCCATGACCAAGGACCAAGAACCGATGACCAAACAGGCGGGATTTTTTGGACATTGGTCATCGGTTATCGGGACTTTGCAATTCTCCCGTCGACGGTCGGCGGTCTCTGGACCACGCCTGGCCTTGCCGTAAGATGGTGATTTCCATGACCTCACGACCGTTCGGCTTGACGACCGAGGCCCCCGATGCAACCCCGACGATCCCGGTTGGCGTCCATCACGTTTCTGCTCGGACTCTGTTCAGTCAGCCCGTTATGGGCCGTTGAGCCCGAGCCAACCGCCTCGACGGCCAGGCGACCGACGAATGTCCTCGTCATTCTTTCCGACGACCTGAACACGGCGCTCGGGTGTTACGGCCACCCGCTGGTCAAGTCGCCAAATATTGACCGACTGGCCGCGCGTGGGGTCCGGTTTGAGCGGGCGTACTGTCAGTATCCGCTCTGCAACCCGAGCCGGTCATCGTTCATGACCGGCCTGCGCCCCGACTCGACCGGCGTGCTCGATAACGGCCTTCGATTCCGCCAGAAGCACCCCGATATCGTGACCCTGCCGCAGCTTTTCCAGAAGAACGGTTACTTCGCCGGTCGCGTGGGGAAGATTTATCATTACGGAGTTCCCGACGGAATCGGCACGAACGGCCTCGACGACCCGGCAAGCTGGGAAGCGGTCGTCAACCCGCGCGGTCGTGACATCGACGATCAGCCGCAAATCTTCTCGATCAAGCCCGGTAGCGGCTTCGGCGCTACCTTGAGCTGGCTCGCCGCCGAGGGAACCGATGCCGAACAGACCGACGGCCGAGGCGCCGAGGCCGCCGTCAAGATGCTCGAATCGCGGAAGGACCGCCCCTTCTTCATCGCCGTCGGCTTTTACCGGCCGCACACGCCGTATGTCGCGCCGAAGTCCTATTTCGACATGTACCCGCTTGACACGATCAAGCCGGTGAAGGAACCCGGCCGCAAGGGGGTTCCGAAGGCGGCCCTGACCGTTGCCAACCCCGATTACGGAATGTCCGACGACCTCAAGCGCGAGGCGATCCGGGCTTATCACGCGTCAACGACCTTCATGGACGCCCAGGTCGGCAAGGTGCTCGATGCCCTTGACCGCCTGAAGCTCACCGACTCGACGATTGTCGTCTTCTTCAGCGACCACGGTTATCACCTCGGTGAGCATGGACTCTGGCAAAAGATGAGCCTTTTTGACGAGTCCGCGCACGTTCCCTTGATCGTCGCCGGGCCTGGCATCAAGGCGTCTGGCAAGTCGCCGCGCGTCGTCGAGCTGGTTGACGTTTATCCAACCCTGGCCGACCTTTGCGGCCTGACGCCTCCGGCCGGTCTTGAGGGAAAAAGTCTTCGCCCGCTGATCGAAGATCCCGGGCACGACTGGCCGTCGGCGGCGATCACGCAGGTGCGCCGAGGGCCAGGACCAAATGCGACCGCAAAGGCGAAGAAAAACCAGGGCGATCCCTTCCCGGGCTACTCGATCCGCACCGAGCGTTACCGTTATATCGAGTGGGACGGCGGCTCTCGCGGCCGACAGCTTTACGACCACCAGACCGACCCCGCCGAGCTTGTCAACCTCGCCGACGACCCTGCGTTGGCCGACGTCGTCTCCCGGCTTCACAGCCGACTCGCCGAGGCGACCGCGGGGCATTGATGAAGAGGCCGGAGATCGCCTCGCGATTTTCCTTTCGATCACAAATGACCGACCGAATCGATTCCAAAATCCCTGGTGACAACGACTTGAAGTCGGACAGGACCGATTCATGCGATCAACGTTGAAGTGGGTGCCGGTCCTGGTCGGGCTGTTCCTCGCCGCAACGAGAACGCGGGGCGATGAGCCTGGAACGCTTGCCGGAACGAAGCCGTTGACCATGACCGGCGATATCGCCTCGGCACTCGTCGACGGCGTCGATCGCTTCCTTTTGAAGAAGACGGAGGAATCCGTCGCCAGGCGTCCGGCCTTCTGGAAACGCGACGTGAGCTCGCCCGAAGCGTATACGGCGTCGGTCGCTCCGAACCGGGAACGGCTCAGGCAGATCCTCGGCGTACGCGATCCGAGAGTTCCGTTCGAGGCGATGGAGCTTGTCGGGACGACCGCGCAACCGGCCTTGATCGCGCGCGGACAGGGTTACGACGTCTTCGCCGTTCGCTGGCCAGCCTTTGGCGATGTCCACGGCGAAGGGCTCTTGCTCGTTCCGACCGGCCGGAAGGTCGCCGACGTCGTGGCGATTCCCGACGCCGATCAGACGCCCGAGCAACTCGTCGGCCTGGCCGAAGGGATTGCCCCGGCCTCGCAGTTCGCGAGGAGGCTCGCGGAGATCGGCTGTCGGGTTGTGGTTCCCGTTCTGATCGACCGCAAGGTCGCACCCAGGAACGGCCGGGCCAGGCTGACCTCGCGTGAGTACCTCTATCGATCCGCGTTTGAGATGGGGCGGCATATCCTCGGTTATGAAGTCCAAAAAGTGCTCGCGGTGGTTGACTGGTTCGTCAAGGATGCGCACGGGAGCGACCCCAGGATTGGCGTCTTCGGCTACGGAGAAGGGGGCCTGATCGCCCTCGACGCGGCGGCGATTGATACCCGGATCGATGCCGTCGGCGTGAGTGGCTACCTCGATCGTCGTCAGGATCTCTGGCGCGAGCCGATCGATCGCAACGTCTTCGGCTTTCTCGAAGAGTTCGGTGACGCCGAGGTCGTCAGCCTCGTGGCGCCAAGGCCGATCACAGTCGAAATTGCCCGAGGCCCCGAACTGACGATCGCCGCGGGAACAGGATCGGGCGCCGGTCCCGGTCGACTGACCACGCCCGACCCCGCCTCCGTCCACGCCGAGATGAACCGCGCGCTTGCCCTCATCGACGGGCTCAAACCGGTCGGCCCATCAACGTTGATCGACCCGGCCGGGGGTGTTTTTGGCACCGAGGCGGCTCTGAACGCCTGGCTGCGCTCGTTCGAGGCCGGGGTCATGGTCGCGGCCGATGTCGGGCCGCCTGAGCGTCTCGGTCGATCGGGTGTCGACCCCGAGGCACGCCAGGCGAGGCAGGTGCATGAGATCGACCGCCACAATCAGCAGCTTTTGGCCGAAAGCCCGTACACCCGACAGGCTTACTTTAGCAAGGCCGACACGTCGTCGCTCCCTGCCTTTGAAAAGACGATCGAGCCTTATCGAACCGCCTTCCGCGACGAGATTATCGGCCGGTTTGACGACCCGCTCTTGCCGGCCGACCCGAGGACCAGGCGCATCTATGACGACCCGAAATTCGAGGGCTACGAGGTCGTCCTTGATGTCTTTCCCGACGTCATCGCCGAGGGAATCTTGCTCGTGCCCAGGGGGATCAAGAGCGGTGAGCGGCGGCCCGTGGTCGTTTGCCAGCATGGCCTGGAAGGCCGACCGCGGGAACTCGCCGACCCGAAGGTCGATAGCCCCTTTTATCACCACTTCGCCGCGACGCTCGCGGCCGAGGGGTTTGTCACCTTCGCGCCGCAGAACCTCTACATCTTCGGCGATCGCTTTCGAAGCCTCCAGCGGAAGGCGAACCCGCTCAAAAAGACGCTTTTCTCGGTCATCGTCCCCCAGCACCAGCAGATTACCGACTGGCTCAGGACGTTACCCTTCGTGGACCCTGCCCGGATTGGATTTTACGGGCTCAGCTACGGCGGCAAGACCGCGATGCGGGTTCCGCCGCTCGTCTCGAATTACGCGCTCTCGATCTGCTCGGGCGACTTCAACGAGTGGGTTGGCAAGAACGCGTCGACGAGGTCGCCGTATAGCTATGTCTGGACCCCCGAGTACGAGATTTTTGAGTGGAACCTGGGCAACACCTTTAACTATTCCGAGATGGCCGCCCTGATCGCCCCCCGACCGTTCTTGGTCGAGCGCGGGCATTTTGACACGGTCGGCTCGGACGATGCCGTTGGCGGTGAGTTTGCTCGCGTCCGCCTGCTTTATGAAGGCAAGCTCGGGATCGGCGACCGGGCCGAGATCGAATGGTTCTCGGGGCCGCACACGATCCACGGCGTCGGCTCGTTCGCGTTTCTTCGCAAGCATTTGAACTGGCCCGCGGCGACGCGGGCGAAGTAAACTCAATCAAAACGCCTGCGATGCCTCTGACTCGGCCTCGTCGGAATCGTCGGCAGGCGGATCGAGACGGGCTCGAACCTCATCAACTTCAATCGCCCGCGTTGCCGACGCGCCGCCGAGCACGTTAAACACCAGAAGGCCAAGAGAGAGCGGGACAACCGATCGGCCTTCCCTGTCCTCGGTCGAGAGTCTGAGCATGGGCTTTATCTCGCCTTGAAGTCTCGTGAACGCTCCCATGACCCTGTATGTCGAAAAATCGAAACAGCGGGCGACGCGCACGATCGATACGACCAAACGGTTCGTGATCAAAAATTTCTTGTCTTTTCCTCGCACGAAAAGGCGATGTAAACGTAAGGAAGGATGGAGGCGTCGGTGCTTGGAGGCGCGGATTTCTGAAAAAGGGAAGAACCGAGGTCGCCGATCGGCGTTTCATAGGGTAGAACGTAGGAGCGCTTCGGTTCGGAGGCGAGACGTGTTGAGCCCAATCAACACGGCTCCGACCAGGCAAGTGGGGTCAACGCGAGGTAGCCGCCAGGTTATTTTCGCGTTTCCGCGAGGTGCAAGTTCGAAGGGTATGATTAGGTGAAGGTTGCCAGATAGGTAAGCCGGCCGTCGGGTGATCAAGACCCGGCAGCCGACGGTTCGAGGCACTTACCGGCCGGGGGGTCGGGTGGGGGCCCCAGCCGGTTGCAAGTGGCGAGCGACGGGCATCGGGCACGGCCTTCTTTCGCAAGCGAGAAGGTTGGGCGGGAGCTTTGTCGCCGCATGTCAGAGGACTGGGAACGGATTCGGGTGCGACCGTGGCAGGTTCGCGGCCGTCCGGGGTGTCTCGCCTTTCACACTGCGGGCGAAACTTTCGGAACGACCTGGACTTGCGACGAATAACTCAGTGGGTAGTGAGGACGAGATGTCGATTCCGATGACCATGCAGACTCCGGCCGTCGTTCTGAACGTCGGCGCGGACGATGCGCAGGTTCCTTCACGCGTCACCCGAGGCCGCATTGAGCCCCGCGAAAAGGCGACGACTTCGGTTGTGCTCGCCTACCGTGACGTGGTGGATGAAGTCCGTCGCCGGATTGCCCGGCTCGGGATTTCCTGGGAATGAAATGAATTGAGCTGACCCGACCCGACGGTCGGCTGCTTCGACCGCCAGTCTGATCGTTCGTAAGGAACAGGATCAGGAACCTCGGAAGGCGATGACGGCCATGATTGGCCTCGCATCCCCTCCCGACCTTCCTCCTTCCTGTTCCTTTTCGTTTTTTACGACCTGCAACAAGACACTCAAGGCTTTGTCCTTGGTCCTGATCCGCTTCCAGAATTCCCGGCTCGCCCCTCAGACGCGCAGGAAGAGCCTGCGTCGGTACATCCAGAAGAGGATCAGCCAGAGCATCAACAGGACGGAAGCCCCTCGAAGGAGCGTCTCGTATTCGGGGCCAAGCCTCCGAAACAGGTCGCGTCCGAGGTGGATGTCCAAGGTCGAGAGCAAGAACCCGTTGAGCAACTCGCTGAGGCAATAGGCGGCGATCGAGTTCATGCCGATCACGACGAAGGGGAAGGCGAGAGGTCGCGGGCCAATCAGGTCGACCGCCGCGTACCAGGCCGCCAGCAGCAAAAAACACCAGCCGCCGCTGAAGACGACCCAGCTTGGCGTCCAGATTCGCTTGACGACCGGGCAGATTCCCGAGGCGCCGAGCGCCCAGCCGAGCATCAAACCCACGACCCCCGCCGCGACGAACCGGCCGACCTTTTCCCAGCCTGTTTGATCCACTCGCCGGAGCATTCCGCCGGCAATGAGGCCAAGGATCATCGTGCCGAGCGTCGGGATAAAGCTGAGTGTCGCGTATCCGCCCCGGTTAAATGCGAACGGTGCGTGCCTGGGAAAGAAGTTGAGAAACCAGGTGTCGACCCGCCAGGCGAGGTTGGCGTTCTTGTCCCAGTGCGAGGCAAACCCGGTGACGTGGTGGTTCCAGGTCTCCGGAACGCCCACCCTGGCGTAATCAAAGTCTGGCCCAGGCGCGTACCAGGCGAAGGCCCCCCAGATGCCGACAAGGATCAGGCCAAGCGCAATCCACTGGTCGCGCATCGGCCGAAAACCCAGGAGGAAGAGGAAGCCGTAGCCAAGGCCGATCTGGCTGAGCGTATCCTCGAACGTGAAATAGGTTTGCGGCTTGTCGACCGACCTGAGAAAGATTCCCAAGACGACCAGGATAAGTGCCCGCCAGAAGGCATGCGCGATCATTCCGACCTGGGATTGTCCCCGGGCCAGTCGACCGGCGATGGAGAAGGGGAGGGCGACGCCGACGAGGAACGAGAACGACGGCTGGATCAGGTCATGGAGGGTGCAGCCGACCCATTCGACGTGTTCCTGATGATGGGCGAGCGTCGCCCAGATGCCCCCTTTGGCCGCGAGTCCCTTGAGGTGAAGCACCTCCGCCATCATCAGGAACATCACGAACCCACGGTAGGCGTCCACCGACGCAAGCCGCGCGGGGGCTGGTTTTGGGTCGAGGTCCGGGTCGTTGTTCATCCGGTCGATCCTACCGGACCGCTTCCGCTGACGCCATGCATTGTCGGTTCGCTCTTTTACCCGGCTTGGGTACCGTCGATCACCAGGAAATGGCCTCGCGGAGTGCGCGGTAGCGGTCGATGGAAAAACTGACGTTGAGGCCGCTCGGGTTGGGAAGAACCCAGAGAGTCGCCCCGGCGAGGCGATCGGGTTGAGAGCCGATCGAGGCGCCTCGGCGGTTGAAGGCGGATCGATAGGCGGTCACGCCCAGAACGGCCACGACCTGGGGCCGGTACTGACGGACCTTCGCCTCAAGACGGGTGCCTCCCTCAAGATAGTCGGCCGCGGAGAGTTCGTCGGCCGCGGCGGTGGCGCGGTCGACGACGTTCGTGATTCCGTAGCCGAGGGCCAGAAGCGCCTGGCCCTCGGTTGGCGCGAAGAGTCTTGGCGTGAATCCGGTTGCGTGCAGGGTCGGCCAGAACCGATTCCCCGGCCGGGCAAAATGGAGGCCGACGGCCGCGGAATAAAGGCTCGGGTTGATTCCGCAAAAGAGGACCTTCAGCGCCGGGGCGATCAGGTCGGGAACGGTCGCCCCGCGCGCCCTGGCGAGGGCCTCGCGAGTCGGGGCGCGGGGGCGATCGGGGCTCAGGCCATCAACTCCTTCATCGTGGCGACGCGGCGGGAGTCAAGCGCCTCGCGGACGAGGAGGCAGGCAAGGACGGCGTCGCGGCCGTGCTCGACCCGGCAGACCGGGGCCTTGCGGGTCCGGACCGAGTCGACAAAGGCTTCCAGCGCGAGCTTCGTGTTGTCCACGGCGCCGGGGTGAGAGTGGCCGACGCGGTCGGGGCGCTTCTGGTCAGGGCGGTACGAGAAGGTGCCCGAGTTGAAATCGACGCCCCCTTTCGTGCCGACGAGCCGGGTATATTCCTCGTTGAACTTGGTGGGGGCCACCCAACTATGAAGGATATTGACGACGACGCCGTTGGGGTACTCGACGACCCCCGAATAATAGTCGTGGACGTTCCGATCGGACTGCAACGACTTGAAGAGGTCGTCGCGCCCGAGCGCCGCGGCGCGGACGGGCAGACCCTGGTTGGCCCAGTTCATGACGTCCCAGTTATGCACGGCCTGTTCAACAACCCAGTCTCCCGACCGCTCGCGGCGGCCGAACCAGCCGAGCAAAGGTCCCCACGAGTTCGACCAGAGGATGCGGCCCTCGACCAGTTCGCCAAGCTCGCCATCGCGGATCTGGCGGACGGTCTCGATGAACCGGGGGTCGGCCCGACGCTGGTGGCCGATCTGGACGATCTGCTTCGAGGCGTTGGCCTTCGTGACCACCTTATCGCAATCGGCCGGGGTCAGGCACATCGGCTTTTCGCCGTAAAGATCCTTGCCGGCGGCGATAACGTCGAGATAGTGGGCGGCGTGGAGGTCGCAGGGCAGGGCGCTGACGACCGCGTCAACCCCCTTGGCGTCGAGCAAGGTTTTCCATTCCGCCGTCCCCTCGGGCCGGGGCCGACCGGCGGTCTCGACCATCTTGAGTCCGCGTTCGAGATGCGCGGGATCGTTGTCGCAGATGATCCGGACAACGACTCCGGGGATCTCCAGAAGGGTCTTGAGCAGGACGCTCCCTCGGTTGCCGACACCAACAACCCCGACCCCGATCGTCGCCGGCTCGCCGTCGGCCACCGCGGCGGGCGCGGTCGACGCCATCACATGGCCCGCGACAAGCGTACCCGTGGCGTTGAGGAATCCCCTCCGGTTCAGCTCGGTCATCAGCTCGGCCCCCGGCTCGCTCGACACGATTGAATTCGATCCCACGCGACTAGAGCCTCCAAACCGATTCCCGAAGAGACCGGCCTGGACAACCCGCAGTCTATCCTGGACTAACAGACCCGATCAACGCCCCGCCGCATCCAGGCCGGAGGATTGCAAAGTCCCAATGACCGAAAAATTCCGCCAGCTTGAACATTGGAAATCGGTCATCGATCATTTAGGGTTTTTGCGCATTAAAAGCTATTTGACGTAAAGGTCAAAGGAAACGAGGACAAAGGACAGATTTTTCGTTTCCTCCATGTCCTTCTGCCCTATAATCTTACGGCTATTCCGCAACACACCTTGCTGAAATAGCAGATTTTGACATTCACCCGCGCATCCAGGCCAGGTTTCGGCCCTTCCCTGGTGACGGTCCGACCTCGATCATGAGCGCCGGAAGCATCGAAAACCGTGCTATCCATAAAAATGATTTTGTCAAGACTTAAATGGGGTATCCTTTTCCTGACACATCTTGTAAGATGACATAATCCGTTAATTTCGATAGCCGATTCAGGTAACCCCTCCAGATCCCGCCAACATGGCACTCTCTGGCCCGTTGGTAAAACAAACAAACCAGGCGCCTCCGCCTCGATTTTCGTCGTAAGCTGTTTGTAAGTAATTGGCGCGGTCCTCGATGTCGAGGGGCTGTTCCGACCTCCAAGGAGGAGCAATGACGCTCGCCACCACAACCCGGCCGGCGGTGATTTCCGGCCGTCTCCGTCCTTTACGTGTTTCGGGCGCGTCGGCGGACCCCGCCCTCGCCGCGCTGAGTGCGCAGTCAGACGACCTTGATGTTCAAGCCCGGATTCGCGAGGCGATCCGGCTCGGCACGGTACGGGTCCGTCCCGTCCCGGGCTGCCCCAACCTCGTCATCGTCTTGGCGACCTTTCCCGATCCCTCCCACGTTTGACGCACCCTTGGACGGCCGGCTCAAAACGCCAACGGCCTGGATTCACGGATTCTTCATTGGACGGAACCCCACGCGACGGGTCAGAATCCTTCGTGCCTTCACGCGACGACCCGTCGGATACGTCCCATGAACCTGACGCTCTTTGACGGTTCGCTGACTGGCACGTCCCTGGTGCTCTTGCTGGTTTCGGTCGGCGTGGCGCTGGCGTTTGAGTGTGTCAACGGATTTCACGACACGGCGAATGCCGTGGCGACCGTGATTTACACGAGGGCGCTGGAACCGGGCAAGGCGGTTGCCTGGTCGGGCCTCTGCAACTTCGTCGGCGTCTATTTCGGAGGGACGGCCGTCGCCTTCCGGGTCGTCCACCTGCTGCCGGTTGACCTCCTCGTCACCACAAATCACGGCGCGGCGCTGGCGATGGTGCTTTCGCTGCTCACGGCGGCGATCGCCTGGAACCTGGGGACCTGGGCGCTTGGCCTTCCGGCCTCAAGCTCGCACACGCTCGTCGGCGCGATCCTCGGCGTCGGCCTGACGCATGCCTACCTGACCGGTCGGCCGCTCGCCGGCGGGGTGAACTGGGCGGGCGCGGGTGAGGTTGCGCTTTCGTTGCTGGTCTCGCCGCTCGTTGGGTTTGTCCTCGCGGCCGGCTTGCTCAGGCTGATGAAGCGGGTTCTCTCGAAACAAACCCACCTCTTCGACCCGCCTCCCGAGGACGGAGCGCCGCCGTTCTGGGTCCGCTCCACTCTGATTGCCACCTGCACCGGGGTCAGCCTTGCCCACGGTTCCAATGACGGTCAGAAGGGGGTCGGCCTGTTGATGCTGATCCTGATCGGCCTGCTTCCCGCCCATTACGCGCTCAACCCGACGCACAAGACCGACGAGCTTGCCCGGGTCTTCTGGGCCGACGAGACCCTGCGAACGCTCCTTGAAACCCACGCACCCGCGGCGCAACGCTCGGCCCTGCGTGACGATCTAATTCAGGTTCGAACCGAACTTCAAGGCAAGACAACCCTGGCCGATGTCCCCCGCGCGCAGCGCTGGGCCTTGCGAAGTCGCCTCGTCCTAATCGGCCGGGCCCTGGAAAACCTGGAGAAGCACCCGCCGGAAAATCTCGGCCCCCGCGACCTCAAGCGCGTGAAGGCGGCCCGCGAGGCGCTGGAATCGGCCGTCGACTTCGCGCCCCCCTGGACGCTTGCGTCGGTTGCCCTGGCTCTCGGACTTGGCACGACGATCGGCTGGAAGCGGATCGTGGTCACTGTCGGCGAGAAGATTGGCAAGGCGCATTTGACGTACGGTCAAGGAGCCTCGGCCGAGATCGTCGCCGCGGGAACCATCGGCCTGGCCGATCTTGCCGGACTTCCCGTGAGCACGACGCACGTCCTCTCGTCGGGGGTTGCCGGTACGATGCTCGCCAACGGATCAGGGCTCCAGTTCAAGACCGTTCGCAACATTGCCCTCGCCTGGTTGCTCACTCTCCCCGCCGCGATGGGTCTTGCCGGCGCGATCTACGCGATGATTCACCCCTTCCTCGACCGCCTCGGTCCCTCCCTTCACTCCTGAACGAACGATCCGCACGCATCGCGGGCGATTCTTGCCAGGGAGCTGGGCGAAAAACCCCCAGTTGCACCATTTTCTCGTCTGGCGACTCTTCGCATCCAAGCGATGATTCGAACGAACTTTTGCGTTCTTACTCGTATTGCATGTTAGACTTAGACAGAACGCGCTTTCCTTCGAAAAAGATTATCCCGGAATGTTTCGAACCGTTGGTCAGGAAATTGCGTCTAGGTGTTCAAACCCTGTCCGGCACCAACATCACTGAGAGTGAACCGAACCTTTGCCCTGTACCTTGACCGTCCGAGACGTGACCATGGCCCCCAACAACTTCCGGGAGAACGACCAGGCCGCGGAGACTCTTCGCGGTCTCATGGACCGACTCTGTGCCCCGGACCTGACCGCGGCCGAGTCTCAGACGCTTCGTCCCCGCCTCTTTCAACTTCTCGAAGCGATCGATGCCGACAAGCGTCGGCTCGGCAGCGGCCCCTCGGGGGGTGACCGTCGGATCACCCGCGAGCCGAAACGGTTCCTGACTGTCTGAAACCCTCGAAGAAGGGCAAAAGGCAAGGGGCAAAAGACATAAGACAGGACTTCGGACCGTTGTCCTGAATGGCCGCGGCGCAATGCGAAACGATGCTGGACGAGACTTACAAGCGTCTGGTCGCTGAGATTTTTGACGCTCGCATCGACTATAACAAGGATCATTTCCACGGACGCCTGGCCGTTCGGCTGGTGGATCTTGCTCGCCCGCAACCTGGTGAGTGGGTGCTCGACATCGCCGTTGGCACTGGCCTGGCGGCCTTGCCGACGGCCCGTCTGATCGGCAAACAGAGCAGGGTCATCGGCGTCGACCTCTCCAGAGGGATGCTCGAACGCGCGTCAAAGGCGATTGAGGCCGAGTGCCTCGGCAATGTCGAACTCATTCAGGCCGATGCCGAGACGCTGCACTTTCCCGACTCGACCTTTGATCTCGTCCTCTGTAGTTCGGCCTTGCCGTACATGACCGACATCCCCGCCGCCTTGCGGCTCTGGCGGGGGTTTCTCAAGCCGGGAGGGCGGATCGCCTTCAATCCCTGGTCCGAGGGATCGTTCATGATGGGTCCGCTCTTACGGATGATCGCGGCGCGGCACGGAATCGAACTACCCAGGACGGTCGCAATGCTTGGCAGTCCCGAGCGCTGCCGAACCCTCCTGGCCGAGGCCGGTTTCCCGCGTTCGGAGATCGTGATCGACGAGTCGGGCCATTTTCTCACGATGGACGACGCCGAGCATGCCTGGGAGATGTGGATGAGAAACCCGGTTTTTCATCCAGGCGATCCCGTTAAGGCCGCCCGGCTGGCCGGGTTGCGAGACGAGTATCGAGTCGAGGCCCGCCGATTGTCGACCGATCAAGGGCTCTGGGACGAGTCAACCGTTTACAACGTGATCGGTTTCAAGGCCGAATCGTCCCACCGTGACGCCGGCTAGGTTGCGGGAGGTCCGGGGTCGGGAAAGGGAATCGTGGGGAGTTCCTGAACGGCCCGGCGTAGGGAGTGTTCCCACTGGGCGTGGATCGCCATCAGGTCGGGGTCGCGGTCGGGGAACCGGCGGTGTCGGATGACATTCAGGTCTTCGCGCTGGTAGACGAGAAGGTCAATCGGCGGCCCGACGGTGACATTCGACCGCATCGTCGAATCGATCGAGATCAGGGCATAGCGCGCGGCCTCATCGAGCGTCGTGCCGTCGTAGCGAACGCCGCGGTCAAGGATGGGGCGACCGTACTTGCATTCGCCGATCTGAAGGAACGGACAGTCCTCGCTGGCGCGGAGCGGGTTGCCCTGCGGATAGACGAGGTAAAGGTCGTGCGGCTCGCCGCGGATCTGACCGGCGACGATGAGGTGGACGTTGAACTTGTAGTCGTCCTGTTCGAGTGCCTGTCGGTCCAGCGCCGAGACGCGTCGGACCTGTTCGCCGACGACCCGGACGGCGTCGTAAAAGGTGGGCGCCGAGGCGAGGCCCCGGTCCTGTTCAAAATCGCGTCGCAGGAGCGAGATGACGGACTGGGTGCAGGAGAGGCTGCCGCTGGCCAGAATGACAAAGGCGCGGTCTCCCGGGTTGACAAAAATGTGCATTTTCCGGCATACATTGACCTGGTCGTAGCCGGCGTTCGTGCGAGAATCCGAGGCGAGTACCAGGCCCTCGCGGGTGCGGATGCCCAGGCAGTAGGTCATCGGGTCTCTTTGCCTTTCGTGTCAGCCGGTCGGTCGGCCCGCCATTGTCGAACTTGGGCCGATTTACCCGGAATCGTTTCGATATTCGATGAAAAGTCACGGGCAGGCTCCGTCGGGCGTTGACGGGGCAGGCCACCGGGTGTTAACGTTTTGTCATGACCGCGGGTTCCGGACGCCGGGGAGCGGCGCGGTCACTAGGAGTACCATGCTGATCCGAATCGGTTACGAGCTGATCTTCGACCTCCCGGCCGCGGCGCCGATGGTCCTCCTCCTGTCGACCCTCCCGGAACGCGACTTCACGATCCGCAGGCTGGGGGGTCTGCACGTCGAGCCCTGGGCTCCCACCTTCCTCTTTTCCGACGCCTTCGGCAACCGCGCGGTGAGGCTCGTGGCACAGGCTGGGCGACTCCGGCTCTGGGACGACCTGATCGTCGAAGATAGCGGACAGCCCGACCCCGTCGTGCCCTGGGCGCGTCAGATCCCGGTCGAGGAATTGCCGCTCGACGTGCTCGTCTACCTGCATTCGAGCCGATATTGCGAGGTTGACCGCCTGGTCGGGATCGCCTGGGACCTGTTCGGCCACACCACGCCAGGCTGGCCCCGCGTGCAGGCCATTTGCGACTGGGTTCACTCGGCGGTAACCTTTGGTTACCACCATGCCCGGCCGACGAAGACCGCGTACGAGACCTTCCAGGAGCGGAACGGGGTTTGTCGGGACTTCACCCACCTGGCCCTCACCTTCTGCCGGTGCATGAACATCCCGGCTCGGTACGCGACCGGCTACCTCGGCGATATTGGCGTGCCGATCAGCCCATCGCCGATGGACTTCAGCGGCTGGTTTGAAGTCTATCTCGATGGCCGCTGGTACACGTTCGACGCCCGACACAACGTCCCCCGGATCGGCCGGGTCTTGATGGCGCGCGGTCGAGACGCGGTGGACGCCGCCTTGACCACGATCTTCGGCCCGAATCAACTCGTCCGGTTCACGGTCTGGACCGACGAGGTGCCGGAATCGGCCGCGTACAGCCCCGCCGCCTGCCTCGCTCCGCCGCTCTGACTCTGGGCCTGATTCGTTCCACAACGGAACGGCCGATGACCGAAGCCGCGGAACCGATCGAGCATCGGTCCTCCGGCTTCGGTCATCGGCCGCGATCCTCCCGGGTCGACAATTCTCGGCGATCACTGCTGCTGCTGTTCACCTTGTTGCTGGACGAGCCCCGCGCTCACGCTCCGCTGGTTCGGATACGGGGTCCGGGTCCGCTTGCTGCTCTTGTGACCGTTGCCCTGGCGCTGCGACTGGTACTGAAACTGGCCGCTGCCCCCCATGGCACCAAACGGGGCGAACGGGCGGAAGGGACGGAAGGTCGGAGCGCTCCAGTCGTTCCATTCATGGGGCACGCGCTCGACGGACTCGATGTTGACCGAGACGTTCATCGACTCCTCGGCCCGGCCTTTCCAGAGGCCACGATTCGGCGGAACGTCGTTGTAGTCGCGGCCGACGGCCGTCATCACGTAATCGTCGCCGACGAAGGTCAGGTGGGTCGGATCAAACTCGACCCATCCGGCCGAATCTCCGGCCCAGACCTGGCACCAGGCGTGCGTGGCGACCTCACCCGTGTCGTTGACGTATCCGCTGACGTAACGCGCGGGCAGGCCGAGCGCCCGGCAGGCGCCGATGGCCAGGTGCGCGTAATCCTGGCAGACTCCGCAGCCAAGCACGAGCGCCTCGCCGACGTGGGTCCGGGCGCGAGTGACGCCCTTTTCGTATTTGAGCCGGCCCGCAACCGCTTCCATGAGCGCCATCAACGTGTCGGCGAGCGGGCCGGTCGGCAGGTTCAGGCCAGAGACGAACTCGTCAAGCTCCGGGCAGCGCGGAATGAGCGGGCTCGCCTGAAGGAACTCGATCGCCTCGACGGCGACCGGCCGATCGTCGGGATAGAGAACCCTGGCCTTCGTGAGCCGGTCGGTGACGGATCGTCGGTGCGTTCGGACATAGCTGGTCGTCAGCACGATCAGCTCATGATAGGAGGTGGGAACGTTGAAGAGATCGACCCGGTTGCCGAAGCCGTCGCGATACGACGTGACCTGAGCGTCCGGGGTGATCTTCAGGCGGTAGCTGAGCGACGTCTGGTCATCGTCGGACGGCGGCGCCATGCGCACCTCGAAGACCGTCTCGGAGACAGGCATCGTGTACGACAGTTTCGTCTCATGCTGGATTTTCAGGAGCATTGGGGATCGCCTCGTGAAATGCTGACAACGGGCGGCCGAGTTGACCCATCATAGGAGGCCGGCGGCCGGCGGTCATGGCTTAACGGTCATGTCATGTATGGTGGAAATAGGCGGACTGAATCTCGTCGCCGACGCGGTTGCAGGCGTCCTGAATCCCGACGAGGAACGTCGGCAGCCCTTGACCGAAAATCTCGTGAACGTCGATGAACCGGAGCTCGCTGTCGAGCCGGCCGAGCACGCGTTCGGCCTCGGAGGTAAAGAAACCGCCATCGCCGCTCCCGGCAATCTCGCGGAGCGACTCACAGCAACGCGCCACGCAGAACCTCATGGCGCGCGGGAAGGTCGGATCGAGGACCAGGTAACGGACGACGCTCTCGGGGTCGATCCGGTCGTGGTGCTCGCGAAGATAGGCCTCGTAGGCGGAGCAACTCCGCAAGAGGCTGGCCCAGTGGACGACGCGCATCGGCGGGTCGGAACCTGGAACCTCGCCGAGGCCGTGCATCTTCGTGTTCAAGATCCGGCTGATCTGATTGACGCGTTCGAGATACCGGCCGAGCCTGAGGAAGTGGTAAACGGCATTCCTCGGCAAGGTGCCGTCAACCAGGCCGTCGAAGAGGATGCACTCGCGTTTGATCCCGGCGAAGAACCGCGAGGGGCTCGCCGCGAACTTCCGCTGAGCGCGTTTGCCTCCCAGGTAGAGATAGAAGGTATTGATGTGGCTCCAGATTTCGCCGGAGAGGGTTTCCTGGCTGGTCCGGGCATTCTCTCTGGCCCTGGCCAGCATGGAGATGATCGAGTTGGTGTGGCGACGGTCAAAGGTGAGGAACCGGAGGACCGCCTCGCGGTCCTTTTCGCTCGCTGTCGGCGGGGCGCCATGAGACGCTCCGAAGCTGTCGATGCAGGCGAGGATGATCAGGACACTCTCGATCGGTCCGAGTTCGCCCTCTTGCCGGGTGACGTCGGAGGCGTCAAGTTCGAGGTGGAAACCGACGTCGAGGAGCCGGGCGACGTTCTCGGCTCGTTCAACGTATCGGCTGATCCAGTAGAGATTTTCGGCGACCCGGCTGAGCATCGGTCAATGCGCCCCCTGCGTTTGCGTTGGAGGCGAGGCATCCGCGCCGTCGCGGAGGACCCAGGTATCCTTGGTTCCGCCACCTTGTGAGCTATTGACCACCAGGCTTCCCCTCGGCAAGGCGACGCGTGTCAGGCCGCCCGCCATCACCTTGATTTCCTCGCCGTAAAGAATGAACGGGCGAAGGTCAATATGTCGGCCTTCGAGGTGGTCGTCTTCAACGAAGGTTGGGTGCTGGCTCAAACTGATCGTCGGCTGAGCGATGTACGACCGGGGATTCGTCTCCACCTTGCGGCGGAATTCCTCACGTTGCTCGGCCGTCGACGACGGGCCAATGAGCATTCCGTAGCCTCCCGAGCCGTCAACCGCCTTGACCACGAGCTTGTCGAGATTGGCCAGGATGTGCTGTTTGTGCGACGGAATCAGCGGCCGGAAGGTCTCGACGTTGGCCAGGATCGGGTCTTCCTTGAGGTAGTAACGGATGAACTCGGGAACAAACGGATAGATCCCCTTATCGTCCGCGACTCCAGTGCCGAACGAGTTCGCCAGGCCGAGGTTCCCCGCCCGATACGCGCCGACCAGACCGGCGACGCCAAGCTGGCTATCGCGCCGGAAGGTCAGAGGGTCAATGAAGTCGTCATCGATTCGCCGATAGATCACGTCGACCCGCTTCGGGCCGCGGATCGTCCGCATGAAGACCTGACCGCCGTCCAGGAAGAGGTCGCGGCCCTCGACCAGTTCCACGCCCATCTGGCGTGCGAGATAGCTATGTTCGTAATAGGCGGAGTTGTAGACGCCGGGCGTCAGGACGACGACGACCGGGTCATCGCTCGACGCCGAGGCCGGGGCAATGTGGCGGAGCATCGCTAGCAGGTTCGACGCATAGTCGTCGGTCGGTCGGACGTTGTATTCTTCAAAAAGAACCGGGAAGACCTGCTTCATCACCTGCCGGTTCTTCAGGACGTAGCTCACGCCCGAGGGGGTCCGGCAGTTGTCTTCAAGAACAAGATACTCTCCGCGAGCATCACGGATCAGGTCGATTCCCGAAACGTGCATGTAGATGTCGCGAGGAACTTTCAGTCCGATGCACTCGCGCCGATAGCCCGACGCCCCGAGGACCAGTTCGGGGGGCACGACTCGATCACGGAGGATCAGGCGGTCGTGGTAAACGTCGTGAATAAAGAGGTTCAGGGCCCGGACCCGCTGGATCAGGCCCTTCTCGATGCGACTCCATTCCAGGGGGGGAATGATCCGGGGGATCGGGTCAAAGGGGATGATCTGCTCGATTCCCTGATCGCGCCCGTAGACGGTGAAGGTGATCCCCTGGTGCCGCATCATCAGGTCGGCCACGCGGTGCCGACGCCCCAGCTCGTCCGACCCGACGCCTTCGAGTCGTTCCATGAGCGAGGCATAATGCGGCCGGGGACGACCGGGAGCGGCGAACATCTCGTCGTAGCCGGTTAGGTTGTACCCGTCAAAGAGGCTCGTTTCCGTCCGATAGTCCATCGACACCATCTTGCCCCATTCGCCGTGACGCGGCGGCCCGCCGAAGTCAACGAGCTCCTCGCCGGAGTCGTCCCCGTCCGGGCTCGCAAACCGTTCGCATGGGTCGGAAAAATACTAGCCTCAGATTAATCCTATGCGATCCTGATACCGACCCAGCACAAATCCCCGAAATTCAAGACGGGCCAGACGTTGCGCGGAGCCTTCGGTTCTCCATAATCTTCTTAGCTGCCTAATTTCCGCGCAGATTGTTGCATACTTGCAATGAAATTATGCGGCCTGAAATTTTCCGCGTCGACATTTTTTCGGGCTTGAATCGATTTTTCGGGGCCGTCCTGAACTGGACCTCGACCAGGAACCTGGCTCTTGAGTGGACTCGGTTCTTACGGGAAGTCTTTTTGAGTGGAGGATCGTGAGCTATTGGTTTCACGGAATCCCACCGATTTGAGGGCCTAGGCAAGGGCCTTCACGGCTCAGGGAAAGAGGGGGCCTGAACGTGAAATCGATGACGATGGCCATGAGGCTGGCGATTGGCCTGGCCTGCCTCTCGCTTTATGTCTTCTGGCTGGCGTTGATGACCGGGGTCTTGCCCGGAAGTCGTGCTTCGCGGAGTGACAGCCACCGGACACTCGCGGAGGCGATTGCCGTACGTTGTGAAAGGGCCGCCCGGGATGGCGACGACGAGGCGCTTTGCCAAACGGCGCGAACGGCCTTGAAAGACGATGCCGAGTTGCTCACCGCCGAGATCCGCCGCGCGAATGGGTCGACGATCGTCCTGGTCGGCCCGGATCGGGGCCAGGCCAAATCGGGCACCTTTGATGAGGATCGTGTCAGCGTCCCGATCCGGATCGGTGAGACGATCTGGGGGTCGGTCGATTTGCGATTCGGCCAGCACCAAAAGCGGGGACTCTGGCAACTCGCCCATTCACCGGAGATCCGGTTCGTGACCTTCTTCTCCGTGCTCAGTTTTTGCTTCCAGTTGCTTTACCTCTGGTCGCTTCTGGAGCACGTCGCGGTCGAACCGGCGACCGCCGCGAAGGACTGATCGGGGGATTTCGGGCGCAAGTCGTGGGCGTGTCCTACTGTTGGATTGCGGCCCCGTCGCACGTCTCGAAGGAAGCCGCCGCATCCAGGGCCGGCCGAAGTTGGCCGAGCCTGATCGGATCGAGCAAGGACTCGCGCGCGCCTTTCGGACCTGACTAGAGGATGGCATGAGCATGCCCCGGCCCCGACAGAACCCGCCCCGCCGTCAATCCCGCCCAAGCTTGAGCCAGAGCACCCGACGGAGCCTCATGTCACGGAGGCCGGCGGTCGAGCCGCTCGAAGCCCGGGCGCTTCTGGCCAGTCTCGTCGTGAACACGACCGGCGACGGCAACGACCCGACCGCCATTACCCTCTCGCTTCGCGAGGCGATCGAGGTCTCCAACGGCACGCTCGCCGTCTCGGCCTTGAGCGCCCAGGCCCAGGCGCAGATCGCCGGAACCTTCACGGCGGGCGTTCCGAACACGATCAACTTCAATATTCCCGGCTCGGGCATTCAGACGATCAGCATCACCGGCCAGCCGCTCCCGGCGCTCACGGCGCCCGCGGTCATCAACGGCTACTCGCAGCCAAGCGCCTCGACGTCGACCCCGGACAAGACCGAGGTCGACATCAACAATGCCTTGATCCAGATTGACGGCTCCGCCTTGCCGACTCCGCCGACCGGAACGACCTATGACGGCCTGGCGATCACCACGGCCAATTGTCAGGTTGACGGCCTGATCGTCACCGGCTTTCACGATGCCGGAATCTCGATCTCCGGGGCCGGATCGCAAGGTAACTGGCTCTGGGGCAACTTCATCGGCGCACTTCCCGACCCGACCAACGGCAAGGACTTCGAAGGAACGCCGGCGCTTGGCAACCTCGGCGAGGGGATTCGAATCACGTCGTCGAACAACCGGGTCGGCGGCAACACGCCGGGCCTGCCCAACGTGATCTCGAACAACGGATTCGCCGGTTCGGGCAATCCGGCGGGCGTCGGACTTCTGATCGACACGGCGGGAGGAACAGGCAACCTCGTCGAAGGGAACATCATCACCGCGAACGCCGCGCAGGGGGTTTTCATCGCCTCGTCGAACAACACGATCGGCGAGGCCCTGACCGGCGGCGGCAACGTCATCAGCGGCAACGGCGCCGATGGGATCGAGATCACCGGCGGGTCGAACGTTCAGGGGAACCTTGTCCTCGGCAACTTCATCGGCACCGACCTCGGCACGGTTAACAACCTGATCCTCAAGGGATCGATCGCCTATCCGAACCAGGGCGACGGCGTTTTGATCCTCAATTCGCCGCGAAACTTCATCGGCGGAGCGGCCGTGGACTCGCGGAACATCATCGGCGAGAACGGCGGGGACGGCGTCGCGATCACCGGCGCGGCGTCGACCGGCAATCACGTCCTGAATAACTATCTCGGCTTTAACGTCATTAACGGCCTGATCGTCTACCTGCCGAACCGCAACGGTGTCTCGGTCACCGCGCCGGGCAACACGATCGGCGATCCGAGCGGGTCAAGCCCGAACACGATCGACGACAATTACAACAATGGCATCCTGATTTCCGGCTCGACCACCTCGGGCAACACGATCGCGGGCAACGTCATCGGCCTCAATCCCGACGGCGGCAGCGCCTTTCCGAACTCGTTTGACGGTGTCCACATCGACAACGCGCCGAACAACATCATCGGCGGCACAACTTCGGGCGCCCGCAACACGATCTCTTCGAATAATAACGGCGTTTACATCATTGGCGCCGGAGCGACGGGCAATCAGGTCGAAGGCAACTTCATCGGTACCGCGGCCGATGGAATTACCGACCTCGGCAACGCGGTGGATGGCGTCGTTCTCGACAATGCGCCGGGGAATACGATCGGCGGCACGGTCTCGGGCGCGGGCAACGTGATCTCGGGGAACAACCGGGGCGTCCAGATCACCGGCGTCGGGTCAACAGGCAACGCGATTGAAGGAAACTTCATCGGCACCGACCTGACCGGGAAGGCCGAGATCACGAACAAGATCGACGGCGTTCTCGTCACATCGGGCGCCTCGAACAACACGATCGGCGGCCTGTCCGCGGGGGCGGGCAACACGATTGAAGACAACGTCGGCGCCGGGGTCAACGTCGACAGCGGGACGGGCAATGCAATTTATTCGAACGACATCGCCAACAACACGCAGGCCGGGATCGTTCTGAACCCGGCGAACACCGCGAACAACCTTCAGCCCGCGCCGGTCCTCAGCCTCGTCACTCCGAATGCCACGTCGACCTTTATCCAGGGAACGCTGAACGCGGCGGCGAACACGAGTTATACGCTTCAGTTCTTCGCCAGCCCGACGCAGCCGCCTCTCGGTCTGGAGCAAGGCCAGACGCCGCTCTACACGGCAACCTTGACGACCGACAACACGGGCAAGTCGATCATCGCGCAGCAGGTCCCCCAAGTCGTTCCCTCGGGACAGTGGGTCACGGCGACGGCGACTGATCCAACGGGCAATACCTCGGTCTTCTCGGCCGCCGCGAAGGCGGTTCCGGTCGGCGTTCAGTTCAGCGCGGCAACGTATTCCGTGAGCGAGTCGGGCGGCTCGGCCTTGATCACGGTGACGCGCAACGGCGATTCGAACGGGACGGACTCGGTCAGCTACTCGATCGGCGGCGGATCGGGCGTCGCGGGAACGGATTATCTGCCCGCCTCGGGAACCCTGACCTTTAGCCCGAACGTCAGCAGCCAGACGTTCATGGTTCCGGTGATCGACGCGAAGAAGGTCGGCGGTTCGGTAACGGTCAACCTCACGCTCTCGAACCCGACGAACGTGGCGACGCTCGGAAACCCGTCGGTCTCGACACTGACGATCCTTGACGACGACAAGGCGACGGTTCAGCTTGGCGCCTCGGCCGCGGCCGTGAACGAGAACGCCGGGGGTGTCCAGTTCACCGTGACCCGGAACTCGCCCGTCGGCACGGCGACCGTTCAGTACGCCACGGCCGACGGCACCGCGCATGCCGGAGTCAACTTCACGGCCAGCTCGGGAACCGTCACGTTCCAGCCCGGCCAGACGAGTCAGACGATCACCGTGCCGGTTCTTGACGACGGCGTCGTGACCGGTCCCTTGAAGTTCAGCCTGGCCCTGAGCAACCCGGTCAACAGCGTTCTCGGGCCGCCAGCATCGGAAACCGTGACGGTGATCAACACGGATTCGGCCGGTGGAACCGGATCGTACTCGCTCTCGATCGTCGTGAACACGACGGCCGACACGGCCGACCCGACCGGCGGGAACACCCTTTCACTCCGCGAGGCGATCGCGCTTTCTGACGGCACGCTGCCACTCTCGGCCCTGACCTACGCCGAGCGCGCGCTGGTGACCGTCTCGCCGATCTTGCCGACGACCGGCAACTCGTCTCCCGTGCCGAACACGATCAACTTCGCCTTGCCTGGCTCGGGCATCCAGACGATTCAGGTCAGCACACCCTTGCCGGCAATCACCGCGCCGGTGCTCATCAACGGATACACTCAGCCCGGGTCGTCGACCAGCCCGACGGACAAGACCGAGGTGGACCTGAACAATCCGCTCGTTCGGATTGACGGCTCCGCCTTGCCGACCCCGCCGACGAACGTTTATGACGATGGCCTGGCCATCACCACGTCGAATTGCGAGGTCAGCGGCCTGATCATCACCGGCTTTCACGATGCCGGAATCTCGATCTCCGGGGCCGGTTCACAAGGCAACTGGCTCTGGGGCAACTTCCTCGGCGCCTTGCCCGACACGACCAGCGGCAAGAACTTCGAGGTTGCCCCGTCGGTTGCCGCGGGCCTGGCCCTGCCGCAGATCGGCAACCAGGGCGAAGGCATTCGAATCACGTCGTCGAACAACCGGGTCGGCGGCGACACCCCCGGCCTGCCCAACGTCATGGCCAATAACGGCTACGACGCCGCGGGCAACTCCGCCTTTGGCGTCGGCCTCTTGCTCGACGGCCTGGGCGCGACCGGAAACCTGATCCAAGGGAACGTCGTTGTCAACAACGCCGATCAGGGGATCTTGATCCATTCGTCGAACAACACGATCGGCGAGGCCCTGACCGGCGGCGGCAACGTCATCAGCGGCAATGGCGGCGCGGGGGTTGAGATCACCGACCCGACCGGCGGGTCGAACGTCCAGGGCAACCAGCTCCTCGGCAACTTCATCGGCACCGACCTGGGAAGCGCCGACGGCAGTATCGTCAAGGGAACGCTTCGCCTTCCGAACAAGGCCCAGGGCGTGCTGATTCTCAACTCGCCCAAGAACACGATCGGCGGCTACGCGGCGAACGCCCGCAACGTCATCGGCATGAACCTGCTCGACGGGGTCGAGATCGACGGCGCCACGTCGACCGGCAACCGCCTCTTGAGCAACTACATCGGGTTCAACGTCGTCAGCGGCGTGATTGCTCTCTTGCCGAACCAGAACGGCGTCTCGATCACCGCGCCGGGCAATTTCGTGGGTGACAGCAGCGGCAACGGCGGCAACACGATCTCGAACAACCGCAACCAGGGCGTTCTTCTGCTCGGCGCCGGGGCCTCGGGCAACACGATCGCGGGCAACGTCATCGGCCTCAATCCCGACGGCGGCAGCGCCTTCCCGAACGCCTTCAACGGGATTTACATCGACAACGCGCCGAACAACATCATCGGCGGCACGGCGCAAGGGGCTCGGAACACGATCTCGTCGAACAACAACGGCGTGTACATCCTCGGCGCCGGGTCGACCGGCAACCTCGTGCTAGGCAACTTCATCGGCACGGCAACTGACGGCGTGACCGACCTGGGCAACGCGGTGGACGGTGTTGTCCTCGACAACGCCCCTCTGAACACGATCGGCGGCACGGCCACAGGCGCGGCCAACGTGATCTCGGGGAATAACCGGGGCGTCCGGATCACCGGCGTCGGGTCATCGGGCGATTTGATCGAAGGCAACTTCATCGGCACCGACCTCACCGCCAAGGTCGTCCTGGCGAACAAGATCGACGGCGTTCTCGTCACATCGGGCGCCTCGAACAACACGATCGGCGGCACGGCCTCGGGTGCGGGGAATACGATCGCCTACAACGCCGGCGAAGGGGTGAATATCGACTCGGGCACGGGCAACGCCATCCTCTCGAACGCAATTTATACGAACAACGCCCCCGGCGGAATCGCGCTGAACGCCGCGACCTCCGCAAATAAGCTCCAGGCCGCGCCGGTCCTCTCGGCGGTGATCTCGGACGGCACCAACGGCACGGTGCAAGGGACGCTCACCGCGGAGCCGAACGCGACGTACACCCTTCAATTCTTCTCCAGCGACAGCAAGGACCCATCGGGGTTCGGCCAGGGCCAGACCTTCCTCTTCTCGGCGACCCTGACGAGTGACGCCACCGGCAAGCTGTCGTTCACGCTCGGCCTGCCGACGGGAATCAAGTCGGGCCAGTGGATCACGGCGACGGCGACGGACATCACGGGCAACACCTCGGCCTTCTCGAATGCCTTGCTCGCCGTGCCAGTCTCGTTCCAGCTTGGAGCGGCCTCGTACACGACCACCGAGTCGGCCGGCGTGGTCGCCATCACGGTCACGCGAACGGGCGGGCAGGGGGGTGGCGTCGCGGTCAGCTTCAACGTCAGTGGCGGATCGGCCACGGCGGGCGTCGATTACACCCCGGTCAACGGCACGCTCTATTTCAACCCCGGCGATCCCGCGACGAAGACCTTCACGATCCCGATCCTCGACGCCGCCAAGGTCGGCGGGTCGGTCAACGTCGGTATCGCTCTCGGCAGTCCGACCAATGGCGCCACGCTCGGCTCGCCCGCCGGGGCCATGTTGACGATCCAGGACAGCGACCAGCCGGCCGTCAGCCTCGCCCCCGGCCCGTACAACTTCAGCGGACCCGGCGTCGCCTATTTCTCGGTGATCCGCAACACTCCGAACGGAACCGCGACGGTCCATTACACGACCTCCGACGGCACCGCGCTGGCCGGTGTTAACTACGTCCCGACCTCGGGAACACTCACCTTCAGCCCCGGCCAGACCTCGGCGACGGTTCCGGTCACGATCCTTGACGACAACCAGTTCCATGCCGCCCCGCTCTCGTTCAGCCTGGCTCTCAGCCAGGCCAGCGGCGCCGCGATCAGCCCGATCGCCAGCGTGACCGCGACCGACGCGACCCCGAACGCTCCGGGTGCCTTCCAGATCGCGACGGCGTCCACCATCGCCCCCCCCGGCTCAAGCTTCGCCGCGGTGACGATCATCCGAACCGGCGGCAAGACAGGCACGGTGACCGTCGCCTACGCAACCGGCGGCGGCACGGCCCGACCCGGAATCGATTACTCGGCGATCTCGGGAACGCTCACGTTCGGACCGGGCGAGACCTCGAAGGTCGTCAACGTCCCCGTCTTCAACACGACCGTTCCCGGCACGAGCCCGAACTTTCTCTTCGGCCTCGGCAGCCCGACCAACGGCGCAACCCTCGGCGCCGTCTCGAAGACGACCGTGACAATCCTTCACCCCGTCAGTCCGACCTTACCCGTCAGCAACGCCTCGCCAACGGTCGCCGGCATTCTTCCCGTGGCGGGGGCAAGCGGTTTCCATAGTCTGGTCATCACCTTCAACAAGCCGATGAACGCGATCCGGGCGTCGACCTTGACCTATTACGCACTCACGCTCAACGGCCAGGCGATCCCGATCGGTCGAGCCGTTTACAACCCGACGACCTATCAGGTCACGCTCGCGCTGGGCGCAACGGTTCCGTTTGGGGTCTTCCCACGGATCGACATCCGCAACCTGGCCGACGCCTCGGGCCGACTCCTCGACGGCTCGGGCACCGGCCTCAACCCCGGCTCGCCCTATTCCGCCTTGATCGGTGAGGGCCGACAGCTTGTTTACACCGATCGATCGGGCGACGCCGTGAACCTGACGCTTTCCGGCCCCGGCTATCTCGACCTGATACGCAGCCTCAACGGCGAGGCCTTGAGCCTCCGCTTCGTCGGCACCCAGGCGAACGTCAGCACACTCACCGGCGCCGTGGTCGCTCGTCCTGGCTCGGCCGGAACCACGAGCATTCCCTCGATCTCCGGCGCCTCGGGCGTGAAGATCCGGCTCGCCTCTCCCCCCTTCTACCTCGGCGGAATCACCGCCAGCGCCGTCGATGCACTCGCCGTCAGCGGCTCATTGAAGGCACGATCCTGAGCCTTTACATTGACCGATGGCCGATCCAAATTCCGATCGGCCATCGGTGCGTCTTCAATGCCCGGTCATCGACCCTAAACCACCGCTGACCCCGCCTTGAAGGTGATGCTGATCGTCCCCGTCTGGCTGAGACTGGCCACCGACGCGCCCGACGTCGTCTTGAGGACATGAAACTTCACGGCGATCTTGCCAGTGCCGGATTGAACGTTGGCAAACGCCCCGGTTCCGCCCGTGATCGTGAAGCCGAGCGTGCTCGGCAGTGGCGTGAACCCGGCCTGGAGCGGTCCGGTCACGTTCAGCGTGAGCGATCCTCGCGTCGTGAAGATCGTCAATGTCCCGCTCGTCCTCCCCTGGGCAATGAATCCTGGCGTGGTGAGGTCGCCCGAGACACCCACAACGGCCCCGCCCGAGGTCTTGCCGGTCGTGAAGATGTGATACGTCGTACCCGTGTCAGGGTTCGCCTTCGTCGTGTAAAAGAGACCCTTCGTGGTGGCGTTGAGCGCGACCTGCGTGACCGCCGCATGCGCGACGAGCGCCGGGGCCTGTCTCAGGCCCATTGTCGGAATTCCCGAGAGAAGCGTCTTCGATTCGAGCGATTCGACCTGGAGCGTCCGCGTGCGTCGTTGCGTTCTCACGAATGTCATCTCCAAAATTCTGGAAGGTCGCGGTTCACGCTGATCTGTCGCGAGCCAACGACCCGGGGGGTTCCTCTGTACAAGGCGTCTCCATTCCCATTATGAACGCCTTGCGTGAATCGAATCGAAATTTCTTCTCCCTCGCTGACAGGGTTCTTCAACCCATTTCGAAAACGAGATCGGCCACCGTTTCGATGCCGACATAGGGCATCGAGCGGAGGCCGTCACGACCGTCCATTGTCCGAGCACTCGATCAGGCCCCGGGGTTCTGACGCCCCGGCCGCGATGACCCTCCCCGCGTTCCTCGGGCCGAGACCCTTACCGCGGGTGAACTGGAGTTGCCTTGATGTCTCTCGGGGATGAGCCGGAGCGCGGCCGTCCGCCATCGCGTCGACGCAGCGCGGGCCTTGGTCGGCGACAAACAGAAGGCCAGGGCCAGCCAGCTCTCGGTCAGGTTCCAGCTCAACGCATATTCGCGGCGGAGGACGCGAACCATCCAGAGGCCCGCACCCGTCGCCAGGGCGACCGGCGTCAGAACCGCGGCCCGTCCCGCTCCGAACTGAGCCGCCATCGCGGCCAGAGGCGCCGCAATCGCAACGACGAGCAAAAGCCCAAGATCCCGCGCCTCGCGCCAGTCAACCCGCCGCGATCCCGATCCCGACCGACCCGCAACCAACCCGTGCAAGCCGCTTCCGCCTCCGTTGTGATCCATGATCCTTGCTCCCCCAACCTTCGACAACGGGGCCGAATGACCGGCACGACGACCGGATCTCTATCCCGAGCCTAGGTCGCACCCGACCCGATTCCCGCCGTGTTGACCGGAATCAACCGCAACCGGCGCGACCCTTTGTCGAAGTCGGGGTGTCGAGTACCTCCGACCAGGGTATCTTCGGACGGCCGCAGCCTCGGGAAGGCCGCCTGTCTTGACCTCAGAGAGGAGTTTTCTGGTGCCAGATCTCCACGCCCGCCACGTGATCCTCGGCGCAGGGGCGATGGGTTCCGCCGCGGCCTATCAGCTTGCCCGCCGAGGCGAACCGGTCGTCGTCGTCGAACAGTTTCCCCTCGGACACAATCGCGGCAGTTCGCACGGCGTCGGCCGGATAACCCGCCATTCCTACGCAGACCCCGCATACGCCCGGCTCATGCCCGCGGCTTTCCGCGCCTGGCGAGACCTGGAAGCCGCGTCAGGCCGGAACCTCTACCTCCGAACGGGCGGCGTCTCCTTCTGTCCGTCCAAGGTCGATTACGTCGCCCGGGTCGCCGCCAATCTCGACGAGATCGGTGTCCCCCACGGCCGGTTGACCGCGACCCGGCTCCGCAAGGCGTTCCCTGCCTTCCAGGTTCCCGACGACACCGACGTCGTCTTCGAACCCGATGCGGGCATCCTCGCCGCGGCCCGTATTGTCCAGACGCAACTCGAACTGGCGCAAGAAGTCGGGAGCGACAGAACCGTCATCCTGGCCAATCATCCCGTCCGGCGAGTCGACCTCGACGCCGATCGTCCCACGCTCATCGTTGACTCGGGCACGATCACCGCCGACCATCTGATCGTCACCGCCGGAGCCTGGACCCAGCGCCTCATTCCAAGCTGGCCCATACCCCTCAAGGCGACCCGCCAGCGCGTCGTCTATCTCCACCCGCCCGACCCAAAACTATTCGAGCCGGGTCAATTTCCGGTGTTCGTGTTCAAGGGGCAACACGGTCACGATGATTTTTACGGAATGCCCCTGTTCGACGGCTTTGGCGTGAAAGTTGCTCAACACCTGGGAGACGAGACCGACCCCGACGTGAACGATCAGGATGTCAGAGCCTCGAAAATCGCCTTGATCCGTGACTTTCTTGGTAAATACCTCCCTGATCTGGCGAATGCCAAGGTCGACCATACTGAGACTTGCCTTTATAACGTCGCGCCGCACGAGCAATTCCAGCTCGCCACGCCTCCCGGACGCTCTGACGTGATCGTCGCAAGCCCGTGCAGCGGGCATGGCTTCAAGTTTGCGGCCTTGATCGGCCGTGTTCTCGCGGACCTTGTGCTTGACGGAATGACCGAAATCGCTATCGATGCCTGGAAACCCGGAATGTGCTGATCGATCTCAAGGCAGTCTGCTAGAAAGGGCGGCATGCGGTGAAAAAAATCTTTAACCTTGATTCGAGACTTCTTTCACCGACGCCTTTTTCGACTGATAAGCCGAACTGTCTGACCTGGCAAAACTTCGGCGCACGAGAGTTCCTCGACAATCCAAACTCTCGCAATTTTGAGGCCGCGAATTCGTGGAATCCCAGCCCCCTGACCATTGTCAGAGGTTAACTTCGAGTTAAGATAGAGTGTGAGGATGACGCAGGCCCACCCGATTCCAGGGGAGGAGCACTCATGATGGCATTACGGCCGTCACGTGACCGTCAGATCCTGACGACGCGCGTATCAAGGATGATGCGATACGTGTTATACGCCGTGTTGACGATCGGCGTTGGCGCCCTGGTGCATTCAGGGGCGAACCTCGCGCTGCTGGCGAATGTGCCAGAGGCGTCGAAGACCTTGATCGGACCCGTCCGCCCACTTGGCGGGTCATTGGTGATTTGCGGCGGCGGGAAGATGCCCGATCCCGTCCGCGAGCGCTTTGTCGAGCTTGCCGGTGGTCCCTCGGCCCGGATTCTGGTGATCCCCACGGCTCATACCTATGCCGACGGTCCCGACGTCGTCCATGCGGTCGAAGCGTGGAAAGATCAACGCGTCGAGTGGGTTCGACTTCTCCACACTCGATCCCGGAGACAGGCGGATGATCCGGAGTTTGTCCGACCGTTGACCGAGGCCACGGGCGTCTGGTTTGGCGGTGGTAAACAGGAGATGCTCGCCGACGCCTATCTCGGCACCGAGGTTGAGCGTCAGCTCATGGCCTTGCTTGCTCGCGGCGGCGTGATCGGCGGCACCTCCGCCGGCGCGGCCATCATGAGCCGGATGATGATCGTGAGCGGTCGGACCGAAGCCAAGCTGGGACAGGGGTTTGACTTCCTTCCCGGTGTCGTCGTCGACCAGCACTTCCTCAAGCGAAACCGGATCAAACGTCTCCTCGGCGTCGTCCGGTCGCACCCCGACCTGATCGGCCTCGGCATTGACGAGTCGACCGCCCTGGTCGTCGACATCCGGGGCAAGCGGCTTCACGTCATCGGCAATTCGTATGTCGTCGCCTGCGTCCCCGAAGCGTCGACCCCGCCGACCGCCGACGCCAGTCTGAAACCAACCCTGAACCCAAACCCGGGTCCGACCACCGCCCGCCTGGAGATCCTCAAACCGGGCGACGAGGCGGACCTGTCGACCTTGCGTAGTCTTTCGACCGGAGGCGTCATCCCCGGGATCGACTTCGAGGCGCTCTGAAAAAAAACACAACGGATTGATGCGAATCCTCGAAGGCCCGGGACCGAACATCGTTTAGTCTCGGGCCTTCGGTCATTTTCAGTCAGAATGATCCGGCGTCGATCGGTGGCTCGGCGATGTTCGCCAGGTTTTCGAACCGGGTGAAGTTCTTTAGGAAGGTCATCTTGGCGCTGCCGGTCGCACCGTTCCGGTTCTTGGCGACGATGACCTCGCCGATTCCTGGCTGGTCGTTGGCATCGTAATAGTCGGGCCGGTGCAGAAGCAGGACGATATCGGCGTCCTGTTCGATGGCCCCCGACTCGCGAAGGTCGGCCATTCTGGGGCGGCGGTCCTCGCGGTTCTCAACAGCCCGATTCAACTGGGAGAGAGCAACGACGGGCACGTGCAGCTCGCGGGCAAGCGTCTTGAGCCGGCGGCTGATCTTGGCGATCTGTTCCTGTCGGCTGTCTCGCGACTCGTCGCTATCGATGAGCTGGATGTAGTCGACCATGATCATGCCAAGGTTGGACCGCATCTTCAGCCGACGCGCGTTCGCCGTGATCTGAAGCACGTTGCGCGCGGGGGTGTCGTCAATGAACATCGGCGCGGTCCGTAACTCGTCGTAACTCTTGCCGAGTTGCTGGAGTTCGCGAGCGCCCATGCTCTGACCAGTCCTCAGCTTATGACCGTCAACCCGCGATCGGGCGCAGAGCAAACGCTCGGCAAGTTCCAGCTTCCCCATTTCGAGACTGACGAAGAGGACGGGCTTTTGAAGGTTGACCGCGGCATGGTCGCAGATATTCAGCGCCATGGCTGTCTTGCCCATCGCCGGGCGGGCCGCGAGAATGATGAGCTGGTCGGGCTGGAAACCGCTGGTGATATCGTCAAGATCATAAAACCCAGTGGCGATTCCACTTACGGCATGCCTCGACTCGGTCCGCAAGACGATCCGGTCCATCGCCTCGACGACGACATCCTTGAGCTCGACCGTGTCGCCCTTGGACTGGTCCTCGGAAATCTCGAAGATGAGCTGCTCAGCCGATTCAAGGAGTTGCGAGGCAGTGAAGCTGTTCGAGTAACCCTCGCGGAGGATCTCGTTCGCGCTCTGGATCAACTGACGTTTCACCGAGTTCTGGCGAACGATCTCGGCGTAATACTTGGCGTTTACGGCGTGGGGAACGCTGTTGATGACCTCGGCGATGAACTCGATCCCGCCGACGGTCTGAATCTCGCCGCGACGGGTCAGTTCATCAGCCAAGGTGATCGCGTCAATCGCCTTGCCAAGGTCGTACAGGTCGCGGATCGCCCGGAAGGCGACCTGGTGGGTCTCTCGGTAAAAGTCGTCAACCTTGAGGATCGGGACGATCTCATGGAGGACGTCATTATCAAGCAGGACGCTGCCGAGAACCCCTTGCTCGGCCTCAAGGTTTTGAGGCGGAAGGCGATCGGCCAGAAGACCAAGACTCTCAGCCTTCAACGGCCGGTGGTGTCCGTTGCCGTTGCTGTCTCCATTACCATTACTGTTTCCATTACTGAAGGCGGCCATGGTCTGGCGAGACTCCGTTGAGAGCCGCGAAGCCAGGCATCCCGTGATCGAGGCCGGGGGCCGGTTCCGCCGGGCGTCCAAATGATCGATCAAGCCGCCGAGAGTCGCACGCAAAGGACTCGCGGCGGATTGACCGCCATCTGAACAATCGTATCGGCGAAGGGCCCGTCTGGCCATCAAAAAATCAGAGGAAAGGTCGCGGGGTCGTTGCCCGAATTCGGAATCGGCGAACGACCCTCCGGCCATTGAACTAGCTGGCGACTTCCTCGGTATGCGTCGGGACGACCCAGAGTTTGACCTCGGTGTCGACGTCCTGACCGAGGTGGAGCTTGATCGTGTAAAGACCCAACTCCTTGAGCGGCCCTTCGATCTTGACGTTGTCGGCGTCGATCGGGAAGTGGTCGGCGCGGAGGGCGGCGGCGATCTGATCGGCGTTGACCGAGCCGTAGAGGTGACCCTCGGCGTTGGCGTTGGCCTCGATCGTGATCGACCGCTGAGCGATCTGCGCGCCAAGGTTGACGAGGTCGGCGCGTCGGGCCTCTTCCAGCTCGCGAAGGCGCTGGCGGTGCTTGTCGACGATCCGCAGGTTGTGCGGCGTGGCGAAGGTCGCAAGCCCCTGAGGCAGCAGGTAGTTACGGGCGAATCCGGGGCGGACCTTGACGAGGTCGCCGGGCTGGCCGAAGTGGGGGACAGCGTGGGTGAGCAAAACTTCCATCTGCCCGTTCTTGGCCCGGGTCGGGTGATTTCGTCGCCGCTCGACGCCCGGCTGGCGGACCGTCGGCGCGACGACTGTCCGGGAGGAGGCGGAGGCGGTTGAGGTCTTGCCCTTGGTGGTCGTCTTCTTCTTGGGCTTGGCCTTGGCCGGTTTCTTGTCGGTCATCTTGGCCATCTTGCATTCGCTCCTGTCTTGCGTCGACCCCGGGGCCTAACCGGCCGGGCGGGTTCAGAATGGGATGTCGTCGTCGTCGGTCTCGGTTGGCTCGGGTTCGGGCAAGGGTCGGCGCGGGGCCGGTCCTGCCGCGGGGGGTCGGTCGTGGCTTCGGGAAGGCCCGTTGCCGCCGTACGACCGCGATTCCTGGGGCGGTGAGGCGCGGCGGGCGGGGGCCTCGCGTGCGCTGTTGCCTCCGCCACCGCCATAGTCGTCGTCGGGGGCACCCGACGATTCGCGGCGGTCAAGGAACTGGACGCGATCGGCCTGAACCTTGATCTTGGTTCGCTTCTCGCCGGTCGTCTTGTCGTCCCAGGAGTCCATCTTGAGGGCTCCCTCGACGTGGATGCCGCTCCCTTTCTTGAGGTACTGGCAACAGGTCTCGGCCTGACGATCCCAGACGGTCACGTCAATGTACAGGGTCTCTTCCTTGCGTTCGCCATCGCGACCGGTCCAGGATCGGCTGGTCGCCATCCGCAAGTCGGTAACGGCCAGGCCATTCGTGGTTCGACGCAGTTCCGGGTCGAACGTCAAGCGGCCCATCAGGTAAACTTTGTTCAGGTCGGCCATCGCTTGATCCCTCCCCGGGACCGTTTCGGTCGTTCGGGCGTAGACTTATGTTCCCTAGGGGAAGACTATCATATTCCCGAACCGCTCACAAGGAGGGAATTGCGTTCGCCCTTTCCGCGTGTCAAGACTGGTTACGTTCTTTTTCTGGGCATGATCGATAACCGATGACCGTTGACGATTTAAATCAGGCAACGGGGTCGCCAACCTCATCGTTTCGAACTGAGATTCACGGTCGTCGATCATGCTTTGAGAAGAACGGGATACAGCGTTTTCGGGTCAATCATCACGGCGACGGCGACGCGGGCGATCGTCTTCTTCCTCGCGGCGGCCACCGTCCTCGTCTTCACCGCCGGGGGTCGAGGTCATCGCCTGGGTGACCAGGTGGTCGACGAGCTTGGGGTGAACTTTGAGGATCAGCTCACGAAGGATCGTGTCGCTGAGGTGGCAGTCGGAGACGATCTCCTTGAGCGCCGAGCCGTCAGTCTTGAAGTAGGTCAGGAGGTACGTGCCTTTTTTGTGCCCCTCGACGGGGTAGGCAAGCCTGCGCTCGTCCCACTGCCGGCTGGCGACGATCTCGGACTGGTGCTTGGCGAGAATGTCGTGGACGTGCTTGACCGAATCGTCCCAGGAGACGGCGACTTTGGTGCTGTCCAGCAAAAACATTCCTTCATAGGTGCTGACTGGCAAAGGCTTTCCTCCCCGGCGGGTCACTCGAACAAAGGTCTGGCCGACCGGGGATATCCCGGTGGGCGAACGGAGCTTTTTGGATGGATCACCGCACGTGTCGCGTCAACTTTTCAAGGCAGGGCCGTTGAACCGGTTCATGGCGGCGGCGGTCCCCTGGGCGACCCAGACGGCGACGGCCTGCGAGGCAAGGATCAGGGCATCGTCAATGGCCGGTCGCTCGGCGTTGCGGAAGCGGCTCAGGACGAAATCCGCGGCGTCGGCCTCACCCTTCTCACCGATCCCAACGCGAAGCCTGGCATAGGCATCGGTCGCGAGGTGGGCGGTGATGTCTTTCAAGCCCTTCTGGCCGCCGTCGGAACCTCCACCACGGAGCCGGAGCTTGCCGAGGGGAAGATTCAGGTCGTCGCAGACGACCAGGAGGTCGGCCGGGTCGAGCTTGTAAAACCGCAGGGCCTGGCCGACCGATCGGCCGCTCAGGTTCATGAACGTCAGGGGTTTCAGGAGCAAGACCCGGTGGAACTCGATCGCGGACTCGGCGGCCAGGCCCTCGAACTTCCGAGAGAAGGGCGCTCCCGAGCCGCCGGCGGCCAGGCGGTCGATGACCTCGAAGCCGATGTTGTGCCGGGTTCCTTCGTACTTGCTGCCTGGATTGCCCAGACCCACGACCAGTTTCATCATGCCGGGTCACCGCGGTCCGTCGGCCGGAGGTCGGGTGGTTACTCTTCCTTCTCCTTGCGTTCGGGTTTGATGACCTCCGGCTGGGTCGTTCCCTCGGCGGTCGTCGCGTCGGTCGCCTCGGGGGCTCGCGTGACGACGTGCATCAGAAGGAGCTCGGGGTCGTTGTCGACGGTCACGCCTTCGGGAAGGGTCAGGTCCTTGACGTGGATCGCCTGGTTCAGGGCCAGGTGGCTGACGTCGACCCGGATCGCCTCGGGAATGGCGTTGGCCCGGCAGGTCACCTGAAGCTCGTGAACGAGGATTTCCAGGAGACCCCCTTCGGCGATCCCCGCGGCGGTCCCGCGGACGTCGAGCCGAACCTCGGTCTCGATCGACTCATCGGCGCTAACGCGGGCGAAGTCGAGGTGGATGATTTCCTTGCCGAGGTGGTCCCACTGAACGTCGCGGACGAGCACGGTTTCCGACGACCCGTTAAAGCTCAGCTCGGCCAGGTGGGTCGACTTCTTGATCATCTCCCAGACCGACTCGCGCGTCAGCGCGATCGGGACGGGGGCCTGTTTGTGCCCGTAGATGATCGCCGGGACCTGTCCCTTCTTGCGTAATCGTCGGGAGACCCGCGAGCCTGTCCCCTTGTTCTTCGCCGGGTCCCGTATCTCGACCTGAATCTTTACCGCGTCCGCCATAAGTCGCCTTTTGCCTGATCGCCACCCCGGTCTGGTCTGGCCGGGGAGAGATCCTCAGAGAAGCCGATCCGCCGGCCGGCGCGTTCCCCAGGGTGGGTTCCGACCTTTTGAGCCGAGACGACGCCGGTCTGTTTGGATCTTGGTCCTTGAAAACTCGACGGCTCCACGACCCTCCTCCGGGCCGCACCGCGCATCGGGCGATTATCGGGGTCATGACGCGCACTTGCAAGACCAAAGCGTGGACTTTTCCCGAACAGATTTTTCGGTGGAAAATTTCCGGAGGCCAGAACACGAGGTGTTCATTCCGGGAACAGGCGCGCGACCGGCAAGCGGACCTCGGGAAAGGCCAGCGGTCGGGCGTCTTCACCCGATCGGAGCGTCAAGGCGGTCCGGTAGACGCCTTGCTCGGGGTCGCGGCGGATTTCGAGGCTGCGCTCGGGGATATTGACGACCCAGTAGTCGGCAATCTCGGCTTCGGCGTAGAGTCTGGCCTTCAGGCCCCGGTCCTTATCGAGACTGCTGTCGGAGACCTCGATGACGAGGAGGACGTCGGCGGGGGTCGGGCGACGGCCCGAATAATCTTCGCGGCGGAGCCAGGAAAGGTCGGGTTCGGGGACGCTGTCCAGGGCGGGGATACCGAGAGAGCCTTGAACCCGGACCCAGACTGCCCTTCGGGGGAGGGCCTCGAAGCTCCATTCGGTCAGTTCGTCAACGAGATGGTCGTGGCGTATGCCGATTGGGCTCATGAGAGTGATTTCGCCGTGGATCAGCTCGACGTGGTGATCCTCGCGCGGCAGGAAGTCGCCGCGGCGAATCATTGCGTCGTATTGCTCGATCGTGATCCGGGTCGAGGTACTGCTCACCGGAGAGGCCCTCCGAATTTTTATTTTACCTTAAAGAGGAGGCTTGACGTCGGTCGTCGGGCCGACGGAGACGAGCGTCAAGGGAAGAAGAGGCCACTGGTCGAGGACCCGGCGGGTGTCGTCGAGAGTGACGCGGTTGAACGCTTCAAGCTCGTCGGCGACCGACTGATATTCCTGGCGATAGGCCCAGAAGAAGCCGAGCGATCCGAGGCGACCCATGGGCCTCTCGCTTCGGAGGACGCTTCGAGAGAGAACCTTGTTCTTGGCCTGGGTCAGTTCGTCGGCGGTCAGACCGTCGCGGGCGACGGCCTGGTAGACGTCGGCAACCCGGCCGAGATTGGCCTGGGTCTCGGCGGGGTCGCAACTTAAAAAGGTGAACATCGCGCCGGCCTGGTTGTAGTCCTGATACGACACTTCGGCGCCGTCGGCATGGCCGGGGTCGACGAGTGCCCAGTAAAGGCGCGAGCCGGTGTGATCGCCGAGGACGGTGGAGATGAGCTGCGCGGCGTAGCGATCGGCGCTTTCCAGCGGAGGGCCGTCCGAGACGCCAATGACGGTCTGTTGCTGATCTTCCTCGCGAAGGATCGCCTGAAACTGGCCGGACCCGCGCGGAGCGACCGCCTCTCGCGAGGTCGGGCCGCCGGTCCAGGCCCCGCAACGTTCGCGGGCGAGGCCGACGATTTGGTCCCAGTCGGTCCGGCCGGCAAAGGCGAGGACGATATTCGCCGGACTGTACTTGCTGGCGAAATAGTCGCGCATGGCGTCGACCTTCATGGCGGCGATCGAGTCGACCGTACCGAGAATGCTCTGGCCGAGCGGGTGGCTTCCGAAATGGAGCGCCTTGGCGGCGTCGTAGGCGACGGACATCGGGTTGTCCTGATACATCTTGATTTCTTCGATGATCACCTTTTTCTCGGTGTCGAAATCGTCTTCGCGAAGTGACGGCCGCAAGATGTCGGAAAGGACGTCGAAGGAGCGTGGCAGGTACTCGGGCAGACAGGTGACGTGATAAAAGGTGTCTTCCTCCGACGTCTGCGCGTTGTGCTTGGCGCCGACGCGGTCAAAATCGCGGTTGACGGCGAGAGCGTCCCGGCGCGGGGTCCCTTTGAAGACCATGTGTTCCAGGAAGTGCGAGACCCCGGCGACATCCGGCCCCTCGTCCCGGCTCCCCGCCTTGACGAAGAACCCCGACGCCACCGACCGCGCCCGGTCCTTCAACTCGGCGATGACCTGGAGACCGTTATCGAGGACGGTGTGATGGAATTGCATGGTAAATCGCGGTTCGCTCATCGGGAGATAGGTTTGATTTTCCAATTACGCCCTGGTCGGTTTCCGAAGTCTTTCGTGCGATCACGATTACGGGGGGAACGATTTTTAGCTGCGTCGACTCAGATTGCCAATGACGTTGGCGACCGATTCCGAAGACAACGTTGTTTTCAGCCATTCCTTAAAATTTTCCATGTTCGCGATCTGGACAGTCCTGTCACTATCGGACGCCTGGAATGGGAATGGTCTCATGACACCTACTGTCAATGGTATGTGAAAATCCAAAATTTTATATTCGTAATCACCAATCGCAGGTGCCCTGAGGTTTAGGAAATATGTCGTTCCACCGCCCATCGGAACCTCTCTCACGACACCCTCGACCCGGCCGCCGGTCTTTCGTCCGAGAAGCCTGGCTTGTTCCTTGAGCAGGACCACGGGGGCCGGATCTTCGGTGATCGTCTTGTTGTAATCTGGCCAGAAATCCTCTTCGGGGTCAGCCATGATCGCTCTCCACGGGAAGATCCAGGGTAAAGAGGATCGGGAGGTGATCGGAGACGCGTACCTCCCAGTGGGTGTCCCTGCTTCGAATCAGGTCGAGAGTCTCATTCTGTCCCCAGGGGATTGAAGTGAGGAGACGAAAATCCTCATCTCGGAACGAATCGAAGAGGGCGGGCCGGATCAAAACCTGATCGAGAGAATGCCAGAAAATGTTGAAGGGGTCGCCGGAATTGTTCCCGTAGTAAGAACCGGGAGGTTCGGGAAGTTCTCGACCCAAACGGGACCACATCGGATTATAAAACCGGCGAATACCCCCGGCAACCTTCGACGAATGGCGAATCACGAGACTACGGCTCATCATCGCGCCGAACCCCTCCGGGTCAATCATTCCTTTATCGAAGGGGTTCATGTTGAAGTCGCCGACAAGGACTGTCCTCGCATGTCCGGCATCCTCTTCCGCGCTGTAAAGGGTGCCATAGACAGAACGACTCTTGGAATGCTGCGTATCGCGATCGTTGTTCCGGCGGTCGAAAAAATGGATCACTCCGAACAAGATTTCCCGCCGACCTGGCATGCGGACGCGATTGACGGAAATCCGGTTGTCGGCCCGGAAGCGAGTGAAGTATTGACCGGGAAACCGGGTAAACAGTTGGAACCGAGGGTGGTCAATGTCAGGTCTCTCGTAAGCTTTGTCGAATCGCTTCCACTCGGCCAGCAGACGCAGAGGGTCAACGATCGTGTCGGTGAGAGCCAGGATATCAACACGATGGTGAGCGGCAACCCGCGCCGCGACCGATTCGCAATCCGGATACCCGCAACGAAAATTCCAGAACAAGCAGTTCAGCACAGTTCCCTCTCACCTCGGGAACGTCAAGGCATTCGGCCCGAGCGTCAGGATCGTCATGGCCTTGAGATCTTGCCCGGCGGCGTAAGCGCTGACGGATTCGGCGGTGAGGGCGTCCAGTGAGGCGGAAATTTCATCGAGAGAGCGGACGCGGCCGAGGTAGAACCAGTCAGACGCGAGCGAGCCGGACCGGCTCATGCTGGACTCCTGTTGCATGATCAGTGAGCTTTTCAGGCCCGCGCGCATCGTCTCAAGCTCTTCCAGTTCAACACCTTCGCGGGCCAGGCGGTCGATCTCGGCGCAGGTGACGTCGAGGGTTTCCTGGGCACGCTCGACGGATGTTCCGGCGTAGCAAAGAACAGCCGCGCGATCGAGTTGACTCTCGTAGCTCGCATAAACCGAATAGCAGAGCCCGCGCTTCTCGCGGACCTCGGTAAAGAGCCGGGCCGACGAGTAACCGCCGAGGATCGCCGTGGCGGCGCGGGCGCGGTAATAGTCGGCGCTGGCAACCGTCGCCGAGGGATACGCCAGGGCGATCTGGATCTGCTGCGTGTCACGGAGAATATGATCGCGGGCCGGGCCGGTCGGACGCTCGACAACCGCCGGCGCCGCGACCGCTGGCCAGTCGCCGAAGAGGCGGCCGACGGCATCGCGAAGCGCCGGCCAGTCAATCGCCCCGGCAACGCCGAGAATCGCCCCGTTGGGGCGATAGCCACGCGCGAAGGCCGAGCGGAGGGCGTCGGGTGTGAGGGACATGACGCCTTCGACGGTTCCCGGCGAGGGACGGCCCCAGGGGTCGGGAAAATGGCGACGGCGCAGTTCGTAAATCACCTTCGTGCCGGGGTCGTCCTCCAGGCTCCGAAGGTTCTGAAGGGCGAGGGCGCGGATCGGCTCGATCTCGGAGTCGTCGAGATGGGGGCGGATCACCACGTCGGCAAAGATCTCCAGGGCGGGAATCAGGTTCCGCCCCAGGGTGGCGGCGGAGACGCTGGTGTGAAGCGTCTGCGCACTCTCGCCGTGGTTGATCCCAAGGTCATCAAGGGCCGAGTGGAGTTCGAAATTGTTCCGGTCGCCTGCCCCGCGCATCACCCATTCGGAAAGCATGGTTGACGCCCCGCCCTGGTCGGCCGGTTCGTACGCGGCGCCCGCGGGCAAGAGCAGGCTGAAGGCCGCCGATTGCACCCCCGGCATCGTCTCGGCCACGAGCACAAGGCCGTTGGCGTACGTCTGCTGATGGATCAGGGCCGCGTCCGGGGCGTTGACGTGAATGGGCACGGGAACCTCTTGGGAAGGAGACAGTCGCGCGGAGACGGGAGTCGGGAGACTGGAGTCAAGTCAATACGAGCAGGCTGCCGGCGGAGACACTCCCAGGGAAAAAGGGGAGTCCCGCCCCTTTCTGTCTTACTTCTGTCACCTGGCTTCTTCCCGATAGTTTAACCGTCGACGGCCTTGTAAAGAGTCTTGGCGCGGCGGAAGCCGACGGCGCGGTAGAGAAGGACAGCGCTGGAGTTCTCGGCGGTGACTTCCAGATAGGCACGGCGAAGACCAGCCTGATAGAAGCCTTCAAGAGCCTGCCGAACCAGAGCGCGGCCAAGCCCGAGGCCCCGATAGGCGGGGACGACACCCAGATTCTGAATCGCCCCGATCGGGCCGCGGTCCATGACCCCTTGAACCGTCCCGACATAGCCCGAAGGGCAGGCGATCAGCCAGGTGGAACCGGCCAGAAATCCCGGTTTGCGGCGGATCTCGCGCATCAGACGTTGACAACCGTAGCGATCGCCCAGGCAGGGGAAGACACAGGCGTCAATCTCGTCGCGGAAGCTCAGGTATTTGACCTCCGCATGCCGGTCGAGCAGAGACTCGTCCCATGAAACCCAGGTGAACGGCCCGGGAAGGTCCGGCGGTCCGACCGATCCGTCGAGGTCGACTTCCATCCGAAACCGCTTGTAATACGTGATCGCCATCGCGTCTTGACGGCCCGAACGCGGCCGGCGCTTTCTCGCCTCGGGCTCGGTCCCGACCGACCCGAACTCGGGCGAACACGCCTTGCAGATTCGGGCTTATTGTAAGCCCATTCCGCCACAACGGTCAACGCGCCTCGGCCCAGCAAACCGAACAACCGAACGACTTTGACGGTCGATGCCTGTTGAAAACGGTGGGAAGTCAAACCGAAAGATCAGCAGGCGATGACGGGCTGACAGATTGCGGCCCGGTCCTTCATTTACTTTCTGAGATTTGAGATCAAGGAACCAAAGAGCATGAAGCGTCCGTAACAGGCCAGAATGCTCAGGACGGTGGCTGCGAGGAGTACGCGCGTCTGCCGAGCGGCATATTGCTGTCGCGCCTCGGTCTCCGTCGCCGGTCCGCGGCTCCGGCTCCGGCGGCGATCCGTCCGGCCTTGCGCCGGGGTGTTGTTTCGATTCTCCAAAGGAGCGATGCCGTCGGGCCAACCAGCGCTCAAACGAGTCGCAACAGCCTGGACAGAGAGCCAACTCGATTTGCTTCGCGCCGGGAAGGCCCGACTCAAGGTGAAGATTGGCTCGGTCGCCGTCGAGGGGACTCTGGCAACGTTGACAAAGATCTGGAGTGTCGATGAGGGCAGGGCAAACTCAAGGAGTGCCGCGAAGAGCACCCCAGGGCATCGTGGGGGGGAAGAGACGCCGACGCGAAGATACCATTCACCCATTCATCATGCAAACGTCAAACCCAATGAAAATCGACGATGTCGATTTCCGTCGACATGCATAGGTGCTCAGAGCGGATCGGAGAGCGTCGGCGAGGAGGGGGGGGCGGGGCCGGGATTGCGCGCGAGTTCGGCGGCCGCGCCGGCGCGGTCGGGTCGGGCAATTAGCATGGGAACATCCAGGCCGTGACGGACCCGGTCCACGGTCTGGCCCAAAAGAAGGTCGCGGACGAGACCGTGACCGTGTGAGCCGACGACCAGGAGATCCACAGGTTCACGCCTGATCTGGCCAACAATCTGACCGGCGCGGTCGGTGCCGTGAAGCAGGACAGGCCGTGCCTCGAAACCCAGGTCGGTCAACGCTCCGGTGACATCCGCCAGATAACGGCGGTCGGCCCCGGTCTCGCGATCGGCCGTTTCCGCACCGTAGATCCGGGTCAACGGCGTGTCGACGACGTGAAGGATCACGAACCGGGTCTCACCCGGCCGGGCCAGGCTGAGCGCCCGGCTGAGGATCTCGGCATCGGCCTGGTTGTGTTCCAGGGCCACGCCGATCGTCTCCAGCGGACGAGACCGGAGCGCATCGACCCAGTCGAGTTGCACGCTCGGCATCGGAACCCACGGCGGCGAGGGTCGAACCCAGGGCTTGATCGTCACCCAACCGAGCAATCCCACGACCGATCCCGCGAGGCCGAAAAGCCCCGCCGCGACCAGCCACGACAGCGGGATCGGACCCAGCGACCGCCCCGATTCCGCCGTCAACTGAACCCATTCGACAATCTTATCAAAGACCAGCCAGCCGTTCAGGCCGACAATCACCGCGGCCGTGATCCAGGCCAACCCCTGCGCCCAGAGCGGGGTCGCGAAGGCCCCCATGTTCCGCCGGTCGGACGTGAAATGGATCAGCGGGACGACCGCGAAGGAGAGTTGCAAGCTGAGGATCACCTGACTCAGAACGAGCAAGCGTTGCGTCGAACCTTCTCCGGCGACCGAGATCACCACCACTGCGGGCACCAGCGCTAGCGAACGTGTCACCAGCCGGCGCAGCCACGACGGAATCTTGAGGTGAAGGTAACCTTCCATCACGATCTGTCCAGCCAAAGTGCCCGTCAAGGTCGAGCTTTGCCCGGCGCACAAAAGGGCCACGCCAAAGAGGATCGGCGCAGCCGTGCCGAGAAACGAGGGCAAGAGCTTGTACGCATCCTCAATGCTCGCGACCTCGATCCCGTGTCGATAAAAGACCGCGGCGCTCAACACCAAAATCGCGGCGTTCACGAAGAAGGCCGCGTTCAGAGCCAGAACCGAGTCAATCAGATTGAACCGGCAGGCCGTCGCCTTGCTCGCCTCGTCGGGCTTGATCCGCCTCGACTGCACCAGCGCCGAGTGCAAATACAGGTTGTGCGGCATCACCGTCGCGCCCAGGATGCCGATGGCGACCAGCAACGACCCCGTCGGCAAGGTCGGCCTGAGCCCGCCGACGACCGCCAGCATGTCGGGCCTGGCCAGAAAGATCTGCGCGAGGAAGCAGGCGCCAATCGTCGCCACGAGGGCGAGAATCATCGCCTCCATCGTCCTCATCCCCCAGCGCTGGAGCCAGAGAAGGACGAACGTGTCAAAGGCGGTGACAACACATCCCCACAAAAGCGGCAGGTCAAAGAGCAGCTTGAGCGCGATGATCGTGCCGAGAACCTCGGCTAGGTCGGTCGCCGCGATCGCAACCTCGGCGAGCAGCCAGAGGACAAAATTGACCCTGGGCGAATACTCGGCCCGACACGCCTGCGCCAGGTCCATCCCGGTGACGACCCCAAGCCTCGCCGCGAGGGTCTGAAGCAAGACGGCCATCAGGTTGGACATCAAGAGGACCCAGACCAGGGCGTAGCCGAACCGGGCGCCCCCTTCCAGGTCGGTCGCCCAGTTGCCCGGGTCCATGTAGCCGACGCTCACCAGGTACGCCGGTCCCATGAACGCGAAGAGCCTGCCCCAGCGGTTCTTTCCACCGCCGACCCCGACCGTGCCGTGAACCTCACCCAGCGATCGCCGGTCCTGACTCGTTCCCTCAACCAAGGCCATCGGCACGAACCCCCTGACACGGAAGCCCTTGCGGTCTCCTGGACCGGAACCCGACGCAACGCGTGGCTCGCAAGCGAAATCCAGGCCAAGTCTACCTTAACCTGAACTTTCGTCCCGCGACAAGAGAGTTTCGACGAGGTTCACGATTTGGTTTTGGGCTTCCAAAAATTAACAGCGTCTTCAAGATTCGCGGCGGCGAGGTCGTGGGCGCGGCTCGCCGTCGCGTACAATAACGGGTGATGATCGGGTGAGAAGGCCAATCGAGAGGGAGGTTACGCCGATGTCCCGCAGCCGCCTCGGAGGGTTGCTCGCCGCAATGGGTCTCGCGGTGTTGGGTTCGTTCACAACAGCGTCCGCGCAGTCGACGGCGGGGGACGTCGTGGTTTCGCCGTCTCCGTATCGCCTGAACCCATACTATGCGCCGCCTGGGTCCTACGGCATGATGCTCGGATCACCCTCGTATGGATCGGTGCGAACCTACACCGAATTCTCGTCGCCCTATGGTGCCGGATACAACTACGGGTACGCTCCGAACGGCCTTTCGCCGGGCCGTTACGGTGTCGGACTCTGGCGTCCCGGGTTCGTGGCGCCTGGCTACACCTATGGCGCATCCTATTACTCTTACAGGACCTTCGCCGTGGGCAACCCGGGTGGCCCGACACCCCCGGTGGGTGTTTATGCCCCGGCATTCGGGCCGACGTCGGTGTACGGCTGGTGAATTTCCTCTTCGCAAGCCCCCGGGTCTTCGGCTAAGATCGCCCTTCGCGAGAATTCGGAACAGGGATCGGGCAAGGATGCCAACGCCCATGAAACTGCGGAACCCGCGGCTGATCCGCGCTGTCTCGGCCTTTGCCGCCGTCCTGATCCGGGTCTGGATGGCCACGGTTCGCGTCAAGATCGTCAATCACGACGAGGCCGAACATCCGGCCAACGCCGATCGCGACCGCTACCTCTACGCCTTCTGGCACGAGGCCCTGCTCGCCCCGGTCAAGTTCAGGGCGAGGGTTCGGGTCCTGATCTCCAAACATGCCGACGGCGAATTGATCGCCCGGGTTTGCGGCTATCTGGGAATCGGCGTCGTTCGCGGTTCGACGAACCGGGGCGGCAGCGGTGCGCTGGTGGAGTTGTGGGATTGCAGCGATCGTTCGCATCTGGTATTCACGCCCGACGGTCCCCGCGGTCCGCGACGCAAGGTCCAACCGGGCCTGATCATGCTCGCCTCGCGATCGGGCCTTCCCGTAGTTCCGATCGGGATCGGCTTCAGCCGCGCCTGGCGCGCGGGAAGCTGGGACCGGACCGCCATTCCAAAACTTTTTAGCACCTGCATTTACGTCGTCGCCAAGGCGATCCGGGTGCCTCCCGACCTGGACCGCGACGGCCTGGATGCGTATCGCCAGCTTGTCGAGCAGGCCATGCTCGCCGCCACGGCCGAGGCCGAGCGGCTGGCTGCGAAGGGCAAACCTGGTCCGCACTTTCGACCCCAACCTGTTGCCATCCCGCATCAACCGGCGCGCGATTCGCTCAATTGACTCGTTCCGATCCGGGTCAGGCCGCCTGCTGGCCCGGGAACCGAAATCGAGGTGGAAACCGTGGACCGAGACGAACTGCGGCATATCCTGGCCGAACTGCTCGAAGAAACGACCGGCGAGCACCGCGACGAGGTCACCGAGGATGAGAGCCTTCAGGAAGGGCTCGGACTCGACTCGGTTGACATCTTCAGCCTGATCGTCGAGATCCAGAACAAGCTTCGGATCAAGATCGCCAGCGAGGACCTGATGGAAGTCATCACCGTCGGCGACCTCCTCAACGTCCTTCAGGCCAAGCTCGCCACGGTCGCCCCGACCGGGACCGCCTGAGCGGATCGGAGTCTGTTGCTTCTACAGAATTCATTTCGACGGAAAGGACCCACCTTGACCCCGAATAAACCGACCGAGGCCGTCCTGAGCGACCCGACCGGTTGCGCTGTCGAGGCGTACGGGGCGGTAAAGGTCGCCGTGGAAGAGATTGCCGCGCTTCGGAAAAATCCGGGGCCGCTCGGCGGTCGAACGATTCCGCCTTCGCTCCTGAAACACGCCGACCACCAGACCGTGCTCGGCCTCGCGGCTGTCCTGAGGGCGATTGACGCCTTCGGCTGGCACGATCGGTCGTTTGCCGATTGGGGCCTTGTTGCGGCTCCAAGGTTTCTTGGCCGGATTCTTGTCGCGGCGTCGATGGATCGCTTCCAGAAGCGCGGGGTGCCGTCGATGTCGCCCCTGATTATCCCGACGCTCTCGCTTCACGCGGTCGCCGGATCGTTGAGCCTGGCGATCAAGTCGCACGGGTTCAACTACGGGGTCGGCGGTGGCCACGGTCATCTTGCCGAGGCGTTTTTAACCGGCCTTGCCGCGCGAGACGATAACGGCGTCGCGGGTGTCTGGGTCGTCGCCACCCAGTTCAGTCCCGAGCCGATTCCCGACACCTCGAGCCATAGCCTGAACGCCTCCTTTGGCTATGGCGTCGCGCTCGCGTTGACGTCGAGCCCGCCCGATCGGTCGCGCTGGAACCTTCGAATCGTGCCGACGTCCACGGCCTCGGCCTTTGGATCGGGCGACGAGCGCGATGTCGCCGGGATCGACCCGCCGTCGGGTCAGGTTGCCTTGACGGATTTCCTCGCCGGACCGGTCGCGACGACCCGTCCAAGGCGCTGGTACTGCCCGATCCCCGGCGGCGGTGCCATTGAACTCGACGACGACGCCTCCCGGGCCGCCGGCCATGTCGAGGCCCGCGCCGGCTGATCGCAAAAGGAATTTGCCCGCATGGACTCTCGAACGGACGCGGTCTGGATCACCGGGGTCGGGACGGCCACCCCTCTGGGCATGACTTACGCCGACCTGGCCGACAACCTGCTCGCGGGCAAGTCGGGCGTGACCCGGGTCACGCACTTTGACCCAACCGAACAGCCCTGTCAGGTCGCCGCCTGTCTCGGCGCGATCCCCGCGCCCGACGGCTGGGACGCGGCCGACTTCGCCCGCCTCGGCGGCTGGGAACAGGTCTTGATCCGCACGGCGGTGGACGCCCTCCGCGATTCGGGCTGGTGGGAAAAACGCTCCGAGATCCGCGTCGGCCTGGTCCTCGGCCTTGGCGGCGAGTGGGTCCTGACCTGGGAAGGGGGCATGCAGCGCGGCGATGACCGCGTTGCCGATCCGACCCGCGACCAGACGAGCCTGACCACCTTCACCCGCGAGGCCCTGGCGATCCGAGGCCCCTCGGCGACGGTCGCCGCCGCCTGTGCCAGCGGCAACGTGGCACTGGCGCAAGCAAGGCGCTGGGTTCAACGCGGCTGGGTCGACGTCTGCCTCGCCGGGGCCTGCGATCGGTCGATCACACCGATGGGGATGGCCGGTTTCGGCAACCTTGGCGCCCTCGCCAAGCGAAACGACGCCCCGACGGCCGCCTCGCGCCCTTTTGATCGCGGCCGAGACGGGTTCGTGATGGGCGAAGGGGGCGCGATGTTCGTGCTCGAACCCGCCTCGACCGCCCGACGCCGCGGCGCCCGGGTTTACGGTGAGGTGGCCGGCGTCGGCTCAACCAGCGACGCCTTCCACATCGTCATTCCCAGCAGCGACCCCGCCCCCTGTGTCCGTTCGATGCGCCTGGCGCTTGCCGACGCCGGTCTGAACCCCGACGAGCTTGACTACGTCAACGCCCACGCCACGAGCACCCCCGTTGGTGACGCCTTCGAGTCGCGCGCCCTTCGCGAGATCCTCGGCGAGGCCGCGCGGACGACTCCCGTCAGCTCCACCAAGAGCATGACTGGCCACCTCCTGAGCGCCACGGCGGCGGTCGAGGCCCTGGCCTGCCTCGCCGCCTTCGACCGCCAGGCCGTCCCGCCGACGATCAATCTTGACGACCCCGACCCCGAGTGCGACCTCTGCCACGTCCCCCACGAGGCCCGCCCGCACAGGGTCAATACCGTCCTCTCGAACTCCTTCGGGTTCGGCGGCAGCAATATTTGCATCGTCTTCAAGCGGGTCGCGTGAAGTGTTTCGCGTTTAACCTTTCGGTTCCTTTTCCTGATTCCGCGGATTACTTTGCTTCCGCGCCAGGGCCACGGTGATTCCCGGCCCTTTCTGTTTGGTGACGAGCAAGATTTCCGCCCCGGCCTCGCGGAGCGCCGCGGGCTCGGCAACGGCCGGAATGCCGATTTTGGACCGGACTCGCTCGCTCGGCGTTTCGATCCCGGGCTGACCGTCGAGTTCCTCAGGCGCGAAGGCAACGAGCGGCACGCCCCGCCGGTTCGCGAAGGCGATCAGACCCGGCTCATCAGCCTTGAGCGTGACCGTCGCCACGGCGGCGAGGCTCTCTCTGGCCAGCCCGTTCGCCGCGAAGACCGCATTGACCCAGGCGTCAATCGCCTCGCGGGACGTCCCCCGCTTGCAGCCGATCCCCGCCACGAGCGTCGGCGGCCGATAAACGATCGTTCGATCCGCCGGGATGCGATCGTCGGTCACAACCCGATCGGAGATGATCAGGAGCGCCGACGGCTTGACCCTCGCGAGGTCGTCCCCCGTCGCGATCCTCACAAAATGGCCCGGCCAGGGACCGAACGGTTTCCACCAATCGGTTTCCCCCGCGTCTTGCCAGACCGCGACCGTCTCGCCCCGCGCGACGCTCGCGGCGACCCTCGTCAGGTTCTCGGCCCGATCAATCTTCCAACCCAGGTCTCGGCCGATCAGGTCGACCGCCGGGAGCCCTCTTGCGTCGCTCGCCGTGGTGATGACGGGCGTCGCCCCCAGAATCGCGGCGATCTTCCGGGTCAGATCATTCGCCCCGGCACCATGCCCGCCAAGAACACTGACGGCGAATCGTCCCGCCTCGTCGACGACAACCACGGCGGGATCACTCCGCTTGTCTGACGCGAGCGAACCCGCGAGCCTGACCACGATCCCCATCGCCATCATGCCAACAATTGCGTCGAATTCCCCCCAGATTTTCGGAAAAACCTTCCTCAATGGCCCGATCCAGCCGCGCACGCCGTTTTCCTCGGCATCGAAAATCAACTCCGCACCTGGCATGCCTCCGCACCGGCCAACGACACACGAGGGGCCGAAGATCACGGTTTCCTCGCCGCGTCCCTCACGCACCCGGCGGGCGAGGTCAAGGCCAGTTGCTGAAAGAACAAGAATGGCGATTTTCATGAATCGCCGCGATCGGTCTCAGAGGGTTTGCCAGGCTTGACCATAGTTGTTGGCTCAAATGAGTTCCTGGTCATCTCGGGACGATCCCGACCGGACTCCAGATCCTCGAAACGGCCCCGGAATTTGCTAAGATCGCGGAACGCTTCGGTTCCAGATGCCTCCACGTTCTCGAACCGGCTCTCTGGGGCGAGACGTCCCGCTTGCCAAAAGGATAACAGCGCATGCCCTTTCCGCCCATTGCCCGAGTCCGTCAGTCGATCCCACAACCTCAGGTCGCCGACATCCCCGGCACGGTCCGTTGCCTGATCCTGGAAAGCCGGATCACCGAACGCGTGCCCAAAGGCGGGACGATCGCCGTCGGGGTCGGCAGCCGAGGGATCACCGCGATCGCGCCGATCGTCAAAGGGGCGATTGATGCGCTCAGGGAGTTGGGCTTCCGTCCCTTCATCGTCGCCGCGATGGGAAGCCACGGCGGAGCCACGAAGGAAGGACAGGCGGAATTGCTCGCCGGCTATGGAATCACGCCCGAGGCATTGGGCGTCGACGTCCGCAGCGACATGGAGACGGTGGTCCTGGGCACGAACCCCGTCGGCCTGCCGATCTATTTCGACAAGAACGCTTATGAAGCCGACGGCATCGTCCTGATCAATCGGGTGAAACCGCACACCGATTTTCACGCGAGGCATGAGTCGGGGGTCTTGAAGATGCTGGTGATCGGCCTCGGCAAGAGAGAAGGGGCGAGCCAGGTTCACAAGCTCGGTCTGAGAGGGATGAAAGAGGTCTTGCCCGCCGTCGGCAAAGTCCTCGTCGAGAAGACGAAATTCGCGCTCGGGCTGGCGATCGTCGAGAACGCCGCGGATATGCCCGCCGAGATCGTCGCGATTGAGCCGGAAACGATCTTCGAGGTCGAGCCGAAACTGCTCGATAGGGCCAGGGCGCTGATGGGTCGACTGCCATTTGACCAGATCGACGTGCTGGTCGTTGGCGAGCTTGGCAAGAACTATTCCGGGGCGGGGATGGACCCGAACGTGATCGGCCGGTTGATGGTCGAGACGCAGAACGACTTCGAACGGCCGGTCGTCACCCGCCTGGTCGTGCTCGACGCGTCCGAGGAGTCGCACGGGAACCTCGTCGGCATCGGCTTCGCCGACCTGACGACCGAATGCCTTGTCCGCAAGCTTGACCCGGTCCCCTTTCGGATCAATTCCCTGACCTCCTGCTGTCTGGAACGGTCAAGGATTCCAATCACCCTGCCGACCGATCGCGACGTCTTCGACGCGGCGCTCGCCACCTGCTGGAAGATTGACCCGGCCGAGGCCCGCCTGGTCATCATTCCCAACACGCTCGAAGTGAACACCCTCTGGATCTCCCCCGCGCTCGAAGCCGAGGTCAAAAGTCACCCGCACCTGACCTTCGAGACCGAATTCCAGCCGATCCCGCTTGCCGACGACGGCCAGCTTGATCAGATCGCCCTCTTTCCCGAGAGCGTTCGAGGTCGTCGGTCAAAGGCGAATCCTCATCCTTTTATTTCGTCTTGAGGACTGACCTGGACAGGGCTCGTTCTTCATTGACGTCGCGCGGACTGGCGACCCCTTCGTGATAGACGATCGGGACCTGAACCTCGGTCGTCGACGATTCGCCACGGACCAGGCTGAGCGCGGTCTGAATCGCCTTGCGAGCCAGTTCCGTCTGGTTGCGGTCGAGGATGCCAACGCAGTCGTTGAAGCCGGCCATCTCGATCGGCCGGCTCAGGGTCACGACGCCACCGACGCGGATGACTCGTTTCCCGGCCTTCTTGAGATCATCGCGCGCGGTCATCGCCGCGCGAATCTGCGTGTCGCCGACGCCCAGCAGGGTCGTGACCTTCGGGTCGGCCTCGATCCGGGCTTTCAAGGGCTTCGCTGCTTCCTGAAAGTTGTCGACGACCGAGACGACCTCAACCCCGCTGTACCCGGCCGAGGTCAAGACCTTCGTCAATCTCTCGGCGGTCTCATCGGCCCGAGGCCCGGACCCGATCTTGATGACGATCAACGCATGACCATCCACCGGCAGGTTGTCTTTCTTCAGGCTCGCCAGAATCGCGTCGATGAGCACTTTCGCGGGCGGTTCGATCGGGCCGAAAAGCACGCGAGGCAGAGGTTTCGCGCTCTCGCTGTCTTGCCCTGTTGGGTCGAGAAGAACAACGGTTTTGCCCTTGTCTCTCGCCTCCTTCAGCGCCCCGATGACCTCAGGCTCGTCGACCGTGTCCACGATCAGGGCGGAAACGTTCTTATCCGCGTTCTCTCGAATGAGACTGGCTTCGGCGGCGGGCGGGTCGTTCAGTTCGGGCCGGATCGCCGAGAAGATGACGCGGGTCCGCCCCGCTTCATTTCGCGCGGCCTGTTCCCATTCTCGGATCTCGTCGGTCAATTTCGGGCCGGAGATCAAGACCACCCAGGGAGCCTCCGAGGCCGACTCCGCCGGTGTCGAGATCGCGTTCAGACCAGGCGTCGGCGGAGGGACGATCGCGTCCGTTCCGCAACCTCCCGTGGCCGTCCCCAGCGCGATCTCCACGCAAAACCAGCGGAACCGACTCCAACCGCGCGTCCGAAACCCCATCGTGGCACGACCTCCCCGCCTTTCCGACCCCTCGATCCGGGAACACTCCCATCCTAGCCGAGCCCGTTCCCGAATCCAAACACTCCTCAAGGCGAAGTGGCCTGATCCTGCCTGGGAGGGCTGACCGTGAACGAACCACGGATCTCGAACGGCCTGGGTCCGCGACCGATGGTGAACTGAAATGAGACGGTCTTGCCTTCGAGACCAGATTTCGCGGTCTCGCTTTTCGCGACAGGTGATTCTGTCCCGGCGGGAGTTACCGGGCCGTCGGGAATGGTTGCCTGGTGTGAGGCGGTCCTGGCCTCGCCGTCGCGCTTGCCGCCCGCCGGCACATTCCCCTTCGATTCCTCGACCAGGGTAATGTGTTCGTGATCGAGCAAGGTCCCCTTGGCCTCTTCGAGGGCAACGAGCGAGACGTTATAGGCGATTTTGAACTGTTCCATCTGAATGACGGCAGCCATGTACTGGCCGATCGCGTCGAGGTAGCGGTCGATCGTGATCCGCCCTTCCTCATACGACGCCCGTTGAATCTCTAACCGTTGAGCCGCGGCGGCCCGGAATCGGGAAGCGGTCTCGAATTGTCGAAAGTTGATGTCAATTTCGCGGCAGAAACGTTCCAGAGAGTAACTCGTCTGCTGAATGACCTGCTGGAGAAACGCCTTCTCTCGTTCGATCCTCGGGACATTGCCGGACGCTTCAACCTTCTTCAGTTTTTCCCGCTGCTCCACGATGTCCGGCTGCGATTCGAGCATGACGGCTTTGCACGATTCCCAGTCCGGTTCGATGAGGGTTTTGGTCGGGACCGTCACGGGAATGATCCGTCGGTCGCCTGCCTGCGTCAGGCCGAGCAATCTGCGAAGCTGCCGTTCGATCGTGCTGACGTCGCCGGTCTTGCCCATCAGATCGATCCGGAACTGTTCGAGTCGCTGCTGAGCCTCGGCAACATCAGCGACGTTGGCCTGGCCGGATTTTTGCCTCTGCCGCACTCGATCGAGAACTCCCTCGGCGACCCCGACGGTTATCTCGCCCGACCGGAGGCTGGCTTGTTGAAAGACGAGTTGCCAGTAGCTCTGCTCGATCGACCGGATCTCGGCCATCATCTCGGCCTTGAGCCGCTGTCCATTGAAGTCGGCTCGCGTCGGGGTGAACGCCAATCCGCCAGCGCCATCTTTGCCGGAGACAGGCTTGAGGACGCGAATGACCTCCGAGTTTTCCAGGCCGATACGAAGGGCCTCCTTGAGCGACAGCGGCCATTCCTTCCCTGAGATTTTTGGAGGCTCCGCGGGAGATCGTGTCAGGGACGATCCTGGGGCCTCGGGAACCGGCTCGCCTGAGTCGTCGGCCCCGACGCGCGCCATGATTCCGATCCCGCCCGCGAAGACGGCCAGCGCGAAAACCGAGACCATCGCCATCCGTAACTTGCTGATAAGCATGGCCTTGAGCACTCCCTTGACAAGCAAACGCACCGACGCCGGGACCTCCCCGGTCGTCAATCGGTCCGACAGAAAGTGAACCACCGATCGCAACGACTGCTCGGTGTTGAGCCTCGGTATCGCCGCACGCGCGGTCTCGACGGCGAGCGTCGCACCGAAGTCGGCGGCAGGCGCCAGGCCGCGTCGGATCAATCGAGCACGCAGCCTTTCACGACCTCGGGAACGCCAGCTCTTGACCGTTCCCACCGGCCGGCCCATCCGTCGAGCCGCCTCCTCATTGGTGAGACCTTCGAGGTCGCAAAGCACGATCGGAACGCGATAGCGCTCAGGGAGTCGGGCGATCTCCTCATGAAGCGCTCGTTCCAGGTCGTCGCCGGTCCGGCCTTCCTGGCGATCGGCCCCAGCCGCTCGCTCGGCCGCCCGATGCTCATGCCGACGCCGTCGGGCCGACGCCGCTCGGGCATTTGTCGCCGTTCGAAAGGCGACCCGGTAGAGCCAGGGACCCAGCGAATCCTGAACCCACAGGGCGCGAGACTTCTTGATCAAAATCAGGAAGGTGGCCTGAAAGGCGTCGAGGGTGTCGTCTCGATCCGACAGGAGCGCCCGGCAGACCCGCGAAACCATCGGGCCGTGACGCTCGACCAGCGCCGTGAAGGCCATTTCGGCGACCTCGCCGCGGCCTGTCGTGACGCGTTCGAGAAGTTGCCCGTCCGTCAGGTCGCGAGTTGTCCCCAGATTGAAGAGGATGCCAAGTTGCCGCGAGACGGCTCCGTCCTTCCTGCTCTTCACGGGTCTGATCCTCGGCCCGGTTCTTGTTCGCGGCGACACAAAGTAATGTGACCGGGGAGGACTTCGGTTGCAACTTTTTGATAAAATGCGCGAAGGCCGACCGCCCGCAAACGGTGGCCCGCGCGGGGATTCGGTCACGAGGTCAACGAAGGGGGTGGGTCCTGGAGAGTGGCAAGGGGCGGACCGGACTGAGGAAGAGGCGATATCGCCTGCTGGCGCTGGATGTGGATGGCACCCTTCTCGACCGCGCCGGTGCGCTCCGGCCGAGCACGGCCGAGGCGGTGGCTCTCGCCGCGAGCGCGGGGATTCGGCCGGTGCTTTGCACGGGTCGGCGGTACCGACGAGCCCGGCCCATTGCCGAGAGGCTCGGCCTTGATGCGCCACTCGTCTGCAACTCAGGAGCGATCGTCAAGGAACCGGCCGATCACCGGACGCTCTGGCGAGCGGATTTCGACACACCTTTGCTCGCCGAGATCCTCGCCACCTTTCGCGACCTTGATGAGCCGGTTCTCTCCTTTGCCGACAACCCGCCCGAGGGTCCTGATTTCCTCATGGAAGTGGCCGCGACCGGTCGGCCCCTCTTTGACGATTACCTCGAACAGAACCAGGGACACGCCCGGATTGATCCCGGCTGGCCGGGTCGATCGCCCGGCGAAATGGCTCATTTTCACCTCTGCGCGATCGGCAGTCGAGAGGCGATGATCGACATGGAAGGCGTTGTGCTCGAACGACTGAATGGTCGGGTCCGGACGTTCGTTCAGAAGAGTCCGAAGTACGCCGGGACGATGTGCGAGGTGATCCGCCACGACGCCGGCAAGTGGACCGCGATCCTCCACCTGGCTGAACTCTGGGGCATTGACCCCGCCGAGATCTGCGCCGTGGGCGACGACATGAACGACCTGCCGATGATCGCCGGCGCCGGTCTTGGCGTGGCGATGGGTCACGCCCCCGCGTCCGTCCTCGCCGTTGCCGACCACGTGACCGGCGACCACGACGAGGACGGCGTTTCCATGCTCGTCCACAACGTCCTTCTCGCCTGACCCAGGCTTCGAATTGGCTTCGTTTTCCAAAAAAGGGTCGATGGCCGAGGACCGATGATCGACGATTTCCCTGTTTGATCCTCGTTCATTGGTCCTCGGTCATCGACCCTTTTCTCCCCGGATTTCTTTCCCATGCATGAGCATCCTCCGCCGTCCTGGGTCCGCGAGCCGGACGACGCGGCCGACGCGACGATCGAAGTGAACTGGCTCTTTCGGCTCCGTCGCGAGCGGTTCCGATCGCGGCAATCGGGCCTGACGCATGATTATTTCGTGATGCACTTGGCCGACGCCGTCAATGTCATCGCCCTGACACCCGACAGACAGGTGATCTTCGTCCGCCAGTTCCGGGCCGGTTCCGGACTGGACAGCCTTGAGCCTCCCGGCGGCCTTCTCGAACCCGGCGAAGACCCGCGCGAGGCCGGTGCCCGCGAACTGCTCGAAGAGACCGGCTACGCGGGCGACCCCGCCCTTTCGATCGGCTGGGCCTGGTCAAATCCGTCCATCATGTCCTCAAAACTTCACGTGATCGTGATCAACAATGCCCGGTGTGTGGCCGAACCGCGCCTTGACACCGGCGAGGAAGTCTCGGTTGAGTTGGCCACGGCCTCGGACGTTCCCGCGATGATCCGCGATGGTCGGATCGATCATGCCCTCGCGGTGATGGGTTTACTGTGGTGGCTGATCGAGTTTCCGGGTTGAAGGCCCCGTCGCCCAGTCGGGCTGAGGTTCCGGCGGTTTGGCGAGGAACGGCCCGAGTGCCTCGCGAACGCGGGCCGGATCGGTCGGTCGCGATCTCGCGGGCAGGTTCAGGAGGTCGGCGGCATCGTACGCCTTGACCAGTTCCGGGGCATCGACCCGGCCGAAGGCCCCGCCGATCGACGCGCGGTCGATTTCGAGCGAACGCGCAAAGGCCTCGGCCCGGTCGAGGTTCGCCAGAAAGCGGCGCTGCCAGTCGGCTCGGCTCCGCGAGAGTCGGCTTGATCGCGTCGCGATCCTCTCCGACGTTCCCGCCGATCGGGCCGTGAAGTCGGCCGGGTCGTCGCGGCTGATCCACTGCGCATCGACTCTCGGCCGGTTCAAAAGGATCAGGCCGATGACCAGCGCGACGACCCCCAACGCTCCGGCTCTCGACACCGCCTCGGGCGCGGGCGCAAGGCCGCTGGAGGTTTTCGCCCGCGATCCCCATCCCGCGAGGACGAGGACCAGGCCGACCTGCGGGATCGCGTCGTACCAGGGGACGACTCCGCGCAGGCTCGAATAGGGCAGATAACCCCGAACGGTCCACTCGACGAGGTAACTTCCGGCGACCAACCCCGCACCGGCGAGTTCGAGCGGCTCGAACCGCCGCCGATGGAGGGTGTCGCCCTTCCCGCGATGCGACGCGAGCCAGAGAACGATCAGGGCCGCCGTCAAGGCCGCCCCTTGCGCGGGGGTCGTCTCGGCCGAGAGGCCGAGATTTCCCATCACCAGGTTCTCGGCAATGGCCTGCCCCGTGTGCGAAAGGCCCATCCAGGGGTCAACCGCCTCGCGGGTCGTCCGTCCGTGAAAGCTGATCGTGCTGTCAATCTTGCGAGCCCCCAGGCCCAGATTGACGGCCACGGCAAGAAGGGTTGCCGCCAGGGGCACGACCGCCGCCTTGCGACATTTCGGCCGACCATCCGCCCAGAGATAGACCGCGCCGAGCGGGCCGGCAAGGTGGCCGATCGTCCAGAATCCTCCCGCCACCATCGCCGAGCCCGCCGCGAGCCAGAGCCGACTTTTGCCCCCTTCGCGTCGAAAACCCTGGCAAAACCAGAGCGTTCCGACAATGCCGAGCGCCGCCCAGAGCGTCTGTCCGGCCGAGTACCAGGTCGCCGGCCAGAGCATCAGCGAGCTTGTGCCGACCGCCGCCGCCGCGGCCCAGCCGATCCCTTCGCGCGACGTTTCGCGCGCCGCCAGTCGCCCCGTCAGAAGCATCAACGCGACAAGCACCCCGTATGCGACAACAGCAAGCACCCCCGGCATCGCCGCGATCCGCCCCGAGGCCGCCGAGACCGTCCACGTCAGCACGCGCCAGCTCGGGACCACATGCGTGTTGTGCGGCACAAAGAGGTTGCCGACGGTCCTCGGCAGGGTCCGCGAGGCGGCCAGATAGGCCCAATCGTCGCTATGCAGGCGATACACCCCGATCGGGTCGCGCGCCGACCGACCGGCCGGATCGAAGAAGAGCCAGCCCGGCGCAGCACAGACGAGGACGCCCAGGGCCAGGGTCGCGATTCGTCCGCAAGGCCGGGCCAGCCACTCGCCTATTCGAGCATTCCAGGCGTTCATGGCGCCACCTCGGCCGGTGGCCAGGGCTCACCCGGCGGTAACCATTGTGGTCTCGGCTCGGGTTCGACATCCAGCGCGGGGCCGACGATCGCCCGAATCGCGCCTGGATCGGTCACGCGCCCGATCTCCGGCAGGTCGAGAAGCCGGAGCGCATCTTCACCCGAGAGCCCCGGCCCGGAAACGCTCCCGAAGGTCGTTCGCAAGGCCGTGATTCCCACCCCTTTGGACCGGCAAAGGGCTTCGACCCGGTCAAGCCGCTTGAAGAATTGAGACTGGCGCAGCGCCAGGTCATCGGTCAGGATCTTCGTCCGCCACCATTGCAGGGTCGGGATCGGAAACAGGGTCGCCTCGTATGGCGAGAGAGGATAGACCCGCGCCCGAGCGAGCCGGCGGAATCGCGGCGTCTCGGCCACGCAGAGGACCGTGAGCATCGCCAGGAGAACGACCGCCTCGATTCGGGTCGGCGGCGTTAGCGTGATTGGCTCGGACGGGTCGCGCTCCTGGCCGTGACAGCCCGACCACCATCCAGCCGCGAAGAGGACTGCACCGATGACCGCGACGGCGGGTGTCGCCGAATTCCGCCAGAGGCCCACGACCGCGAGCGTAACTCCGGCCGCTTCGAGCGGGTTGGGCCGACTCCCCGCGCGCGACCAGATCCAAACCGCGACGAGACCCAGAATCAGCACGCTTCCCTGAACGGTCGTGATCGGCACGTCCAGCCCGAGGTTCTGAAAAATGAGCACGCCGGGCAGGTCCACGACTTCCCCGCCAAGATCCCGGACCCTCCCGGTTTTGAATCCGAGAAACCCGCCCGACTGACCCACGAACGACGCAACCGCCGCAACACATAAAGGCAATCCGGCCGCCTTTCGGCAGCGAGGGCGGCCATCGGTCAGCAGATACGCCAGTCCGGCCGGTCCCGCCGCGAAGCCTCCCGGCCCGCTCAGAGGCGCCGCGAAGCTCGCCGCGAGAGCGACCGCTAGCCGCCAGGAGCCGCCGCGCGATCGCCAGTCCTGAAGCATGATCAGCATCGCCAGCGCCGCCAGACCTGCCCAGAGCGAACGGCTCAGGGCGAATCGTGCCGTCGTCGGTTCCAGAACGGATGACGCCCCGACACCGGCCATCGCCGCGAGCGCCAGGGCCAGGCGCTGGTCTTCCCTCGCCACGAAGTGACCCGTGAACGCGATCACCGCGAAAAGCGCGGCGTACGACGACATCGCAAGAATGGTTGCCAGACCTTCGAGGTTTCCCGAGACGCGGGTCAGGACCGCCGTGAAGGCCCGGAAGAGTGGCACCGCCTGACCGTCGGCCGGCGCGAAGAGGTTTTTCCCGAGCGCGGACGTTGAGCGTGAGGCGGCCGCGAAGGCGAGATCGTCGGGCCAGAGCCGGGCCGAGCCGAGCGGGTCGGCCACGGAGACAACCTGCGAGGCCAGACCCGACGGGGTTTCGTTCCAGCGAAACCCGCCCAGCGGATCGGCCGAGAGCCAGGCCGGGGCCGCCAGGATCGTCAGGCCCAGGGCAAAAACCACGAGCCAGCCGACCGGCCTTTCCTGCCCGACCGGCCTTGCCGCCGGAACCCTCGGCGGGGAAGGCTGGGGACGGCCGCGGCCCGACTTCATCGCATCGCCTGCGCTTCGAGGAGCATGGCCATCGCCTCGCGACGTGTTCCCTCGGCCGCGGAATCACCTCGCAGCATCGCGGCGAGTTCCTCGACCCGATCCTCCTCGCCCAGCGGGGTGATCGACGTCCGGGTCCGGCCCCGATCCACCTGCTTGCGGATTACCCACTGAGCCCTCGCAAAACTGGCCATCTGCGGCAGATGCGTCACGCAGATCACCTGATGATGCCTCGCCAGTTCCGCGAGCGTCTTGCCCAGCGCCGCGCCAAGCCGGCCGCCGACGCCCGTGTCAATCTCATCAAAAACCAGGGTCGGCACGCCGTCGGCCCCGGCGAGGACCGCCTTCGCCGCGAGCGTGACCCGCGACAATTCCCCCCCCGAGGCCACCTTGCGCAAGGGCCGAGGAGTTTCTCCCGGGTTGGCCGAGAAGACGAACTCGACCCGGTCGGCCCCCGATTCTGGTGGCGTGGCCGCCGTGGGATCGTCGCCGATCGGAACCGTTGTCACCGTGACATCCAGCCGCGCTCCGTCGAGCCCGAGCGGACCGAGCCGCGACTGGATCGCCCTGGCGAAGGCCTTCGCCGCCTTCTTTCGACCGGCCGAGAGCCGATCGGCCGCGACCTTCAGATTCGACCACGAATCGGCGAGCGGTTCCTCAAGACTGGCGAGGTCGGCCTCGTCGCGCTCGACCACGGCGAGCCGCTCGGAAACCTCGGCGAGCTTCGCGGCGAGGCCATCCGCCGGGCAGTGGAACCGCGAGGCGAGCCGTCGGTAAAGAGCTAGTCGCGTCTCGACCTCATCGAGCCGGTCGGGATCGTCGTCCCAGGTCCGCCCGAGGTTCCGCAGGCTGTAAGCGACCTCGCGGGCCTCGTCGGCGATCCGTTCGAGATCCGCCACGGCGTCGGCGAATTCGGGAACCGAGCCGGCCAAGGCGGTGAGCGACCGGGCGACCTTTTCAAGCATCCCCTGCGCCGAGCAGTCGGCCTCATAGAGCAGGGAGTATCCTTCCGCCGCGGCCGATCGGATCGCGCCGGCGTTCGCGAGGCGGTGGGCCTCCCGGGCGAGGTCGTCCGGCTCACCGACCTTCGGCCCGGCGGCGGCCAGTTCGTCGCGTTCGAATTCAAGCATCGCCCGCTCCCGGCCGCGGTCGTGTGCCTGGCGGATGAGATCGAGCCTGCGGCGGCGCAGGGTGTCGTGATCGGCGCGAATCCGGCGGTAGTCATCGACGAGCGGCCCAAGGCTGCCCCGGGCATCGAGGAGTTGCCGCTGACGATCGGGATCGGCGAGCGCCCGCCCTTCACTCTGGCCGTGGATATCAACGAGCCGTTCGCCGATGGCCTGAAGCGTGGCGACGGTCACCGGCATTCCGTTCGCTTGCGCCGAGCCTCGCCCCTGCGCCGGGACGCGTCGCGTGAGGATCAACGAATCGTCGTCGAGCGAGCCGCCCAGAATCTCTTCAATCTCAGCCTTCAAGGCCGGGTCGACGACATCGAAAACGGCCGCGGCGCGGGCCTCGGCTTTCCCCGCGCGAACCATTTCTGACGACGCCTTGCCGCCGAGGACCAGGCCAATCGCCGTCAGCAGCAAGCTCTTTCCCGCCCCGGTCTCGCCCGTCCAGGCGCAATAACCGGATTGCAACTCGATATGAACATCTTCGATCAGGGCAAGGTTCTGCACGGAGAGTTCACGGAGCACGGCTCTCTCGCCTCCAGGCTTGAGAACTCAGGATCAATTAGGGTTAACGAAGCAGAGCATGTTCGGGATCGTCGGGGATGTTGAGGTTCCGGCGGTGGAAGTCGAGAGCCTCCTTGAGCCGGGCGTCCCAGTAGTGCCAGGCGTGGGTGCCGGAATCTTCCACAAACTCATGTTCAATCTTCAATTCTGTCAAAAGATCATGAAATTCACGATTCTGCACGATAAATGGGTCTTCCGCTCCGCAATCGAGCCGCAAGGCTGGAAGCGCTTTGGGCCTGGCGTTCCTGGCCAGATAAAACGGATCGTCAGGCCCGTCGGTCGGATTCGGACCGAAGATCCGGGGGAATTCCGGGCTGAGGACCTTCGATTCCTCAGGATGTCTGCACAGCGCGGGAAGGCCCGACGAAGAATGCACACTTGCGAACATCTTGGGATATTTGAGTCCGAGCTTGATCGCTCCAAAGCCCCCCATCGAGATGCCGCTGATGGCCCGTCCTTCGCGTTCGGCCTTGACCGGAAAGTTCTTGTCGACCATGCCGATCACCGCTTCAATCAGATCATTCTCATACGCCTCGCCTTCCACGGCGTTGGTGTACCAGTTACGACTGCCGTTGGGCATGACCGTCATCAACGGATAGCCGAGTGTGTATCGTTCAATACAGCTTCGCCGCATCCAGGTCGTGTGATCGTCGGAGAGTCCGTGCAGGAGGTAAAGGACCGACCAGGGCCGTTTTGCGTCGGGGGAATCGGGGAAGATGACGTTGAATTGCGATGCCTTGTCCAGGGAGTGACTGTAATAGTTGATGGTGGCGAAGGCCATCGTTGGTCCTTACAAAGTCGGGTCGGCGGCCGGGCCGTTTGCGTGGATCGTCTCAGGTTCCAGGAGCGATTCGAGCGAACCCGGCCAGTCTGGCGAACGCCCGGCGAGGCGGATCACCTCAGCCCCGGCGGCGGCGAGTAGGGCAGGGGGGTCGGCCCTGGCGAGCAAGGCGCGAAGGTCGATCCGGCGCAAAATCGCCTTCGTAACCGGCCGTTTGGCACCGGGTAAGGCCAGGACGCGAACCAGGCCCAGCGATCCCGAAGAGTTGAGAAGTTGGGCCACGAGAGCCGCCTGCTCGGCCGATCGGCAGGCGAGAAAGTAGCCGGTGTCGTCAAGCATCACGGGTTGTTGATTCAAGTGAGGACCGACCGCATGAAAGATCGACTGCTTGTGCAAGCCAGAGACGGCGACCTTCCAGGCGGAGAAGCCGTAGCCGCCAACCCCAAACATCGCGAATTCAGGCCGATTTCGATAGACGGACGACTTCCGTCGGGCGAAGGTCTCGGCGTGTGACCGAAGATAGGCCCAGAGCCTCGGCGCCTCGTCGCGAAGGCGATCGGTGTCGTCGCCGAGATGGCGCTGCGTGACGATCACCCGACGGGTCGGGACGATCGGTCCCGGCCGTGAAAGGTCCGTTCCTTTCAGGAGCGGAAAGACGTGTTCCGGCTCGACGTCGACCACCTCGCCTCGCTTGTTTCGAATGCGCCCGGAGATCTCAAGGTCGGGACGCAATTCCATGACCTCGGCCGCGTCGTGTTTCAAACCTTGACGCCAGTCGAGTGGGCAGGAGCCGTCGGCCCAGGCGAACGAGGTGTAGGCGTCCAGGTCGGCGACAAACCGGTCACGGGCAAACCCCATCGCGGCGACCGGTTCGAGGGCGTCAAACCCGTCGAAGACCGGAACGCGGTCGAGTGCTCCGACCGAGGCCGAACCGCCGAGCGTGACGCAGAGCAGGCAGGCTTCCACCGAGGCACCAAACCAGCGCCGGGCATCGATACGGACGACCGAGGCCCCGGTGATCGGCATGCCCGACCGCCCGGCGTGCTCCAGGACCTTCCGCGCGACCGAGGTTTTGCAGAGCAGGGCAATGGTTGGCCGTTCGTGCGCCAGGTCGTTGAGAAGCTTCAGCCAGATCGCCTCGGCGATGTCAAAGTTGGACGCCCCGGTCAGGGCGTCGAGCCCGACCGCCTGCTTGACGTTGGTCCGTTCCGGCCTGTTGCCGCTGCCGAGCGTTCCGAGCGCCGAGTTCGTCACCCAGGGGGGGTTACCGACGACCAGAAGCGGCCCCTTGTCTGTCCAGCCGAGCGCTCCATTTGTCATGTCGACCTCGAAGACGCTCCCCTCGGTCAGGCCGACGCGAACCGAATGCGGAGCCCCCTTCGCAACGACCTTCGCGGCGGCGAGATGACCGGCCTGGACCTCGACGCCAAGGATCTCGCGCGGTGGCGGGTCAAGGGCCAGCAAGCCCGCGAGGAAATGCCCACGTCCACAGGTCGGCTCCAGCACCCGAGGCCAGTGCCTGCCTTCGCGGCCTAGCCGATCAAGGACCGCCGTGACCAGCCCCGGCGGCGTCTGGAAGTCTCCGAGGTCCGCGTTCATGGGCGGATTCTTGACCTTTGAGAAATAACGTAATTCAACGACCCACGGGCTCGGGCTTCTCGCGTTTTCAGGGCCTGGGGTGTTCTCAAGGACAGAGGACAGAGGACAGAGGACAGAAACTCCTGATTTGTCCTTTGTCCTTCCGGCCTTGGGCCTTCTGGCCATCCCGCAAGGGCGCGACGCTTTACTTGATCTTCGCCCCGACAATGCAGTCCGGGTCGTCGGGAGTGAGCACGACGACCTTCTCGCCGGAGGTCGCGGCCAGGAGCATGCCGTTCGAGGACTCGCCGCGGATCACGGCGGGCTGAAGGTTGTTGACGACGACGATCCGCTTGCCGACAAGTTGCTCGGCCGTGTAGTGCTGTCGAATGCCCGCGACGATCTGCTTTTGTTCATCGCCGAGATCGATCTGAAGAAGCATTAGCTTGTCGGCGTTCGGGTGCGGCCTGGCCTCAAGCACCTTGGCGACACGCAGTTCAACCTTGGCAAAATCGTCGTACGCGATCGGCTCGGCCATCGACAATCCCCTCGTCAGCCATCCCGGCAAAAGATCAAGCCCAATGACGTCGGGCATGGTAGCCGTCGCGGCGCGGCCCTGTCAAGCGTCAATCTGGACTTGCGTTCAGATTCCCTCGACCCGTCCAAAAAGGGCATCGGGCCGCGCATTCAGGCTCATACACAACGTATTTTCGCTGGTTATCCTTCGAATTTCCGCTTTGATCCCAGCAGAAACCCCGCGAGGCCGCGAATGACAGCCCAGGCCATCACAAACGGGGTGCTCGGGTGTTTGAAGACCGTCGGGACGTTCCTCTCAAACACGAAATGGCCGAACCACATGAAGGCGTAGCCGGCGGCAAAAAGGCCGAGCGACCACCGCCAGAGCCCGAACGGCAACAGGATCACCGCGAGCGCGCAGAGCGGCCAGCCGACGCCGACGTGGAGGACATGGTTGACCGGGTTCCGGTGATCCTCTCGATACGACTCCACGAACCGGTCAAGCTTCGAGGGCGAGGGCGTCGTCGCGGGCGTCATCGAGAATATCCTTCCTGAGCAAAAATCGTTCGTCCAAAATCCCATGCGTTCATTTCGCGAGATCGCCGACCGGTGTGACGGGGTGACCTTTGTGGACCTTTGGGTCCTTGTAGTCGTCGAGCCCCTTGTGGATGATCTGGCCGTAATATTTGGCGAAATTGAACTCTGGCGAGTTGTCCTCGTCGTGGCAGCGAAGGCAGAGCCGGTTCCTGTCGGCCTTATCGGCGGTCAGGTGCATTGCCGAGAGATACTCTTTGTTGTCGGGCTCCTCGACGTGCTTCGAGGCGGGGCCGTGGCAGTTCTCGCACTGGTTCCCCTTGAGCCTGGCCGTCAAGGTTGGCGAGACCCAGCCCGAGGTGTATTCAAAACCGGTCGTGTGGCAGGTCACGCACTCGGCATCATAAATCACGTTCGGTTTCGGATCGGCCTCCAGCGAGGCGAAGGCGCGGGCGTGCTTGGTCGACGCCCAGCGCTCGAACGTGTTGGGGTGACAGTCCTTGCACGCTTCGGCCCCGGCGAAAACGGCTCCTTGCGGAGCGCCGACGAAGTCGTGACGGGGGAAGTTCTCGACGACCTGCTGGGTCTTGAGCGTCTCCCGGAATTCACCCTCAACGATCTCGCGGATCGGCTTCGCCTCGCCGTCAAAGCGGGTGCCAAGCGTGATCCGCTGATAGCGGAGCGGCGCTTTCGGGTCGTCGAAGATGCCGACAACACCAACGTATTTTCCCTTCTGACCGACGGAGACGAGGAGCGTCTTGCCGCCGTTGAGTCGCTCGGCATCGTCGGGCGCGACGTCTGAGGGCGAGGTGCTCACGACGACGTCAAAGCCCGGATACTTCAAGGCGAGCGTTCTGGCCAGGTCGGGAGGTCCCTGGACGAGAAGAACCTGCCACTGGGTTTCTTTTTCAAGGCTTTGGAGGACCATCGGCAGGGCCTCGTCGATCGGTTTGACGGTGAGCAGGTCGAGAGACGGGTCGCGCAGGAGCTTGATCTTCTCGGGGTCAACGGCCGCGGTGATTCCGAGCGTCACCGACCCCGCCTTCGCCCGGACGCTCGGCACGATCTTCGCTTCCATGCCCGCCGCCGAGACGTTGGCGGCAACCACCTTGAGCGAGTCGCCGGGGAGGTTCAAGAACTGGCCGACCGCCTCGCCAACCCCGACCTTGAGGTCTTCGGGGCTCAACGCCATCGCCTGGTATTTCAGGGCCGCGAGCGCCTTCAGGGCGATCTGGAATTTCACCTTGGTTTGCTCAGGCCCCGCTCGTGCGACGGCCGGGTCTTTCACCAGGCTACCGAGGTCAACCAGCACTAGCGGCCATTTTCGATCGTGGGTCAGGCGGTCGATCAGGACGGATCGTCGGAGCAGGCCGCCGAGTTGACCCTGCGTGCAGCCGCAAGGTTCCATGTAGCCGATCTGCTCTCCCGAGATCACCAGCGCCGCCTTCGGATCGGGCCAGTCCTTGAACGCCCCATCCTGAGTTTTGGACGCGGGTGCCGACCCGGACCCCGCCTTCGAATCGACCGCGACCGGTTCCGGCCCTGATTTGGGACTGACGTCGGTCGGCGTCGACCGCGAGCAGCCGACGTACGCCAGGAGGGCCGCGACCAGCCCGACCACGACGACCGGCCGTCGAAAATCTGACGGCATCGGCGATCCTTTCCGTTGTCAGAGTGAGAGAGTAGAAAACGATCCAGGCCGGATCACCCCAAGAGGCGCGCAGCGGCTCAAAAACCGGAGGCCGCCGTTATAACGTCAACGGCGCCTCGGGGTAAGTGGGAACCGGGATCATCGCGGTCGCGACTTACTGCGAGTTCGCGATCCAGACATCGACCGGGACGAAGACCGTCTCCGCCTTGGGATGGTCGGTCTTGAGCACAACCTGGCCAAGAATGTTCTGCGCGGGGGTTCCGGGGGGAACGTTGACGACCAGGCGATAATGCCCCTTCCGTTTGGTGTCCTCGGCCGGAAGGACCTCCGCGGTCAGGCCGTTGGGAACCCTCACGACCTCGAACTTCGTCTCGCGATTGCCGACGACGCTGAGATCCAGCGATCCAGTGCCCCCGACCTTGCCATCGACGATCGGCGAGTGCATGATCAGCCGGCCTGGACTTCCCAGACTCACGGGACCAAGCAAGGTTCCAGTTATCGTCAGGCGAACCTCGGACTGCTTCGGGTGGTCGGTCGTCACGACGATTTCGTGGCGGAACTGGCCGAGCGGCATATCCGTCTTGAGGTCGATCGAGAGTTGCTCGCCCCCTTCCAGCTTCATCGTCTTGAGATCCTCGGCCGCAAGCGGCTGCCAGGAGGTGACGATGTGCTTCGGCGACGACGAGGTGACCTTGACGATCTTCGTCTCGGGACGATCCTTCGAGAAGATTCCGAGCTTGGTGTTATGGCTCTCAACGTCGTTGCGGATGTCCAGCAGGTTGACGACATTCCCATCCAGCGGCGGGAAAATCATCACCGCCGGGTAAACCTTGCCGCGGACGTGAAGCGGGAACTTGGGAAGGTCGGGGTCATTCGTCCCGATGTCCGCGCCTTTTTCGTAAGTCCCATTATTGGCCCGGGTTTCGTATTCCAGGGTGATTTCGGTACTCTCGCCAGGCTTGACATAGGCGTGCTCGCCTTCGCGGAATTTGGCGAGCGTGCACGAACAGGTTGACGAGAGCATCCAGAGGTCGAGCGTCCCCTGTCCCTCGTTCTTCACGACCCAGGTATGTTTGCCAAGCGCCTGCTGCGACATCGTGCCGAAGTCAAAGTTCGGATCGCCGACGACAACCGCCTTGGGCTGCCCGGTACGGTCCTTGTTTTCGGCCCGGTTGACCGGAAAGGAAAGACCTCCGGTCGAGGCCGAGACTGGCAAGTATTGAATGGCAACTGTCGCCGTTGACGACAGCGCGACCACGACCGCCGCCAGGATGATCCAGCGTTTCATGACCGGATGACTCCAAGATTCGTCGTCCGCCCGATCGGATTCCATCCAGCAAGACGACCCACGACCCTCTTTGAATGACCTGAATGAGATCTCTTGATCTTAATTCCGCGGCCGGGTCGAGGTCAATCTATTCAAACGCGATCCTTAGCCTGACTCTCCGGTCGCCGCGAGGCGGCGGCGGAGGTCGTCGAAGGTGGAATGGGCGTCGCGGCCGAAGACGAAACGGGCGGGAAGGCCGACGATCCGGCTGGCGCCGAGGCGAAAGAGATGACGCTGACAGGCGGTGAGCCGGGTCGAGGCCACCTGCGCGGTGACCCGCCAGCCGGGATTGCCGCGATCGTCCCAAACCTCGCCTCGGGCGATCTGTTGCGCCCCTTGCTGGCGAAGGTAATCGGCCACGGCGGCGGCGGTCTCGGGGCCAGGCTCGGCCGGACTGCCGACCACTTCCAGGTGCAACATCCCTTCGGAGGCGCGAACGCCATCCATGGCGTCGAGCAAGAGGGCGAGCGGCCCGGTCTCGCCCTCGGCCGCGAGCGCCGAGAGCCCAGGCGCGTGGCCGATCAGGCAGGAGGCCGAATCAAGCACGCGGCCTTGCTCGATCTCCTTGAGCCGATTGTCCTTGAGAGTTGTTCCCGAACTGGTCAGGTCAACGATGATGTCGGCGATTCCCAGGCTCGGATGAAGCTCCAGGGCTCCTTCCGACTCGATGAGCTGATAGTAATAGATGCCCCACCGGCGAAAGTGCGCCTGAGTGAGCGCGGGGTACTTGGTCGAGACCCGGAAGGTCCGCCCCGACGCCTTGAACTCGGAGGTCAGGTCAACCAGGTCGATGACATGGCTGACATCGATCCAGCTTTCCGGGACCGCGACGACCAGGCGGCAGCCGCCATAGCCAAGGTCGGGAACGACGACGACCGTTCGGGCGGCCTCGGCGGCGCGTTCGGCGTAGACGTCCATCCCGGTCACCCCGAGATGGCAGCGCCCTTCCTGAACCTGGGTCACGATATCGGTCGGCCGCATGAAGACGACATGAAAGCGCGGATGCCCGGCAATCGTCGCCTCATACTGGCGGTCGCTCGCCCGCCGGACCTTGTAACCGGCCGTCTTGAGGATCTCGACAATCCCGTCGTACAGGTGTCCCTTCGAAGGCAGGGCCAGGCGGATCGTGCCGGTCATCGTCGCCCCCCGTCGGCCTGCGCCATCGCCTCGATCTCGGCCGGGGACGAGGCTCCTTCACGCCCTGAGATCAGGTCGTGAACTTTGAACGAGCCGGGACCGGCGACGGTGACGACCCGGGCCAGTCCCAAGCCTTCGGCGCGGGCGCGTGCTCCGGTCGTCGGCCGGTCGGTCTCCAGCAGGGCCGTCGCCCCGAGGGCACGGAGCCGGACGGCCAGTCGAGCCGCCTCGTCGATCGCGGCCGACAATCCGGCGATCACCAGAAATCCCCTTGGCGCAGACGGTTCAGGCCGATGACCCTGGGCGTCAAGCACGCCCGCGAGCCGCTCCAGGCCGAAGGCGAAGCCGACCCCGCGGTCGTCGCGATCGCTGCCGAGGACCCGAGCCAGGCCGTCGTAGCGTCCGCCGCCGCAGACCTCGACCGGGCCGTCGGGGGTCGTCGCGCTGATCTCGAAAACGACCTGAGAATAGAAGCCGATCCCTCGGCCAAAGCCGAGGTCGAGCACGACCCGGCCAGGGTCAACACCGAGCGCCCCGAGGGCCTTCAAAAGGCCACGAAGACCGGCCACCGAGTCAGGGGCCAGCCCCTCGCCATCAAGGCCGAGGCGGTCGAGGACGGCATAAGGATCGCCCTTCAACTCGGAGAGGTCGTGAACCTGGGTTCGGACCCGTTCCAGGGCCGAGAGCAGGCCGTGGCCGAGGTCCCACTTGCGACGGAGGCGGTTGACGATCTCGTGACCGGGACGACGCCCCGTCACCACCGGAACGAGCGTCCGGAAGAGGCGGTCGATCCCGCGATCCTCGACCGGCCCGACAACCTCCGAGCCGATCATTCCGGCCGTCTCGCCGGTCGTCTGAAGCCAGCCGGAGAGTTGTTCGAGGCCGAGTTCGAGGGCCTTCACCCCCTGACCCTCGGCCGCGGCCTCGCTGAGCATCTCAATGAGGGCCGCGCCCAGAGGCGCGGGGAGGCCCGACCGATGGAGCATCTCCAGGATCAGGCCGACATGGCCAAGGCGGATCGTCGCGTGGTGAACCCCAGCCTCGGCGAGCGACCAGTCGGCCAGCCAGATCACCTCGGCATCGGCCATCGGGCCGGAATCGCCGATCCGCTCGACGCCGACCTGCTGGAACTCGCGGAGGCGGCCCGGCCGGGGCTTCTCATAGCGAAAGACGGGGCCGGAGTGACTGACCCGCCAGGGGAGTTCGGGCGGTCTCTCGGCCGCTGTGTACGCCCGGACGATCCCGGCGGTGAGTTCGGGCCTGAGGCAGACGCCGTCCTGTCCGGTGCTTCCGCCGGCCAGCTCAAAGAGCTTGGCGACAATCCCGGCGCCACTCTTGCGCTCGTGCAGCTCGGTCGGTTCCAGGACAGGAGTTCGCACGGCCTGATATCCGGCTCGGGCGAACCGATTGACGAGAAGGGCCTCCAGGCCCGCCAGTCGCGCGGCCTCGGCCGGAAGCCGGTCCGAGGTCCCTCGAACGGCCTCGACAGGCCGCTCGGCCACGCCTTCAACGGGCAGAGGGATCACAGGGGCACCCCTTCCTCGGCCAGCGCCGTGGCCAGGGCCGACTCCAGGTCGTCCCAGGCGATCCCCTTCTTTTCCTGCCTCGTGGCCAGGTTGCGGAGATTGAAGACGCGTTGGCCGACCTCGTCCGGCCCGACAATCACGGCGAACCGGTGTCCTCGGGCCGATCCGTAGCCCATCTGCTTGCCGATCTGAAGGGCTTCGGGAAAGACCTCGGCCCCCAGGCCAACCGCCCGGAGTCGAGCGGCGAGAGAGACGGGAATCGCGTCATCGACCATCGGGAAGTTGGCGACGAGGACCGGTGTCGCGGTCGATCTCCCCTTGAGCCAGCCCGCCTCTTCCATCAATGCCAGAAGGCGGTCAAGACCGATCGAGGCCCCGACGCCGGGTAGGCGCTGCTTGCTGAAAAGGTTCGCCAGGTTGTCGTACCGGCCTCCCGAGGCGACACTGCCGAAGTGCTCCCAGCCGTTCACGGTCGTTTCAAAGACGACGCCCGTGTAATAGTCAAGCCCGCGCGCCAGTCCAAGGTCGATCCGACGTCGATCTCGCGGCACGCCCGCGGCGTCAAGCAGGTTGACGATGTGCCTCAGACTCCTGATCCCCTCGGCGGCCTTCGGATGCTGGCCGAGCGGACCTGATTCGACCTGGTTCAGGACGTCGAGACTTCCTCGCCCTTGCTCGGCGAAATCGAGGACGCGGGCCGCCTGATCGTCCGAGAGACCGGCGCCGACGTCGCCCCCCTTGACCAGTTCCTCGCGCACCTTCTCGCGGCCGATCTTCGCCAGCTTGTCGAGCGCCCGCAAGACCGGCCCCGTTCGGTCGGCGACGCCGAGAGTGTCAAGCAAACCATCAAGGATCTTGCGATCGTTGAGCGTGATCGTGAACGCGGGGACGCCGGCCAGCGATAAGGCCGCGTGGATGACCTGGGCGATCTCGGCATCGGCGAGAGGGCTCTCGGTGCCGACCGTATCAAAATCGCACTGCATGAACTCGCGGAAGCGTCCCTTCGCGGGGCGTTCGCCGCGGAAGACCGAGCCGATCGCGTACCGTTTGAACGGTGTTCCCAGTTCGTTGACGTGCCTGGCGACGAACCGGGCGAGCGGCACGGTCAGGTCGAACCGAAGCGCCAGCTCGCCGGGGGTTCCCCCCTTGTTGGTGACGTCGAAGATCTGCCTGAGCACCTCGTCCGAGCCGGCCCCCTTGCCCGTGAGGACCTCCATGCGCTCGATGTGCGGCGTCTCGATCGGCAAGAATCCGAAGGAGGCGAAGGTCTTCCGAAAGATCCCGAGCATCCGCTCGCGGGGGATCATCACCGCGGGGGGAATGTCCCGGAGCCCGCTGGCCACGCGGGGGTCGATCATGACAGGCGCGTCCTTCTCACGGATTCCCAGACAAAACGCACTCACCGGATCATCCGGCCGGACGTGAGCCGGATCTTCTTTGGGCGTAATGACACCGCCGGTCTCTTTTTGAGACGAATCGAGACTAGCAAAACGTTCACCACAATGCAACTGTACCGCTGTCCAAAAGACAGGCCCGATGGCCGATGACCAATGTTCAGAGATCAGAATGAACCGGCAAGGGCAACGTCCTGAATTCCTCGGTCATCGGCCATCCCGTGTTTGAAGACCCCGCCTCCCCGATCAAGTTGCCCAGGGGCCTGTCACGCGATCACTTGCCGATGCAGAAGCGGCGAAAGATGCGGTCGAGGATGTCATCGGTGACAACAGCGCCGACGACCTTGCCAAGCTCGTCGATCGCCTGGCGAAGATCGACCGAGACAAGCTCGTCGCCCACGCCGAGGGCCAGGGCCGAGGCGGCCGAGGCGAGGGCCTCGCTGGCCAGTGTCAGGCTCTCCCGGCATCGGGCGCCGGTGGTCGTCGGCAGGTCGGCCGACGACGCGACGGCTCGAATCGCCGAGGCGATCGCCTGTCGGAGCGATTCCAGGCCCGAACCGCTCGCGGCGCTCGTGAGTAGCGAGCCGGGAAGAGCCGAGGGGGCGTCGACGAGGTCGGCCTTGGTCACAACAAGGAGGCGGGGGCGATCGGTCGTCAAGGGGTCGAAGGACGGAGCATCGGCGGGGCGGCAGTCCAGAAGGAGGTCGGCGCGGGCGGCTTCCGAGGCGCGAAAGGTCTGGGCAAGAGCGGCGATCGACGTCAGGGCAGGCTCGGCGCCGGCGGTGTCAACAAGGTCGACGGTCAGGCCGTCGCCAAGGTCGAGCGGAGCGCAGAGGTAGTCGCGGGTCGTGCCCGCCTGGGGCGAGACGAGGGCCACGGGCAGGCCGAGCAGGGCGTTGAAGAGCCGACTTTTACCCGCGTTCGGCGGGCCGACGAGAACGACCCGGGGATGCCCTTCGGGACGGTCGCGGCCTTGAAGGCGTTCGGCCAGGGCGGCGGTCTCGGCCGAGCCCGCCGCAAGCTCGGCGGCAAGTTCCTGGCGGCCGAGCTCCACGACGTCGGGCTCGTCGAGGAAATCGAGGTTGGCTTCCAGGTGCGCGAGGACGTCAAGGAGGCGATCGCGAAGCGCGGCGATCGGCCCGGCGAGGCCGCCGGCAAGCTGGCCGAGCGCGGCTTCAAGCTGCGCGGGAGATCGCGCGTCGATGACGCCGAGGACAGCCTCGGCGCGGGTCAGGTCGATCCGCCCCGAGAGAAAGGCGCGAAGGGTGAACTCGCCCGGCCCGGCGGCCCGAGCCCCGCGCGTCAGGCAGTGCGCCAGGAGATGCTGAAGCAAGGGGGGCGAGGCCACGGTATGGATCTCGGCCGAGGGCTCGCCGGTGTACGTCCGTCGGCCCGCCCAGAGAATCAAAGCGGCGGGCAAAGTGGGACGAAGGCCATCGAGTCGGTATCGGCCTGTCGTCCGCCCAGCCCGGGGCGTTGAGGGTTCCTGATCGGCGAGAAATCCGCCGAGAGCCACGCGCCAGGCGTCTGGTCCGCTCAGGCGGACGACCCCTCGAAACCCGAACCCCGGCGGACTGGAAATCGCGGCGATCGTGTCGGAGGGGTCAAGGAGGGGCATTCCAGAACTCAATCGCGGAGGGAGACAGACCCAGCGCCAATGCCTTCCTGGGAATGACCGATGACCGATGACCGATGAAGACAATCCCATGCGGCAACGGCTTCGCCGACGAATCTGGTTCCTGTCTTACCGCTTTCGCCCCGGCTTGGGACGAGGTTTGCCTCGGTCGCGACGATCGGGGCTGTTGCGATCGCGGTCACGATCTTTTTCCTCGGCGAGGTTGCGATAGGTCGGGTTCTTCTGCGCCTCTTCAAGAACCCTGGCGACGAACTGGCCGAACCGGCCCGGAGGCTTCTCCGGAGGCATCGGGCCGTTGTTCCCGCCGCGACCGCCACCGCCGCCACCACCATTACCGTTGTTGTTATTCCCGCCGCTGTGGTCGGTATCACCGGAGGAGGGCAGGGGGGCGTGCTTGACCTTCGGCAAGAGCAGGCGCTCGCTGATCTGCCAGAGGCTGCTGGTGATGAAATAGATGCCCAGGCCCGAGGGAACCTTGTAGAACATGAAGGCCATGAAGACCATCATGTACTTCATCATCTTCTGCTGCGCCTCGGCCTCGGGCGTGGTCGCCGGAGGGGCGAAGAGCTTCGTTTGCACGAGCATCAGGGCGACGACCAGGAACGGAAGCAGGTTGAAGTAATCGCCCAGAAAGGGCACGGTCGTCGGGAACCGGAAGAGCATGTCGGGGGCGGAGAGGTCCTGAATGTACAGGAACGACGCGTGCCGGAGCCGGACGCTGTTGTTGAGCGCCTGCCAGAGCCCGACGAAGATCGGCAACTGGATCAGGGCGGGCAGACAGCCCTTGACCGGGTTGATCCCGTGGCGGTTGTAAAAGGCCCAGGTTTCCTTGCCCTGGCGTTCCTTGTCGTCCTTGTACTTCTCCTGGATCTCCTTGAGATAAGGCTGGAGATCCTGCATCTTCTTGGCGGAGAGGGCCTGTTTGCGGGTCAGCGGGAACATCGCCAGGCGGACCAGCATGGTCAGCATGATGATCGCCACGCCGTAATTTCCCTGCTTACCGCCAAAGGCCGAGGCCACGACGCGGGTCACCTCGTACGTCGACGCCAGCAAAGGCGTGATGATTGCCGTCGCCAGGTACGGAGCAAGCGGAATCGAGAACCAGCCCCCCTTGCGATAGGTCGCCAGCGCCTGGGCGTCATACGGGGTCAGCGCGTCGATCGACTTGGGACCGGCGAAAATTGCATAAGAATACGTTTTCGCAATGTTCGGGCCGACCGGGATCGGCCGCGACTTGATCTTGACGCCAATGTCCGCCTTTTGCATCGCCTGAGGGTCAACGTGAAGGATGACCGGGAAAGCTTCCTCGTCCCAGCGGTCGTCGGCCGACTTCGGCACGGTCGCCGGCTCGACGATCGAGGCGAAGTACTGGTTCTCAACCCCGGCGAACCGCAAGGGCTGGGGGAACTGGAACCGCTCCGGGTTCTCGCGCCCGCGCTTGGCGATGTCGTTGGCCGAGAGGGTCTTGACCTCGACGCCCGAGCCCTTCGCCTGGCCGAAGACCGCCTCGCGGAAGGTCCCCGTGTACCACTCCCCCTCGATCGGAATGCCGTGCGGGCCGAGGAGGTTATAAACGACCGTCCCCGTCTTTTCGGGACTCTCGAAGCTTAAATCCATCTCGAACCCGTCGCGGTTCGGAAAGAGCCGGTACGTCTTGGTGATGATCAGACCGAGGTTGTCGACTCGCGTTCGGAAGACGACCGACTGCCCCTCGCCCCGGGGGGCATCACCCTTGGGGCCTTTCGGCGTTGTCGCGATCGGACGGACGACGCGATTCTGGTCGTCGCGAACGACTTCCCAGACGACCCCGTCCAGCGGCAGCTCGCCGCCTTCGCGCTCAAGAATGCCGGCGGCGGCGACCTCTTCGGGGTCCACGCCACGGTCTCGGGGCAGGTTCAGGGTCAACGAGAGCGACGCGGGCACGAGCGCATCATAGCGGAGAATCTGGAGCGGTTTGCGACGCGCCTTGCGGTCGAGAAACTCCGCCTCGTAGAGCGCCGAGGCCACGGAAGCGACCCCCGCCCCCTTCTGGTCAAGACGGACTTCCAGGTGATAGCCGCCGTCGGCTCCGGGGCGCTTCGTCGAGCCGAGGATGAGTTCCTCGGGCAAGACCATCGGCACCGTCGGCGCGGCGACGAGAGGCTTCGCGGCCTTCACCGGGTCGGGCGTCTCGGCCTTGACGAAGGGGTCATCCGGGATGACCAGGTTCCCCTTCTCGTCCTTCGATGCCTCGCCCTTGCCCGCCTGGGCGGTGACCGGGTCGGCCTTCTTGGGAGCGGGCGGGGTGAGTCCGGCCCAGTCCATCGCGAACCAGATTGCCTGGAACGAGAGGAGAGAGAGGACGACGAAAAGGATCATCCGCTTCTCACTGCTCAGCGTCTCTTCACTGCTCATCGTGGGAAAAACCTTGGGGCCAGAGCGTTCGCGAGGCGTCTCGACCGAGACCCTGCTCGGTTCGGCTCGGTTCGGTTCGGTGCGATCCAGCCGTCTTCGCGAGACAAGCCAGACCGGGTTGAGCCGACACTCACAGAGTCATTCGACGCTGGACCCGGTATTCTTCGCCGGGTCCGAGCAGGATTCGTGGCGGGTTCGCGTCGATTCCGTGACAATCCGGACGGAGGACGGGGCCGGAATCGGGCCGATCGTCGGGGAGGGTCGGTCGGAACGTTCGATCGGACAAGCCGGTCCGTCGTGAACCTGATCTAAACTGACCTGATCTGACCTGAGCTAGCGCCCCTGCCGGAGCCGGTCGCCCAGAAACGGTTCGAGTTCGGGGACGGCGTAAATCTTCTGGATCGTCGTCTCGAAGTCGTAGGCGAGCCGACGGTACGAGATCCGCACCGGACCGGCCGCCGCCGCAGGCTGCGCGGCAGAGCCATTCTCGACCGTATCGCCGCCCGAGCCGTTGCGTTGCGAGGCCGGCGCTGACGGTTGACCATCGTCGAGGATCACGTAACAAGCCCGGTTGTCGCCGTCGCGCGGCTGACCGACCGAGCCGACGTTGATCATCAGCTTGCCCTCGCCGAGCGTGTACTCGTTGTCAATCTCCTCGGGGGCATAAAACTGATACCCTTCGGTAAAAACGCCAGGGACGTGCGTGTGCCCCTGAAAACAGTAGCGTTCCACGAGCTGAAAGAGTCGTTCCATCTTCCGATGATTATAAATATCCTCGGGAAAGATATACTCGCTCAGCGGGTTTCGGGGCGATCCGTGGACGAACAGAAACGTCCCGTTGCGGTGCGATCGGGGCAATTCGCCGAGAAACTCCCAGCGCTTTTCGTTATTGTCCCGGTCGGCCGGGCTTTCCAGTTGCTCGCGGGTCCAGAAGATGGCGCGCTCGGCGCCGATGTTGAACCCGTCGGGGTCGAACATGGCCCCCTGGTCGTGGTTGCCCAGCAGGGTCACCGTGCAATTCGCCATCACCCGGTCGATGCACTCGCGCGGGTTCGGGCCGTAGCCGATGATATCGCCAAGGCAGTAAATCTCGGTGAGCCCCTGCGCCTTGATGTCGTCAAGAACGACCTCAAGCGCTTCGAGGTTTCCGTGTATATCGCTAATCAGAGCACGGCGCACCGGAAGGATACCTCCGAGCGGACAGGGGCCGGGGGGCAAGACTCGACCCACTCCATCGTTGGGACAGAGATGATCCGGGATCGCGCGTCCGCCACGCTTCGTAATCTCACTAAGATAATTCGCGTCTGGTCCGTGGGTCAAGGCCAACGCCCAGCCTTGCGGGAGGATTGCAAAGTCCCGATGACCGATGACCGATGACCGAAAAATTCCGACTGTTTGGTCCTTGGTCGCCGGTCATTGGTCATTGAAAAGTAGGACTTTGCAATCCTCCTGCCCAGCCTTGAATCAATGAGCCCTGGCCAACGGACCTTTGAGGATTCCTGACCCTTTCAAGTGCATCATCAAGAACCCTCCAACGTCTTCTTCATAAGAAAGACGTAGGGCGCCTGGCGAATCGGACAGACGATTTTGTTAGCGTGTTGGATCAGGATCGGTTTCTGGGGTCGCAAAGACGCCAGGTGAAGGGTTTTTGATCGAGAGAGCGGGGAGCGTTCGGGCGTGAACTTGCTGGCGCTGGATACATCGACAAGCCAGGCGGCCCTTGTCGTCGTGACGACCCGGGGCGCCGTGCGGATTGCCGGGCCTGATCCCTCGGCACGGCACGGTCGGGCGCTGATCCCGGCCATCCAGAGCCTTCTCAAAAGCGCGGGGCTGGTTCCGGCCGATCTCGACGGCCTGGCTGTTGGCCTTGGTCCCGGCTCGTACACGGGGCTTCGGGTCGGCCTGACCGCCGCCAAGACGCTGGCGTATGCCCTGGGCAAGCCGCTGGCGGGCTTCGATAGCCTGGAGGCGATCGCCTGGAACGCGCCAGAGTCGGCCCGAGACGTCGCGGTGATCGCCGATGCCCAGCGCGGCGACCTTTACGCGGCCGACTTTGCCCGGGATGCGCCGGGAGGCCCGCTCCGCCGGGTCGGCTCGACCCGGGTCGTGGCTCTTGATCGCTGGCTGCGTGAACGTCCCGACGGGGCATTCGTGCTTGGTCCCGCCCTCGGTGTCGAGAAGCTCGCCGCGTTGATTCCCGCCGCGATCGCCCGGCCCGACGATCCCGGCCGCAACAGTCCCGACCCGATCCGGCTGGCCGAGTTTGCGCGCGAGGTCTGGGCCTCGGGGCGGCGTGACGAGCCTTTCTTCCTCGAACCCGTTTACCTGCGTCGGAGCGCGGCGGAGGATCAGTGGGACGCTCGCGGAGGCTCGGCCGCGACATGACCTCGACCGACCGCGACCAGGCCCGCACCAAGTCGGCCTATTCCCTGCAATGGAACCGATTTCGGATCGTCCGGCCGGACGAGGACCGGGCCACCTTTCGGAACCGGACGGGCCTTGCCGCGGCCGACCTCGCCGGGGCGGTCGTCCTTGACGCCGGTTGCGGCATGGGCCGCTATCTTCGAGCCGCCGCCGAAGGCTCGCCGCGCCAGCTTCTCGGCCTTGACCTGAGCCGGGCGGTCGTCGCCGCGCGCGACCAGACCCGCGACCTCCCCGGCGTCGCGGTCGTTCAGGGCGATCTTTTGCGACCCCCCTTCGTCCCAGGGACGTTTGACCAGATTTATTCGCTCGGCGTGCTCGACCACACCCCCGACCCCCGCGCCGCGTTTCTCTCGGTGGCTCGCCTGCTGAAGCCGGGGGGCCGGATTGTCGTCTGGGTCTATCCCAGGGAAAGGGCCCTTCTGGAGCGGGTCATCGGGGTTCACCGTGCCGTCTCGAAACGGCTCCCCCTGCCTGTTCTTGTCGGACTCAGCCAGGTCATGGCCCCGGTCGGCGGCCTGAAGCGGCGTCTGATGGCCAGCAAGAACCGTCTCATCGCCCGAGCGGGGGTGATGCTCAACCTACTGACGATCGGCGTCTCGATGCACCCCGACCCCGAGGTCCGCGTCTGCGACACGCTCGACTGGTACGCCCCGAAATTCCTCTCGCGGCACACGGTGGATGAGGTCCGCGGCTGGTTCGCCGACGCCGGACTCGTCGACGTCGTGGACCTTTCCGCCGATCAGGTCTTTTACCACGCCGGTCAGGGCAACGGCGTCAACCTCGCCGGCAAGCGACCTGCAGCCTGACCCTCAACGCGGCCTTCACATCCCCTGAACCGGAATTCCCAGCGAACCGGCGAGCGCTCCCAGCGCCAGCGTGACGGCGACCACCAGGGCCAGCCAGCGCGCCGCCTTCCTTGGCCAACCGGAAAGAATCTGAGCTTCGCCGCACATGAAACGGTCTCCGGCCGGAGTGTGTTGATCGATAATCCTACGTCGCGAAACGCCAGAAGGTGCGACCGACGTGATCATACAGCGAATAGCCAATCCCTTTACGCGGAACGAGCGAATAGCCCGCGTAAAACAATTCAGAGCCGACGTTCACAACGTCCGATCGACGGCCTCGGCAACCCGTCGGCAGTCGGTCATCAACCGGCCGAAGGCGGCCGGGGTGATCGTCTGCGAGCCGTCGCTCATGGCGTGCTCGGGGTCGTCGTGGACCTCGACAATCAGGGCGTCGGCCTCGCAGGCCACGGCCGCCTTGCACATCCGGGCGACGAGTCGGGCCTTGCCGGTTCCGTGCGACGGGTCAACAACCACGGGCAAGTGGCTCTTGTCGTGGAGGTAAGGGACCGTCGCCAGCGGCAGGGTGAACCGAGTGTGGTCCTCGAACGTCCGGATTCCGCGCTCGCAGAGCATGACGTTCGGATTGCCGCGGTCAAGAATATATTCGGCGGCGAGCAGGAACTCGTCCACCGTCGCGCTCATTCCGCGCTTCAAGAGGGCGGGCTTTCCCGAGTCGCCGACGGCCTGCAAGAGCTGATAGTTCTGCATGTTCCGGGCGCCGATCTGGAGCACGTCGGCATAGCTGGCGACCATCGCGACATGCTCGGGAGCCATGACTTCGGTGACGATCGCCAAGCCCGTCGCATCGCGAGCGGCGGCGAGCATCTTGAGGCCCTCTTCCTTGTGCCCCTGGAAGCTGTAAGGGCTGGTTCTGGGCTTGAAGGCTCCGCCGCGAAGGCCGGTGGCTCCCAGCTCCTTGAGCTTGCGAGCGAGGGAGACGATCTGCGCCTCGCTCTCGACCGAACAGGGACCGGCGATCACCGCGACCCGGTTGCCGCCGACTTCCAGGCTGAGCGCCTTGACGACCGTCCGCTCGGACTTCAGTTCCGACGAGGCCCGTTTGTAAGGGGCCATGATCGGCAAGACCTTTTCGACGCCGAGGCCCGGTTCAAGAGCCTCGGTCAGGCCCGGGCGCTCCTCGCCGATCGCCGCGATGACCGTTTGATGCGTCCCCTTGATGACCTGAGGCGTGAGGCCGAGCGCGGTGATCTGCCCGACCATGTGCTCGACCTGTTCGGCCGTCGCGTCCGATTTCATGACAACGATCACGGTATCCCGCCCTCCCCGACAGACGCCCCAAGGCCAAGCCTTGCCGCGTCGTCATGCCTTCTTGATCGCCCCGGAGCGGTGCGACCCCTCGCACCTCCACCCCTCGGCGGCTCGATTCCACTCAACGGATTGGTCGTTTCCGCGTGTTTCTTGATGGGTTGCCGAGGGTCCATTGTCTCGAAACCAGGAGGGACGATGACCGATGACCGATGACCGATCAATTCTTAATCAGTCTCTCGCCTCGTGTTCGTGATCCTGGACCGTTTTACTCGGTCATCGGTCATTGGTCATTGGTCATCCAAGCTTGATCTTGATCGAGAAGGAATCGCAGGAACCGCAAGCCCCGACCATTCCAAGGCAATCCGATCCGACAAAAAAAGCCTCGGAACCTGCGATGAGGTCCCGGGGCCTGGTTGATTTCCTGAAAAATTCCAGCGAAGGAGTCAGAAACCGTCCACGGCCCGGCGACCTATCGTAAACCTCGTAAACGCGACGAGGGTCACGGACCAATTTCGGTCAAGGATCGCGGCGGGGCGGGTCAAGGTTTCCACCTCAAGAACCTGGAACAGGCAAAAAGATCAGGTCTATCAATACAAAACCGGTCCGGGTCTGACAAAGGCCAGACCCGGCCCGTATCCTGCCATTAAGCAGAAAGGTGCGGCTGCCCGACGGGCAACCCGTCGGCTGCCGTTAGGCGAGCCGCCTCTGGTTGTCACTACACACGCGATCACCTCCTTTGCTAAAGAACACCCCGGTCCCGTGAAAGTCCAGCCTCGCGCGAGAGCGGGCTCTAGCCCGTCGTACCACGTTGCGTACGACCCGAAGACGCCGACCGGTTCATGTGTGACCCCAGCCGACATCGTCAACTATATCAATCTGTCGCCTCGGTTCAACCACCCGGCCGACCTCCCACTCGATTTTCGAAGAACTGTTCAGAGAGCGGGCGACCTGAGCAAAGACCTAATTTCTTGCGAGAAAAGAGATTAACGAAGAATCTCGACCGGTCTGACAAAATCCAAAAAATCCCCTCAGACGACCGGATCTTCCATGGTTTTGATCTCGTCGTAGAGATTTTGGCAGTCTCGGGCGAGGGTTTCCAGGCGAGGATCACCGGCGCCGAAGGATACGATCGCGGTCCGGTAATACCAGAGGACAGACGCGCGGTCGGCGTGAAAGAGCGACCAGACCGGTCGGCCGGCGCGAAGGTCGCGGGCGATGCTCAGGAGATTGTGGAGCTTGTCGGCCAGGATGACCGCGCGGGCTTCGATCGAGGCATCGGCCAGAGCGGCGAGGTGATCGCGCTTGCGGTCGATCCAGGGACGCTTCTGTCCCTGGGCGTCGAGCTTGACCTCGGAACACGACGCGACGAGGTCGGCCACGACCGGGCCGAACCGATTCTGGACGTCGTCAAGCGACGCCTCGGTATCCTCGACAAGGTCGTGCAGGAGTCCGGCGATGACCACATCCTCGGCGAAGCCGAGCCGGTCAAGGATCATCGCCACCGCTACGACGTGTTCGACATAAGGAACGCCCGAGCCCCGGCGGACCTGCCCCCGGTGCGCCGTCGCCGCCCAGCAAAGCGCATCGTCCAGAGTCGCGGAGATCAACGAGAGGGTGGCCATTTTTCGAACCGTCGAGGCGATCTCAGGGGTGTGTTTCGCTGACGCTCAACGTCGCGGACCGGGCGACGCTCAGCCTGGCTTCGTTTTCAAAACGAAGAATTGCGCGCCGGCCGAAAGACAAGACGTCAGGCATCGAAACTCATGTCGCGTCTGGATTTAGGACGAGCAACACGCCCAGCACCGACGTCGGTGCTGGCTTCGTTTCGCGTAGAGAGCCCCAAAAAAGTGTCGCGCCGCGCGACGCGCCCGTGAGGGTTGGCGGGTCGCGCGGAACGAAATCCGGGGGTCATTCTTCTGGGGAGGCTCGTGCTCTCTTTTTTTTCAGCAACTGGAATGGTGGGCCTGACCGACCAGGGCCGCGATCTGGCGGCTGAATTCGGCGCGATGCGTCAGGAAACCGACGTGGCCGGCACCTTCAAGAATTTCAAAGCCGGCGCCTGGGATCGACGAGGCGAGGGCACGCTGTCGGGCCGCGGGAACGATCACGTCACGCGAACCGGCGACGACGAGCGTCGGAACATCAATCCGCCAGAGCCGGTCGGTGAGGTCAAACGATTCGAGCAGGGCGAGGCGGCGAGCCATGACGCTCTGATCGGTCTCCCAGCAACGCTCAACGACGAAGTCAGGCAAGGCACCCGGCTCGGGCTTGCCGCCGTGAAGGAGGTTGAAGAACTGGTTGACGAACCCATTGTCGCTCGGCAGGGGGAATCGTTCGAGAACTCGACGCGCGATCATCGAGCCGACAGAGGTGCGAAACCTCGCCTCGGCGCCATGGACGATCAACGAGCCGACCCGGTGAGGGTGCTCGACGGCCAGTTCCAGCGCAATCGCGCCTCCAAAGGAGACACCGAGTACCGTCGGCCGTTCCAGACCGAGGCGGTCGATCACTGTCGCCAGGTCGTGGGCGTGTTCGGTCATCGACCGGGGAAGGCCGCCCATCGGGAACCGATCGCCGCGAAGGCCGCAGACGATTACCTCAAACCGACGCGAGAGCCGTTCGGCCAGCGGCGCCACAAGGCGCCAGCCCCCCGCGAGGCCCGGGACAAGCACGATCGGCAAGCCCGAACCCACCCGGACAACGTCAATCCATTCACCGTCATCAAGCCGAAGCTGCCTCTGCGTCCCTTCCATGAGTCGAGAGGCCATCACCCAACCGGTCCGCCGTTTCGCAGCAACCCTCATCGATCCTCCTCAAATTCCGGCGCACCTCAAAAGCGGTCGTATCACGTTGTAGCCGGACGGCTCGATGCCCCCATCCAAGGGCAGGTTGCATACCTTCAATGATCCCAAGCAAAAATTTGCTCTCCCTCGGCTCTCACCCGTTTCCCAAACGCTCTGGCGAAGGTCGTCAACAATCCCCTTCGTTAACGAAATTTCCGCGATGACCGCGACATTAGCCGCCTCACCGCGAGTTAAACTCCGAAAATCGCACATCACAAATTACCTGGATGACTCATATTAAATTTTCAGCATCTTAGATGTTCGCCAATCAACCTATTTTCCCTGGTCTCAGCAACTTGTCTTTGCGAGGAGATATCTGAAGTCGTTAACGACAAAAGTCCTGTCGATGTGGTGCCGTTAGCGAGATTTCGTTAACGAAAACTTGTGTTTGGACGCAGGGCCGTTAAGCTGGTAAGGGTCGATCGGGGGTTGCCTCAGGACTCCGATGATCCAGACCACCTTGATGAGCCCGCTTTGATGGATTACCCACAGGTCTTCAGATCGAAGGGACCGGGCAGGGGGGCGGCGTTCGGCCCCTCGGCCGAAGGGCTGGCGCGGGGACCCTTTTGGGGCCGAAAGCCGAACCGCGCGTTCTTGATGTGCGTTTCGATGGCCGTCTTGCTGTACTCGCTTGAGGTCTTGCTTGTCGTCGCCTGGATGGGCGATATCGGGGTCCGATGTTTCTTTGGTAACGACCTGAAAGAGTCGGTCTCGAAGGAATATCGATGGGAGCCGGCGCGTCCTGTTCAGGGGGATATTCTCGTCTCGATTGCAGGGAGGCGGGTCGAGAATTATTCCGACTACATCCGGGCGGTTCGCGGGCTTTCGAAAGTGGTCGGCAAGAGGGTTGAGGTGCGCTGGCAAGATGGGAAACGTGGGGAGGAACGATCGGCGGAGGTGTGGGTCCGGTATCGGCCGCCGGGGACGTATGTTTGGTCGGTGATCTGGTTCTTGCAAGAGATGGTGATCTTCGCGATTGGTGCCCGGGTCTTCTGGAAGCGGCCGTACGACGATTCCGCGCGGCTTTTCTTCTGGATCTGCGTGATGACCGTGGGCGCCTATATGGGGGGATATCACTGGACAGAGATCGTGGTTGAGCCGGCCTTGATTTACCCCTTTGCCTTGTTTGCGTTGTTCGTGCCGGTGGTCAGCTTACATTTTTATCTGGTTTTTCCGCGACATAATCCGATTCTGGAGGCCCATCGGCGGGGGGTTCTGGGGGCGCTTTATGGCATTCCGGCGGCGTATCTGGTGGTGCTCTGGGGGGCGATGGTCTGGTCGCGCTGGCTGGCCGATTTCGCGCCGAGGGGCGCGGTGGTCTCGGCTCTCAATCTGATCAGAAACCTGGCCCTGGGGTATATCGGCCTGGCGGCTCTGCAGTTTGGGCTTTGCGTGCTCTGTCTGGTCGTGAGTTTTCGAAGGGCGAGCAATCGGGGCGAGCGGAACCAGGTGCAATGGATCTTGCTCGCCTCGCTGGTCTCGTCGCTTCTGATTGTTTACCTGCTCGGGCAGGCATGGACCGACCCGGCGACCCTGGGCCGCGATAGCGCGGGCTGGCCGATGTTCGGGGTTTCGCTCCTCTTCACGCTGGCCTTCGCGCTGAGCATCACGCGGTACAAGTTGATGCAGGCGGAGGAGTTCATCAACCGGGGGATGGTTTACGTCGCCCTGAGCCTGACAGCGGGCCTGCTATATTCGGCGGTTCTGGTGCTCAGCGGGGTGATCTTCCGGGAGTTCTTTGGCAATCATCAAACGTCGCGAGGCGCGGCGGTGGCCGGGGTGACGGTGGTTTTGATTTTGATCGGCTCGGAGCTGGCGCGGGGGCGGTTTCAGAAGGCGATCGACCGGCGCTTCTTTCGCGAGAAGTACAAGTTTGACCAGGCGATGCGGAAGATGAGGCTGGCGGTCGGCAGCCTCGTCGATCGGGAGACGCTGGGGCGTCGGCTTCTGGAAGCGGCGGCGGAGGTGATGCGGCTGGAATGGGGGGCGATTTACCTTTGTGAAACGCCCGGCGGACCGATGCGGCTGGCCGCCTGTCACGGCCCGGCGCCCGATGAAGTGACGCTGGCGGCGGGGCATCCGCTCGTCGATCGGCTTAGAAAGGTGTCGGGCTTGCGGGTTCCCCATGCGGTCGGCATGGAAGGGGCCTCCGACCCGGCGACCGACGCCATGATCGCCCTCGGCGGCGAGGCGGCAAGCGCCCTGGAGGCTGATGGCGATCTCGCCGGCCTGCTTGTGCTCGGGCCGAAGCGGAGCGGAATGCCGTACGAGGACGAGGAACTCGTCTTTCTCGGGGCGCTCAGCTCGGTGGCGACGCTGGCCCTGCACTCGGCGGGCATTCAGCAGACCCTGGAAGGTTTGAACGGAGAATTACGCGACAAGGTGAACAAGATTGCGGAACAACAGCGCAGAATCTTGATCTTGCAGGACCAGCTTTCCGACCACGGCGGCCACGGCGAAGCCCGAGGAGGGTTTGACCCGATCCCGGCCGGGACGACCGTTTTTGAACGGATTCGAGGGTCGGGCCGGGTCGTCCGCCAGATGATCGACCTGGCGAGAAAGGTGGCCGCGAGCCCTTCCGCCGTCTTGATCCGCGGCGAGAGCGGCACGGGCAAGGAGCTTCTGGCCGAGGCGATTCACGCCGCCAGTCCTCGGGCCGATGGCCCATTCGTCAAGGTTCACTGCGCGGCGCTCTCGCAAACGTTGCTGGAAAGCGAACTCTTCGGCCACGTCAAGGGGGCCTTCACCGGCGCGGATCGCGATCGGGTGGGGCGGTTCGAGCAGGCGGACGGCGGGACGCTCTTTCTCGACGAGATCGGCGATATCAACCTGGAGGTGCAGACGAAGCTGCTCCGGGTCCTTCAGGAAATGGCCTTTGAGCGGGTCGGTAGCTCGCAGACGATCCGGGTCGACGTCCGGATTCTGGCGGCGACGCACCAGGACCTGGAAGCCCTGATCGCCTCGGGCCGGTTCCGGGCCGACCTCTTTTATCGGCTCAATGTGTTTCCGTTGCAAACGCCTCCGCTCCGGGCGCGGAAGGAAGACATCTTTGAACTCGCGGTTTTCTTTCTCAATCTGCACGCCCAGCAGGCCGGTAAAGGAGTGACGCACCTGAACGATGACGCGGTCGAGGCGCTCGTGGCTCACGACTGGCCGGGGAATATTCGCGAGCTGGAAAACGTGATCGAACGCGCGGTGATTCTCGCTGACGGACCGGCCGTGACCATCGAGGATCTTCCGGCCGAGGTCCGCCAGCCGTCGCCCTCGCCCTCGCGTCGGCGACCGCGCGCGGCCCTGACTGTGGGTTCACGACGCGCCGTGGCGGCGAGTGTGACGACCGAAGCGCCTGGCCCCGAGGATGAGGGCGAGTGGGATGCGGAAGTGCTCGCCTTTGAACGCCAGCGACTCATTGACGCCCTTGACGGCGCCCACGGCAACAAGAGCGAGGCCGCCCGGCTTCTGGGAATGCCCCGAAGCACCTTTTGCAGCAAGCTCAAGAAACACGGGATGGGATAGAGGGGATCATAGTAGGACCAATGACCAATGACCAATGACCAATGACCAATGACCAATGACCAATGACCAATGACCAACGCTAAATCATCTTTTTATCGGCCATTGGTCATCGGTCATTAAGGAATTACTTGGCGTCAAGAAGGGTCATCGTGGTGGACATGTCGGAACTCTGGTTGATCTCGGCGGTCATGACCTTGATGAGGAGGTCGATCTTTTCGGTGACGGTCGAGCTGGTGACACGGCCGGCCTTGCTGTCAAAGTAAAAGGTGCCCTTGCCGTCCTGGTTGACAACCTTGATGTCGAGGTTGGACTTGGGGTCGGGTTCGAGGCCGAGCTTGACGTCAAGGGTGATCTTATCGCCCTGGGCGTCGGGACCGGTGTAAGTGTAGGTCTTGTCGAGCATCATCGTGCCGATCGGCGGCGAGGGGATCTTGGTCTGTCGGGTCCAGGGCTTGCCGGGTTCGGCGTCTCTGGGAAGAAGGAGGCTCGACTCTTGAATCATGTTCTTGAGCCCCTCCTCGGAAAACATGCTCACGCCCGAGGCATTCGGCCCGGCTTCCTTCAAGGTTTTGACAAGGCTCTCGGGCACCTTGACGTCGCTTAACTCGCCTTGAGGAGTCATCTTGTATTGAAACTTGGAACCGACGAGCGCCTTGAGGGTCGGGACAATTCCGGCGGCCATCGGACCTTCGGGGGCCTTCTCGCTCTTGGAGTCGTATTCGAACTGGCCGAAGGGGTATTCGATCTTGGTCCGGACCTGGTCGATCGTCTGGGTGAGCGTGCCGATGCCGGTCTCGCGGTCGACCGAAAGGACGTTCCAGGTGGTGTCAATCGTCTGGCTGACGGTCGTGCGGATGTCTTGATTAGGCCCTTTAACCTTGGTCGTGGTTTTTTGAACCATCTGGTAGTGCATTGACTCGCCTTCGGTGAACTTCCAGCGGAGGACCGGCTCCGCCCCTCGCGCCGGGGCGTTGAGGATCGTCCCGCCAAGCGTCAGGGCCAAGGCGATTCCGACGATCCGCGACCGCGTCGTGAACATGCCGATCATTCGATCATCCCCCGATAAGGCTGGTTTTTTTTCGAGGTCAATCGATTCATCCGAGCCTCGAACCGAGCCTGGCCCGTCCTCATTTGTGATCCAGATCCATCTGACCCGATCCCCAGACCGAGAGCCTATCCGGTGTCGGTGTCGGTCGGCCAGGGAGAAGTGTCGCCGATTCTCCTGGTTTTTTCAGGCAAATCCCGGACCGAGGTCAGTCCTCGACCTTGCGGAGGTCGTGAAGGATGGCGACGAGCGCGAGGAAGTCGTAAACGGCATGGGCGACGATCACGGCCAGGAGGTTGCCGGTCGCGAGCCAGACAAGGCCGAGATACGTCCCGAGCAGACCGGCGACCACGACATACGCGGTCGAGACCGGATGAAAGAGCCCGAAGAGGAGGCCGGCGACGACGACCGCCGGCGCGGGTCCGACCCATCGCGTCAAGGCCCCCTGGATCACGCCTCGAAAGAGCATTTCCTCGCCGATTCCCGCGGCCAGCGAGATCAGGGCGAGGTCGGGCCAGCCGCAACCGCTGAGCGCGGGGGCCAGCTCGCGTTCGAGAAACGCCTTGATCCTCCCGAGCGGTCCAATCGGCCACCGAAGCGCCGCGGCCAGGACAAGCAGCATCGGCAGCGTCGCGAGCAAGCCGAGGCCAACCGCTCGACCTTCCCAGGCAAAGGCCGCCAGTGGCGGCACGCCCACCATCCATCCGACGACGATCGCCACCGGCGCCAGCCCCGCCTCGAAGAGGACAAAGACCGCGAAGGGCACCCGATCGGCGGCACTCGGGTCATCCCTCTCGTTCATCCGTCATTCCTCCCTCGGCGTTGAAAACTCACCACGCCTTTTCCATCATCTCTTCAAAATCGGTCAGAGTACACGGCCTTGGGTTCGTCCGGTGACAGTGGTCGAGCAAGGCCAGATGAGCATAGTCGGCGATCCGGTCGCGGCGGAGGCCGTCAACCTGGCCGAGGCGTTTGGGAAGGGGCAAGCGGGCGAGAAGGAGTTCCGACAGCATGATGAGGTGGCTCGGGCCTTCGCCTCCGCGGCCGAGACCAAGGCGAGAGGCGACCTCGGTCATCCGGTCGGCGGCGACCTCGCGGTTGAACCGAAGGGCGTGAGGCAAGAGGATTGCGTTGAGCGTGCCGTGATGCGCCCGGCCCTCGCCGCCAAGCGCGTGCGAGAGCGAGTGAACCACCCCCAGGCCCTTGTGGAAGCTGATCCCGCCCAACAGGGCACCCATCATCAGCGATCGACGCGCCTCGGCGTCGCGGCCGTTGAGCACGGCCGATTCCAGGCCGCGGGCGACATATTTCAGCCCCTCCAGGGCGATCCCGTCGCAGATCGGGTGCTCGGTCGTTGAGAGATAACTCTCCACGCAGTGCGTGAACGCGTCCATACCCGTACCGGCCGTGAGTGTCGCGGGAAGGCTGAGGGTCAGCAGGGGGTCGCAGATGGCAAGGCTCGGCAGAAGGTGCGGGCTGAGGACGATCGTCTTCCGGCCGGTGCGCGCGACCTGGATCAAGGCGCCTCGGCCGACCTCGCTGCCGGTTCCGGCGGTTGTCGGCAGGGCGATCATCGGCGGCAGGTCGGCCCTGATCCGGTCGAGGCCGCCCGTGGTCAGGTCATAATCGGTCAAGCTTCCCGAGTGCGTGACCAGCAGGCGGACCGCTTTCGCCGCGTCGATCGGACTGCCGCCGCCAAGGCCGATGACCCCGTCGCAGTCGCGATCGCGGTAAAGGTCGAGCGCCGAGGTGACATCGGCCTCGGTCGGGTTCGCCCGCACATCGTGAAAGATCACCGGATCGTCGAGCGGGCCGACGACCTCGGCGACGATTCCCGACGCCTCCAGACCCGGGTCGGTGACGACGAGCGGGCGTCTCACGTTGAGCCGGGCGAGTTCCTGGGCAAGGCCCGCGCGCGATCCAGGTCCGAAGAGAATCCGGGTGGGAAAGGTGAACGTCGCAACCTGTCCGCCCGGATGGTCGGCGGTTGTCGGACTCGGCGTCTTCCACGAACTCAGAGGCATCGGGGCTCCGTCCGCTCGGGCGTTGGAATCCTCAAGGAGAGGGAGATACAAGAAGGGCAAAGGACAGAGGGCAAAGGGTAGACATTTTGGTCATCGGCCATCGGTCATCGGTCATTTCCAGGCGAAAGGGAAGCAACCGTCAGGGGAGCGAGACGGTGGCGAGAAGTCCTTCCATCTCGGAGGCGGCGTGCCAGTCGCCGCGAGCCTGGGCGCGGGCGATCCCGGCGCGAAGGGTCTCGGAGGCCGGGCCGTTCTCGCCGGAGTCCAGGTACGACTGGCCAAGCTGCTGATACGCGGCGACCTGGTCTTCAGGGTGATCGGCGATCAGGGCGCGGAGGCGGTCGCGGCCCTCGTCGGTGTCTCCATCGCGAAGACACTGCAAGGCCAGGCCGTACCGCAGGAAGGTGTCGGCCGGGTCGCTGGCGAGACTCTCTTCGAGCATCAGGCGTCTTGACGATTTCTCGGCCATCGCGGGTCAATCCTCAAAGAGAAGAGGCGGCAGTCCAGAGCAAGCTCGTGTCGGGAACCAAACCGATCAACTTGCAAATTTCGGCCCTGATCTCGGGAATTCTCCAAGAGGCCGAAAGCCTCACCCTACCGGCGCATCTTCCCTGTCGTCAACCCGACCGGACGTTGCCGCGAATTTGCAACACAATGGCCCTTTCCAAACGGTCTTGCCGACAGCGCGGGCCAGTTTCGGCCCGGTTCTTCCGCCTGATCCGACCAACCGGCAGGCTCGCGAGGGTGTCCCGGTTGACCTTGCCGCGTCTAGCTGTTTGGCAAGCTGGGTAGAATTTCCGAATGATCGCGAGAGCTAGGAAGTCTGGGCTAATTTCAAGCGTGTGGTCTCAAGCTGGTAAATGGGGTAACCGATTCAAAGCAGGTCAGGAGTCGACGGCCAAGGGGCTGCGCAAGGACGTTATCCCAGGAAAGCCACGGGCAGCGGAGGCTGTTCCTGGGGCTTTCGAGCAATTCCGAAGAGGGGACCACCACCGTGCCAGAGCCTCGGGTGCGACGAGAACGCGGACGCTTCGGGACCGCGGCGGTGCTGGGTGTGGCTCTGCTGCTTCTTGGCGGGGTCGGCCGACTCGCGGAGGCGGCATCGAGGCGGACGCCGGTCGTTGAGGCCGTCCAGAAGGTTCAGCCGAGCGTCGTCAACATTAGCAGCGAGAAGAAAGCCGGGTCGTCGAGTCGCTGGCCCTTCAGCGCCGAGGAAAATGCCCGACCGCGCGTCAGCGGGATGGGCACCGGGGTCATCATCGACGGCCGAGGCTATATTCTCACGAACCACCATGTCGTCGACAAGGTTCAGGGGATCGAGGTTCACCTCTTCGACGGCACGAGCTATCCCGCCCGGATCATTCAGAACGACGAGACGATGGACCTGGCGATGCTCAAGGTTGACGCCGGCCGCCCCTTGCCCGCGATCGCCATCGGCGGCTCGGCCGACCTGATGGTCGGCGAAACGGTCATCACGATCGGCAACGCCTTCGGCTATGAAAACACGGTCTCCGTCGGGATCGTCAGCGCCCTGAAGCGGAACGTGACGCTGTCGGACGACCAGGTCTATCGCAACCTGATCCAGACCGACGCCTGTATCAACCCGGGGAACTCGGGGGGTCCGCTCGTCAACATCGACGGCGAGTTGATCGGGATCAACGTCGCGGTTCGAGCCGGGGCGCAGGGGATTGGTTTCGCCCTGCCTATTGATGACGTCAAGCGGGTCGCGGCCGAGATGATGAGCACCCGCCGGATCGCCTCGGTCTGGCATGGTCTCGTTGGCGACGACTTCCGCCATCCCAAGCTCGGGCGTTCGGTCGTGCTCTCGGACGTTCAGCCGGGAAGCCCCGCCGAACTCGCCGGGTTCAAGCCGGGCGATCATGTGACGCAGGTCGGCGAACTGCCGGTCACGACGGCTCTCGATATCGAGCGTGGCCTGCTCGATGCGTCTCCGGGCAAGCCGACTCGCATTCAGATCCGCAGGGCCGGGCAGGAACAGGCGCTCTCGCTCGACCTCAAGCCCTTGCCCCGAGCCTCGGCCGATGCCGCCGATCAGGTCTGGCGGGTCCTTGGCCTGAAGACGACGCCGGTCGATCCGCGCTACGTCGCGGCGGCCTCCGCGAAGCTTCGGGGGGGCCTTTTCGTGCAGTCGGTCTCGCCCGGGAGCCCTGGCGAGCAGGCGAGGATTCAGAAGGGGGATATCCTCGTGGGCATGAACGCCGGAACGCGGCACTGGGAGACGATCCGCCCCGACAATGTTCTGTTCATCCTCCGACAGCCCGAGATCACGCATTCGCAGTCGTTACAGTTCTACATCGTTCGCCAGAATGGCATTCACCAGGGTGTGATGAGCCTTGCCGAGGTCCCCGCGATGGCCACGCTCAACCGCTGAGCCCAGGCCCGCGAAGGCGATCTCCACCACGGCCGAGGGCCGGTCCCGTGAATTCGGGACCGGCCTTCGGCTTTTGGCTTTTGAGAATCGGACCAGCCGGGGTTACGCTGAAGGGACAGAGAAAGAGACCGAGGCCCGGAACAGGTCAGGAGGTCGCCTTCGATGGGTCAGACGATCGTTCAGGTTGATGCGTTCACCAATCAACCTTTTGGGGGGAATCCCGCGGCGGTTTGCGTCCTGTCGAGCCCAGCCGACGAGCGCTGGATGCAGGACGTCGCCCGCGAGATGAACCTTTCCGAGACGGCCTTCTTGCATTGGGACGACGCTTCGGGCGCGTATCGGCTGCGCTGGTTCACGCCCGAGGTCGAGGTGGACCTTTGCGGTCACGCCACGCTCGCCGCGGCGCACGTTCTCTGGACCGAAGGGCACCTGCCGGTTGAATCGCGAGCCTGGTTTCAGACCCGTAGCGGTTTGCTTCAGGCCGAGCGCCGGGACGACTGGATCGTCCTCGATTTTCCGGTGACTCCCGTGCAATTACTGCCGGGCAGCGTGGCGGATTCGTCGTCGCTGGCGGAGGTCGTCCGGGCGCCGGTGAAGTTTGCCGGGTACAGTCGGTTTGACTGTTTGATCGAGCTGGAATCGGAATCGGCGGTGCGGTCGGTCGCGCCCGACATGGCGAAGCTCGCCGCCTTGCCCGTTCGCGGTGTGATTGTCACGGCGCGGGGCGAAACTCCGGGTTTTGACTTCGTCTCTCGCTTCTTCGCGCCCCGGCTCGGCGTCAATGAAGACCCCGTTTGCGGCTCGGCGCATTGTTGCCTTGGCCCGTACTGGGGCGAAAAGCTCCGCAAGTCGGAACTGGTCGCCTACCAGGCGTCACCCCGAGGCGGCATCCTTCGCCTTGGCCTTCGGGGCGACCGCGTTCGGATTGGCGGCCAGGCGGTGACCGTGTTGAAAGGGGAATTGATGGGTGTCGATCCTGGGACGCGGGAGCCGGTATCGGCTTGAGGAGGAACGACCGATGACCGATGACCGATGGAAAGAGAAGAGGCATTGGACCTGTCACCGAATTTTCGGTCATCGGTCATCGGTCATCGTCCGATCCGCGGAAGCGTCGGCAAGCTGGCCGGCGATGATTTCGATCGGATGCAACGCTTTGATTCCCGAGAGGCCGTGAACCTGGCTCCGGCAGGAAAAGCCGGGGGCAACCAGTGTCGCTTCGGGATCGGCCGCGAGGGCGGGCAAGATCACGCGATTGGCAAGAGCCGTGCTGACATCATAATGGCCCAGTTCATAACCAAACGACCCGGCCATGCCGCAACAGCCGGAATCCAGCTCCTTCACTGTCAGACCGGGCACGCCTCGCAAGGCCGAGAGCGTGCCGCCCGTGCCTGTCAGAGCCTTTTGCTGGCAGTGGCCGTGAAGCAGGACGCGGCCCTGATAAGGCGTCAACGGGAGATCGGGAACGCGGTCGGCAAGAAAGGCGTCGACGAGAAACGATGACTTCGCCAGAAGGTCGGCATCGGGACCGATCCGAAAATCGCGGTATTCGTCGACGAGGGTCAGGAGGCAACTCGGCTCGCAGCCGACGACCGGCACACCCTCGCGCACCCGGCCGATCAACCGGCGGACGTTCTCGCGGGCGAGGTCGCGGCCCAGGGGGAGAAGCCCTTTTGAAATCGCCGGTCGACCGCAACAGGGCAAGCCCGCAAGCTCGACCCGATAGCCCGAGGCTTCCAGAACCTTCACCGCGGCGCGACCGACATCGGGCGTGTTATAGGTCGTGAAGCAATCATCGAGCAAAAGAACCGTGCCTCGCGTACCGGCCCGGCGATCGACCGCATGGCTTTTAAACCACTTGCGAAGATGATTCGCGTCGAAGGTCGGCAAGATCCGCCGACGATCGACGCCGAGGAATTTTTCCTGGAGCCAGCGAAAGGCCGGTTGCTTCAAGGTCCAGTTCGCCAGCGGTGCCGTGGCCGATCCGATCGGGTTCCACTGATGGATATGAGCCATCAAGAGCGCCCCGAGCGGCACGGCGCGGCCTCGATATTTCTGATGGAGAACCTCGGCCTTGAGCTTGGCCATGTCGACGTTTGACGGGCACTCGCTCTTGCATGCCTTGCACTGAAGGCAGAGGTCCAGCGCGTCGTGCAAAGTCTCGTTCGACCAGCCGTCGGCGAGGTCGCCGGTCATCACCAGCCGCAGGGCATTGGCGCGACCTCGGGTCGTCTGCGACTCGTCGCGGGTGACCATGTAGCTCGGACACATCGTCCCGGCGGTCGTCTTGCGACAGGCGCCGACGCCCGAGCACATCTCCACGGCGCCCGCGAATCCGCCTTGATTGGCGAAGTCAAAGACAGTCGGCTCGGGTTCCACGGGGTGATAGTCGGGGCCGATCCGCAGGTTGTCGCCGGGGTCGAGCGCGGCGACGACCTTGCCGGGATTCATCAGGTTTTCGGGGTCGAAGGCGCGTTTGATCGACTCAAAACAGCCGTAGACCTCGGGGCCGAAGAGGCGGGCGTTCCAGAGGCTGCGCGCGAGGCCGTCGCCATGCTCGCCACTCATCGCGCCGCCGAATTCGGCGACGAGGTCGGCCACCTCCCGGGCGATCGTTCGGAGCGAATCGATGCCTTGCTCGGTCTTGACGTTGAGGATCGGCCGGATGTGCAGGCAACCGACGTCGGCGTGGCCGTAACAGGCGGCCTGAACGCCCTGGCGGTTGACGATCTCGAAAAACCGCTCGTAAAAGGCGGGGAGGCGATCGGGAGAAACAGCCGTATCTTCAACAAAGGCGACCGGCTTGGCATCGCCGACCATCGCCATCAGGAGCGAAAACCCGGCCTTGCGGACCTTCCAGAAGTCGTCATTCGCGGCGTCGCTGAGCGTTTTGCGAATGCCGAGGACGCCGGGACGCCCCTCGAACCGGCGGACGAGGTCGTCGGCCCGGCTCGCGAGTTCCTTGGCGCTCTCGGCATAGAACTGCGCGGCGAGGACAGCGGCGGGATGCCCTTCGGCGAAGCTGATTTTTTTCGAATAGAGCGGGTTCGACCCGGCGAGGTCGAGAATCATCCGGTCGAGCATCTCGACGGCGACCGGACCCGTCGCCACGATCTCCGCGAGACGATCGAGCGCCGCCGGAATCGTGGCAAAGGAGAGAACGACCAGGCCCGTCGCCTTCGGCAAGGGGACAACCCTGAGGTGCGCCGCGGTGACCGTCGCCAGGGTTCCTTCCGAACCGACGATCAGGCGGGCGAGGTTGAACCGCCAGGGCTCATCGACCCAACCCTCGGCGCGAACCGGCAGGCCGGGGATGAACTCATCGAGGTTGTACCCGCTGACTCTGCGGAGGATTTTTGGAAACCGCGCGGCGATCGCCTCGCGATGATCGGCCACGGCATCACGCACGGCGCGATGTGCCCGGCCAACGAGGTCGGGACGGTCGCAAATCGCGTCGAGGTCGGCCGCGTCAACCGGGCCAAGCGTCGCGGTCGAACCGTCGGCCAGAACCACCTCAACAGCGCGGACGTGATCGACAGTCTTGCCGTAGCGTAAACTTCTTGCCCCGGCCGAGTTATTGCCAATCATCCCGCCAATCGTGGCGCGGTCGCCGGTTGACACATCGGGACCAAACATCAGGCCGAGCGGCTTCAAATGGGCGTTCAAGTGGTCAAGAACCACGCCCGGCTCGACCCGCACGGTCATCGTGTCGCGATCGACGACGCCGATCCGGTTCAGATATTTCGAGACATCCAGAATGAGCGCCGGGCCGACGGTTTGACCCGACAGACTTGTTGCGGCGCCTCGGGGCAAGACCGGCACCCGCGCCTCGGCGGCGATTCGGATCGCGACGGCGAGGTCGTCGGCCGTTTTCGGAATGAAGACGCCGAACGGTTCAACCTGATAAAGACTTGCGTCGGTTGCGTAAAGCATCCGCGAGCCGTGGTCAAAGAGCACCTCGCCGCGAGTCTCGCGCGTGAGGCGGTCAAAAAGCCGGGCTCGATCGGCCGAGGGGGTCGTCGGGCGGCGGAGCGTGGTGGCCATCGTTGGGAGAGACTCAAGTTCCGTCCTGGCTCAGGCGGGTCCATCTTCCTCGACCCATTTTACGCGGACCCGGTCGCGTCAACCATGCCAGTCCCCTGGTCTTGGGGGATCGTTCAAAAACCCAGCCAAAGGCTTGCTCCAGACGCCAAGCCAGCCGAGACGACGCCCCTCGTAAGGAAGGGCGCGCGGGAGACGTTGGCCGGTGCCGATCGGAACAACAAGGTCATCCTCGGTGTCGAGAATCAGGCCCACGGACGAGGCGGCGGTCCGATATTCGGCGAGCGTTCGGTGATGGGTGACGATCGACCGACGCAAGCCCGAGGCTGGGTCAATGAACCGGGCACGCTGGCCCTCGGCGGTTCGATCGGGATGAAGGACCGAGATCAGGCAACGCCCGCCCGGCCGAAGGACCCGCGCCACTTCCGCCAGGCTCGGCCCGAGCGCGGCAATGTGCTCGATGACCAGTCCCAGGACGGCCAGGGCAAACGTCTTCTCGGCAAAGGGGATCGGTCCCGGCAGCGCATGCCGGACCCAGCCGATTGGCCGACCCGCGAGCCGAGCACGTGCCCGGCTGAGCATCTCGGGCGTCGGGTCAAGCGCGGCGACCCAGTCGGCCCCGGCGTCGATCAGGGATAGGGTATGCCGCCCCGTTCCGCAACCGAGGTCGATCGCCCGGCAACCGGACAGATCGCCGATTCGAGAACGGATCGCGCGGCCTTCGAGGTCGGTGAGTGGGTTCCCATCGTCATCGTAGGTCGAGGCCCAGGCGGCATATCCCGCGCGAACGTCGAGATCGGGACGAGGGTCTTCGGTCGGACTCAAGGTGTTCTTCCCAGGGATTGAGAACGACGCGGCTCGCGATCGCCCGGTTCCGTTGGATACGGTCCTGGATGATCGCGGCTCGCGTCGGGTTCGCAATTGATAAAGAGGGATCGCGGACAGACCGAAGTCGGTCCGCGATTCCCCCGTTTTGGGCGATCACGACTCAGTTCGAGGGGACAGGAGCACCGCCGGCGGGCCCGGCGGCTTCACCGGCTCCGGCGGGCATCGCGCCTCCGGGGGGCGGAACCACGGCACCACCGGCGCCGGGCTGAGGCGGCATCGGCGCGACGTTCATGTCGGCGGGGCGTCCCATCATGTTCTGAACCGGCGGAATCGCACCGGCGGCCGGAGCGACCACGAGCGGCCCGCCCTGACCCGGCGCGGCGACTTCCATGCCCATCGCCTGCATCCGGGCACGCTGCGTCGCCGCCTGCGTGTTCGCCCAGGGAAAGTCGGTGCCTGGAGCGAAATATTGAACGTCATCGTGCATATACTTGCCCGAAGGCAATGTCATGCCCGCGTATTCCGCCTGACAACCGATCGTCGGCAGCATCCAGCCTAACGCCAGCGCCGCGCTGGCCGCCAGGCGGCGGCCACGACTCAGGCTCGACGGCGATCCCCTGCGGGGTGACCACATCGTTCCCACCCTCCTTGGGTTGACAATTCACACTCGGCGACGCGGCCCAGCCAGGCCCGGCCCATCCTGGTCCGGCGCTATCGACCACCGTCGGGGAAACCGTTTCGATCCGACCCCGAGACACGCGACCTTGTCGCTTTGTCCGACCGGCGCGGTTCTCGGGTTTCGATCACACAGAAGGAATCGGACGAAACGCCCGCGAAAGACCAGAGATTCCGTCCGAGGCTTCGAAAACCAGTTAGACCGGTTGCAAGAAAGACCATCCAGGATCTCGATTCAGCGTTCCGTGCTCAGAGAGGCAAGGCTCGGCTCGACGTCAAACGGATGGGCGACGGGATTGACGATGCTGTTGTCGTGAACGAGCAGGCCCGCCTTGCCGACGAGGAAGCTCTGGCCGTCGGCCACTTGAAGGTTGAAGACAGGTTGAACCCGGTCGGTCTCGACCGAATCCACGGTGCGGGCTCCTTCGAGGGTGCGGAGCGTGTCGCCCGTCTTGAGGTCGCGGGCCATCACCCAGCCTTGCCCGGCCTTCCAGAATCGATGAATTCCGGTCGCCACGACGGTCTCGCCGCCCACGGAGATTTTGAAGGTAGGCGCAGGCTTGTTGTGAAAGACAGCGAGAACCGGCTTGTAAATCAGTCGGCCCGTCATCGTGTCCTGCGAAAGGAGACGGTCGCCGACGCGGATGGATTCGATTGGCCGGGGACCGTTCAGGGTTCGGACCGGGGTTCCCGCGGCGAAGCAAGCGGTGTGGCTCGGAACCACGGGATTTTGAACGAATTGGGTCAGCGTGGGTTTGCTCTCGCTCGTCGGCAGGTCATAAACGTAGCCTTGCTGGTCAGACCACCATTGCGTCCATTTATCCGACGTTCCTGGACTTTGCACGCCGGTCACCGCCGAGAGGGCGGGGAAGAGCCGGTCGTCGATGAGTCTGGCCTCCGCGTTGTAGTCCTCAATCGACTTCACATCGTCAGCCAACTGCTGTCGGCTGGATTCTAAGACAAACCGTAGCGCGGACTGTTCCTGGAAGGCGTCGAGTTCACGGCGTGCCGCCAGCGTCGTCAGGTTCACAGCGGGAGTTGTCCCCCCGTGACCGTTCGAGAGGTTCACTATTCCAGGCCCCACGGCGGTCCAGAAGATCTGAGCGTTGACAGGATCGGTGAGGATGGACGGATCGAACCAACCGATTCGCCTGGCGAGCGAACCGCGGCTCAGGTTGTTCCACTGCATTGGGGTGAAGCCGTAATGACGCCGGACGTCGTAGCGGGCGCCTTCCACGAACAACTCGCCCACGAGACCCGGGCCAGCGCCCGGCTTGACCTCATACTTGAGCGGGTCACGGATCATTCCGATCAGAAGTCCGACAAAATCGCGGGGGTCGCGACGTTTGAGAATCTCGGTGGCCAGGCGGCGAACCTCAGCGGTCTTGCCCTGAACCGTCAGCAGGGCCAGGGCGCGCGAGGCCCCGCCGGAGTCAATCTGGCCGAGGGTTTGAACGGCCGTCTTCTGGTTCGCCTCATCGCCGGTGCCGAAGACGGCCCAGACCGTCGGGACAGCGCGCGGGTCCGTGACGGTTTCGAGTTGCTCGATTGCTTTATCCTGGTAGGTCTTGTCCTTGTGGCGGAGCCAGCCTTGCCACTTGGTCAGCAACGGCTTCCAGTGCTGGTCGGCCTTCTTCCGCGCGTCTGCGTCGGCCTTCTCGGCGGCGACTTGAGCATCCGTCATCCAGCGGTGCTCGACCTTCTTGAAACCCAGGCGTTTCCAGGCCGCCTCGCGAGAGGGATCACGCTGGGTGACGACAGAGAAATGAGCGCGGGCCTCGGCGTCGAGGCCGACCCCCTCGCACCAGACGGCAAGCTTCCAGTGCGCCTCGGCGTTCTTGCTCATCCGATTCCGGCGCGTATTGTACTCGGCCAGCGTCGCGGAAAGGGCCTCGTCGGCCTTGACCTTGCGGGCGACGGCGTCTGGCCCTTGCCAGCGCCCGGCGTATTCCACCAGACCCATCAGGCCCCGCGCCCGGGCGTTCGACGGATCAGTCAAAACGGCGTGCGCCAGGTGCTTGACTCGCTCGGTCGAGAGCCCGCGCGCCTCGCACCAGAGCGCCAGGTTCACCTGAGCGGCGGCATCGGGGGCGACCGTCGACCGGAGTTCCTCGTAACGCTTCAGGTCCGCCTTCGAGATTCCCGCCGAAGGCTCGGCACCCAGAACGGTCAACAACCCCAAGCCCACAAGCCATTGGGACATCATCGCCGAGCCTCCAAGCTGTCATGAGATGCCTGAGATGGGTCTGAACATCATCATAGCATCCACGCAAGGCAGGGCAATGAGGACCTCCCGGCGCTTTCGATTTCTCAACGTGTTTATCCGCCCGCGTTGGGAACGCCAAAGCGGTTGCGAAGGTCAACGATGAGGGCGTCGAGGTCGTGGGGAACCTGGGCCTCGACGCGGACCTCGGTTTTCGTGAACGGATGAAGAAAGCCGAGAGTCTGGGCGTGAAGCGCCTGGCGGTGGAACGAAGCCTTGGTTCGGGGGCGGTTTCGGGGCCGATAAACGGGATCGCCGACGACCGGATGACCGATCTCGGCCATGTGGATGCGGATCTGATGGGTTCGGCCGGTTTCGAGCCAGCAGGCCACGAGCGTGGCGACCGGCCCGAACCGCTCGACGACCCGGTAATGGGTGACCGCGCGTTTTCCTTCGTTCGGTCCGCGCGCCACGCCTCGGCGAAGATCGCCACGGTCGGACACGAGCGCGAGGTCAACCGTGCCCGTCGCCGGGCCGACGATTCCTTCCACCACGGCGAGGTACTGGCGCTCGATGTCGTGGGCCTTGAAGAGTTCCTGAAAGGCGCGGACGGCATCGGGCGTCCTCGCCAGCGCGAGCGCCCCGGAGGTGTCCATGTCGAGCCGATGAACGATGCCGACAAAGGGTCGGGCCAGGCCGTGGCGGATCGTCAGATACTTGCCCGCGCGTTCAAGCAGGGTATCGCGCTCGCGGGCGGGTGTGGGGAGGGTCAGAACCCCGGCGGGCTTGTCGACAATGAGGACGTGCCGGTCTTCGTGAAGGACGCGGAGCCGGGTGGCGACGTGTCGGGCCTTGGGCCGGTTCGGAAAGAATTCGACGGCCGAGTCGGCTTCGACCTCGCGGCCGGGCTCATCGCAGAGGTCGCCCGAGACATCAATCCGGCCGTTGCGGACAGCCTCTTGCGCGGCGCGTCGGGAGAGGCTAAAACGCTCGGCCACCAGTTTATCGAGACGGGGCATGAATGAAGATCAGCGGTCGGGGATCATCGTTCATCGCATCGGACCTGGCAAGGAGACGCACCCCGCCCCACAGCCCGTTGATGAGACTGACCATGATAGCAGGGAATCGCGATCCGTGATACCTGGGCGAATGCGATCGGCCACGCTCGAAGTCTCGGCTGCGGAGTTTCCGCGACCTGGGTCCGAAGGGCAAAGGGCAAAGGGCAAAGGGCAAAGGGCAGAAGGGCAGAAGGGCAAAGGGCAAAGGGCAGAAGGGCAGAAGGGCAGAAGGGCAGAAGGGCAAAGGGCAAAGGGCAAAGGGCAGAAGGGCAAAGGGCAGAAGGGCAAAGGGCAGAAGGGCAGAAGGGCAGAAGGGCAGAAGGGCAGAAGGGCAGAAGGGCAACTGTGTCCTTTGCCCTTCTGCCCTTCTGTCCTTTGTCCTATGTTGTGTCAGCAATGAAGCAACCAAAAGAAGCAGCGTCAAAGATCCCAGACGCGGGTGCCGTTGCGGAAGCAGGAGACGATGCCGTCTTCGCTGACCTTGAGGACAGGCCCAAAGTGGCTGGCGGCGATGGCGGCGGTGGTCCGGGCGCCTTCGGCGGTGATCAGGCCGTGGTGCATCGAGGCGTCCTGTCGGAGAATCGCGCCGAAGGCGATCAGACGCCCGGCGCGATCGGTGGCCAGAGCGCCATCGATTCCGGAAAGGGCTTCGAGAACGGCCGGGGCGAGCGTGGTCACGTCGCGACCGCGAGCCAGATAGTGCAAGGCACGCTTGGCCAGGGGGTCGCCGGGGGTCAACTCGGCGGGAGGTCCGTCGCCGGGTTCGCTGCTGAGAATGTCGTGCGAGGCGATCAGGCGGCCGATCGCGGACGGGGGATCATCCACGACGACGAAGAGGCCCCCCTGGCGAGTTTCTGCCAGATCAAGAGCCGTTTGATAGAGAGCGTGCGCGAGCGGGTTGTTGGCGACGGCCTCGCGCCAGAAGGCGTATTTCGCCGCGGGATCAAGAATCCGCCAGCGGCCATGCGCGAAGGCAAACGCCTGGGCACCGCGGGCGAAGAGCTTGATCTCCTGGTTCGGGCTTAAAACCAGGCAGACGTGGCCGCCCGTGCGGGTCGATCGCGCGTGGGCGGAATAGGCCCGGGCGCAGGGGATCTCGTTCGCGCTCTCGCAGGCCGGACCGGCCCAGCGGTCGACGTCAATGATCTCAACAAGTCGGCCCTCGCGATCGACCAGAAAGAGCGTCCGTTTGCCGTCGCAGAGCCGATGCAGGCTCTTGAGGCTGGTCAATTCAACGCCATACGCGAGGGCATCGGCCGGGGTGGCCTGGCGGGGATGAATCGTGTCTTCGCCGAGCAAGAGCGCGCCGGTCGAGACCCGACGGTTTTCATACGTGGAAAGCGCCGCGGTGCGAAGAGTCTCCACGGTCGAGGCGATCCGGCTCGGCCTTGAGACCGGCAGGCTGTACGACGCCGGCTCGACGAAGGCGGCGATGTAATGGTCTTCCGACCCGCCCCGGAAGAGGTCGAGACGAGGCGACTGGCCAAAGCCGAACATGTGGTGATAGCGCAGGCCAAGCACCGCGCCAATCGCCCGGATCATCTTGCGTTCGTGCGCCGAGAATCGACCGCCGTCGCGCGGTCCCACGGCGTATCGGGCGCCGAAGATTTCGACCTCGTCGCCCGCGTCGTCTTCATGAAGTCGGCAGGCGGGACCAGCGCGGAGGTCGCCCGAAGGGGGCCGGGGGTCGACCGGTTCGAACCGGCAGACGGGGTAGAACCCCATCAGGTCGCGTCGGAAGACGCCGACGAACAGGTCGGCCACGGCCTGGACATCGCGCAGGCCCTGGGCGGTCGTCGCATGGGGGCGCGCCGTGGCGCTCATGGCTCGCTCCTCCCTTGAGCGCGTCACTCTTACTCAACGGTCGCTCGGTTCGCGGTTCCCTGGCCCGACGGATCGTCGGCCGGACCTCCATGCATTTGCGTCCATCATACACGTCCGCCTTGGCACGGGGAAGGCAATTTTGGAGGCGCGGTCAGGGTGCTTTCATTTCCTGGAAATGACCAAGGACCGATGACCGAGGAAAAATCGAGAATCAGGAAGGACAAGCAAGAGCCGTATCGACCTTTTTCGGTCATCGGTCATCGGTCATGAATGGTCGATTCCCGCGCCGCGGCCAGTTTCCTTCTCGCCAAAAATCTCCGATCCGAACTCCTCTGGCCGGGGTTGAATGGAAGAAGACCCCCCGCGAGATTCCAACCATCAACAAGCAAGCCTGCCTTGCCTTCCTGATAGTATCAATCAGGAATCTGTTCTCTCCCATTCAGGAGTTCGAGATGAGACTCGATCGATCGTTCGCCCGCGTGCTGGTTGCCGCCCTCTTGGTTCTGGGCGTCGCGGGCGAGGTGAGGGCGGCCCTTCCGGGGGGACTGCTCTTGCAGCGCAGGGGTTACCGAATCCAGATTCCCGCCAAGCCCGCCGTCATCGATAGCTCGCCAACGATCGAGACCTTGAACAAGGCCCTGAAAGCCCTTGGATCGACCGACCTCCCTTACGACGGGCACCGTGAGAAGGCCGTTGCCCATGTTGCCGCGGCGATTCACCATCTGGAAACGCCCACAACTCACGGCCGGAGCAACGCCGCGATCGAAAAGGCCGCCTCGGGCAATCATCCCTCGGCCACCAAAACCGCGACAACCCCACAGGCGGCCTCGGACGAGGCGCTTCACAAGGCCAAGACCATTCTCTTCAACGCCCACCACCAGCTTGCCGACCACACCGCCTCGCGCGGCCATCTTCGCGCCGACGCCAACGTGAGAATCGCCATCGACGAGATCGTCCACGCCCTCAATCCCCCGGCAACAGCAACGGGAACAGCAACGGCGACCGCCGCGACCCATAACAAGTAAGCCTCGGTCTCAGGCTCGCCCTCGAATCTTGAATTTGTGGAAATTTCGAGGCTCCCGGGTTCCGCATTTGCGGGCAATGGTCCGATGAACGGGCTGATCAGGTTCGCCGTGTCGTCCCGATCGGTTCGGAAGATGTTGAACCCAATGCGAGCCAGCACAACAACAGGGAGCCAGGTCATGGACCGTCGCGAATTGTTTGGTGCTTTCGGGGCTGCCGCCGCCGGACTGATGGCCACCAGCGCCTTCGCCGCGCCCGGCGACGAGGACAAAGGACATCATCACCACCACATGGACAAGGTCCATGAAGATTGTCTGAAAGCCTGCGGCGAGTGCGCCGTGGCCTGTAACATGATGGCCCATCATTGCCTCGACCAGATCGTTGAAGGCAAGGGCGACGCCAAGCGACACGCCCGGGCGCACTCCTTGGCGATGGACTGCCAGTCCTTCTGTGTCCTCTCGGCCACCCTGATTGCCCGCAAGAGCGAGTTGATGGCCTTCTCTTGCGGCGCCTGCTCCGATGCCTGCGACGCCTGCGCCGACGAGTGCGAGAAGCCCGGCGGCGACGACGCCATGAAAGCCTGCGCCGAGAAGTGTCGCGCCTGCGAAAAGACCTGTCGCGAGATGGTCAAACACATGAAAAGCATGACCTCGCCCCACGCCTGACCCGAAAACAAAACAGAAATTCCGCCCGAACCGCGACGATCGACCCGAGTTTTCTCTGGCATCCGACGGCCCGTTCCGCCATCCTCAGACTGTTCAAGAGGACGAAGGGTTGGGGAACGGGCTCAACCCCCTTTCCCAGAAGAAGGGCGTCGGGGGTGCGCGGCGATGCGAACGATCGGACGGACGAGGTTTTCGGCGGGCGTCCTCGCGGTTCTCACGGCCTCGCTCATCGGGACAGCATGCGCGGCCGATTTCCCGAGCTTTCAGGCTCAGGAGATCGACGCGCGCGTCGGCAACATCTGCTACGCGGTGACCACGGCCGACGTCAACCTTGATGGCAAGGTGGACGCCGTCGCCGTTTCTGAAGATGGCGTCTACTGGTACGCGAACCCATCCTGGAACAAGCAGACCATTATCAAAGACGCCACCGCGCGTGATAATGTCTGCATTCAGGCCCACGATATCGACGGCGACGGCAAGGAAGATTTCGCGCTCGGAGCCGCCTGGCAACCGGCCAACACGAAGACCGGCGGCACGATCCAGTGGTTGACCCGAGGGGCCGACCTGACGCAGCCCTGGAAGGTGATTCCGATCGGTCAGGAACCGACCGTGCACCGGATGCGCTGGGGTGTTCTGGCCGGATCGGGCAAGAAAGAGCTTGTCGTCGCCCCTTTGCAAGGCCGAGGCGCGAAGGGGCCGAACTGGGGCGAAGGGCAGGGGGTTCGCATCCTCGTTTACAGCGTTCCGGCCGACCCGGCGAAGGCTCCTTGGAAATTTGAGGTTGCCGATGAGTCGTTGCACACGACCCACAACCTCCAACTGATTGACCTCGACGGCGACGGTCGCGACGAGATTGTCGTGGCGGCCTGGGAAGGGGTCTTTATCCTGGCTCGCGACGAGTCGGGCCGCTGGTCGAAGAAGCAGATCGGCACAGGCAACCAGACGAGTTCGCCGAACAAGGGGGCGAGCGAGGTCAAGGTCGGCCGGTTCGCGAACGGAAATCGGTTCGTCGCCACGATTGAGCCCTGGCACGGCTTTCAGGTCGTCGTTTACACGCCGCCGGCCGCCGGAACCGGCCTCTGGGATCGTCGCGTGATTGACGAACCCTTGCAGTGGGGACACGCCGTCTGGTGCGCCGACGTTGACGGCGACGGCGGCGATGAATTGATCATTGGCCAGCGCGACAAGAGCAACGATCCCAAGCGGACCCCCGTCGGCCCTGGCGTCTTCATCTATGACCCGACCTTCGCCAGCGCCGAGGCTCCGAACCCGACCTGGACCCGCCACGTTGTCGACGACGGCGGAATCGGCTGCGAGGATCTGGTCGCGGCCGACTTCAACGGCGACGGCCGCCCCGATATCCTGGCCGGCGGTCGTTCCACCCACAACGTCAAGATCTACTGGAACAGGGCGGCGGGACGGTAGTTCGAATCCCTTCCACCGCGTTCTGATTCTTCGAAGTCCGTCGAGCGACCATGAAAGCGATCGTGATTACCCGCCCAGGCGGGCCGAACGTTCTGGAAGTTCAGGACGTGCCGACGCCCGAGCCGAGGGGCGATCAGGTCCGCGTCCGGGTCCGTGCCTGCGGTCTGAACCGGGCCGACCTGATGCAGTGCCGCGGCTATTATCCCGCGCCCAAGGGAGCGCCGACCGATATCCCCGGCCTGGAGTATGCCGGGGAGATCGATGCGCTCGGGCCGAATGTCGTCGGCTCGTTGGCTGTCGGCGATCGGGTCTTCGGCATCGTCGCCGGGGGGGGGCAGGCGGAATACGTGGTGACGCCCGAACGGATGGCGGTGCCGATTCCCGCGAACCTCGACTTCGAACAGGCCGGGGCCGTTCCTGAAGTCTTCATCACGGCTCATGATGCCCTGGAAGGTCGGGCGCGGCTCCGGCCCGGCGAATCCGTACTGATTCACGCGATCGGCAGCGGAGTCGGCACGGCCGCCGTTCAGCTGGCGCGGGCGATGGGCTGCACCATCTTCGGCACCTCGCGGACGGTCGACAAACTGATTCGCGCCGCGGAGTTCGGCCTGGATGTCGGGATCGAGAGCCCCCTTCAAGATTTTGCCGAGGTCGTCCTTGAACGGACCGGGGGGCGCGGGGTCGACGCGGTGATTGACCTGATCGGGGCGCCCGTTTTTGAGGGGAACCTCAAGGCACTTTCGACCCGGGGGCGGCTGGTGATCGTCGGCCTGCTTGGCGGCGGAACGGGAACGGTTGACCTCTCGGCCGTCCTTCGCAAGCGGATTCAGATCGAAGGGACAACCTTGAGGGCGCGGCCGATCGAGGAAAAAATCGCGGCGACCCGGGCGTTCGCGGATCGGGTCGTCCCGTGGCTGGAGCGCGGGCTAGTCCGTCCGGTCATCGACCGCGTCTTCCCCCTGGAGGACGTCCGGTCGGCGCAAGAGCGGCTGGAAGCCAACCTCGGCTTCGGCAAGGTCGTCTTGCGGGTCTGACCCCGACGGCTCGCTCGGCTTGAGCTGGCCGTCCTGGATTTCTAGAACGAGATCATCCGGGGTAATGAACCGGCGGTCGTGGGTGACGATCACCAGCGTTGTCTTGTGATGGTCCTGAAGGCGGCGAAGAATCTTGTAAATCTCGTCGCCGGTTTTTGAATCAAGCTGGCCGTTCGGCTCGTCGCCGAGGACGAGAATCGGGTCCTTGATCAAGGCCCTAGCGATCGCCACGCGCTGTTGTTCGCCTCCGGACATCTGATACGGGCGATGGTCGAGGCGTTCCGACAACCCCACCTCGGCCAGAAGTTTCTCGGCCTTTTCCCGCATTCCGTCGGGAACTCCGCGAGGCAGGAACGGAATCAGGACGTTCTCGACCGCGGTCAGGTTGCTGATCAGGTTGAACGACTGAAAAATGAAGCCGACCTTGTCGCGTCGGTAGGTGTTCGACTCAGCCTCCGACATCGTCGTCAGGTCGGTCCCCTCGACCTTGATCGTCCCCGAGCTTGGCCGGTCAAGCGCTCCGAGCAAGTACAGTAACGTGCTCTTGCCCGACCCCGACGGCCCGACAATGAACGCGAACCGGCCCTTGCCGATTTGACAGCTCACGCCCCTCAGCGCATCGACCTGACGGTCGCCGCTCTTGAACGACTTATGAACGTCGACCACTTCGATCATCATCGTCCTCGAACGGAAGACTCACTGACTCCGCCCCTCACACAGACCGACGCCGACGCTTTCATCATTGATGACCGATGACCAGGGACCGATGACCAAGGAATCAAGGATTTCAGATTTTTCGGTTGGTCATCGGTCATCGGCCATTGGTCATCAAAGAATTGAAACTCGAACATAATACACACCTGTTTTCCACGCGTCCCCGCCGTTTTAATGCGAACCGACGCGGATCGCGTCCATCGGCTGAAGCCGGGCCGCGCGATAGGCGGGGTAAAGGCCGCCAAGAGTACCGGTGACGACCGAAAGGCCGATGCCCAGGGCAAAGAGCCAGGGGGGCATCGTCAGGCGGACCCCTCCCGCCTCGGCGAACTGATTGATCCCGGCCACGAGAGCCACCGCCAGCACGCAGCCGACAACGCCGGAGAGCAAGCCCAGATAGGCACTTTCCAGAGTGACGAGCGTCAAGAGGTTGCTCCGCGACCAGCCGTTTGTTCGCAAGACGCCGAACTCAACGAACCGCTCCGAGGTGCTCATCAGCATCGTGTTGATGATCCCGACGACGCCAACGAGCAAGGCCAGGCTCACGGTCATCAACAGGAGCTTGTCCACCTGACCCATGAGCGCGCCGAAGTTGCTCATGAACTCGTTCATGCTGCGGGCCTCGACCCCTGGATGCTCCTTCTCAATCGTCGCGCCGATGGCGTCGTTCTCGGACGGGTTCTCGGCCTCGATGTAATAGCTGGAAACGGTTTCCTTTGAGACGTTGAGAAGCGCGCGGGCCGTCGAGATGTCCATGACCATCACCGTGTCGAAGATCATCGACCCGGTTTCATACAGGCCGACGATCGTGAACGCCTTGCCGCCGATGTTGATCGAGTCGCCGACCTTGCGAGGCGCTCCCTTGTCCTTGGCGTAGTCGCGGGCCACCTTCCGGCTGATCACGACGTTTCGCTTGCCGATGTCGGAGGCGTTGAGGAATCGGCCCTCGCCTTTCTCCCTGAGTGCTCTTGGATACACAGCGCTCTTGAGATGGAGATGCGCGACGATATCCTGACCTTGAATAACCGGTTGATCGAGCAGCGATCCCGCCCCTCGGCTGAGCAGGCCGCTGATCATGTTCCGGCCCTCGATGTTGGGGGCGATCCCCCAGACCTCGGGCGCGACCTCGCGGACTCCCTTGAGCGTCTTGAGGTCGGCCCCGAGCGAGGCCGAGAGCGTGCTCAGAACCGGGCTCGGCGCGTTTTCGCGAAGAACCATCAGCCCCTCAACCCGGCTGAGGGTGTCTCCGACCATGTTCCGCAGACCCCCCGAGAGGCTGAAGAGGCCCATCACTCCGAGGATCGGAATCGACAACCCGATCAGCGCCAGGGCGGTGCGAACCGGCCTGGTCAAGAGATTCCGCCAGGCGAATCGTCCCATACGTGCTTCCACCACCACCAAATCAGGAATCGTGCCGGTCTCTTGACGTTTGCTGATTATAGTCAACCCACCGCCGGGGCCAAGGGGGGGCCGGTCGCGGGCCTGTTTCCTTTTCAATTCATGGTCAATGGGGTTGTCGCGGAATCGTTTCCGAGCCCGTCAGTGGAAATTCTGACAGGCTCGGAGGAAACCACCATGATCCCTACGAGCATCTTCAGAGGTTGACCGAGAGCGGACTGCTGGACAGCCCTTGCGAGGGCCAGGTGGCGATGGCCGACAAGGCCCATGAAAACATTCACCGAAAAGACCCCAAGACTCCGTTGATCAACCCCACGGCCGGCGCGGCGCAACCACTCCTTGATCGACCACGAGACGATGGCCAATCGATTGAGCGCTCGGTATCGGATCGTGGTCGAACATGCGATTGCCCCACGGACACGGTATACCGTGCTTCGGCAGGTATACCGAGGAAATCGAACGGCTCGCACCCGGGTGGTTGCCGAAGTCGTCAACCGGAGGATCAAGACCGTCCCCTTGATTGACCTACGACGCGGCGGCCTGAACCCAGGCCGGATTCGCCGGGGAGGTACGGCTTTGATGGATTACGCACCATCTTTACTGGTCATCGGTCATCGGTCATCGATCCTCGAAACGACCAACTTCACAATCCTCCCGATCCAGTAGCCGCGACGGAGATGATTCGGCCGGGCGGTCTGGTATCATGGGCAGGGCTGTTTCCTTCTCAATGGATGACCGATGACCGATGACCGAAAAAAGGTCGGCAAGGCTCTTGCCCATCCTTCCTGTTTTCGATTTTTCCTCGGTCCTTGGTCCTTGGTCCTTGGTCATTCCCGAGAAGGAAACAGCGCTGGTATCATGGGCGACCGGAAGTTCAAGACGGAACGCAACCTGAGGAACAACGACGATGAACCGCGCTGCTCGCCCTGTCTTCTTCGCCCTGACGGCCGCGGCTGTCGCCTGGCTGGCCGCTCCGGCAGTCGCGCACGACGGCCTCGGAACCCACTCGCACGAGGCGCCTGCCGCGAAGGCCTCGCGCGAGATGGCGGCGGCGGCCCGCAACCTCTGGGCATCGCTCTCGGACGAGCAAAGGGGGAAGATCAAGTTCGGCTTTGATGACCCGCTCCGCCACGACTGGCACTTCATCCCCCGGCCGCGCAAGGGCCTGCCGCTCAAGGAAATGTCGGGCGATCAGAAGGCGCTGGCCGCGGCGCTGCTGGCCAGCGGAATGAGCCAGAGCGGCTACATCAAGGCCGAGACGATCATGAGTCTTGAGCAGATCCTTTTCTCGATGGAGCAGGGCAAGGGGCCGGTCCGCGACCCGGAACTCTACTTCTTCAACATCTTCGGCGATCCCGGCTCGACCGACCCGGCCAAACCCTGGGGCTGGCGCGTGGAGGGGCATCACCTGGCGGTCAACTTCACGATCGTCGGCGACAAGGGGGTCGCGGGGGGACCGATCTTCATGGGCACCAATCCCGCCGAGGTCCGCTCGGGACCGCGTCAGGGGCTTCGGGTCCTCGGCGAGGAAGAAGAACTCGCCCGCAAGCTCGTCAAGTCGCTCGACGACTCCCAGCGCAAGAAGGGAATCGTCCAGGACGAGGCCCCCAAGGACATCCTCTCGATGGTCGTCCGCAAGGCCGCGCCGCTGGAACCGGCGGGAATCCTCGTTCCCGACCTCAACTCCGATCAGAAGGAGTTGCTGAACTCAATCATCGTCCTCTATGCCGAGCGGCTCCGCCCCGAACTCGCGGGCAGCGAGCTGGGAAAGGTGCTCAAGGCGGGCGTTGACAAGATCGGGTTCGCCTGGGCCGGTGGCACCGATCGCGGTCAGCCCCACTACTACCGGATTCAGGGGCCGACATTCCTGATCGAGTACGACAACACCCAGAACAACGCCAACCACGTCCACAGCGTCTGGCGCGACTTCGACGGCGACTTCGGCGAGGATATCCTCAAGAAGCATTACGAATCCGCAGGCGCCGAGCACGGCCATTCCAAGTAATCACGTAAACACGCGTTCCCGAATTTGATTGATTGATCGATCGATCGAGGTCGGGAACGCGTGGTCAGACGGCGAAGGGATTGGTGAAGGTCGAGAAGGCGATGTTGTAGACCGAGGGGGTTTGCAACTGGCGGGTCATGTCGCGGGCGAAGGCGCTTCGCGAGCCGACCGTGTAGACGGCGGCGACGATCCGGTCGGGGTCGGGCGAGTAGTCGGGAATCGAGTAGATCGCGTAACAGGCGTTGTCGGGGTGATAGCGACGCGGCTGAGACGAGGTCATCTCGGGAAAATAGCCGAGAATCTTCGGCTCGGTCCAGGGTCCGAACGGTCCCTCGGCAAGCATGATGCTGGCATACGGCGGAAATCCACGCCCCAGGCGCGTGTCGGTGAAGACAGCCTGCCAGCGGCCGATCAGCGAATTGGGCGAGGTGGTAAATCCCGCCGTCGAGGGAATCTTGATGTCGAGGGCATCGGCACCGAGGTAACCGACCTTCCAGTCGTTGGCCTGGGTGCGATAGTGGACCTGGCCCGTCTGAAAGAGGTTGCCGCCGGGCGGAGTCTTCTCGACCGCCGCGAGCGCGACCCGGACGGCGATGACCTTGCCCGAGATCGCGCCATAGATCACCAGCGCCTCGCCATCAATGAACGCCTCGTTCCCAAAACCAGGGATACCGACCGATCGACCCGCCGAGGTCACGGTCAGGTAATCCACCTGCCACGATGGCGGCGGCGCTGTCGGGTTGTTCACGCGAGCGAGGACGTTGCCGACCGGTTCACCGGTCCTCACCTGTCTGCGGACGAGGAAGCAATAGAGCCGGCCGTTGTAAAAAAAGGGTTTGAGACCACTGAACCGCGTGCCAAGCTGGGCATTGAGCGGGTCGTCAAAAAATCCCCTGCGCGTCGAGGCGGTTCCGCCCCAGTAATACGTGAGGGAGAAGACCCCCGAGGCCGTCGACGAGACGGCGATCGTGTTGCCGACGATCCCGCCGCCTCCCGCGACCCGGACCCAGGTTCCTCGCCGGGCGATGTACGAATCACCAAAGAGCCAGTACGAAACGCCCCCAGACGAGCAGGAAAAGCCGACGTCGCCACCGATCCAGGCGGCCCGGCTGCCGTCGAGTCCGATCACGTCATTGCCCGGAGAGGTATCGGGAAAGGTCGGAACGAACCCAGCAAGGCGCCCTGGTCGCGCGAAGGTCATCGACGGTCTCCCTCCTGGCTCTCAACGTCACGAAATAGGGTCGACGGGCCTTCGAAGTGTACTAACGAATCAGGCCCTGTCGAGTGGGAAGCAGGGGGATTGCGAGGTCGCGAGGACCGAGAATTCAAGACTGAGGACCAATGGCCGATGACCAATGACCGAGGAATTCAGCCTCATGGTCATGGGTCATCATGGTTGTCGCGGGCTGGTCGTAAGGACAGAAGGACAGAAGGACAAATGGAAAGAAGGAAAGAAGGAAAGAAGGAAAGAAGGAAAGAAGGAAAGAAGGAAAGAAGGAAAGAAGGAAAGAAGGAAAGAAGGAAAGAAGGAAAGAAGGAAAGAAGGACATGGCGCAAATGGACATGGGGCAAATGGACATGGGGCAAAAGGCGAAATCTGACCTTTGTTTTGTGTCCTTTGTCCTCAACGTCAAAAAAAACGTAATACGCAACAACCCTGTTGTGGAGACGAGGCGGCGGTCTTGCGATCCTGCAAGGGACCGAGCCCCAAAAATGATGGCGAAACTCCAAAACGAAGCCAAGGCCGTGGCGGCCGATCCTGACTCGGTCCTTTACAGAGCAAGAATTAACCCGGCGCGAGACGCTCAGGGGGCGAGGTCGTCATGGGGCGTGGTGACCCAGCTAATGAAATCGGCCGGGGGAAGCGGCGGGCTGTAATAGAATCCCTGGACGAGGTCGCATCCCAGGGAGGTCAGAAGGTCCACGGTCTCGCGGTCCTCGACCCCTTCGGCGACGACCCGAAGGCCCAGGTTGTGGCCCAGGTCAATCACCGCGCGGACGATGCAGGCGTCGCGCTCATTGACCGCCATCTCTCTGACGAACGAGCGGTCAACCTTCACCTCGTCGACGGGAAGTTCCTTCAGGTAGGCGAGCGACGAGTATCCTGTTCCAAAGTCGTCGATGGCGATGCGAACGCCCAGTTCGTGAAGGCGCGTCAGGACGGTCTTGGCGCGGGCGGGATCGTCCATCACGGCGCTCTCGGTGACCTCGACGGTCAGCCAGTGGGGAAGCGCATCCGAGCCGCCGAGCAGCTTGACGATCGTGTCAAAGAGCGCCTCATCCTGAAGGTTGTCGGGCGCCAGGTTCACGGCGACGTTCAGTTCCAGGCCCTTCTGGTGCCAGACCCGGCACTGAAGCAGCGCGGTGTTGAGCGTCCAGAGGCCAAGCGGCCTGATCAGGCCGGTATGCTCGGCGATCGGGATGAATTCGACGGGGGGGACGAGGCCGTCCCTGGGATGCTGCCAGCGGACGAGCGCCTCGGCGCCTACGACGCGCCTGGTTTTGAGATCGACCTTGGGCTGATAGTGCATCAATAGCTGATTGTTTTCGATCCCCTGGCGAAGCTCGCCGACCATCGCCAGCCGTCGGGGGGTGTAACTCGACTGTTCGGCGGAGAAGAGCGCCAGACCGGCCCGAGCACGCTTGGCCGCGTACATGGCGACGTCGGCCTTTTGCAGGATCGTCGTCCCTTCGCTTCCGTGTTCGGGAAAGAGGGCAATGCCGATACTCACACCGACGTCGAGCGGCTGTTCGCAGACCATCACGGGACGACTCAGGCCCGCCAGAATCCGGGCCGCGACGGCCTTGGCCCGCTCGCAGTCGGAACCGGGGAGCAAGATGCCGAACTCGTCGCCGCCGAGCCGGGCCACCGTGTCCGAGTCGCGGACGACGCCCGTGAGGATCGGGCTTAACTGCCTGAGCACCTCATCGCCGTAATGGTGGCCAAAGGTGTCGTTGATCTCCTTGAACCGGTCGAGGTCGAGCAAGAGAAGCGCAAAGGCGGCATCCCTGGGCCGGGTCGAGTTCACCGCCTCGTCCATCCTTCGAAGCAGCAGAGCACGGTTCGGAAGGCCGGTCAGGGCGTCGTGGGTGGCCTGGTAGGCAAGCTGTTCCTCGGCCTGCTTTCGCTCGGTGATCTCCTCGACAATTCCTTCGTAATAGAGCAAGTGTCCCTGGGCATCACGGACGGCCCGGCTGCTCTCGGTGATCCAGATCACGCTCTTGTCGCGGCGGCGGACCTGCGACTCGAACCCGGTGACCTCATCGTGCCGGTGCATCAAGCGGGCGAACTCGGCCCGGCGATTCGGGTCAACATAGAGTTCCGAGGCGATGTCGGACATCGACTCCTTCAACTCCTCGGGCGAGTCAAACCCGTAAATCCGCGCGAGGGCCGGGTTGGCGGTGAGATAGCGGCCCTCGAAGGTCGTCTGAAAGATCCCCTCGACGGCGTTCTCAAAGATGTCCTGATACTTCGCCTCGGCCCGCCGAAGCTCGCGCTCCATGTCTTTCCGCGAGGTGACATCGGTGACCGAGACCAGGCGGGCCGGTCGGCCGGCGAACCAGAGGGCGCTTGAGGCGATCTCAACGTCGATGATCGTCCCGTCCTTGAGACAGTGGCGCCAGCCCGAAGCGGCGTGAAACGAGGCGTCGCGCAGGCCGATGACGTCTTCGAGCAGCGCGGGAACGTCTTCGGGGGGCCGGATGTCGGCGAGCGAAAGGGCGAGGAACTCGGGAGCCTGGTAACCGAAGTGGCGACAGGCCGCCGCGTTCACGGCGAGGAACCGCAGGGTGTCGATGTCGTAAACCCACATCGGGTGGGGGTGCGCCTCGAAGAGGAGCCGGTATCCGTCCGTCTGCTCGATCGATCCGTCCACTTCCAGAACATTCGACGGCAATTCTCGCATCGTCCTGACCTCTCGAAATCCGAGGCGGGGGAGACCGGGACGACGATCGAGCGGCCAGGCGAACGACGCCCCGGCCACCGATTTTCGGCCCGACGCAAAGTACGGCCCGGATGGAGAGGACTCCCGGCCGGAGCGCGACACAGACCCCCCGAGCGTTGACGGGCGAGTCGTGTCTCTTTTGATATGTAGTTCATATTTTCGAACCGGATCGGGAATGAACGACCCGGCCCGGCCTTCCAACCCGTCCCCGGCCATCGCGCGAGGACGATTTTCTTTCAATCGATGACCGAGGACCGAGGACCGAGGACCGAGGACCGATGACCGAGAACCGAGGACCGAGGACCGAGGACCGATAATTTCCCTGGAATCGCGCTCAACCCGTTCCTTTGTGACTCGGTCATCGGTCCCTGATCAATATTGTGAGCCGGAAACACGCTGGGCCGTGGAAGGCTCCTCTTCCGTAGGGAGGCGGGCGATGGATAGGATAAATCGAGTGGGCAGGGGTGAAATCACGCCGGGAGTGTCAAGAACGTGGCGGACGGCGGCTCGGTCTCGCAATGGATCGACGGCCTCAAGGAAGGCGACGACGCGGATATCGGCCGGCTCTGGGATCGCTATTTCGAGCGGCTCGTCCGGCTCGCCCGATCGCGACTCCCCGGCCACGCCCGCCGCGCCGCCGACGAGGAAGACGTCGCGCTGAGCGCTTTTCAGAGCTTTTGCGAGCGCGCCGGGCGGGGTCAGTTTCCCAGGCTCGACGATCGCGACGATCTCTGGCGGGTCCTCTCGACGATCACCGCGCGCAAGGTTGTCGTCTCGCTTCGCCATCAGAACCGCCTGAAGCGCGGCGGCGGCCGGGTCGTCGGCGAGTCGGTCTTTCTGGGCGGCGGCGACGACGCGGCGGGGGGTCTCTCGCAGTTTCTTGGCCGAGAGCCCGCGCCGGAAGACGCCGCCCGGTTCGAGGAGTTTTATCACGCCTTGATCGCCAAGCTTGACAATCCGACGCTCCGGGCCATCGCCCTCCGCAAGCTGGAAGGGTTTACCTCGCCCGAGATCGCCGCCGAGCTTGGCGTCACGGTTCGAACGGTAGACCGCAAGCTTCAGTTGATCCAGGCCGTCTGGGATCAGGAGGTTGGCGAACCATGAGCCGGTCGTCGACCTCGGCCTCTGAAGACAGCGTGGTGATCCTGGCGCGGATCGATGAGGTCTGCGACCGGTTCGAGGCCGCCTGGGTTCAGGGTTCCGAGCCCGACCTGGCGGCGCATCTCGGCGAGACCGGGGGACCGCTCCGCATCCGGCTTTATCGGGAACTCCTGATGCTTGACCTGGAATACCGCCGTGCTCGCGGCGACGATCCCAGCGCGTCGACGTATCACGACCGGTTCCCCGCCGAACACAAGGTCACCGAGGCCGTCTTCGCCCCGGCCCGTCTGCCCCGCCCGGCGCTTCCCAGGGCTCGGCGACCGGAACCGCGGGCGGGCGACGTGACGGGCCTTTCCCACCAGGTCACGCTTCAAGGCGACTGGTCGCGCTCTGGCGGACTGACTCCGGCCGTACTCCATGCGCTGGGCGAATCGGGTTATGAGATTTTGGGCGAGCTTGGTCGTGGCGGGATGGGCGTGGTTTACCTCGCGCGCAAGGTGGCCCTGAACCGGCTCTGCGGCCTGAAAATGATTCTGGCGGGCGTTCATGCCGGTCCCTCCCTCTCGGCGCGGTTCCGCGTCGAGGCCGAGGCGGTCGCCCGGCTCCGGCACCCCGACATCGTTCAGATTTACCACGTCGGCGAGGCCGACGGCCTGCCCTTTCTCGAACTCGAATATCTCCCCGGCGGCAGTCTCGACCGTGTCCTCGGCGGTACACCGAAGGCCCCCAAGGAGGCGGCCCGGCTGGTCGAGATCGTTTCGCGGGCGATTGCCGAGGCGCATCGCCTGGGGATCATTCACCGCGACATCAAGCCGGCGAACATCCTTCTCGATTCCGAGGGCCGCCCCAAGGTCGCCGACTTCGGTCTCGCCAAGGTGCTTGACACTGACGACGCCCGCGAACCGACGCGGACCCAGACGATTCTCGGCTCGCCAAGCTACATGGCTCCCGAACAGGCGGAGGGGCGCAACCGCCGGATCGCGGCGACGACCGATGTTTACGCCTTGGGCGCGGTCCTTTACGAACTCCTGACCGGCCGTCCCCCCTTTCGCGGGGCCAACGCGATCGAGACCCTGGAACAGGTCAAGACCGTTGACCCCGTTCCTCCGTCGCGGCTCGTCGCCGGACTATCGAGGGATGTCGAGACGATCTGCTTGAAATGCCTGGAGAAAGCCCCCGCCGCGCGTTATCCGACGGCCGAGGCTCTGGCGGACGACCTCCGCCGGTTCACGGCTGGAGAACCGATTCAGGCTCATCCGGCCTCGGCCTGGACCCACGCCCGAAAGTGGGCGGCGAGACGACCGGCCGTTGCCTCGGCGCTGATTGTCGGCGGCGTGGCGGTCACGCTTCTGGTCGCGGGATCGTTCTACCACGGCGTCCGGCTCCGCGATGAGGTCCATCGCGCCCAGTCGGCCGAGCGGTCGGCGCTCTTGCAACGCAACCTCGCGCTCGGGGCGTATAACCGCCTGGTTTTCGACGTTCAGGAGCGTCTGGGAGATACCTCGACGACCCGGGCGGTTCGACAGAGCCTGCTTGGCACGGCCATTGACGGCCTCGACCGCCTGGCCCGGGTGGCCGAGACGACCGCGCCCGACCTGAGCCGGGCCGTCGCCCATCAGAAGCTCGGCGCGATCTACCGACAGATCGGCCGGACCGACGACGCCCGCCGACAGTTCGAGCTGGCCCGGAGCCTCGCCGAGCGCCTGATCGCAACGGTTCCCGCCGACCTCGCCAGGCAAGAATGCCTGCGCGACGTTGTCAGCGGCCTCGGAGAGTTATCCGTCCGGCTCGGCCGGTTTGACGACGCCAAGGTCGATCTCCGCCGCGCCGTGAGCCTGGCCGAAGGGGTTGTGCGCGTGGACCCGAAACGTTCCGGAGCCCGACCGGCCTTGCTTGAAGCCTATTTCCAGCTTGGACGTTCCCGAGGGTTCGGCGGCGAGCCGGGTCAGGCCGAGGCCCTTTATCGACGAATGCACGAGGCGGCCAAACAGTGGGTCGCCGACCAGCCTGAAGACCATCAGGCAAGAAACCTTCTGGGCATGAGCCTGCGCAAGCTCGGCGACTCGAAGAAGCTCGGCGGCGATCCCGCGGGGTCACGCGTTTTTTATGAACAGGCGATCGAGATCGGCCGAGGCAACGTTCTCGACGAGCCGAACAACCTGACCTTTCGCTATCAACTGGCCGTCTCTCTCGACGACCTTGCCGGAGTCGCCGCCAGTCAGAAACACGTCAACGAAGCCCGAGCCCTTTTCGCCGAGGCCGAGGCGCTCCACCAGTCTCGGGCCTCGGCCGATCCCGACGACCTCGACACCCAGATTCGCCTCATCTCCACGCAGTCGCGGTTCGCTCAACTGGAACGCGAGGCAAGGCATTACGACCTGGCCATCGGTCTTTTAAACCGCGCCCTGGAACGACTCCGCGACCTCGACCGCCAGGGTCGGCTCGCGGGCATCCCCAGCCGCAAGACCGCGCTCTTCACCGAGTTCACACGCGAACTCTCGCTCTGTCGCGAAGCCCTCTTACCTGCCCACCCGCCGCGCTGATCGAGCCGAGGCGCAAGGCTCTGTCTCAATCACCCCCGATCCGGCGATGACCTCATGTCGGGACGTCTTCCCGACGGAAAAAGCCCGGGGGATTATCGACCGATGGCGACGTTTTTGACCTCGATCGAGGGGGGTGAAGGCATCCTCGTCGGACCGCTGCCGATCCTCGTGGGACGGCATCCGCGTTGTGACGTCCGACTGCAATCTCCTCTGGTTTCGCGCCTTCATTGCACCTTGATCGAGGTGGAAGGAGCCATCCTCGTCCGCGATCTCGGAAGCGTCAACGGCACCCGGATCAACAACAAGATGGTCGTCACCGGCTGGCTCAGGCCGGGCGATGAGCTGGAAGTCGCTCCGTATCGGTTCCGGCTTGTCGACCGACTGGCCAGTCCCGAGCCGCATGGATACGAGTCGGGGCTGGAAACACGCCTGCCTCACGCCTTCTGAAGAAATTTTTCGGGCGGCCGTGTCTCGATTCCGATCCGTTGGCGATGACCAGTTCAGACGAGGTGCCCGGCGGCGTGCGAGCGCCTGGAAGCCGGCCCTTTCTGGAAAAACCAGGACGCTCGATTGTCGAGCCGATCCCACCCACCGGGGGCGTGGGTCCGGGCCGGGTGCGCCCGGATCGTCCACGGCCCCACGACAGCCCACCCGCGACACCCGTTACGCCAAGCACGAAGGACTTGCCCCGATGAACGTTCTCGCCGACCGCTGGTTCCGTAACCGCAACGACCGTAACCACAAAGGCCAGGCCCTGGCGAAATCGCGCCGGGCGAAGTTGAGCCTTGAGTCTCTCGAAGATCGCGCCGTGCCCGCCGTCTTCATCGTGAACAGCCTCGCCGATACGCTGACTCCGCCCGCGGGCATCACCACCCTGCGTTCAGCCGTCCAGCAGGCGAACAACACGCCGGGCGGAAACACGATCGACCTGGCCATCGCCGGGACGTACAAGATCGCCATTCCCGGCGCCAATACCGGGACGAACGCCTCGGGCGCCTTTGCGATCTTGCCGAACGGCGGCAACCTGACGATCCAGAACACCAGCCGCGGCGCTGTCACCATCGACGCCGGCTTCCTCGACCGCGCCTTTGACATCAACCCCACCGCGCAGACAGCCACGCCCTTCCTCGTCACGATTCAAGGGCTCACGATCGAGAATGGCGACGCCTCGCCCAACGACGGAGCGGCCGGCAGCGGTGGCGGTATCCGCGACCAGGGATCGGCCAGCCTGACCCTCATCAACGACACGATCACCAACTGCTTCGCCACGGCCGACGGCGGCGGCGTCTCGATGGAGAACACCGTCAACAATCCCTGGCATCTCACGATCCAGAACTCGAACATCATCAACTGCCACGCGGGCGACGCAGGGGGCGGCGTCGAGGAAGACGGCCAGGGGCTGGTCACGATCACGAACAGCAACATCAGCAACGACACGACCGTGAACCAGGGGGCGGGGCTCTGGCTCGACGCGATCAACAACGTCACCGCGAACACGACCCTGACCGGCGATACGTTTGACAACACCGTCGCCTTCAACGGCCCGACCGGCGCGATCGGCAACGCGGGCAACGCCTCGGTCGTCATCAACGGGTGCGTGGTCGAAAACAACTTCGTCGGCGGCACCGCGCAAGGAGGTGCCGGTTTCGGCGACCAGAACGGAATGGGCAACCTCGCGATCACCAACAGCCTCTTCACCAACAACATCGCCGTCACCAACGGCGGGGCGATCTACGCGGGCAACGTCGGCACGACGACGACGATCACGAACACCCTGATTCAGAACAACGCGGCCCAGAGCGGCGGCGGGATTGAAGATCCAGGCTCGGCGCTGACCTTGACCCGCGACACGATCGACCACAACCACGCCGTCGCCTCGAATGGCGGCAACGGCGGCAACGGCGGCGGTCTCGACGTCACCGACGCGGCCGGTAATGGCGGCGTCATGGTCACGGTCCAGAACAGCCTCTTCACCAACAACACGGCCGTCAACGCTCCCTCGCCCGGCGGCGGTCCCGAAGGCTTGCTCTCTGGGTCAAGCTCCAGTTCCGGGTCGACAATCAACGGCGACGGCGGCGGAATCTCTCAGGTCGTCGGCGACCTGACCGTGCAAAACTCCCAGTTCAGCAACAACCTCGCCAGCATCGACGGCGGCGCAATCCTCTTCCTTGGCCGGACCTTCACGTCGACCGGCGTGACCTACGACAACAACCGGGCCACGACCGACGCCGGGGGTGCTCTCGGCCTGATGCCAACCGGCCGCGCCGCCAACGGCCAGGGGTCGTCGATCACCAACAACACGATCGTCGGCAACGCAACGAGCCTCGCGGGCGGCGGAATCGTCGACGTCGGCCCCGGCGACCTGGCCTTGCTGTACGACACGATCAACAACAACACGGCTGTAACAGAAGGCGGCGGCCTGGCCTTCATTAGCTTCTCCGGGACGCCGATCCTGAGCGTTCAGAACACCATCATCGCCGGAAACACGGCGGGCACCGGCCCCGACGTCTTCACGATGGGCGTGAATATCACCGACCTTGGCGGCAACGTCGTGCCGACCGCCGGTCAGGGCAATACCGGCTTTGGCGCCGGCACGATCAAGACGAATCCGAAGCTCTCGACGCTCCAGAACAACGGCGGCCAGGTCGCCGGGGTGAACCCCTTCGCCGGTTATGGCGGATTCCGACAGGTTGTCCAGACCGAGGCTCTCTTGACGGGAAGCTCGGCCATCAACAACGCCGTGAAGGTCGCGCTGCCGAACGTCGACGAGCGGGGATTCCCGCGTCCGGGCAAGGTCTTCGGCAATCCGTCGTCGGGAGCCTTTGAGCCTCAGTTCGTCGGCGCCCCGTCGGTTGACTTCGTGATCGGCGCCGATAACCAGCTTTACGGCCGCCACACCGATACCTCGGGCAACCCGACCGGCGGTTACTTCCAGGTCGCCCCTGGCGGGGTCTCGGCCGTGCAGACGGCCCGACTCGGCGATACCGGGGTTGAGGTCTTCGTCATCGGCCTGGACAAGCAAGTTTACGCGGCGACGATCGACGCCAGCGGCAACGTCAACGGTTATTTCGCGGTCGCGCCCGGCCAGGTGAACTCGATCCGCGTCGCCAACACGCCGAGCGGAGCGCCCGAGCTTTTCGTCGTCGGCATGGATAACCAGGTGTACGTTCTCAAGTTTGACACGACCGGCAACCCGATCGGCGGTTACACCCCCGCGGCGCCTGGCCAGGTGGACGGCATCGCCGTCGGCAACGACGCATCGGGCAACCCCGAACTCTTTTCGATCGGCACCGACCACCAGGTTTACGCCCAGAAGTTCGACGCGACCGGCGCGCCCATCGGCGGCTACTTCGCCACGAGCCCGGGAAGCGTCAGCACGATCTCGGTCGTGAGCGACTCGTCGGGCCACCCGATGCTCTTCGCGGTCGGCCTGGGAACCGACACCTCGGTTTACTCCGAGACCTTTGACGCGACCGGGACGAAGGCGGGGGGCTACACGAAGGTCTCGTCGGTGGGCGCGGTGAAGTCAATCGCCGTCGGCAACGACGCGGCGGGGAATCCCGAACTCTTCGCCGTCGAAGCAGACAGCCAGGTTTACGCCCAGACGTATACCTCGGCCGACCTGCCCAACGGCCCGGCCGTGCTGACGACGCCCGGCAAGGTCGCCTCGATCGCCGTCGGCGCCGATGCCATCGATCAGCCCGAGGTCTTCGCGATCCTGCCCGACGGCCAGGTCTACGTCGAGACCTTTGACACCAACGGCAAGTCCACCAGCGCCTACACGCTCTACTCGAACGGCCAGGTCAAGGCGATGTCGGTGAAGTAAGGCCAGGGCGAGCCGAGCGCCCAACCATCGAGAACCCCTGGACCCCGCCCGCCGACCTGCCTCGGCGCGCGGGGTCTTTTGCGTTAACCGCAGGACGACCCGGTTGATCCCGGCGGCCCGATCCGTTGCAATCCTTGGGTTGAGGGCTCGGGCGATTTTTCGGCCCGACGCGACAGGGAAAGGAACTCGCCGGATGACGCGAACGACAGCCGTGATGTGTCTGCTCTGGGTCGGAATTCTGGCGGCGAGTGCTCGGGGAGAGGAGCCGATCGCCGTCGGCAAGGGTTCGTATGCGGACGTTCCGCCGCCGTCGGCCGGCAAGGGCGCCGAGGAGATGCTCCGACGTGACTTTCCGATCGTCGGCGGTCCCGGCAAGAGGCCCATCCCGACGAACAAGCACTGGACCTGGCTGCTCAACGGCAAGGCGTCGGGCTCGCTCTGGCTTTACCCCTTGCGGGTTGACATCAAGGAAACGGGAGTCGAGCTGTTCCTTCCGTTGACCTGGAACGCGAACGGTTCTGACCCGGTCTGCGAGGCCCCCTTGCGCGTCTCGGGCGTGGACTTCGCGGCGAAGACGCTGCTGGTCAAGGACTGGGGCGACTGGACCCTGACCTTTCGCCTTCAGGAGTCGGCCGACCGCTACCTCGACGTCACCGTCGGCGAGGGGATGCCCACGGTCTGGGTCGAATCGCGAGGCGTTCCACTTCTCGCGCGGGGAGGGACCGATACGACCTTCCGGGAGGGCGGCGAGGGGTCGTTGATGGTCACCTCGGCGGGCCGATCTTATGGTGTCTTCACCGCGCCGGGGGTTCGACTCGGGCGCGAGGGAACGGCCGTTCGGGTCGAACCGACCGCCGGCCGAGCGGTCGCGGCCTTCTCCGCGTTGAAGAAACCCGAGGATCTCGCCCTCTTCGCCCGATCGGCGATTTCCATTCCGCGCGAGAGCCGGGTCGACTGGACCTACGCCCCGAAAACGGGCAAGGTCACGACCACCTGGACCGTCCGCACCGAGCCGATGGCGGCCGGTCTCAACGATCCGCAAACGGTCGTTCAGGGCTGGCTGCCTCACCACTGGCGCGATGCGAATCATGCGCTGGATTTCAACGGTCCCGAATATCTGACGCCGCGCGGTCCGTTGAAGACCTTGAGCGGCAACCGGTTTGAGCTGGTTTATGACTTCGCCGGTTTCCTCCCGTTCCTCCCCGCGCCGCTTGCCTCGGCGGGATCGGCGACAAAGCACGGATTCGACACGAGCCGGATGTCGGACCTGCTCGAACGTCGCGCCAGGAACCCGAAATATGGCGATGACAGCTACTGGGGAGCCAAGGATCTGCTTCAGTTCGCCCAGTACCTGCACATGGCCCGGCAACTTGGCGACTCGACCGGCGATCGCCTCCGCGACGAGGCCCGCAAGGCCCTGGCCGACTGGCTGACGTACACCCCCGGCGAATCGGCCCATTATTTCGCCGAGTACAGGAACTGGCACGCCCTGATCGGCTTCAAGGACAGTTACGACTCGGCCCGGTTCAACGACCAGCACTTTCATTACGGCTATTTCACGCTGGCCGCCGCGCTGCTGGCGATGGACGACCCGACCTTTCTCCGCGACTACGGCCCGATGATCCGGCTCGTCGCCAAGCAGTACGCCAACTGGGACCGGCAGGATTCTCGATTCCCCTTCTTCCGCACGTTCGACCTCTGGGCCGGTCATTCCTGGGCGGGGGGCCTGGGTTCGCCCGGCGGCAATAACCAGGAGTCAACCTCCGAGGCGATGCAGTCGTGGATTGGTCTTTACCTGCTCGGCACGATGCTCGGCGACGCCGAGATGACCTCCGCGGGCGCTCTCGGCTACGCGATGGAGTCTCGGGCGACGATGGAATACTGGCTGAACGACCACGGCGACCTCTTTCCTCGCCAGTACGGCCACCCGATCGTCGGCGTTCTCTGGTCGGGCGGCAACGTCTTCGGCACCTATTTCAGCGGCGATCCCGCCTGGGTCTACGCGATCCAGACCTTGCCGCAATCGCCCGGCCTCGATTACCTCGCGCGCGACCCCGTTCAGGCCCGCGCGTTGTTTTACGAGATTCTCGCCCTCCGCAAGGCGAAGGAAGGGTCGGACGATCTCGCGACGATGGGCGACCTTGGCAACGTGATGCTCTCTCAGGCCGCGCTCGTTGACCCGGAATGGGCGGTCGGCCAGTTTGATCGGCTCTGGGAGGCGAAGAACCCGATCGCTCGCGAGAGTCTCGACGCCGCGCGGACGTATTACCACGCGCACGCCTATCGCGGGCTCGGCCGACGACTGACCGACGTTCGCCTCAGCCTTCCCTCGGGCGCTGTGTATGCGGGGGCCACTCCGGGGGCACCCGTTTACGCTGTTTACAACCCCAGGGCCTATCCCGTCGTCGTCGAGGCGGCTCGGGGCGCGACGATCCTGGGCGAGTTCGTGGCACCGCCGTTGCGGTTGACGACCGTCTCGAAGCTCCAGCCGGCCGGTCAGTCGGCGGGTCTTGCGGGAAGCGTTCCCGGCGAGGGAGATCAGGCGGTCGACCGTCGGCTCGATCGCGTTTCCCTGGTTTTTCGAAATCCGGTTGACCCGGCCGGACTGACAGGAATCCGCCTCGAAGGTCCAGGGCAACCGACTCTTGCCTTTTCGACTGAAGACGACGGACGCGTCGCCGTCGGTCGGCTTTCGGGACCGCTCAAACCGGGTTCGGCGTACCGTTTGAATCTGCCGGTAAGCCTCAAATCTCGGGATGGTAAGCCCGCGCTTTCGGCCGCGAAGGCGATCGGGTTCACGGTCGAGACTCAGCCGCCGATGACCCTGGAACGATCGAACCCGGCCGATGGCCAGTCGCGCGTTGATCCGGCGAGGCCCGGGATTGTTCTCGGCTTCAATGCGCCGGTCGATCCCAAGACGCTGGGGCGAATCCGTCTTGAAGGCCCGGAGGCGCCCGCGATCTCGACGCGCGTTCTGGCGGACGGCTGGCAGGTTGGGGTTGACCCGGCCGCGCCGCTCAGGGCCGACGAGAGTTATGCGGTGATTGTTTCCGCGGGCCTGGCCTCGGTCTTTGGTCCGAGCCTGACGGCCGACCGCGTTGTCCGGTTCACGACAGCGCCGATGCCTTGCCCGCCCAACGTTTACCGCGAATCCTTCGCCGGTGGCGGGTACAACGCCGACTCAACCTTGACGGTCGACCTGAACAACGCCGAGGCCCCGCACTCGGGCCGCCTTGCCATCAAGCTCACGGCCGCCGACCGCGAAGGCACGGTTTCCTTCTTCCACGGCTCGGGCGACCAGGGGGACAGCCGATCGCCTGTGGATCTCTCGCGCTATCGCGCGATTGAATTCTGGATCAAGGGGACCGCGCCCGACGTCTGGTTGAAGATCGGCCATCCCGTCTTTGATAAGAATGCGTTTAACCAGATGCACCTTGAAGGCGTGACCGGCGCCTACCGCCGCTGCCTTCTCGAAATCCCGACGCCGAAGACCGAGATCAACACCCTTCTCGTCATCAGCGTTCCGGCCGGCAAGTCAGTTTATCTCGACGACATCCGTTTCGTTGGCGCACCCGGCGAGCGCTCCGCCCCCACGTCCAAGACGTCCCGACCCGCCCGGCCGACTCGCTGAGGGGGCCTTGTGGGGTCGATGACCAATGACCAATGACCAATAGGGTTTTTGCGTGTTAGAGACTGTTTTTGACGTAAGGTCAAAGGACACAAGGACAAAGGGCGGATTTCCTCTTTTGTCCTATGTCCTTCTGCCCTTTGACCTTACGGCTATTCCGCAATAACCCTAATGACCAATGGATCTAAATTTATCGGTTGGTCATCGGTTATCGGTCATCGGTCATTCCGTACTCCTCTCGGCAGACGCCTTCCCGCGAGGGTTTGCGACAGTCGACACTCAGGCGGTCATCACCATCGATTCGCCCGGGTCCCAGGGGCTCCAGGAGGTGCTATAGACGGTGTTCCCACTCGGGTCGGTCGCCGAGAAGAGCATGCCGCCGGTCGATCCGGCATTGGCGGGGAAGGGGAGTGAGGCGGTCGCCTTGAAGGTGTAAAGCGTGGTCCCGCCGTTAAGGGTCGCCGTGCCGGTGACGACATAATAGCCGTTCGTGCTCGATGGCCCGGTGACAGGCGTTGACTCATAAATCTGCACCGAGGTGATCGAGACGGCGGTGAAGGTGTCGCCCGCTTTCGAGTCGGAATAGACGAGCGTTCCCAAGTAACTGGGAACATAATTGGTCACCGTGGCCGCGACGTTCAGGTTCAGGCTGTCCTGACCCTTGAGCGTCGTGCCCGAGCCGGTGATCGTGCCGGGGGTCGGCAGGGTGATCGACTCGTAAATCGTTGACGACGTGGCGTTTGTGAAATTGGAGTCGCCCGAGTAGGTCGCGCTGATGTAGTGCGTTCCCGCCTTCAGCGAGGAAATGTTGAAGGTGGCCGAGCCCCGGTTCAAGACGGCCATGCCGATCGACTGCGATCCGTCAAGAAGCGTGACGGAGCCCGTCGCCCCGCCGGTGACACTGACCGTGAACGTGACCGGCTGACCCAGCAGCGTCGAGCTTGACGACGCAGTGACCACGACATGACCGGCCGTCGCCGTGCCGTGAACACCCTGCGTCAGCGCATTCGAGGTGCTTGTCAGGAAGTTGGTGTCACCGCCATAAACAGCCGTCAGCGCATGATAACCGGCCGTCGCGAAGGAGGTCGGCAAGGTCGCCACGCCCGAGACCAGAGGTGCCGTGCCGATGAAGCTCCCGCCGTCGTAGAAGTTGACACTTCCGGTTGGTCGGGCCGACCCGGTTGTGTTCGACCCGGCCCCGTAAACGGTCGCCGTCAGGTTCACCGTCGAGCCGACAACGACCGGGTTGATCGACGTCGCCAGATAGGTCGTCGTGGAAAGCTGCGCGACCGTCCGGCTCAGCACGGCCGAGGTGCTGGTGACATAATTCGTGTCGCCGCTATAGACGGCCGTGATCGCGTGCGGACCGGCCGAGAGGCCCGAATTCAGGTGAAGCAGGGCCGTTGCCGACGAACTCAGAGTGACCATCCCGAGCGAGGTCGAGCCGTCATAAAAGGTGACGCTTCCTGTCGGCTTGCCATAGCCGGGCGGCTGCGCCGCGACCGTCGCGTAAAGGCTCAGGGGAGCACCCGGCGCGAGCGAGCCGGAGTATTGAAGCGTTGTGGTCGTCGCGTCCTGGTTGACGATCTGGGTTGTCGAGCCCTGGCTCGGCGCGTTGATGCTCGTGCCAAGGTAATTGGCCACCATCGAGTGCATGCCAACACCCAGGCTGTACGTCTTGAAGACCGCCTGGCCATTGATCAACGGCTCATTCACCGGCGTATGCGAGTCGACCGAGAAGGCAACATAACCCCCCGACACACCAGTCGGCCCGACGGTCGCGGTGAAAGTCACCAACTGCCCAAAGGTTGACGGGTTGGGCGAGGCGACGACCGACGTGGTCGTCGCGGCCCGAACCGGCGCGGAGACCGAGATGGCGACCGTTTCCCCCGGGTCCCAGGGCTTCCAGGGAGTCGAGTAGACCGATGCCCCATTGGGTCCACTGGCATTGAAGAGAAGACCGCCGGTCGACCCTGGGTTCGCCGGGAAGGGGAGCGACCCGCTGGCCTCAAAGGTGTAGCCGGGACTGCCGTTGAGCTTCGCCGTGCCGGTGATCGTGAAATAGCCGTTCGAGGTCGTCGGGCCGCTGGCGGTTGTTCCCACCTCGTTGATCTGCACCGAGCTGATCGAGGTGGCGACGAAGGAATCACGCGCCTTCGCGTCAGAATAGGTGAGCGAGCCGCCAAAGCTGGCGACCCCGCCCACGACCGCCGCGTTGACGTTCACGCCGAAGGCATCCTGACCGCCGAGCATCGTTCCCGTGCCGGTGATCGTGCCGGGGTTGACCGTCAAGAGCGTCCGGTTTTCCAGAAGCTCCAGACTGAGCCGTCCCGGCCCGCCTCGGGGCGTTCGGATCTTGCGGAAGGAGAGACCGCGGCCGTCGTCGTCGAGGCCGAGAAGCTGACCCATTCGTCGGGAAGCCATCCTCGCATCTCCTGTTGTCAACTCGGGTTGGGGGGACACTTCCAGCGCACCCAGAACCAGGGAGCCCGCGATTTCGATGCGGCATAGTGCGCGCAACGATCCCACAAAGGCACCCGGCGGGGCCTGAACGAGCATCAATGCCAACGTCTTCAAGAAATAGAAAAGTGCGACCCATCCTCAGAGCCGTTTGCAGGTTCTGAGAATCCTGGTCAGGCCCTTTACGCCGGTCGTTCCATTTCGTGACATCGATCCCGAAAAAATCGCGGCGAGTCGATCCGACGGATACGAACGGAGTTCGATCGACCGGTTCAACGGACCCGGAACCTCGGCGGTTTTTGGCCCGACACTTCCGAGCGATGCCCAGGATCAGCGAAGGCGCGCAAACCGCCTTGATGCGTTGGGCCTTGAGAGGTAAGTTGAGGACCGGCCGACCGGGGAGACGGAGCTTCCCGGGGCCGAGGCCTTGCGATGCACGCCTTGATGAGGAAGACGAGACGATGAGACCTGACGACACCACCGCCGCCGACCTCGACGACGACCTCGACCTTGATCTCGCCGCCGACACACCCGCGCCAACAACCCCTCCCGAACCCGAAGCGAGCCCAGAACCCGACGCCGAGGGCTCGGCCGAACCCGACGCGGTCGCCTTTCTTGACGAGGACCTGCTGGAACCCGACCTCGGCGAGCTTGACGCCCCACTCCTGCACGACGAGCTTGACGACCTCGACGAGCAACTCCTCGACTCGGACGACGACGAGGACGACCTCGACGACGAGGATGACCTGGAAATGGCCCTGCTTCACGAACTCGGCATCGACCTCGACGCGCCCGACGCCGACGAGGACGACGACGCCATCGAGCACTTCGGCGTCAGGCTCGACGACGACCCCGCCGATGAGGAAGTCGCCGCCTGACGATTATTCATGAACCGTTGAGGCCGGCAGCCAGGTCAAGCCAGGTCAGGCCGACGGCCTCAATTGATCCATGTCACGGGATCTTGCCTTTGAGTTCCCGAGCGTCTTCCAGCCGATGCGCCGGAACGTGTCGTGACGTCGGGAGAACCTGGTTTTTCGGATTTTGCGACGGATCGATCTTCCATCAGGCTTCAAACTTCCTGACCTGACCCGATCGATACGCCTGATTGCCAAGGTGCGCGGCCGAGGCCGAGCCGACACCGGCCTCCGCCGGGCAGTTGGGGCGGCTCCGGCTCCGGACGCAGCCGACCCAGTTGGCCAGGTGAAGCAGTTCGCCGTCGGGCTTGTCGTAAAAGTCGCGGCCACGCTTCGGGTCGGTGCCGAGGATCATTGACTCAGCCTTGCCCTGCCCGCGCTCGGGTTCGATGAGATAGCCGCCTCGATCGATGTACAAGTTTGCGTCAGTCCCGAGGAACTCGATTCTGGCCCCTCGGTGCGCGTTTGAGAAGGTCCCCTCGAAGCTCATCTGGACCTCGTTGGGGTATGACAGAAGGCACTGGATCGTGTCGGGCGTTTCCCAGACGCCCGCGCTGGCGAGGTGGTCGCCGATCGTCGTGGCCTTGGTCGGGTGGTCGTAATCGAGAACCCAGTGCGCCACGTCGACCCAGTGGACCATCAGGTCGGTCAGCAGGCCGCCGCCGAAATCCCAGAACCAGCGCCAGTTTCGGAACCGGTACTCGTCAAACGGCTGCGCGGGGGCCTTGCCGAGAAAGGCGGCCCAGTTCACGCCCTTCGGGTCGACCCCTTGCGGCGTGCGCTGGGTTCGCGCCCCCTGGTTGCGGTTCCAGGACATCTGAACCTTCACCACGCGACCGATTCGCCCTTGCTTGACCAGCTCTCGGGCCTTGATGATGTGCGGCATGCTGCGCTGCTGGGTGCCGACCTGAACGATCCGGGCGTGCTTGTTCTGGGCGTCGATGACCGCCTGCCCCTCCGCGCGGTCGTGCGTGAGCGGCTTTTCGACATAGACATCCTTGCCGGCCGCGCAGGCGTCGACGGTCATCGGCACGTGCCAGTGGTCGGGACTGCCGATCAGAACGATATCGATATCCTTGCGATCGAGCAACTCCTGATATTTTGACGTGGCGATTGCCCTGGGATCGGCAAGACCCCGGGCGCCGTGGAGGTGCTTGTCGTAGATATCGCAGACGGCGGCAATCCGGACGCCGGGCACGTTGACGAGCGACTTCATGAGGGTCTGGCAGCGTCCTCCCGTGCCGATGCAGCCGACGTTCAAGGTATCGTTGGCCGCGTAGCCGCGCGCCGTCTCTGCCGAGAGCGCCGCGAGCGTCGCCCCCGCTCCGTAGCGTCCGATCGTCTCGAAGAAGCCGCGACGCGTCCCGTTGGTCGTTTCCATTCGTCCCGCACCCCCTTCAACCTGGCTGCTCCGCGATGGTGGCCCGCTCCCCTTTGGTATCGCAAAAGAGTGCGCCCGGCTCAAGCGGGAGCAGGGTAAAGTCGGTATCTTCGAGGAGAAATGACCGAGGACAGAAGGGCTGAACTTCTCGGTCATCGGTCATGAGTCATCTATCTTTGGTGGCTCGTTCGGACTGAAGCCACGATTCCAGCCTTTGCAAGCCCTCGGCGGTCGAGATGCGCGGGGCATAGCCGAGGTCGCGACGGGCGGCGTCGAGGTTGAACCAGTGAGCCGTCGATAGCTCTTGAGCCACGAACCGGGTCATCGGCGGTTCGCTCGCGATGCCAAGCGAACGGTAAAGACCTTCGCAAACCGCCCCCGCCAGGTAGGCCAGGCGGGGCGAGATCGACCGCCTGACCGGCGGCAGATGCGCCGCGGCGAGGATGGCGTTGACCAGGTCCCAGACCGGCAGGGGCTCGCCCTGCGCGATGAAGTACGCCTTGCCCGCGATCGAAGAGCCGGGCGCAAGTCGATCGGATGCGAGAAGATGAGCCTCCGCGGCGTTGTCGATGTACGTCGCGTCGATTCGCTTGCCAGGCCCGGAACCGATCCGACGAAGCTTGCCGGATCGGGCTCGGGCGATGATCCGGGGGACCAGATGATTGTCGCGCGGACCCCAGATCAGATGCGGCCGGAGCGCGACGACCGCGAGGTCGGGACCATTTGCCGCCAGGGCAATGCGTTCGGCCTCGGCCTTGGTCGCGGGGTAGGCGGCTTCGTGGTGATCGGGATAGGGAAGCGACTCATCAACGCCTTCCATGTCGCGGCCGTTAAAGACGACACTCGGCGAACTCGTCACCACCAGCCGGCCAACGCCCCGCGACAGGCAGGCGTCGATGACCTTTTGCGTCCCTTCGACATTCGCCCGGTAATATTCGCGGTAAGGACCCCAGACTCCCGCCTTCGCCGCGACGTGAAAGACGACGTCACAACCGTGGACGGCCTGTTGGATCGTATCACTCTCGACGAGATCGCCGCGCAGGGTCTCGACGCCGAGCCGGCGGAGTTCCGGGTAATCGCCCCGCGCCAGGCTTCGAACGGTATCGCCTCTCCGCAAGAGTGCCCGGACGATCGCCCCGCCCAGAAAACCGCCGCCGCCGGTGACGAGAGCGTTCAAGAGACTCTCCTCGCCGCCCAGAGAGCAAGCTTTTCGCGGAAAATCTTGGCATTGTGCCGCGTGTCAACCGGGAAAATCTTACGGAATACGAATTTGTTAATTATTTTTGTATGTGCGAATCTGGCTCCAATCGCTTTCAGGTCGTCGAGAATTCGCGATTGATCGGCGCGCGACAGGGGCCAGTGGACCGGCTCGACGCAGAGGACCGGCCTTTGTCTTCCGGGCGGGCCGATGCCCACGAGGGCTGTTCGATGGACCTCGGAATGCGTGTTGAAGACGGCTTCACAGGGGATCGTGTAAAGCGTTTCTGATCCGGTGACGACTCGATGCGCCTTGCGTCCGCAGAACCAGAGCCGCCCCTGGTCGTCGCGATAGCCGAGGTCGCCCATCCGGTGCATCACGACGCCTTGATCCGCCTCGATCTTGGCCAGTCGGGTTGACTCGGGACGTTGAAAATAGGAGCGCGTGACCACGGGTCCCGCGACGACGAACTCACCAATTTCCCCGTCGGGAACCTTCCAATCGTCGGACCATCGCGCGATCGGCTCATCAGAAATTCGGATGATTTCCAGGCGCATGCCCGGCACCGGTCGGCCGACGCAGACCCCCTCGCCTCGGTCGGTTGCCTGGCGGGTCTCGCCGAGAATCTCCTTGCTGCCAATCGAGGCGACGGGAAGCGATTCGGTCGCGCCATAAGGCGTGAAGATCTGCGCGCCTGGGCTCAGCAAGGTCGCGAACCGCTCCAGCACTTTGGCCGGCACGGGTGCCCCGGCCGAGATCACCCGGCGCAAGGTCGACAGTTTGATTTCGTGTCTGGTTCCGTGATCGGCGACGCGTCGGATCAAGGCGGGCGAGCCAAACATGTTGGTCACGCCGAACGATTCGATGGCGTCGACCAGCGTTTTCGGGTCCGCCCGCGCGGGCCGCGAGGCGTCCATCTCGGGAACAATCGAGGTCATCCCCAGCGCCGGGGCGAAGAGTGCGAAGAGTGGAAACGTGCAAAGGTCGACCTCGCCGGGTTCGATCACATAAAGATCACGCAGCATGTCGATCTGAGCATTAAAGATCGCGTGCGAGTAGACGACCCCCTTGGGCGGGCCGGTGCTCCCGCTTGTGAAGAGGATCGCGGCGGTCTCGTCGCTCGACGCCGGCGCGATCTCGAACCGGCCTTGCGATGCGCCGATCGTGGCGAGGTCGCCGATGGTGTGGTGACGTTGGCCAGGGGCGTTGATTACGGTCGAGCGCGAGCCAGGTTCGACGGTGACGAGCGTTCGAATCGTCCTGCGTCCCCAGCCGAAGAGTCTTCGGGCGAGTTGTGCCCGGGGAATCCCGATAAAGGCTTCAGGTTCGGCCTCGGCCAGACATCGGCCGAGGCTTCGAATTCCCATGCCGGGATCGATCAGGACGGGGACCGCCCCGGCCTTGAAGAGACCGAACGTGAGCGCGAAAAACTCCAGGCCCGGCCTGACCATCAGGACCGCGCGGACCCCCGGACCGATACCGATCGCCGTCAGGCCGCGCGCCAGGAGATCGCTTTCCACATCGAGCTTTTGAAAGGTCCAGTGAACATACGCGGCGCGTCCCATCGCGTCACGTCCCGCGGGGCAGGCGACGGCCGTTGCATACGGTCGGGTTCGGGCGACGTCGGATAACGCCGAGGCAATATTCGAAACGAAGCCAGTCGCGCTCACACCAGACCCTTCAACATCAACGGATGCGCCGAGAGGAAGGAACGGACGAGCGGAATGACCCGATCGGCCTCGTCTTCGAGAATATAATGGCCTGCCTCGGGAAATCGATGGACCTCGGCCTTTGGCAGGTGGCGTTCCCACTCGGCGAGGAAGTGGCGGTCAAAGACGAAGTCGCGCAGGCCCCAGGCGATCAGCGCGGGTGTCTCGACAAAGAGCCTGAGCCGATCCTGCATGAACGAGACCAGGTCATAAGAGCGATCGCCAGCGCGCAAAGGGATATCCTGCACGAATCGATGAATAGCGATCCGATGATCCCAGGAGTCATACGGCGCGAGATACCCGGCGCGGACGTCGGCCGGCATCGCGTGGTGCTTGCAGCCGATCGCCGCGGTTGCGCGACAGAAGGCGTTCAGGCCACGGACCAGAAAGGCCGAGGCCGGCGTGTTCCGGCAGGCCCAGAGCGCCCAGGGAAACGGCTTCGAGGCTGGCAGGTGAAACGCCGCCGTGTTCAGAATGACCAGGCGCGCGATCCGGTCGGGGTGCCTCGCGGCGAAGGCCATGCCGATCGCGCCTCCCCAGTCGTGAACGACAAGGGTCAGGCCGGTGTCGAGCTTGAGGCGATCGAGCAAGGTTTCCAGGTCGTTGACCCGAGATTCGAGGGTATAGGCGTACCGGTCGTCGCCCGGCTTGTCCGACCGACCGCAGCCGATATGGTCGGGAACGATGACGCGATGGTCCACGGCCAGCGCCTCGGCCAGCTTTCGGTAATAGAAGGACCAGGAGGGATTGCCGTGGACCATGACGACCGGCTCTCCCTCCCCCTCGTCGAGGTAGTGGTATCGGAGGCCGCCGCCCAGGTCGAGGTCGTGGCCGGGGTGTCGATCGAGGAACTCCGCGAAGCCGTCAGCCATGCCGTACCGCCCAGAAGGACAGGAATCTGATCCGTGGATCAACACAGATTCAATCGCACACGGCTCTTGATGGATTGCAGGGTGGTCGCTTCGCCAAAGACTGGATGACCGATTACCGATGACCAATGACCGAAAAATCCGTGCATTGGTCATTAGGGTTGTTGCGGAATTGCCGTAAGGTCAAAGGGCAGAAGGATCTAGGACAAAAATGGAAATCCGCCCTTTGCCCTTGTGTCCTTTGACCTTACGTCAGAAACAGTCCCTAATACGCAAAAACCCTATTGGTCATTGGTCATTGGTCATTGGTCATTGGTCATTGGTCATTGGTCATTAACCAGATACGACACCATGCAATCTATCAAAAACCTCCAACCATTCTTCGAACCCTGACTACCGGCGTTGACCCGCCCGCGCCTTGTCGTTTCACCACTCCAGGCCCAGCATCAGACAGTTCAGGCCGCTGCCGATCCCGAGAAAGGCCACGGTGTCTCCCGGGCGCAGGAAATCGCGGTCCTCGGCCAGCGCGGCGGTCAGAGGCAGAGAGACCGTGCCGACGTTTCCCAGGTAAGGAAAGGTGCAGAACTCTTTCTCGGCGTCGATTCCGAGGGTTTTCAAGATCGTGTCACGATGCCCGGCGCCGACCTGATGGCAGATCACCTTGTCAATCCGGTCGCCCACCCAGCCAAGCTTCCGAAGAAAGGAGCACCAGGTCCGTTGCCCCAGTTCGACCCCGTGCTTGAGCACCGCCGCCGCGTCGGTTGAGGTGAACTGGCTGACAAGATGGCCGAGCGGCAGGGTGTTCAGCGTCTCAAGGCCCCATCGGCAGAGCGTGTGAAACTGTGGCGCCGCCTGCGCGGCACCGCCGACGAGCCGACGCCGCTTCTCCGCCGAGAACGAACCATCGGTCAGCAAGACGGCCACCGCGCCCGAGCCGCCGGTGAGCGTCGCCAGCGAGTACTTGAAATAATCCATCGTTCCCGACGCGAGCATCTTCTCGATCATCACGTCGTTGATCTCGCGGGCGGTCTCGCACGAGACGACCATCCCCGCCCGGACCTGGCCCAGCTCGATCCGGTTGGCGACGTCAATCATTCCCGTGAGCACGCCCAGACAGGCGTTGCTGACGTCATGAACCGCCGCGCCACCGCCGACCCCAAGCGCCGCGGCCACCTTGCAGGCCGTCGCCGGTTCAAACAACTCGCGGCAGACCCCCGCATAGATCAAAACATCAAGGTCATCGGGCGTCACGTTCGAGTTCGCCAGCGCATGCCGGGCCGCGGCCGTCGCCCCTTCCGAAAGGGGATAGCCGGGGTCCCACCAGCGCCTTTCGGCAATTCCGGTGAGCGATTCCAGCTGCCCTTCCGAGAGATGAAGCGCATCGTAAAGCGGCTTGAGCCGGGCCTCAAGCTCCAGCGAGGTCACGACCACCGGAGGGAGTTCGTAACCCATCGCATCAATATACACCCGCGAGTATCGCATCCAGGCTCCGCCGTCGCGTTAAGGAACAGGCTGAGAATCGCTTCCTGGTTTCATGATTGATGACCAATGACCGATGTCCAATAACCAAGAATCACGGATCTTTGCATTGCCTCGGTCGGTCATCGGCCATTGGCCATCGGTCATCAGAGCCTCAACCCGAACGTTATTCACACCCTAGTCCTGAAGACCCACCAGCTTGATCGTGAAGTCATTCATCTGATAGATCACCCGGCCGTCGACCGAGAGAAAGCCGTCGGCCTTGAGGCGTCGTCGGTCGTCGTCGATCTCGGTGATGACCGCCTGGGTCGTGACCAGTTTGTCCGTCGGGAGGATCTGGCCCCGATAGACCCAGCGGTGTTCGTCGCCAAGGCCGACCGGTTCAAACGCGAACCCCGCGCCCCAGCGTTCGACCGCAACGACTTTAAGGAGTTGCAGGAACGATTCCAAGCCCAACGAACCCGGGCAAACCGGGTCTTGATAAAAATGAGCCTTGAAAAACCAGGCATCCGGGTTCACCTGCATCGTCCCTTCAATGAACCCGAGGCCGCGCGAGCCGCCGTCGGTCACGAACGTCTCGACCCGGTCAATCATCCGCAAGCGGTCGTCAGGGTAGGGGGGTCCGGTCGGGTAATCGAAGGTCTGCGACCGAGTCAATTCGGCCGGTGTGGGTCGATAGAGAATTGCCTCGCGGATGCCGACCTGATCGGCGAGCGCCTCGGCTCGAAAGAAGCCGAAATAGGTCGTGCCGCGATAGACAGGGGTCGTTCCCGCGAGCGTTTCCAGGTCAAAATGCTGAATGATCATGCCGCCGGAGTGCGAGACCTTCGTCATCGTCACCCGAGACGAGAGCGTCCCCGAATGATCCGTCAGGTCGGCGAGCAGGACGCCTGTGCCGCCGAGATTTCGATACGAGAGATCCTCAACACTCGTCAGGGCCGATCCCACGAAGGCCGAGAGCCAGCCGCAGACCTGGAGCGGAATCTCCAGAAGAACGGCGAAGGGCATGCGTGACTGCCGGTTCGCCTCGAAGTACCACTCGCCCTCGGGAATATCATACTCACCCAGCGCCGAGGCTCCCGAGGCCATCACCCAGGGCTCGGCGTCAACCTGCGTGACCCGATCGAGGAACGAGTACGGCGGCGCGGGAAGTCGAGCAATCTTCCGGTTCGCGTCAAACGGAAGATAACGATCCCCGAACGCCTCCGACGGCTTGCCGAGCGCGAAGGCCAGGATATGTTCGCGGGTGAATGTCGGCCGTGGCTTTTCCGAAGTCGCTGGGGCTTCGATTGTCTTCCCCGCCCAGATCCGGCCGATCGACTCGCGCGACTGGCCGGTGAGGCGGATTGACATGTCCGTGACCTCGACGACGGCCTTGCCATCGGCGTACATCAAGGCATCGGCAATCGCATAAGGCTCGGGCCGGTAGCCAATCTCCTTGATCGCCAGTTCGAACACGGCCTTGCCGGTCGACTCAATCACCTGCCCCCGGCATTTCAGGCGGCTATCGACACCGGTGACCGGCTCAAAGGCGACCTCATCACTCTCGGCAACCCAGCCAAGGCGCATCAGGAAGACGCGGAGCGTGTGCAGGCAGCACTCATACATGAGCGTGCCGGGCATCACCCGATCATCCACGAAGTGACACGTCAAGAACCAGGCATCCGGGCGAATGTCCAGCTCGCTACGGATCAGGCCCAGGCCAAATCGACCGCCGGCCGGATCAAGATGCGTGACGCGGTCAAGCAGACTCATCCGGCCGCCAGGCAAGCGAAGCGGGTCCGACAGTGGCAAGTTTTCGAACGCGGAACCAAATGCCGATACGTAATCGCCGCGACGCAGGGCATTAATCTGGGCGTCGTCGTACGACTCGACGCTCAAAGGGACCAGCGGCGCCCAGTCATCGGGCCGGACGCCGGGAAGTGTACGGAGATCGAGCGGGCGAAGGACGATGCCACGACCGGCGGCCAGGGCGTCTTCGGTAAAGAAGCCCGCGCAGCCGTCGCGCATCGTCATCAGCGGTTCGCCGCCAACGCTCGCGTCAAATCGGAAGCGAAAGAGAATCGTCGCGCCCTGCCGGAAAAACTCAGAGATCGAGATATCATAGCAGATCACCTCGCCCACGCCCGGCAAGGCGCGATGAAAGGTGACAACGGCATCGAGCAGCCGGTAAACGGCCAGCCCTTTCGTCTCGAAGTCGATCCCCAGGTATCCCGAGAGAAAGAGGTCGGCCTGGCCCGATTCGACGGCGATGCAGGCGGGAATCTTGCCGTGATCGAGATACCAGTCGCCCGGCAAGACGTCGTGCTCGGTAACGACCCGGCCGTGTGACATCGACCTCGGCTCACCCTCGATCGCCGTGATCCGATCGACCAGCATCAACGGTTCGTCGGGCAGGCGGACACGCGTCGGATGCGCATCGATCGGCGCGAAGGCAGGCCCAAGCACGGCGCCGATGGAACCGACCGCGAATTCCAAGCACTGGCTCCGATCAAGCACCGGCCTCGGTCCAGCCGGAACCGGCGCGATTGAGGGCGCGGCGAGAGGCGAGGCCATCAGCGATTCGATCAGTGCCATCTGATAGGCGAGATGGTTCGAAAGCGTCTCGGCCAGTCCACCCGAAACGCGCAGGTACGCCTCGTGCGCGGCTCCTCGACTCGACTCGGTGGCGAAGACCTGGCGACCGAGCGGATCGGCGACGGTTTCGAGACGCAACGGCGGGGCAACCGCCAGCGCGGGCGCCGGGCTTGGTAACGGATAGGCCGGAGCCGGCGAGGGTTCGATTCCGTTCGGCGTGGGGGCGTGATGCTCGGTCACGGTCGGTCGGGCCTCGGGACGTGGTCGCCTGGAAATCGGAGGTTTGGGCGGGTCGAACGAGCGACCGCCGACGGGCACGACAATCGCCCGGCCTTTGGAAACGGTGGCTGCCGCGAGGGCCGAGGCGAGAGTGTCGCGGCCGTAAAGCGGGGCAAGATCCACGGATAGGCCCTCGGCAATCAGCCGGCCGAGGACGTCAAGAAGCGTCACGACCGCATCCGCTTCGGACACGCAGGCCGATGCGGCCAGGTGCGAAGCATTGCGGAGAATCGCGCGGATCATCCGGGAACAGGACGACCCAGGCCCCACCTCAAGAAAGATGCGAATTCCATCGTCGTACGCCCGACGCACGACCCGGGGGAAATCCACCGTCTCGACGGCCAGGCCGACGATGGCCTCGGCCGCCGATTCGCGGTCGGGCGTGTACACCTCGCCCCGCGCCGCGCTGTAGAAGGCGATACCGGGCGGCGGTGTGGTTTCCAGAAGATGAAGATTTCGGTAGGCGCCCTCGACCTGCCGGGCGATCTCGCAATGAACCGTGCTCACCATCGGCAAGGGGAGAAACTTGCCGCCGAGCGTTTTCACCAGGTGCTTGACCGCCTCGCCTCGGCCGCCGACGACCGACTCGCGCGGCGAGTTGACGATCAGAAGATACGCATGCGGGATCTCGGCCAATGCCGCGCGAACGGCCTCGGCCGGATAGGGAACGATCCCGGCGACCCAGTCGGTCGGCTCGTCGGCGAGCAGGCCCCAGGTGGTTCGGGCGGCGTCGCAAGGTCCGGCCAGGTCGGTTCGAAACAGGGGGGAGACATCGAGTCTCGCGTGGATCTCGTCGCGGTCGGGCCAGGCCCGCGTCGCCAGGAGCGCGGAGGATTCGCCGAGGCTGTAGCCGATCACCGCCTCGGGCATCACGCCAAAGATCGCCAGGAGGTCGGTGATCGCCGTGCCGAGCACGACCTGAGCCATGATCGGGGCGCGCTGATCTTCGAATTCGTTCAAAAGCTCCGCGGCCTCCCAACGCGCTCCGGGGGCCAGTTGGCTCCGGAGCCGCGTCGTCTCGGCGTCGAGCCTTCGGAAGACCTCGGGCCAGCGCGCGGAGAGGTCGCGGCCCATGCCGACATACTGACTGCCGATTCCCGGGAAAACGAGGGCAAGTCGTCCCCCAAGCGGTTCCGGGTTGAAATAGACCCGATCGCGCCAGCCCGACGCCTGACCCGATTCGACACGACGCCGCGCCTCGGCCAGCCGATCGCGGAGTTCGACCGGGTTTTCCGCCTGAACGGCGAGTTTCCTGCTGCCTTGAACCCGTCGCGGATCGTTCCACCAGAGTCGGGCAAGGCCTTCGATCGGTCCTTTGGGATTCGCAAGCCCGAGCGCATCGAGCACGTCAACCTGATGGAGCAACGTCGCCGCGTCGTCGCCCTCGATCGTGAAAAGTGCTGACGGGCAGACGCCGATCGGCTGTACGCGTTCGAGCCTGGTTTTCAGACTCTCCGCGCCGTTGAAGGCTTCGAGGATCAACTCCAGGAAAGTCCCATCGACCCCAGACCCGACGACGCTGACCTGTGGCGGGCCGTCGAGACGGTCAAGGAGCCAGTAATGAGGGCCGACCCCTTGCCTGCGGTCGCCCGGAAGAATGCGATGATAGAGGATCAAGGCACCCATCAAGAGCGTGGCGAGACCCGACGCCGCGCCGGTCGCGCCGAGGTATTGCGCGGCGCTCGCGTCGGTCAGGGAAAGATCGCGGCCCGACGACCCCGCCTCGTCCTGCGCGCGTTGGCTGGCCAAGGCGTTAACCAAGCTGCCCTGGTTTTCCTGGACGAGTTCGCTGGCCGACGTGGAGTTTGAAAGACCGATCTGGTTGCTCGACGCGGCCCCGGCGCCTCGGATCACCGCGTAGATGCGGTCGCCATCGCGCTCGGCGTCATCAAGCCGCTTCAAGACGAACGCCGAGGCGCCGTCGCCCAGGGGCATTGCCTCGATTCCGGATCGCTCGGCGGCGATCGTGTTGCGAGGATCGCCGGTGAGGTCAACCGCGGCCACGATGGCCTCGTCCAGCTCGTTTCGCCTGAGCAACCGAAGGGCGACGTCCACGGCCCGAAGCCCCGACGTCTCCTCACTGGAGACCGTGAAGCTCGGGCCGCCGATCCGAAACTCGCGAGCGATCCGGCTGGCGATCAGACCGCCGAGCGCTCCCATCGTTCGATTCGCCGACAAAGGGGGACTTGCGGCATCGCGCAGGTCGGCCGTCCAGCGGTCGAGGGCGTCTTCGGAAAGGCCGAGGCCGAGACTTTGGTTCCACTCCCGGGCTCGATTCAGGAGCGACCAGCGAACGTGAAAATTCGTCGTGTTCGGATCGAGGCCGATCCCGACAAAGACCCCGGCGCGGAGCCTTGGGCGGTCGTCCCAGGATGCGTCGGCAATGGCATCGGCCGCCGCCAGAAGCGCCAGGGATTGCTGAGGAAGCATTTCCTCAAGCTCTTTCGGAGGAATGCGAAAGCGATCGGCGGGGATCGAGAGCGAATCGACGTGAAAGCCGGGCACCACGTCGTTTTCCCGTCCTTCGCGACCGAACCAGGACGATTTTCGGACGCCCCAGTCGTTCGACGGCAATGCGGGATTGACCGCGGTCGCGCCGCCGAGAAGTCGTTCCTGAACGGCTCGGAGGCCGCGAAAGGGACCGAAATGCGCGCCGAGGCCGACGATGGCGATCGGGGCGGGCTCGGCCTCGCCTTCAGGATCGATCCAGGCGGCGGGCGGGGCCGTCTCGGTTGACTGCGGAAGCCATTCCTCGATCAGGACGTGGGCATTGATCCCGCCGAAACCGAATCCGCTGATCGCGGCTCGACGCGGCGCGCCTTCCTCGCGCCGTGGCCAGGGCTCGGCGACTTCCAGGACGCGAAAAGGGGTCAGGTCGCCGCCGAGCTTCGCCCCGGGAGTCTGGAAATTGGCGGTTGGCGGCAAGGTCTCGTGCCGCAGGGCCATGAGAACCTTGAGTAATCCGGCCGCTCCCGAAGCTGTCAAGGCATGGCCGATGTTCCCCTTGTGCGAACCAATCACGCAAGGCGTCGCGGCCGCATCGCCCCAGAGCGACTTGAGGCTCTGAAACTCGACGGCATCGCCGACGGGGGTTCCCGTCGCGTGGCACTCGATCAGGTCGACGTCCGTCGGCGACCAACCGGCGCGATCATACGCGGCCCGCATCGCGCGGAGTTGCCCCTCGGTGCTTGGCGCGAGCAGGCCGCCATCGACGTCGTTCGAGAGGCCGACCGCGGCGACGACCGCGTAAATATGATCGCCCTGCCGCCTCGCGTCGCCGAGCCGTTTCAGGACGAACATGCCCCCCCCTTCACCCACGACGAGGCCCCCGGCCTGGTCGTCAAAGGGGCGGGCGCGGCCCTCGGCCGAGAGTGCGCGAAGCTGAGAGAAACCCATCTGCGTGTAGAGGGGGTCGGGCCGCGAAAGGCCGCCGGTGATCATCGCGTCGGCCCGACCCGAGAGCAACTCGTCGGCCGCGAGCTTGAGCGCGTAGAGCGACGAGGCGCAGGCGGCATCGAGCGTATAGGCGCCGCCGCCCAGGCCCAGAGCCTTCGCCAGCAGGCCCGCCGGCAAGCCCGCCGCGAACCGATTCAGTGGTTCGGTCCGCGTTTCAAACCCTTCGTCCCGGCCGAGCACCTCTTCCGCCAGGGTCCGGCCGAGAATCTCGTCGGCCAGGGCGGAGGCTGACTCGGTCGGCAAGACGATGTTGCCGAAGACGACGCCGACGCGAGCCCTGTCCACCTGGTCGGTCTTCGCGTCGCGCCAGGCGGCCCGACCGGCGTGGAGGGCCAACTGGAAAGCCGGGTCGAGGCGGTTGACGACCGCCGGGTCGATGTCGAGCCCTTCCGGGTCGAACCAAAAACCCTGAACGAAGCCGCCTCGGGTGGCATAAACGCGGTCGGGGGCGGCGACGGTCGGGTCATACGCATCGGCGGGGTCGATCGTCCAGCGCCCCGGGGGGATACTGGTTGTCAAGTCAAGGCCCGCCGCGATGTTGGACCAGAAGGACTCAGGGTCGGGCGCGCCGGGGAAGACCCCGCCGATCCCGACGATCGCCACGCGCTCGCTGGGGTCGATCATGGTGCTTGCGATCATCCTTACCGAGGCCGAACGAACGACCCTGGCCGGGTCGGCCGCCGCGTTGACGACGACGACGGGGCGTCAATCGGCGGCAACGGCCTGCCTGAGCCACGCCTCGAATGCGTACGTCTTTGCGGGTTCATACTTGGTACGTCGGAGCACTCTGTCACCGGAACGGAGCCAGAAGACTCCCGTGTTGATCGGCTGGGTGAAAACGATTTCCGTGATCTCGGTCGCCTCGCCCGGGATGGGGATCGGCTTTTCGAGGACAAGCCGGACATGGTCGCCGGTCTCCGCCTTCTTCAGATCCGCCTCGGTCCCGGTGTCGGCCGAGTGGCACGATCCCAGAAGCGGGAGAATGGCCTTGAGAGCGTTTTCGCGAGCCTTTTCGGTGAAGGTCACGTTTCGGCCTTCAAGAATGCCGGAAACCTTGGGCAGGTCGGGCGACCCTGGGCCGATCGTCATGAGAATCAGGATCGCAAGAATTCGCAACGTTCCTCCTCTTTCCGCCTGGGCCTTTTCCTTCTTCAAAAGGACCGATGACCAATGACCAATGAGAATTGAAAAAACAAGTGAGGATGTCGCGGTACCAATTCTCGGTCATCGGTCATCGGTGATTGGTCATCGGCCATCAATCAAGTTACCTCGGGCTTCGCGCGACTCGGGGCAAGCGGTTGCGGCGGAAGGCCTGGAGGAGCGACGGATTGGCGACGCACTCGTAGCCGTCAAGACGGGCCAGAAGCGCGCCGGTGGCGTCGAGAAACTCGAAGTCGGCGACGGCGTGCAAGGGGCTGGGACGTCGGACGCGGGCGACGACGTGGACCCTCGGCGCGGGGAAGGCTCGACAGAACTGGGTGTAGCGTCCCAGGGCGGTCGGCAGGCTGGGCGCTCCGGCGTGCTCGGCCGACCAGAGAACGAGAAGTTGAAAGGCCGAGTCAAGCACGAGCGGATCGCTCAGCCAGGCCTGTCGGAGCGGCCGGTCTACCCAGGCCGAGGGGGAGGGGGCCGTCTTCACCCAGGCCGAGACCGCGTCGATCGTGCAGGCCTCGATCCGCTCAAGGCCGTGCAGGTCGGGTCCATGAAAGAGCACCTCATGATAGACCGACCGCAGCGATCGCCCATACGCAGGCCAGCCGACCGGGTTGATCGCCGGACGGTCGGCCGAGGCGGGCCGATCGCCGAGGATCACCTCGCCCCGGGCGTGCGCGATCGTCTTGCCGTCCGGGAAGACCCCCTGAAGTTCGACCGGCACGCGGTAGACGCCCGAGGAATCTCGGACCCCTTTGCCCGCGAGGATGGCGACTGTTTCGGGTTCGTCGTCGCGAACAACCGCCCCCTTGAGCAGGCGGAGCGACTCAACGCCGCGAAAGGCGAGGCCAGGGTTGCGCTGAAGGGCCCCTTGCGCCAGCCATTCGAGCGTCAGGGCCATCGGCAAAACGGCTCGGCCGTCGATGACGTGCGACCGCAGGACGGGCATCGTCTCGGGATCGAGCAGGCGTTCGAACACAGTGGTTAGGTTGGCCGATCGAGGCACTTCCGGCGCTCTCGGCGCGACTGACTCCGCCGCCGGATGGATTGAACCGGGGCCGAGGACGACAATCTCAACCGGCACGTCTTCGGCCGACGACCGGATCTCGTCGACGAGGAATCGCGCTCCCTCGCGCAAGGGGATCAGGCCGATTCCTTCCGAGGCGAAGAGGGGCCGGAGTGCTGGGGTGACCATGCCGCCATCCCAGGGACCCCAGTTCACCGAGACGACCTTGCAGCCAGGACGGCAACGAGCCTCGCGCTGGGCGATCTTGTTCAAAACCTCGTTCGCCGCGGCATAAGCGACCTGACCCGACCGGCCGAAGCGCGCTGTCGACGACGAGAAGACGACGAGCATCGCCAGGGGGTCGGAACCGGCCGCGTCGAGCAGGGCGCGGAGGCCGTCAACCTTGGTGGAATACACGTCGGCGAACTGGGCGTCGGTCTGGTCAATGATCGCCCGATCGGCGAGAACCCCCGCGCCGTGGACAAGGCCCCGAACGGGTCCGAACTCCTGACGCGCCGCGGCGACCACCGCGGCAAGAGCGGCCGGATCGCGAGAGTCCACCTGTCGGTAAAGGGCCTTCGCCCCCGTGGCCTCGATCCGGCCGAGGTTGCGGAGGATTTCTCGGTTCGCGGCGACCTTCCGGTATTGATCACCGATCGCTTGCGGAGTCGCCCGGCCCTTGGCGTGCGCCGCGAGTGCTCGCTTGATCTCGGGCTCGCCGGTGCAGGCGACCAGCCAGTCCGGCTCAGCCTCGGGCGCGACGCTTCGACCAAGGAGGACGAGGGTCGGCTGGAAGGCTTCCGCCAGGGCAAGCGCGACCTCCGCCGTGACCCCTCGGGCTCCGCCAGTGATCACGACCAGGTCGCTCGGTTCGATCCGCGAGGACTCGCCCGGCGGGCCGACCGGCTCGGCAGTCAGCGTGGGCGTGACTTTGCCCCGACTCGAAAGTCCGACCTCGGGCGGCCCGTCCTGAAACAGGGCGTTCACAACCGCCGTCACGGCCTCATCCGAGGCACCGAGCGCGGGGTCGAGATCGACCGCCTTGCAGCGCACCTCGGACCACTCATGTCCGGCCGTCTTGATCAATCCCGCGAGCCCCCCCGCAACGGGGTCCGACCCCTCCGCCAGCCCGTTCAGACCGAAAGAGCCGTCGAGCCTCGTGACCGTCATGGCCAGACCGTTCGAGGCTCTCAATGCCGGGCCAGCCGCTCGCAGCCAACGAAACGCCTGGGCGACAACCTCATCTCCCGTTTCGGGCGTCTGAGGCGCGATCAGAACGAGGGCGTCGAGCGCTTCGTTCCCCATCGAGTCATCCCAGCCGATGACCTTCGCGCGATACCCGCGCCCCGAGAGCCGCGCGGCGACCGCCGCCGAGAGGCCCGAGCCGTCATCGGTGACCCAGATTTCCGCATTCGTCGGTAATGGCGTTTCCGGCGACGCCGCGATTGCCGAGGCGCGGACGACCAGGCGCTGAACGGCGACGGGCGCGTCCGTGACCTTCTCGGCTGGCGAGGGCTTGACCGTCGCTGTCACCCGGGACGCGTCACTCGTGCCGCCGTCGAGAAATCCGGCAATGTCGCTCAGCGTTCGCAGGGTGCCCAGATGTTCGGGCTTGATGACGGGCGCGTCGGGCAGGCGTTCCTGCAACGCGGAGAGGATCTCGACGCGCTTGATCGAGTCAATGCCAAGGTCGGCGTCAAGCTGCATCGTTGGTTCGAGCATCTCGGCCGGATAGCCGGTCTTCTCCGAGACCACCTCCAGAAGGATTGCCTGCGTATCGACGACCTTCGCAACGACGGCCTGAGTCGTTGCACCGCCGCCAGGACCACCGAGAAATCCGGCAATGTCGCTCAGGGTTCGCAGGGTGCCCAGATGTTCGGGCTTGATGACGGGCGCGTCGGGCAGACGTTCTTGCAGCGCCGAGAGGATCTCGACGCGCTTGATCGAGTCAATGCCAAGGTCGGCGTCAAGCTGCATCGTTGGTTCGAGCATTTCGGCCGGATAACCGGTCTTCTCGGCCACGACTTCGAGAAGGACGGCCTGAACGTCGAGCGTGTTCTCGACGTTCGCCGAAGACGCGGGGGCCGGTTCCGAGACCTTGCCACCGAGAAAGACGACGATATCGCTCAGGGTTCTCAGGGTGCCCAGGTGCTCGGGCTTGATCACCGGTGCGTCGGGCAGGCGTTCTTGCAAAGCGGAGAGGATCTCGACGCGCTTGATCGAGTCAATGCCGAGGTCGGCGTCAAGCTGCATCGTTGGTTCGAGCATCTCGGCCGGATAGCCGGTCTTTTCCGAGACCACCTCCGTCAAGACGGCCAGCGTCTGCGTCGACTTGACCACCGTCGCGGAGGGCGCCGGGGGGGTCGCCATCACGGGCGCGGAAACGACGACCGGTTCAGGGTGTGGCTCGACCCGACGAACCGGGGCCGAGGGTGCTGAAGCCGGTATCGGCAACGGGACCGGAGCCGCGGTGACCATGCCGAGCGAGCCGAGGGTCAGGCGTTGTTGCTGTTCCAGGAGGCTCTGGAAGGTGCGCTGGGTGCGGTCCTGGCCTTCGAGAAACTGGCGGTGAAGCGCGGCGGTTTGTTCGCCGAGGGCCTGAAGGGCCACGAGGTTTTCCTGGGCCGTCCGCAGCGCCTGGGCGATCAGCCCCGGGTCGCCCGGGACGATCGCGGCCGAGCCGTTCGCCTGGGGAGCCTGGCCGTTGGCGTGGGGAGCGGCGTGGTGCGACCGCACGTCGACGGTCCGTCCGTTGCGACCGTTGACGTGGGGGGTCGGGTCGCTCGGCGGAAGAGGGGCCGGTGGAGTGCGCGGGGGGAAAGTCGGTGTCATGGGCGGGCTTGCGCTGGCGGGTGAGATCCGGTTCGGATTCGGGGTCGGGTTCGAAGTCGATTTCGGTTTTGATTCGGTGGCACGGGCCGACCGGAGCGGAGCGGCCGGGGGCGTCGGGTTGGCGGGGGGGCGTGGAGCGTGGTTGGCTCCGCTGACCTTCACCGTCAGGCCGGGTTTTCGGTCCGGCGGGGCCGGCCGGCTCGACGGGTCGTCCCAACGCGTCAGGGAAACAGGATATCCCAGGGCCGCCAGTTCGGCCAGAGCCGAGGCCAGGTCGGCCAGGTTCCCGCGCTCGCCGCGTGAGGCGTCCAGGGCGAGCGAGCGAACGGGTTTTCCTTCCAGAATCGAACGCACGAGGCCCGTCAGCTTCGCATCGGGGCCGACTTCCAGAAAGACACCCACGCCCAGGTCGGCCATCGCCTCGATCTCGGCCACGAACTCCACCGGCCGGGCGATCTGGCCAGCGAGCAAGGCGCGGGCCTCGTCGGGATCGGCCGGATAGGCGGAGGCCGTCGCGTTGGCGTAGACGGGAACCGTGGACGTTGCCGACAGGCTCGCACCCTTCAACGCCTCAAGAAAAGGTCCGCTCGCCGCGGCGACGTCCGGGCTATGAAAGGCGGCGGCGACGGCCAGCGGTCGGGCGGTCACCTTGCGTTGCTCGAACGCCTTCGCCGCCCTGGCGATTGCCTCGGCGGGCCCGGAGAGAACGAACTGACGCGGGGCGTTCTTGTTGGCGATGACGAGCGGTCCGTCGAGTCCTTCTGTCTGAAGAACGTCATCAACCACCTCACGCGCCGCGAGCACGGCAAGCATCGACCCGCCGCCCCCTGTCTGAGCGGCCATCAGTCGGCCACGCTCGCGCGAGAGCCGGACGAAGGTCGAGACGTCGATGCGGCCCGAGGCGCAGAGCGCGGTGAGTTCGCCGAAGCTGTGCCCGGCGACCACGTCGGGCCGCAGCCCAAAACCTTCGAGAAGGCGGAAGACCCCCAGGCTCACCGCTCCGATCGCCGGTTGCGCGATCTCGGTCGAGCGCAAGGCCCGTTCGTGCGCCGATCGATCCGCGTCGTTGAAGGCGGGAAAGGGATAAATCCGGTCGCTCAGGCGGGTCTCGGCGTCGCCGTCAGGCTCGTCGGCCAGCGCCAGGGCGTCTTGAACCTCGGGAAAAACGCAGGCAAGCTCGCGGAGCATGCCGACGTACTGCGACCCCTGGCCTGGGAAGACCATCGCCAGCTTGCCCGGGGCCGGTCCGGCACCGACGAAGACCCCCTCGCGAGCCTTCACCCGGGAACCGTTCGCCGTCTTTGGATCGACCGCGGCGCGGGCGCGGTCGAAAAGCGCGGGCAGGTCGGTCTCGGCATCGGCGACCAGAACGAGGCGATGCGGATCGGTGGTCTTGAAGGTCTCGCGCGAACGCGCCGCGGCCGAGCGAAGGCCGCGCCAGTCAAGGCCCGACGGCCAGGCATCGATTGCCGCGAGAAGCCCTGCGGGACGATCGGCGGAGAAGGCGAGGATCTGGGTTTCGCCGTCCCAGTCGGCCGACGCCCTGACGGGTTCCGCTTCTTCGAGAACACAATGGAAGTTGCTTCCGCCAAATCCAAAGGCGCTGACGGCCGCTCGCCGGGGATGATCGGGCCTTGGCAGCCAGGGACGAGCCTCGGTGTTCAGATAAAAGGGCGAACGCCCCGGACCAAGATTTTCGACGGGGTTCGTCACCTTGATCGTCGGCGGCAAGACCTTGTGATGAAGCGCCATCGCGGCCTTGATGAGCCCGGCCACTCCGGCAGCGGCCTTCGTGTGGCCGATCTGCGACTTCACCGAACCGAGCGCGCACCAGGTTGATCCCGGTTTCGCGGCGCCGTAAACCTCGTTCAGGGCCGCAAGCTCGGTCGCGTCGCCGACCTTCGTCCCGGTCCCGTGCGCCTCGACCAGTTCGACCGTCTCGGGTCCGAACCCGGCGAGCCGGTACGCTTGCCGGAGCGCCCGCGCCTGGCCGCCGGCCTTGGGCGCATACACGGCGTTCCCCTTGCCGTCGCTCGATGACCCGACCGACCGGATCACCGCGTAAACCTTATCTCCGTCCCGCCTGGCATCGTCCAGGCGCTTCAGCGCCAGCACCCCCAGGCCCTCGCCTAGCGCCGTTCCGTCGCAACCCGCGTCAAAGGGCCGGGCGTCACCCCGGGGCGACAGCGCGGGCGTCTTGCTGAAGCACATGAACATAAAAATGTCATTGAACGTATCAAGGCCGCCCGTCAAGGCCATGTCGCAGCGGCCCGAGGCGAGTTCGAGCGCCGCGAGGCTGACAGCGCCGAAGGAGCTGGCGCAGGCGGCGTCGATCACGCAATTCGTGCCGCCGAGGTCGAGTCGATTGGCGATCCGACCGGCGGCGACGTTACCGAGCAGGCCCGGGAACGAGTTTTCTTGCCAGCCGACGTACGAGTCGCTGATCCGCTGCACAACCTCCTCGGCCTGGTCTTCGGGAACGCCCGACGCCTTGAGCGCCCGACGCCAGATGGGATGGCCGAGCCGTGCTCCCAGCGGAATGACCAGTTCCAGGGTTCCCGTCACACCCAGGATCACGCTCACGCGGTCGCGGTCGAGCGGCCGGGTTGACCCCTCGCCGTAGCCGGCGTCTTCCAGCGCCTTGCGGGCGACCATCAGGCCGAGAAGCTGGGTTGTGTCGGTGGCGTCGAGGTTGTTCGGCGCGATCCCGAAATCGAGGGGCGGGAAGTCAACCGGGGTGAGGAAGCCGCCGCGACGGGCATAGGTTCGGTCGGGGGCCTTGGGGTCGGCGTCGTAATAGTCTTCGGGCCGCCAGTGCGTGGCGGGAACCTCGGTAATCGCATCGCGGCGCTGGCGGATATTGGCCCAGTAACCGGCCAGGTCGTCCGCCTTGGGAAACATGCAACCCATGCCGATGATCGCCACCGGGACCGGCTGCCTTGGATCGTCCGGATTCAAGTGTCTTTCCCCTTGACGCGTCGCGCCGTCTCAATAGGTGAAGATTCCAGGACTATCAGGGAAAGGAGACGTTCAGTCCCGATCGGACGACGTCCCGATCCTCGCTTCGACCTCGGCCCGATCCAGCGGGGCGAGCCCTGGGATTCCCGGCGGGATCGTCAATCCCTGGCCGGCAAGCGCCCTGGCCCGGCCGAGGACAGCCGCTCCGTACAGAATGTTCAGCGCCACGGTGACAACCTTGCGATTCTCGGGCGGTTCCAGGAACGACCCCTTGACCCACTCGTTGAAAGCGGCCATCGCCGGGCCGCACCAGACCTGATAGTCAACCGAACGCGACGCCTCGCCCGCGTTTGCCCAGTGGGACGACTGACCGAGATACCAGCGAAAGACCAGGGCCATCTTGTGTTTCGGATCGCGTTCGGCCCGAGCATTCTGCGCCGGGTCGCGCACCTGAAAATAGGTTTTGGTCTGGTCCCAGACCGTTTCCAGCGGAGTACGGAAGATCGTTTTTTCCAGCGCGGCGCGGTCGGCGGCGGGAATCGCGTTGAGGCTGTCGTGGGTCCGGTAGAGTTCAAAGAGCTTGGCCGCCCGCATGGCGAACATCGTCCCGCGCTTCAAGACCTGAACCCGAACGCCCATCTCGAACATGTCGGCCGCCGGTGCCATCGCGATATCGGCCTGTTGCGCCTGCGCGAGCATCTTGCGGACGGTATCCGAGGTTCCCGACTCGACACACCCCTGATTCACCGAGCCGACCACGACATAGGCCGCCCCCATCGCGAAGGCGGCGGCGGCGGCCCAGGGGGTCGAGATCCCCCCCGCGGCACCGATCCGGGGCGGTTGGTCGTAGCCGTACTGCGATTGAAGGCGATCACGCAGGGCGATCATCGTCGGCAAGAGGACGACGGCCGCCTGGTTGTCGGTGTGGCCCCCTGAGTCGGCCTCGGCGGTGACGTCGTCCGCCATCGGCACCCGACCGGCCCATTCCGCCTGCTGAGCGGTGATCTCGCCCGAGGCGACAAGCTCGCGGAGGAACCTCGCGGGCGGAGGGGCCAGGAACTTCGAAGCGACCTCGACCCGAGAAATCTTGGCCATCACCCGGTTCGCGGCCACGACGCGCCCGTTTTCGTCGAGCCTTAGCCCCTTGACCCGGTAGCGGACAATCGGCAAGGCCAGATCGAGATAGGCCGACGCCTCGACGAGCCGGACCCCCCGGCGGAGATAGAGGTCGGCCACGGCGGCCTCAAGATCCGGCTCGCCAGGGCTATGGATCAGGTTGAAGCCGTAGGGGAGGCCCGAGCCGCCGAGGGTCCGGCTCAATCGGTCGATCGCCGCCTCGACCGCCTTGATCGGCAGACCCGCGGCGCCAAAGATCCCGAGCATTCCGCCCCGGGCCATCGCCTCGGCAATCTCCGCCGACCCGATCCCGTTGGCCATCGCCCCGGAGAGATACGGAAAACGAACTCCATGATCGGCGCAAAAGGACCGGTCGCCGAGAAATTCGGGGCGGCAGATCGGCAACGAGGCCACGACCCGGCCTGTTCCCGCGCCTTCGCCCGCGTCTCGAAATTCGAGACCGTCGCCAAGGTCGACGACAAGCAAGGGGTCGCGGACCCGGCAGAGGGCGTGCTCCAGGGCCGTCAAATCAAGCGCCGAGGAAACCAACACAGGTGCCGCTCCAACCCCCTGCGGGACGAGAAACCCGAGAACCAAGCCGGCCACTCCGAACGGTCGATCAGCGCCGGCTTCCGACCTTAATGGACGAGAGCGCGTCGTTGACTCGCTCGCCCGTCGGAGAAACCAATGCACCGTCTCGCCCGCGCGGCTGAACGGAGAACGATACCAGATCGCCGGGCGCTTCGTAAGGCGTCCCGGCCGGATTCTCCGACCGGGGCGTCCGTCCCAACTGCCGATTCACGGAGCGTTTCCGGTCAAAAGCACTTTGCCGGAGAAAGCCAGCGTGACCTTATCCTTATGAGGTCGTCTGTCGGCTCGATTGCGAGGTGGGAAGGAAGTGGGGACCATGCAGCGCCGAGGGGCGTTCGGCACTGATGCCTTCGGTCAGAAGGAAGGGGGCGGGGCCTCGATAGACCCGTTGAGCGACGGCGCGAAGACCGGCCTGCGCGTACATCTCGCGCATCGCACGCGACGAGGCGTGATGCACGGCCCCCTCAACTCCGGCGACGCAAACGTCATAGATGAACCAGCCCCAGGGAGCGTCGCGATAGCCATCGATGATCATCAGGCGACCGCTTGAGTTCAAGACCCGGTGCATCTCGGCAACGGCCCGATCCTGGTGCGGGTAATGATGAAAACTATTGGCGCAGGTAACGAAATCAAACGATCCGTCGGCGAAGGGGAGGCGTTCGCTATCTCCCCGCACCGGCTGGACCATCCCTGAATGCCGATGCCAGCGCTCGGCGCCTCGACCCAGCATCTCAGCGACAAGATCAACCCCCCAGACACGCGCCGAGGGAATCGCCTGGCGGACTCGTTCGGCGAAGACGCCCGTCCCGCATCCCACGTCGAGCACCTTCACGGGCCGATCTCCGGCGACCGTCTTGATCCTGCGTATCAGAGCGCGATGCGAAGGCCCGAAGATCAACCACTGGAGGATGCACCGATCGTAGCTCTCGCTCCATTTGACGAATTCATGCGCGGCCTGTTGCTTGTCATACGCCATGGGGCCTCCTTGCCTCCTGGTGTCGCTGGACAGCGCCAAGTTGTTTTCTCTTTTCGTGCGTTTACCCGATCCGCCCGGGTCTGGCAACCCGGTTTCCGCGCCATTTCCTCGCGCTACTTCCAGAACTGAACACAGACCGGCCTGGAGACCTTGACCACCTGCTTGGTTGGAACGAGTGCTCCCGTCTCGCTGTCGATACGAAAGACGACGATCGTATCACTGTCCTGATTGGCGACAAGCAGGAAACGCCCGGTCGGGTCGATCCCGAAATTGCGCGGGTTTTTGATGCCACGTCCCTGATGGCCGGTCAGGGTCAGCTTGCCTGAAGTTGGGTCAATCGTGTAAGCGACGATGCTGTTCTGGCCCCGGTTCGATCCGTAGAGAAATCGACCCGATGGGTGGACGTGAATGTCGGCCGGATAGTTCTGGCCGGTAAAGCCTTCGGGCAAGGTCGTGAGCGTCTGAAGATCGGTCAAAACGCCAAGACTGGCGTCATACGTCCAGGCGGTCACGGTGGAGTTCAACTCGTTGATCGCGTAGGCAAACTTCGCGGACGGGTGAAAGGCAGAATGGCGAGGCCCGGCGCCCGGGGCAAGGCTCGCGGCGGGGGGATCATTGGGCGTGAGCGCGCCCTGGATCGGGTCAAATTTGTAGACAAGGATCTTGTCGAGGCCGAGATCCGCCGCAAAGGCGAATCGGTTCGCGGGGTCGAGGTTGATCGAGTGCGCGTGCGGTTCCTTCTGCCGGGCGGGGTTGACGCTCGATCCTTGATGTTGCATGAAGCCAGCGCGTTCTTTCAATCGACCATCCGACCCGATCGGCAGGACGACCACGCTCCCGCCTCCGTAATTGGCGGCGAGCACGTTCTTGCCCGCGCTGTCAACGACGAGGTAGCACGGTCCACCGCCGCCGGTTGACTGACGGTTCAAGGGGGTCAGGTTGCCCGTCTTCGGTTCCAGGGCGAAGCCAAGCACCGCGCCGCCGGGCTTGCCGTCGGCGGAGTCAACCTCGCTGACGGCGTAAAGCGCTCCGCCCTTCGGTGTGATCGCCAGATACGACGGGTTTTTCGCTTTCGCGGCAAGCCGAGCGGGACCCGCCTCGCCAGTCGTTGGGTCAAAGCTGAACCGATAGATTCCCTGACTCGTTCCTCCGTCGGTGTACGTGCCGACGAAGACCGTCAAGGGCTCAGGTCCGGCAGCCTTGTCGTCGGCGAGCGTCGAGTCGGAAACCGCGAGCAAGACGGCGCTTGCGGCGAGAAAGACGTGAGTCGGGCGGATCATCGGTCGGCACTCTCGGGGTTCGGGAAAGAGGTTGGGTCAAGGGGGGTCATAACCCCCCGGGTTCCACGGGTGGCACCGCAGTATCCTCCGAAGACCCTTCCAGACGCCACGGAGTAGCCCATATTTTTGAAGGGCTCCGACCATGTAGCGGCTACAGGTCGGCTCGAACCGGCAGGCCGGGCCGAGCAGCGGGCTGATCGTGACCTGATAGACGCGGATCGAGGCGACCAGAACCGCAACCCCGAGCCGACTCATCACGGCGCGGCCTTGACGACGCGTCGCGGGCCGATCCGCCTGGAAATCGCCTGCGCCAGCGAAGGAAGGCCCGCGCGAGCGGCGTCGAAGGTCAGGGCCTTCCCCTTGGGAACGACCACCAAGTCGAGACCGGCGGGGAGTTCCGATTTGCCGAGGCGGAACGATTCGCGGAGCAGGCGTTTGACCCGATTGCGATCGTGGGCGCGCCGGATTCGTTTGCGGGAGACCGAGATACCCAGCCTGGGATGATCGAGGCCGTTCTCGACCGCATAGACGATCAGGAAGGCGTCGGACGCGGATCGTTTCCGGTCAAAGGCCCGTTTGAAGTCGGCCGGGTTGTTCAAGCGTTCGTGGCGGCCAAAGGTGGCTCGCAAGGTCGACATCAGCGGGGGCCTTTCCAGGGTTCATCGCCAAGCCGGACAACCCGAGGCGGCCCGAGGCGGTCGCGGATCAACCGACCGCGCCGGACCAGGTGCCAGACCACCAGGGCGCCAACAGCCCCGATCGAAAAGACGCTGACCCCGAGCAACCGAGCGACCGCCCGGCGCACCCTTGGCGCGGCGTCGGGTCGGTCCAGAAGGCGACGCAACTGGGTCCGCCGAGGTTCGTTCATCCGTCGGGCTCGCCGAGATCGTCGCCGGCCTCCAGGACGTCGCGAAGGCGCCCGGCGAAGGCGTCCAGGCGGCGATGAACGTCGGCGAGATGGTCGCGAAGCTTCAAGACCGCCTCGACCCCCGCGAGGTTCATGCCCATGTCGCGCTGATAGCTGACAATCGCCCAGAGCCTGCGCACATCAACCGGCGCGTATCCTTCAACTTCACCCTCGCGGACCGACCGGACGAGCCCTCGGGCTTCATAACGGATCAGGACGCGACCGGGGACGTCGAGCCGCCGGGCGACCTCATCGCGGGGGATGATGGATTGGCTCATGATCGGTTCACCGTCGGGGATCATTGGCAGGTTGCCGGGCGTCTTGAATCAAGATCGCGGTCAAATCCCATGCCAGAGGTTCTCGCGCGGTCGGGTCTTGTTCCGCTCGGCGAACTCGCGGATCAGCTTGCGGCTCTCGTCGTCGACATTCTTGGGAACGGTGAGCTTGAGGACGACGTAAAGGTCGCCCTCGGGCTTGTCCGCGGCGGCGGGAAGCCCTTGACCACGCAGGCGGAGTTTCTGACCACTTGATGTTCCCGCCGGAATGGACAGAGACTTCGGGCCGTTGAGCGTCGGGACGTCAATCTTGGCGCCGAGGATTGCCTCGTCGACACTCAGGGGAACCTCGACCGTGAGGTTCCGGCCGTCTCGGCTGAAATACGGATGCGGCTCGACACTGACCTGAATGGTCAGGTCGCCCGATGCCGCCCCTTTTTCCCCTGCGCCCCCCTGACCGCGAAGCCTGAGCTTGGCGCCCGACTCGATCCCTGGCGGGATCTTCACGACGAGCGACTCGCGTCGGCCATCGCGATCGACCTGAATCGTGGTCTCGCCCCCGCGCACGGCGGTGAGAAAGGGGATCGAGAGGGTGGCTTCGAGGTTCTGACCCGGTCTTGGCCCTGGCTTCTTCGCGGTCCGACCGCCGCGCATCCGGCCGATCAGGTCTTCAAAGATGCCTGCTCCGGCGTGCTCATCGGCGGCGGCTCCGCCGGCCTGCACCCCCTGGCCGAAAAAGTCGCTGAAGTCGAACGACTCAAAACCGGCGCCGGGCGCTCCCTGACGGTTTGCCCACTCCTGCGCTCCGGCGCGGGGGCCGGCGGCCATTCCGTCGATTCCGGCCCGGCCGTAGCGGTCGTAAAGGGCGCGCTTCTCGGCGTCGGAGAGGATGTCATACGCCTGCTGGGTTTCCTTGAACCTCGCCTCGGCCTTCTTGTCGCCGGGGTTCACGTCCGGGTGGTGTTTGCGCGCGAGCGTCCGATAGGCTTTCTTGATCGCTTCGGGCGTTGCGTCGCGGGGCACGCCCAGGGTTTCATAATAATCGGCTTCGGCCATGGCCGTGACGGACCTCTCGGGGTCGCGATGCTCTGGAAAACGAACGAAGAGATAATCGTCAAACCGAGGTGCGCGGGCGCTCCCCCGAATTTTACCCACGCCGGTTCCGGAGATTCAAGCGCACCGACCCGGCCAAGGGCTCCTCCCTGTTTGAAGATAACCCGCTTTGGAGAAGAGCGCCTCGACGCGGTTCGCGTTCCGCCTCAGCGACTCGGCCATGGTCTTGACGCCTGTTGATAGGGTTGTTGCGGAATAGCCGTAAGGTCAAAGGGCAGAAGGACATAGGACAAAAGGGGAAATCCGCCCTTTGTCCTTGTGTCCTTTGACCTTACGTCAAAAACAGTCCCTAATACCCAAAAACCCTGATGGCCCCGCCGTCGCCCTCACCGCCGTCGAAAATTCGCCCGCCGCTCAGAAATTAACCTGGAACCTCATCCAGAACAGGTCGCTCGTGATCTGGGACTTTCCGGGGGCATACACGACCGGGCTGCCGAACATGGAATGCTGCCAGTCAAAATAGAGTTTGACATAAGTATTCAAGTACCAATTAAACCCGAGGTCGACGGCCTGGACACTGTCAGACCAGTTGTTGGCGTCGGCGAGCCCGCCGTTGAAGACCTGTCGGCCGAGTCGGAACGAGTCGAACCGGGTCTGAAGCTCGACGGCCCCCAGGCCGAACCGGCCGCGACGGAGGTCGAACGGCCTTAGAGGAGTGACGAACGTTCGGCTTTCGATCCGCTCGCCCGTGAGAAAATAGCCAACCTGGGCGTGATAGGCCGAGACAGGAAGCCGGGTGCGGCCCGGAGCGTTGGTCAGGGCATAATCATTAAACCCGCTATCCCAGGCCGACTGGACAGTGAGGCCCTTGTAGTAATAGGCGAGGTGGATCTCATAAAGGGCCCGCGCGCCGCGCTCGATAACGTTCGGGTTCAGTTGCAGGAAGCTCGGTACCGTTTGCGCGGCCCCCGGTTCTCCGGTCGCGTTGAACGAGGTGGTGAAGTTGGAGGGGAGCGCCGGGTTGTTCTCCTGCCCCACGGCAAGCGACGCGCCAACGTTCAGGAACTTCAACGCCGTCGATCGCTCCGAGGTCAGGAACGGTCGGAAGTTCAAAAAGGCGAGAACGTCCTTGCCCGAATTGTAATCGAAGTACGAATTCCGCTGCCCATTAAAGACCCCAAGGGCGTAGTCGACGGATTTCTCGAAAAGCTCGCCGTGGAGCATGGGGCCGATATTGCGGCTATAGCCGTAATTGATCGCGAAGATCGACCGCTCCGGGGTCGTGAGAAACTGATTGCTCAAGGCGTACCAGTCATACGTGTAGGGGGCGCGGAAGCGGCCGATGCGGAACTGCAATCGCTCGTCATAGTTAAAGTTAAAGTAAGCGTCGAGGAGCCCGATCGTGCCGAGTTGGTTATCGATCGCCACCCGATACGAGATCGGCTTGGAGAAGCGCCCGTTGAAGATAAACCGCATCCGATTCACGTAGAAACTGCTTTGCGCTACAGGGTTTGAGCCCGATTGCTGATAGAAGCGGGAATCGAGTTGCGACTCGTGGTGAAACTGGAGCAGGAACTCTTCGTCATCGCTCGCCCACTGGACCCCTCGGCCGTCGCCGAAGGTGGTGGTCAAGCCCAGGATCTTCGAGACCTTGGCTGGTCGGGTCGGGTCGTTGGGGGCGGGGCGGTCGTTGTCGGCGACGTTCCGTTCGGTCGCGCCGGGAAGGTCGCGGTCCGACGCTGGGGCGGCCCGCGTGGTCCCCGTGATCGCGCCGTTCGGATCGTTGTCGGCGACGTTCCGTTCGGTCGCGCCGGGAAGGCCGAGGAGCTGATCCACCTTCCGCGCGAGCGCCTGATTTTCCTCGACGACCTTTTTCAACTGCTCCGAGAGGGCCTGATTGGACGTGGCGAGCTTCGAGAATTGCTCGGCCATCGTCCGATTGAGTTCCTCCATCTTCCGCAGGCGTTCTTCCTGCGTCGGAGCGGCCGATGTGAGCGACGCGGGACTTGAAGGCTCTCGCGCTGAGGCGCTGATGCCTGTCGGCAGCCCCTTGACGAGCAGCCCGAAGATAATCGGCCTAATGATTCGCATTTTCGCGGAGGTCCATTCCGCATTTCTCATTGGATTTGCGATATCATCGACCCCATGGAATTCGTGATTGCATGGATAGGGTTCGGGACGATCCGTTTTCCCGGTTGGTCGGAACGTCGAGTGGTCCCGAAGCGCATTGACGTAAAACAAGACTCCTCATCGGTTTCGCTCTGGATGAAGTGGCCTGCGCCTTGATTGTGAAGATTCCAAGAATACCAGGGTCTCAAAATCCGGCAAGAGCCAAAATGGTCGGGACGCCCGGTTCAACTTCCCGGAGCCCGACCCTCGCCTCTCCTGTGTTTTCTTGATAAAATCGTGGGGGGTCGATTCGCGGGATTTACAACGAGGGGACCGGGCCGTTGCCGAGCCAGTCGCTGGTCATCCACGAGCGAATCGGGACCTGGGCGCGGCAGCTCCGTCCCAGGTTGCCCGGCGACCCGCCGGTCCGCCTCATCGAATCGCGGTCGGCAGCCGACCTCGACGCCGCACTCGCCGGGTCGGCCTGCCCGGTCGTCGTGATTGACCTGGGCCATCGCCCGCGTGCCGGGCTCGATGATCTCGACCGGGTTCTGGCTCTCGCGCCCGACGCCCTGGTTCTTGTCCTTGACCCGAAGTCTCACGCCAGCGCGGCACTTCTGGCCCGCGAGTTTGGCGCGGCCCACGTATTGAGTGGACCGACGACCCCGCCGGCCGTCGCCGCCCTGATCGCCCGCTGGCTCGATCTGGCTCGCCACCGGACTGAGATCGCGGGTTGGTCCGTCTCGGCCCCCGCCCCTCCCGAACCCGAGCCCTGGAACTGGCTCACGCCCCTCCTGGCCGGTACTGGGAAAAACGCTTCGGATTGATCTGAACCCACCCTTGTCCTTTTCCTTTTTCGTGATCCTTCCCCGACTCCCCTAGCTCTCGAACCGAGGACGACCCCTGATGTTCGGCAAGAAGAGCCCCAGCCTGACCGAGCAGGACGTGCTCAACGCCTTGAAAGGGGTCAAAGACCCCGAGATTCATCGCGACCTCGTTGACCTCGGGATGATCAAGAACATCCAGGTCAGCGACGGCGCAGTCGCCCTGACCGTGAACCTGACCACGCCCGCTTGCCCCTTGAAGGCCCAGATCGAACGCGAGGTCCGCGAGGCGCTTGAGTCGCGCCTGGGGACCGGCTATTCGTACACGATCACGATGGGAGCCGAGGTCCGCGGCAAGGGAATCGTCGAGAAGGGGGACATTCCCGGCATCAAGAACGTCATCGCCGTGGGATCGGGCAAGGGGGGGGTCGGCAAGTCCACGATGGCCGCGACGATCGCCTTTGGCCTCAAGGCGTACGGGTCGAAGGTCGGCCTGATGGACGCCGATGTCTATGGGCCGTCGATTCCGCACCTCCTCGGCGCCACCGGTCGGCCGACCGCGCTGGGCGAGCGCATCCAGCCGATCGATTGCAACGGTTTGAAGCTGATGTCGATGGGCTTTTTGCTCGACCCCGACAAGGCCGTGATCATGCGCGGGCCGATGCTGCACGGGATCATGCAGCAGTTCCTTCACCAGGTGGATTGGGGTCAGCTTGATTATCTGGTGATCGACCTTCCGCCAGGCACCGGCGACGTCCCCTTGACGCTGTCGCAGAGCCTTCCACTGACCGGCGCCGTGGTCGTCTGCACGCCCGGCGAGGTGGCCCTTCTCGACGCCACCCGCGCCGTGGCGATGTTCCGTCAGTTAAAAGTGCCGCTGCTCGGCATGATTGAGAACATGAGCTTCTTTGACGTTCAGGCCTACCTGGCCGACCGGGGCGGGCCGAAGGTTCGCAAGCTCCTTGAGTCGCAGACGCTTTTCGAAGCACCCGGAGACGAACGCGCTTACCTCTTCGGCCACGGCGGCGCTCGGCGCAAGGCGGAGAGCCTGGGCATTCCCTTCCTCGGCGAGGTCCCGCTCAATATCTCCGTGCGCGAGACCGGCGATGCGGGCCGCCTTCAAGATGCCCTGGAGGTCGGCTCACCCGCCAGACCCTATCTTCTCGGCGTCGTCGAGCAGCTCGCCGCGCAGATCAGCATTCATAACATCAAGACCCCGAAGATGCCGAAGCTGGAAATCCTGAATTGAACTGATCAAGACCCCTTCGCCTCGACCTTGACATCCCGCCTTGAACCCTGAGAACCTCGGCCCTCGGCAATCCACGCCAGGGCCGTTGTTCGACCACGCCTTTCAACGCCACTTCCCCCGGATTATTTCCTGGTAGGAGACCGACGCGACGACTCTAATACCCGGGTACCGGAGCGTGACAGACCGGCAACGTCGGGGCTCTCTGAGATGAAGATCAAAATCTTATTCATTGCGTCGAATCCCGTTGATACCGAGAAGCTTGAATTGGAAAGCGAGGCGAAGGCGATCGAGGACCGACTCAATCGCGCCGACCTGGGCTTTCTCTTCGAGTTCGCCTCCGAATTCCAGGTTCATTTAAATGCCCTGAAGCAGTTGCTGCTCCATCACCGTCCGCAAATTGTCCACTTCAGCGGACACGGCAATCCGAAGGGTGAGATCATTCTTGAGAACGGTCGAGACGGACCGGTCGCGGTAAACCCCGACGCCCTGAGCGACCTTTTCGCGACGCTCGAAGATATTCAGCAGACCCGTTGCGTGGTTCTGAACGCCTGCTTCTCCGCCAGCCAGGCCGATGGGATCGCCAGGTCGATTCCCTGCGTCGTGGGGATGACCCGCGCCATCGAGGACGATTCGGCGATCGCCTTCGCCGCCGGATTTTACCAGGCGATCGGGTTCGGCCTCAGTGTCAAGGAGGCATTTGACCTGGGGCGCAACGAGATCCAGTTCCGGCCCGACGCCGGGACGCCCCGCGACCTCGTCGCGACGCCCGTCCCGGCCCCGCCCAAGGGCGATAATTCCGAAGACGACTCAACGCCCGACGTCGACGCCCCGGTTCTGATCACAAGAGACGGAATCGACCCCAGGTTGTTCTTCATCCGCCCCGCGCCTTTTGAATCGGCGACGAAGGGAACCCTTCCCCCCGCCGGGGCTCGGTCAACCACCAGGCGGGCACCCAGGAAGAAAAAGTCGCTGCACGGAAAATATTCGATCCTCGGCACCCTGGAGGAAGGCCCGATTTCGCGAGTCGACCTCGCGTTCGACTGTCACGTCGACCGCCACGTCGCCGTCAAGACACTGGTCGAACCCGCGGCCAGACCGTTCTTTCAGCAGGAGGTCCGTGAACTCGCCAAGGTCGCCAAACACCCGAATATCGTCACCATTTATGGCGCCTGGCTGGACGACGAACCGCCTCACTACATCCGCGAGTACATCGACGGACACTCGCTTCAGGACGAGTTGCTTCGAGAGGATCGGGGCGACCTTCCCGTCGACTTCGCGCTACAGGTCCTTACCGCGATCGGCGGCGCGATCGATTTCGCGCAGAGGATGGGGGTCTGGAACCTCGGCGTCAAGGCGACCCGCGTCCTGATCCAGAAGATGAACGTCGAGCTTAACCTTGGCCTGACCAGCCACTACAACATCGTGATCTGCCCGGAGATCGGTGATAGCGAGTATGTCCGAAAGGCCCTGCCGGAAAGGCACCAGATCACGAACCTGATCTCCTTTCCTCCCGAATCATTCCAGGGCGTCGGGCTTTACGCGGACGACTTTGACAAGGCCAATCAGTACCGGCTCGGCATCCTCGGCTACCAGATGCTCCTGGGAGCCGAGCGGTTCAAGAACGAGGTGAAGCAACGGTTGACGTTCCTGCAAACGGGTCGACAGGCGGCCTTTCCGCCCTGGCCTCGCGTCAAGGAGTCAGAGCGCGCGAGCTGTCCCAGCTTCCTGATTGACGCGATCGCCCGGATGATCGACCTGAATCCGATGCACAGGTTCCGATCGCTTGAAAACGCCGTCGCGGCCATCACTCATCGCAAGCTTGATATCGAGGTCGCTCGGGACAGCTTCCGACGGATCGTTCAGGACCCCGCGACCGAATCGGAGTTCTTCCGGGCCTTTTATTCTCGATTTTTGAACGCGTCGGAGGAGATCAAAACGATCTTCGCCGGGCATAACCTGCCGCATCCCGACCCGCCCGGCCAATCGGCGACAGACGTCTCGCCGGACCGCTGGCCCGATCTGTTTCGCTTATTGAAAGAGGCGATCGTCCTTTTATTCGCGTACAACAGCCTCAGAGAGCCTCAGGAACCGACGATCCTGACGCGGTTCGCCCAGTCTCATGCCGGTTACAAGCCCGAATATTACGACGCCTTTCGTGACGCCTTGATCGAGACCGTGGCCGAGTTCGACAAGGGAAATTATCAGAACGAGTTGAAAAACGCCTGGGAACGCGCGATCGAGCCTGGCTTATCCTACATGGCCAACTTTCCCAGGAATCTCCCTCGACGCTAGCGCGGGCGTCTCAGCAGGCGTCGGTATTGTCGTGTTCGATCGAGTAGGCCAGGCAGGTTCGGATGTCGTCCTCGGTCAGTTCGGGGTGGCTGCGGAGGACGTCGGACCAGATCCAGCCATCGACGATCAGCGAGACGACGTGGCCAACGGTGACCCACGTCCCTTTCACGACCGGCGACGTCTCCGAGACGCTGAAGTCAAAGACGAGGCGATCCTGCCATCGTGGAGCGGCCGGGGTCTCGATGTCCTCTTCGCTCTCGTCGTCCGCGTCCTCATCCAGGTTGGGAAGGGTGGGCCACTCATTGGAAGAATCGGCCGGGTTGAGCGGGCCGTCGTCGTTGAGATTGGTCGGGAAAATCTCGGGGGCGGGGCGGAGGTCGCGGCCGAGGCGAGCGGCGCGCGACGATTCCAGGAGTTCCAGGACCATGCCCAGGCTTGACTCGGCTTCAAACGCCTCGCGAGAGAGCGGAGCGAGTTCCTCGCCCGCGAGGGCCGTGTTGAATTCCAGGGTCGAGGCGAGTTGCAGCCGCCAGGCGGCGAGGATCAAGCGGTCGGCCAGGATCGATTCCAGGGGCGAGGCCGGCACGATCGCCCGGCGGAGGGACGAGACGAACTCCTCGAAATCGGCGCCGAGACGCGTTGCCCGGCCGGGCCGTTCGGTTGTGAACGGGGAGCGACCCGGAGCCAGCGTGACGTCGGGACCGAAGGAGGCGCTGCGGCGAGTCGTCTGAGCCATGACCGAATTCCTCCCGAGAGCGGCAACCAACCAGTGGCGGGATCGTTTCAAGGCTCCCCATCGAGCCTCATTCCCTCCCTGCCATTGACAGCATCGTGAGCCGCCCGGAATTCGTTCTGGAAATCGCGCCGGTTTTTTGTCGAAATTGCAACTCAAGGGATTTCAAGGTCGTCGCAAGGCCCGTCCGGGGGTCGCGCCGGTCGGTTCGCCGGCCTCAAGCGCGAGGCAACCGTTCACGATGACGTGATCGACACCGATCGCCGTCGCGCGTCCGGCGGCATACGTGGAGCGATCGGCGATGGTGACCGGATCAAAGACGGCGATATCCGCGGCGAAGCCCGGGCGCAAGAGCCCGCGATCATGAAGGCCAAAGCGTCGCGCCGCGTGTGCGGAGAGATGCGTCACGGCCTCCGCCCAGGAGTAATCGCCCAGGTCGCGCGTATGCCGTCCGAGGTAGCGCGCGAAGGCCCCCCAGCCTCTCGGGTGCGGATAGCCTCCGCAAAAGATCCCGTCGGAACCGGCCATGTGTCCAGGGTGTTTCATGATCGCGCGGACATCCTCGTCCGTCCGATCTCCAGCCCGAAACCCGACGATCCCGACCATCATTCCCGAAACCCGCAGGATCTCGCAGACGAAGTCGCCCGACGAGAGCCCGGCCTTCGCCGCGGCCTCGACAACCGTGTAACCTTCCGCCCATTGCCAGCCCGGGTCGGCCACCATCGCGATCGTCGTCGTCTCCAGCGGATAGGGCGTCCCCCGCGCGAACCACTCCGCATTCAGTTTGGACCGAACTCCCGGGTCGCCAAGCCGGGCCACGGTCGCCTCGATACCCCCTTCCTGCACCCAGGGGGGCAGAGCGACCATGCCCAGGATCGTACTGCCGGCCAGATAGGGATAGGTATCGAAGGTCAGGTCGAGACCGAGCGCGGTCCCTTGATCCATCAACGGTAACAGCAAGGCCGCCGGGCCGTTGTAATGCGAGACGTGACCGGCCACGCCGGAGAGTTTGCAGATCTCATAAACCTCACGCATTCCGACCGCCGCGTCGGGTCCATAGCCCCGCATATGCGTGACATAAACCCCATTTAACGGAACGATTTCCTCGCAGAGCGCGGCGATCTCGCGCGCGTTGGCGTACCGGCTCGGAATGTAGTCCAGGCCGGTCGAGAGGCCGACGGCCCCTTCGTCCATCCCTCGGCGGACGATCGCGCGCATCGCCCGGATCTCGTCCTCGGATGCCGGTCTCGGGTCGAGTCCCATCACCTCCATCCGGAGATTTCCGTTGGGGATCAGATAGGCCACATTGAGCGCGGTGGTTCCGTCAAATCTTTGGAGATACTCCTCAACACTGTTCCAGTTGCAATCGAGACCGGGCGGGTTGGCGTTGAACCCCGCGGTGTACTGCCGCATGTAGGCCATCGTCGCGGGCGATGCCGGCGCGAAGGCGCTTCCATCCTGGCCGATGACGTAGGTTGTCACCCCTTGTTTCAGGGCAGGCAAATGAACTGGATCAGCCAGAAGGACGAGATCACCGTGAACATGAGCATCAATAAATCCGGGAACGACGTAACGGTCGGTGACGTCCAGAATTTTGCCGGCATCAACAACGCCTTGCAGATTCCCGAGCGCGGCGACCTTCGACCCCGAGACGCCCAGATCCGCCTGAAACGGAGGGCCGCCCGAGCCGTCGATCACCCAACCGTTCTTCAGGATCAGGTCAAAGTCCACGACGAAGCCCCCAGGGTAGCACGTTTCGCGTTCGTCGATCCCGAGTTCAACGAGGCCCAACAGGTCCTTGACTCGACGATTCGTTTTCTTACGCTTCGGTGGCGTCTCTGTCATCAGGGTCGGCGGCGGATGTGCCACTGACGTTCTGCCCCTTGAAGGCCGGGTCAAGACTTTTCCAGAGATACCAGCTTGCCACCGACCGGAAGGGCCGCCAGGGTTCGCCAAGAGGTCGGCAGAACTCGGGCTTTGGCATCTCGGGAAGCCCCAGCCAGTCGCGGATCGCGGCCCGAACGCCGAGGTCGCCGACCGGGAAGACGTCGGGCCTGCCCAACGAGAAGATCAGAAACATCTCGGCCGTCCAGACCCCCACCCCCTTGATCGATGTTAAACGCGTGACGACCTCCTGATCGTTCCACCGATGCGCCTTGTCAAGCGGCACCGCGCCCGAATCCACCGCGATTGCGAGGTTAAGAACATATCTCGCCTTGACTCCGGAAAGGCCAACACTTCTCAGCCCCGTTTCGCCGATCTGGAGCAACGGACCCGGCGCATGCGGATCGCCCGTCAAGAGCCTCAGCTTCGCGTCGATTGAGCTTGCCGCCTTGGACGAGATCTGCTGGCCAATAATCGCCCTGACCAGTGTTCCGAACCTGTCCTTCCTGGGCTGGATCAGGCACGGGCCGACCCGATCAATCAGCGCGGCCCAGTCTTTGTCGATCCCTCTCATGTGGGCGACGCCCTTAGCCCAGGGATCGCGCGGAGTGCGGGATGTCATGGTCATAAGTTCATCAGAGATTGCGAAGAGCCGATAAGCCGCGACTTAAATAATCTCTTCACCAGGATTGATCTGCGTTGCAATACGCCGCGCCTAAATTGTACTCCGCATGCGTATTCAGATACGCCTTCACGCGTTCCGTTCTGCCGATTGCCGTGGGCAAGAAGGCCAGGGCCGTGTCGATCCGCTCGTCGGGCTCGGCGCAACTGAATCGGAGAAAGCCGCGGCCCGCGTCGCCGAAACACTCGCCGCCGAGGCAGGCGACTCCGAAGGCGTCGTCGGCCCCTTCGAGCAGGTACATCGCCAGACCGTGCGAGGTGATCCCCAGTCGGTTGCAAATCGGGCGGACATCGGGAAAGACGTAAAAGGTACCGGCGGGAGGTTCGACCGAGATCCCCTCGATCGTCGCCAGACCGGCCGAGAGCCGCTCGACCTTGCGGCGGAAGAGGGCCATGCATTCGTCGCGTGTCGGCGCATCGTGTTCAAGAGCCGCTCGGGCGGCCGATTGGACGAAGGGAGGGCTACACGATGCCGACGTGTTGATTAGTTTACCGATCGCGTTCACCAGGTCGGGATGCCCCGCCGCGAACCCGATCCGCCAGCCGCTCATGCTGTACGACTTGCTGAAGGTGTAGGCCGCGAGCGTGTGGTCAAGCATTCCCGGCTGCGCAAGGATCGACTCGTGTCGGCCCCGCCAGACCATGTGGCAATAGGGCTCATCCGAGAAGACCATCAGGTCGCTGCCTCGAACCACGTCGGCAATCGCCGCGAGGTCGTCGCGCGTGGCGACACCGCCGGTCGGATTGTGCGGAGAATTCAAGAAGAGAGCGCGCGGCTTCGGGTCCGTCGCCAGGAAGTGGGCGACGTCCTCGGCTCGCGGGCGGAACTCGTTTTCAGGCAAAAGCGGCACAAGGACGGCGCGGGCGCCTCGGCGGTCGAGGTTGGGAAGGTACGTCGGAAAGTGCGGGCTGAAAACGAGGACGCCGTCGCCCGGGTCAAGCACCGCCTCGGCGAAGTACTGCTCGAATGGCTTTGCTCCCGACGCCACGACGATGTTTTCGGGACCAAGTTCGAGGCCGAACTCGTCATGAACGAAGGTTGCGGCGGAGGCGCGGAAGTCGGGCAGGCCAAGGCTCGGGCCGTAGTTCGTCTGGTTCGCCTCGATCGCGCCGAGGCCCGCCGCCTTGGCGTGCGGGGTCGTCGGAAAAGGGCTATCGCCAATCTCCAGCTCCACCACGTCCTTGCCCGACGCTTTCAAGGCCCTGGCCACGGCCAGAACGGTGAAGGCCGTCTCGGCCGAAAGGCGGCTGACCAGCGTGCTGAGGCGAGGCATGGGGGGTGAAGCTCCCGATCGGATCATGAAATCGACGAGAACGAAGCCCTCAGCGCGAGGCGATCGCCTGCGCGAGCGGCCGGACGATCCGAGGGATCACGATCTTGCGAATCGCCTCCTCGCCAAGCTCGCGCTGACGTCGAAAGGCGTCGATAAAGCTGCTGCCCGGTGTCGGGCCGCCGTACTGCCGGACCGTGAAGAAAACGCTGATCTGATCGTCGGGAAATTCCCCGGTGCGGACCTGCTGCGCGTTCGTCCGCGTCTCCAGCGCCAGCCTTGCCTGAAGCCGACACGATTCGTCGAGGACCAGGGTCAACGACGGCTCGAAGTTGATCACCCGAGCCCCAGGCAGTTCGAACAGCCCTTCCAGCGCCGGGCCGACACCTAACGCCTCGGCGACGATCTCGTCGTGGTTCCCTTCATAGGTGAAGTCGAACCCGTACATCACGTCGAGCGCCTCGCAGTCAAGCAGGCTGATCGTCAGCAAATGCGGGGCGAGTTCCAGGACGATTTCGTGTTGCCGGTACGCCTCTTCGAGCGTCTCCGGGTTGACGTGTCCGGTGCAGAGGCGCCTCGGCTCGATCGCCACCCAGCGATACGAGTCGAGGTCTTTATCCCCTTCGAGCACCAGGTCGCCCGTCTCCCGGGTGTAGAAATGACTCAGGTCGGGGAAGGCCTTGCGCATCTGCTCGAAGAAATGGAGGACCGTGTCACGGCCGCTGGGCAGTTCCATCTCGGTGCCGAGGTTCACGTTCACATAGAAGTCGTCGGCTTCGGAAAAGCGGTTCATCCCTGGCAATCCTGAATCCCTCAACGCGGTCGGATCTGGATGGGCGGTCGTCAACGTGTCTTCATTCTAACCAACGGACCCTTCGAACGGAATGGACCGCGCCCCGACGTTGCCCCTCGACGACCTGCTTTTAGGTTCATGACGTCGCCTCAAAACGCGTCCGCCGAGAGGACTTCACCCCCGGCTCGCGTGCCGAGAGCCTGAAATCTCAGCCCGGCCGGAGAGTAAATCGTCTTGCCGTTGGCGTCCTGACCCGTATTCATCGGCACTTCCTTGAGGAACCGGACCGAGCCGTCGCCGAAGACAAAATTCGCGCCGCCGGGATGTCGGCTTGAGAAATCGTCAATGCCCCCGTCAGGGTCGGCCATCGCGTTGAGCACGTTGCAATGAGCCTGGACGAGGGTTGCGGCCGGATAAAAGAGTGCTCCCGTGGCTGGACACCGATTCAAGGGGCCTCGACGGATCACCCCGTTGGTGACCACGCCCGCCCAGACTCCATTGACGTTCGACCAGGCGCGTTCGCCCACGAGAATCGTGTACGTCGTGCCGTCGAGGATGTCGGCGATCCGCACCCGGCTATCGCGAAAGAAGACACCGTTGCCCAGACCATCGTTATTCAGGCCCGTCGTGCTGTCGGCCGCGTCGTTACCAAGGCAGGCCGCGTAACTCGTCGGCGCCAGCGTCGCCAGCGCGTTTCCTGATGGGTCAGTCACCTGGAAAGGACCTAAGGAGCCGGGCAAGAATAACCTGTCGGACAAACTTCGCTGAATCGCTTTGAACAAGAGCAGCGACTTCCGAAATCTGTCAAGTTATTCTTGCCCAACTCCTAAGGTCGGGTCGGAGGGACAGAGGTAGCCGTTCAGGGTTGTCCGGGCCACTGTCGAATTCCGCGAGGCTTCGACCGCCAGGCCGAAATTCGTCGCGTTGAAGACGGCGGTCAATTCCATCTGTGGCAAGATCATCGTCGCCCAGCCCCAGCCCGGCGCCGTGTCGGTCGCCCCATTCACGAACGGACCCGAAGCCGCGTAACTCATCGGAAACGAGCCGATCGTGTCGTGATAGTTCTGCAAGGCCAGGCCCATCTGCTTCAAATTGTTCACGCACTGCGCACGCCGAGCCGCCTCACGCGCGGCCTGGACCGCGGGAAGCAACAAGGCGACCAGAACCCCAATGATCGCGATCACCACCAGCAACTCAATCAGCGTAAACCCGTGGCGTCGGTGCATCGTCTTGATCTCGTGAAGGGGACTGGATTTTGTAAACAACCCTTATCAATGATATTGAGACTCAGTCTCAGTTCAATTATCCATGATATCGTGTGTGTGATCGATCTGTCAAACCTGTACCGTTCGTTCTGGATCGAGTTTACCCAGCAATTCTCCGGTTAAACCCTGGTCGTGTCTGACTGGGGGTGGACGAGTCGGATCGGCGGCAGGGCGTTGGGGTCGGTTCGAGGGTCGGCGAAGATCCGGCCGCGGGTCCGTTTCAGGTCGACGTCGTTGGGAAGGGTCAGGGTTGCGCCATCGGTTGATGCGGGAAAGGAGGCGACGACGCTGCCATCGTCGGCCGAGAGGGGAACGGTCCGTTCGTGGGTCACGACGACCGTCGGCGGAATGGAAGCGCCGGCGGGTTCGGTCCGAAAGGTAACGGACCAGGCTCGGCGTCGGAGTTTGGGACGGCGAAAGGTATAGGAAAGGGTGACTTCCAGGTTGGCACCCGAGACGACCGTTCGCGCCGAGGGCTCTTGACCGGGCGAGACGATCGAGGAGCCGTCGACCGTCGCCAGGGCGTAAACCGCGAGGTGCCAGGGACCAGACTCGCCCGATGGGAGCGTCAGGAGAAAGCGGCCAAGACGCCCGTAATCGGCCTCGTGGACGGTCTCGACCCGGGCAAGAGGGTCATCGGGGCCGGTCGGCGGCGAACCGGACCGGATGACCACGAGCGACTGTGCTCCGTGAGGGCTCCAGCGCCAACGCAGCGAGATCTGGCCGTTCGCGGGGCGTCCCGCGCGGAGGTCGGTCGGGTCGGTCACGCTCGAATACAGCGCAGGGTGGCCGACCGTGGCCGAGCCCCCCCAGGAGGTCAGGGGGGTGTAGTAACAGCCGCCGATGACCGGGGGGGTGTCGAGAGCGTGGTCGGGCGCGTTCACGTCGATCCAGTCTCCTTCCAGGTTGGCCACATCGACCGGCGCGAGCCGGGACCCGGGCGGGTGCGGAAACGGCCGACCTGTTCTGACGATCTTGACGAGTCCTCGGGGCGGCTCGACCCAGCGGAGCATGATCCGGCCGTCGGCTTCTGGCGCGATCAAGGGGGCATCGAGCGGGTGAATCGGCGTGTGAGGCTGCGCGGTGATCGTGACGCCGTTCGAGGCGACCGACCGGCCGTCGGCGGTCCGAAAAACGGAGTAGATTCCGTAATGATAGACCCGGTCCGGCTCAAGGCCGCGATCGTGGGCCTGATCGGGACCGGCCTCGACGCGATCGCCGTCGAGCGGGCCGGTCGGCGGCCCTCCGCGCTTGCGGACGACCCGGATCGACGAAGCGCCGGCGGGGGGCGTCCACCAGAGGTCGACCTCGCGGCTTCGGGTCTCGACGCGGACGCCTTGCACCTCGCCGATCAGGTAGATCGGCCCGACCGCCACGGCCCCGGCGCTTTCAACCTCGCCCCGAAGGCTCAGCACGGCATAGGCAACCGACGTCCCCGGCGTCACTCCGGCGTCTTCAAAATTGGGCGAACTGGACGTGCCGACGCGGAGTCCATCGGCCGGATGCCTGGGGAGAGCTTCGGCCTTGCGAAGGATCACATAGGACACCGGGCCGAGTCCATCAGGCGGCGGTGGTGCCCAGCGGAGCCGGACCCGGCCGTCGATAGACTCGGCGGTCAGGTCCGACGGCGGCGAAGGGGGGGTGGCTTCAAGCCCTTCGTGCGCCTCGGGCAGATCAGCGGCCAGAGCCATCGCCCGGCGATAGAGTTCCCGCGACTTCGCCGGATCGGCAAGTTCCAGGCTCCGCGCCCGAGCGATCAGCGCCTGGGCGTCGCGAAGTCCCCGGGTCACCTCGGTGAAGGCCGATCGCCAGTCGGGAGCCGACTGCGGAACGAGTCGTCCCCAGGCCAGGGCCGCCTCCTTGGCGGCGACGAGATGCGCGCCGGCTCGGGCGACCTCATAATCCGCGCGCGCCCGATCGACCTCCGCGACGCGTTCCTTCACGCGCTCAATTCCCTTCCGCGCTCCGGGATGGCGTGGGGCGATCTCAAGGACGCGCTTCAGATGGGCCGCCGCCGCGGCATACTCGCGCTGGCGAAAGGCTTCCTGGGCGGCGTCGAAGTGTCGGGCCAGAGGTTCGCCCATCTCCACGCGAAACCCGCAAGCACAGCGCGGCTCGTCAACCCAGTGGACCCGCTTATCGACCGGGCAGGTCCACTGCATCGAGGCCCCACAGTGTCGGCAATCGTGCGAGGCATTGGGCCGGGAGACCTGCCGGAAATCGGTCACTCCGCCGCACGACCGGCACCGCAAGAGGCGAGGCGGGCCGACGACATTTTCAAAGGCCGCGGCCGGTGTCGCGTCGCGAACCACGCCGATCGCCCGGCAGCCGCGCGCTATCAACCGCTCGGCGCGTTCGGGCGTGATCCCCAGCGTGGCCGCCTCGTCGAGCAGAACCCCTCGACTCCCCTGATCGAGCCGCGTCAGCCCCTTGAGCGTGAACGCGATCGCCTCATTCAGCGTTTCTTCCGATTCCGCGACGAGCGTCCGGTCATACCGGGACCTGGCCACCGGGTTGGTCAGATGGGCCTGGGCCAGAGTGACGACTTCCAGCCACGCGGTTTTCTCGGCCGTGACCTGCGACTTCTTCATCCAGCGCTGGCGTTCGGCATCGGCGCGGGTGGCGACGTCCCAGTCGGGCGCGTCGCGGGCGATCCCCAGCGCGTCATAGAGGTCGCGCTTGCGAAGGTGATCGAGAGCGACGCGGAGTTGTCGCCTCATGACCGGATCAACAAGATCGAGGGGCGGGTCGGACGTGTCGTCATCGCCCCCCGGCGCTTCGGGCTTCGGAGGAATCGTCGCAACCAGTTGATCCAGGTCGTCGACGGTCAGGCCGAGCCGGGCCGCCTCATCGCGCAGGGCCTTGCGGTCGGAAACCGTGAGCCCTCCCTTCGCCGAGCGGAGTCGAACGCGCTTTTGAAGCAGGTCAAGCTTCGCGTCGCGCTCGCCCCGGCGCAGGGCCGCGAGTTCGGCGTCATACGCGGCGCGGGCGGTCGGCTCGCCGAGCAGGGTCTGCCGGAGCGCGGGAATCTGATCGAGATAGGATTGATAGGTGTGCTTCGTCTTCGGGTTTCGCGTACCCGACGACCATGCGGGCTGACTTTTCGCCAGCGCGGCCTCGATGGTCGCTCGGTCGGCCCCCGGTTCGACGCCGAGCATCGCGTAATAATCGGGAACCATCGTCGGCCGCCGAGACCCCCGGGACAAGGTGGATTCGACCGGACACCCTCACTCAGACTGACTATTGTCCGTGTCCAACCACCCCGCGTCCAGCCTTGGCTCTCGAATCGGAATCCCAGCGCGAAGAACCTGCCCAACGATCCAAGACGCGTCGGTCTTCCGTCCCCTCGGCGTCTCCTCGGTCAATTCACGATCTTCAGAATCTCCGCCTCAACGGATGCATCGTCTTCCCTACCCGAGAGCGCGAGAGAGACCACCATCACGACCGTTCCCGAACCATCAAAAATCGGCACCGCAACCGACCGATCGGCGCCGAACCGGCGGAGCCAGAGCCCGGAACCGGAATCAGGCGGCAGAGCCTCGGTGCGCGAGACGGCCGTCTGGCCCGATCGAGCGGCGCGAACGATCCCCAGGTTCGCCGCCGAGATCGGCACCGACCGCGTCGCCTCGGCGAATCCCCGGGCCACCTCGCCGGGCAGATCCTCAGCCGCGGAAAAGGCGACCAGTTCCAGCCGATCGGCCACGACGTTCCACCAGCCAGCCGCCCGGGCGCGGACGTGGTGGAGAAGGGTGTTGAGTCGGTCAGTCGGGTTCGGCCCGGAGTCGTTCATCGGAAGAAGGATCAATTCCGATCCATTCAATCAGTTGATCTTCAACAACTCGACGTCGAAAAGCAGGGTCGCGTTCGGCGGAATCGCCCCCCCCGCGCCTCGCGAGCCGTAACCTTCCTCGGGGGGAATCGTCAGCTTGCGATGGCCGCCGACCTTCATGCCGGCAACGCCGACGTCCCAGCCCTTGATGACCCGTCCCTGGCCGAGCGGGAAGCTGAACGGCTGGCCGCGATCGCGTGAGCTATCGAACTTGCGACCGTCTTCGAGCGTGCCGGTGTAGTGAACCGAGACCATATCGCCCGCCTTGCACTCGGCCCCGGTGCCGGCCCGGATATCAACGATCTCTGTCTTGAAGTCGGCCATGAGCGAACCTTTGCCACGTCGAGGAAAATGGAGAGAAAGCCCTGTTTCGGCTCCGTCGCGACCCTCGCCGTCATGTTACCCGTCTGGCCGTCCGCGACGCAACCCGCACGGGCGATTGGCACAGGGCTGTCTTCTTCTCGGAATCATCAAGGACCGATGACCAAGGACCAATGACCGACGAAAAAACGAAAACAGGATGCTCAGGCAAGAGCGTTGACGCCTTTTTTTGGGCATCGGTTCTTGGTCATAGGTCATGAATTCTCTGGGAAGCGGGACGGGCGATTGCCCCCTGATAAGAATCTGCCGAGCGTGATTGAAACGCCTCGCACAGGACGACACGCCCCCCGCGACCCTCTTTCCGGCCCGAAGAGGCTCCGATATCCTCTCGGGGCGGCAAAGGGATCGCGAGGAGGGTTCGGACTGGGGGATTCGCGGATGACACCGAAAGTCAATGTGACCGTGACCGAGCGGCACGGAAGGCGTTATGCGTCGACGGGATCGGCCTGGGAGCCGAAGATCGGCTATTCAAGGGCCGTGCGCGTGGGCGACCAGATCGCCGTGACCGGAACCGTGGGCGTCGAGGCCGACGGCACCTTCGCGCCGACGATCGCCGGACAGACCCGCAGAGCCCTGGAAATTGTTCTCGCGGCGGTTGAAGCGCTGGGAGGTAAGGCGTCGGACGTGATCCGAACAAGGATGTACCTTGTCGATATCCGCACCTGGCAAGAGGTTGGCGAGGCGCACGGCGAGGTCTTCGGCCAGATCCGCCCGGCGACGACGCTGGTCGAGGTCGCCCGCCTGATCGACGACGCCGCCCTGATCGAGATCGAGGCCGACGCCGTCGTCCAGAACGACGCCTGAACAGAGCGTTTTTTCAAGGAGTCCGCAAGGCCCCGGGCACCGTTCGTCCGGCCAGATGATAAACATACGCGGCGACCGCCCGGACCGAGTCCGGGCCGAGCGTCCGGCCCCAGCCGGGCATGGCCGTGTTATCAACCCCGCGATCGACGACCGAGACCACGGCCTCGGGCGCATCGCCGTGCTTCCAGGTCGCGTCGGTCAGGTTGCCGACGGGGGGACCGGCGAGCCCCCTGGCAATCGGCCCGTCGCCACGCCCGGCGCTTCCGTGACAACTGACGCAACGGTCGAGATAGATTTCACGCCCTTTGACCAGCAACGGGTCGGCCGCGATTTCTTTTGGCGGCGGTGTTCGCGGCGTTCGAAGCAGGGAGAGCGCCGCGATGGCGGCCACGAGCAGAAGGACAGTTCCCAGGCCCGCCCAACGCGCGGCCCGAGGGTCAGACATCGCAGACGGTCACAGCCTGCTGAAGACCGGCGAGAGGGTCGCGGGTGGGAATGAACTCCTGGCCGACGTAGCCCTGGTAGCCGATTTCAAGCAGCGCTTCCATGATCGCCTTGTAGGCGATTTCCTGGTTGTCGTCGAGCTCGCCGCGGCCAGGGTTGCCGGCGGTGTGGACGTGGCCAATGTAGTCCTTGTGCTGGCGAAGGCGGCGGATCACGTCGCCGTCCATGATCTGGACGTGGTAGACGTCAAACAGGAGCTTCATGTTCGGCGACCCGACGCGCTTGATGATGTCAATGCAGTAATCGGTATGGTTCCCCTGATAACCCGGATGCCCCTTCATCGGGTGCGAGGTGTCGCGGGTGTTGAGCATCTCCAGGCAGAGGTTCACCTTCTTCTTCTCGGCGTGACCGATGATCTGCTTGTACCCTTCGACGCAGTTGTCCGCGCCTTCCTCGTCGGTCAGCCCTTCCTTCATGCCCGTGAAGCAGATGACGCTCTTGTAGCCATACTCGGCGCAGGCGTCGATGGCGTCGCGCGTGGCCTTGAGAACCTCGTCGCGGTACTTCGGGTTATTGAAGCCGCGAACAAAGGGGGGTCTGTCGCCCATGTCGATCGTCCCGATGGCGCATTCGAGCCCCGCCTCCTTGAGCCGCGGAAAGAACTTGGGCGGGAGCAGCTCAATGCTCACGCAGCCGAGGTCTTTAGCGACCTGGATCATTTGCGGGAGTTCCCAGTACGGGGCATAACACCAGTGGACGAGCGATTGCTTGATCCGGCCCTTTTTCACTCTCTTGCTCGCCGAATCCTCCCCGGCGCGCGCCGAGGCCCCCAGGCCGATCGCCGCGGCGGCCCCGAGAACGCCTCGACGAGTCAGCCGGCCGGTCTCCATCGGGTTGTCCATGCGGTCAACAGGCGTGAAGTCGTTCACGGTCCATCGCTCCCCTTCTTGGTTGGCCTCTGGGACGTCGTTTCCTCGAAGGTTACACGCACGGCGGGCCCAGAGGAAGGCGGGAGAATGGCAAAGTCGCGATGACCAGGGACCGATGGACCGAAAACTTCGACTTTTCGGTCCTTGGTTCTCGCCCTTCGGTCCTTAAAAAAGCCCGACTTTGCAATCCAATGGCTTCCGGGGCAAAATTCCGTTGCGGGGAAGGCGGCGTTGGGCTAGCGTGTTCGGTTGTGGGGCGCACGAAGTCAAAGTGGTTTCCGACCGGAATGGCCGGAGAGAGCCCGGAACGTCGACACGCCGCGGCCGTGAGGTGCTCATGCCGCCAGCTCTCCCCCTGGACCCCGGCACGATCCTCGCGCAGTCGGCGAAGGCGGCTGATCTCTCGGAGCACGCCCTGGCCATCGTCGCGGCGGTCGTTGCCATCCTCTGCATGCTCGTCGTGGCGGTTTACCTCCACCAGTTGGGGAACCGCCACGCCCGGCTGCTCGCGCACCTGGAAAGCGAGCTGATCGAGCGGCAGAAGGCCGAAGAAAAGCTGAAGGCTTCCGAGGGGTTTTACCACTCGCTCGTCGAGAGCCTTCCCGCCGCGATCCTGCGCAAGGGGCTCGACGGCCGGTTCACCTTCGGGAACCAGAAGTTCTACGCCGCGGTCGGCGTCCACCACCCGGACCAGATCGAGGGGAAGACCGACCTCGATTTCTTCCCTCAGGCCCTCGCGCGCAAGTTTCAGGCCGACGACCGCCGGGTCATCGAGACCGGCCAGCCGTTCGAGGCGGTCGAGGAAAACGTCACCCCTCAGGGCGAGACGATCCACGTTCAGGTGATCAAGACCCCTTTGACCGACACCCAGGGGCGAATCACCGGCGTGCAGGCCATCTTCTGGGACGTCACCGAGCGGAAAAAGGCCGAGGAGATGCTCGTCTCGCAGAATATCCGCCTTCAGGAAATGGCCGCTTCCGAGCGCGAGGCGCACGCCGCGGTGATGCAGGCGCAGAGCCAGCTTGTGCAGGCGGAGAAGCTCGCGAGCCTCGGCCTGATCGTCGCCGGGGTCGCGCACGAGATCAACAACCCGGTCTCGTTCGTCACCAACAACGTCGCCGTCCTCGGGCGTGACTTCGGCGAGCTTCGCGACCTGATTGACCTGTACAAGGAAGCCGACGACCTGATCGCCTCGGCACGCTCTGAACTGGCCGACCGGATTCACGACTTCTGCGACCGGGTCGACATGCCGTACACCCTCTCGAACATCGAGAACCTGATCGCTCGGTCGCGCGACGGCCTCAAGCGAATCCAGCAGATTGTCGGCCACCTTCGCCTCTTCGCCCACCTTGACGAGGGGGACGTCAACGAGGCGGACCTGATCGAGGGCATCGAGTCAACCGCGGCGATCCTGATCGGCTACGCCCGCAAGAAGTCGATCACCTTGAAGATGGAACTGACGCCGATTCCGACCGTCTCCTGCAACCTCGCGAAGGTCAACCAGGTGGTCATGAACCTTCTCACCAACGCCATCGACGCCTCGCCCGAAGGGGGAACGGTCCACGTCCGCACCCGTCCCGAGGCCGGCGGCGTTCGGATCGAGGTCGCCGACGCGGGCTGCGGCATCGAGGAGTCGGTTCGCGCCCGGATCTTTGACCCCTTCTTCACCACGAAGCCGGTCGGCCAGGGAACCGGCCTGGGCCTCTCGATCAGCTACGGGATCGTCAAGGACCACGGCGGCACGATCGAGGTCGATTCCGCTCCCGGTCAAGGGGCCTGCTTCGTCGTGCATCTCCCTCTGCGCCCCCCGCCTCGTGATCCTCATCGCAACCCCGACAGCCCCTCCCCCCGCGCCGACAACGCTCTCGCCGACAGCCCCCGCTGAGACTTTTCAGGAACAGGCCGGGCATTGCGTCTTGGATCGATGACCAATGCCCAATGACCGAGAATCAGAAACGCTTTAATTCATCGATCCTTGGTCATCGGTCATCGGTCCTTGAACCCGATTCTCGGCCACGACTCATGACCGGAGCCCGGCGGGACGATCCAGGGGCGTCGGTGGAAGAACGAGCCAGCCGGAGCGGCGGCCGTTGAGAGTCCGCGAATTGGACGCTTCCAGGTCCCAGGCCGCAACCCAGTCGGTCCAGCGGACGACGACATCGGCAAACCCCGCGATCGCGGGATCGGGACGATCGACCGAGGCGTCAGGCGTCGGGATAATGCGATCGACGCCGCTTCGCTTGAAGAACCCGGCGAGAGCATCGCCCAGAACGCTCCGGCCGTCGACGTCAAGACTGGCCAGCCAGCCCGGTCGAGAGATCCCCGCGTGGAGGAGCCGGCCGCGCTCTTCCAGGTCAAACCAGAAGGCGGTTCCTTCAAAACCGCTGGCGACCAGTTCGATCCGGATCCGATTCGTCGCCAGGTGAATCGAGCCGGTGCGGATCTCCAGACGGCCGAGCGTCCTGGTCTCGGCCAGAAGCGCGGCGAGGTCGCGATCGACGAACCGGCGGAGAGACTCCTCGACATGGTGCAGCCCTTCCCGACGCTTCAGGGCCGCGCCGTCGCGCCCGACCCGACGCGCCCGGCGGAGTCGGCCGAACAGCTTCGGCAGGGTTCCCGAATGAAAGCCGGGCCGCAAGAGTCCGGAAATGGTCTCGCCGTGCTCGCCGACAACCACCGGCCCGAGCGCCTCGGGTCGATTGGCCTCGTAAAGCCGCCAGTTGGACTTCAATTCCCAGACGAGAAAGCCGAAGACGCCGGGCAAGAGCAAGACGTTCGCCCCGGCAACGAAGATGGCCAGGTCGCGCCCCAGAAACGGAGTCAGCGCGGCGGCGAAGACCCGGGTGATCCGAATCGACATCGGTAAAATCACCTTGTGCGAGACGGTCACCACGGGAAAATGCTTGATCGGGTTGATCTGCGGCTCGATCAGCAGGTTGACATAGATTCGCACCAGGTACGCCACGACGCCCCAGGCCAGGCCGAGCATCGCCTTGAACGCCAAAACGGCCGTTGACTGCCCCTTGCGAAACCGGAGCCACTCGTCAACCGCGTAAATGACCTTCTCAACCCATTCCAGAATCCGCTGGAATTCCGACATCACGATCCGAAAAAGACCCGGCACCACCTCGGAGCCGATCACCCGAAGCGCCCTGACGACCTTCTCGGCCACGACCTCTTCCAACGCCCGGCCCGCCCTGGTATTGAAGGCCAGGCAGGCCAGGGCGAAGACCGCCAGCGCCAGACTCAACGCGAAGATCGGGCCTGCCCCGGCCAGCCAGGCGATCAGCCAGACCGGGCCGGCCACGGTCAACGGTTTCAGGGCGATGGTCCAGACGGCCGCGACCACCTCGCTTCCCAGCACCCGAAGCAAAACCGGGTTGTTCAGGAGCCAGGTCGGCAGGTCCAGAAAGACCGCGCGGAGCGCCCGGCCAAACGAGCGGATCGCTCCCACGAGCCGCGACCGGAACCGCGCGAAGTTGATCGCGGCCAGGGCCACCGAGCCGAGCAGAAGAATGCTCCACTCGTTCACGAATTCGTGATGGATCGCCGGCCGATGCGTCATCAGTTCGGTCAAGGACACGACAACCAGTTCGTCGATTTCCTGAAGGCCCTTCAAGACCACGAAGGCCCCGCCAAAAGGGAGCACGACGAAGCGCGTGAGCGTCCGTCCCCAGGCGGTGCCGAAGGCCAGCGAGCTGAGCCGCTGAAGCCAACGCAGGTAGATTTCGCCCCGGCGATGCACGCCGTCGAGCCGGTCGGCCAGGGCGTGGTCGGTCTTCAAGAGGCGATCGCCTCGGAGGAATTCCGAAGGACTGGCGAGGTCGGGAAGCTTCAGATCCCCCTTCGAAGCGGCGTCGCGAAGGTCGCCCAGGCTGGAAAATCCGCGGCCGACGATCCGGTCAAGCAACTCCTCGACGAGCTTGCCGCGAGCCACCCGCTCGGGAAGGTCGCGCGGAGGCACCCAGGTCTCGGCCAGGGTTGACTCGATCGTCGGCCGGAACTGCTCGCGGAGATCGTGTTCGACCCGATGCAGGGCCGATCGGAACAACCCTTCAAGCCGGCCGCGTTCCTCGCGCGTGAGCTTCACGGCGGGGAGCCTCTTCGCGGCGCTTCGGAGGTGATTGGAGATCGCCACGAGCCGGAGATGCGGCAAGGGGCGTTTCAAGGGCTGGCGGCCCAACGAAAGAACCCAGCCGATCGCGTCGAGCCGAAAGACCTCGCGTTCGTGGTCAATGCAGACCTTTTGAAGGTCGTAGAGCATTCGAGCCTCGGGCGACCAGAACCCGCCTGGCGCACTGCGGAGCAAGGGGGCCAGGGCATCGGCCCAGGTCTCGGATTCGCCCTTGCGGACGAAGAGGGCCCGGGTGAGGCGGTCGGCCAGGTGCTTCAGTTCCGAACGCGCCGCGGCGCGGCCGATCTCCGAATTCGAACGCGCCGCCGATCCGGCCCAGAGCAGCGCCGCGCGGACCGAGTTGCCCCGCGTCGAGGCGGCCTTGGCCTTCGCCGCGAGCCCTTGCCCACGCCCCGAACCTTCGCCCCAGGCATCGACAACACTTTGTCTCGGCCGGTCGGCGATCGGGTCGTGGTCGGGGAGCTCAACCGGCTCGTCGGCGGCCTCGGCGGGATCAGGCGCGCCGGCGGGGCGGCTCCCGGCAAGCAAGGCCGTGGCGTCGACGTCGGCGGCAAGCAGCGCCTCGATCGTCGCCTGGTCTTCCAACGCCGGGAAGGTGTAGGCGAGCAACCCCGGGGCGAACCGAGAGAGATCGAGAAAGGCGGCGGCGAAGGCTTCAAAGACGGCGGAGTCGCCGCATTCTGGAGCAAGTCGGCCATCCTGGACAAGCACGGCGCGGGCTTCCTCGAACTCGGTCCGACCGATCGCGCCGATCCGTGCATCGAGGCCGGACGCGTCAAGCGTCCCTCGATCCAGGGCCTTGCGAATCTCGGCCTGGATGCGGGCTCGAAAGAGGCGTCGCCAGGCGGTTGTGAGCAGAGCGCCGGGGTCGGCCCTGGCCAGTTCGTCGGGTTCCGGGCAGGCGATCAGGACAACCCGTTCCGGCCAGGGCTGAGCCGGTTGGCGACCCAGTTCCTCGCCGTTGACGATCGCCCCGAGGGTCTCGCCGGAGATTGCGTAGCTCGTCTGTCTCGGGGCACCGCCGCCGAAGAATTTCAGGCGACGGTCGGTTCTGATGACGCGTCGGAGAATGCGCGGAGGGACGACCACCGCCGTCGGGTTGGTGGCCGCCACGGCGCGTTGCAGGTCGACAAGGTCGATGGCCAGATCCCCCGCTTGAACCGGCCGGGTTCAAGGTTCCCGGCTCGATCTCATCCTATCCGGCCCGAGACCTCCATTCCAGGCCGTGCAAGGCGAGTCGAGACCGTCTTTGCCTGGTCAATCGTCGTCACCGTCGTACTCGGCTTCGAGCCCTTGAATGAACTCAAGCGCCTCGGAGAGTTCGCAGACGATCGCGCCGCGAACCCGACCGCGTCGGTCCAGCTCGCGGAGCAACATCAGGTCTTCAAAATCTTCGAGCGCCTTGAGCCGGGTCGAGGCCCGGGCGCCGAGCGTTCCCTCGCGATAAGCGTGGGCCTCCATGTGGTGCTCGATCAGGATCGCCGTCCGCTCGCTGATCGCCCCTTCGAGCATCTGCAAGGCGGCGGTCACGTGATCGGTCGGATCGACCGCCTTGCCGACGTCGTGCAAGAGCGCCGCGAGAAGGAAATCCTCGTCATAGGGGCGTTCCGCTCTCGCCAGTTCGAAGACCTGAAGGCTGTGGTAAAGGGCGTCTCCCTCGGGATGATGCTTCGGGCTTTGCTTGACTCCTTCCAGCGGCTGAAGGAGCATCCGATAGACCTCGAACCGATCAAGTTGGTCTTCCATCGCCGCGACCTCCTCGTCGAGGTCGTCATCGGGGGCTTCCTCGTGGAGAAAAGCCTCAAGCTCGGCGATCGAGGCCCGCTCGATGGCCTTGCCGGTGATCGAGCTTTTGAAGACGTAATGGGCCTTGTCGGCCGGGTAAACGGTCAACTCGACCTGGTAACGGTCGTGGATGTGGACGTGGGTAAAAACCCGTTCCTCGCCGTGCTTCACGATCCGCTTCAACTCGACGTCATAGGTCAGCCCATGCTCATCAAGGGTTGACGTGACGAGCGAGACGCCGTCGCAGAAGAGATGGATATCAATATCCGAGCCCTGGCGGACGTGGCCCGTCCAGACGCTCCCGATCAGTCGAGGCCGAAACCGGGTGAGCTTCCGCATCATCCGAAGCGCCTCGATGCGCATGTCGCGGAGCCGTTCCCGACGCCTTGGCCCTTCATGAACACGAGCGAAAGCCTGGATCTGGTCGCGGATCTCGCGGTTTGTTGGCAGGTCGGCGGGGCGATAGCGGTACTCAACGCCAAGCTGGCGCGCGGCCTTGCGCTTGGCGGTGAAGTATTCGGTCTCGGTCCTCTGATACATGAGCTGCGCGGCGAGAAAGGCAATCTGCCGCCGGATGCGGTCGTCCGCCATTGGGGAGGGGTGCGCCGTTATTCTTCGCCCATCAAGGCGGCGCCGGGCGTTTTGATCAACCAGGGGCCATCCGGCCTTCGGGTCGATCGCACCGAGAAAGGTTCGTGAGAAGACACCCTAATCATCGGCGAAGGTGGCGGTCAAGATGAGATTCTATAGAATCGTGTTGACAGCGGCGGACGCCCCTGTCCATACTGATGGATGTACGGGTGGACGACCCGAACGATCCACCGCCAGTTGATGCCGGTTGATCTGCCCAGGGCGGCGGCCGGACCCGCCTGTTGTTGCTTGTTCTGGAACGTGCTTGACCCGCCCGTGAGACGACCGCCGATCCCGCCCGCTTCTGTCCTGGAAGCGGGTTCAAGGGGTCGCGCGGCGTTGCCTGACGCCCGGGGCGATCGATTGATGACGGTCTCTGATTCGTGTCCGCCGCTGAACTGGGACCACGGCCTGCGCAGGCAGGCCATCGTGGCCTCGCTCTTGACCGATGTCTTCCAGGGTCGACTCAAGGCCGGTCAACACCTGGTCACCCGCGAGCTCGCGGCGCGGTTCGGGGTCAGTCATACCCCGGTCCGTGAAGCCCTGATCGCGCTCGAAGGCGTCGGGATCATTAACCTGCTGCCGAACCGAGGGGCGGTCGTCCGACGGGTTGGTCCGCGCGAGGTTCGGGAGGTCTGCCAGGTCCGCCGGGCCCTGGAGTGCGAGGCGGTCCGGCTCGCTTGCGGGCGGATCGACTCGATTGAGCTTGCGGAACTGGCTGAAGGATTCACGCGGCAGAGTGAGTTGACGCTTCCCGAGCGCGCCGGGTTCGTGGAGCAGGCCCGGGCGCTGGATAACAGGCTGCACGACCAGATTGCCTCGTCGTGCGGAAACGCCTTTCTCGGCCATGAGCTTGGCCGCCTGAAGATCCTTTTCCGGGCCTTTCGCGACGTCTCCTGGGAACACGACGGCGCCCGCAACGGGTACGGCCGGGTGATCGAGGAGCCGCTGGAACACCTGGCGATCGTCGCCGCGCTTGCCGGCCAGGACGGCCACGCCGCGGCGCGCGCCATGTCGCGACACATCAACGCCGGCGCCCATTACTGGAGCCTCGTGCTGCGCGAGCCGCCGGAGGTCCACCCCGTTTCCCGAGACAGCCGACTGGAGAACTCTTGATGACCCGTCCAACCTCGTCCTGGTGGTCCGGGGCTCGCTCCCTCGTCCTCGCGGCTCTCGGCCTCGCGTCCGGCCTGCCGATGGCCCGAGGCGCCGACCCCGAATCTCCCGCCGCCGCCGCGGCGACGATCGAGTACAACCGAGACATCCGCCCCATCCTTAACGAGAACTGCTTCGCCTGCCACGGCGCCGATAGCGCCGCGCGCAAGGCCGACCTCCGACTCGACCGCCGCGACGATGCCATCAAGGCCGAGGCCATCGTCCCCGGCGCCACCGATAAGAGCGCGATGGTTGAGCGGATCTTCTCGGTCGACAAGGACGAGGTCATGCCTCCGCCCTCGGCCAAGAAAACCCTCACGAACGCTCAGAAAGAGCTTCTCAGCCGTTGGATCGCCAACGGGGCGGAGTATCAGCCGCACTGGTCCTTCATCGCCCCCAAGAAGGTCGCCCCCCCCGCCGTGAAGAACGAGAACTGGGTCCGCAACCCCATCGATCGTTTCATCCTGGCGAAGCTTGAAGCCAAAGGGCTGACCCCCGCGCCCGAGGCTGACCGCCATACACTCGTCCGCCGGCTCAGTCTCGACCTCACCGGCCTGCCGCCGACCCCAGAGATCGTTGACGCCTTTCTCGCCGACAAGAGCCCCGACGCTTATGAGAAGCTGGTCGATCGCCTGATCGCGTCCGACCGCTGGGGCGAGCACCGAGGCCGGTACTGGCTCGACGCCGCTCGATATGCCGACACGCATGGCATTCATATCGACAACTATCGCGAGATGTGGGCCTATCGAGACTGGGTCATCAACGCCTTCAACCGCAACGTCCCCTTTGATACGTTCACCATCGAACAGCTTGCCGGCGACCTCTTGCCCAACCGGACACTTGAGCAGCAGGTTGCCTCGGGATTTAACCGCTGCAACATCACGACGAGCGAAGGGGGCGCGATCGACGAGGAATACCTGGTCCTCTACGCTCGCGACCGGACCGAAACCACCTCGCAGGTCTGGATGGGCCTGACCACCGGATGCGCGGTCTGCCACGACCATAAGTTCGACCCGATCAGCCAGAAAGAGTTTTACTCGCTCTCGGCCTTCTTCAATAACACGACCCAGGCGGCGATGGACGGCAACATCAAGGACACGCCGCCGATCGTCTTCGTTCCCCGCGCCGAGGATCGGCCCCGCTGGGACGCCCTCAACAAGGACATCGAGGTCGCCCGAGCCGCGGTCGAGGGGCGTCGGAAGACCGCTCGGGCCGATTTTGACAGGGAGTTCGCCGCGCCAAGGAACGATCTCAACGCCTCGTCGGCCGGAATCGACGGTCTCCAATGGCTCGCGCCGCTCTCGGAGGGCGAGGGGTCGTCGGTCCTCTTGAAGAATGCCAGTGGGTCGCGCCAGGTCGATCTCGGCAAGGAGGCTGCCTGGGAATCGGGGCAGGTCGCCGACAAGGCGCTGGCCATCAAGCCAGGCGTGAACCTTGATATTCCCGAAGCGGGTGACTTTGAACGCGATCAGCCTTTTTCATACGGGGCCTGGGTCAAGATTCCCAAGGAAGGGGGCAACGGCCCGGTCTTCGCCCGGATGGACGAGGGGCACGCCTTCCGCGGCTGGGACCTCTGGCTGGAAGGCAATCGTCCCGCCGCCCACATCGTCAGTGCCTGGCCGGGCAATGCGCTCAAGGTCTCGTCCAAGTTGGCGCTCAAGCCGGGCGACTGGCATCACCTCTTCGTTACCTACGACGGCAAGGGGCAGGCCGCCGGAATCTCGCTCTATGTCGATGGCAAGATCCAGGCGGTTGACGTCCAGGCTAATACCCTGAAGGACTCGATCAAGACGGCCGTTCCGCTGACCCTCGGCCGACGGTTCCCGACGACCCGACTCCCCGGCCTGGTCCTTCAAGACCTCCGCGTTTACAGCCGGGCCCTGGCCGGTCCCGAGGTCGCAACCGTCGCCCTCGGCTCGCGGGCCGACTGGATCGCCTCGCGCCCCGCCGAGAAGCGGACCGAGGCCGAGAGCAAGGAACTCTTTGACTGGTGGCTGAACGCCCGGGACGCCGACTTCAAGAAGTTCGCCGAGACCCATCTGGGCCTGGAAAAAACCAAGGCGGAGATGTCGGCGCGGGGCACCCTGACGCACGTCATGCAGGAGAAGAATCAGGCGCCGATGGCGTTTGTCCTGAACCGGGGCGAGTACGACAAGCGGAAGGATCAGGTCAAGCCGGAGACGCCCGCGATTCTGCCGCCGATGCCCGATGACCTGCCGAAAAACCGCCTCGGCCTTGCCCACTGGCTGCTAAGGGGCGATCACCCGCTGACGGCCCGGGTCACCGTGAACCGGTTCTGGCAGGAGCTTTTTGGGACCGGGATCGTCCGGACGACCGGCGACTTTGGCGTGACCGGCGAGTTGCCGAGCCACCCCGAGTTGCTCGACTGGCTGGCCGTGGACTTCCGCGAGAATGGCTGGGACATCAAGCGGGTCTTCAAGATGCTCGTGACGTCGTCGGCCTATCGACAGTCGGCCGCGACGACGCCCGAGAAGCTGGAAAAAGACCCGGGCGACCGCCTGATCTCGCGCGGGCCGAGGTTCCGCATGGATGCCGAGATGGTTCGTGATTACGCCCTCTCGGCCGCCGGGATTCTCGCCAGCCGGATCGGCGGCCCGAGCGTCAAGCCGTACCAGCCCGAAGGGGTCTGGGAAGCCGTGGCGATGCCCGGCAGCAACACCCGCGACTATCGTCAGGACAGCGGCGAAGGGCTCTATCGCCGGAGCCTTTACACCTTCTGGAAACGTGCCGCGCCGCCGGCCTCGATGGAGATCTTCAACGCCCCGACCCGCGAGACCTGCACCGTCCGCCGCGAGCGGACCAACACCCCGCTTCAGGCCCTCGTGACCCTGAACGACCCTCAGTTCGTCGAGGCGGCGCGTCATCTCGCCGAGCTGACGCTCAAGGCCGGTGGATCAACCCCCGAAGATCGCGCGGGCTTCCTCGCGGCCCGGCTTCTGGCCCGGCCGCTTCAGGCCGAAGAGGCGAAGGTGGTCGTCGCCTCGTTGAATGATCTGAGCACGTATTATCAGGGACATCCGGCCGAGGCGAAGTCACTGATCACCTTCGGCGATTCCAAGCCCGAGGCGGGTCTCGACCCTCGCGACGTCGCCGCCTGGACGATGCTCGCCAACGAGATGATGAACCTCGACGAAGTCTTGAATAAATAATCGAACACGAACCAACGATCGGGAACTCTTTATGAACCTCTTCGACGATTACGTGCGTTCCGAGACCCGTCGTCAGTTCCTCGGCCGGGGGGCGAACGCCCTCGGCTGGGCCGCGATGGCCTCGTTGTTGGGAAATCGATTCGCCAACGCGACCGCTCCGTCAGGGATCACCACCGACCCCATGTCGGCCACGGCGCAGCACGTCATGACCCACTTCGCGCCCAAGGCGAAGCAGGTCATCTATCTGCACATGCTCGGCGGTCCGGCGCAGATGGATCTGTATGACTACAAGCCGAAGATGGGCGAATTCTTTGACAAGGACCTGCCCGACTCGGTCCGGATGGGGCAGCGGCTCACGACGATGACCTCGGGGCAGAAGCGGTTCCCGATCGCCCCTTCGAAGTTCAAGTTCACCCGGCATGGCAAGAGCGGCATGTGGGTCTCGGAACTTCTGCCGTACACGGCGAAGATGGTTGACGACATGTGCTTCATCCGATCGATGAGCACCGAGGCGATCAACCACGAGCCGGCCGTCAGCTACATGCAGACGGGCAACCAGATCACCGGCCGGCCGAGCCTGGGGTCGTGGGCCTCGTATGGTCTCGGGTCGTTGAATGATAACTTGCCGACGTTTGTCGTTCTCGTCGCCCGGCCGTCGAACACCGAGCAGATTCAGGCGATCTCGGCCCGGCTCTGGTCGTCGGGCTACCTTCCCGGCGAGCATTCCGGCGTCTCTTTCCGGACCAACGGAGACTCGATCCTTTATCTGAACAATCCCCCCGGCGTGCCCCCAGAGATCCGCCGTCGCACGCTTGACGGCCTCCGCCAACTGAATGAGATGAACTACAAGGCCGTCGGCGACCCGGAAACGCATACACGCATCCAGCAATATGAACTGGCCTTCCGGATGCAGTCGAGTGTTCCCGACCTGACCGCCGTCGAGACCGAGCCCGAGTCCGTTTACCGGCTTTATGGCGAAGAGGCCCGCAAGCCCGGTTCGTTCGGACACACGGCGCTGCTGGCCCGGCGGATGGTCGAGCGCGGCGTTCGGTTCGTGCAGATTTACCATAACAACTGGGACACTCACGGAAACGTCGCCGTTCGCCTGCCGAGCCAGTGCAAGGACGTCGATCAACCCTGCTGGGGCCTGATTCAGGATCTCAAACAGCGCGGGATGCTCGACGAGACGCTGGTCATCTGGGGAGGCGAGTTCGGCCGGACGATTTACTCCCAGGGGGGTTTGAGCAAGGACAATTACGGTCGCGACCATCACCCGCGTTGCTTCACGATGTGGATGGCCGGCGGCGGGTCTCGGCCTGGCCAGATTTACGGCGAGACCGACGACTTCTCCTATAACATCGTCAAAGATCCCGTTCACGTTCGCGACTTCCACGCGACCGTCTTGCACCTTCTTGGTTACGACCACGAGCGGTTCACGTACCGCTATCAGGGGCTTGACCAGAAGCTGACCGGTGTCGAGCACGCCCGGGTCATCAAGGAGTTGATGGCCTGACGGGGGGAGGAAGGGTCGCGGTTTCTCGTTTCCGACAACCCAAGGGCCTTGAGGGGGTCATGACCTCGCGGAGCGATGCCGCCGAGTTCGAGACCTTCGTCAAGACCCACCTGGATCTCGGGATCGACTCCCTGGAGGAACCGAGGCCGCTTTGGGTTCGTTTGCTCGCAAGCCAGGCGAACGCGGTCCGCGCCTTGGCTTCGTTTCCCGAAAAGCCCGAGGTTGACGACCCGGCGGAGACCCCGCGCGCTGGCTTCGTTTCCGGCAAAAGCCAGGCGCGTTGTCGCGCCGAGAGGGCTGGTTTTGTCGCGAGAACAAAAGCCAGAAGGACAAAGGGCGAGATGATACATTGGACGTATCATCTTTACTCTTTTAGACTTCCGGCATCTTCTCAAGAACGCGAAACGTTGACGAACACCCCGGGTCACGACCCGCGCGGTGGCTTCGTTTCGTTCTGGGGCACTGGCGACCACTCGCCCCCACGGATCAACCGAGCGTTGGCTTCGTTTCGTACTGGAGCCTCGGTGCGCTGTCGCGCCGCGCGACACCTGGCGCGGAAATGCGGTCAAGGCGCAGTAAAAGACAATGGTTGAGATCAAACAGGAAAAATACACAAAACACCCATGATTCAGGAAATTCGATGCGTCTGGAACGATGCGCGGTTCGACTTCCAGCGAATCTCCAACTCGAAACTCCAGCCTATTCAAGACTATCGTTCGCCAGGGCGAGTTAAGGATGGATTCGAAAAAATCTTGACAAGGTCGCCTTTTGCGGAAAGGGGGACGATTCCGCACGTTCCCGCCGCATGACAGAGTCGTTGCAATTCTCACGATCATTACAGTCCGTCCCTCGATTGCGACGATAGCAATACGGATTACCAAGAGGGCAAGTGGCGTTACCTCGCGGTGTAACGGATTTTAACGGGGGATTTTCATGAGGGGCCTTCCAGGACGGCGAGTCAGTACCTGGCTGCCGGTGGGGATCGCGGCAATCCTCTGCGTCGATCCGCTCGGCGCCGCGGCCCAACAGCCGACACCTGCGCAAGACGTTACGGCGGCGGCGCCGGGCGACCTGCCCGCGCCCAACACTCCGCAACCAGTGGTTCCCCCCACTCCGGCGGCGACGACGACCGAGGTTGTCTCGGCGGCGCCTTCGGCCGCGGATTACGAGACTCGAATTCAGCAGCTTGAGATGATCGTCCGTCAGATGCAGGCCCAGCAGGCCCAGATGGCCGCGGGTCGAGGTCCAGCCAACTCGGCGCCCGATGCCGGGACAGCTTCGTCGACTCGGTCGGGGGCCGGGCTGGGACAGCCGGGCGCGGGAGCGGCAACGCCGTCGCGGTCGGGAGGCGCCGGGGCGCCAGGGCAATCCTTGCCGCCGAATCCGCCGGTCTCGTCCCGGTTTGACTCACCGGCGACCCTGGTAAGCAAGCCGGGCACGGTCAAGTTCGGGCCTGGCTTTGAGATCCGGACGGACGACGAGGAATTCTTCCTCCAGTTTCACAACCTCACGCAGATTGACTATCGAGGCTATCAGCAAGGGGGTCAGACCCCGGTCCGCGACACGTTCATCATCCCCAGGCAGTGGTGGATGTTCAGCGGTCGGATCACCAAGCCGATCGGCTACTTCGTGTCGTTCCAGAACGCGGTCGACACGGTCTCGATGCTCGACGTCTTCGTCGACCTGAACTACAACCCGAAGCTTCAGGGACGGATCGGCCGGTTCAAGACGCCGTTTACTTACGAGTTCCTGGTCGAACCGATTCAGGGGTTGATCACGCCCGAACGGTCGCTCTTCTTCAACAACTTCGGCCAGAACCGCGACCTGGGTGCGATGGCCTACGGGCGCCTCTTCGACAACTCGTTTGACTACGCGGCGGGCGTTTTCAACGGCACGCGGAACGGGTTCGTCGCCAACCAGGACAGCAAGTTCTTCTCAGGCTTCGTCAACTGGCGGCCGTTCAAGAACTCGGAAGGTTCGCTGCTGGAAAACTTCAATGTCGGCGGCTCGGTTTACTCGGGCAACGCCTACTCCGCGGCGATCCCGGCGACGCTTCGGACGGCCGTGCCGACGTCGGGTAACGCCGCTCTCGGCGTCCCCTTCCTGACGTTTAATAACAACGTCCGCGAGACCGGGAATCAGGCCTTCTGGGATCTCCACTTCGCCTATTTCTATCAGCAGCTTGCCTTGATCGGCGAATGGCAGAGCGGTGCGCAGGACTACTCGCTCGCGTCGACCCCCACGCAGCGGACCCGCCTCGGCGTGGATAGCTTTTATCTTCAGGCGGGTTATTTGCTAACGGGCGAGACGCGGAGCAGCCTGGGGATCGTCAAGCCGCTCCGGCCGTTTGACCTTCGCAAAGGCCAGCGCGGACCGGGTGCCTGGGAAATCACGGGCCGGTACAACTACCTGGACATCGGCAACCAGGTTTATACCGCCGGTCTGGCCGACCAGAACACCTCGGCCAACCGCGTGAGCATGACCGACTTCGGCTTCAACTGGCACATGACGCAGTACCTGAAGCTTTACTTTGATTGGCAGCACGCCGCGTACAACGAGCCGGTCGTTTATGCCCCGGGCAAGCGTCAGTTGACCAGCGACATGTTCCTCGTCCGCTTCCAGCTTTACTTCTGAGCCGTCGGACCGGTCTTGACCGACCCTCTCTTTCTCCCGATTCGCCACCACGTCGGCGGCCCTTCCGCATTGGAAGAGGCCGCCGACGTGTTTAGAATTGTCGCGGAGCGGGCAGGTTCAATGACCGATGACCAATGTCCAATGACCGACAAGAATACTGACTCCCAAACGTCTTCAATCGGTCATTGGTCATCAGGCATTGGCCATCGGTCATCGGTCATCAAGTCTTGACTTCTGAAAGCCCTTCACCGCCGAATTGTCAGACAGGCGGCGCATAAGGTTCGGGTTCACGCTCACGTTCAACAGCGGGTTCAACAGCCTTGTGAGAATTCTTGACGTCTTCGGGCGCGTGGCCGTCGTGTCCAAGGTCGCCTGACTCGGAAACGCCGGCCGGAGTGCCTCGGCGATCACTGAGCCACTGAATCACATAATAAAAGACCGGCGTCAGAAAGATCCCGAAGAGCGTGACGCCGAGCATTCCGCTAAAGACAGCCGTGCCAAGCGTGCGCCTCATCTCGGCCCCGGCGCCGACGGAAAGGACCAGCGGAACGACACCCAGGATGAACGCGAAGGAGGTCATCATGATCGGCCTGAGCCGAAGCTGGCAGGCTTCCAGGGTCGCCTCATACGCCGTGACCCCTTCTTCGCGGCGGGCCTTGGCGAACTCGACGATCAGGATCGCGTTCTTGCAGGCGAGGCCGACGAGCACGATGAAACCAACCTGTGTGAAGATGTTGATGTCCATCTTGGCATAGGCGACACCCGCGACCGAGCAGAGCAGGCACATCGGCACGACCAGGATCACCGCCATCGGCAAGGCCCAGCTTTCATACTGAGCCGCGAGAACGAGGAAGACGAGCACCACCGCGAGCAAGAAGACAAGCATCGCCGTGGAGCCTGTTTGAAGCTGCAAGAGGGCCAGTTCCGTCCACTCGTAACGCATCGCCGAAGGGATGTCACGCTTGACCACGTCTTGCATCTGCTGAATCGCCTGACCGGAACTGACGCCAGGAGCCGGAGCGCCATTGATCGCCGCGGAAGGATACATGTTGTAGCGCGGAATCATCACGGGACCGGTCACGTCGCGAATTCCGGCGAGCGAGGCGAGCGGAACCATCCCTCCGCGCTCGCTGCGGATCTTCAACTGCTTGAGGTCTTCAATCTGCTTGCGGAAGTTCGCGTCGCCCTGAACGTTCACCTGCCAGGTCCGGCCAAACTTGTTGAAGTCATTCACATAAAGCGAGCCGAGGAAGACCTGAAGCGTGTTAAAAGCCTCGGCCGGATTGACGCCCATCGTGCTCATCTTCGATCGGTCGATGTCGAGGAAGAGCCAGGGCGTGTTGGCGCGAAAGCCGGTGAAAAGGGCGGTCAAGTCGGGGTTGGCATTGGCGTCGCCAATGACCTGTTCGGCGGTCGCCTGCATCGCCTCGCGGCCGAGGTCGCCACGGTCCTCGATGACGATCTTGAAGCCGCCGGCCGTTCCCAGGCCCTCGACCGGCGGGGCGCCAAAGACGTTGATGAGCCCTTCGGGAACCTCGGCCTGGAAGTCGTCGCGAAGCCTGGCGGCGATCGCGTCGCCCCCCTTGGACGCGACTTCTCGGTGGTGGAACTCGTCAAGCATGACGTACATGGCGCCGAAGTTCGGGGCGTTCGCGTTCAAAAGGATCGACTGGCCCGAAAGCGCCACCGTGTGCGCCACGCCCGGCACCTTGCGCGCAATCGCCTCGATCCGGCCCATCACGTCCTGCGTCTCGCTGACGGAGGTCGAGTCGGGCAACTGGACGTTGACGAGCAAGAACCCCTTGTCCTGCGAGGGAATGAATCCGGCGGGCGTGTGCGTGAACCCCCAGTAGGTCAGGCCGAGCAGGCCGCCGTAAACGAGCAGGACGAGGAGACTGACGCGAAGCAGGCCCGCGACGATGCGGGTATAACCGTTCGTCGCCTTGACGAAGCCGAAGTTGAAGAGCCAGAAGACCCAGCCGAGCAGCCAGTTCAGCGGTCGGCTCAAGAGGTAACCGACCACGGCGCCGACGACGATGCAGGCGAGCGTCAAGGCCCAGGCTGGTCCCAGGTGGACCCGGCCGGTGAGTTCGGGGCGGACAAAGGCCCAGAAAACCCAGGCGCCGAGGAGCATGTAGGCCGGGACCGGAAGGGCCTCGTTCTGTCTGGCTCCCTGGTGTCTCGGGCGGAGCAGCAAGGCGGCGAGAGCCGGGCTGAGCGTGAGCGAGTTGAACGTGGAAATCAGGGTCGACGTGGCGATCGTCAAGGCGAACTGGCGGAAGAACTGGCCGACGATTCCCGAGATGAAGGCACAGGGAACGAAGACCGCCGTCAAGACCAGGCCGATCGCCACGACCGGTCCCGAAACCTCTTCCATCGCCCTCACGGTCGCGTCGCGCGGGGCCATCCCATGTTCAATATGATGTTCCACCGCCTCGACGACGACGATCGCGTCGTCAACCACGATGCCGATCGCCAGCACGAGGCCGAAGAGCGTGAGGTTATTGAGGCTGAACCCCAGCACGGCCATCACCGCGAAGGTGCCGATGATCGCCACCGGCACAGCGATCAAGGGAATCACCGCCGACCGCCAGTTCTGAAGGAAGAGGAGGACGACGACCGCGACGAGGATGATTGCGTCGCGCAAGGTGTTGAAGACTTCCTTGACCGACTCGGTGATGAATGGGGTCGTGTCGTAGACGATCGCGTAATCGATCCCCGATTCGAAACGCCCCTTGAGTTCCTCCATCTTGGCGCGGACAAGCTGCGCGGTCTTGAGGGCGTTCGACCCGGGACGTTGATAGACCGAAAGGGCCACCGATGGCTGTTGATCAAGTGTACATGTTTGATCGTATGACTGCGCGCCGAGTTCGAGGCGGGCGACATCGCGAAGGCGGACGACCCGGCCCGAGGTGTCGGTCTTGAGGATCATGTCGGCGAACTGATCGGCGTCGGCGAGCCGGCCGAGGGTACTCATCGTGAACTGAAAGACCTGGCCATTGGGAACGGGGGGTTGGCCGATCTGACCGGCGGCGACCTGGGCGTTTTGCTGGGTGATGGCCGTCGTCACGTCGCCCGCGGTCAGGTTGCGGAAGGACATTTTTTCGGGGTCGAGCCAGACCCGCATGCTGTAATCGCGCTGGCCCATGTAAGTGATGTCGCCGACACCGTCGAGCCGGGCCAGCTCGTCGCGAAGCTGGATCGTCGCGTAATTGCTCAGATAAAGGTTGTCGCGCGTCTTGTCGGGCGAGAAGAGGTTGACAATCATGAGGATCGACGGCGACTTCTTCTTGACGGTCACCCCCCGGCGCTTGACGAGGTCGGGCAAGATCGGCTCGGCCAGGCTCTCGCGGTTCTGCACGAGAACCTGCGCCATGTTCAGGTCAACGCCGAGCTTGAAGGTAACGGTTAACGTGTACATGCCGTCGTTGGTGCATTGCGACGACATGTACATCATGTTCTCGACGCCGTTGACCTGCTGCTCGATCGGCGCGGCGACGGTGTCGGCGACGACCTGGGCGTTGGCCCCCGGATAATAGGCCGAGACCTCGACCGTCGGCGGCGTGATGTCGGGATACTGCGCGACGGGGAGCGTCCAGACGGCGATGCCACCGGCCAGGGTGATGATGATCGACAGCACCGACGCGAAGATCGGCCGGTCGATGAAGAACTTGGAGAACATGCGCGGGGGTTCCTCGGCTCAAGTCAGCCTGCGACGCGTCAGCGGGGCGAGACCAGTTCGTCGGGATTATCTTCCGAGGCCGCGGGATGCGCCTCGGGGCCATGACCGTTGGCGTGTCCGTTGCCGTTGCCGTTGCCGTTGCCGTTACCGTTTTGATGCCCGTTCGCATGGATCGGGGCATCGACGAAATCGGGTCCGCCGGGATCGGCGATGAACGGGCGCGGGGGGGTCGCGGCTCCGCGGCCGCTGGATTTCTTGCGAAGCTCGCGGAGGAGGTACGGGATCAGGATCGGGAGTCCGAGGAAGAGGAAGGCGAGGGCGTACCGGGCGGCGCGGCTCACGGCCTTCATCCGGGGAGATTTAAAGGCCGAGGCGCCCGCGAGCCAGTCAACGACGACGAAGAAGACCGGAGTCAGGAAGATGCCGAAGATGGTCACGCCGAGCATTCCGCTGAAGACAGTCATGCCGAGCGTCCGCCGCATCTCGGCGCCGGCCCCGTGGCCGAGGATCAAGGGGAGAACGCCGAGGATGAACGCCAGCGAGGTCATGATGATCGGCCGGAGCCGAAGGCGGCAGGCATCGAGCGCCGATTGGTTGCGGTTCTCGCCCTCATCGCGGCGTGACTTGGCGAACTCGACGATCAAGATCGCGTTCTTGCTCGCCAGGCCGACGAGCACGACGAATCCGATCTGCGTGAAGATGTTCACATCCTGGCCCGAGACCTTGACGCCGATGATCGCGCTGAGCAGGCACATCGGCACGACGAGGATGATCGCCATCGGCATCGCCCAGCTTTCGTACTGGGCCGCGAGAACGAGGAAGACGGTGAAGACGGCGAACCCGAAGACGATCATCGCCGTGTTGCCCGCCTGAAGTTCCAGGTAAGCAAGCTCGGTCCACTCGTAGGCCATCGACCTGGGAAGGCCGTATTGCGGGTCCTCGGCCACCCGTTCGACGATCCGGATCGCCTCGCCCGAACTGACGCCGGGGGCCGCGGCGCCGTTGAGCGGAGCGGCCGGATACATGTTATAACGCGCCAGGACGAGCGGTCCGTTGACCTCCTTGACCTCGGCCAGGGCACCGAGCGGGACCATCGCCCCCTCGGTGTTTCGGACCTTGAGCCGGCGGACGTCGTCAATCTTGTTGCGGAAGCGCGGCTCGGCCTGAACCACGACCTGCCAGGTTCGCCCGTAAAGGTTAAAGTCATTGACATAGAGCGAACCGAGGTAGATCCGCATCGTGTCAAAGAGGTCTTTCAAGGGAACGTCCTTGCTCATGCACTCGGTCCGGTTCACATCAACGAAGACCGATGGAACGTTGGCGCGGAAGACCGAGGTCAGGCCGACGAGCGAGGGGAGCCCTTCGGGAGTCTTTTGAAGCTTGAGGGCCTCGGTGAGCGCCTCGGTCTGACCTTGAAGGGTGACGGAACCGTTATCGCCGCGGTCCTCGATCATGACCTTGAAGCCGCCGGCGCGACCGACACCACGGACCGGAGGCGGCCCGAGCACGGTAATCATCGCCTCGGGAATCTGTTCCTCGAACTTCTTGCGAAGCCGCTGCGCGATGGCGTCGCTGTTGAGGGGGGCGATCTTGGGGAGATGGAGCCAGTGGCGAACCTTGGCCTCGGCCGTCGCGGTCGGCGCGGCGGGCTTGAGATTCAGCCAGCCGCGAATCTTCGGCTCAAGCTCGGTCCATTGCCACCAGGTGAAGAAGCGTTCCGAGACCGGGTCGGGGCGATGCTCATATGAGTCAAGGATCAGGAACATCGTGCCGAAGTTGGAGCCGTTCGCTCCCAGGAGCATCGACTGGCCGGTCATCGCCTGCGTGAACCGGATGCCCGGCACCGCCTTGGCGACGTTGATGATGTGGTCCAGCGCGGCGGTCGAGCGTTCCTGCGAGGCGGAGTCGGGCAACTGGACGTTGACGAGGAGATAGCCCATGTCCTGCGACGGAATGAAGCCCGTCGGCGTCGTCTTGAACCCCCAGTAGGTGATTCCCAGCAGGCCCGCGTAAACGACGATCACGAGAAAACTCAGGCGGAGCATTCCGGCGATGATCCGCGTATAAACATTCGTCGCCTTCACGAAGCTTACGTTGAACAACCAGAAGAAGGCGCTGAGGACGCGGTTCACGGGCTTCGCCAGGAACCAGCCGATCAAGCCACCAACCGCCATCGCGATCAGGTCGGCGGTCGTCCAGCCCCCCAGGTGCGTTCGGAAGGAGAGCAAGGGGAGATGCACGGCGGTCCAGCGCGCCAGATAGATCCAGGAGATCCAACCTCCAGCCACGACGTAGGCCAGGCGAGGAAGCACCTCATACTTTGACGCGTTCGTTCTGGGCCGGAGCAAGAGGGCGGCGAGCGCCGGGCTGAGTGTCAGCGAGTTAAATGTGGAGATGATCGTGGACGCGGCGATCGTCAAGGCGAACTGGCGGAAAAACTGGCCGACGATTCCCGAGATGAAGGCGCAAGGGACGAAGACGGCGGTCAAGACCAGGCCGATCGCCACGACCGGGCCGGAGACCTCATCCATCGCCCTGACCGTCGCGTCTCGGGGATTCAATCCATGTTCAATATGATGTTCCACCGCCTCGACGACGACAATCGCGTCGTCAACCACGATGCCAATCGCCAGGACGAGGCCGAAGAGCGTGAGGTTATTGAGGCTGAACCCCAGCACGGCCATCACCGCGAAGGTGCCGATGATCGCCACGGGAACGGCGATTAGCGGGATCACCGCCGACCGCCAGTTCTGGAGAAACATCAGGACGACGACGGCGACGAGGATGATCGCCTCGATGAGCGTGTGGACGACCTCGCCGATGGATTCGCTGATGAAGGGGGTGGTGTCGTAGCGGATCTCGTACCGCATGCCCTCGGGAAATTCCTTGGCAAGCTCGTTGATCTTGTTCTTGACGAGAACGGCGGTATCGAGGGCATTGGCGTCGGGAAGCTGGAAGATGGCGATACTGACCGACGGCAGACCGTTAACCTTGCCGCTGATATCTTGATTCTTGGCGCCAAGCTCGACCCGAGCGACATCCTTGAGGCGGACGACCCGGCCGTCGGCGGTTGCCTTGACGATGATTTCCTGAAACTGGTCGATATCGGTGAGCCGGCCGAGCGTGCTGAGGGGAACCTGGATGAGTTGACCGTGGGGAACCGGCGGCTGGCCGATCATGCCGGTCGCCACCTGGGCGTTTTGAGCCCGGACGGCGTTGGCGATGTCACCGGCGGTCATGTCGCGGGCGGCGAGCTTTTCGGGGTCGACCCAGATGCGCATGCTGTAATCGCGCTGACCGAGCATCGTGACGTCGCTGACGCCTTCGAGCCTTGCGAGTTCGTCCTTGACCTGAAGGACGGCGTAATTGCTCAGGAAGAGCTGGTCAAACTTGCCGGTTGGCGAGTTCAGGGCGATGACGAGAAGGATGTCGGGCGACTTCTTCTTGACGTTCACGCCGGTCTGCTTGAGGACGTCGGGAAGCTGCGGCAGGGCGAGCGCGACGCGGTTCTGAACGAGCACCTGCGCGAGGTTCAGGTCGATTCCGTGCTTGAAGGTCACGGTCAGGTTATAGGTACCGTCGTTGGTGCATTGCGAGGACATGTACATCATGTTCTCGACGCCGTTGACCTGCTGCTCGATCGGCGTCGCGACGGTTTCGGAAACGACCTGGGCGCTGGCGCCGGGGTAGTTGCAATCGACCTGCACGACCGGCGGCGAGATTGGCGGATAGAGCGCCAGCGGCAGGACGAAGACCGCGATTCCGCCGGCCAGGGTGATCACGATCGAGAGCACGGCGGCGAAGATCGGGCGGTCGATGAAGAATCGCGAGAACAAGGGCCGACCCTCCCGGTAGGTAAATGCTTCGGTGTCAATCGGCCCTGGGGGCGACCTGCTCGAATGCTTGATTGACTACCAGTCTCAGGCGCCCCGGCTGGCGACCTTCTTCGAGGCGGCCCCTTTGCTCGGCGGCGGAGCCATCTCGGCCTCGGTCTTGGGATCAACCTTCTGAAAGTTCCTGATTCGTTGCAGACCCTCGATCACGACGCGGTCGCCCGTGGCGAGACCTTCGGAAATCTCGCGCATGCCGTTGTCGAGCTTGCCCACGGTCACGTTGCGCTTGATCGCCTCATTCTTGTCGTTGACGACAAAAAGGTACTTCTGCCCCTGGTCGGTGCCGATCGCTTTTTCGGCGATCATGATCGACTTCCGAGGCTCGCCGACGGGGAGACGAACCCGGACGAAGAGGCCCGGCGAGAGCACCCGAGGCTTCGGGTTCTCGATCGAGGCCCGGACCCGCAAGGTTCCCGTGCCGGGATCGACCCGGTTGTCGGCGAAGTTAATGATCCCCTTGTGCGGGAAGCTCGTCTCGTCGGAAAGGGCGACAAGGACCGGGATCTCCGCCTGTGTGCGAGACGGAATGACCTTGTCTCGAACGAGCCGGCGGAGCCTCAGGAGCGTTCGCTCGTCGACGTCGAAGTAGACATAAAGCGGGTCGAGCGAGACGATCGTCGTCATCGGGGTCGTGTCGGCCTGGACGAGGTTGCCCGGGTCAACAAGTCTTCGGCTGAGCATTCCGCTGATCGGCGCGGTGATCCGGGTGAAGGTCATGTTGAGCTTCGCCAGCTCGAAATCGGCGCGAGCGACGCCGACGGCGGCCTCGGCTTCGGAGCGGTCGCCGGTGCTCTTGTCAAACTCCTCGCGGCTGGCGTTGCCCCGGCTGTAAAGGTTCGCCACGCGTCGATAATCAGCGTCAAGGCGCTTGTAGTGGGCCTCGGATTGCGCCAGGGTGGCCTCGGTTCGGTTCAGGTTCGCCTTGTAAGGCCGGTTATCGATCTCGAAGAGGAGGGCACCTTCGTTGACCTCATCGCCGTCCTTGAAGTTAACCTTGTCGAGGAAACCCGAGACCCGGGCGCGGATCTCGACCGAGAAGACGGCATCGGTCCGTCCCGTGAAGTCTTCATAGTCAGACACGTAATCGCTGACCGGCGTGCTGATGACAACGACCGGCGGCTTGGCGGCCGGAGGCTTCGCCGCCGTCTTCTCGCCGCAGCCAGAAAGCCCCAACCCGGCGACACCGGCAAGCAGGCAGGTGGCGCCCCAGAGACCCGGACTTCGACGCATGGTGGTTCGTCACCTTGTTGAACCAGGGACCAACCCAGATCGGCCTCGGGCCGACCGAGATTAGAAAGCCGACTTACAAAAGCAGCCGACACCATCTCGGGCCGGGGCCGGACGTCCCCCAGGCACAGCGCCCTGGGCGGGGGACTCTCGGGCTCGCGGCCCGGTTTTGACACAAAGAAACGGCCAGGCAAGACCAGATCAGACCCGCCCGAAGTCCACGATCTCACTTGGGGCGGGGCTCAACGCTCCGTCCGTAACGGCCCGACCGGACGAATTGTCTTCACCCGTCGAGCCGGACGGTCCGACACGTCGAATCCTAGGCGCGTTGGGGCTTCGCGTCAATAATCCCCCCGGTCCTTCGCGCTGAGAATTCCCGGGAAGGGCCCGAGACCCTGGGGCGTCAGGCGGTCGATTTTCGTACAATGGGGCCGGATTTTGAGGCGATAATCCGACCGATGGCCCTTTCCTTTGAGGTTCGCACGCGATGGATATGCCCGAGTTGAGTGTTGCCGAGGAAGCCGCGCGCGCGGGCGGAGCGGTCGTTTCTCGGTACTTTCGCGAGGGAATCGCGATGCGCAACAAGGATGTTGCCAACCTCGTTTCCGACGCCGACGTCGAGGCCGAGCGCGCCGTCGTCGACGTGATCCGGCGGACCTATCCCGATCACGAGATCCTCGCCGAGGAAGCGCACGCGGGCGACGCGAGGGCCGAGCATCTCTGGATTGTCGACCCGCTCGACGGCACGAACAACTTCGCGCACAAGATCCCTCAGTTCTCGGTCTCGATCGCCTATTACCGCGCGGGTATCGCTCAATGCGGGGTGATCTTCAACCCGATCCGCAACGACTGGCACGTCGCCGCGCGAGGGCAGGGAGCCTTCTTCAACGGCGAGCGGACCCGCGTCAGCGAGGCGACGACGCTGGGCGAGTCGCTGGTCGGCGTCGGCTTTTATTATGATCGGGGGGTGAAGATGGAGCGAACCCTGGAGGTCATTGGCGCGTTGAAGAGTGAATACCAGGTTCACGGCATCCGCCGCTTCGGCGCGGCGTCGCTTGACCTTTGCATGGTGGCTCTCGGCCAGCTTGGCGCCTACTTCGAGTTCACTCTTTCGCCCTGGGATTTCGCCGCGGGCCGCCTCTTCGTCGAGGAAGCCGGGGGCCGCGTCACAACCTGCCTGGGCGACCCCTTGCCGCTGGCGAAGACCTCGATTCTCGCCTCGAATGGCCACCTTCACGACGCCATGCTCGACGTCGTCCGCCCGAGGTTTCCGGGAGATTGACCCGCTGAGAATCACGCCTAGGGTTGCAGGTTGATGACCGATGACCGATGACCGATGACCGATGACCGATGACCGATGACCGATGACCGATGACCGATGACCGATGACCGATGACCGATGACCGATGACCGATGACCGATGACCGATGACCGATGACCGATGACCGATGATCAATGACCGAGGGGAGAATTCAAGATGCTTTAAGACAGAGGTTGCCTTGACGAGGCAAATTCTTTTCTTGAACATTCGAGTGATTGCGTATCAACGTGTTTTTTGTGATTTTTCATTGGTCATTGGTCATGAAACCTTGACATCCTTTCAAACCTCTTCCCTAATTCGCCCGCGACCACTCCGCGGCGAAGCTGGTTCCGCTCCGGCGGCCGGGGAAGCGGGCGACGGCCTGGGGACGGTTGAACCGAAGGCACTGGCCGTAAAAGGCGTCAATGAACTGGCCAGACGCGGCGTCGTGGAAAGCGATGACCTCGATCACGTCTTCCCAGCTTAATGAGCGGACGTCGATCCGTTTCAAGGTCGGCTCGAACCAGTCGTGGAAGAAGGCGTCGCGCTCGCCCGCATAGTCCTCGACCCGGCGGCGGACCTTGCGGCGGATCGCGTCGAGGGAGGTGTCCCAGGCGAAGATGCCGTCGTCAATCCGGGCACGCGGGGCGATGACCAGGAACGAGAGGTCGGCCAGGGCCTGGGGATCGCGGTCGGCCCGGCGGAGGGATTCGGCGACGCAGGCGACGCTTCGCGCGGCCTGATCGTAATAGGGAGCGTTCTTCACGCCGGCCGAGAGCCGGTTAAAGAGCTTGCCTTCGATGACGACGAACTGATCCGCGTCGGCGGCGAGCGTGAGCCCGGCCGTGCCCGGGTCGCCGATCGTGAAATGACCGATCACGCCATCGGCATGCGTCCGACTCTCGGCCAGGCGATCGCCCCGAAAGCGCGGCAAGAAGGGCGACGGCAACCAGGCTTCCGAGAACCAGCGCGAGCCCGACAGATGCGAGAGCGGATAGCGGTCGCCGCCGTGTCGCTGAAACCAGTCGATGACGATGCGCAGGAGCCAGCTTTCGTTGTAGAGCACGTTCGGCGGGAACGATGGCCGTCCCGCCTCGCACTCTTCGAGCATCGCCTTGATTCGACCCGTGATCATCATCCAGGCCGCCCCGATTCTCCGTCAAATCCGCGTCAACCGGTCCACATTATACCGGCGAACGGCGTGACGATAGAGGCGAACAGATGACGACTCGTGTCTGTTTGTGCGTCTGGGGAAGACGGGGAGTCAGAATCGATGACCGATGACCGATGACCCATGACCCATGACCCATGACCCATGACCGATGACCGATGACCGATGACCCATGACCCATGACCCATGACCCATGACCGATGACCCATGACCCATGACCCATGACCGATGACCCATGACCCATGACCGATGACCGATGACCCATGACCCATGACCCATGACCCATGACCGATGACCCATGACCCATGACCCATGACCCATGACCGATGACCCATGACCCATGACCGATGACCGAATGGAAACCGAGAGCCGAGTGGCGTGTCTCGCATTCCCATCGGTCATCGGTCATCGGTTATCGGTCATTTCTTTGGCGAAAAATGGTCAATGCCCGTGCGCATGGGCGCCGTGGCCGAGATGGAAGAGGGGAGACGAGGCGTCGCCGCGGGCGATGACGTAGGAGAGGAGGTCAAGGACCTCGTCGCGCGTGAGCTTGTCGAGAAGGCCCTTGGGCATGATCGAACTGGGAGACTTGGCGCGTTCGGTGATCTCGGCCTTGCGAAGAACGACGGGCGTCGACGAGGCGAGAGGGTTCTCGATCACCTTCACATTGTCGGCGGTTTCTTCGAGGATCATCCCCGTCACGACCTTGCCAGAATTCATTTCAAAGAGGAAGGTCCGGTACTTGTCGTCGATCTTGAAGGAGGGTTCGAGGATGTTTTTGAGGATCTCGGCCGCGTTCATCTTGGGGTCGAGCTTGGCGAGGTCGGGGCCAAGCTCCTCGCCGACGCCGTTGAGCTTGTGGCAGGAGACACAGCCGCCGACCTGAAACATCTGCTTGCCGTTCGAATAAGAACGTCCCCCCTTGCTGATCCCTTCGAGCGCGGGGGCGAGGTCGGCAAGGGTCCATTCCTTGCGAGGACGGTTCGACTTGAGGAGTTCGTCGGCGATCGGCATCGGGTGGCGGCCGAGGTACGACTCGGGATCGGCGAGGTAATCGTCGAGGTCGTCGACGACGTAAAGCGCGCCGTACATCCGTCGCCAGTGGCCGGGATAGGTGCAGACATAAGGATAGACGCCGGCCTTTTCGGGGGCCTTGAAGTCAAGCTTCTCGGTCTCGCGAGGCTGAAGCAGGCGGGTGGAAACGAGGATCTTGTCGGTCTTCGGGACGAAGTTGCGTTCGAGTGCGCCGGGCTGCGTGGCGGTTTCCTCGCCGAGAAGGCCGACGGCTTCCAGGTCGCCGGGGCGGGTGACGACGAAGTTGTGCGGCATCAGGTCGTTGTTCTCGAAGACGACCTCGACGGGCTTGCTCGCCTGAACGACGATCCGGTCCTTGTCAAAGAGCATCTGGTCAAGCACCGTGCCGAGCCGGATGACGCGAACGCCCAGGTCGCCGAGTTCCTTGCGAAGGGTACGGGCCTGATCGCGCGGCAGGAGCGCCGCGAGAGCGTCGGCAAGTTGGAGGGCGTCGAGCGCGGTGGCGGAGGTGCGGTCGGCGGTCGGAACGGTGCGGACGTAGGCAATCAAGGAGTCGAGCAAGGGACGCGCCTCGTCGGCGGGCCAGTACGCGGCCGGGATGTGCTGGAGGGCGCGAATGGCCGAAGGGCGGTCCTCGCCCGACTTGACGAAGCGCGCGAGGGCCTTGAAGGTCGGAACTTCCTGACCGCGGACGGTCGTGAGCGCGGCCATCGAGGCGCGACGGACCTGGCCCTCGGGACCACCGCCGCCGACGGCGAGAACAACCCTGGGTCGGGGCGCCGGCTGATTCTTACGCTCGAAGACGACGTTGCGAGCGTTGTCGAGAATCTTGAGCGTGAAGTTATCGAGACGTTTCTCGTAGCCTTCGCCGCGATTGTAGATCGTGACCGATTCGATCGGCTGCTCGGAGCCGAGGTCGACTTCCCACCAGGGGTCTTGCGTCTCTTCCTGGGTGTGGGTCTGGCCGCCCTCGCCGTATGCGGCCTTGGTGTTGCCGTCGATCGCGCGGGGGGCCTCGCCGCCGTAGCCGGTATTTTTTTGCGTGGCCTTGCCCTGGCGGGCGACGTTCCGGCCGTCGCTGACGACTTCAACCTCGGCCAGGGTGAGCGTCCGACGGCCCTGAAGCTCAACGCGGACGAACCGGCCGTAGGTGCCTTTCGACTTCGGGGCGTCGGGGGCGAGGGATTTCGGCAGGCCGTCCAGAAGCGGGAGCACCTTGGGGTAAAGACTGGCGCGAAGGCCGGGATCGGCGACCAGGGGCATCGCGTTGATCAGGTCGAGCAAGGATTTGACCGATCGATTCGCGAGGGTCCAGGCTTTCTCGGTCGAACCATCGGCGGCGATCAGGGCGACGAAGCCAAGCGCCCGGGTGATCGGCTGGGTCGCCTCGGTAGCGAGGGTTTCCAGGTCAGCGCGAACGCCCGCGAGGTCGGCGGCGGGGCGGCCGGTGAGGAGCCGGACGAGGTCAAAAACGACGCTTTCCTCGTGCTGCGCGGTCTCGGCGTCCTGGGCACGGATCGTGTCGAGAAGGACGCGAAGGTCGCCCTTGTTTTCGCGCTTCGCCAGGTCGGTCAGGGCCTCGCGGCGGATCTCGTCGCGGACCCCCTTGCGGAAGAGCAGCTCCAGGTCGACGGCGCGTGATCTCGGGGTCCTCAAGACCTCGTCGGTGCTCAACCCCTTGAGAAAGAAACGGGCGCCGACGTCGCTCGTGAACTTGATCGGACGCCCCTCGCTGAGTGCTTTCTTCCAGACGGGGTCAAGCGCCTTCAACGTCTCGCCGCGGGTGTAATCGAGATAGACGTCGGTCGGGTGCTCGGCCGAGATCAGGGCGACCTCAATGGCCTCGGGGACGTCAAAGAAGCTCGCCGCGCGCACGGCTTCGAGCCGGACGCGGGGGTAGGGGTCGGCGGCGAGCGTCTTGAGGAGTTCGAGAGCATTGGGAACCCGATCGCGCCAGACGCAGAGGACGCGCGTCGCCGCGGCCCGGGCGCGGGAGTCGGTCGACTTGAGAAGGCGGTTCAAGAGGTCGACGTCAACGACGTTCTGCGACTGGTGGACCCAGAGGGCTTCGGTTAACTGATGTTCATAATTGGAGTCGGATTTATCGAGGTTTTTGACCCATTGATCGAGCGCCGCGATGACCTCGTCGGCCTTCCGCGCGGTGAGTTCGGCCTTGACGCGATAGCGGACGCGGTCTTCGGGTTCCTTGAGGAGGTCGAGGAGTTTTTCGATCGGTTCACCGGCGATCTTGACGGGTTTGAGGAGGGGTCGGCCCTCGAAGGTGACCCGATAGATCCGGCCGTGGATGCGGTCGCGGCTGGGGTCGCGGAGGTTGTGCTGCATGTGGCCGATGATCGGGTTCTGCCAGTCGAGGAAGTAGATCGCGCCGTCGGGGCCGACGCCGACGGCGGAGGGGCGGAAGTTCGGGTCGGTCGACGAGAGGATCGGCTCGGCCTCGGTGCCCGCGAGGCTCGCGCCCGATTCATCGAGCCGGTACTGGAGAATCCCTTGAAAGCCGATCACGTTGGGAACCAGGAGGTTGCCTTGCATCGAATCGGGAAAATGGCGGCTTGAGAGGATTTCCAGGCCGGGGCAGGGGCGGGTTCGCTGCGCGTAAACAGTCGGGGGCCGGGAGTGCTTCTGGGGATAGTCAAGATGGCCCGAGAAGAGGGTGCCGTGGTAGGGGTCGGACCCGGTGCCGTCAATGACGACGTCCTGGCCCCAGCGGTCGAAGACGTGCCCGTGCGGGTTGGCGAATCCGTAGGTGACGTAGATCTCAAACTTCCGCGTCTTCGGCTCGTAACGATGCACGCCCGCGTTCGAGACCCGGACGCTCGGGCCGTAGGGGGTTTCCACCTGGGTCTGGTGAAAAGTTCCTTCTTGCCAGTAGAGAGCGCCTCCGGGATCAAGCTGGAAGCTGTTGGCGGTGTGGTGGGTGTCGGCGGAGTCGATTCCGCTGAGGACGCGGGTCTTCACGTCGGCCTTGTCGTCGCCGTTGGTGTCCTGGAGGAAGAGGACGTCGGGCGCCGCGGCGACGAGGGCGCCTCCGTTGACGATCTCGAAGCCGGTCGGGCAGTGGAGGCCGTCGGCGAAGACGGTTTGCTTGTCGGCCTTGCCGTCGCCATTGGTATCTTCGAAGATGAGGATCTTATCATTCATCTCCTCCTTGGGCTTCCAGTGAGGATAGGTCGGCCAGGCGGCGACCCAGAGCCGGCCGCGGGCGTCCCAGCTCATCTGCACCGGCTTGGCGAGGTCGGGAAACTCCTTTTCCGAGGCGAACAGGTTAACCTTCATTCCCTTGGCGACGGTCATCTTGGCGATGGCTTCCTCGCCATCGAGGAAGACGTGGGCACCGTTCGGGCCGGTGCCGGGCTTGTTGGTGACGACCGGGATAAATGGCGGCGTGTTGGAATCGTCGACCTTGAGGTCGCCCCCCTTGGCGATCGCCCAGATGCGTTTGTCGCGGTTGGCGGTCATCACATCGAGGACTTCCATCTCGCGCTGGGCGACGATCCGGTTGGTCTGACCGCCGACGAAGGCGAGGTCGGCCCGGCCGCCGAAAATCGAGTAGCCGTCGACGGTCCGGTAGCGGTTGAACCAGTAGAAATTCTTGTCGAGGACCGCCGCGCGAATCTTCTCCATCCCGGCGATCGACCGATTGACGTGATCGGGAAAGAGAGTCCTGTCGATCTGGTGGGCGAGGGTGTAACCGCCGGTTTCGGTAAGGTGGACGCCGTTGATTGTCAACGGTTGCGGAGCGCCTTGATACGCGTTCTTCATCGAATGGAAGATATCGACGAAGGGGACGCCGTTGTCCTTGCAAACCTCGGCCATCGCGGCGGTGTAGAGTTCCAGCCGTTGGTTGTTGTCCTTGCCGTCGGGAAGGTTTTTGTCGTGAAGATCTTCGTGAGCGATCGGCGAAAAGACAACGAGCCTCGGCGCGGTCTTGCCGTTATATTTCTGGGCGAGCGTATGTTTGATGAACGCCTGAAGGTCGGCCTTGAATTTGCCAAGGCCCGCCTTGCCGCCGAAGGATTCGTTATAGCCGAAGAAGGCGAAGACGATGTCGGTCTTCGTGCGCGAGAGCCAGTCGTCGGGACTTCCAAAATCCTGTGAGCGGAGTCGGAGCGTCAGTTCGTCGCCCGAGAAACCGAGGTCGCGGACGACCAGGTCAAGGGTCGGGAACCGGCTATACAGGTGGGCTTCGAGCCAGCCGTCATGCTGCATCCGGTCGGCCAGCGTGTTGCCGATCAGGCTGATATGATCGCCCGCCTTGACCTCCAGCAGCGCCTCGGCGCGCGCCTGGCCGGTGAAGGCCGAGAACAGGGCAACAGTCACGGCCAGCGCGAAGCTTTGAAAACGTCGACTCATGGCGTCGGTCTCGGGTCGTTGGTTCGTGTCCGTCTCGCGGGGCATGGCGGGAACCGGTCGGCCCCGGCGGGTCTCGCCAGAAGCCGACGCGGTCAAAAAAGCCCCGACTCCGTTCCTGATCCGGTCGATTACACACCACGCCGCCCCGTCCGGCAAGGACCGACAGGAGAATTGCAAATTGCAAAAGGACCGATGACCAAGGACCGAAGACCAAGAAAGGCAGCCGTGTTGTCATCGGTCATTGGTCATTGGTCCTTGGTCATTGAAGTGACCGACTGTGCCCTCCTCCCGCCGGGACGTTTCTCTTGTCGCCGAAGCAATCGCCCTTCCTTCGAGAAACTGGCCCTGGTTTGACCGCCCGGTTACAACGGGAGGATGAAACACACCCAAGAACGTCCGCACCCGACCCTTTATGAGATCGACACGCGAGCCTGGCTTGACATGCTGGGCCGACGCGTTCAGGCGGGCGCGCCGCTGACGCTCGTTGAGGTTCCCGACGAGGAGCTGGACCGGCTCAAGGAGCTGGGGTTTGACTGGGTCTGGCTGCTCGGCGTCTGGACGATCGGCCGGGCCGGGGGCGAGGTCTCGCGGGCGCAGCCGGGCCTGGTTCGCCACGGTCGAGACCTCTTGCCCGATTATCGCGTTGAGGATCTGGCCGGTTCGATCTTCGCCGTGCAGGCGTATGAGGTCGCGCCCGCCTTTGGAGGCGCCGCGGGTCTGCGCGCGATCCGAAATCGGCTCCGCGACCGGGGCATGCGCCTGATGCTGGATTTCGTGCCCAATCACACGGCGCTCGATCATCCCTGGGTCGCCTCGCGGCCCGATTTTTACGTTCAGGGGAGCGAGGACGACCTCGCCCGCGAGCCACAGAATTACACGAGGGTGTCAACCGCTCGGGGCTCGGCCGTGCTTGCCTTTGGCCGCGACCCGTATTTTTCGGGATGGACCGATACGCTTCAGTTGAACTATCGCCACCCCGGCCTGCGCGCGGCGATGGCCGACGAACTGGCGCGAATTGCCGGACTTTGCGACGGCCTTCGATGCGACATGACGATGCTCTTGCTCCCCGAGATTTTCCTGGCCACCTGGGGCGATCGCGCCTTGCCCGCCGACGGCAAAAGTCCCGACGATGCGCCGTTCTGGCCGTATGCGATTGCTCGGGCTCGGGCCGTGAACCCCGACCTCTTTCTGCTCGCCGAGGTGTACTGGGATCTGGAATGGGCGATCCAGCGGCAAGGGTTTGATGCCACCTATGATAAGCGACTTTATGACCGCCTTCGGGCGCTCGATGCTCCCGAGGTTCGCGGGCATCTTCATGCCTCGATCGATTTTCAGGGGCGTTGCGCCCGGTTCCTGGAAAACCACGACGAGGACCGCGCCGCGAGCACCTTTCCGGCCGAGGTTCACCCCGCCGCGGCCGTGATCACCTTCTTGACGCCGGGCCTTCGGTTCTTTCATCAAGGAGAGCTTGAAGGGCGGAAGCTCCGCGCCTCGGTGCATCTGGCGAGGCGTCCCGACGATCCGACCGACCCGGCTCTGATCGCCTTTTACGGGGGCTTGCTCGCCGTTCTTGGCCGGGCCGAGCCGCACCTGGGCACCTGGCGGCTTTGCGACTGTCGCGAAGCCTGGCCAGGAAATCCGACCTGGGATCGCTTCATCGCCTTCACCTGGGACGGTCCTGGATCGGCTCGCCTGCTCGTCGCGGTGAATTACGGACCGACCTGGGGCCAGTGCTATGTCGCGCTTCCGCCGCTCGGCTCGGTTCGCTTCCACGACCTGACCGGCCCGGCCGTTTATGATCGCGACGCCCTGGAACTGGAAACGCGCGGCCTTTACCTCGACATGCCTGCCTGGGGATATCATGTCTTCTCGGTCGAGCCGCGTTGAGGATCGCATGCCTTCATCTTCCGTTGCCCATTTGTTGCCAAGATCTCCTGTTTTTATTGGGAGGTCTTCGCATGCGGACGTTTTTTCGAGGCCGATCCGCCTTGCTGGCGACATCGGCGGCGCTTTGTCTGTTCACATGCGCGGGTTGCGTCCGGGAATCGACGGAAAACGGGGCGTCGACGTTTCGCTATGAATCATGGGTGCCGGTCTGTACCTTTCTCGGCTGCCTGGTTGCGATTCCCGCCGGTTGGATCATCCGGCGGAGGTCGAAGCGTTATGGATGGGGTCTGGTCGTGCTCGGGCCGCTGGGGATGGTCTTTCTGGCACCGTCGCTGCTGCTGGATCGCGTGATTGTGGACCGCGCGGGGATTCACTCGCGGACCGGGATCTGGGGAATGACCGCGGTTCACGACCTTTTGTATCAGGATGTGAAGGTCGTGAAAATAATCTCCGAATCGCGAACGAGTCGACGCGGCGGGAAGCAGACAAGCTCGTACCTGCTTTGCGCATTGAAGTCGGGCGGATCAGCGAAGATGCCGATTAATAACTCCGTTCAGCAAGCCGCCGCGCCGACGATCCTCAAGCATTTTGAAGCAGCCGGGGTTCCGATCGTCGATGAGAGGGGGAGTAAAGAAGTCACGAAGATGGCCCGATGTTCGCGATCTCGTCGAGAATAAGAGAACGGTTGATCCTGTCGATCCGCTGCTTCCGTTTATTGGTGGACACCCAGGCTACACGAGTGAAGCTGGTACGACTGAACTATGGTTCAGAACTGACTGGTATCCAGATCGCGCGCGGCAGCGACTCGCCACAGCCAGGGCAGAGCAAGGAGCGATTTCGCTCTCCGAACGTTGCCTCCCGATCGCACTTCGGGCACCGCGACAACTCAGACCCCTTAGGAATGGCTGAGACATTCGCCAGCTCGGTCGAGTTGACCAATAATCCCGCCACGAGACCGATCAAGACCCCCGCCGCACCGCCCAGGGTCATGAGTACGGACGCGATCACAGGCGCGAACATGAACAAGCCGAAAAGACCTGTGCCACACTCGGCTTCATTGGGGTTGGCCGACCCGCTGTCATACCTCGGCAGCATGGCCAGACATAGGGCAATGAAGCACACTTGACCGCCCAGCACTCCGAGGACAGAGCCGACCAAGGCGCTTTTCTGAAGACTCATTGGCGAGACCTTACCAGTCTGGTCGAGTGGGCACCCCCAACAATCAAATCAGCGTGGCGATGGGCAACGGCGTTGACGTCGTCCCGAAAGTCACTCAGAAGTGGGTTCGATCACGCCAGAATCGGCCGGAGGACCTTGCCGGCGACGTCGGTCAAGCGGAAACGTCGGCCGTTATATTTATAGGTGAGACGTTCGTGGTCGAGGCCGAGGAGGTGGAGGATCGTGGCGTGGAGGTCGTTGATGTGGGTGCGGTCGACGGCGGCGGTGTAGCCGACCTCGTCGGTCTCGCCGTGGCTGACGCCCCCCTTCACGCCGCCGCCGGCCATCCAGACGGTGAATCCGTGCGGATTGTGATCGCGGCCGGGCTTTTGACCCTTCTGAGCGATCGGCAGGCGGCCGAACTCGCCACCCCAGATGACCAGCGTGTCGTCAAGAAGCCCACGCTGGGAAAGATCGGTAAGCAAGGCGGCGACGGGCTTGTCGGTCTCGCCGGCAAACTGTTCGTGATTGCCTTTAATGTCGATATGTCCGTCCCAGGAGAGTTGGTTTTCCATCCCGCCCGAGTAAATTTGCACGTACCGGACCCCACGCTCGATCATCCGCCGCGCCACGAGGCACTGGCGGGCGACGTGGTCGCATCGGGGGTCGTCAAGGCCGTAAAGCGTCTTGATGTGAGCAGGCTCGGAATCGACGTCGATGGCCTCGGGAGCGGCGGATTGCATCCGATAGGCAAGCTCGAAGCTTTCGATCCGCGCGGAGAGTTCGGATTCGGCGGCGTTCTGGTCGTGGTGAAGCTGGTTGAGGTGTTTGATGAGGTCAAGCTCGGACCGCTGGCCGCCGTCGGACATCACACCGGGGCGTTCGAGGTTATCGATCGGCATTCCTCGGGGATGCAGATGTGTTCCTTGATAAACGCCGGGCAGGAACGCGGCGCCCCAGTTCGCGGCCGACCCCTTGGGAAGGCCACGGCCTCGGGGATCGCTCATGACGACGAAGCCAGGGAGGTTCTGGCTGATGCTGCCAAGGCCGTAGGTCACCCAGGAACCGACGCAGGGAAAGCCCATCCGGGCCATGCCCGTGTTCATCATGAAGAGCGCGGGGGAGTGGTTGTTGCTCTCGCTGAACATCGAGTGAACAAAGGCCATCTTGTCGACATGCTGACCCAGGTTCGGGAAGATTTCCGAGACCATCTTGCCCGACTGACCCCTTGGCGTGAACCGGAAGGGGGACTTCATCAGGCCGCCGACAGCGTCCTTGAAGAAGCCGGTCGTATCCTTGAAGGAGGGGTCAAATTCGCGGATCGACTTGCCGTCCCACCGGGTGAGCCCGGGCTTGTAATCCCAGGTATCAACCTGGCTGGGACCGCCGTTGACAAAGATCCAGATGACCCGTTTCGCCTTCGCCGGGGCGTGCGGAGTCTTTGGCGCCATTGGCCCCGCTGAGGTTGAGGATGAAGATGACTCGGCGGCGAGCAAACCCTCGTCGTTGAGCAATCCGGCGAGGCCGAGCAGACCGATTCCGCCGCCGGCGCGGTGCAGGAGTTGACGTCGCGTGAGCATGAGCGGTCGGCCCCTGTCTGGCAGTTGGTTCGTTCCTGTCACAAGATTGACGCATCATTGCACGTAAATAAATTCGCTCATACTCATCAAAGCCTGACAGAGATCAACGCGCGCGAGTCGGTTCGGATCTGCCTTGCCCTCGCGGCGGTAGACGTCGGCCTGGCCGTCGAGGAAGGTGGCGGAGAGTCGCGACTCGTCGGCGGTCGGCTCGCGGCCGAAGCAGAGGCGGTAAGCCTCGCGAACGGGATTCTCGGTCGGAAGGCGCGCGGCGAGGCCCTCGGCGGATTTGCGGCCGAGAGGGCTGTTCAGGAACATCAGGGCTTGCGGGGCGGTTGTGGTGATGGGACGCTGGCCGATGCTGACGAGGTGCTCGGGCCAGTCAAAGAGCATCATCGTCGGGATAAGCTGGCTTCGCTTGATCCGAAAATAGACACTCCGGCGCGTCATGCTCTCGTCGAGCGAACCGGGGCCGAAAAAGGTCGAGTCGAGCCGGCCGGAAACGAAGAGAAGGGCGTCGCGGATCGGCTCGGCCTCCAGGCGTTGCGGAGCGCGTCGCCAGTAATAGGCGTCCTCGCGGTCAAGAGAGGCGCGGGCCTCGTCGGACTGGCTGTCCTGTCGGTAAACGGCGCTGGTGACGATCAGCTTATGCAGGCGCTTGAGTGTCCAGCCGTTGCGGACGAGGTCCAGCGCCAGGTAGTCGAGAAGCTCGGGATGCGTCGGCGGTTCGCCCTGGGCGCCGAAGTCGTTGGGGGTGGCGACGATGCCACGGCCAAAGTGGTGTTGCCAGAGGCGGTTGACGATCACCCGGGCCGCCAGGGACCCGGCGCCGAGGTCGGTATCGGTCAGCCAGCGTGCCAGGCCGGCGCGTCGGTAGCTGGAGCGCGTCGAACCGGTGGGGGGATCGGCTCGCCAGTACTCGGCGGCCTTGCCGTCGCGCATCAAGATCGGCAAGAAGCCGGGGGCGGCCTCGCCTTGCTTTTGCGCGACGTCGCCACGGAGTAACTGGAAGGTCTTGGGGTAGAAGTGGGGAAAGCCGCGATCGTCGGCGTGGTGCTTGGTGTGGGGGAAGCCCTCGGCGGTGACCTGGATCTTGTCCCCTTTATCGCCGGTTTTGAGGCCGGGGGGATCGATCTCGCCGCGGATCGTGGTTGAGAAGATGGAGGCCATCCGGTAATAGTCGTTGCTGCGGATCGGGTCGTACTTGTGGTCGTGGCAGCGGGCGCAGCCGACCGAAAGGCCAAGGAAGGCGACGCCCGTCGTCGCGGTCATGTCGTCAAGCTCGTTATAGCGGGCGCTCTCGAATTCGGCCTCGGTTAACTGGGTCGGAAAGGCCCCGGCGCCGAGGAAGCCGGTCGCCGCGAGCGCCTGGGGATCGTCGGGAGCGAGTTCGTCGCCGGCAATTTGCCACTGGACGAACCGATCAAAGGGGATGTCGCGGTTGAGGGCATCGATGAGAAAATCGCGGTAGTGATAGGCATAAGGGCGGTCGTAATCCTGTTCGTAGCCGTGCGATTCGGCGAACCGGGCGACGTCCATCCAGTGCCGTGCCCAGCGCTCGCCGTAACGGGGCGAGGCCAGGAGGCGGTCAACGAGCCGGTCATAGGCGTCGGGCTGGTTGTCGGCGAGGAAGGCATCAACGTCTTCGGGGGTTGGCGGCAGGCCGAGGAGGTCGAGAGAGAGTCGACGGATCAAAACCCGGCGATCGGCCTCGGCGTTCGGAGCGATGCCTTTGGCGTCGAGCGCCGCGAGGATGAAGCGGTCGACGGGCGTCTTGACCCAGGAGGCGTTTTTGACCTCGGGAGGCGCGGCGGGTTTGAGAGGGCGGAAGGACCAGAAGTCGCGGTCGGCGTCGGTCGGCGTCTCGGGGCGGGTGATGGCGAGAGCCTTGATCTTTTTGTCGGTCAAGGAGCGGTCATAGGGGGCGCCCAGCTCAACCCATCGGGTGATCCGCGCGATATCGGCGTCGGGGAGTTTGGGAGCCTTGTGGGGCATGTGCGGTTCCTCGGTGTGCGAGATGACCGCGATGAGCTGACTTCCCTTGGCCCCCCCTTCGATGGCTCCACTGTCGACAAGCGGCTTGCGGTCGGAGAGGTCAAAATCGCCTTTGGTCGCCTTGCCGCCGTGGCAGTCGAGGCAGTGTTTGACCAGAACGGGGCGAACCTGTTCCTTGAAGAGCGCGAGGCCCTCTTTCATCGCCTCGGCGTGGTTGGCGGGAATCGCCGGTTCGTCGGCTCGCGACGATCCAGTGAACACCAGGGCAACCACGACCGCGAGTCGTCCGGCCAGACTCATAGGAGATTTCCGCATCGCGACCTCTTCCCGGTCTCGAAGAATTCCAGCAAGGTGGGCGGATCAGAAAACAGGCGGGCGGGCCGGCGGCGAGCGCATTGGGCTCGGCCGGATCGTTTCTCTCACGACCATGATGCCCAATTTTCGAGCCGGCCGCCAGTCTGTTCGGGAGCGGGTGGGGGTTGTTTCCTTCTCAACTGATGACCAAGGACCAAGGACCAAGGACCAAGGACCAAGGACCGAGAAAAATTCGAAAACAGGGAGAATAGGCAATCGCTTAAGCAACCCATTCTCGGTCATCGGTCATGGGTCATCGGTCATGAATTGAGAAAGATACAGCCCTGGAGGGCGGGTTCTGGTCAGCCTTGCGCGCCGAGCCAGTTCACGGCGTTGGCGACGATCATGAGAGGGTATTCTTGCTGATACGTCGGGTACGTCTCGTGGCCGGGGCGGAAATAAAAGACCTTGCCCTTGCCGAGGGTCCAGAGCATTCCGCCGCGGAACCATTCGCCGGTCTCCCAGCGCTCTTCCAGGATCACCTCGTCGGGCTCGGGAACGTGAAAGGGTTCATTGTACATTTCCTCATGCGGGATCGTGAACCCGGAGGCGGGAACGCCCTGGACGATCGGGTGTTCGGGCTTCAAGACGCGCAGATAGCTGGGCTTGCCGTCGTTGCGGTAGGCCGGGAAGCAGCAAATAGGGAGGTGAAGGTCACGCGCGACCTTGCCGTCGGGAAATTTGCGGGTCTGAACGTAAGGGGTGAGGCGGTCGTTATCGCCGGGAACCGTGTTTCGTTTCGGCGGGGGGATTTCCAGAGTCGAGGCGGAGGGGGGTCCAAGGCGCGCGAGGTCCTGGCGGGATCGCTCGTTCATGGCCTCGATGAAGGGGGTCGACCAGTGCGCGGAGTGCAGGGCGATGAGCGCGAGCTTGCCTTGCTTGATCCGATCGACGATCCGGATTCCGACCTCGGGGGCAACCTCGGCCTGGCGGACGTGGCCCCACCAGATCAAGACATGACAATCGCCAAGAATCTCGTCGGAAAGGCCCTGCGCGGGGTCGTCGAGGGCGACGGACTGGACCGAGAGGCCGGGAAGGGTCTTCAGATGGTCGGCGATCCGGTTGCCCAGGAAGTTTTCATACGCTTGCTTTTGCGCGGGCTGACGCTCGTCCCAGACGACGACCTTGAGGCGAGGCTCGGCCGCGCTGGCGGAGGTGGTTGTCAAAAGCGTCGCGGCCGAGGTGGCGGCGGCGAGAAAGTCGCGCCGGGTGGGTGAGGTTTTCATTCGAACGGGCCTTGTCTGGGAGGGAGAGAGAGTCGGGCGCGGGTCTCGATCGAGAGACCCGTGGATCGACCGTTGACCGGCATCCTACACGGAAGGAGCCGGTGATCCCACACGCTGGCCGGGACGAACGAAGCGGTTTCCTTAACGATAATGACCGATGACCAAGGACCGATGACCAACGGAAAAAATTGGGATCGCCAGCACGAAAGAGAGGCGTGCCGGGCCTTTCTTGGTCATCGGCGATCGGTCATTTTTTCGAGGGAAGGCGTGATGTCGGAGCGAATTATTTCCGGGTCATTGGGGCTGACTTCGGATTGAGGGCGTCGACGAGAAGGGCCTCGGCGGGGGGCTGGTAATGGGGGATTTCCACCCAGCGCGGGGCGGGCCTTGGATCGCCCAGAAGCTGGGGGCGAAGGACGCCCGCGACGGCGTCGCTAAAGGCGACGGCGCCGAGGCTGTTCAGGTGGGTCAGGTCAAAGAGGCTCTCGGGCGTGTACCCGGCGTGTCGGCCGTCAATCACGTTGAGGTTGGGGTGGCGCGTTTGCAGGGTGCGAAGAAAGGCCATGTAACCGGCGTCCCAGCCTCCGCGCTCGCGGCAAGACTGGATGCCGGGATAATAAGGCGGCAGGAGCCAGTAAACCTTCACCCCGCGCGACGCGGCGAGATCAAGAAAGCGTTCGGTAAAGACCGCGTTGAGAGGATGCGCCTGCCAGGGAGTCGGCACATAGTTGGCGATCAGACCGGCGCGGGGATCGGGGCCGTCGGCGGTGGGCAACGCCTGGGCGCCGCGGTTTCGAATGGTATTCCAGCGCCGCGCGCGGACATCTTCAATCGCCGGGCGCGTCGATTGACCCGCCAGCGCACCGAGAACCACCGACCGGATCTCCCAGCGGGCCTTGTAGCTTGGCAAGAGTTCGGCAAGGGCGGTCGCGCTGAAGAAATTGAGCGAGCGCGCCGCCCAGGCGAGTTCGCCGCAATCGCGAAGGCTGGCCAGTTCGGGCCAGAGGCGGTTCATCGACGTGGGATCGGCGTCGAGGAGTTCGCCATCAACGAGCACGGCGGCAGGCTTCGACCCGGAATCGAGGGCACGTCGGAGCAGGAAATAACTGGCCGGGGCCTGACCCTTGAAGACCGCGAGGTTGTAGGCGTCGCGTTCCAGGCGGGTTGAGAGCACCTTGGGCAAGACGCCGTGCAGGACCAGGCTATCTCCAAAGCAGAGCACCGCGCTTTTTTTCGCCTCGCGCGCCGAGGCCGACTGACCGCTCCACTTCCACGACTGAGCCCAGATCGTCGTGAACTCGCGATCGTGCCGGGTCACGAACCCTTCCACGAGGAGAACCAGGCCCAGCATTCCGATCGCCCCGATCGGCCACGGTCTGCCCTGGAGGTTTCGCATGAGAAGAAGTCCCTTTTCGTCCGTGCCGATCCGATCCGATTCGATCCGATCCGATCCGATTTGGTCCGGTTCCATCCATGATTCAAGGTTTTCGACCGAACGACCGAAGTCTCGATCGAAGCCGGTCCCGTGTCGCCATTGCCTTGAAGGTTATCGGCGATTGGTCGCCAATCATGATAACTCCGGGGCGCAGCTCAAGGGCTCGCCTCATCAGGCTCAGGCCGACGGCGTAGAGCGCGGCGAGCTTGATGTAAAAGAGCCATTCGCCCCGGATGGCCAGAGAAAACGGTTGCCACCAGACCAGAAGTAGGCCCAGGGCCAGGTGAACAGGAGGCGGGTCGCGGGGGTCCCAGACGGCCAGGGCCGCGAGTGGCAAAATGACGAGGTTGTAGTCCACGGAGTATGGCATCGCGAAGGTGGCGGAGGCCGTCAGCCAGAGAAGCCAGGGGAAAATGAGCGGACCCGGGCAGGCGGATCGACCAATCCGACGACTCACCAGAACCACGGGCGGGATCAGCAAGAGGGTCGCCGCATACGGTGGCGGAACCTTGCGCATGAGCGGGATGAACCGCTGAACCCAGAGCGAACGCCACTCGCCGATGATCGAATGATTCGTCGGCAGGGTTGGATAGCGCTTCGGGATGCTCTGAGAGATCGCCAGGCCGTTCTCGATCGACTTGCGGACGTTGTCGAGGTCATACACGCCAATCAAACCGGCGACAACCACGAACGCGGCCAGACCTCGCCAGCGCCGCAGGGCGAGGAAGGCGATCACGGCCAGACCCGGGTAATACTTCAGCCAGGCCGTGACCGCCAGAAGCGCCCCCGCCGCCAGGTCGCGCCAGGAGGCCGGTTCGCGAAGCAACCAGGCGACGGCCAGAAGCGCCGGGATCACCGCGGGGTCGCACTGGCCGCGCTCCATCGCCAGGAGGGCGGGAGTGCTCCAGGCCAGACCCGCGAGGATCAGGGCCAGCGGTAGCCTGCAAAGCGTCAGTTCCTCGCGCGTTCGCCAGGCCGCGAACCCGCCCAGGCCGAGAACACTCGCCAGTGTTGTGAGCCAGATTTTGACCGCCGCGTCGGGCGAGACAAGGGTCACCCAGGCGAAGAGGCGAGGGACCATCGGCGGGTAGGGAAAGGCCATGCACGCCCAGTCGTCTCGCAGCCGGTACGGGTTGATTCCCGAAGCGTAGACACGCGCGACGTGGTCGAGATGCACCCGGAAATCGCCCGCCATGAACCGAAGGGCGGGAACCCAGGTGAGTTGACCGAGCGCGAACCTGTTGTCGCCAACGCTCTTGATCCAGACCCAGGCCCAGGCCGCGAGCATCAGTAAGGCCAGCGCCGAGACGACCGCGTGCGCAGTTCCGGGCGCCCGGTTCGACGACCGAGAGCGCGAACCGTCGGCTCGCCACATCGGCGGTCTCGATTCGCGGCGGGCGCGGGACGTCTCGCGTGCCGGAATGCTCATTTCGTCACCGTCCCGGGTTTCTCGGCGGTCGCGCGACGGGCGAGTTCGGCCTGGCGCGCGGGTTCGAGCTTCACGCCGGAAACGAGAAGGCTGTACGGTCGGTCGTCGTCTTCGTCAATCTGGTCGGAACGGGTCAAGGGGCGACGGTTTTTGCCGTCGCAGACGAGTTCCAGGTCCGTCAGGCCGCCATCGAGCTTGAAGGGGGCCGAGGTCAACGTCCGGGGCGCATCGGTTCCGACGGTGAACGTGAACAGGTCGCGGCCTCGCGATTTCAGGTGAACCGTCCGCGCGGATCGAAAGGCGATCGCCGAGAGGTGAAAGACGAGGTCCTGGTCGGGCGTTGGGTTGAAGACGGCCATCCGGGCGACCTGGGCCGTCGGGCAGAAGGGCCAGCGCTTCCAGTTCACGCCGTAAAGCCAGCCGTCGGTCGTGAGCAAGACCGGCCGCGTCGGCACGTTCAGACGCGCGGGGTCGTGAACGATCACGCCGTCGCCCGCCGCGATCCGCGCATGCCTGAGCACGGCCTCAAGGCGGTTCACCGGCGCCTGGTTGTCGGCCAGGGCGCCCGGCCAGTAATGAAGGACAATGCGGTCAAAACCGTGGTGTTGCGCGAAGAGCCAGACGTAATCGCGATAGTCAACGTCAACGACGAGGCTGATATTTTCGTGGTCGGGATCGTCGAGAAACCCCTTCTTGCGGATCAGCGGGGTGTTGAAGGGGGAGCTGTGATAGACGCGTTCGTTAAAGGCGTCGTTGTCGTGCCCGCTATACCCGGCGCTGGTGCGGCCCCGATGGATCGACTGCCAGTAGGCGGCGGTCGAACCAAGAGTATCCACCGCGCCCGAGGGCATCATCGGGATCTCCAGAATCGTCCGCGCCTCGCCCGAGGCCATCAGGTTTCGATAGTAGCCGGGCAGGGGGGGAATTACCGACCCCGTGAACGAATCCAGGCGCAAATCGACCATCACCACGACCGCCAGCCCGGCGACGATCGCCACTCGCGCCCAGGGCTTGCGCAGAGGCCGCAGCAAATGCGCCAGCGCCGCCGCGGCGACGACCGCCGCGCACTGGCAGGCGAGCAGGTTGAATCGGCCTGGATTTCGGGTCAACCGGTAAAAGGGGAGAGCCTTCCAGAGCCAGTCGGCGGGCATCGGGATCGCATACGGGCCGATGTCGACCGAGACGCCGAGCGAGAGGATGACCAGCATCGCCAGCATCAGCCACCAGTACGAGGCTCTCGGAAAGGTCAGTCGTTTCAGGGCCGCGTACGCGAGCAAGGCCATCGCCACGAGGCCGAGATACGACGCCCCCTCGCCCATCCGGCCGCCGCCATGCCCGAGGCGTTCGTAAACGTCAAAAGGCAAGAGATGGCCCAGCGCCTGAAAAGGGGTCGGCACGGCGTAGCCCCAGGGCGCGGCCTTGTAATAGGCGAACTGCGAGTATTCCCGACGCATCGAATCGCCATGCGCGACCGCCCAGAACTGACCGGCGAAGAGCAAGACCAGCGGCGGCAAGACCATCGCCGAGAACGCCGCGAGCCAGCCAATTCGTTCTCGCAGCCAGGGCCAGGCCCCGGCGCGTCCCTCGCCGACGACCCGCCAGGCGAGGTAAAGCGCCGCGGGAGGAATCGCCAGGACGAGGAAATACGCCGCGCCCATCGTCATCACGACCAGCCCCGCGGCCGAGGCCAGCAGGTTGCGGCGATCGGGACGGTCAATAAAGGTGAGCCAGGACGCCAGAAAGAGCGAGAAGCCCCCCGCGTAGAGGAGCTCCAGATGCGCGACGGCGTGAACCATCATCGGCGTGGCGAGCATCCCCAGCAGGCCCGCGAGCCAGGCCGCGCAAGGGTCGTCGGTCACCCGTCGGGCGAGCAGGAACGTGGCCAGGGCCGTGAACAAAAACCCGCCAAACCAGAGCAGGTTGTAACACGCCACGTCGTTCGGCAAGATCGCCGAGAGGGGAAAATACAGAAGGCCCTGCAAGTGCATCGGCGAGAAATGACCGAGCGGCGCTCCGATCGGAAACTGAATCTCGGGACAGACAAACGGCGGACGCCCTTCCAGCGCGCACGCCTTGTACCAGCGCATCACCCAGAGGTGCATCAGCGGATCGGCCCGGGTCATCGGCAGCCGGGTCGAAAAATGCGTGATCGCCGGATACGTCGCCGCGACCAGACAGACGGCATACAGCCCGAGCGCGACCGCGACCGTCCCGAAACCTCGGTCTCGGCCCTTCTTGATCTCACGGTCGGCCTGGCTCATTCATCCCCCTGATCGTCGACCGACGACTTTATCATTTAGGACCGATGGCCAAGGACCGATGACCAATGACCAATAATTAAAATTCATGGATTCTTCTAATCGGTCATTGGTCATTAACATCTTTTCGACCCGATCGACAGATCGTCACTCTTAGCGCCGGAGCGACTGGCCCGACTCGATCGCGATCCGCGACTGATCGAGGTCTTCAATCGCGGGCGAAGGACTGGACGGCTTCCGATCGCGGAGACGCGGCAGATGCACCCAGTTCGGCCGGGGCGCGGCGCGATCGGCGGACATCTCGGCCGCGAGGGCCTCGCTGAGCGCGATCGCGCCGAGGCGGTTCACGTGAGCCCAGTCCACGAACTGCGCGCGATCAAAGCCGGCGCGGCGGGCATCGACGATCTCGACGCCGGGCCGCCCCTGGATGGTCTCGCGGAGAAATTGATCAAATCGGGTGTCCTGACCGTTGGCGTCGCAGAGGGCCTGAACTTCCGGGTCAATCGGCGGCAGGAACCAGTAAACCTTCACCCCGCGCGAGGCGGCGAGGTCGAGAAGGCGGTTCACGTACTGAGCGTTCACCGGGTCGCACGACCAGGGATGAGGGTAATTGGCGAGGTAGTCGTTCGCGGCGTGAATCGGGTTGTTGACGACCTGCAAGAGCTGCGCGCCGCGGTTCTGATCCCAGTTTCGCGTGTGAAAGGCGAAGAACCGGCCGCGGGCCAGTGTCTCGCCTTTCAAGGCGGTCATGATTCCCAGTCGAAGCGTTTCACGCTCGCGACTCGTCGGCAAGAGGCGATCGACAAGATACGGTAAGAGGATCGATGGATCGCGCGCCGAGGTCGCGAGCTCCCAGGCGTCTCGACACGTTAAAAGCCTCGGCCAGCGCTTTTGCGAACGCGCGCGGGGATCGAGCGCCAGGACGTGCGGCAGGCTTTCGACCACGATGGCCGACGGTCTTGCTCCGGCCTCGATCGCCTCGCGGAAGAGGACGTAGCTGGTCACCGGGCTTCCGGCCAGGACCGCGAGGTTGTAACACTTGAGGCCAGTCCGGCCTTCGATCACCGTCGGGGCGACCCCGAACTTCAGGGCGCTATCGCCCAGGCAGAGGACATCGCAGGGTTTCACATAGCGCGCGGCGATCCGTTGATTGCGGACCCAGTCGTCGGTGGCCTCGGGAACGTCCAGGCGTTGCCAGGCGTGTCCCCACTCGACCGCCGCCACGAGGGCGAGCATTCCCGCGAAGCCCCAGGGGACTTTCGACGCCTTCGACGGGCGATTCTTGACCATCATGCCGGGCGACTTCGGGTGGTTTCCGTGCTTCCATGACGGACCGGGGTGCGCGGCATTCTGGTGCGGAGACTCTGATACGCGGTTCGGGCGTGCGTGTCAATCGCGCCTTTGGGGGGAGAATCGAGGAGAAAGGACCAATGACCGAGGACCAAGTGAGGAAGTCAGGCTAGTCGGTCATTGGTCATCGGCCATTCTCAAGGAATGATCGCCGATCAGGAACGGGTCGAGGGGTCGTCGATGCGTTCGACGTCGACGGCGACGCGGAGGGAGTGGCGACCGCCGCCGAGGATGACGCCGCGAACGGGGCTGACGTCGTCGTAGTCTCGACCCCAGGCGACGAGGATGTGCTTCAAATGGGGAATCACGTCATTCGTCGGATCAACATCCGTCCAGCCGGTTTGCGGACAGAAGACGGATAACCAGGCGTGCGAGGCATCGGCGCCGATGAGGCGAGCCTGGCCGGGCGGGGGCATCGTCTGAAGGTATCCGCTGACATAACGCGCCGCCAGACCGAGAGACCGCAGGCAGCCGATCTGCAAGTGCGCGAAGTCTTGACAGACACCCCGTTTCAGTCGAAAAACCTCAGTAACGGGCGTCGCGATCGTCGTGGCCGACGAGTCAAACGTGAACTCTTTATAAATCCGATGCGTCAGGTCCAGAGCGGCTTCAAGAATCGGCCGACCGGGGGTGAACGAGGGAAGGGCGTATTCGTGCAAGCAGGGGTCGCGCTTCACGTAAGGCGAGTCAAAGGTGAACTGATAGGCATCGATCGTCGAGGCGGAACGATCGGACCGGAGGTATCGGCGGACGTCTTCCCAGGGCATCGTCCGGGCGGGGTCGACCAGGTCGATCGGGTGGACCTTGACCAGGTTCGAGGCCCGGAAGCTGAGGGTTCGGTGCGGGACCTGAATGGCGAACGAGGTGACCGGGTTGCCGAAGTAGTCGGTCTGCGAGATCGTCACCGCGGGAGAGACGCTCAGGGTTAACTCGTCGCGGACGAGCGTTTGCCGGGCGCAGGGCCTGGGCTTGAGGTGGACCAGGTTGTGGCTGATCGAGACATCGTTGCGATAGCGATACGTGGTCTCGTGGCTGACCTGATAGAGCATCGGCGTCAGTGGTCCGTCCGTGGTCACGTCACGAAATCTCCGAGGCAAACTGACGCGAGGCTTGAAGATGCGTCAGATACTTGCGGGTCAGGGCGTCCGAGAGAAGCGGCAGGTCCACTTCCATCGAGCTGAGGAAGGAGTCAAGCCAGGGGCGCGTGCCTTCCGCGGTCGACTCGGCGAGCGAGTCAATGCCGATCCCGCGGAGCCGAGCCATGAAGGAAAGAATCAGGCGCTGTTCGGAGTCGGGCACGGCATCGCCCGAGGGGCGAGGCAATTCGTCAATGCTCGCCGAGAGCGAATGGAACTGGAAGGCGAGCGACCTGGGATTGTCCTCGTCGGCCAGGAGGAGGTCAAGCACAGGCGCCGTCTGGAGCCGGCTCATGTACCGCCGTCGATACGTCATCGCGCTGTCGGCAATCTCCAGAAGGGCTTCCAGAAGCGGACCGTCGGGGCTGGCGATCACCGTCAGGGTGCTCCGCAGCAGGCCGAGCGTCTTCAACGACCGTTCCAGGCGACGGCCCATGTCGAGGAAGCGCCAGCCCTGACCGCGCGTCATCCCCTCGGCGATCAGGCCGCCGAAGGCCGCCAGCGTGACAATCTTCCGGTCCATCAGGTCGAGCATTTCGCTGAGGTCGGCGCGCGGGACCTTTTCGTCGGTCGGCCAGGGGGGAAGGTCCAGGCCGCCGAGAACGCGCCACATGTCGGTGGAGATCCGGTCGCGGACGTGGCCGGCCACGCGACGGAGTCCGGCGAGCGTGGAGGCGAGCGTTCCCGGCCTGCGGTCGTCGAAGATCACCGAGAAGAGTTCGTTGAAGGGCGAGGCGATCCGGGCCGCCGACCCCGCGCCGAGGAATCCGGGCTCGGTCTTTGTCTGGTAGGTCAAGGCCCGCAAAAGAGCGGGGAGTTCGGGGGCCTCGACCAGGCCCGATTGTTCGGTCAGGCGGACGAGAATTCCGCGCAAAAGACGAACAACGCACTCGGTCCGCTCGACGTAACGGCCGAGCCAGTAAAGGTCATCGGCGGCTCGGCTGGGAAGGTCGCCGCCGCCTCGGGTCAGTTCGACCGGTCGGACAGTTGCGGGCAAGAGGCTGAAATCGTTGACGGGGCCGGGCGAGAGCAGCCAGGTATCCTTGCTCCCGCCCCCCTTCTGCATCGAGACGACGAGGGAACCGTCGGCGCTGGCGACGCGGGTCAGGCCGCCCGGCATCACGCTGAAGGTGGACCCGTTCGAGGTCAGGAAGGCGCGGACGACGAGGTGACGGGGACGCAGCGAATCGCCGACGAGTGACGGAGCGGTGGAGAGCTTGAGCCGCTCTTGACCCACATACGCGGCGGGCTCGGCGCGAACGGTCGCGGCAAGCTCGCGAAGTTGACCGGCAGTAAGCTCCTCGCCAAAGACCGGGGCGCTTCGGGACGGCGGAAAGGTGGACTTGATGACCATCGTCGCGAGGTTCGCCAGCACGTGCTCGCACGAGACCGGATCGCCGCACCACCAGGTCGGCACCGAGGGCATCAACAACTCTTCGCCGAGCAAGGACCGGCACAAGGCGGGAAGATAGGCGGGGAGCGCGGGGGATTCCACGAGGCCGCTTCCCAGCGCGTTCGCAACCGCGACGTTTCCGGCGCGAACCGCCTGAACGAGGCCCGCCACGCCCAGGAAGGAGTCACCGCGAAGGTCAAGCGGGTCGCAGTAATCGTCGTCCACGCGCCTGAGGATCACGTCAACCGGTTGCAGGCCGCCGAGAAGCTTGAGGTAAACCTTGTTGTCGCGGACGGTGAGGTCGCCCCCCTCGACCAGCGTATAACCAAGGTATCGAGCGAGAAAGGCGTGCTCGAAATAGGTCTCGTTGTACGGACCGGGGGTCAGCAAGACGACCCGGGGGTTGTCGCGATCCCAGGGGGCGATCGATCGAAGCGAGTCGCGGAGCGTTCGGAAGAAAAACGAGAGCCGCTGAACCCGGCACTCGCGGAAGGTTTCCGGAAGCATCCGCGAGAGAACAATCCGGTTCTCCAGCGCGTAACCGGCTCCCGAGGGGGCCTGCGTCCGGTCGCGAAGGACGAAGTACGACCCATCGGGCGCCCGGCCGAGGTCGGCCGCGTAGAGGTGCAGGTAGCGATCTCCGGGCACGAGCATTCCGTGACAGGGGCGGAGAAAACCGGGGTGCCCGAAGACGAATTCGGGCGGGAGCACGCCGCGCGTCAAGACGGTTTGCGGGCCGTAGAGATCGGCGAGGAGTCGATCGAGCAGCCGGGCGCGCTGAATCAGGCCGGCTTCCACCGAGAGGGCGGCGGCGGGATCAACCAGCAGCGGGATCGGGTCAAGTTCCCAGGGGCGGCTCATTCCGCGCGGGTCGCCGTAAACGTTGTACGTGACACCGTTTTCGCGGATCAGGTGTTTGGCTTCTTCCCACCGCGTTTTCAGGTCGTTTAGACCCAGCTCGCCCACCCTCGCGAAAAAGTCGCGCCAGTGTGGGCGCAGCCCCGACCCGGCCGAAATGGACTCGTCGAACGATCTTCCGTCGAGCGTGTAATCTGGCCCGGGAAGATTTCCGACACCGTCCTCGCCTGTTTCGGTCGTGGCGGAAAGTTGTCCGGTCATGTTCTCCCAGAGAGATGGGGAATTGTGACTCGTTCAAGACAAGACGCGATGGCCGTACCTTTTCTTATCCTAGCAAATTTCCCCTGGCCTGTCGCCTCCTCGACCAACAGCCCGGGAGAATTGCCAAGTCGGTCTCTTTGATGACCGATGACCGATGACCGATGACCAAAAGGCGGAAGTTTTCGGACATCGGTCATCGGGACTTTGCCATTCTCCTGACCAACAGCACCGTCCAGTCGCCAGCATGGACGGTTTGATGACCGATGACCAAAAGGCGGAAGTTTTCGGACATCGGTCATCGGGACTTTGCCATTCTCCTGACCAACAGCACCGTCCAGTCGCCAGCATGGACGGTTTGATGACCGATGGCCAAAAGGCGGAAGTTTTCGGACATCGGTCATCGGGACTTTGCCATTCTCCTGACCAACAGCACCGTCCAGTCGCCAGCATGGACGGTTTGATGACCGATGACCAAAAGGCGGAAGTTTTCGGACATCGGTCATCGGGACTTTGCCATTCTCCTGACCAACAGCACCGTCCAGTCGCCAGCATGGACGGTTTGATGACCGATGACCAAAAGGCGGAAGTTTTCGGACATCGGTCATCGGGACTTTGCCATTCTCCTGACCAACAGCACCGTCCAGTCGCCAGCATGGACGGTTTGATGACCGATGGCCAAAAGGCGGAAGTTTTCGGACATCGGTCATCGGGACTTTGCCATTCTCCTGACCAACAGCACCGTCCAGTCGCCAGCATGGACGGTTTGATGACCGATGGCCAAAAGGCGGAAGTTTTCGGACATCGGTCATCGGTCCTTGGTCATTAAAATCTCGCCTACGCCTCGCTCTCGGTTGGCTTCGATTTGTCGAAAGAGCAGAGTGAGAAAACCCACGGGTCGGACGTGGCCGGAAGTCGCTCGCGGCGACGATCCGGCCACCCGAGAGAATGGGTCGGTCAGTTCCCGATCGTGGTCGGCCGGACAGATCGGCGCAGGTCGAGCGTCAAGGGAGCCTCGGGGTTGGGGGGTTCGGCGACAACGTGAAGAGGCCCGGGGGTGTGGCCGAAGGGAACAAACCGAGACGTCCGACGCCCCTCGGCTTCATAGGCGTTCACGGGGAAATTATCGTGCGAGCGGCCACCAGGATGCGAAACGTGATAGGTGCAGCCGCCGACCGAACGCCCCATCCACTCGTCAACCAGGTCAAAAACCAGCGGCGAGTGGATCGGGATGGTCGGGTGCAGGGCCGAGGGGGGTTGCCAGGCCCGGTAACGAACCCCCGCCACGAACTCTCCGTTCGTCCCGGTCGGGTGAAGCGGGACAAGGCGGCCGTTGCAGGCGACGACGTGCCGGGTGTCGGTCATCCCCTGAACCTTCACCTCGACGCGCTCGATCGATGAGTCGACATAACGCGCCGTGCCGCCTGATCCGGCCTCCTCGCCGAGGACATGCCAGGGCTCAATCGCCTGGCGGATCTGCAAGACGATGCCCTGGCGGGCGATCCGACCAAAGCAGGGGTAACGGAACTCGAAGTGAGGCGCGAACCATTCGCCCTTCAGCGGCAGGCCGGCGGATCGAAGCTCATCGAGAACGTCGGCGAAGTCTTGCGCGACGAAGTGCGGGAGCAAGAACCGGTCGTGAAGCTCGGTTCCCCAACGCGCCAGCTTCGCCTGGTAGGGATTCTCCCAGAACCGAGCGACCATCGCGCGGATGAGAAGCTGTTGCACGAGGCTCATCCGTGGATGCGGAGGCATCTCCAGCGCCCGCATTTCCAGAAGGCCGCGGCGACCGCTCGACGAGTCGGGCGAATAGAGCTTGTCGATACAGAACTCAGCCCGGTGCGTGTTGCCGGTCACGTCAATCAAGAGGTTGCGGAAGACCCGGTCCACCAGCCAGGGGGGGCACCCTCCGCGCTCGGGGATCTGCCGGAAGGCGATTTCCATCTCGTACAGGCTGTCGTTGCGGGCCTCGTCGATTCGAGGAGCCTGGCTCGTCGGCCCGACGAACATGCCCGAAAAGAGGTAAGACAGCGACGGATGATTATGCCAGTAGGCAACAAGGCTCCGCAGCAGGTCGGGACGGCGAAGGATCGGGCTGTCGGCGGCGGAAGGGCCGCCGAGAACGACGTGATTGCCGCCGCCGGTGCCTGTGTGACGGCCGTCCACCATGAACTTCTCGGCCGCGAGGCGGGTCTTGTGGGCCTCGTCGTAAAGCGTCGTCGTCTGGCTGACGAGCTCGTCCCAGTCGTGCGCGGGGTGAAGGTTCACCTCGATCACGCCGGGGTCGGGGGTGACGCTGAAGTGGTTGAACCGATCGTCGAGAGGCGGCGGATAGCCCTCGATCCAGAGCGGTGTTCCCTGAGCTTTCGCGGTCGCCTCAACCTGGGTGATCAGGTCGAGATAGTCTTCCATGTACTGCACGGGGGGCAAGAAGACGTGAAGGCGGCCGTCGCGCGCCTCGACGCAAAGGGCGGTTCGAATCACCCAGGCCGCCGACTCGCCGGGGCCGGGAACACGGTCTGACGCCGACGCCGACGCCGTTGACGTTCCGCCCTCGCCGAGGCTTTCGCCGGCGACGCGGATCTGCCGGGCGCGGTCGTCGCGCGTCGGAAGAGGATTTCGCGGGGCGAACGGGTCGAGTTCAATGAACGGGTCGCGGTCGGAGGGGGTCGCCCAGGGGAGCGAGTCGAGCGGCAGGCGGAAGCCCATCGGCGAATCGCCGGGGATCAGGAAAAGGTGTTCGCGCCTCAGGAAGAGTTGACCGCTTTGCCACCTCGGCCCGCTCGACGTGTCGATCCGCTTGATCGGCAGGGTGAACCCGACGACCGTGCCGAGCCCCTGTTCAAAGACCTTCGCCAGGCGCTTGCGTTCCTCGGGATCGTCGAGGTTGTTCTTGAGCGGGTCGACGTTCGAAGGCAGGCGGCGCTCGCGCCAGAGATAATACCAGGCGTCTTCATAGCCAGGGGCGCAGTAGGTCGGAGAGACGCCCAGGCGGGTCGCGAGTTCCGTGATGAAGGCGCGGGCGTGGTCGGGGCCATGCCCGTAGTCGGCGTTTTCGTCGGCGAAGAGCGAGGGATCATCCCAGAGCGGTTCACCGTCGCGCCGCCAGTAGCAGGAAAAGGCCCAGCGCGGCAGAGATTCGCCGGGATACCACTTCCCCTGACCGTGATGGAGCAGGCCCCCCGGCGCGAACCGGTCGCGAAGCCTTGTGAGCAGTTCACCGCCGAGAACCCGCTTGCGAGGGCCGAGCGCGGTGGTGTTCCACTCGGGAGCCTCGATGTCGTCGGCCGAGACAAAGGTCGGCTCGCCCCCCATCGTCAGCCGGACATCACCCGCCTTGAGCCGGGCATCGATCGTGTGGCCGAGACCGGCAATTTCCGCCCATTGCGCCTCGGTGTACGGTTTCGTGACGCGAGGATCTTCATAAATGCGGGTGACCGACATCTCGAAGTGAAAGTCGGGCACGCACGTATCATCGTCGCCGCGCGCCGGATCTTTCGTCCACGAGAAGGAACCACTGATCGGCGCCGCGCTGAGCGGTTCGGCGGCGCAGGCGAGCGGAATGTGTCCCTCGCCGGCAAGCAGGCCCGAGGTCGGGTCAAGGCCGACCCAGCCGGCACCCGGCAAATAGACCTCGGTCCAGGCGTGAAGGTCGGTGAAGTCAACCGAGGCTCCCGACGGGCCATCGAGCGAGACGACGTCGGGCTTCAACTGGATCAAATATCCCGAAACGAACCGAGCCGCGAGGCCCAGGTGGCGAAACGCCTGCACGAGCAGCCAGGCCGAGTCGCGGCACGAGCCGGTCGCCAGTTCGAGCGTTTCCTCGGGCGCTTGAATCCCCGCTTCCAGTCGGATGACGTAGCCGACCGCCTGACTCACCCGGCGGTTGATGTCAACCACATAATCCACGGTCCTCGGCTCGTGACGACGCGCGGCCTCGACAAAGGCGGCGAGCTTGGGACCGGCCGGAGCGGCCTCAAGGTAAGGGGCCAGCTCTCGGGCCAGAGTCGGGTCGTATTCAAACGGATAACTCTCGGCGCTGTCCTCGACGAAGAAGTCAAAGGGGTTGATGACCGTCATGTCGGCCACCAGGTCAACCTCGACTTCCAGCACGCGGGAGGGCTTGGGAAAGACCAACCTCGCCAGATAATTGCTGTACGGGTCTTGCTGCCAGTTCAGGAAGTTCGTCTCGGGCTTGATCTTGAGCGAATAGCTCAAAATCGGCGTCCGGCAGTGCGGCGCGGGGCGGAGCCGGACGACATGCGGAGTCAGTTCCACCGGCCTATCGTACTGGTAGCGGGTCTTGTGGTTCAGCGCGACGCGAATAGCCATGAGTTGCCGACACTCCGACCCGGTAAGGTCTTACGACCCCTGTCCTTGACAATGAATCCGCACTCCCCGACCGACACGACCGCCCGGGGAGGCCGCGATTTCCTCCGCGATAGAATGAAAAAAGGGGTCCGGTGAGACCCCTTCAAGCCCGCTCCATGTTGCAACGATTATACCACACGCCCCGCGCATGCCTTCGACGTGTGTTCTAACCTCCCATTCCGCCCAATTTTCAATGTTTCGCCGTTGCGAGAGGTCAACGGGCACACGCCACGTCCGCCCAAAAATCAGGCAGACATGGCCTGTTTTCGTTGCAATAACGGAGCCTGGCGGGTTTTGATCGGGTCAACCGGTGTTCTTGAGACCCGAGGCGATTCCGCTGATGCTTTCGAGGACGCAGGTCACAAGGTCTTCGGGGGGTTCGGCCTCGGCGCGGAGGCGTTTGAGGAAGACGAGTTGAAGGAAGCTCAAGGGGTCGACGTACGGGTTTCGGTTCTGGATGGATCGGAGAAGGATTGGCGAGTTCGCGAGCAACTCGGACTTGCCGGTGATCTGCTGGATCACGTTGACGGTTCGATCGTACTCGGCGACGATCCGGTCGAAGATCGGAGTCGCGGCGGATTGATCTTCGGCGAGGTCGGCGTAAAGGCGGGCGATGGTCATGTCGGCCTTGGCGAGGATCATCTGGGCGTTGTCGATGAGGGTGCTCCAGAAGGGCCAGAGCCGGTACATCTCGCGGAGCGCTTCGAGACCCTTCGGCGATTCGGCGAGGTAGTCGGTCAGGGCGCCGCCGAGACCGTACCAGCCGGGGAGGGTGTGGCGGCTCTGCATCCACGAGAAGACCCAAGGGATCGCCCGAAGCTGGTCGATTCCGGTCGCCGCGCCGCGGCGCGCGGGGCGAGAGCCGATCTTTAACTGAGAGATTTCGCGGATCGGGGTCGCCTGTTCGAAGTAGGCGAGGAATTCGGGAGTCTCGTAGACAAGGGCCCGATAGTGCTTGCCCGCGGCATCGGCGAGGCGATCGAGGATGGGGAACCAGGCGGGGTCGGGCTGATCGGCGTCGTCGTGAAAGCTCGACCGGAGGACGGCGTTGACGACCTGTTCGAGGTGCCGTTCGGCGATGGCCTTGTGCCCGTAGCGATCGGCGATGACCTCGCCCTGCTCGGTCATGCGAAGGCGGCCGTCGATGGTGTCTCTCGGCTGCGCCAGGATCGCGCGGTTGGCGGGTCCGCCCCCTCGGCCGACGGCGCCGCCGCGACCGTGGAACATCTGCATCGTGATTCCGGCCTTCCGGCCGAGCCCGGCGAGTTCGCGTTGCGCCTGGTAAAGGAACCAGGACGACTTGAGGATGCCGGCTTCCTTGCTGCTGTCGGAGTAGCCGATCATCACTTCCTGAAGGTCGCCCCGAAGCGAGAGATGCTTGCGATAAATGGGCAGGTCAAAGAGCTTGCCCATGATCGCCGAGGCGTCCTTGAGGGGTTCCGACGCCTCGAAGAGCGGCACGACATCGAGTCGGCTGATTCCCTCGGCCGGTCGAAAGAGCCGGGCCTCGCGCGCCAGGAGCAAGACTTCCAGGAGGTGCGCCGGCTCGGTCGTCGAGCTGATGATGTACGTCCGAAGCGCCTCGGGCGACTCACGTTCCAGAATCGCCGAGGCGGTCCGGAAGGTCTTGATGACCTCGTTCGCGTCGGCGGAGAAGTTCAGGTGCGCGGGGATGAGTGGGCGGGTTTCTTCCAGCTCCCGGGCGAGGAGGTCAAACCGGCCGTCGGGGCTCAGCGCCAGATAATCGGGACAGACGCCCGCCGCGGCGAAGACCTCGGCGAGAGCACCGGCGTGTCGGCCGCTGTGCTGGCGGAGGTCGAGCGTCAGGAGGTGGACGCCGAAGACCTCGACCAGGCGGATCATGTCCTTCAAGGCTCCCGAGGCGGCGGCCTCGGCCCCCGCGACGCGGAGATCGTCGGCGATCAACCGGAGATCGGCCAGCAGGTCGGCCCGGCCGAGATAGACGCCTTCAGAGACCTTCGGGCCGGTCAGCGCCCAGTCGGAGTTGGTCGACCTGGCGTGCGCGAGGGTCCGGCGGAGCTTCTCGGAGATCATCCGGCACTTCGCACGGTACGGCTCGTGCGCGGGAGATTTGGAAACGTCCTTGAACATCTCCTCATCGCGTTTCAGCGAATCGCGGAGCGCCTGGCCGGGCTTGACGAACCGGTCGGAGTGGCTCAGGCGTCGCCAGAGGTCGTCCATCCGGCGGAGGTAATAGGCGAGGACTTCTTCCTGTTGCTGGCGGAGTGCGTCGGCGGTGACGTCGTGGGTGACGTTCGGGTGGCCGTCGCGGTCGCCGCCAATCCAGGAGCCGAACGAGAGAAACGGGGGAACGACCCAGGGTTGCCCTTCCGGGTAGACCGAGTTCAGGCCCGCCTCGATCTTGCGATAGACGCGGGGGACGACGTCGAAGAGGCTCCCCTCGACAAGGCGAAGGCTCTGGCGGACCTCGTCGAGAACGGTCGGCCGGGTGGACCGGATCGTGTCCGAGAGCCAGAGCGCCTCGACTTCCTCGCCGATCACGCCGATGACCTCGCGACACTCCTGAAGGGCGGGGCGATCGTATTCGATCTTGTCGAGAAGCTGCGCGATGGCGTTGATTTTTTCAAGAACGGTGCGGCGTCGGGCCTCGCTCGGGTGCGCCGTGAAGACCGGGCAGAGCAGGGCACGGTTCAGGTGGTTGGCGACCTGTTGCGCGTCGATTCCACGGGCGCGAAGCTGTACGAAGGCGGCTTCGGGAGTCTCGGCCGACGTCTTGGTTTCGGGCTTCATTGACCGGGCGCGGAGGGCACGGACTCGGGCGCGTTGCTCGGCGAGGTTGATCAGGTCGAAGTAAACGCTGAAGGCGCGGGTGAGGACCCGGAGCTTGTCGAGGTCGACGTCGTCCAGGCGATCGCGGAGCCGCCTCGCCTCATCGAGCGAGGGCTCCGACCGGAGCCGCTTCGCCGACGCCCGGACCTCTTCCACCAGCGCGTAGACGTCTTCTCCTTCGAGTCGTCGGATCGTTTGACCCAGCAGATCGCCCAGCAAATGGATATCGGCGCTGAGCGCCTCCTGCTCGTTTGGCGGCATGACTACTCCACTCCGCGTGCGTTCGCGTCGACACGCCCTGGCTGCCGGCATGTCGAAGTCGGGAGATAGTCTATCATTACCCCGCCCGGTTTACGCCAGTCCCTTGCCCGGGGCGGGGGGAATGCGGCTTCGGGCTCTTTGAGGGCAAAGGGAAAAGGGAAAGGACAAAGGGAAAAGACAAAGGGGAAAAGACAAAGGGGAAAAGACAAAGGGAAAAGGACAAAGGGAAAAGGACAAAGGGAAAAGGACAAAGGGAAAAGACAAAGGGAAAAGGACAAAGGGGAAAAGGACAAAGGGAAAAGGACAGAAGGGCGGAAAGCATAGGTCATCGGCCCTTGTGAATCAAGGGCCGAGACGGTTCAACGATCGACGGAGAGGAGGTCGGCGGGGAGGGCGGAGGGTTCGTCGGGGTCGGCCTGGAGATCGCGTTCGTGGACGACCCGGTCGCGGCCGGCGCGCTTGGCGTGGTAAAGGGCGCGATCGGCACGGACGAGGAGCGAGAGGGGTTCGATCGGTTGATCGTCGGTCGTGGCGACGCCAAGGCTGGCGGTCACCGGTCGGCAGGGCCAGGGATGACCCGCCAGGCCCGACCGGAGCCGGTCGGCCGCGATGAGAGACGCCTCGATCTCGGTCGCGGGCAAGAGGATCACGAACTCCTCGCCGCCGTAACGGGCCACGACGTCGTGCGTTCGAACGACGTTCGAGAGAATCGACACGACCGACCGCAAGACCTCGTCGCCGGCCGGGTGGCCATAGGTGTCGTTGTAGGTCTTGAAGTGGTCGACGTCGAGCATGACCACCGAGAGCGGCATCCTGCGACGCCTTGAAAACGACATCGCCTGATTGAGCGCCTCGCGGAGAAAGGCACGGTTCTTGGCACCGGTCAGGGGGTCAACGGTCGCCTGTTCGGCGAGGCGGCGGTTCAGCTCGGTGATCAGGTCGTGATCGGCCTTGGCCCGCGCCGCGGATCGGACCCGGGCGAGAAGGATGCGGGTGTTGAAGGGCTTGGTCACGTAGTCTTGCGCCCCCGCGTCAAGGCCCTCGATGACGTCATCTTCCTGGCCTCGGGCGGAGACCATCACGACCGGAACGTGTCGGAGGACCGGGTCGGCCTTGAGCCTTCGGCAGACCTCGATGCCTCCCATGACGGGCATCATGACGTCGAGCAGGATGACGTCGGGCGCTGAGTCGCGGGCGCGTCGCAGGGCGGTCGGGCCATCGCCCGCGGTGATGACCTCGTAACCGTGGTCGGAGAGTTCGAAAGTCAGCAGCTTGACGTTGTCGGGGGCGTCATCGACGACCAGGACCCTAGCCAAGGCTCACCTCCTCGGGGCTCAGGCAGTCGCGGATCACGTCAAGGAGCAGGTCCTCGTCGATCGGCTTGGTCACCATCGCCGAGGCGCCAGAGCCGAGGATCGCCTCACTCTCGCCGGTCACCGCGTGCGCCGTGACGGCGATCACGGGCAGACCCGCGAGTCGGCCATCGGCCCGGATTCGGCGGGTCGCCTCCTTGCCGTCCATGCCGGGAAGCGAGATGTCCATCAGGACCAGGTCGAACCGCCCGGAGGCAAGCACCTTCAGCCCCTCCTCGGCGGTTCCGACCCCCTCGAACTGGTAACCGGCATCTTCAAGAGCCCAGGTCATCAGCTTCATGTTGTCGGGATTATCCTCGACAACCAGGATCATTGCCGGGTTGTTCATACGGTCATCGCCTCTCCGGCCGATGCGTGCGTTCCTTCCCGAGGACGGACGGCCTGAAGCACGGCATCAACAAGGCGGCCCGTGTCTCCCTTTCCCTTGGTCAAAACCGCGGCGCAGGCATGGGTCAAGGTCCCCACGTCCGACGGTTCCAGCGCCCTGCCGGTCATGACAACGACCGGAATTTGCCGCCAGACAGGGTCCTGGCCCAGGTGCTTCAGAAAGGTAAAGCCGTCCATCACCGGCATCATCAGGTCAAGCACGATCGCCGCGGGAGGCGACTCGGCCACGAGCCGGAGCGCCTCCGCGCCGTCGTCGGCGGTCCTGATCCGCAGCCCTCGCTTCGTCAAGGCCGCGGAAACCAGGCGTCGGTCGATCCGGTCATCGTCAACAACCAGGATGTCCCCCGCGTTGGTGCCGACGTCAACGAGCAACTCCTGGACGGCCTCGACCAGGGCTCCCGCCTCGGCCGGCTTGGCCAGGTAGAGCCGCGCCCCGGCGCGCAAGGCCCGGGTTTCTTCCGAGGTCGCCGAGACCACCAGGACCGGCACGCCCGCCAGGGTCGGGTCGGCCCGGAGCGAGCGGACGACCTCGAACCCGTCCTTGCCCGGCATCGAGAGGTCGAGACAGATCAGGTCGGGCCGGTGCGCCCGAGCCCCCGCGACCGCCTCGTCGTGCCCCGCCGCCGTGAAGACCCGGTAACCGGCGTCCTCGAACGTCAATTTCAAATACTTCAGCGCATCAGGCTCGTCGTCGACGCAAAGGATCGTCACGCCGCGACCTGGATCGGCGGCGGCGGCCTCTCGGACCACCGATTCCGAAACAACGCGGAGAGCCGCCGGAACGGGCGGCGGCGCGCCTTGACTGGTCCGCCGGCTCGGGTTGCGCTCGACCGGCAAGATCAGCGCGAACTCGCTTCCGCGGCCGATCTCGCTCGACACGTCGATCCGACCGCCGTGAAGCCTTGCCATCCGTTCCGAGAGCGCCAGGCCCAGGCCCGTCCCGCCGACCTTGCGGCCGGGTCCCGAGTCAAGCTGGCTGAACCGCTGAAAGAGCTTCGCCAGGTCATCGACCTTGATGCCGACGCCGGTGTCGCGTACCGAGATCCGGGCGGCCTCACCGGCCTCGCCGTCCTCGAAGAGGCTGGCGGAGATCGTGACCGAACCGCGTTCGGTGAACTTGGAGGCGTTTGAGAGCAGGTTCAAGACGACCTGCTTGATCAGCTTGGGATCGGCGTTGACGACGACCGGAAGTTCGGGCAGGTCAACAACCAGCTCGACCGCCTTGCCGTCGAAGAGCGGGGCCGACTGCCCGGCGGCCTCGCGAGCGAGCGCGGCGAGGTCAAGCGGCTCGGCGTGAACTTCCATCTTGCCGGCCTCGATCTTCGAGAGGTCGAGGATGTCGTTGATCAGCACAAGCAGGTGCTTGGCGTTGCGGTCGACCGTTTTCAGGGCGTCGAGGTCGCGTTCCTTCATCGTCGGGCCGATGGTTCGAATGAGCCGGGCGGTGAATCCCATGATCGAGTTCATCGGCGTGCGCAACTCGTGCGACATCGCGGCGAGAAACTCGCTCTTGGCCTTGTTGGCGCGCTCGGACTCAAGCCGGGCCGTTTCCAGGGCGCGAGACTGGCCGCGGAGGTCGGCCAGAAGCTTGAGGCGCTGCTGTTCGACCTGAAATCCTTCCATTCTCACGGCAAGCTGTTCCAGGGCGGCGACGACGAAGAGCCGCCGCTCGGCATCGGGCGGGTTGACGTGCGCCGTGACGAGAACGCCGAGCGTCCGGCCCCGGAACGAGACCGGCCAGCCCAGGATCGACGTCAAGGGGACTTCACCAAGGCCGAACCGAGTAATCAGCGCCGGGTCTTCGAACGGGCCGAAAAGCTCCATCGGCTCGCCGCCGCGCGCGATCGAGGCGGGAAGGCCCTCGCCTTGCAGGGTCGATGAGTCGAGCGGCAACAAGTCGGGACCAATCGCGCAGCGCGCCCGGGGCGACTCCCCCTCGACAACGTCGTAAAGCACCGCGAGCGGCGCCCGGGCCACTCTCGCGAGACAGCCGAGGGTCGCCCGGTAGGTCTCAAGAACCCCCGGCTGGTTCAACGCCGCGGCGAATTCGGCCGAGGCGGCGAGCCTGGCCCGAGCCGCCTCAAGCGCATCGGTTCGCTCGCGAAGCAGGGTCTCGGCGCGTTTCCGGGCGGTCACGTCGCGGGCGATCGCCGAGGCGCCAACGGCCATCCCAGCCTCGTCGCGGATCGGCGAGATCCGTAGCTCCACGTCCACCGACGACCCGTCCTTGCGCAGGCCGACACTTTCCAACTGGTCAATCACCTCGCCCCGGCCGATCCGTTCGAGAAGGCCGACCGCCCGGTCCTGGCCGTCAATCGGCAAGAACCGATCGATGTGGCGGCCCATCGCCTCACGCGCCAGATGCCCGAGAAGGCGTTCGGCCGCGGCGTTCCAACTGGTCACCGTGCCGTCGAGGGTCATGCCGACGACCGCGTCGTCGGACGATGCGACGATCGCCGCGAGCCGGGAAAGATCCGCCTCGGCCCTGCGTCGCGCTCCCAGCTCGCCGACGATCAGGCGAAAGGCGAAACCGAGCATCGCCAGGGTCAGCGAGACCCCCGCCGCCGAGACAATCAGCGCGGATCTCGCGTCGCGGGCCGAGCGTTCCTTGAGCTGGTCGAGGACGGTCCCTTGCTCGCGTCTTAGTGCGTCAATCTGGCCGCGAACCTCCAGCATGAGGCGTTTGCCCTTGTCGCTCTTGACCGCGGGCAAGGTCGCATCGAGCCCCGCGGCCCCGCGCGACTCGACCGTCCCCCTGAGGTAAGCCACCTTGGCGCCTATCGCCTCGCGAAGGGCCTTCAGTTGCGTCGAGCCCTCGGGGTCATCGCGCATCATGACGGCGAGCGTGTCAAGGCTTTGTTTCAGGCCGAGTGTGGCGTTGTCGAAGAACTGACGATCCTCGACGCGCCCGGTCAAGACATAGCTGCGCTGGCCGATCTCGGCATCCTGAACGAGCGAGAGGAGGTGGTCCATGACCTCCGCCGTCCCGTGGGCCCGCTCGACCTTCCGAACGTTCTCCGCCGCGACGGTCAGGCTGAAGTACGCGGCGATCCCGACGAAGATGAGCAGGCCGGTGACCGCGCAGAATTGCAACGCGATCGTCTTTTCGAAACGATGTCCCATCCTGTCAACATCCTCCAGACCCGCGCCCGACTCCGGCCCTCCCTCGGGCCATGCCGGGACGTCCCGGGCGGTGTCCCTTTACCTGAATCTAGGACACGCCCTCGAACCTGGCTCAGCTTCCCCGAGAGAACCCAGCCACCTTTGAAAATCCAGAAGGCTTCCCGTTGACGAATCAAGGACGCGCGACATGACGAAGAAATCGCGAAATCATTCGATTTCGTTCCTTTTTCCATGCTTCCGCATTTCTTCTCGTTTTCCTTTTCTCCCTGGCTGATCCCTATTTTCGCGGCGATCTTTCGCGAAGTCCGCCGCGCCCCTTGGTTCCGACCCTTTGCCTCGCGTAGGCTCAAGGAAGAAACCGCGTCAGACCGCAATGTTGCGAAAAGTCCACAAAGGCGTCACGTTGCCGGGTGAGAAATCGTCGGCAAGACGAGGCGCGGGGGGTCGCGCCGTTGATCGGCTGGCGACTCCTCGGCACCGATCCCGCTAACATCGCCTTTCAGGTCGACCGCTCGACCGCGCGCGGGGACCCGCCGTCCGTTTAACCAACGAGCCGGTCAGGAACGCGACCGACTTCGTTGACCGGACCGCCGACCCGTCGAAGGATCAGCCCGACACGGTCAAGGCGAGCCCGGCCGTCGTCGGCTCGTTCACCCTCAAGGCCGAGGCGAGGTCGCGGCCGTATCTGGCGATCCGCTTGAAGACCCTGGAAGGTCATGCGCCGAACGACGCCGCGCCCGGCGATCTTGACGGCGACGGTGACGATGAAATCGTCCTCAAGCAAGAAATGCAGCCGCGCGATCACTCCCAGCGCGGGCGGACCGGCACCACCAAGCTGGAAGCGTACCGGATCGACGGCGCCTTCCTCGGGCGGATCGACCTCGGCGAGAACATTCGCGAGGGAGCGCATTACACGCCCTTTCTCGTCCACGACCTCGACGGCAAGGCCGAGGTTGCCGCGCGAACCGCCGACGGCACCCTTGACGGCGTCGGCCGGGTGATCGGCAACCCCGCCGCCGACCATCGCAACGACGCGGGTTACGTCCTCGAAGGCCCTGCCGACAACCAGCCGACCCAGCCCGGCGTTTATCTTGGCGACGGGATGTTTCCCCCTCCCCGGCCCAAGATCCGGGTCGTCACGGCACGCCCGTCAATTTGTGAGTCACTTCCCGACGATCGTCAGAATCCTTTCAGGGCAAGGGGAAAAGGGAGAATCTGTCCTTTACCCTTTACCCTCTTGCCCTTACGTAAAAATAATCCATAACGCGCAACAGCCCCAAGGACCGATCGCCGGTGTCCAGGGATCGGAAATTCTCGGTCCTCGGTCCATGCTCCTGCCGTCACTTCGGCGTGGGGGTTCGCTTCAGTTCGAGGATGTTGGGGGGGCCGCCGTCACCGGCCTTGAACTCGGTCGGACGTTCGTTACCGGGGCCGCCGCTACAGAGGCGCACCGTGTCGGCGTCTAGAAATTCATAAAGGGCGAGGTTTTCGGGAGCCTCCTCGCCATCGGGACGGGTGAACTTCACCCAGTCGATCGTCTTGAAGGGCTTGGCCGACTCGTCGACCTTGATCTCGCCCTTGCTGTTGTACTCCTGGCCGTCGGGACCGGTGATCTTGAGGGTCACGGCCTTGCCTTGAATCGTCAAGACGATCGGGACGTTCTTCTCGGGACCGACCTTGGCCGTCCAGGTCCCCTGAAGTTTGCCAAGGTCCCCCTTGGGGGCGTCCGCCTTCTCATCGGCGAGCGCCGCGAAGGGAGATATCCAAGGCAAGAGCAAGGCGGCGAGCAGAATGAGGCGATTCATGAAAGGGGCGTCCATCGAGGTCGTTCAGAATTGGAAAAAATCTGGGCTCAATCGGTCCGTTCGGTCGCCATCCACGCCTTGAGGTCGGCGGCGAGGCGTTTGGCGACGTCCGGGTGTTCGGCGACGACATTTCTCCGCTCGGCGGGATCGGCGTCGACGTCAAAAAGCTCGGGACGCCCTCCTTGCGTGATCACCAGTTTGAACCGGCCTTGCATCGCGGCGATCTGGTTGGCCCCTTCGCCGCGCCACTCCCAGAAGAGTGTTCCGCCGGGCGAGCCCGGCGCGCAAGGTGCCTCGGGATGGCTGGTCCAGTAGGGCAGAAGGTCGCGGCCGTCGACCTTCCAGGCCGGGTCGGGCTTGCCACCGGCGGCGTCGAGAAGGGTCGGGAAGACGTCGGTCATGTGAACCGGCTCTTTCGAGACGAGTCCCGCGGGGACGTGACCGGGCCATCGAACGACCGCCGGGACGCGGATTCCCCCTTCCCAGAGCGTTCGCTTCTGACCGCGAAAGGGGCGGTTGCTGTCGTGGAAATTGCTCGTGCCCTGGTTCCCTTGCTCGAAGGTCGCGCCGTGGTCGCTGGTGAAGACAACAAGCGTCCGGTTCGAAAGGCCCGAGGCATCAACCGCCGCGAGCAATCGGCCGACGTTGCGGTCAAGCCGGGTGACCATCGCCGCATACGTCGCGTTCAGGGGGCGGGCCGGGTCCTTCTCGGCGAACTTGCCGCGATGCAAGGCCAGCTCGTCCTCGGGCGCCTCGATGTTGAAGTGCGTGTTGATATAGGGAACGTAAAGAAAGAAAGGTTTGTCGACGCTGGCGTGTCGTTTGAGAAAGTCGACGGCGTGGTCGGTGAAGAGGTCGTCGGAGTAGCCCGAGACAGGCTTCATCTCGCGCCCGTCCCAGAGTTTTTCGGGGAATTTTTCCCAGGCGTGAACCGCGTCGGTGAAGCCGAAGAATTCGTCGAATCCCTGGTCCATCGGGTGAACATAGGTTTTTTCACCGGCGCGGGTTTTGCCGTGATGCCACTTGCCGAAAAGCGCGGTGTCGTATCCTCGGCCTTTGAGGGCTTCGGCCAGGGTCACTTCCGCGCGGGGCAGGTCTTCATCGTTGCGGCTGACGCCGTTGTGGATCGTGGCCTTGCCGGTGAGCAAGGCCCCTCGGCTCGGCGCGCAGACGACCGCCGCGGTATACCAGCGCTTGAAGATGGTCCCCTGACTGGCGAGGCGGTCAAGGTTGGGCGTCGCCCAGTCGGTCCGGCCGTTGAAGCCGACATCGCCCCAGCCGAGGTCATCGGCGTAGATCAAAAGGATATTCGGAGGCGCCTCGGCCAGGGCAGGGGCCGGAGCCTGGATGAGCATCAGCCATAGCGGGAATGTCAGCCCGATCCAGGTCGTGGGCGTGCGGGCGTTCATGGCGGCTTGACTCGCGCGGCGAGGTTCGCATTCCAGAAGAGGTTCCCGGTTTCGGCCCACTCTACAAAAGAGCCGACGGCCTAGCTATAGTGTCGTCTTCCGTTCGCGACGCGACGCAACGCAAGACGAGGCCGATTGCCACGCAAAAAGGGGGGAGACGACGGGATGAGCCATCGGAAGATGCGGGTGGGCATGATCGGCGGCGGCGGGCCGGCGAACTTCTTCGGAGGGCCGCACCGCCGCGCGATCCTCATTGACAACTCGGCCGAACTGACCGCCGGAGCCCTGCGCAGCAAGGCCGACGAATCCATCGAGAGCGCCCGCGAACTCTTCTTCACGCGCGGATATCCCGACTGGCAAACGCTCATCAAGGCCGAGGCCGCGCTTCCCGATTCGGAGCGAATCGACTACCTGACCATCGTCACACCGAACGACGCTCACTTCGGCCCGGCCGACGCCGCGGCGGAGGCCGGAATCGGCGTCCTTTGTGAAAAACCGCTGACAACAACCCTCGACGAGGCCCGACGGCTCCACGCCTCGGTCGCCTCAAAGGACACGCCTTTCATCACCGCGTATACCTATACAGGCTTCCCGATGGTCATGTTCGCCCGCGAGCTGATCAAGGACAACGCCATCGGCGAGGTCCGCAAGGTCGAAGCCTGGTACCCGCAAGGCTGGCTCGCGGGCAAGCTCGAAGCCGACGGCCAGAAGCAGGCCGCCTGGCGGGTCGATCCTTCCAAGGCGGGCGCCTCGGGCTGCGGCGGAGACATCGGCACGCATGCCTATGAGTTCGTCCGGTTCGTCGCCGGTCGTCAGGCAACCCGCCTTCGAGGCCGACTCAAGGCGTTTGTCCCGGGCCGGGCGCTCGACGACGATTTCACGGTCCTGGCCGAACTGGATAACGGCGGAATCGCCACGATCGCCGCCAGCCAGATCACCATCGGCGCCCAGAACGACAACGGCTTCCGCGTCAGCGGCACGACCGGCACGCTCGAATGGTCGATCACCGATCACAACGTTTTGAAGCGCTACGCCGGTGGCCAGCCCGTCCAGCTTTACCGCCTCGGCTCCGATTATGGCTACTTCCCCGCTTCGGTGAAGCCCTACATTCGCGTCCCTTCGGGGCATCCCGAAGGCTTCCACGAGGCCCTGGCGAACCTTCACCGAACCCTCGAATGGACGATCCGCGGCCGTCTCGGCGAGAAGGTTCCGACCCCGTTCGAGCACCCCGGCATCGTCGACGGCGTCGCCGGCATGGCCTTCGTTGAAGCCGCCGTCTCCAGTTCCGCCCAGGATGGCGCCTGGGTCGACGTTCCCAGGGTCGGCGGATGAATTTTGAGGACCGATGACCGATGTAAAGATTCAAGCAAATTTTCGCAACGTCATTTGTTTTGATCGGTCATCGGTCCTTGGCCATCGGTCATTTTTGATCTCTCCAAAGATTTGAATTTTCACGCATCCAAACCCGAACCCACGGCCACCATGCCGAAAGACCCGCTCGTCCGCTTCAGCGTCGCGATCGGCGGCGAATTGCTTCAGAAATTTGACCGTTATCGCGAGGAGCACCGGTATCCGAACCGGAGCGAGGCCGTCCGGGGCCTGATGCGCGCGGCCCTGATCGAGGAAACCGTGGCGCAAGACGAAAGCGACGCGATGGGCGTCCTGACGCTCATCTACGACCACCACGCCGGCCGGATCAGCGAGCGCCTGACCGAGCTACAACACATGCACCTCGACCGCGTCTTGACGACGACTCACGTCCATCTCGACGCCCGACGCTGCCTTGAGGTGATCCTCTTGCGCGGCCCCGCCAAGGTGGTCCGCGACCTTGCCGATAGCCTGATCGGCACCAAGGGCGTCGAGACCGGCCGCCTCGTCCTGGCCGCCGCCGGTCCCATTCCTGGTCACGATCATGATCATGGTCATCACCACGACCACGACCACGGCCCGCATTGAGCCGGGGTCGTTTCTGACTCGGCGGCAAGATCACGCCACCAGCGTCGCCTTGTTGTAATACTCGGGCGAGCTGACGAACTGAGCGATCACCACCGACGGCGAGACCTGGCTCTGAAGCTGAGCGACGAAGTAGGCGACGTCGCCCGCCTGGGGTGCTCGACCGAGATAGCGGTTGTAGTCGTTGACAACCTGCGCCGAGAGTCCCGAAGCACTGGAAAGCACCGCCGAGACGACCGCCGATCGCTTCCCCTGGCTCGCGAGCGCAAGCAGGCTCGGCAGCATCGTCGGGTCGGGGGGTAGACCGGTCACGGCCCGGCTGACCGCCGTGACAAACCCCAGCGGCGTAACTCCCGCGCGGGCCTGGAAGAACCCGAGCGAGTTCAAGACAATCGCCTCCAGCGCGACCGGGTTGGCCTGGTTGCTCGCCTGAAGCGCAATCGCCTGATTGGTCATCGCCGCCGTCGGCGCCTGGCCGGAAAGAGACTGGCTGAGGTTCGCCAGCGTCGTCACCGCGAACTCGCGGCTTGACTCGATCGCCAGGGCGACCGTGTACCGCGAAACGCCCAGGCTCAACCGGCCCGACCAGTACGCCAGGCCACCCGCGTCAACCGGCCGACCGAGCAGATCGAGATAAAGCTGGTTCAAAAAGAGCGTGCTGGGCGGTCCCGAAATCACCTGCGCCGAGGTCGAGCTACTCGCCGTGAAGTTGCCGTCCCCTTGATACGTCGCCGAGAAGGCCAGCCCGCCCGACCCAGCCGGCATGTTGGACACGGTGAGCACCGCCGTGTTGCCCGTCAAAGGTGCCGAGCCGAGCAAGGTCGTCCCGTAATAAAAGGCCACGGAACCCGTCGGCGGCTGCGCCACGGCCGGATTTGGTGTCACGATTGCCGAGAGCGTGACCGCCTGTCCGGCGGCAACCGCGCCCGTCGGCGCACTGAGCGCCAGAGACGTGGCGACCGGGGTCACGATCACCGGCGATACGGCCGAGGTCGACTTCGCGTAATTCGGATCGCCCGAATACACGGCCGTGATCGCGTGCGAGCCCGCGGGGAGGCTTGATGTCGAGAAGGAGACGATCCCCGGGCTATTCACCGTCTCGGTATCGAGCGCGGTTGATCCGTCGTAAAAGGTGATCGTTCCCGTCGGCGCTCCCAGGTTCTGGCCGGTCAACGAGTGCGTCAGCGACGCCGAGAGCATGATCGGCACGCCATAGGCCGTGCTTCCCGTCGAGACCGAGACCGCGGCCAAGGTCTGCACGGGGGTCACCCCCTGAGACAGAACCGCCGAGGTACTCGGATCATACGAGGTATCGCCGCCGTAAACCGCCGTGATCGCGTGCGAGCCGGGCGCGAGCGAGGCCGCGTTGAAGGTGGCCTGGCTATTCACCAGGTTCGAACTCCCCAGTAACGTCGTTCCGTCGTAAAACGAGACCGCGCCGGTGAGCGGGCGATAGGGCGACTGGGTGATCGGCGTAACCGTCTGGACCGTCGCCACGAACTGCGTTCCATACGCGGGCGAGGCCGGGTTGGCCGACGTCGTCACCGCCGTGGACGTCCCGGGATTCGCCAGGGCCGTCGGCGGCGCGGGGGACGTGGCCGAACTGTAGTTCGAATCGCCCGAATAAACGGCCGTGACCTGTTCGCCGCCGGGGCCGGGAAGCGTCACGGTCAGCGTCGCCTGCCTGTTGCTCACCGGCGCTGAGCCGATCTGGGTCGACCCGTTGTAAAAGATCACCGTTCCCGTCGGAGGCGGCGGACTGACGTCAAAGACAACGAGGCCGACATTGGTCGTGAACGTGAACCGAACGCCTCCCGCGACCGGCTGCGCGGTCCTGGTGATCGAGGTCAGATACGGAAACGCCTTGCCGACCTGCTGCGAGAGCGCGGCCGAGGTACTTGGCGCATCGGCCGCGTCGCCGCCGTAAGTCGCCGTGAGCGAATGCGTTCCGGGCAAGAGCGTATCGACGTAAAGGCTCGCCTTGCCCCCGGCTCCAACCGGCGCCGAGCCAATCTCTGTTGAACCATCGTAAAAGGTGACGGTCCCCGTCGGCGTGCCCGAGGCGGTCGAGACGGTCGCCGTCAGGTTGGTCTCTTGAAAGGGCGCGGGGTTGGCCGCGGTGGTCAACGTCGTTGATGTCGCGGCGACCACGGCCGGCGTGAACATCCCGCTGGGCACGACGCGGCCTTCCAGTTTTTCGCAGAGGGCGGGAACGAATCGTCGGCGGGTCGCGGCCGTTCCTGGGCGTCTTCCTGACCACCTCATCATCGTGCCAATCCCTTCGGGTGAAGCATCCGGGTCTGTCGTCTTGAAAGGCGGAACAATGCGACGCCTTGCGAGCCTCTCATATTTTTGTCCGCCTCCGCATCGGCCGGCCGAACGCGGGGGATTCCGGTGGCCCTGCATGATGGTCTCGGCCCGACCGGATTTCAACCCCAAGCGCTTCGCGCCGTCGCCCCTCCGCGACACAACCCTTGCCCCAGCGTCTTCCCGCGATTTTTCAAGACTTCCCGATCCTCTCGCCCCCGCGAACCCGACTGGCCGCCCCGATATAATGAAGAGCCGGGTCTCAAAACCCGAACTCATGACCTATTCATGCACGGCTCGAACGAGAAATAAAGGACCGTCCCTTGAGCATCATCATCCGCGAAAAAGAGTCGGAAGCCGTCCTGGCCGAGGCGCAGGAGATGGGCAAGGACGTCATCAACTACGAGAACAACCTCTATTTCGACCCCGGCGTGATCGTCCCCGGCGTCCTTCAGATCAGCGAGCGAACCTACACCTGCCCGTACAAGGGAACCTGCCAGTGGGTTGACTACCACGGCGCCGACGGCAAGACCGTCAACGACGTCGGCTGGGTCTACGCCGATCCCAAACCCGGCCACGAAGCCATCAAAAACCGCTACGGCTTCTACGCCGGGAACCGAGGCCCCACCACGCAAGAGGGTTGACCCATCCGCCCCTATCGTGCATGATGGGAGAAACCATTGTTTAACAAGCCGGGACCATGCGTTCCCCTATTCTTGTGATGGACGGGTCCAATGTTCCGCATCCCGATCGGTCCCAACCGCTGGCGGTGTGACGGGTTGAGCCGACGCGACTTCCTTCGGGTCGGCGGCCTGGGGGCTCTAGGCTTGCCGGCGCTCTTGCGTTCGGAAGCCCGAGGCGACGTGGGAACCGCGGGGCGATCGCCGGCCGAGGCGTCGGCCCGATCGGTCATTCTCGTCTATCTCGGCGGCGGTCTCTCGCATCACGATTCGTTCGATCCCAAGCCCGACGCCCCGGCCGAGGTGCGTGGGAAATACGGCACGATCGCCACGAAGTCGCCCGGCATCCGCTACGGCGACCTGATGCCCGGCCTCGCCGCGCGGAGTGATCGGTTTTCACTGGTCCGGTCCGGCGCGCACGGCAACGACCACCACGAAACGGCGACCAACTGGATCCTCTCGGGCAAGTTCGGCTCGGCCTTCGGCGATTACCCGGCGATTGGCGCCGTGGTCGCGCATGAACTCGGCTACAACGGGCCGATGCCGCCGTATTTCTCGGTCCCGAGGAACCCGTCGTTCACCTGGGAGCTTGGCAAGAGTGCCTTTCTCGGCGGTCGATACGAGTCGTTCAAGACCGGCGACCCGAACGACCCGAATTTCCGGGTCCAGGACATCAGCCTCGGCGCTCTTTCGCCGACCGAGCTTGGCCGTCGCCAGACCTTCCGCGAGGCTCTTGACGGCCTTGCCCGCCAGGCCGAGACTGACGATCAGCTTCGCACGCTCGATGAATTTCAGCGCAGGGCTCTTGACCTGGTTGTCTCGCCCGAGGCCCGCCGGGCCTTCGACCTCGCCCGCGAAGACCCTCGCCTTCGCGACCGTTACGGCCGGACGACGCTCGGCCAGGGTTGTCTGCTGGCGCGTCGCCTGGTTGAGTCGGGCGTTCGGTTCGTCACCGTCAATAGCGGCGGCTGGGACCATCACGCCAAGATCTTCCCCAGCCTCGATCGCCGCCTGCCCGACCTCGACCAGTCGCTTTCAACGCTGCTCGACGACCTTGACGGCCTTGGACTTCTGGAAACGACGCTCGTGGTCGTCATGGGCGAGTTCGGCCGGACGCCGAAGGTCAACAAGGAGGCGGGCCGCGACCACTGGGGCCACGCCGCCAGCCTGATCTTCGCCGGAGGCGGGATCGCCCCTGGCCGCGTGATCGGCCAGACGGATGACCAGGGGGGCCACGTCACCGACCGCCCCGTTCGTCCCGGCGACGTCGCCGCGACGATTTACAAGGCCGTCGGCGTCGACCCTTCTCGCCACCTTTACACCCCCGAGAATCGTCCCGTCGCCATCCTCGACGACGGCCTCCCCGTTACCGAGCTTCTGGCCTGAATCCATCCGTGAAATGGATGACCGAGGACCGAGGACCGAGGACCGAGGACCGAGGACCGAGGACCGATTAAGTTTTTCCTGTCGGTCATCGGTCCTTAATCTTCCCACCAGCGACATCCTCCCAGCCAATTCCCGCGCAATGCCTCGAAATAAATCAAATCAAGGGGGCTCCTTGTCGTCCAGGCTTGCGGCGATCCTCGGTTTCCTCACCATCACCCTGACGTCCTTTAGCTATCCCGCGCGCGGGGCGGAGGAAGCACCACCGGTCAGCTACGCGCGGGAGGTCTTGCCCTTCCTGGAAGACCAGTGCCTCGCCTGCCACGACGAAGGATTCGAGACCTCGGGCCTCTCGATGGCCACGATTGAGGCGATGCGCAAAGGGGGACGTCGCGGCCCGGCCTTTGTGCCCGGCAAGGGGTCGGAATCGCTCCTCGTCCAGTTCCTTGATGGCAGTCGACAGCCCCAGATGCCCCCCAAGACCTCGATCCCTCGCGATCAGATCGCCGTCGTGAAGCGCTGGATTGATCAGGGGGCGAAGGTCGATTCACTCGACCCCGCCGACGCCCGCCGCCTCGACGCCCGCAAGGCCGCCGAGGCCGCCTCGTTCGCCTCGGATGCCCCGCCGCCGGTCACCTCGCTGTCTTACTCGCCCGACGGGAAACAACTGGCCGTCGCCGGTTACCGCGAGGTCCTCGTCGTCGATCCGACCACCGGCCGGACCGAGGCCCGGCTTGGCGGCTTTGCCGATCAGGTCACCGCCGTGGCCTTTCATCCCGACGGCCTCCGCCTCGCCGCCGCCGGTGGCCAGGCGGGTCGACAGGGCGAGCTTCGCCTCTGGCAACTCGACGGCGCAACCCACTCCTGGCGCGACTCGGGCATCCTTCACGGCCACGACGACACGATTCTCGCTCTCGCCTGGCGGCCGAAGTCCGACCAGATCGCCACGGCGAGCCTCGACCGACTCATCCTCGTCTGGGACTCCGCCTCGGGCAAGCTCGTCCGAACCATCAAAAATCACTCCGACATCGTCGATGCCCTCGCTTACAGCCCCGACGGCCTCCGCCTCGCCTCGGGCTCGGCCGACAAGACGGCCAAGGTCTACGACGCCGAGACCGGCGCTCAGGTCGCCGGCCTCGCCAGCCATAACGAGGCGGTTCTCGCCGTCGCCTTCAGCCCCGACAGCAAGCACCTCGCCACCGCCGGCGCCGACCGGCAGATCCGCACCTGGACGCTCGCCAACCCCTCGAATCCCGACAAGGGATTCGGCCACACCGGACCGGTTTACGCCCTCGCCTGGCGTCCCGACGGCAGTTCGCTCCTCGCCGGCGCCGGGGGCAAGCCCTCGTTCCTGACCTACAAGGCCGACAACGGCCAGCGCGTCGTCAACATCAAGGAAGACACCCTTCCCCAGGACTGGGTTTACGCCGTCGCCGCCTCGCCCGACAACCAGGCCGTCGCCGTCGGCGGCTGGGACGGTACCGTCTCCCTCTGGAGTCTCACGACCGGCGAAAAGCTCCGCGCTTTCATTCCCGGCCGATCCGAAAAATAAGCCTGACCTCTCCCTTTTCGAGGCAAATCCGCCCTTCCGCGTTCGATCCGAGACCGCCCCGATGACCTACCGACTCGCCCTGATCCTGACCCTTTGTCTCGCGGGCGCCCCCGCGTTCGGCCAGTTGAGCCCCCCGACGATCCAGTCGGCCCGGCCGATCGCCGCCTCGCCCGGCGAACCCTTCGCGGCCGAGATCAAGGGGACCGACCTCGACAGCGCAACCTCGCTCGCGTTCGAAGCCCCGGGCGTTCGAATTGACGGCTTTTCGCCTTCATCAACCTCGATCAAGGCCCGAATCACCTTCCCCGCCGAGACCCAGCCAGGTCTGCACTCGTTCCGGGTCGTCGGGCCAAAAGGGCATTCCAACCCCGTGCAAATCCACGTCGGCCGACCCGTGAGGACGATCGCCGAAATCGAGCCGAACGACGGCTTCCGCAAGCCCCAGACGATCGCCGAGAAGACCGTCGCCGTCGACGCCAGGATTGAGCCGGGCAACGACGTTGACGTCTATGCAATCCCGGGTAACGCCGGTGAGACGCTCACCGCCGAGGTCATCGCCGCTCGGGCCGGTTCGGGACTCGACGCCCTCATCACCGTCTTCGGCCCCGACCTCCGCGAAGTGGCCGCCGACGATGACACCCTCGGCCAGGATGCCTCGATTGTTTATCGAATCAAGACCTCCGGCCGATACTTCGTCCAGGTCCAGGACGCCGACGGCAAGCACCGCGACGGCAAGATCGAGCAGACCAAGGTCCGTCCCTATCGTCTGGAAATCGGCACGCTCGCCCCAATCTCACCGTCGCCCACGCTCACGATCCATCCCGACCACGAGATCGCCGAGCGTGAGCCGAACGATTCCGACGAATCCCCCCAGACCTTGACCGTTCCCGCGACGGTGATCGGCCAGTTCGCGACGTCCAGACGCAACGAGTCCGACGTCGACGTCTATCGGCTCAAGGGGAATTCGGGGATGTACCGAATCTCGGCCCTGGCAACCCGGATCGGTTCGCCGGCCGACCCGGTTTTAACCGTCCTCGACGAAAAAGGCGACACACAGGCCGAGAACGACGACTCCGGCACCCGAGACGCCCGCGTTGATCGCCGTATCGACGCCAAGGGTCCCGGCCTGCTCGTCGCCGTCCGCGACTATTACGGCCGGAGCGGACCCCGGTTCGCCTACCGCCTCGACATCGAACGCATCCCCGATCGATCGATCACGGTCACGACCGACCTCGGCGCCCGGGTCGTTCCTCGCGGCGGCTCCATCGCCCTGCCGATCCGACTCGATCGCCGCAACGCCGACGGCCCCCTCACGATTCTCACTGGCGCAACGCCGCCGGGGATCTCGGCCGTTCCCGTGACGCTCGCGCCGGGGTCAAACTCCGGCTTCCTCCTCGTCTCGGCGACCGCCAGCGCCCCCCTTGGCGTTTTCCCGTTCCGCCTCACGACCCGCGACACCCATTCCCCCACCGACCTGGTTTACCGCGATCGCTCACCGCTGACGCTTGACTCGCCGTCCCCCGGCTGGCTCGTCGTGACCGAACCCACGACGCTCGGCCTTCACATCGAGCCAGCCGAGATCACCCTCGGCCCCGGCGCCTCTTCGACGGTCAAGGTGCTTCTCGACCGCCTTAACGAGACCGCGAAAAAGGCCCCCGTGAAGGTCAAGCTCGTCGCCCTTGATGGCAATCTCGACGGCCTTGAGCCTCTTTCCGAAACCACCGTCGCCCCCGGTTCCGACTCAGCCACGTTCACGCTCAAGAGTCGCCCCGACGCCCGCTCCTCGCGCCATGATCTGACCGCGATCGCCCGGTTCGACAGCTCGCCCGAGGCGTTCGCGGTCGCCTCAAGCGCGGCGTCGCTGGTTGTCTCGGGCCGATAGTAACGAAGAAGATCGACCGGGACTTCAGGCCGTGAAGATATTGATCTTCGTATAAAGGATCAGCACGCAAAGCGCCAGCCAGAGGACCGCCGTGCCGATCAGAAGGCGGTCGGAGACGAGCAGTTTCTCGGGAGCCTCGCCCTGGCCTTCGACCATCACCAGAAGCATGTACCGGGCGACCCCGTAGGTCACCAGCGGAACCGTCACGACCAGCGAGGCGTTGCCCGGATGCCGCGTCACCGTGTAAAGCGCATAACAGAGGACAGACATCGTCGCCGTCATCGCAAGCTGCATGTCCAGAAAGGACTTGCGGTATTTCGCCAGCACCGGCCGGCGGAACGGTTCCTCGTCATCGCCCATCTTCTGCATCTCACCCCGGCGCTTGGCGAAGCCGAGAAACAGGGCGAGGAAGAACATGCAGAGGACGATCCACGACGACGGCTTCACGCCGACCGCGTAGACGCCGTAAAGCACGCGCAAGACGAACCCGAAGGCGATCAGGCCGACGTCGAGCAGGACCGCGTGTTTCAGCCGCAGCGAGTACGCCACGTTCGAGACAAGGTACGCAACCATCAGCGCCGAGCAAAGCGGAGTCAGCCACCACGACGACCCCAGGGCGACGACCAGCAGACCCGCCCCCGTCGCCAGCGCCCACGAGGCTGGAACCAGGCCCGAGGCGATCGGCCGCCGTCGTTTCGAGGGGTTGGCCCGGTCGAGTTCGCGGTCGCAGACGTCGTTCAGCAGATAAACACTCGACGACGCCAGGCAGAACCCGGCGAAGGCGAGGATCGCCCGCGAGACCGCCTCTTGCTGAAAGAGGAGCTGCGCGAAGATCAGGCCGGCGAAGCAGGCGAAGTTCTTGATCCACTGCCTCGGCCGCATGGCGAAGAAGAGGCCGATCACACGTCGGGCCGTTCCCGGCGGCGACTCGATCACCACCGGGGCAACTCCCTTGGCGTCTGTCTCCGGCGATAACGGGGCAGAGGTCTTTCCGATCGTCATGCGGCGTTTCCCGTTGAGGCCGACCAATGAATCAATCAATCGAAATGCGTCGAACGTCAATGCCCGAATAGAAACTCTCGTGAGTTCACCAACGCCCAGGTCAAATCACGGAAAACCGCCTGTCGGTCGGCCCCGGAGACGGCAAGGGCCTGGCGTACGATCTCCCACTGCGGCGCGGTCGGCCGACGGCCGAGAGAGGCGAGAAAGAGACGATCGGCAATTTCCCGATCCGACTTGCCCGAGGAAAGAAGCTTGGCCAGGCGTCCCTCGCCGTCGCCAATCCGACGCCCGAGCGACTCGCTGTTCAGAAGGTGGAGAACCTGGGGCATCGTCACCTCGCTCGTTCGCTCGCAGGCGCAGGGGGTCACGCGCTCGGGGCGGCCGAAGGTGTCGAGCAGGTAATTCGGCACCTTTGGGTCGGGCAACTGAACGGCGAGAAGCCCCTCGGAATAGCCCTCAAACGGCTCGGCAACGCCGGTAATGTGCGTCAGGGCGTCGGCCAGAACCTCGGCCGGAAGCCGACGCGGCAAATAGTGAGAAAAAAACGTCCGATCGGCCGCGTTGGTCGCCAAGGGCTCCGACGACAGCCCATAACTTCGCGAGGTCGCCAGCAGGCGAATCAGGCGACGGAGGTCATACCCGTGGGTGACGAAGTCCGCGCAAAGCGCATCGAGCAAGGGCTCGTTCGAGGCGGGGTTCGTGGCCCTCAGGTCGTCGACCGGCTCAACCAGGCCGACGGCGAAGAAGCGTTTCCAGACCCGGTTCACGACCGCCCGCGCGAACAATCGGTTTGAAGGCGCGGTCATCCAGTCGGCCAGGGCCTCGCGAGGATCGCGCCCCTCGGCAAGCGTCAAGCTTGAGCGATCGAGCGGCCTCGGCGGCAGGAACTGGCCGGTCCTCGGCTGCGTGAGCCCGACCTTCTGGGCATCCGCTTTGGCATTCCCTCGGCCGCCGCGACGACCGGGCAGACCGACCTCGACGGCCGGTCCCTCGTCGGTCGTCTTGCCGTCGAGCTTGACCCGGCTGAAGTACGCGGCGAGTCCGTAATAATCGTCCTGCGTGAACCGTTCGAGCGGGTGATTATGACACTTCGCGCAGCCGATTCTTGTGCCCAGAAGCGCATGCGAGGCGGCCTCGGCCAGGTCTTCCGCCTTGCGGTTGACGAGGAAATAGCCCCCGGCCGGTTCCTGGCTGAGCGGCCCTCGGGCGGTCAAGACGTCGCGCGCGACCTCGTTCCAGGGCCGGTTCGCGTCCACCTGCGCCCTCAGCCAGCGCGCGAAACCACGGACCCCCTTGCGGCCTCGCTTGTCGTTGTCGCGTTCCAGGCGGTTTTGAAAGAGTTCGCCCCAGAACTGCGCCCACGAATCGACATACGCCGGGCCGCCGATCAGGCGATCGACGAGCGCCTCGCGTTTGGTCGGGCTCGGATCGGCCAGAAAGGCGTCAACCTCGTCCGGTTCGGGCAAGGCTCCGGTGAGGTCGAGGGAAACCCTGCGCAGAAACGTGGCGTCGTCGCACGTCGGCGACGGCTCCAGGTTCAGCTCATTCAGGCGGGTCATCACATGATCGTCGACGAAGTTCGTTCGCGCGTCGTAGACCTTCGGGTCGACCTTCTGGCCGTACGGGGTCGTGACCTCGTGAACGGCCACCTGCCCCTGAAAGAGAGCCATCACGGCCGTCGCCCCCGGCCGGTGCGCGGTGACCGTCCCGGCCTCATCCACGGCCGCGAGCCCTTCCTCGTTCGACTTGAAAAGCGCCAGCCGGGTCACGTCACGCCGCTCGCCGGTCGAGTCAAAGGCGAGCACGGTGAGCGCCTGGCGATCGTCGGCCCTGTACGTCTTCCTGGCCGGTTCGATCTCGATCCGAACGGTGACCGGCTCTCCGGCGACTGGCCCGGGCGCACCGGCGGCGACCCAGGCGAGCAGCGTCTGATACTCGGGCGATCCGGCGATCAGGCGATGCCCCCCTTTGTGCGGCACCTTCATCAGGGGCTTCGTCAGCAAGAGGCTCTCGCGGGGCCGACTCTTGGCAAGACGCCTGCCTCGCGCCTCCCGGGTGATCGCCGGATGATCCTGCTCGGGCGCATAGCCGCGCAGGCTGAGCTTGAACCCGTTCTGACCGGCCAGCTTGCCGTGACAGGCTCCCGAGTTGCATCCCAGGCGAGTCAAAACGGGAACCACGTCGTTCACGAACGAAGGGGGCGGTGTCGACGTTTGCGGCCCATCGGCGGCGATCAGCGCCAGGGCGGCAAGACTCCCCAGCACCTGGACCAGGGCCGCCCGACCGTCTCGCTCGCCGATTGTCATCAAGGTCACCTCAATCAATCAAATCAAGCAGGCGGGGCAATGAAACCTGGACCTTTTGCGCTGCGCTTGCGCTCTCTTCCATCATAATCTCTACCGATCGGCCTGCAAAGGCGGGTCGGCCAATGGTGTCGGACTTCGATCCGATTTTACCACGAGACGCCCCTGGAACGCGCAAAGGCCCAGGGCCAGCATCGCCAGCAAGAGCAACCAGGTCGCGTACGGCAAGACGACCCCCTGCGCGAGCCGACCCATAACCCCCTGTTTCAACGACCATTGCGTCAAGACCATCAGCGCCTCGCGCGGCTGATCAATCACGCCGAGCAAGCCCACGACGGCCAAGACCGCACAAACCCTGCGCCTTCCCGTTGCACGCACCGCCAGCGCCGATCCATACGCCAGCGGCAAGGCCAGAATCACGGCGTCATACATCCGATGATATAAAACCAGCATCGACCCCACCGCCGCCAGTGACGCGACCGCCACGAACGGCCTTCGATCTCGAACCAGAACAAGCCCCAGCGACAACAGCCCGACCGCCCCCGATTGAAGACCCGAGATCAAGCCACGATCGCGAAGGCCGACCCTGTGCGCGAGGTGGTTAAACGCCAGAATGTCCGCGCTGATCGCCCTCGGATAATCATAGTCGTTGATCTTCCCCGGTCCGCCCGACGCGGCGATCTGCCTGAGGTCGTTGGTCACGAGCGCCTGCCAGGTTCGCGGCGGCCCGGCGGCGAAGGTCAGGCCGATCGAGACCAGGGCCAGGGCGAGCCAGGTCCGCCAGTCGGACCGCCTTAAAAAGACGACCAGAAACGGCAAGACCGTCGCCGGCTTGAACGCCGCGAAGGCCAGAGCGACGCCCGCCAGGCCCGGTCGACCCCGCAATCGCCCCCAGAGCGCGACCAGGATCATGAACGCCGTCAAGGCGCAAAGCTGACCCGATCGATGTCCCCAGATCGAGGCGTTCGAGTTCACCAGCGCCGCCGTCAACAGCGCCCGCAAATCGCCCGGCGGAGCAGGGGGGGCCGTCGGATCGTCCTTCGAATCGGCCGCGATCAGGTGATTGGCCAGCGGCACGAGCGCCAGCGTCAAGGCCGCCGAGACCACCGACCAGGCCGCGCCGACCCACCGATACGGCAGCGCCGCGATCATTCGAAAGGCCCCCAGAGCCGGCGGCGGGCTCAAAAAGACCATCTCGCCGCCAAAGAGGTATGGATCGCGCCCCTCGGCGGCCTCGCGCCCGGCCCGATAGAAGACGGCGAAGTCCATGTTGCCCGTCGGCAAGACAAACAGCACCGCCGCGATCCAGGCCAGGTACGCCAGAAGTCCTAGCCCCGCCAGGGCATACGCCCAGGCTCTCGGCCTTTCCGGCGACGCGATCATCAGCCTGACGACGACCGCCAGCGAGAGCGCGACCCCCAACGTCGCCGGTCCCGAGACCGATTTCCACCACCACGTCGCATCCGCCGAGAGCGCCCAGAGCATCCTGTCCACTCAACCTTCGATTCGTTCCCTCGATCCGTCCCACGATCGAGCGACGATACCATCCTCGACCCTTGACGGTCACCCCCTTGGAAAAGACAGAGGGCAGAGGGCAAAGGGCAGAGGGCAAACGACAGAGGGCAAAGGGCAGAGGGCAAAGGGCAGAGGGCAGAGGGCAAAGGGCAAAGGGCAAAGGGCAAAGGGCAAAGGGCAAAGGGCAAAGGGCAAAGGGCAAAGGGCAAAGGGCAAAGGGCAAAGGGCAAAGGGCAAAGGGCAGAGGGCAAAGGACAGAGGGCAGAGCCTGCTCTTTATCATCGATCATCGGTCTTTACGACATGGATCAAGCGACTCCGTCAACCCGGCGTCGTCGCCGTATCGAGGGGCACGACAACACGGACAGCGCCTGGAATGACCTTGATCGTCACCGGGGTCTTGCCGACGATCTCGCCATCGGCCTGAACGGGCATCGGGCGACGGGTCTCGATCGTCACGTTCCTCGCGGCGGAAAGGTACTTGACGCCGGGCGTCCCCTTGTGTCGCTTTCTGAGAAATCGCCAGCCAATTTTGAGAATGTCGCCCAGGTTTTGCGCCCGGATCACGCAGACGTCAACCCGGCCGTCATCGGGTCGGATGTCCTGTCCCCACCGAAACGGACGGCTCCCGAGCGTCCCGCTATTGGCCACAAGCACCTGCATGGCCCGATGTTGGCTCGTCTGGCCGTCGACTTTGAGCAAGAACCGCCTCGGCTCGACCCCGATGAGTCGCGTCGCGGCCGTCCAGAGATAGGCGATCCGGCCGAATCGTCGCTTGTGCTCGTCGCGCGTGCCTCGAATCATCTCGGCGTCGAGTCCCACGCCGACCTGTGTCACGTAATGCTTGCCGTTCAGCTCCATCGTATCAATTCGCGTCAGCGCGTGTTCGCTCGCCAGCAGCGCGCAGGCGTCTTCCAGGACGATCGGGATGCCCAGCTCTCCCGCGAGCACATTGGCCGTCCCCAGCGCGACGATTCCCAGAGGCGTCTCGGTTCCCGCCAGGGCATCGGCCACGGCCGAGACGGTGCCGTCTCCCCCGGCCGCGACGACCAGGTCGCACCCCGAATTGACCGCCTCGCGAATCCGATCGATCAATGGATCTTCGTGCGAGGGTTCATGAAACCGATAGGCGATTCCGACGACCGAGAGGTGCCGTTCCAGCGTCCTCCTCGCCAGCGCAGAGTCTCCCCGGCCCGACTTCGCATTCAGCACGACAAACGCACTGGTCGCCCGCCGCGTCGACTTCTCCCGTCCTTGCGACACCGTGGACATCGACCGGCCCGCCTTCCCTTTTTGAACAGATCCTGACCTGACCTAAACCTCGATTCATACTCGGAAGCCTCTTCAACGAACCTTATCCCAGCACATCCGGCGCCGCGATTTCGATCATTGGTGCTTGGTCATCAACATCGCAATCCTGGAGCTTCTCACGGTTCAACCAATCTTCACAACATCTTCGTTTGCAATCGATTCCTGGTCCCCGACAATGGGCACCGCCTTGCCCGCGCGCGTCACCTTAATGAGCGAAGAGAAGAGACGAACCGAAAGGCGGAATTTTATGCGAGCGACCTTGACGTTACGACAGGCTCTCACAGTCGTCGGCCTGACCCTCGGCTCGTCCGCCTGGGCGGATGAGATCCGGGTGGAACCACTGACACCGCCGGTCGCGCTGCACCGGACAAGGGCAACAACCCACGGCGCACCCGAGATCGACCGCGTGGTCGAGGCGTCCGGCGTCGAACCGATCGGCGATGGTCGACTTGTCCTGATCGCGCACGACAAGAGCGAGGAACTTTACGTCGCCGAATCAGCCACCGGCAAGATCGTCGGCGAGCCGCTCCGTTGCGACGCCTTTCCAAAAACGCCCAAGTGGGAAGGCATGGCCCGCGACACGCAAGGCAACTATTACCTCACCGGCGCCCACACGGGCAAGACCGAGGAGAACCTCAAGCTCCAGGCCCAGATGATCCGCTTCCGCCTCAAAGGCACCGGCGCACCGGGCGAGACGCCGCTCGCCATTGATCCGACTTCCGTGAAGCGCTGGAAGCTCCGCGACTCGCTGGTTTCCGCCCTCGGCCGCGAGCAGGCTGATGCCAAACTCCTGAAGATCGAGGGGCTTTGCGTCTACACCCGCCCGGCCGGTCGCGACCGACCCGAGCGTCTGGAACTCGCCGTCGGCCTCCGCAACCCGGCCGATCAGGTCCGCGTCTTCTCGGCCGACATCAGCCGCGACCCGGCCGCCGAGTCCGACCTTGCCTTTGAGCGTCTCTTCGCCTTCCAGGCCGGCACTCGCGAAGGCGAGATCGCGCAGCTCACCTCACTCCACTACCTTCCTTCGTGGAAAGCCTTCTTCATCGTCACGGCGACCGAGGACAAGCAGAACGCCTTCCACGGCAACACCTTGTATTATCTTCCCGTCGACGAGATTCCCACCGGCCGCGGCCTCGCCGCGCCCCACCGGCTTTACGACTTCGAGGTCGCCATGAAGGCCGAAGGGCTTACCGACCTTCCCGGCCCGGCCGGTTCCGACCCTTCGCGGACGACCCGTCTTCTCGTCACCTTTGACAACGACGTTCACGCCACCAAGATTCCCAGCCGCCTCCAGACCCTCCGCCTCACCCGCGGCTCCCGCTAACATTTCGATCGGCCGATGACCGAACCTCGGACGGTCATCGGCCCTCGGCGACCATTCCCTCGGGAGTTTTCCTCGACCGCCTCGGCGGCGCGAAGACAAAGGCCAGGAACACCGAGGCGCCAAAGAGCAGATATCCCGTCGCGAAGACCCAGGGCGGCGCATCAAAGAAAATCAATCGATGCGCCCAGTAGCCGACAAAGTCGCCCGAGTACCCCGTCTGCCCCCCCTTGATGCGTAAGTCGCGTTCCCAGATCGTGAGCGGACAGGCCACCCCGCCCACCGTTTCCAGAACGACAACACCGATCGCCGCCAGGTGCGTGACCCGAAACCAGAAATTCCGGACCCAACCCCATCGCAAGACGATCCCGACGACAATCGCCAGCATCCCCAGCACCACATACGCCACGAACGCCGCGTGAATCACCACGATCGCATCGGCCAGCAGACGTGCCCAGAGCATCGGCAACCCCGCTTTCCTGCTAAGGTCCGGTCAATTTCGATCAACTTCGCGGTCGTTTTTTAATATGAATGACCGATAAAAAGCCAGGGACAGGGTTTGAACGCGGGATTTTCGGTCCTCGGTCATTGATCAAAACCATCGAGCCCCGGCCTCAGCCCAACTCCAAAGCCGACGCCCCATCGGCCGAAAGGCAGACGTGAACCTCGGGCACGATCCCGGTTCGCCGCGCATAAGCCGCCTTGACCGCCTCGGCAAACGCATCAGCCTGATCGGCCGCGACGAGGTTGACCGTGCAACCGGCCCAGCCCGCGCCGGAGAGCTTGCCGCCGAGAAAGCCCGGCGACGCCTCGGCCGCGTCCACCAGGGCATCAAGCGCCGCGGAGCTATTGCCGAAGTCGTCACGGCTTGACGCATGCGAGGCCGAGACCAGACGGCCAAACTCCGCGAGATCGCCCCTTCGAAGCGCCTCGGCCCCGTGCTCGACCCGGAGGTTTTCCGAAAGCACGTGCCTCGCCCTCAAGCGGCCGACCGGATCGAGCGACGCCCAGGCCGAGGCAAGGTCGTCAAGCGTCAGGTCGCGGAGCCATCGCACGGCCTCGCCGCCGCGAACCTCTTGAAAATGCGAGACGACCGATTCACACTCCGCCCGGCGCCGGTTGTACATGCCGTCCGCCAGCCGCCGCGACGTCTTCGAATCACAAACGACAATGGCCGGCGGGTCGTTGCCAAGCGGAAGGCGCGTAAACTCCAGGCTCCGGCAATCGAGCGTCAAGGCATGCCCGGCGCGTCCAAAGAGAACGGTGAACTGATCGAGCAGACCCGAGGCCACCCCCACGAATTCATTCTCCGACCTCTGAAGCACCCGCGCCAGGTCCAGTCGGCTTCCGTCATCCAGATCGGCCGTGCTATCGGGAACAATTCCGGCTCCAAGGAAGAACAGAGCGAGCGCCGCCTGAAGACTCGCCGAACTGGACAACCCCGCGCCCAGCGGTACATTGCCCGCGATCGCGGCGTCAACGCCCGAACCGAAATCGCCCCGGTCGTCGCGCAAGGCCCAGGCGACCCCCCGGACATAGCGATCCCAGGCCCCCGGTTCGCCCGGCTCGATCGGCCCCGGCCCGAACTCGAAGCTTGCCTCATCGCCAAACCCGGCCGACCGGAAGTTCGCCCCATGCCCCTCGACCTTCCGCCCGACCACCGCCGTGAACCGGTCGATCGCCGCGGCGAGCACCAGGCCGCCGTTATAATCGGTATGATTACCGAGCAGTTCCACCCGCCCCGGCGCCCGGCCGAGGATCGTCGGCCGCCCCCCGAAGGCGTCGCGGAACGACTGGATGGCCTCGTCTTCGACGCTCGATGTTGACATGACGTCTCGCCACCGCCCCGGCCGAGCCACGTTGACCGCCCTTTTTCGGATCATAGCAAGTCGGCCCCTCTTCGCGTACCATTTCCGCCAGGGGGCCGATTCGTTTCCGTGGAATGACCGATGACCGATGACCGATGACCGATGAGGAAACCCATCGGCGTTGCCTTGCAGACTCTTCCCTTGGTCATTGGTCATCGTCCCTCCTCCTTCCCAACCCGGCGGGGCGGGGCGCATCCCCTCGTCAAATTCGATCTTGACTTCCCTGGTCGAAATAGGGAAGATTCCTCCGATTCCGAGCGAGGCCGGTCCGATGAGTGTCTCGTCGAAATGTTATTACGCGATCCGGGCCATTTACGCGCTGGCCGAGCATAACAGCCAGGAACCGCTCAAGATCGCGGACATCGCGGAGCGCGAAAAGATCCCGATCCGGTTCCTGGAAGTGATTCTCAGTCAGCTCAAAGGCGGCGGTTTCGTTCAGAGCCGACGTGGCGCCGAAGGAGGGTACCGGCTCGCCAGAACAGCCGACTCGATCACCATCGGCGAGATCATGCGGTACGTTGACGGCCCGATCGCCCCGGTCGATTGCGTCAGTCAGTCGCGGCACAAGGAGTGTGAGTTTCACGGCGAGTGTCACTTTTTCGGCTTCTGGGGACGGGTCCGACAGGCGATCTCCGACGTCGTCGACCGCACCACCTTTGCCGACCTCGTCCGCGAAAACCGCGAACGGAAACGGGGTTATGTCGGAGACTGGATCATCTGATCGGCCCGGGAAGACGGCCGAAGGCATCGGGCCTTCCCTCGTCGTTCCCGGGCATGACGCCTGGGGACGATTGAACCTTTCATGACGCGATCCGGTCTCGCCACGACCCGCCGACTCAGCCTCGCCGCCGTTCTCGTCCTCGCGACGACCGCCGCGACCCCCGGTTGCGCGCCGAGTCTCGGCTCGGCGGCGTCAAAGACCGATACGCTGACCATCGGCGCCTATTCGGTCGTTCGCGAAGCCTTTCACGACGCGATCTTGCCCGCCTTCGCGGCGCGCTGGAAGGCCCAGACCGGCCGCGACGTCCGGTTCGAGGAATCGTACAGCGGGTCGGGTGCCCAGAGCCGGGCGATTGCCTCGGGCTTTGACGCCGATCTCGCGGTTCTCTCGCTCGAAGGCGACATCAACCGGCTCGTCAAGGCTGGCCTCGTCCATAAGACCTGGAAGGACGGGCCGACCAGGGGGATGATTACCCGGAGCCTCGTCGTCGTCGGCGTCCGCGAGGGCAACCCCAGGCAGATCCACGACTGGAACGACCTCACCAAGGCCGACGTCGGCGTCCTCTATCCCGACCCGAAGACCTCCGGCGGCGCCCGCTGGAACATCAACGCGATCTACGGCGCCGGGCTTCTGGCGCCGACCTATTCCGGCGGCAAGGCCGACAAGAAGGCCGCCCGCGCCTTGCTCGCCAGGGTTCAGGCGCGCGTTGTCAACATGGATTCCTCGGGCCGACAGAGCATGGCGACCTTCGACCGAGGCACCGGCGACGCCGTCGTGACGTATGAGAATGAACTACTCCTCCGCCGCAAGATGACCGGCCGCGAGGCCCCGTATATCATCCCCGAGGCCACCCTTCTGATCGAAGGCCCGGCGGCGATCGTCGATGCGTCCGTGACGCGGCACAAGAACCGCCCGCTGGCTGAAGCCTTTCTCGCCTTCCTGACGACTTCCGAGGCTCAGGCGATTCTGAGCGATTACGGCTTCCGCCCGCTTGACCCCGCGCTCGACTCGTCCGCCCGTCCCCCTCTGCCAGCAAAGCTCTTTCGGGTCGCCGACCTCGGCGGCTGGTCGAAGATCAACAAGGAGGTTTACGACCCCGGCGGGGTCTGGGACGCCCTCTTCACCAGCAAGGCGAAGGGAGCCTTCCGTTGAGCCAGGCCGCCAGAACCCTACCAGTCCGGCCGTCGATGGGTCTTCTGATCCGGGCGACGACTCTTTTTTACCTCGGCCTGATGGTTCTCTTGCCACTCGCGGCGCTCGGCGCCGGGGCGATCGAGGAAGGGCCAGGCGCCTTCTGGAAGGCCCTCAAAAATCCCTTCGCCACCCACGCGCTAATGCTCACCTTTCTCACGGCCGGGGCGATGGTCGTCATCAACGCCGTGACCGGCACGGCGACCGCCTGGGTGCTCGTTCGCTACGACTTTCCCGGCAAAGGGATCGTCAACGCCCTGATCGACCTCCCTTTCGCCGTGCCGACGGTCGTCACCGGCCTGATGCTCGTGGCCCTGTATGGCCCGTCGAGCGTCCTCGGCGCCTTTTTGACCTCGCGCGGCCTGGCGATCATCTATCAAAAGCCGGGAATCGTGCTCGCGCTCTTGTTTGTCACCTATCCATTCGTGATCCGCAGCGTTCAGCCCGTTCTCATGGAAATGGATCGCGCCGAGGAGGAAGCGGCATCGACCCTCGGCGCCAGCCCCTGGACGACCTTTCGCCGGATCACCCTGCCGACGCTCTGGCCGGCCGTGCTCACCGGCACCGGCCTTTCGTTCAGCCGGGCGCTCGGCGAATTTGGCAGCGTGGTGATGGTCGCGGGCAACCGGCCGCTCGAAACGAAGACCGGTCCCATGTACATCTTCGGCGAGATCGAGAGCGGCAACCGCCAGGGAGCAATGGTCGTCTCGGCCGTGCTTCTGGCGTCGTCGCTGGCGGTCCTCATCCTTTTGAACCGGCTCCAGCGTCGAGGCGGGGAGCGTACCCATGTCGCCTGAACCGACGACGATCCGCCCCGGTTCGACGCTCGGCCGCCGGCTCCTGATCGCCGGTGTCCTCGGCTGGTTCGCGATCCTGATCCTCGTCCCCACGCTCGCCCTGATCAAAGGGGCCTTCGCCGACGGCCTCGCGCCGTTCTGGCAGGCGATCAGCTCGACCGACGCCCGCCGCGCCTTTGCCCTGACCCTGGGCATCGCCCTGACGGCAACCATCGTGAACACGGCCTTCGGCCTGGCCTTCGCCGTGGTCCTGGTGCGTCATCGCTTCTGGGGCAAGACGCTTGTCGACGGCCTTGTCGACCTCCCCTTCGCGGTCTCGCCGATCATCGCCGGCCTGATGCTGGTGATCGTCTACGGCCCTCAAGGCTGGCTCGGCCGATGGCTGGAACCCGCGGGCCTTCGGGTCGTCTACGCCTGGCCGGGCATGGCCCTGGCGACAAGCTTCGTGACTCTTCCCTTCGTCGTTCGCGAGGTCGTTCCGGTTCTTCGCGAGTTCGGCGTTGAGCAGGAGGAAGTCGCCTACACCCTTGGCGCCGGGCGTTTGACCACCTTCTGGCGGGTCACGCTTCCGTCGATTCGCTGGGGCCTCGCGTACGGAATCACGCTCACCGTGGCCCGCTCACTCGGCGAGTTCGGCGCGCTTCTCGTGGTCTCTGGAAACATCCTCGGCCGGACGCAGACGGCGACCCTGTACATCCACGACGGCATCGAGTCTTTCGACACCGCCGGCGCCTACGCCGCGAGCGTCCTTCTCGCGGGCGTCTCCTTCGTCATGCTCATCGTCATGGAAGCCCTCCGCCGCCGCGTCGACTCCCACGAACACCCCGATTAACCCTTTGCCCTTTTCTGTCCTTTGCCCTTTGCCCTTTGCCCTTTGCCCTTTGCCCTTTGCCCTTTGCCCTTTCCGTCCGGCCCTCCAAGGAGCGAAACGTGGGGATCGTGGTTCGCCATCTCTCAAAACGGTTCGGCTCGTTCCAGGCCGTGAACGATGTCTCGTTCGAGGTCCCGGCCGGTCAGCTCGTCGCCTTGCTCGGTCCGTCGGGGTCGGGCAAGAGCACGATCCTCCGCGTGATTGCCGGTCTGGAACCGGCCGACGCGGGCGATGTCGAATTAACGGGCGAGGACGCCACGAACCTTCCCGCGCAGCAGCGCGGGGTTGGCTTCGTTTTCCAGCATTACGCCCTCTTCCGACACATGACGATCCGCCAGAACGTCGCCTTCGGGCTCGACGTCCAGAAGCCCCGGCCCGACCGCTCGGAGATCCGCCGCCGGGTCGACGAGCTTCTCGACCTCGTCCAGTTGATCGGATACGCCGACCGCTATCCCTCGCAGCTTTCCGGCGGACAGCGTCAGCGCGTGGCGCTCGCCCGGGCGCTCGCGCCTCGGCCCAAGGTCTTGCTCCTTGACGAACCCTTTGGAGCCCTCGACAGCAAGGTCCGCGACGAGCTTCGAACCTGGCTCCGCAAGCTTCACGACGAGGTCCACGTCACCAGTCTCTTCGTCACGCACGACCAGCAAGAGGCGTTCGAGGTCTCCGACCAGGTCGTCGTCCTGAACAAGGGACGCGTCGAGCAGATGGGACCGCCGCAAGACCTTTACGAACGGCCGACGTCGGCCTTTGTCACCGAATTCCTCGGCGCCGTGAACGTGCTCCGGGTCGAAACGGTGCTCGGCATGGATCATCTTGGCGAGGAAGTTCCCTTACCCCTGCCGATCCCCGGTCCCGCCGGGGCGACCACGCCGATCAACGCCCAGACAAACACCGGCACAACGGTTTACGTCCGCCCCCACGACTTCGACGTGACCCGCGAACGTAACGGCCGACCCGCCTGGACCGCCCGGATTCGCCGACTCACCCCGCTCGGCGGCCTCGTCCGCCTCGACCTCACGCTTCTCGACGGCACGAGCCTTCACGTCCAGCTTACCCGCGAGCGCTGCCTGGAGTTAAATCTCCACGGCGGCGAGAACGTCTTCGTCGCCCCCAAGGACCTCAAGGTCTTCCACGAGGCCAGAGCCTTCGTCGAGAATTACGTGATCTGACGGAGCAAACGGCCGCCTGGTTTCACTCGACACCTGGGAGATCGATTTTTGCTTTGCGGGGGTCCGACATGCCTCGTACAATCCCCTGTCGCCCACGCGTCAACCAACACCAACCGGAGCGCCCTCCGCCTGAGACACAACCATGAAAACAACGATGTATTATGTCGATGAAATTGAAAAAGTTACCGTTGAAATAAAAGGCTTGAACAAACGAATCGACCAACTTATGGCCACTTACCGCAAATCTCCCGCGGTGAAGAAGCTTGAGGAACTCTCGGCGGAGGCGGAGGAATACCAGCAGCAAGGCAAATGGAAGCAGTACGAAAAACTCTTCAAAGAGTATACTGAGGAAGTACAACTTCAAACGGAAGAGACGATCAAGGAGTTTCAAGAGGTGGCCACCGCGAGGTCGGCGTGTTTCTCCAAGATCTCGAAGATGAGGGCCGACCTGATCGGTCTCGTCGATGAGAAAATCAGGAGGTACGCCGTGGTGAAAAAACACCTGGAAGATGATAGCTACTTCAGATAATTTCCTTGGTTGATGAGTCGCAAGGTCGTCAATCCTCCTGGGTCGACAAGCGGAAGAGATCCTGACTCGTGGCAGTCAAGGGAGCGAAGGCATGGCGGGACCCAAAGACGCGAAGGAAGCTCAGAAGCTGATCAAGCAGTTGATCGAGTCCTCAGAGAAACGGGTCGAAAAGGCCGCGAAGGAGCAGATGTCGGCCGACACGGAAGAGCTTGACAAGCTGGTCAAAATTCTCAAGGCCAACAAGGACGATTAACACCACGATGTCGATGTCGATTTCTCGGAAGGAACCGATCTCGGCCCGGAAAAAGCATCCGACGGCGACGGATCTCGGCTTCCGAGTCCAGAATCCCGCGCGACCGCTGGCGGTTCGGTAAGGCTCTCGGCGACAACGGGACGTTGAGAAGTCCGCCCCGGCGATCGACCGCGCAATCCACGCATTGAATTCCCATCCCAAACTTGTCAACACGGTCCTCGGTCTTTCTTTTTGAGAAGGAAGCAACCGAGTCGTTCGGCCGGTCCTCCCTGGACGATCCCCCTTCGAAAGGATTAGAACGAAGCCATTCCGAACGTCCAGGGCTCCTGGAAAAACCGACCCGTCGAAGGAGTGATCGGCCTCATGAGAGAGTGCAACAGAGACCTCGGGCCGGGCCTGGCCCGACCAATCGCGACTGCCCTGGCCGTCGCGCTCGCCCTGGTGTTGGTCGCCGCGCCGGCGACCACGTCAAGGGCCGACGACCGCAAACCGCAGGTCCCTGACCTCAAGGTGGAAACCTACACCTTGCCCAACGGCCTCAACGTGATTCTTCACGAGGACCACACGACCCCCTCGGTCGGCGTGAACCTCTGGTACAAGGTCGGCTCGAAAAACGAGAAGACCGGCCGGACCGGCTTCGCCCACCTGTTCGAACACCTGATGTTCCAGGGTTCCGAACATCACGACAACGAATACTTCGGCCCGATCGAAAAAGTGGGCGCCCGGATCAACGGGTCGACCAACACCGACCGCACCAACTACTTCGAGACCCTGCCGAGCAACGCCCTGGAACTCGCCCTCTGGCTCGAATCCGACCGGATGGGCTTCCTCCTCCCCGCGCTCACCCAGGCAAAGCTCGACAACCAGCGCGACGTCGTCAAGAACGAACGCAGACAGCGCGTCGATAACGTCCCCTACGGCCAGGCCGAGGAAAAACTCGACGAAGCTCTCTATCCCCCCGATCACCCCTATTATCACAGCGTTATCGGCTCGATGGCCGACCTCTCGGCCGCGACCCTGGGCGACGTCTCGGCCTTTTTTCGGACCTACTACGCTCCCAACAACGCCAGCCTCGTCGTTGCCGGAGACATTGACCCGGCGAAGACCAAAGCCTTGATTGAGAAATACTTCGGGCCGATTCCCCGCGGTCCCGAGGTGGCGAAGCTGAAGCCAAACGTGCCGACTCTCGCCGAGTCAAAACACCTGACGATGACCGACCGCGTGACCCTGCCACGCGCCTCGCTCGTCTGGCCGACTGTTCCCCGAGGCGACAAGGACGAACCGGCGATCGACGTCCTCGCGGCCATCCTCGGCGGCCTCGTCAAGGATAACCGGCTGTACAAGGCGCTGATGTATAACCGCCAGCTTGCCGCGTCGGTCGGCGCCGGGCATCCCACGATGATGCTCTCGGGCAAGTTTGAGGTTGAATTGAGCGCCCGGCCGGGCAAGTCGCTTGACGACCTGGTCAAGATCGCCGATGCCGAGATTGCCCGGCTCCGCGACGAAGGGCCGACCGACGACGAGGTTCTCAAGGCCCAGAACTCGCGCGAAAGCGGCCAGGTTCTCGGCCTCCAGTCGCTTCAGCACCGCGCTGACTTTTTGAACAATTACGCGGTCGACCTCGGCGATCCGCTCGCCTACAAGGCCGAGACCGCCGCGCTCTTCGCCGTCACCGCGAGCGACGTGAAGCGCGTGGCCCAAAAATACCTCAGCGGCCACCGGGTCCGGCTCGACGTCATCCCCGGCCCCGCCGCGACCCGCGCTCCCGAGGTCGCCGTCGACACCAAGAGTCAGGCCCCGCTGGTCAATCCCCCGGTCGTCGCGGTCAAGCAGACGTTTGACCGCTCGACGATGCCCGCCGTCGGCCCCGCGCCCCAGTTCCGACCGCCGGGAGTCGTGCGCAGGAAGCTCTCGAACGGCCTTGAGATCCTCGTCGCCGAGCGTCACGAGCTCCCCGTCCTGAGCCTGGAACTGGTCGTCAAGGGGGGCGAAACGCTCGTCCCGGCCGACAAGCACGGCCTCGCCGGTCTCACGGCCTCGCTCCTCTCGGGCGGAACCACGACCCGCGACGCCCCCGCGATCGCCAGCGCCCTGGCCGAGATCGGCGCCACGCTCGACGCCTCGGGCAAGCTGGAAGCGACCACCATCGGCCTGACCACCCTGAAGAAGCACACCGAGCGCGCGCTCGATCTCTTCACCGACGTCATCCTGCACCCGACCTTTCCCGCCCGCGAGGTCGATCGGGTCCGCGCGCTCCGTCTCGCCGCGATCGAGGCGCGGTCCGACAGCGCTCCGGGCATTGCGATGACGGTTTATCCGCGCATCCTCTACGGCGATCGACACCCGTACGGCCGTCCTCGCGAGGGTTCGCTCAAGTCCATCGCGGCGATCACCCGCGAAGACATCGTCAAGTTTCACGAACGGATCTACCAGCCCGGCAACGCCGCCCTGATCGTCGTCGGCGACATCACGCCCGACGCCGCGACCGAGACCCTGGAAAAGGCCCTCAAGGGCTGGAAGTCCGACCAGGCCACGTCGATGACCCTCCCCGAGACGCCCGAGGCGCCCAAGGGGGTCACGGTTTACCTGGCCGACAAGCCGGGCGCGGCACAGTCGGTCGTCATGGTCGGCGAGATTGGCGTCAAGCGGGTCATTGACGATTACGTCCCGCTGACGGTGATGAACGCCGTGCTCGGCGGTGAATTTTCAAGCCGGATCAACCTGAACCTCCGCGAGGACAAGGGGTACACCTACGGCGCCCATTCGTCCTTCGCCTTCCGGCTTGGCCCCGGCCCCTTCTATGCCGGCGGGTCGGTGCAGACCGACGTGACCAAGGAAGCCCTCGCCGAACTCATCAAGGAATTAACCGACGTGACCGGCCCCCGGACGATCACTCCGGCCGAGCTTGACTTCGTCAAGGACCGGCTCGTCCGCGGCTTCCCCGCGCAGTTCGAGACGACCTCCGCCGTGGCCGGAACGCTCGCCGAGCTGGTCATGTTTGACCTGCCCGACGATGAGTTCGTGACCTATCCCGCCCGCGTCGCCGCCGTCACCAAGGCCGATGTCGACCGCGTCGCCCGCCAGTACCTTCACCCCGACCGCCTGACGATCCTCGTCGTCGGCGATCGCGCCAAGGTCGAGAGTCGCCTCAAAACCCTGCCGTTTGTCCGGGTCGTCAACCTCGTTGACTCCGAGGGCAAGCCCCTCGCCGACCCAACTCCCAGCGACCGCGACGTGAAGTAAACCCGCTCCGCCTCGCGTCTCGCGCGGAGAAAGGACAGAGGGCACAGGAGAAAGGACAGAGGGCACAGGACAAAGGACAGAGGGCAGAAGAAAAGATCTGCCCTTTGTCCCTTTGTCCTTTGTCCTTTGTCCTTTGTCCTGCGTTACTTCCCCGCGCCAACCGCCGAGGCGCCCGCCGCCTTGCGGAGGGCGTCGGCGTGGTCGGTCTGTTCCCAGGTGAACTCGGGCTCAAAGCGACCGAAGTGACCGCCGCTGGCCGTCTTGCGATAGATCGGCCGACGCAGGTCGAGATGCTTGATGATCCCGGCCGGGGTGAGCGGGAAGGTCTGACGGACAAGGTCGGCAATCTGCGTGTCGGCAATCTGGCCAGTGCCGAAGGTGTCAACGTGGACGCTCACCGGCTCGGAAACGCCGATGGCGTAAGCGAGTTGGATCTCGCACTTCTCCGCGAGGCCCGAGGCCACGATGTTCTTGGCGACGTGCCGGGCCATGTACGCGGCCGAGCGGTCAACCTTGGTCGCGTCTTTACCGCTGAAGGCGCCGCCGCCGTGCCGACCCATGCCGCCATAGGTATCGACGATGATCTTGCGGCCGGTCACTCCGGCATCGCCGCAAGGGCCGCCGACGACGAACCGGCCGGTCGGGTTGATGTAAAACTTCGTCTGGTCGTCGACCATGTCGGCGGGCAAGACGGGCAGAATCACCTGTTCCTTGATGACCCGGCGAATCTCCTCGATCGGCGTCTCGTCGGTCTGGGTCGAGATCACCACGGCGTCGATCCGGATCGGCCGACCATCTTCATACTCGACGGTGACCTGGCTCTTGCTGTCGGGCCGAAGCCACTTGATCGTGCCGTCCTTGCGCAGGTCGGTGATCCGGTTGATCAGCCGATGCGCCAGGGCGATCGGCATCGGCATCAGCTCCGACGTCTCGTTCGAGGCATAGCCGAACATCAGGCCCTGGTCGCCCGCGCCGATGTCTTTACCTTTATCGGAATCTTCATTCACGCCCTGGGCGATGTCGGGCGACTGCTTGCCCAGCGCCACCATCACGGCGCAGGTCTTGCCGTCGAAGCCCATCTCGCTCGACGTGTACCCGATCTCTTCAATGACCCGGCGGACCACGCTCGGATAATCAACCGACGCCTTGGTCGTGATCTCTCCGGCGACCACGACCAGGCCCGTGGTCAAGAGCGTCTCGCAGGCGACGCGGGCGTACGGGTCCTGGGTCAGGATCGCGTCGAGGATGCCGTCCGAGATCTGGTCGGCCATCTTGTCGGGGTGGCCCATCGAGACCGATTCACTGGTGAATAAGTAGCGATCATTTTGCTGGGGCACGGAACTCGCTCTCCTTGTGAGACCTGTCAGGCAGGCAGGCCGACGCACGCAGACTGCCGGTCCGGCTCCTCCGACCCGGCTTTTGAATTGCCCGAGTTTAACACCCACCGTTCAAAAGCGAAAGGCGACCCCTCACGACCGTCGCCCAAATCCGACAGGCGGATCTGGCTCGCGTTTACGACCCGAACCGCGCCGGGGTGATTTCTTTTCAAGGATGCCCAATGACCGAGGACCAATGACCGAGGGAAAACGCCAGAATCAAGGAACTTCCGCCAAGGATTTCCGTGCGGACTCATCGGTCATCGGTCATCGGCCATCAACCCCTATCGTCCCGCCGATTCAGGTCGGCATCGCGATCGCGCTTGTACCAGCTCCAGAGAAGGCGGTGCGTGGCGTAGTCGAGAAGGGCCTGGGGCGTGGCGAAGGTGTACGAGGAAGGATCGCCGCCGTTGAGCAGGGCGCGGGTCGAAGGGGGTAAATAGGCGTCGTCCGATCGGGCGACGAGATCGGCCACGAAGAGCGGGAAGTTCGTCGAGGCCGACGTGCTGAGCCGATCCTTCAGATAGGCGTAGTTCATCCGGTTCTCGACCACCCGAAAGGCGATTCGCGGATCTTTACGAACGATCAAGACCTCGCCCACGGGATCGCGCGGCAGACGGACCGCTCGGGCGTGCCGGGGAGCCGTGTACGGCTTCCGAAAGGTCAGCGCGCGGAGTCCGGCGACCACGGCCGAGGGCCACCTTGGCGGCGTCAGGCCCCGAAACTCATCCTCGGCCTCGATCCGACCGGCGCAGACGAGTTCCACCTTGTTCCAGGGAACCCAGTGGATCGGCTCGCCGCGCAGCCCCTTGACGCGAAACCCTTCGGGCAGGCAGGCTGCGTCATGAATCGTCCGCGCGGGGTTCAACTCGGGAAACTTCTCGATCAGCCAGGCTTCCGCCGCGACGCCCAGGTCGTACAAACCGTCAAGAAGCTCCCGGGCCTGATCGGCCGAGAGCGGTCTGGGCCAGCTTCCGGGGGTTGAACGCGCAAGCCAGACCATCGCGTCGGTCGGGTGCAAACCGGTCACCCCGCAAAAGAGGTCGCGGACGGCCGTCGGGTCGTCCACCTCTTCAAAAACGACCAGGCGATAAAGCGGCCCGGCCTTCGCGTTCTCCATCGCGGAACCTCGCCCCGGTGCCTGATTGGTTGACCTGTCCTGGAAACGAACCTTGAGGAGATCGGGATCGATGACCGATGCGTCCGGCCCCTCCCTCCTCGGTCATCGGTCACTGGTCCTCGGTCATCTCCAAGGAAGAGAGCGCCCCTGTTTTCAATCGAGGCAACCCTATGTTACCGTGAGGCGAACGGGAGGTGGGCATGTTCCGAGAGATTCTGCCGGGATGGGCCGTCGTGGCGGCCCTGTTGTCAATCGCGTCGGCCGCCGAGCCGGAAACGGCGACGATCGACGCGGCGCGTCGGCTCTTGCAAAACGGCCGATACGCCGAGGCGATCGAAGCGTACGACGCCGCCGAAAAAGCCCCCGGCGAGCACTCCGCCGCCGATCGCGCCAAGATCATCCTCGGCCGGGTCGAGGCGCTCAACAGTCAGGGCGAGTACGACAAGGCCGCCGAGGCTCTTGACAAAGCCATCGCCGACCAGCCCAAAAACGCCGACGTCCGCGCCCGGCTCGCCGACCTCAAGTTTTCTCGGGGCGACCGCGAAGGGGCGCGGGCCGACCTTGCCGAGGCCCTCAAGATTGATCCCGACCACCTCGCCGCCCGATGGGTCGAGGCCCGGCTCTTTGAAGCCTCCGGCGAGATGGATAAGGCCGTCAACGCCTGGAAATGGTTCGTCGACCAGTACAACGCCGACCATGCCAGGATCGCCAAGAGCGCCGAGGGTCTTCTGATCGTCGGCCAGGCGTCGGAACGCTATTACCGGGCCAAGGCGCGCGGCGAGGAGTTGAAGGATTCGCTGGTTGACGTCCTCGGCGAGCTTTACGAAGGGGCGATCCGGGTCGATCCGCACTGCTGGCAAGCCCCTTGGCTCGAAGGCAAGCTCTTTCTCTCGGCCTACGATGAATCAAAAGCGATGCCCGAACTGACCCGGGCCTTGCAGATGAACCCGCTCGCGGCCGAGGTTCTGGTCACGCTCGGCCAGGCGGACCTTCAGGGCTACAAGCTCGCCGCCGGTCGACAAAAGGTCGAACGGGCGCTCGCGGTCAACCCGCATTACGCCCCCGCGCATGTTCTTCTGGCCGATTTGAACATCTCGGACGAACGCTTTACCGACGCCCGCGCCGCGGCCCGCAAGGCCGTTGCCGAGAATCCGCGCGACGAGGACGCCCTGGCCCGCCTCGCCGCGAGTAGCCGCCTTCTGGTCGACCCCGTCGCCGCCGCCGCGGCCGAAGGAACCGCCCTGGCCCACAACCCGAAACCGGCGACCTTTTATTACAACCTCGGCGAGCGCCTGGCCGACCGCCGCAAGTACCACGCCGCCGAGCGTGCATTCCTGCTCGCGCACGAGGCCGACCCGCTCCGCGCCGATGCCCCGATCGGCCTGGGGATGCTTTACATGCAGATCGGCCGCGAGACCGAGGCCAAGGCCCTCTTTGACGCCGCCTTCGACGCCGATCCGTTCAACGTCCGCGCCTTCAATCAAATGAAGGTGCTCAAGCACATGACCGCCTATCGGCCCGTCTCGTCCGACCACTTCTCCGTGCTGGTCGAACCGAAGCAAGACGCCCTGCTCGGCAAATACATGTCGCGCTACCTCGAATTAATCTATCCCGAGCTGACCAATCGGTTCGGATACGCACCCCCCGGCGCGACCAAGATCGAGATCATGACCACGCACGCCTGGTTCAGCGCCCGGACGATCGGCCTGCCGTTCATTCCGACCGTCGGCGCCTGCACCGGCACGGTCGTCGCCCTGAGCAGCCCGAAGGAGTTGAAAAAGCCCTTCAACTGGTCACGCGTGCTCAAGCATGAACTCGTCCACGTCATCACGCTGCAACAAACCGCCTTCAACATTCCTCACTGGTACACCGAGGCTCTCGCCGTCGAGAGTGAAGGATTCCCCCGCCCGCAAGACTGGAACAAGATGCTCTTGACGCGCGTGACCGCGCGAAAGCTCTTGAACCTGGACACGATCAACCTCGGCTTTATCCGTCCCAAGGAGCCAGAGGAACGACAGCTTGCCTATTGCCAGGCCCAGCTTTACGCGCAGTACATGCTTCAACGGTTCGGTCCCGATGCGCTCATCAAGATGCTTGACGCCTACCGTCGCGGCCTCACCACCGATCGCGCCGTGAGCACCTGTTTTCACGTCGAGAAGGCCGATTTCGAGGCCCAGTATCTCACCTTTCTCGATGGCGTCGTCAAGACGATCCGCACCCGGGTCGACGACGAAAAGCCCGTCAAGTTCTCTCAGCTTGCCCGCGAGATCGAGGCCAAGCCCGACGACGCCGACCTGAACGCCCGGATGGCCTACGAACACTTCGCCCGCCGCGAGTACAAGGAAGCCCGCCCCTTCGCGGATAAGGCGTTGAAGGTCAAGGAACACCAACCGCTCGCCAGTTACGTCAAGGCCCGGCTCTTGCTCCTGATCGGCGACGACGACGCGGCGCTCTCGCTGCTTCGCCCCGCGCTCGATGCCGAGAAACCCAACGAGCGCGTGCTCGACCTTCTCGCCTCTCTGGAAATGAAGGCCGGGCGGCTCGACGAGGCCGAGCGGCTTTACGAGCTTGGCCGCCGCGACGATCCGTATCACACCAAGTGGATCGCCAACCTCGCGCGGGTCCACCTCCGCAAGAAGGACAACGCCCGGTTTCTCACCGATCTCTCGATGATCGCCGACAACGATGCCGACGACCTCGACGTCCGCAAGGCCCTCGCCGAAAAAGAGCTTGCCGCCGGCTCGCCCGAAAAGGCCGAGAAATGGGCAACCGAGTGCCTTTATATTGACGTGTACGACCCTTCGAATCACGTCCTTCTCGCCGACGCCCTGGCCGCGGGCAAGCACTATGCTCGCGCCATTGAGGAATATCAAACGGCGATCGACCTCAAGCCCAGGAAAGCCGATCAACTCAAGGTCAAGCTCGCCCGCGCCCAGGCCGATTTCGGCCAGCGCGACGCCGCCCGCGCTACCCTTGATGACCTCCTCAAGGCCGACCCCGACCATCCCGAAGCCAAGGCCCTGAAAAAAGAGCTTGGCGACAAAGCGTCCTGACACCGGCGCGAAGAGGGACCGATGACCAATAGGGTTTTTGCGCATTAGGGGCTGTTTTTGAGGTAAGGTCAAAGGACACAAGGACAAAGGGTAGATTTTTCCTTTTGTCCTATGTCCTTCTGTATTTTGACCTTACGGCTATTGAGCAACAACCCTAATGACCGATGACCGATGACCGATGACCGATCGTTTGCATTCCTCGGTCCTTGGTCCTTGATCTTGAAAAGGCAACTGACGATCCGTTGACCCCGGTCAACAAACCTCAATCCACCGATCATGATCGACCCAATGCAATGACGACCGATCCCGACGCCGGCCGCTTGACAGTCCGCGCCTTCCAGCAGATGATTTTACAAATGTACGGCCGGAAGGACGCCGCGCGGGGTGATGCCGCAACGTTTCTCTGGCTCACCGAGGAATTTGGCGAGCTTGCCTCGGCGCTTCGGTCGGGGTCGACCGAAGACCTGGCGCTGGAGATGGCCGACGTCTTCGCCTGGCTCGTCACCCTGGCGAACGTCCGCGGGATCGACCTTGAAGCCGCCGTCTTGCGCAAATACGGCCGGGCCTGTCCCGGTTGCGGACACGTCCCTTGCTCGTGCGACCCCTCGGTCAAACCCTGATGGCTTCCGCCGCCGTGTCCCGTGTTTCCCGACCGGCGGAAGGCCAGAGGGCAAAGGACAAAAGAACTCTGCCCTTTGCCCTCTGTCCTTTGCCCTCTGTCCTTCAACCAAGCGAGCGAGCGAGCGAATGAGAAGGGCGAGCGTCATGAATCACGGTCGGCAGGTCAGGGCGGTCGGAGCGATCGTGGTTTTGATGGCGGGCCTCGCGCCGTCGGCAAAGGCCGCGAACGACGAGGTTGAGGTGGAAAACCTCCGCGTCGGGTTCGCAAGCAAGGCGCAAAACAACCTCTTCAAGATCGGAACATGGACCCCCGTCTGGGTCCAGCTTCGCGGCGGAAACGCCCGATTCTCCGGGATCATGGAGGTTGAGGTTCCCGACGACGACGGCACGCCCACCTATTTCCGTCAGGTGGTCGACGTCCCCGCGCACTCGGGTGTTGAGGTCGTGACCTACGCCCGGCCCGGCTCGCGCGACCCGAATTTCACGATCCGCCTGTTCGATCAAAAGGGACGCCGACAGGGACCGCCCGTCGACGGAGCGAAACTCGCGCAGCTCAGCCCGATCCAGCCCGATGAAGCGATGATCTTGACCCTCGGCGGGCCGTCGGGCGTGGAGCAAATCGCCACCCTGCCGGGCTTCAACTCCGAGAAGAACGGCGGGGCCTCCAGCGTGATCGTCGCCCAGCCCGACGCCGCCGGGGGCAAGCTTCCGGGCCGATGGTACGGCTACGACGCCGCTGATTCCATCGTCGTTGACACCAACAACCGCGCCGCGATGGCCGAGATCGGCATCCACGGCCAGGCCCTGGTGGACTGGGTCGCCCGGGGGGGTCACCTCGTCGTCGCCGTCAGCGGCAACTGGACGGCCCTTCGCGACAGCGTGCTCGCGCCGATCCTTCCCGCCGACCTCACCGGCCAGCAGCGCCTCAAGGCGATTGACCTGAAATCGCTCGACATTTACGCGACGGCGGTCAAGTCCATCGTCACCGTCGGCGGCGGCGGTAATGGCGAGCCGGCCCCGGTGATGGTCGCCAAGCTTGAAGGCATCGAATCGCGCGGCGGAAAGGTTCTCAGCAGCGCGGGGGATTCGCCGCTGGTCGTTCGCGGAGCGCACGGGTTCGGCCGGGTCACGCTCGTGGCGCTCGACGTGGACCAGAAGCCCTTTTCGATCTGGCCCGATCGCGCTCTTTTCTGGGTCCAGGCGCTGGACGTCAAGCGTCCGGCGGCCGAGGCGAACGGAGTGCCGATCCAGATCGGCGGCGGCGGGCGTCGGATGTATCAGGCGGGAATCAGCGACCTTTCGACCCAGCTTCGCCTGGCGCTGGAGCAGTTCCCCGGCGTCAAGCTGATCCCCTTTGGCTGGGTCGCCTTCTTCATCTTTATCTACATCCTCTTGATCGGTCCCGGCGACTACTTCTTTCTCAAGAAGGTCGTCAAGCGAATGGAACTGACCTGGGTCACCTTCCCGCTGATTGTGGTCTCGGTCAGCCTGCTCGCGTACTTCGCCGCCTTCGCGGTCAAGGGGCGGGCGCTCCGGGTGAACAAGGTGGATGTCGTCGATATTGACCCGGCCTCGGGCCGAGCGCGCGGCGGCACGTATGTCAACCTCTTCAGCCCCCAGAACCGCGACTATGATATCCGGGTCGTCCCGATCCCGCTCGACCAGGCCACCCTTCCCGGCGCGAAGGTTCCGGCCGGCGAGGTCCAATCCGAGAGTCTCAAACGCTACCTCCCGGCCGAGACCGAGGTCTTGCTCTCGTGGCTCGGCGTGCCCGAGGCGGGTTTCGGCGGCATGGGCGGGACCAGCCGGATCGGCTTTTCCTCGGGCGGCTACGCGTCGGCCCCGGTCGGCTCGTCCGAGGCTCTGGAAGGGGTCCGCGTGCCGATCTGGAGCACGAAGCTCCTCTCCGCCCGATGGTTCGGCCCCGCGCCCACCGTGGCCGAGGCCGACCTGATTCCCGTCGGCACCGACCGCCTCTCCGGCACCGTGACGAACCGCCTTGGCGTGCCTTTGAACGACGCGATCGTCGCCTTTAACAAGCATGTTTACCTGCTCGGCACGGTTGCCCCCGGCCAGACGGTCCGGGTCGAGCTGGCGCAGGACCGGCAGCTTTCGGGCCTGCTCCGATCGCGCATGGGACCGGCCGGTCTTGAGCCGAACGTCAGCGTTCCGCGCGTGAACCGCGCCGACCTGATGCTCGCCCTGATGTTCCACGACAGCCAGGGGACCACCACGTCGGCCCCACCCCTGCCGAGCCATCCTCTGCACTATCTCGACTTGACCGGCCTTCTCGCCCTTGACCGCCCGATGCTCGTCGGCCGGATCGACCGCCCCGGCGCCCGACTCATCCTCGGCAACGCCCCCGCGCCGCCGCAGGTTGAGCAAACCACGATGGTCCGCGTCCTTTTACCCCTGGGCAAGCCGCCAGGCTAAACGTCATTGAACCCGCTCAACGTGACGGAGGACCAGACGAGGTGGCCTATTACCCCTGGGAGCAGGCTCGAATCAACGTTTCAATTCATGATCGATGACCGATGACCGATGGAGATAATTTTGCCCTTTGTCCTTCGGAAATTCTGGGTCACCGGCAACCACTCAAATGACCAATAACTGATGACCTTTGAATGCTTTCGGTCGGTCATTGGTCCTTGGTCCTCGGTCATCCCAATCCACACCCGAGAAGTGATTCACGGCCGATTCCTTGGCCCATCAAGAAGGCAGCCGCGATGATCGAGACGCACGACCTGACCAAGATGTACGGCGACCTCTACGCCCTCAATCGCCTGAACCTGACGCTCCAGCAGGGAGACGTCTACGGGTTCATCGGACCCAACGGCGCTGGCAAGACAACCACGATGCGCATCCTCGCCACCCTGCTCAATCCAAGCTGGGGCGAGGCGACCGTCTGCGGCTACTCGATCTACACCGGCGCCAAGGACATCCGCCGGGCGATCGGCTACATGCCCGACTTCTTCGGCGTCTACGATGACATGAAGGTCATCGAGTATCTCGAATTCTTCGCCGCCGCCTATCGAATCAAAGGCCCGGCGCGGAAGAAAATCTGCGAGGAAGTGCTCGAACTCGTTGACCTCACGTACAAGCGCGACGCCCTCGTCACCAGCCTCTCGCGTGGAATGACCCAGCGCCTCGGCCTGGCCCGGGTGCTCCTGCACGATCCCCAGGTCTTGCTCCTCGACGAGCCCGCGTCGGGCCTCGACCCCCGCGCCCGGATCGAGATCCGCGCCTTGCTCAAAGAGTTGCGGGCGATGGGCAAGACCATCATGGTCTCCAGCCACATCCTTCCCGAACTGGCCGACATCTGCAACAAGATCGGCATCATCGAGCAAGGCGTTCTTCACGTCAACGGCTCGGTCGCCGACGTGATGAAGCAGGTCCGCACCGATATCATCCTCAACATCGCCGTCAGCGACCGCCCGACCGACGCCGCCAACTTCCTCGAAAACCAGAACGAGGTCGACAACGTCCAGGACAAGAACGGCGTCCTCATCGTCAAGATGAACGAAGGCGTCGTCCAGTACGGCTTCCTCGCCAACCGCCTGATCGAGCAGGGGTTCGAACTCACCCTCTTCAAGGAAGACGAGATCAACCTCGAAACGGCGTTCATGCACCTGACCAAGGGGATTACAAGCTGACGTCGTTTCGAAATCAAGACAACCCCCGGCCGAGCGATTGCGAACGCTCGTGGCCGGGGGTCGTCTCGATTTCTGAAACCGCGAAACAATGACGATCGCATCTCAGGGAGTGATCGTTCCCTTGATGAAACTGAACGCGGTGTTCTGACTCTTTGTCGGAAACTCGGTGGCTGGATTCGTCGAACCTGCGATATAGTTCGGATTCGAGACTGTGATCGTCGTCCCGACCAACCTGGCCCGGCTCGCTCCCGCGACGTTGCCCAAGACATAGAAGGCTTGATCGATCTGCCGAGCCACGGTAAACCCACTCCCCGGCCCGATGATCACATCGCCCTGAATATAGGCAGAGACCGACGGATTGGGCGTGACCGTCGTCACCGAGTTGGTAATGGTCGGGATGTTCACGCTGAGGATGTTCGAGCCGGTCCCCGTTCCCTTGGGAGGCTGAAGGGTCAGGCCCATGTCGCGGCCGACGTAGAAGACGGCTCCATTGGCCAGCGTCAGATTTCCGCCAACATTGAGCAGGTTCAGGTCGCCGCCAATGTGAACGCCCGGCCCGGAAACCAGCGTCGCCGCGTTGGCGATGTCCAGCGTGTTCAGCGTGCCGCCGACGCCGATCGACGCCCCGGGCTGAAGCGAGTTAAAGGCGATCCGGTCCACCGTTCCCGTCCCGCCGATCGAGAGCGGGCCGGTCAGGTTCGCCGAGTGGAAACCGAGAACCGCCTGGATCATTCCGCTGTTGATCTGGATCGATCCAATGTTCAGGATGTGCGTCCGGCCCCCCGCGTCATAGCCGAAGCTGTGCGCGTAACCCTTGCGCTGAACGACCGGCAAGGGGTCAATCGTGAGCTGCTGATACTGCGTCGTGCCGTCGACGATCAGGCCGACCTGGCCGCCCGGCATCGCATACGCCCGGACCGTTCCCACCGGCTGCGTGACCGTGCTGGGAACCACGAGATTGCCCGAACCGCCGGTCTCGGCCGAGAGGCCGCCATCGTACTGGTTATCCGCCAGCGAAAGGCTGATCCTGAACCGACTTCCGTCGGGCGTGGCGACAATCACGCTCGCTCCGCCTCGCGCCGTCTGTACGTCAACGACGCCCTTGTTCGAGCTTGGCCCGATCGCATAAAAGGGGGCGTGCGACGTCAGGTTCACCGGGTCATTCAGCGACTTGGCCGCGGCGGGCGACGGGTGCGTCAGCAGATACTGATTCTTGACGAGCGCGGCGACGGTCGTTGTCAAGAGTTGCCGCGCTTCCAGGCGGACCCCGTCGAGCACCGGGCGGAAGGCCCGCGCGTTTTTCCGCCGCGCCCCGGTTCGATCGTGAAACATCCTAACGACCCTCCCTGATCTGCTCGGACCTGTCGCCTCACCCGCACGGCCCCAAGGCGCTCGCCGCGCCTCGCGTCCTGGCCGGGGTCTCGGCTCCCCTCAAAACTCGGTGCTCGCGACGATCCCGCCTGACGTCTCCATCAAGACAGGCCGTCCGGCCTCGGGCATCCCGGCGCAAGGGCCTCTTCTCGCTCACACACGCCGACCGAGTCGTCACCTTTCCTATCGACCCCCGGCTCTTTCCTCCCACGGCGAAAGACCCTGTCTGGCACTCCCGAGATACCACCGGCGCCGATCGCGCCGATCCTGCCGATCGCACCGAGCCTGACGCGTCCTCCCCACGCAACGACTCGATACTCAAAAATAATCTATAAATGCTCATTATCCAAATCTCATACGGAAATCACGGCGTTCCGCCCTCCCAACGAAGCTCTCGGTCCGTCCGCCCTCAAACACCCCGTTGCTCCATCCAAAATCTTTAAGCTAATTTTCCTGGATTTCCTATTTCCTGATCGTTATTCTGCGAGACGCATTCTCTCCATATTCACCTCCATCACTGGTGTGCCCTTCAGGAATGCTCAATCATGAGAGACACGAACTGGATGCGTTCGATCTCCCGAAGTCTTCTATGCCTCAGTCTTTCGGTCACGAGTCTGAGTCTCGGATTCACCCGGGCGGCGGATCACCGCGACGGCCCCCGGGTGACGAATAATGCAAGCACGCTCGGATCGCTTGACATCAATGATCTCTATGTCTTCGCCTCGCCCTCGCATCCGAACAACTCGGTTTTCATCATGACGACCGGCGGCGCGGCGGTCGGCATCTTGAGCCCGCCTTACTTCCATCCCGGGGCCATTTATGAATTCCGGGTCAGCAACGACGGCCTGCCGACGACCGACGAGATCGTCTTTCAGGTCGTCTTCTCCGACCCCGACGTGTTCTTGCGTCAGGCGTACACGGTCGCCGGAGTGAACGCCCACACCGGCCAGTCGACCATTTTGGCGCACGGGATCACCGGCAAGGCGGTTCCTCTGTCTGGCGGCGGGGCGATCCAGGCGGGCCTGTTTGACGATCCTTTCTTTTTCGACCTCCTGGCCTTCAACAAGTTCAAGGAAGCCGTTCAGGAGGGCCTTCCGCTGGCCGCCCGCGTCGCGCCATTCTTGCCGCCGAACATTCCCAACGACTTCTTCGCCAATTTCAACGTCCTGGCGATCGTCGTCGAGGTTCCTCGCGGACGGGTTCAGGCCACCCCGGCCTCGTCGCACATCTCGGTCTGGGTGCGCACCTTGACGGCCGACGGCGCCCAGTTTGACCGGATGGGCCGCCCGGCGATCAACACGGCTGTCGGCTTCGCGCAGCCGCTCGCGGGCCTGCCGTCGATTCAGGACCTATTTAACAGCCTGATCCCCGCCGCCGACCCCTCGCTGATTCCCGCCGCGGCGCAGCGGATCAGCCTGGCGTATGGTCTCTCGGTCCCAAACGCCCATGCGGTCGCCGCCGAGTTGCTTCCCGACGTGACGACCTTTGACACGACCAACGGCAAGGGCTTCCTCAACGGCCGCCGCCTCGCCGACGACGTCATCGACGCCGAGCTTAGCCTGCTCACCGGGGGCAAGTTAACTTCGGACCGCGTTCAAAACGACTCGGTCTTCAGCCTGAACTTCCCCTACCTCGGCGCCGCGCTTCCGCGTCCCTCGGTCAAGGCGACCCGAGCCGCGATCGAACTCCACAATTCCGGCAATTGACCTCTCCCCCTTTGCCCTTTGCCCTTTGCCCTTTGCCCTTTGCCCTCTGTTCTTTGCCCTTTTGCCCTTTGCCCTCTCCCCCGTCTCTTCAACAGAATCAACGCCCCCGCGCCGGTCCGGGGGCGTCCTTCAACTCGGGAGATCGCCCGAATGCACCGCCGCCGCCGAACCCCCCCGATGATGCTGTTCCTGTTAACCTTGACGCTCACCCATCCGGCGACAGCCCCGGCCGCCGACGATCCCGCGCCTCCGAACGTGATCCTTCCGCCGAAGCCCGCGCCGCCGAGCGAGCCGCCGCCGACCGACGGCGGACCGATCGCCTTTCAGTACTCGACCGACGAGGGCATCCACGTCTTCGCCGAACGCGTTCGCGCCGTTCCGAACGACTTCCACAGCCTCCGCTACCTCGGCGAGCTTCACGAGCGCAAGGCCCGAGAGACCGGCGACCTCGCCGAATACGCACGCGCCGAGACCGCGCTCCGCAAGGCCCTGGAACTCTTGCCGAACTACCCGCGAGCCCAGGCGTCGCTTGCCGCGGTCCTCTGTAGCCGTCACAAGTTCGCCGAGGGTCTGGCGATCGCGCGCAGGCTCATCGCCGAATCGCCGAACGACCTCGATGCCCTTTCCACCCTCGGCGACGCCCTTCTGGAGCTTGGCCAGTACGACGAGGCCGAGGCGATCACGCAGAAGCTCTACCGCCTGGCGCCGATCCCCGAGGTTCTCGCCCGGCTGGCGAACCTCTCCGAACTGCGAGGCAAGACCGACGAGGCCCGCGCCCAGATGCGTCGCGCCTCGGAACAGGCGCGCGTCTCGGGCGGCCCGAAGGCCGACGCCTGGTATCAAGGCCGCCTTGGCGACATGGCCTTCGCCCTCGGCCGCCTTGACGAGGCGCTTTCGCTCTATCATTCTGTTCCTGAGGGCGTTGACGCCTACCACGACGCGACCGCCGGCCAGGCCCGCATTCGCGCCGCCCAGGGTCGAACCGGGGAGGCCATCGAACTCTATCAGAAAGCCATCGCCATCGGCCCCGATCCCCAGATGCTCGCCGCCCTGGCCGATCTTTACGTCCAGACCGGCAAGCCCGACCTCGCCGCGCCGCTTTACGACCGCCTGGTCAAGGAAACCCGCGATTCTCCCGAGTATCGCCGCGTTCTTGCTCTCTTTTACGCCGACCACGACCGCGACCTGACCACCGCCCTGAAGCTCGCCCGGCTCGACCTCTCCGAGCGTCAGGACGTTTACGGACACGACGCCCTGGCCTGGGTCCTCTACAAAAACGGCCTCTTCGCCGAGGCCGCCCGCTCCTCGGCCGAGGCTCTCAAGCTCGGCACTCTCGATGCCCGCCTTTACTACCACGCCGGCCTGATCCACCATCGCCTCGGCGACGCCTCTCAGGCTCGTCTTTACCTGACTCGCGCCCTCTCGATCAACCCCGACTTTTCCCCGGTCGACGCACCAGCCGCCCGCCGCCTCCTCGCCTCCCTTCCCGCCCCCGCCTCCGATCCCCCTCGCTGACCCTCTTCTCTCCTCACCCACATTCGTCACCCCTCTCCCCGGGCAGAGCAGGGCAGGGCAGCGCCGAAAACGACGCCCACACCCTCCTTCTGCCCTTTTCCCCTTTGTCCTTTGCCCTTTTCCCTTTGTCTTCCAACTCCTTGACAGCCCCCCCCACGACCTGCCACCATGAACAACCTTCACCCTTCGCCGAGGAATCCATCCACAGGTCGTCCGCACGGAGGTCATTCCACCATGAGCCAGAAAGAGCCGTTTACGTGGCGCAGAGCCACCACCAAGCAGGCCCCCCCGGCATCGGCCCCGGCCTCGGCGACGCAGACGGTGGCCACGCCTCCATCGCCCAAGGCCGCGCCAAGCGTCTCCCGACACATCGCTGAGCGCGGGCCTTCCGCTCCCGCCTCGACTCAATCGCCCTCGTCCGCTCCGAACATTAACACCAACGCCTCGACACCCCCCGCGCCCGCTCACGAAGAGATCGCCATCCGCGCCCATGCTCTCTGGGAAGGGCACGGCTGCCCCCAAGGTGAAGACCGGCAACACTGGCTTCAGGCCGAACGCGAACTCAAGGCCGAGGCCCGCTAGCAGGAGAATTGAATTGCAAAGTCCCGATGGCCGATGACCGAAAAATTACGGTTTTTGGGCATCGGTCCTTGGTCATTGAAGGGAAGGACTTTGCAATCCTTCTAGGGCCGCTAGGCAAAGGTTTGATCATTGGTCCTTGCCAAGGTTAAACTTTGCCATTCTCCCGAACGTCAGGTCCCTTCGGATCGGGAATGCGAAAGGGTGCCGCGATGAGTGCAAGTCGTCCCGTTTACCTCGGCACCGACGGCGGAGCCACGACGTCGAAGGTCGGGGGCGTCTGGGGAGACGGCACCACCATCTCGACCCGGCTCTCGCAGCGGCCGACCGCCTCGGAACTCGGCCCCGAGGCGGTCGTGGCGCGCTGGGTCGACGCGATCAACGGCTTTCTCGATGAAAACACGCTCGCCTGGGAACAGGTGCGCGGCGTCGGCCTGGCGATCCCCGGCCCCTTCCGTCATTACGGCGTGCTCGACCACCTGGCGAACCTCCCCGCGGCCTTTGAAGGGTTCGACATTCACACGGCGTACTCGGTTGCCCTCGCCGGTCAGGCGGGGCGTCCCATCCCCTTGATCGTCGGCAACGACGGCAACATGGGGGGCGTCGCCGAGGCGAACCACGCGCGCGGACAGGGACACGAAACCGTCCTGATGCTCGCCCCCGGCTCGGGTCTGGGCACCGCCTTTATCGATAGCGCGGGGCTCGCTCTCGACGGCGACACCCTCGCCGGAATGGAAGCCGGCCACATGCCCTTGCCGCTCCACCTTCTCAACGACGCGCCGCGCGCCTATCCCTGCGGTTGCGGCCGAACCTGGGGCTGCGTCGAGGTTTACACGACGATTTCCGGCCTTCCCCACCTTCTCGCCGAGCGTCTTCCCCGCTATCCCGACCACGACCTCGCCCGGTCCGACGCCCCGCCCAAGCAAAAAGCCCTGGCGCTGCGCGGCCTCGCGCAGTCGGGCGATGCGCTCGCCCTGGAGATTTTTGACTTCCAGGCCCGCGCTCTCGGCCTCCACGTTGCCAACCTCGCGATGGCTCTTGATCCCAAATACGTCGTCATCGGCGGCGGCCTGATGGACCCCGAAGGGACCACCAGCGCCTTTCGCGACCGTTATCTTGACCTCGTCCGCGTGACCGCTCTTCCCCACCTCTGGCCCGCCCAGCGCGCCACGATTCGTATCCTTCCCGCCACTCTCGGCGATCTCTCCCAGGCCATCGGCGCCGCCCTCACCGCCCTCTTCCGCGCCCGCGCCTGATTCGCGTTTTTACCCACGCGCGGACCCTTTGATTCTCAGGGCAAAGGACAAGGGGCAAAGGACAAGGGGCAAAGGACAAGGGGCAAAGGACAAATTCCGCCCTTCTGCCCTCTGCCCTTTGCCCTCCCCAACAAGCAACCGCCCCCGCTCTCAACAAAACGGCCGGAGCGCCTGCCGCATCGCCAGGGCCGTGGGATAGCGATCCTTGGGGTCGCGCGACAGGCATTTTTTCAGAACCGCCGCGAGACCCGCGGGAATGTCGGGCCGACGATTCTGGATCGGCACGGGAGCCTCTTCCAGAAGCATCCGGATCAAATCGCCCCCTTCGGAAACCTCGTCATAAATGAACTGGCAAGACAGCAAATAATAAAGCGTCGCCGCGGTGGAATACAAATCACCCGCCGGGGTCACCGTCTTGAAGTCAAGCATCTGCTCGGGCGGCATGAACGGCACCGTTCCGCGCATCTCGCCCGAAAAAGTCAGACCCGAAAGCCCGAGCCCTCGAAAACTCTTGGCCAGCCCGAAATCGGATATCTTCGCGATCAGCCCCTCGGGACTTCGACCGATCAAGATATTCTCAGGCTTGATATCCCGATGCACGAACCCTAGCGCGTGCGCCTGTTCCAGCCCCTTGAGCACCTGACAGACCATTCGACACGCCTGGTCGACCGGGTACCGGCCCGGCTCGCTGTTGGCGATCGACTCAAGGTTCGTTCCCTGAACATATTCCATCGCGAACCAGAATTGACCGCGCGTCATCCCCTGTTCCAGCCACTCGACAACGTTCGGGTGCTTCAACTGGCTAATCACCGACATCTCTCTGAGAAACCGATCCACGGCCGACCTTGCCGCGGCGCTCTCGGGAACGATCAGCTTGAGCGCGACCAATTGCCCCGTCTGGTTGTGTCTGGCCTGATAGACTACCCCCATCGCTCCCCGGCCCAGCTCGCGCAAACTCGTGTAATGCGGGACTGGCTGCGGCACGGCCGCCGCTTCCGACCGACACGAGGCACAGAGCCAGTCCAGCGGCTCACCCGGCAGCGGGTCCGGCCCGCCGGCGATCTCGACATCCGCGGGCGCCTCGGCTCCGCAACCCGAACAGACGATCGCCCGATTCCCCTGGTCGAGGCTCACCGTTCCGGCCAGGCTCTCGGCCACGGCCATCGCCCCCGAGAGGTCGTCGGAGCCGGAACCCCCTTCGACCCGGACCCGAAACACGCTCTGCCCGGCGGCGATCGTGTCGCCCGAGTTGAGCCGGACCCGCTCAACCCGCCGCTCGTTCACAAAAGTCCCGTTCGTGCTACCGAGGTCGCGCACCTCGCAACGCGGCGGATTGATCTCGATCAAGAAGTGGTCACGCGAGAGCGCGGAATCTTCAGGCATCGGGCAATGGACGAACCGCGAACGCCCCACGATGAACGTGTCGTGGCGATCGAAAACAAACGTCCGCCCCTTGCGGGGACCTTGCAAGACATCCAGGACGACGCGCATGATCTTCGCGATACGTCTCCCGCCTTTGAAACGGCTATCCGTCCCATTCTATCCCTCCACTGTACGATCCGCCCGCGCAATTGTTCCGCGCGTCCTCGGAAAAATCGTCGCGCGTCCGTTCGCGCCGCAATGGGATCAATCGTGGAGGCAGGCTGCGATTCCCTCATTGGAGAATGACCAAGGACCGATGACCGATGACCGAAAATTCCGCAATCAGGGGCTCGCCTCTCGCTCAGGTCCTGATGCTTTGACCCGCTTATTCTTCATCGGTCATCGGTCATCGGTCATCGGTCATCGGTCCTCGGTCCTCGGTCATCGGTCATCGGTCATCGGTCATTCCCATGAACCCCTCCAGAGCATCGGGTACGATCAAAAGCCGAGAGAACCCCCAACGCGGGCCAGACACGAGGATTTCATGGCGGAAGCGCATCCGACAAGCCGAATCGCCGCCGAGGTGGCCGAGGCCCTGGCTGAAGGTCGGGCCGTTGTGGCTCTTGAATCGACCCTGATTGCCCAGGGCTTGCCCTGGCCCGAGAACCTGGAAACCGCGCGAGCCGCCGAGCGGGCGGTCCGCCAGTCGGGCGCCGTTCCGGCGACGATCGCCGTGCTCGGCGGTCTCGTCCAGATTGGCCTGACCGATTCCGAGCTTGAGCAGATGGCGCGTGCCCCGCGAGGTTTTCTCAAGGCCAGTCGGCGCGAGATTGGCTGGGCGGTCGCCCGGCGGCTCAATGCGGCAACGACCGTCGCGGCAACGCTCTGGCTGGCCCGGTCCGCCGGCCTGACCGTCATGGCCACCGGCGGTCTCGGCGGCGTTCACCGCGAGGCATCGACCAGTTTTGACATCTCCAACGACCTCGACGAGCTTGCCCGAGCCGACGGCGTTCTCGTCGTTTGCTCGGGGGTCAAGTCGATCCTCGACCTGCCGGCGACTCTCGAACGCCTGGAAACGACCGGCGTGGCCGTCCTCGGCTACGCAACCGACGACTTCCCCGCCTTCACGACCCGCTCCAGCGGCCTTCCCCTCAGCGCTCGTGTTGACTCCCCGAGCGAGGCCGCCTCGGTCGTCGCCGCGCATCGCGCGCTCCAACTCCCCGGCGCGATCATTCTGGCTCAGCCCGTCCCCGCCGAGGTTGGTCTTGATCGCTCCCTGATGGAAGAATCCCTCTCGATCGCCTCGGCCGAGGCTCGCGCTCTGGGCATCTCGGGCAAGGCGTTAACTCCCTTTCTCCTCGACCGTCTCCGCGAATCCACGCGCGGCCTCAGCCTCGCCGCCAACACCGCCCTGATCGTCTCCAACGCCTCCCTCGCCGGGTCTGTCGCCGTCTCGCTGGCTGGCAAGGGAGTTCGTTCAGAAGGACCGATGACCAATGATCGATGACCAATGGAAAACCATGATCCGTTCTCATCCCTCGGTCATCGGTCGTTGGTCATCGGTCATCGACCTTCAATCCCTCGGCCCCGTGGCGGGTCCAAGAGCGAAGGTCTTGAGAATCTCTTCCACCTGCTTGCGAAACCCCTGGGTCGGGTCCTGACCGGTGATCGCCTCGATCATGAGCGATTCGTCCTGAGCGAAGAGAATCAGGTAGTGGTCGAGGAAGATCCGGGCCACGTCGCGCGAGGCGGGACCACTCGGCTTCTCGGCGGCCTCGATCCGGTAGACCTTCATCTTGAACGGGGCCCAGGTGGCCTCGGGAAGCCAGCCGGTCGGGCCGCGAAGAACGTCTCGCTTGTTGCGCGCCCACTCTTCATTCAAAGACTTTTTGTGAAACTCAGGGTCGCGATTATCGCGGTCGGCCTTTGGATCGCCCGACTTCGTCTGAAGCATCATCCGAACAATCCGCCCGTCGAGCGAGTTGGGACGCTCGTCGGTCAACTCGACGATGCCCAGCTCGATCGCCTCGGGCTCCTTCTTCGGGTGCAGTTCCTGCGGGTAGCGGAAGTGGAACCGGCCTTGCGGATCGTCATACGTCAGCCAGGAATTGGCCTGCGTCGGCGCCGGGGCTTTGGGCGGGACCGAGAGCGGAGCCCCCGGCCGGGCCAGGTCGCGCTGAAGGGTCAACTCCCAGGTCAGGGTCCGCCTCAGCCGGCCATTGCCGCCGGTCACCGCCGAGGTTGACGTCCGCGCCAGCCGGACATCGGTGATCGCCCCCCGCGCATCGACAACCGTCGGCCCACTGGCCACTCCCCCCGCCGGAGCCTCGGCGCCCGCGCCAGGTGCCGGAGCCGGGGCAGGGGGGGCGAACTTGAAGAGGATCAGGGCGTTGATCAGCGTGTCGCTGCCGTTGGGCGGAAGCTTGGCGCTGCCGGTCACCCGGATCGAGGCGACGAACTCGGGCCGATCGGTCGCCCGGCGGACGTCGGTCAGTTCGGCGACGAGCGGGCGGCCTTCCGAGACCGGTCGGTCGCCCATCAGCGCCTGCCCCGCGCCGCGAGGCACCGTCCAGCGATCGCCGATCCGGCTCGGAAGCGCGGGGAGAACGCTGGAAAGTTCCGGCATCAGGATCAAATATTTCGTGCTGATCGTATATTCGATCTCGGTCATCGGATGATTATCCGTCAGCCCCAGGACCACCGGCGAGGCCGACGGCCTGGGCGCGATCCAGACGCTCAGGTTTTCCAGTGGCGTCGGCACCGACGGCTTCGTCTCGGCCTGGGGCGTGACCCGATAGGCGTCGTAATGCCGGACCAGGCCCGTTACCGCGGCCGATGAGTTCACTGTCGCCGCTCTCTCGGTATAGATCACCTGCACTGTCGTCTCGCGGCGGTCGGGCGCGCCCTGTTCCTTCTCGGTCTCCACCTTCAAAACATCACGGTTCGCCACCCGATACTGACCGATCTCCGCGGCCTGTCCCCCGCTTGCCGCCGCGTACCGCTCAATGAACCGATACCGCGTGGTCAGGTCGGACACCTGATTCTCGGCCGGAGGCGTCTGCGTCTGCGCAGCCGAAGCCGCGATCATTCCCGCCCCCCACGCCAAAACCAAACAGAGGCCCGCGTGTCGGAACGACCACGCCCGGCGACCTCGCACGCCCCTCGCAGTCTCGACCGCTCGCCTCTGACTCATGGCTTGACTCGTCCTCTCGATCTTATCGAACGGTTGCGGAATGAATGGAAACGAGTCTCACGGACCTCGACCTTGACACGCGGCCGTGAATCAACGTCCACGGTTTCGCCCCTTTGATGGCCAATGACCGAAGACCGATCGAAACGTCCTTGATAATTCCCTTGTTCAACAACCATTGATTAATACTTTTTCATTCCTTGGCGTTTTTTCTCTTCAAGTCCAAAGGCCATAAGGACAAAGCGCAGATTTTTCGTCCTTTTCCCTTTGTCCTTTTCCCTTCCGGCTATTCCACATCAACCCTATCGGTCCTCGGTCGTCGGTCGTCGGTCGTCGGTCGTCGGTCCTCGGTCGTCGGTCATCGATCCTCCCTCCTCAGTCCCCTTCCCGGCCCAACGGCGTGACTTTCTCTTCAAGTCCAAAGGCCATAAGGACAAAGCGCAGATTTTTCGTCCTTTTCCCTTTGTCCTTTTCCCTTCCGGCTATTCCACATCAACCCTATCGGTCCTCGGTCATCGGTCATCGATCCTCCCTCCTCAGTCCCCTTCCCGGCCCAACGGCGTGACCGGCCTTGCCCCTTGGCCCCGCGCGGCAACCTGGCCAAGCCACCGAAACGAACCGATCAACACCTCATCCCGATCCGCAAAGGCCGGCGTCTCGGTCTCGGCCAACGTGAAGGTCGCCAGCACCTGGTCCCCCTCGGGTCCGGCGATCAGATAATAGTACCAGATCACCCCGAGATTCCCTTGCCGTCCCCGCACACCCACCTTGTACCGAAATCCGCCGGCCGGATCTCCTTCCACCTCCCCCGCGCCCAGGAACTGGCCGAACCGGGTGTCAAGTCCCTTGCGGACATCGTCGCGAAACTGCGTGGTGTCCTGATGCGTGCCCCTCGCCACCTTAGGCCCGATCGCAAAATTGCACTGCGCGACGAGCCGACCCCGCTCCACCCGCTTCAAGACCGTCAGCCGGTTGTCGTCCCAGTACGTATGCCAGTCCCGGTCATGCTCCAGCGCGTACCGACCTCCCGGCGCGAAGAGAACCAATCGCTCCCGCGCCGGACTCGCGTCCATCGCGATTTTCGAAAGCGCGGAATCGGTCAAAATCGTGGGCGTCTCGACCGTTCGACGGCTCAGGGTCAGCGTGCTCTTGACGTCCAGGCCCTCCTCGACAATCCCCGGCCGTCGGACCTCGGCGCGGTTGAGCATGAGGAAGTCGATCCAGCCCGTCTTGCGATCAAACGTGTACGAGCCATCGCAGGCCATCGTTCCCTCGCCGCCGAGCACCGAACCCCGGACCTCGCCCCTCAGCCGGACCCGCGCCGAGGTGTTCTCAACAGCCTCCAGCGTCGCCTCCAGCTTGTTCACGGTCAGTTTGTCGTACGCCGAGAGCGACCGGACCGCCCCATCCTCGACAACCCAGTGATCGCCGACACTCACCCCCTTTTCCGGCAAGAGCCCTCCGAGTGTCAGCGGATCTCCTGGCCCCTCCACCAGTTCCAGCTCCGCCCTCGTCAGCGGTCCCCCCGGACTGAAAACGACGACTCCCCCATTCCTCGCCTCGGCCACCAGCATCGCCACCTCGGGCCGGACCGCCGCGGCCGAGGGTCTCACCTCGCCATTGATCGCCGTCCCGCTTTTCACAACCCTTCGCACCGCCCGGACCGGCCCGGCCTTGCTCGGGGACTCTGGTCGACGTTCCAGAAAGTCAAGCTGCGATTCCACTTTCAGCGCCAGCGGCTTCGGCGATTCCGCCCTGGACGCTCCCGCCGGCGCCGCGGGCAAGTACAGCCCTTCGGCCTTCAACCGGATCTCGACCCGCGTCGTCTCACCCGGCTTTTCCACCGGTCTCAGTTCCACCGGCGCCGCCGAGGCTCCCCTCAACGCCGCCAGCACGATCCCGATTCCCATTGCGTAACATCTGATAGCGGCCATCCTTAGCTCCTCTTCCACGGGGTCACCCTCCCCACCGTTCTCAACTCTAGTGGCCCGCCTCGCACCCTGTCAATTCGCCATCCCCCAAAATCCTCCGACGCTCTCTGACGCGCTGATGCTCTTTAGCTCTTTGTCCCACTCACCCTCCCCACGACACAACCCTCTCCCCCTCCCAATCCTTTCAAGGAAACCCCACAATCCCAACAACCCGCCAACCTTCCGCCACTTCCGTACGTAACCAAAGGCAAGCCAACTTGCCCGCGATGGTTCCCGAAACTTCCACCAATTTTCTTCCATTTCGATGAACGATCTCCCAAGAGACCGTGTCCAATAAGTTAAACAAGGAAAATGACGCGAGCCTGGAATAAATTTCGACAATGACCCAAGATGGTGCCTGGTTTCTCGAAAAACCTGATAGGCCTCTCTTCAATCTAGGAGAAATTTGCGCCTCAACCTGGATTCCCAACACGCCGCGCTCGGTTCGACGCACCTTCGACGATAAAAAAGTCAGACGCGGTGCGACGCCAGCCAACGAGTCTCCACCAACATCAAAGAAGAATGCGGCCGACCAGCAGCAGAATCCATCGATCGGAAACCGCTCTCACGGCACGTCCATGTCCGCCAAGGTAAGGTACGAGGGGGGTCGGGGATGGGGAACGCCTATAGTCATCCGGCGCTCAAGCAACTGAAAGAGCAACAGGCCCGGTTCGCCCCGCGCGAGCGCCGCCTCGAACAGATCGACCGCGCCGAGTGCCTCCTCGCCGAGATCGACGCCGCCCGCCGCTACCCTTACGAATACCTCTGCTTCCGCATCACCGGGTTCCGCCCCGAAGGTTCCCCCGCGCTCGTGCTCGACGGCGAAGACGTCCTGCACGACCTCCGCCTCTTCGTCGAAGACCTCTCGGGAACCGTTGGCCAGGCGGCCGAACTCGCGACAGAGCCAGTGCTTACGGTCGACGCCGTGAGCCGCCGGTTCAACGTCTCGACCCGGACCGTCGCCCGATGGCGAGGCCAGGGGCTCGTCGCCCGCCGGTTCATCATCGACGGCCGGACCAAGGTTGGCTTCCTCGAATCCAGCCTCACCCGGTTCGTCGAGACCCACCGCGACCAGGTCGACCGCGGCAGTCGGTTCCGCCAGTTGACCGACGCCGAGCGCGACGACATCATCCGACGCGCCCGACGCATGGGTCAGAACGGCCGGGGCGGTCTCATCGAGATCGCCCGCCGGATCGCCCGCAAGATCCAGCGATCGACCGAAACCGTTCGCACCACTCTCAAAACGTACGACCGCGACCACCCCGACCGCGCCATCTTCCCCCCCTCCGGCGGCCCGCTCGACGGCGACTCCAAGACCCAGATTTACAAACTCTATCGTCGCGGCGTCTCGGTCGAGGTTCTCGCCCGCCAGTTCGATCGAACCCGATCGAGCGTCTACCGGGTCGTCAACGAGATGCGCGCCCGCCGCCTTCTCGAACTGACGCTCGAATACATGCCGCATCCCTCCTTTGACGACCCTTCCGCCCGCGAGACCATTCTCGGCCCGATGCCCGAACAGGCCGACGGCCGCCCTCCCCGCCGGACCAAGCCCCCGAAAGGCTTACCCCCTTACCTCGCCAGCCTTTACGACGTTCCCCTCCTGGGTCGCGACCAGGAAGCGCACCTCTTCCGCATGATGAACTACTTGAAGTACCTGGCCGACCGCCTCCGCGCCTCGATCGACCCCACCCGCGCCCGAACCAGCGACCTCGACGAGATCGAACGCCTTCAGGAAGCCGCCCTCGCCGTCAAGAACCAGATCATCCGGGCCAACCTCCGCCTCGTCGTCTCGATCGCCAAGCGCCACGTCGGCCCGAGCAACAACTTCTTCGAACTCGTCTCCGACGGCAACATGAGCCTCATCCGCGCCGTCGAGAAGTTTGACTACGCCCGAGGCAACAAGTTCAGCACCTACGCCTCCTGGGCGATCATGAAAAACTTCGCCCGCACCATTCCCGAGGAAAATTACCGACGCGATCGCTTCGTGACCGGACACGACGAAATGTTCGAGGCCGCCGCCGATAATCGAACCGATGAACACGAATACGTGAACAGCGTCAAGCGGATGCAAGACGCCGTCAAGGGGATGCTCGGCCGCCTCGACGACCGCGAACGCCAGATCATCGTCAGCCGATACGGCCTCAACGGCGCCACCGAGCAAACTCTCGAACAGCTTGGCAAGGATCTCGGAATCACCAAGGAACGCGTCCGCCAGATCGAGTCGCGCGCCCAGGACAAGCTCCGCCGCTTCGCCAACGAGGAAAAGCTCGACCTGCCCATGCTCTGAATCCGACCGACCGTGGACAGCATTCATGCCGGCACTGGGCATCCTTCACATCCTGAAACGCTGGCTCGTCGGTCTCGGAGGGAGGTCGACGAGCAGGGGCTCGGGAGTCGACTCCGGCCAGCCGCCGGAACTCTGGCTGCATGGTTCAGGGAAACTCGCCGACGGAACGCGTTGCGAGATCCGATTCAATCTGGGGGCACCCCGTCGCGTCCCCGTACAGGTCATCGCCGGTCTCACCCCGGGGCACCTCCGCGTCGCCATTGTGACGGGCGGAGGCCACCTGGAGATTCCGCTTGACCGTGTCCCGTTCGCCTACCGAATGCCGAACACACCGTTATGGATCACGGTCCGCGGCAACGAGGTCATCGCCGTCGAGCCCGGAGACCCATAAGAACCGGGCAGCGTTCGGCGACGATCGCGTGGTATCATCGACCGGCCGGGAGATCGGGCCGGACGCCTGGAGGGAACGCGGTATGTCCACGACCGTCACGCACGTCAGTCGCGACCCCTGGCAACAGATCCCCGCGAGTTGGGCCACCTACCAGCGCCTCATGCGCGACCGGGGCGAGCGCGGGCGGCCGAAGTACACCTACTACCAGCGAAGGCTGACGATCGTGTCCCCCGGGGCGCCGCGCGAATCGTTGAAATCGCGGGTCGGGGGGCTGATCGAAGACATCTGCGTCGGCCTCCGGATTCCCTTCCTCCCCTTCGGCGAGACCACGTACCAGAAGCCCGAAAACCCGAAAGCGGGCATCGAGCCGGACGAGAGTTATTACCTGACAAGGCTCAACCTCATGCGGGGCAAGGAGCGAATCGTCATGGGAGTGGACCCGGCCCCCGACCTCACCGTCGAAATCGTGGCGACGCACCCCCTGGGCGACGCGGTCGAGGTCTACCGGCATTTCGGCGTCCGGGAGGTCTGGGTCTGGAAGCGGTCGGCACTCGTCATCCTCGTCCTCGGACCCGACGGCCAATACGCCAGGTCGGATTCGAGTGCCTGCCCGCCGTTCCTCATGGCCCACGAGATCGCCCAGTGGGCTTACCGCCAGGATCTGCCAGACGAATCGGAACTCCGCTACCAGTTCCGCGCCTGGGTGACCGAGACCGTGGGACCGCGACATCGACCGCCAGCCGAAGGCGTCGGCTAACCAGATCGCCGGAAAAGTCAAGGTTTTCGAGGCACCCCCTTGCCGACCTCGAATTCCGACTGTTAAGATCGAACCCGTTGCGCCACTTCTGGTGTCCAACCTTGCGACCGCGTCCCCAAAAGACGCGGTCGTCTTCGTCGGCGGACCGGAAACGCGCGACAACCGGATCGATAAATTTGAAGGACGCGAGAAAAGCGCTTGCGTTTGACGGATTTGTCGGTATATTTGGGAATTTCACGGCCCTTGACGTTCGCTGGCGTAGCTCAACCGGCAGAGCACCGGTTTTGTAAACCGACGGTTGTGAGTTCGACTCTCACCGCCAGCTCTCAGGTTGCTCTGACCGGCCGCGAAAGTCGTCGGCCGAACGTCGGGAGGCGTGACGGTCCCTACCAGGGCACGCTCGTTTCAATCCGGAACCGGGTGGATACCCAAGTGGCTAAAGGGGCCAGACTGTAAATCTGGTGGCTATGCCTTCGCAGGTTCGAATCCTGCTCCACCCAATGTTTTTACCTGACATTGACGCCAGCACCCGTCCTGGACACAGAACAAAGGTTAGCGAGACAGATAAATCCACCGGGGACCAGGTGGACAGGGGCCAGACGAGCCGAGACGACACGACACCAGGCGAAGGACCACGGAATCGATCGATCAATCAATCAATCGCCCCGAAGACGATCTGACAGACTCACGGACGACCTCGGGCCGCCAGAACCTGGCGAGCCGAGCCAACGCGGGTGTAACTCAATGGTAGAGTACCTGCCTTCCAAGCAGGCAACGTGGGTTCGATTCCCATCACCCGCTCTCGACGCGAGACGGTCTGGAATCTGAGGGAAGGGAATAAGAGGCAAGGCAAGGCGAGGTAAGTTCAAGAAAACACGAATCAAAAGGCTGCCGTGGCTCAGTTGGTAGAGCGCGTCCTTGGTAAGGACGAGGTCCTGGGTTCAAATCCCAGCGGCAGCTTTGGGGTCTGTTGCCCGGAATCGGGCGGTGGCGCAATCGTCGGACCAGACCAGACCCGTTCGGCCGGTCCCATGCCGTCGGGAAAGCTCGCCTGGGGTGGGCCCAGGGCGAGGCGTGGGGCGGGGTGGACGGGTGGGTACCCGTCTGCGGAACACCCGGGAAGCCGCCAAGGCGCAGTGCAATAGATAGGCAGGAGTAACGATGGCCAAGGAAACGTTCACCAGAACCAAGCCGCACGTCAACGTGGGGACGATCGGTCACATCGACCACGGCAAGACGACCCTCACGGCCGCCCTCCTCGCGGTGCTCGCCGCGCATGGACAGGCCAAGGCGAAGGCGTACTCCGACATCGCCAAGGGCGGCACGGTCCGCGACGCCAACAAGACGGTCACCATCGCCGTCTCGCACGTTGAGTACGAGAGCGAGAAGCGGCACTACGCCCACATCGACTGCCCGGGTCACGCCGACTACATCAAAAACATGATCACCGGCGCCGCCCAGATGGACGGGGCCATCCTCGTCGTCTCCGCGGCCGACGGCCCGATGCCGCAGACCCGCGAACACATCCTCCTGGCCCGCCAGGTCGGTGTCCCCGCCCTCGTCGTCTTCCTCAACAAGATCGACCTCGTCGACGACGAGGAACTCCTCGAACTCGTCGAACTCGAACTTCGCGAGCTCCTGACCCACTACAAGTTCCCCGGCGACGAGATCCCGATCACCCGTGGCTGTGCTCGCCCGGCGCTCGAAAACCCGACCGAGGCCAAGGCGGCGCAGCCGATCCTCGACCTCGTCAAGTCGATGGACGACTACATCCCCGAGCCGACCCGAGCCGTCGACAAGCCCTTCCTGATGCCGATCGAGGACGTCTTCTCGATCAAGGGACGCGGCACCGTCGGCACCGGCCGAATCGAGCGCGGCATGATCAAGGTCGGTGAGGCCGTCGAGATCGTCGGCTTCGACCGCAACAAGAACTCGGTCGTCACCGGCGTCGAGATGTTCCAGAAGACGCTCGACCAGGGGCAGGCCGGCGACAACGTCGGTATCCTCCTGCGAGGTGTGGAAAAGACGGACCTGGAACGCGGTCAGGTCGTCTGCAAGCCGGGTTCGATCACCCCGCACACGAAGTTCGAGGCGGAAGTCTACGTCCTCTCGCAAAACGAGGGGGGTCGGCACACGCCCTTCTTCAAGGGATACCGGCCGCAGTTCTACTTCCGGACGACCGACGTCACCGGCTCAGTGCTGAATCTCCTCTCGGAAGACAACACCGAGGCGGAAATGTGCATGCCGGGCGACAATATCAAGATGACCGTCGAGCTGCACACGCCGATCGCGATGGAAGAATCGCTTCGATTCGCGATCCGCGAGGGTGGCAAGACCGTCGGCGCCGGCGTCGTGACCAAGATTCTTCAGTAATCCAAGTTCCTCAACGATCGAGACCGACCGGGGGGCGTCGCCCTTCAAAGAGGCGTCCCCGGCCCGCCGTCCGAGCTCCGGGCGCGGCCCCGTTCCCCTTCGCTTTTGATGGGTGATCGCGGCCGCTTCCGGCCGTCTCTGGTCTGGCGGGCGCACCGGCGACCCGGGAGCAGGCGATGCGCGAGTATGTCTGGCTGGAATGCACCGGCTGCGGCGACCGGAACTACCGGGTCCAGAAAGAGACCCGGGGAGCGGAACGCCTTGAGTTGAAGAAGTATTGCCGGCGCGAGCGCAAGCACGTGCCGCACAAGGAATCGCGAAAGAAGTGAACCAACGCCCCCGGCCACTTTGGCTGTTCCCTCGGAGCGAGACCTGGCCGTCGGGGCGTCCGTTCAAAGTCAAGAGCGCCGACGCTTCTCTCTCTCGTTCTAGATCTGGTCCGAGGACGCCGGCCACGTTAGGAGCGTAGCTCAATTGGTAGAGCACCGGTCTCCAAAACCGGCGGTTGGGGGTTCGATTCCCTCCGCTCCTGCTCCCCGCCGCGGGAGTGGCGGGTTCACCGGATCCGGTCCCAACGGGATCGGATTCACGACGGAATAGATTATCGGAAGTCAGTACAGTCACGGCATTACGGCTCGGCCAGGTCCCCGCGAGTGAGATGAGTTTCATGGGCAAAGTCAAAGACGGAGCGCTGGCGGCGAAGGCGACGAAGCCCGCCCCCAAGGGGGGTTCGTCCGGGTCATCGTCGCGCCGCCGCTTTGTCCAGTTCCTGACGAACCTCTTCCGGGGCGACCTTTACAAGCCCATGCAGGGCCGACAGGCCCGGATCTACACCGCCGTCGCCCTCGGCGTGATCATCGCCCTCGGCCTCGTCCGGCTGTCCGAGGCCCTCAATGAATACCCGCTAACGACCCGCTATGGAATTCCCGCGGGGCTGGGCCTGGTTCTCGGCTGGGTGATCTTCCGGATCGTTCAGTACCCGCCGTTCGTCGAGTTCCTCATCGCCACCGAGGCGGAGATGAACAAGGTCTCGTGGACGAGCCGCGATGACCTGTACCGGGCCACGACCGTCGTCCTCGTGACGGTCGTCCTGATGGCCCTTTACCTCTTCGGCGTTGACTGGCTCTGGTCGTACCTCCTGCAACTCCTCGGCGTCCTGAAGTTCGGTGGCGGTGGTGCCTTCGGTTCCAACGCCGGTTGACCGCTTGATCGCCAAAAGGGGCTCGGCACCTTGCCCGAGCCTCTTGACTTGATAGACTTTGAACCGAACGTCCGTCTCCTTTTTCTTCCACCGCGTGGCGCCTCCATGAGTCACCCGACTGACGACCCCTTGAACGCGGCCGAGAATCCGGAACGGACCTCGGAACCTGAACCTGAACCTGAACCGGAGCCGGAGACCGAACCGGTGCCTCTGGCCGAGGCCTCCACACCCGGCTTCGAGGTCGAGGAAGAAGGCCCAGCCGGCGGCCCAGTTCACCACGACGCGATCGATCCCGGACTCATGGCCGAGCCGGAACCAGAGCCAGAGCCAGAGTCCCAGCCGGAACCGGCGCACGTCGCCGAGCCTGTTGTGGCGGAAGCGGAAGCCAAGGCCGCGCTCGTGGTTGTGGCCAAGCCGCCGGTCCGCCCCGCCCCCCCCAAGCCGAAGGCGAAGGAGCGGGTCCGGCCGGTCGTCGCCAAGGCGCAGCCGGTCTTTCAGGCGGAGCATCCCGCCTCGGCCGCGGCCGTCGCCGACGATGATGAGGTGCCGACGCTCGTCTGGTACGTCCTCAAGGTCCAGAGCTCCCGAGAAGACACGATTCGCGACGCGCTCGAACGTCGGGTCAAGATTCAAGGTCTTCAGCGCTACTTTGGCCGGATCGTCGTGCCGACCGAGAAGATCACCGAGATCCGCAACAACAAGAAGCGGATCGTCGAACGCAAGACCTATCCCGGCTACATCATGGTCGAGATGGAACTGAACGAGAAGACCTGGTTCGTCGTCCGGGAAACCCCCGGCGTCGGCGACTTCGTGGGGGCGCACGGCACGCCGACGAAATTGCCCGAGACCGAAGTCAACCAGATGCTCGGCCAGCAGACATCGATTGACGAAGAGAAGGCGCCGAAGGTCCGGATCGACGTCGAACGAGGCGATCGGGTCAAGATCAAGGACGGCCCCTTCGAGAACTTCGAGGGGTCGGTCGAGGAAGTCATCGAGGCCCGAGGCCTGGTCAAGGTCATGCTCATCATCTTCAACCGGCCGACGCCGGTTGACCTCGAATACTGGCAAGTGGAACGGATCTGACGCTCACTTGATTTCATTCCGGAAGGCAAAATAGCCGGGCGCGCCCGGCGCGTCGGACCCAACTTTCCGAAAAAAGGGGCCGACCCGCCGGGCGCGATCCGGTTTCAACGGGAAACGGGTAGGCAACGATGGCCAAGGTGATGACGGCGAAGGTGAAACTCCAGTGCCCCGGCGGGCAGGCCACTCCGGCCCCTCCGGTCGGCCCGGCGCTCGGGCAGCACGGGGTGAACATCGGTCAGTTCGTGATGCAGTTCAACGAACGCACGAAGGAGATGAAGGGAACGATCATCCCGATCGAGATCACCATCTACTCCGACCGCTCGTTCGAGTTCATCACCAAGAGCCCCCCCGCGGCGATCCTCTTGAAGCAGACCGCCGGCGTCGCCTCGGGTTCGGCCGAACCGCACAAGACCAAGGTCGGCTCGGTCACCGCCGACCAGGTCAAGAAGATCGCCGAGACCAAGTTCAACGACCTCAACGCCCGCGACATCGAGCACGCCTGCCGGATCATCGCCGGCACGGCGCGAAGCATGGGCATTGAAATTAAAGGGTAAACGCTCGAAATGCTTCGCTCGTTTACCTTGCAATTCTGGATGGAAGACGGCTGGTACGTCGGCCGTTTGAAAGACGTCCCGGGCGTCTTCAGTCAGGGCCGAACCGTTGAGGAACTGGAGATCAATATCCGCGACGCCTACCGGCTCATGGCCGAATCCGCGTCGGACGAGACCCCCGAAGGGACTCAACTGAAGGAAGTCGAACTGGAGGTATGAAACGTCAGGCGTTTCTCCGCGAATCGCGATCCGCGGGGTGTCAGCTCGAACGCCATGGCGGTAATCACGACGTCTATTATAAACCCGGCGAACCGGAGAAAAGCTCCGATCCCCCGCCACAATGAGATCAAAGAAGGTTTGTGTCGGCTGATCCGAAGACAGCTTGGCCTGACCTGATTACCACGGCTCGATTGACTTGATATCCGAATCGCGTGGCGCGACCGCCCGCCACGCGACACGCCCCGCGGCCAACCCGCGGGTGAGACAACCAGGCGGCAGCCTCCCGAAAGGAGAGCGATCTTGGCCACGCAGTCGAAACGCTATCGAGCCCTCCGGCAGAAGGTGACGGTTGACCCGGTCAGTCTGGCCGACGCCGTCCGCCAGCTCAAGGGGTTCGGAACGACGAAATTCAACCAGACGGTCGAGGTCTCGACCAACCTGGGGATCGACCCCCGCCAGAGCGACCAGAACGTCCGAGGGTCGGTCGCCCTGCCGCACGGGATCGGCAAGAGCGTCCGGGTCGCCGTCTTCGCCCAGGGCGAGAACGCCGAGAAGGCCGCCGCCGCGGGCGCGGATATCATCGGGGCCGACGACCTGGCGCAGAAGATCAAGGGGGGCTTCCTTGACTTCGACGTCGCCCTGGCGACGCCCGACATGATGGGCGTCGTCGGTCCGCTCGGCCGGCTCCTCGGTCCTCGCGGCCTGATGCCCTCGCCGCGCTCGGGAACCGTGGCGACGGACATCTCGGCGGCTGTCCGCGAGTTCAAGGCGGGCAAGATCGAGTTTCGCAACGACAAGGGGGGGAACGTCGCCGCCCCGGTCGGCAAGCTGAACTTCACCGAGGCTCAACTGATCGACAACATCAACACGTTCCTGAACCACCTGCGGACGGTCAAGCCCGCCGCGGCCAAGGGAACGTACATCCGGTCGATCACGATCTCGGCCACGATGAGCCCGGGTATTCGGGTCTCGGCCTGACCGTCGAAGGGCGTTTCGTCGCAGTCAACCCCCGCCCTCTCGCGGGCCAGCCAGGACCCGCTTAAAAGCACCGGACTCGACCAGACCATGAGCAAATACGTCAAAGAACTGATGATGGATCAGCTCCGTACCGACCTGGACGGAAGCACCTCGCTGTTGATCCTTGACCTGAAGGGACTCGACGCGGTCGCCGAACACAAATTTCGGAGCGACCTCCGGAAGAAGGCGATCAAGATCCGGGTCTTGAAAAATACCCTGGCGCGCCGGGTCTTCACCGACATGGGCATCGGCGGCCTTTCGAAGTACCTGGAAGGCCCGAGCGTGGCCGTCTGGGGGGGCGTCGGCGTGGCCGAACTGGCCAAGGAGGTCAGCGGTCAGGTCAAGACGCTCAAGAAGCCCGAGATCAAGGGAGGCGCCGTTGACGGCATCGTCATCGGTCCCGACCAGGTCGAGGACATCACCAAGCTCCCCAGCCGCGAGGCCCTCATCGGCCGGGTCGTGGCGCTCGCCCTCGCCCCCGCGCAGCGGGTCATTTCGCTCGCCAACGCGCCTGCGGCCGGCCTGATGGGCCAGCTCAAGACCCTCAGTGAAGGCGCTGCCGAAAGCGAAGGCGAAAGCGAAGGCGAGGCGGCCCCCGCCGAGGGAACCACCGCCGAATCGACCGAGGCCGCTCCGGGCGCCTGACCCGGACCGACCTCGTTCCCGACAACAGATCGTAGGATGCGCGAACCGCGCCACCTGGTTTTTCTTCTCAACAAACACGCAAGGCGACGTACGACAAGGTGCGATCTCCCGCACCCTAAAGTGCAAAGCAAGTCGACAGAAAGGATCTGATCCGCGATGGCCACTGCCGAAGCCCCGACGTTCGCTGACAACATCAAGACCCTCGGCGACTCGATCGTCAAGCTCACCGTCCTTGAGGCGAAGGCCCTGGGCGATTACCTCGAAGTCCAACACGGGATCAAGCCGGCCGCCGCCGCGGTCGCCGCCGGACCCGTCGCCGCCGCCGCCGGACCAGCCGAGCCCGTCGCCGCGCAGACCGAGTTCGACGTCGTCCTGGAAGCCTTTGGCGCCAACAAGATCAACGTCATCAAGGTCGTCCGGTCCGCCACCGGCCTCGGCCTCAAGGAAGCCAAGGACCTCGTCGAGGCCGCCCCCAAGGCCGTCAAGACCGGGATCTCCAAGGACGACGCCGAGAAGCTCAAGAAGGAACTCGAAGAAGCCGGCGCCACGGTCAAGATCAAGTAACCTCGGCGGTTCCCTTCGTTTGAGAAGGACCAAGCTTCGCGCTTCGGTCCTTTTTCAACGAAGGAACCGGCCGTCCCTGTTGACCGACGATCGACGATCGACCCCCTTTTTGTTTGATCCGCGAACGGAGGCAACGGCCCTGTTTCTCCCCTCGCCCCTTGAACCGGCGCGGGAAGGCTGGGCCGCTGACCTCGTCAGAGGATGACCCCGACCGCCCCGGTGCCGGCCCGCAAGGCCGGGTCCGGGGTGTCTCGGCGCGCAGGCGGCGCGGCCGTTGACCCGAGCCCGCCCGGCCCCGATTCTGATCCTGATTTCCGAAGAGGTCCGCTCTCCACGGTTGGGAACGGACCGGAACGAAGATCGATCGAGGACGCCGGACGCCTGCCGCCCTCCCTACTCCCCTTCGAGGAGCGCGACGATATGCCCACCGCGAGCACCGTACGACGAATCACCCCGCCGACACAACGGAATTTCGGGCGGATCTACGACGTGTTCCCGGTCCCCGACCTGACCGAGATCCAGACGCGGAGCTACGAGAGGTTCCTCCAGGCCGATATCCCGACCGAGGAACGCGCCGACTCGGGACTCGAAGGGGTCTTTCGTGAAATCTTCCCGATCAAGAGCTACGACGCGACCCTCTCGCTCGAATACATCAAGTTCGACCTCGGCAAGCCCCGGTTCGAGGCCGACGAGTGCCGGTCGCTCCGCCTGACCTACGGCCGACCGCTTCACGTCTGGCTCCGCCTCAACAAGGGCGAGGCGACGATCGAGGAATCGGTCTACCTCGGCGACATGCCGATCATGATCGGCGGCGGTGAGTTCATCATCAACGGCGCCGAGCGCGTCGTCGTCAGCCAGCTTCACCGCAGCCCCGGCGTTGACTTCGTCGTCGAGATCGAGGCCGGCGACCGCAAGCTCCACGCCTGCCGGGTCATTCCCGAGCGCGGAAGCTGGATCGAGCTTCAGGTCACCAAGAAAGACACCCTCGGCGTTCGGATCGACCAGTCGGGCAAGTTCTCGTCAATGACCCTGCTCCGCGCCATGAGCCCCGCCTTCTCGTCCGACGACGCGATCCTTCGCGCGTTTTACGAGACCGAGGCCGTGACCACGGGCGACCCCAAGGCCGCCGCCCAGCTTGAAGGCCGGGTCGCCTGCGGCGACGTCGTCGACCCGAACACCGGAGAAGTCCTCATCGAGAGCGGCACGACCATCTCGAAGACCTCCGCGCAGGTGCTCGCCGACGCCAACCTCGGCGAGATCCTCGTCCTGGTCGACACCAAGGACCCGCTCATCCTCCAGTCGCTTCAGGAAGACCCGACGACCGACCACGAAAGCGCCCTGCTGCGCATCTATCAGCGGCTTCGGCCGGGCAACCCGCCGCAGCTGGAAAAAGCCCGCGAACTTTTCCACGAAAAGTTCTTCGACACCAACCGCTACCGCCTCGGCAAGGTCGGCCGGTTCCGGATCAACCGCAAGTTCAACCAGACGATTCCCGAAGACCAGATGACCCTCGACCCCGAGGACTACGTCAACGCGATTCGATATATCCTTAACCTCCGCAAGGGAAAGGGGCATGTCGACGACATTGACCACCTCGGCAACCGGCGGCTCCGAACGATCGACGAACTCGCCGCCGATGAACTCCGCAAGGGGTTCCTCAAGCTCCGCAGGACCGTCCAGGAGCGGATGAGCCTCAAGGACGCCGAGGACATGACCCCTCGGTCGCTCATCAACCCCAAGAGCATCAGCGCGGCGATCGAATACTTCTTCGGCCGGGGCGAACTCTCGCAGGTCGTCGACCAGACGAACCCGCTGGCTCAGCTCACCCACGAGCGCAGGCTCTCGGCGCTTGGCCCAGGCGGCCTGAACCGGAAACGCGCCGGCTTCGAGGTCCGCGACGTCCACATCTCGCACTACGGCCGGATCTGCCCGATCGAGACCCCCGAAGGAACGAACATCGGCCTGATCAGTTCCCTGGGCATTTACGGAGGCGTGGACGAGTACGGCTTCCTCGTCACCCCGTACCGCGAGATCAAGCACGGCCACCGGACCGAGCACGTCGTCTGGATGCGCGCCGATGAGGAAAGCGAAGCCTACCTCGCCCCGGCCGACGCCGACATGGACGACAAGGGCAAGCTCGCCGGCCCGCAGGTCATCGCCCGGTATCAGACTGACTTTCACTCGATCCCCGTCGATCACGTCCAGTTCATGGACATCTCGCCGAAGCAGATGGTCGGCGTCTCCGCCGGCCTGATCCCCTTCCTCGAACACGACGACGCCAACCGTGCCCTGATGGGCTCGAACATGCAGCGCCAGGCGGTCCCCTTGCTCGTCGCCGAGCCGCCGATCGTCGCCACCGGCCTGGAACACGCCGTCGCGATGAATTCGGGCATGATCATCAAGGCGCCTCACGACGCGACGGTGACCTACGTCGACGCCACCCGGATTCAGCTCGACAACGATCAGCCGATCAAGCTCCGCAAATACGTCGGCCTCAACGAGCGCACCTGCCTGAACCAGAAGCCCGTCGTTGACGTCGGCCAGAAGGTCAAAAAAGGCGAGATCCTCGCCGACGGCGCCAGCACGTACAAAGGGGAACTGGCGCTCGGCCGCAACGTCCTCGTCGGCTTCATGGCCTGGGACGGTTATAATTTTGAAGACGCGATCATCATCAGCGAACGCCTCGTGAAGGAAGACGTGTACACGTCGATCCACATCGAGGAGTTCGAGATCGAGATCCGCGAGACGAAGCTCGGCCGCGAGGAGTTCACCCGAGACATTCCCAACGTCTCGGAAAAGGCCCTCCGCAACCTCGACGAGAACGGAATCGTTCGGATCGGAACGTACGTCAAGCCGGGCGATATCCTCGTCGGCAAGGTCGCGCCCAAGAGCAAGAGCGAGCTGACCCCCGAAGAAAAACTGCTGCACGCGATTTTCGGACGCGCCGGTGAGGACGTCAAGAACGACTCGCTCGAAGTCCCCTCGGGCGTTGAGGGGATCGTCATCAACACCCAGCGGTTCAGCCGCCGGATGAGCCTCAACGAAGACGAGCGCAAGGCCTTTGAAAAGGAGTTGAAGGACACCGAGGCGATCGAGAACGTCAAGATCGCCGACGAATACAAGCAGATGATCAAGGCGCTTGAAGAGGCCGTCGGCGGCCCCGTGCTTGATCCGTCGACCGGCAAGCCGCTCGGCCGCGAGAAGGACCCGAAGGGCCTTTCCGACGAGTCGGAACGGTTCCGGCTCGAAGCCCTTGACCTTCGAAGCCCCGACAAGGGGGAGTCCGGCCGCAAGGTCGTCCGCTCGTACGGGCCGAGGATCGAGGCCCTTCGCGACGAGAAGGACCGCAAGCTGAACAGCCTGAAGCGGGGCGACGAACTCCCCTCGGGCGTCCTTCAGATGGTCAAGATTTATATCGCGACCAAGCGGGTCATCTCCGTCGGCGACAAGATGGCCGGTCGCCACGGCAACAAGGGGGTCATCGCCAAGATCCTCCCCGAAGAGGACATGCCCTTCCTCGCCGACGGCACGGCGGTTGAGATCCTCTTGAATCCGCTCGGCGTGCCGAGCCGGATGAACGTCGGCCAGATCCTTGAGACGCACCTCGGCTGGGCGGCCTCGAAGCTGGGTTTCCAGGCCGTCTGCCCGGTCTTCGATGGCGCCGATGAGTCAACGATCCGCGAATGCCTGGTTCAGGCCGGTCTTCCCGAGAACGGCAAGGCGATCCTCTTCGACGGCCGGACGGGCGAGAAGTTCGACCAGCGCGTGACGGTCGGCTACATCTACATGCTCAAGCTTCACCACCTCGTTGACGACAAGATCCACGCCCGAGCGACGGGTCCTTACTCGTTGATCACCCAGCAACCGCTCGGCGGCAAGGCCCGGTTCGGCGGCCAGCGGTTCGGCGAGATGGAAGTCTGGGCTCTTGAAGCCTATGGCGCCGCGTACATCTTGCAGGAACTCCTCACCGTCAAGAGCGACGACGTCGAGGGGCGAACCAAGATTTACGAGAGCATGGTCAAGGGCGAGAACACGCTCGAAGCCGGCACCCCCGCCAGCTTCGACGTCTTGACGAACGAGATCCGCGGCCTCGGGCTCAACATGCAGCTCGAAAAGAAGCGGATCTGATCGGAACGAAAGTCATCAAGTCGGATCGCTCGGCTAAGATCGCGGGGGGTCGCTGGGGTACAATCCTCGTGCCCCAGTCACCCCGCCTTGAGCGTTCGGGGTATTTATGCTCATCCGGGTCGCCGAGCCGGGGCAGCCCGCCTTTCAGCTCCGAAAGGGCGAGGAGGGACTTTCCGTTTTCGACCTCGATGCGCTCGACCCTCCGCTCACCGAGGTGGAAATCCTCAGCGCCTTCCGTCCCGGAAGCCAGGCCGTCGCCAGAACCCTGGCCGAGATTGAGGCGAAAGGGTTACAGGTCGTGCCCGTTCCAGGCGCGGGGGTCTTGCCTTTGCGTCTCCGTGACGCCCACGCGGAGATCCGACCTCAACCGACCTTCTCACGAAGCCAGCTCAAGCAGGTATTGAAGGAGCTTGAATGAGATGGCATCAAAAACCCAACCTGACGTCGAAGTCACCGCCGACCTGATCGAGGCCATCCGCGCCTACCCTCTGGAGCGGGAGGTCGAGCATTGCGGGACTCGATTCGCCGCTTCCGCGTTCGAGACCTACGCCGACTGTCCCCGTTGCGGAAGCCGGATCAAGATCCGTTCGTTCTCGGGTGTCAGAGAGATCGAAGACGTCTTCGACGCCGTCTTCGAATGGATGAATCAGCCCGCGGCCGAAGCGTTGGCGGCGCGCCGTCGGGCCTTGCTCAGAGATGAGGATTGAACGCGTGGGATTCTTCTTATTGAATTGACGTCAGGTCAACGCCCTCGTCGCGCCACGCTGACGGACGATCTGCCGCTCCGGGGGTTGGGTCGTGTACCTCGTTGCCACTTTGCCTGAGTCACCAAGGGCGCTTGAGGCTCCGTCACCTGAGGAGTTCCATCCGATCATGGCGACCACCCGAATCCAGATCGGCCCGACAGACCACGGTCGCCCCATGACGCTCGATGCCTTCCTTGAGGCGGACGAGGAGCCGGGACACCAGTACGAACTGGCCAGGGGGGTGCTCGAAGTGACCCGGGTACCCAACGACCCACACTGGCAGGTCGTCAGCAACTTACAGGACTTCTTTTATCAATATCGGCGGGAAAACCCCGGCCTGATCCTTCGGATCGGCGGCGGCGGCGAATGCCAGGTCCTGATTCCCGAACTGGTCTCGGGCCGGAATCCCGACCTCGCGGTCGTCTTCCGGGGCACGCCCAAAGACTCCCGGGGACGACAACCGCCCAGCCTCGTCGCCGAGGTCGTCTCCAGACGCGGCGAGGTCCGCGACTATCAGACGAAGCGCGAGGAATACCTCGTCTTCGGACTTTTGGAATACTGGATCATCGACCCCCAACGTCGCCAGGTGATCGTCCTCGATCGCCAGGACGAGGGTCCGGTTCCGACCTGGTCCGAGCGTATCTTCGAGGGAAATGAGGCGATCCTCAGCCGCCTCTTCCCCGGCTTCGCCGCCCGAGTCGCCGACCTCTGGGCCGACCTTGAACTCGACGACGAGGAACCGGAGGCGTGATTGTCTTGCGAATCGAGGGGGGAACTGACAAGTGTGGTTCGCGCCGTTGAAGGGCTCGCATGACCACGACGCACGCCTATCGAAACTTTGTCTTCACGATCCAGTACCGACCGGCCCGATGACCCGGCGTACTCGGTCGACTTTCCCGACGCGCCCGACATCAGCACGAGCGGAGAGACGCTCCCCGAAGCCTTCGCCAACGCCCGCGAGGCCCTTGACCTCCACCTGGAAAGCCTTCAGAAACTCGGTCTCCCGCTGCCGACCCCGAAACGCCGACTGATCGTCGAACCGATCTGATCGGAACCAAACCCGGTCCAATCCCTGAAGAGGGAATACGAATCCATTGACTGGACGAATTTTTTGGTTGTCAAGCGGATTTTCCTTGGAATCGGTTTCGGGATTGCGTATCATCAGTAGGAACCGACTCCAGCGGCGTTGCGCCCCGATGATCGTGGACCCGTCGCCGATCGACCTTGGAACGAGAGGTCTCGGGCTTGGATCGTGGAGTCAACAACGTCCGGCCAGGGAGGTTGCCGGTATGATGCCTTGGGGTCTCGGATGACCGCGTGAACCGACCGCGTCGGGCCTCCCGGTCCTGTCGATCGCCTGAAAGGGCGTTGGCGGGGCAAGGGCAGGTCGGGCCGCGGGCCTTTTTTTTGGCGGCGGATTTTGAGGTTCACCGATCGGGCCAGATCGCAAACCAAAATGGGGAGACCCGCCTTGCCTCAAACCACCCGCCAGACCTGGGAATCGGACACGGATTGAGAAAAGGATGCGGAACCTGGGAACCGTTCGCAACCGTCTGTCGCGCCCCCTTTGGGACGCGGCCGGACGCTGCTGACCGACCGAATGGACTGACTTTCACCCGAAAATTCAACCCGCTTCGGCACGGCCGACCGCGTGCAGAGGAGAGTGTCTCGTGAGCATGGGCGAAAGTGCCTACGATCGTATCAACGACTACGGGGCCGTCAAGATCGGGCTCGCCAGCCCGTACGACATCCGGAGCTGGTCCTTCGGCGAGGTCAAGAAGCCGGAGACGATCAACTACCGGACCTACCGTCCCGAAAAGGACGGCCTCTTCTGCGAGCGAATCTTCGGCCCCGAGAAAGACTGGGAATGCGCCTGCGGCAAGTACCGCGGGATGAAGTACAAGGGGATGATCTGCGACCGCTGCGGCGTCAAGGTCACGCATAGCCGGGTCCGCCGCAAACGCATGGGCCACATCGAGCTCGCCGCGCCGGTCGTCCACATCTGGTTCTTCAAGGCGATGCCCAGCCGCCTCGGCACCCTGCTCGACATGAAGACGACCAGCCTGGAACGGATCATCTACTTCCAGGACTACGTCGTCATCGACCCCGGCGATACCCCCTTGAAGGAGCGCCAGCTTCTCACCGAGGAAGACTTCCGCAAGAGCCGCGAGCAGTTCGGCGATTCCTTCCAGGCCGACATGGGGGCCGACGCCGTCCGCAAGCTCCTCGCCCGGCTCGACCTCGTCTCGCTCTCGAAACAGCTTCGCCAGGAACTCGGCGAGACCTCCAGCAAGCAGAAGATGAAGGACCTGACCAAGCGGCTCAAGGTCGTTGAGTCACTCCGCGACAGCGACAACCGCCCCGAGTGGATGGTCCTCGAATGCATCCCGGTCATTCCGCCCGACCTGCGCCCGCTCGTCTTGCTCGATAGCGGCAACTTCGCCACGAGCGACCTGAACGACCTCTATCGACGGATCATCAACCGCAACAACCGGCTCAAGAAGCTCGTTGACCTGAACGCGCCCGAGGTCATCATCCGCAACGAGAAGCGGATGCTCCAGCAGGCCGTCGACGCCCTCTTCGACAACAACCGCTGCAAGCGCCCGGTGCTCGGTTCCAGCAACCGGCCGTTGAAGTCCTTGACCGACATGATCAAGGGCAAGCAGGGCCGCTTCCGCGAGAACCTGCTGGGCAAGCGGGTTGACTACTCCGCGCGTTCGGTGATCGTCGTCGGCCCCGACCTCCGGCTCCACCAGTGCGGCCTGCCCAAGAAGATCGCCCTGGAACTCTTCCAGCCGTTCATCATCCGGCGGCTCAAGGAGCTTGGCCACGCCGACACGATCAAGTCGGCCAAGAAGATGCTCGAACGCAAGGTCGAAGAGGTCTGGGATATCCTCGAAGAGGTCATCCACAACCACCCGGTTCTCTTGAACCGGGCACCGACGCTGCACCGAATGGGCATTCAGGCGTTTGAGCCGGTCCTCGTCGAAGGCAACGCCATTCGAATTCACCCGCTCGTCTGCAAGGGGTTCAACGCCGACTTCGACGGCGACCAGATGGCCGTCCACCTGCCGCTCTCGATCGAGGCGCAGGTCGAGGCGATGACCCTGATGATGTCCACCAACAACATCTTCAGCCCCGCCAACGGCAACCCGATCATCAGCCCGACCCAAGACATCGTCATGGGCTCCTACTACGTCACCGTTCAGCGCCCCGGCGAGTTCGGTGAGTACAAGAACGAGAACGGCGTCGAGAACGGCGTCTACTCCACGCCCAACGAGGTCTTCCTCGCCTTCAGTCAGAAGAAGGTCGGCGTCCATGCGATGATCAAACTGCGCCTCCCTGGGCACAAGAAGCTCAAGGGCGAAGGCGAGAAGGAGTTCACCCCCGGCATGGTCCTCAAGACCACCGTCGGCCGGGTGATCTTCAACGACATCCTGCACCCGAAGATGCCGTACTACAACCTCGCCCTCGGCCAGAAACAGCTTCAGGGGATCATCGCCGACTGCTACCAGATCCTCGGCCGGGCCGAGACGATCAACCTGCTCGACGCGATGAAAGACCTCGGCTTCCGCGAGTCGACTCGCTCGGGCCTCTCGTTCGCCACCGACGACCTCAAGACGCCCGAGACCAAAGCGGCGATTCTCGCCGCCGCCGAGAAGGACGTTGCCAAGGCCGCCAAGCTCTATCACCGCGGGATCATCACCGAGCAGGAGCGGTACAACAAGGTTCTCGACTACTGGACCCACGCTCGCGAACAGATCACCATGGAGATGATGGAGCAGCTCCGCAACGACGTCCGCGACGGCGAGGTCTATCTCAACCCGATCTTCCTGATGGCCGACTCAGGCGCCCGCGGTGGCGTCGAGCAGATCCGCCAGCTTGCCGGCATGCGCGGCCTCATGGCCAAGCCGTCGGGCAAGATCATCGAGACGCCGATCAAGGCCAACTTCCGCGAAGGTCTGAGCGTCCTTGAATACTTCTCGTCCACCCACGGGGCGCGCAAAGGACTGGCCGACACGGCGTTGAAGACCGCCGACTCGGGCTACCTGACCCGCAAGCTCGCCGACGTGGCGCAAAACGTCGTCATCACGATGGAAGACTGCGGCACCTCGCAGGGGATCACCAAGGGCGTGATCTACAAGGGCGAGAAGGTCGAAGTCAGCCTCGTGCAATCGATTCGAGGCCGCGTCAGCCGCGTGAACATCATCAACCCGATCACCGATGAGGTGGTGGTCCGCGAAAATGAGATGATCACGATCAAGGCCGCGCAGAAGCTTGAGGACATGCAGATCGAGAAGATCCAGGTCCGCAGCCCGATGACCTGCGAGGCCTCGCTCGGCATCTGTCGGCGCTGCTACGGCATGGACCTCTCGACCGGCCAGCTTGTCGAGCCCGGCATGGCCGTCGGCATCATCGCCGCGCAGTCAATCGGCGAACCCGGCACGCAGTTGACGATGCGGACCTTCCACATCGGCGGCGTGGCGACCCGAGGCGTCGAGGAAAAAGACGTCAAGGCGAAGCGCGACGGCAAGATCAAGTACGTCGGCCTGAACATGGTCACCAACGACGAAGGGAAGAAGATCGCCCTCTCGCGCAACGGCGAGATCCAGATCCTCGACCCCAAGGGCCGCGAGCTGGAAAAGTACGACGTTCCCGACGGCGCCGAGATGAAGGTCGAGGACGGCCAGCAGATCACCCGAGGCACGATGCTCTGCGAGTGGGACCCGCACAACATCCCGATCCTCGCCGAGGTCGGCGGCAAGGTCCGCTACGAGGACATCGTCGAGAACGAGACGATGCGCGTCGAGATCGACCCCTCCGGCCACAACCGGCGGACGATCATGGAGCACAAGGGCGACTTGCACCCGCAGATCCTCATCGAGGATGCCTCGGGACACATCCTCGCCTATAACTACATCCCCGAAGGCGCCGGGATCGAGGTCGCCGAAGGGGCGACGATCACCGCCGGCACCCTTCTGGCCAAGACCCCCCGCGAGGTCGGCGGCACGCAGGACATCACCGGCGGCTTGCCCCGCGTCACCGAGTTGTTCGAGGCCCGGCGCCCCAAGGAACCGGCCGTCATCGCCGAGATCGACGGCCGGGTCGACCTCCTCGACGAGAAGCGCCGGGGCAAGCGCACGATCATCGTCAAGAACGAGTCGGGCATCGAGCGCGAACACCTCGTTCCGCACGGCAAATACCTCCGCGTCCACGGCGGCGACCGCGTCCGCGCCGGCGACGCCCTCGTCGAGGGGCCGCTCGTCCCGCACGACATCTTGCGGATCTCGGGCGAGGAAGCCGTGCAACGCTACCTTCAGCGCGAGATTCAGAACGTCTACCGGAGCCAGCGCGTCGAGATCGACGACAAGCACCTGGAAATCATCATCGCCCAGATGCTCCGCAAGGTTCGGATCGAATCGGTCGGCGACACCGGTCTCTTGCCCGGCAGCGTCATCGACAAGTTCGAGTTCCGCGCCAAGAACGCCGAGCTGATGGTCTGCGTGAAGATCAAGGACCCCGGCGAGACCGACTTCCGCCAGGGCGACATCGTCCCCCGCGACCACTTCGACGCCGAGAACCTCCGGGTTGAAGCCTCGGGCGCGAAGAAGGCCGAGTGGATTCGTCCCAAGCCCGCCGCGGCGAGCACCCAGCTTCTGGGGATCACCAAGGCCGCCGTTCAGTCCGAGAGCTTCATTTCGGCCGCGAGCTTCCAGGAAACGACCAAGGTTTTGACCGAGGCCGCGCTCGCGGGCAAGGTTGACTATCTTGTCGGCCTCAAGGAAAACGTGATCCTCGGCCACCTTGTCCCCGCCGGGACCGGGTTCAAGCTCCACCAGGAAGCCGAGGTCCGGATTCGCCCCGAGGCTCTTGAAGCCCTCGCCGAGAAAGGCCCCGGCTACGCCCGATACCCCCGCGACGAGCCCCAGCACGCCTCCTCCAAGGGCGATTGACGAACTTTTCGTTGATCCAACCCATCCCGTTCCAACCCACCGGCCCGCCATCCCGCCTCCCGCGGCGATGTCGGGCCGGTTATTCTTTGAGGGACCTTTTCCACAATGACCGAGGACCGAGGACCGAGGACCGAGGACCGAGGACCGAGGACCGAGGACCGATGACCGAGGACCGAGGACCGAGGACCGATGACCGAGGACCGAGGACCGATGACCGATGACCGATGACCGATGACCGATGACCGAGGACCGAGGACCGATGACCGATGACCGAGGACCGAGGACCGATGACCGATAGATTTGTTGCCTTTTGCCCTCTGCCCTCTTGCCCTCTTCAGAATGCCCCCGGCTCAGCCCTCCCTGGAGTCACGCCCGATGTCCACGACGGCAACCCGGATCAGCCTGGCCGACAACGGCCGCTCAATGACCCTCGAAGAATTCCTCGACGCCGAAGAGGAGCCCGGCTACCGCTTCGAACTCGCCCGAGGAGTTTTGGAGGTGACCCATGTCCCCAACGACCCGCATGGCGTGATCGTCTGCAACCTGTTTCGGGCGATCGCGCTTTATGACCAATCTCATCCCCGCAAGATCTACCGATACGGCGGCGCCGGGGAGTTCCGGTTCTGGATCGCCGGCATGGTCTCGGGCCGAAACCCGGACGTCGCGGTCGTCTTGCAGGGATCTCCCCAGAACCCTCGGGGTCAGCGCCGCGCGTCGCTCGCGGTGGAGGTCGTCTCGGTCGGCGGCGAAACCCGCGATTACCAGACAAAACGCGAGGAATACCTCGCCTACGGCCTCTTCGAATACTGGATCGTCGACCCTCAGGCCCTCAAGGTCACCGTCCTTTACCGCGACGGCGCCGTCTGGGCCGAACGCGTCTTTCAGAACGACCAGACGATCGAAAGCCTCGTCCTTCCCGGCTTCGCCACCCGCGTCTCCGAACTCTGGACCGACTCAGAGACCGAGCCGCCCGCCCAGGACGTTGTCGCGGAATAGCGATCTTTGTGAACATAAGAGCAAAGGGCATAAGAACAGATTCCGGGGGAGCACTCTCCTTGCCCTTTTCAGAATTGGACACCCCCGACTCATTCGCTCCTGGAGTCACGCCCGATGTCCACGACGGCAACCCGGATCAGCCTGGCCGACAACGGCCGCTCAATGACCCTCGAAGAATTCCTCGACGCCGAAGAGGAGCCCGGCTACCGCTTCGAACTCGCCCGAGGAGTTTTGGAGGTGACCCATGTCCCCAACGACCCGCATGGCGTGATCGTCTGCAACCTGTACGACGCCATCGCCCGATATCGCCAGGCTCATCCCGGTAGGATCTACCGATACGGCGGCGCCGGAGAGTTCCGGTTCTGGATCGCCGGCATGGTCTCGGGCCGAAACCCGGACGTCGCGGTCGTCTTGCGGGGATCTCCCCAGAACCCTCGGGGTCAGCGCCGCGCGTCGCTCGCGGTGGAGGTCGTCTCGGTCGGCGGCGAAACCCGCGATTACCAGACAAAACGCGACGAATACCTCGCCTACGGCCTCTTCGAATACTGGATCGTCGACCCCCAGGCCCTCAAGGTCACCGTCCTTTACCGCGACGGCGCCGTCTGGGCCGAACGCGTCTTTCAGAACGACCAGACGATCGAAAGCCTCGTCCTTCCCGGCTTCGCCACCCGCGTCTCCGAACTCTGGACCGACTCGGAAGCCGAAACCACCGACAGGGCCGACGCCGACGCCGCGGGCTGAGGGCGCGTCAAGAGCCCAGATTCACCGCCTCGGCCGATCGCGATAGGCCATCAGAGCCTCGACCAGCCGGTCGTTGGCCGACCGCCAGCGATAGCCGTCGGCAATCGTCCGGCCCAGCTCGACGCGTCGGCTTCGTTCGGCGGAACGGGCGAGGAGGTCGGCCACGGCCCCGGCCATCGCGTCCTCGCTCAGGGCGTCAAAGTACCAGCCGGCCTCGCCGCCGATCTCGGTCAGGCCCGTCGAATCCGCGAGGGCGACCGGAACCCCCTGCGCCATCGCCTCGACCGCGGGGATGCCGAAACTCTCGCAGAGCGACGGAAAGACCAGGGCGGAGGCCCCCGCATACGCCCCGCGCAAGGGTCGCCCCTGCCGATACCCGGGGAGCCGGATCAAGGCCCGACGCCCCACCCGCGCCGCCTCCTCGCGAAGCTCGCGCTCCTGCGCCTCGGTCCCCGTGCCGAGCAAGACCAGGGCCAGGTCGCCGTTCACCACCTCGGGCAACCTCGCCATCGACCGGATCAGGCTCGACAGGTTCTTCCTCGGCTGAAAGTTCGCCACCGACAGCAGATACGGCACGCCCGGCGGCAATCCCATGTCCACCCGCGCCTGCTCGCGTTCGGCCGGTCCCCCCCGCTCGTAGAAAAGTTCCTCCGCGCCGTTGGGAACATACTCAATCCGCCCCTCGGCAACGGGGAAGTATTCCAAAAGCCTCGCCGTGTTGAACCAGGAGACCGAGAGGATCAAATCGGCCCGCGCCAACGTCTCGTTCAAGGTCTCGCGCGCCCTCGGCGGCCCATAGCGGACGACCTGCAAGGCGTCGTGACTGGTCACCGCCCGTCGCGCCGATCGCGTCGGGACCGCGTACTCGGCCGGGCTATACACCCAGTCCACCGCTCCCGACCACCACTCGACCGGCGGCCAGGGCTTGACGCGCCACCACCTCAAGGCGTTCCTCGTCCGCACGGGAAGTTCTTTACGAGCAAGCCCTTCAAGCGATTCCCAGTAGGCCAGGCCGTCGGGCTCGGTCAACCGTCCCGAGATCAGGCTGAGGTCGATCCCTTCCCGCCTCCTGAGTCCATCCACCTGCGCCAGGGCGTGACGGGTCACCCCCGTCGGCCCCCGGCACGAGTCAATGTCATACACCAGGGCGACCCGCAACGCGGCCACCGCCACCGCCCTTTCCGAGGTCATCAACCGGGGTCCCCTCATGCCCGCGCTCGCGCTCGCGCCGTCGCCATCCTCTCGATTCCGACCCCCGTCCTCGGCCATCCGTTACCCTTTCAACGAACGACCCACCCCAGAATGACCGCCAGACAGACCAGGACCCCGACAATCAGCCACCAGGGGTGCCGACTCGGCGCGTCCTCGCGCGAGAGATAATGGCCGCAATTCGGGCACCGCTCGGCATCCTCGTAAACGCTCTTGAGGCAGCGCGGGCAGGCGACCGTCTGATCGTCATCGTCATCGTCGTCGTCTTCGTCATCAATCTCTTCGGAGTCATCAGCGTCATCGCGGTCGTCTTCGTCCCCTCCCCAGCGCATCCCGCGAATCTCCCATCCTTAATGTGATTGCTGGACCGTTCTTGACCCCTCCCCATCCTGCGTCGATGTTAGGTCACCCACAATCCCCCTGTCAATCAACCACGCCCTTTTGTCCTCTATCCCGCCCTCTGCCCTTTGCCCTCTGCCCATCTCACTCATTTTCCAGAATCGCCAGATGCGGCAGATGCCGATAGTCATCATTGAAGTCCAGGCCATAGCCGACGACAAAGGCATCCGGGATCACAAAGCCGCAATAATCCGGCTCAATGTGCACTTCCTGGCGGCCGACCTTCCGCAAGAGCACGGCCGTCTTGACGCTCAAGGCCCCTCGGTCGGCCATCTGGTTGACCATCGCGGCGAGGGTGTGCCCGGTATCCAGAATGTCATCGAGCAAGAGAACGTCCCGGCCCTGGACGTCGGGGGCAAAGGCGTCGTTGATCACGAGCGCGCCGGCGGTCGTGGTCGCTCCCTTGTAACTGCTCGCCTGGATCAAGGCGACGCGCAAGGGAATCTCGATCTGACGGATCAAATCCGCGAGAACGATCAGGCTGCCGGTCAGGACCGCGACGATCGTCAGCGGCTTGCCCCGATAATCCGCCTCGATCTCCCGGCCGAGCGCCTGCACCCTCGCCCGGATCTCCGACTCGCTGAGCAAGACCCGCACGACGGAAACGCCTCCTGGAACTCCCGACGGAAAGGCCAACGGTGCCGTCTTCCGCGGGAAAGAAGGAGATAGGGCAAAAGCGAAAATCTGCCCTTTGTCCTTGTGTCCTTTGTCCTTACGCCAAAAACAGCCCGTAATGCGCAATGACCCTATTGACCCCGCTTCCCAACATCGATCCGGTTCGAAAGCCAATCATGTCCGCCCCGGCCCTCGCTGCCAAGTGGGCGGCGGGAACCGGGGCGGACAAAAATTGGGATCGGATCATCGCGAGACTTCATTCAGGCTTCACGCCGCGAGAGCCGCCATCAGGCCAGGCCGACTTGTCGTCGAGCGGCTCGGGCCTTGAAGAAACCGGCGGCCGTCAGGGTCGACCAGAGCGCCAGCGAGAAGGGCTCGGGAACCGTCGGGCCAGGGATCGGCTGATCCACGGGGGGCCGACCGACCGATGTCGACGTCGCTGTTGTGGTCGTGATTGTCGTCGAGGTCGCCGGGGTCGACGTCGCCGCGGGGGCCGGGAAGGGATAATTCGCGACGCCAGGGGTCACCGCGGTCAAAGTCGGCGGACTGCTCGGATTGGCCAGGTTCAGCGAGAAGACAAACGGCGAGTTCGCGCTCAGGCCGTTTTTGAAGGCAAAACCAAGCTCTTCGACCGGCTGCCCGGTTGTCGAGGTCGTCTCTCGGGTGAAGACAAAGACATTCTGAGAGGTCGTGTATTGCGGGTCGGTCGTATAGGTCTTGCCGTCCGTCGCCGTGAACGTGGTCGCGATCGGCGTCACCGGCGACGTCGCATTGCCACTGGAATCCGCCGGGCCGGGCACGATCGAGTTGGCCGGGGCGTCAAAAACCACGAGCGGCCCGCTCGCCTGCGAGGTTGACGCTGGAATCGCCTGCGACGACAACAGCACATACGTGTTCGAGGCGCTCAGGGCATCGGCCCTCGCCTCGGAAGGGTTCCAGGCGGCGAAGACCAGTGACGCGACGACAAGTCCAGACGCCAAGGTTCCGGGACGGCAAGAAATCACGGCGAGTGTCCTCCTTGAACGTTCGCTGTCTTGTCTGGCTTCGCGGACGCGTTCCAAACCCAAACGTCGGGGCCTCTTCCTTTTTCCAAGTCCCCTGACGCTTCGGGCCGGAGTTCTACCCGGGACTCACCTAACGGTCAAGACAGACTTTAAGGCAATTCCCGACTCCTTTCTTTTCCGTCCAGGACCGATGACCGATCACCAGGGAACCTGGCGCGGAATCTCCGCAAGGGCAAAGGACGGAAGGACAAAGGTTACAAGGACAAAGGACAAAGGACAAAGGACAAAAAAATCCCTTCCGCCTTTTGCCCTTTGTCCTTCCGCCCTTCTGCCCTTTGCCCTCCTGTTCTCCATTCTCCCTCGGCCATCGGTCCTTGGCCATCGGTCATGAATTAGGAAAAGATTCCGCGAGCCTCAAAACAATCGGTCGAATAAAGTCAAGGCGGCGAGCGTCTTTGAAGGTCAGGTGAGCGTATGTTACAGGTCCAGAGCCCGGCCGGAGTCGCGGTGATCGATGACGAGGCCCTGGTGGGCCTCGCTCGTCAGGGGAGCCGCCCAGCCTGTGAAGAACTTTTCCAGCGTCATCGAGGCGTCGCCTACCGCGTCGCCTACCGGATGCTCGGTAACGAGCAAGACGCGCTCGATGCCGTGCAGGACGGCCTTCTCAAAGCCTTCTCCGCGCTTCAGGACTTCGACGGCCGGAGCGGATTCCGTACCTGGCTCGTTCGCGTGGTCTCCAACGCCGCCATCGACCTCGGCCGCAAACGCAGCCGGCGTCACGTTTTCGGATTCGGATTCGGAGAGTCCCCCCGCGCCGACCCCGGCGACGACGACGCCCACCGCGTCCTCGAACCCAGCATCGACGACGACCCCGCCCGCGGCCTGTATCAGGCCGACGCCCGCCGGAGCCTCAACGCCGCGCTCGGCCGGCTCAGCCTCACCGTCCGCTCGACCTTCGTGCTTTTCGCCGAGGCAGGGCTGAGTTATAAAGAAATTGCCGAGGCTCAAAACGTCCCGATCGGCACCGTCATGAGCCGCCTCCACGCCGCCCGCCAGAAACTCCAGGCGTGCCCCGAACTCCAGGGACTCGACGATCCCTGAACCCGGCCCAATGTTTAAGATCACGAGCTGTGAAAAATCCTAAGTACCGCCGACATAAAGAAATAGACTGATTGACCGATCGATCGATTGAGGGACGAACCATTTTCCGTCCCGGGAGTGAGACAGATGGAGAGGCGATTTCCCATCCAGTGTGCCGACCTTCCCCAGGCGCCGGCAAACCCGGCCGATGACGCCGCCTTGGTCGACCACCTCGCCGCCTGCCCGCCTTGCGCCTCGCAGGCCCGTTTCGATGCCGCGCTGAGGCGGCTCTGGAACGCCAGCGCCCCGGTTGAACCCTCCGCGGCCACCTGGGACACCCTCTGGTCTCGTGTCTCCGACCGCCTTGATGACGCGGACACGGTTGCCCCCGACACGGGCCGCCGACCCCAAGCGATCACGGCCGACCTGCCCGTCGCCTCCTGGCGCCTGCACGCTCGAACCGCCTTCCTCGTCGCCCAGGCCGCCGCGATTCTCGTCGCCTTCACGCTCTGGGGAAGCCACCGGCTCAAACCCGAAGCACCCGTTCAGGTTGCGAACACGGTCACGACCCCAGCGATCGAGGCGCCACGTCCCGCGACGCCTCGCCTTGCCGTTGTTAACGTCGAGATCGAGGCGGGCGAGGTCGTGATGATCCACCTGACCGGCTCGAAGGTCCGGGCCGTCGCCCTTGGCCACGACGAACAGCGCCCCGATACGATCGACGAGAACCTGATCCTCTTCAACGACGCCGAGGCGATGGCCGGCATGCAAGAAACGTTCGCGGAGATGCAACATCATGCCCCCTCCGCATTTCCGCCGCCGGGCTGACCCCTTGAGCCGACCGGCCTCGACCCTCATCCTGACGGCCCTGATCCTCGGCTCGGCCCTGGTCTCCGCCCGTGCGCGGGCTCAGGCTCCAGCGCAACCGAAGGCACTCGCCGACGACCTCGCGCGGCAGGTCACGCTCTTTGGGGTCCTGGCCTCGCCCCACGACCTGAAGACCGACCCGAAGCTCGCGAAGATCGAGCCTCAGCTTCGCAAACTCTTTCCGAAGCATGGGTTCCGTCTTCTCGACGTGCAGAGCAAGCGGCTCGTCTCGCGTCAATCGATCGGCTGCGACCTGGAATCGGGTTCGACCGCCGAGGTCACGCTTCTTCAGCCGATCGACGCCAACGGCAAGGTCCGGCTCCGCTGCCTGATCCGTTCCCCCGGTTCCGACCCCCTGGAAACGGTCGTCGCCACCCCCCCCAACCAGCTTTTCTTCTGTGACAAGACCCTTGCCGACGGCGCCCGCCTTCTGATCGCCGTCGGCGCTCGCTGATTTTCTTCGAAAACGAAAAGACGATCGGCCGCCTCCCAGGCTTTCTGGCCTCGCCAAACGAGGTCCCGAAACGGGTCGACGGCCGATCGTGACGGTTACGCAGAAGTCGAGCGGGCAAGCGACGCCCAGGGGTGCCGGCCACGTCGCGGCCCTTGATGGCTCGGCCTTTGCGATCCGTCCAACTCAAGAGTGTCTGACAAGATTCGAATCGAACAGGAAGGGCCGATCCCTGGCCCTCTGACCCCTCGGCCGTCGCATCCCTCCGTGGAGACGACCGGTCATCCGGGGTCACCTCCAGCCATCCCTGGCCGGGTCAATCCTCCTTGACTGACAATCTTCCAGATCGGCATTCCTTCTGGTCCGGCTGCAAGGATTTTTCCTTTCCGTCCTCCCCCCGATTCCTCCTGAATCACCTCCTTCCCCCCTTTCTCCCCTTTGCCCTTTCTCCCCATTTGCCCTTTTGCAATCATCCACGACCCTCGGTCATTGGTCCTCGGTCATTGGTCATGGTTTCCCCTTCCCAATTTGCCGTTGACGCCCCGCCCAAACCGCGCTAGACTCCGACCCCCTTGGCACGGCCCAAAACTCGGTGTCGGCCCGTCGTTGGTTGGAATGAGTCGACGCGGAAAGGATTCCGCCCCATGGACCGGAAACTCTGGCTGCTCGTCGCGGCAATCGCCACCGTGGCCGGTTGTACCTCGCTCCGCGGCAAGGCCGATCACTCCGACGCCGACCAGGGATTCTCGATCCTCGGCGGCCAGCGCGGTCAGGTGATCGAGCCGAAGCGGTGCGGCCTCAAGGTGCTCATCATCCCCAGGCCGCTCCACGACAGGGCGGTCGATACCTCCGTCTGGAGCGCCGCCGACGAACAGGCGGTGCCGGCCGAGGTCCGACGCGCCTTGCAGGCCAACGGCTTACGCATCGGCGTGATTACCGGCGGTCTCCCCTCCGCGCTCGAAACCGCGGTGAACGCCCCGCCGCCGAACAAGATCGACCCGGCCGAGTTCGACCTGCCCGACGGCTCGAATACCCTGGTCAGCCTCGCCGAGGCCACCCCCCAGGCCAGCCTTCTTCTCAATCGCGACGGCCACGCCTTCGGCCGCGACTACAAGGAAGCCAGCGGTTGGTTCCGCGTCACCGTCAGCCAGGACGGCGCCACCGGGGTCTCGCTCCGGTTCGTTCCCGAGATCCACCACGGCCCGGTCACCCGTCAGTACGATTCGCTGAGCAACGGCGTCGGATCGCACAACCAGATGCAGTTCGTCCTCAAGGACGGCCAGCAAGAAGAGACCCTCCGCGACCTCGCCGCGACCCTCACGCTTCAGCCCGACCAGGTCGTCGCGATCGGCTGCGATCCCGACCGCCCCAGCAGCCTTGGCGCCTTCCTCTTCACCCAGGCCGAGGCGAACAGCGACCGCCTCCTTCAAAAGATCGTTCTCATCTACGCCTCGCGGAACACCGCCGGCGAGCCCGGCAGTCGCCCCTCTCCCAAATCCCGCCTCTTCCCGGTCGATCCCGCCGACCTGAAACCGGGGAAGAGCGAATAGATTTTCCGTGAAACGTAAAGAAAACGAATAGCCTGATTTATCCGCCGCCATCAAATCGATCCATGTCCGTCTTTAATTCATGACCAATGACCAAGAGAATTTTTGCAAACCAGGATCTGATTTTGATGTAAGGCCAAAGGACACAAGGCCAAAGGCCAGATTTTCCCCTTCCGTCCCTTGTCTTCCGCCCTTTGTCCTTCTCCCCTCTGTCCTTCCGCCCTTTGTCCTTCTGCCCTTTGTCCTTCTGCCCTTTGTCCTTCTCCCCTTTGTCCTTCTGCCCTTTGTCCTTCTCCCCTTTGTCCTTCTGCCCTTTGTCTTTAATAACTATTCCTCAACGACCATGATGACCGAACAGGTGGATTTTTCGGTCATCGGTCCTTGGTGCTTGGTCATCAAGACCTTTCAATTCTCCTGGGCCGATCGACGCGAACCTTGACCGCGAGAATGGAGTCTCCCTCCCAATGGACGGACAACCAATCGGGGCGGACGGGCCTGGCGGAACCTCGGGCGCGGTCAAGCGCTGGGTCTCTCACGCCGGCCACGGTTCCACCAGCCTGGGAGCCGTCGCGGCCGTCGCCGGACCCCACGTCCGCCGGCCGATTCGATGGCTGGAGAGACCTTTTTCCGTGTCGACCTCATCATCCCACGCTCATGACGATCCCAGACCGCGACTGATCACGCTCGACGGCTCCGAGGGCGAAGGCGGCGGCCAGATCCTCCGCACGGCCCTGACGCTCGCGCTGCTGACCGGCCGCCCCTTCCGCGTCGTCAAGATCCGGGCCAACCGCGAGAAGCCCGGCCTTCGGCCTCAGCATCTCTCCGCCGTCCTCGCCGCCGCCGACCTTGGCGGGGCCGACGTCTCGGGCGCCTCGGTCGGTTCGCGCGACCTGACCTTCCGCCCAGGCTCCTACACCCCCCGCGACCTCTCGATCGACATTGGCACCGCCGGCGCGACCGCCCTGGTTCTCCAGACTCTCCATCTTCCGCTCGCCTTGCGTTCCGATCGGCCACTTCGTGTCACCTTGACGGGGGGCACCTTCAACCTCAAGGCGCCGTCGTATCCCTTTCTTGACGCGACCTGGAGCGCCCATCTTGCCTCGCTTGGGGCTCCGATCGCGCTGGCGATGCCCGAGGCCGGGTTTTACCCACGCGGCGGCGGTCACCTCGATGCCTGGATCGAGCCCGCCCGAATCCAATCTCTGACACAGATCAAACGCGGTCGACTGGTCCGAATCGACGGCCTCGCCGGTGTCGCTCGGCTGCCGATCGCGATCGTCGACCGGATGCGCAACCGGGTTCTCGACCGTCTTGGCAACGATCGACAAGACGAGGCCGAGATTGCACTTACGTCGATTTCCTGGCCCGGTTCCTCGCCCGGCGCCGCGATTGCGCTCTCGGCCGTTTATGACGGGGTGAGCGTCCCCGCGACGTTCGTCGGCCTTGGCGAGCGCGGCAAGCCCGCGGAAGCGGTCGCCGACGAGGCGATCGACGAATTCCTCGCCCATCACGACGCCCCCGGCGGCGCCTTTGATCCGCACTCGGCCGATCAGGTCATGATTCCGCTGGCGCTTGCGAGCGGCCGGAGCGAGTACACCGTCTCGACCGTGACCGAGCACCTCCGCACCAACGCCCGGACGATCCACGCCTTCCTCGATCGCTCGATCACCATCACCGAGCCGACCTCCGATCATCCCGGCCGAGTCGTCATCGCCTGATCCCTACCAAAAGGGGCAGGACAAAGGACAAGCTGCCCTCTGTCTTTGCCCTTTGCCCTTTGCCCTCAACCAGTTACAACTCACCCGACCCAACGTCCCCCCCTCATTCCCCATCCACCCCTGGCGGAGCAACCTGAAAGCTCAGAACGGGCACCTTCCGACGCGTCACGGCGCTGGCAATCTCGGTCCTGAGCCAGCCGGACGCGCGGTCGAGCCGCGCCAGAATCTCGGCCGGTTCGACCGGCTCCCGCTCAAAGGGCGGTCGCAACGCCACGGTGACCAGCAGCCGCGAGGCATCCGGCGCGGGCGTGACCGAGACAATCCGCAGGCCGCTCAAAATCGCGTCGCGCGTATCACCGGCAAGCACCGCGTCGAGCGTCTCGGCCACCTGCCTGCCAAGCTGCCGCCCCTTGCGCGAGGTCGACGCCCCCGGAGTTCGCGCCGACTCGGCCGATCGATGTTGCTTCATCTTCGCTCGGGCAATCTCGCGAGGATCAACGCCATCCTCGGGACCGACCTCGCCACAAACCTGCCTCATCGCCCGCCGCGTCGGCTTCCGTTTCCCCAGCGTCATCAATAAGAACCGCCTTCGCTTCGCGTGAACCCCCGATTTCTTTCCCAAAACGCCGTCCGTTCGACAGACGTCCCGAGATCCCTTCAGGTTCGCGCAAAGCAGGGCAAGTCCTCTATCCTCTTCTTACAGATACCCAAGATCCGCCAGACGTTGCTGGATCTCGGCATCCTCTTCCTCGGTGTATGCAACGGGAAGAGGCTCCACGGGCGCGGACTCGACCGAGGTCGACTCACCCGGCGCAACGGCTGGAACCATCGCCGGGTCAAGGATTTCGGTCAAGACGCGGCCATCCATGTCGTCGGGAACGGGAACGCCGAGCAGATGAAGAACGGTGGGCGCGATGTCAAGCAGGTCGGCATCGGCTTCAAGCGTCGCGCCGGGGCGAAAGGCGGCCCCCTTGGCGATGAAGACGCCCTCCATCCGGTGATCGCCGGTCGGGCCGAAGGCCGGAGAAATCAGCCGGTTCGTCGTGAAGTCGTGCAGCCCGATCGTCCGATAACGCCAGTCGCCCAGCACGACAGTCAAATCGGGCGCAAGATGAGCGTGCGGGCCATGATAGAGGTCGTCGCGCTCGTAAACCGTCTCGACCAGCGGGGCGCCGGTCTCGGGGTGCGGAATCGCCAGCAAGGCCGCCTTGAGGTCGTCCAGATACGGCCTCGCGTCTTCGGGGGCGAGGCACCCTTGAGGCTGACGCCCCTTGATGTTCAGGAAAATTTGACCGAAGTTGCCTTGCGCATACGCCTTGGTTCGCGACCAGTCGATATGTCGCCTCGACAGAAAGGCCGACTCGCCCAGGCGCTCGACCCAGCCAGTCTGCTTGCCCCGAAACCGGCTCACCCGCTGATCGGCCAGGCCCAGCTTCACCATCTGCTGATAAACAAATCGCGGGGTCAGCCCTTGCTTGTAAAACCAGTGCTTCTGGCGGACGTAAAACGAATCTTCGAGCGCGATATCACCCCGTTCGAGCAGCCAGACGTTGAAGTTGACGTACCACTCGATCGGCCCGAACCCGTGATCGCTCAACAAGATCAGCGCCGTGTCGCGCGGCAGGGCCGCCTCGATCTCACCGACCCCTCGGTCCAGCGCCGCCCAGAAATCGCGGCACCCCTGGCGGAGCGCATCGAGACGCTTTTCCTGACCACGTCTCGCCGCGTGGGTCTCGTCCCAGACGTGCCAGAGTTCATGCTGAATCCGGTCGGTCGCCATCAGGTCGAACATGAAGAGGTCCCACCCGCAGCGACCCATCAAGAACTTGACGGCCTCCAGATGGTGTTCGAGATACCCGCGCAGGTCGTTGAGCGTCTCGGCCTCTCGACCGCCGTCGTGCGTGGCGGTGTTCCAGGCCCGATACGGCCCAACCGCCTTCTCCAGGTCCGCGAAGATCGCCGGATCGCTCGCGAAATCCGGGGCGTCTTCCGGGCTGAGAAAATCTCCGAGATAAAAGCCCGGCGCGGATCGGGGCGGATAGCTCATCGGCACACCCCCGGCCACGGTCGCCTTGCCGTGCCGGCCGGCAATCTCCCAGACAAGCTCCGTCTTGATCGCGCGCGACGAATTTACCCGACCCCGCAACGGGTTGTGCGCATATTCCAGGAACTCGAAAACGCCATGCTTGCCCGAGTTCTTGCCCGTCATGACCCCCGTCCAGGCCACCGGGCTGAGCGGCGGAAAGACCGACCGAAGCGTCCCCGAAACCCCCTCGTCCATTAATCTGGAGAGGTTAGGCAGGATGCCTTCGCGAGCCAGCGGCGTCAAGAGATCCCAGGTCGCCCCGTCCATCCCGAGCACGAAGACCTTCATCCGACCCCCGGTCCTTCCCGAAACCCCCAGACCTCGCCTTCGGCCCCTGGGCTCTCCGTCGCTTCCAAAGAAAAAGCCCAGAAAGACCCCTCCCACGGTCTCCGCAGTTTACCGGAATCGCGCTTCCGCGTGCGATCCCGCTTTCTGGAAGTGTCACGCTTCGGCCGCTTGCGCCTTTTTGCTTGAGTTTTTAGCAATCTTGACCAAAATTTGGGCTTCAAAAAAGCCTGGTGACTTCCCAACCCCCCTCATCGCGAAAGTCACCTGTCAATATAAATCGTGATTCAGACGCGACTTGAAACAATTCCTGGAATTCCAATCGCGGAGAAAAACGAAGCGGCACGCGGGGTGCAATATCCCTCTCTCATGACAGCAAGCCGGTGAGGTTGAAAGCCGGAACCGGTGAGTTGCCTTGAACTTACGCAAGCGATCACGAGCAAGCGTCGTTCTCCCTGGCTGTGCCCGGCTCCCTCGGGGGGAGCCGGGCTTTTTCCCTCACGCTGTTTCGATAGGTTCGCCTTTGTCCTGATCGATTCGTGGAAATCCTGTCGCGGTGAAGTCGTCGACGGAGGCTCCTTCCGTGACCGTAGCCGTCTGTTTGTTCGTCGTGATCCTTGGCGTGGAAGTCGCTTCCCAGTTTCGCCCAAGGCCGACGGCTTCCTTGTTGCAGTTAAAGACCGATCCCACCGCCAAGCCTCGATAACGAACGCCAACGTTCGAGACTGGCAGCTTGGAGGATTCGGTGGTTTTCTCGCTTGGAAGGCGAGACCTGGGGATTTTGTCGCTCTTGAATTCTATCTTGTTGGTCATTCAAATTTGACGGAATGGCATTTCCTTCTTCTCTTTACGCCAAAAGCGATCGATCACGAGCAAGCGTCGTTCTCCCTGGCTGTGCCCGGCTCCCTCGGGGGGAGCCGGGCTTATTTTTTGCGCCCTGGAGACGGGGAAGAGATGACCGATGGAACGCTTCTGAGAAGGGCATAGGGCAAAGGCAAAGGGCAAACTCGGTCCTTAATCCTTCCTTTGAGAACGACGTCGCGGTAAAGAAAAACCCCCATTCCCGCGCCGAAGACGCGAGAACGGGGGATTTGTTTTGGAATCGAAAAGGAAAAAGGCGATCCGTCGCGTTAATCAATACACCTCGCCCGCGCGGACGGCGTGGCCACTGGAACCGCCGGCGGCCTTGGCGTGGGGAGCATAGCGGGCGTGCCAGCCTTCCGAGGCGCGGATGTTAGCAATGTCGGCCTGATCGAGACCGTACTTGGCGAACCAGGGGGTTCCCTGTTCGCGGACGACGGCGTCCACCGCGGCGACACGCTTCAAACCCTCGGTCGCGGCGAACTTCGTGCGAGCCTCGGCGCCGTCCTGAACGAAATATTCCTTCCAGAAGGCCCGACCGCCGAGCACGCCCGAGCAGCCGCAATCCATCGCCATTTTCACCTGGCGAAGATAATCGGGGTAATCCACGCCGGCCGAGAGCAAGACCCAGGGGCGAACGCTCGCCTCGCTGAGCGCATGCAGGTTGTTGGTCAACTGCTCGTCGCTGTCGTGGCCAAGGGTGCCGGGGAACTCAGCCTTGTAAATGTCGCAATACTGGCTGATGATCCGCGCCGTTTCAATCACGGTCTCGGCCTTGCGGTCGAGATACGCCTTGTCCGTCTTCTTTTCCGAACCGTACGGAAAGGCGATCGGTTCGAGAAGGAAGAGGATGTCGTGCTTCCGGCAGTCGTTGTAAACGTCCTGGATGAACGCGAAGTTGTGCTCGGCCGAGATCGGCTCACCCGGCTCAAAAGGCGCCAAAATCTTGACGGCATCGGCGCCCATCAGCTTGATCTTCTCGACCGACCAGCCGGGCTCGTACTCGCCCATCGGTCCGCCGACCTTGTTCTTCGGGCTGCCGGACTTCTCGACCCGGATGAGCATGCCCTTTGAGGCCGGAATTGCTTCCGAGGCGATTGCCGACCAGGCACCATAATAGGCGTCGATCAAGACGCCCGAGGCGGCCGGAGACATCTGCCGGGCGAGGTCCAGCTTCGCCTCGACAACTTCCTCATAGGTCGGCTCGCGGTCGTCGCCCTTGGCCTTGAGGGCCTTCTGGGCCATCTCGATAATGGAGCTGTTCTGGTCAACGGCCACCATCGTCAGCGTCCCGTTCGGGTTGCTGATCCGCTGGAGGCCGCGGAGCTTGCCGGGCGTCAGCCCCTTGCCCAGCAGCACGGTCGCATTCAGGTGGCGTGGGGTGGCCGCAGTCGCAGTCGCCATCGGTGAATCACTCCGTTCGAAGCGCGTTCGAGGTGTCTTGACGTTGAACTAACTTGAAAATCGATTGCGTCGAAATCCGTCAATTCCGGTGGGTTCAGTCCGCGGGTCACGTTCGGGGTGCGCGCTCTTGGGCGCGGAGGTGACGTGGGGGTCGGGAGGGAGAGGCCCGATCGTTCGTTCGCTCGCTCGCGTTCAGAAAAACAAGGGGGTCGGTCGCTCTCAAGGGGCTCCCGGTCTGCCAGCCAGCCGTCACTCGCGGGTCGAAAGGAACCCAGCGGCGTCGTCTCGCTCTCAGCGCGTCGTAACCTCTGGCGGACGCCCCTGGCGTCTTTCCCGGCCCTTTCCTTCTGTTTGAGCCGAAGCGCCCATTGTAACGACCCGCCCCGCGTTTGCAATCCTCCCGCGCACCCGACGCGGGACGGTTTTCCTGCTCCATCCATGACCGATGACCAAGGACCGATGGACCGAGCGCTCCATTCAAGACAGGAGGAATCGACAAGGCCCTTCACGACCAAGTTCCCGGTGACAACCCCGCAAAATCGACCGACCCCTGGTAAGACGCCACGCGTCGGACTATGATACCTCTCGTGTTACGAAAAATCGAATCGTAATAAGACAAGCAAGGGCCCAATCATGTCAACGACACAACGTCGCGGGTTCACCCTGATCGAGTTGCTTGTCGTGATCGCGATTATTGGCGTGCTCGTGGGTCTTTTGTTACCGGCCGTTCAAAATGCGCGCGAGGCGGCGCGGAGGATGGATTGTCAGAGCCATCTTCACCAGATCGGCCTGGGAACGCTCCAGTATTTTGACGACTGGGCCGGTCAATTTTTCCTGCATCACCCGTTTGACGCCGACAGCCTTTCTCAGGTCGGCGACGCCGAGTCGTTCGCCGAAATTTACTGGGAAGACAAGATCATGCCCTATGTGAACCCCGCCTATGCGAATGATTCAATCGCGAAAGGGGGGGCGCAGGTCGCCGACGAGCGGATTTTTCGGTGCATGTCCGACACGTCGCTCGTGACACCCTATGTCGATCCGAACACGGGGCTGGTTGATGGGATCACGAACCGGACGAGTTACCTGATGAACTCGCAGCTCAGTCACAAGACGATCCGATACGGGCGCTGGACCTTGCCGAGATTTCAATCGGAGATCGGCCTTTCGAACTTCGTCGCCTTCAACGAACGTGACGGCGCGGTGATTGACGCCAACATCAACAACCCTGTCGCGGCGACCGACCCGAGGCAGGACGACTACGACATCTGGCTTGGCACCATCACGCTCGACATCTGGATTCCCTGGAAACGGCACGGCAACTCGAACGTCCTCTTCCTCGACGGCCACGCCCGATCGATCACCAAGGGCGATGCCTACCCGGGCATGTACCCCGGCGGCCAGATTTTGACAAACCCGAGCTTTTACCCATAAAAAAGTGACACTCCCCATGTGGCCTCGCGCGGCGGCCGTTCTCAGTCTGATCTTGATTGTCTCCAGTTGCGGGAAAGCCGAGCCCCAGGCTCCTGAACCTCCCGAGCACGCCGCCTCGCGCATCTTCCAGCAGGCGGAGACACTGGCCATGCAAAAAAAGACCAAGGAGGCGATGGCCGCCTATCGCCAGATCATCGCCCACTTTCCCTCCTCACCCGAGGCCAAAACCGCCGCCTCCCGCATCCAGGCCGCCCAGAACGCCTCTCGACGCAAGCCCGCTCCCCGTCGCCCGGCTGATCCTCCCGCTCAATTTCGCTCCTGAGGCGGTCGCTCCTTCCAGGACAAAGAGGCAGAGGGCGGGGGGCAGGGGGTAGGCCAGGACAGAGGACAGAGGACAGAGGACAGATCATTCCTCTTGACCCTTTGCCCTCTGCCCTCTGTCCTTCTGCTTTTTGCCCTCTGCCCTTTTGTCCTTCCGACGACCCCCTCGATCATCGTCCCTCCTCCCTCTCCGCATTCCTCGGCGGCTCGGTCGGAAGGTGAACGATGAACCGCGAGCCGACGCCTGGGGTCGACTCGATCTCGATCCGACCGCCGTGCGAGCGGACGATGCCGTAACAGGTGCTCAGGCCGAGACCGGTCCCCTGGCCCTGGGGCTTCGTCGTGAAAAAGGGATCAAAAACCTTCCCCAGAATCTCGGGCGCGATCCCAGACCCATTATCAATGACCTGGATCTCGACCCCGTCTTCCGCCTTTCTCGTCACGACCTTGACCTGCCCCTCGGGGCCACACGCGTCAATCGCGTTGGTCACCAGGTTGAAAACCACCTGATTCACCTTGCCCGGATAACACGTCACCATCGGCAAGGGGGCCAGCTCCGTCTCCAGAAAGACCTGGCGATCCTGCGCCCGGCTCTGCACGAATCCGACGGTCGTCGCCACGCCGTCGTTGATGTCCACCGCCTTTAAATCACTCTCATCAAGCCGGACAAAATCGCGAAGATCGAGCACAATCTGCCGGATACGCCTTACCCCCGCGCAGGTCCGGTCGAGCAATCGGCCCAGGTTCTCGGTCAAATAGGAGAGATCCACCTCCTCGGCACGCTCGCGGACCTGATTGACGATCGCCTCGCGGTCGGCCTCGGGAGCCTCAATCGCCTCTTGATAAAGCGCAAGCATTTCCTCAAGCGAGGTCGTGTCGCGCGACAGCACCGTGAGGTTATTAATGACGAACGAGAGCGGATTATTCACCTCGTGCGCGAACCCGGCGACCATCTGGCTCAGGCCGGTTAGCTTCTCGGCCTGCATGATCTGCCCCTCGGCGCGTTTCAATTCCTCGTGCGCCTTGCGTTCCGAGTCCGCCAGGCGCTGAAGTTCCCGGTTCCTCTCGCCGAGTTCCCGGTTCAGCGACCTTAGTGCCGACGCACTCGCCTGATTCCGCTCATTCAGGTGAACGACGTCTTCAAAGGCCGAGACGAGGACATCGAGCAGTTGCTCTCGGCCCGCCGAAAGCAAGAATTTCTGGTCGAGAAACCTGACCTCCGTCGCCCCCCGCGGATCGCCCGACGGCGGCCTCGCCAGCGCCCGCCGAACGCAGCCGACGATCTCTTCGGGCGCTCGGTGCTTGGTGATGAACCCATCAGCGCCGGCTTGAAGCCCTTGCAAAACGTTGACCGGATCGGCCTCGCTCGTGCAGACGACGATCGGCGTTTCCCGCAAGGTCGGATGCGCCTTGAGCCGTCGACAGAGGTCAAACCCGCTATCGCCGGGCAGGTGCAAGTCACTCAGCACGACATCGATTCCGCCGACCGAGAGCCGTCTCAAACCCCGTTCGGCATCGGGCGCCGTCTCGACGACAAAGCCCGCCTCTTCGAGCACCAAGGTCATCTGCTCGGCCTGCGTCGGGCTATCCTCGATCACCAGGACTCTCGTCATTTCCTCGGCTCCCCGTCCCTTCGGGTTCGATCGAATCGGCTCGGCTCGGCTCGGCTTGTTGTCATGCCAATGGCTGATGCCCGACGCGTCCTGGAATCAGAATCCCCGCACAGGATACGATCCGTTCCGTCCCGCCTCAAGCTCATTCAGACTTCAAAAATATAATGACCAATGACCGATTACCAATGACCGATCCCACGAAAATCCTATCTGTCCAATTCCCGACACCCGCCTCCCTCGCCTTCTTCCCTTTGCCCTTCTGCCCTCTGCCCTCACTCCCTCCCCCCCACCAACCCCATCACATGCCCGGCAATCGCCTCGATCGGCAAGATCGTATGGACGAGGCCCGCCGCGACCGCCGCGCCGGGCATCCCAAAGACGACCGAGGTCGCCTCATCCTGCGCCACGACGCGCCCTCCCGCCTTGCGAACCGATCGCAGGCCCGCCACGCCGTCATCGCCCATTCCCGTTAAAATCAGGGCGAGCGTCGACGCTCCATACGCCGCCGCGACCGACTCAAAAAGCGCCGTGCCCGAGGGCCGAAACCCCCCGATCGGCGGCCCTTCCGAAAGCGCCACCGTCCCCCCCCGGGTCACGCCCAGGTGTCGGCCGTCGGGTGCGAAATAGACGGTCCCCGGCGCCAGGGTTTCGCCCTGCTTCGCGATCGTCACCTGGATCGTCGAGACCGCGCCGAGCCATTCCACCAGGCCCGCCGTGAACCCCGGCGTGATGTGCTGCACGACCACGATCGGCACCGGAAACCCTTGCGACAGCCCACCCAGAATCCTCTGCAAGGCCGCCGGCCCCCCCGTCGACGTCGCCGCCGCGACAATTCTCACCCGGCTCGACCCGGCCGGATTCGCCCCTTCGGCCTTTTTCTTCGAACTCCCCTCAATTTCCTTCGAACCCGAGGGCCTCCAGTGCCGGACGACCTTGACATGGGCCATCGCCTTGACCGCGGCCAGGAGGTCGCGCGCCGCCGGCGCAAACCCAGGCGATCCCGGCCCGGGGGGCTTGACCAGCACGTCGAGCGCCCCGGCCTGAAGCGCTTCCATGGAGTCGCCGACCTCGCGGGCGCGCGTGCTTCCGGTCACGATCACGATCGGCGTCGGCGCCGTGATCATGATCTCCTTGGTGGCCGTCAGACCATCAAGGCCCGGCATATGAATATCCATCGTCACCAGGTCCGGCTTCAGCCTCTGCGCCATCTCCACCGCCGACGCCCCATCCTCCGCCTCGCCGACCACGCGAATTTCCGGGTCCGACGTCAGGATCTGCACCAGCAGCGCACGCGCCGTCGCCGAGTCTTCGGCCACGAGGACACGAATCACGGCTGACCCCTTTGAGGTTGAGTGTCAGAGGTACAAATCATGACCAATGACCAATGTATGGAATTTTTGGATCATTGTTTTTCGGCAATTGGTCATCAGTCATCAGTCATCAGTCATCAGTCATCAGTCATCGGTCATCGGTCATCGGTCATCGGTCATCGGTCATCGGTCATCGGTCATCGGTCATCAGTCATCAGTCATCAGTCATCAGTCATCAGTCATCAGTCATCAGTCATCAGTCATCAGTCATCAGTCATCAGTCATCAGTCATCAGTCATCAGTCATCAGTCATCAGTCATCAGTCATCAGTCATCAGTCATCAGTCATCAGTCATCAGTCATCAGTCATCAGTCATCAGTCATCAGTCATCAGTCATCAGTCATCAGTCATCAGTCATCAGTCATCAGTCATCAGTCATCAGTCATCAGTCATCAGTCATCAGTCATCAGTCATCAGTCATCGGTCATCGGTCATCAGTCATCAGTCATCAGTCATCAGTCATCAGTCATCAGTCATCAGTCATCAGTCATCAGTCATCAGTCATCAGTCATCAGTCATCGGTCATCGGTCATCAATCATCGGTCATCGGTCATCGGTCATCGGTCATCGGTCATCGGTCATCAATCATCGGTCATCGGTCATCAGTCATCAGTCATCAGTCATCAGTCATCAGTCATCAGTCATCGGTCATCGGTCATCAATCCCTACAAAAGCTGCGCAATCGTCTCCAGCAAATCCCTCTGATCCGACGAACTCTTGACCAGATACGCATCCGCGCCCACGTCGCCGCCTCGGGCACGATCGGCGTCGCTGGCGCGGGAGGTATAAAGGATGATCGGCAGCCGGGAAAAGCGAGCGGAGCGGCGGACAGTCGCGGTCAAGGTCAGGCCGTCCATCCTCGGCATCTCCACGTCGGAAATCAGCAAATCCGCCCCCGATTCCTGAAGGACCCGCCACCCGTCCTCACCATCAACCGCCGTGAGAACCTCATAACCGGCCGATTCCAGACTGTCCTTCTCCAATGTTCGAATCGTCACCGAATCATCGACGACAAGGACTCGCTTTTTCAAATGCACATTTCCCACGTCAACGCCCCGGCCCGCGGATCGCGACGCCGAAACCGCCACGGGCACCGTCGGCGTCGCTCTCGCAAGTGTTGATGCGTTCAGAACAAGAGCCACCGGGCCTTCGGGCAAGATCGTCGCTCCAGAAACGGCGCGAAGGCGGCGGAGTCGATCGCCGAGCCCCTTGACCGTCACCTCCTGTTCGCCGATCAACTCATCGACCAGAACCGCCGCTCTCCGATCACCCGCGACGATCACCAGGCCAGGACGTTTGACCACGTCAACACGCGTGCCCAACGTCTCGGTAAGGTTCAGAAGCTCGGTCAAGGGGGCGATCGGAATCGGCGACCCGCCCGGCACGATCAGGACTCCCCGGCCGCCGATGTTCCGCACCTCGGTCAGGTCGACCCGAAGCAGGCGTTCCACATTGGCCACGGCCACCGCGAAAGTTTGCCCCCCCGCACGGAACAGGATCGCCCGAAGCGCCGTGAGAGTCAGCGGAACCGAGAGCGTGAACCGCGTTCCAGAACCCCGTTCGGTCGAGACGCTCACGGTCCCGTGACAGGCTTCCACCCGCGTCTTCACGACGTCGAGACCCACCCCGCGCCCCGAGACATTCGTCAACTGTTCCGAGGTCGAGAAGCCGGGCAAGAGAATCGTCTCGACCAGGTCGCGATCATCTTCGGGGACGTTCAGACCGAGTTCCACCAACCGGCCGCGAACCGCGTCAAGGTTCACCCCTTCGCCGTCGTCTTCGACCACAACCTCGACCTGCGCCCCCCGAAGCGCCGCCGAGACCCAAATCCGGGCGACCTCCGGCTTGCCCAATTTCCGGCGCGTCTCGGGCAACTCGACCCCGTGGTCGACCGCGTTGCGAACCAGATGCGTGAGCGGGTCCTTGAGCCCTTCCAGCACCGACCGATCAATCTCGACGTCGCCTCCATCAATCACCACATCAACAAGCTTTCCCTCAGACGTCGCCACGTCGCGCGCGGCGCGGTCGAGCCACTGGCAGCCCTCGGCGAAGGGCTGCATTCTCGCCCGGCGCACCTCGTCATCGAGCGATCCCGCCGCCGCGGCAAGCTGGCGGCGGTCGGCCTCGAACGCCAGGGCCAGCTTCTCCAGTTCCCTTTCCATCTGTGCCAGCCGTTCGAAAGATCGGGCCGGACGATCCCGCCCCGCGCCGGGATTGTGCGCCGCGTTGCGTGACTCCTCACCCCAGCGCGCCACCGACTCGCGGAGCCTCTCCAGGTCGTCGCCCCTCGCCTCGACCCGCCGACGCGCCACGAGCAACTCGCCGCTTCGCGTCAACAACGCATCCAGCTTTTCCGAGGCAACCCTCACGAACGCCGACGCCTCGCGCGGCCGATCGATCATCACCGGCGCGGGTTCCGCTGTCTTCAACGGTTTTGGCGGCTCGACAATCCGAGGCGTCGGCGGCTTGGCCCCGGCCGATCCGACCGCGGCGTCGAGCCTGGACAGGAGCAGATCGAGCGGCGAGCCGTCGAGTTCCCGCTGGTCGCGGAGCCGCCCTCCGGTTTCCTCCAGAGCATCGGCCGAGGCGTAAAGCAGGGCGAAGAGGTCGGCATCGGCCGCGATCTGATGGTCGCGCGCCGCGATCAAGACATCTTCAAGCCGATGACTTGCTTCCTCGATCAGGCCGACGTTGACCGACCTCGCCGCGCCTTTCAAGCTGTGCGCCGCGCGTAAGAGGGTCTTGAACCGTTCGGCCCGATCGGCCCCTTCGGGATTCTTTTCGAGCGCGAGCAACTCGCCGTTGAACGTGCGGACATGCTCCGCGAGTTCGCCGACGAAGGTGGCCATCAGGCGAGCAAGAAGGCTGACGCGGTCCATCTCGGGGAGTTACTCCGCGGTCATCTCGGTCAGGTGAATCCCCAGCGAGTTGAGCGTTCGGGCGGCCTGTTCCACCTGCTGCGTGGCCGCGAGGTTCTGGCGGGCGACCTGATCGAGATTTTGCATTGCCTGACTGATCTGCGCCATGCCCGTTGCCTGCTGACCGGCCGACGCCGCGATCTGCGCCGACGACCGCGCCGCCTCGGTCAATGCCTCGGAAAGCGCCGCGATCGCCCGGCCCGCCTCGCCCCCGGCGTCGATCGCCGAGGCGACTCCGCGCGTGACCTCGCCGGTTGACGCCACCGCCTCGCCCGTCCATCGCCTCACCTCGCCGAGAATCTGCCGGACCCGGACCGTCGCCCGTTTCGACTGTTCCGCCAGCGATTTCACCTCCCCCGCGACCACCGCGAACCCCCGGCCCTGATCGCCCGCGCGTGACGCCTCGATCGCGGCATTGAGTGCGAGAATGTTCGTTTGCTCGGCGATTTCGTTGACTGTCGCGATGATATCTCCAATCGCCTGCGCCTGTTCGGCGAGCGAGACGAGCTTGGCGGCGGTCGATTCAACCTGCCCCTTGAGCCGGTCCATCGCGACGATCGAGTCGTCGATCGCCTTCCGCCCGGCCCGGCCGACGTCCAGGGTCCGGTTCACCGCCTCGCCGACGCTCCGCGCCCGTTCGGCCGCCTGCGTCGCCGTTTGCTTCACCTCGTCCACGGTCGTCACCGTTTCCGAGACCGCCGCGGCCTGCTCCTGCGCGCCCGACGATTGCTGCGTCGTGCTTGCCAGGATCTCCGACGACGCCGACGACAGCCCGGTGACCGTCTCGCGGATGCCGACGATCACTTTTTCGCTGCGCGACCGCCGTTTCCGTTCAGCCTCGATCGTGGATCGAAGCGTGTCGGTCATCCTGTCAAAGGCCGCGCCGAGCGCCGCGATTTCATCGCTTCCATCAAGGTCCGCCTTGACGTTCAATTCTCCCCCGGCGACCCGTTCCGCCGCCTTCGCGAGCCTTTGCGCCCGGTCGATCGCCCCCCGGGCGACGAGAAACGACGCGCCGATCGCCCCCAGAAAAACCAAGGTCGTGATCGTCTGAAAGATCCGCACCCAGCCCAGGCTCTCGGCCGCGACGTCGTAACCGAGGCTCTTGCCCAGTTCGATCCGCTTGACCTGTTCGTCAACCCTCGGCTCCAGTTGATCCACGATTGCCCGGATCTCTTGCCCGGTCTTCGCCGCGGCGAGGCGATCGGTCAAAAGCGGCCGGATTTCCGAGAGCCAGTGCTCGCGCCTCGCTCGAAGGTTTTCGACCAGTCTCGGGTCCGTCGGCGGCGCCGAGTCGACCCAGGCCTGACCGCTGTGCAACTGCTCAAAGCGTCGATCCTTGGCCGCGATCAGCCGATCGAGTTCGGCCCTGTGCCTTTGTTTCCTCGCCACGTCCTCTTCATCGGCGAGACAGGCGAGATGATGAATCATCTGATAATATTGCGCCTCGTTCCCCGCCGAGACGGTGAGCAAGGGGACGATGCTTTGCACATAAACCATTGACAGATAATTTCCGATCGCCATGACCAGCACCAGCCCCGCCGTTACCGCCACCAGCCCGCCGATCTTTGACGACAGCGATCGTTTCCACGGCCCTTGATTCGTGTTCACTTATGGCTCCCTGAATGTCTTATCGAGATCAGCGCGGGGGAAGGAGGATAGATGACCAATGACCAATGACCAATGACCAATGACCAATGACCAATGACCAATGACCAATGGCCAATGACCAATGACCAATGGCCAATGGCCAATGACCAATCAGGTCAGGAAATGTTCGCCAATGGCCTTGATGCATTTTTTATCGATTGCTCGCATTTTATCCATCGATCATCGGTTATCGGTCATCCCCTCCCCACCACCTCATCCCCCTGATCAATCCTCAGCCGATCATCCGCGAGAAGCACGGACCCGGCAAGAACGAGAAGGGCATCGGCGGTAACGCCCAGAAGTAGGTCGCGGCCAAGGCCGTCAAGCATCGCCGGGGGTTCGAGAAGCTCGGCGCGTCGGAGCGGGCGAACCTCGTCAACGGCGTCGGCGGCAAGGCCCAGGTCGTCGCGATCCTCACCCAGAACCAGCACAAAAGTGCCGACGCCCACCGCCCCCAGACCGATCCCGAAGGCCGTCGGCAGGTCAAAAACCGCGAGCACATCCCCGCGCAGGTTGATCAAACCTCGCAAGGCCGCGGGCGTGCCGGGCACGGGCGTGCAAGGGCCGGGCCGCACGACTCGACGGACATAACGCGCCTCAATCCCGTACCGCTCACCGCCGACGGAAAAGACCGTCACGTCCATCAGTTCCGACGCGGAAATTGGCCTCGGCACGACCGCCGCAACCGCCAGGGCACGCTCGGCCAGCACGGCCTGAACCCGTTCCGAAGTCGGCTCAAGCGACTCTCGGACCGCCGCGTCAATCCGGTCGAGCCGCGCCCGGACCTCGTCCCAGTCGACCCCGATCTCGGTCCGTCGCGATCGATCGATCATGGCGCGACCCTCTCGGCCGCGTCAAGGCGGTCCAGTTGCAGCCTCGCCTGCTCGGCGAGCCGCCCGGCGGGCTCGCCGTCCGAAAGCGCCAGAACCTCGTCGGCCGGAAGCGCCTCGCAAAGGTCGCGCGCGTTTCGAAAGCTGCGTCGAGCCCCCGCGCGATCCTCCCGCCGAAGCGCGACCGAGCCGAGCAGATAATGGCCGACCGCCAGCGTCCGGTCGAGATAAACGACTCGCCTCGCTTCGGCCTCCGCCTCATCATCGCGATCAAGACCCATCAACAAAACCGCGTGGAGATAATGCAATTCGGCCGAGCAAGGGTGCCGCGCCGCGGCCTCGGCACAGGCCCGCGCCGCCGCCTTCAGATCCAGATTCGCGAGCGCCCGGACGTTCACGGCGGAGGCTTCGGGATCATCATCCCTCGACCCCGATTCCGCCACGGCCCGCGCGAACCGTCCTTCCGCCAGGTCGTCGCGCGCCGACGCGAGCGGCCCCGACGCATCCACCGCCGCCGGAATCTCAAACCCGGCCGAGACCACCGACTTCTCGCGCGCTTTCTGGTAAAAAACGCCGAAGTCGGTGATCACCGGGCTCAGCCCCGATTCCAGGCCGAGCGGCGGGTCGGACGAGGCCGTGATCAGCCACCCCTCGGCCGAGAGCGACGCCGCGAGCCGACCCGCCACGGCCCGAATCGTCTCACGATCGAAGTAAATCAGCACGTTCCGGCAAAAGATCAGGTCCGTTCGAATCGTCCCCGTTGCAAACGACGGATAGACATCCATCGCCAGGTTCAAATGCTCAAACCTGACCAGCCGACGGACCGGCTCATCCACGCGGAACCGCCGATCGTCCCTGGGGCTGAGGTGGGGCAGGGGGGCCGTCTCACCCTCGCCCCGGAGCGACCAGGGACCGTACTCCGCCCCTTTCGCCCGAGCCAGCGCAGCCCGACAAACGTCGGTGGCCAGCACGCGAGCACGGTCGGCCAAGCCCTCGTCAAGAAAGACCATCGCCAGCGTGTACGCCTCCTCGCCCGAGGCACACCCCGCGCTCCAGGCCCGGATCGACTCGCCCGAGGCCCGAAACTTCGGCGCGATCACCCGACGGACAAACTCAAAATGCGCGGGCTCGCGATAAAAATAGGTCTCGCCGACGGTCAACTCGACCAGCAGGTCATCCAGCATCGCCTCGTTGCCGGCGACCATCGTCCGATACAGTTCGGGATCGGCGACGCCCGCCCTGGCCATCGCCCGGCGGACGCCCAGTTCCGCCCCGACGCGGCGATCGGGAATAAAGACCAGGCCCGTCCTCGCCCCGAGCAGGGCCGCGAGCCGCTCAAAGGCCGGTTGCGACCAGGTCACGCCGCACCCCCTCGCCCCGCGCTCGACTCGTCCGAAACCGCCAGCGCCCGGCCCAGTTCCGCCCAGTCGTCGCCGGTCCAGAGCGTATCGAGTTCCAGCACCGGCGCGAGAATGCCACCGGCGAGCATCGCCACCCGCCCCGGCCCGACCTCCGGCCTGACCAGATCCAACGCCCTGTCCACCCTCAGCGCCACGACGCGCCCGCGCACCCTGGCCACGACCAGATGATCCGACAGCTCGACCCCCTTTCGCGGCAGGCTCAGCCTCCCGCGCAGGTCAACCACCGGCACCACCTGCCCGCGCAGGTTCACGACCCCCTCAACCCACTCCGGCGCTTCTCTGAGGCGAACAATGGTCACGACCCTGACCAGTTCCACAACCTCCGACGCCGCCAGGCCAAACCTTCGGCCGCCGACCTCGATCACCAGGATTTCCGGCCTCTCCTGGCCCAAGGGACGTGACCTCTTCTTCGTTCAGGTTGCCCGATTCCTCGGCGCAACGCATCGCGACAATTGATCGATCGATCAATCGACGGAAAGGACTCTCTCCAAGCTTTGTAGTATGAGAACTTTCTCGGCCGAAGAAAGGACCATCCGCCCGATCCCGTCCGGAAATCAAAAATTCCGACGTCCCCTGTCCTCGATGCTCTGAACCGCTCGACTCCTTTGCCCTCTTCCCTTTGCGCTCTGTCCTTTGTCCTTTGCCCTCTGTCCTCTGTCCTTTGTCCTCTGTCCTTCTCTCCGCGCGCAAAAAGGATTCAGGCCGGGAGACACAATCCCACGTCTCCCCCCCGGGAACGTTGGATCGATCTCCCGGCCTGATATCCCGGCTCGGGATGAACTAACCGAACTGAGATGAGACTGGGCGGTCACGCGTCGTCGTCAGATCCAACGCGGGCTGCCTGTCAGTCAAACCGTTCTGAAGAAAACCCCGGATGTGGATGTGGCGGAACGGAACGGAACAGAAAAGAACAAGGGAGGAACCGAGAGGCTGTCCGATCGCCCCCCCCCGGGAGCCATGGCCACCCCCTCGGTCCGATCCCTTGGCGGCGGGCAATTCACGGGCCAACGTGGATGCTCGTCGTCCCGCTCACTCGCCCACCACAACTATGAGCGACAGATCCCGCCGAGAGCGCGCGCATTTCTCAAAAAGATTTTTCGACTGCCTCTCGATGGATGGATGATATTGGATGGCCAATGGCCGATGGCCAATGCCCAATTCTCAGATTCCTTGGTCATCGGTCATCGGCGATCGGTCATCGATCCTTCCCTGATCCCCACCATGAACCCTTGGGTGCGTTCTATTTAATCCGGGCCAAGCAGCGTGGAAAGGCGTCGGGCGCCCGCGTCGCCCTGTCGGGAAGCACGGCGGAGGCGAGACCGGGCGGCGGGCAGGTCGCCGCGAGAGAGGTCGGCGACCGCGGCGTTGACCTCGGCGGAGACCGGCTCGGCCGATTCGCGCAAGGCGCGGCGGAGATCGGCCGCGGCCTCGCTCGGACGCCCCGAGAGCGCCGAGAGAATGCCCCGGCGAAAGGCGGCGTTCGTCAAGGCCGGGTTCAGGTCGAGCGCCCGCGTGTAGTCGGCCGACGCCGCGCCGATCTGGTTCAGGGCTTCCAGGGCGACGGCCCGGTTGTAATAGCATTCCGCCGTCGTTGGCGCCAGGGCGACGCAAACCGTCAGCGAGGCAACGGCGTCCTGGTATTGCCCAAGTTGATACGCACACGCCGCTTGCGAAAAATACGGCCAGAACTCACCCGGCCGGATCGCCACGGCCCGCCGAAACTCGTCGAGCGCCGCCTGATATTCGCCCGACCGGAGAAACGAACGCCCCAGCTCATAATGTTCCCAGGCCGTCGAGGGCGCGGGAATCTCAACCGAGGGGAGGTCGTTCCGGCCCAGGGCTCGGGCATAACTCCGCAAATCGCGGCTCAAGGCCGGGCTCGGGCCGAACCGGGTCTCGGCCTCGGTCAAAAGTTCCACGGCGTCGCGCAGGCCCTCCGTGGAAGGGCCGCCAGGCGACCGATTGACGCGCAAATCGGCCCAGGCTGTCGCCAGATCAAGCAAATCCGCGCGGACGCGTTCGCCCACCTCGTGATCGCTCGGGTCCGACGTCGCGCGCGTCAAGAGGGCGCGCGACTCCCAGAGCCTGCGCCCTCGGGTCAGCAGCGAATTCGCCTCGGCCGCCGGTAGCGGACCGATCCCCGACCAGAACCGGAGCCGGTCAACCAGGCCGTCAAGCTCGGCCGCCCCCTTGGCCTTCAAAACGCGCAACCGAAGGTTTTCCAGGTCTTTACGACGTGAATCCTCGGCCGGCAACCGCCCCGCCAGGCTCAGGCCGCGATCGACCGACGCGAGCGCCTCGGCATAACGCCCCGCGTTCAGCCGCAACCGGCCATCGGCCAGCGCCGCCTCGATCTGGTTCCCCCGGCGCCGGAGTTGAACGACCGTCAGGGCCACCGCGATGACGATCACCATCACCGTCGTCAGCCTTAAAAGACCGCGCGCCACCGCCGCGGGATGCCGACGCCTCCACTTTCGCCAGCGCTCGGCCAGGTTCCGGTTTGAAACGCCACGAAGCGGCAGGTTATTCAGATGCCTGTGCAGGTCGAGCGCCAGCGCCGAGGCGTCGGGATAGCGGTCGGCCAAGTTCTCTTGCAAGCATTTTTGAATGATCTCGGCCAGGCCCGGACTGACCCTCGGATTGCAGCGATCGAGCCGACGCGTCGGGTCACACCCGCGTCCATCGCCGCCACCAAGGGCCTCGTGAAGTAAAAGGCCGAGCGAATAAAGGTCGGAACGCCCATCGACGGCCACGGTCGGCTCGCGTCCGGCCCGAACGTCGTTCATCGCCGTCTCTTGCTCGGGCGAGAAGTACCCGGGCGTCCCCCCCAGGCGATCGGGCACGGGAAGCCCCGGTCCCACCGGCGCCCGAGCCAGGTGAAAGTCCAGGAGCATCGGCTGGCCGTCGCCCGCGAGCAAGACGTTCGATGGCTTGACGTCGAGATGGATCAGGCCGCGATCGTGGGCGTATTGAAGGGCCTCGGCCAGGCAGGCTCCAAAAAGGCAGATCGCATCGACGTAACTGGCTTTCGCTAAATAGTTACGGAAGGGTCGGCCCGCCGGAACACCCGAGGGCGGGGCGACGTCGAGCCGGTCCATCGCCTCAAGAATCTGGGCCCCGCTCCGCTGCGTCACGGGCGTCGTCGAGAGCGTTTCCAGCACCCGCGCCAGGGTCGCGCCGCCGAGGTAGGGCATTCCCAGAATCTGCAAGTCGCGGTCGGGCAAGACCCGCTCAAAGTAGAGCGGGACAATATGCATGTGCTGCAATCGGGCGAGCGAGAGGTGTTCTTCCTGCCCCTGCGGCGTGACCTTCAGGACCATCAACCGATGAGCAAGGGAATGCTGGCTCGCCAGATAGGTCCGACCCACCGCCCCTCGACCGATCTCGGCGAGAAGGCGGAGATCCTCAAGATCCTCGCCGACCTCGGGAAAGGTAATCGTCGTCGGGGTCGATCGCAGCAGCCTGTTGCAGTCCAGCAAAAGTTCCAGCCGCGACCGATACTGCGGGAACCGATTCAGAACCTCGTCCGAGACCGCCTCTTCCCCCGCCTCCTGGCGCAGACAGGCTTCCTCATAGACGATCCGAACCGCGTCTTCCTCGCGAAGTCCGGGCAACCTCGCGAGAAACGTCTCGGCTCTCGGCGTCTTCCCCTCTTGCCAGGCGGCAACCATCTCCTCGACCGCGAGGTCAACCGGGTCATCGTCTTCCGACAACTCTTCAAGCGGACTGGTAGCCATGCCGGGGCGTTCTCAACGTTGCCAGAGCGGTCGGCGCTGTTTATGATTTGGGGGGTTTCGAACGCGTTGAGTCGCCGCGCACGCGTGGCCGATCATCTCCTGTCGTGAGGTTCCGGGTTGACCTCGTCAAGACAGGGCAAAAGGCAAAGAACAGAGGGCAAAGCACGGAGGACAGATTCTTTCCATGTCCTTTGCCCTTTGCCCTTTGCCCTTTCGCGCGGAAACCCCATGAGACCTTCGAAATCCAGACCGTCAGGGCGACGCGTGGCTAGACTGGATTTAATCGCGTTCCTGAACCCGGGGCAAGGGTTCGCGCTGAAGCGGGCCGCGAACACCGGCCTTCGGCCGGGCGGCAACGGCCGGAGTGCGCTCGCGAGCCGCCGCCACGCGCGAGGCGAGTTCGTAAAGAATCCGCCGGACGCTCCCCTCGTGCAGGCCCGTGCGCGCGGCGATCTCGGCCAGGGGTAAGCCCTGACTCTTGAGCTGCAAGAGGTTATGATGAGCCGGAGGACAGAGCGCGACCATCTGATCCCAGAGTTCGTCGCGCTGAGCGACCTCGCTCGGCCGGGGCTGACCCGTGGCCATGACCTCAAGCGCGGGCGACTCGGCCATCGGCTCCTCGTGCGCCAGGGCCTTGCGGTGCTTCCGGCACCGGTCGAGGAACCGGTTCCGCGCCAGCCTTGCTAAAAACGCCTGTAGGTGCGCCCGGTCGTTGAAGTGCCAGCCGGCGCCGCGAACCCCTTCGAGAATGTCGGCGAAGACCGATTGAACCACATCCATCGAGTCAAATTTGGCACGAAGCGGCGGCCGGATCTGGCGATGAACGAGCATCCGCAAATAAGGCTCGTACTGCCGGAAAACTTCCTCGGCGGCGCTTGGATCGCCGCTGTTGAGCCGTTCCAGCAGGCGGTCGAGCGGGTCGGCGTCCGACTCGGCATCATCATCAGCGGCGGCGGCGTCGTCCGGCACTTCGGCTGGGTTCATCGATCCTCCAGCGCCCAGCGCCCGGAGCGGCCCGGCAGGCCGGGAAAGGCGAAGTGGTCGCCACTGGCGTCGGACGACGCTTCCTCGTCCTCCCAGGGACGGCGAAGCCGGCGCCGAACGGTCTCGGCGACGAAGACCGCAACCGCCGCCGTCACCACGTTCGGAATCAAGGTCGCGGTATCACCCAGTTCCGAAAGTTCGGTATCCAGGGCGACAATCCGGCCGAGGAACTGGTCAATCGACCGTTCCAACGTCCCGCGCTCGAACGGCGAGAAACTCGCGATCAGCTCCGCCGCGCCGATCGGTAGCGCGGAGGTCAAGATCGTATTGACGGGTCCTTGGGCCTCGGACGAGTCATCCGTGAGGGCTTCGCCCGCCTCACCGTTCCGCGAGGCGCTCGCGTCTCGGTTCGCCTGCAAGGTCCAGGCCACCGTCTGAACCGGACCGACGTCTCCCGAGGCCGACGCCGACGCCGATCCCGACGCCGAAACACCCCCCGGAGGTGCAATCGCCACGGTCGGCCCGTTCTCCGTGGTCGGTCCGAGGTTGGGCATGCCTGGCCGGGAGTGGCCGCTGGCGTCACTGCCGGTCGCCTGGGTCGCCGCGATCGTCGGCGCGACGCCCGCGACAACCCCTGGCGTCGTGCCATTCAAGGCCGTTGACGTTGATGTTGATGTTCCCGCCGGGGCAGGTCCGGGGGGTCCGCCGTGCGGCGGCGCGGAAGACGAGGCGTCGACGTGATTCGGGTCGCCCGCCAGGCCCCGATACGCGGCGGCCAGAAGGGACGCGTGATCGATCGGCGGTGCTCCCGGCTCCCCATGACTTCCCGGATCGCCACCCGACGGAGACATCGGCACGTCGGAACGCGCCATCGTCGTCGACGCCTGAGCCAGCGCCGAAGAGATCATGTCCGAGGGCGACGATGAATCGGCGAGGGGCGTCGAGTCGATCGACGTCGACGTCAAGACGCTTTCCTGGTGCAAGAGGTGGTCAACCGCCAATGTCGCCAGGACTTCGGCTCGAATCGGATCGCCGCCTTGCCCGTCGAATCTCAACGCGTCCGCCTGCGAAAGACTGGCCCGAACATACGCGACCGACGTCGAACCCGAGGGAAGGTAGATCAGGCTCTCGCTTGCCGGTTGGGCGCGTCCGGCCCAGAGGGGCCGAGGCCCTCCCGTTCCGCCGTTCTCGGGCGCGGCCGGCCAGGCGGGATTCGTGAACGCGGCGGAGGTCCCGGCCAGAGAAAGGGGAGACGTCTGGGGCGAATTAAAATCCCAGTGGTGACCTGGAGGCTGGGGGCCACTCAACGCCGGTCCGACCGGAACGATCAGCAGGGGGGCACCCGCGGCGAAACCGCTGGGCAAGGACCGATCTTCCAGCGCTTCCAGGCATCGAAGACGTCTCGGCTTCGATCGGCTTGCGCGTCCGGGGATACGAGGCATGAACCAGGCCCTCGTCGGGGCGGCGCGTCAATGGAGTTCGCCAGCGGGCTACACCATGATATCCGCGCGGCTCCAAAGAATCCAGAACTTCTCCCGGAGTCCCGACCGGCGGTTCTCATACCCGCTCCCTCGGTTCCGGTCAAGGAGAGACGGCCGAGTCGATCCGAGCCGGACACGTCCTTCCCATCCTAATCTACGACGCCTGAACCGTCGGAACTTGAGACTTGTTTACGGAATCTTCCTCGCAAGCCGGTCGCAAGGGTACGGCGGCCGATCCGCCTTCGTGACAACCCTTCACTCGAAAATTCCGGAGAATCCCGGTCGACGACCAGGGAACGACGTCGGCGCGAAGTTCCAAGCCCGGTCGGGTCGGATCAGGTCGGGTCGGGTCGGCACCGGCGAACGATTCGCCTTTTGGGAAATCTTGTGCTCGGAAGATAGTGGGGGGGAAAGCGTTCTCTCGAAAGTCAACAGCGCAGTGGCCGAGACGCCCGGCGATCCCTCAGGCGGACGTTTCCGATTCCGTCTCCGGCAGCACCAGCATGATCGACTTCGACAGGTCGAGGAGGAACCACGACCCGCAATCGTCGCAGGTGCCGAGCAAGCGGTTCGGCTCATTCTCGTCCGGCTGATGGCGCACCAGCGGCGCCTGACAACGCGCGCACAAGATGTCGCAAATATCCTCGAATCGAATGCGCTGAAACGGTGCGAGAGGCGTCACGGTCATAAAAATTCTCTCCCGGCCAGGTAGGCCCTTGTCCTCCACCTTCAGAGTTCGCCATAATTAGCCGTTGTCGCCGCGTCCGCTGTCCGAGGGGTACCGTCGTCGGGCTTCAATTCGATTCAATCAATCAAATCACCGTTTCTTGCTTTAGAACAAAACCCGGGGTTCGGGAAGTCCTTCAGCGTCATTCGGCGGAAGTTTTTTCGCGCTCAAGGCAGGTGCTTCGTGGTCTTCGGAACACCGCGAGGGAACTCCGATTCGGAATCGGGCGCTTTCTGATCGAAGAGGAATCCAAGGACCTTGACTCGACCTGGAATCACCCAACAAGGAAGAGTCAGTTCGAAGGCCGTCATCCGCCATTTTTTTTAGCTCGGGATCGATTGCCTCCTCTTGGATGCCTGGCAATCCCTCAATCAATGGATTGAGGACTCGGAACCGAACAAAGTCGACTCGGGCATCATGGTCATACGCCAGCAGACAAAACTTTGCCCTCTGTCCTTTGCCCTTTCCCCTTGTGATCAAAAACGGATGCGATCTGACAACGCCTTGAAAAACCCGATGGTGTTTCTCTGGAATTTCTCATTCCCCTGGCCAACGCTCAATCTGGTTATAAAAGAGATTAAGCCGCGTGATCGATTCACCTCACCTCCCATTTTTTGAAGGGCACGACTTCAGAAGATTGTGCTATACGACACGAAACCCGCACGAATTCCTTATTAAGCGGTATTTTTCCAGAAAGTTGGCGGACGGGCGGCACCGATCCGACTCTCCTTGTCGCGGAGGACGGTTCACGATGGTGGACAGCAACACCCCCGGGTCGGCCGATGCCGCCCAACCCGGACCCGACCATGAGACGTCGGACAAGTCGTTGCTCAGGCTGTACCGCCACGGGGACCAGGATGCCGCGACGCTTCTTTACATGCGGTACGCCGAACGGCTCCGCGCCCTGGCGCGGTCGCGGACTTCTCAGGACCTGGCCGGTCGCGTCGATGATGACGATATCGTGCAGTCGGTCTTTGGAAGTTTCTTTCGGGGAGTGATCCACGGGGCGTACGACGTACCGCACGGCGAGGAGCTCTGGAACCTCTTTCTGGTCATCACCCTGAACAAGATCCGTTCCAAGGGGGGTCATCATCGCGCGGCGAAACGAGACGTCAGGCAGACGGTCGGCGGTGAGGGGATTGACCGGGCCGCCGACTCCCTCTCGACCGAGGGTCAGGCCGTCGCCCTGCTAAAAATGGCGATCGCGGAGGCGCTCGACCGCCTTCCCGAGCAACACAGCCAGGCCGTCCGTCTGCGGATGGAGGGCTACGAGGTTTCCGAAATTGCCGAGTGCACCGGCCGGTCGAAGCGGTCGGTGGAGCGTCTTCTTCAGGAGAGCCGGGTTCGACTCGGCGGGTTGCTCGACGACTGAGCAGCCGACCTCGGGTCAAGGGGGGGGCGACCACGGCGGTCGTGCCCGTCTTGCCCGCTCCTTGCACGAACGTTCCGATCAACGAGGATCGACGCCGATGAGGACGTCCAATCCAGACGACGGGGCCATACCTCCTCTCGCCGCCGAAGAGGCGCTCGACGCGTACGTCCGCGCCTTTGAAAACGCGTACGCGGAGCGGGGCGAGGCCGATCCGTCCGACTTCTTGCCCCCCGAGGGCGACCCGCTCCGCTCGGCCGTCCTGCGCGAGCTTCTCCGGGTCGACCTGGAATTCGGCTGGGAGCGCGGACGGCCCAAGAACCTGGCCGAGTATCAACGCGTCTTCCCCGCCCTCAAGGCCGACGTCGACGGCCTCCGCCAGATCGCCTTCGAGGAATACCGGCTCCGCGGGCTCGCCGGTGAAGACCCCTCGGCCGACGAGTATCTCGACCGCTACGGAATCCGGCTCGACCCGATCGTGGCCCGGCTCAGGCCGCCGCTGCCTCGCCTCGACAGCCCCGCCTCGATCCAAGCCGGCCAGAGCCCGAGCCGGGCGCGAACCCGGACCCGGCCTCGACGCCCCGAGTCGGGATCGGCCCAGGTCCCCTCCTTGCCCGACATTGGCACCGACTTCCTCGGCTTTCGGCTCATCGCCGAGCTTGGCCACGGCGCCTTCGGCCGCGTCTATCTCGCCCGACAGGGCGACATGGCCGACCGTCCGGTCGTCCTCAAGGTCACCGCCGACGGCTCGGACGAGTCGCAAACCCTGGCGCAGCTTCAACACGAGAACATCGTTCCCGTCTACTCGCGGCACCGCGACGGCCGGTTCCGGGCGATCTGCATGCCGTATCTAGGCTCGGTCACGCTCCGCGACGTCTTCAACGAGCTGAAAGGGCAGGGGGCCTTGCCCGAGTCAGGCCGCGACCTCCTCGGCAGTCTCCGACAGAGCAGCCTCAGCAAAACCGCGAGCCTGCCCCCCGACCTTCCCAGCACGTCAAGACCCCCCGTATCCACCCAGACGCCCCAGACTCACAGCGCCCGGCGGTTTCGGGATCGATGGTCGAATGCGTCGCCCTCGACGTCCGACAACGACCCTCGGACGATGCTTGGCAAGTTCTCTTACGTCGACGCGGTGATCTGGATGGGTGCCCGGCTGGCCGACGGCCTCGCCCACGCTCATGATCGCGGCATCCTTCACCGCGACATGAAGCCGGCGAACATCCTCTTGACCGACGACGGCCGCCCGATGCTCCTGGACTTCAACCTCGCCGAGGATCTCAAGCTTCCGAGCGTTGACTCGCAAACCCGCGCCGGCTCGATCGGCGGCACCCTGCCTTACATGGCACCCGAGCACCTCGCCGCCTTACACGATGGCGAGGCGCCTGTCGACGCGCGGAGCGACCTCTTCGCCTTCGGCGTGATCCTCTTCGAGATGCTTACCGGCCGTCCTCCCTTTCCGGTCCGCGACGGCTTCCACCCCGACCTGATCGGCGCGATGATCGACGACCGCCGAGGCCCTCCGCCTCGCCTTCGGCCCTGGAACCCCGCGATTTCTCCGGCCGTGGAATCGGTCGTTCGCCGCTGCCTCGACCCCGACCCGGCCCGGCGTTATGCCTCGGCCCGCGACCTTGGCGAAGACCTTCAGCGCCACCTCTTGCGTCGCCCCTTGCGGCACGCGCCCGACCCCTCGCCCGTCGAGCGCATCTCGAAGTGGGGGCGTCGCAACCGGAATGCCCTGGTGGCGGTCGCCGGTCTTGCCTTCCTGGTCGGCTCCGGCCTCGCCCTTGCCACCCTCACCGCGCGGGCCAACCGGTTCGAGGCGCTGAAGACCCTGAGTCTCTACCGCGATCAATCCACCTCGGCGCTGAACCTTTTGAGCCTTCGAACCGGCTCGCGCGACGCCGTCCGCCGCCACGAGGGGCAGATGGCCGCCGACCTCGCCCTTGGCTATTTTCACGTTCGCGACGGTCCCGACCCCGCCTATCCCTGGTGGAAGCGGCTCCCCGCCTCGCTCCTTCCCGACGATGACCTCGCCGCCCTTCGCAAGAGCGCCGGTGATTTGCTCCTGATGCTCGCCCGTTCCGAGCTTCGCGAAGGCGACGCCCGGTCGAACGATGGGAATCGCCGACCGCTTTATAACGCCGCTCTCCGCGACCTCCACCGCGCCCAGCGCTGTTATGAGCCTGATCCGATCCCCTCGGCCGTCTGGTCCGAACGTTCCGAGGCCCTCAAGCGCCTTGGCGACTCCCAAGGCGCCGCTCTTGCCGCCGCCGAGGCCCAGGCCGCCATTCCCGTCGGCACTCACGACGACCTCTTCCGCGGCCTCGACCTTCTGGAAGCCAACGAGCCTGCTCGCGCCCTTCCTTTTTTCGAGTCGGCCGTTCGCGTCGACCCGCGTCAATACTGGGCCTGGCTCAACCTGGGTAGTTGCCAGATTCGCCTGCTCCACTGGGAACAGGCCGAAGCCTGCTTTAGCACCTGCATTGCCCTCTGGCCCGAACACCCCTCCGCCTGGCGCAACCGAGGCGTCGTCCTCCGCCATCGCGGCAAGCTTGACGCCGCGCTCAGCGACCTGAACATCGCGCGTCGGCTCGACCACGACGACCCCGAGACCCTGGCCGACTACGGCCTGACCGAGCTTGACCTCGGCCGCCCGGTCCAGGCCCTTCGGACCTTTAACGCGGTCCTCCACCAAACGCAATCCCGGCAGGCCGCGCCCGACCCCCGCCTCTATTTCGTCCGGGCCGTCGCTCGACGCCGGTCGGGCGATACCGCCGGGGCCGACGCCGACCTTGCCGAGGGCCTTCGCCGCGAACCGATTGACGTGACCGGCTGGAACGTCCGCGCCGTCCATCGATTGAACATCGGCGACTACTCCGGCGCCCTGGCCGATCTCGATCATGCCCTTTCGATCGACCCCCGATCGTACTCGGCGCTTCAGGACCGTGCCCGAGTTCTCGCCCGCCATCTCGGCCGGACCGAGGAGGCACTCGAAACGCTCGACCGCCTCATCGCCTCCTATCCCGACTTTGCCGACGCCTGGTCCGACCGCGCCTTGCTTCTCGCCCGCCTCGATCGCCGCGAGGACGCCTTGAAAAGCGCTCAAGCCGCCCTCGACCTCGATCCGACCCCACGGCGCCAGTGGCAGGCCGCCGCCGCCCGCGTCCTGACCGCGCATGGCGATCCCACCGACCGCAACGCGGCCGTCCAGCTCCTCACATCCGCCCTGACGCGTGCTCCCGACCTCGTCACCCCGATCGCCGCCGACGCCGACCTCACCTCTCTCCACGATCATCCCGGATACTCCCGCGCCCTCTCCTCGGCCCGCGCCGTTAACACCTCTCGCTCTCTCGAACCCATCTTGCGCCCTTCTCCCTAGCCTTCGCCCTTTCCCAGACTTCCGCTCCTTGATGTTTGGAAAAAGGCCCAATAACCGATGACCAATCGGTTTATCTTTTGCCCTTTGCCCTTTGCCCCTTGCCCCTTGCCCCTTGTCCCTTGCCCCTTGCCCCTTGCCCCTTGCCCCTTGCCCTTTGTCCTTTACCCTTTGTCCTTTGCCCTTTGCCCTTTGCCCTTTGCCCTTTGCCCTTTGCCCCTTGCCCCTTGCCCCTTGCCCCTTGCCCCTTGCCCCTTGCCCTTTGCCCTTTACCCTTTGTCCTTTGTCCTTTGTCCTTTGTCCTTTGCCCTATCGGTCATCCCCCAAAAAACCAATCCCACCCCGCGCATCGAACCGCTTTCTTTCGAGCTTAAAAGAGCCACCTCTACCCTCAATAAAACCTCTGACCGAAAAATCTCTTAAAAATTCTTAAAAAGGCTGTCACTATCGGACATCAATCGCGGTTACACTATCAGCCATATTAAACGATACGAGAGTTTCGGTCCACGACCGGCCTCGAAATTCTCTGCCCCGCAGTGAAGTGAAATGACCGAACGAGCCAACACCCCCGCGAGACGGATCGGAACGGGAGAGCTTCACCTGCCCCTGCCGGCGGCCACGAAGATCGTGGCGAGACCGCGCCCGGGAAGAAGCTCAGACTGCCTCGCCAAGGACGGACCGTTGCCGGCGATGCCGCCGGCCATCGTGCTTCGAACGCACCTGGTCCAGTCAACGAGGATCGACTCCGATGACGCACGCACCACGACGACGACCGTCGCTGGAAGTTCTCGAATCCCGTGATCTCCCGGCCACCTTTGGAGTGCCCTGGCCCGATCCCCAGGCCCTCACCCTCAGCCTGATTCCCGACGGCACCGCCATCGCCGGCTCGCGCAGCAGTCTCGATCAGACACTTAACGCCGCGATGCCGACGACCGCCTGGGAAATGGACATCCTTCGGGCCTATCAGACCTGGGCCGACCTCGGCAACATCAACATCGGCCTCGTCGCCGATAGCGGCCAGGCCAGCGGCACCCCCGGCCCGCTTCAGGGCAACGCCAGGATTGGCGACATTCGCGTCGGCGCCGTGCCGCTCGGCACGGGAACGCTTGCGATCACCACTCCTTTTGATCTTGGCGACAACCTCTCGGGCGACCTCCTTCTCAACAGCCAGGCCAGCTTCAGCGACGCCCCGAACGCGGTCGAGAACCTTGCCACCACCCTTCTTCACGAAGCCGGCCACAGCTTCGGCCTTCCCGACAACCCGGCCGACCCGACCTCGGCCATGTACCCGGTGAACACCGGCGCGATCACCAATCCCTCGGCCGCCGACATCGCCGCGCTCCAGGCCCTTTACGGCACCCGGGCCCCCGACACCCGCGACGATTCCACGTTCGCGACGGCCCGTCCCCTCGCCCCCGGCGCTCTCGTCTCGGTCGACCTGCCGACGCTCGCCGATCAGGACGTTTACCGAATCATTGACAACACCCCCGGCCCCTTCGTCGTTGACCTCCGCACCTCCGGAATCAGCCTTCTCACCGCCCGCGAGACGATTGACAACGCCCAGGGCCAACCCATCGCCAGCGTCGCCGCCGCCGACCCGCTTCACGGCGACCTCTCCTTGACCATCCCCGGCGCCCAGGTCGGCTCGACCTATTTCATTCGGGTTCAGGCGGCTCGTCCCGACGTCTTCGGGATCGGCACCTATCGGCTCGCCGCCGGTCCCGCCTCCCTCGCCCTCAAGGCTCTCGCCGCGAAGTCGACACTCGGCATCAACCCCGGCAAGACCGGCTCGACCATTAACCTGACCCCCCAGACCAGCGGCACCGACGCCCGATGGCCCTACCTCGTCGCCGAGACCCTCTCTAACCCCAAGGCCACCCAGGATTACGCGATCACGACCCGTTCCACCCCTTCCGCCGCCCTGATCGTCACCGTCTGGGCCGACCGCTCGGGCGCCTTGATCCCTCGGGTGCGGGTCTTTGACGCCAATCACCACGCCGTCGCCTTTCAGGTCGTCGCGGCCGACGCGTCAAGCCAGTCGATCCAGGTCCTTTCTCCCGTCGCCAACGCCCGATACATCGTCGAGGTTTCCGCCGCCCCCGGCTCAACCGTGAAAGGCGCATTGGGCCAGTACACGCTCGGGATCACCGACCGCCTCGCCGCCGTCGCCGACGAGACGCTCGCCTCGGGCACCCTCAACGCCGCCCAGAACAAGACGTTTCTCAGCCTTGACCTCGCCGTCGCCGAGGTTTACCACCTTGACCTTTCCGGCGGCACGTCTTCAAAGACCGGCGTTTCCCTGACCGTCTTCAACGCTCGGAACAAGGTCGTCGCCACCTTGCGAGCGAACGGGGCGTCGGGACGTTCGAGTCTCGACCTCGTCTTGCCCGCCGGCCATTACACCCTGGCGATCCTTGGCGCCTCGCGCAACGGCAGCCCTCCGCCGACGATCCCTTACCTTCTTCGCGGCACCTATCGCAGCGAACCCGACGATCCCTCCCTTTCCGACCCGACCCTAGACCCTTTCAGCCTCGCCCCCAGTCTGACTCCGGATTTCTCACCTTACGACCTTGTCGTTGCCCCCTTCTCGATCTTTGATGACTTCCTGATCCTCGCCTCTCCGTTCAGCCCGATCTTGTGGGACTGACCTCGCTTTTCCTTTCTCAGGCACCTTGATTGCGTACCCTGAATTCGAACGGCGGTGTGAGACACACGCAAAGACACACGCCGCCGTTCGTTTCCCCAGGGGAGCTTGACCTCCATGCCGCGCCCAGCCGCTCAGAACAACCCGAAACCCGTCCCCACCGGCACCGTCTCTGATCCCGACGACCCCAACCCGTTCGGCCCCGACGCGCCCAACACGCGCGACGACGACCCCCCCGCGTCCTCCTGGCCCCCTCTCGCCGCGCCGCCGACGCCTTCGACCGCCGCGCTCGATGAGGCCGATTTCGCCCCGGACGAGTCTTGAGCGGATTCGTCGTCTTCGCCAGCGCGCGCAAAGGCCCGACCCCTCGATTTCCAACGTGATCGAGCGGCCGGACCTCGCGTGCGCGCATGCGTCCGTGGGTCAGTCGATCAGCAACTTATTCCGCCTTGGGGGCGTCTTTGGCCGCATCCTTTTTCTTGGCGGCGGGATAGATCTTCGAGGCGACCCCCTTCTCGTGCTCGATCTTGGCGGGAATCCCCTTCTTGCCCTTCTCCTGGATATCGGCCACCTTCTTGGCCAGCTTCTCCAGGTCGACCTTCATTGAGCCTTTCTTGGTGACGATCTCGGTGTCGTCGTTGATCGTGACCTCGATGTCCTTGTCTTCCCCCTTGGGCGTGACCATCAGCTTCTTGCCTTCGATGTCCACCTTGGTGATGACGCCGAAGAGTTCCTCGGCGATCACCGGCGCGGCCAGAACGGCGAGCGCCACCAGGCCCGAGGTCAGGGTCAGCAAAAACGCGCGGCGGTTCTTCATGAAAGTCTCTCCATTGTCGCTTTCGCCTGCCTTGCGAGCCCAACGCGGGCCCGATCGTCCCGCTCACTATCAACCCCGGCGCGGCGTCTGGGTAGTGCGTACCGACTCTGGGAGCCCCGATTTCTCAAGTCTTCACGCAGCAAGCACGCACTCATGTCCTGGAAAACCACGCGATACGGAACCTCTCGCGGAGTCTTTCAACGCCGCGGCGCCGAGTGAATGTCCCAGGACAGTTCCAGACCGCCGACGCGGACCGATCCCGACCGAAACCGCCGCTTCCAGACGCCTGGATGCAGCAGCCCGCGGCGGAGCCGAGCCGAGACGGGCCCTCCGGCCTTGGAGGCGAGAACAATCTGGCTCTTGGGGATCGCCTGATCGAGCCCCCGGCCGATCGCGCGTGCCCCTGGCGATTCCATGAGAGTGCCCCAGGTTTTTTCCCAGATACGCATCAACGGGTACGAGACGCCCGAGTCATACGGATCAAGTCCCAGGGTCATCCAGAGCAGCCATCGCAGCGAATAATACGCGCCAAAGGGCTCGCGACGCTCCACGGTCAGACCAGCGCCTTGAAGCACGGCGTTGAGGTCGCTGTGTCGATAAACGCGACGATGAAACGGGGGTCGCCAGTACCAGGCGGGGGCGATCTCGCGCATCAGGGATTCCGACGCGGGGTCGGGCACCGAGATCAAATAGCGAGCCCCGGGCTTGCCGATCCGGGCGAGTTCAGCGGCCACGCGCGCGGGGTTCTCAACGTGTTCGAGGACCTCGGTGCAAATCACGACGGTCGCCGTCGCATCGGCCAGCGGAATCGGATCGCAGTCGCCGACGATCCCTTTCCAGGACCGCGCGGGAATGCCCCGCATCGCCTCGGACGCCTTCTCGACGAGCGTCGGCTCAAGGTCGATGCCGATCACCTCGGCGCCGCGCGATCCGGCATACCGACAGCACGCGCCATCGCCGCAACCGACATCGACGACCGTGTCCTCTGGACCGATCTCGAACCCTGGCATGGCGATCTGAACCGGGCGGTCAACGCGCCTCGAGGCCGCGTTTTTCGTCGATGACTTCCACCGCGTCACAGTCGACATCGCGGAGACCTCCCTCTTCTCTCTCAAATTCCGACGTTTCCAACCATCCTCCGCGCCCCAGGCGCAGACTTTCCCCCAGACGCGGCGAGGTGTATCCGACCTCGCCGAGGACGTCAACCCAGGTTAAGACGCGTGCGTGCTTCAAAAGCAATGACCGATGACCAATGACCAAACGTTAATGATCGAAAAACGTCATCAATGCTCGATCTTTTGCCCTTTGCCCTTTGCCCTTTGCCCTTTGCCCTTTGCCCTTTGCCCTTTGCCCTTTGCCCTTTGCCCTCGATCAGACCCACCCAAGCACCGCGAGGGCGGTAAGGTGCTTGCATTGGGGAGAAGAGACCGTGTTGTCATCAGGATGATACGACCACTCGGCGCAGTCGCACTGGGTTGTGCCGTCGTGAAGTCGGCAGGAATAATAGGGGCCGTCGCCGGAGGGGGGGCGAAGCCGGGTCAGTTGGCAGATCCGAGGGGCGAGAGACGTGCTCTTGATCCGAAGGACGCGATAGGTCCGGCCGGCGATCGGAATCAGAAGCACGGGCGATTGCGAATCGGGTAAGGGCCAGCGGCCGGAGTGGTCGGGACCGTACGAGGAGGAGCCGGGACCGATCGCGAGAACGGTGATCGGCGGCTCGTCGAGCGCGGCGTCAAGCGTCGCGCCGCCAAGCTGGGCGCGGAGGCGGTCCCAGGAGTGTTGCGCCTCATACCAGGCGTTGCGAAAGTGCCAGGTCGTCGCGTGAAAGGGGCCAAGGGCCGCTTCCGAGGCTTCAAGATCGGCCGCGGAAACGTCCAGGATCATCCGTCCACGCTGCGAAAGCTCCACCGCCTGCCAGATCGGGTCCGACGGCTCCCGATTTCGCAAGTCGACGCGCAATCGCGACGGCTTCGCAACCGTTCTTTGCGAAAACGACACGGCTCTGGCCTCGTCTTTAAAGATTAAGCGAGTTCAAGCCTGTTCACGAATGAGTCCGATCAACCGACCTGGCTAGCTCGCGCCGGTCGGCTCGGAATTGGCGGCCAGATGCGCGTAACCCGGGTGCGACGCCTCGACCCGATACGAGCGGCCAGACCAGTTCAGGCGATCCCCGGCGCTCAGTGTGGTTGAAACGCCGAGAAGGCAGACCTCACGAACCGAGGGGCGCGATCGTCGCGATTCGCGAAGGGGTCGCGAACGCAGGGCGGTGGGCAATGAGTTTGCCATCGAAGGGCTTCCTCCGCGCCAGTCGTCAAAGGGTGCGCATCGTCGGCTCGTTCGTTCATCCCTGGCGCTTCAAAACCGCTGGAGTTTTGGTCACGTCCCTGACCAACCGCCGATGTTTCGTTCACGAGTGTACTGATCGGCAGGAAGGATGACAAGAGAACACCTGGTACAAATTGTACATTCCGAAAAATCGGAAGGTGGTTGACGTGGCGGACAAAGGGCGGAGGGCAAAGGGCAAAGGCGGGAATTAGAGATCGAGGACGGCGCGGACGAGGGAGGTGGAAAGATCCTGGTGAATCGTAAAGCCAAGTTTGAGGCAGACTTGCCGCATGTCGTTGTTTTCGGAGAGGATGTCGGCGGTGATCCGGGAAAGGTGCTCGTCGCGGCCGATCGCGATCATACGGCGGAGAAGCTCGGTGCCAAGCCCTTGACCCTGAGAGCCATCGGAAACGATCAGGCCAAATTCGGCCTCGTTGCGACCGCGAAGCTTGCTCAGGCGGCCAACAGCGAGAATTTCGTGGCGCCCGGGCAAGATGTTGCGTGCCTCGGCAACAAGAGCCATCTCGCGATCGTAGTCGATGAAGCAGATTCGTGTTAAACGCTCGTGAGAAACCCGGGCGCTCAGCTTCATCGCGTGAAAGAAGCGGAACGCCACACTGCGGTCAGAAAGGGTTTCGTGAAATCGAGCAATCAAAGGCTCATCTTCGGGACGGATCGGACGGATGAGCACGCCACGACCGCTTTTCGTGGTCCAGCGGCTCACGTATTGCGCGGGGTAGGGACGAATCGCCATCCGAGGCAAGGATTCGGCGGATTCTTCGGGACCGTGAACGAGCACCTGCGCATCAAGAGCGCGAAGACCGTCGGGTCCAGGAAAGGCGAGCAAGGGATGAATCTCGATCGCGCGAATCCAGGGCTGGTCGGAGACAAGAAGGCTGAACCGGACGAGAAGTTGCTCAAGACCGACAAGGTCCACGGAAGGGCGGCCGTCAACGCCTTTTAAAGCCTGATAAATCCGCGTCCCTTCCATCATCCGGCGCGCCAGGGTGGTGTTCAAGGGGGGGAGAGCAAGGGCCTGGTCCTTGAAGACCCGGCCGAGTGGGCCGCCGGTGCCGAAGATCAGGACGGGGCCAAACTGGGGGTCGAGGCGGCTGCCAACGAAGAGTTGAAAGGCGTCGGGATTGGTCGGCGGAGTCGAGCCGACGGCGAGGGTCGGTATCTGGTAAAAGGCGAGAATCGCGCGCGATTCGACATCGGTCAACGAGGTGCGGCCCATTGACCGTGCGGCCGAAATGAGGGCGGAGGCGGACTCGCGCGCCGGGGCCGTGTCGTCATCATCGGCGGGCAACGTGGGGGTTTCGTAGAGGCCGCGAAGATTGTAGGTTGAGCGCCACATGGCGTTGAAAACGCGAGCGGCGGTGTCTGGGTAAGGAAAGGTGGGAATACCGGCTTCGTTGAGAAGGGCCTCGCCCGCGGAGACGTCGTTGCCCCCCATCCAGGAGGCGAGGACAGGTTTGGTTTCGAGCTGGGCGAAGGGGCGGAGGGCCTCGGCGGTGGCGGTGGGATTGGTCATCGCCTGGGGGGTGAGAATGACGAGAAGACCGTCGCAGTCTGGGTCGTCGGCAACGGCCTCGATCGTTTGGGCGTAACGACTTGCGTCGGCGTCGCCGAGGATGTCGATGGGGTTGGCGTGGCTCCAGGGGGGCGGGAGAAAGGTGTCGAGGCGGGCGAGCGTCGCATCATCGAGACGGGCGAGAACGCCCTCGTTGCGGATCAGGGCGTCGACGGCGAGGACGCCGGGGCCGCCAGCGTTGGTGACGATCGCGAGGCGAGGGCCGCGCGGGCGAGGCTGCTTGGCGAGAACCTCGGCGAGGTAAAAAACCTCGCTGATCGTGTCGACCCGGAGGACTCCGCAGCGCCGAAAGGCGGCGTCAAGGACGTCGTCGCTGCCCGAGAGAGAGCCGGTGTGCGAGGCGGCGGCAAGGGCGGCGGCGTCGGTCCGGCCAGCCTTGATGACGATGATCGGCTTGGCGAGGGCCACCTCACGCGCCGCGGAGAGAAAGGCGCGGGCGTCGCCGATCGATTCCATGTAAATGACGATGCAACGGGTCGAGGGATCGTCGGCTAAGTAGTCAATCAGGTCGCCCCAGCCGACGTCGAGCATCGACCCGGTCGAGACAAAGGCGCTGAAGCCGACATGCTCGCGCAGGCTCCAGTCGAGAATCGCCGTGCAGAGGGCGCCAGACTGGCTTAAAAAGGCGACTCCTCCGGGTCGGGCCATGGTGCCGGCGAAGGTGGCGTTGAGGCCGGTGCGCGGGCACATGAGGCCGAGGCAGTTGGGGCCGATGATACGCATTGGGCCGCGTCGGGCTTCGTGGAGGATTCGGGCTTCCAGCTCAGCGCCGGTGCCGCCGACTTCCTTGAACCCGGCCGAGATCACGACGGCGCCGCGGACTCCGGCATCGACGCAGGCGCCGATGACCTCGGGAACGGTGACGGCGGGGGTGGCGATAACGGCGAGATCGACAGGTTCGGGAACGTCGGCGATCGTGGCATAAGCCTTGATACCAAGGACGTTCGGGCGACCGGGGTTGACGGGAAAGACGGTTCCGCCAAAGGGGCTGCTGATCAGGTTCCAGAGGACCGTCCGGCCGACGCTTCCGTATTTCTCGGTCGCCCCGATGACCGCGACCGTTTTGGGGGCGAAGACGGGGTCAAGCGACCGGAAATCATGGTTGGGCTGGTCGGGCATTGGCGGCTCGGTCGGTCGTTTAGTCGGTCGGTTCGAATCGAGGCGGCGGGCGGTCGTATTCTTAGGATAGGTGTGGGGAGGGGAATTGAGAAGGAGTGGGGATGGATTCAAGTAAGGACAGAGGGCAAATGGACAGGGCAAAAGGACAGAGGGCAAAGACGAGGGAAAAGGTACGGAAAACGAAGACGGGGCTAGACCTGGGGGAAGGTCGAGCCCCGTTAAGTGACTGGGGGAAAACGAGATGCGAGAGCGTCAGAACTGGATCTGGCCGAGGTCCTTGCCGTTGATGACGATCTCGCCGGCGGGGATGCGGGAACCGGCGGGGAGGGTCGTGCCAGAGACGTAGGCGCGGGCGCCGATGGTCACGCCGGTGCCGATCGAGGAGTTGGTCACGACGGCGCCGGAGCCAATCGTCACGTCGTTGCCAATCGTGTAACTCGCGGCGGTGCCGCCGAGAATCACGGAGTGGTCGCCCGCCGCGAAGTTCGTTCCGAACGTCATCGCGCCGGTGGACTTGGTTGTGGTCGTTGTCTTGCTGACACCGTAAGTCGTGGTGGTTGTCGTGGTTGTGGTGATCCCACCGCCGGGCGACCCGATCGTGACGTTGTTGCCGAGATAGGGGTCGGTCTTGAACTTGATCGGCTGGCCCTGATCGCCAAGAATGACGTCGCCCTGGCCGATATACGCGGCGACGACGGCCGGGCGTTCGCCGAAGGAGACGCCACCGATGATCCGGGCCTTGAAGTTGAAGAGGTTGGCCATGACCGACGGCTTGTACGGGCCGAGAAACGAGGGCTCGGCGGGATTCGTGGTCGTGGTCTCGAAGGCAATGCCGGTTGTCGCCGTGGTCGTGGCGTTACCGGGTTCGGGGCTGGCGCCCTCGACGAGGGTGAGGTTGCCATTGTAGACGGTCGATGAGGAGCTTCCAGGGTTTGCGCCCGTGGCGGAGTTGCCCTGATACAGGAACGTGTACCCGGCGGCGAGCGCTGGGTATCGGGTAATGTTCGAGGCAAGGGCCGTGGTGGAGGCCGCGGGAATGGCCTCGACCATGCCAAGGGCGGGGTTGGTGGCCTGGGCCTCGGTGGTCACGTTCGAACCAGGAATGACGTACATGCCAGTGTGGATGATGACACCGGGGCCGACCCGGGCGAGGCCGCCGACGATGGCGCCGGGCTGGATCGTGGCCCCGTCAATAACGGCGTTCGGGCCGATTCCGGTATTTTTGGCGGAGGTGCCATAGACACCGATCTTGCTGGGACCAAGAATCGTGGCGCCGGGACCGATCGAGACCTGATCGCCGATCAGGACGCTGGTCGGATAATGCGTGAGGCGGTTCGGGTTGCTGATGATCTGGGCATTGGCGAGGATGTCGGACTTGCCGCCGATCTTGATGAAGCCGGTCTGCGAGTTGAGCACGGCGTAAGGAGCGACGTAACTTTGCGTTCCGACGACGGTGTGCTTACCGTTGACGATAGTGACGCTGGGATCAATAAAGGACGCCGCGCTGAGCGTCGAGCCGAAAGGGAGCACTGGCGTGTTGGGTCGGACCGCCTGAACGCCCGCCGGATTATTCAGGAAGCCCTTCGGCCCAAGTGCCCCGGAGGCGAAACCGGCGACCGTCATCAACATGCGCGGTTCGAAGGTCTCGGCCTCGGGCCGAAAACGGTTGATTTGCTGTTGCCTTCTTCGACGTTGCGATCGTTCCATCGGTTCACCGGACGGTTAAAACCTAAGGGCGGTTTGCCTTTCCCCCCAATCCTCTTGGCGAGGGGAGCCGTAGCAAGCTCGGGCCTACGGATGCCGCCCCCGTCCTGGGGGATATGTCGAGCGTCCTGCCCCTGGGGCAGCTTACCTGGGCCTCCATACTTATCCAGGCTATCGTCCTTTCCAGGAAAAAGACTTGACTGACTTCGTTGAACATCCTGGCCGGGTTGTCGTTGCGATTGCGTGACAGGGGGTATGATCGGCCTTCGGGATGGGCGGAGTACGCGGAATGCGCAATATGTCGAAGTTGTGATGATGGCAGGACAAAGGACAAAGGACAAAGGACAAAGGACAAAGGACAAAGGACAAAGGACAAAGGACAAAGGACAAAGGACAAAGGACAAAGGACAAAGGACAAAGGACAAAGGACAAAGGACAAAGGACAAAGGACAAAGGACAAAGGACAAAGGACAAAGGACAAAGGACAAAGGACAAAGGACAAAGGACAAAGGACAAAGGGAAATAGGGGGTTGGGGGGAAGGTGAGGTTGTGGGGCGTTCGGGCATGGCGGGGAGGAGGCTTATTTGAGAAAGCGAGTTAAAGGAAGGTTATGGCTGAGTTTACCCGGAATGCCTCGGCGAAGCTACCGTGGGGCCTTGAGGGGGGATCGGTGGCGCTCGAGTATCCGAAAGATTGGCCCGAGGCGAAGGTGATCTGGCCGGATCTGGCGAATGAATTGAAGGATTATCACAAGGCGCTGAACGCGGCGTTGGAGGAGCCGGAAGGGTCTTTGAAGTTGGATCGGATGGCGCGGACCGGGTCGAAAGTGGCGATCGTGGTGGATGATCCGTCGCGGTGGACGCCGGTTCGCGAGGCCCTGCCGGTGGTGCTGGAGAGGCTCAGGAACGCGGGGGTAAGCCGAGAAGGGATCACGATTTGCGTCGGGGTTGGGCGGCATCGCGCGGTGACTGAGGAGGCGATGAAGAGGAGGGTCGGGGCGGAGGTCGCGGAGGCGTATCGGTGCGCGAGTCCGCCGGTGGACGACCTGGCGGCGTATGACGATCTGGGGGCGACGGCCGGCGGGCTTCCGGTCCGCGTTTACAGGCCGGTCGCCGAGGCGGATCTGAGGATCTTGATCGGCTCGGTCTTGCCGCATCTTCAAGCGGGGTTTGGAGGTGGGTACAAGTTGATCTTTCCGGGGACGAGCCATCGGTCGACCCTGGGGGCCTTGCACAGGCAGGGGATTGGCCCGGAATGGGGCGATGGCTCGCGCCTGCTGGGGGGCGACGTCGCGTCGAACCCGATGCGGAGGGCGATCGCCGAGGCGGCCGAGACGCTGGGTCCGTCTCTGTCGATCAGTCATCTGCTGGGGGGGCCGGGGCAGGTGCTGGACGTCCGCGCTGGGCATCCGATTGTCGTGCAAGAGGCGCTTTCAACGGAAGCGAGGCGGCGGTATCGGGCGGCCGAGGCCGAGCCGGCCGACGTGGTTGTCGCGGGCAATTATCCCTGGCCGGGCGACCCGATGCAGAGCTTCAAGGTTTTGCTGCAACATCGCTCTGCCTGCCGGGTTGGGGGCGTTCTTGTCGGTCTCTTCTGGACCGATGCGGCGGAGATTGACCGATCGTTTCCGCTCGGCCTTTTGAAGGGGATCGCGGTCTCGGGGCGGTCGGGGGCGTGGGTGGCGCGTCATGGTCTGGCCGTCGCCGATCGACTGGCGGGCCTGGCGGGGAGTTCGGCCGCCTTTTTAATCCACTGGGCGCGCGAGCTGGTCGTGGATCGGACGGTTCTGGTGTATGCGCCTCCGCTCTTTGAGCGCCTGGGACCGCGGCTCGGTCCGGTTCGCCTCTTCAACGACCTGCCGACCTTGTGGCGGGCCGCGGCGGAGTCGCTGCCGGGACAAAAGGCGCCCGGATCGGTGCGAATCTTTCCGTGTGGAGGGCTGACGTACGCGGGGGGGAAGGAGACAGGAGACAGGAGTCGGGAGACAGGAGAGGAAGAGAAGAGGACGGAGGACCGATGACCAAGATTCAGACTCGCGTCGGGGCTTTTGACATTTCGGCCCTTGGTCATCGAGCATCGGTCATCGGTCTTTTGGATGAGGACAAGCGGACTCCGCGCGGGGGGGGGAATCTGGTAAGGTAGGTGGGAAGTGGGTCGGTCCAGGGAGGGGTGAAGTGAGGTTGGGTCGGGCGGAAGGAAAGAAGGAGGGCGATCCGTGGGATCGGAGCGTCGCGACGAGCCAGGGACGGCGTCCAGCGAGCGGACAACAGGGCGCGAGGCCGGACGCTGGCACTGGCCAGGGGCCGGGGACCTTCGGCGAAGCCTGGGACTTCAGGCAAGGAGGCGGAGCCGAGGACCAATAACGCGGGCCGTCGAGACGGCCGAGCGTTCGCGATGGCATGATGGACTGGTCGCCTCGACGCAGCCGCTGATGAGGCCGACGCCGAGGTCGGCGATCTTCTTTCCGCTGGCCGTGCTCGTCGCGGTCTTGCCGGGCCTGTATGCCCTGAATAGCTGGGACCTGACCCCGCCGGGACCCTGGTGGGGTCTGCGCGCGATGGCCGTGCTGGATGGCTACGTCCTCGACCAGATGCCCGCGGCCGACGCGATCAAGCCGGCGATGGAGTCGTGGGTCTTTCGCACCGTGGCGAGTCAGCCCCCTTTCTATGCCTGGCTCGCCGGGGCGGGACTGGCCCTGAGCAGCAATCATAATCCGCTGGCGAGCGTCTTGCCAAGTTACGCGGCGGGTGTCGCCGTGGTGATCTTGGTCTATCTGCACGGAAGGCTCTGGCGAGGGCCGGGCCTTGGCCTGCTCGCCGCGGTCTTGACGGGGTTCAACCCGAACCTCTTGATCCAGATGCAGCAGTCGACGCCGACGACCCTGGCTCTCGCCGGAATTCTTGGCGCCTTGCTCTGTTACGGCTGGCATTTGCGGGTGACATCGGGCTCGCTCGGGGCCGATCCTTTTGGCCGGGGCGGGGTGGTGCTCTGGGCGGTGCTGGGGGGCCTGGGCCTGGGTATCTCGTTGATGGCCGTTGGCCTGTTTGGACTGGTGGTCGTGCCGGTCGTGCTCTTGCATCAGGTGTATCTCGCCGCCGGAGCGCCCAGGGGCGAGAGAGACCGGGGCCGCTGGCTCGTCAGTTGGCTGGACAATCCGAGCTTGCGGGCGGGCCTGCTGACGATCACCGTGGCGATGGCGGTCGCGGCGCCCTGGCATCTCTGGATGATTCGAAGGCACGGGGTGGGGATCATCGCGTCGCTACTGGCGCCTCTGGATATCGCCGGGGGTCGGCCAATGCTCCTCGTCCGCCTGATCCACCTGGCGCCCGAGGCGATGGTGCTGGGCCTCTTCGGGGCGGTCAGATCGATCCGACTGGCCCTGACGGACGAGTCGGAAGATCGATCGACGGTCGGCGGGGCGCTCTGGGTCTTGTGGCTGGCCGTCGCGGCGCTGATGCCGGGCTTCTGGCCGAAGGCGCCCTGGCATCTCTCGGGCCTGTTCTTGCTCGTGCCCCTGAATTTGCTCGCGGCGCAGGCGATTTCCGACCTGGCGGGGCGTCGCGTCCCGGTGAAAACCCTGCTCTGGCTGGCACCGGCGACCGCCTTCACGGTCGTCTGGTGGGCGAGCGAGACGCTCCGCGCGATGGTTCACGACCTGGCGCACGGCCGGGCCGACCCGGCGACGGTGCTCGGCCTGCACATGGCGCTGGACCTCTTTCTCGTCGTCATCTGGGCGACCCGGCGGCTCGACCGCTGGGCGAGGCGCCGCGATGATCGGCAACGGCGGGTACTCGGCGGCTTCCTCGCGGCGGTTTTGATCGTGACCGTGGGCGCCGGCTGTCGCGAGGTCTTGTTTCAGCACAGCGAGTTCGATGAGCTGATGACGTTGCGGACGATGATTCTCCGCCGCAACCGCGAGTCTCGCCTGACGATTGTCGCGGTGGTTGGTCCCGAGTCGTTCCGGCAAACGACCGATGACGGCCTGATGCCCGGCGGTCGCCTCCGCTTCATCCTTCGCACCGCTCTTCCCCGGGTTCCCCAGCGCGACCTCGCGACGGCTGACGACCTCATGAATCTTCCCGACGGCCAGCGCCTCGTGATTTTCGCCGGACGCGGTCAACGTCTTCCGAACGGCGGTCCCTCTCGTCTCAAGCTCGAAGCCATCCATCCCGGCCGCGAGGAGGTTCTCGACGCCTACGCCACCGCCACCGCGATTCATGACGGGCGGCACCGACGGCGGGAGTGACGGTTGGTCGGAAGGGCAAAGGGCAAAGGACAAAGGACAAAGGGGCAGATTTTTCCTCTGCCCTCTGTCCTCTGTCCTTCTGTCCTCTGCCCTCTGTCCTCTGTCCTCTGTCCTCTGTCCTCTGTCCTCTGCCCTCTGCCCTCTGTCCTTCTGCCCTTTGCCCTTCTGCCCTTTGCCCTTCCGCCCATTCCAGGTCAGGGTCGTGGAGCCGGAGCCGGAACCGGAGGGGCAGGGGGCTTGAGAAGCTGATCGTTGACGCCAGAGAAAACAGAAGCAGCCTCGGTGCCATCAAGAGTTGAAGGCGACGCCGCGGCGAGCGCGGGGGCGACCTCGGCGCGAAGAGCGACGAGCTTGGGATAAAGCATCGCGTAAACCTCGCGCTGACGCGGAGTGGTCGCCGGGCCGAATCGCAAATTGTACGCCTGCATGAACATCAGGAGTTGACCCAGCGTCGCCTCGGGCCGGTTCTCGGCGCCCGCGAGAAGGAAGTCCAGCGCGGGGCCTTGCATCATCCGAAGCAGGCCGCGAAGCGATTTCAGGTACTTCGTGGCGTCGGTCCGCTCGCGCGAGTTGGCCGGATACACCTTCACCACGCGGGCCTCGGCCGCGTCGATCAGGGTCAAGGCTTTGCTCAGATCGGCGGGATTGGGGCTCTCGCCCGCGTCGGTCTTCTCGCGGATCGAGGCGCCAAGGGCCTGAAGGGCCGAGCGTTCGTCGGCGAATTCCGGCGTCTTGAGAGCGGCCGGTGCGCTCCCCTTGGTCGTGACCTGATGGATACTCGTCGAGATCGCCGCCGCGGCGTACTGAAAAGGAATGTCGCGGATCGCCTGGCCGCCAATCTTGGCCGTGGCCGCTTTCAAGGCCCGGGAATACACGCGCGGGTCGTTGATCTCGTCATAGGCGACGTTGAGCGCGTCGCCGCTGTCGATGTCGCGAGGCTCGGGGTCGTTGCGAAGGCGGTCGGCGATCTTCTCGCGGGCCACTTCGTTGCCGTATCGCTTGCGGGCCATCTTTTGCTGATAACGGCGGTTGGCCTCAAGCTGAGACTGATAAACATACTGATTCCAACGCATCGCCGTATCCGCATTGATCGACCTGGCCACGGCCGTTTGCTGATTATATTGTCCCGCCCCGGCGGCAAGCACCCCCATGCCGCGCGCCATGTCTCCCTGCACGGTCTGACCGCCGCCGCCGCCGGCATAACCGCCGTAACTGCCCCAACCATAACCCCATTGCGCCTCGGCTCGATGATCCTGCCCCAGGCTCGCAAGCGCGATTGCAAGGGCCGCCGCTTTCCAACGTCTCTGAATCATCGACATGACTCCCCTGGAGCGAACAGAACCGACGTCCGTCTTCGCGACGATTGCTCAAGAATGAATCAAATTCATGCGTCTTCAACGGACATGAATTTTCCCATCGTCGATTCATGCTAACCCAGGCGTGCGCCGACTTCAATCCATTGCGGCGAAAGCGGCGATGGTTTGGGAATCGAGGACCAATGACCAATGACCGAGGACCGATAGGCTGAATTCCCTTGGTCATCGGTCATCGGTCATCGGTCATGAAATTTTTGCAATTTCCCGGTCGCCAGGAAAAGGAAATTGGCCGGACAGCCGATTTCCCGCGTATAATAAGGAAGAAGCCGAGGGTCCACGCGAAGAGGTCAGGGCGATCCCATCCCCCAACGATCGCCCAAAGGGGTCAGTCGAAAGAAACGCGAGACCTCGGTTTCGGATCGCTCGGCGAACGCATCGGAGTCGGCCAGGTTCGTTTCGTTGATCGAATCGAATCGGGTCGCGCTTGGGTTGCGTTGCGTCAAGGCCGTCTCGACCAAGTGCGATGGGTTGGGTCGGCGTGTCCCGCCGCGCGCGATTGCGATTGATCAAAAAAATGGATGCCTTTCGATCGCGGGGAGGCCGCGCCGATCGAAAGCAACGCATCGGCCTCTCACATCTGTCAGATAGTCTGAAGTTTGAAGGGAGAACGAACGATGCGACCGACAAGGAACCAGACGCCGATCGTCCTGTCCGCCGTCGTCACCTTCGCGGCGCTGCTGGCGCTTGGTGGTGGCGGAACCGCTCAGGGGCAGTCGATCGCCGGACCTTTCCGGGGCAACTACGCGGGCTATTATTACAGCCCGGGCGGGTACAACGGCGGCTATTACTTCAACCCCGGCTACTATCCCAACCCCGCGGCATCGCCAATGACGCGGCCCGTCGTCGCCGCCGCCAGTCCCGCGCGGACGACCTATGCCAACGCCAACTCATCGTATAACTCGACTCCGATCTATCGGGCCGCCGTCCGAAGGCAACCGACCTACAGCAGCGCCGATTGGTCGACCGGCCGGACCAACGACCCCATCCCCCTGACCAAGCCCTGGATGATGCCGCTCCGCAACTGAGTGAACATCCATCAACGGACCGTTGGTTCTTGAAAAAAACCAGGACGTGCCAAGGGGCCGAGGGGCGGGGAAATCCAACTTCTCCCACCCCTCGGCCCGAATGCATTGAGGTGTGCGTGGAATCTTGGAGTGTTGGGCACATTGAGGCGATTGAAGAGCGAGGCGCGGGGTTGCGATCGGAAAATTCGGAGAAGAACGGGGTTCCGTGGCGGGGCGTGCCCGTTGTTCACAAGGGAGATTGGGATTAAACTTGGAGCAGCGAGCGGTCTGAAGCGCGGGACGGGAGGTTCCTGGCCCGCGCCTGAGGCCGTCCCGATCGGGTCGTCAGAGGAGGACGCCCGGGACAGTGCGTCCATCGTCGCAATTGACCGGCCGATGCGATGCGATGCGATGCGATGATCTGGGCCGACCGATCGCGACGCGTGTGGTCAGCCGACTGATGAACTGAGGGAGAAGGGGAGAGACGCCGTCAACGGGCGAGGTGGGTAAGCAAGCAGGCTGTTGACTTCGATAACGCACTCCGGGTCCGGTTGAGTTGAGCCGGACCGGTCCGAACCCCCCTTCGGGCTGATCAACCGAGATGGTTCTCGACGCCCGTTGCCGTGGTGCCAGGTCTGGCAGCCGGCAGCGCCGCGGTTTTCGATTAAAAGAAGGCAGGTTCACGTGACGAATCTTGGAAAGGGTGGGGGACCCATGTCGAACTCGCTGGACAAATTAAACGAGCTGGTGCGTCAGGCCGAGGCAAGGAGCCGGGCCAAGAAGCTAGGGTCCGAGGTTGAGCACGCGGCCACCGCCTTTCGCGAGTCGGAACGGCGGGCCCGAGTCGCCGAGACCCGCCTTCGCGAGGTCAAGCCGGTTCGGTTCAAGGAACTGGAACAGGCCGACACCGAGGAACAGCAGCTCAAGGAACTGATCAAGAAGCTCGCCCAGTTCAAGAACGCCCTGGATGCCGACGCCGACGCCGAGGCCCTGATTGACAACGCCCGGGCCGAGATCGATCGCGCCCGACGCGAAGCGCGCGAAGCCCTTGACTCGGTGACCCGAGAGGCCGACGAGGCTCGCAAAGGTCTCCGCCTGGCGATCGACCACTATCAGACCCTGCGCCGCGAGCTTGACCGCCTTCAGCCGCAGCTTGCCGAGAATTTCTCGGCCGAGGACCGGCTCTTGTGGGACGCCGAAACGTTGTTTCCCGGTGGTCAGCTTCAATCACTGGCGCGCGAGGTCGAGACGGCCTCCCCTTATTTTGGCGTGCTCTCCCGCGCCGAGCAGTACACGCAGTTGAAGATCTGGATAGGCCGCTATCGCCAGTTCCAGGCGGCCGAGCCCGAGCCGGCCGACGAGGCGATGGCGATGTCGCTTCGCGTCTTCCATCATCTCAAGACGCTTTCCAAACAGTATGAGCCGGGCTATATCGAAGCCTTCCGCCAGGACTTTCATACCGACTGGGCCTTGTACATCGCCGAGGCGCAGGTTCAGTTTCAGCAGGCGACCGACACCGCCCGGCATTCGCGCGACCGCGAACAGTTGCGCGGCGAGCATCAGGCCAGGGAGTCGGAACGGCAACTCCAGGCGCGCGAGTCCGGCCGCGCCGCCTTGACCGAGTTGAAGGCCCTGATGCTTTCGGTCCAGCTTCCCGAGGAAGGTCTTGATGACTTTCTCGAACTGGTCAAACAGGCGGTCAATGGGCTAGGGGCGTCCGATCCCGAGCTCCTTGAACTGGTGATGCCTTTTCGCGAGCACGTCAGCGGCGGCAATGGCCTGCGCGCCCTGCGTCGCAACCTCGACAAGATCCGCGACGAGGCCGCGCGCGACGACGAGCCCGACGCCCTTCGCGCCCAGTTTGGTGACCTCTTGACCGCGACCCAGGGACGACGCGCCCTGATGATCGGCGGTTCGGTGCGCGAGGACGTCCGCCGGACCTTGCAGCGCCTTTTTGAGTTCCAGAAACTCGACTGGGAGCCTTATGAAGACGCCAAACCCGCCGCTCTTGACTCTCTGGAGCAGCGCGTCCGCACCCACGGCGTCGACCTGGTGATCTTGCTCCGCAGCTTCATCGGCCACGGCGTCAGCGATCGACTCCGCCCTCTCTGCCAGCAATATGAAATCCCCTGCCTCATGGTCGAACACGGCTACGGCCCCGCGCAGGTGGGAGAGACCTTGAGGAAGGGATTGCTCAAGTCGGCATGAATTTCTGCCTGGCTCTTGATGAATTGCCGGGTGGCGGTTCGGTATTCACGGCGTTGCGCCCCCGGAGAACGAGTTTTGTGGGTCGCTCGCAAAGCCTTTACCAATATAATTCATCAAGAGACCTTCGAGCCGGGAAAAATCGTCGAAGGAATCGCCAAAACCCACCCTGCCCCTGCGACCTGCAATTTAACGAACTTAACCGTTTTTTGAATCTTGCATGATGCGCATCCTTGTTGTAGACTGTTTGTACAGTCCCAACCCGGCCGATGCCGGTGCAAGACTGTTCCAACGGCCCCCGTCAGTCACAACTGACGGGGGCCGTTTTTTTATGTCGGATACACGACGATGCCCGGCGGCCCTCCGGTCACGGAATTCACGGCCAATAACCGACGATCACCCAGATCGTCCCAGAGATCACCGGGAACTTTGTCGATGCCATCCACGTAAGATGATCGATGAGACGCATAGGCATTCCAGTCAGCAAGCTGGATGAAGTAGGAGTCATGGGATTTTCGATCGTTAGGATCTTCAATCAGCCGCTCGACGGGCACCTTGAAGGCTCCCTCCCCCCAATGCCGAGGCACGTTATGGTGTCGACGCATTGCCCTGGTGAGTCGCTTCACGAGAACGCCGTTTCCTTCGTCGGGGAAGATCATGGCCTTCTCCTGCTTGTCCTTGCAGAATCTTTCTACCCGTTGCAACGCGAACATCCACGCCTCCTGGCGCGGGTCAAACTCACTTGGGTTTGTTTTCTTTTTCGCGGACGCCTCTTTGTTGATTGCGATAGAAAAACAATAAATATTAGTTAAATAAGAGCACTGGTATTTCATAAGATTTCTGTAGAATTCCATCCTCCTCTCAAGCGACCATCGCAGGGGGACAAGCGGCCCACGGCCTCGCCTGATGTCCGTGGCCTTGATTTCAGGGCGAGTCGAAATGTTATGCCTGTTTTTTATAAGTCTTCTCATGTGGATAAGATTGTCTAGTGTCTTCAACCAGTCATCCTGATGAACAACCACGCATGAAAGAACAAAGAAACGGGTTGGACTGTTGACCATTCCCGAGTCGCCGCTTTCGTCAAAATAAAACAAATACATTTACATTCTCCTGATTGAACTTCGATGTACGGTTCGGACATCAATGCAATTTCACGCGTCGCTTTCTCTAATTTTCATTCCTTTTGAAAAAATTTTATAACGCTCAAGAATTCACATTACCAGAGGTTAACCCACGATATTGGTAGCAACTTTGAAGGTCCGGTTCTCCGAAGAATTATGTCGCAACTCGAAACACTTGCCTCGGGTTTCGTCTGAGATTTGTTTGTTTGGCCGCGTTGGTTTTCTCATCTTTAGAATTTACGTACAAGAATCGTGGGATTCAAGAATCCGTCGTCGCGGTTCGTTCACTCGTTCGACCACCTAGGGCGACAAGCCGATCTGGAAGCACGATCAGGTCAAGGTGTTTGTGATGACAGGGGGGTCGATGCGAATATTGTCACCGCCGCCATTTCTAATACATATTTGCAAACATACTCAAATGGAATTTACTAACTGAAGAGCCCGGTTCTCGGGTCGCACCGCACGATTGATAGCCTCTCTTGGTCATGACAAAAGTAACGAGTTGAGTCGGTAAAGAGGCCCATCAGGCCCGGAATCGAAGGGCTCGGGAGGTGCCGTCAGACGGGAAAAAAGCGAGGAGACGAGCGGGTCGGAGGCGATCTCGGGAGTGACGACGAGGTCGCCAGAGCGAGAGTGAAAAGGAAGGCGGCGGGCGCGGCGGACGGCACCGCCGAAGTAGTCGAGGCGGCCGTCAATCGTGGCAACCATCGCCGAGCCGCGATGAACGCCCAGGCGAAGGAGTTGACCCAGGTTCTGGCCACGCATCGACTCGTGGCTCGCCAGCGCCGATGCCAGTTCGAGGCCGACCTTGACCGCGGCTTCGGGACCGGAAAACGAGGCGATCACGCCTTCGTCGATCGTCTTGACGACCGTGCCGCCACCGCCTCGAATGCTCGCGTCGAGAACCCGAAAATGATCGTGAATGAGTTCAAAGGCGCGGGCGTCGCCCAGGTCGTCATACAGGTGGGAAACGCCGTCAAGATGAGTCACGAGCAAGGTCACCGAGGCGACACCGACAAGCTGGCCCGGCGAAAGGACCTCGCCCGGAAAGAGGTCGCGAAACGGGGCGAAAACCAACGCACCCGCGGCCGTCAACGCATCGTCACGCGACGCCTCGCGCTCGACCCGCGCCAGGATCTCATGCTCGCCCGGGTTCCAGAGGGCAAGCACCTGCCCGCCAGGGCCGAGCGTCCACGACCGCCCCGGTGTCGGCCCGGCCATGAGGTCGACGTCGACCCGACGCGAGGCGACCCCCGCGCGAACCACGAACCGAACCGACCAGGGAAGCTGCGGGCCTCGGAACAGGTATTCGCCCTCGGGAAGGGTCAATTCCAGGTCAAACCGCTCGCCGGGCAAGACGCGGACCTGCGCCAGAACGTGAGGCGCGTGCGCGGGACCCCCCGCGCAGTAAACGCCGGTGTCGGCCGGGCGGATCTCGGGATGGGCGCGGAAGATCAACTCGACCGATCCGGCGAAATCCAGCTCAAAATCAAGCTGGCACGACTCACAACGGCCGTGATCGCGGATCGCCCGAAGCGTGTCGGTCACCTCGCAGGGAATCCGGCAGGCCGGGCAGAGGATGTCCCAGAGCAGGACAAGCAACCCCTCGCGCGCCGCGTGAAGACAGGCGGCGACGACCCCTTCCGGTTCCAGACCCCAGCGCTGCGCGAGCGCCAGGGGCCGGAGCCTCGCGATTTCCTGAACCGGGGCACGCGCCAGAAGCTCGCCCAGCCACTCGACGGCGGTCGGGTCAACCCCCCGAACGGCGAGGGCGTCAAGCCGTTGGTCCAGTCGGGCGCGGACGGCCGGCGTGAGGGCTTCGGGAGGTTCAAACGGATCAACCGTCGACGTCGAGCCGAGCTTGCCGGTCAGTGTCGCGTCGATCCGCTCGTAGATCCGGCCGAGCGACGCCTTGAACCGAACGCCGACGCCCAGGGGGGTGAACGTCCGCGACTTCCAGCCGCGCGGTTCGAGCCGAAGGCGATGCGTCAGGGTCGTCCCGCCGTCGGTTCGAGGCGTCAGTTCAACCGTGCTGACGAGCCAGACGAAAGGGCCGCGCGTGTACTCGCGCAAAACGCCCATGCGACGGGGTTCGACCCACTCATACGGGTGTTCTTCCCAGGCTTCGGCCATGCCCGCCTTCGTCCCCTCGGCAAAGAGGCGAACGCCGACGTTCGGGTCAGCCTGGTAGGCGTAGCGAACCGGAGGAAAGCCGAGCGCGCGGTCAAGGCGGTCGGTGTTCGTGACATAAGGCCAGAGTTGGCGCGGCGTGGCCTCAAGGTTCCAGCGGAACTCAAACTCCAGCGTCTTTTTCGGGTCACACGGGGGCAGGACGGGATGGACCGGAATGCCCGTCGGCTCGCCCCGGGCCAGGCGTTCGAGGTCTTTCAAGAGCGCCGCGGCGTCGGGATAGCGGTCGTCGGGTGCCTTCGCCAACGAACGTTCCAGCACGCGGCGAACGCCATCACTGAGGCCCGACTTGCGCGATCGAGACGAGGACGATGACGACGACGATCCCTTGCGGTCGTCCGACAATTCCGCGTTGCCGCGATCGCCCGGAAGAAAGGGCGGACGTCCGACGAGCATATGATAAAGCGTGGCGCCGAGGGCGTAAATATCAGCGCGGGCATCGACCTGCCGCCCCGCGCTTTGTTCGGGGGCCATGTACTGCGGGGTGCCGAGCACGGCGCCCGTGGCGGTCATCGCCAGCGATTCGGGGTCGACAACGTGGCGCGCGAGGCCAAAATCAGTCAACTTGGCGCGCGGGGGCGTCCCCTGTCGAGACCCGAGGGGCGGGTCGAGCAAGAGGACGTTCGACGGCTTGATGTCGCGGTGAATGATCCCGCGCGTGTGCGCGTCTTCCAAGGCACGGGCGACGTCGGCGGCCACCGAGAGCGCCGTGGACTCGTCAAGCCGTTCGTCGCCCGTCAAGAGCGAGGAGAGGGTCCGCCCGGTGACGAACTCCATGACGAGATAGGCAAGCTGGCCATCCTCGTTATGTTCCAGCAAGGTCACGACATACGGATTATTCACCTCGGCCAAAAGCCTGGCCTCCTTGCGAAACCGGCGCGAGGCGGTGGGGTGGCTCGCCCATTCGGGGCGAAGCACCTTGAGAGCGACGATCGAGCCGTCGGCCGTGTCCTCGGCGCGATAGACGACCCCCTGTCCCCCCGATCCAAGAACTTCCAGAAGCCGAAATCGGCCGAGCGTGAGGCCCACGGCCGAACCCCCCACCGCCTTGACCGGAACCGCCGGGCCGGAAACCGTCGCCAGCGACTGACCGGACGACGTCAGCGAGATCCGCGAGCCGATATCAAAATCCGGCTCGGCGCTCGCTCCAACACCGCTGCCCGTCTCGGCCGAATGCGAGATCCAGACGCCGAGAGTGTCCTTGACCTCGCGCGCCGTCGGCCGGTCGTCGGGACTCGTGGCGAGCATCGCCTGAAGCAATTCACTCGGCTTGCCGGGCAAGCTCTCCATCGCCGCATCGAGCCTGTCCCGCGCTCCCGAGCCTGTCAAAAGCCAGACGAGCAAGGCCCCCAGACCATAGATATCCGCCTCGCGGCCAGGGTCGGCGCCGTTGTCGCATTCCGGGGCGAGAAAGGGGGCGGAAAGACTGGCGGCCGTGATGGTCTCGGTGCCGGTGAAGTCCAGTTTAAGGCGACCTCGTGGCGGAGACCTGACGAATCCCGGCGCGATCCTGCCATGCGTCAGGCCGATCCTGTGCGCCTCGGCGAGCGTTCCGGCCAGACCATACGTCAGCGTCAGCGCCTCGCTCGGGTTGACCGGCAGCGAACCGTTGAGCGCCTCGGCAAGGCTTGGCGCGTCGAGCCATTCGACGACGAGAACAGGGTCTCCCTTGACGGCGACCGGCTCAACGACGCGAACCGCGCCCGGGTGATCGAACCGTGCCGCGATGCTGATCCGACGCGAAAGCGACGCCCAGCGCGTCGGATCGGCCCGCGCCGGGGCGAGGTCGCGGAGTTCGACCCTGGTCATGCCGTCGGGCGCGATCGCGCGATGCGAGGCACCATCACGACCAGCCCCGAGCGGGCTCAACAGCCGATAGCCGTCGACGTTCATGAACTCCCCCGCCGGGCCTTCGACCCCCTTGGATTTGCTGGCGCTTTTGCGATGCCTTGGCCGCATTCATCGTAACGCAACCGCAACGGCCTCGCCTCGGAAAAACCGTATGTTGTTAAAGGAGAAACCACCCTTCTTTGAAAATTGCCGGAAATTGCCTGACTTATCCATTTTGCGGAGATCTCTCGTTTTTACGCCAACGCGGGAAAAAGCGTCATGTCCCACGGCGGCAACGACCGAAAGACAGGGATAAGGCTGGGTTTGGCTACGTATGGCTTGAGTGGTTGCTTGGAAGGACAAAGGGCAAAGGAAATCGAAAAATCTGCCCTGTGCCCTTTGTCCTCTGCCCTTCCAGAATTTGAACCGCCCACACAACGCCACGAGCAACTCGGAGTCAGAGGAAACAAGGTCGACGGTTGTTGGTCCCTGGCAATTTCTCCAGGGTTCGCCGTGGCCCGCGTTGACGGGCGGAAGGGGATGGGATATGGTGCCGACCCCACGGGAAGTCGACTCGGCGGGCCGGCGGGTGCGCCGGGCGGAGGGCGTGGGGAAGTGCATCGCGGGGCAAGGAGGCCCACCGATGGCGTTGATCACGGACGCAGCGCTCGCCGCGGAGACCGAGGCCGACGGCCTCGCCTTTGCTCGCGAGGTCTTACGGATCGAAGCCGAGGCCCTGGAACGGGTTCGCGATCGCCTCGGCGTCTCGATCGCCCGAGCGGCCGACCTGATCTTTCGGTGTCCCGGCGGCGTGATCGTCACCGGAATGGGCAAGGCGGGGATCGTCGGCCAGAAGCTCGCCGCGACGCTCGCGTCGACGGGAACCCGGGCCTTCACGCTCCACCCTTCGGAAGCCGTTCACGGCGACCTCGGCCGGGTCAGGGCTGAAGACGTCGTGATTGCCCTCTCGCAGAGCGGCGAGACCGAGGAAGTCGTCCGCCTGATTCCCGCGCTCAAGCGAATCTCCGCCTGCTTGATCGCGATCACCGAACGCCCGGGAAGCACGCTCGGCCGGGCGTCCGACCTCTGCGTCGCGCTCGGGCCTATTGAAGAAGCCTGCCCGCTCGGCCTGGCCCCTTCGGCGAGCACAACCGCCCTGATGGCCGTCGGCGATGCCCTGGCCCTGCTGGTCAGCCGGATGCGCGACTTCCGCGCCGAGGACTTCGCCCTCAACCATCCCGCGGGCGCCCTCGGTCGCAAGCTCAGCCGGGTCGAAGACGTGATGCGAACCGGTCGTCAACTCCGCAAAGGCGGCCCGGACCAGACCGTCCGCGAGGTCCTGATATCGCTCGCCGGGCCGCGTCGACGTTCCGGCGCGGTGCTCGTCGAGGACGAGGACGGGATGCTCCTGGGAATCTTCACCGACAGCGACCTCGCCCGCCTGTTCGAACGCCGACGCGAGGCCGACCTCGATCGGCCGATCCGCGAGGTCATGACCGCCAACCCCATTCAGGCGGTCGTCGGCCAGACCCTGGCCGAGGCCGTTGAGGCGATGAAGCTGCGCAAGATCAGCGAGCTTCCCGTCGTCGATCGCGGCGGCCGTGTGGTCGGCCTGGTGGATCTGACCGATGTCTTCAGCCTGGTGCCGCACGAGTTTGAGTTTGAAGACGAGGGGCGATAAGGCCAAAAGGGCGATTGGAGAATTGGGATGGCGGAGACCGCGGAAAACGTTCGATCAAGCGACCTCGACGACCTGGATGGTCGGTGCGAGGCGATCGAGCTTTTGCTGGTCGACGTCGACGGCGTCTTGACCGATGGCGTGATCGCCGTCGATGACCGAGGCGTCGAAACCAAACATTTTCACGTCCGCGACGGCAGCGGAATCGCCCTCTGGCGCAAAGCGGGCAAGCGCGTGGCGATTCTCTCGGGCCGGCGCGCCGCCTTGGTTGATATCCGCGCCGCCGAACTCGGAATCACCCCCGTGATCCAGGGCGCCGCCGAGAAATCCGGCCCGTTTCGAGCCTTGATCGCCGAGCTTGGCTTGAAACCCGCTCAGGTCTGCTACATCGGCGACGACCTCGCCGACTTGCCCGTTCTTTCGCTCGTTGGCCTCGCCGCGTGTCCGGCCGATGCCGCCCTTGAGGTTCGCGAGGCCGTCCACTTCGTCACCGCATCCCCCGGAGGTCGCGGCGCCGTGCGCGAGGTGATCGAATGGATTCTCAAGAATCAAGGCTCGTGGGACCGATGGGTCGACTCGTATCGGACACCGACGATCGGGTAAGGACAGAGGACAAAAGACAAAGGTCAAAAGTTGTTCAAAAGGTAATCGGGTCCGTCCAGGGCATTTGTGTCCGACAGCCGCCGGCCTTTGAGGAGCGGAAGTGACTGTGTTCAAGAAAGCACTCCAGATCGCGACGGCCTTCGGCATGCTGCTGGCGGGATACGCCTGCTACGGCCCCGCCTTCGCGGTGCTGGCGCGGGCCTTGAGCCGGTCGACACCCGAAGGACACGTCAAGTTCGAGGTCCTGGCGTCGGTCACGAACAAGAAATCGATCGCCCTGGCCAAGGAACGCTTCGGCGAAGGGCACTGGACCACCGAAGTCGGTCTGCCCATCAAGCTCTACAACGCCGATCGCGGCTTCTGGATGTATGCGCGCGAATATAAACGCGATAAAGACGGAAAACATGTCGACTTCTGGCCCTTCGCCATCATCATGGAAAGCGCCGACGGCCGCGCCGTGAAGACCGCCACCAGCGACATCGCCCATATCGAGCTGGACAAGCCCTTTGACCGTTCGCCCAAGCCGGGCGAGGCCGGTAGTCTCCGGGTTGTTCATGCCAAGATCGAAGGCAATGTTCACCTCCGCGACGACAAGGGAACGCCCGCGAACCCGGCCGATGACCTGCGGATCGGCCCCCTGACCTGGCTTGAATACGATGAGGCCAAGCTTCAAATCAACAGCGACTCGGATGTCTTGATTCGCGACGATGTTTACTGGATCACCGGTATCGGCCTTCTCATCAAGCTTCGGCCCAAGGACGACGGAACCGTCAAGCCTCCCGGGTCGCCGAACGGGTTTGAAGATGCACAGACGGCGTACCTGTTCAAGAAAGTCCACATCTTCATCAACGACGTCGGCGCCGGAGGAATCATGCCCGGCACCTCGGTCGCTTCGAAGGCGAAGCCCGGCGTGGCCAACCCGCTCGACCTGAAGTGCGACGGCCTGATGCAGATCGATTTCCCGAAGCGTCCGGCCAGCGTTTTCGAAGGGTTCGTCGGTCCCCCCGCGCCCAAGGGGCCGACCATCGCGCAGTTCTCCCGAAATGTCGAGGTGGTCCGCGGCAGCGAACCCGCCACGAATGATCAACTCTACAGCGATCACCTCCGCTTGACTCTCATTCCCCCCGATAAAGGTGACCCGACCGCCGCCGCGGCGGCGAAGGCAGTGATCGTCGAACCCGCGCCGCTGAGCCTTGATCCCTTCGCGGCCGAACCGGCGCCGGTGGCCTCGGCCGCCATCTCGGCGGCGGCGTCCGCGGCGGCACCGCCCCCCAAGGGGGCGATGTCCGACCTGACCTTGAAAGAAGCCGTGGCCTCGGGACACAACGTCCGCCTCGTCTCCTCCGCGCAGGATATCAAGGTCCGCTGCAATGAACTGATCTTCAAGAAAGAGATGCCACGCTCGCCCGGCCAGGTGCCCGAGAAGCCCGACACCACCTACTTTCGAGGCGATCGGACGACCGGCCTGATCGTCAACAAGGTGGACCGGATCACCGAGGGGCCGGACCGGGGCAAGGTCTCGTCCTTCACGACGATCCACGCCATTGACGCCACGATCTTCGATGACCATCGCGGCAACGACTACGCGGTGATCGTCGCCAGCGGGCCGGGCGACATGGAATCGCGACCCGGGCCGGGCTTGAACGGACCGATCGAGCGCACGGCCCACTGGAATGACATGCTCACGATTCGACCCGTTGCCCCGGCTCATCAGCCTCTCGTCGTGGCCTCGGCGAACGCCCCCGCGCCCCCCGTGCGGAAACGCGTCACGCTCACCGGCAAGCCCGGTTTCGCCGACATCCCCGCCAGGGCCACGCTCGACGGCCGCGACAAGCAAAGCACGATTGTCGTCTTGCTCAAGCCCAAGACTCCTGTCGTGAACACAAATCCAAACGCGACTCCGTCGGCCAGCCCGACCGGGTCGGGTGCGTATGAGATTGAACATCTCTTCGCATCGCGCGATGTTCTTCTCGTCACGCCTGGCAAGACCGTCACCGCGCGAAACGACCTTCAGGCCATGTTTGTCCCCGTCGATGCCCTGCCCGGCGATTCCAGGGTCGCGCCCGCTCCGGTCAAGGCAAATGCCAGTACAAACGCAAAGACAAACACAAATGCCGCGAATCACAATGCGGCACCTGCTCCCGTTCCCGCGGCGGCGCCCGCCGAACCGGCGCGGCCTGTCGAGCCGGAATCGAGAGCGGACGCCGACCGGGTCTGGGCTCGTGTCTTGCTCAAACCAGCGCCGGCGGGTTCATCGGCGAAGGCAACGGGATCGGCCCCTGGAGCCGGAATGTTTGGCGGCGGCGGGTCAAACGGGGCGAGAACCTCGGAGATTGACGAGGTCCGGCTCCGTGGAACGGTCCTGATCCATCAAGATCCGTCGCAAGGAAAGACGCGCGGAACCGAGATCGTCGGCGAGGCGGTTGACCTCTTCAACCAGGGGGGCAAGGGGAGCCAGTTCATCGTTTACAGCGATGACCCGACCGCGCCGAAGGCCCAGCCCGAGCCCGCCAACGATGCCGTCGTGAACCCGGCCGATGCCGAGATGTTCCGCCCCCTGGCGATGGTGGATTCGGATGAGATGGTCATCCGTGGACGTCGAATCGGCCTCGATCAGGCAACCGATCGCGCCTGGGTTGACGGCAACGGCTCGCTCACGCAACTCGCGGCGAAGGGCCTGCTCATGGAATCATCCCCGGAAAAAGAAAAGAGAAAAGAAAAAGATAAGGATAAAGATAGAGACAAAGTTCAAAACGAAAAGAAAGAAAAGCCCAAAGAAGGTCAACAGATGACGATCTTCTTTGGTGAAAAGATGCGATTCTTTGGCAGGTCCACCGACCCGACGGGAAAGGTCGTGGCGCGGGCGGAGTTTTATAAAGATGTTCATGCCGAGAACGAAGAATCAACGCTTGATTGTCAGGACGTGATGCGCACCTATTTTGATCGGACGATCAAGCTGGTGAAGGCCGCGAACCCTTCGAATAGCAACGATCCCGCCGCCGCGAAAGACGCCGAGCCCAAGGCGGAACTGGCGCGAATTGATTGCACGAAGAAGGTCGTCGTCGTCAACACCAAGCGCGATCCCATTCGACAGACGATCATTCAGCGTCAGCGCATTCTCGGCGACTTTCTCACGTATGAACGATTGACGGGCAAGTTCTTCGTCCCCGGCGAAGGAACCGTTTATCTGTACGAGGTCGACGACAAGAAGAACAAGATAACGCCTCTGGGGCGTCGTGATGCCGAGACCGGTCTCGACGCGGCGAAGTCGATCCGCCTGACAGCCGGTCCCGCGGCCAATCGCGGGGTTCCTCTTCGAAAAGGTTCCGACGTCGTCGGTCGAACCGACCCGAGGAATAACCCGGCCGATCCCGCCCGCAAAGTGGGCCGAAACCCGGGAGCGAAGCCGAAACCGAAGCTCCCGCTGGTATTGACGCAGGTTCATTTCATGTATGCGATGACTGGCCGGGTCGGCTCGGGACTCGATTCGAGCAAGGCCGAGGACCGCGTCGCCGACTTCTTTGGCGACGTCGAGGCCCTCCGCGCGGGCGTTGCCGACGCGAACGCCGTGCTCGATCCCGAGAAGCCCCCCGCCGACACGATGCAGTTGACCTCGCAGATCCTCCGGGTCGTGAGCGAGCCGCCGCGGGCGAAGGATCTGGAACGCGACGAGAATGCGCCTCCTCGATATTTCCTGAAAGCATGGGACGAGTCGTTCGCGGCGTCGGTGGACAAGTCGATCCAGGCGGACAGGATCACGTATGACTCGCAATCGAGCTTGCTTTATGCGTACGGCGAGAACGGCAACGACATCGTGATCGCCCAGCAAGACCACATCGGCCAGGCCCCGACCCTTGCCCCGGGGCGGACCTTCTCGTACAACCTCAAGACCGGCGAGTCTCAGCTTGCCGACCCCAAGACGGTCGCCTTCATCGACGCCAAGACCGGCTTCCGGCCCACGCCCGTGAAGGTCCCCGACGAGAAGCTCAAGCCCCGCATTCCCAAGCGCAAGGCGTTCATCAACCGCTCAAACAACATCGAGCGGAAGGGATACACGGGGCAATAATTGAAGAGAAATGCCCGATGACCGATGACCGATGACCAAGGGAAGCCTTGGAGGTCGGGTCGGACATCGGTTTTCTGTCTTCAATTCTTGATCATCGGTCATCGGTTATTCCTTCTCCGAAACGGTTCCCCGCCCGGGGCGATTGTCGTAAACTGCTGGGACCGAACGACGTCGCATGAAATCGGCGTCAAGACACGGACCAGAGGCGATCGCAACCGAATGTGCGGAATCGTGGGAGCAGCCTGGACCACGCAGGGGCGACCGCTCGCGGCGGAAGACCTCGACGCGATGACGCGGCGGATCGCGCACCGAGGTCCCGATGATACCGGGACCTATCGCGACGAACACGCGGCGCTCGGGTTTCGCAGGCTGGCGATCGTCGACCTCGCCGGCGGCCATCAACCCCTCGGCAACGAGGACGGCACCATCTGGACCGTCTTCAACGGTGAGATTTACAACTTCCCCGCGCTCCGGCGTCGGCTCGAAGCACGCGGGCACACGCTCAAATCGCAGGGCGATACCGAAGTTCTTGTTCATCTGTACGAGGATGAGGGGCCAGGCTTCTTCTCGTTGCTGCGCGGCATGTTCGCGCTGGCGATCTGGGACGCTTCGAAACGGATTCTCGTTCTCGGCCGCGACCGCCTGGGCCAGAAGCCTCTCATTTATCGACATGACGGCAGGCGAATCACCTTTGCCAGCGAACTGAAGGCCCTGCTCACCCTTCCCGAGGCCGATCTGCCCAGACGTGTTGATCCGATCGCCGTTGATCGCTATTTGACGTATGGATATGTTCCGCATCCAGGAACAATTCTTGAAGGTGTCTACAAGCTTCCTCCCGCGCATTACGCGGTCTGGCACGAGGGGCAACTCCGCCTGACCCGCTACTGGGAGCCGGACTGGAATACGGAAACGCCGAGGTTGCCCGGCGAGGACGTGGCGCGGCTTCGCGCCCTGCTGACCGAGGCCGTGGCCGAACAGAGGATCGCGGATGTGCCGCTGGGGGCGTTTTTGTCGGGGGGCGTGGATTCGACGGTGATCGTCGGCTTGATGCAAAGGGCATCAAATCGGCCCGTGAAAACGTTTTCCATCGGCTTTGATGACCCGGTCTTTGATGAATCGAAATATGCCGAGGCCGCCGCGAAGGCGATCGGCACCGAACACCACGCCTTTCAGGTCCGGCCAAGGGCCTGGGAAACCCTGCCCGCCCTGGCGGATCAGTTTGACGAGCCCTTCGCCGATAGCTCGGCCCTGCCCACCTGGCTCGTCTCGCGAGAGACGCGCAAGGAGGTGACCGTCGCCCTGACCGGCGACGCGGGCGACGAGCTTTTCGCGGGCTACGATCGCTATCGAGGCGTGGCGCTCGCGGCGATGCTCGACCGCCTGCCGGCCGGAGCGAAGGCGATGCTCGGCGGTCCCCTGGCGCGGGTCTTGCCGACGTCGGTCAAGGCAAAAACGCGGCTCAGAAAGGTCCGGCGCTGGCTCGAAGGGATGGGCGAGGAACCTGTGAACCGCTACGCCCGATGGATGGTTCAGTTCGACGAGCCCGCGCGAACCTCCGTCTACTCCAGCGCCTGGCTTGATACTCTCGCGTCGGCCGGTTCAAAACATCCCGACGATGCCGATCCTCTCTCCGTGCTTCGCGACGCCTACAACATCGCCTCGCGCCGCGATCCCGTGACGAGGGCGACGATTTCCGATATTCTCACGTACTTGCCTGGCGATTTACTGGCGAAGGTGGACATGGCCAGCATGGCGAACTCGCTAGAGTGTCGGTGTCCCTTTCTCGATCATCGGGTGGTCGAACTGGCGATCTCGTTGCCTTCGAACCGAAAATTGAGGCTTCAGGGGGGGCGGTCGAAGGTCGTGCTCAAAGAGGCCTTTGCCGATGTGATTCCCGGTTCGATCCGCAACCGGGCCAAAATGGGGTTTGGCGTGCCGATCGATCGCTGGTTTCGTTCGGAATTGAAGGACGAGTTACGCGCGGTCTTGCTCGATCCGGTGGCCCTGAACCGTGGTTTGTTTCGACCCGAGGCTGTTGCCGCGTTGATTGATGATCATGTCTCCGGTCGTCGCGACCATGCGTATCGGCTCTGGACGTTGTTGATGTTGGAGTTGTGGTTCCGGCATCATCTTGATGCGCGCGCGTCCTGATTGTGCCTTGCCGGGAAGGACAGAGGACAGAGGTCAGAGGACAGAGGACAGAGGGCAGAGGACAAAGGGCAAAGGGCAGAAGGACAGAGGACAGAGGACAGAAACGGGAAACTATAGGTCATTGGTCATGATAAGTCAATCATTGTACTTCTGGCGGAGGCGGGGAGAGAGGCGGAGGATGAGCTGGGCACGCTCGAATTCGGCGAGCCATTCGGAAAGACCGAGTGCCAGCGAGTCGGCCGAGGGGGCGACGAGGCCGGTCGGACAGGCGGGGCCGAGGCGATCGGCCGCGAGAGTGCGGTAGGCGGAGAGGGTGCGCTCGCCGTACCGGGAGACCTCGAATCCCTCTTCGCTCAAGAAGACGACGACGGGTACGCGATGGCCGCCGTTGATCGAGAGAGTTTCGCGGACGTCGGCGCGGGCGTCGCGGTCGAGGAAGCGGAGGTCGATCTTCGAGCGCGTGGCGCGGGCGAAGTGGTCGAAGGTCGGGCATTGGTTCACGCAGTCGCCACACCAGGCGCCGGCGAGGCAGAGAACGGGCATCGTCCGGACAAAACCGCCGAGGAGTTCCGAGGCCGCGGGGGGCAGGCTCACCCGATCGTGCGCCGCATCCCAGCGCGACCGTTGCGCGGGGGTCGCGTGGCGATCGAGAAAGGCCGAGTACGGAAGTGCGTCGTGGAAGACCGACATCCAGTCCATCGTGAATTCAACCTCCGTCGTCCGCGTCTGCGTGCGTGCGTGCGTGCGACCGTCCCTTTGTGTGTGGGCGAATCATCGTTCTGTGCGCGCGTCTTCTTTTGTCGCACGTTTCGGGATGATCTGGCAACCCTGCGCGGGGCGCGGCGGTTGTGGAAAGGGGAGAAATGACCGATGACCGATGGCCAATGGCCAAGGAAAGTCGAGGGGAAGAGAAGAGATGAGGAGTTCGGCTCCAGAGGATTGATCATTGGTCATCGGTCATCGGTTGATAACAAAAAGAGAGTCAGCCCAAGGGGCGGTCGCGGGGGTGACTTGCCGGGGCGTGAGGCGGAGCGCTAGAATGAACGGAAGGGACGCAGGCGGGCAGGATCGGGCAGGGGGGGGCGGGATGGCCGAGATCGGGAGGAAAACAAGGGGAGAGGTCTGGAAGATCCCGGCAATCGCCTTCGCGGGGGTGACGGCCTCGGTGATTGTGCCGGGATCGCCGTGGGGACCGGAACGCTGGCCGACGGCGGGACTCTTTGGGGCGTTCACATGGACGGCCTGGTTCGTCTCGACCGGCCTGGCGATCACGCTCTTATTTCTCGCGGCGCGATTGACCGCGAGGCCAGGGAGTGAAACAACCTTGGATCGGATCGGCCGGGCGGTGCGGGCGGCCTTGAGCTTCGGCCTGCTCGCGGCCTCGGCGTATCTGGCCGCCGCGAGCGCGGAAGCGATCCAGAGAAATCCGGCCGCGGCGCTGGGCGTTGCCCTGGCGGGAATGCTCGGGCTGCGAGGGTTCGCGGCGCGCCTTCAACCGGTCGCGCCGCGGGTGGAATGACGGGGGGAAAACGCAAGGACCAATGACCGAGACATTCCGCGCATTACCCATCGGTCAACGCCCAGCCTTCCCTTGCGAATCAAGGGGCGTGGAGGCGAGGTCAAAGGGGGTGAGTCGGGTATCGGGCAGGGTGTTGTCGTGGGCGAGAGCGCCGAGGTGGCCGACGAAGAAGTCGGCGTCTTCGGCAATATCCAGGTTGAAGACGGGCTGAACCCGGTCGTTCTCGACGGTCGAGACCGTGGCGAGACCGCCAAGGGTGCGGAGGACGTCGCCCGGCTTCAGGTCGCGGGCCATCACCCAGCCTCGGCCGGGAGCCCAGAACCGGTGAAAGGCGCTGCTGACGATCGTCTCGCCGCCGAGAACGATCTTGAAAGTGGCGCTGGGCGGGTTGTGGTGAACCTTCACCACGGGCTGATAACCGAGCCCGGCCGTCTTGACGCTCTGGGTCAAGACGACGTCGCCCACCTTGAGCGATTCGATCGGCCGGAGCCCGGTCTGGGTCTGGACGAGTGTTCCGGCGGCGAAGCAACTCATGAGACGCTGCGTCTGGCTGGTCTGGGAGACGATGACCGGTTGCGTCGCCTGGAATTGGAAGTCGATCGGCACCTGTTCGACGACCGTGGGCGTGTCCTGAGTGCGCTGCGGGAGAATCGCCATGCCGACCTGGTCAATCCACCAGTTCCGCCAGGCGGTCAGGTCGGTTCCGAAGTTCGCCCCGGCAACACCCGCCAGAACGGGCAAGACGCGATCATTGAATGAAGTGACGGATTTATTGTAAGTCTCGATCTGATTGATGTCGTTTTCCATCGTCTGGCGAGCGGCGGCGTTGGCATATTCGGCCTGGGCCATGAGCTGGCCGATCGGAATCTGGACGTATCCGGAGATATTGACCAGGTCCGTCGACGGACTTCTGTTGAGTACCGTGGCACCAGCCGGAATTGGCATGAGGGTCTGTCCTCTGAGGTTTGCCGGCAGGCCGTCAATGTCGGTGTGGATATTGGCATAAGGGCCGAGCAAGCCGTTCTGAACCGCATTCTGGGCGCCGATCCGGCCGGCTTCGCCGAGGTGACTGGCGAAGAAGTTCGTGAAGGTCTCCGCGGCGGTGGGTGCGGTCAGCGAAATTTGGCGGTTGGGCAGGCCATTCACAACCGAATACTGATACGGCCGGTAAATGGCGGGTAGTCCGTTGGCGTCGACGCCAAGCTGGTCGTTGGGCAGGATCGCGGGGAGCGGGACCGGCGGCGGAGTGTAAATGCGGCGGACGTTGGCCTTCTTGCCGTGAACCGAGAGACTGCCGGACTGGCCCTGATTGGCGACGGCGTCAACCTCATACTTGATCGGCTCGCGGATCAGGGCGATGAGCAGGTCGGCGAACTCGCGGACGTCGCGGCGGGTGAGGGTCTCGGCCGCGGCGCGGCGGGTCTCGGCGGAACTGGCCGAGACGGCGAGCATGGCCAGGCCGCGCGACGCCATCGCCGCGTCAATCTGGCCGAGGATCTGCACGCCCTTCGCCTGCGAGGCCGGGTCCTTCGAGGCGCCGAAGATCGACCAGACCGAAGCCGCGGCGCGGGGGTCGCTGATTGTGGAAAGCGTGGTCTCGGCCGATTCGCGGCGGTCCCCGTGCGTCGACGCCAGCCCCGCGCGGGCGGCTTCCAGAAGGGGACGCCAGTGGTGATCGGCCTGGCGCTGAAGGTCGGCATCGTGCTTGGCGGCGGCGGAGCGCTCTTCCGAAACCCACTGGCCGTTCTGCTTCTTGAAACCAAGGCGCTTCCAGGCGGCCTCGCGCGTCGGCTCAAGCTGGGTCGCCCGCTGATAGTGGGCCTTGGCCTGATCCTTGAGGCCGTTCTCCTCGCACCAGAGACCGAGCTTGTACTGATCCTCGCCTTTCTCGGGCGTCTGGGCGCGCTTTTGCAAATACTGGGCAATCGCCGCGGCGCGTGCGGATTTGTCATCGGCGGTCAGGGCGGCGACAACCTGCTCGGGGCGTCGCCACCGGCCCTGAAACTCAACCAGGCCGAGCAGTCCGCGCGCCCGCACGTTGCTCGGATCGCGCAAGACCGCCTGGGCAAGATGCCTGGCCCGCTCGGCCCGCAGGCCGTTGGCCTCGCACCAGAGCGCCAGTTGCACCTGCGACTCGGCGTCTTGACCGGCCCTCGCTTTTTCCTGGTCGTAACGCTGAAGCACCTCGGCCGTCGGCGCGGGTTCTTCGGCCGCCAGGGCTGGTGCTGCTGCTGTTGTGAACGACGCGGCGACAATCAGGAGAATTGACACCATGTTGAGCGAACCTCCCGGGAGGGGACGGAGAGGACGAGACGGGTGTGCCTGGATTCTAGATTGCATGCACGCTTCCGGCAAGGTGGTTCCGACGGATCGGGATCTTTTGTTCGAAGGACAGAGGGCCGAGGGCAAAGGACAGAGGGCCGATCCAATCCTTTGGCCTGCTCCCCATTTCTTGGTCCAGGGATAATGGGAATCACGGGTGCGGTTGTTCATCAGGTGGTGGCTCAATCGGGGTCGCTTCGATCGGCACGTACCTCACTTGGGTGGCCGCGAACTCGGTCGGGGTCTGGTAGCCCAGGGAACTGTGCGGGCGTTCCGTATTGTACTCCTCCTTCCAGAACGCGCCCAACGCCCTGGCTTGAACTTCGTTCTCGAACTCCTCGCGGTCCAGGAACTCGTCGCGGAGCTTGCTGTGAAACGACTCTGCATAACCGTTCTGCCACGGGCTCCCCGGCGCGACGTACAATGTCCCGGAGCCGGTCAACTCCAGCCAACTTCGCACCGCCAGGGCCGCGAACTCCGGCCCGTTGTCGCTGCGGACCCGATGGGGCGGGCCGCCGCGACGCGCGGCAACCTTGGCCAGGATCACCTGGATTTCCTCGGCGGTCATGCCTCGACGCGCCTCCAACGCGAGGCATTCACGAGTGTACTCATCAACCAGACTCAGCCATTTCAGGCTCCGCCCATCACTTGTACGATCAAAGATAAAGTCCCATGTCCAAACATCGTCTTTACCACGCGACGGGCGGACGTGACAGGCGTTCGCGTCCTGGCCGTGCGACCGGCGGGGCTTGGAATTCGCCCTCGGCCCGGCCAGTTTCAGCCCCAACTGACGCCAATGGCGACGCACCGTCTTCTTGTTGACCGACCAGCCTTCGCGGACCAACAGCGCCCAGATCCGCCGATATCCGTACCGCGGGTGCGTGCCGGCGAGCTCCTCGATCCGTCGCGCCAACGCCACCTGTTCGTCCCGCGCGACGGGCGTGTACCGGAGGCAGGACCGGGACAGGCCCAGCGTCCGGGACGCGCGACGTTCAGATACGTTGAAGTGATCACTTACCTCGGTAGCGATCAATCGGCGGCGGGCGGCAGTCATGGCTTTTTTTTCAAGGCCTCCTGTAACATGCGACGGTCCAGGGCCAGTTCGGCGACGAGGAGCTTGAGCCGGCTGACATCGGCTTCGAGTTCGGACACGCGAAGTTGTTCGGCGGTGACGGGGTTCTCCTGGAGGGCCTTCCAACGGTAGTAGGTGGTCGTCGCGTAGCCGGCCTTGCGGCAGGCCTGGTGAACATTTAGACCGGCGTCAAGGTCGGCCTGAACCTCTCGGAGGGTCTTGGCAATCTGGTCCGATCCTGGTCGTTTTCGCATGGGTCGCTCCTGGCTCTCTGCCAGTTGTACGATTCCCATTAAGACTGGACCAGGTTTCGGGGGGCAGGCCACTTTGCCCTTTGCCCTTTGCCCTTTGCCCTTTGCCCTTTGCCCTTTGTCCTTTGTCCTTTGCCCTTTGCCCTTTGCCCTTTGCCCTTTGCCCTTTGCCCTTTGTCCTTTGTCCTTTGCCCTTTGCCCTTTGCCCTTTGCCCTTTGCCCTTTGCCCTTTGCCCTCTGTCCTCTGTCCTCTGTCCTCTGTCCTCTGTTCTTTGCCCTCTGTCCTTCGAGCGATTCGCACCGACGCAAAGGCCCGATTCTCGGTCATCGGTCCTCGGTCATCGGGCTTTTTTGCTCAGGATCAGGAGCCGGAACGCGACGCAAAGCGTACGAGAACGCGCCGAGGAGGTCGCCAGGGCTTCCGCCGTGGCACTGGACGCAAGCCGCGTTGCTGGCCAGCGCGCCGAGCATCCGAGGGCTCGCGCCCGAGAGGCTGACGACCAGAGCCTCGCCCCGGCGGAGGGCGTCGAGGCCGTACGATTCAAACCGATCGAGCGGACGCGTCGGCGTATTGTGCTCGCGAGACATCGCCGGAAGGTGGTCGGAGACATAAACGACCGGCTCATCGTGGAGCAGCAGGCTCACAAGCTCCAGCCTCCGCACCTCCCAGCGATCTTCCGGCCCGGGAACCCGACTGAACTGATGCGGCTCGAACCCGGCGACGTGCCGACGATCCTTCACATAACCGAACCCTTGCGGATCGAGAAAATCAAAGAGGCTGCCGTCAAGAAGTTTCCGAAGCGGAGCGGTCTCGCCTTCGGTGGTTGTCCCGAGATCGCCGGGCGACCACGTTGACGCGAGTCTCGGCGCGGGCTGAGCGGGGACCGGACCCCGTCGGTATTGGACGTCCCATTCGCGGAGATAAGACATCCGAGCGACGCCGAAGCTTGGGCTGTCGATAAAGAGTTCAACCGAATGCTCGTGAAGACGCTTCAGGTTGAAACTTCGGTACGTGTTTAAAATGGATAGAGGATCATCCAGGGGACCAGTGCCCGTCGCCGCGACGCTGGCGGTCGGGGGTTGGATCAAGCTGGGTTTGGGGGTCGGTAGACGCGTCTCCAACGATTCAAACGGGTAACGGGCGCGGAGGCGGGCGTACTCCTGTTCGTGTTGATAGGCATTGACGCCCGCGACACTGTACGCGATCAACGTGGAGACGCCCGAGAATGCCAGAAAGAACACTGGCCCGCGCCGGGTGAAACTCCAGACGCCGACCACAAGGCAGAACAAGAGCCCTTGCATCATCACGGGGGGGAAGGCCATCGCCGGGAAGCATGGCATGAAGATCGCCCCCAGGCTGAAGCCGACAATCCACGGCCCCGGCGTTCGGACGCGGAAGGCAGTCGTGTTGACGATCAGGAGCAGAAGCGCGGACATGACCAGGGCAATGTAGAGCATCCTTCGAGCCTCCCAAAGAAAGGCCGGTCGAGAAGGGGGGGCTGCGTACGTCCTAAAGCAGAACGAATGACCAAAAGTCGGGCAAGACAGTTGTCATGACATTATCCTCCTTGCGGCATGAAGCGTTCAAGATCCTCCCCCTTGGCGACGACGGTGACGCCCCCTTCGGAAACCGTGAGGCCGCGGGCGAGGTCGGCCTCGCGGTTCCAGCCGATGTCAAAGCCGGGGGGAATCTTCACGTCCTTATCAATAATCGCCTTGCGAATCCGGGCGTGGCGGCCGACCTCGACCTGATCGAACAAGATTGAATCCTCAACAAGCGCATAGCTGTTGATCCGCACGCCCGGCGAGAGAATGCTCCGGTAAACCTGACCACCCGAGACGATCGCCCCCTGGCAGACAATCGAATTCAAGGCGGCGCCCCGGCGGTCGGGATCGGTATGGACGAACTTGGGCGGAGGATACGGAGGCTGATACGTGTGGATCGGCCAGTCGCGATCGTACAGGTTCAAGATCGGATCAATCTGGATCAAGTCCATGCTCGTTTCGTAATACGCATCAAGCGTGCCGACGTCCCGCCAGTAGGCGCTCTCGGTGTTCTTGCGGTTCTCGTCGCGAAAGGGATAGGCAAAGACCCGGGCGTGGCCGAGCATCGCCGGAATGATGTCGCGGCCGAAGTCGTGGCCGCTCGCTTCCTTCCTGGCGGCGTCCTGAAACAGAAGCTCATACATGACGTTCGTGGAAAACACATAAATTCCCATCGACGCCAGCGAGAGGTCGGGATGTCCGGGCATCCCGGGCGGTTCACTCGGCTTTTCGAGAAAGCTGGCCACGCGCCCGGAATCATCAACGTCCATGACGCCGAACTCACTCGCCTGCGCCCTGGGGACGGGAATGCAGGCGATCGTGAGGTCGGCCGCGCGTTCGCGATGAAAGGCGATCATCTTGGCATAATCCATCTTGTAGATGTGATCGCCCGCGAGAATCAAAATATCACGAGGCGCGGCTTTCTCAATCGTGTAAACATTTTGATAGATCGCGTCTGCGGTACCTTGATACCAGTGCTCGGCAATGCGCTGCTGGGGAGGAATGACCTCGATGTATTCGTCCAGCTCGCGGCAGAGGAATTTCCAGCCCTGGTCAATGTGCCGGTTGAGGCTCACGGCCTTGTACTGGGTGAGGACGAGGATCTTGCGGAGGTCGGAGTTGATGCAGTTCGAGAGCGTGAAATCAATGATCCGATAAAGGCCGCCAAAGGGGACCGCGGGCTTGGCGCGGTCTCTTGTCAGTGGATCGAGCCGGGTTCCCTTGCCCCCGGCCAGGACGACCGCCATGACGTCTCTGAGCACCAGACCACCTCCGGGTCAGGATCTGTGTCGGCTTGGTTCTTGGATTGGTTTTGTATTGTGCGCTCGGAAGAACGCGGGGCCAACCGGGCACCGGGGATCGGCGGGAAGGACCGAGGACCAATGACCAATGACCAATGACCAATGACCAATGACCAATGTGAAACGGAAGAGGCGAGGGCCATGCGTCGGAATTCTCTGTCCACGGTCCTCTGTCCTTGGTCCTTGGTCCTTGGTCCTCGGTCATTGGTCCTCTGTCATTGGTACTTGGTCCTTGGTCCTCGGTCATTGGTCATTGGTCATTGGTCATTGGTCCTCTGTCATTGGTACTCGGTACTCGGTCCTCGGTCCTCGGTCCTTGGTCCTCGGTCCTTACTTAAAAAGAACCCAGCCCGCCCCCAAGGCTCGCCCGAAGATCGGTGACCTGATAAAGTGGTCGCGAAACAAAGTCTCGAAGGAAGAAACGAAACGATCGGCACGGAGACTTCCGAACGTGAGCGCGCTCAGTCTGACCATGACCCTGACCCTCATCCTTCTCGGCGCCGAGCAGCCCATAGCACCCTCATCGACCGCCGCCGAGGCGAAGGATCGGCTCAAGGCCCTGCAAACGGCCAACGTCGCCAGCGCCCGGGAGAAGTCGGTCAACCGGGCCTATCACTTCGGCTCGCAAGGGGCGAAGAATGTGTTTTCGAACCACGCGAGCCACTCGAACCGGCTGATCCCGATCTACGTCTTCGGCCGCAAGATCGACCTGGCGGCCGTCACCGGCTCGAACAGCATCTATCGAAGCCCCGAACGACTCACAAAACTCTACGGGTTCTTGCCCGAGAACACCGTGAACCCCGAGGCCGACTACGCCGATCAGAGCGACCTCTACCGCGTTCAGGCCGAGGCCGTCAAGAAAGGCGTTAGACACCTCTTCATCGTCTGGTTTGACGGCATGGACTGGCCCACCACCCGCGCCGCGGCCATCGCCCGGACCGGCCGCGACTACACCGAGGGCAAGGGCTCTGGCCTCTCCTTTCAGGGCGAAACCGCGTGCGGACCCGCTCAGTTTGGCTATTACGTCACCGCGCCGACCCACGACAAGAACACCCCCGACCTCGATGCCCAGACCGTCTCCATTCCCGCCTCAAGCCTTTTTGGCGGCTATGATCCCCAGATCGCCGGCCCGAATCCGTGGACCCTGGGACCGCTCGGCGCCCGGGCACCTGGATACTTGAAGGGGCAGTCGGCGAATGAGAATGATAAAGCGGGCGTCGCCGCCGTCGGGCGGGTCCTCCACGCGTATACCGATTCCTCGACGAGCGCCGCGGAGTTCGCCAGCGGTTTCAAGGCGTACAATAACGGCATCAACGTCACCGACGACGGCCGGTTCGTCCCCACGCTTTTTCACCAGCTTCAGGGCGTCGGCTGGAAGGTCGGCACGGTGACGAGTGTCCCCTTTGACCACGCCTCTCCCGCGGCGATGTACGCCCACAACGTCCATCGCGACGATTACCAGGATCTCGGCCGCGACATGCTCGGCCTCGCCTCGATCACCCAGGACGACCACAAGGAACCGCCTCATCCCGGCCTCGACGTCGTCATCGGCGCCGGCTGGGGTCAGGAAGCGAACAAAAAAGGACTCGCCGCGCAGGGTCGGAACGGCCGGTTGGGCAACCTCTACCTCACCGCCGACGACCTCGCCGCCATCGACCTCAAAAACGGCGGCAAATACGTTGTCGTTCATACCGAAACCAAGGCCAACGGCTCAAAATCCCTGGCCGAGGCCGCCAGGCTGGCCGCCTCCAAAAACGCGCGTCTTTTCGGCCTTTTCGGGTCGAAAGGGGTTCTCAACCACCTCCCTTATCAGACCGCCGACGGCCGGTTCGACCCCGCGCCCGACCACGACGGCAAGGCGGAAGTCTATACCCCCTTTGATCTTGCCGAGGAACCGACACTCGTCGACATGACCCATGCCGCCCTGACCGTCCTGACCGCCGATCCCAATCAGAAGTTCGCGCTCTTCATCGAAGCGGGCGACGTCGATTTCGCGCTCCACAAGAACAACCTCGACAACGCCATTGGTGCCATTTATAGCGGCGACGCCGCCGTGAAGGCCGTGATTCATTGGGTCGAGTCTCAGAGCAACTGGGACGACTCCGCCCTGATCGTCACCGCCGACCACGGCCATTACCTCGTTCTCGACGATCCCAGCGCCCTCGCGCCGGCTCGGGACTGAGAACCGATGACCGATGACCAATCGGGTTTGCCATTATGGGCTATTTTTAACGTAAGCACAACGCACCCAAGGACAACAGGCAGATCTTTCCTTCTGTCCTTCTGCCCTTTGTCCTTCTCCCCCTTTGTCCTTCTGCCCTTTGTCCTTCTCCCCCTTTGTCCTTCTGCCCTTTATCCTTTGTCCTTCTGCCCTTTATCCTTTGTCCTTCTGCCCTTTATCCTTTGTCCTTCTGCCCTTTATCCTTTGTCCTTCTGCCCTTTATCCTTTGTCCTTCTGTCCTTACAACGATCGCGCAACAACCCAATTGCTCATTACTCTCAGGGAAGATGCCTCCCCTGCAATCCATCAAGCTCCCAGGCAAGACGAAGGATCGAGGAAGGGCCGGACCGCCGTGAAGATCGCGCTGCTGACGCGTCGCTATCCCCCCCTGATCGGCGGTGCCGAGAAGGTCCTGAGCTACCTCGCCCCCGCGCTCGCCGCCGAAGGGGCCGACGTCACCGTCCTGACCTCAAAACCAACCGGCAAGGCTCCCCTTGCCGACCCTCAGCCAGAAACGCTGACGAAGGGCACGGGACGCCTGAAAATCGTCAGGCTGGCAACCTCGCGCGTTCGATTTCTGGGAACCTGGCTTTACATGAGGAACCTCCGTCGCTGGCTCGCGAGCAACGAGACAGACCTTGCCTACGTCTCGATGCTCAAGCACGACGCCTATGTTGCGCTTGGCGAAGGAATGCGCAAAGGCTTTCCCGTCGTCCTCCGACCCGAAGGCGCCGGGGCGACCGGTGACCTCGCCTGGCAAGCCTGGGGACGCTTCGGCAAGCAAATCGCCGCGCGTTGTTTGCGGGCCGAGGCCGTTGTCTCGATCTCGCGCGGGGTGACCCGCGAGCTGATCGACGCCGGTTATGATCCTTCGAAGGTCGTCGAGATTCCCAACGGCGTCCCCGTCCCCGCGGTTTCCTGGCATCGTCGGGTCGGCTGGAGAGCCGCGCCCCGGGCCATTTTCGTCGGCAGGCTGGCCCGCGAAAAGGGCCTCGACGTCCTCCTCAACGCCTGGCCGAAGGTTCTTTCCACGTTTCCAACCGCCAGGCTCGCCCTCGTCGGCGACGGTCCCGAGCGCCTCTCCCTCGACGCGCAAATTCAACGCCTCAACCTGACTTCCAGCGTGACCCTTGCCGGTCCTTCGGCCGACCCGACCGATTTACTTCGCGGCTCCGACCTCTTCCTCTTACCCTCGCGCGAGGAAGGAATGAGCGTGGCCCTCCTTGAAGCGATGGCCCTCGGCCTCCCCCTGGTCACGACCTCGATTTCCGGTAACCGTCGCCTCATTCAAGACTTCCGACACGGCCGCCTTGTCCCACCCGACAATCCCGAGGCCCTCGCCCGCGCCGTGATCGACCAGTGGACCGGCTTTGACCGCGCCTTTCAGATGTCCCGCGCCGCTCGTCGTCGAGTCGAACATGAGTTCTCGATCTCCTCCGTCGCCCGCCGCCACCTTGACCTCTTCCGAACGATGACCGCGACCCGACCTTGCTCGCTGAACTCTTAAAGGACAAAGGGCAAAGGGCAAAGGACAAAGGACAAAGAGCAAAGGGCAAAATCTGCCCTCCTGCCCTCTGCCCTCTGCCCTTTGTCCTTCTCCCCCTTACCTTTACATCCAATCCAACCCTTGACACCCAGCCTCCCAAATCACCCTCAACCCTCGGCCCTTCACCCTCACTCAACAAGGAAACCTCCTGTCGGCATTCCCCTTCCCTCGATCTTCTGCCATGATTCTCGGTCCACTGAACCGAAATCGAGGCATCGTCTCTTTATTCCCGAGAATCGCGCCGTGCTGAACGTCCTGCAACTGATTCCGACGCTCGACCGCTCGGGGGCCGAGAAACAGATGGTCTTGCTGGCCAAGGGGTTACCGAAAGATCGGTTCCGCGTCGAGGCCGCCGCCCTGACCCGCCTCGGACCCCTCGAAGCCGACCTCCGCGCCTCGGGCGTGCCCGTGACCCGGATCGGCAAGCCCCTCAAGGTTGACCCCTTCGCCCTCGCCCGACTCACGAAGTTCTTGAAGCGTAAGCAGTTCGACGTCGTCCAGACCTGGGTCTTCGCCGCCAACGCCTACGGCCGGGTCGCGGCGCACCTGGCAAAAACCCCCGTCGTCGTCACCGCCGAGATGGCCGTCGACCTCTGGAAGTCGCCTCATCACCTGGCCATCGACCGCCGCCTCGCCCCCTGGTGCGACCGGATTGTCGGCAACTCGCGAGCCGTCGTCGATTTCTACCGAGACGCCGGCCTTCCCCCCCATAAACTCGACCTCATTTACTCCGGCATCGACGCCGAGGAACCCCCCGCCATCGATCGTTCGGCTATGTTAAGAACATTGGGCTGGGCCGACGATTCCACCGTCCTCCTTTTCGCAGGCCGATTGATGCCCCAAAAAGGCGTGGCCGACCTCATCGCGGCGCTCGACGTCTTGCAGCATATCCGCCCCAAACTCAAGGCCCTGATCGTCGGCGACGGCCCCTTGCGCTCCGACCTCGAAGAAACCGCGCACGCCTACCATCTCGACGACTCGGTCAAATTTATCGGCCAGCGCCACGACGTCCCCCGCCTCCTCGCCTTCGCCGACTTCCTTGTCCTGCCAAGCCTTTACGAAGGATTGCCAAACGTCGTCCTCGAAGCCATGCGGTTCCGAAAACCCGTCGTCGCCACCTCCGCTCCCGGCACGACCGAGGCCGTGACCCACGACGAAACCGGCCTCCTCGTCCCCGTTCACGACACCGTCTCCCTCGCCCGCGCCATCCGCGCCCTCGCCGACGACCCCGCCCTTCGACTCCGCATGGGGAATGCTGGTCGCGAACGCGTCGAACGCGATTTCGCGGTCACGTTAATGGTCGATCGCTTCGCCGCCCTCTATGAGAAACTGGCCAAAGAAAAAGGCTTGACGGTATAAAAAGGCAAAGGGCAGAGAAACTGGGCAGGGGATCACATGGCAAGACGTTGGAAATGGGTTGTCTGGGTAACTGGCTTTGGTCTGCTAGGTTTCGTCGTGCTGGCGATCGTGCTCGTCGTGAGGACGGCGACTCTAACATCGTCGCAACTCAAGGCCCCAAAACCATTAACCCTCAATTTCGACGTGACCGCCGCGGCCGAGCGACTCGCCGGTGCCGTTCAGGTCGAGACAGTCTCGCATGCGGGGGCGGGTCAGGCCGATTCGGCCAGGTTCGAACGCCTGATCTCGTTTCTGCGCAAGAACTTCCCCGAAGTCGATAGGAGGCTCGCCTGGGAAGTCGTGAACGGCGGCAACCTGATCCTGACCTGGACGGGTCACGAAAAAGGCCGCGACCCGCTGGTCTTGCTCGCTCACCTCGACGTCGTCCCCGCCGGAGGGCCCGCGCCTTCGCCAGGCAAGACGCGACCGGCCGAGGAAATACCCTGGAATGACCTCGCCTTTGCCGGGCGGATCGACAGCGGATTCATCTGGGGTCGCGGAACCCTCGATGATAAAGTGGGGGTTCTGGCGATACTGGAGGCGATTGAAGCCCTGATCAAGACCGGGTATCAGCCCGAGCGGACCGTTTTGCTCGCCTTTGGCCGCGATGAGGAGGTCGGCGGTCGCGAAGGCGCGGCGGTCCTGGCGGATTTGCTGCAAAAGCGCGGGGTCCACGCCGCGTGCGTCCTCGACGAAGGGTCGTACGTGCTTCAAAAAATTGTGCCCGGGGTCTCGGCGCCCGTGGCCCCCGTGGGCGTCGCCGAAAAAGGGTTCGCGGATGTCGAGCTCGTCGTCGACGCGACCGGCGGCCATTCGTCGCAACCCCCGCCCCATACGGCGATTGGGATTCTAAGCCGGGCGATTAACCGGCTCGAAGACCATCCCCTTCCCGCCCGGATCGACGGGGTCACCGGCGCGATGATTGAAGATCTCGGCCCGGAAATGTCTTCCACCGGCCGCCTGATCGTGGCGAACCTCTGGCTCTTTCGTCCTCTCGTCGTTCGCGCCCTCGGGGCCTCGCCCACGACCAACGCCCTGATCCGAACGACGACAGCGGTCACCCTCATTCAAGGCGGCACCAAGGACAACGTCCTTCCCAACTCGGCCCGCGCGATCGTCAACTTCCGGCTCTTGCCTGGCGATACCGGCCCCGCCTTGCTCGACCACGTCCGCCAGGCCATCGCCGACCCGATGGTCCAGGTCCGCTTCGCCGACCCGACCCGCTATGTCGAAGTGACCGAAGCCTCGCGCGTCTCGCCGACCAATTCCCAAGCCTATCAACGACTTCAACTTGCGATCCGCCAGACCTTTCCCGACGCCGTCGTCGTCCCCTACGTCACGATCGGCGGGACTGACTCGCGCCGCTACGAAAACCTGACCCGCAACGTCTATCGATTCCTACCCGTCCGCCTCGAAGCCGCTGATCTCAAACGCATTCATGGCGCCTTCGAACGCATCTCTATCAAGCACTACGCCGAGGCCGTTCGCTTTTATGGCCACCTGATCCGCCAGTTTGACAACGCGGATCACTAATTAAGCCGATTTTTTCGACGACTTGAACCGCCAGGCCGTCGCCGTAAGTACCGACAGCGCCACAACCCAGAGCGTTGACGCCCCTGGCTCGGGAACAACCTGCGCAGCCACGACCTGAGCGGCCGAGGTGCTCGACGCCGTTGAACCCGCCGCGGCCAGCGCCTGGTTCAAGGCCGAGGCCGCGGCGGGGCTGAATGTCGACGCGGGATCGAGCATCATCGCCAGATTCGCGTTGCGGGCGTCGATGTAATTGCCGGTCGTGTCGTAATTCTCACCCACTCCGAAGGCAAGCATCAGCTCATGGGAAATGTTATGCGCGACAATCCAGGCCAACTGGTCCACGGTCGTGGCCGACTTCGCTTCCTGATCGATGAAGCTGAACCCATTGGCACCGATGTCGGTCATGCCGATCGCCGTCGGCAAGGCCGTCGGCACCGTGTTCGAGACCAGACTTAACGTATGTGCGGCCGGGACGTTGGGATCTCCCGTGAGCGCTACCGCCACGCCGCTCAGGCTGAACGTTTGCTCAACGTGCTGCATCACCGCTCCGGCAAAGGCAGCCTGTTGCGCGGGCGTTGGCGTACCACCAAAGAGGCCGCCGATCTGGTTGCTGTTATACCAGGGTTGAGCGCCTCCGCTGGTGATCAGAGCGGCTTCGGGATAGGGACCGGTTCCCAGGTTCACAAAGGCATCGGCTTGCACCGTCGAGGCGGGAGCCGGCGCGGCAACGGGAGTCGGCGCGGTAATTACCGGCGGCGGAGCGGTAGCGTAAACCTGGGGTGCCGCGACCACGGGGACGGCGACGGGAATCGGGGTCACGACGGGAGTTGGAACAGGTGCGTGATGATAGGAGGAAATGCCGCCGAGGGCGAGCCGCGACCGAAAGGAGTCGCTGTTCGACCACGACGGAAAACCGGTCGTCGCGTTCGCGGTCAGACCCCCCGCCGAGAGAAAGTCGGCCCCGGCCGGCGATCCGCCAAGCCATCCCACGAAGGCGACGAGACCCCACCCGATGCGCATCCTGGCGGACATCGTGAACCTCCCTGTTCAACATCTCTTCTTAAGCTGCGGACTCAAATGCGGCCGAACTCGCGTACCAGACAGGTCATGCGCCCATCCGTATCCAGCGAGCCGGCTCATCGTTGCAACGTTATGCCAGATTTGTCAATCGCGACCTCTTGAAAATTTTTCCGAGGATTCCAATCGTCCAACGAGAGATCGCCGTCCGTAAATCCGTTGCATTCCGAAGAAATGTCGAGGAAGATCCCTTGACTCGGGCCTTGGAAGCCTTTACCTTCTTACTTTCCCGCCGGGCGAGCGGGGCGTTGATACAGAAATAAGGCCCACGGGTCAGCGGCTGTTTAGTTTGGAAGGGACGTACGAGTGGCGGGTACCAGCAACGAGCGGATACGCATCCGGATGGAGGCGTACGACCACACCATCCTTGACCAGTCGGCCAAAGACATCGTCGACACCGCCAAGCGCACCGAGGCCATCGTTCACGGCCCCATCCCCCTGCCGACCCGGATCGAGCGGTATACCGTGCTCCGGAGCCCGCATATCGACAAGAAGTCGCGTGAACAGTTCGAGATCCGCACGCACAAGCGTCTGATTGACATCGTTCAGCCGACCAACAAGACCATTGACGCCCTCAACAAGCTGAGCTTGCCCGCGGGCGTCGACATCAAGATCAAGGCCGGACCTTCGGGGTCCTGATCGCCTGAGAAAAACCAGAAGACGCCGCCGCGAAACGGCGGGGCGGCCCCGATCCTGTCCGGAAGAAAATCGGACAGTGGGGCCTTGCGAGGCGGGTCCCGCCCTCGGTAGGATCGGCATCGCTTTGCAAGAGATCGCGAGACAGACAACGACGGGACATCAACTCGGGGCGGTGTGACGGCCCGTGGCTTCTTTCAAGGCCCGGTGACCTGCCGCCCGGAAGACTTGACCGGCGACCTGCCTTCGGGTCCCTCAAACGGGGAGCCGGGGCGGAGGTCCGGTCGGATCGACTCGTCAACCCGACCCCAAATCAAAAGGGGCCGGGCCGGACGAGTTTGGGGTGGACGACTGGTTTGATACGGTCGGTCGAGCGGAGTGACGTGACTTTGGCAGACCCGGTTGGCCCTGGTTCGTTGAGAACCGGCTGACGGGATCAGAGCTTTAGACGGTTGGACGACGGAGTTTTGCGAATGCGCGTCGGACTGCTCGGCCGCAAAGTCGGCATGACCCAGATTTACACGGAAGACGGCACGGCCGTCCCGGTCACGGTTCTTGAATGCGGCCCTTGCACGGTCCTTCAGGTGCGGACCGAGGATCGCGACGGGTACACGGCGGTTCAACTCGGCTTCGCCGACAAGAAGCGCAAGAGTGCCTCGATGGCCGAACGCGGACACGCCAAGAAGGTGAACTCCGAGCCCAAGCGGTACATCCGCGAGATCCGCCAGGAGACCGCCGGGGACGTCGGCGCGGTGGCCGAGGGGCAGACCCTCACCGTCGAGGTCTTCAACGAGGTCCCGCGGGTCGACGTGATCGGCACGAGCAAGGGACGCGGCTTCACCGGTGTCATGAAGCGGCACGGTTTCAAGGGCCTTCGCGCCACGCACGGCGTGAAGCGAATGCACCGTCACCCGGGGTCGTCCGGCCCGAGCGCCGACCCGGCTCACACCCGCAAGGGGATTCGCAAGCCCGGTCACCACGGCCACGCCCGGATTACCGTGCGCAACCTCAAGGTTGTCCGGGTCGATCCGACGAACAACATTCTGCTGGTCCGAGGCGCCGTGCCCGGCCCCAACGGCGGTTACCTCACGGTCTGCCAGACGAACAAGGTTTGAACGAAGACAAAGTGAAACCGAGTCGGCCTTGGGCCGACGCGACCCCATAGTTGACAAGCTTTGAACCCGACCGCCTCCCTTTCGCCGTCCGCGTTGCCGGACCAAGCAAGCAAAGAGGAGGCGGGGCGCGACGAACGATCGGGAGCGGATGGAACGATGTTGACCGTACCCGTGTTTAACCCCGCCGGCGAGAAGGTCGGCGAGGAATCGATTGACCCGGCCGACTTCGGCGGCGAGGTCAACAAGCAACTGCTTCACGACGTCGTCCTGATGCACCTCGCGGCGCGTCGGGTCGGCACCGTGAACACCCGAGGCCGCGCCGACGTCGCCGGTTCCGGCAAGAAGCTCTTCCGCCAGAAAGGGACCGGCAACGCCCGAGCCGGCTCGAAGCGGACGAACAAGCGGAAAGGTGGCGGTGTCGCCTTCGCCCGCCGGAACCGCGATTATCGCTACAATATGCCGAAACGATCGGTTCGCGCGGCGATCCGGATGGCCCTGCTCTCGAAGTTTCAGGATGGTCAGGCCCTGGTGATCGACGGCCTGAACCCTGGCGAGACGCCCAAGACCCGCGTCGTCGCCGCGGCGCTCCGGGCGATCCGCAGGCCCGACCTGACCGAGGCCGAGGCGACCGAATCGGTCGGCGAGACCAAGGGACGCGCCCTCGACCGGACGCTCGATCGCCGGACGATCCTCCTGGGTCTTCCCGCGGCCGATCCGGTTCTCTATCGGAGTGCCCGGAACCTCGAAGGGGTGATGGTCGCGCCGGTGGCCGAGTTCAACACGTATGACGTTCTCAAGCAGCGCTATCTGCTGCTGACCCGCGAGGCGCTCGCCGCCTTGAAGGATCGGGTCAAGTCGAAGCCGAGTCGCCGGCCCGCCGGCCAGGAGAGCTGAACCGATGGTGACCCTTCGCCGACCGCCGACGTACACCCGGTCCGGCCCCGTGCTGGAAGCCTATCAGGTCATCCTTCGCCCCTTGATCACGGAAAAGGCGACGCACCTCTCGGAACGGCACAACGCCTACACGTTCGAGGTCAACCCGCTCGCCACCAAGACCGAGATCAAGCGGGCCGTCGAGGAGCTTTTCAACGTCAAGGTTGCCGACGTCCGAACCCAGAACCGTCGCGGGAAGGCCCGCCGGTATCGGCTCAAGGTCGGCCGGATGCGGAACTGGAAGAAGGCGATCGTGGCGCTTCATGGCGATTATCGGATCGATTTCTATTGATCGATCCTGGAAACGCGGTCAATTGAGCAACACAACGGAGGGGGCGGATCGGCCCTCGGCGTCTCTCTGGACCCCTTGAGCATTTAGCCCCCGGCCCCTCCCGAAGGAATCTGATATGGGTATCCGTTACTACAAGCCGACCAGTCCCGGGCGGCGGAACGCCTCGGTCAGCGACTTCAAGGAACTGACCGACAAGAACAAGAAGCCCGAGAAGAGCCTCACCGAGCCGCTCAAGAAGACCGGCGGCCGGAACAACCAGGGGTTCATCACCGCCCGGCACCGCGGCGGCGGGCACAAGCGGATGTACCGGATCATTGACTTCAAGCGCAACGATCACGACGGCCAGCCCGCCTCGGTGACGCACATCGAGTACGACCCGAACCGGTCAGCGCGGATCGCCCTGATTGTCTATCCCGACGGCGTCAAGCGGTACATCATCGCTCCCGAAGGGCTCAAGGCCGGGATGACCGTGACGAGCGGTCCGACCGCCGACCCCAAGGTCGGCAACTGCCTGCCGATGAGCAAGATTCCGACCGGTCAGATGATTCATAACCTCGAAATGCAGCCCGGCGGCGGGGCCAAGCTCTGCCGGTCGGCCGGCGTTGGCGCGACCCTGACGGCTCGCGAAGGGGACTGGGCGCAGATCACCTTGCCCTCGGGCGAGGTGCGCCGGATTCCTTCCGCCTGTCGGGCGACGATCGGGATCGTCGGCAATTCGGATCACATGAACGTCCGGCTGGGCAAGGCCGGTCGATCGCGCTGGTTGGGACGCAGGCCGCACGTTCGAGGCGTCGCGATGAACCCGGTCGACCACCCGATGGGGGGTGGTGAAGGCCGGACCTCGGGCGGCCGACATCCTTGCTCGCCGACGGGCAAGCTGGCGAAGGGGGGCAAGACCCGCCGCCGCCGGAAGCCGTCGAACTCCGCGATCATTCGGCGCCGCCGGAGCGTCCGGTATGGCCAGTTGAAACTCTGATCGTTGGAAGGAGAGAGGAGCCAGGAGTTGAGAGTCAGGACGGGAAGACGGACGTCGACGCGGGGTTGGTTGACTGGGGCGTCGGCTTGGTTCGTCTCGATTCTGGCTTTCTCAACTGACTCCTGTCTCCTGTCTCCTGTCTCCTGTCTCCTTCCCTCGGGATCTGAATCATCATGGGACGTTCGCAGAAGAAGGGGCCGTACGTCGTCGAGCGGCTGCTCGAAAAGGTGTATCGGGCCGACAACTCGGGTAACCGCGACCCGATCAAGACCTGGTCGCGGGCCTGCACGATCGTGCCCGAGTTCATCGGCAAGAACTTCGCGATCCATAACGGCAAGAACTTCATCAAGCTCTTCGTGACCGAAGACATGGTCGGCCACAAGCTCGGCGAGTTCGCCCCGACGCGGACCTTCCGCGGACACGGCGGCAAGGCGGGCAAGGGCGGCAAGCGTTAAGACAGGACCGACGGTCGGTCGGTTCGGTCGCTAGGTAGAGACGAGAAGGTGATGGGACCCCGGGCATGAATCCCTATTCCAACTACACAGCGCGGCATCGGTTCGCTCGCACGTCGGTGCGGAAGCTCCTGCCCTTGCTGGACCTGATCCGCAACAAATACGCGGACGATGCGCTCGATATCCTCCGGTACATGCCGCATCGCGGGGCCCGGATGATCGAGCAGGTCGTCAAGAGCGCGATGGCCAACGCCGAGGACAAAGGGGTCCGCAACGCGGGCGACCTTGTGATCACCGACGCCCGAGGCGACGGCGGCCCGATGTTCAAGCGGCTCATGCCGCGTGCCCGGGGGATGGCCTACATGGTCCGCCGCCGGAGCGCCCATATCAGCATCGGCCTGGCCGACCTGGCGGCGGTCCCCGCCGGTGGCCACGTCGACGATCAGGATTAAACCCCAAGACGAGACCGAGGGACGCTGACCGATGGGCCAAAAAATCCGACCGACCGGCTTCCGCGTCGGAATCATGGAGGACTGGCGGAGCCGCTGGTACGCCTCCAAGCATGAGTTCGCCGACCTCCTGGTCGAAGATTTCAAGGTCCGCAAGTTCATCAAGGGGAAGTACAGCTACGCGGGCATCCCCAAGGTCGAGATCGAACGGACCCGCGACGCGGTCAAGGTGATCCTCTTCACGGCGCGGCCTGGGATCATCATCGGCCGCAAGGGGGCGGAGGTCGAACGGCTCCAGGAAGAGCTTCAGACCCTCACCGGCCGGCGGATCGATATCAAGATTGAAGAAATCAGCCGCCCCGAGATCGATGCGCAACTGATCAGCGAAGACATCGCCGAACAGCTCCAAAAACGGTCGAGCTTTCGGCGGACGATGAAGCGCTCCCTGGAGCAGACGATGGACGGCGGCGCCCGAGGGGTCCGCATCCAGCTCTCCGGCCGACTCGGCGGCTCCGAGATGTCAAGGACCGAGAGCGGCAACCTGGGGTCGATTCCCCTCTCGACGCTCCGGGCCAAGATTGACTATGGCTTCGCCGAGGCAAAGACGGCGCAAGGTCATATCGGGATCAAGGTTTGGGTTAACCAAGGCGATTACCTGAAGACGGAGGGCGGCACCGATGGCCATGATGCCCAAGCGGGTCAAGTACCGAAAAAGCCAAAAAGGCCGCGTAAGAGGTAACGCCACCCGAGGCAACTACGTTGCCTTCGGTGAGTACGGCCTCCAGTCGCTCGAACCGGGCAAGGTGAGCGCGGCGACGATCGAGGCCGGACGGGTCGTCGGCAGTCAGTCGGTCAAGGGGGGCGGCAAGCTCTATATCCGGATCTTTCCCCAGAAGTCGGTGACCTCCATCCCGGCCGAGACCCGAATGGGCAAGGGGAAGGGCGAAGTCGAGTACTGGGCGGCCGTCGTCAAGCCGGGCACCGTCCTGTACGAGCTCGCCGGAGTGAGCGAGGACCTCGCCCGAGCGACCTTTGCCCGGATCTCGCACAAGCTGCCGGTGAAGTGCCGGTTCGTGAGCCGAAGGCCGACGATCTGACCGGATCGGTTCCGTCGACCGGTGTCGGACGCCTGAGTTGATTTGAGAGTTGAGGACACGAGACGATCATGAGCAAGGCCGCCGAACTTCGCGACCAGAGCAGCGAGCAGCTTGAGCTTTTGCTCAAGGAGACGCAGCAAAACATCTTCCGGCTCCGCCTCCAGAGCGAGACCGAGCGGCTCGAAGCGCCGAGCGAGATCATCAAGGCGAAGCGCGAGATTGCCCGGATCAAGACGATCCTTCGACTCCGCGAGATCGACGCCGAGCGGCAGACCGCCGCGCAGGCGACTGTCACCGCCTCGTGACGGATTTGAGTGAAACAAGAGCCCAAGGTCACGGACCGACCTTTTTGCCTGGAATCGCCCCCAAAGGCCCTCTTTTTGAGAGAGACGACCCGACCCGGTCAACTACCAGTCATGACCCAACCGACGACGACGACTTCGAACACGACCGAGACCGACCGCTCCCGCCGCAAGACGGAAGTCGGGATCGTGACGTCCGACAAGATGGACAAGACGCGCCGGGTCGAGGTCGAGACGCTCGTCCCGCACCCGAAGTACGGCAAGCTGATGAAGCGGCGCACCGTCTGCCACGCGCACGACGAGTCGAACCAGACGCACGTCGGCGACATCGTCGAGATCATGGAGACGCGCCCCCTCTCGAAGCTGAAGCGCTGGCGGATCGTCCGAATCGTTCGCCCGGGTGCCCAGCAGGCCCTTGCCGGCGAGGGCGAGGCCCCCGCGGCGCAGGGGCAGGCGTAAGATCGCGGACTTTGACCTGAATCACTGACTGACCGACCGACCGTCCAGGTGCTTCCATGATCCAGATGCAGACCCGGCTCGACGTGGCCGACAACACCGGGGCCAAGGAAGTGATGTGCTTCAAGGTCCTCGGCGGTAGCGCCTCGCATTACAAGAGGCGAACCGCCGGCCTTGGCGACATCATCATCGCCAGCGTCAAGAAGGCCTCGCCCGGCGGCGACGTCAAGGCCGGCGACGTCGTCAAGTGCGTCGTCGTCCGCGTCCGCAATTCGACCCGACGGGTCGACGGCTCCTATGTCCGCTTCGACCGCAACGCGGTCGTCCTGATTGACAACGAAAAGAACCCGCGAGGCACCCGGATCTTCGGCGCCATCGCTCGCGAACTGCGCGACCGCCAGTTCATGAAGATCATCAGCCTGGCCGCCGAGGTGGTCTGAACCCATCGTCCTCACCGAACGGCCGGGGCCGGAGAGAGACAGGAACTTTTTTCGATGAATATCCGCAAAGACGACCAGGTTGAGATCATCACCGGCGACGACAAGGGAACGCCCTCGGCCCGGAAGGTGGCGAAGGTTCTCCGCGTTCTGCCGTCGAAGAACAAGATCGTCGTCGAAGGGGTGAACCGGGTTTACAAGCACCTCAAGGCCGGCGGCAAGAACCAGCAAGGGGGTCGGCTCTCCAAAGAGATGCCGATCGACGTCTCGAACGTCCTGCTGTATTGCCCCGCCTGCGCCCGAGGGGTTCGGATCGGTCACCGATTCGCCGAGAATGGCCAAAAACAGCGCGTCTGCAAGAAGTGCGCGACGAGCCTCGGCGCCGTCGGACCGGCCAAGGCGGCACACGCCACGAAGAAGTAACGCCAGGCGATTGATCGACAGAGAACAACCAGGAAGAACCCGGCCGCGCCCGGCAAGACGGGGCCGCCTTTGAGTCTGCTTTTTCCAGAGGACGACCGGAATGGCTCGCTTGCTCGACCAGTATAATGAAACGATCGCGCCGGCCCTGGCCGCGAAGTTCGACCTCAAGAACAAGATGGCGATCCCCAGGCTGGAAAAGATCGTGATCAACATGGGGGTCGGCCGGGCGACCCAGGACAAGGCGCTTCTCGAAGCCGCCGTCGAGAGCCTGAGCCGGATCAGCGGTCAACGACCCTTGATCGCCAAGGCCAAGACGTCGGTCGCCGGCTTCCGGCTCCGCGAGGGCAACGAGATCGGCTGCAAGGTCACCCTCCGCGGCCGACGCCTGTATGAATTCCTCGACCGCCTCGTCTCGATCGCCCTGCCTCGTATTCGCGACTTCCGAGGCGTCAACCCGAACAGCTTCGACGGCCACGGCAACTATACCCTCGGCCTCGCCGAACAGGTCGTCTTCCCCGAGATCGACGCCGACCGCCTGCAACATACCCAGGGCATGGACATCACCATCGTCACGTCCACCGACAACGACGACCAGGCCCGCGAACTCCTCCGCTCCTTCGGCATGCCCTTCCGGGCCGCCAAGGCGACAACCTGATTTTTCTTCCTGGGAGAAGTCGGGAGCGAGGCGGGGTGAAACGCAAATGCCCGGCCGCGATGCTCGAACACGCTCCGGTCTGACTCCTGTCTCCTGACTTCTCTTCCCCGTGTCCCGACGGCCTGGATGGTAAGCCTGCTATGTCGACGAAGGCGCAGATGATCAAGTCTCAGGAGCCGCCGAAGTCGGGCTTCGCGGTTCGCCACCGGAACCGCTGCAAGCTCTGCGGCCGCCCCCGCGCTGTCTATCGGAAGTTCGGCGTCTGCCGGATCTGCTTCCGGAACCTCGCCAGCCGTGGCCTGATTCCGGGCGTGAAGAAGGCAAGCTGGTAAGACGGTTGGAAACGGGCGTTGCGACGCTCGTGGGTTTTGATTACTGACGGTTTGATTGATTGATTGCTCGACAGGACGAAGTACCCCCGCCGCGCCGACGCTTGAGAGGCCGCCCCCCTTTTTTTGGACCCGGGCGGGCCTTTTTCCGCGTGACCCGCGGCGGCTGACGGGACCGCCTCCGCCATGATGACCGACCCGATCGCCGATATGCTCACCCGGATTCGAAACGCTGTCCGGATCGAGCGCACGATCATCGATATGCCGTCGTCCAAGCTCCGCAAGGGGGTCGCCCAGGTCCTCAAGGACGAGGGCTATATCTGGGACCACGAAGAGCTTGACACGGTCCCCGCGCGGACCCTCCGCCTGCACATGAAGTATGGCCCGAACGGCGAGCGGCTGATCACCCGGATCGACCGGGTCAGCAAGCCCGGCCGACGGGTCTACACCGGCTACAAGGAACTCAAGCCGATCCTCGGCGGCATGGGGATTCAGATCCTCAGCACCCCCCGAGGCGTGATCAGCGACCGCCAGGCCCGCGCCGCGAAGGTCGGCGGCGAGATCCTCGCGCTGATCCATTGATCGAGATTGACGGTTTTTGTTGAGCCTTTTTGTGTGTTCCCCGCGCCAAGCGAATGGCCCGGCGCGGCCCGGCTGTCACCGTCGAGAAACGAACACCCACCTCGGGCGCGCGGACCTTTCCGCAACGAAACGACGCCCTGGAGTCGAGAGGATTTCCGTCCCATGTCCCGTATCGGTCGTAAACCGGTCGCCGTGCCGGCGAATGTCAAGGTCTCCGTCGCCCCCGACCTGACCATCCGCGTCGAGGGGCCGAAGGGAACGCTCTCGTTCCAGCACCGGCCCGAGATCGGCGTCGCCTATGATGACGCGGCCAAGCAGTTGCTCATCACCCGGGCCGACGACGAGCGCCTGAGCCGTTCGCTGCACGGCCTGACCCGGAGCCTCGTCGCCAACATGGTGCAAGGGGTGACGACCGGCTACACCAAACGCCTGGAAATCGTCGGCGTCGGCTACCAGGCGCAGTTGAAGAAGGCGAACACGGTCGCCTTGCAGGTCGGCTATGCCAACCAGGTTATCCTGGAGGCCCCCGAAGGGGTCAGCGTCACGGTTCCCGACGCGACGCACGTTGTCATCAGTGGCGCCGACAAGCAGGCGGTCGGCCAGTTCGCGGCGGTCGTTCGCAAGGTCCGCCCCCCCGAACCGTACAAGGGGAAGGGCATCCGCTACGAGGGCGAGACCGTCCGCCGCAAGGCCGGCAAGGCCTTCGGCTCGAAGTGACGTCCGCCAAGCCGGCGACAAGACATTACGACACTGAGAAGAAGACGAGATTCGTTCAAGTCAAGACATGACGGGCTGGGCGGCCGGTCGGCATCGGCCGCCCCCGAACCCCGGCGAAGGGACCACGACCGTGAGCGCCACGACGCAGAGAAAAATCGTCCAGGTTCGCCGCCTTCGCCGTCAGCGGCATGTGCGGAAGCGGTTGACCGGCTCGGCCGAACGGCCCCGCCTGGCCATCTTTCGAAGTTCCAAGCACATTTACGCGCAGGTGATCGACGACGCCACGGCGAAGACCCTGGCGCACGCGAGCACGCTCGACAAGGACGTCCGCGCCTCGCACGCGTATGGCGGCAACAAGGCCGCCGCCGCGGCGATCGGCCGGTTGATCGCCGACCGCGCCAGGGCCGCGGGTATTGACAAGGTCTGCTTCGACCGCCGAAGCTACAAGTATCATGGCCGGGTCCAGGCCCTGGCCGATGCCGCCCGCGAGGCGGGTTTGCAGTTCTAAATCACGCGAAAAGGGGAACCCGCCCGTGTCGAGCGATAGCCGAGAACGTGGAGACTGGACCGAGAGCGTCGTGGCGATCCGTCGCTGCGCCGCCGTGGTCAAGGGGGGACGCCGGTTCAGCTTCAACGCCCTGGTCATCGTCGGCAACGGCCGAGGTCAGGTCGCCTGGGGCTACGGCAAGGCGAACGAAGTCCCGCCTTCGGTCGAAAAAGGCGTCAAGGACGCCCACAAGCAAATGAAGCGCGTGAACCTCCGGGGCGGCACGATCCCGCACCGGGTGATCGGCAAGTTTGGAGCCGCCCGGGTCGTCATGCTGCCGGCGAGCCCGGGCACCGGCGTGATCGCCGGAGGCGCCGTGCGCGCGGTCGTCCAGGCGGCGGGCGTCACCGATATTTTGACCAAGAGCTACGGGTCAACGAACAAGCTCAACCTCGTCAAGGCGGCGGTCGACGCCCTGACCCAACTGCGGACGAAGGACGAAGTCGCCCGGCTTCGCGGAGTGGCCCTCTAATGCAACTGCACGACGTCCATCAAGGCGTTCATAAACGCAAGAAGCGGAAACGGATCGGCCGCGGGATCGGCTCGGGACACGGCAAGACCGCCTCGAAAGGGCACAAGGGACACTCGTCCCGCCAGGGGTTCAAGCAGAACCCGGTCTCGGAAGGGGGCCAGATGCCCCTGATCCGCCGGATTCCCAAGCGCGGATTCTTCAACGGCGCCTTCAAGAAAGATTACGCGATCGTGAACCTCTCCGCGCTCGAAGCCTGCTACGACTCGGGCGCGGTCGTTGACGAAGCCGCTCTCCGCGAGCGCGGCCTGGTCAAGGGTCGACACGACGACGGCGTGAAGATCCTCGGCGAGGGAACCCTGACCAAGGCCCTCACCATCCACGCCACCAAGTTCAGCGGCTCGGCCGCCGAAAAAATCGCCGCGGCCGGCGGACAGGCCCTTGTGGCTTGAGAAGGAGACGGGAAACAGGAGAATTGCAAACGGACGAAGGACAGCCAGCCGACGCCGGGCGATCGGCGCCAGGGCGGCTGTCCTTTGTGTTGAGGCATCTCCGGGGCCTTGACTCCTCGGAGCAAATCTCTCCTCTTTCCTGACTCCTGTCTCCTCTTCGGTCGAATGTCTCCTTTCCCAAATGACTCGGAGAGTCCTCGTGGGCAAGCTCTACACGATTTTGTTCAAGGTTCCCGAGCTCAAGAACAAGATCCTCATGACGGCCATGTTTCTGGCCATCTACCGGATCGGCTTCTACGTGCCGCTGCCGATCGTCAATCAGCAAAAGCTCCAGAGCTGGCAAGAGGCGCAGCAGAACAACGCCGCGGGCAAGATGCTCGGCACCGTCGCCATGTTCGGCGGCACGTCGATCGGCATGAGCACGATCTTCGGCCTCGGCATCATGCCGTACATCTCCGCCTCGATCATTTTTCAGCTCCTCGGCAGCGTCGTCCCCTCGCTCGAAGCGATGATGAAGGAAGGAGAAAGCGGCCGGAAGCGGATCAACGAGTACACCCGCTATGCCACCGTGGTCCTCTGCGCGATACAAAGCGCATTCTGGGTGCAATATATGATGAGTCCCCAGATGGATGTCGTCTTGCCTCAGTATCAGACCTTCTGGCATGGCCTCGTCTCGGTCTGCATGATGACCGCGGGGACCGTCTTCCTGATGTGGGTCGGCGAGCAGATTGATGAGTACGGCATCGGCAACGGGATCAGCCTTTTGATCATGGCGGGCATCCTGGCTCGGATGCCGGTCGCCCTCCGCGACCTGATCATGAACTCGTCGCCGAAGCTCAATCCGGATAACGGCAAATATGGAATCGGGACGCTCGTGATCCTGGTCGGACTCTTCATCGCGGTCGTCGTCGGCGTCATCGCGATCACCGAAAGTCAGCGCCGGATTCCGACGCAGTCGGCGAAGCACGTCCGGGGCCGTCGGGTCTTTGGCGGAACCCGGCAATACTTGCCGCTCAAGGTGAATCAGGCGGGCGTGATGCCGATCATCTTCGCGTCGAGCCTGCTGATCTTCCCGTCCTTCATCTTCAAGAGCCTGGAAAGCGCGACGCAATCGTGGCGCACCGACACCTGGACGCCCGCCTCGACCTTCGCGACGGTCGTCCAGGAAATCTCCCTGGCCTTTCAAAAACAGAGTTACCTGTACACCGTCTTTTACATCATCCTGATCTACTTCTTCTGCTACTTCTGGACGGCGATCACGTTCAACCCGAAGGACATGGCCGAGAACCTCAAGGACTACGGCAGCTTCATTCCCGGTTACCGGCCCGGCCGTCGGACGGCCGACTACCTGGAAAAGGTGATGCTCCGCATTACCTACGTCGGCGCCGCCTTCTTGAGCCTCGTCGCCGTGATTCCCTCACTCGTGCAGAACGCCCTGAACGTTGACTACACCATCGCCGCCTTCCTCGGCGGAACCGGTTTGTTGATCGTCATCAGCGTCTGCCTTGACCTCGTCCAGAAGATCGATAGCCACCTGATCATGCGCAACTACGGCGGCCTCGTCAGCAAACGCTGACCGGGGCTCGTCGAGCCAGGACTCGGAAGGACAAAGGACAGGAAGATCGTAAAATCTGCCCTCTGTCCTTCTGCCCTTTGTCCTTCTGACCTCGAATTTTCCGTCCCGATCGTCCGCCTTGAAACGAAATGACGTCCCGGTCCATTTGAGTTGAGCGGGGGAGGCCGAGGGGGCCACGTTGATGCTTCGGCCGACCGAAAAGCGGGCAGTGATCAAACTCAAGAGCCCCCGCGAGATCACCTTGATGCGCGACGCCGGCCGGGTCGTCGCCAGGGCGCTCGACCGTGCCAGGGCCCTCGCCGTCCCCGGGGCGACAACCGCCGACATGGACGCCGCCGTCGCGGCCGTCTTCCGCGAATCAGGGGCGATCCCGCTGTTCAAGGGCTATCCCAGCTCCACGAAGGGCAAGCCCCCATTTCCCGCGGTCATCTGCGCCAGCGTGAACGAACAGGTCGTGCACGGAATTCCCAACCGACGCCCCCTGAAGGAAGGGGACATCGTTTCGATCGATACCGGCTGCCGGCTCAACGGCTGGTGCGGCGACTCGGCGACGACCCTGACGATCGGCGACCCTCAACCCGAGATTCGCAAGCTCCTTGACGTCACCTCGGAAACCCTCGACCTCGCCATCCGCGCCATGAGCCGCTGCCAGAGATGGTCCGAAGTCGCGTCCTTGATGGAACGTTACGTCAAGTCGCAGGGGATGTACGTCATCGAGAAGTTCGTCGGCCACGGGATCGGCCAGGACATGCACGAGGAGCCCCAGGTTCCCAACTTCGTGAGCAAGGCCCTCCGCAAGAGCGATATCCGCCTGGAACCGGGCCTCGTCCTGGCCATCGAGCCGATGGTCGCCCTCGGCACGAAGGAAGTCAAGACGCTCGACGACGGCTGGACCGTCGAGACCAAGGACCGCCGCGGCGCCGCGCACTTTGAACACACGGTGGCGATGACCCCGGAAGGCCCTCGCGTCCTGACTTACCTCGAAGATTGACCGAAACCCGACGCGCGATCGTTCCCTATTCGCGCTTTTTGGAAAAATCAAGGGAATTCCGGCGGTGAAACCTTGCGGAATGGGCCGCGAGTCCGGTATCTTGGCCCAATTCGGCCCTTCGGCGCCGCTGAGACACGACCAAAGCAAAACAGGGAGTCTGATGAAGATCCGATCGAGCGTCAAGCGCATCTGCGAGCACTGCAAGGTGGTCCGCCGCCGGGGCAAGGTTTACGTCATCTGCACGAACCCCCGCCACAAGCAACGCCAGGGTTGACCCGGGATGGTTTCCTTCTCGGGAATGACCAAGAACCAATGACCGATGACCAACTCAAAAAAATGAAAAAAGGACGAACCGGCACGAGCCATAACGGCCTTGTTTCGGTCATTGGGAATTGGTCATCGGTCATGAATTGAGATTGGGCAGGAAACGGCCCCGATCGGCTGGACATGCCTCGTCTTGATTTGATTGATATTGCGAAAAGTGGATCGAAAACACGAGACGACGCGATCGAGGATCGGCCCCGACGCCGGACGATCGTCAAATCGTCTCGGCGGTGGTTGAGACTCAGATCAGAAACAGGGAGATTGGACGGATGCCGCGTATCCTCGGTGTCGACATCCCGAACGACAAGCGCACGGTGATCTCCTTGCGCTACATTTACGGGATCGGACCGTTCCTCGCCGACCAGATCTGCGAACGGGCCGGGGTCAGCCCCGACAAGCACGCCCGCGACCTCTCCGAGGACGAGCTGGCGAAGATCGCCGTCTTGCTCGACAACGAGTACGTGGTGGAAGGCCAGCTTCGCCGCCAGGTCCAGCAGGCGATTTCCCGGCTCCGCGATATCGGTTGCTATCGGGGCCTTCGGCACCGCAAGGGCCTCCCCGTTCGCGGCCAGCGGACCCGGACCAACGCCCGGACCCGCAAGGGCCCGCGAAAGACCGTCGCCGGCAAGAAGGGCGTCAAGGAAATGCGCTAATCGTTGGATCGCCTCGACCAGATCAACGCGGACGGGTGATTTCCCTGGAGTCTTTGCCTGTCCGTGTTAAGGAATCGTCATGGAGGACGAGGATCAACTGGCCGACGACCTCATCGCGGGGAGCTCGAAACGGTCTGCCTCGTATCATGCCGACTACGGCCGGAAAACATGCGGCGAGATCAAGCGACTCGCAAATCGGAAGCCTCCCGACCTTAAAGCCAGGCAGATGAAGAAGTTGATCGAAGAGACTCATCGCCTTCGTGGAAAAGCTCGGAGGCCACGCCATTGAAGTCGATCGGTTCCTTCAAGCAAGGGGTTGTCAAGGCGCAAAGGCACTGGACGGGCGGGCGGTACGATCAAGCCCTGGCCGAGGTGGATCGACTCCTGGAGGACTGGCCCCAGAATTCGCAACTGCTCGTCATGCGTTCCAACTTGATCTGTTTGCAGGATCGCGGGGACCTCAAGCCCTCGCTCGACGATGCCAGGATGGATCTGGAAGCGGCGTCCAAACTGGACGCGGACTCACCGAGCCCCTTGATCGAGCTGGGTTACTTTCATTACGTTTATCAAGATGATGCCCTCGAAGCGAACAAGTATTTTGACAAGGCCGTCTCCCTCTGTGTCGACTTGCTCAGCCAGGCCCTCGTGGGACAGGCTGAGGCGCGTTCGGAACTGGGCCACGAGGCCAGGTCCTTCGATGCGTTGATGACCGCCTGTAGCCTGGCCACGCACTATCGAGGCTCCATGCGGGAAACCGTCCTGGAGCGAATCAAGATTCTGTTGAACGACACTCTGGGGGCGGAATCAGTCTCCACGAACGAATCTAAGCGTTAATCGTTTCGCGAACTATCGAGGGAGCAACGGACCCGTGGCCAAGGCCAAGAAGCGGAAGACACGACGCAACGTCAGCCGGGCGGTCGTGCATATCAAGGCGACCTTCAACAACACGACGGTCACGATCACCGACCCGAACGGCGATGCGCTCTGCTGGGCCTCGTCGGGAACCGTCGGCTTCAAGGGAAGCCGCAAAAGCACCCCCTTCGCCGCTCAGCGCGCGGCCGAAACGGCGGCCTCGACCGCCACGAAATATGGCGTCAAGGAGGTCGAGGTCAAGGTCAAGGGCCCCGGCTCCGGTCGCGAAAGCGCGATCACGGCGCTGCAAGCCTCGGGCCTCTCGATCAAGGCCATCGAAGACGTCACCCCGCTGCCGCACAACGGCTGCCGCCCGCCCAAGAAGCGACGCGTCTGACCGTCGTTCGTTCTTGTTTGTTGGAAGACGACGCCCCTTCGGAAATCCGGGTGAATCGGGAAACGGGTTCGCCTAAGCCCGGGAACGTGTCCGCAGGGGTCGGTCGTGGTTGTCGAAAGCGAGAAGAAAGGGGCTCCGTCCGCCCGATCACCGGGCAAGAGCCAGACGTCCGAGGAACCCGCGGGAAAGCGCCAGGGAATTCGGGATCGGACCTGAACCGAGATCCCGCCTTGGTTGTTTGAGCGGAACAACTCGGCCCAACAGAACCCGTTTTTGAGACCGAAGGATCTTTGAGAACGTTATGGGACGCCATATCGGGCCGGTCTGCCGGCTCTGCCGCCGCGAAGGGTTGAAGCTCTTTCTCAAGGGGACGCGCTGCGATACCCCGAAGTGCGCCGTGAGCCGCCGCGAAGGCGTGCCGGGAATGCACCAGTTCCGCCGGAGCAAGGCGAGCGAATACGCGATCCGGCTCCGCGAGAAACAGAAGGTCAAGCGCTATTACGGGATCTTCGAGCGGCAGTTCCGCAAGTACTTCGAGCTGGCGAGCCGTCGGCCCGGAAATACCGGCGACGCCCTCATGGCCCTGCTCGAACGCCGACTCGATAACATCGTGACCCGCCTTGGGTTCGCGACGAGTCGCGCCCAGGGGCGGCAGATGATCACGCACGGCCACGTTCTCGTCAACGGCCGGAAGCTCGACATCCCCAGCTACCTGGTCCGCCCCGGCGACACGATCAAGGTCAAGGACCGCGAGCACTCGCAAAAACTCGCCGCGACGAACCTCGAAGCCGAAGGCATGCCGCCGGTTCCCGAATGGCTCGATCGCGTCAGCACCAGTCCTCCCGAAGGGCGTGTCGCCCGGCTCCCGGCGAAGCAGGATATCTCGCTGCCGGTGACCCCGCAACTGATCGTCGAGTTGCTCAGCCGTTGATGAATCTTCGGAGGGGATCGAATCCAGGAATCGTGGATCGATCCCTCCGCGATCGCGGCGAGCGAGCAACCGACCGAGGTTCTTCCACCCCTTTTTGGACGTTGAATCGGTTGTCTTCGGCCCAGCCCAATCCGGGGCCGCCGCCGGCAACCCTTTCTGGAGAGACCGATGCGCATCCGTTGGCGTGGCCTCGAACTTCCCAGCCGGGTCATCTGTAACCGCGAGAAGTTGACCGACGCATACGGCGAATTCCACGTGGAACCGTTCGAACGCGGGTTCGGCCACACCGTGGGGAATAGCCTGAGGCGCATCCTCCTGTCGAGCCTGGAGGGGAGCGCCGTCACGAAGATCAAGATCCAGGGGGTCCAGCACGAGTTCTCGTCGATCCCCGGGATGGTCGAGGATATCACCGACCTCGTCCTGAACATCAAGGGCCTGGTCGTCAAGAACCACTCCGAGCAGTCGCGAACGATCCGAATCGAACGCGATCGCCGGGGCGTCGTGACCGCGGCCGACATCCTCCACGACGAGAGCGTCGAGGTGATCAACCCCGACCACATTCTCTGCACCTTGACCGATGACGTCCCCTTCGCCCTGGAAATGTCGGTCGAGAACGGCCGAGGTTACCGGCCCGCGGCCGAGGGGCACACCGACGAGCTGGAAGTGGGCGCGATTCCGATCGACGCCATCTTCAGCCCGGTGATCCGCGTCGAATACCGGGTCGAGAACACCCGGGTCGGCCAGCGGACGAATTACGACAAGCTGGTCCTGCGGATCTGGACGACCGGAACTCTCGGCCCCGAGATGTCGCTGGTCGAGGCCGCCAAGATCATGCGCAAGCACCTGAACCCGTTCGTTCAGTATTACGAACCAGGGCCAGGGCTCGCCCCCGACGCGATCGGTCAGGACGGACACCGGTCCGAGCCAATCGACGCCGAACTCGAACGCAAGCTCGACATGAGCCTCGCCGAGCTGGAACTCTCGGTCCGCGCCACGAACTGCCTGGAAAGCGAAGGGATCACGACCGTTCGCCACCTGGTCAGTCGGTCGGAAGATCAGCTCTTGACGGTGCGCAACTTCGGCGAGACCACCTTGAAAGAGGTTCGGGCCAAGCTGCACGAGATCGGCCTCGACCTCGGCATGAACGTCCCCTCGTCGAAGTCGGGAGCCTGAGCCGGGAGGAGACAGGAGTCGGGAGACAGGAGGAAAACGCTCGCTTTCCTCGGTTTTCTCGAACCGCTCCTGGTTCCGGTCGCTTCGGATCTTTGATTTTCAAGACTTAGTCATATTCATATTCAAGAAAACGACCATGCGCCATCGCAAAGCCGGACGTAAATTCAAGCGGTCGCCCGAACACCGCAGGATGCTGCTCCGCAACCTGGCCACGGCCCTGCTGGAGCACGGACGGATCGAGACGACCCTGGCCAAGGCCAAGGAAGTTCAGCCGTTCACCGAGAAATTGATCACGCTGGCGCGGGAAGGGTGGAACCTCAACAACTTCCGCCGTGTCCTGGCCGTGGTCACCAAGAAGGACGTCGCCTTCAAGCTCTTCAAGGAGATCGGTCCGCGGTACGCGGGTCGGCCTGGCGGATACACCCGGATCTACAAGCTCGCCAAGGTTCGCCAGGGAGACGCCGCGCCGATGGGCGTGTTGACTCTCCTTGGCGAGAACGAGCAGGCGGCCAAGGCCCCGGCCAAGCCCGCCGTCGTTACCGCCAGCTAGCTCGCGGATTTGCCTCTTGATGACCGATCGAGAATCGATGACCGATGCGAGTTGGCCAAGCGCCAATCCGCATCGGTCGTCGGTTCTTTGTTGATTGATTGATTGATTCACGTTCTTGACTTGATTGGGAGGCACGGCAACGTGACCGCTCACCCGCACGACCCCGATTGCATCTTCTGCAAGATCTCCGACCATCAGGCCCCGGCGTCGGTGATTCTGGAGACCGCCGAGGTGATGGTCTTCCTCGATGCGCAGCCAGTGAACAAGGGGCACGTCTTGCTCGTCCCCAAGGCGCATTACGCGGACCTCGCCGACTTGCCCGAAGTGCTTGCCGGGCATGCCGGTTCGCTCTTGCCGAGGCTCTGCCGGGCGGTCCGCAAGGCGACCGGCGCCGACGGCTTCAACGTGGTCGTCAACAGTGGTCGCGCCGCCGGCCAGACGGTCGATCATGGCCACTGGCACGTCATCCCCCGCTTCCATAACGACGCCGTGAAGTGGCCCTGGCCGCGAACGTCGTATCTGGATGACGACCTCGGTCAGTTGCGGTTTAACATTGCCCGCGAGTTGAATTTGAATCTCGTCGAGGATTGACGCGCTTGCTTGCGGCAGGGCAAAGGGCAAAGGGCAAAGGGCAAAGGATGTTGCCCTCTGTCCTTCTGCCCTTCGAGCGAGCGGGCAGAATCACTTGGGCCGGGATGCGGCGAGGGCGAGAAGACCGTAAGAGGTGACGAGGTTGGCGTCGCCTTCCAGAAAACGGTCGGCGGGGTTGACCCAGCTACCGTCGGGATTCTGTCGACTGCCGAGCGCCCGGGTCAGGTCGGAACGCCAGTCGTGAGACTGGCCCGAGGCGTCGGTGAGCGTCGGCCGGTCGAGAACCGCCAGGGCCTTGGCGAAGGTCTGGTAGTAGTAATAAAGGCCCTGCTGGCCGAGCCCAGGGTTTTCGTCGACCGAGTAATGGCGGCTGATAAAGGTGATCGCCGCCTTGACGCGGGGGTCGTTCTCGGTCAGACCCGCGTAAATCATGCTCTTGAGACCGGCATAGGTCATGCTTGCGTACGACCGAAGGCCGCCGCTGTCGGCCGCCTTGCCGGCGACGCTCTCACCGGCATTGGCGGCGGTGTAAATGAAGCCGCCGTCGTTCACCTTGTCGGCCCAGGGCTGGTCGTTAAACTCGCTCTTGAGGTTCTGGCACCGCGAGACGAAAATCAGCGCCTTTTTCAGGGCGGGGTCGTCGGCGGGAAGACCGGTGTCGTGAAGGGCTTCGAGAAAATACGACGTGTTCGAGAGGTCGGGCCTTGAGTTCTTGCCGCCGTAACCCGCGCCTCCGTAATAGTTACTGTCGCGGTCCTTGCCTTCCGATTCGTCCCACTGCATGCTCTTGAGGAAGTCTTGCCCCGCCTTGATCTGGCGGTCGTACCGGCCCCCCGTGTTGGCCGCCTGAAAGGCCATGAGGGCGACCGAGGTTGCGTAATTGGCGTGCGCCGCCTCGGAAAGCCCCCCCTTGGGGCCGATGAACTGTTCGAGGTACTCCAGCGCCTTGACGACGACCGGCTCGCCCGGCGCGACCCGCTTGGAACGGAGCAGGGCCGTGACCACGAGCGCACTGATTCCGGGTTCCTTGCGCGTGGTCGACCAGCCGCCGTTGCTTTCCTGACGGTTCTTGAGAAACGCGACGGCCTTATCCGCCATCGCCCCTGCCGAGGGCAAGGGTTCGCGCCCCCAGACGCGGCGATTGGCCCCGACAAAAGGTCCGGCGATCGCCAGGGCACCAAGGCCGAGAAACTGCCGACGGGATCTTGTGTGGGGCATCATCTTGTCTTCCTCGTTGATTTCTTTGGGCTCGATCGGGTCGCGGGATCGACGTCCTTGATCGATGTGGCCATTATAGCGGCGCGTTGGGTGTCAACCAGCCTCTCCATTTCTTCGATGACCGATGACCAAGGACCGATGACCAAAGGGCTGCATTTTTCGGTCATTGGTCCTTGGTCATCGGTCCTTTTATCCTTCTTCAGCGTCTTCCCGCTGCGCGCGGTCCCTGTTTTCGATAGAATGAAGCAAGCAATGAACCGCGTCTTCCACCCGGTCTAAACCTGGCCGAAGGACCGATTTACCGATGGCCGCCGTGGATTCTCTCTCGCCGACGACCGAGCCGGACTTGCCCCCGGTCTCGAACTGGACCGCCGCCGATCTGGTGGAAAAATTCGGGTCGATCCCTCTCTGGCGTGTCCGCATGATCCCCGCGCCCGGCACGGCGACCGAAGCGGACGTCCTCGAAATTCACCAGCAAACAGACCGACTCTGCGAGCTTGTCGACGGCGTTCTGGTGGAGAAGACCGTGGGCCTTCAGGAATCGTCTCTCGCGGCTCTGATCCTTCGAATGATCGGTAACTTTATCGAGGCAAGCGGACTCGGCATCGTTCTGGGTGCCGATGGCATGGCGAAGCTCGCGCCGGGGTTGATCCGAATCCCGGACGTTTCGTTCGTGCGTTGGGAGCGGTTCCCGGGTCGAATTGTCCCCTCGGCCGCGTTTCTGGAAGGGGGTCCCGACCTCGCCGTCGAGGTTCTCAGCCCGAGCAACACGGCCAGGGAGATGGACCGGAAGATCAAGGATTATTTTGCGTCGGGCGTTCGCCTGGTCTGGTACGTTGACCCGATCTCGCAAACGGCGGAGGTCTTCACGGCGGTCGGTCAATCGATTCATCTCGGCCTGGCGGATACGCTTGACGGCGGCGATGTCTTGCCGGGCTTTACGTTGCCCCTGGCCCGGGTTTTTGGGCAACTGGGGCCAGGGTGATTGTCGCGTTTTTTCTTCATTTCCGCTTTTTTCTTTACTTAACGCAGCTTCACGGTTATGAAACAAAGGCCCTCAAATCTGTCATTTTTTGTGCCATGACCGACAAAATAGATTGACGTTTGTCAAAATTATTGATATGAGTTTAATGTGGACGAAGAGCCGCCGCCCCTGAGGAGCGTCCATACCACAAGTTTTCTTCCCTTGATACGGCAACTGGGTGTCTCGCTGCTCGTCACCACGTATCAGGCGGGTAAGCTCGTCATCGTCCGCGAGGATGGCGAGCATATCAACACTCACTTTCGTAACTTTCCGAGCCCGATGGGTCTGGCGGTCGCGGGTGACCGGCTCGCTCTGGGAACTCGGAGCCAGATCTGGGAGTTTCATAACGTTCCGGCGGCGGCGATGAAGCTCTCTCCGGCCGGTCGCCACGATGCTTGCTTTTTGCCGCGTTCTTGCCATGTCACGGGCAATGTCCAGATTCATGAAATGGCCTGGAGCGGAACGGAGCTCTGGTTCGTCAATACCCGGTTCTCCTGTCTTTGCACGCTCGATCGAGACCATAGCTTCGTGGCCCGCTGGCGTCCGCCATTCATCTCGGCGCTGGCTCCCGAGGACCGCTGCCATCTCAACGGCCTGGGCCAGCGCGACGGCCGTCCGCGTTATGTCTCGGCGCTGGGAACGGCCGACACGGCTGCTGGCTGGCGAAGCGGCAAGGCCCGAGGCGGCGTGGTCATCGACGTTCCCTCCGGCGAGGTGATCGCCCGGGGACTGTCGATGCCGCACTCTCCGCGCTGGGAGAACGGGCGGCTCTGGCTGCTGGAATCGGGGACGGGGACAGTCGGTCTGGTTGACGTCGAGAACGGCCGTTATGAACCGATCGCGTCCCTCCCCGGCTTCACCCGAGGGCTTGATTTCTGCGGCCCCTACGCCTTCATCGGGCTCTCGCAGGTGCGTGAGACGGCCGTCTTCAATGAGATCCCGATCACCGACCGGCTCACGGAGCGGACCTGCGGCGTCTGGGTGATTGATACGCGCACCGGCCAGACGGTGGCGTTCTTGCGGTTTGAAGACGCCGTGCAGGAAATTTTCGCCGTGCAGGTGCTTCCCGGCCGACGATACCCCGACCTGATCAACACCGACGATTCCCTTCTCGACGATTCGTTCGTTCTGACCGATGAGGCGATCCGGGCGGTCCCAGGTCGATTCCAGACACCATCGGCGTTCCCGTCTTCAACTCCAGGGTCTTCCCCATGATTCGCAACTGGCTTGACGAACTCCAACGAGGAATCCGGGCGGGCCGCCAGAACGCTCGATCGCGGCATCCGCATCGTCGGCCCCGGCTCTGGACCCTGGAGGGATTGGAAAACCGGGCGCTGCTGGCAACGTTCACGGTCACCAGTCTGGATGGCGTCGGTACCGGTCCGGGGACCTTGCGAAACGCCATCAGGGATGCCGACATCGACGCCGGCAGTACAATCCTGTTCAACGTCTCGGGAACCCTCGCGCTCTCCTCCGCGCTTCCGCCGTTGACTCAAGACGTGACCTTCAGCGGCCCCGGCGCCTCAAGCCTGACGATTGCCGGCGGTGGTTCCTCGTCCAATTTCAGTATCTTCTCGATACCCAGTGGCTTGAATGTCACGTTGTCGGGATTGACCCTTTCCAACGGCTACGTGGTCAGCAGTACCAAGAATGATTTCGGCGGTGGTGGCGGCGCCATCTCCAACCTCGGCACACTGACGGTCAATAACTGCGTCATCTCGGGCGATACGGCATTGACAGGCAACAGTAATCCCAAAAGTACCTCGGGCAACTACAATTATGGCGGCAACGGTGGCGGAATTTATAACCTCGGCTCTCTGACGGTCAACAATTGCACCATCGCGAACGACAATGCGACCGACTTTGGCGGTGGCGGCATCTGCAATCTTGGAACCTTGAACGTCAGCGGCAGTACATTCTCCAACGACTCAGCCTCGGGCATCTATACCGATGGCGGAGGCATCTTCAATAAGGGCAATCTCACCGTCAATGAATGCACCTTCTCCGGCGACACGGGAAACGGAGGTGGAAGCATTGCAAGCGAAAACAGCAACGGTAGCACGACGATCAGCAACAGCACATTCAATGGGAATACGGCATTCACCGGTGGAGGCATTCTCAATTTTGGGACCCCCGCGTCCATGACGATCAGCCAGTGTACCTTTTCCAACAATATGGCGAATAACGTGGGCGGTGCTGTTTTTAACCAGGGTACACTGACGGTCCTCAATAGCACGATCTCGGGCAACCTCGCCACGAACAGCGGCGGCGGCTTCTGGAATTACACTCGGTTGGGGACGGCCTCCAACGCGACCCTGGAGAACACCATCATCGCCGGAAATACACTTGGCGACGACTTTACCCCTTCGGATCTCCAGGGTGTGGTGATATCCAGCAGTCAGAACAACCTGATCGGTTCGGAATCCCCCGCCGGACTGACCAACGGAGTGAATGGAAATCTCGTCGGCGTCATCGACCCGGGCCTGGGACCCCTGGCCAGTAACGGCGGGCCGACTCAGACCATTGCACTACTGCCGGGTAGCCCGGCGATCGACGCCGGCAACAACTCCCTGGCCGTCGATCCCATCACGAATCAGCCACAAACCACCGATCAACGCGGAACCGGGTTCGCGCGGGTCGTCAACACCACGGTCGATATCGGCGCCTTTGAACTCCAGTCAACGCCAACTCCAACTCCAACTCCAACTCCAACTCCAACTCCAACTCCAACTCCAACTCCAACTCCAACTCCAACTCCAACTCCAACTCCAACTCCAACTCCAACGCCAACACCGACGCCAACTCCAACGCCGACGCCGACGCCGACGCCAACTCCAACGCCGACGCCGACGCCGACGCCGACGCCAACCCCGACTCCAACGCCGATTCCTCCGGTCGACTTCGTGATCGGCTCTGACAACCAGGTCTATACACACGCGGTCGACAGCGCCGGGAATCCGACGGGGGCTTACTATCAGATCGCCTACGGTCAGGTCAAAGCCCTGGCCGCGACCCGGTTGAAGGGGACGGGAAACTTCGAGACCTTTGTTCTCGGCGCGGACAACCAGGTTTACGGAGAAACGATCACCGGCAGTTCGCACAGCGGCTATTTCGCAACCGCGAGCGGCTCCGTCGCATCGATCTCAACAGGCACCGACGCATCGGGAAATCCCCTGATGTTCGCGATCGGAACCGATCATCAACTGTATGAACAAGAATTCAATGCCAGTGGCAATCCCACCTCGACAAGCTATACCAAGGCGGCTTACGGCGACTTCAGGTCGACCGTCTTGACGCACGACGCGAGCGGCAATCCCTTGCTCTACGCGATTGGACAGGATGGGCAAGTCTACGGCCAGACGATGACCTCGACCGGAAGTCCCACCGGTGGCCTCTTCAAGATGGCCTACGGCGGCGTCAATCAACTTGCCGTCGGCGCCAGCTCCACGGGCAATCCCGAGCTTTTCGTGGTCGGTCTTGACAACAATGTGTACGGGCTCAAGGCCGACCCCGCGGGCAGCCCCGTCGGCGGCTACTTCGGGGGGATCGGCGGCCCGGTGAAATCGATCACGGTCGGCGGCGATGCCAGCCACGATCCTCTGCTCTTCGCCATCGGCACCGATAGCCTTCTCTACGCCCACAATTTTGACGCGACCGGGACGCCGACCGGCACGTTTTACAGCACGACGCCGGGCATGGTCACGTCTATCGTCGCCGGCGTCGGCTCGACCGGCAATCCCGAGGTTCTCGCCCTCCTGGCGACAGACAGTCAGGTCTACGCCGCGCCTTTTGACCCGACCGGGAAGTCGTCGGGGTCGTTCACCTTGACAACGGCCGGGACGGTCAAGACCGTGGTCGTTGTCTAAGCAAGGTCATTGGCTGAGGATTGCCAAGTCCCGATGACCGATGACCGATGACCGATGACCGATGACCGATGACCGATGACCGATGACCGATGATCGATGACCGATGACCAAATGGTTTGCTTTTTGGCCAGAGACCGACATCCGAAGAATTCCGCTTCTTGGTCATTAGGGCTGTTGCGGAATAGCCGCAAGGTCAAAGAGCAGAAGGACATAGGACAAAAGGGGAAATATGCCATTTGTCCTTGTGTCCTTTGACCTTACGTCAAAAACAATCCCTAATACGCAACAACCCTATTGGCCATCGGTCATTAGGGTTGTTGCGGAATAGCCTTAAAGTCAAAGGGCAGAAGGACATAGGACAAATGAGGAAATCCGCCCTTTGACCTTACGTCAAAACCAGTCCCTAATATGCAACAACCCTATTGATCATCGAAACAATCGACTTTGAACGCTCTTCCCGGCGAATGGGTTAGCCCCCGGCGAGGCTTTCGAGGAGGCTGTCGGGGGCGGCGGAGTATTCGAGGGGTTCCATCGAGTAACTGGCGCGGCCCTGGCTGAGACTGCGGACGGCCGTCGAGTAGCCGAACATCTTTTCCAGAGGGGCGCGGGCCTCGATCACCATCAGCTTGCCGCGGGTGAAGGTCTTGTCAATCAGGGCGCGGCGGCTGGAAAGGTCGGCGGTGACGTTGCCGAGGTAGTCTTCGGGCGTCACCACTTCCAGCTTCATGATCGGCTCAAGAAGCACGGCGCCGGCCTCGGCGACAGCCTTGCGCAGGGCGTCGGACGCGGCGAACCGATAGGCAAGCTCGTTGCTATCGACGTCGTGATAATCGCCGTCCACGAGCGTGACCTTGAGGTCAACGAGCGGATAGCCGGTCCGGCCCCCCGACTTCGCCTCTTCGCGCAGCCCCGCTTCGATCGCCGAGAGGAATTCGGAGGGGATCACGCCCCCTTTGAGCTTGTTGACGATCGAGAGGACCGGAGCCCCCTTGGCCTGGACCTCAGGTTCCAGGTCGATGCTCAATTTGGCGTAAAGGCCGGTGCCGCCGGTCTGGCGGATGCAGGTCCCCTGAACCCGCTTGACGGCCTTCTTGATCGTCTCGCGGTAGCTGACCCGGGGGCGGCCGACGTGAACCTTGAGCTTGTAGTCGCGGATCATCCGGTTCTTGAGGATCTCCAGGTGCAGCTCGCCCATGCCCGAGATCAGGGTCTGCCCGGTCTCCTCGTTGACCTTGTACGTGAACGTCGGATCTTCCTTGCCGAGCGAGGCGAGGGTATCGGCGAGCTTTCCCTTGTCGGCCGAATTGACCGGCTCGATCGACATGCTGATGACCGTCTCGGGGAACTCGATCCGTTCGAGCAAGATCGGGTGCGAGGCGTCGCAAAGGGTGTCGCCGGTCACCGAATCCTTGAGGCCGACGACGCCGACGATGTCTCCGGCGAGGGCGTCGTCGATCTTTTCGCGTTCATCGGCGCGGATGTGATAGAGACGCGAGCAGTTTTCCTTCTTGTCGCGGCCGGGGTTGTACACCCGGCTCCCGGCCTTGAGCTGGCCCGAGTACACGCGGACGAACGAGAGGTCGCCGTGCGCGTCGTAGGTGATCTTGAAGACGAGGCCGCAAAAAGGCTCGGAAGGATCGGGAGGCCGGGAAATCTCGGTCCCTTTTTTGGGGTGATGGCCGACGACCGGGGGCTTGTCGAGCGGGCTCGGCAGATAGGCGGCGACGGCGTCAAGCAGGCGCTGAACGCCGACGTATTTGAAGCTTGATCCGCAGAGAACGGGTTGAGCACGGCCGGTGAGCGTGGCCCGGCGGAGCGAGGCGATGATGTCGGCCTCGGCGAGGTCGCCGCCATCGAGGTGGGCCATGAACGCCTCGGCGAAGTGCTCGTCGAAGTCGGCCAGGGCGTTGAGCATCTTCTCGCGCCAGAGTTCGGCGTTGGGGCGGAGCTCCTCGGGAATCTCGCCGATGGTGAAGGTTGAGCCAAGGTCCTCGGTCTTGAACTGAAGGGCCTTCATGCCGATCAGGTCAATCAAACCCTGAAACTCCCCCATCGTCCCTTCAGGACCAGCGCCGATGGGAATCTGGACGGGGATCGGGTGGCTTTCCAGGCGGGTCGCGATTTCCTCGAAGACGCGTTCATACTCGGCTCCGATGCGGTCCATCTTGTTGATGAAGCAGAGCCGGGGGACGTGATATTTCGTCGCCTGCCGCCAGACGGTCTCACTCTGCGCCTCGACCCCTTCGACAGCCGAGAAAATCACGACGGCGCCGTCGAGAACACGGAGCGAGCGTTCGACCTCGGCCGTGAAATCAACGTGGCCGGGGGTGTCGATGATGTTCACGGTGACCGGCTGGCCGTGAACGTCTTTCCAGCGGCAGGTGATCGCCGCGGCGACAATGGTGATTCCGCGCTCGCGTTCTTCTTCGAGGTAATCGGTGGTCGTCGACCCCTTGTCGACGTCGCCCATCCGGTGAATTTCGCCGGTGTAATAGAGAATGCGCTCGGTGGTCGTGGTCTTGCCGGCATCAATATGCGCGATGATCCCGATGTTGCGGATCGACCTGAGTGGGTGGGCTGGGTCGCTGATGTCCATGAGCAGGCTATCCGAAAATCAAGGCCGTTCTTTCTTTCGAACCATCGCGCGAGCGGCGAGGCATCCCCTAGTTTAACGTCGCGACCCGCCGCTTGACAGGGCGAGAATGGGAAAGGACCGGGACCGGGGAGACGGGAGGAAGAACAGACAGAGCCGATGACGAGGACCTCGGCGGTCGATCCCCCTCTTGTCTCCCGTCTCCCGTCCGCGCGAGTCTTCCGGTTTTGCGGCGTGAGAAGATCAGGCTCATGCGTCAAGGCGAGATCGACCGATTTTTCAAGGTTAGAGCCGCCGAAGGGGCGGAATCGCACAATCAGGGCGGATCAAGCGGCTCGCCGAAGGAGTGACTCAAATGTTCCGCAAGACTAGCGCAGGGCTGATGTTCGGGCTGAGTATCATCGTCTTTCTGGGAAGCCTTCACGCCTCCTCGGCAGCGACGATGACCACCAGCACGCAAACCGCGGCCATTGCGCCGACACAGACCGACTGGGGACCGACCACCGCCGCGCTCTCGGGCGTGAACCCGCTGAGCTTTACCAAGTTCGACCCGAGCCTCGGCACCCTTGACTCGGTGAACCTGGCGCTCTCCTATACCTACAACCACGCCGTCACGATGTCGTTCACGAGCGCCTCGACGATCACGGTCACCGGCGATCAGAACGGGATCACGATGAGCCTGCCCAATCAGACGGCGGTCGTCAGCGGGCCGGTTCCCGATTATTCGGCGACCCGATCGTACGCCGGGCCAAGCTACCCGTACACGCTCACCCTGCCCACCGAGACCACCACCGGCTCGCTCACGCCCGTGAAATTGACCTCGGCCGCCGACCTGGCGATGTTCACGCAGTCAGCGCCTTCCGACACCTTGATCAAGCTGCCCGTTTCGGCTCAGGCGCGATCAAGCTTCACCTCCAGCAGCAGCAACGGCGGCGGCGGCTCTCAGGTCTATGCCGGGGTCGTGGCGACCCTTTCGTATAGCTACGAACCGTTCAAGACGGTTCCCGAACCTTCCACCTTCGCCGCGTTTGCCCTGGGCCTCGGCGGCTATTTGCTGGCGAGGCGGAACCGCAAATCCGCGAGCGGGCGCTGAACGAGGAAACAGGAAATTCATGACCGATGACCGATGACCGAAAAAATAATTTCTCGGTCATTGGTTCTTGGTCAATTGGTCATGACCGGAAACGAGCGAGCCCTGTCCTGTCCTGGCTCCTCTTACTCATGAATTACCAGGCGAAGTGCGCAAAGGCCTTGTTGGCGTCGGCCATGCGGTGGACGTTTTCGCGGATGGTGATGGCGCCGCCGTCGCGGTTATACGCGGCGAGAAGTTCGTCGGCGAGCTTGACGTGCATCGGCCGGCCTTTCTTCTCGCGGGCGACCTTCAAGATCCAGCGGACCGAAAGGGTCTGCTGCCGGGTCTTGTTCACCTGCATCGGCACCTGATACGTCGCACCGCCGACGCGCTTCGAGCGCACCTCGATCACCGGCTTGACGTTCTCAATCGCGCGGGTGAAGACGTCGATCGGGCTTTCATTGGGAAGCCGGCGCTCGATCAGCTCCATCGCCGTGTAAAAGACCTTTTGCGCCACGCTTTTCTTGCCGTCGTGCATCAGGCAGTTGATGAACTTGCTGGCAAGCTTCGAGCCGTATCGGGGGTCGGGACGAAGCTGGGTCTTGCTCGCGGTAAACTTGCGGGACATGCGGTCGTCCGTTGGTCCTGGGGAATGATTGAGTCGGAGTTCAGTCCGTTCGTGGTCCACGCGCGTGACGCGACATGACGTTGACGTTAACAAAGTGCTGTTAACGTCTTACTTCTTCTTGGCGCCGCCCTTGCCGGTCGGGGCCGCGCCCTTCTTGGGAGCGCCATACTTGGACCGGGCCTGTTTGCGGTCGGCGACACCGAGGCTGTCCAGAACGCCGCGCACGATGTGGTAGCGGACGCCCGGCAGGTCGCGAACACGGCCGCCACGGACCAGGACGATCGAGTGTTCCTGAAGGTTGTGCCCTTCGCCGCCGATGTACGCGGTGATTTCCTTGCCGTTGGAGAGCCGGACACGCGCCACCTTGCGGAGCGCCGAGTTCGGCTTCTTCGGGGTCATCGTCTTGACCTGAAGACAGACGCCTCGCTTGAACGGGCAGGCTTCGAGCACCGGCGACTTGGTCTTGTACTTGACCGGCCGGCGGGGTTTACGAACAAGCTGATTGATCGTGGGCATGAGTCAATGGTTCCATTCCCCCCGGTTCGGTCGCCAATGGACAAGACGAGCCGACCGGCCGGGTTCATTCCTGCCTGTCTCTACGCGTGCAAGCTCTCGCGGCCAACCAACCAACAAAACGAACAACCGAATAGGCGTATTGTATCGTCCTGAATGCGCGGTGTCGGAACCGAATCCGAACCCACCAACGCCCCAGGCGCAACGAGCCGACGGAGAGGTTAGCTCCCCGGCTGGATAACGCCGAAGCTAGTACTGTAACGAAACAATGCCGCCTGTCAAGGCGATGATTCCGGGATCTTGTGCACATTTTGAGGAGATGAGCGCGCGGCAAAGGGCAAATCTTATCAGTCCTTGGTCATCGGTCCTTTCGCAAACCAAATCCCTCGCAAGGCCAGAACCAGCAGGTCGGGTGGCTTCGATGATGTTTTCGAGAGGCCGCGCCTCCAGTACGCGCGCCACCGTTCGTGAAAAACATCGAATTGAGCCCGACCCGATCATGCCCATCACCAAAGAAGCACGCGCCGAGATCAATCGTCGGAACGCCCAGAAAAGCACCGGACCGAAAACCGAGACCGGCAAGGCTGTCTCGCGCACGAACGCCCTGAAGCACGGCCTGACCGCCACGACGCTCGCCCCGATCGACGCCCCGGGCGAGCCGCCGGGGGCCTATCAGGCGCGATTGGATGCCTGGATCGAAGACACACAACCTCGCAATGTCCTGGAACTTACGATGATTCAACGCGCCTGTCGGGCGTCGTGGAAGCTCGACCGTTGCGCCCGCTTTGAAGACGCCGCCGCGGCCCGTCGCGAGGAGCAAAACTCCACCACCAGCGACACAACCAGGTCGAGCCGGCACCTGGAAGCCCACCAGCTTGGCACGCTCCTGATGTTCGCCCTTCATAACGACGATGGCTCGAACGAGTCGGCCAATCCGTCCGCGCCAAGCCTCTTTGACGACGCCCCCGGCCACGTCGACCAGCTCGGTACCTTCAAGGAAGGGATCGAGTGGATGCTCTGGGCCTGGGCCGAAATTTTGCCGGGCCTTCCCCTTGTCGACGGCTCGCAACCGGCCGGCTCCGACGAATTTCTCCGCCGTTGCCGCCTCCGCGCACTCCGTTTGCTCGGCGTTCCCTCGGGCGCCTCGGCGCCGTCGCAGCCGCTCCGCGAGGCCGCTCGGGCGGAAATGGCGCGTCTGGAAGCGAGCCTGACCACGCTTTCGGCTCACTCGGCCGCGCGACGAGACGCCGATCTCGCCCTCTTTGGCGGCGGGGCCGAGGGAACCATCCTGATCCGCTACGAATCTCAGGCCGAACGCGAGCTGCACCGCGCCGTCGGCACCTTTCTGGCGCTCCGCAAGAATCCCGAACTCCTTCCCAGCTCAGATCTTCCGCCCGCGCGCGCCGCGAAGCCCGAACCCGAGCCGGAACCCAGGCCCGAACCCAGGCCCGAACCCAAGGACGAGCCCAAACGCCTCCCCGCGCGACGTTTACCGCCGGTCCCGTCGCTCCCCTTGCCAAACGAACCCAGCGCCGGGGTTTCGTTAAACCCTTCCGCCGCCCCGAAAGCCCGCCGAACCCACCGAAAGGAGCGCGGAAGGGCGTCAACCTGACCCAAAACGCCCCTCAACTTCGAATCGGACCCACGATCCCGGCATCGGGACTGTTCGTCGCGCGCGCGGAATTGGAAGTCGCGTTCGCGACCGTAACCGGGGCGGGGGGGGGAACTTCCGTCGCCGGGAAGAACCGCTTGAGACGAAGCCAGGGCTTTTCGTAAAGGTGCCAGCTTAACCAGGCGAGACCCACCGCCGGGATCGTCGCGGCGACGTAAAAGAGAAGCTGACCCGGAACCGGCGATCCCCAGAGCGTCGGGAACCGGGTCGGCCGGAAGAGGGTATCGCGAAGCGCGGCCTGCACGGGGTTGTGAAAGAGGTAGAGCGCGTAGCTGAACGTACCGAAGGTCGTCAGGAACCGGCTGCGCAGCAAGGCCGGGAACCACCGGTCTTTCGGGCCGCCGGCGACGACCGTCAAGAGCGCCGCGAAGGTGATGGCCAGCATTGTCGGATAAAGAATCAGTTGCGTCTGATAGTCCCAGGAACCGAGCGAGCCGCCGTCCCAGATCATCAGGGCGACGATCAACCCGGCCACCGCGCCGAGCCATCGCGCGGGCTTCACCAGCGGGGCAAATCCAACGCCTCCGCGCGAGGCCAGGGCCACCCAGGCCCCCAGGCCCAGGGCGTCCATCCGGGCCGGAGTCAGCAAGGCGACCTGAACCGGGGTCGCTCCCGAAACGACCAGAATCAGGCGGACGAGCGTCGAGAAGACCGCCAGACCCAGGCAGACGTGCATCAAGCGTCGCCTTGTTAACGACCGAACGACCAGGGGCCAGGTCAAATAAAATTGTTCCTCGATCGAGAGCGTCCACGAGAGGTCAATCATTCCGTGCCGGAACCCGACCTTCCCGAGCGCGATCGACCAGTTTGAGAGAAAGAGCCAGTACCAGACCTGCCCGAGGCCGCGCACGTGTCCCCACTTTTCCAGCTTCGGGTGCGGAAACTGCGGCACCACCACGAACGCCAAGAAAAGCACCGCGTAATAAAGCGGGACGATCCGCAAGGAACGTCTCGCGTAAAAGTTTCGATAGTAATGAGGGCTCGGGCGCGAGTCGAAGAGGATGCCGGTGATCAGGAATCCCGAGAGGACAAAGAAGAGGTCGACCCCGAAGTTGAGGTAGCCCGCGAGCCGGACGAACTGATGATCAAAAGACGTGACGGGGTTCATCACCGTCTGGTGAAAGATCATCACGCCCAGCACCGCCAGGCCGCGAATTCCGTCCAGTTCCGGGACGTGCGCCGCGCCCGGCCGCGGGGGCCTTGTCGCGACGGGTTGATCGTCCTCGCCCTCTTCAGCCATGATGCCTTTACCTTGACCCGCGTCTGTCCATGAAATTCGATAACAATGCAAGGCGTCTCAGATTATCACACCCTTAGCCTAGTTCGCTGCGCGGGGATTGCTGGAGAGGAGACAGGAGAGAGGAGTTGGGAGACAGGAGGGAGAAGAGAAGAGAGGACCAATGACCAATGACCAATGACCAATGACCAATGCGAAAATGACCGACAGGGAAGAAGTGGCAAGGAGAACGATCGGTCATCGGTCATCGGTCATCGGTCATCGGTCATCGGTCATCGGTCATCGGTCATCGGTCATCGGTCATTGATTTGATTCTCTCGCGAGGCAAAGAAAGCCGATGCGCTCTCATCGGGCCACGGCGGGAGGGGCGGGGGCGGGAGCAGGGGCGGAAGCCGAAGGCTCGTGCAGGGCGGCGATGAGGTTGGGGACCCCAAGCGCGGTCAAGAGGTCGGCATGGGCCTGGGTGGCCTGCCAGAGGGCGTCAAGAGAGGCATTTTCCAGCTGGATGAGGCGCTGGCGAGTTTGAAAGAGGCGGGTCAAATCGGCCTGGTTGGCCTCGAAAAGCTGTTCCATGCGGTCAACCTGAGTGCGCAGGGAACCGGTCATCCCGGTCGTCTGAGCGACAAGACGGTTCGCGGCGTTCCACTTGGCGGCGGCGGCGCGAACCTGGATCACCGTGCGTTTTTCGACCTGTTCCACGTTCGAGAGAGCGCGTCGGTAATCGGCCTCGCGCTGAAGGACAAGGGGCTTGCCATTGTTCAAAACGGGAATCGTGCTCACGAGGACCAGGCCAATATATTGAATGCCCGCCTCGTCCATCGCGTACTGGGGGCCGATGATCGGGGTCGGAATCCGGTCGCCCCGGGCAAGGCGGACGGCCGCGTACGCCCCTCGGGCCGCGGCGCGGGCGGCGTGGATCTCGGGGCGGCACCGAAGGGCCATCTGGATCAACGCATTCTCTTCGACGGGGGGGATCTTGCCCGGCAGGGCGAACTCACCGAGCGGCTCGGCCGATCCGGCGGTCTCGGGCATGCCCACCTGGTTGCGGAGGTCGGCCAGGGCGATCGCGTAATCCTGGCGGGCGACCTGAACAAGCTGCCGGGTCGCCTCGTTCTCAACCTCGGCCAGAACCACGTCGGCCGCGGCGCTCTGGTTGGCTTCGAGGCGGCGGCGGAGGGTTTGCACGAGCCGGTCGTTGAAGTCGGCGAGGGTCGAGGCCACCCGGAGGCGCTCGCGACGATAGGCGGCCGTCTGGAAGAATCGGTAAGTCTGGACCATCGCCAGAAGCTCGGCCTGAACGACGTTCCATTGCTGCTGACTGAGCGCCGCGCGGGCGATCTCGTAGCGATGGGTCGTCTGATGGCCCAGCTCCACGGGCTGTCGGACCGAGACAAGCAGGTAGTTCTGGCCGTAATGGTAAAACGGGCCGGTCGGCCGGGCGGTCGTGCCCGATCCCGAGCCTGATCCGGCGGTGTTGTTGCCGAAGGTATCGCGAGGGATCAGGGTGATCGGCCGGTAATCGATCCAGACCGTGGGGTTGAGCGCGGTCGGGAAGCGTCGGGCGACCTCGACGGCCTCGGGCGAGGCAATGTTGCTGTTCCGCAAGGTGACGAGGTCGGGGTTGAACCGGATCGCCCCGTAAAGCGCCGCCTGAAGACTGAGCGATTGCCCCCCCTCGACCGGTCCCGAGGCCACCGCCGCCGGAACCGCCGGAGCCGCGGGCGAGGTCTCGGGAAGCGCCGGGGCTTCCACGGGCGCATTCATCACGGGGGGCTGAACCGCCGCCTGGCGCACCGGCACATCCACCGGACGCTCGGGAGCCGCGACAACGGGCACCGGAGCCGCGGCCGGAGCCGGAACAGGCGCGGGTCTGGGCCTGGGCCTGGGCGTTTGCGTTTGCGTTCCGTAACTGGCCGGGAAGAGGGATGACGGATCGGTCGCGCCGGCGGGGGGGCTATAGGTCGGCGGCGAGGCGCCGAGGGCAAGGGCGACGGCCAGAAGAAGGGTCATCGCGGGGAGTTGTGGACGTCGACTCATGGGACACGCATCCTGCGGGTCAGTCGTTCCGGTCGTTCCGTGCCGGACACCCTCGGCAAGCCACGGCCCGGTGCCCCTTCGTGGAAGAATCCGAGGAGAGCCGCCGTCCTGGCGGGCGCTCTCTTCAAGAAATTCCGAGGAAGACGAAAGCCTGGCGATGCCCGAAGACACGCCCGCTCACCTTCTGGAAATCGGCATCAACGGGGTTCCAGGCCGAAAAATAAGGGAAATTTTATCCAGGTCCGACCGCGACCGTTGCGCCCAGATCCGGTATGGTATCGGAATCCGGGGGCGTCCGACATCAAGACGGTTCGCCCGACGACGACGACCCACGACAACCGCCCAGGCGAGGTCACGAACTTGGTCACGAGCCTCTGGAAAGGAAACGCAAGGCGGCGGCGTCCCGGCGCGATCGCCGCGATGTCGATGCTCGCGGTCGCGGTTGCGGGGTGTCAGCCCTCGACGGGGACGACGTCGACCTCGGCCAAGGACGCGCCCAAGCCCGCGAAGGTCGAGGGCGCTCCCAAGGAGGCCGACCTGGCGACCCTGACCCTCACGCCCGACGCCGAGACCCGGCTCGGCCTTGTCACCGCCGCCGCCGAACGCAAGGCGGTCGCCAGAACGACCACCTATGCCGGCGAGGTCATGATCCCCTCGGGACGCCTCACGGCCGTGACCTCCCCCTTCGTCGGCACGCTCAAGGGGCCTGATGGCTCGGCCACGCCCACGCCCGGCGCCGCGGTGAAGGAAGGGCAGCCGGTCTTCGTCCTCGTGCCGATTCTCTCGCCCGAGTCGCAGGCGACGATGGCCCCGCTCTTGATCGAGTCGGAAGGCCAGGTCAAGCAGGCGACCGAGCAGCTTCACATTGCCAAGCTCTCGCTGGACCGGGCCGAGAACCTGGTGAAGACCAAGGCCGCCTCGGCCGCGATGATGGTTGACGCCCAGGCTCAGTACGACCTGGCCCAGACCAACTTGAAGGCCGCCGAGGCCCGCCACGAGAGCCTTGCCAAGGTCTCCGCCGATAGCAAGTCGGGCACGCTCAAGGTGGCGATCTCGTCCCCCGCGTCGGGGATCTTGCAGAACGTTCACGCCCAGGTCGGCCAGACCGTCGCCGCCGGCGCGGCGCTCTTTGAAGTCGCCGGTCTTGACCCGGTCTGGGTCAAGGTGCCTGTCTACGTCGGCGACGTCTCCCGACTCGCGGCCGACCGCCCGGCGACCGTCGGCGGCCTTGCCGACGCCCCCGGCGCGCCCGGCGAACGCCCCGCCCGGCCGGTCATCGCGCCCCCGTCGGGCGATCCCCTGGCGGCCACGGTGAACATCTTTTACGAGGTCAAGAACGCCGACGGCCGCCTCCGCCCCGGCGAGCGCGTCGGCGTGACCCTGCCGCTTCAGGGAGACGAGCAGAGCCTCACCGTTCCCCGCTCGGCGCTAATCCGCGACATCCACGGCGGGGCCTGGGTTTACGAGAAGATCAAGCCCCACGCCTACGCCCGCAAGCGCGTCTCCGTCGACCGCGTCGTCGGCGACCTCGCCGTGCTCTCGGCCGCCGCGCTCAAGCCCGGCGCCTCGGTCGTCACCATCGGCGCCGCCGAGCTTTACGGCGCCGAGTTCGGCGGCAAGTAACCCGACGTCCTCAAAGGGATTCCGATCATGGCGACCGTCGACAAGACCGTCCGAGTCCTGACGTCCGAGCAACGGGTCGTGATCCGTGACATCGGCTGGGACGGATACGAGACGCTCTTGCAGCTCGTCGGCGACGGGCACGTACGGCTCGCCTGCGACGGGAAGGACGTGGAGTTGATGTCCCCCTCACGAGATCACGACCTGTACGCGAGGCTGATCGGCCGGATCGTCGACACAGTCACGGAAGAATTGCGTATCCCCTGCCAGGGTTCGCGGACAACGACCTGGCGGCAGAGGGTCAAGGAAAAAGGTCTCGAAGCCGACGACTGTTTTTACCTGTCCAGCCTGGACCGAATTCGGGGGAAGCGGGGCAACCTTGACCTGACGGTCGACCCACCCCCCGACCTGGCCGTTGAAGTCGAGATCAGCCGGAGTGCGCTCGACCGGATGGGCCTTTACGCCCTGCTGGGGGTGCCCGAGGTCTGGCGATTCGACGGCGACCAGTTGACCATCGAACTCCTTCAGCCCGACGGCCAGTATGCGGTCGCCCCCGTAAGCCCGAGCCTGCCCATGCTGCCTCCTGACGAGATCGTCCGCTGGGTCCTTCTTGCCGAGGACATGGACGACCATTCCGCCTGGAACGCCCTCTTTCGCGGCTGGGTCCGCGCCGAGTTGATGCCAGGATAAGTCAATCCGTCCGTTCAAGGATTCCGATCCATGGCGACCGTCGCTCATCCCGCCCAGGCCCGACGCCTTCTCAGCCCCGAACAGCGGTTCCTGCTGCGCGGAGTTGGCTGGTCCGGCTATGAGGCACTCCTGAAAATGGTCGGCGACGGCCACGTTCGCCTGACCTGCGACGGGAAGGACGTGGAGTTGATGTCGCCTTCGGGTGAGCATGAGGAGTACGGCAACCTGATCGGCCGGATGATCGAGACCGTGACCGAAGAGTTACGGCTCCCCTGTCTCGGGCTCGGGTCAACGACCTGGCGCAAGGTGCTTCATGAGCGGGGCCTCGAAGCCGACGAGTGCTATTACCTGACCAACGCCCCAAGGGTCCGGGCGCGGCGGAAGACGCTCGATTTGACCGTCGATCCGCCCCCCGACCTGGCCGTTGAAGTCGAGATCAGCCGGAGTGCGCTCGATCGCCTGGAAATCTACGCCAGCCTGGGCATTCCCGAGGTCTGGCGGTTCGACGGCGAACACCTGGTCATTCATCGTCTTCAACCCGACGGCACTTATGCCCTCGCCCCCGCGAGCCTGAGCCTGCCCATGCTGCCGCCCGCTGAGGTTGTCCGCTGGGTTCTTCTTGCCGAGGACATGGACGACCATTCCGCCTGGAACGCCCTCTTTCGCGGCTGGGTCCGCGCCGAGTTGATGCCAGGATAAGTCAATCCGTCCGTTCAAGGATTCCGATTCATGGCGACCGTCGCTCATCCCGCCCAGGCCCGACACCTTCTCGACCCCGAACAGCGGTTCCTGCTGCGCGGAGTTGGCTGGTCCGGCTATGAGGCACTCCTGAAAATGGTCGGCGACGGCCACGTTCGCCTGACCTGCGACGGGAAGGACGTGGAGTTGATGTCGCCTTCGGGTGAGCATGAGGAGTACGGCAACCTGATCGGCCGGATGATCGAGACCGTGACCGAGGAGTTGAACATTCCCTGCGAGGCGGCGGGGTCGACCACCTGGAAATCGACGCTGCAAGAGAAGGGCCTGGAGCCGGACGAGTGTTATTATCTGGCCAATTCCGAACGGGTGATCGGCAAGCGTTCGATTGACCTCCGCGTTGATCCGCCCCCCGACCTCGCCCTTGAGGTCGAAATCAGCCGGAGCGCCCTCGATCGCCTGGCAATTTACGCGGCGCTGGGCGTTCCCGAAGTCTGGCGGTTCGATGGCGACCAACTGGTCATTCACCTGCGTCAACCTGACGGCTCGTATGCCCTCGCCCCCGCGAGTCTCTCGCTGCCGATGCTGACACCCGATCGCCTTGTCCACTGGATCGAACGCGCCGCCGACATGGGCCAGACCCCCTGGATTCGCGCCTTCCGCGACTGGGTCCGCGCCGAGTTATCGCCGAGGCATGAACACCCTTGATCGAACGCCACGAAGGGGCCGTCATGGTGACGGAGACAATCCATCAAGAGTCTGACTCGCCTTACGCCGCCCCCTTGGCCGCGGTCGGCGTGCCGGGCGTTTTCCGGGCGAGGATTTGGTATCGGTGGTTGATCACATCGGTCATCGGGGGCATCGCCGCGCTCTCGCTCGGCATTGGTCTTTTCCTCACTCTATGGGTCAAGCAGGATGCGGTCATCACCACGATGATCGGGCTCGGCCTCCTGGTTCTGACGGCGCTGAGCGTGGTCCCGATCGTGGCGCGACGGGGGCCAGTCCTGCGCGTCTGTCGGAAAGGGCTGATCATCCGGCGGTTCGGGCGGTCGGAAGTCGTTGACCTGCCGTCGGCACCGGGTTACTGGCGGCTCGTCCTGGCGCTGATCTCGGGAGGAACCTGCCGGTTCCCGATGCTCCGAATTCCCTGGTCGGAAATGTCTGGGGTCTCGATCATGACCCATCAGTGGGAATCCATCCTGCTCGTCCAGTGGAGGCCCGGCGGGAGGGATAAACTCTACTGGGTCATGCTCCGTCAGAGCGAGATCGCCGCGCTCGTTGAACAGGTCGCGGCCGACCTCCGGGCCTGGGCCGACAATGCCGACGCCCGTGTGACGCTGCCGACTTGGGGCGATCCCGAATGAGGAGGTTCTTGAAGGATGACGAGGGCGCGATGGCTCCGGGAATGGGAGGGACGATGACCAAGGACCAATGACCGAGAAATCCTGACTATCGGCCATCGTCCCTTGGTCATTGGCCATCGGTCATCGGTCATTCATCCCCCGAAAACGCGAGGCGGTTTCAAGGAAGTTCCCCAAGAAGCTCTGGCACCGAGATGAATCGATCATGATGAACTGGCTGGTCTCCACCGCGCTGAGGCTCAGGGTCCTGGTGCTGGCGCTCTCCGTGGTGCTGATGGTCGTCGGCGTGCAAAAGGCAAGGCAGGCGCCGCTCGATGTCTTTCCCGAGTTCGCGCCCCCGTTGATCGAGGTCCAGACCGAGGCGCCGGGGCTCTCGACCGAAGAGGTCGAAAGCTTCGTCAGCGTCCCGATCGAGAACGCCCTGAACGGCACGACCGGCCTGAAAACGATCCGGTCCAAGAGCGTCCTCGGCCTCTCGTCGGTCGTCCTGATCCTCAAGGAAGGGACCGATCTGAACGCCGCCCGGCAGGTCGTGCAAGAGCGGCTCTCGGTGGAAGCCTCGCGGCTCCCCGCGGCGGCGAACCGACCGGTCATTCTCTCGCCACTCTCCTCAACAAGCCGGTTGCTGAAGATCGGCCTGTCGTCGAAAACGCTCTCGCAGATGGAAATGACGCTGCTGGCGAAGTGGACGATCCGCCCTCGCCTGATGTCGATTCCCGGCGTCGCCAACGTGGCGATCTGGGGCCAGCGCGACACGCAATACCAGGTGCTCGTTGATCCCGATCGCCTCCAGACCCACGGCGTCACGCTTGACACGGTCGTCAAGGCCGTCACCGATGCCTCGGCCGTCGGCGCGGGGGGATTCGTCGACTCGCCCAACCAGCGGATCGCCGTCCGCCACCGCTCGCCGATCGAAGACCCGGCCGACCTGGGCAAGGTCACCGTCGCCTTCCGCAACGGCGCTCCCTTGCGCCTCGGCGACGTGGCCGAGGTCAAGCTCGGCTTTCCGCCGCCGATTGGCGACGCCGTGATCGACGACGGCCCCGGCCTCCTCCTGATCGTCGAGAAACAGCCGACGGGCAACACCCTGGAAGTCACCCGGCAGGTCGAGGCCGCTCTTGAAGCCCTTCGCCCCGCGCTCAAGGGAGTGAAGGTTGACCCCGAGATCTTCCGCCCCGCCACCTTCATCGAACGTTCGCTCGACAACCTGGCCGAGGCCATGTGGGTCGGCTGCGTCCTCGTCGTCGTCATCCTCGTCCTCTTCCTCTATGACTGGCGAACGGCCGTCATCAGCCTCCTGGCCATTCCCCTCTCGTTGATCGCGGCCACGCTGGTCATCATTTCCATGGGCGCGACGATCAACACGATGGTCCTCGCCGGTCTGGTGATCGCGATGGGCGAGGTGGTTGACGACGCGATCATCGACGTCGAAAACATCGTCCGACGCCTCCGCCAGAACCGCGCCGAGGGGTCGCGGGTCTCCCCCTTCCGGGTCGTTCTGGCGGCCTCGCTTGAGGTCCGAAGCGCCGTCGTTTATGCCAGCCTGATCGTGATCCTCGTCTTCCTGCCGGTCTTCTTTCTCGACGGCCTCGCCGGGTCGTTCTTCCGACCGCTCGCCCTGGCGTATGTCCTGGCGATCGTCGCCTCCTTGCTCGTCGCCCTGACGGTCACCCCCGCGCTCTCGATGATGCTCCTGACCGGCAAGGAGCCCTTCGGCGCCTCGGTCAGGCGGCGATTTGACCGGCTCCCCCTCGCGGTTCGCGGCCTGATCGTCGCGGCCGTGCTGACCTTGATCGCGTATGCCGGCTGGCGGGTCCACGCGGCCAATCCGGGGCTCGTCGCGCGCCTTGCAATCGGTGCGCGGCACAAGCCGATCGAGGCGGGGTTCCTGGTTCTCGGCGTCCTGGCGCTGGCCTGGTTGTTCCTCTTCGCGAAGGGGGGCGAATCGCCGGTCGTGACGGCCTTGAAGCGTGCCTATCGGGGGATCTTGCCGACGATGGTCGGTCGGCCCGGCCTGGCGGTCACGGTCCTCGCCGTCGCCTTCCTCGCGACGATCTGGGCGGTCGCGGGCCTGGGCGAGGAGTTCTTGCCGAGCTTTCAGGAAAACGATTTCCTGATGCACTGGGTCGAGAAGCCCGGAACCTCGCTCGACGCCATGACCCGCCTGACCGTCCAGGCGAGCCGAGACCTCCGCAAGGTTGACGGCGTCCGCAACTTCGGGTCACACATCGGCCGGGCCGAGGTCGCCGACGAGGTCGTCGGCCCGAACTTCACCGAATTGTGGATCAGCGTTGACCCCGACAAGAACTTCAGGACCACGATGGGCCGGATTCAGGCCGTGATTGACGGCTATCCCGGCCTCGTCCAGAAAGACGTGCTGACCTATCTGAAAGAGCGGATTAAAGAGGTACTCACCGGCGCGGGGGCGACGGTCGTCGTGCGGACCTTCGGTCCCAACATGGACGTCCTCCGCGCCAAGGCGGCCGAGATCGCCGCGGTCGTGAAGACCGTGCCCGGCGTGACCGATTTGAAGGTCGAGTCTCAGGTTCTTGTCCCACAGCTTGACGTCCGGCTCCGGCCCGAGGCGGCGGCCCGCCTCGGCCTGACCGCGGGCGACGTCCGACGCGCGGCGACGACGCTGGTCAAGGGGGCGAAGGTCGGCGAACTCTTCAAGGACCAGAAGGTTTACGACGTCTTCGTCTGGGGGGTCGACCGGGTCCGCAACGACCTCTCGGCCATCAACGCGCTGCCGATCGAGACCCCGCTCGGCACGCACGTCCCGCTCGGCGACGTGGCCGACGTCGCCGTCGTCGCCGCGCCCAATCTCATCATGCGCGAAGGGGCCTCAAGGCGTCTCGACGTGACCTGCAACGTCCAGGGTCGCGACCTCGGCAGTGTCGCCCGAGAGATCGAGGCGAAGGTCAAGGCTCTCGACTTCCCGCGCGAGTATCACCCCGAATTCCTCGGCGAATACGCGGCCCGCGAGGAATCGCGGCGTCGCCTCCTGGCGCTCTCGGTCCTCTCGCTCCTGGGCGTTCTCCTGGTCATCCATTCCGACTTTCGGACGGTCCGGCTCACGGTCCTGGTCTTCATGACCTTGCCCTTCGCCCTCATTGGCGGCGTCTTTGGCGCGGTCTGGGGGGGCGGCGTGCTCTCGTTGGGATCGCTCGTCGGGTTCGTGACCGTGCTGGGGATCGCCGCGCGGAACGGGATCATGCTCGTCAGCCACTACCGGCACCTTGAAGTCGAGGAAGGCGAACCCTTCGGCCCCGCGCTGGTCGTCCGAGGCTCTGAAGAACGCCTGGCGCCGATCTTGATGACCGCCCTGGCGACGGGCCTTGCCCTCGTCCCCCTGGCCCTCGCAGGCAACAAGCCCGGCCACGAGATCGAGCATCCGATGGCCGTCGTGATCCTCGGCGGCCTGGTCACCTCGACCGTTTTGAACCTCTTCCTGATGCCCTCTCTCTACCTCGCCTTCGGTCGCGGGCGCGGCCCCACCCTTCGACCCGACGCCGACGAGTCTGACGACGCCCAGGAAGCCCTCGCCGTCGGCCACGCCGGGGCCTATTGATCGAGCGGGCGCCCGCTTTGGGCTCAATGCGATGACCGATGACCGAGGACCGAGGACCGAGGACCGAGGACCGAGGACCGAGGACCAATGACCGAGGACCGAGGACCAATGACCAAGAATTCAATCGATCGGTCATTGGGCATTGGTCATCGGTCATCGTCCCTCGGTCATTTCATTTGGCAAACTCGGCATGCGGATGCGTCGTATAAAAGTGAACGCCGGTCCGGGGATCGACGAACCGGTAAAGAGGGACCGCGCCGGGCGTCGGCACCGGGAAAAGGTGACAGGCGACCATCTCGGGACGATAGCCAAGGCGAGGCAAAAAACCCGCGCCGTCGTCGGTGGTGTAATACCACTCGCGGAGGCTCCGCCAGCGATGAAAGGGGACCGTCCCGGCCCGAGGCGTCGGCAAGACGTAACAGGCGATCGACTCATACACGTAATACGGATGCCCCGCCGGTGCCTGCGGGCTTGTCGTGTAGAAGCGATCATTCAGGCCCGGCCGGACCCAGCGATGAAGGGCCACCGTCCCCGGCTCGGCCGTCGGATAGACATAGCCGGCGATCCCTTCCGATCGAAACTTGGTCACGTCAAAGGTCAAGGTCACGCTCTCGGCCTGATAGGCGATCTCGCGAAGAACGCCGTACTCCTTGAAGGCGGCGACCTTGGCTCGAAGCGTCTCATTCAACTTGGCATTCATTGACTCGGCCCGGCCGTCGGCAACCTGCGTCACGAGGCCATCAAAGTACCGCCCCAGGACCCTCGCGAGCGCCCCGGCGACGCCGTCCAGCTCGCGCCTCTTGACCTCATCGACGTCGACCCGGAACCTCGGGACGCCGTCCGGCCCCGGCTCGGCGAAGATCGAGGCGCGGACGTCGAACGTGAACGCCTTCCAGCCCGGCTCATCGCCCGGACTGGCCGACGGGGGCGGGCGTGAGTCGGACGGCGGCGTGACCGCCCTTCGAATCGCCCCGGCGACCGGCGGCCGGAACTCGCCCGAGACCTCGCAGGCGACGACAAATCGCCGCTTCATCGGGTCGATCGCGACGAGCCGAAACCCACGCGCCGAGCCTCGATATTGCCCCGCCCTGGCAAAGGGTGCCGCGGGGAGCTTCTCGACCAGCCCGGCGAGAAACTCGCGGTCGAGCTTCACCTCGGCCGATCCTCGCGCCGATCCGGGAACGATCACCGCCCCGACGATCAGCCAGAGTCGGATTCCAAGCCGACGCCCTCGTCCCATCGGCCGACCTCCCGCCCAGGGCCCTGGCGTTCCCGTCCTTTTCGCAAGGCGCGAACCATAGCCGTCCCGCCCCCCGGCGTCAACGCCAACGCTCCACGCGCGGACCCGGTCACGATCAAGGACCGATGGCCGATGACCGAAGGGCCGAATTCATCGGTCATCGGTCATCGGTCATCGGCCATCGGTCCTTTGCACCTTTCAACGACCCGGGCATCGCGTCGGGTGAGGGCGATCGATCGCGTTCGATCAGACCGCGTAAACGCGGCCCTGGCGAATCGGCTCGATCACGCTGGAGGCAATGTCGAAGTCGTCGGAATAGTGAATCAGGCGCATCCGGGCGCGGAGCGGGGCGGGCAAGGCGGCGAGGTGGGCATAAGGCGTGTGAACCGCCGAGGCGGCGAAGGTCGTGACCTCGTGGATGATCAGGTCGCACGGCTCAAGCCAGGCGATCAGCGATGGGTCAAAGGCCGTATCGGCGCTGAAGCCCAGGGTCCGCCCCGCCGTCGTGATCCGAAAGGCGGTCGTCGCGATCGAGTGAACCGTCATCCGGCACTCGATCGAGAACGGGCCGAACGTGATCGGGTGTGACTCGCTCAAGGGGGTCAGATCGAAGAAGTCGGCCAGCGTCATCTGAGCGGGGGGCTGGCCCGGCCCATGCACCGTTCGATCCTCGCCCATCCCGCCCGAGAGCAGACCTTCCCAGAGCTTCGCCGAGACGTCGGGATGCGTCAGAAGCTTCGCCTTGCGCTTGAGGGCGTAATGGGCGTAGAAGCCGAAGTCTTCCAGGCCCGAGCTATGATCGGCGTGCAGGTGCGTCAGCGCCACGCCGCGAATTCGGTCGAGATCGAGCGGCAGGCCCGCGGCGGTCGACCCCTCGCGGAGCATCTTGCGGATCGGGTGCGGGCAGTCGATCAGCATCCAGTCATCGCCCGAGCCAAGGGCCAGGCAGGTCGTGTAATGCCGGGCGCTGAAGGCTTCGCCCACACCGAGCGGAATCACCCGGACGTCCGCTGTCATCAATCGCGGGCCTCGACCTCGGCGGAGCAAGGGGGGCGGCCTTTGAAGTCCCGCCGTCCCCGATGGACGGCGGCTGGCCGGTTGGGTCCCTGGTCCCGTGCGAATTCTATCACGTTGAACCGCCGGAACCGATTATTTCGGCAGTTCCGCTTCCCAGCCGCGCCAGAGCCAGCGGAGCGACTCGGGCAAGATCGCCCGGCCGTGCAGGTTGCTGTGGAACCCTTCGCCGAGAACGAACTTGTAGTCATATCCGGCAAAGGCCAGCGACTTCGCCAAAGTCTGGTTCGCCAGCGGCCAGTTGCCGTTGGCGTTGTCCAGGTCGTTGGACCCGTCCTGAAGGAAGACCCGGATCGCCTTGGGCTTGGTCTTGCGGACCATCGCCTCGTAATTGTGCCCGCCGTCGTGCCCGGACTTGCCGCTGGCGATATTGGTGAACGAGCCGACCCACGAGAGGACCTTCGAGAACTCGTCGGGCCGCTCCCAGGCGACCGTCCAGGCACAGATGCCGCCGCTGCTGATTCCCGCGATCGCCCTCCCGGCCGCGTCGCGGCGGAGCTTCACCCCCCGCGCCTTCTCGGTCTCGGGCAGGATCTCTTCGAGGAGGAACCGCGCGTACTGGTCGGAAAGCGTGTCGTACTCAAAGCTCCGGTTCGACCTGCCGTCGTCGAAGGTTCCCGGCTGGATGAAGATACCGACCGTCGGCGGCATCTCTTTTTTAGCGATCAGGTTGTCGAAAACGGTCGGCACGAACCCTTGATAGCCGCCGCCATCCTGAAAGACCATGACCGCCGCGGCCTTCTCGGTGGCCCCCTGCGCGGGGACGTAAACCCACCAGTCGCGTGACGTCCCTTCAAAAACCTTGCTCCGAAATTTGGGCATCTTCGTGAGTTTGCCCTTGGGAACATCCGACTGCTCGCGGCTGTCGGGTTGCTCCGAATAGACCTCCATCGCCGCCCAGTCGCCCCCCTTGGCGCCGGGATGCTTGAGCCGCTCGCCGTCGACCTGATACGCCCAGCGCATCCCGAGTCCATCGCGCAAGGTCTCGGCGGCGAGATAAACGTCGGTCTCGCCGATTCGGGTCAGCGCGATCACGGCCCGGCCGTCCTCGGAGACGATTTTGGGCGTCCCCTTGGTCTCGATCGCCCAGACGGCGGTGGTCCCCTCGACCCTGGGATTTGGCCCCTTGCTCAGGTTCTCCTTGCCGCCGAACCACTGGCGGACGTCCTCGGCGAGCTTCGCGGCGTCGTCCCCCTTGGGGTTCGCCCGCAACCGGCTCTGAACCGAGGCCGGGGTCAACGGTTGTTCCGCCGCCGACAGAAGCGTCGGGGCCATCAAGGCTGGCAAGAGCAGGGCGAGGATCGCCTGAGGAATGCGTCGTGACATCGGCGGGTCTTTCTGGAAACGTGGCCTGTCTGTCCATCTGCCTTGGTTCTTTGCGTTGTAACCGTCCCGGCGCCTCGACACAACCATCCAGCGGGGCCTCTTCGGCGGCGCTTCCCGTTCGGCCAGGACCGAGGACCGAGGACCGTTTGAAAGAAGGTCAAGAACGTTGAGGACAGGAGAATCGAATAGTCCCGATGACCAAGGACCGAGGACCGAAATATTCCGACGTTTGGTCATCGGTCCTTGGTCATTGGTCATTGAAAAGACAGACTTTGCAATCCTCCCGCCGTTGCGGAACAGGCAAGATCGTCGCGCCGGAATTTTCGATGATACTAAAGGTAAGAGCCACCAGCCGGGCAAGGTCTTGTGAGCGGACCCGGGCGCGGCTACCCTGGCACGCGTCGAGCGAGAACGAAATCAGCCGGATGAATCGCGACATTCCGAATCACGAACGAAGCCACCAAGGAGAAGCCTCTCATGCTGCGACGCACGTTGATCGTTCCCGCCCTCGCGGCGGCGGCGCTCGGTAACCTGAGCCTGTCGGCGACAACCGCCCAGGCCCAGGCGATGACCGCCGCGCCGAGCGTGACCAAGGCCATCGCCGTCCTGCACGCGACCAAGAGCGGCGGCGAGGCATCGGGCGAGGTCACCTTCACCCGAACCCCCGAAGGCATCCGCGTCGTCGCCGAGATTCGCGGCCTGACCCCCGGAAAGCACGGCTTCCATATCCACGAGTTCGGCGACGTCTCCTCGCCCGACGCCATGTCGGCCGGCGGCCACTTCAACCCCGACAAGACCGAGCACGCCAGCCCGCACGACACCAAGCGGCACGTCGGCGACCTCGGCAACCTTGAGGCCAACGCCAAGGGAGTCGCCAAGGTGGACATGGTTGACCCGACCCTCAGCTTCACCGGCCCGCACTCGATCCTCGGCCGAGGCGTGATCGTTCACGAGAAGGCCGACGACTTCAAGACTCAACCCACCGGAGGCGCGGGGGGCCGCGTGGCCGCGGGCGTGATTGGCGTCGCCAAGGCCAGTTAATCGGGCAGTCTTGAACCAGGGACCGAATTTCAGCAGATCGATCGAGATCGCAACCAGTCGCGGAGACGGCGGGACATTTGTGTCCCGCCGTCTCCGCGGTTTCTTTTCCGAGTCGCCCCGACTGCCGATCGTTGACACTCTTTTCGTTCCTGCCTAAACTATGGGTGCGTTGTGCCGAAGGCTTGCGCAGGAAAACGATCATTGCGGAGGTGCCTCGGGTGGCAGGCAAGGCTTGGGGGGGTCGATTTGGCGAGAAAACCGATCGTCGGGTCGAGGAGTTCACCGAATCGATCTCGTTTGATCGTCGCCTCTTCGAGCACGACATCCAGGGATCGATCGCGCATGCGGAGATGCTCGCTCATGTCGGTTTGATCACTGCCGACGAATGCCAGCAAATCGCGCGGGGATTGTCCGAAATTCGCGCGGAAATCGTCGCCGGCCGTTTTCCGTTCGTTCTCGAACGCGAAGACGTCCACATGCACATCGAGGCCGCGCTCATCGAAAAGCTCGGCGACGTCGGCCGCAAGCTCCACACGGCCCGGAGCCGCAACGACCAGGTCGCCACCGACGTCAAGCTCTGGACCCGCGACGCGCTTGACCGGATCGACAGCCGCCTGATTGCGCTGCAACGCGCGCTCGTCGCCTCGGCCGAGCGGCACCGCGACGTGATCTTGCCCGGCTACACGCACATGCAGCGCGCCCAGCCTGTTCTCGCGGCGCACTATTTCCTCGCCTTTGTCGAGAAGTTCGAGCGCGACCGGGGCCGCCTGGCCGATTGCCGACGCCGGCTCAACGTCTTGCCTCTCGGCGCCGCGGCGCTGGCCGGTACGTCGCTGCCGATCGATCGCCAGCACGTCGCCGCCACGCTCGGCTTTGACGGCGTCGCCGCGAACAGCATGGACGTGTCGAGTGACCGCGATTTCTCGCTGGAATCGGTCTTCACGCTCTCGGTGATCGCGCTTCACCTGGCGGGCTGGGCCGAGGAATGGGTGCTCTGGAGCACTCAGGAATTCTCATTCCTGGCCTTGCCCGATGCCATCTGCACGGGCAGTAGCATCATGCCTCAGAAGAAGAATCCCGACGTCCTTGAGTTGATCCGCGGCCGATCGGCCCGGGTGATCGGGTCCCTGAACACGCTGCTCGTGCTGGTCAAGGGTCTACCCCTGGCCTACAACCGCGATCTTCAGGAAGACAAGGAGCCGCTTTTCGACGCCTTTGACACGGTCGACGCCTGTCTTGACCTGGCCGCCCTTGTCGTCGACGGCGCCCGCCTCCGCGTCGAGACGATCAACGCCCGCCTCGACGAAGGCTATCTCGACGCGACGACGTTGATGGAATACCTGATCGCCCGCGGCGTTCCCCAGCGGTCGGCTCACGAGATCATCGGCCATCTCGTCGGCCTCTGCGAATCGCGCGGGCTGAAGCGTCTGTCCGACCTTCCCGACGACGCCTTCCGCGAGGCCCATCCCGCGATGGACCTTGGCGTCAAGGACATCCTCGGCGTCTCCAACGCGATCAAGGCGTTACGCTCGTACGGTTCAACGGCTCCCGCGGAAGTCGAGACGCAACTGGCGCGCTGGAAAGCGAGGCTTGGTCCAACCCCGAACCCGGCGGTGGCTCCTTGATGAAATTTACCGTGACGATCGATCGTGACGAGGACGGCGTCTGGGTTGTCGAGTGCCCTTCGATTCCCGGCTGTATCAGCCAGGGCAAGACGAAGGACGAGGCGATCAACAACGTGAAGGACGCCATCAAACAATGCCTGGAAGTTCGTGCCGATCGAGGAATGCCCCTGACGATCGAATCGTGTCAGGTCGAGGTTGAGGCGTAAATGCCGAGGCTTCCCCTCCTCAGCGGCCGAGACGTTGTCAAGGTGTTTGAGTCGCTCGGCTGGCAGGTCGCGCGACAGAGTTCCAGCCACGTCATCATGGTGAGAGAGGGCCAGACCGCTTCTCTGTCCGTACCCAACCACAAAGAGGTTGCCAGAGGCATTCTTCGAGGATTGTTACGGTCCGCGAACATCACGGCGGCCGAGTTCCTCGCGGCGATCTGAGCCGCTCTCAACAAACCGACGCCACCGCCTCGAAAAATCTCGACTGATTCGGAAGTCATCCGTCCCACGTCCAGGAACCCCGAAGAGACTCATGGACCACTTCTTTCCCTACCGCGACGCTCAGCTTTTTTGCGAAGAGACCTCCGTGGCCGAACTGGCGGCGAAGTACGGGACGCCGCTGTACGTGTACAGTCAGGCGTCGATCGTCGGCACGCTCAAGGCGTTGCAGACCGAGTTCGCCGAGGTTAACCCGCTCGTCTGCTACTCGGTCAAGGCGAACTCGAACCTGGGCATCCTCAAGGTCATGGCCGAGAACGGCAGCGGGTTCGACGTCGTCTCGGGGGGCGAGCTGTATCGGGTCGAACGGGCAGGGGGGTCGGCCTCGAAGTCGGTCTTCGCGGGAGTCGGCAAGACTGACGACGAGATCCGGGCGGGGATCGCCGCGGGCGTCCTCATGTTCAACGTCGAGAGCGAGGCCGAGCTTGACGCGATCGCCCGGGTCGCCGCCGACGCCGGTAAGGTCGCCCCGATCGCGCTTCGCGTCAATCCCGACGTCGACCCGAAGACGCACCGGTATATCTCGACCGGCAAGAAAGAGTCGAAATTCGGCATGGACATCGATCGGTCGCTGCGGCTGGCCGACCGGGTCAAAGAGATCGCCAGCGTCTCGATGATCGGCATGCACATGCACATCGGGTCGCAGATCACCTCGGTTGAGCCTTACGCCGGCGCGGTGGCCAAGGGTGTCGAGATCATCGCCACCCTTCGGGGCATGGGGCACCCGATCCGCTGGTACAACATGGGGGGCGGTTTCGGGATCGCCTACAAGGGGGGCGAGGCCCGGCCGATCGCCGAATTCGCCCGCGCCATCTTGCCCGGAATCAAGGCCACGGGCTGCCGCCTGGCGATGGAGCCGGGGCGGGTGATCGCCGGGAACGCGGGCATCCTGGTGAGCCGTGTGATATATACCAAGCAGTCGGGCGAAAAGCGGTTCCTGATCCAGGACGCCGCGATGAACGATCTGATCCGCCCGGCCCTGTACGAGTCGTTCCACCGGATCTGGCCCGTGGCCGTTCCGGCCGGGTTTCCCGCCCCGCCGGACGACTACGAGGCGTCGATTCCCGGGGCCGAGCCCTGGGACGTCGTCGGCCCGGTCTGCGAGAGCGGCGACTTCCTGGCCAAGGATCGATCGCTCCCTCCGCTCGGCCGCGACGACCTGCTTGCCGTCTTCTCCGCCGGCGCTTACGGCATGGTCATGTCTTCCAACTACAACACCCGCCCCCGCGCCGCCGAGGTCCTCGTTCATGGAACCCACGCCCGGCTCGTCCGCAGGCGGGAGACCCTGGATGAGCTGCTGGCGCAGGAAATGACCGAATGACCGAGGACCGAATGACCGAGGACCAATGACCAATGACCGAATGACCGAGGACCGAATGACCGAATGACCGAATGACCGAGGACCGAGGACCGAATGACGGCCGATGGGGATCGTGATCGAAGAGGGCCGAGGGATGGGCTACAAGAGATTTGAGGATCTGCCGGTCTGGAACGCAGCGATCGAGATGGCGGCGCGAACGTTCGAGATGACGGCGACACGAGGACTCAGTCCCTATTCGGGTCTCAAAGATCAGATCGAACGGGCGGCAGTCTCGGTCTCAAACAATATCGCGGAAGGGTTTGAAAGGGGAACGCACCAGGAGCTACTCACCTTCTTGTATTACGCACTCGGTTCCGCCGGAGAGGTGCGTTCGATGATCCATCTCCTCGGACGCCTGCCTAAAAGCGAGCCGCTTCATCCGTATCTGGATGAGCTACTCTTCATGGCTCAGGGAGTTTCACGACAGTTGAACGCCTGGATTGAGTCCTTGAAGAACAGCGAGAGTCGCGGCCCACGTTATCAGAATGATTCCACCCGCGACGTCCATCGAAAACAACAGCGAGCCGAAGCCTTCTTGAAAGAACTCGACCGCATCAAAAATCAACCACGCAACGGCCCCGTTTCCGATCCCGACGGTTCCTGATCGGTCCTTGGTCATCGGTCATCGGTTATCGGTCATCGGTCATCGGTCATCGGTCATCGGTCATCGGTCATTCTTGCTTGATCTCTCTGTCCCCGCACCCCTTTATCCGGACCCGAACCCATGCGCCCGACACCGACACCGTCCCCGAGCGTGAACGATCCTCCGGTCACCTCCCGCTCGACGACGGCGGCGGTCGGAACAGGACCGAGCCGGATTCCGTCGATCGTCCTGATCCTGACCGTCGCGGCGGCCCTGTCGGTGGTCTTCAGCACGCGAGCCCCCGCGCAAGAGACCTTCGGCAAGACGCCGACGACGCCGATCGAACTCTGGGACGCCGCCGACTACCTCATGAGGACCGGCCAGCCCGAGCAGGCGGTTCCGTACCTCAACAAGTTTCTCAAGTCAAACCCCGACGACGCCACCTTGATGGGGATTCGCGACAAGTACGGCGTCGGCACCATTTTGCGGCTTCAAGACAATCCCGCGACCCGTTCCCTGGCCGAACCCCTCGCCAGCAAGCTCGCCGCGGCGAGCCGCCGGAACAGCACCCAGCCCGACCGGATCAACCGGTTCATCGGCGACCTGACCAAGACGCGCGAGGAACAGGAATACGCCCTCGACCGGCTCCGCGAGGCCGGGCCGTTCGCCGTCCCCGCCATGCTTAACGCCGCCGACAACCCCGCGCTCAGCGATGAAGATCACGCCTTGCTCGTCAGTAACATGGGCCGACTCGACCTCTCGGCCGTTCCCCCCTTGATCGCCGCGCTTGACGCCCCCAAGCCCCGCCTTGCCGCCGATGCCGCCAAGGCCATCGGCCTGATCGGCGACCCCCGCGCCGTCGTCGCCCTCACCGCCCTTGCCGCGAGCCTCGACCCGAACGCTCCCGAGATCGCCCGGTCGGCCGCTCAGCGAGCCATCGCGCGGATCACCGGCCGTCCCTACGTCGCTCAGCCGACCTCTCCGATCCGCCTTCTCACGATCGAGGCCCAGCGCTATCACCGGCACGCGATCAAGTTTCCCGGCGACCCGGTCGTCGTCTGGCTCTGGGACCCCTCGGCGCAAACCCCCGTGCCGAAGACCGTGAGCCGGACCGAGGCCGAAGGCTACTTCGGGCTCAAGTTCGCCCGAGCCGCCCTCGCCATTGATCCGACCGACCGCCCCGCCCAGGTCGTCATCGCCAGCATCGCCCTCGAAAAAGCGGCGGAGCGCGCCGGCCTGGACCGCTTCCCGGCTGATGACCCCTCGGGCACCTTCGCCGCGGCCATCGCCGCCGGTCCGGGCCTCCTCGGCGATGTCCTCCGCGCGGCGATCGCCGACCACAAATACGACCTCGCCGCGGTCGCCGCCACGGCGCTCGGCAAGGTCACCGACGCCAACGGCCTGGCCGTTCGCGGCACGTCGAACCCGCTCGTCGAGGCCCTTTCGTCGCCCGACCGCCGCACCCGCTTCGCCGCGGCTCGGGCCTTGGTCTTGCTTGACCCCCGCGTTTCCTTCGCCGGGTCAAGCCGGGTCGTTCCCGTTCTCGCCCAGTTCGTCACGGCCCAGACCAGACCTCGGGCGCTCGTGATTGACGGCAACACCACCCGGGGCAGCCAGTTAACCGGGCAACTCGCGGCGCTCGGCTACGATCCCGTTCTGGCGGCGACGGGCGACGAGGGCTTCCGGGTCGCCGCCGAGTCGGCCGACATCGAGCTGATCCTGATCGACAACCACATGATCGCGGGCGACTGGCGGGTTCACGACACCCTGGCGAACCTGAAGGCCGACGCCCGGACAGCGGCCATTCCCACGTACATCGTCGGCCCGCTCGGCCGCGAGGTTGACCTGAACGCCCTTCTGACCGAACGCTTCCCCGGCGTTCGCTTCATCGTCACCCCGCCCGACGCCCAGAGTCTCGGCCAGCAAATCACGATCGCCGGTAAGCCCGTGGGCCTTTCCGACCGCGAGCGAGTCGCTTACGCCCGATATGCGGCGGTCCTTCTCGCCCAGGTCGCCACGCGGCCGAATAGCCCGTTCGAGCCCGATCTTGCCCGGGTTGAACCCGCGCTCTCGATCGCCCTTCAGTCGCCCGAGACGAACTATTTTGCGATCAGAGCGCTCGGCGACGTTCCCGACCAGAACGCTCAGCGTGCCCTGGCCGCCCTGGCGATTGATCCGGGCACCCCCGTCCGTCTCCGCGTCAGCACCGTCGAGCAGCTTGCCCGGAGCATCCAGCGCTTCGGCCCGCTCGTCACGGCCGCTCAGGAACGTCAGCTTTTGACCGCCTTCGACGGCGAGGCCGACCCGACCTTACGGACCTCCTTCGCCTCGGTCATCGGCGCCCTTCGTCCCCAGGCCGAGACGATCGGCCTTCGACTCCGCCGCCTCGGCCCCGGCCCCTCGGTCGCGGAACCGAATCTTCCCCCGGCCGCCCCGGCTCCTTCCGAACCCGCGCCCGCGCCCGCGACCGAAGCCGTTCCGGCGCCCGAGGCCAAACCGTGACCCTCCGATTCCTCTTTTTTGCGGAAACCTTGTTCCATGAATGAGATCAGCGACTGACTGACGACCGATTCCGCCGACGCCCGCTCCCCCGGTCCGTCTTCGGCCTTCGGTCGGTTCTTCTTGCGATCGATCGATTGATTGAGAGATAGACAGACTGACAGTTCCCCTTGAAAGGCGTGCCGACCCTTGGAATTTCCAGGTGGGTCGGCCTGCCCTGTTTGGGGTTTCAGGAGCAGGCCCGACGGACGTTGACCGGGGCGCCTTTTTCGGGACGGGCGTGCCGGCGGGCGGGATCTGGTGTGAAGGATGCGCGGCGTCATGCCTCATCAATATGACCGTAACCCCGCGCGGACCGGGGACGAGTTCAGCCTCCCCGGAGTCATCGGCTCGGGCGCGGCGATGCGCGAAGTGGCCAGAATCACCCATCAGGTGGCCCCCTCGAAAGCCTGCGTCCTGATCGTCGGCGAGACCGGCACGGGCAAGGAGCTGATCGCCAGGGCCGTCCACGACCTCAGCCCGCGCTTCTCCGGCCCGTATATCCGCGTGAATTGCGGCGCCCTGACCGAAAGCCTTCTCGAAAGCGAGCTTTTCGGCCACGTTAAAGGCTCGTTCACCGGCGCCGTGGACAACCGGACGGGCCGGTTCGAGGCCGCGCACACCGGCAGCATCTTCCTTGACGAGATCAACAGCACGACGCCCAAGCTTCAGGTCAAGCTGCTCCGGGTCTTGCAGGAAGGCGAATTCGAGCGCGTCGGCGATATTCGAACCGTCAAGGTTGACACCCGGATCATCGCCGCGACGAACCGCGACCTGCTCGACGAGATTGACGCCGGTCGGTTCCGCGAAGACCTCTATTACCGGCTCAACGTCGTCCCGATCTACTTGCCCCCGCTCCGCGAGCGCAGGGAAGATATCGCCCAGCTTGTTGACTTCTTCCTGAAGCGTTACGCCGAGCAGAACCGCAAGGACGTCCGCCGGGTCCATCCCGAGGCGATGCGGCTCTTGCGCGATCACGACTGGCCTGGGAACGTCCGCGAGTTACAGAACTACGTCGAGCGCGCGGTGATCCTCGGTTCAGGCAACGAGTTAACCGTCGAGCACCTTCCGCCTCAGCTTCGCGGCGAGACCGCCCCCCGGCCGATCCGCGCCCGAGGGGGCGACCTTAACGCCTTGACCTCGGAGCTGGTCCGCCAGGGCGTCCGCGCCGCGGGTCCGACGGCGAACGACCTGCACACCCGGATCGTCGGCCAGGTTGAGCGCGAGTTGATCCAGCAGGTTCTCGTCTCGTGCGAGCGTGTCCAGATCAAGGCCGCCGCCCGGCTCGGGATCAACCGGAACACCCTCCACAAGAAGCTCGCCGAGTTCCGCATCGACGAGAACGACGACGAGTCCAGCCCCGACCCCCGCCATCCCTCCAGCAATGGCGACTCCACCCCCGCCGACGACGAGTAGGGTATCCTTTGGCGAATGGCCGATGACCGATGACCGATCGGGAACCCGGTCTCTGCCCTTTGCCCTTTCGCCTCCAACCGGAACCAGGCACCATGAGTCTCGACCCCGGCCTGACCCTTGACAGGCTCTATCAGGGCGATTGCCTCGACTGGCTCGCACAGGTCAAGACCGGGACGATCGACCTGGTCTTCGCCGATCCGCCGTTCAACATTGGATATGATTACGACGTCTACAACGATCGCCTCGACGCCGATCAGTACCTGGATTGGTCCCGGCGCTGGATCAACGAGGTGGCCCGGGTGCTCAAGCCCGATGGCACCTTCTGGCTGGCGATTGGCGACGAGTTCGCGGCCGAGTTAAAAGTCGCGGCGCATCGCGACGCGAAGCTCTCGCTGCGCAACTGGGTGATCTGGTACTACACCTTCGGCGTCCACTGTTCGAAGAAGTTCGCGCGCAGCCACGCGCATCTGTTCTACTTCGTGAAGGACCCGAAGTCGTTCACGTTTCACGACAAGGCGATTCGGGTCCCCTCGGCCCGACAGCTTGTCTACCGCGACCGCCGGGCCAACCCCGCCGGCCGCCTTCCCGACGACACCTGGATCTTGCGCCCGCAAGACCTTCCCGACGGGTTCTCGGCCGAGAGCGACCTCTGGTATTTTCCTCGGGTTTGCGGGACCTTCAAGGAGCGCGCGGGCTGGCACGGCTGCCAGATGCCCGAGCAGCTTCTCGGCCGGATCATCCGCGCCTGTTCCGATCCCGGCGCCACGGTTCTCGACCCTTTTGGCGGCAGCGGGACCACGCTTGTCGTCGCCAAGAAGCTCGACCGCCGCTATCTCGGTTTCGAGCTTTCGGCCGACTACGCCTCGGCGATCCAGGCCCGCCTTGACTCCGTCACGATCGGCCAGCCTCTTGAAGGCGGCGCCGAGCCTCTTGTCGGCGGCAAGGGCCGAACCAAGGTCGGACGCGCCTGAACCTTTTCGGCAGACCGCGATATAATGACCTTCGGCTCCGGAATCGGCACCCGCGGAGAACTCCATGAGTCTCACCGTCGCTGGCGGTTGAATCGTCCCCTTCACGGAGAGACCGGATGTCCGTCGGCGAAGACTCGGGACCGATTTATCCTACACCGACGAGGAGGAGTGGTTATCGCTACTTCTTTTATGATAAGCACCACGGATTTGATAAGAGAGCTTCGCGATGGCTTGAGGATTTGAGTCATGATGAAGAGTTTTCCGTTTTTGACATGGCCGACTTCCATGATCTGAGCGATGCTCGCGGGTGTCTCTATGGAGTCCGGTCCCGTCTCGACGACGGTCGGATTCCTAAATTGGGGAGTCGTGGCGAACAAATTGCGGAATTTCCCAGAGTCAGACCCAACCAACCCTGGCACGGCTTTCCTGTTTGGCCCCAGAGCACTGAGCCAACCGCCCCGGCGAAAATTGTCTTTCTACGGATGGAAGTCGCCAACCTGATTACAACCCGAGAGAGGAAACGTTTGGAAAAAGGAAAGTTCGTATGACACCGAAACGGCTGCGAATGGATGGTATTCAATTCACAAATTTCGAGATTTCTTGGGTTGGAGCGAACCCGTGGAATTCGGGCTTGTGTTTTGGATCGGAAGACGGCCGACTCCTTTTTTCGAAAACGGACCTCTCGGAAGAGCAGGTTTTGCCACAGGTCGCTGAATCCGGCGAAGCGATTAATGGCGTCGCCTTTTCTGATGGCGGTCGTGTCGCGGTAAGCACACGTAGCGAGTTGGTTTTCCTCTCCATGCCTCTGCTCGAAAATGGACAGGGGTCGCGAGTGTCTTACCCGGGAGGATCGCACGATGTGATCACAACTCTTTCAAAAACGTTCATTGCTCCACTCGGCATAAACGGCTTGCTCTTGATGGACCCAGAACCCGACGCGTCTCCGGCCATCAAGATCTGCCGGGCACGCGAGCAAGATTTTTATTTCTACAAGGTGGCCTGCCTGGGCAAACGTGGCAATGCGGATGTCCTGGCTTGTGCATTACGTCAGGACGGATGGGCGTCGTTCATCCGTGACGGCAACTCCGGTAATCTCAATGTCTACTCTAACATCGGGCTTGATGTCGTGGACGTTTGTTCGATCGGAACGAAGCATTATCCATACGCCGTCGCTGCGTTGGGGATCGACTGCTCATTGCACGTGATCCGAAATGTCTTGGACCCACGAGATCGCTGGATCTGGAGATTTGACAGGCTTCGCGGTGTTGCCTATCAGGTGATCAGGTCTGGCGACCACATTTTGATTCTTACGAGCGAGTGTCTTTATGCCATCCCGGGGCTTGTGACTGGCTTTCTGGATCGCCTCGACGATCGTTTTTCCAACGGTCATCCCAGGAGCGGGAAATCTCCTCTCACCGACGTTGAAATCGAAGCTGTCGACTTTTATTCCGTGGATGATCGTTGGCTCTTTGTGATCACACCCGATGGCGGAGCCCGACGGATCGAGATCAGAGACCTTGTCAGTCCTGAAATGCTCAAGGGAGTTTCGGACCCAAGCTCGGAAACTTCCCTGACGTCCTGGGATACGGTCTCCCATCACGATCTCGTTTTTGCTGGTTCGGTGTCTTGATCCTCTCGCCTCGATCGGCCGGAAACACGCCGTTTCCGTACCGCGCGCTCCTTTGAACCTGACCTGGCCTCAAGGCTTGCTTCGTGTCCGTGGTCCGCGCCTTGCGTGAGATCCCGGATTGCCTGCATCGTAATCTTTCGAGCAACTGAACATGCGGCGACGGCAACAGAACTGTTGCCCTTGCCGTTGTTCGACGCGACTTGCTAGACTCTGGAGATTTTCGGACCGCGCACCCTCGGGAGAAGGGTCGGCGCGGCCCGGCGCGCGCCAAGACCAGGGAACTTCTTCTGACGACGACGCTCACTACAGACCGATAGACCACGACCGACGAGACGAGAGACACGACGTGCCCAAGCGTACCGACATCAAGAAGATCCTGATCATCGGCGCCGGCCCGATCATCATCGGCCAGGCCTGTGAGTTCGACTACTCGGGCACCCAGGCGTGCAAGGCCCTTCGCGAAGAGGGCTACGAGGTCGTCCTCGTGAACTCGAATCCGGCCACCATCATGACCGACCCGGAGATGGCCGACCGGACCTACATCGAGCCGATCACCCCCGAGGTCGTCGAACAGATCATCGCCGTCGAGAAGCCCGACGCCGTCTTGCCCACGCTCGGCGGCCAGACCGGCCTCAACGTCGGCCTCGCCCTCGCCGAGAGCGGTGCCCTCGAACGCCACGGCTGCGCCCTCATCGGCGCCAGTGCCGAGGCCATTCGAAAGGCCGAGGACCGCGACCTCTTCAAGACCTGCATGAAGGAAATCGGCCTCGAAAGCGCCCGGAGCATCCTCGCCCATAACCTCGACGAGGCCCGAGCCGCCCGCGACGAGATCGGCCTCCCTTGCGTCCTTCGGCCCAGCTTCACGCTCGGCGGTTCGGGAGGCGGAATCGCCTACAACCGCGACGAGTTCGACAGGATGGTCGCCTATGGGATCGAGCTCAGCCCGTCGCACTCGGTCCTCGTCGAGGAAAGCGTGATCGGCTGGAAAGAGTACGAGATGGAGGTCATGCGCGATTGCGCGGACAACGCCGTCATCGTCTGCTCGATCGAGAACTTCGACCCGATGGGCGTCCACACCGGCGACAGCATCACCGTCGCCCCGGCGCAGACGCTCACCGACAAGGAATACCAGCTTCTGCGCGACGCCTCGATCGCCATCCTGCGCAAGATCGGCGTCGAGACAGGGGGGTCGAACGTTCAGTTCGCCATCGACCCCAAGGACGGCCGGATGATCGTCATCGAGATGAATCCTCGAGTCAGCCGCAGCAGCGCCCTGGCCAGCAAGGCGACCGGCTTCCCGATCGCCAAGATCGCCGCCAAGCTCGCCGTCGGCTACCGGCTCGACGAGATCCGCAACGACATCACCCGCGAAACTCCCGCCTGCTTCGAGCCGACGATTGATTACGTCGTCACCAAGATTCCTCGCTGGGCCTTCGAGAAATTCCCCGAGGCCGACCCCGTCCTGACGACGCAGATGAAATCCGTCGGCGAGGTCATGGCGATCGGCCGGACCTTCCGCGAGTCCTTCCAGAAGGCGCTTCGAGGGCTGGAGGTCGGCCGGTTCGGTCTCGGCTGCGACCGCAAGGACCTCTGGGGAACCTCTCGGCAGCCGACGATCGACGAGATCAAGGGGAAGCTCGCCACGCCCAACACCGAGCGCGTCTGGCACATCCGCTACGCGATACTCGCCGGCATGCCGATGTCGCAGATCCAGTCGTTGACGAACATTGACCCCTGGTTCCTCGATAACCTCAAGGCGCTCGTCGAGCTTGAAGGGAAGCTCCGCGAGGCCGGTTCGCTCGACCGGGCGGGCGCCGATTTGATCCGCGAGGCCAAGCAAAACGGCTTCTCCGACCACCAGCTCGCGCACCTTTGGGGCGGAACCGAGATGGAGATCCGCAAGGCCAGGCAAGGGCTCGGCATCAACGCCGTCTTCAAGCTCGTTGACACCTGCGCCGCGGAGTTCGAGGCGGTCACGCCGTATTACTACTCGACCTACGACGACGAGGACGAGGCCCGCATCGGCGAAAAGCCCAGGGTCGTGATTCTCGGCGGCGGTCCCAACCGGATCGGCCAGGGAATCGAGTTCGACTACTGCTGCTGCCAGGCCGCCTTCGCCCTCAAGGCCGACGGCTTCGAGGTCGTCATGATCAACTCGAACCCCGAGACCGTGAGCACCGACTACGACACCTCGGACAGCCTCTTCTTCGAGCCCTTGACCGTCGAGGACGTGCTCAACGTCTGCGAGCGGATCAGGCCGATGGGGGTGATCGTCCAGTTCGGCGGCCAGACCCCCTTGAACCTCGCCCGGGCGCTTGAGGCGGCCGGCGTGCCGATCATCGGCACGAGTCCCGAGAGTATCGACCTGGCCGAGGACCGCGAACGCTTCAGCGCCGTGATTGATCGCCTCGGCCTGAAGCAGACGCCCAACGGAATCGCCACGAACAACGACGAGGCGATCCGCGCGGCCGAACAGATCGGCTATCCGGTCGTCGTCCGCCCCAGCTTCGTGCTCGGCGGCCGGGCGATGGAGATCGTCTACGACGTCGCCAGCCTCGTCCGTTACATGACCGAGGCGGTCGACGCCAGCCCCGAGCATCCCGTCCTGATCGACAAGTTCCTTGAAGACGCCAGCGAGGTTGACGTCGACGCCGTCTGCGACGGCACGCGGACGATCGTCGGCGGCGTGATGGAACACATCGAGGAGGCCGGAATTCACTCGGGCGACTCCGCCTGCGCCATTCCTCCGTATAGCCTCTCGGCCGAGACCGTCGGTCGGCTCAAGGAGCAAACCTATGCCCTGGCCCAGGCGCTCAGCGTTCGCGGCCTGATGAACATCCAGTTCGCGGTCAAGGGGGGAGATATCTACGTCCTTGAGGTCAACCCGCGTGCCTCGCGGACCGTTCCCTTTGTTTCAAAGGCCACGGGGCTGAACCTCGCCCAGGCGGCGGCCCGGGTCATGGTCGGGCGCTCGCTCGACGATCAGGGGATCACCGTCGAGCCGGTCCCCGCGTATGTCTCGGTGAAAGAGGCGGTCTTCCCCTTCGCCAAGTTCCCGGGCGTGGATATCGTCCTCGGCCCCGAGATGCGATCGACGGGCGAGGTGATGGGCATCGACCGCGACTTCGCGGCGGCCTTCGCCAAGGCGCAGACGGCCGCGTATAGCCGCCTGCCGCAATCGGGCACGGTCTTCGTGAGCGTCGCGGCGCGCGATCGTCAGGCGATCGTGCCGGTCGCCTCGCGACTCTCAGCCCTGGGGTTCACGCTCATGTGCACCGGCGGAACCGCCGCGGCTCTTGGAGCACAGGGGATCACGGTCACGCACGTCCGCAAGATCCACGAAGGGCGTCCGAACCTTCTCGACCACCTGGCCAACGGATCGATCGCCCTGATCGTCAACACACCGAGCGGCAAGGGCGCCCGAACCGACGAGGGCCGCATCCGCGCCGCGGCGGTCAGTCACGGCGTCCCCTGCATCACCACCCTCGCCGGCGCCAAGGCCGTCGTCTCGGCCCTGGAACGCCTCCGCGAAGGCAAGCTTGACGTCTACGCCCTTCAAGACCTGCTCAAAACCAGGGCGTGACTCACGTTCTGGTGAGAACTTGAGGACCAATGACCAAGGACCGATGACCAAGGACCGATGGAAAAATGTCTTGGTCATTGGTCATCGGTCCTCGGTCATTGAACCCGAAACGTCCCGGCTTCGGAGGAGATCCCCAATGGCGACCGCACCCGCGAGGCGCGCCACGATCGACGACCTCTTGCAGACCGAAGGCAAGGCCGAACTGATCGGTGGAAGGACCGTGTCCTTCATGCCCACGGGGGGTTTGCCGAGCCGGGTTGGGACCCGAATTTACCGGAGCCTGGATGATCGGGCCGAGGCGACCGGTCTCGGTTTCGCCTTCACCGACAACATGGGCTTCACCGTTCCCGAACTCCCTTCCGGCCGCGAGTCGTTCAGCCCCGACGTCTCGTATTACGTCGGTCCGCCCCCCGCGAACCCGATGCGGTTCCTTCAAGGCCCCCCCACGCTCGCCGTTGAGGTTCGTAGCGAACATGATTACGGACCCGCCGCCGATCGAGCCATCGCCGAGAAGCGGGCCGATTATTTCGCCTCGGGAACGCTCGTCGTCTGGGATGTCGACTCGGTTGCCAGGCTGGTTCACGTCTACCGGGCCGACGACCCCGATCAACCGACGACCTATCAATCCGGCCAGGACGCCGAGGCCGAACCCGCCGTTGTCGGATGGTCGCTCGCCGTCGATCGGATCTTCGGGGGGCCTTGAACCTCGGTCATTTTCTGCCCGGGAACGAGCCCGGAAACGTCGGCGGATTTTGCGTGCGGAATCGGCGACGCCCCTGTGTTAGATTGATTGACCGCGAGGAACGGGCGGTCGAACGAATCGTAACACGGATCAGGGGGTCGAGAATGGCGCGGCGGAGAAGTCACGCGAAGAGGGCGGGGGGTTGGGTCGTCGGTCTTGCTCTGGCGATCGGGTGGGCGTCGATCGCCGAGGCGCAGGTGGCGACGGTCACGGTGAAGTCGGCCGATGCGTTGTTTAAACAGTTCCGCAAGCTCGCCGGCGCGACCGATTCCGCGGCGGCCGGACAGATGACCAACGGCCTCGACGCCCTGGACAACGGCGGCATCCTCAAGTGGCTCGCCCGCGACCGACCCGCCGCGGCCACGATGGATCTGATCCTTCCGGAAGCCGGCGCGGCAGGCCCGCCGACCCCGGTCGTCGCGGTCTTCCTGCCGATCACCAGTCGAGACGACCTCCTCGACGGGCTCAAGGGGTTGGGACTCGAAATCGACGACAAGCCCGGTGTCGACGGGTTCTCGCACAAGATCGCGTCCGGGGGTAAAGCCCTTCCGCTCTACCTGCTCGCCGACCCGCCAACAGGGTACGCCGTCGCCACGAACGTTCCCTCGGGCGCGAAGCGGCTCCGGGCGGTCAAGCCGGCCGACCTCAAGCCGACCCGGCCGGGGACGGTTCTCGTCGGCCTCCGCATCGATCGACTCCCCGACCCGATCAAGACGGCCTTTCTCACGAACGTCAGGCAGCGCAACGAGGTCTCACGCCAGCGCAAGCCAGGCGAGACCGACGAACAATACAAGGGCCGGCTCGCCGGGATCAATTATGCCGCAGACGCGATCGAGGCCTTTGTCCGCGACGGCCGCGAGGTCACGCTCGACGCCGCTGTTGACGAGACCTCAAACACGCTCAAAATGGCAATGGGCATCGAGGCCCGGCCCGGTACGCCGATGGCCAACGCCCTTGGCACCTTTGGCGCCCGGCGGGGCCGCTTCCTCAACCTCTGGCCCGGCGCCGGCATGACGCTGCAAGGAGTCGTGCCCATTCCCGCCGCCTTCCGCTCGCTCATGCAAGCGTCGATCGACCAGCAGCGCGCCCGGCTCGAAAAGGACGCCACGCCCGAAGATCGCCGGCTCACCGCCTTGATGCTCGACGCCCTCAAGCCAACGCTCAACGCCGACGCCCACGACGCCTGCATCGCCATGGGCACGGCAAGAGGCACCGGCAAGGACGAGACCAACGTCGTCCTCTTCGGCATCGCCATGAAAGACTCGATCAAGGTTGAGGCCGCGCTCCGCGAGACGCTCGCCAAGAAGCTCAAGGCCGAAGACAGGGACAAGGTCGCCCTCGACCACGACCACGGGCCGGGCGGAACTTCGATCCACCGGTTCACCCTCGACGCCAAGAACCTCAAGGCCGACGAGTTCGGCCAACCCCTGATGTTCGTCGCCTTTCCCGAAGGCGCGGCGATCGCGGCGGTCGGCGGCAACGGCCTCGGCGTCCTCAAGCAGGCGATCGGATCGATCCGCAAGGCGCCTGGATCGGCCACCTCGGCAGGCCCGCAGATCGGCCTTGATGTCTCGGCGATCCGGTTCTCCAAGATCCATAACGCCGAGAACGGCGATAACTTCCGCGCGGCCGTCCGCGAGGTCTATCCCAACGCCGAGACCAAGGCAGATCCAGCGAAGGCCCAGGACCACATCCGAATCGGCCTCTCGGGCGAATCGGGCCGACTCCGGCTCATGCTTGAGTCGGATCTGCCCGCGCTGAATTTCCTGGCCAAGGTCGGTGCCAAACGCCAGAAAGCCGGCGCGGTCAACGGCCGTTGAGTTCACTGGAGGGTTGATCCCTGGGATCGCTCTTTTCCCAGGGAACAACCCACAGGTACAGGGCTTCCGCGGCAAAAATTGAAGGTCGGCGAAGGGCCTCGACGCGCTTCGGCCTGGCGCCTCGCATCGGAAAGGCGTGCGAGACGATCCGGGTTCCCGGCCGCAGCGCGGCGAGCTTCGGCTTGAGCCGAACGTTCAGCTCGGGCAGCAAAAAAAGGGTAATCACCGTCGCCGGGCTGAGGTCGGCGTTGAAGAGGTTGTCCTGACGGATCGTGACGAGGTGCTCGACCCCGTTCTCGCGGGCGTTCTTGCGTGCCTCGGCGACGCGGACGGGGTCGATGTCAAAACCAACGCCCTTGACGCCGAACCGTTTCGCGGCGGTGACCACGATCCGGCCGTCGCCGCAGCCGAGGTCATAAACGACGTCGCCCGGCTTCACCTCGGCAAGCTCAAGCATCTGGTCGACAATCTCCCGAGGCGTCGGCACGTAGATCACGTCCATCTTCGGCTTCGGCGGAATCACCAGGTGAAACGGCCTGGCGAGCCGCCTTTCATCGGGTCGATCAAACCTCCCCAGACTCCAGGCCAGGGTGAGGACCGAGACCAGCAAAAGGGCAAAGGCCCCGACTGCTCGCCAGAGCCCGCGCGCATCCATCATGACCTGAAATCCTTCGAGGACCCGGAATCTCCGGACCGATGATTCTTTCGCGACAGGGACCAGAGGACTGAGAAACTCACCGAATCAGTCGTTGGTCCTCATGTCAAAAGGCCCGCGGCGCTGAAATTTCCGGGCGCCGCGTTCCGCCAACGAAGCGTGGGGGGTACACTGAAAACGGTAATCTAGAACGGTCGCGTCGGCAACGCCCCGCCGATCGGTCGATCGATCGCTTGCTTGCTTGCGTTGAGGCCGACCCGTCATGGTCCCGCTCGACCCGGCCGCTGCCCGAGAGGTGATGACCCGGCTCGACCTGCCCGCCGAGCCGGGTCTGCTGGCCCTGAAGCATGCCCTGACCTTTCGCGGGCCGGGACTCTGGGGCGATGCTCCCCTGTCGCCTCGCAGCGTGATCCTGATCCGCGAAGGCGACGGACAGCTTGAAGCCTTCGGCGCGGGCGAACCCGAGCCGGCCGTCGGCTGGCTCGTCGGTCATCATCGCGGTTTCAGCCTGCTGGCTCCCGGCCCCTGGCTCGACGCCGTCCGCGAACGCGTCGGCGAGGTCGACGAGTCCGAGGTGGAAACCTGGTCGAGCGGCCCCAGATCGTCTCTTCAAACCTTGAAGACGCCGCAGCCGTCGTCGACGTCTCGCGTTCTGACGCGTCTGTTGACCGCGCGCGACCTGACCCCTTTCAACGCCGTGGCGCCGTCGTGGGCCTTGCGGGGCTGGCGGTCGTATCCGGCCTTGATTGACCACGGAGCGGCCTTCGGCGTGCCGCACGGGCCGGGCTTCGCGGCCCTGGCCTGGGTCTTTGACCAGGCGGATCGTTACGATTCCGTGGGCATTTACACGGTTCCCCGCTACCGAAGGCTCGGCCTCGCCCGCGCCGCGGCATCGGCCCTGTGTGACCACATTCTTCAGGCGCGGAAGCGAAGGCCGCTCTGGTCGACCCCGGCCGAGAACGACGCCTCGCGCGCCCTCGCCTCTTCGCTCGGATTCACACCGGCCTCCGTCGAGCCTCTTTTGCGCTGGCCGCCCAGGGCCAAGGTCGAGGATGAGGATGAGGACGCCTGATGCCCGGCTACCCGATCGAGCTGGACCTGCGCGGTCGGAGCGTGCTCGTCGTCGGCCTGGGAACGGTCGGCTTTCGCAAGGCGTCGGGATTGCTCGCGGCCGGCGCGCGCGTGATCGGCGTTGACCCGGCCCCGACCGCCGAGGCGCTCTCCGCCGGTCTCGACCTGCGAGCCGAGCCATATCAGACCGCGCATCTTCAAGGCGTCTGCCTGGCCTTCGCGGCGGGACCACCCGACGTCAACGAGCGGGTCGTGGCCGAGGCCCGATCGGCGGGTCTCTGGGTCAATTCGGCGAGCGATCCAGGCTCGGGCGACCTGACGATCCCGGCCGTCTGGCGCTCCGGCGGATTGACGCTCACCGTGTCGACCTCTGGCGCCAGCCCCGCGCTGGCCCTGGCCCTGCGCGATCGCGCCGCCGCGGCCATTGGACCTGAAGCCGGAGGGCTGATCGCCCTTCTGGCCGAGGTCCGACCGATCGTCCTGGCGAAGCTGGTTGATCCCTCGACCCGGCGTCGGGTCCTGGCCGCCTGGGCCGATCCCCGCTGGCTTGACCTCTATCGCGCGGAAGGTGCCGATGCCGTTCGCGCAGAATTGCTTCGAGCCATCGACGGCGAGGTTCCTTGAGTCGGGCTTGAAGATCGTCAGGCCACGTGGGCGGCAGTCAACGCCGCCGCGAATCGCCTTGTCAGGCGATACCGGCTGATTGATAATGCCGCTTTCGGCAAACCGGGGGCGAGGCTCAAGGCGTTGGCGGGTCAATCGATCAACGCCCGGAAGGGACATTGGGACGTGAAAATCGCCGTCATCGGGACTGGTTACGTCGGCCTGGTCACGGGGACCTGCCTGGCGGAAAGCGGCAACGACGTGATCTGCGTCGACAAGGTCGCCGCCAAGATTGAGAGCCTCCGACAGGGGCGGATTCCGATCTACGAGCCGGGCCTGGCCGAGCTGGTTCACCGCAACGCGCGCGACGGCCGCCTGAAGTTTTCCACGAGCCTGCCCGAGGGAATCGCCGAGGCCGAACTGGTCTTCATCGCCGTCGGAACGCCTCAAGGAAGCGACGGCGGCGCTGATCTGGCCGGAATCTGGGCCGTCGGCCGCGAGATCGCCACGGCGATGACCGGTCCCAAGACGATCGTCATCAAGAGCACCGTGCCTGTCGGCACGAACGCCGAGCTGGCCCGCCGGATGGCCGAGGTGACGACGCTTCCGTTCGACGTCGCCAACAATCCCGAGTTCCTCAAGGAAGGGGCGGCGATCGATGACTTCAACAAGCCCGACCGCGTCGTCGTCGGCGTCCGTCGGGCCGAGATCGGCGCCCGGCTCCGCGAGTTGTACGCCCCCTTCCTCCGTACCGACCGCCCCTTTCTGGTCATGACCCCCGAGAGCGCCGAGATGACCAAGTATGTGGCGAACTGCCTGCTCGCCACCAAGATCAGCTTCATCAACGAGATGGCCAACCTCTGCGAGGCGTATGGCGCGGACATCAACGAGGTCCGCCGCGGGATCGGCCACGACCAGCGGATCGGCTTCAGCTTCCTCTTTCCAGGTGTCGGCTACGGCGGCTCGTGCTTTCCGAAGGACGTCCGCGCGGCGATCCACATGGCGCATGCGCGCGGCCTGCCGGCCCGGATGATGGAGTCGGTCGACCTGGTCAACGAGGCCCAGAAAGACGTGCTCGCCCGCAAGATCCTCATCCACTTCGACGGCTCGGCCCAGGGCAAGACCGTCGCCGTCTGGGGCCTTGCCTTCAAGCCCCGGACCGACGACGTCCGCGAGGCCCCCGCGCTCGTCCTGATTGACGCCCTGCTGGCCGAAGGGGTCTCGATCCGCGTCCACGATCCCGAGGCGATTCCCAACGTCCGCGCCCTTTACGGCGACCGGATCACCTACTGCGATCGCCCTTACGGCGCCCTCGAACAGGCCGACGCCCTGGCGATCGTGACCGAGTGGAACGAGTTCCGCAACCCCGACTTCGAGGTGATGACCCGTCTCTTGAAACACCCCGTCATCTTCGACGGCCGGAACCTCTACGATCCCGACCGGATGGCCTCTCTCGGCTTCACCTACCACGGAATCGGCCGCGCACCCACCGTGAACGCAGGGGGATGCTGAGGCGATTCACTCAAGGCCCTCGCGAACGGCAAGGGTGGGATCTTTCTCCGCGGAAAACTCCGCGGCGAAGCCTTCCACGGCCGCAATCGCCGCGTGTGGACTCTGACAGGTGGCGGTTCTGAAATCCACCTGATCCCGGAAAACCGTGACGTAATAACACCCCCCCGGATCATGCTCCGGCGCCCAACTGACGTCGATAAAAATCTCGCCGGGAAGAGCCACCAGAAGGAGATCCTGGGTCAGGTAGGCCGGGGCGGACGAGTCGTAGAGAGACGAGGAAACCACCCGCCCCCCCTGACGGATTTCAAAATCCGGCTCCAATATAATCATTTTACTCCGTGATCTCGCGGATGACCCGGCAGGGATTGCCCGCGGCGAAGACGCCGGGGGGGATGTCGCGGGTGACGACACTGCCGGCGCCAATGACCGATCGAGAGCCGATCGTCACGCCGGGACAAAGAATCGCGGCGCCGCCGACCCAGACGTCGGAACCGATCAGAATCGGCCGGGCATATTCGCGGGTCCGGCGTTGCTCGGCGTTCATCGGATGCGTCGCCGTGTAGATCTGCACCGAAGGGCCGAAGAGGGTGAAATCGCCAATTCGGACCTCGCAAACATCGAGCACGACGCAGTTGAAATTGAAGAAGACGCGCTCGCCAAGCTGGATGTTCGTCCCGTAATCGCAAAAGAAGGGGGGCTGCACCCAGACCGTTTCGCCTCCCGATCCGAACAAGGCGCGGACAAGGTTCCGGCGCTCGACGACGTCGGCCTCGCGGCTGGCGTTCAAGGTCTGGCAGAGGTCACGCGCCCGGTCGCGACCGCGAACAAGCTCGGGATCGAGCGGGTCGTACAGCTCACCGGCGAGCATCCGTTCGCGTTCGGTTGGCAAGGGGGCACCTTGGGGGAAGAGGACAAAGAACAAAGGACAAAGGGAAAAGGAAGAGAGAAAATTTCAGGACGGGCGGGAGAGAGAGGTACGCCAGTAAGAGAGCATGTCGGCGAGGGTCTGATCCATAGAATAGCGGGGAGACCAGCCGGTGGAGGCGCGGAGCTTGGAAGGGTCGGCGATGAGAAGGGGTTGATCGACGGGGCGGACGCGGGCGGGATCAACAAAGACCTCGACGGGACGGCCCGAGAGAGAGGCAAGGGTTGTCAGGGCGTCGGCCAGCTTCGTGCCGAGACCGGTGCCAAGGTTGTAAATCTCGCCAGGAGTGCCACGTTCGGCGAGAAGTCGATAGCCGCGGACGACGTCGCGGACGTCGGTGAAGTCGCGGACAATCTCAAGGTTGCCGACCTCGACCCGGGGCTTCTGGCCTGCCTCGACCTCGGCCACCTGGCGGGCCAGGGCACTCAAAACGTAGGTCGACGACTGGCGAGGCCCGGCATGGTTAAACGGCCGGGCCATCACCACGTCGGTGCCGTGCGAGAGGAAATACTGGACGCCCAGGAGGTCGGCGGCGGCCTTGCTGGCGGAATAGGGATTATTGGGGCGGAGCGGGCACGATTCCGTAACAGGTTGATGCTCGGCACCGGGGTTTCCGTAGCAGACGCCCGAGCCCACCAGAACAACCCGCGCCTTCACTCCCGACGTCTTGACCGCTTCCAGCAGGTTCAAGGCCCCGCCGAGGTTCAAGGCCCAGGTGCCCCGAGGGTCGGCCAGGCTCGCCTGGGGATTCGCCTGCGCGGCGAGGTGGTAAATGGCTTCGGGTGCCTTGCGAGTCATCAGGTCGGCGAGATCGTCCGCGGCGATGTTGGCGAGGTCGCACGGTTCAATCCGGGCGAGACGATCGAGATGCGCCAGGTCGGCCGGCCAGCGACCCGACGCCGAGAGCCCAACGACCAGGTCGCCCGAGTCGGCCAGATGCTCGACCAGGTGCCCCCCGACAAACCCCGAGGCCCCTGTCACCAGAACGCGCATGCGCCTTCACCCTCTCGATCGATCTGACCTGAGTTGCACCGCCTCTCAACGCCGATCACCCTATCCGCGCGCCCCGCCCCGCACAAGGCGGGAGGTCTGGCCCTCGGGGCTCTTTCCGGTTGACTCAAGAAAGAAAGGGCAGAGGGCAGATGGCAGAGGGCAGAGGGCAGAGGGCAGAGGGCAAAGGGAATCCGAGAGGGGTTCGAGGAGAGGCGGGGATCGGCCGTGATCGGGAAAGGAAACAGGTCAGGCCCGACCGGGCGACGAGGGAGCGCGCATACTTGGGAGTTCGACCGAGAGTCGAACGTCCCGAAAACCAAAGATCGAGATAGAGACCGAAGGAGCGACCATGAACGCCTCGACGCGATCGCTGGCCCTGGCGGCCGTTTCCGCAATCGGGTTCGCCGCGAGCCCCAGCGCCAATGCCGGAGGGTGGGCGGCCCGCCGCGATGACTTCGCACCCGGAACACGCCACGCACGCGCCGAGTATGACGCGGAACTCCGCAACACGAAACGATTTGAATCGTTCAACGGCCGCGGCCTGGCGGCTTATGCGGAATCGTACCGCCACGGGATCAACGCGTACCTGACCTCGACCTATTACCGGCCCGTCGCGGAAGTCGCTCCCGAGACCGCCCCCTTGCCGCAACTCCGCACCTCGCCTGACCAGGACGCGGCCGAGACCCCCGCGCCGATTCCCGCGGCGGAGAAGCCTTGAGCCTCTTTTTTCGGAAAAATCGTCAGATCCAGAAAGATTTCCTGAAGCTCGATCGGGACATTGGCCGATTCAGTCGATAAGTCGGACCGCGATCGTCGGTCGGCGTTCACGACAACGACGTTGAGAGCCTGGCGCAATGAATGGATTGACTCGACAGGTCAAGGGTGGCGGATCGCGGCGGAATCGGGCCATGATCGGCGAGTCCGATGGGGCCAAGGCCATGCTCGAACCTCGCCTGATGATGGCCGCCAATGTCCTGACGTATCACAACGATAACGCTCGCGACGGCGCCAACCTGAATGAGACGACGCTCACCCCGGCGAACGTCAACCCGTCCACCTTCGGCAAGCTCGGCCAGGTCGCCGTTGACGGCCAGGTCTACGCGCAGCCGCTGGTCAAGACGGGCGTCTCGATCCCTGGCAAGGGGGTTCACAACGTCGTTTACGTGGCGACCGAGAATGACAGCGTCTATGCGTATGACGCCAACACGTTGAAGCTCCTCTGGCACCGGAGCCTGATTAACCCGGCCGCCGGGGTAAACGTGCTCCCCGGCCCCCAGGTGATCCTTTATCCCGAAGTCGGCATCACCAGCACTCCGGTGATCGACGCGAAGTCGAACACGATGTACGTTCTGGCGAACGTCACCGTCACGCAAAACGGCGTCATCTCCGTCGAACAGCAACTCCACGCGCTCAACCTGAGCACCGGCAAGGACAAGTTCGGCGGCCCGACGACGATCCAGGCGGCCGTGCCGGGCACGGGGCAGGGCAGTGTCAATGGCGTGATCGCGTACGATACGGAAGTCGAGAATCAGCGCAGTGCCTTGTTGCTCACCAACGGGACCGTCTACGTCGCCTCGGCCTCGTACGGCGACATCGGCCCGTATCACGGCTGGGTGCTCGGCTACAACGCCCACACGCTCAAGCAGGTCTCGGCCTACAACGATACGCCGAACGGCCTGGAATGCTCGTGGGGCGGGATCTGGATGAGCGGCGGCGGCCCGGCGGTGGATGCGCAGGGGAACATCTACTTCACGACGGGCAACGGCACGGTCGTGAACCCCGGCCCCGACGGCGGCGACTACGGCGACTCGGTCGTCAAGCTCGCCCCCGACGGCAAGACGGTGGTTGACTCGTTCACGCCGTATAATGAAGCCTATCTCGACAAGAACGACCTCGACTTCGGCTCGGGCGGCATCACGCTCTTGCCCGACTTGCCCGGCCCGGTTCCGCACCTGGCCGTCACCTCGGGCAAGGAAGGGACGATTTACCTGCTGAATCGCGACAACCTGGGCAAGGCCGGCACGACCTCGGACCTGGTCTACCAGTCGATTCCCAACGCGATTCCCTACTCGTTTGACACCCCGGCGTACTGGAACGGCCACATCTACTTCGGTGGCGGCGAGCCGCAAGACGATCCGACCACGCCGAGCTTCCGCGAGACGATCCAGGAGTTCACACTCTCCAACGGCTATCTGAACCCGACGCCGATCTCGGCCCCGGGCATCTACGACTGGCCGGGGGGTAACCCCGTCGTCTCGGCGAACGGGGCCACCAACGGCATCGTCTGGGCGATCAGCGGAACCGACCGCAGCGGCGCCGACGTGACGACTGGCATCCTGCACGCCTATAACGCCTCGAACGTCAGCCAGGAGCTTTACAACAGCGCCGCGGCCGGCACGCGCGATGCCGGCGGCCTCTACGTCAAGTTCACCAGCCCGACCGTCGCCAACGGCAAGGTCTACGTCGCCGGCAAGGGAACGCTCACCATGTACGGCCTCTTGCACCCGACCGCGCCGGCCCGGACGACCAAGGCCCGCTGATGGCTCTGGATAGCTTCCTTTCCTTATTCTTACTTGAATCATGGCCGATGACCGAGGATCGCCTCAGAGAGTCAAGATCTGGAAAAATAGGCGAAGGCCACGTCATTGATTTCCTGGTCATCGGTTATTACACACCAGTCGCTCTTGAGCATGAAACAGCCCTGATTGCCCTGGACGACACTTCGAGGAACTGACACAATCCGCCCGCCTAGCCCCCCAAGATAAGACCCGTGACTGTGGCCGATCTTCGAGCGTGAAGACCGATCGCGCAGTTCGTTCGTGACCACGACAAGGACGTCGGGAAACAGACGAAATGACCGGATCAACTCGACAGGACAGACGTGGCGGATCGAGGCGGAACCGGGCGATCATCGGCGAGGCCGACGGGTTCGCGGAGCCGCTCGAACCTCGGCTGATGATGGCGGTCGACGTCCTGACTTATCACAACGACAACTCACGCGACGGCGCCAACCTCAAGGAAACAACCCTCACTCCGGCGAACGTCAACGCCTCAACTTTTGGCAAGCTCGGCCAGGTCGCCGTTGACGGTCAGGTTTATGCCCAACCGTTGGTCAAGACGGGTGTGAAGATTCCCGGTAAAGGGGTTCACAACGTCGTCTACGTGGCGACCGAGAACGACAGCGTTTACGCCTTCGACGCCACCACCTTGAAGCCTCTCTGGCATCGGAGCCTGGTGAACCCGGCCGCCGGAATCAACGTGATCCCGGCCGTTTCGGTCGTCATTTATCCCGACGTCGGCATCACAAGCACGCCGGTTATCGACCCGAAGTCGGGCACGATGTATGTCGTCGACAACGTCTCGGTCAGCACGCCGACCGGCGTCGTCTACGAGCAGCAACTCCACGCGCTCGACCTGAGTACCGGCCGCGACAAGCTCGGCGGCCCGGTCACCCTTCAGGCCAGCGCCCCGGGGTCCGGTCCCGATAGCATTAACGGCCGGGTCTATTTCAACGCGAACCTCAACAACCAGCGGTCCGCCCTGCTCCTTTCCAATGGGAGCGTGTACATCGCCGAGGCCTCATACGGCAACGTCGGCGACATCTCCGGGTGGGTGATGGCCTACAACGCGCACACCCTGAAGCAGACCGGCGCCTGGACGAGTAGCTCCGACAACACCCCGGGCACTGACGATGCCGGCATCTGGATGAGCGGCGGCGGTCCGGCCGCCGACGCCGCGGGCAACGTCTACGTGGCAACCGGCAACGGGGCCTTCTATGCTCCCACCCCCAACGGCGGCGACTACGGCGACTCGGTCGTCAAGCTCAGCAACGCCAACGTCCAACTCGAAGACTTCTTCACCCCCTCGAACGAGGGCTACCTGGCCGCCAACGACAAGGACCTCGGCTCCGGCGCTCCGATGCTCCTGCCTGACCAGCCCGGCGCGAACCCTCATCTCATGGTCCAGGCGGGGAAGACCGGGACGATTTACCTGATCAACCGCGACAACATGGGCAAATTCAACTCCACCACCGACCAGGTCGTCCAGGAATTGCCCAAGGCCATCACCTACTCGTTTGACACCCCGGCTTACTGGAACGGCAACATCTACTACGGCGGCGGGGGCACGCAAGGCGGTACGGCGGTTAGCAAAAACTCGACGATCATGGCGTTCTCACTGCTGAACGGCGTGATCAACCCGACCCCCGTCACCTCGCCCGGTGCCTACGACTGGCCCGGTGCCAACCCCGTTGTCTCGGCCAACGGGACGACGAACGGGATCGTCTGGGCGATCAGTGGGTACGACCGCAGCGGAACCGACGTGTCGACTCAGGTTCTCCACGCCTACAACGCTTCGAACATCAGCCAGGAGCTTTACAATAGCAGTCAGGCCCCCAACGGCCGCGACACTGGCGGCAATTACGTCAAGTTCACCACTCCGACCGTCGCCAACGGCCGGGTCTACGTCGCCGGCCGAGGGCCGCTCGATCAACTGGAGAGCGGAACGCTGACCATGTACGGCCTCCTCCCGACGGCGAAGACAACCAAGGCCCGCTGACGCAGGCCCTCCGAACTCGCGAGGCCGACATTCCGTCGGCCCCGCGAGTCGTTTTCTCGGTCACGCGTCGGGTTCGCCATTGGCATCAAGGTCGTCGATGTGATCGCTCGCCTCGGCCTCGCCGACGCCGTCGTCAAGGATGTGGCCGTCGGCCGAATCGTCAACGGATTCGGGCAAGGAGGCGTCGACAACGTCCTCGACCGCGGCGCCGAGTTCAGCCTCGGGCATCCGCGCGAGGTTGCTCACGGAATCGCCTTCCTCGACGCGGATCAGGCGAACGCCCTGCGTGTTCCGGCCGATCTCGCGCATGTCCGAGACCGGGGTCCGGATCAAGATCCCGCCGGTCGTCGTGAGCATCACCTCGTCAACGTCGGTCACCTTGGCGATCGCGACGACCGGGCCGTTGCGGTCGCTCGTCTTGATGTCAATCAGACCCTTGCCGCCCCGGTTTTGCGACCGATACTCGGTCAAGGGCGTTCGCTTGCCGAACCCGTTGGCGCAGACGGTGAGAAGGCTTGCCGGATCGTCCTCGCCATTGGCGACGACCATGCCGATGACCTGGTCGTCCTCGGCGAGGCTGATCCCCTTGACGCCGTGGGCGGGTCGGCCCATCGAGCGGACGTCGGACTCGTCGAACCGGATCGCCATGCCGTCCTTGGTGCTCAGGACGACCTGGTCGCCGGCTCGGGTGCGGGCGACACCGATCAACTCGTCTCCTTCGTCGAGTCCGAGCGCGATGATTCCACGGCCGAGCGGGCGTTTGAAGGCCGTCAACTCGGTCTTCTTCACGGTCCCCCGGCGGGTGACCATCATCAGGCTCTCATCCTCGCGGAACTCGCGGACGGGAATCAGGCCGGTGATCTTCTCCCCCTCGCCAAGCTGCAAGAGGTTCACGACCGCGCGACCGCCCGAGGTCCGGGTGGCGACGGGGAGGTCGTAGACCTTGATCCAGTAGACCTTGCCGTGGTCGGTGAAGAAAAGAATATAGTCGTGCGTCAGGGCGACAAACGTGTGTTCGAGGAAATCCCCTTCGCGGGTGTTCGTGGCGGCGATACCGCGCCCGCCTCGGTTCTGGGCGCGATAGGTGTTGGGAGGCAGGCGCTTGATGAACCCGTCGTGGGTGACGGTCACCACCATGTACTCTTCGCGGATCAGCTTTTCCTTGTCGTAGTCGCCCAGTTCCTCGTCGGAAATGGCGCTTCGGCGCTCGTTGGCGTACTTCGCCTTGAGCTCGCGCATGTCGGCCTCGATCATGTCGAGGATCAACTGTTCGTCGCCGAGAATTCGCTCGTAACCGGCGATCTTGCCGCGCAGGTCGACATACTCGGCGCCGAGCTTGTCGGCTTCCAGGCCGGTCAGGGCACTGAGCCGCATCGCGAGAATGGCGTCGGCCTGCATCCGGGTCAGGCTCGTCGCGGCCTTGGCCTCGGGATCGTTGAGCGCTTTGCGGAGGATTTCGGCCGAAACTTCCATGCCCATCAGGCGCGCCCGGGCCTCTTCGGGATTGGCCGACGATCGGATCACCCGGATGATCTCGTCGATATACGCGAGGGCGATCAACAGGCCCTCGACGATGTGCGCCCGAGCCTTCGCCTGGCGAAGCTGGAACTGCGTCCGGCGCCGGATCACGATCACCCGATGCTCGACGAAGAGCCGGAGCATGTCCTTGAGCGGGAGCGTCTTGGGGCGGCCGTCGACAAGCGCCAGCATGATCACGCTGAAGCTGTCTTGAAGCGGTGAGAACTGAAAAAGCTGGTTGAGGATGACGTTCGGGTCGTCCCCCTTCTTGATCTTGACGACGATCCGGACCGGCTGCTTGCGGTCGGACTCGTCGCGGATATCGGTAACGCCGGTGATCCGATCGGTGTTGACCAGTTCGGCGAGCTTCTTGAGGAGCGGTTCCTTGGTCTGCTGGTAAGGGATCTCGGTGAAGATGATCTGCGAACGGCCGTCCTTTTGCTCCTCGATCTCATACTTGGCGCGGAGGATGACCCGACCCCGGCCGGTCCGGTACGCCTCGCGCACACCCCATCGCCCGCAGATGGTGGCGCCCGTGGGAAAGTCGGGCGCGGGGATGATCTCCAGGAGTTCGTCGAGGTCAATCTCGCGGTTCTTGATGAAGGCGATGACGCCGTCGCAGATCTCGCCGAGGTTGTGCGGCGGAATGCTCGTGGCCATGCCGACGGCGATTCCGCCCGAGCCGTTGACGAGCAGGTTCGGAAACTTGGCTGGAAGGACGCGCGGTTCCTGATACTTCTCGTCGTAATTCGGCTGGAAGTCGACCGTGTCGAGCTTGATGTCGTCAAGCATCTCGGCGGCGACGGGGCTGAGCTTGGCCTCGGTATACCGCATCGCGGCCGGCGGCAGGCCGTGGATCGACCCGAAATTTCCCTGGCCGGTGATGAGCAAGTGCCGCATGTTCCACCACTGCGCCATCCGCGCCAGGGTGGGATAGATCGAGTTGTCGCCGTGCGGGTGATACCGTTTCATCGTCTCGCCGACGATCCCCGCGCACTTGCTGGTGGACCCGCCCGGCGTCAGGCCGAGGTCAAGCATGGCCATCAAGATGCGTCGCTGCGAGGGCTTGAGGCCGTCGCGGACGTCGGGCAAGGCCCGGCTGATGATGACCGACATCGCGTAATTGAGGTAACTCTCCTTGAGTTCCTCTTCGATATTCAGCGGCTGCGGGCGCAGGTTTTCGGCCGGCGGAACGGCGGTGCTCACGGGCGCTTCCTCATCCCTACAAAAGCGAAGAACGAGCCCCCCGGCGGGGCGGCCCGACACCCTGCCCCTCGCGGGGGTCTAGACAGGAGTTCATTGTACCCAGATCCAGCCGCCGACGCAACACCCGGCAGGTCGCGTCGGACGCACGTAAGTTTCGACCCGGCAACAGGTTCGCAACGCGAATTGTCAGGCCCGAAGATCAGTCATCGCGGCAACCCGCGCGACGACCCGCGCGACCCGCGCGATGGCCTCGTCGACCTCCGCCTCGGTCGAGGTTGCGCCCAGGCTGAACCGGACCGACGATCGGAGCCGATCGTCCGGCAGGCGCATCGCCGTGAGCGTCGGCGAGGGGCGGGTTGACCCGCTGGCGCAGGCTGAGCCGAGCGAGGCGCAGACGCCCGCCAAGTCGAGTTGCATCAGGAGCGCATCGCCATCCAGCCCGGGAAAGCCGACGTTGAGCGTCTGCGGGAGCCGGCTGGCCGGATCGGCCGGGCCGTTGCGGATGACCCGATCGGCCCCAAGCGCATTGATCAGGCCCGCTTCGAGCCGATCGCGGAGCCGGGACCAGCGCTCGGCGCGGCCGTCGGCCTCGGCCTTCCAGAGTTCGAGCGCCCTGGCGAGGCCGACGGCGTTCGGCACGGCGACGGTTCCCGGCCGCCTTCCCTGTTGCTGGCCGCCGCCGAAGAGTCGCGAGCCGAGCCGGACCCCCGTCCGGACCAGGAGCAGGCCCGCGCCCACCGGCCCGTGAAACTTGTGCGCGCTGGCGGCGAGCGTCGCGACTCCCAGGTCGTGAAAGTGCACCGGAATCTTGCCCACGGCCTGCACGGCGTCGGTATGCACGGGAACGCCGCGCCCGGCGGCAAGGGCCGCGAGTTCGGCGACGGCCTGAATCGCGCCGGTCTCGTTGTTGGCGAGCATCAGGGTTGCGAACCGGGTCTCGTCGCGACAGGCTTCGGCCATCGCCTGGGGATCGGCGAGCCCCTGGCTGTCGACGGGGGTCCTGTCGACGGCGAACCCGGCCGCTTCCAGCCTGGCGATGGGTTCGTCGACCGCCGGGTGCTCGATCGGGCTGGTGACGACGTGTCCGGGCGAATGCTCGGCGCCCGCCAGTCCGAAGACGGCGAGATTATTCGCCTCGGTTCCGCCCGATGTGAAAATCACCTCGGTCGGATCGGCCCCGAGAATCGAGGCGACGGAATCTCTGGCCGCGTCCCAGGCCCGTCTCGCGGCGCGTCCCGCGGCGTGCCTGCTCTCGGCATTGCCCGCCCTGAAGAAGTGCGGGCGCATCGCCTCAAAGACTTCGGGATCAAGGGCGGTCGTCGCGTTGTTGTCGAGGTAAAGCATGGCCAACGATCGCTCTTCGAAAATTACTCCAGCGCCCGAAGCGTGATGAAGAGGCCGACGACGAACATGGGAAGGCCGACCAGCAAGAGCGGTCCCGCGCAAAGGGCGACGCCAACGACCATCATCACGAATCCGAGCACAAAGGCCGTCGCGCGGCCAAGCAGCGCGACCGTCCCGATGATCAGGCGAAACGGGAGCGTGACGACCCACCAGATTGTCCCGAAGATGGCCCCCACCATGACCTCCAGCCTAGCACAAACGCCCCGGCCGCGGAGAGCAAACCGCCGACCCCGACCAATCCACACCCGACCCATTCGATTGACCTTGCCGAGTCGGCGGATCTTGGTTCCAATACGCCTGGACCGTTTCCACCGCCCCGGATGAGTATTCGCCGGGCGGGCCGTTCCCTTGGCTCGTCCTCGCAAAACGGGCGGAGAGAGAACAAAACGACTTCAAGATTGGCTAAAGGTTAGGCAAGGAGGCCGTACCCGATGCGCAAGGCGCTGTTTGCCATCGTGCTCGTGGCCGCGTCGTTCGCGGGGGGAGCGGTCGTCAACGGGCCGGGCCTTCGCTGGGCACAGACGCAGCTCATGAGCCATCTGGGCATGGACGACGTGGAACCCATCGCCAGGGACGCGAACGCTTCGACCGAAGAAATCCCGTCGCGGCCGATTCCGCCCCTGGTCATCGAACCCGCCGCGCCGGGCAAGACCGCGACGGTCGTCGAAGCCTCGCGCCCCGATTCCACCCCGTCAGCGTCAACGGCAAGACACGACGATCCGCCTTCGAATCCCAAGGCTTTGGCCTCATCGAGCAAGACTTCCTCAGCCTTGCCCGGCCTGGCGCCGGTGCCTGAAGGGCCGTCCTTACCGACGCTCGATCCGGTCCCGCCGGTCTCGACCGCGCGCGAAGCCGGTCCCGCCGAGACGCCTCCGCTGGCCGCCGCGATGTCGGGTCCCGACGTGGAAACGCCGAAGGCCAGGGGACCAGACACGGGAAAGAGCGACGACGCGGCCGTCAAACCCGCATCGGTGCCGAACCTGAGCGACTCGGTGCCGCCCGAAGCGCCAACGCAGGCGAATCCAGGCGGGGGCGACTGGGCCGAGGTCCGCGAGGCGATGCGCAAGCTGGGCGTCTCGCGGTATGGGATCGACGGCGACCCGGCCGGTCGGGTTCGCTTCTACTGCGTGATTCCCCTGGCGGGGCGTCGGGCCGTCGGCCAGCAATTCGAGGCCGAGGGAGACGATGACCTTCAGGCCGCTCGAACCGCCCTCAAGCGCGTCGCGCTCTGGCGGGCCGCCTCGGGCACGCCCTGACCGACCGGCCGGATGGATGGATGGAAACGGGCAAGGGATATCGGCGTTTCCTTGCCCGGATCTCGCGCTGTCTTGCCCGCGAGGCGCGAGGGTGATTACATTGGGGGCCGAGTCGGCTGATATCGAGGCCGAAGTTCCCCGTGCCGATTCAACCTGCGAAGGGTCCACACAAATGGCCGCCCCGACGCCGGCCAGGATGGTGCTGATCGTGACCGGAAGCACCCTCCGGGCCGAGGAAGTGGACCGACCGCTCGCCTATTACCTCAAGCAGCGCGTCGAGCAGTATCTCGCCGAGCACGACCTCCCCGGCGGACCGATGGTGGTCCGCGTCGTCGCCGATTTTCGATGGATTCATGACGAGCCGCTTCAGAGCCTGCCGACGATCTCCGTCGGCGGTCCCGGAGTCAACGCTCTCTCTCATCGCTGGCTTGAAGAGGTTCCCGTCTCTCTCGCCGTGGATGAACGCTACTATCTTCAGATGGACCCCGACCTCGACGAGCCCCGCGTCAGCGTCTGGGGGATGGATAATCCGACGACTCAGATCGCCGTTTCCATCTTCATTGATCGCTACCTCCCCCGTTTCCTCGACCACTGCGCCTCCACTCCTCAGACTCCGCCCGATTTCGACGACAACGATTGAAAAGCCGGATGATGACCAAGGACCGATGACCGATGACCAATCCTTCAAATCATTGGTCATCGGTCCTTGGTCATTCTTTCCGCAAGAAACGGTCCCCAGGAAGGTTCTTGAAAATTGAGCTTTCCCCAAAGGGCGATTCGTGTAGGATGCCGCCGACATGGAGATAGGGCTGGCCGATCGACCGGAATTCCTCAGCCTTGACCTGCACCACATCGCGCGGCCGTTCTCAATCCAGCGTCGAAGTTTTTGCAGAACAGGCAACCATGACCTATCGATGGTCTAGGTAGCGTCCTTTTTCCCGAAACGCACCGGGCGACCGCACGCCCGCCCGGTGGATGGTCAGATCACGCCGCGTTGACGCGGCGGAGCAACGGTTGGTTCAGCCCCCAAAAGGGTTCGAGATCGGCCCCCTCGCGCTTGCCTCCGGGTGACGTCCCCCCGACGACCTCGAAGCTGAGCCAACGTCTCCAGGTCTCTTCCCCCGAGGATCGGGGGGGCCGGCGTGCCCGACCCATGGAAGGACGACGTCGATGTCGACACGTTCTCGATTGCCGATCGCCGGTCCACGTCCGCGCCCGCGCACCTTGCGGGGCCTCGCCCCCGTCGCCCTGGCGCTGGGCCTTTTGTCGTCAACTCCCGCCGCGGCCGCCGAGCCCACTTCGGCACCTGCTCCCACTCTCTTCTCAGTCGTGAGCCGGACCATCGCGCAGGAGCAGGGGGGCTGGTTGATCGATTACCGGCTCCGGTATCTGGGAACCTCGGGCATGGTCGTCACGCCGACCGAGGTGACGTTGAAGATCGAAGGCTGGGTCTCGAACTCCCGGGTCGCCTCGCACGCGGCGCCTCGGTGGTCGTCCCTGGTCGTCTCGGGGGCGGCGGGCCTGACCGGTCTGGCGGAGGTCTTGTCGACCGCCGACGAGTCTCAGCGCTGCCGCGAGCGCGCCACGATTCAGGTCTGGTCCGACGATCCGTCGGCCGACACGCCCGCCCCGGCGCTTCCGCCCGCCGGCGCCGCCCGGGTCGCGCCCGAGGCCGAGCGCCTGACCCCCTTCAGCGTCGCGCCCGATGGCCTGGTCCGGGTTCGCATCCGACTCGAACACCTCCATGTGCTTTTCGGCGACTATGATCCGCTTCTGGGCGCCCGAGCGGTTGACTGCCAGGTCGGCGCCGCCTCTTTCCGCGACGCCTTGCCGCTTGACCGCGAGCAATACCTGGCGCTTCCGAAGGCGACCTGGCCCGTTCCGCCCGAAGACCGACGCGACGCCGGTCTGTACCTCTCGGCGCCCGACAGCCTTCACCTGGAAGCTCACATTCCGGGCAACCAGTATTACCGGTTTCCCGAGCGGCCCGTTCGCTACGCGACGAAGATGCGTCTGCGATACTGGTACTTCATCGCCGCCGGAACCGAGGGGGATTGCCGGGCCAGGATCGCCCAGTACAAGGACACGCCGACCGCCTGGAAAGTCCTTTCCGAAGGGGGTCACGAGGAATGTCTGAACACGGTTGGCCGCTGGGTCAAGGTTGAGCGCATCTTCCGTACCGAGGCCGACGCCACGACCCTCGCCCTTGACTTCCGGATCAGCAGCCCCTGCGAAGTCGGCGAGATGTGGATTGACGACGTCACTCTTGAACCCGTCGTCCCGACCGCCGCAGGCCCTTGACGACGGACAACCAGCCTGGACCATACTTTCAAGAATGACCGAGGAAGGCCGGGGCTGGCTCTGCGTCTCGACGGGTGGTAAAGTGCCGACCGGCCGACGATCGGTCCGGCACCTGACATTCCAACGGAAGGACCCCGCGATGACCAGCGCCAAGGATGTGATCCGCCAGACGATCGGCTCGACGGATTACACACTCGATGCCTATCTCAAGGATCTCTCGGACGGAGACCTCTCGGTCGTCGCCGTTGAGGGGACGAACCCGATCGCCTGGCAGATCGGCCATCTGATCTACGCAGAGCACTGGTTTGTCGAGACGATCAAGCCCGGCGCGAGCCCGCCTCTGCCCGAAGGCTGGGAAACCGCGCACAGCAAGGAATTCGCCGCGCCAAACGCCTTCAAACCCGTCGCCACCAAAGACGAATACCTCCACGCCTGGAAAGCCCAGCGCGAGGCGACGCTCGGCGTGCTCGACACGCTGGACGAGGCCCGACTCGGCGAGCCTTCGGGAATGTCCTTCGCGCCCACGATCGGCGAGCTCTTGAACATGATCGGCGTTCACGCGCACGGCCACCTCGGCCAGTTCGTCGCCGTCCGTCGCAAGCTGAGCAAGCCGGTCGTTATCTGACCCCCTCGGTCGACGCCGGACCCTGGAACGATCGCAGAACGTCGAGCGTCTCGGTCACATGCCGGGCGAACTGAAACTGCGACGAGAGGACGTGTCGGATCACGCCTTGCCGATCGATCAGGTACGTCGTCCTGCCCGGAAAGACGCCCAGGGTCTTCGGGACGCCGTACAAGGCTCGAACCGCCCCCCCGGCATCGCTGAGCAAGAGATAGGGAAGGCCGAACCGGCCGGCGAACCGCTTCTGAGTACCGGCCCGGTCCTCGCTGATACCGATCACCTCGGCGCCCGCTTCGCGAAACGCCTCGTAGCGGTCCCGGAACGAGCACGCCTCGGCCGTGCAGACCGGCGAATTGGCCTTCGGGTAGAAGAACAGAACAACCTCGGCCTTGCCGCGAAAGTCGGATAGTGTCACCGGCTCGCCCGTTGCGGACGGCAAGGTGAAATCCGGCGCCTGGTCGCCGATCCCGGGTTTCTGGCGTTCCGCCATAAGGCTCTCGTTTCCTTATTAGGGTATTTGCGCATTAGGGGCTTTTTTTGACGTAAGGTCAAAAAACACAAGGACAAAGGGTAAATTTTTTCTTTTGTCCTATGTCCTTCTGTCCTTTGACCTCACGGCTATTGAGCAACAACCCTATTGATGATGACCGATGACCGATGACCGATAGGGTTGTTGCATATCAAGGGCTTTTTTTGCCCTTTGCCCTTTGCCCTTTGCCCTTTGATTTTTGTCCTTTGTCCTTCCGATCATTCCGTAACAATCTCAATGGCCACTTGAAAACGTCGGGATCGGAAGGGACGGACCGGGGCCTGGTTGCGATGTTTTCGGACATCGGTTCTCGGTCATCGGTCCTTAAATGAAAGGGCCAGCGTCAACCGTCGGCGAGGCCGAAGAGGTGGCGGACGGCGTTGAGCAGGGGGTGGGGGTCCTGGGCGGGGGGATCGGTTGCGGCGGAGCGGACCGCGGCGCGGGGATGGTGGAGGTACTGGTTCTGGAGCCGGTGGAACCGGTGGGCGATCGCGGCGCGCTGGGCCTCGGTGAACTCGGGGTGAGCGGCGAAGAGGTCGGCAACCTCGCGGTCGCGGATCAGGTCCCAGGAGTCGCCGAGCTTGCGGAGGACAGCGCCGGCGTGGCGCTGGTGCCAGAGCGCCGCGAAGCAGGCGGCGGCCTCGCGGTCGATGATCGCCAGCGCCGGGTCGACTCCTTTGCGACGCCGCTTGCGGTTTTCCTCGGCCTGGGCGCGAAGGTCGTCGACGTTGTAGAGGGTGACTCGGTCGAGCGTGCCGACCTCGGGGTCGAAGTCGCGCGGGATCGCGATGTCAAGAATCAGCGCCAGCCGGTTGCGGCGGGCACGCTGGACGCGGACGTACTGGTCATAACTGACGATCGGCTCGGCCGCGGCGGTCGTGCTGACAACCACGTCGGCCTCAATGAGAGCCTGGTTGAGCCGGTCAAACGGAACGGCCGAGCCGCCGAAGCGTGCCGCGGCGGCCTCGGCGCGTTCGGGGCTACGGTTGGTGACGAGGATTCGGCCGGGGCTCAAGGTCTTGAGATGCTGGAGCGTCAGGTCGCCCATCTTGCCCGCGCCGATGACCAGAACGGTCTTGTCGGCGAAGGTGTCAAAGACCTCGCGGGCGACATCGACGGCGACACTCGCGATCGAGAGCTTGCCTTGATCCATGCCGGTGTCCTGACGGACTTTCTTGCCGACGCGGAGGGCGTTCTCAAAGACCTTGAAGAGGATCGGCCCGGCGGTCCCTTTGGCCTTGGCGGCGAGAAAAGCCTCGCGGACCTGCCCCTGAATCTGCCCCTCGCCCAGAACGAGGCTCTCCAGGCTGGCGGCGACCCGGAAGAGGTGGCTGATGGCCTCGCCGTCGTGGTAGTTAACCAGGTGGCCGTGGAAAGTTGAGGCGTTCAGGCCGTGAAAGTCGGCGAGAAACTCGCTGAGCGCCTCGGGCGCGGGGACGGCTTCGGCCTCACCGGCGGTATAGACCTCGACCCGGTTGCACGTCGAGAGGACGACGAACTCGTTGCCGGGGAAGGCGCGGGCCAGGGCGTCGAGCCCGCCGGGGCCTTTCGGGCCGTCAAAGGCGAGGGCCTCGCGCACCGCGGCGGGCGCCGACCGGTAATCGACTCCGACGGCGAGGAGCTTCACAGCGGCCTCCCCCCCGATTCCGAACCCGGCGCCGAGGCGGCGCGGGGCAGACCGTGGGCGGTCGGCAGGTGGAGCACCTCGACACCGGCCCAGGTGAAGACCAGGAAGCCGAAGGCGATGATCGTCAACACCATGACGCTCCGGCCTCGCATCGCGGGCCGGAACCGGGCGTGCAAGAGGACCGCGAAGGCAAGCCACATCGCCAGGGCGCTGACGACCTTCGGGTCAGTCCAGGTCAAGACCGACCCGGTTGAGCTTCCGGCCCCGCCGCGCCGACCTGCCGTGACCGTCAAGACCATGCCGATCAGAAGGCCGAAGGTCAGGAGCGGAAAGGCCACCGTGATGGCCCCGCGATGCAGTCGTTCCGATCGTTCCAGGCTCGGCAGGGCGACGCCGAAGCGGCCCGATCGCTTGTGCTTGAGCCGGTTCGCCTGCGCCAGGTACATCAAACCGGCGGCGAAGGCGACGCACGTACTGACTGCTCCGGCCAGCAGGAAGAGGCCGTGAACCGATCCCCAGAAGGCCGTCGGCCCGCCGAGGAAGCCGACCCAGCCGGCCTCTCGCGGAACCGAGGTCCCCGCCAGCGCGGTCAGGCCGACAACCACGGGCAGCACAAACGTCCCCACGGCCACGGGCCGAGGCGCCCTGGCCATCAGATAGAGCCCGATCGCCGCGAAGATCCACGAAAGGACCAGAAGCGATTCAAAAGGGGTCGACATCGGCACCCGATGCCCCGTCCAGGCGAGGTTGACCAGGTAGACCGTCTGGACGATCCAGCCGAGGGCCGTCAGGCCCATCGTCAGATACCACCTCGCCGCGCTCCGAACGGCGAACCGGGCCAGCTCGGAGAGCAAGGCCAGGCCGTACGTTCCCGCGAAGCAAAGCACCGTCAACCGTTCCATCACGCCGAGACCCCGACCCCTTGCGCGGCTTCGACCCGCATCTTGACCGGCTCATTGTAGCCTGAGGCGAGGGAGAAACCCAGAGCCCCGGCCCGCCAGCGCTGTTTCCTTCTCGGGCATAACCAATGACCGATGACCGAGCCAAAAAATCAGGATCAGGAAGACCAGGCAAGGGCCTCACCGATCTTTTTCGGTCATCGGTTCTCGGTCATCGGTCATCCATTGAGAAGGAAACGGCCCCGCCCGGCCCGCGAACCGCCGCGCCCCGCCGCGCCGCGAAATGACTTCGGCGCTCTCGTACAAATCAGGTCGTCAGGCGGTCTTGCCCGCGTAGGTCCGCAACAAGACTCCGTGGTCGGGCAGCAAGAGCATGACCCCTTCGCGGGCGCCGGGATGCCAGTCGAGCAGGTACCAGCGCCCGCATTCGTCGCAGGTGCCGATTAACCTGGACGGATCTTCCGATTCCGGCTGAACAAGGCCCAGCGGATGTTCACAGCCAAGGCAACAGACCCACTCGGCGTCGCCCGAACAATGCGATACCCCGGTGACGGGCAGCGTCATCGACAGGGTACGGCCCGTTGAGGACATGTAAACCCTCCCGGTACGGGCTCGCGGGTCAAAACAACGAACCGGACGAACAGAACAGCTCAACAAGACTGTTCCCTCGTGAATCGAGTCTCGATAACTCTCAACAAAATTTACATCTTGTCGCGCTCCCTTGTCAAAACAGTTCCGCCAAAAAATGTTATGAATTTAGCTTTAATCTTAACAAAATTAATCTCTGCTTAGGCTTTCATGAATTTAAGTCGCTGGAGGCTTGTCGGTCACGGGGCCAACTTGAGAAAAAGGCTGTGAACAACCTTCGTTTCGATGACCGATGACTAGGAGGATGTCAACAAAGGAGTTTGGAATAGCGTCGGTCGGTCCCTGGTCCTTTTTGTGAAGGAAGAGAATCCAAAAGCCCTGGAAACTGGGCTTTGCGACGACGGGTCGTGCGATCAAGCGGAAGGGGAGGGCAGGAGGGGATGGACCCAAAAACCTCGGCGGGGCCGCAGCGGGCCGCGGCGCACCCGTGGGACGGGTTCCTGGCTGGCCCGGAGAATGAGCTGGCACATGCCGGGGTGCTCGCCCTGGCGCGTGGCGACGCGGCGGGGGTCTCGCCGCTTGTGCTGCATGGGCCGGCGGGGGTGGGCAAGTCGCGACTCCTGATCGGCCTCGTGGGCGAACGCTTGACACGCGACCCCGGCGCGGCGGTGGCGCATCTGGAGGCCGAGACCTTCGCGGCGGCCTGCGCCGAGGCGGCCGGACTGCCCGGCGGCTGGGCCGACCTCCGGGGCCGATTCCGGGCGCTCGACCTGCTCGTGATCGAAGACCTGCACGCCCTGGCGCGCGCTCCGCTCGCCCTGGCCGAACTGGCGCACACGCTCGATGCTCTGGCCGACGTCGGCGCCGCCGTGGCGGTATCGGCCCGGGTCGGCCCGGGACAGTGGCAGGGGTGGCCCTCCCGGCTCTTGAACAGACTGCTCGGCGGCCTGGCGGTGCGCATTGATCCGCCCGGAGCCTCATCAAGGCGACGCTATCTGCTCGACCGCGCCCGGGGCCGAGGCATCACGCTCTCGGCCGAGGCCGTTGACCTGCTGGCCGAGGCCGCCGATGGCTACCGGACGCTCGACGGCTGGCTCGCCCGGCTCGCCCTGACCTCGCGCCTGGAACGCAGGGGGGTCGACGGGGCTCTGGCTCTCGCGGCGATTGCCGATGACGGGTCGACGGCCCCATCGCTCGCGCCGGTGCCGATTGGCGAGGTTGCCCGCGCGGTCGCAGGACGATTTGGGGTCTCGCCGCGCGACCTTCGGTCGGCAAGCCGTCGGCGGTCGGTGGCGATCCCGCGTCACCTGGCCATGCACCTGGCTCGCGGCCTGACCGGCCTGAGCTTCCGGGCGATCGGCGTTTACTTTGGTGGCCGCGACTCGGCCACGGTCCGACACGCCTGCCGGGTCGCGGCCGACCGCCTCGCCGCCGATCCCTCCCTCGCCGCCGCCGCCGAAACCCTTCGCCGGGCCTGGCGATCGGGCGACGAGGCCAGGCATGAACCCTAGGCCGTGAATCCCTTCCCGGGTTCGCCCGTTTGAAGACCGATAGCCAATAGGGTTTTTGCGCATCCATTAAGGAAGGGGCCTTTTTGACGTAAGGGCAAAGGGCAGATTTTTCCTTTTTCCCTATATCGTTATGCGATTTAACCTTACAACGATTCCTCAACAACCCTGATGAGTGACCGATGCCCAAAAAATCAGACTCCTGGTCATCGGCCATTGAGGAGACAGGTTGCGCGATCCTCCCGCCGAGACAGTCCAGGAGGATTGCAAAGTCCCGATGACCGAGGACCAAGAACCGAGGACCGATGATTTCTTCTTCTTGGTCCTCGGTCCTTGGTCATCGATCCTTGAAACGTCAGACTTTGCAATCCTCCCGCGAGACAGTCCCGGGGGATGGCCGATGCCTCGGGGCGGAGGTACAATCAACGGGCTGGACACATCTGGCGTGTCAGACCTGTTTGGACGGAAAAGGAACCCGAAAAAAGGGAGAACGAAGCCATGACGCCCCCCTTGAACCGCCGCGACTTCCTGAACCGGGCGACCCTTGCCACCACCGCGCTTGCCGCCTCGGCCGCCGGTACGACGCGAACCGCCGTCGCCGCGCCTCGGACCCTGGCCGACAAGGTGACGCTCGGCAAGTCGGGCATTCAGGTCTCGCTCGTCGGCATGGGAACGGGAAGCCACGGTTCGGGCCAGGCGAGCAACCAGACCCGCAAGGGGGTCAAGGAGTTCACCCGGGTCGTCCGTCATGCGCTCGACCGAGGCGTCACCCTGTTTGACGTCGCCGATCAGTACGGGTCGCACGTTTACCTGCGCGAGGCGCTCAAGGGCGTTCCCCGAGACCGCTACGTGATCCAGACAAAGACCCACGCCACCAGCTTCGCCGATGCCCGCAGCCACCTGGAACGTTACCGCCTGGAACTCGGCGTCGATCACATCGACATCGTCTTGCTGCACTGCATGACCACCTCCGACTGGCCCGCCAAGAACCGGGGGTCGATGGACTACCTGATGCAGGCCAAGAAAGACGGGATCATCCGCGCTCACGGCACAAGCTGTCACGGCATGGACCCTTTGAACACGTCGGCGAAGAACCCGTTCGTTGAGATCGATCTGGCCCGGATCAACCCCGAAGGTCTGAGCATGGACGACCCGAACAAGCCCGACGTCGTCGCCTCTCGGCTCGAAGAGATGCACAATGCCGGCAAGGGGGTCATCGGCATGAAGATCTACGGCGAAGGCAAGATGACCGAACCCGAGCGCCGGGATGCCTCGCTTCGCTATGTTCTTGGCCTGGGAACCGTGGACGCGTTCATCATCGGATTCGAGTCTCCCGAGCAGATCGACGACACGATCACGCGCACCGAGGCGGCCCTTGCCAGCCTCGCCAAGAAGTCCTGAACCAGATCCTAATGTCCTGTACTTCGACGACGTCGAATGGGGATGGAACTGGTCGGAGGTGAGCCGGGAGGGTCGCATCCTCAGGCCCGGGGGCCGTCAAGGCGACCCGAGAGGTATGTTGGGACCGTAACGCCCCGATTTTAATCCAGATTTGGCAGGAGGCTCCGGCGATGCGACTGCCTCGCATGTGATTCACGCTGCGACGTATGATGGGCGCGGTAGCCACGTGCGGGGCAGTCCTCGGCCTGGCTTTGCTCTGCACGACGCCGCAGGGCGCGGCCGCCGGGGACGGGCCGCCGAGGCGGTTGCACCCGCGCGTCGAGCGCGTCCTTCGCTGGCTCCCGGAAGACACCGAGACGGTGTTCGTCGCCCGGTCCGTGACGCTGACCGAACTGAACCCCGACCCGACGCCGAGCTGGCAGGACATCGGTGTCTCGCTCGCGTCCTCGGACCTGCACTTGGTGGACGACGGGAGGTACGCGAAGCGACTGCTGGGCCGCAAGGTCGATTGCATCGTCAGCGGCGCGAGGAACTTCGAGGGCGTCAGCAAGTCCGGCCCGCGTAGCGAGTGTTGCTCGATCATCATCTTCGATGCGGCCCTCGGCGATGCGGCCCGGGAATGGACCGAGGACCTCCGTCAGGGGGCGAAGGCCGTGAGGACGATCGCCGGCCGCGAGGTCTTCGTCTTCCCTTCGCCCGCGTCCAAGGGGGCTTACGTTGAGGCGAAGGAATGGCAGGGTGCGTACTTCGTTTATCTGAGGCCCGACACGGTTCTCTGCGCCAGCAGCGATCGCTATCTCGAAACGGTGCTCCGGCGTTCGGAGGAAGCCCCCGGCGGGCGCGCCCTTCCCGATGACCTGCCGGAATGGGGACACGTCGACTTCGACGCCCCGGTCTGGATGCTCCGGCATATCCCGAAGGTCGGCAAGCGAGGCCGTACGATCGGGTTGACGGCCGCTTTCGTGGGGAGAAGCGCTCGTGTCGTTTTCGTCCCGAAGGTTGGCTCCGCATTCGACAGGGACTACTTCAGAGCAATCTGGCTCCCGGAGGGTGGCTTCGGAGACGAGTTGGCCGATCGTGTTCGGATCGAGCGCCGCCAGGACGGCACAGTTGAGGTGAGGTGCGCTAACGGCACCAAAGAAGTAATTAATTTTTATATTATTTTGAACTTTTATTATGTACAGGCATTGGGATTTAACGGGGAATTTTGAAGGGCCAACTGAGGGCGGCAACATCCACCAGAAGTGGCATGGATGATGTATCGACGAGACTTGGCGCTTGAGGGACGGCCGGTGAGAGGCAACCACGGCACGGGGCACCGCGAACAGGGGGTTACTCGCTTGATGAGTCTCATCGGCAGCCTCACCGAGAGCCAGATCCGGGCCGAGTTGACCGCCTCAAACGCGGCGATCCGCGAGGAGACAGGCAATCCGGCCCTACGCGCGGTGCTCGTGGAGTTCGGCGTCGACTTGGCGACGGCCTTCGTCCTCGACTGGGTCCCCGAGCAGGGCGAGGACATCTACACCGTGCTCGACGGGACTCAGCGGGCCCTGACTGTCGAGTTGCCGAGGTCGGGGGCGGTTGTGGCGCGGGAGGTGACGGCTGTCCCGTTCGCCGACTTCTTCGAGGCGACCGAGAAGCAGACCCGGCGGAACCGCTTGCGGTTGGCGGTCGCTCTCGACTTGCTCCGGGGGACGACAGACGCGACCACGCACGGCGCCTCGCCTGAACTATAGCCATGCTTTACAGTCCCTCCTCCTACCTTGCCCGACCTGGCCATCATCAGCGGAGGCCAGACCGGCGTTGACCAAAGTGCGTGGCGTGCCGCCGCCGCGTTCCGCGTCCCGACGGCCGGCCTCATGCCCCTCGGCTTCCTCACCGAGGACGGCCCCCGCCCCGAGTTCGCCGGATCGATCGTCCGGTCGGACTTCCCGTCTTCCAAAAGGAACACGAGGGGGTCCGACCGGAACGCAATGGCCTGAAATTAAAAAATGACCAACACGATAATAGGAGATGGCGAGCGAAGAACTCTCCGGTTGCGAGATACGTAAGAGAACTGGTTGAACGATCGAACGAACAAACAAACAAACGACCCGACGGGGCCGCGAGAATGAACCGCTTGACCGCTCTCTGGAAGGCCGAACCGGTTGACCCTGAAGACTTCGTCGGTCATGACGCCTCGCGAAACGAAGCCAAGGCCCGCGAGGGATTCGTGGCCAAGGCCAAGCGCTATCTGAGACAGATTCCGCTGGCTCACGAAACAACAGCCATGTACTTCTGCATGCTCGACCCGAGGACCCCGGTCTGGGTCAAGGCGACCGTCGGGGCGGCCCTGGCCTACTTTGTTCTTCCCCTCGATGCAATTCCCGATATCTTGCCCATGGTCGGCCTGAGCGACGATGCCAGCGTTCTGGCCGCGGCCTTTGCGGCCGTCTCAGCGCACGTCACCACCGAACACCGAGACCGCGCCCGGTCGTGGATGGCCCACGAACACCTGCTTGACCCCGAGCCCGGCATCGTCTCATGAAGCCTGTTCGCTCAGAATAAAGGAAGGAACAAGAAGATCCCGCGCCGTTTTCCTTCCGTCAACAAATTCACGTCGACGTCCGGGCAGTTCGTCGGTCATGATTGAGGGAATCCATCGATCGTCACGCTTGAATTGATCGACCGATCCAACCGGCGGGACCTTGACCATGCAGCGCAACGATTGGAAGAGCGGGCTGGTCTGGCTGACTCTGGCGACTGCGCTCTGTGGAACCGTCGCAACGGCCCGGCGGGTCCAATCCGACCCGAATACGATCGCGCCGCCGGGTCATGAGGCCGGGGCCTGCGGAGCCTGTGGAGCGCATCAATCGGCCCGAGGCCCGGCCCTTCCCTACGAGCTCGGCGACGACAACGTCCGATTCATTCCCCCCGATCATGCCCCGGTCGGACCTCCGTCAAGCCATAGCGGCTGACCTAATTTCAAGCCAGCCGGCCGAGGGGTTTCCGTCCGATCCGATCAGACCCCCGCGCCGCGGGCAATCTGCTATCCGGCGGTCCAGGGTGAGTAACCGGGCAAGAGCACGAGCAGTGCATCAACCGGCTCGTTGACGCAGTCGATCAGGTGCCAGGATCGACAATCCCGGACAGGTGGCCAGCATTCGATCGGGATTTTCCGAGTCGGGCTGGTGAATGTCGAGCGCCTTCCCACAACGCAGACAGGCGACGTTCGACAATCCGTCCGGGCAGTCCGGCATGGTCGCGACGCGCACATTGACCACGATTTCTCGGTCGGCTTGAGCCTCCGCCATCGAAAGAGACTCCTCGAGCGTTCGTCTCACAATGAGTCAACGATCTTCGTGCATGAAACCTCGGACCGGAATACGGGGCGTATCGCGTTCTTGGTCTTGTCTGGGGGGGACTTGTGAGGAAAGCGTCTCGGAGCCGGGCCGTTGGGCATGCGTCCAGGGCCTTCCTGGCGAAACGCTCGCCTCATCCTCGGGTTTACTTGCGAGTGGCGCGCCGTCCCCTGTACCAGCCACCTGTAGCCGGGTTAAGATGACATCGAACCGGCCGCCGCGATTGCGTTGAGTCGCCAAAGCCGGGATTCAACGTCCCCCCGGACTCACCTCCCTGGACAGGCTGGCGACACAGATGACGACATCGATACGGATGGGCGCGGCCCTGGTCTCAACCCTGCTTCCGCTGGCGGTCTTCGGAATCGCCCGAGGCGACGACGTCCCGAAGGTCAAGGATGTCCCGACCGACTCGGTCGTGAAGATCCTCGTCGCGGTCCGCTCTCCCGACCCGCTTCATCCCTGGACCAAGCAGAGCCCGCGCGATGCCAGCGGCACGGGGGTTGTCATTGAGGGGAACCGGGTTCTGACCAACGCCCACGTCGTGACCTACGCCAGCCAGATCTTCATCGAGACCTCGGAATCGGGCGACAAGCACGTTGCGACGGTCGAGTCGATCGGCCCGGGGATCGACCTGGCGGTCCTCAAGCTGGAAGATGAGTCGTTCTTCGAGAAGCGACCGCCGATCCCACGCAGCCACGACCTTCCGGCGGTCAAGGACGGCGTTCTCGTCTACGGGTTCCCGCAGGGCGGGGCCAGCCTCTCGGTGACCAAGGGAATCGTCTCGCGGATCGAGTTCGCCCCTTATGCCGAGCAGACCCTGGGTCTTCGCGTTCAGGTTGACGCCGCGATCAATCCAGGCAACAGCGGCGGCCCGGCGCTCATTGACGGCAAGGTCGTTGGCCTGATTTTCAGCAAGCTGAACCAGGCGGACAACATCGGTTACATCATTCCCAGCGAGGAGATTGACCTCTTCCTCGACGACGTCAAGGACGGCAGGTACGACGGCAAGCCCCGGCTTCAGGACCAGTTCCAGACCCTGGAAAACGAGGCGCTTCGGGCCAAGCTCGGCCTCGATCGCAAGGCCAGCGGCCTCGTCGTCCACGCTCCCGACCGCGACGAGGCGGACTATCCGCTCAAGGAATGGGACCTCGTCACCAAGATCGGCGACCACAACGTCGACAACACGGGGATGGTCCGAATCACGGGCGAGCTGCGCCTGCCCGCGCAATACCTTGTCCAGAAGGTCACCCACAACGGCCGGCTCCCGCTGACTCTCATACGAGGCGGCAAGGAGATCAAGGTCGAACTGCCGGTTGCCACCCACCGCGAGATGCTCATTGACTCGCTCCGAGGCCGCTATCCGTCGTACTTCATCTACGGTCCGCTCGCGTTTACCCCGGTCACGGCCGACTTCCTCGCCGGGATCGAGCGCGCCGGCGACCGGATCATCTCCTTCCTCGGCGCTCTCGGCAGTCCACTTGTCCTCCGCAGGGGCGACCGCCCGGCCTTTCCTGGCGAGGAACTTGTTCTCGTCGCCGCGCCGATGTTCCCGCACAGGATCGCCAAGGGGTATTCGAATCCGTTCAGCCATGTGATCAAGGAAGTCGACGGCGTCCGCGTCAAGAACCTTAAACACATGGTCGAACTCCTCCGCGACAGCAAGGACCGGTTCACCACGATCAGCTTTTACGAAAAAGGCTCCGAAACCATCGTCTTCGATCGCAAGGATGCCCTTGCCGCGACCGAGGACGTCCTGAGCGACAACGGCATTCGCCAGCGCGCCAGCGACGACCTGATCGCCGTCTGGAACGCGAAGAGTTCCGAGTCGCGCGAAAAGGATCAAGACAAGGAAAAGTATCAGGAAAAGAAGGAGAAAAACGTGGAAACGAAGCCAGGCGGAAATTGAGTTTGCGTTGATCTCACCGTGACAAGGCGTTGATCGATCGTGCCGTGTCAGGAATCGTGTGATCCGACCCGAGGCGCGAAGGGAAGGGATCGGTTCCTTCCATCGGGTCATCCAGACCTATTTTCTTCAAAAAGAGGCGGCGGACCCGTGCAGATCTTGCTGACGAACGACGACGGCGTGTTCGCGCCCGGCCTTCGGGCCCTGCGCAAGGAGCTGACGAAGCTGGGCGAGGTCACGGTGATCGCTCCGGCGATCGAGCAGAGCGGGGTCGGCCATTCGATCACGATCCTCAACCCGTTGGTCGTCAAACAGGTTGACGAGGACGACGGCTCAACCCTTGGCTGGATGGTCGAGGGAAGCCCCGCCGATAGCGTCAAGCTGGCTGTCTGCGAACTGATGCCCAGGCCCCCCGATCTGATCGTCTCGGGAATCAACGCGGGATCAAACGCCGGAATCAACGTCCTTTATTCGGGAACCGTCGCCGCGGCGATCGAAGGGGCCTTCTTCAAGATCACCAGTATCGCCATCTCGCTTGAACTGGCCGAACACTTTGACTATCCCCACGCCGCCCGCCACGCCGTCCGGGTGATCGAGCGCATCCTTGCGCACAAGCCGAGCAACGGCACGCTCTTCAACGTCAACCTGCCGGCGCACTCTCGGGGCGAGCCCAAGGGCGTCCGCGTCGTCCCGATGGGCGTCGGCCGCTACGGCGAGGGGTTCGAGCAACGTCAAGACCCGCGCGGACGTACCTATTACTGGATGACCTACGCCCCCCCTTACCACCTCGAAGGCCCCGAGACCGACGTCACCAGCCTCTGCGAGGGATACATCACCGTCACTCCTCTGCATTTCGATCTGACCCGCTACGACATTCTTCCCGAGGTCAGCGCCTGGGACTGGTCCTCCCCGGCGAACTGACGTTGCTTCGTTCTCGACGACCATTGAAAAACGCCTGAACCCTGGATCAAGGGAACCTCTGATGCGAGCCCGACGCCTTCGGTCCCTGATTGCGATGCCCGCCGTTTTGTCCCTGGCCCTTTCGGCCGGCTGTTCGGAACCCCGACACGTTGCCGGCGCCCGACCGTCCGCACCCGCCCCTGTCGAGAAGAAGCCGGACGACGCCTTCATCGTCGGCAAGCGAACGCAGGAGGTCAAGGATGCCGGAACCGAGCTGAAGCCAGGGACGCAAGAGGCCAGCACGAAGATCATCGCCAGAGACCCGATCACCCTCGCGGGCAACGCCTACGTCACGTCGATCGGGAAAACCTCGATCCTCCAGATCGAGCACGCCCTGGATCTCTACAAGGCCGCCAACGATCGTTATCCCAGGGATTACGACGAGTTCATGGCTGAGATCATCAAGGCCAACAACATCGCCCTGCCCCAGTTGCCGTACTATCAGAAGTACGCCTACAAGGCCGACGAGCACCGCCTGATTATCCTCGAAGACCTCAACCTCAAGAATCAGGTCCCCCGCTGATCGACCCGGGCATCGGCGATCGCCGCAGAGTCATCGGCAAGACATGCTGACCGCCTGGAATCGAGACCGGGGTGATCCTGTTCACCTTCCAGACCCCCGGGCTCGTCTCGCGGAGGCCGAGCGACCAGGTTGACCGCACCGAGCCGAAGTTCTGGGTACCGAAGGCTCCGTGCAGGCTCCCGCCGCAAAGAACCTGGAAGTCGGCCCGGCCCCGCCTCGACTGGCCGCCGGCCGTCGCCTCAAGGTGTGAGATCCGCAGAAAATCAAAGTCGGCGTCTCTCACCAGCCGTTCCGCCAGCGCCCGGGTCGCGAGGCTTGGCATCGACGTGCCTCGGTTCACGTACTGAACATCGGGCGCCAGTCGGTCCAGCATGCTGGCGACGTCGTGCCCGGCGACGGCCCGAGCGAGTCCGTAGACCGTCTCCTCAACCCGCTCGTTGTCGGTGACCCAGAGCCGTTCAATAACCACGACCGAAACCGCGAGGCCAAGCGCGACCCCCGCCCAGACGAGGAATTTCCCCTGCTGGGTCAGTTTCAACGCAATCAGGAAAATCCCGGCGAGGATTGCAAGGCCCCCCGCCAGGTACGTCGGATCATCCGAGAGGAATTCCATCTGGCCTCTCACCTCGCCTCGTCATGACCTGGCATCGCATCGCATAGCATCGCATCGCATCGCCGATTTCGATCCACGCTCCTCCTGACTGACTCCCGATGCTCTTCTTTCTCCTCCCTTTGCCCTTTGCCCTTTGCCCTTTGCCCTTTGCCCTTTGCCCTTCGAACCAATCATTTCACCGCGGGCTTCTCCGCCTCCTTGGCCTTGGGCTTGGCGGCGTCTTTTTCCTTGTCAACAGGCCGGGCGTGGCGGATGACCTCGATGTCGGTATACACGACGGGATTCAGGTTGAACCGGGGCTCCCATTCGGCCGTCTTGAGCTTGACGGTGCTTTCGAGAAACCGGCCGATGACCGCGGTAACCCTTGGTTCAAGCTTCAAGAGCTTGTAACCGTGCAGTGACGACGGAAAGAGTTCGACGCGGTTCTGTCGGACCCGCTCGACCGCGGCGCGGACCTTCTTGATGGCATCGTGCGAGGGAGTGTCGCGCTCGCCGGCCATGAGCAAGATCGGAACGCGCGGGGCCAGCGCATTCATCAGCGTGGTGAAATTGAGTTCCAGGCCCTTGGGTTGCGGCGAGATCAGGACAAGGGCGGCGAGATCCGTCACCCGGCCCTCGGTCGAGACCCCCCCGCCGGGGAGATACGCCCAGGCCGCGGCGAGGTTCGCCCCCTCGCCCAGCGCGACGACCCCAAGCTTGGCCAGGTTCAACTCGCCGCGATTATGCCGGTCGACGAGGAACTGATACTCCGCCTGAAGGTCGTCCACCATCTCGGCCCACTCGCGGTCGGTGATCGCCCTTCGAGCGTTGGCCCCGTGGCCGCGGAGGTCAAACGAGAGAACGGCGTAGCCGAGGCTTTGAAGATGCTCGGCCAGGCCAAGCCGCTTGATCTCCTCGATCGGGTCTTCAAAGTCCTTGCTCGACCGCTCTTTCTCATGAACAAGAAGGACCACCGGCGCGTTTGTTTCGAGCCTCGATGGATAGTACGAAGTCACGAGCGTGGCGTCGTCGAACGTATGGAGCCTGATCCGAAAGTGGTACGTTCCTGTCACGAGCGGCCTGTCGGCCCCCTGATCCTTCTGTTTCGCCTGTTCGGCGAGCGGATCACCCTTCTTGACGGCGACGTTGACCTTCGCCTTGCCCCGCGCCCCCTTCGCCGCGGCGGCGGCCTTGCCCTTGGGCGCCTCATCCTGCGCCAGCGCCGCCACCCCGGCCGCCGCGACCACCAGAGCCGCCGCGACCAGTCCGGCGACCGCCCGACCCGCCTTCCGGTTCGGAATCATGTCCTGACCTCCATGTGTTTCGGAGAGACCCGATTCGGACGGACCACCCCTTCCCTTTCATCCTAAGTCGGGACACCGTCGCGGACAAGTGTCGTCCCCGGAGGAACAGGACGATTGCAAGGTCTGTCTTTTCCATGACCGATAACCAAGGACCGAGGATCAAAAGGGCGGAATTTTTCGGTCATCGGTCATCGGTCCTTGGCAATTCTTCTGACCGGAGGAACCCTGGCTTTACCGGTCCTTCCGAAACGCTCAGTTTCCGGGTATCTCCCGGTCCGCCGAGAGGGTCGCGGCAAAGGCCGCGTGTTCGGGAGTCGCCAGGCCGCGGTCGAGCGCGGCGCGGACCCCGGCGCGATCGCCCGCCAGCAGCGCGACCGGGTCAAGCCAGAGCCCGGGAAAGACCCGCGATCGATAGAGCCCGTCCTCTCCAGGCGCGACGGTCACGAACCGGCCAGCGTCGTCAAGACGATGCCAGAGGATTTCATCGGGGCTTCCCGCGAGCACGACGTATTCCAGAACCCCTGCCCGCTCATACTCTTCAAACTTCGGCCCGAGATCGGCATACCTCGTCGATCGGGCCACCTCGACAATCAGTTCGGGTGGACCGGTGACGTACTTTCCTTCGTTCCGGGTCCGGCCGCCACGGTCGGGCAAGACACGGAGCAAGAGGTCGGGTTGAGGCTCGTTCCGCCAGCCAAGGATTACCGTCGCGTTGTCAAGCGCCTCGACGCCCGGCGTATTCTCGGCATAGCGATCGAGCCAGACAGCGAGCGAGACAACCGACCGGGCGTGCTCTGAACCGACGGGACTCGGCATCGAGACAACTCCGTTGACCAACTCCGCGCGACTGCCTGGCGGCATTGCCTCGTAACGTGCGTGAAAAGTGGGCTGATCGAGTCGCTGGCCCTCGACGAGCGGAAGCAAGTCGATCGCGGGCGTGCGCGGCTGCGGCGATCGGGCGACGCTCATCGCGGAGCCTCCGAAGTACGGGCGCGTGGCGAAAGGGGTTTTCTCCACATCCCTTCCATCTTCAAAGGATAACGCGGCGACCCCGATTTCGTCAGTCCGAACGGCGAAGAGTCCAGAAGCCGGTTTTTTCTCGGTCTCATCAACGGAACCGACGAAGGCTCCGCCGTGGACTTATCGGGCCTCGGGGCATCATTTCAAGGTCACGAGAGCAGGAATTCCAGGTCCTCGCGAGAGAGGTTCTGGATCAGTCGGTTGTCGGCATTGAGGATGGCGTCGGCGAGGTCGCGCTTGCGTTGCTGAAGTTCGAGGATCTTCTCCTCGACGGTGTCTCGGCAGATCAGGCGATACGCGAAGACGCGCTGGGTCTGGCCGATCCGGTGCGAACGGTCGATCGCCTGGGCCTCGACGGCCGGGTTCCACCAGGGGTCGAGCAGATAAACATACTCGGCCGCGGTCAGGTTCAGGCCGAGTCCGCCCGCCTTCAGGCTGATCAGGAAGACACCGACGGCCGGGTCGTTCTGGAACCGGTCCACGCGCTCGGACCGGTTCCGGGTCCGACCGTCGAGGTATTCATAGGTGATCTTGGCTTCATCGAGCCGGTCGCGGACGATCGAGAGGAAGCTGGTGAACTGCGAGAAGACGAGGATCTTGTGCCCTTCCTCGACGATCTCGGCAATCTGCGGCAAGAGCATGTCGAGCTTGGCGCTGGGATCGACGGTCTTCGTCGGATCGATCAGGCCGGGGTGACAGGCCGCCTGGCGAAGCCGGAGAAGGGCTTCGAGAACCTCGATTTTCGATCGGTTCAGCTCGGCCGTTTCCTTGCGGAGGAGGGCCGTTCGGTAGTGAGCGCGAAGTTGCTCGTAAATCTGCCGCTGGGCCGGTTCCATGTCGCAGTGGAGTGTCTGCTCGGTCTTGTCGGGAAGGTCCTTGACGACCTGAGACTTGGTTCGCCGCAGGATGAACGGCTTGAGCGATCGAGCCAGCAAGGTCCGATCTTCGGATTCAAGCGCTCCGCCGGTCGTGTGCTTTTTGAAGACAGCCCCAGCGCCGAGCATTCCGGGGTTAAGGAACTCGAAGATCGACCAGAGTTCGCCCAGGTGGTTCTCGATCGGCGTGCCGCTCATCGCCAGTCGATGATTGCCCTTGAGTAGCCTCGCGGCCTTGGCGGCCTGGCTATCGGCGTTCTTGATCGCCTGGGCCTCGTCGAGAATGACGTAATCGAAGTTGATCCCGGCCAGTTCGGCGATATCGGTGCGGAGCGTTCCATACGTGGTAACGATCAGGTCGTGGTCGCGGAAGGTCTCGCGAAGGGCGTGGCGGTTAGGCCCGGTGTAGTCAAGAACGCGAAGCCTCGGGGTGAACCGGGTCGCCTCGGCAATCCAGTTGAAGACGAGCGAGCGCGGAACGACCGCCAGGGTCGGCCCCTTGGACTGTCTCCGAAACCGCCTGCGCTGGAGGAAGGCGAGTACCTGGACGGTCTTGCCCAGCCCCATGTCGTCGGCGAGGATGCCGCCGAAGCCGAACTTCTGGAGGTAGTCAAGCCAGCCGAGGCCCTCTTGCTGGTACGGCCTCAACTCGCCATGAAAACCGGGCGGGGCCTCCTGAGGGGCGACCCCTTCGAACTTGTGAAGGCCCTTGCGAACCTTCTCAAAGGCCTCGTCGACTCGAACCCCCGGCTGCGCCGCGAGGAGCGAGTCAAGCAGACCCGCCTGGGCGCTGCCGAACCGGAGGTGGCCGTCTTCCTCGGTTCCGAGGTCGACGAGCATTCCGTACTTCTTGAGCCATTCTTCGGGGAGCATGCCGACCGAGCCGTCGCTGAGGGTGACGGTTGTCTCTCCGCGTCGTGCCGCGGCGAGGAGGTCGGGCAGGGTGACCGAGGCGCCGCCGTAGTCAACATGGCCGTCAAGCTCGAACCAGTCGATTCCAGTCGTGACTGAGAGTTTGAATTCGCCCGCGGGCCGGATCAATTTTCCCTCGGCCTCGACCCGCCAGCCGGCCTGGACCAGCTCGCGGCTGACCTGGCCGGACCGCTTGACGGGCAGTTCCATCGTCCCGGGTTCGACGCGAGGGTCTTTACTCTCGCGGAAACCCATCTCGAAGAGAAGAATATCGGCGTCGGCCTCGGCCTTGGTATCGCGCCGGATCGCCAGGCCGTGGTCGGTCGAGACGGCGAGCGGCGTGGTCCGTCCCGCCGGAATCACGGCGCCATCGTAATCAAACTCCAGTTCGGCGAGCAGGCGATCGGCCGCCGCTCCCCAGTTCTGCCGGGGGGCGCGGAGCGTCAGGCAAGGGCGTGGACGCACATTGATCTCGTCGAACCGGATCGATTCGATGAGGTCGGACGGACTGACCCGGGCCTCGCCCAGAAGCCTGCCGAGCATGATGTCTTGCTGCGGCTCGGCAAAAACAAGTTCCTTCTCGTGGCGGAGCCGGACGATCCAGGGCATGACCCCGACCTCATCGAACCGGGCCGCCCGACCGACTCCCAAGACGAGCAGGCCGGGAACCAGGACGATCGGCTCGGCCAGGTCCATCCGGTCGGCCTTGGGCTCGCCCCGGCGGAGAACTCCGCGCCAGCTCCAGCGTTTGCCACCCAGTTCGGGCCGAAGATCGAGGGCGAATCGCCAGGGCGGGCCGTCATCCCAGCGCATTGTCGGCGGGTCGTCCTCGCCGTCGGTCCGCCTCAGTCGAAGCCGGCCGCTCCGGGCGAGGCGTTCGACCAGACCGACGCGGTCGGCCCGAAGAACGTAGCGGCGGGTGCCGATCGAATCGGTCGGTCCCGGCGGCGGATTCGTTCCGTTCAAAAGGGCCGTGGCCGCCGCCAGGGGAGACGAGGCCGCCGCCGCCGCCGAGGCCGCCGAGGGCGTCTGCGCCTCTTCCAGCAGAGCGAGCAGGTCGCGGTCATCCGGGTCGTACTTCGCCTGCGCCGAGCCGGGCGAGTGCCACCAGGGTTTCAGCGGACCCCAGTCGCCGCTCGGCCGGCGCTGGCGGCGAGCCAGATCGATGACGATCTGGTTCTGGCCAAGCGAGGCAGGCACATCAAGGACGTAAACGAGCAGGCGCTTGGTGCTGCGATTGACAGCCTTCGGGCGGACCTTGCCATCGCTCTTCTCGCGGCCGGCGACCCAGGCTTGTCCGGGCCCTCGCGCCTGCCGGTCCTTCGGTCTTCGTCCCGGTCCCTGGTTCTGACCTGGACCCGGACCCGGACCATACCCATATCCCGAACCCGGACCTGGACCCTGACCCTGTCCGGGGCCATTCCTGGGCGCTCCGGGGCCGGGCCGCTGGCCGGGGCCGTGAGCCGGCCTGACACCGTTGGCGTGATGGGGACCGGGCCGATGGCCGGGACCGCCAGGACCAGGACCAGGACCAGGACCAGGCCGATGGCCGGGACCGCCAGGACCAGGACCAGGCCGATGGCCGGGACCGCCAGGACCGGGACCAGGCCGATAGCCAGGGCCAGGACGCTGACCGCCGGGACCGTGGGGACGCTGGCCGCCGTTCTCGGGCATCTCGGTGGGACGGCGTGGCGGATCGCTCACGAGCATCAGCGGACGGGCCGGGGCCGACGCGAGCAGATTCCGCGCGTCGGCCATCAAGACCGTGGCCCAGAGGTGTTTACAGGGGTCGCCGGTCGGGGTGAAGTACGGGCAGCTACACATGACGTGGAGCTTCCCACCGCGGAGCCGGAGGCGGACCCGGTACTTGGCCGTTCCGCGCACCCGGGCCACGACCTCGCCGGCCGTCGCGCCGGTGATCACCACACGACCCTTGGCAAAGTACGACTGGCCCCGCGAGCGGACCGCGTCGTTGAAATCTCGGGAGACTTTCTGGGCGATCCCCATCATCCCTTCCCAAACCCGCTGGCTGAAAGAGGCCCGGGCTTGTTCCCGGAGGCCCGACCTTACCGACCGACTGACACAAGACACGACCGAAGCCACCACGTCAGACGCTTCCGCGGCTTGCCTCGCCGCGCGGCGTCGGAACGTTCAACATTGATCCGACGCAAAACTCTGGCTTTACCGTTGCAGTCCTTGTTCCAGGTCGCGGCAAAGCTTACGAAAAGAAGGCGAACGCCCCCGGCAACGCTCCAGATCCATCGCGTGAGTCATGGCGGGCTGATCCCGGGTCGGGCTATCTTTGGCCTTGCTTTCTCTGACCCGGAACCGATGCTCAACCCAGGCTTTCTTGTGCCGTGCCTCCTCGGGCACTTCCACGGAATCCGTGATGGCGGTCAGATCCAGAAAACCCGCGAGTGACTCCGCCGCCGCGACGAACCAGGTCTCATATTCCAGATTGGCCAGCACACACGATACCGCAAATCGACTGTCAACACCGCGAGTTCAGACAAATCGCTTCCGACCTACCAGAATCGTCAACGGCCCGAGTTCGATATCGCAAAAAGGCGGGGTGCCGAGGTACTCATTGGGCGGATCACCGTCCCGGCGTGGCCTCGGGTTGAAGAGGACCAACGCCTCTGGCTAGAAGCTTCACTCAGATAAAAGAATGGCCGTCAGACGTCGAGGTTCTTGACCTCCAGAGCGTGCTTCTCGATAAACTCGCGGCGAGGCTCGACGTCGTCGCCCATCAGGGTCGTGAAGAGGTCGTTGGCCGCTGCGGCGTCGTCGAGGCGGACCTGCAAGAGAGTCCGGCGGGTGGGGTCCATCGTCGTCTCCCAGAGTTGCTCGGCGTCCATCTCTCCAAGCCCCTTGAACCGGGTGATCTTCATTCCTTTCTCGCCGATCTGGCGGATCTGCGCGATCAGCTCGCGGAGGTCATAAAGCGGATACGATTCCCCTTCGCGGTGGAGAAAGAACCGGGGGGGCGGGTCGTCGCCGGTCACCTCGGCTCGGAGAAGAACATCGGCGCGAAGGCTGAACTCGTCGCGGAGTCGGCTCAGCATCTTGTTCAGCGAACGGATTTCATGCAATTCGGTCACGTCGGCCAGGCCAACGGCGTCGGCCTCGGGACCGCCGGTTCCGGGCTGACCTTCAACGTCAGCGTCTACGTCGTTCGCGTCCACGTTTTCCGCGTCGGCAGCCGGCGCCGGGGCGTGCGCCTGGCGGTAGGATTCGAGTTCCTCAGCGGTGTAAAGCCAGTGTTCCAGCGGCCCGTCCTTGACGAGAAAGAGCGGGAGCAGGCCATCGAGCTTCGGTTCGCCGCCGTCATGAGCGCGGGCCAGAAACGGGCGAAGCGGCAGGTTGCGTCGACCGAAGGTCCGAAGCGCATGGTCGATTCCGCTGACGACGTCGTGCAAGGCGCGGAGACGATCGCCGCCGAGGCCGCGCGTCGTGTCCTCGGCATCAGCATCGGCGGGCATCAGCCGGGCGTTTTCCAGGCCGCGATCGACGAGGATTGCCTGCATCGCGGTGTCGGTCTGGACGTACCGCCGCTCCTTCTTGTGGCTGAGCATGTAAAGCGGGGGCTGGGCCACGTAAAGGTGTCCTTCGGCCACGAGTCGGGGCATCTGGCGAAAGAAGAAGGTCATCAGCAAGGTTCGAATGTGCGAGCCGTCGACGTCGGCGTCGCTCATCATCACGACTTTCCCGTAGCGTCGTTTGCCGGGATCTTCTTCCTCGCCGATTCCGTTGCCAACCGCGGTAATGATGTTCCGCACTTCCTCGTTACCGAGAACCCGGTCGAGCCGGGCGCGCTCGACGTTCAGGATCTTGCCGCGGAGCGGGAGAATCGCCTGATAATTCCGGTCGCGCCCCCCTTCGGCGGTCCCACCGGCGCTATCGCCCTCGACGAGAAAGAGTTCACTGGAATCCTGGTCGTGCGTCGTGCAGTCCATCAGCTTGCCGGGGAGGCCGCCACCGGAGAGGACCCCTTTGCGGTTGCGGACGAGTTCGCGTGACTTCCGCGCGGCCTCGCGAGCCTCGGCCGCCATTTGAGCCTTGGCGATCACCTTCTTGGCCGCCGCCGGGTTCTTTTCGAGGAACTCGGCGAGCTTGTCGTTGACGACCTTCGAGACGACCCCCTCGACCTCACCGTTGCCCAGCTTCGTCTTTGTCTGACCCTCAAACTGCGGGTCGGGCACGCGGACGCTGACGATCGCCGTCAGGCCCTCCTTGAAATCCTCGCCGGTGATGGAAAGATCCTTGTTCCTGGCCGGCGCGGCCGACTTCGCGTAGTTGTTCAGGGTTCGCGTCAGGGCGGTCCGGAAACCGGTCAGGTGGGTCCCCCCCTCGACCGTGTTGATGTTGTTGCAATACGAGACGACCATCTCGCTGTACGATTCGTTGTACTGCAACGCGACCTCGACTTCAACAGCGCGGTCCTCGTCGCGACCCGAGAGCACGACCGGCGCGTGGATTACCGACTGCGCCCGGTTCAGATACGCAACAAATTCGCCAAGGCCCCCCGACGAGAAAAACTCCTGGTCGCGCACCTCATCGCCGCGCTCGTCGGTCAGCCGGATCGCGATTCCGCGGTTCAGGTAGGCAAGCTCGCGGAGCCGTTTTTCCAGAACGTCATGGTCAAAATCGATGCTCGAAAAAATCTCGACATCGGGCAAGAAGGTAATTTTGGTGCCGGTCTTTTTCGCCGGCCCGGTCTCTCGAATCGGCCCTTGCGCGACCCCCTGGCGATAGTCTTGCTTCCAGACCTTGCCGTCGCGGTGAACCTCGGCCTCAAGCCATTCCGAGAGCGCATTGACGACCGTCACGCCGACGCCGTGCAGGCCGCCAGAGACCTTGTACGTGTCGTGGTCGAACTTGCCGCCGGCGTGAACCTTGGTCAGAACGACTTCCAGCGTGCTCGTGCCTGACTCGTGGGCGTCGACCGGAATACCCCGGCCGTCGTCGACGATCGAGACCGAGCCGTCGGCGTGCACGGTGACGTGGACGTGCTTGCAATAGCCGGCCATCGCCTCGTCGATCGAGTTGTCGACAACCTCATAAACCAGGTGATGCAGACCGCGCAAGGTGGTGTCGCCGATGTACATCCCCGGCCGGAGCCGGACCGCCTCGATCCCTTCGAGCACCCGGATATTGGCTCCGGTGTAATCGCTCGGAAGGGCGCCCGATCGCTCCTGGGGCTCGGTCTCGACGGCCGTCGTCTCGGTCTTGCTCAGGTCCATCGCGGGTTCACCTCAGTCAGTCGGTCATTCGGTCGTGTGCGCGCGTGTTTTAGATGTCGAGGTTTCGCTTCAAGGAAGCAGGTCGGCGACAGCCACCCGGCTGACTTCCAGGTCATCGATGACCACGGGAATCGTCTGCCCCTCAATGAAGGTTTGAAAATGGCGGTATCCGGCCGCTCCGGATGGGTCGGAACGAACCTCGACGTTCCGGTCAGCCAGGTTCACAAGCCAGGCGGCGGGAAGGCCCGCCCAGGCGTATCGAACCATCTTCTCGCGGTCCTCGCGAAGCGAGGTCTCGGAGATCTCGACCACAAGAGCGACGTCGCCTGGACCTGGCTTGCGGGTCAGATAATCGCGGGCTCCGCCCCGAACGATGCTGACGTCGGGTTCCGGCTCGCTCGCGTGCCCTTTTGGCCCTGAAGGGAGAACAATCGGATCTTCCTTCGTGACATGAAACCCAGCCGGCAAAATGCTCCGGATCGCTTCCATGACCAGCTTCGTGGCGACGACGTGAAAATTCCCCTTGGTCATCTTCTTTACCAGCAGACCGTCAATCAACTCGATCCTGTCGCCCGGGTCGAGCAGACCAAGATCGCCGACCCTGTCGTAAATGTCGACGGGCATCCGGTAAAGTCGACCGGCCGGTTCGATGACGAGCAGGCCATCGCGGATAGCAACCCCGTCGGCTAACAAGCCAGACTCAATCAGGCTCTGGTAGAGACCAGGCGTGGCCCGATAAAGACGTTCGGCCGGAATCGCCAGAGGCAGAGGATCGAGAGCCGCGTCCGTCAGGGTTTCTACATCCATTCACGGACCTCAGTTTCCAATCATTCGTTCGCTCGTTTGTTCGTTCTTTCGTTCGTTCCGGGGATCAAGGACGGCTCTTGCCGGACCAGGGTCAAGGCCCCTTCTTTCCCTTCGCTCCGGGCGGCCGTCGCGGTTTTGGCGCGGGCGCGGACGATGGGGGGGGTTCTGGATCGGGCAAAACCGGGCCGACCCGAAAGCGGATGTCGTGGACGACCGTGCCGGGGGCGTTCTGTCTCAGGGCGGCCAGCAGAGCCGGCTTTCGGAAGGCCGCAAGCTCTTCAAGCAGCGCCGGGTGCGCCACTGTCACGTTCAAGACCCCTCGACGGACCTCGCCCAGCTTTGTCTGACGGTGCCCGGGCTCGCCAACGGCCGCGTTCCAGGCGTCTTCCAGCTCCTTCAAGGCCTGGAGACGCCCAAAACCACGAGAGGCGAACAGCTCGCCCAGGATCTCAGACAGCGGCTTCGGTCCCCGCCGGTTCGGGCTCGACATGCTTCGGCGTCCCAGGCGCTCGCGGGCCGGGGCCTCGTTCGCCCGACGTTCACTCAGAAAGTGAACGCCCTTCCATGATACCCTGTTTCAGGACCGCGAGCAACAGGTCACCGCGCGGCGCCGAGGAGTTGGCGAGCGGAGCGGCGGCCCATCGTCAACGGTCCCGGGTCAGGGGCATCACGACGTAAGTGTAAAGGTCGTCCGTCTTGAAGACCGCGGCGTTCTTGGCGTCAATCAGTTCGGCCGTGATCGCGGCATTGTCGTCGAGCGTCTTCAGCGCATCGGAAAGATAGCGGGGGTCAAAAGTAATCTCGATCGCCTTGCCATCATACGCGATCGGCATTTCCACGTGCGAGCTGCCGACGTCGGCCGCCTGACTCGAAAGCTTGAGGCTCCCCTCACCGAAGCGGAAGTCCACCCCGCGGCTCTCCTCGCTCGTGACGATCGACGCCTGCTCGACGGCCAGGCGGAGCGGTCCGGCGTCGAGCCGGATCTTGACGTCGACGTTCGCCGGAAAGACGTCCTGATAGCGCGGAAAGCGGCCCTCGACAAGCCTGCTGTAAATCACGGCGCTCTCGGTCCGGATCAAGACGGCGGTCGTTCCCTGCACGGCGATGTAAACCGGCGGGTCGCCGTCGTCAAGGTTTCGCTCGATCAGCTTGAGCGCCTTGACCGGCACGACCGGACTGCCCGCCGGAGTTGTCGCGCCATTCTTCGCCTCGGCGGGAGCCGACATCCGGGCGAGCCGCCGGCCATCGGTGCCAACCATCGTGATCGATTCGTCCGAGAGTTCCAGAAGAACCCCGCCAAGGGCGTACCGGGTGCTCTCGACGTCGGTGGCGAAGATCGTCCGCCGGATCAGCTTGCGGAGGTCGGCGGCGGCCACTTCGTGATACCCGGTCGCCGCGAAGTCGGGAACCTCCGGGTAGAGGCTCGGGTCCTCGCCGGGAAGGGTGAACTCAGCCCGGCGAGGGTAGCGAACCAGCAGTTGATCGCCCTCCGCCTCAAGCTCAAGCTCGGCGTCGGCACTGGTTCGAAGAATCGAACCGAAGCGCGCGGTCGGCAAAATCACGGAACCGGGGCGTTCGACCTTCATGCCGATCACCCGGTGTCGAATGCCGACCTCCAGGTCGGTCGCCATCAGGATCGACCCGCCATCGGCGTCGGCGACGAGCTTGACGTTCTGAAGGATCGGCTTGGGACTTCGGGCCGGGACCACCCCGCTGACCATCCCGAACGCGGCGAGCAATCCTTCGCGGTTGCAGAGGGCCTTCATGCGCTTCCCTTCCCCCGACTCTTGAAAACCTCTGGCGTGCCGGCACAACGTCCCGTGTCATCCGACGGGCCAGGCCGGCCTTGGCCCTGGCTTCGTTTTCCAAAAAGAGGCCGTCAATCCGGATGGCTTCCCTTCGCTCGATCCGGAAGAGGGGCAGCTCGGGTCACTCTCTCTTTCTTCCTTGCGTCTCTACAAGGAGGAAGAAGAGAGATTTCAACCGTCGTCATCTTCGAACGCGGACGAGCCATTGTCGACGGGGTCCGCCGACCCTCGATCAAGGCGATGATAGCAAAGAACTTAGCCGGACACAACGCAGCTTGTTCACCGGGGGAAAACTCGTTGGCAAAGGTGTCGCGCCATCCGGCATGCGCCGCCAGTCGCGATGGGCCTTCCCCGGTCAGTCACAAGGCCCGGTGGACAACTCCACGACCATGCACCCGGAATGAACCGGCTATCCACAGGTTTTCCCCCGCCGGGTGTTCACGAAGCGTCGTGGCCATCGAAAGCTTAAAGCCTTTGCAGATTGAAGATTACGGCAAGGACTGCCCGCGAGAATGGTCCGTTGGCGAGCGTGAAACATGGCCTGGGGTGGGCCTTGCGTACAGTTTTGCGCGGTTTCCTGGGGAAGAATCGAGGCCGGGATATCGCGTAAACGAGCGTATGAAGCGTATGATGGTTTTCTTTACGCCGTGACGACTGGTTGGGTTCGCGTCGTCTTTTTTGGGGGTTCGAGATACGATGCCGACGATCGAATCGGGTTGGGTTGGGCCGAAGCGGGCCAGAGGGATCGATCGACGCGAGGTGGTCCAAGGAGGGCCCGGGATATGGCGGGGACTCGCCTGTGGGCGGCACGACTGGGGGCGGTCCTGGCCCTCATCGCTCTGACAACGGGGGTCGGTCTGGGAAGGGCGGGACGGCTCACCTATCACGAAGCCTTCGTCGCGCAGGCGGCGCGCGAGATGATCGCCTCGGGCGATCTGCTCACGCCGACGATCGGCGGTCGCCCCTGGCTGGAGAAGCCGCCGATGGCCGTCTGGCTGGTCGCCCTGACCGCCCGAGGCGCGGGGGGCGTGACCGAGACAGCCGCGAGGCTACCGTCGGCCCTGGCCGCGGCGCTTCTGGTCTTGGGCGTGACCCTCCTGGCGACGAGACAGTTTGGCGAGCCGGTCGGCCTGCTCGCCGGCATGGTGCAGGCAACGACCGCCTGGACGGTGACGCGCGGGAGGCTCGCCGAGGCCGACATGATTCTGGCCTGCCTGGTCACCTGGTCGATCGTCGCTTTTGATCGAGTTCGAACACCCGTTCTTGAGGATGTGGATGAGGTGGCGGCGGAGCCATCGCGCGCGAACGCCTGGGTTCGGGCCTGGGTCTGGATCTTTTTTGCGTTGCTCGGATTGACGGCGACGGCCAAGGGGGTCGGTTTCGGGGCCGTTCTGGTGCTGGCGGTGGTGGTTCTGGTGCTCGTCTGGGATCGCGACCTTGAAGCTTTCGGGCGGCTACGGACGTGGCGCGGCGGCCTGCTTGCCGGGGTGTTGGGTCTGGCCTGGCCGATCCTCGCGGCCTTGCGGCACCCCTCGGCGCTGGGGCTCTGGACGGTACACATCACCGACCGCCTGGCCGCCCGGCCGACGCAGTTTACCGGCGAGGCCTGGTCGGAGTACATTCCGGCCCTTGTCGTGATGCTCTTGCCCTGGGCACCCCTGGCGGTCGTTGGGGCCTGGCGATCCTTGCCGAGGGCTTTGAGGCGGTCGGGTCGCGGCGGGGGCGATCGCCTCGTCTGGGCCTGGCTGGTCGCGCCGCTCGTGCTGCTTTCCATGGCGACGGTCAAGCAGGCGCATTACGCGATCCATGCGCTTCCTCCCTGCTCCGTCTGGGCGGCCTTTGGTCTCTGCCGGCTCGCCGAGCGTCTTCAACGTTCGCGCGGCTGGTCGCCCGGTCGGGTCCGACGCGCGGTCTGGGCCACCTTTGGCGGCCTGGGCCTCTTGTACGCTCTCGGCTTCGCGCTGCTCGGCCCGAAGCTCGATCGTCGAGGGGTCGAGTGGGCTTTCTATCAAGATGCCGCCCGCAAACTCGCGCCGGGAGAACCTGTCGCGCTGCTCTATCACGTCCCCGAGTGGGATCGCTATCCTTATGAAACGCCCTTCGGCCCGGTCCCTCACGACTGGGCGGTTCGCCTCTTTTACCTGAACGACCACCCCGCCCCTTGCCGGTTCACCTTCGACGAACTGCCGACCGGCCCCGCGCCCTTCGCGGTGATCGGCCGAAAAACCGATCTCCCCGGCCTCGGCCGCCTCGGCCGGGTCGAGACGCTCGCCGAAGGTCCCCCCGCGCGGACTGATAGAACCTACCGGCTCTACCGCGTCAGTCCCGTGGCGACACCCAGCCCGCTCGTCGCCCGAAACCCCGCCAGTTCCCAGCATTAAGGCCAATCTTCTCGATCCCCGGACCCACCGGCTTATTTCGGATTTTGGAAGACCAAAAAAATGTTTTGACAAATCATTTATAAATTGTTTAGCGTTTGTGCTTTACAGGATTTGGAGTAATGAAGTTGAGATTGAGGAGACTATTGGTGCGAGGCAAACGATCCCGACCGAGGTTGCGCCCGGGGTTCACGCTGATTGAGTTACTGGTGGTCATTTCGGTGATCGCGGTCTTGATCGCGCTGTTGTTGCCGGCCGTTCAGGCGGCGAGGGAAGCGGCAAGGCGGGCGCGGTGCGCGAACAACTTGAAGCAGATTGGCCTGGCCGTGGCGAATTATGAGTCGAGCAAGGGGTGCATTGTCTCGGGCTTCGTCGGGGTGACCGGGCCTTTGAGTGCTTTTGGAGTGCCCGGATATAACCCGGACCCCAACTCGGGCGACAACGGGCCGGGCTGGGACTGGCTGGCCTTGCTCTTGCCGGAAGTCGAACAGGCGCCGCTTTATAACGCCCTCAACGTCGGCCTGCCGACCTGGGTGGCCGAGAACGGCACGGTGGTCACGGTTCCGTTGAACGTTTACAACTGTCCGACGGCGAATAACCCGACGCCGACCTGCCCGATGATTGACGCCAACATGGTCTTGTTGCCCGTGGCGAACCAGGCTTTCGCCCGCGCCAACTATCAGTACAACCAGGGCTGGAATGACTCGGGCATCCCGGCCTCGGTAAGCCTTGATAACCCGGTGTCGGGATGTAACGGGCCGATCTATCGAAACAGCAAGGTGAGCTACGCCGCGGTGACCGACGGCCTGAGCAACACGGTTGTCGCGGGCGAGAAGTCGCCTTATCTGGCGGACGCGAGCTGGGTGGGAATTATCCCCGGTTACCGCCACTTCGCCGCCGGTGTCTTCGCCAGCGCGGGGACGGGGGGAACAGGGGTCAATTATGACTATGACAGCGCCATTCTGGCCGTTCACAGCGGGCCTTCGCTGTATGAAGACCCTCAGGTGATCCACCCGCCGAACAGCCCGCTCGGCCATACCGATGAGATGTACTCGCTTCATCCCGGCGGGTCGAACGTCTTGATGGGTGACGGCTCGGTCCGGTTCGTCAAGCAGTCGATCAACTTGCGGACCTGGCAAGGCCTGAGCAGCCGGGCCGGCGGGGAGGTGATCAGTGCCGACTCCTTGTAATTCTGTGCGGAGGTCGTCGATCGGGGCGGCCCTGCTTCTGGTGGCGGTCGCGGGTTGCTCGGGCGAGCCTTCGGAACGAGAGATCAGGAACGCCCGCGCCTTTGAGGCTCTTTTAACAGCGGTTTCCTTGCGCAACGCCCGGGAACTGGAGAAGGACGCCCGGATCATCGACGACCGCCACGCCTCGGACGACCTTTCCGAGTCGAGGCACTCGGCGCTTCAGGAGGTGATCTCCCGAGCACGCGCCGGCGACTGGGCCGCCGCCGAGTCGCGTGCCTATGAATTCCGGAAGGAGTTCGGCGATCGCGGGGCGTATTTCAAGTAGAGGTGGATGATCGATGGCCGATGACCAAGGACCGATGATCAAAAGGGTGGTTGCGGAATGGCCGTAAGGACACAGGAAACAGGACAAAAGGAAAAATCTGCTTACCAACGGCTGGGGATGGGTTCGCCGCCGGCGATCGTTGAGAGGCTTTCAAAGACTTTCGGGTGGATCGTGCCGCGAAGGAAGCGGACCGAGCCGTCGGCAAGGGCGACATTCGCGCCGCCGGGGTGATATCCGCCGAACGGGCGGTTCGGGCCGAAATAGGGACGCGTCCCCGGATCAACGCCGCGGACGCTGGTGGAACCGCCCGCCATCCAGGGACCGGGGTCGCGGCGGGTCTCGGCGAGAATCAACGTCTGCGAGGTGCCGTCGGTGATCTCCGAAAGGCGGGTAACCCGGTCGTAGCCAAAGACCCCGGCGCGAACGTGTCCGGCGGGAAGGGTCGGGGCATCACTGCCGAGTCCGGCGATTCCGACGTAGGTCAGCGGTAACGGCCGGGTCTTCGTCAATGAGGCCGGGTCATCGGGGCAACTTGTCCAGCTAAACGTGTCGGCCGGGGTCATGCCGACGAAGGTGATGTTGCCGTCCGCCACGATCTTTGGCGGCCAGTTCACGGGGTCATCCCAGGCCCTTGAGCGGTCAACCTGAAGCGAGACCCCGGAGCCGGTCAGCCAGGCGAAGCAGACGACCGGCCAGCCGAGCCTTCGTTCCGGCGGCAGGGCAGGGTTTGGCAGAGTCCCGACGGGGAATGAGCCACTCTCGGAATGATAGTTGTGCAAGGCGACCACGGCCCACTTGAGGTGGCAGACGCACTCCGACCGCCTCGCCGCTTCTCGCGCCGCTTCGACCGCCCGGACGAACCAGACGCCGATGGGAACCAACAGGAGCAACCCGCAGGCAAGCAAGACGCGTTTCATGTCGAGGGTTGCCTCCCAGTCGCGAGGTCAAGTCAGACAGTCTCGTGGATCGGTTCAGCGAGGGGGTCGGGTGTGTTGACGGCCTTCGCCGGGTCGGCCCGGCGGCCGACGCCGAGAACAACGATGATCGTGGCGGAGATGGTCATCGAGACGCTCAGAAGGAGGATGCCGTTCTGGAACGATCCGGTCGCTTTCTCGATCCAGCCGAGCAGGTAGGTGCCAAAGCCGCCGCCAAGGTTTCCCACGGAGTTGATCATGCCGATGCTTCCCGCCGCGGCCGAGGAGGTCAAAAAGAGGCTCGGCAGCGACCAGAAGGCCGGGAGATACGCTTTCAGGCCGGTCATCGCCAGCGTGAAGAGGAGGACCGTGAGCCAGAGCCGGCCAGGGCTCAGGACGGCGAGGGCCAGGGCCACCGCGCCCAGGTAAATCGGGATCGCGGCATGAAGCCTGCGCTCCTGGAAATGGTCGGAACTCCAACTGATCGCGAGTTGCCCGATCAAGGACCCGATCGGCGGAATGATCACGAGGAAAGAGATGTTTTGCGGCGAGAGACCGTACCAGCTCTGAATGATCGACGGCAGGAAGAATTCGACCCCGTAGTTGCCCGTCACGACGAAGAAATAAGCCGCCGTGAGCATCAAGACCTTCGGATGCCGGAGCGCCTGCAAGACGGTCATGTGGTGGCTGGCGTCGTGCCCGGCCTTTTCGCTGGCAAGCTCGCGTTCCATCGCCTCGCTTTCTTCAGGGCTCAGCCATTTTGCCTGCGAGGGCCGGTCGGTCAGGATCAGCAAGACGAGCACACCCAGGATCACCGCGGGAAGGCCCCAGAAGATGAAAGCCACCTGCCAGCCTTGCAGGCCGAAGAGTTCCGGCCGCCCCTCGGTGCCGATCTTGAGCAACTGGCCAGAGATGGGAGGCCCGATAAACTGCGCGATCGGCGTGGCGATGAAGAAATAGGCGAGTGCCCGGGCGCGGTCGCGGCGGGGGAACCAGTGGGTCAGATAGACGATCACCCCAGGGAAAAAGCCCGCCTCGGCCAGACCGAGCAAAAAGCGGATGAAATAGAATTGATACTCGCTGACGTTGAGCGACTGACCGAAGAGTCGGCCCGTTCCCTCGATCAAGGGGCCGATGACCGGCCAGCGGACGCCCACGAAGGCGGTCGCCGCGGCGATCAGGCCCCAGGTCACCATGATCCGGCAGAACCACTTGCGGGCGCTCCACTTCTCGACCATCAACGTGCCGGGGATCTCCAGCAGGAAATAGCCGACGAAGAAGCAGATCCCCATCGCGAACCCGAAAACCTTGTTGTCGAAGGCCGGGATGTCCTTCTGCATCGTCAGCTTGACGAAGCCGACGTTGGCGCGATCCACATAGGCGACGATGTAGCAGACGAAGAGGATCGGCAAGAGCCGGAAATACGCCTTTGTCCGGGCGCGGTCCAGCGCGGTCGGCGGGGAGATCGACATGGATCGGCGCTCGCTCGAAATCTCTGGGTCGAATTCATCAAAGGTGGGGAGAGCGTCGGCCGACTCGCATCGGCCGTCTTTGCCCTCGCGCAACGAGGGTAACGCGCGCCGGTTAGACAGGCAAACCCCTGGCGATCCAGGAGAATGGCAAAGTCGGTCTCTTCGATGACCAATGGCCGATGACCAATGGCCAAAAAGCGAAATTCCTCGGTCATCGGGACTTTGCAATCCTCTCGCTTGGCGATCCGCGAATGTCCTATCTGTTTCCGAGGAGGCGGGGCGATCAAAAGGATTTTTTCCAGGTCAAAGGAATGAGAAGGCAAGAGAAGCGGCCCGAAAAGGCTTGTGTATTGCGGTAGACCGGCCTCGACGCCTTGGGTGATAATGACCTTTGAGAACAGATCACCGCCCGATCGGCGACCGTCCCCAATTGACGACGATGAGGCAGACGCTTCCCATGAACCGAAGGCTCACGAGGCTCGGAGTCGGGCTCGGGCTCGGCCTGGCTCTGTCGCTGGTGGCGACCCCCGGCGCGAATGCCGCCGATCCCGATGTCGGCCGGTCGTACCGCGTTCCTTACCGGCTGACCGATACGAACCACTTTCTCGTCCGCGTGCGAATCAACGGCAAGGGGCCGTTTAACTTTCTCGTCGACACCGGAGCCCCCGCGCTCTACGTCGCCACCGAGACCGCCAAGAAAGTCGGCCTCAAAACCGACGACGGCGAATTCTGGACCCCCGTGACCCGGCTCGACTTCGAGGGCGGGGCGACACTCCGCAACATGAAAGCGCGGGTTGAAGACCCGTTTCAACTCGTCGGCATGAACGCCCTGGGACTCCCCGGCGCGTCGATTGACGGCATCCTCGGATACACCGCGCTGGCCCGGTTTCGGATCGCGCTCGACCCGACCGACGACCGGATGACCTGGACCCGGCTCGCGTTCGAACCGGCCGACCCCGTTGCCCCGCCTCGCCGAAAGGCAGGCGCTCCGCAGGCCGACGGCGTCCAGGCGATGAACGCTCTCGGGCCGATCGCCAAGTTCGCCGCCGCTCTTGTCGGCAAGCAGCCCGAAGACGAGTTGATCCCGCGCGGCTTCCTCGGCCTGGAACTGATCGAAGGACCCGGCAAGAACGAGGTCCGGGTCGCCCGGGTTCTCGCCGGCTCACCCGCGGCGCGGGCCGGCGTCCGCGACGGCGACCGCCTCGTCCGTGTCGCCGGCCACGAGGTCGCCAGTCTCAAGGATGCGCACAAGGCTGTTGCCGAGGTCAAGGCGGGCGATTCCGTCGCCCTGGCCGTCCGTCACGATGGCGAGACGGCCGACCGCCCCCTGAACGTCACCGCCGGGGAGGGTTTCTAAAGATGACCTTGACCTCATTGACTCCTCTCATGCTGCGACGCTCGGCCCTGATCCTGGCCTTTCTCGCCGCCGGTCCGCTCGCGACGGCCAGGGCCGACGACGCGGCTCAGGCCGTTGCCGCAAAGGAAAAAGAAAAGAAAGGGGTCGTGCCGTTCGAGATGCTGGCGTCGAATCATATGATGGTTCGTGCCAAGATCAACGGCAAGGGGCCTTTTCGGTTGATCTTTGACCTCGGGGCGCCCATCACGCTGCTGAGCAACAAGGCGGCGGAGGCGTCGGGCGCGGTGAAGCAGGACGCGCCCAAGTCGTTCCTCTTCTCGATGCGCGGCGAGGCGGCGGTTGAGACCCTGGAGGTCGGCGGACTGTCGGCGAAGAATCTGCCGGTCATCGTCCTCGACCACCCGGCCTTGAAGGCGCTTGGCGGTCTCTTTGGCGGGCCGCTTGATGGGATCATCGGGTTCACCTTCTTCGCCCGGTACAAGACGACGATTGACTACCAGGCGCGCGAGATGACCTTTGAACCGGTCGATTTCAAGATGCGCGACCTTCTGAAAGACCTGCCCGACCGCCTCGCCGGTCCGAAGATAGCCCGGCAACGCGTGCTCGCGCCGGCCGGGGTCTTTGGCCTGACTGTCGCCGAGGCGGCCGAGAACCCGCTCGATGCCCCTGGGGTGACGATCGTCTCGGTCCTCGCCGGTTCCCCGGCCGAGGCCGCCGGCCTGAAGCCGGGCGACGTCCTGACCTCGCTCGACGGCCGATGGACCGCGTCGGTAGCCGACACCTTTGCCGCCGCCTCGGCCGCCGGTCCGGGGCGGGCGATTGCCGCCGTGGTCGTCCGTGACGGCGCGGAGATGACGCTCAAGGTCGTGCCGAGGGACGGGATCTGATGGCCGCGGGCGACAATGGTCCTGGTCCTGGCCTCGTTCTCGTCAACGGCCCGGCGAATTCGGTGCAAGGGCCGAGGGCCCGCGCTCTTTTTGGCGACGCGGCGCGGCTTGTTTTCAAGGAACGCGGCCGAATCGGATCGATCGCCTCGTTCTGGTCGGCTCTGCGGGCGCAGCGGGGCGGCTGGGTTTACTGCATTGACCTCGGCATTCCCGCCGCGCCCCTCGTGGCGCTCCGAAAACGGCTCGGCGGCGGCTTCCGGCTGATCTACGAGATCGGCGACCCGGCCCGGCCTCTTCTCGAAGCCCAACGACGGGCCTGGTGGGAAGTCGCCGCGGCCGATCGGATCGACCGCCGCCTCCCCGCGCGGGCCGACCGCCTGGTCTTTCGCGGCTCGTACCTGGCCGACTACTTCCGGTCGATCGCCCCGAACGAAACGCTTCCCCCCTGGATCTGGCTTCCCGACGGGGCGGACATGGCCGTCTTCTCGCCCCGACGCGATGACCCTCGCGTCGCCGACCTCCGCCAACGCCACGGCCTCGACGGTTCTTTCGTCGTCGGCCTCGTGGGCAACATTCATTTCAACCCCGACTTCAACCTCTTTTACGGCTGGGAACTCGCCGAGGCCCTGGCGCACCTGCCCGCCGAGACCGATCGGCCGATCGTCGGCGTGGTCGTTGGCGACGGCCCCGGCCGCGCAGTACTGGAAGCCGCGCGTGATCGGCTTGGCCTTGGCGATCGCCTCAAGCTGATCGGTCGGGTTCCGCATGACGAGGTTCCGCTCTGGATGAACGTTTTCGACGTGGGCCTGTCGACCCAGACGGACGACCCCGTCGGCTGGGGTCGGACGACGGCCAAGCTTCCTGAATACCTCGGCTGCGGAACGGTTGTCGTCTGCACCGACGTCGGCGAGGCTCACCGCTGGCTCACGCCCCTCGGCCAGACCCTTCCCTATCAGGGGATGCGCGACGCGAGTTATCCCGCCCGGCTTGCCGACCGCCTCTTGGCGCTCGCCCGGACCGACCTCGATTCGCTCCGCCTTCAGAACCGCGCGCTGGCGCTTCGCCTCTTTGACTACGACGTCTTGCGTCCCCAGGCCGCGGCCTTCGTGACCACATCGCATCTCGCCGAGATGTCTCCCGCCTGATCTGACCGGATTTCCAGGGGTCTGGCCTCGCGTTTTCCAAACGCGTCCATTCCCTGATGGAAACTCCTTGTCTTCAATCACTTTCCGTCGTCGTTTCGCGGAATGATTCTGAGGCGATTGCTCGCGCCGGGGATCGGCCGGCGAGGAAATCGGCAGGACACTTATTGCAGGCGCCTCGATGGTAAGTCTCGGAGGGGCATGGGGATCGGCGGCCGGCTCTCGGCGCACCTGGGCCTCCGGGGTTCGTCGAAGGAGAGGGAATGAGCGCGCCAGACCTGTCTCGGGTCGCGCCGCGGGACCTGTGCGAGGGCCGCCCGCGATGAGTGCCAATGCGATCTCAAATGCACGCCTGGCCGTGGCCAACCTGGTCCAGGGAGTCAATTTTCTCAAACGATCCCGGTCGGGCAAGGTCGAACTGACAGCGCCCGGCGGTGTCGCCGGGCTGATCCGAGGGCTATTTCAGCGGCGGGCTTCGGATCGGGTTCAACCCGAGACCAGTCTGCGCGACGCCCTGGCCCGCAACAAGGCCGCCCGCGAACGGTTTGAACGGGTCCTTGCCCAGACGATTGTTCCCGAAGAGGCCACGCGACGCGCCGCCTGGCTGCGGCAGACCCGCCTGGCGATGCGGGAACTCGTCGACCTGCTTGCCGAACTGGAAGGGCCGACGGTTGCGAATCCCCCGTTGATCCAGCAGCCGTCCAGTCGGCCGCAACCGAAAGGGGGGGGCCATGAGTGATCGCGGCCTTCGCCGAGCCCTCTTCTTCGCCAACATGGTGATCGTGGCCGTCTCCGTGATGGTCGCGCAGGGGCTCTGGAGCGTCCTCGCGGGACGGAACCCGGCGCCGGTCTTGCCGACGGCGCTGAAGGTGATCACCGCGGCACTCTGGGTCGTGGCCGCGATCCGGTTCCGATCGGCCTTGACGTCTTGCCGGTACTGGAGGCCGACCGACCGCGCCGCTTCCGCTTCCGCTTCCGACCCGACCGCGTTGAAGGCTCGCCCGCCGACGCCGAGGCCGCCCGAAACCCAGGCTCGCGGGCGGGAGCAAGCGTTCTTTCAAGATCAATGGCTTATCGAAAAGGCCGATGCCCGTCGAGAGCCACGCGATACTCGCGACGACCTGGAGGCCAGACCGTGCCGGACCTGATCAAGCTTCTTCCCGACGGCGCCAGCGCGGTGGCCGTGATCTTTGTGGTCATGCTCTTTCTCAAGCAGCAGGACCGGATCAACCTCATGCTCGAATCGATCACCAAGGGCTTCAACGACCAGGTCTTTGAGAGCCAGAAGGCGTTTCAGGATCAGATCCTTCGCCTCGCCCGCCAGCAGGGCGATAACCAGAAGCTTTACCAGGACCAGATTCAATCGCTGATTGACGCCCACATCAAGGTTTCGCGCGAGACGATCCTTGCGCTGAAGTCCTTGGAAGGCTCGCTCAAGGACGCCCGGGACCGCGGTCACATCAAGGCGGGCCATTAGCAGAGCAGGATGGGAAGGACTTGCTGGTTTGAGGACCGAGGACCGAATCATTCCGTAAATTGGTCATCAGGGTTGTTGCGGAACAGCCGGAAGGTCTCAAGGGCAAAGGACAAAGGGCAAAGGAAAGAACTGCCCTTAGTGGTTCATCCGGCAATTGCCCTGATTCCTGGCACGGCGGCGATTCCCGGCTGACGGCGAGCCCGATGACGTCGTCGCCGCCCCCACACGAACGGATGACGATGCTTGTTCCAGTAGGCCGTCGCCGCCGCGACCGCCTGGACGATCTCCTCCCATGTCTCGAACCGCCGACCCTTCAACGCCAGCGACCGCGGCACCTTCCACCACGGCTCGATCAGGTTGAGATACGCCGCGTACTTCGGCTGGAACACGAACTCCCAACGCGGATGAGCCAGGCTGAACAGCAGCACATCGGGGGCACGGTGCGCGTTCAGGTTGTCGACCACCGCGTAGACCCGCTCGCACTCCGCGGGCAGCCAGGCGTCGGCTTTCTCCAGGAAGTCCACCCAGCTGGCCGTGGTCCGGCCACCGTAGGGGGCCGTGAACACCTCACCCGTCGCGGGACGGAATGCCCCAAAGATGTAGCCCTTGCCCCGCCGACCGTAGTCCGCCTCCTGCCTGGCCCGCCCGGCGGGCTTGGGTTGCCCCCGCTCGTCCGTGCCGGGATCGGCATGAACCAGTCGCGACCCACGGAAGCTCTTGGCCGACTCCGGCCCCATCTCATCCAGGCAGACGACTACCGAGCCGTCGGGCGGGGCCGTGTAGAGTTCGGTGATGACCCCCTTTTTTCGGCGAAGTCGGGATCAACCCGCTCGCCGAACCACGTCTCCTGTTGGCGCCAGCGAAGGCCCTCCTCGACGAGGATCTCGCTGATGCGACTCCGCTTCATGGCCAGGGCCTTCTGCTCGCCGAGGTACACCTGGAGGCGGTCCATCGTCCAGCAGGCGAAGGGAAGGCCCAGCGACTGCGGGTCGGTCAAGGCGGTGGCGATGACCTCGGCCCGCTGCTCGGCGGAGTAGGTCGGTGGCCGGCCGGAGCGGCGGAGTTCTTCGAGGCCCGCGAGGCCGTGATCGTTGAAACGGCGGATCCAGGCATAGACGGTGGGCCGCGAGCATCCCTGCTCCGCTGCGATGACGGGAGCGGACTGCCCCTTGGCGGCGGCCTGGATGATCCGAGCGCGTTCGACCGATCGAACCGGGGCGGTACGCGACTGGATGAGGGCGGCGATCGCCTTGTCTTCTTCGGGGGTCATGGGACGCAGATAGACGCGGGCGGCCATGGTGCAACTCCCAAGCGGTTGCCTCCATGCACCTGCAAATCACCTGCCGGATGAACCACTTAGCCCTTTGTCCTTTGTCCTTTGTCCTTTGTCCTTTGTCCTTGAGACAAAACCAGCTCTTATCAGGCAACAACCCGATCAATCCTTGGTCATTGGTCCCTTGCTCAAGAATGTTCGGACAATCCCGAACGAGCGGGCGCGCTGACAATTCCGGGGAGTGCGGGTTAGACTCTTGTTGATGACGACGATCCTCGAAACCCAACGCCTGGTGCTCCGCGAGATGACGCTCGGCGACCTGGACTTTATCGCCGGGATGCTCGCCGACCCGGAGGTGATGCGCTATTATCCCAGGCCGCTCGACCGCGACGGAGCCTTGCAATGGGTCCGTCGCCAGCTTGGCCGATATGATACGCACGGCTATGGGTTCTGGTTGATTCTCGACCGTGGTTCGAACCGGCCGGTCGGGCAGGCAGGCTTGATCCCGCCGAGGGGAATCGAAGGGGCCGACGAGACCGACCTTGGCTACCTGATCGATCGTCCTCACTGGCGTCTCGGCCTGGCGACCGAGGCCGCCGCCGCGTGTCGCGACCATGCGTTTGACGTTCTGGGCAGACCTCGCCTGATCTGCCTGATCCGGCCCGAGAACGTCCCCTCACAGGGCGTTGCACGCAAGATCGGTCTCGCACCCGTCGAGCATCGGGTCGAGCTTGCCGGTTTTGAACACCTGGTGTTCTCCGGAGAGCGCTCCGGCCGGTTCGGCTGCCCGCCGGACGACCCGGCCTGAGCCTTCCGAAATCCATTTTCCGACCTTGAACGATGAAGTCGGTGATTTGCTTATGTTTACAGGACTGGTCGAGGCCCTCGGGCGAGTCGATCGCGTGGTCGTTGAGAACTCCGGGCGGCGTCTGACAATCTGCTGGCCGGGCCTCGGCAATCGTGGCGACCCGCTCGAACTGGGCGAGAGCGTGGCGATTAACGGCTGCTGCCTGACGGTTGTCTCGACCGAACCGAAGGTCGATCTGTTCGATGTCCAGGCAGGTCCCGAAACCTTGCTCCGCACGAACCTGGGCGACCGCTCAAGTGGCGCTCTGGTGAACCTGGAACGGGCTTTGCGCGTTGGCGACCGGCTTGGGGGTCACTTCGTCCAGGGACACGTTGACGCGACGGCCCGGCTCCGCGATCGCGGGACCGAGGGTGACTGGGAATTTCTCGCCTTTGAACACGATCCAGGCTGGTCGTCCTTGATGGTCTCCAAGGGCTCGATTGCCGTCGACGGAGTTAGCCTCACGCTTGTTGATGTGACCCCGGGCGCCTTCTCGGTGATGCTGATTCCCCATACCCTGGCCGCCACCACGCTGGGCAGTCTCCGTCCAGGCGATCGCGTCAACATCGAGACGGACATGCTCGCCAAGCATGTCCGCAAGCTTCTGGGCAAAGAAATCGCGTGAAATGCTCATTAACCAAGAATGCTTGATTTATTCTATTCTTTCCCGAAAGCCGACGCCTGATGTCTCGACCTCGCCAGACTCAGTCTTATCTTCGGACCCTCTTCGACAGGGAAGGGGTGGCCCCGCAGCATCGTTACGGGCAAAACTTCCTGATCGATTTGAATATTCATGACCTGATTGTTGGAGCGGCGGAGGTTGGTCCCGACGACGTCGTGCTGGAGGTCGGCCCAGGCGCCGGGGCGATGACGGCGCTGATGGCCTCGAAAGGGGCGGCGGTGATCGCCGTCGATATTGATCCCGGTATGGCCCGGCTCGCCGCCGAGGCGACGGCCGGGATGCCCAATGTCCGGGTCTTGCTGGCTGATGCCCTCGCGAACAAGAACACGCTCAACCCCGAAGTCCTCGACAGCGTTCGCTCGGGCCTGGCGGTCTCGCCGGGCAAGCGGTTCAAGCTTGTCTCGAATCTGCCGTACAACGTCGCCACGCCGATCGTGAGCAACCTTCTGGTCCACCCGGAACTGCGGCCTTCGAAGCTCGTCGTGACGATCCAGCTTGAACTTGGCGAGCGGATGCGTGCCGCGCCATCAACCGATGCCTATGGCGCGCTCTCGGTCCTGGTTCAGGCCGTGGCCGATGTTGAGCTGATCCGCGTCTTGCCGCCGTCGGTCTTCTGGCCGCGTCCCAAGGTTGACTCGGCGGTGATTTCGATCACGCCCGACCCGGCTCGGATCGCCCGGGTTGACGACCTGGCCTGGTTTCATTCGGTGGTGCGCCGCGTCTTCCTTCACCGTCGCAAGAACCTCCGCCGGGTGCTTCATAGCCTCTGGCGGTCCGAGATCGAACGCCCCGAGGTCGACGCCCTTCTCGAATCGATCGGTCTGACCGGCCTGGTTCGAGCCGAGGCGATGAACGTTGACGAGTTCCTCTCTCTCTCCTCCGCGCTTCGTGAACGGTTCAAGACCCCGGGAGAATTGCAAGGGCCCGAGGAACAAGGACCGATGACCGATGACCGATGACCGAATCAATGAGTGCTTTGATCATTGGTCATTGCTCCTCAACGAGACCGACCTTGCCAACCTCCTGCTCAAGGCCGAGTGACCTGGACCTGGGTACCGGGGTATGCTGGCGGCATGAGGGGAAACGGCATGAATCACGATATCGATCGCGCGGAAGCGGACAGCCAGATCAAAAAGGGTACCGTCGCGTTGCCTCAGGCCGTCGCGCTCGCTTACGAGAAACAACTGGACCACGACCCGAGATGGGCCTTGATGGAAGGGAGCCGACACTTCGAAGAGAAAAGCGCGGTCTTTGACGCCTTGCGCAAGATCGCGCGGCGATTAAAAGACTTAAATATTCCTTACGCGGTCGTGGGCGGCATGGCGCTCTTTCAGCACGGCTTACGCCGGTTCACGGAGGATGTCGATATCCTGGTCACGAAGGAGGATCTGAGAACGATCCATAACCAACTGGAAGAGCTTGGTTATCTTCCCCCGCGCAGTCGAAGCAAGCATCTTCGCGATACGGAACTCGGGGTCAGGATCGAATTCCTCACCTCGGGCGCGTATCCCGGCGACGGTCGAGAGAAGCCGGTGGTCTTCCCTGAACCAGGGCCGGTGAGTTTCGAGGCGGACGGCGTTTGCTACGTCAATCTGCCGACTTTGATCGAATTGAAGCTCGCCTCGGGGATGACGGGCTCCGGTCGAAGGAAAGATCTTTCCGACGTCCTGGAACTCATCAAGATTCTCAACCTTAACGAAGAATTCTCACAACAACTGAATCCGTTTGTGAGAGACCAATATCAGGAGTTATACAAAGAAAGCGTCAAACGCTACGTGGCTCTCTGGCGTAATAAATGGATTACCGCCCACGCCCAGAGCGTTGAGGAGATGGCCGCCGCCCTCCGCATGGCAGCAAATCATCTTGAGGCAATGCTCAAGGACGGTGTGACCCTGGAGCCGAACGGGGGTATTGAGGACGATTACGCACGACTGATCACTCTCGACCCCGAGGTCGCCAAGAAATATGACATGGTCGAGGAATCGGAATTTTGGATGGAGGCGGACGATGAACCAGACTCGCGAAGTGGGCATGAATCTATTTAGTCTTTGACCCAAGCTTTCATCGCTGATAGATCGGCAAATACCGATATTCCACCGCGAGCGCCAGGATGGCCATGGCGGTGCAATAGGTCCGGCCGCCGGAACGGTCGTTGCCGTCGCCGGAGAGCCAGCTACCGTCGCGCTCCTGGTGGTCAAGAAGGACGGTGACGAGCTTGGGGTAATAGTTCAAGAAATACTTGTCGCCCATCTGGAACATGGCCTGCGGACCGTAATAGACCTCGTAGAAAAAATAAGGGCTGGACCAGTGCGGAGGGTGCTTGACCAGATACTCGGCGCCGGCGACGGCCTCGGGGGTGAGGTGCTCGCCGCAAATTTCCAGGGCGAGGACGCCGGTCCCGGTCCGTGGATTGTTTGGCCCCTGGCCGGGCTGGTAGGCGAATCCGCCATCCTTCACGGCACATTTCTTGAGATAAGCAACCGCCCGGTCAATGTTTTCGGAAGGCACGGCGCAGCCGGCGCTTTTCGCGGCGCGAAGCGCCATGACCTGCCAGCCGGAGACGCTGATGTCGCTGTCTCGGCTCGTCGGCTGATAGCGCCAGCCGCCGGTGTTCTCCGGGTTCTTGGCGAGGTTCTGGGCCATCAGGGTGATCTTGACGGCGCGGGTGAGGGCCGCTCGGGCCTGCTCGGCGAGGGCGGAATCGGAGGTCATGCCGACGACCTCGGCGAGCATCAAGGTGCTGATTCCGTGGCAGTACATCGGGCCGTGGCTGGAGTTGGCCACGAGCATGCCGTCGGGGCGCTGATGAGCCAGAACGTAGCGGATTCCCCGGTCGATCGACTCGCGATACGGGCCAGGCTCGCCGGGGACGTGCCCCGCCGCGAGGAAGGCCATGACGGCCAGCGAGGTGACCGACGTCGCCTTGCCGAAACCGCCCGATTCCCAGGCCCCGTCGGTCTTCTGGGCCGACTTCAGGTAGTCCAGCCCCTTCTTCACCGCCTTGTCGGCCGCGGGTGATGCCGGCCTCGGCGCGGGGAGATCCTGAGCGCGGGCCGGATCGGGCGAGCCAAGACCGAAGGTCGAGGCGACGAGGGCGAGAAGGATTCGGCGTCGGGTCATGGATTGGCGTCCTGCTTGGTCCCGGCGCCCGCGGCGATCTCGCGGAAATAGAGCTGGATCAACCGGGCGTAGTCGTCGCGGTAGCGACCCTGCGACATCTGGAGAATCTCGGAACGAAGATGGCCGGGGAGTTCACCCCAGCGCCGGCCGGTCGTGGTCCGGATGCGTTCCTGAAGCTCGGCGAGCGTCGTCGGTTCGGCGACTCCGGCGCTATCGCTCTTGGGCTCGGCGTTGGAGGGGTTATCCGTGCTGGCGTTGGCCTCGCCGGGTTCGTCGCCGGGCTGATCTTGCCCTTGAGCCTGGCCCTTGGCGCTGGCGGCGGCCTGAAGGCGTTCGGCGGCGGCGTGCATGGCCTGTCGGGCGGCGTTGAGCGCGGCCTGGTCGGCGGCGGCAGCGCCACGAGCCTGGCCAAGCTGCTTGCCGGCCTGATGGACGGCCTCGCGCGCCTCGGCGAGGGGTCCGGGATGAGCGGCCCCGGCGGCGTTGGGAGGCATGGCCGACTCGGCCCGGAGCGCCGCGGCGAGGTCTTCGGCGTTCTGGGCGCCTCGGTCGGCGAGTTCCGTGGCTCGACGCTGGGTGTCGCGCGCCGGGGCGGTCTGTCCCTGGGCGAGCCGGTCGGCGGCCTCGTCCATGGCCTGCGGAGCATGCTTGCCAAGGTAGGCCGCGGCCTCGTTGGCGGGTCCGGCCGCTCGATCGCTGATGCCACGCGTCCGGTCGCGGAGGTCGGCCAACTCGCGGCCGACCTCAACGGCCTCGCGCCTGACGTCTTGCTGCGGGGCGACGTGTTCGCCAAGAACGGCCTGCAACCGCTCCTTGACCCGACGTTCCCGTTTCGCCAGCTCTAACGCCTTCGCCGCTTGCCCCGGATCAATCGCCAGCTCGGGATCGGTCAGGGCCTTGCCCGCCTCATTGTTTCCATTTTCCTTGTCCTTATCTTGCCCTTTTTCCTTCGAGTCCTGTTCGCCGGGGAGCCTGGCGGCGAGGGCATCGAGGGCGGCGGCGGCCTGGGCGCGGGCCTCGGCCTGCTGCGCGGGGCCGGATTTGCCCGGCTCGTTCGGTTCGCGACCAGGATGGAGGGTTTGCTCGGCAAGGTCGCCCGCGTGGCGAACGGCGTCGATGGCGGCCTGGTTGGCCTCCTTGTTGGCGTCCCTGTCGGCGGCGTTGAGCCGCGAGAGTTCGGCGGCGACGGCGCGTTGGCGGGCGGCCTCGGCGTCGGGGTCGGGCGGAGCGGCCGGATCGTTGAGAGCGCGCTCGGCGCGGGCGAGCGCCTCGACCCGACCGCGCGGGGTCTGGCGGTCGGCCAGGCGATCGGCCAGGGCCTCGGCGGCTTCGGCGGCTCGGGCGCGGGCGTCGGCCTTGCCGTCGCGAGCGGCCTGCTCGGCCAGGCGCACGGCCTCGGCCTGTTCCAGAGCCGCGTCGGGTACCTTCAGACCTCGAAGCGCCGCGGCGAGCCGACGCTGTTCGTCAGCGCCTTCGGCGTTGGGATCGGCTGGGGCCTCACCCGGGGCGAGGGCGCGTTGTTCGTCGGCAAGCTCGGCGGCGACATCATCGGCGGGAATGTTGCCGTGGAACTTTTGTTCCAGACGCTCGGCGGCGGCACGCGTGGCAACTGCCGCGGCGGCGACGGCGTCGCGGCGGGCGCGGTCGGCGTTGGCGGGTTGGTCGGGGGCTCGGGCAGCCTCGACGGCGTCAGCGAGTGCTCGGGCGCGGCGGGCGGCGCGGTCGCGCTGGGGGGCGAGCCGGGCGCCGGGCTCGATCGCGGCGAGCCGGTCGGCGGCCTTGCGTGCTTTTTCGGCGACGGGTTCGAGGCGTCGGGCGAGTTCGGCGGCGGTGGCGGCCGGGTCGCGATCGTTGCGGTGTTCAGTCTCGCGGAGGTGCTTTTCGGCCTCGTTCGCGGCCTCGTCGGCGGTCCGCTTCGCCTCGGAAAGGGCACGCTGAACGGGTGCATTGCGGCGCCAGGCGTCGGGGAGTTCGTTGGCCAGGCGATAGAGGGCGTCGCGGGCGGCGTGGGCCTGTTTTTCCGCCTCGCGGGGGTTTTCCGCGGCGGCGACGGCCTCGGCGGCGCGCGCCGTGGCGGAGGCGGCCTTCTCGGCGGCCTCGCGTGGGAACTTCGCCTCGGCGGGCGAGTCGCCCTGGGCATCCTTGCTCTTGAGGATCGCGGCGGCGAGATCGGCGATGGCTTTTTGCCCTTCGGCGATCGGCTTGAGCTCACCAGCAAGGGCCGCGCGGTCGGCGGCGGGAACATCGGTCTTGTTGCGGTGCTCGCCCAGGGCCGCGACCTCGTCGTTGACGAGCCGTTCTTGACGCTGGGCCAGGCGGCGGGCCAGAGCCTTGATGTCGCCGGGGGCATCTTCCAGGTCGCGGGCGAGACGGCGCAATTCGTTCTCGGCGCCGTTTAACTGGTGACGCCCCTGGTCGAGGTCGCCGCGCTCGATTGGCTCGATCGCCTGGCGGACCGGGTCGGTGTTCAGGCCGTTCCGACCGGCCTCGGCGAGTGGCGTGTTGACGTCAAGGGCGAGCCTTCGGGCGTCGTCCTCGATGGCGCGCTGCTCCTCGGCGAGCGCCTTGAGGGTCGCGGCCTTCTTTGAGAGGTCGGTTGCGGTCCGGGCCTCGGCCCGCTGGCGTTCGGCGACGGCTCGGGCGCGATGGGCCAGGTCTTCGGCCTCATCAGCCTGCGCCGCGAGAACATCGGCGCGAAGCTCGGGCGATTTTCTGAGGAGCTCGTCGAGGTCTTTTTGAACGGCTTTTTGATCGGCATCGGCCTTATCGAGCCGGGCGCGGTCGGCGGCGCCTGCGTCGTCGGCCTCGTTGGCCGCTCGGGCCTGACGGTCGGCAAGGGCCTGGAGACGGCGGCGGTCGGCGGCGCGCTCGGTCAGGGCATTCAGGCCGCGTTGCAGTTCCTCGATCCGGTCGGAGACGGCGGCGAGGCGAGAGTCGGCCTGGCGGAGATCGGCCAGGCGCCTGGCGGCGGCGTCGGCCTGGCGGGCCTGATCGAGCGTGGCGCGGGCGGCCTCGGCCTCGACCTCCGCCGCCTGTCGGGCGGGGCGAGCGAGCGGTCGAAACGCGGGGGAGTCGGTCAGGTCGACAGCGAGCTTCTGAAGGCCATCGGCCACGGCGCGGGCCTCGGCCTCGCGATGGGCGAGGGCCTGGCGGCGGTCGCGGTCCCAGTCGCCATTGCCGCGTTGAACGGCGTCGGCGGCGTAGCGGAGAAGCTCGGTCTCGTGGCGGTTCTCGGCCGCGGCTTTCTTGAGGGCTTCGAGCTTGGCCTGGATCTCTTCACGACCGATCCGGTCGCGGCGTTCGGCCAGCGGTTCGGCCTTCTCGACGATCGTGAGACGCTTCGGACCCGACCAGGTGACGTTCGGCCCGCGCGGGGCGGGGCGATTGTCGGTCACGCGCGCTCGATAGACGACCACGTCGCCCGGCTTGATGCCCAGGGCCTTCAGACCGAGCGCGGCTTCGCCACGCGCGGAACGGGTTCCGAGACCAGCGAGCGGCGCGGCGACGTGCCCGGAATCGCCCGGCGGGACATCGGACGTCGAGCCGCCCGAGGCGCGATCGATCGTGTAATAGAGGTCGGCCGAGGCAACGGCCAGGTCGTCTCTGGCGGCGATGCCGACGCGGAGCGTATCGTCGGCTCGGGCCGTGTCGAGGCCCTCAACACCGCGAACAGCCACCAGGGGCGGGGCGTCGGGCCGGACGACGACCCGGCGCGGGGGTTCGGGACGGCTGGCCAGGCCGTGCGTGTCGCGAAGGGCGACCGTGTATTCGCCCGAAACGTCGGCCGGGACAAGGGCTGTCGCCGACCGGCCGTCGGCGGCGACCTCGGCCTTGACCCGGCGCGGTTCGGGCTTTGAGCCTTCCGGAGTTTCCCGAGGCCAGGAAACCTCCGCCGAGCGGATCGGCGTGCTCGCGGCGAGCGTCAGCACGACCCGGCTTCCTTCCCAGGCTTCGATTCGAGCCGGGTCGCGCGCCGGGGCGGCGGGCAACCGCGTATAAGCGGGGGGCTCGACCCGAGCCTTGAGCGCTGAGATGGCCGGAGGCGCAACCGCTTCGACCCGAAATCGTCGGCTCTCGCCCGAACGGCTCACGACCCGATACGTCAGCGTGCCGGCGACTCTGGGCAAGACGATGGCGAATCCACGCGGATCGGACGCGGATTCCGATCCGCCTTTGTTCGCCTCGCGCTCGGTCATCGCGATCCGTCGAACGCGGCCGGTCGCGACCTCCGACCATTCCAGCCAGGCCCCGCCGACAACAGGCGATTGGCCGAACCGGGGGGCGACACGCGCATCGACCGTGAAGTCATCGCCAAGAGCCACCACGGCATCACCCGGCGCGACCGTGACGGTGTAAAGGCCGACACGATCGACCCCGACCCAGGGAGTCAGGAACCGTCGCGCAAGCTTACCGAAGGGATCGGGCTGGACGACCGCCGGCGCGGCGACAAGCGCCAGGGCCAGCAGGCCGACCGCCAGCCGTCGCCAGGGACTTTTGGCGGGCGCGGCGCGATTCGGATCGAGACTGCCGGCGAGAGCCGAAGCGTCATCGGCGAGGGCCGCGATCAACTCGGGCGATCCGTGCGCGGGGCCGTCCCCCTCGCCAAGAAGGCCAACCGCGCCGGTCAGGCGCTCGCCGAGGTCGGGGTAGACCCGCTCCAGGACCGCCGCCAGGTCGAGCGCCCGAGCCTTGCTGATAAGGCTTTTTGCCAGCGCCAGCGTCAGGGGCGTCGCGATCGCGAGAACCCAGACGATCCAGACCGCCCATCGGGCGATCCCGTGCAGGCCGAGAACGAGGTCGGCCGTCATGCCGACGGCCATTCCCAACGCGGCGATCAGCGCGGCCGTTCCCAGGGCGCGCACCAGGGCCAGGGCTCTCAGTCTCCGGTCAAGCCTCCCCAGAATCCGACGGACGGGACGAGGGACATCGATCCGGTACGCTCGCGTTGCCGTGATCTGGGCCATCCGGGGGAGACTCCTTCGTCAAAGCCGGTGCCGGATCGGCCGGCGACCTCACCTCCGACACACCATAAGCCTACGGAGGCTTGCCCCGGCACGCAACGGGGGGTGTGAAACAAAAGATGGACGACGTCGGAATTTGCCACGATGATGAGCCGTGAAGGGGGCGCGGTTGAGGAAGGGCAGAGGGCAGAGGGCAGAGGGCAAAGGGCAAAGGGCAAAGGTAGCCGCTCGGAGGTGGGGAAAAAATGGCGAGGGTGATTTTCAAAGGCCGGCTTACGGAATAAACTCGCAAGCTCAATTCCTGGTCGATCCCGACATCGGGGACGCACGTTCAAAAGCAATCGGTGAGGGGCGGAACCGATTCGAGGGACGGTCGCGTCCGAACGCGTCGGAGACGGGGGGACGTCACGATGGACGAGAATGGACTGTTTGATCTGCTCAATTCGTTCGACGAAACACACTTTGCCGACCTCAGGCGGCGCCTTGGCATCGTCCCGGAAGAGGCCGCGGAAAAAGCCACGGCCGCGGCGAAGGCGGTCAAGCTCATCCTCTATATCAAGCAACGCGATCAGAACGACCTGTCCGCGCTGACGAAGGCCGCACTGGCGACCGCCGAGCCTTTGCCTGATGCTGATGCTGAAGCCAACACCAACACCAACACCAACGCCAGAGGGGCCGACGATCGACCGCGTCTGCTCGTGCTCGCGGCGAATCCGACAAAAACGTCAAGGGCCGACCTGGACGCTACCGCCGAGGCGATCCGAGCGGCGCTTGGTGGCGACGAGGCCGATCGGCCGTATCGCCTGGTTGTCGCCGCGGGCGTTCGAACCGGTGAATTGACCGGTCATTTACTGGCCGATCGGCCCAGAATCGTTCACTTTTGCGCTCAGGGTGACCCCGACGCGACCTTTGCCACGCCCGACGGCGACGGCAAGCCCCAGGCGGTTGTCCCGGCCTCGCTCGCCGCCTGGTTCGCGGCGGTTCCCGAGTCCGACCGGCCCGACTGCGTTGTCCTGAACGCCTGCCGGACGCCCGAGACGGTCAAGACGCTTCTCGGTGTCGTGAAGTGTGTGATCGGAACGTCGCGCGACCTGGATGACGATTCGGCGGCGGTCTTCGCCTCGGCCTTTTATCGCGCTCTGGCCCGATCCGTGGGCCAGGTTCGCGCGGCCTTTGAAGCGGCCTGCGCCGATCTCGATCTGCTTGGGATGCCCGAATCGGCCTTGCCGACCTGTTCCACCCAACCCCTCGTGGAAGTTCCCACGCCCAAGGGAGGCGAGCGCCGGGTCGACCTGAAACGAGTCGCCGCGCCGACAGGCATGGGCGACCGGGGCGTGGGCGAGGCCGGTTCTCGGCTCGCGACCGTCTGGTATGGAACGAACCGAAAGCCGGTCATGACCCGATCGGGGACGTTGACCTTCGGCAACCATCGCGACGACCAGCTTCACCTCGGCCGTTGCGAGGTGTATATTCCCAAGTCGCATCAGTATGGATCAATCGGATCGAGCTGGTGGACGCGGCTCTGGCAGGGTGACGACCGGGTCAGGCTCGAATCGGTCAACGGCCTGGACGAACCGGCCTTCTGGGCGGGTCTGGCCGAGAGTCTGAAGAAGGTTCCGGCGGGGTCAAAATCCGCCGTCGTGTTCTTGCATGGTTACTGGACGACGTTCGATGGGGCGGCGGCCCGCGCGGCACAGATCGGCTGTGATTTGAATGTTCCGGGGTTAATGGCTTTTTATAGCTGGCCATCGATGGGAAACGCCGCAGGGTACGTCGCGGACATCGACGCGGTCGAGGCGAGCGTGCCCCATCTGATCACCTTCCTGCGCGGAATTGCGGGGACGGAGGGGGTCGAGCGGGTCCATCTGATCGCGCACAGCATGGGAAATCGCGGCCTGCTCGCGGCGCTTCGCGATCTCTTCGGTGCCGAGCCGGCACCTGGTCGGATGTTCGATCAACTGATTCTGGCCGCGGCCGATGTGGATGCCGAGATTTTCAAGACTCGGTCCAGGGTGTATCCTCGGGCGTCGCGAAGAACGACGCTCTACACGTCAAACCACGACCTGGCGTTACGGTCGTCGGGCCTGATCCGCGACAACAACAGCCGTGCCGGTTTCGCGCCGCCGTTGACGGTCGTCGACGGGATCGACACGGTCCTTGTCAGCGATGTCGACCTCTCCTTGCTCGGTCATGGCTATTTTGGGTCGGCCGGGCCGGTGCTGAACGACATGCACGACCTGATCGTCAACGATCTCCCTCCCGAGAAGCGCGCCAGGCTCGTCCACGTCGACTCTCCGCCGCACTGGACCTTTGCGCGATGATCGTCCACGTCATCAAGGCAGGCCCCGGCGGCAGGAGAATTGTAAAGTTCCGATGACCGATGCCCAATGACCGAAAGATTCCGCCTTTTGGTCATCAGTCATCGGACATTGGTCATCGAAGAGGCCGACTTTGCAATTCTCCTGGCCCCGGCGGTACGCGATTTCTTTCAAGGGAGCCGAAGGATGTTGATCGTGCCGTTGGCGAGGACGGCGGCCAGATGATGGCCGTCGGGGGCGAAGGCGACGTACTGGACCACGAAGTCGCTCGCACCGGTGGCCGTCCACTCGTAGACGGGCTTCAAGGCGGCGGTGTCGAAGACGACGACCGCGTTGCCCGCGACGGCGAAGGATGCCCCGTCCGGGGAGAAGGTCGGGCGACCGGTGATTCCTTTGGAGATCGTCCCCCTTGCCTTCTCGACCGGTTCTGGGCCGCTCATGTCAAAGACGACGACCGTATTATCGCGAACCGAGACGAGCGTTTTCCCGTCGGGCGAGAGGGCCGAGTCGCCGGAAATCTCCGGCTTCCTGGCGAGGGGGGTCCAGATCCCGGCTTTTCCCGGCTCGGCGCGCCAGAGGGCGCATGTCTCGTGGTTGCTCTCGACGAGCCAGCGGCCGTCACGGCCGTAGGAAAGCGACCAGGTCGGATTTAACCCCTTGAGAGACTCCAGCGGCCTCGGTGAGTCGCCGGAGAGGTCCCAGAGACGGACGAGGTCGGGAAGCTCGACGGCCGCGATTGTTTGCCCGCCCGCGCCGAAGACCGGGTTGCGGAGCACGTCATGACCTGGAACGACCGGGCCGGGTTTTGGCGCACCGTCACCCACGTCCCAGAGCCGCAGAGACTTCCCGTCGGTGACGGCGAGGGTCGCGCCGGAGGGGGCGAAGGCGAGGTCAACCTTTGCGGAGTGGGTGGCGGCGAATGGTCCGAGAGCGCCCCTGAGGCTCGGGGCGGTCCCGACGACGTCCCAGACCTCGACGAAGCCGTCGCCGCGAGCGATCGCCAGCGACGTTCCGTCGGGCGAGAAGCTTGGCTCGGATTTGTAGAAGGGACGACCGAAGAAACGGCTCTCCGGGAGCCGCCCGGGGTGAAGGTCCCAGACCTTCAGCGTCCCGTCGCGACCGCCGGTGGCCATCGTCCGGCCGTCCCGGGAGAGCGCCACGCCATGACCACCCACGTCGTTTTCCGAGGGGTCAAGGTTAACAACGGGGGTGATCTCGCCCCCCCGCGTGGCGAAGAAGCCGATGGGTCCGCCCTCTCCAACGACCAGGGTCTTGCCGTCGGGCAGGAACGTGAGCATTCCCCTGTCCCCGAAATTGGCCTCGTTCGTCTGTCTCGGGGACGGTCCGGAGAGGTCCCAGACCCTGAACTTGCCGCAGGCCGTGACGAGCGACTTTCCGTCGGGCGTGAACGCCAGTCCGAGTGGTGGGTCGGTCGTGGGGATGACCCATTTCTCCTCGGGCGTGGCCGAGGAGAGGTCCCAGACCCGGACGACTTTCTCTGGTCCCATGCACGCGGCCAGCGTCTTGCCGTCGGGCGCGAAGGCGACGGTACCGCCGAGGAGTTCCGGCCGCGTGTCTCCACCCTCAAACGCCGCGCGCAACCGGGGTCGAGGAGCCGAGACGTCCCAGAGCTGGACCGAGTGGGCATCCTGGTACGCCAGAGAGAGACCGTCGGGTGAGTAGACCAGCGACCGGGTCCACGCCGACGTGTCGGAGAGGGTGGCCGTCATCGTGGGCGTCTCGCCCTGGAGGTCGAGCAGGCCCACCCGGCCCTGAGTGCCGTAAGCCAGGGTCTTCCCGGTCGGGTGGAAGGCCAGCGCGCGGACGTGCCCGGGAGTCTTGACCACGGCGCTTCGCCGCATTGTCCGGGCGTCCCAGAGGAACAAGGAGCCGTTGTCCTCGCCGCTGGCGACCGTCGCGCCGTCGGGGCTGATGGCCACGCACATGACTTCCCCGAGGTGCCGCATCCGGTTGTCGCCAATCACGGCGACCAGTTCCCTGGGCTGACCGGGGGTCCGCTGGGCGGCGGTGATCCGCGCCGGATCGAGGTTGAACATCGACCCGGCGTGGTGGGGCCGGGGAGTGATCGCGCGGCGCGGAGAACCGTCCTCACGCTCGGCGAGGAGGGCGTCACGGGCGGACCCCGACGTGGCGAGGCGGAGGACGTAGAGGGTGCCGTTGGCGTTGGCCGTGACCAGGTGGCGGCCGTCGGGGGCGAAGGCGACCCGATAGACTCGCCCCGGCAGCTTCCACTCGCGCAATGGCGTCCGCGACCCGGCATCCCAGAGCGTGATCCAGTCACCTCCGGTCGCGAACGTCTTGCCGTCCGGGGCGAACGACGCCGACATTGCCCACGATTCGGGTTTGAAGCTTTCGGACTTCAGCAAAAGCGGCTCGGAGGTGGGCTCGGTCAGGTCGAGCACGTACTGGTTATAGATCATGTCCAGAACCAACGACCGGCCATCGGGGGCGAACGCGAAGCCGGTGTAAGAGAGCCCCGGTACCTCGCGCCGGAGGCGGACCCTGGGATCGCCGGGGGTGAGGTCCCAGAACGCCATGCTGTAGCCCCCCTGGGCCATCATCGTGCCGTCCGGTGAGAAGACCAGCGCCGGGCTGTGCCCGTTCGACCCGAGGTCGGCGACAAGGCGGGGCGACTCTCCGTCCACCCGCCAGAGCTGGGTCTTGCCCGAGTGGTCGCCCGTGGCGACCGTGGCGCCGTCGGGCGAGAGCGCAAAGCCATGGAAATTCTCGACTCCGACGAACGCCGAGGCCCCAGGCGCCCGGCCGTTGAGCGGATGCACCCTCACGCCGGCGTTCGACTCGGGCACGGCGAGGGCCTTGCCGTCGCGGGAGAAAGCCAGTGGTTGGCTGTCCTCCGGGTCGGCGATCCAGCTTCCCGTGAAGGTGGCCTGCTCGCGGGGCGCTGGCCCGTCACAGGCCCAGAGCCGCGCGACCGGAGCGTTGTTCCCGTCGGCGGAGGTGGTCGCCAGCGTTCCGCCGACGGGAGAGAAGGCGAGCCCGGGTGTGTAGTCGTCGAGGGACCCGGGAGCTCTTGGCACGGGGAGAATCCGCTCGCGGAGGTCCCAGACCCGGACCGACCCGTCGGGGCCGCCGGTGACCATGAGGCGGCCGTCGGCCGAGGTCGCGGCGACGGCCCCGCGGACATAGCCGGCGGAGAGATAATGGCTCGCCCGGACTTTCCCCTTGAGTTCGAGTCGCGGGCCGTCAACGCCCCAGATCTCGGCGTCAGGGGCGCCGCCGATAACGAGGAGCTTGCCGCCGAGCGCGAAGTTCAGGCTGCGCGTCCAGGCATTTTGGGATGAGACCTGCCCCTTCGACCGGGGCGTCGCGGTCGTCCCGTCGAGGTCCCAGAGGCGGAGTGTGCCGTCGCGGAGGGACGCGGCGAGGGCCTTGCCGTCGGGCGAAATCGCCACCGTGACCGGGGACGCCTCGACGTCAAGGGGGGTCCCCTCCTGCGCCTCGGCCGCGCCGGTGAGGCGGAACAGGCGGATGCGGCGGTCGGGGTCGCTGGCGACGGCCAGGGTCTTGCTGTCGGGGGCGAAGGCGAGGGTCGACTGCGAGCCTCCGTACCCGTCCTGGCTCGCGCTGGCCGCGAGGGTCGCGCCGGGCTTCGGGGCGGTGCCGGAGGTGTCCCAGAGCCGGACGGCGGTCGCGCCGTGGGCGGCTAGCGTGCGGCCGTCGGGGGCGAAGGCGAGGGCGTAGACCCTGTCTTCAGACGAGGCGAGTGTCTGGCGCTTGGTGAGGCCCGCCGGGCCGACGTCCCAGAGGTGGAGAGCGTCGGCGTAGGCGGCGGCCAGGGTTTTGCCATCGGGCGCGAACGTCAGGGCCGTGGGACCTTTGTGCCGCCAGCCGACCTTGACCTCGTCCTTGACCCGCATGGTGGCGACGTCCCAGAGGAGGATCGTTCCGTTCTGGTCACCGCCGGTGGCGATCGTCTTGCCATCGCTGGTGAGGGCGAGACAGCGGACCGGTCCCCAGTGCCGCATCCGGTGCGTGCCGAAGACGGCGACCAGCTCGTCGGGCTGCCAGGGGAATTTCTCGACTGGCGGGATCGCGGCCGGGTCGAGACGGTCCAAGGGGCCGAGCGGGCTGGCGGCGGCGGCCGGGGCGGTGGCGACCTTTCTTGGGGTCGGCGCCGGGGGGGCGGGTCGTGAAGTTCGGGCTTCGGGGCCAGGCGCCTCGGCGGTCTCGACGGTGACGGTGCTCCCGGCGGGGGCCTTGATGACCGTCTCTCGCCCCTCCTTGTCGCGAATTCGGATGATGACCTGCCAGGCGATCAGGGCACCCCCCAGCATCGCGGCGGCGACCAGCGGGCCGATCCACCGGCGCCGGCCCGGAGGGGCGGCGACCGCGGCGGCGGCGGGCGGCGTGGCGAGAGCGACCTCAAGCCTCGCCAGTTCGTCGGCCACGGCGTGGGCCGAGGCGGGCCGGGCGTCGCGGTCTCGCGCGAGCAGCCGCATCACCAGGTCGGACAGCGGCGGGGGGACCTCGGGGTTCAGATCGCGAGGCGTCCTGGGGTCGTCCAGGGCCATTGACCGGAGTATCGAGAGCGAGTCTCTGCCCGTCCACGGCAAGGCGCCGGCGAGCATCCGGTAGAGGACCACGCCCAGGCTGAACAGGTCGCACCGATGGTCGACCTCTTCGCCGGCCGCCTGCTCCGGGGCCATGTACGCAGGCGTCCCCATGATGACCCCGATTCCGGTCAACTGCGCGTCCGACTCCTCAACGGCGCGAACGAGGCCGAAGTCAAGGATCTTGACCCGTCTTCGCGGTCCTTCAAGCCAGACGTTCGCCGGCTTGATGTCGCGGTGGACCAGGCCGACGGCGTGCGCCGCGGCCAGCCCCTCGGCCATCTCCCGGCCGATCCGCGCGGTCTCGGCGACCGGCACCCGGTCTTGCCCCTTGAGCCAGTCGTCAAGCGGGATGCCGTGCAGCAGCGGCATGGCCAGGAACGGGACGCCCCGTTCCTCGCCAACCTGGTAGATCGTCACGACGTGGTCGTGCTCAAGCGCCGCCGCGGCGCGAGCCTCTCGGAGGAACCGCCTGCGGGCGACCGGGTCGTGGGCGAGCGCCGGGCGAAGGGTCTTCAACGCGACGGACCGGCCAAGCTGCTCGTCGACCGCCTGAAAGACCTCGCCCATTCCGCCGGCGCCCAGCAGTTTAACCACCCGGTAAGAGCCGAGCCGGCCAATCTCCTCGGGTCCCAGCGGCGGCCCAAGCGCCTCGTAGAGCCTTTCGGTCCGATCGAGCGAGGCGGCGAGATCTGGTGCCATGACGCGCGTCTCGCCGGTCTCGCTCGATGGGCCGACGGGGGAGAATCCGCTCGCGGCGAGTTCGGTTGCCAGCTCGTCGGCCAGTTCGGGGCATTCGCGGCAGAGGTCCTCGACGGTCGCTTCCTTGCCCTCGCCGCGGAGTTGCCGCCAACGGGTCAGAAGGCCGATCAAGCGGGGGTCGTCGGACATTGTCAGGGTCTCTCAAGCCGGGGATCGCCAGGGGGGGCAGGCTCGTCTGAACGGTTCCCATCGTCGGGAGGATACGGCCGGCTTCGAACCAGTATTGCGACCTCCGGCCCGGCGGAAAAGAGGCCCCCGCGACGCCAGGACCCTTGGAGGTGTGCCGACAACACGAATGCGAACTGTGCCGGAAATCCGTTAGCCGCCCAGCGGAATCGGCGTGCCGGCGCTGAGAGCGAAGGGACGGCCGAGGGCGTCGTGAACGAAGGTGGTGCCGGGATCGAGCCCGACAGCCTTGTAAAGGGTCGCGGCGATGTCCTCGGGAGTGACCGGGTCGCGGGCGGGGTGAGCGGCCTGGGCGTCGCTTGCTCCGTAAAGAGAACCGGCGGGCATCCCGCCGCCGGCAAAAAGAGCCGTGTAACAGTGCGGCCAGTGGTCGCGGCCTCCCTTGTCGGCGCCGGCGTCGCTGGTGATCTGGCCGACCCGAGGCGTTCGCCCAAACTCACCGACGGCCACGACGAGCGTCTCGGCGAGCAAGCCCCGATCGTGCAAATCGGCAATCAAGGCCGAGAAGGCGCGATCGAAATAGGGCAAGATCGACCGCTTGAGGAGCGGGAAGTGATCGCGGTGGGTGTCCCAGGTCTGATCGTACCGCGGCCCCGTGCAGACGGTGACGAGCCGGACGCCGGCCTCGATCAATCGGCGCGTTAATAAGAGGCTCTGGCCAAGCTGCGGCAGGCCGCCAAACTTCCTGGCCTCGCGCGACCGGTCGTTTCCGGGATCGAGCCCGTACCGTTCGCGGACGGACTGCGGCTCTCTGGAGAGATCAAAGGCCCGACGCGCCTCGGGGCTGGAGATCAACTCAAAGGCTTTGCGGTAATGGTCGTCCCTGGCGTCAATCTTCGCGTCGGGCTCAACGGCCCGGCTCACGGCGTCGAGCAGGTCTCTGCGGCGGCCGACACGGTCCAGCGAAAGCTCTCGGGGAAGTTCCAGGCCGGGCACCTGGTAGCCGGGAAGGCTCGGGTCTCCGGTAAGGAACGGGTCATAGCGACCGCCGAGGAAACCGGCGGCCTGGCCGGGCAGGAGCGACCCGTTGTTGCTCATCCAGTCGGGCGTGTGGACGAAGTCGGGAAGGCTCCGCCCGGTGGGTTGGAGCCGGGCGAGCACGGCACCGAACGGCGGGAAGTCGTCGCGCGAGGGGCGTGTCACGAGCTTTCCGGATGAGAACGGCGGGTGCCCCGTCATCGCGAAATAGGCGCCGGCGTTGTGGTCGGCCACGGTGTGATGAACCGAGCGGACGAGGGTCAGGTGGTGGGCCTGCCTGGCGAGCATCGGCAGGTGTTCGCAGAACAGAATGCCTGGCGCCGAGGTTGCGATCGGGCGGAATTCGCCGCGAATCTGCTCGGGGGCGTCGGGCTTCATGTCCCAGGTATCCTGGTGCGCCGGACCGCCTTCCAGGAACATGAGGATGACCGACTTGACCCTGGTCTTGCCCCGATTTTGATCGCTCGCCGCGCGTCCTTCAGCCCGCAAGAGATCGGGCAGGCCGAGGCTACTGCCGAGACCGAACATTCCCGCGGCGCCGAGTTTCAGAAAGGCGCGTCGGTCGGTCGCGTGGCCCGTTGATCGTCTTCCGGCCGTGACGCTCAGCATGGCTCTTGGTCACCACGAGGCCCGTGGGTCGTTTCTCGCGATCATTCGTCTTTTTTTTCTGTCTGCGCGAGACGACGAGAACCGCCGCCACCACCATCTTAACCTTAACATCTCCGGCCGACCACGGGTTCCGGTCGTTCTTTTGGGGTGTTTCTCTCTTTGAGAAGGACGGAGGACCGAGGATTAATCGAGTCGATGAAAAGTTAAGGGTTCTTCCGGTCGTTGATGACATCAAGGCTCTCGATTGCGACGAGGCCAGCGGCCTTGCGAAACTGGAGCCGGTTCGCGCCGGCCTTCAAGGTCATCCGGGCGAGGGCGTTCGATCGACGGTCGGGGCCAGTGTAAACGTAGTGAAGAGTCTGGGGCGGGCCGGTGTTGATGGTCAAAACCTGGCTTGACTCGGCCTTCGCGGGGTCGTCGTTCTGATAACGGATCGAGAGAGCGTAAGGGCCAGGATCGCGGACCGTGACGACGAAGACGGCGGCCTCGTCGGGCGTTCGGGTCGACTCGTTTTCCGCCGCAAGGTAACGCTGATGTGGGAGTTCGCCGGAAGGCAAGGGCAGGGGAGTCTTCGGCGTCGCGGGCGTGCCGAGATCGGGGGCGTCGTCGGCGGTCCAGCGAAACTGCTGGGCGCGGATCTGCCGCGACCAGCGGGCGCCGGGATACTGCGCCGAGTGATAGACGAGCCAGTCTTCGCGGCCATCGGGCGAGGTGGTGAACGAGGCATGCCCCGGCGCGATCACGCCATTGCCGGTCTCAAAGATCGGTTGATCGTGCTTCACCCACGACGCCGGAGAGAGCAGGTCCGCATTCGCCCGCGCGGTCAAAAGGCCAAGACAATAGAAGTCAGTCCAGCTTCCGCTCGCCGAGTAAACGATCTGGATTTTTGAGCCTCTGACGAGCACCTCCGGCCCTTCGGCGACGGCCGGAGGCGCGCCTCGGGTCTCCCAGGGAAGGCTCGGCGTTGCGATCCGGACCCGACGGCCGGCGAGCGTCCAGGGATCGCGCATCGGCGCAATGTACAGGTCCTGGCGGACGTCCTTATCGCCTTCCCAGCCCGACCAGACGAAATAAAGGCTCCTGCCGACCTGGAAAACCGTTCCGTCGATCGCCCAGCGGTCGGCCGTTGGGTCGAAAAGCTTTCCCTTGACGGTGAACTTCCCCTCGAACGGGTCGGCGGCGGGGTTTTCCAGGACGTACATCCGGTGACGGGCGTTGACGCCATCGTCGGCGGCCAAATAGACGTACCACTTTCCTTGCAACCGGTGGAGTTCGGGAGCCCAGAGGTTCTGGCTCAACGGACCGGCGGCCGGCGGCCTCCAGACAACCTTGCGTTCTCCCGCGCCAAGGCCCGAGAGGGTCCACGATCGCCGCAAGGTGATGTCGCGGCCGGTCGTCGCGACGAGATAATAGCGGCCGTCGGGCTGCTTCCAGACCCAGGGGTCAGCCCCCTCGGGAGCAACGACGTTAAAAAAGTCGCGGACCTCGTCTCCTTCCGCCCTGGGTGCGGCAAAAAACGTGGCGACGAGAGCCAGAATCCGACCAGTTCGGCGAGTCATGAGAGGGGTCACCGTCCAGGACCGTTTCCTTCTCAATTCATGACCCATGACCGAGAACCGATGACCGAAAGGAGGTCAGAGAGGCCCTTGCCGATTCTTTGTGTATTGATTTTTTTGATTTGGTCATCGGTCATCGGTCATGCCCGAAAACGAAACAACCCTGGGTCACCGCCCGTCAGCCGACCCGGAACGGGCCAGGCGCGGGAAGGGGGGCAAGAGGTTGGGTCGGGTATGCCGGGAACGGACGATCGGGCCAGCCTGGGCCTCGATCTCGTCCCAGAGCGCGGCCAGCTCGGCGCGGGCGGTTGACGGCCGGGCGCCGGCGACCAGAGCGGAAACGCGTTTGCTCAGGTCGTTCATCTGCTGGATGTCCAGGACGTTGGAGGCGGTCAGGGTGATGAGCATCGCATGCGTTTCGGCAACGGCTCGATGCCAGGCGTCGGCCGAGGTGTCGGGAAGTTTCGCCTGAGCCGCGACCGCGGCGGCAATCGCGACAGCCCCGGCGCATCCCGAGGTGCGAATCGACGGCGGGCATTCACCGGCCGGAACGATGCTGGCCAGCGCGTCAACCGCCCCGGCCACGTAGCGCGCTCCAAACGCCTCGCGCTCGCGATACCCGGCCCGCCAGTTCCGGAAGATCAGGTAGAGCGATCCCCAGAGCAGCAAGATCGCCAGCACGGCCGCCGTCACGAACCGACGCCCCGACGCCCCGCCCGAGATCGCCGCGCCGGGCATCGGCAAAGGCTTGGGCATCGCCATTCCCTCCTGCGAACGGTCAAACCGCACCCGACGCCCCGGCCGGGCCTCTTTCGGGTCCCCCTTGGCACTCATCGCGGTCTCTTTTCGTCGAACCCATGTTCCGAAAATCGCTCTCTCAGTTTAGGCAACCCAGCCTTCCGTGGTAAGAGGCGAATCCAAAGCCGAGGGAGGATTTGCGCGGTGGTCGAACGGAATCCTTGTTAAGGTCAAAGGTCAAAGGTCAAAGGGCAAAGGGCAAAGGGCAAAGGGCAAACTCAGGAACGAGACATAAACACAAGGGCTTCATAAAGACCCGTCTTGCTCTGGCGACGACGCATCCGGTCGATGCGATCGAGGGCAAAATCGAAGTGGTCGAAAACACCGGCGAGAATCGCGTCGGCGGGAAGAGGATGGCCGTAAAACTGGCTGTTGCCGATCACATAGGCAAGGCGGCAACGATCAGCGCAGACCTTGGCGATCTCGGAGGCGTGGACGTACATGTCATTAAAATATTTCGTCACATAACTTGCCATCAAGGGACCGGCGGCGTCGATCGCTTTCATGTACGGTTCTAGAAGGGATTCAATCAGCGGGTTCGCCGGAGTTATTCCCGAGGAGAGAACCGAGGTGGCCTTGCCCCAGGTGCCGCCAATCGCCTCGGTTTCCAGCTGTCCGACCGCCTGGGCGTTCTCGATGAACTCAAAATAGAAGAGGTGCGGCCGGGTCTCTCTCGCGTAGCTGAATCGGTTCGGATAAGGGGGCGAGGTGATGACCGCCGTCGCCTTGAAATCAGCCGGTAGCACGCGGGAGACGTTTTTGCTGTTGCCCGGATAAACGCGGACCTCGGAACGCGGCAGGCTTGAGACCGCGTCGAGGTCGTCAAGCATTTCCTGATATTTCAGGCCAAGAATGCTTGCCAGGTCGTGCGTCGGAGCGACTTGGTCGGCGAACGTCAGCGAGACGTGGTTGTGCTTCGCGTTGCTGACCGGGACGAGGATTCCGAGGATGCCCATCTTCAGCAGGTCGCGGTGTTCCGGAAGAGCGTCAAACGTCGCGAGCACCTCGCGGAGGCAGACGAGCTGCATCAGGTTCCCGGGCGACCACCAACGCTCGGGGTTCTTGATTCGCGGAAGGAACCGATCATTCTCCTTCAAGTACGCTTTCGCCTCGCTCTCCGCCGGCAATCTCGCCAGCCCTGCGCGGCAGGTCAGGAGAAAGCTCTGGACGCAGGCCCGGATCGCGGCGAGATCGCGATAGGTCCGGGTCTTGACCGCGCCGACGAACGCCAGGTACGGGTTAATCTCGATGCTCGATGCCGGAATGCCCCGGTATTTCATGCACAAGGGGACGGTTCCGACCCCGCTGAAGGGGTCAAGCACCAGGTCCGTCGCGCCCAGGCCAAAATGATCGGCGATGTCGTCGGCGAGCCTGGGGGCGAAGCTCGGCGTGAGCCGATACCAGCGATGGATCGGCAGGCCCAGCTTGCCGCGGAAGGTTACCGATCGGGTCGGGCGATCGGTGAACCCGGGGCCGATTGTCTCTTTGCTTTCTTCACGAGCGCCCGGCGATCGGTCATCGATCATTGGCGATTCCGTGGCCGGGTCCCGCCTCGATCGTCCGTCGCGCCTCGACCCAGGCTCGGACCTTCCCGGCGATCTCGATCAGATCGGCCCGGCCGGCGGGAACGGCCAGGTAGCCGGTCGCGTAGGCAAGGCAGCCGATCGCCAGGTGAACCACGAGCGGGAGCCAGCGGAACAGCGAGAAACCGCCGCCAGGGCTCGGATTCAGGGGCCAGATCAGCCGGACGACCGCCGTCGCCGCCACGAGCGCCAGGGCACCGGCCGCCGGAGCGCTCAGAGTTCGCGTCAGGAACCGCCTCGGCCGGAGATCCAGGACCCGGGCGGCATAAAGGCCAGGGATCAAAAAGTTGGAAAAGAGGGTCGTCAGCACGGTTCCCCAGATCACTCCCGAGACCCCGAGCCGGAGCGTCAAGACATAGCTCAAAGGAAGATTGATCACCGCTCCCGAGAGCGCCGCGATGCCGATGACCTTCGGCCGGTTCATGCCGATGACCATCTGCACGGGAACCGAGAGGACCAGCGGAATCGTCGCCACGAGGAAGAGGCGAAGGAGACCGGCGTGAACGGCGGCGTCGTAGCCGAGCTTGTTCCCCACCCAGAGGGTCAGAAAGGGCCCGGCGTAGACCCAGGCCAGCAGGGCGACGGGAAGGACCGTGGCGACGTGCAAGCGGGTGCCGTCGTACTTCAACCGATCGAGCGCCCGATCGTCACGCGCCGCGACCAGGCTGGCGACGGCCGGCATCACCAGGTAGGCCAGCGTCCAACCGGTCTGGCGGATCTGAAGGAACGGCTTGCTCGCGATATTGTAAACCGAGATCGCCCCGTCGGGCGGTCTCAGCGCGTATCCCAGGACGATCGTGTCGAGCTTGTCGGCGAGGACGACGCTGAGCTGGATCATGAAGACATAGAAGCTGATCTTCGCGAGGGCCCGGAAGTCGGCTCTTGAGGCGCCCCGGAACCGGGGAACGTGGCCGATCTCGCGGGTCATCACCCAGAGCGCCGGGGCAAGCACCAGAACGATTTGCAAGACCGTCTGGGTGACGATGATCGTGAAGAAGTCAATCCCGGCGTTCACGCCGCCCCAGAGCACGGCGAACCGCAGGACGATCACGGCGAGTTCAAACCGGGGCTGAAAGTCGTAGCGTCGGGCCGCCTGGAGCACGCTGGAGACAACCGCCGAGAGCCCAAAGCCGGGCGCCGTGACCGCCTGAAGCCAGAGCAGCTTGACGATCAGCCGATATTCTTCACCCCGAAACGGGAAATACGGCAGCGCCACATACGCCACGCCCATCAGCGCGGCGATCTGCACCAGGGCCATCCCCGCGTAGAAGTTCATCCCGCAGGCAATCGCCCGATCCACCCCCGCGCGGTCGCCCCGGGTGTAATGCTCGGCCACCTGCCGCTGCAAGGCGGAGCTCATTCCAAGCTCAAAGAGCATCTGGAAGAACCCGAACCCCCAGGCGAAGAGGTACGCGTCCATCATCCTCGGACCGATCGCCTGAAGCGTCAGCGGGATCGTCCAGAGCGAGAAGACCGCCTGCATGGGCGTCCTGAGCGCAAGCCAGAAGGTCCCGCTCAGGAGCCGGCCGAGCACCGGCGGCAGCTTCCTTGCCGGCTGCGGCGTTACCCCGGCGGTCGAGGTCGTCGACACAGAATCCGTTCCCCGGGCCTCGATGCGTCTCCCCCTTCTTCCAGACCACTCCGGCGGTCCCGGCCCCATCATAGCCGTCACCCCCGATCCTCTGACAGGCCAACTCGACTGGCCACGAGAGCGGTATCCTTATCTCCGTTCATGACCGACGAAAATCGAAACCAGGCAAAATAGGCAAGAGCCTTAACGCCCTTTTTTCATGGCACCGAAGGAAAGAACCCCCGCGCTCCGTCACGCCTGAACTCGATTTTTGTACGTTCGTACACAATTTCAGCCCGAGTTGCCCTTGTCGGCGTGGGCGAGATCGGGTTAAATAGGTCGGGAAAGGCACCCTGACGTCGGCCCGATTGATCCGCCCGCGCTCTTGCGGGCGTTCCGCACGTCTCGCCGGGGCTGGAGGCTTTTCCCGATGCAAGATCGCATCGCCTATCAAGGCATCACCTTTGACGACGTCCTGCTGGAACCTGGGTATTCCGACCTTCTTCCCAGGCAGGTTGACACCCGGACCCAGCTCACCGCGTCAATCGCCCTGAATCTGCCGATCCTGTCGTCGCCGATGGACACGGTCACCGAGGCCGAACTCGCCATCGCCCTGGCGCAGGAAGGGGGCCTCGGCGTCATCCACAAGAACATGGACATCGCCGATCAGGCGCGCGAGGTCGACAAGGTCAAGCGGTCAGAGAATGGGATCATCGTTGATCCGATCACCCTGCCGCCAACGGCCACCGTCGGCCAGGCCCGCGAGATCATGCGAGGGCACAACATCTCGGGCGTGCCGATCACGGTCAACGGCAAGCTCCGGGGCATCCTCACGCGCAGGGATCTCCGTTTTCTGGAGTCCAACGAGCTGCGGATTGAAGAAGTGATGACCAAGGACAACCTGGTCACCGCCCCGGCCGACACAAGTCTCGAAGCGGCGGATCGGATTTTAACGAAAAATAAGGTCGAGAAGCTTCTTCTGGTTGACGATGATTACCGTCTGAAGGGCCTGATCACGATCAAGGACATTGACAAGCTCCACCGCTACCCGCACGCCTGCAAGGACGATCGAGGCCGGCTTCGCGTGGGAGCGGCGGTGGGAGTCAACGATTACGAGCGGATCGCCGCCATGATCAAGGCTGATGTCGACGTGTTGATCGTCGACTCCGCCCACGGACACAGTCAGAACGTGATTGAGACCGTCAGGAAGATCAAGCAGGACTTTTCGATCGAGGTTGTCGCCGGTAACGTGGCCACGGCCGCGGGAACTCAGGCCCTGATCGACGCTGGGGCCGATGCCGTCAAGGTGGGCATCGGACCGGGCTCGATTTGCACGACCCGGATCGTTTCGGGCGTGGGTGTGCCTCAGATCACGGCCATCGACCACTGCGCCAAGGCCGCCGCCGGCCGGGTCCCGATCATCGCCGACGGCGGCATTCGTTACTCGGGCGACATCACCAAGGCTCTCGCCGCGGGTGCCCATTGCGTGATGATTGGCGGTCTCTTCGCGGGCCTTGCCGAGAGTCCCGGCGAGACGATCATCTATCGCGGCCGAAGCTTCAAGAGTTACCGAGGAATGGGTTCGCTGGGCGCCATGGCTCGCGGATCGCACGAGCGTTACCGCCAGGACGGACCGAGCAAGTCGACCGAAGCGAAGAACGGAACCCCGCAGAAGCTCGTTCCCGAAGGTGTCGAAGGCCGCGTCCCGTACAAGGGGCCACTCGCGGAATACGTTTTTCAGCTTGTCGGCGGCCTTCGTGCCGGAATGGGATATTGCGGAACGCGGTCGATCGAGGAACTCCGGACCAAGGCCCGGTTTATCCAGGTCACCGGCGCCTCGGTTCTTGAAGGTCACCCGCACGATATCGTGATCACCCAGGAAGCGCCCAATTATTCCAGCTTCACCGGCGAGACCGAGACCGGTCGCGGTCAGGTCTGAGCCTCCCGGCTGCAATTCGCGGGACCCGGCCGGGAAGGTCGGGCCGCTGGCTGTCTCAGTTATCCATACCAGGTCGTATGCGCGAGGTGATCGCGGCACGGCCTGGCCCGAGCGAAGCGAACGGAATCGCGTCCTCTCGGGCGGGGAAAAAAGGCTCGCAGACCCTCGGCCCCCGGCCCGTTCAGTTTCAGTCCGTTAGCAAGGAGGCGTGGCGTGCGTCGCCCAACTTCGGCCTTCGCCAAGGCGGTCCTCTCGACGGCCCTGGCGGCCACAACGGTCTCGGCCCAGCAAGCCCCGCCGATGCCGCCCCCCGGGGCGGACCCAGGGGCCTCGGCGCCTTCCCTGCCGCCGATGAACGCCTCGCGAGGGGCGCGCTACCTCCTGCGCAACGGCTGGGATTACATCACCTATCAGGAATATGAACGCGCCCTCGGCTTCTTCCGCGAGGCCGAGTCGCGACAGATCGAGCTGAACGACACCGAGCGCCTCCAGCTCAAACAGGGGATCGACCGCGCCCAGCGCGGCCTTCGCGAAGCCTCGAACGGCGTGAAGGGCGAGCCCGCGTATGCCCGGAGCGGACCGCGACGCCGCCCCGGTGCCCTCACCCTGGCGACTCCGGCCGCGACCGCTCCGGCACGCACCCCGGACATCGAGCGCGAGCCGATCCAGCTTGCCGGCGGCGGTGCCGTCGCTCCGTTCAATTCGCCGCCTCCGGAACCGGCCGCGACCGTCACCCCCATTCCAGCCGCGACCCCGTCGCCGTCGCCCGCCGCGGCGGCCTCGTCCTCGGAATTCCCCAGCGAACCGGCCGCGATCCCCGCGCCCCCCGACGCGGACCCGGCCTCCCTTCCGCCTCTCGCCAGCGCTCCGGCCGCCGAACCGACTCCGGCCCCTGCGGATCTGGCCCCTCCGGTCGAGCCGACTCCGGCCCCGGTTCCGACTCCCGCGCCCGCTCCGGTTCCGGCCGCTGTTGCGGCTCCGACGCCGACGCCTGCCCCGGCTCCCGCCGAGACCGAACCGGGCCTTGTGCTGCCCCCTTTCCCGGACGAACCGGCCCTGCCGAAAGTCAATGGAGACGCGGCCGTCGCTCCCGCGTCAACGACTCCGGCGCCTGTCGAGACCCCCGCGCCCGCTCCGGCTCCGGTTGCCTCGGCTCCGGCTCCGGCTCCCGTGGTCGAGCCAACGCCCGCCCCGGTCGCTGTCGCCAGCGCGGGACCGCTGTCAACGCCTCCTCCGGTTATCTCCGATCCGGTTCTCGATGAAGCGTCGCTCCCGCCGCTTCCGTCGAGCCCGGCCATGACCCCCCCGGTCGAGACCCCCGCGCCGAACCCGCTCCCCGAACCCGCTCCCGCTCCGGCGACTGCTCCGGCCCCCGCTCCCGAACCCGCTCCAGTTCCCGAGGCGCGTCCGACTCCCGCGCCCGAGCCCCCTTTGCCTCCGCCCGCCGAGACGCTCGCGCCGGGCGCATCGTCGCAACCGGTCGTCGGGGTTGACACTCCGCCGTCGACATCGGGCGGGATGCGCAAGGATACATTAATTCCCGAGCGAGCCAGTGAGTACCGGTCGACCCTCTCGCCCGACCTTCAGCGCGAGGTTGATCGGATCGCCGCCCGCCAGGAAGAGGAGATGAGGCGGAGCCCGCAGCCGACGTTCAACCCCGACCCGAACGCTACTCCCGAAGCCGCCGCGCCCTCGAACGGAACAGCTTCGACCCGCCTGGAGATCTCCCGGGCCCCGAGCCCGACCGAGGCTCGGCCGATCCGAGCGATTCCGGTCCCCGAGGAGTTCGTCCCCCTGCCGAAGCGCGAGTGGGACGCGAACCGAAAACTCTGGTCGGCCGCCGCCACCTGCCACCTGCCCCTGTACTTCCAAGATGCCTCGCTGGAACGCTACGGGTACAGCGTCGAGCAGCACTTCGGCCCCTTTGGTCGCTTCCTCTCGGTCCCGCTCGACGACCCGAGGCAATCCAAGCAGCGCAATCAGATCGCCCAGCCGTTCTTTTCGATCGGTCTCTTCTGTGCCCAGATTGCCCTCTTGCCCTACAACATGATTGTTGACCCCCCCTGGGAGGCTGAGTACGACCTCGGCTACTACCGCCCTGGCGACCGCGTGCCGACCGACGTCTATTACCTGCCTCTGACCGGCGTCGGTCCGCCACTCAAGGGATCGAACTACGGCAACCGTCCCAACCGCGCGGCCTTCCCGCCCAGCCGCTGGTGAGTCGTTGACTCGGGTGATCTCCGAAAAATAAAACGCCATGGCGAGGCCCGGTGTCGACTCCGACATCGGGCCTCGCCTCGTTTCGAACGTCTGGCGAGGGGCACGAGAAAGGAAATTCTCGAGTCTTGACGTGTCCTCGCCGAGCCTGCCATTGTCTTGGCTCAGGATGAGTCGTCCTCTGCTGCTTGGAGAATCGGTAGACTCCGCAAATCCCTTCCCAAACCTCAATATCATCAAAACGACGTCAGGTGCACCGACCTGCGGTCGAAGGGGCGGAAACCGAAGGCGCGATAGAGGTGATGGGCGGGGTGGTTGCGGACGTCGACGGCCAGTTCGAGACGGGGCGTGTGCGGGCGGGCAAGCTCGGCGGCGTGGACAAGAGCCGCGCGACCAAGGCCGCGGCCTCGGGCGGAGGGGGTCAGGCCAAGATAGGCGACCTCCCACGATTCGCGGTCGGGCGTCTCCGAAAGCAAAAGCACGGCCGAGGCCCCAGGCTCGCCCCGGACGTGCCCGAGACGCCAGCGGTCGGCGACGAACCGGCCCCCCGCGCGGTGGCCGGTCAGTATGTCATCGAGCGAGCGAAGACCTTCGAGTTCGGGCATGTCCAGGCTCTCGCGGTAGGTCGCCTGCAAGACCTCCCGAAAATCGGCCTCGGTTTCGGGGCCAAAGGGCGACCAGTCGATCGTTGGCAGGCCCGGTCTTGGCGCGATCGGCCGGCCGGTCTCGGCTTCGAGGTAAACCAGGTCGGTGACGTGCGGCATTCCGCCGCCGGTCAGGTACGCCGCCGCCTCTTTGGAGGCGGACTCATCGAGAAGCGCCTGGGCCATCAAGAACTTCCGCGCCTTCAGATCGTCCAGCGCCGCGCGGACCAAGGCAATCGCCGTCGCCGACCGTCTCCAGGCTGATTCGACCTCGGGCGCCCAGACCGCCGCCGCCCGGCCGGCAAGCGGCTGGGTGAGCAGGGCACCAATCACCTGCCCGCGGCGCCGGGCGACCCAGAGACCGGAAAGGTCAATCAGGCCGTCGCGAGCCTCGGCCAGCGCATCGGCGATCAGCCGGGGCCGCAATGACTCCGGCACCCGCCGATAGAGCACGCCCAATGCGGCGCCTCGGTCGCTCGGCGGGCACGGCGCGACGTCCGCGGTCCAGCCCGTCATGCCATGACCACCAGTCCCCCGTCTCGATCCATAAGCGTTTCCCATCCCTCCTTTTGCACAATCTGGCCGTGTCGGGAGGGGCGGGTCAAAAGGTTTAAAAAAAACCGCCAACGCAACGATGGCCGACCGCCGTATGATACTACGACCATTGGAGGTCAGGCGATGCGGAAGTCCGCGGAATCTGTCACGGGCGACGCCCGCGATGTTGGCGATCAACCTGCCCACATCGCCTCGGGTCCCGTCGCGCCCACGCCCCCGATGGTCGAGGTGGGAGATGCCCGCCTGGTCGAACTCGCCCGAACGGGAGACGACCGGGCCTTCGCCACGCTCGTGATGCGCTATGAGCGAAAGCTCGTCCGCGTCCTGGGCCGCCTGGTCCGTGACGAGGAACTCGCGCGGGATCTGGCACAAGAAACCTTCTGGAAGGTGTATAACCGGCTCGACCGGTTCGACACGTCGCGGCGGTTTGGTCCCTGGCTCTTTCGGGTCGGCGTGAACCTTGGGCTCGACCTGCTCCGCCGCCGCGATCCGCCCGCCCCCGTTCTCTCGATCGACCGCCCCTCGGCCGATGGCCGCCGAGCGTTCGACCTGCCCGACCCCGACCCGAGGCTTCGCGCCGAGCTCTCTCAAGAAGTCCAGTTTATTCTGGAACGGGTCCCCTTGCTGTACCGAACGATCCTGGTCTTGCGAGACCTGGAAGGATTTTCTTCCGCGGAGGTGGCGGCCATTGTCGGCCGCCGCGAGGCCACGGTGAGGTGGCGACTGGCGAAGGCGCGTGAGCTGTTCCGGGAACACTGGGAACGCCGCCAGGGGGTGAAGTGAAGGACCTTGCCGCGATCGTCCGGAGGTTTGTGGATTATGGGAGTCGACCATCCTGGTTACCGTTGTCGATGGGTACGCAATCGCCTGCCTCTTCTCACTGGCGGCGAACTGACCGGCGCCGAGCGTCGCCAGGTTGAGCGGCACCTGATCGCCTGTCCTGGCTGTCAACTCCACGAGCAGTCGATGGCCGGCGCTCTCGGCGCGCTCCGGGCAGCCGCGTCGGAACCTCTTGAGGCAAATGCCGATGCGCCGTCGCTCTGGCCCGCGCTGGCTCGCCAGATTCGCGAATCGAAGCATGAGGCCCCGTCCTTCTCGACCTTCTCCGTCTTCGCTCGGTTCACACGCCCCGCGCTGGCCTTGGCCGTGGTTTTGATCGTCATGACCCTGGCCGGCACGGGGGTTCACGCCTATCGTCGCGAGCGTGCCGCCGATCTTGACCAGGGAATCGCTGTGTCCGACCCGACTTTTGAGGAGTTGGTTCCGGTTCCAACGCCGGTCCCGCCCCCAATCCCGTCGGTAACCTCGATTGTCGAGTCGTCGAGCCCCGGACGTCAGGTCGTTGCCAACGAACCCGCCTCCGCGGTTCCGACCGAACGTGCCCCGGCGCGGTTTGATTACGACCTCGATCACGGCACGCCGATGGGTCCCGATGGATCGGATGTCAAGGCTTCGTATTGAGTTGACTCAAATTCGATCGTGAGTTGCCCCCCGCCTTCCGATCTCCACCCGACCTTCTCTTTTCTCTTTCGCCTCCTTGCCAGGGATTCATGCCCCGACAAACCCGACCAAGGCTGTTCGCCCTCGGCCTGGCCGTCACGCTGGCCTTGCCGTCGTGTGGCCCGTGGTCGGGTCCGGTCGCCTCGCACCGGGAACGGGCCGCGACCTCAGCCACAACCCAGGTCGCTGCCCCGGTTTCGGGCGGGGCCGACACGCTGGACGTTCTGGAGCGACGGGTCAGCGAGGTGATCGACCGGACCAGGGAATCGGCCGTGGCGCTGGAGTACACCGCGGCCGATGCTCCCAATGGACCCCGGCGGGTGGCTTCTGGGGTGGTGATCAGCCAGGAGGGCGACGTCCTCTCGGTCCGGATCGACACGCCTCCGTCGTCCTCGCCGGTCATCGCCCGGGTCGCTTCGGGGCGCCGGCTCCCCGCGCGCTGGATCGCTGCCGATCCTGAGACAGGACTGACGCTCTTGAAGGTTGCGCCCCAGGCCGCCCGCCCGGCTGTTCCCTCGCCTCGCGGGGCGCGGCTGGGCATCCCCGTCCTGGTGATCGGCAATCCGTTTGGCCTGGCGCATTCGGTGAGCCGAGGTTACGTTGCCGGACTCGGCCGCCGCCTCGAACTGGGGCCTCGCCAGCTTGGCGGCCTGATCCAGGTGGATGCCTCGCTTCACCCTGGCGATAGCGGCGCCTTGCTTTCCGACCTTCAAGGGGGCTGGCTCGGCGTGATCCGCAGCGGCCTCGCCTCGCCAACCGCCGAGGGAGACCGCAAGGGCCGCGACCGCGAACTTGACCATGATCTCGGCTTCGCGATCCCCGCGCGTGACGCCCTCTGGATCGCCGACCAACTCCGCACCCGCCGCCGCGTTGATCGTGCTTATCTCGGTGTTACGATGGATCTGGCCGCCCCCGCGTCCGCGGGTGAGCCCGACGGCGCGGTGCTTGGCCGCGTCCTGGCCGATACGCCGGGCGAACGCGCCGGCTTGAAGTCGGGCGACCGGGTCGTTGCGCTCGATGGGTTGCCGGTGCGGTCTCCTTACGACCTGACCGACCGCCTTGACCGCACTCCGGCCGATGCCTCGATCACGCTTGATCTTCTTCGAGGGACCGGTTCGAAGCGTCTTCCGGTCCGCCTGACTTTCCGAACGGCCCGACGCCCCCCTTTTGAGCCGTCGCGGCCCTCGCCCTCGCCGTCGTCCTCGGCAAAATCGCGCCCGGCCGATCCGCGACCCCCAGCCCTTCCCCGCGAGGTTACCGACCTGATCGACCGCCTCGAACGTCGGGTCGACGAACTGGAAAAGGAACGACGCGAGTCAGCCACCGCCCAGGCCCGTCAGCCCTAGCTAGCCGAGCGAGAAGGCGTCAAGAATCCGCCGTGGAACGCCAATCTCGATGACCCGGACCTCGCCCAGGAAGTCCGACGCTCCAGGAATCCCGAATCCAAGCTTTGGCGCGATGAAGGTCGCCGTCCCACGCGCCCGGATCGCCGCGCCGAGCGGCAGGCCACGATCGGCATCGAGCCCGGACGGCAGGTCAAGCGCCAGGACCGGCTTCCGCGATCGGTTGACAGCCTCGATGACGGCACGCAAGAGTCCCTCGACCGGTCGGGTCAGGCCGGTGCCGAGCAGGCCGTCGACGACCCAGTCAGCGCCAGCGATCAGACCGTCGAGTCGGTCGGGATCAAGCGACGCGTCGTCGGCCCAGGCGGTCTGATCGATCCCCGAACGATCGAGAATGGTCCATTGCACGACCGCGTCGCCACGAAGCCGGGCCGGATCGGCGAACCAGACGACCTGAACGTGGAAACCCCAGGCGTCGAGGTGTCGGGCGACGACCCCGCCGTCGCCTCCATTGTTGCCCGGCCCGCAGAGGATCAAAATTCGCGCGGAGGATTGCTCAGCGATCTTCTCAACGAGCCATTCCGCCGCCCCTCGGCCCGCGTTTTCCATCAAGACAAGCGTCGGCACGCCAAACTCGTCGGCCGCTCTTGCGTCAATGCCGCGGACCTCTTCCCGCGAGAGCGGGCGGACTTGCGACGCTGGTCCTGGCATGAAATCCTCCTCGGGTTCGTTCTCAGCGCGTCGAGGACCGTTGAGCGAGTTGAGCCTCTGGGATTACGACGAAGAGGCCGGTCTTCGGCCATTCCCGAAGAAGACCTTCGCTGCGATTGACAGGCCCCGTCCCCGGGTTCCAGAATAACAGATCGCGACGGCGTTTCTCATCACCACGGAAGACCGACCGATGCCGATCTACGAATATCGCTGCGCCCCGTGTGATCAGACCTTCGAGACCCTGGTGCGAACCCCGAACGATGTCGCTCGATGCCCGAGTTGCGGAGGCATTGACCTGGCCAAGCAGTTCAGTGTTCCGGCCGCCGCGAAGACGTCGGGAAGCCAGGGGAGTTCGCTGCCCGTCTGCGAGACAGGACCCAGCAACTTCGGTTGCGGAGGCGGGCGCTGCATGACCGGAATGTGCGGGACGGATTGAAGGCCCCGAGAAACGGACTGATCGTCCGACTGTCCGACCGTTCCGTCCGCCCTAACCGGAGAGGCCCGCGCCCGCCCGCGCCGATCGCTTTTGACAAGCCGATGTCCTGAGGGCATATCTCCCTTGGCCGGCGGACCAACGGACGGACGGGCGAGAATCCCGATCGTGTCCCGGTCGCTTGACAACACGTCGGCCGGTCGATCGGTCGAGCCGTCATTTGCAACCCGACGGCGGGGGGGCGGGGAATGACCGGACAGGGCCTGGCCGTTGAGACGCGATTACGAGAAGAAGTGGCCGGCCGCCTGGGCGAAGCTCGGTACGGTCTCTGGTTTGGCGAAGGGGTGCGGCTGGGCCTGGGCCTCGACGGCGACGCGATCGAGGTCGGCGTTCCCAACGCCTTCTTCCGCGAATGGATTCAGGGGCACTTTTCCGATACCTTGCTCGCCGCGGGCGAGGCGGTCGCGGGGCGTGCCTTGCGTCTGACCTTCCGCGTCGACGACGAGGCCGAGCCCCGGATTGGCCATGTCGTCGAGCCAACTCCGCCCGACGGCCGGAAGTCCAAGGTCAAGCTCCCCTTCGCACCCGGCCCGGCGCCCCAGGTTCAGCCCCTTCCGCAGGCTCCCCCCTTGCCGCCGACCGACCGGCCCCGGATGTCGGCCGCGAACCAAAACGCGACGGCCCGGCCGCCCCGACGACTCGACGACTTTGTGACCGGACCCGGTAACCGCCTGGCGCACGCGGCGGCCGTGGAGATGACGCAGTCGCTCGGCGGTTCCTTCAATCCCCTGGTCGTTCACGCCGGGGTCGGTCTGGGCAAGACGCACCTGCTTGAAGGAGTGGGTCACGCTCTTCGCGCCCGGAGGCCGGGAATCCGGCTTGTTCACGTCACGGCCGAGGCGTTCACCAACGGCTTTCTCGACGCGATGCGCGGCGGGGCTTTGAACGCGTTTCGTTCCAGGTTTCGAGGCGCCGAGGCGCTGATTGTCGACGACATCCACTTCCTCGCCGCGAAACGTGCCACGCAGGATGAGTTCCTGCACACCTTCAATGCCCTGATCGCCGATGGCGTGCCGATCGTCGTCGCGGCCGATCAACATCCTCGGCTCATCGGCAAACTGACCGAGGAGTTATCGACCCGGTTCCTCGGCGGGATGGTCGTCAAGATGGACGCCCCCGACCCGGCGACCCGACGCGCGATCCTCAAGGCGAAGGCCCAGGCGCGGGGCGTTGATATTCCCGACGCGGTTCTCTCGTTCATCGCCGAGCATCTCCGCGCCAGCGTCCGCGAACTGGAAGGGGCGCTTCATAGCCTGATCGCCCACGCGGTTCTGACGGGCAAACGCCTGGATTTGAACCTGGCCCGGTCGGCTCTTCGCGATACGATCCGCCACACGGCGCAATCAGTGGCGCTTCGCGATGTTGAACGCGCGGTCTGCCAGCTTTTCCAGGTCGACCCCGAGGCGCTCAAGTCGGACAGCCGTGCCCGGGTCTCTACCTATCCCCGAATGCTCGCCATGTTCCTTGCCCGCAAACACACCGGCGCCGCGTATAGCGAGATCGGCCGCTATTTCGGCGGTCGCAACCATTCGACGGTCATCTCGGCCGAGAAAAAAGTTCAGTCCTGGCTGAAGGACGAGCAGCAGCGCCCCCCGCTCGCCGGTTTCGAGACCGTCGCCGAGATCCTCTCGTCGCTCGAACGCGCCCTCGGCGCCTGATCGCTCCCGTCTGACCGAGAACCGATGAATCGCGGTTTGTTCAGCCCGGGAACTTCGATAGTTCTTCGGGATGGGCGCCCCGTTCGTCTCATATTGGGCACTCGTCCCCCCCCGTCGTGCACGCGGGGTGTCGTCGTGCGCCGACCGAGTTGAGATCGGGGAAGATCAGATGAAACACGCACAGCTTGTCGCGCGGAGTCGGAAAGAGCACGTCAAGCCGACGGTCTGTCCCGGGGTTTTGACCCCTGTCGAGACCCGCCGCCACTGGGTCAAGGGGACCGTAGAAACGATCTATCATTGCAACGACTGCCAGTCCGTCCTCGGCCTCGTCGGCGGTACCGTTGACTGGACCATGAAGGCGGCTGACTGGAAGAACCTCTAAAAACGAGCAGGGCGTGGGAATCATCGCAACCCCTTTCCATTGAAAAGGATTGAAGCGATTCCCACGCCCCGCGTTTTCGACGAATCCGAATGTTGTCTGCGTGAACTGGCTCAGTACTTTGGCACGAGCTTGGCCCGTTCGTTGTACTTCGGGTTGTGGTGTTCCTCGTGGCGCTGAACACCGAAGCCCCGGTCGAGTTCGTCCTGAGCGAGGTCGGCCCAGGGAGTCTTGGGGTGGCGCGCGATCACTTCCTTGAGAAGCCGGGTCGCCTCGACATACTTCTTCTCGGTACGTTCCTTGGCCGCCTTGCGCTCGTGCGAGTGGTGCAAGACCCAGTTCACCGACATGTCGGGAGTCGGCATCTTGTCCGGCTTGGGAGGGTTCTTGACCATCTCGGCCAGACAGGCGCCATACTCATAAGACTTGATCTGATAGGTCACGATCTGCGCGAGCATTAGGTCGTAGTGGGCCTGCCACCGCTTTTCGGGCTCGCGGTCACGAGCTTTTTGCAATCCTTCAAGGCGCTTCTGGATCGCTTCAAGCACCGCGAGACGCTGGTTTGAGAGGTTGCCCGCCTCGGTTGCTTCGGGAATCATTTCGGCGGGGACGATCGAGAAGTGATGCTTGTACGGAAACGTCTTCGTCTCCTGGATGATCGCGTAGAGCGTGCGGCGAAGTTCCGACTTGTTGCGATCGTTGACGTAGAGAGCGCGACTCTTGTAGTCGGGAACATACTCCTTGAGGTCGGCCATCCTGTACGCTTTTTCGCGCTGGCGGACCCGCATGGTTTCTTCGCTCGGCAAGAGGAAGAAGATGCCGCCGGAGTCTTTGGCGAGGCGGGCCAGTTCGTAAGGGGCGAAGCCGGAAGGCTGTTCGTCCCAGCGGTCGTGAAGGCCGTCGTACTGGAGAAGCTCGACGTCGGCCGTTTCGGGGCCGCGGTGGATTGTTGGCCAGTAGTGGTCCTTGGTCACCGGGTCGACATAGAGCAGGTGAGCCGTGCCGTAGCCGAAGAGTGATTGACGGCCGATGACGTAGATCGGCACCCCTCGGTTGACGACCGACTGATGCGCTTCCTCGACGTAACCGCCGTCGTCGCCAGACTCATCGGTGACCAGGACGATCAGGAGCTTGCGGTCCTTCTTGATCAGGCCCGAGTAGTTGTTGATGACGGTATCGATCGCGTGGAGCGTGTTCTCGGTTCCCGAGGCGTCGACCGGAATGCGTTCGATCGCCTTGCCGATCGCCTCGATGTTGCTGGTCGGCTTCTCGATGCCGTAGTGGATCGAGTCCCCGAAGCTGACGATCGCATGATTGAGCGGCTCGGTGACCTTCTTGGCCGACATCGAGTCGGCGTGGAGTTTGAGTTCCGAGGTGATCCGGTCGAACTTCTGGTGGATCTCCTTCTGGTCGTCCTTCATCGACTCGGATTCGTCAAAGAGCCAGATGACAGTGAGCTTGTGCTTGGTCAGGTGGCGAAGGATCTCGCGGGCGATCTGGTCGAGCGAGGCGCCGACGTCCTTGGCTTCATAGGTGACGTCGCCCGCGACGAGACCGCCGCCGCCGATGTCGAGGCCGGGGGCGGCCGGCATGAGCGAGAGGCCCGAGACGTTCGAGGCGATGCTCAGGCCGCCGAGACCCGTCCCCCCTTTGCCGTCACCGGCCCGACCGACCTTGCCGATTGATGGGGTTGTCGACGGCGGGCCGCCGCCGATGCCACCGAAGCCGCTGCCCGAGCCCCCCGACTGGCCGCCGCCGCCGCCGGTCTTCTCGGCGGTCTCGTTGCCGACGGCCTGGTCGCTCTTCTGGTTCGATGGGTCGGCGTAGATCGGCGTCGTGGACTCGTCTCCCTTGACCCCGGTGACGAGTGACGAGTTGATGTTGGCGACGAGTTTCTTGCCCGCGTCGGTGCCGAGCGTGAGCGTCGCCAGGGCGCCAAGCACCATCATGTGGACAAAGAGCGAGACCGCCCAGGCGGGCATCAGGAACCGCTGCCCCGGCTTCTTCCGTTTCTTGCGGGCCTTGGCCTTGGCCGCCTTGGCCTTGGCGGCTGCTTCGGCGGCCGCGGCCTCAGCCTCTTCGGCTGTCAGTTCGGGTTCTTCGGCCGCTGCCTCGGCCTCGGGCGTAGGAGCCGGGGGAGGCGTCGCCGCTGAAGCGGGGGGGGCCGGCGGAGTCTCGGGAGCGGGCGCTGAGCCTTCGGCCAGTTCATAGAGCCCGTCGGTTGACTCCGACGCGGACGATTCGGGTGCGGGGGCGTGAAGGGCCATGACGTTTCGTCCTCGACCTCGGCGGGTTCTGGGGCGATCGGTCGGCCGTTGATCGGTCCGTGAATCGCCGGGGCGTCTCGACTGTATCGAACAAGGGCGACAGCGGCGGCGTGCGACTTTCGCTTCACTTCGGTACCGGATCGGTCGACGGGAGACCTGAAACTCAAACGAACCGAAGGGACGGACGGTTCATCCTATTCTACAACCCTTGCCAGCGGCACGGAAGCCAGGAGCAACCGTACGTCCAATTCCTTCGCGAAGAGGAACCATCCCACGATCGAGACATCCGTTAGATCTTGGGCGGTGGCGGCGGAGGAGCCATCGGCTTTTCTTTCTTCTTCTTGGCGGCATCGCCACCGTCACCGCGAACGATCGGCTTGACCTTGGTTTCAATCCACTTGAACCCGAGCGGGTCTTTCAACTCGCGCTGGGCGAGCAAGGCCCAGGGGGTGTTCGGATGCTCGGCGACGACCCGCTTGAGCAGGTCGGTCGCCTGCGTGGCGGCGACGGCGGCCTTGTCGCTCATGTGAATCTCTTTGTCGGGGATGAGCCGCCAGGTGTTCGAATCGGGCTTGGAGAACTTGGGCGCGTCCTTCTTCATCTTGGCGCAGGCCCAGTTATATTCGTAGCAGCGAACCTTGACCGCGAGGAGCCGGCCGCGGATCAGATCATAATGGGCCTGCCAGCGGCGGGAGGTCTCGCGGTCGCGAAGCTTCGCCACGGCGCTGATCGGTTCCAGGGCCGAATCAACCGTGTAGGCGGTTCGAGCGGCGAGGGCCTGGTTGGTTTCCATCGCCTGCTTGAACTCGGGGCCGTCGGTCGGCGGGAACGAGAGCGAGGGCATGCCCGGCAGGATGTTCTGCTGGGTGATCAGCGACGCCTCGATGACCGCCTTGCGGATCGGATGGCTGAGAACTTCGGCCTCGTACCGTGGGCGGGGGAGCCAGTCGGGCTTGTATTCCTGCATGGCGCTCTGGTCAAAGCCCATGCGCTGGTGGCCCATCCGGGTCACGAAGTAGATACCGCCGGTTGCCCCGGCCAGGCGGCTCAGGGCGTACGGGCCGAACCCGCTGTCGAGCACGTCGTACTGTTCGCCGTCATACCAGTAAGGAAGGCGAATCTGTTCGGGCTGGATCGACTCCGGTCCCTGACGAACAGGCAGGTTGCGGTAGGTCTGCTTCGTTTTGGGGTCGGTATAGTCCATGTACCCCTGCGTCCGCGCGAAGATCGCCTGCGAGCCGAGGACGTAGACGGGAACCTTCGCCTTGGTGGCGACCTCGATTGCCTCTTCCAGGTGTTCCTCGTCGTCGCCGACCTCATCAGTGACGACGATCACGATCGTCTTGTAGGCGGCGCCCTTGGCGTCCTTGTAGCGGCCCCACTTGCGGACGATGTCGGCGACGGTCTGGAAGGTCGTCTCGGTGCCGGTCGTGTCGAGCGGAACGGCGCGGATGGCCGAGGCGATGGCCTCGTTGTCGTCGGTTGGCGTCGCGGTCATGATCTTGCGGTCGTTGCCGAAGGCGACCACCGCCGTCAGCAACCCGCCATCGCCCGAGAGGCCCTTCTGGTCGAGCATGTTGATGTGCTTGTAGACCGTATCCAGGTGCTTCGTCAGGCGTTCACGTTCGGCGACGAGGCTGCCCGAGGCGTCAAAGGCCCAGACGACCAGGGTCCGGCCCTTTTCCAGGCGTCGCAAGATCTCGTCGGCGATCCGGTCAACGGCCCCCTCGGCGCTGCCGACGTGCTCGGAACCAGTTCCCTTGATCGAGACCGAGGTGCTGTACATGGCCGCCGTCGGCACGACCATGCTGGTCGCGTTCTGGACGTCGAGCTTGGCCATCTGCATCGGCGCCGCGCCCTTCAGGTCGCTTGAGGCGACCCCCGCCGAACCCGGCGGCGGCGGGGCGTTCACGGTCGTCAACGACAGGTTATTCGAGGACGACATGGCGGCGTGCTCGACCGGCTTCTCGGCGGTCTGGTCGAGATCCTGATACGTATTCTCAACCCGATCGAAGTTCGCGAGCGAGGTATCGACGGTCGATGTCGCCTGGAACCGGCGTTCGGCCTCGTGGTGGACGACGTAGCCGACCATCCCCAGGCTCATGATAAGGGCCAGGTGCGCTCCCAGGCTGACGGCGATGGCCGGAATCTCGATATCGAGCCGGCCGCCCAGCCATTCCGAGAGTTTGGGGTATTTTTCATCAAGCCCACGGAGCCGGTCGCGCCAGTTCAGGCGTTCGGGCCAGCTCGTCGAGGTGGCTTGCGTCCCCTCGTCCTCGGCGACCTCTTCGGGATCGCTTGTCACGACGTCGACCAAATTCTCCAGCACGGTCGAACCCTCCCGGGGAACCTCAACCGCCCGCCCCACCCTTTTTGTCAACCGTTCGACTCATTCAAGAAACCAACGGTTGTTACGACCCCGGACGGCCTTTGGCCCGGTCCGATCTGGACGGGTTCGCTCGGAATCGCGTGTTAACCTTCACTCCATCCATCAATCCTAACGGCGGAAACGTTTCTTGACAACCAGGAAGTTTTTCCGACGTCACGATGGGGGCCGCCGCGTTGTCTCGCCGCGTCTCGGATCGCCTTCTTTAAATGCGCGCCGTCTTGCACGGGTGCATTCCCCGCATCCCTACGCAAGATCGGCATGGTCGTGACGGGCGACTTGAAAGTTTTCTCGGTGGGAGTAGTTCCTTTTCCCGATCACTGACGACGCGGAGCCAGAACCTCGCGGACCCAGGCGCGAAGGCGATTCCGCCAAGCCCGATCCGATTCACCGGGCGTGGCCTTGATCCAGGGACTGAGATCGGCGGCGGTCAGGAACGGGAAGGCTCGGCTTGTCATCGTCGTCTGATACTGGCCCTGAGCGTCAAGATGAAGGAACTCCAGAGACGGACGCTTGACTCGATACACCCAGACCTCGGGAATGCCCAGTTCGCGGCAGATTGCAAGCGACTGCCGGGGATCGTGAGTGACGACAACCTCGACGGCCAGATCTGGCGGAGGATAAACGGTCAGGTCAATCTCATCGTCGACGTCGCGCACGGCGGATTCGTTGGCGATGTAATACGTTTTATCCGCCTCGATCCCGTGATCCATCCCCGGCCCGCGGAAGAGAGTCGAGGCGGTCGCATATGAGTCAATTCCCAGCTCATCGCAAATTCCCTTGATCAGGCCATCAATCCGATCCGCGCTCCGTTCATGTTTTTGAGACGGTGAGACGAGCGTCAGGCTCCCTTCGCGATATTTGATCAGGGGGTTCCGCCGGTCGCCGACCAGGTCCAGATAGCGGTCGAGGCCGTTCGGACCAATGTTAAGGGTGGTGACCATGTCGATATCGCCGACATCTTCGTTGGCGGCTGTTAACTCAAGTCGGACGGTGCTCATCGCGAAGACCTCCGGAAGGCTCAACCTCATTTAGCCCCCATGATACCGAGAGCCGACAGGTTTCCCGACAGTCCACTCTTCCAATCGCCGCGGGGTGTCGTAATCTCAAAAGCGTGTTGAGACCCGACGAGATTGAGAACCAACGATGACGGGCATGCGGAACCGAGGCTGGCTGTTGTCGGCCCTGCTGCTGCTGTTGCTTTTTCTGAACGGGCTCGTCGGCCCGGCGATGGCCGACGGTCGCGTGGTCGCGCTGCTGGTGATTGACACGGATACGAGGATCGCGGGGCTGAACGTTGATCACGATGGCGTGCGCTCGGCGCTGGAATTCGGGCTGAATGAAGGCGAGCGGCTGATTTTTGATGATCTCGCCGGTCCTCGGGTCTCCCGGCAAATGATCTTGCAGCGCATTCAGGAGATGCCCATCGGGCCGGCCGACACGGCCTTTTTCTACTATTCGGGCCACGGGGCCACGCTGCAAGGGTTCGACCACGCCCTGACGACCTCGCGGGGCGACCTGCTCCGTTCCGAGCTTCGCCAGGCGTTCCAGGCGAAAGGGGCGAAGCTGACGGTCATTCTCACTGACTGCTGCGCCAACGTCGTCCGCCGCGCCCCGAGGCCGCAGGCGCCGATGGCCGCTCCGGCTTTGCCGCGCAACGAAAACCCGCCGATCCGGTCCTTGCTGCTCGGCCACACGGGTATCGTCGATATTCTCTCATCGGACGTCGGTGAGTCATCCTGGAGCAACGCCGAGCGCGGCGGATTCTTCACGGCGGTGCTTGTCCGTGGCCTGTCTTCCCCGTTCGCCCACGACTTTGACTCGGACGGTGACGGGTTCGTCGAATGGGAGGAGTTTTTTCCCTATCTCAAGTCCCGCACGATGTGGCTCTACCGCGAGTTCCGCGACGACCGCCTGATGGCCTCGGCCAACGACGACAGCACGGCCAACGCCCTGAGGCGTCAGGAGAACCAGACGCCGCGTTTCGTCTCGCTCGGCCGACGTGCCGGCATGGCCGCGGCCGGTCATTTCGCGGGCAACTTCGGGATCAACTACCAGATTGTGCCCGTGGGTAAAAGCTTTGGCGCCCGCCTGACGGGTCCACCGGTCCCCGGTTCGCCGGCCGCCGCGGTCCAGCTTGAACCAGGCGACACGATTTACGATATCGACGGCCTGCCCGTCCGTCATTTTGTCGACGTCTTGAACCACAATAGCCGGACGGTCGTCTCGTTCATCAACATCCGGACCAACCGTCCCGAGGCTCGGACGCTTGACCTGCCCGCGTTCACCCGGTACCCGCCCGGCGTCCCCGCCGAACACTACACGCCGAACCTTGGCCTGTATTATCAACTGGTTCCGTTCGAGGGGGCGATGGGTGCCCGACTCAGTCGATATCCCGTGGCTGGTTCGGCGTTCCTTCCCTTGCGGCTCGAACCGGGCGACATGCTGATTGACCTCGACAACCAGCCGATCCGCACCCCCGACGACGTCGCCAACCACCGCGCCGCGACCACCTTCCGGTTTGTCAACATCCGCACCGGCCTCGTACAATCGGGGCAGGTCACGCTTCCCTGAAGCCAGTTTCCGTTATGGCCGATGACCAGGGCCCGATGACCGAAGGTCTGATTTTCTCGGTCCTCTTTGAAAGAGAAACCCGCCGATCACGGCAAGCCCACTCGTTTGCGGGCGATCCACTCGATCGTGATGATTGTCAGAAAGAGGAGCAAGGCCGGGGGCGAATCCCAGAGCGGGGTTTCCACGGTGCGGACGGTCTCTTTCGAGCGCGAACGGAGCAAGGGAGGGAGCGTGTCGGCCTCGAAATCGGCGACGACGGTGCCGGAGGTCGCCGCGGCGAGGCGATCGAGCGGGTCGCGCGAGGCCGCCAGTTCGACGCGTTCCGGGCTGTCACGCGCGACGACTTCAAGACCCGCCTCGGGCGTGGGGGTCGGCGGCGCGGGGTTCAGTCCCAGGGATTCGACCAGGCCAGGCGCGTCGAGCCGGACGATATAAGGACCGATCGGCAGCGGCGGGGCGACGCCTTCAAAGGTCCTGGGCTGGCCGGGCAGGGGCCGCAAGGGGACGATCGCGACCGCATCGCCGCCGGGTTTGGAACCGGCCCTGAAGATCCGGGCCGCGAGCAGGAGGTCGGGACCGATGCCGGTCACGCCTTCGCTGATCCGCGCCTGAATGCGCACGGACTCGCCCTCGCCGGAGCGCGGTTTCACCGGCCCGAACCGGACGTAGGCATTGCCCGCGGTGAGCTTGCCCGAGGCCGCCCAGCGGACAACCTGGCCCCAGAACCGATGGTGATAGGCATCGCCGACGCGGAACCGCCAGCGCCAGGTGGCATCGGTGCCGACCCAGAGCACCTTGCCAAGGCCGTAAGGCTGCGCGGCGAGGATGACCCGGTTCGGATCGCCTCCGGAAATGGCCAGCGGAGTCGCCCCCGGCTTCGTCTTGCCAACGATCGCCCAGGGGAGTCTCGGCAAGCCGGCCCAACGGCGCCGGGTCTCGTCGGGATCGGCGGCAAGCTGAAGCATTGGCCAGGCGCTCGCGTCGGCGACGGCCGCCTCGGTTGGCTCAAAGGGGACGCCGGGGGGCAAGCCCGGGTGTTCGGGGTCTTCGGCCGCGTCATCAACCGCCGCGGGCGAGGGGTCGAGCACCGGCAAGAGCTTTCGCGCCGATTCGGTCGAAACCAGGGCCGACCACGCCCTTGGTCCCGGGATCACGATCAGGGTTCCCCCGCGCTCGGCGACATACGCGTCAAGCCTCGCCCAGAATTCCGGAGTCGCGTCGGCCGGGTCCACGTCGCCGACGATCACGGCGTCAAAGTTGCCAAGCGGATCGGCCTCGTTGCCGGTCTTGATCGGCAGGGTCTGGCCGTATGTGTACGCTTCGGTCGTGGTCAGGCCCGGCTTCGGCTGATGGAAGACGATGGATTCCACCGCGACCCGGGGGTCGCGCGCCAGGGCGTTGCGAAGGTACTGAAATTCCCAGCGCGCCTCGCCGTCGACGAGCAGGACCCTGGCCTTGTCGTCGGCCACCTGCACGGTGACCGTCTTGCGGTCGTTGTCGGGTCGGATGTCGCCTTCCTGAGGATCAACGGCGACCGCCAGGGGCACGGCGCCCACCTCGTCGAGCGGGACGCGAAAGGTGACCGTCGGCCGTGCCCCATCGGCCGTCGCGTGCGCTGTCTGGCGAAGCGGCGAGGCGCCGGGGCGGTCGAGCGTCACGGCGACCTCGCGGCCGGCGTAGCCGTCAAGCTTCAAGGTGACCTCAACGTTCGCCACGTCTCCCTTGTAAACGGCCTCGGGCGCCTTGACCGCCGCGATCGCCGCGTCGCGCGGGGCCTTGGTGGAACCGATGAGGACCGGAAAGACCGGGACGCCTCGCGCGGCCAGGCGATCGACCGTCGCCGCGTCGTCGCCCGGCCCGTTGCGCCGGCCGTCGGTCACCAAAACAACGCCGATGACCGGAGCACTTCCTCCGGCCGACGTCGACGCGGCGTCGGCCTTGAGGGCCTCGGCCAGGGCAGGCCGCCAGTCGGTCGTCTGCCCGGCGGGATCAAGGGCCTTGCCGGGCCGCTTCAACGTATCGGCCAGGGCGGCGAGAGTCGCCGGCGCTGTGTCGCGTGCAAAGGCGAAGGCATCCACCGAATGCTCGGCCGCGATGCGAGCCAGCGGCCCCGCGAGCAACCGTCGGGCCACCTCGCGCCGGGAGATTGCATCAAGCGGCTCGGCGGGGCTCATGCCCAGGACCTTGACCAGACCGGCGCGCTCGGCACCTGTTCGGCCGGGATCGGCCGTCGCCATGCTTTCCGAGACGTCCACGGCGACAATGACCCGGCCTCGAACCGCCTCGCGAAAGGTCCGCGCCGCGATCGGCTCAAAGAGCGTTGCCACGAGCGCAAGGGCCGCGAGCACTCTTAAGGCCAGCAGGCCAAGCCCCGCCCGCCTTGAGACCAGCCGTCTCTCTTCGCGATAGAGCACCAGTAATAGCACAACGGCCACGGCGCCCGCGGCCAGCCAGAACCAACCGAATTGTCCCCCCGCCAGCACCAACCGCCTTCCCCCGGGCAGATCCAACGTCATCGGGGGCAGGCTCCAGCAAGGTCCAGCGAGGCGGGGTGAGTGGGCGGTTTGTGCGGATCGGACACCATGATACCCGCATGCGGGCCGCTGCGGAAACCCCTCTGAAGAATGGCAAAATCTTGATGACCGATGACCAAGAACCGATGACCGAAAAATGCAACCTACTCGGTCCTTGGTCATCGGTTCTTGGTCATCGGTCCTTTCTTCAAGGCTAACTAACCCATCAATCCCTGGCCTCGGACGAGCTTGCGGGTCAGATAGATCTCGACGCAGAGCCCTCCCAGAGCGGCGAGGACCAGGCCGCGCCAGAGTTCGCGGCGGCCGCCGGAACCGCCGGAGAAGATCCGAGAGACAAGGCGATCGGGGTCAGGCTCGAAGTGAAGAGGCCAGCCTTCGGCAAGGCGGTCGGCCTCGGCGGGTTCAAGCGGCGCGGCGTCGTCAACGGTCGAGTCGTTGCGAACCGTGGCATAGGCGAAGCCGCCGGGTGGGTCGGGAAGGCTCAATCGGTAGACGCCCGGCTCGGCCGTGCCTTCAAATCGGGCTCGGGCGACGCCTGATGACCGGATCACCACGGCCCGACCGGTCCCACCGCTCGGGGTCAGCACCGGCAGTGAGGTCACCCCGGCCGGAAGCGCTGGTTGGAGGTCGAAAACGACCGGCTCGCCAGGCCGAGAGGCGCGCGGCTCGGACCCGCCGGCCAGGTAAAAGGCCCACTCATGGACAAGAGGGACAAAGTCGGGATTGACCGGCAAGGTTCCCCCCTCGGCGTCGATCGGCCCGGCGAGGACCAGGACGCGCCCCTTGCCCGGCCCGAGCGCGCGCTCGACGGCCCAGGGCTCGCCGGTGTCGAGCCGGGCGGAGACCGAGGCCCCGGGCAAGAGCTCAAGACGCCGGTAACCGAAAAGGTCGGCCGAGGCGAGCGGCGGGGTGTCGCCCTGGGCGAACATGGGCAAGACTGGCCCGGTGAAGGTCGCCGGCGCCGGATGTGCCACGGCCTTTCGCGACGCGAAATCGCCGGTGCGTTCGCCGAGCTTCGCGGGCATCCAGGGCAAGCTCGCGTACGCGGCCGGGTCAACCCGATCGCCGGGCGCCACGAGCACGCCACCGCCACCGTCGAGAAATCGCGAGACGGCCGTGGCCTGGTCGAGTTCGAGCCGTTCCACGTTCGCCAGCACGAGCACGCCCTGGCCTTGCAAGGCCGAGGAGGTCAAACCGTCGGCCTTGACGACCGTGGCCCGGACCTGCGGCGTGTCATCGCCGGTCGGCGCCAGCGCCGCGCGGAGAAAATCCGTCTCACCGCTGAGCGGCTCGTTGCTGGGCTCGCCGTCGACGAGCAAGGCGGGCAGGGCGGCGGCGACCTCGACGGCAACCGACGCCTCGTCGTTCGTCGGCAACGAGTCCTCGCCGCCGTCGAGCCGAACGGTCAGCAGGTGCGAACCCGGGCTCGGCAGGGTCGTTCGAAACGTCAGCCGGGCGCGACCTCCTTGCGGGATCGGCCCGACGACCTGCGCCTGGCCTGTCGTGGATCGGCCGTCGATGAGCAGCAGGGCGGTTCGGGTCAACGGGCCGGGGCCGGCATTGTCCACGTCGGCGGTGACGGTCATCGGCAGGCCGGGCGTGACCAGGGCGCGCGAGACACCAGGCGGCCCGACCGAGCCGTCAGGGGCCTCGGGCGGAGTCGTTGAACCGAGGGCGACCGACCAGACTCCGGGGCGGACCGGCAGGCGCCGCCAGAGATCGCGGACGAGTGCCCAGCGGGTCGATTCGCCGGGCCGCCACGACGATCGTCGTCCGTCGGTCAGCACGACCACCTCGCGCGCGGGATTGCCAGACCGTTCCAGCACCCGGAACGCCTCGCCAAGCGCCGCGGGAAGATCGGCCTGGTTCGCGTCGGGGGTTCGCGGCCTCGGCATCGGGTCAAGCCGACCGAGCGCGGCGTCGACCTTCGCCATGTCGAAACTTGGCGGGTCGATCACCCCCTTGACTCTCGACCCGGCCACGAGCAGGGCGACCGAATCGCCTGGCTTCAGGCTCTTGACGAGTCGTCTCGCCGTGGCGACGGCCCGCGACCTTGGCGTTGTCCCCCCCGCCTCTCGCCCCATTCCGGCGGACCCGTCGATCACGATCACCAGGTCTTTCGCCCCGCCACCGCCACCGCCTCCCGTCGCCGCCACGGCCTCTGTCCCAGTTCCTTTTCCGGTTGCTTCTCCTCGATATGGTCTCGCCAGGGCGAGCGCGACGAGGGCCAGCAGGGCCATGCGCGCGAGCATGAGCAGCAGTTCGGTGATTCGGATCTTCCGCCGGGCCTTGCGGCCGAGTTCGAGGAACTGCATCGCTCCCCAATCGATCACGGGGTCGCGGCTGCGGTTGAGGAAATGGATGATGATCGGCACCGTCGCGCCGATCAGACCGATAAGCATTGCCGCGTTGAGAACGCCCCAGGTCGCCATCTGCCGTCAAGACCTCCGGGATCGGGACGCCAGGTAATCGAGCAGGGTTTTCTCGACCGGATCGGCCGTTGAGGCCCGGTGATAGTCGGCATCCATCGCCCGCACGCGCTCCTTGAGGGTCTCGCAAAAGGCCCGGAACCGTTCCAGGTACGCGGCGCGGAGCGAGACCGGATCCACCCGCAACTGATGGTCGAGCCGTTCCAGGCTCTTGAACCGCGAGGGCCTTCGGAAGGGAAACTCTTCCTCTTCGGGGGCGAGCGTGTGCAGAAAAAGCACCTCGTGGTGCCTGTGCCTGAGGTGCCGGAGGGCGTTTGTGAGGTCGTCGACCTGATCGAACCCGTCGGAAACGATCACGACCAGGCCGCGCCTCTTGATCCGCTCGGCGAGGGCGTGAAGAATGCCGCTGAGCGGGGCCTCGCCGCCGATTTTGGTGTCTTCAAGAGCCTTGCAGATGACCGAGAAGTGTCCCGGGGCCGACTTCGCCGGGATCATTCCGCGCACCGAGTCATCGAAGGTCACCAATCCCACGGCATCGCGTTGACTGACCATCAGATACGCCAGCGAGGCCGCGAGCCGCCTTGCGTACTCGAACTTCGAGACCGTCTTGCCCGCGTAAGCCATGCTTCCCGACGAATCAACGACGAGGTACGCCTTGAGGTTCGTTTCTTCTTCATATTCCTTGACATAATACCGGTCGCTCTTGCCGAAGGCCCGCCAGTCGATATGACGGATCTCGTCGCCCGGCCCATATTGCCTGTGCTCGGCGAACTCGACCGAGAACCCCTTGAACGGGCTCTTGTGCAGGCCCGACATCACCCCCTCGACAACCAATCGCGCGATCAGCTCCAGCCTGCCGAAGCGAGCCAGCGCCGTGGGATCAAGGGGGGCCTCCGTGGGACTGCTTGGGTTAAGGGGCATGAAGATCCACCGGGCTCAAGATGATTTGCAAGGGGGTGATCCGTTCTCGGAGCGTTTTGCACGAAAATTTTCGTAAGGTCTGTGAAAATATACCGAAATTAAGGCAGAGGGCCGGGGACGGGATATCGGATTCGTGGCTCCGGATTGTGCGGCCACGGAGACAATGGCTCTGGCTCATCAGGGCCAACACCAAGCCAGGGATTCCGTGCCGCCTTGGTATATTTTTGACTGAGTCTGCTGTGCCACCTTTGCATGGAGAGTTCGTATTGTTTCTCGACCTCGGTGGTTTCATCGGGTCGCTTACGATGGTCTGGAAAGATCAAAGAGGCGTGAACGCTGGCAAGGTGTTTCCAGTGAGCCTGTCTTCGTAACATCTCCATGCCCAATCCCAGCACGAGCCCCAACACGGCCATGACGACCATGATAAGCCGAAGCGTCAACCTGAAGCGGGGTGTGTGCTTGTCGGAGTTCATCGGGTCATGCGCTCGAGCTTTAATCCTCGTCAGAGCCGGTCAGGTAATCTCGCGCGTAATAGCGATCAAAGACCTCCTCGTAGCGGTCGTCGAATTCGCCGATGATCTCGGTGCCAAAGTGGGCTCCAACGGCATCGAGCATCGCCTCGACATCGTTCGCGCCGTAGCGTGTGAAGGTTACTGATTCCGTGGAGCTGCAATAATGGACATGAATCGCGTTGGTCCCATCGGTAACCCAACCGAGTCCGGGGTCGTCCTCCTCCAGACCGACTTCCCAGTAGCCCAATGACTCGATGTCACGCCAGAAGTCATCCGCGAGGATGGGCTTCAAGGGCACGTATTCGGTACTCATGGGGATCGTCTCAAGTTGACGGCACTCCAACAGATCAGGCCCGCGCCAGCTTCGCCGCGCCGCGCTCGCTCGGGGCGGGAATCGCGTCGAGAAGATGCTCGATGACCTTGTCGGCGTCGATACCTTCAGCCTCGGCGTGAAAGGTCGTGACGATCCGGTGTCGCAGGACAGGCCGGGCGACCTCGCGAAGGTCGGCCACTCCGGCGTGATAGCGGCCCTGAAGCACGGCGCGGGCCTTGGCCGCGAGGATCAGCGATTGACCCGCGCGCGGCCCGGCGCCCCAGGAAACGCACTTCTTCACCGTCGGCGTCGATTCGTCCTGGTTCGGACGGCTGGCGCGGACGAGGTCGCGGGCGTAGAGGAAGACGTGATCGGCCACCGGCACGCGTCGGACGAGGTTTTGCAGGGCGACGATCTGTTCGCCGGTCAGCGTCGAGACCGGGTCGGCCGGGGCCTCGCCGGTCGTCCGCCTGAGGATTTCCAGTTCCTCGGCGGCCGAGGGATAGGGCACCCGGACGTTGAGCATGAACCGGTCAAGCTGCGCCTCGGGAAGCGGATAGGTCCCTTCCTGCTCGATCGGGTTCTGCGTCGCCAGGACGAAGAAGGGGTCGGGCAAGGGATACGTGGACCCCCCCGCGGTGACGTGCCGTTCCTGCATCGCTTCGAGCAAGGCGGCCTGGGTCTTGGGCGGGGTCCGGTTGATCTCGTCGGCGAGGATCATGTTGGCGAAGATCGGCCCGGCGATGAACGCGAATTTCCGTCGGCCGGTCTCCGGGTCGTCCTGAAGAATGTCGGTCCCGGTGATGTCGGACGGCATCATGTCGGGCGTGAACTGAATGCGACGAAACGAGAGGCTGAGAATTTTCGCGACCGTGCTGACGAGCAAGGTCTTCGCCAGGCCAGGCACGCCGACGAGCAAGACGTGTCCTCGCGCGAAGAGGCCGGTGAGCAGTTGCTCGACAACGTCATCCTGGCCGATGATGACCTTGGCGATCTCGGCCCGCATGCCTCGATATTTTTCGGCCAATGCGGCCACGGCGGCGACCTCGTCGCGTGTCGGTTCCTCGAAACGGGCGGGATCGGCCATGCGAGATCCTTCGGGCGGGGCTGGTCTGGGCTAATCTGGGTAAGATCATCCGGCGGTTCGTCCAACCGTGCGTGCTCTCAGACTGCCGCGCGGGAACCCGTTGTGTCAAGCGCGAGGGACTATCGGTCAGGGCCGATTCTTCGGGGTGACTTCAGCTATAGATTAGGATACCTCCGTCGTTCGATCGGAAGGTTCGATCGGTGCACTGCCTTGTGTATCGTCGCAATTGACGATCGTCAGAGCGAATCCTCTCGACCTGCGTAGGCGTCAATCAGGGGAACGAACCGGTCGACACGAGGGTCGTGGGCGATGACCCGGCCTTGTTCAAACTCGAAGACCCAGCCGTGAACCTGCAACGTCTTCGCGGCCAGCCGGGGCGCGACGCAAGGCTGATTGCGAACGTGATCAAGCTGGACCAGCACGTTCTCGCGGATCGTGGCGTCAAGCAATTCGTCACCTTGCAGGTCGCCGTACTTGCGGGCGACCGCCGCGAGTGCATCCCCCGCGCTGGCGAGCCAGGCGGCGACGTTCGGCATGCCTTCCAGCGAGGCCGGGTCGAGCATCGCCTTGATCGCCCCGCATTGACTATGTCCGCAAACAATAATATGTTTGACATTGAGCGCCATCACCGCGTACTCGATCACCGCCGTGGCCTCGGTCTCTCGGCCTCCGTGAGCCGGCACGACGTTCCCCAGGCTTCGTTCCTGAAACATGTCGCCGGGTCCGGCCCCGGTGAAGTCGTTCGGCGTCACCCGCGAGTCGCAGCAAGTAATGAACAGGTACTGCGGCGTCTGCCCTTCGGCCAGCTTCTCGAAGAGCCGCCGCTTGAGCGGGAACCCATGCGAGCGGAACCGGATGTAACCGTGAATCAGGCTGTGCATCAGTGGTCTCCTGAATCCGATCTGATTTCCATTGGAGGCGGGTTGCCGACGATCCAGGGCCGATCAAGGGGCTGCATCGTCGGCCTTTTCCCTAGCGGCCCGGACTGGTCACGCGCGAGACGACAAACCGGTCGATCTCGGCGCCTGTGTCAGAGACCTGGCGGACGGTCAGGACGTCGGCCGAAAGGTCAACCACAGTCAGTGAATGGACGTTCGAGACGAGCCGGGCGGTGTACGGCTGCCACGACGAGGGGTCGTCACCCTGGTCCGTATTATAAAGCCGAGCACCGCCGGCACCTGTCACGATGTAGATCACGCCGTCGGGCCGGGTGTGGGTCGCGCCGTCGTAGACGGTGTCAAAGGTCCATCGGCCCTTCACCTGGCCGAGCGGACCGTAGACCCGGCCGCCAGGCGCGACGTCGTCGGCGATGAATCGCAAGGGACGGCTGCGCTGGTAGTTATGAACGTGGCCGTTGAAGACCAGCGAGACCCCGTGGTCTTCAAAGGTCCGGGCAAGAACCCGCGACCGCTGGTCGTCGGCGTGCGCCTTCGACGAGCTGAAAGGGGGGTGATGGAAGGCGACAAATCGCCAGGCCGCGCGTTTCGCCGATTCGGATTCGAGGTCGGCGACGAGCCAGGCGCGAAGGACGGGGTCGGTCCAGTCGCCATAGGTGTTGGTGTCGAGCACGCTCCAGTGGACGTCGCCGTAATCAAAGGAGTAATTGGCCATCCTCGGGTAGGCCGGACCGGCGGCATCGCGGAAAGCCTTTTGCCGCGCCGCGGAACCTTTCAGGAGAGGGAAGCCGGGCGCTCCGGGGACGCCTTCAGGGCCGTTCAGGGGTTGGTCCCAGTAATAGAAATAGGCGAGGCCGTCGGGGTGCGCATCGAGGTTGCGCTCGATCAGGTCGTGATTTCCGGCGGCCGTCAGGAAGGGGATCGAACGGAGCAGGGGGGCGCCCAACATGCTGCCGGCCGAGTCATGATTGTAGATCGGGAAGAAGTGGTCGAGATACTCCGAGGCCCGACCCCGCATGTACACGACGTCGCCGGTCACGACCACGTAATCGGGCTTCGCCAGCGATGTCTGATAGGCCACGGCGCTCTGCGCCCAGGTTCCCGCCGCGCCGTCGCCAAAGACGGCGAACCGCTGCGGCCGACCCGCCGGCTTCCGCGCGGTGCCCCCGGCCTCGAAGACGATCGCCCCGGCCCGCCGAACCCGATAGGTAAACGGGCCTCCCGGCACGAGGCCCTTCAGCTTCGCCCGGTAGAGCCGAAAGGGGGCGATCCGGTCGATCGCGACCCGGTTGACTCCCGGCGGTTCGGTCTGGACCCACGGGCCTTCTGGTTTCGCCCTGACATCGACTGACCAGTCGTCGGGTTCGCCATCGGCGTCGGTCGTCTGCCAGAGCAGGGCGTAACGTTCAGGTTCGCCCGAAGGCGCCAGGCTCGGGGCGTCGCCCAGTTGCAGGTAAGGCTTGACCTGAAAGACGCTACCACCGGTCGGCCAGGCTCCGCGGACCAGTCGAGGCACCAGGCGTTCGTCGAGGACGACCGCCGCGATAACCCCGACGATCACGATCACGAACAGAGCGGCCAGCCGTCGGCGGGTCTTCATGGGGCGTCCTTGACGTCCTTCCTTCCGAGGCCTGACCCGGGCGCCCGGACGGTCCCCGCGGTTCCGATACTCCTACCATTCGAACGCCCTCGCCCACAACCCCGACAATCACCTCGGCCCGGACAAATGCGAAATGCCCGTCGGCCGTGGCCACCAAGCCAGAAAGGATCTGTTCTCATGGTGCTAGATTTCGAACAATCCGCTGGACGCTAGATTTTTTCACTGTCTCTCGGCCCGATCGCGGCGAATCCTAATCCGTGCGACGACCATTCCGGCCCGCGATTTGCCTGTTGTGAAACCTGAGAATCGAAGGCCCGGTGACCGGGCCTTTGTTCGTTGACGGACCTCTCCCGAATCCGCCGACGAGGCGCGGTGAGGTGATAAGTTGAGGTGTTACAAGGATTTCGGTGCGCTGACACGGGAGGCATCATGTTGGCAAAGCGGTCGCGTCGGGCAGGGATGCGATTCTGGGTTCACGTCGCGGTAATTCTCGCCATTGTCCCGGTGATGGACTGCGAGGCGGGCGCTCAGGTTCCCGGACTGCCCGCGGGCGCGGCAGGCCCGGCGCCGGTGGCCAAGGGGGCGTCGTCCGGCAAGAAGGAGAACGGCGAGACCGTCACCGCCGTCTCGGGTCCGATCAAGGCCGAGGACAACAAGGCCAAGGATAAGCGGAATGAAGAATACCTGGAGGGCCTGCTCCGCCAGGTTCCAGGTGTTCGCAACGTCGACGCCACGGTGACCAAGGGCGTCGCCCTGATCGACGGCCAGGTTGACGACGACGAGACCCGCAACCAGATCACCGATATCGCCGGCAAGGTTGAAGGTTTAAGCCTCGTCATCAACCGGCTCACGACCGACTCCGAGGTCCTGACCGCTCCCGAACTCCTCGCCGAGAAGGTTACGGCCATCTGGCAGGTCATTCGTCGGCGATGGCTACTTGGGGTCCTCGCCCTTGGCGTCGTGATGGCCTTCGCGGCGCTCGCGCGAGTCTTCAACGCCTATGCCGAGACGCTTCTGGCTCCCTTTTTCAAGAACGTGATGCTCCGATCGGTCGCCGGCTCCTTGATCGGTTCGGGAATCGCGCTCGGGGGCGTGATCTTCGCGCTCTCGATCCTCAACCTGACGCACGCGGTGCTCTCGGTCCTGGGCCTGGCCAGTATCGTCGGCCTGGCGGTTGGCTTCGCTTTCAAGGACATCACCGAAAACTTCATCGCCTCGGTCTTGCTCGGCATCCGTCGGCCATTTCAGGTTGGCGATTACGTCACCGTCGCCGGCCAGACCGGCGTCGTCCGGTCGCTTAACACCCGGGCCACGGTTCTCGTGACGCTCGAAGGAAACCATATCCGTATTCCCAATAATATTGTTTACAAGGAAATCCTGATCAATTCAACAGCCTCGCCGAGTTACCGGGTTAACTTTGACGTGGTTGTTCCTTACGAAGCCTCGTCGGCGGCTGCGGTCGAGGCCATGACCGCGGCTCTCCGCAAGGTTGACGGCGTCCTCGCCGATCCTCCCGCGCGTGCGCTGGTGGATGCCCTGGAAGCGGGCGGCGTCCGGCTCAAGGCGTATTACTGGGTCTCGGTGCGCAATACCGACTGGGCGAAGGTCAACAGTGACGCCAAGCTCCGGGTCAAGGTCGCCCTTCAGGAGGCGCACGCACTCACGGCTCCCGCCGCCGAGGCCGATCTCGCGGCGACGACCCGAAGCGCGGCGCAGACTTCGGTGCCGTCGCCCGCCGCGAGCCGGACGCCCGACACGATCCGGGTGGATTCGGCGTCTCGGGCCGCGTCCAATCTCCGCAAGGACGCCAACGCGGTCGAGGCGGCGCGTTCGACCCCGGCCAACGGCCAGCCGACCCCCGTCGAACACGCTCTGAACGAGTCCGAGACCCGCGTCAGCGAGGAAGGCGCGAACCTGCTCGCCACCTCGGGCCGTTCCGACGGCTGATTGACAGCGGCGGTCTGTCCATCAAGGGTCGGGGATCGCAGGTCATCGTCACCCGTCGGTCTTGCGCGCGGGCGCGACTCCGCCGACGGCGGCGGCCCTGGGCCGGGCGATGGCGATCCCCAGACCGATCTCGTTGGCGGCGTCGTAAGCGAGCACGGCGCTGCGGTGTGGCGTCGAGAAATCGGCCGAGAGAAGCATGGCTTTCCGGCCGGTCCGTTCCCTGAGCGCGCGAAGGCGCTCGGCCAGGGCGGGCATCTCGGCCGGGATCGGTTCGTTGTCGACCTTCACGGCGCCGGTTGGGTCGATCTCGACGAGGATGTACGTTTCCTTGAGGTCGTCGAGCGATTTCGACCGCCCTTGCGCGGCGGCCGCGGCGGGGCTGCTCTCGGGGTTCGGCCGGGGGACTTCCAGGCTCTTGTACAGAATGGTCGTCGCCGTGACGAGAAAGAACAGAACGAGCTGAAAGGCGACGTCAACCATCGCCGCCAGGTCGAGTTCCTCGACCGTCTCGGTGGACCCTCGGGCCAGGGTAAACTCGGCCGCGGCCTCATCCTCTTCCTGTGGGTCGTACGCCTCGTCCTGCTCGTTCTCGTCGAGATCATCATCCCAGGCCATCACCTCCAGACTTGACCGCTCCCGCTCCTCGGCTTCCTCGTCTGCCTCTGGCGCTGCTACTTCCTCATCGTCCTCGTCCTCGTCCTCGTCCTCGTCAATGATTGCCGTCAGCCCTTCGGCGGCATCGGTCTCGTCGTCGTGCTCGTGAGGTGCGAGCGTTTCGATTTTCGAGACTTCGTCGGGCAAAGGCGTGTCGACGAGCCTGGCCCAGGGGATCGTGGTTCCGGCGGGTCGGATCAGGTCATCGTCAACGAGGCTGCCGCGGCCGAGCGCGGCGCGGACCTCGGCGGTGGTCAGGCCGCGTTCGACCTCAAGGCGATCGCTGTGAAAGACGTCCCAGTCCGCCATAATGAATGATCAATCGATGGTTACTTCAGGATCTCGGGTTCCTGAACCCCGATATGCAGGGTGACGCCTTCGACCTCGGTGACCGCGGCGGCGAGCTTGAGCACCTCGCCGTGCGGGACGCCGCCGTCGGCCTGAACAACGACCTTGCGTCGGCCTTCGCGAAGGCCGTCGGCCACGGCCTTTTTCACCTGGTCGAGCGTCGCGGTCATGCCGCCGCCGTTGCCCAGCAAGACTTTCGGCTCCGCCCCCGGAGCCGTGGGCCTGAGCATTGTCAGAAACGTCGCCGCGGACTCTTCCACTCCGACTCCGTGCCTCGCCGCGGGCACGTCCACTTTCTCGCCGCCGCTCATCTGGACGGAGAAGAGCATGAACGTCATGAGCTGAAACACGACGTCGACCATCGGCGTCATGTCGATGTGTTCGTCGCGGTCGTCGTTGGCCTGGCGTCTCAGGAGCATCGGGGCGCCCTTAATCCTGATTTTCTAGAAATCAGCAGTTAACCGCTGCTCCGAGGCCATGAAAGAGGACGCTCGATTTCATAGTGATTTGAAGCGGATACGGCGACTGTTTTCGAGGGTTAATGTTGTAAAGGAAATTCCTGATCTTTTCATCATTTGAACACAAGAGGGTTCGTATAATCCCCGCCTCCATAGATTTCCTGATTGATTCACTTTCAAAAGTTGGAGCCAGAAAATAGCGAAACGATTTGTAAATTTTATCGAGTTGGGCCTGATATTTGGAGTAGTCGTATGAAAATTCCTGGCGAGTAGGCGTCTCAGTCACGACCCGCCTGCCCTGAGCGAATTGATCCGGATCGACCATCTCTCGGCTTCGTTTTGATTGATCATTGAACCTCCCTCCGTAACTCCAAGCTGTGCCTGCTCTCAAAGGACGTTCCCGAAAATTAACTCCAGTCTCGCCGACATAGTTAATGAGGTAGCCTCCCTCATGCTCAATGGTCAGCAAGTACAAGCCGCTCAAGTCAAATAAGTTAGGTTCGCTTGGAGAAAAAGCTGGCGGCCTGGGATTGATCAAAAACGGACCTTTCCATTCTAAATCTATCGCCATCCTACTATTCTCCCTTGGTTCGAGGTCGGCCTCGGGCGCTGCGTTGGTGGTCAATGATTTCCGGGTCAATAATCATCAGCCTCCCTCTCAATTCCTCGGCAAGACGGCCCTGACGGCTCCCGATCGGGTGCCTCCGGGATTCTTCTGCGCGGCGGGCTCCACCTCTTCAAGGGCATCGATGAAATCTTGAAGCTGGCGCTCGGTTCGGTCTCGAAGTCGTCGAAGCTTGGCGTGGATGTCGTTGCCTAAAATCATCATCGGAGTGGCAATCAGCAGGCCAGAGCCGGTCGCCCAGAGCGCCAGGCTGATGTCGGCGGCCAGGGCGGTCGGATTCACTTTTTCCGAACCGCCGATCCGGCCGAAGGCGCCGATCATGCTGGCAACCGTGCCAAGAAGGCCGAGCAAGGGACCCATCCGGACGATCGTCGAGATCGACGCCAGGCGGTTTTCCATCCCGGCGATGATCTCGGTGTGGAACTCCATGACGATGATCTGCTTGACCTTGGCAATTCCCTTGTCTCGATTTTTCAGGGCGACGGCCATCAGTTGCGCCAACGCCGAATGCCACCATGCCGGGTCCTGACAGGCGGCGGCGGCGGCCTCAAACTTGCCGGCCTTGATCAACTCGCGGACGCGGTCGGTCAAGGGTTTGCCGTCGACGAGCGATTTCTTGCCGAGGTTTCTATAGAGTAAAATGGCATTGTAGACGCCCCAGACGGCCAGAACCGCGAGGGTCGCGTAAATGACATAGCCGAAGGCGTCGATAATTTTGGTAATTTTCATGAGGCAGGTCTCGGTCGCCGCGCATGGGGTCGTTCGGCGCGCGGGGCTCGGTCTGGCCCTCGCGTCGTTCGTATTGTGGCCCGCGGGTTACCCGTCTCGCAAGGGCGCGGCCGCGTCCGATACCTTGTCAGGGGCGTCCGGGCGCGGCACAATGCGTCCGATCGGTCAACCGGAAGCCGACACTCGCGGTCGAGCATGCCAGGAAGTGTCGGCACGTTTCCGAGTGAACAACCGCGAAACCCAGAGTCTTCGCCCATGCCGCGAACCGTGCTGATCGTCGACGACGAACGCGACGTCAACGACATGCTGGCGGCGCTGATCAAGGCGCGAGACTTCTCGTCGGTCCAGATTTACACAGGCTCACAGGTCGCCGCCGCCGTCTCCGAATTCAGGCCCGACCTGATCTTGCTTGACCTCATGCTTCCCGACCTCGACGGTTTCGCCGTCTGCGATCAACTCAAACGGAACCGCGAGACGAACCTGATTCCGGTCATCATGGTCACGGCCCTGAACGAGCCGCACCATCGCGCCTCGGGCATTCGGGTCGGCGCCAACGGCTATCTTTCCAAGCCGTTCACCCCTAATCAACTCTTTGACGCCATTGACAAGGCGATGGCCTGGCGCAAGGAGCACGAACAACTCGGCACCGAACGCGAGATCAACTTCGACATTCGGAGTGAGGTCACGTACTTATCGCAGGCCAATGACCTGCTCTCGGACCTCTTCGCGCATACGCCGCTGACCGAGCGTCAGATCAAGGATCTTCGCCAGGTTGTCATGGAGATGGGGGGCAACGCGATCGAGTGGGGCCACCGCAAGAACGCGGACCTCGTCCTGACGATCGTCTATCGGATCAGCCACGACGCGGTCACCCTGATCATTCGCGACCAGGGGCCCGGCTTCAATCCTCGCAAGCTCCCTCATGCCGCGTCGGATGACGATCCGATCGGACACCTCGACATTCGCAACGACCTCGGCATTCGCGAAGGGGGCTTCGGGATCATGCTCGCCAAGGGCCTCGTCGACGAATTCCACTACAACGAACGCGGCAACGAGGTCACGCTCATCAAGCGCTTTGATCCCAACCGTAAGTCCAATTCACCCGCCCCGGGCCAGGGCTGACCGCCGCGCCTCGGATTCTCGAAACTCAGAAAGAAGAACAAGGACGTTGAGGAAGGATCAGGATTTCACCCGATCCTTCCTCGATCTCTTTCTCCCTGCTCACTTCTTCAGGGTCGAGACCCCGAAGACGGCCGAGGCACCCAGTTCGTCCTCGATCCGCAAAAGCTGGTTGTACTTGGCGATCCGGTCCGACCGCGAGGCGCTTCCGGTCTTGATCTGACCGCAATTCGTCGCCACGGCGATGTCGGCGATCGTGGAATCCTCGGTCTCGCCCGACCGGTGGCTCATCACGGCCGTGTAACCGGCGCGCTGGGCCATCTCGACGGCTTCGAGCGTCTCGGTCAGGGTGCCGATCTGGTTGACCTTGATCAAAATGCTGTTGCAGCAACCCTTGGCGATGCCGTCCTTGAGCCGCTTCGTGTTCGTCACGAAGAAGTCGTCGCCGACGATCTGACACCGGTTACCGATCGCCCTGGTCATCTTCTGGTAGCCGTCCCAGTCGTCCTGGTCGAGAGGATCTTCGATCGAGAGGATCGGGTACTTGTCGATCCATGCGCTGAAAAGCTCGATCATCTGATCGGCCGAAAAGAGCTTGTCCGGGGCCGACTTCCAGAACTTGTACCCCTTCTTTCCTCCCTCGTCGAAGAGTTCGGAACTGGCGCAATCCAGGGCGATGGCGAAATCGGCGTCGCGGCCGGCCTTGTACCCCGCCTTGTCGACGGCGTCGAGGATGAACTTGATGGACTCCTCGTTGTCGAGGTTGGGGGCGAACCCCCCTTCATCGCCGACGTTCGTATTATGTCCGGCCTTCTTGAGCACGCTCTTGAGCGTGTGAAAGACCTCGGCGACCATCCTGATCCCTTCCGAGAAGGTCTTGGCCCCGATGGGCATGACCATGAACTCCTGGAAGTCGATCTTGTTGTCGGCGTGCTTGCCGCCGTTGATGATGTTGGCCATCGGCACGGGCAAGACCCGGGCGTTGACGCCGCCGATGTAGCGGTAGAGCGGCAGGCCGCGACTGGCCGCCGCCGCCTTGGCCGCGGCCAGGCTGACGCCAAGAATGGCGTTGGCTCCAAGCCTTCCCTTGTTCTCGGTGCCGTCGGCGGCGATCATCGCCAGGTCAAGGCCGACCTGATCGGCCGGGTCGCGGCCAATAACGACCTTGGCCAGCTCGTTGTTGGTGTTGGCGACGGCCTTGGTCACCCCTCGGCCCAGGTAACGCGTCTTGTCGCCGTCGCGAAGTTCGACCGCCTCATAAATTCCGGTGCTCGCGCCCGAGGGGACCGCGGCGCGGCCGAGGGTGCCGTCGGCCAGGATCACGTCAACCTCGACGGTCGGGTTGCCTCGGCTGTCGAGGATCTCGCGGGCGCGGACGGATGCGATCGCGGCAGGATGAGTGCTCATCGGTGCGTCAACACTCCAAAATCTCGGTCGTGCGCGGGGCGGGGTCTTCCCGCGCCGCAGAAGTATCGGCGGGCCGCGGGACGTCGTTGGGCCTGGATTGGCCCGTTCGCGTCCGTTCGATCAGCCCCGTCCGATCGTCGGTCGGGGGGAGAGTGCGCACCGTTCCTAGGAAAAAGGGACGCCGGTACGCTCCCTGGCAAGCTAACAGGACGCCCGCCCCTTCGGAAAGGGCAAACCGCATCCTCGGGACTCTTTCCGTCGAATCGGCGTCAGATCCGACCTGGACGTCTGGCCCTTTTTGAGAGCGTCGCCCACGGTTTCGGATCATTTGTATTCAGCGCGAGGCGGTCCCGCCCCCCGGTCTTGCGCGGAAGGGCCTGGCGGGTAGCTGTCTCCTCCGGAGAGGCGGAGACCGCCGCGCGTTGTGGCGTCGCGGTGCCAGTTCTTGATGACGTACACCCCGATGACCAGCAGCGGGGAGAACGCGCGGGTCGAGACCCCTACTTTCAACAAGGCGGGGTCGCGGCCCGGACGTTCTCAAAGGACGCTGACTTGAAAGCTCGGGTGTCTGAAATAGAAAAAGGGGGCAATAATCGGTCAGACCGTGGTGAGGTTGTCGGCTTGTGACAGCCAGCCGTCGTCCCGGCCCCTAGGTTATCGGCGCGGGGGGCACCCGGCTTGACAGGGGAAGCGGTCGAAATCACCCCCCAGGGGTCTCGATCGCCCGCAACAGCGGCACAACGTATTTCCTCAGAAACGCCGGACTGTCCGGCCCGACGTGTCCGCCAAGATACCCGGTAGACGCCATCATTGGCCGCCAGCGCACCTGCCTGAGCTTGGCATACTGCGCCTTCTGCCCGGCTGTCTCCTTCGCCGCGGTCTGAAACCCGACCAGCCCCGCGCTCACCGATTTGATCCGATCGATCGTGCCGAAGATCCGGGTTCCCGCGCCGAGCACGAAAACATCCAGCGGCGACCAGAACACGACCATCTCCCGGCCGACTCCCGTCAAGGCCCGCGTCAAGTCGTAACGCGGCGAGAGCGCGGGCGAGATCAGGACGGCGACGTCAACGGCCCCCTCGCCCAGGGCTTCCAGGGCCTTGACGACGAGACCGGTTCCGCCCGACTTGCCGACGAGAAAGACGGGAGCCCCGGGCTTCTCGGCTCGAAACGCGTTGACCTCGTCGGCGATCAGTTTGGCCTTGGTGTCGCGATTCTCGGCGTTCGTCAGATCGGCGTGCCAGCGTCCGAAACCGTGCCCCCAGGGGACGACCTTGACGACGAACGGCAGTTTCTCCGCCCCCATCACGTACCGCAAGGCCGTGCCGCAGAGGTCCAGGCCGCCGACGCCATCGGCGACGAGCACGAGGCCCCAGCCCTCGCCCCCCTCCGACATCTCGGGCGGCTCGCCGTAAACGGCCTTGAACATCTTCTTGACGAGTCGCGAGTACACCATCATGCTCGCAGTTTACGCCCTCCGACCGTTGTCGACTAGCGGCAACCGCGAGAGCCTCGCGGTTCGTCTCTTGCTTCCGATTTTCTTCGCCCGGGACGAGAAACGTGGATACCATCCAACTCGGCGACCGATCCTCTCGCGATCCGATCCGACGTGGAGGTGTCGATGCTCTCCCCTTTCGACAAAACACGGAAGGCCGACGCGGTTGATGACGTCGCAAGGCCGATCTTCGGCCTCTGGACGGCGCTGGCGATCGTGGCGATTTTCGGGCTCACGATCGTCGCGCTTCGCGTCGAGTGTCAGCGCTGGTGGTGCCGTTGCGGACGACTCTCGGTCTGGTCGGGAGACATCCACGGCGAGCACAACTCGCAGCACCTGGTTGACCCGTACAGTTTCACGCATGCCCTTCACGGCTTCCTCTTTTACGCCCTGCTTCGTCCGTTCGCCAAAAGACTGAAAGCCCACGCTCGGTTGGTTCTGGCTTTGTTTCTGGAAATGCTCTGGGAAGTTGCCGAGAACTCCGACGCGGTGATCGAACGTTATCGGAGCGCAACCATCGCACTCGGCTATTCGGGCGACAGTGTCTTGAACTCGCTCGGCGATATCGCCTCATGTGGCGTGGGGTATCTGCTGGCGACCCGGCTTCCGGCCCGCTGGTCGATCTTCCTGTTTTTCCTGGTTGAAGCCGTTTTGCTCGTCGTTTACCGCGATGGCTTCGTTTTGAACGTCCTGATGCTGTTGCATCCGATCGGCGCCGTCAAAGCCTGGCAGATGGGGCATTAAGCCAGCGGCCCGCATCTCAACGTGAGGGGCAAATGGCCACCCGAGCCTTGAGGCGAAATGAATCTCGGTCTGCTACGATGAGGGACAACGGATAAGTTGTTGTGGCGAAATCCCTAACGCGGCTGGCGACTCGGCGACGACGGGACCGTCAATCGACCTGAGCAAGACCAGCGCGTTTCGGTGCATTCCGCGTTCGCGGTAAACAGGCTCGGCAAGGCCGGTCAGCGACCGGGCGAACAAATCATAATAGGCGTCGCGGATCAGAAAATACGACGAGGCGCGGTCGCCTCGACGGAGCCAGGAAAGAAGAATCTGCCGCTGAGCGTCAATGCGCTTCGCCGGATCGCGCTCGTACCGGCGGGCTCGCATGGCCTCGATGGTCTCGTAGGTGTCGTTGTATTCGGGACGAGAGCCGGGGATCGCCACAAGGTCGCGGCCGTGAAGATAGAACCATAAACCCTCGTCGATCTCGCGGAAGAACATGACGGTGCGAGTTTCGGCCGGAAGCAGACGTTCCATCGCCTCGGCCAGCGAGCGATGTCCGCGCCGGGCGTTCTCGACTGGAGCCATCGCTCCGTAACCGACCAGCACGAGAACCGCCGCCGCCCCGACCAGAGGCGCCAGGGCCATTGCGTCGGCCCCGCGACGCCAGGCCAGGGCGCTGAGGATCACCGAGCCCGCCAGAACCAACGCCACGACCGCGACCCAGCCCGAAAGGTCGGGAGCCAGCCGCCAGGCGACGAACGGCGCCACCGCCGATCCGACAAACAGGCCGACCCAGTGCGTTTGCAAGACGGTTCGCGCCAGCCTTCCGCCGGGCCTCGATCCGCGAGCAAGGCGGGTCAAACGAACCCATTCCACCCCGCAAAGCAAGGCCGCGCCAGGCAAACACGGAAGGAAATAGCTCGGCTTGGCGACCGACCAGAGGCCGAAGATCGCCAGGTTTCCCGCCGCCCACCACCAGGCGAACCAGGCGGCGGGCCGTGCCCGATCCTTCCGAAACGGCGAGGCCAGCGCGAGCGTTCCGACGATCGCCCAGGGAGCAGTCATCCACGGCCAGTCGGCGGCGATTGGAAGCCGTCGGCGTGGGTGCGGAATGCCCGAGGCGCCGGTCTTCTGGCCCATCTCCAGAAGCCAGACCTTCAAGGCGTTCGGATCGGTCGCCAGCACCGGGAGCGGCCAGCAGAGCGAAAGCACGAGAAAGATCGCCAGGCCCCGGCCATCGGCCAGCAGCGCCAGGCCCCCGCGCAGCCGACCTCTACAGGCAAGGTAAGGCACGAGCGTCACCGCGACGACGGCCACGACGATCGGCCCCTTGCAGAGCATGCCAAGGCCCATCGCGGCGTAAAAGAGGAGGTTCCAGCCCCTCGGACCCGGCACGGAATCGGCCCCCTGGGCGTGAAGCCGACGATGCGCGGCAAAGAGAGCGAGCGTCGTGAAGAAGGCGAGCGGACCGTCGTTGCCCGCCTGGCGAAGCTCGGCGACGAAGAACCCCATTGACGTCAAGACAAGAGCCGCCGAGAGCCCCGCCGATCGCCCTCCGATGCGCGATCCGAGACCATACACCAGCGCCACCATGCCCAACGCCGACGCCGCGCCCGGCAGGCGGACGATCCACTCGTCGCGGCGTCCCGTCAACGCGATCAAGGCGGCGATCGACCAGCGGGGCAGGGGGGGCTTCTCCAGCCTCGGCCTGCCTTGAAGCCGGGCGACAAGCCAGTGGTGATGATCGATCGTGTCCATCGCCTCGGCCGAGGCCCTTTGCTCGCGCTTGCCCCAGAGGTCCACCGATCCCAACGCACCGAGAAAGACCGTTCCGGCCAGAACCGCGACGATCATCTCCGGCCACAGCGTTTTCGCGTGGAAGTTGGACCCCGCCAATACCGGCATCGCGCGCCCTCCCTGGCCTGACCTGGCCCGATCGTGCTTCCGCCGCGGCAAAATACCCAGGATGCCCTCATCCGGCAAGCCAGGCTCAGGGCTCTTTCCTTCTCAAATGATGACCAAGGACCAATGACCGATGACCGAGGAATTTCCGGCCTTGGTCCTCGGTCATTGGTCCTTGGTCATGTATTGAGAAAGAAACAGCTCTGAAGCCAGGCCATTACGCTGTCCTGTTTGCTGGGTTCGTTTTGAAAAAGTGACCCCATTTCGAGCCGCCTGGCGGTCAGGTTCTCGGCCTGGCCCACCATCGCCAGAGAAGGGCGAGGCCGAAGGTCCAGGCCAGCAGCATCGCATGAAAAAGCTCGCGGCGGCGGACCTCGCCATACGTGATCGGACCGCCACAGCCAGAGACCGCCACCAGAGAAAGGGCGGCGAGCAGGACGGGAACAACCCTCGGGTCGAAGAAATAGGTCCGCCACCACTCGGTCACGGCCCAGAAACTGCCGAAGAGCGAGCCGAGAAACGTCGCGGCGACCGCCAGGCCCCTCCGAAAGGTCGGCCCACCGCGCCCGATCCGTCGAGCCCGACGCACCGCGGCGACCGCAAACGCCAGCCAGCCATAACAAAGCGTCGAGACCACGAACGCGAAGACAACCCAGACGAACACCATCCCGGGCAACGAATTCTCCCAACCCGGCCCCAGGAGGGACGTCTGTCCCGGCGTGGGTTTTCGATCGGGCAAAAGGGGCGTGATCCACTTCGCGGACGTCACGAACCCCCAAAAAAGGGCCACCCAGACGAGAAACCCGAGCCAGGGACCAACCACGACCCAGAACCCACGCCGCGAAAGCCACGACCGCGGCCCGCGCCGGTTTGTCGGCGCCTCGGGCAGGCCAATCGTCGCCCCGGCGAGGAAGCCAAACCCGAGAAGCGGCCCCAACTGCACGAGCCAGGCCTCCCAGTTCCAATCGCGCGGGTCGGGCCGTCCCATCGGGTCAAATGGGATCGGAATGATGTTGCAGTAAAGGTCTTCCAGAACCACCGGAACGACTGGAAGCGTCATCCACGCCAGCACGGCCCAGAACCCGCCGATTGCCCCGGTTCGCATGGACCATGCCCCCCCATGATCGAAATCCAGACGTCTACGCTGTCGCAAATTGGCCACCCTGACATGCGTAGGATACCCGTCGCCCACGCCTTCGTAAACGGCGTCATCCGGGTTGGCTCGCAAACGCGCTGAGTCGAAAAGAGCATGAACGACCGCTGACCGAGGAAAAAGTTTGGAATAGGCAGACCAGGCAAGGCTTGACCAGCCTGCTTTTTGATTCTCGGCCATCGGTCATCGGTCGTTCTTGGGCAGGAAAACGGCGGCGTGGGCGAGCGTGGGTCGGGTTGACAGGGTGTCGGGAGATCGGGTATACCGCTGCGGTCGTTAAAGGGGATAGGGAAGTCCCGAGGGGTCAGGCGAATTCAAGCTGCCCCGCACTCTGCCGTCGAGGGAGCGACACGACACCCACCCCCCGCCGCGTCGCGGCTCTAAACAGGGGTGTCGCGCAGCCTTTCTTCCACGACAGATCCCATCTCCACGTAACCACTCGGAACAGGCAGGCAGGTCGGCCAAAAAACGACCAAACTCAGATTTAACCAGACCAGAGCAGGAATCCAGCGGGAATTTCCAGGCAAACAAGGATGTCGCGGCCGCGCGAGGGAACACTCCGGCTCAGGGACGAGCCGGCCCCCCGGACTCCCGTTCGTCGCCCCTTTTTTCTTTTTTCGCGTGAATTGAAGGCGAAAAACAGGGGGGAAGCCGCTCGGGCGCCCCACGTCATCCCCGCCCTGGGGGTCATTCGAGTTCGACTCGGCCTTTGACGCGATGCGACGAGCTTGACGCACGTCCAGAAGTCGACGGGCGGCGGGGTTGCCTGTCAAATGGTCCTGGTCGGGCAAGCAATGACCTGGACCGGCGCGCGGCGTATCAACCAACCAACCGGAAAGGTCCGGTCCATGTGGTCTGTCACCCGACCCCCCGAAGTCCCGAGAACAGCGCCGCATCACCGGTACACGCCGGACGTCGCTGTTTCCGAGGTTCCCGTGCGCGCTCCGACCGGCCTGCTTTACGCGGGCGAGCCCGAGACCTGCCGGCGCGACTATCGCCAGTTCTTGCCCGTGCTGGCGCACCTCGGGCTCTTGCTCGGGCTCTTTCGGGTTTACCGGGTTGAGACCCGCGTCTTCCAGGACCTGGCCTTGATCGCCCTCGCGGCGCTCCCGGTTCACTACCTGACCCCGTTTCGCTGGAAGAAGCCGCTCTTTGTCGGGGTCTCAATCCTCGCGCTCGGCTGGATCTTTGGCCCGATCACCGCCGCGGCCGTGCTCGGTCTCTCGGCCGTCCTGATCGGCGTTTGCTACCTGCCGGTCGCCTGGATCGTCCGCGCCGGGATCATTGCCGGCTTCGCCCTGGTCGCCGCGGCCTGCCGGTCGGGAGCCCTGTGGTCGCCTCTTCCCGAGAACGTCTGGCCGGTCCTCGCCACCATGTTCATGTTTCGAATGATCCTTTACCTCTACGAGACCAAGCACGCCAAGCGCCCCGAGTCGCTTATTGACACGATTAGCTATTTCTTCCTGCTTCCGAATTATTACTTCACCCACTTTCCCGTCGTCGATTACCGGACCCTTCAGCGCAGCTATTTCTCGCGCGACGTCCACGCGACACAGCGCGCCGGTCTGGAAATGATGTTCCGTGGCACAATGCATCTGCTCGCGTATCGACTTGTTTATCACGACTGGGTGATCCCGGCCGACGACGTGACCGGCCCGACCAGCCTTGTCCGGTTCCTCGTCAGCAACTATCTCCGCTATCTTCACGTCTCGGGCCAGTTTCACATGGCCTGCGGAATGCTACATCTTTTCGGCTTCCAGCTTCCCGAGACGCACCGCAATTACCTCCTGGCGTCGTCGTTTACCGATTACTGGCGACGGATCAACATTTACTGGAAAGACTTCATGGTCCGGGTCGTCTTCAACCCGGTCGCCTTTCGCCTGAAGCGGAAGCCGAGAGCGCTGGCCCTGGCCGCGGCGACGGCCGTCGTCTTCGTCGCGACCTGGTGGCTGCACGCCTACCAGTTGTTCTGGCTTCATGGTTCCTGGGGCTTCAGCGCGCACGACGCCCTCTTCTGGGGCCTGCTCGGTCTGCTCGTGATGGTCAACGTTCAGCTTGATGCCCGCCGATCCGACGCCGCCCGGTCGATCCTCCCCGTAAACCCGTACGCGCCCGGTCAGATCGCCTTGCGAGCCGTCAAGACGGCCGCGACGTTCGTCACGATCGCCGTCCTCTGGTCGCTCTGGACCAGTCAAGGAATCTCTCCCTGGCTGGCCATGATGAAGAGGGGGCTCTGGCTGTGATGATCGATCTTGACCGACGGACGTTGACGACCGAGGAAACGCGGGCGCCTCAAGGCCGCCCGATTCGACGCGTGGACCAACCGCCTCGACCCTTGAAGGCGATGCCTCATCCGGTCCGCCTGGCGCCGCAGATTCTGGCGACGACGGCCCTGCTGGCCTGGGGTCTGGTGCCCGCCGAGCTGGCCTCGGGCACGCCTCTGCGAGTCCGCGAGGTCCTGCGCAACGATCTGCCGAGCCGCCCCGATTACGATCGCATGGAGCGCGGCTATTACGAGCAGATCCTCGCGCCCGGCCGCCGCCTTGATGCCCCGACACAGGCGGCGCAGGCTGGTTCGGCCGCCGTCAAGCATGGTCGGCTGACCCTTCCCGTGGCCGATGTTCGCGAGTTCGTGCTGCGCCCCGGCCTTGTCTTCGACCCCGGTCGCCGGATTCCTTGGTCAACCAACACGCATGGAATGCGCGACAGGCCGTATGCCCTGGTCAAGCCGCCGGGAACGCTTCGGATCGCCCTCGTGGGAGACTCGATCGCGGCCGGCTGGGGCGTTGGCGACGGCGAGGGGTTTGAACCCAGGCTCGAACGCTCGCTTGACGCCCAGTCGCGAGCCTCGGGAGGTCCGGCGGTCGAGATCCTCAATTTCGCCGTGCCGGGGCACAGTCCCGGTCAGCGCTGGAGCCATTTCGCCGAGGTTGGCTGGGCCTTCACGCCCGACCTGGTCGTTTACGAGGCGACGACGGCCGATCCCGGCTGGGACGAGCGCCGGCTTCGTGTCTTGCTGGAGCGCGGAGTCGGGTTTGACGCTCCGGTTTATCGCGACGTGCTGGCCTCGGTGGGGCTTGGTCCCGGCCTGACCAGCGACGACTACAAGGAACGGCTTCGCCCGCTCCGCTGGGAATTGCTCGCGGGCATTTACCAGGCGGCGGTGGCCGATTGCCAGTCGCGGGGCGTGCTGGCGGTCTGGGTTTTGATCCCCCGCGTCGGTAAGCCGATTGATCCGGCCGATCGCCGCCGCATGATCGACCTGGCGCATGCCTCGGGATTCGCGACGGTGATTGATGCCTGCGACTCCTACGACGGGGCCGACGCCTCGACTTTGGCCGTCGCGCCTGACGACTACCACCCGAACGCCATCGGGCACGCCCGGATCGCCGCTCGCCTTGAGCCGGCGCTCAAGGCCGCGTTGCCCTCGCCGGTCGGTCGGGCGGACGCCAACCCGGGAGCCCAACCGCGATGATCCACCGACCGGCCGATGCCACGCCCTGCCTCGCAACGTTCCGCGCCTGCTTCGCGGTCACGGTCGCCCTGCTGGCGCTCGGGCTTTCTCCCTTGCCGATCGGCCCGGCGCGGTCGGCCGTCGAGAGTGCCCGGTCGGTTGGCCTGAACCGGGCCGACCTTGAGGCGACATCGGGCGGCTACTATGAGGGTCTGATCGGCGTCGACGGTCCTCGAACCGGCCGAAACGACCTCTCGCCCCGGCTCGGCAAGCCGACCGACTGGGTCCGCTTTCACGCCGCGAACGTGACCCGGCCGCTGCCCAACGGCGATTTTCTCCAGTTTGAACTTCGACCGAACGTCCGCGAGACGCTTTTCGGCAAGTCGTTCACGACCAACGAACACGGCATGCGCGACCGCCCGTACTCGGTCGACAAACCCGCGGGAATCTACCGGATCGCCGTGCTTGGATCGTCGATGGACATGGGCTGGGGGATCGGCACGCAGGAAACCTATGTCAACCTTCTGGAAGACTGGTTGAACGCGCACGCCGCGAAGCGCGGATTGTCGCGCAGGTTCCAGGTCTTGAACTTCGCCGTCGCCGCGTACAGTCCCCTTCAGCGCCTGGAAACCTTCCGCCGCAAGTCGCTGAAGTTTCAGCCCGACATGGTGCTTTATTCGGCGACGATGCTGGATAACCGCCTTGCCGAGATCCACCTTTGCGACCTCTTCCGCGGCCATTCCGGGCTGCCGTACGACTTCCTCCGCGACGTCATCCGCGACGCTGGTCTGACCGCCGACGACCTTCGCACCGACTCGCAGGATCGGCTCGTCTACAAGGAAACGGTCAAGCGCAAGCTTCGTCCCTATTACTGGAGCCTCTACGATTCGACCCTGAGCGCCCTCGCGGCCGACTGCCGTTCCGAAGGGATCACGCTCGCCTGCCTGGTGATTCCCCGCGTCGGCAAGGCCGATGCCCCCGAAGCCCGCGCCGAGTCCGTCGCCCGCTTTCACGGGATCGCCGCTCATCAGGCGATCCCCTTGTTTGACCTTTCCGCGACCTTTGACGACTCCGATCCCTCTCAGTTTGAGATTGCCTCCTGGGACGACCATCCCAACGCCCTCGGCCACCGCCGCCTCTTCCTCGGCCTTTGTCAGTCGCTCGTGAAAGAGCCCTCCCTTTATCACGCTCTCTTCCCCTCGAAATCGACGGGGAAATGACCGATGGCCGATGACCAATGATCGACAACGGGACGTATCATTCCGCCTCTTTCTCCTGATTCCTGTTTCCTGTCTCCCTCTCCTTTTCCACCCTCTTTTTTCCTCGCAGACAAGAAGTACGGACGAAATCCATGGACGGATCACACCTCAGCCGGCTCCTTGACGCGGCCTTCGCGTGGCGGCCGGACCACTTGGCCGTGGAAGATGAGAACGGCCAGTCGCGAACCTATGCCGAACTGGCTCGGGCCGCCGATCGCCTGGCGACGCGCCTGCATCGTTGGGGCGTCGGCCGGGGCGACCGGGTTGGGCTGCTCTTGCCCAAGGGAATCGAGGCGGTTGAGGCGATTCACGGCGTTCTTCGGTCGGGCGCGGCGTATGTTCCGGTCGATGCGTCGTCACCTTCCGCGCGAGGCGCCGGGATCTTCGCCGATTGCGGGGTCAAGGTGGTCGTTGTGGCCGCGAGCCTGGCCGATGGCCTGCGCCGCGACTGGCCCGGCCCCGGCCCGGCCCCCCGCCTGATCGTCGTGGGTGACGAGCCTTTTGACCTCGGCCCGGCCGATGCCCACTATGCCGACGTTCTCGCCGACACCGCGCCGACGCCTCTCGCCCCAGACCGCTCGGCCGACGACCTGGCCTATGTCTTCTACACGTCCGGCTCGACCGGCCGTCCCAAGGGGGTGATGCTCACGCATGCCAATGCCTTCACCTTCCTCGACTGGTGCGACCAGACCTTTCAGCCCCGAAGTGACGACCGATTCGCGTCGCACGCCCCCTTTCATTTTGATCTCTCGGTGTTTGACCTTTTCGTCTCGTGCCGATGCGCCGGGACCCTGCTTTTGATCGGCGAGGCTCTTGGCAAAGATCCCGCTCGGCTCGGCACCTTTCTCGCGACGGCCCGGCCTTCGATCTGGTACTCCGCTCCTTCGATTCTCTCGCTTCTGGTTCGCCACGGCGGTCTCGGCCGCCCGAACTTCCCCGCGCCGAGGCTCGTGCTATTTGCCGGCGAGGTCTTTCCGATCCGCCCCTTGAAGGAGTTGCGTTCTCTCTGGCCCGATTCCAGCTTCTGGAACCTTTACGGGCCGACCGAGACCAACGTCTGCACCGCGTATCAAATTCCGGCGGTGATTGCCGAGACTCAGACAACTCCCTTTCCGATCGGCTCGGTCTGCCCCCCTTTGCGCGCTCGGGTGGTGAACGACGAGGGCCGCGACCTCTCGGCCGGCGAGCCTGGCGAGCTTGTGATTGCCGGTCCCGGCGTGATGCGCGGGTATTTCGGCCGATCCGACCTGACCGCGCGGAGCGTCTTTCGCGACGAGGACGGCAGTCTCTGGTATCGGACCGGCGACCTCGTCATTGACGACGGTCAGGGCTGCTTTGAGTTCCACGGCCGCCGCGACCGGATGGTCAAGAAGCGCGGCTATCGGATCGAGCTTGGCGAGATCGAGTCGGCCCTTTATCGGCACGACGGCGTCGATCGCGCCGCGGTCGTCGCCCGATCGGACGACTCGGGCGTTTCCATTGCCGCCTTCGTGGCGATGAAGCCCTCTCAGAAAGGTTCGATCATCGCCATGAAACGGCACTGCACGATCTATCTGCCTCACTACATGATTCCCGACTCGATCACCTTCCTTTCCGACCTCCCGACGACCTCCACCGACAAGGTCGATTATCAACGTCTCAAACAACCTTCGACCCCCTGACGTCTCGTTTTTCTTTGCTTGGGTTTCTTCCTGTCTCCCGACTCCTGTTTCCTGTCTCCTCTCCAGGAGCCCCCCGTGACCTCCCGCGAGATTCTCACCTGGAAGTTTCCCTTTTACCGCGGGTTTCTCCCCGCGCTTCGTCGGCTTGGCCCGGCCCGAGCCGATGCCACGCTTGACGCTCTCGGTCGTGCCTCGACCTTGCTCTGGCCACCTCGGCGTCTGGCCTTTCTCGACGCCCTGACGCGCGCCCGCGAGGTTTTTCATCACCCTTCCGACGCTTCGGTTGATCCCGGTTCGCTCGCCGCGGGTGTGCTCCGGTTCCTCGCCCGCGATTACCTGCTCGACACGCCCGACGACGCCGAGGCCCTTGGTCTTTTCGACGTCACCGGGGCCGAGGCGCTTTCCAACGCGCTCGCCGAAGGCCGAGGCGTGGTGCTAGTCGGGAGCCACCTTGGGGGGCACATCGCGGCCTTTCACTGGCTCTATCGATCGGGGATTCCCTTGCGGCTGATGGTCCAGCGGCCGAGGCATGTCGCCCCTGCCTTGAACGCCTTCTTCGATCGTCCCGAGCCCGCGCCTCAGGCGGATTTCTTCCTCCGCCGCGGCCTGAACCCGTCGGAATGCGTCGCCCGGGTCTTGCGTTGCCGGTCGGCGCTTCGGTCGGGCAAGGCGGTGTATCTGCCCGGCGATGTCCCCTGGGACGGCCCGAACACCCGATCCGGCCGGTTCCTCGGCCAGACCCGTCGGGTCCTCTCGGTCTGGGCCGATCTCGCCTCGGTCACCGGCGCCCCTGTCTTTCACGTCTTCTGTACTCACGAGCCCGGCGGCCGACATGCCCTTGCCTTCGAATCGGCCGGCCCTGTTGCTCCTGGCGGCGAATCGGCGGCGGTCGTTCGCTACCTGTCGCGTCTTGATGCCCGGATCGCCGCGCACCCCGCCTCGGCCGTCGCGCATCTCCTCTGGCCCTGCTACGGTCCCCCTCGCGCCTCGACCCTTCCCCGACCGATCGCTTCCTCCCGCCCGAGCCGCCGCGTCGCGGCCTTGCGGCACCTGGGAGCCTGAGTCCATCCTTGGAACTGAACCGATTTTTTTCGTGTACAATCCAGGGACGAGAGGGCAAAGGACAAAGGACAAACGACTAAGAAATTATCTCAAAAGCCGTCTTGAACGCGCCCGACCCCTTGGTTTCTTATTGCGAGACCAAGGAGATCAAGCGATGGGACGGAAGAAGCGGGCGGTCAAGGCGTTGGAAACGATCTGGGAAGTCTCGGACGACCTTTGGGCTCGGATCGAGCCCATCCTGCTCAAAGACGCTCCGCGGCCGCCCCCTGTTAAAGGTGGGAGGAAGCGGACCGACTGGAGGCAGGCGTTCAACGGGATCATTTTCCGGATGAGGACCGGCTGCCAGTGGAACCGACTCCCCAAGCAGTTCGGCGACGACAGCTCGGTCCACCGCTGGTTTCAGCGCTGGAACAAGAACGGAGTTATGGAAAAGGTCTGGGCCGCCCTGGTCGAAGAGTGTGGCGAACTCGGCGGCATTCAATGGGAGTGGCAGAGCGCCGACGGGGCGATGGGTAAGGCGCGGTTCGGCGGCGACAAAGTCGGTCCCAACCCTACGGATCGTGGCAAAAGTGGCGTAAAGCGGAGTGTGATCGTCGACCAGGACGGCGGCCCGTTGGGGGCGGTGATCGCCGGGGCGAATGTTCATGACACCAAGCTCCTGGCGGAGACGATTGAAGCGATTGTCGTGGATCGCCCCGAACCGACGGCGGAGGCTCCCCAAAACCTCTGCCTCGACAAAGGCTATGACAACCCGACCGGTCGCGAGGCGGCTGCCGCGAAGGGCCACACCCCGCACATCCGCCGGATCGGTGAGGAAAAGGCGGTGACGCGCGGAAAAAAAAGCACAAGCCGAGGCGGTGGGTAGTGGAACGTACCCATTCGTGGCTCTCCAAGTGCCGGGCGATCCTGGTGCGATACGACAAGAACTCGTTCAACTACCTGGGATTAATTCAGTTAGCGTGTGGCTTGCTGTGGTATCGAAGGCTTCATCGGTTGGAGTCCGCGACCTAGTTTTGAGATAGTTTCTAAGTGGTTCATCCGGCAATTGCCCTGATTCCTGGCACGGCGGCGATTCCCGGCTGACGGCGAGCCCGATGACGTCGTCGCCGCCCCCACACGAACGGATGACGATGCTTGTTCCAGTAGGCCGTCGCCGCCGCGACCGCCTGGACGATCTCCTCCCATGTCTCGAACCGCCGACCCTTCAACGCCAGCGACCGCAGCACCTTCCACCACGGCTCGATCAGGTTGAGATACGCCGCGTACTTCGGCTGGAACACGAACTCCCAACGCGGATGAGCCAGGCTGAACAGCAGCACATCGGGGGCACGGTGCGCGTTCAGGTTGTCGACCACCGCGTAGACCCGCTCGCACTCCGCGGGCAGCCAGGCGTCGGCTTTCTCCAGGAAGTCCACCCAGCTGGTCGTGGTCCGGCCACCGTAGGGGGCCGTGAACACCTCACCCGTCGCGGGACGGAATGCCCCAAAGATGTAGCCCTTGCCCCGCCGACCGTAGTCCGCCTCCTGCCTGGCCCGCCCGGCGGGCTTGGGTTGCCCCCGCTCGTCCGTGCCGGGATCGGCATGAACCAGTCGCGACCCACGGAAGCTCTTGGCCGACTCCGGCCCCATCTCGTCCAGGCAGACGACTACCGAGCCGTCGGGCGGGGCCGTGTAGAGTTCGGTGATGACCCCCTTTTTTCGGCGAAGTCGGGATCAACCCGCTCGCCGAACCACGTCTCCTGTTGGCGCCAGCGAAGGCCCTCCTCGACGAGGATCTCGCTGATGCGACTCCGCTTCATGGCCAGGGCCTTCTGCTCGCCGAGGTACACCTGGAGGCGGTCCATCGTCCAGCAGGCGAAGGGAAGGCCCAGCGACTGCGGGTCGGTCAAGGCGGTGGCGATGACCTCGGCCCGCTGCTCGGCGGAGTAGGTCGGTGGCCGGCCGGAGCGGCGGAGTTCTTCGAGGCCCGCGAGGCCGTGATCGTTGAAACGGCGGATCCAGGCATAGACGGTGGGCCGCGAGCATCCCTGCTCCGCTGCGATGACGGGAGCGGACTGCCCCTTGGCGGCGGCCTGGATGATCCGAGCGCGTTCGACCGATCGAACCGGGGCGGTACGCGACTGGATGAGGGCGGCGATCGCCTTGTCTTCTTCGGGGGTCATGGGACGCAGATAGACGCGGGCGGCCATGGTGCAACTCCCAAGCGGTTGCCTCCATGCACCTGCAAATCACCTGCCGGATGAACCACTAAGTTTCCCTTTTCCCTTTTCCCTTCCGGGTATCACTCAACAACTCGATCGGCCCTTCCCACCAAAGGAAAGGGCTCTGGGGTCGATCGCTCTGGACGCGAGCCGAACTCGTGCATTACCCTCTCAAAGGCTCGATCGGGTCTGGTGCGCGGAACTGACGTCCTCGGGAAACGTGAAACAACATGGATGGCTCTTGGGATCGTCCTTTCCGGTTTCTCACGGTGGCGCTCGGCTTGCTTTGCCTGGTGCAGCTCGCCGCCTGGATGCCGTTTTATCTGACCCGGCCCTGGTTCGCCGACCACGACGTTTTCGCCACGATGGCGCTCGGCTGGAACCACGGGATTCTTCCCTATCGCGACCTCATCGGCAACAACTTCCCGGGCACGATCTATCTCTTCTGGGTGCTCGGCAAGGTCTTCGGCTGGGGCCACCTTCCGCCGCTCTATGCGGTCGATGCCGCCTTGCTCGTCGCCCTGGGCCTCATGCTCTGGCTCTGGAGTCGCGCCCGGTTTCGAACCGCCTTGCCGGGGATCGTCGGCTACCTGATGGTCCTCTCGTATTACCTCAGCCTCGACTACACCCTGACCGCCCAGCGCGACTGGCAGGCGCCCTTGCTCGCGGTCCTCGGTCTGCTCGCCGTTCAGACCTGGCCGAACCGGTTCGGGGCGACGCTCGCGGCCCTCGGAATGGCCGCCGGCTTGCTCATTCGCCCCCAGGTGATCTTGCTCTTGCCAGCCCTGACACTGGCTGTCGCCGAAGGCCCGAGGCGCGCCGGTGCGTCGTGGATCAAGGCGTCAGTCAAGGCGATGGCCTGGCTGATTGTCGTCGGCCTCATCACGGCCGTCGGCTTCTTGCCGCTCGTCCGCGCGGGGATTCTTGACGACTTTATTCGAGGCGTCCGCGCGGTCGCTTATGGCGGGACGTACAGTCAGAACTCGCTTCGCTCGGTCGTCTTTCTGCTGATCGACGAGCTATGCGGCTTCAAGGTTCTCTCGGTGCTGATCGCCGTCGCGGTCCTCTCTCGATCCAATCATGACGATGGGAATAATGATTCAGAAGATCAAGAGAAAAGAACCTCTCGGTACGCGGAACGGACCTGGCTTTTCGCGCTGATCTGCATCCTGATTTATGCGCCGGTGAGTCCGGTGACGCGGCCGTATCTGTTTCACCCGCTCTGGCTGGTCTGGTCGGTGAACGTGGCCGTACTGGTCTCCTTGATCTTGAGATCGAACGCGCCGCCGAACTGGCAATTTTTCTCGATCGTGCTCATCCTCGGGATGGGAGCGACGGCCCGGCCCGATTATTGCCGCCCCGGCTCTCTCTCAAGCTGTCTGGCCGCGCTCAAAACGGGGCGAGAACCCGTAAAAGCACCCCGAGGCTATCGAAGCCCCTTCCCCGGCCCTCCGCAACCCCCCCCCTGGGCCGATTATCGGGCGCTCTTGCAGTATCTTCGCAAGGAGACGACGCCCGGGACCCGCGTCGCCAACATGCTCTGGGTGGCCATCACCGGGCCGACCGCCCGACTTCCGGCCTTCCCCGCCGAGTCAGCCATCTGGCTCCACGTCGTCAATCCCGACGATGAGGCTCGGTTCGCCCGGAAACTGGAAGCGACCCCGAATTCGGTCGTCGTCTGGGAACCCTCGCACGTCCCCGCGCCGACCGAGCACCGCTTCCCTGTTCTGAACGAGGTTGTCCGCCGCCTTTACCGCCCCGAGGCTCGCTTCGGCACGCTCGAAGTCTGGCGCCGCAAGCAACTTTGAGAGGGCGTTACGCCCTCGCGTCATACTCTACCTCGGCACCACAATCCTCCCCGTCACCGATCGCGAGTTCGCCGTTCGCCAGGTTGACGGGTTTCGCAAGGGGGGGCGGGTTGCCAGGCCGAGGCGCGTGTGGCGGGCGAACGAGAGGTCAAAGTCGCCACGAAAGCCCGGCCGGTTGAAGTCCGTCGGATACGTCAGAAAGGCCAGGGCCAGCACCGTCGCCACCAGAGCCAGGCGAACCGGAGCGCGATCGGCCTCAACGCCCACCCGGCCGATCCCCAGCGCGATCAGGGCGACCAGCGCCGGGACGTAATGAAAGGCATAGCCGGGAACCCCGAAATGAACCATCAAATGCAGACCCAGGGCCGGGATCATGCTCGTCGCCAAGAGCAGCGCCAGTCCTCGGTCGGACCGCGCCAGGCGGCTCAAACCGCGAGGAACAAAGAGCAAAGCTGGGCCAAAGGTCCAGACCAGGGCCATCCCCAGCTTGATCGCGTACCGCAGCGAGGCGTCGACCAGGCCGAGGCTCCAGACCGAGTTCAGGTAACCCGCGTTGTGGGCAAATGCCGCGGTTGAGGCCCGATAATTCGCCCAGCCCCCCGCCTCATAAAGCATCAGGCCAATCCAGGCGAGATTGACCGCCGTGAAGACCGCGACCGCCGCCGCGGCGCGTGCCCAGCGGTGCGGCCAGAGGATCACGAACAGAAGCGGAAGCCAGAGCGTGCCGACGTCGTGCCTGTAGCCCGTCCCGATCGCCAAGGCGACCGCCGCCGCGAACGGATGCCAGGCCTTGGGCTCGCGATAGGTCCGCGCCGCGATGCCCAGCAAGAACGAGCCGACGGCGACGATTCCCGTATAGCTTCCGGCCATCGCCCCATACGCCCAGAAGAGTGGCGCCGCGCCGAGCATCAAGGTCGCCAGCGCGGCCGTTCTCGGCCGGACGATCGCGCGGAGCCACCACCAGACGGCCGTCAAGGCCAGGGCGCTGGTCAGCATGTCAAGCGCCACGAATCCCCTGTAGGCATCGCCGATCGCCATGCCGAAGAGTCGTCCGGCGGTCAAAAAGAGCGTGTGATAGACGAAGAACCAGTGCGTTTTGACGATCCCGACCATCAGGAACTCGTCCGAATCAAACGGCTCTCCCCTCGCCACCGGCCAGCGCGTGGCCACAACCCCGACGATCGCGATCAGGAAGACCCCGATCACCCATTTCGGCGAGGTTTCCTCCTCCCCTCGGGTCACATCCATTCGACCCCGTCCCTTTCTCTCTCTTTGGTGCGCATCGCGTGCGAGTCGATCCAACGCATTCCGGCCCGGTCATCCTGTTCCTCGGGCCTTGTGTCGCGCCGTCATTCTGATCAACCTCGGTCCGACCGTCAAGCCGATCGGAATTCAGACCAGAAATGTCGCAAAGTTGGGAAGACTCCAAAAAAAACGTTGACCATCAAGCTGGAATCACCCGGGTCTTTCGGATTTCCCCGTGCCTTTATCCACTTGCAAAGGGATGGTGTACAGGAGATAATTTGGCGTCGCGAGGGATCGCGCATGTTCATCATCAGTGGGCTCAAGCTGCCTTTTTATGCCGAACAAACCCTTATCCCCTCCAATGCGTCTTGTAGGGGCCGTTCCAGGTTCGAATGGAACGATTCTAGGCCAGTGCCCGATTTCGCTTCCCGAGGAGGTCGATCATGAACATCCTTGGTAGGGGCGTTTATAGCCTCACGGAAGCGGCGAAGCTCACGAAACTACAACCCAATCGGGTTCGTGATTGGTTTCGCCTCTCGGAGAATTCTCGGGGGGGTGCACTTTTTCAGAGCGATTATCCGACCGTGGGTGACGATCGAGCGATCAGTTTTCTCGACCTGATCGAAGTGTATATCGTGGGACGGCTCCGAGAAGCCTACCCCCCCGTCTCGCTCCAGCACATTCGGAAGGCCCATAAGAAACTGACTGAGGATACCGGAAAGAATCACCCGTTCTGCGAACGAGAAATCTACCACAGTAGCGGCAAAATCTTCACTCGCCCGCTTGATGATACGTCGGGTGTCGTCATTGAGCCTTTGACAAGCCAATCGTATATTAATGCGGTTATCATGCCATTTCTCGAAAAAATTGAATACGATCATCTGACGAATCTCGCCAGGTTATGGCACATCGCGGAGGGGGTGGTTGTCGATCCCGCGCGATGCTTCGGCAAACCCATTGTTGGAGAAGTCGGGATGGCGACTCGCGTGCTTGCCGCCGCATACGAGGCGAACGGGCGGGATGAAAATCGCGTCGCCGACTGGTACGAGATCCAACCTAACCATATTCTCGCGGCAGTCAGGTTTGAGGGCAGAACCGCCGCGTGATGAATTTTTTCTTTGACCGAAATTCCTGCGTTCGCACGGCCAGAATGCTCTCAATTTATGAAGGTCTCGGAGGACACCATGTGAGACATCATAATGATGATCACAGATTTACACGAATTAGTGACGATGTTAATATAATAAAAACGTTATACGAAGAAGACCCTGGCTGGGTATTCGTTGGAGGTGACGGCAAAATTCTGCGGAACAAGGTGGAACTGGCGGTTCTGGCGGAATGTAATTTGACATATCTTTTGTTGAATCCTATTTGGTGCAATAAAAGAATCGAGGAAACTTGCTGGATGATGATCAAGTGCTGGCCGAAAATAACTTCGGAATTGGAGCGACTTAAAACGCATTCGATCATTGAATTGAAGTATAACGCCGCTGGTACATTGGAGTCCAAAGGGGCAACCGCGAGTTTTCGTCTTTAAGTGAATTTCAAAGGATTTGCGTTACAAGTTTATGCCCCGGCTGAGATGGGGGCACTGTCACGTCGGGTATGGCGTTTACGGATGGACGAACGACGACAAAGGATGGTCGACGCATGACCCGGCTCGCTTCGCTCTTTGATTTCGAGGCCGAGGGGCCGGAATTCTGCACGGTCACGGAACTGACGGCGCGAATCAAATCCACCCTGGAACGCGGGTTCGCCGAGGTGGCCTTGCGGGGCGAGGTCTCCAACGTCTCCAGGCCGAGGTCGGGACACGTTTACCTCGTCATCAAGGATGATGCCGCGTCGGTCCGCGCCGTGATCTGGAAAGGCGATGCGCAAAGGGTCGTTTTTGACCTGGCCGACGGCCTCGCCGTGAAGGTCTGGGGCAAGATCGCCGTCTATGCGCCAAGGGGCGAGTATCAGGTGGCGATCCGCCGGATCGAGCCCGAGGGCATTGGCCCGCTCGAACTCGCCTTTCGCCAGACCGTCGCCCGGCTCGCGGCCGAAGGGCTCTTTGACCCCGCCCGCAAGAAGCCGATTCCAAGGTTCCCGAGGCGGATCGTCGTCGTCACCAGCCCGACCGGCGCGGCCGTCCGCGACTTCCTACTCGTCACCGGCCGACGCTGGCCAGCGGCTCAGATCCTCATCGCGCCGGCGAAGATGCAGGGCCTTGGCGCCGCCGAAGAGGTGGCCGAGGCCCTCGCCCTGGCCGATCGCGTCGCCGGGGCCGACCTGGTCGTCGTCGCCCGAGGGGGCGGCAGTCTCGAAGACCTCTGGGCGTTCAACGAGGAGGTCGTCGCCCGAGCGATCGCCGCGATGCGACTGCCGGTCGTCTCGGCGGTCGGCCACGAGGTCGATACGACCGTTGCCGACCTCGTGGCCGACCTTCGCGCCGCGACCCCAAGCGCCGCGGGCGAGCTTTGCGTGCCCGACGCGCGCGAGATCGCCCAGCGTCTCGACCGCCTCGGCGATCGTCTCGACCGCTCCGGCCGGGGCCGGATTGACCAGACCCGCGCTCACCTCGACGCCCTTTCCGAACGTGCCCGACGCGCACTCGATCGCCTGCTTGACGACCGCCGCCACCGTCTTGCGCGGCTCGCCGCCGCCCTTGAGGCCCTCAGCCCGCTGGGCGTCCTCGCTCGCGGCTATAGCCTGACCCTGCGCGCGGACTCGCACACCCTGATTCGGTCTCCGGCCGACGTTCGCCCCGGCGACCTGATCCAGACCCGCCTCACCTCGGGGACGATCCAGAGCCGGGTCGAGCCGCTCGATTGATTGATTGATTGATTGATTATTGAGTGACGCCTTTTTTTCGCAAAATGGTCCGCCTAGACCGTTAATGGCACGGGTCGCTGTCCGGTTCAATGAGTTGGGCGGCTGTCAAACAGGATCAGGTCAAGGAGGCCGTGTCGATGGAACCTGAGCCCGCATTTGAAGTGGCCCTGAAGCAACTGGAAACCATCGTGGACGACCTCGAACGCGGCGAGCCGGAATTGTCGGCCGCGTTGACCAAATATGAAGAGGGGGTTCGCCTCCTCGCCCGATGCCACGTCGTCCTCGATCGCGCCGAGCAGTCGGTGGCGCTTCTCACGGGTGTTGACGGGTCCGGGAATCCCGTTGTAACTCCTTTTCTCGGCGAAGGTTCCGTGGAAAATTCCGTCGTTCCCGCACCCTCGCCAACCCCGAAGACCCGGAAACGCTCAACGCCGCCGCCGAGCGATCCAAACGACACCACATCGGAGAAAGGATAGCGAAGCCAGCCGCGTTGAGGCACCGGGACGGATAGGCCCCGACGATGGTCTCAACTGGCGTTTTCCTGGTCTCGTGCCCTTTGTCCTTTGCCCCTTGTCTTCTACCCATTTCCCCTTTCTTCACCAGTTGACACAATTCCCGCGCGGCAAGGCCGTTCTAGGATTGAGAAAGACGGGCCCTAAAATCGGTCGCAGACTTCCCACTTTACATGGCAAAGAGTTTTCGGGTAGCGATGTGGACAATCGGGCTGTGATTGTCAACAATAGTCGCGGCTTGGGGATGGCTCCCGAGGTTGGGATCGCAGTGAGGGGCGCGCATGGACGGCGTGCCGCCCCGCCGTCGGTATGCCCCGCTGAACCGTTGACCATGACGACGACACCCACCTTGGCCGACTCGACACGTGAGACCGGGTTTTGGGACGAGGCGCGGCGGCAGGTCGACGAGGCCCTCGGGCGGTTCCTGCCCCCGGCCGAGGCGCCCGAAACGGCCGACTGCCCGGCCCGGCTCGCCGCGGCGATGCGTTACAGCGTGATGGCCGGTGGCAAGCGGCTTCGCCCCGTGCTTTGCCTGCTCGCGGCCGAGGCCGCGGGGGGCGACCCCTCGGCCGCCCTGCCCGCCGCCTGCGCCCTGGAAATGGTTCACACCTATTCCCTGATTCACGACGACCTTCCGGCGATGGACGACGACGACCTTCGACGCGGCCGTCCGACCTGCCACAAGGCTTTTGACGAGGCGACCGCCGTGCTTGCCGGCGATGCCCTGCTCACTCTCGCCTTTGAAGTGATCGCCGCGCGGACCCACCCGGCCGAGGCCGTGGCCCGATGCGTCGTGGCCCTGGCCGAGGCCGCTGGACCCGCCGGCATGGTCGGCGGTCAGATGGCCGACCTTCAGGCCGAGGGCCGGACCGATGGTTCGCCCGAGACGCTCGAAGCGATCCATCGACGGAAGACCGGCGCCTTGATTCGGGCCTCGCTGCGCATGGGCGGCCACGCCGTCGGGGCGTCGACCGATCAGATCGCGGCGCTGGACCGTTACGGCGCGGCCGTCGGTCTGGCCTTCCAGATCGTTGACGACCTGCTCGACGTTCAGGGAGACGAGTCGAAACTCGGCAAGCGCGTGGGCAAGGACTCCGGGCTTGGCAAGTGGACCTATCCCGGCTTTCTCGGAGTCGAGGGAAGCCGCCTCCGCGCCCGACAACTCGCCGACGAGGCGGTCGCGGCCCTGGCCCCGTTTGGGTCCCGGGGCGACCGGCTCCGTGCCCTCGCCGTTGACCTTTTGGAAAGGGACCGCTGATGCGCAGCAAGATGTTGCCCCGGGTCAAGACGCCGGCCGACCTCAAGGGGCTCTCGGACCGAGAGCTCGGCCTGCTCGCCGCCGAGATGCGTCAGGAGCTGATCGCCGTCGTCGGCCTTCGCTCGGCGCACTTCGCCAGCAACCTCGGGGTCGTCGAGCTTTGCCTGGCGCTTCACCTCGCTTACGACTTCTCGCGCGATCGCCTGATCTGGGACACCGGCCACCAGATCTACCCGCACAAGCTCATCACCGGCCGCGCCGCCGAACTGCCGACGATTCGGACCAAAGGGGGGCTGATGGGCTACCCCAACCCCGCCGAGAGTCCCTTTGACCTGTTCATGACCGGTCACGCCGGTTGCGCTCCGTCGACCGCGCTCGGCCTCAAGGCGGGTGATGACCTTACCGGCCATCCCGACCGCCACTCGGTCGCCGTCATTGGCGACGGCGCCTTTCCCTCGGGCATCGTCTTTGAGGCGCTCAACAATGCCGCCGGCCTTCGCAAGAAGTTCCTGGTCGTCCTGAACGACAACAAGATGTCCATCTGCCCGAGGGTCGGCGGCCTCGCCTACTACCTCGACAAGGCCCGGATGACGACCGCGTACAACGACTGGAACCGCAAGGTCAAGAAGATCCTGCCGTCCATTCCGGTCGTCGGCGACCAGGCCGACCGCTGGCTCCAGCAGATGAAAGACGCGATCAAGGCGTCAGTCCACGGCGGAATGCTTTTTGAGGAACTTGGGTTCGCCTACATCGGCCCGATCGACGGCCACGACCTGCGGACGATGCGCCAGTACCTTGAGAAGGTCAAGGCGATGGACGGCCCTGTCTTGCTCCACGTCCTGACCGACAAGGGGCACGGGTTCGAGCCCGCCGTCAAAGATCCCGTTCGGTTCCATGCCCCGGCGCCGTTCCAGCTTCACCACGCCGGCAACGGAATCATTCCGCTGACGACGTCGTCAAGTCGCGCCTATACCGATGCCGTCAGTGCCTCGCTCTTCGCGGCGATGCAGCGCGATCCGAAAGTCGCCGTCATCACGGCGGCGATGTGCGAGGGGAACAAGCTCCAAAAGGTCCGCCAGGCGTATCCCGACCGCTTCTTTGACGTCGGCATCTGCGAGAGTCACGCCGTCGCCTTCGCCGCGGGGATGGCCAAGACGGGCGCCCGGCCCGTTGTTGACATCTACAGCACCTTCTTGCAGCGGTCTTACGACCAGATCTTCCAGGAGGTCTCGCTCCAGAACCTGCCGGTCGTCTTCACGCTCGACCGCGCCGGGGTCGTCGGGGCCGACGGGCCGACCCACCACGGAACCTATGACCTGGCCTACATGCGCGTCTTCCCGAACATGGTCGTGATGGCCCCCGGCGACGAGAAAGACGTCGCCCCGATGATTGATTTCGCCCTCGCGCACGACGCCCCCGTCTCGATCCGCTACCCCAAGGCCGCCCTTGAGTCGATCGACCGCGAGCCCCAGCCGATCGAGACCGGCCAGGCCGAGATTCTTGAGTGGGAGACCGACGGCATCTTCCTCGCCTGCGGAACCCTGGTGACCACCTGCCTCCGCGCCGCCGAGCGCCTTCGCGAGGAATACGGCCTTCGCGTCGGCGTGGTCAACGCCCGGTTCGTCAAGCCGCTCGACAAGCCGACGGTTCTCAAGGCGATTGAGGAATGCGGGTTCGTGCTTACGGTTGAAGAGGGCTGTCTTGCCGGCGGTTTCGGCTCGGCCGTTCTTGAAGCCGCGAACGATGCCGGCGCCTCGACCGCGCACGTCCGTCGCCTTGGCCTTCCCGACCGCTACATCCTTCACGCCGAGCGCGAGGAACAGCTTGCCGAGGTCGGCCTCGACGTCGACGGCATCACCCGATCGGCCCTGGCTCTCGCCCGCGCCGTCGGCCTTGCCGCCACCCCCGCCGAGAACGGCCAGGCGTGCGTATCTTGAGAAGCTAAGAAAAATGGGTCGGTCAGGTATTGATTATGGAAAGGCGGGGTGGGAACGGATCGTTCGGGTCGACTATCATGGACATTAAGAGGTTCCTTACGACATCTGTCAGTCGATCTTGAAAGCGGCCGGGATCGAATAAAGGGTTGAGGTTCTCGAATGCTCGATCTGCCGTATTCGCTTGTGATTGAAGCAACTGACGAGCCCGACTTTTTCGGCTTTTTCTCGCTGGATCTCGACGAGTTCACCGGGGTCGGCCACTCGGTCGAAGACTGCCTCTCTCAGGCACGTTGGGGGATGAAGGAGCACCTGGAACTGCTCGCCGAGCACAATCTTCCAATCCCCACGCCCGTGGAGGAACGCACCGTGCTGATCCGCAACGTAGGCCGGTCAGAGGCCGTTTCCGTGCTGAAGTCGACGGGAAACTGAGTCCACACCCGACAGCTCCAACCCCACCTCGGGAGGATTCCGCGTGACCGCGTTCCTCGACCCGCCGCGGCCGACACCCCCGAAGGGCCTGCCGCCGCTGAGGGTCGCCCTTCTCGGCAACGGCACCAAGCCCGAGGTCGTTGTTCAGGCCGATCGGCTCTTCGAGGCAATGCGGAGTCACCCGGAGACCGTTCCGGTCGGCCTTGACCTCGCCTCGGATACCGACCTCTCGGGGCTCGACGCCGACGTCGCCCTGGTGCTTGGCGGCGATGGAACCGTGCTGCACGCGGCGCGTCGGATGGACAGCCGGCCGACCCCCGTTCTGGGCATCAACGTCGGCCGGCTCGGCTTCCTCGCCGACCTGACTCCCGACGGTTTTCTCGACCGCCTCGATGATCTCGCCAGCCGCCGCTACACGGTTGAGAACCTGATGACGCTTTCGTGTACCCTGGTGACCCGCCAGGGGACCTCGCGGACCTTTCGCGGGCTCAACGACGTCGTGATCCGCTCGGCCCCGGTCTTCCGCCTTCTGGAAATCGGCCTCTCGATCGACGGCGAAGAGGTGATGACCTATCGCGGCGACGGCCTGATCCTCGCCACCCCCGTCGGCTCGACCGCGCACAGCCTCTCGGCTGGCGGCCCGATCTTGCCGCCGAATGCGTACATGTTCGTCGTCACCCCGCTCTGTGCCCACACGCTCACCCAGCGCCCGCTCGTTGACGGCACCCACAAGGTCTACGAGCTGACCCCTCTGGGCGAGGCCGAGATTGTCCTCGTCATCGACGGTCAGGTTCAGGTCGCGATCAACCAGGGCGACCGTGTCGTCGTCCGACGCGGCAACAGTCCCTTCCCGATGGTCCGCCTCCCTGGCCACAGCTTCTATCGGACCCTCCGCGACAAGCTCGGCTGGGGCGCCTTTCCCCCCGGCGACCGCGGCGCCCGGTCCTGACCTGAGAGGCCACGCAGGAAGAGAATGGCCCATTGAGATGTTATGGAATCGTTGTAAGAACAAAGGACAGAAGGGCATAAAGCAAAAAGAAAAATCTGCCCTTTGTCCTTCCGTCAAAAAAAAAGTCCGAAATGCACAAGAGTATTATTAAGCATGGACCGATGAGAACGCCAAACTGAGCCTGTCTCTTGCTCCGCGATCGGCCCTCGTCGGAAAATTTCGTCACATCTCCGATCTCGAAAATTTGTCCGACTTGACAAATCAGGGGAGTTTGGTCTATCGACAGGCGGAGTAAGCCGTTACCATGATCGTTGGTAGGTTTGTCGATCGAGCAAGCAACCCCGTCGGCTTCAAACCGGCCCTGCTGCAACCCTCCCTCGCCCTTCCCACCGCACCGGACCGGGCCGCCCTCCGCGCCCCTTTCCTCACGACCCGGAAAGCGTCCCTGGGGTCGTCCGCCTTCGCCGAGGAGCTCCGTGGTGGGTAAGAAGCTGTATGTGGGGAACCTCACCTACAAGGTGACCGAGACCGACCTCGAAGGGTTGTTCTCTGAGTTCGGTACCGTGCAGAGCGCACAGGTTATCCAGGATCGTGAGACCGGCCGGAGCAAGGGCTTCGGGTTTGTCGAGATGGACACCGACGCCCAGGCCCAGGCCGCGATCCAGGCCCTTCACGACCAGGAGCACGACGGCCGTCGGCTCACCGTCAACGAGGCCAAACCGCGCGAGGATCGCGGCGGTGGCGGCGGCGGTGGTGGCGGCCGGGGTCGTAGCGGCGGCGGTGGCGGCTACGGTGGTGGCGGCGGCGGCGGTGGATACGGCGGCGGCGGCGGTGGCCGTCGGTATTGAATCGAATCGTATCGAGCCAAGCCGGCCGACGTTGAATTGAATGGAACCGATCGGAATTCGGGAGCGCCGTCGGTGAAGTTTTCAGGCTGCACCGATGGCTACCTCATTTGATGCGCTCGCGCCGGCGCCCTCTGTCGGCGACGGGCGGCCGGGGCGATCTCCCCTCCCACCCAGACGGGCACCACGGATGAATCCGAAACACGTTCACACGCCGGTCTCGACCCGGGCCCGATGCCCGATCTGTCACCAGCCCGTTTATTCGCGCGCGGGCATTCATCCCCAGTGCGCCATGCGCCAGGCTGACCCGCCCAAACCCAAGGGTGACGCCGCCAAGATTCCCACACCCCTCCCGGCCGACTGACCGCCAACCGTTCGAATCGCGCTGGTGCCGTGGGGTTTGTCATCGTCCTTCGATGTCAGAGCGCCACGGTCGGCTTATCCCTCCAATTGCCCGGGGTCTTGTTGGCGGGATCGTTGGGGATAAATCGAGGATCATTAAACCGATCGATGAACTCGGCCCGGAACGCCTTCTGATACGCCTCCGTGGGTATCGGGGGGGCGGGGGGATCGTACGGGACCAGGAACCAGGGCCGTCGGAACGCCTGCTCGTACTTCTCATCCATCAGATCATGAAATCTGAGAAAAGCCAAGAGTGGTTCTGCGGCCGCCCGACCCCTCAAGTGCGCGTACGTGGTGTCGCCTTGCGCCGCGGTTAACGCGAGGTAGAATTCCAGGTCGTCCACATGGATTTTCGTCCGTTGCTGGCGATGAAATCGGGCGCGATCCCGGAAGTTTACCCATCGGCCCAGCAGGGCGGCGATGACCGCGATGGCGATCATCATCATGCTGAGGCGGAACCTGGGTCGTCTCATGGCCCTTCTCCAACGCCCGTTATCGCGTTGAGTCTTTCTCGGGGCGACCGGGCGGGTGTTCGGTCTCGCTGTCGTGCCACTTCATCGCCCGGTAGTGCCGCATCGGGGCGATCCGGAGGATGATCTCGCCCCCCTGGAAGAGGCGGACGGTGCCGGTCGACTGGCTGACGACGACCGCCAGCGCATTACTCACGTTCGTGATCGCGGCGGCCGCCCAGTGCCGCGTGCCGAGCCCTTTGGGAAGGGTCAGCCCCGTGTTCGGGGCGTCGATGAGCCGGCAGGCGGCCTCGACCGTGCCGTCGCGGGCGACGACGAAGGCGCCGTCCATCTGGGCGATCTCCTTGATCGCCTCGCGGACGCGGATATCGCGGAGGTTCCGCTCCTTGCGGCGATACCCCTTGAACGGGTCGAAACCCAGCGTCCGCGACCGGTTCAAAACGTTCCGAACGTCGCCGACGACGATCAAGGTGCCGACGTTCTTTCCCTCGCGGCCCTCGCGGCCGATCTCAACGGCCACGTCAACGACCGCCTTCAAGGTCTCGAACGGGACCGAGGTCTCCAGCGCCCGGAGGTCGCGCGATGAGAGCCGCTCCAGGTGCTCGCCGAGCCGGACGACCGTCAATGAGTCGAGCGTCTCGGCCTCAAACCCCGAATACACCACGGCCACCCGATCGCCCGCCGAGAGCAGGTCGGTGGCGACCGCTTCGATCAAGGCCAGGCTGATGCGTTCCGTGATGGCGGCGTCGGTCTCATCGACCTCGACGGGCGTCAGGCCGGCCTCGCGGGCGGCGTCGCGGTGGCGGTCGGTCGTCACGGCGACGAGTGTCTTGACCGCGACGGCCGGTGCGCGGAGGCTTTCCCAGTCGAGCGGTCCTTCGGGAAGAATCAGCAAGGCCGCGGCGCCGAGGCGTGGGACGGCCTCGAAGGCCAGGGCCAGCAGGCTCGATGTCGCCTTGGTCGCGGCGGGGGGGGGTGTCACGGGGGCGGCCTCGTCGTCTTGCGTCTCTGCCTGGAGGGCCGCGGGTTGGTTTGGGGCGGGGCGTTTTGGAAAAGAAAAGGAGGGCAAAGGGCAAAAGACAGAGGGCAAAAGACAGAGGGCAAAAGACAGAGGGCAAAAGACAGAGACAAGATCCGGGACGGCCCGGCCTGGTCAAAAGGGAATGACCAGGGACGGGTCGACCCGGGAGTGGGGGGCGAAGGTCGATCGGGCGAGAAGGGATTACTTCTCGGCGTCGTCCTTCTTGGTGTCGTCGGCTTTCTTGTCGTCGTCGGCCTTCTTCTTGTCGTCGTCAGCCTTCTTCTTCTCGTCTTCGGCTTTCTTGGCGTCGGCGGCTTTCTTATCTTCCTCGGCCTTCATCGCGGCCTTTTTCTCGTCGTCGGCCTTTTTCTTGACTTCCTCAGCCTTCTTGGCCTCTTCAGCCTTCATGGCGGCGGCCTTGGCGTCGGCGGCTTTCTTGTCTTCCTCGGCCTTCATGGCGGCCTTTTTCTCGTCGTCGGCCTTTTTCTTGACTTCTTCCGCCTTCTTGGCCTCTTCGGCCTTCATGGCGGCGGCCTTGGCGTCGTCGTCGGCCTTCTTCTTGGCGTCGGCGGCTTTCTTGGCCTCTTCGGCCTTCATGGCGGCGGCCTTGGCTTCGTCTTCCTTCTTCTTGGCCTCTTCGGCCTTCAAGGCGGCGGCCTTGGCTTCCTCGGCCTTCATGGCGGCGATCTTGGCTTCCTCGGCTTTCTTGGCGTCGGCGGCCTTCATCGCGGCGACCTTGGCTTCCTCGGCCTTGGCGTCGGCGGCCTTGGCGTCGGCAAGCTTCTTGGCCTCGTCGGCCTTGTCCTTGCGGACCATCTCAATGTGGCGGTTCAGGATGCCGGCGCGCTGGTCGTACCAGGCCTTGAGGCCGGCCGAGGGCTGGATGATCCGAACGTCCGTCTGGGGGACGACGTCCTTGGTCTTGCCGTAGCCGGTGTACCAGGCGCCAAAGACCTCGGGGCTGACGCCGGTCTTGGCCTTGAGGGTGCTCTCGTCGGTCGCCCGGCCGGTGATCAGGATGTCAAGGATCGGCGGCGGGTCGATCGTGGTCTTGACGAGCCCGGCGTCCTCGGCGGCGACGATCGCCTCGGCGACGGCATGACGCGCGGCCTCAAGCTTCTTCTCCACCTCGGGCGGGATCGGTATCGGCGTCTCGTCCTTCTTCGGCTCGGCGGACTTCACGGCCTCGGTGGCCTTGGCGGCCTCAGACGCCTTGGTTTCGGTCTTGGTCTCGACCTTCTCGGTTTTCGCCTGCGCGAGCACGCGGCTCTGCGAGAGGCCGAGCAGCAGCGACAGGGACACGGCAAGCATGGCGATGCGACGCACCACGGATCTCCTTCATTCTCGACGGGTCCCGAGCCGGAAGACGGTCCAGCCCGGTGCGGAACAAGCACAGATCAGATCAATTCGGTTCAGGTCGCCTTGATGGCGATCGACCTTCTCCGCGAATCAACAAGGCCGCGACGGCCGCGGGCCTTCGCGGAGCCCCTTTGTGACCCTAGGACGTTCCCGCCGGCCGATTCGCGGTTTCGGTCGCAGTGTAACGGCCCGGACACCCCCAATGCTAGGGACTACGACTCGCTCCCTTCCGCAATTCTCAACCCGCATCGTCGATCCTCCGTCATATCAACCCCCAGGCTTCACCAGGTTTGCTATCTTACGGAAAAAAGCGGCAAAAAAAGTTGATGATCACGAGGGAACGAGAACCCTGAGAAGTTCGGTGATTTCGGAGCGGTGCGTTGCCGAAGGATTCCAGAGAGGACCGGAGACCGTCGTCATCGCGGCGCGTCGAGCCGCGGCGTGGAGCGTCGCGGAGGCAGGGCGGGGTTCGTCTCCCATCGAATGACCGATGACCGATGACCGATGACCGATGGAAATCATCAGGAATGTCAGGACGAGGCAAGGGCTTCGTCGCGGAATTTTCGGTCAATGGTCATGGGCTCTCGGGCATTGTTTGAGACGGAATTGGCCCTGGCGGAGGGGGTAAAAGGAGATGGCCATGACGATCGGTTTCAGGGCGAGACAGGTCCGGCCGGGGCTGGAAGCGCTCGAAGGACGGCAACTGCTCAGCAGCGTTGTCGGAGGCGAGCAGACGCCCAGCGCGGTCACGGTATCGGCGCCGCCGAGGGTCAGTCCGCTCCGTCGCCTTGTCTACACGGCGCCTGGCGGCGGCCGGGTGCTGATCCAGATGTTCGGCGTCGGCAACATGGACGGCACGAGTGTCGATTCCGACGGCGCCTTGAACCTTCGGTTCTCGGGAACGAACCAGGAGACGGGCATTCTGGCTCGGGTCGTCGGCGGCACGGGGGTCGCCCCGGTCCGGTCGGTGCGGAGCCTGAATCTCCCCTCGGGAAGCCTGACGGGGGTCGGCGGCAGCCTGATCGACATTGTTGACCTGCACAACTTTGACCTGGTTGCCGGGGGCCGAATCAACCTCACGCCTGGGGTTCACGTCCTCTCGCTGAACTCGGCCGCGGCGGACACGCAGATCAACCTCCGCGAGGTCCCTGAAAACACGACGGTGACGAGCACCTCGGGCTTGTCGTCAAGCACCACCTCATCGACGAGCACCACGGGGGCCACCTCGACGACCGGCACGACCACCTCGAACACCGGCAGCACCAGTGTCGGCATCTCGTCGGGCGGAACGACGACAAACGGGACGACGACCGGCGGCCTCTCCACGTCGGGATCGTCGGCCGGAACCACCACGGCCACCTCGACGACCTCCGCCAGCTCGACCACCTTCACGACCTCAACGACAACGACGAGCGGGGCCACCACGACCGTCAGCACGGTCTTGCCGTCAAGCACAACCCAGAATGGCCAGACTCTCACTTATGCGTATTCGTCGACGGGCGGGCAGACGCTGACGGGGATCAGCGGGCGGTTCGTTCCGGGGGCCAATGTCGTGTTGCAAAACATCACTTACGGGTCGCCCAACCCGCAACCCGGGGCACCCCCGGCGCCGCCGGGCGTGGTGATCGCCATCAATCACGTCAACGGCCCGGCGTCGGGAACCACGCCGACGACTGGCGACGCCCAGATTTACGGCTACGACCGCGTCGCCGGAACCCTGATCCGGTTTGACACCGTCACCGGCGCCCAGACGCAGACGATTCCCCTGGCGGGGATCTTGCCCGATACCAACGTCGAGGCCGGCGTGGCTCTCGCCGTCGTGAACAATGCGCTCCTCGTTCTGGTCAACGACGGGTCGACCATTTACGCCTTTCACACCACCGACGGCACGCCCGCCGGTTCGTTCTCGCTGGCCAGCCTGAAGGCGGCCGACGGCCTGACGAACCCGCTTCGCCTGGGCACCTTTGACAACCAGACGGTCATCGCCGACCCGGCCGGAGGGGCGAACAGCCTTGGCGTGATTCAGCCGATCGACGTTGCCGCGAGCCTCAAGGCCGGCCAGGCGAAGGCGAGCCTGGACGCCTCGGGCAACCCGATTCCCGCCTACTCGTTGACGCGGGCGTTCGGGCTTTCGGGAGGACTCTCGGGAGTCGCCGGTTCCGACACCCTGTTCGCAATCGGCGGCGGTAAGTTTGACCCCTTCCAGCCGAACAGGTTCCTGCTGGGACTCTCCTCGCTCGGCTTCGCCAACACGTCGACCGGAGTCGTCTCGTTTGGCGAGTTGACCCGAGCGGCCGTGACCAAGAATAGCGGCTCGACGATCTATACCAACTCCAACGGCGCGACCGGTTCGAGCCTTGACGACGCTCTCGGGTCGATCGGCCAGAACCTCGCGCTCTATACTGGCCAGACGACGACGTCAAACGGAGCGACCGTGGATCAGGTCACCTTGATCAATCCCGTGAGCAATTCCCAAGGCCAGACGATCTCGCTCAACGACGCCAACCCGCTGGCCAGCCTGAGCGGGTCGTACCGGCCGACGCTTGCCGGCCTGGCGCTGGTGGACGTGCAGGGAAATACGCAGTCGTTCAAGGCGACAAGCACGCAGGGCCTTGTTTTCAATGGCGAGGGGAACGTCAACCTCGTCAAGATTGCCCATGCAAGCGATACGCTGATTATTGGCTACCCGTTCGGTCACGCCGCGATTCCGGACCGATCGAACGTGACGATCGCCTCGTCGAGCCGGGTGGTTGGAACGCGCAACGGGGTCATTGTCCTGCCGAGCATCCAGCCCACCGGCCCTCTCTTCTTGCCGACACCTTGAGGTAGGTCGAGGCCGTTCAACGGGTCCGCGCCTGGGGCGGACCCTGAAGAACGGTCTCGATCAGTCGGGGTTGGCGACTTTTTCCAGCGACTTGTCGGATGTTCCCTTGGCGTATCGAAAAACGCCGATCTCGCCTTGCGCCTCTTCGGCCGAGGGGGGATGAATCTTCCGTCGTCGCAGCGCGTCGCGGTAGGTCTGGGCGTAATGCGACTCGCAGGCCAGGCCGTAGGTTTTCAACTCGCTAAAGCGGCCGGCGCTCCAGTTGGCGGCGACCTTGTATTCCGCGTCGCTGCGGCAACCGGCTACGCCGCAATGGACCTCGCGGGTGTACATCAAGGCTCGATCTCCCATTCTTGGCTCGTTCCTCCCCTGGCTCCTCCGATGATGAAGCAAGGCGCTCGTGAAGGCCAGAGGAATTCGCGGAGAAACAGGAAATGAGGACGTGGAAAATCGAAAGACGCCAGTCGATCCTCGTCCGCGAGGGCCAAAAGTTGCCCGGAGCCAACGGCATGCGGTAGGCTGGAGCCGTCATTCATTTTAAAGGCGGAGGCTCCGGCCGATGATGCGCGGGCAAGGTCTGATCGGGGCGGGATGGCTGTCCGTGTTTGTCGTGGTCCGGGCGATCGCGGCGGGGCCTGAGCCGTCTGGAGATGCCACGATCCGGGGCGGGGCGGGGCCTTCAGAGATCGTCATCAAGACCACGAAACGGGTCGCCGGCGCGATCGATTCGCTGACCTGGAACGGCATGGAGTTTCTCGACAGCACCGATCACGGCCGACAGCTTCAATCGGCCTCGAATCTCGACCGCGGCAAGCCGTTCGTTCCCGAGGTCTTCAACCCGACCGAGGCCGGCTCGGTGGCCGACGGTGCCGGACCAACCTCGTCGAGCAAGCTCCTGTCAATTCGTGCTCAAAAGAACAGGCTGGAAACCACCACGCAGATGGCTTTCTGGCTCCCGCCGGGCGGAACCTCGGCCGGTCATCCGGCCGTCAATGACACGATCCTCTCAAACCATTTGCTGACAAAACGCGTCACGATCGGCTACCAGAAATGGCCGAGGGCGATCGAGTATGAGGTGACGTTCACCCTTCCGAAGGGCGAACATCACCAGCTTGCGCAGTTCGAGGCGTTGACCGGTTACATGCCGTCGGCCTTCAGCGACTTCTGGGCCATCGACGTCGGCACGGGCAAGCTTTCAAGGCTGACTGACGGGCCGGGTGAGCAACCCTTGCCCGTCGCCATTGCCACGCCCGACGGTTCGCACGCGATGGGCGTTTACTCACCCGATCGCCCCGCGCCGGGATATGGCCGATTCCGGTTCGGTCCGGAAAAGGTGAACAAGTGGAATTGCGTCTTCCGGGTCCGCGACCCCTCGGGCGTCGCTCCGGGACCATATCACTACCGGATGTTTGTCGCCGTCGGCACGCTCGACGACGTCCGGCGGACCCTGACGGAGATCGCCCGGACAAAATAGCGAGAAATGCTATGAAACGATGTTGAGATTCGTGATCCCTTGTGTATCATGATGGTTCATGAGGAGGCCAGACCGGTCTCGATCGGGCTTCTGAGCCTCGACCGCGTTGCGACTCGACTCCACGAAAGGCGATGGCCATGAACGATCCAGGCAAAACCGAGAAGACCGTCGGCCTGGCGTGGTTCGGACCTCGACCGCCGAGGCAGCTCAGTAAGCTGATGTCTCTGGTTGCCATGAGCGGACTGGCGCTCGCGGCCCTGACGCCCAGACCCGGAGCCCCAACGCCGACGCCTCCCCGAATCGTGCCCAGGGCTCCTTACGTCTGGACGCCCACCGGCTCCTCGTCGACGCCCCCGCCTCTCGTCGTCCCCGCCGACCGCTTCGTCCTCGCCGCTCCCGATGACCTCGACCCCCGCTTCGTCCTCGCCGCTCCCGACGCGATGGACCCTCACATGGTCTTCCCCTCCACCGGCCGCTTTGCCACCTCCCGTCCCTGATCTCTTGCCCTTTGTCTGCCCTTTGCCCTTTGCCCTTTGCCCTTTGCCCTGTCAGACAATCCGCCGCGTCTCACCGGTCGACGACGCATCGTAGCCGGGCAGGTCGCCAAGAAGGCGGCGATACGCGGTCGATCGAAGCGCCAGAATCAGAGCCTCGATGCGGGGATCGTCGCGCAAGGACTCGGGAAAGCAGAGGTCATACGCTTCGCGGCGAACGCCCAGAAAGCTCAGGCCGGCTTCCTCGCCGACGAGTCGGAGGCAAACCCCGGCGTCGGCCCAGCCTGAACGCACGGCCTCGGCCACGCCGCGATGATCGCTCGCCAGCCGACGAGGCGGTTGACGTTGACCCTGATGCTGACCCTGCCCCTGGCCTTCAAAAAGCGCGTCGAGACACTGGCGAGCCCCCGAGCCAATCTCGCGGCCAACCCATCGAAGGTCGGCGCGGACCGCCTCGGCCACCGTGGCGAACCGTCGGGTCGAACCGAAGGCGATTCCCTCTTCCCAGCGTGCCGCGCGCAGCAAGACCAGGCCGCGTCCCGGGCCGATCGCCTGACGAACCGCCGCCGCGTTGTCGTCCGAGGCGTCGGGGTCGTCCTGGCCGTCGCCGGGTCGGCTGAGGTGAACCCCGGCGGCGTGAACCAGACCCTCGCGGAGCAGGGCCAGCGCCGCGAGGCTCGACCGCGCCAGCGCGATCAGCCGAATTCCCGCCGACTCCGCGAGCGTCCGCGCCAGCAGGCCCACGGCCGGGTCGCACCCGGCGACGATCAGCGTCGTCTTCGGATCAAAACCGCCAGTCGCGTTCGCGGTCGCGTTGCAAGCGTCGTCGGTCTCTCGGGCGAGTCCATCGTGAGGGATCAGGCCCATCGGGGTCGGCTCGACGGGATAAAGCCGGGTCCGGCCGTTGACCTCGGCCCGCCAGTACCGGCAGGGCCTTTGCCTGGGAGGCCAGGCCCATGAGACCCCCTCGGCGACAGGCTGAGGAAGCCAGAAGATGTCTTCAACCCGGCACTTGAACGCCTCCGCCAGCGCCAGCGCCGCGAGGGCCGACGGTACCAATCGGCCCGTCTCGATGGCGCTCACGCCCGTCCGCGAAAGGCCCGATCGCCGCGCCAGGTCGTCTTGCGACCAGCCAAGCCGGAGCCGCTGATCTCGGACCCGATTCAAAAGCCCAGGTGGCCGTTCGATTGCCATGATCGTGTCAGGTTACGACACGATTGAAGCAACGTCAAGGAGTGCGTATGATGCCCACTCGTTTTCCGAAACAGGGCGAAACCCGAATTAAGAGGAGTGCATTCTCATGATGAGGCGGGCAAAGACGTCACGGGTCGCAAGGGCGGGGCGGGGGTTCACCTTGATCGAGCTTCTGGTGGTGATCGCGATCATCGCCATCCTGATCGCGCTGCTCTTGCCCGCGGTTCAGGCCGCGCGCGAGGCGGCAAGGCGGGCAAGCTGCGTGAATAACCTCAAGCAGATTGGCCTGGCCCTGCATAACTACATGTCGGCGATCGGGACCTTCCCGCCGGGGCGGTTCAATTCGCACGTCGCGGGCAACGGCAACGTCTGGGGGGCGTATGCGCAGATGCTTCCGCAGCTTGAACAGCAGGTGCTTTTTAACTCGTGCAACTTCAACCTCGCCCCCGAGCTCGAACCGAGCCTTCCCTCGGCCGCCGCCAACGCCACCGTGGCGGGGACGTTTATCAACGCGCTGATCTGCCCGTCCGACGCGGCGCCGGCGGTGCTGATCACCGTCAGCGGCGAGAATTACGCCTCGCACAACTACGACTTCAACGTGGGGTCGAATTACCCGCTTCAGGAAGCCTTCCCGGTCGGCGTGACCTCGCCCTTCAACGGCCCGCCGAACGGACCCTTCTTCGAAAACCGAGGGGTCGGATCGGCGGACTTCATCGACGGGATGTCGAACACCGTCGCCGTCAGCGAGACGATCCGCTCGAACGCTACCTCTACTTACGCGAGCGAGCCGAACCGCGTCTTCCTCGTCACCGGCGATAACAAGACGAGTGGCCCCGCGTTGACCTCCGACGCCGACTACGCCTCGCTCTGCCTCAGCCTGGCGGCGACCACCACTCAGTTCCAGGCCACCAAGGGGGTCCGCTGGCATTACGGAGCGCCCGGACACAGCATGTACAACCATCGAAGGCCGCCCAACGACCGCCAGCCCGATTGCCGAGGGGGCCTGCCTCACAGCGACAAATCCGACCCGAACTGGAGCTACCTCTCGCTCAACATCACCACCCGGAGTCTCCACTCCGGCGGCGTCAACTCCCTGATGGCCGACGGTAGCGTCAAGTTCATCAAGAACTCGGTGAACGTCATGACATGGCAGGCGATCGGCAGCAGAAACGGCGGCGAGGTCGTCGGCTCGGATGCGTTTTAGGATACGCACATGAGGAGAGAATCATTTTATGGTTTCACTTGCGTAAAGACCGATGACCAAGGACCGATGACCGACTGAAAAATGAAAAGTTTCTTGGTCATGAGGGGAAATGGTTGATTTCAAAAAACGGCGAAGGTCGATGAGCTAGGATTGATCGAGAGCGCTCCGACGATGGGGTCGAGGGCCGGACGTCACGACCGGGACGAGCACAGGAGCGTGTCAACGATGCCGGAGACACCCGCGTCAACAACCGCCGCCGATCCGAAGAGGCCCGAGGCGCGGGGGACGAAACGCGTGCGCATTGATCGCGGAAGCGATCGAGGGAGCGACCTCAAGCCGGGCCTTGGCAGCGTCTTGCGAGCGTTTGGAGCCTGGGGGCGTCAACCGGCTCGGGCCGAGGAGAAACGGAGCGACGCCCGCCATGACGTCGAGGAGTGCCGGGCCTGGGTCGGCTGGAAAACCTGGAGACGGTTCCCGATCCGCCACGCCTTGATGGTCAACCTGAGCCGAGGCGGCGCCCTCGTCTTTCTTGACGCCCCGCCGCCGACCGACAAGCCGATCTGGGTCTATCTGGAAACACCCGGTCAGAAGGCCGTGGTGAAGGGCAAGGCCGTGGAGATTCGAGAGACCGCCGCCGGTCAGTGTACCGTCCGCATCGCCTTTGAAACGCCCTGTCCGTACACGGTTTTTGAGGCCGCCGTCTGCGGCCTTGCCCCGGTTGACCCGCGTTCTCGAGTCGCGAAGCCCGTGTCTCCGACCGGCGGTCGGGTCAGGACGCGCTGAGACGCTTGCCGACGACGTTCACGCCACTGCCGACGATCAAATCGTGGCGATAGGCCCAGTCGTACAGGCGACCGGCGCGGGCGGGATCGAGCACGCGGAGGTCGTCAAACCCCTCGGCGCGGAACCAGTCGAGAAGCTCGGCCGTCGTGTGATGCGACTGATACGTCGGCGCGTACCAGTCAAAATTATCACAGACGCGGAGCGTCCGATCGGGATGGTTGGAAAAGTTCGCCACCTTGTTGAGTGTCCGGTTCAGCACGGGAATGCCACCGAGAACGCCGAGGCCGACGCTGAAAGTTTCCAGCGCCGGCGCCGGCAGGCGGGTCGTGACCGCCCGGAGCGCCGAGTTGATCCATTCCTGAGGCCCGACGTTTTTTCGGTAGAGCCAGACCGCCAGCCGACCCCCCGGCTTGACCCGCGCGGCGACCTGGGCAAACGCCCGGCGCGGGTCGGGGCTGTGATGCAAGACGCCGATCGAAAAGGCGAGGTCAAAGGCACCTTCGGCCAGGGGTAGGTCGAGCAGATCGGCCTGAACGATCGTCACGTCGGGCAGGTCCGCGCAGAGCGCCGCGGCCTTGTCCACGGCGGAGCTGAGATCCACCCCGACGACTCTGGCCCCGGCCCGACCAGCGAGCCGGGCATATCGGCCGCCACCGCAACCGGCATCAAGCACGAGCAGGCCGTTGAGGTCGGCCGGGTCGATCCCGGTCTTGACGGCGAAAACGGCGGCGTCCTCGTCGACTCTGGCCACGTCGTAGCGGTTCCACTGCCTGCCAAAGCTGGCCGTGTAGCCCTCGCCCGCCAGCCTTGGAACGCCCCGAACAATCGGATACGACGCGTCGCAGCCTCGGCAGCGCAGGGCTTCGGCGACCGGTTCAAGACTGGCCCGGCATCGGGGACAACGAAGTAGGTCGCGTTCTTCGGCATTCATCCAGCCATTTTACCGCGCCTCGATGTTAAGATGGAGCCCGACAGCATCAAAAGGGCCGGTTCCCTCGGTTTTTCACTCGGCCATTGGCCATTGGTCCTTTTATTAAAATATGTCGAGTCGTTTGATGCCGCGCTTCTCCTGGCAAGTGAAGGTTGAACGTCGGGTGAGCCGTTGGGCAAGGTCGGGCCTGGGGCCGGGGTGGGTGGTCGCGGTCTCGGGGGGGAGCGATAGCGTCGGGCTGCTCAGGATCGTGCACGAATTGGCCGATCGCGCGGGGCTAACGCTCTCCGTGGCGCATTTGAACCACAACGCACGGGGCGATGACTCGCGCGCCGACGCCGCCTTTGTCGAGAACCTGGCGCGAACGCTCGGCCTCCCCTGCGATCTGGGCCAATGGACGGCGACCCGCCCCGGCCACTTCGAGGCCGATGCCCGACGCGCCCGCTATGCCTGGCTTGCTCAGGTCGCGCGCGCCCGAGGCGCCAACGTCGTCGCGGTGGGCCAGACCCGCGACGATCAGGCCGAGACGGTCTTGCACCGGATTCTTCGAGGGACCGGCATTCACGGCCTCGCGGGCATTCCCAACAGGCGACCGCTCGGGCTCGACGACAACCTGACGCTGCTTCGTCCGCTTTTGAACGTCTCGCGTGTGGAAATTCGCGCGTTTCTCGACCGGCTCAAGCAGCCCTTTCGCGAGGACGCCAGCAACGCCGACCTGGCCCGCACCCGCGCCCGGCTCCGCCACGACCTCTTGCCGAAGCTCGCCAACGACTATAACCCCGCGGTCGCCGACGCTCTCGTCCGCCTGGCCCGGCTGGCCGCCGGGGCCTCGCGCCAGAATTTGCGAGCCCTCCATTCGATCGAAAAGGCGCACGCATGGCGTCGTGGCGGCTCTGAGATCGTCTTCCCACGCGATGAACTTTTGCACCTGCCTCGCGACCTTCATGCCGACCTGATTCGCCTCGCCTGGCGGTCGTCCGGCTGGCCCGAGGCTGCGATGGGAGCCTCGCGCTGGTCTCGGCTGGCTCAACTGGCCCGACGCGATCAACCCGGTCGATTCGACATCGGCGCGGGGGTCGTGGCCGAGACCGGCCCTTTGTGCTTCGCCCTGAGACGGTCAGCCGATGCGCCAGGCTTGCCCGAACCGGCCGCGCCCTTGCGTCGTCTTCTTGACATTCCGGGGGCCGTGGACTGGCCCGGCGGTCGTGTCGTCGCGACGCTCAATGTGGAGGATTTCGCGGACGAACGCATGGATCTTGATCGCCTGATCCCTCCCGTTTTTGTACGAGCCCCGATTGCCGGCGACCGCTTCAACCCTTTGGGGATGGGCAACCGCGAGCAACCGCTCAATGACTTTTTTCGAGGCCGACACGTCGCGCCTGATGATCGCGCCCGCACGCCCCTTGTCTGCGACGCGATCGGGATCGTCTGGGTCGTTGGCCACCGGATCAGCGATCGGGTCCGGCTTCAGGACTCCACCGTCCGCGAGCTTCGTCTCAGGTGGGAGGCGCGGACTGGGTAAACAGGGCAGGAGGGCACAGTACAAAGGGCAAAGGGCAGAGGACAAATTTGCCCTTTGTCCTTTGTCCTTTGGCCTGCTCCCCGAAACCTGGTCCAGTCTTAATGGGAATCGTACAACTGGCAGAGAGCCAGGAGCGACCCATGCGAAAACGACCAGGATCGGACCAGATTGCCAAGACCCTCCGAGAGGTTCAGGCCGACCTTGACGCCGGTCTAAATGTTCACCAGGCCTGCCGCAAGGCCGGCTACGCGACGACCACCTACTACCGTTGGAAGGCCCTCCAGGAGAACCCCGTCACCGCCGAACAACTTCGCGTGTCCGAACTCGAAGCCGATGTCAGCCGGCTCAAGCTCCTCGTCGCCGAACTGGCCCTGAACCGTCGCATGTTACAGGAGGCCTTGAAAAAAAAGCCATGACTGCCGCCCGCCGCCGATTGATCGCTACCGAGGTAAGTGATCACTTCAACGTATCTGAACGTCGCGCGTCCCGGACGCTGGGCCTGTCCCGGTCCTGCCTCCGGTACACGCCCGTCGCGCGGGACGAACAGGTGGCGTTGGCGCGACGGATCGAGGAGCTCGCCGGCACGCACCCGCGGTACGGATATCGGCGGATCTGGGCGCTGTTGGTCCGCGAAGGCTGGTCGGTCAACAAGAAGACGGTGCGTCGCCATTGGCGTCAGTTGGGGCTGAAACTGGCCGGGCCGAGGGCGAATTCCAAGCCCCGCCGGTCGCACGGCCAGGACGCGAACGCCTGTCACGTCCGCCCGTCGCGTGGTAAAGACGATGTTTGGACATGGGACTTTATCTTTGATCGTACAAGTGATGGGCGGAGCCTGAAATGGCTAAGTCTGGTTGATGAGTACACTCGTGAATGCCTCGCGTTGGAGGCGCGTCGAGGCATGACCGCCGAGGAAATCCAGGTGATCCTGGCCGAGGTTGCCGCGCGTCGCGGCGGCCCGCCCCATCGGGTCCGCAGCGACAACGGGCCGGAGTTCGCGGCCCTGGCGGTGCGAAGTTGGCTGGAGTTGACCGGCTCCGGGACATTGTACGTCGCGCCGGGGAGCCCGTGGCAGAACGGTTATGCAGAGTCGTTTCACAGCAAGCTCCGCGACGAGTTCCTGGACCGCGAGGAGTTCGAGAACGAAGTTCAAGCCAGGGCGTTGGGCGCGTTCTGGAAGGAGGAGTACAATACGGAACGCCCGCACAGTTCCCTGGGCTACCAGACCCCGACCGAGTTCGCGGCCACCCAAGTGAGGTACGTGCCGATCGAAGAGACCCCGATTGAGCCACCACCTGATGAACAACCGCACCCGTGATTCCCATTATCCCTGGACCAAGAAATGGGGAGCAGGCCACTTTGGCCTTTGCCCTTTGCCCTTTGTCCTTTGCCCTTTGCCCTTTGCCCTTTGCCCTTCGTCCTGATATGAAAAGAATGGCTATGCTATCCCGACAAGACTCCATGACCGACGACCCCAAGTCACGCAAAAGCAAGCAAGACCGGCCGGGGCGTTGCCGTGATCTTGCAATTGACCGTCAGGGCGGGTTTCGCATACGATCCGCCCGCCACCCCGGCCGGTGCCACATCTTTTGAATTTTCTGGAAAACGAACCGAATTCAACCGAATCGGCGGCCCATGAACGAATCATCGAACGCGCGGCCAGGTCCGACCGACGGCCCGGGTTCGATGCGGAGACTCGTTGCGTGGGTCTTCTGGGGGCTCTGGCTGAGGGTTGCCGCGGCCGATCTGGTGCAGTGGTATTGCCGACGCAAGGGGGTTCTGTGCGTCTTCCCGGATACGGCGACCTACTGGGAACTCGCCGGCAAGATCCGCCTCGGCGAGCCGTTCGAGGTGACCTACTTCGCCGACCTGCCCCACTTCGCGCTCAGGACGCCCGGCTATCCGGTCTTTCTCGCGGTGTGCCAGTGCCTCTTCGGGGTCCGGGCGATGCCGGTCCGCCTCGCGCAAGCGACCCTCGGAGCCGCGTGTGTCGGGCTGGTCGCGAGCCTGACGCGCAAGGCGCTACCGTCGAAGGGAACGCTGCCCCTGATCGCCGCGGCGATCGCGGCGGTCGACCCCTTCGTCGTGGCGAATTCGGCGTTTCTGCTTTCCGAGGCCCTTTTCTTACCGCTGATGCTCGCGGCCCAGGTCGGATTCGCGGTCTTGTGGGAACCGAAGGGAGAGACGCGCCTGTCGCCTGGCCAGACGCTCGGCTGGGGCCTTTTGACCGGCGCCGTGTCGGGGTCGGCGGTGCTCGTCCGACCCTCATGGGCGCTCTTTGTCCCGATCATGCTGGCCGTCTGGTTCCTTCTAAGAGGACGCAAGGCGATCGGCCGGGGGGTGATTGTCCTCCTGGGTCTGATTGCGGTGATGATGCCCTGGTGGGTTCGCAACGACCGGATTTACGGCCGGTTTGTTCCCACGGCGCTCTGGATGGGGGCGAGTCTTTACGACGGACTGAGCCCTCGGGCCGACGGCCGGAGCGACATGACTTTTCTGGGCGATCCCGACCTCTGGCCGCTCGACGAGGAGACGCAAGACCTTGTCTTGCGCCGGCGTGCCTGGTCCTTCGCCCGCCAGAATCCCGGTCGAGTGCTTGTTCTGGCCGTTGCCAAGGCCGGTCGGTTCTGGAGTCCCTGGCCGAACGCCGAGGGGTTTCGATCGCCCCTGGTGATGATCGTCAGCAGCCTGGTCACGCTCCCGCAGTTCGCCCTTCTTGCCCTTGGCCTCTGGGACCGACACCGCGCCCGAGACCACCGGGCCCTCGTGCTTCTGGCCTTGCCTCTGCTGTATACGTTTCTGCTTCACCTGATCTTTGTCAGCTCGATGCGCTATCGGGTGCCCGTGATGGTTCCCGCTCTCGGATTGATGGCTCTGGGTTGGGGCTGGCTGGAAAAGCGTTGGAAGAGGGACGGGGAGAAAAAGGACCAATGACCAAGGACCGATGACCGAAAAAAGCAAAAGCATTTCCTTGGTCATTGGTCATTGGTCATTGGTCATTGGTCCTTGGTCATCGGTCCTTTTTCCTCTGTCCTTGGTCATCGGTCATTGGTCCTCGATCATTCGCAAATCGAAATCTCCAAGGACGGAGGGACACGGCCGATGCGCGTCAGACGCCACCGCCGATTAAGAAAGTTCCTCGCCTGGGGGACGATTGTCCTGCTGGCGAGCCTGGGGGGCGGCCTGGGGTTCGCCTACTGGTACGTCACCGATAGTGAAACCCTCGCGCGGGCGATCCGCACCGAGGCGCCGAAGTATCTGCCGGGCTCGCAGGTTGACGTCGCCCGGGTGGGTGTGCGGCTCCTGACCGGAGAAGTGCAGGCCACCCATCTCTCGGTCAACCAGATGATCGACGGCCGCCCCTTTCAGACGGTCCGAATTCCCTGGATGAAGGTCAGGCACGACCCCCGGGCGATGCTCAAGGGGCGGTTCGAGCCAAGCGAGATCATCGTCGCGCATCCGACCCTGAGACTCAGGCGACGCAAGGACGGAACCTGGAACCTTCAAGGGTTTCTCGCCAATCCCTGGCCAGGGCCGGTCACCAAGGCGCCTCCGGTCCAGATCACGAACGGAACCGTCGAGCTGTCCGACGGCGCGCCCGGCGCGCCCGCCTCGGCGGTCCTTCGCGATGTCGGCGTGCGCGTGGTGCCGAGAGGTCCGGGGCAGCTCTCGTTCGAAGGGTCGGCCAAGGGAGACACCTTTGACCGCCTGGCCTTGACCGGAACGATCGACGTGACGACGGGCCGGGTCGTGCTCAAGGGCGACCTCGCCCGGCTGGCGATCTCCGACCCGCTCCGCAGTCGCCTGCCCGCCGAGCTAAAACCGGCGATCGAACGCCTGGGCCTGACCGGCGGCGAGGCCGACCTCTGGTTCCGCCGGATCACTTTCGACCCGAAAGCCACGCCGACGATCGGCTACGACGTCTCGGGACGGCTCCGCGCGGGGGTCTGGAACTGCCCCAAGCTCCCTTTTCCTATCAACGACCTGGCCGTCGGCTTCACCATCCGCGACGGTCTCTTGACCCTCAACCGCGGCGAAGGCCACTACGGCGCCACGACGGTCCGGCTCGACCACGCCCGGTTTGACATCCACGACCCCAAGAACGCCCCGTTTGACCTGGCCCTTGAGGTCATTGACCTGAAGATTGACGAGAAGCTTCGCGCCTGGAGCCCGCCCGAATTCAACGACGTCTGGAAAGGATTCCGCCCGAGCGGCCGGCTCAGTGCCTCGATCGAGGCCGCGCGCGATCGCCCGGGAGGCCCCGTCCGGCAAAAGACGGTCGTGGATTGCCTCGACGTGGCCATTCTTTACGAGTTCTTTCCGTACCCGATCGACCACGTCCGCGGCCGGTTCGTCTGGGAAGGGGATCAAATCAAGATCCTCAACCTTCAGACGCTCGTTGGCGGTCAGCCGCTTCTGGCCTCGGGAACCGTCAACGCGCCTGGCCCTCGGGCGGTCGTCGTGCTCGACTTTGAAGGCAAGGCCCTGCCGATCGACGAGACCCTCTTGAAGGCGATGCCCCCCGAGGTCCGCGCGGTCGTCCAGCAGTTCCACCCGACAGGTGCCGTCGGCGGCACGCTGAAACTCCGCCGCTGGCCTCCCGAGGCGCCCGGCGACGATCCCCGCGGCAAGGTCGCCATTGACGCCGCGCTTGACCTCAACGAGCGCTGCGGGATCACCTGGGACGGCCTCCCATACCCCGTGAACAACCTGACCGGCCGCCTTGAGATTCATCCCGACCTCTGGGTCTTCAAGGACATGCGCGGAGGCAACGGCCAGGCCGAGATTACCGGCAGCGGACGGGTCGAGAAGGTCGGCGGGACTGCCGCGAAGCCCGACCTGAAGGTCGACCTTCACCTCATCGCCACCAGGCTTCCGCTTGACGACCAGCTTCGCGACGCCTTGCCGCCGGCCTGGAAAAAGTCGTGGATCGTGCTCGATCCGACCGGCGCGGCCGACGTGGACGCCACGATCAAGATCGCGCCGCGGGTGCCCGACAGCTACCACCTCACCATTCAGCCGAGGGCCGCCACGGGGGTCTGTCTCCAGTACACCCGCGCGGTCAATCCGGGGGTCGATCCCGGCGGCACCTTCAAGGTTCGCATGGAAGACGTGACCGGCCGCTTCGTCTTCGACAACGGCCCGGTTGACATGCGCGACGTCGCCTTCCGCTTCCACGACGCCCCTGTTCGGTTCGCCCGGGGCCGGGTCGTCGTCGAAGACACGGGCCGGTTTGACCTCCGCGTCAGCGACCTTCAGGCCCGGCACATCCAGCTCGATCAGCGCCTTCGGTCGTACATGCCGCCGGTCATGGCGCAGTTTGCCCGCCGGTTCGACGACGGCCGGACGTTCACGCTCAAAGGAGACATGGGCCTCGCCTGGTCGGCCGAGCCAGGAGCGCCGGTGCGCTGCGGCTGGGGCAGGGGACGGGTTGTCTTCATGGATAACGCCGTGCAGATCCAGCCAGGAATGATGCTCGAACATATTCAAGGGCAGCTTGCCGACGTCCGCGGCTGGACCGACGGCGACACCCTGGAATTTCACGGCGGTCTCGACCTGGCGAGCGTCAGCCTTCTCGGCCAGCAGATCACCCGCCTGACCTCGCCGATCGACGTGGATCACGGTATCGCCCGGCTCGATGACGTCCGCGGACATTTGCTCGGCGGTGAACTCGCCGGCAAGCTGAGCGTGAGCTTCGACACGACCCCCAAATACGCCGCCTCGCTCGTCGTCCGAGGCGCGGATCTTCAACAATACGCCAAGACCCTGCCGGGCCGACAGACCTTTCGCGGCCTGGTTGAGGGGCGCCTTGAGCTGAACGGGTTCGGCGGCGACCTGCGGACTCTTCAGGGCAACGGCGAGGCCCACGTTGTTCACGGCGACCTCGGCGAGCTTCCCGTGTTTCTTCGCCTAGTCAAGCTTTTGAATCTCTCCGCGGCGAGCAAGACCGCGTTTGACTCGGCTGACGTCATCCTCTCGATTCGCGACGGCACGACCTACCTCGACCCGATCAAGTTCACTGGCGACGCCTTCAGCCTTCACGGTCGGGGGACGATGGACGTTCAGGGCGACCTTGACCTTGGCCTCCGCGTCCTCTACGGCCGCGACCGGTTCCGCCTTCCCGTCGTCAACGACGCCCTCCGCGAAGCGAGCGGCCTTGGCCTGGTCGTCCGCGTTCTGGGCACGCCCTCCTTCCCCAAGTTCCGGCTCATGCCCTTTCCCGAGGTCTCCGACTTCCTCAAATCCATCGGCCAGCGCAACGCCGCCGACGGCCGCCGCCGGTGACGGTTGTTGGGCGAGAGAGCAAGAGGGTTGCTGTGTACCAGTTCAAAGGGCAAAGGGCAAAGGGCTGGTTCCTTCTCAATTCATGACCGATGACCGAGGGAAAATCGAAGATGGGAAGGATAGGCAAGAGCTTTACCGACCTTTTTTTCGGTTCTCGGTTCTCGGGCATGTTCCGTGAGTTAATGACAGAACGGACCTCAATTCGCAACAACGCGATGGATGCCAGGTCTCTCTGGGTTGGGTGCCGCGGCAGAGCGGTCCAGTGTCTTGAGGCGGCTGTTGCGATCCTGCCAGACGTCCAGTGGCAAGACCTGCATCGTTCCATCGGATTGCCGCTCCATGCCGGTCAGAACCTGGGCCCTGAGAAGGAGTCGTGTCGAGTCGTCATCCAGGGCTTGAGGAAGGGTCCAGAGCCGCGCGGTTCGGTCGCCGCTGCCGGTAAGCACCGTCTTGCCGTCGGGGCTGAAGGCGACCGAGTTGACGGCACCGCGATGTTGCAAGACGGTGATCAGGGTGCCATCGGCCGCATTCCAGAGCCGGGCCGTACCATCGTCGCAGCCGGTTACCAGGTTGGCCCCATCGGGGCTGAAGGCGACAGTACGCACCATTCCCGCATCGGGGCGAATCCAGCTTTCATGAAAGAGCGGGGCGAGCAAGGGCCGGCCGCCCGGAACCTCCCAGAGGCGGACGGTGCCATCGGCCGATCCGGTGGCCACGACGGCCCCATCGGGGCGGAAGGCGGCACATTTCACATCGCCGTAGTGAGGCAATGCCGGGCTCAAGGGTTCCCCGCCGCCCGTCGACCAGATCCGGGCCGTGTCGTCATGACTTCCCGTTAACACGAACCGACCGTCGGGGCTGAAGATCGCCAGGCGGGCCTCGGATTCGTGCGCCATCGGCTTACCAATTTTCTTGCCGTCGGGCACGCTCCAGAGCTGCGCGGCGTAGCTGCCACCGGTCAAGAGGGACTTGCCGTCGGGGCTGAAGGCCAGGTTCCAGACCCAGACGCCTTCCCCCTTGTATGCCTGCCACTGATGAACAAGTTTTCCGGTTTTGACGTCGCGCAGCTCGACCACGGCTCCCCGGCCACCGATCGCCGCCAGTCGGTCGTCGGGACTGAAGGCGACGGCGGCGGCGACGTTCGGATAGGTCCAGGGGGTTAGGGCCGGCGCCGATTTTGCAACGTCCCACAACCGCGCGTGACGGTCGTTTCCGGCGGTCAGGGCGAGCTTCCCGTCGTGACTGACGGCCAGGCCCATCACCTGACCCTCCTGCCGTAAGGCGGGCCCGCGGAGGGCTCCTGTTGTCGCGTCCCACACTTGCGACTCGCCCGGCCGGCTCTCTGACTCCTCGCAACTTCCCATTGCCCGGGTACCGTCTGGGCTGAAGGCCACGGCCGCCACGGCGCCCGACATGGGCAAGATCCTCGCCAGGGTCTCCTCGCGGCCGAGACGCCAGACCCGGGCAATGGCCTCGAAGCCCGTGGTCACGATCCTCGTCTCGTCGGGTGTGAAAAAGGCGCAGCGCAGTTCGGTTGAGTGGGTCAGCCGGTTGCCGATCGGTCGACCGGTCGCCGCGTCCCAGAGCACGGCGGTCCCGTCCTCGGAGCTGCTCAGCACGAGCCGATCATCGCGCGTGAAGGCGATGCTTCGCACGGCCTTGCCGTGCCGCGGACTCGGGCCGATGGCTCGACTCGATTCGACATCCCAGAAGCGGACGCCGCCATCGCGGCACCCCGTGGCCATCGTTCGCCCGTCGTGACTGAAGGCGACCGTGAAGACAACCCCGGGATGCGCCAGCGGCGGCCCGAGAGGCTGCCCCGTCGCGGCGTCCCAGACGCGCGCTGTTCGTGCCATTGACGCCGTCGCCACGCGTCGGCCGTCGCGACTGTACACGGCCGCGTACGGCTTCTCACCCGGATCGCACGGGAAGTCCGGGCCGATCGGGTTATTTTCATGATTCGCCATGTTGTAACAGCGAACCGCGGGTCCCGACTGCGCCGCCACGAGCAGCGTCTTGCCGTCGGGGCTGAACATGACCGACTTGACCGTACCCCCGTGATGGATCAACGGACCCACGGTCTTCCCGGTCGCTGTTTCGGCCACGCGGATCAGGCCCGACATCCTTGAAGTCGCGTACAGAAGGCCGTCCGGGCTGAACGCGGCGCCCGAGAATTCGGCGAAAGCGTTGTCGGCGGCGCGGTCGAGACCTCGCAAGGCTCCGGTTTCCAGATCGACCAGATACGACTCTCTTCCGGCGAGCAAGAGCGTCCGGCCGTCGGGGCTGATCGCCGCGGCGGGCGTGGCGCTGGGGGCGGCGTACTGGGCCTCAAGCCGATGCAAGGTCGCCGTCGACGCGGCGAGCGACGAGCGAATCAACCGTTGCAGCGCCGTTGCCGAATCGGGGCAGAGGGTCAAGGCGTGCGCCATCACGAGCAGACCGCGCGACGAGTCGCCGTCGTCGCAAAGAGCCGCCCCGTTCTTCAAGGTCAAGAGAGTGGAAATCTGGTCGGCCCTGTGCCGTTCGGACCTGGCCTTGACCGCGAGAACGCCCACGACAACCGCGACCATCGCAAAGACGGCGGCGGCGATCGCGGTGACCGCGCGGTTTCGGGCCAGGCGCCGCCGTTCCGCCCGCGCTGCCGATTCCAGGCGGCCGCGTTCCTCCTCGGCGGCGAGGCTCGCCGCGACAAACTCGGTTTCCAGGGGGTCGAAGTGATCGGCGTCGCTTCCCAGCCAGCGACGCCCTTCCAGCACGCGGGCTCCTCTCAAAAGGTAATCGGGCGAGCGTTCGTGCGCGATCCAGACCGTGATTTCATACTGAAGGTTCTTTTTCCAGAGAATCAATTCCCGTCCTTCATCGAGCCAGGCGGCCAGTTCGGTCCAGACGCGGAAGAGAGATTCATGCGTGACCTCCAGATGATCGCCGTCGGACCTGAGCAGGCGCTTCTTCACGAAGGCTTCAAGGACCGGAACCACCACATCGGGCAAATCCGCCCACCGGCAGCTTCGGCGCGCGAACTGCCCCTCGTCGTTCACCCGGACAAGTTTAAGGAAGGCCCGCCGCAAGATCTGGCCGACCTCGGGTGTCCAGCTCACCTCGGCCTTGATTCCCTGAACAACGCGAGCGACCGCTCCCTGGATACCGCCAAGATCTTTCTGGTAGACCTCCAGTTTCAACTCATTACGATCGCGGCAACGCTCGTACATCTCGCGGAGCGTGAAGGCCAGAAGAGGCAGAGCATCGTTGGTCTTCGCATCGGCGATCATTGAACCGACAAGACCCGGATCCAGCGCGATCTCGGCCCGTTCCGCGGGCCCCTCGATGACCCGGGGGAATCGCTCGACCGGCAAGAGGCCGAGCGGGAAAAAATTCCCGTGATCCAGAGGAACGTCGCGGAGGATCGGGTGATTCTGAAAGCTTCCCAGAAAGTCGGACCGCAGCGTCAAGAGCCCGAAAACCCGGCCGCCGGGCTGCGTCGTGGCGCGCCGCAGGACGCTCAGAAACGCCGAGGCGTCGTCGCCGCTTGTGCCCTGGAACATCTCCTCGGCCTGATCGACAACCAGAAGCACCGACGCCCCGGAGTGTCCGACTTGCATCGTCAGGTCGTCTGCGTACTCGGTCAGTTCCGAGGTCGCGCGGGCGGCGTCGGCGTCGTCCCGCATCGCCAGCCGAGACTCGGCCCTGAGGCGCTCCCGGATCATCTTCCAGTCGGGACGATTCGGCCCTTCGGGAAAGATCACCGTCAACGATCGGGCCAGCTCGGCGATCGGATCGGCCTCGCGTCGCGCATCGAGACGGAAGGGATCAACGACAACCCAGCGTGACCGGTCCTTCTTCAGCCTCGGCAAGACTCCGGCGCGGACCATCGACGACTTGCCGCTTCCCGAAGAACCGACCACCACGAGCAAGCGCGGTCCTCCCTGTCTCTGAAGACGGGTCAGCGATTCGATCGTCTGGCCGACCTCATCCTCGCGGCCGAAGTAAATTCCGGCGTCCTCGCCGTCGAAACACGAGAGACCGGGGAAGGGAGGCCGTTTCGTGTCCCAGTGAAAGCTATCCGAGGGATCGAATCCCGCCACGCTCAGACCGTCGAAGATCCGGCGATATCCCTCCTCGATCCCTGATCCCAGGAGGTCGATGACCTGGCGGTCTTCCAGAATTTTCTCAACCTCGCAAGGACTGATCTTCACCGGGAAAATCGGCTTGCCTAACGCCTTCGCCTGGGCGATCTCGACGAAACACCAGCGCGAGGCCATCGACGCCTCACTACAGAGGACAATCACCGCGCCGGCGAGCTTGATGTTGCGATAAAGCTCGCGTTCCCAGTCGCGTCCCGCCCTGATCCCGCAGTCGGGATCGAAGTCAAGAAAGAGCGAGCCATAGCCTTTCGCCTTGAGCCGTCGAGAGAGATCATCGGCGACCTGGTTATCCTGGCTGCTATGGCTCACGAAGATCGTCGCCATGCCGTCTTTCTCCTCGGAAGTCATGGCCAGCAGGCGCGGACGCGGTCGGGACTTCCCACCTGCCCTCGGCCCTGTCTGCGTTGGACTTGGTCAATCGAGTTGTCGCGGAATCACTGTCAAGGCGTATCGTAAGGGCAAATGACATCGAAGCAAAGCAAAGACTTTGCAAATTGACCTATGTCTTTCTGGCCTTCCGGTTTTTGCGCGATCATTTCGAATGGGCTTCGCTCATTCTTGCGAAGGCAAGGGCCCCGAATCGGCGACCGATCGCATCAGGGCGGCCATTCCCTCAAAGAGTGCGCCGAGTTCCGAGGCCGCCTCGGCGGGCGCTTCGATAATCACCCGGCCGTCGACCTCGCGGCGAATCTGCAACCGAGAGAACAACCGCCGGACATCTCCGGCCGTCGACTCGGCCGGGGCTGCCGCGGGCGTGCCGTTGGAAGCAGGCAAGGGGAGGGCGTGGGGTTCGGATGTCGGCGCGGGAAGGGCGTCGCCGGTCTCGTCGCCGGCTTCAATCAAGGGCTCGAACGGGTCATTCACCTCGTCATCGAGATCGGCCTCGACGGCAATCTCCAGCTCGGATTCCGAGGCGTCCGCCGAACGGCTCGGAGCGCTCACGCCTTCGTAAAGGGCCTCGACGCGCGAGAGGAATGAGCCGGTCTGTTCAAACTGGACGGTATCGCTCTCGCCATCGAATAGCCCCTTGAAAAAGGCTTGTTTCGAGCCGACGAGACCGGCAATCCGCGACTCGATTCCGTCCTCGCTGACGAGGTTGTACACGTCGATCGGCAACCGCTGGCCGAGCCGGTAAATCCGCCCGATCCTCTGTTCGAGAACGGCCGGGTTCCAGGGGAGTTCCAGGTTAATCACGCAATTCGCCGCGTGTTGCAGGTTCAGGCCGACGCCCCCGGCATCACTGGCGAAGAGGACCCGAAAAGCCGGGTCGTCGTGAAACTCGACAATGTTCTGCGTCCGTCGCTTCTGCCCCTCGGCCCCTGTGAAAAAGCCCGCGCGCAAGCCTTCGCCTTGAAGCAAGTCACCGACGGCCCACTGCGCCAGCGTGAGCATGCGCCGCCACTGGCTGAAGACGACCGCCTTGCGTCCCTGGCCGAGCACGATCTGGCGCACAAGCTGCCGGAGTTCCAGGAGCTTCGGCGAGGAAAGGCCGAGGATCATGCTTTCCTCGGGCACGCACGACCGGACCGCCGGCCAGACGTCGGGAAACCTCAGTTGCGCCAGGCCGTTGGAAATGACCCGCTGGGTCGTCAAGAGACTCATCAGGCGGAGGAATTCCGCCTGCGACAACGGACGGGTCTTTGAGCGCTGCACCAGCGAGGCAATCGGTTGATTGAGCGCGTCGTGCTCTTCGCGCTGAGCGTCGGTGAGTTCGATCGGCACGCGAACGTCGGTCCGCGCGGGAAGCTGATCGAGGACGTCCTGCCTGATCCGCCGGACCATGCACGGCCTGAGCCGCTGGCGGAGCGTCTCCAGGTGGCGGACCCCCGTGACTTCCTTGCGGCCGTCGGCGCGGACGGCGTGAACGGCACCCAGGCGCCACTTTGGCTCAAGGGCCATGTCGTCCACCCACTCGACGACCGACGCCAGTTCCTCGATCCGGTTCTCCATCGGCGTCCCGGTCAGGACCAGGCGATAGGCCGGTGAGAGCCCTTTGACCGAGAGCGCGGTCTTCGTTGCCCAGTTCTTGATCCGCTGCGCCTCGTCGAGCACGACCAGGTCCGGCCCCCATCGCCGGATCACGTCAAGGTCGCGAATCAACTGCTCATAATTGATGATGAGCAAGCCCGACTTCTTCGATTCGTAGATCGCCTGCCTCTCGGCCGGTGATCCGTCAACAACGAGGGCGGGCAGGTCCGAGAAGGCGGCCCATTCGCGAGCCCACTGCGGCTTGAGGCTTGCCGGGGCAATGATCAAGCCCTTGCGGATTCGGCCCGACCGCCAGAGGATCTCGGTCGAGGCAATCGCCTGCGCCGTCTTGCCCAGACCCATGTCGTCGGCGAGCAAAATCCGCCCGGCGGTCAGGAATCGCTCGACCCCTTCGCGCTGGTACGGATAGAGCGTTCGTTTCAGCCCCTTGAAGGCTGAACGAACCTCGGCCGACGTCAGCGCCTGTTTCGCCAGGCGACCGAGTCGGGTTCGCTCGTTAATCAAGAGGGCGTGCAAGGCCGGATCGTGCTCCAGGCCCTTTGCGCCTGGACCGGCCAGAGCCAGGAGGTCGTCAACCAGCTCAAAACGTCGCACCGGAGTTTCGATGTACGTCTTCTTGAGGACCGAGGCGCCGGCTCCCGACCGGAACCAGGCCGAGGCCCGCGCCGAGGCCCCCTTGGTTCCAAAAGGGCCGTACCAGGCGAGGCGTTCCAGCCAGTCGCCCGGCCCGGTCAGCGGCCGGATCGGGTCCCAGCGAAGGCCGACCGGCTCGGCCGCTCCGGCCCGATCCTGTTCGGCCCGCGCCTGACGTAAGAGCCGGGGCTTCGCGTAAATGTGTTCGAGAACGGCGAGCGTGTGCTTGCAGACGCCGAGCGAGTTCTTGAGGAAGTCGGGGCAATCGCAGCGCGTTTCGATCGGATCAATCCCGGCGACGACAATCCGATAGGGTCGATCAGCCCCCGACGCCCCTTTGCGACGGGTCGCGTACGGGCCGAGCGACTCACTTCCCTGGGGCCTGCCCGTGATCTTGAGCCCCTCGCGCCGGGCCGATTCCAGGCGCCTCAGCAGCGCATCCAGCGCCTCGACCCGCGCGGGCCATTCCAGGGCGGGGACGACCCGGAGGATCAGTTTGGTGAGAACCTCCGCCGGAATGAGCGGGCTCTTGCGCCCGACCTTCGCCAGGAGCGTCTGATACGCCTCGGTCGCCTCGGGTTCCGGCCCGTCGGTCATCGCCTCTTCCCTCTCGGTCATCTGCCTTGGACCTCACCAACGGCCAACGTCGACCTCGGAGCCATTATCAAAGCGCCTCGCCAACCACGCCAGAGGGCCGATTTCCCGTCCGAAACCGTCCCCTTCCCAGCCTCGAAGGCCGCGACGCCCCGATCAAGCCCCGATTCACGACCGATTTTTCGCGTGATTGACTTTTTCGATCACGTTGACCTTGCCCGTGTTGAGGATTGCGATTGGCCGATTATGGCGATTGCCGGGGTCTCGCGGCCCGCGCGTCTTCGCCAGATTGCCGAGTTAACGTGACCCCGACGACCGTCACGAATTGGCGACCTAACCCCTTGGTACAAAACGCGAAGCGCGTTCAAGGCGTTGGACCGGGACGGACGATACAACGGTTGGCTCGCTAAGGTTAGCCGAGGCGAGGAAGTGGGGAGCACCGATTACGGGGGAGTCATCTGGTGGGTTGGGCCGCGAGGCCCCGGGTTTTCGGGAAAGCCCGCCGCCAGAGGATGCCCATGAATGGCCCAAAAAAGGTCGAACGAGTCGGCCGGCCGGCATCGCCGCCCTTGATCGTTCGGTTGCCAAGGAGAATAGTCTCCCATGTTGAAGACCTTGACGTTGAGCCTCAGCCTCGCCGTCGCTCTTGGCTTTTGCAGCGTGAGCAAGGCTGGCGGCCTGTTCCATAACGACTGCGGCCCCTCCGAGCAGTGCCCGGTGGTGAGCCCGCAGTGCCCCTCGCCGCAGTCCGATTGCGGTCCGGTCGAGTGTGGCAAGAAAAAGTGCCAGTTGTTCGAGAACCTCTGCGGCATGGGCAATAAAATGTCCTGCGGGTTCAACAATTTCTGCTGCAAGCTGAAGCCCAAGCCCCCGGTCTACTGCTACGAGTGGGTTCTCAAGAAGAAGCGGGTTTGGTGCCACAAGAGCAATCCTTGCGGCAGCCCCTCGTGCGGTGATTGCGGCGCGGTCACCTCGGAACAGTGCCCGAGCCCGCAGTCGTACGGCAGCCCGCAGTCGTACGGTAGCTCGCAGGCTGTCACGTCGGGTCAGTACGAGGCCGCCCCGGCCTTCGGTACCGGTCAGGCTTATGCGGCCCCGGCCTACGTTCCGACGACCGGCAGCATGACCCCCGCCCCGGCCGCCGCCCGAGGCTACGAAGCCCCGCCCGCTCCGGTTGTCGAACCGACGGCCCCGGCCGCCGCTCCGGCTCCCGCCCCGGCGACCCCGGCCCCGACGACCCCGGCTCCGGTTCCTCCCGCTCCCCCGGCCCCGCCCGCTCCTCCCGCCCCCCCGGCGACGAGCGGTCTGCTCTTCTCGACCCCCTCGGGCTACTGAGCCTCAGGAACAATCGATCGGATCAGAACCGTTCACGCTGCAAACGCAGGCTGACCGGCGAGACCTTCGGCTGAGCCATACGACCTTCACACCCCCCGGTGTGGAGGTCGTTTTTTTGTTGGCTCATCATGGATTCCAGGGGGAGCATTTCTCCCAGGAACGGATGACCAATGACCGAGGACCAATGACCAAAAAATTCCGTCAATTGGCCATCGGTCCTTGGTCATCGACCAAATCACACCACCCCGGAATCCATCAAGAGCCTTTTTGTTTTATTTTCCCTGAAATCGCCCGGACTTTTTACCAAGTCGAATGACCTCTGACCTCTGTCCTCTGTCCTCTGTCCTCTGTCCTCTGTCCTCTGTCCTCTGTCCTCTGTCCTCTGTCCTCTGTCCTCTGTCCTCTGACCTCTGTCCTCTGACCTCTGACCTCTGACCTCTGACCTCTGACCTCTGACCTCTGTCCTCTGTCCTCTGTCCTCTGTCCTCTGACCTCTGACCTCTGTCCTCTGTCCTCTGTCCTCTGTCCTCTGTCCTCTGTCCTCTGTCCTCTGTCCTCTGTCCTCTGTCCTCTGTCCTCTGTCCTCTGACCTCTGTCCTCTGACCTCTGTCCTCTGTCCTGGGTCATGCCCAAGAATGAAACAGCCCTGTCCGCCGATCGGCCTCGATTGACAAACGGCGGAGATTGTGGATAACACCCGCAACGCAAGGATGCGGCGGGCTCCACGATCCCAGGGAAAGGGAGGACGCGTGGCTGCTCGCGACCGGTCGCGGTGGCGCCAGCTTCTTTCATGACGTTGACGCCCAAGCTCGACCCGCCCGGCCCGCTCAATCAAAACGCCCAGGCCAGGCCCGCCTCATCCGCGTTCGAACAGGCTCCCGCGCCTCAACGGCGTCGTCGTCTCGCGACCACGATGCCCGGGGACGTCTGAAGGAGAGTCGATGCGGACCGAGACTGCCAGCACAAATCGAACCTCAACCGTCGACCGAATGCGGGCGGAACTCGGCCGCGCCCGCAAGCGATTCAAGGCGCAGCCGACGGCCGTCCGATGGGCGGTCGGCCTCGCCGCGATCACCGCGATCGTCGCCCTGACCTACGCAACGACCGGCACCCCCGCGCCTTCCGGTTCGTTCGTGCGATCGGGCGAACGCTTCGCGGCCGACGACCGGATCGCCGTCACGAACGCCCTGGACAGGCTTCACATCCGCTATCAGGTCGATCGCCAGGGACGCATTGAGATCGCCGTTGCTCAGCTTGACGCCGCCAATGATGCCGTGGCCAAGCTGGGAGTCGGTCCCCGCACCTTCTCGGAAATCGAGGGTTCGCTCACCGCGTCGCCCTGGGACTCTCCCACCGCCGCCCTTCAGCGCCAGGAACGGGCGACCTGTGCCAAGCTCGAAGAAATGATCCGGCCGATCGACGGCGTCATCTCCGCGCACGTTTTGCTCAATCGCCCCAGGGGGCCGCGATCCTTCCGCGCCCCGACCCCCGCGACCGCCTTCGTCTATGTCGAGGCCGAGCAAGACCGCAAGCTGACCGACGAGACCGTCGAGGCCATTCAAAACCTGATCGCGGGCGCCGTGCCCGAGATCAAGCATGATGCCGTCTCCGTCTTCGATCGCAAGGGGCGTCATTACCTGGACGCCACCAATGGCTCGATCGGCGCGGAGACCAGGCTCCGCCAGCGTCGCGACCAGCTCCGGCAAGAGATTCTCGACCGGCTCGAATGGCTCAAAGGGGCGACCGTCTCCGTTCAGCTTCTGGCTCCGAACCCCCCGGTCGTCGCGGCTCTTGCTCAACCCGTGCTTCCGCCGCCCGCCGCCACTGTGCCTCCGTCGACGCCGACCTTGCCGCCCCCCGCGCCGGTCGATCTTGCCCCGACGCCGCCGCCACTTCCGGCACTGCCGCCGCTTTCGATGCGGGTTAACGAGCCTCTTGACCTCGCTCTTGAGAATTCCGAGCCGCCCCCGGCTTCGGCCCTGGCCCCGGCCCCGGCCCCGACACCTCCGCCCGTTCCGGCGACCATTGCGGCTTCGTCCGTCGAACCAGTAGCGCCCTCCTTGCCGCCGAAGGCGCGAGTTCTGGTGATGGTGCCCCGGAGCTTTTATCTTCGGGCGGTTTCGGGCCGGGAACGGACGCTTGACGACCTTCAGCCGTTCGTGGAGCGGACCAAGGGGTTGATCGAGACGACCATTCGACACGTCGTTCCGCCCGGCCAGCTTGAAGAGCCGATCGTCATCAGCACGATTCCCGACGAGGCCCCGGCGCGAGCCGAGACGGCGACGGCCCCGCCGTCCTCGGGCGAGGCGCGCCGACTGGTCCTCTGGTGGGTTCCCGCCGCCGCGGCCGCGGTCGCGGCCCTGATCGGTGGCCTGACCGTTGCCTTCGTCATGGCCGCGCGTCGCCCGGCGCTTCGCGCGGCGACCCCGCCCCGCGAGGCTCCCGGCCGTTACAAGATCGACGAGGCGGCCGACGTCGACCCCGGCCCCGGACCGTCCGAGCGTGTCCGCGAGCTGATCCGCCAGAACCCCGAGGCCGCCGCCAGCGTCCTTCACCGATGGACTGGACAAGGAGGGACAATCGGATGAGCCGACTGGAAGCCCCCCGCCCGCCGGCCGACGCCGAGGTCGCATCGACCGCGATCGACGACGCCGACGACGACGTTGTTTCCACCCCCCTGCGCAAGGCGGCCATCTTGCTGGTCAGCCTTGAGCAGCCACTTGCCTCTCAACTCCTCGCGCAGCTCGATCGCGCGGCGGTTGAGGCCGTGACCCTGGAGATTGCCCGGCTTGAACGGGTCGACCCGGCGGAACAACACGCCGTTCTTGAGGAATTTTACGGCCTGGGGCTCCGCAGACTCCGATTTGTCTTCGAAGATCTCGTCAAGATGGACGATATAGACCTCAAGGAGGCGTACCACGACGAGGACGCGGCCGTCTGGGTGCTGGCCCTCGCCGGCGCCGCCAGACCGGTGCGAGCCAAGGTCCTCGGCGCGGTCCCGGTCGGTTCGGCCGAGACTCTTCGCCATCGCCTTGCGCACCTCGGCCCGTTCCGACTCGGCGACGCCGAAGCCGCTCAGAGCGACATCGCCGAGCGCCTCCGCCGACTCCACGACCACGGCCAGATCACCTTACCGGACCCCAACGGTCAGGAGGCAATCCTTGTCTGACCTCGTTGAATTTGAAGACCTGGAACTCCTCGACGGGACCGACCTCCGATCGGTCTTCGACCAGGTCCCCGCCGACCAGGTTCTTGACGCCCTCGTCGGCACGCGTCCGGGGATGCGACAGCACCTGCTGACGAAGCTTCCCCAGTCCTCGGCCACCCGGCTTGAGGCCCAGTTGAACACGCACGGCCCCGTCTCCTTCGAGACGGTCAAGACCGCTCAGCGTGCCGTTGTGGAAACCCTCTGTCGGCTCAGTCGCGGCGGCGTCATCGCCTTCGACGATCCCGCCGACATGGTCGCCTGACGTCTCAGGGCCGAATCATTCTCAGAGATGACCGATGGTTGATGATCAACCCCTTTGAGGCGATATCCTCGCCTCTTCCCTCTCTCTCTGTTGTGACTTGATCATCGGTCCTTTTCCCTTTTCCTTTTTCCCTTTTCCCTTTTCCCTTTTCCCTTTGCCCTTTTCCCTTTTCCCTTGTAAGCGTCAACGAGCCGTCTCTCCGCCTCGTTCCGAACTTGATTATCGGCCGGAACCTGGCCTCCCTTTCGAGAAATCTCCGACGGCTCTTGTCGGGCATCTAGCGAGCAACCTTCACGAGTCGTCTTCGATCGATCACGCCGCAAAAGGATTTGCGCATGCTCAAGCAGAGCCGGAGGCTCTTGCCAGGCCGGAACCTCGCTCTCCGAGACGCTCTCAACGGCCTGGCGCTGGGGCTCGTCCTTGCGTTTGTGGTCATACTCGGCCTCGGCCTCGGTGTTGCCGTCGCTCAGCGATCGGCAACGCCCGTCGATCCCGAAGACGCGGACCGCGCGTCGATCGCAACGAGTCGCCCGACGCCGCCGACGGTCGCGATCGCTCCGCTCGCCAAACGCCGATTCCCCGGCCGCGAGGCTTCCGGCCCGCTTCGGCCCGCCGATTCCGGTTCGCGGCCGACGCGCGACGCCTCAACCTCATGGTGGGTCGGCACGGCGGGCGTGGCGCTCGCCCTGGCGGCGGTCGGCTGGCTGAGCCTTGCCGCTCGACGCTATACCGCGTCGATCGGTGGCGGACCAGGAACCCACCGCCTGCGCGTCGTCGGGCGGACGAGCCTTTCGCCCCGGCATTCGGTTTACCTCGTTGACGTCGGCGGTCGCGTCCTGATCCTCGGCACCGGGCCTCAAGGTGCCCCGACGCTTCTCGGCGACTTGAACGATCCGCCCGCGCCGATCGGGGGTGACTCTTGACCGCCTCGTTCGCCCTTGCCGTGGCTCTCGCGATTGTCGCCGCCGGTCCCGCCAATGATCCCGCGACAACCACGACCGGCTTCCAGATCAACCGGCCGATCCGCGACCGCGACCCCTCGCCTCGGCCCGCCATCCCAAAGGCCGCCGCGACGCGTCCCCAGCCTTTAACTTCACCCGCTCCCGCGGCCGAGACCGAGGACCGGACGAAGGCGTTGAAAGACCTGGCCCGGTCGCCGGTTGTCTTGCTTTCGGTGGCCTCGCTGGCGCCGGTCGCGGTGCTGATGATGACGGCCTTTGTCCGCATTCAGATTGTCCTGGTGCTGCTCCGGCAGGCGCTCGGAAGTCCGCAGGTGCCTGGCAATCAGGTCTTGACGGCGCTTGCCCTGATGCTCACGGCCTTGGTGATGCGTCCCGTCGGCGAGGCGGTTTATCAGCGTTCGATCCGGCCGTATGTTGAGCATCGCGTCAATGAGTCTGAGGCCCTCGCCTCGGCCGTCCGACCGATCAAGGCGTTCATGCTCGAACAGATTCAGCGCACGAATCACGAGCAATACGTCTGGGCGATTTTCGACGAGGTTACCCCCGTCGGCCATACCGTGCCTGTTTACGAAGACGACTTTCCCTTCGCCGTCGTCGCCACCGCGTTCTTGCTGAGCGAGTTAACGACGGCTCTGGTCATCGGCTTCTATCTTTACTTGCCGTTTCTTGTTGTCGACCTTGTCGTCTCGGCCGTTCTCGCGGCGATGGGGCTGTTCATGCTTCCCCCTTCGCTCGTCGCCTTGCCGATGAAGTTGATCCTCTTCGTTCTCGTGAACGGCTGGCTCCAGGTTGCGACCCTCCTTTTGCAGAGCTTCGGCCCCGTCGCCGCGAGTCCTCCCTAGCCTGGTCTGGCCCAGCTTACATCCGCGCGGCTTGATTTCGGTTCTTCGTCGATGTTGATTCTTCCTGGAGCCTTTCCAATGGACACGTCCCTTGCCGTTGATTGGTCTCAGGAAGCGATTCGCCTTGCCCTTCAGATGGGCGGCCCCTTGCTTGCCGTGGCACTCTTCGCGGGCCTTGTCGTCGGCATCGGTCAGACCTTGACCCAGTTGCACGAACCCGTGATCGGCCTCGTGCCTCGCCTCGTCATTGTCATCGGTTCTTTTCTCGTCCTTCTCCCCTGGCTCATCGGCCGCTGGGTTTCCTTCACCACCTCCCTTTTCGACTCCCTCCCCACCCTTCTCACCGGCCCCTGATTCTTTCTCTGACCTGTCCCTTGTCCCTTGTCCTTTGTCCTCTTTCTTCTCCTGTCTCCCATCTCCTGTCTCCCATCTCCTCCCCCGGAGTTTCCCCAAAAATGTCCCCGATCCTGACCGCCTGGCTCTCGACTCACGCGGGGATCGCCTTTCTGGCGTTCGCCCGCGCGGCGGGCCTGGCGTGGACGGCTCCGGGATGGGCGACGCCCGGCCTTGGCGCGCGGTCTCGACTGGTCCTCGCGATCTTGATCGGCCTGATCCTCGTGCCGATCGTCCGAGGCGATTCGCGGTTAACCGCTCTGGGCGCCTCGGCAATTGCCACGGCCTGCCTGGGCGAGGCTCTCGTCGGCGCGGCGCTTGGCTGGTCGGCGGCTCTGATCATCGCCGGGGCGCGACAGGCCGGCGAACTCGTCGGCGCTCAGGCGGGTCTCTCGGCCGCGACGCTCTTTGACCCCGAGTCGGGCGACGAACTCTCGGCGCTCGGACATCTTTACGGCCTGATCGCGCTTGGCGTTTTTCTCGGTCTCGACGGTCCGCTCGCGATGGTACGTGCGCTGGTGGAGAGTTATCACATTGTCCCGGCCGGCGGCGGCCTTGACGTCTTTCACGAACACGCGGCGCTTCTGGCCTTCGGCCGGGTTGGCGAAGCCCTGGCGCTGGCCTTGCGGCTGGCGACGCCCGCGGCCCTGGCGCTCGCCCTGGCGGGCGTGGCCCTGGGCTTGCTCGGCCGCGCGGCCCCTTCGCTGCAACTCGTCGCCCTGGCGATTCCGGTTCGCGCGGTGCTTGGACTGGTTTTCCTTCTCGTCGGCCTCACCGGCCTCGTCGCGGCGCTGGCGCGAACCTGGTCGGCCTGGCCGGGGGCCTTTTGAACGATGGCCGAGACCGAGACCGAAGACCGGACACAGGCCCCGTCGGCCCGACGACTCCAGGAAGCCCGCGATCGGGGTCAGGTCGCGTACAGCCCCGAGCTTTCCAGCGCCGCGGGCTTGCTCGCCGCCGCGGCCGTGCTCTGGACGCGCGGCGAGCCTCTTGCGTCGGCTCTCGCCTCGACCCTTCGCGCTCCACTGACCGGCCCGATTCCCATCACGGCCGACGTCGGTTCGGTCGTCGCCCACCTGCGCGGCCTTGCCCTGGAAATCGCCTGGCCGATCGGCCAGATCGTCGCGGCTTTTGCCCTGGCGGCGGCCGTCGCGCACCTGGCACAAACCCGGCTCTTGTGGACTCCCGGCCGACTCGCGCCCGACGTCGCGCGGCTCTGGGCGGTCGGGCAGGGGGGGGGCCTTGGCGATCGACTCGCGCGCGGGGCCTGGTCGCTCGCCCGAGCGTGTCTTGTCGTCGCCGTCGCCGCCTGGTTTGTTCGCAACGAATGGCTGACGACCTGTCAACTCGCCGATGCCGAGACGCCCGTTCTGGCCCGCGTCGCCGGTCAATCGCTGGGCCGATTGCTGTTCACCCTCTCGGCCGCGACGCTCGCGCTCGGCGTCGTTGACCTCTTGATCCAGCAGAATCGTTTTCAGGCGATGTTGAGCCAGACGCCCGACGAGCAGCGTGAAGACCTCCGCTCGACCGAGGGCGATCCCACGCTCCGCTCCCGCCGCCGCCGAGCGGCCGAAGGCCGTCGGATTGACCCGGCCGAGCTTCTTTCCGGCGCCTCGCTCGTCCTGACCGGCGCGTCTGGGCTCTCGGTCGTGCTTGGCGGTGGTCCACCGCCGATCCGGTTCACGGTCCGCTCTGTCGCCCACGGCCTTTCTGGCGATCAGCTCCGTCGCGCCGCGATCCGATCGGGCCTTCTTGTCGTCTCCGCTCCCGACCTCGCCTTGACCCTCTCTCGCCGCCGCTCTCCCACCCCCGAACAGCTCACCACGCTCACCTCCCTCTGGCCCGTTCCCCCTTCTTCCTGATCCCTCGATCGATCTCCCGTTCTTCCCTCTCTCCTTTGTCCTTTGTCCTTTGTCCTTTGTCCTTTGGCCTGCTCCCCATTTCTTGGTCCAGGGATAATGGGAATCACGGGTGCGGTTGTTCATCAGGTGGTGGCTCAATCGGGGTCGCTTCGATCGGCACGTACCTCACTTGGGTGGCCGCGAACTCGGTCGGGGTCTGGTAGCCCAGGGAACTGTGCGGGCGTTCCGTATTGTACTCCTCCTTCCAGAACGCGCCCAACGCCCTGGCTTGAACTTCGTTCTCGAACTCCTCGCGGTCCAGGAACTCGTCGCGGAGCTTGCTGTGAAACGACTCTGCATAACCGTTCTGCCACGGGCTCCCCGGCGCGACGTACAATGTCCCGGAGCCGGTCAACTCCAGCCAACTTCGCACCGCCAGGGCCGCGAACTCCGGCCCGTTGTCGCTGCGGACCCGATGGGGCGGGCCGCCGCGACGCGCGGCAACCTTGGCCAGGATCACCTGGATTTCCTCGGCGGTCATGCCTCGACGCGCCTCCAACGCGAGGCATTCACGAGTGTACTCATCAACCAGACTCAGCCATTTCAGGCTCCGCCCATCACTTGTACGATCAAAGATAAAGTCCCATGTCCAAACATCGTCTTTACCACGCGACGGGCGGACGTGACAGGCGTTCGCGTCCTGGCCGTGCGACCGGCGGGGCTTGGAATTCGCCCTCGGCCCGGCCAGTTTCAGCCCCAACTGACGCCAATGGCGACGCACCGTCTTCTTGTTGACCGACCAGCCTTCGCGGACCAACAGCGCCCAGATCCGCCGATATCCGTACCGCGGGTGCGTGCCGGCGAGCTCCTCGATCCGTCGCGCCAACGCCACCTGTTCGTCCCGCGCGACGGGCGTGTACCGGAGGCAGGACCGGGACAGGCCCAGCGTCCGGGACGCGCGACGTTCAGATACGTTGAAGTGATCACTTACCTCGGTAGCGATCAATCGGCGGCGGGCGGCAGTCATGGCTTTTTTTTCAAGGCCTCCTGTAACATGCGACGGTCCAGGGCCAGTTCGGCGACGAGGAGCTTGAGCCGGCTGACATCGGCTTCGAGTTCGGACACGCGAAGTTGTTCGGCGGTGACGGGGTTCTCCTGGAGGGCCTTCCAACGGTAGTAGGTGGTCGTCGCGTAGCCGGCCTTGCGGCAGGCCTGGTGAACATTTAGACCGGCGTCAAGGTCGGCCTGAACCTCTCGGAGGGTCTTGGCAATCTGGTCCGATCCTGGTCGTTTTCGCATGGGTCGCTCCTGGCTCTCTGCCAGTTGTACGATTCCCATTAAGACTGGACCAGGTTTCGGGGGGCAGGCCACTTTGGCCTTTGTCCTTTGTCCTTTGTCCTTTGTCCTTTGTCCTCTCTCCTTTGTCCTTTGTCCTTTCCATCCCGCGTACCACTCGTCTCCTTCCAACCCTTGCCCCCGCACCCGTCTTTTTGCGATGCTGGAATCCCTGGGAACCAGAACGAACGATCCACCCCTTTCCCTCTTGTACGGAGTCTCCCACCATTCCCGCCCGCAAGCCCCCAAGCCAGCGCCCCGAGCGCAAGCTCGACGCCACGGCCCGCGCCATCGCCGCCTCGCGCGAGGCTGACGTGGCCGAAAAGGCCGCCGCGTCTCAGGAATCCTCCTCCGACGTCAGTAAATCCACCGCGCCCCGAGGCGGCCGAAGCAGTCTCCGCCCGGCCCTCAACGGCCCCGCCCCCGCCCCTTCCACCAAACGCCCCAAACAGCCCGGAAGCTGACCGGCGGGGCGTCATGGAATTTCGTGGGAAACGAAAATCGGTGTCTTTTTCCGCTCGATCATGGAAGATTGGGACGGACACCGATTCCCGGCTCTCTCGATCTCGATCACGACGTCGGTCAACAACCCTCACCGCGCCTTGCCCTCGGCGGCGGCTTTCCAGTAGTCAAAGGTCTGTCGAGTCACACCGCCGCCGCCTTCATAAACGCTCTGTAAATAGGCGAAAAAGGCCCGAGCCTCGTCGTCGAGGCCGAGGATCTTCAGGCAGAGCAAGACGCGCGTGATCCTCAGCCAGTTGTGGTTGGGGATCTCAAAGACCTTCGGCCGCGCCGGGCCGCTCGGCCGCACCGAGCCCCCCGCGTATTCCAGGCCGAGGAACTTCAGAAACGCCACGAACGACCCCCCGAGGTTCGCGCGCAATTCAGGCCGGGCGCGAAACGCGGCAATGTCGAGGTCGGTCAAGGTCGGCGCGTCGGGGTTGTACTGGCTCGGCTCGCGGAGCGGGAACATCCACTGGATGAAGTCGTGGTAATACTCCATCCTCTCCGCGTCGAGCGCCTGCGTCTCGGCCAGCGTGCGACCCCGGCCATCCGTCCCCGCGCCGCTATAATAACGAACGATGGACGACATATTCTGGCTCCAAATGGACAAATTTCGCCAAACTAAAGCCATGTCCGGGCCGAGGGGGTTCGCATCTCGGCTGGACAGTCGGGGCGATCGGCGGTATCGTCCCGGCCACACATCAGACGGCCTTCACCAGGCGTTCAAACACCGTGCCGCGATCCGGGCCGATGCCGATGCGTTGCCAGACGTCGTCGGGTTCGTTCCGATGATTGAATGAATGATTGGGTTGGTTGAACCCGAGGAGAGGAATGGATGCCTCCCACACCGTCGAGACCAAGCTTCGCCGCCGATGCCTGGTCGCGGCTCGTCGGAGTCGTGCTCCCGGTCACGATCGTTGGCGCGGTCCTCGTCTTCATCGTGCCGGTGCCGCCGGGAGTCCTTGACCTCCTGCTCTCGGCCAATATCACGCTCGCCGTGCTCGTCCTTTTAACCACCCTGACCATCAAAACGCCGCAGGAATTCAGCGCCTTTCCGACGATCCTGCTCACGACCACGCTCACCCGACTGGTGCTCAACGTCGCCACGACCCGCCTTGTGTTAACCCGAGGCGGCGAAAACGGTTCCGACGCGGCTGGTGAGGTCGTTCGCGCCTTCGGCGAGTTCGTCGCGGGCGATCAGGTCATCGTCGGGGCGATCCTCTTCTTGATCCTGATCGTCATTCAGTTCGTCGTCATCACCAAGGGGGCGACCCGGATCAGCGAGGTCGCCGCGCGGTTCACGCTCGACGGCCTTCCCGGGCGCCAGATGGCCATCGATGCCGACCTTCACGCCGGCCTGATCGACCAGCACGAAGCCCACCGACGCCGCGACGCCGTCTATCGACAGGCCGACTTCTTTGGCGCGATGGACGGCGCGGGCAAGTTCGTGCGCGGCGACGCGATCGCCGGTCTGATCATCGTCGGCGTGAACATCACCGCCGGCCTGATCCTCGGCATCGTCCAGTACGGCATGTCTCCGGCCGAGGCCGTCAATGTCTTCACCAAACTGACGATCGGCGACGGCCTGGTCAGCCAGGTTCCCGCCTTCTTGATCTCGCTCGCCGCCGGTCTGATCGTCACCCGGTCGTCGTCGGAAACCGACCTCGGCCGCGATGTGACCGGCCAGCTTTTTGGGCGTCGTCAGGTCCTTGCGATCGCCGCCGTCTTCCTCGTCGTTCTCTCGCTCACGGCGCTTCCGAAAATCCCCCTGCTCACCATCGCCGCGATGCTCGCCCTCGGCGCCTATCTGCTGGGCGGACCGGCGGAAGCAACGTCCGAGGAACCGATGGACGTTCCTGAGACGACGAATAACAACGTAAGCGTCGCTCATTCGTCGCAGGAACCGGCTTCTGAGCGTATGGAAGACCTCTTGCACGTTGATCCGCTTGAGTTGGAGATCGGCTACCGCCTCATCACGCTTGCCGAACCGACCCGGGGCGGCGACCTTCTCGATCGCCTCCGGGCGATCCGCCATCGGGTCGCCCGCGACCTGGGCCTGATCGTGCCGCAGGTCCGGATTCACGAGGCGATCGGCCTCGGCCCGCACGAATACCGGCTCAAGATCCGCGGCACCATCGTTGGCGCGGGGACGGCTTACGCCGGTCGGCTCCTGGCCGTTCCGCCCGCTGGACTTGTCTCCCGGCCCGACGGCCGCGACGGAATCGACCCGGTTACCGGCCAGCATGCCGTCTGGATTCATGCCGACGGCCGGGCCGTCGCCGAACTCGCCGGCTGTCGAATCCTGGAAGCCTCGGCGGTCGTTGCCGGCCATTTCGGCGAGATCGTTCTCGGCCATGCCGACGAGCTGATGACCCGCGAGCAGGTCGAACGCCTCCTCGCCCGGTCGCGGACGGCCACCCCGGCGCTTGTTGACGAGGTCGTTCCCGGTCTCCTTCGCGCGGGCGAACTGCAACGCGTCTTGCAAAATCTCTTGCGTGAACGGGTGAGCATTCGCGACATGGAAACGATCCTCGAAACGGTCGCCGTCCACGCGGGGAAGGTCAAGGAAACCGACGCCCTGACCGAGCACGTCCGCTGCGGTCTCGCCCGGCGGATCACCGAACAGTACCGAGGTCCCGACGGCCGCCTTCGCGTCGTCAGCCTCTCGCGGCCGGTCGACGCCCGGCTCGCCGCGGCAGGCGGTCAGTCGGATACCCGACCCGCCGAGGCGCTCGGCGTTGACGTCTCGCGGAGCCTGGTCCGCGCCGTCGCGTTGTCGGTCAGCGCGCTGGTGGATGCGGGCTTTCCGCCGGTCGTGCTCGCCTCGGCCGATGCCCGGCCCGTCCTCAAGGACCTGACCCGCGCCGATCTCCCCAGACTCGCCGTCCTCAGCCGTCGCGAGATCCCCCGCGATACGCCTGTCGAGGTCGTCGGCGCTGTCGTCGAGGACGAACCGACCGACGTGACCACGTCAACAACCGTCGCGGCCTGATCCGCTTTTGATTGTAAATTTTAGAAAATGACCTGCGGTAAGATGCTTTTCTCGCGAAGATGTTTTAATCTTCTCTTTCGTTGGGACCGCTCTGAATCGAAAACGGTCTTGTCTCCGCAAGGATGGATATGAGCACAAGAACCTACCGAGCGGGGACGATGCGAGAGGCCCTGGCGCAGGTGCGCAGGGATCTTGGCGGCGATGCCGTGATCCTGGGAACGCGAGAGGTTCGCCGCCGGAGACTCTTTGGCCTGGGCTCGCGTGAGCTGATCGAGGTCACCGCGACCGATGCCGCGGCCGGTCCGATCGCCGTCGCCATGCCGAGAGTTGTCCCGTCGCCAACGTCAACGCCAACGCAAACTTCCCATCAACAGCCCGCGTCGAGGCCGTCGGCCCTGCACGCTCAGTTCGGCGAGCAACTGAGCCGCTTGCACACGATTGTTGACGGTCTGAGCCGGAGCGGTCGGCTCGAACACCTGCTTCCCGACCTGCCGAGCGAACTGGTGCCGACGTATGCCCAGTTGCTTGAGGCCGAGGTGCCCGAGGTGCTCGCCCGAAGGCTCGTCCGGCACGTTGCCGACCGCCTCGAACCGGGCGAGGTTCACCGGCCGGGCCTGGTTCGCGAGGCGCTTGTCGACGCGGTCGAGTCGTGCGTTCCGGTCGCCCCGCCCATTGCCGCGGTCCCTGGTTCGCGTCGGGTCGTCGCGCTCGTCGGCCCGACGGGTGTCGGCAAGACGACGACGGTGGCCAAGCTCGCCGCCAACTTCAAGCTGGCGCACGGATTTCGGCCCGGTTTGGTCACCGTGGACACGTACCGGATCGCCGCGGTCGAGCAGTTGCGAACGTATGCCGAGATCATTGACCTGCCGCTCGCCGTCGCCAACTCTCCGGCCGAGATGACCCGGGCGATCGACGAGCTTGGCGACGTTGACATTGTTTTGATCGACACGGCCGGTCGAAGCCCGCGCGATGAGGTCAAGATCCGCGAGCTGGCCGACTTCCTGGCCGAGGCCCGGCCCGACGAGGTTCATCTTGTCCTCAGCGCCGTCGCGGGCGAGCGCAGTCTGCGCGCGGCGGTCGAACGGTTCGCGGTCGTTCACGCCGATCGCCTGATTTTCACCAAGCTCGACGAGGCCGACGGCCTTGGCGGTGTCCTCGCCGTTCTCGGCCAGGCCGATCGCCCGGTGAGTTACTTGACGACCGGCCAGGCTGTTCCCGATGACATCGAGCCGGCCGACCGTTCTCGGCTGGCCCGCCTGATCCTCGGTCACGAAGCCGTTGATTCGGGAGGACTCGACCGTTGAAACCGAAACGCTCGTTGATCGTCGCCGCGATGTTGTTGTTGCTGGCCTCGGGATGCAGTACTCCTTCGCCCCTGAGCAGTCTTCCGCTCTTCAGTCGCGGCGACTCCGATCCTGGCGACATTCGCTCATCCCGTTCCGCGATGGACGGCCCCAATGGTCCCGGGTCGGCGGTCAAGCTTCCTTTTAACTGGTAAGGACCGAGGATCGATGACCGATGACCGAAGTCACCTTCTGCCCTCATTGATTTCTCTGAGCCTTTGCCCTTTGCCCTTTGTTTTCGGTCCTTGGTCATCGGTCCTCGGTCATCATCCCTTATCGATCACGAAAGAGCCCACGGTTTGTAACAAGGTCCGTAGACGGTTCCGCCGCGATCATTAGAATGCCCTGACCTTCGACGGACGCGGCTTACTTGATTCATTCAGACGGTGTGACGGTCACGCTTGGCTTCCTTCTTCCCTTCTTGATCGGAAACCCGGTGTGTTCGGCACACCTCGACGTCGAGGAGACTCATGTCAGACCAGGCCGACGGACTCAGAGAGCTTGTCCGGGCGCGGTCGGGGTCGGGGGCGACGGCCCTGGCCGAGCCGCCGCCGCCCGCGACGCCCAGACCGAACCCGTCGCCCGCGAAGACCCGGTCACTGGTCTTCACCAGCGGCAAAGGGGGGGTGGGAACGTCAAACCTGGCGCTCAACCTGGCCCTCGCGCTGGGAGAACTCGGACAACGCGTTCTCCTTGTCGACGCCGACCTTGGCCTGGCGAACCTCGACCTGCTCTGCGGACTTGCCCCGGCGCACGACCTTGGCGCGGTGCTTGCCGGTGAGGGGCTGCTGGCCGACGCCATTGTCGAAGGCCCGGCCGGAGTCCGCATCTTGCCCGGAGCGCATGCGATGCGGACCCTTCCCGAAGCCCTCGACAACGGTCCGGCCCGGCTCGCGGCCGAGCTGCAAGGGCTGGAGGCCGGCGCTGATCTTTTGATCGTCGACGCCGGATCGGGTCTCGGGCCGGGAATCGCCACGCTCGCCGCCGCGGCCGACGAGGTCGTCGTCGTCACGACGCCCGAGCCGACGAGTGTCGCCGATGCTCATGCCGCGGTCGGCCGGTTCCAAAGACTCCCCGGCGTCCGGCTCAGGGTCGTTCTGAATCAGGCGGCCTCGGCCGCGGAAGGGACCGATGCTCTCGCGGCGCTCCGCGCATCGAGTCGGCAGTTCCTTGGCGCGGTCGTCACGCCGCTCGGCTACGTTCGGGCCGACCCGCGCGTTGGCCAGGCGGTTCGCGCTCGACGGCCGTTCTTGCTGGCGTATCCCAATTCCATCGCCTCGAAAGGCGTCCGCGGGCTCGCCCGCGACCTCGTCGCGGAGGGTCAGCCCGACGGCCGACGCCCTGGCTTCTTCGCCGCGCTCGCGGCCCGACGCGCCTTGAGCCGACTCGCGCGCTGAGCAAAACAAAACCGAGTTCAAGACGGCCTGAGCAAATCAGGCTTGGATGAGTCAATCGATTCGGATCGTGACAATTCTGCTGTCTGTCTGGGCGGTATCGCTCAAGCCGGTTCCACCGGTTGTCCGATGAAGTATGGGGATCGGGTTCCTTGGACCGCGAGAGGGTAAGGGCAAGGGTCGATCACCTCAACGGCCTGATTGAGGACGTGATCGCTCCGAGGGTTTGGAACGGGACAACCCGAGCCGACCGCCCGACGCACAGGACGTGCCCCCTCTTGGCGCAGCCGACACGGAGGTCAGGATGTCAACAAAGCTGGACGTGGACGTGACGGAACTCTGGCGGGAGTTCAAGGAACACCCCACCACGCCCTTGCGGAACCGTCTGGTCGAGCGGTACTTGCCACTGGTCAAGTACAACGCTGAACGGATCTGGCAACGTCTTCCCGAAGGGGTCGACCTCGACGACCTGATCTCGGCCGGCGTCTTCGGCCTGATGGACGCGATCGACGCCTTTGACCTGACCCGTGGGGTCAAGTTTGAGACGTACTGCGTCCCCCGGATTCGAGGCGCCATGCTCGACGAGCTTCGGACGATGGACTGGGTTCCGCGCCTCGTCCGCTCGAAGCACACGAAAATGGAAGAGGCCCGCAAGTCTCTGGAAGCCCAGCACGGCCGACCGCCGACCGATGCCGAGCTTGCCGAACGCCTCGGCCTGCCTCTCGACGAATACGAGAAGATGGCGATGGACGCCAACGCCGTCGGCCTCATCAGCCTGAACAAGAAATGGTACGAGACCGACAGCTATAAAGACGTCCGCGAGATCGACATCCTCGAAGACAAGAAGGGCGAAGACCCCACCCGCCGCCTTCAGCGCAAAGACCTGATGCGGATGGTGACCAAGGGCCTGAACCGCAACGAACGTCTTATTATTATTCTGTATTACTATGAAGAACTGACGATGAAAGAGATCGGCGCCACGCTCGACCTGAGCGAGTCGCGTGTTTCTCAGATGCACTCATCGATCATCTCCCGGCTCCAGTCGCAACTCTCGGCCCGCCGTCCCGAGTTCGGCACCTGAGCTGACTTTGTCCGAATCCGATCAATCCTTCTGCCCCCGCGCGGACCCGCCCATCCCACCTTTTCGGGCCCGTCCCGGCGATCCCCAAGCCTTCTCGGCCGCGGGGATCGCCGGGACGGGCTCCTGCGTTTTATTCCGCATGCGTCTCTGCTGTTCTAAGGACGCACGATCGATCGAGCGAGCGAGCGGAGAGGCTCAAGGCGCTTTGGCCTCGTCGCGGTACGGTTTTTCCTCGTGGTAAAGCGCCAGCCGAGCGACAAGTTTGTCGTGGTCGGCGGACCCTTCCGGCAGGGCGGCGATGGCCTTTTCCTGCCATTCGACGGCCGCCGGGAAATTACCGGCCTCAGCGTGCGCGGCGGCCAGGGTGTCGAGCACGGCGTACGCCTTCCAGTTCGACAATTCACAGGAACGCGTGGCCGCGGCGACAGCCTTATGACCGTCGCGGATCGCGTCCACGGGGCAGGTGGCCAGAAGCCAGCCGAGGCTGTTCTGGGCGTTGCCGTTGTTCGGGTCGAGCCGGATCGTGGCTTCCAGATCGGACCGGGCAAGGTCGAATCGGCCTTTCCACAGGTGAACGCTCCCTCTCATCTGATAGGCAACGGAACTCCTGGGGTTGAGCCGGATCGCCTCGTCACAATCGGCGACCGCCTTGTCCTCCTCTTTACGGGCAAGAAAGGCCGTGGCCCTGTAGATGTGGAATTCGGAATTCGTCGGGTCGAGCCGGATCGCCTCGGAATGGTCGGCGACAGCTTTCTCGTACTCGCCCTTGAGGAACCTGACTCCGCCCCGGCGAGCGAAGGCGTCGGCCGACGTCGGGTCGAGCCGGATCGCCTCGTCAAAATCGGCGATCGCGGAATCGTACTCCTTGGTCGCGTACCGAAGGTTACCACGCTGGAGGAAGTTCCGGGAATCGAGAGGATTGAACCGGATTGCCTCGGAGGCATCATTGATCGCCCTGTCGAGTTGCCCCTTTTCCCTCCAGGTCAAACTTCGATGGAGAAAATAGTCCGCATGCTGAGGGGTGAGTCGGATGGCCTCGTCGTAATCCGCGAGGGATTTCTCATAGTCCTGTTTGAGAAAATACGAGTAGCCGCGGCCGGCGTGGGCAAGGTCGTTGTTCGGATTGTCGCGGAGCACGTCGTCAAAGACCGCGATCGCGCGATCGATCTCGCCCTTGTTGTTGAAGCACGCCCCGCGACCGCAGAGGACCAGGGCGCGGTCGTCGCCCCGTGAGAGCGCCTCGTCGTAATCGGCGAGGGACTTGTCGAACTCTTTGCGGGCGTAGAACGATTCCGCGCGCGATCGGTAGAGCCAGGGCACGAGCGGAGCGAGTCGAATCGCCTCGTCATAATCCGCGATCGCCGCCTGATGATCGCCTTTTCTCGCCTCCGCATAGGCACGCTGCGAGTATCCGTTGGGGTTGTCGGGCGTGAGCGCGATCAGTTCGGTGCCGTCGGCGAGCGCCGCATCGTAATCCTGCTTCGCAAACTGAAGCTTGAGGCGAGCGATAAGGATCGGGACGGCCCGGTCCGGGTCGAGCCGGAGGGCCTCGGAATAATCGGCAATGGCTTTCTCATAATCCTTTTTGCCGGCGAGAGCCTGGGCGCGAAACTCGAACGCCGCGGACGACTTCGGGTTGATCCGGATCGCCTCGGTGAAGTCGGCCAGGGCCTGATCGGGCTCGTTCCTCTGGAGCCGGAGCCTGCCACGGTTCAAGCGGAGATCGAAGTCATCGGGCTTGAACTTCATCGCCTCGTCAAAATCGGCGAGGGCCCTGGCGGTCTCTCCCTGACGCGTGTAAATCTCGGCGCGGAACTCAAAGGCTTCGGGATTCCCGGGGTCGAGCCGGATCGCCTCGGAATAGTCGGCGATCGCGCCCGGTTCGTCGCGTTTGAGATTCTTCACGAAGCCGCGGCCGACAAACGCGGAATACTCGTCCGGCTTGAGTCGGATCGCCTCGGAATAATCGGCGAATGCCGCGTCAAGATCCCCTTTCTCGCGGTATTCCGAGCCTCGATAAATGTACCCCGTGGGCTCGGTCGGGTTCAGCCGGATCAACTCCTGAAAATCGGCGAGGGCCGCGTCGTGGTCGCCCCGATTTGATCGCGCCTCCCCGCGGGCGTAGTACGCGCGTTCATTCTTCGGGTCGAGCTTGATGGCCTCGGAGAAGTCCGCGAGAGCGTCTTCGACCTCGCCTTTCTTGAGCAGGTCGTCGCCGCGATCGATATAAGGCTCGGCGACCTTCGGCTCAAGCCGAATGGCCTCGGAGAAGTCGTTGATCGCCTTGTCGTGCTCGTTGAGGCTATCCCGAGCGTGGCCGCGGTGATGGAACCAGAGAGCCTGTTTCGGGTCGAGCCGGATGGCATCGGTCAGGTCGTCCGCCGCTCGGGCGTAATCCTGAGTCTCCGAGAGCAAGAAGAGGCCGCGACTGCTGAAGGTCAGGGCAGAATTCGGGGCGAGCCGGACGGCCTCATCATAATCGGCAAGGGCTCCGTCTCGATCCGCCTTTGCCCTCCGAACGTGGGCACGCGTGAGGTAGCCGCCGTGCCAGGTCGGGTCAAGCCGGAGACACGCCTCGGCGTCGGCCGTGGCCCCGTCGACATTTCCTTTCGCGAACCGGACCTGGGCACGCTGGACGTAGGTCTCTGGATTGCGATTGTCGAGCCGGATCGCCTCGTCAAGGTCGGCCAGGGCCTGGTCAAAGTTTGTCTTCGAGATCGACAGGTAGGCCCGATCGGCATACGCCAGGGCCAGGCCGGGGTCGAGCTTGATCGCCTCGTCGAAATCCGCCTTCGCGGCCTCGAAATCCAGCTTGGCCGCGTGGGTCTGGCCTCGCATGCAGACGGGGATGGCCGCCCCGGGGTGCTCGCGAATCTCCTCGGTGAACCTGTCGATCGCTTGATCGATCGGATAGACCTCGTCGCGGTTCACGATTCCGGAGACGCCGTCGGCCACCACCTTGAGCCTTGGGCCGTCGATCCCTGTCACCCGGTAGCGAAAGGCCCGCCGGCCGGTGGCGACGATTTTCTCGCCGTCCTTCACCGCGACATCGGGCGATCGGAGCACGACCTCGGTGCCCTCGGCAATCGCCTTGTCCGCCTCATCGCCGAGCGCCGCCAGGTGCGGCACCAGGCACCCGGCCACGACGACCCACGCGCCAAGCTGGGCGATCCTTCCCGAGCCAACCGGATGCCTTGCGAGCTTCATAGGTTGTTCCTCCTCCAGGCGATCCGACCCGAACCTGAGCACGGACCAGGGTCGGCCCATTTTTCCCGGATCATCACGGCCGAACGTTTGAATGCGATGACGTCTTCAAAAAATACCGTGAGACAATCCCGTCCGCCAGAAAAACCTGACCCTCTTGTTGGATTGCGAGATGTTCTTATCCCTTCAAGACCGTATCACCATGAAAGTTATTTCCTGATCATTAGAAAATTGATCGCAATGGCATGGGTCAACGACCCAAAGAGCATGATATCTTCGTTGGCCCTATGTCCTTTCGCAACAATCCCAAGCCTCCACGCCCAGGATTTACCAGGCCCCGGGTCGGATGATCCAGAACCCGGATTTGCTGGCACTGCAGCTAAGAGCCCGTTCGGCGTCTCCGCGGATGGCGGGGCTGGGATCGTCAAGGGCCAGGCGAAGGGCCTGAGTGGCGGGGGCGGCGGCGGGGCCGAACTCCATCAGCGAGGTCATGGCTCCCCGACGCATCGCCTCGTCGTCTTCACGAAGGACTCGCAGGAGCGCGGGGAGGGCCTCGGGCGCGACCTCCGGGCCGAGCATCCCCAGCGCGGAAACGGCCTGCAATCGAGCCGGCCGACTGCCATGATCCAGAACGGCGAGCAGTCTCGGAAGCACCTTTTCCGTCGGTCGGATCAATCCAAGCTGATGCCCCGCCGCGTTCCGAATGTTCTCAACGGGGTCAACAAGCTGCGTCAGAAGTGTCGGAACCACCAGGTCGGACCGAATGCCGATCAGGCCAAGCGCCCGGATCGCCCAGACACGGAAGTTGATCGAGGGATCGTGCTCGGCCAACGTCTTCAAGGCCAGGAGGATCGACTCATCCGCCGCCGGTCCGACCCGACCGAGCGCCACGATGACGTGGACCTTGACCGATCCATCAAGGTCGTTCAGCGCCCGGATCATGACCGGGGCGGCGCTCTCTGCCTTCGGACCCATCGACCCCAGGGCCGCCGCGGCGGCGTTGCGCACGTTGACATTCGGGTCTTCCGCCAGCGCGATGCTCAGCGCCGCGATCGCCTCGCGATGGCCAGGCGCCACTTTCCCAAGAGCCGTCGCCGCGAGGACGCGAGGCCCCGGCATTTCATCGTGGATCGCCGTCAAGAGAGCCGGGATCGCGGCGTCCGCCTTGCGGCCAAGCCTCGCCAGCGCCGCGGCCGCGGTGGCGCGGACGTTCGGAGCAGGATCGCGGAGGATCTTGCGAAGCGCTTCGGTCAAAACGTTGGGATCAAGATCCAACTGCGCCGCCAATTCTGGCCGGACCAGGTCGCAGACGGCCGCCCTGCGAATGGAAACGTCCCGGTTGTGAAGGCCATCGAACGCCTCGTCGGTCGTTTCGAGCTGGATCGGACTGACCACCTTCAGGGCTCGTTCGGCCGCCTTGCGAACGTATTCGATCTCGTCGTCGAGCGCCACCAGAAGCGCCGCGGTGGCCACCTGGGCGGAAGGTCCAAACTCGCCGAGGATTTCCGCCGCCTCGCGTCGGAGGTTCCGATCTTCCGTTCGGAGCAGGCGGATGATCACTGGAACCGCCTCTTTGGCGGCGTCCTCGCCATAGCTGGCGAGCGAATGCCCGGCGCTGCCGCGAACCCAGAAATCCTGGTCCCTCAAGGCATCTTGAAGCGCCCGCGAGGCGGCGGTTTTCTCCGACCCGTCAAAGCCGCCGAGAGCCCTCGCCGCATTGCCGCGAACGATGGATTGCGGGTCGTTCAGGGCCTCGATCAGCGCCGGAACCGCCTTCCTGGGTGGCGGCTTGAGATGCCCGAGGGTACTTGCGGCTTGCCAGCGGCGATCCACCTCGTTCGCCTTCAGCAATCGAATCAGGGCCTCGACGAGCGGCAGGTCATCTCCGCGACCGATTTGCTGGATCGCGTTGAAGATCGCGGAGTCTGGTATCGAGCGGTCGGCCGGGCCAGGTCCCCGGCCTTCGGCCAGGGCGATCAGGGTCGGCAGCGCGACGGCGGCCTTCGGGCCAAGCTTCGTCAGAGATTCGAGGGCGCGCTGTCGATCGGCTGGCGAGTCGGCTTCGAGCATTTTCTGAAAAACGACGACGCCTTGCTGTTCGGCCTCGGGGCCGATCTTCTCAAGAACGTCGAGGGCAAAATCACCGAGGTTTTTCCTCGCCTTTTGCCAATCCTCATTGGTGATCAGACTGGTTCCATCTCCGGACTGTCGCCAGAACCGTTTGATGAAGTCAGGATCATTCTTGCCAGCGTCCCGCGCAGTCAAGACCCGGAGGATCGCCGGGACCGCCGGTTTCGCGGTCGGACCAAGTCGGCCAAGCAGGTAGAGTGATCCCAAACGATCCGCCAGGTTGCTTGATTCCAGAGGATTGGCCAGGATCTTGACGGCTGGTTCCGCGATCGAGCCGAACCGGGCGAGCCCCACCGTGGCTTCAAGACGGTCCGGCGGCTCGCTGCTTCGGAGTCGTTGCAAGAGGATGGCGACCGCCCGCCGCCGGGTCTCGTCGTCGAGCCGGGCCAGGTCATCGACAACGATGAGGCGGATGCCTGGCTCCTTGTCGTGGAGCGTCGCCAGAAGCAGGGGAGAGAGATCGGGAGTCGGACCGCCTGACCATTGAATGGCGTCATGGAGCAAGGTCGCGGCCCGCTGCCTGATCCAGGGGTCTGGGTTCGTCAGCGCCGACTTGCCAAGAAGCGGCCCGAGCGTCGAGGCCGTCGGCTTGATCCGGTCCAGGGCGACGGCCGGTTCAACCCGCATGTAAAAGCTGCCCTGCCATTGCCATCGCGGCGAGTGAAAGTCCTCAACGTCCACCTGACTGACCAGGGCCTTGACCAGCGCGGGCGAGGTGGAACCAAATCGATCCATCGCCCAGGCGGCGCAATCGCAGACCCCCTGATCCGAATCGTTCAGGGCGGCCAGCAGTAAGGGTTCCGCGAATTTGCCCTTGATCGGGCCGAGCATGCCCAGTTGAACCGCGGCGGCCATGCGTTCCTGAGGATTGCCATGTTTCAGGCGATAAACCGGGCCGAGATCGGGCGGTTTCCTCAGCCATGCCATCGCGAGAGCGATAACAACAATCAGGCCCATCAACGTCCGCATCCGCCAGCGCGTGCGCAGGGCAAAAAGCATGACGGGTCAGCCTCGGATCTCGCTGAAAAAAGGGGGGGAAATGGCCGAGATCGAGTGCCACGTTTTTCGCGGCTCACAATTTTCGCTGTGCGGCAATCTCCTCGGCCATCATGCATGATGCCTGACGCGGCCTCGCGCCGCCAGACTTGAGCCAACGGGACTTGATCCCTGGATTTACTTGCCCAGCATCTTGGCGCCGATGAAAACGACAATCGCGCCCAGAACGCCGCCGCCGCAAAGCATGTACGCCGCGGAATAACGCCAGGCCGAGACCGCGAAGAGCAGAGGTTCCGTGTAGTCCACGAGTATCACCTGTCAGGTCGTGAAACGCCTTGGAATTTTTCCAAAGTGGAGCCAGGCCCCACACGACGTGGGGAAATCGGCAAAACGTATGCCACGACAGAAAACAGACAGAAGCCGAGCATCGATTGCGAGTGACCGAAAGTTGCGAAACGAAGCCCTGGCCTGTCATGCCGACCTTGAGCTGTTCCCCTGGCCATTTTGGGCGGGAAAAGGGGAGTGGTCGGGGTTGACCGGTCGTTGAGGGAGACGTAAGGTTCGGGCGGTCGGGGCTGACCTCTCAAGGAAGGGGGCGTCAGGTCCGATCCAGCTTGGGTCCGTTCGGACTCAATAAATTGTCTCAAGTCTGACGATAACGTCTGCGGAAGGGCAGGGCCGGCGGCCTGAAAGGGTGACGGATCACCCTTTGAGAAGACAGGGCGGTCGGCCAGCGCGGCGAGCAAGCAAGCGATTAAGCGAGCGAGCTAACCCCAGGGAGGGGGCGAGCATGCGGCGCGGGTCCGTCATCGCCGTGGACAGGACCGCGATCCTCGCGGTCGCGCTGGCGGTCTCGGGCTGCGCGGGGTTTCATCCCCTCCACGGACCCAAGACCCGGGCGGCGGCGGCGCTCGCCTGGCAGACGGCGCGTTGCCAGGAATTGAGCAAGAAAGCGCAGGCGGCGATCGATCGCCACGACGACGCCGAGGCCGTCCGGCTCTTGCGCCAGCTTGTCGCCACCGAGCCAGGCTCGGCCGAGGCTCATCACCGGCTCGGCCGGGTCCTTCAGACTCAGGGCCGACTTGCCGAGGCCGAGGCCGAATACCGCCGCGCCCTCGCCTTTGACCCCGATTACGTCGCCGCGATGACCGCGCTCGGCTCGATCGAAGACGCCCGGCGGCGGCCGATGTCGGCCCTTTCGCGCTACGACGAGGCGATCGAGCTCGACCCGAACCAGGGCGAGGCCCACCTCTTGCGCGGCAAGGCCCTTGAGGAACTGGGTCGAACCGACGAGGCGCTTGCCGCCTATTTCCGATCCCTGGAGTTTGCCCCGAACTCGGCCGACGTCCGCCTCCGTGTCGCCACGATGCAGCTTACCCTCAACGAGCCCGATCAGGCTCTCGCCCGGCTCGATGCCCTGGCCGAGGAAGACCCCGAGAACGCCGAGGCCCGCCATCAGCGCGGTCGAGCCCACCTGGCCCTGCACCACCTTCCCGAGGCCCTTGACGACCTCCGTTTCGCCGCCTCGAAGCTGCCCAATCGCCCCGACGTCCATTATCACCTGGCCATCGCCCAGGAAGCCGACCACGAAACCCAGGCCGCCCTCGCCTCGACCGAGCGCGCCCTCACGCTCGCCCCCAGCTATGCCGAGGCCCGCGCCCTGAGTGAGAAACTCCGTCGTTGATTGAGGACAAAGGGCCAAGGACAGAGGACAGATTTTGCCCTTTGTCCTTTGCCCTTTGCCCTTTGCCCTTTGCCCTTTGCCCTTTGCCCTTTGCCCTTTGCCCTTTGCCCTTTGCCCTTCTGAAACCAGGAAACACCCTGCGAGCGACCTGGCCTGATCCTTGACGGTCTCCAGCGGCTCGTTGATAATGTCAAAGCGTGGCCCGTGTGTTGAGAGGGCGTCAAAAGCAGCGAGAGGCCCGTGATGCGCTGGGGATGTCCGGCACGACGTCGGAACGGCCGAATCGTGGGGATCAGCCTGCTGATTCTCAGCCTGATCACACATGCGCCGTTGCCGCAGCCGGATTTTCATAATATTCGCCACCACGACGGCCAGGGCGAGGTCTGCGAGCATCACGACCATCTGCTCCGCTGGCACCCCGGCGCGACCCTGGCCAATGATGTCGCCGTGCTGCACTGGCACTGGTTTCTCCCCGGCCCGTCCGGCTCGAATCCCCTACCTGAAGGTTCCGGCGCCGCGGTTCACGCCCACGTTCCTCCCTGGCAAGCCACGACGCTCGACGACGCCCCGCGCCTCGCCGCGCCTCTGCATCTGGCCTGGTCGCTGACAAGGGCCGCGCCGAATCCCATCGACCCCTTCGCCCTCGTGATTCCCGGCCCGGCCCAAACTGGGTTCAAGGCCGACGTCGGCCCGCGCCCGCCTCTGGCCTTCAGCGCCACCTTTGCGCCCGGAATCTCGACACTCGCCCGGCTCCAGCGCTGGACCTGCTGACCCCTTCGCTCTCCCGAGCGTGATCCTCGATACAAACACACATAAAAAAGGCCGATCGCGTCAGGGGTTTCCCGGCGCGATCCGACCTGGCGCCCAGTTCCGGCGTCGGTCGGGTCACGTTCCCGGGAGGGAGGCGTTCTCTAATCATGTCGATTGCAATCCCGAGAAGTGGGGCGAACTGGCGGGGCGCTCTGCCCTGGGCCGTGCTGGGCCTGGGCCTGTTGCTCGTCGTCGTTAACCTGGCCATTCTCGTTCGAGGCCACAACGCCACGACCGCGCCTGAACCGTCAAAACCAAAACCGGCCGATAATTCGGCTCCAGGGCTGCCCAGCGGCGTGACCCTGCCCGAAGGGAAGATCAAGGCCGCCGACCTTGGCTACGACAAGGTCGCGCTCGGATCGCTCGCGACCGAACTCGGCGTCCCGGGGCGCATTGACGCCAATCAGGACCGCCAGGTGCAGGTCAGGCCAAGAGCAACCGGCGTTGTCCGCGAGGTCAAAGTGGCGCTCGGCGCCAACGTCAAGAAAGGGGAGACGCTCGCCGTTCTCGATAGCCCCGACGTCGGCTCGGCCCGGCTCAATCTTCGCGGCAAGCAGCGCGAGCTGGCCACGACGCGGATCGAGGCCGCCTGGCGTCAAGGGGTGGCCGTGAACGTCGCCACCTTGATTCCCGAGCTTCGCAAGAGCACCGAGGCCGCTGTGATTCAGAAGCAATACGCCGACCGTCCGCTCGGAACCTTTCGCGGGGTCTTGCTCTCGGCCTACGCCGATTTTGACATCGCCTCGCACGAGGAAGAAAAGACCGGCAATCTTCGCGAAAAGCAGATCATCGGCGAACACCCGGCGTTCGTCGCCAAGCACACGCGCGAAGGCTCTCAGGCGAAGTTTGAAGGAACCCTCGAACAGGTGAAGTTCGACGCCGATTATCAGAGTCGCCTCGCCGCCCAGCAGGTCAAGGCCGCCGAGGCCGCCGTGATCGACGCGGCCGAACGCCTTCGCATCCTCGGCGTTGATGAGGACGTGAACGCCCTGCTGGCTCATGCCGGCGACATCTCCGCCGCGAGGCCCGCCGACGAGGACGTGACCGCCTATCCGATCACCGCCCCGTTTGACTGCACTGTCATCTCTCGGTCGCCCCTGGCCGTTCCCAGCCAGAAAATCGAGATGAACGACGTTCTCTTCGGCCTGGCCGACCTCTCAACCGTCTGGGTCCTGGCGAACATTCCCGAGTCCGATTTCTCGGTCCTCCCCGCACTCCAGCGCGGGACGATCCGGCTCCAGGCGACCGCCTATCCCGGTCGAGAGTTAACGGCCCGGGTCCTCTCCGTCGGCGCCACGGTTGACCCGACGACGCGGACAATTCCCATGCTCGCCGAGACCTCGAACACCGACGGTCTCTTCAAGATCGGCATGTTCGTCCGGATCATCCTCGACACCTCCCACGAGACCAGGGCCCTGACCGTCCCCGCCTCCGCCCTTGTCGATCTCGAAGGCCGCAAGGGCGTTTTTTCGCCCGATCCTCGCGATAAAAGCGGCCACACCTTCGCCTTTCGCCCCATCAAGCCCGGCCGCGAAACCAGCGGTCGCCTTGAAGTTCTCTCCGGTCTTTCCCAGGGCGAAACCATCGTTTCCCGTGGGGCGTTCTTGCTCAAGAGTGAGTTGATCCTTCAAAGCGAGACGGATGAGGAATGAGGATCGAAAAATGATGACCAATGACCAATGACCGAAATTCGTCGAAAAATTCGCAAGTGAGCCCGTGTTCTCATGATTTCTCATCGGTCCTCGGTCCTCGGTCCTCGGTCCTCGGTCATTGTCTTTTCCACATTGCCCCCGATCACTCGCCGCCTCCCCGTGGATGAGAACAAATGCTCAATTCCCTGATCGAAGCCGCGCTGAATAACCGCTTCCTCGTGCTCGCGGGAACGCTGCTCGTCGCGGGAATGGGCGTGTACTCGGCGGGACATCTGCCGATCGATGCCGTGCCCGACCTGACGAACGTGCAGGTTCAGGTCATCACCGAGGCCCCCGCGCTCAGTCCGCTGGAGGTCGAGACCTTGCTCTCGTTCCCCGTCGAGGGGGCGATGAGCGGCCTGCCCGACGTCGAACAGATCCGGTCAATCTCCAAGTTCGGCATCTCGGTCGTCACGGTCGTCTTTCACGAAGGGACCGATATTTACCGGGCCAGACAGCTCGTCGGCGAACGTCTCGGCCGGGCGGCCGAGGCCATTCCCCCGGGCTATGGAACCCCCGGCCTCGGCCCGATCGCCACGGCCCTGGGTGAGGTCTACCAGTTCCAGGTCAAGGCCGCGAAGGGGTCGGGCGTGACCCCGATGGAACTCCGGACGATCCTCGACTGGTACATCTCGTTCCAGCTTCGCAAGGTTCCCGGAGTGACGGAAATTAACTCGCACGGCGGCGAGTTGAAGACGTATCAGGTCGAGGTCGATCCCGATAAATTGGGAACCTATGAACTGGCGATGACCGACGTTTTCAACGCCTTGCGCACGAACAACGCGAACGTCGGCGGCGGCTATCTCGTTCACGAGGGCGAGGCCCGTTACATCCGCGGCGAGAGTCAGGTTCACAGCAGTCAGGACATCGCCCAGATCGTCATCGACGAGCGAAACGGGGTTCCCGTGACGATCGACGACGTCGCCGACGTTCACCCCGCGCCGATGATTCGCGCCGGCCTGGTCACGCGCGACGGTCAGGGCGAGATCGTCACCGGCCTGGTCATGATGCTCATCGGCGGCAACGGCCGGACGGTCGTCAATGACGTCAAGGACCGCGTCGCCGAGTTAAATAAGAGCCTGCCGCCGGGCGTCTCGATCGAGCCGCTGTACGACCGGACGCACCTGATCAATCAGACGCTCAGCACGGTGATTCATAACCTGCTCGAAGGGGGAACGCTCGTCGTCGTGATCTTGCTCGTCCTGCTCGGCAATATCCGAGGGGGCCTGATCGTCGCGCTCGCGATTCCGCTCTCGATGCTCTTCGCGGCGAACGTGATGCTGGCGACCGGCGTGACCGCCAGCCTGATGAGCCTTGGCGCGATCGACTTCGGCATGATCGTCGATTCGAGCGTCATCATGGTGGAAAATTGCGTCCGACGGCTGGCTCACGAGGGGACATCGCGGCCGAAGCTTGAGATCATCCGCGACGCCGCCGTTGAGGTACGCAAGCCGACGATGTTCGGCGAGTTGATCATTGCGATTGTTTATTTGCCGATCCTGGCCTTGCAAGGGACCGAGGGCAAGCTCTTCCGGCCGATGGCCCTGACCGTGATCTTCGCGCTCGCGGGTTCAATGATCCTCTCGCTGACGTTGATGCCCGTCCTCGCGTCGATGGTCCTGAGTTCCAAAACGGTCGAGAAAGAGGTCTGGATCGTCCGCTGGCTCAAGCATATCTATACGCCAATGCTTGACGCCTTTGTGCGTCGGCCGATCATCGCGGCGATCGTCGCCGTGAGCCTGATTGGCCTGAGCGTGCCCGTGGGCATGCGGCTTGGGGCCGAGTTCATGCCAAGGCTGAACGAGGGAGACCTGCTCGTCGAGGCCGTTCGCATCCCCTCGGCGTCTCTTGAAGGCGCCGTGCCCGCCTCGACGCAGATCGAGACAATTCTCAAACGCTTTCCCGAAGTCCGCATGGTCTACTCCAAGACCGGCCGACCGGAGATTGCCAACGACGTCATGGGTGTTCATCAGACAGATGTCTGGACGCTGTTAAAACCTCAGGACGAGTGGCGCTCCGGGCTAACCCGCGACCGCCTGATTGAAGAGATGGACAAGGCTCTCAGCGAGAACGTCCCCGGCGTCAAGTTCGGCTTCAGCCAGCCGATCGAGATGCGCGTCAACGAGCTGGTCGCCGGTGTCAAGAGCGACGTCGCCGCGCTGATTTACGGGGCGGATCTCGACGTCCTCCGCCAGAAGGCCGGCGAGATTGAGCGGGTTCTCTCGCGGATCGATGGCGCGAAGGACATCAAGACGCCGACCTCGGGCCGCCTGCCGATGCTCCGCGTCGCCGTCCGACGCGATCAACTGGCCCGGTACGGCGTCAAGGCGTCCGACGTTCTCGACGCCATTGCCGCGCTTGGCGGAACGACCGTCGGCACGGTCCTCGGCGACACCACCGCCGACAACGGCTTCGAGAAGAACGCCCGGTTTCGCATCCAGGTCCGCCTGCCCAAAGCCTGGCGCAACGACCCCGAAAAAATCCGGTCCATCCGCGTGGTTGATCCCAAGGGACGGCCGATCTCCTTGAGCGAACTCGCCGATTTCACGTTCGAGGAAGGCCCAAGCGAGATCGAGCGCGAAGACGTCCAGCGCCGGGCTGTCGTGGGGGTGAACGTCCGCGGCCGAGACATCGCCGGTTTCGTCGCCGAGGCTCAACAGGCGATCGACGCGAAGGTCAGTCTTCCGCCCGGCTACCTCGTCCGCTGGGGCGGTCAGTTTGAGCACCTTCAGACCGCGTCAAAGCGCCTGATGATCGTCGTTCCTGTCGCCCTTGTGATGATTTATTTGCTTCTTTACAGCACCTTTCATTCCTTGAAGCTGGCCGGACTGATCTATCTGGCCGTGCCGATGGCGGCGACTGGCGGCGTCTTCGCGCTGGCGGCTCGCGGCCTGCCGTTCTCGATCTCGGCGGGCGTGGGATTCATCGCGCTTTTTGGCGTCGCGGTTCTTAACGGCCTCGTCTGGGTCAGCGCGGTCGAGCATCTCCGGATCGACGGCCACGAACCCCACGAAGCCGCCCGCGAAGCCTCTCTCGTCCGGCTCCGACCGATCTTGATGACCGCTCTTGTCGCCGGTTTCGGGTTCCTTCCCATGGCCGTCGCCACCACCCCCGGCGCCGAGATCCAGCGTCCCCTCGCCACCGTCGTCATCGGCGGCCTTCTCACGTCCACCCTGCTCACCGCGCTGGTCTTGCCGGCGATTTACCCGTGGTTTGCCGAGGGGTCGAAAGGGTTGAATCTTGACTGATTTCATGAATTTCGACTAATCTGGTAACCACTGAGAAAACCGAAGAGTCAACAAGTAAGAAACCTTTAATTTTGAGAGTTCTAAAATGACTGATTCAAATTCAGAAAATGCATTAAACTGTCAATCAATCGGCATGCTTCTCGTTGATGGGGTCAAAGAAATTGACAAGGAATGCTCGATGAATCTTCATGGAACCGAGGCAGGACTATGCAACGTAAAGAGACAGTTTCAAGATGAGTGCGGAATCGAAACAGGAAAATCTCTTACAGAAGAAAACTTGATCTCATGGCGTCTTACGAAGCAACTTAATTCACAAGGAATCAATGCACGTTCCGAATACTCTTACCCGGGCACCAGACATCGGTGCGATATTGTGATCAACTCCGTGATCGAAAAATCAGTCTGGATCGAGGTAAAGTTGGCCTGGAAAAGCTGGCTCAACTGTAAAGGCAGAACGACAGGCAGGAGCCCTAATTTCAAGGGCTATTTATTCGGTGATGCTTCGCACCCGGGAACTGCACATGATTTCCACAAACTTGAAACCTTGGAACGACATGGTGCATGTCGACTCGGGCTGCTTCTTATTGGTTTTGATTCCCTGAAAAGCCGAATGGATCAGGATATCATTCGATTGGCCGAGCAAGAGCGACTTAAGGATCGACTTTGGAATTTATTGCATCAGGACACGTGGCTGGACCGGCGCGATAATCAATTTCGCATTCATTGTTGGTTCTGGAGTAGAGAGACCTGTTAGCCATATGAAATCGGCTTCGCGGGAAACGAAAGAATTCCAGTTTGTCGTAAGCGCGGGGGACCTCATGACCGTCCGAACGATGGAATCGCTGCCGGCATTGTTCGAAACCGATGAGACGGCTTGGCTCGATGCCATGTCCGCGATGGCGCGCGACGGGCGGTTAGAGGATCTCGACCTGCCGAACCTCGCGGAGTACCTTGCGGATATGGCTCGGCGAGATCGGCGGGAGGTGGAGAGTCGTCTGATCGTCTTGCTCGTCCATCTCATGAAGTGGACGTATCAGCCCGAGCAGCGGTCGAGAAGTTGGCGAGCGACCGTGATCGAACAACGGCAGGAGTTGAGCGGCCTGGTGAACCAGGGAGTTCTCCGTAACCACGCTGAGGCAACTCTCGCGGAGGTCTATCGCAAGGCGGTCGAGCGGGCGGCCGCGGAGACCGGCCTCTCCGCGGAGTCGTTCCCAGCAGACTGCCCTTACACGTTCGACCAGTTGCTGGCGGTTGAACTGCCGAACCCCGACGCCTGAGCCCGACCTGGCGCTGCGGGTCGAGCGGGGTTCAGGGCCGAGAGGCGTTTCTTGGATCGGTGCGGGCCGATCAAGAGGGCGGCGAGGAAGAGCAAGACCACGAGAACGCCGGTCGCCAGCAAGGTGGCCTTGGTGGTCGGCGACATGGGCGAGGCGGGGGTCTGGTTGACGTAATAGGAAAACGGCCGGCGGATCTCGACGACCTCATCGGCCTTGCCGTCATCGAAAAGCTGGACCTTGCGGGCCTTGATCGACTGGTCCTGGTTTTCTTGGTGATCGGCCCGCGACGTTGCGTTGTTCTCCGAGGCCATTGGTCCCCCCTTTTGGCGTCGCTTGCGTCGGTTCGAGTCTCGGCGTCGAGTCAATCCTTCAATCGGGAAGTCCGTTCCTTCGCGTCTCGTCTCGTCTCGTCTTGTCTTATCGAGTCTAGGGGCGGGCGGTGAAGGCCCAGTCCCAGCTTCGGGGCTGGTCGGCGAAGTCGGGGCCGCCGGCAAGGCTATCGTCCCAGGGATAGAGCAGTTGTTCAAGCTCGACGGACCGAAAACCGGCCTTGGTGAACCGGTGGCGGACCTCGAACGGCTGCCAGAACTTCTGGCGGAGACCGCGGAAGGCAAACCGGCCAAGCGCGAAGTCGTAAAGCTCGTGCTCGGCATGGAAAGCGGCGTAGCGCTCGGCCTCCTCGGGAGTCGCGCCGCGGTCGAGAGATTGATCCATCAGCAACATCGTATGATAATGGATCGCGTCCATCGACGGCAGGACGCCGAGAAAAACGCCATCGGGCCTCAGCGTGGCGCGGATCGCTCGCAAGGTCCTGTCGATCAGGCGGACGTCGGGCATGACCACCGAGTTCACCGCGACGGCCACGTCGACCGTACCGGCGACGTCATCAAGCTCGTGCATCGGCCGGGCGAGGAAGGTGACGCGACCGGCGTCGTCGCCCAGTCGCTGACGGGCTCGGGCAAGCATCGCCGGGGCGAAGTCCAGCGCGATGACCCGGCCGAACCGGCCGACCAGATGCGGCAAGAGCGGACCGGTTCCGCAACCGAGGTCGATCACGGTTTTCTTGCCAGGTTCCCCCACGGCGGCGAGGGCGGTCAGCAGCGGGCTCTCGACCCCGGGATGAAAGGCGTCCAGAAACAACTCATCATAGCGCGCCGCGTGTCGGCCCCACTGTCGGCCCTGATCGGCGATCTCCGTGGCAACAGCTTTGCGCGTTTTCATGGTATCGGAAACATTCCTGTCTTCACCCAACCCTTGCACGCTGGCCCCAATCTCCCCGCACCGCCCTTTGCCCTTTGCCCTCTTCGATCCGCTTTCAGGTAAAGATAGCCTGTCAATCGGCCCGAGGCGCCGGGCGGGGAGACGTCGGCGCGAATCGGACGACATCAATGGCGAGCGCCGCGGGAGCGCCAAGGACGTCGCGTCGGTAGTGGCGAGGGTAGCCGTATTCGGGATCGGCCGTGAACTGGAGGACGGCCTTGGTGCCTTTCGGCCGGCTGAAGGGCTCGGGCTGGTCAAGCTGGGCGAGTTCGTTGGCGATCGTCAGAAAGAGGCCGTCGATGCTGTAATAGCGCGGTTCCGAAGGCTTCAAAAGGTGCGTCCGGCCGTCGGGGGCGACCGCCTTGACGGACTCGACCCGACCGCCGCGAACCGCAACCGCGTATCGTGAATTCATCGCGCCGGAGCTTGTCCATTCCAGGTCGTAATCGTGGATTCCCGCCTTCGCCCAGCGGACCCTCGCCTTGCGGAGCGACTGCTCGGTCACCTCGTCGCCCCCGGCGCAGCCGCCTTTCACCGCCAGGGAAGTCGCCATCAACGCGACGATCAGGATCAGTCCGGCCGGCTTTCGCCGCCTCTTGGTGAAGTGCATCGTCCCATTCTAGCCGGTCGGTCGTGCCGATCACCAGACGGTCGCGCGGCCTCTTTCACGGCTTTTTGCTTCGCCGAACTCAGGGATTCAGGAAATTCGGGAAGATGACCGAGAACCGATGACCAAGGGGAAAGCCAGAACTTGCATCCTGATCGGTCCTCGGTCCTCGTTTGCAATTCAACGCGCGAGCGACGATCCCGCGTCCCGGACGGCTCGTGGCTTGAGCCCGGACCGCCGGACCTCTACAATGAGGAGGCGACGACGAGGCGGGCGAACGAGGTGGGACGTCGAGGAGGTGGGCCTTGAGTCAGAACGACTGGACCGAGACGGACCCCGGGTTGATCGCCCTGCGCGACCGACTGATCGAAACCCTGCGAGGCTACGGGCGCGTGGCCGTGGCCTTCTCGGGAGGGGTTGACAGTACGGTCGTCGCTCAGGCGGCTCATGATGCCCTCGGCGATCGCGCCTTCGCCGTGACGGCGGCCTCGGATAGCCTGGCCGAAGGCGAGCTGGAAGATGCCGAAGCGCTGGCAAAACAGATCGGGATCGCGCACCGGATCATCCGCACCGAGGAATTCGCCGACCCAAATTATCTCCAGAACAACACCGATCGCTGCTACTTTTGCAAGAGCGAGCTTTACGGCCGCCTCTCTGGTCTGCTCGGCGCGATCGGGGCCGACGTGATCGCCTCGGGAGCGAACACCGACGACGCGGGCGACCACCGTCCCGGCATGCGCGCCGCGGGCGAGAACGGGGTTCGCCACCCGCTTCAGGAATGCGGCCTTGGCAAGACCGAGGTCCGCGCCCTGGCGCGTGCCTGGGGTCTGCCCGTCTGGGACAAACCGGCCACGCCCTGCCTTTCCAGCCGCGTTGCCTACGGCGAGCCGGTCACTCCCGAACGGGTCCGCATGATCGACCTGGCCGAACAGTGGCTTCGCGGTCTTGGCCTTCGGGTCTTGCGGGTTCGCTACCACAAGGGGGACATGGCCCGTGTCGAGGTCCCCGCCGACGACCTGCCGAAACTCGTTGATCCCACCACCCGCGCCGCGATGATCCGGGCCTTTCGCGACCTTGGGTTCAAGTACGTCACTCTTGACCTCGAAGGCTTCCGCTCCGGCAGCCTCAACGCCGTCATCCCTCTGGAATCGCTTCAGCGCCCCGGCGTGGTGGTCAAGGTCTAGCAACCTGGCGGATCGAACCGAGACCCTGAAGGTTGTTGTTGAGGACTGGAATTGGTGCCTTTTTGCCGGAAGGACAAAGGACAAAGGACAAAGGACAAAGGACAAAGGACAAAGGACAAAAGAATTCATTCTGCCTTTTGCCCTCTGTCCTTCTGCCCTCTGTCCTTCTGCCTTCTGTCCTTCTGCCCTCTGTCCTTCTGCCCTCTCCCCCCCAATCGTCCGCGACTTCGCGCGAGCACGACCGACGCAATGACCGATTGAGTTGAGGCCGATCCATGCCGCGGGTGACGTGCCGATGTGGTCAGGTCCTGAGCGTCCCCGTGAACGGGCCGGAGCGGGTGATTTGCCCGAAATGTTCGGCACGGGTCCGGGTGCGCCGCGACCCGCCCCCCGAGGGCGACGGCATGGTTCGCTTCCTCTGCCTCTGCGGGCGACGCCTCAAGGTGCGCCCCGGGGCGCCGGACGATGGCCCGATGGCCGTGAAATGTCCCGATTGCGGCCAGGTTGTCGAGGTGCCGACGCCTAGTTCGTCGGGCCTTGACCCCTCCTGGCGGGCGAACGATCCCGAGTCGCCGACCGAGGATCTCGACGAGGACGACCTCGCCCTTCTCGATCAATGGACCTCGAAACACCTCGGCGTGTCGACATCGCCACCACCACCACCACCTCCTCCTGTCGTCGCTCTACCCGTGGCCGAGCCGCCGGCTCCCCCCTTGAAGGCCGAGGCCGGTTTGCGAATCTGCCCGCGTTGCGGTCGTCCCTTGCACCTCAGCGCCGTCGCCTGCCGCAACTGCGGCGCCCCCGCGCCGAAGCGATAAGGCAACCCCTTTTGCCCTTCCCGTTACGGCAAAGCCCCCGCGACAAGCGCATTGAACCGCCCCATCGCCTCATCCCAGGCCGCGGTCTCGCGAGGCTCGTAGGTGACCACGGGGAAGGATCGGGCGACAACCGAGCGGGCGTCGGCCAGCGAGGCGATCCGGCCTCGGGCCATCATCTGCAAAAGGACGTTCCCCGCGGCCGTCGCCTCGACCGGGCCGCCGTAAACAGGTCGACCGCAGGCGTCGGCCGTGAACTGGCAGAGCAGGGCGTTCCGCGACCCGCCACCGACAACGTGGATCGACCGGATCGTCGTCCCCAGAATCGATTCGAGCCGATCGATCGTCCAGCGATATTTTAACGCCAGGCTCTCCAGGGCACAGCGGACAAAGGCCCCCTCCGTACCCGGCACGGCCTGGCCCGTTCGCGCGCAGACGGAGGCGAGCCGGGCGGGCATGTCGCCGGGCGAGAGAAACGAGACGTCGTCGGGATCAACCAGCGAGGCGAACGCCCGCGCTCCTCGGGCCTTCTCGACAAGCTCCTCGTACGACCAGTCTCGCCCCCCCCGACTCCAGGTCCGCCGGCATTCCTGCACGAGCCAGAGCCCCATGATGTTCTTGAGCAAGCGCGTCGTCCCGGCGACACCCCCCTCATTGGTGAAGTTATCACGCAGCGTCGCCGCGTTGATTACCGGCTTTGGAACCTCGACCCCCAGAAGCGACCAGGTTCCTGAACTCAAATAACACCAGTCGGGCGGGTTGCTCGATCTTGACAACGTCGGCACGGCGGCCACGGCGCTTGCCGTGTCGTGCGTGCCGGGGGCGATCACCGTCAAGGGAGCGCGCAGGCCCAGTTCCTCGGCCACCGAGGCACGAACGGGACCAATCTCGGCGCCTGGTTCGATCAGCTCGGGAAGGATCGCGCGGGGCAGGTCGAGCGCCTGGCAAAGCTCGTCCGACCATCGCCCGTTGCGGGGGTCGAGAAGCTGCGTTGTGGACGCGTCGGTCCGCTCGGCGACGCGACGGCCCGTGAAGAGCCAGGCGAAGAGGTCGGGCATCATCAAGAGGGTCTCGGCCGCCTCCAGAATCGGCGAACCGGCCCGACGCATCGCCAGAAGCTGATAAATCGTATTGAACTGAAGAAATTGAAGGCCGGTGATCTCGTAGATCCGCTCGCGCGAGACGCGCTCAAAGGCGGCGGCCATCATCCCCTCGGTCCGCGCGTCCCGATAATTCACGGGGTTGCCCAGCAGCGTATCGCCCCGGCCGACCAGCCCGAAGTCAACGCCCCAGGTATCGATGCCGACACCGTCAAGCTCCGCCCCGCCCGCCGCGGCGCGTCGCAGCGCGGTCTTCAACTCGTCAAAGAGCCGAGGGAGATCCCAGTACAGGGTGTCGAGCATCTTGACCGGCCCGTTGGGGAACCGGTGAAACTCGTCGAGGGCGAGCGTCTCGCCATCGAACCGGCCGAGAAGTCCCCGGCCGCTCTCGGCCCCGAGGTCGAGAGCCAGGTAATCGCTCGTCTTGGCCATCGCGCGTCGCGCCGTTTGGGTCGTGGGTTGTCTTTCGTCCCGAAATCACGTCACTGTCCCGCGCGCCGAGTGCCCCCCCGCCGCGCCTCGCCGCCCAATGATACGGACCCCTCCCTTCAGGAACAAGCATCCAGGAGGATCGCAAAGTCCCTCTTTTCAATGACCAAGGACCAATGATCAAACAGGCGGGATTTTTTGGTCATCGGTCATCGGGACTTTGCAATTCTCCTGAACAAGCATCCTGCGCACACGCGACGATCTCTTTGCCCTTCCGACCATAGAGCAACAACTCTTCTGTCAAGATTAGGACGGACGCCGAGCTTGCGGTGCCGGTTCCGTCCCGACGGCTCAGGCGTGAATCAAGAGCGTGACGGAGTCGGGAAGGTGTTCGGCAACGGCCTGGATGACGTCGCCTTTCATGGCCTTCCAGAGCGAGCCTCGCCGGGTCGTGCCAAGCAAGAGAAGGTCGGCGCCGTGGGTCACGGCCATGTCGAGGATCGCGTCGGGAATGTCGCGGGCGACGCCGTAGAGAAGGCGGAGCGGAACGCCCGACTCCTTGGCCTGCGTCCGCATCCGGTCAAAGAGTTCCAGGGCCTGCGAGTCCTCGTCGAGCCGGGGAATGGCGGTCGGCCCCATCGGCGTGACCGCCAGGTGGCGGACGAAGAGAATATCAAGTTCGGCCTGGCGATTCTTGCATTCCTTGAGGGCGAACTCGATCAGGCGGGGGTTGCCCTGCGTCGGGACCATGACCCGTTCCTTCGACGAATACGCGCCCGGCTGAATCATCAGCGCCTTCTTTGGCTGCGCGGGCGTCGGCGCGGCGGCCTCGGCGTCGTGAGCCTGCTTTCTGAGGTTCTGCGCCTTCACGCTGGCGATCCCGATCGGCACCGACGCGGCCAGGCTCGCGAGAAAGGCCGGGCTTGAGTCGCCCATCACGGCGGCGATTCCCAGGACCGCCGCGACGGTCAGGCCGGCGACCGCCCAGTACATCGCCCGGACCTGATACGAGATCGGCAAGGCCCGGTTCGAGACGATCGTGCCGAGCCGACCGGCGAGGCCGCTGACCAGCACGATCAGCGCGAACCCACGCGCCGCGGGCTTCTCCACGCAGATCGTCAACCCGATCGCCACCATGATGATCGTCAGGATGAACATGAAGGCGCGCTCGAACCTGCCGAGCGGGAGTTCGTAGTTCGTTGACGTCGTTCCCAGGTTGATCGAGATCGCGCCGACGACCCCGATCGCGTAGAGTCCGGCGAGCGCCTCGACGTTGGGGAAGATCAGGACGACGACCGCCGGCAGGATCGACCCGACCACCAGCGGGAGCACGGGCATGCCGAACCGGTTCAGGCCCGAGAACGGATGCGGAAGCTCCTTGTCGCGCGAGAGCATGAACTGGATCGAGACGAGGTCGGCCAGGGCCGTGTTCACGGCCGAGAACAGCAGCGCCGCGAAGACGACTGAGCTGATCGCCGCGAAGGTCGGGCCGACGAACTGCGAGGCGATCACCTTGAGCATGTCGCTGGTGTGGACCAGGTTGCCCGCCGAGTCTTTCTCCATCAAGATCGAGTCCGGCAGGGCGTTCATCGCCGCGCCGAGGATCAGGTTGAGGATGACGATCTCGACCAGGACGGGAAGAATCGCCTTCCTCGCGGTTTTTTCCACCGGAGGGACCATGATCCCGGTCATGTTGGCGATCGCCTCGACCCCCGAGAGGGCCAGGACGATCTCGGTAAAACCAACCCAGGAGTGCCAGACTCCGTGCCGGAAGGGCGATTCGACCCGCATCGCCGGCAGGTGCGGCAGGCAGGCAATGCCAATGACCAGGGTCAGGGCGATCGTCGCCAGGGCGACGACCATCGCCACGGTTCCCGTCTTGGCCGGGCCAAGGTAATTCAAGGCGCCGATGCCGAGGATCATCGCCGCGGTCAGGACCGCGTCAAGCGGCAGGCCGATGAACCGGATCTTGCCGTGAAAACCGAGGACCTGCTGGACGATCTCCAGGTTCGGCCCGAGCAGGTAGTGAAACCCGTCAAGCGCCGACATCGAGGCCGTCACCACGTAATCGGCACAGAGCAAGAGGCCGCCGACGACCGCCAGAAGCTGCGAACGGTGCCGGGCCGATGAGTAGACGCCGCCGCCGTCGGGAAAGAGGCGGCAGATGATCTCATAACTCCAGCCGACGCCGATCATCAGGCCGCACATCGCGGCGATGAACCAGAACGACGACCGCCCCGTGAAGGCGAAGGCCAGACCCAGCACATACAGGCGGCTGGTTCCCCAGTCGCCAAAGAGCATCGGACCGGCGTGATACCACCTCAACTCGCGCGGACGGTCACCGGACGCTAACATCGCGGATCGGCCTCGTGAACGTGTGATTCAGGATCAGATCGCGGAGACCGAAAAGGCTCGATCGGGGCGTCGAGGCGGGCGGAAACTCGTCGGTTCCGAGCGCGGAGGCTCCGCGCGCGCTGACCGACCCGCCACAGTCTGGAACCGCCGCGATTGCCGGCCTTTGACGTCTCTTGAGGTTGGTTTACCTGCCTGATCGATCGATCCCGACCAGCCGTCTTGTTGCGGAAATGATGCTGTCTGGGGGCCGGTCGAACGTGACCGGCGGTTGCCGGCCGGCGCTGGAATGCCGGGCCGGGCGGGAAAGGACCCCCTCGGACGCCTGCGAGGTTAGCTGACGGGCTCGGGGCCGAAGGTGCCCCGTCGCGACGACCCACCCTGGACAGGATCGATCCAGGATAGCCACCCGCCGCGATTCGCCCCCGTGGTACTTGGTTCCCCCGCCCCCCTTTTCCCGACGACCGGGCCTGGAGGTTTGGCGTTCACTCTCGGACAGCGTTCTCCCTCGGCGGATCATGCGATCCACCCCAGAGATCGCACGATTTAACCCGAACCCCGACCGCCTCGTCAAGGGGTGCGTTTCCGAAGTCGTTGATCGTCCTCAAATGGTGCATCCCCCCGCGTTCTTCCCGAGGACGGTTCGCTTCTTACGAGTTGACTGCGATACAATGACAATTGCCCAGGAATTCTACCACGAAGATTCTTAATATCGATTATCCTTGTTTTGACTTGTTTGAAGTCCCCCAAGTTGCGGAATCGGTCAGAACAACGCCGTCGAAAAATGAATTGACACCAATTACCCCCAATTGACACCAATTACCCCCCCCAAAGGCCGAGACACGCCTTCGTGTCTCGGTTCACGAAGAGTCCGGCCCTTCAGGGATCGCCCAGAAGCTCGGTTCAAACGGCAGGCCAGCAAATGCCCCGCCACGGACGATGCGGCCACCCATTGAGAAAGGCATTCGGACGCGCTAGGATCGCTTCACCATCGCTCGTTCCGGTGGCCATCAAAGCGAGAAGACCATGAGGTTGCCCCGACTTACCACGAGACGTCTGATGGTGCTGGTCGCGGCCTTGGCTGTGATTCTCGGCATTCTGTCGGCCATGCATCGCCGCCGAGAGCGATTTCGGCATCTAGCCACCGAATACTTCTCGGCGAGCAAGGCGGTGTACACCGGCCCGGACGACTCCATGATGGAGGGGTACCATGCCGATCTCGCCTCGAAATACAAAGCCGCGGCTGACCGACCTTGGCTCCCGGTTGAGGCCGACCTTCCGCCGACCGACGGTATCAGAGCCTTTTGGATCGCCCATGCCGCGGTCAAGAAGGCGTATCCTGGCATTTCGCTCGACGAGTACGTGGCCCAAGTCTCGGTGTTCGACGGGTGGGAAGGCCGTGACGCCCCGGAGGGTCGCACCATCTACGCCGTCCGATATCGCAGGCGCGATAACCACTCCGGCATGAACGTGATCGTGGACGACCCCGTGGAGATCTACCTCCACAGTGACGGGCCGCCTCCGGTCCCGACTAACCTAAGATAGTTGAAATGGACGAATCGGTAAAATAAAACATTCGGAAGTAACGATGCGACTTCCCAGACTGACCATCCGGAAATTGGCGACGTTGGTGGCCGGCGTGGCGGTCCTCCTGGCCGCATTCGTCGAGTGGCCGAGATGGCAGCGGCGGAGGGCGATCGCGGATCTTCAGGCGAGGCTCGCGCGACCGATGGAGAATCCGCAGGATTTGCGGAATGAGACACCGCTCTTCGACTTCGTCTGGTATCTGAACTCGGGCATGGACCCGAAGAATTGCATCGCCGTCGCCGTCGAGCCCAAGGTCTACAAGGAGATAAACACGGCCTCCCCCCCGATCTCCATCGGACCCGATGAGTACCGATTGCCCATAAAGGCGATCCTGCAACGCAAACTTGAGCCGCTGGGGCTGACCTCGGAGATTCGCGATGGACGGCTCGTCATCTTCGTCGAGCCTTAGGGGCGGAACCTCGACGCTGCCGGCGTTCAGCAATCCGAGAAATAGCAGCAAGAATTCTCAGTGCCGGCTCATGCGAATCCCCCGCTTGCGATTCACGGTGAGGCGCATGCTCATGGCCGTCGCGGCCGTCGCCTTGCTGTTTGGCCTGCTGGTGGAGCGTCGGCAGAACTTTCGCGGGATCGCCGCCGATCATGCTTCGGTGATTAAACCGTACGCGGCCACGGGCTGGATCACCGAGGCGCAAGTCATGTACCACGATGAAATGCGACGTAAGTACGAGTGGGCGGCTCGCCATCCCTGGCTTCTTGTCGCTCCCGACCCGTCGCCGCCGCTGGCTTTGGATGAGGGAAGGAGCCCATTCGATCCACAGCCGCCGAGGACAAGCCCGTGACGGTGCGATTAACGATCCGAAGATTAATGATCGTTGTAGTGATCGCGGCATTGCTCATGGGTGCGTCGGTTCGGTTATGGCAGAGGTCGAAGGATCTGAACGTCCTGGTGAAACATTATCGGACCAATGTAAATTTCTGGAATGAAGAGAGCCTCGACCATGCGATAGTCGCGGAGAAACACGAAAAGCTTGCCGCTACCGGAGATGCCGAATTGCGTCGCCGGCATCGGCTGCTCGCCGCCCGGGAGCACGAGATCGCGGCGAACCATCGAAGGACGGCACTTCACCACGAGCAGTGGTTGCATAAGTATGAGCGTGCCGCCCGTTACCCCTGGATGCCGATCGAACTTGAGCCGCCTGATCCGGAGTGAGCCCGTGGCCGTCAAAGTACCCCGCTTCACGACTGGCCTGTTGATGGTCGCGGTCGCCGTTGTCGCGGGGCTGCTCGGCGTGGCCTCCCTCATCCGGCGGCGGGGCGAGGTGCTTCGCTCGATGTCACTCTCCCACCGCAGTGAAGCCTACAGTACGGCCGACACCGCGTGGGGTTTCCAAAGGTTCGGAATCGGCACAGATGGAACTGTACCCGAGGAGAATGCCCGTCAGGCCGACCATTATTGGCAGTTGTACGCATACCACCTGGAACTGGGCGTGAAATACGAACGAGCGGCCCGCCGCCCCTGGCTGCCGGTCGCCCCCGACCCGCCGGTGCCGAATTGACCGCCTAGCCGATCACCCCGACCGCTTGCCCAACCACCCCCTCGATTCTCGCCACCTCGGCGGCCATGCGGTCCAGCCGGTCCGCCAGAGCGCATATCGGGGCGAGATCGGCATTCTGGTCGTCCTGGCCGTCGAGTGTGTCCACGTGGAAATTGGTGCCAATTCATTTTTCTCTTCCAAGTTACAGAATCGGTCAGGCCAGCGCCGTCGAAAAATGAATCGACACCAATTTTTGACACCAAGTTTTCCCATCTGGTAAACCGAGCGGTCACCGATTACAATTGTCGGACACGCTGCGTCATCATCCGCATCCGCGATCGTATCGAGGCCCCCTGTCTCGGGGACGGCCAGGATCGTGAACTCGAACGAGGGGAGACTCATGGCGTCAGTCGACACGGAACGGATCGAGAATCGGAGTCGATTTGCCCTGGGCATGGCGGTGGCCTCCCTCATCTGCATATTCGCGTTCTCGATCCCGCTCTTGACCTACATGGCCCAGGGCCTCCACCTCGTCGTTGACGCCCCGCCGCCGAAGGCCCTCGAACTCTTGACACGGGTGTCACCGTGGCTGCCCGGGTTGATCGCCGTGCTCGGTTCCCTCGGCCTGCTGAGGAAAGAGTCACGAATGAACCCGGGCGCCGCTCTGAGATGGAACTGGGCGGCGGTCTTCGCCGTGGCCCTGTTCGGCGGCTTCCTGCTTCTCGTGTGCGGCGTGTCGATGGCCATGAGCCTCTTCAGCCTCAACCACAGGCAATGGTGGTAGCCTCCGGGAGGGGTGTGAGTCATGCGAGCGGTCTTCCTCATCCTGTGTGCCGTCGGATCGCCGCCATCGGAGACGCCGACCGCCGAGAGCCTTCGCGGGGAGGCGCGGCGATGGTTCGAAGAGGTCTCCTTTCGCTGCACGTTCCGGCTCCGATCGGGCGTGGCTAACTCGGTCGCGGAAGCGCTGCGCGGCGAGGTTGACTCGAAGCTGGGAAGCGCGTATTCCCGGTGGGAGTGCCGCGGTGAATTCCAGAAACTTGGTCCGAACATGAGGTGCGTTAACGACTACGGATCGCCCGGCTTTCAGTACGGGCCCAAGTGGGGGGAGGTCACGCTCGAACCGGTGGAGGAAGCCACGAACGGACTCGTGATGGTCCGTAGGTTCCCGAGACGTGGCGAGATCTTCGGGGACAAGGCGAGGGTCGCCAAAGTCGAGCGATTGAGGAAGCCTCAAGGTCAGACGATTCTGGCCGGACCGATGTCGGGAGTTACCATCCTGCCGCTTATTCCGATGCACTCGACCGCCGAGCAGCCGTTTGAATCGCTCCAGGTCGAGGGCGTCCGGGCGATCGACGGGGAGCACGTCGAGGTTCTTTGCACCGGGCGGCAGCAGGGGCGGAACGGGCGGATCGACTACGCGGAATCGCGGAAGCGGCGGATTCTCTTCTGGACGAAACCCGCGCCTCCGGTCGTCCAGAGGATCGAGGAACACGTCGAGCGAACGTCGCTTCAAGGGCCGACCAAAGTCCTGGGCCGTGACGAGATTCACGCGATCCTCTCGGATTTCAAGCCGTGTCCCGGCGGCATGGTGGCCCGTCGTGTGCGTTACGTCGAACAGTCCGAGGGGTTGCGAGCAAGGAGATGGAAGCTCGAGGAACCGGGCGTCCGAATGCTCGAATGGAGTTCCGAAGACCTGGGTGATCGGCCGCCGACCGATGCGGATTTCACGATGTCCATACCCTCAGACGTGCGCCTGGTCGGACTCAAGCAGGAGTTGCCCCCAGGCTCGGCCAGGACACTGGATCTCAGCAAGATCGGCCCGTCGGACCTGGAAGAGCCGGTTGCGGCGCCGGCCTCACGAGAAGCGCCGTTGTTGCACACAGGACTCGGCCGCCTGCTCGTTTCCTGGGTCGTCGAGATGATCGTGTTCGGCTTCGTGTTGGCGCGCCATCTCTCCGGCCGCGCCGCGATTGTCGCCAAGCCGGGGCCAGGGGACGTCGGGGATCGGTCATGAAGACGACGGGAAATTCAAAGGGGTCTAACAGTTCTGACCCCCTTTGAATTTCCCATCACCCCCGCCAGGTTACCGACGGCATTAGCTCGTGAACACCCGCTGGGGGGGCCTTGCGGAGATCACCGGGCGTGGAGGATTTTCCAGAAGAAGAAATGCCGGGTGGCGGCACTCCAGACGCTATACGTGGGTTCTTGCAAGGTCGTCGCCGGCACCGACCCCCGCGCTCCGAAGGTCGCGACCGGACGGTACGAGGGTCCCGCGACGACCTCGTCGCCGAAGGTCGTCTGGTAGTTGATCCCCAGGCCGCTGACCGTCAACTCGTACGGCCGACGCAGCGGTAGGAGGTTGTGAGGGACCAGGGTCACCGTGTGCATGACCGGGTTGTACGTGGCCGAGTCGATCACAATTCGCGTCCCGGAGAGGCGGCCGAGGCCAGCGTACCGCAGGTCGTAGTTGTTGGTATTCCGGGCCTGCGCCGGGTCCAGCGGGCCGCTGAAAGTCAGGACGAAGAGGGTTGGCTGGGCGTGGAAGCCGAAGCGCTGGAGTTCGACGACCGCGGCCTTGGGTACTGGCCTGGGTTTGGGCTTCGGAGGCGGAGTCGGGCTGGGAGTCGGGCTCGGAGTTCGGGTCGGCGTCGGCGTCGGCGTAGGAGTTCGGGTCGGAGTTGGCGTGGGAGTCGGCGTCGGCGTGGGCGTCGGCGTGGGGGTCGGCGTGGGTGTCGGCGTGGGGGTCGGAGTTGGCGTGGGTGTGGGAGTCGGTGTCGGCGTCGGCGTGGGGGTCGGAGTTGGCGTGGGTGTGGGAGTCGGTGTCGGCGTGGGCGTGGGCGTGGGCGTCGGGGTCGGGGTCATGTCGAGGCAGACGTTGGAGACGGCGTTCGTATCCAATGTGACGGCGCCGTTTCGCGCAAGGGCTCTCCCGGACGCGATACCGGCGTCGGTGTTCAGGGTAATGCTCGTGAGCGCGAGTATGTTCCCCTCGAACGCGGTATTTGTTCCGAGGGTCGCGGAGCTTCCCACCTGCCAGAATACGTTGCAAGCGTCGGCGTCATTGACCAGGAGTACAGACGAGTTGCTTGCCGTCGTCAGGGTGCTCCCGATCTGGATCACGAAGACCGCATTGGGGTCGCCCTGAGCGTCGAGAGTCAGTGTTCCCGTCAACATCGCCGACGACGTGAACTGATAGACCCCTGGCGTGAGGGTTTTTCCGCCCAGGTCCTGCTCGGTCAGGTTCTGATCGGCCGGTTCTCCCGCGAGGATGTTGTACGCCGTGGTGAGATCGACCTCGGCCTGTGCCGCGACCGCTCCGCCCGGGTAGGTTGTCCCGTTCACGCTCCCCGGTGGAAAACCGGTGATCGCGGCCCCCGGGCTGACACCCAGGTTTCCCACCAGCGCGGTCGGTCCGGTATTGGTCACCGTCGAGCCAGCCAGGACCGCGAAGTTCGCCGCCGTGCCCAGCGACGGTGCTGTCGCCATCAGGACCCGGCCTTCACACTGCTCCAGTATTAGCACCGACTGACGGATTCGACCTTGACTCCGGCGTTCGAAAGACATCGACGAGGCCTCTAAGGGCTTGGATTATCAGGCGCTGCATGTCAATATTTACAGCATAGGCCAATATTAATGAATTGACCCCCGCACCTTTCGCCCCGTCATCGCTTCTTTCACGCAAAGACTTTTATATTAATGGTTTATAACTTTACAATCTTCGATAAATCGCTTCCCTGCCTCGCCGCCCCCTCGCTCGCGGGGCGACGGCGCCCTATCGGCCCCTGGACTCGATTTCTGATCATAAATGGCTTATGAACTGAGAAGCCGCGCGGTGCGAGGGCGAGAAAATTGGTGTCAATTCATTGTTTCTTGAAACCAATTTCTCTCGGAATCGGTCAAGGAAAATTGGTGGTGCGTCGTGGAAAGGTCTGATTCTCCAGTGGGTGCAAGTCCCACCCGGCTAACTCAGTCGCTCCAGCGGGTAGCTATCGAAGCGGTGGTGGAGGCAACGAAGCCGCCGGAGCCTTCGAGAAAACGGGTCGTGTCAGCGACTCGGCGAGTTCGCGGGCCGTAACGCGAGTGAACGTCGAGCAGGCCTCGAAAGATTTAACATGGAAGCCGACCCGCCCATTAATCGGGGAAGGCCGTGGCCGCTGGGGAAAGGAGGCTCACGCCTCGTGAAGCGACAAGAACCAGGGGTTCCACCGGGGTAATGACGACGGCATGCGAGCACAGGGAGAACCGAGGCAACACGGGAAACCCCATCGGTTGGGAGCGCGTGACTGCCCAACCGGACGCCCGCGAGGGACAAGCCGGGCCGACCGGGGTGGCGGACAGGCTCGTAGTAGCGATGAAGCCGGTTAACACCGGTGGAGCGAAGGGGCCTGAGTTCAAGACCGACGTCCGAAAGAGCATGAGAACCAGGAGATTGGCGTGAGCCTTGCACCTCCCGAAAAGGTTCGGAAACTCCAGGCGACGTTGCATGCCAAAGCGAAGGGGTCGCCCGGCTATCGCTTCTATGCGCTGTACGACAAGGTGTACCGTCGCGACGTCCTGGAATTCGCCTTCGACCGCTGCCGCTCCAACGGTGGAGCGCCGGGGATCGACGGCCAGACGTTCGCGGACATCGAGGCTTACGGCGTTGAAAAGTGGCTGGACGAACTGGCGGACGACCTGAGAAAGAAGACGTACCAACCGCGGCCGGTTCGCCGCGTGTTCATCCCCAAACCGGATGGCAAACAGCGGCCGCTGGGGATCGGGACGATTCGAGACCGCGTGGCGCAGATGGCGACGGTGCTGGTCCTGGAGCCGATCTTCGAGACGGACCTGGAGCCGGAGCAACACGCGTATCGGGCCGAGCACAGCGCCCTGGACGCCGTGAGGCAGGTCCACGGGCTGCTCAACTCGGGGCATACGGAGGTCGTTGACGCGGACTTGTCGGGTTACTTCGATAGCATCCCCCATCACGAACTGATGAAATCGGTCTCGCGGCGCGTCAGCGATCGGCATCTCCTGAAGCTGATCACGATGTGGCTCGAAGCTCCGGTGGAAGAGGTCGACGACCGGGGGCGGCACCATCGGACGACCCGAAACAAGGACGAAAGCCGGGGCAGCCCGCAAGGGTCTCCGCTCTCGCCGCTCTTGGCGAACATCTACATGCGTCGGTTCATCCTGGGTTGGAAGACCTTGGGGCACGAGGGCCGTTTGGACGCTCACATCGTCAACTACGCCGATGACTTCGTGATCTGTTGCCGGGGCACCGCCGACGAGGCGATGCGGGTGATGCGGTCGATGATGTCCAGGCTGCGGCTGACGGTGAACGAGGCCAAGACGCGTCTCCGCCGGGTGCCCGAGGAGAGCGTCGATTTCCTGGGTTACACGATCGGGCTGTGTCACTCGCCGCGGACGGGTCGATCGTACATCGGTACGAAACCGTCGGCGAAGAAGATCGACGGCCTCAAGGCCGAGATCCATGAGTTGACCAGTCGGAGATGGCTGTGGACGACGGTCGAAGACCGGGTGGCGAGACTGAACCGGACGCTTCTGGGTTGGTCGAACGACTTCTGTCTTGGGCCTGTGAGCCCGGCCTACCGAGCCATTGACCGCCACGCGCGGCATCGGCTCCGCCAGTGGCTTCGAGGGAAGCACAAGGTGCAGAGTCGCGGGACCACACGATTCCCCGACGCGAGGCTTCATGACGAATTCGGCCTCATCCGCCTGAGCGACCGTCCTCGAAGCTTCCCGTGGGCGAAGGCGTGAGTTCTTGTCCGAGAGCCGGATGCGGGAAATCCGCCCGTCCGGTTCGATGAGCGGGGAGTGGAAACGGAGCGTCAGCCACCGCGTCACTCCTCTTATGGCAAGGTTAAGCAGAATGTCCCCGCCGAGCCGTCGAATTCCAGTCGCCATAATCTCATGACGTCCCAACCAAGCAGCGCCTCGACCCCGAAGGCGCTCAGGTCCTGGGCGCCGGTAACCCAAAGGCTCCGCGCCACGGAACCCGTAATGTCCCCGGCGAGGTCAAGGTCAATGGAATAGGTGGGCGCAATCAAAAACTCTCGCGCGGACGTTGCGGAATGGACATGAGATGTACCTCTCGGGTCCAGTTCCAGGTCGTCGATGACCGACTTTGACACGAACGTGGTTGTCGCCCCGGTGTCGATCAGGGCTCGGACCAGTCGGGGCATAACAAGTTGCTCGTGCCCTTCGTCCCTTCGCGCGGTCCGCGATTCGCGTTCACGTACAGTTCGATCACGGGAAGCCCGGATGCTTCCAACACACCTTCTACAATGACCAAGGGACAACGCCTAGGGGCGCCACGATGATCGGCTCGTTCGCGACCACCTGCTTGATGTACAGAGGCCCAAGACCCCAACGAGCGTAGCCAACTCGTTGCGCCTCTTCCGCGGAAACGAAGGGTCCTTCCATCGCGTCGCCGACCAGTACCACGTACTGCCCCTCGGCCCGCGCGAGAAGTTCGGGCTTGAGGCTCTCAAAGGCCGCGCACTCGACGTCGAAGCCGCGGAAGGGACGACGCGGTCGCCCCGACGGATTGCGCGCGGCGATCGGCGGTGATGCCGGGGGCGTTTCCAGGGAGTTCGCTCGCAATCGATCGCGAGGCACTCCGGCCGGGTCCGCGTTCGAGAACGCGACATCCGCCGCTAACTCCAGGGTCGCGCCCGTCTCCGGGGCCAGGGCGATCGTGGACGAAAGGAGTGTCGCAGCCGCCTTTCGCCAGTTGAGACTCATTGACGGCCGGTCGGGAATCTGGATTGGCTCCAAAGGCTGGCCCGAACGCCCCGGCAGGGCAACATACGCGGCCCACCGCTCGTGCGTGTTCCGCAGCGACAAGTCGAGTTTGCGCAAAACGGCTTCCAGGGCGGGTCGATTCTCCTCGCCGCAGTCGGCGAAAGAAACCCAGAGCCTTGGTATTAGCCCGAGACGGTCTGACGTTTTCTTGAGGTCATCGCACAACTTCGAAGCGAGTCCCCCCCCACGATACCGCGGGCGGACGAAAAGGTCTTCGATGTCAAGAAATCCACCCCGGACGTTCGCCAGGGCCCACGCCATCCTCTCATCGGCCGCGTCGTCGTAGATCTCGAGCCCGTACGAATGGCCGCCCTGAAGAACGTCAGGCAGACCATACATCAGTTCGCAAGGTTTTGAATGGACGATTACCCTTGGCGCCAATTTCATGACAAGAGATCGGGCTAACTGCTTTGTCCAATATCCTTGAGAAATGATCCAGGTTTCGATCGAGCGGTCCTTGAAAGAGCGATAGGAAAGCGTTCCCAGGCCGTTGTCGCCCCATTCGGGTCCCCAACTGTTGATAAACTTGAGCCTCCCTGACGTATCATCATAGGCGCAAAAGCCAACTGCATGGCTGCCGATGATCACGTCAGTCTCGCGGGGGTCGGGGATAACACCCTTCTCGGCGTCGAACCAGTCTTCGGTAATCCGAAAGGATGTGGAGGGCAAGTGTTGAGACACCAAGGCTTGTCGGAATTCTTTGAAATCGCGGACACGTCTGTAATAACGAATCCGCCGCGATTTGGCGGCCATGTCCAGACCGGGCGGCTCACGCGGAGGCCAGTCCTCTCCCCTCGCCCGCGATGTATCCCAATCCGCGAATGTGAGACAACCCCAACCGAAAAACACTCTGTTTGAAGTGATCGGCCAAACACCAAGGCCCGGCTCTCCCGGCAATGTTCCCTCAAGTTGCCGCGCACGGAGAAAACCGTACATCGCATTCAACTGGGACGGATCAACACGCGCGGAAGCGGGTCCGTGCGCGTGTGTTTGCCTCGACGGATTGCGATCGGCCGATTTTTTCCGTCGACTCCGCTTGCCCATCATGATCCTCCCAGTCCACCCTATCATTTTACAGGAAGGTGACAAGGTACGGGAGGCGGGCAAATCGATACGATCACGCCGTGTGAGACTCGGGCGTCAGTCGGCGGGAGACCTCGGCGGCGACGGCGGAGGTGAAACTCTCGGTTGACTCACGGCCGCCGAGGTCGCCGGTGCGGATGCCCTGGCGGAGGAGGTCGAGCGTCGTGTTCTTGACGGCCTGGCCAACGCTGATCTCGCCAATCTGGTAGAGAAGCATCGAAAGGGCCAGAAAAATCGCCGTTGGGTTCGCGAGGTTCTTGCCGGCGATGTCGGGCGCCGTGCCGTGCGCGGCGTCGAAGAGTGCCACGCGGACGACCGCCGCCGGGTCAAAGGCCAGGTTGGAACTCGCCCCGATCCCCAGCGAGCCGGCAAGGCCGCAGGCCATGTCGGAAAGGAAGTCGCCGTACTCGTTCAGCACCAGAACGATCTGGAACTTCTCGGGCGCCATGATCACCTTGCCGAGCAGGGCGTCAAACAACTCGACGTTGTGCGGGACCTCGGGAAAGGACGCCGCGACCTCCTTCGAAACGCTCTCGAAAAGGCCGTCGGTCGCCTTCTGGATCGTGTACTTCGAGGCGGTCGTCACCCGCTTGTCCGTCTTTCGCGCCAGGCCGAAGGCATAGCGGGCGGCCTCGCGGACAGGCCCGCGCTCGACGATCCGCAGGCTCACCGCGCCGTCGTTGCCGATCATCCGGCCGGGGTCGTCGTAAGTGCCTCCGGTGGCGATTCGGACGATGTCCAGGTCAAGCTCTCTGCGAAAGTTCGTCGGCACGCCGGGAATCGTGTACACGGGCCGATGGATCACCGAGAGGTCGAGCCGGCGCCGGAGAACCTGGTTCGGGCTTTCCTCGGCGGTGATCGTCGGGTGTTTGAGCGCGACCTTCGTCGCGGTGATCGTCTCGACCGCCTCTTGATACACGGCGGCCTTGCGCGCCCGGCGATTCTCCAGCGAGAGGTCGACCGGCACGAAGTCGAGGCGGACCGGCAGGGCCTCGGCCAGCGTGTGAATGGCGCGTGAAAGCTCGGGGCCGATCCCGTCGCCCAGCAACTCGGTGACCTGATACGTCGGTCGCATGATCGGTCCCGGTCCCCCGCCTTTTCGGCGAAACAGACGCCCCGACGTCCCCGGCAGGGTCAGGGCGATTTTCGAGCAAGGATTGTAAAGGCTGACACCGAAGGCGTCAAACTCGCTCGCTCAAAGGTCGCGGCATTCTCGGGCAAGAAGGGCCGAGGACGGATGACCGATGGCCAGGGCAAGACCGATGATCTCATGCTCCGATCCTGGGCATCGGTCCTTCGCCTTGAGAAGAAATTCGGTCTGGCGCGAGGATCTTGGCAGGCCGCGGAAATGGCGGGTATACTTGACTGATCGTCTTGCGCGGTCAAAGTCGCGTGAAAGAGTTGAAGGGCGGGCGTTGCCCCCGCGTAGCGTAGGATGGTTTTCAAACCCCCCCCTTTTTTTGGGATTGTCCAAGAAAACGAAAAAAGGGCCGGGCGGGAGACGTCTCGATGTCGACAACCGGGAAAGTCCTGTGCGTCCTCGTCATCCTGGCGGCTGTGCCCTGGATGCTGCTGACGGCCGCGGTCTCGCAACTGAACCATAACGGCGCCGAGGCGGTCGAGAAACTTAAAACCGACGTCGCCAAGCTTGATTCGGATCTGGAAAAGGCCACCCGCGACCTCCAAAAGGCCAAGGACGACTGGGCCCAGGATCAGGTCGTTACCCAGAACACCCTGACCGTCCTTGAAGCGCGTCAGACCGACCTGGCCAAGGCCAAGTCGACCATCCAGGAAATTTCCAGCCGGGTCGCCCTTCAGCTTGCCGACGCCGAGTCGAATGACAAAAACGCCGCGATCAATCGCGATCAGCGGATTGCCCAGAAAAAGGCCGAGATTGACGCCCTGGCCAAGGCCAAGGCCGAGGTCGAATCGCTCAAGACCGAGCGAACTGAACTGGTCAATCGGCTCAGCGAACTCCGCGAGAAGTTCAAGACAACCCTGCAAGAAAACCGGTCCCTGACCGATCGCGTCCAGAAGAAAGACAGCAACTCCGGCGCCTCGCGCCCTGTATCCCGCCCCGCCTCGTTCTCACGCTGAGTTCACACCAACGCCAGGGCCGAGCGAGCGAAGCGAGACCGGCCGGGGACGGTCGGCCGGGAGGCGTCTGAAGGATGATCGACGGGAAGGGAGTTGAGGAGGGGCTCGACTCCGGACGACGGGGCGAAGGCCCCGCGACCGTCGCTTCCAAAGCCCTCCCTCGCGAGGCGGGTCCGGCCTGGGTGGGCATTGTCGCCAACGCCGGGTCGGGACGCGGTCGAGGACGTGAAAAGGTCGCCAGGCTCGTTCGCGAACTCAGTCGGGCCGGACTGCCGACCCGGATCGCCTGGACCCCAACCGAGCGCACAGCGCTCGTCGCGGGGGCGGCCGACGACTCCGATTGCCGTTGCCTGGTCGCCGTCGGCGGCGATGGCACGGTCGCCGCGCTCGTGAATGAGCGGCCGACCGTGCCGATCACGGTCTTGCCTTGCGGGACCGAAAACCTCTTCGCCCGCCACTTCCGGCTCGGCCGCGACCCGGCCCGCCTTGCCGAGACGATCGCGTCGGGGCAGGTTCTCGGGGTCGACCTGGGTTGTCTCCGCGGCCGGAGGTTCGCCCTGATGGCCGGCTTCGGTTTCGATGCCGACGTGGTGACCCGCCATCACCTGGCCCGGGTTCGCCGGACCGGCTTGCCAAGGCCGACGAACCGGGTCGCGTATGTCGAGCCGGTACTCACGTCGAGTTTCTCCTATCGGTTCCCGGCGATGACGGTGACGGTGACCGACCCCGGCGGCGAGGAAACGCTGGTCGGCTCGACGGTCTTCGTCTTCAACCTGCCGCGATACGCCCTGGGGCTCCCTTTCGCGCCGACGGCCGTCGGCGATGACGGCTGGCTAGACCTGGTCGTCTTTCGCGACCCTGGCCCCTTTCAGGCGCTTCATTATCTCTGGCTGGTCGTGCGCGGCCTGCATTTGCGACGCCCCGGGGTCTTTCATCGCAAGGTTCGCCGCGCCCAAATCAGCGCACCCGACCGCATCCCCGTCCAGCTTGACGGCGACCCCGCCGGGTTTCTCGACGGCGGCCTCGGCGCGGGCTGGGAAGTCGACGTCTTGCCCGAGGCAATGGACGTCCTCGTCCCCAGAGGGGTGGTTGGAAACGGATGAGTTGTCGGCCTGTTCGCTCGCTCGTTTGATCGATCCACAAGGAGGGTAGGAAGATGGTTCTCGTGCCGAATCCGGTCAAGGTTGGCCCCGTGAAGGTCGGCCGGGGCGAGCCGCTGGCGCTGATCGCCGGTCCTTGCGTGATGGAGCCGAACGACCTGACGATGGTCATCGCGCGTCGCCTCCGCGAAATTTGCGGGCGGCTGGGCGTCCCCTTGATCTTCAAGGCGTCCTTCGACAAGGCGAACCGGACCGCAAAATCCAGCTTTCGCGGACCGGGGATGGACGACGGCCTCAAGGTTTTCGAGCGCGTCAAGGCCGAGACCGGTCTGCCCGTGACGACCGATGTTCATGAGTCGCATCAGGCCGCGCCGATTGCCTCGGTGGTTGACCTGCTTCAGATTCCCGCCTTTCTCGCCAGGCAGACCGACCTTCTTGAAGCCTCGGCGGCGACGGGTCGCCCCTTGAACGTCAAGAAGGGGCAGTTCATGGCCCCCTGGGACATGGCCAACGTCGTCGCCAAGATCACCTCGGCGAGCGACTCGGGAGTGCTTCTGACCGAGCGCGGAACGACCTTTGGTTACGGCCGGCTCGTCAACGACTTCCGGGCGATTCCCCAGATGCAGGCCACGGGCGCCCCTGTTGTCTTTGACGCCACGCACTCGGTCCAGCTTCCGGGCGCCGGGGCCGGCGGCACGGTAACCTCGGGCGAGCGCGCGATGGTCCCCTATCTCACCAAAGCGGCCGTTGCCGCCGGTTGCGACGCCCTCTTCCTCGAAGTCCACCCCCGCCCCGACGAGGCCCTTTCCGACGGACCGAACGCCTTGCAAATCGACGACCTTGAAGGTCTCCTGCGTGTTTGCCTCCGCATCCGCGAGGCGATCACCGTCGGCGAACATCCCGGAACGCCGAGACTGAACAACGGCGGGTAAGAAACCCGGAAACGGGTCAGTTCCGAGACCTTCCAATGACCCCCTCGCTCGTTTTCGTCCTGTTGTCGACCACGACCACTCGGTCTTCTACAAAATTGTCCAGATCGGCGAGGAACGTGTGTGCGGGGGTGCGAATCTCGCCCTGGATGGGGATCGTCCCAAACGTGAGGTCTTCCGAGTAGAAGTGGACAAGAACGGCCAGTTCCTCGGTCGATTTCAGAAGATTGACGAGAATCGCGCGCACATCCTCACAGAGCCCGTGAAAGGGCTCGTAGGGAGCTGACCCATGCTTTGAACTGGCTTCAAGAGCCCGACGGATCTTGAGTTCCGACCAGCCATTCTTCTCGTACTTCCGGCGCAATCGGTCCGTCTTCGATTCGTCAGGGCGTTGAGAAATTGGCCTTAGGTACAGGTCGCGCGAGCACATTCCACGGATCAACAGAAAGGTTCGATAACCGGCCGGAAGCACCCTGAGGATCGAGACGTTCTCGCACGGAAAGGACCGAAATCCACGCGGGACCGCCCGCGCGAAATCCGCCGCGTGAGCATCCGGAACGCCGATCGTCAGGAAATAACACATAAAGTTTTCTTCCGGTCACTCCGCGAGCTTGTTCGGGGGGAATTGGTGTCGCGGAAAGGCCAGGCCAACACCGTCGTAAAATGAATTGACACCAATTTCCCCACCAATTTCCCCAATTTCCATGCGTCCTACACCGGCTTCACCGTCCGCTGAGGAATTGGATTGATGGATACCCATCTCGTCGCCTACGACATCGACGACCCCAAGCGCCTCCGCAAGGTCGCCCGTGCCTGCGAGGACTTCGGACTCCGGAAATAATATTCAGTGTTTTTTTGTCGACTATCTGCCACGGACCTGGTACGACTTCGAAGTCGGCTCCACGAAGTGATCGACCAGGACCGCGACCAGGTTCTGTTCATCCCCCTGTGCAAGCGCTGCGCCGACCTCGTCGAAACCCTCGGGTGGCCGATCGAGCCGCATGATGCTCGGGATGTTGTCATTGTGCTCTGATAAAACGATACCCATGCTCATCAATGGGGCCACGACGGTAAAGTCGTGGAAAGGACACGCGGGATTGCGTGATTGCAGGATTACGCCTCTGCTTCAATGGGGCCACGACGGTAAAGTCGCGGAATTTCAATTTCGCTGGTAGCCGCTTGACGACTGAGGCCGCCTCGTTAGAATATGGGAGGAGGCAAAAAGCTTTAGAAGAGTAATTCTGCAGTGACTCCGATCGACTCAGCCCTCATCAAGGTCTACACCAGCCTCAAACCCGAGCTTCGCTGCACCACGGAGGACATCACGCGCGACCCTGAATTTCGTCGCCCGTTTCTTCAGCGTCTCAGGAGGGTGCATCCACAGATTCCAGAAGCCGAAGCACTACGGCGTCTCACCTATCTTCGCAAGAAATCCAGGCTTCCGACCTTTTCACGGAAGCCGAGACAGTGAAGCCTGATCGAGATACTTCGACCGAGACGAGACCCTTGGACGGTCGATCGAACGGAATGATGCACGGGATGTCGTGATTGTGAGTTGAACCATGACTTATCGGGAATTCTTCCAAAAAGCGACCTGCTCCGCCTCCGAGCCAAGGCGACGGTATAGTGGACCCCGGTTTTTGGACCACCCGACAAATTATCCTTGACGAGGTTCAAACCGAGGGCAACGCATGGCTCGAATCCGCAAGAAACACTCACCCGCCTTCAAGGCCCAGGTCGCCCTGGAGGCCGCCAAGCAGGCCAAGACCATCGCCGAGTTGGCCAAGCAGTTCCAGGTCCACCCGGTCCAGATCAGCCAGTGGAAGAAGCAACTCCTCGACGGCATGGAGACCCTCTTTCAGAACGGATCAACGGCTCGACATCCCGATCCCGAGAAGATCCAAGCCGAACTCTACGAGCAACGCGGGCGGCTCCAGATGGAGCTGGCCTGGGTGAAAAAAAAATCTGCCCTGTGAGGTCGGAGCCAAGAGGGCCTTGATCGAACCCACTCATCCGCAATTGAGCATTCGTCGGCAATGTGAGTTGTTGGGGCTCAACCGGGCAAGCTACTACCACGAGCCGGCGACGGAACGAGAACAATTGGTGTCAATTCATTTTTCGACGGCGCTGGCCTGACCGATTCCGTAACTTGGAAGAGAAAATGAGATGACACCAATCTCCTCCAACCCGTCGGAGCGACCGCGTCGTCCCTTCCGCGGCTTCGAAGTCGAGCGCACGACCTTTGAGAGCCTCAAGCCAGAGCTTCTCGCTCGCGCCGAGGGGCGGTACGTGGTGCTGGTCGGCGACGCGATGGAAGGGCCCTTCGTCTCCGCGGAGGAGGCGCGACGGGCTGGCTACGCTCGTTGGGGTCTTGGGCCTCTGTACATCAAGCAGGTGGCCGCGTGCGAGCCGGTCGTCGTCGCCCCCCCGGGCGCTGTCCCGTGGCCATTGTAAACGGTGTGTTGGAAGCGTCCGGGCTCCCCGTGATTGAACTGTACGTGACCGTGAATAGCGACGCGCGGACCGCGCGAAGGGACGAAGGGCGTGCGCACCTTTTGCCACGACTGGTCCGAGCCCTGGTCGACACCAGGGCGAGAACCACGTTCGTGTTGAAGTCGGTCATCGACGACCTGGAACTGGACTCGGAAGGTGAATCTCAAGTCCATTCCGCAACGTCCGCGCGAGGGCCTTTGACTGCGCCGGCCTATTCCATTGACCTTGACCTCGCCGGGGACATTACGGGTTCCGTGGCGCCGAGCCTTTGGGTTACCGGCGCCCAGGACCTGAGCGCCTTCGGGGTCGAGGCGCTGCTTGGTTGGGACGTCATGAGATTATGGCGACTGGAATTCGACGGCTCGGCGGGGACATTCTGCTTAACCTTGCCATAAAAGGAGATTGGGCCGGGTCCCCTCGGGAAAGCAATCTCCCGAGACGACCCGGCCTAATTTTCCTTTGACACCAATTTCCTCCCAATTTCTTTACTTGCGATAGCGGATGTCAGGGTCGCCCCTTGGCGACGGAACCCCGAGAGCACGCGGGCCGAAGGCATCGCCCGACTCCCGGGTTCACCTCACCGCGGGAATCATTCGCGGCCTTGGATTTGCTTGTAATCCCAACAATACCATCCCGGGTCGGCTTCGACCTGCTCGTCGAACTTATTTTCATGGCGAAGTCGTCGCTCGGTTCTTCGGCCGCAAGCTGACGTCTCCGGCTCAACTCGACAGGCTCCAGAAATCGCGTGAGCCGGGGTTAGTTTCAAGACGTCCTCGCAAGCGTCCTAACCGGGGCTAACCGCCTCGCAGTCCCCTATCGAAACCCGAGCCCGCACCATGCCATTCATGCCTTTCAATATTCTGGGAATGTGGTTCAGGGGGTTGCTCTCGATCGCGATCCTCGTCGGCGGTGTCTACCTGTTGAAATGCTGGCATGACGATTCCCACGTCCTCATTCCGGTCTCGCGGCGGGTTGCCGTCGACACTCCGCGCGGCGACCGAAACATCGAGACCGTACCGCAACGGCGTGTCTTCCACTTCGATCCGGGTTGGAACCGACAGACGGGTGAATTGGCCGCCGCGATAGCCCTGCTCGCGTGGGCGACGCTGGGTAGGTTGATCGGCAACGGCGTGTCGATGCTCACGCTAAGACAGGGGCAAACCGTGGAAGGCCCCGAAACACGGACGAGGGGGAACAGCACGCCGCGTCGCCAAAAAGCACCGATGGGGAAAGAAGCGGAACTTCCCGAGCCCGACGACGACCCGGAAAGCAACCGCTCCGGCGAGGCCCACACCATCCGCAGGCCGGACGGGAGTGAACTCAGGGTTGAGTGCTACGGCCACGTTGACGCCCCGCCGATCGTCTGGACGCACGGGTGGGGGGCCAATAGCACCGAATGGTTCTATCAGAAGCGGTACCTGACCGATCGGTTCCGCCTGATCGTCTGGGACGAGCCGGGTCTCGGCCTGTCTAAAAAGCCGGACAATAACGACTACCGGCTTGAGAACCTTGCCTCCGACCTCGAAGCCGTACTCGACTTCGCGGGGAACCGCCCCGTGATTCTGGTCGGACACAGTATCGGCGGGATGATCACGCTCACCTTCTGCAAACTCTTCCCTGAAAAGCTCGGAACGAGGGTCGCGGGGCTGGTGCTTGCCCACACGTCCTACACGAACCCGGTGCGGACGACTTCGATGGCCGGGCTCTACACCGCGCTGGAAAGCCCCGTGCTGATCCCGCTCCTCTACCTGACGATTGCACTCTGGCCGCTGGTCTGGCTGATGAACTGGATGAGCTACTTCAACGGTTCGGCCCAGCGCTCGACCCACAAGTCATCCTTCTCAGGCAACGAAACCCGGGGGCAGCTCGACTTCGTATCTCGGTTCATGCCTCTGGGGCGGCCCGATGTCCTGGCCCGTGGCATGCTCGGGATGATCGCATACGACGCAACGGAGGCCCTCTCTCGGATCAACGCGCCGACGCTGGTTTTCGTGGGCGATAAAGACACGACGACGCTTCCCGACGCCGGTGAATTCATCGTAAGGAAGGTGCCGAAGGCCACGCTGGTGACGCTATCACCGGCCAGGCACATGGGTCTGCTCGAACACCACGATCGGTTCGATCGTGTGGTCGCCGAATTCGTCGAGTCTTGCCAACCGACCGCGGGGTCGGGCTGAGCCGACGTCTGAAACGTGCTTTCCGGCTTGTTTAGCCCCGACGCAGTTAAGTAGATCGCCGGGGCTATGACCGGATTGCAGAATCGGTAAACAGGTCTGAAAACAGCCTGCAACCTCGTCCCGGCAGATCATAACGCCATTATCGCTTTCTCGCAAACGATCCCACCACCTTCTTGATTGCCGCCTCGACGAGTTGCCTGATGTCCTCTCGCCTTGCAATTTCTTTCCATTCGTTTCCGAGTTCCTCCGTACCAAACTTAGAGATCGGAACTTGACAAGGTTGTCCATCTACGAAATCAGCGTAATTGACTTCAACTCTTGGAAACTCGCTAGTGTTCGATTCCGAGTCGAAGCGACTATACTGCACAACGAAGTCGAGGGTTCGATAAACAGCAAATTCAGCGACGGAAGCCACGGCGTCATAAAAGAGACGACGGCGTTCCGGGCCAAGTGTGTCGTAGGTGTCTTGTAAATCTTTGTATCGTGAATTCACTGGCTGTGCTACTAATTTCATGCGAAGAATCAACGAGATGCTGTTTAATGAACCCACGACAGCACTATTGTATAAATGCAACAACACCTTTTGTCTAACTGCTTTAGAGGTTGTGGACTCTTGGTTCATGGCCTCCTCCATTGGTTCCTCCGGTAATAGGACCCCAACGCCATTTGCTCCGTCGATGGTTGTGCGTTAACCAAGCCACCAACTAATGGCCGTCCTCAAATCGTCGAGAGCGCTTCGAAAAATTGGTGTCGATTCATTTTTCACGGGGAAGTGAAAGAGAAAATGAATTGACAGCAATTTCCTCCCATCCTACCATGCCCGCGTGGCCAGTTCATAAGATGTTATCTCGATCGTCAGATGATTAACCGACTGGCTTGGCCTTGGCTCATCATCCCCAAAAGATGATCGGCAACTCTTGCCGACAGCTTAGCTGGGCAACCTCCCTCAGTTGCAAGAACGCCGCCTTAACGGACACTAGAGGGTCGTCGGCCGGGTAATCGTACTGGTCCGGCACCCGCAACTCTCTCTGCACTGACTCCAGCTCCCGCAGCAGCCGTGGAGACGACCCCACGTATCGGGAGGCTGGCCACCGGCCGAAGATCAGGTACGGCTCAACTTTGGCCAACCGCTCGAATTCGCACGGCAGGAAGTAGCCGTTATAGCAGTCGTGTCCGACCAAATGCGGGCAAGACACTTGGTTGACCTGAGCAGCCATGACAGGGTGCTTGTAATAGTCGCCCTCCGGGGGCGGGGTGAACTCGGGAAACTGTTCACGGCAGTCGAGCCACATGGAGTAGGCTCGTAGCGGCTCGAAACCGTTCGATTGCTCGGCGTAGACGACCGCTCCCGCGTCGGGCCAGTGAATTCGGGTACCATTAGCGAATTCCACCGTCTTGCGGATCGTCGAGACCTGTCGCCGCCCCCGCCAGCACGCGAACCAGCTAGCGTGAGCGGGTCGTTCCTCCATGCCGTCGGTGGTGACGATCTTTGGACGGAAACCAGTCGACAACTCAATAGGCGACCGGAAGTCGCCGACCTTGAATCTCCAGAGTGGCATGACGTAGACATCGAGTGCCATGAATGTCCCTTCACTCCGAAAGTTGAATCTCAGCGCAACAATCGAGTCGGGCCAGGTTCGATCAAAACAGAGACCATGCGGCGGCAGACGGGATTTGGGAAGGGAAATTGTGTCTATTCAGGAACCATTCACGTACGGTAAGGGCGGAGGGATCTGCGAGTGATCAATGATACTGCCAGTAGACACATCGAGAATTTCACATCCCGTAACCATGATGAGCCCGCGAACGAAGTCAGACGCCAATCGATTGATTTTGTGTTTATCGCGAAAAATCATGCCATCTGAAAATTTCATGTTCCAGTTAAAGGGAAATACCAAGTCATCTTGGTGATCAGATTTTTGATTATTCTCGGGAAGAAGGACTGAAAAATCCTGAAGACGCAGCGGCGACCTGACCACTGGGAACCACCCGCGACGCTCTTATCGTGAAAAACGCACATGGCCTTCTTCGTACTCGAAATGGCCAATTAATAATTCATGAACAAATGAAATTTCTTTGACTTCAGATATCTCGGCAATTGAATATTTGAAGTTCTGAATGATCAGGCCGACACCGACGAAAACGGCACGAGGACAAATTTCGCATTTATTTTCATGTAGATCCAAGAGTCCGCGAGATCAGAACTCGCAAATCGTTACTCTGAACGCATTTGCGGCCTTCTCGACGCCAGATGCTCTTCCATCTTGCGGAACCCGACGACCCCCACGCCCGCCTGGGCCGCCTGGGCGCCGAGGTATTTCAGGCCACGCTCGGGAGGAATGCGGAGGAGCAACTCCTTGCCGTCCTTGAGAATCCGGAGCGGACCCCATTCGGTCAGGCGAAGGCCGGCGCGGGCGCAGAGAGGACGCCCAAGATCGGAAAGCTCGGCAAGGCTCAAGCGAGGAAGGGCCTCGGGCATCCGTCGGAGAACACGGTACGTTCCGCCGGCGGCTCGAACCGCCCACCAGCGGGAGAGGCGTTCGGTCGCCGCCTCGACCCCTTCGGCCGCGCCACGACGGGCCACGGCGGTGGCGGTCGATTGAGTCGCACTCTCCACGGCCTCGCGGCCAACCACTTTCGCGGCCTCGCGGGTGGCGGATTTTACCTCCGAACGCGCGGCTTCGGCCGCGACGGCCCCTTCGGGTTGAAGTGTCGCGAGGCTCAGGGCGTCGGCGACGACGAAGCAGCCGTCGATCAGGGCCCAGGTCATCTCGCCGGCCGTCGGGGCGTGGCCGCGGCGGAGGACGTTGCCGAGGTGGAGCATGTCATACATCGGCAAAAATTGATAAAAGGCCACGCTCGGGTCGTTCAGCGCCGCGACACGTTCCAGGCCGTCGTTCTTGATCGTCCGGATCGTCGCCTGACCGTTCTCGCCCGAGAGAAAGAGGACCGATAGGGCCAGCGATTCCGTGAACGATCGTTTGGATTTCGATCTGAGCCGGGCGAGCGTCTCCGGTCCGGAATCGCTCTGAGCAACCGGCGGGATCACCGCGCCGCCGTGTTCGCGGAGGATCTCGCGGAAGTCGGGATCGGTCGCGTACTTGTCGAGCATCGCCAGGGCCATCGGCCCATGCCTGGCGAGCGCATCGACCGCCTGATCGCGGAGCGCGGGCTCGTTGAAGTCCTCATAAACGACATCCGCCGCGTCGGAACCGGCCGCCTTCAACGCCTGTTCGCCTGGCCCGCCATGCTCGACGACCAGGCGCAGGGCGTGCGCGCTGCCGCCGACGGCATCGACCAGGCCCGCCGCGGCGACGTGGCGTAGGTGCCCCGCGACCGTCTCCGGATCGTGCGTCTGAAGCAATTCATCCACATAGTCGGAATTCACGCGCAAGAGAATCAGCGCCTGGTCGAGCGCCAGGGCTCCGCCGACGGCGTCAAGAATCGGTCCGTAAAGGGTCACCAGCGCGAAGCCGTCCAAACCTTGAAGCCGGAACGCCTGCAAGGCGAGCGGGCCGTGGTCGTCGACCGTCCGCAAGGCCGTCCTGAGGTCGGCCGATCCCTTTTCCAGGCTGATGAAGTTGAGCAAGACGAGCAGGTCATTCAGGTCGGACGGATCGCCCGCCCAGCGCTCGGCCATCTCGGTCACGCCGACGGGATCGGCGAGCAAGAGCGGCAGGGCTTCAGGGTGCGCCGCGGCGACTCGACGTTGCCGGGCCGAGAGTCGGCCGATCTCGGCGATCAAGAGGCCGCGGTCGACGTCATCGGCGCGTTTCAGGCCGAAGTATTCGCGCCAGTGGAGCAAAATCTCGGCCGCGGCGTCGTCGGTGAGCGTGTCGCGCAGCCTCCGGAAATCGCCGGGGTGCTTCTCATAGAGGAAGATGGCTTCCAGGTCGAGCTTGTCGAGCAGTTTCAGGCCGCGGATTCCGTCGGTCTTCTCGATCGCGATCGCCGTTTGCCGGTACGTCGTCAGCGTCCGTTCGACAATATCGCGATCGGCCGGGCTGGTGTACCTGGCCCGCAAGGCGTCCTCGGGGTTCACCTCGGCCGGGTGGAGATTGGTCGCGGACATCGCGGCGCGTTCGCGATCGACGAGCGCTCGCCCCGGCTCCTTGAGTGCGAGCTTGCAGAAAATCCCAAGCGCGGCCAGCAGGGCGACGACGGCGAAGGTCCGCTTCATCGATCGACAGTCCCCCTTTTTTGGAACGAGGCCCCCGTTCGCGTCTTCCTCGCTCTTCCATTCTCCGCGACTTAACGCCCGCCGTCAATTCGGCTTGCACAGGTCCAGGGCTGTCTCATTCTCAATTGATGAGCAATGACCGAGAACCGATGACCGAAAAAAAGTCGGCGAGGCTCTTGCCCTTCCTTCCTGCCTTCAATTTTTCTTCGGTCATCGGTCCTTGGTCATTGGTTATTCCCGAGAAGGAAACAGCCCTGGCACAGGTCGGACGGCTCAGACGACGAGAACGAGGACAAATGACCGAGGAGCATTGGCCGAAAAATCGAGAGCAAAGGCTTACGCGGTTTCTTCTCGCACACGACCTAATTGATTCAATCATCGGTCCTTTCTTCCTCAAAGATTCGGCCATCCACCCGCCCACCGGCTCTTCTTGCCCTTCCAGGTTTCCCTGGCGCGCCGATTGCCTGGTTAGTTTGAGGAACCTTTTCCGCGTCCACAGCCGACGCGACCCGCAGCCAGGAACTTGATCTGGGGGAAACGACGATGCATTTCCAGGTCCGGACTGACAATCACATCCACAACAGCGAGGAACTCACCGACCGCATTCGCGACGAGGTCGAAGGCGCTCTTTCGCCCCGGTTCATCGACCGCGTCCGTCGGGTCGAGGTGTATTTACAGGATTTGAACGGTCACAAGAAGGGGATCGACACGCGCTGTTCGATTGAGGTCAGTCTCGCCGGTCATCAGCCCGTCGCCGTTGACGACATTGCCACCAACGTTGACGACGCCGTCCGAGGCGCCGTGGACAAGGCCGTCCGCGCTCTCGACCACATGCTCGACCGCCTCAACGACCGTCCCGGTCGCGTCTCCATGTCCGGCGAACAGACCTGAGCGGTTTCTCTTGAAATTCCCGAAGCCCTTGACAGCAGAGGGCAGAAGGGCAGAGGGCAGAGGGCAGAGGGCAGGGCAAATCTGCCCTATGTCCTTCTGCCCTCTGCCCTTTGCCTTTCAGATCCGCCCGCTTCCCCTCGTCGCGCCTGAAAAATTCTGTTAGGCTCATTCCCTTTGCGGCAAGAGCCGGAAGGACGACGCGCGACGGTATAAGTGCGGAAAAGGGCAGAGCAGAGCAGACCCAGGCAAGGCCAAGGGGAGAACTCGCCGTATGGAATTCCGGAAAGTGCTGGCGCTGCGAGGACCGAACATCTGGGCGAGGTTTCCGGTCCTGGAAGCCTGGATCGACCTGCAAGAGCTGAAGGATTCGCCGTCGAACATCCTGCCGGGCTTCAACGACCGGCTCATGGCCTGGCTGCCGACGATGATCGAGCACCGTTGCGGGCTCGGCTATCGCGGCGGCTTCTTTGAACGACTCCGCGACGGGACCTATCAGGGGCATATCCTCGAACACGTCACGCTCGAACTTCAAGACCTCGTCGGCACCCCCGCCGGATACGGCAAGGCGCGCGAGACCGCCGAGGAAGGTGTTTACAAGGTCATCATTGAATACGAAGATGAAACCGTCGGCCGCGCCTGCCTGGAAACCGCCTTTCGACTCCTTGACGCCGCCGTCAAAAATACGCCCTTCGACGTCGATGCCGAGGTCCGTCGGCTCCGCGCCCTTGCCGCCGAGGTTCTCCCCAAACCCGGCACCCGCGCGATCATCGAGGCCGCCGGCGCACGCGGAATTCCCGCCCGAAGGCTCGACGACGGCGACCTGATCCTTCTCGGACACGGCGCCCGACAGCGCAGAGTCCTGGCGACCGAGACCGACCGCACGAGCCTTGTCTCGGCCCAGGTGCTCAGGGACGACGACCTGACCCGCGACCTCCTTCTTGCCGTCGGCGTTCCCATCCCCGATCGTCGCCGGGCCGATGATGCCGACGACGCCTGGGCGATGGCCGTCAAGGTCGGCCCCCCCGTGACCGTCCGGCCCCTGGGCACAAACGGCCTCGGCCCCGGTGTCGCGCGCGGCCTGGAAAACCGCGAGGAAATCGTCGCCGCGTACCATGAGGCCGCCGCCGGAGGCCGCGGAGTGATCGTCGAGCAAGACGCCCCCCGAGGCGCGGAACACCGCCTCCTGGTCGTCAACGGCCGACTCGTCGCGGCGGCCCTGCGCGAGCCCGCGCACGTCGTCGGCGATGGCAAATCGACCATCTCCGCGCTTGTCTCCGCGCTCAACGCCGACCCGCACCGGGGCGACGGCCTGATGACCGCCTTGAAGACCGTCGAGATCGATCACGACCTTCTTGCCCGCCAGGACCAGAGCGCGGAATCGGTCCCCGCGCTGGGGCGTCGGGTCTTTCTCGGCTCCTCGCTCGAACCGTCGGAAGGGGGCTTCGCGGTCGACGTCACGGCGACGGTTCACCCCGCCGTCGCCGCCTGCGCGGAAGACGCCGCGCGCGTCGTCGGGCTTGACGTGGCCGGAATCGACGTCATGGCGGCCGACCTCTCCTGGCCGCTGGAAGACCAGCGCGGCCTGGTCGTCGCGATCCGATCGGGACCGGGTCTTCAACCGCATCTCCCCCCCTCGGCGCCGCCGCGACCCGTCGCCGAGGCGATTCTTGACGGCCTCTTTCCCGACGGCCAGACCGGCCGGATTCCCACGGTCGGCGTGACTGGCGTCAACGGCAAGACCACCGTGACCCGCCTGATTGCCCGGATCGTCCGGGCGACCGGCAAGACCGTCGGAATGACCTGCACCGACGGCATTTACATCAACGACCGCCGTCTCGAAACCGGCGACTGTAGCGGTCCCAAGAGTGCCCGGAACATCCTGGTCAACCCCTCGGTCGAGGCCGCCGTGCTGGAGACGGCGCGCGGCGGCATTCTCCGCGAAGGGCTCGGCTATGACCGGGCCGACGTCTCGGTCATCACCAACGTCGGCGAGGGCGATCACCTTGGCCTCGGCGACATCATGACCCTGGACCGCCTCGCCTACGTCAAGAGTACGCTGATCGACGTGGTTTACCCCGGCGGCACCGCCGTTTTGAACGCGGCCGACCCCCTCGTCGCGGCGATGCGCGAGACCTGCAAAGGCTCGGTCTTTTACTTCGCCCGCGACGCGGAGAACCCCATGATCGTCGCCCATCGCGCCAAAAACGGCCGCGCCGCGTTCGTCCGCGAGAATGCCGTCATTCTGGCCGAAGGCGACCGCGAAGATACTCTGATTGACCTTGCCCGGGTCCCCCTGACGCTCGGCGGCAGGATCGGCTTCCAGGTGGAAAACGTCCTCTCCGCGTCGGCCGCGGCCCGGGCGCTTGGCGTTCCCGATGAGACGATCCGGGCCACGCTCGAAACCTTTGACAGCGACATGTCGCAGGCGCCCGGCCGGTTCAACGTGGTTGAGGTGAACGGGGCCACGGTGATCCTTGACTTCGGCCACAATCCCTCGGCCATCGCCGCGCTTGTCGATGCGGTCAACGGATTTCCAAACCCCTCGCGCACGGTCGTCTTTTCCGCCGACGGCGACCGCCCCGACGACGCGATCGTCCGCCAGGCCGCGCTTCTTGGCGACGCCTTTGACCGCGTCTTGCTCTACGAGGAGCCCGCCCGATTCCGGGGCCGAGCCAAGGGCGAAACCTTCGCCCTGCTACGTCAAGGTCTGGCCACGGGCCGCCGGGTCCAGGAGATCCGCGAGATCGACGGCGAGCTTGCCGCCGTCGATCTCGCCTTCCGCTCCTTGACGCCCGGCGACCTCGTCCTGATCCAGATCGACGCCGTCGAGGCCGTCCTTGAACACGTGAAGCCGTTCATTCACGCTCGCGATCAATGACCGATGACCAGGATATTTTGGTCCTCGGTCATTGGTCATTAGGGTTTTTGCGTATTAGGGACTGTTTTTGACGTAAGGTCAAAGGACACAAGGACAAAGGGCGGATTTCCCCTTTTGTCCCATGTCCTTCTGCCCTTTGACCTTACGTCTATTCCGCAACAACCCTATTGGTCATTGGTCCTCGGTCCTCGGTCATTTTCATGAAATCGACGCCAGCGTCACCTCAAAGACCAGCGTCGAGTTCGCCGGAATGGTTCCAGTAGGCGTATTGCCATACCCTTCCGCCGCCGGGATCTGAATAACCCGCGACTCACCAGCCTGCATGCCCGTCGTTCCGGCGTCAAAGCCGGGGATCACGTCCCCCGCGCCCAGCGTGAAGCTGAAGGGCGTCCCGCCATCGTTCACCGAGTCATCGAAAATGTGGCCATTCTTGGCGAGATAACCCGTATACAGCACGTTCGCCGTCTGACCCGACGCGATTGCCGGTCCGCTGCCTGGTACGACCGTCGCGTATTTCACTCCGCCGGTCAGCGTCGTATAGGCGGGCGTGCTCACGCTGAACGCTTTCGATGCGTGGCTCTTCTGAAAGGACGTCCCCGCGCTCGGCAGAAACGAGGCGCTGACGGTGTGTTTACCAAAATAATACGCGGCGCCGCCGGGCTGCGGAGTCATCGTATATGTGGCCGTGCTGGTCGCGAACCGCGCGTTCGCGGACGTCGACGGCACCAGCGTCGCCGATCCAATAACCGATCCGTGATCGCTGATATTCACCGTCCCCTGTGGCGAACCGGCCGCGGCCGGTCCTCGAACGGTCACCGTGAACGTCACCGGCTGGCCGAGCGTTCCGGCGCTGACGGCCAGCGTCGTGGTCGTCGCCGCCCTCTGCATCGCGAATGCGGCCACCTCGGCGGCCTGCGTCTGCACTCCCGCCGACAGAACCACCCGGCTTTCCAGGGTTTCCGTCAACACCGAAAAACAGCCCGGCGCGAATCGCGTACGCGTCTTGCGCATTCTCATCATCCTTGCGGAAAGGTGCGAAAAAGGCCGACAGTCGGCGCCTATTCCATTCGATTCCATTCGAATATGGTGCGATTCGCGAAGGGCCTGTCAGTATAGCGAGCCTTTCCCCAGGGGATACCGAAGTTTTTACAATCGTGCAGGCACTTGATGACTTGCCGGGGTGTGGTGTCCTGGCCGCCGTCTTATTCTCGAACAATCTCTCCGTGCCGCGTACCCATTCAATCATCGCCGCCGATCAATCCGGCGAAGACACTCAGAACGCCGCCGCCAATCAGAAAGAGCGGATAAAAAAAGAGCCGCCCGGCCATGAGACCGACCACCAGCCAGATGGTCCCACCGGTCAACGAGCAGAGTCCGCCCAGGAATTTGCTACTGGTAAGCCGTCGACCAACAAAATTGCCGACCTTGGAAGCCTTCGGTTTTTTCGGCTTTTTTGGCTTCGAGACATCGACCGAGCTTTTCTTACCCGTCGTCAAGTTATAGCCGCAGTCAACGCAAAAGGTCGCGTCCCGCGAGGGTAAGGGCTTTGAACAATTCGGACAGGGCCGACCGCGCTGCGCCCGAGCCGGTGGCGAATCGACTTTCTCATCAAGTTCATAAAGATGGGAGGGCGCCTGATCCTCAAGGCTCGACGAGGCCCTGACCTTCGGCGACGTCGTCGTCTTTGCCGTTGAGGCCGATTGCTTGACGGGAGCGGGAGTTCGCGCCTCGGCGGGTCGAGCACCGGGAATGCTCATGACATTTCCGCACTCTTTACACCGCGCCCGTTTGCCCGCATGTTCATCCGCGGCCCGAAGAATCTTTCCGCATTCGCATGGAAACTGAATCATGCGGATCCGTCCCGTAAAAACGTCTGGTCAGTCCCCTTCGCCCAGGTTGCGGACGCCGTACCTCACGCACTGGGCCACGGTTTGGAGAACGCCGATCCGATCACCGTATTCATGTTTTCCAGGATTTGCAATGGAAAAAACCACGCGACGAACGAGGCAATCGGCGGCCGTCTAGCGTTTCATGAACGCGTGGATTAAACGCTTGATCCGTCAGGCGTCGTATCAATCGACACGCGCCGATGTCGTTACAATGCCAGTCCCTGAGGCAGCAATGAACTCCATTGACCGTGGACGACAGGTTTTTCATAATGATACCTTGGCCCGAACCGCATGCGCCACGCCCTTGCCGCCATTGCTGCTTTGAGAGGCTGTCCGCGTAGAGGAACTTATCCCAAAACCTCTGGCTGGATCAACCGATCCGCTGGCTATTGACGGCGATCGTGCTTGTCTTTGGCCTTGGAGGGCAGGGGCAGGGGCAGGCGTCGGCCTCGTCGATCACATAGGCTCAATTTGTCGAAGCCGAAAAGCATGCTCAGTATTGCAAGTGCGGCACATGCCGGGGCAAGTCGTGTTGCCGCGAGCCTCGGAATTTGAAGGTTCCGCCCCTCTCGACACCAGTCGCCATCTCGACCCAAACCAACGCCGGCCCGTGCCTGAACGCGGCGCCTTGTGATGAATCCGGGATGCCGGATCTCTCACCGGTCGGCCCCCTTGGCAGGATCGCCGCGCTCGCAATCCGAGACGTTCTCGTGCCCGATCTGTTGGCGCGGTTCCTCGACTCTCCCACCCTTTGCGTCCTGCCCGCGCGACGCCCTTCCCGTCTCGATAAGCCGCCGCGACGACTCGCCCTCGCCTGATCTCATCTCAGGTCATCGTCAAAGTGAACGTTTTGAGTTCCCCCTCGCATCCAGATGCGCGGGTGCGGAACTAGTTACGTTTTGACATTGTTTCAAACTCCTCGCCGACCGTGGCCTGACGCCTCGCCGGCGCCATATTGGTTTGCGCGCATACTCTCTTGAGGTAATTTGATGTCCCGCCTCCGCGGCTTTACCTTGATCGAATTGCTTGTGGTGATTGCGATCATCGCCATTCTGATCGCTTTGCTCTTGCCCGTCGTTCAGGCTGCCCGAGAGGCGGCGAGGCGTGCCCAGTGCACGAACAACCTCAAGCAGCTTGGTTTTGCCCTGCACAACGATGAGGGCGTCTGGAATGTCTTGCCATCGGGCCGTTACGGATGCCCGTATCTCTCTTCAGCATGATGAAGCGTCGGCTGGGGAGTGCCGTCCGTGGCCGCAGCTACGGGGTCCGGTGTCGCGACCTGTGGTTGGCGGTCTTGACCCACAACATCATGCTGGAACGCCGAGCTTGACGGGCTTTTCCACAGAGCAAATTGACACCAATTTTTCGACACCAATTCTTCTTGGTCGAATGAGAGTCAATTTTGGAGTAGAAACGAAACTTTCCTATTGCTCGGTATCAGGAGAGGGCCGATCTGGAGTCCCTATGGGGTTGTGCTTACGCTATCAGGCGATGCCCGAGAGCACCGCACTTTACCAGCAGTTGCTTGTAGATCGCCGGATCGCGGCGCTGTTCGCAAGGCTGTATAACTATGGGAGTGGGCCGTTCGCGCCCACGACCTTGCACATCGAGGATCTCGCCGATGCCTTGGACTACCTCGCCGCGCACTCCGAACTTTTCGAGTCCCGAGAGCAGGTCGAGGAGGCGGCCAGACGCCTCTTCGACATGGTAAACCGCGCGACCGCCAGGTCTCCGGGCCTGGAGGCTCGCGGTGCTTACATCGAGAAGTCGCACGACACGATCAAGGAGCGGTTGGTTGAGGAGATGCGGAAGCGGGGTGATTACGATGAGGGCGATGAGGATCTGCTGGAGCAGTTGCTCTACGGGTGGGGCGACGAAGAATTCCCGAAGCTCGCAGGATATACGCTGCTAACGGTGCTGCCCGCGTCGGTCGTGAGCGACGGTGCGGAATTGCTCCGCCTGTTCGCAGTTGATGCTCTGTTCGGGAACCCCGACGACCACCTCCGAGAGGATTACGGCCCGTGGAGGGAGATGTACTTTGGGGCCGCCGAACGGGGGGAAGTGGTCCTCATCGGCGGTTAACATTCAGTGACGCAGGCTGAGTCGCGAACCCCCCGAACCCGTACCGGGTCACGACCAACCCGACCGAATTCCTTCGTGCGCCTGGGGTGAAGTATAGACGAAATTTGTCAGCGATATTCCTACCGAATCGGCAGCAGGCGGCTTCATAGCGATATCCGGTTACTCGTTAGGGTGTTCGCGCTCCGATCTGTTCTGGATCGGAGAGTTTTAGACCGAAGACTGATTCGAGTTCCTGCCGCGCAATACGCAGCCATTCGATTATAAAATTATGATATCTCGCTGTGATTGATTGTAGTGATTGCTCAGTGTCGTATGCAACGTGGCCAGTCCAGGGATCGAAGATGACATCCTTCATGGGCTGCTTAGGATCCATCTTGATGACGTGGTAGGGGTAGCCAGGAGTTTGACCAACCGAGACGGAATGACGATGTTTGGTCGCATCGTGATACTCAATAATCACAGCAAGCAGATTGCGATTAACCGACCAGTGATCGCAAATCTTCGGGAAGCGTCCACTGCAAGCGGGATAAGCGGAAAACTTCGAGGAGTGTGCGGTAGGCTGGTCGAGGAGGTTAGTCGGTGTGATTCGTTTCAGTTTCGCGTGATCAGTGATGTCGATAAAGCCTCCCGGATCAAGTAGGTACCCCAACGCGTTGAGCGCGTTGGTGAAGCACTCCAAGGATGAATCCATTGCGAAAAAGAGCACGCCAACGTAGCTTTCCCAGACCACATTCCATTTGTTACGCAGTCTCGGGTCACTCGCATCTGCAAGAGGTGCCGTTCCTCCGCCGACGGTATTCAGCCGCGCGTAATCCCGGTCAAGGGACACGATTCGGGCCATCATCGCGCGGATGGGATATCGATAAGTAAGAATCCAATTACGCGGTTTTGAATACTTGGCCTCATCGAGAAGAACCTTTCCAAGCTCCCACAACTGTTCTCCGATCAATAAGGCTTCGTCGAAATTGAGAGGAATGGTAGGAGGTGGGAACACGATCGATCTCCGCAGGCGTAGTCAGGTCCATGAAATGCCCCGGACATCTGACGCGCAAAGACAGAGGCAGGTTCACGAGGTAGCATAATTGGTGTCACGCATAATTGGCGTCAATTCATCTTTCGCCAACATTAGCCTGGCCGATTCCGTAACCTGGAAGAGAGAAACGAATTGATAATAATCTCCTCCCAATGCACTCCGAGGATCGAGGCGCTCTCACAAGGGAAGGACCGAAATCCACGCGGGACCGCCCGCGCGAAATCCGCGAGTGATGATGCCTCGGTCACGGAGCGAGCTTGTTCGTGGCGGCAATCTCGGCGGGGGTGAGAGGGCGGATCTCGATCTGGCGAACGGCGCCGGTGGTCTCATAGGTGGCGAAGCCGAGGGGCTGACACTCGCGGGTCTCAACACGGGTGCCGACGCGGCGATCCTTGTAGTTCACGGCGAAACTGTCGTTGCCGTCAAGGACGACGGCGATGACCTCGGCCGTGACGCGGACGCGGAAGCGATACCAGGTTTTCGATCGGTAGGCGATCCCCCGCGTGGTCTCGTTCTCGGACGCATCGGCGCCGTCGAGGCTGGAAAGGCCGGTCACGTTGCCCCCCCAACCGCCGTTGACAAGCGTGATGAATCCCTTGCCGACGGGAAAGGTCGCCGCGGCGAAGAAATCACTGCCGTCAAGCCGACTGGCCTCGTAAGATAGCTCATAATCGGACGTCGGCAGATCCTTGCGCGTCGTGACAATCCCCGTCATCGGCCCTCCGGTGGTCATGACGATCGCGCCGTTGTCAACCTTGACCTCGGCGTCGCGTGAGAACTCCGTTTTCTTCCAGCCGTCAAGGCTCTTGCCGTCAAAGAGAACGACCGGTCCCTTCGCCCCGGCGCCCAGCGACGCGGCGAGCAGGCAAAGGGTCGCGACGATCGGGCCGGATCGGCGAAAGGGCGGCGTCATGGTGCGTCAGCTCCTTGTGGGAAAGGCTCTTGAGTGATTGCCGCGAGTTGGATGGGTTGATGACCGATGACCGATGATCAATAAAGTGATCGTGCAATTGGTAAACAATCTCAGGCCAAAGATCAAAATCTGTCCTCCGCCTCAGGATCTCACGCCTTGTTCGGTCATCGTTTACCCTTCAAGAACCATGAAGACAGAGCGATCGAAAGGGTCGGGCGAATCCGTCAATGCGTTGCATCGCGGCGCGCTTTTAAAAGGGCGACCTCGATCGTGGACCGGCAGTAGCGGGCGAACTCCTCCTGAGAGGACGAGGCGAGGTCAACCTTGGCGCGTTCCTCGACGATCAACGCAAGCTCGCGGCTGATCTCAAGGTGACGTTCCAGAACGCTGATGCGTTCGGCCTTGCCGGCGTAATAGTCAAGCTCGGCGTCAAGCACGCGCATTCCACAGGCGAGAAGGCGGTCGGTCTCGGCGTCGTCGCGAAGAAAGGCGCGGGTCCGGTGCATCATCTCATCCAGCGCCGACGCCAGCCGGGCCTTCTGGGCCTTCACAAGAGCCTCGTCCTTCGGGTCGGCGGCGAGAGCGTGGCTCTTGATGAACGCGTCGGTCCTGATTCGAATCTGGTACTGCTTCGCGGCCACATCCTGCCCGGCCGACGGCGAGGCCAACCCTCCAAAAAACCCCTGCGCCGCGAAGAGGGCACAAAAAAGCGACGCTCGCGCAATCAGACGACGTAGCATGGTCGAGGGCTCACAAAATCGTGGGGTTCAGCATCCAGCGGCAGGCGACACAGACACACTCTCCGCCATTCTAGATCGAACCCCACAACGGGGAAAGTCGACGCCCTGGACAATCGAGCGGAAGGTCAAAAAGTCGTCTCCTTTCTTTGGCATCAAGATTGCTAAGTTATCTGAACGCAATAAAATTGCATTTCAAGAGACCCATTCCTACACGATGAGGCTTCGCCCCGACACGGAGCCGGGTTTACCTTGCCTCGGTTTGTTGCGGCGGGTCGCGAGGGCACCCCGGAGGTGAGACGGTGTCTGACTTTCGAAAGCAACCCGGAACGATCTCCGTCATCGGCTGCATCATCGCTTGCCTGTTGGTGGCGGCCCTGAACCTGGCCGTCAACTCCCTTAACGCCTGGGGCGGTGAGGATCTCTGGCTCCTCGCACCCCATCTGGCCATGATCGTCATCGCGGGAATCGCCTGGCGAAGCCGCTACTGGTCGCTCTGGGTTCTTGCCTGCGGCATCGCGATCACCGTTTTGAACCCTGCCGTCTGGCTCATGATCGCGATTCATTTCGGGGCTCAGATCGACGCGACGACCACCTGGTGGCTGTTCGTCGGGCCGATCATCGCCTGGAATATCATGGGCGTTTTTCTGGTCGTCGCGTTGATCGTCAGGGGGGTGACCTGGGTCTGGAGTCGACGCGCGTGATCACCAATCAGCGCGACAGGATGGTCGTGCTCGTTGAGACAAACCCTTTACCGGCCCGTTTGTCATCAGTGAATTGAGAACGCCGCCAACTCCCAGAGCCGACGGATTTGGTTTCGCCGTTGCGAGGGGATATCTCGCGGCCTGGCGATCCTCAGTGCGCACCGTTTTCGGGGCGTTTTTGAAAGTCAGAGCATGCTCACCGGATCAACGTCGATCGCCAGTTCGACATGGTTCGGAACCGGGACGGTCTGCGGGATGGTGTGCAAGAGGTCTTGAAGCGGCTTCGGCCCCGGAGCGATCATCCGGAGGTGATAGCGGTACAGGTTGCGGATCTTCAAGACAGGCGCGGGGGCCGGACCGACAAGCCGGACCGAAGGGGGAGCCGCCGCGGCGAGCGCATCGCTTAAAAGGCTGAGGTAGTCGCGGACAACAGGCTCGTCGGGGCCTCGGGCGAGGATGCGGACGAGTCGGCCGAATGGGGGCAAACCCGCGGCCTCGCGGCCGGGTAGCTCGGTGGCGACAAACCCTTCGTAATCGTGCTTCGCCGCGCAGGCGATCGCGGCCACGTCGGGACTGCGGGTCTGAACCAGGACAAGGCCCGCCTTGTCGCCTCGGCCGGTCCGACCAGCCACCTGCGCGACGAGTTGAAAGGTGCGCTCGGCTGATCGGAAGTCGGGCATGTGAAGCGCGGTATCGGCGTCCACCACGCCGACGAGGGTCACGTTGGGGAAGTCGAGCCCCTTGGCAATCATCTGGGTGCCCAGCAAGATATCCACCTCGCCCGCCTTGAAGGCCGAGAGCACGATCTCGTGACTGCCGTGCGCGCGCATCGTGTCGGAATCCATCCGACGAACGACGCGGCCGGGGAAGGCCAGGGAGACCTCGCCTTCGAGCCGCTCGGTGCCGATCCCGCCGTAATAAAGCGCCGACCGGCATTCGGGACAGGCGGCGGCCCTGGGACGCTCGGCGTCGCAGGCGTGGCAGATCAGCCGACGACGCTCTTTGTGGAAGGTCATCGCGACATCGCAGGCGTCGCACTTCAAGACCCTTCCGCATCGCGGGCTGACGCAGACGGCGTAGGTCTGAAAGCCCCGGCGATTGAGCAGGAGAAGGACCTGGCCGCCGTCGTCGAGGGCGCGCGTCATCGCCTGGCGGAGCGGCTCGCTGAGGCCGGCGATCGGCGGTTTCTCGTGGCGAAGGTCGATCAGGCCAACCTCGGGCATCGGCCGGCTGTTCACGCGATCGTTCATCGCCAGGCGGGTGAACCGGCCGCGCGCGGCGTTTTGCCAGGTCTCCAGCGCGGGGGTTGCCGAGCCGAGAAGCACGGGAATCCCTTCAAGCTGGGCACGCTTCACGGCGACGTCGCGGGCGTGGTAGCGCGGGGTCGTTTCCTGCTTGAAGGTGCTCTCGTGCTCCTCGTCGATGACGATCAGGCCGAGGCGTCGGGCCGGGGCGAAGACGGCCGATCGAGCGCCGACGATCACCTGAACCTCGCCCGAGGCGATGCTCTGCCAGTGCCGATGCCGCTCGGCGTCGCTGAGGTGGCTATGCAGCACGGCGACGCGCGGAAACCGGCGGCGGAACCGGCGGATCGTCTGCGGCGTGAGGCTGATCTCGGGCACCAGAACGATCGCCTCGCGCCCTCGGGCGACAACCGCCTCGATCGCGCTGAGGTAGACCTCGGTCTTGCCGCTGCCGGTCACGCCGTGGATCAGAAACGTGGCGAAGGCATCGCCCAGCAAGGCCGGAGTGAGCCGGTCGAGCACGCTCTGTTGCTCGGCGGTGAGGTCGGGTCGGGCCTTCGCGGCGGTCTCGTTGCCGTCGGGACTGGCGGCCTCGCTCCCTTTCGGCGCCTTGCGGAGGCGTCGCTTGACCGCGCGGACGCATCCGCGCTCGCGCAGGGCCTTGATCGGCCCGGGGGCGCATCGGGCCATCCGGCAGAGGTCGGCCACGGTCAGCGGCTCATCCGACCGGGCGAGGATCGCCAGGGCCTCGGCCTGCTTGGGCGGAAGCGTCGCCCGAAGCTCTTCCAGCGAGGCGCGAGACTCCTCGGGAATCACGAGGAAGACGCCGATCCGCGTGCCCGCCTGCTTCTTCACCCCCGCCGGCACGACCGCATCAAGCGCCTGACCCCAGGCACAGGCATAATATCCGGCCATCCAGCGCGTCAGGTCGAGCATCGCGGCGTCGATCAGCGGGGGGTTGTCGACAACCTCGGCCACCTCCTTGACCTTCGACGCCTCGATCCCCTCGGGCAAGGACTCATCCACCCGGACGCAATACCCGACCGCCGGCGTGTTCCCGCGTCCCAGCGGCACCCGAACCCGCGCTCCGGGCCGAAGAACATCCTCAAGGCGAGCCGGAACCCGGTACGTGAAAACCTGATCGACCGGCCGGTTGAAGACGACCCCCGCGAAGACTCCCGAGACCCCTTGACCGACAGGCCCAGACTCCGGCTCGATCCCGAACCAGGCTCCTTGCCGATTGCCGTTGACAACGCTCATGACCGGGGCCTATCGTCTCGTCGGGGTCGACCGTGGTGGACGGCCGTCATCTCCATCGCATTCCATTCCATCGGGCACGCCGGAATGCGATTTCACCCCGATACTTCACCCGATTTCTGGACGCCTGTCCACAGCATTTTTTCCGCGGTTGTTCTCTTCGAGGGATGACAAGGGCAAAGAATATTTCGGTCATCGGTCATGCCTTAAAAGGAACGCGATGCGGCTAGGGTTGTTTGGCGGAACGTTCGACCCGATTCATCTGGGGCATCTGGTCCTGGCTGAGCAGTGCCGCGAGGCGTGCAAGCTCGATGCGGTCTGGTTCGTCGTCGCCGGATCGCCGCCGCACAAGCCAGGAGATCGAACGCCGGTCGCCGACCGCCTGGAAATGGTTCGAATCGCGATCGCGGGCCATCCGGCGTTCTCGGTCTCGGAAATCGAGACGAGCCGGCCGGGACCGCATTACAGCGTCGAAACCCTCGCCTCCGTGCATCGAGACCGACCGACCGACGCTCTCTTTTTCCTGATCGGCGCGGACAGCCTGACCGACCTGCCTCGGTGGCGAGAACCCGAGACAATCGCCCGACTGGCCACGGTGGTCGTCGTGAACCGGCCGGGGATCGACCTGGCTCCCGAGGTCGGCCCGCTTCCGAGCTTCGGTCCCGAGGCGCTTCCGATTCAGTCGGTGACCATTCCGCCGATCGGGATCGCCTCGCACGACATCCGCCGCCGAATCGCCGAGGGCCGGAGCGTTCGCTACCTGATCCCCCGGGGCGTCGAAGCCTACATCCACGCCCAGAAACTCTACCTCCCGCGGTGACGGCAGACTCTCCGCCATCGCCAATCTTCCAGCACCCGGCCATCTCCCCTGGACGCCACCCCTGGCGCATCCGGCGAACTCATCCGGGACGATCGGGCGATCTGTTCGAGCGGGACGTGGTGGGCAATCTGGGTCGTCAATCGGGGCCGGCGACACCGCGAATGTGCCTGTCCTAAACTCCCTGTCCTGCCAGGTAAGCGGCCGATTCGAGAACCTCGCCAGGGGACTCATCCCGACCGCCACGGAGGCCGATACGAAAGGGCGGGAAGGCATGAGAGAGCGAGCGTGCGAAGCGTGGCGTGACATGGCGTGGTCAGGTCGTCGTGACGGCCCGGGTCTTTTGAGGCGATGATGGCTTCCACACCTCATAATGAATCGGTCGTTCCGAACGTTCGAGGCTCGTCGGCCGGTTCGACTCAGGCCAGGCTCGCGAGCCAGGTTGAAGAGATTGAATCGCTCCGGCGACAGCTCGTGGCGCTTCAACGCGTGAGCAGCCTTGGCGTTCTTGCCGGGGGAATCTGTCATGAGCTCAATAACGCCCTGACGCCGATTCTTAATTATGCCAAGCTCGGGCTCAGGAACCCCGACCCCGAGTATCGCCGCCGGGCCTTCGAGAAGATTCTCGACGCCGGTCAACGCGCCTCGGCGATCACCGGCGGCGTTCTCGGCCTGGCTCGACCCCGTGCCGACCGTCGCGAGCCGACGGACCTGGTCCGCCTGGTCGAGGAAGTTCTTTTGCTGGTCAACAAGGATCTGAATCGCGGCCGGGTTCACCTCGATTTTCAGGCCGAGGGCCGCCCACACGCCCGGGTCAACCCCGCGCAGATTCAACAGGTGCTTCTCAACCTGGTGATCAACGCCCGACAGGCGATGCCCCGAGGCGGGACCGTCCGCGTCCGGGTCGCGAACGATCCGACAGGGCACCTGTCCGAGGTCAGTGTTTCCGATACCGGCGTCGGCATTGCCCCGGCCGATCTCCGTCGGATTTTCGAGCCCTTTTTCACGACGAAGGTCGGGCCGGATGAGACCGGTCTCGGCGGGACGGGCCTTGGCCTTTCGGTCTGCCGCGACATTGTCGAATCCCATCTCGGCCGCCTTCGCGCCGAGAGCCATCTTGGCCAGGGGACGACCTTTACCCTTCGCCTTCCCGCCTGCCCCATTCCCACTTCCGCCAGCCAGGGCGCGGCCTGATCCACCCGCCGGGGAATCTTGCGGTCAGAATGACCGATGACCGAAAATTCGGCCCGTCGATCCTCCCAGGACAAAGGGCAAAGGACAGGTCAGCCTGTTTGCCCTTCTGCCCTTCTGCCCTTTTGCCCTTCTGCCCTTCTGCCCTTCTGCCCTTCTGCCCTTCTGCCCTTTTGCCCTTTTGCCCTTTTGCCCTTCTGCCCTTCCCGCACCATCCCTCTCGGTCCTCGGTCCCGCGTCTTCACCAGGAAATCCCACGGCCTGGGAATTTTCTCGGTTCGTGTCTCCAACGGCCGACGCTAACGTTAACAGAGATAGCTGTTGACCCTCCGGGCATGTGAGCCTGGGTCCCAGGGTCAGGTGAGTTTTCAGGGCAATCGTTCTTTCGCGCAACCACGGCCCCTCGGGCGAGGACGTTCCGAGCCTCCCCCCACCTCGATCCGGCCGCTGTTGCCGATGCCCCGGCCCCCCCGGTGCCCGTCCATAACGAACGCATTTCGCCGAACCAGTGAACCTCAAAGGGCCTGCGCTCGAAATCGAGCTGCCCTTGCGAGAGGGGGAGACCTTGCCATGCGCGCACCCTTGACCACTCAGGAGTCGACCGGCGCCCGCTATCAACTGCTGGAAATTTTCCGAGGTCTGATCAGCCTCTGGGTCGTCCTCGAACATGCGGGCGTGGCGCTTCAGTCGTCGGACATAAACGGGTCAAGCTGGGCAGGCTCGATTCGATCGGCTCTGGTGACGGCGCTGAACTGGAATATCGGAACTCCGTTGTTTTTTGTCATCAGCGGATACTGCATCGCCGGCAGCCTCGTCTCGGCGCGGCGAAAGGGGACGACGGCCCCGGTCTTCCTCGGCCGGAGGCTTTGGAGGATCTATCCAACCTACTGGGCGGCGGTGCTCGGCCTGGTCGCCCTGGTCCTGGCGCTCGATGCGCTGGGCTGGTCGTCCTTGCACAAGAACGGGCTCTCGCTGGAGATCGGCTCGCCCCGCGACCTGACCGCCTCGCAATGGATCGGCAACCTGACCCTGACCGAGACCTGGCGGCCGATCCTTATGGGTCCTGAAACGGCGGTCTTTACCCGGGTCGCCTGGTCGCTCTGCTACCTTGAGCAGTTTTACCTGCTCTGCGTGATCGCGGTCGCGCTCTGGCCCGAGAGGTTCGGCCGCGCCCTGGCCGTGGCCACGGCGGCGATCGTCTTTTTTCGGGTCGCCGCGTGGGATTCGGGCGCCTTGCACCGGATTGACGGTCTCTTCCCGGTTCGCTGGCACGAGTTCGCCGTCGGCCTGGCCGTTTACTGGCGGCTCAACGGGCCGACCGCGGCGAGCTTCTGGCACCGCCGGGGCCTGGAGGCGTTTATTCTGGCCGTTCTGGGCATCGCCTGCCTGCACCAATTCGTCTCGACGATCGCCTCGGCCCTCCTTGGCCTGGCCTTGATCGTGATGTATCGATGGGACGGAGTGGTCTCGGCCTTCGGCTGGCTGGCACCGTTGCGGAAGTGCGGGACGTGGAGTTACAGCATTTACCTGACGCATCTTCCCGTGGTGGCGGTCTGCAACCCGATCCTGAACAACCTCGGCCTCTCGGGATTCTGGGCGCGTACCTTCGTCCTCTTGCCGATGGTCGCGGCCGTCTCGATGGTCGTCGGCTGGGCGTTCTATCAGGCCGTGGAGCGGAGATTCCTGGCGCCGCCCAACTTCTCGAAGGCGTTCATTGCCTTGCGTGGTCGCCGCATCAGCGCGGCTCAGGTCTGAACAATCGATCGCGGAATTGTTTCGTTTTCAGCGGCCGAGCGTGGCGCTTCGGAGCGGCCGGACCGTGATCGGGGCCGAGGCGCGGGCATGCGGAAGGCTCGGCACGGGGCGTCGGCTCACTGGCGCCTGACGTTCGGCGAGAAGGCGCTGCCGTTCCCGGGCGACGCCCGAGAGCCCGGCGACCAGCACCGCCTGCGTCGCCAGAACCGGCAAGACCGCCGCGCGAATCGAGGTCGTTCGCGGACTCATCCCCACCATCAACGCCGGTAGGGCCAGCATCAGCACCACAAGGCCCACTCGGGCACGGCGGTCGCGCATCGCGGTATGCTCCGTCGATCACGGACCTCCCTGTCCTCAACCAGCTTGAAAAACGTCGTCAACACACGCCCGAAGGCGCTCGCGGATGTGGGTTCTCCGCCGTCAGATCGGCGGCATCGAACTGCCTAACTAGAATTGTAGTCCACGGAATCGACCGGGTGTCGATATTTTTTTCGCAACATTCTGTTTATTTTGGCGTCGCCGGCCAATCAAGGCCAGAGTCGTCGGTTGGCTCGACGAGGCGACGGAGCCATCGGCCCCATTTGCGGGGAATCGCGGGGCGCCCGAACTCTTGAAGGCGGGGAAGAAACTGGTTCCAGGTCAGGACCGTGAGGCAGGCGGACTCTTGAAGCACCGCCACGACCGCCCGGTTTTGATAAACCGTCAGCACGGCGACGGCCCCGTTCTCGGAATTGCGGCCAAGCCTTCGCGTTCGCCTCAGGATCTCGCGGAGCGACGCGTCAGCCTCGTTCGGATCGGCGCCGAACCGCTCCTGAAAGCGTTCAATCGCGTGTCTCGTGAGCCTCACGGCGCTGTAATCACGCTGTCCCGACGGGGGCATCGCCGCGCGTCCTCTTTCGGTTCCGACCCTGCCGCGCCGGAGTTTGCCACGTTAGCGGGCGAACCTCTCCATAGAACCGTGGACCGGAGATTTCGAATCGCTCCCCGGTCTTATTTCCAGGCTCTGACCCAGGAGAATTGCAAAGTCCCGATGACCGATGACCGATGACCGATGACCGATGACCAAAAAATTCCGCCTGTTTGGTCATTGGTCATCGGTCATGGAAAAGCAGGACTTTGCAATCCTTCTGGGCTCCGACCTCACTTACTTGACCTTGCCCGTTGCCGCCCATTCGACGCCGCGGCGGAGCCAGTCTTGCAGGGGCTTGTCGGCGAGGGCGTTGACGTCGTGGCCGAGGACGTTTTCCACGACCCGGCCTTTACCGTACTGATTGACCCAGATCACGGCCTCGTCCATTCCGGTCCCCTGCGGCTTGGACGGGTCGCAATAGGCGGTCGCCAGCACGAGGCTCCCCTTGGTTCGCATACAGGCCGAGTAAAGCTCGTCGCTGACGTGGCGGAAGTCGGAGGTCAGGCCGTCCGAGATCGGATGCTTGACATCAGTCTTCTTGACCGTGAACGCGTGCGGTGGACCGTGAAAGCCCTGGGTCCGCCAACCGCCAGCCACGGCCTGCTCAAACTCCTTCCAGTTCGGGTTGGTAAAGGCCGCGGAGGCGTAATGATAGACGACCAGCCCCTTGCCATCGTCATGCACGGCCTTGAGAAAGGCTTTCTTGTTCGCGTCAGACCATCGGGATTCCTCAGACCCTTGCGGCGTCTCGCGATAGTCAAGCAAGAGGACGTCATATTTGGCCAGGTTCTCGTCGGTCAGGGCGGTGGCGGGGGTCGCGGTCACGTCAACCTGAATCCGGCCCCCTTCGGAGAGGATCTCCTTCAACTGCGCCGAGGTTTCTTTCCACTTGTGAACGGCGATGTTATCGCCGGTGATGATCAGCAACTTGATCGGCTTTGTCTCCTCGGCCGCGCGGCTCAACGTTGGGTTCATCGACAGAAGAAGCGCGGCCAGGACCGCCGTGACAAGGATTCGCATCGTCGAGCAAGCTCCCGTGCAAGGTGATGATCTGAGATTTTGAACAGGACAGAAGGCCAGAGGGCAAAGGCCAGTAAAATCCAGAAAATCCATTTGCCCTCTGTCCATTTGCCCTCTGTCCATTTGCCCTCTGTCCATTTGCCCTCTGTCCATTTGCCCTCTGTCCATTTGCCCTCTGTCCATTTGCCCTCTGTCCATTTGCCCTCTGTCCATTTGCCCTCTGTCCATTTGCCCTCTGTCCATTTGCCCTCTGTCCATTTGCCCTCTGTCCATTTGCCCTCTGTCCATTTGCCCTCTGTCCTTTTGCCCTCTGTCCTTTTGCCCTCTGTCCTGGTTCCCAACAATTGGAAGCGCCCGTCAGTTCAGATCCGCGAGCGGAATCGGGCCGAAGACGGGAACGGACATGTCAAGGGCGTCGGTCAGGTTGCAATAGGGATCGAACCCGTAACCGTACCAGAGGAAGGTTTCTTCCTTGTCGGGCAAGGGACCGTTGAGCTTGAGGACGACGGTATCCCTCGCCTTGCCGACGGCGGCGTCAAAGATCAAGGGGACCTCCGTCCCATCCTTCTTGCGGAGCGAGAACCCGGCAATATGTCGGTCCGGCTTGAGGCCGACGATGTGCATCATGCCTCCGCCAAATCCCGCTCCGCCCATGCCGCCGCCACCGACTCCGCCCATGCCTCCGCCAACCTGCGGACGAATCCCGATCTGCCGGAACCCTCCCGGGGGCGCCATCATTCCCTGGCCACCGTTGCCGCCCCCCATGCCTCCGCCTATTCCGCCGCCGCGAGGTCCGGCGTACATCGGACCGACGTTCACCCCTTTGAACTTGACGACCAGGGTATGACCGGCCCCCTTGTTCACGCGATCAAAGGTCGGCGACGTCGCGCCCACCTCGCCGAAGAGTTCACGAACGGCGACCCGCGCCAGCCTGTGCCCGAGGCGCTTCAGCCCCTGAGTGCCGACGTGAATGCCGTCATCAAGTTCCAGGTCAATCACCGAGACAACCGCCGTGTTCGGCACGCGCTCGGCCAGCCGACGCTGAGCGTCCTGCACGCTGTTCCAGGCCGACGGATCGCCCCCGCGCACGACCCGGCCAATTTGCACGAAGTAAAACGGCAGGTCCGGCTGATCAAAGTCAGACCGGAAGGCGGCGATCAGGTCGGCCATCGCCTTCGGATAAACCTCGGCGCTCTTCGGGTTGGCGTCGCTCTCCCCCTGATACCAGAGCACCCCCTTGACCTTTCCCCCGGCGAGAGCAACCTGTTTGAGCATCGACCCATACAGGCTCTTGCCCCCTTCGCCCTTCTTGGCCGGGTCCCACTGCGCCATGCTCGTCCCGCCGTGCGCCGTGGCGATCAGGCCGACGGGAACGCCGGTCAACTGAACCATCTGCGCGGCGAAGGGAAGGCCCAGGCCCGCCCCCTTCTTGCGCGTCTTGTGCTGCTCGGCCGACCGCTTTTCGCGCGATTCGGGATCGCCCGAGTGAACCGGGTCGGGCGAATCCACCAGCCAGTGCAGCGGCTCCTCGGCCTCCGACCATCGGCCGTTCAATCCCAGCAGGCCGACGTTCGCGCTGGGCGGAGTCACATCCACCAGGTCGCCCACCCCTTCCATGTTCGACTGTCCGGCGAGCACCCAGAGGTCGCCCACCTGAAGGCCGCCGACCGACTCCGTCACCGCGTTGCCATTCTTGAAGTGAACCGTGACCGAGACCGAATACGGCCCCCCCGTCGGCACGTTCACGAGCTTTCCGTCGGTGTATTCGGTCGAGTCAACCGAAGGCCCCCCTGGATTGCTCACGACGGCCGCCTCGATCGACGCGACATCGCCCCCCTTGGCCTCGACCTTGACCGGAATCTCGGACCGGCCGTCGCGATCGCGCTGATAGACGCGATGCGGCGCCGGCTCCGTGATCGTGATCGTCGGTTTGGTCGGGATCTGCGCCCCTTTCGCTCCCTCATCCTCGGCCCGAGCCGTCGCGATTGCGCACAGGCTCAAGGCCAGCAAGGCGGCCGGGAACCGGCGCGCTCGTTCGAAATCTCTCACGAGGTCATCTCCCTGTTGATTGCCTCGGCACCCAGCGGCGGACGACGAACCGCCCGCCCGGCCCAGATCGTCATGGTAATCACGCCGACAGTCTGACGAAAGGCTCGGTCGGCCGGGCCTTCTCTTTCATCAAGGCCCACGCCGTTCCGCACCCCCTCGTACGCCCCCTGTCACCGATTTGGGACACGACTCCCCCGGAAATCAGCCGACAATCTCACGGTTTTAGCTCGACGTTGGAAACGCCAAGGGTGCCTGGCTGGAAAAGGTTGTTCGAGAAATGAAGTCCCCGAGGCGCCGTCGGGCCAGATTCCACCTGAACCGCGTATCGGTAACGAGGCGGCACCGGCGCCGCCGAGGCATCACCGCTCGGGCTCTCTCGCCCCGAGTTATCCACGAGATTGCCTTGAATGATCACATCGGCCAGCGGCGGATTTTCGGAAAGCTGGCCATGATCGAACCGGATCGGACAGCCCAGGAAGTCGTCGCCCCAGATCCAGCGGGTCTGGCCGAGGCCGAAGTCGGTGATGATGTTGTTGGCGATGATCGAGCCGCCGTCGACATTCGCCGGGCGAGCGGCTGTGTCGGCACGCGCCGGACGCCCCGGGAGCGACGCGGCGCCGGGCATCATGCCGATCGCCCAGAGCGTCGTCTTGAGGAACTGGTTGTCAGAAACAATCACATGTTTGGAACCGTGCATCGCCTTCATCCCGATCAGCGCGTCGTTGACGATATTCTGAGAAAGCGTGACGTGATCGGCATGGATGTCGAACCCCTGTCCGGCCCGGTCGACAAAATTCCCGATCACCAGGGTCCGATCCGTTGATGTCGGCGAGCCGATATGAATGGCCGTCCCCTGCATCCAGTTATCCGTCTCGCCACGATCCCAGTCGCGTTGGCTGGCGATCGATCCGCGCACGGCGTTCTTCTTCAAGAACCGGCCGAGCTGGAACGCCTTCTTCACCTCGGGCGTCGCGACGAGCCGATCCTCGCGGACCCGGTTCCCCCGGATCAAGGTTCCCTGGCTTTCCCGGATCAAGATCCCCGTGCCGATGATGCATCGAAAGGCAAACCCCTGTGTCGGCGTGTCCGTCCGGTCGTCAACGCCCACGCGCTGATAGTTCTGAACGAGACAGTCGCGGATCTGACCGTCGACGCAGTTCCTCAACTCGATGGCCGAAGTGCGCGTCTGGTTGTCGATGATTCGAAGATCGACAAGCGTCAGGTCGCGCGTGTTCGAGGCAAAAACGGCCTCGGTCTCTGTCTCGCGTTTCCCTTCGGGCCTGGTCAGGGTCAGCCCGCGGACGATCGCCCCGTCGGCGTGCTCGATCCTTAGAATTCCCTTCGCGGGGTCGTTCTGGACGATTCGCCCCCGTCCCGACAACCCGCCCCCCGCCGTCTTGATGACGATCGTCTCGCGGATCTCATGATCGCCCGCCTCGACCTCGACGACCTTCCCCGGGTTGGCGTCAAGCGCCGCCTGAATCGTCGGATACCGGCTCGCCAACGGCTCATCCCCGGCTCGTGCATCGGTCGGAGACAACAACGCCACGGCCCCGACGATCCAGAGGCAGTGAAACAGAATTGTTCGAACACGTTCGGTCATGGCTCGGCGTCTCCTTTTCCAAGATCGGGCCAGTCGTCGACGGTCCGCGTCCGCGCAACCGCGAATCGCCCCGACTTTACCCCCCCGAGCCCCCGCGCGGTATCACCTACCTACCCATCCCCGCGTTCTTTAACCGATTCCCAGAACGATCGCCCCCGTTCCCTCGATGTTGAAGACGAGCCGACGCGTTCCGTTGTCCGACGCGTCCCGAATCGTTGTCGACGACCCTCATGGAGTCTTGCCCGATGCCCGACCGCGCCCTTCCAAAGCCCTCGGCCTTCTCTCATTGGTCATTGGTCATTGATCCTCCAGGTGTCGGTGTCGCGCCGCGCGACACCCTCCGCCCCCCTGATATTGCGAAACGAAGCCAACCCAGAAGCGTCCCGGTCAACCTTCCCCGGCCCTCGGCCTTTTCTTCTTGGTCATCGGTCATCGGTCATCGGTTCTCAGTCTCCCGTGCGTCGCGCCGCGCGACACCCTCCGCCCCCCTGATATTGCGAAACGAAGCCAACCCCGAAGCGTCCCGGTCAACCTTCCCCGGCCCTCGGCCTTTTCTTCTTGGTCATCGGTCATCGGTCATCGGCCATCGGCCATCGGTTCTCCGTCTCCCGTGCGTCGCGCCGCGCGACACCCTCCGCCCCCCTGATATTGCGAAACGAAGCCAACCCCGAAGCGTCCCGGTCAACCTTCCCCGGGCCTCGGCCTTTTCTTCTTGGTCATCGGTCATCGGTCATCGGTTCTCCGTCTCCCGTGCGTCGCGCCGCGCGACACCCTCCGCCCCCCCGATATTGCGAAACGAAGCCAACCCCGAAGCGTCCCGGTCAACCTTCCCCGGCCCTCGGCCTTTTCTTCTTGGTCATCGGTCATCGGTCATCGGTTCTCCGTCTCCCGTGCGTCGCGCCGCGCGACACCCTCCGCCCCCCCCGATTTTGCGAAACGAAGCCAACCCCGAAGCGTCCCGGTCAACCTTCCCCGGCCCTCGGCCTTTTCTTCTTGGTCATCGGTCATCGGTCATCGGTTCTCCGTCTCCCGTGCGTCGCGCCGCGCGACACCCTCCGCCCCCCCGATATTGCGAAACGAAGCCAACCCCGAAGCGTCCCGGTCAACCTTCCCCGGCCCTCGGCCTTTTCTTCTTGGTCATCGGTCATCGGTCATCGGTCATCGGCCATCGGTTCTCCGTCTCCCGTGCGTCGCGCCGCGCGACACCCTCCGCCCCCCCCGATTTTGCGAAACGAAGCCAACCCCGAAAGGTCCAGGCCATCCAGAACCCGGCAAAATCCAGGGCGTTCACGTCGGCCGACCTCGCCCCGACGACTCCGCGCGACAAAACGAACCCATGCTCCGACAATGCGAAGCCATCATCACCGAAAGAACGAAGCCAACCCCTCGCGCGACAATCAAAAAACGACAACACCGGCCCGCCTCGCCTGGAAATCGCCAGACAAATTCGAGACGTATCATTTTAATAATAAAATACTTAGGCCGATTAATGTCGCGCCGTTTTCAGGAGAAAATCGACGGACCGGAACGTCCCCAGCTTCTGGACGATGACCAGGCCAAGCACGACCGCGACAACCAGGCCGACTGCCAGCGCCGAGGCCCAGGTGAGGATGCCGATGCGGTCCTTGCCCGCCCTGACCGCGCGTTCCGCCTCGCAGAGCGTCGGCACCGACCCGAAAGGCATCGAGACCACGACGACATACCCCGGCCCGTCGCCCGCCGAGACCTCCGGCGCCGTCGGGCTCGGCCTTCGAAAGGGGTTGATCGCCGGGGTCGCGTCCACCACTTCAGGCGTCAAATCGGCCGCGTCCATCGCGTTCGCGTTCGCGTTCGAGTGCGCATGCGAGGGCGATTGCGGAGTCGGTTCGCCCCAGACGACCGCCTTGAACATTTCATAAGGGCAGGACTGCGGAAAGGCCAGGCGAACGACCTGCGACCCATCCTCGGCCGTCGCGACGCCGACGAGCTGCGCCTGCACCCATTGATCGGGACCTGTCCCGGCGAGCCGGACCCAGACGCCCTGCGCGTTCAAGGGTTCCTGGCCAAGGCAGACCGAGGCGCCGCCGGTGCTGATGTCCTCGATCCGCGCCGGGGCCGATCGGAAGTGCTTGCCTTCCCACCAGCCGACCCTGGCCCTGTCCTCGACCGCGCGGTATCGGGTCGCGCAACGACGATCCTGGCGGCCCATTGCTGAACCCTCTGATTGATCCCGGACCCGGCCTGACTGATTGACTGCGGAAGAGACGCCCGCGCAAGGACATCACGACGCTCGACGGCCCATGCCCGATACCTTGAAGAAAGGACAGGGAGCCCCTCCTGTCAATCCACGTCGCCCGGAACCATGCCGGTTGCGCTCCGCGCACGACATTGCGTCGTCGACGTCCCTGACCGAATTTTTTCCGCTTTCCCCAAAATCCCTTCTCTTCTCGCAGCACGTTGTCCCAAAAAACTCGATGATTTCCTGAGGCTCTTGATGGATTCCAGGGTAATCAATATCTCCCGGGAACCGATGACCGAGGAATATCGTAAATCGGTCCTCGGTCATTGGTCCTCGGTCATCGACCAAACCAAATCACCCCGGAATCCACCAAGAGCCTTCCTGATCATGAGGAAGCCGGACCGACCGTCGGGTGTCGTGAGAGGGGATGACCATATTTGAGCAGGCCAATCATCACGACAGTCACCAGGATAATCAGGAGTGAGAAAAATCGAAGCGAATCGCCCATGCTGTCCCAGTACGAATAACAGCCGGTCACCAGAGTGCAGAGGCCGCCAAAGGCAAGGGCCGTGCCGACGGGAACGGCTCGCAGGAAGAGGCCGATGACCAGGGCCGTGTAGCCGATCGGACAGGCCACCCAGAACATCGACCGATAAAAGGCGCGCTGCTCCTTCTCAATCTGCTGCCTGAGTTCTTCATCTTGATCGCGCGACTTGCGCCGGGTTTCCACGTCCTTGGTGTCGTTGGTTTCTTGCTGAACGCGTTGTTGCTGGGCCTGGAGGTCATCCAGCCGTTTTCGCGGATGCAACATCGTCGCTCCCGCGTAACTTGTCAGCGGCAACAACGCCGAGATCGAAACCCAGATCACCAGTTGTTTGATGAGATTGTCCACATCCCGGCCATCGCGTCGGACGGCAAGAATCGCCGTCCCAATCGCCACGGCGATGAGGGCGATGATCGCCGCCGCGTAAATCAAAGTTTCGCTCATCGGTTCTTCCTTTTCCTATCGGCAATCATGAGTTGATTTTGATTCTTGAGGATAACGGATGAAGAATCGGAAACAAGTCGGAACTTTTTAAAGATTGGCCTTCCTCACGAATCGCGGTCAACGGTCCTCGGTCATTCTTCCCAAGGGCAAACGGCCCCCTTCCGTCGCTGCTGCCGCTTGACGAGCGACGCGGCATCTGGTCGACTTCAAATCCCAAAAAGGGGGCGTGGTCCCGATTCGGCCGCGATCGAACGCCCCGCGCGAACCCGAGAGGCCGCTCCCTTGCCTGAGACCGCGAGACGACCGGACAATTCAGGGTCAGGTTACCAGATCGAGCCTCGCAACAAGATCTTCGAGGCCTTTTGCGCGATCCCCGAATCAGAGTTCTTCCCGGGCCACACCGTCTCATTCCTCTCGGAAGTGGATCTGACGGCGATCGAGCAGGTCCGGGCCGACGCGCCGAAAGGGGCGAAACCCTCGTACACGGCCTTCGTGGTCAAGGCCGTCGCCCTGGCGTTGAAGGATCATCCGTACGCCAATCGTCGGGTCTGTCGGCGGGTCTGGCCGCCGCTCCTGGGCGTTCGGCTTCAGCGGTTTCTGCGACGCGATATCGCCGTGGCCATCGAGCGCGACTTTCCCGGCACCGAGGCCGCCGCCTTTCTTGACGTCATCCGCGACGCCGACCGCTTGCCCTTGACCGCCCTGACCGAAAAGCTCCGCCAGCTCAGCACGGCCGACGTCGCCACGAACCAGCAATGGCGCGAGTTCAGCACGATCATCGCCCGCCTCCCGCACCGCCTGGCCATGCGCTTGATCCGCCTGCCGCTTTCCTTCCCGGGCCTCTGGGTCAAATATCGCGGCGGCGCCGTGCTCGTCAGCTCTCCTGCCAAGTATGGCGTTGACGCGGTTCTGGGGACCTGGTCGCACCCGCTCGGCATCTCCTTCGGCCTGGTCAAGCCGCGCCCGGTCGTCGTTGGATCAGAAATCGTCGCCCGGCCGACCTTCGCCCTGACGATGAACTTCGACCGCCGGGTGATGGCCGGCGCCCAGGCCGCCCGCTTCTTCAAGCGGATCGTCGACGCCCTCACCCACGCCGAGACCAACGCCGACGCCGATTCTGATCCCAATCCCAGGCCCTCCGATTCCGCCTCGTACACGATCGAGCCTCGCAACCCGTACTTCGAGGCCACCCGATCGATCGTCGAGCATGAGATTCACCCGGAATACAGCCACTCGTTCGTCCGGCTCGTCGACCTGACGGAGGTCGAGGAACTCCGGAGCCGGTCGCCGAAGGAGCAACGGCCGTCGTACACGGCGATCGTCGCCAAGGCCGTGGCCCTGGCCCTTCAAGAGGTTCCCGAATCCAACCGACGCGTCTGCCGACGCCTCTGGCCGCCTCTCCTGGGCCGAAGGACCCAGCGCTTCCATCAGACCGACCTCGCCGTCGCCGTCGAGCGCGACTTGCCCGGCTCCGAATCGGCCGTCTTCATGGACATCCTTCGGGACGCCGATCGACTCTCTCTCGCCGCGATGACCGACCAGCTTCAAGCCCTCGCCGTCTGCGACATGACCAACAACACGCAATGGCGTGAGTTCAGCACGATCATTACCCGGTTCCCCCGGGCTCTCGCCGCGCTCCTCTTCCGGCTCCCGCTCGCCTTCCCGTCGCTCTGGGTCAAGTATCGCGGCGGCGCCGTGATGATCAGCTCACCGGCCAAGTATGGCGTCGATATCGTTGCCGGTTCGTGGACGCACCCGCTGGGCATCTCGTTCGGCCTGGTCAAGCCGCGCCCGGTCGTTGTTGGCTCGGAAATCGTCGCCCGGCCGACCTTCTTTCTGACCTTCAACGTGGACCGCCGCGTCATGTCGCGTGCCTCGGCCGCTCACTTCTTCCGCCGCGTGGTGGACCTTCTCGAACACGCGGGAACCACTCTCGACCGTCCTTGATCGTGATTCCCTCACGCTTCGAGATCGACAAGCCGCGAACTTAACCCGCGACGAGCCGCGCCCGGGTCTGCCCGGCCTCTTCGACGGGTGTGACGCCAAAGAGGCGTTTGAATTCCCGGCTGAACTGCGAGGGGCTCTCGTAGCCGACCGAACGCGCGGCGGTCCCCGCGTTGTATCCGTCAAGGGCCATCAGGCGCCTGGCGTGGTCGAGCCGGATTCGCTTGAGGTACTGAAGCGGAGACGTGGCCGTGACGAGCTTGAAGTGGTGATGAAAGGCCGCGAGGCTCATTCCCGCCCGCCTGGCCAGTTCCTCGGCACTCACCGGCCGGGCGTAGTCGGTATGAAGGTGTTTCAAGACCCGGGCAATCCTCGCGAAATGGTCATCGCGGCTCGCCAGCGCGCGGAGCGCTCCGCCTTGCTCGCCGAGAAGCACCCGATAGACGATCTCGCGGACCGTCTGCCGGCCGAGAATCCGGCTATCAACAGGGCATCTCAGGCATTCCAGCAACCGGTTCACGGCGCCGACCATCTCCTCGGTCATCGGCGTCGACGAGATCCCTCGGGGCGTTGAACCGGTCGAAGAAAGAGGCTCATCCATCTCCAGCAACATCTCGCCAAGCAAGGTCGGCTCGACGTTGATCGCCACCAGAAGCAAGGGTTCCTCGGCGCTGGCCTCGGTCTCGCACTCGGCGGGCAAGGGGACCGACAAAACCAGATAATTGAAGGCGTCGTACTGATAAACATCCTCGCCCAGATAGCCACGCTTCCGCCCCTGGCCGACGACCAGGATCTTCGGCTGATAGACGACGGGCGCCCGGGGACTCGGCTTCGAAACCCGGCTCACGGTCACGCCGTCCACCCGCGTCGGATGCGTTCCCTCATTGACGGCCACTTCGTCAAGAAGGCTCGCCAGTCGCCTGCGAGGGTCCATCGGGGCCTTCCTCTCATTCCTTCTCCGGTCTGATCGAGCGTCCTGGAGGATCAGGTTACAAACTTTCCCCTTGAATGGGTAGATTTCCCGGCCGAGAACCACGATTAGGCAAACACTTTGGAGGATCGTTCCTTTCCGCCGCCCTGGCTTTTCCCTTTAATGAACACCGGAGAAGGAGAGAAACGCACAAAGGGCCAGAACCATTTCTCGAACGCACGTCAAAAAGAGGGACACATGCAAACGCGCCAACTTGGTAAGAGTAACCTGAACGTCTCGACCCTGGGCCTTGGCTGCATGGGACTGAGCTTTGGTTATGGGCCGCCGGTCGAGAGGCAAGCGGGTCTCGCCCTGATCCGATCGGCCGTCGATCAGGGGGTGACCTTCTTTGATACCGCCGAGGTTTACGGTCCGTTCACGAACGAGGAACTCGTCGGCGAGGCGCTCGCCCCGGTCCGCGATCAGGTGGTGATTGCCTCGAAGTTCGGGTTTGACATCAATCCCCAGAACGACCCTCGCGGCATGAAGGGGCGGCCCGGCCTGAACAGTCGGCCCGAGCATATCAAGGAGGCCGTCGAGGGGTCGCTCAGGCGGCTGAGGATCGAGACGATTGACCTTCTCTATCAGCACAGGGTTGACCCCGACGTTCCCATCGAAGACGTCGCGGGCGCGGTGAAGGAACTGATCCAGGCGGGCAAGGTCCAGCATTTTGGACTCTCGGAAGCCGGAGTTCCGACGATCCGAAAGGCCCACGCGGTTCAGCCCCTTGCCGCCCTTCAGAGCGAATACTCGTTGTGGACGCGCGAGCCCGAGGCCGAGGTCTTGCCGACCCTTGAAGAGCTGGGCATCGGCTTCGTCCCCTTCAGCCCTCTGGGTAAGGGGTTTCTCACCGGAACGATCGACGAGACGACCCCACTCGATAGCGCCGATTTTCGCGGCGCGATCCCCCGGTTCACGCCCGAGGCGCGCAAGGCAAACTTCGCACTTGTCGAACTGCTCAAGAAGGTTGCCGTCCGCAAAAACGCCACGCCGGCCCAGATCGCCCTGGCCTGGCTGCTCGCGCAAAAGCCCTGGATCGTGCCGATTCCCGGGACAACGAAGCTTCATCGTCTCGAAGAAAACCTCGGCGCCTCGGCCATTGAACTGACCATCGAAGACCTCGACGAGATCGAGATCGCCGCCTCGGCCATCACCGTGCAAGGGGCTCGCTACCCGGAACACCTCGAAAAGATGACCGGCCGCTGAACGTCCATCAACGAAATGGAGACCACCGATGAACGCCCGAACGCTCTCTGTCTCTGACCCGGCCCGGTTCGCGCGGGCGATCCGGGAGGTCGCTCGCGATGCCCATGAGACGCTGACGCATCCGGCCCCGCCCAGAGCCTTTCGTGAGCTTTCTCGACGCATCGAGATCCTCTTGAACGCCCTCGGCGAGAACCAGGGGGCTCCGGTCCGCGCCTGGCTGGAACGCCTTGGCCGCGACGTTGATCTGTCCGCGAAGGCCCGGCACCGATCCTGCCGCGCCTTCTGCCTTTCGACGCGGGTACTCTCCGCCGCGACATCGCGGTAGTCTATCTGTCTGCCCAGCGTCGGAAACCTGTCAGAACCACGGGAGACGACCATGAAGATCACGCGAGTCGGCACGCGGCCGTCGACCCCAGGCCCGGCCGACTGGTTCACCGGGGCGGTCCAGATTGACCCGCTCCTTCAGCCCGAGGCCCCGGCCCGCGCCGCGGGTGCCCATGTCACGTTCGAGCCGGGCGCCCGCACCGCCTGGCACACGCACCCGCTCGGCCAGACCCTCCTCATCACGACCGGCCGTGGCTGGGTTCAGCGCCTGGGCGGACCGGTCGAGGAGGTCCATCCCGGCGACGTCGTCTGGTTCTCGCCCGGCGAGAAGCACTGGCACGGCGCGACCGCGACCACGGGCATGACTCACATCGCCATTCAGGAACAGCTTGACGGCAAGGCGGTTGACTGGCTCGAACACGTCAGCGACGACGACTATCGGGCGTGACCTGTCGTCGCCTCCTTATTACATCCCAGTCTGGCAAGGCCGGGCGGTTCCTACTCAATACATGACCGATGACCAAGGACCGATGACCGAAAAATGGTCGAAAAGGCTCTTGCCTGTCTTTCTGTTTTTTCCTTGGTCCTCGGTCCTTGGTCCTTGGTCCTTGGTCCTCGGTCCTCGGTCATCGGTCCTTGGTCCTCGGTCCTTGGTCCTCGGTCCTCGGTCCTCGGTCCTCGGTCCTCGGTCCTTGGTCATCGGTCCTCGGTCCTCGGTCCTTGGTCATCGGTCCTTGGTCATCGGTCCTTGGTCATCGGTCCTTGGTCATCGGTCCTTGGTCCTCGGTCCTTCCCGAGAAGGACTCCCCTGGCAAGGAACGGCCGGCGGCTGGCCAAGCGCCCGATAGAGGCGGAACTGAGCCCGATTGTACGCCAGGACGGCGTTGAGGTAGTCGGTCCGTGCCTGCGCGAGGGCCTGGATCGGCTGAAGGACCTCGATCGGCCGGGTCGCGCCGGGAAGGCCGCCGCCGCGGCGGATGTTCGTCAGGTTGAGTTCCAGCGATTCGGTCGCCTCGGTCACCGACTCCCGCGCCTCGTCCATCCAGGTCGACGCGGCGAGCCTGGCCTTAAATGAGGCGACGACGTCGTTGGCCACCTGCGCTTGAACCCGAACCAGATCAATATCGGCGATCCGCCGCTGAGCCTCCGCGCCGCGGCGGACGCCTCGATCGACAAGGCCAAGGCCGCGCAGGTCCCAGAAAAGGCTCGCCGCGAAATCGCTCCGACCGCCGAAGTTGCCGAGCGTGGCGTTCTGCCCGCCGCCAAAGCCCGCCCCCGAGTAAGACACCGCCAGACTCGGCACAAACGGCCGAAGGTTCGCCTGCTTCAGCCTGAGAACCGCCGCCTCGACGAGTTCCCGGGCCTGAGCCAATTCGGGCCGATTGCGCCAGCCTTGACAGATCAGGTCGTCGAGCGGAATCGCGTCGGCGACGAGTCGCACCACGGTCTCGGCCGGCTCGACCGGAGCTACCACGACGTGCGGGTCGAGCAAGAGCGGGCGCACCAGGTTGGCTGAGGCGACCTCGAATCGCCCCGTCGCCGATCGGACAGCCCCTCGACGGCTCCGTTGCTCGGTGAGAATCCGCCGATGATCGGCCTCCAGACCCGCGCCCGATCGGGCGAAGGTGCCCGTCAAGGCCGCGAGTGTCTCGGCGTTTCTCGCGGCCTCGCGGGCAATCGCCAGCGAACCGGCGGCAAGCTGAAGATCAAAATAGGCTTCCGAGACCGCCAGAAGCGCATTGTTCGTGGCGACCCGAACCGCCGCGTCGTTCGCCGCGATGATCCGCCGCGCCGCCTTCGTTCCGTAAATCGCGTCCGAGATCCTCAAGACCCCGCTGAGGCCGTTGAGCGGCGGATAACCACTCCCCGGCGGCGGCGAGGCGAAACTATTGGCCAGACTCGCCGTCGTGCCGATCGAGAGTGAGTCTCGGTGGACCGTGGCGACCTGGCCGTTGATCGCCTGAACCTGGCCGTCGAGCCGGTAATAAGTCGGCCCTGTGAAGATACTGGGGAGCCAGAGCCCCCGGGCCTGATCCAGCTCGCCCAATGCCTGCGCGACCCGCTGCCGGGCCGTCGCGATGTCAAGGTCGCGCGCTCCGGCCAGTCGAAGGGCACTCGCCAGATCAATCGGCTGAATCGCCTGCCCGGGAATCAAGGTCGTGGCGATCGGGTCGGCCGCCCGCCTCGAATCGAGATGCGCGACGTCCGGCAAGGGCAGGGGGATGGTTGGCGATGGCCCCGACCCCTCGCCCGCGCCGAGCAAGAAAAAGACGATCGCCGGGACGATCCGCCCCGCGATCCTTCTTCCTGTTCCCGTGCGCATGCGACGGCCCTCCCTGGCCCTCTCTCCCATGTCGGCCTCGGCCTGTCAGGAGGTTCCACCCCCTTTTCTGGACACTCGCCCAGGGCCGCTACCTTCTCAATTCATGACCGATGACCAAGAAGCGACGCCGTTGCTTATTCTGCCTGATCCTGATTCTTCTTGGTCATCGGTCCTTGGTCCTCGGTCATTCCCGAACCGGAAACCGCCCTGGACCATCTCCTTTTTCGATTCGATCCCGCCCGCCGCATCAATCGCTCCACGGCGCAAACCCGCGAACGAGACCGATTTTGCGGCCTGGTTCAATTCTTCGGCCGCGACGCGGACTCGGGCTTGATCCTCTCAACCGGCTGACCGTCGGCAAGGCCGGAGACGTTCGCCTCGACAATGTCGTCATCAACGGTCAGGCCCGAGACAACCTCGGTGCGCTTGCCGTCGACAAGGCCGACCCGGATCGCCTTGCGAACCGCCCGGTTGCCGACGACGGCCACGCAGAACGATGTCGGCCCGTCGTTGCCGATCGCGGTCGTCGGCAGGGTCAGGGCGTTCGGGTGTTCCTCGGCGATGATCGCCGCATAGGCATAAAGCCCCGGGCGCAAAAGGCCATCGGCATTCGGCAGGTCGATCTCGGTCAGGAGCGTCCGGGTTGTCGCGTCGAGCGCCCAGGCGGTCCGGGTCACCTTGCCGGGAAACTTGCGGCCGTCGAGAGCGGGCAAGCGGATCTCGGCCGCGTCGCCCGCGTTGACGAACGGAGCGTCGGCCTCGGGCACGCCGACCGAGATCGTGACCCGGTCGAACCGGGCGAGGACCAGGAGCGGCTCGGTTGAGGTGCCCGGCGTCGTCAACTGGCCGGTATCGACCTTGCGGCGAATCACGACGCCGTCGTAAGGCGCGCTGAGCCGGCAATAGCGGTCCATCGCCTCGGCCCGTTCGGCCTCGAACCGGGCGACATCGACCTGAGAGACGGCCGCGGCGACGTCCAGTTGAGCCTTCTCGCGTCGAGCCCGGAACTCGGCCAGGGCGGCCTCGGCCGACTTGACCTGCGCCCGGACCTCATCGCGGCTCGCCTCCGCCGCGCGGAGCTTGCTTCGCGTCTCGTCGAGCAAGGTGCCGGTCTGGGCGCGCTCCTGAAAAAGCTGTTCGATGCGTCGGAATTCCGCTTGCCAGCGCGCGACGTCCGCCTCGGCGCGCTGAATCCCCGCCTCGAACTCGTTGACCCTCGCCTCGGCGCTGGCGACCTCCGCCCGAGAGACCACGACGGCCCCCTCGGCCTGCCTCGTCTCGGCCTCGGCCTCTTCGATCGAGGCGCGTTTCTGCTTCAGGTCGGCCGCGACCTCGGGCACGTCGATCTCGGCGAGCAGGTCCCCCTTCTTCACCCGGTCGCCAATGTCGACGCAAACCTTGCGCACGTAGCCGGCGACCTTGGCATGAATCGGCGTGACCTCGAACGCCTCGATCTGGCCAGGCTCCTCGGCTGTGCGTCGCACGGTCAGGCGCTCGGGACGGACCGTCGCCACGCGAACGACCATCGCCGCGGCCGAGGTCGCCGAGGTCTCGCCGTCGGGCCTCTCACAGGCCGAGGCCAGGAGACAGACGTTGAGAATCACCAGTCTCGTATTCCGTTCAACAACCCGATTCATCAATGGATTCCCGAGGGATGCGGGTCGCCTTTGTGAGGTGGTTCCGCCTCGCTGACGTCGCCGTTGGCCGAGACCGCCCGATTTGCGACGGACCTTACAAAATAGCGGCTTTCCGGGTCGTCCGGGTCCATCGAGGCCGACGCTCGCCCGACGCCCCCTTGAACCAGTGCGAAGACGGCCGGCAAGACGCCAAGCGTGGCGATCGTGGCCGCGATCAGACCGCCGATGACCGCCCGTCCCAGCGGGGCCGATTGCGCGCCCCCTTCGCCCCAGCCAAGGGCCAGCGGCATCATTCCGGCCGACATCGCGCAACTGGTCATCAAGATCGGCCTGAGCCGCCCCCGAGCCCCGACGATCGCCCCCCGCGCCGCTCTTGAACCCCCTTCGTGATCGATCGCGTCCACGCGGCGTTGACGCTCGGCGAAGGTGACCAGAAGAATCGCGTTGGCGACGGCGACACCCACCGCCATGATCGACCCATTGAACGACTGAATGTTGATCGTTGTTCCCGAAATCCAGAGCATCACCACCACCCCCGAGACTACCGCCGGAACGGTCGAGAGCGTGACGACCGCCAGCCGCGCCGACTGGAAATTGGCGATCAAAAGGAGCAAGATCACCACGACCGCCATCACCAGGCCGATCGAGAGCCCGCTGAGCATCTCTTGCATCGGCGCGATCTGGCCGCGAACCTCCACGCTAACCCCTTTCGGCGGCGTTCCGGCTCGCTCAATCGCCCGCGCGACCTGGCGGGCGACCCGGCCCAGGTCCTCGCCCGCGATGTTGGCGGTGAGGCTGATCGAGCGTTTCATGTTATATCGATCGATCTCGCCAGGCATCGTCCCGCGTCGGACACTGGCGACGTCGCGGAGCAGCAGCGAAGGCCCTCCCGACCGTGGAATCGGCAGCGTTTCCACCTGTCTGGCCGAATCCATCAAGGCGATCGGGATTTCCACCTGAACCTGATAACCGATCCCGGTCTTCGGGTCTGGCCAGTAGTTTGGAACGACGAAGCGGCTCGACGACGTCGCCGTGACGAGCGACCGCGCGATCTCATCGACCGTCACGCCGCTGATTCCCGCTTTTTCGCGATCAATCGCCACGGCGACGGTCGGATAATCCAGCGCCTGGGCGTATTGAAGATCACGGAGCGCCGGAATTTTGGCGAGTTCGTCGCGGACCTTCGCGGCAAAGGCGCGGTCGTCGCTGAAGTTGGAACCGGTGATCGCCACCTCGACGGGCGTCGGCGAGCCGAAGCTCATTACCTCGCTGACGATATCGGCCGGCTCGAACGAGAACTGCGCGCCCGGCATCTCGCGGCCAAGGCGCGCCCGGAGGCGTTGGGTCAGGCCCTCGACATCGACGCGGCTCCCTCGCCGCAGGGCGACCCTGAGCCGGACGTCTTCCGGCCCGCCGGTCCATTGATAGATGGCGTTGATGGGATAGCTCGACGGAATCAGGCCGACGTAACCGACCGAGATCTCGACCCCTTGAGCGCCGACCTCCTTGCGAATCGCCTCCAGCGCGGCGCGGGCGATCTGCTCGGTCTTCTCGATCCGCGTTCCGGTCGGCGCCTTGATCCGAACCTGAAACCGGCCGGCGTCGACTCTCGGGAAGATCTCCATCCCCAACCCTCGGCCAAGCCCGAAGATCAGAACCGCCGAGACCGCGAGATAGACCGGCACGACAATCCCGCGAAGGCGAACGATCGGTTCCAGGCGTCGACCGTAAGCCCTGGCGAAGCGTTCAAACCGCGACGGTCCGACGTCCCGGCGCGACGCCCTGAGCAGCCAGACCGAGAGCACGGGCACGAACGTACTGGAGAGCAAATACGACGAGACCATCGCGAAGCCGACGGCCAGCGATAGCGGCGCGAACAACGCCTGCGCCGCCCCTTGCATGAAAACCGAGGGAATGAAGACCGCCAGAATGCAGAGCATCGCCAGCAGTCGAGGCACGGCCGTATCCAAATTCCCCTGGCGGACCGCCCGCGCGAGATTGTCTGTCTCTTGCATCCGGGCGTGAATGTTTTCGATCTCGACCGTCGCCTCGTCGACGAGGATGCCGATCGCCAGCGCGAGGCCGCCGAGCGTCATCAGGTTGATCGTCTGCCCGGTGAGCCAGAGCGCGACCAGTGCGCCCGAGATCGCGAAGGGAATGTTCAAAACAACCACCAGGGCGCTCCGCCAGTCGCGGAGGAAGACAAAGACCATCAGCCCGGTGAGCAAGGCGCCCAGAAGCCCTTCGGTCGCCAGGCTGGTCATGGCGTTGGTCACCGTCGGCGACTGGTCAAAGGCAAAGCTCACGTGGATGTCGTCGGGCAAGACGGCCTGCATCGTCGGCAAGGCGGCCCGCACGTTCTTGACGACCGAGAGCGTCGAGGCATCGGCCCGCTTCGTCACCAGGATGTACACCGCCCGCCGCCCGTTGACGAGCGCGTAGCCGGTCGTGACGTCCGAGGCGTCTTGCACGGTCGCGAGATCGCGAAGGTAAACCGTCGGGCTGACACCCGGGCGAATGGGAATGGTTTTCAGCTCGTCAACCTGCTTGACGAGCGAGTTCACCGGCACGATCGGCATCTCGTCGCCGATCCTGAGGTTTCCCGAGGGACTGATCACGTTGCCTGTCGTCAGCGCCTTCAAGACCTCGTCGGGCGAGACCTTGTACGACCGCAGTCGGTCCGGGTCGACCCGAACAACGACGGTCCGCTGACTCCCTCCAAACGGTGGCGGGGCCGAGACGCCCGGCAGACTCGCGAACATCGGCCGGACCTTGAAGAGGGCCTGGTCCTGGATCTCGCCGATGCTTCGGGTCTCGCTCGAAAGCACGAGATAGCCGACCGGAACGCTCCCGGCGTCAAATCGGGTGATGAAGGGCGAGACCGTTCCCGGCGGCATGAAGGCACGGCTCCGGGTGACGTAGCCGATCGTCTCGGCCATCGCCTGCGCCATGTTGGTGCCGGGGTGAAAGGCGAGTTTCATCAGGGCCATGCCCTGAATGTTCTTCGATTCGACGTGATGGATTCCCGCGATATATAAGAAGTGATACTCGTAATAGTTGGCGATCAAGCCTTCCATCTGCGCGGGGTCCATGCCGCCGAAGGGCTGAGCGACATAGATGACGGGGAGGTTGAGGTTCGGAAAAATATCGATCGGCATCCGCGCCAGCGCCAGCCCGCTTGCCAGGGCGATGGCAACGACCCCCACCATCACCGTGAATGGCCTTCGGAGCGCGAAGACGATCGGATTCATTTGCGAAAACGCCTCTTCCCATCAAACACCGACGATCGATCGATTCTGACCTCCATTCTACCGAGGTTGGACGCGTACCGCCCCTTCGCGTCCGAACAGGAGCATTGCAAAGTCCCGATGACCGAGGACCAATGGCCGATAAATTCCACCATTTGGACATTGGACATTGGTCATTGAGGAGAGAGACTTTGCCATCCTCGCGCGCGTCCGAAAGGGTTCACCGCCGCCGCGTCGCGCTGCGCGCGGGCTTGCCGTCATTGTTGTCGGTGTCGGGTTGCGCCTCGCCGAACTCGGCGACGGTCTGGCGCATGGCTCCGGCGGGAGAATTGGCGTAAACGCGAGCGCCGAGGGTGTTGATGACGTGGCTGATCTCGCTGCCGGGCTGACCGCTCAGCCAGATTGACGTCATGTGATGAAGCTTGATCCCCTTCGCGACCGGGGCTTCGATCCCGCGCTCGGCCCGCGCGGGGGCATCGCGAAAGAAGCAGTAAACGCCGAGGCCCCAGGCTTCGTGACGGGTGACCGAGTCGGCCACCTTATAAGAGGCGTAGCCGTTCAACGTGCCGTGGCTCATCCAGGCCGATTGCGTGGGCACGTCATACGGCATCTCCGACTGATAGAAGTAAACGCGGCCTCCGTTGCCGTTCCAGAGGGTCTGATATTCCTCGTGATGCTCGTTGAAGAGGCCGTAAATCGTCACGTCCCGACCGTTCACGACCAGGCCGTTCTTGGTCGGATTGGTCGTCCAGTCGGCCCCCGCGCCGTGGTCGGCGCGCCAGAGCCAGACTTGATCGGCGACGACGTGGTTGCTGTTGATCGTGATGCCCACGTCGTTCTTGCCAGGCGTCGCGCCGCCGGTCCGCACGGTGAGATCATAAAGGAACGTGGGATTCTTCGCGTGATCGCTCGCGCTGGTTCCTACAGGGCCGACTTCGAGAAGCGTGGGCGACTTGACCTCGCCCGCGTCGAGGATCAGGCCGGCGATCGTCACGCCGTCGACATCGGCCACCGAGATCGCCGGCTTGCCCGTCTTCGGCACGATCGAAGGGACGCCAAGGCCAAGGATCATCGTGTCGGCCCGGCTGACCTTGAGCGGCTCGTCGAGCATGTAATGGCCCGGCGTGAAGAGGATATGCTTGCCCGAGGCGAGCGCCGCGTTGAGCGCCGAGGCGCTCGCGGTTTTCGGCTCCGCGATCAAGAACGCATCGATCGAGACCGACGTGCCGGGGGTTGACCCCCTGGCCCAGCTTACCCCTTGCCTGTTGGTTTGCAGCGCGGGCTTGAAAACGGCGAAATGCCCCGAGCCGTCGAGGTAAAGATAAGGCTTCTCGCGGATGATCGGCGTCTCGGTCACGACGGTATAGGGCGGGTCGGGAAAGCCGTCGGCCCGGACGTTCGAGCAGCCGACGAAGACCATGTTCCAGACCCCGTTGGTCCACTCAGACCACGTGCTGTTCCGCGAAATCCACTGTTGCTGAGACGCCGGGACGACCTTGCCGTCAACGATCGAATCGGCGAGAAAGCCGCCGCTGGCCCAGCCGGCGTTCCACTTCTCATCGAAGTCAAAGAGGTGCAGTTCTCCCTTGACGTGGAGCCGACGCAACGGCGCCGCCTGCGAGACGGCTATGCGGGTCACCCCCTTGCTCGCCGTCGGCGTGACCGCGAAATTCTCAAGCGACCGCCAGAAATTGCAGGTTGCGTTGGCGGCGGCCATCCACTTCGCGTTCACGTTCACGCCGCCGTTGATCCGAACATCGTCGGGGTTCTTTCCCAGGCCGGCCACCTGCGTGTAAAAGCCGACGTTGAAGGTCACGTCGTAGTCGCCCGGCCTGAACAGCAGCGCGAAGCGCTCGGGACCGAACTGGTTCGACTCCATCTTCGAGAAGACGTTCATCGCCGCCTTTTGAACGCCCGCGGCGGGCATGCTCGGATCGAAAACATAAACATTCGGGCCGAAGATTGTCGCGTTCGCCGCGGCGATCTCTCCGCCCGGGGCAACCCCCGGCGCGATCGCGGAAAGCGCCGCCACGGCCGCGACCGCGAACCCCCTTCGACAAGGTTTCCTGGTCATCCGCGGAAGCTCCTGGAGTGAGGCGAAACGCGCGCCAAGATCCTCGGTTCAAGGCGGCCTTACCCCGCATTGGACACACTTCGCGGCCCGGTGTCCATATTCCACTTTTTCATGACCGATGACCGATGACCGAGGACCGAGGACCGATGACCGAGGACCGATGACCGATGACCGAGGACCGATGAATTCCGCGATTGGGCCATCGGTCATTCCGGAGGCGGCGGCGGGCCGTCGTCGGACGTCGGAGAATCGTCCGCCTGGCGCGTCATCGCAAGGGCGTGGTTGGATTCGCCGAGCTTCTCGAAAAGCTGGGCCAGGTTTTCCAGGTGAACGGTCGCCATCGAGGTCGGCCCTCGGGCCGATCGGGTGGCGATGAGGTCGGCCGCGGCCTCGTCAAGCAAGGCGACGGCCTCGTCGCGGTGGCCGCCGCTCAGCTTCAGATCGGCCAGGTTCTCGCGGATCATCGCCCGATCGAGAAGAGCGCGGAAGGGCCGCGGTGCTCGGTCGATCAGCGCTCCGCCCTGGGCAATCGCCCGGCGATAGCAAGTTTCGGCCTCGGCAAGGCGACCGAGCAGTTGCCAGACCGCGCCGAGCTTCGCGTGAACGTGAACCTGCGACTGGGCATAAGTCAGGTCGTCGGGCGTCTCGGCCACAAGCCCGTCAATCAGGTCGCGGGCACGGACGAACCGCGTTTCCAGCAGCGTGAGAGCCGACTCGGGGGCCGACCAGGGGTCGGACATGAGAACCGTCTCGACCAGCCTGGCCCGGTACGACGGCTCGGCCGGGTACGCCGCGACCAGCCCCTCGAAGATCTCAACCGCTCGCGCATTGGCCGTTTCCGACGCCTCGGCCTGCCCGAGCCGTTCATAAAGCGAGCCGACCCGCCGATACGCCGTCGCGGCCTCCCCTTGAAGCTTCGGATTCGTCGCGTTCTGCCTGGCGAAGCGATCATAAAACGAGAGAACGGTCTTGAGCAGTTCGGTCTCCGCGACCGACCTTGCTCCCCCGGGCCTTCCGCCGCCCGGCCCGAAGTGATCGCCCTCGCCGCCTGGTCCTGGTCCGTGATGTCCGCGACCGCGCGGGCCGCCGTCGTCATCGGGAGGCGGCGGCGGAGGACCGCCGTCCCTCCCCGCGCCTGGGCCGCGATCGCCTGGCGGGGGCGGGGGCGGACCGTCGCCGAAGGGATCGCCACCGGGTCCGCCGGGGCCTCCGCCAGGTCCGCCAGGTCCACCGGGTCCATCGCCTCGAAGACGTCGGGTCACCCCACCGAACCGGCCGGGAGGGGGATCAACGAGCGTTTCGTGGGGTGTCAGCTTGTCAAAAAGCGCCGCGAAGACGTCGAGCGAGAGGGCGACGTTTTGCTCGGCGCGGCGGGTCGCGCGTTCGGCCTCGCCTCGACGTCTTGATTCGCTTTCCAGCGCCTGGGTGGTGATCGCATAGCCGACCCAGCCGACGACCGCCGCCACGAAGACCGCCAGGGCCGCCGTGGCGGAGAGAGCCGCGGTCGCCCGGTTTCGCCGAGCCCAACGCCAGCCACGCTCAAAGAGACTGACCGGTCGGGCGCGGATCGGCCGGTCGTCGAGGAAGCGTTGCAGGTCGTCGGCGAGAGCGCCGGCGGTCGGGTAGCGGTGGTTTGGCTCGCGGGCCGTGGCCTTCAGAACAATCGTTTCCATGTCGCGGGGAATCGTCGGATCGAGCCGTCTTGGCCGGATCGGCTCGCGCTCGCTGACGTGCTTGAGCAACTCGCTCGGCGAGAGGTCGCCAAAGGGCGCGGCCAGGGTCAGCATCTCGTAAAGGGTTAGGCCCAGGCTATACACATCGCTTCGCTCGTCGGAGACGCCGCGAAGGGCCTCGGGCGCGAGGTAGCGCAGCGTGCCGATCACGTCGCCCGAGGCGGTCAGGTCATCTTGCCCGGTCAGCTTCGCCAGGCCGAAGTCGGTCACCCAGACGCACTGCTGATCGTCAACCAGAAGGTTCGCGGGCTTGATGTCTCGGTGCAAGATGCCCTGTTCGTGCGCGTATTGAAGCGCCCCGGCCGCCTGCCGGCCCAGACCGGCGACGAACCGCCAGTGATCGGCGGACTGATCGGGTCCGGCGTGCCGCCAGGTTCCCAGCAGGGCATCGAGCCCGGAGCCGGGAATGTACTGCATGACGTAATACGGCAGGCCGCCGTCCTCGCCCGCGCCGAAGATCGGCACGACGTGCGCGTGATGGAGCCGGGCCACCGCCCGCGTCTCGCGCTGAAACCGGAGCAACCGCCTGGCGTCAAGGTGGACGTGATGAATGACCTTGATCGCGACGTGGCGGCCGAGCGATTCCTGAACAGCCTCGTAAACGACCCCCATGCCCCCCCGGCCCAGCTCGCGGACGACCCGGAACTCGCCAATGCGCTCGGGAAGGCCCCGGCTCTCGCCTCCGCCCTTCGCGGCCGGCGCTGATTTCAGCCCTTCAATCAGGGCGACCGTCGGCAGGAACTTGCGAATCCGGTCGGCGTGCTCGGGATACCTCGCCTCGAACTCGGAGATCAAGGGGGTCTCGCCCTGTCGCTTCCGGGCGATGAACTCCTCGGCGAGGCGATCGAGGAGGTCGCCACCGGCATCGGTCAAGGTCCCGGTCCGGTCAAGGTCGAGGTCGTTGTCGTCGACCATGCGGTCGCTCATCGGGTGTCTCCTTCGGAATGGTCCGACCCTTCCAACGCCTCTTTGAGCCGCTCAATGGCCCGGACGTACCGCTTGCTCGCCGCGCTTGACCGAATCCCGAGCGCCGCGGCGACTTCCTGGTTGCTCAACTCTTCAAAGTGCCGCATCGCCAGGACCTCGCGATCGGTCGGATCAAGGCGGTCGAGCATTTCGCGGATTCTGCCTTTGAGTTCCTGACGTTCGGCCGCGAAGCTCGGCGAGGTGACATCGCCCATCAACTCGGCCATTCGTTCCGAGCTGACCTCGATCGAATCATTACCGTTGATGCGAACTTCGCGTCCGGCGTCGCGTCCGGCTGCGCCAAGGTGCTGGCGATGGACATCAATGAGCCGCTGCACGGTCACCGTTCTGAGCCAGATGAAGAACGGGACGTCGGGATCGGCCTGGAAGTGCGGCAGGCGCTTCAAGGCATCGATGTAAGCCTCTTGCAAGACGTCCGATGCCGAGACCCGGCCTCGAAGCCGCGCGTCGAGCCGGAAATCCACCATCCGGCGAAGCCGTCCCTGGTGTCGCGAGAAGAGCGCGGCGAGGGCGTGCGGATTCCCCTTCCGCAGGTCGTCAACCGCCGACTGATCGTCGCTCTCATGAGTCGTCATGGCGGGCGCGGTCCGTGATCCAGAAGACGGGCCAGAGATCTTTCGATCATAAAGGGATCGGCATCCTTCAGCAACCGATCCGGCCCGTTGTTTCCGAGAACGTGACCGCGAGTTCAGCGACATCTCTTGCTTGTGCCTTCGTCTTTTGCTCGTTCGTCTGAGCCGCATTTCCTTGGGAAGATCCACACCCTTCCTCCCAAAGAAATCCCCGCGAGCGGCGCAGAGCGCGCGCAAAACCCCCCAGAATCCCGATAAAGACCGAGATCCGCCTAAGAAGGACCGATGACCGATGGCGGGAGATTCCCCTGCAAGGGCTTCGCCCCGGACTTTATCCCGAGTTTTTCGCTCGGTCATCGGTCATCGGTCATCATCGGAAACGTCTTCAGGCCCCGGCGCCGGGGCGGCCGATGACCTCGCGGGGATGGTCGCGTTCGCGGCGGGCATAAATGGCGTTCACGGCGTTGAGATACGCTTCGGCCGAGGCTTCGATGATGTCGGTCGACGCGGCCCGGCCGCGGAAGGTGCGGTCGTCGCTCTCCACCTCAAGTTCGAGCGAGACCTCACCCTGAGCATCCTTGCCGGACGTCACGCCCCGAACGCCGAACTCCTTGAGGTTCGCCGTGATTCCGGTCACGCGCTCGACCGCCTTGAAAATCGCGTCGACGGGGCCGTCGCCAATCGCCGCGTCTTGCACAAGCTGGCCGTCGGGACGGCGGATCGAGACCGTCGCCGTCGGCGTGACGCTCGTGCCGGCGGTCGTGTGCAGGCTGACGAGTGACCAGTGCGCGGGAACCTTCTGAATGTGCTTCTCGATCAGGACAATCAAATCGTCGTCGAAGACCTCTTTCTTCTTGTCGGCGAGTGCCTTGAAGTCGTTGAAGAGGGTTTCCGCCTGCTCGTCGTTGAGGTGATAGCCCAGCTCCTTGACGCGATCGCGCAGGGCGTGGCGGCCCGAGTGCTTGCCGAGAACCAGGTCAGTCTTGGGCACGCCGACCTCTTCGGGACGCATGATCTCGTACGTTGAACGCTCCTTGAGCATGCCGTCCTGGTGAATGCCCGACTCGTGCGCGAAGGCGTTCCGGCCGACAATCGCCTTGTTCCGCTGAACCACCAGGCCGGTCACCGTCGAGACCATCCGGCTGACCGGATAGAGGCGCTCGGTCTTGATGTTGGTCGTCAGGCCGTAATAGTCGAACCGGGTTTTCAGGGCCATGACAACCTCTTCAAGCGCCGCGTTCCCCGCGCGTTCGCCGAGGCCGTTGATCGTGCATTCAACCTGCCGGGCACCGGCCTCGCAACCGGCGAGGCTGTTGGCGACGGCCATGCCGAGGTCGTCGTGACAGTGCGTGCTGATCACCGCGCGGTCGATTCCCTTGACCCGTTCGCGAAGGGTGCGGATCACCTGGGCGTACTGGCTGGGCGTGGCATAGCCGACGGTGTCGGGAATGTTCACGGTCGTGGCGCCGGCGTCGATCGCCGCGGCGACGACGTCGCAGAGAAAGTCAATCTCGGTCCGCGCCGCGTCTTCGGGACTGAACTCGACATCGGCGCAAACCCCCTTCGCCTGGCGAACGCTCGCCACGGCGCGTTCAATGACCTGGTCGCGGGTCATCTTCAGCTTGTGCTCGCGATGAATGGCCGAAGTGGCGAGAAAGACGTGAATCCGAGGGCTCTGGGCATACTTCAAGGCATCCCAGGCGCGTTCGATATCGCGTTCATTGCAGCGAGCGAGGCCGCAGACGGTTGACCCGGTGACCTCGGCGGCAATGGCGCGAACGGCCTCGAAGTCGCCCGGCGAGGCGATCGGAAAACCCGCCTCGATGATGTCGACACCAAGGCCGGCAAGGGCTCGGGCCACCTCGACCTTTTCGGCGATGTTCATGCTCGCGCCGGGCGATTGCTCGCCGTCGCGCAGCGTGGTGTCGAAGATTCGGATCCGCTTGTCAGCGTCGGGGTTCGCGTCGGTCATGACGGGTCCTTGGTTCTGGCGTCCACTTCGGTTCGAATGGAGGATAATCAGACTGGCTGGCTGATGCCCTCACGACCGACGGCCTTCGGAAACAACAAAGCCCCGAGATCCGCCGGTCGGTCCGGGCGGGTCTCGGGGCTTTGTCCGTGTTTCGTTCGTTCGCGTGTCGGCGACGTTAGAACGACGAGCCCCAAGACCACACCCGGCCGGTAAGGCCGAGGGTCAGAGCAAGTCGAAGGATCGCCAGGGACCGTCGCATTTGCGGAAGGCTCCGATCCATTGCGCACGGGCACACACGCCGTTCTCTTCGATTGTAAGCAGCGGGCCGGCGAAGTCAACCACTGAGACCTTCTTCACGGTCGATTCAAAGGACCCCGCAGGCTTCACGCGCGCGATCGAGGACGACGCGGGCCGTCTTGCGAGCGCGGGCGGCGGCGGCGGCGCGGACCTCCGCAACGCGGGAGGGATGAGCGACCCAGTCGGCCCGGCGTTCGCGGGGAAGGGCGAAGGCGGCGATAATGGCCTCGGCCAGTCGGGTCTTTATCTCGCCGTAGCCGATCCCGCCGGATCGGTAGCGTTGCTCGGCCTCGGCAAGGGCGTCGGCCGGGGCGACGAGCTTGTAAAGATTGAAGACGGGGCAGGTGTCGGGGTTCTTGGGCGCCTCAACCGGGGTGCTGTCGGTGACGATCTTCTTGCACTTCTTGCGGATCGATTCGGGGCTCTCGAAAATCTCGATCGTGTTGTTGTAGCTCTTGGACATCTTCCGGCCGTCGACGCCTGGGACCACCGAGACGTGGTCGAGAATGTACGCTTTCGGCAGTTTGAACGTCTCGCCGTAAACGTGGTTGAACCGCTCGGCGATGTCGCGGGTGATCTCAAGATGCTGGCGCTGATCCTGGCCGACCGGGACAACATCGGCGTCATACAGAAGGATATCGGCCGCCTGAAGCACCGGGTAGGCGAAGAGGCCATGATCGGACGGAAGCCCCTGCTGGACCTTGTCCTTGTAGCTCGTTCCTTTTTCCAGCCAGCCCATCGGCGTGACGCTGGTCAGGAGCCAGGCCAGCTCGGTCGTCTCGGGAACGTCGGACTGAACGAAAAGGGTCGCGGTCTCGGGATCGATGCCGAGGGAAAGCAGGTCAATCAGGACGTCGTTGACGTAGCCGCGAAGCTTGCCGGCGTCGCGGACGCTGGTCAGGGCGTGATAATTGGCGACGAAATAATAAGCGTCGTTGCCCTGCTGCAACTCGACGTATTGCTTGATCGCGCCGAAGTAGTTGCCGATGTGCAGGGCACCCGAGGGCTGAATTCCCGACAGAACGCGCATGGACGAAAACACTCTCGGGGCAGTGCGGGGGATCTCAGTTCCAACAGCCGCGAAGCGGCCCACGACCATCGTATCAGCTTCCGCCGCGAGCTTCCAACGCCGCCCGGCGGGAGAATTGCAAAGTCCCGGGGATCAATGACCGACAACGTTCAGCCCGACGCTCCTTGCCCCCTTGGTCATCCATCAGGCTTCAAAATTCCAGGGCAGACCCGACCCCAAAGCGACGCCGGGTCCTGCGTTGGCGACGCCGCGGGACCTTGTTACGATATCCCTTCAGCAACGGCGATCCTCAAGTACGAGGACTGCTAAACGCCAGGAAACTGTCGAATCGTTACCTTGACAATGTCCCGAGCGGACTCCATTGTTAAGCCGATTCGCTGTTTTGTGAAATAAGGCCGTCCCGTTTTTGTCTGTATGACAAATTCGCTTTCTTGGAGATCGCTAACGTCAGGGACGATTACCTCTTCGAGCAACCCCTCGTCTCCATCCAGATGGTCCAGGACCGCCTCGGCTGCGCATTCCCGACGGCTACCAAGTACGTCGAGCAATTCGCCGACGAGGGCCTACTCCGTGAGACGACCGGCTCCCAGAGAAATCGCCGGTATCGGTTTGACCCCTATCTCGCTCTCTTCGAATCGTCCGACTTCGCCCCGTTCGCCGGAGACGACGCCGGACCGGACGGACCACAACCCAACTGATCCACAAATCCCAATATCGGCCATCGCCATGTCCATGACACTTTTCGAACAGCACGGAATTCGCTTCCAGTACCCCGAGGACTGGGAGCTTGAGGTCAACGACGATGACGACGGGGCGGTGACGACCGTCTCGCTGAACGCGCCCGATGGCCTCGCCTTTGCGCTGGTGACCGTGGATGAAGATCGGCCGACGCCGGCGGAGGTTGTCGATGAGGCGCTCGGGGCGATGCGCGAGGAGTATCCGACGCTGGATGCGACCCCGGCGATGGAGACGATCGCCGGGCAGAGGGCGGTCGGCTACGATATCGAGTTCATCTCGCTCGATCTGACCAATGCCTGCGCGATCCGAGCCTTTCGTACAGAACGCAAGACCGTCACGCTCTTTTGCCAGTGGTCCGATATCGAGGACGAAGAGGTCGGCGCCGTGCTGGTCGGGTTACGCAGGTCGTTCGTCGTCCTGGACGGCGAGATTGACCCGGAATAATCCGTCTGGGCGATCAAAAAGCGCAACCCGGCGCGTTGGCGGCTCGTTTTTTTTTGCGTCGGGGGCAACGAGTGGTAAGTCTTCTCCGTAGGGAGACTGGCCCGGTTGTCGGCCGGCTGTTGACTCGTCTGTCAGGGAGGGATCTGAGCCATGTTCACCGCCACGGATCGGGCGAAGGGGCGGCGGCATCTCCGCCTGGAATTCCTGGAGGATCGCAACCTCCTCAGTGGCATCACGCCCAACGCGATCAGCGCCGAGGTCTCGCGGGCGGCCACCCCGATCACGACGATCGTCGGGCACGTTCAGGGCTTGCCCGCCGGCGCGGGGCTCTACACGAAGACGCTCCCCGGCTATCATTCGTATAGCGGCCACGGCGCGGCGAGGCCAATCGGCAACGTGCTCTTCAGCACGCAGCAGGTCGAAACGACGACCGGATCGACGGTGGCCATCACCAACGGCAACGCCCAGATGTACGATTACAAGGGAGATGAACTCTTCATCTCCTATTCCGGGACCGGCACGGTGGCCGCCCGAAGATTGACGACGGTCAGCCTGGTCGGTTCGGTGACGAGCGGAACGAAACGATTCCTGGGCGAGACCGGCACCTTCTCGGCCACGGGAACGCTCAACCCGTACACGGGGCGGCTGATTCTCAACTATGTCGTCGTCCTGAATAACCCGGCCTGATCGAGGCGACGAACGCGTCGAGAAAGTTATCGGGCGACGGCCTCGTCAAGGAACGAGGCGACGCGTTCGAGAAGGTCGGCGCCGCCGACGTCGACGACCGAGTTATGCCCCGCGCCGGCGACCTCGATAAAGAGCGCCGGGCGAAGAAAGGCAAGGGCCAGGCGTCGGGCGTCGGCGGCGGGAATGAGCGAGTCGTTCTCGCCGTGAAGGATCAAGGTCCGCGCCCCGATGCGCGGGGCGAGGTCGATCGGTCTCGGCGCCACGAGCGAGACGCCCGCGAGCCGCCGCGCCCGGCGGACGATCAGGCGGGCGAGCACGACGGCGAACGGAATCCGACGACGGCGGAGAATGCCCCGAATCGTCTCTTCGAGGTCGAGATACGGGGCTTCGAGAACGAGCGCGGCGATTCTCGGGTCGTCGGCCCCGGCGCGCGCGGCGACCGCGGCGCCCATCGATCGGCCCCAGACGGCGACAACGGGCGAGGGGCCGTTCAGCCTCTTCGAGGCCTTCAGCGCGTCGATCCAGGCGGTCACGTCGGCCGCTTCTCGACCGCCGAACGAGCCGCGATCGCCGCCGCTCTGGCCGTGAGCCCGGTTGTCCAGCGCGGCGACGTCCCAGCCGTGTCGGTTCAGCGCGATCAACTGCGCGGCAAGGGCCGACGGGTCCTCGGCAAAGCCGTGGATGAGCAGGACGACCCGGCCGTGGCGCCCGGTCGGGTCGGCGGGGTGCCAGGTTCCCGAGAGCCGGACATCGTCGCTGGCCCTTGCCTCGATCGGCTCGCCGGGGGGTCGAGGACCCGTACCGGCCTTGCTCGACGGCGTTGACGCCCGGCGGCCGGGTAGAACGAGCATCCAGGCGGCCCAATCCACGATGGCGATGCCCGCGACACCGACCGCGCCGAGGGTCAAGCCGCCCGCGGCGACGGCCCAGGTGATCAGGTCGGCCATGCGATCACGACTCGGGCCGAGGCGTCAAGGGATGGACCGTGAATCACCTGGGTTGTTTCATTCCTGGGCATGACCAATGACCAATGACCGATAAAGATCGCCAAAGCTCTTGCCTATTCTTCCTGTTCTCTTTTCTTCAAATCGGTCATCGGTCATCGGTCATCGGTCATCGGTCATCGGTCATCGGTCATCGGTCATCGGTCATCGGTCATCGGTCATCGGTCATCGGTCATCGGTCATCGGTCATCGGTCATCGGTCATCGGTCATCGGTCATCGGTCATCGGTCATCGGTCATCAATTGAGAAGCAAACGCCCCTTCCGGGTCAAGGATCATACCTCAATAACCCGTCGGCTGCGGACGAGTTTTCCTTTCTCGATTTCCAGTTTCTCGTCGCGAAGCTGGGCGATCTCAAGGCGAAGCTGCCGGGCCCTGGCGGTGTAGCGTTCAATAAGCACGGACATCTCGGCGTGGGGGGTCATGTCTTCGGTTCGAGGGGTGAATTTTCCGAGTTCCTTGATGAGGTTCTCAACCTGCTTGAGGTTCGCGTTCAGGGTCAAGGCGGGGGTTTCGTCCAGCTTGGCGCGAAGGGTTTCGATGTTGGTCTGGCCCTGGACGAGCCGGAGCGCCGATTCAATGGCGCCGGTGTTCGCGTCTTTCAAGGGGGGGCTGGCCTTCTTCATCGCCCGGTTCTTGGAGGTCAGCCAGCTTTCGCGGGTCAGCTCGATCGAGGTCGGGTACCAGTTGCTCTTGATCTTCTCGGAGTCCTTGAGCTGTCGGTCTTCGCTGAGAAGAGTTTCCAGGTGCTGGACGATTTTCTTCTCGGTGCCCGAGTCACCCTGGTGGTGGGCGAGGGTCTGCTCGTTGATCCCGGTGTCGCTGAGGATGGACCGGGCCATCCGGTCGCCGTTGGTGGAGGCCCAGGCGATGGCGACCATCGCGAGTGTCGGGTTCTCGTGAATGGCGGCGAGGCCGACCGATCGGCTCGCCGGGTTGTTGATCGAGGCCCGGGTGGTGGCCCAGGCCTTGCGAAGCTGGACCTCGTTATAACCGGCGTACGCCGCGGTGTTCGCCGCCTGGCCGGCGCTGCCGATCGCCGTGATCAGCTTGCCGGTCGCCTGCGCGATCTCGTGCGGAACGCATTCGGTGAGCGCTCCGGCAAGCTGAATCGCGAGCATCGCGTCTTCGATCGTGTGATAGGTGATCTGCTCTTGCTTGTTCTCGTAGAGGTTCTGGATCGCCGGAAGCAGGGCGCTGCGGGCGCGCTTGGTCTTTTGAACCTTGTTCTGGAACTTGAACCAGAGTTCCCAGCGCTCGGCGGCCTTGATGGCGTTGACGGTCAGTTGAACGATCAACTGCGCCGCCTTGATCGCGCCTCCGATCGGGCCGGTGAAGTGTTTGGCGGCCTCTCCGGCGGCCTGCGAGGCGATCTTGGCGCCGTCGGTGGCGACCGTGCCGAGGAGACCGCCGATTCCGGCGATCTCGCTACCGACGGAGGCGACGAGTTCCAGGGTCTTGCGGTCGGCTTCGAGCTTGGCGATCAGATTTTCGATCGAGCGCTGCTCGGCCATAAAGTCGCCCCCCTCGTCGATGAGGATGAGCATGCGTTCGTATTCTTCCTGGTCCTCGGCGGACGCGTCCCACTCCTTGGAGAGTTCCGACGCCTTGGCGTCGGCGAGGTTTCCGCGCATCGCCTCGGTGGTCTCGGGGTTTTTGAGGGCTTCGCTGATGTTTTTGGACGCGGTGGAGTCGTCCGACGGCTCGGTCTTGCCGTCGGGACCGGGAAGGCCGAGAGCGCGGGCGACCGCGGCGGAAGAGGCGGCCTGAAGCGAGGCAAAGGCCGTCTTGGGGTCCTCCTTGATCGCCTTGGCGAGGGTTGAGGCGTTGGCCTTGCCCTTGAACGCCTTGGCCATCTCGACACCGACCCGGGGAAAGACCGTCTTGTTGGGGTCGGGGTTGCAGACGTTCATGCATTCGAGGTAGCCGTCGGCGAGGGCGTTGATGATCCCCTGCGCGTCGGGCTTCTCGTCCTCGGTGGCCATGTCGGCGATGGCGACGGCGTCAACGACACGATCATAGGCGCCGATGAACAACGGCCCGGCCAGCGGATTGATCTTGGCGATGGCCGCCGAGAGGGCATGGTCGATCGATTCGACGAGGCGGAGCGATGCCTCTTGCAGCTTCGACTTCGTCGCGGCGTCGTCAAAGGCGAGCTTGACGGAGCCAAGCGAGACGCCGTCGAGGATGTTCGAGACCGCGCCCGAGATGACCGAGGGGGTGCCCGTGACCGAATCCTTCACGGTCGCGCCGATGTTGGTCTTGAGAATCTCCTTGAGGAAGGTGGCGACGGCTTCACCCTCGTCGACGTTGTCCTTGATGGCGTTCTTGATGACCGTCGTGATCTCGGAGATGTGGCCGGCGAGGAGCTTGGAGACGGCCTCGGCCTGGTCCGGGTTCTTGAACGTCTTGAGGGTCGAGGAGACGAAATTGGTGGCCAGAAGCTTGGGGTCGGGCGTGGCGGGAACGGTGTCCGTTTTCACCTCGTTCACGTACTTACCCGCCGAGACGACGGACGCGACCTTCATGCCGGCCATCACGCCCTTCTTCGTGACGTCGAGCATCCGCTTACGGTCTTCCTCGGTCTCACCAAGCCTGATCGCGGCGAAGAGCTTGCCCGTGGTGGCGTCGAGGGCCGAATCCTTGATGTCGGTGAGTTCGCCAATGGCGGCCTTGAGCATGTCGCGCTTGTTCCCGGCGCCATGGACGTCGATGCGTTGCTTGGCCTTGGCCTTCTCTTTTTCCAGGCGGATCTCGTCGAGCATCGCCTTGTATCGCTTCATCGATTCGCCGAGGAGCTTGGCCGTGACGCTGTACTCATCGATGATGAGGTTCTCGGGCATCAGGCCCTCGCGATGGAGCCGGGTGAAGAGTTCGTCGGCGATCTCGGCGTCGGTGAAGAGGGGCTGGCCGTCCTTGCCTTTCCTGGACTTGAGGTCGTTCTTCATCTGAACGATCTTGTCCATCGCCTTCTGAATCAGGGGCTGCAAGTTCTTGTCGAGGCCCTGAAGCTGGGAGGTATCGCCGCTGTCGATCTCGTGTTCCTGGCCTTCGGGAGAGATCGACTGGATGTCCTTCCCTTTCTTCGTCTTCATCACGAAGTTCATGGCGGTTCGAAGGCTGTCGCGCTCGTTGCCTTCAAGGCCCCCCTCGACGATCTCGGAGATTGCCTGGTTCTTGTCTTGAAGCTGAGCTTCGTATTTCTTGGCGTCCTCGGCCTTCCCGGTCACCTGGCCGATGAACGCGATCATCTCGTCGGAGATTGGCATGGTCTTGGGTTCCCGGTGCGGTCTCGGTCCAGGGTATTCCGTAGGCTCGGTGGAGCGCGAGTCTGTTCGTGGCGATTCAGGCGGGATGGGCGAAAAGATCGAGGACAAAGGGGAAAGGGCAGATCGAGACAAATCTCGCCGAAAAATCGAGGCTTCCGTCCTTTGCCCTTCCGTCCTTTGCCCTTCCGTCCTTTGCCCTTCCGTCCTTTGCCCTTCTGTCCTTTGCCCTTCTGTGCTTTGCCCTTTTCGATCAAAAGACGTCACGGATCGCCGATCCAGTCAGCCTCACTCGGCGACGAGCGCTTCAAGCTCGATCTTCTTGAGGGCGGTTTCAAGCATGGCGAAGGCGGGGCGGAGGCTTCGGCTGTACGGATCTTTGCCGGCCGTGCTGGCGATTAAAAGAGGGTTGCGGAGGGCCTGGCGATACTCGCGGACGACCCGGAGGGCTTCCTCGCGGGCCTTGAGCTTGTTGGCTTCCTGGGCGTCCTTGGTGGTCAAGACCTGGAAGGCCGCGGTGAAGGCCGAGTCCTTGAAGCGGTCGCGAAGTTGGCCGAGGGATTTGATGGCGGCCTCCGCGTTCTTCTTCTTTTCGGGGTCTTGCTCGTCGCCCGAGGCGCTGTTGATCTCGTTGATGACGTTGTCAAAGGCGGCGGAATAATTGCGGGCGCGGGTGACCCAGTTGGCCTCGATCTTCTTGAGGTCGCCGGAGATGTTGATGTTGGTGCCTTCAGGGTCGCCGGCAAGGCGCCGGGCGGTCCGGGCGGCGTTATCGAGCATCATGTTCGCCCGGCCGAAGGCTTCAAGCACCTTGCCCATCGGCGGCGACTGGTTGGCTCCGAGACTCTTGTGAGGCAGCTTCGAGATAATCGCCGTGTACTGCGAAACAAGGTCATCGGCGCGTTTGGCGGTGCCGGAAAGGTCATCAACCTGGCCGAGGTCGGCGACCATCGCCTTGCCTTCCTTGACGCGCTTGAGCATCTCGTCCTTGGTGCGCGGCAATTCGATGTCAACGAACTGGGCGAGTCGACGTTCCCAGCGCATCGCCAGGTCGTGAACCGCGCGTTGTTCCTGGCGGGCGTCGGCGTCAAGTTCCTGAAGCCTGACGCGCTTGTCGGGGGCGTTGCGGATCGAGGCGAGCTCGTTCTCGATGGCGTCAAGCTGTTTGAAGGCGTCTTCGTAGTTGTTCTCTTGCTTCGAGGCGGCCTTGGCCTCGGCGAGCATTGTCTTGAACTTCTCGTAATAGCTGTCGCAGCGATCGGTGACGCGGGTCTCGGTCTCCTTGGCGATGACCTTGCCGGTCTTTTCGATCGCCTCGCAGCGGGCCTTGAACGTCTTGTTCTGAAGATCAAGCTGTTCTGACTCGGTGACGAGCTTGTTGATTTTCGCCTCGACATCGGCGAGCCGCTTCAGGCCCTCCTCGGGGGGGAGCTTGCGGACCGCGGCGACGGTTTCGTTGAGTTCGGCGTAAACCGCGTTGTACGAATCCTTCATCCGGTGGCGGATCGCGTTGTCCTTGCCGAGCGTGCCGGAAAGCTCCTTGATCTTCTCGTCAACGGGCTTGAAGGCGGAATCTCCCTTGGTGTCGGGGCGAATCCGGCCGAGTTCCTCGCCAACGCTTTTGATCTGCTTGCAGGCGTTGACCACGATCTCGAAGTCATTGTTCGAGAGCAAGGCCATGGCATCCTGAAGGCGGTCGCGGAGCGACTCGAAATAGGCAAGGAAATCCTTGTCCTTGCTCTGAAGCTTCTTTCCGTATTCCGTGAACGACTTGATGACGAGCATGGCTTCGCTTTTGAGATTTTTGAGTTCCTGCTCGCTCTTGTCGATGTCCTTCTGGACGGCGGTCTCGAGGTTGACGAGGAACTGCCTGGCCTCGGCGGGCGAACCGACCTTGCCGTCCTCGTACTTCTTGAGTTCCGAGCGGTGCGTGGCCACGCCGCCGCCGAGAGTTTCAAGGCCATCGATCATTCCCTTGACCTTCGCCGGCCGGCCTTCGTCGTCGGCGTGGTCATCGACGGCCTTGACGCGTTCCTTCTCGTCGTTGATCAGTTGAGGATCGGAGAGGATTTCCCCGGCCATCCGTTGCACGGACTGAAGGTTGGCGATGGCCACCTGGGCATGACTGGCGCAGGCGTCGGCCAGCGTCTTGTCTGACCCGAGCTTGGGGTCGAGCCAGAATTTCTCCCAGTCGTTGATCGCGGTGTCATATCCGAAGTGGACCGTCGTCGCGGTTTTTGAACGGACGCCGTCGAGCTTGTTTTCAAGTTCCTTGAGAAGCTTCTGGGTCTTCTTCGCCTCGTCGCGAACGAGGTTGTTCGCCTGGACCCGGGCGTCGTGGAAGACCTTCATGTCGTCGCCACTGGGGGCGGCGGCGGTGTTGACGAAGGTCTGGAAGCGGGTCTTGAAGTCTTGCAGCCAGACGAGGCCCGCTTCGTAGTCGAGCGACTGGTTAATGTCGGCCGAGGCTGAGATCAGCTCATCGCGGAACTGGCCGGCCTGGCTCGCGGCGGCGGGCCACTTGAGAAGTTCGATGCAGGTCGTCTTGGCCTCCGCGAGGTAGGTCTCGGCCTCCTTCCATTTGCGGCCGTTCAACAGGAAGTATTCGACGCGTTCCTTGAGAAGGTCGCGGCAGTGAGTGAGCTGGGTCTCGGCCTCCTTGAAATCGAGAGCGGGCAGGAAGGTTTTCTCGACCCGGGCCACGATCTTTTCTTCGTTCGCGTAGTTGGCGGCGGGAGCCTTGAGCGTCTTGAGGTACTCAACGTCCTGCTTGACTTTGGTCAGGAGCGTGTTGGCCTTCTCCTTCGCCTGCGTCGAGTCTTTGACTTCCTTGTCGATCGCCTGCGCGATGATCGGGATCTGGCCGAGGGCCTTTTGCACGTTGTCCTTGCCAACGACGAGAGCGTCGGCAAGCTCGGCGCGGTGCATCTTGATGAGGTATTGAGGGAGAACGCCTTCCTGTTTGTCGAGCTTGTCGGAGGCGGTCTTGAAGGCCTGGGCGACCTGGGGGTCAACGTCTTTTTCGAGGTAAGTCTTGCTCGACTGTTTGGCGGCGTCGAGGATCAAGGGGGTCTTGGTCTTGAGCAGGTTGAGGGCGGCGGTAAAGCCCGAGGCGGGTGGAGTGCCCGCGGCGCCGGTGCGGGTGAGGATGAGAAGGGCGTCGATCTCTTGAAGTGGTTTGGTCGCGCCGGGCTGGCTGGCGATCAGGTCGCGGGCGTCGAGGGCGTCGCGGTAGGCTTCGAGATAGGCGGGCATGGACTTGATCGCCTCGTCGAACTCCTTGCGGACGAGGGCCGACTCTTCCCGGGCGGCCTTGAGCGCTGTCTCAGTTTTTTCGAGCAGGTTCTTCTGCATCGACTTGATCTGATCCGGTCCCTCGGCGCGTTCGACGATCGTGTCCGAGGCGACGATGGCGTTGTTCAGCCTGGTGACTTCCAGCAGAACGCGCGGATCGGTCTGGGCGCCCCGAAGCTTCTTCGCCTCGGCGAGCCGGTCGGTGGCGGTCCGGTGGGCCTCCTGGTATTCCTTCAGCGCCTCGAACGACTTCTTGGCGGCGGCTCGGGAGTTGGCGATGTCCTGGGTCAGGCCATCGAGAGCCGTTTCGGCGCCCTTGAGTTCGTTGTAATTCTTGGCGGAATCGAATGTTTGGCGCGACCGGCTGACCTTGTCCTTGACGGTCTTGCTGTCGATGAAGGCGTATTTTTCCAGTTCGGCCAGTTCACGCTCGGCCGCGGAGAGGGCAAGGTGAACCCGGGTTTCGAGGTCGACGGTATCCTTGGCCATCGACGCGGCGTGATCGGCCTGATCCTTGACGGCGGTAAGGTCTTTTCGAGACGCCTTGTAATTCTCAAGGGTCTGGTTGTTCTCAGCCTTGACCCGATTTTCCGCCTGATTGATGCTGGCCTCGACCATTTGGGTGGCGACGAACCGGCTGGCCTTGAGCATCGAGAGAACGAGCTTGGCCTCTTCAAGCTCGTTGTTGTAGGCGTGGACTTCGAGGATGAGTTTCTGCTGGCTCTCAAATTCGTCGCCCAACCGCACGCCGCCCCGCTTGAGATTGCGGGGGCGGAAGTTCGGATCGACGGGAACGTCCTTCAGAATGTTGTTCTTCGGAGCGTTGTCGTTGTTCTCGACGGGGGGGTCGAAGTTCGGAATCGGCGGCCGATTGTACCGATCGTTGCTGCGTTGCCTGTTCTGGCGAGGGTTGACAAGGCCCCGAGAGCCGTTGAGAACCACCCCGCTCCGGGGCACGTTGTTTTTGGAGACGACGTTCCAGATGGCTTGCTTGCCGCCTTCGATGTCCTGACCGGAGTTGGGATCTTGCATGGTGAGGTCTTCCTCGTTGAAGTCAAGTCCGGGAGACTTTCAGGACTGTTTTCTTCTCAATTCATGACCGATGACCGAGTACCAATGACCAAAATAGGGTCGACAAGGCTCTTGCCTACCCTTTCTTGTTTTCGAGTTTTCCTCGGTCATCGGTCCTCGCTCCTTGGTAACTCCCAAGCAGGCAACAGCCCTGGGCAAGTGGTTGTCGGCATCGACGCGGCATTGGCACGGGCCGTGGTCATTTTCAGAATGACCGAGGACCGAAACGACCCCGATAAATAAGGCGTTCGCCTCGGCTTCTCATCCGGGCGTTTCCACGCGGTCATTGATTTCTGTCAGACTCCGAGCTTGGCGGCGGCCTGGTCGAGGGACCGGCTCAGGAGGTCGTGGACCTTGAACGTTCCGTAGGCGCCGTTGTCCATGACGCCGTAGATCGGGTTGGTGCTGAGTTCCTGGCGATAATCGCTGATGAGGGCCGCGGCGTCCTGAAGGTGGTCGCGGATCAGGGCGGGATCAGTCGCCGTCTCGGCGTCCTGAATCGCCTGGGCGAGCGAGTCGTCAAAGACGTCGAGCATGGGGACAAGGTTCTGGGCGCCCGCCTCGATGTCTTTCCAGTTGGGCTGAGCCTTGGCCTTGTCGTCCGAGAGGAGGGCGTTGCTGAACTTGGTCATCTGGACCCGAGCCAGTTGTCGGGCCTGGTTCCAGCCTTCGCGGGCGACCTTGAAGCCGACGGTGCGGGTCGGCCCGGCCTCGGCGATCTCGCGCGCGGCCTTGGCGGCTCGGGCGACCCCCTTGGCGCGGGCCTCGACGCGGTCGAGGATCTCGTCGGCGTCGTCGGTCCAGCCGTCGAGAGCCGCGGCGCGCGCCTCGGCGAGGAACCCGCGAAGCGGAGCGACGGCGTCGGGGCTTTCCCGGGCGAGCGAGTCAAGCAGCTTGCTCAGGTCGTTGGCTCGAGCGACGATTCGGGGATCGGCCTCGGTGCCGCCGCCGGTCGATTGCGGCGCGAGCTTCGCTTCCAGGGCGTCGAGTTTCCGCGAGGCCCCGGCGAGGTCTTTCTGACGCAGCAGGGCGTTGACCTCACTGGCGTTGAGCTTGATCTCCTTGAGCACCTCGGGCGCCAGGCCGAGGCCGACGGCGCGTTGCAAGGCGGCCTTGAGCCGCCCTTCGATCGCGGCCGGGTCGGTCGGAACGTCCTCGCCCTCGTCCTCGTCTTCGTCCTCCTCGCCTTCGTCCTCGGCGCCGGGGGCGTCGTCCTCGTCGGGCGCGTCTTCGCCGAGGTCGGCGACCTCGTCGAGGTCGGTCTCGTCGTCGAGGTCAACGCCGCCGCCGCGGACGTTCACCTTGATCGCGACGCCGCACTGAAGTTTAACCGCGCTCTTGAGGAGCTTGGCGAGGCCGCTGATCGGCTTGTCTTCGAGTTCGAAGACAAATTTCCCGCTCTCGCCGAAGCAGCGACCCAGCAAAAGCTTTCCCTTGCCCTTGCGGTAAGTCCGGGCGTGGGCCTTCTGCTTGCGCGTGCTGGGAATCTTGGAGATGCAGAGACCGGCGGGTTTGCCCAGCGCGACGACGAAGTAGCGGGGCTTCTCGGGGCGGGCGGTCCGGGTGATCTTGAGCTGCTTGAGCAGTTCGGTATCGACGTCGGGTTCCGCGGCCTTTTTCTTGGCCGCCTCAAGCTCTTTCTCGGCCTCGCGCTCGGCCTTGTCGGCGGCGCCGAGGATATCGCCGAGGTATTCCGCGAGATCCTTGTTCTTTGCGTTCTTGCCCTTGAGTTCCTTGGCCTCGGTCGTGACGGTCTTGAGCGCGGCGAGTTCCTTCTCGGGGTTATCCTTGACCTTGGCGTAGGCGTCGAGGGCCTTGGTGAGGTCGTCGACGTTCTTGACGTCGGGATGGGCCTTGAGCGTCTTCTTCCATTCGGAGGTCAGGAGGTAATCGGGCATGGCCGTCTCTCAAAGATCGGGGCGATCAATCGTGCCCCATTTTTTTTGCCGTTTCACCCCGGACATCCGGTCCGGTCCAGATCATCAGTGCGATCCGATTATTTCCAAATGCCGTTATCGCGGGCAAGAGTCGCGTTGAAAAAATTATGGGCCTTCCGCCGAAATCCGTTGATCGTGCCATCGGATCGCGATTTCCCTTGACCGGGCTCTTGGCGGACTCCTGATTGGGACACGTTCGGTACAAGATCCCCGCGCGCCTTGCCTGATCCGCAACGGACGGTCGACAGCGCCTGAACGCGGTAGTCTTCGCACTTTTAAGTCTCGCCAAACTGATCTCGGGAACGGGAGCGGACCGGGATAGCATGAGGATTGCAAAGTCTCGATGCCCGATGCCCGATGAATCTTTCCTTTTTGGTCATCGGGCCTTGGTCATTGGTCATTGAAAATACAGACGTCGCAGTCTTCCTGATCGGGATAGACCCTGGCGTGAGATCGTCGGGGGACGTATCCTGGCGAGCCGCGATTTCAAGTTCTCGTCCGGGAGGCTCGTCGTGCGCTGGGTGACTGTTCAAACCGAAGACGGGCCGAGGGCCTGTGGGGTCGTGGGCGAGGAATACGTTGACCTGAACGCGGCCGATTCGTCGCTGCCGACCAGCGTCCGGGGGCTTCTGGCGTTAAGCCCCGACGATCAACGCCGGGCCTGGAAGGCGCTGGAGCGCGGCACCCTTCGCCACGATCCGGCCACGGCCAGGCTGCTCGCGCCGGTACACGACCCGCGCAAGATTATCTGCCTTGGCCTGAACTATCGCGACCACGCGATTGAGACCGGCTCGGACATTCCCGCCGAGCCGATCCTTTTCAGCAAGTACGCGACCGCCCTGATTGGCCACGGCGCCGAGATTGTCATTCCCAGCGTGAGCCAGCAGGTGGATTACGAGGCGGAGCTGGTCATCGTCGTGGGTCGAGGGGGTCGACACATTCCGCGCGACCGGGCGATGGAGCACGTCGCCGGATACGCGGTCGGCCACGACGTCTCGGCCCGAGACTGGCAGACCGGCAAGCCCGGCAAGCAGTGGATGGCCGGCAAGACCTTTGACACGTTCGCGCCGATCGGGCCTCACCTCGTCTCGGCCGACGAGGTGCCCGACCCGCACGCGCTGGGCATCCGCCTGAGGCTCAACGGCCAGACGATGCAAGATTCCAGCACCGCGCAGTTGATTTTCAAGGTTGACGAGATCATCGCCTATCTGTCACAGGTCTTCACGCTTGAGCCTGGCGACCTGATCTTCACGGGCACACCGCCGGGTGTCGGCATGGCGCGCAAGCCCCCGGTCTGGCTCAAGCCGGGCGATGTCGTCGAGGTTGAGATTGACGGCCTTGGCACGCTTCGCAATCCCGTTGTCGCCGCCTGACAATATTGCGGGCCGTTGGCCTTAAGCGAAGAAACCGTGACAACACGAGGGTCAGGCGCGAATGGCACTAAACTAACTCCTAACTGCCGATTCCAGCAAGTCTTTGCGTAATACGGATCGGCGTTTGATCATGACCGGATACTGCTTCGGACGTCGCTTCCGCATCCGCGGTGCGGAGCGGCCTGGTCGGTCGGGGTTGACCACCAGATCCGCCAACTCCTCGCCCGGACGCGCCTCGGTCAACCATCGTGCGTGGCGCATCCACGAAACTGATCCGTTCCACATGCACCGTCAATTCCTTGAGCACGCCTTCGACCGTCTCGCACATCAAGATATCCATCTTCACCGTTGTCTTCAAGTGCCTCAAATTCAGCTCCACGCGCCATCGTGATCCATAAAGATCCGAAAGTAAGTTCAATGGGTAGATTTCACGATCCAGAAGCGTCGTGACCAGCAGGAGAAAGGGCAGAGGGCAGAACCCATGCTCGTTTGTCCTTTGCCCTCTTCCCAATCTTCAATTCCCAGAACTCCCCGCGCATCGGCTTCGATGATCTTCAGGAGACCCGCCCCTTCCGGCGGCCCGGGACCGCGCGCGGATAGGGATAGATCGTCCAGGCAAAAATTGAATCGATTCAACAGCCGAAAAACCTCAACGCAAATGCACAATCTCCGCAAACACGAACTGAGTTTCAGCCGTTCCGTCCACCCCGACGAAAACGAAGCCAGCGCGCGACCGGAAACCAACCCAACGCGCCCCGATCGACGGTGTTTCGAACGTGACAATGCCCCAAAATCCCCAATCTTACAACGTTGTTTCCCACGAATTCTGACCTGTTCAAACTCCGCGAGGCCCCAGTCCCGTCGAGAACGAACGCCCGCGGGGCCTTTTTTACGAAACGAAGCCAACACAAGACTCAAGCCAGATCAGACACGCAGGTCCAGCAATCAAGGTTGCGAACGGAGGTTTGATTTTGGACATAAGATCTTGCCTAATAAAGACAAGGATAATTTTCCGCGATTGAGACGACCTCGTGATTTCGTCCTTCGGTGAGTCGGAAACCGCCCTATCCGGCTCAGGAGATGGGCGACGACTCAGGCGGTTCCTGGTATTCTGTCGTGCGACCGCGGCGCTTCTCGCCAGGGGGGGTGGTTGCGGCCCTTTGAAGGAAGAGGAGAGCCCTCGGGATGACCACAATCCGACGAGAGCCACTGGGCAAGGTCCACACCAAGATCGTCGCCACGGTTGGCCCGGCCTCGCGCGAACCCGCGACGCTCCGCGCCTTGATCGAGGCCGGGGTCGACGTCTTTCGCCTCAATTTCTCGCACGGAACCCATGACGAGCACGCGCGGACGCTCCGCCTGATCCGCGAGGCGGCCGACGCCTGCGGGCGGATCGTCGCCGTCTTGCAAGACCTCGGCGGACCGAAGATCCGCCTGGGCGACATCCCCGGCGACGCTGTGGAATGCCACCTCGGCGACGAGTTCACGCTGGTCAAGGATCGCGACTCCGACGACCCGAAGCAACTGACCTGCACCTATCGCGACCTGCCCGACGACCTCAAGAACGACGACATCGTCTATTTCGCCGATGGCGCCGTGGCCATGATCGTCTGCGATTGCGCGCCGGGCCGGGCAAAGATGCGCGTCACCCTTGCAGGCCGGGTCCGCTCGCAGCAGGGGTTAAACCTGCCCGGGGCCGCGCTTAACGTCAAGGCCCTGACCGAGAAGGACCTGAAAGACCTTGACTGGACGGCGAAGAACGAGATTGATTACGTCGGCCTTTCGTTCGTCCGGCAGGCGTCGGACGTGCTTCAGCTTCGTCGCGAGCTGGAGCGTCGGGGTCGGTCGTCGGTGAAGATCGTCGCCAAGATCGAGAAGCCGCAGGCGGTGAACAACCTGGACTCGATCATCGCCGAGACCGACGCGGTGATGGTCGCTCGCGGCGACCTCGGGGTCGAGATGGACGTGGCCCGCGTTCCGGCGATTCAGAAGCAGGTCATCGCCGCCTGCCACCTGGCGAGGATTCCGGTCATCACGGCGACGCAGATGCTCAACAGCATGGAGACCTCCAACCGGCCCACCCGCGCCGAGGCGACCGACGTCTTCAACGCCGTTCTCGACGGCACCGACGCCGTGATGCTCTCGGGCGAGACGGCCGTCGGCCTCTATCCGGTCGAGGCGGTCGAGACGATGAGTCAGATCGCCTTCGAGGCCGAGACCCTGATGCGCGAGAACCCCACGCCGACCCATCCCGCCAGCCGGATGCGCCCCCTTGGCCCCGGCCGAGGCCGAGCCGGCTGGGTCTTGCCGATCACCGAGAGCGTGGTTGAGGCCGTTCGGCTCGTCGTCGGCCGACTTGCCGCGGGCCTCGTGATCGTCTCGACCGACTCGGGCCGGACCGCCCTTGCCCTCTCGAAACAGCGCTACGGGCCGCCGACGCTGGCACTTTCGGGCAAGCCCGAGGTTGCGCGCGCGATGGCTCTTTACTGGGGCGTGACCCCGGTGACGGTTCCCGGCATCGACGTTGGCGGCAAGGCCGGCAAGTTCGCTCTCGACTGGGCCCGCGACCACGGCCTTGTCTCCAAGGGCGATCACGTCGTCATCGTCGAGGGGACGATCCCCCACCATCCCAGCCACAACGCCATGATGGTTGAGTTGGTTCAGTGAGGAACGATGACCGATGACCGATCGCAAGGATTGTCGCGGATAGTGGCGGAAGGTCAAGAGGGCAAAGGACAGAGGGCAAAGGACAAAGGACAGATTTTATCCTCTGCCCTCTGCCCTCTGCCCTCTGCCCTCTGCCCTCTGCCCTCTGCCCTCTGCCCTTTGCCCTTTGCCCTCGGTCATCGACCCTCAGTCATGGTTCGATCGTCCGCAACCGCCGCAAGAACCGTGGGCGAGAAGAGGGCCACCTGATCCGGTCCCAAGGCCCGAGCCCGAGCCACGGCCTCATCGGCCGCGGCAAGAAGACCGGCCATCTCGGCGGCGTCACCAGGGAAACAGGCCGCGCCAACCGACGCTGAAAGCCCCGGCGCTCGCTCGATCGCTTGCCGACAGCAGCCGGTCGCCGCTGATCGCACGACTCCGGCCACCTTCAACGCATCAACCGCGCCGGTGTTCGGCAAGACGATGACCAGGCGATCGTCGTCCAGCCTGGCGACGACGTCGCTACCTCGGAGCGTCCGCGCGATCCCCTCGGCGACCCGGCCGACCGCCTCTCCGGCGACAGCCGCCCCTCGGGTATCGCGGACCGCGGCCAGGCCGACGACCTCGACGCAAAAGACCGTCAACGACTCGCGGTGCCGCCCCGCCTGAGAAAGGGCATACGGCAGGATCGCATTCAAGAAGGTCGCGTCGCGGATCGCCGCCGAGGCGCCGTAAACCGTCTCCACGCGTGCCCGGCGCCCCGCGTGCAAGCCGCGCTCGGCCGCCGCGGCCATCGCGCAAAGGGTCGTCAGCCCGCGGACAACTCGTCCCGGCCAGCGCCCGCCTCGCCCTGGTTTGGCGTAGACCTGCAAGGTCATCTGATAATGATCGCCGCACCAGAGGCCCAGGCAGAGCGGATAGCCAAGGGCCTCGATCTCGGCCGATGTCGGCTCCTTCGCGCCCTCCGGCCAGACGGCGACCTGCTTCGGGTCCGACTGCGCCGCCTCGTCTCGATCCAGGGTCAGCTCGACCCGATAGGCGTCGGCAATCTCTCCGGCGAGCGCCACCAAGGCCGCCTCGACCTGACTTGGCTCCCTCGCCAGGGCCATCAGGTCGGCGAAGTCATGAACGCGCTTCGCTCCCCGGGTTCGCCCGAGCGCCTCGGCCGCGTCGCGGACCCGGCCGACCAGGCCATCCAGCCAGTGAATGCATTGACTCCGCAGGCTCGCCCGCTTCGGTTTTGAAGGTTTTCTCGGAGACTGCGTCCTCGCCCCGGGCGAGACAGGCGGATCGTCCTGACGTCGGCTCGGTCGAGGCGGCGGACCGCCGGGTGGCCTCGCCTCTGTCGAGCCTGCCGCGCCTGGTGGCGGCGGCGGCGGGGGCATCACCTTGAGTTGGACCTTGGGCGCGGCGGGTGTCGGCAGGGTTCGCGGCATTTGGGCGACCTGATGGTGAAACGGAACCGTTCCCGATCCTTGAACTCTTCTCTCTGTTGGACCCGTCTTTCTCCGTCCGTCCGTCCGTCCGTCCGTTCGACAACGCCTCTCCCGGGCCGTTTCCTGCTTAACAATGAGCAATGACCGAGGAAATCCTTGCTTTCCCTCAGGCTTTGTCCTTTGCCCTCTGTCCTTGCTTGAACCAGAAAACGTGCGCGGGGGCAATCTCGGCGCGGGTTGACGGAAAGAGACGGGGCCAGCGGCGAACCTCGGCCAGGTCGGGTTGAGACGGTCCGACTTCGGCCGTTCGCTCCCGAGAAGTGTAGGGCGCGGGCGCAATTCGTCCCGATCGGCCTTGCCAGCGATGACAAAAATGCGCAGGATGCCGCCGCGACGGACAGGCCCCGTCGTTCTTCCAAGGAGGGAAGGGCGTCGGCAAGTCAGGTTATGTCATGGCATGTCATGTCTGGTTCGAATCACGTCGCACGACCCGACCGATCACGAGGCCCCCGTCATGCGTCTCAGGATGAGACTGATCGCGGCTGCCGTCGCGGCGGCGTCGGCCGCCCTCGGGCCTGCCGGCTGCGCCACTGTCAGCCGGGTCATCGCCCCCACAAAGGCGGTCGCCGAGAACCCGTTAATCGTTCCCGCGGCCGACTTTGAGACCGTCTGGCGCGAGACCGTCGCCGTTCTCGACGAATACTTTGACATCCGCACCGAGAACCGCCTCGCCCGCACGATCGTCACCGATCCGATGATCGCGGCCACGATCCTGGAACCCTGGCGGGGCGATTCCGTCGGCCTCGACCAGCGCCTGGAAGCCACGCTCCAGACGATGCGGCGGTTTGCCAAGGTTCAGATCAACCCGGTCCCCGGCCGAGGCTTCGCCATCCGTCTTGAAGTTCGCAAAGAGCTGGAAGACCTGCCCCGGCCCGACCGCCAGATGGCCGGTCGCGCGGTCTTCAACAACGACTCGCCCGTTAACCGGACCCGCGAGATCGTCGGCCCGGTGCCGATCCCCATCCAGTGGATTCCCCGAGGCCGTGATACCAAGCTCGAACAGGTCATCTTGAACCGGATACGGGACGCCCTCTTCCTTTGACGGGACGCCGTGTGTCGTGTCAAGGCCCTCGCGCCCGGGCCGACCTCATGTCGTCCCGGGTCGTCGTTGCTTGCGTCCTTCGATCGAATCAGTTGGCGTTGAAGGTCCAGTAGGCACCAAGACCGGCGATCCCGATCCAGCGGATCGTCGGGTCAAGCAGGGCCGCTCTGTGCGGCGGCGAGGCCATCCACATGGCGCCGATCTGGGCGTAATTGCCCGTCGCCGAGTTCTGCCGACGCGCCGAGCCCATCACATAATGGCCCATGCCGCGCGACTGCTGCTGCGCGTTGTTTTGCGCCGCCCATCCCGAGAGGTTCGGATCGTAACCGACCGCCCCAAGCCCATACTGGGCACGAGTTGTGTTCAACCAGTTCGTGAACCCGTAGGGATCGCCCGTCGCGTAAGATCGCGGCTGCGCCGGGGCCGCCGCAACGGCCGTTGTCGCGGCGTATTTGGGCTGCGCAACCGTGTACGTGGTCGGTTGTGGAGTCACCGGCGCCTGCGCCCGATAGTACGTCGGGGCGGCCACTGTCGCCGGTTGCTGAGCCGAGGCCGTTCCTACCGCGGTCCACGCCGCGACCACAACGACCAACGCCGAAAAAAGGACGCGAGGAAGCTTACGAATGTCTGGCAACGGTGTGATCTCTCGATGAACTACTGCACGAGCCTCAGCCGGAACGCCCGACTGTCTCTTTGCCGTGACGGGATCAATCTTGGGAGAAGGCTCCCAGACATCTCGCACAACGCCCGTGAGCCGCGGCCAGAATGGGACCGCCTTTCTGCAAATGCAAGATGTTTTTTCACCCATGCAAACGCACCGATCGGAACAGAATTGGGCAATTCCGACCGTCTACCCATCAACCGCGCCGCCATCCATGCCCGCGACCGTGCCGGGGCGACACCGGGCCGCTACAACCCGGATAACCCGCAAAGTCCGCGCATTCGCTACGTTTTTCGGGCTTTCAGTATTTTTGCACGAATCGGGATACGTATCCGAAATCAGAGATTCACACCCACGCGTTCTGGCATGGATGTGCCTGACGTGAAGATTCGCATATCCTCAATCCGGCAATGCATTCAGGCCGAAAATTTTTACGTTGACCCCCGAGGAAAAGTGAACTAAGGGGTCCGTTTCCGGCCGGATCAGCCCCGTCGCCGCCACCAGCGATTCCTTCAAACTGAGAATCCTGGCAGTCTGAACAGGATAGGGGTTGTGATGAACCTGGCCAGAGAGAAGGCGACCGCGTCGGGTCGTGTAGAGGAGGTAGCGTTCGATCAGGAAGTGGTCGAGCGTGCCGGGGAGGCTTGGGGCGGGAATTTCGGGGCCGAGGCGAGCGGTGATCTCGGACGTGGCGGGCAAGGGGCCGGGCCAGAGGCGTTCGGATCGATACGCGATCTCCGAGCCGTCGGGGCTTGGCGTGAGCGTCATCCGGGCTTTGTGGTAAGGCAGGCAAAAGAGCGAACGCGCGAGGACAACGGCCAGGGCGTTCGCGGCATCGAGGCTGAAGAACCAGACGCCCGGATCGCGACCGTTGCGGTGGACGTAGGTGCGGACGTTGGTCTCGTGAAAGTTCGAGAGACCCGGGACAGCCGGCAGGCCGACGGGCCGGACGCCCTTCATGGTGAAGAGGACGAGGCCGACGTAAGCCTTTCCCTCGTAAAGGTCGAGCGTCAAGTCGGCCGGCAAGAGCGGTCGGATAAGGTCGGCTGGCAAACTCCAGTGCAGGAACAGGAGCGACCGCCAGTTCTGAAACATTACCGGCCCTCGCGCCGGGCAGATTCCCGGCGCCAGGCGGTCGATCGGGTCACGCTTCGCGGGTTCGTCGGGCAACACCCAATGAGCCTCCCTGACTGCCCACGAACGAGGCTCCGAGTCCAGGACAGGGCTGTTTCCTTCTCAATTGATGACCGATGACCGATGACCGATGACCGAAAATAGGTCGACAAGGCTCTTGCCCATCCTTGCCTGTTTTCGATTTTTCCTCGGTCCTCGGTCCTTGGTCCTTGGTTATTCCCGAGAAGGAAACAGCCCTGGAGTCTGGGAGGATTAACCCAGCGTGCCGTCGTGGATCTTGATATTTTCGGGAGACGAGAGGATACCCGCCAGAAGGGTTTCATCGGTGTCCTGGCCGTTATTCATCTTGGTGACCCGGGTAACGTGCTCGGCGGCGGTGTCGTCGCGGCCGAGGATCGTCTGGTAATCGAGGTCAACGAGCTTGCCTTCGCGTTCCGACGAGTTGGTGAACTCCGAGACGACCGCCGCGGTGCTCATTCCCGCGTTCAACTGGCCGACGTAATAGGCTTCGCCCTGCGGGTCGGGGTTGCGGGCGAGGTCGTCGTGATAGAGGGCGTCGACGAAGGCCGTGTTGCCCGGGTGCATGGCATGGTATTCGGGCGAGTTCAGGAACTCATCGCGCACCGTGACCGAGTCGGCCCCGGCCTGGAACTGGCCGAGATAATACGCCGTCTCTGCGGCCGTGGCGCCTCGGTGAAGGAACAACTGATAGTCCTGGGTGATCTCGTTGGTCCGATTCTCGTTCGAGTTGATGAGCGCCTTGGCAAGGTCGGACGCGGGCCTTCCCCCCTGGATCTGCTGCGCCCAGTAGCCGACCTCCTGAGGCAAGCCGGTGCGATGGAGAACGTCGGTATAGACCGTGGCGATATAGCTTGGGCTGCTCCCGCTGAGCACGACCCGGCTCTCCAGGGTTTCCAGATCCAGACCGGGGCGGGGGCTTCGGTTGGGTTCTCGACGAGCCATCGTGGGATCATCCTCCAAGACTATGCCCGGGAGATTTTTGTGACCAACCGCCCTTTGATTCTTGGCGGTCGCCCCTGGTCCGCGTCCGTCCCTGGACACGTCGCCGCAAGGCTTACCCGGTTTCGCCGCATTCTAACCGCGCCTACGAAACTCACAAGCTCAATTCGCAATACGTGTATATCTTACAAGAGGCTGGTCGACGCTTGGAATTCAGCAGGACAAATGGCCGAATCAGGAGAGCATGCCGGAACGACTGGGACCGTGCCTCGTCGCTATTCACGCCCTATCCTGAAGCCGTGGAACCACCCCGTCGAATTGACTTGCATCACGGCGTGACGCCCTGCCGGGCTGGTGCCGATTCAGGGGCGAGCCTGGTCTCTTCTTGACCCGATGAAGCACCCAACAGGACGCCCGGCCCCCTCGCCGCGAGTGCCGCCGGTCGATTCGTGCCTCTGGGCAGGAAATCCTGAATGCGGACCGAACGGAAATCACGCTTTTCCGCAATCATGAACCGCAATTTTGTCGATCGTGTCGGTTGACTGGCGTCCGCCCGCGACCGACAATGAAGCAGCGGATTCACCTAAACTGCTTAGGCAATTTGGGTTAACTTGAGAATCCAGAGCACGAGGAATCTATGGGCCGCTATTCTGATTTGCTGTACGCGCAGCCGTCGTTCCTGGAAGGTCTCGGCCGACTTTCCGACTTCTCCGGGGCGCTGGACTGGTATAACTATTCCACGACCGAGCAGGAAGCCGACCGCCTGGCGATCGCGTCCGATTGGTATGCGATCGGTGACGATCTGCGGTCGGCCGTGTCCATATCCGCCAAGGCCCACAACGTCGAGATTCGCCGTGTCGATTCCACCGCGGCCTGAGGGCGACAGGCCCGATCTGGAACCAGTTTCCGGCGCTCTTGAGCCTGAGATCGTGCCGCCCGGACAACCGGGGCCTCGTCAAATGCTCGTTGCGGCGAGTTACTACGAAGGTCCCTTGCCCCTCCGGCGATTCTGGAAGCTTTTGAACGAATCGTTCCCGGATCAGCCGCGAAGATTATCGACAACGCGCTTGACCAGTCCAAGCACAGGCGGGCGAATGAGAGCAGAGTTGTCCAGGCAAACATTCGAGCGCGAACGCTCGGAATGTTTCTCGGCACATTCCTCGCGTCCCTGGCCATCTGCGGCGGGGTTTATGTGGCTATCACAGTCAGCCCTTCCGCCGGAGTCTTCATCGCGGGGACCACGGCGCTCGGTTTGGCGACGTCATTCGTGACGGCGCAGTGGCAACAGCGCAAACAGGCTGACGAAAAGAAAGCGGTCGCCGAGTCCCTGAAGACCGGCGACACGCCGCAATCCGGCTCTTAGCTTGATCATCCCCGCCCCGCCCCCGGATACAATTCCGACAACACTGAGGTTCCTGGCCCGATCCTCGATCTCCGCGACCGCCTCGGCCAGTTCACGCTCGCGCCCCTCGGTCAGGGCGATCGCGACCCGACCGGGCAGGTACGCGGCGTGACTGAACGACTGATGGTCGGCGTGGCCTCTTGCGTCCTGGTCGGCGGGGGCGGAGAATGGCCGATCATCATGCGTGAAGTCACCCCAGGGAATGCCGCTGAGTACCTCCGCGAGACAGGCCGGGTCGCGCCGGGGCGGAAGGTTGAGGCCAGGGCGATGGGGTGGGGGGTCTCGAACGTCGTGATCCGGGTCGAGGTCGACGGCGAGCCGCCGATCGTCCTCAAACAGGCCCGAGAGCGGCTCAGGACCGAGGCCCTCTGGCTGAGTCGGCTCGACCGGATCTGGAACGAGCGCGCGGCGCTGGACTTGCTCGGCGCCGTCTTGCCCGAGGGAAGCGTTCCCCGCGTCGTCTTTGCCGACGAGGACAACTACCTCTTCGCGATGACCTGCGCCCCGGACGACTCGGTCGTCTGGAAAGAGCAACTCCTCGCCGGCAAGGCCGACCCGGACACCGCCCGACGCGCGGGCGAGCTGCTCGCGATCGTGCACGAGCGCACTCGCGACCATCCCGCGCTGGCGGGTCGGCTCGCGGACACGACGGTCTTCGACGAGCTTCGGATCGACCCCTTTTACCGAACGATCGCCCGCGTTCATCCCGAGATCGCGCCCGAGATCGAGGCCCTGATCGCGTCGATGTCGCGGACGTCTCACCCGTGCCTGGTCCTGGCCGACTTCAGTCCGAAAAATATCCTGGTCCATTCCCAGGGGATCACCCTCGTTGACTTCGAGACCGCCCACGCGGGCGATCCCGCGTTCGACCTGGGCTTCTTCCTCAGCCATCTCTGGCTCAAGGAGTTCCATCATCCCAAGGTCACCGAGCCGTTTCAGCGGCTCCTCGATTTCCAGAAGGGGTATCGGTCGAGTCCGTCCTTGCTGGCGGCGACCGACGTCATGAGCAATCTCGACCACCCGGTCCGGTCGCACATGGCCGCCTGCGCTCTCGCCCGGATCGACGGCAAGAGCCCTGTTGACTACCTCAGCGACCTGTCTCGAAGGCTCGTCCGCGACCTTGCCCTTGGCCTCCTCCGTTATCAGCCGCCCGACGGAAATCGGGATTGAATTCCGGCACGGAAAATGCCTGGCTGTCGCTGATACAGGCTTGGAAACCGGGCCGATTCTCGTCCCGATTGATCCCCTGGCGCGACCTTTGTTTGGGTGTCGTCGCCTCGTTTGGCCCGGCTTCGGGGTTCCATGAGGGTCATTCGGTGCCCACGCTTTCGAAACTGAACGCCCGCGAGGTGCTTGACTCTCGGGGCAGGCCAACCGTGGAAGTCGAGGCGACCGCATCGACCGGAGCCGTCGGCCGGGCCATTGTCCCCTCCGGCGCAAGCACGGGCCGCCACGAGGCCCGCGAACTCCGCGATACCGGCGACCGCCGCCACGGCGGCCAGGGTGTCTTGAAGGCCGTTCACAACGTTCACGACGAGATCGCCTCGGCCGTGCTCGGGTCCGACCTCGACGATCAGTCCGCCCTTGACGCCGCGCTGATCGCGCTCGACGGCAAGGCCGACAAGTCTCGACTTGGCGCCAATGCCGTGCTCGGTGTCTCGCTCGCCTGCGCTCATGCCGCCGCGGCCAGTCGGACCGAGGAGCTGTATGTTCATCTCAACCGGCTCTGGCGGCAACGCGTCGGCGCGGGTATTGAGGGCGATCCGAGCTTGCCGATTCCGATGGTCAACATGATCTCGGGGGGCCTGCACGCGGGCGGAAACCTCGATTTTCAGGACTTCTTGATCATTCCCGTCGGTGCGTCGACGTATTCTCAGGCTCTGGAAACGACAGCGTTGATTTACCGGGCCGTCGGCGCCGTGCTCAAGGGCAAGGGGGAAGTGACCGCGCACCTCGTCGGCGACGAGGGGGGTTACGGCCCTCGGCTGCGGACCAATGCGCAGGCTGTTGAGCATATTCTTGAAGCGGTCCTCGCCTGCGGCCTTGAGCTTTATCGCGACGTGGCGATTGCGCTCGATGTCGCCGCCTCTCAGTTTTATGATCCGGCCACGTCGTCCTATCGACTGACCTCGACCGGCGACGACGTGCTCGACGCCGAGGGGATGACCTTGCTGCTTGAGCACTGGATCCGGTCGTATCCGATCGTCTCGATCGAGGACGGCCTTGCCGAGGACGATTGGACCGGCTGGTCCACCCTGACCGCCCGGCTCGGCGGCTCGATTCAGCTTATTGGCGACGACCTGTTCGCGACCCAGGCCGGTCGTCTCCGGCAGGGGATCGAGGCCAGGGCGGGCAACGCCGTCTTGATCAAGCTGAACCAGGTCGGCACGCTTTCCGAGACGCTTGACACGATGCACCTGGCGCGTCGGCACGGCTATCGAACGATCGTCTCGGCCCGATCGGGCGAGACCGAAGACACGACGATCGCCGACCTCGCCGTGGCCACCGGCGCCGGTCAGATCAAGATCGGCTCCGTCGCGCGTTCCGAGCGTCTGGCGAAGTACAACCGCCTTCTTCGGATCGAGCAACACCTCGGCGGCCCTCGCGCTCCCTTCGCCGGCCGCTCCGCGCTCGGTCTTTGAGGCGGCTTCGGGAGCGATGGCTGATGACGGATGACCAAGGACCGGTGACCAAGAGTCGATGACCAAGGGCCGATGCCCGATTCCGCATGGGATCGCTCATCTCCCTCGGTCATTGGTCATTGGTCCTTCTTCTCCACCGTTTCCCCTCGGTCCTTGGTCCTTGGTCCTTTCCTCGCCCCATCCCGCCGTTCGAAAAAATATCCCAAAGAAATCCTCAAGTTCCGGTTTACAGGTTCCGGGCCTTCCATTATCTTCCTGACCGTTCGGGCCGGTCGAGGGGGCACGCGGTAAGCCGCTCCCAAGATCGGGCCGAGTGGAACCGTGCAAGGAGGCCGGGGACGTGAGCCTACCCATCTTGATTTCCCACCCAGAGACGCCGCAACGGCTGGGACCGCCGCCTGGCGGTTTCGAAGAGCCACCCTCCCCGGGCCGACTCAACTCCGCCTCAACGGGCGACGGGTCCGCTGACGTGACGTGTCTGTGACGTGATCTGACGTTCTGGTCGTGGTGTGTGTGTTCGGAAACCAATGGACCAAGGCCCGGCGGGCGAACGGGATGCCACGACGGTCTCCACGCCCCGACGACGTCGGCACGACGCCGGCGCCCTTGAGAGATTCAGGAGGAAGCCATGCGCAGGAGTTTCGGTTGGACCAGGCTTCGGACCTCGGTCGTTGCCTTCGGCCTTGCCGCCGTCTCGGCCGCGGGAGTCTCGCGAGCCGATCCGATGACCTCGACGCTCGTTGCCTATGACACCGTTGGCTCGACGATCGGCACGACCGGGATGACCAGTACCGGGGGCACCCCGGCGACCCCACCGATCGCCTTCGTGCCGCTGACCGGGGCCACATTCATGTCCCCGTCGTCGCTGGGCCTGGGCGTCTTCCAGGCGTCGGCCCTCTCGGCCGGCGAGAGCGTGACGTACACCAACACCCCCTTCGACCTCAAGTTCCGGGTTGACGGCGTCAATGGCGCCACGGGGTTCCTGCCCAACGGCACGCCGGTTGACATCACCGGCACGCTCAACGGCACGCTCACGGGGTCAAACCAGTCGAGCGTCGTGGCGACCTTCAACGCTCCGGCGACGGCGGCCTTCGCCACGGGTCTCTACTCGAACACGCTGGCGATCTCAAACAACCCGATCTCGATCGTGCCGTCGACGACCTTCAACGGCGTCTCGACCGTTCAGGCGATGCTGACGACGTCGATCACTCCCGCCACGCCCGCTCCCGAGCCGTCGACGGTCGTCCTCTTCGCCGCGACGGTCGCCGGCCTCGGCCTCCGTCATCGCCTCCGACGCAACCACGACGCCCAGGCCGAAGTCGAGGCCGACGCGTCGCGCTGAGCGCGCCGAGCGAGGGATGCCACGGGCCCCGGCCAGACCGGTCTCGGGCCGATGCACCCGGCGACAACGACTCCTGACCCGACCTGATCCGACCAGAACGGCCCCGGTCCCGCGCTGACCACGCCCGGGACGGGTCGACTTGATCCAGGAAACCTGACTGACGAACCAGGGCGACGCTTGCTTGCTTGCTTGCTTGCTCGCTCGCCCGACCTGTCTCGATCCCCGAGTCAACGCACGAGAAAAATAAGGATGGAAAGGACCTCCATGATCCCGCGTAACCAGCGAAAGAACGTCTGGACCCTGACGCTCGCCCTTGCGGCGGCGGCGGCCTGCTGCGTCGGTCGCGATGCCCGGGCGGCGTCGATCCCCTACGGCACGAGCGGCTTTGTCGAGACGCCGATGGGGGGCGACCCGATGGCCGTCACCTTCTCGGGCATGACCGGCATGGTGACCGGCCAGGGCTCGCTGAACCTCGGCCAGTTCGTGGTCTCGCCCTCGGGGCAGAGTGGCGCGACGGTTGACTACACCGGCGACCCCTTCCACGTCTTCGTCTATGCCGGCCCCGGCCAGGCGACCGAGATTTCCGGCGTCCTCGGCGGCATGATCGGCTCGGCCGCGACGACCCCGCTGACGGCGACGATCAACACGGTGACCCCCTTCGAGGGCCCCTTGCCGTTCTCTCTGAACGTCGCGACCGGCATTGCCATGCCGATCAGCACGACCCCCGGCTCAACGACCTCCTCGGCGACGATCTTCTCGGCCGCCGCGGCGCCGATTCCCGAGCCCGCCTCGGTTGCCGTCTTCGCCGCCGCCCTCAGCGGCCTGGCCCTCTGGCGCCGCCGCGCCGCCCGCTAAGTTTGATCACGCCCGTTCCATTGATTATCCACGCCTCGCCCCTCGCCGCCCTTACCCGCGGCGCGGGGCTTTTTTTATTGGCTCTTCAAGAAATGGCTGATGACCGATGACCGATGACCAAGGAATTCCGGCCTCTGCCCTTTGCCCTTTTCCCTTTGCCCTCGGCAATGCCTTGCCCGGACGGCCGCGTCCGCCAATCATGGGAGAGAGAAGAAGAAGACGAGAAACGAAACAGTAAGGCCGGGCCGGGCCGGGTCCGCCTGACGCCTAGTTGATTGGATGGGGAGAGGGTGCCGATGGCCGCCGGACCGATCGAGCTGATGGCCAAGGCCCGAGCGGGCGAGGCCGATGCGCTGGGCGAACTCTGCGGGCTCTATCGCAACTACCTCCGAATGGTCGTCCGCACCGGCCTCGGCCCGAGGCTCAGGGAGCGTGTCGAACTCTCGGACGTGGTGCAGGAAGCGCTCGTCGAGGTCGTTCGCCAGTTCCCGCAGTTCACCGGCCAGAACGAGGCGGCGCTCGTGGGCTGGCTCCGCAGGCTCGTCGGCCAGAAGCTCGCTGACCTGGGGCGCTATCACAGCCGCGCGAAACGGTCGTCCGGCGGCGCCGATGTTCCGCTCGACGCTCCCTATGACGCGGGCGGTGGCGGCGGCAACGCCGGAGGCAACGGCGACGGCGGCCCTGGCGGTCGCTTGCTCGACATGCTCGCGCTCAGCCAGACCAGCCCGAGCGAGGCCGCCAGCCGACGCGAGCTGATTGTCTTGCTCGCCGATGCCCTCGCCGGGCTCCCCACCAGCGAGGCCGAGGTGCTCTGGCTTTATCATGCCGAGGGGCTTTCGTTCGAGGCGATCGGCGACCGTCTCGGCCTGAGCCGAAAATCGGTGCGGGGGGTCTGGGCGCGCGGGCTCAAGAGCCTGAAGCGGTCCCTGGAAGGCCCCCCCGGTGGGAACGCGAGGTACCCCGATGGTCCGGCGACCTGAACCCGAACCGGCCGACCAGGACGAACGCCTCGGCGAGGCGATTGAAGCTTTCCTCGCGCTCGGCGAGGCCGGAAATCCCCCCGATCCCGAACTCTTCGCCGCCGGTTATCCCGAGCTTGGCGACGACCTCCTGGCCGCGCTCGAAGGGCTCGCCCTGGTTCGCGGCCTCGTCGGCGCTCCCGAAGGTCAGGGAGGGCCGGGCTCTCGCCTGGAAACCGGACGCCGGATCGCCGGTTACCGGATCGTCCGCGAGCTTGGCCGGGGGGGCATGGGCGTGGTTTACGAGGCCGTTCACGTCGGCCTCGACCGCCCGGTCGCGCTCAAGGTGCTGGGGAGCCAGGCCGCTCCCGATTCCAACGGCAGGCGCCGGTTTCTCAACGAGGCGAGGACCGCCGCCGGGCTGCACCACACCCACATCGTCCCCGTCTTCGACGTCGGCCAGGTCGGCGCTCTTTGCTACTACGCGATGCAGCGGATCGAGGGCAGCGGCCTTGACCGCGTGATTCGCCACCTCCGCCGCGACCGCGTCACCGCCGCCGGGTCCAGCTCGGGCGGAACCACGTCCTTGCGATCGGGCCGAGCGAAAGGCAACGGCAATGGCAACGGCAAGAGCCAGGGTCCCGACCTCTCGGGCCTGGGCGACGTGACAGGCCCCTGGCCGGCCCTGTCCGAGAACGGCGCCAACGGCAGCCGACAGGGTCCGGGCCGGGGAGGACTGGCCGACCCGATCGTCGACGAGAACGACGACGAGCCGCCGCCGTTCGTGCCGCCGAGAGGTTCGGCCTATTACCGGTGGGTCGCCGAGGTCGGTCGCGAGGCCGCCGAGGCGCTCGGCCATGCGCATCACCGGGGCGTGATCCATCGCGACGTCAAGCCCTCAAACCTTCTGATCGACGGCCGAGGACTGATCTGGGTCGCCGACTTCGGCCTCGCCCGACGCCTGGCCGACCCCTCGCTGACGCAGCACGACAGCCTTCTCGGCACCCCGCGCTACATGAGCCCCGAACAGGCCCGCGTCGGCCCGATCGACGGCCGATCCGACCTTTATAGCCTGGGCGCGACCCTCTTTGAATTGCTCACCCTCCGACCTCCGTTCGAAGGCCGGAGCGCCGCCGAGTTGATCGGCCAGATTGCCGGCGACGAGCCGCCGACGCCCCGCCAGTTCGACCCGAAAATTCCCCGAGACCTCGAAACGGTCGTCCTCAAGCTCCTCGCCAAGCGTCCGGCGGACCGTTACGAGTCCTCGGCTCATCTGGCCGAAGACCTGACCCGGTTCCTTAACTACGAGCCGGTTCACGCCCGGCGGATCAGCCTTCCCGGCCGGCTCTGGCGGTTCGCCCGCCGACACCCCGGCGTCTCGGCCGTTTCCACCACGGCGGCGATCGTCATCCTCGCCGTCTCGGCCATCGCCTATGCGCGGGTCCGGCAAGAGCGCGATCGCCTGGTTGTCGAACGGGGCAAGACCCTCGCGGCGATGCGCGAGCAATTCCTGGCGTCGTCGGAAGTCGTCCGGCACTCAAACATGCCCAATCGTCGGGTCGGCGGCCTTGGCCTGCTCAAAAAGGCCGCGGCGCTCGGTCCTGAACCGGCGATGCGAGCCCGGCTCCGGTCCGAGGCCGTGGAATTTCTCGTGACCCGCGACGTCGCGGCCCGCCCCGCCTTTCCGACCGGCCGGTCGATCGGCCTGGCCTTCGCGCCTGACGGCGCCCGGCTCGTCACGCTCGCGCAATCGCCTCAGGAAGGCGAATCGGTCCGGGTCTGGGACGTCGCCCGCCGCGAACGCCTGGCCGAACACCGGCTCCGTCCCCCGACGACACCCGCCGCCTCGACGGCAACCCCGACACCGACCACGCCCGTCGGCCCCGCCGATGCCTCAGCGACACCCCGCGGCCCGGCAGGCCGAGGCCCCGGACCAGGTCCGATCCGAGGTCGGGGCCGCGGTCCCTCCTGGCCCTTGATGGCGGTCATGGGGAGTGACCTGGCCGTTGTCAGCGTGGACGGCCGGGGGAGCGGCCGGAGCGTCTGGCAACTGACCGACGCCGGCGCCTCGGCGCCCAAAGCCCTGGCGGTCGGTGTTCCAGGCCACGCCGTCCGGGGGATCTTCGCCACGCCCGACGGCCACCGGATCGTCACCGTCGAGACCCTCTTTCCCGGTCCGGGCGCCGAACTCCCTGGCCCTCGCGGTCCATCCCTGACCGGGCGCCGGCCGATGCAGGCGTACGAGGTCAACCTCTGGGACCCGGCCCGGCCCGAAACCCCGGTCGCCACGCTGCTTCGGTCCGATCCCGACGAGACCAGCCTGACGCATCCGCTCGTGGCGATGAGCCCCGATAGCAAGACGGTCGTCGTCGCCTGGGCTCACAAGATGACCGTCTCGTTCCGCTCGGCGCGGACCGGCGAGGACCTGGGCGCCATCGAGACCTCGGGCGAATTGACCGCCCTGGCGCTCGGCTCGGACAACCAGCTTGCCACCGCGGGGGGCGGCGAGGTCCGGCTCTGGGACACCGTCTCGCGGACGGCCCTTCCCAGCCTGACCCCCGGTCAGACCGAGGTCCGGCTCCTCCGGTTCAGCCCCGCCGGTTCGCTCCTGGCGGTCGCCGGCCTCTTCGGCCGCGACGTCGAAGTCTGGGACACCGCGGCGCACTCTCTGGTCTCGGTTCTTCCCACGGCCGATCCGGTCGAGGACGTCGCCTTCTCGCCCGACGGCCGGACCCTCGCCGCGGCGACTCTCGGCGAAAAAACGGCCGTCTGGAACGTGATCGAGCCCGACGTCCGCGCCCGGATCGCCGGGTTTGACTCGGTCAGCCGATCGCTCGCCTTCCGCGATGACGGCCTTCTCGCCCTGGGCGTCTGGAAAGGCGCCGTGAGGTTCCGCGAGGCGGGGCGTTGTGTCCAGACCGAGGCCCCCACTGATTCCGAGACGATCCGCGACCGCGAACGGCCGACGCCGATGGTTTTTGACAGCCAGGGTGCTCTCATCACGCTTGAGCCCGACGCCCTGCTCGTCTGGCCGAACCCGCCCCACGGTTCGACCGACGGACCGCGGCTCGGTCTTGCCTCCGCGTCTCCCTTTTTTGGACGTGGCGGCGGGGTCCTCGCCCGATCGCAAGACGGCCGGACCGTGGCCCTTGTTCGCGATGGCGGGGTCTTTCTCCGACGCGCCTCGTCACCCGAAACGCTTGTCTCCCTGAAGCTTCCCGCCGAACTCGCCGCCCGCGCCCGGATCGGCCGCGACCGCGACCGCGACCGCGAATTCAACCGCGATCGAGGCCCTGATCGTGGTCGGCTCGGCTTTCCGATGCTCAACTGGCGGGCGGCGGCGGTGGCTCCGGCGGGTGACCGGCTTTACCTGATCGAAGGCAGCGGCGCGGCGCAGGTCTGGACGATCGCGGGCGATCAGGCGCAACTCGTGACCACCTGGCCTGGTCTTCCCGTTGACGCCACGGCGCTGGCGTTGAGTCCCGATGGCAAGACCCTGGCCGTCGGCGTCCGTCCTGGGGGCCTGGTGCTGATCGAGACGACCGGCGGGACGATCCGCCACCGCCTGATTTCCAACCCCGCGCCGACGGATTCAGACAGCGAGGGCGAAAGTGGCGATGGCCAGGTCACATCGCTCGCGTTTTCTCCCGACGGCGCGAGCCTGGCCGTGGGCACTCAGCAAGGGTCGATCACCGTATGGTCGCTCGACGCCGCCCCGGCTCCCGCCCCCTTGTTCCGGCTCCCCGCCCATCGCGGAGTCGCTGTCCTCTCGGTCTCTTTCGACCCTCGCGGCCACGTCCTCGCCTCTTCCGGCGGCGACAAGACCGTCGACGTCTGGGACCTTCTTCGCGTCCGTGAGGAGTTTGCCCGGCTTGGGCTTAACTGGTAAAGGGCAAAGGGCAAAGGGCAAAGGGCAAATAGTCGAAACCTCTTTCCTTTGCCCTCTGTCCTCTGTCCTCTGTCCTCTGTCCTCTGTCCTCTGTCCTCTGTCCTCTGTCCTCTGTCCTCTGTCCTCTGTCCTCTGTCCTTTGCCCTCCCAAGCCCCCGGTCAGACCGAACGCCCGGCGATGGCCCGAGCGGAAACGGTGCGATCGTCGCGGCCGAGAAAGCGCCAGCCGGCGGCAAACTGAGCGGCGGAAGAGACCGCGGCGCGGGTGCCGTCGGCCACGCCGCGAGCGGCGGGCATCGGCAGCCGACCCGAGGCCAGAGCCGCGGCGATCGCCACCGGAGTCGTCACCACGAAGCCGACGCCGAAGCCGCCAAGATGCGCCGCCTCAGCCACAAGTTCACGCGCCGCCTGTCCCGCCCCGGCATGACGACCGGCTCCCGAACTTCCTGGCAAGATCGCCGCGGGAATCTCCGTGACCTTGCCCCGGTCGCGGAGCCAGCGCTCCTGAAAGATCCGTCGGGCCGAGATGTCCACACGTTTCATGAACGCATAATCGAGAGCGACCGAGACCATGTCGCCCAAAAGCGGGACAATCTCCAGCATCAACTCGTCAATAACCTCGTGCTTGACCCCGTTCAGACCCGCCTCGTCGCCCAGGGTTCCCGCGCGGAGCCGGTCCAGAAGGCGACGGCGTTCGGCGGGATCGTCAACCGTGGAAACCTCAAGAATCCCCAGGACAAAGCGCCGGTCGGCCTCGGTGTCGAGGCGGTAGCCGTAGCCGTGGCCGATCCGCCGGATCGCCCGTTCGGCCGCCGCGATCAGCACGGGGATATTTCCCAGCTCGGTGATGAACCCGCCGAGCCCGGCGGCGGCCCCTTCCATCAGCGCCAGCTTTTGCGCCCGGGCGCTGACGGCGTTCGCCAGGCGGTCGCACTCTTCCAACGGCCTTGACCGAAGTTCGGCCACGTCGCCGACCCCCGCCTCGCGCGCGACGTCTTGAAGGCCGTCCTGCGACTCGACGAGCGCCCCGGCCTTGTCGGCGATCTTGTGAACCATCGACCCCGAGACCACCTTGCCGACAAGCCGGCCGATCGGCGCCCGGACCCGCTTCAAGGCCCAGCCGATTCCCCGAGGCTCCTCAGCCTTCCATGCCGCGATCTCGGCAATCTGCTCGTTCTCGTATCGCGTCAGCGCGCCGGTTCCGATCGCCATCCCCATCCACGGCCCCCTTTTGCTGGAGAGTCGGGTCCGGGGTTCGATCGATCGCGGACCTCAACGACCCGATCGCCAAGGTTACGCCTGGAAGGTTGGCGAAACAAGCCTTGGCCTGGGTCCTGGCGGGAGGATGGCCAAGGACCGATGACCGATAGGATTCTGCCTCTCGGTCATCGGGCATCGGTCATTAAGACCTGGTGCAGGATATTCCGGCCGGCGATCGTCAGAGCAGGCTTTCGAGCAGGAGCTTGAGCTTGCGGACTTCAACCTCGGGGTCGAACGGGTTCTCGATCCCGTCGAGGATGCAGATCGTCAGGGCGCGGTCGTAGCCGTGGCGTTCGAGAAGGTTGACGATCCGGCCGTACTCGATCTCGCCCTGACCGACGCGAACCTGGAACTCGCCAGGACCCTTGCCTGTGTCGCGGAGATGGACATTTTGCACGTAAGGATACACAACGTCCCAGTCTTTATGGCCCCCCTGAACATAGTGGCTGGGGTCCAGGGTCAGGCCGAGACCGGGGACGGCCTTGCAAAGCTCGACCGCCCCGGCGGGGTCGGCCGTGAGCGTCTTGGAATGGGTCTCGACGGCGAGAACCAGGCCCTCGCGCATCGCCAGACCGGCCAGACCGGTGAGCCGCTTGACCTCGTCGTCAAAGGGGGTCGACAAAGGCGCCGCGGGAATCGTCAGGACGGCGACATTGAGCGGCTTGGCGAGCCGACACATCGACTCGAACCGCTTGCGCAGGTTGGGCGTGTCGAATTCGCCGAAATCGAGCGAGATGGCGGCCGGGGTCAGGCTCGGGCCGTTGCGCAACCGGTGCGCCGCGGCGTCGGGATTGGCGGCCACCTCGGTCGGCCGAAGGTGGGTTCCGTCCTCGACGATCGCCAGGTCGATCTTGTCGAACTCAAGCTCGGCGATCCGTCGCAGGGCCGCTTCAAACGGCTCGCGGGTAAAGCATTGCGTGCTACAGGCGACAAACACCCGACCCTCCTTGGCCCCCTCCGCGGGGAGACCGTACCGGCCGCGAGACGCCCAGTTTCGGGGCGCGTCTGGTCGACCGGCAGTCCGTTCGTCAGTCAATACGGGGTTGTTTCGTTTTCAAAAATGACCGAGGACCGAGGACCAATTTGAAAATCAAAGGCGAGGCAGAACAGGCAAGGATCTTGGGGCCTGATATCGATCATCGACCCTTGTTCATTTCCGAGACCTCATCTTGACCCGTGCCCGCTCCTCACGATCTCACCATTTTTCTGGCAGACCACCACATAGGCTGACGGCCTACTATCTCGGTCTGCGCAAATATGCCAATATCGTAAACCCTCATGGATGGCAGGTTTCCCCCATCTCCAGCCACGTCGATCGCATTCAGCCCGAGCCACAGACAGCGCTTGCCTCTCCGAGGTGAGCGGTGTCGGAATCAGGTGGAGTCGTCGTAGCAAGTGTATCAATAGACCCACCTCAATCACTCATCGACTCTCTGCCATCGCCCGTTGGTCATCGGCCATTATTAATAAAGAAACCGGCCCGGTCCGTGAATCCGTCCATCCGTCTCGGGCGGATTTTACCGCAGGCGGCGGCCGGGGGGTAGTGCAGACGCGTCGCCGGTGCGGGTCAAGGTGGCGCCGCCATCGGGACCCGTCTCGGTCGGGCCGAGGGAACGCGCCCAACGCGATCCGGCGAGCCGGGCGAAGTCGGCGTAACGCTTCTCGCGGAATGCCTGCGAGGCGGCGAGCAGGGCGACCACCGCGTTGCGACGCTCGGGACCGGAGAGGGTCTCACCGGCGACGCTCAGGTCGTCAACCCAGAGGCTGCCGGCCGTCAGAAGCTCGAACCGAAGATGGACCGAGTCGAGACCACCGGGGGGAACGTCCGAGGCCCGAACGGCGCGCTCAATCCAGCCCGAGGAGACCGTCAGGTCAGAGACGCGCTGAAAGACCTTGCCCGTGGATTCGCCTTCAATCCAGACCCGCACCTTCGTCTCGGGGCGATCGGCGCGGAACCAGGCGCGGACGACGAAGAAACCGTGACTCTGAGGCGCGAAGTCGTCCGAGACGGCCGAGGCCGGAGGCGCCGGGGCGTCGATCCGCAGCGAGCCCTGACCCGAATGCGGCCGCGAGGGGTCAATCACCAGGCCGTCCCCTTCGCCGCCGATCACCTTCCAGCCAACCGGCAAGGTCGCCGAGGTCGCCACCAATGGCTCGGCCGCTCCGATCTGCATCGGAGGCGCGTCGTGGGCCGTGGCTTCCGGCTCAAAACCGGGATTGGGCGGACCCGACCCGGCGCCGGATTTGTCTTTGTCTTTGTCCTTCTCGCCGCCGCTCGTCAGTCGGGAAAGCTGTTCCGAGAGCGCGGCGTAACGCGCCTGGATGTCGGTCAGAACGGCTTCGGACGGGTACGTCGTGGCCGAGGCGAGCTTGACCTCGGCCGATCCGACGCGCAACGACGACGAGCCGAAGGGGCTCAGGTCGAGTACGATGTGACGACCGGCGGCATCGGCCACGGGGCGAAGCAGCGCCGATCGGGCGAAGTCATAAACCGGGGCCGAGGCCGGACCGACGACCACCGTATCGAGCCGGACCGGGTACGGCGTATCATTGGCCAGGGCCAGGTAGGTCTGACCCCCCGCCCGGTGCGATCGGACCGAGACGCCGAACGACAGCGGAAGACGCTCGATCGGGGGTGTCGCCGGCAACGACCGGAAGACCCGGGCGAACCGCCGGAGTCGGTCTTCCTGACCGGCAACCGAAGGCGCCGCGACCCAGACCCAGCGCGGATCGAGCGCGGCGAGGGTGTGGCCGAGTGGTTCGTCGCCGCAGGGTCCAAACTCGACGACCGGGGCCGAGAGGGTCAGGCCGGTCGCCGCTCCGGCCTTTCGGCCGCTCGCGGTCCTTGAACTGACCGGGGCCGGGGCATCCAGGAGCAGGCCGCGAGCCGGTCGAGAGGCGACCTTGGCATCAAGCTCGGGGTGCGTCGCCAGGTCGCGGGCAAGGTCATCGGGACCGACGCCGACGCCTCGCAAAACGATCGGGGCCGACTCGCCCGAGGGCCAGGTGTCGAGGTCAAGGCCAACAGCCCGCCAGGCCAGGCTCGGGGCCAGGCCCGCGAGGTCGGCCCGCCTCGCCTCGGTTCCGACCGGGCCGTCGGTCAGGGCCGGGGTCGCGACCGCCAGCACCGCGCCGGGCGAGGCCGTTCGGGCCGCCTCGGCAAGGTCGGCATACAGCACGGCGACCTGCTCCGATCGCCAGGAAAGCCAGGGGGTCCGCCCCGAACCGGCGAGGAACTTCGATCGAGCCTCGAACCGGCCGGGATCATCCACGGCAAGGCCAGGGACGCTTTTTTTGGCTGTCTCGGGGTCAAACGCCTCGCGGACGAACCGGGCGAAGGTCGCGTCGTCGAAGCCGGTGTCGGGTGCGCCGAGGAGGGTGGGACCGGGGCCGAGCCGGATCAGGGCTCCGGCCGGACGGCCCGGTCCGTCGTGACCGGCGAAGACCTCGGCGACCCGTCGCCGCATCGCCGCGCGGACCTCGTCGTTCAGGGGTTGATAGACTCCGGGCTGGTCAACCAGGCCACGGCGATCGATCCGCGTCAGACCACGCGCCAGGGCCTCGTCCGAGCCGGGATCGGGCAGGCCGGGCAAGGCGCCGTTGAACGCAAGCTCCAGCCAGGTTGCCACCTTGCGCGTCGCCAGAACGCGCAGGGTCAGGTCAAGCCGGTCGGGACCGATCGCGTCTTCGGTGGCCGTGCCGTCAAGCGCGGCGCGACGGTCGCGGTCGGCCAGGGTCTCGGGCAAGACCACGGCCGAGGCCCCGCATGAACCGAGATACGCCCCGAGGTTCCGCGACGCCCCGAGGACGTCGGCCAGCCCAGGATCGGCCGACGCACCGAACCGTTCGAGCGGATCAGGGCCGCCAAGATAAAGGCCGAGGACTCGCGCCAGGGTCCCTTTGGGCTCGTCGATCGCCGGGCCAGAGGGGATTTCGGCAAGTTCCGTGAGCGTGACCGTTCCGACCTGAACCACCCCGGCGCTCGACCGGTTCGAAAGCACGAGAACCGGGTCGGCCGACCCGGGCCAGACCAGCCATGAGAAGGTTGCGGCGGGGCCATCGACCGCCACGGGGGGTCCCGAGGCGCAGGCATCGAGCAAGAGCCGGGGCCGCACTCCCGCCGCCGCGGCGCCAACACCCACCAGGGCCACGCCAACGGCCGAAGGCTGCCCCGCCGCGACCTTGAGCGTGAGCCGGTGCGGGCGTCCCGGATGCGCGACCCGGAGGCCGACCGCCGACCAGGCGAGGCCGGAAGCGTCCACCGGGCCAAGCTGCGCGGCCTCGGAACCGGCCCGGCTGATCCAGCCTCGCAAAAGATCGCGTCGGGTCGGCTCGGCGAGCGCTTCCTCGGGCACCGGCCAGGCTGAACCCGACAGCGGAGCCCGGCCCGAGGCCGTCGGCCGATAAACTCGCGTCCGCGAGAGATCGATGGTGTCAACCTCCACGTCCCGCCGCGGTGTGCTCGTGGTGGCAAGGGGTTGCGTCGTTTCGGCTTTGGACGGGTCAAGGACGGCGAGCGTGACCCGCCGCGAGGCCGTCGACGACCCGAAGAGGGTCCGCGTTCCTCGGCGGATCAGGCGGCTGATCAGCTTGCCACGGTCGTGCGCGGGCGCGGCTTCCCAGGTCGCCTTCAGGTCCAGCAGGTATGTACCCTCGACCGTCGGCGCCTGGACCGGAAGCGAGAAGGTCGTCGGGGCGGTGGCGTTGGTGGGCACGGTCTCGCGGATCTCGGATCGCCAGACGGGTTCGCCGCCGCGAAGGGGCCGAAGCTCGGCCGAGCACCGCAAGACGACCTCCATCGGCTCGGGAGTCAGAACGTTGAAGCCGACCGTGATCGGTACCTTCGCCCCCGGCGCCACGACTCCTTCGGCGGTCTCCTTGGCCGGGCCAAGGGCAACGCCGATCACATCCCAGGCGACCCGCTCAACCGTGATCTCCACGGGCGACTGTGGCCCCGTGTGCTGCGCCCCTTCCAGTACGAGCGGCAGCGGGAACCGCATCGCCTGGCCCCCCGCCCTGAGCAAGAGGCTGGAAGCGACCGGCGCCTCGATCCGCGCCCGGACCTTGCCCGATCGCTCGGCGCCGAGCCGCCAGAGATTCTCCGCCTGACGCTCGGGACCACGCGTCGCCCCTGAACTTCCCGGCCAGGCGACGGCATCAATAACCCGCCCTTCCGAGACTTCCAGGATAATCTCGCCCGCCTCGACCGCCGGGTTTGTCCAGGCGATCTCCACGGTGAGCCGGACTGGTCGATCGGCGGTCGTCGGTGGTGTGGGGTCGGCGTGCGCGGGCGGGCCGAAGCTCCCGAAGAGGAGGAGCCAGGTCAGACTCGCCAGCACACTGCGCCATCCTTTGCGCATTCAGAATCCACGCTTCCCGATTCGCCGGATACGCCCGAATGCCGGCATCCTTGCCGACCCGAACGCCTCGACCAGAGACCCTCTTGACTTCGGCTAGATCGGCCGAAACTTGAGAGATCTTGAAGAAACCGTCTGAGAACCCCCATAATCCCGCGAACCGGACAAACCCGCATACTTCCGCTCAGCTCAAGGGGAGGTTGGTCGGTTCGAGCAAACACTGTCGACGTGTGTGGCGTACATTAGGGTATTCGGTGGATTTCCAGAAGACGGACTTCCAGGCGGAATTCTCGGAAAAAGGAGCCGCGCCGGCGAGGATTATCCGGCATAATGGTTGCGAAACGGGCCAGAAACGATCATAATCTCGGTCCTGCGAACCGGCCCTTGGAAACCGGCCCTTGCCTTTGACAATCGATTGGAAGCCCCCGCTTAATCCGATTTTTATCGAGGTCCCCAGGGATGGGCGTTTTCGTCCTCCAGGGATGTATCCCGGAGGAGCCGACGCCGTTTCGGGCACGTCCGCCCGAACGACCTTCGGCCTGTCAACCTGCTGGACATCCAAGGACTTACATCGATGTTGACGTTCGTCTGGCTCATGTCGTTGGTGTATAACCGTCACGACGGCCTGGAACCGACCGACCGCCTGATTCCGCCCGGCTGGCAGGGCAACCCGTGGGGACCGGAAGCGACCCTGGCCCGACAGACCGGCCAGATTCCGCCGATTGCCGTCTCGGAAGGCATGGCGCAGTGGGATCGCTGGGGTAAGCAGGTCCTTCGCGACGGCGACATTCTCTTCCGCCGAGGCGACGCCAAGCTCCTTCGCGGCCACTTCCCGTTCAGCCGGTTCATCGCCAACGTCAGCGGCAGTCAGTTCTCGCACACAGGGATCGCGGCCATTGAAGGGGGCGAGCCGGTCGTTTATGACACGACCAAGGCCGGTGTCCGTCGTCAGCCCTTTTGCGTCTGGGTTCTTGATAACGTCGGCCCCTTCGGCGTCAAGCGCGTCAAGCCCGGGAACCAGCCCTATGCCGCGAAAGCCGTTCAATTCTGCCGCGACGCCTTTGCCCGCCAGGTTCCCTTTGACTACGACCTGAGCATCTCCGACGACTCGTTTTATTGCGTCGAGATGAGCGAGAAGGCGTACCGGAACAACGGCCTCCCGCTTGCCGAACCTGTGAAGCTGGGCAACATGGAGAACGTCAACAAGTTTCCGATCTGCGTGATGGTCTTTCTCAAGCTCTCAAAACTGAATCTTGAGCAGCTTGTCTTTTTCCCTGGCAATGACCGGCACGGGATCTGGTCATCGCCTCAGTTGATGACGGTTTACGCCCCTCCCGCGACCCCTGCGAAGCCCTCGACGGCCGCGACCCTGACGGTCCAACCCGCGACGAGGCCGTCATCAACGACCTCCACCGTCGCGACCCCGACCGGGACCACCGCCGCTCGCGCCGGCACCCGGGCGAACTGAGCGAGCCTGGCCGTTTTCAACTGGGCCGGGACGGAATCGACGTAAACGCAAAGGACAGAAGGGCAGAAGGACAGAAGGGCAGAGGACAAAAAAGAGGAATCTGCCCTCTGTCCCTCTGTCCCTCTGTCCCTCTGTCCTTCTGTCCTTCTGTCCTTCCCATCAAAATTAGCCTGGAATCCGCAAGTACCCGGTTAGTCCTCGGCATCTTGCCATTCCCCGGAGTGGACAGATCTCCGCTTGACTTTTGGGGGCAGGTGGTCAAACTGCGGGCCAGGGTCGGCCGGGTCAGGGACGACCGCGGTCGCGAACGGCCTTTGACGGGTCTCGTCCGCCATGACCATGACACGCATGCCAAGGATCGGCGGCACCGTTGCCCGGCGAGCGTCCCGGGCGCTGGTCTGGGTCATCGGTCTCCTGGCCATCGCGGCGGTTGCTCGGGCGGAAAGTCCGGCGCTGGATACCTATCCGCACAAGGCCGTGAAACGCATGGAGTTCGGCTCCGGCGCGCGGTCGTACTGGCTCTTTGAGCCGGCGGAGCCGACACCTCCCTCGGCGCCCGTGATCGTCTTCAATCACGGCTGGCTGGCGATCAACCCCGGGGCCTATGGCGCCTGGATCGACCACATGGTGCGGTCGGGTCGGGTCGTGATCTTCCCGAGGTATCAGGGCGACGCCTTCACCAAGCCGGCCGATTTCCTCCCCAATGCCCTCGCCGCGGTTTCCGACGCCCTGGTCGTCCTTTACACCGCGCCCGGGCACGTCCGCCCCGATCCGGGACGCTTTGCCCTGATCGGTCATTCGGCCGGCGGCAACCTCTCCGCGCAAATGGCGGCGGTCGCCGCCGAGGCGAAGTTGCCGACCCCTCGCGCGGTGATCGCGATGATGCCCGGCGTCGTCCAGGCGATCCGCCACCCGAGTCTGGCCTCGATTCCCGCCGAGACGCTTCTGATCGTCGCCGTCGCCGACAACGACCGGATCGTCGGCGACGCCCGAGCCCGCGAAATCTTTACCGAGGCCACCGCGATTCCCCTCTCGCGAAAGAAATTTATCCTGTACCGATCCGACCATCACGGCCTCCCCTGGCTGAACGCCCATCATCTGGCGCCGACGGCCGCGCACAGTGATTTTGACAGCGGTGAAGCGCTGCTGCGCGGCTTTCAGATGACCCAGGCCGAGGTCAACGCCTTTGACCGCGCCGGGTTCTGGCGGTTGGCCGATATCACCTTGCGCGCGGCCTTTGCCGGCCAGACGCTCGACGAGGCCACCGAGCATGGCGAGGTCTTTTGCCACCTGGGTTTCTGGAGCGACGGCCGGGCCGTTGAGCGCCCGATTGTCGGCGACGACCTCTCGTTGATTCCCCGCGTTTACCCCACCAACGGCGTCCGCCTGATTAGCTGGACCCCCGACTTCTCCTGGCCCGGATCATCCTCGGTCGTGCCCGCGATTGCCGAGAAAGAGGACTCGACCACGACGCGTTGACTTGTTTTTGAGGGCAAAGGACAAAGGACAAAGGTCTGAGTAGCTTTGCCCTTTTTTCTTTGCCCTTTTCCCCCTGTCCTTTGCTCTTGTTTTTCAGACTTTCCATGAAATCTGGCCGGGGTTTCGCAATGCGGAGTTTGCTTTGTTAAGATCGGGTTCTTCCTTGTTTTCGCCCTGTCGTGTCGACGTTTGAAAACCCGGATGTCCGCATCAAACGACTCGCGCAAAGGCCCTGTTCAGGTCGCGCCGTTGGTGCCGGTGCTCCTGGCCGTGATGGCGGGGATTGTCGTCGATCGGACCGCGAAACCCTGGGAAACGATGGTCTGGGTCGGGATCGCCCTGGCGCTTGGAGCCGTCGGGCTGGCGATGCTCCGAAACCGGGTCGTCGGGGCGATCGCGATTTTGGGACTCTGGGGAGCGGTCGCGGGAGCCTGGCATCATCATCGATGGTCGGACCTGGCCGGCGACGACCTGGCGCGAAGCCTCGGCGAGACGCCAAGGCCCGCCTGGGTCCGGGGCTTACTCCGCGAAACGCTCGGCTTCCGAAAGCCCGCGCGGGGCGTTGACAACGACGGGGTGACCCGGGTTGTGCTCGACGTCAAGGCCGTTCAGACCGCCCAGGGCTGGCAAGACGTCTCGGGCCGGGCGCTGGTGTCGATCAAGGGGAATCGCGCCGAGATCAAGGCGGGCGATGCGGTCGAGGCGGCGGGCCTGCTCTCGGTTGTCGCCAGGCCGCTCAACCCGGGCGAGTTCGACTACCGGGGGTATCTCCGGGCGCAAGGGGTTCGGCTCAGGCTGACGGTCGATGAACCCTCGGGCGTCTGGAAGATTGCGGAGCCCTCGTCGCAGGTTTTTGACCCGAAACGCCTTGCGTTGAGAACACTCGGCGCTGTCAGGGAGTGGAGCAAGGCCAGGCTGGAGGCAAGTCTTGATCCGTCCGTGGCACCGCTGGCGGCGGCCCTGGTGCTCGGCCGTCGCGAAGGTGTCGACGAGGACGTGAACGATGCTTTCAAGCGGACGGGGACGACGCACCTGCTGGCGATCTCGGGACTGCACATGCAGGTGCTCGCTCTCGGCCTGGGCTGGGCGCTCGGGTTGATCGGGGTCGACCGGAAGGCGTCGCGGGGCCTTGTTTTGGTAGCGACCGTTGCGTATGCGTTGCTGGTGGGGCTGATGCCGTCGGTGGTGAGGTCGGCGGCGATGACGGTGACCTACTGCGCCTCGGTTTATTTCGACCGCCACGGAGGACCGGCGAACACGCTGGCGATGGCCGGTCTGGTCACCCTGGCCTGGAACCCCTCGGACCTCTTCGACGTCGGCTGTCAACTCTCGTTCCTGGCCGTCGCGACGATCCTCTGGGTCGGTCTTCCCCTGGCGGACCGGGCAAGCCGGGGGCGAAGGCCCGACCCGTTGACGGCCGTGGAACGCCTCTTTGAACCTTCCTGGAAGCGCTGGGGTCGGAAAGGGCGTGACGGCCTGGTGTCGATGGTCGTGATCTCGACGGTTGTCTGGCTGGCGGCCCTGCCTCTGGTGGCCCTGAGGTTTCACCTCGTCGCGCCGATCGGGGTGCTGCTCAATCTCCCGCTCATTCCGCTGACCTCCGCCGCGATCCTCTTTTGTGGGTCGTCGCTGGGCGTCTCGACCTTGTCCGAGCCGCTGGGCTGGCCCCTGGGTTGGATTGGCGGCGGATTACTCAAACTCACGGAAGGCATTGTACGCGGCGGCGAGCGTATGCCGTTAGGCTATACGTTCGTTGAGGAGCCTTCGTGGGTATGGACGCTTGGCCTTTACGTTCTTGGGAGCGTACTTGTCGCGCTCTGTAAGTTTGTTCGGGATGCGAGCGCGCGTAAGCTTGCCCTGGTCATGTTTGGCGTCTGGATGGCCGCGGGTTTGGGCCTGACGGTAATTCCGGGGCAGGGGGGGTCGCCCTCGGCGGAGGTGCTCGCGGTGGGGCATGGCCTGGCGGTGATCATCAAGACCGGCGACGGGCGCGCCTGGCTTTATGATTGCGGAAGGCTACGCGACCCTTCCGTCGGCCGTCGGATTGTTGCTCCCGCGCTCTGGGCGCGGGGAATTGCCCGGCTCGACGCGGTGATTCTCTCGCATGCCGATTCCGATCATTACGACGGCCTGCCCGGCCTGCTCGACCTCGTGCCGGTCGCCGAGGTTCTGGTTCCGCCTGGTTTTGCCGGACCCGCGAATCCGGGGACGTCGGAGCTTCTGGATCGGGTCCGTTCGCGGGGAATCAACGTGCGAACGGTCGTCGAGGGTGATTCCTGGTCAGCCGGCGGAACACGGTTCGACGTCCGACACCCGAACAGGGCGATGGACCTTGATACTTCGGACAACGCCCGAAGCGTCGTTCTGGACGTCTCGTATCAGGGACGGCACCTGCTCTTGACGGGCGACCTTGACGGCCCCGGCCTCGCGGCGATGGTGGCAAGGCCCGTCAAAGGGTCGATCGATGTCCTGCTCGCGCCGCATCATGGAGGGCGATCGGCCAACCCGCGTTGGTTCTACGATTGGGCCTCGCCCGCGCTGGTTGTCGCCAGCCAGCGATCACCGATTCTCGGCTCGCGCGATGCCTTGCTCGACATCCATCGGCCCATTTTACGCACCTGGAAGTCCGGCGCAATCCGCCTCATCTGGACGGATGCTGGCATCAAGGCTCAAGGATTCCTGGAACACAACGGCCCGACCGCCGAGGAAGCAATCGGGCCGAAGTGACGTAACTGGATCGTTTCCGAGCCGCCGGTTCAGGCGGGTTTCCACTGGCTTTCAACCTCGATGTGATCCTTGTTCAGGTGGACGTGGTCGTGAACCTTGGCGACCCAGGAGGTCGGGATCGTGTGGTGCTGGCCGTCGGGGCTGTCGTTCTTGGTCAGCTTGATCGTGTCGCCCTGAACGTGGTCGACCTTGCCGACCTTGGTTCCGCACGACGCGAAAACGTCCATGTGTTCCTTGATATCCGCGGGTGAGCCGACGGGTCCAACGCTCTCCGACAGCGATGCGCCGGTCTTGTTCGGGTGTTCGGCAGGCATGGGAGGCTTCTCCTTGGCTGGGTCTTCTTCGTCGTTCTGGATCAACGCACCTTGCGAAAGCCGGTCGCGCAGAGTTCCAACCGCTTACTGTTGGGCAAACGGCGCGCCGGGCCGATCGATTCTGATCGTCAGTTCGTTTCATTTTCTGCTCAAGAGGGAACCGACCACGATGGGCTTCGGACGCGGTATCATGGCAAGCCTCGTGGTTGGGAAGAGGCGATGTTCGGGAGGTTTTCTCTTGATGCGGCATCTGATCGCGCTGACTGTTCTTGTCGCGGCGGCAGTGCTTGAGGTTGGCGGCGATGCCCTCGTTCGCAAAGGTTTGAGCGGGGGAACTCTCGCGGTCGTCGCGGCGGGATGTGTCACGCTGGGGGGTTATGGCCTGATGGTGAATACCCTGCGCTGGGATTTTTCGAAGCTGCTGGGTGTTTACGTCGCCGTCTTCGCCGTTCTGAGCGTCTTCTGGGGCCGATTTGTGTTCAAGGAGGAGATTCCCGGGGCGACCTGGGCGGGCCTGGCCTTGATTGTCGCCGGGGGCCTGGTGATCCAGTTCGGATCGAAGTAGCTTGTAAAGATAATTGAATCAATCAATCAAGCGATGCGAGGTGATCGGCATGAGTCAGCCCCCCTGGGGTGCGATCGTGGCGTTGTCGACGGGGGGAGTGATCGGGGTCAACGCCCGGTACTGGCTGGGCTTCTGGGTCAGTCGTTGGATCGCGAATCCGTTTCCCTGGGCGACCTTCGCCATCAACATTTCAGGGTCGTTCGCCATTGGGTTTCTGACGATACTTCTGACGCGCTGGCTGCCGCATCCGAACTTCCGGCTCGCCTTGCTGGTCGGGTTTCTGGGGGGTTACACGACCTTTTCCACGTATATGTTTGACTCCCTGGCCCTCTGGGAACGCGGCGAGATTCGCCTTGCGCTGGCGAACGTGGCCGGGAGCACCCTGGCGGGCTTGCTCGCGGTCGGACTGGGCGTCGGCCTGGCCCGTACCCTGATTGCGTCGTCGAAGAACGCCGATTCGAAGATCGGTGTCAAGGTTGACCCGCAAGGCCCGGCAATGCCGATTTCGGAGCCTGGAAGCTATCGCGAGCCGCCCCGCGCGGTGACAACCCCCGATCCATCCGTTCCGCCGGGTGATCCATGACCCTCTGGGTCGTTCTCGTCACCGCGGCCTGGCTGGCCGGAACGATCTCGGGGGTTCTGGGCTTCGGCGGAGCCTTGCTGTTCTTGCCTGTCCTCACGTATGCGGTCGGGACGAAGGAGGCGGTGCCGATCCTGACCGTCGCGCAGTTGCTTGGCAACCTCTCGCGGGCGGGACTTGGCTGGCGCGAGATTCAATGGCGACCGGCGCTGGTCTTCAGCGCGGGGGCCGTTCCGGCCAGCCTTCTCGGCTCGCGGATCTTCGTCGCCCTGCCACCGGGCCTGACCTCAAAGGTCATCGGCGTTTTCTTGCTGGCCTTCGTCGCCTGGCGAAGGACGGCGATCGGTCGTCGGTCGTTCCCTTCGCGTTATCTGATGGCGGCGGGAGTGGTTGTGGGCCTGATTTCCTCGATTGCCGGAAGCGCCGGTCCGCTCGGCGCCGCCGCCTTCCTGGGACTTCGCTTGCCGCACCGCGCTTATGTCGCGAGCGAGGCCGTCTCGGCGGTTCTGATTCATCTGACCAAGAGCTTTGTTTACGAACGCCACGCGGCGCTGACCCTCGCGGAAGTCGCCCACGGACTGGGGCTTGGTGCCGCGATGATGCTCGGCTCATGGGCCGGGCGGAGGCTGATCGACCAGATTCCCGGGTCGAGTCTGGAAACCTTGGTTGACGTCCTGCTGGCCCTTGCCGCGATCTCAATGATCTTCGAAACTTTATAGATAGACGAGACGGACGCGAAAATTTATGTTCAAAAAATTCGATTCTCTCAAGGCAAGAGGTCGTATTCTCGGATCTTGTCGAAAAGTTGGCGGCGGCTGATGCCGAGGGTCTCGGCGGTCTTCGTGCGGTTGCCGCCGCAGGCGAGCAGGGCACGCTGGATCGCGCGACGCTCGACGTCGGCGAGAAGGGCGCGAAGCGGCAGAGAGGATGAGGGATCGGCCATCGTGGAGAGCGCGGGATCGGTCGGAGAGTCGGCGTCGAGATGCTCGGGAAGAATGGCGCGGCCACGCGCGGCGATCGCGGCGCGGGCCAGGGCGTTTTCCAACTGGCGGACGTTCCCAGGCCAGGGACGTTCGCGGACGGTCGCCAGCGCCTCGGCCGAGAGGGAAAGCTCGCCCCAGCCGTGGCGACGCTCCACCCGTCGCAAAATCGCAATGGCCAGCGGCGGGATGTCCTCGGGGCGATCGCGGAGCGGCGGAATCACGATCCGGGCGACATTCAGCCGATAAAAGAGATCCTCGCGGAAGCGCCCGGCGGCGACCTCTTTCGAGAGATCGCGGTGCGTCGCCGAGATCACCCGGGCATCGCTCCGAAGCGTCTCGGTGCCGCCGACGCGCTCGAATTCGCGCTGCTGGAGAACCCTGAGAATCTTGGCCTGGGCCGAGAGGGGCAGCTCGCCCACCTCGTCGAGAAAGATCGTTCCGCCCGAGGCACGCTCGAACCGGCCGGGGCGCTGGCGGTCGGCCCCGGTGAACGCCCCGCGCTCGTGGCCGAAAAGCTCGCTCTCAATCAAGCCCTCGGGCAAGGCCCCGCAGTTCACCCGGATGAACGGCCCAGAGGCTCGGGCCGAGTGTCGATGCAAGGCCGAGGCGACCAGCTCCTTGCCCGTTCCACTCTCGCCGACGATGAGGACGGCCGCGTCGGTCGCCGCGGCCAGGCCAATCGCCTTGAAGACCTCGCGCATCGCGCCGCTCCGGCCGATCAGTTCGGGCTCGGCGTCGGTTTCTTTCTCGGTCACGTCAATGCCTGAAGGTTCGTCGTCGGCCGACTGAGCCCGGAGCGCCTTGACCTCAAAAGCCAGAGCGCGCTGGCGAAGTGCGCGCTGAAGGGTGAGCAAGACCTCGTCGAGGTCGAAAGGTTTGCTCAGGTAATCATACGCTCCGCGTCGCATTGCCTCGATGGCCGCGGCCGAGCCGCCGAAGGCCGTGACGACAATCACCGGCAGGTCGGCCAGGGCGGGGCCAAGCTCGCCAAGGACCGCGAGACCGTCGCGGCCGGGCATCTTGAGGTCGAGAAGGACCGCGTCGGGGTTCTCGGCCCGGATCGAGGCGAGAGCCTCGTTGCCGTCGGTCGCTTCCAGGGCGAGATAGCCCTCGGCGCGGAGGAGGCGGACGAGGTTCCGTCGGATCGTCAGATCGTCGTCGGCGACAAGGACGGTCGCGGGGGCCTTGGGTTCGGTCACGAGAGGTCTCCGTGGTTGCGAGCGGCCGGAAGGGTGAGCGTGAAGACCGCGCCTCGGCCGTCGGCGCGGTTGGCCGCGCGGAGGTCGCCGCGATGCGCCAGGGCAATCTCGCGGGCGATCGCCAGGCCAAGGCCGGTTCCCTCGGCCTTCGTCGTATAAAAGGGCTCAAAAAGGTGGCCGATGACCTCGGGAGCAAGGCCCGGCCCCGTGTCGGCGACGCTGGCGACGATCGATCGCCGGGCGGGATCGGAGCGGGTCGAGAGCCGAAGGGTCCCGCCCGAGCCGGTCATCGCCTGCACGGAGTTCGCCGTCAGGTTGCGGACGACCTGCAAGAGCGCGGGGGGAGCCATCGAGACCTCGGGAAGGCCCGGCTCAAGATCGATCTCGACGTTCACCCCGGCGCAACCTGCCGGGCCGGCGACGAGTCGGGCGGCCTCGTGAAAGACGGCGTTGAGGTCGGACGGGGCCATCTCCTGGGCATCCGCCCGAGAGAACTGCAAGAGCCGCGAAACGATGGCTTCGAGCCGGTCCACCTCGCGGACGAGTCCTTCGAGCGACTCAGGGTCGCAGGCAAACCCGCGCTGCCAGAGCTGCGCGGTGGACCGGATACCGGCCAGGGGGTTGCGGACCTCGTGGGCGACCCCCGCGAGCAGCTTGCCGAGCGCCGCGAGGCGTTCGCTGCGCCGCAGTTCGGTTTGCAGCCGGGCGCGCTCGTCGGCCTGGCGGCGGACGGTTCGCGCCAGGCCCGCCGTGAGCGCGAACGAGAGCGCGACGCCGCCAAGCGCCAGCGCCGTGGCGAGCCGGTAGCCCTGAACCGACCGATCCACGAAGAGGGGGTCCACCAGCCTGGTCATGACCCAGGTGGCGCCGACGACCCGGCCGTCAAACGAGACGGGGGCCGTGCGAATGGCGACGGTGACGGGTCGCGCGCCCTCGACCTCCTCGACCGAGAAAAGCACCTGCCGCTTGCGGATCGCGGCGTCGACCTGGATGTCGATCAGGTCGGCCTCGACGGGGGGGAGATTCGACCCGATCCGCCCTCGGCTCGGCCGGTCGGCCTGTGGTTTCGCCTTTTTCTTCCCGGCGGCCTTCTCGCGGTCTCTCGGCGGCAAGGGGGCCGTGCCAAGAAAGCTCTTGAAGCGGAGGACGAGGAAGCCCCCTTCAACCTCCTCGCGCCGCGCGAGTGCCTTGGCCGACTGGGCCGAGAGGTCGCGATCGAGCGCGGCGCGGGTGGGTTCCTCGGGGAAGTCGGGAAACTCACCGGCCTGGCCGATGATCGCCCGGCCGCGGTCGGCAAGCTCGTCTCCGGCGAGGTCGAGCATCTGCTTCGCCTCGGACCGCCTCCGCTCGCGCGCGACGACCGAGGCCCCGGTTGCCCAGAGAGCGACCAGCGCCGCGACAAAGAGCGCCGCGACCGCCCCGACCTGGACGCCCAGCGGCACGCGAATCCCGCGCGGAAACGATCGCATGTTCAAGACCCTTCGCCATCCCGAACCGACCGACTCCGGCGTCCGGTCTCACTCACTCAAGCCTAGCAAAACTCTCGCCGCGCCCTGATCAGGCGAAAGGACCGATGACCAATGACCAATGAACGAGGGCCGATGGCCGAGGGCCGAGCATTCCGCGCTTCGGTCATTGGTCATTGTCCATTGGTCATCATTCCTCCGGCGCCGAGCCGGTTGGGCGGAAAACCCCCACCAGCGTCGGGGGGATTCCGCCCGATTTTGAGAGGAATTGCAAAAAAGACACGGAAAAACGGCTCTTTTCGGTCGTGGCATCGGCCGTGCGTTAGTGCGTTAGGAAGTCTCTCGACCGGCCGGGACGACTGGAGTGGCCGGCGGATCGCATCGGACCTCGTGTCATCCAAAGAGAAGTCAAAAGGAGACGACCCATGTTGAAGATTGCCGCGGCGGCCACATCCGTCCTGATCAGCCTTGGCCTGACCGCCTTTTTCCCGCCACCCCCTCCCGACGGCGACGGACCGCCGCCGCCGAAGTCAAAGCCCGGCCCGAAGGGGAAGCCTGACCCCAAGAAGAAGGACGCCCCCGGGCCGAGAGGCGACCTGAGGCGGGCCTATGACCTGCTCCGTCGCCTTCGAGCGGGCGAAGGGGCCGCGGGCAAGGCCGAGGAACGCGTTCGAGACTGGACCGAGCGGGCCTCGAAATACTACCGCGACGGCCTCAAGGCGCTCGACGACGGCGACGACTTCCTCGCTCACGAATATGGAGCGATCGCCCACGACCTCGCCCGAGCCACCGATCACGCTCAGCACGCCGCGCTCTTTGATCGCCGCGATCCCGACCTGCCCCCGCCCCCCGACGTGAACGGTCCCGACGACGCCCGCGAACGGGCTCGACGCGATCTCAACCGCGCCTTCGAACGGATCACCGAGGAATCGAAGGCGGACATCAAGGGAGCTGATTTCTATCACAAGGCGGCCCGCGACCTTTATTCCGCCGCGAGGCGTGACCTGGAGGCCGGACGCGACGACCGCGGCGGTGAACTCGCCCGCGCCGCCGAGGCGATGACCCACGTCAGCGACCACCTCGGCCACATCGCCGACGGCCCGCCGCCGCGCCGGGAACGGCCCGAACACAAGGAAAAGGAAAAAGAGAAGGAAAAAGAGAAAGAAAAGGAACGCCGAGCCGAGCGGAGAGAGTCGGACCTGCCTCCGCCGCTCCCGACGCTTGAAGACCGCTGAGAACGTCCGGGGCCGGGGCTATCAGGAGAGCCCCGGCCTTTTTTTGAGACTGTTGGCAAAGAGGACTGAGCAAGAGCCTGGGAAGAACGTCTCGGTTTAATGGTCAATGACCAATGACCAATGATGAAAGCGTTTAGAGATTTTTTGGTCATCGGCCATTGGTCATCAGAAAAACCAAATCGCAAAGGATCGGCATGGACTGGCGCAACAAGGTGGGGCTTTACGGTTCGTATTTTTTCGGAATGGCGGCGATCGGCTTCACATTGCCGTATCTGCCGCTGTATCTGGGGCAGAAGGGGCTCTCGGACCGGACGATCGGAATCGTCTCGACCCTCGCGGCGATCTCGGGCCTGGCGCAGTTTCCGGTCGGAATCTGGTCGGACCGGGTCGGCTGGCGGAAGCCCTTCCTGATCGTCGCCCTGGCGGTCGCGGCGGTTTCGACGATCCTCCTCCGCGATGCTAGGAACGCGGTCTTGCTCGGGTTTCTGGTCGTGCTCTTTGCCGAGAACGGCATCTGTCGGGCTGTTGTCGAGAGCCTTTCCGGGGCCGAGGCCGCGGCGATCGCTCCGAAAGGGGGCGTCGGATCGGCGCTTGGGGCCTTGAGGTTCTGGAAGCCGATCGGGATCGTCATTGCGGCGCTCGCGGGAAGCCGGGTCTCGGAACGTTACGGCGTCGGCGCGATGCTCATGCCGCTGGCCATCGCGCAGGGCCTGGCCGTTCTCGCCGCCTTCTTGATTCACGAGCCGGGGGGGATTGACAAGCCAAAGGCCGAGATCAACGACGACTTCGGCGATCGGCCCGCCCATGGCTGGGTGCCGAAGGACGCGGGGCTCTGGGCGTTCATGGCGGCCATGATTCTTTATCACGCCGCGAATGCGCCGGGCGGAGTGTATCTCGGCCTTTTCCTCAAGCGCGACCTGCACGCGCCGGACCGGATGCTTGCGTATGCGTTCGCGGTGAGCATGGTCGCCTGGATGCTCGTTGTTCATCCCGCCGGCTGGCTCGCCGATCGCTGGGGGCGGAAGCCTCTGCTGGTGATCGGCTGGACGATCATGGCGGTCCGTCTTGGCCTGGTCGCCCTGATTCACGACCCGCGTCTGGCGGTGGCGAATCAGGTGCTTGACGGCCTGGGCAACGGGCTTTTCGCGGTCGTCGCGGCGGCCTGGGTCACCGATCGATTCGCCGATCCGAGACGGTCGGGCGAGGCGCAGGTGCTTGTCGGGTCGTGCCTGGTTCTTGGGTCGGCGCTGGGACCGGCGCTGGCCGGTTTCGCGGTCGATGCGCTTGGCTATCGCGGTCTCTTCACGGCCCTCGCAGTCGTCGGCGCGGTGGCAACGGCGGTCGTGGTCTGGCTCGTTCCCGAGACGCTCGCCAATCACGCGGAAGGCCGCGTTCTGGAGCCAATGGCGACAGCCTCGGATCTCTCGTCATCTCCTTGAATAATTGTGAAAGGATATCACGCTCGTGACGCCTCCTTCGGCTTCGATACCCCTGGTTTCCACAATCTTCGGTCTGACATATCTGGCGCTGGCGGTCGGCAAGATTCCGGGCCTGCGGATTGACCGCGCGGGGGTCGCGCTCGTGGGCGCCGCGGCGATGATGGCCTTTGGCATCCTCACGTTTCAGGAGGCGGCCCAGGCCGTGGATTACGAGACGATCATCCTGCTCTTTGGGATGATGGTCGTGGTCGGCTACCTGCGAATCTCAGGCTTCTTCGCGCTGGCGACCGAACAGATCGCCTCGCGGTTTTCGGGCCCCTACGCGCTGCTCGCGGTCACGATCGTGCTCTCGGGAGGGCTCTCGGCCTTTCTCGTCAACGACGTCGTTTGCGTCGCGCTCACGCCGCTGGTCTTGCACCTTTGCCAGCGACTGAAACGGCCGCCGATTCCGTATCTTGTCGGCCTGGCGACGGCCTCGAACGTCGGCTCGGTGGCGACGATCACGGGGAACCCGCAAAATATCATCATCGGCTCGCTCTCGCATATTGCGTATCTTCGGTTCGCGGCGCGACTCGCTCCGGTGGCATTGATCGGCCTGGCCCTGGATTTCGCGGTCGTCGCCCTGGTGTATCGCAAGGCGCTGGCGACAACGGGGCAGGGGGGGCCGGTTCACGACGAACACGCGCCGAAGGTTCACAAGGCCCTGCTCTGGAAGAGTGTCGCGGTGACCCTGGTGACGGTCGGCTTCTTCTTCGCGGGGCAACCGATCGCCGTGGTCGCGATCGTCGCGGCGGCGATCTTGATGCTTGACCGGGTCCGGCCGGAGAAGGTGTATCACTCGGTCGACTGGCCCTTACTGGTGATGTTCGCGGGCCTCTTCGTGGTGGTTCACGCCTTTGAGGCCAACGTGGTGAAGACCTGGGGCGTCGACCGCTGGCGGGTCTTGCTCGACTCGCCGGTCGTGGGCGTGAGCGCCCTGTCGCTGGTCCTCTCGAACCTGGTCTCGAATGTGCCGGCGGTCCTTCTCTTCAAGCCGCTCATGACGGTGATTTCACAGAAAGAGCAGGCGTGGCTGGCGCTGGCGATGTCAAGCACGCTGGCGGGAAACCTCACGGTTCTTGGCTCGGTGGCGAATTTGATCGTCGTTGAGAACGCACGTCGCGGCGGGACCGAGCTTGGCTTTCTCGAATATCTCAAGGTCGGCGTCCCCCTGACGATCTTGACGACTCTTGTAGGTGTGGCCTGGCTGGCTCTTGTGCATTATTGACGGGGATGCGAGAGAAGAAAGGCCGATGACCAATGACCGATGGCCAATGATCGAAGGAAGACGTTTGCATCGGTCCTCGATCCTCGGTCCTCGGTCCTCGGTCCTCGATCCTCGGTCCTCGATCCTCGATCCTCGATCCTCGGTCCTCGGTCCTCGATCCTCGGTCCTCGATCCTCGATCCTCGGTCATCGGTCCTCGATCCTCGGTCCTCGGTCCTCGGTCCTCGATCCTCGGTCCTCGGTCATCGGTCATCGGTCATCGGTCATCGGTCATTTTTGTTTCATCAGATCGACAGGCAAAAGGTCACACGTATGTCGGACGTCAAGGATAAAAGCGAACGCGAGCCGTCGGCGAGGAGCGTGAGGGCGCTCGATGCGCTGAACGTGTTTCTGGCGGATGTGCGAGACGGCATGGGGCCGTTTCTCGGGACGTTTCTCAGAGAGAGTCACCACTGGGACACCGGTCGGGTGGGCATGGCTCTGGCGGCCTCGCAGGTCGGGGCGGTCCTGGCGCAGACGCCGGCAGGGGCTTTGATTGATCAGATCAGGTGGAAGCGGCTGGCGATCGCCGGGGCGGCGGTCGTGGTGGCGATCGGCTGCGCGGTGCTCTATTTCGTGCCGACGCTTGCCGTGGTCATCGCGGCGCAGGCGGCGACCGGCGCGGCCTCGGCCGTCTTTCCGCCGGCGATCGCCGCCGTGACGCTTGGCCTGGTCGGCCGCGCGGCGATGCCCAGGCAGACCGGCCGGAACGAGGCGTTCAACCACGGCGGCAACGTCATCGCCGCGGCGCTCGCGGGGGGGGCCGCATATTGCTTCGGATACGGAGCCCTCTTCGTCATCATCGCCGGAATGGCCGCCGCGAGTGCCCTGGCGGTGATGTTCATCAAGGAATCCGAGATTGACCATGATCTTGCCCGAGGCGCCGATGAGGGCGATGGCCCGGCGGTCGGTGTTCTGGAGTTGTTTCGAGATCGCCGGATCGCCGCCTTTGCCGCGTCGGTCGTTCTCTTTCACTTCGCCAATGCGGCGATGTTGCCGCTGGTCGGCCAGAAGTCGAGCGACGGCCTCAAGGAAGGAGCGGCGGTCCTGATGTCCGCCTGCATCATCGCGGCGCAGGTGGTGATGGTGCCCGTCGCCCTGCTCGCGAGCCGATTGGCCGTGACCTGGGGCCGCAAGCCGGTCTTTCTGATTGGCTTCGCGGTCTTGCCGGTTCGCGGCCTGCTCTACTGCCTGAGCGTGAACCCGTATTACCTCGTCGCCGTGCAACTGCTCGACGGCATCGGCGCGGGGATCTTCGGCGTCGTCTCGGTCCTCGTCGTGGCCGACCTGACCAAGGGGACCGGCCGATTCAACCTGACCCAGGGTGCCCTTGCGACGGCCACGGGCCTTGGCGCCGGCCTGAGCAACCTGCTCGCGGGGTTCGTCGTCAAGGCGGCGGGCTTCAACGCCGGTTTTGTCACACTCTCCATCATCGCCGCCGCGGCGCTGGTTTTCTACGCTCTGGCTGTTCCCGAAACTCGCCCCAATTTCGCGGCTGAGCATACACTTGTTCAATAATGATCAGAATTTGATGGAATGGCCAATGATCGATGACCAATGACCGAGAAAATTCGTGATTTGGTCATCGGTCATCATCCCGTTCCTATCCATATACCCTTTGATCCAGGGAGTTTTGAGTGTCCATGAATGAACAGGAAGCTCCGGTCGTCGTCGTTGTTCCGGGTGACCTTCACCTGACAGAGCCGAACCTGGACAACCACAAGGCGGCCCGACGGGTCGTCGCCGAGGTGAACCGGCGAATCCAGCCCGATTTCGTCCAGTTCATCGGCGATAACGTTCAGGATGCGACCCCTGAGCAATTCCGCCTTTTCGACGCGATTCGCCGAGCGCTGGACGTCCCCCACTTCGCGATCGTCGGCGACCATGACGTCAAGGGCGACCCGGAGGCCGAGGGGTTCCGCAACGGACTGGGCAAAACCTATGGAGCGATCTCGATCCGTGGTTTTCGATTCCTCCGGCTCAACACCCAGGAGGCGAAACCACTGGGAATCTCGGCGGAGCAGGTCGATTGGTTTCGCGACGAGGTTGATCGTGCGATCGAGAACAAGGAAAAGATCGTGATTTTTCAGCATAATTACCCGTTCCAGATCTGGGAAGACTTCGCCGGGCCGGGAGTTGACGCCTGGCGCGGGGTCGTCCAGTCGCGCGGGGTCGAGGCGATTGTCTGCGGGCATACGCATTACTGGCAGGTGGCCAACGATGGTCGGAACGTCTCGATCGCGGTCCGGTCGATTGGCGATCCCGAAGGAGGGCCGCCGGGATATGCGATCGTTTACCTGCGCGGCGAGGACCTGGCGGTCGTTTATCGGTCTCTTGACACCCCCGGCCCCATCGCGATGGTGACGCATCCGCGCGATCGCCTGCTGGCGACCGCCCCGCGTCATGTCGTTCGCGGGGCAGACCGCGTGGACGTCCGTGCCTGGCCCTGGCCGGGCGTCTCGGCGGTTCGCGCCCGGATCGACGGCGGTCCGTGGATGGGCCTGGAATCTCAGGGCGATGGCCACTGGTCGTGCCCGCTCGCCGGCGATCGCCTGGCCAAGGGAGAACACACGCTCGACGTTGTCGCGACGGATCGCGACAACGTCGAAGCAACCCAGAGCGTGTCGTTCATGGTTGACCCGACCGGGCGGTATACCGCCGTTCCCGAAACCCGGCCCACGGTCAGGGCGACCGCCTTTTGCTGATCGCCGCTCGCGGTTGGTCCGAAGGCCACGAGAGAGATCAGGCTCGCCCCGCTTGATCTCGGGACGGATCGGCCTTAACCTCTCGGAGTCCAGGCAACCAAAACGCCTAACGGCTGTCGCGATGGTCAACCTCGGGGAGAGTCAACGTATGAAACGCCGCCGATTTTTGCAAACGGTGGGAGCAGCGACCGCCTTCAGCTTTCATGTCGTGCCAAGGCACGTCCTCGGACGCGGACAGACGCCGCCGAGCGAGAAGCTGAACATCGCCGGAATCGGCGTCGGCGGCCAGGGCGCGGGGGACCTCCGCGAAATGGCCGGTGAAAACATCATTGCGCTTTGTGACGTTGACTGGAACAAGGCCGCGGGAACGTTCAAGACGTATCCCAAGGCCGAGACCTTCCGCGACTACCGGATCTTGCTCGAAAAGCGGCCCGAGATTGACGCGGTGATGATCGCCACGCCCGACCACATGCACGCCCCGATCACCCTGGCCGCCCTTCGCGCGGGCAAACACGTCTATGTCGAAAAGCCGATGGCCCACTCGATCGAAGAGGCCCGGGTCATGACCCGCGTCGCCAAGGAGACGGGCCTGGTCACCCAGATGGGCAACAACGGCCACGCCGGCGAGGGCCTCCGCCTGACCCGCGAGTGGCTCCAGGCGGGCGCGATCGGCAACGTTTCCGAGATTCATTCTTGGTCCGACCGGCCGGGCAAGTGGTGGGTGCAGAACCTCGATCGGCCGACCGACACCCCGCCGGTTCCCGAGGCGCTCGACTGGGACCTCTTCATCGGCGCCGCGCCGATGCGGCCGTACAACCGCAAGTATCACCCGCACGACTGGCGCGGCTGGTTTGACTTCGGCACCGGCGCGCTCGGCGACATGGCGATTCACAACATGGACCCGGCCTTTTACGCGCTCGACCTCGGCGCCCCGACGGCCGTCGAGGCGCGAACGAGTCCGCTCAAGGCCGAATCGTACCCCGCCTGGACGATCCTCCGTTACGAGTTCGCCGCCCGGGGCGATCGCCCCGCGTTGACCCTCACCTGGTACGACGGTGGCAAGACCCCGCCGACGCCCCGCGACCTCGGCCCCGACGCCAAGCTCGCCGATAACGGCATTTACTTCGTCGGCGACAAGGGAACGATGGTCTGCGGCGGCTGGTCGGGACCGCCGACGCTCTATCCCGAGACTCGCCGCAAGGAGTTTTCAACCCCCGCGCCGACGCTCGCCCGGTCCATCGGCCACCGCGCCGAGTGGATCAAGGCCTGCAAGGATCACAAGCCCGAAGACGCGAAGGCCGGTTTTGATTATTCTGGACCCTTCACCGAGGCCCTTCTCGTCGGCAACCTCGCCCTTCGGCTTCAGAAGCGCGTCGAATGGGACCCCGTCGCCATGCATTCTCCGAACTCACCCGACGCCGACCCCTTGATCCGCAAGCGCTATCGGAACGGATTCGGGATCACCACCTGACCGATTGCTGATGGGAAAAGGGCCGAGGACTGAGTACCGATGACCGATGACCAATGACCGATGACCAAGAAAATGAATTCCCATTGGCCATTGGTCATCGGTCATTGATCCTCACTCGATAATAATCGAGATAATCGCCGATTCGACTCTTGAGCGCATATCGTTCCAGGGCCGCGGCACGCGCCGAGTCGGCCATGGTTCGAAGTGAGGACGGATTGGCCTGAAGGCTGCGCAGGGCCTCGGCGAGCTTCAGAAAATCGCCGGGGGGGAAGAGAATTCCGGTCAGGCCGTCGTCGACGATCTCGGGAATCCCGCCGATCCGGCTCGCGACGACCGGCAGACCGCAGGCCAGGGCCTCGATGTTGACCAGGCCGGCGGCCTCGGCCCAGACCGACGGGCAGACGAGGCAATCGGCCGCTTTCATGAAGGGAGCAACATCCCACTGAATCCCGAGAAAGCGGACTCGATCCGAAATCGCCAGATCGTCCGCGAGCGCCTTCAACGATGACTCATCAACCCCGCCGCCGACGATCCAGAGTTCCGCCCCTTCAGAGAGTTCTCGGGCCGCCCGGATCGCCACGTCGACCCCCTTCTCGGCGATGAGCTGGCCGACCAGCAAGGCCACGAACCGATTACCAACGCCGAGCCGATCGCGCACCTCGCGACGGACGGTTTCCTCGGGCGCGAACCGATCGGTATTGACGAGATGCGTCCATCGGCCCACCTGGCGCCCGGCCCCACTTATTCGCAAATTTTCCGAAATGAAATTGCTGACACCAAGAATTTTTTCATATCTTCGAAAGACCAGAGATTTTGCCGTTCTCTTGATCCGGCTACCGCCTGATTCCGAGGTTGCCGCCACCCGCGAGTTGTGGTCGGTCAGATAGTGGCGAACCGTCGGTGTCAGGGCGCTGAGGCCCCAAAGATAGCCGTTCTTGACCGACTCATAAAAGTTCCAGTGCACGACGTCAATCCGTTCCGAACGCACCAGCGCCGCCAGTCGGGCGAGCGTCGGAACCTGGAACCGGCCGAGGTTGAGAGTCTCGGCCCGAAGTCCCAGCGCGCGATACTCTTCGGTCGCCTTCGGCCCGAGCGACATCGGGTAAACCGGCAGAAACAACCCCCCGCGCTCGTGAAAGGCCCGGGCCAGCCAGAGCGTCTGCTCCTCGAACGTCCCGAACTTGTGCGACGGATCAATCTCCGCGGCGAAGAGAACTCTCGGCAGGCTGCTATCGTCGCGGATCGCCGACATCGTGAACCATCCCCCTTTTTGGTTTGCGTCTACCTTACGATGAAGTCCCATCCCCGTCGTTCGCCTGTCTCGAAAAAACGACGTGCCTTCAGCCGGTCAAGCGTTCAAAATCCAGCAAGCGTGAATGAGAAAAACGCGCGGTCCAGGGCCGGAAGTCATGGATTTCGCAACTCCCGCCACCAATTCTCGTTGACGATTTGTTGAACAGACGACGATAATGGGCGAGACGGCCCAAACTCGACCCCGCCCCGTGCCCCGCCGCCGGCTGGACGCTTGGTGACAAGACCTCCGCCGCGAAGGAGTTCGCCGCGATGCCTCGCCTGTCCCCCCGGTGTGATGGTCCCTTGACGCGTCGCGGCTTTTTGGAAGCGGGATCGCTCTTTTTTGGCGGTCTGACCCTCTCCGACCTGCTGAGAATGCGGGCCGCCGCGGCGTCGGTCTCCGCGGGAGAGTCGGGACGAAAAGGGGTCGACCCCGAGACGTCGGTCATCCTGTTATGGCTCCCGGGCGGCCCGCCGCACATGGAGACGTACGACATGAAGCCCGACGCCCCGGCCGAGTTCCGGGGCGACTTCCGGCCGATCTCCTCGGTGGTCCCCGGCCTTGATTTTTGCGAGCACCTCCCCAGGCATGCCAGACTGGCCGACAAGTTCAACATCGTCCGGTCGGTCGCGCACGAGTTCGCCGACCACGGCGGCGGTCACAAGCGGTTCCTCACCGGCCGGATTCCCGCCTCGCCGGTCGATTTCGTCAACGACGCCCCGATGGTCGGCTCGATCGTCGCCAAGGTCCGTGAGCGCAGGGATGTCGGCGTGCCGAACTATGTCGCGGGAACCGATCCCGGACGTAACGGCGTTGATGTCTTCAGCTTCGGCGCCGCGTATCTCGGTCAGGCGACGACGCCGTTCATGGTGGCCGGTGATCCCAGCCGCGAGAATTTCAAGGTTGAGCACCTGGCCGTCGCTCCCGAGATGGCCAGTCGGATGGACGATCGTCTCGTGCTTCGCGAAGGCTTTGACCGCCTCCGCCGCGACCTCGATCGATCCGGCACGATCGACGCGCTCGACGAGTTCGACCGCCGGGCGCTGGCGCTCTTGACCAGCCCGAAGGCCCGCGATGCGTTCGACCTCTCGCGCGAAGATCCCCGCCTTCGCGACCGCTACGGCCGACACCCCTGGGGCCATCGCGCCCTGCTCGCCCGACGCCTGGTCGAGGCGGGTTGCAGCTTCGTGACGATGGTCCTGGAGAACCCGATACCGTCGGGTCAGCCGGTCCCGCCTGGAGTGATTTATAACTGGGACTCGCACGCCGTCAACGGTCACATCTTCGACGATGCCCGTTGCCGCCTACCGATTTACGATCAGGCCGTTACCGCCCTCGTGGAAGACCTTCACGCCCGGGGACTCGATCGCAAGGTCTTGCTGATCGTCACCGGCGAGTTTGGCCGGACCCCTCGGATCAGCCAGGCCAACGGCCGCCCCGGCCGCGATCACTGGCCGAGCGCGATGTCAATGCTCCTCAGCGGCGGCGGGATGCGGACCGGCCAGGTGATCGGCTCGACCGACTCGCGCGGCGAACGCCCCAAGGATCGCCCGCTGACCCCCAACGACCTCTGGGCGACGATGTATCGCCATCTCGGAATCGATACCGAGATGACCTTCCCCGACCACGCCGGGCGACCGATGCCGATTCTCCCCTTCGGCGCTCCGATTCCCGAACTCCTTCCGGTGTAATTGGTTAAAAATTTTCTGTTCAGGCCGCGTGGACGATCAAACTGACGTGCGCGGGCAGTTGCGCAAGAATCGCCCGCGCCGGATCGCCGACGAGGACGCTCCAGAACCGGTTCCGCCGCACGGCTTCCATCAAGAGGACGTCGGCCCCGTGGTTGTGGGCGACCTCAAGAATCGACGCCGGTCGATCGTGCGTCAGTTCATAAAAGGTGCGGAGCAACACCCCCGCCTCGCGCGCCTCGTCCTGAACGCGCGAAAAGAGCGCCTGAGCTGTGGCGTCTTCCACGGCCGAGGGTAAGGCGACCGGTCCCATCGGCGTCACCGCGATCGGCCGAAGAAAGAGGAGCAACAGCTCCGCCTTGCGCGCCCGGCACTCATTCAGTGCAAAGCCGATCAAATCGGGACAATCCGCGCTCAGGGGAAGCAGGACGCGGACCTTCGGTTCCGGGTCGTCGGCCGGTGCTTTGGGCTTGCGGTTGTGAACGCCTTTGCGATGAACGAGTCGCCTCGGCCGTGAACCGCCGAGCGTCGCGGTCGGACGATGTCGGGCGGTCGGGCGATTGTGAGTCACCGGCGGCTCACGTCGGACAAAGAGTCGATGGAGAATCTCGACGAGAAATTCCAGGATCATGAAGAGGCTGCTGGAAATCCAGTCGAGCAGACCCGAACAGAAGAGCGCAAGCAGACTTACGGCCGCGAAGAGCAGCAAGGCGAGAAGGCGCTGGGAGGCGCGCATCGGTGAACCCCGAAACACAGAAAATCCCGAGCCCCCGTTCGGTTCGTGGAAACCAACGGGTCGGACTGGAGCTGTCGGGGTCCGATCCGTTCGGATCGGTCGGCGGACGGCCGCGGGACTTCGGCCGCCGGGTGATCTTTCCCCCTCGGACGCCTGCGAGGTTAGCTGACGGACTCGGGACCGAAGGTGTCCCTACGCACTGACTTCCAGCGCGATTCGCCCCAAATGTTGGTTCCCCCGCTCCCTCGCCTTTCGAGAGACTCGGCGATCTTGGCAGCCTTCCAGAGCCAACTTATTTCACCTTGGGGGTTGCAGGCCGTCAAGGGGTAAACTTCTTGAGATCGATTTTCGTCCTGTCTCTTGATGAATTTTGAGGGGATCGTCCTGGGCGATCGAGACCCGATTGTCGACCGTCCATCAAGAGCCTTCAAAATTTTATCGAAATCACACGCAAGTATGGAAATCGCAGGCAAGCTCGTTATCCTGTAGGTTCAACCACGAACTATCGATTGCTTTCACACGTTTTTACAGGGAACGCGAGATGTCTGCGGCACGGTTTTCCAACTCTGAAATGCGTGGAGGTGGGATATGAGCAGTTTGAGTCGTCGAGGTGCTGTCACGCGAATGTTGAAGGGGCTGGCTGGCATTGCCTCGGCCTGGATCGTTGGCCAGGCCGAGGCATCGGCGAGCGTCGCGGATCGGGGCTGTAGCCGGACGATTCTCGGCAATAAATGCCGTTGTCGGGGCTTCTCGGAGGGTTACCAGGGCAACCCGGATCTCTGTCGGAGCTGCACCCATCCAGAGGACGAGCATTACGGCTGATCACACCGTCGAGGGGCGAGATCGGGCCGGGAAATTTCAGGCAATCCCGACCCGATCGATCGATCGATTGATCGACCGAGCCCCGTGCCGTCAGCCGTTCGGGCCGCGGGAGAGGTCGTCAAAGACGGCTTTTTTATAGTCGTCGTTGGCAACGGGGCCGGTGGCGTTGGCGCGGGAGGCGGCGGAGGCGGTCGCCATGTGATAGCCAACGAGAAGGATCAGGGCGCCGACAATCGCGGCGATCCAGCTTGTCAGGCCGCGGCTCGGGTCGTAACCCATCTCGCGGGCGGCCCAGCCGCCAAGCTCGGCGCCGCCGATGCCGAGAACCATCGTCCAGAGCCAGTTCATCGGGTCACGACCCGGATGGATCAATCGCGCGATGGCACCGGCGACGAGTCCGAAAATGGCATATCCGATCAATCCCAACATGAGAGGCTCCTTGGGGTTATCAATGGCTTGACTTGCTTGGCTTACTTGTCATAGGCGCGTTGCATGAGCTTGCCGGCGATCACACCGACGAGCGCGGCGACGAGCGGCTTGCTCATCCAGCGGACGAGGAAGGGCTTGTCGGCCATGACGCGCTGAAAGACCTCGGGGTGATTCTGTCGCGAGTATTCGGCGAGCTTGGCGACGTCGTCGGGGCTGGCCTGGTTCGGGTCCGACGACCCGAGGCCGAGCATCTTCTGGAGCCACGACGGCGCCAGCCCGCGCTGTTTCAACTCGTCCATCAGGTCCTGGGCGATCTCGGAACGCTCGCCAGGCTGGATCTTGGCGGCGGCGTTGCGGAGCTGCGGCTCCATCTGGTCGGGCGAAACGGTCTCGGGGTGCATCGCCTCGCCGACACCGGCCTCGACGTCGCGCCGGGGCGCTCCGGCCGAGAAGTTGGAGAAGTGCTCAAAATGGTCCTGGTCGTCGCTGGTTGAGCCCTTGGAAAGCTGCTCGAAAACGGCACTCTTGTAATCCTGGTTTCCCCACTGTGGCATCGCCGTCGCTCCCTGTTGAAAATGTCTTGAATCGCTCTAAACTGATTTGACTGAATGGCTTGTCGCCTGGTTACTTTTCCCAGCGAACGTCGCTGCTGCCTTCCAGATGGGCGCGGCCGATCCGCTCGCCGTCGGGGTCGAAGACCGTGGCGACGAGTTCCCCACGCGGGAATTCCTTGCGAGCCCCTTCGAGCAGGGATTGTGTCAACGGCCTGACATCCGCCGGCTTGACGTCGTGACTGATCCCGAACCAGAGCCGGCCGTGGTGTTCCAGGTCGGCTTCAACGTAGCGGAGCATGGGCTTGCCATGTTCCTCGGCCCAGGCCGCGAATTTCTGGTCGCGCTCGGTCACGCCGCCACGCGCCAGGGGATCACTCGCGTTGCTGCTGGAAGCAGGCGCGGGGGTTTCGGTCGGCGCGTTCACCGAGCCGTTGCGATCGGACGGCCCGTGCGCGATCTTGTACTGAACGCCGACGCCCGGCTTGTAACGCGCCTTGAGGATCGGCTCGCCCTGCGGGTCATAGAGCGAAAGATGGATCATCTTGTCGGGAAAGTCTTTACGCGCGCCGGCCATCAGGCTTTTGGTCAGCGGGAGCGTGTCCTCGGGAGAGACGGCCCGGCTGATCTCGATCTTCAGATTCCCCTTTTTTTCGATGCCGACGGCCGCCTTGCGAATCATTCCCCCGGAATTGGCCTGAAGGAACTGGGCATACGCGCGGTCGCGGTCGGTCTCCCAGGAGACCTCGGGTTTGGCCGAGTCAACGACCGGCGGAGGCGCGGGGTCCGACGAGGCGGGCCGACGAACCTCCACGGGCGGCAAGGCCGGCCGCGTTGGCGGTGCCGAGTCGACGCCCGCGCCGCAACCCGAGACGCCCAGGGTCGTTGCCGCTGCCACGACCAGGGGTTTCCAGACCGATCGATCCACGATGTCCTCCCTCGCGCTTCGCCCGCAACCGTCATGCGTCCACGTTCACAAGGTGCCTAGGTTGTGCAATTTCGGGGCCGATTGTTCTGCTGATTTCGCGGAGTTTGCCGAAACGGACCTCGATGATGACAATGGATGTTTGCGCAACGTTGCGCTGAATCCGGGCAAAAGGTTTCGCCTGTGCGTCGAAACCTGGCTTCGTGTCGAATGCGATCCCTTTTGGGCCTGATTCGCGAATCGAAGCCAACTCGCCAATGGCTTTGTTTGCGAGACTGAGAATGAACGTTGTCGCCAAAATGAGTATATTCGCGATCAAAAAGGGTCAAAACTGACTGCATGTTGACTTTGTTCTGAAATAAAAAGCCGCCGCCATCGCGCTCGGGGCGCGATGACGACGGCCTCTCCTGACGAAACGAAGCCAGACGGAAGCGAGGTTGTGGCCAGGGGGCGAGAGGCTTGGAACGGGGTTAGCTTTTGGCGTCGGCCTTGAGGATGCCCTGGGTCTTGAGCCATTCTTCGCAGCGCTTGGGCCAGGAAGCGTAAGGCTGGGTGCCGGGACGCATGCCGAAGCCGTGGCCGCCCGTGGAAAAAATGTGAAGCTCGGCGGGAACCGAGGCGCGCTTGAGCGCAAGGTAAAGCAGGGCACTGTTTTCGGCGCTATCGTTCGTGGCGTGAACGAGGAAGGTGGGGGGTGTCTCGCTGTTGACCCGGATCTCGGGCGCGAGCTGATCGCTACCGCGTTTGACGACGCCACCGGCATAGATCAAAATCGCGAAGTCGGGGCGGATACTGACTTTATCGCTATCGTCGACCGGTTCATAAACGCGTTTGTCGGCGTTCGTGGAGAGCCAGGCGCCGAGGTGTCCGCCGGCCGAGAAGCCGAGAACGCCGACCTTCTTGGGGTCGACCCCCCAGTCGGCCGCCTTGCCGCGGACGAGACTCATGGCGCGCTGGGCGTCCATCAGGGCCTGTTGCGGCGGTTCGGTCCGGGGCGTTCCGGGGCGCCGGGGGACGCGATACTTGAGCACGGCGGCGGTCACGCCGATCGAGTTCAGCCAGGCGGCGACCTGTTCGCCTTCGTGGTCCCAGGCGAGGTTCGTGTAACCGCCGCCGGGAAAGACGAGGATGGCGACTCCGCTATTGGCTTTGTCGGCGGCTGGTCGGTAGACCGACAGCGTCGGCTTCGAGACGTTGGTCACGCTGGTGACCTTCTCGCCCTTGCGAGTTTCCTTTTCCTCGCCGACAGTTGCGCCATTTTCGCCAGGGGCGGGGCCTGGCCAGACATCAAGAACAGTCGGCTTCGGGGCGTCGTCCGCTCGGGTTTCGACCAGAGACGCGACGGCGATTGACAGAAAGCAGGCAAGTCCCAGACCGATGATTCTCATGGGCGGCGGTTCTCCCTTCGGGGCCTTTCATGGAAGGATTGGGAAGGAGACAGGATACAGGAGACGGGAGACAGGAGGAATGAGCGGGAGGATGACGAGGTCAGGGATTTGGAGGCCCGATGACCGATGACCGATGACCGATGAAGCAAGATTAAGGACGAGGAAAGAGAGATGAAGGGGCGGAATTTTTCGGTCATTGGTCCTTGGTCATCGGGCCTTTGTCCTCCTTCGGAAGGGGCGAGCGGGAGAAACGAAGCCAAGTCTGTTGAAAATGATGACGTCGACCTGGAATCGCGCTACGGCAGCCGCCTGGGATTGCCCGGACAGGGAATGCCGATACAATCCGGGCGGGTGCTCGGCGGAGACCCGGAATCGGGACGCCGGGAGATTTGGGGTCAAAGGGGCATGATTGCGCGAAGGGGACGACGACCCATGCCGAAGGCTCGGCTTCGAAGGCGGGTCATCCTGGCGGCCCTGGTGGCGGTCTTGATCGCGCCGCCGGCCGGATACGTGGCCTGGGACCGCTGGACCGATAACCTCGGGACGCTCGAACCAGGGCGGATTTATCGGTCGGGACAGATGCCCGCAACCACCCTGGCCGCGACCGTCCGCGAGCGTAAGATCAAGACTGTCTTGAACCTGCGCGGTCCGAACCCGGCCGCGGCCTGGTATCGAGACGAACGCGCGGCGACGACGGCCGCGGGGGCGACGCAGGTCGATCTCTCGATGTCCTCGTGTGAGTGGATGTCGCGGATTCAGCTTCGAACGCTCGTCCAGGTGCTTGACGGTTGCGCGTACCCCTTGCTCGTGCATTGCCAGTGGGGCTCGGAACGGACAGGCTGGGTTTCGGCCGTGGCGAGCTTGCTCAGGCCCGGCTCAACGCTCGACGACGCGAAGAAGCAATTCTCGGTCGTCTATTTGTTTGTCCGCGCGGGCGACGGCAAGGTCATGGCCGAGCATCTTGACCAGTACGAAACCTGGCTGAACCGCCGAGGCGTCTCGCACTCGCCCGAACAGTTTCGGCTCTGGGTCGCCGACGGGTATCTTCCGGGCCTTCCCGGCCGCGAACAGTGGCCTTACGACCCCTATCCGCTCGTGGTTGTCACCCGACCGGCCGCCGCTTCCGCCCCGGTCGCCGGCGCTCGACTGGGGATGGCGGGGGTCTTGCGTTGACGGATTGCCCGGCGATCGAGAAGAGGTGCCGACAGCCATGTCCGAGAGCGATGAGCTTGCCATTCGCGTTCGCTACCATGAGACCGATCGGATGGGCCTGCTCCATCACGCGACCTACGCGGTGTATTTCGAGGCGGGCCGGGTCGAACTGCTTCGCAAGCGCGGGCTGACGTATGCCGCGATGGAAGACGCGGGACACCTCCTGGTGATGGTGGAGATGAGCTGCAAGTTCAAGCGGCCCGCGTACTTCGACGATTTGTTGACGATCAGGACGGTCGTCGAGAAGGTCACGCACGTCAAGATCGTTCACCGTTACGAGGTTCTTCGCGACGGCCTCTTGCTGGCCGAGGGGCATTCGACGCTCGCCTGTGTCGACCGCGACGGCCGACCGCAAGCCTTGCCCGACGTTCTTCGGCCCGAGGAAGGCTGATTGATCAGGCCCCTTCGACTGATCGACCGAAGAACGCCTCGGCCTCGGCGACGACGGCGCGAAGGGCGGCCTCGGCCTCGGGTTCGGGGATGCCGATGAGGTCGCGGGCGAGGTCAAGGGCGCGGTGCTCGTCCTCGGTGAACTCGCGGTCGGAGACGGCGCGACGAATCAGCAAGAGAAACTCGTCAACCTGGCTGCGCGTGGTCCAGTCCGGGTCAAGGTTCAGGGCGCGAGCCTCGGCGACGACATCGGGCCATTCGGCCTGGGTCCTGGGCAGCCCTTCCAGAACGCGCTTCATCTTCTTACGCCACTGTTCGCGGTCGTAAGAGACTGGCTCGTCAACGGTTTCCGGTCGAGGTGGTTCGTCGATGTCGCCGGGGCGTTCGTAGAGACCCCAGGCTGTCTTGACCTTCTCGGCCTCGTCGGCCGGTCGTTGCCCGAGGACCCGTTTCAGCGTCTCCAGGAAGCCCATGATTCCTCCCCTTTTTTCTCCGATTCGGCCCCTCGCGCGTCGCCGTTTCGGGATTGTCGCAGGAACCGCGCCGGAATCCAAAAGGATTATGACCAGTGGCCGATGACCGATGACCAGGATCAAAAGGTCAGTTTTAGAAAGAAGCGAAGGGGTCGTCAACGAATTTCCGGTCATCGGACCTTGGTCATTGAAGGGATAGGCTTTGCCATCCTCTCCGTGCTGATCCCCCTTCCGCCTGGGAGGAGACTCGGCTAGGATGTTCGCGGCCGAAGGGATCGGCCGGGAAGATGCGGTAAAAGGACCGGGAATCGGGAGGATCAAGGATGACACCTTACGATGCGGCCATGTTGATCGTGATCGTCGCGGGGATGGTCTGGGGGGCCTTGCGCGGAGTGACCTGGCAACTGGCGAGCCTGGGCTCTCTGGTTCTCGGCTATTCGATCTCGCATGCCTTCTCGGCGCCGCTGGCGCCGTACTTCCCGGGCGAGCCGGTCGTGGCCCGCGCTCTGGCGATGATCTCGCTTTACGCGGCGGTCTGTTGTGGAATTTTCCTCGCCGCCTGGACGCTCCGGGCGACGCTTCGAAGGATGAAGTTCGAGTCGTATGACCGCCACCTTGGGATGCTCCTGGGCGGTCTGGAGGGGACCTTTCTGGGCCTGGTGATCACCCTCTTTGTTGTCAGCCTGGCCCCGCAGACGCGCGGACCGATCTTCGCCAGCCCGACGGGCAAGGCGGTCGGTCTCCTGATGTCGGTGCTCGGGCCGGTCCTGCCTTCCGAGGCACGCGGCGTGCTCGCTCCGTTCTGGGCGAATCCGGAAGACCCGACTCTGGTCAATCAGGCTCCGGCGCCGGTCCCTCCCATGCCGAGGCTCACGGCCGTTGTTGAACCGGGCACGCGAGATGCGGCGACAACTCCCGCCTCGCTCTCGGGTTTCCTCCAGGACCAGGAAACGCGGATCGGCAAGACGATCGCCGACGAGGCGACCCGTGGCATCCGGCAGGCAGTCTCGGGGGGCGGCGATGACGGAACAGTTGAGCGTCGGTGAGCAACCGATTAACCTGACGCAGGTCCTCAAGCTCGCCAGCCTCGTGATGAACGGCGGCGAGGCCAAGGCTCTGATCGCCGAAGGGCGCGTTCGGGTCAATGGCGAAGTCGAGTTGCGAAAACGGCGCAAGATGGCTGTCGGTGACGTGATCGAGATGGAGGGTGCCCCCGCGTTGACCCTGGTCTGATCTGATCTGATCTGACCTGACCTGATCTGACCTGATCTGACCTCCCTGACGGTCGCGGGAGGTTCGTCCGTTCAAGGAGGAGCTCCATTCTGTGTTCTAACGGCCCGCACGACGCCCCGCCCCGGTCTCTCCCGAGGGGGGAGAGGCCGTCGGTGGGCGGTCGAGGAGATTTATGAAGCGGATTGGCATCCTGACGGCCGGCGGCGATACCCCGGCCCTGAACGCGACGATCGTGGGGGCCGTCCACCAGGCCAACCGCTCTCGGGTCGAGGTGATCGGGATCATCAAGGGGTTCAGCGGCCTGCTCAACCCCCAGGTCCCTCACGTCCTCTTGAACCCGCTCTTTCATGAGATTCCCGAACTCGACGCCAGCCGCGGCGGGACAATCCTCGGCGCCTCGCGCGACTACGTCGACGGCAGCGACACCGAGATGATCGCCCGGGTCGCCGAACGGCTCAAGCGGTTGCAGATTGACGGCCTCGTCTGCGTCGGCGGCGACGGCACGATCAACGGCATGCAACCCCTGAGCGATCACCTGCCGGTTGTCCTCGCCCCCAAGACGATTGACAACGACCTCGGCCTGAACTACGCCGACGAACCGAACGAGTGGACCCGCGAGCCGAACCCGGCATCGTCGCGTGGATACTCGTACAAGAGACGGCCCTCGCGCGAGTTCGAGCTTGATGAGATGATCAACTACGCGACCCCAGGCTACGCGACGGCCGTTTACGTCTCGTCGATCAGCGTCGAGCGGATCAGGACGACGGCCGAGAGCCATCGGCGGATCGCGATCATCGAGGTCATGGGCCGCGACTGCGGTATGATCGCGCTGGGAACCGCTTTCGGCCAGCCCGACATCATTCTCGTGCCCGAGGTTCCCGTCGATCCCGAGCCGCTGGTCGAGCGGGTCAAGGCGATCCTCGACATTCAGAAACATGCCGTGATCTGCCTCTCCGAGGGGATCGTCGACATGCAAGGGCAGATCCTCGGCGCTGTCTCGGCGAGCAAGGACCCCGGCGGCAACATTCAGTACACCGGCGCCGCCTCGGCCGTGAAGAGGCTTTTGGTTGAGCGGATCGGCGACGCCTTTTTCACCCGAAAGCGCCGTAACGAGAGTGCCGACGCCGCGATCTTCGTCCGTAAGGTCGGTCACACCCAGCGCGGGGGTCGGCCGATCCTGTTCGACCGATTTTACGCCTCGCAGCTTGGCGGCAAGGCGGTCGAGCTTTTGCTTCAGGGGTATCACAATTGCGTGGCGGTGCTTCAGTATCGCGACGGCGGGTTCCGGCTCGATAGCGTCGATGCGAACAAGCTGCGCGACCGCTGGGGGACGATCCACGCCCGCCCGCTCTCGCCGACGCTCTACGACGCGAAGCGGTTCCAGCCTTCCGCGAAGGGCGTGACGTACCTGCGGAGCATCTTCGCCAATGCGCTCGGGGTTGAGGACGTCGAGTCGATCCGCTCGATCTTCGACACGGGCAACATCACGCATCCGTATGATTCGGTGAATGTCCACATCAACAAACGCATTCGGAGACTCGACGAGATCGAATGATCGCCCCGGGCCGTCTCGGCGGACGTCCAGGTCAGGGCAATTTCATGGAAAAATGACCGATGATTGATGCCCGATGACCGAGAAACACACGGTGACATCCTTCCCTCGCCTGATCCACTTCGGCTTTTGCATCGGTCATTGGTCCTCGGTGCTCGGTCATTACGGAAGAGGGAGCCCCTCCGGGCGTCGGTTTGATGCCCTCTTGCCTTTGCTCCCTACACTGACTACACAGAGGATCGTTACGGAGCGACCACCCCCCCTCGCGCAGGATTCGCGGTGGTCGGGGTGCGCCGCGGACAAGCCACCGCTGACGTCCAGGGACCGGACACTCCCTCCCACGCGCTCGCGCCGAGGTCCCCTTGCCGATTCAGGCCGCTCCACACGTCGAAGCTCGGCGTCTCTCGATCGTCCGAACCGACGAGACCCGTTCCGAGCCCGAGCCCCTGGCCTTCGCCCGAGCCGTCCGCGACGGCCTGACCGCTCGGCCCAGGACGCTCCCCTTCCCTTATCTTTACGACGCGGCCGGCTCCGCGCTCTTTGAGGAGATTTGCAGGCTTCCCGAGTATTACCTGACCCGGACCGAGGACGCGATTCTCCGCGAACACGCCGACGCGATGGTCGCCGGTTGGTCGGAGCCGCCGACCCTGATCGAGCTTGGCAGCGGGAGCGCCGAGAAGACCGAGCGACTGATTGCCGCCGCGCTCCAACGCTACGGTCGGCTCCATTACGTACCGATCGACGTCTCGGGAACGGCTGTTGAAGCCTCGGCGCGGCACCTTGTCCGGACCTTCCCCGCGCTTCGGGTTACCGGCCACGTCGGCGATTATCACGGCAGCCTCGCCCCCGCCGCCGCCCGATTTCGCGGGCCGAAACTCTTCGTTTTTCTCGGCTCAAGCCTCGGCAATTATGAGCCCGACGCCGCCACAGAGCTACTCGACCATCTTGCCCGCGTGATGACTCCCGACGATGCCTTGCTTCTCGGCACCGACCTGGCCAAGGATGCCGCGCTTCTCGAAGCCGCGTATGACGACGCGCAAGGGGTCACGGCGCGATTCACCCTGAACCTTCTCACGCGGATCAATCGCGAGCTTGGCGGCGATTTCGCGCTCGATCAATTCCGCCACCGGGCGACGTATCGCCCCGACCTCGGCCGGGTCGAGATCTACCTCGACAGCCTGGCCGACCAGACCGTCCACGTTCCCGCGGCCTCTCTCACGGCCTTTTTCCAGGCTGGTGAGTCGATCCACACCGAGAATTCTCACAAGTACACCTTCGCCGCGCTCCACGATCTCGCCGGCTGTTCCGGGTTCACCGAGGAGTCTTCGTGGACCGACAGCCAGTCCTGGTTTCGCGTCCAGCGCTGGCGGGTTTGACCCTGGGCTGATGGCTTCGCGTTGAGAACAATGACCGATGGCCAAGGACCGATGACCAAAAAACGCAGAATTCCTTGAGCAAGTTCCTCGCCGATTCTGACGTTTTCCCTCGGTCATCGGTCATCGGTCATCGGTCATTTTCCCTCGGTCATCGGTGATTGTCCCTCGGTCATCGGTCATTGGTTCTTCCGCGCCAAAGAAGCGCCAGCGAATACCCGCGCAAAAGAAATTCCGAGCGTTCGCCTGGCGAATTGTGATCGGTTTCGACCCGGCTCGGCCCATGGAGAGGGGTAAGATCGACAGGGCCGGGAGGACCGAAAGCAATGGCCAGCTCGCAGTTTCGCGACGCCTTGTCGCAGATTCATCGACTCTTCACCGTCGGGGCCGTGGCCGGTCTCTCGGATGCCTCGCTGCTCCGACGATTCCAGACAGGGCGAGACAACGAGGCGTTCGGGGCGATCGTCGCCAGGCACGGGCCGATGGTGCTCTCGGTCTGCCAGAACCTGCTCCGCGATCCGAGCGACGTGGAAGATGCCTTTCAGGCGACCTTTCTCATCCTCGTTCGACAGGCGGGGCGGGTCCGCGTCGACGGGTCGCTGGGCGGCTGGCTCTATCGGGTTGCGTATCGGGTCGCCCTCCGCGCTCGCTTCGATGGCGTTCGAAGGCGAGCGCGCGAAAGGGACGACGTGGCCCTGGAATCGATCGCCGGAACTTCCGCGGAAGGCCCCGCGCCCGAGCTTCATGAGGAAATCGCGAGGCTCCCTGAATCGTATCGGCGGGCCGTTGTCCTCTGCGATCTCCAGGGGATGACTCAGGTCCAGGCCGCCCGCGAGCTTCGTTGCGGCGAGGCAACCATCCGCCGACGCCTCGCCGGCGCTCACGAACGCCTTCGCCTTCGGCTCGAACGTCGCGGGGTCGCCCCCCTGGCCGCCCTGTTCCGAACGCCCGCCGCAGTGCCGACGGACCTGGTCCGCAATGTCGTTCTCCTCGTCGCCAATAGCCGCCCCGCGTCGGCGAACGTGGCCCGACTCGTCGCGGCGGTTCTGGTCGCCTTGAACCGAGCCCGAGGCATCCGGATCGCCGCCGCCCTGATCCTCGGTCTCGGAATGACCTCAACGCTCGTCGCTCTCGCCGCGCACGACCCTCCCCAGAAGCCCGACCGGCCGCCGGTTGTTGCCGCGACCGAACCAAAAAAGGCCGAGGCCGATCGCCCCTTGCCTCACTGGGTTCACAAGACTTCCGACTGCTTTGGCGAAACCTGGGCCTGTCTGGATGACCTCCGCGAGTTCTCGAAATCCGGGAAGAAAGTTTCCCTGCACGATCCAGTCGCCAAGACGGATGATATTTACGACGGGGGCGACGCGATCCGCCGCGTGGACAGGAGCAAGGCCACGTTCACGATCACGCACCTCGGGCCGAAAGGGAAGCCAATCCCGTCGTCCGTTCTGGAACTTCTTTACGAACCGGCCATGACCTCGAAGCGGGCGACCGAACAGGAACGCAAGACGGCTTACGTCTTCACCGATTACGAGATCGAGACGGTCAACGGCCGCCGCCTCGGCCGACTCGATCAATCCATCCGCGATGCGCTCGGCGTCGCCCGGGTCGACAACCAGACCTGGTACGACCTGGAGACAAAACTCCCCATCCGTCGCCGCGACCGGCTTCAGGTCGCCTATCAGCACGAGTTCCAGCGCGAGTTCGCGACGACCGAGTTTGCATACCCGGCGACCGGCCCGGCCGACCTCTTCGCCCTCGGCGTTCCCAGGGGAACCCCCGTCGTCGAGACGACCGAGACCCGCAAGGGGCTCGCCGACCTTCCCCTCGAAATCCAGCGCTGCATTCGAGGCGCGGCCGAGGCTCTGCGACGGTTCCCGAGAGACTTCCGGTCGCTCACGATCGGCAGTCCGACCCGGATCGAATACTGGTCATGTCCGGCCGAATGGATGGACTTGAGATCCGACTCGTTGCGCGACGGCTTCAGCCCCGCCTTTGACGAGAACCGCCGGCCCCTCCACTTCAAGGCCGACAACCAGGGCGGCTGGCCCGGCGAGCTCGAAGCCGACGACGGCTTCACGCTCAAGGGCGAGGCCCGCACCAACGCCTTCGCCGACCGTTTCCCGTTCGACAAGGCCGTGAACATCGCGCTGGAGGATGGCAAGAGAACCTATCACCTCACGCGATTTTATGTCGACGAAGGCAAACCTTGGCGCGAGGAGTTGCACGTCCTTGGCGGCAGTTTCGATCAGCTTCCCGAGACGCTCGAAAACCAGTGGCCTTATGCGAGCTGGGGATTCAGCCGCCTTTCGCTTCCCCCGGCCGAGCCCGACACCCCGCCGGGTCAGATCGTGATCAAGTATGAGCAGCCTGATTTTCGCCAGCTCTTTTATTGCGACCCAGACCGCGACTTCATCGCCGTCAAGCAGGCGGAATGGTGGAAGCGTGAGGGAAAGTGGGGCAGCAAGGATGAGACGCGGGCCGCCGAGTTCAAGCAACTCACAAACGGCTCATGGTACGTGACGCGCTGGGATCACTCGTGGTTGGGCAAGGTGACCCGCGTCGTCCCCGGTGGCCTGAAGACGTCGGAAGAGGAAGCCACGGACCACAGGTTCATCACGATCACCCCGTTGCCCCGGGATCAGTTTCCGAAAGAGATTTTTAACGGTGATGCATTCGTGGAATCCGCGCGAAAGCGTGGAGCCAAGATCGAGGTCGATCGTTGAATTGTCAGACCGGCACCGAGTCTCGGGTCTGGTTGAAGCCGAGAGCCAGTAACCTTGGCGCCAGGTTTGAGAAGATCGAGGCGGCGTCAACAAGCCGGGGATTGATCAGAATGTGATGAAAAACACGGCACAAGCGAATACGTTGATCGAAGCGGCGATGCCAGGCCGTCTTGAAGAGGCGCTGAAGGTCGGCATCGGCCCCGTTCTTCGAGAGGGCGTGCGTGACCATCGGCGCGAGCATCGCGGCGCCGAGGAGGGCCATGGTCATTCCCTGGCCGCCAAGCGGGTCGATCGTCCCCTGAGCGTCGCCCGCGTAGAGAATGCCGGGCAGGCTTGGCGTCGACGCCTGAACGCGGACGTCGGAGATCGTCTTCCAGTCGCCCAGGGGAGTGCCCGATTGCCAGAGGCGGTCAAGGACGGGATTGGCCGGGAAGACGTCGCGGGCGAGGCGGTCGAGGTCGCCCCGGTGCCTCTTGAGGATCGATTCGGGAAGCAGGCCGCAGAGGTTCGTGACCGACGTCTCCACCCGGCAGGCGCCGACGTATCCGCCGTGGAGCAGGTGGAGACCGACCGTTCCGATCGGCTCGGACAGGCGGTCGGGGATGTGCACGTGATGTTTGAGGCCGAAGAGCGCGGGGCGGAACCGGCTTCGCGCCCGGACCTGACCCGTCTGCTTGACGAGCGCCGAGTGGCGGCCGTCGGCGGCGATGGTGATCGTCGCCGGGACCTCGAAGGGTTCGGCCGCCCCTTGCCGGGCGAGGATGCCGACAACCTTGCCATCGCGGACAAGCGGCCCTTTGACGCGCGATTTTTCGAGCACGACGACCCCGGCCGATCGGGCCGACTGAACGATCAGGTGATCGAGTGCCCCCCGGCTCAGGCCGATTCCGGGCAGGCCGTCGGGACCGGTGAAATCCGATTCAAGCACCCGGCCGCGCGGGGTCGTGATCCGAACCCGCTCGATCGGATGATAGCCGAGCGCCTCAATCCCGGCGGTCAGGCCGAGTCGTTCAAAAACTCCCCAGCATTCCGGGCTGAGAAATTCGCCACAAAGCTTTTCCCTCGGAAAGCTTGCCGGGTCCAGCAGCGCCACGCGCGCCCCGGCCCTCGCCAGGCTCAGCGCGAGCGATCCTCCCGCGAGGCCAGCGCCCGCGATCGCCACGTCAAAAGACCCGGAAACATCAACGAGAGGGTCACTCATGAGATGGACAGGTCCCTTGCGTCGGAGAGAGAGAAGCGGGGTCGACCTGTCAGGACGCTCGCAAAACCAACGCCCGGATTCGACTCCGTCTCTCCTTTTCTCTAGCGCAGGCGTCGGCCGACGAGGGCGAGTTGATATCCCAGATAACCACGCACGGTCCATTCAAAATCGGGAAGTGCGCGGCCGAGGTCGGCAAGCTCGCCGACGGTGAACCCGCGGAGGACCGAGAGGGGACCGTCGTACCTAACGAGGCGGTTGCGAGTAAAAACCCGGCTCCAGGCGATGAACCCGTAATAGGCGAACCAGTGCCGACGGATGTCCAGCACCACGACCCGACGCCGGGCGACCCGGGCCATCTCGGCCACGAGCCGATGCAGATCCAGGCCCGCGAAGTGGTGCGCGAACTTCACGGCCGTGACGAGGTCAACCGAGGCGTCGGCAAAGGGGAGCCGAAGCGCATCGCCGCGAACGACCGCGTTCAGGCCCGAACGTCGGGCCAGCCCCACGGCCGTCGGGTCGCGGTCGAGCGTTATGACCGTCGTTTGGGTTGGAAGTCGATCGACGAGGGCGCGCGGGATGTCGCCCGAGCCCGACCCGACGTCAAGGACGTGGGCAAGGCCCTCCTCGGCGATCAGGCGGTCAACCTCGCGGCGGAGGCTTCGGAGGTTACCAAGCTGGCGGTTCACCCGACGGAGGACGCGGTACGCCTCGGCAACCTCGTTTTCCGGCAGGCCGGGGGCGTCCATCAGCTCGGGGTCATCGCGGCGCGGGGGCGTCCATGTCCTGGGGATCAACACGGGGTCGCTTTCGGGTCGGGGCTGCCCTTTGGCGAGCAGGCAAATGCCAGGGGGTTCAGCGGCCGTCAATAGCGGCCTGGTTCGCCGCGGGTCGGCGGCCGGAGAAGACCGCCATCGCCCCGAGCACGGCGACCCAGATCAGGAAGAGCCCGAGGGCGGCCTGGAATCGACGCCGGTCGGATGTCTTGACAGGGCGTTGGCGGTCTTCCATGACGTGATCCCTTTCGGTTTTGGTAAGTCGTTTCGGTTCAATAAGTTCAGGCGACCTCGTCGAGGGCAAGCACGAAGTCGCGGCGGAGGGCGTGTTCAAAGTCGTAGACGTCGTCGAAGTCGGTCCGGGCGTCGCTCGGGGTTTTTTCAAGGTCGCCGGAGGCGATGAGGTTGTAGACGATCTCACCGAGGTCGGAGGTGGACCGGATGCCCCAGAGGCTCAGGACGGTCAGGGCCATCAGGCCGTAGTGTTCCAGGGCGAGCCGGCGGGCGCCTTCGCAGAGGTCGCGGCCGGTGACGTGGCGGGGGGCGCTGGGCTGTCGGGGACGGCCGCGGACGCGCTCCTGAGAGCGTTTCTTGAGCCCCTTGGTGAACTCAAGGGCCTCGAAGATGAAGGCGTAGGCGTGGATCGAGTACCGGGGATCGCGAGCCAGAACCCCGGCAAGGTCGTTGCGGAAGCTCATGAGATCGGTCCTTGTCTCTCCGGACGCACCGAACCTTCAATGTTCGATGCGGTCGTCGTCCTCGTCCTTGAGGGGTCGGGTTTTCGACTTCTCGACGCCGAGAATCTCGTCGGGAGTGATGACGGTACGGCGTCGGTCTTCGAACTCGACGACCACCTTCTGGGCGAGGACTTCCAGAGCGATGACCCGGCCCTGACCACGGCGGGTGATGACTTTCGAGCCGACGGCCGGTAGTTCGCGCTCGAGAGCCTGGTAGGTGTCAAACTCGTATCGCAGACAGCATTTCAGCCTACCACACCTCCCAGAAATTTTCGAGGGGTCTAATGTGGTTTTTTGGAGCTTGGCCATTCGCATCGAGACCGGGGGCATCCGCGAGAGGTGGGTGTTGCAGCAGACGGGCTTGCCGCAATCTCCATAATCGGCAAGGAGTTTGGCCTCGTCGCGAACGCCGATCTGGCGCATCTCGATGCGGGTCTGAAGCGCCCGGGCGAGATCCTTGACGAGTTCACGGAAATCAACTCGCTTCTCGGACAGGTAATAAAAAACGGTTCTCTCGCCGCCGAGGATCATCTCGACGTCGACGAGGTCCATCTGGAGTTTTCGACGGTTGATGAACTCGCCGCAGGCTTCAAAAGCCGCCTGCTTTGCATCGGCGAGCCTTGCCTCGGCGTCGAGGTCGGCGGCCGAGGCGGCGCGGAGGATCTCGCCCCGGACCGGGTTTTCGAGAAAGAGGGCCGTGCGGTCGGTCGCCTGGCTGAGAACCTCGCCAAGCTCCGTTCCTCGGTCGGTCTTGAGGATCACCCGCTGCCCTCTCGGGTGCTCCTGGCCGGGGACGCCCGAGTATTCACCGAGGATTCTCATCTGGCCATGACGCACGACGTAGGTGATTGCCATTCAGGGACATCCTGCCTGGAGAAGACCCTGGTTCCATCGGCATGGAGCCTCAAGGTTCCTTTCAATCATAGTGCGTTTGCCACGCCGTTAACAGGAGAGAATGACCGACCGACTGCCAGAACGGGTCAGAGGCCGAGTTCCTGTCGGTGTGCCGGGAACCAGTCATTCATGAGCCACTTTCCCCATTCTGACCCGGGCGTCATGGCACCTTCGGCCAGAAGGTTGAGGATCAGGATCGGTGTCAGGCCAGGCAAGACCTGGCTCACGGTGATCGCCTGGTAACCCGTCCCGACGAGTTCTCCGAACCAGAGTTTATGCCGACGGGGTCGATAACGCCAGACCTCGGGCACGCCGAGCCCTGCGTAAAGGGGGAGCTTCGAGGCCGAGCTTCCCCATTTGTCGATTTCCACCCAGAGCGAAGGGGGCGGATCGACGGAGAGGTCGAGGGAGTCCTTACCCAAAACCAGTTGGACCGCATCGCCGATAGGAAAGCTCTCATCGGCCTCGCGGCCTTTTCCTTGGGGCAGGCCGGGCACCCCTTTGCGAAAGGTCGTCGAGCCGGCCGCCTCGCAGGGAAGATGGAAGGCCCCGGCGTAGGCGTAAATCAGTTCGTAAATCCGCCGACTGGCGCGATCGTGGCGATCTTGGGGCAACTTGATCTCCAGCACCCCATCGTGGTAGGCCATCCGCAGATGCCGGTTGCGTCGATCCATGCGGATGCGGAGGTATGAGTCATACGTCACGCCACAGATGCGTTGATACCCGGGCTTTTTTCGTACTGTGCTCATGCGGAACCTCCCTTCCGTGACGTCGACTGGCCGGAAATCGATTTTTTCACCCGATCCCTTACGGACAAAGTTAAAGGATACCCAGAGTTGGTCCCCAGTAGAGCACTTTATAGTAATAGAGCCAGGACCAGTTCAGCGCCGCGGCGAACCCAATGATCGGAGAGGTGTTTTGGAGCCATCGCCATAAAGCAATGATCTCACAAGCGAGCATGGTTATCGTTGAATAGAAAAAGAAGGTGACCAGAATACCGAAGCGCTGACAGCCGTAACTGGCCTGAACGGCCGGGAGGATGACGGCGATGTGAAGACACCAGAGGGTTAGCGGGATGCCGGCCAGCAATCCATCCCATAACCCTGGCCTTCCATGGCGTGTCATCCCAAAATGCGCCGAGGCATACAAACTCAGGAGACAGAGCATGGGCCACCAGACGAGCCCGAAGGCAACGACCGCGACCACGAGCATCATCTGCCGTATTTTGAACTGCGCGCGGAGAAAACTCATATAGTGTTATCTTTCTATTTAATGATCGGTAGGCATTTTCAAGGCTTCATACTGTTGGGGTCGAGAATCTCCTGTCCTTGCAACCAATAGAGTTGAAGCCCCAATCCAAGGTTTTCAGGATTCGGCAGATCGGGTTCAAGCGTTCCCACGAGTGAAACGAGGACCGTGCCATCGTGCCGACGTTCAACCTTGAGTTGGGGACGCAATTTTTGATCATCCTGTTCCTGGACTTTGAACCACTTTTCCCAGGTGCTTTTCATGCGTTCCAAATTTTGTTCGGAGCCGATCTTGGGGATGTAGACGACGCGGAAGCCGTCTCTCAGAAATGTCACCGACGCCCCGGTGGTCTGACACTTCGGGCTGACTTTGGGCAGATGCCGGAGCATCCACACCGAAGCGTGGAAATCAATGTGTTTCCACTCGTCTCGATCGTCAGGAAATGCGCGACTTTTGGGAGCCTCATCGACACGATGAAGAACGGATTCGAGAAAGCGATCGCTGCTGGCACAGAGCAGGGTCCTGGAATTGAGCACCACGAAATAGGTCCCCTGCCAAGGTGTCTCCTTGATCCAGGGTTCCATCGCGGTCGTCGAAGGAAAGACGAAGACCTCGCGACCGACCAGGGTTCTGACCTCTTTTGCGTTTTTGCGTATCCCCGCGGTCCAATCCGTGGCGGCTTCGCCCAGGTCAGTCTCGAAGACGATGATCGCGCAACTTTCACTCCGCAGGCTGCCGAAGCTGCTGACGCCTTCAAAGTTCTTCGCGCCGTGGATGACACATTCGATCTTGCGATCCCGGAGTGGCTTCGAAAGCTTCCCTTGACCCACCAGCTCAAAATCGCCGGTGGCAAGGTTCACGCCGAACTCCTCCCAGGTCGAGCCTTTGACCGGGTCAAACCTGGGGAGTGTGACAGACCGAGCCACGATCAGAGTTTCCGTGTCGTCGGGGAGCCAATGTAAGAGGCTCTCCATGTGCGGAGTCAAACCGTTGGGCTTATCGTCTGCCGCGCGAGAGCGGAGTGGGCTCAGCCCCGTGAGCGTAAAGCCAAGGATCAGGAACAATCCGGCTCTTGTCACGAAAATACAGAGAGTACGTATTTTCATATTCATGGAACCGGTACTCATCAGGACCGATGTCGGTGCATCGGAGACGGCCTGGCCGAGCCTTCTGAAGGCTTGTATCGTATCTCCGATCGGCCTGGCGGGCAACGTCGGGCGAGAGACACCGGGATGAGATTGACCTTCCTGGCGAGAACGGGTCTTCGCATAATACGCGAATCAAGCGAAGGTCACGACCCGTGGAAGGAACGAACGCCCATGCCGAGCGAGGAATTGCTGGCTCTCCTGGTCTGCCCGATGGGGAAGGCAGCATTGCGAAGGGAGGGGGATTCCCTGGTCTGCACTCGGTGCGGCCCAAGGTTCGCCATCAAGGACGATATCCCCGACATGCTCATCGAGGAGGCCGAACTACCACAGGGCTGTCCCACACTGAACGACCTGGAATGCGTCCGGTCGGGCGAGGCCAGGGTCGATTTCACTTGAATCCGGGCCGGAACGCGTCACACCCCCGGAAACCCCCTTGAGATGGGGGCGTCCGGGGGCGGAATGTGTCAACAGGGGTTCAGGCGTCGTATCGGAAGACCCAGCGGCAGTCGACGCGCGAGACGACGACCTGCGTGCCGGGGGGCGGGACCGCCGAACCGAGGTTCAGGGCGAAAAAAGGCGCGGAGGTCGGCGTCACCAGGCCGGGGCTTCCCTCGGTTTCCGTGCCGAGGAGCGTGACCGGTTGACAGGCGTAGAAGCACTGGGGCGTGCCTGGGTAGGTCTTGACGGTCGTCGTCTCGGCGAGCATGTGAGGCAAGCCGAGAGTCGGGTCGGAATCGCGCCGCTTGAGGTCGTCGGTCAGGGCGACCTCGCGGAGAAAAAGGCGTCGGGCGTCGTCGGAAGTCGCCATCAATGTTCGCCCTTGTGATCGGAGAGTTGCAAGATCGTGTGCTGACCGCCGTCGAAGTTCCAGGTAACCGCGACGACCGCCGGATAGACCTCGCCTTCGCCCGCCGGCGCGCCCGCGTTGGTCTGCAACGAGAGGTTTCGGCCGATGATGGAACAGATCTTGTCGCCGATTTGGTAGGCCGACGTGAACCGGGGAATCGTCGCCGTGCCGCGGACCTCGCCCGCTTCACCGGCGAGCCGGCGGGCGGTCGCCTCGGCGAGGGCGGCGTCGGTGTCGTCGCGGACGATGACCGGGTTCGCGGTCGGGTTGAACTCACTGTTCGCGGCGACGACCTGCTTGAAATAGCGGTCGCTCCCGTCAATCCGCCGGGTGATCGCGAACGAGCTGGAGCTGGAAGGCCGCTGGTCGGCCCTGGCCTTGAGGCCGAGGTCGCCGTCGACGACGCAGGTCAGCCGTAGATAGAAGTTCGTCGCCCCGGCGGCGGCCTGATCCTCGACCCCCCGGACAACGCCAGCCGGATAGGGCATTCCATCCTCGGAGGGAATGCCGATGTTCCAGTTGTTGGGGTTGGGAACGTTGATCCAGATCCCGAGCCGGTCCTTGAGCAGGCTGAATCCACCGGCGATGTCTTGCCAGGTCCCGCCGCCGTCCCAGAGGCCGGGCGCGTCGCCTTCGAAGTCGGTCGAGATCGCCAGGCGAGCCCGCAAGGGCTTGAAGTTGGCGTCGGTGGTGATCAACTCCCCTTTCGGAACCCGCCGACGCTTGACCCAGGGATCAGGCTTCTTGGGATCATCGCCCGCGAGCAAATCATCCAGAGGGGGCGCCTCGTGATCGAGAGCCGACGTCGTGAAATCCCAGTGCCCTTCGCCCGTCTCGTCGAAGACGTAGAGCCGGTACATATCGCGGTTCGTCTTCGAGAAGGACGGGTCGTTGAGGTTGAACGTCTGAATCGCCGCGGCGTCGGCGGCATCGCCCGCGGCAATCGGGAAGCCGGGAGCGAGCACGAAGGACGCCTCGTACTGGACAGGCGCCGTCTCGATCTCGAAAACGTTGGCCACGCTATCGGTGTCACGCGCCAGCCTGGCCGCGCCCAGGTTGGACTGCGACGGGTCGAGCGGTTCACCGGCCGGCTGGAGAAACAAATCCTTGTACGACGACGACGAGCCGTCCTGCCTTCGAAAGATGTCGAGCCAGGTGACCGGGTCTCCGTTGTCGTCGGCTTCAAGACGGAAGGCCATGCCGATGCCGTTGGGTTCGAGCAACTGGAAAAGCGCGAGTGGCCAGGCCTTGTCCGTGGCCAGAAAGTCGGGGACGTCGATCGGATCGCTCTGGTAGGTGCTCGGGTCGCTCGGGTCCATCGTCACGCCGTCGAGAGGCGTCCGACTGTCGAGGAGAGCGTCAAGGGCGTCACCGTCGGGGTTGGTGACGTACGTCTCGTCGGGATTCTGGCGAAAGCAGAGGTAACGCGCCGCCATGGGCAGGGTCCAGGTCCGACGCAGGTCGGGCTGGCGGATGACCAGGGGGTCAAGAAAGGTGGCGTAGGTGTTTCCGTTCTTGTCCTCGGCGTCGGCGTTTTCGGGGGTCGCGTTTGGCTCGCCGTCGGGGTTGAAGTAAGTCGGTAGCTCTGTCTTGACGTCGGTCACCGTCATCGGGTCATCGGCATCGCGCATCAAGGCGCCGCCGATCGGGGTGTCCCACTCGCGGACGGCGACGCCAAAGGCGAGAAAGGTGACGAGTTCATGCGACGGCGAGAGGCTCAGTTCGGGAACCTGGGCGAAGCCGTCGAAGAGCGGGGTCGTCGACCCGTCGGTGTTGAACTTCAGGACGACGAGGCGGTCGTCGTTCTGGACGACGTGGGCGAGGTCGGAATCGACCGACATGGCCTGTTCAAACCCGGTCGGGTCGACACTGGGGTCAGCCGGGTAAAAGACGTAACGAAACCTCGCGACGCCCGGGTCCGCCCCTTCGCGGTAGCGAATGGAGAGGACCCGGATGTTCGGGAGCAGTTGATAGACCGGGCTCCCGTTCGGCTGGTATCGGAAGACGGCAACGAGTGCGGGGCTTTGCGAGAGACCGACGTCGGGAACTTCGATCGAGGCGAATCCAGGCATTGCAAACCCTTTCAGCTCGACATCAGGCCGTACAGCTTCATCGCCGCGGCGAGGGCGTTGACCTTCGCCGCGAGCGTGGCGAAATTGGCATCGATCTGGGCCTGCGAGTAGCTTGGCCCGACGTCGGCGAGGGTGTTCGAGGCGGTTCCCGTCGTGTTGTCGACGATCGCCGCGAGCGCCTGGGCCTGCCCGGCGGGGGTCACCCCGAAGAAGCCGACGGTTCTGGCGTTGGGGTCGGCCGTGAGGACCGGCGTGGTTGAACCCGTTGCGGCGATCGTGAGCGCGCCGGTCATGGTGTCGCCCGCCTTCAAGACGAAGCCAAGGCCCGTTCCGGCCGTTTGCGACCCGACCCGTTCGTCAACGATCGACTGAACGGTCGTCGGGCCGGTCACCACATGGGCCAGGCGGACGTGCGCCGTCGTCGGGAAGGCAGACGCCGATGAGAGGACTCCCGCGTCGGTCAGCCAGAGATAGGTTGTCGCCGAGGCCGGCAGGGTGTAGGAGGCCGTTCCGGCGAAGGCTCCGACGGTGCCGTCGGCCTTGACGTAAGAGCCTGCCGAGACCCGGACGTTGAGCGTGACGCTGGGGATCTCGGCCGGGGTGACGATCAGCGAGCCGATCGCGGTGATTCCATCGAGGAAGTCGGTATTGGCGTTGACCGGGACGTCCCAGTTCCGGTCGGCGGTTGCTGGCTTCTGAAGTCGCGCGTTCGACGTGTAGGTTGTTGCCACGGACGTCACCTGTAAAGTTATGAAGGACTGGGTAGCCAGTTTATCGTGACCTGCCGCGAGTCCGGGCCGGAATAGGAATAGGTCAGCCTCGGACCGCTCGGAGGAGCCGCGGGGGGCCGGGGCGAGGCGGTCACGGTCACGCTGACGGTCTGTCCCGCGCCGCGGTTCTTCCCCTGATGGTCATACGGAACGACAACGAACTGCCAGGAGCCCGACGTCAGGCCGACGGATTTCCATGTATAACTGCTGGACGATCGCCCAAATCCGCCAAGCCCGAAGCCGCCAAGCCCGAAGCCGTCGCAGATCCAGCCGCCAGGATAGGCCGGGATGTCGCCGACGGGCGCTGTCATGTCGACCGCCGCTCCAGGCGTGTCGCCTCGGTAGATCCGGAACCCCTGAAGGTCGTCGAGTCCGGTCGGGTCGAGATACGTCCCCCCCGTCCACGAGAGTTGAACCAGCGGTCCCCCCTGGCTCAGGCTGGCGAGGTTCGAAGAGAAATCCAGAGGCGCCTCGGCGGGATCGACCGTCGCGACGTCGACCCAGACGTTTCGCCCCGACGCTCCCGCCGGGATCGGCGCGTAACACTGACGCGCCGTCCCGTACCAGGCGAGGCGGGTGTCGACATACACCTGAAAGAAGGTGCCCTGGACTGCCGAGGAGGTCCATTGGATCAGGAGTTCCGGGCCGTCCGCCTGGACGTTCACTCCGGTGATCCCGGATTGTGAGAATGCCATTGGAGTTAATCCAGGTGCAGGAACCGGGCCTTGTAAGTGCGGAAGAGCACGCCCGAGGGGGATTGCCGGATACGGCCCTGCGGCTGAAACGACGCGAGGCAGACATCCGGCCAGGACACCCCCAGCGTGTCCACCAGCGTGCGGGCGACGCCGTCGTTGAAGGATCGAAAGAAAGATTCCGCGGTCGCCAGCGCGAGCTGTGACGAACCGTAGAGCAAGCCCGAGACCTGGGTCGATCGGCCTCGCAAGCCTCCGTCCAGAAGTTCCAGGCCGCTCAGCCCGAAGTATCCATTTAACTGCCGAGCTCTGGGGTTATCCGAGGTGGCCATCGTGACCGATGTCCCGAAAATGTTCGTCCCACCGAACGATGCCATGATGATTCTCTTTTATCCCTGAAGATTTAAAGGGAGGATTGATTTCGGTCGTTGATCGGCAAGAACGTCTGACGCCCTCTCCGGAACTCATCGAGCAACTGCTGAAGAAGCTCGTTCGTCTTCGAGAGATCGAGCGCCGGATCGCTCTCCTGACTCGCTCCTTCCGAGGCCGAGACGCCCGGCCACGAACCTGAAGTCGCCGGACCGCCCGTTTCCCCAGTCCCGCCGCCACCCGATAAACCGGTGTCTTCTCCGGGACCGGCTCCGGCCAGGCCACTGAGGATCGGTCCAAGGGCCGAGGACGAGACGGCCGATTCCTGGACGTCCACGGAATAAGGCGACGCCTCGGACGTCCCCGCGTCGGCCCCGGGCGACCAAGGCGCGAAGGCCAGTTGGTCCGCGACCCGATGATCCGCCGGCCAACCGACCGTGGCTTCCGATCGGCCGACACCCGGAGAGAACGCATCCGGCTCGGTTACGTTCGATGGGACTTTATCGGAGAGTCCGGCAGGCTCTGAAGCGGCGAGGGTGCGTAATCCGGCTGGACCTTGATACCCGATGTCAACCGCACCGGATCGGGCTGGAGAAGATCCGCTCAGGTCATTGGTCGACGGGTTCGGAATCTGTGTTGAATTGCCCTGGACCGACGATACGGCAGAGACCTGTTTCGGGCTGATTGGAGAGTCGGGAAAGGCATGATCCGTCACAGGCGAACGCGCGGGGTTGAGTGGTGCACGCTCGACCTGGTGAATCTCGTTTGCGGAGAGATCCGTCTCGTTCGGGCGCGAGGGGACGGCGTTCAGGAGATCGCCGAGTTCTCGGCGTGTCACGCCAGGGTCGATCCCGGCTCCCTCCGCCGCCCGAGGCGCGCTCGGGGACGTCTCAGGCCGTGATGCTTGGTCGGCGGAGGCGCGTCCGGTCGTGATGGCGACGATACCCGGAACCGAAGTCCAGCCCGGTTCGTCCCGCCCGAGCGAACGTTTGTTGTCCTTGATTGCGTCCTTGATCGTCCTGGAAATCAGCTCATGAAGCGAGGGATCTTCGCGGCGGGTCTCCGGTGCCGGAGTAACGGCCGGAGCGGGCGTGGGGCCGTCTTCCGCGACGATCGGTTCTTCAACCTGGAGAGCCTGGTCTTTATTATTCAAGGAATCAGTACCTCGGAAGGGGTCGACTCGGCCGCGCGGTCCGCCTCGGCGACGATCGCCATCACCTCACGGACCAGGCGGGGGAGTTCGTCCGCCGAGACCGAGAAGAGATCGCAGGCCGCCTGGAGGCTGATTTCGTGGGCGCGTCGAAGCAAGCACGCGGCCAACGGAAAGAACGCCTCATACTGTTCGCGGGCCGTTCCGCGCTCGCAGGCTGCCCGCAGAGCGTCAACCAACGTCTGAGCCTCCGGCGGGAATCCAAATCTGACGCCGACGGCGATCCGCTCGACCAGTCGGCCAAGCGGGTCGACTTCACGGACGACTCTGGGAAAGAGCCGGACAGTCGGCCCCGAGAATCCCCAGGCGGCTCCGTCGGCGAGCCGGATCGGTCGGGCCGAGATTCCCTCTCGGCGGGTCGAGTCTGGCGTGATTCGTTCGGTCATCAGATCAAGGTTTCCAGCCGAGCCCGCTCGTCCAGGAGCCGGCAAGCATCGGCGAACTTGGATAGGGGTATGGTCCGGTTCGTCGCGACGAGGATCGCGAGTACGTTCACGAGGTCGCGAGCGGGCAGATCGTCATGACCCAGGCCGTTGGCGAGCAGGCTTGCCCGGACCCAGGCCGTGTACGACTTCTCGGCCCCGTCCGGGGCGAAGAGCGCGTCGAGGACATTCGCGGCGAGGGCCTGGCTTTCCGGCCCTTCCGAGACGCTCAAAAGCCCGGCCATCTCCTCGGCCGAGAGATCGTAATTCGCCGCGAGAAGTTCCCTGGCCGCTGCCCAGAGATCGCGCAGCGAGAGGCGTTCGCCAAGCACTGCGCACTCGAAGATCCGGTCGAGAGCCTGATCGACCTGGGGTCGAGTCAGGCCCTCGGGCCGGAGACGATAAGCCGGGTGGGCGAGCAGCCAGGGCTGCCCGTCGGCCAGCGTGACGGGAATGCCGGCGGCTCCGGCCTTGCGACGGTCCGCCTCGATCAGGTCAGGCATCGGGTTTAAGGTATCCGTAGAGCACGCGGTCGCCTCGATCCACCCAGTCGTACCGGGGCGAGCCCGATCGGACGTCGTGACAGGGGAAGTTGAGGGTGTCGCCGGCCTTGCCGGAGATGAAGTGCTCGGTCCCCTGGTGCCGGACGTAAAGGGCCGGCACCTTCAGAACCGGCGCGAATTCGGAATGAAGCCTCGCGAGCCTTGTCTGCGAGTCACCCGCCCCCGCGTGGGGGAGGGGGGACCGGATGGCGTCGGGCGTTTTCTCGGTCATCATTGGAGCGTCAAGAAGCGCTGGTGGTGGAGAGCGGATTGGTCACGCCGTCGCTTGAGTACGAGGCGAGGGTCAGCACGCCCTGGCCGAACTGTCGGTGCGCGCCGTGGATCGGCGTCGACGCAACCACCGCGTTGTTCAGGACGTAGGTGACGGCGCCCGACCCGGTGCCGTTCTTGGCGTCGTTGTGCGTGGCGGTGAAGATGCCGACGGTGCCGACAGGGAAGGATCGCACCGCGGCCAGGTCGGCCGAGTGCACGGTCACCGTCGGATCGTTGAAGTCGTTGACGACGGTCGTGCTGAAGCGGTCGCCGTCGCCCGAGAATTTCTGAAGACTTCCGCCGGAATCGATCTGGATCGACGTCACTCCGGTAATGGTGATCGGCGAGCCGTTAGTCGGGGTGAACGTGACCCCGCTCCAGTTCATGAATCGCTTGGTGACCGACATTGACGTGGTATCCTGTCAAAATTGAGTGTCGTGGCTCGTCATGGACGGGATCAGGGTCGTGAACTCGCCGTGAAGAATGACTGCCTGTTCCGGAAACTTGGACTTCGGGTCGAACTGCCCCCCGCGGAGCAGGGTCAGGGCAGGCAGACACGTCCCTCCCAGGTCGCTTCCGTCGATTGCGTTCTGGGCGAGGCTGGTGAGCCGGTCGAGGGTGTCGAACCGGGCCGCCGGGTCGTCGTCGCGGACGACAAGGGTAAGCATGTAGGTAACCTTCCGAACGATCTGGGCCGGGTCGACGTCGTCGACCTCGACCCAGGTTTCCGGAGTGATCACCGCGGCCGGAGTGCGATCAACACCCGCGGCCCGGTGTTCAAGAGTCGTTCCGAAGGCGACGTCGGCGAACTCCCCCATCCCCTTCAGAGCCGCGACGACCGCGCTGAAGGTATCTCTATCGCGGTACGGGGAAATTCCCGGCCCCGGGTCGCCTCCGCCCGTGACGAGTGACGGGAAGTAATACGGAGTGTAGTACGTCGGGGCATAAAATCGGGTCGGGTACAGTGCCATCGACATCGCGGGGCCTCCGATCAGTTCGGGAGCGAGAGGACCACGGCGGTCCGGTTCCCGGCATTGTCAGTCGTGGCCGTGACTCGTGTCAGGGCGGTGTTGCCTCCCTTGATCACGATGGTTCCAGTCCCCGCCCCGATGAGCACTCCGGCCGATGCGGCCAGGATCGGCGAGAGCGCCTGGCGGGCGTTCACTCCGGTCTCAACCGTGATCGAATCAAGGCCCACCGACGAGAGGGTGTAGCCGGACTTGTCGAGGTTCGTCCCCACGGTCACCGGAGAGGTCACGCTTTGCACGGTCCCTCCCGCGAAGACCGATCGTGACGAGACCTTGACGTCAAGGTTCCCACCGAGGATCGCCCCGGCCGTGCCCGCCGCGTAGCTACCGGGCAACAGTGTTGCCCAGGGGTCGATGCCTCCGCCGCTAGTGGAAGGGATCACCGTGCTATCGCTTCCCGAGTGCATCACCACGGCAAGCTCGCCGGCCACGTTGTTTGTCACGGTGTTGTGGATCGTGACGACGTAGTCGCCGTCGGTGAACTGGGTTGTCGGAGTCGACGCGAGCGTGACCTTGTACCGGCCGAGGAAGCTCCCCGAGTCTTCCGGCAGCGACGCGATCAGCGTTGATGGGATCGCGGTAAACGTCGAATTGCTGAAGTCGTAGAAGGTCCCGTCGCTCAGGCGCTCGATCGAGTAGCCAAGCGTCGAGCCGGTCGGGTACTGGTATCGGATCCGAATCGGCATTGGGAAACCTCAGGCGTGTGAGAGGAACAGTGCGCCCGAGGCCACCGTCGCCGGCGCGGCACCAGCGTTGATCGTCCTGGGTGTTGTCAAATCAGCCACGGCGAGAACGTTTCCACCCGAGGCCGCGTCGGCGACGAAAAGGCTCACGATCGTCCCCCAGGCTGCGGTCGGAGCCGGGAACGTGATGACCGTAGAATTGGACTTGGAACCTCCGGACGATGCCGGAAAATTCGCGAGGGAGTTGGCGATTGGAACTCTCGTGTAGCCACCGCCGGAGGGTTCAATGAACGACCCATAGCGATTCGCGGAGTTGACGGACAGGCCGACGTAAAGCGTTGCGGGTGGAGTGTAAGCAGCAGCGCCGAAGACCATGTCGAGGAATTTATTGTTTGCGTAATCGGTGAAGAAACCGGGCATCGTGGGTCCCTTAGCTGAACGTCGCTGTAACGTAAATATTGTTTAACACATAAGCCGCCATGCCGTTCGGGGAAATCCCGAACGGGTGGAGTCCCAGCCAGGTCGGTGGATTGCTGGTGCCGTAGGTCCCTGACCCGACGCACCGCCACTGCGTGTACTGCCCGTCAACAGGCGATCGAACGTCCAAAACGTGTGCGCCGACGTACCACGAAAACGTGCAGGGGGGGGCCGTGAACTTCACGTCATTGAGGACGACGTTCGATTTGGTTCCCCACTTCTGACGATGGAGAAACGGATTTCCACGAATCGCGAGTGAGTCGACCGTGCCGAACCAGTTCGGCCCGTCGATGTCAATCGCCGTGCCATAAAAATCTGAGTAAGCCGACAGGTTTTCGACGAAGAGATTGCACGAATTGCTGTAGCCTGGATACGGCCTGTCGCTGTCCTTCAACTGGATCATACTCGCATTAGGGCCGAGAGTCCCGAATCCGATGGTCCGAAGGACAAGGGTCGTCTGAACAACGTAGGGATGCATCTCGCAGTAAATCCCGGCGCGGGTAACTGAGTAGCCCTCGAAGTCGACGATCATGTTGGTGATCGACTTCTCACCGCCGGAGCCGTAACCAATGGCTTTGTAGAAGCATTCCGCGGTCGGGGAAGCGCCTCCGATAAAGACGTTGTACCAGTCGTCACTACATCCGACCGTTCGGATCGTTGATCGCCCTGAAGTGGTGAAGCTGATCTCTCGCGCGTCGATCAACTGCATGAATCCGTAAAACGGCGCATCGCATCCATCGAGCGTGCAGTTGCGTAGATAAATGTAGTAGTTTTCCTGAACATTGAACGAGCCAATTCCTTGCGATCCGCCCACCGTCTTGACGTTCTCAGCCGTGAACTCATAGACCGAGCCAAGGCAAATCGCCTGACCGTGAAAGACCTGGATACAGACCTGGAGGTCCCGCACTGCATTGTTCGTGCAAAATAATTGGCTTGTGATATGCATGATGAGGCCGGTCGTCGCGCTTCCCGTCACGGCGCCGCCGTGGAGAACTGTGATAACCCGGCCCGCGGTCGCGGGATTGTCCAGACACTGCAAATAGCAAATCGTGTTTGCATCGCTGCCGAAGAACGCCCAGTTGTCGTTGACCGCGGTCCCAGGTGCATCCACTCGGGTTTGAGGAGTGCCGACCCCGTTCGTCTGGTAGCGGAGTGCATTTGACATCCGCAGCCCATAGATTCGCAGGTCAACCCCGGTGGACTGCGAACCATACGCCGCCGTTGGCCCGGCATTGCCGATCATAAACGGGTAGTAATCGTTCTGAACGAAAGTCAATCCGGTGTGTGGCGTGTAAGGATAGGACCCGCTGTTCGTCATGTTCCACAAATTGATCAGCGGAACCTGTGTGCGGACACCCTTGATTTGAAGAAAGGCGCTGCAAACGGCATTGTCATGGTCGAACTGGACGGCAACCTTGTACGGAAGATCGGCCCCTGCAAGAGAAATGTCGAAGCTCCGAAAATTTCCCCCACCGATTGTTGGACCCGGGGAAACGTCCGAGGTTCGGAAACAAACCCGCATGGTTGTCGGGTCGGTGATCCAGAACGCGAACACAGGGTCGCCTTCCGCGGGGTATCCAAGGCCGAGGAGGCTCGGTGATCCTGTGAACTGTTGCCCGTCAGGCGGCTCGATACAAAATTCGACGGTGAGCTTGTTTGTCTGCGTCCAGTTGTCCGAGGAACCCACGGACCCTGGAGCCTCCTGGCCGAACATCATCGGACCAGCCTGAAACTGCGCGAAGCTGTTCCCCTTGGTCCGATAGCCCCAACGCTGTCCGGTGGTGTAGGCCGCCGACGTGTCGAGTTTTCCAAAGACGTCTGGCCGATAAGTCGCGTCGACTGCTGCGCCGGACTGAACACGTCGTATACCGAAGATGAAAACGGGAAACCAACCGCTGCCGATGACGCCGCTGCTCCACCCTTCGCCGACAACCTGGATGTTGCTCTCGTCGATCCAGATGCTTTTGGTGACGACATACTTGCCCGCGGCGGACGGGATGAAGAGTGTACCGCCGCCGATCGAGATGAGATGATCGACCGCGGCCTGAAAGGCCGCCGCATTGTCCGTGACGTTATCGCCCATCGCGCCGAAATCCTGGACGCTGACCCATTGAGAACCGCGCGCTGGTTTTCCCGAGGCGGAGGCGGAAGACCCGCCGATGGCTAGAGACATGGCAATAAATTTCCCTCGATCGATGGAACGACGATCGTTGATCGGGCAGGACCCGGCCCACGAGGACCGGGCCGGGGTCGTCTTCGTTGAAGAAATCCGGTCCGTTCGATCACGTTTGCGGCGTTTCGGCAGTCACCTGAATGGTTTCCATGTCGAACGGCGTCGGAAGGTCGAGGTTGCCCGTTACACTGACCAGGCTCGCTCCAGGACCGACTTTGTTGAACGATCTGACGGCGGCTGTATATGTTGACGTCGTGTAAGGGCCAGGAAGCGTGCATGCGTAACCGACTCGCCCTGGTGTGTAGAAAACCGTCGCAGCTGGGATTGAACTCTCGTTTACGGTGACTTCGCCCGTGCTCAAATAGACGTTGAATCCGGTCGGAGTACCCCAGCCATCAGCCGGTGCATAGGCCCAGTTCAGTCGCGCGCCCCCCGCCGCGGCTGCCGAAAGGATCAGGGCGTGTGGAGTGTTCGGCAGGCCGCTCTGATCGGTGCCGTCGGCACCAATGAGCACTCGAACGCGGGTTTCATTCCCCACCTGTTCAAGGCCGGTCACAGTGTCATAAGCACGGACCACAAACGTATTGTCAGTAGATGTTCCAAGCGGGCCAGTTGTGTAGGGGGGTGCGGCAACAGTTGCCATCGGAACCGATTCAACAACCGGCCCCCCCGTGCCTTGATTCCAGTAAACGCGATAGGCGGTTGTCATCATGTCACCGGCTGATTCTGGTGCCGAACCGACTTACCGACTCCGCCGCCGCCGGAACGCCCGCCGAGGGCCCCCAGTGAACCACGGTTCGCGACAGCAGGTCATCCAGTTCTTGCCTGTACGATTTCGACTTCGACGCGAACGTATCGGCGGTTTCCTGTGGTCCTCGACTCATCTCCAGGTACTGTCGGTAGAGCACGGTCAACACCGTTGCCTCCCGAACCTCCTGGGGATCAAACAGATCGCAAGGCCGACGACCGGCGATCAGGTCGTCGATCCCATATCGCCGGTTCAAGTCGTAACTCGCCCGAGCGATCTGCGGACCAAGGGTTACAACAGTGAACTCAACGCCCGAAGCTTGCGCTTGACCGGCAGGTTGACCCACAAGCGAGGGTTGGCCTTTGCGACGGAGTACGACCGTATTCGGAGCAACCGAGACAACAGCGAACGCTTCTCCGGGCGGTTTGTACTGGCTGACCGGTTGAGTCAGGCGGACAATCAGGCCGGGGGTTAACCCGTTCGCCTGGAAGTCGACGGACTGCGAGGTCAACGTCCACGGATCAGCGAAGGCTCCATCGGTTCCATGGGCGAGGCACTGGTCCTTCGGGCAGAGAATTGCGAAATCGGCCGAGGCGCGGAGGGCAATGTCCTCGTCGTTGGCGTAGGCCTTTGGAGTCGATATCATGAGAGAGGGTGACCCTCGATGTCGTGGTGTCGGGAGTTTAGTCAAGGCTCCGATCCTCGAACGCTACGACCTGGCTCGGGTCGCACCCTCCGTCAGGATGGTCATTCCGCGACCACTGGATCAGGACTTCTTCGCGTTCGAATTCGAGGATTTTGACGGCTTCGTCGGTCGTTTCTCCTCGTCCGACTCTTCCTTGAGTCCGAGGGCGCGTTCCATGTCCGCGATCATGAGATCAGCGGCCAGAGCCGCGGTTTGAAGCTGGTCGCGAAACTCGGCCGCCTTGGCCATGATCCCCTGGACGTGCGTTGAGTCGGCGATCCCCGCCTGTCCGCAGAGATTTCCGAGAGCAGAGAGGGCCGCGATCCCGCGCGCCGGGCCTTCCGCCTCGGGATGGCCGAGCTTGACGGCGGCTTCGGCGAGGAAGACGGAGTAACCAGGGAAACTGTATCGAGGCATGAGTCACCTTTTGAAGATCGAGGGCGGTTCCCCGGGCGGCCCTGGGCCTTGCAACGAGATCGTCGCTGTCTCTCTTTGGGGCCATCCCGGGGTTCCGTTGAGCGCGGTTTAGGTGGCCGAGAAGGCCGTGATTCCCTCGATCCAGGCGTGGTGAGCCTGGTTGTCGATCTCGATGGCCCCTTCGGCGATCCAGTCGCCTTCGTAGGCGTCGCCTCGAATGCCGCGGGGAAGCCAGAACTCGTTCCGCTTCATCCGCATCCGAACCTCACTCGACGTGAGGCAGATCGCGGTGTACGGCCTCAGCAGCGGAGCCTCGATGATCGAAATGCCCCCCAGGAAGGGGGCCTCGAAGACGTCGATCGGAGTGCCGAAGACGTTCACGCCAGCGTCAATCTTCTGAACGGCCATGCCCCAGGTTGCCAGGCCGCTCATGAAGTTCGACGAAACCAGCAGGACGTCCGGGTCGCCGCCGTTGATCCGGCACTGTTGCATCGTGTCGCGAATGAGGTCTGTCGGCTTGTAGGCAGCCGCGTTGACCGGGTTAATAACCAGGTTCGACGACAGAAGCGTTCTCAGACCCTTCTGCTTGGGGCGGGCGGCCACCGCGGGGTCATCGCCCCGGCCGTAGTAGGACGAGTACTCCATGTCGTCCATGAGATTCTGAAGCGCGTCCATCTTGTACTGTTCGAAGGGCGTCCGGATGCCCGGCGAGGTCTCAAACGACGACGAAGCCTGGAGCGAGCCGCCGACCTGAACCGGGTGCTGCCAGGTCTGGCAGAACTGGGTCACGCCGGTCGGCTTCATGGCGACGCCGTTCTGATTCACCTCGGCACCGGTCCGGCTATTGGCGATCAGTCGAACCATGTCGTTCACCGCGCCGGTGGCGGGCGTGGTCCCTTCCGCGCCACGACGGACGGGGACCGTGTTGGTCACCAGATTCGGATCGCCGATCAACTCGACGCGCTCACCCGAGGCCAGCTCGAGCACGTCGCCGTTCATCAGGGGACTGACGTCGGCCAGGGTAATCTGGGTGTCGGTCGCCGCAATCGCCGCCGTCACGGTGAAGATGCGGGGCCGGAACGACCGGCTAACAATCGTGAACGTGGTCGAACCGGTGGGTACGCGGGGGACGCGCGTCACCAGCGGGCAGCGGTTAACAAACCAGTTGCTCGCGACAACATAAATGTTGTTGCGGACCTCGGCCTGGTTGTCGAACGCGCCCTGAATCCCTTGAAGATACGCATTATTCGCCATCGAAAACTCCAGCGGTGTGCGGCGAGGGTTGGTGTCAATTCCCGGTCCCCCTGAATGAGCATCGGGGGAGAGGGGGCCCCTCGTTCCGCGAATCAAAGAAATCCCCGGCCTATCGGTGGCGCCTCAGGCCGATAGGTTTGAGAAGGTTGTTAGGACTCGCGACGGACTCATCCCGCCACTTCTTCACGATCGACTCACCCAGGTTCCTCGGCGCGGCCGTGGTCGGCGTCCCGGCTCCTGGCCGGTTCGCGTCCCTGGCGCCGGTCCCGCCCCGCGACGTGGGCAGGCAAAAATGGGAATACTCGGACGAGGCCAGCCAGTCTCCAACGACCTGGCCGACGGCCCGCCCGTCCCTCGACGACACCTTGTAGGCGCCGCCTTCCTCGTAGACGTCGAACTCGTCGCGCCAGAGCCTGATGAGCTGCGTCGCTGCTCCGGCAACGAGCGGGCGCCCCGTCAGGGCGGTCGCCAGCTCTCGTTCCCTGATCGCGGTTTTACAAGCCTGCTCAAGCTCCGCGACTCTCTGGTCGCGAGCGGCGAGTTCGCGGGCGACATGCGCCTCCCGCTCCCGGCCGTTCGCGTCGTCGCCCTCCCCGATCATCGAGGCCGTTGAACCGCCTCGCCCCCGGAGCGCCTCCAGCTCCGCACGCGAGATCGTCACGTAATCACCGGTGGACGTCGGGCCCGTTTCGCCCTCGTCTGTGCCCGGCGGAATCGGGAGATTGTCCATGATCCGGTCTCCTGCTTCTGATTCAAAGGTGTGCGGAAATCAATCAAGATCCATAGCGAGCGAATGAGGCTCAGGCCGGGCGATCGGCCGCCACGCGACGGGCGAGGTACTTCGCGATCTCGTCGTCGCAATCGGCATACTGAGAATCGCTCAGGCCAGGTAGACAGAGCCGCATCAGGCGACTCAGCATGTGGCTTTCAGTCACGGGCAGAGTTCCCGCGTCGGCCGCCAGAGCCTGAAAATCACCCGCGGCGCCCGCGACGTCGCTGGCGGTGTACAGGTCGAACTCCGCCGGATACGTGATCTGGACCGCATTCGCCTCATCGGCCGAGGGGGGGGCGTCGCCGAGGACGTGAAGCGCCAGTTCCGCGGCGACCCGTTCGGCGCGGGCCAGAACCTTGGCGATCTTTGCCAGACGGTTGTTCCCGTCGGCGTGATCCATCATTTTCGACAGGCCCGACTGAGCCACGCCCGACTGACCCGATGGTTTCACCAGCGCGGAGTCACGATCGACATCGTCCCGGATGTCCGCCTTGTTCTTGCGGATCGAGTCCGCCCCATCCTTGGGGAAGTCGACAACGTCGAACCCCTCGTAAGTCGCTGAACCCCCCTGCGTGTTCTTCTTCTTGGGAAGCAGCCAGCTTGGCCCGATCGGGATCGTCCCGTCCGCCTGGACGAAGTCTTCAGGCCCCTGAAGCAGGGGGTGAGCCTGGGTCGTGTCCGAGAGGATCAGTTCCGAGTCGCGGTTGTAGTACTCGCGTTGCCGCTCGGCGATGCTCTCGTATCGTGACTGGCCGATGTTCCGGCATCGTGGCTTTCGCCGATCGAAGATCCGAACAATCGGGACAACGCCGAAGGGGTTCCCGTGAACCGCCAGGATCTCGCCGTCGGGGTCGAAGAGGGTTGACTCGTCGACGGTCCAGTATCGGTAACGGATGGGCGGGCCGTCGTCGTCCTCGTGGTGTTCGAGAACCAGGCATTCCAGATAGCGCTGGCCGCTCGGGTCAAGCTTCCACCAGAGCATGTTCTCCGGCAGGATGTACGAGGCGACGCAGCGGTCAAGGCCCAGGCGCTGGAGGTCGGCCCTGGTCTCGATCGGTTCCCCGGCGGGCGCGGGGGGATGATCCATGTAGAGGTCAAGCTGCCCCATGACGAGCAGGAGCGGCGCGACCGTCTCGGACATCCACTCGTCGATCGTCGCGCCGCTGCCATCGACATTGCTCCACCACTGGAACAAGCCTGGCGGGCCGGTCCGTTTGACCTCGCGGGCGTAGATCCGCGAGAGATGCGTTTCAATCGATTCGGCCACAAAGGTGGGAACCGGGGTCCGTGCCCGCCTCAGCTCGTAATCGTCGTCCGAGGCCAGGGTGGCCGGGTCCTGGTTCTGCCAGGTCGTCGCCCAGGGCGAGCCGGGGACCGGACCAACGAACCCCCCCGAGATCGCCAGGGCGCCGTCGCGAGGGTCGGGATACTCTCGCTTGTGGCGGATCAGGTTGCGGACAGGGAGGCCGCGGTTGTCGTACCCGTAGACGGCCTGGCGGTATCGCTCGCCCCCTTCGAGGGAGTCAAGCATCCAACGCCAGCGGAGATGGTGTTCTTGCCACTCGATGTGGCGTCGGCTGATCAGCTCTGTGGGCGTCTCTTGGGTTGGCATCAGAAGACCTGTCGGGCCGGGACCCGGGCTAGAGTCGGTTGAGTAGAACGACCTTCGGGGAAACAGACCCGGAGGCCGCCCCGCAGCGCATCGACAATGTCCTCGTGCGGGTGCTGCGGGTCTTCGGGGTAGTCTTGCCACTGCCCGGCCCGCTTCGCCCGTCGATAGTTCCCCATCGCCCGGGTGCTGACCGAACACCGCGGGTGGATCGTCAGCCTCGACCGGCCGTCGGCCGGGTCCACGAACGACTCGACCAGGGCCAGGCCGTCGGCGACCGAGCCGATCGGCCAGCGACGGATCTGCCGCAGGCCGGCTCGCTCGTATTCGGCAATCACCGTCGGTCCGACCGGATTTCGGGAACCCCCGGCCGGGTCGGTGGAAATCACGTCGAGTCGACCCTCGCAATGCGTTCGGGCCATTTCAAGCAAGGCCCGCGCGTTCTGTTCCGCGGGACGGTTCTCGGCCAGGTAGTCGGCAAAGATACGCACCTCGTCGACCCCACCACCGGGCACCATTCCGCGGACGACCTGAAAGAAGACCGCTCCCGTGAAGACCCCCGAGTCAATCGCCAGATGAACCGGCAGTCTCGGGTCGTATTCCGCGCGAGTGCCGACGTGGCTTGCCGGGTCGAACGCCGGGAACCAGAGGCCGTCCGACCTCGGCCCCTTGCAGAGGTAGTCGGATTCAAAGGTTCGCGAACCGGTTGCCCTGACCTTCTGGATCAGGGCATCGATCCCATAATGACCGTTTGATCGTTTCGCCAGCGGGAGATCGCCGTTGAGGTCGCGCTCGGCATGGCACCATGTTTTCAAGGCACACTCGGGGCATTTCGCGTAAACCGCGGGTCCACCAACCCAGGGACCGGAACGCGACTCCGTACAGCGTTCGAGCACCTCGAACATGCAGAACGAGTAAAGCGGGAACTCACCACCTCGCGCCCGATCCATCAAGGTCGCCATCGGCCCGTTGACCCGGTGCCAGGTGGAGGTCATCACGACCGAGGCGCGCGAACCGTGCCGGTCCATGCACATCCCCATCGCCGCCTCACGCAAGTCGGGCGCGATCTCGTCGACCTCGTCGAGCTTGAGCGACGGAACGTGCGGCCCTCGCACACTCTTGCTCGACGCCGCCAGAATCGAGACATCCGATCCGTTGCGGTAAAGCGCCTCGCCTTTCAGGAGTTTGGCGATCACGTCCGCGTCCGAACCCATCTCGCCTTGACCCTCGTAAATCGTCTCGCGAAGGGCCCGATAGACTTGCTCGGACTGCGAAAGACTGCCGCCGAGAATCCGCGTTCCATGCCTTGGGTTCCATCGTGAGTTAAGATGCGTATTCAAGGCGGAAAGGAACGACTTTCCACCCCCTCGCGGACCCAGCACCAACGCCAGCGCAGGGCGGTCGAAGAAAAGACTGGCGAAGTAGTCGCCCGGACTCTGATGCCCTCGGCAAACAGGCTCGCGAGGAAGACGGACCCCGACGAACGATTGCAGCCAGTGCTCAAGATCCGCACGCGTTTTCGGCCTGCTCTCTCGGATCAGATTCTGAGTGAAATTCGGTTTTGATCTTGTCAAAGACATGTGATGCGTGTCCGGCCCTTCGTTCTTTGACGGATCTCGAGGCGGAACCCCCGGCCTTCGGCCGGTGAATCTCGACAACGCCGAATCGAGACGCGGAGGACTCAGATTTTCTCGTCATCACCGGTCAACTCACGAAATTCCTTGAGAATCGATGCGATCCGCGACCTCGGTAGATCAAAAACGTCGGCGAGCACTCTTTGGGAAAAGCCCTCGCGATGCGCCACGTAGATCACCGCGTTTCGGCGAAACTTCCAGCGCTTACCTGGACTGGCATTCGGGGCGAGCGCGGGAATCGAGACCTGCTCCGTGGCGAGATCCCGGAGCCGGAGAGAACGGAAGGCGCTGGCCTTTACCATGTTCGGGCCTCGCCAGGCTGGCAGACCCGCACCTCATACGTCTGCGTCGGGCAGGGCCTGTTTTTATCCTGTGATCGTGTCATAAGACTTTGAGGTTTCAACGCTTTCATCACCTTTCATCCTGTCACATTCGTTGTCTGGCTCTATCTTCGTTTGTCTCTCTCTCGGGCCGTCGACGCCGTGAATAACATCGAGCCTGGGCCTGAGGGCCGATCTCCATGGCCTCGGATTTCAAGATGACCCGCGTGGACGCGTGCCTTTCTTCGCTCCGCGCGCGACGGCCCGCCCCTCGGTAGCTTTGCCCTTCCGAGGCGGTCCGTTATCAGGATTCAAGGGCCGTGACGATCGACATCGACGGCTTCGTCGGATTGCCGAGCGCCTCTCGCGGCTTCCCGGCCGGTTCGCGCGCGCCGACAGCCCCGTGTCGGGGTTGCGGCCCCGGGCCGGAAAGGCACCGGAGGTGGCGAATTCAAGGCGATCTCAGCGGCGGGAGGATGGCAAGGCCAGTCCCTTCGATGACCCTGGTCCGATGACCGAAAGGCGGACTCTCTCGGTCATCGGTTATCGGTCATCGGGATTTTGCCATTCTCCAGTTTTCAGCGGTCGCGGGCTTGCGTGGCCGCGAAGTCGGTAAGCGCCTGAGGCTGGACCCGCCAGAAGAGATAATCGAGCAGACCGAGGTCGATTCCCAGCGCCGAGGCGAGCCGGAGCAAGACCCGGTTGACCGCCTCGTACCGCACGGCGAGCGACGCGGAGGCGGGCAGCTCGGGGTAGACGCCGAGCCTGCGCAAGACGCTCTCGCTCGTCGCGTTCAAGATGCCGTACCTCTCCGGGTCGATCAAATGCAAGATCGAGGTGATGACCGAGGGTCCAAGCCCTTTGACCATCACCTGACCTCCCGCCGGCCGCAACCGATCGAGTCGGTCGGTCAGGGGTAGCCGCTCGTCGACGAGAATGGCCAGCGCCTCGCGCAGCCGGGTCGGATCGGCGGTCTTTGGAACGCCCCGCCCCAGCCCCATTGTGTGGTGCTTCTTCATGTCGCGGAGAAGACCGACGAGCGTTCCCCAGTCGACCTCGCCGATCAATTCGGGAGAGAGGATCGTCGAATAGCGTTTCAGGGCCTCTTCCCGGGCGGCGCGGAGGTTTGAGACATCGAAGTGGTCTCGTTCCCAGGCCTGCGACCGCATCCGGGTCACGACCCCTCGCAAAAATTGAACAGCCGGTTCGTCCGACATGACCGCGACGTTTCCTGGGCGTTGGGTTCGGACGCAGTCTCCTGGACGGGCCACGCGCGCTGATCGCTCCCCATCCCGCGACTCGCCCCAGATTAACAGGGCGGAAGGCCCGGCTCAATGACCGTGAGGGTTCGACGGTCGCTTCCCGTCGTCGGTCTCGCCACTCGGGTCCTGGGAAAGCGGCCCATCTTCCCGCGAACCTGCCTTGCAGAACGGCTCTCGTCGCTGCATCCTGGATACGGGCGGGGTTCCGCTGCGCGGGTCGTGTCAGTCGGTTTTGCCCTTCGAGTCCGTCGTGCTGAAAACTCAGGGGCAACCGTCAAGGATTGTCCGGTTCGAGATCGGGGAGACGCTTCGGATGCCCATCGTTGTCGACGCGCGTTACAAGAAGTCGTGGAAGATCGAAGAGTCCCTGGAAACGTATAGCGTCCGACACTGGGGTAAAGACTACTTCGGAATCAACAAGGCCGGCCACGTCACCGTCCACCCCAACAAGCGGCCTGACGAGTCGATCGACCTGAAAAAGCTGGTTGACCAGCTTCAGGTTCGCGGCATTCAGCTTCCGATCTTGCTCCGCTTCACGGACATTCTCCGCCACCGCGTCGGTGAGATCAACGACGCCTTTCAGACCGCGATCCGAGAGTACGATTACAAGGGCCGGTACTGCTGCGTTTACCCGATCAAGGTGAATCAGCAACGGCACGTCGTCGAGGAGATCCTCGACTTCGGCAAGCCTTATCACTTCGGAATCGAGGCCGGATCGAAGCCCGAACTCCTGGCCGTTCTCGCGCTGACCGAGGCGCAGGACACGCCGATCATCTGCAATGGCTTCAAGGACGACGAGTTCATCAAGATGACGGTCCTTGCCCGCAAGATCGGCAAGCAGGTCATTCCGGTCGTCGAACAGTTCAGCGAACTGGAATCAATCGTTCGCCACAGCCTTGAGCTGAACGTCCGGCCGGTCATCGGCGTCCGGGTCAAGCTTGCCTCGCGAGGCGCGGGCCGCTGGAAGTCAAGCGCCGGGTTCCGATCCAAGTTCGGCCTGACCCTGACTGAGGTTCTTGAAGCGTTCGAATACCTCAAGCAGCGCGACATGGCCGACTGCCTGCAACTGCTCCACTTCCACCTCGGCAGCCAGATTACCAACATCCGCAACATCAAGGCCGCCCTGACCGAGGCCACGCGGGTCTATGTGGAGATGGCCAGGGTCGGCGCGGGGGTCCGCTACATCGATGTCGGCGGCGGACTCGGCGTTGACTACGACGGCTCGCAGTCTGACTTCGTCTCGTCGGTCAATTACACCCTTCAGGAATACGCCAACGACGTCGTTTTCCGGATCAAGACGGTCTGCGACGAGTCAGACGTTCCGCACCCGACGATCATTTCCGAGTCTGGCCGGGCGATGGTCGCCTATCACAGCGTGCTCGTCTTCGACGTGCTCGGAGTCTCCAACTTCGACCGCTACCAGGCCCCCGCGGAAGTTCCCGACGACGCCCCGCAGCCAATCATGGACCTCTTCGGCATCCATCGCGACCTTTCCAAGAAGAACTTTCAGGAAAGCTATCACGACGGTCTCCAGGCGCTCGATGAGGCGATGAGCCTCTTTAACCTCGGCCACCTGACCATCGAACATCGCGCCCTGGCCGAGCGCCTCTTCTGGGCCTTCAGCAACAAGCTCCTGAACCTCGTCCGCGAGCTTGACTACGTTCCCGAGGAACTCCAGGGACTCGAAGCTCTCCTTGCCGATACGTACATCTGCAATCTCTCAATTTTTCAGTCGATGCCCGACGCCTGGGCGATCAACCAGTTGTTCCCGATCATGCCCATTCACCGGCTCGACGAGGCTCCGGTCCGTCGCGGCGTTCTCGGCGACATCACCTGCGACTCCGACGGCCGGGTCGACCAGTTCATTGACCTTCGCGACGTCCGCAACACCCTGGAACTTCATCCCTACGACGGTCAGCCCTATTACCTCGGGACTTTCCTCCTCGGTGCCTATCAGGAAATCCTCGGCGATCTGCACAACCTCTTCGGCGACACCAACGCGGTGCACGTGAGCCTTGACGAGAACGGCGAAACCGAGCTTTACGCCTTCATCAAGGGAGACACGGTCCGCGAGGTTCTCCATTACGTGCAGTATTCCGCCGATGAACTCCTCGCGAGCATGAGGAAAGATGTCGAGCGAGCCGTTCGTAACGGCAAGATTTCTCTGGAAGACGCCCGGCAGTTGCTCCATTTTTACGAGACGGGCCTGGAAGGCTACACCTACATGGAATGACGATTGAGACCCCCAGGCGCCGAGACCGCGTCTAACAAACCCCGGCCGCGAGACGTCTAAAGGGGCAGGGCCATCGGTTATCTCCGATCCAGCCCCCTTTAACGAACCTCAAAACCAGGGAGATCCTCACCATGTTGCCCCGGAACTGGCTCGCCGCGGTCCTCGTCCTCTGTCCCGCGACCGCCTTCGCGCAGGACACTCTCGAGCCACCGGCGGCGGCTCCAGCCGCGCCCGCCCGCGTTGAACACCCTGTGCCTGAGGCCGTTGACCCCTTGCCGAAGGAAGTCCCCAGCCGCGTTACCGCCGTCACCGTCTATCAAGGGAACGCGCTCGTGACCCGCGAGGTCAACCTTCCCGACGGTAAGGGCCTGGTCGAGGTCGTCGTCAGCCCGCTTCCGCCCCAGACGGTTGATAGCTCGCTCTACACCGAGGGGGCCGAAGGGGTCCGCGTCCTGAGCACGCGCTACCGGACCCGCGCCGTCAAGGAAGACACGCGCAAGGAAGTCCGCGCCAAGGAAGACCAGATCAAAACTCTCAAGAAGGAAGCCGAGCGTCTTCAAAAGGAGGCTCGCGCCAGCGAGCAGAACCTCAAGTTTCTCGACAAGCTTGAGAACTTCACGGCCGCGACGATGGAGCATCTGACCGACAAGGGTTCGCTCAACAGCGAGGAATCGCTCAGCCTGGCCCGGTACGTCATGTCGACCCGGACCGAGAAGCTCGCCGCCCAGGTTGCCGTTCAGCAAAAGATCGCCGCCAACACCGAGGCGACCGACTTTGCCATCCGCGAACTCGGCGAGCTAACCTCCGGCTCCAGCCGGACCGTCCGAGACGCCGTGATCGTGGTGGACCGCGTCGGCCCCGCGGCGGGCAAGGTCCGTCTGAATTACCTCGTCCAGGAAGCAACCTGGCGTCCCCAGTACCGCCTTCACGCCGGCGCGGAGAAAGACCCCGTACAGCTTGAATACCTCGCCGCCATCGATCAGCAGACCGGCGAAGACTGGACCGGCGTCGACATGACGCTCTCCACGGCTCAGCCCCAGCTCAACGCCACGCCCCCCGAACTCCTCGCCCTCGACATCACCGTCGTCGGCCGGGGCGCCGTCGCCCATAATCCACAGGGCCAGCAGGGTCAATCTCAGGCCGCCATCTCGGGGATGATGGGGGGCGCGGGGGGCGGCATGGGAGGCATGCGAAGTAGCCAGATGTATCGCGACCAGTCACGCGAACTCCGCCAGAAGGCCCAGCGCGAGCTGATCGTGAACAATCCCGAAGGGGGCAAGGCGTTCATCAACGAGGCCGCGGCTCTCGAACAGGCCGATGAACTTCTCGCCAGGAAGGATGATCGCGACGAGAAGGCCGAGCCCCAGCAAGCCTTCAAAATGGCCGACGCCGCGACGGCAACACACGAGGGACCGAGCGTGACCTATCACCTTCGGTCGCGGCTCACCATCCCCTCGCGGAACGACCAGCAGTTGATCGAGGTCGCCCGGATCGAGATGAAGCCCGACTACTATTACAAGGCCGTTCCCGTGCTCACGTCGCACGTCTACCGGCTGGCCGACCTCGTCAACAAGAGCGAATACGTCTTGCTTCCCGGCGAGGCGACGATGTACGTCGGGTCAGACTTCGTCGGACGGATGAACCTGCCGCTCGTCGCCACCGGAGAGCGGTACACGGTCGGCTTCGGCGTCGACCCGCAACTTCAGGTCGGCCGCCAGCTCGTCAAGAAGTCGCGCTCGCTTCAGGGCGGAAATCAGGTGCATACCTACGAGTATCGAATTACAGTAGGCAGCTACAAGACGTCCGCGGTGAAGGTTCAGGTCTGGGACCGCCTGCCGAAGGCCGAGGCCGAGGCCGTCGCGGTCACTCTCGTCGATCCTTCGCCAAAGCTCAGTGATGACCCGGTTTACCTCCACCGCGAGCGCCCGGAGAACCTCTTGCGGTGGGACGTCAACGTTGAGCCCGGCCAGACCGGCGAAAAAGCCGCCGCCGTTGCCTATCAGTTCAAGTTGGAATACGCCCGAGACGTGGCGATTGCCGACTTCAAGGCCAAGAAGTAACCGCAAAGACCCCCAACGACCCCGCGCGGGGCACCTCCGCCCCGCGCCCGATTTCTTGATGACAAGGTGACCTGAGATGACCGATCGTTACCGCATCCGATTCGCTTTTTTTCTGCTCGCAATCGTCCCGATCTTGTCGCAACGTGCGTCGGCCGAGGACACGCCTCGCGATTCGGCCAAGGGAGTTGCCGCGGCCTTGCAGCCGTTCGTGGACAATCACACGCTCGCCGGCGCCGTCACGCTCGTGGCGGACAAGGACGAAGTTTTGAGCCTTGAAGCCGTCGGCTTCTCGGATATTGCCGCGGGCAAGCCGATGCGAACCGACGCCCTTTTCTGGATCGCCTCCCAGTCGAAGCCGATCACCGCCACGGCGTTCATGATGCTGGTTGACGAGGGCAAGGTGAAGCTCGACGACCCCGTCGAGAAATATCTCCCCGAGTTCCACAACCAATGGCTCGCCGTTGAGCAAGACAAGGATCACATCCTGCTCAAGAAGCCGAAACACCCGATCACCGTCCGCGAGATCCTCAGCCACACAAGCGGAATGCCCTTCAAGTCGGCCCTGGAAGAACCGACGCTGGATCTTCTCCCGCTCCGCGAGGCCGCGCGAAGTTACGCCATGACCCCGCTTCAGTTCGAGCCGGGAACCAAGTACCAGTACTCGAACGCCGGCATCAACACGGCCGGTCGGATCATCGAGGTCGTCTCCGGGATGCCCTACGAGGAGTTCCTGGCGACTCGCCTCTTCAAGCCGCTTGGCATGAAAGACACCACCTTCCGGCCCGTTGAAGAACAGATCGCCCGCCTTGCGAAGTCGTACCGCCCCGGCGCCCACAAGACGGGCCTTGAAGAAACCACGGTCGGTCAGCTCAAGTACCCGCTGAACGACTCGAAGCGCCAACCAATGCCCGCCGGTGGTCTCTTTTCCACGGCTGAAGACCTCGCGAAGTTCTGTCAGATGCTTCTCAATGGAGGCGTCTTCCAGGGCAAGCGTTACCTCTCGGAATCGGCCGTCGCGGAGATGACGAGCAAGCAAACCGGCGACGCCTTGAAAGACAGCTACGGACTCGGCTGGTCCACCAGCGGCGGCTCCTTTGGCCACGGCGGGGCCTATGCGACGAACATGAACATCGACACGAAGCGCGGGCTGATCACCATCTTCCTCGTCCAGCACGCCGGCTTCCCCGGCGATGGCAACCACAGCCACGGCGCCTTCAAGAAAGCGGCCGAGGATCGGTACGCTGGACAGAAGAAATAGCGACCTGGCCGCCGACTCTGGGTTTTCCTCGAAAGGGTTCGTCATGACCTGCTGGGCGACAGTCTTCGTTGCGCTTCTCTCGGTAGGTGCCCTCCCGGACGACCCTGTCCTTGAGGTAGACGCCAGTCAGGTCCTTCACCGGATTTCACCGCTCCTGAACGGCGCCTGCATCGAGGACGTTAATCACGAGATTTACGGCGGCCTTTACAGCCAGATGATCTTCGGCGAGAGCTTTCAGGAGCCGCCGCGTCCTCTTCCCTTGAAGGGGTTCAAGGCATTCGGCGGCGGCTGGCGTCCGGTCTCCGGCGAACTCAAGGCCGATGGCGGCGACGGCCCCAAGCTAATCTCCGAAACGCCAGCCGTCGAGTCAGCCGAGGTTCGTGTCGATGTCTTCCTGCCTGGCGTTCGGGAGGGCAATGCCGGACTGATCCTCAAGGTCAGAGAGCCGGGGGTCGGGGCCGACCGATTCACCGGCTACGAGGTCTCCGTCGAATCGAGGGGGCGATTGACACTCGGCCGACACCGACAGAACTGGGAATTGATCCGCTATGTCCCTTGCGACGTGACCCCCGACCGCTGGGTCACGCTCGCCGTCCGGCTCCGGCCGACCGGGTTCGAGGTCCTCATCGACGGCCGAAGCGTGGCGACGTTCGAAGACACCGAACACCCGCTCGGCCCCGGCCTCGTCGGTCTGCGAACCTGGCAGCGTCCTGCTCGCTTCCGCAACCTCTCGGTCAAGACCGGCGATTCGGTCCAGTCCTTCCCGTTTGAACCCGCCTCGGAAGATACCTTCGGCTCAGGCGTGAGCGGCATGTGGCGTCCCTTGCGCAAAGGGACGGCACGCGGCGAATTCGCCATTGAGACCTCCGCGCCCTTCAAGGGACGGCAGAGTCAGCGATTGACCTTCTCAACAGGTCTCGGCGAGATCGGCATCGAGAATCAAGGGCTGAACCGCTGGGGCCTGAACCTCGTCGCCGAGAAGCCTTACGAAGGCCGACTCTGGGCGCGTGCCAGCGAGCCCACACCCGTCTCCGTCGTCCTTGAAAGCCGGGACGGAACCCGGGTCCTCGCCACGTCAACCCTTAACGTGAAGGGTGACGACTGGACCCCCTATGAGTTCACACTGACACCGACCGCCGCCGATCCCTCGGGCCGGTTCGCGATCACTCTCAAGCAGCCAGGCTCGGTCCAACTTGGTTACGCCTTTCTCCAGCCGGGCGACTGGGGACGCTTCCACGGTCTGCCCGTCCGCAAGGATGTCTCCGAGGCCCTGGTCGCTCAGGGGCTTACCATCCTTCGCCACGGCGGGTCGATGATTAACCACCCCGACTATCGCTGGAAGACCATGATCGGCCCGCGCGATCGTCGGCCGATGAATCCGGGGACCTGGTATCCCTATTCCTCGAACGGCTGGGGAATCTTTGATTTCTTGAACGTCTGTGAGGCGGCGGCCTTTCCCGGCATCCCCGCCGTGAACATGGGCGAAACTCCGCGAGACATGGCCGACTTCGTCGAGTACGCCAACGGTCCCGGGGAAAGTCCCTGGGGCCAACGCCGGGTCGCCGACGGCCACCCCGAGCCTTACCGGCTCAAGCATCTCGAACTTGGCAACGAGGAGGCCGTCAACGACGATTACTGGCGGAAGTTCCAGCCCATTGCCAAGGCCGTCTGGGCTAAAGACCCCTCGATCATCCTTGTCGTTGGCGACTTCGCCTACGGCAAGGTCATCACCGACCCCTTCCACTTCGAAGGTGGCGCCGCGGCAAACTCACTGGCCGCGCACCAGAAGATTCTCGAACTCGCCCGAACGCACGGCCGCGAGGTCTGGTTTGACATCCACGTCAACACCGACCATCCCCCCGAACCCCGCGGCCTCCGGGCCGAGCGAAGCTATATCGAACAACTCGGCAAGCTCGCCCCTGGCGCGAAATTCAAGGTCGTTGTCTTCGAGTTCAACTCAGGCAACCACGCCCAGCGGCGAGCACTTTCGAACGCCCTGGCCATCCACGAAATCGAGCGAATCGGTGACCTTCTACCGGTCGCCTGCGCCGCGAACTGCCTTCAACCTGATGGCCAGAATGACAACGGCTGGGATCAAGGTCTCCTCTTTCTCAATCCGTCCCGAGTCTGGCTTCAGCCTCCAGGACATCTGACGGGCATGATCCAGCGCAACCAGCAACCGCTTCTCGTCCAGAGTGCGATTCAGGGCGACGCCGAAAAACTCAGCGTCAACGCCAAGCGAAGCGAGGACGGCAAAACCCTCGTCCTTCAGGTCGTCAACTGGGACACGAAAGCCCGTCCAGTTCGGCTCCAGATCAAGGGGCTCAACCCTGGCGACCCCTCCGCAACCGTCGAGGAACTCGTCGGACCGCCCGATGCCGTCAACACCGCCGACGCACCTGATCGCATCAAACCGACCCGATCTCAGTGGCGTCATGCGATGACCAGCGGAAGCGCATCGTACACGTTTCCGCCGTACTCGTTCACGGTCATCCGATTCCAATCGGGCTGACTCTAGTCTCGGTCGGTTTCGAGCCGGTAAAGCACCTCGCCGGCTTTCTCAACGACGAGAATTCCCTCGTCTTCGCGCCCTCGGTACGCGTCGAGATCGACCGAGGCCGGGTCCATGTATCCGAGGTTGATCCGCGCGCAGAGTTCCGGAGGAATCGCGGTGGCGAGGACGACGTTGACGTCAGGCGTTTCCACGCCCGATTCAAATCGCCCCCGCCCCTTGACGTGCGTTGAGTGAGCCAGAACGCCGAGCGGAACGTGCCGGAACCGCTCAAACTGCTCGGTAAAGTAAGGGAGGACGTGATACCCGACCTCCTCGATAAAGCGGCCGTGCGTCTTCGAGACCTCCGCGAGATGCGGGCCGTAAATGATGAGCGTCCCCCCCCGCTCGACGATGGGCTCAAGCTTGTACATGCATTTGCCGGCGGTCCAGAGTTCCGGATACATCTCCGGGCAGATCGAAACCACCGTCTTGAAGACCCGAGGAAGGCGCCTGACGTTGACCTCGGCCGACTGCCTCGCCGCGCGGTCGTAGGCGTCTTCAGGAGTTCCGAAGTGGAGGCCGTGAAGCCCTTGCTTGCTGACAACTAGCGAGAAGCAATGCCGGGGCACCTCAATCATCGCGGCGCAGTGGTCGACGACCGCGCGGACCGGTGTGTAACGCGTGCCGATGATCTCTCGGTTCGTGATCAGTGCGCCGAGCCAGTGAAAGGCGTCAATGACCTCCGGCCCCGCGACGCCCGGGAAAAAATACTTGTTCCCACCGGAGAACCCCACGACCTCGTGCGGAAAAGTCGGGCCGACGACGATCAGGTGGTCATAATCAAAAATGACCTTGTTGACCTTCACGTCGATCTCGCGTGCGATCACGCCTCGCGAGAGTTCCCGCATCGTCTCGGTTGAGATCGTGCCGATCGTCCGCAGTTGTTCCGGGTCGTCCCAGGCGTGGTTCAGGAACCGGGTCTTTGGCAGATGCGCCTCGTGATAGGCGGCGTCGATCCCGAGGAACCGGTAAATCCGGTCGATCGGCCTCGGCCTGTGCGTGCCGAGCGCCACCAGCACATCGAGTGCCTCGACTTCATGGAAGCTCTCGGCGATCGTTTTGATCATCAGGCCGATCGGGCAGGTCCGCGTGTCGTCGGGGATGATCAGCAAGACTCGCTTTCCGACGAGCTTCATCGCCCGGGCCGCCTCGCTGACGATCTCCCTCACGTCGGTCTCGTCAAGCTGTTGAACGGACGCCGGGGCGTCGAGTAACCGGGTCATCGGGCGTGGTTCCCCTTGGCGTCGTCGTTCTCGAAGGCTCAGCCGCCAGTTGCCAGGCCCGGCGCATCCGACCCGTTCCGAGGCCAGATCTTATCGAGTCGGCGCGATCAACGACCCGGCAAGACCGACGATATCACGACCGTTCATCCTCCTCAACGTTCGGCCGCGGTGTGGAGCGTGTTGAGCTTGAGACGAAGCGCTTCCCAGTCAGGTGCGGTCAGTCGGGCGACCGAGCCGGTGGGGTTCGCCCGGGTGTCGAGCGTCAGGCCACTGGCGACCTGCGTCCAGAGTCGGACCGCTTCGGGGTTGTCGGCGGGTACGACGGGGGCATCCCAGAGCCGGGCCGTCCGGTCGTCGCCACCGGTCAGGAAGGTGCGGCCGTCGGACCGAAAGGCGACCGCGGTGACCGCTCCGATCTGTCGCAAGGGAGGGCCGATGGGGCGGCCCGTGGCGACGCTCCAGAGCCGGGCCGTCTGGTCGTTGCCGCCCGTCAGCAAGGTCTGGCCGTCGGGGCTGAACGCGATGGAACGGACCGAGGCGCGGTGTTCAAGGATTGCCGCGAAGGGTTGGCCGGTTGCCGCGTCCCAGAGGCGGACGGTATTGTCCTCGCCGCCGGTGGCGATGATTTTGCCGTCGGGGCGGAAGGCGACGCCGTAAATGGCCCCTTGATGCTTCATGTTGATGCCGAGAGGCTCTCCCGTGGCGACGTCCCAGAGCGCGGCCGTGCTTCCACAGGCGACCACCGCGGTCCCGCCGTCGGGACTGAGCGCCGCGGCGAGAACGGCCGACGGCTGCGTCCAGGGGTCACCGATCGGGCGGCCGGAGTCGGCGTCCCAGAGTCGGACGGTCGCATCGTGGCTGCCGGTCAGAATTGAATGTCCCGACGGATGGAACGCCACGGCGGAAATCATGCCGCGATGCCCTGTCGGCGTGACCAGGCTATGCTTCGTTGACATCTCCCAGACGCGGACGAGGCCGTCCGACCCCCCCACCGCGACAAGCGTCCCATCGGGACTAAACCCCAGCGCCTGTGCCTTTGCCTCGCGATTCACGGGCTCGCCGATCGGTTCGAGCGTCTCACCGTCCAGAAGGGAGACCATGCCGTCGGCCCGAGCGACCACGAAGGTCTTGCCTTTGGGGCAGGCCGCCACGGCCAGGACCCGACCCGACCGACGATTCAAGGCCCGAAGCGGTCGGTCTCCGGGAGGGGTCCAGAGCCGCGCCGCGGCGTCGCTGCTGCCGGTCAGGATCGTCTTTCCGTCGGGGCTGAAGGCCGCGACTCGAACGGTTCCTCGATGTTCCATCGGCATGCCCCGAGGCAGGCCCGTGGTGGGGTCCCAGAGCGCGGCGGTGTTATCGCCGCTGCCGGTCAGGGCCGTCTTGCCGTCAGGGCTGTAGGCAACGCTCGTGACCTCGGAACGGTGGAAGACCCGTTGCAAGTATCGGTCCAGGGTCGCCGTCTCCCAGAACCGGACGTTGCCGTGCGCGCCCCCGGCCATGAACGACTTGCCGTCGGGGCTGAAGGCGACACAGTTCACCGGGTCATCGTGCGGCACCGGCTTGCCAACAGGTTGACGACGCTCGACATCCCAGAGCCGGACGAAGTGGTCCTGACTGCCGGTCAGGATCAGTCGGCCGTCCGGGCTGAAGGCCGCGCCATTGATCTCGGCGGGATAATCGTCGGGCGAGGGCAGAGGCCGTTGCGTGGCGAGATCCCAGACGCGGACCGAATGGCCGCCGGCCGTCAGAAAGGTCGTCCCGCCAGGGGCGAAAGCAACGACGTGGATGGGCGCGAGGTGCGGGATCGGACTTCCCTGGAGATGACCCGAGACCGGGTTCCAGATCCGGGCCGAACCATCGATGCAGCCGGTCAAGACCCTCGATCCGTCGGCGCTGAAGGCCGCCGAGGTGACGGGTCTCGGATGGGGCAGGGGTGGTCCCAGGGCCTTGCCGGTCTGGGCGTCCCAGAGCCGGAGCTCGCCTCGAAGCGAGTCAGCCGTGGGACCGCCTGTCAGGACGGCCCGGCCGTCGGGGCGATACGCCGCGGCAAAGACCTCGTCGCCGTGCGGAAGGATCATTTCGAGCCTCGCCGTCGACGCACCCCAGGCCGCCAGGTTCGCCAGCACGGTCTCTCTCAGGTCGCGCGTCTCCGGCGGAGCGGTCTCCAACGCGTGCGACAGACGGAGCAGGCCGCTCCCTGTCTCGCCCTTCTCGCAAAGGCTCAAACCCTGGTCGAGGATCAAGCTGGTGTTCAGCCGGTCCGATTCGAGCCGCAGGCCCTGCTCGATTAATCGCGCGTAGTTGGCCTGGTAGGTCGTCGCCGCCATCAGGATCAGCAGGCTCAGGATCAGGGCAAAACCGCCGCGGACCCACGTCTTGTGCCGTCGAGTCCAGCGCCGGAACCGTTCGGTGCGCGTCTCGGGATAGGCCGCGATCGGCTCGTCGGCGACCCAGAGACGAATGTCCTCGGCCATGGCGATGGCCGTCGGATAGCGGTCTTCGGGGTTCCGCGCCATGGCCTTCATGCAGACGGCCTCCAGGGCGCGAGGCACGGGCCCTCGGGCGACCGACCGGGGCGCGGGGAAGTCTCCCTCCTGGATCTTCGCCAGAAGTTCGCCCAGCAGGGCCGTTTCAAAGGGGAGGCGGCCAGCAAGCAGGCAATAGAGCGTGGCCCCGAGGTTATAAACGTCGCTCGCCGGTCGCAACGCATCGACCCGGCCCGCGGCCTGCTCGGGACTCATGAACGCGGGCGTTCCCAGCGGAGAGCCGGGAAGGGTCTGGTCGCTCGCCGTCAGGGTCACAATCGCCTCGGGCCGGAGCGGATCGGCTGCCAGACCTTCGGCCCGGCCGATCGGCTTGGCAAGACCCCAGTCAACGACGAGGGTCTCGCCATGATCGCCGAGCATGACATTGCTCGGCTTCAGATCCCGGTGGATGATCCCCTGGCCATGGGCGTAATCCACGGCCTCGCAGACGTCAATGAACCGTTCGAGCAACCGGTTCCGCTCGACCGCTCGGGCACCCGGGTCGCGGTCAGGCCCTTCGGCCGAGTGGAACCGGGCGATCGCCGTTTCAAGGCTCTCGCCGCGAATGAACCGCATGGCGTAATACGGGCGACCGTCGGGAGATCGACCGAAGCCATAAACAGGGACGATCCCCGGATGCTCCAGGTTCCCCGTGATCTCGGCCTCGCGGACGAACCGTCCGCGACTGGTCGGGTCGTCGGCGTGTCGGTCTCTGATCTGCTTGAACGCGACCTCGCGGCCGAGTTCCCGGTCGAGCGCGACGAAGACCTCGCCCAGACCCCCTCGGGCGTGTGGCCGCAAGACAACATACCGGCCATAGGCCGAAAGCGGCTGATCGTCCGGCCAGGAGGCCGCCGCCGCCGGGGCTTGCCCCTGGGTTTCGGGAAGTAACGTGGCGTACTGTGCTTGCTCGAAGTCCTGGTCGTCCGCCACGTTGATCGCCCCTCGGGTCCCGCGCCAGGGGACCGTCGGGGCGGTCGCCTCGGCGTCAGCGAGTTCCGGGCTGGCCCTTGGCCTTGCCGGTCACTCGTTTGATGTAATCGACCTCAGTCTGGAGGTACGGCGTACCGTCGGCCCGGAAGATGTCGTGGAACCAGACCTTGGGCTCGCCCGAGTACGCTTTCGACCACGAATCCCAGGGATAGATCGTCTGGGTCTTGCCCGCGACGAACCCCCAGTTGTACGCGCCGACGCGTTCCTCCTGGAAGTATCCTAGGACGGGATCGAAGGTGCTGCCGAGCGGCCTGGCCATATACTCGGTGCAGAGCAGGGGCCTGCCATAGCGCCGGAGCGCCTCGACGCGTGTTTTGACCTCGGGAAGCGGGGCGTACGTGTGGAATGAGATCACGTCGGACTGTTCGAGCTGATACCGGTTCATTGGCGAGAGTTTTTCCTCGGCCCAGTCCCCGAGCCAGACGCCCGAGGTCAACGGCTGCGTCGGGTTGGCCTCGCGTGCCCTGGCGAAGACTTTCTTGAGCAAGGCGAGGGCGATCTCGGCCTTGTCCGCCGGTTCGTGCTTCTTGTAGCTCGACCCGTTGGTATTGTCGGGCTCGTTGAAGAGGTCCCAGGCGATGATGCGACGGTCGTTCCAGAATCGGCCGATAACCCCCTTGACGTACTCCTCAACCTCGCGGTGTCGCGTCGGGTCTTTAAGGATTTCCAGACCAGGAGCCTGCACCCAGCCCGAGTTATGGACGTGCGGCGTCGGCGGGTGCTGAGGGCCAGCCTTTGGAAAGGGGTCCCAGACCGAATCGAGCAGGACGAACATCACGGAGATGCCATGCTCGTCGGCCAGTCCGAGAAAGGTTTCCATCCGTTCCAGGAAACCTTCGCGGTCTTTTTCCCAGGGGATATTGTGCAGAAAGACGCGAACGCTATTGAATCCGAGGTCTTCTGCCCATTTGAGTTCCCGGCCGATCGCCCCCGGGTCAAACGTCTCGGCCTGCCACATTTCGAGCTGGTTAATCGCCGTGCTCGGGTTGTAATTGCAGCCAACAGGCCAGAGTCGGCCCTTGTACCATGCTTGGGCTTTCTCCGCCGTCCAGGGACCGTCGGCCCGCGCCTTTGATTCCACGAAAAGAAACGAGAAAACGAAAAAAAGGACGAGGGCACGGGATCGCGATCGTCTCATCGTGGTCATTTCCCAGGCTCCGTTGCGTCGGGCAATTCGACTCCCAGCGTCTTGACGAGAAAGGCCCAGCGGTCAGCGGCTTCTTCGATGATCTTCGTGGTTGGCTTGCCCGCGCCGTGGCCTGCCTTGGTCTCGATCCGGATCAAAACGGGAGCCTCACCGCCTTGCGCCGCCTGAAGGGCCGCGGCGAACTTGAAGCTATGCGCCGGGACGACGCGGTCGTCGTGATCGGCCGTGGTGATGAGGGTCGCCGGATAGTGGGTTCCAGCCTTGATGTTGTGCAAGGGCGAGTAGGCATGAAGGGCGCGGAATTGCTCGGCGTTGTCGGCTGAGCCGAAGTCATCGATCCAGGCCCAGCCGATCGTGAACTTGTGGAAGCGGAGCATGTCCATCACCCCGACCGCCGGCATGGCCGCGCCGAAGAGGTCGGGCCGCTGGGTCAGGCAGGCGCCAACGAGCAGGCCGCCGTTTGATCCGCCGCCGATCGCCAGTCGCGGAGTCGACGTGTACTTGTGATCAATCAGCCAGCCCGCCGCGGCGATGAAGTCGTCAAAAACGTTCTGCTTCTTGAGCTTCGTTCCTCCTTGGTGCCAGTCTTCGCCGTACTCTCCGCCGCCTCGGAGGTTGGGCACGGCATAAACGCCGCCAAGCTCCATCCAGACGAGGCTCGATGCGCTGAAGGCTGGAGTGAGCGGGATGTTAAACCCGCCGTAACCGTAAAGGTAGGTTGGGTTCTTGCCATTGAGCGTCAGCCCTTTTTTGTGGCTGAGGAACATCGGCACCTTCGTGCCGTCCTTGCTCGTGTAAAAGACCTGCCTGGTCTCGTAGTCGGCCGGGTCGAAATCGACCTTGGGCTTGCGGAAGATGGTGCTCTTGCCGGTCGCGACCTCGTAGCGGTACACGGTTGTCGGCGTCGTGAATGAGGTAAACGAGAAGAAGGTCTCACTGTCCGTCTTCTTGCCGCTGAAACCCGCCGCCGTGCCCAGGCCGGGGAATTCCACCTCGCGGACAAACCGGCCGTCAGTGTTGAACGCCTTGACCTGCGTCCGGGCGTCCTTGAGATACGACGCGAGGAACTGACCGCCAACGAGGTCGATGTTGTCCAGCGTCTCGGCGGCCTGCGGAATGACCTCGCGCCAGTCGCCGGGGGCAGGCGTGCGCGTGTCGATGGCAATCACTCGACCGCGCGGGGCCTTGGCGTTCGTCTTGAACCAGAAGACGGGACCGTCGTTGTCGATGAACGTGTACTCGTGCTCGAAGTTGTCGATCAGCTCGACCGGCTTTGATCCTTTTGTTTCGAGATCCTGGTAAAGAATCCGGTACTTGTCGTCGGTTCCTTTCGAGACGGTGATGATGAGGTATCGGCCGTCGTCGGTGACTGTGCCGTGAAACTGCCATTCCTTCTGGTCGGGCCGCTCGTAAATCAGGGAGTCGTCAGACTGCGGGGTGCCAAGCTTGTGATAATAGAGCTTCTGATGGTAGTTCGCCCCCTTGAGGTCTTCGCCCGGCTTCGGCTCGGGAAAGCGTCCGTAATAGAAGCCCTTGCCGTCCTTCGTCCACGAGGCGCCTGAGAACTTGATCCATTTCAGGTGATCGGCCAGGTCATCGCCGGTCTTCACGTCGCGAACCTTCCACTCCTGCCAGTCTGACCCGGCCGAGGCAAGCCCGTACGCGAGCAAGGCTCCGTCGTCGCTCGGTTCCAGGCCCGAGAGCGCAATCGTGCCGTCCTTCGAGAGTTTGTTCGGATCAAGCAGCGGCGTGGCCACGTCGCCGAGCGAGGTCGTCGAGTAGAGCACTCCCTGGTTCTGGAGACCGGAATTCCGTGTGTAGAAGTAGCGGTCGCCTTCCTTGTTCGGAACGCCGAATTTTTCGTAGTCCCAGAGCTTCGTCAGACGCGTCCTCAGCCGGTTGCGCGCGGGGATCGATTCGAGAAAGGCGAAGGTTACCTTGTTCTCGGCGGTGACCCAGGCCCGCGTCTCGGCCGAGTCGGGGTCTTCAAGCCAGCGATAAGGGTCGGCGACGTGTGTCCCGTGGTAGTCGTCGGTCACATCCGCCTTGCGGGCGTCCGGGTAGGCGAACGGCTTGCCTGTGTTCTCACGAGGGGCGTCGGCCCCGGTCGACTCTCCCCGACCGATCATGATGACGGCTCCGAGCAGGCAAAGGCGGGCGATTTTCCAGTTCGAACGGGTCATCCGCGCCTCGGTTTTGCTTGAGAAATCTGGGCGGGATCGGGCCGACCGCCCCGCGCTTCGGCCTAGTCTACGCACCGACCAGCCGCCTCCGCCACCACCGCCTCCCAGGGAATTCCCGGGCAGGAACTCACTTTTGCGTTTTCGGGATCAGGCCGATCGCTTCGTTTCGCCATCTTGCCCTGAATTCAAACCTTGTTACCGAATCTCCGAATGAGAACCGATCAAGTCTTTCAAGCGGGATCGCCGAACTTAGGAAGAGGCACGGGCGTGCCGCCGACGCGTAACACGGCGCACTGTGATCATGTGAGGTCGGGGCAATCCGTGAACGCATTGGACGACGCCAACATGCGAAGCCGTTCTGCTGTTCGCCGTCGAGCGGTGCGTCATCAATGGATGGCGATGGCCTTCCTCATGGTCGTCTCGGTCTGTACAACGGGCCTTGGCCAGTCTCCTGCCTTGCCGGACGCGGAACCCCCGGCGACCGGTATCTCGGCTGTACCGTCGCCAACAGATTCCGCCCCGTCCTATTATGCGGGTGAAGGGCCCCGGCAAGACGCGGCTCGTGTCGAGACGGGTTTCCTTGAGACGATCACCGAATCCCTGACCGGCGATGTTTACGCCGAAGGGACCTGGCGCCCCCTCGACTTCCGATCGTTCTTGACCGAGGGCTGGCTCGAATCATGGGCCGGTGCCCCCGCCGGTCGCGAAGGATCGACGCCTCGTCACGGCTGGCTCGGCGCCTTTGACGGTGTCTTCTACCGGCTCGCGCTGACCACCTTCGGCGACGCCAACAACATCAACGCACCCTACCACGGTGAGCGTTACACCGGAACGACCTCCGTCTTCTTGCCCTTCTCGCGTCGATTCAACCTCTTGATCGACACCCCGTTTGTCGTTTCCAACGGGACGAAAGCCCCGGGACGCGGCTATACCTCCGAGTTCGGTGACTTCACGATCACGCCCCGATTTCTGCTCGCTGAGTCAATTGCGACGTCTCAGGTTTTCGCCCTTGGCATCCGCGCGCCGACCGGGTCGAAGGCAACTTCAAACGGTTCGATGGCACTCACGCCGCGTTACGAATTCTGGACCAATCCAGGCGGTTCGTGGGTTGTGCGCGGCTCATCGGGGTTCTTCGTTCCCCTGAACACGGCCCAGAACCCGGTGCACACGTCCTTCACGGGGGGCCTGGCCGTGGGCCGCTACTTGCGCCCGCACGACGTCCCCTTTGGCGACCTTGTCTTTTACGCGGCGACCAACTTCAGCGTTCCGGTCGACGGCACGGCCTTCAGCCAGAACCTCACGGGGGTCGGACCCGACGCGAGAACGCATGGCAGCAGCACGACCTTGACCGTTGGACCCGGAACTCGCTTCCACCTTGGCAATAATTTCTTCTTCCTGAACTACTGGGACATTCCCGTCACGGGGCCTCATCCCTTCACGTACAACGCCCAGTTCGCGCTCATGAAAGTCTTCTGAGCCTGTCGTTCAACGCTTCAGAACGAGTCGGCCGAGATCGCCTCGCCTCCCGCACGCGTGGCCAGGGCACGCCAGGGAATCGGGTTGATCGACGACTTGAGAAAATGAACCGACCCGTCGGCGAAGAGGAAGTTCGCGCCGCCGGAATGCCGGCTCCAGTAATCTTCCACGTGCGCCTCGGGGTTGTTGATCGTTCTCGGCCCATCTTCCAGGCCGGCCGGGCCGAGAACCTGCGTCCAGCACTCTTCGGGCGAGGGGTTGAACTGGTCGGTTCCTCCCTCGGCGCCCGACGTCTTGCCAAGCCAACCTCCGATGCTACGCGCGGTCCAGGTTACATAGCTAAGGTTATGGCTTCGCTCGCCGACGGCGATTGTCTGACTGGTGCCGTCGAGAATCGTCGCGATCGACGTCCGGCTGTTCCGATAGAAGATTCCCGATGCGGTCCCGGTCGATCCGACGTTCGCGGCTCCTGTCGGTCCCGACGCCGCGCAGATCTCACCGACCCCGAACATGCCGACGTAATTGCCCCGGGCCAGCGTGTCCACGATGGCCGACGCTGAGAACGTGCCCGGCTGCGCCGGGTCGGGCGGATCGGCATAGACCGGCACGACCGGCGGCCCGAAGTCGGACGGGCAGAGATAGGCATTCACCGACGTCGTGCTGCACGTGTTATTAGACGCGTAGGCGACCGACAGGTTGAAGTTGATCGAATTGAAGAGCGCCTGTTGTTCCATCTGCGGCAAAATCATGCTTCCCCAGGCCCAGCCCGAGCCGAGGTCGACCGACCGCGCATTCTCGGCGTCCTGGTCGCAAGGGTCGGTCCGGGTTGGGTCAACCGCGCTGACGTATCCGGGCGGAAAGACGTCGTTGGCCGAGAGATAATTGTGCAGCGCGAGCCCGATTTGCTTGAGGTTGTTGACACAGGTTGCCCGCCTGGCCGCCTCGCGAGCTGCCTGAACGGCCGGCAGAAGCAGAGCGATCAACACCGCGATAATCGAAATCACAACGAGTAGCTCAATGAGCGTGAACCCGCTCCGGAGTCGGCTCCGGTTGTTCATGTCTGTCATGGAAGCGATCCCCCACCTCGAAAAATGATCGAGAATACGCCAATTTCGCATCGCGCACGGGTTGGCAAAGGCGTGAGGCCGACGCTCCTGGCAAGTCGTCATTGACAGACAGACCGCCATCCCGGTCGGGATGTGTCAGTCAACCGTCACTTTTCGGGCCTCAGGCGATTCAGACCGTACGGAGCGAAGGTGGAGGACCGCGAGGAACAGAGGGGTTGTGAGGCGGGGCGTTGTCCGCGATCGGCGCACTGGGTATCGTGAGCGTCGAGATGATCCAGGCGACGGCGACCACCGGAGTTCGGCTGGAAAGCTGACTCTGCGCCAGGAACTGGCAGACAGCGCAGTCGTCGGTTGCCTCGTGCGAGGTCTTGCCTGGCCCGTGCGAGTGATCGTTCCGTGGCCTGGGCGTCAGGCCCGAATCGTGTCCCCAGCCCGGCAAGGCGTGCAGACCCGCCCCGCAGACGGTCACCGCCGCATGCAGCGCGAGCAGACTTGCAACCAGGGCAATTCGGGCCGTTCGAAGCATCGTTATCGGGCCGAACCACGGGACCATTCCAACGCGAGATCACTATCACCACTCTGGGCGGAATCCGGCACGATGTCAACCGAGTTTTTCGGACCCTACAGGGTTCCTCGGTTCACGAACCGTGAACCTGCCTTGAACTCGATGATCGGGAACGTTGTTTTCACCAATTCTCCCAGTTTGCCTTCGCAGTCGAAGAGTTGCCCTTCGTTTGATCATGAAACGCTCCGTTTCGAACAAGAACGCCTGGTGAACCGTTGAGACCTGCGAATTGACCGTGTAAATTTGCGAAGGTTGATCGCAGGCCGAGGAGATCCCCCCATGCCGATCCAGGTCGAGTGCCCATCCTGCCAGTCTGAGTTTCGGGTCGGCGACAACTTCGCCGGAAAGCGCGGCAAGTGCCCGCGCTGTCGTGAGCCGATCGTTGTTCCCTTCGCCGAGGACGAGGTTGACCTTGTGCCCGTGGACCCGCCCGAGCCCCGACCTCAGAGCCGGGTCGGCCCGGTGGCCGACACCGACACCGACGATTCCAGCGCCTACGAGATGGCCGGTTCCGCGCGCAAGGCGAAGGCCGTTCCCGCGCGTTCGGTCTCCGAAGGCGTTGTCCGGGCTGTCGAGCCTGCCCGACCAACGCAGACACCCAAGAAAATCCTCGCGGCCTTTCAGGGTGAAATCGAACCGGTCCGAGCGACCGCTCTGTATCGCCTCTGGATCGGTCTTGTCGCCATGATCATGTTGCTCTTGCCCCTGGCCTATGTCGTGATCATCGGATTGGTCGCCTACGTCGTTTACTTGCACGCGATCCATAACGCTGTCGTCTTCCAGGGTGTCCGCAACGTCAAGGCGGCGTTTGCCCTGTACTTCGGGCCGCTCGTCGCCGGTCTGGCCGTGATCGGATTCATGCTCAAGCCGATCTTTGCCCGGCCCGGCACCCGGCAGAAGACCCGGGCGCTTGACCCGAGCGTGGAACCGCTTCTCTTCGCCTTCGTGGACGGCGTCTGTTCGTCGGTCGGAGCGCCCCGGCCGAATCGAATCGAGGTTAACTGCGATGTCAACGCGTCGGCCCACCGCGACGCCGGACCCTTCTCCGTCTTCAGCAACAATCTTGTTCTGACGATCGGTCTGCCGCTGGCGGCGGGGTTAAACCTCAAGCAGTTCTCTGGAGTGCTCGCCCACGAGTTCGGCCATTTCTCGCAAGGGGCGGGAATGCGCGTCTCGTACCTGATCCGGTTGATCAGCCACTGGTTCGCCCGCGTCGTCTACGAACGCGACCACTGGGACGAAACCCTGAATAGCTGGACCTCCAGCGGTAACTCTTACGGAATCCTGCTCGGCGTGATCTGCAAGGCGGCGGTCTGGATCACGCGGCGCATCCTCTGGGTCTTGATGACGATCGGAAACCTCGCCAGCGGCTTCCTTCTCCGCCAGATGGAGTTCGACGCCGACCGTTATGAGGCGCGGATGGTTGGCGGCAAGATCTTCGCCTCAACCTGCTGGCGGCTTCGCGAGCTTGGGCTTGCCGAGAATGGCGCCTATGCCGACCTCCGTTCAAGCTGGCAGGAAAGGCGTCTGCCCGACAATCTCCCCAAACTCATCCTCGCCAATGTTTCCCAGATTCCCGCCGAGGTGATGGCCGCCTACCGGAAGGAGATGGGCCAGGCCAAAACCGGTCTTTTTGACACCCACCCGTCCGACCGCGACCGGATCGCCCACGCCCGCGAGGAAGGCGATGAAGGGATTTTCCACCTCGACGGTCCCGCCACCGACCTCTTCCGCAACTTTGACTCCCTCGCCCGCGTCTCCACATTCGACCGCTACAAGCTTCTCCTCGGTCCCGAGATCCAGAAGGAACAGCTTTTCGGGGTCGCCGAACTCGTCCAGGCCCAGGCCGTCGCCCAGGAAGGCCATCAGGCATTTGACCGCTTCTTCCTGAACGCCTACCATCCCTTCCAGCGTCTTTCTCTGGAGTGGACCTACCCCAAGGCCCCCGCCGATGGAAAGGCCGCCGCCAAAGCCTTGCTTCAGGCTCGAAAGGACCTGAAATCCACGCGAGACGCCAACCTCGGCGCCGCGAAGGTCTGGGAAGGGCTTCATGAGCGGGCCATCGTCTCTGACACGGCCTGGACCCTTCGCAAGGCCGATCACCCGATCAAGGCCGCTGACTTCGGCCTCGACAAGCCCACGGCCAAGGCCGCCGAAGACGCCCGCGAGGCCGCCCTGGCCGACCTCCGCCGTCTCGACGACCGGTTCGAGCCGTTTGCGACAGCCGGCGCCCGGCGGCTCACTCTGGCCCTCGGCCTGCTGGAAACCGAGGCGGTTGTTTCCCGAGTCGCCGAGGGTGCCGACCGACGCGAGGAGGCCCGCGCCCTTTACACCTGCGTCGCCCATCTTGGCGGTCGGGTTATTCCCGATCTCCCCATTCTTCACCGCGACCTTGAGATGCTCACGCGCCTCTTGAATACGCTTCAGAATGGAAATCAGAAGAGTCAGCCGATGATCAACGCCTGCCTCCGCGCAGGGAAGCAGCTTCACGACCGCCTTGAGGAATTTCGTTGGAAGATCGGCGACACCATTGCCTATCCCTTCGAGCACTCTCGCGAGGACGCGACCCTGGCGCATTACGCCCTTCCTCACGTCCCCGAAACCGAGAAGCTCGGCGACCTCTGGCAGGCCGCGACCGACGCCCTCAGCCGTCTCGCGACCCTTTACCGCCGCGCTCTCGGCCGACTGACTCTCACCGCCGAAGAGGTCGAAGGCGCTCTCGGCCTGCCCCCTCTCGAAGTCCCCAAACCCGTCGAGCCGGATGAGGACTCCGAATAGAGTTGTCGCGGAATCGTGAATCGTTTTATCCTCAAGGGCAAAGGGTAGAGGGCACAGGACAGATTTTGCCCTTTGTCCTTTGCCCTTCCGGCTATTGGGCAGCGACTCTCTCGAACCTCACCGTCATTGCCCTGTCTCCGCGAGGTTCGCCACCCTGACGGAGACCGACGCGGGAGCGAGGCAGGCGCGGTCGTTGCACGCCTGAAACCGCACGGTCAGCGCTCGGGGACTCTTCAGATCGCCCAGGAAGCGACCTTGGACCTGGATCGACACCTTGCCTTCATAGACTCGGACCTTCCCTTGACCCGAGGTTGAGAGAACCTTCTCCACGCCGGCGGGATAGTCAACCTTGACGATCTTGAGAACCGACTCATCGCTACTGACAACCCGCGTCGGCAAAAGATTCTCGGTTCCCGACGGATTGGCGTAGACGTGCCAGCCCTCCTTGATCGTCAAGAGTATCGTCACCTGCCAATCCGTGCCGTTGGAGGTCGCGGCCTTGTCGAGATCCACCGAGACGACATCGGGCGAACCCCGGCCGACGGGGCCGAGCGGTCTGGCGTCGGCGGCGACCTCGGGACGGGCGTCGAGGTAGTCTTCGAGCGCGACGAGCATCAGCGGCGAGTTCGCGGGAGACTGTGCCAGCCGGGCGCTGAAGGCGGAAAGCGCCTTGCCGGCCGTGTCGAGGTAACGGGCGTCATGGGTTGCGGCGGCGAGGGCGATGAGGTTGCGAACGGCCACGCTGTTGCCGCTCGGCAGGGCGCCATCGGTGGCATCCTTGGTCCGGGCGATCAGGCTTTCGTGGTCGTCGGCCGTATAGAAGAAGCCTCCCTCTTTATCGTCGGAGAAATCCTCGATCATCCGATCGGTGAGACTTCGGGCCTGCGCCAGGCGGTTCGCCTCACCCGTCGCCGCGTGGAGACGGAGCAGGCCGTGCGCGAGGAAGGCATAATCTTCCAGATACGCCGGCAGCTTGGAGCGGCCGTTGCGGTAAGTCCGCAGGAGCCGACCATCGGCGGTCCGGAGTTTAGCCAGGAGGAAGTCGGCGGCTTTCTCGGCCGCCTCGCGATAGCGGGGGTCTTTCAAGACCCGGTAGCCGTCGGCATGGGCGGCGATCATCAGGCCGTTCCACGACGTCAAGACCTTGTCATCGCGGTTTGGCGCCGGGCGGCGTTCGCGAACCGCCAGAAGCCGGCCGCGGAGCGGGGCGAGCCGACCTTCGAGCCCTTCGGGCGTCAAATTCAACGTCGGCGCCTGCTCGGCGCGGGTCCGGGGTTCGAGCAGGACGTACCGGCCGTCCTCAAAGTTCGGGTCGCGTTTCAGACCATAAACTTGCAGGAACGCATCCTGATCGTGACCTTCGCCGAGCGCTCGTTTGACCTCGTCGCGGGTCCAGACGTAATAGCGCCCTTCCTCACCGCCGGTCTCGGCGTCGAGCGACGAGTAAAAACCGCCGTCGGGATCGGTCAGGGTCCGGGCGACGAACGCGAAGGTGGCCTCGGCCTCGGCCCGCCAGCGCGGGTCGGCGGTCAATTCGAACGCCTGAAGATGCGCCGAGGCGAGCAGGGCGTTGTCGTAAAGCATCTTCTCGAAGTGGGGAACGATCCAGTACCGGCTCGTCGCATAGCGATGGTAGCCGCCGCCGATCTGATCGCGAATCCCGCCTCGGGCCATCCGGTCGAGCGTCGTGACGACCATGCCAAGCGCGCTGGGCTGGGCCTGATCCTTCCCGGTTCGTTCAGGGTTGCGGCGGTGCCGATCGAGCAGGAAGACGAGGTTGGCGGGCTCGGGAAACTTGGGCCTTCGAGCGTTCTCGGGATTGAAACCGAACCCGCCGTACTCGGGGTCAAACTGTTCGGTCAGCGCGTCCTGGCCCGCGGCGGCAATCGTCCTGGAAAGGGGCGCGGGGCGTCCGGCGGAGGCACCGGCGAGGGTTCGCCTGACGACCGTCGCGAGCCTATCGGCATCGTGATCGATCGCCTCGCGCTGGTCGCGCCAGGCGTCGGCGACTCGGTTCAAGAGGCTGGGAAAGCCTTCCATGCCGTCGCGCGCGGCGGGAGGGAAATAGGTCCCGCCGAAGAAGGGACGGCCATCGGGGGTGAGGAAGATCGACATCGGCCAGCCCCCTCGGCCGAAAACCTGAAGGGCGGCCATGTACACCTGGTCGACGTCGGGGCGTTCCTCGCGATCGACCTTGATGCAGACAAACTTCGCATTCAGAATCGCGGCGATCGCGGGGTTTTGAAAACTCTCCCGCTCCATGACATGGCACCAGTAACACGACGAGTAGCCGACGGAGAGGAAGACCGGCTTGTTCTCGGCTTTCGCCCTGGCAAAGGCTTCCGGCCCCCACGGATACCAGTCGACCGGATTTCCGGCGTGCATCAGCAGATAGGGACTGGTCTCGCCCGCGAGCCGGTTCGTGGCGGCCTTCGGGCCGGGCCAGGCCGTGGCGGTTCCGGCCGTCGTCAAGATCACGACGAGCGCGGCGGCCGTTCTCGACGTCAAACGGGGGGAGCGTCGTGCTGACATCGCGATCGTCCTTCGCCGGGCGGCGAGCGTGGTCGGTCTTGGGGGTCGATGATCCTCCCCGCGCTTTTGGATTCTACGCGAGACCGGTCCCGGGAACCAACCACGATCGCTTACTTGCCCGCGAATCCGAGTCCGACCCCTCGGTCCACCGGACTCAACGCGCCTCGGGCCGCGACCGTTGACCGGTTGCGCTGGCCACCTCGGGAGTGCCGTCGAAGGGAATAAGGCGGGTCTCGGGCAAGGAGTTGTCGTGGACGAGAACGGCCCCGGAGCCGACGAAAAAGCTGTGGTCCTCGCTCACGTCGAGGTTGAAAACCGGTTCCTCCCCCTCGGATTCGACCGCGACGAGGTCGGCCCGGCCGCCGAGTGCGCGGATCACGTCACCGGGCTTCAGGTCGCGCGCCATCACCCAGCCCCGGCCCGCCTTCCAGAACCGGTGAAAGACGCTCGGTTTGATCTCCTCGGCGCCGATGCGGAGCCGAAGTGTCTTGCCGGGCGGGTTGTGGTGAACCGCCGTGACCGCCCGGAAGCTCAGGGCTCCGGTCCGGGTGTTCTGTGCGAGCACCTTATCGCCGACATGAAGCGACTCGATCGGACGTAGGCCGTCGATCGTCTTGACGGGCGTCCCCGCGGCGAAACACGAAGGGAAGGACAGGGTGTATGTCGGCTTGGGGCCTTGCGTCGACTTCGGGGGCGTGTACGAGTAGCCCTGAACGTCGTACCACCATTTCTTCCAGGGTTCGGGGTCTTCGGGCAGGTTCTGCTCGGTACTCTGGTTCAGTGCGGCAAAAATCAGGGAGTTCGTCACGGGAATGAGTTCGCTGTCGCGCATCAGGCCGGGCACGATCTTTTGATAGGCCGGGCTGTCCATCGCGGGTTTGCTTAACTCTTCCTCGATCCTCATTGCGCGGAATCGCTCCAGGGCCAGGGTCATGGAATAGGCCTGGTTCATCACCATCTGTTGCATCGCCTGAACCTGGGCCGCGGGCATTGCCACCGGCTGGCCCTGGTTCTGGCCGTGCGCGGGGTGCATCGCATTTACGGGAAGACCGGTGAACCCAGGGACTGCATACGCTCCAGGATTGAAAATCGGCAATGCGGCCGGAGGCGCATTGTTCAGGAGGTCGGCGGGGAAGAAGGGATACCCCAGCGGAGCCCCGGGTCTGCCGATTGGTGTTGTGAAGGTCACTTCCTTGACATCCTTCTTCGACTCGACTCGGATCGCCCTGTGGTAGAAACCATCATCGCCGACAACGACTCCCGACTCGATGCGGAAGGGGTCGCGCACCATCGCGAGGAGCAGGCCGACGTACTCGCGCGGGTCGCGGCGGCGGAGAGTCAGGATCGCCGCCCGGCGGACCTCGCCCGATCGTCCCTTCGTCGTCGCCAGCAGCGCCAGGGCCGAGGTCGACTCCGGTGAATCGATCTGGCCGAGGATCTCGACCCCCTTGATCTGATCGGTCGCCTCGCCTTTGCCGAAGACCTCGCAGACCGAGGCCACGGCGCGTGGGTCGGTCACTCCGGCCAGGGCGTCCTCCGCCGCGTCCTTCTGGTTCTTGTCGTCGAGCCAGCCGCGCCAGGTCGTCAGCAAAGGCTTCCAGTGTGCCCGAGCCGATTTTCGATCTTCGGCCTCCGCCTTCTCCGTGGCAAGAATCGCGTCGGTCGTCCAGCGCCCGTTCACCTTCTTGTAGCCGAGGTGTTTCCAGGCAAGGTCGCGCGTCGGATCAAGCCGGGTCACGGCCGTGAAATGGGCTCGGGCCTCGGCCTCAAGGCCGTTCCGCGCGCACCAGAGGGCCAGAGCGTACTGAGCCTCGGCCTTTTCTGGGGCTTTGGCGCGGCGAGCGTTGTATTCGGCAAGGCTGGCCGTCAGCGCCTCATCGGACTTCACCTTATCGGCGACGGCCTCGGGCCGCTTCCACTGGCCGCGGTACTCGACCAGACCCAGCAGACCCCTCGCGGCGGTGTTGGTCGGGTCGGTGAGAACGGCACGCGCCAGATGCTTCAGTCGCTCGGCTTGAAGCCCGCGCGCCTCGCACCAGAGCGCCAGTTTGACGTTCGCCTCGGCGTCGCGGCCGACGCTCGCCTTCGCCGCGTCGTAAGATGCCAGGTCCTCCGCGCTCGGCCCTGATGACGGGCTCGCGGCAATCAACGTCAATGCCAACACGACGACGGTCGTCATCCCACGCCCCCTCTCGTCGCCTCGCCAGAACGGCAGGATCGTGATTTGCCGATGGGTTCAACCTGAAGTTTGACCCTTCATGCACGCATTGTCAATCACAATCCTTCCCCTTTTGGTCGAGCGTCCACAGTTCATAAAAGCCCTCGGCGTTGCAGCCTTTTGTAATGGATAAAGGAATAAACGATGGGAATGAGCATCGAGATGATCCCCACGGCGAGAGCCAAAACGAGCGGCCCTCGGGCGACGATGATCAGAAAACCGGCGAGGCTACCGCCGACCATCGCCCAGGCCGCGATCCGGTGCGTGTCGTTCCAGACCCGGTCGCTGGCAAGCGTCCAGGGGACCCGGACGCCGACATAAAGGTTGCGCGGGACCTTGCCCAGGACGTTGCCGATTAGACCGAGAGCCAGGAAGGACCCGGCGAAGAGGGTGCGGCTCAGGTTGATCGGGTGCGGGGCCTTCGTCACCTGCTGCCAGGTCGCCAGCAAGATCACTCCATGCAAAAAGGCGAAGAGGCCCGCGACGGTGACCACGACCTGATCAAACGCCGTGCGCGCCAGACTCGCCTCGAAACTCTTCGGCGAGAGCCTGGGCAAGATACGGAAGAGGCCGAGCAGGGCGACCATGACCGTCGGCAAGAGTAAGGTTGACGTCGCTTTCGAACCGTAGCCGTCAACGACTCCGTGGAGATTCCAATGAACCGGCACGGTCGCCGGCAATCGCGGGTAGATCCAGATCGAGGCGCCCCAGGCGGCGGCCGTGATGAGCAGGGCGATGGCCCAGGTGGGGTTGATCCGGTTCATTGTCAAGACTCCTGGCCGTTGTTGGTGTTGGGGCCGGGGCAGCTTCCAAAGAGGTCCCACATTCGCGTGATGACGTCCTGAAGCACGGTCGTGTTCAGCGAATAATAAATCTGCGACCCCTCGCGCCGGGTCCGAACCAGATCCGCCTCCTTCAAGACGGCGAAGTGGTGCGACATCGACGGCTTCGTCATCTCAAACTCACCCGCCAGCTCTCCGGCTGTCCGCTCACCCCGCGAGAGCAGACGCAAGACCTCCCGGCGAGTCGGGTCCGCGAGCGCCTTGAAAACCGCATTCAAGCCCGTCATCCAAGGTCCATTCGTCCCTGCCAGATCGTTATTTAGAATTTCGTCTAAATTGAAGGCGAAGACCTATTGCCTACTGGCAGCCAGAAGTGGTTACTTCGCCTTTTCCAGGTCGCCCCAACCCGCGAGATGCGCCTTGCCCAGGTCGTGGAGTGCCTTCATGGCTGACTGGATCGCGCCCAGGCTGGTGCCGACGTACTTCTCAACGACCGCGGCGGCAACCTCGAAGGCGACGACGTTCTCGACGATCACGCTTGCCGCGGGCACGGCGCAGACGTCCGAACGCTCATAGGCGGCGGGCTGGGGGGCCTTTGTCGCCATGTTCACCGAGGGTCCGCGCGCGGCGAGGGTGCTGATCGGCTTCTTCGCGGCTCGAACCAGGATCGGCTCGCCGTTGGTTGTTCCCCCCTCGATTCCGCCCGCGTTGTTGCTCGGGCGGCGAAACCCGAACCGGCGGTCGGTTTCGGGATGGTCGGCCTCGTAGGCGATCGGGTCCATCACCCGGGAACCAGGGCGGCGGGCGGCATCGATGCCGAGGCCAATTTCCACCGCCTTGATCGCCTGAACGCTCATCACCGCCAGGGCAAGCCTCGCGTCAAGCTTCCTGTCCCACTGGGCATGGCTTCCCAGGCCGACCGGGCAGCCGGTCACGACGGCCTCGACAACCCCGCCAAGGGTGTCGCCGACGGCCTTCGCGGCGTCGATCGCGGCGACAATTTGCGGGTCGACGTCGGGGTTCAGCGAGTAAACCGGGCTCGCGTCGCGAACGCCGATGTCCATCGACAGGGGAGGCGCGTCGATTCCGCCAAGCTCGCGGACGTAACCGAAGACGGTGATTCCCAGCTCGCGCAAAAGAACCCTTGCCAGCGCGCCGACGGCGACGCGCAGGGCGGTCTCTCGGGCGCTGGCGCGTTCGAGAACCTGGCGGATGCCCGTCTGGTAGTTGATCGAGCCGGCCAGGTCAATATGACCGCCTCGCGGCGCGGCGGGCTCGCTGAGACGTTCAAGCTTGGCGTCGTTGTTGGTCAGGCGGAGAGTGATCGGCGCCCCCGTGGTCACGCCGTGATAGGTTCCCGAATCGACGATGATTCGGTCGGTCTCCAGGGTCTGTCGCTTGCCCCGGCCGTACCCGCCCTGGCGGCGCTCAAGCTCGCGGTTGATGAACTCGAAGTCGATGACGACCCCCGAGGGGAACCCCTCGACGATTGCGGTCAGGGCCGGCCCGTGCGACTCGCCTGCGGTCAGGTAGCGGAGCATGTCATTTCCAGGGGAACGGCTGGCCGGTCAATCGTTCGTAAGCGTCCACATACTTCTCGCGCGTTTTTGCGACCACGTCCTCGGGCAGAGCAGGGGGCGGGCTTGCCTTGTCCCAACCGGTCGTTTCCAGCCAGTCGCGGACAAACTGCTTGTCAAAGGAGGGCTGCGGCCCCCCTGGTTTGTAATCGTCGGCGGGCCAGTACCGAGAGCTATCGGGGGTCAAGACCTCATCCACCAGGATCAAGTCTCGGGTCTCCGGGTCGATCCCGAATTCAAACTTCGTATCGGCGAGGATCAAGCCTCGCGCGACCGCGTGGCGCCGCCCTTGCTCGTAAACGCCCAGGCTCGCGGCTTCCAGTTTCCGAGCGAGGTCGTCACCCAGGCGTTCGGCGAGAAACGAAACGGGGACATTCTCGTCGTGGCCCGTCTCGGCCTTCGTGGCGGGCGTGAAGATCGGTTTTTCCAGCCGATCGCTTTCGCGCAGCCCTTCCGGCAGCCTTGCTCCGCAGACGGTGCCCGAAGCCCGGTACTCCTTCCAGCCGCTTCCCGAAAGGTAACCACGCACGACACACTCGAACGGCACGACCTCGGCTTTTTTCACGATCATTGAGCGCCCTCTCAGGGTCGCCCAACTGGCCTCGTCCAGTTCAAGACCGGCATCGTCGATGTTGGTCGAGAGCAAGTGGTTTGGGCCGCGAAGAAAGTCGAACCAGAAGGCGCTGATGGCCGTCAGGACCCGCCCCTTGTCGGGAATTCCGTTGGGCATGACCCAGTCAAAGGCGCTGATTCGGTCGGTGGCGACGATCAGGAGTCGGCCGTTGCCCAGGTCATAGACGTCACGCACCTTCCCCTGGCGTTTCGGCAAGCCACTCAACGAGGTTTCCAGCAAGGCCGCTGACACGCCGCGCCCCTCCCCAAAGGTTGACCCTTTCTGGACTCTAAACCAAACCGCCCCGATTCAACAAGTCCGGTTGGCCTTGCCTGGGTCGTCTCGGGTCGTTACGATAGTCCGTTCGCTCGGGAGGGTTAAAGCCCCGCGGTCCCCTTTGGGCCGGAATTCCGTACAAACAAAACGAGCCAAGACCGACGAAGGACGCGCCCGGCGGGTGCGGCGAGGGAGCTGGGACGATGTCGATCGACAAGAGCTTGAAGAAGGCGAGCAGCCTGGCTCGCGCCCGCAACGTGCTGACCCGGCCCGAACGCCTGGCCGCGCTTCAGGAAGACGAGAAATGGACGCCTGAGAAGGGTGTCTACAACTTGCCGAAGACCAAGTACCGTCGTCTCGCCCCCGGCCAGTCTGGCCCGAAACGGCCTGAAGTCAAGGGCTGAGATGATCTCGCGGTATCGCGGACGCAGGCCCCCGGCTCAACAACGCGGCCGGGGGTTTTCGTTGGTTGATGGTCGTTAAGCCAGACCCTGGCCGTCAACGGTCGGTCGGCAGGGCATTGACCTCGGCGGCGAAGTCAAAGTCTTTGCGAGTCAGACCACCGTCCGAGTGGGTTGAGAGTTCCAGCCGGACGTCGCGATAGCTCAGGATGATGTCGGGGTGATGGTCGAACTTCTCGGCCAGCGCGGCGACGTGGTTGACAAACTCCAGGGCGCGGCGGAACGATGGGAATTGCCAGGACCGGACGAGCATATCGCCGACCCGGTCCCATCCCCTGGCGGTCGGTAGGTTCGTCTGAATTTCCGGTTCGCTCATCTTGGCCATGAGGGTGCCCTTCACTCTGGGGCGGCCCGGCCTTTGTGTCGTCCGTCAGGCCGCAAGTCGGTGTGGATACTCCATTCTGACCTCCAGACCGGTGCGGGACAAGGGGCGAAAGGCGACACGATGTCCACAACCCTCGGTCTCTTCTGTCTGGCCGTCGTCGGCGTCAGCCTCATCGGCGGAATTTTGCCGCTGGCGACGGTGCTTAGCCACACCCGGTTGCAGGTCTACCTCAGCGCCTCGGCCGGGGTCATGCTCGGCGCTGCCTTCTTCCACATGATGCCCGAGGCTGTCCGGATGGGGTCGCCCGGAACCCTGAACTGGTCGGCCGCCGGCCTTCTCGCTCTCTTCTTCCTCGAACGCTTCTTTGCCTATCACCATCACGAGGCCCCGGCCGACCCCGCCGATCCCTGCCCGACCCACCCGCACGAACACCCCGACGGTCGCGGCCACTCGGCCGGTGTGGTTGATCCGAAATCGCCTGGCGGCACGGGTTCAGCGACCAAGGGGACGTCGCTTCACTGGGGTGCCGCGGCCTTCGGCCTCGCGGCCCACTCGCTGATCGGCGGCGTCGCGCTGGCCTCGGCCGCGGCGGCGGGAGGTAATCGGTTCGGCCCCGGAGGCGCGGCATGGGGCGTCTTCATCGCCACGCTCGTCCACAAGCCGGCCGATGCCCTGACGATCGTCAGCCTGATGCTTCGAGCCGGCGCACCTCGGCCTCTGGCTCACATGGTCAACCTCGCCTTCGCCCTGATGATTCCGGCCGGAGTTGTCCTCTTCTTCCTTGGCATTCAAGGTCTCGGCCCGCGTACCGCCGCCACGATCACCGCCGCGGCCCTGGCCTTCTCCGCGGGAACCTTTCTCTGCATCGCCCTGAGCGACCTTCTTCCCGAACTCCAGTTCCACGCTCACGATCGCCTCGCGCTCTCGGCCGCTCTGCTCGGCGGCGTGGGCCTGATGGCCGCCGCGTCGTACTGGGAAGGTCCCGAATCCTCTCCTCCGGCCCCCCCCGCGCAGGCTCACGCGCAGGCGCCCGCTCCCTAAAATCCCTCCCGAACATCTGGCCTTCCCGCTTATGATGTTGGTTGAGAGCCGATACGCGAAGGGCGGGGGCCGCCCGTCCGCCTGTTCTTGTACGTTGAGGATCGAAGCATCATGGCCAAGGACTCTGACGCCCTCTCGAAATCGGCCCCGACCCGGCTCGCCTGGCTGGGCGTCGCGATGATCGTGCTGTTGACCGGCGCCGGTCCCGACCGCGTCGACCTCCGCCCCGTCCGCGCGCCGGACGGCCGACCGGTCGATTTGAAGGCCCCCCAGGATGGTGCCTCGGTCATCATCTTTTACTCGTCCGAATGCCCGATCTCGAACGCTTACAGCACGACTTTGAACCGCCTCGTGGCCGATGCCCCCGCTGGCCTCGTCCGGTGCACCGGCGCCTGTGTTGACCCCGACCTGACCGACGCCGATGTCGCCGCTCATGCCCGTGATTTCGGCCTCAAGTTCCCCGTCGTCCGCGACCGCCTTGGCTCTCTGGCCAGCAAGCTCAACGCGACGGTCACGCCCGAGGCGTTTGTCATCGATGCCGCGGGGCTCGTTCGCTATCACGGCCGGATCGACGACCAGTTCGCCGACCGTGGCAAGGCCAACGCCAACCCGGCGACTCACGAGCTGCGCGACGCCATCGAGGCCGTCCTCGCCGACCGCGAGGTCGCCGTCAAGTACGTCGAGGCCGTCGGCTGCCCGATCCCCGACCCCCCGAAAGTCGCGCCACCGACCTACGCCCGGGAGGTCTCGCGCATCCTTCAAAAGAACTGCCAGGAATGCCACCGAAAAGGGCAGGTCGGCCCCTTTCCGCTCGAAACGTATGAACAGGCCCGCAAGCGTTCCCGCGACATCGCCGACGTCGCCGAGGACCGGGTGATGCCCCCCTGGAAGCCTGTTCCGGGGATCGGCCCGAAGTTCCGGCACGATCGCTCGCTCTCTGACGCGGAGATCGCCACGCTCGTCTCCTGGGCGAACTCAGGCGCACCCGAGGGCAACCCGGCGGACCTCCCGCCCCCCGCGACCTTCGCTGATGACTGGGCGCTTGGCATGCCCGACCTGATCCTCGAACCGGCCGAACCCTACGCGATTCCCGCCGATGGACCCGACATTTACCGATGCTTTGTCGTTCCGACCGATCTTCCCGACGATGTCTACATCTCGGCCATTGAATACCGTCCCGGCAACCGTCGGGTCGTCCATCACATGCTTACCTACGTTGACGTCAAGGGCGAGGCCCGCAAGCGAGACGCCAAGGACCCCGGCCCCGGCTACGAATGCTTCTCCGGTCCCCAGGTTGAGATTCATGGCGACCTCGGCGGCTGGGCTCCCGGCAACGAGCCGAGCCGCCTTCCCGAAGGGATCGGCCGATGCCTGCCGAAAGGGGCCGACGTCGTGATGCAGCTTCATTACCATCCCAGCGGCAAGGCCGAGACCGACCGCTCGCGGATCGGCCTTCACTTCTCTCGGAAGCCGATCAAGCAGATTCTCCACTGGAGCGCCGCGATCAACATGGAGGGCCTTCGGCTCCCCGCGGGTGCTCGCGACGTTGAGATCAAGGCCGCCTGGCCTGTCCCCGTTGACGTCAAGGCGCACGCGGTGACGCCGCACATGCACCTGCTCGGCCGCGACATGCTGATGAGCGTCACCTATCCCGACGGCCGGACCGAGGATCTCGTCAAGATTGCCGACTGGGACTTCGCCTGGCAGAACACCTATTACTTCGCGAAGCCTCTCGACCTTCCCAAGGGCTCTGTCCTGAAAGTTGTTGCCCACTACGACAACTCGGCCGGCAACCCCCGCAACCCGAACCATCCCCCCAAACCCGTCCACTGGGGCGAGGCCACCACCGATGAGATGTGCATCGGCTTCATTGCCATCACCAAGGCCGGCCAGGACCTGACCCGCCCCGGCGAAACGGACGACTTCCGGGAGATCCTCATCAAACAGCGCCAGGATTATCAAAAGCGCCTGGAGCAAGAGGCCAGGAAGCGTGACGAGGCTTCGAAGAATAAGTAGAAAGGGCTTAAGTTCGATCACGGAAAGGTAGGACTTTCCGAGCCCTTCCAGGTCCGGAACGCGGCGACCCACCCCGTGATCTAACATGAACCGCGAACATTTAGACTCTATTCGGGGCCAAGGCTCCATTGGTTGTTCGATTCGGAGTCGTAGTCGTCCTGGTAGGGACTCACGTCGGAAGGAAGGTCAGCCTGATAGGTATTGAAATAGTTGGTTTCGTATTGATAGGCGGGGGTGGGGTTGGTCGTCAGAGTATTGAAGGTCGAGCTGGGAATGACCGCCTGGTACTGGCTAGGGCTGAGCGACGGCAGTGAGATCACCCCCGAGGAAATCTCTTGCTGGGCCGGAGTGATGATCGTCAACCCCGCCGTGTTTTCGAGGTAGGAGACAAAGGCGTAGGTCCACTCCTTGAAATACGCGATTTGGCTGAGATCTGACACCACATTGTTGTAGGAGAGGAGAGCGTCGCTTGAGGGGAGGCCGTAGTAAGTGACGATCTGGGCTTCGCTCAGCATCAACTTGCCCAATGTCTGGATGTCGTAGAGTCCCTGAAGCGCGGCATTGTTCTTTACGTCGTAGCCAATCTGGAGGAGGCCAGTGTTGATCTGATAATTCGTCGCCTGCACGTCCGCCAGTGTCGGGGTCGTGCTCTCGATCACCGCGGCGTCGAAGATGAATTGCTTCATTGAGGAGATGAGCCCGTTGTCCAACGCACTGGCCAACTGAGCGACCGTCACGTTCGGAACCGGTCCCCCCGAGGTTGGCGTATTGGGTGACGAAGTAGGTGTAGGGGTGGGCGTTGGTGTAGGGGTGGGCGTTGGTGTAGGGGTGGGCGTTGGTGTAGGTGTGGGTGTAGGTGTGGGTGTGGGTGTGGGTGTGGGTGTGGGCGTTGGTGCTGGGTAGGCGGAGGTGGTCACCGCGAGTTTGTAGCCGGTCGCTCTGGTACTCGCGTCCACAACGACCGCGTAGTAGGTACCAGGCGAAAAGATATAGTTGAACGAAGTGGTGGAGGCCATCACCATCGGTGCCATCTTGGCGTTGAACAGGGCCAACTCGCTCGGTGCCGTCACTCCCGAGAGGGTCGCGGAGACGATCATCTTGCTGCCGGTGACCGTAAACTGGTAGTTCACCGCCTTGTCGGCCGCGAGTTTCCCGGTCTCGGTGAGGGACTCGGTCGCGTATAGCGTCTTCAGCGAGACGACCGGCGCCGGGTTCGGGTAATAGACGGTCTTCAGAGAGAACCCGTAGCGGATCGCCTTCGAGCCGGAGTCGATGACCCGCGCGTAATAGGTTCCTGGGGTGAAGTAGAAATTGAACGAGGAGTGGGAGGTCATGACCAGCGGGTGCTTTGAGGCATTCAGGAGGTCGATCTGGCCGAGCGCTGGGGTGCTCGCGAGACCCCCATCGACTATCAAATTCCCGCCGGTAATGATGAACCGATAGTCCGTCGACTTGCCAGGCGCTAGCGCTCCTTGATAGGTGAAGTTCTGGTCGGGCAGAAGGTTCCCCACGGTCACGGCCGTCGTACCGAGAGGCGTGATGGCCGCAGGGTGGACGGTTGTGGTCATAAGGGTGCGTGATTCCAGTCGTCCCGTGTTGCTAACCAGCGCGGATAGCTGAATTCGCCGATCGCACTTCGGTCGGTGTCGCATCGTTGCGGTCCTCAAGGTTGTTATTCAAATCAGAAGAGTCTGCACGACCGACTTCGGGGCCGCTTCGCCCTGCCGGTCGTTGACCGCCGCGCCTCCGATTAGCTCGGGGGGCGCATGAAACGTCACAGGCCAAAAATTACTCGACCCAGCCGCCGAGTTTGCGTTATCAAAGTTAGATAGCAAGGCCGTGGCGGGGTTGAGAATTGACCTAAGTTGGTCCAGGGTCATGGATGTCGTCTTGATCTCTGGGAGCGGGCACGATTTTAATCACGATTCGAATCCGATTTCAATATGCTCTGTAGAAAACCCCGTCAATCCCGGCGTTCCAGCATGAGGTTGTGGGTCAAGACCGCCAACCACAGGTCGCGACACCGGGCCCAGTAGGCTGCGGCCGCGGACGGCACTCCCCAGCCGACGCTTCATCGTGCTGAAGGTCGTCTCGACCTGCCAGCGCTGGCGATACGGCCGACGGGGGAAGCGCCGCGTCATCAGGCGACGGTAGCGGCCCGTCGGCATGCTCGCCGAAGGCCGCCCACGCGTGCGAGGGATCGCCGTGCGTAGCCCCAGGTCGTCGCGGGCCAGCTCATGGCTCGCCTCGCTGTCATGCCCGGCGTCGGCCACGAGCCAGCCCAGGCTCGCCCGACGCGACGCCGCCTTGACCAGCGCCGGCCAGCACGCCACGTCGGCCCGCGGTCCCAGGCCGGCATGCGCCGCCAGGAGTCAGGTGGTCGCGGCAGCTGATGAGGATGTCAAGCTTTGGGTAGCGGCTGTACCGACCGGTCCGCATCGCATCGCGGCCGGCGCGACGCGGGAAGTAGGGGCTGACCTGCCGCGATTCCAACCCGGTGGCGTCGGCCGCGGCGATGCCGACCCGGCGACGTCTGGCCAGGAACCGCCGGATGGTGGCCTCAAGCAACGGTGTGGTCGCCTCGGCGGCCAGGAGGCGTTTGCTGGCCTTCTGAAGCGTGGTGTCATGGGGCACGCGACGGAGGCCGATGACGGCCCGCAAATCAGGGCAATCGGCCAGCAGGGCGGCGACGCCGCGATAGTCGGTTTTGAGGAACGCCTTGAGGACCAGGCAGGCGAAGACCTGATGCTGGGTGTACGACTTGGGGCTGAAGCGATGGGCGTAAGGGGGTATGGCCTGGGCCGCGACGGCGTGGGCGGCGGTGAGGACGGCCTTGGGGGACTTGCTTGTGGTGCTCATACTCCGATTATACAAGGACGCCCGCGGCCCAACCAAGGGGCCGAACATGGCTTTTCTACAGAGCAAATTCAATATAATTTTTGATTTCCTGATATTTCCTGTCGCTCTGAGTGAAGTTGTGGGTTATGGCAGTCGCAGAGCCGTTCTGGACTTGGAGGTCAGGTCTCTTCTATTTTGGTAACGTTTCCTGCCCCCGAGGATTTTTAAGCATACTTCGCTCAGGATTCCATTGATTATTAAGCGTTTCGGTTCCCCGGGAATCGGTTTAATCGGGTGGGCGTCTTCAATTCATCTCCGGCTCCAGCGGCCCGGCGAGCCCCTGATGGAAGAATAAACGCCCCGGCAGGGTGGGCATGAACGAACTGGGAACCCAGGGGTCGGGACCGTATCGGAGGGTCATCCAGAGGCTCAGACCTTGCCATTGCATGCCCCGGTCGAAGACGCCGTCGGCGCCGCCGATGATCCGGTCGGCCTGAAGGAAAAGGCCGGGGCCAATCGTGTTCGCGAACGCGGGGACGAGCGTTGTCCGGCTCTTGAAACTGGTCAGGGCGTTCTGCTCGATCGTCAACGGGTGCAACCGAGCGCCGAGCCGGTGCGTCTGTGCCTTCCAGGCGTCGACCGAATCATACTCGCCCGCGAAATGGGGTTCCCAGAAAGCAATGTGGCAGACCCGGCCGATTCCGAAGATCACGACCAGCTCGGCCCCACCTTTTTTCAGCTCGGCGATCCGTTGGGCATAGCTGGGAAGGCGATCGGGCGTCGCATACCAGCGCTGGCTTTTGGGGACGGTCAATGCTTCCAGCGGTCCGTAAAAGGCCGACTGCATCGCGTTCTGGAAGGCCCCGGGGTCGTTCGAGGGCAAGGTCTTGCCCTCGCGGTCACTCCATTCGTCCATGTTGAACCCGTGGACGTGCTCGCAGCCGACGCCCCACTCCTTGAGAAAATAGACGGCCCAGCGGTACATTCCCATCGGACCGACGGGCAGGATCAGGGCGGCCTGTCGTCCCTCGGCTCTGGTGCGCTGGATGGTCCGGGCGATCTCGTGGCCGAGCTTGACGTCAAAGTCCGCCATTGTTGCGCACGAGATCGGCTCGAATTCCGGGCTCCACCAGGGCATCCGATCGATCACCAACCCGGGGTGGTGGCTGGCGCAGGCGTCGATCTTGGCGAGGTCCCAGCCGGCGGGAAGGAAGCCTTCCATCATCGACCCGGCGAAGGTCGTCAGCAGGTTCATGAGGAGCCTTCTTCCATTGAGATTTCAGAACAGACGCGAGACCGCCGGACCTGTCTTTATCACGCCCGGGGCGCCCGAGGAAAGAGGTAAGCCTTGATCCGCTGGGTCTTCCTTGACGTTGGAAACGTCCTGCTGGACGAAGATCCGCTCACCTTTCTGAGCTTTCTCCGCCATGCCGAGGCCGTCAACCGCGCCCGCCCGGAGTTAACCTTTCACGACGTCCTGGCCGCTCGAGAAACGTGCGCGGCGGCGGGGTCGCGCTGGCCTGTCTATGAGGCGGTCATCCCGATCCTCGGCGAAATCGGCTGCGCTTCGGTCTGGACCGAGACCGCGGCCGAGGTCCGCGCCCGGTTCGCCGAACTCTCGCCGCCGATCACCGGCGCGGCCGACTTCCTCAATCAACTCATCCGGCTCGGCCTCCGTCTCGGTCTGATCGCCAACCAGGGACCCGAGGTCCGTGATCACCTTGCCGCGCTAGGGATGCTCGATGCCTTCGAAATCGTCGCCTTCTCCGAAGAAATCGGCCATTTCAAACCTGATCTCGCACTCTTCCACCACGCTCTGAACCTTGCCGGGGCCGAGCCCGCACACTGTTTGATGATCGGAGACCGTCTCGACAACGACGTGGCTCCCGCCACCTTGCTGGGCATGGCCACCGCCTGGGTCCGCTGGCCCGATCGCGCGGCCAAGGGCTGGAACCCGACCGATTCCCGGGCCCTCGCCTACCTCGCCTCACTCCAGCGCCTCGCCCCCCAGATTCCCCCCGCCGATCTGGTTCCGACCCTTGTCGTCGACGACCTTTCGAACCTCGCCAACGCGATCGGACGGATGATCGATTAGCAGTTTTTGACGTTTACTATCAATCATCGGTCCTTTCCTTCACACCGTGATTACCACCTTGCCCGAAAGCGTCCCCGCGCCTTGCACTGTGTTCTCTTCGAGAAGCCGCTGAGCCTCGACGGTTTCCTCCAGGGGAAAGACGCGGCCGATGATCGCCTTGAGCTTGCCCTCGGCGACCCATCGGCGAATGTCCTCGGCGGCGCGCCCCTGGTCTTCGGGAGAGGCGTTGAACATCGCAAACCCGTGGAGCGAGCAATCGCGCGGGTAGAACGAACCGAGCGGCAGGGGAGGCTTCGCGGTTCGGCCGGCCATCAGGATCATCCGACCGCGCTTGCGGAGCAAGAGGATCGAAACTTCCAGGTTCGGCTCGCGCTGGGTCTCGTACCAGACATCGATCCCCTCGTTCGAAAACTCGCGGAGCCGGGCCGGAATGTCGTCGGTCTTGTAGTTGAGCGCCAGGTCAGCGCCGAGCGTTTTGCAAAGGTCAATCTTTTCGGAACTTCCGGCCGAGGTTGCCACTCTGGCTCCGGCGGCTCTGGCCATCTGGACGACCATCGACCCGACCCCGCCACTTCCGCCGGGCACATAGACCGTCTCGCCCGACTTCAAGGACCCATTGCGAAAGAGACCCAGGTGCGCGGTGATTCCCGTCAAGGCGAGCGCCGCGGCTTCGGGATCGCTGAGGATGGAAGGGGTCGGATAGAGCCAGTGCTCGTCTATCGCCGCGTATTCGGCGGCAACCCCCTGACGGCCGAGCAACCCCTGGTTCGAGCCCCAGACCCGATCACCCGGTTTGAGGTGTCGAACATTGGCGCCGACGGCCTCGACCGTTCCGGCCAAATCGCAGCCGATCACGTAAGGAAATGACATCGGCATCGCGACCGCCCCCGACCTGATGTACAGGTCGATCGGGTTCAGCGCCACGGCGTTAACCTTGACTAACGCCTGTCCCGGCCCCGGCTCGGGTCTGGGGATCGCGCCTACCCGGATGTTCTCGACCGGCCCTGTCTGATCGATATAGGCGGCTCGCATCGCTCGGTCACTCCCACGAAGTTTCACTCAAAGGACAAAGACCAGGACCGACATCGGGACCGCAATCGTCGCGAGAGACGAGGTCATTGTCCCCGACCTTGACGGCGTTGTACACTGCCAGACATCTCAAAGCGGGATCGACGACGGGCCTGGGACGGCCAGGTCGGATTCCACGCCCCGAGTCTGCCTTGCCCTGGAGAAGCCCCATGCGGATATCCTCGGTCACGCTTCTACCCCTGACGCTTGCCCTCGCCTTCGCCTTTACCCCGACGGTCAGGGCGGACGCTCCCGATCTTACCGGTCGCTGGAAGCTCTCGGTCCTCCCCTTTGGTGACGACGAGTTCCTTATCCTCGACGTCAAGACGGCCGACGGCAAGCCTGTCACGAAGGTTCTCAGCGTTCAACCTTTTCTTGAAGCGATTGACAAGGCGACGGTCGCCGTCCAGGGAGACGACCTGACCGTCACTTTCCCCTCGGACGGCGAGCCGATGGTCTTTCGAGGCACCTTCAAGGACAGCAAGGCGCTCGGGACCGTGAACTTCCGCGGGTCGCCGTTTCCGGCTCGACTGGAGAAGACCGACGACCGCGGCGTCCGCCCGATCAAGGGCTCTCCCCTTCGCGCCAAGGTCATGCAGTTGCAGCAGGAAGACGACCCCAAAAAGCGGATTGCCGCGATCCTTGAGGTAATTCATCAGACTTCGGGCCAGCCCATGAATGCCCCGGCTTATGGCTTGCTCCTCTCCTCGGCCGAGGATGCCGGACTCACCGCCGACCAGGTCCGCGGACACGTCGAGAAATGGGTCGACGAGGCCCGGCCGTATGGCCCCCTCTGGACCGGCGAGGTTCGCTCAAACGCCCTGAAAGCCCTGCAAGGCAAAAAAGCGTACGCCGAGCTCGCCACGGAACTGGCCCTCGCCGCGGAAAAAGGACTTCCCGCCGATGCCCCGCTCGACCTCCGCGGCAGCCTGGCCAGCATGCTCGCCCGATCGGCCCGGCTCGCCGGCAAGGACGACATCGCCGCCGCCGCCGACTCGCGCGCCAAGGAAATTGACGCCAAGCTCGACGCCGAATATCACGAAAAGGTCCCCCCGTTCAAGCCCGCCAAATACGCCGGTCGCAAGAACGCGAAAAGCAATCGCGCCGTCGTCATGGAGATCTTCACCGGCGCCCAGTGTCCCCCCTGTGTCGCCGCCGACGTCGGCTTTGACGCCCTGCTCACAACCTACAAGCCGACCGAATTCATCGGCCTTCAGTATCACCTTCACATCCCCGGCCCCGACCCGCTCACGAACCTCGACACCATCAACCGCCAGGAGTATTACGGCGAGGACGTGGGGGGCACCCCTTCAACCTTCTTCAACGGCAAGAGCGCCGCGGGGGGCGGCGGTGGAATGGCGAACTCCGAGGCCAAGTACGACGAATTCCGCAAAGAGATCGACCCCATTCTTGAGACCACCAGCCCCGCCGAAGTTTCTCTGACGGCCGATCGCTCGGGCGACGAGGTCAAAATGACCGCCAAAGCCACAGGTGCCAAGGGGGCCAAGACGCCGAAACTCCGCCTTGTCCTGGTCGAGAAGTCGATTCGCTATACCGGCGGCAACAAGCTCCGGTTTCATCACAACGTCGTCCGCGCCTTCCCCGGCGGCACTGCCGGCAAGGCCCTTGTTGACGGCTCGGGAACGGTCACGGCGACTCTCAACCTCGCTGACCTCCGCAAGAGCCTGTCCACGTACCTCGAAACTTTCTCCGCCTCGGGCCGGTCGTTCCCGAACCCGCTTCCCCCGATTGATCTCGACAACCTCTCCGTCGTCGCCTTCGTCCAGGATGACGCCGACCACTCGATTCTTCAGGGCGTTCAAGTCCCCATCAAGGCCGCGACACCCTGACCCACGCTTCAAGGGCAAAGGGCAGAAGGACAAAGGACAGAAGGACAAACGGCCCGTCATGTCTCCGTTCTGCCCTTTGTCCTTCTTCCTGCCCTTTGCCCTTTGTCCTTTGCCCTTTGTCCTTTGCCCTTTGCCCTTTGTCCTTTGCCCTCCCAATTTCCAACGTCTCACCAGTCAATCGCCTCAAGCATCTCCCTCAGCCTCCGGCCCCGGTCGGGATTGAGCATCCCGACGTGAGCAACACGGCCCGCGAGATGCGCTCGGAAGTCGCGATGCCCGGCTCGGTTCTGGGTCGCCGAACCATGCGTCCGGCAGTTGTGTAAGATCGCTTTGAGTCGGTCAAATTCAACGCGAGCGACGTTGGGACGGTCGTTCACCACGACTCCGGCCACACTCTGGCGGACGCCCTGACGCATCACCCGGGTCTTGCGCGTGTTGACCTCAAACCCTTCCTCGATCACCACGGCTCCAACATGCACAAGGAACCGGTTCAGAGACCGTCCGAGTGCGACACCGCCCGAGAAAACCAGGTCATCCGCGTATCGGGTGTAAACCGCCCCGGCCGACGCCGCCAGGCGTGAAAGTCGGGTATCCAGGCGGTAGGCGATCAGGTTGGCCAGCGCCGGCGAGGTTGGTGCCCCTTGCGGAAGATGAGGCTGCGCGTACAGCCGCCTCGCTCGCCAGAGATCGGGTCCATGACCCCCGGGAGCACCCGCGTCACTCCAGACCTTCAGGGGAACGCGGTTTGTGCAAAGCCCTGTCAGCAATCGGGCTACCGGCTCGGGATATCCCGCCGAGAGGAAAAAAGCCACGATTCGCGCCCCGCTCACGGTCGGGAAAAACTCCTTCAAGTCCATCTTGAGGACGACCCTTTGCCCGACGTGTGGCCCGGCGAAGGTCCGGATCGATCGTCCCGATCGGAAGCCGTGCGCGGCCTCGTGCGGAACGATCCTGGCGAGGATCTCATCGAGCAAGCGTCGCTGGATTTCCTTCAAACGCGGCTTGGGCGCCTCGATCAGTCGGGCCGATCCCGAGACCTTGGTCCTCCACGTGTACCGATAATGGCGAAGCGGGCCAATCGGCGTCCTTGTCTCTCGCCCCTGTAGGTCCGCGAACCATCGGAGTTCGCCCTCTTCCAGCCTGAGAAATTCCGCAAGCCCTGTCGGCGTCGTGATCGCGGGAACCTGCCACGATTCCGGCCGCCCCGGCGCGGGCCAGATTGTCGGTTCTCGCCATTTCGTGGAACGGAGCGTGAGTGTCGACCGCTTGCAGGCCCTTCGAAATCCCGGATCGTTTTCTAGAAACGCCACAACCCGCGCCGCGATGGGTCGCGGCCCATTCCCGAAGGTCGCCACCAACCGCCCCGCCAGCGGTTTGAGCCATCGGCGTTCGCGGCCGATCGCGCAGGCTCCCCTCGCCTTGAGGTCTTCCACCGTCCAGAGTCCGGTCACGAATGCCTCGGCCAGGCCCCGGGCCACGACATGATTTTCGGATGAGAGAGACAGCGGCGTGCGCTCCAACCAGTCTCGTCCGGCGTGAGTGGGCCTACGCGCAGCGTAGTTGAACTCACGCGCCGCAATGGCGTGCTCGCGTTCTCCCCCGGGGTAACCCCGGAGAGGTGGTCCGGGCCGACCTCGCGGTCGCCTTTCCACCCTCTTGGAACGCCGCCGCCGCCTGTTGCGAAGGGTAGTCCGAAGCGTGTACTGCTGTCAAGTGTTTTTTTGTTCTCGACGTTGGGACACGTACGAACTCCGAAACGATCGCTCCACCCGCGAGACATTGGCCCGCCGCGCGGTACGATGGGGCAAGGTCGAGAGCAAATTGACCTGGAAGGATTCCTTCGCCATGAATCATCGGAGCCGGAGGCTCGCCACGCTCGGTCTATTCGTTCTGAGCCTCGGCGCGGGGAAGGACGCGCCCGACAAAAACCTGGCGCTCCACGCCAGGCTCGACGAGCCTCTTGCGCTCACCTTTAAGAACGCCCCACTTCAAGACGTTTTCAGCCTGATCACGTCAGCCGACGGTGGGCCGAAGTCGACCGGCATTCTGATCCATGTCGACCGTGATGGCCTGAAAGCGGCCGGGGTGACTCTTCAGACCCCCGTGACGATCGACTCGGGAAAGGACGCGCTCAGAACGTCACTCAGCAAGCTCCTCAACCCGCTCGGGCTGACCTATCGGGTCAGGGACGGCCTGCTGGAAGTGACTGCGTATGTGACGCCGCCGCCCCGTGTTCCGTCACCCGAGCCGGTCCAACACGATCCCAGAAACAAGGCCATCCTTGCCGCGATCGAGGCACCTCGGGAACTTCACTTCAAGGACACAAGGCTTGAAGACGTGCTCAAATCGATCAAAAACGCAGGTGCCGGGCCAGAGAATCCCGACATCCCGATCCACGTCGACCCCATCGGTCTTCTTGAGGCTGGGGTGACCTTGAAAAGCCCGGTCACGTTCAGCGCCAAAAATGAGCCGCTCGGAACGTCGATGGCGCGACTCCTGAAGCCGCTTGGCCTGACCTATACGGTCAAAAACGGCTTGCTCACCATTACAAGTCTGGAATCGGTCGACGAATGAGGCTCGTTCATGCAAGCATCAGGAGTTGGGAGCGGATTTGGACGAGGATCGCGAGCGAGCCCGGGTGATTCCGTTGCTCACGGCAGGGGCCTTGCGCTCACCGGCTCGGGCAAACGGGCGCGGTCGGGGCGAATTCGGCGCGGCCTCGTCGCGATAGGATGTCAGGAAGTCGCGGACAGCCTTCAATTCGGAGGCTTCAATCTCGGGATATGCCAGCATTGGCATCGGCGCGGATTTGGACATGGACATAAACGTCATCTTCACTGGGAAAAGGGGTTGAGTGCCGCGAACAGGCGCGGCAAAGGTCGGCGATGGGAAAGGGCGACGGGGTTGATCACCAAGAGGCCGAGACGCGTCCGGGGAATGAATGAAGGACAGGAGAGGTGTCGACGGTCGGGATGGTTTCGATTCGCGGTGGGTCAGTGTTAGCGATTCCCGTGCCAATTCCCGAGAGTCGAAGGTGGAAAAGGCATCAGCTTGCCTTCGCATGTCTTGATAAAGTGCCGTGCATACCGGGTCGTCTTCGTCAACCTGGCCTGAGACAACATAACTTATCGGCTTTTGAGGCCCAGCGGGCATGAAAAAATTTGAAGACTCTCACGCGGATTTCCGCCCTCACGAGCAGTTCATGCCTTGTTTCAAGGCGTCGACCGCCTGACAATGCGTCGCACGGGGCAAGGCCGAGACGTCGCCGCCCCAAGAGGAACATCGTTCGCCGTTGCCGGATCGTCAACCCGATCGGCCCGAAATCCGGAATTCTTTCCGAGGATATCGATTGGAGAACCCTGGTTACGATCGGGTCGTCAACGTTCCGACGTTCGAGAATCCATTTCATCGCGCTCTTTATCTGACCGGACCCACGGCCTCGGGCAAGTCGGCGGTCGGGGTGGAACTGGCGCGGAGCATCGGCGCCGAGGTGATCGCGCTCGATTCGATGACGCTCTATCGCGGAATGGACATCGGCACCGCCAAGCCAACCCCGGCCGAGCGTCGCGACGTACCGCACCACCTGATCGACGTCCTTGATCCCTGGGAATCGGCGAGCGTGGCCGAATACCGGACCTGGGCGGCCGGGGCGATCGAGCGGATCGAAGATCGGGGCAAGCCTGTCGTTTTCGTCGGCGGGACCGCGCTTTATCTCAAGGCCCTTCTTCGCGGCCTCTTCACGGGTCCAGGGGCCGACCCCGAGGTCCGGCTCCGACTCGAAGCCGAGGCCGACCGGATCGGCGAGACCGCCCTGCACGCCCAGCTTGCCACGGTCGATCCCTTGTCGGCCGCGAGGCTCCATCCCAACGACCGGCGCCGGGTTATTCGCGCCCTGGAGGTTGCCGAGATCACCGGCCGCCCCCTGAGCACCTTCCAGACCGAACACGACCAGCCCGCGCCGGCCGGAGTTGTGGTCTACGCTCTGGAGCGACCTCGGCCGGAACTTCACGCGCGCATTGACCAACGGGTTGTGCAGATGCTTGACCACGGCCTGATTGACGAGGTTCGCGCCTTGACCGAAGCCCCCCGCCCGATCGGCCCGGTCGCCGCGCGGGGTGTCGGTTATTCCGAGGTCATTGCTTACCTCGCCGGTCACCTTTCCAGGGAAGAAATGATCGCGCGAATCCAGGCGCGAACCCGTCAGTTCGCCAAACGTCAGGGGACCTGGTTCCGCGGCCTGGCCGAGGTCCGCCCCTGGCCACTCTCCGGCGACGAGAATCCGGAGAACACCGCCCGATCGATCGCCGAGACAATCCAGCGCGGCGATGGCTCGCCGTGCTCATAGGTTTTTCTTTCGTGCCTGATCACCGACGGCCGGGACCGAAGATTCAATGCCTTCGTCCCCCTGGGTCCTTGGTCGTGACGGAGAATCTGCTCTTCCGTCCCGCGTCTTGATCTGTTAAGAAACCTTGCCACCCGCGCAACCGGTATCATAAAGGACAGGGGTGAGCCCGTTCGCCCCGACGCTCCGCCGGAGGCGTCGATCGGGGCCGTTCCCAAGGAGGGGACCGAGAACCATGGGCCGGCGACTCCATTTGAAAATCATGACCGCGATGGCCGTCGGCTGGCTCTGCCTGGCGACCGGAATGGCCGCTGCGCCGCAGTCGGACACAGCCTCCGCGAACCCGGCCGAAGGTGGCGGCAATCGCCCCCCTGTTGACCTGCCTCCAGGCCCCGACGAGCCCGCGGAACGGCCCATAGCCGTCCCGGCACCTCCTCCGGCGCCGCAAAAGGCCATGCCTGAGCCCAGGTCGCTCCCCGCGCTCGGCCTGCACGCCGAACCGACCTTGCTGCCGCCGGTTCCCGCCCTGCCAGCCCCTTCGGAACCCAAGACCCCGACATCGGCGCCGACGCCGGTTGCGGTCGAGCTACCTAAAGGCGTGCTTGACGAGGCCGTCGAGCTCGCCCAGGCCACCGAGAAGCCAAAGCCGGCGGCCTCAAAGCCCCAACCGGCCGCGCCTCGACTTGCTCAGGCTCCAGCTCCCGCCTCAACCCCCGCGCCCGCGCACGCCGCCGAGGGGAATGCGCTGCCTGGCGCCAGCACCGAGGCTCCAGGGAAGGCCGCGCCCCCGGCAACCAGCCCGGCCAAGGAGTCGGACCCCTCGTTCCTCCTGCCGGCCGATCGTCTCCCCCTGGGAAAGCAGAGCGTCGGCCTGACGGTCGATGTCGTGGCGCCTCAGGTCCTGAACATCAACCAGGCAACCGTTCTCAAGGTTATCGTCAAGAACACTGGCCAGTCCGAGGCAATCGGCGTCGTCGTCCGCGACGAGTTGCCCGAGGCCCTGACGTATCTCTCAAGCCAGCCCGAAGCCCAGCGGATTGACGCCCTCCTGTCGTGGACGCTTGGCACCGTCCCGGCCGGATCAGAGCGGGTCATCACGGTGCACGTCAAGCCGACGAAGGTCGGCTCGTTTGACCACGCCGCGACGGTCTCGATGCTCGCCGGTGGCAAGTCGCGGACGATGGTTCGCGAGCCGAAACTCAAGGTCGAGCAATCAGTTGCCGCGACGAAAGTGCTCAAAGGGCAGCCGGTCCACTTTAAGATTGCCGTCTCGAACCCGGGCGACGGCCCCGCGCGCAACGTCACCGTTCAGGCGAAGCTCAGCCCCGGTCTCCGTCACGAGTCGGCCGAGCCGAACGCGCAGAATTTGTTCGAACAGACGATTGAGGTCATCGGCCCCGGCGAACGCGTGACTCTGGACACCCTGGTCGCCGAGACGACTCAGCGCGACGAGCAGTCGTGCCTTATCGTCGCCCAGAGCCCCGACGTCGTCGCCGGATCGTCTGACGCCCGGAGCCTCTGCGCGGTCACCGTCGTTGAGCCCGCCCTGAGCGTCGCCGTGAAGGGACCGGAAAAGCGGTTCACCGAGATGCTCGCTCCCTACGAGATCACCCTCGAAAACAAGGGGACCGCCCCCGCGCGGAACGTCCGGGCGCACGTGACCTTGCCCGTCAGCGGCCGACTCCATCAGATTCCCTCGGGCGCCCGGTTCGATCCCCAAACGCGGAAGCTCTCCTGGACCCGGTCTCAGCTTGAACCCGGGGAAAAGGTTGTCTTGCCGTTCTCGGTTCGGATGGGAGGCGTTGGCCTCTATTCGGTCGCCGCCGAGGCCCGCGCTGATAGCGTGGCGCTGGCCAAGGACGTCTTCCAGACCGACGTCGAGGGCCTCGCCGACGTGAACTTCAACATCTTCGAGAAACGCAGGGTCGTCGACGTCGACGGCGAGACCGTCTACACGATCCGGATCGACAACGCGGGAACCAAAGAGGCCACGCAACTCCTTGTCTCCGCCACGCTTTCCGACAACATCGAGCCTGTGAAAACCAGCGGACCCGACGAGAAGCAGGCGCAGTACAACGCCGCCAAGCACGAGGTCGTCTTCCCGGTCATTGACCGTCTGCCTCCGGGCAAGACGATCGAGCTGGGCATCAAGGTCAAGGCCACCCAGGCCGGTGTCGCCTCGTGCCGCGTCTATCTCGTCCACCAGGAAATGACTGACAAGATTGACGCCGTCGCCCGGTTCACCGTCGTCCCCACCCGCCGTTGACGCCGGACGGCGATAGCCCAGAATTTGCCCTTTGCCCTTTGCCCTTTGCCCTAACAACTCTAAAGGTCCTCGGTCATTCTCTCCACCTCTTCGATCGCCGCGAGACGCTCGACATCGGGTAAGACAGGAAATGAGGGGCGAGGCGGGACCTCATCGTGGGTCCGGCCGTCAAGGGTTCGCCCGGCCAGGCTCTTGCGGACGCCGCCCCATTGCTTGAAGAAGAAGGGAACGCCCGAGGCGCGGCAATGGTCGCGAAGTGAGGCGATCCAGACGGGATCAAGACGTCGGGCGCCGGGGCCGCTCTCGCCGCCGGCGATCACCCAGCCGATTCCGGTCAGGTCCATTGCGCCCAGGTCTTCCAGAAGCGGCTCGACCGAGAGCATCCGCAAGCCTGCCGATGCCTGGCGAAGATGTTCCACGCGGGGCAGGCCGTGGTGTCGATTTTCGACGCTTACCCCCCACCAGATATGCGGGGCCTCGGCTGCGCTGGCCAGTGAGGTTCGCAAGAGGGTGCGTAGGCGGTCCGACCGCTTGGTCAAAACCTGATACGTGTGCCAGTTCGCCCGCTCCATCACCCGGGCGACGGCCAGGATGTAGGCGTCGGGTACGTCCTCATGGAAGAGGTCGCTCATCGAGTTGACGAAGATCATCCGGGGCGTTCGCCAGCGGAGCGGATCGGCAAGCTTGCCAGGCACCAGGCGAAGGTCGAAACCCTGCTCGTAGGGGTGCCCGGGAACGCCTCGAAAGCGTTCGGCGAAGGTCTCCGCGTAACAGCGCGCGCAACCGGGGCTGACTTTCGTACAGCCTCGGATCGGGTTCCAGGTGGCGTCAGTCCACTCAATGCGGGTCTTGTCGCTCATGACGCGGTCGCGGGGTGGGCCACACCCACCCCACGAATCGGAACGAGTCACGTGGGCGATCCGCATGCTCGACGGATCGGTTCAGATCAGATCAGATCAGTTCAGTTCAAGTCAAATTAGATCGCCTCTGGTCCGCGCTCGCCGGTCCGGATTCGGATGCAGTCGTCCATCGGCAGAATGAAGATTTTGCCGTCGCCGATCTTGCCGTCGGTGCCGCTCCGACCCGCCTGGATGATGGCGTTGACGGTCGGCTCAACGAAGTCTTCGTTCACCGCGATCTGAAGTTCAATCTTGCGCAGAAGGTTGACCGTAAATTCATGCCCGCGGTAGACTTCGGTGTAGCCCTTCTGCCGGCCGAAGCCCTGCACGTCCATCACCGTGAGGCGAAAGACCTCGACGTGGGAGAGGGCTTCCTTGACGGCTTCGAGCTTGGTGGGCTGGATCAGCGCGATGATCAGTTTCATGGGGAACCTTTTCGCTCCCGACCCGTTCCTTCTGCTGAGCGAGGCGGTCGATCCCAAACGAGTCGAGTCGACCTGGCTGTTGCATCGGGTGAAGGAATGGGTGGCGAGACTCCTTTGGGTGGGAAACTCCCTGGCAACGTCGATTGTCGCGGATTTCCCTCTTCCGTCAACAAAAATCCTCCCGAAGTCAAACCAGCGAGCCAGCCTGGGACATCGGGGCGGACCGATGGAAGGCGCCGCGATCTTGAAAAAACCCCGGCCCGACGGCGGCAGTGGCCGTGGAGCCGGGGTATAACATCCGCCCGCGAGCCATTCCGCGATCAGAAACCGCTAAACGGTGGACTTTCCGGCTCCACCGTGGCCGATGAGATGGGCACGGGCAAGGTGCCCGGGTCCAACGACGCTCCAGGAGCCGCGGGGGGCGTCGGGGCGTTACCCCCGGAGGTTGGTTCCGTCGCGGGAGCCGGGGTCGTCGGCGGAGCAGGGGGCGGTGTCGGCTCGGCCGGAGTTGCCGGAGCGGTCTCGGGCAAGGTCATCGGGGCCGGAGTGTTCGCGTTCTCGGCCGGGCCGGGCGCGGGGGCGGGCTCGGGCGTCGGCGTTTCCAGCGTCGGCGCTGGGCCTGGCTCGGTATTCGGCGTGGGAGAAGGAGCCGGGGACGACGTGGGTCCCGGCCCCGCGGGCTCCAGCACCGGCCCATTCGGAGCCGACGTCCGCGACGGTGCCGATCCCACGGGAGTATAGGAACCCTGCCCAGAGAGCGGGCCACAGTTCGGGCCAACGCAGGGGATCGGGAAGTCGTCGCACGTATCGCAATGCGTGCAACCCGCCGAGACGGCCGTGAGCGCGCCGGCCACCAGCAGGAAACTGTGCCGCAACATTACCGGTATCCTTTCCGTAACGTGTATGGCCGTCGATCTTTGCAACACGGCTTGCCGACAAGAACCGGTCCCAGCGCTCCCCGAATTAATTCGGAACGCAAGGCCCCGATCGTCAACGGCCAGTCGGCCCCGATCGCGACACGTACCGGCCCCACGCCGGTTGATCCGTTCATCGGCTGATGCCTCGCCCTGGATTCAATCCAAGGCGAGAAATCTCACCCTATCCTTTGAGGGTTACCAGGATTAACAATCACGCCAGGCGCACTCGGTGGAATGCCACGCCTGGAAATGTCAATCCTGATTGGCTCTAACCAGAGTATCGACCGAAGGGGTCGTCCGGGATTGGCAAGGTTCCCGGTCCGATTCGTATTCTGAACGGAAACCCTGGCCAGAATGATGGATCAGACGTAAAGTCGCTCGCCATTTTCGCGGATATTGGCGCCGTTCTCGCTCAGGAAGTCGAGGCATCGACGGGGGATACGGCACTGAAGCAAGACACGGTTGTCATCGTACCGACGCTCCTGGATCTGGGCGTGCTGGGCCAGGTAGGCGAGAACCCGGCCGTTGCCGACGTCGGTCTCGACCTCGGCGTCGAGGGCTCGGTTCAGCAGCGATTCGCGAACAGCTTGTTCCAGGTCAACAAGTCCCTCGCGCTTCGCGGCGCTGATGGCGACACTCTCGCGGTGGTGCGCCCGGAGGACGTCAAGAATCGAGCGGTCGGCGACCTTGTCGGCCTTGTTCAACACAAGGATCGTCGGGTGTTCGGCGAGTCCGAGTTCTTCGAGAACGTCCTTGACCGCGGCAATCTGCATCTCGGCCTCGGGGCTGGAGGCGTCAATCACGTGCAAGAGCAGGTCGGCCTGCCGGGCCTCTTCCAGGGTGGCCTTGAACGAGGCGACGAGCGAGTGCGGCAGGTTGCGGATGAACCCGACCGTGTCCGAGAGCAAGACGTTGCCGCCCCCCTCGAACCGCCACTTGCGGGTCCGGGTATCGAGCGTCGCGAAGAGCTTGTCTTCGACGAGCACCCCGGCATCGGTCAGGGCGTTCATCAGCGTGCTCTTGCCGGCGTTCGTGTAGCCGACGAGGGAAACGGTCGGGGCATCACCCCGGCCGGCGACCTCACGCTCTTTCCGCGCCTGAACCTTGCCGAGCTTGGCCTTGAGGTCTTGAATCCGGTGGGTGACGATCCGTCGGTCCTCTTCAAGCTGCTTCTCGCCAGGACCTCGAACGCCGATCCCCCCCTTGTATCGCGACAGGTGGGTCCACAACCGTTTCAGCCTGGGCATTGCGTATTCAAGCTGAGCGAGTTCGACCTGAAGATGCGCCTCGTGGGTTCGCGCTCTCGTGGCGAAGATGTCGAGGATGACCTCGGTCCGGTCGATCACCTTGACGCCGAGAAACTTCTCCAGGTTTCGGGTCTGGGCGGGTCCCAGATCGTTGTCGAAGACCACCAGGTCGGCCTCGTGTGCCTCAACCAGATCCTTCAATTCATCGACCTTGCCCGACCCGATGTAAGTGGCGATGTCCGGCTGCTGCCGCTTCTGGATCATGCTGCCGACAACGACCAGGCCGGCGGTCTTGACCAGGCCCCGAATTTCGTCCAGGGGATCGTCCTGTGAAACGTCGGCTCCGGGCAGGATCACCCCGACCAAAATCGACTTTTCCCGACGGTCCGCGCGCTCGGTGCTCTTGAATTCACCCAATGGGGATTTGACCTCTTGCGACGTGGGGAAGCTTTTGCGGATTCCACTGCGAATTCTAGGCCCCTCGCCCCGGCCGCGTCAACGACTGGGTAAGGCCCGCCGCCCTGGACACGACGGCGATCCTTCTGGTTCGTCAACGCGGTGTCCTTGGTTCACGGAATTCCAAAGGTTCAAAGCCCGATGAGCACGCGTTTCGGCGCGACGGACCCGGACACCGGGTCCGCCTGGCCGATGGCCACGAGCCGACCCTCGGGGCCGAGCAGGGCCACCTCGTCCGCAGGCAACCCGGTCACAACGATCGAGCGACCCCGGGCCAGGTCGGCGACCTGAGCCGCGCTGACGGAAACCATCGGCAGCGCCGCGACGGCCTCGGCCGATGGCCGGAGTGCCTCGGCGATTGACTCGGCCGAGAGGTCCATCGGGTCCACGGCCTCGGCCAGCCTGAAGGCGCCGATCTCGGTTCGCCTGAGCACTTCGACGAGACCGCCGCAGCCGAGCGCCTCGCCGAGATCGCGGGCAATCGATCGAATGTAAGTCCCGCTTCCGCAATGAACTTCCAGTGTGAGTCGCGGCCACTCGTAGCTCAATACGTCGATCCGGTAGACCGTGATCGGCCTTGCGGCGAGATCCACCGCCTGGCCAGATCGGGCGAGATCGTAGGCGCGCCGGCCGTTGACCTTCAGCGCCGAGTATTCCGGGGGCTTCTGGGCGATCGTTCCGACCTGACTTGCCACGGCCAAGGCGACCGCCTCGACCGTGGAAGGGATTGCGTCATCGACGGCCGTGATCGTGCCGTCGGCGTCGTGGGTGTCGCTCCGGGCGCCAAGGAGGATGACCGTCTGGTAGGTTTTCGGCTGGCGCTGCACGTATTCGATCAACCGAGTCGCCGCGCCGACGCAGACGACGAGTACTCCCGAGGCCAGTGGGTCGAGCGTTCCAGCGTGTCCGACCTTGACCTTGCGGCCGAGCGGGCGGACGACCCTGTCAACGACCCCCCTTGAGGTCAGGCCCGACGGTTTGTTCAGGCAGAGGACGCCCGACGGCGAATCGGTCCTATCTTTGGTCATCGACAGCCACGCTTTCTTGAACTTGACGAGGCCGGGGTCGGGCCGCTAGCGTGATGGATTCCCGTTGAAGTTCGGTCCCTCGACGCGCTGCCGGGACCTCGGCCGTGACCATTTTCATCGAAGGTTGCAAAACTCGCGATGCCGATTCTTCCCACTGAGCCGGACCTGTATCCGAACAACTTGTGGCAGGGAAGCGCCCCCGAAGTCGCCCTCGTTCCGGGTCGAAAGTGGTGGTGTCTGCATACGAAGCCACGTCAAGAGAAAGCGACCGCACGCGACCTCCGCGCCCAGAAGATTGCTTATTATCTGCCCCAGGTCGTCCACGAAAATCGCACGCCACAGGGACGCAAGACCCGTTCGGTCTTACCACTCTTCACATCGTACCTGTTTCTGCTGGCCGACGAGCGGGAGCGTGTCCAGTCCATGCGTGGAAATCGGCTTGTCCGGGTGATCGAGGTTGCCGACCAGGCGGGAATAGGTCACGACCTTCGCCAGATCCACCAGATGCTCGACTCGGGCCTGCCGGTCGCCGCCGAGCCCCTCGTCCCGATCGGCGGTCGCGTCCGTATCCTGACCGGCCCCTTGGCCGGAATGGAAGGCCGGGTGATCCGCCGCGGCAAGCGCGAACAGTTTGTCGCCGTCGTTCACTTTCTCGGAAGCGGGGCGGCCGTCAACCTCGAAGACTGGCAGGTCGAACGCCTTCCGGACGACGATTAGGGTTGTCATGGAATGGTTGTAAGGCCAAAGACCAGAAAGACATGGGGCAAATGAAAAATTCGGTGATTGGTACTTGTGCTATTTGACGTTACGTCAAGAATTCCCGTAATACGCAACAACCCTATTGAAGAGTCCGTGGCCGAGTATAGTGGACCCCGGAAACTGGACCATTGGTTAAGCTACACCGATGGCCCAGCACACCGGAGGAGCGTTGGCAAAGCAGCGGATGGCGAAGCAGCGGAAGGCCCACTCATCAGCGTTCAAGTCTCTGGTCGCACTGGTCGCGCACAAGGAGGACAAGACCATCAGCGAGTTGGCTGGCCACTACGGCGTCCACCCGACGCTCATCCACGGCCGGAAGAAGCACCTCCTGGCCGGGGCCGAAGGACTCTTCGCGGGGTCGGCGGCCGTCCAGGCGGCATCGGCTGACGCCGAGGCCCGTCAGACCGAGCGGTTCGAGCAGATCGGCCGACTCAAGATGGAGCTGGAGTGGCTCAGAAAAAGTCGCCCTCTTCGGCTGATTCCAAGAGTCAACTGATCGAGGAGGGACATGCCGAATTGAGCATCCGTCGTCACTGCGATCTGCTCGGGCCGCCCCGGTCGAGCTTCTACTACGAGCCGGCCGAAGTCTCGACCGAGGATTTGAGGCTGATGCGACTGATCGACCGGCAGTAGACCGCCCGCCCGTTCCTCGGCAGCCGGCGGATAGTCGTCTGGCTCGAACAACAAGGGGAGGTGGTCAATCGCAAGCGAGTGCGTCGGCTGATGCGGATCATGGGCCTGGAGGCGATCTTTCCCAAGCCCCGGCTGAGCCAGGCCGGCCAGGAGCATCGGATCTATCTCTACCTGCCGCGAGGCGTGTAGATCGAGAGAAGGGATCAGGTCTGGAGCACCGATATCACTGATATCCCGATGCCATCAGGGTTCATGGTCCTGACGGCGGTGATCGACTGGTACAGCCGATACGTGATCGCCTGGGGCCTGTCGAATAGCCTGGACGGCTCATCGAGCCTGGAGATGCTGGAGGAGGCGTTGGGCCGAGGCAAGCCAGAGATCTTCAACACCGACTAGGGGGCGCAGTTCACGGCGCGTGCCTTCAGGCACAGGAGGTTGTCGCCGTGTCTTTCTTGAGCGTACTGAAAAAGCACCCGGCCACGGCGTTGTCGTCGCGGTTCCCACGACGACTCATGCTTGCTTCCAGGCCGTTCTCCGCAGGCACCGCGGTAAGCGGCGCTGGCGTACTGGACACCTCGGTCACTCTGGTGGAGCATTTCGCCTTCAACGTGACGATGGGCCAGGGCCATCCTCAAGGCGGCGCGGGCCAGGGTCGCGCGAAGGTGGTCCGCAGTCGCTCAGTCGACCACCTTGCGGGTTCACAGGTCGATCACGACCGCAAGAAAGAGCCAGCCCTGACCAGTCGGGATAGTAAGTCATGTCGGTAACCCAGGGGGTGTTGGGCTTATCCGGAAAGAACTCTCGGTTCAGCGTGTTCTCGGCGATCGGGTGCGCGTGCCGGCTGTCGGTCGTCTGGACCACGAATCGTCGCGGCGCCTTGGAACGGATCTTGTTCTCCTTCATGAGCTTCGCCACCGTGTTCTCACGACAGGCGACACCCTGTGGCACGGGCTCATGGTGACGCGTCGCGAGGCATAGACCGACCATGCCTCGTTGTGAACCTCGCGAATCTGCTCGGTGATCCGGCCGATCCGTTCCGCACGTTCGCTCAGAGGGCGGTCCTTCCAGACGTAGTAGCCGCTGCGTGAGACGTTCAGGATTTCGCACAAGAGACCGACCGGGAACTCACCTTGGTGCTCACGCACGAAGGCGAACTTCACAGCCGTTCCCTGGCGAAGAAGGCCGTCGCTTTTTTTAAAATCTCGCGATCCATGAGGAGCCTCTCATTCTCGGCGCGAAGGCGATCGTTCTCCTTGCGCAGGTCAGCAACGGCCGAGTCGGCCGACGACTCAGGTTTGGGACCGAACTGCTTGACCCAGTGGGTGAGCGAAGCGCGGTCGATACCGAGGCTCTCGGCGGCCTTTTGAAGGAGTCGCCCTGCTCAGTGACGAGCTTGGCAGCCGACTCTTTGAACTCCGAGGTGAACGTCCGACGTGGCATGGGCGATTTCTCCTGTGAGGGCATTATGCCATCTCCCAGGGGCGCCCACTATCCGTGGGGAAGGTTAGGAGCCGGGCAAGAATAACCTGTCGGACAAACTTCGCTGAATCGCTTTGAACAAGAGCAGCGACTTCCGAAATCTGTCAAGTTATTCTTGCCCAACTCCTTAGTAACTCCTTGGCCCATGAGTTATAAAGCCCGGCGGTCTCGATCGCTAGACTTTTGAATGACCCTGCGGCGAGGACTTGAAGCATTGCCTACGCCACGCTACATTTGGTACAATGTGAGCCGTGGTCCCAGGCGGGTGTAAAATTCATAAAACTCTGGTATCACAACAACTTAAGCTTTAACGCATCGTGAAGCCGAAGTGGCGGAATGGCAGACGCGCCGGACTCAAAATCCGACTGCCGCACTTCCCTAAACCCTTGCCCGCACGAATAATAGCCTCGGCAAGACACCCCGCCGGGCACACTTCGGGCACACACGCTGCCGTGAGATTGGCCTGGCATTGCCCTACGCGAGGGGCAGCCGATGGCGACCGTCCAGCAGCGCAATCACGGCAGTCACCGCATCCTGTTCGTCTGGAACGGGCGGCGGGAGATGTTCACGCTCGGCAAGGTGTCTCGCCAGGAGGCCGACGCCAAGGCCGCCCAGGTCGAATACCTTCTGCTACGTCTCAAACAACGGCTCATCGAGTTGCCGCCCGCCGTAGGGATCGTCGATTTCGTCAGACACGACGGCAAGCCTCCGGTCGGACTCGACAAAATCCCCGAGCGGCAATCGCTCACCCTCTCGGCCTTCCGCGACCGTTATCTCGACACGCACCGGCCTTCCCTCGAATCCCGCACCATTGAGGGGATCGAGCTTCACTTCAAGCACCTGGTCGGCGCGCTCGGAGAGCGTTTCCCGATCCCGGAGTTGAAACTGGCCGACCTACAGGGCTATGTCGACACCCGGGCCAACGCCAAAGGCATGTCGGGCCGACGGCTCTCCCCCGCCACCATCAAGAAGGAGATCGTCTCGCTCCGGACCGCCTGGAACTGGGGTGCGAAGATGGGGCTGGTCGCGGGGCGATTCCCGAACGACGGCCTGCGGTTCGGCAAGGTCGACGAGAAGCCGCCCTTCATGACGCGGGACGAGATCGAGCGGCGGATCGCGGGAGGCGTCACTCCGCACCAGAGGAAAGAACTCTGGAACGCCTTGTTCCTGACGCTGACCGAGGTCACGGATCTTCTCGCTCACGTCCGCGAAGCCGGAACCTTGCCGTGGGTCTACCCCATGATCTGCTTCGCCGCCCATACCGGCGCCCGGCGCAGCGAACTGCTCCGCCTCCAGATCGCCGACATCGATTTCGAGGGAAAGGCCGTCCTGATCAACGAGAAGAAGCGAGCCAGGGGCAAACGGACGACCCGTCGAGTCCCGCTATCGCCGTTCCTCGCGGCTGTCCTGAAGGAATGGTTGGCGACGCACCCCGGAGGACCCAACCTGTTCTGCAACGGCACCGTGGTGGGCCGGAGCAAGAAACGCAGCGCGACGACCGGCCACAAGAGCGACACCGTTCGATCATCGACCATCAAAGGACGGCTGGAATCGGTCCGGGATCGAGAGGCACCGGGATTCGGCCCGATCACCGAGGACGAGGCAGGCGACCACCTGCGTCGCACGCTGAGGAGCAGCCGTTGGGAAGTCGTCAAGGGCTGGCACGTCGCCCGGCACAGCTTCGCGTCGAACTGCGCGGCGAAGGGTATTGACCAACGCCTGATCGACCGCTGGCTAGGTCACACGACCGATGAGATGCGCCGCCGCTACCAGCACCTGATCCCGAATCAGGAGCAGGAGGCGATCGGAGCTGTGTTCGGGTGATAGGGGAGTGGGCGGTCATGCCGCCCCCTCCCACGCCGAGATGCAGACCGGGACGATGGGACGAATCAGCTCGCGCATCGCATCGGCGTACACCCGGATTTCGTACTGGGCGTGAGAATCGCACCGCAGCGTCAGGAATTTGAGAAGGTTGAGCAGATTGACCGTCGCGAACATGTGGCTGTAGGTCGCCACGGGCAGGACGGAGCGAGCAAGTTCGCGTGGCCAGCCGGCTTCCAGGAGCCTGCGATACTGGCTGAACGCGGCCTCCATGGTCTCGCGGGTCTGGCTGACCTCGGCGGTCCTTTGAAACGTCAGTTGTTCCGGGTCCGAACCAATATCCCTGGCTTGCTTGCTGCTCGCCGACTGGACGCCGATCAACTCTGGCTTCGGCAGGTAAAACTCCTCCGGCAGTTCCTTGTACCGCGCGGAGAGCTCGTTGTAGCTCCACGTCCGGTGACGGTGCCACTGGCGGAAGACGAAGATCGGGGCCTTGATCTCGAACGTGAAGCTGACCGCCTCGAACGGCGTCGTGTGGTGGTTCTTCCACAGGTAGCGGATCAGCTTGGCGTCGCTGCCCTGATCCTCGCCGGCACGCCACGCGGCGTCATATGAGACGCGGGCGGCGCGAGCCACGGATTGGTCGCTCCCCATTTTGTCGATTAACCTGACAAAACCATGGTCTAAAACATCGATTTTTTCATTTGTCATATGCCCTCATTGCTTACTGATTCCAGCCATACGATAAGCTGTTTCAATTCTTTTGCGGTTACATCGTTCTTTAGCCTATTCGCTCGCCTCGAAAGCCAAGCGACATTACCCCTGATATAACCCTTGGACGGTATGATGCGATCTAATTCAGGAGCGCATTCATCGGCCCTGTCCGTTGTATGAACGAGGGCTATGCCGAATACGGGGCACTTTCCCGTCCAGATGGATTCCAGATGAGCCACGTCCAGGTCAAAGGGAAGCTTCTTTGTCGAAGAGCGGGACTTGGCGGCACTGGCCTTATGCCGAAAGAATGCGGCTTCCCTGTTCCTTGCATAGCTTTCGCGCCCTATCCGCCTTTTGCAATCTTTGCACGTCGTACGCTGCGCGGGGCGGTCGCTTCTCTTCGCAAACTCATCAACTGATTTTATTTGAAGACAGGTTTTGCACTTCCGCCACCCATCTACGCCCTTCCATGTAGCCAGAACGACATTCACGCTGCGACGAAACTCGGGATCACGTTTAATCCATCCCTGAACCGTATTGACCGATGCTGGTATTGCCCGTGCCGCAGCTCGGATCTCCCCAAGGGACTCAAGATGAGTCAAGAACTGAGGCTTCAGCTTTGCAGCCAACTCAACGAACGGTAGTAGCCGATTGGAAATATCTCTGCCTGCTCGATCAAGACGGACGAATCCATGATCGAGAACATCGACCCGCGCGTCCTCAGGCTGCTGCATTGCCCGCTACGGACTTGGCAGCTTCCACGCGCTGAATCTCGCGGTCGATGTACCAGCGGGCCTTCTTGAGGTCTTCCAACCCGCTCTTATGGTCAGTCCGCCAGAGATACTTCATCGCGTTGCCGACGTTGAAGTTCATGTGCTCCGTGATCGTGATCGCTTCGATACCGGACGGATGGGAATTATAGTGCTTGGGATGATTGACGTTGTCTGACATAATACGACCTCCATGTGATAGTGGAGGGAGCGTAGCAGCCGACGCAGTGATGCGCAAGCGCTACGCTCTTTTGAGCTGCGGCAGCAATCCGTCCCGCCTGTACCGCAGCAACTCGTCGTGCGAAATTACCCACGCCGGGTGCGCGCCCCGTCCCGACTGACGCTTCTCGGCGTGTATGCGGCCCAGCCTGGCCCATTCCCGAACCGTGAACTCGGCCTTCCCGACCAGCCGGGCAAATTCGTCCGTGGAATACCAATCCTTGATCGTTTCGCGGTCGACCAGGGCGGCAAGCAGCGATTCGATGCGATCCAGCCTTTCGTCGATGCTCATCTCGCCTCCCGATAGCTCTCCGGCATCTCGAAAACCAGCCGCCGCCCGTCCGATGACGTGACGAACAACTCCAGCCCCGGCCCGAACAGGCCGGTCGCCGCCACTTCTCCGGTCGCCTCGCTGACGACGTAATCCAGCCAGTGGTTGCCCGGGTCTCCCCATGCGAGCAGGGCCATATCCGCAATCGCGTCGTCGAGCGTCGGGTAGCCCTCGACGATCTCGACGCGTCCCGACGCGATGTCCAGCGTGCGCCAGGTGAAACCGACGGCATCTTGTGAACCAGTCGTCAACGGTCCATCCCCCTGCCCGGATCACGGTGCCCGAACCCGTCCTGCCTGGTGATCTCGCGGACATGTTCTTCCAACGAGGAGGCAGCAGCCTTCGCTGGCACCGGTCCCCCTGGAGGCCGCATATCTCCCGGCTCGTCACGCAAGTCCTCCCTTGCGTAATTGACGTCCATCTCGATCATGCGGATGTTCGTTTCTTCGTCGCGAATCGATAGCTGATCGCGTTTCCACTCCTCGGCCGAAAAGGGAGTCGAATCGGCGTAGGACTCGCCCCATTCTGAGGCGAGATTGTCGTTCGCCGCGCGGGGCCAGGATTCTTCGAGTTCCGTGAGAATGCGCTCGATCTCGGGGGTGAGCGATATACCGGGCGTCGGCTGTACCACGTCCATCCAGCGTTCCTGTGGCTTGCCGTCGACCACTTCCGTCATGACGTCGAGCATCTGCACCTCGTTGAAACCGACCCACGCGCCGTACTCCGCGAGGACGTCGAACTTCCGGTTCTCGTCCAGTTGAGCCCAGGGAATATCGCCAGGTGGGTGTGGGTGACCGATATCGTCGTAATTGACGCTCAGCAGCTCCGCGATGCGAGTCCGTGCAAAACTCATTTCGCGGGCGGTTGGCATGCGATTGTCATCCTGCGCGGGCGATGCGGCTCCGGGCCCGTCGCTGGGTTCGATGCCCTCCAGCCATTCCTCGGGATTGCTCTTGTCAGCCACGCGCTGGGCGATCTCCCGGGATTGTTCCTCGGTAAACCCGTCCCACTCGACCCGTGAGATGATCTGGTCCCGGACATAGCCGTTGACGATTTCGTGCCCCTCGGCGCGAGGCTTGTCGAGGAGGGTGTGATTCATGGCCGGGTGTTGGCCACGCCCGATCTCCTCCATGATCTGAACGTCCAGGCGTTCGAGCTGATCCATCACGAATTCCATCTGATCGCGGGTCGGCATCGTCGTCTCCGTTTCCAGCCTTCAGTTACCTCGCACGGCACCGCCCCGACGCTTGCGCACGGTAGCGGGCCATGCCAGGCGTAATCAAACCTCATGCGTCGGCGCCACCGGCTTGTCCAACTCCTGACGGCAGACGCGGTAAAACTCGTTGACGGCAAGGTGGCGCTCCTCCTCCCGGAGAACCGCCTGAATCACCCAGACGCATCGCCGGGCGATCTTGATGCAGATCGCATGAACGGCGGGATCGGATGACTGGCTTTCAATGAACATCGCTTCCCCTTTCCCTAGTTGACAGATGGCTCGGGCGCACGTCGTGCCTCGAAGCGCAGCCGCTCTGCCTCCTCAAGCGCGTGGTTGATGATGAAGACGACCTGAGACAGCAGCTCGTATTTGGGCGCGCCGGGGCTGGAGTCGAACAACTCCATGATCAGCAGCCCCGACGCGATGGCGGCATCCTGGTTGTTGTTCATCGCTTGAAATATTTCGGATACTGGGCCTCGAATTGCGACACATACCGATTGCACACCCGGCAAAAGGCTCCTTGGCTGTAGTTATTGGGGTTAAATTGCAGCCGGAACTTGCATCCCGGGCAGGGGAGGAGCGCCTTGGCCATGGCCTTTTCCTTCGCTTCGGCGTTGGCCTTGATGACCGCCTGAACCGCCGCCATGGCCTTTTCGGTGTACGGGACGGCGGGCTTGTCCTCGTCCTGACTGATCATCCCCGTCCCGGAGCGGTACACCGCCCACGCCTGCCTAGCCTCGTCCTGACGGATCACCTTGCGGCAATTTCCGCAGATGGCCGATTCGGAACCCGGGAAGCGGATCAGGTGACCGCACTGTGGGCATTTGGCGTCGTACTTCAGCGGCTGCGCCTGCCAACGCCTCTCGCGGTCGGACCCCGCGCTGAGCAGCCCGCGCTTCAGCCGGTCGATCTCCGCGTTCTTGTTGGCGATCAGCGTATCCGCCATGTCGGCGGCGGATTTCGCCTGCTGAACTTTTCCACACCGAGGGCATTTCACCTGCCCGGTCGCGCCGTCGAGGTGGAAGGACGCGCCGCACTCGATGCAGTTGCCGTAGGCGCTCGGCTTGACGAAGACCTCCTTGATCTTCTCAACGAAGGTCGGCACCTCCACCCTTTTCTCGACGATGCGATCCACGGGGATTTCGACGCGTTTCTCCACCAACTTCTCGACGACATCGGGCGGCTTGCGGAGGCCGATCAGGTATCCCCCCAGAACGCAGGCGGCCAGCGAGACGACCACCTTCGCCTTGGATGGGATTCGCTTGGCGAATTTCAGCCCGAGGAGGGCCGCCGCGGGGATGGAGAGCCACCACCATTCCATTGCGAAATCGCGGACAATCTCGAAGATCAGACCCTTGATGAAATCGGCCATGGTCGCTCCTTAGTGGTCAAGGCCCTGTTCGTGTTCCGAATTGCCGGGGTAGTTGCCGCTCATGTATGCCTGGAGGCTCTCGGACTGGCCCTTGTCGATAGGAGCGACGTCCGGCGAGGATGACGACTGGCCCGGGGTAATCTCGGGCGAGATAAAGGGCGGCGGCTCGTAGCCGGTCATGTAGCTGTTGGGCTCGCCGCCAACAGGGTTGAGGACAAGCTCGTTCTCTGGGGCGAGAGAGTTGTAGAATCCCCCCATACCGTCTGAGTGGAGGGCTTCTGGAGCTTCCGGTTGCCTGTCCGGCATGGGCTGGATCAGCTGCTGTCCCTGGTTCGGCCACGGGAGATACCCGGAACCGGTGAACAGCGCGTTGGCAAGCTCGTCCGCCCCTTGCGGCTGAACCCGTTCCTCCATCGTCTTAACGAACTCCGATGCGATGGTGTTGGGGTTCAGCCGATGCTTCAGGTGATCCGTCAGGTCTTTGATCATTCCCACTTGTCACCTCGTCTTGTTGTGATAGGTTGATCTCGATGTTGCGGCGGCGTGGATGACCACGCCCGGAAGTGTGAGTCGCGCGGGGGTTACTGTCGGGATACTGGGTTGAACGCGAATCGCACAGGGCTGAAACTGAGGTGCAATACGTCAATCCGGTCCGGTCATACTGCCGCGAGGAAGCCCCTTAGCACGGTGGAACTGCGCTCACTGCTGAAGTTCCCGAGCCAGCCCAGAGCTGGCCCGCAGCATCACCTCCCCCGTCTATAAGCCTCTCTCCGGTTCCGCATGACGATGCCCGAATCCTGATAGGCGATCACGTCCTTGCGCACCTCCCACCAGTCGGTGATCAGGTTGCACCACTTGCCCCCGGCCGAGGCCAGGATCAGCATCCCCAGCAGCGGGGCGACCAGATGCACGGCATAGCCGATCCCGGCGACGACGAAGACTTCCAGGACATTCGCCGCCCGATAGCCGAGGCCGAGCCATTGCAGATAGGAATAGCCCTCCCATTGGCTGTGGCTTGATCGCCGCGTCGTGGCAGCATAGACGACCATGGCCACGATCCACGCCGCGCTATAAAGCAGGCAGAAAATGTCGTGGGTGAAGAACGTCCAGCCCGCGAGCATCACGAGGGCGACGGCACGTCCCTCGACCTCGCGCCCGCCGCCGAACCGCAGGAACGGCAGGGTCAGGCAGGACAACCCCCGGCAAATGAGCTGGCGGTTCTGCGCGGCATGCTCAATCAGGCCGTCGCCCCATTGCGGCTTCGGCGGCTTCTCGAAAGCGTCGTCCATGGATCACTCCTGTTTGAAACTGACCTTGGCGAAAGGGCTGCCATCCGCGAACGGCTCCCCGGAAATGACAATCGCGTCGACCACGCCCCCATGGGTGCGAAGCCCTGAGAGGAAGGCCGATGGCTGCATGTAGGGAAGCCACGATTCGTTGTAATTTGTCTTGAACGCGCCCTCCTGATCCGGGGAGCCGCCCGTGAGGATGTCGAGCCGATCCCCCAGCAGGCCACTGGCCCACAAGGCGGTCTTGGCATCCCCGACGCGGTGGACGATAGTGGTGCCGAAGTTGGTCATCAGGCCGTCCGTGAAATGCTCTCCTAAATTCTGGTAGAGGATGTGGATGGATTGGGTCAAATAGACCGCAACGCCCCGGTGGCTGCGCTGTTCGGCCAGCGTCACGGCGTCATACGAGTTGATGTAATTGTGTGCCTCGTCAACCCAGAGGACGAGCGGGACGGCATCGCCCTTCGCGTGACGGGCGAGGATGTAGCGTTGCAGCAGATACTTGATCGCCGCGCCGACGAACCGGCCCGACTCAGAGTAGACCTGTAGCGGCATGTCTACGAGCCACCAATCCCCCTTCTCAAGATCAGCTATGTGGATATTCGACACCGTGCCGATGAGGTCACGCACCACGCCGGAAGTCATGGGATGCAAGACCCCCTGGCACTCGCTGACGATATTGGCTCTCGTCTTCTCCGCCATCTGGGGCCAGGCTTTCGACCAGTACAAGGTCGACTTGTCATAGTCGAATTGCTGGCGGTCATCCTTCTCCGCCGCGTGCGCCTTCTTCATCACCTGCCAGTGGAAACCATCCTGCCATTCGGCGTTCGTCAGGTAAGCGAGATGCGTGGCGGCCCCGAGGATGAACCGATCGATATATGTTCCCGATATCTCCTTGCCCGCGAGCTGGAGCATGACGATGGCCATATAGAACGTCATGGCGCGCTGCCTCTCCCAGAACGGCTCTTTCGACTCCCCTTTCTTCTTGGTCATCATCTCGGACATGGTTTCGAGGCCATTGGTGAGGTTGTTGGCGTCACCCGCCAACTCGCCCAGGAAGTTGATCCTCGCCTTCTCGTTCGGCCCGATGACGGTCAGTTTCCTGCCGTACCTGGCGAATAACTTTTCAACATCTTCCCGCTCCTCCGGCTTGGATGCGATGATCACCCCTCCCGAGGGGATGGACAGGACGGTGTTGAAGAACATCCGCCCCGACCCGGAAGTTTTGCCCGACCCCGCCGCTCCGAGAATGAACACCGACGTGTAGAGGTTTCGGAGCGTGAACGGGGTGTCAGCCCAGCGGAAGAGAACCTTGTCCAGACCCCCGATCTTCGGCTTGGGTTTCCGGTACAGGAGCAGGGCCGCCACGATCAGCAGCAGCCCGAGCATTTGCATCACGGCGTTTCGCCTCCTCAACGGTGATGGAACCGCAGCATCCGCAGAGTTGCTTATCCATTGACAATTGCTCCTATGCTGCCATTCTGTGGCGGTCAGCTCGCCGCGAGGTTTGAGCCTGCCGGGGTGTCCACCATCCGTAAGGACGTGGCCTTGTTGTGGCGAAAGTGGTTTCCCCTCCTTTCAACCTTCGCCATGATGGTTCCAAGCACCCCGGCTCACCTCGCCGCCGCTACGTCTTTGAAGACCTGTTGGGCGGTTTTCGAGTTCAAACCGCGCTTGATCGCCGCCGATATGGCCTTCTTCGCCTCGTCCATGGCCTCGATGGCGTCTTCGAGCGAAACCCCGTCCCCGCTGACGACGACGACATTGCCCGTTGGCAGGGGGATTTTGACCTTCTCGACCCGCACGGCATCCTTCGGCTTGGCCTTCCGTGCCGCCCGCTCCTGGGTCTCCCCGTTCAGGAACAGGCCCATCAGGTCTCGGGGCTGGGTGGAAGTCCTGATCTTGTCCATCTGCCCGAGAGTCAGCTTCCCCGCCAGGAAGGCTTCGAGAGCGTCCGGCGCACACTCCTTGGGCGAGAGATACCGCGTCACGCTGGCCGGTGACTTCCCCAGCCCCTTGGCGATGTCGCTCCGGGAGACGCCTTCGGCTTCCAGTTCGAGGCAGGACCTGAAGATGTCCCGCTCGTCCATGTCGGCCCGCTGAAGGTTCTCGGTCAGCCGCATCAGCTTGACCGTGAGCGCGTCGAGCATGGCGTGGATCATGGCCGGGATCGTTGTCTTCCCCGTCTGTTTCGACGCCTCCAGCCGCCGGTGGCCGGTGATGACCGTGCCGTCCTCCATGATGGCGATGGGCTGCTGGACGCCGTGTTCCTTGATGGAGGCGATCAACCCGGTCAGGTCGCCGAGGTCGCTCCTGACTTGCGGGCCGTTTTTTGTCTTGACGATGGGAAAATCGGCGCAGCAGTAAGTGGGCATCGAAGAAACTCCTGACAAACGTAAGAGGCAAAGGCAAATAAAAACCGGGCCGAGCCCGGTCTACCGATTAGGGTTGCGGGTGGCTCGTTGCTGGCCACTTGCCGACGTGATCGCCGATCTCGAACGAACGGCCGCACTTTGGGCATTCCGCGAAGAAGTTCTTGGTTCCGACACGGGCCCGCTGGCAGTTGCAGCTCCAAACCTTGCTGGTTGCCTTGCCCTCCCTGGGCGGCGGAGGGGCCAGTTCTGTGGGAACGTCCACACCGATCCTGCCGAGCACGCCCGCAAATTGGCCGTCAACATCGATGGCGATGTTTCCTTTGGCATCAATGTCGATCCCGAATTCGATCATCTTGTCACGGCAGACGCGGTCGAACTCGCCCTTGGCGCCGGCTTGGTGTCGCCATGCGCAAAGCATGAATTTGAGCAGGTGGGCCATCACGGCTGCGGCTTGCATTTCGGGCAACCTCGCCTCGTTGAAGGCGATCGTGCCGACAATGGCGTAGCCGTCCGCCCCGTCGTGATAAGTCCCCACGGACTTGATGTTCATTCGCTCGACGCGGATCAAGGGGACGCCCAGCCCGACCCCGTCCTTGACACGGATATCGAGCGTCTGGGAGAGGACTAATGCCCCCTTGCGGAGCCATTCGAGATGGTCGCGGTTATGCCACCAATCCGCGGTTCGTTGATTCCCCACGATCATGTCGTAAAGCGTGGGGATTTTAAAATCCTTCCCCTCCTTCCAGTCCTCGATGTGCTTCATCGAGGCGGGGAGATCAATTTTAAAATAGTCATCGCGGGCTCCCGTCGTGCCCATTTGAGGAGTCTCCTATCAAGAATCTCAGAGCGGAAAAAATGAGGGCGCGCTCCGGGGAAGTCAGACTGCTCTTGCGGTCTCAGCCTCACCCGAAGTAAGATTGGTCACGAAGCATCTGCTTCGCGATCTCTACCCTATTAATCGAAGCGTTTGCTTCGAGAGTCAAGGGCGCCGGCTAATTTTTGCCGAAAGCACAAGAGATGGGATGGGGCAGAGAATGGCCGACTTCCGGTACTTCGATCACTTATTTGGATCGGCAATTAACGATATATTCGAGGCAACGAAGCGTATCGAGTGTGCCATCGCGCGCATCGAGCATGTCACCGACGAAGAAAGGCCCCTCGCATACCAAAACCTTGCCGCTTACTGCGATATGATCGCAGGGCTCCTGAGTCTGCCTATTTCTAAATTGCAAGACAGAACTTCCAGATTGTCGTGTTTAATAATAGAGTTATCTGTAAATACTATCATTCATCATGAAATGTTACCTAGAGAAGATGAACAAGATTACGCGAGCAAAAAGCAGATCGTTCAGAATTGGAACAATGCTTTTCGGCGTGACAGGGTTGCGATCCAAAATCCGATCGACAAAGAACCTTGCTTGCTGCTCGCAGTAAACAGCCACGATGGCTACGGTCGATATACACTGGAGAACCGGCACACGAAAAAGCGAACTGGTTCTTACAAGTCAATTTTTGATTTGATGCCGATCCAGTTTGTCCCTGACATCCCTCGGAAGGAAGGCGTCATCGAGCGGCGGAAGAAACAGGCCGAAGAGGTGCCGGAGCAACAGCAACGGCCACCAGAAAAAGACGCAGCTCAGAGGGAATAGCTAGCCGGTCGCATAAGCTGAAATTGCTATTCCTTTTCCCACCCGGTCGGGCGTCCCGCCGCTTTGTTTTCCTGGTGCTGCCGTATCAACTCGCGCAGCAGGCGGTTGGGCTCGTCCATGTCGGTTCCCATCAGGTCGTCAACCGCCGAGAAATCGTGAGGCGTCGGCGGCTTGGAGTGATCGGGGGCCGCTTCGCGCGAGGGGTCCGGCGGGGATGGAATCGGAGAGTCCGGCGGGGCGGGATCGTCGTGCATCAGAGTCTCCGTTCGAGCTGCGGGATTCATTGATCGTTGACTGACCCGCTCGACCGCGCTAGGGTTTGCCCATGCGGGGGTGGAGCAGCCCGGTAGCTCGTCAGGTTAGCACGCCTGGAGGCACGGGTTCAAATCCCGATCCCCGCACCAAATCGACAGGAGGTGTATGCCGAGAGCCCGCAAGAAACCCGCCCAGGAAGCCCCCGCCACCGAGCCGACTCCCCTGGCCGAAGTCCTCCAAACCCTTCCCGTCTCCAAGATGCTCAAGCAGGCCGCCGCTGAGCATGAGCTTTCCGACAGCGCCGCGCTGAAGCTGCTGGAAGAATCGCGTCTGCGCAAATCGCTGATCGATCCCGAGCGGCCTATGCCGGTGCCGGAGGAGCCGGGCAAGCACGTCGCCGCGGTGCTGGCTCGCCGTCCGAACTTCCTGCCAGTGCCGACAGGCTATAAGAACGTGGATCGCTACGAGTCGGCTGGCATCCGCGTCAATCGGGGTATCGAGCCCGAAAACCGGCACCTCGCGGCGATCCAATTTGCCGAGGGCGAGCATGTGCCGACGCGCCCCGAGAAGGATTTCCTAGAAGCGGTCACGGGCGGCCACGGGTTCACTTTCGACATGGCGAAGACTCGCCAGTGGCTCCGCGAGACGCCGCCGGGCATGTCGCCAGCCGAGAACCTTATCGATGTTAAGGCGATGGCTCAGAAGCTCGCGGCGGCGCGCAACGAAGGGCTGGCGCGGTGAGCTGGCAATCCCGCACGGCCAAGATCAGCGTCGGCGACCGCGTAGCCTACAAGGCGTCCTTCCTCCGCAGCACTGGACAATACACCGGCGACATTCCCCATGCGCGCGGCGTCGTAACCGAGATAAAGCCGCTCGGCGATAACGCGCTGGCGACCATCGACTGGGGGAACGATGAAATCCCGGCCAAGGTGCTGACCTCGAATCTCAGCAAGGTGACGCAGCGTGGGATCGCCGACGAGTGACGCGCGGCTCGGCGGGTGGCAGGGCGACGGTGGAGAAGCACGGCGTTGACCACATGCGGGAGATAGGCCGCAAAGGCTTCGAGTCGTTCACCGCGCGTTATTTCCAGGGCGACCGCCAGCAGGCGGGAGATTGGCTCCGCACGCGGGCGGCTGAAAAGAAGATCGACAGCTTTGTATCCCGCGAGCTAAACCGCCGCATCGAGAACGGGGCGGAGATCGCCTGCATGGAAATTCCATGTCTTTCAGACCCGGACGATTCGCCGCCTTTCTGATCGGGCTGCAAGAACGCTCCGGGGAATATCCTTTTCCTTATCTTCCGCGCTGCGCTTGTGCAGAACGAAAAACTCAATCCCCTGCGCTCAATTCAATCTTTGCCTGTTATCGACAGCGAAGCCGGCGAGTGCCGCACGCTGACCGATCCCAAACTTCCAGACAGGACAAAGACCATGACCTCGATCATCACCCGCGACCAGCTCCGCAACTCCGTTCCTAGCCTGTTCGCCGCCACCCCGTGGGAAGGCATGTCCGCGACGTATCGTTTCATCCCCAGCATCGACGTTCTCGACCGCATGGAGGAACAGGGCTTCCGCGTCACGATGGCCAAGCAGTCCCGCAGCCGCATCCCCGGCAAGGCACCTTTCACGCGACATATGCTCCGGCTCCGCCACGAAAGTCACCTGGACGGCCAGGGCGAGGTGCCCGAGGTGGTTCTGGTCAACAGCCACGACAGGTCATCGGCGTATCGCGTCTTCAGCGGCGTGTTCAGAATCGTCTGCGAGAACGGGATGATCGTGCAGTCGGCTGACTTCGGGGGCTTTTCGATCCGTCACAGCGGCAGCCGGGACCTGTTCCAGCAGGTCAGGGACGCCACCGCCCGCATCATGGACGACGTGCCGAACATCATGGGCCGGGTCGCCCATTGGAAGGAAATCATCCTGCCTCGGCCCGCACAACTTGAGATGGCCATGCGTGCTTACGAACTGAAGCCGCTCGACGGTATCCGTCCGGCCCATCTCCTGACCGCGAGGCGGGAGGAGGATTACACGGATGGCGAAGGAAGCCGCGATCTCTGGCGGACGTTTCAGGTTTTGCAGGAAAACACGCTTCGGGGCGGCGTTTCCGGGATCAACGCCCGTGGTCGCCGCATCTCGACCAGGCCGATCCGCAGCGTCAACGCAGACCTCGCCCTGAACCGTGGCCTTTGGGATATTGCCGAGGGCTTCAGCCGGAACTGAGGATCAACCGGCCACGGATGGCCTGACAACTTCAATCGTGCAGCTATTCTGAAGTCGTTTTGTACCGATGGTTGAGACACGTTCCCGGAATGGACTCCGGGAACATCGTTCGGAGAGGGATCATGCAGAAGCGATGCACCACCTGCAACGGCACCGGCAAGACGTTCGACCTGTTCGCGGCCCTGTTCACGGCAGCCAACTGGATTCCCCTGAACTGGACCGGGATGCCCTACACCCGCTGTTCGTCATGCGGCGGCAAAGGCTATATCTGGACAGAATGGCGACCCTATTCCCCGCGATACCGAAGGCGTTGAGCCCTGACCACCGGAGGCACCATGTACCAGTTCATCGGCCCGTTGCCCAACCACAGCCTTTACCGCCGCGTCATCTTCGCCGAGAGCCTTGACGCCGCGTTCGAGGAATTCCGGGCGAAACATTGGAAAGATCGTGAGACGGGCTGGCTGGGCATTTGGGAGAACGGGTTTCTCGTGGCGCGCTTGATTCCGACCTATGACCTTGACGCCGAACGAGGCGAGCCGACGCTTCAGTTTTTCCCGCTCAAATGATCCAGACCCGGATGATCGGCACCATGGGGAAGATCGCCCAGCCGACGAGCGCGAAGACGCCTGCGGCGAGCTTCTCCCGGCGTTCCAGCAGGAAATACGCCTTCCAGAAGAAGAACGCGGCTCCAACGGCGAGGAGCAGGCAGACGAGCATTGACGGCAGCATGGCGGAAATCATGGCGAGCCTCCGAGGGTGGAGGTTAGTATACCAGGCGGAGGCCCCGGTGATCGAGGCCATCCGTATCGGCTACGCGGCGTTCCTTTTCCAATTCCTCGCGCGGCTCGAGGACGCTCACTGCGGCCATTGGCCAGGGGAATTACCCGCCAAGCACCGCCCGAGCAAGCCGCCCGTTCGTTGGCCATTGAGGAAGACGCCGCGCTGCACCGCGGCGTCACCCCGATAGGCCATCGCCAGGCCGCTCAGCCGTCAACGCTATCCCTCGATGGTTATTGATCGGGCTTGCCGGGCGAGTGACAAGTGAGATCATCACTACGCCCGGAAGGCGGCACCTTGACAGCACCATCTTTGCCCATCGGAAGGAAACAGTTATGCGCCACTTCCTCCGATTTTGCGGCCAACATACAATCAGCCACAATCTCTCCGACGATCCGCTTTGCAAGGCTGTTTACGCACCTCGAGCGAGCATCGTTTTTTTTGAAACAGAACCATTCCGGATGCCTTCCGATGGTATGGCGAATTTGCCCCTCAACGCGGCGGTGCCATTTGTCGTAAAGCAAACCTTGTTTCCTCATGCCCATATCGTCCACCCTACATTTACTTGGTTCTTAAGCGGACAAGAAGGACCGCCATCATTACAGCCGCATTAATTACGCCGAGGGCTAACACCAGATTGATGGAAACCGGCAATTCACTCTGAATCAGTGAGGTGAGAACGGTGTCTGAAAGTATCATCTTTGCTGTCCCTTTACCCGACCGTTAATCGCTAAATCGCTACGAATGCAAGGAAGATGAGCCAACCCCATCCATCATGCCCAGAGTAAGCCACTGCGGCAGCACACAATGTCGCTACCAACGCTACTATGTGATTTGACTTCATTCTCTTTGTCCTCCGTTATCCGATACTGTTAGCGTTTTGCCCAACATCCCGCCGTGTCCGCTCGAAGCTCTCCGGCTTCACCTTGCCTTTGGTCGCCTTCCTGATGGCCTCCGCTTTATCGTCAGGCGGCACACGTCCGGTCTCCCAGGTGTGTAGCGTATTTTGGGGAACGACCACGCCAGTCTGTTCCTCCAGGTATTTGACAAAAGCAGATTGCGAGTAGCGATTCAGTTTCCGCCATTCCCTGAGCGTCATATTCCCTCACGTTAAATTTCACCTGACGCTATCACGAGCTGAAATACGGCGCAAGCGATTTAATCACGAACAATGCAAATATAGTGATTGATTCAATCAAAACTTTGCGCTACGGTCTGGCTTATCGGCGGCGATGATGCCTCCGGTAAAACCAAGGAGAAAACCATGGAAAAATCAACCTACTGGGCCATCTTTCAGTTAAAGGAAATCATTTTCGAAGGCACCTACAGCGAGTGCTGGAAGGAACTGGTTTCTCGCTACGGCGATCAGAAAGTCCAGAGCTTGGTGGAGCGCGGAATCCGCATCTCTCGCAAATCCTGATCAACCGAGCTGGCCCCTCGTTAAAAGGGCCGCCATTCACCGCGGCGATGACGCCGCCACCAAGGAAGGACCGCGCCATGAAGATCGAGCTAGAAATACCCGTCGGGCTCTCACGAGAAATTGAAGTGATGGACAGCGGAGACGAAATCGAGAATTGCTTTGGGCGCTCGGTGGTCGCTCGCGTCGAGCTTGATACCTCCCTGCAAACGCTGACGATCAAAATTCCCGGCCGAGATTTCCGGGAGAGTTCAGTACCCGACCGGGAACTGAAGTATCGGCTGACACCGATGACCGAACCCGCCGCCGCCTAACCCCACCGCCCCTATGGAAGGAAAGAACCATGCCCTATCCCGACAACATGAACTTCGCGGCGATCACCGAGGACGAGGAGACTCCCGAGCAGGCGGAAGCCATCGCCTACATGGAAAAGACTCAGGCGGCCTGGATCGACATGCTGGCGGCGGTCGAGGGCGTGCTGGTGAAGCACAAGCAGCAGATTCCCGGCAACGAGCTGGCCTGCATGATGGAGTCTTACGAGGAACTCCTGTTTGGCCTGACCAGGCACGAGCAGCTGGTGCTGGAGAACCATGACGTCAGCTATAAACCCGCCAACGCCGACGATCTCATCGTCGCCGCCTTGGTGCGCATCAACGCATAGGAAAGAGCCATGAAACCCCAACACGCCGCCACCAAACGCCTGTCGCGCTGCCCCTGCTGCACCAGCTCGCACGCCAAGAGCAAGAACCAGGGCCGCAGCAAGCCGGGCAATAGCGCCGCCCGCCAGAAGGCTAAACGCGAGATCAGGAAAGAGTGCTAGCCATGAACCCCAGCTTCACCGAGCACGCACACGACGTGGTGGAGGACGCCATTTTCAAGGCGGTCTTTCCAGCGCCGATCTTCCGCCCGTCCTTCTGGGTGGACGGCCGCGAGTACAGCCTGATCTGGTGGCCGCGGCACGGCTGGGTCTGGCGCGACGAGGAGGAGGTCAACGACAGCACCGTTTACGAGCGAGGCCCGTGGACGACGGACGCGGAGGCCCAGCAGGATGCCATCGCCTACGATCTCCAGCGCCGCAAGGGGCCGGTGCCTGCCAAGGCCGGCCAGGCGGCAGGCGAGGCGGTATGAGCGACCACGACGATACGACCATCGGATACGTGGTCACACTGAAGGTTCGCGTGCCGCTGGGAACGAGGGAGTGGCGGTTCACCACGACGGCGGACGGCCAGGGCGTTGCCGTGACGAAGCCGGTGATGGTGGCCGTCGAGGAAACGCAAACGACAAAGGGCCCGGTTACTGGCCCGGAAGAGAGGTGAAGTGGATCACGAAGTCAAAATAATCGCTGACGGGATCAGCTACGAAACAAAGTCGTTCAGCTTCCCCGGCGGCGAACTGCAGGTTCAAATCCCTGACCTGCCTTCGCTTTCCGGCGAAATCACCGTCCTCGCGAGGCTTCAGGATTGCGAGGCTCTGCTCCGCCTTTTCTTAGCCTGCGAGATCATCGATCGGTCCCATCGCTCCGGCTACAAACGGCTTGTCATCCCCTATCTGCCTTATGCCCGCCAAGATCGCGTGATGCAACCGCGAGAGGCATTCAGCCTGAAGACGATCGCACGACTCATCAACGGCTTGGGCTTCGACGAGGTCGTCACTTGCGACCCACACAGCGACGTTGCAGCCGCCCTGATCGACCGCATCGAGATCGTCAGGCAGATCGACCTGATCCGAAACCACGCGGGCATCGGTCGGATCATCCACTCCGGCGTCACCGTTGTCTCGCCCGACGCCGGAGCCACCAAGAAGGCGTTTGCCGCGGCGCAGATTTTCGGCTTGCCCCTGCTCACCGCATCCAAAATTCGTGACCCGATGACGGGGGCGATCACCCGCACCGAGGTGCAAGACACCGCCTCGATTGCCGGGGGGACCGCGCTGATCATCGACGACATCTGCGACGGAGGCAGGACGTTCATCGAGCTTGCGAAGGTCTTGCGGACGGCCGGGGCGACGAAAGTCTACCTCTACGTCACGCACGGCATCTTTTCTCAAGGCCTGGGCGTATTCGAGGGGCTCATCGACGCCGTCTTCTCCACCGACACGTTTGTCTCGCCCTACATCGGAGAGGATCGCCCCGTCCCGCTTCATATCTCAAACCTCATTTTCAAAGCTAATGGAGTAGCCCTATGAAACACAACCCGCTCACCGCCATCGATTTCTACAAGGCCGACCATCGCCGCCAGTACCCCGAGGGGACGACGCTTGTCTACTCCAACCTGACTCCGCGCTCGGACAAGCTGAGCCCTATCCCTGCCCATCTATTCGACGGCACCGTGGTCAGCTTCGGCCTCCAGTTCTTCGTCAAGGATTTCCTAATCGATGCCTGGAACGCCGAGTTCTTCGCCAAGCCCAAGGCCGAGGTGGTCGCCGCGTACAAGCGTCGCATGGACACGTCGCTCGGGCTCGGCGCCATCCCCGTGGATCACATCGAGGCCCTGCATGATCTCGGCTATCTGCCGATCTGCATCAAGGCACTGCCGGAAGGCACGCGGTCGCCGATCAAGGTTCCCGTCCTGGTGATCTACAACACCCACCCCGACTTTTTCTGGCTGACCAACTACTTGGAGACAGTCCTGTCGTGTTACCTGTGGAAGCCGATGACCTCGGCCACCATTGCCGCCCATTATCGAACGCTGCTGGATCGCTTCGCCGAAGAGACGGGCGCCGATCGAGGGTTCGTTGGCTTTCAGGGGCATGACTTCTCGTTCCGCGGTTTGAGCGGCGTCACCGACGCGGCCCTGTCCGGTGCGGCCCATCTGACCTCGTTCGTCGGCACCGATACCGTCGCCGCCATCGACCTGGTCGAGGATTTCTACAACGGCGATGCGGAGAAAGAGCTGATCGGCTGCTCCGTACCGGCGACCGAGCATTCCGTGATGTGCATGGGGAGCTTCGAGGGCGAACTGGACACCTTCCGCCGGCTGATCACCAGGCTCTACCCCGCCGGAATCGTTTCCATCGTCTCGGACACCTGGGATTTCTGGAAGGTCATCACCGAGTTCACGGTGGCGCTGAAATCCGAGATCATCGCCCGCGAAGGCAAGCTGATATTCCGCCCGGATAGTGGCGACCCGGTCAAGATCATCTGCGGCGATCCCGAGGCCGAAGAAGGCAGCCCGGCCTCCAAGGGGGCCGTCGAGTGCCTCTGGGAGGTGTTCGGCGGGACCACCACGGAGAAGGGCTACCGCGTGCTCGACAGCCACGTCGGGCTGATCTACGGCGATTCGATCACGCTGACACGGGCCGAAGCGATCCTCGACGGCCTGAAGGCCAAGGGCTTCGCCTCGAGCAACGTCGTCTTCGGGATCGGCTCGTTCACCTACCAGTACGTCACGCGGGATTCCTTCGGCTTCGCGGTGAAATCGACCTACGGTGCGGTAAATGGGGTAGGTCGGGAAATTTACAAAGACCCGAAGACGGACAACGGGGTCAAGAGGTCTGCCCGCGGCCTGCTGATGGTCACGGAAATTGATGGCGTCCTTTGCTTGGCCGATCGCCAAGGAAGCATCGACAACCCGGAATGCTTCATGCGCGAGGTATTCCGAGACGGCAACCTCCTGGTCGATGACAGCATCGCAGCAATTCGCACACGATTAGCAGCATGACCACCGGCCTGATAGGCGGTATGTCGCCAAAAGCACAACGTTTCGTGGAACACAATAAGGACTACGCGATCATTGAATCCGCATGGCTTGATAAAAATCAGAAGGAACCAAAAGGCGGCCCGGAAACGTGGGTAAATATTCGCTCCCGATTTGAGGACGGCACAACGCTGGTGCTAAGTGACGGTGAACATCAAGAGCTACTAGATGCCAATATTAAACCCCGCTGGAAAGGATTCGCAGCATGACCAGTGCGCCGAACACGAACATGAAGCACCGAGATTTGCGCGTATCGGTGGATAAGGCTTCCGCCGATGGCGATTGGTCAGCTGAAACCACATACGTTCGCAACGAGGAAGGCGCTTACCAAATCGTGGGAGTTGCCTATCGAGACAAGCGGGGCAAGTGGGTTGGCTTTGACGGACTCACGCCAAGCCAGATGAAGGCCATAGACTGTAAGGAGGAAGCATGAGCGCACCAGATACGAGCATCAGAACACCTTACGAGGAAAACTATCACCGTGTCGTCCGGGAACTTGCGGCTAACGATATGCGTGTGGCTGGATGGATGAAGAACGTATTAACGCCGAAGGACTTTAAGAGCGCCTTCTTGCAAGCCTTGGAGACGGAGAAGCCAAATGACTGAGGTTAACGATTCGCTGAACGGTATGTCGCTGCGTCACGAGCTGGCGGAGGCGATAGTCTTGGGCCGTCATGATGGGATTTCTGCCGACGCCATAGCAGACGCCTGCCTCGCGGTTATGGCTAGGCGGTTTAGTGTAAGCACAGAAGAATTAAACATGATGCGTTGCATTGAAGCCGTGGACAATATGAGCTTGCACCGGGAACTGCTTTTTTCTTGCGAGCCACTCCCAAAACCGCCTACTCCAAAGGCGCACCCATGACGGACATAATCGAAAAGCTCAAGGCGGCGTGGTACGCACTGGACGATGCGGAACCTAATTTGGTCACAGAAGTGCGAGATGACCTTGACACGCTGATTGCTAAGCTGGAAAAGGGGCGCTTAAAGTCTGAGGGTTATGTCTGTGCTGCGTTGCACCGAGTAGCTATAGAAGGTTGCCCATGGTGCGATAAAGTACCCTCACAGCAGCCTACATGCCCGACTTGTGGCCTTCTGCTCAATGGCCTTTGCAGCAACACATTTCATGCAATCTATTGGCAGCAACGGCAGCGGCAGGATCAGCAGCCTGCGCACGATTCTGATGAACTGGTAACTAATGTAATCGTAAAAATCGCCGGGGTAATGTTGGCATTGGGAGAACCTAACAAGCGAATGGCGTTCCAACGATGCGAGGAAGCTTTAGAGGCGGCTGATGCTTTACGCGCAGCCCTCCAACCACCCACCACAAAGGAATAAGACCATGGATGAGATTATAGACGAGCTTGATGAGGCAACAGGCGGCATGGATGAACGCTGGCAAGCAGGTGTAAGATACGCCATAGCCATTATCCGCAACCACCAGCCCACGCCTGATGCTGTATTTAAGCGGTGCTGGCTGGCTATCCTCCCACATATTGAAGTGACCCACGAAGAACAAGCGGCAATCGCTTTACGGGCTGCCCTGCAACCCGCACCGAAGGAAACGAGCGATGAATGAAGTTAATCGGATGCCCTTACGCCAAGAACTGCGCGAGGCCGTAGCGCGTGAATATCACTTCCCGCTCAACGACCGCCGCGCAGCCATAGCCGTCGATGCCTGCCTAAAGGTCATTTGCAGCCGCCTAGGTATCAATGAAGAACGCCTAAGCATGATGCAATATGCCTATAGACAATTTCCGCCCGACGGCAAAGCGGAGATGGTTTTTACGGTAAACGGTTTGAAGGATATGCAACCATGAATAACACACTCGAAAAGCTCAAGGCGGTGCGGGAGGCGCTTTCTGCTGCCATAGAGGAAATCAATAATGCTTGGGGCTATGCCGGTTCAACGAACCCGGATGATGCTTGCAACTACAGGCCGCATTTAGCCACCCTCGACTCGCTGATTGCCGAGCAGGAGAAGGGGAAGTGCATCTACTGCGCAAGCACCGATCTATCCATGATTGGCGCGCATCAGGACATGGTGCGATGCAACACTTGCAGTGGCACGTTTGAGAACGGGTGCCAGCACCGCACCGCCTCACAGCAGCAGCCCGCATCGTCGCTGGTGGAGGCGATAGAAGAACTCAAGATGCCGGAGGATCATCCTGGGGGAGTGGGCTGGGTAAACGACAAGCTTGATTTAGCTATCCGCCTCGCCCGCCAGCACACCCGCGAACCCGATGTGGAAGCCGGGGCTAGGGCGACAGGAATCAGCCACAAAGACTTATGCTTACTCAGCAGGCTGTTTAATCAGTCGTCTAGCCTACGCACGCAGGAGGAGCTTCGCGTTAATGACTGGCTGAAAGAAGCGATAGAGAGGGCGAAATTATGAGCAATGCTATCGTAGGTCGGGACGGGCAAAGTTACCCTATACCGTCAGAAGATGAATTGAGGGAAGCTTTAAGGAAAGGGGCTCAATCAGCAAAACTCTGGAACAATTATGGCGTCAGTAGTTGTCTGCTTTGGGCGCATGAGCGCATTCAATTTCTTGAATCAAAGCCTGCTACCTCGCCGCAGGCTGGACAGTGAAGGAGTGATGGGGATGGGCATATGTCCTCTAGGTTACATACTAATAGCGTTCAACTTTTGGGTTGCTGGCTATATACTTGGATACGCAAGAGGAATTAAAGAAAGAACGAAGGAATAACCCCATAACAGTGAAGGAGTGATGGGATGGGATTTGTAGATCGCATAGCGCATAACTGGCCATTCGCCTTTTTCTTGGGTGGCTTTCTATGTTCAGTCTTCACCTTGGCGCTTTGTGCGGCGGTTCTAACGGCTGCCAAGCCGGATAAAACAGGCTGCACGGCTCCCATCAATTCGATTGTGCTGAATGGCAGAATCTACCGAAAGGAATAACCCCATGCCAGACCAGACGATGAAACCCTTATTTGTGCCGCTTAAAACTGAGCATTACGAATCTTTTGAATGCGGTGATAAGACGGTGGAATATCGAGCTTACGGCCCGCGCTGGAATGAGAAAACCTGCTGGATGGGTAGGCGCGTCGTTGTTTCATGCGGCTATGGCAAATCCCGCCGCCTAACGGGTACTGTTGAAATGGCTGAGATATGCCCGCCTTCTCCTGCGTTCGTCTCTATTTACGGAACCGGAAAGCAATGCTTTGGTATCCTTATCAAATTAGATCGGAAAACAGCATGACCGCTAACCGACCAGACCAGACGATGAAGCCGTGCCGTGAGGCGTTTGAAGAATGGGCAGTTACCGAAAAACTATCCGTTGAACGCACCAGCGTTGACCCGGACAAATATGTGAACGCCGTAACGCGAGCCTCATGGAAAGGCTGGCAAGCCGCCAAGGCCGATACGGCGGAAGTGCGCTCTGGTGAGATTCCGGTGGTCGGTGAGGCGAATGAGGACTACCTAATCAACAAAATGCTAGTCGCCGCCCGCTTGGTAGGCAGCAAATCAAACCGCTCGAATTTCAAAGCTGCTCTACGAGCGGTGATACCCTACCTGCGGCAACTCGAGCCGGTGTCAGGATGCCAGAAATGCGACGCAGAGATGGAGCGTGTGAAAGCGTGTGAGCATATTGCCGAAGGCGAAGAAGGCTGGGAGAAGGTGCGCGATCTATGCCCCAGCACCATGGCAGTTGCTGAATTGCGGGATAAATACGAAGCCGCCAAAGCACCAGCTACCGGACAGCCGGTCGAGTTGCCGCGATTAAGGGCTGCGCTTGAATTGGCAGGGCTATACCCGAAAGTTATCAACGTCGCTCACGTAATCGATCCGCAGAATAACAAAGAAGCTTATCGAGCAGCGCGAGGGTGGTATGTCAGCGGATGGCAGGATTGCGTAAAACAGATTGCCGATAATCTTGCGGCCAACTACCCACCACCCGAGCGGGAATTCATTGACGTGATCCTAAACCCGCGTCGCTGGACTCAGGAAATGAACGATGCTTGGCATAAGGCAATACCCGACCTGCAAGGTGCGTTCAATGCGCTGCGCGCTATCTATGAGCAAGGAAGGCGGGGATGATTGCCAGCACGCTTCCTCCACCCCCTTATGAATGCTACTGCACGGAGATAATCTTCCGAGGTGACAATTATCACATCGAAAGGATTACCCACCGCAAGGGTCACAAGCGCGAGGTGCGCCACGAACTTGTGATTTTTCCAGGCTCCGACATCACAGTGCGGAGGGTAGCCGTCGAGAAGAATACCCAAATAGAAGGCGGTAGTTGATATGGCTACGAACAATTTGTTGAAAGAGAATCTTGTCATGCGAACGCTGCTGAGCAACATCGTAACGGACATGGAACGAGCATTGCCCTTCTACGGTGCAGGCCATTTGACTGAGACGAAATACTTCTGCCAGGCGAGAGAGATTGCGACCAACGATTCTAAAGGCGATCAGTCATGACGTTCATTTTGCGCTACACCCACAAAGACCAGCGATCTCAAGCGTACAGCTTCCCCATCAAATTTGGCTCATACTGGGACGCGAAGCACAAGCTGAGGTGGTGGCGGTTCGACCTATACGCCGGCAAAGTTAACCGCTCAAACGTCCCGATAACGAAAGGCCAGACCCATGAATGACACCGAAGCCGAAAAGCTCCGCGATGAATGGTGCGCCGAGTACGCAAAGATGCGTGATGAAGCCGTGGCGCTGGTGCGGCAGATGCGTGAGGCATTATACGACCTCAATTTGAGCGGGGGAAGCGCGCGCCGCGAAGCCAGCATCGCCGCTGATGCTTTCCTGTCCCGGCATGAAGTGGAGGCGGAGAAATGATTTTCGTTTATGTAATTGTCGCTTGGATCGGGCTATGGATCGGCTGGTGCTTGGCGGAAAGTTTTTTTGGTTATCCCCATGACTGACCCCCGCGACGCTCTGATCGACCGGCTGTATGACGCTTTGCACATTGTATGTGGGTGTTTTGCTGGATACTCCTGTTGTGCGGCAGACCGCTATACTCTGAAATTCGCAGATCAAGCCCTCCGCGCCGTGGACGAGTACCGGGCGGAACAATCGAGAAGTGGAGGAAAAGCGTCATGAGTGAAATTGTCCCACAGGAATTCGACATCGCTATCAACAATACGTTCACCGATATGATTCTGTGGAATGGCTTTTATGCCATGCAAATCGTATGGGATGTTGTTGGGAAGAATTACTACTTCGGCCCTCCCAAATTCGACTGCGCCGATCCCTCTAACCTTCATGCGGGTGGCCTCGGTTTGAGGATGCAGCTTCTCAAGCAGATGGTCGATAGCGGCCAGCCATATGCACTCGCAGGCCAGACCAGACTTGTAAACGCTGCGCTGCAACTTGCAGAGAAAGCCGACCAATGACCGAAATCGCGCTACACCGCCAGCCGGATGGCACGCTGATCGACTGGGGCCGCAACTGGCGCATATTCGGTAGGCAGGGCGTTGGCGGCGCTCGTTGGTATTCCGGCGAGGCGTTGGAGTTGATGAATCTGGTTTTGAAGCACACGAAAGGGGCGCACAATGACCGGGATTAGCGTGCTGGACATCATCGAGCAGTATATCAAAGGCGGAACGCTACCCGATAAAGAAACCGCATTGCACCTCATAGCCACCATCCGCACCCTCAAAGCCCAGCTTTCGGTGGAGCAAGAGCGCGTGGCGGATTTGTGCCAGCAGATTGTGCTTCACAATGACGAGATCACCGAGGCCCAGAGCTTTCAGGCCGACTTATGCGTACAGATAACCGAACTAAATGCCCAGCTTGCCGAGCTGCCGCCGCTCAATTGTGATCTGGAACAGACGGTGGAAATGCAGGCTCGGGAAATCGCCGCCCTCAAAGCCCAGCTCGAAGCGGAGCGGGCGGAGAATGCCTGGCAGTCTCTCGGCACGATGCCCAACGACCGGATCGAGTCCGAGAGTTTCGAGATCCTTTGGGAAAACGACATGAACGACATGGTCGCCTTGCAGGTCTCCTGGTTCGAGGGCGGGCTCTACCCCGACCATCTCGGCGGGAGCATCGACTGGAACGACCGGGTCACCGAGCACTACACGCACTGGCGTCCGTGCCGGGAAGTGCCGAGGATTCCGGGCAGGATCCCCAAATGACCGCGCCGCCATCCTGTAACGCGTTTCACAGACACCCGAGAGGAATGACCATGACCGCTGAGAAAACCACCATCACCGTCGAGGACTGCATGAAAGGAGCATTTTCAGCTCTGCTTCGAGGCGACCTCGCCGAACGCGACCGGCTCTGCGAGCTGGCGACGACGGCTTTCAAAGATAGGGAAAGTGTCGCTGCGGATGCGGCGGTCGATCATGAGGCGTGGGGAAAGCCATGAAAGATCTGCCCTTCATTTTACTAGCCCTTTGGCTTTCCTTGATAGAAGGAACCTTCTGCTACACGAAGGGCCATATCAACGGATTCACCGAGGGAATCGACCTCGCCCGTCACGAGGACATCGAGGAAATCCGGGATCGCCTCACCTCGCTCTGCCGCGAGATCGAGTGGAACTCGCCGACCTGCCAGAATGAACGGGACGTCAGGCTGAAGCGGGAGGGCCTCCAGTGACCGAGTCTGTGCGAGACGTCGTCCTGGTTCACGGCAAGCTCGACCTGCCCGTCCCCGAGGGCGTGACCGAATGGCGGTTCACAACCGTCCGCGAGGGCGACAAGGTGACGGTCGGGAAGATCGAGGTGATCAAGGCCGGCGAGGGATGCGGAATCCGAGGCCGCCCGGAATCCACCGATGAGGTAACGCATGGAAAATAGCGATTGCATTTTTTGTCATGGAAACGGTTTTGTGACCAAGGAAATCTTCCACACCATATGGACGCCTTACAATGTTTCGTCAGGTGGGAACTCCGTTGGCGAGACTATGGCCGTTCCGTGCAGTCACTGTGACGCGCCGTGGTTAATCACAACCAACCGTCCAGGAGGCGATTAATGAGTGACGAAAATCCGAAGCTATTGCTTATCGAATATGGCAAGAACGACCTTCGCCCTGACGACCATGTGGCGATTCGTGCCTCTATGGGTGCGGTTCGTCACTTCGCAGGCGCGCATGGCTTCACCGTCATGGATTGCGGTACCAACGTTATTAACTTCGCTACCGGCCTACAGATTCTCAAGAGGAATGGGAAAGTCATTTATGACGGACCAATTAAAGGGGGTGCCGATGATTGACCGCCTGACGAATCGGTTATCGCTGGAACAAGTGCAGGAATTGCTTTCCTCAGCCCTTCCGACCGAGAAAGAGTATATCGAGTCGCACGCTGTGCAACTCGCCCGTCAGCTCCTCGCTACCATGCAGCGGGAGGCGCTTTATCATGAGGCTTGCGGATACGCCATTCGGAACTTTGAGCGGCTGGGCTTCCATGACCGCGCCGAAACGATGGAGCGAATTATGCAACGGAATGAGGTTTCGGATGTCTGAGCTAAAGCCATGCCCCTTCTGTAGCTCAATAAATATCATCGCCTTTTGCGGCTCGGAGGATGACGACGTTTACGGTCACAAGAATGCCTGCGTCGAATGCTACGGCTGCGATGCGCACACCCCAAACTATCAATGGCAGGAAGAAGCCATAAAAGCATGGAACGCGGGCAATATATCGAACGAGTACCCAGACACCCCAAAATAATTCTTGCACCTTTATATATATTACTGTAGGTTTGGCTTATGAACAGCGACCCATGCAACCACAAGTCAATCGATGAGATCAGGGAGATCATCCGCGAAGTAGCAGATGCTAACGGAGGCGTCATAACGTGGTGTAAGAAGCAGAAATTCGCCCACAGCTACGTTTACGAGGTACTGCGTGGCATCAGGCATCCCAGCCCGCGAATCATGAACGCGGTCGGCTATCGTCGGGTGATTGTGGGCGAGCCGATGAAGAAGCAACGGAACTGAATATCGTTGATTTAGATGGGTGCCGAAATACGCTCCCGGGAGTGGCGTTAGACATAGCCTTTGGTGACGCCCAGGCCGACACCCTTCTAAATCAATGAAACCGAGTTTGAGAAACCACCGTAATAGAGGAAACATTATATGGTAAATCCCGCAGCCTTAAGTGCCTTGGCAAAAGGCGAGCTTGATAATTTTCTCGTAGCGTCCGTTCCCGGCGGAATCGAACGGCAGGAGGCGGCAGGACAGCAAGAGCTGGTGAGTGGAACCAGCTTCCCCCTGGAAATGAGGCCAGGCCGCGAAGCATTCGAGCAAATGGGTTTCGTGTTTGGTGATCAGGTGGACAATATATTTATTACCGCGACTCTCCCGGCAGGCTGGAAGAGAGAAGCTACAGATCATTTTATGTGGTCATACATTATCGATGCAGAAGGTAGGAAGCGGGTCGGAATATTCTACAAGGCTGCTTTCTACGACCGTCGGGCGCGTGCCACTCTTGAGCAGCGCTACAACGTTTTCATGGTGTATCCTGACATGGCTTTGGGAGCAGGGCTCCAAGAAGATGAGGGCTTTATTGCCTTGGTGGATGGCGGCAATACCATCATCAAGCGGAGCGAGGTATTCAAGCGGGATAATCACGGGGTGGTTGACCCAATAGAAAAAGGCTTCCGCAAGGAACTGGATGAGCTTTTTCCCGATCACAGAAATCCAACCAGCTACTGGGAAGCATAACCATAAGACGGTCGGGATAACGGGGGATAGTTAGGGTTTGTGAAGGACGATTTCGGTAACAGGATGAAGGCTTACGAGGCCGCAGAGACAGAGCGTTACTTCATGCCGCTGCTGCCTATCTATGCCCGGATTGATGGACGTTGCTTCTCCAGCTTCACGCAGGGCATGAAACGCCCCTACGACGAGAGAATCACGCGGGCAATGGTGGAAACCACCAAACACCTCGTGGAAGAGACGCGCGCCCGTATCGGATATACCCAGTCGGACGAAATCAGCTTGGTCTGGCAGCAGGAGCGTTACGATTCGGAAGTTTTCTTTACCGGCAAGATTCATAAGCTGGCTTCCGTACTGGCGGCCATCGCCTCGGTCAAGTTTAACCACTTCTGCCTCGCCGACGATTCCTTGCGCGACAGGACGCTGAAGCTGATGCCCGTGTTCGACTGCCGGGTGTTCCAGCTCCCGAACCGCACCGAGGCCGCCAACGCCTTCCTGTGGCGTGAGAAGGACGCGACCAAGAACGCCATCAGCATGGCGGCCAGGAGCTTCTATTCGCACAAGGCGTTGCACGGCAAGTCGAGCAGCGAAATGCAGGAGATGATCTTCCAGAGGGGCCAAAACTTCAACGATTACCCAGCCTTCTTCAAGCGCGGCACGTTCGTTCGCCGGATTACCGAGCAGCGGACATTCACGCCGGAAGAGCTGGCGAGGATACCGGAGAAGCATCAGCCATCGCCGGAGACGCTGATTATGCGTTCGCGGGTTGTCGAGTTGGAGATGCCAGTGTTTACCAAGGTGCTGAACCGGGAAGCGGTCATCTTCGATGGAGCGCCGCCAGAGGTATCCCGCGATTTGCAGGCTGCGGCGTGAGTAACGAAGTATTTAATGGGTAATGTGTGAGCTATTGTCGTTGGTCGTCTGATGATTTCAGATGCGATGTTTATTGCTACGAGGATTGCTCTGGTGGATGGACTACGCATGTCGCAGGTAATCGAGTTGTGGGGGACATTCCAAGAGTGGGTGAGCTTGGCGGTGAAAACTTCGATGCAGAAAAGTTCGTCGCTGCTCACAAGGCGCAGATGGATTTCTTGGAGAACGCGGAGCGGATGCCTATCGGATTGCCATGTGACGGCGAAACTTTCAACGACCCGACGCTGGAAGAATTCAGGGATCGCCTGGCCGGCCTCAAAGCAATGGGCTATAACGTGCCGGGCTGGGTATTTGAAACGATAGACGATGAAATTAAAGAGCAAGGTTAACCGAGTGGAAATAGGGTGAGAGATTATGGCAATCGAAATTGCGTCTTTAATAAGTTGTATGGTCTGCTTTTCCGCCAACACTTACATGGCGGCGAAGACGAAGGCAGACTGGATCAGAACCGCAGCTCTGGTCACTGCAACGCTCTGCTTGCTGATGATTCTGCTCGATGCCTTCTTGCTGACGAAGGGTTAACGGAGGTGGTTATGGGTGATGACAAGAGCAATCCGCCGGCGTTCCCCGCGGCACAGGCTTATGGCCCAGATAGCGGCATGACGCTCCGCGATTACTTTGCTGCGGCGGCCTTACAGGGAATGTGGGCTGGGAAGTACACGCTCGGCCGTAATAAAGTGACCAAGGAAATAGAAAGTCGCATCTCCTACAACGACATTGCCGACTGGGCCTACGAACAGGCTGACGCCATGTTGAAGGCCAGAGTTGCAGAGTAATGAAGGAATATTTGAGATGACCGAGAAACGCCACTTCTACACCGACCCGCTGGCCGCCGCTTGGATGGCGAAGCATTGTGATATGCAGCTATACCTAGGCATTTACCCGGATGATTTCGATTCTTATGGATCTCGAAACTGGCAACATTGTCAGGACGATTGGTTTTACCGTCAGGTGAGGTTGGGGCAGGTTGCACCGCGATTCTACATCCACCCCGACAGCCTGCCGCTGCTGGAGCCACGGCCAAGAGACCTTATCCGCTTTGTCAACGCGGACGCTGATTCCCTCGTTTACCGCCTCGTGAAAGAAGGCGAGGATACGAGCTATTCATGCGAGGACTGGTTCAGGATCGTCGATCGTGAGAAAAAGTCCTTCATGTGGCCCGAAACCGAAGATTAACCGCTAGGATATTCGGTGTCCGAGCCACCTGCCGTCGCCCGAAACCTCACGAAGGCCGCCCGCACGATTCCTGACCGAGCGGTCATGCCCGTCCGTTAACCAGCTTCCCGCCCCATAGCGCCGTCCAGCCACCGGGCGATATCCGCGCGGCCAAACGCCAGATCCCATTTCCGTCCTTCCTCGCCCCGCTCCCCGCTGAACGAGAAACTGCCGGCCCGTGTGGCGACCGGCACGCCGTCGCGGTGCAGCCGGTACTCAGGGTAGGCGACCAGCCCGAGGCGGTCCCGGATTTCGGGGCAGCGGTCGAGGTTGACCGCGACGAGCCGGATGCCGCGAGCGGCCAGCACCCGCTCAAGGGCCGGGCGGTTCCTGGCGAAGGCCCCGCGAAATCCCGAATGGAAGGCGACCACGGTCAGGCCGAGGCGACCCGTCAGGCGGTCAAAGGTCGCGTCGGTAGCGTGTTCCATGCCTTCAGGATATCGGGGAGCGGGCGAGGCGGGCAAGGGATGTCGTGTGCTGGGTGATTGCGGGCCCCGAGGGGCCGAACCGTTACGGCGGGATCGCACCAAATTGTGCTTGAGCGAAGCGGCAAGCGGGCGTAATGTCCGGTTACGCTCGGGCAATGAAGCCCGGCGGTATGGATGGAGATTGTATGGCGGCGGTGTCTTTCTTGATAGAACCGAACACGCTTGAGGCGGTAGCCCTGGCGGCATATAAGGACGCGGGACGTGAGCACCTGAAAGGCGTCCATCTCTCGCGAGACCCGAGCGACGACAAAGCCGTCCAGTATCAGGCGACCAACGGGCATTTCATCCTTCAAGCATGGCGGCGCGGTGCGGTCGATGATCAGCCCGTGCAGGAGTTGGACGCCATCCTTCCGATCGATCTGGTCAAGGAGATCGTCTCCTGCAAGAAGGGGCGGAAACCTCTGATCGCGACCGTCGGCGAAGGAAATATCCATGTCACTTGCGGCGATGAGGCCGTGGCGGGCGCAAGGCTGATCGACCGACCGTTCCCCGACATTGAGCGGGTAAAGCCCAAACTCCGTCTCAACCGGAAAATCCCGGTCGAAGTCGGGTTCAACCTCGAATACGTGGGGACCATCGCCAAGGCAATCAAGCTGCATACCGGCTCCAAGTTTCCCCACGCCGCGATGATGCTGAATGACGACGTTGAGGGCGCGAGCATGTTTCGCGCGAGGGACTTCCTCGCCATCCTGATGCCGGTGCGGCTCAGCTCGCTATGACCCCCGATGCTTTCCGCTCCCTCTGCATCGAACTCTTCGGCAACCGCGGCTGGCAGGTCGGATGCGCACGCTTCCTGAAGCGTGACGACGGCACCCACGTCAACGTCCGCACGGTTCGGCGGTGGTCGTCGGGGAAGATCGCCGTGCCGATTGCGGTCGAGATGCTCCTGAAGGCGGAGTTGGCACGGCGTGTCGGAGCCGGTAGCCCGCGATGACCGTTCGCTCGACTTCTCCCCGGTATCGAGCCGCGTCAGGCGTCCAGAGTGGGGATACTGCATCAGCCGTCGGGGTGATCAACCTGCCAGTGCCGTTTCCCTTCGGGAGCCTCGGCACTTCGGTTGACAACCCCGCCTATGGCTGCCGCGGACGATCCCCACGGACGCAATGAAGCGGCCCGCAACAAGGAGAAGTTTTATGACCGAGCAGCCCATCGCCATCATCCACCAGACCACCACCGTGTCCATGACCTTCGTGGAGAAGCCGACCGACAGCCAGCGTCAGCAGCTCAAGGACACCGGTTTTCGCTATGATAACGGCAAGTGGTACAAGTCGGCCACGCAGGGCCAGCACGCCGACGCGGAGATGGTCGGTCAGATCCTCGCCGCGTAACGACCCGGGGCCGGTGATGAGCCGGCCCCGTTTTCATTCCTAACTCTCACGAAAGGAACACCTGCAGAATGGACTCGATCATCGCACGAATCAACAAATTACTCGCCCTGGGCGAACGCGGAGGAACCGAGGCAGAAGCGAACGCCGCCATGTCGAAGGTTCATGAACTGCTCGCCAAGCACAACCTGAGCATGGATGACGTGAAAGACTCGCCCATCGCCGAGGAGGATTATACCCAGGACGAGAGCGATGCCGCAGCCCGGCAGCCTTGGCAGGGTATCATCTGGACCGCCGTCGCAAAGCTGTATTTTTGCAAGCATCTGACGAAAACTGGCCCGAAGGGCACGCAGCACCTTGTCATCGGCAAGCCCTCGAATATCGCCGTGGTGAAATACGTCGCGGCTTACATCGTTCGGACAGGCGAAGAGCTTGCCCGGCACGCGGCGGCCGACGCCGAATCGAAACAGACCTTCCGTAATTCGTTCAAGAAGGGATTCGCCTTTCGCGTCTATGCCCGGGTCGAAGATGAGATCAGGGCCGCAAAGACCGGAAAGATGACTGACAGCGCCACCGGCACCGCGCTGATCCTGTCTCCGCTCTATGACAAGAGCGGACGGGAGATCGACCGGTTCCTGGTGAATCACAGCATGAAGGTAAAGCGATCTACTTGCAGCATGTCCGTCAGCGATCGAAGCGGCTATGCCGCGGGCCGTGCAGCGGGCGATTCCGTCTCGCTCCGCAGCAATGGCGTCGGTGGCAAGGCGACCCTTGCCATAGGCCGGAGATAATGCCGCATAACGAAGAAAGGGCCGGGTGTGCAGCCCGGCCCCATTTATAACCGCTAAAGGAGTAGCGACTATGACCAACCAATACATCGAACTGAACAAGCTCGTCAAATCCCCCCTCAACGTCCGCAAGACGGCTTCAAAGGCCGCCGACAAGGAGCTGAAAGCCTCCATCCTCTCCCATGGCCTGATGCAGAACCTCGTCGTCACCGACGCGAGGGACGGCACCTACCAGGTCATCGCCGGGGCTCGGCGCCTCGCCGCCATGCAGGAGTTGATCGAGAAGAAAAAGCTGCCCGCGGACCACTCCGTTCCCTGCCAGGTCGTCACCGAGGAGCGAGCCGCCGAGATGAGCCTCGCCGAGAATACCGTCCGGCAGGCCATGCACCCGATGGACGAGTTCGAGGCGTTCTCCGGGCTTGCCGAGCAGGGCGAGAAGCCGGAGCAGATCGCCAAGCGGTTCGGCGTCACCGCCAAGCACGTCCACCAGCGTCTGCGCCTCGGCAGGATCGCCCCGGAAATCCGCCAGGCCTACCGCGACGAGAAGCTTTCCCTCGACGCCCTCATGGCTTACGCCCTGACCGACGACCAGACCCGGCAGCTTCGCGTCTTCGAGTCGCTGAAGGGCTGGCAGGCCGGCGAGGACCATCACATCCGCCGCGCCCTGACCGACCAGATGATCCGCGATACCGACAAACTGGCGAAGTTCGTGGGCCTCGATGCCTACAAGGGCGCCGGAGGCACGGTGAAGGAGGACTTGTTCGGGGAAGATGTCTATCTCGAAGATGCCGAGCTGGTCAACCAGTTGGCGGGCGAGAAGCTGGAGGCGGAGGCCCAGGCCGTGCGTGCCGAGGGATGGGGCTGGGTCGAGGTCGCCGTGGAACGCGAATATCGGTTCACCAGTCAATGCGGCCGCATCCGACCGGTTTCGGTGGATGCGCCTCAGGAGTTGTCGGACCGGAAGAACATCCTGGAGACGAAGCTGGAAGTTCTTCGCGAGGAGATCGATGCGGTGGATGACGAGGAGGTGGGCCTTGAGGCTTTGCAAAAGCAAGAATCCGAGATGGAGAGAGAAATCGAGGAGATCGAGGAGAAACTCGCCTCCTTCACAGCCTTCGACCCCGAGCAGATGAAGTCCGCCGGTTGCTACCTCACCATCGGCTATGACGGCAAGCTCGAGATCGATAAGGGCCTCGTGAAGCCCGAGGACAAAAAGGCGGCGACGAAGTCCATGACGGGCGATTCCGGCGAGCAGGAGGAAGCCGACGAGCCGAAAGCCAGAATGTCCGAGCCGCTAAAACGCGACCTCGAAGCCTATCGCCTGCAAGCGGCTCAGGCAGAGATCGCCATGAACCCGGAAATCGCGTTCGACCTGCTCGTGTTCAATGTCGCTTGCGGAGTGCTGGATCACGTCTCGCCGTCAGACGGGCCGGACGTTCACTTCCGCCAGAGCTACCCGAGGCCCAGCGTGGAGAGCGAAACGCCTGCCTCACGGCGGATGGAAGCGCTTCGCGGCGGGTTGACCGTAACGTGGCTGGAACCTGACGGCGAAGCGGCAAAGTTCGGAAGGTTCCGTTTGTTGCCCGCCGTCGATAAGCACCGGCTGCTGGCTTACTGCACGGCCCTGACGCTCAAACCCAAGCTCGCCGCCGCAGGCCGCGAGCCGACCGCCTACGATGTCGCCCTGGAACAGATCGGCGCGAACGTGGCCGAATATTGGCGTCCGACGAAGGACAATTACCTGAGCCGGATCACCAGGGACCAGTTGCGGGAGATCGGACAGGAACTTTTCGAGGGGGATTTCGCCGTCCACTATGGCAAATCGAAGAAGGGTGAGCTGGTGGAGTTGCTCGACAAGGGCTTCGCCAATCCCGACAAGGCGCTCGACCCGGACAAGGTTCGCCGCATTGCCGCCTGGCTCCCCGACGGCATGGCGTTCTCGGCGATGCCCGAATCGGCCCCGGCCAAGGCCAAGAAGGGCAAGAAAGCCGCATAGCAACCGGGGCGGGTTCCAGCCCGCCCCTACCGCCTCAGGAGGATTCAAATGAAGACCAAACTCAACGATCTTAACGACCATCTTTTCGCGCAGCTCGAACGGCTGAGTGATAAAAGTCTGGATCAGGAGGAGCTGGACAAGGAAGTCCAGCGAACCAACTCAATCGTCAGCGTCAGCGAGCAGATCATCAACAATGCTCAAATCTCTTTGAATGCCGCCGAGCTGGTGGCGAAGCACGGCTGCGGAAATTGGGAGGCGATGTTGCCGAATTTGGAAGGAAAGCCCAGTCCGCCGATGCTGGAAAACAAGGTGAAGCCGCCGCAGGGCGTGCCCGATTACAGGGGCAAGTAGCCATGTCAAAAAAGACTTGCATTAGCTATTCGGAAGCCGAGCTTGCCTGGATAAAGCGGAACCGCACGCTGCCCCGCAGCGAGGCGCATAAGCGGTTCTGCGCGAAATTCGGGCGGGACGATGTGAGCCTGGATAACTACAAGGCGTTATGCAAGCGGAACGGCTGGCTAACGGGCCGCGACGGGCGGATCGAGAAAGGCGCGACCTCCTGGAACAAGGGAAGGAAGTGCCCGGACGGCGAGGGCGGCAGGCATCCGAACGCGCGCAGGACGCAGTTCAAGCCGGGCGTGCGTCGGGGCGTTGCAACCAGGCTCTACAAGCCTATCGGAACCGAGCGGCTGAGCAAGGAAGGCTACCTGGAGCGCAAGATCAACGATGGCATGCCGCTGCAATCGCGCTGGCGTGCGGTCCACCTGATTCGCTGGGAAGAAAGGAACGGCAAGCTGCCGAAGGGCCATTGCCTGAAATGCCTGAACGACGACCGGCTGAACACCGAACCCGACAACTGGGCGGCGATACCGAGGGGGGCGCTTCCCTTCCTTAATGGCCATCGGGGTTACAACTACAAAGAGATGCCCGAGGCGTTGAAGCCGTCGGTATTGGCCCTGGCTAAAGTCAAGTACGCCAAGTCGAAGGCAGCGAAGAAGGGCAAGCCGGTGAGCCGTGTGGGTGGCGGGCCGTCGTGACTGCCGACGACGACGATGATCTGGCCGCCTTCCTCCGCGGGTTCCACAGCCAGGCTTTGGTCGCCTACATGACCGTCGCCGCCGAAACCGACCAGTGGCCGCCCGATTCGGAAACCGTCCGGCAGCGGGCGTACGATCTGTACGAGAGGGAACTCCGAACCGAAATTACTGAACAGCCTCAACCGCCTCAACCGCCTTACTTCGAGACGCCGCCATCTGCCTCAGGATGACCGGGACGCAGAGCACGTAAAGGCCGGCACCCACGAACCAGACGAGACCCGGAGCCGAGGCGGGGGACACCTGATAGATGCTCGTGGCGGCAATCGGCCCGATCACCTCGGTCAGGCTCGTAAGGCTGACCAGCGTCCCCTGAAGCTCGCCCTGGTGTTCCTCGTTCACCTGCCGGGATAACAAAGCCTGGAACGCCGGCAGGGCGATCCCGCCGGCGGTGAACAGGAACATGATCGCGAAGACCATCCATCCCTTCGTGATCAGGCCCATCGCGACGAACGCGGAGCAGTCGCAGGCGACCCCGAGCAGGATCGCCCCCCGCTCGCCGAAGCGGCGGGTCGTCGGCTCGGTGAAGAAGGCCTGGGCGATCGCGTGGAGGATGCCGAACGCGGCGAAGGTCAAGCCCACCATCCAGACGTCCCAGCCGAACCGGTCCTCCCCGTTGATGATCCACAGCGACCCCGGAATCTGGCCGATCAGGTTGACCAGGAAGTAGATCAGCAGAAGCGGCAAAAGCGTGCGGTTGTTGCGGATCGACAGCAGCGAGGCGACGAAGCTACGCCCCTTCTCCTCCGGCTCGGACTCCCGCTTGTGCGACTCGGACAGGACGAATATTCCCATCAGGAGATTCAGTGCGCTGAACCCGGCGGCGAGGAGGAACGGGTAGCGGGGCGACAGGCTGCCTGCCAGGCCACCCAGTAGCGGGCCGGCGACGAAGCCGAGGCCGAAGCAGGCATTCATGTAGCCGAACCGCCTGGCCCTTTCGTCGGGCCCTGAGATGTCGGCGATGTAGGCGGTAGCCACCGCCAGGTTGGCCCCGGTCATCCCGGCGAGCGCACGCCCGACGTAGAGAATCGGCAGGAGCGGCGAGAGTCCCATGGTCAGGTAATCGACCGTCGCCACGCCGAGCGAGACCAGGAGGACGGGCCTGCGGCCGAAACGATCGCTCAGGCGACCGAGCACGGGCGAGAACAGGAACTGCATGAAGGGATAGATCGCCATGAAGTAGCCGAAGCGGCCGGCGATCCGCGTCTCGTGCGACAACTCGCGGAGCAGAGTTGGGATGACGGGAAGTGCTAGGCCGATGCCGACGGCGTCCAGAATGACCGTCGCCAGGATGACGATGAGGGCTCGATTGGCCAAGGTGCGAATCCATCAAGGGGCGAGGTGGGTAATGGGCCGAATCCATTTCGGCTATGGCCCCAGGGCCGGACACAAGCTGTTCATTTTAGGTTCAGGACAGACTTCGTGCGATCCCCTTCGGGTCGCCACCTGCGCGGCTCGCTGGACGCTCGGCCCCTTCGGGTCTGAACCGCTCCGCCGGCTATCGCGAATCAGGCTCACTGCCTCCGTTCAGGATACTTGAACCCCTTCACGTCGATCCGGGCGCCGTGGCCCTTCGCGTGGATGATGATCGCAGAATGACGTTGAAATCGAGATCGACCTTGGGCGGGTCAGCCGGCGGTGGCGGGGCGAGCAGGAACGCGGCCAGGCAGATCGCGGAGAGCATGGTTCGTGCCTCTGTTGTCGGGAGGGTTGCAGGGCTGACCGGCTTGTATTGGACACGGAGCCGGTGGCGGCGTCTACGACGGAAGGGCCGTCCAGAGTTGTGAGGGCGAGGAGGGACAGGGGCGGTTCCTTCCGGCTCGATAGCAGCCCGCTCGGAGCCTTGGACGGGCACCATGAACCCGCCGCCGGGCCGGTAAACTGCCGGCTTTGCGTTGCGAAACAGCGGCGAGGATACGGCGGACGAGCCGCCGACCTCGCCAAGGGCCGTTTCGTCCGCATCCGCCCGTTGACCGGGCGCAAGGGCTCACGTCTATGGCGGGTTCTTATGCGTGCCGTAAGGCCCGATTGGCGGCCTGTAACGAGAAGAAAGGAACTCCGAAATGTCTTCACCCGCTCACCGACTCCGCGATGGCTGCTTACAGGTCGTCATCTGGCGGAATACCAACACCGAGGGCAAGACCTTTTACTCGCTCACCCCTCAACGCTCGTACCGCCAGGGCGATGACACCTGGAGGGAGACCGACAGCTTAAATGCCGACGACGCCCTGCCGATGGCCGAGCTGCTTCGCGAGGCGTACGTCTGGATTAAGAACCAGAAGCGGGCCGACGCAGCCGGCCGGAAGCAGTCCGACAATGTGACGGCGAAGTAGCAAACCGGGGCGGCCCGAGAGCCGCCCCACAATTATGGAGGATTTATGCCGACCTACAACGTTACCGCCTGGTGCGACAAACCTTACTATTGCCGGATGGAAATCGAGGCAGACGATGCCGCAGAGGCGTTGGTGCTCGCCAAGGAGCAGGTGAACGACAACGACGCCGAAGCCTGCGATAAATATTACCTCTGGGACAGGTTCCAGATATCCGACGCCGAGGACGAGCCTTTGGCAACATGGCTCGACGATGAGGCACGGCTGCGAGATGCCGCACCGAAACTGCTGGCATCGCTCCAAGCCCTAATGCCGTATGCCCGCAACGAAGCCGAAGGACTGGAAGGCCATCGCGGCGAGGATGAGGTCGTGGACGCCGAGGCCGACAACGCGTGGAAGGCCGTCGAGGAGGCGGAGGCTTTGCTGGCCGGTTTGGCGGTAGAGTCTGCTCCGCTGGTTCGCCCTGTCGTCCCGGACAAACAAACTGATTGACATTACTGCCACTTGGCATAGTCTCGGGCGGCAAGGGAATTTATCTAACTACCAAGTGAAGGAGGAACGTTATGTCGAAGAAAATTAGATGCAAAGCGAGATGCGGCTTGAGTTGCCAGTGGAGCATCGGCCAAACGAAAGACGGCAAATGGAAGGCAATGTCGCTGGGAAACGTCAAGAGAGGTCGTAATCCCGTGCCTAGCGACTTCGTTCCTTTCGAGTTGAGCAATGCCGTTTACAATGGGCCAACCTTCGAAACGCTGGACCAAGCTGAGCAATATGTTCGCAGTTTATGACTCTCGATTTTCGCATAGCTTTCCTTGAAAAGCGTGGCTGGTTTCGTTGGTATAACAACGACTATTGGTGTCACGAGAAAGTGGCGAAGCATAGCGGGATAGATTGCACTCATCGAGGATTCAGCACCGAAACAGCTTATCACTATGAAACCAACGAGGAATATCGGAATAACACGAGGCGAAGTATTGCCACGATGGATGCTCTCTGCTCAATCTGGAATAGGATATGACGACCGCATGACCCCCACCGAAATCCGCGAGATCGGCCTCGCCCGATACGGGACGCCGCGGTTCCTTGCCGCCATGAGCCGCGAGACCAGCATACCCTACCGGACGCTTCATCGGTACGCCCATGATGGAACAGACAAGCCGCTCGCGGTGGACGCGATCAGGGGGCTGATGCCCGTGACCGATGCCTGAGTCAGCCGTTCAGCTTCCCTGCGGCGATGATCATCGGGCCTGCCTCGCCACGACACCTCTCCCGCGTCCAGCCGCCAGCGGGCCTGATACGGGCAGACTGAACGAGGCGTCGAGCCTTGCAAGAAAAAAGCAGCGCCAAGACTCGCTTGTTTTCTTGCAACGCCCGCCTATGCCCCGTTCGGGCGTCTTGCCATCAGGCCGCATCGGGCGGTCTGCGAACACGAAAGGAATCGAGTATGACCAACCTCAACGCTCCCTGGAGCCTCCACCTAGATCGCGACGGCACAGAGGACATCGCCCTCATCCAAGACTCAAACAGTGAAAACCTTGCCACCAGCCGCCCGTTCTGGATGCCCGAGGGCGGAGATCCGGTGCCGCCGACTCTGGCGGCGATGCGGGTGATGGTGTCGGGGCCGAAACTCTTGGAGGCGTTGAAGGAGATCGAAACTCATTTTCAGCCGCTCGAAAATGCCATCGCCACCTGTATCGAGCGATCCAAGGACAGCGACGACCGAAGTTACTGGATTCACGAGCTTGAATCTCTGAGAGCCAATAAGCAGAACGCACTTGCCGCCATCGCCGAGGCGACCGGGAGGGCGGCATGACCGGGAGTCGAGCGGGCCGCTCCGTCCTTCCTGAACCCGTTAACCAATTTGAAAGGAATCGACCATGACGACCACGACTGACCTCGCCGGGCATCCTGAAACCCACAGCAAACCGTCCTACGAGGAGCTGCTGGAGGCGCTGAGAGAACTCGCGGTCAACACCGACGAGGATTGTCCCGCGGAATACCGGAGCAGCCATCTCTCGAACGCTCTGGCCGATGCCTTCGACCTGATCGAGCGGGCGAATCCCGACCAAGCAAAAGGGTAAGGCGGATGCCGCATGGAGAGACTTTAATCTACGGCAGCGTTTGCAGCGGGATCGAAGCGGCCACGGCCGCCTGGCATCCCCTGGGCTGGCGTCCTGCCTTCTTCTCCGAAATCGAGCCCTTCCCTCGCGCCGTATTACAACACCATTACCCGGAGACACCGCTTCACGGAGACTTCACCACGATCAAGGAAAACGACTATGCAGCTATCGATCTTCTCGTCGGCGGAACCCCCTGCCAAGCCTTCTCCGTCGCCGGACTTCGCAAAGGATTTGCTGACGAGCGGGGCAACCTCACACTTGAGTTTGTACGGCTGGCTCAAAGACTTAATCCCCGCTGGCTGGTTTGGGAAAATGTCCCCGGTGTCTTGTCAATCGACGGAGGACGGGCGTTTGGCTCCTTCCTCGGGGGTCTGGCGGAACTCGGGTATGGGTTCGCCTACCGGGTTCTTGACGCTCAGCATTTCGGAGTGCCACAGCGGCGCAGACGTGTGTTCGTTGTCGGATATCTTGGAGACTGGCGACCTGCCGCAGCGGTACTTTTTGAGCGCGAAAGCCTGCTCCGGGATCTTACGCCGCGCCGGGAAACGTGGGAAAAGCCTGCCCCCACAATTAGCGCACGCACTAAAGGCGGTGGTGGACTTGGCAGCGACTTTGATCTTGACGGAGGATTGATCACTCATTCCCTGAGAGCCGAAGGCTTTGATGCCAGCGAGGACGGCACCGGAAGGGGAACGCCGCTGGTTCCAGTGGCATTCCCTGAGCGACTGAGTGGGACGCAATGCGTTCGAGCCGAAAATCTCAGTTCCTCTCTCGGCTCCGCAAATCCAACCGCAGTCGCCATTCCGATCAATATGCAGGCGGCGGCCAAGAACGGCAAGAAATCCCCAAATATGCTCGGAATCGGTAAAGATGGCGACCCCTCGCCAACGCTTGGGGCGAACGACATCCACGCGGTAGCGTTCGATTTGCGTGGACGTGAAGAAGGAGCCATGCTCGAAGGCCCTCATGACACCGCGAACATCCGGGCGGCAACCGGCGGTAGCAGCCGGAGTTATGTCACTGGTTTCGCGGACGTATCACAACCGGTTCGCAGCAATATCCACAATAACAGCGACCCTGGAATGGAAGCCCGAATGCACATTCAGCATGGCATGCAAGTCCGCCGACTTACTCCTCGCGAGTGCGAACGGCTACAGGGGTTCGAGGACGACTTTACGCTCGTTCCATTTCGGGGGAAGCCTGCCGCCGATGGGCCACGATACCGGACGTTAGGCAATTCGATGGCCGTTCCGTGCATGTCCTTTTTGGGACGGCGAATCCAGATGGTCGAAAGCCTGATCAGGGCTTCGTCCAAAGCCGCGTGAGTCAGGGCGATCCCTGCGGCCCGCGTGCTACTCGCTGCGCTCACGGAGCCACGCCGGCGCGTGTCTCCGCCCATTCGGGTGACGCCCGCTATCGCGTTCGTGCCAGCGAGAACCGGGGCACCGAGCAAGCGACTGGCACACTCGGGGCCTTAGCGGTCAAGGGTTTCACGAGCGGCGAAGCCGCCCTTGACCTCAGTCCCTCGCGTGCCAAGGGGCATGGATCGGTTGTATGGAGGCGAGTGCCGCCGGCACTCTCTCCACACAAGCCGACCATCAACCACGAAAGGAACCACCCAATGAAGCCCTACCACCACAAGACGGAGAAGGACGACTTCAGCGAAATCTACGCCATCAAGGACAACCAAGGGAACAGCGTAGCCGCCGTGTTCTTCTTCCGGGATCGACCGGGCGACCGGGAGGCGGCACTCGCCAAGGCCGACCTGATCGTGGCCGCGTTGAATGTTTACGAGCCGGCCGAAATCGCCAGCTCGGGGGAGATTTAACATGGGCCTCGACATGTACCTCTACCGGGCCGTCAAGGAACCGAACGGCCAATCGCCTCAGCTCGCTCTGTTGCCGACGACATGGCGGAAGAACTGGGCCTTGCACGAATACATCGACAAGACCTTTGGCGGCAACGGCCGGAACCCGCTGGAAATCGAATTATCCCGGGAGGAGGTAGGCCGCATCATCGAAGCCTTGCGAAGCGGCGAGCTTCAGGCCGAGCCGGATGACCTGCGGAAATTCGAGAATGCCGCCGAATGGCTGGCCGCCGACGACCCCGCAGGGACGAGGCTGCTCGTTTATTGCGGAGACTGGTAGCACGAGAGGGGCCGTCTTCACCGGCGGCCCCCACCTCCTGAGTCAGCCGACCACCCTGCAACCTCTCACGGCTAAAACCCATCCGGCTCGATCGCGGTGAACCGTATCTCATCGACCTGGGGCCTATCCCCCTCCGCCTTGCCGCTCGGCCTGATGCTCAGGCGGTGCCCCATGAAAAGCTGTTTCAGAACGATGCCCAGCCGTTCGCCCTTCACCTCGGCCCGCCACATGCCTTCCCGCTCGGCAACATCCCCGTCAGGCCCCGACAGCTCGTAGACGCCCCGAAAGCGGATGGTGATCCACCGGCAGTTCTCCGCCTCGTCGTGCTGAAGCATGAGCGGGTACTGAACCCCGACCGCCCCGTGGCCGGTATAGAGGGCCACCATCCCGAGATGGCCCCGCTGCCACATGCCGCAGCTATCGCTATCCCCGTCCGTCTTCGCGTGCAAGCTTCCCCGCTCGAATCTGGCAGGGTCAAAGTCAACGCTCGATTCCCCGCTCATTCATCAGCTCCTGAGTAGCATATCGCCGGGCCGTGTCAACGTAGCTGCGGCTCGCATCGTGATCGGCATCCCGCCGGACTTTCCGCTTCGACTTGGAGACGACCGACCGCAAGCCATTCAACTGACTCTCGGAGACGCGGGACTTCCAGTAATCCCTGACCTCGCTCATGGAAATATCGGTATTCTTCTCCTGCCGGGTCGCCTGAGCGAGGGTCGCCTTGGCCTTGGCTGACTTGTACCCCCGCTCCGCCGCGTTCTTCTCCACCTCGAAGTGACGGCGGCTGTAGCGATCCAGTACCTCCTGATCGAATCCCTTGATCTTCACCGTGGTCGATCTCTCGCGGGTGACCAGCCGGGCCTCATAGCCGATAGCCCGCATCTCCTTGGCCAGCCGCGTGTGGAAATACCGCTCGGCTTTCGGCTTGTCGATATAGTCCAGCTTGGCGGCCTTGACCTTGCCTTCCGCCTTGTCGAACGTCAGGTTGTGGACGAACCCGTGAATATGCGGATGGGGGTCGGGCAGGCCGTCCTCTTTCGTCGGCCTGGTCGCGGAGTGATAGAAGGCATCGCACGCCAGATTGCCGGTCACCCGGTTGCCGCCTTTACCAGCCTTCCTGACCCGGACACACGCGTCACATTCGATCCGCTTGATGGTCGCTTCCCACGCCTTCCACAGGGCTTCCTTGGCTCTCCGGTCGCCCATCACCTCGATGATGACCGCCAGCTCCTTGGGGACATTGGCCGTGATGTCCGTGCCGGTGTCCCGATTCTTGTCCAGCCGGGCGGTCAGCCGCTTGCCGGTTTCGGGATTCAGGCCCGCCGACAACCGCAGGAAGGACTGCTCATCGAACTCCGTCCGAGCAAGGATCTTGTTGAGCTTGCCGTAGAGACGGACTTCCAGCTTTTCGTCGGCAGTCGGATACTCGTTATGCAGGTAGTAGCCGACCTCACGAGCGGGGTTGAAATCCAGCATATGCCCATACCCCCGGTTAATGGCCCGGAGGATTCTATGGCCCCAAACAGGTCAGGGGCAAGCTGTGAAAATCGGATTACATCCCTAGCCCTTAACGTGCGACGTGTTTTTTCATGGCGAAAAGCGAAAATCACCTTTCGTTTTCGGCCCGCTTCCGCTCGCGTTCCCGCTCGATCCGATGCTGCCATTCGAATAGGATCGAAGGCCCGAATATCATCCCGCCCAGGCAGAGAAAGAACAGCACCAGTTCCTTGTTCTGCTCCGGCGTGAGGGGCGGCGGTGTGTGGGTCACGCCATCACCAGCACCTTATCCGTCACCCTCAGCACCATGAACGTATCCTTGCCCACCGGCTTGCCGTCCAGCAGGGCGAGGTCGTAAAGCGGCGGCGTCTGGCGGGAGATTGCCCGAACCTGATACGGCTGGCCCTTGTAGACGACCTTCGACATCAGCGGGATCATGCCGATCCCCAGGGGTACATTGCAGCCACCAATAGGGCGACAGCGGCCATGACGGCGATCACCGACAAAAGGGCCGGGAAGAACGAGCCTTGCTCCTCCTCGGGAAATAGGGGAATAATGTTATCGGGCATTATCTTACCTCCACATACAGAGCCCGCATCTTGGCCGCATCGGCTTCCGACATGGCCGATGCGGGTTTCCGGGCAGGATTGAATATCGAATATTCCCGATACTGAACGCCATAGGCCGTGTGTAGCCTGACGGGTTCCGGCGCTGACTGTGAGGCCTCGGCGGCGATGAGGCTTGTCAGTGGCGCGATGGCCAGCAGGGCGAGGGCGAGGAGAATGGAGCGTGTCATTGCGGCGCTCCCTTCACGCTCTCCAGCCAGGCCGCGTGTTCCGCCCGATCCGCTTCGGTGTAGGCCACGTCATCCGTGTCCGTCGGCATCGGCGTCCGGAGGGTATTCGCCTTGGCATTCTGCCGGAACAGCTCGCGCCGGCGATCCTCGCCGAGTTGATCAATGCTGGGTTTTTGAGGGATCGCAAACTGCATACATTCTCCGTTGCCAATGCGTTCGTTCTGTGGCAACCTTATAGAAGGATTACGACAACGTCAATATATATAATATGCAAGGTTCAATATGCGAAAATTAACCGTAGCCTTCTGCATTCCGGCCGATCTAAGGGACTGGATTAAAGCCAAGGCAGAGCGTGATCAGATTTCCATGAGCAGCTTCCTGACACAGTTATTGGCGAAGGCGAAGCGCGATGCAGATTAATCGCAAAGACCAGCAAATTTGCGTTATGAAATTTAGCGGAAATCTTGATAATGGGGCTGTTTATCAAATTGTTTGCACCGAAACTGGTGAGAGATACATCGGGATTACATCTTGGTTAAGGCGTCGACTGCATGGTCACATATCCTGTTTGCGCAGGGGGCGTCATGTAAGCAAAGGATTGCAAGCTGCCTTCGATGAGTATGGAGAAGCTAGCTTTCTAGCTGGTGTTATACAGTCATTTGACACATTTCCACGCAGAAAACGCCCGAAGCCCCTCTTGGTCAGGCAAATGCTGATTCTGGAAAACGCTTATCTCCGTGGTTGCACAAATAACTGGAACACAGTCAAAACTCTTGCGAAACCACGCCAAAGATACAGAGATAAAGTCGCCAGAATGACGAAATCTTCACTTGGCTACGTCCAATGAAATGCCTGCACCTCAACAGCGCCGTCACGCATACCGTTAAACCGGCAGAAAAATATTCCCCGCGCCCAGGATTTCCCTATATCAACTTCCGTTATCGAAAATGTAAGGATTGTGGGTATAAGTTCACTTCCTATGAAATTGATACGCCGACTGCAAATTCCTTTCGGCGTGACGAAGTCAAACAACTGAACGTCCGGATTAAGGAGATGCAGGATGTCATCGACAGAAAGCACGCTGGACACCCTCTGGCAGGAGGTGTTTCCGCATCGGAACCCGCATCAGTGGAGCGACGAAAGCCTGATCCTGTTCCGGCTGATCCTGCGAGAAAACCAGAAGTTGAAAATCCGGTTGCGCGCACTCGAAAAACAGGCAATGAACGAAAGCCCATGAAGTGGGATTTTGCAGGGGAGAATGTAGGTGAATAGGGGAGGAACGTTTACATCGACCCCCAACGACCCTACCTCAATATTGGAGCACTGGCGCGCGTGACCGACGAAGAGAAGATCGCGGCCTACATCCGGGAGCACGGGGTCACGCTCTGCCCGCCAGCATGGGCAGAAGGGGCCGAGAGGCAGGAGACGATCCCTATAGCGATTTTACGCCTTGCCGAACCATCCTAGGGGCATGTGGAGGATAGAGCGGAGACTGAGCCGAATCGCCTTCCGGCGGCTTCTGGGGAGGCGGTAGGAGCCGTTCTGGACGGCTAAACCGGCAACTCCATCTGGAGGGCGTGCAGGTAAGTATCAAGTATCGTCTCCCGCTCCTCGCGTTCCTGGGGCTCCAGCTTACGAATCTTGAGAATCTGGCGGATGGCGGTAACGTCCAGACCCACACCCTTCGCCTCGGTAAACACGTCCCGAATGTCGGCAGCGATGGCTGCCTTGGATTCCTCGAGATTCTCAACCCGCTGGATAATGCTCCTGAGCTGGTCAGCGTTGATGCCGCCAACGCGATTATGGCCTTCCTTCATGCTTCCTCCCGATGACAAATCTGTTGAATCGTTTTATTATAAAGGTTAGTGAGGTCATAGAGGGCGTCTCGCAGCGCGTCTGACCTGTGTATGGCAGGCAGAGACAAAAACTTCTCTGATTCAATGATTGCTACTTCATCCTTCTCGAAATCGTAGTCGATGGTCACTTTGCAGTGCATGGTGAGTCTCCTATGTGTTCGTGTGGTAAAGGTATCTCGCACCCAAGTTCGGCGGCCCAAGCCATGATCTTGGCGAGGTAATCCTGAAACTCCGATGTAGTCAAATTCTTTGTCGAGCGGATCGACTTGATGACCTCCCCGTCCGGCGTGACGATGTTCTGGGAAAGCTTCCCCACTCGAAGCTTGAGGAATAAATGAACGTCATCATCATCCACGTTATTCCCTGCGTCCCTGAACATGGCGGTCACGGCAGGGACAACCACGCCCCAGTAGTATCGATTCGCATCCGTTGACCGACGCCGCTTCCTCTCCCTCACCGTGATGGTGACGAACTTCCCGTCGTAAGCCTTGATGGCCACGGCGAGGGATTGAAGATCAGATTCCGAGAGGGAGCCCGAGGATACCTTGCAGGTGACTTCGGCCATGGTCAGAACGGGATTTCGTCATCGAGAACAGCGGCTTGCGACCCCTGCGGGGCGGACGCCGTGCCACGGTTGCCGTCGTCAGCGAAGCCCAAGAAGTTCAGCCAATCGCCGTCTTTCTTGCTGGCTATCATCTCTCTCAACTCAGGCGTTAGCCGGATGCCGACCTTCGGGCCACGGTCGCCGTCTGTCAGGTTGCCGAACGTCCACCACTTCCCGTTTCGCTTGTCCTTCAATGCGTATTTGGCCATATCGTTAGCTCCTATGCAGTAATCAATTTCTTTAGGCTTTCCATCTTGGCGTCGATCTCCGCCAGGAACGCGGTCACTTCTCGCTCCATCTCGGCAATCACGTCCTCGCTCCGCATATAGCGGATTTGCTTCATTTGCAATTCGACCGGCAGGCGTGGGTCGAAGCTCACGAAGTCGCACCACTTCCGGCCCGTGCAGGCCATTTGCCACATCATCTGCTTGGCATATTTGTCGTCGATCTTCCCGCTTAGCAGCGTCTCGATATGGGTGGCGCTGTTCGGGCACTTGATTTCGAGAAGCCCGTCAGAGCCCACCATCCCGTCCGGCGATGCCCCAGACATGGCGATGGAGGGATGGTCGATGAACCCGGCCTCCTCCGCCGTCACGTCGTTGTAGAAGCAATACGCAGCTCGCGCTTGCGGCTCCGTGTTTGTGCCGTGCTGCATGGCGGCGTTCGTGAAGCCCTCCGCCTTCTGGCCGGTCAGCCGTTCGCAAATGAGCTGCGCGGCGTAGTTCGCCCGTGAGGCGGAGGGGCCGGTCTTGCCTTTGGCCATCACGTCGGCCACCTTGGATGCCGTCACCTTGCCGAGCCGCTGGGCGAACCACTCCGGCGATCCCTGCGCGATCATGCTGCGGTCGCCTTCTTCTCGGCGTCACGCTTCTTCGCTTTGATAGAGCTTTTAGCCTTGTGGTAATCCTTCTGCTTGATCTCGCCGATGCTTTCGACGCCCATGAATTTCAGGAACCGTTCCTTGTCCGCGCCGGATTCTTCCAGAAGTTTTTCGATCTCAGCAACGAAATCCCCCTCAATCGGACGCTCGACGGCGTTTCCGTCCTTGTCATCGCCCGTGCTGATATTCAGCAAGGCGCAAATGGCCACTCGTTTTGCATAAGTAACGGAGGAGGCAGTAGCATGAGGGCCGGTCTTGTTGACAGTGCCCTTGATGCCCATCTCGTCCAGCGGCATCGTGATGATGGTTTCTTCCACATGCCCGCCTTTATGCCATAGTTCCGCCCTTACCGTGACGGTCTTTTCGGTCTGGGAGACAATCTTCGTCGCGGTTCCGAACCCGTGTTGTTCGAGTATCGGGTCGATCTGCTTGTTAATGTCTTCGAGAGGAGCATATTTCGACTGGGTTTGCGTGTTGTCCTTCGTGCGGATGATCTTCGGAAGCAGAGGTTTCATGCGGACGAAATCGGCGGCAAACTCGGATTTGGCGTTCCGGTTTAGCATGCGCTCCTGAAGGTCCATCAGCTTTTCCAGTTTGTCTACATCCATGTGTTCGGCAGCCTTTACCATCATGGACATGACATCTGTCGGCTCCTGAATAGCCAGCACCTTGTTTTCGGTCGGCTCGATTCCCTCGGTCATAATCTTTCCTTGCCTAGTGGTTGCATTCGTGTAATGACTTATTGCTACCAGAGCAACCGTATTCGCGCAACCGGAAAATGAAGCCACCCGAATATAAATTGACGCAAGGAGAAATCTTTAATCTTGCGTTGGTTAAAGCTGGAAGCGCTCGAAAGTTAGCGGCTTTGACCGGCATCGCCCGTTCGACTATCTACTGGCTTCAATCCGGCAAGACAAAGAAACTCAACAGCAAGAGCATCGCTAAGCTATGGTCCTTCATCCATGGCTGAAGACTTCCGCACGCTCCTCGACCAGTTCTGCCAGCTAGAGGGCAAGAAGACCGGGAAGCCGACCCCGGTATCCCCCGCCGCCTACGCCATGGCCGACATGATGACCCAGGCGTTCGAGAGGTACGAGCAGCATGTGGCCGACCTTCAGGCAACCGCACAGAAAGCCTATGACGAGGCGGCATCGCTCAGGAAGCGGCTGGCCGAGGCGTTCAAGGTTGATGTGTGAGGGATTACGTCCCGAAACGCACGGACGCCAATCAATCGGGAATCGTTAGCCTACTCCGGCGCATGGGCTTCGGCGTTAAATCGCTCCACGAGACTGGGGCGGGCGTCTTCGACCTGCTGGTCACCAAGTACAAGCTTAACTTTTTGGTGGAAGTTAAGGACGGGAATAAATTTCCCTCCCAGCGGACGCTCACCCCGTCTCAGGTGCAATTCAATTTCGACTGGCAGGGCATGAAATGCGTCGTCACCAACGACGAGGATTGCATACGCTTCCGAGAGAGCGTGGACGCCATAGGGAAGGCCATCCAGCAGGCCGGTATCGTCATGGAAATAAACGGTAATCAGGAGGAGCAGTATAAACCCCGGCTGTACTGAAACCGCTTTACCCGAGCATATGCCCATGCTAGAAAGATAGGGCATCCCTCCGGTGCGTAAAATGACGGGGCTCAGGTCGGCCAACCGAAAAGCGGATTCCTTCTCCGCCTGCCCCGTCTCCCATTGAAGGAAAGCCAGAAGGAGGCTTATGAGCATAGCAGCGATCAACATCGCGTTAGAAGCGCCCATTACCCGTTCATCGCAGAAATTCGTTTTCGTCAGCTTGGCAAATAGGGCGAATGACAAGGGGATTTGCTTCCCGTCAATACGCCGAATATCCCTCGATACCGCCTTAAATCGCAAAACTGTCATCGCGTCAATCAAGCGACTGATCGAGTTCGGCTACATCTTCGATACCGGCGAACGGTCGGGCAGCACGCGGCAGGTTATCGTCTACGGAATTGCCGGAATAGCCAAACAGTCCCCAAAACGGAACAGTTCCACTTTTTCCGCTAACAGTACCGTTTTTTCCACTAAAGAGTCCCAAAAACGGGACACGGAACCTACCACTGAACCCTCATTAACCAAAGAACCCATCCAAGGGATAGATACTCTCAGTAAGAGTAGCTACAGCTACGTACGCGAGGGAAACCCCTTTGCCGACGAATGGAGCGCGGCATGAAGCGGGAGCCACGCCCGCACCAGCTAGACGCCATCCGCCTGCTGGGTGAATCCGTTGCAAAGGGCAACCGCCGGATCATGGTCCAGATGCCGACAGGAGCGGGCAAGACACTTTTCGCCGCCATGCTGATTCAGGGCGCACTGGAAACCGGCAGGCAGGTCACGTTTGCCGTCCCCGCCATATCGCTGGTGGACCAGACCGTTGAGGCTTTCGAGGCCGAGGGCATCCGCAACATCGGCGTCATGCAGGCCAGCCACGAGCGGACTGACTACGAGCAGCCGGTTCAGGTGGCCAGCATCCAGACGCTTATGCGGCGGCCGAAGCGGGACGACATGCACCTCGTTTTCATCGACGAAGCGCATATCACGTTCGATTTCATCAATGAATGGCTCTTAGACCCGGCCTTCTCCAACGTGGTGTTTGTTGGCTTGTCGGCAACGCCCTGGTCGAAGGGGCTGGGCCTCGTTTACCAAGACCTGATCATCAGCGAGACGACGCAAGGGCTGATCGACAAGGGTTATCTCTCGCCGTTCCGGGTCTTCGCGCCAGCCCATCCCGACCTGACCGGCGTCCCGACTGAAGGCGAGGACTACAGCGAAAAGCAGCTATCGAAGGTCATGCAGGAAGGCGGCCTGATAGCCGGGATCGTAACCACATGGCTGGAAAAGGGGGAGAACCGCCCCACGCTGTGCTTTGCGGTTGACCGGGCGCACGCCAAGAAAATCCAGAAGCAGTTTCAAAGCGCCCAAGTGCCATGCGGCTACATCGACATGGACACCTTGCGGGAGGAACGGGAGGAAATCCGCAAGCAGTTTGAATCCGGCCTGCTAAATGTGGTTGTCAACATCGCCACACTGACCGCCGGGATCGACTGGGATGTGCGGTGCATCATCCTTGCCCGCCCCACAAAATCGGAAAAACTCTACGTTCAGATCGTCGGTCGCGGCCTCCGCACGGCCAAGGGCAAGGCTGACCTGATCCTGCTGGATCACAGCGATACGACGCTAAGGCTCGGTTTCGTAACGACAATCCACCACGAAAAGCTTTGTGACGGCAAACCGAAGGACAAGGCCGAGCGTAAGAAGCGGGACGAGCCCCTGCCAAAAGAGTGCGGCAAATGCCACTACCTCAAGCCCGCCAAGGTTCATGTCTGCCCCGAGTGCGGGTTCAAGCCGGAGAAGGTTTCGGAGATTTTCGAGACGAACGACGAGTTGGTTGAGGCCAAGGGTAAGCCGGAGAAGTACACCATGGAGCAAAAGCAAATCTGGTTTTCATCGCTGCTGCACATCGAGGCGGCGCGAGGCTACAAGCGCGGATGGGCCGACCGACAGTTCAAGGAACGCTTCAAGGCCTGGCCAAACCAACTCAGGAAAATACCGACCGAACCGTTGCCTGAGGTTCAGAATTACGTCAAGAGCCGCATGATCGCCTTCGCCAAGCGGAGGACCGCATGATCCAGGAGCAGACGCAGGGAAAGTGGCATAGCATCCTCCTCTCACTGGGGGTTCCCGCAGAAGTCTTGACCGGCAAGCACGTCGCCTGTCCTATATGCCGAAATGGCAAGGACCGCTTCCGGTTCGACGACAAGGACGGACGCGGCATGTGGATTTGTAATTCGTGCGGTGCCGGGGACGGGTTCAAGCTCCTGATGCAGATCAAGGGAATCGACTTCAAGACCTGCGCCAAGATAGTCCGGGAATCGCTCGGGACGGCAGTATTCGCCAAGCCGTTCGAGACCATGACCGACGAGAAATGCCGCGCCGCGCTCCGCAGGCTATGGCTGGCCAGCCGCCCACAGGTGCCCGGAGACCCGGTGGACGCCTACCTGACCGGCAGGGGGATAACCCTCCGCTCCGCCGCTCTCCGCTACGCCCCGGAGGCCCGGACGGACGGCAAGACCTATCCTGCCATGGTTGCCGTCGTCCGTGACGCCGCCGGGAAGCCGGTCAACCTCCACCGCACCTTTCTGGCAGAAGGGGGGAAAGCCCAGATGGAATCCCCCCGGAAGATGATGCCCGGCAAGATACCCGAGGGCGCCGCCGTGCGTTTGATGCCGTTCACGGACACGCTTGGAATCTCGGAGGGTTTGGAGACCGCTCTATCGGCCTCCCAGCGGTTCGGCATCCCGGTGTGGTCGGCCGTCAACGCCACGATGCTGGAGAAATGGATCCCGCCCAAGGAGGTGAAGCGGGTGGTTGTCCTTGCCGACAATGACCACAACTTCCGTGGCCAGCGGGCGGCCTACACCCTCGCCAACCGGCTGGCAGGAAACTTTGAAGTTGAAGTGAAAATCCCCGAAAGGACTGGTGATGACTGGAACGACGCTTAACGTCCAATGCCCTAAATGCCAAGGCTATCGCTTCCTGACTGCCTCCCAGCAGGTTCTCCATGCTCTGCACCTGTACCCTATCCGGTGCGGCTGGTGCAAGCAGCTCACGATCCAGCAGGCGGACTACGGGCTGCCGAAGAAGGCCGCGCCATGAATGAGCTGGAGGAGCTGATCGAGCTAGCCACCAGCAAGGGTGGCGATAAGAAATACCGCGAATGGATTTCCCACCAGCCGTCATGCGTTTCAGGCCAATTCTCCGAATGGCACAACGGTGAAGGCCGAAGCATCGCCTGCCACGTCAGACGGGCGATCGAATCCGGCACCGGCTTCAAGCCGCCCTATTGCTGCGTACCCCTCACGTTTCAGGAACACGCCATCCAGCACGGAAAGCTCGGGGAGGAGGCTTTCGGCGGAAAGGGATGGTTCGACCGGCAGCGGGTCAAATATCTTCGCTCGTGGCTGGAGAGCTGACCTTGATTCCTCCGGCGACATAAACGCCGCATAAAGTTTCCCTTGCTGCCCTCACCCTCCCGAGCTATCCTGTGTCAACCCGCCCCCAGGATGCCCGCATGGAAGATACCGGCCCGATCGACCCCCGCCAATGGATCAACAGCGGGCCGGTCGTCACGCCGGAACGGGTTGCCAAGGGCGACCTTCGCATCGAGCGGCGAGCGGCCCCCACGCCCCGTCAGGAGGCCCGGGGAGAGCCCGGCGACATCCGGGTCGCACAGGCCCACGTCCGAAACATCCTGAACCTCCTGCACGAGCGGGAAATCCTCGACGAGCAGAACGTCCGGGACGGCCAGACTTTCGAGCGATGGCAGATGTGGTTCACCGCCGAGCTGTCATGCCGCCCCAGCACGATCTACAGCCCCGAGATGCGCGGCATCCGCCGGGAGCTGGCCGAGGACGACCTCGCCCATGACGATTACGGCAAGTTGATCCGGGGCATGAGCCGCAAGCATCTAAGCCTGGTGGAGCGGGCCATCACGACCCACGCGACCGACCATAACGCCTGGCTGGCCTGCCGCGACGGGGCGCACTACCGGGAGGCGTTCGACCGCCTGGGCGTGGTCATGGAGCGTCTGAGGGCGGCGTTCAAGGCGAGGCAGGAAGCCGAAGTCAGCCGGTTGGACGCAGAGGCGGGCAGACGTTGATGCGAAATGTATCTTTTTGCTTGATTTAACAACTGTTTTTTTATACAGTAAACCTATTAGAGCCCTCCGTCTGAACGGATTTTCCCATAACCTATTGAATTAAAACGAAAACGGGACGACCGATACTTCCAATATCGTGTCGCCCCTGATCATAACAACCTGTGTATGAGGCTGCCGTGACTGTCTTTCGTGATAATCTAACTCCGTCCGATTTGCTAGAAAAATACATCTTGCCGAAGATCGCATTCGAGCCGAATACGGGCTGCTGGATATGGATGGGCCACCTGCACAAAGGAGGGCACGGCACGACTAGTGTCCCCCTCCTTCTTGAAAAGAAATGGCGGACAGTTTCGGTCAATCGCTATCTGTATCAGGTGGTCAAGGGACCAATTCGGCGTGGATTGTGGGTGGTAAATTCCTGCGCTACAAAATTTTGCTCAAATCCAGATCATTTGCGGCTGATTACCGCAAAAAAGCGATTGCATCAGGCTCAGGCTTGGAAACGTCTGACCGACCGAACAGAGTGTCGAAAAGGCCATCCATACACTCCGGAAAATACGATCACAACGCATCGCGGTGCTCGCCAATGTCGCATTTGCCAGAACGAGCACGCGAGAAATCATACAGCGAAGAAGCGGGCGGAGGACCAAGCAAGGTTTCGTGATCTTTTAGACATCATCGAATTGTCCGAGAAACTTTCGCGGGCTCCCCAAAAATTCTATGTATACCATCTCGTCGATCCATTCACTGGAGCGGTTTTCTATGTGGGTAAAGGATGCGGCGCCCGAGTGTTCCAACACGAAAAAGACTTGCTAGGCGGCATGAGCGTGAACCAAGAAAAGGACAGGGTTCTACACTCGATCATTGCACGCGGTGGTGAAGTGCATTTTTCGATAGTCCAAAGGAATATGAGCGAGTCTCGCGCTCTGTGGTTGGAGCAAATGGAGATAGATCGAATCGGTCTCGACAACTTGACGAATAAATTCTGCGGGACTATTCCCGGCAAATACCGAAAAATAATGCAAACCCAAATTGCCGCATGATGCGGATTTCTTTATGGACAACGATCTCAATCCGAAGCAGCAGCGATTCGTCGAAGAGTATCTGATCGACCTGAATGGGAAACAGGCTGCGATTCGTTCCGGTTACAGCCCGAAGACCGCTGAGGTTCAGGCCTCGCGATTGTTAAGCAATGCTAAGGTTTCTGAAGCCGTAGCTAAAGGCCAGGCTTTGGCTTCGGAGCGGGTCGAAATCAAGCAGGATTGGATCCTCTCGAATCTCAAGACGGTTACCGAACGCTGTATGCAGGCCACCCCGGTGCTTGACCGCAGGGGGAAGCCGGTTTTCGTTGAGAACTCCGACGGCGAGATCGTCCCGGCCTACGTCTTCAACGCCATGGGCGCCAACCGCTCGCTGGAGCTTCTCGGCAAGCACATCGGCATGTTCGGCGACAGCTTAAAGCTCAGCGGCGAGGTAGATGTCAACGCCAAGGTGACGATCTACATGCCCGACAATGGCAGAGATAGCGATTAGGCCCCAGAAGGGGCCGCAGGAGAAATTCGCCGCTACGTCGGCCGACTTCGCGATTTACGGCGGGAGTGCCGGCGGCGGGAAGACTTGGTCGCTCCTGCTCGAACCGTTAAGGCATTCGGGAAATTCGAATTTCGGTACGGTCATCTTTCGCCGCAATAGTGTCCAGGTCCGCAATGAAGGCGGCTTATGGGATGAAAGCGCGAAGCTGTACCCTGTCGTCGGGGCAAAGCCGCAGGAATCGATTCTGCAATGGCGCTTTCCGAGCGGAGCCAAACTCAAATTCGCCCATCTCGAGCATGAGAAGACCAAGTACGACTGGCAAGGTTCGCAGATCCCGCTAATCGGATTCGATGAGCTTACGCATTTTAGTCGGTCGCAATTCCTCTACATGCTAAGTCGAAACCGCTCGACATGCGGTGTCAGGCCGTACATGCGGGCGACGACGAACCCTGACTCCGATAGTTGGGTGGCTGACTTTATCCGCTGGTGGATTGACCAGGACACGGGCCTGGCTATTCCAGAGCGTAGTGGCGTGGTGCGGTATTTCACCACTGTGAGCAACGAGGTTATCTGGGGAGAGACCCGGGAAGAGTTGCTGAGTCGATATACCGACCTCTCGCCGCACGACATCAAGTCCTTCACCTTCGTCAGCGCCAGCATCTTCGACAACAAGATACTGCTCGCGAAAGACCCCGGATACCTGGGAAACCTGAAGGCTCAGTCGCTGGTCGAGCGAGAACGGCTACTCGGCGGCAACTGGAAGATTCGCCCGAGCGCCGGCCTCTATTTCAAGCGATCCTATTTTGAGATCGTCGAGGCGGCCCCGGCCAATGCTCGTCGGGTGAGATGCTGGGACTTGGCGGCGACTTCCGCTGAGGAAGGAAAGACGCCCGACTGGACCGTCGGCATGCGGATGAGTCGAGACGAGAAAGGAATTTTCTACCTGGAGCATGTCGAACGCTTCCAGGCCAGCCCGGAAAAAGTAGAGCGCGCCATCGAAAACATGGCCAAGGCCGATGGTCAGTCGACCACGATCCGAATACCCCAGGACCCCGGGCAAGCCGGGAAGGCACAGGCTCAATATCTCACCCGCCAGCTCGCCGGGTTCAACATCAGGACGAAACGAGTGACAGGCGACAAGGTAACCAGAGCGATGCCGGCGTCGGCGCAAGCGGAGGCTGGCAATATCAAGATCGTACGCGGCCCGTGGAACGAGGCATTCATCGGAGAGGCAGAGAATTTCCCCGGCGGTGCCAAGGACGATCAGGTCGATACTCTGTCCGATTGCATCGAGGAGCTAACAAGCGGGCTGGTCGGCGACCGCCCCATGATACGCAGGCTCTAAGGCTTTAGCGGGTCATAATTGTCCAGCGACTCGCGGGCCGTCCACAACTCTGCGGCATACTTGCCGCGATAGACCCTGACATGCGCCAGGCTGCCCCAACTGCTCAAACCGATCACGGTGGCCTTGAGCGGGCGGTCGGATGCGGTGCAACCGTTCTGCGCCAGCCAGTTGATCGCGTCCATGTCGTTTTTGAAGACCGCCGCGGTCATCTGGCTGTAGAGGTCTTCGCTGATGCAGACGGGAGAACCAGTTTTCAACGTCACGGCCAAGGCCGGGGATGAGATGGTAGCCGCCACGATGGCGGTGAGTATTAACGTGCGCATGGGATTAGCCTTTCGATTGGTTGTTACGTTCAGTATCGAGCATTCGCAGGAGACCGGAAACGACGTGTAGCACGGGGTTTTTGCCCTTGACCCATGCCTGAATGGTCCGAAGCGGGCAGCCGGTCTGGCGGTGCATCTCCGCCTGCCAGCCATAGCCGTTTGGTTCGCGACCGAACAGCCGCTTGCCGATGGTGATGAATTCCTCGGGAGCCATGTTCAGGCAGCCGCCAGAATGGAAGCCTGGAACCGAGCGGCCTCGGCCCATTTCTCGGCAGTCGCTTTCAGCTTGGCGTCGGCCTTCTCTCGGATGCGCTTGCCTTCCTGAATCATCTCGGCGGCCTCGTGCTGCTCGATCCTGGTCAGGCCATTGTGCGGCACGAAGCTGTAGAACGAAGCAGCACGGGCCAGGACATAGGCATCCGGGGCATAGTCTCCGGGTGTCATCACCTTGGCGAGGACGGTAAGGCCCTTGAGGAAGCCGACATTGACCTGCTGGCCGATTTCCCAGGTCTGTTTGCTGTTCTGGGTCATGACGATTCTCCTCCGTTTCCCGAACCGCATCATCGCGGCTCTTGAATCCGGTTATACGCATTAGATGCAGTGTTGTCCAGAAGAAAAACGCATTACATGCACTAACAGAGAAAATATTTTGCATATGAGGTCAGCCCGGACGGACGATAGCCGCCGCAACGCGGGCAGGCTCTGAATGTGGCCGTTCCGCTCGACCAAAGTCGCCACCGCCCATCTCGCCGTCAAGTACCAGTCGGTCATGGTCGGCATGGGGCAGGCCAAATGGCTCAGCCGCAGCTATCGCGTCCTGGCGAACGAGGGCTTCGAGACCAATCCGGTCGTTTACGCCTGCGTCACGAAGCTGGCGAGGGCCGTCTCCTCGGTCGATTTGCAGCTCTACGACCATACGCGGCAGGGTAAGCTCCGCGAGATCGACGACCACGGCATCCTCGACCTGATCAACCGCCCCAACGTGGCGTGGTCGGGCCGCCAGTTCATCGAGAAGTTGGCCACGCACTACCTGATCGGCGGAAACGCCTTCGTGGCGGCCAATAACGGCGCAGATCGCCCGCCGTCCGAGCTTTGGCTTCTGCCGCCGGAATACGTGACTGTCGATGCCAGCGGGGGGCGCATGCTCCCGGCTGGCTACAAGTACCAGCCGGGACAGGCCTCGCCGCTGATCTACCCGGTAGACCAGGTCACGGGCCGCTCCGCCTTGCTCCACCTGCGGACGGTCAACCCGCTCAATGAGTGGTACGGCCTGCCGCCTCTGGCCGCCGCCTCGCATGGTGTGGACGTCTTCAACGCCGGCCAGGAATGGAACAAGGCGCTGCTTCAGAACGAGGGCCGTCCGTCCGGCGCGCTCCAGATGCGGGCCGGCAAGGACGGCTTCGTCCAGCCGCTGACCGATGACCAGTACAACCGCCTGAGAGACGAGGTGGAAGAAAGCTATAGCGGGCCGCACAACGCCGGACGCCCCATGCTGCTCGACAGCGCGCTCGAATGGGTCCAGATGTCCCTCAACAGCAAGGACATGGACCACCGCGAGACCATGCTCACCAACGCGCGATTCATCGCGGCCTGCTACGGCACGCCGCCGCAGCTCGTGAACATCCCGGGCGAGTCGACCTACTCGAATTACCAGCAGGCGACGATGGCCTACTGGAGCGACACGGTGCTGCCGCTGCTGGGCATCCTGCTCGAAGACATCAACCGCTGGCTGCCGCCGCTGATGGGCGAGCCTAAGAAATTCCTCTGGTACGACGAGGAGCAGATCCCGGCCCTGGAGCCGCGGCGCGCCGAGAAATCGGATCGCATCAACAAGGCCATGTATATGACGATCGACGAGAAGCGCGAGGCGATGGGTCTGGAAGCTTACGCCAAACCGCCTAAGCCAGGGGCCGACAGTCTGTTCATCGCGGCGAACCAGATCCCTATCGAGCTGGCTGGCACGGTCGATCCGAACCTGCATCCGACGCTCGAAGGCGAGGACGCCCAACAGGCCGCCGACGAAGGTGGGAAGCCGAAGACGCCCGAGGAACCGGGCACGAATCCGCCCGCGCAGGGCAAGAAACCAGGCAAGGACGCCGCATGAAAATGAAGCATAAGCAGTTCGTCATCCACGACCTCAAGATGGACGACGAGTCGCGCACGGTCGAAGGCTGGGCCTCCACGTTCGGCAACAAGGATCACGGCGACGACATCATCGCGGCCGGGGCGTTCTCAGAATCGATCAAGGCCCGCAAGCCGAAGATGCTCTGGCAGCACGATTCGAGCCAGATCATCGGCGTGTGGGATAGCGCGAGCGAAACCGACCAGGGCCTGTACGTCAAGGGCCGCATCCTCGACACGTCGCTCGGCAACGACGCCTATACGCTGGCCAAGGCCGGCGCCATCGACAGCATGAGCATCGGCTACGCCGTCAAGGACTCCAGCTACGACCAGAAAACCGGCGTGCGAACGCTGAAAAAGCTCGACCTCTGGGAAGTGTCGCTCGTCACGTTCCCGATGAACGACAAGGCGACGATCACCATGGTCAAGGCGGCCATGGAAGATATCGACGAGGCGTCCGACCTGCTCGATCAGGTGACGGGCATGTGCGACGCCTACGCGGCCGGCGAGATGCAGCCTACCGCCGCGGCGATGGCGACCGTCGCCCAGCTCGTGCGGCAGGCGCAGTCGCTGCTCGAAGATCCCGACGGCGACGAGGAGGGTGAGGGCAAGGCTCGCGAATTCACCCCGAAATCCATCGAAAGAATCCTGCGAGAGGCAGGCATGTCCCGAGGCAACGCGAGAGGCGTTATTGCCAAGGGTTTTACGGCGATTGCGGCCCCGCGAGAGGCGGGCGGGCAGGAGCACGACGCATTTGTAAAATTCATCAACACATTAAAATCATAGGTTTTGTATGCCCGAAGTTACCCAGGAACAGATCACCCTTTTTGAGAATGGCGCCCGCGCCATGGAGGCCCTGAAGAACGAAATTCTGCCGCTGAAAGGCAAGTTCGACGCCTTCGACGAAAAGAAATACGACCGCATCCAGGAAACCATCGCCACGGCCATGGAGACTCAGCAGGCGCTCGACGCTCGAGTGGCGGCTTTCGAGAACGAGAAGAAGAATTTCGTCACGCAGATCGATGCCCTGAAGGATTCGCAGCGGCTTCTCGAAGCGGCCCTGAATCGTCCGGCCAGCGTCACCACCCGCGAGGAACTGAAGGAGGACATTCGCAAGAAAGCGAACAAGCTCTTTAACGCCTTCGCCCGTGTCAACGCGTCCGACGAACGGACCGACCTCGCCAAGTTCGCCCGCGAGTACATCAAGTCACATGAGGGCGACCTGGAGCTGAAAGCACTCACGGTCAATTCCGACCCGAACGGCGGCTTCCTGACCCTGCCTGAGTTCGGCGGGATCATCGAAACCTACGTCTACGAGACCTCTCCGCTGCGTCGTCTCGCCAGCGTGATCTCCATCGGCACCGACACACTCGAATACGTGATCGACAACGACCAGGCAGGTTGGGGCTGGGTGGGTGAGACGCAGGCGCGTCCCGACACCTATACCCCGCAGGTCGGCAAGCTGGCGATCACGGTGGGCGAGATGTACGCCATGCCGAACGTCAGCCAAAAGATGCTGGACGACGCGTATGTCGACGTCGAGGCATGGCTGGCCGGCAAGGTCTCCCAGGTGTTCGCCCGCGGCGAGGCCACTGCTTTCGTGAGCGGTAACGGCATCAACAAGCCCAAGGGCTTCCTCGCTTATCCCGCAGGAACCAGTGTCGGCCAGGCGCAGATCCAGCAGGTCTACTCCGGTAACGCGTCCGGCTTCACCTATCTGGGCCTCGTCGCCTTGCAGAACTCGCTGAAAGAGCCCTACCAGAACAACGCGGTTTTCCTGACGCAGCGTGCCAGCAATGCCCTGCTGCTCGGGATCGAAGACGGCCAGGGGCGCCCGATCTTCAACATGGGGTACGACAAGAACGCCGGTCTGGAGAGCACCATCTTCGGTAAGCCGGTGATCTTCGCCGCCGACATGCCGGGCGTGGCGACCAACGCGGTGGCGATGGCTTACGGCGATTTCAAGCAGGCGTACCAGATCGTCGACCGCACCGGCATCAGCGTTCTGCGCGATCCCTTCACCAACAAGCCGTTCGTCCGTTTCTACACGACCAAGCGGGTGGGCGGCGCCGTGGTCAACTACGAGGCTTTGAGCCTTCTGGTCATCCACGCCTGATCGGAATGGCCTCCTCCGGGCGGTCAAACCCTCCTGAATCAATCAAACATCACTGAAAGGACCTCAAAATGGTCGGACATTCCGGTAGTTATTTCAATCAGGCCATCGTGCCTCTGCTTCCTCCCCTCAACCGCACGGCTGCCGCCAACTCGGCCAGCTTCGACGTGCAGAACTACGACTCCGTGACGCTTGCCGTCAACGTGGGTGCGACCGGCGACACGTTCTCCGGCACCAACCGCGTCGAGGCCACCGTGCAGGAGTCTGACGACAACAGCACCTTCACCGCTGTCGCCGACTCGGACCTGGTCCACGTGGTCAGCGGCGGGCAGGCAACGGGCACGTTCATGTTGCTCAACGCCAATGCTGGGGCCAATCAGATGTATCTGACCGGCTATCGCGGCAACAAGCGCTACATCCGCGTGGCGCTGACCAACTACGGCACCACGAGCGTCGGCACACCGATGGACGTGCTCGCCATCGCCGGTCGTCCGCGCAACACCCCGGTCAATGCCGTCTAATCAAACGGGGCAGCTTCGGCTGCCCCACATCTCTGGAGACTGAATCATGGCCACTTACAAAATGCTCAAGACCCAGCGCGGCGTGCGCAAAGGCGAAGTCCACTCCGTCCTCTTCCACGAGGGAAAAACCTACGAGATCGACGACGACCTGGCGGAACAGTTCAAGACGCTGGACGCCGTCGAGGAATCGAGCGAGGAGCCCGTTCAGGCGCTTCCCGAGGATGACCGCGACGACATCCACGAGAACTGGCTCGACAAGGACCCCGCCGTCCTACGTCATGGCGAGCTGACCGCAGCTCAGGTGATCGCCAAGGACGAGTCCGACAAGGCTGACCCGAGCCCCGTGAATCAGGTCGAGGGCAAGGCCGAGGGCGATGAGCCGGCGGTGAAGCCCGATCCCTCGAAAGGCGATCCCTCGAAAGCGGACGATTCCAAGACCGACGCCACGAAGGCTGACACCGCGAAGGCGGATGACGCCGACGCCAAGTCAAAGAAGAGCAAGTAAATCCATCGGGGGCGGCGTCAGTCGCCCCCGTCACCCACGTAAAGGACGACCGCTATGCACAAAGTCAGAATGTTGACCACGCAGAAGGGCGTCCATGACGGCGAGATCTACCCGGCGACGTTTCTCGAAGGCGAGGAATACGAGATCGGCGACGAGCTGATGCAGTCCTTCATCGACCTCGGCGCGGTCGATCTGGCCGACGGGGACAAGGCGGGCGAGGGAAGCAAGCCGGGCGAGAAATCTCACGGCAATGCCCCCGCCAACAAGGCGATCAAGGCCGCGCCAGAGAACAAGTCCAGATGACGTCCGGCTATCTCCAGCCGGCGGATTACGACGCCTACGGCATCACCGGCGCGACCGACGTCCAGGTTTCCGCCGCCAGCCGCAAGGTCGACGGCTATCTCGGACGCCCGGAAGGGCTGATGTGGATGACAGACGCAGCCGGCAACCCCAGCTGGATGGCGGCCAACACGCCCACCAGGAGTCTGAAACTGGCCTCGCCCATCGCGCCGGGAACCGCGGTTCAGGCAACGATTGGCTACGCCACGTTCGGCCAGGGCGACATCGGTTCGGCCGTTGTCCTTGACCGGGCCGACACGGACGCGGCAGAGACCTGCGTCATCGCCGGTGTCGCCGGGAACATCCTGACCCTCGATACCGTTCTTTTCGCCCATGACGCGAATGCCACGGCGGAATTCGGGCTGACCATCGCCGAGGATGCGATGGTCGTCTACGGCGGCATGGCGCACACCTCCGCGCTTCCCGTCGCGCGGCTGCTCAGCGTCTTCGGGAGCTACCGCTCCGGCCGGCGAGACCGCCGCAGCCGATGGCTCGACGAACTCCTGACCATCGGCACGGTGCCGACCTTGCAGGAGTGGAACGATTTCCCGCTCAGCCAGTGCGACTTCGATAGCGCCCGGGGCGTCTGCTGGTTCCTGCCTGGCACCGTCCGCTCGGGTTTCTCCCGCGCGCGCCTGTCGTACATCGCCGGCTGGAGCTACGACTCCTTGCCCGAGGCGATCAAGCTGGCGACCGCCGCTATTGTCCAGTCCGCGATCGACTCATCCGGCACCCCAGGCAACTGGAAAGTCTTGAAGGACGGGGACGGCATGATCGAACGGTTCTCCGCCGGCTCGTTCGACGTCGACACCATGTCGCTGCTCGCTCCCTACCGGAATGTGCGGCTCTGATGTCATTCCTGCTGAAAAACACAATCTCCATCCGTCGCCCGAAGCCCATGGACGGCGTCGGCCTCCAGCCCTATAGCGGGCTCGATCCGGCGAACGAGGAAATTATCGCGGCGAACATGCCGGCCCGGGTCCAGATGGATCGCCAGGGCACTGCGCCGGACGCCCGCCTGCCGGGCGACGCCGCCGGGCAGAGCATCTGGAAAATCCTGTTCAAGGGTCCGCGTGGCCTGGCTCAGACCCACGACATCCTCGTGGACGAGCTCGGGAATCGGTATCAGGTCATCGCCGCCGTCTGGGGGCAGTTCGTCACGACGTGCCGCTGCCAGATTTTGCAGAGCTGAGCCGTGGCCGAGCTTTTCGAGATCGAACAAGTCCTGACCTGCGTCATCGCCCAGACGGTCTATCCGAACGGGACGGCAGCCGCATCCGCCACCGGGACGCCGACGCGCATCTATCGCGGCTGGCCCCAACCGGCGTCGCTCGACAACGACCTATCCGCCGGCACGGTCAATATCTCGGTCTTCCCGATGGACGTGGAGCGGAACCTGACCAAGAACGGCCTCGACTGGATCGAGGTGCCGCAGCCGCCGGTCTATCTCACCCTGACCGTGGACGGCAGCACGGTGACGGTCGGCGGCCGGGTGACCTGCCCGCTGAACGCGGCGATCCTCGTGAACGGAGTGGCCTACGTTTACCCGCTCCAGGCCATCGACACGCTGTCCAGCGTGGCCACGGCGCTCGCCGTCCTGATCGGCACCGCGAGCAGCTCCGGTCCCGTCGTCACCATACCCGGCGGGGGCGAGATCGAAGCCGGGACTGGCACAGTCGGCAATACCATTCAGGAGGTACGGCGGCAGATCAAGAGCTTCCGCATCAGCATCTGGTGTCCAAAACCAAGCATCCGCGACACCATGGCCCAGGTAGTCGACGCCGCCCTCGCCGCCATGGATTACATCACCCTGCCGGATGGAACGGCGGGCCGCCTTCGCTACGTCAGTACGCACAGCGACGACAGCGGCCAGAAGGTCATGCGCTACCGGCGCGACTTCGTTTACACGGTCGAATACTCGACTACCAACGTCACCACGGCGGCGGAGATCGTCTCCGCGACCGCCAACGTCAACCAATGAGGAACACCATGAAAGTCCTGGTCGTCACCAGCCCGTTCGGGGGCCGCGAGATCGGCGAGCGCATCACCGACGAAGACGAGATCGACGAGACCCTGGACGGGGAGCACGCCCATCACGTTGTCGCGGCCGACCACGAGATCACGCTCGCCGGTGACGTGACCGAAGAAAAAGACACCCAGGAGGCTTGAGACCATGACCATCATCCAGCAGGGATCGCTGAACACCACCGCTTTAACGGTGCCGGATCTTTACGTCCAGATCGTCTCCCCGCCTCCGCAGATTAACGGCGTGCCGAGCAACATCCTCGGGATCGTCGGCACCGCCACATGGGGACCCGTCAACAGCCCCGTCATCGCCAGCAACCCAGCCGACGCCACCCAGCAGTTCGGCAAGATGCAGGCCCGCAAATACGACCTCGTGACGGCGGCTTACGCCGCTTCGCTCCAAGGGGCTTCCAATTTCCGGCTCGTGCGCGTCACCGACGGCACCGATGTCGCGGCCAGCGCTACCATCACCTGCGGCAGTTCGGCATTGGCGACCGCCCTGGCGGCGGCGATCAATTCCGGGGCGAATACCCTGCGCGGCCCGTCGCAGCTTGTCGTGGCGTCGGCCAGCTCGACCACGCTTACCCTGACCGCCAAATATACCGGCACACTCGGCAATAGCCTCCAGGCCATCCTCGGGGCAGGCACCGCGGCGAACACCAGCAAGCTCTCACTAGCCCTGCCGAACCAGACCCCGGAGGTGTTCGACAACATAGGCGCCACCTCGACCGGTTCCCCGCTCACTGGCACCTTCGCCAACGGCACTGACGGCGCGGCCACCATCACGTCGACGGTTCTGATCGGCCAGGACACGATCCCCCGCAAGGGCATGTACGCCCTGCGCGGCACCGGCTGCTCGGTGGGCATGCTCGCCGACGCGGACGATTCGACCCAGTGGACGACGCAGGTGGCGTTCGGCCAGTCCGAAGGCATCTACATGGTCGGCACGAGCCCGGCCGGCGATTCGATCAGCAACTTCGCCTCCACCCTCGCCACGGCCGGCATCGACAATTACGACATGGCGCTCATGTTCGGTGACTGGGCCTACATCAACGACCCGATCAACGGCGTTGTGCGCGCGATCTCGCCGCAGGGCTTCGCCGCCGGCACGCGCGCCAACCTGTCGCCCGAGCAGTCGATCCTCAACAAGCCGATGTACGGTATCGTCGGGACGCAGAAGAGCATACTGAATCAGCAATACAGCTCGGCGGAGCTGGCGGCCATCGTTCAGGCGCGCGGTGACGTGATCGCCAACCCGATCCCGGCCGGTAACAGCTTCGGCGCCCGCCTCGGCGTCAACACGTCGAGCAACGCCGCGACCAACGGCGACAACTACACGATGATGACCAACTACATCGCCAAGTCGCTGAATGCCGGCATGGGTCAATTCGTCGGCAAGGTGCAGAGCGTGACCGTCCAGCAGCAGGCGCGGGCGACGCTGGATAATTTCCTGAGCAACATGTTCCAACAGAACATGATCCAGGCGTGGAAGGTCATCCTCGATGCGACCAACAATCCACAGCCCCGCGTGGCGCTCGGCTACATGCAGGCGGATGTAAGTGTCCAGTATTTAAGCATAATTCGCTATTTCTTGGTAAACTTGAGCGGCGGCCAGACCGTCGTAATCGTCCAGAACGCGCCGCGCGGCCAGTAAATCGCAATAAGGAGCATTACCTATGCCTGTGAATAACTATTCCGTCGGCCGCGACATTAGCTTTACGCTCTCGACGCCAAACGGCGTCCTGAACCTGTCCGGGATTACGTCGTACAGCTCCAAAAAGAAAAATACGATGCTCACCCGCAAGGGCCTGGGCGGGAAAACGAATCACGGTGTCATCCCCGACGGCTGGGAAATCACCATCCAGCTCGACCGCAAGGACGCCACGGTCGACAGGTATTTCGCGGCGCGCGACGCCGACTACTTCAACGGGGTGAACGTCCCGAGCGGCACGATCTACGAGACGATCACCGAGTCGGACGGTTCGGTCAGCCAATTTCGCTACACCGAGGTCGTCCTCCAGTTCGAGGGAGCCGGGGACTGGAAGGGGGACGCCTACATCCCCCTCACCATCATGGCCTACGCAACCGAACGCTTGCAGGTAAGCTGATATGGCAAAAGTCACCGTACACGAAGAGACGCCGAGCCAGAGCATCGTCAAGGCGGCGAACACCTCGGAAGCCGTCACCGACGCTCGGGGGCGGTCCATCGGCATCAAGAAGATGGGGCCGCTCGACCGGCTCCGCTTCTTCGAGCTGATCGGGGCCGAGAACTCGAAGAACGAGCAGTATGTCGGCTACGCGGCCTTGGCCTACATGGTCGTCAGCATCGACGGCGAGGCGGTGATCCGCCCGACGAGTAAGGCTCATCTGGAAGCGCTGGTTAATCGGCTCGACGAGGATGGCATGGACGCAGTGGCGGTGCATCTTTCCGAGCAAGTAGACGTAGCGTGACCGACGATATCCGGGATGTCATCCGTCGTATTGTCGAAGATCCTGAACTGCGCAACTGCCTTTATCTGGTAAAAAACGGCGTGCCGTTCGATGTGGCCTTCAGCCTGAAGCCGCACGAAGCAACGGCATGGGTTATCATCTTCGGCGAAATCGACGGATCGTTTTTTGATTGGAACGCCATGCAATGGAAGAAGCAGGCTACCTGATGGAACTCCTCGAACTGGCGATTAAATTCGGCGAAATCGCCCTCGTCCAGCATGAGATGGAGCATCACGCCCTCGAAAAAGCGGCTGTGCTCGTCGAGAAGCGGGCCAAGGACAAGATTGGCGAGTACCAGAATGCGGCCGGACCCTTCGCCGGCTGGGCTGAACTCGCGGAATCGACGAAAGAAGATCGCGTCCGGCAGGGATTTACCGAGGACGACCCCGGATTACGCTCCGGTGAAATGCGGGACAGCATCGAGCATGTCGTCGCCGACGGCGAGGCGCAGGTAGGGTCGAACGACGACAAATTGGTCTGGTTCGAGCTTGGCACGTCGAAACAGCCTCCGCGTTCTGTGCTTGGCGGCACCGCGGCGGAATCGATCGAGAAGATCATCGAGATGGTGGGCGAGTCCGCCGTGACGGCTCTGGTCGGCAAGGGCGTCCACGGCGGCAAAATGTTGATCGAGTAGTAACATGGTCGAAGCTTATAAAGTCGGCATCACGATCGCGCTGACGAATCAGATCAGCCGCGGCCTGATGATGATCCAGGGCGACCTCGCCAAGACCGACGCGCAGGCGAAGAAGCTGCACGCAACGCTCGGGCAGATCAAGAAACTCGGCATCGCTGGCGCGATCCTCGGCGGTGCGGGTTTTATGGGGTTGAGGCTACTCGAAAAATCCATCGCTCCGGCGAAGGAATACGCCCACCAGCTCAACATCATGAACATGGCGGGCATGAAACAAGCCGAAATCGCCGAATCAATCAAGCTGGCCTGGAAAACCAGCAGCGATATCATGACTACGACCCCGACGCAGAACCTGCGCAGCATTCTCGACTTGAAAAACATCACCGGAAGCCTTGAGGAAGCGAAACAATTGCTACCCATCGTTTCGAAGATTCAAACGGTGATGGCGGCCTCCTCGGAAGGCAACATTTCAAAGAATGCCGCAGATATTGCGTTTAGCATGGGTAAAGCCTTGGACATCATCGGTGCGGTGCGTGATCCCGCTGAACTCGTGAAACAAGCGGGCATGATGAGCAAGGCCATCACCGCAACGCAAAACAGAGTGACGCCCCAGATGTTCCAAGGCGTCTTCCAATATGCTCGTCAGGGAAAATTCGATCTGAGCGATGAGTTTAAATACGAGATTCTTCCCACCCTCATGCTGGAGGCCAGTACGGGCAAAGGCGGAGGCGGCGGTTCCAAGGGGGTAGGGCCGATGGTCGCGGCGATGTATCGCGTTACGAATCAGGGATATATCAATAAAAAGTCATTGAGCGAATGGGAAAAGCTGGGTTATGTGAATGGCCATACCGCCCTGAAGACAACTACTTCAGGTACGACAGTCGGAGCGATGAAAGATGCCACTGGCGCAGCGTCCAATCCGTTCGTTTGGGTCAATCAACTCGTTGATACGATCAAAAAGAAATATGGCACCGGAGTGTCTGATCAATTTATTAGGCAGGAATTGAACGGCCTCTTCCGTGGCAACCAGCTCGCGGCGTCCCTCGCCGTGGAGTTCTTCACCAAGCAACAAAATTTCTTGCGCGATCAGAAAATATTAAAAGGATCGATGGGATATGAGGCTGCTTTCAACGCTGCGATGAAGAACGATCCCGACACTGCGGAAGCGGCGGCTGAGGCACAATGGAAAATGCTTAAGATCGCCACGGGCAATGTCCTTATCCCCGTCGTTATCCCAGCCATGCTCAAGCTGGCTGATGCCATTCGGGCCATCGGGCAATGGACGCAACGTCATCCCAATATGTTCAAGGATTTAATCTATGGTTTTGCAGGACTATCGGCGGCCCTGCTGTTCAGCGGGTCGATCCTGACGCTCAAAGCTGCGTTTTTGGGAATCCAACTCCTGATGCCCACGCTGGCCGGGATCATCACCACCTCAGTCGTTCCGGCATTGGGCGTGCTAGCGGCGGCACTCCTGCCTCTCGCTGCTATTGCCTATCACAAAGAGATTGCCGGCGCGGTCGATTCTGCGGCTCCCGGCATTGGTGACAAGCTTTACGGCATGGCCAACGGCCTGCATCAAGGACCGCTCAGGAACTTCCTGCTCGGAGATGGCGGGACAGTCGCTCCTCCACTTTCCAGCAAGCAACAGTCCCTCGTCGCCAATTCCTATATGGATGGCCGAAAAGTAACCACCGTCGTAAACGGCACCAACGAGGATGCCTCGAGATATTCATACAGCGGCAATGGATTCAACGGCCGCACAGGCATCATCCAGCCGGATTGGGGCTGGTAATGACGGTCATACTCACCCTTGGCGGCGTCATCTTCCAGGATTTCGAGATCCCGGAATCTATCGGCACCGGCGGCGACCAGGCCCTCGTCGTCCACAAAATGCCCGGCGGCGCGCGGATCATCGACGCGATGGGTGCAGATCACCGCGACATCGGCTGGTCTGGCCGATTTCGGGGAAACGGGGCCGAATCCCGCGCGCGCCAGCTCGACGGCTACCGGATCGCGGGACAGCCGCTCACGCTGACGTGGAGCACCTACCGCTACCAGGTGATCGTCAAGTCGTTCGAGGCCACCTATCAGCAGCCCTTTGAGATCCCCTATTCGCTCTCCTGCGTCGTCGTCTCCGATGAATCCTCGCCGATCCTCGCCGGCATCCCCGGTCTGGACGAGCTGATCGGCAGCGACCTGGCCAACGCCCTGACGCTCGGCGGCGCGATCAACGTCTCCAGCGTGACAGGGGCTCTTTCGACCGTCCAGTCCGCCATCGGGGCGGTCAACACGTTGAAGAACGCGCCTGCGGGTTCGATCACGAACATCGCGGCCACGATCGGACTCGCGCAGCAAGCCTCCCTCGGCGTCGTGACGCAGGCGGAAGGGGCCTTGGCCGCCGCTGGTGCCTTCACGCCCGGAACGTCGCCCACGGCCCTCGCCAGCAGCCTCAGCGCACAGGCGACGGGTTTTGGGCAGATCGCCCAGGTCTACCAACTTTCCAGCACGCTCACGCGGATGGGCAAGAATCTGGCGGCATGAAGATGGGAGATATTTCTGTCAGCCTGCCTTGGTTTCACGCTGCCGGCAAGCTTTGGAAAATTCGCCTACGCTACGTCGGAGGCTTTCATAGACCCAAAAGGATCACAGACCGGTTCTACGAGGGTGTGGTTCATCGCATCTGGTTTTGGAAATTATTGATCGTAGCCCGTTACAAATACACAGATCGCATATGAAAACCCTCACCGTTGCCGGCGGCAACCTCTACCAAATCGCACTCGATCAACTGAACGACGCAACCCAGTGGTCGAGGATCGCCGAACTCAACGGCCTGATCGACCCTTTCCTGTCCGGCATCGTGATGCTCCAGATACCGGACACCGACCCGAACGCGGGCGGCGGGGTCTATGGCTCTCCCTGATCCCATTCCGGGCCTGACCAGCCTCAAAAGCCCGCGCACGCCGCCCGGCATCACGCGGAGGCCCCGCCCCGTCGTGCTGGTAAACGGCATCCGTCTGCCCGCGAACACCGTCATCTCCATCGAGGCGACGAACGCCAGCCACTTCACGGCGGACAGTTACCGGGTCACGCTAGCTGTCGGCGGCTTGCCTTCGGCCCTGAATCCGGCCTACTGGTCATCCTCGGCGAACGACCAGGTGTCCGTCGGCGTGGCGCTAGACGATGGAACGCCGCACCAGCTCGTCCTCGGGCAGGTGGACGACGTCGATTACGACCTGAATAACCGCACGATCACCCTCTCGGGCCGCGACCTTTCGGCGGGGCTGATCGACACCAAGACGGCGGAAAAATTCCAGAATCAGACGTCCAGCGGAATCGCCCAGACGCTCGCACTCCGGCACGGCCTCGATTCGAACGTCGCCACGACGCAGGCGCTGGCCGGCACCTATTACGAGATCGACCACACGGTGCTGACGCAGGAGCAGACCGAATGGGATCTGCTGATCTTCCTTGCGCAGCAAGAGGGCTTAGACGTCTGGGTATCGGGCACGACGCTGTTTTTCCAGCCGCCTCCGGCCGAAAACGCCACGCCTTACCTTCTGCTCTGGTCGGAACCCGGCGACGGCACCTACGCCTCGAACGCCACCGACATCAAGCTCCAGCGGTCGCAGACGCTGGCAAAGGACATCGACGTGGTCGTGCGGAGCTGGAACCAGAAGCAGCAGCACGGATTCACCGTTCATGCCAAGCGAACCGGAGCCAATTCAAGCCGCCGGGGAGGCAAGGGCCAGATATACGCCTTCAACCGCCCGAACCTGAGCCAGGATCAGGCCCAGAAACTGGCCAACAGCATCCTCGCGGACCTGACTCGTCACGAGAAGGTCATCAACGTGAATATGCCGGGCGACAACATCATGACGACACGCGCCATGGTGAAGCTGGTCGGCACGAACACCGACTGGGACCAGTCGTATTACCCCGACACGATCCACCGCAGCCTGTCGATGGAGGAAGGATACCGCATGGAGTTCCGGGCGAAAAACCACGCGACGGAAAGCACGGTGGCGATATGATGCGCATCAAATACGGATTCGCCCCATGATGGACGGGATGACGAACATCATGCGCCGCGAAGCCATGCGTGCCATGAGCAAGACGGCGACGGTGCGCATCGGGATCGTCTCCGCCTACGATCCGTCGAATTACTCCGCCAAGGTGCGAATCCAGCCGGAAGACGCCGAAACGGGCTGGGTGCCGATCACAACGCCGTGGAGCGGTGCCGGCTGGGGCATGTTCTGCCCGCCGACGCCCGGCGACGTAGTGGACGTCCATTTCCAGGAGGGCGGCAAGCTCGCGGGGTTCGTCTCGCTCAGGCATTACGGCGACCAGTTCAGGCCGCTCTCCGTACCGGCCGGCGAATTCTGGATCGTCGACAAGGCGGGCAGTTATTTCAAATTCCTTACCGGCGGTATCGTCCAGTTTCATGCCGCGAGCGCCATCAATTCCAGCGCCCCGATCTGGAATCACACGGGAGACTTCACCGTGAACGGCGAAATCCGCGCGACAGGCGACATCATCGACCGCTCGATGTCGGGCGGCTACACGATGGCGAGCTTTCGGGCGACCTATGACAGCCACACGCATGGCGGGGTTCAGGGCGGCGGTGATCATACTGCCGTCCCCGACGAGATTTTATGATCGCAATAATGCGATAATAACCCATGGACAACCCATCCATTGAATACCATAGTTCACAGGCAATGGATGGTGCCAAGGGCGAGACATGCAGCAGAATGACGCGGAATTGCAGGGCCGGATCGAAGGTACGGTGGCGGCCATCTACTCCAAATACTGGGGCGAAGCGACGACGGATACCCTTTTGAAGAGCATCGAGGAGGATACGGCAAACGAGTTGGCTAAATTCGTGGACGGGCCGAGCGTTACCGTGATTTCGCCGGATGGGATGGCTCTCGAGTTTTATGTGGAATTTCCGTCGTCAAGATGCTCGATCAAGTTCGAACCTCGCCCGGCATAGGGGATTCGACTTCAAGTCACAACATACCCCGCTCCGGCGGGGTTTTTTATGAGACAACCATGACGGACTCGGCCCACTTCTTCGGCTCCGACCTCGCGTTCTCCGCCTCGGGCGACCTGCTCATCGCGGACGGCCTGGAGGAGAGCAAGCAGCGCATCCTCCGCCGGCTCCTGACCAATCCCGGCGACTATCTCTGGCAGCCGGAATACGGCGCGGGCCTGCCGTCCTATATCGGCCGCCCGCTCGACCTGGCGGCGCTGACTGCGCTCATCAAGAGCCAGATGTATCAGGAAGCGAGCGTGGCGCACGATCCCGAGCCGCAGATTACCGTCCAGCAGATCCCGAACGGCATCTCGGTGCAGATCGCCTACACCTTCTCGGAGACCGGCCAGGCCGCCTACCTGAGCTTCGATGTAACCCCTTGAATGCCTGATCCATGGCCTTGACCGTCTACAACTTCAGCCAGATCGTGTCCAACGTCGCCACGGCGATGCAGGCCTCGGCGACGGCAGTCCTGAATTTCAAGCCAGGCTCCGTCTTCCTCGCCATCTCGCAGGCGACGGCAGGCGTCGTCCTGTGGCTCCAGGCGATCATCCTTCAACTCCTGACGCTGACCCGAGCCGCCACCAGCTCCGGGGCTGACCTCGACAGCTGGATGGCTGACTTCGGGCTGATCCGGCTGCCAGCCGTCAACGCCACCGGGCAGGTCACCTTCTCCCGGTTCACGCCGACCCAGCAGGCCGTGATTCCGATCAACGCGGCGGTTCAGACCAGCGACGGCACCCAGAAATTCTTCGTCACCATCGACGCCACGAACGCGGCCTACAACGCGACGCTCGGCGGGTACGTCCTCGCCGCGAACATCTCCAGCGTCAGCGTGCCCGTCCAGGCGGTAAACGCCGGCTCCCAGAGCAACGTGCTGGCGGCCTCAGTGGCGGTGCTGACGACCGGCATCCCGGGCGTGGATACGGTCACGAACGCGGCGGCCTTCACCAACGGCATCGACGCCGAATCCGATCCTGCGCTCCGCTCGCGCTTTCAGCTCTACCTGGCCTCGCTCTCGAAAGCGACCAAGGTGGCCATCGGTTACGCGATAGAGACCGTCCAGCAGGGGCTCAGCTACACAATCACCGAGAACGCAGATTACAACGGCGTTGCGGACATGGGGATGTTCACCGTCATCGTCGACGACGGGACGGGATATCCCTCGGGAACCTTGCTGACGAACGTATCCATCGCCGTCGACGCGGTGCGTCCTCTGACCAGCCGTTTCAGCGTCCACGCCCCGACCGTGGAAATCGCGAACGTCGCCATGTCACTCACCAGCGCAAGCGGTTATACCCACGGGAATGTCGTGGCGGCGGCGGCGGTCGCGTTGACCAATTTCATCAACAGCCTGACGCTCGGCGCGAGCCTGCCTTACACCCAACTCGCCAGCATCGCCTACGGAGTGCCCGGCGTGACGAACGCTTCTTCAATCCTGCTGAACGGCGGCACTGCCGACCTGGCGGCCACGCCGCAAAATAAGATCAATGCCGGCAGTATGACGATCGCGTAGGCCATGACCGTCGGCACCCAATCGGATCTCATCGTGCGCCTCAAGGCGCTACTGCCGAACGGCTGGTTTCGCGATTCGACGCCCGTTCTCGACGCCGTCCTGAATGGCATCGCCTCGGCTCTTTCGACGGTCTACAGCCTGACGCAGTACGCGAGGCTCCAGACGCGCATCGCCACGGCGACCGATGCTTTCCTCGATCTGGTCTCGTTTGATTTCTTCGGCATTGCACTTCCGAGGCATTCGGGAGAGGCGGACTCCTCCTTCCGTTCTCGCATCCAGGCCCAGCTATTCCTCGAACGCGGGACGCGCAGGGGCATGACTCGCGCGTTGCAGTTGCTCACAGGACGCGCGCCCATCATCTTTGAATTCGCACGGCCTGCCGACACCGGCGGCCTCAACATGCCGAATATGGGGTTGAACGTCGCCGGATATCTGGGTTCCTCCCAATACCCGTTCCAGGCGATCGTCATCGCTTACCGGCCTTCTGGGCAGGGATTCCCGAACATTCCGGGCCTAAATACGCCGCAGGCCGCGTTAAACGAAAGCCATTCCGCATTGGTGAATCCGGCTCTCATCGCGGGGCCGGTCACGGACCAAGATATTTACAACACGATTAGCAGTTTCGCGCCGGTAGGCACGATCATGTGGACCAACATACAGAATTAAGAGGAAGAAAATGGATCGCATCCTGGTCTATCCGTACGAACAGCCCACCGACACCATGTTCCTGAGTACGAATCAGAACACGATGGTCGGGCTCGCCTTTCTCGCCCAGGCTGTGCTCGGCACCGGCACCGTGGCGGACGGGCTCGCCTGCATTCCCACGACGCCCGCCAGCATGAGCATCCTCGTTGGCCCCGGCTCCATTTACAGCCTCACCAACCTCGAAGCTACTTCCTACGGCTCTCTCTCCGCCGACACGAGCGACCAGATCGTCAAGCAGGGGATCATACTCGGCAATACGACATTCAACTGTCCGGCACCCGTGACCTCCGGCCAATCGGTCGTCTATCTGGTGCAGGCGGAATACCAGGATCAGGACGGCGGCTCAACCACCCTTAATTATTACGACGCGGCAAATCCGGCGATCTCGTGGAGCGGCCCGGCAAACTCCGGCACGCCGCAAAACACCGTCCGCAAAGGCGTCTGCGTCCTGTCCCTGAAGGCCGGGACCGCGGCGACCACGGGAAGTCAGGTCGCGCCGACGCCTGACGCGGGCTATGTAGGGCTGTGGGCCATCACCGTGGCGAACGGGGCGTCCACGATCATCAGCGGGAATATCGCGCAGGCCAGCGGCGCGCCGTTCATCGGTAAGAAACTGACCCAGAAGGTCGCCACGATCAACCGCCAGATTTTCACCAGTAGCGGAACGTATACGCCCTCTGCCGGGCTCCTCTATGCACTGGTCGAGGTGCAGGCCAGCGGTGCGGGTGGAGGAGGCTCGGCCAGCGGTGGAAGCAGCACTTCGGCATCGAACGGTGTCGGTGGCGGCGCGGGTGGTTATACCAGCAAGCTCATACCCGCTTCCAGCATTGGATCATCGCAGGCGGTCACGGTAGGGCCGGCGGGAGGCGCGGGAGGCGCTAACTCGGGCGGCGGTGCGGGCGCTACCAGTTCTTTCGGATCGATCCTCACGGCTACCGGCGGGTCACCGGGCGGGCCACAAGGACCGTCCACCATCATCGCGATCCCGACCGCGATCGGCGTCGGGGGCTCGGCGGCGGGCGGAGACTTTATCAGGGGCGGGTCCGATGGGAAGAGCGGACTTCTGTTCGGCGGAAGCAGCGCGGCGATCGGCGGAGATGGGGGAAATAGCCAACTCGGCACCGGCGGGCGCGGTGGCGCGCAAGCCGCCGGTAACGGGGGAACTGGCTACGGTGCCGGTGGCGGCGGTGCGGGTTCTGTCGGCAGCGCCGCATATATCGGCGGCGCCGGAACGGGCGGCATCGTCATCGTGACCGAATACTGCTCGCAGTAGAGTTTTCAACATGGATTTTTTAGCTCGAAAGGGTTTACAACTCATGGTATGTTCGCATATGCTCCGTCACTACATGGCCGGTTTATGAGCGAAGGCACCGTTTCCAGCGACGACGGCTGGCGGCTCGACAAACGCATCCCGGTGACGGTGCTCGTCATGCTGGGCTTTCAGACCGTCGCCGTCCTGATCTGGGGAGTGCGTCTCGATTCTCGCGTCACCGCCAACGAGACGAGCATCTCGCGTCTGGAGGTCAACGCCGTCCGCGCCGAAGCGGTGGCCCGGCTCGATGAGAAGATGAACGGCGTCAAGGAAGACATTAGCGGATTGAAGGCCGAATTCGGCACCGTCAAGGACGAGATGCGCCGCATGTCGGTTCGCGGGAAATGAAGTCGGCCCTCGCCTGCCTGATCCTGCTCCTCGCGGGATGCTCTGGCCAGTCGCCGCCGTCTCATCCCGTCCAGTGCCCGGCATCGCCTCCACCACCGAAACCACCCACGCCCCCCAAGCCGATCCTCGCCACGCAATGCGTCGAGGACTGGTACGCCACGGCCGAATTGCCGGATTGCGTCAGGGACTGGGTCGTGGAGCTATCGGCCCAGCAAAAAGCCATCGCCAAGAAGCAGAATCGTAAATGAACACGTCTCGCGGAATCAGGAACCAAAATCCCGGCAATATCCGAATCAGCGGCGCGCCGTGGGCAGGGAAAGTCTCTCCGAACACGGACGGGTCGTTCGAGCAGTTCGACACCCCGGAGAACGGTATCCGGGCGCTCGCCAAGACGCTGCTCGCTTACTTTCGGAATCATAACCTGCACACGATCCGCGCGATCATCAGCCGCTGGGCTCCTTCCTCGGAAAACAACACCGAGGGCTATATCCAGTTCATCGCAGGCAGCCTGGGAATCGCGCCGGCCGAGACTATCGACCTGACGCACGCCGACATGCTGGCCGCGCTCTGCGAGGCGATCATCCAACGCGAGAACGGGGTGAATCCTTACTCCATGCTCCAGGTGGATCGGGGCGTGAGGATGGCTCTGGGAGTTGCCGTGCCGTCGAACCCGAACATCGAACCCGCAACCTGATGCCCGTCCCCAGATGACCGCGACCCGCCTTGACATCACCATTGAGCAAGGTACGGACTACGATACACCCTTCACGTTCGACTTCGACCTGACCGGCTACTCGGCATACATGCAAATCAGGCTGGCGACCGGGTATCCCTACGCCATCCTGAGCCTGACCAGCCTCGCGGGCGGCCTGCTGATCGACACGGCGGCCGGAACCGTCCTGCCGGTCATTTCGGAGGCTGTCTCGGCGGCGATCAACGCCGGGCGGTACGTCTACGACCTGAAGCTGGTCAGCCCCTTCGGGAAGCACTCGCGGCCCTATCAGGGCGATGCCTATGTCAGTGCCGAGGTGACGGATAACGACGAAATACCGGTTGTCCTCCCGGATGCTCTACTTCTGGAAAGCGGTGGGTATCTGCTGCTCGAGAATGGCGGTCGGCTCCTGCTCGATGAGGGCACGGCGTTGCCCAGTTCATCGATCCTGTTGGAGGACGGCAGCTACCTGCTGCTGGAATCCGGCGGACATTTACTGTTGGAGGACGGCACGGTGCCGTCCTACGGCGCGATCCTGCTGGAAAGCGGAGGCTACTTGCTCAATGAAACAGGCGGAAAATTCAATCTGGAGGCTTAATACATGACCGACACTAAAATCAGCGCGCTGCCGAGCGGCGGGGCGATTCAAGCGACCGACCTGATCCCGGTCGCGCGAAACGTCTCGGGTACACTGACCAGCGAGTCGGTATCGGTCGGCACTGCCGCCGCCAAGACGGCTTCGGACGTTACGAAGACGAGCGTCGCCTCGGTGTCGGGAACGATCGCGGCCGGGCATCTTGCGGTATTCGGCGATACAGCCGGATCGATCATCGACGGCGGGGCGGTTCCTTCAGGAAACTCCGGCATCACGGCGCTGACCGGGGACGCGACGGCATCAGGCAGCGGCTCTGTGGCGATAACGGTCACGAAGATTAATGGGCAGACGCCCGCCGCCGTCGCCACCAGCGGCGCTTATGCTGATCTGAACGGCAAGCCGACAATCCCGACCGTGGGCACGGCTGGTTCGAAGTCTGCCTCGGATAACACCAAATCCTCGGTGGCTTCCGTTTCAGGAGTCACAGTCGTCGGTCATGTCGCCACCTTTGGGGATACGGCGGGAACGGTTCAGGACGGCGGCCTACTAGGAACCGCGGCGGCGCTGACCGCAGGCGCGGCGAACGGCGTTGCCACTCTTGACAGCGGCGGGAAAATCCCGGCCGCGCAGATCCCGGCCACGGCGGTTGGCGCTCTGACTTATGGGGCCACGATTGCCTGGGATGCTTCCACGATCAAAATTGCCAATGTCACGTTGACCGGAAACGCCACCCTGGCGCTCCCGACTAACCTCACACCAGGTCGTTATGCACTCACCATCAAACAGGATGCGACGGGAGGGCGAACACTGGCCTACGCGACAGGATGGCTGTTTCCGGGCGGTTTGAAACCGACATTGTCCACCGGCGCGAACGCGGTCGATCTTCTCGACGTCATCTATGACGGAACGAATCTCATCGCCGCGATGCAGTACGGGGTGGCTTAATGTCATTTATTGCCCCCGCCTGGCCGACGCCCAATATCATCCCGAATCTGGCCCTATGGCTTGATGCGAATGATGACGCGTCCTTTTCCTTCGATGCCTATTCGGGCGTCGTTAACTCATGGACGGACAAGTCGGCAAACGCGCGGGTATTCACGCCCGTGAGTGCTACGCTTACATCCAAGCCGACGCGGGTGAGGAAGAGGAACTGGAATAACAAGACCGTACTTTGCCACAGTCTGAGCGGTACGACAGGCATGGGCAGCTCCGCCTTCGACATCGCCTCCAATTTCGCCGCCAACGGGACTGATATTACGGTCTTCATCGTGGCGCATTGCGACGACGCCAACCCCGTTATGAATCCCGAATTCAACACGGTCTATTATCATTATACCACCGGCGCAATCGGTCATTACTTCCGGTTCAACGATTCCTCCGGCAATGTGACGAACATCTGCCTCAGCACCTACCCGGTGATCAACGGCAGCAATGCGAATTACGTCAAGGGCGAGAAGATCATCCGGCTCCAGCGCAACGGAACGACGCATAGCTCGTTCATCAACGGCGCGCAGGAACTGGTCGTCACAGCCACTCCGACGCCGATCGTAAGCACCGTGACGCCCATGTATGTCCTTTGCCAGCAGTCCATTGGCGGGGGCGGGATGGTCGGGGATCTCGCCGAACTGATCATGTACGCCCGCGCGCTTTCGACCACCGAATGCCAGAAAATCGAGAATTACTTAACCGCTAAATGGCTGGGGATTAACTGATGCCCGTAAGAAATGGCTCCGGTCTGATCGTCACGCCTTCTCTTCCGGCTTTGACGTCGACGCTGAACGTCTACATCTGCTACGGCCAGTCGAACAGCGACGGCACGAACGGCTTGATGCCGGTCAGCGTCAGCGATCCCACTTACGGCGCGGCGCTGGTGTTCGGGCAGGACGGATGCAAGAATCGCAGCAGCGGCAACAGCCTGATCTGGACTGATCTGAATTATCCGCCGTCCGTTCTGGATTTCACCGGCCTGGCAAATACCGAATTGCAGGAACCGTTGCGGGTCTATACGCGCGAGGTGTTTTTCTTCAAGGTGGCGGACGTGCTGAACCGCAGGCAGATCGCCGCCACTGGCCAGCGCCACAGTTCCGCGTTCATGTGCCTCGGCCACACCGGGTACACGATGGCGCAGCTCATCAAGGGCACGAACACCTACACCAATCTGATCAACGGCGTTACCAAACTGATCGCGGTTGCTACCGCCCTCGGTTATTTGCCGGTCATCAAAGGCGTCTTCTTCGTTCAAGGTGAGGCGAACTTTGCCGACGCCGACCAGAGCTGGGCGACGACTGCGGGCACGCTTCAGGGGAACATCAACACGGACATGAAGGCGATCACCAGCCAGGCTGGCAATATCCCCATGTTCATCACCCAGCAGAGCAATTTTAGCAACAACGTCGCCTCCGGCATTCCGAACCTGGTACTGGCTCAGTTAACGGCCCACACCGCGAACCCCGGCAACGTCATTCTGGCTTCTCCGATGTACGCGGGCGAGACGGACGCTCTGACCGCGGCTCCCAATGACCTTCATTTCAATGGCCATCAGAGCAGTCGCTGGTCCTCCGGCTTCGGCAACGCCGTCGCGTCGGTCGTGATCGACGGCGCGACCTGGAATCCAATTCGCCCTAAGACGGTTACGCGCTCAGGCAACGTCATCACGATGCAGTTCTGGGTGCCGAAAGGGCCGCTGATTCTGGATGCCAATTACGTCACGAACACCACTGACGGCTTCTACGGATTCGATTTCCACCAGACCGGTGGGACGACCACGTTGACCGGCGTGGCGCAGACAGCCCCCGACACGCTGCAATTTACTTTGAGCGGCGCGCCGGACGGCACCAGTCCGTTCATCAGAGCCGGGCGGAATTCCGCGAATGCTAACGTTTCCATCACCGGCCCGCGCAGCGGAGCGCGAACTTGCCTGCGCGATAGCGCGGATCAATACGCGAAATACTGCAACTGGTGCGTCCATTTCGATCAACCGATCACCTGATACCCCGCCATGCCCCTCGACCCCGCCTCTCCCATCTCCCCGCTTCAATCCGGCACGATCCGGGCCGCCCTGAAGGCCATCGCGGTCAACGTGGTGACCATCGTCGCCGTCGTGACCGGCAAGACGATGGACATCGACTTCATCAATCAGGCCATCGACCTCGGAGTTCCGCTGATCGCCAATGGCATCAGTATTTACTATGCCTATCGTGCAATCCGCGCTAGGATCGACGCGACTGAAACCGTCCAGAAAGGATAACCATATGAATAGCACCATTCTCGCCGACGCCAAAGCCCTGGTCGCCAAACTGGAGGGAATCTTCGAGCCGGCGGCGAAGGTCGTCGTGACCGACGCCGAAGCAGTAGGCTCCGCTTCCTGGGCCTACATCAAGACCAACGGCCTTCAGGACCTGTACCAGATCGCCCTCACGGTGGTCGGAGCCATGACCCCCGGGGCATCCTGGACCGCCGCGCTGGCGTCCATCGAGGCCCAGGCCGTGAAGTCGGAAAAGCAACTCGTCAGCGGCGCCACGGCCATCGTGGCCTCGCAGGCCCAGGCCGACCTGATCGCCGCTGGCAAGCTTCTGCCTCCCGTGGCTTCCGCAAGCTAAACATGTGTTTCAACCCCTTCAAAATTTGGAGAACCTTTATGAACCTTGAGCAAAAAGTCGACGCCCTTCTCGCCGCCGTGAACGACCCGACGAACGGTCTGGCAGCTATCCGCACGGCCATCACCGAGATCCCCGCCTCCCAGCCGGTCGACCTGTCGGGTGTGAACGCGAAGCTCGACACCATCTCGCTCCGCGTGACCGACATTCAGAGCCAGATCGATGAGCCCTCCGACGCGGCTCCGGCTCCGGCTCCGGCGCCGTCACCTGAACCCGCTCCGGCTCCGGCCTCGGCATGAAACTCAGCCCGCTCCTCCTCGTCCTCCTGATCCTGCTGTTGCTCGGCGGCGGTGGCTTTGGCTACTACCACGGCGGCTATTCCGGCCTCGGGTATGGCGGTGGGGGCGGGCTACTTCTCATTATTATCATTGTGCTGCTGGTACGGTGATGGATTGGTTCGCGGCGATCCTTGCCTTCTTCAAGGCGCTGCTTGGCATCAAGCCCAAAGATCCCGAGGTTGTGGAGGCGAAACATGAAGCTGCCGTTGCCGAAAAACAAACCGAGATCATGGCTGATTCTGGCCGTCCTGATGCTGCTGCCAGCCTGCACCGACACGATTTCTAGCTGTGGCGTGCTGATCCCCTATAGCGACGAGACACAGGACATGGCGGCCTCCGAGCTGGTATCCATGAACTGCTGCCCGACCGTTCACAGGATGATGGACGACTATCACAAGACCCGCGACACGATCAGGGCCTGCAAATGACCCGCCTCATCCTCGCCTGCCTCCTTCTCTCCGGCTGCTCCCCGGCCTGCTTCCAGTTCGATATCGGCAGGAACTGTCCCATGATCGACCTCGACCGGGTCTGAATCCCGCAGATCGAGCCTGATTCCCACATCGAGATTTTATCGAGCCTGCCGTAACCTGAGATCACCGCCATCAGGCGGCCATCCATGGAAAGGCTACCAACATGACGAAACATACCGACAACCACGGCGCCACCGAGAACCACGGCAACGCCACGTCTACCAGTAACCCGAAGGCCCCGGGCGAGGTCGAGAAAGTCGACCCGACCACCGGCGGCACGCACTCGACCATCCAGACCGGCCACAAGCCCGCTAAGGGCTGATCGAAATTCTACTGCGAGAAATGGCCCCGCTTCGGCGGGGCTTTTTTGTTGCCCGAATTTCAGCGACAGCCTAGAGTTACGCCATGACCATCCACATCCCGCCCAATCCTATGACGGCCGTCGCCCGCGAGGCGATGGAGATGGGCGACAAGCACAGCAGCAAAGCCTTCCAGACCATGGCCATGATCAGCATGGGCGTCGTGGCTTTGGCAGGTGCCTCTCAGGTCATCATTGAGCTACTCAAAGCAGTTCACCGGCAGGATCACACCCGGCATGGTTACGAGGGCCGCGGCCACCCTACATCGTGGCAGGAACGCGAGGACGAGCGGCGGGCGCATCAGAGCAGTGGTCGGAACCAATAGCGGGAAGCCGCCGAAAGACGGCCCCCGCTGGCAGGCGTTATAGCGCCGTGCCGGTACATGACGACGAGATCAGCCGTCAGAACGTCGAGCGAGCGACGGTCGAGCTCGCCGGCGCCACGCCCCATAACCGCCCATCACGACGGCCCCGATCCCCGCAAGGACGACGCTCCCGGGTTCGGGGACGGTGGCCGTGTTGAGCGTAAGGTCATCGACCACGAAGTCATTCCCGGCGGCGGTATTCGGGCTGATATCGGCGAGGCCGAGGGTGATGCTCGTGCTGGAGCCCGTGTTGAACATGCCCGAGAATTGCTGCCAGCTTCCGCTCTGACTCGCCTGCTGAAGTGTGAAGCCGGAACCGATCTCCGTCGATCCGACGAATAATCCCAAAGTCGCGGTGTTCGGGTCGGTGCTGACCTCCCTGGCGAACCCCGAGAACGTGTAATTCGTGTTCGCCGTGACGGCGACCGTCTCCATCCAGAACGAAGGCGGCGTGCCCGAGTAGGTCGCCGCATCGACCAGCAACATCAGCCCCGACCCGGTGGTGTGGTCGCCGATGGAGAGGAAACCGCCGAAGACGGCCTGCGGGTTGCGGATGACGCCGATATGGCCGGGGCCGGCGGTGGTCTCGGAATAGGTGTAGGCGGGGGAGGCCGTGAAGCCGACATTCCCCGCCTCGAAGTCGCCATTGACGAGGAAACCTCCCCTGGCCGTCGTGCCCGATAGCAGGGCGACGGTCATCAGGAGTCCTGGCAAGCTGAGTCTCGACATGTGGAATATCCCTAAAGGTGATCGCTCATTGACATGACGCACTTGGTCAGGTCGTCGGATGGAGTTCGTTATCCCGGCGGTCAGTGCCATCGACGGCCATCGTGCCGCTTGCAAGCGGCGAAGACCGTGGTAGATAAAGGACATTATCCTGCATCAACCGAGGGACGCGAATGGGATCGACGGAGGAGCCTTACGAGCTGGAGATCGTCACCGAAACGAGGGGGAGTATCCCGATCTTGCCGGGCCCGATAGACCGAGCCGGGGATCGCGCGGCTAGGCGCTTCCTGGAATTCTTCACCGCCCACATCAGAAACTCGAACACCAGGCGAGCCTACGGCAAGGCGATCTGCTCCTTTTTCGCCTGGTGCGAGGGGCGCAGCGTCGAGCTCCACCAGGTCGATCCGATCACCGTGGCGGCCTACATCGAGCAGCACCCCGGCTCCAAGCCGACCGTCAAGCAGCACCTCGCCGCGATCCGCATGCTGTTCGACTGGCTGGTCACCGGCCAGGTCGTCTCATTCAACCCGGCGGCCTCGGTTCGCGGGCCGAAGTATGTCGTCAGTAGGGGCAAGACCCCCGTGCTGCGGGCGAGCGATGCCCGGCGGCTCCTGGATCGGATCGATACGACGACGACGAAAGGCCTCCGGGACCGTGCGCTGATCGGCTTAATGGCCTTCAGCTTCGCGCGGATCGGCGCGGCGGTCGGCATGCGATCATCCGACTACTACGTCGAACGTGAACAGCGATGGTTCCGCCTACGCGAGAAAGGAGGCAAAGTGCACCATGTCCCCGCGCATCCGACGGCGGCGGCGTATCTGGACGCCTACCTCGACGCTGCGGGCAGCGGGGACGGTGGCCCGCTGTTCCGATCGCTGGATCGGGAGCGCCATCTGTCCGGCAAGCCGATGACGCCGAACAACGCGCTGAAGATGGTGAAGAGGCGGGCTCGGGAGGCGGCGCTGCCGGCGACGACGTGCAATCATACCTTCCGGGCCACCGGGATCACCGCGTACCTGGAGAACGGCGGGTCACTGGAGCACGCCCAGAGGATCGCCAACCACTCCGACCCGAAGACGACGAAACTCTACGACAGAAGGGAGGACCGGGCCACCATTGAGGAAGTGATGAGGATCGCGATCTAGTACAGATAATGTCCTTTATCTGGAATTCACAAGCTTACCCGGAAAGGAGACGCGGCGGGAAGGGGGGACGTCCGGTTTTTCGCCCCGCCGCTCGGCCGCTCCGGCCTACCACCTTGCCACTCACCGGCTTCGTCGCGACACTGAGACGATGAAGCGAGACGCGTACCTGATTCCGAACCGACTCGAAGACGTGATCTTCCTGATCCAGTATCTGGGGTTGGGGGATTCGGCGGTTCTGGAAGCGAAAACGGCCATGCACACCGACCCTCGATCACCCGGGTGCGAGAGATGGTGGCAGGTGGCCAAAGACCATCCCGAATTTTTCAGGGTGATCGAGGATAGCAAGACAACCAGTCTCAACATGAGGTATGCCTTGGGCGGCCCGGGCAGGCGGGAACCGCTGCCGGTCGCCATCGTCCAGGATCTGATCACGATCGCCATGACCCTACACGAACGTCAGGCAAAGCGCGTCGAACTCTGGCGTGGCCGAGTGACCATGATCGCGGCTATTGTTGCGGCGGTTGTCGGCGTTGTCGGGCTGTTCGTGAAGAAGTGAACCGAGCCCTCTCCTTATCTTAACCGTTTTCATTTCCCCAGTTGCCATCCCCCAAAATCCCGCCATACTCACCCGTCGCAACCTGCCTTCGTTCAAACTGAATGTCATTCGCCGACCGTTTCCCGCGTAAAGATCGCTCTTCGTCTTACGTTGAGCGGGTTCGGCCCGCGCGCGGCCAGAATCTCCTCTCGTTCGCCGATCCACCTCCTCACACCGTCCACGATCTCCCGCTGACCCAGCCGGAGGGGCATATCTCCGCTGGCATACAGCCACCGCCGTCCGGGTCAATACCGAACGGGTCCCTGCCCATTACGGTCTTTGACCCGTCCGTTCCGGCGTCTGTAGGCCGCTCCAACGTTATGCCCCCATCCGGCGGGCATCGAACGTCAGGAGAAGCCATGGACACCATCACCAGCCCTCTACCATCCCTCGCGCCTACCGGCCCCATGGCCAAGGCCCGGGATATCCTCACAGCCATCCGCACGCTGAAATCCCTCGAAAAAGAGTACCGGCGGCCCACTACCGATGAACGGGACATACTTGCCCGGTTCGGCGGTTTCGGGCCCGTCGCCCTGTCGATTTTCCCAGACCCGAAGACCGGGCAGTATAAGCCGGGTTGGCAGGCCATCGGCGAGGAACTGAAATCTCTTCTGACGCCCGAGGAATACGACTCGGCGAAGCGGACGACCTTCAGTCAGTTCTTCACCGCGCCGGTCGTGATGACCGCGATGCACGACGCCTTGGACCGCCTCGGAGTACCGGCCGCCGCCACCGTGCTCGAGCCGGGATGCGGAAATGGCCGATTCATGACCGGCTCTCACCGTTACATCGGTGTCGAGATGGACAGCCTCTCTGGCCGGATCGCCCGAGCCTTGCACCCCAAGGCCGACATACGAATCGAGAATTTCCGGGACACCAAGCTGCCGGCGCTCGATGCCGTGATCGGCAACGTGCCCTTCGCCGACGTCAAGCTGGATCTGAACGGCCAGAAGCTCTCCCTCCACGACTTCTTCATCGCAAAATCGGTCGACTCCCTCAAGCCCGGCGGCGTGCTGGCCGTGGTCACCAGCCATTACACGCTCGACAAGCAGAACGCTGCGGCGCGCGAGTATCTGGCGTCCAAGGCCGACTTCCTTGGGGCCATTCGCCTGCCGTCCGACGCGTTCAAGCGGGAGGGCACGTCGGTTACCACCGACATCGTGTTCTTGCGGAAACGAGCCCCCGGGCAGGAACCGAACCACGTCGACCCGGAATGGCTGGAAACGTCGGTCCTCGGAATCCAGGGGGCCGACCTGCCGGTGAACCGCTATTTCTGCAACCACCACGAGATGGTGCTGGGCGACTGGAGCCGGAAGGACACGCTCTACGGCTCGGGATTCAGCGTCACCTCGAACGGCGATCTGGCCAGCCAGTTGAAGGAAGCGATTGCGAGGTTGCCCGGCCAGGTGATCCAGTCCGAAGCCGAGCGGGCGAATCCGCCGCCAACTGTCAAGGAATCCTTGACGGTTCCCTCCTTCACGCCCCCGCCGCCTCTCCGGCACCTCACCGAAGGCTCTTTTTTCGTCGGCGACGACAAGGTCATCCGCCAGATCGAGAACGGCCAGGGCGAGCCCGTCACCTATGGCGGGACGCTCCAGAGGGCCGACGGTGCCATGACCGGCAAGCGGATCGCCGGGCTGATCGGCCTCCGCGACCACGCCCGCCGCGTCCTCCAGTCGCAGAACGAGGGCTGGCCGGAAGCCAACCGGAACGACGCCCGCCGCGACCTGAACCGGGCCTATGACCGTTTCGTCGCCGCATATGGCCCGGTCAACAAGACCACCGCCAGCGAAACCAAGGACGGCACGGTTATCCGCCGCATGCCGAATGTGGTCAAGTTCCGTGAAGACCCGGACGCGATGCTGGTTATGTCGCTGGAGGAGTACGACGAAGCGACGGGCAAGGCGGAGAAGGCCGCCATCATGAAGCAGGACGTGGTCGGCCCGAAGCCGCCGATCACCCGCGTCACGTCCGCCGAGGAGGGCCTGCTGGTCAGTCTGGATCACAAGGGCGAGGTGAACGTCGGCTACATCGCCGGGCTCTACGGCAAGCCGGAATCGGAGATCGTCGCCGAGCTGGGCGATTTGATCTACCGCGACCCTGAGTCGAAGGGCTGGCAGACGGCCGACGAATACCTGTCGGGGAATGTTCGCGAGAAGCTCGCCATCGCCGAGAAGGCCGGGCCGGACTACGCCCACAACGCCGAGGCACTCCGCCAGGTTCAGCCCGAGGACGTGCTGCCCGGCGACATCGACGCCAATCTCGGGGCTCCGTGGATTCCTGCGACCGACATCCAGGCATTCGCCGCCGAGCTATTCAACGTGCCGCCCGAGTCGTTCAAGATCGGCCACCTGAAGAAGGATGCAGTCTGGAGCGTCGAGCCGGATTACCGGGCGATCCAGTCCGTCGCCGCCACCGCCGATTATGGGACGGGAAAGATTAACGGAACGGAGCTGCTGGCAGATGCGTTGAACCTGAAAACGCCGGTCATCAAAGACCGGATCAGAGGCGCGAACGGCGACGAATACGTTATAAATCCCGACGAGACGGCGGCAGCGCGCGAGAAGCAGAAGCTGATCAAGGAGAAATTCAAGGCCTGGATCTTCAGCGACCCCGACCGCACCGAGCGGCTGGTACGCGATTACAACGACACCTACAACAACCTCCGCCCCCGGCTCTTCGACGGTTCTCACCTCGACTTTCCGGGCATGAGCAAGGTCTTCGAGCTGCGGCCCCACCAGAAGGACGGCGTCTGGCGGTGCATGACCGGCGGCAACACGCTGCTGGCGCACGTCGTCGGCGCCGGCAAGACCGCGGTCATGGTCGCCTCGGCTATGAAGATGAAGCAGGCCGGGCTGATCAAGAAGCCGCTTGTCGCGGTCCCCAACCATATGCTCGAACAGTTCGCACGGGAGTGGATGCACCTCTACCCGAACGCGAAGCTGCTGGTGGCGAGCAAGGAGGACTTCACGAAGGAGCGACGCAAGCTCCTGACGGCCAAGATCGCCAGCGGCGACTGGGACGGGATCATCGTCACCCATTCCAGCTTCGAGCGGATCGGGATGTCGAAGGACTACCAGGAGCGATTCCTCCGCGAGCAGATCGCCGAGTACGAAGGGCTTCTCGTCGACAAGGCGTCTTCAGGCCGGAACATCATCAAGAGCCTTGAGAAGCAGAAGGCGTCCCGCGAGGAGAAGCTCAAGAACCTGCTGGCCGAGGACAAGAAGGACGACGGGCTGGTGTTCGACGAGCTGGGCGTCGACCAGGTGTTCATCGACGAGGCCCATTTCTTCAAGAACCTCGAAACGCCCACGAAGATGGAGCGTGTCGCCGGTATCCAGACCGGCGGCAGCGAGCGGGCGTTCGACCTCTACATGAAAGCCCGCTACCTCGAAGAGGAACACCCCGGCCACGGCGTCGTCTTCGCCACCGGGACGCCGATCAGCAACACGATGGTCGAGATGTACACGATGAACCGCTTCCTCGACCCGAAGGGGCTCCGGGATCGCGGCATCGAGCATTTCGACGGCTGGGCCGCCACATTCGGCGAGGTGGTCGATACGATGGAAATCTCGCCCGACGGGGCGAGCTTGCGGCCCCGCAGCCGTTTCGCCAAGTTTGTGAACCTGCCCGAACTGGTCCAGATGTTCCGGGCCTTCGCCGACGTGCAGACGGCGGAGATGCTGAACTTGCCGCGTCCGGCCCTCGAAGGCGGCAAGCCGCAAACGGTCGCTTGCCCGATGTCCGAGGAGCAGAAGGAGCTACAGGCCGGCCTCATCAAGCGGTACGACCGCATCCGCAGCCAGAAGGTCGATCCCCGCGAGGACAACGCCCTGGCGATCACCACGGACGGACGCAAGCTGGCCCTCGACGGGCGGATGCTCCGCGGCAGCGAGGATTTCGCCGGATCGAAGATCAACGCCCTTGTCGGCAAGGTCGTCGCCACCTGGCGGAAGACGGAGGCGAATCGCGGCACGCAGATGATCTTCTGCGACATGGGCGTCCACCCCAAGCCGTTCTCGGTATACGACGAGATCGTGGAGAAGCTGGCCGACCACGGCATCCCGCGGAACCAGATCGCCATCATGGGCGACGCCGACACCGACGCGAAGAAGCAGGTGCTATTCGAGAAGGTCAGGCAGGGCACGGTCCGGGTCCTGATCGGCAGCACGCAGAAGATGGGCACCGGCACCAACGTCCAGAAGCGGTTGGTGGCCCTGCATCACCTCGACGCGCCGTGGAAGCCGGCGGAGGTCGAGCAACGGGACGGACGAATCCTCCGCCAGGGCAATCTGAACGACGAGGTGGCGATCTATCGTTACGTCACCGAGGGCTCGTTCGATGCCTATATGTGGCAAGCACTTGAGACGAAAGCCCGGTTCATCGCCCAGATCATGAGCGGCGACTGCGCGGTCAGGAAGGCCGAGGACATCGGCGGCCAGGAGCTCAGCTATGCCGAGGTGAAGGCCATCGCTTCGGGCAACCCGGCGGTGCTGACGCTGGCGGAGACTGACGCCGAGTTGCAGCGGCTGGCCATCCTACGGAAGAATCACGACGACGAGCAATATCTGGCCCGCCGTGCCATCCGCGACCTGCCGGATGACATCCGCCGACTGGAGCGGAGGGCGGGGAACCTGGCGACCGACCTGGCGACCATTTCGGCGAATCAGCCCAACCCGCCGAGCATGGAATCACTGGGAGGCCGCCTGGATGCCCTGCCCGAGAAGGTGAGCGAAATGCGGCGCCGCAAGCTCGGGACGTATCGCGGGCTCGAATACGGGGTGATCCAGCACACGCTGGGGCAGATCGACGTCTACGTCGAGGGGGCGGCGAAGCGGTTGACGCAGATGGTGCGGGACAATCCCGGTTCGCGCGCCGTGCTGAACGCCGTGGAGCGTCTCGTCGGCGGCTACGAGCACGAGCGGGAAGACATCGAGGCAGAGATCGCGCTGAAACAGGGCCAACTGAAGGATTATGAGGCCCGGCTCGGCAAGCGGTTCGAGCATGAGGAGTACAGAAGGCAGTTGGCTGACTTGCGCGATCAGTTGAAGCTGGGCCTGTCCGAGAAGCCGCCCGAGGGCGGAACGCCGGTGGCGGAGTTGGCCGAGCGGATCGGAAAGCTGAGGACCGAGAATGCCGTCGAAGCCGCGCCCGAGCGGGTCGGAACCCGGAAGACGGCGAGGGCCGAGCGGCCCGTGACGGCGAGGATCAGGGAGCGGATGCGGGTTACTATCGGGGAGCCGGATGCGGAGCCTGTAGGTGAGACGGTTCGGGAGCCTCTGGCTGTGCCGGTAGCGGAGCCGGTGCCCGCCGTGGTCATCCCCATGCCGGAGCCGGTCAAACCGGCCGTCGATTACCGCCAGCGGGTGGCCGGGCGTAAGGGCGATGGAAGGCAGATGACTTTATTCTGAGGTGCGGCCTTTTGTTTACATTGTTTGTTGACATATGCAAACAGCAATGGCAAAGTGTGAGACAAATAACAGAATCAAACAACAGATAGAAGGTTGATTTACGGGTGCAGAATACTGGTTGGCAACCAGTTAATCAATGGAACGAGGCTTACCCGGTGTAGCGATACGGTGCGGGTGTAGTTGCCGAGATGGGTATGGTTAGGCAACACGGTGAGCATAAAACTAGGCGACATCACCAGCGCGCCTATCGTCCATAAACCGGATACGCCGCCGGTCTGCACCCGCAAGCCAATCGAAATTGCAAAGGAAAGCGAAATGGAATTCTTAGGAAAAGAGAACGTCCCCATCTTCGGATGGACGAAAGGTGTGCAGGTCGAAGACCAGGCGCTCGCACAGCTTCAGAACGTGGCGCGGATGCCGTTCATCCACCATCACGTCGCGGTGATGCCCGACGTTCACTGGGGCATGGGCGCGACCGTCGGCAGCGTCATCCCCGCGATGGGAGCCATTATTCCCGCCGCCGTCGGCGTGGACATCGGCTGCGGCATGATGGCTGCCCGCACCGCCCTTACGGCCAGCGACATGCCCGACAACCTGCACGCGATCCGCACTGCCATCGAGGCGGCGGTTCCGCATGGCCGAACCGACGAAGGCGGCCCTAACGACCGAGGGGCCTGGGGAGAGGCCCAAGGCGTGCCCGCGAAGGCTATGGCGGAGCTGGAGACGATTGTCGCCAAGCACCCGAAGCTGTCGAAGGCGGCGGCCCGTGCCCCGCACCACCTTGGGACGCTCGGCACCGGAAATCACTTCATCGAGCTTTGCCTGGACGAGAGCGACCGCGTCTGGGTCATGCTCCATTCCGGGAGCCGGGGCATCGGCAACAAGATCGGCACCTACTTCATCGAGAAGGCGAAGGAGGACATGCGTCGTTATTACATTAACTTGCCCGACGCGGACCTTGCCTACATCCCGGACGGGTCGGAACTTTTCGGCGATTATATGGAGGCCCTGCATTGGGCGCAGCGGTTCGCCATGATGAACCGACAGCACATGATGCAGGCCACGCTCAATGCACTCGCCGGACAGTTCCCCGACCATCCCAACGCCTTCGACATCCCCGACGAATGGGCGGTTAACTGCCATCACAACTATGTGAGCCGAGAGAAGCATTTCGGCAAGGAAGTCTGGCTGACTCGCAAAGGCGCGGTATCGGCACGCGAAGGGCAGCTCGGCATCATCCCCGGCAGCATGGGGGCGAAGTCTTTCATCGTGCGTGGAAAGGGCAACCGGGATTCATTCTGCTCGTGCAGCCACGGGGCTGGCCGCAAGATGAGCCGCACGAAGGCCGCTCAGACCATCACCATTGAGGATCACATCAGCGCTACGCTTGGCGTCGAGTGCCGGAAGGACTCTTCGGTGTTGGACGAAAGCCCCGCCGCTTACAAGGACATTGACGCAGTGATGGCCGCCCAGTCCGAGTTGGTTGACATCGTCCATACGCTCAAGCAGATCGTGTGCGTCAAAGGTTAACCATGGCCGGTGTAGCTCAGTTGGATAGAGCGTCAGATTCCGAATCTGAAGGTCGGCCGTTCGAGTCGGCTCACTGGCACCAATTCTACCGGATCAGGGTGCCGGACAACAAATGACTCCATCTGCCTTCCTGCAATCCGTATTCAGTCTTTATGGCGACCATTGGCAAAAACCGTTGCAAGCCCTCCTGTTAACTTACGGCTATTGCTACAGCCGCCAACAGCTATGGAATTGGAAAACAGGGAATCGCCGCGTACCGGAACATATTGAGGCGATTCTCATAAACGAGGTCATCCCGCGAAGAACCGCCAGTAGTTTGCCTTAATCGATAATGGTCAGGGTGGTTTGACTTGCACAAACGGCCTCCGCATTCCAAGTGCGGCACTCTACTACCTGAGCTACACCCTGAGAAAGGGTTACGGTCGGATCTGTAAAGGGATGGTAAGGCAGGATGGAATTGCACCATCGACCAACGAGATATAAGCACGCTGCTCTGACTTCTGAGCTACTGCCCCATGGGCAGATATTCGGTCGATGTTTTCCATGGCATGACACTATAGCGATACGCGAATTCGCGCAACCGCTATGTTGCATCGCCGCCGCCTCCTGATAAAATGGGCAACCTGACACCCAGCCACCCCCCCCCCCCCCCCCGCGAGACCGCGCCATGGCCAAGAAGAAAGCCGCACCCGCGCCGATTGAGCCAGAAGAGGAATCGCAGGAACTGCCCGAAGAGGAGCCGGCCCGGGTTCTGGAGACCGCCCCGCCATCGGACACCATGAGCAAGGCCGACGCCTGCCGCGCCGCCCTAGCCGCCGGGATCGACACCGCCGAGAAGGCGCAGGAGTTCACCCGGTCGAAATTCGGGGTCGAGATCAAGCCTACGGATTTCGCCTTGTATAAGTCGAAGGGGAAGAAGGCCGAGCCACCGACAGCCAAGGGAAAGCCCGGCCGCAAGCCGAAGGCTGCCCCGAGTCCGGCCATCGAGGGGTATCTGGCCCCGCCGCCAGCTCCGAATCCGCCTGGCGAACAGCTCGACCTCTTGGCCGCGATGGAAGCCATGAAGCCGCTGGTGGCCGCGTTGGGGGTGGAGAAAGTGAAGAGGATAGCGGACCTGCTCGGGTGACGCGGCTTGCGCCCTCGTTCCGCGCTCGCCATAATGAAGACATGCACCGCGACCCCGACACCGTCACCGCCAGCGAGCTTGGCGACTACGAATTCTGCCCGGAGGCAGCGCGGCTCGCCCGACGCGGCTACACGTCAGCGAACCAGCCCGCCCGCGACGCCGGCACGACTCACCACCAGCGGAAAGCGACCGCCGAGGTGATCGCCGGCGGGTCCATCGGGCTCGGCAAGCTCCTAGTCGTCGTTGCCTTCCTGATCATCGTGGGGGTACTGCTATGGCGTTGACCGCAGCCATCGCGGCCCTCGTCATCGGCCTGCTGCTCATCCTCGCGGGCAAATCAGCCCGCCAGCGACATGGCCTGACCGACGCGCCGACGCTCGCCCTCGATAACCGGACGCTTTACTCTCGGCGATTCCGACTATCAGGACGCCCAGACCGGATCATCGGCGGCAACATCCCCGAGGAATGGAAATCCGGAAGCCGGGTCTACGACAGCCACCGGGTTCAACTGGGGTGCTATCTCATCCTCATCGAGGAGGAAACCGGCGTCCGGCCCACGCACGGATTCATCTCGCTGGAAAGCGGTCAGGTGCGGATCGAGAACACGCCCGAGCTGAGGGCGTGGGTACTGGACGTGGCCCAGCAGGTTAGCGAGATGCGACGGCATCCCGACAGGCCAATCGCGGTGAACCAACCGCCGGGCAAATGCCGGAACTGCGGGATGCGGGAGCATTGCGAGCAGCGGAGCGGGTAGCCGCCCTGCGAACTCTCACCGATAGCCGCCCTTTGGCCGGTGAAACAGTCACAGAGCCGCTTAGATGGGGACCTCGCCGATCACCAGTCCGGGGAGTTGCCAGAACTGAGCGCCGATGGCGCCGGCGAGGATGATCAGAAACACGGAGACGGGGTATTCCGTTGCCTGTTTGCCTGAGTCTCGCGAGTCAGACGAAAACGTGGTTCTCCGCCTTCTCCCCGTATTCGTCCGCGTCGAACTCCTCGCGGCTGGCATAAACGCCGCCTGATTCCGAGCCGATGACGACGAATTTTCCGTCGGCCCGGCTGTAGAACACCAACCAGATCCCGCCGCCCGAGTGCCAGTATTCCTCGGACCCGAGCAACTGACTCAGGCCTTGCGCCCACTCCTCGCCTCCGTCCCAATCAATCCACTCCGCGCTGGCGACGATATGAGCCTTGTGGTTCCCGTCGTCGAAATAGGCGTCCATGTCCGCCGGACTTCTGAAGGTCTCGCCGCCATGGGTATCGATCATGGCCACGCGTCCGTCTGCCAGCTCCAGCCTCACGCCTGGCATGCGGGATTGGGGCATCGTCAGATCGACTTCGCCGTCCAGAGCCGTCGCCAGGGATATCGCCGCCTGTTCGGTCATTGCCAGGACTCCTTGGGAGGGATTATCCCTGTCAATCGTACTTGATTCCGGGAATTTTGGCGAGGTTGCACCTTAGGATCCGGCTCCGGGTTGTTGCCTTGTCGTCATCCGATCCGGAAAATGTCAGGACATGTATACGCCATGGCGCTCCCCGTAAATATGTCCGATGGCTCAAACAACTCGCCTTTCGGATACACCAATCCCGAGCCCCCTTGCAATTGGCGCAACGTCTCCGGCGACCCCGTCTTTGATAGCGCACAATAGTGCCGATGAAATCCAATCGGTCCGCCCTGGACGCTGGCCCGGCCATCTTGCGAGAATAGGTCGACAAAGGTCACCCGCCGGGAGCTTGATGGATCGACTTTCAAGTATCATTTCGGCCCGGGATGAGGACCTGCGGGCTGTCATGTCCGGTTCTGGCTTCCCGCATTGTCACCTGTGAGCAAGGAAAGCTGAGAGATGAAGAAGCGAGATCCAGGTACCGAAACCAAAGATCTCGAGCCAATCCCGGTCGCCGAGGAAGACGCTACGCCGGTCGCACCCGACCTGTCGGGCTGGACGCCCCACGCCAGCGAGCGAAGAGACTTCTGGAACCGGATACGTGCTTTCCCCGCCGAGGTCGTCGGCTGGCGGAAACGGCTGACCAGGGAGCTGGCCGAGAAGCCGGGCCGCTTTCATCTGGCGGCCGGCCTCGCCCCGGGCCAGCTTCAGGAAAGGCTCGATTCCGGCATCAGCCACCTCCGCGAGGTCTCGCGCATCCTCGCGATCCTCTACGGCACGCCCGATCTCGGCAACAAGCCGGACCCGACCGACGAGCTGGTCTACATCATCCTCTCGCGCAAGACCCGCGAGGGGGCCTATCAGCAGGGTTTCGACGCCCTCAAGAAGCGGTTCCTGACGTGGGACGAGCTTCTGGACACGCCCCGGGTCGAGGTGGAGAAGCTGGTCTTCTCGGGTGGCCTGCTGGGCAAGAAGATCACCAGCCTCTACGGGGCGCTCGGCAAACTCCGGGAAACCTTCGGCTCCTGCACGCTCGAGCCCGCCCGCGACTGGTCCGACGAGAAGCTGGAGGCATTCCTCTGCAACCTGCCCGAGATCCAGCGGAAGAGCGCCTACTGCGTGATGATGTACTCGTTCGGGCGTCAGGTCTTCCCGGCGGACACCCATGTCGGTCGCGTCCTCTCCCGGATCGGGCCGTACCGCGAGCTGGGATTGACGCTCGAAGGGCTCGACCATAAGAAGTTGCAGCGGGAACTGGCCGAGCTGATGCCGCCAAATCTGCGGTACTCGCTCCACGTCAATCTGGTCGAGCATGGGCGGGCCGTATGCCGGAGCCCGAGGCCGCTCTGCGAGCGTTGCGAGCTGCGCAACCTGTGCAATTACTACAGGTCTGCCGAATCGAAGCGAGCCATGGCGACCGATTCACCGACGGTCATGGACCTGTTCGCCGGCGCGGGCGGCTCCAGCGAGGGTTTCACCCGGGCTGGCTTCAAGACACTCGCCGCCGTCGAGATGGACGAGATGGCGGCCCGGACCTACCGCCTGAATCACCCTTCCGTACCCGACGAGCGAGTGATCGTCGGGGATATCCGCACCCTGTCGACCGACGATCTGGTGAAGCTGGCCGGCGACAGGCCGCTCGACGTGCTGGCCGGCTCCCCTCCGTGTCAGGGCTTCTCCTCGGTCGGTTTCCGGTCGAAGAAGACGCTGCTCGGCTATCGGCCCGAGGATGACGACCGAAACAACCTCTACGAGGCGATGATCGAGGCAGCACTCGCCCTGAAACCCAGGCTGTTCTTGCTGGAAAACGTGCCGGGCATGAAGTCGGCCAAGAAGGAGAAGCACTCCTTCCTCGATACGGCGGCGAAGCTGCTCGAGACGCAGGGTGGTTACCAGACGGAAATCTGGCGTCTGAACGCTTCGGCCTTCGGGGTGCCGCAGGATCGAATACGGCTGTTTCTGGTCGCCTCGCGGCTGAAAGTCATGCCCCTTCAGCCGATGGCGGACTACCAGGACACGCGGCGTCCCGAGCACGACCACGACGCGTTGCCGCCCCTGACGCTCGGCGAGTCGATCTTCGACCTTCCGGAGCGTGGAGCGGGAGAAGGCGTGTCGATCGAGTCGAGGGAGCATCCCGACCCGGTCAGCGATCCCCGATTTCGCCGCTACCTGACCAAGTTCGGGATCTTCCGTTCATCCCGATTGCTCTACCAGCACACCGTCCGCTACCACAACCCGCGAGACCTCGAGCTCTACGCGATGCTGAGGCCGGGCGAAGACAGCATCCACGCGCTAGAGCGGCACGGGCGGGGCGACCTGATGCGTTACCGCCGTGACGTCTTCGACGACAAGTACGCCCGGCTCCGCGGCGACCGGCCCTGCAAGACGATCGTCGCCCACCTCGCGAAGGACGGGAACGGATACATCCACCCGACCCAGGTCCGGTCGATCAGCCTTCGCGAAGCCGCCCGCATCCAGTCCTTCCACGACGGTTATATTTTCTGCGGGTCTCCGTCTGACCAGTGGATCCAGTTAGGCAATGCGGTGCCTCCCGTGCTCGCCGAGGCGATTGCACGTAGCTTCCGGCGTGCCCTCGAAAGGAGCTGACCCGTGAGTGTTGGTGCGAGAAATGGCAGCATAGCCTTCCAGCCCCGTGCAAGACTGCTCAAGCTGATCGGAGAGGAACTGATCAGCGACGAGGTCGTCGCGATCAGTGAACTCGTCAAGAACGCCCACGATGCCGACGCGCTCAAAGTTACGATCTCCTTCGAGGGAGTCACCGGGCCGGACGGGTTCATCTCCATCCGGGACGACGGACACGGGATGGATCTCGAGACTCTCCTGGGCAGGTGGATGGAACCTGCCGCCAGCACCAAGGTTGGTAAAGGCCGTCAGATCACCAAGCTCGGTCGGCGTGTGCTCGGCGAGAAGGGCGTGGGACGTTTCGCTGCCGACAAGCTGGCCCGTCACCTCACCATGGTGTCCCGCTGCAAGCGGCATCCCGAAGAGATCCACGCGATCGTCGACTGGAACCAGTTCGATGACGATGCCGTGATGCTCGCCGATGTGCTGAACCGCTGGGAAGTTCGCCCCGCCCGCGAGATCGAGGGGCATGGCACGGTCCTGCGGATGGGTGGGCTGCGGTCCCAGTGGACCGAGCGGATGTTCCGCCGCCTCTCGCTACGCCTTTCCCGACTCCTCTCGCCGTTCCGGACAGATAAGGACCGGTTCGTCATTCACATCGAGTCCGACGACTTTCCCGAATACTCGGGCGAGTTACGGCAAGATTTCCTCGAGAAGGCGCCGTACCGTGTGGAAGCCCAGTTCGACGGGGAGCAGACCGTCACCATCGCCCTGAACGACAGGAAACCGATAGCCCAGCGATGGAATGGCCAGGGCGAGCTGGCCTGCGGCCCCGTCAAGATCCACATCTTCGCCTTCGATCTCGAAGGCGAGTCGCTCGCCCGGATCGGCCCGCGGATGGAAGTCCGGGCATGGCTCCGCGAGTGGACCGGGGTGAGCATCTACCGCGACGGGTTCCGGGTCTGGCCCTACGGTGAACCGCATGACGACTGGCTCCGGCTCGACCAGCGACGGGTAAACAACCCGGTCGAGAAGCTGAGCAACAACCAGGTCATCGGTTTCATCGACATCGGGCGGGACAGCAACCCCGACCTGATGGACCAGACCAACCGGGAAGGCCTGATCAACAATCAGGCCCTCGATAGCCTCCGCAGGCTCGTGAATTTCGTCCTCCAGAGCATCGAGGCGGAACGCCAGTCGATCCGGCATCCGGTCAAGCGTGGTGACAGACCCGGGGATGACCGGACTGTCGAGGCAGATTCGATCTCGGCGAAGCTGGAAAAACTCGCCGGCAAGGCCGACCGCGAGATGGGACAGGAATTGAGGAGTATCAGGCAGCGCCTGCTGGATCAGGCGATAAGGGACGCGACGGACCGCAGGAAGATGGTCGAGGGCTACTCGGGGATCGCGGCCATCGGCCAGATGACCGCCGGCATGCTCCCGGTCATCCCTCACGAGATCAGGCGGATTCGCGAGGAGCTTGAGCGGATGAAGGCCGTCCTCCTCCACAGGCGCATCCCGGAGGTCAGGGAATCGATGTCCGGACTAAACGCCTCGCTGGCGAGCATCGATGAGACGCTCCGCGTCATCTCCGCCGCCAGTGGCGGGGCCGAGAGGCGGCGAGCCATCGATCTGGTGGCGGAGGCCAGGTCGTACCGGCAGCTCGTCGCGCCCCTCCTCGATGCGCACGGCGTCGAGATGGAGCTCGTGATCGAGGAGAGCGACGTTCTCCGCAGCGAGATGAGGCCCGAGAATCTCTACAGCCTGCTCCAGATCCTGACCTCGAACTCGCTCGACTGGATGAAGGGGACGGAATTACCCCGCATCAAGCTGACGGTCCGCGGGAAGGGTGACCGTTGCGAGATGGTCTTCTGCGACACCGGCCCCGGAGTTCCGTTCGAGCTGGCGGAAAAGATCTTCGATCCGCTCTTCAGCCGAAAGGAAGGCGGTCGCGGCATGGGGTTGACGATCGCCAGGCAACTGCTCGAGGCTCACGGAGGCCGGATCGAGCTGATCACAGACGGCAGGAGGAAAGGCGCCAACTTCCTCGTCACCCTGTCCCGAAAACGTTCGAGGGCAACGAATTAGGGAGCAGCGGATCGGGCATCTCGGGCTCGGATTGACCGTTTCCCGGCTATAATGGATGATCGCCCGGTTCGAGGGCGGGGCGGATCGAGGTTCGCGCACTCGACGCGAGACAAAACCTCCGCGACTGGCCCGAGACACTGGCATGGCGATCAATGGACCTGTAGTTGTCGATCTGTTCAGCGGTGCCGGCGGTCTTTCGCTCGGGTTTCGCGCCGCCGGGTGTCGCATCCTGGCCGGGATCGATCAGGACGACGCCGCGAACGCCACCTTTCTGGACAATTTCTCGCGCCTCCAGCCGGGCCAGCCTCCCTTCGTCCCGGAGACCGACGAGGGGAATCTTCTCGGGCTGGATCTGGACGGGGTGACCGAAGGGCAGGCGGTCGACATCGTGATCGGCGGTCCGCCGTGCCAGGGGTTCTCCCGGATCGGTCGGGCCAAGCTCGACTGGCTGCGTGACGAGGGCTACCGCGACGAGGGGTTCGAGGAAGATCCTCGGAACGAGCTCTACAAGATATTCCTCTCGGCGGTTCGCCACTGGAAACCTCGTGCATTTGTCATGGAAAACGTGCCGGGGATGCTCTCGCTAGGCGGCCAGAACGTCGCCGACGATATCGGCGGGGATCTCACCGAATCGGGGTACCGCGTCGGTTACGCCGTCCTCAACGCCGTCTGGTACGGCGTCCCGCAGTTCCGCGAGCGTCTTTTCTTCGTGGGGATCAGGGACGATCTGCCTGCTCAACCCGGCATGCCCGTCGCGACCCACCGGGCGACATCGATGCCCTCGGGTTATTTCACCACCGCCATCAAATCCGGCGCTGCCGAGTGGACGAGCTACCTTCCGGGTATCCAGCATTTCGACCTGAGGGTGGATCACGAGCGTGCCAGGCTGCCCGCCACCTCGGCCTGCGAGGCGCTGGACGACCTGCCGCGGCTGGCCGACCACATCGCCAACGGACACCTGCCGCGAGGCGATTTCCGCCGCATTCTCGGCTACGGCAAGGAGCCGCATTCGCCCTATGCCTCGCTCATGCGGTCCTGGCCCGGCTTCGAGACGCCCGCCGGCGTGGTCGATCACGTTATCCGGCGCACCACGAGGGACTTCGAAACCTTCGGTCGGATGAAGCCGGGCGACCGCTATCCGCAGGCCATCGTCATCGCGACCACCCGGATGTACGAGAAGTTCGAGAAGCATCTGGGGGAAATGGACGCAACGGACGAGGCCGAAAGCCTGAGGGGGCTGAGGATCGAGTTCGAGGCGGCCCGGAAGCGTGACATCCCTTTCAAGGAGTGGTCCGCCGACCTCGTGGCCTTCGCAAAAGATGTCTTCCCGCCCTATCCGGAAGACAAGTTCGTCGACAAGTGGCGGAAGCTCGTACCCGGCGAGCCGTCATGGACCGTGACGGCCCATCTCGGCAAGGATTCGTATTCGCACATCCACTACGATGGGACCCAGAAGCGGGCCATCTCGGTGAGAGAAGCGGCCCGGCTTCAATCGTTCCCCGACTCGTTCCTCTTCACGGGCAACATGGGGGACTGCTACCAGCAGATCGGAAACGCCGTGCCGCCCCTGATGGCCTGGTCGATCGCAACCGCCGTGATGAGAACTCTCGGCTTGCCGACGACCGCGCCGGATCTTTTGGCAGGTCCGAGGTCATCCTCGAACGGCACGAACGGTTCTCCGGAATCGAAGGAGGATCGAGAACCGGTATTCACGCCACACCGAGCACCCGGGACTTGAAACCCTTACGGATGGCTTCGGCCAGCGTCTTGTCGGCCTCGATGGCTCGCTTTGCGGTGATTCCCTTGTTCGCAGCCAGCGTCCGGCCGATGCTCATCGCGAGCGTTCGCTGTTTCTCGTCGAGATTGCTGGTCTCCCGCGCCCACTGTGCGAGGGCGGTCCAGGTCTCGGAGCCGAGGAGGGTCACCTTCTCGATGACGTGCCCGCTCTCCGGGACGATCGAGCCGGCGGGGCCTTCCGCCGCCTTCTCCACCCGCGTCCGGATCGCGTTCTTCCAGTGCTGGGAAAGCCCGAGATCGCTGCTCCTGATCCTCGACCAGCAGGCTTCTGACTTGCACCATTCCCCGACATTTTTCCCCTCGGAGGCCAGGATGAGCTGATTGACTCCCGGACAGAGGGCGATGATGAGGCCGGAAAGCTGCTCGTCGATCCCCTGATCGGCCCAGATCCGCTGCAGGTCGATGCCGCCCTTGACCCGGTGAGCCAGCCAGGCGGTCGCGTAGGTCACGATGTTGGCCTTCCAGCCGCCGAGTTTCAGGCCATTCACGATCCTGTCGACCGCCTTGAACAGGATGGCCTTGGCCACGAGCTGCTGGAAGTACGGAATGTCTGGCACGAACCCCTTACGTCCGTTCAGGCGGAGCGTGAACTCGGCGAAATTCTTCTGGGCACCCTTGCTCACGAGGTGGGGCAGTTCATCCCAGGTGTTCTCGTATTTGGCCAGGTCCGTCTTCGTGAACCATTGCAGCGACGGGTATTCGGCCTCGAACATCCGGAGCTGAGCGGGCGTCCGACGGCGTCCCTTCTCGTCGGTGTACTGGCCACGCGCACGCTCGTAGAACCACTTCGTTTCCCGGTTCGCGCCGGGCCTGCTTGGCGCCCACAGGGTCCGGGAGAGTTGCTCGACCTTGATGTGCATCGCATCGTTGGCCAGCAGATCGGCCTCGCTGACCTTGTTCTGGCTGTTGGCGAAGCGCGAGATATTCCCGACGATGGAGCCGACGCTTTCCGGGTCCTTGATCACGGAGAGCTTGAGCTGAACCAGAACCTGAGAGAGATCGGCTCGATCCTTCTGCAGTGCGCTCGTCAGAGAAGCGGTGGTCTGGCCGCCATTGACGATCTGGAAATCCGTGATGCTGCTGATCATCGCGAGCGGCCCCTTGAGCTCGGAGATCGCGACACTGGCGGCGGTGGCACAGAGTCCGTTGTTGTAGGCGAGGAACATCTCAGGTTTTTTCAGGATCGTCTCGCGAATCCCCTTGTTGATCTTGCCCCGTGCCTGGAGAAATGTCCGGACGTTCTTCTCGAGCAAACGAGCACCATGATCCCGGTAGATCCGGGCCAGGAGATCGCCCGGAATCATCGCGAGGTAGGTGTCGTAAATCTCGTTACCGAACGGCATCTTCATGAAGGGTATCGCGTCGTCACATCCGCCCAGCTTGCTGAAGTCGATGGTGATCTGCTCTCGCTCTACCCCCGAAGTCCTCAAACGGTGAAACCGCTGAAGATCCCAGACGGCGACGGCTACAGCTTCTCCATCGATCCTGGGCTGGCTCTCGGGGATTTTCGGGCAGAGGTGATCCGTCAGGACGATCACCCGGGTTGATAGCCTCGAAAAATCGAGACCGGTGACCATCTCCCCGAACTCGAAGCCCTCGGATGATTCTTCGAGTCCGCGATGCCATCCCATGCGGCATTTGGCGATGAACCTTATCGCGCCGGTCACCAAGGCCGTTATCTCGGTGGCCGTCATGCGGGGTGGCGAGGCCAGACCCGAATAGCGGCTCACGAAGACGAAGAGCCGGCCCATGTCGGGATCGACCCAGTATCCGCTCACCTTGCCGATTCGCGGGGCGCTGTAGGCCGCGCATTCGCCGCCCCCGACCTCGCCGTTTTCCTCCAGCAGATCGATCGCCCAGCGCGTGAATACCTCTTCCCGGAGCGTTCCATCGTCGCTGATATCCGCTCGTAGCTGGATCTGCTGGCGAATATCATTGTAAGTCGCAACAACGGGGTCGATCTCGCTCATATTTTCAGCCTTGCCTCGACGGCATTCCTATCGGTACTGAACGGAGCAAGGCCCGCCGGCTCGATCCTGTACGCAATATCTACCACACCAACCGGGAAATCTCCGGGACGGATGCGAGGAAAATCATCGCGAACATCGTAGAAGCTTATCTCGCGCAGAAAAAACCGGCATTCCCGATAATGGTTTTCGTGCGCGTCCAGATACCCGGCGTTGATCAGCCTGTCGTCGAAGGCGATGAGGGCAGACCCGCCGAGCGAGGCTCTGATCTCTGATACCAACTCCGGTAGAGAGGGATGGCCCGCGCCGGCCAGCGTGACCGCGATACGGATCAGGGTCAGGAACTTGAATGGACGCTCGTCCAGTTGCATCTCGTTGGCGATGGGGATTCGCGCCCCCGCCTTGGCCCTGGTGCATTTCACCTCCAGGGCGCCGCCTGCCAGGATGTAGTCCTGCGGCTTGCCCTCGGGACCCTTCCATGCCTCGACGCCCGCGATGGCGCCCAGCGAAGGGACGACGATATCCCGGAGCACGAGCAACTCCCCGAATAGCCCGACCTGGGCCTCCTCGGACAGGTGATTGTTCTGCCCCTGGACGAAGAACCGTTGCCACAGCGCGACTCTCGCCAGAAAAGCCCGCAGCGCGGCCTCGGGACCGGGCTCGATCAGCAGGTGCGAGACAAGATCGTCCATGAAATGGAGAAAAACGTCCTCGCAGGCAGGATCGGTGCAGAAGATTCCGAGATTGATGACGTCCTTCTGATCCTCGGGGATCGTGTGGATCTGGATGGAAAATCCCGCCCCGCCGGGACGATCTCTCTCCGAAGGAACCAGGCGGCGATGAACCCGGAGCAGGACGCCGAGATTTCCCGCGAGAGGCTCGATGCCGAGGTAGATATCCACCGGACAGGAAGGCGAGACGCGGCGACGCAGCACCGAGACACCGACCGCTTCGCCGGCGGCGGCCTTCAAGGAATCGATGATGGTCCGAAGTTCAGGCTTCGGGTTCATGGTCTCCACCATAATCGTCGGTATAAACGTTGTTCACCGTGTAGGTCACGGTCCGTCCTGAATCCGACTTGGGAAAACTGATCGCGAACGCGCTGAAAAACGGATCTCCTGGACTTCTCGCCGCCAGATCATCCGGGGTGATGGGGTAAAAGAGGAGCAGGCCACAACCGGGATCCCGGACGTTCCGCGCGCTCTTGCCGCTCGGATGTTCCGGCTGCTTGTCGTCTTCCTTCTTCCTCGTGGACTTCTCCCAGACGCCGATCGTCTGCTTCAATGCCTCGTCCATCCGATCGTCATCGAGATCCAGCAACTCGTGCTTCGGATCGATCAGATGCCTCTTTCGGAGGGTATAGAATGATGCCCCGGGCGTGAAATCGTCACGATACGTCAGGCCGCCCTGTAGGGTATTCCCGAGGTCGTAACTCTTCTCGGGGGACTTGGCGTTTCCCTTGTTATTCACCAGGACGACAGTCCATTTCAGGAGTTCTCCCGCCCCGATCTGGGTCTCGATGTATTCGGCCAGGAGATCGGTCCGGCTCCGGCGGGACTCGGGATGGTTCTCATAGGCGTTGAGGAATGTGACGACTTCCGCTCCCGGTACATCCTGCCATGAAAAATAATCGGGCTTGCCACTCAGGGTCTGCTGGGCACCCAGGTGAGCGAAGAAATCCTTGGCAGCCCTGGCATTCTTCTCCATGACGGCCTTCTGACGCGAGAAGACGACCGTCTCGACGAGGGAGTCCGCGAAGCTGATCTGCAGCTCGGTGCCCGAACGCATCTTGTTCGCCGCCGTGATCTCCAGCTCGGCAGGGTGCTGGCGCACTCGAAGTCCGAAATCGGCCGGCGACCCTCCGATCAGGGCCATGTAGTCAAAATCACGTCGCAACTCGACGGTGGCACCCGCGATATACTGATACCACTGCTGGAGTTCTGCGGTGATGAAGAGGCGGCACGCGTCGAGGTATCCGGGTCGGTACCCGAACCATCGTCCCATCTGCATCAGCGTGTCATACATGTGAGAAGGCCGGAGAAAATAGCTGACCGTCAAGCCTTCCAGCGTCAGGCCGCGCGAGAGCTTGTCGCCCCCGATGGCGATCAGGTAGCAACCGTTCTTCGCCTCCTTGTAATGGCGGACGTCTCCCGCCTCGCCATTCATCGTCTCGATCTGGATCCTCGAGGCGGTCGCGGCCAGTCGCTTCCGGACGCAGTCCCACCCGACGTGGGTCAGGAGCGGGTCGGGCTGGCGTACGGCAATGGTGGCCGATGTCGGGGCATAATCCGTGTTCCAGATATCCTCGAGTTCCTTGATGAGGCTGACGTTGCTCTTGCCCTCCATACGAAGCGTGCTGCAGATGGCCTCGACCTCGGCTTTCACCTTGGCCTTGAGCAAGGACTGGACGTCCACGAAACGCGTGACGTGGATGAGCATGGACTGGTGCTGGTTCTCCTGCCCTCGACAACCTCGAAGCGCGCTCGACAGCAGGAAACAGCGGATCGCCCTCTTCATCGAAGGCGGCAGTTCGAACTTTTCATGATTCTTCTTGTGGCCGTGCGGCATGAAGCCTTGGGCCTCGCTCATCTCGACGGTCCGGACGATGGGCAAGCCCTCGCGTTCCTCAAGGCCGGCGCGACGGTCCTCGGCGATCCCGAAGACCTCTGCGGGGCCGACATGATTGGAAGGCGCATGCAGGTTGATGATGAAGGCGCTGGGGAAGAGATCCGGCCCGTATTTCTTGTGATCCAGTCCGTGTGGGATGAAGATGTTCGCGAAGGGCGTGGCTGTGTATCCGACGTAGGCCCGCTTCTTGAATTTCATCAGAAGCGTGCGGATCAGGCGATTGATTGTCGTGGGATCACGCTCCGCGGGGTCTTCTCCCGGCTCGGGAAGACTGCTGGTATTCACAGAAGCGTTGTCCGCCTCGTCGTCGATCACCAGCACGGAGGCCTCGCCAGTCCGATCCTTCAGCCAGGCGCAGAGATGCTCGAGGACCGACTTGTTCTTCTTCACGACGAAGACGGTGGGGGTAACCCCTAGCTGATTGATCCCCAGCCCCTCCGCCACCGCCTTCCGGAAATCCCCGGTCGGCTTGCTGCTCGTCAGGGTCATGACCGGAAGATTCTGGTATTCGGCCTGCGGCAGCAGTCCCACGCCGATGCGCTTGCCGTCATTCTCGTACGAGAGATTTTTCTCGGTGTCGAAGCCCAGAAATCCAACGTCGACTCGATCCTGTGTCTGGGAGCGGAGGCTGTTGTGCATCCCGGCGAGGATGATGATCGCCGAGTAACCGGCATCGGCCGCCTTGCAGATCAGCCCGTTGTAGTTCGACGTCTTGCCGGACTGGACGTCCCCGACGACCATGCCGCGCCGATCCCAGGGGCCTGAACGTCTGGGGTCTTCCAGCCGTTCCAGGATCAGGTCCGTACTCTCGTTCATCCGCTCGATGACCTTGGCCGGAATTCCGTTCTGGTTGCGGAGGTAGTAGCTATATCGATCCCAGAATTTCCACTTGATCTCGCCGCGACGCAGTTGAAGCCAGGCTTGATGCTCGTCGTCGTCCTTCTTGTCGAGGATGGACGCTTCGCCCATCCGGACATTGACGATGCCTTCGAGCTGCCTGACGAGTTCCTCGCGATCGACCGCGGCATTCATCACCTTCATGATTTCCACGATCGCCCCCGCAGTCTCGCGGAGCTCGGGCATCGTCGGGGAAGCCTTCCCATGTTGCTGGAGATGGAGCAACGCGTAGTTGACGGCATTTCTCAGGTCATCTGCCTCGGCCATCACAAATCCCCCATCTGTTCACGTTCCTTGAATGCCGCCAGCAATTCCGGGTAGCGGTGAAAGGGTTCCGTGGCCGCGAGCTGTTCGAAGGCCAGTTCCGGAGAGAGCCCGCTCCCGCAGAGCGACGCATGAAGTGCGCGGAACACGTCGTGCATCTCTGGAGGGGCTTTCTTCTGCGCCTGGTCTCCGAGCTTTTCCGGATTCTCGGAACCATCGATGAGGATTAGGGGGACCGGGATCGTCTCCTCGATCAGCCGTAGGAAATTCGCGACCTCCTGACCGATTCCATGGGCCCTTGCCGTCGAGATGAGTGAGGCGACCCCGGGATGCGAAACATTGAGACGGTAGAAGATCTTGCTGTGCTTGACCTTCTTCTCCCACATGAACACCTGCTCGGTGTGCTGGCGGGCAATGGTGGCGCCCCTGTGGCGGTAGATCGTCCGTGCGACGTCGCGCGCCTTCTTCGCGATGCGGATCAGATCCTCGCGAAGGGCATCGGGCGGGACGGCACGCGATTTCCGGACGTTGATGTCCCAGGCATAATCCAGCTCGTTCGTGAAATCGAGCTGGATTCGCGCCAGCTTGTTGTGATCCTCCTCGTGGAAGCCGAGGCGTAGCCAACTGCCGGCGACCAGGAGGCGTCGGTTTCGATAGACGTAGAATCCCTGCTGCTTCGGCCAGTTTCTCGACCCGGCACCACGCCGATGTGCCTCGACGCTCATCTTGCTCACATGCGGGAGCACATAGGGCTGGACGACGACGGTCTGGCCGGCCAGTTCGAGATGCTCCTCGCCGAGCATCTGGGTGGCCTTCTCGCCCCTCATGAACGGGTCCCACGGCTTGACGGGCACCTCGCCGATCAGAATTTCCAGCCTGCCCGGCTCCTCAAGGTAGCGGTGAAACACCATCGCAAGGTGCGATTCCAGCCGTCCCACCTCCAGTTTCAGCCGGTCGGCGATGTCCGAGTTGCGAGCGTCATGGCCGAGGCGGTCCAGAACCTCCCAGAGGACGACGGTTCCACTTTTTTGCTCGAGTAGCAGCCTCTTGAACCGGTCCTCAAGATGCGGCGACATCCCCTTGCGGAGGAGCGCCCATTTCTTCTCCTTCTTGACGAAATCCTTGTCCCAGCAACGGACGAGGACTTTTCCGCCTGGCCGGCGCGTGTGCACTGTCATCCGCCTGCACTGGGACAGCGACGCCGTCTTCAACCCCAGCCCGAACCGGCCGAGATCATCGGGCGAGCGCGGCTCCTCGGGGTTGACCGACCCGAAAGTCATCGCGGTGACGAGCGTCTTCTCGTCCATCCCGGAACCGTCGTCCGCGATCGCGATCCAGGACGATGCCCCGTGTTCGCTGATGACGATCCGGATCGAGGACGCGCCGGCGGAGATGCTGTTGTCGATGATGTCCGCGATCGCGCTTTCCAGGTCGTATCCGGAGGCGCACATCGAGTTGATGAGGGCGGGCGCGTCGGGCGGGACCTCGTCGTACTCGGGGACGCGGGTCCGCATAGAAAGAAACCCCTGCGAGAGAGCCCGGGCCGCGATCACTCTCACCCTCTTTCGAGGATGACCGATGGAGGGACGGAAGCAGCTCGCACCCCGCGATCTGGCGAGGCGGCCACGAGTCCCATCTGGCGAAAAGTCACCCCTCAATCCCTGCCTGGATTGCCGCTCCCGGCAACTCCCACCAGAAGTCGAGAGAACCTTCGTCAACTCATCGCCGAGTGTCGAATCTTGCGTACTATTTCACCGCGCAAGCGTGGATGCGCCAAGGGGATACCGCCTGACCTACCCCCGATGCCTCGCCTCGCCCTTGAACACCTCGCGTCCATGCCAGTCGAGATGCTTCGGTTCCGGCCGCCAGTCAGGGTGCTGGGCTTGTGCCTAAAGTTTGCGTCACATGAAGTAGCTGTATCGAGGCTCAAGGTGACCGCCATGGGGGACATACTTCAGGATATCCCCGACCTGCTTCGCCGTCCTCAGCGTTATCGGCTCCATGTTGTCGAACTGGCTGCTGTTCCAGTTCATCTTCGTCAGCGCGAGGATCTCGGCGGCCAAGGCCGCCGGAGTCTGATCGACCCGCTGGCACCGGACCCAAAGCGGTACAGGTATATACATTCCCGGATATGCCGCGAAGAATTCGACGCTGCCGCGCGTGTAGAGCACTTGCGAATGCTCATCGAGGGAAAGCAACGTCCCCCGCCACGGTGGGTAGATTCCGGCCCGAAATAACCTCGTCGCTGATCCCTGGATTGTGATGAAGTCCGCCGAATCGATATCCTGCTCATCGACGGCGGCTTGAAAGCCGGAAAGTTCCTCGTCGGTGTACGTCGAACTCTTGTGCACCACCACCCGCGCCGGCAACGTCTTATGTTCGCTTCGATATCGCTTGAGCGCATCCGCCAGGAGCATCCTCGCATCTCCCTCATCGAGATGCGGCGCCCTGTCCACCCTAGAGATGGTCGCCTTCCCGCCGCGAATGATTACCCCGTCGCCCCTTTCGTTGAAGACCTGAGCGGTACTGGTCAGCACGGCCGATCTGTCGAGATTCTGATAGAAGCTCACGCCCACGAAGCAGGCCATCGGCTCCGTAGAGTCGCGAACCAGCCGCCAGGGGACGCCTCCAGCTTTGTAGTAGAGTGCGGTATGGAAATTCCACGCGCGAGTCGCCTCATCCTGCAAGCCGCGCGGTTTGCGTCTTCTACCCTTGGGCTTCGGGGGCTTGGCGCCATAGGTAGTCGGCCGGATGACCTGGATCGGCTTGCGAAGATCCATCGCCTTCGCTTTCAAAAGGTCGTGGAACACCAGCATCGGACCCGACTGTAATGCGATCTCGTCGTCATCCTGACCGGCAAGGTCCTCCCCATCATCGATTCGATTCACGAATTCCTGCGGGATCGCGCAAACGATGACATCCGGGTTGTTGTTCTCCGTCAGGTAGCGGGCTTCCTCCAAAACCGCCTGGACGGCTTCGACGACAAACTGACTGTGGCTAGGAATCAGCGACACGTCCCGGATGGTACGCCGAGGCAGCGCTCGCTGCAACTGCCCCTCGGTAACGAGTTCGGAGAGAAATCCCAGATCGGCCGTGAAACCCGGAAAGGGAGGGAATAGATTGGGCTGACGGCTGGGCTTGGCACCCACGCCGTTCCTGCAACGGCTCAGCCATGCCAAAGTCCCTTCGATGGTCTCGGATGAGCCGACGAGGCCGACGCGAATCCGCCTAGGCGCGGTGCCGCGAGTCCGGTCGAGCGGACCGTGCTCCATAATGCCGAATCTTATGTCGATATGACGCCCGGAACCGCCGAATTCCAAGAGCGGCTCGTCGAGGAAGGTGATGATCATTGTGCGTCCGGACGCTCCCCGCCTTCCGGCGCAGTGCTGTCCTGCGTCGCCCAGGCGACATCGTTGATTTCGCGGTCGATCTGAAAACGCTCCGGCTTTTCAAGTTGCAGATACGGATAAGGTTGGGAGAAGAGTTGGGATCCTGGAGTCAGGAACTCCCCCCACATGACTACCTGCCCCACTACGGCCGCATTGCGGTCGAACCGCTTGATGCCGGCGAGCAGCTCGCCCTGGAGCCGGGACGGCCGGTGCCCGTCGACCGTGTAGACGTAGGTCGGGGTAATCTGTAGGTACCATTCGCGCCCGTATCGCTGATAGGAGCCGCTGAAGGCCGCATGGCGGAAGTGGGACACCGTTTCCGGGTCGTTCTTCCTGTAATAGACTGCGAAGACGTCGCGGCTCGCGCTTTGCTGCAAGCTGCGATAGGTCATGCTCCTCGGCTTCAGATCCGTCGTCGCGAGGAAGTAATAACAATCCAGGGCTCTGTTGTAGCCGAGATCAAGCGACCTTGTGAGCGCGCGCAGGCAATGATTGAGCAGACGGACGAATTCTCGGCGCCGATCCGGATCATCCGACTCCGACCAATCCCTCGTGTCGCACGGGCGAACTCGGTCGCAGATCGCGGTCCAAGGCGGCTTTCGCAGGTCGCGGAAAGAGACGATTCGTTTCGAAGTGAGGAGCCACTCCGAACCGATCTCCCCGCCTTCATCTCGTAGCGCAGACCAGACCGTCCCCGCAAAACGATGAGACGTGTTCGCAACGTAGAGGCGATCCGGCAACCTAATCACTCTGAGCAGGTTCGAGTAGATCCATTCCTTCCGTTCCGAATAGATGACCCGACCTGAAGCAACCACGGAAGTGCTGCTGGGTGCCTGTGTTTCTTGGCCCGTCGCGCTCGGCACGGCATCTGGCGACGGGCCATTCAAGGGTGCGACTGCACCCCTGATTCTTCTCTTTTCAGGGTGGCGTATTTCAATGATTGCACGAGAAAATCAGCGGCGTTCTTCGCCGCTTTCTTCTGTCGCGGTTTCTTGTTGACATCCTTGTTGCCGTCCGCCCAATCGCAGATCGCCTTGATCACGATCCAGTCGACCTTGTGGTCGGCGCTGGCGACGTAGAGCCCGGCTCCTTCCATCTCTCCGCCCACGGCCTCGGACTGTAACACCAGGAGTTGATCGCGGTAGTCCTTGTTGTCGATCAGTTTCTCGCCACTCAGGATCAGGCCGGGACGAACCCTGGATCCCTTCCATTTGACCTGATTAAAAGCGTCGAAATGATTGATCAATCGCGAGGTCGCATGGGCCTTGTCGCCTCGGAGGACGATTTCAGTCCCGGCCCGTTGCAAGTCGTAGAGCTGGATCTGCCTCGACAGCAGGATATCACCAATGGACTGGTCATTCTCGCTGACGCCGAAAGCGATGCCTATTGCGATGACCGCCCCGGGATCCAAGGCGCGGATCGCTTTGTCCACCGCCTGCTGCATGGCGCCCGGGCCGCCCGACCCCATTTCCGAGATGGCATGATAAACCGTCGTGCCGTTGATCGTGCCGAGGTTGTGATACAGACGCCCCTCGAGCGGCACGGGCACTCCTTCGGCCCCCGTAGCCTCAAGGAAGGCGTCATGGACGGCTTTGGTTTCGTGTTCGTTGACCGTCACCAGGACGAGGTCGGGACGAGGCCTCGCGCCATCGGAGGTTTTTGGGTTGCGTGAGTGTGATTGGTCGAGAGCTTGCCGCCCCCCTTCGACTCTTCTCGGCATCTGGAGGCGCCTCCCTTCACGAAACGATTCGACGATGGCCCTTGGCAACAGGCTGGGGATCGAGCAGTGTTTCTACTGATCTATCATACACCAAGCCGTCGTGCTTGGCAGCGCCTCGCCGTCCGAGTTCCCCGCGCTGAAGTCGGAGCTGCGGAACTAGGGAGGTGATGGGGGCGCCGCCCCGATGCAGGCCGAGATCGGGTGTCTGGTCGCAGACCGGCGCAACGGACGGATCGTTGGTCTTGGGATAGGCGACGGAGAGCGCAGCGGGGTAAGTAGGCAGAAACCCTGGCACACCTTCCGCGTTTCTTCTGCTAAGACGGGCTGTTTCGGTCAAACATTTGTTGAACGACCTGCTGTCTCCCTGCCTGATCGGGCACTGCCGGGCACACTTCAGGCACACCGACTGGAAACGCGACTCCAATCTTGCTAGAATGTGACCTGTTGAAGCGAAGGCCCGCGAAACGCCGTAAACCCAAGGCCGCAACGCGAGTCCAGCCTCACAGCAGCATGTAGCCGAAGTGGCGGAATGGCAGACGCGCCGGACTCAAAATCCGGTGGGGTAACACCCGTGTGGGTTCAAGTCCCACCTTCGGTATTTTAGACTTACGTCGATTCTGGGGGAGAGGGTCGGGAATCGTCTCCCCACTTTCTCCCCAACTCCTGGGACGGCCTCCTTGCCCGTCCGCATTCGAGCCGATCGGGTCGATGACCGAGCGTGCCGGGGCTACAGGGTCGGAGCACCATGAGGACACTCTGATCTGATGGCGGAAGGTGGTGAACGACGCCAACTTCTGGTAATCGACCGCTCTCGCCTCCATGAACTGCTCGATATCATCGCCATCTGCGCCGTCGTCGCCGGGGCCGATACCTGGGACGACATCGAGGACTTCGGCAACGTCAAGGCCACCTGGCTGAGCACCTTTTTGGACCTGCCCAACGGCATCGCCTCGCATGACATTTTCCGCCGCCTCTTCGAGCGGCTCGACCCCGACCAGTTCCCGAGGGGCTTCCTCGGCTTGATCGAGGCGTTGCGCGAGGCCACCGAGCGGCATGTCATCGCCATCGACGGCAAGACCCTCCGTCGCTCCTTCGACCGGCCCAAGGGGAAATCGGCCTTGCCCATGGTCCAATGCCTGGGCCACGGCCAAGCACCTGCTGCTGGGCCAGGTGGCCGTGGACGAGAAGTCCAACGAGATCACGGCGATCCCCAAGCTTCTGAAGATGCTCTCGATATCCGGTGCGATCGAGCCGATCGACGCCATGGGCCGCCAGATGGAGATCGCCCGCACGATCCAGGACCGCAAGGCCGACGATGTCCTGGCGTTGAAGGGCAACGACGAGCCCCTCTTCGAGCAGGTCGTGGCGTTCTGGGACGGGGCGTGCGCCCGGCTGATGAAGGGGCCGGACATCGGATACCACCGGGACTGGTCCGAGGGCCATGGCCGAGACGAGTTCCGGCGGTGCTGGGCGAGTTCGGACCTTTCCTGGCTGGAAGGGCGGGAAGAGTGGAAGGACTTGAAGAGCGTGGTGATGGTCGAGGCCGAGCGGTTCATCGGCGATAATTTGAGTGTGGAGACGAGATACTACATCAGCAGCCTGGAGGATGACGCCAAGCTGTTGAACGAATCCGTCCGCAGCCATTGGGGGGGTGGAGAACTCGTTGCACTGGGTCCTGGACGTGACGTTCGATGAGGACCGGAGCCAGATCAAGAAGGAGAACGCCCCGGAGAACTTTGGGCTGCCGCGTCGGCTGGCGTTGTGCCTGCTGAAGAAAGAGAGCACATCGAAGCGGAGCATCAAGGGCAAGAGGCCGCGGGCCTCCTGGGACGAGGGGTATCTCCAACGGGTTTTGTGTGGAAATGCCGTAAATTAGGTGCGTTTGCCCAGGCGGGCGGCCGACCAGGCCGAGCAAGATCGCGAGCGGCTGCACCGGCTCTGGCGACCTGGCGTCCGGCCGGAGGCGTGATTCGGATGTTGCCGGCGGACGAGCCGACCGGCTGGCGGGCGTTCTGCCGCACTGAGACCTCGGCGAGTGTTGCCGACATCCTGACGACGATCGCCGACCGCTTCCGCCTGGAGATTACCTTCCGCCAATGTACGCAGATCGTCGAGGCTGGACAGCGGCAAGTACGGTTCGCGTGGGCGAACGTCGGGGCGTTCCCTATCTGACTGCGCACGTTCACGATGACCGAAACGTGGGCCTGGGGCTGGAAGCGTGAGGAGTGGGTGGACCGCTCCGGTTCGCCTTGGGACAGCCGTCCCGGCATCCGAGCCGCGCCGACAAGCGGCGGATGTGGCGTCGTGAATTGCTGGGCGCGGAAATCCATGCGGTTCTACGTCCCGGGGTCCCGGAGGAAGAGATTCAGGCGGCCGTCGACAGGCTGCTCAGCCTGGCCGCGTGACGTGCATGGTCTCCCGGAAAGTGCACGGAATAAGAAGAGCCTTTGACGTTGTCCTGGAATCGCCGCCAACCTCGAAGCCCCGCGGTCGCCCTTTCCGTAAACGTCGAAAGAGCGGCAGAGAGCCGCCCTCGAAGACTGACAGGCCGAACGCCCGCGGGGAGTCGGCGGATCGCCCCTCCTGACAATCGTGCTTGACCAACGTTTGATGCCCATTTGCTCGCGTCTTGCCGGCAATCTGACAACGGCTCCTCAGTTCCACAATTCGCGTCATGGCCGCGTGACTTTGTTCTCTTGAGGTCACGCTCGCATCCATTTTTACGCGGGCACAGGGCGTGACCTAAACTTCTCTAGCTCGGGGAGGCGCTGGTCATGCATCTTGCGAGAATCGCCTGGAAATTCAGGACTTCCAGGATCAAATTTATCAACGCCCGGTTACTCGAACTGAATCCCCACGGAGCCACGCTCTTTGTCTATCAGAGGTTTGCCGAGGGGCGGCGCGTCTGGTTCGGCCTGGGTTCTCTTCCCCACGAGTGGGTCAAGGCGTCTGTCGTTTCCTCCAAGACCGTCGTCCGGGGCTTTCTCTGCCGGCTGGAGTTTTGCGAGGAGTGCGCACCCGGCCTTCTCGAAGGGGCTCAGGCGGGCCTGGCGATGAGCCACTCCCATGAGGCGAAAAGCGTGTTGAGTTCGAGGGATGCGAGACACGGAGGATTGCAGTGATCGATTTTCTGCGAGAACTGCTCCGCGATGAGGATGGTCCGACGGCCGTTGAATACGCCGTCATGCTGGCGCTGATTCTGGTCGCCTGCATTGTCATCGTGACCAACCTGGGCCATACCGTTTCGGGGACCTTTGGCAAGGTCAACAGCACCCTGTTCAGCTAGCTAAGAGAATGGACGATTCCTTACCTCCAAGGGAGCAAAAGGAGACAGGTGACCACTATGTTGAACGGGTCGACCACCCGATCTGATCGGGATCTGGAACAAGAAATCGTGCTGCTCACCGAGCAGCTTCGCGCCTCGCGGCAAGAGGTGTCCCGGCTCGCCCAGGAATACGCCCGCCTTGCCGAGCTTTCGACCACCGATGAGCTAACCGGGCTGAAGAATTACCGTTGCTTTCAGGAAATTCTTGCCTCGACGTATGCCCTCTCACAGCGCAAGGGCGACCCGCTCTCCGTGGCCGTCGTCGCCGTTGACGATCTCGAATCGTTCAACTTCGCGTTTGGTCGACAGTCTGGTGACGACGTCTTGCGAACCGTCGGCCAGATCATTCAGGAGACGATCCGCGAGTCGGACGTGGCGGCTCGATACGGCGGCAAGAAGTTCGTCCTGCTCTTTCCCTCAAGCGGATCGTGCGGAAGCATTTTCGCGGCCGGTCGAATCCGCGACGCGGTGGAGAGCCATCCCTGGCCTCTCGCCCCGGTCACGGTCAGCCTCGGCGTCTCGACCACGACCGGAACCAACGCGACGGCGACGGTCCTGGTGGACGAGGCCCACGCGGCCTTGCTCCACTCACGTCGTCGAGGCTTCAATTCCGTCGCCCACCATCACGCGGGATAATCCGCAACCGTGGCAAACTCAAATTGAGCTTCCCGGGCATTTGAATTATCCTATCGGCGGGAGGGGGGCCGCCTTGTCGAGGCGTTCGAACCCCTGACCCCTTCAACGAACTCCACCCGGGAGGCACGGATGTTTCCCCTGACCCGCCCCTATCGCCAGGCCGCCGCGACGATCGCGCTCGTCGTCTTGACGGTGGCGCCAACGGCTTACGTCGCTGAAACGGCCTGGAGGATCAACCGGCCAGGTCACCGCCAGGAGGTCGAGGCGGAGATCGGCCGACGGCTCGGGCTTCAGGTCTCGCTTGACTCCGTGCGCTACCCGAGGCCGGGCGAGGTCGTCTATCAAGGGGTCGTTCTCCGCCAGGAAGAACCCCGCCGTAAAGGATTGACCGAGCTGGCTCGGGCAGACTCCGTCCGGCTCCGCAAGGCCGATCGGGAGATCACCCTGGAGACGACCGGCCTCCGGCTCAGGGCTGAGAGTCCAAGAGCGGCGATGGCCGAGGTTGGCGCCTTGCTCCAGCGATCGTCGGCCGGGGCCGACGTCGACCGCGTGACTCTCTCAGCGCCGACGTGCGACCTGGACCTCGGCGCGGGGATTGCGCCCTATCAGCTTCGCGAGGTCGTCGGCAACTTCCTGGCCGATCCCGTCACTCCCAACCTCAAGGCCAGCTATCGGTTTGTCTCCAAGGGGGCGAGCACCCGGTGCGAACTGACCCTGACCCGCGACCGCAAGGCCGAGCCTGTCCGGACCACGCTCGCCTTCCGAACGATGGAAGGTCTTCCTCTGCCCGCGAGAGTGCTTGACCCCTTCTTCGATTCCGCCGGCTGGCTTGGCCCCGATGCCCGGGTCGATGGCGCCCTGACCCTCCGCCAGGATGGAGCCAAAGACTGGGAGGCCGATTTCCAGGGCAATTTGCTCGATATCGACCTGACCGACCTCGTCGGCCGTCGGTTCCCGAACCATCGGCTCCGCGGTCGTGCTCGGCTGGCTGTCAACTCGGCGCGCTGGGCCGAACGTCCGGGACAGGGCTACGGCTGGGTCGAGTCTCAGGCGGAATTGACCGCCGGGCCGGGCACGATCGGCTTTGGACTGCTTCAGGCGCTGAGCACCGAGATGAAGTTTCGCAAGGGGCCGAAGGTCGGCCGCTACGTCTCGGCGGGCGAGGTTGACCTCGACTTCCGCGCCCTTGCCATCAAGTTCGCGATGACCGGCGACGGCGAGATCCGCATCCGGGGCGGCCTTGGCAACGAATTCGCCGACGACGTCGTGATGGCCGGGCCGACGGCTCCGCTCGCCTACGCCCCCCCCGGCGCCGCCAACGTCCGCGGCCTGATCAAGACTCTCTTCCCCGTGACTGAGATCAACCACGGCGTGATGGTTCCTCTCACCGAGAAGTCCCGCCTCCTCCTCTGCCTTCCCGTCCCCCCCGACCTCGCCGCCAAGCCCATCGGCGGAAATTGAACGCCCCCGTTTGTTTCACCTCAAGGGCCGTTTTGCCCTTTGCCCTTTGCCCTTTGCCCTTTGCCCTTTGCCCTTTGCCCTCTGTCCTTTTCCCTTTGCCCTTCTCCCCGAGCCCATCTCCGTCCCGCTTGCATCCAGACGAAGCCCCGGATAGCGTGGAAGGGCGTCAGATCGCGACGCTGCGCCACTCCTCGCACCTCCCCCGAGGCTTGCCGTGCCCATCCGAATCTCTTGCCCATCGTGCGGACGAACCGGACGCGTACCCGAGCACGCGATCGGCCGGAGCGTCCAGTGCCCGGCTTGCAAGCACCGCTACTTGCTCACCACCGCCTCGGCGATTCCCGAAGGGCTCGAACTGATCGACGACCCGCCGCCGGATTCTCGCCCCAAGCCCCCGTCGAAACCCTCCGCCCGACGGATCGAATCCCCGCCCGAGCCAGCGCTCGATGACCCCTACGCTTATGCCGAGGCATCCAGCCCGACTCGCTCTCATCGTGAGCCGAACTCCTCAAAAGTTTCCCGGGTCGTCCTGGTCGGTGGCGTTGCCTTGCTGCTGCTTGCCCTTGTAACGACCGTCCTTGTCTCGGGATCAAGGCCCGGCGACGCGTCGAGTTCGAGCGCAAAACCAGTCGTCGCCGCGGTGACGGTCCCGAAGGTGATCGCACTGGCCCCGGCCGCTCCGGGAAAAGCCCTCTCCACGGCCGAGATCGTGGCCGAGTCCGACCCGTCGATCGCCCTGATTCGTGGCAAGTCGTCAAGCGGCACGGGTTTCCTCGTCAGTCCCGGCCTGCTGGCTACTAATGCGCACGTCATCAATGACGAGTTTGTCTCGAACCTGGAGATTCGATTTCCCTCGGCGGAGGGACCGCGCAAAGGCCCCTTTCGCGGCGAGCTTCTTTACGAAGACCCGCGCCGCGACCTCGCCTTTCTCTCCGTGAAGACCGACCTCCCCGCGCTCCGCGTGGCCGACTCGTACACCTTCCGCAAGGGCGAGGCGATCACCGTCATCGGCAGTCCTGGCCTCGACGACGGTGTCGTCCTTGAAAACGCGATCAGCCAGGGGGTGATGAGCACCCGTGCCACGCTCGACGGCCAGTCCTTCTATCAACTGGGAATCGCCGTCAATCCCGGCAACTCGGGCGGCCCCGTCCTTGACTCCTCCGGCCGGGTCATCGGGGTCGTGACCCTCAAGACGGAGAAACAGGAATCGTTGGCCTTCTGCGTGCCCGTCGAAGACCTTCGCGCGGCCTTGTCGAAACTTCAAAGGCAGGCCGAATCAGAAACCGCCCGCCTCCAGTCGCGACACCGGGTCGTTCACGCCGTCAAGGGGTTGGGAACCGGCGGTGCCCTCTACTGTCTCGGCATCAACCTCCGTCGCGCTCTTTCCTCGGGCGCTTTATCTGACTCTGACCAGCGTCAGGCCGCCGAGACGTTTCCCAAGACCCTCGCCGAGATCGACAAGGTCTTCCTCTCGACCCTCATGCCCGAGGTCCCCGCAATCCGCGCGGATTCCCAGGTCGCCGAACCCGTCCGCGGCAAGGTCGTTGAGATCGCCGACAACTACCAGCGTTTGAAAACCCTCTACGACGGCCACGAAACCCTCTCCTTTCACGACCTCGGCGCCTTGAAAGGGACCCATCGACGGCTCATCGTCGAGCTTTCAAAAGATCTGGGGCTCGACGTGCCCGAGTCGATGCTCGTCGTCTTCAACGACATCGGCCCTGCGCAATCTGAGCCGGGTTACGCCCTGGACGGGTTCGGTTCGATCCGCCGCCGGATGCCTCCAAGGCCGGGAATGATCGGTCCCCGGCCCCCCGGTTTCGGAAGCCCACGCCATCCCTTCCCCACGCGCCCCCGGATCGGCCCGCGGCGATGACCCTTCTGGACGCCAGCGAATTCGCTTCGATCATTCCCGAAACACCGACCAGCCTGGGGCGGACTGTCAGACGCTGATCGATCGGCCGAGCGGGCGCCCCGGCTCATTTGCTCCGGAATTGACATCAATTGTGCTTCGCCAAATGTTCCTCGCACCACCGATCAAGAAAAATCCAGTAGGTCTTGACTGTTTGTGAACGTAAGGCCAGTATGAATGGTCACGGTTTTTTTGGAACCTCCTCTTCGCGGGGGTCTAATCGATGATTGATGATCGATTGCGAGAGCAATTTTGCCCTTTGTGCAAGTCCCCAGCCGAAAACTACATAAAAATAGACGAGCAGCGGTTCCATAACGCGACCTGTTACGTCAGGTGGTGCGATCGGTGCGGAAGATTTACCATCACCGAGGGAGCACTGGAGCGATTGAGAGAACAGGATGCCTTCCACCTGATCTCAGGAACGACACGAGAGTGGAGCGATCGCGGGGACATGGAAGGGATTGTTTCGGAGGAAAACCTCGCAACACTGATCAATCTTGCCCCAAAGACATTGACCGCCAAGAGAAATCGACTACTCAATCGCATCGCATCGAAGGCTGAGTCTTTTCTTTCAATGGTAAAGATTGATCCTTGCAAGGATGTTGCATTCGGTTATGTAAAATCTAAAGCAGATTTTATGTTTTTACTTGAAGTTCTTCACGAGAAAGAGATGGCTGTAATCGATTTCAGTGCAGACCCTTTTGACGTGACGCTAACAACGCGAGGGTGGGAACATCTTGAAACGCTCGAAGGGCCCACGCTAGCGAGCGAGAAAGCCTTCGTGGCGATGTGGTTCAACGAAGAGGTGAAATCCGCCTACCTGGATGGAATTGAACCGGCGATCAAAGTGTGTGGATACAAAGCCGTCCGAATCGATTTCAAGGAGCACTCCGACAGCGTCATCGACCAGATCGTTGCCGAGATCAAGGAATCTCGGTTCGTGGTGGCGGACTTCACCAAGCACCGCAACGGCGTCTACTACGAGGCGGGATTCGCTCGTGGTCTCGGGCTGGACGTGATCTGGTGTTGTCGGGAAGACCACCTCGCCGACCTACATTTCGACATCAAAGGGTTCAACGTCATCGTATGGAAGACAACCGATGAACTGCGCCGGAAACTGAAAGCCAGGATCAGGGCGGTCGTCGGGCGTGGTCCGTTGTATAATCCAGCCAATGATCGGGAAGGACTGTGATGAAAGCAATGACGGTCAAGGAGCTTAAAGACATGGAGAAATAATGTCAATTCAGAATGGCACCACAAGAGAATGGAAGAGAATGGTGTCAATTCATTTTTCGCTCGAGAAGAGAATGGTGTCAATTCGTTTTTCGCTTGAGTAGAAAGGTGGAGAAAGTATTAACACCATTTGTTTTCCATTTGTTCTGTGGGAGCCTCGCGGAGCAATCCCCCGAGGCGGCCCGGCCCATTTGTTCACTCATCGCGGTGATCGGCTCGGTATCGAAGGGCGGACGTCGTGGACTCCTTATTCGTGGTGACACCCTGACAGAGACGGCTAAGCTCCTCGCGGAATTGGTCAAGTTCAGGGCTTGATTGCGGATATTTGGAGAGGTCGCCGGATTCGAGGCGGTCGTTCGAAAGGCTGTAGAGCTCTTCACGTCCGCCGTCATCGCGGATGTAGACTCGTTCTCGCGCCACGAGCGCACGGACCGGGCCGAGGGAGGATGGGACCTGGGAAGCCCGCGAGTACCTCTCGATATGTTGAACTTCGCAGAGGACAGGGGATGTCTGCTGAACATGCTCCTTACCGTCTCCCAGGAAGCGACAGAGGGAACGGCCCGGGAAGGGATTTCGCGAGCCCAGGCCGGCCCACGCGGCGACCGTCGCGGGGATCTCGCGGAGGCTGACCGGTTCGTTGACGACCTGGGCGGTCGACGACCGGCCGGGCGGGATCAACAAGAGCGGGACATGCACTTCCCGCCTGTAGAGGCTGAGGCCGTGACCGAAGAGTCCGTGCTCGCCGAAATGCTCGCCATGGTCGGACGTGACGATCACAAGCGTCTTCTCCAGAACGCCCCGACGGTCCAGCTCTTCGAGGAGCAGGCCGACCTGGCGGTCGAGGTATGCGATGCAACTTTCATAGGAATCGCGGTACATGTCAAAGGACACGTTGACGAACTGCTCGGAGTCGCGGTCGACCGTCACGGGCTTCCCGGACGACAGCTCCAGGAACTTCTTGTCGATCGCGGTCCGCCTGGCCGCGGGCAAGGCCCCCAGACCGAAACAGAGGCTAGGGTCTTCGGGGCAGACCCAGGGGGCATGCGCGTCATAATAGTTGAGGAAGACGAAGAACGGGTGACCGTCGGGCCTCGCGTCGTACAGAGCAGTGTCAATTCCTATTTCGCCTGCGTCGCGTCTGAAGTCCAAAAAGACGTGGCAATGAATTCACGCCATTGAAGGAAAAACGACGGAGGACGACTCCATGACCCTGCCAGGGATCAGCTCCGAATCGATCACAGTCACGATCGTCCCCAGCCGTTTCCCTTGAGGGACACAATGTTCGCAAGATTCTGATATTCCCTTGACTCTCCGTCAGGCCGAAGGGTGTCACCGAGGTTTCGACGACCTCTTCGGCGAGGCGCGGCGGACCCGATCCGCGGTGTTGGCGGCCACAGCGGATCGGATCAACTCCTGAAAGGCGGGCTCGTTGAGCGGCTCGCTTTCGCGAAGGTCAATGGCGCGACGCGTGGTTCCGTCGAGACTGGAGTTGAAGAGTGATTGCGGATCGTCAAGCGAGGCGCCGCGGAAGAAGGTGAGCTTGACGACCGCTTTGTACGACTCCCCCGTGCAGACGCCGCCATCGTGTGACCAGACCGGAGTGCCTCGCCATTTCCATTCCTCGACGATCTCGGGGTCCGTGTCGTGGATGAGCTGGCGAACCCGGGCGAGCGTCGCGCCTCGCCAGTCGGTTAACGACTCGATGCGCTGCGTGATGAGTTGCGAAGCCTCGGCGCCGTCCGGGGCGGATTTCGTGGTCATGGTCGTTCGATTTCTCCGAAGGAAAGACGTCGCCGACGATCGGATCAGAGTCCCTTGAGAAGTCCTTCCAGGTTGCCGAGGAAGTTCCGCCAGCCGTAGGTCGCGCCCTGGTAATTGGCCTCCTGGTCGGCTCGGAAGCCGGATTGCTCCATCCGCAAGAGCGTTCCGCCGTCAGTCTCAACGAGGGTCCAGACCACGACGCTTTCCAGCCCGAGCGCGTCCCAGCGATAGGAAAGCCGGGTCGTGGGTTTGACGTCCAGGACCTCGCTCTCAATGACGCCGTCCCAGCCCGGCATCGGAGCAAGCCGGAACTGAAACCGATGCCCCTCGACAGGCTGGAAGTCGTTGTCCATCAACCACTCTTTCAAGAGCGGGCCTTCCGTCAAGGCGCGCCAGACCTTGGCGGGCGGGTGCGGCAAGAGTCGGTCCATCACAACGGAACGCGTGGTTTCGGTCATGGGTCCATCCGATCGAGAAGGTTTTCGAGACGTTCCAACCGGTCGCTCCAGAAGGCGCCATACTGCCTGACCCAGTCCGCCAGCGGTTGCAAACCGTTCGGCTCGACGCGGTAATGCGTCTGGCGCCCTTGCGGCCGGTCACGGACCAGGCCGGCAACCTTCAAGACACTCAGGTGCTTGGAGACCGCCGGTTGCGAGATTCCCGCGTGATCCGTCAAGGCGCGCACCGTCTGCTCCCCCTCGCTGACCAGACGCTCGAAGATCGCGCGCCGGGTCGGGTCGCCAAGAGCCTTGAAGAGATCGTCCGCGGCACCTTGCATGTCGGAATCATAGCCGGCGAGTTATGAATTCGTCAAGACCGGGCCTTTCTCCTGAGCCGGATTGGACCTTTCAGAGCGTGGACGTGGCGTTGACGGGGGCGAACTTCGCGGGCTTGCGAGACGTATGTTAAACTACAGCGATCCGATCGGAAACGCGGGAGAAGCCGGCGCCCTGGAAAGTCAGGGTGTCCTGGAACTTTCCGACCGCGCCCCGCGTCCAAGTAGCGTAACGTGAATTCGAGGCGAAAGGGCCGGGGTCCGCGACGTTGACGACCCCCAAACCCCTGTGCTAGCGTGAACTGTCCTTTCGGAAGACCTTGAAGAGACAACCGACCCGCGGCTCGAAAGTTTTCGACCTATCTCGGTCTCGTTCGAGACCGCGGCAACCACGATTGACGACCGAACGACCGGGTCGGCTCCCCTTGTTTTTCGGGATGCCGAGGCTCCGGGCGTCGCTTGGGGACTCGATAGGAATAGGAGTACGATTGCGATGGCGAAGATCCAGGCCGTCTGGGCGCTCGACGTCGGCCAGGCCGCGTTGAAGGCGCTGAAGCTCGTTCCGGGCGAGACCCCCGAACAGGTCGTGGCCGAGGCCTTCGATTTCGTCGAGTTCCCCAAGATCCTCAGCCAGCCCGACGCCGACCCCGAGCAGCTCGTGCGCGAGGCCCTGGAAACGTTCCTCGAACGGAACGACCTGAAGGGGTGCAAGGTCGCCATCTCCGTCCCTGGCCAGGCGGGCCTCGTCAAGTTCATCAAGCTTCCGCCGGTCGAGAAGAAGCGGATTCCCGACATCGTCAAGTTCGAGGCTCGCCAGCAGATTCCCTTCGCTCTCGAAGAGGTCGTCTGGGACTACCAGCAGATCGGCGACGAGGAAGAAGGCAGCGACGAAGACTTCACGATGGCCGAGGTCGGCCTCTTCGCCATGAAGCGCGACCAGATCAACCGCGCGATCCTGCCGTTTCGGGTCGCCGGAATCGAGGTCGACATCGTGCAGATGGGGCCGATCGCCCTCTATAACTACATTACCTTTGACCGGATCAAGGGAAGCGGCGCCAAGGACTCGATCGTCCTGCTCGACATCGGCGCCGATAACACCGACCTGATCATCACCGACGGCGTTCGGATCTGGCAGCGCAACGTTCCGATCGGCGGCAACCACTTCACCCGTGCCTTGACCAAGGAACTGAAGCTCACCTTCGCCAAGGCCGAGCACCTCAAGCGGAACGCCACGAAGGCCCCCGATCCCCGGTCGATCTTCACCGCGATGCGCGGCGTCTTTAACGACTTCGCCAACGAGGTCAACCGGTCGATCGGCTTCTACAGCAGCAGCAACAAGGGGTCGAAGATCGCCAAGGTCATCGGCCTTGGCAACGGGTTCAAGCTCCCCGGCCTTCAAAAGTTCCTCCAGCAGAACCTCACCGCCGAGATCGAAAAGCTTGACGACTTCGCCCGGGTCGTCGGCGACGAGGTCAAGGGTCAGCCCGTCTTTCTCGACAACCTGCCGTCGTTCGCCGTCGTCTACGGCCTGGGCCTCCAGGGGCTCGGCCGTAGCACGATCCGAACGAACCTGCTGCCGCCCGAGATCGAGAAGGTCCGCCTGATCCGCGCCAAGAAGCCCTGGGCCCTGGCGGCCTCGGCGCTCTTGATGCTCGGCTTCTCGGCCCTCTTCCTGGGCGATTACCGGGTCTTCGCCAAGGTGAACACACCGCAGTTCACCTCGGCCGTTGAGAGCGCCAACAACGCTTCAAAGACCGGCGCTCAGTACAAGTCGGCCCTTGACGCGGCCAAGGGAGCCTGGCAGACCAAGAACACCGAGGGGCAGAAGCTCGTCGGTAGCGCCGCCGATCGCGGGATGTGGCCCGAGTTTCTCAAGACGATCAGCTACCACTTCCCCGACCCCGTCCGCGACTACAAACTTGACCCGAACAAGCCCGAAGACCAGCATAATCTCGACATCCTCCGGGTCCATATCGACGCCATCAAGCCCGTCTGGCGGACCGACGTCGCCAAGGAATGGTTTGACGACCCGTCCGCGCTCAAGCCCGAGTTCAAGAACCTGATGCACCCGATCGACCGCGCCACCGCCCCCTCGGGCGAGGGCTGGGTCGTGCAGATCATCGGCCACCACTTCAACCCGCTCCCCTCGCGAGAAGAGCAGGCGAAGCCCGAGACTAGCCCGACCCGGATGGAGTTCGGACCCTACGGCTATCTCGTCAAGAAGATCATTCCGATGCTCAACAACCCCAGGCTCCGGCTCTACGGCATTCACCACGTCGCGCTCGCCTGGATGCTCTCCGATCGCAAGTGGACGACAGAGAAAGGCGCCGCGAACAATGGCCTGGCCAGCGCCACGGTGCCGATTCTCGCCCGCGCCTCGGCCCCGGAATCCGCCGATTCGTCCGGTAGCGGCGGCGGGACGAGCGGGAGCGGGTCAAGCAGCAGTCCCTATGCGTCGACCGGCAATGCGTCCGGCCCCTTCGGCGGCGGTCCGACGATGATGCCGTCGATGATGATGCCCAACGTCAATCAGAGCCGGGTCGCGGATGCCAGCAAGCTCACCACGCTGACCCGGACCGACTTCCTCATCCAGTTCGTCTGGCAGCCGAAGAAGGCGGAAGACCGGCCCAAGACCGAGGACGAGTTCAAGAAGGGGGTCGAGGACGAGTACAAGAAGCTCGTCGACGCCCAGAAGAACAAGTCCGAGGTGACCATCAGCGAGGCCGCGATTGAAAACGCCTCGCGGGCGCAGTCTCAGGCCGTCGAGACCGGAATTCAGAAGGCCGGCAAGACGCCCGCCCTCGGCCTTCCCGGCGTCCCCGCGACGGGACCGGCCCTGGCCCCATCGCCCGCGCCCGCCGCGGCTCCGAAAACGCCCTGACATCCAGGATCGACCGACCGACCGACCGAACTCATCGGAGTGAAGGCGAAGGGAAACCATGGACCAGCTCAAAGACTTCCTCAGACAGGCGATCAGGCACCGATTCTGGATCGCCGTGGGCCTCTCGGCGATCTTCTCGGGCCTGGCGTACTTTCTCGGCTCCGGACCGATCCAGCAGCAGGCGGTCGCCAAGACCGCGGCCATTGACTCAGCCTACAAGGGCGTCAAGGTCTACGCTCAGGGCAAGCCGATCAACAAGCAATACTCGGAGATCGTCACGTCCAAGACCGAAGACCTGACCAAGGAAGTCGACGAGTCCTGGAAGAAGCTCTACGATCGCCAGGCCCCGCTTTTAACCTGGCCCGAACTGGTCGAGGAACGCTTCAACGCCTGGGGCCGCCAGTGGCCCAAGGACATCGACGCAAGCGCCGTGCAAATCGCCATTATCGAATACGTGAACACCTACCCGAAGTTCGTGACCCAGGTCTACAAGTCCTTCCACCCGTTCGACCCCGAATCAGGCACAGGCGTCGTCGCCGCCCCTCCCGAGGTCATCTTGCTCCGCCCCGCCGGGTTCAGCGAGTCCAACCCCCCCGGCCTCGGCAAGGTCTGGTCCGCGCAGGAACGGCTCTGGATTCAGCGGACGATGCTCGACGTCATCGCCAAGGTGAACCGAGACGCCAAGACCTGGGACACGGCGATCATCAAGCAGATCAAGGCCCTTGAGGTCGGCAACTCCCTCGCTCAAGATCAACGCTCGATTGCCAAGGGTGAGACCCTCGAAGAGTCTCCCGACATCGTCGACCCGGCCGCCCCCCCGCCTGCCGACACGTCGTCATCGTCGTCCTCGGCCTCGCCCGCCGCCGGTTCGTCCTCGCCGAGCCTCGGCTCCGCCTACGGCGGTTCGGTCGCGGCCGCCCCACTCCCTACCGGCGGAGAGTCGGTCTTCTTCATCAAGAGCGAAAGCCCGGCGATCAAGATCCTTCCGGTTCAGATGACCGTTCTGATCGATCAGGATCACATCCAGGATCTCCTCGTCGCCCTGGAAAACTCGCCGATGACCATTCAGGTCAGAGACTTCGAGATGTACAAGCCGCTCACCGCCGTCACCAAGCCCGAGAAGGGGACGCAGGTCGCCTACGGCATGGGGATGGGCATGGGCATGGGCATGGGTGGCTACAACCCGATGATGGCCAACAGCGCGTTGACCGGCTACGGCCCCCGGATGGCGCAGCAGCAGGAAGCCTCGGCCTCGCTTGCTTCCATGTACAATACCACCGGCGGCATGACCAGTGGTGGCGCCGCCAAGAAGTCGGGCGTCGACCTGAGAAGCAAGGACTTCCGCAAGGAAAACGAGGAGCGCCTTAACGCCGCGAAGGGCGTCAAGGGGACGTCAATCCATAACCCCTACTTCAACATCGTCGAGGTGAAGGTCTACGGCCAGGCCCGCTTCTTCAACCCGCCGCCGACGCCTCCCCCCGTCGCCCCAAGCCAGTCTGAGAACGCCGCCGCGACCCCGGCCCCGGCTGAAGGTACTCCCGCTTCCGCCGACGCCGAGAAGAAGGCCGACGATCAGCCCAAGGCCGACGCCGAGAAGAAGGCCGACGATCAGCCCAAGGCTGACGCCGAGAAGAAGGCCGAACCCGCCAAGGCCGACGACGAAATGAAGGCCGAGCCCGCCAAGGCGGAAGATCAGCCCAAGGCCGACGCCGAAAAGAAGGCCGAACCCGCCAAGGCCGACGCCGCCGAGAAAAAAGACACCGAGCCCGAACCGAAGAAGGCCGAACCGAAGAAGGCCGAACCCGCCAAGGCCGACGACGGCGCCATGTCCCCGAAATAAATCATTGGTCATGACGACGGGGCGGGCGCCGCGCCCGTCCTGGCCCCTTGGAATGTGTACGCAGAGGAGTCCCTTGCCGTGGCCAACGCGCAGGTTGAGAAGCTCAAGTCCGTGGGGTTGCGCCACGGGGAAAAGCTCGTGGTCGGCCTCACCGCCGCGCTCTGCTTCCTCTTCATCTTCTGGGCGGCCACGATGCCGACCATCGAAATTACCGCCGAGCAGGTGAGCAAGGACGCCGAGGCGGCTCGGTCCAGCCTCGCCCGCAGGCAAGAGCCGGCCGATATCCTCACCTCGCTCGAAGAGCAGGGGATCAAGAACCCCGAGTTCGTCAAGCTCGTCGAGGACCAGCAGAAGAACCTGCTCGTCGTGGCCGACTTCAAACCGGCCCGGTCCTGGGTCTCTCCCGAGCCGGGCGCCGGCCTGATCCGCGACACCCCCGAACTGATCGCCGCAACCGATCTGCTCGCCTATCCCGGCCGCGGCGGCGCCTTGCTTTACTCGCTCGATCCGGTGACCAAGAAGCGCATTCCCGAAGATCCCAATGAGAAGCCCGTTGACGAGGCCACCAAGACGCGCCGAGGCAAGAAGAAGAAGAAGCGCCGACGGGGTGGTGGCGGTTCCTCCATGTCAATGATGAGCGGTCCGGCGATGCCTTCCGGCTCGGCCAGACCTGCTGTGACGACCGAGGCCGAGAAGAAGGCCGCGGCCCTCGACAAGAAAAAGCGTGAAGCCCTGCTCGCCGGCAACAAGGCCGCCGCTCCCGAGGAAGAGAAGGACGACGCCAGTGCCTCCGAGGAAGGCGGACCCTTCAAGGAAGTCACCCGGGGCCTTCGCTGGGTCACCATCACCGGCACGATCGACCACAAGAAGCTCCGCGATAACTACCTCCTCGCCCTGAAAAACGCGGCCGTCGCCCACCCCAATTACAAGCAGCTCAACGTCGAGCGCCAGACCAAGCTCTCCGACGGCACCTGGTCGGAATGGGAAGCTGTTGACTCCGAGAAAAACCACGAGATCACCTACAACCTCCCCGAGGAAGAAGAAGAACTCACCCCCGACTCGGTACGGATCAGCGCCCTGGTTGACCCGCTCCCCTTCCTCAAGGCCGGATTCTGGGAACAGGTCCACGTCGCCAGCCTCGTCCCCAAGGAGAAGCTTGAGGCCGAGAAACCCACAACCTCCATGTCCGGCGGCAGTTCCATGAACTCCGGCGCCGCGCAAAACCGCATGATGATGGGCTCCGGCATGATCGGCAGCGGTATGATGGGTACCAGCATGACGATGGGTGGTAATGCCGAGACCGTCAACTTTCCCACGACCGAAGCCGACACCATCATGATCCGTTCGCTTGACTTCACCGTCGAACCGAACACCTCCTATCGATACCGGCTCCAGATCGAGGTCTTCAACCCGAACTACAACCGCGAAGACGTTGCCCCCGGCACCAACACCAAGGACCTCGAAATGAAAGGCCCCTGGAGTGAGCCGACCAACGAGGTGACGATGCCCGACGACATCACCGCCTACGCGATGCACAAGGTCCAGTACGCTCCCAACGCCAAGCGCAACGACCGGGTGTCGTACCAGATCATCAAGTGGAACCCCGACGACGGCATCACGGTCACCCGGACAACCGACTACGGGCCGGGCGAGATCGTCGGCGAACCTCTCTCGACCCGTATCCCCGCCAGCGACGGGTCAAAAGAGAAAAACCGGATGATCGACTACAACAGCCATCAACTCATGCTTGACGTCACCGGCGGCGAACAGCCTCTGACTCCCTATCAGAACGGCAAGATTGAAATTCCCGTCGTCACGCTCCTGCTCCGTCCCGACGGCTCCGTCGTCGTCCGCAATCAGGCGTTTGACGTCTCCGACCCCGTTCGCAAGGACATGGCCGCGAATTACAATCGCGAGCTTGAAGAATCCTCGAAGCCTCGGGCCAGTTCCAACGGCACGTCGAGCATGATGTCCAGTTCCGCGGCCTCGGGCCTTCGCTGAGACGAGAAGACCCAGGCTCGACGCCAGCCCGACTTCACGACGAAACGGCCCCCGGCGCCCTCAAACGAGGCGCTGGGGGTCGTTGGCATTTTGGCCAAGGCGGCCTCAGGCTCCGTTTCCCAGTTGAAAATCGACGACGAGCGGCAGGTGATCCGACGCCACCCGGGCCATCGGCGAATGAACAATCCGCGCCTGCTGAACCTCGACGGCACCTCGGGTAAACGCCTTGTCGAGCGAGAGAACCGGGAAATTCGCGGGAAAGGATCGGAATCGAGCCCGAGGCGTGGTCACCTGCTGAAACCCATGTCGGGCAAACGGCCCATGCGCCAGGGTGTTCCGCCAGTCATTAAAATCGCCGACGATCAGCGTCGGCAGTCCGCCCAGGTCGTGAAAGAGCGGGTGATCGAGCAGGTGTCCGACCTGCCAGTGCCGTTCGCGCTCGGCCAGGCCAAGATGCCAGTGGACGAGTCGCAACGCCCCCCCAGGGGTCTCCACCTCCACGATCTGCGCCCCGCGCGGCTTCCGCCGCTTCATCCTCAGCGAGACCTGATGCACCTTGCGCACCGGCCATTTTGAGAGGACGAGGTTGCCGTATCCCCCGCCCGATTTCCATGTTACGTTCGCCTGATACAGCGTGGTCGACGTCCCGAGAAACGCGGCGAGCTTTTCCGGCTGGTCATCGCGACGGGTCCGTCTGACGTTGCGGTCAACCTCTTGGAGGCAGACCAGATCGGCCTCTTCCGCCGCGATGACGTCCATGACCCGCTCGATCCGATACCTTCGGTCGCGCCCGCCGATTCCCTTGTGGATGTTATAGCTAAGCAGTCGCATGCCGGCGATCGTACATCAGAGCCGCCCTCAAGACAAACCCGCTACGCCATCGCCCCTTCGAATCCGCACCCGGAATGGCCCGCGATCGGTCGACTCTTTCTCCTCGGGCATGACCTGGGTCCAAGGATCAGTGACCCGGAAAAACGTTGGAAGCGCTGGAACCAGACTTCTTGCGCAGTCGCCGGAAGTTTTCAAGGACAAAGGACAAAGGACAGGACAAAGGGCAAAATCTTCACTCTGTCTTTTGCCCTCTGCCCTCTGCCCTCTGCCCTCTGCCCTCTGCCCTTTGTCCCTCACGAAAAATCGGCCGCGCTTCCAACAGTCTCTTCCACCCTCGCCCGATGGTTCGATCCAACGTGATCCCGTCGAAAAACCGCCTTCAAGGCGCCTCGTCGAATGCGTCGCAGACCGGCCAGGATCAACCCGTGACGCACCGCCCGGTAGACGAACCAGTAGCCAAGCACGTTCGGACCTGGCAGCGGAGCCAGCGCGACCGACAACGGCGCCACCAAGGCATGCCCGATCAGGCCCACCCGGTGCCTTCGACGCCCTTCGGCCAGCAACCCGGCCCAGAGCCGCGCGGCCTCTTCTTCCGCCAGATCCGACGGATAGAGAACCTCAACCGACTGCGCCGAGTGCAGCCTTGCCAGCAGCGGCTCATCCGGGTGCGTCCGGCTCTGCAACCAGCCCCAGGCCCGCCTCGCCACGCCCGCCGCGTGCCCCTTGGATTGCAAAAGGCCGTCGCGAAAGGCCCGATACCGTGTCTCAAAACGTCGCAAAAACCCCCGACTCTCCGCCACCCCCGCGCGATCTTCCGCAACGACCGGTTCAGCCCGCAAGGCCCAGCGGCCGGTCGGTCCGTCGAGGCTTAGCAATGCAACGTTCACGACGTTCGCCCTCGCCATTGGTCGACCCTCACCATCGCCGTCAGGTCACGGTCGTTTCTACGCCCTCGGGACGACTCGGGTTCAAACCGTGGGCATTCGCCTGGTCGCGAAGTGACGATTATGCGGGCTCAGACACGCTTACTTTCGCCATGACCGGCCCTTTCCTTCATGGCCCATGCGTACCCTTCCGATTTTCAACGAACATGGCTTGGCGTGTTCGTCGGCGTTCTCGCGGGTCTCTTTTGATGAGACACGTTTTTTGAACGCCTCGGCGATGCGTCGGGAACCGCCAAAAGGATGCGAAAGGACGGCGGGCCCGCCGTCCTAGAGGCCAGTAGGGATGGAGCCCTGCCCATGACTTGGGATCACGGACGTCAGCAACAGCGTCGCGCCTCGGCGGTCAGTCCGGGTGGCAAGGGGCGTCGGTTCGCTCGCAAACCAGTGCTCGAACCGCTCGAAGGCCGACTGGTCCTGAGCACCCTTTACACCGGCCTGACCACCATTGACCCGGTCCAGACGCCCGGCGGCACGTACACGTTAACGCTCACCGGCCCCGGTGTAGAGCGCGTTCGGCGGGCGCCTCACGGTCAGATTGCCGTGACGCTCCTGGGCACGACCGCGGACAGTACCCTGACCGTCGCGCTCACTCGACCCCGCTTCCACGCCACGACGACCTCGCTCCAGATCGCCTCGATCAAGGTGAACTCGGGCGAGCTTGGCTCGATCGTCGCCCCCGGCGCGGTCCTGAACGGACCGGTCACGCCTTTGAGCGGAGCGGTCAACACGCTTCAATTCGGCTCGCTCGGCACGAACGCCCAGCTTGACGTCGGTGGCGCTCTTTCCAGCCTGAGCGTTCCCGGCTCGGTCAACCTCGGCCCTGGCGGTCACGTCAATGTCGGCGGTATTACCCAGGGTTTGAGCCTCGGTTCGGTGGACCTGACCGGCGGCCGGATCGCCATTGGCAACGACATCGCCGGAACGACCAGCATCGGCACGCTTGACATCGCCGGAGGCCGGTTCTCGGTCGGCCATAACATCGCCGGGCCGCTCGACATCGGCTCGGTCGATCTGACCAACGGCGGCCAGTTTGTCGTTGCCCACGACACCAACGGCCTCGTCAACGTCACCGGCGCCGCGACGATCACCGGCGCTGGCTCGCTCTTCTCGACCGGCCACAACCTCGTCGGCGGCCTGAACGTCGGCCAGGCCCTCACGCTTGACGCGGGGGGGCAATTCGCCGTCGGCAACGACCTCACCGGCCCGGTCAATATCGGCGGCGTCTTCACCATCAGCAATAATGCTCGGTTCATTGTCAACCGCGACGTGACCGGAACGATCACCGCCTCGGGCGATCTCGACCTTGCCTCGGGCGGAGCCTTGGCGGTCGGCCGGACCCTGAACGCCCTGACGGTCAACGGTAACCTCGCGGTCTCCCCCTCGGGCGGAGGAATCACTGTCGGCGGCAGCCTGACCACGTTGACGGTCAACGGCGCCTTCATTGGCCAGGGCTCGGCGACGAACGCCGATTTGACAGTCGGCCTCAATCTCGGCTCGTTCAACGTCCTCGGTGGCGGAGCCAATCAAGGGGGCTTGCAGACCGCGAACATCAACGTCGAGAAGAACATCCTCGCGCTCAACATCGAGCACGGGATCTTCTACAGCATCGTGACCGCCGGTGTCTCGATCATGGGCGGCTCGACCGGCACGACCTCGGCCGCCATCGGCGCCGACGGCACCGACGCGGTGCTGAACTCTCAGATCCTCGCCGGTGTCAGCATCACGAACCTCACGATCGGCGGCGACGTCCGATCAACCTTCGTCGCGAACCCGTCTTCAGCCGGCTACCGCACCCGGATCGTCGCTGGTGAAAACCGCGACGGCTCCTACTCCAGCGGCGGCCTGATCGACAACTTCCAGATCACCGGCTCGTTGATTGACTCGGTTCTCGCCGCAAGTGTCGCCCCTTACGGCGATTCCGGTCTTCTCCCTTCGTCCGGCTATGGCACCTCGCCAACCGTCAGCTCCCTTCCCGGCGATTCCGGCTACAACACCTATGACGCCCCCGCCGGCACGATCACCGGCGGCACCGTCGGCAACCCGGTCACCTATCCGAACTACTCCGAGGTCTCTTACGACAACGAGAGCCCCGTCCAGAAGCCCGGCCAGATGGGCGCCTACAACACCACGGTTGACCCGACGATCGACGACACGATTCTCTTCGGCTCGATCAACCCCAGCTTCGCCTCCCCCGCGCTCACGCCGACCGAACTGACCTCGGCCCAGACGGTGACCTCAACCTCCGCCCAGGTTGGCAGCGGGACCACGACGACCTCGACCGTGACCCCGAGCGACCAGGCCCTTCCCTTGCCGACGAAATCCACGATTCTCGGCGGGGTGATCTCGACCTCTCACGGCATTAACCCCGACGCCGCCGATTTCGCCGGCATCTTCGCCTCGAACACCAGCGGCGTCTTCGTCGGCCCGCTCCCCTGATCTTCGATCCGTGGCGGAGTTTCGCTCAATTTCCTCAAGGGCAAAGGGCATAGGGGCAAAGGGCAAATCCTGTCCCTTTGTCCTTTGCCTTTTGCCCTGGGCTGAATAGTAAACTTGTGACACCCTGCCTCGTCGGTTAGGCTAGAATCCAATCCGTCGAGCCGAACGAACCTCGTCAATGACGACCCTGACCAGGTTCCTCACAGAACAGACAGAATGAGAACCGAAAGCGTGTCGGATCGCACCGAGCCAGGACGTATTCAACCTGACGACCCGGCTGCGCTCGCCGTGCGGACGTCACTTGCCGAGGGCCTGAAATGGCTCCTCGTCAATGAGTCTGTTGCGCGATCGGGCGACTCAATCGGCGTCCACCACCTTCGGACCACCACCCGACGGCTCAGAACCGCTCTCAAACTCTTCGCCACTCTCATCGAATCGACCAACATCGAGTCTCTCTCGGACGACCTGAAATGGCTCGCCGGCCTACTTGGCGACGTCCGCGACCTTGACGTCCTCGCCGATCGATTTCGAACCGGTTCCCACGGTCAGACCGACGCGCTCGCCCCCCTTTTCATGACCCTCTCCGCGCGCCACGCCGCCGCGTCCGATGTCCTTCAGGCGGCGCTTCGCTCAGACCGTTACGAATCGATCAAGGACCGACTCGCCGCAACCCTCGACGCCATTCCCGTTTCCGGCGACGGCGCGGGACCCTGCCGATCGGCCTTGCCTCCACGTGTCGCGCGCCTCTGGAAGTCTCTCCGCAAGGGAGGCCGGGCGCTTCAGCCCGAAAGTCCCGACACCGACTTTCATGAGGTCCGCAAGCTCGCCAAGCGTGCCCGATACGCGGCCGAGTCGATCGTGGACGCCCTCGATTCCTCGACGGCCTCCGACGCTCGCCGGTTCATCCGCCGCGCCCGCGCCGTTCAAGATGTCCTTGGCGTTCATCAAGATTCGGTGATCGCCGCCGACGAGGTTTTCGCCTCGGCCGCCGATCATCCTGACCTCGGCCCCTTCAACTTCGCCGCCGGCCGCCTCCTCGAACACCACCGCCGCGCCGCCGACGATTCCCGCGCCGCCTTCTTCGACGCCTGGGACGCCCTCGACCGCAAAAAGGTCGTCCGCTGGCTCAAACCCTGATCGCGGCGATTCCGTGGACCGTCGCGCCGCGCGACACTTCGATCACGAATTGACGAAAATTTAACGTTTTCGCCCGAATGACCGAACATCAAACACCGGGTCGAAGCGCGTCTTCGATGGCGTTGGCGAGCGCCTCGGGACGCTGACTGCCGATCAAAAGGCGACTGCCATCGATCAGTTCCAGGCGGACACCGCGGTTGCCTCGGGCGTTCAAAACACGCTCGCCGTCGCGGCCGGTCCGAATTCCCCAGCCTCCATAGTCGAGCAGGGGGCGGTAGGTCACGACCTCGATCCGCCGGATCGTCCCGACAGCGACGAATCGCCGGTACGTCGGAATCCAGCCGAACCAGACGCGGAGGTCGGTCGGTGTCACCTCGGTCGTCATCCTCAAGAGACCCACGACGATCAAAGGGGGGAGGCAAAGGCCGGCGATGGCCAGAAGTCCCAGCGCCAGCTCGTTGAATGACCCACCGGCCCCCGGGATGTGCCCTCCGCGCGAGAACCAGGCGAGGGTCAGCCCGACGAACCCCTCGGCCAGCGCCGCCACGGCATAGACGCGCCAGTCGAAATTTTGTTCCTCGCGGTAGACGACCACCGCGGGCTGAAACGAGGCCACCGCCACGCTCACGACCCTCCGCCGGACGGTTCCCTTGTCGACCCCGTCGCGGCGGCGGCTTCGCCCCAGCGCCCGAGAGTTCGAACCAGCGACTGGTAGCCCAGGTCGGCCACCCGGTCGGCGGCGATCCGCCAGAGTTGCGGGTTGAGCACTTCCAGGGAAACGAACCCATCATAGCCCGCCCGCCCAACCTGATCGAGCACCGGGCCAATCTGGAAATCCCCCTCGCCGGGCAAGATCCGATCGCCATCGCTGGCCAGCTCGCGCGGGGTTCCCGCGAGGTCGCAAACCTGGACCCAGGCAAGGTTTTCCGGCGTCAGGTACGCGAGGTCCTCGAACTTGCTCGGCCCGGTGTAATAGTGAAAGAGGTCGAGGCAGACCCCGACGCCCGTCGCGCCACTTTGAAGGATCAGGGCGAGCGTCGTGTCGAGACTCGCGCAAAATCGCGCCGACTTCTGGAACTCCAGGGCCAGGCGGACCCCCGCCGCCGAGGCGATCGCGGCGGCCTCGGCAAGCGAGGCGGCGGCTCTCGGGTAATCGTCGGGAACCAGGTCGCGGTTGAAGTCGGCGGCGACGATCAGGGTGGGCACGCCCAGTTCATTCAAGATCGAAAGCCTGCGCCGGTAATGATCCCAGTGCGTTTCCCGTTCCGCTCCGCGCGAGAGCAAGAGTCCCCCCTGGGTCGCCGCCGCGGCCGGTGTCAGTCCTTCGCCCGCGAGCAGGTCGCGCGCCTCGGCCGTGGAGTGCGATTCCAGGTACGTTTCCAGCTTCGTCAGCCAGATTTCGACCGCCGTCCAGCCCCCCCGCGCGTACGCTGAGAGGTCCGACTCAAACGGCGTGCTCAGCGTCGTCGCCTGGCTGATACAGGGTCTCATCGGACTCTGTCCCTCTCTTTGACTCGTTTCTCTCTTCCCCGAACTCTCTTAACCTTTGCCCTCTTCCCTTTGCCCTCTTCCCTTTGCCCTCTTCCCTTTGCCCTCTTCCCTTTGCCCTCTTCCCTTTGCCCTCTTCCCTTTGCCCTCTTCCCTTTGCCCTCTTCCCTTTGCCCTCTTCCCTTTGCCCTCTTCCCTTTGCCCTCTTCCCTTTGCCCTCTTCCCTTTGCCCTTTGCCCTCATTCCGCAACAGTCTCGTCGGCCGCGGGAACCTCTTGCCCATCGAGCAGATCCCGAAGCGCCGCGAGCACGCCCGACGACGGCACGCGCCATTGCCGACAACTGTCGCGATCGCGGAAGGTCACCGAGCCATCGGTCAAGGTCTGGCTATCGACGGTGATGGCGAAGGGAGTTCCCGCCTCGTCCTGACGGCGATACCGGCGGCCGATCGCCCCTTTTTCGTCGAGGAAGACGTTGAAGTGTTTCTTGAGGTCGCGATAAATCTTCTCGGCGAACTCGGGCATGCCGTCGCGCTTGACCAGCGGAAACACCGCCGCCTTGATCGGCGCCAGTCTCGGATGGAATTTCAGGACGGTCCGCGTCTCGCCGCCGATGGTATCTTCGGTGTACGCCTCGCAGAGGAAGGCGAGCGTTCCCCGGTCGGCCCCGGCCGAAGGTTCGATGACGTGCGGCAGGAACCGTTCTTTCCGTTCCTCGTCGAAGTAGCTGAGATCCTTGCCGCTGAACTTCGTGTGCTGCGTCAGGTCGTAATCGCCTCGGTGCGCGATCCCTTCGAGTTCACTGACGCCAAAGGGAAACTCGTACTCGATGTCGGCCGTCGCGGTCGAGTAAAAGGCGAGTTCATCCGGGTCATGATCGCGAAGCCTCAGCTTCTCGCTTCGAAGGCCGAGGTCGGTGTACCACTTGAACCGCGTGTCGCGCCAGTACTTGTACCACTCGGGCGCTTCCTCGGGTCGGCAAAAGAACTCGATCTCCATCTGCTCGAATTCGCGCGATCGGAACGTGAAGTTTCTCGGCGTGATCTCGTTGCGGAAGCTCTTGCCGATCTGCGCGATTCCGAATGGAAGCTTGACCCGGCCGGTGTCGCAGACGTTCTTGAAGTTGACGAAGATTCCCTGCGCGGTCTCGGGACGGAGGTAGGCGATGCTCGACGACTCTTCCAGCGCCCCGACATACGTCTTGAACATCAGGTTAAAGGCGCGCGGCTCGGTCAAGGTCCCCGGCTGCGCGGCCGAAGGGCCGAAGACCTGCTCGCGGTCGGCCGTCGAGAGTTCCGGATACGAGACGACAGACGGTTCGGGCAGGTCTCTGGCCTTGACGGGGAGTGCTCCCTTGGTCGCGAGCCTGGCCAGGCGGTCTTTCAAGGCCGCCTTCGCGTCGTCGGCCGTCGCTCCGGCGAGCGCGAGGTACAACGGCTTCGGTTCGATCTCATACCGAAAGATATAAAGCTGGTCGGCCCGATATCGCTCCTTCGTCTCCCGGCAGTCCACCATCGGATCGCTGAACCCGCCGACGTGCCCCGACGCCTCCCAGACCTTCGGGTTCATGATGATCGAGCAGTCCAGCCCGACCATGTCGTCGCGCGACCGGACGTTGTCATTCCACCAGGCGTCCTTGAGGTTCCGCTTCAGCTCGACCCCGAGCGGGCCGTAATCCCAGAACCCGTTCAGACCGCCGTAAATCTCGCTCGAAGGGAAGATGAACCCTCGGCGCTTGCAGAGCGAGACCAGCTTGTCCATGTCCATCGAATCCGAATCCCCCAAAGAGGCATGACCTTGGCATGGCCCGCCCCAGGTCGTGTCGTTCAACTCTCAATATTCACGAAACGAAAGAATGAAGAACGTCCGCCGTTTGTCTCTCTAACCGAGCCTAACCACGCGCAAAGGATCGCGGCGAACTTCCGCGACCAGCGGAAAGCGATCGACCCGCGCCGCATCGGCGAGATCGGCCCCAAGTTCCAGCTCGCGGACCCTGCGACCCCCTCGGCCCTGACCCAGAAACTCGACGAGCGGCTGTCGATCAAGCCGGGCCGCGGTCTCCCGCCAGTATGCCCCGGCCATCACCGCCTCGTCGTTGCCGAGCGGAATGTTCCAGTCGCCAACCAGGCTCGCGACCAGGGCCCCGGCCAGCAACGTGTCTTCCGCGCTGACGCGACCATCGGTCCCCGCGCAGACGACGTGAATCGGCAGGGCATGCACCTTGAGAACGTTCAAGGCGAGCGCCTCGACCGTCTCCCGCAGGTTCACGAACGCGGCGACGAGAATGCGTTCCGCCTCCAGGCTCGCGAGCAAGGCCCGGGTGCCGTTCGTCGTGGTCATGACGACCGTCTTGCCCGCGCAGGTTTCCTCGGTGTAATCAGCGGGCGAATTTCCCAGGTCAAACCCTTCGATCGGCAAGCCCTGACGCTCGCCCCCCAGCACGACCGAGCCGATCGGCAGATCCGCGGCGACGGCCAGGGCCTCGTCAATCTCCGCGCAAGGCGCGATCGCCTCGGCCCCCGAAGCCAGGGCGTGGACCATCACGGTCGTCGCCCTCAGCACGTCGACCACGACCGCGATGCCCCCGAGAAGCGTTCCCGGCGCGATCAGGCCCGGAAGCAGATGAACAAACACAGGCGGCCTGTCTGGCTCTGGCATCGTGACCCCTGACAACACCCTGGCTCGACTTCATTTCGACGGCTTCACGGAATCCTCCTTTGCGATTATGGCATGCCGACCCTCCCCTTGGGGAGTCCCCACCGATCCGACTTCAGGGCCAATGGCCAGGCAATTCCCTGGCGAGATCCTCGCCCATTCCTCGGGATCTTCGAGCGCCTTGAATCGGTCCCCGGTTATCCGACCTCGGGCCATTGCCCTGGCGCCTGGCCCTCATCAGACGGATTGAGCATCGTCGGCCGGTGGGGGTTTGACATGCGCGCGGCCCGCCACAACACTGAGGGCGGTCGCGGCGGTCCGACGACATCCATCATCAACCAAACAGCCCGAAAATCCAAAGAAATCGAGGGGTCAACCTCCCATGCGAATCTGCCCAGGAACCATTCTCGCGGCCTTGCTTCTCGTTCCGGCCGCACTGGCCGCCGACGCGCCGAAGACGTATCCGCTCTGGCCCGAAGGGGCTCCCGGCGCCAAGGGCACCGAAACCGGCGACGCGAACCACGCCGGAGACGTGCCGACGATCACCGTCTATCCGGCCGACCCCGACAAGGCGACGGGAGCCTCGGTCGTGATCTGCCCGGGGGGCGGTTACGGGTTCCTGGCCACCGAACACGAAGGCGAGGAGGTCGCCGCCTGGCTGAATTCGCTGGGCGTCACGGGAGTCATGCTCAAGTATCGGCTCGCGCCTAAATACAAGCACCCGGCGATGATTCACGACGCTCAGCGCGCGATCCGAACAGTCCGGGCTCGGGCGAAGGAGTGGAAGCTGGACCCGAACCGCGTCGCGATCCTGGGATTCTCGGCCGGCGGACACCTGGCGTCGACCGCCGCGACGCACTTTGACGCGGGCAAGGCCGACGCCTCCGACCCGATCGACCGCGAAGGCTGCCGGCCCGACCTGGCGATCCTGGTTTACCCGGTAATCGCCCTGGCGGAGTCGTATGCGCATTCGGGTTCACGTGCGAACTTGCTCGGCCAGTCGCCTCCGAATTACCTCGTCCACGACCTTTCGAACGAGCGGCAGGTCACGAAGCAGACCCCGCCGACCTTCCTCGCCCACACCAACGCCGACTCGGGTGTTCCAGCCGAGAATAGCCTGATGTTTGCCCTGGCCTTGCGCAAGGCGGGCGTGCCGGTCGAGCTCCACCTCTTTGAAAACGGCCAGCACGGCCTGGGCCTTGGCACCGGCTGGAAGAACCACGGAATCGCCGCCGACGAGGCGTTTCGGGCCTGGCCCGGTCTTTGCGCCACCTGGCTGAAGGGGCACAAGTTTCTTGATCGCTGAAGAGAATTCGTCGGAAGAAGGGCAAAATTCCAGGACCGATGACCGATGACCGATGACCGATAATTTGATCCTTTCGGGCATCGGGCATCGGCCCTTGGTCATCATTCCTCCTGGAAATTTCCCTCTGGCGCGACGGATCGGCTAGAATGGTCAGAGGAGTCGTCGAGAGATCGCCCGGACGTTCGCGAGGGTTCGCGGAGGTCAATCGGTCGGTCGACCGCGCGACCGGGCGTCGGGAGGACAACGGCGATGATCGGGGTTCGTGGGCGCTGGCTCTCGTGTCTCGTGGTGGCCGTGGCCTGGGGCTTTTTGACGGCGGGAGCCAATGGTCAGTCGGCAACGGGCTGGCTCGGCCGCAAGGTTGTCGTGAAATATCAGGCGCCGTTGACGATTGGCGAGAAGGACGTCGCGCCCGATCCTTCGCAACGGATCTTCACGGTCGAGAAGATTCAGGGGAACTGGCTGCGGCTCGCCTCAGACACAGGCAAGGGCTGGGCGATGGCCAGCCAGGTCGTCCCGCTGGAAAACGCGGTCGTCTTCTATTCCAACGAGATCCTTCAGGGTCGAACCCCCTCGCGCGCGTTCATTCAACGGGCCTTGATCTGGATCGACAAGGGAGATTACGACCGGGCCATTGAAGACCTCACCGGCGCCGTCCGGCGCGATCCCTCAAGCGCCCCGGCCTATGAAACCCGAGCCCTGGTCTGGATGGCCAAAAAAGAGTTCGGGATCGCGCTGTCGGACTTCTCCGATCTGATCAAACTACGCCCGTGGGACTTCAAGGCGTACATCGAGCGCGGAATCGCCTGGGAGCAGAGTGGCGATTCGGATCAGGCGATCGCCGACTTCAGCGAGTCGATCCGCCTGGAGCCGAGAAACCCCTGGGCCTACACCGATCGCGGCAACGCGCGGCGGTCAAAGGGGGACTACGACCGGGCCATCATTGACTACACCGCGGCGCTGAGGATTGATCCCGGTTACGCCCTGGCGTTCATCAACCGGGGGCTCGCCTGGAGTGCGAAAAAGGAGTACGACCGGGCGATCGCCGACGCCGGTCAGGCGATCGGGATCGAGCCCGCCAACGCCTACGCCTACAACGATCGGGCCCTCTTTCGCGAGGAAATCGGTGACTATGAACGCGCCGAGGCCGATTTCGAACGGGCGGTGAGCCTTGACCCCCAATTTCAGGCCGCGCGGCTTGGCCTGGCCATGCTCCTCGCGTCGTGTCCGCTGGAGAAACATCGCGACGGCAAGCGGGCTCTTGCCCTGGCGACCGAGGCCACCCAGGCCGTGGAGATTGATGAGTCGATCGGCACCGCCGTTCTCGCCGCGGCCCTGGCGGAGTCGGGAGATTTCCCCGGCGCGATCGATCGTCAAGAAAAGGCGATCCGGGCCACGACCAACAATCCCGACCGCCTGGCCGACTTTCAGGCCAGACTGGATCTTTTCAAGGCATCCAGGCCGTACCGCCTGACAGCACCCGCCCAGGACCCGGGGAAAAACAAATGACCGATGACCGATGACCTAAAATTCAGCCCTTCCGTCATCAGGGTTATCGCGCATTTTGATCCATGTCATTGAGCCTTTTCATTTAATGTTCAGGCCGTTTTAAAATCATTTCTTTTGGTCATCGGTCATTGGACATCGGTCATCATGGAGACCAACGACGCAATCCTCCCGCGCGGCTAGCGGGGGATCGTGACGCGTTGGAGTTCAGAACTCGATCTCCATCGTGTCGCGCGCGAGGAAGGCGTGAGAAAAGTGGCGGCGGCACTGGTCGTCGATCTTGCGGAGAAAGGCGTCGTCGTGGTCGGGGTCGTGATGGGTCAGGGCGAGTCGTTTCACACCGGCCTGGCGGGCGACGTCGACAGCCTGTTCCCAGCTACTATGGCCCCAGCCGCGTTTGCGCGGGAGTTCGTCGGGGGTGTACTGGGCGTCGTGAATCAGGAGGTCGGCCCCTTCGGAAAGCTCGACGATCTTCGGATCAATCATCTCGCCGTGCTCGATGTCGGTGCAGAAGACGAGAACCTTGCCCCGGCTCTCGATCCGATAAGTAAAGGCGCCGCCGGGGTGGTTGTGGCGGTAGGAGGTCACGCGGGTCTCGCCCTCGACGAAGCCGTCGCCCGCCGGTTCATGGAAGGCGAACGAGGCGCCCATCTCGTCGAGAGAGACAGGGAAATACTCCTGCTGCATCTGACCGGCGAAGATGCCGCGGATGTTCTTCGTGGACGCTCCACAACCGAAGGCGCAGAGGGTGAAGTGGCGACTCCTGTCATACGCGGGGGCGAAGAACGGGAAACCCTGGATGTGGTCCAGGTGAAAATGGCTGAGGCCGATGAAGATCGTCCCCTGCTGGCGATGGCCGGAGGCGATCAGGTCCTTGCCCAGGTTGCGGAGTCCACTCCCGGCGTCTAGGATGGCGATCCGGCCGTTATCGAAGGTCAACAAGACACAGGTGGTGTTGCCGCCGTACTCCTGGAATGGACGCTCGCAGACCGGGGTTGAACCGCGACAGCCGTAGAACCTCACCTTCATGAGCCGCCCCTTGATCACGTCCGGTCCGGGACCTCGTTCCCGACGATGAAAACCGTCAATCAGGCCCCGGCCGTGGTCGTGTCGCCGGCGTAGTCCCAGGAGGCCCGGCCGGCATAAAGGGTGAAGGCGATGCCGTGAACCGACTGGCCGACCATGCCGACGGCCGAGGCCGAGACGTCGAGCCGGACCCAGCCGTCGGCCGTCGGCAAGGTGCCGATCTCGATCCGGCTGACGGTGCCGTTGGTCCCGAGGTTGATGTCGTTCGCTCCCCAGTAGGCCCGATGCTCCCAGCCGGAGCCGTCGTTCCACTGGAGCATGATCTCGGCCGGAGGATTGATCGGGTCCAGATAGACGTACGCATAAAGATGCGAGTTGACGTCGAGCGTGCCTCCGCCGGAGAGACCCAGGATGGAGGACTGATCAAAACCTGTTGCCAGGTCGGACTTCAACGACTGGTTGCCCGAGTAGGGAGTCGGCGACGAGCCAAGCCAGTACCAGGCTCCTGGACCCGAGATCGACCACGATGCCCCGGAAGGCACGCCATCGTCGACGAGAACATGATTGACCTGCGCCGGGCTCGGCGAGAGGCCCGACGGCCCGAAGAAGATCGCCGAGAGAACCGCGTTGTTCACCCCTCCCGCCTCGTTCGTGAACCGGAGGATCACGTCCCCTTTGAGGGTCCAGGTCAGGTAAACGCCGTTCTGGAACGAGGAAACGTCTTCCGAATCAAGAACGGTATTCGTCGCGGCATCGAGCACCTGCACCAGCTCGTGACGACCCCCCTGGTAGTTGTCGTAATCGGCCAGATAGACCGAGACTCGATGCGAGGCCCCGTCGGTCAGGTTCACACCCACGCTGAACGAATTTGATGCATACCAGACCGAGGCCACCTGCGCCCCGCCTGCCGGCGACTGCAAGGCCCTCAGGTCATTCGCGGGCAGGCCATAGGTGTAGTTTTGTGTCCCGGTGAACGTCACCTGAGCATACGAAGGGTAAGAAACCGCGCCGCCGTTCAGGGTGTAGCCATCCGACCCGTAAGTCGATTCCCAGACCCCTTGCGTCATTGTGTCCTGGCCTGTGAACGTGGCAGAGGCGGATGGAGTGGGTGTTGGTGTTGGAGTCGGCGATGGAGTGGGTGTTGGTGTTGGTGTTGGTGTTGGTGTTGGTGATGGTGATGGAGTGGGAGTTGGTGTAGGTGTGGGCGTTGGCGTTGGCGTTGGCGTTGGTGTGGGTGTCGGTGTCGGTGTCGGTGTTGGTGACGAAACGGTTGGCCCGAAGAAGACGCCCGAGAGGACCGCGTTGTTGCTGGGGTCGCCTTCGTTCGTGAACCGGAGGATCACGTTCCCCTTGAGAGTCCAGGTCAGGTAAACGCCGTTCTGGAACGAGGAAACGTCTTCCGAATCAAGAACGGTATTCGTCGCGGCATTGAGCACCTGCACCAGTTCGTGACGACCACCCAGATAGTTGTCGTAATCGGCCAGATAGACCGAGACCCGGTGCGCGGCGCCGTCGATCAGGTTCACGCCCACGGTGAACGAGTTTTGTGCATACCAGACCGAGGCCACCGGCGCACCGCCGGTCGGAGACTGCAATGACCTGGGGTCGGTCAAGGGAAGTCCGTAGGTATAGTTTTGCGTTCCGGTGAATGTCATCTGCGCGTACGACGGATAGGAAACCGCGCCGCCGTTCAGGGTGTAGCCGTCCGCGCCGTAGGCCGACTTCCAGGCCCCCTGCGTCGTCGTGTCCTTGCCCGCGAACGTGGCGGAAGGCGTTGGCGTTGGTGTCGGTGTTGGTGTTGGTGTCGGTGTTGGTGTTGGTGTCGGTGTTGGTGTTGGTGTTGGTGTTGGTGTCGGTGTCGGTGTTGGTGTCGGTGTTGGTGTCGGTGTTGGAGTGGGTGTTGGAGTGGGTGTCGGCGTTGGAGTCGGTGTCGGTGTTGGAGTCGGTGTTGGTGTCGGTGTTGGTGTGGGCGTTGGCGTTGGCGTTGGCGTTGGTGTCGGTGTCGGTGTCGGTGTCGGTGTTGGTGACGAAACGGTTGGCCCGAAGAAGACGCCCGAGAGGACCGCGTTGTTGCTGGGGTCGCCTTCGTTCGTGAACCGGAGGATCACGTTCCCCTTGAGAGTCCAGGTCAGGTAAACGCCGTTCTGGAACGAGGAAACGTCTTCCGAATCAAGAACGGTATTCGTCGCGGCATTGAGCACCTGCACCAGTTCGTGACGACCACCCAGATAGTTGTCGTAATCGGCCAGATAGACCGAGACCCGGTGCGCGGCGCCGTCGATCAGGTTCACGCCCACGGTGAACGAGTTTTGTGCATACCAGACCGAGGCCACCGGCGCACCGCCGGTCGGAGACTGCAATGACCTGGGATCGGTCAAGGGAAGTCCGTAGGTATAGTTTTGCGTTCCGGTGAATGTCACCTGCGCGTACGACGGATAGGAAACCGCGCCGCCGTTCAGGGTGTAGCCGTCCGCGCCGTAGGCCGACTTCCAGGCCCCCTGCGTCGTCGTGTCCTTGCCCGCGAACGTGGCGGAAGGAGTTGGCGTTGGCGTTGGCGTTGGTGTCGGTGTCGGTGTTGGTGTTGGTGTCGGTGTCGGTGTTGGAGTTGGAGTTGGCGACAGACCGGCCTGGCCGAAGAAGATGGCGGAGGCGGCGGCGTTGGACGTACCCGCTTCGTTGGTGAACTGAAGGATCACGTTCCCTTTGAGCATCCAGGTCAGATACACCCCGTTTTGAAACGACGAGACGTCTTCCGAATCGAGAACCGCGCCGGTGGCGGCATCGAGCACCTGCACCAGTTCGTGTCGACCCCCTTCGTAGCCGTCGTAATCGTCCAGGTAGACCGAGACCCGGTGCGAGGCGCCGTCGGTCAGGTTCACATCAGCGGAGAACGAATTGTTGGCGAACCAGATCGATGCCACAGGCGCTCCGCCGGTCGGCGACTGGAGCGATCGCGGGTCATTCGAGGGAAGGCCAAAGGTGTAGTTCTGGGTTCCGATCAGGGAGACCTGAGCATACGAGGGGATCGAGACTGGACCGCCGGCCAGGGTGTAGCCGTCCGAACCGTAAGACGACATCCAGGCGCCCTGGGTTGTCGAGTCCTTGCCCACGAACGTCGCCGAACTGCTTGGGGTTGGCGGCAAGGTCGAGAGGATCGCGGCGCCGGCGTTCACGATCCCGCCGGTGAAGGTCTTGCCGGCAAGGGAAGGGTCGGGCGTGACCGTCGAGAGGATGCGCTGAACGAGTTGACTGGCGGTCCAGTTCGGCTCAAGGCCGGCGAGCAGGCCGACGGTTCCGGTGACCTCGGGAGCGGCCATCGACGTGCCGCTGAGAGCGGCGTAGGTGCCGCCGGGGACGGTGCTTGTGATGTTCACGCCGGGAGCGCCGAGGTCGACCGACGTGGCGCCGTAGTTGGAGAAGGAGGCAAGCTGGCCGGTGGCGTCGGTCGCCGCGACCGAGATCAGGTTGGGAAGCTGATACGCGGCCGGATAGAAGGGCGAGACCGAGTTATCGGCGCCGCTGTTGCCCGCGGCGGCGACGAAGACCATGCCCTGAAAACCGGCCGGTGCGCCGGAATCGTTCGGAAGGCCAGCCTGCTGGATTGCGTCGGAAAGCGCTTGCGATGGAGCGGTATCGCCCCAGCTTGCGTTGGCGACCCTGGCGCCGTGCCGGGCGGCGTACTGCACCGCCTCGACCGCGGCATCCTCGGTGGCGTTGCCGCTGGAGTCAAAGATCTTCACGAGCATCAACTGCGTGGTCCAGTTGATTCCGGTGGAGCCGATTCCGTTGTTGCCCGAGGCGCCGATTGTTCCGGCCGTGTGCGTGCCGTGGCCGAGCGCGTCCATCGGATTGTTGTTATTGTCGGCGAAGTTCCAGCCGATCAGGTCATCGGGGTGGGCGGTGTCGCCGTCCTGAACGTTCGAAGGGTTGGCCCAGCCGCCGAGACCGGTGTCGTTGCCGTTGGAGTCAAGAACCATCGGCGAAAGGATGTCGGCCGCGTCGATCACGCCGTCGCCGTTGACGTCGGTGATCTTCCCCGGGCCGATGTTGATCGGGCTGTTCAGGTCGCGCCAGCTAATGTACCCGTCGTGATAGACGTCAACGAGATTCTTCATCCGGCTCGCGGGAATCTCGGGCTGGTTGATCCAGATGTTCTGGAAGAGGTCGGGGTGGTTGTAATCAGCCCCGGTGTCGATGTCGGCAATCGTGACGGTCGAGGGCGAGCCGGTCGTGACGTTCCAGGCCGCCGGGGCGTTGATGCCGTACTGACCGTTCAGGTTATAGAGCGTGCCGTTTTGATAGAGAGGGTCATTCGGAGCCACCGTCAGATGCAACGTCTGGTCAGGCTCGACGAACTTGACCCCGGGCGTGGTCGCCGCCGCGGCGCTGACGGCGGCAAGGCTGGCGGCGCTTCCCTGAACCTTGACCAGGCCCGTGACGGTCGTCGCCTGAGCGGTCGCTCCGCTGGCGGCGGCAAGCGCGTTGACGACCTGCGTGCTGGTCTGCGCGGTGAGTTGCACCAGAAGGGCCCCGTCGGGGCTCGCGCTGAGCATCTGGCGACTTTCCAGGGCTTCGACCCGGAACCGTCGGGCGGAGGCTCGCCGCTTCGCGAGAGGCTTCGTCATGGTGTCGCTCTCATCAGTGGTCGTCGTCAGCGAACCCGCTCGGGGAGATCATCGGCGCGGTCGGCGGGCCGACGTCGAGGGGTTCGGTTGTGCGTCAAAAGGGGCGGAGACGGGCCGGAAAGTCAGGTACAGGATCACCAATCATCTTATAACACGTCAAGCATCGCCGCCTCGATTTTTCCGATTACAGCAATCTGGTCGATCGAGCAGACGCCTGGGGAATTGCTTCGAGAAGGTCAAAAACTCGTTGGCGTGCGGGATCGGTCGCGAGTAGAGTGAAGGTTGGGGGGAGAACCGAAGCGGTCCCGAGGGCCGATCCGGGAACGTTGCCGTTGCCCGAACCGGAGGGTCGGAGATGTCCACCTCACTTCCCCTAGACGACGCGGCCGGAGTCGAACGACTCCAGCAACAGGTTGAAAAGAGCCTCCTGGCCGAGACGGCGATCGCGTCGCTCCTTCGCGTCGCGCTCGAACCGATCGCGCTCAACGAGCAGCTTCAACGCATTCTCGACCTGCTGGTCAAGCTCCCCTGGCTCGCCATCGAGGCGAAAGGGTGCATCGCGCTGGTCGAGGGCGAACCCTCCGCGCTCGTTCTGGCCGCGCAGGTCGGGCTGAGTGAGGACGCCCGGGCGCGGACGCTTCAGGGGCTGGTCGGTTGCTGTCTTTGCGGCCTGGGGATTCTTCGGGACGACCCGACCGGCCGGGTTGCCGGCTGCCGCGAAAAGGTCGACCCGAGTTTGCCCGCCCACGGGCAATACTGCGTGCCGATCTGTTGCGGAGGTCGTTGGGTCGGCCTGTTAAACCTGTTTCTCAGCGAGGGGCACGAGCAGTCGCCGGATGAGGCTCGGTTCTTGCAGTCGGTCGCCGACGTGATCGCCGGGGTGATCGGCGGCAAGCAGGTTGAGGAAACGCTTCGACAGAGCGAGGAGCGGTTCGAACTGGCCGTCCGGGGCACCGACGCCGGGATCTGGGACTGGGACCTGCGGACCGACTCGGTTTATTACTCGCCGCGCTGGAAGAGCATGCTCGGGTTCGACGAGACCGAGCTTAACGGCGGCTACTCCGACTGGGAGTCGCGGCTCCATCCCGAAGACCGCGACCGCGCCCTGGCGGCCATTCACGACTACCTGGAAGGCCGCCGCGGCCGATACGAACTGGAGCACAGGCTCCGTCACAAGGACGGCTCGTACCGATGGATCATCGCGCGCGGGGCGAAGGTCTGCGACCGCGACGGAAAGCCTTACCGGGTCGTCGGTTCGCACGTTGACATCACGGAGAGGAAGCGGGTCGAGGAGCAACTCCGGCACCGGGAAGCCCACCTGATCGCCGTCCGCAAGATCGTCAAGCGGCTCTTGCCCGGCGCCTCGCTCAAGAGAGAGGGCGTCGAGGTCCACGGCTTCTCCGCGCCCGCCGATTACGCCTCGGGCGATCATTTTGACTACTTCACGCGCGACGACGGCTCGATCGTCGCCGTGATCGCCGACGTGGCCGGTCACGGCATCGACGCGGCGCTCTTGATGACGATGACGCACGCCTGGCTCAGGTCGCTCGCCGGCCTGGGGCTCGACCTGGGCGAGACCCTCGCCCGGCTCAACTCGATCCTGATCGAGCAGACCGACGGCGACCGGTTCATCACGCTTTTGATGCTCAAGATCGACCCGAAGACCGGCACGCTTTTCTATGCAAACGCCGGACACCCGCCAGGTTACGTCCTGAGCAAGGACGGCGCCTTGAAGTCGACGCTGGACAGCCTGAGCTTGCCCCTGGTGATTGAGCCCGACGAGCGTTTTCCGGTGGGCGAACGCTCCCGGCTCGAATCGGGCGACCTCGTCCTTCTCGCCACCGACGGGATCTTCGAGGCGCGTTCACCGGCCGGTGAGCAATTTGGAGTCGACCGGGCGTTTCAGGCCATCCGGGCGCGAATTGATCGGCCGAACGAGGAGATTCTTGACGGCCTTCACGACGCCGTCGTGCGGTTTACCGGCTCTGGCGACCTTCTCGACGACGTCACGGCCGTGCTCGTCCGAATCCTCTGAAAGCAACAGCATTGTTGCGCATCACGGATATTTTTTGACGTTAGACCAGCGGAGACAAGGACAAAGGGCAGATTTTTCCTTTTGTCCTCTGTCCTCTGTCCTTTGCCCTCTGTCCTCTGTCCTTTGTCCTCTGTCCTTTGCCCTTAAAACGATCCCGCGACAACCCAAATGAGAACCGCCGCCAGGGATCGCCAAAGGCGTGTCGCCAAGAGGTCAGGAGGTCAGATCGGCGCTGGCTGGACAACCCGATCGAGCCGGAGACCCTTGCGACAAGCCGGCGAGGCCGGCGGCGGTGTCAGGCAGACCGTACCGAGGCGTCGGTGAGAACGCCTTTGACGGGATTCAGGTACCGGCAGATGGAGGACGAAACCTCCGTCGTTCACGCCGAAGGACCCCAAGGGGTCGGTGATCCGCCATTAGCAACAATACATCCAGAGGTCTGGAATGTCCAGACCTTACCCCGGCATGCCCCTTTGAGATTTTTTTCGGTCAGCGGGCGACCGGGTAATAAATGGTCGTGCCGGTCGCCGGGTTGTAATAGACGGGGTACCGGTAGCCGTCTCCGGGGGTGTAGTACTGACCGGTGAAATAGGGAGCGCCGGTCCCCTGGGTGGTGTAGTTCGTCTGGCCGTACGAGTAGCCGTTGTAGCCGCTTGAATAGCTGCCGTAGCCATTCCCGTAGCCGTTCCCGTAGCCATAGCCGTTGCCGTAGCCGCCGTAACCCCCACCATAGCCGCCGTAGCCACCGTAGCCGCCGTAGCCGCCGTAGCCGAGGCCAGATCCAAGGCCGTACCCGAGTCCGAAGCCCAAAAGGCCGCCGTAGCCGAGGCCACCGTAGCCGCCGTAGCCACCACCATAGCCGCCGCCGCCGTAGCCGCCGCGGTATCCGCCGTAGCCGCCGCCACGATAGACGCCACCACCGCCGCCGCCACGGTATCCGCCGTAGCCGCCGCCCATGTGGCCGCCACCGCCGCCCATGTGGCCGCCACCGCCGCCACCACCGTGACCGCCATCGCCGCCGCCACCGTGAGCGAAGACGGGCGTGACGGAGGTCAATGCAACCGCCAACGCCAGCGCTGTCGCCTTCGGAACCCAGCCGCTCAAGAGTTTCATCGTTGCTCTCCCAGGGCTCGAACCAACTTGACGCCTTGTAAGTTTAGGCCCGGCCTCTCACGCACCAGGACGATTCTTCTACGAGCCCGGGAGAGACTTGGGTCACAGATCGTTCGAATTCCGCGAGATCGCGCTGTTTTGGAGTCAATTCCCCGGTTTTTCCTCGGACTTTGACGAGACGGGAGTGACCGTCGCCGTATGCCGGGAAGCCCGGGCGCGGGCGGCGGCCTCGCGACGGAGGGTCAGCAGTTGCTTCTGGGCATCAGTGAGGACGGCCTCGCAATCGGCGAGCTGGTCGGCCTGGGCCTGGACGAGTTGCTTGTGAAGGGCATCAATCTGGGCCTGGTGTTTAGCCCGGATCTTGTAAATCTCTTCCTTCTGTTCGGGGGTCAGACCGACCTGGCCGAAGAGGGGCGGCACGCGTCGGGTGGGGTCAACGGTCTTCTTCGCCACCACCGGGGCCGTTGGCTCATCGGCGGCAATGGAGAGAGCGCAAAGGCTCACGAAAGACGCCAGGGCGAGCCCGCAGGCCCGCGCACCTGTCCACCGGGAAATCGTCATCGATCGAGTCCTTGATGAGGAGCGTCGTTTCAGGAGCCGACTTCGGCCCCGTCTGCTCTTGGGAAAACCGCCACCAACGCAACCCTATACGATCGCATGCCTTGATGCCACAGAATTTTTCCAAGAATGTATGGGCGTGCATCTCTTCGTGGGCCCGGATCTGGAATTTTCTGGTCCAGCGCGCGAAGAACGGGAAAACGGATCTCGCCGCGAACGCTCAACGTTGTCTTTGGTGAAGGCGCGGGGACTTTACCGGGTCTGGATTGCGGGTTACGATGCCAAGTCCCGAATCGAACGCCTTACCCGGCCGGTCGTACCGTCGGACGGGACGGTTCGCGAGGTCTGTTTCCTTGTCCTTGTCCTTGTTCCGCAACTCGCCGCACGCCCACGGAGACGACCCCTCATGGCCATGGACCCGAAGTCGACGCCCCCGCCCGGCACCCACACCGCGCGTGCCGACGTCAAGGGAATCCGAGTTTTCACCTATCCGAAGGTGATCTTCATGTTCCCGACGATGATCGTCGCCCTGATCTGCGCCATCGGGATGAAGGCGATCGGCGACAAGACCGTTGACCCGACAAAAGTCGTCGCGGCGACCCCCGACGATCCCAAGGTCCACGCCGCCGACGCCGCGACCGGCTCCCCGGTCATGGCCAAACATGACCGATTCAAACGCCCCGAGAACCTCTTCGCGGTCCTCTTCCTGGGTGTTTTCGCCTTCAACCTGCTGATCATGGCGATTGATTTTCCGAGGTTCACGATCGTCGCGGTCGGCCTCTTGGTGGGCTTCCTGGTCTTCTTTATCCTCTGGATCGGCGCCGCGTTTGACGTCGAGTTGATGCGCGCGGTGCGCGGCGTGATGTCGAGTATCTATGTGATCGCCAACGCGGAGTTCTACTTCATCGTCTCGCTTATCATGGCGATCGTTCTGGCAATCGTGTACGCGACCCGGTATCTCGACTATTACCAGATCTTGCCCAACGAGATCCTTCATCACCACGGGCCGATGAGCGACCTCGAACGGTTCCCGACGATGAACCTGAAGTTCGACAAGGAGATTCCCGACGTCCTGGAGTTCGCCTTTTTAGGCGCGGGGCGGCTCGTGCTTCATGTCACCGAGGAGCGCAAGGCGATCGTCCTCGACAACGTCCTCTTCATCAACTCGGTCGAGGCGTCGTTGAAGAACTTGATGAGCCGGATGGAAGTCCGGGTCACGACCGACCAGGAGGTCGCCGACATGTGACCCCTGGGACGGGTCGACCTCGATCGGGACGTCTTCGAGCGCAAGTCAAAAGGGGGCGGAGACTTCCCGATGGGTCAACCGATCGTCTTGCCGGCGGGGAGTGTCATTGAAGAGCGCGACGGCTGGGACGGGTTAACCCTGCTCTGGCGTGCTCGGGTCGGGGCGTATGCGCGGTATTTCTCCGCCGTGTTCATCGGCTTCTGGCTTTGCGGCTGGGCGGCGGGCTGGTTCTTCGCGGCCGGCAGACTTCTCGCGGGCGACCAGAACCTGTTCCTGATTGGCTGGCTCGGGGCCTGGACGGTCGGCGGCGGCGCGGTGATCTGGACATTCTGGCGGTTAATCCGCCCGATCCGTCCGGAATCGGTCACCCTGGGACTGGATCACTTCGGCTATGATCCGGGAACCGCGCCGCCGGATCTCTATCGGCATCGGCGCCTCGGGCGTCGAAGTTCCTGGCGCTACGTCGACCTGTTCGGTGAGAACGCGGCGCGGCTCAAAAGACCGATCCGCGTCGCCAAGGCCGAGTTAGGGAAATTCCGGATCGAACGCGTGGGCGAGCGCCAGCGGCTCACGTTCGATCGAGGGGCGGACCGGATCGAGATTGGCGCCTGCCTTCGCGAGCCGGAACGCGAATGGCTGCACGCGACGCTGGAACTCTGGCGCCTCTCCTGAACAAACAGGAGTCGGCGCCCGATCGTTCGCTCTGAGCGTCAAAGGCCGCTGGGCTCGCGGACGGCGACGGCTTCAACCGAGGCGACGTGCGGGCCGGGAATCGGCTCGGGACCGGCGTCGGCTCGCGAGGGGTTGGGCGTTGCCGCCTGGCCGGCGAGAAGCTCGTCGAGGATCGCGCCGTTAAGCGTGGTCTCGATGTCGCGGAGCCGTCGGGCGATATACGCGCCGTCAAGAACGCGATGGTCGTAGATCAGCTTGATGACGACGTCGCCGGTCGTCGAGATCGGCCCGAAGGTCAGGGTGGTCGTCAAGGGCGAGATCGGATGGAGCGACTCGGCGCCGAGGGCTCCGTAGCTGGTCAGGCCGAACGTCCCGAACCGCTTCGCCCGCTTGAATCCCGAGACGTTCAGGGTGCTCCACCAGAGCAGGCGTCGGATCGGCCGAGGCGCCCGGCTGACCCGGAGGGCCTGTCGGTAGACGCCGACCTTTTCGAGCGGCTGGTGCTTGTACCAGCTCAGGGCTTCCTGAAGCTGAACGATGGTCTGGCTTTCGGGCGCCCGGAAGAGACCGACGAAGACGCCAGGCTCGCCCTGATACGAGCGTTCGATCGCCAGGGCGCAGTTCATCCAGGGATGCTCGTAGAGCCTCGGCCAGGGGAACTGCAACAAGGCCCGGCGCAGCGGCGGGTGGTTTGAGCCCACCAGCGCATAGGCCTTCATGAAGAGGGCCTGCCACGATGGCTTCGCCGGGTGTTCGGCCCGCGCCTTGAACAGCGCGGACACATTCACCGTCAGGGCCACCGGAGTGGATGGCACCTGCCGAGCGAAGTGGATCAGGTCGATGATAAATCGCCTGGGTCCCGAGATCGGCAAACTATTTCCCTTCGACTCGTGCATCCATGCACCTCGACGAGACGAGACCTCGGGTCCCGACCACGACCTTCGATCGATCCCGGGTGGGAAAACCGCCGGGCCGATTCGAGGCGGGAGAGTACCGGAATTTATCGGCCCTGGGAAGCCGAAGGTGAACGTTATTCTGGAAATGCCGCCTTGAGACGCGCGCAATCCTCTGGCGAAGATCAGGAACAGAGAGGATGAACCATGCCCCAATCATGCTCGGTTGGCGTCATGTCATCTTCCTGGACCTCCCGTTTTGGTCATCGACTTTGAAGATGTTGCACGTCGAGGGGCACTTTGGTCGTAGGACAAAGGACACAAGGTCAAAGGACAGATTTTGTCCTTAAGCCTGGCCTGCTCCCCATTTCTTGGTCCAGGGATAATGGGAATCACGGGTGCGGTTGTTCATCAGGTGGTGGCTCAATCGGGGTCGCTTCGATCGGCACGTACCTCACTTGGGTGGCCGCGAACTCGGTCGGGGTCTGGTAGCCCAGGGAACTGTGCGGGCGTTCCGTATTGTACTCCTCCTTCCAGAACGCGCCCAACGCCCTGGCTTGAACTTCGTTCTCGAACTCCTCGCGGTCCAGGAACTCGTCGCGGAGCTTGCTGTGAAACGACTCTGCATAACCGTTCTGCCACGGGCTCCCCGGCGCGACGTACAATGTCCCGGAGCCGGTCAACTCCAGCCAACTTCGCACCGCCAGGGCCGCGAACTCCGGCCCGTTGTCGCTGCGGACCCGATGGGGCGGGCCGCCGCGACGCGCGGCAACCTTGGCCAGGATCACCTGGATTTCCTCGGCGGTCATGCCTCGACGCGCCTCCAACGCGAGGCATTCACGAGTGTACTCATCAACCAGACTCAGCCATTTCAGGCTCCGCCCATCACTTGTACGATCAAAGATAAAGTCCCATGTCCAAACATCGTCTTTACCACGCGACGGGCGGACGTGACAGGCGTTCGCGTCCTGGCCGTGCGACCGGCGGGGCTTGGAATTCGCCCTCGGCCCGGCCAGTTTCAGCCCCAACTGACGCCAATGGCGACGCACCGTCTTCTTGTTGACCGACCAGCCTTCGCGGACCAACAGCGCCCAGATCCGCCGATATCCGTACCGCGGGTGCGTGCCGGCGAGCTCCTCGATCCGTCGCGCCAACGCCACCTGTTCGTCCCGCGCGACGGGCGTGTACCGGAGGCAGGACCGGGACAGGCCCAGCGTCCGGGACGCGCGACGTTCAGATACGTTGAAGTGATCACTTACCTCGGTAGCGATCAATCGGCGGCGGGCGGCAGTCATGGCTTTTTTTTCAAGGCCTCCTGTAACATGCGACGGTCCAGGGCCAGTTCGGCGACGAGGAGCTTGAGCCGGCTGACATCGGCTTCGAGTTCGGACACGCGAAGTTGTTCGGCGGTGACGGGGTTCTCCTGGAGGGCCTTCCAACGGTAGTAGGTGGTCGTCGCGTAGCCGGCCTTGCGGCAGGCCTGGTGAACATTTAGACCGGCGTCAAGGTCGGCCTGAACCTCTCGGAGGGTCTTGGCAATCTGGTCCGATCCTGGTCGTTTTCGCATGGGTCGCTCCTGGCTCTCTGCCAGTTGTACGATTCCCATTAAGACTGGACCAGGTTTCGGGGGGCAGGCCAGCCCTCTGTCCCTTGGCTTTGCCCTGCTCTCTGTCCTCTGTCCTCTGTCCTTTGCCCTCTTGAATTTACGACGATTCCACAACAACTCCATTCATTGCCCATCGTACACCCATCATCCTTTGATCCGTTTGAATCCCACCCCCCCGACCGCTGGCCTCTGGCATGGCGAGAGCCGAGCCTTTAGAATACCCCCTTCGACTCCGACAAGTGTGCGAACGCACGCCCGCGCGGCGGCCCCCCCATCTGGAGCGTTCCTTCATGGCGGCAACCGAGGCCGAAGTGTCGCTCGGCGAGAACGACGTGCAGGCGATCGACGAGTTGCGCGCGGTTTATGCGCGTCTTCGCGCCGAACTCGCCAAGGTGATCGTCGGTCAGGCCGACGTGATCGAGCGGCTGGGAATCTGCCTCTTTGCCCGAGGCCATGCGCTCTTGATGGGCGTTCCGGGCCTGGCCAAGACCTTGCTCGTCGGCAAGCTCGCCGAGACGATGAGCCTGAAATTTTCGCGGATTCAGTTCACGCCCGACCTGATGCCGATGGACATCACCGGAACCGACATCCTTCAGGATGGCGCGACCGGCCGCCGTGAATTCCACTTCGTCCACGGCCCCGTCTTCGCCAACATCGTTCTCGCCGACGAGATCAACCGCGCCCCACCGAAGACCCAGGCCGCGATGCTCGAAGCGATGCAGGAGCAGAACGTCACGGTCGTCGGCAAATCGTTCCGCCTGCCGCCGCCGTTTCTGGTCCTCGCCACCCAGAACCCCGTCGAGCAGGAAGGGACGTACCCGCTTCCCGAGGCGCAGCTTGACCGGTTCATGTTCCTGATCGAGCTGGATTATCCGTCCGAGGCCGAGGAGATCCAGATCGCCCGGACGACGACCGGCGACGCCCTCCCAAAGCTCGACCACCTGCTGACCCCCGACGACGTGATCCGGTTCCAGCACCTGGTGCGCCGCCTTCCCGTTCCCGACCACATTTATACCTATGCCGCCCGGCTCGCCCGCAAGACCCGGCCGAACGGGCCGACGGCCCCCGCCTGGCTCAAGCCCCTGGTTTCCTGGGGCGCCGGTCCGCGCGCGGTGCAATATCTGATCCTCGGCGCCAAGGCCCGCGCGGCGCTTCTTGGCAGCTACATGGTCCGGCTCGAAGACGTCCAGGAAGTCGCCGCCCCCGTCCTCACGCACCGGGTCCTCACCACCTTCGCCGCGCAGGCCGAAGGCATCGACGCCCGCGCGATCGTCAAGCGTCTCCTTGAAGAGTCCAACGCCGAAAAATAAGGAATCGGCCACGCATTCCGTCCCGGTTTCGCCCTCTTGATGACCGATGGCCAATGACCAATGACCAATGACTGAATCATTCCGCACTTCGGTCATCGGTCATCGGGAATTTGCCCATTGCCCCTGACCCGTGACCCCCTGGTCAAGCAACTCGCCCGACCCGATTGATTGATTGATTGACCCCGGCGGATCGCCTCCCGACTGTCCGAGCATGGAGCCCCCCCCTCGATGTTTCCCGACCGACGCCCCCGGAGCTTTCTCGACCCCGCGGCGCTCGGTCGACTGGCGGCCCTGCCGCTCAACGCCCGCAAGCCGATGCAAGGGAACGTCTCGGGCCGACACCCCAGCCCGCATCGAGGCTCCAGCGTCGAGTTCGCCGAATATCGTAAATACGTCCCCGGCGACGACCTCCGCCGACTCGACTGGCGCGCCTACGGCCGTTCCGACCGCTTCTTCGTCAAGGAGTTCGAGGCCGATACCAACCTCAAGTGTTGCCTCGTCGTTGATACGAGCGGGTCGATGGACTTCGCCTCCGCCGGCCTCACCAAGATCGAATACGCCCGACGGATCGCCGCCGCCCTGGCGCAACTGGCCGTCCGACAGGGCGACGCCGTCGGCCTCTCCTGCCTTTCCGAAGGGCCGATCCGCACCATCCCCCCGCGCCGCAACCCCGCGCACCTGCTCGGGGTCTTTGACACGCTCGAACAGATCCGGCCCCGGGGCGAGACTCCGCTTGTCCCCGCCCTGCACGAACTGGCCGAAACCCTCGGCCGACGCGCCTTGGTCGTCATCGTCTCCGACCTCTTCGTCGACCCGGAGTTGCTCCGAGGCTGCTTCCAGCACCTCCGCTTTCGCAGGCACGACGTCGCTGTCTTTCACCTCCTCGACCCCCAGGAACTCGCCTTCGCCTTCCGACGCCCCACGCGTTTCCTCGACATGGAAGGCGGCCCCGCCGTCTTCGCCGAGCCGAACGAGATCGCCGAACGCTATCAGAAAGCCCTGACCGGCTACCTCGACGCCCTCACCGGAATCGTCCGCGAGTCGGCCGTTGATTACCATCGCGTCTCGACCGACGAAGACTATGAACAGGTCCTCATGCGCTTCCTCGCCGGCCGCGCCCGCGCCGGGAGCGGCCGATGAGCTTTCTTCAGCCGATGATCCTGGCCGCCCTGCCGCTGGTCGCGCTGCCGATCATCATTCACCTGATCAATCAGCGCCGGTATCAAACCGTGCGGTGGGCGGCGATGATGTTTTTACTCGCGGCGAACCGGATGTCGCGCGGGTATGCCCGGCTCCGCCAGTGGCTCGTCATGGCCTTCCGGATGGCCGCCATCGCCGCCCTGATCTTCGCCGTGAGCCGACCGCTCGCCGGGGGCTGGCTCGGCCTGACCGCCGGTGGCCGCGCCGACACGACGCTCGTCCTCCTCGACCGCTCGCCCAGCATGCGGCAAGGCGGAACCTCGGGAACCGGCTCGAAGCTGGAGACCGGCCGGGCGCAACTGGCCCGGGCGCTCAAGACCTTTGGAACCTCGCGCTGGGTGCTCATCGATGGCGCGACCCGCAAGCCTCGCGAGATGGCGTCGGCCGAAGCCCTCTTGCGGTCGACCTTCGCCGCCCCGGCCGACGCTCCGTCCGACCTTCCCGCGATGCTCGAAGCCGCGCGTGACTACATCAAGACCAACAAACCCGGCCGCGCCGAAATCTGGATCTGCTCCGACGTCCGCCGCAACGACTGGGACCCCGAAAGCGCCCGATGGCGAGCGCTTCGTGAGTCCTTCCTCGAATCGCCACAGGGCGTTCGCTTCCATCTCCTCGCCTACCCGAAAGCCGCCCCGGCGAACCTCTCGGTGCGCGTGACCGACGTCCGCTTGAAGCCCTCGGCCGACGGCGCCGAGCTTCTTCTCTCGGTCCGGTTGACCCGCGAAGGGGGCACCGGGCCGAGGCAGACCGTCCCCGTTCAGTTCGAGATCAACGGGGCCAGGTCGGAGGTCGCCGTCGAGGTCAACGGGTCAACGTCCGAGCTGCGCGACCACCGGGTCGCGCTCGGTCGGGGTCTCGAACGCGGTCAGGGGCGCGTCTCGATTCCGGCCGACGCCAACCCGGCCGACAACGACTTTTACTTCGCCTTCGACCGCCCCGTCGCGCGCCGGGCGGCCATCGTGGCCGACGACCCTCGGGCCGCGCGTCCGCTTCAACTCGCCGCCTCGATCGCTCCTGATCCCTCGCTCCGCTGTTCGGCCGAGATCGTGGCCGCCGACCACCTCGCGGGGGTTGACTGGGATGCGCTCGCCTTGCTTCTCTGGCAAGGCCCGCTCCCCTCGGGCGACTCGGCCCGCCTGGTCCGTTCCTTCCTGGATCGTGGCGGTCGGGCGATCTTCTTCCCGGGTCATCCCGCCGGTGATTCGACCTTCCTCGGCCTTCGCTGGACGTCGTGGACCGAGGGTCCCGAGGCGATTCCCGTCGAGACCTGGCGGGGCGATCAGGATCTGTTGGCGAAGACACAGAGCGGCCTCGCCTTGCCGGTCGGTCAGCTTGAAGTCCGCAACCATTGCGGTCTCCTGGGCGAGTTCACGCCCCTGGCCACGCTCCGAGGCGGCTCGCCTCTGGTGGCCAGGGCCGCGACAGGCGCCGGGGGTGCGTACTTCTGCGCGACGACGCCCGCTCCGGCCGATTCCAACCTGGCGACGGGCGGAATCGTGCTTTACGCCCTCGTGCAGCGTGCCCTCGCCTCGGGTGCCCAGACGTTGGAAGGAGCCCGACAGGTCGCGGCCGGTGACCCAGTCGGGTCGGGCGACGACCCCACGCGCTGGCGTCGGCTCGCCGGGGCCGACAACGCGATCTCGACCGAATATTCCCTCCATCGCGGCGTTTACGCCTCGACCCGCGCCGACCGACTGATCGCCGTCAACCGTCCCGCCGCCGAGGACGCCGCCCCCGTGCTTGCCGACGCTCAGGTCGCCGGCCTCTTCAAGGGGCTCGATTTTGCCCGGGTCGACGACGAGGAAGGAAACCTCGGCCCGTTGATCCAGGAAGTCTGGCGGCTCCTTCTCGCCGGAATGATGACCGCGATGGTCGTGGAAGCCTGGCTCTGCCTCCCTTCGCGACGTCCAGGAGCCTCGGCATGAGCGTCACTCGCGCCTTTACGCTCTCATGGACGTTCTGGACGTTTTTGACATCCGTGCTATTCGTTCTGGTGACGGCCGTCCTTTGCTTCGTCGCCTGGCGGCGGAGTGGCTATCGGCGGTCGATCGGCCTCCTCGAATTGCTCCGGCTCGTGGTCGTCATCACCGGCGCGATCTTGCTGAACCAGCCCGAATGGGTCGAAGAATACCGGCCCGAGGAAAAGCCGACGGTCGCCGTCCTCTGGGACGCCTCACCCAGCATGGAGACCCGCGACGTCGTGAACCCCGGTCGCGCCTCCGCCTCGGCGACGACCCGTCGCGAGGCGATCGCCAGCCTTGCCGACCCGTCAACCTGGAGCCCCCTTCGCGGCAAGTTGAACGTCGTGATCCAGCCCTTTTCCAAGCCCAAAGCGGGGCAGGGGAGCGACCTTTACGGACCGCTCGCACGCGCTCCCGAGTCCTTCCGCAACCTTCGCGGCGTCGTTCTTGCCTCCGATGGCGACTGGAACGAGGGGCCGCCCCCGGTTCAGGCCGCGGCAAGGCTTCGTGTCCTCGGTGTTCCCGTCATCGCCGTTCCGGCGGGAAGCCCGACGCGGCTGCCGGATCTTGAGTTGATCAGCCTCGATGCGCCAACCTTCGGCGTCTCGGGCAAGGCGGTGCGCATTCCCTTCAGCGTCGAAAGTTCGTTGCCGCGCGAGTTCCTGACGACGGTCACGCTTCGCGACTCGACCGGCGGCGAGGTCTCGAAGGATCTCCGGATCGCGCCGATGGGACGGACCTCGGATTTCCTGACCTGGAAGCCCTCCGGCTCGGGCGATTACACGGTCTCGCTCAGCATTCCCAAACAGGCCGACGAAGCCCTGGCCGACAATAACCGGCTCTCGGCGCCGATCGCGATTCGCGAGGAAAAACTACGCGTTCTGGTCGTCGAATCCACGCCGCGCTGGGAGTATCGCTACCTCCGCAATGCGCTCTCGCGCGACCCTGGCGTTGAGCTCTCTTGCCTTCTCTTTCACCCAGGGCTGAGCAAGGCCGGCGGCGGCGGCAAGGATTACCTCAAGCAGTTTCCCGCTGGGCTCGACGAACTCTCGAAGTTTGACGTGGTCTTCCTCGGCGACGTCGGGGTCGACGACGGCCAGTTAACCACCGAGCAATGCCGGCTCTTGAAAGGTCTGGTCGAACATCAGGCGAGCGGCCTTGTGTTCATGCCGGGGATGCTCGGCCGAGAAGCGTCGTTGATGGAGACTCCGCTCGGCGACCTCTGCCCGGTCGTTCTCGACCCCGCGCAGCCTGGCGGCTGGGGATCGCAGGCCCCTTGCCATTTCGAGCTGACCGAGACCGGCCGACGGAGCCTGCTTACCAAGCTCGCCGACACCGAGGACGAGAACGCGACAGTCTGGGAAGACCTGCCCGGCTTCCACTGGTACGCCCCCGTGCTGCGCGCCCGAGCCGGGGCCGACGTCCTCTGCGTCCACAAGGACATCGCGAATGAGTCGGGCCGCCTCCCGCTGCTGGTCACCCGGACCTTCGGCGCGGGCAAGGTTCTCTTCATGGGGACCGACGGCGCCTGGCGGTGGCGAAAAGGGGTCGAGGATAAATATCATTACCGGTTCTGGGGTCAGGTCGTCCGTTGGATGGCCTATCAGCGCAACATGGCCAGGGGAGAGACAATGCGTCTCTATCACTCCCCCGACCAACCCCGGATCAACCAGACCCTCAGCCTGCACGCGAACGTGATGGATCGCTCCGGCGAGCCGCTCCACGAGGGCGACGTCTCGGCGCGGATCACGTCGCCGACAGGCAAGGCCGAGGTCGTTCGCCTCGCCTCGACCGGCGGCGACGAATGGGGCGAGTTTCTCGGCCAGTACACCCCGACCGAGCCCGGCCGACACGCCGTCACCCTGATTTGCAGGCAGACCGGCGCGACGCTCGACGCCTCCTTCTTCGTCCAGGGCGAGGCCGCCGAGCGGATCGGCCGCCCCGCGCGTCCCGAGGTTCTTGACGAGATCGCCCGGGTCAGTCGCGGCAAGGTCGTCGGCGTTGACAAGCTCGCCGAGGTCGTCCAGTCGCTCGCCGACCTTCCCGACCCGGCCCCTTCCGTCCGTCGCGTCCGCCTCTGGAGCCACCCGGTCGTCGCCGGCCTCGTCGTCTTTCTTCTCGGCGCCTTCTGGGTAGGCCGAAAGGCGGTCGGTCTCGTATGATGCCCAGGAGGATGACAAAGTCCCGATGACCGATGACCGAGGTCCGAAAAATTCAAACGTTTGATCCCTTGTTATTGAAGCTACCAATGGTGCATTCTTTTTGATAATTACTCAAATAATCGCCAGTGAAGGACGTTTTCCCTTCGATATCAAGGACCCATGACCGAAGACCGAATCGGATGGAAACTTCGCATTCTTTTATCGGTTATCGGTCATTGGTCATCGGTCATTGACGCTTGCTCCTCGACCCGCGTGCATCGCCCCGATTTCTAGGCCCGTCAGGTGGGAGATCGATCATGAGTCTCGCCAGGACGCAGGGAAGGCTGGAACTGCCCGAGACACTCCGGGCGCAGTTGCTTGACTTCCGCCGCCGGGTCTGGACCGTCAAGACGGCCGAGGCCGCCCTGGCGGCGGCTTTTATAATGGCCATCGCCTTCCTGATCCTCTTCGGAATCGATCGCGCCTGGGAAACTCCAGGCTGGCCGCGCTGGGGATTGTTCATCCTGGCCGTCGCCGGTCTGGCGCTGATTCCGATCGCGCTGTATCGATGGGTCTGGAAGAATCGAAGGCCCGACCAGCTCGCCCGGCTCGTCGCGCGGACGCACCCCCGGGCCGGCGACCAGCTTCTCGGTGTGATTGAGCTGGTTCGCAGCGATCTCGAACAGGCCCGGTCGCGAGCCCTCTGCGAGGCGGCCATCCGCCAGGCGGCCGAGGACTCTCAGGGTCGCGACTTCCGCGACGCCGTGCCCCGGCCGAAACATCGCCTCTGGGCCGCCTTGCTCGTTGTGCCGCTCGCCGTGGTTCTCGGCCTGGCATTTTACGCACCCGCCGCCGCGTCGAACGCCTGGGCGCGACTGGCCCGGCCCTGGTCCCCTATTTCCAGGTACACCTTCGCGGCCGTGGATCGTCTGCCCGCAAAAATGATCGTCGCGCACGGCGAGCCGTTCAGGGTCACGGTCCGGCTCAGGCCGGGAACCGTCTGGCGGCCGAAGCGCGGTCAGGCCCGCTTCGGCAGTCAGCCGTCGATGGCCGCGACGCTGCAAAAGAATCGCTACGTCTTCACGGTTCCCCCCCAGATTGCCGCCGAAACGCTCGACCTCCACATCGGCGATTTCCGACAGCGCATCCAGGTCGTGCCGACCTTGCGCCCCGAACTGACCGCCGCCTATGCCGAGGTCACCTTGCCTGACTACCTCGGCCGTCCCACCCCGCAGCGCAAGGATGTCCGCAACGGCTCGGTCGCTCTGCTCAAGGGGAGCCAGGCCCGCGTTGCCGCGACGGTCAGTCGGGCGCTCGCCTCGGCGACGGTCGACGGCCGCTCGATTGCTCCATCGGGAGCCACCGTGACGGCCCCGCCTGTTCGAGTCGACGCCCCTCGATCTCTGGAATTCCGCTGGCAAGACCGCGCGGGGCTGACCGGCAAGGCACCCTTTACCCTTGCCATCACCGGCCGCGACGACGAGCCGCCAAGCCTCGCCTGCGAGAACCTGCCGCGTCAGAAGGTCGTGCTTGATTCCGAGGTCATCGGCTTCAAAATCGCCGCCCGAGACGACTACGGCGTCAAGCGCATCGGCCTCGTCTGGAAAGGCATCGACCCGACCCTGGTCAAGACCCCCGCGCAGGGGGAAACGCTCCTCGCGGCGGGCGGCCACGACCGGGAATCGGTCGACGCCGACGGCACCTTCTCGGCCAAGGCGCTCGGCATCGAGCCGCAGCCGATCCAGGTCCGCGCCTATGTCGAAGATTACGCGCCGGGGCGCGACCGCGTCTATTCGCCGCCGTCGACCTTTTACGTCCTGAGCGCCGAGCAGCATGCGATCTGGGTCACCGAGCAATTAAGCCGCTGGCATCGCCAGTCGCTTGAGATCCGCGACCGTGAATTGCAACTGCACGAGACGAACAAGCAGCTTCGGTCACTCTCGGCCGAGGATCTCGACCGCCCCGAGAACCGCCGACGCATCGAGAATCAGGCCGCGGCCGAACGCGGCAACGGCCGACGCCTCGCGGCGCTCGTCGGCTCGGGCGAAGACCTCGTCCGCCAGGCGGCGCGCAATCCCGAGATCGGCGTCGGCCACCTGGAAACCTGGGCTCAGATGCTCCAGATCCTCAAGGACATCTCGGGGAACCGGATGCCCTCCGTCGCCGACCTCTTGAAGCAGGCCGCTCAGTCTCCCAGCCCGGCCCTTGCGAGCAACCCGACCGGCAACCGCACTCGCCTCGCCGGTCAGGCCCGCGCGGCCGGATCGGGAGCGCCCGCCGAGATCAAGAAGAACGCCCCGCCGTCGGCCGTCCCCCAGGTAACCGACCTCGAATCGTCGCAAAAAGGGCCGGAAAAGAACGCCGAGGCGCCCGGTTTAACAAAGAAGAACGGTTCAACGCCCCGGCTCCTGCTTCCGCAAACCACGGTTCTTGGCCAGGCCGGCGCGAACAAGCCGCCGCCACCGCCACCGCCACCGACAACCGCCGCCGCCAAGGTCGATGAGGCGATCAAGGCGCAACAGGATTTGCTCGCCGAGTTCGACAGGATCGCCGAGGAGTTGAACCGGGTCCTCGCGAACCTCGAAGGAAGCACGCTCGTCAAGCGGCTCAAGGCCGCCTCGCGGGTCCAGACACAGGTGGCCGGCCGGCTCGGCGACCAGGTCGGCGAGACCTTCGGCCTGGCTGAACCTCGACTCGCCGCCGCGCCCGCGAAACGCCTTGACGACCTCGCCACGCGCGAGAACGAGGGGAGTCAAAACGTCTCGGTCATCATGGACGACTTGCAGGCGTACTTCGAGCGCAGGGCGTATGCCCGGTTCAAGTCGGTCCTCGACGAGATGCGCGCGCTCGACGTCGTCGGCAGTCTTCGCCAGATCGGCGTCGAGGTCAAGCGAGAGTCGGGCGCCTCGATCGCCCAGTGTGAATACTGGTCCGACACGCTCGACCGCTGGGCCGACGACCTCATTGACCCGGCCTCAAGCGGAACCTGCCCCGGGTCCAGGTCAAAAGGAAGTCTGCCGCCGTCGATCATCCTTGAAGTCTTGCAGATCCTTGAATCCGAGGTCAACCTCCGCGACCAGACCCGGGTCGCCCAGCAAGGTCGGCCCGCCCTCACCGCCGATGACTTTCAACGCAAGGCCGGAACGCTCGCCGAGGCCCAGAAGGGGCTCAACGTCCGCGTCATCAAGGTTCGTCAGCGCATCCGCGACCTCCCCGATGCCGAGGCCGAGTTTGCCTACGAGATCAAGCTTCTCAGCCAGGTGGCCGGCGTCATGTACGAGGCGACCGGCATCCTCAACCGCCCCGAGACCGGTAACCCCGCCGTCGCCGTCGAGACCGAGGCCATTGAGCTTCTCCTCAAATCGCGGCGAATTAACCCCAAAGCGGGCGGCGGTGGCGGTTCCGATCCCGGCGGCGGCGGCACGGGTTCAACCAACGACTCGGCGCTCGCCCTGATCGGCACCGGCCTGAACGAGAAGGAGGTCCGCGAGGACCACGGCATCGCGCAATCGACCGGCGAATCCGGCCCCGCGCTCCCTGAAGAGTTTCGGTCCGGCCTCGACGAATACTTCAACCGGCTCGAACGTGAACCCGGCGGTCAGTAACGCCCTCTCCCCCGTCGGAGGACGCCGCATGCCCTTGATTTCACGCCTTTTTGTGTCGGTCGTGGTCGCCTGGCTGTTCACGGCGGCGGCCACGATCGTCACCGCGCAGGATAAGGATAAGAAGGATGCCGTTCCCACCGGCACGACGACCGAGGTGAAAACGACCACGACGAAGACGACCGAGGTGAAAACACCCCCCGGCCCGGCACCGGCCCGCAGTCCCTTTCCGATCCTCGACCTGCTTCGTCGTCTTCCTGCGGCGTTGGGCAAGGTCCAGGCTCCGCAAAGGGCCGCCGCCCCAGCCGTCGCTGTTCCGCAGGCTCCCGACCCGCGGCAGGTCAAGCAATGGGCGTCACAACTCCGCGGCAATCTTCGCGCGGAATACCAGGTCATTCTTACCGTCTGCGAACCGACCAGGGCTCAGCGCCGCGAGATCGCTCGGGCGGGCGAGCGTGGACTCACGACAGCGGCGACGAAATTCCTGGAATGGCAAATGCTTCCTCACGGATTCGTCCTCAAGGATGGAATCCAGCAGTTGGACGACAAAGAACGCCGTCCCGACCCCCACCAGATCCTCCGCGCCACCCTGACAGAGTCGTTGAAGGCCCAACTCTCTACCGATCAGGTCGCCCGCTATCAACGCGAAACCGAGCTGAGAGACGCCGACGAGAAGCAGATGATCATTCGGAATCTCGTCGTTCAGCTTGATCAACTCCTTTTTCTCTCCGCCTCGCAACGCGAAAAGCTCGTCGCGGCATTCTCCCAAAGCAAGGATGATTCCTGGCTCCCCCCCTTGCAAAGAATTCTCAATAACGGGGGCTCAAATCAGCAAATCCCCGTCCCCGATCCCCTGATCGTTCCCGAACTGACCTCCACTCAGGCGAAAATCTGGAAGGCGACGATTAAATTCCCAGACCACGCATTCGGTTATTCCTTCCTGGGCAAATTCGATGCCACGCCTCTCGATGACGCCGATCTTGCACCCCCAGCCAGGGCCGCTGATCCCGCCCCGGCGGTGAAGCCATGAGCACACTCGGAAAACGTCGCATATTCTTGTTCCTGTCTACACGCATTTTCGCGTCGGTCGCGGTCGCCTTGCTCGTCACGGCGGCGACCTCGATCGTCATCGCGCAGGATCATAAGAAGGATGCCGTTCCCAGAGGCACGACGACCGAGTTGAAGACGACCACGACCGAGGTGAAAGCGCCCCCCGGTCCGGCACCTGTCGCCGGTCCCTTTCCGATCCTCGACCTGCTTCGTCGTCTCCCGGCGGCGTTGGGCAGGGTCCAGGCTCCGCAAAGGGTCGTCCCAGCCGTCGCCCATCCGGTCGCCAACCCGCAGCAGGTGAAGCAATGGACGTCACGATTCCGCGGGTTTCTTCGGGCGGAATACCAGGTCATTCTTTCGGTCTGTGAACCGACCAGGTCTCAGCGCCGCGAGATCGCTCGCTCGGGCGAGCGTGGGCTCACGACGGCGGCCACCGAGTTCTTCGAATGGGGATTCAAGCCGCACAAGATCGTCCTCAAGAACGGAGTCCACCAGATTGACGAGAACGAACGCCGCCCCGACCCTCGCCAGATGATCCGCGCCGCATTGACTGAGGCATTAAAGGCCCAACTCTCCACCGATCAGGTCGCCCGTTATCAACGCGAAACCGAGCAGAGAGACGCCGACGAGAAACAGATGATCATTCGTGATCTCGTCGTTCATCTTGATCAACTCCTCTTCCTCTCCCCCTCGCAACGCGAGAAGCTCGTCGCGGCATTCTCCCAAAGCAAGGATGATTCCTGGCTTCCCCCCTTGCAAGGGCTTCTCAACCTCGGAGACACAAATTCGCAGTTCCCCACCATCCCCGACCCGTTAATCATCCCCGAACTGACCTCGACCCAGGCGAAGGTCTGGAATGCGACCCCAAAGTTCCCGAAAAACGGATTCGGCTTTGCCTTCCTGGTTGGATCTGAGACGACACCCCTCGAAGACGCCGAACTGGAGAATCCAGCCAAGGCCGCCGATCCCGCCCCGCCGGTGAAGCCATGACCACGCTCGGAAATCGCCGCATGCCCTTGCATTCACGCCTTTTTGTGTCGGTCGTGGTCGCCTGGCTGTTCACGGCGGCGACCTCGATCGTCACCGCAAAAGATAAGGATAAGGATAAGGATAAGAAGGATGCCGTTACGACCGCGACGAAGACGGTCGAGGTGACCAAGGAAATGGTGACGAAAACGACCGAGGTGAAAACGCCCCCCGGCCCGGCACCGGCCCCCGGTCCCTTTTCGATCCTCGACCTGCTTCGGCGCCTCCCCGCGGTGTTGGGCAAGGCCCAGGCACCGCCAAGGGTCGCCCCAGCCGTCGCCCGGCCGCCCGCCAACCCGCAGCAGGTCAAGCAATGGGCGTCACGATTCCGAGGCATTCTTCGGGCGGAATACCAGGTCATTCTTTCGGTCTGCGACCCTTCCAAGGATCAGCGCCGCGAGATCGCTCGGGCTGGTGAGCGTGGGCTCACGACGGCGGCGACCGGGTTCTTCGAATGGCAAATGCAGCCGCACGGATTCGTCTTCAAGAACGGAATCCAGCAGATTGACGATGAGGAGCGCCGACCCGACCCTCGCCAGATGATCCGCGCGGCGTTGACTGAGGCGTTGAAGGCCCAACTCTCCACCGATCAGGTCGCCCGCTATCAACGCGAAACTGAGCAGAGAGACGCCGAGGAAAAGCAGATGATCATTCGGAATCTCGTCGTTGAGCTTGATCAACTCCTCTTCCTGACCGCCTCGCAACGCGAAAAGCTTGTCGCGGCATTCTCCAAAAACAAGGATGATTCCTGGCTTCCCCCCTTGCAAATGATTTGCAACCTCGGCGGCGCGAATCCGCAATTTCCCAACATCCCCGACCCGTTGATCGTTCCCGAACTGACCTCGACTCAGGCGAAGGTCTGGAACTCGACCCCGCATTTCGCGGACAACGAGTTCTGGTTTTCTTCCCTCTCTGGATTCGATGCGAAGCCTCTCGAAGACGCCGAGCTTGATCCCCCAGCCAGGGCCGCCAATCCAGCCCCAGAGGTGAAGCCATGACCCCCCTGGCCCCAGGCAAGAAAGCCCGTTGGATTGTGGCGGCAACACTTGCCGCTGTCTCCGCGTTCCGTCTTTCCGCGCTGGCCCAGAACCCCGACGACGACGACTCGCCCCCCCCGGCGGTCGTCGCGCCCGTCAACAATTTCATGATCGGCGATCAGAACTTCGAGCATTCGATCTTCGGTACTTACCTGACCGTTGACGTCGCCCGCGCCCGGTTCCATCTCCGGTTTGAGAGTCTCGCCGACGAGTTCGAACGCGTCTGCGGCCTGACCGCCGCTCAAAAAGCGAAGATCCGGCTCGCCGCCGAGGGGGATATCAAGCGGTTCTTCGAGAGTGTCGACGCCAAGCGCAAGGAGTTTCAGGTCGCCAAGACCGACATGCAAAAGTATCAGGACTTCTACCAGAGTGTCACTCCTTTGCGGCTCGCCTTTCAGCAAGGGCTTCTCGGTGACGAATCGCTCGTCGCCAGGACGCTCAAGACGACCCTCGACGCCGACCAGACGGCGCGCTACAAAGACGTCGGCCGCGAACGGCGAGCCTTTCGCAACGCGGCCAGGCTGGAACTCTCCGTCGGCCTGCTTGACCAGGTTCTCGGGCTCAACGCCGACCAGCGCCGGCAGGTCCGCAAGATCCTCCGCGAGAAGACCAAACCAACCCTCAACAGCGGCAACATGGATTACTACAGTCTCCTCTTTCAACTCTCCAGGCTCCCCGAGGAAACGCTCAAACCGATCTTCCGCGAAAGCCAGTGGCAAATTCTGTCCAGCCGGTTCCTCAACGTCCGTGGCATGGAACTCTACCTGTCCAAAAACGGCGGTCTCCCCGGCCCGAACGACCCCGGCTATGACCCCGAGCCAACCCCCGACGACGCGCATAAGCCCAAGCCCTGACGAACGTCCCGAGGACCCCCGTTGATGCCAACCTCGAATCGACTCCTCGCGCTGGCGGCGGCTCTGATGTTGAGCCCGCAAGCCCCGGCGCTCGCCCAGCCGTTGACGACGCGGACGGGCGAGGTCATTCCCCGCGACGTCCGCGAGATGTACGACCGGGGCTTGCACTACCTCGCCACCTCGCAGGCCGAGAACGGCGAATGGCCCGGCAATTCCTACGGCGGCGGCCCGGGACCGACCGGCCTGGGCCTCCTCGCCTTTCTCGCCTCGGGCGAGGACCCCAATTATGGGCCATACAGCCGCCACGTCCGCAAGGCGATCCGCGCGATCATCACCGCTCAGGACGCCTCGACCGGCATCATGGGGCAGTCGATGTACAACCACGGCTTCGCCACGCTCGCCCTGGCCGAGGCGTATGGCGCTGTCGACGAACGCAGTCTCTGGCCCGAGACCAAGGGAAACACTCCGCAACGGTCGATCGGCCAGGCGCTGGAGCTGGCCGTTCGCGCCGCGATCACCTCGCAGAAGAAGAACCCGCTCGGCGCCTGGCGGTACTCACCCGAGTCGACCGACGCCGACACGTCGGTCAGTGGCGCCGTGCTCGTCGGCCTGCTCGCGGCCCGGAACGCCGGGATCGAGGTTCCCGACGACGCGATTAACCGGGCGATTTCCTATTACCAGTCGATGACCTCCAAAGACTCGGGCTTTGTCGCCTACGCGGGGGGAATGGGGGGCTTTGGCGAATCGCTGGCGCGGTCGTCGATTGCCTCGCTCGTCTTCGCGGTCTCGCGCCGCAAGGATCTCCCCGAGTTCAAGGCCACGCTCGCCCACCTCAAGGAGCGCCTTGACGAGCCCGCGATGCAATACCCCGAATATTGCCGTTATTACGAGGCCCAGGCCCTTTTTCAAGGGGACGTCGCCGCCTGGGAGACCTGGAACCTCCGGCTTGTCCGCCAGTTCAAGGCCGCCCAGTTGCCCGACGGCAGCTTCTCGGGCCAGTTCGGGCCGAGCCTTGGCACCTCCATGTCCCTGCTCGCCCTGGCCCTCAATTACCGGTTCCTGCCGATCTATGAACGTTAACAAAACGAAGAAGCTGGAAATGACGCGGTAAAACGAAGACCCTGAATTTGATTCCATCGGTCATCGGTCCTTGGTCATCGGTCATGAGAATTTCCAGCCTATTCACCGCTTCTCCCCAAAACCAGGCGAAAATCGCCATGCGCATCTCACCCTCGTCGACCGCCATTCTCGGGCTGCTTGTTCTGATCGGGCCATCCGCATGGGCCAGCGATCGCGGCGCGGTCTTGAACCTGGCCGACGGCGGTTTCGTCGCCGGTACCCTCGTGGATTCCGCGTCGCCAAAAACGCTTCGCTGGCAAGGCTCGGCCTTTGCCTCGCCCTTTGAGTTCGACATCAACGCCGTCGCGTCCGTCGCCTTCTCCGCGCTCGCGGAACCCCCCCGGCCCGGCGGCGATTCCCGGTTCGAGCTGACCAGCGGCGATCGCCTCTTCGGCACGCTCGTTGACCTCAACGGCGACGAGGCGATCATCGACGTCCCCCCCTTCGGCCGGTTGCACGTCCGACGTTCCAGCCTCGGCCTGATCGAGCGCCGAAGTGACCGAGGCGGCGGCCCGATCTACTTCGGCCCGCGCGGCCTGACCGGCTGGCGCGACCCCTCGGGCGCCGAGCCGCCAAAAGGCTGGCGCGACGACGCCGGTTCGCCCACGACCGACGTCCCCGGCGCCGCGATCCGCGCCGATCTCGGCCTCCCCGCGCGTTCGATCATCGAATTCGAGCTCTCGTGGAAGACCCGGCCCGATTTCGTCCTCGCCCTGGCCGCGACCGACACGGAATCCACCGCCCATCGCGCCTTTCGGTTCGAGGTCTGGGACGGCCAGGTCGTCGCCCTTCGCGAGACCGACCGCGAGGCCGACCTCGCCCCCCTCGGCAAGGTCAACGCGGCGTCAACCTCAAGCACTGGCTCAGGCCCCGGCCCCGGTCGCGTCCAGTTCCGGGCCTATCTCGACCAGGACGCCGGCACGCTCACCGTCGTCTCGTTCAAGACCGACGCCCGAGCCCAGATCAAGGCCGCCGGCTTCACCCCGGGCGTCGTCCCGGCCATTCTGCTGGAAAACCACGGCGGCGACATCCGGCTCGATCGACTCCGCGTCGATCCCTGGGACGGTCAGGTCCCCGCCGATCCCCAATCCTCCCCCCCCGCCGCCCGGCTCGTCGACGGCTCAACCTCGCCCGGCCGCCTCCTCCGGTTTGAACCCGACTCGAAAACGTTTATTCTCCAGGCTGACGACGGTTCCGAAACCCGCCTCGCCGCCGACCGTCTCGCCAGCCTCGCCGTCTCTCCGCGAGGCGTTGAACCCCCGCGCTCCGTTCGAATCGCCCTGCAAAACGGGTCCTGGCTCGGCGGCACGATCGAAAAGGTCGAAGACGGCCAACTCCATCTGACCACCCCCGGCATCACCGAGACGCTTCGAATTCCCGTCGCCGACATTCGCTCTCTAGCCCTGACCAGTCCCACAACCGCCTCGACCGAGAAGACCCCCTTGACCGGTCGGCTCGAACTCGAAGGCGTCCGGCTCGATGGCCACCTTGTTCCTTCCCGCGATCGCCCCGGCGCCTTGTGTCTCGCCTGGGAACCGCGAAAGAGCACGCTCGCCGCGTCGCTTCGTCCCGAAGTCTCGGGCCGGATCGTTTACAAGGAGACCCCCCAACCCGCCGCCTTGTCCCCCGCCAGCACCCTGGGTCAACCGATGCCAGTCGCCCCGGCAGTCCAGAACCGCAATCGGGGCGTGATCCTGAACGCACGAGGAATGGTCTTCGGCTCGCCCGTGAATCCGACCGCTCCCGCTGGCCCGCCGAGGCCGAAACGGCTCTACCTTCGCGGCGGCGACACCATCCCCGCCGAGGTGACGAAGATCGACGAGACCGGCCTTTCGTTCCGCTCGCCGATCTCCGAGAACCGCTTCGTCGCCCACGACCGCATCAAGGCCGTCGAGCTTTCCACCGAAAACCTCTCGCCGTCTCGCCTCAGCGCCTCGGAGCGCGATCGTCTGCTCACCCTGCCGCGAATCCAGAAGGAAAGCCCGCCGACGCACCTCGTTCGGTCCCTGAACGGCGATTACCTCCGCGGTCGCCTCCTCTCGGTCGACGACAAGACGCTTCGTGTCGAGGTCCGCTTGACCACGAAAGACGTTCCCCGCGACCGGGTCGCCCGGATCATCTGGCTTCACCCCGACGCCCCCGACCCCCCGCCCAAAACGCCCCCCCCGGCTGACGGCCCGATCCGCGTCCAGGCTGTCCGCCACGACGGCGTCCGCCTCACCTTCGCCGCCGACCTCGTCGAGGGCACCACGCTTTCCGGCAAGTCCGACGTCCTCGGCGTCTGCCGGGTCGGGCTCGACGCCGTCGATCAGATCCTGATCGGCCCCGCCATTCAGCGCGAGGCGGCTCTGCTGGCCTTCCAGCAATGGAAGCTTCACCCCGCCCCCGATCCCAAACCCCCCGCCGAAGACGACGACGGCGGCGGTCACGACCCGACCGGCCAGTCCTCCGCCCTGATCGGCAAGCCCGCTCCCGACTTCGAGCTAACCTTGCTCGACGGCAAGCCCTTTCGCCTTTCCGAGAACAAAGGGCGCGTGGTCGTCCTTGACTTCTGGGCGACCTGGTGCGGCCCCTGCTTGCAGGCGATGCCGCGGGTTGACGCGGTCACCCGCGAGTTTCGCGATCAAAACGTCCGGCTCGTCGCCGTGAACCTCCAGGAGGTTCCCGAAGTGATCTCGGCCATGCTTGCCCGACACAAGTTTGACCTGACCGTCGCCCTCGACCGCGATGGCGTCGTCGCCGAGAAATACGCCGCGCACGCGATCCCCCAGACCGTCGTCATCGGTCCCGACGGCACTGTCGCCCGCCTCTTCGTCGGCGCCAGCCCCCACCTTGGCGACCAGCTCCGCGCCGCCCTGAAAACCCTTGTCGCCGCCAGGAAAGACGATTCGGGTCAAAAATGACCAAGGACCGATGACCAAGTTTTACGGACTTACATTCGGTCCTCGGTCCTCGGTCCTCGGTCCTCGATCATCGGTCCTCGGTCCTCGATCATCGGTCCTCGATCATCGGTCCTCGGTCCTCGGTCCTCGGTCATCGGTCATTGTTTCTCCCAACTTATTCAATCTTGCAGGCTTCGTCGAAGCCAAGCCTGGGCAGGCGAGGGTGAAGCTTGGAGGTATCGCCGTAACCAAGGTTAACGAGGAAGTTTGAACTGAACCGGCCGTCGGGGAAGAATTCGGCGTCGACCTTGGCGTTGTCGAAGCCCGACATCGGTCCGGCGTCGAGCCCGACCGATCGAGCGGCGAGGATCAGGTACGCCCCCTGAAGCGTCGCGTTGCGGAAGGCGTGGGTCCGCGTGTATTCCTCGCGTCCCGGACCCGTGAAGAGGTTCGCGAAGCCCGGGTTCGGGGGATAGAGGCGAGGAATGTACTCATAGAATTTTGAGTCGGTGGCGACAATCACGCAGACCGGCGCCGACATCGTCTTGTCGACGTTGCCTTCCATCAGCGCCGGTTTGAGCCGCTCCTTCGCCTCGGCCGACTTGACGAAGACCAGACGCATCGGGGACGTATTCGCCGAGGTCGGCCCCAGCGCGGCGAGGTCGTACACCTTCCGCAAGAGTTCATCCTCGACCGGCTTTTTCAGCCAGGCCGAGTGCGTCCTTGCCTCGCGAAAGATCACGTTCATCGCCTTATCATCGAGCGGTTCCGACACGTCTTTGGCTCCTCCCCTTGATTGAGTGCAAATCCGGCTGACGTCCGATCCTGAGAAAATACGCGAAACCTCTTCCAACCTTCCAGCCAAATCCCCTGTTGTCTTGTAAAGTCAAATCTCCAGGCTCTCACCCTGTCCTCGCCTCTGCCGCATCGATGAGCCTTGCCGCGTCGGTCTCTTTGAGTACCTTTGCCCCTTGCCCTTTGCCCTTTGCCCTTTGCCCTTTGCCCTTTGCCCTTTGCCCTTTGCCCTTTGCCCTTTGCCCTTTGCCCCTTTGCCCCTTTGCCCCTTTGTCCTTTGCCCTTTTCCCCAAATCCCAACCCCGACCGCTTGACCCGAACGCCCCCCGGCCTCAATCTAGCAAGGGAACGGGCCGGTTGACACACGAAGTCACGAAGACCGTGAGAAGACCTATCCATGACCTCACCCGCCCGACGCCAGGCCGTGGTCGTGAACCCGAAGGGGGTCCACATGCGGCCGTCCACCCGGTTCGTCAAGCTGGCGGGCTCGTTTCAGTCCGAGATCCGGGTCGAGTGCAACGGCAAATCCGCCAACGGCAAGAGCATCCTTGACATGGCGATCCTCGCCGCCGAATGCGGTTCGATCCTCGACATCGTCGCCGAAGGCCCCGACGCCGAAGAGGCCGCCTTGGCCCTGGCCGACCTGGTCACGGCTCATTTTCACATGGACGACGACGGCGACAACGACGAGGCGTTCTAACTCGTTGCGCTCGGAGGCTTTTGGAATGCCGAACGACGTCAACCTGACCGGCTCCTGGGCCGGAGAATATTACCAGTACAACCGGCCGAACCCGATCGCCGCCGAGTTCGTTCACGAAGCCGGCCGGCTCACCGGTTCGATGACCGACGCCGTGACCGACCAGTCGTCCACCGTCTTCCAGATCGCTTCCGAGGCCGGTTTGCCCCCCGGCTCGGACGAGCGGATCGAGGCCATGCTTCGCGAGCTGCTTCCCGACAAGGCCCAGGCGCCCATTACCTATATCAGCCACCTGCCAAGCGAGTCGGTCGTTGAAGGTCAGGCTGTCGGTTCGCGGGTCGACTTCGTCAAGTCGTACCGGGGCGAGGCCTTCGGCGGTTACAAGGTCGGCGATCAACTTGTGATCCAGCAGGTTGACGGCCACAGGGTCCACTATCGAGGCAAGGTCGGGCCGGACGGCCTGGAGATTGAAGGGCAGTGGTGGATTGACCCGGTTCCCGGCCTCGGGGCACCCCGGGCGGAAGGCTCGTTCCGCCTCCGACGTCTCGATGCGGGGCGGTCATGACATGATCCGCCTGGGCCTCTGTTGCACTTTTCGCGATGAGCCGATCAAGTTCGTGACGACGACCGCGATGATGGTCAATCGGCTCAACCGCGCCGACGGCCTGGAAAAGATCAGCAAGCTCTGTCTTTCCAACGCCGACACCCTGCTCGCCGCCCTCAAGTTTTGCGCGGGCAAAGGCATCGGCTCCTTCCGGCTCAACAGCCAGATCTTGCCCTTGAAGACGCATCCGACGCTCGGTTACGCCGTCGCCGACCTTCCCGACGGCGCCGAGATTATTCGACGGTTCAAAACATGTGGTCGATTCGCCCGGCGATCGAAGGTGCGGACCTGTTTTCATCCCGATCAGTTCGTCGTTCTCAACTCGCCTCGCGCCGAGGTCGTGGAATCATCGATCCGCGAGATCGAGTATCAAACCGAGGTCGCCGGCTGGGTCGGCGCCGACGTGATCAACGTCCACGCCGGGGGTGCTTATGGCGACAAGCCGAACTCTCTCGGCGTCTTCGCGCGCAACCTCAGTCGCCTTTCCGCCGAGGCCCGGTCGCGTCTGACGGTCGAGAACGACGACAAGTCGTATACTCCCGCCGACCTCTTGCCCGTCTGCCTCGCCGAGGGTTTGCCCCTGGTCTATGACGTTCACCATCACCGCTGTCTTCCCGACGGCCAGACCGTTGCCGAGGCGACGTCTCTGGCCCTGACGACCTGGAACCGCGAGCCTCTCTTTCACCTCTCCAGCCCGATTCTCGGCTGGGACGGTCCCACTCCCTCGCGTCATCACGACTTCATTGACCCCGCCGATTTCCCCGAATCCTGGCTGACCCTCTCCCCTGATCTCACCGTTGAGGTCGAGGCCAAGGCCAAGGAGGTCGCCGTTGCCGCCTTGCTCGCCCATCTTCGTCCTTCGCCTTGAATTTTTGACGGATTCTGGGCGTCCCGTTTTGAATCAAAACCGTCGGCCTTTGGTATTTTATGCTTTTTTGTTCATGAGCAATGAGCAATGAGCAATGAGCAATGAGCAATGAGCGATGACCAATGACCGAGTAATTCCACACTTCGGTCATCGGTCATCGGTCATCGGGAAATTGCCCTTTGCCCTTTGCCCTTTGCCCTTTGCCCTTGTTCAGAAACAAGCACCCTGGAGGCAGATCCCCAATGGATTCATCCCACGACCCCCCCGGCGGCGGCAACGCCCGGGTGATGCAGTGCATGGAGATCCGAGGCGGAAGCCAGGCGGTTGAAGAATCGGTTGCGACGCCGGGAATCGATGCCTGGGTCTTCAGCCAGCCCTTTCACAATGAGGTCGGCGGCGGAGATGTCCATTACCTCTCGCTCTGCGGCGGCGGCGTGATTACCCGGTTGATCCTGGCCGACGTCTCCGGCCACGGCGCCGATGTCGCCAAGATCTCCGTCTCGCTCCGCGCCCTGATGCGCAAGAATATCAACACCAAGAGCCAGACCCGACTCGTCCAGGCCCTGAACCGCCAGTTTGCCGAGCTTGCCCAGTTAAGCCGGTTCGCCACTGCGGTCGTGGCGACCTATCTTGCCACGAAGCAAACCCTGACCGTCTGCAACGCCGGTCATCCCCGGCCGCTCTGGCGCGACGCGGCGACAGGCCGCTGGGCGCTTCTGGACCGCGACCTCGGCAACGCGGGCAACCTGCCGCTCGGCCTTGACGACGAAACGGCCTATCATCAGTTCTCGGTCACGCTTTCCCGGGGCGATCTCGTCCTCTTTTACACCGATGCCCTGATCGAGGCGGCCGATGCTTCCGACAAACAACTCGGTGAATCGGGCCTTCTGGAACTCGTCGGCACTCTGAACTTCGAAACTCCGGCGCAGCTTGGCCGATCGCTCCTTGAGGCTCTGGACCGTTATCGCCAGGGTGCGCCGGCCGACGATGACGTGACGCTTGTCGCCCTTCATCACAATGCCGGCGGCCCCCGACGGCTCTCCGTGGCCGAGAAAATCGGCGTCTACGCCAAGGTTTTCGGGATCAAGCAGGTCTGACCGACCCGGTGTCGAGGGTTCTGGCATCAACACCCTGGACAGCCCCACAAATGCCGTCGCAATCGGAATAATCCGTCCGAAGTTTTGGGATATTCACTTAAGTAGGATTCGGACGGGAAGTTCGGACGTATCGGATTCACCCCTTCCTCAAGTCGCTCTTCACCTCGTGCCGATGCAAAACCTTGGAAATGTCCCACCCCACCGAAGGACTCGAAGGGGAGACGCCAAGGCATGGGCGCGTTGAACAGGATGGTCGTGGCAGGATTCCTCGCGGGCTCGTCCCCGCTCTGGGTGGCCTTCGCCGCCGCCCAGCCAAACGCGGCCCCGCCGCCCGGCGCAACTCCCGCGCCTGGCTCGGCCCCGGCCCCGGCTCCAGGTCTCGCTCCGGGCGGAGGCGCCGGGATCGCTCCGGGCGGTGCCCTCACGCCCACAACGCCGGCCCCGGCCCCGGCCGGGACAACCGATCTTCCGGCGCTCGCCCCACAACCGGGCGCGGCCCGCGTTCCCGCCGCCGACATGCCGACCGACGCGGGCCCGGCCCCCTCGGCCAGCCCGGCGCCGGGTGCCGCGACCACACCGGTCTCCGGCGTGCAAGGGGCCGCGGGCAGGCCCGCCGGTCCCGGCGTCACGGCCATCACGATCCCCCCGTCGCCGCCGTCGATTCTTGATCCGGGGCTCAGGCCGATCGACCTGAACACGGCCCTGCGGCTCGCCGGGGCACAGAACCCGCAACTCCTGATCGCCCGCCAGCGCGTGGTTGAGGCCGCGGCGCTCCGGCAGCTCGCCGCCGTGCAGATCTTGCCGTCGCTCAACTTCGGCATGAATTACGACTCGCACACCGGTAACTTGCAACAGTCCAACGGCAACGTCCTCTCGGTCAACCGCTCCGCGCTCTACACCGGTGCCGGTGCCGGAGCCGTGGCCGCGGGTACGGTCTCGGTGCCGGGCGTCTTGCTCGAAGGCAATGTGGCAATTGGCGTTTACGGCTTCTTGACGTCGCGTCAGGTCGTCGCTCAGCGTCAGTTCGCGTCGGAAGCGGCGCGGAACCAGGCGTTCCTGGCGACGACTCTTGCCTATTCCGAACTGCTCCGCGCCGAAGGGCGTCGGGCCGTCGCCGTTCAGGTCCGCGACGAGGCCAAGCGCGTCGCCGATCTCACCGTCGCCTATGCCAACGCGGGGCAGGGGCGGTCCGCCGACGCCCACCGGGCCCTCACCGAACTCCAGACGCGTGAGAACGATCTCGAAGCCGCCGAAGGCGCGATCCTCGTTGCCTCGGCTCGCCTTTGCAATGTCTTGAACCTGGACCCGTCGGTCCGGCTTCGACCCACCGACGCCGTACTCGTTCCCGCGCCGATCGTTCCCGACCCGACTCCCGTCGCCCAGTTGATCGCCCTCGCCCTGCTGCAACGCCCCGAGTTGAAAGAGCGTCGGGCGGTGATTCGCGAGGCTCTCCTGGTCCTTGAAGGGGCTCGGGTCTTGCCCTTCTCGCCGACGATCATGCTTGGCTACAGCGCCGGCGGGTTTGGCGGCGGTAGTAACCTCGTCCGTCCGGTCTTCGGCGGCTTCGGCGGTCGGTCCGACTTCGACGTCATGGCCTACTGGACGCTTCAGAACCTCGGCGTCGGCAACGCCGCGATGATTAACCTGGCCAGATCCCGGCTGGGAGTTACCCGTTACCAGGAAATCGCCGTTCTTGACCAGGTTCGCGCCGAGGTGGCCGAGGCGTACGCCAAGACACATGCGCGGTTCGCCCAGATTGGCACCGCCGAACGCGCCGTGCTGAGCGGGACCCGCGGCTTCCGCGAAGACCTTCTTCGGATCGAGAACACGGTCTCACCGGCGATCGAGACGGTCGACAGCCTTCGGCTTCTCGCCCGCGCCCGATACGCCTACCTTGACTCGATCGTTGACTACAACCGCGCCCAGTTTGAGCTGTACGTGGCCCTTGGCCAGCCCCCCGCGGCGACGCTCTCGCACGCGGTGCCCGACTCGGGGGTCAGCCCTCCCGGCGAGCCGTCCACCATCAACGCTTCGGCCGATCGGGCCGCCCGACTGACCCCGGCAACGCCCGCGCCGACGATCCCGCGTTAATTTAGAAGGCGGGCTGTCTCGGGCAAGAACCGAATGAGCGAATCCGCGCAATCGTGCGTCCGCGGAGCTGTACGCACGGGGTTTTGGGAACCGAAGGAGAGGTCGATGGCCATCAGATCAGACGCCCGACGCCAGGGACACCGGGGGCGTCGGATCGCTTCGTCCCTAATCTATCCGTCGATGCTTCTGTCGGCGGTCCTTCCAGGCTGCTCGACGTCGCGATCCCTTCACTGGGCCGAGGTCGCGCAGACCCCCCCCGCCGGATCGCCCCAGCCTGTCTACGCCTATGTGGGCCGAACCCGGATCGAGCCGACCCCGGTCGCGACCCCGGTTTCCACTCCGGTTCCGACTGTCGCCGTCGCCCCTTCCGTCGCCTCGGCTCCGGCCCTGGCCGCGACCGACGTCGGCGTCCAGAAAACGGCGGCACCGGCAGCCGTACCCGTGGCTCTGGCTCCGGTGGTCCCCGTGGCTCCGGCGCCGGAGGCACCCGCTCCCGCCGCTCCGGCACTGGCCGCGACCCCGGCCGCGACCGACGTCGGCGTCCAGAAAACGGCGGCACCGGCCCCCGCGCCAGCGGCCCCGGCTCCGGCCCCCGCGCCAGCGGCCCCCGCACCCGCTTTAGAGACTCCAGCGGCAGCCGCTCCGGCCCCCGCGCCAGCGGCCCCGGCCCCCGTTCCAGCGGCCCCCGCACCCGTTCCAGCGGCTCCCGTCGCACTGGCTGCGTCGGCACCGGCTGCGTCGGCACCGGCTGCGTCGGTCTCGGCTCCATCAACGGTGGACGGCCTGACCAGTCCTCCCCCTTCGGTGATCCCGGCGCCAAGCTCGGAGTATCCGATCGACCTGACGACGGCGCTCAGGCTTGCCGAGGTTGAGAACCCGTTGATCGCCGAGGCCCGCCAGCGGATCGGCGAGGCCGTGGCTTTTCAGCAACGGGCGCGAGCATTACTCTTGCCCGACATCAACGCCGGCACGAACTACCACTATCACCAGGGGAACCTTCAGCGGTCCTCGGGCCGGATCTTGAAGCTGGACGAGCAATCGCTCTACTTCGGCGGTGGTGCCGATGTCGTCGCGGCCGGCACCGTCGAGGTTCCGGCGATCAGCATCGTGAGCGCCTTGACCGAGGCGATCTTCGAACCCCTCGCCGCTCGCCAGCAGGTCGTCGGCGCTCGCTTTCAGGCGGCGGCGACCGCCAACCAGGTCCTTCTCGAAGTGGCCGACCTTCACTTCGAGCTTCTCGCCCGCGAGGCCGATCTACGCGTTCGCCGCGAGACCGCGGCGCAAGGCTCCGAGGTCGCCCGCCTGACCCGCAGCTACGCCGAGGCCCAGGAAGGCCGGTCCGCCGACGCCGAACGCGCCGCGACCGAACTCGCCCTGATTGACCGCGAAGTCCTTGACGCCGAGGAAGGCGTCGCCGTCGCCTCGGCCCGGCTGGCGCGTCGGCTCCACCTTGACCAGTCGGTCCGCGTCCGGCCGATCGCCCCGATCGTCGAGGAGGTCACGCTCGTTGACCCCAACGCCCCGGTCATCGGCCTGATCCAGACCGCACTCAGGCGTCGGCCCGAGGTCGGAGCGCGTGCCGCGACCATCGGCGCGGCCGAGACCCGATACCGCGAGGAACGTTATCGGCCCCTCTTGCCGACCCTCTCGCTCGGCTTCAGCGGCGGTGCCTTTGGCGGTGGAAGTAACCTCACGGGCGTCGAGCTTGGGGCCTTCCGCGGTCGAACCGACTTTGACGTCCTGGTCTTCTGGACCTTGCGCAACTTCGGCGCGGGTAACCTCTCGCTCCAAAAACAGCGCCAGGCCCAGGTTGGCCAGGCCGTCGGCGAGCAGTCGCGAGCGATTGCCGAGATCCGTAGCGAGGTCAGCGCCGCCGCCGCCGAGGTCGCCGCGGCCCGCCAGCGCGTCAGCATCGCCACCCGCCAGCTTGCCAGCGCCGAGACGGGATTCCGCGAAGACTTGATTTATATCCGAACCACGGTCGGCCGACCGATCGAGCTGGTGAACAGCCTTCGGCTCTTGAACCAGGCCCGGGTCGACCGCATCCGCGCGGTGACCGACTACAATCAGGCTCAGGTTCGCCTCTTTGTCGCCCTTGGCTCACCCCCGCCCCTCAACGCCTCTCCAAACACCCCGCTTCCCCCGGCCCCGATCGCCTCGCCTCTGCTTCCTCCCGTCTCTCAGGTTCATCTTCACTAGGGTTGTTGACGAATCGACTTAAAGCCAAAGGACAGAAGGCCAAAGGACACAAGGACAAAGGGCGGATTTTCCTTTTTGTCCTTTGCCCTTTGCCCTTCTTTCCTTTGCCCTTCTTTCCTTTGCCCTTCTTTCCTTTGCCCTTCTTTCCTTTGCCCTTCTTTCCTTTGCCCTTCTTTCCTTTGCCCTTCTTTCCTTTGCCCTTCTTTCCTTTGCCCTTCTTTCCTTTGCCCTTCTTTCCTTTGCCCTTCTTTCCTTTGCCCTTCTTTCCTTTGCCCTTCTTTCCTTTGCCCTTCTTTCCTTTGCCCTTCTTTCCTTTGCCCTTCTTTCCCACCCTCCCCCCTTCAACCTCCCTCAAATCCCCGATCAACCCCCGGCCCCATCTCGATGTTGAAGACGTGCGATCGCGCGCGACATCAGAATCGAAGGCCGTGATGAGGCGATTCGACGTCGCATGCACGGTAAGGGAGTTGACAGAGGGGAGGGCGAAGCTATGGGTGAAGCAGCAAATCGAAGCCAACGCGCCTCTCACGTCCAGGGCGTGTCGCGCGGCGCGACACCCGCTCGACCAGGCTTGTTGACCAATCGAAGCCAGTACAACCCCGGTGTCGCGCGGCGCGACACGCTCTGGCAGGGGCGAAATTACCAAACGAAGCCAACAGGGCGAAGTCTGGGTAAGATATCCGGCCGACAAACCTGGGCTTTGCCCTGCAAGATGGCCACGAGACTGTCGCGCGGCGCGACACCCGGATGGCTTCGCTTCAGGAACGAAGCCACCCGGATTCGCAAGGTCGGGGCGGCGTCAGTGCGAATCGACCTTGGCCTTCGACGAGGTCGCGGCGGCCGGATGATCGGTCTCGGCGACGGTCTTCGAAGCAGAGGAAGGCTCGGTCGTCTTCGTCACGCGAACCGCGGCGCCATCGGTGACCGATCCGGTGTCCTCGATCACCTCGTCGTCGGCGGTCAGGCCGGAGTGGACCTCGACCTGAAGGCCGTCATCGGTGCCGACCTTGATCGATGTCTTCTTGGCCCTGCCGTCGCGGACGACGTAAACATCGGCCTTGCCATCCTTTGCCTCGCCGACAAGACAGCGCGAGGGCAAGGTCGACGACTTGGCGTCCTTGTCCAGGATGATCCGGGCAATGCCGTACATCCCCGCCCGGATCTTGTTCTCGGGGTTGGGCAGGTCAATCTCGGTGTGCATCGTCCGCGAGCCCGGGTCTTCGGTCTCCGCGAATCGCGAGACGGTCCCCTTGAGAACCTCGCCGGCAAGGGCGTCCAGGGTGATCTCGGCCGAGTCGCCGATGCTGACGTAGGGAACGTCGCGGTCGGGAACCTGGGTCACGACGCGAACCTTGTCCGTCCGGGCGACGGTCAGGAGCGGACTCGTTCCGCCGTCGGAGGCCGACCGGATGAAGGCTCCGCGGAAGAAGTTCCGCTTCGTGATCACACCGTCATACGGCGAGAGGATCTTGGTGTAACCGACAAGCACCCTGGCCCGTTCGAGCTTCGCCTCGGCGACCTCGACGTTGGCCTTGGCCTCGTCCTTGTCCGCCTCGGCCTTCTTGACGCGCGCCGACGCCGCGATGAGCTGCGCCTTGGAGTTGAGCACTCCCTTACGCGAGGCCATCTCCGACGCCTTGGCCGACTCAAGCGCCTCGTCCTCCTCATCGGCGATCTGCTGGGGAATTGCCTTGCGGAGGACAAGGTCTTTATAGCGGGCGTCCTTCTTTTCGTGGAAGGACCGCATCGAAACATACCGCTCGACCTCGGCCTCGGCCTGTTCGACGGCGCTCGCGGAGGCGTCGCGGTCGGCCTTGGCGCTTTCAATAAAGGCGTCGGCCTGCGCGACGGCCGCCTTGGCCTGCGCGAGGTCGGCCGCGGCCTTCTTGGCGTCGTCAACGACCTCGGGGTCGTCGATCTCGATCAAGAGCTGATCGCGCTTGACGTGGTCGCCGTAATCGACGTGAAGGTGAGCCAGGTAGCCGGAAACCTTGGCGTACAGGTCGGCATCTTCATACGGGGTGACCGTGCCGATCTGCGAGGAGGTCCGGACAATCCCCCCCTTGGTCATGTGGATGACGCCGACGGGAATCGCCTCGGCGTCGTTCGAACTCTTGTTGCCTTCTTCCGAGCCGCCCGCGGCGGCCTCGTGCTCGTGCTCGTTCTCGGATTTCTCGCGGTGCGAGACAAAATACCAGCCGCCCGCGGCGACGGCCACGGCGACAACGGCGAAGATCGCCCAGCCCCACCGCCCCGGTCTGGCCGGGGCATTATGATTCTGGGGCGTGGTCTGGGGTTGCGTTACTGTCGTCACGGGCGGACCTCCCATTTTTTTCGAGGATGATTCGTTCGCTCTTTTTCGATGATTCCTGGAGACGGTCGTCGACGGTTTCGCGGGAGATCGCCCGCGCCGGAGGATTGCAAAGTCTCTCTTGTGAATGACCAATGACCAAGGACCAAGGACCAAAGAGGCGGAATTTTTTGGTCATCGGTCATCGGTCATCGGTCATTGGTCATTGGTCCTCGGTCATCGGGACTTTGCCATTCTCCTGATCGCCCGCGGCGTCAATGGATCGTCTCGGGGATACCCTCGTTATACTTCTCCGCGGGGTCGGCGCCGTGCGGATTCTTGGGATCTTTGCTGTCGCCCTTGCCGTGGCCGTCGCCCAGATCGCCCCCCTCGGGGTCGTTATCGTGCGCATGGGCACCCGGGCGATCGCGGACGAGCAAGGAGTAAATACAGGGCAGCACGAAGAGCGTGGCCGGTTCGCCCGCGAGCAGACCGCCAAGAATGGCTCGGGCGAGCGGGGCGTTCGCCTCGCTACCACGTTCCAGGGCGATCGCGCCGGGAATCAAGGCGAAGAAGGCCGCGACGGCCGTCATCGTCACCGGCTTCACGCGAATCGAGGCACTCTTGTAAATCGCCTGCGTGGGCGTCAGCCCCTCGGCGTGCCGGAGTTCCTGGGCGAAGTCGGTCATCAGCACCGTATTGGCAACCTTGATACCAATCACGAAGATGAATCCGAGGAGTGACTGCACGTTGACCGCCGTTCCGGTCAGGTAAAGACCCGGCAAGATCCCGATCAGGCAGAGCGGCAAGATCGACATGACGGTCAAGGGAACCACCCACGACTTGTCGAGACCGACCATCAGGAAGTAGATCAGCACCGAGGCGCCGATGAGGCCGAAGCCGAGGTCGTGAAACGTGTCTCGCATCTTCGTGTATTCACCGCTGAGGACGATCTTCGCCCCCTTGAGCGTCTTGCCTTTCTTCGAGGTCGACGGATCATACGGGAGCCAGTTGCCGTCCTTCTGGCGAACGCCTTCCTCGTCGATCGCCTTGACGACGTCGTCGGAGATGTGGCCCAAATCGCGCCCGTAGACACCCATTGAGAGGTCGATCGTCGGCTGGATATTCTGGTGAGTCACCTCGGTCGGCACGGTCGTCCTGCGCAGGCTGATCAGGTTGCCCAGCGGGATCGCCTTTCGCTGGTCGACTCCGGTGATCGGGATGTTCAGCAGGGTATCGATCGACTTGATGTCCCCTTCGGGGTACTGCACGCCGACGAAGTACTGGTTGCCGCCGATCGGGTCGATCCAGAAGTTCTTCTTGTTGAACTGGATGCTCGAATTGAAGGCGGCGATGACGTTCTTCATGACGTCTTCTTGCGAGAGGCCGAGGTCGGCGGCCTTGGCGCGGTCGACGTCGATGACGTACTCGGGATAGTCAAGGCGCTGGATGATCCGGGCGTCGACGACGCCGTTGATCCTCATGCAACGCGCCCGAATCCGTTCGGCCACGGCGCGAGCCTCGCGCTGCTTCTTGCCGGTGACCCGGATGTTGATCGGCGTCGATTTGCCTTCGTTCATCGCGCCTCGGATCAGGCCCCCCGCGTCGAAGCTGAAGTCCAGGTCGCGGAAGCGCGGGTCCTTCGCCACGCCGGTCCGGATCAGGTGGACATATTCTTGTGCCGACTTGGTCCGGTGCTCGGTAAGCTGAACCTTGACGACGGCGTCCATCGGTCCCGAGTTCGGCGTATAGGCGGCGGACCAGTCCGAGTTCACGCCGAGTTCCGAGATGTACACTTCGAGGTCATGATGCGGGATCGTCTTCTTGATGAACTCTTCAACCTGGGCGATCTTCGCTTCGGTCCGCTCGATCCGGGTGCCGCTTGGGGCCCGAACGTACATTTCAAAGGCGCCGGCGTCGACGTCCGGGTAGAACTCGCGCCGCATGATCGGCCACATCAGCACCAGGGTCACGGCCAGCAGGCCGAAGGCAACGCCAACGGTCAAGAGCCGGTGCGCCAGGACGACCTCAAGCCAGCGCGCGTATCCTTCAAAGAAGGCGTCGACCTTCTTTTCCCACCAGGCGAATCCCCGGGCGATCGCCCCCGGCCTCTTGCCGTGACCGTTACCGTTGCCGTTGCCATTGAATGGGTCGCGGTGCGGATTCTCGCTGTCGTGGCCGTTACCATTACCATTACCGTGGTCTCCCTCGTGGCCGTGACCGCTGAGCCAGGCGGCGCTACAGGCGGGGACGAGGGTTCGCGAGAGGATGTACGCCGAGCACATCGCGAAGGCGACGGCGAGGGTCATCGGCATGAAAAGAAACTCACCCATGCCGGGCATGAGTGCCAGCGGGGCGAGCACGAGGAAGGTACAGAGGGTCGAGACCAGTTCGGGCATCGCCACCTCGCTGGCGCCGAGATAGGCGGCCTCGCGCGGGCTGGCGCCGAGGCCGAGGTGCCTGTGCGTGTTCTCAAGGCAGATGATCGCGCTATCGATCATCGGCCCGATCGCCAGGGTCAGCCCGGCCAGGGTCATCGCGTTGATCGTCTGACCGAAGGCATAAAGGAAGATGCAGGCCGAAAGCACCGAGATCGGCAGGGTCATGACCGCGATCGCCGTCATCCGCCACTGGCCGAGAAAGAGCAAGATCGTCAGCGAGCAGAGCACGGCGCCAAGGACGCCTTCCTGCACGAGGCTGGAAATGGCCTGACGAACGAAGATCGACTGGTCCATGACCAGCTTCAGGTCGATTCCGCTTCGCGTGAGCCGCTCGGTGAAGCCCTTGAGGTTGTCTCGAACGCTGTTGACGACGGCCAGGGTGCTTGAGCCAAGCTGCCGGAAGACGGGGATGTACACCTCGCGCCGGCCGTTGATTCGGACGACGTTCGTCTGGATGAACGAGGTGTCCTTGGGGGTCGCCACGTCGCGCAGATAGGAGACGTTGCCGATCTTCGAGTGAAGCGGAATGTCGCCCATCTGCTTCGGGAAATCGAACATCGAGTTCGAGTCAAGGGCGTAGTCAATCTCGCCGAGCTTGGCGTCGCCGGTCGGCAGGAAGACGTTATAGCGGTCCATCGCGTTCATGACGTCGAGCGGCGAGAGCCCTCGGGCTTCCATCTTCTGGCGGTCGAGGTACGCCATCACCGCGCGGATCTTGCCGCCGTAAACGACCGGGGTGATCGCCCCCTGAAGGCTCATGAGCATGTTGCGGACTTCGTACCGGCCGACGTCGTAAAGGATCGACTCGTTCTGCGACCCTGACGGGCTATCGACCGCGACGATACAGACGGGCGTGGTACTGGTCGGGTCAAACGGCAAGACGACCGGCGGCAGGGTTCCCGGCGGCAGGTTCGGAATGGCCGCCGTGGCCAGCGAGTTGACCTGCGTCAAGGCCCCGTTGGGGTCGACGCCGCTGCGGAAGTAGTCGCGAACGACGCTGGCGCCGACGATCGACCGCGACTCTTGCCGCGAGGTTCCGCTCGCCTGGCCAACCCAGCGCTCCATTCGGTTGGTGATGTCTTTTTCGATACTGGCGGCGGGCATGCCGCTATAAAAAGTGAGCACCTGCACGGCCGGGCTTCGAAACACCGGCAAGATGTCGATCGCGATCATGTAAACCGAGACCGAGCCGAGCATCACGAGCGTGAGGCAAAAGACGGTCACGGCATACGGGTTTCTGAGCGACGCGCGGATCAGACCGTTCACGGGGTGGTCTCCGACGTGATGATTTGGGGATAGGTCGATTGTGGGCGGGCGTGGCCCAAGGTGGCCGCGAACGTGCCAGAAGAAAGAGTCAGGCACGAGGCAATGCGAAGGCGAGTTGAGGGCGCGGCGCTCAGCAACGCGGGCGGTCAGACAGGTGAAGGGGAGAATGCGTCTCGTGAGCCCAGACGGGGATCTGTGAACGCAGCGATGATGCGGTTAACCGGCCGCCGACGGCATCCCTGGGCGGCGGGAAACGCTCGATGATCGCCTCATCCGTGTTAAGACGCGGCCCTTGCGTCCAGAGCATTGGCGCGGTGAGCCGCTGCGGTCTCTGCGCGGGCCAGGAACAGATGCGGATGACAAACCGGGGAGTCGACGACGGCCTGGCCGGGCTCGGTCGCGCGGCAACCGGAGCGGCAAGGACGCGGAGGACGAGAAGGGCAATCAAAAGCCTCGCCATCCCCGGACGCCGACGCATGTTCGTTTCCCGATCGATTCAGGAGGCGGGGGAATCCGATCCGCGATCCGCCTCGGCCTGGACTTTCCGTGCGTCCAGTATAGAGACCGCCCCGATCGGGATCAAGGCGCCCTCGATCCGATCCCTCGATTGGTCGGCCGCTTCGACCTTTCTTTGACTCCGAGCCGTCCCGGGTCGATCGCTCCGTCTTTACCCTTTGCCGATCCGCAACGCCCTTGCAAGGGCAAAGGACAAAGTCCAAAGGGCAAAGGACATGAGGACAAAGGCCAGATTTTGCCCTTTGCCCTTTGCCCTTTGCCCTTTGCCCTTTGCCCTTTGGCCTTTGCCCTTTGCCCTTTGCCCTTTGCCCTTTGGCCTTTGCCCTTTGGCCTTCCGGCAACATTCGATCAGACATCAACCCGCATCAGAAGAAGAGCTGGAACCGGAGCCAGAGGAGGTTGTAATGGTCGGCGAACGAGTTCTTGCCGTTGTAAACAGGATTGCCGAAGCCCGAGTACTGCCAGTCGAGGTAAATCTTCGTGTATCGGTTCAAATACCAGTTCAAGCCGGTGTCGACGGTGTAGGCATGGTTGCTCCAGAGGTTGCGGTCGGCCAGGCCGCCGGTGAAGACGTCGCTGCCGACGTTCAGGGCGGTGAACCTGGAGAAGACCTCGAAGGCTCCAGGGCCGGTGATTCGACCGTTCTTGATCCCAAAATCACGATCCGGTTGGATGTCGACCCGGCGGGTGATCCGTTCGCCGGTCAGAAAGTAATACGGGGTGATGCTGAATCCTTCATAGGGAACCCGGGTGCGATAGGCGCCGCTGCTGTTGTTGGAATAGTCCTGGCTCATCCCGTCGTACTCGGCGAGGATGTTGAAGCTCTTGTAGTACCAGGCGATCCAGGCCGACCACTGGGCGCGCCAGCCGTTCTCGGTGACGTTGTTGTTGAACTGGAAGAAGGTCGGCGAGAGGCTCGTGATATTGGAGGTCGTCTGGTCATTCGCCGTTGACAGACCGTTCGGCTGAAGGGGGTTATGCTCGTTGCCGAAGTTATAGGCACCGCCGACGTTGAAGTATTTCAGGCCGGTCAGCTCGGTGTTCTGGAAGGGCCTCATGTTATAGAAGAGAAAGAGGTCCTTGTCGCTGTTGTAGTCGTAAAACGACCGCCTCGGGCCGTTAAAGACGCCGACGGCGTACTCGGTGCTCTTCTCGAAGATCTGGCCGTGAAGCATGAACCCGTTCTGACGATTGCCGGCGAGGTTGCCGATGAACAACGACCGCTCGGGCGCGATCAGGTCGCCTTCGGCAATCTGATAGTATTCGTAAGAGGTCGGGGTCTTCGTCCGGCCGACCCGGAACTGGAACCTGGGATCGAAGTTGAAGTTGATAAACGCATCGAGCAAGTCGAGCGAGCCATAACCGCGGTTGATGACCGTGTAGAACTCGACGTTCTTGGTGGCCCTTCCCGTGAAATACCAACGTTGGCGAGGAATGAAGAACTGGGTCTTCAGCGGGCTCTGGTCGCCGACGCCGGGGAAGTTTCTGAGTTCCGACTGGGTCAGGTCGTGGAACTGAAGCTGGAACTCGCCGTCTTCGGAGTTGAACCGGAGTCCGTTGCCGATCGTGGTCTTGATCGGTCGGCTTTCGCCCTCGGTTCCTCGTCGGCCGATGGTTCCCTGGGGACCACGCCCCTGACCTCCGCCTCGGGTGGTATCTCCGCCGGTTCGGGTCGGGTCGGAGTACGCATTGACACCGACTCTCGGGCCGTCGGTGCCGTCAACGCCGCCCCCCTCTGGGGCCTCGGGTTTCTCGCCGGCTGTCCCTGCTCCGGTGCTGCTTCCGTTGTTGACCGTTCCGCCGTCGCGGCCGAGAACGCCGTAAGGCTCGTGATCCGGTCGCTCAGACCCGCCCCCTCCGCCCGTCGCCACGCCAGGCGCGGGGCCGTTCGCGGCGCCGGCAACCGGCGGACCGGTCGGTCCGACCTGTTGCCGGAGGTTCTGGAGTTCCTTCATCATGGCCTCGAAGCGCTCGTTTTGGGCGCGCTGCGTGGCTTCCTGTCGGGCCTCCATCTGTCGCAACCGCTCTTCCAGCGCCGCTTCGCGCGACGTCGGCAAGGTCGGCGCGGGCGTGGCCGGAGCCGGAGCTTGCGCTGGAGCCGCGGCCGGGTCCACCGGGGCGGGCGCGACCTGGACCTGGGCCGGAGCCGCGGCGGGATCAACCGGGGCAGGCTCGGCCGGTGCGGGCGCGGGTGCTGGTGCCGCGGTCGCGGCGGGATCAGCCGGGGCGAGTTCCACCGGCACCTGCGCCGGGTCGTCGGACGCCGGGGGGGCCTGCGCTCTGGCATCGCGGACCAGGCTGGTCACGATCAGAAGAACGGTCAACACGCCGGCGGAAAACTGCCTGGCGTCCCGGTTCTTTGAGCCCACCGTAAACCTCCCAACCTCAATGGCTCCCGGCGAAAGGGGCGTCTCAGGCGTCCATGCCGAGATCCTTCGACGGGCCGGATCACCTTCCCCTGGCTCCTGGAATTCTCCCGGAGCCGGAATGTGTTCCGGATCGATCCCATTGCGATCCGCGTCCGTCCCGGGTCGAGACCCTGGACCGACCTCGAATCCGATTTCTTCCCAATCCTGTTCGGAAATTCCCAAGCGCCGATCGGTCAATCAGAGATGTCTCGGGCCGTGAATGGCCCTGTCGAAGAGACTTCCCCACGTCATCGAGGTGAAGAAAAAGGCGCGGGAGATCGGAGATTGGAGAGGACGTCGGCCCATCCTTGGGCTCGAACCGGCCGGTTTGTACTCAACACCGCCGGGCCTGTCCAGACGAAACCCGCCTCGATTTTTCGGCCGTTTCGGAACCGGTTCCGTCTACTAGGTCCAGGAGGGTTGTAAAGTCGGTCACTTCGATGACCAATGTCCGATGACCAAGACGCGGAATTTTTTGGTCCTGGGTCCTTGGTCCTTGGTCATCAGGATCTTGCCATTCTCCAGAGCCTTGAATCGGTCGCTCTTCACGCGGCGTGATGGTTTTGTGTACAATGGAACAGGATCGACGCGTGCGATCCTCCTGATTTTCTGGCGCTTTCGGGATCGTGAGTTCCATGAAGGTCGTTCTGGCCGAGAAACCTTCGGTGGCCCGCGAACTGGCCAGCTTCCTCGGTGCCTCGGCGCGGAAGGAAGGCTATTTCGAAGGCCGCGGCTATCAGGTGACCTGGGCTCTCGGCCATCTCGTCACGCTCAAGGAGCCTCACGAGTACGACCCCGCCCTGAAGCGCTGGGCGCTTGACCGTCTGCCCTTCGTGCCCGATCGGTTTGGCCTGAAACTGATTGACGACCGCGGCACCCGCCGTCAGTTCGAGGTCATTCGCCGCCTCTTTCGCGCGGCCGATGAGCTGATCTGCGCCACCGATGCCGGTCGTGAAGGCGAGTTGATCTTTCGGTATATTCTCGACCTGACTGCTTGCGGCCGGAAGCCCGCGCGTCGGCTCTGGCTCAGCTCGCTGACGACCTCGGCGATCCGCGACGCCTTCGCCCGGCTCCGGCCTCTCTCGGATTACGACCCGCTCTACCAGGCCGCCCGGTGCCGGAGCGAGGCCGACTGGGTCGTCGGCCTGAACGCGACCCGCTACTACACCGTCCGGCACCGTTGCGGCGGTCTCCTCTGGAGTGTCGGCCGGGTGCAGACGCCTGTTCTCGCGATGATCGTCGGCCGAGACGACGAGATCCGCGCCTTCAAGCCCGAGCCCTTCTGGGATCTGCTGACCCGCTACCGCGAGGTCACTTTCAAGTTCTCCGGTGGCGACCGGTTCACGCGCGAAGCCGACGCGATTGAGGTTCTCAACCGCGTTCAGGGCCACCCCTTCACCATCCTCGGCGTTGATCGCAAGCCCGAGCGCGTCAACCCTCCCCAGCTTTACGACCTGACCGACCTGCAACGCGACATGAACCGCCGCTATGGCCTCTCGGCCGCGACGACCTTGAAGGCCGCCCAGGCTCTCTACGAGGCGAAGCTGATCAGCTACCCGCGCACCGACTCGCGCTACCTGAGCGCTGATATGAAAGGCAAGATTCCCGACATTCTCGACGACCTCCGCTCCTTGAAACCCCTGGAAATCGGCCGCCTCGACCTCCAGAACCTCGCCTTCAACGGCCGGATCGTCAACAACGCCCGGGTGACTGACCACCACGCGATCATCCCCACCGGAAAGGCCCCGGGCAGTCTCGCCCCGGCCTCCGCGAAGGTCTTCGAGGCGGTCGTCACCCGCTTGATCGCCGCCTTTTCGCCCGCGTGCGAGAAGGAAGTCACGACCGTCTCGGGCGTCTCGAACGACGTCCCCTTCCGCGCCCGGGGCGTCCGCGTTCTCGAACCGGGCTGGACCGCGCTTTACCCCCGCAAGGCCGCTGACCGCAAGGACGACGAGCAAGACCTTCCCGCCTTCCGGCCCGGCGAGTCCGGCCCGCATGACCCCTCGATCCGCCCCGGCGAGACGTCGCCGCCCAAGCCTTACACCGAATCCAGCCTCCTCGGCGCGATGGAAACCGCCGGCAAGCTCGTCACCGACGAGGCACTCAAGGAAGCACTCCGCGAGCGCGGCCTGGGCACTCCCGCGACCCGTGCCTCGATCATCGAGACGCTTCTCGATCGCGGCTACATCGCGCGCGAGAAGGTGACTCTGAACGCGACCGACACCGGCCGATATCTGATCGCCCTGATCCGTGATCGCGGCCTGAAAAGTCCCGACCTGACCGGCGACTGGGAGGCCAAGCTCCGCGAGATCGAGCGCGGTCAGGTCGACCCCGACGCGTTCATGGCCGAGATCGTCCGCTATACCGGCGAGGTGATCCGGTCGGGCGACCCCGCTCCCGCCGACGACTCAATCCTCGGCCCCTGCCCGCGCTGCGGCAAAGCGGTCATCGAAGGTAAGCGCGGATTCGGCTGTTCGGCCTGGCGCGCCGGCTGTCCGTTCACGCTCTGGCGCGAATACAAGGGGCAAACCCTCAGCCTGGGGCAGATCCGCGAACTCCTCCAGCGCAGGGTTCTCCTCACGCCTCTTTCCTTCCACGGTGCGGCTCCGGCGATCCTTCAACTTCTCGATACCGGCGACCTGATCGAGATACCCGTCCCCGTCGGCAAGGCGTTTCGACCCAAAGTCAAAGGCGGGCCAGCGCGTCGAGAGCCTCCCGCCCGCAAAGGGGCCACGAAATCACGTCGCGGCGCGAAGTCCAGAGCCGCCGAGCCGACAACCCCCGCCCCTGCGCCTGCCCCCGCCTCTGGATTCGCCGATGTGGCGATCGGTTCCTGTCCCCTCTGCAAGGCGTCGGTCGTTGAGCGGGACAAGTCGTTTGCCTGTTCCTCCTGGCGTGACGGCTGCCCGTTCACGATCTGGAAGACGATCGCGGGCAAGCGAATCACCGCCAAAACGGCCGAGGCCCTCTTGCGATCGGGCAAGAGTCCGCCTCTCAAAGGATTCGCGTCTCGATCCGGTAAGACCTTTGACGCCCGGCTCAAGCTCGACGGCGGCGCCGTCCGGTTTGACTTCGGCTGAGCCGCCGGCCGATAGTCTTTGAGGACCAATAACCGATGACCGATGACCGAGAACTTTTGAATTTTCCCTTTGGTCATCGGTCCCTGGTCAACAATTTCTGACCCGGCCGGAACTCCCGAGGAGTTGATGCGCATGCACTTCGCCGATCGCCTGTTTTCGGCCATCAAGTTGGTGGGAAACCCCGTCCTGGTCGGGATCGATCCAAGAGCCGAGGACCTGCCGACGGGCTTCCTCGATCGCTTTCCCAACGATCGGGCGGGCGTTGCCGAGGCGTTTCGGGTTTTCGGGTGCGGAGTGATCGACGCCGTGGCGGGCCTGGCTCCCGCCGTGAAGTTTCAGGCCGCCTTTTATGAGATGTACGGTCCCGAAGGCATGGCCGCGCTCGACGCATCTGCCCGCCAGGCCCGCCGCCTCGGCCTGATCGTCATCATTGACGGCAAGCGGAACGATATCGGCTCGACCGCCGACGCTTACGCCCGCGCCTATCTAGGCAAGGTCCCGATCGGCGACCGTCTCGAACCCTGCTGGGAGGCCGACGCCCTGACCGTGAACCCCTATCTCGGCGGCGACGGAATCGCCCCCTTCGTCAAGGTCGCCGCCGCCGAGGACAACGGCCTCTTCGTCCTCGTCCGCACCAGCAATGCCTCGGCCGGCGATTTTCAGGATCTCAAGGCCGACGGCCTGCCCCTGTACCGACACGTTGCCAACCGCCTCGCCGCCTGGGCGGGCGACCACCGCGGCACGTCCGGTTATAGCCTCGTCGGGGCCGTCGTCGGTGCGACCTATCCGGAACAACTCGCCGAATTACGAGCGGCGCTGCCGGGTATCGTCTTCCTCGTCCCCGGTTACGGTGCTCAGGGAGGCGCCGCGGCCGATGTCGCCGCCGCGTTCGATTCCGACGGTCTCGGCGCGATCGTGAACAGTTCGCGCGGCCTGACCTTCGCCTACAAACGTCCCGAATTCGCTCACCACGCCGCCGACGACTGGCAAGGAGCCATCCGCGCGGCCGTTCTGCAAATGGCCGACGACCTCGCCGCGCACACCGCTTCCAACCGCCTTCGATCCGGCTCGTGATTGACCTGTTGTATCAGCCACGTCACATCTCGGGGAGCAAACCCCGGCGCGACGCCCGGACGACCGCGAAGGCTCCGGTGCTCAGCATCGTGAACGGCATGACGAGCATGAACAGGACGCTCCAGTTATAGCCGCTCGCGATCCCCTCGGCGTCGCTCGGTTGCGCGACGACCGCTTCCTTGCAGTTCGGGCAGGCCCGCGCCGGAGCCGTCGCCGCCAGCACGACCGCGAGGCCAAGCGCCACTGCCATCCCTCGACCTCGTCGCATCGTGGCTCCTCTTCAAAGTCGCCTGGCCCGAGAATCGGGCACTCTTTGTCTTACCCTCTTCGATCGTATCCATGTCTCGGCCCAAGGTCAATCGGCCCTGGCAACCGCGCGAAAACCCTTGCCCTTCCCTTCACGTCTCGACCGTTCGAAACCGTCCCGATCAAGCGCCAGAACGGGAACCTCGCCCCAAGTTTTTCGATGATCCTTCATGACCGGCAAGGACAAGGAAAATGACCTGGGCACTCGCGAGAAACCCAGGTCGTCCCTGATTCAGCCGAGAAAGATCAACGTCACCAGGCCGAAAAGCGGGACCAGAATCAAGGCGCTGTAAACAATGTAACCGAAAAAGCTGGGCATCTTCACGCCGTACTGCTCGGCGATGAGCTTGACCATCAGGTTCGGAGCGTTGCCGATATAGGTGTTCGCCCCCATGAAGACCGCCCCCAGCGAGATCGCAATCAGCAGGTCCTGGCGGACCGACCCGACACCCAGCGGCACGAGAACGGACCCATCGGGAGCGGGAAGCGACTTGGCGGTTTCCAGAAAGACAAGGTACGTCGGTGCGTTGTCCAGAACGCTCGAAAGCGCTCCGGTCGTCCAGAAGAAATGCGCCGGGGTTGTCAGGCCGAGCGAGGCACCGCGGGCGCCGAGGATCTCGATCGGAACCTGCATCGTGAGAAAGATCCCCAGAAAGAGGCAGGCAACCTCGATGACCGCCGCGTTGGAGTAATCCGTTTCCTTGCGAAGGCCGCGCGGGGTCGTCAAGAGCGAGGCGATGGTCAGGCCAATCATCACCGCCTCGCGGACAAAGTCCGCGACGACGATCTCGGTTCCCACGAGCGGCCGGCCGGGGACGATCACGGCCACGGCCAGAATCACGCCGAGCAGCCAGAGGACATTCAAGGTGCCGCGAACCTTAAGCGGCGTGGCCTCTCGGACGTCGTCGGCAAGCGCCTTCGCGGTCTCGCGGCGGTAGGCCAGGGTGTCCCAGATGTAATAAATCGCGAGCAGACTCACGACACAGAAAAGCCAGGGAAGAATAAGCCGGAGCGTCCAGAGAAAGGGGACGCCCTGAAGATAGCCAAGAAAGAGCGGCGGATCGCCCGTCGGCAGCAGGCAACCCCCCACGTTGGAAACGAGGAAGATGAAGAAGACCACTGTGTGGCGAACGTGCGTCCGCTCTCGGTTCGCGGCAAGCAGCGGCCGGATCAAGACCATCGACGCGCCCGTCGTGCCGATCAGGCTCGCCAGCAGAGCCCCCACGGCCAGGATCGCCATGTTGACCGACGGCAAGGCCCTGAGATCGCCCTTGAGTTGTAGGCCCCCCGAGATCACGAAGAGGCTGGCGACAAGCACGATGAACGGAATGTAATCGCGGAGAATCGCATGTTCAAGAACCGAGGCGACCGTTGGCCAGCCCGCGACCACGCCATGAATTCCGTAGCCTCTGGTCGCGTAATGGCCGAGAACAAGTCCGCCGAGCCCCAGGCCGACCGCCAGCTTGACCCAGTTCCGCTCCCACCAGTGATGAGCCACCGGCACGAGCGGCATGACCGCGACCGCCAGCAAGAGCGCCGCGAAGGGGGAGACCCAGCCCAGACCTGGAATGGGATGCCCATGCGATGCGCCGACTTCCGCCGCGATACACGGGCTTCCGCACAGGAAACCCAGGAACAAAACCACGGCCACGAAAAAAATCAAGCCCGCCCGACGGCCCGCGCGTTTCTCGCGGGCCATCGGCGCGGGCGGCGTTGGCGATTGAAAGAGAGGGCGAGCGGGAGGGGTCGTGCGAGGCAACCCGCTCGCCCTTTGGCGGTAAGCCGCATAAGCAAGATGCCGTTGCGACCGTCGCCGGTAGGGAGGCTCGGAAGTGCCCCCGACGCCAAACGCCGGAAGGCACGAATATGTCTTCAAAAGAGAGTAGAAACTCTTGAAAGTCATGTCTTTGTTTTCTTGGCCACGCCTGGATAAAAAGCAAAGAGAGTGCCATTGGCGACGCCGCGAAAAAAATCGACAAACCGTGGTGTCGCCGGGTCCGGAACTTTCAGCGTAAATGGTTGCCAAGTTTCACCTTGGGAAAAAGTGGAAAGAGATCAACTCCCGTGTCGTCTGGTCCGCGAGCGAGCCTCTGGCTTTCGGGAACCGTTCAAGAATCGGGCACACCCGGCTTATGGATCGGGCAGGGGGGTGTCACAGAGTGCCTCATGGTGTTTCCGAGATGACTTCGCGGGCGATCCTCAGCAAAGGCCGTCATGGTGATCGCTGGAAAAAGGCCCATCAAGGTCTTCGACACCCTGGCCCGATCCTTGACCTCTACGCGGGCTGGAAACGCGAAAAAGCGGCCCCGCCGGTCAAGGTCCGGGTCGGGGCCGCCTGCTTGCTCCGCGTGGGAAAAGAGATGACCTCGCCGCGCGACCCGAGAGTCTCGCGGCGAGGTCGATCGAGTCTCATCCCTTCGACGCAGCGATCAATTCCGGCCGGCGGTCACGCCCTCGTCGGGGACGCCGATCTTCGTCGGAACGCCGGGGCCGTAGGTCGAGAGGTGTTCCTGGCCGGCCGTCTGAACGGCGACCGAGTCCTCGTTGACGTAGCCCTGAACGCCCATCTCGGGGATGTCGAGGCCGTAGATCTCGACCCGGGCCGAGGTCCGGTTGCCGATCGTCTTCTCGATGATCATGAACGAGACCCAGGCGGCCGGAGCCACCCAGATGATGTTGGCGAGAACACCGATCGCCTCGGCGGCGAGCTGACCCATGCCGCCGCCGTAGAAGAGGCCCGTCGGGGCGAGGTTCGCCACGCCGTTCCAGCCGGCGCCGTATTCGCCCGTGGCGAAGAGGCCGATCGAGAGGCAGCCCCAGGCGCCATTGACGCCGTGGACGCTGACGGCGCCGACCGGGTCGTCAACCTTGAGGAACCGCTCGACGAAGAGAACGCTCCAGATCACCAGTACGCCCGCGATGGCACCGATGACCACGGCGCCGACCGGGTTGACGAAGGCACAGGGGGCCGTGATCGCCACCGCGCCGGCGAGCAGGCCGTTGCAACCCATCGTCGGGTCGGGCTTGCCGAAGACGGCCCACATGTAAAGGACCGACGCGAGACAGCCCGAGGCGGTCGCCAGCATCGTGCAGACGGCAATCGAGCTGATCCGCACGTCCGTCGCGGCGAGCGTGCTACCAGGGTTGAACCCGAACCAGCCGAAGGCCAGGATCAGCGTGCCGAGAACGACCTGAACCACGTTGTGACAGGGGATCGCGTTGGCCGACCCGTCCTTGTTGAACTTGCCGATTCGAGGGCCGATGATCATGGCCCCGATCAGGGCGGTCACGCCGCCGGTCATGTGCACGACGCTCGATCCGGCGAAGTCAACGTGACCGTTGCCCAGGCCGAAGTTCGCGCCGAGGTCGGCGAGCCAGCCGCCGCCCCAGACCCAGCACCCGTAGACCGGATAAATGAACATCGAGAGAAAGAACCCGTAGACCATGAACGCCGAGAACTTCCAGCGCTCGGCCATGGCCCCGGTCGGGATCGTCGCGGTGGTGTCCATGAACACCATCTGGAACAGGAAGAGCGTCAGGACGGTCGAATCCGTCGCCGCGCCGGTGAGGAAGAACCCCTTGTAACCAAGCAGGTCGAACGGCTTGCCGCCGATGTTGATCGACCACATCTTGTCGAGGATGTTCGGCCCGTCCCAGGCGACCACGCCGCCCCAGCCGCCGGCCATCAGCGCGAACCCGCAGATCCAGAAGCCAAGCATGCCGACGGCATAAACGACGAAGTTCATCCCCATCGTATGGCCGACGTTCTTGGCGCGGGTCAGTCCGGTCTCAACCAGCGCGAATCCGGCCTGCATGAACATGACCAGGAAGCCGCAGATCAAGGTCCAGAAGATGTTGATCGCCAGCTTGAGGTGCTTGACGTCTCTGGCGAGCGTCTCGGTGTTGATCTTGTCGCCATCCTTGGTCAGAGCCGCGGTCGTGCTCGCCCCGACATAACCGGCGCCACTGAGGTCGGGACCAGTCGGAGAGACAGCCGGATCGGGCGCGGGGGCCGGAGCGGGGGCCGCGGCGGCTGGGGCTGGAGCGGCGGCCGTGGCCGCGGGGGCGGGAGCCGGAGCCGGTTCGGCGGCCGGCACGGGGGCGGTGGTCTTGTTCCCGGGTTCCTTTTCCTGAGCGAGGACCGGCACGGCCAGCACACCGAAGAGGATGGCCAGGCCCGTCGCGGTTCGCCACGACCCCCACCACGCGCTGCGTTGACGTCTCATACGTGACTCCCGATCCCTTTTGATGTTGAACAACGACGTCGGCCACATTCCGGGTCGTAACCCCGCGGAAATCAACCCCCTTGGCAGGGTCGATCATGAACACTCGATGCAACGAACGGAAGTTCCAGACTCACCCCGATGCGGTGCAACCCTGGCCCTGGCCCACCGCCTTGACTCGGCCGGATAAGGCGTATCAAGGGCGATCGGCACCAGCGTGGTGCCCGCGTTCAATCGTGATCCGACAAGGACCTTGCGGGAAGGATTGACAGGCGAACTGACTGGACGCCTCCTCGTTACCCGCGTACCCCTTAGGAAAAAATCATGCCATCGCCGGGCGGCATCACGATTCGAGACCTATTTTGCGCCGTAAGTATTGATCCCGTGAGCGGATGCAAATCAGAAACGACACTTCGCCGTCGAACCGCCAAGATTTTTGGTGCCCTCGTATTGGGCGTCATTGCAATGTTATTGAGCGATAGCCTGTCTTGTGAGCTTCGCCGCCGTCCTGTTGTTTGTAGGGTCTTGCGAGGTGAGCATTCGTGAATATCGATGGGATTTTGGCGTTCAACGCACGCGGCACGCGATGTCCTAATCCGGCGAACGGACTGACGATGACTTCCCTGGGGGAAGCATGAACGGCGGAGCCAGGATTGTCGGAATGAAATCGGATCTGAACCCGGATTGGCCGATTTTCGACGGCCTGACCACGATCTGGGCCGGCAAGGGATGAGGCCCGATCAAGGGGATGGGAATGCTGAAGCGACGGGCAGTTGGTAGAGCATCACGTAGATGATGACGCCGGTCACCGAGACGTACATCCAGATCGGAAAGGTGACGCGGGCGATCCGGGCATGAAGGAGAAATCGGCGCCTGAGGGCTCGGGTCAGAGTCAGGGTCACCAGCGGGACCACGCCGAAGGTCGCCAGCAAGGTGTGTGAGAGAAGGATCGTGAAATAGATAAGGCGGAGAGGTCCGGTCCCCCGATAGGGGACGCTTCCCACCTGAAAATGGTAAATCAGGTAACAGGCGAGGAAGAGGGCAGAGACGGTCACGCAGGAAATCATCGTCAGGGCGTGACCCCGGACGTTTCCCGAGCGGATCAAGGTCCAGCCGAGCGCCAGCAGCAGGGCGCACGAGCCGTTGAGCGTCGCATTGACGGCCGGAAGGTGGCGGACCCAGCTGGGAACGGCCGGCCCCGCGCGGGCTCGGGCAGACGAGACAAGATCGGTCAGGGCCTTCGGATCGGTCGAGTCAAAGTAGCCGACGACCCGACCGTGATCGACGAGGGCGAGGCGGTCGCTATGCGTGAAGGCTTCGGCGCCGCCTTGCTGGTCGGCCTCGGTCGTGGCCTGAAGGCCGACCTTGAATCGGTCGGTGATCAGCGAGACGACCTCGGCCTTCGGGCCGGTCAGGAACCACCAGCGGGCCGGGTCGGCGTTGAATCGGCGGGCGTACTCGGCGAGGACGGCCGGTGTGTCGCGGTCGGGGTCGACGGTCAGGCTCACGAGCTGAACGTCCGACCCGGCGAGACGACCTTGCAGGCCCTTCATGACGCTGCTGATCCGCGGGCAAGAGAGCGGACAGTGCGTGAAGATGAACGAGACGACAGAGACCCGTTTCGCCAGATCAGCGTCAGTGATTCCACGTCCCGAACGCTCGACGAGGCGAAAGGTTCCCAGCGGGAACCCCTCGCCCAGGTCTTGCCCGGCCCGCGCCGGGGTCGAGACAGGCCAGAAAGCCACCGCGAGGCAGACAAGGAGCGACGCGAGGACGGTTCCGGCGACGATCAGGATACCGAGACGATAACCGGCTCGGTCCGCCGCCGGAGTCAGAGGAGTTCCCGGCAGGTTCACGAGAGGCCCGGGTCAAGCGGGGCGGAGAGGGTGGCCGTCGGATCGTCCTCGGCCGACCGATTGTCTTCGCCCGGCTGCATCCCGATATCGGGCGTGAGCGCGAAGATGAAGACCGCGGCGAGGATCGCGGCGGGAACGAGCATGTAATAGACCCATTTCCCCTCAAACTTCAGGTGCATGAAGTACCAGCCGACCATCGATGCCTTGATGACCGCCCAGAACATCAGGCCCACGACCAGGGGCGCGAACGAGTCCTTGAACATCCTCGCGTAGAAATATTCGACCGCCGTGAAGAAGGCCAGCGCCAGGAAGACCTTGATGTACGGCGCGTGCGACTCGACGTGCATCTCCTGGGCGTGCGTCAGGTTGGTCTCGGCCATCGACGATATTCCTTCCCGGTGGGCTCGGATCGATTCGACTCGGTTCAAATCAGATGAGATAGACGACGGTAAAGAGAATGATCCAGACGAGGTCGACGAAGTGCCAGTATAGGCCCACGAGTTCGACCGGGCTGTGCTTGTTGGGGGTGAACCGGCCCTGAATTTGACCGATCAGGATGCAGGTGAGCATGACGACGCCACCGGCGACGTGGGCTCCGTGAAACCCGGTCATCGCGAAGAAGCAGGAGGCGAAGAGGCTCACGCTCGGCCGGAAGTGCCCCGTCGCGCTGATGCCGGGGGGGTAATGGTGGCCGACCATCAACTGGTAATACTCGTAGACCTGCACGCTCAGGAAGCATGAGCCGATGACGACGGTCAGGAAGAGGTAAAGCGTCGCCCGCGACCGCTTACCGCGCTGAATGGCCGAGAGGGCGAGGACCATCGTGACCGACGAGCAGATCAGGATGAACGTGTTGCCGGCGGTCAGGTCGATGCTCAGCGGGTTTGTGTTCGGGTCGTAAGGTTTGGGCCAGTTATAGGTTTTCAGCGGATCAACCACGGCCGAGGCGCCGGCGACGTGGAGGCGGTCGCGGACCTGGACGGCTTCGGCCTGGCTGACGCCGAGGAGGACGTCGACGGGAACCATTTCCAGCGAGTGTTCGGCGTCGTGAAGGCTGACCTTGCTGGCCTCGTGGATGATCTGGGCGACCTCTTCGCGGTGGGGGCCGGGGTCGGTGAGAAGGACCCCCTTGGTCCGCGTCAGCGATTTGACGTCGGTTCCCGGGACGAAGAAGTTGCTGTACGCCTCGGGCGGAGTTCCCGCGCGGAGGACGATGTACGAGCCGATCAGGCCGGTGAAGAACATGACCTCGGTGGCGAGAAAGAGCCACATCGCGACCTTGCCGGGGGAGACCGGCGGGTGCTGGGCCGTGGTCGACGTCGACGTCGCCGCCGGGTGGGCGTGCTCGGCGTGTTCTCTGCCGGTCGGGGCGGCGGGGGCGTGTGCCATCGCGGGTTCCATCTCGGTTCGGATCGAATCGGGGTCGAAGGCGGCGGGGCGATATCCGCCGGGTCAATCCGTCAACAAATCAGTCAAAGAAAAGTTTCACGCCGGCAAGGGGTTCAGGAGCAAGAGGGCGAGGATCGCCGGCAGATAGAGGAACGAGGCTCGCAGCAGGCGCCTGGCGGTCTGGTCGGAGACATCGGACCAGAACCGGACCGAGGTTGCCAGGTAAAAGAGGCCCAGCGCCAAGGCTCCGGCGAAGTAATAGCCCCCGGCAAGGCCGACCGCCGCGGGCAAGAGACCGGCGGGCACGAGCGCCAGCGCGTAAAAGGCCGCCTGCCTGCCGGTCATGGCGCCGGTGGGATCAACCGCGGGGAGCATCTTGTGACCCCCCCGGGCATAGTCGTCGCGGTAGATCCAGGCAATCGCCAGGAAGTGCGGGAACTGCCAGAGGAAGACGATGAGAAAGAGCGCCAGGGCCTCGACGCCGAGCCTGCCCGTCGCCGCCGCCCAGCCGATGACCGGAGGCAAGGCCCCCGGGATCGCGCCGATGGCCGTGTTCAGGGTCGTGATCGGCTTGAGCGGCGTGTAGACGAAGACGTAGAGGACCAGGGTCATCAGCGCGACGGCCGCCGCGGTCATGTTCGCGGCGAGGGCGAGGGTGAGCAGGCCGACCCCGGAAAGAACCCCCCCGAAGACGCCGGCCTCGGTCGGGCTGACCCGGCCGGTCGGCAGGGGACGACCCGCCGTGCGCCGCATCAGGCGATCGCGCGACCGTTCGAGAAGCTGGTTCCAGGCACTGGCGCCGCCGGCGACAAGGCCGGTCCCGATCAGGGTGAGCGCGAAGGTCGACGGGTTCGAGGCTCCTCTCGCGCCCAGGAAGAAGCCGGTGGCGACGGTCACGAGGACCATGATGGCGATCCGGGGTTTGGTCAAGGCCACGAACGCAGCGAGCTTGCCGCTGGCAACGGCCAGGGCGGTCTCGGCGGCGGATGCGGAGTCGGGCCGGACGGGGACCGAAGGCCCGAAGGGGACCGCCGTCTTCACGCGATTGCCTCCAATGGGGTCCGCGAGCCCGACCCGGTTCGGGTCGTCGAGGGCTCGTCCAGGGACGTCGACGGTTCAAAGAGGCGGAAGGTCCGCAAGGCCAGCACGACCGCCGCGCCGAGCAAGAGGGCGCCATTGGTCTGGTGGGCCGTTCGGAGCATCGCCTGCCAGAGAGTCGGGGTTCTTGGATTGCCGCCGAGCGGTAACATCAGCCCGAGCGCTCCGACGCCCAGTAAAACTTGAAGCGTCACGGTGAGCATCAGCGCCCGAGACGCCGGCCGGAGCGTGGAGAGGTCCGCCAGTCGTCGGCCGATCCGCACATACAGGATCACCGCGTGGCTGATGACGGCCAGGGCGAGGATGGCATGAGTCATCAGCGCCGTGAGGCTGCCGAAGTGCCGGAACCAGGCGCCGACGACAACCTGACTGTAAACCAGGGCGAGCATCAAGGCGGAGCCGATCCGCAGCCGAGCGGGGTCGGGGCGTCGCGGACCCGCGTCGTGCCAGACGCGGCCGGTGAGGACGCAGAGGGCAACCATGTACCCGAAAAAGGCTTGACCGAAGGCGCCATGAAAGGCGGCGAGAGTCGTCGAGATCCGGGCGACCCGCAGGCCCCCCATGATCCCCTGCGCGATCACGGCGGCGAGGGCGATGCCTCCCATGACCTTTAACCAGGGGCGGCGGTCAAAGGCGATCAGCCAGGCGGCGAGCACGATCGTCGCCAGGCCGACAGCCGACCCGTAGAGCCGGTGCGTGTGTTCGAGCCGGACGCCGAAGGGCTCGTTCCAGAAGTTATAAAGGAACATGTTGACGCCGAAGGTCGTCGGCCAGTCGGGCACGGCCATGCCGACGCCGTACGACGTCACCGACCCGCCGACAAAGAGCAGCGGGAGGGTGAACGCCGCGGCAAGCAGCGCGACCCGGTGCGGGCCTGGTCGAAAAACGTCGGGGCTGCTCATCGGGTGGTCGCGGTCACCTCGGGTCGGTTCGTTTCGGTTCGATTCAAGGAAAATAGGGGCGTGAATCCGGGTCCGTTGGTTCTCTACCTCAAGCGTCACCCATGACCGGGTCGATCGGCGGGTCAAGCGGCGATCGAGGCTCGGTCTGCATGAGGTAGTCGGTCGGGTGGCCGGGGACGCTGTATTCGTAAGGGCCGTGGTAGACGGTCGGGATCGTCTCGAAGTTGTAGTGCGCGGGGGGCGAGGTCGTGGCCCACTCCAGCGAGTTGGCGTGCCAGGGGTTATCGCCCGCTTTGGGTCCGGCGACGAGGCTGTAAAGGAAGTTGAAGGCGAAAATGATCTGCGTGGCCCCGAGGCAGAAGGCGCTATAGGTCATGAACCGGTTCATGCCGATGATCGACGGGTTGTTCAAAAACTGATAGACGTACGGGTCGGCGATCCGGCGCGGGTGGCCGTGAAGCCCGACGATGTGCATCATGAAGAAGGTGCCGTTGAAGAAGAGGAAGGTCAGGAAGAAGTGGATCTTCCCGAGCGGTTCGTTCATCAGACGGCCGAACATCTTGGGGAACCAGTGCTGGATCGCTCCGAAGAGCGCGAACATGCTGCCGCCGAAGAGGACGTAGTGGATGTGGCCGACGATGAAGTAGGTGTCGTGGATGTACATGTCGACGGGGGTCGCGGCCATGAAGATGCCCGAGAGACCGCCGATGATGAACATGGCGACGAAGGCGATCGCGTTGAGCATCGCCGTCGTGTACTGGAGCCGGCCCCCCCACATCGTTCCCAGCCAGTTAAAGACCTTGATGGCCGAGGGCAGGGCGATCATCATCGTCGAGAGCATGAAGGTCGCCCCCAGCGCGGGGTTCATGCCCGACTGGAACATGTGGTGACCCCAGACGATGAACCCGAGACCGGCGATCCCCGCGGTGGCGAAGACCATCGGCTTGTAGCCGAAAAGCGGCTTCCGCGAGAAGGTGGCGATGATGTCGGAGACCATCCCCATTCCCGGCAGGATCATGATATAAACGGCCGGGTGCGAGTAGAACCAGAACATATGCTGCCAGAGCAAGGTCTGACCGCCGCCGACGACCGGCGGTTCGTTCGCCGCGGTGTGGCCGAAGGGCTGGAAGAAGTTGGTCCCGGCGGTCCGGTCGAGTAACTGCATGACGAGCGCCGAGGTCAGCACGGGAAGGGCGAAAGCCTGGAGAAGGGCCGTGATGAACATCGCCCAGACGGTCATCGGCATTCGGAACATCTTCATTCCGGGCGCTCTGAGCATGATGATCGTCGTGATGTAGTTGATGGACCCCATCAAGGACGAGACCCCGGCGAAGAGCAGGGCGATCAGCCAAAAGGTCTGGCCGTTGAGCGAGCCGGGGGTGGCCCATCGCGAGGTCGAGAGGTTCGGATAGCTTGTCCAGCCGGCCTCGGCCGATCCGCCGACGACGAAGAACGAGTAGATGATGAAGACCATCGCGAAAGGCATGCACCAGTACGAGTACATGTTCAGCTTCGGGAACGCCATGTCGCGAGCGCCGATCATCAGCGGGATCAGGAAGTTGCCGAAGGTGCCGGTCAGCAGCGGGATGATCACGAAGAAGATCATCACGGTCGCGTGCATCGTGAAGAGCTTGTTGTAATACTCCGGCGGCATCCGGTAGCCGTACGACGGCGACGACCAGAGCGCCTGGCTGAGCACCGGGACGGGCGACCAAGGCCAGGCCAACTGCCAGCGGACGGCCAGGGCCAAGAGTCCACCGACGACGAAGAAGATCAGGCCCGAGAAGAGGAACTGGATGCCGATGACCTTGTGGTCTTGCGAGAAGACGTATTTCTGGAGCGCGTTGTTCGGCGCCGGGTGAATGTGATCATGACCGTCGTCGTGGCCGTGACCTTGGCCGTGGTCCGCGGCGTGGGTCGTCGTGCTCGGCTTGGCGGCGTGTTCGCTACTCATGGCGGCCTTTTATCTCCCCTCGGGCCGGGCGGCCACGGTCAACTGGCTGAGGTTCTGCTTCTCGATGGCGTCGCGCTGCCACTCGTCGAACTGGGACTGGGTGTCGTGGATCGTCACGTTTCCGCGCATCTTGTAATGGCCCCAGCCGCAGAGTTCGGCACAGACAAGCTCAAACTTGCCGGCCTGACTGGAGTCAAACCAGACCGGGATCATCAGGCCGGGAACGGCGTCTTGCTTGACCCGCAACTGCGGCAGGAAGAACGAGTGCAGGACGTCGCTCGACCGCAGATGGATCAAGGCCATCTTTCCCTTGACGAAGTGCAGGTCATTCACCAGGTGGAGGTCGTCGGCGGTATGCAACTTGTTGTCGGGGCCGGGATAACGCATGACCCACTGAAATTGCCGGCCGGTGACCTCGGCCAGGGGCTGAACCCGAGGCGCGGCGCTGCGGAACTTGATGCTCGCCCAGGTTCCCATCTGATAGAGGGCGATAAAGACGAGGATCGCCGCCGGGATGATTGTCCAGATAACCTCAAGCCGCTGGCTGCCGTGGAAATACGTGGCGACCCGCCCCGGACGATCGACGAACCGCCAGGTCGCCCAGACGAGGACGATCTGGGTGCCGATGAAGACGATTCCGGTGATCCAGAGGATGATCAAAAAGAGGCTGTCGATGTCGTGGCCCATCGTCGAGACGACGTGGTTCGTCCCCGGCGGGTTGGCGAGCCACCAGTCGGGGTGGAAGGGGGCGTAGACGAAGGCCCCGATGCTGCACACCGCGGCCAGGGCGAACAGGAGACTCCAGTAACGCACGGAAACGCTCCCCTATCTCGGGCCTCGGACCCCCCGGCCCAGATCCTGACTTATCTTGGTCGCTTCGGGTCAGTCTTCGGTTCGATCGTCTTGACCTTTGCTCTTGCTCTCACGCCCGCGACGGTCTTATTTCAGGCGGCGGGCGACGGCCGGAACCGCCGCGGCGGGCGCGGCGCTCGGAAGAGTTGCCCCTTCCAGGAGTTCGGGCTCGTCGGGCAGGGCGAGGACGAAGTTCACGATGTCCCAGATCTTGGGCGCATCGACCGCCGGGAAGTGCGCCGGCATCTTGGCGCCGTTGATCCCCTTGGCGATCCGCCAGTAAATGTCGATCGGCCGCCGCCCCCCCTTGTAAATCCCTCGGTTCAGGTTGTTCGGGCGGAGCGGATTCTCCCATTCGTCGAGCGAGTTGTTCCAGAGTTCGCCGGCCTTGCGGTCAATACTCGCGTAGTACAGACTCCCCTGAAACGTGTAGCGATGACTGACGAGCGACTTGTCCTCAAGGTCGTTGACGAGGTTCTCGACGACCTGGGTGAACGTCGTCGCTTCCTCGCCGGGGGCGTCCTCGTAACCCGTCTTTGACTTCAAGATCTCGATCTTGTCCTTCTCCGAGACGCCGAGCTTGGCTTCGAGCGCCTTGACGAGGTTCGCCATCGTCGGCGGCAGGGCGTTCGGGTCGTGCGTCGAGGTAGATTCGTGGTGTTCGTCGTGGCCGGCGTTGTACCGCGCGTCCAGTTCGGTCAGGGCGTCCAGAATGCTTAACTGTCCGGCGGTGAGCTTGAAACGATGGGAGATCTTGCCGCCGAAGACAACGGCGTTGAAGATGTCCTGGCTGATGAAGCTCGGTCCGTTGCCGAGGGCCTGGGGACCGTGGCATCCTGTACATTCGAGCTTGTGCGAGGTCTTGCCGAGGAACAATTCGCGGCCCCGCAAGATGCTCTCGCGGGTTGACGGAGTCCGGGGGACGGGGGGGTTCACGACCTGGCTGTCGGCATTCTTCCACTTCTTGAAGACGCTCTTGGCCGAGTCGTCGATGGTCTCGGGGGTAAGTTCGCCACTCGACGCGGCTTCGAGGATGAGCGCCTCTTCGGTCTCGCCGCGGAGGGTGAGGAAGATCATGTAGTCGAGCACCTGCTCGATCTCGGCGTTGTTCATCAGGGCCTCGAAGGCGGGCATCGAGGTGCCGTGAAGGCCGTTGCGGATTGTCTTGCGGAGGTCGTCTCGGGTCGGCTTCTGGCCGCCGAGGGTCGACGTGAACTTGAAGATCCCCTTGCGATAATCGCGAGGCCGGGGATAGAGAAAGGCCGAGGTCGGGCCGTCACCGGCGCCTGAGACGCCGTGGCAGTGCAGGCAGTGTTTCCGGTAGAGGGCAAAGCCCCCTTCCTGCGGTTCCTTGGAGCCGTCGGCCTGCTGGACGTCGATCGGACGGCGTTTGCCCTTGCCGTCATCCACGTAGTTGGCCAGGCGATAGCCGGCGCCGGGTAGGCCGGTCCCGGTGGGAACCTTGATCTCGTTCGGCCGGGCGCCGTAGAGGTCAACCAGTCCTTTACGGACGGCCTTCTGGAGGTCGGGTTTGTCCTTGAGGTCGGAGGTCATCCGGGGGCTCTGGACGTATTCCAGCCGGCCGCCGTTGACGACGTCGGTGCAGCCGGTGAGGGTCAGGACCAGGGGAAGGCCGACGATCGAGGCCAGACGCAACGGGAACCGCGATGTCACGCGCCAATCCTCCCAACTCGACTCGGGTCAATCCATCCAGACGAGGCTCGCGCCTCCGGACGTCTCGGGCTCGCCGGGCCTTTTTTGGGGGCCTCGCGGCGAATCCGGTTCAAGTTCCCGGCGATCTCTTGGCCCGATTTCCCGGGCGTGAATTTCCAATCTGCGAACGAACCGGCTTACTTCAAAGACGAGGGGCGACCCGCGGCCCGCCTCGAAGGGTTCCGCCGCCGATGGAGTTATGGTAGCCACCGGCACCCCCCGTCACAAGGTACCCGCCGATTTCATCCTTTTCAGCTTTTACAAAAACTCCGACGTGAGCGAAAGAGGCTACTGGAACTCTTTACCTTCGTCTCGATTTTTGGGAACGGCTGGCCGATTCCCATAGTCGTGCGACCTTCAACGCAAAAGCCCTCGGCTCGACCCCCAAGGCGCCGGTCTCGGTTTGGCTACGACCACCGATGGTGGGGCGAGGCCCCGGCCGGTGATCCGGGCGGCCAGACGTACTGGACGGTAACCCGTCGGCCCTTGCCCTGTCTAGCGTTCATCGCTCCGATCTTGCTGGTGTATGAGCTGGGCGTGCTCTGGCTTGGGGGGGGATCGGCCGAGGCGATCCGGACCGGGGCCGATGCCTGGGTCCGTCGCGGCCTGGCGGCGGTCGGTTTGACGGATCACTGGATCGTGCCGATGGGCCTGGTGGTCGGCCTGCTTTTCTGGCAGGCCTTGACGCCCCGAGACTGGCGGTTCTCTCCGACGGTGCTGCTGGGGATGGCCGCGGAGAGTTTGGTGCTGGCCGTGGCGCTGATTGGCCTGAGTCGCCTGGTGGACCTTGGATTCTCGGTCCTTGAGCGGACGGGACCCCCCGTGCTATCGGCCGGATCGGCGCATCCCGTCGCGTCGTTGATCGGGTTTCTGGGGGCGGGTGTTTATGAAGAGGCGTTGTTCCGGCTGACGCTCGTGCCCTTGCTTTTCGTGGCGCTTCGCGGACTTCAGACGCCGCAGGTTCTCGCGAGTGCGACGGCGGTGACGGCCTCGGCCCTGGTCTTCTCACTGGCGCACCACGCGGGGACGCCCGGCGAGGCGTTTACCTGGTTCGCCTTTATCTTTCGGTGGCTGGCGGGCGTTTATTTCGCCTGGGTTTTCGTGGTCCGAGGGTTCGGGGTCGCGGTCGGCACGCATACCGCTTACGATATCCTGGTCGGCTGGGTCGGCTGGCATCTTTGATTGGAATGGGAACGGGCCTGAATCGCATCGCGCGGAGCCGAGCATCTTGCGAATCATCCATCTGTCCGATGTGCACGTCTGGCGCTATTCGTTCAACCCCTTCCGCCTGGCGAGCAAGCGTGCCATCGGCATGGTCGAGCTGGTCACCCGACGGGCCAGGAAGTTCCGCCTGGAACGCCTGCGAGGCGTGGTCGATCGTGTCCTGAGCCTGAACGCCGATCATATCTTGATCAGCGGCGACCTGACGACGACCGCCCTGCCCGACGAATTCCGCGCCGCGCGCGCCGCCCTGGCCGAGCTTCTTGTTGATACCGATCGGGTCACGGTGGTTCCCGGCAATCACGACCGATACACGACCGGTTCCGTCCGTCATCGCGCCTTTGAAGAATGGTTTGGTGCCTTTTCGCCGCCGATGCCGTATCCGTGGCTTCGCTACCTCGACGACGAGACGGCGGTTCTCGGACTCGACGCGACCCGTTCTCATATTTCGGCCACGGGACTGCTTCCGGCCGAGCAACTGAGCGCGGCCCGGTCTCTGCTGGCCGATCCGTCGAGCCGTCCCCGGCGCCTGATCGTCGAGTGTCATTATCCGCTGGCGGCTCCCCCGGCCTATGAGGAAGAACTCGCTCCCAAGCGAATGAAGAACGCGGTCGAGGTCGCCGAATGGCTGGCGAGCGTCGGTCCACACCTCTTCTGTTGCGGCCACGTTCATGCGGCCTGGGCGTTCGTTCCGCGCGGCCTTCCCGCCGAACTCTGCCTGAACGCCGGAGCCCCCTTGCTCCGCGACCCGACCGGGCTGCGACCACCGGGTTTTCTGGAAATCACCCTTCACGACCGCGGCGTCTCGGTGATCCATCACGCCTGGATGGGCGAAGTCTGGGACACGCGCGCTCTCTATCAGAATCCCGAATTCTTCGCCCCCTTGACGCAAGGGGCGGCGGCGACCCGAGTTGTTTCGCGGGGGAAACCGCTGGATCGATTGTCTGAATGATCAATTGTCTGATCAATCGGGTTGAGTTGACGTCACGTCAAGGGCCACACTCCGGGCGAGCCCCGTCCCGGCCGTCGGCGGGGGCAACGGAGACCCGTCGCCCTGGGCGATCGCGACCCACACTCCTTGACGATCTCACATAACTGCCGATACACGTCAACTTCGTCGCTTCCATGGCAGCAGGGGCCAATGATTCCCGAACACTGGCCGACGAAGGCTCTATCCTCCTCCGACCACTCAACAATTTTCAGATACCTTGCCGCGTCCGTCACGACTGGGTCTTCTCAAGACCTTGGTTGTCGTTGAAAAACGAGTGTTCACGAAGTCCCGCGGGCAGATTGTGCCCTTTGCGCTTTGCCGCAACGCCTCGAACGCCTCGCCGAAGACGGCGTCAAACGCCCCGATGCCCGGCAATTCGTAGCTGCGCCCTGGCTCGGGCAATGGCCCTGGATTTCGCGTCAAGTTCCTCGTCGGTGGTGGCGCGGCGAGCCTGGGCCTCTTGGAGTTCGCGCGAGGCGGCGGCGGTGTCGATCTTCTCGGCGGGGACGGCGCGGTTGGTCAGGACTGTCACGACGTCGTCGCGGATCTGGGCGAAACCGCCGTCGACGAAGTAACGGCGAGTCGTGCCCCCTTCGCGGGTCCGCAACTCGCCGAAGCCGAGCCGGCCAATCAAAGGGGAACGGCCGGGCAAGACGCCCAGCTCGCCGTCATAGAGCGGAAGGGCGACGAAGTCGACCAGGGAGTCGAAGAGCGTCCGTTCGGGGGTGACGACCACGCAATGGAGCCGGTCGTGGATCGACTTGCCTGTCTTCTCGACCGTGCCGACGTCTGCGGTTGCCATCGCGGGCCATGCTCCTCGTCGTCAAACTGCAAGGCGCTTGGAAGCGGGAATGAAACAGGAACAGGAACAGAACGAGGCCCCCGCCCGAAGGACGGGACGGGGGCCGTTCGCGGCGTTAGCGGGCCATCTTCTTGGCCTGTTCCTCGGCCTGCTCGATCGCGCCGACATAAAGGAAGGCGCCTTCGGGGAGGTGGTCCCACTTGCCGTCGCAGAGTTCCTGGAACGACCGGATCGTTTCGGGAAGGGTCGTGTACTGACCTTCCTTGTTCGTGAACGCCTCGGCGACGAAGAAGGGCTGCGAGAAGAACCGCTCGATCCGACGGGCGCGGTGGACGATGATCTTGTCGTCTTCGGAAAGCTCGTCGACGCCGAGAATCGCGATGATGTCGCGGAGTTCCCGATAGCGCTGAAGCATCGTCTGGACCCGTCGGGCGACGTCGTAGTGTTCCTGGCCGACGTATTGCGGGTCGAGGATGCGGGAGGTCGATCCGAGCGGGTCGACGGCCGGGAAAATCCCCTTCTCGGCGATCGACCGCTGGAGCACGATGAAGGCGTCAAGGAAGCCGAAGGTCGTGGCCGGGGCGGGGTCGGTGAGGTCGTCCGCGGGAACGTAAACGGCCTGCACCGAGGTCACGGCGCCGGTGTTCGTGGACGTGATCCGTTCTTGCAACGCACCCATCTCGGTCGCGAGCGTCGGCTGGTAACCGACGTTCGAGGGCATCCGGCCGAGCAAGGCCGAGACCTCGGAACCCGCCTGGCTGAACCGGAAGATGTTGTCGATGAAGAGAAGGGTGTCGGCCCCGGTCGAGTCGCGGAACCATTCGGCGTTGGTCAAGGCCGAGAGGGCGACGCGGAGCCGGGCACCCGGCGGCTCGTTCATCTGGCCGAAGAACATGACCGTGCTGTCGATGACCGACTTGCCGGTCGCGCCAATCTTCGTTTCCTGCATTTCGAGCCAGAGGTCGTTCCCTTCGCGGGTCCGTTCACCGACTCCGGCAAAGACCGAGAAGCCGCTGTGGACCTTGGCGATTCGGGCGATCAGCTCGGTGAGGATCACCGTCTTGCCCAGTCCAGCGCCACCGAAAAGGCCGATCTTGCCGCCGCGGACGAACGGCGTGAGCAGGTCGACGACCTTGATGCCCGTCTCGAAGACCTCGGTCTTGGGCGAGAGCTGGTCGAAGGCGGGCGGGTCGCGGTGGATCGGCCAGCGCTCGGTGGCGTGAACCTCGCCCCGGCCGTCGATCGGGTTGCCGAGCAGGTTGAAGACCCGCCCCAGCGTTTCCTTGCCGACCGGAACACTGACCGGGCCGCCCGTGTCAACCACGGTCATGCCCCGGACGAGGCCGTCGGTCGATCCGAGAGCGACGCAACGGACCCGGTTGCCGCCGAGGTGCTGCTGGACCTCGCCGGTCAGGTTGATCGTCACCCCTTTGCCTTCGGCGTGGATCGTCAAGGCGTTATAAATTTCGGGCAGGTGCCCCTCGTCGAACTCGGCGTCGAAGGTCGAGCCGATCACCTGGGCAATCCGTCCGTTCGCGGTCGCGGTGGCCATGAAAGCAAGTCCTGTCAAGAAGATCGTTCCAAGGGAACTCCTTCGCGGGCGTCGCTCGCGAAGTCATCCCCGTTGTCTTGTCGGGTCATTCCAGGGCCGCGGCCCCGCCGATGATCTCGGCCAGCTCTCGGGTGATCTGCGCCTGTCGGGCGCGATTGTAAAGGCGCGTGAGCGACTTGATCATGTCGTCGGCGTTCTCGGTCGCCCCTCGCATGGCGACCATCCGGGCGATCTGCTCGCTGACGGCCGCGTCCAGGAAGCACTTGAAGAGCCGGACCTTGAACGAGACCGGCACGATCTCTTCGAGAATGCTTCTGGGGTCGGGAACGAACTCATACGGAACCCGCTCGGCCCGGCCTTTTTCTTCCAGAGGAGCCCCAGACCCGGCGCCTGGTTTCGACTGGCGGACCGACGGACCTGAGTCGCCAACCTGCGCGGCGGTCATCGGCAAGAGGGTCTGGACGACGGCTTCCTGGCGGGCCGCGTTGATGAATTTCGTGTAAATGACGTCGACCCGGTCGATCTCGCCCCGGAGGAACATGCCGATATATTTGTTGGCCAGCGTCTCGGCCTCGGCGAACTGCGGGCGATCCTCGAACTGGGTGTAGGTTGCGTCGACGGGGACGCCTCGATACTTCAGGAAGGCGATGCCCCGCTTGCCGGCCACTTCAAGCGAGACCCCCGTCCCCTCGGTCTCGAAGTCCTGGACGGTCCGGGTCGCGGCGCGGAGGACGTTGCCGTTGTAACCGCCGGCAAGACCTCGGTTGCTCGTGATGACCAGGAGCAGGGCCTTGCGGATGGTCGGCCGTTCTTCGAGGAGCGGGTGCGAGACCTCGGCGCCGGTGGCGCCGAGATCGGCCACCAGTTCGGCGATCTTGCGGGTATACGCTTCCGCCTCGGTCGCGCGGTCGAGCGCCTTCTTGAACCGGGCGGTGGCGATCAGCTCCATCGTCCGGGTGATCTTGCGGATGTTCTGCACCGACTTGCGGCGCTTGACGATCGCTCGGGCCTTGGCCATCGGAGGGGTCTCGGGTTGCGGTCGTGCGGCGGTCCGGTGTCGAAAGGGGGGGTGGGGTGACCGGGATCGACCCCGGTCAACCGCCATCCCGGATTGTCAGCTTTTCGCTCCGGCCAAGGCGGCCGACGACGCCGAGGCCGACGGCCGGAACCGTGCCTTGAACTCGGTCAAGGCCGCCTTCAGGTCGGCCAGGATCGGGTCGGTCAGCTTCTTCTCGCGGCTCAGGTTTTCGCGGACCTTGGGCCGCTGGTCGCGGACGAACTGGAGGAATTCGGACTCGAACCGCGAGACATCCTTGCGGGGGACGTCGTCGAGGTAGCCTTCCGAACCGGCATAGATGCTCATCACCTGATCGACGACGTCCATCGGTTGATACTGCGGCTGCTTGAGCAGTTCGACCATCCGGTAGCCGCGGTCAAGCTGTTGCTGCGTGGCCTTGTCAAGTTCCGTACCAAGCTGCGCGAAGGCTTCCAGTTCGCGGAAGGCGGCGAGGTCGAGCCGGAGGCCGCCGGCCACCTTCTTCATCGCCGGAATCTGCGCCTTGCCGCCGACCCGGGAGACGCTGATGCCGACGTCGACGGCCGGCCGGACTCCCGCGAAGAAGAGGTCGGGCTGAAGGTAAATCTGGCCATCGGTGATCGAGATCACATTCGTCGGAATATACGCGGAGACCTCGCCTTCGAGCGTTTCGATCAAGGGCAGCGCGGTGAGCGAACCCCCCGACGTGGTCGTCTTGACCACCTTGTGACCCGTCGCGAAGTGCTCCTTCAAGGCGTGCTTGGCCTCTTCCAGGCCGGGGACGCCGAGGTAAACCTTGTGGTCGACCCCCCAATCCTCGCCAACGTTATCCGTCGGCGCCGATTCGGGGACGATCACGTACTTATTGGCGAGCTTCGCCGATCGTTCCAGGAGCCGCGAGTGCGCGTAGAAGACGTCGCCCGGATACGCCTCGCGGCCCGGCGGGCGGCGGAGCAGGAGCGAGAGTTCGCGGTAGGCAACGGCCTGTTTCGAAAGGTCGTCATAGACGCAGAGCGTCGCGCCCCCTTGCTCGTACATGAAGTATTCGGCCATCGCCGTGCCCGCGTACGGGGCGATGTACTGAAGCGAGGCCGGATCGCTGGCGCCCGAGGCGACGACGATCGTGTAGTCCATCGCGCCGTTCTTGCGAAGGACCTCGACGAGCGCCGCGGTGGTCGATTCCTTCTGTGCCACGGCGACGTAAACGCAGACGACCCCCTGGCCCTTCTGGTTCAAGATCGCGTCGATTGCGATGGCGCTTTTGCCGGTCTTGCGGTCGCCGATGATCAGTTCGCGCTGACCGCGGCCGATCGGGGTCATGGCGTCGATGGCCTTGATTCCGGTCTGCATCGGTTCATCGACCGGCTGGCGGTCGGCGATCCCGGGCGCGGGGGATTCGACGGCCCGGCTGTGCGGGGTGACGATCGGCCCCTTGTTGTCGATCGGAACGCCGAGCGGGTTGACGACCCGGCCGATCATCGCCTCGCCGACGGGAACGCGGAGAAGCTGGCCGGTCGCCGTGACCGACTCGCCCTCGTGAATCCCCGTGTAGTCGCCCAGGATGATCACGCCGACGGACGACTCTTCGAGGTTGAAGGCGAGGCCGCGGACCTTCTCGGCCGACCCCCGGCTCTCAAACTCGACCATCTCGCCGGTCATCACTCCGGCGAGGCCGTGGACCCGCGCGATCCCGTCGCCGACTTCGAGGACGCGGCCGACCTCGGACCGGGTCACCTCGGCCTGGAACTGCTCGATCTCATTCTGAATGACGGAAGTGATCTCGTCGGCTCTGAATTTCATGCGTCTTTCCTTCGATCAGTCGTTGTCGGAGCTGTTCCAGACGGTTCCGGACCGAGGCGTCGTAGACGTCGTCGCCGACCTGGACGACCATGCCGCCAATCAGGGCCGGGACCACTTCCTGTTTCAAGACCGGCGTTCCGCCGAGGCTTCCGGCCAGCTTCTCGCGAAGCGCGTCAGCCTGGGCGTCGGTCAAGGGGACGGCCGAGCGGACCGTGACCGGCTTGCGGTTCTGGCGACGGTCCCAGATCGCCCGAGCCGACCGGATCGCCGGGCCGAGCAGGTCGAGTCGGCCGTGGCGGTTGAGCACGCGGAGGAAGTTGACCGTTGTCGGCAAGGTTCGCCCGTCGAACGCCTGCGCGATCAGGCGATCTTTGTCGGCGGCCGTGCGGACAGGCGAGCCCATCATCACCGCGAAGGTCGGAAACTTGTCGCGGACGAAGGCGTTGACGGCGTCAAGCTCATCGAGCAAATCGTCGACCCCGCCGGTCTTCTCGGCGGCGTTAAGCAGGGCCTCGCCGTAGGTGCGGGCCAGTTCGTCGGCCTTCTCGTCGAAGACCGTGGTTGTGGTCGGGGCAGGGCCCTGGTCGTCGGTCATGCCGTCGGACTCCCCTGGACGTTCAGCGTCGGGCGGACGTCGGGCAGCTCGGCGACGGCCGAGTCGATCAGGCGGCGATGGTCGTCGTCGTTGAGCGACTTCTTGAGCACCTTGCCGGCGACCGAGACGGCCAGGTCGGCCGTCTTCGACCAGATCTCGGAGAGGGCCTGATCGCGAGCCGTCTCGATCTCGCGTTGAGCACGCTGCCGGGAGGCGTCGGCCTCCGCCTGTGCCTTGCGAAGGGTCTCGTCCGAGATCGCCTGGGCACTCTTGCGGGCCTCGTCGATCATCGAGCGGACCTGTTCCTCGGTCGCGGCGAGCCTGCGGCGATGCTCGGCGAGGAGTTGCTCGGCCTCGTTCCGCGCCCGCTCGGTCTCGGTCAGGACGTGTTCGAGGTGCTCCTCGCGGTGATGCAAGGCCGCCAGCAGGGGCTTCCAGGCAAAGACGGTCAAGACGAGCAGGAGACCGACGAAGACGACGACCGTCCAGAGAGCCAGGCTTGGCTGAGGCTCAAGGATGTCGGGCTCGTGGACGGACTCATGCTCCTTGATGTCGTGCTCGGCCCCTTTCAGCGAGGCTTCGACCTTGTGCTCAAGGTTCTTGACTGAGTTCTCGATCGAGTGGAGGGCCCCTTCCGCGCGTGTTTTCACGGTCGGCGCCGTGTCGGCGGCGCGGGCCGGTCGGGGCGAACCCCCGAGGGCCGCCAGGCCCAGGCAGAGGGCCAGGGCCGCCAGTCCGTGGGCCAGTTTCGGTTGCCGGGGCATGGGGTTGTCAGCCTCGATGGATAGGTCCGTGGATTCTTCAAAGGCGATCATTAAAACTGCGGTCCGGTCCCCCGGGCGCGGCGCGCCCGGGGGCTTCAGAGCGGGTCTTTAATTCATCAATCAATAAGGCGAGACGAACAACATCACGATGATCAGGGCGAAGAAGGTCACACCCTCGATCAGGGCCGCCGCGATGATCATCGCCGTCTGGATGTTCCCGGCGGTTTCGGGCTGTCGGGCCATGCTCTCGACGGCCGCCTTGGCGAGACCGCCGATTCCCATCGCCGCCCCCATGATGATCAGGCCGACGCCGATCGCGCGGGTATCCGAGAAGGCGGACTTCGGCGAGCCGGCATAGGCGATGCGTGACTGGTCGGTGGGCGAGTTGGCGGCGGCTCCGCCACCCTGCGCGAAGACCGCGCCCTGCGCGAGGAAGAGCATGGCCACGGCCAGCACGGCGGACTTGACGAATTTCATCGGACCCTGGACTCCTCGAATGTCAAACACAGAGGGGGAAGCGAACTCCGCGGGACCGAAAGACGGCCCGCCTTGACGACGACCGGGGGTACGACTCCCGGCCCGTTGGATCGATCCGATCGAGCGAACAAACGAACGGCGAACCTCTCAGACGCAACGACCCGAACCGTCTCGATCCGATCAGTGTGGATGCACCGCCGAGCCGATGAAGAGCGCTGAAAGGAAGGTGAAAATGTACGCTTGCAAGAAGGCCACGAAGAGTTCCAGGAGGCTCAGCACGATCACTCCCAGAACACTCGCCCCCGTGACCGACGCCCAGACCGACGTCGGCAGTTCCTTGGACATCAGGATAAAGCCGAGGATTACCGAGAGGACGATGTGTCCGGCCAGCATGTTGGCGAAGAGCCGGACGGCCAGGACGAAATGGCGGATGAACAGACCCGCGATCTCGATGACGAACATCAGGCCCCAGAGTATCGGCTTGAGGACGCCGGGAACGTCCATGTGCGGGACGATGCCCACCCAGAAGCCGACAATCCCCATCTCCCTCATCCCCGCGAAGATGACCGCGAAAAAGGTCATGATTGCCAGGACGACGGTCACGTTGATGTTGCCCGTGGCCGAGGCCATCCCCGGAATCAGGCCGAGCAGGTTGTTAAAGAGAACAAAGAAGAAGACCGTCCAGAGATACGGCAAGAACCCATCCGCGCCGTGGCCGCCGATCGCCGGTCGGGCCACCTGGTCGCGGATGAAGAGGATCATCGCCTCGAAGGCATTCAGAAAAGGCCCGCGCGTCACCGGCTGGCGGGCGACGTGCCGGGCCAGGGGAACGACCACCAGGATCACCAGAACCGCGGCGATCACCTCGGTGACCATGAACCGGGTGATCTGAATCCCCGCGACCGTCGGCAGGTGAAGTTCGAGTGCGTTCGGGAACCGCGCGTCGACGGCCCTTCCCCAGTAGGGAAATTCCAGGGTGGGGTGATCCACCACGTGGGCAAGCGGGTTATCTCCGTGTCCGGCCATGTCGGCAAGGTTCCGTGTGTGTTCAGCGGTCAGATCAGGTCGAGGCGTCGACAGGAATTCCTAACTATCTAGCCTAGCGCGATCGTCGGTTGTCTCGACCTCGGTCTCCCCCGGTCCCTTCTCGGGCGATCCGGAGGATGTTGAACATTCCCAGGCCAAAGCCGAGAAACGCCCCGACGAGCAGGGCCAGCGGACTGGTCCCCAGGCGACCATCGAGCACGTGTCCCAGCAAAGGTGGGACAACGAACTCAAGGCCGACGGTGGTGACCCGCGAGGCCCAGTCCATGCCGACCGACAGATTCGAGCGTGGTTCGTCAGGACTGGTCACGCACGACTCCCATCGTCTCCGGCCGATGCCGACACCGCGTCCCGAAACGGGCGCGACCCGAAACGACAGAGACGACAAGGCCATGTGAACCGTCTTTGGATTCGGACACCAGTTATAACGGACCCCGCCGCCAAGTCAACAACCCAGATCACCGCTTCGAGAAATATTTCACAAAGTCGCGATGGCATGGGGAAACGTCAAGACGACGGCGGCCCAGGGCCGCGGGGTTGGCGAGGCGTTGGCCTTTCGCGGCAGTCGTTACAGCCAGGGCAGGATGTCCGTGGCCGGACAGCCGTGACAAAAATTACGTTGACACAGGATGACGGATTTGTTATTACCTAGCTAGCTACTCGTTATGTCTTGTCAGTCCGGGTCGAGCCAGTGCGGGGACCAGCCATGCCGTCACCCTTGCGCTCAGAGTCCGACTAAGCCGCTGGGCGGCGTCGTCCCGCGATCATGCGGGGAGACGGCCGCTCGTTGTGTTGGTGGGTCCGGGTGCTGGCGGGTACGTCGTCGTCCCCCGATATTGCGGCCGACTGGATGGCCTTTCCCAGTCCGGGACGCATGGAGTTTTCCGGATCGGTCCACTCAGGGATGAACCCGCGTTCCTTGTCCGATCCGCGGCCGGCGCAAGTGCCGCGGATGGAGACGGAGTGGCCCCGCATGACCGTCGAATCGCTCAAGGACTGCAACAAGAAGCACCTGGCCCAGATGGCCAAGGAGCAAGGGATCGTCGGCTGGCACGCGATGCGTAAGGATCAGTTGATCCGCGCGCTCTCGGCCGCGCCGACGTCCTCGAAGAAAGGTTCCAAGGCGCCGGCCAAGACGCCCCTGGCGGTCGAGGTTCCGGCCGCATCCCGGCGTCCGTCGGTCGGGGGTCCGACCCCCCAGGCGACGCCCCCCAGGCCGTTGACGGTAATGCCCCCCCGGGCTCTGGAACATGCCTGTGTGAAAGACCGGATCATCGCCATGGTCCGCGACCCATACTGGCTTCACGTGTACTGGGAACTGAGCCGCTCCACGTATGCTCGCGCCCAGGCCGCGCTCGGTCAGGAATGGCACACGGCCCGGCCGATTCTTCGGCTCATGGACGTGACCAGTGAAGACACGACCTCGGCGACCGAACGGCACGTTCGCGACATCGAGATCCACGGCGGCGTGAACAACTGGTACATTGACGTCGCCGCTCCGCCCCGGTCGTTCCGGATCGATATCGGCTACGTCGCTCGCCGCGGCAAGTTCTTCGTTCTGGCGCGCTCGAACGTCATCTCGACGCCCAAGGCTGGCGTTTCCGACGTCCTTGACGAGAACTGGGCAAGCGTTCAGGAGCAGTACCAGAAGATTTACAGCCAGTCGGGCGGGTCGAGTCAGACGGCCGTCTCGACCGACCTCCGCGAACTCTTCGAGGAACGTCTGCGAAGGCCGATGCACGGTCTTTCGCTTCAAAGTCTCGGCACGGGTGCCTTGCCTTCGCTTGGTCGTGATTTTCACTTCGAGATTGACGCCGAATTGATCGTTTACGGCTGCACCGAGCCGAACGCCCGGGTCACTCTTCAAGGGGAACCCGTGCAGCTTCGACCCGACGGCACGTTTACCGTTCGGTTCAGTCTGCCTGACTCCCGACAGATCATCCCGGCCGTCGCCGCCAGCCCCGATGGTGTCGAGGAACGGACGATCGTCCTCGCCGTTGAACGCAACACCAAGGAACTTGAGCCGATGATTCACGACGGTAACGAGCTTTAAGTTCCTTCCTGGAAAGCCTTTTCCCGCATTTCGACGCCGCGCGACCCTCGCCCGCCTGTCTGGCGAGGGTCGCGCGGCGTCGTGCGTTTTTCTTGTCACAGTCAACCTGGTCTGGACGTTTCTGCTCATAGAGGAATTCGGTGGGAAGGGTTGAGGGCAAAGGGCAAAGGGCAAAGGGCAAAGGGCAAAGGGCAAAGGGCAAAGGGCAAAGGGCATGGGAAATGCGTTGTTCTGGGAGGGATCGGATCGAAGGCTTCGAGAGGACTACGATCAGCGGTCATTCTGGACAGGATTTTGATCCTGGGCGACATGGTCATTGAACAACCGTCGAGCTTCCTTCGTACTAGAAAGATCCTCGGAACGGGAAGATTGAGCGTCCTGACGGTTTAACAGGTTATGACTCTCGCGGGGGAGGCGCGTCGCGTTGAGCAAGGACATTACCGCAATCTTGAGCGGTTGGGATTACGAGGCCGACGAGCTTCAGGTTCGGATCGTCGCCGGTGACGACGGCCGTGACAAGGTTCAGATGCGGGCGGATCTCGGCCTGCTTCAAATGGAAATGAACGGACGTCCCGACGGCTCCCGGCCGGAAGGTTTTGAATCGCTTCTGGACCTTCTTGAATCGAAAGCCCTGGAAGCCGAGGCGACCGGCGGCGAGTTCGCGCTGGAATCGAAGGCGTGTCAGGCCCTGATGCGCGAGGGATTTCAGTATTATCACCGCTATCTCGCGGCCTTTCACCTTCAGCGGTACGACCTCGTCGCTCGAGACACCGAGCGAAACCTCCGACTTTTCGCCTTTGTCGTTCGTCACGCGGCTCGGCAGCGCGACAAGATCGAGTTTGACCGCTATCGCCCTTATGTGACGATGATGCGGAGTCGCGCTCGCGCCCATCAAGCGATCGCCGTGAACGACCACGCGAAGGCCCTGGTGGCGATTGACGAGGGAATCTCGGATATTCGTCAGTTCCTCCGCGATTACGATCAGGGGGAAAATGAGGTTGAGTGCATGGAACTCGGGTTTCTGATTCGCTGGCGTCGAGAGGTCGAGACGGAACGGCCAATCGGTCCTGTCGAACGGCTCGAACAGCAGCTAGCCCTTGCCGTTGCGCTCGAAGAGTACGAGGAAGCGGCTCGCCTTCGGGACCAGCTTCAGCGGCTCACCGGATCGGCACTTTCGTCGAATCCGCAGACGGGTTGAGACGTCCGTTGCGTCGATCCGACCGAGGCGGAGAAATCGGCGGCGTTTCCCTTGAAACGGGGGGGATGCCTGGCTAGGATAACCCCGTTCGGTTTCGGCTGAACGGGCCTCTGCCATGTTCGCGAGAGGTGTGATTTTTTGCTGAACCAATGAGTACCCAAGGGGAGCCGACCATCGGTCTCTGGGCTTGTCCTTGAAGACCTGAGGCTCCCACTTCATTCTACGGGTTCTCAAAAAGACGCCTCAACGGCATTGCGGTGGAGGTTTCTCAGAGACACAAACAAGCCCGTCGGCTCCTCTTTGACTTCGTTCGAGGGGGGCGACGGGCTTTTTTCCTTTCGGTCGTTTGCTGATGAATCTCAAGGACCGCAAACAGGCGCTCCGTCAGGAAATCAGGGACCGCATCCTTCGGCTCGACCCGAACCGTCGACGTGCCGAGGAACGGGCGCTTCAGGATCGATTTCCTGATTTGCCGGTCTTTGAACGGGCTGGATGCGTGCTTCTTTATGCGTCGGCCTTTGCCGAGGAGATCGAGACCGGGCCGCTCTTGCGGTTAACCCTGGATCGAGGCAAGCGATTGGTCTGTCCCCGGGTCGATCGCGCGTCGGGTCGCTTGCACCTTCATGAGGTTGCCGCGATCGAGACAGACCTTCGTCGGGGAACCCTGGGCATTCCCGAGCCTCGAAAAACGTGCGTCCTGGTCGCTCCCGACGAGGTGGACTGGGTGCTGGTTCCGGGCCTTGGATTTAACGAAGCTTGCTACCGGATCGGTCGTGGGGCAGGGCATTATGATCGGCTCTTGCCCATGCTTCGGCCGGAGGCGACGCGGTGGGCCATCGCCCTGGATTGCCAGTGGGTGGACGACTTACCCGTCGAGCCGCATGACGTGCCTCTTGACGGGGTAAGCTCGATCTCGCGAACGGCCTTGCGTCATTCACGTTGAAGGGTCGCGGTGGGGGGATTGGCGTACGCCTTGAAGGCGTCGGCGATGTGAGCGGCGGCGGTGTTGCCTTCGTGAAGGATGATTCGATAGCGAAACTGGATCTGGCCCCCTACGGGAATCTCGTGCCGGGCGGGCTTGTCGATCTTGAAGTCGTGATAGCCAAAGGGGTTGGCGGCGAAGAGGCCGTAGGTCCGGACGTGCCAGGTGGTCGGGTATCGGAAGCTCTCGGGGTGGTTGAGGATCGCCACGCCGACTTCCTTGCCGTCGATCGGCCCGGTGTAGTCAACCCAGGGCGAGGCCTTGCCCCAGGCGGCGTCATCGGTAATGCCTTCGGCGTTGATGATCCGCCCCGCGCCTCGGGCTTTGCCCTTCATGACGTCCATGCTCGACGCGAGGCGGAGGCCGAACATCCCTTCCTTGGTGTCGCCAAAGACGACCGGCCCGGCGGTGGCCTTGATCGTGACCTCGAAGTCGATGAACCGGGCCGACTTGCTCTGATAAAAGCGGACGAGCCGCTCGTCTTCGCAGACCCTCTTGCCGTCGGGAGCGAGCCAGTCGTCGGTCGTCTTGAGGATGCCCACGCCCGCACCCGCGGCGAGGATCTCGCGGGAGCTTTCGCGGATCGACCCATCATTGGGTTTCGGCTTGTTCAAGGGGTCGGACGCCCAGAAGTCGTAGCCGTTGACGTCGCCGTGGGTGAACCAGAAGGACCGATGATGGTTGTGGTCCTGGTCTTCGCCGGGGACGTCCTTCTTCATCGGAAAGGCCCGGGTGAACGCTGCGCCGTTCGGGCCGAAGAGGGGGTAGAAGATCGGTTTGCTCGGATCGTCGGTTCGATCCACGGTGACGAGCTTGCCATCGTCGAAAACGTCCAGGTTCGGCCCGTCGGGGCGAAACTCGATGCCTTTTCCCTTGGTCTTGGCGGGGTATTCGGTCTCCGCCGAGAATGAGAGGCCGTCACCAGCGGGAACGTGATTCAGAACGGTGACAAGGTAGATTTTTCCGGCGTCGACATAGACAATCGCGGGAATTCCCGGGTCATCGGCGCCGGTCCTGAGCCGGTAATGATAAACGCCGGGACCGTGCGTCCCCTTCAACTCGGCGACGAGCGGGGTTTCGCCCAGTTCGGTGCCGTTGCCGTGAATGGTGAGGCGCATGGGATCGGCCAGGGCCGGGCCGGCGGCGATTGCCAGAATCAGCGCCGCGAATCCCCAGGACTGGACTCGGCCTGGCCCGTTCGATTTCAAGACGGATGGGCGGATCATGGTTGCGCACTCTCGACAGTCTTGCCGTTGACCCCGCGGAGCCTCACGTCTGGATAAGGTCGTAACCGCGAGGCGCGGGGGATTCAAGGGCCTACCGATCGGCTCTTGCGTTGAACGAGGCAGGAGGACCCGACTATAATCAATCAGGTTGGAAGAGGCCGTCGCGGGGATCAGCGGAACAAAAGCGAGGCAGGACGCCTTTCTTGAAGGGGGATTGACGATGCCCGAAGTCAGCGACGACCGCCGCGAGTTGCTCGACAGGATCGAGGCGGTGCTTGATGAGCAGGTTCGGCCCGGTCTCAGGGCCGACGGCGGCGACGTCGAGGTTGTGGGAATCGATGACGACCGGATCGTCCAGGTTCGAATGCAAGGGGCCTGTCAGGGCTGCGCCTCATCCACGATGACCCTGACCTTCGGAATCGAGGCGGCGCTGAAGGCACGCATTCCCGAGATCCGGTTCCTTGAGGCCGTCCCCTGAGCGGGACAGAGACAGGAACAGGGCCGAACGTGAACCCACCACGCGCCGCGTATGTGCATATTCCTTTCTGTGCGCATAAGTGCGGATATTGCGACTTCGCGTCGGTCGCCGGATTCGATCATCTGGCCGACCGCTACCTCGAAGCGCTCGAACGCGAGATGGCGATGGAAACGGCCGGGACACCCCGCGAGGTCGAGACCATCTTCATCGGCGGCGGAACGCCGACCCGGCTCGATGCGCGCAACCTCGACCGCCTGCTCGCGGCGGTTCGCGCGTGGTTTCCGCTCTCGGCCGGGGGCGAATGGACGGTCGAGGCAAACCCCGGCACGCTCGACGAGGAAAAGGCCGATGTTCTCGCGCGAGGAGGCGTCGGCCGGATCAGCCTCGGCGCGCAGTCGTTTCAACCGGCTTTATTAGCCGCCCTGGAACGGAACCACGCGCCCGAGGAAGTTGAGCGCGCCCTGGACCTGGTCCGGCCAAGGTTCCCGCGCTGGTCGTTTGACCTGATCTTCGGCGTCCCCGGCTCGACCCCCGAACTCTGGGCCGATGATCTCGCTCGGGCCTTATCGCTCGGGCCGTCGCATCTTTCTTGCTACGGCCTTGTTTACGAGAAAGGCACGGCGCTCTGGAAGCAATGGCAAGCCGGTCAGGTCCGCGCGGTCGACGAAGAGGCCGAGCGCGCGATGTATGAACACACGATTGACACGCTGGCCGCGTCGGGCCTGGCTCAGTATGAGATCTCGAACTTCGCCAGGGCCGGTCATGAGTGCCGGCACAACCTCGTTTACTGGGCCAATGACGCCTATTACGGCGTCGGCCTCGGCGCCGCGAGGTATCGAGACGGCGTGCGGTCGGTGAATACGCGTGACCTTCCCGCGTATCTCAAACGCCTCGAAGCCGGATTGCCCGCGACCGGCCCGACCGAGACGCTTGATCCCGAAGCCCGAGCCCGCGAGACCGCCGTCTTGATGCTCCGGCTCACAGCGGCCGGGCTCGACCGCCACGATTTCACTCGCAGAACCGGCTTTGATCTGGATCAGCTTGCCGGACCAGTGGTAACCCGTTTCGTCGCCTCGGGATTGCTTGACGACGACGGCGGGCGCATCCGGCTGACCCGCGAAGGGCTCTTTCTCGCGGATACGGTGATGTGTGAGTTTCTTTGAATGCCGATGCAAGAGGTCAAGTTTTGCGAAGCAGATCGGCGCGGGCGGCGAGCTTGAAGACGGCCGTTTGAAAGAGGCCGCGAGGGCTGCCCCCGGCGCCTCGATACGCCTCGGTGAACCCTTCGGCCTGCGTCCAGGTGACCACTTCCATGACCTGCCGGGCCATCAAGGCGAGCAACTCGTCAATCGACGGCGCGGCCGGGGCGACCGGTTCGGAAAGCGCAACGAGTTTGGCGTCGGGTGTTTCCCAGGGAGGGGCGATCGACGAGACGAGCGGAGCCGAGACCCGCGCGGAGCCGGACGACGACCGATCGTCCCAGGGCGCGGGGTCGGACTCGCGACCGCCGCGATCGCGCGGGTCGTCGTGCGCGACGGATTTGTCTTTCGGGAGCCGTTCGTTGGGGTCCTTGGGAAGACCCGCGGTCGTGTACATCTTGCCGTCGGCACCGACGCGGCCGGCGTTGTTGGGAATCTGGTGTCCTTCAACCAGCACCTTGCGCGTTTTTGCCACAAGCTCGCGGCTGACGCCCAGTTCCTCGGCCATCCGGCGGTCTGACCAGTCGTGATGCAGCTTTAATTTGACCTCGACCGCCCGGCGGCGCTCGGCGCGGGTGAGCGGAAGGCCGTGGAAGAGGTTAACCTCGGAGACGAAATCGAGAGCCTCGACAAACGACCCGCCGCGAACCTCCGCCGCCAGGGTTCGCCGCCCGAGCATCACGGCGGCGGCGTGACGGTGGTAGCCGTCGGCGAGCAAGAGCGTGCCGTCGACCTCATAAATGGTCACCGGCGGAAGGCGGTCCCAGGACTCGGCGTAACGCTCGACGGTGAAGTCGTCGAGGCGGTCGCGGAGGTAGAGGTTCGGGTCAAGGACGAGGTCGTCCAGCGCGATCTCACGAATCTCCACGGCAAACCCCCTGAGGCCAATGGCCCCACGCCCCCAAATCCTCGTTCCAGAAGGCACCCCGTCGGCCTTATCATCGGCGGACCCGGTGTTCGACTCCGGTCGAGTTCGGCAATCGCGGGGGGATCGGTTTCGGAGACTCCTGTCATGCGGGTTCTTCTATCGGGCGCAAGCGGACAGCTTGGCCCTTACGTGCATCAACGGTTGATTGACGCCGGTCACGAGGTCCTGGCCTGGTCCGGCCGACAGACCGGCCCCGCGCTGATGTCCGTCAACCTGGCCGATCCCCGCGCGATCGATCAGGCGTTACAAAAGGCCGAGCCGGACGTGATCGTCCATCTCGCGGCCGTCAGTTCGGCCGAGGGGGTTCGCAACGACCCGATCGGCGGTCGCCTCGTCAACGTCAAGGCGACCGCCCAGCTTGCCGACTGGTGCGGCCGAAACGGGCGTAAGCTCATCTTCTCGTCGACCGACCTCGTCTTTGACGGCCGCGCGGCGTGGACCCGAGAAGACGCCCCGGTCTCTCCCGTGCTGGAGTACGGCCGGACGAAGGCCGAGGCGGAACCTTATGTGACGGCCGTCGCGGGAGGTCTGGTGGCGCGGATCAGCCTGCTGTACGGGCCGTCTCGGTCGACACGGCCGACGTATCTTGACCGGACGATTGACGGCTGGCGTCGGGGCGAGCCGCAAACCTTTTTTGAAGACGAATACCGGACGCCTCTCGACCTCGCCACGGCGGCCGAGGCCCTGACGCATTTGACGAGTTCCGGCGCGGAGCGTTCGGGCCTGGTTCATCTGGCGGGCCGGGAGCGGCTCAGCCGGTTCGAGCACGCCCGACGAGTCGCCGAGGCCCTTGGGTTTGACCCGGCACTCGTCCGATCGAACCGACAGGGCGACGCGAACGTTGCCGAGCCTCGCCCGGCCGATGTTTCGCTCGATACGAAGAGGCTCGACGAGTGGCTTCCCGGGCTGCTCAGACCGACCGTGGTTGAGGCGGTCGGGCGACTCTGGGGTCGGCCTGCGCGGGGAAATTCCGAAACCCGGACGGGCTCGAATGTGTAAGCTGTTTGTGCGGGAGATGACGCGACGTGCAATTCCAAAGCCGCCGCGCCCGGGCGCGGAGAAGAATCAGGGGATCGCCAACATGCCGCGGTGCTGGATTTCGGTCGGGGCGGCCTTGTTGCTGGGAATGGTCGGCCTCTCAAGTCCCGCCAGAGCGGGTCAGACGCCGACGTACCATCGCGAGGTGGTCCGCATCCTTCAGAAGAACTGCCAGGACTGCCACCGGCCGGGCGAGGTCGCCCCTTTCAGCCTCTTGACGTATGAGCAGGCGAGAAAGCGATCGGCCGACATCGCCAATGTCACGGGCTCTCACACGATGCCCCCCTGGCCGGCGTCGACGACCGAGGGAGGCCCTTTTCGCGATGCCCGCGTTCTCTCCGCCGCGGAGATCGAGACCCTCGCCGACTGGGCCGCGAGCGGATCACCTGAAGGCGACCCGAAGGACGCCCCGCCGCCTCGAACCTGGTCGTCGGACTGGGCGCTCGGCACGCCCGACCTGGTCATCACGATGCCCGAGCCGTTCACGCTCGACGGCACCGGCCGCGACGAGCACCGCGTCTTCGTGATCCCGACGAAGTTGACCGAAGGCAAGTGGCTGACGGCGATCGACTTCAAGCCGGGCAATCCCCGGGTCGTCCACCACATTCTCGCCGCCTTTGACACCGCCGGCCGCGCCAAGGTGCTTGACGCCGACGATCCCGGCCCCGGCTACAAGGTCTTCGGCGGGTTCGGGATCATGCCGTCGGGAAGTCTCGGCGGCTGGGCACCCGGCAAGCGTCCCCAGCGCCTGCCCGAAGGGGTCGGCCGCTATCTTCCGGCCGGGTCCGACGTGCTCTTGCAGGTCCATTATCACAAGTCGGGCAAGCCCGAGACCGACGCCACGCGGGTCGCCCTTTACTTCGCCAGGACGTCAGTCGACAAGCAGCTTGCCGGCGGGATCGTCGCCCCGCCTCGTCCCTTCGCGTTCTCCCGGCCGACTCTCCTGATCTCCGCCGGAGATCCGAATTACGAGGTCAAGGGAACCCTGACGATCGACGCGGACTCTCACCTGACCTCCGTGATCCCGCATATGCACTGGCTCGGCAAGGACTTCGTGCTCAAGGCGACCCGCCCCGGCGAGGAGCCTCTGACGTTGATCCGGATTGACGCCTGGAACTTCAACTGGCAGGGGACGTATGACCTCATCGACCCGATCCCCCTGCCCAAGGGGACGAAGATCGACATGCTCGCCCACTTTGATAACTCGGCCGCGAACCCGGCCAATCCCAACCATCCCCCCAAGGATGTTCACTGGGGCGAACAGACGACCGATGAGATGTGCCTTGGCTTCCTTCAACGCACCGTTGACGCCCAGCACCTGAACAACCAGCCTCCCGTCCGGTTCCGGACCACGCCCAAACCCCCCGCCGCTGAGTAAGCACGACGCGGTCCACAGCGGTCCACCATCGAAGACAACGCCCCGAGACCTTCAAGTCTCGGGGCGTTTTCGTTCGAAAGAGATCGATAGATGTGGCCTCGGTCGGCCTGGGCGAGCGCGAAAACGTGTCGGAATGACCGGACAGATTCCCTCGCCCGCAAACTCGGTGACATCAAGGAGGGATCAGATGCGACCCAGGATGTTCCTTCTCGGCCTCGTTCTGTTCGCCGGCGCCGTCAGGGCCGACGAGCCCGCGAAACCCCTGCCATTGACTCCCGAAACCAAGGCGGAGATCGAGGCCCGGCTCGACGCCTCCGCGAAGACCTTCGGCGTGACCCGCGCCGAGATGAAGAAGCTCCGCGATTTCGGCTATTCCGACGTGGAGCTGACCTTTCAACTCAACGACAACAAGCGGACCGCCCGCCAGTTGATTTTGGAGCGCGAGGTTGTCGACGACCTGGCCAAGGCTCTTGTTGATGTGAACAAGCGGGTTTACGGGATGCCCGCCGACCAGCAAGAGACCGAGCGCGACAAGGGCATGCGCGACGCCGTGAACCGGATTCGCCGCGAGCACCGCGCGAGCCGTGAGGAGATTCGCCAGATCCTTTCCAAGACGAGTTTTCTCCGCGACGAGGAGATCAGCCGCGTCGGACGTTGATTATTTCAGGAATGACCAATGGTTGATGACCGATGACCAAGAAGCTGGCCGCGAAGATCGTGTTGACTTGTCGCCGCCCTTGATTTCGGCATCGGTCATTGGTTATCGGTCATTGAAAAATAAAAGATCCTGATCGGCTACCGCGCGGCCGGAAACTTATTGTCGCGGACGTCGTCTCGGGCGAGAGGGGCGAGAATGACCGAGGCGGCTTCGTCGGCGAGGCGAAGGGCTTCGGACGCGGCGTCGATGCGGGCACAAAGTGCGGGGATTTCGGTTGCGAGCAAGGGGGCGTCATTTTCAAGAACGGCCTGGCGCACGCCCGGCATCGGCCAGCAGGAATAGCCGGTCGTCAGGCCAGGGGCGAAAACCGCGTGTTTGAACCAGGGACGGCCTGGCAAGCCGCCAGGTAAGAGAAACGCTCGCTCGACACGCGAGAGCGCATCATTCACGACCGCCAGCCGCGCGGGTTCGAGGCCGTCGCGCCCGGCGATCGCCTCGGTGCTCCGGTCGAGCGCGGCGGCGCGGGCCTGAAAGGCTCGGACCGATCTGACCAGCGTCGGGAGCCCTTCAAACGCGATCGGCGGCCGGGGTTGTCCGGTCGCCGCGGCGCGCTGGCGACGCTCAACCACCCGGCGAAGCTCGTCCACATAGTCGCGCAGGGCCTCGCCATACGGGGTGAATCGCAAGGGGACGACTTCGGACCCCGCGGCGCGCATGGCGATGACCGTATACAGCTTCGCGGCGGTCGTGTGGGTGAGAAACTCGGGGTCACAGAACTTTTCCATCCAGTAAAAGTCATCAAAAATCGAGTGATAGACCCCGTAACGTCCCGAAAAGCCGATGTCGATCGCGGGAATTCCCAGGTGATCCACAAAGGCCGTGTAGTCGGAACCCGAGCCGAGCGGGTTCAAAAGCGGCGAGAACTTCGCCGAGGGCCGCGACTCGGCCGGGGTGGCCGGGGGCGTATCCCAGAGCGGGTCCGTCAGGTCGATCGGCGAATTCGCGGCCCAGGACGCCCGCCGCTTCTCGGTCCATTGCTGGCGAAGCGTTCGCCCCGACCTCGGATCATTCACAGCGCCCAGGGCGTCAAGCGTGAGGTCGCGGAGCGAGGGAACGCCGTCGATGTCGAGGTCGTGGCCCGAGACGGCCGAGTCCACGTTCAGAAGCATCACGGCCTTCTCGTCGACCTCCCTGGCGTGCTCGTCGGCCCATTCGGTCGAGCCGACGAGGCCGTATTCCTCGGCGTCCCAGTTGGCGTAAAAGAGGGTTCGACGCGGCTTCCAGCCCGCCTTGACCGCCGCGCCGATGGCCCGGCAGGCTTCGAGCGTCGCGGTTGTTCCGCTGCTCGGGTCAACCGCGCCATAAACCCAGGCGTCGCGGTGGTTACCGATCATCACCCAGCGATCCGGCTCGACCGACCCCGGAATCGTCGCGATCACGTTCCAGACGGTGCGGACCTGGTAATCCATGTCGATCGCGAAGCGGACCTCGGCCGGTCCCGGGCCGACGTGATAGGGCAGGGGGAGCCCCCCTTGCCAGCCCGAAGGGACGTTCGGACCGCCGAGCGCCTGGAGGATCGGTTTCGCGGCGTCATAGCTGATCGGTAGCGAGGGAATGCTCGCGTAATAATCGTTGCGGATCAGGCCGGTGGCCTTTTCCCAGGCGAGGACGGGATCGGTCGTCGTGCCGTCGGGCAAGACGGTGACACCCGGTAAAACGAAGCCGTTATTGACGTCAAAAGGTAGGCGCTTCGCCCCCTTGATCGACGGTCCGTCGGGGGTCGACGGATCGCCCGGCCCGAGCGAGAGGAACTGCACGCTCCCGCGCTGGACCGACGAGCCGGGCCGAAATGGCCCGTTCGGATAAACATCCCCGCGCGCGAATCCATCGTCGGCCGGGTCGGAATAGATCAGGATGCCCCGGGCCTTGCGCTTCTGGGCATTGCGTACCTTCAGGCCCCGAAAGACCTCGCCGTAACGAACCAGGACGATCTTCCCCTCAACGTCGATCCCCAGGCGTTCCAGCGTGGCGAAGTCTTCGGGACGGCCATAGTTGGCGTAAACGACCTGTCCGGTGACGTCGCCCGAGACCCCGTAGCCGTGAAAGGGGGGAAAGGCGGCGGGGCTGGCCGAGTCTTTATCCGCGGGGTTGGGGACTTCCAACAGCGGCAAGACGACGCGGTCGGGGCGGGTGAGGATCAAGAAGGGGGAGATCAGGTCGACGCCGTGGCCGACGGGTTTCGGATAGTTGAGCAAGACCTCATATTCCGAGAAATCCGCCTTCCAACCCCACTCGCGGAGCCGGTCGCGGACGAAAAGCGCAGTGCGGTAGTCGGCGGCGGTGCCGGCGACGTGAGGCTCCTCGGTCAGGGTTCGCAGCAGGGCGCGGGCGTTTTCGGGAGTCGGAACCTTCAGCGCATTGGCCTCGGCCGCGAGTTGCCCAGCGCGCGAACCTGGGGCAAATCCGATCGGTCCAGCGGGCGGCTCATCTTGCCCAGATCCCGCGGTTGTCGCAGTTACCAGGATCAAGACCATCAGAGGTCCGCTGACGGGAAAACGTCGCCACATAAAACGGGCCTCACGCGGGACAAATGCTTGACAGGACGGGGGGGCCGGGGCCAGACTCGGGGCGAGGGTCTGAGCGGTCGGTTGGTTGGACGCACGTTGCGAGGATACGCCTCCTCGGGACGCGAATCCAGACCCCAGCCCTTGTTCCCGCACTTCGGCATTGCCGTTGCCGACCGAATCTCACTCACTCTCTCTCTCCGCGGCTCGACGTTCGCGAACCCGGGTCTGTTTGTTCGATTGATCGTTTGAGAGACGCGCCATCATGCTCCTGCTGTCACTGGCCCTCGGCTGGCTTGCGCCGGCCGCGGGGCCTGGACCATCAGGCACGCCCGACGACCTGGCCCGCGTCGCTCGGTTCGACGCCCCGGCCGGTCACAGCCTTGCGCGTTCGTCCTCGGCCTCGGAAACGGCCGGGTACGCCGTCGAGGCGGCCGGGCGCGCCGAGATCTCGTACGTCTTGCCCGTCGGGCCAAGGACCATCTCGGCCCTTGAGATCGAGCCAACGCCCGCCTCGGCCGACGCCTGGCGATCGGCCCGCCTTCGCCTGACCTGGGAGGACGATAACCCCTGGACGCCCGACGCGGCGGTTGACCTGCCCGTGGGCCTGGCCTTCGGTCGGGCGGGGGGGGCCTTGCCATCAGTTGACTCGGTGGCCATCGGAACCCTTGGCGGGGCCTGGGTCAACCGGTTTCCGATGCCTTACCGCACCAGGGCGCTGCTTCGGATCAGCACCGATCGGCCGATCGAGGGGCGAATTCAGGTTCGTTCCACACGAGGCGTCGCCCCCGACGCAGGATATTTTCAGGGGACCGAGATCGCGGTCGGCCGCCGCGGCGTTTCCACTGCCGCCGCTGCCGCCGCGTCGATCTCGGCAACGGGCCGGGGTCAGCTTGCCGGGCTTTTCTCGGTCATTGAAGGCCCCGCGCCGGGGGGACCGGGACGACTTGTCGTCGATGGCAAGGCGGGGGGGACGCTCTCGGCCGCTCTGAGCATCGACGCTCGCCACGACCTGGCCAGGGGTGCTAAGGGCCGAAGCCGAGGGGTCTTGCTCACTTCCGAAGGGACCGCCGCCGGTCGACTGGCGGCGTATCGCTGGTTCCTCTCGGCGCCGATCGCCTTTCATGATTCCTTTCTGATCGAGGCCGACGCCGGACCGTCCGCGGTGCCGCAAGCCCTGGCGGTCTTCTGGTATTCCGAAAAGGCACATCGCTAGCAGGTCAAATCACGTTTCGAGTGTTTGAGTGATTGCGTAAGTAGACGGTCGGGTCACGCTGGGGACACTTCCGATGGGACTTTCGTTCACGGTCGGTGGGACGCGCGGGACGTTCGACGAACGGTTCGCCTGCGAGGTCGCCGGGCTACTCGACAACGCCTTTGGCGCCGAGGGTGATTGGGAAGGCTTGCCCCCGCGCCACTTCGGCGAGCTTGCCGGTTCGGGCTGGTCCGACCTTCAGAGCCGCGCCGTGGACGAACTCGGGGCCGACTCGGTGCCGAACCTGCTCGCACTCGGCTCGGCGGGGCGGGGGGTCTATCTTCCGACGCATGTGCAGGCGATCTCGTTGCCGCTCTCGCTGGGCGAGCCGCTCCGCTGCGCCAGCCTGCCGGGCCTTCGCACCGAGCTTGCCGAGCTGGCCGAGCGCTGGGAACTGCCGCTCGACGACGAGGCGCTTTGCGATTTGCTTCACGTTCATCAGGACCCCGACGACGGTTACGTCGCCGATAGCCCCGAGCTTCTCACCTTCGCCCGGCTCGCTCTCGCCGCCAACGAGGCCGTCCGGCGCGATTGTCCGCTCTGGCTTGTCGGTTGATCGATCCTCAACATCAGGGCGAGCGCGAGGAAGACGAGAATTCGTCCTCGTGCTCGCCCTCTCGTTTTCACGAGTCGCGGCAGTCCTTTCCGGTTTTCTCGTTCTTCCCTTCTAAGAAATCGAGCGCGGGTCCGTTGTTGAGATGAACGGGCCATTGATCCATTCCCGATCCGAGCGTGCCGATGCCAGCAGCCGCCCAGACGCCACCCGAAAACGGGCCGTGGGTCCGTCGCGCCGTGGACCGCTTCGAGGGGCCGCTGACGCTTTACGCCGCTCGGTTGCTGGGCGACGCCGAGGCCGCTCGCGACGTGGTGCAAGAGACCTTCCTGCGGCTCTGCGCCCAGGACCGCGCGACGATCGACCCGAGGCTCGCGGAGTGGCTCTTCACCGTCTGCCGTAACCGGGCGCTCGACGTCCTGAGGAAGGAGAGCCGCATGACACGCCTCAGCGAGGAGCAGGTTCAGCGCTGCCTTAGCCCCGCCCCCGACCCGGCCGACCTGGCCGAGCGCCGCGAATTATCCACGCATATCCTTGACCTGATCGATCGCCTGCCGATGAATCAGCGCGAGGTGATCCGCCTGAAGTTTCAGAACGGATTTTCGTACCAGGAAATCAGCCGGATCAGCGGCCACAGCGTCTCGAACGTCGGGTTCCTGATCCACGCCGGGATGAAGACCCTCCGCGGCCTGTTGTTCGACGGTCAGCCCCTCCAGGTCCGTTCGTGAAGGAGATTTGTCCCATGCCTTTCGACCCCAATGACGACCGGCTGACCGCCTACGCCCTCGGCGAGCTTTCCGCCGCCGACCGCGCCGCCGTTGACGCCGAAATCAACGACTGTGCCGAGAGCCGTCAATTCGTCGCGGAGGTCCGCGAGACCGCCCGACTCCTCACCGAGCAATTTCAGCAAGAATCCGCGCCCGGCCTGACCGATCAGCACCGCCAGGCAATCGAGGTCGGCCTCAAACCGGCCTCCGTGCTGGCCTTGAAGGAAAACCCACGCCCCCGCTGGTCGGCGATCCTCGGGTTTGCCGTCGCGGCCGGAATTCTTGGCGTCATCGTCACGGTCCCGCTGGCCCTCGGTCCGCTCCGACAGGGCGGGACGCTGGCTACGAGCACGGCAGGCACGAAAGTCGCGGCGATTGACTCAACGAACAAGGTTCCCGGCTCTATTGTCCTGGGTCGGGCGCAAAAGCGATTTGAGAATCCTGGCCTCGCCAGGAGAGACGCGTGGGGCGAGGTGGCCCAGGCGCAGATGCGGGAATCGGAAATCCGGCGCGAAAGTTTTGCCCGGAGTAAGTACCCGTCCGCACCGGCCCCGGCAGAGCCAGTCGCCCATGCCGCGGCGTCTCTCAAACCCGGAGCGGGTGCGGGCAATGCGCCCGTGTCTGGACCCTACGTTGTCGACAACATCCCTAACTATGCCCCGGGCAACGCCGGTACCTTGACCAACGGTCTGCGAATTCCCTTTCAGCAAGGCAGCGCGGGCCTGATCCCTCCGTCGAACGCCCCGCCCAGTCAGGGATCTAACGGTTCTGGTCAGGCTCCAGCCAGGCTCGCGTTGCGAACGAATGGCCCGCGGATGGGTGAGATCGATCCGGGCCTCGAATCTCATTCGATGTTTAGTGGTCCCGCGGAATTGGCCTCGAATTCTCGCGACAAGGCCGCCCGTTCCAGTGGACTCCCCGGTCTTCAGCCCCAGCAACAGCAACAGCGGAACCCCGGGCAGGACCATTTCGGATATCAGCAACAAAACACACAGGAGAGAAAAGAGGCCCAGAAACAACTCGCGATGGGCGTGGTTGCAGTGAACCAGAGACTCAATCGGGGGCTCAGTGACGGTTCACCCCGGGCTCAGCTTTTTGACAAAGCAGCGTCCCAGTCCGTCGCCAATTCTCAGCAGCAAGGGCAGCAGACAGCAACCTCCGCGACTCCCTTTTATCAAGAGAATAAGAACCAGACTCAGTTCAGCGTGGATGCCGCGCCTCAACAGGCCATGCGCGGGGCCGCTCAACAACCGGCGAATGCCAATGCGTTGATTCCGGGCCAACCGTCTCTTCCCCCCGTTGCCGCATCCGCCGCCAAGCCTCAGAGCCAGACGGCGCTCGCCGCGGCCGCTCCGTCCAGGCCGGAATCGTCCGGCAAGGCCAAGGTCTCGAACTTAGAGGCCGAATCCCTGGCTCCTGGCCGCAAGGACGTCAATCGGGCGAATGTGGCGGAAGACGCCGAGAGCCAGCTCTACTACCTCAGGGATGTCCAGCGCGACCATGCCAAGGACGACACAAAAGCCGCCGATGAACAACGCGCCGAGGCCCCGCTCGCCATCGCCGCAGTGACCGAGCCGGCGGCCACCCCGGCCCGAGGTCTTGGCGAACTGGACGCCAAGAACGCCAAGCCCGCCGCGGCGCCTGCCGCTCCAGCCGTCGAACAACCCCCCGCGCCCGAGGCGATGCCCCCCGACAACGCCGCCTTTGATCCGCGCAACGATAACCCGTTCGTCGCCGTCGGCAAGGAACCACTCTCGACCTTCTCGATCGACGTTGACACCGCGAGCTATTCCAACGTCCGCCGGTTCCTCAATCAGGGGATGCTGCCGCCGGTGGACTCGGTTCGGATCGAGGAATTGCTCAATTATTTCCCCTATCACGACCCCGCGCCGACGGGTGAAGAACCGGTGGCCGTGAACTGCGAGATCGGCGGTTGCGCCTGGAATCCCGATCACCGCCTGATGCGCGTGGGCCTCTCGTGCAAGCCGATCGACAGCACGGGTCGGCCGCCGAGCAACCTTGTCTTCCTGATTGACGTCTCCGGGTCGATGGACCAGCCGAACAAGCTTCCCCTGGTCAAGTCGTCGCTCCAGCGGCTCGTGGAAGAACTCGGCGAGAACGATCGGATTGCGATCGTCGTCTATGCCGGGGCGTCGGGCCTGGTCCTGCCGTCAACCTCCTGCGTCAAAAAGGCGGAGATCCTCTCGTCGATTGACCAGCTTCAGGCCGGGGGTTCCACCAACGGCGGCGCGGGGATTCAGCTTGCGTATGACCTCGCCGTCAAGAACTTCATCAAGAACGGCGTGAACCGGGTCATTCTCGCCACCGATGGCGACTTCAACGTCGGCATCGCCAACCGCGACGACCTGATCCGGCTTATTGAGGCCAAGCGTCAGAGTGGCGTCTTCCTCAGCGTTCTCGGCTTCGGCATCGACAACCTCAAGGACGGCCAGCTTGAGGCCCTCGCCGACAAGGGCAACGGCCACTACGCCGCGATTGACTCGCTCAAGGAGGCCGAGAAGGTTCTCATCACCGAGATGGGCTCGACGCTCGTCACCGTCGCCAAGGACGTCAAGCTTCAGATCGAGTTCAACCCGGCGAAGGTTGGCGCGTATCGACTGATCGGCTACGAGAACCGAATGCTCGCCAACCAGGACTTCGCCAACGATCTCAAGGATGCCGGTGAGGTCGGCGCCGGGCACCACGTCACCGCGCTTTATGAACTCACCCTCCCGGGCAAGGCCGAGGCAGGCGAAGCGCTTCGGTTTCAGCAAACGAAGGCTCCCGAGAAGCCCAGCCCCGAGTCGGTCCTGATCAAGATTCGCTACAAACGGCCAAACGAGGACGTCAGCCGACCTTTTGAGCGGGGTGTGATCGATCAGGGCCAGGACTTCTCCCGGTCCTCGGCCGACTTCAAGTTTGCCTCGGCCGTGGCCGGGTTCGGCATGCTCTTGCGAGGCTCTCCATTCAAGGGCAACCTGACCTATCCGGGCGTCCTTGAGATCGCCTCTTCCGCTCTCGGCAACGACCCCTCCGGTTACCGCGCCGAGTTTGTCGACCTCGTTCGCAAGGCCCAGCAACTCGCGCTAAAGTAACAGTTTTCCGCTTCGAGAATGACCGATGGCCGATGGCCGATAACCAAAGAATTCAATTCTTCGGTCATCGGCCATTTTCTGTTGAACGGAAAGCCTGGCAGATTTTCCGAGTCGTAGGTTCTGGGCGTCTGGGGCCGGATGAGTGGCCTTGAGCAACCTGGACACACGGAAAGCCAGGAAAAGAACGGTATCTCCACGGCGCTCGCGGTCGAAAACAAGAGCGATCACCCGAGGGAACGGGTGAATGCCCGAGGTAGGATGCCATGACCGCCGCCGTCTTCTGGACTACCATTCGAATCCGATCAGCGTCCCGTCCGCGCTCTGCGGCGGAGGCCGAACCAAGCACTCCCGGCGACGAAGGTCCAGGGGAGCAGGGTCGTCGGTTCGGGAACGATCGTCTCGGCGGCGAGCGAGGGCAGGCGGGTCAGCTTGAGCGCGGTTTCCCCGGCAACCACATCGTCGGTCGACCCCGCGTAAAGCGAGATCCAGAACCCGTTCAACGGGTTCAGGCCAGGAATCTGGCTGAAGTTCTTGATCGTGAATTCAAAGCCCGGGTGAGCGGCCGAAGGGTCAAAGGCCAGCGAGCCGAGGTTCGCGGTCAGGGTCTTGCCGTAGTTGTACTCGATGCCCAGGCCGTTGTTCTTGAACGTGGCGACGTTGAAGCCGTCCAGGCCGGGCCCCGCCGTCGCCTTGTCGGCAGGAACTCCCGCGACGGCAACCGGCGTGGCGGGCATTCCCGGGTGTTTCGGGTCATCGGCCGCGAAGGCGACGGTCACCGACTTGTGACCGCCAAGGCTCGGCGTATCGACGCCGCCGACCTTGGCCATCGCCGCGCTGGCGACTCCGGCGTTGCCGTTGCCGTCGGCGTCGCCCACGATCGACGTGACTCCCGCGGCGTTCTTGAACGTATCGACGCCGACGTAAAGCGTGTCGGAGGCGGTGTCGTACGACGTCCGCAGGTCCTTGATCGCCCAGCCCGAGACCCAGCCGTTGGCCGGTATGAACGACGCCTCGCCGACCTGAAGCGGGTCGGTCAAGACGGGCGTGACCTGGACGTTGGGGTTCGACGAGGAAAAGTCGGTCTCGACGTTCCCCGTCAGGCTGATCGGAATGGCCAGAACGGGTCGAGCCCCGATCAGTGCGAGCGTCGCGACGCTCATCCGAATCATCCCAAGACGCATCATGACGAGTCTCCTCCCTCGTAAAGGCGCTCCGTCCGCGGGGTGCGGTCGGTCCGACCGCCTCCACAAGGAAAGGCGACCGGCGGCGGTCGTTGCGTTGCGTTGAACGCCGCGTCGAGACCGTTGAGTCAATCCCGTCAGAGACCCCGACCCCGACCCCGACGGCGACGCCGCCCCTTCGGGCCGTTCATTCCTCCCCAAGATAGGTCTGTCCTCGGATGGACGTGGACCTCGTTTGAGAAAGGATGCTGGCGCGATGTCCCTGATCTCAAGGCTTCTGGACGCCGTACAATCGTGGCGACGCGGCCGGGTCGGCGCTCGCAGGCCCGACCAGCGCGCCGGCGTCTCTGTCGAACACCTGGATCATCGACAACTTTTGAGCGTCAACTTCACGGGAAACGTTGCAACCGATTTTCCCGCCACGACAAGTCCAGGCGTTGTCGTCCTCCCGGACACCGCCTCGGTTCAGCATCCGGTCATCTCAGACCCCGCCCTTCAATCGCTCGTCAAGGTCTCCGGCTTTGACGTCAGCGGCCTTCGCGTGACGTACACCGCCGCCGACGACACCCTCAGCGTCGGCATCGAGCAGCCTCTCAGCCAGCAGCCCAGCCATCCCGGCCCCGTGATCGCGGGCGACGCCGACAATAACGGCAACGACGGAACGGTCAACCCCGCTGTCGCCGCCCTTGAGCCCGGATTCCAGGACTCGCCCGACTTCGGCGGGTCGGAGTTCATGGGGATCTTCCTCGACCTCAAGGGCCAGAATTACGCCGACGTCTCCGCCGGTTACGCAGTCAACGACCCCCGCTCGCCCAAGGAATTCCAGGTCGCTCGCTCTGTTGCCAACAGTTCGCCGACCGCCACGTCTCTCGACTTCGGCAACGGCCAGGTCCAGCAGCCCGGCACCGTCTTTACCGAGGTGCCCACGTCCGAAGGCAACGTTTACAAGGTCAACTCCCCCGCGCACCCGAACCTTGAATTCTCGATCACCCACTTCTCTCAGCTTTACCTTCAAGAGACCGGCACCGCTCTGACGCCGACCTCGGTCATCGGCATGGGCGCAACCGCCGGCTCGGGCGACGACCTCGGCATCGGCGAGGCGTTCTTCCCCGAGCAAAAGTTCACGCTCGCCCAGGCCACCCTGCCGCCGAACGCGAATTGCCCCCCCGCCTCGCCGCCGGTCATCATCAACCCGCACGAAAATCAGCACATCAACACCGCGCACCCGACCCTGATCCGGGCCAACGTGCTCGGCAGTTCCGGTTTCGACGTCTCCCAGATCGACCCGAGCACCGTGACCCTCGGCGGCGCCCACCCGATCTTCAGCTTTGACCGCTACATCAACAAGGACAACTCCCCCGACGCCACCTTTATCTTTCGCGGGACCGACGTTAATCTTCCCGCTGGCTACACCGAGGCCACCCTCTCGGGCAAATTGACCGACGGCCAACCCTTCTCCAGCTCCGTTCGCGTCTTCAACCGCGACTCTTCGTATTATCCCGCCGTCGGCGTTGCCGCGGCCGAGGCCCGCCAGGCTGCCCGAGCCGCCGATGGCATCCTCCTCGCACCGAATAGCCCCGTCGCCATCAATGGCACCTCAATCCACCTCAAGAAACGTGCCTTCGCTCCCGGCTCTCCCAACGCGAAGCTCGTCGCGTCGACACTTCAGGTTGACTACACGACAGCCCCCGTCGTCACCTCTCAGGCGGCCCCCGTCGTCAAGATTTCCAGCCAGGCGGTCGTCAAACCGAAGGTTTCCGCCACATTGAACCGCAACCTTGACCAGTTCGCCCGCGCCTCCGTGGCCACGAAAGCCGCAACCGCCTCCCCCGCCAAGGCGGCCAAGAAGACCAGCACGAACCTTCTCACTCAGGTCGAGAACGCCACGACATCCGTCTGGGATCAGGCCCTCAAGGCGGTCGGCGTCGCCAAGAAAACCCCGAAGACCGCGCCCCGGGCCGCCGTCGGCGTCGCCACCCCCAAGGTCGTCCCGGTCTCGACCGCAACCGCAACCCCCGCGACCACCTCGGCCGTGGCCGGCGGTGCCGAGTAATCGAGGAACCGCCGAACGAGCGGGAGAATTGCACAGTCCCGATGACCGATGACCGAGAATTTCCTTCTCTCGGTCATCGGTCCTTGGTCATCGGTCATTAAAATTCAGACTTTGCAATCCTCCTGGCCGATCGAGTCCCGGTCTCGCCTCGCCTGGTCCCTCAAGCTAAAATGGACCGGCGGGGTGAGCCTTGGGTCGCCCTGGATGGTTGGGGCGAGCGCGCCCCGAACCCGGAGGGCAAGCCTCATGCTCAAAATCAACGACAGACTCTCCATCCCGCTCACTGAGTTTCAATGGGATTTCGCGCGCTCCGGCGGTCCTGGCGGTCAAAACGTGAACAAGGTCAATTCCAAGGTCTTGATGCGCTGGAATCCGGGAACCAGCCCGAGCCTTCCCGAACCCGTGCGTGCTCGCCTGCTCCGCCTTCTCGGCTCTCGACTGACCACCTCGGGCGAATGGCTCGTCACGTCGCAGGCGACCCGCGATCAGGGGCGGAATCTCGCCGATTGCCTGCAAAAAGTCCGCGCCGTGGTCACTCTGGCCGCCCAACCGCCGAAAGTCCGCCGACCAACCCGTCCCACGCTCGGCTCACAGACGCGCCGGGTCGATTCCAAGGTTCGTCATTCGGCCACGAAACGCGGGCGTCAAAAGCCCGAAGCCGATTGACCTCTCCCGCACTTTTGAGATCACGGAAGGAGTTTCACGGTGGCGGATTTTTCCCCTTATCAACAAAAAATCATCAAACGCTACTATCGCAACTTTGACGCGATTAAACATCAACGCCTCTCAGAGTTGACTACCGAGCTTTATTTGGCTGAAGGGAAGAAAACCGAACGCCTATGGAAGCAGGTTGCGGAAATCCTCACCAAGATGGAGTTTCCCGCCTCGCGAATTGAACATCTCCTTCAGAAGAAAGACCCCTCGTTGCTCCCTGGAATTCTTAAAGAGCTTGAAGGAAAGGAGTAAGTCAACTGGGCAAGATGCGCGAGTTGGCATCGGCTCGCCCATTCTTTGTATTTTTCCTGGGTTCTAATGTTTGCCGACACCAGAAACGACGTTCGCCAGGGAAACGTCACTCTCACAAGACCACGATTGACACACGTCAAGTTGCCATGTCACTCGTCACGAGGAAAGTCGTGGCTTGATCCGGTCTAATAAATGGTTCTATTTAGCCTAATATGGCCAGATAGCGACAAGCCGGGCGAACGGTGGATTGTCCATCTTCGTATTGAGGCAAGCATGTGAAGAAGACTGCGATGCGGCAGTCTGTCGCGGTACGAGGCCCATATCCGAATTCAAAAACCGATATGTGGACGCGTGCGGACTTTCAATGATTTTCAGGTTCTTGGATGGGAATAAATTCCGGGTCGTGGTTGGATCGTGTTTCGAGCGGGAATGTCCATGCAGATTTTCTTTGATCCGGTCTGATTCGAATCGCTCATTCCCTGGCGATGCTGAATCGTTATAAAAGGCCACAGAACGCAACCGAAAAATCCGCGAATCGCCAGCTTTGGCATGTTGACGCGGTTCCAAAAGTTTTGTAACTTTTTCGGCAGTTCCATGCCAAGTTCCGCTGTCACGATCATGTCGGATCGTTGCCGCACGTCAAGGTGTGGAATTGTCGCTTCGGGGCAACAGGGCCGTGGGTACATTGGGCGGAGGTGGACACGATGTCATTGTCGCAACGTGTGAGGGATTATCGTTACTCGAAGGGGTGGGGGCCGGACGAACTGGCGAGCCGCGCGGCGATCTCGCGGACGGCCCTTTACCAGATCGAGAGTGGGAAAACCGAGTTGCCGAGGGCCGGCACGCTGCGCCGGATCGCCCTGGCGCTCGATGTCTCGATGGAAACGCTTCTCGGTCATCCCGAGGCGGCGACCGCGTCAGCCCCGGCCTTATCCACCGCCTCGGCCAACGCTCCGGCCCGGTCGCGCAACGGCGCCGATTGGTATCCGGCCGAGGGGATGCCGCTCTCGATCGGCATGGGGGCACGGTCGGCCACCAAGTTTGATCCTCAGCCGGACAATGCCCGGTTTGCCGTCGAATACGTCGCCGGACACGATGGCGCCATGCTGGCGCGTGACCGCGAGCGCGAGCTTGTGACAAAACTGCACGATCTCCTCGCCTCGCCCTTTGGCGACGCCGTGGCCCGGATCGTCGAGGAGAGTCATCGACTCCTTCCCCAGGCCCGGATGGCGAGCCCGTATGAATGAATAATCTCGGTTGATCCGGCGACTTTCAAAAAATCGGGTAGAATTCCTCGAGACGGTTCGATGCCTGGCCGACTACTTTCGGCTCATTTCGATCGAGCGACCTTGAGGCAAGAAACTCCCATGACTCCCGTTTTCGGATCCAAGGCGTGGCCCCGGTTCGGCCTTCTGGTTTTGCTTGCCGGGCTTGCGCCTCGACCCGGAATGGGGGGTGAGCCCTGTTGTCCCCCACGGGCCGCGACCCCGACGGCCCGCGTGGTTCTGGCGCCTCGACCCAGAGCGCCGCTGGGCACCTTCACGTCAACGCCCGCCCTCTTCGTGAGGAACGGCTTGACGTCGGGGGGCTTTTACTCGCCGCTCGGCTTTTACGGCAACGATTCGATGGCCTTGTATGGTCCGCTCTCGGCCTTTCGCCAGACCTCGGCGCCGGTTCTGACCTACTCCCGAGGCTACGACGGTCGCGCCGTGGTCACTCCTGGGACGTCCTTCTCGTCACCCAACCTGCCCGCGATGACCCCTGTCATCTATCCGACCCAGGCGAACGCCTACTACGGCCCGCGTCGCGTGAGCACCCCCCCCTGGTGGCAGAACGCCTCGAACTGGATCGACCAGAATTGAACGATATGAGTTGTTCGGAACGCCGAGCGGACTGAAGGTTTTCAGCCGCTCGGCTCGATCCGCTGGCGGAGCCGGATGAACTTCTCGCGGAGGTCGCCGCCGCCGAGATCGGGGTGCAGAATCGACGTCCGGTCGATCAGATTCAGGGCATCCCTGGGCTTGCCGGCTCGATAATAGGCAAGGGCGAGACCGTACCGGGCGTCAAACCAGGTGGGCGAGCCGGTCGGTGCCAGCTTTGATCGCAGGCGCTGGACGTCGACGGCCAGTTCATAGGCTTCGAGCCGCGTATACGTCTCGGCGAGGTCGCGAAGCAGCTCCGCGCTACCCGATGCGGGAGTCGTCCAGGATGTCACCGCGCGGCGGGCCGCGGCGTCGTCGCCGCTGAAGAGCAAGGCGCGGACGTATCGCAAACGAGCCTCGGCGCGGAGGTCGGCGGGAAGCGCCTCGGGATCTTCGAGGACCCGGGCCATCAAAATTCGAAGCAGGTGGCCGACGCGTCGCACGCGCAGGTCGGATTCGGCCTCGGCCGCCGATCGGTCGAGCATGCGGACGACCGGGAAGAGATCCGCCGCGTTGCTGAGGCGAACCTCTTGCCGGGCGGCCTGCTCGGCCTCGACCCAGTGGCCCATCGTCGCCAGCGCGACGAGGTGCAACCGCCGTCCGGCGTCGCGCTGCGAGGCCAGAGCGGCCGAGCGTTGCAGGCGTTCCCAGATCGCCTCGACGTCCTCGGCGCGGCCGAGCCCTGGAGTCAGCTCCAGGCGAGCCAGGGCCAGGCGAATCTCGTTCGTCTCGACGTCGCCGCGGGCCTCTTCCAGCGCCTTGCCGAGGAAGGCACGCGCTTCGACCATGCGCTGGGAAACGGCCTCGCGGTCGTTGTTGAGCCGCTGGGCGTCGAGGTCGCGCTGGCGGACCCCGGCGATCTCGACCCGCGATTCCAGCCAGCGCGGGCTGCCGTGCGGGATCGCTTCCCAGAGCGCGAGCGCTCCGGGGCGGTCTGATCCGGCGTTGAGCAACCTGCCGAGCAGCCAACGTGCTTCCGACGCCGAGGGATCGCCGGGGAAGTTCTTGATCTGATCGCGAAGCGCCGCGTCATAGCTCGCTTGCGAGGCACCCGGTCTCCCCATCGCCAGCGCCCGACCTCTCGCGAGCGCCAGCAAGAGCCCCGCGCGGGGCCGTTCGGGACCGGCCTTCGGGTCGTTGGCGATTCGAGAGAGCAGGGGGTCGGCCTCCGCGAACTTCTCGGCCTGAAAGAGATAGGCTCCCGCGCGGAGGCGGAAGGTCACGGCCTCGGCCGCTCTGCCGAGCGTCTCGGCCCGGTCGGCCCCGCGCCCTTCCAGAACCCCGGCGCGGGCGGGATCACCCAGGGCCAGAGCCCCTTCGGCCAGAAGATCCCAGGCGATTGGCTCCTGTTCGGGGCCTGGCTTGCTGATCCCCCTCGCCGCCGCGATCAGGGCCGCGCGTGTCTCGGGACGCGACGCCGCGCGAAGCTCGTTCAGGGCCGCGAAAAGGGCCGATTCCGCGGCCGAACGTTCGGGGCCTTCAGGACGCGCGGCCCGCTCGTCGAGGCGAACCCGAACGCGGAGCGCCGCCTTTTCGCCGGCGTTCAGCTTGGAAGCGTCAACGGTCTTGATCGCTCCCGCGAAATCCTTGCGGCCGAGCATCACGGCGAGGCTCGCGTCGATCAACTCGGACTCCGGCGGTCTCGGCATCGACTTCGCGGCCGAGGCCGCCTCAATCGCCGCCTCGTCGTACCGGCCGAGCCGACCCAGCACGAGCGAGCGCAGGAGGTGGGCGAACCCCTTGAGCGAGGGCTCGGTGATCGGCTTTGCCAACGGGATCAGGGCTTCGAGGTTCCGCGATCGCCGGGCGGTCGGGTCATCGGGGCCGACCTCGGCGAGATCGGCGAGCGCCTGGGCGAGCCGGAACCGGGCATTCTGGGCCAAAACATCGGTGGCGTCTTCCATCGCCTCGCAGACGGGCCGAAGGCGCTTGACGCAGGCGTCGAGATCGGCCGCGGCGTTCTCGCGGCTTTTCTGATCGACCGGATTGGCCCGGTACGCCTGTAACCAGGTCCGCGCCCGAGCCCAGAGGTAAACGGCCGCCTGGACCTGAAAGGCGCGGGTTTGCAGATGCCCTTCGTTCTTCGCGTTGAATCGGTCGAGCACCTCGATGGCCTCGGTCCAGCGCGTTCTTCGCGTCTCGGCCGAAGGCACCGAGGCCGTCGCGCGATCGAGCGTTGAGGCCATTTCCATCGCCAGGCGCTCGCGGACCCCGATGTCGGTCGTCGGGTCGTCGAGCCTCTGCCCGAGCGCGGCGAGATGCGCCTGGAGTTCGTCGTCGTTCCTCGCTTGCGGGCGTGGCTGCGCCTGGACTTCCCGCGGGACGACAAGCCCCATGACGAGAACAACGACGATCACGGCCGCCAGCCCTGGTTTCATCCGAGAATTTGTCCCACGTCGAGAACAACCGCCTGGGCTCCATCAAGAACGACGGCGATCGGATCGCCCGGCTTGAGGGCGATCATGGCCTGATATTCGGGAAGTTCGCCGGGGCCGGTCGGGTTGGTGTAAACTTCGATCACGTTTCGAGAAAGGTTGACGATCCAGACCACCGGAATTTGGTTCCAGGCGTATCGAGGCAATCCCTTCCGATCGCGCGCCAGCATCCGGGCATCGCCCGCGACCTCGACGACGAGGGCCACGTCGTCAGGGCTCGGGTGCCGGGTTTCATAATGTCCTGGATCGCCACGAACGACCGCGACGTCGGGCTCGGGTGCGCTGGGAGCCCCGGAGACCGGGCCGCCCGGCAAGATGATTGGAAATTCCTGTCGCGGGAGCCAGCCGGCGGGAAGGCGATGGATCAAGCTCACAAAAATCCTATAGGTCACGGAAGCGTGACGTGGTCCTTTGGTCATTTTCTTCACCAGAAGGCCGTCGAGCAACTCCACCCGGTCATCGTTCTCGATCAGGCCAAGCCTGCCCATCCTGGCATAATCTTTGAGGCTGAATCGGTGGAGACCGGCGGATCTGGTCCGGGCCGACGTCGTGGTCTGGGCGGTCATGGATTCGCTCCGATCCGGGGCGGCGACGCGCGTCTCGTCGCTTTCCTTATCCATCGTTCGGTCGTTCGAATGTACCGAAAAGGCACGCGACGTGATACTGTCTTTGGTGAGTTAGCCGCCACCTTCGGGAGCCGGATCAGGGAGCAAGACAACCCCTATGCTGCGCCGGAGAGTCCGATCGTCGAAGCGAAAACGTTGGATTCGAGGCAAAACTTCCGCGATTTCTGGAAAGTTTTAATCGCTCTCATCGTCTTCTTCTTCTCGTGGCGGGTGGGCGAGATTATCGCAATAGGTCTTCGCAGCAACATCAAACGTAGGTTCTGGCAAAGTTCAACATCAAGTCAATTCAAGAAACGAAGATAATTTTTCACGTAGGTTCCACGATTCTGGGGTCTGTAGGCACGTTGGTCACCCTGATCTGGGCCTTACGCATCCGGCGGTCAATGTCGAGGAAAACGACGAATGCCGACGCATTCTGACGACGCTCCCACCGCGGTCGCCTGGCGGAATGTGTCGATGGTCTACCCCGATGGACTTGAGGCGCTCCGCGAGGTGAGTCTTCAGGTCGCGCCCGGGGAAATCCTGGCCGTGCTCGGGACGAGCGGGTCCGGAAAGACGACCTTGCTGAAGATGGTGAACCGACTCATCGACCCGACCGCCGGTGAGGTGATCGTGCGAGGGAAGGCGACCCGCGACTGGAACCCGATCGCGCTGAGGCGGTCGATCGGCTACGTGATTCAGGAGGCCGGGCTCTTGCCGCACCTGACCGTTCTGGCCAACGTCGGCATCGTTCCTCGGCTGGTCGGCACCCGACGCGACGCCTGGGAACCGGCCGCCGCGAAGCTGCTGGGCATGGTTGGCCTTGACCCCGATCGCTACGCCGCGAAGAGGCCGAGAGAACTGAGCGGCGGCCAGCGCCAGCGCGTCGGCGTGGCCCGGGCGCTCGCCGCCGATCCGGATTTGATCCTCATGGACGAGCCTTTCGGCGCTCTTGATCCGATCACCCGGCGCGAGCTTCAGGACGAGTTCCGGGCCTTGCAGCGCCGGCTCGGCAAGACCGTGATCATCGTCACCCACGACATCCGCGAAGCCTGCCGGATCGCCGACAAACTCGCCCTGATGGACCACGGCCGACTCGTCCAGTACGGCACCGCGGCGGAACTCATGGAAAGGCCCGCGACCCCATTCGTCCGCAGCTTCTTCGCCGAGGCCGAGGCCGTCGCGCCGGTTCCCACGGGTGACCACTCATGACGGGCTTCTGGGAACTCGCCCGATCCGAGCGATGGGCACTTGCCGCGGCAACCGCCGCGCATCTTGACCTGGTGCTCGAAGCGCTCCTGATCGCCGTGGCGATCGGCGTTCCGCTGGGGATCGTCGCGGTCCGGTCACGGGGGGCCGAGCGGGTCGTCCTCGGCCTGGCGAACGTGCTCCAGACGGTGCCGAGCCTGGCGCTTCTGGGGTTCCTTCTGATCGTCTTTCGAGGCACGATCGGCAAGCCCCCCGCGCTCGCGGCGCTGGTGATTTACTCGCTCCTGCCGATCATCAAAAACACGATCCTAGGCCTTCGCGGGATCGACCCCGGGGTTGCCGAGGCGGCTGTCGGCATGGGCATGACCCCCTGGCAAAGGCTCAGGATCGTGGAACTGCCGCTCGCCGTGCCGGTCGTTCTGGGCGGGGTTCGCGTGGCGACGGTGGCGGCCGTCGGCATGGCGACCATTGCCGCGGCGATCGGCGCAAAGGGGCTGGGCAGTTACATTTACCGAGGGGTCTCGCTCTCCGATACCCGTTTGATCCTGCTCGGCTCGGTTCCCGCGGCACTTCTGGCGCTCGCCTGCGATGCGGCGCTTGGCGAGATCGAACGCGCTCTTGATCCGACCCGGGCCAGGACCTCGCGGCTGAGGACAATCCTCGCAACGCTGGCGATCGTCGCCTTGCTGGCCGTGGCCTCGTGGGGGGCCTGGCTCGACTGGCCGAGCCGTTCGAGGGTTGCTGGTTCGACGGTCGTCATCGGCTCAAAAGATGGCGCGGAGATGATCCTTCTTGGCCACATGCTCGCCGATCTCGTCGAGGCCGAGACCCCCTTGACCGTCGACCGCCGGTTCAACCTCGGCGGCACGCTGGTTTGCTTCAACGCCCTGAAACAGGGAGGGCTTGACGCCTACGTCGAGTACACCGGGACGGCCCTGACGACGATTCTCAAGGAACCTCCGGAGAATGATCCGGTTCGCGTTCGGGCGTGGGTTCAAAAGGCTCTTTCCGAGCGAGACGGCGTGACCTGCCTTGAGCCCTTCGGGTTTGAGAACACGTTCGCCATCCTGATGCGGAAGGCCGAGGCCAGAAGACTTGGAATCAAGACGATTTCCGACCTCGCCCGGCACGCGTCGGAGATCCGGCCCGGGTTCGGACCCGAGTTCATGAACCGGCCCGATGGCTACCCAGGGCTCTCGCAAGCGTATGGCCTGAAGTTCGGCGAGATTCCGCGCGAGATGGACCGCAACCTGCTGTACCAGGCCCTCGCGCGCGGGTCGATCGACGTGGCCGCCGGCGATTCAACCGATGGCCGGGTGGCCTCGCTCGACCTCGTCGTTCTCGATGACGATCGCCGCTATTTTCCGCCGTATGAGGCCCTGCCGCTCGTCCGGACCGAGACGCTTCAACACCAGCCGATGCTCCGTGCCGCGCTCGACCGCCTCGCCGGCGCGATCTCGGCCGAGACGATGCGGGCGCTGAACCACGAGGTCGACGGCAAGCACCGCGACCCGGCGGAGGTCGCCCGCGAGTTCCTGACGTCGCGCGGGTTTCTCAAATCCGACAAAAAGGCCGCGCGGAAGTGACGTCGTCGGCGGTAACTCCTTGCGAGGCATCGCCGACTCGGGTTAACTGCAAGGCCGCTCACCGAATTCCGCCGCGCGACCGGCCCCAGGCGATCGAGCTTCCTTTATGAACCCTACCGAGACCGCTTCCGCATCGGCTTCCGGCACCCGCAACAAGCTGGTCTTGATGATGGTGATGGAGTTCTTTATCTGGGGCGCCTGGCTTCCCTTGATCTTCGGATATCTGCCGAGCCTGGGATTCTCGGCCACCAACCCGCCGAAACCCTTTGATCACATGCTCCCGACGAGCATTGCCTGGTTCTTCTCGGAAGTCTCGTTGATCCTCAACGCCTTTCCCTTCGCGGCGATCGTCGGCATGTTCTTCAGCAACCAGTTCGCCGACCGAAACTTCGCCGCCGAGCGGTTCATGGCCTTCAGCCACCTCGTCGGCGGCCTGGCCATTCTCTCGCTGGGGTGGGTCACGCTTTTCTGGCCCTTTTTCCTCTTGATGCTCGTTCATTGCCTGCTCTATGTGCCGACGATTTCGATCTCGAACTCGATCGCCTTCACGCACATGAAGGATGCCAAGAATGAGTTCGGGATCGTTCGGATGGGGGGAACGATCGGCTGGATTCTCGCCGCCTGGCCGTTCATCTTCATCATGGTCGACTGGGACCGCGTCCGATCCAAGAGCCCGCAAGGGTTTGTGAACTGGCTCGGCACCGCGCTCGGTACACCGCTCGTCGGCAACGCCCTGAAACAGAGCACGCGGTGGACCTTCGTCGTCGCCGGGATCGCGTCGTTAATGCTCGCCGCGTTCAGTCTGACCCTGCCGCACACCCCGCCGAAGAAGGCCGATGAGTCGATCGGCGGTCATCGCGAGCGTCTCGCCTGGCTCGAAGCGCTCAAGCTGCTCAGGCATCCGTTCATCCTCTGCCTCTGGATCGTCACCCTGATTGACTCGTTTGTGCATAACTGTTATTTCAACTGGACGGCCGAGTTTCTTCAGAGCGACCGCGTGGGAATTGCCGGAAACTGGGTCACTCCGGTGATGAGCATCGGCCAGATTGCCGAGATCCTCACGATGTTTGTCCTCGGCGCCGTGCTCACCCGCCTCGGCTGGAAGGCGACGATGATCATCGGCGTTCTCGGCCACGCCTTGCGGTTCGCGGTTTACGCCTATTTCCCCGATCTGGCCTGGCTCATCATCGTCGTCCAGATCCTCCACGGGGTCTGTTACGCCTTCTTCTTCGCCACGGTTTACATCTTCGTGGATGAGTACCTGCCGAAGGACGCCCGATCGAGCGCGCAGGGCCTTTTCAACGTCATGATTCTTGGCCTCGGCGCGCTTCTGGCGAACGCGATCTGTCCGTATCTGAGGCAGAGTGTCTATGTGCGCAACGGGATCGTCGACTACCGCGGCCTCTTCTGGATTCCAACCGGGCTCTCCTTGACCGCCGCGGTCATGCTCCTCCTCTTCTTCCGACCGCCGCCGAAATCGTCGATGCCCGACGCCTGAGCGACCGGCGTTTCCCGAAGCGATCACGCCTCGATCCAGTCGAGGAGCCTGTCGGCCACCCGCGCGCAGGTGTTTTGAAGGGCGTGTTCGTGCCGGGCCGAGGCAAGGCCGTCATCCGACCCCGCCGCGACGATCGATCGGACCGCCTCGACAAACCCCTCGGCGCTCTCGGCGACGTGGAAAAGGCCGTCGTATAACCGACATTCGGGCAAGGCCGTCGCAACGACCGGGCGGCTCGTGGCCATGCAATCCATGATCTTCGTCGGGCTGCAAACCTGGTTGAACGGGTGCGTCGTGTCGTAAGGAATCAAGGCCACGTCAAAGGCCCGATTATACAGCGAGACCTCGGCCTGCGGGCGCCAGCCGAGGGCGACGACGTTCGGCCTGGCAAGGCAGGCACGCCGGGCGTCCGACCAGTCGGAACCTTTCGGCGGATCGGGACCGGGCTTGCCGACGAGCACGATCGATCCTTTCGGAAACTCCACACTCAGGCGGGTCAAGAGCGGCCAGTCCATCCGGCTTTCAAGCGAACCGACATAGCCGAGGAACGGCCGGGGCAGCCCTTTGAGGTCTTCGGGCGGCGGCGCGGGGGTGTGCCAGGGATGATCGGCCAGCATGGTCGAGGGGGCTCCGTGCGGAAGGTGCCGGACCCGTTCGGCGGCCTCGGGAAGGTCACGCCGGAGCGCCTCGGCCCGAGCCCGTGAGACGCAAATTGTGAGCGCGGACTCGCGGACCGCTCTTCGCTCCAGGTCGCGGACCTCGTCCGCGCGGTCGGGCCAGTAAAGAGCGTAATCGTCGAGGTTGTAATAGATGGCTCGATCGGGCCGGACCGCATCGCGCAGATAGAGATAGTGCGGATAGGTCATCACCAGCACGAGCCGGCTCTCGCGAGCATGTCGCCCTTGCCAATCCTCAATCGATCGCCCGATCGGCCGCATCCCGACCCTAGGAAATCGCTTCATCCAGCCTGTCGGCAAGACCAGGTCGCGCCGCCAGATCCCCGCGTCATCGCGCCTGAGGGGCTCACCCCACCTTGACCACGGCCGCTCGCCCTTTCGCCAGGCGTTGACGTAGTCCATGCACTTTAACAGAAGCGTCGCGACCCCCTCGCGCCGGACCTCTCGAAAAAGGCTCTCCGTCGTGAACCAGTTCGCGTCGGCAACCGCGAGCGCCGTCCGCCTGGACCGCTCCGATCGGGCATTCTCCGAGCGGCTTGAGAGACCCGTCATGCCAAGCTTTCGGAACCTACACGTCATCGATTGGCCAATCGGAATGACACCGCTTATAGACCCTGCGCCGACCCCTGTCAACGCACTCGCCAGACTCTCCACCCTCCAAAACCCAGTTCGATCCGCCGAAATTTTGAGATTTTTTGAATGCCCTTTGGACAGACGCTCGACAACGCTTAAACCCCTTCATTCGGCTTGAAAACACCGATAACAAAGCGTTTGCGAACAAAGCGCACCGTCAGACTTTGCGCAAAACAGGAAGTTTAAGCGAATTAGCTAAATCTCGAAACCGGCAATTCTTCCGTCGTTTACGGGAAACTTCCTTGGCATCGGGGAGATAGGTCTCTAGAATCGGCCCTCCCTGGCCTGATCGCCTGGTGTCTCTGGAGTCATCAGGCAGGGCAAGGTTGGGTGCCCGGGGATGGGCTGAGTGGTCTTGTGACGTTGCAAACGAAGTGACGAGAACGATCGAGAACGATCGGTGAGGACGGAAGGCCGAGCCGAGTGGACTTCAGTGAGTGATGCGGACGTGGTTCGCGATCATCAGCACCGATGGACAACTTTGAGACGAGAAGGACGGACGATGCAGCAGATTGTAATCATGACGGCGTTGACAGTGACTTCAGGACTCTTCGGCGGCGGGCGACATCACGGCGCGTCGGGGCATTGGGGACGAACGCCCGCCTACGCGGCCCCGGCCTGTTCGGGTCAGGCTCCGTGCGCGGCGTCGCCCCAGGTTTACGCCCCGACCCCGGCTCCGGCTCCAGTGGCTCCCGCCCCGCAGGCGGTCTATTACCAGGCCAACTATTACGCTCCGGCCCCCGCGCCCTGTCCCACGGGCACCTGTCCCCGGCGCTGACAGCCCGCGTCCATCCCCAGGCCAGAACGACGACGAGCCCGAGGCCCCGGAAGGCACTCGGGCTCGTCGTCTTGATTGAAGTCCAACCCGCCGTCAGGGGACGATGTTGGCGATCACGGTCACCTTGACGGGGGGTTCCGACGCCAGATCGGTGGCGATCTCGATCGTCGCATTGAAGGGTCCGGGTTGACTCGGCACCTTGAGCGAGACCGTCACCGTGTGAACAGCCTTTGACGGTTCAGGGTCAAAGGTGGTGGTCAGGTCGGGCAGGCCGCTGGTCACGGTCTTGAGCTTGAACGGCTGGGATGATCGCACCAGGAGCGTCTTGGTCACGACCTGGCCGGGCTTGACCGGACCGAGCAAGAGCGGCGACGGCGAGACCGTGACCGCGGCCTGAACCGAGGCCGAGACGGCCACCGGAATCATCTGGCTGGTCGAGTCGTTCGTGACCATCGTGATCTCGTCCTTGAAGTAGCCGGTCAGGGCTTCCGGGTTCAAGGTCGCCGTGAGCGTATATTGGACCTGCCCATCGGCCGACCGCGACGTTTCATGCAGCTTGGCCGAGACATGCCCGGTCCGCGTCTGCATCCGGATCACGCCCCAGTTCGCCTGACCGCCGGTGTAGCTCAAATTCAAGGTGACCGCCGGTTTCGACGCCGCGGTGCGCGGAACGATCCCGAAATCGACGACGCCAGGATTTAACATCACGTCGCCCCGGATGAAGCAGGAGAGGTTGAGGTCGACCTCGACATACGACGGCTGATCAAAAACAAGAGTCAGGCCCGACGGTTTGTAACCCAGGAACTTGGTCGTGTCGATGACCGCCTCGACGTTCGTCTGCGTGCCCGGCGGCAGGACTTTTGAGCCAATCTTGACCTCGGTGCAACCGCACTTGGTCCGATAATCGGCGATCCGAACTTCCTGATTGAGCCGGTTGACCAGCCGGAAGACATGCCGGACCTTCGACCCCCTGGCGACGCTCCCGGCGTCAAAGGCACGTTCGGGAACCACCCCGTCGACCCAGCTTTGTCCCCGAGCCGAGGGGAGGGCGACGAAACCCCAGACCGCCCACAACAGGATCATCCGGCGCATGGCAGTCATCCCTCTGCTGGAAAGCCGAGCTACCCCGACGACTGTCCGACGAACCCCGCGCGAACCTCGACGGCGTCGGCTGTGTCGTTCGCCCGCGGTCATTCCCGTTATTCAAGATATCATACCCGAAGCCGTCCATCCCCCCGACCTCGGACCTCTCGATTTTGAAAAAAGAAGCTTCATGAAGCGCAAGCCTTTCATTCGATATCGAACATTTTGGCCGCGAAGATCAACCGAATCCTGACGGAGGGTCTAGTTTAAGCTATGAGAGACTGCTATCATGGAAGGGCGTCAACGGCCCTCTCTTTCCGAATGGCGGACGACCCTCGGACGCGTTGACCTCGCGTCGAACCACACCCTTCCACGCACTCCGACTTTCTCGCTCTCTCTTTCCGAAACTGCGACCAACGATGGCTCCGGACCGGGACGGCGTCCCGGAAATGTTCAGAACGGATCGTCGCGGATACACTCACTCATGCTCAAGCCCGCCGTTCAGGTCAAAAACGAGAATGGAATCCTGGTCGCCGAGTTCTGGGACTGCCTTCGCCTTGACCCGGGGCCTGTCCAGGAGTTGCGCACGAAGTTCGAGGCCCACCTCCGCGCCGGGGGCCAGCCGTTTCTGGTGATCGACCTTCTTGGTGTCGGGTTCGCGGGGTCGGCCTCGCTGGGAAACTTCGTCGCCTTGCACCGGATCGCCAAGCCGAAGAACGGCCGGCTGATCTTTTGCAACACCGACGAACAGGTGCTCGAAGTCTTCCGGGTCATCAAGCTCGAACCCCTTTTCTCGTTCGTCGCCGATCGCAAATCCGCGGTGGCTCTGGCCCAATCGCTCGCGGGGAACGCCGACGGCTCTCCCCCCGCCGACGCCCTTCCCGCGACGCCCGCCCCCACTGCCCCGGCGAAGCCGAGTCCCGCCCGGGACACCCCCAAGCCGTCGACCGGGATCGGATTGTTGCACAGCAGCCGGCGGAAGAAGCTGTCCTGACGCCCCGCGGTCCGCTAAAGTGTCTTCGACGGTTCGCGGCCTGGGCCAGACCCGCCCCTGGGTTGTCCCTTGCCCGCAATCTTCCGTTTTGCTCTGATCTGATCTGATCCGATTTCCGACGAGTTTTTCCGGCCAAGCGTCGGACCTCGGCGGTCCTGGGCGAGCCCAAAGGAGTGATCTCCGGCCATGTCCTCCTCGATCCGCATCGATGTTCGCGATGCCGAGAACGGCGTGAAGGTTGTTCGGTTCCACGACCGCCAGCTCTTCGACGAGCGGACTGTTCGCGAGGTCTCCGAGCAGATCGGCCAGATCATCCCCAGCGACGGCAGCCCGATCAAACTGGTGATTGACTTCACCGATGTCGGACTCATCTCCAGCTCACTCCTGAGCAAGCTGATCCTTCTCCAGCGTCGCGTCGATGCCAGTCGCGGCAAGCTCCGCCTCTGCGAGCTTTCGCCCGTTCTCCAGTCTGTCTTCCGCACCTCGAACCTCGACCGCCTCTTCACCATCGACCGCGACGTCCGCGGGTCGCTTTCCACCTTCTGACCGATTCGCAATCTGGTTGCGCTGGACTTTCAGAAGATTCCCTGACCCCTTTTCTGTCGGTTCTGACCCCTTTTTCGTCTCCGAATTTCTGAAAAGCGTTTCGGGCTTAGCCAATTATTCTTCGGGCGTTTCCAGAACGTCGGTCGGTTTTCCTCTAAGGAATGACGACACGATTTCAACGATTTCTCCCTCGGTTTTCGCGTTCTCCTTCAATTTCTCGGCCCACGGCCGGCCAGGATGAAGCACGTCCCAACGGGCCTTCTTTTGGTTGTATCTGCCACTACCGGGGTCATGGTTACCAAATCCATCAATGGCGATGTTCCAGGCGGGCTGAAATGACTGGATGAGAAGGGATTCAGCGAGCGGAATCCAAATGTCATCCACGACAAGGTAGCGGCAGCGAAAGTCTTCCAGTTTGAGGTTCACGGCTTGCCGTATGGACTCAGCGTGCTCGATGAGTCGACGGAAAAGAACCGTCCCGGGAGAGCTCCCCGCTCCGAATCCGCCTTTTCTTCCACCGGCCGGAATCGCCTTGCCGACGTAGATGGGCGTATTGAAATTTCCGTCCTGGTTCCGCGCGACGACTGGCTGATAGGCCGGGTAGTCTCCAATGTAGTAGATGGCGTATAAACCGGCTCCAAGGAAATCCTCGCTTGGGGGTAAAGGACCAACTTCTCTCGATAGCATGGCGTCGGTGACGCTGACGCCGAGATTCATTTTGTCCAGCGGGTTGTATGGGGATTCGGCTTTCACCCTCGCTACACCTCCAGACGTGAGTGAATCCCGGTCGCGACGACCTCACCAAGCGTCACTGGCACCGCGTTACCCAACTGCCTCATGCTTTCAGTCCACGAACCGAAAAACGTATAGTTATCGGGGAACGTTTGCAGGCGGGCACTCTCTCGGACGGTGAAATATCTCACTCGGCCATCATCATATGAAAACATGTTCTCCCCACCGGGAACCCCGTGGTCACCCGCTTTCAGCGTCTTCGCCGGTTCATCAAGGGGGCTTCCCGTGTGCCCCTTGTAGATGCGGGCACCTGGCACAAGGCGGTGATTGAGAAATCTGTTGTCCCCCGCCTCTACCGGGTCCGGCAAGCCCGCGATCGCGTCCCGAACGGTTCGCCACGGTTTCAACGGTGGTCCGAACCAACCAGATTCTGTGTTGGGACATAGGCTGGACGGGACATCGGGACGATGTTTCATCGCGATTTGATGCCGCTCCCAATACTCGCCCGTAACCCACTTGTCCCAGTTGAGAGCGTCCTGGGTGTGGGTGGCGGATGGGAACGACCATTCCAGGTTCAGGTCGGAACGAAACCCGACGATGATGACACGTTCACGGCGTTGAGGGACTCCATAATCCGCGGCGTTCACCAATCGGAAAACGACGCGATAGGAGAGGCCGTCGTGCGTGCCTTTGGTGTGGTGTCTTTCCAGCCTTGATAGGTGAGCGGACCATTCCTCACCGGATTTACGCACCACGTCGGGGTAGGTAATTTGCAGCAGGATGTATTCAAGATATTTGGAGAAGGACTGCCGTAACAGTCCCTTGACGTTCTCGAAAAGGACGGCTTTCGGCTTGAGCTCACGCACCGCCCGCACGGCCTCGGGAAACATGTCTCGGGCGTCGTTGTATCCGCGGTGCTTCCCGCCAATCGAAAAAGGTTGACAGGGCGGACCACCGGCTAGCAAGTCGATGTTCGAAGCGATGCCGGAATAATCGAACTTGCTTACGTCCGCCTGGTGGAACGGCCAGTGGATGACGCCTCGTTCGTTATTCTCCCTGATGGTCCCACAAGCGTTGACGTTCCATTCGACCACCGCTTCATGAGCGAAGCCCGCGTTCGAGATGCCCAACGCCAAGCCGCCGGCCCCAGCGAATAGCTCAACGGAACGCATGTCGAAATTACCCCAGAAAGTGACGGATACGCCCTTGCAATTCAGCCAGATCCCGTAGTTGGCACTCCCAGATGATGAGGAATTGCCAGCCCATCTCTAACAATTTCGTCTGATTGGCCGCGTCTCGTTGCTGATTCCCCTCGAACTTTGGTCGCCAGAATTCAAGCTTCGATTTGGGCATTCGAGTCAAAGGGCAAGCGTCACCGTGACGATGCCAGAAACACCCATGTATGAAGATGACCTTCTTCCGCGATCTAAATACCAAGTCCGGACGGCCGGGAAGAGATTTCCCATGAAGTCGATATCGGTAGCCCATCGCATGAATCAGGCGACGAACGACCCACTCGGGCTTCGTGTCCTTGTTGCGGACCCGCCCCATACGCTCGCTTCGCATTTCGGGCGTAAGGCTATCCATAACGACCCGCCGCTAAAGACCTTCCTTGACTCTCGGACCAACTCGATATTAGCAAGAGAACGACGGAACACCGCAAAACGTTAGGCGACGAGCTTTCTGGAGCAAATATGACACCCGAAGCTGGATTCGGCGACGCAATCGGCTGGAAACACAAGTCGGGAAAGTTTTCGCAATCGCTAAATCCGCCAGCCAGTCATGGGGCCAGAACGTTTTGTTGGATCGAACGATCCGTGGAATGCTCGTGGGTCCGGCATTGTTCCACGTCTTCCGCTGCATTCCGCAACCAAGAAACAAGGCTGACCCCAGAGTCCTCTAACGTCACCGTTTTTGCCCCTCAAACTCTCGTCCGCTTCCATCCCCCCTGCAAGAACCGCGCGGCGACAAGAACAGCGCGGACGTGGAGATCGACAAACATGGCCACCCAGGCACCATAAAGGCCCCAGTGAAATCCGCCCTGGGATGAGGGCAGGGTCAGGGCATACGTCAGGGGGAGTCGCAAGCCCAGGTAGCCAAGGAGGACAATGTACCAGGGCCAACGGGTGTCGCCCGCGCCGCGGAGGGAACCGTTGAGAACGTTCAAGGTCGCCAGCGCGGGCAGAGCAAAGGAGACAACCCGGAGCACGCGCACCCCTTCGGCCGCCACCCGCGGCTTGCCCGTGCCTACAAAAAAACCGACCATCGGCCCGGCCTCGATGTAGATCAAGGCCCCGATCAGGCCGAGGACGAGCACGCCCATCGCCCACGAGGTCCGCGCGGCTCGACCTGCCAGGTCGGGCCGGTGGGCGCCGAGGTACTGGCCGGTCAGCGTTCCCGCGGCCACGGAGAAGGCCGTCACGGTCAAGAAGCCGACCGACTCGCAGCGGAGCGCGACCCCATGCGCGGCCGTGGCGACCGTCCCGAGGCGGTTGATCAGGCTCATGAACCAGAGTTGACAGAGGATGTTCGTCAGGCTTTCTCCCGCCGCCGGCAAGCTCACCCGAGCGATCCGGCCTATCAACGGCCAGTTGGGCCTGAGCGTCTTGACGTCAAGCCGCAAGGCCGCCCGTCCGCTCGCGAGGACAAGCAAGACGACGACTCCGCCGATCCCCTCGCCAAGGGCGGTCCCCGAGGCAATTCCGGCAAGGCCGATCGCCGGAAACGGACCGAGGCCGCGGACCAGCGTCCAACTGACCGAGGCGTTCACCGCGTTTACGAGCACCATCACCCACATTCCCGTCCGCGTGTCGCCGGCGCCTCGAAGGCAGGCGATGCCGACGGTCGTCGTCGCCAGTAAAGGGGTGACCAGAAGCACGATTCTGAGGAAGCGGGCCGCCTCGAACGCCGAGCGTCCCCCCAGGTTCAAGGCGCCGATCAATCCGGGCGCGACCAGCCAGCCGACGACCCCGATCAGCGTGCCGACGACCAGGGCCATCGCCAGGGCCTGGCCGCAGACGTCGCGCGCCTCGTCCCAGTCTCCCGCGCCGACCCGACGCGCGACCAGGGCCGTCGCCCCGACCGAGACGATTGTCCAGAGACTGCCGAGGAACCACAACAAATACGCCGCCACGGTCACCGCGGCGAGGTGATCTTCCTGAAGGTAACGGCCCGTCAAGAGGGTGTCGGAGCAGCCAATCAAGTACAGCAAGAACTGTTCGACGAGCACCGGCCCGGCCAGCCAGGCCACCTGCCTGGCGATCGTCCCCCCCGGCACGGCCAGCGGGTGAGCCTCATCCATCCGTCGTGACCCATCCCCTTTCCCAACCCGCCCGACGATCGCGTGACTCAAGGACGCTACCCAACGACCAGACCGGCGTTTCTGTTCCATTGCCCCGGCTAGCCCCACCGCCGGCCACTCACTATGATAGCCCAGGGGCAAGCCGTCCCCGCGCCTTTGCCCTGGCGGGTTCGAGGCGTCCAGGCCAGATGATCCCGAGGAGATTTCCCCTTTGCCCGCCCGGATTCTCGACGGAAAAGCTCTGGCGCTCAAGGTTCGAACCGCCGTCGCGGGCGAGGTCGCGCACCTCAATGCCGAGCGCGGGCTGACCCCCGGCTTGACCGTCGTCCTTGTCGGGTCGAACCCCGCGAGCCAGGTCTACGTTCGGAACAAGGAAAACGCCTGTAAAGCCGCCGGGATGACCGGCTCGATCGTCCGCCTTCCCGACGACGTCTCGCAATCTGCCTTGCTCGCAACCCTCGACCGCCTCAACGCCGACCCGGCTGTCCACGGCATTCTCGTCCAGTTGCCCTTGCCTCCGCAGGTTGACGAACGGGCCGTTCTGGAGCGGATCGACCCGAACAAAGACGTTGACGGCTTCCATCCCGAAAACGTCGGCCTCTTGACGATCGGCCAGCCCCGGTTCGTCCCCTGCACGCCGCTCGGCGTCCGCGAGATGCTCATTGACGCGGGAGTCGAGACCAAAGGCGCTCGGACCGTCGTTCTCGGCCGTTCGCAGATCGTCGGCAAGCCGATGGCGCTTTTGCTGATGCAGAAAGGGCCGGGGGGCGATGCGACGGTGACCGTCTGTCACACCGCGACCCGCGACGCCGCCTCGTTCTGCCGTGAGGCCGACCTGGTGATCGCCGCCGTCGGCCGACCAGAATACGTTCGCGGCGACTGGATCAAGCCGGGCGCCGTGGTGATCGACGTCGGCATCCACAAACGCGCGGATGGCACGCTTTGTGGCGACGTCGCTTTTGCCGAGACCGCGTCGGTCGCCTCGCTCATCAGCCCCGTTCCCGGCGGCGTCGGCCCGATGACCGTCGCGATGCTCCTGCGCAACACGTTGCTCGCCGCTCAGTTAAGTTCGGGTCAGCCCGATACCCTGTTGAAGAAGGAAGGCTGAACGACGATGATCCGCCTGGGGATCTGCAACGAACTGTTTGAAGGGTGGGACTTCGCCCGGGTCTGCCGCGAGGTCAAGGCGATCGGCTTTGACGGCCTGGAAATCGCCCCCTTCACCCTCGCGCCAAGGATCACCGATCTCTCGGCCGATCGCCGCCGCGAACTCCGTCAGACAGTCGAAGACGCCGGTCTCACCACGATCGGCCTTCACTGGCTTTTAGCGAAAACCGAAGGTTTTTACCTCACCACGCCCGACGCCTCGATCCGCCGCGAGACGGCCGATTACCTGATCGCCCTGGCCGAGGCGACGCGCGACCTCGGCGGTTCCCTGATGGTCTTCGGCTCTCCCAAACAGCGCGACCTCGTACCGGGCGTCTCGCACGACCAGGCGTTCGACTGGGCGGCCGAGGTCTTCGGCCAGATTACCCCCGCTCTTGACGACTTTGGGGTCGACTTCTGCCTGGAACCGCTCGCTCCTACCGAGACCAACTTTTTAAACACCTGCGCCGAGGCGCACGTTTTGATCGACCGGGTCAACCATCCCCGGTTCAAGCTCCACATGGACGTCAAGGCCCAGAGCAGCGAGATCGCTGGCCGCGTTCCCGAACTGATTACCCGTTACGCCGCGACCGCCGGCCACTTCCACGCTCAGGACGTGAACCTACGCGGCCCCGGCATGGGCTCGGTCGATTTTCTGCCGATCATGAAAGCACTCGTTGATTCCGGTTACGACCGCTGGGTTTCCGTCGAGGTCTTTGACTTCTCTCCCGGCGCCGAGGAAACCGCCCAGATCAGCCTCGCCACCCTCCGTCAGGCCCTCGCCGCCGCCTCCGGAGCCTGACTCGCCTCGTCACTGATCGTCCGGGTTGAGAAACTTGAAGACCAGGGCCGCAATCGCCCCGCCCGCGAAGTCGGCCGCGAGGTGAATCCAGACGTTCGTGACCGAGACGAGTCCCATCGTCGCCACACCGAGCGCCACGGCTGGATTGAAGGCACCCCCCGAGATCGCGCCGACCGCGAAGGCCCCCGTCATCACCGTGAAGCCAATCGCCAGGCCGTAATACGAATTCCCCGCGACAGCCTTGGCCGTGGCGACGTTCAGCACAACATACGCCAGCGCAAAGGTGAACAAAAACTCGACGAGCAACGCCTTGACCATCACGTTGGTCGGGTACGCCTCGTAATGGAACCCGCCGCCTCCCTTCAGGAAGTTCACGACGAGCGCCGCGGCGAGCGCTCCCAGGACCTGAGCCACCATGTAAAAGGGAACGTCGCCGATCGGGCATCGGCCTCGCAGAAAGACCGCGAGCGTCACGGCCGGATTATAATGCGCGCCCGAGATGTGCCCCCCCGCGTAGATCATCACCATCAGGGCCGACCCGATCGCCAGCGGCGGAATCACCCCGTCGTCCGACTTGTGGCCGACCACGGTCATCCCGATCGTGAAGACAAGGAAGAAGGTCCCGATAAATTCGGTGATGTACTTGCGCATCGTGTCGTTCCCGTAAGGTTCAAGAGTCCGTCAAGGCGGGATCGCATGCGAGCGCAGCTCGAATGCTCGGACGTCAAAGGTTTTCGATCCGCCACGTTATCACGCCCCCATCGACCCCACAACGCCAGTCAGATCGTCCGACAGAGTGTTTCCTTCTCGAAAAATGACCGATGACCAAGGGCCGATGGCCGAAATTTTCGGGACAGAATCCTTGCCTCTTTACTCAGCCTGCCTTCTTGTCTCGGTCCTCGGTCCTCGGTCATCGGTCCTCGGTCCTCGGTCCTCGGTCCTCGGTCCTCGGTCCTCGGTCCTCGGTCCTCGGTCATCGGTCCTCGGTCATCGGTCATCGGTCATCGGTCATTCCTGGATAGGTCTGCCTTCAGGATCGTCCCCGCCCCAATGCCCTCAATCGGGTGAAGTTGCCTTTTGTACAGTAAAAGGGATTGCGAGCGGAGGTTGGGAATTGGTATTGTTGAGAGTCGTGGGATCGAGTCTCCTCTCGGGGCGGCCCAGGAGGGGATGGAAGGGAGGCGGTCAGTCAGCACAGGACGGATGGTGCGTGCGATGGCGAAGCGGGCACGGCGAGCAAACGAGGGACCCGGTCCGGGAGGGCCCCGGCCGAAGGTGGTGATCGAGGACGTCTCGCTCGCCGAGGCGACTCGATCGCGCTACCTCAACTACGCGCTCAGCGTCATCACCTCACGCGCCTTGCCCGACGTCCGCGACGGTCTCAAGCCGGTCCAGCGTCGCATCCTCTATGCGATGTTCAACGACCTCCACGTCACGCCCGACGCCCGGTTCGTCAAGTCGGCCCTCGTCGTCGGCGAGGCCATGGGCAACTACCACCCGCACGGCGACCAGTCGATCTACTTCGCACTCGTCCGGATGGCCCAATCGTTCAGCCTCAGACACACGCTGATCGAAGGTTACGGCAATTTCGGGTCGGTCGACGGCGACCCTCCCGCCGCGATGCGCTATACCGAGTGCAAGCTCACGCCGATCGCTCTGGAACTGCTCACGGAGCTGCGCGACCGCACGGTCGACATGCGGCCCAACTACGCGTCGACCCGGATGGAGCCGATCGTTCTCCCCGCGCAGTTTCCCAACCTCCTGGTCAACGGAGCCTCGGGCATCGCCGTCGGGATGGCCACGAACATCCCTCCGCACAACCTCAAGGAAGTCTGCAAGGCCCTCGACGACCTCCTCGAAGCCCGTACGGAGAACCGTGAGGTCCCGCTCGAAAAAATCCTCAAACGCATTCTCGGGCCCGACTTTCCGACCGGCGGCGTGATCCTCACGACCCCCGACGAGATCCGCCAGGTTTACGCGACCGGCCAGGGCTCCCTCAAGGTCCGCGGCACCTACGGTCCCGACCCCGAGAAGCCGAACACCGTTTTGATCACCTCGATTCCCTACGGCATCGAAAAAGATGCCCTCGTGGCCCGGATCGGTGAATTGATCGGCAAGGGACTCGTGCCGCAACTGACGAACGTCAAGGATCTTAGCACCGAAGACGTTCGGATCAGCCTCGAACTTCGCCCCGGCGCCAATTCCGACGCGGCGATGGCCTATCTCTTCAAAAACACCCCCTTGCAGACGAACTTCAACGTCAACCTGACCTGCCTGCTTCCCGCCGCCGAGGCCGACGTGGCCGTTCCGGCCCGGCTCGACCTCAAGAGCATCCTTCAGCACTTCCTTGACTTCCGTCTCGACATCGTGACCCGCCGCCTTCGCCACGAGCTGGCCAACCTGCTCGATCGGATTCACATCCTCGAAGGCTTCGCGATCATCTTCAACAACCTCGACGAGGCCATCGCGATCATCCGTCAGAGCGACGGCAAGGCCGACGCCGCCCCCAAGTTGATCGCCCGGTTCAACCTCTCCGAGATCCAGGCCGACGCCGTTCTCGAAACCAAGCTCTATCGCCTCGGCAAGCTCGAAATCAACGACATCCTTACTGAATTGGCCAAGAAACGCGCCCGGGCCGACGAGATCCAGGCCCTTCTCGACGACGAGCCCGCGCGGTGGGCGATCATCCGAGGCGAGCTCAAGGAAATCGCCCGATACGGCGACGCTCGCCGAACCCGGATCGACGGTCCCGCCGCGCCGGTGGAGTACCGCGAAGAAGACTATATTATTGACGAGGATGCCTGGGTCATCGTCACCCGCGACGGCTGGACAAAGCGTCAAAAGTCGTTCACCGACGTCGCCAGCATCCGCGTCCGCGATGACGATTCCGTCGGCTGGATTTACCGGTCGCGTGCCCGCCATACGTTGACCTTCTTCACCGATCGCGGGATGGCCTACACCGTCCGCGCCAACGACCTGCCGATGACGACCGGGCACGGCGACCCGATCCAGAAACTCTTTGCCTTCGAGGACCGCGAGCACGTCGTAAGCGTTCTCTGCCACGATCCTCGCTGTCTTCCCGAACCGGTCGAGACCCCGGCCGAGCACCCTCCGCTCGTCCAGAAGATGCTTCACGGCGAGGTCGGCCACGTCAACGGCGATGGCGACGCGTCGGGTCTTCCGCCCCCTCCGTATGCCGTGGCGATGACCGCCGGGGGCAAGGTGCTCCGTTTCCCGCTCGCGACCGTCGCGCCGGTCTCGAACCGCAAGGGACGGGTCGTCGTCCGCCTTGACGCGGCCGTCAGCGATGACGTTGTTGTCGGCGTCGACGCCACCGATGGCTCGGAAACGGTCTGTCTGGCCACCCGAGGCGCCCGGGTTCTGATCTTCCCGGTGACCGAGGCCAACATCGTCTCGGGCGCGGCCAAGGGAGTGACGGCCATCAAGCTCGACAGCAAGGATCGCGTACTCGGCTTCGCCCTGGCCAACAAGATGCGCGAGGGCCTGACCGTGACCACGAACCGAGGCGCCACCATGGTCGTCCGTGCCACCAAATACCCCGTCACCGGTCGCGGCGGTAAGGGTTATGGCGTCCTTCAACGCGGCTCACTTAACGCCATTGTTCCCGACGAGGCCAAGCCCGTCCCGCCCGTCGAAGACGTGGCGGAATAAGCTGGATCGCGATTCAAGACGCGAGGATTTGACTCTGATGGTCAGGAAATTTACCGTCAGCGATGGAAAAATGGTCCTGGTCCTCCAACCCGCCGAAAAGGGTTGGTATGCCGTGACTTCTCCCTTTGATCCGGCGATCCAAACCCAGGCGAATTCGATTGAGGAAGCGTTTCTCATGGCTTACGATGCGCAAAAATGTCTCAAGGCGGCGAGAAAACGCCTGATAAATCATCTTTTTGAAAACTGAGAAATCAAAATCTCTTTTAATGAAATAATTGGCAGAATGATTTAAAAAGAAAATCTCAATTGCGGCTTTTATCTTTCTTGCAAATATTTTCCGACCCGTACCGAGTGATTCGAAAGTTGTCCCCCGTCGATCGGGATCGCTATCATGGCATCAGGCTCATACAATGCCGATTCAATCACCGTCCTTGAGGGCCTTGAGGCCGTCCGGCGTCGACCCGGCATGTATATCGGCGGCGTCGACAAGTCGGGTCTGCACCATCTTGTCTGGGAGGTGGTCGACAACGCTGTTGACGAGGTGATGAACGGCCACGCGACCCGGATCGTCGTCACGCTTGAAGCCAACGGCAAGACCGTCTCGGTGGCCGATAACGGCCGGGGCATTCCCGTCGACGTTCATCCACAGACCGGCAAGAGTGCGCTTGAAGTCATCTTCACGACCCTTCACGCCGGCGGCAAGTTTGACAACGACGCGTACAAGGTTGCCGGCGGCCTGCACGGGGTCGGAGCCAGCGTCGTCAACGCGCTCAGCCAGAGCCTCGTGGCGCAGGTCCGTCGCGACGGAATCACCTATACCCAGCGCTACAAGCGCGGCAAGCCGGTCGGCCCGGTTGAACCAGGCGAACCGGCCCGAGGAACGGGAACAACCGTCACGTTCACTCCCGATCCCGAGATCTTCCTCGACGTCGATTATGACGTGAAGGAGATCGCCGAACGCCTGGAAGTGAAGACCTATTTGAATCGAGGGCTGGTCATCCAGTTCGTCGACCGGACCCACGACAAGTCATACGAGTATCGCCACGACGGCGGCGTCGCCGACTTTCTCGACGCCATGGGCAAGGCGCGTGAAGATCACCGGGTCGCCGCTCAGCCGTTCGTCCTGGAACGCGAAGACCCTCACGACGGCCTTCGGCTGAACCTTGCCCTGGCCTGGACCGAGGCAACCGACGAGGAGATTCGATCGTTCGTCAACACGATTCCGACCCGCGACGGCGGCACGCATGAGCAGGGAATGCGCGACGCCGTCAAGGCCGCGGTGCTCCGGTTCATGAAGGAGCACGACCTCAACAAGAAGGGGATCGAGGTCAAGGGCGAAGATATCCGCGAGGGGCTCACCGCCGTTCTCTCCGTCTTTGTCCGCGAGCCGCAATTTCAAGGGCAGACCAAGGGGCGTTTGAATAATCCCGAGGTCAAGGGGCTCGTCGAGTCGATGGTTCGCCCCCGGCTCGAAGACTTTCTCTTCAAGAACAAGAGCATCGGAGACGCGATCGCCCAGCGCGTCATTCAGGCCGCCCGGGCGCGCGAGGCGTCGCGCGCCGCGGCCTCGCAGGTGCGCCGAAAGACGGCGATCAGCAACAAGCTGAACCTCCCCGGCAAGCTCCACGACTGCGACAGCTCAAACCCCGAAGAATCCGAGCTATTCATCGTCGAGGGCGATAGCGCCGGCGGCTCCGCCAAGCAAGGCCGCGACCGCGACATCCAGGCGATCTTGCCGCTCAAGGGGAAAGTCCTCAACGCCGAACAGGCGGGCAAGGCCAAGGTGCTCGACAACAAGGAACTGACCGACATCGTCAGCGCTCTTGGCTGCGGGATGGACGACCAGTACGACGCCTCCCGCCTTCGATACGGCAAGGTGATCCTTCTGACCGACGCCGATAGCGACGGCCACCACATCGCCACGCTTCTCCTGACCTTCTTTTATCGACACATCGGCGCCCTTCTGGAAGACGGCCGCGTCTTCCTCGCCTGCCCGCCCCTTTACAAGGTCGCCTGGGGCAAGGAAACCCACTGGGCCGCCGACGACGCCAGCCGCGACCGCATCCTCGCCCGCCTCCCCAAAAACGCCAAGCCCAACATCACCCGGTTCAAAGGTCTTGGCGAGATGCCCGCCGCGCTCCTCTACGAGACCACGCTTGACCCCGCCCGCCGCCGCCTCCTTCGCGTCACCGTTCCCGACGACGATCGCCCCTACACCGAACGCACCGTCGCCGACCTCATGGGCAAGGAACCCGAGGCCCGGTTTAACTTCATCATGCAGGAAGCGTACACCGCCAAGGATATCGATATCTAAAGAATTTCAGATCGTCATCACGATTTTCCTTGCTCCCTTCGCGCTCGCCGCCTGAAAGGCCGCTTCGGCGTCGTCGAGCGTGTAAACCTTGCCGATCAGGGGCCGAACGTCAATTTGTCCGTCCGCCAAGGCGGCGATCGATCGGGAGAAGGGGCCGCACCGCGAGCCGATCAGGCGGATCTCATCAATGACCACGGGGGCGAGGTCAACGGTATACGCGCCCGCAACCGTTGTTTTCAGGACGAGCGTTCCGCAAGGTCGGACCAGTCGAAGCGCCGTGGTCAGGCCGGTCGATGACCCCGTGCAATCGGCGACCACGTCGAACGACTTCGACAGTACGCCCGAATCATCGAGAAGACGCGTCGTAATCCCTTCACAGGCCAGGGCGAGCTTGGCGGGATGCTTGCCGATCAGTGTCACCTCGGCGCCGGTGAGTCGGGCCACCCAGGCGCAGAGGATGCCGAGCTTGCCGTCGCCGAGGATGGCCATCGAGACACCCGGCCCGAGGTCGATCTGTTCGGTAATCCGAAAGGCGGCGGCGAGCGGTTCGATAAAGACCGCCTGAAGGTCGTCAATGGTGTCGGGAACCTCGTGAAGATTCTCGACGGGCACGATCACGCGATCGGCCATCGCGCCATCGCGGCCGAGTATGCCGAGAACCGTCCGGTTCGGACAGTGCTGAGGCAGGCCCGACCGGCAAGTCGGGCAGATCCGACAGGCGTTGTTGATCTCGGCGGTGACACGTCGGCCGTCGTCGGTCTCGGCGATGAATTCATGGCCAAGGACGCCGCGAAAGCCCATGTAACCGCGAGCGAGTTGAAGATCGGTGTCGCAAATGCCGACCGATTTCACTCTTAGAGCGATTTCATCCGACGCCGCGACCGGCGTGGGCAGGTCATGGCGGAGCCGGATCGAAGAACCATCGCAGTAAACGCCTCGCATCAGGTAGGGTACTCCGGCCTGGGTCAGTGAAATCGTTATTTTCCTCCAAGTTACCTTGGAGAGACGGCGGGTGAACGGTAAACTCGCTCGCCACTTGGATCATGGACTCCGCCAAAGACTCTGCCAGACCTTGCCTCGCCAGTTGGCTGGCGAGCCTGAGGGCTCGGGGCGTCCTATTGGTTTGAGAAGAATGGCTCAGAGTCCGGGAACAGAGAAAGAAATGGTCGCGCCGGTTTTTTTTCTGGCGAGATCCGGGCCGGTTCGTGTCCCCAATCCGTCAGACGCAGCATTGGCGATCCGTTTCGAATGAATGAACCGTTCGATGACCTCGTGAGACAAGGTTTGGTATGACGACAACGACGACCACTCCACCTGCATCGAACCGGATCGCCTGGCCGGCGACCATCTGGATCGGGTCTTTTCATCTGCTCGCCCTGCTTGCGTTCGTGCCGGCCTTCTTTTCGTGGAAGGCGCTGGCGGTTTGCGTCTTCATGCACTGGGTTCTCGGCGGCCTCGGAATCTGCACGACGTACCATCGGTTGCTGACCCATCGAAGCTTCGCCACTCGTCCCAAGGCGCTCGAATATCTGTTGACGATGATCGGCTGCTGCGCGTCGGAAGGGGGTCCGGTCGGCTGGGTCGCCGATCATCGCCGGCATCACGCGCATTCCGACGAGGCGCTCGACGTCCACACTCCTCACGAGGGATTCTGGTGGTCGCACATGCTCTGGTGGATGACTCCCGAGCCAGACACCGAGCACACTCTCGAATACTATCAGCGCTGGGCTCCCGACCTCGCCCGCGATCCGGTCTTGATGTTTCTCGACCGCATCCATTTTGTTTTTCCGCTGCTGACGGCGGCCCTTCTCTACGCGATTGGCGGCATGCCCTTCCTCGTCTGGGGCAGCTTCGTGGCGACGGTGACCGTGCTGCACTCGACCTGGTTCGTCAACTCGGCGACCCACGTCTGGGGTTACAAATCGCACGCGACCCGCGACGACTCGACGAACCTCTGGTGGGTTGCCCTGCTGACCTACGGTGAAGGCTGGCACAACAATCACCACGCCTTTCAGACGTCGGCCCGCCACGGCCTCCGCTGGTGGGAGGTCGACATGACTTACGTCGGCATCAAGCTCCTGTCGTTCGTCGGCCTGACGCACTCGATCAAGCTCCCGAAGCTGACCAAGGCCACGCACGAGGTCCGGCCCGACCGCAAGGCCACCGCCAGCGTCTCTGCCGGGCATGCGACGCCCCGGCGGATTGACGACGAGAGTGAACTCGTCGGCGCCGCGAACTGACGGTTTGGGGAAGGGCAAAGGACAGAGGGCAAAGGACAGAGGGCAAAGGGCAGACGACAGTTTTATGTCCTTTGCCCTTTGTCCTTTTCTCTCCGATCACCCGCGATTGCGTGATATGAATTCGCCGTCCTCCTGAGAATCTGCTTGCCCGCGAGGCGAAGAGAGACGATGATGGTCGTCGACGCGGCCCTAGCTCAACGGCAGAGCAGGGGACTCATCAGTTGAAAGAATGGTGGCGTCGGGGGGTAACCTCCGAACGCGAACCGGGTGAATTGCGGGAACCCTAAACCGAACGCCTTGTAAAAGACAGGACGTTGGGCAAGGCAATCCGCAGCCAAGCCTGGTCGGGCCAGGGTGGCCAGGAAGGTTCAGAGACTAGCGGGGTGAGTCCCAACAATAACCCCCGCCGCGAGCGCCCGGCCTCCCTCGTTCTGGGGGAGGATGAGATAGTCCAAGCCCCGTGGAAACGCGGGGGCCCTTGAATCCCTTGGTTGCAGGTTCGAATCCTGCGGGCCGCATTCGCCGTGCTTGACCCGAAAACGCTCCAACGCCGCCCCGGCAAGCTCGGCGGTTTCCTCGTTCTTCTCACGGTCCTTCTCTCGGGCCTGCACGGCTGGGCGATCTGGCTCGGCATCGGCGGTTTCGCGGGCCTCACAAGCCCCTGGATGATCTGGCGCGACGATCACCCGCTGTATTTTCATAGCGCGCTGGTCACCCGTCACTTCCTCCGGCAGTCGTGGACCACGGCCGGTTACGACCCGGCGTTCATGTCCGGCTACGCCAAGAGCGTCGTCTTTCCGGCGTCGTCGACCCTGCCTGAACTCGTGATTTTCTTCTTCGGCGGGTCCCGGCCCGAGCGGGCGTACAAGGCGTACGTCTTTGCTTCGGCGGCGATCTTGCCCTGGCTCATCGCGGTGGTGGCCTGGCTCTTTAGGGCTGGGCCGGGGGGAACCTTCGTCGCGGTCCTGGCGTTTTTGGTCTACGCCTGGACCGATTTTCCGCTTAATTACGCGGGGTACGGAATGCTCCCGTACCTGCTCGCGGTTCCCCTGGGCCTGCTGGCGGTCGCCGTCTTTCTTCGATTTTGCGAAGAGGGCGGCTGGGCCTGGTGGCTCGCCTCGATGACGTTGATGGCGGTGGTGGTCCTCGTTCATTTCACGGTCGCGTTGATCGTCGCGCCGGCGGCGGCGATCGTTTATGCCCACGCCTGGTTCGAAACCAGAGACGGACGCAGGGTAATTACCAAGGCGAGACACCTGGGCGTCTGGCTGATTCCGGCGGCCGTTCTGGCGGTCAATGCCTTCTGGTGGGTTCCGGGAATTTTTCTGGCCTCGACAAAAGGTCCGAGCGACTTTGCCTTTGCGCATCCCGAGGGCGTTCTCGTTCGACTTCGCCAGATCGTCACGACCGAGGCCCCGATCGAGCGTATCGTCTGGGTTGCCGCTCTGGTTGGGTTCGTTTTTCTGTATCGAACCGGGCGAACCGCGGCGCTTGGCTTGCTCGCTTTCGCGGCCTCGGGCTTTTTCTGGGGGTACCTGGCGGGCGGGTTTCGGTCGCTCGACTTCCTCCAACCGGGTCGGCACACCTATGCCCTGTACTCGAGCCTCGCGCTGGCGTCGGGCCTCGGCGTTGCCCGAGGATTGACCTGGCTCCGAACGGTTTCCCGGTTGCGGCTGGATCTTCTCGCCGCAGTCGGCTTTGTGGGTCTGGGTGCGTGGTTTCTTGGCCCGGATCTTGGCCGGGCGGTGACCTTGCGGGTTCTCGTGCCATTGCCCTTTCTGTCGAGCCGACCGCAACCCCTCTTGCTCTGGGTTTATCGCCAGGTCAAGCAACATGTCAGGCCGGGCGAGCGCCTGCTCTATGAAGAGGGAGGGTTCAGCCTCAAGGGCGTGCCCTGTCCGTTTGGGCTCGGCCGGTTCAGCGGGCTCTTGCCGGAGCGTCTGGGGATTGAGGTCATCGGCGGTCCGTACCTGCACGCATCGTTGACGACGAACTTCACGCAGTTCGGCGAGGGCAAGCTGTTCGGCCGCAAAGACTGGGACCGGAATTGGTTCGAGAAATACGCGAGGCTCTATCGACCGGCGGCGATCGTCTGCTGGAGTCCGCGGGCGCGGGCCTTTTGCCTGGAGAATCCCGACCTGATCACGGTCAAGGACGACAACGGAATCATGCTGATCGGCCGGGTGATCGGCTTCGAAGGCGCGACGATCGTCGGCAAGGCGGAGGTCAAGGCTGAGCCGGGTCGGCTCCGGGTCTCTCGGGCCGAGGGCGGCCTTGACGGATCGGTCGTGCTCCGGTATCACTCCGTCCCGTGCCTGCGGACCGACCCGGTGGTCGCCCTTTCCGAGGTTCATCTCGAAGACGACCCGGTCCCGTTTATCCGGTTTCGCCCGCCCCCCGGGGCGTTCACAATCGACCTGAATTGCTCGCCTGGCCGCGCCCCTTGAACGATGGCAGAACAAAAGGGTCCGGCCAGGGCTCGACGGCAAGAGGGAGCGCGCGAACCGTGATCGCTGACACCCCGGCGCCCGATCTTGATCGCCTTTTCCGCCGCGCGGTCTGGCTCTCGGCCGTCATCATCGTGATCGCCGCCGGGATCATGTATGCCGACAAGGCCGGCGACGACCGCAGCGCCTTCATTCGCTGGCGTCCGCAGGTCCTCCAGTTCTGGCGGGGCGAGAACATCTACGACACGATGGTTTTCCCGAACCCGCCGATCATGCCCATCTCGCTCTATCCGCTCATGAGCCTGCCGCCGCTCGAAGGGGCCCTGGTCTGGTACGCGCTCAAGGTCGCCTTGACGGTCGTCTCAGTCGGGCTCTGCTTCAAGATGGTCCGGCCCGACGACCGGGTCTTGCCGTCGTGGGTCCAGGGTTCGATCCTCCTCCTGAGCCTTCGGCCGATCCTCGGCGACCTCCAGCACGGCAACAACAACCTCCTGATTCTCTTCCTGATCGTCTCGTGCCTGTACGCCTGGCGGCAGGGGTTTGACGTCCTCGCCGGGCTCATTCTTGGCCTGGCGATCGCGTACAAGGTGACCCCCGCGCTTTTCGTTCCCTATTTTTTGTACAAAGGGTCGTATCGGACCGTCGTGGCGACCTGCGCGGGCCTGGTCTTGTTTCTGCTGGTCGTCCCGAGTCTGGTGATCGGCCCGGAATTCAACGGCGTCTGCCTGGCAAGCTGGTGGCGGCGGATGCTCAGCCCTTTTCTGGAAAAAGGGGTGATCAGCCAGCAGGAAATCAATCAGTCGATGGTCGGCGTTCTGACCCGCCTGCTTTCCGACGCGCCAACCGACGCGGGGCGTGATGGCTTTGCTCTGAGCGTGAACCTGCTCTCGCTGCCGACGCGCGTCGTTGGCTTGCTCGTGAAGGGGGTCACGGTCGGTCTGATTGCCTTGCTGGCCTGGAACTGTCGGGTTAAAGCCGAACGCCGCGACGATCCCCGAGTCTTCGGCGAGTTCGCGCTGGTTGTCCTGACCATGCTTTTTGTCTCCGAACGAAGCTGGAAGCATCATTATGTGACCCTTTTGCTTCCCTATACGTATTTGATGTACCGCGTCGGCGTGGCGCCGCTGACTTCTCGCGTCCGCATCGGACTGGCATCGGCCTTGCTTGTTTCCACACTGTTGATGGCGACAACATCCAGCGAGCTTGGCGGCCTTTTTGCCCAGCATCAAGGGCACAAGATCGCGCAGGGGTATGGCATGTTCCTCTGGGCGGGAGTCGTGCTTTATGTGGCGACGGCCTGGCAGGTGCGGGCCGAGGGACGCAACGGTTTTCACGCCACGCTTGAGACTGATGTCGATAGCTCGTTTCGCAAAGCGCCCTTGCTCAGTGTTTGAATCCTGTTCAGTTTGCCTTGAAGAACACCTCACGTCTTGACTTCACCTCAAGTCTGATGGATTGATTGAAGGATTTGATCAATCGATCGACCCCGGTTCGCCGGGGTGTGGAAAACGGCCAAGGAGGGCCAGCATGAACCCGTCTCAACCATCCAAGCGTCGCCGGCGCGAGTTTCAACTCGCCCCGGAGGTTCTCGAATCCCGAGAAATGCTGACCGGCGGGATCGGCGACACCTTCGCGGTCATTCCCGGCTCGGTCAGCAAGGCGGGCCAGATCACCGCGATCAAATTCACGATTGACCCCGCGCACTTCACGATCCCCAAGGGGCAACTCACCCTCGGCCTTGACGTCGCCGCTCAGTCCGGCTCGACCGTCAATGCGCAGATCGTCGGCCTGACCGGCCCGAATGGCCAGGCCGTGCCGGTGACCCACGGCCGGTATGCCCCGAACCTTCCCAGCGGCGGCGCGCTTGCCGGCACGCCCACGACCTCCGTTCTCGCCCCGGTCCACTTCAACGCCAAGAACCCCAACGCCTCGGTCACGTACACCGTGAAGGTCCGCTCCGTGAAGGGAACCACGGGCGCTTTCATCGTGGGCTTCTACCTCCCCGGCAACGCCTCGGGGAGCGGCACGGTCTCTCAGGCCGACCTCACCACCATCCAGGGTGAGATGGGCATCAACGCGAACAATGCGAAATATACCTTTGACGCCGACTCCAACCGCGACGGCCGGATCACCGCCACTGACCTCTCCGTCGCCAAGAAAAACCTCGGCGCTTCGGTGACGATCACCCCGACCCTGACCTCGGACCTCGACGCCGCCGGCCAGACCCTGCCAAACGACCGAATCCTGACCGTTCCCTCCGCGCACTTCACCGGCACGGTCACCCCCGGGGCGACGGTCACCTACGTGAACTCCGCCGCCGGCAGCGTTCCCGTGACGGCGACGGCCGACAAGCTCGGCGCATACAGCATCCTCATGCCGCTCAACCCCGGCAGCAACGTCTTCAACGTCACGACGATGGACGCCTTCGGCCAGAGCATCGACGGCACGCTGACCGCCGTGACCTATCAGGTCCCCAAGACGACCTGATCGATCCCTTTTTCCTCCAGGCCGGGCCGGTTGCCGAGGGCGTTCAGGGCGTCCTCGGTGCCGATCCGCCGGAGCGCCCAGGCCGCGGCCTTCTGGATCACCGGATCGGCGTCGTCGAGGCGTCGAATCAGCGCGGGCACGGCGGCTTCGATCCGACGTTCGCCCAGGATCAGGGCCGCGTTGCGCAGTAATCCCGAGCGTTTCGCGCGCGAAAGCGCGGTCCCCTTGATCGATCGCGTCATCTCGGCCGGATCACGGTCAAGCCAGGCGATCAGGTCGGGATGGGTCAGTCCCGGCCGGGCCTCAAGCTCGGTGGTTGTGCCGGGGGGCGCCTTGCGGTTCCACGGACAGACGTCCTGACAGATATCACACCCGAAGGCCCAGCCGTCGAGGCGTCCGGCGAACGATTCCTCGATCGACCCCTTGTGCTCGATCGTCCAGTAACTGATGCACTCTCGGGCGTCGAGCACGTAAGGCGCGACAAAGGCGTCGGTCGGGCAGGCGTCGAGACATCGCGTGCAGGTTCCGCAATAACCGGCCGTCAGCGGTTCATCCGCTTCGAGCGCGACGTTGACGATCAGCGCGCTCAGAAGCGTGAAACTGCCGATTCGGCGGTCGATCAGCATCGTATTCTTACCGATCCAGCCGATCCCGGCGAGCCGGGCAAAGTCACGCTCCAGCAAAGGCGCCGTGTCGGCGATGGCCCGGCCGTCGGCCCCGGGGCACGCGGTGCGGAGCCAGTTGAGAAGGGCATCAAGCCGACGCCATAGGATCGGGTGATAATCGTCGCCCATCGCGTATCGGGCGATCTTCCCCTCGGTCGGGCCGACGTCCTTCGTGTTTTTCCGGCCGTACAGAAGGCTGAGCATGACGACCGACTTCGCCCCGGCAAAGAGTCGGTCCGGGTGCTCGCGGACCCCCGCGTTGGTCTTTAGATAGTTCATTCCCGCGGCATGACCGGCATCGAGCCAGCCGAGGAACTCCGGATACGTCGCCGGTTCGATCGCCTCAGCGATGCCCACCCGGTCAAAGCCAAGCCGTCTTGCCTCGGTCTTCAATGCCTCCGTCAGCGGCCCCGGGTCCATGCTTCTTCCGATCTCACGCGCGTGTCGGGCCTGGAAGATTCTTGTTAAGTCAAGGACCAATGCCCGATAGGCTCTCGGATGTCTCGGTCATCGATCCCGCAGGGCGAGCGAATCCTTGACGCCGAGATTCTCGTAAATCCGACGGGTCGCGTCCGACTTGTTGAGCGTGTAAAAGTGAATGCCGCGGACGTTGTTATCCAGGAGGTCGCGGCACTGCTCGGTGGCCCAATGGATGCCGACCTTGGCGACCGATTCGGGACCGTCGCAGCGATCGACCGCCTTTTTCAGACGCGCCGGAAACCTCGCGCCGAGCGCCAGTTCGGCCATCCGGGTCATGCCTTCCTTCGACGAGACGGGCATGATGCCGGCGATGATCGGCACATGAATTCCCGCGAGTTCGCAGCGCTCGCGGAAGTCATAAAAATCATCGTTGCTAAAAAAGAGCTGGGTGCAGATATAATCGGCCCCGGCGTCGACCTTGGCCTTGAGGTGATCCAGCTCCTTGAGCCGGTTCGGCGTTCCCGGATGTCCTTCGGGAAACCCCGCGACGCCGACGCCAAACCCGCGCTTTTCGGCCGTGTTTGTCCGCGACTTGACGAACCGGACCAGCCCCTCGGCATAGCGGAAGGCATCGCGCGAGCGATCATAATTGGCCTTCTCGCGGGGCGGGTCACCGCCAAGGGCCAGGATGTTCTCAATGCCCGAGGCCGCGTAACGGTCAAGGATCGCCGAAAGTTCGGCCTCGGAGTGACAGACGCAGGTCAGGTGCGAGACCGCCGTCAGCGTCGTCTCGCGCTGAATGCGGACGATCAGGTCGTGCGTTCGCTCTCGGGTCGAACCCCCCGCGCCATAGGTCACGGAGACAAACGAGGGTTGCAAGACCTGAAGGTCGGCGATCGTCGCGAAGAGGTCGTCCCACATCCTGTCCGACTTTGGCGGATAGAATTCAAAGCTGAAGGTCGTCGGGTGGGCCTTGAAGATGTCGAGGATGTGCATGGGTCGACTTTCCGCATCCGGGTGGGTAACGCCTCTCGATCCGTCGAGAGCGCTCGGTTGAGGATAACGCAGGGGCTCAGGCAAAGGAATCCCGATCCGACCAGGGCTTTTTTCTTCAACGACCCGCAAGAGGGCTAGGAATACGAGGTTTCGCGGTGTAAGTTCTTGGCTTGTCGGCCGCAACGATGGATTTCACACCCTGGCACGGAGGTCGGCACGATGCCCTACGCCTGGCCCGATGATACCGATTTCGCGCTGTGGGAACTCGACGTCCTCGACCGTACTTGTCCGTCCTGCGGGCGGCAGATGCATGTCTGTGACCACCGGTACCATCGGGTTCACACGCTCAAGGGGCCGGTGGAACTGGTGTGCAAGCTCAATCATTGCCCCGACCCCAACTGCCCCGGCCACGCCAAGACAAAGAGCCCCGAACTGGAGATCACCATCGCTCTGCCCAAGTGGGCCATCGGGTGGGATGTCTTGTGTTGGATCGGGCATCGCCGGTGCGCACGGCACCGGTCGATTCCCCAGATCCAATCCGATCTCTGGGACGACTACGGCATCAAGCTCTCGGACGACTCGATCGCCCGGTACATCCGCCATTACCAGGTCATGCTCGCCGCACGCCAGCAAGACCCTGAAGCCTTGCGGCGGCAATACGAAGCCGTTGATGAAATCATCCTTTCGATCGACGGCCTGCAACCCGAGAAGGGGCACGAAACGCTCTATGTCGTGCGGGAACTGACCCAGAAACGCGTGTGGTTCGCCGTGCCCTTGATCTCCGCGACAGCGGACGAGGTGCGCCGCCTGATCGTACAGGCCAAGGCGTGGGCCGCATCTCTGGGCAAGCCGGTGGCGCTGTGGTTGTCCGACCGGCAGGACGCCTTCGTGACGGGCATCGCGGCGGAATTCCCCGACGTGCCCCACCGCTACTGCGACAATCACTTCCTCCGCGACGTGGCCAAACCCATCCTGGAGGCCGACAGCCACGCCAAGGTTCAGATGCGGAAGAAGGTGCGTGGCTTGCGGAAGATCGAGCAGGCGGTGCTCAAGCGGCAGAATGTCCAGGGGTCGGAGCACCTCGCGGACGAGGGCCCTGCCGCGTCTGTGGCCATGACGCCGACGACCCCGTCGGCTACCCCCATCGATTCCGTTGGCACGGTGGTGCTCGATTATTGCACGGCGGTGCGTGGCATCCTCAACAACGATCAGGGAGGGCCGCTCCACCCTCCCGGCTTGCAGATGGCCGATGCACTGGATGAGGTTCGGGCGTCGCTCCAGCGGAACCTGGACGCGAAAAAGGGGGATTCGCCGAGCACCAACTCGGCCGACTCGCCGCCTGCATCGACCGTGGCCGAAACGAAGTGCGCGTCGAACAGGGGTCGATCCGCAAGTACGCCAAGGACGTCGAAGAAGTCGCCGCGACACTCGAGGCGGGAGGAGGGACCTGCGGCGATCGGCGGGCGAAGTTCGAGGGATTGATCGAGCGATTCCAGCAGACCGGGGACGCGATTCACAAACAGATGGCCCAGGTGATGATCAGCTTTCTCGCCGGCCTGTTCGTGGGCGAAGGCGTGTTTGTGGAGATCAAGGACAACCTCGATTTGGAGCGGTGGTTTCGCCTGCCCAAGAGTCATGAGCGGCGGATTCACGGCCATCGCCACGCGGGGATTCGCATTGTCCTGGAAGGCCCCACGTTGGTACATGCCCTGGACGCACACGCGTTCCATCCTGAGCCGTTCACCGTGGAAGACTTGTTGCTGTATCGTACGGCGCGACCGCCACGGTGCCAGACACAGGCACTGGACCGTCGCAAGATCATGAGGAAGGCACGATCCAAGAAGAGCCGCCCGATACTCCTGGCCGACCTGGAGCGACGTTATCAAGAAACGCCAGGAGTTTAGCTCTATCGCGGGTCGTTGTTTTTCTTTCCATCTTCAGGCGCTTGTCTCAACGCCTCGTTTCGGGCAGATCGCGGCGAGCGTGCAGATTGAGCATCGTGGTTTACGGGCAATACAGACGGCCCGGCCGTGGTCGATCAGGCGATGGCTCAGGTTCACCCAGTGCGCGCTCGGAACCTGCTCGTTCAATTCGCGCTCGATGATCTTCGGATCGCGGCTCCTGGTCAGGCCAAGGCGGAAAGAAAGCCGTTTGACATGTGTGTCAACGACCACGCCCGAGGCCGTGTCAAAGGCGTTGCCGAGCACGACGTGCGCAGTCTTCCGGCCGACGCCAGGCAGGGCCGTGAGTGCCTCAAGGTCGCCGGGAATCGCGCCGCCGTGTTCGGTCACGACGCGCGTCGCCATCGCCCTGAGGTTCTTCGCCTTGGCCCGAAAGAAGCCGGCCGAGCGGATCAGTCCTTCGAGTTCGTCCGACTCGGCATTCGCGAGACTGGCCGCGTCGGGATAGCGAGCAAAAAGCGCCGGAGTGACCTGATTCACGCGGGCGTCGGTACACTGGGCCGAGAGGATCGTGGCGACGAGCAGTTGATACGGACCTTTGTGAACGAGTGCGCACCGCGTGTCGGGATACAAGGCTTCGAGCGCCTCGACGACCCGACGCGCCTGAAGCTTCGGGTCCTGGCTCGGCTTGCTTCGGGTCCGGGCCATTGGGAAATTTCTTCGCTTTCCATGGGGCGGGCGACGGACGATTGGCCTTTCAGGACGATCGTAGCGGTCTTCCTCGAAGTGTCAACCTGAGCCGGGCCTTCGTGCCGTTTCCTTCTCGATCGCGACCAATGGCCGATCCGAGAAACGCGGCGATACGACGACTCGGCCAACAGTCCTTCTTAAGGTTCTGTCTCCTTCTCAATCGATGACCAATGACCAAGGACCAAGGGAAAATCGCAACCAGGAAGCATCGGCAAGCGCCTTGAAGACGAATTGTTGGTCATCGGTCATCGGTCATCGGTCATGAATTGAGAAGGAAACAGACCTCGGTCCTTCGCAAATGGCCCTTGTCGGTACGCGGCCTGCAAATACAATGGCAACTCAGCCGGGAATCGGGCCGGGGTACGCCGGACCTTTGCCGGGCGCATCGGCCGGATGATCCCTTTATGGAAGACGATCGCGATCTGCGGAACTTTTCGGGCACGACCCGCCTTTTCCCGCTCCCGGGCTGCGTTCTCTTCCCGCACGCCATCCTTCCGCTGCACATCTTCGAGCCCCGCTATCGGCTGATGACCGAGGACGCCCTGGCCGGCGATCAATTCGTCACAATCGTTCAGCTTCGGCCCCCCGCGACGGGATCAACAGGGGGTCTTGGCTCGCCGCCGATCGAGACGGTCGGCTGCCTTGGCCGGATCTTGCAACACGAACGCCTTCCCGACGGCCGGTTTAATTTCCTGCTCCTCGGCCGACGCCGGGTCCGGCTTTTGGGCGAGCTTCCCGGCGGCAAGCCCTACCGCGTCGCCGAGGTCGAGGTGATGGACGACATTCCCGGCAGCGGCCCCGACGAACCCGGCCGGACCGAGTTGATCGCCCTCTTCCGCCGCGCTTTTGAACGTCAACAGGCGATCGACCCCGACCTCGCCTCGGTTCTCGAAAGTTCCTTGCCGCTCGGCGTTCTCACCGACATTGTTGCCCACGCCCTTGGCCTGCCGGCCTTTCTCAAACAGCGCCTGCTGGCCGAGCCTCGCGTCGAAACGCGAGCCAAGACCCTTCTCTCGATCCTCCGCCAGGTTCCCACATCGACACCCGATCCCGACCCGGCCGACGACGACCGCCCCTTTCCTCCCTCCTTCAGCGCGAATTGAACGGCCCCCGGAGATTGGCAAAGGCCCGATGACCAAGGACCGATGTCCGAAAAAATCCCTATTTTTGGTCATCGATCATCGGACATTGGTCATCAAAAAACAGACCTTGCAATCCACCCGGAACGGCCCCCGCGCGGCTTGAATCTTCGCGACTCAGGCGCTAGAATGATTCGCGGATTTTGAGCGGAAAGCCGTGTCTTTTCGCGACTTAAACGTCAACGATCCCTGGACCTGCCAGGACCGACGCTCGGGAGCAACCTCGTGGCCGAGTATTCGTGCGGGAGCGAGTGGGCCATCGGCGAGGTCGAGGCCGCCTCACACATGAAGGCCGGCCGGGTCGATCTCGACCGCATCCGACGCGCTGTCCGCGAGATCCTCCTGGCCGTCGGCGAAGACCCCGACCGCGAGGGCCTGATCGACACCCCCGACCGCGTCGCCCGGATGTACGCCGAGGTGTTTCGCGGCCTTCACCAGGACCCTCGCATTCACCTGGAAAAGCGGTTTACCCAGAAGTACGACGAGATGCTCCTCATCAAGGACATCCGGTTCGAAAGCTTCTGCGAACACCACCTCTTGCCCTTCATCGGCCGCGCGCACGTCGCGTATATTCCCAACGGCAACGTCATCGGCCTTTCCAAGATCCCCCGGGTTCTCGAAGTCCTTTCCAAACGCCCCCAGATGCAGGAACGACTCACCGAGGAACTCGCCGACCTTCTCGTTGCCGAACTCGACGCCAAGGGGGTCGCCGTGGTCGTTGAGGCGACCCACTCGTGCATGACGATCCGGGGCGTTCACAAACCGGGCAGCACCTTCGTCACCAGCGCGATGCGCGGGATCTTCAAGGACCGCCTGGCGACCCGTTCGGAAGTCATGTCCCTGATCTTCGGCGCCAAGACCCACGACTGACGCGACAACTCCCGCCCCCGCCGTTATATTAGGGTCAACACCTGGGCTGAAGACCGCGACGAGGACGACCACGAATTCCTCGACCGCCTTCGAAGCTGGGTCCGCGCCGACCTGGCTCCGCGCGGTCAGGCCCCCCGCAGTCGGGAGAACGATTGATTGATGTCTCCGTTTCCGATGCTGGCCGATTTCGCGCTCCGCCTGGCGTGCGGACTGGCCGCCCTGCTGCTGATTACGCCCTGGCGCGTGGTGCCACCGGCCTTTTTCCGGACCCATTGCCAGGTGATCCTCGGTCTTTTGGTTCTGACGGCACTCGATACCTCACGCCTCGGCATTCGCGGGCCGATCCTCTCGGCCATCGTGGCGGCGGCGGTGCTCGGCTACGTCGCCACGGTTTCCTGGGGCCTTGGCGTGCCGAGGGTCGCGCTGCCGATCACGGCATGGGTTGTCATCTTCTGCGCGGGGGACCTCATCGCCGTCTCGCGATCGAACCTTCCCGCGCTCTGGGCCTTGAACGCGTCTGGGCGACTGGCCTCGGCCTTTCTGATGGGGTCAACACTCACCGCCATGCTTCTCGGCCACCACTATTTAACGGCCCCGGCGATGTCGATTGACCCCTTGAAGCGGTTCGTCCGTTGCATGGCCTGGGGCATTGCCCTCCGCGCGATTCTCGGAGCGATCGGCCTGGCTGTCTGGTCGGAAGGCACGATGGTTGTCTCGCCGCTCTCGGAATCAATCTCGCCGCTCTTTCTGGGAATCCGCTGGGGCATGGGCGTCCTCGGCCCGGCCGTCGCGGCGTATCTGACCTGGAAGACCGTGCAGATTCGCTCGACCCAATCGGCCACGGGCATCCTGTATATTGGAATGACGCTCGTCCTCTTCGGCGAGTTGACCGCCCTGATCCTCTCCCGCGACTCCGGCGTCATTTTTTGAAGTCTTGCCCTTTGCCCTTTGCCGTATCTGACCTGGAAGACCGTGCAGATTCGCTCGACCCAATCGGCCACGGGCATCCTGTATATTGGAATGACGCTCGTCCTCTTCGGCGAGTTGACCGCCCTGATCCTCTCCCGCGACTCCGGCGTCATTTTTTGAAGTCTTGCCCTTTGCCCTTTGCCCTTTGCCCTTTGCCCTTTGCCCTTTGCCCTCTTCTTCTTGTTCGATCCTTCCCAGCCAGACATCGGGCGGTGTGATGGAGTTGACGTTCGAATGCCCCGGTTGTCAGACAGTCGGCGGTGTCTCGCCGGTCGAGACCGCGGCCGAGGCGCGTTGTCTTGCCTGTGGCGTGACTCGGGAATTGAGAAAAGAGGCGATCGATGACAGCGGGTTACGCGCCTGTCCCGTCTGCGCGACGGAAGACCTGTACTTGCAGAAGGATTTTCCGCAAGGGCTTGGCCTGGCGATCGTGATTCTCGGCTTCGCGATCAGCACGGTCTTCTGGTATCTCGACCGGCCCGTGCCCGCGCTTTCGGTACTTCTGGTCTCGGCCCTGGCGGATATGGTCTTGTTTTACATCGTCCCGGATGTGACGATCTGTTACCGATGCCTGAGCCAGTACCGCGGGGCCGGCTCCAACCCCCCCGGGCGCTTCGGCCGGTTTGACCTCGCGGTTGGCGAACGCTACCGCCAGGAGCGGATGCGCGTGGACGAAATCCGGAGCCGCGCCGATCCCGCCGCGCCGACTTCACCACCAACCCCGCATTCAGCTTGAGTGATCGGTTCAGATTCGACAGAATCAAGGAACAGGCTGTGAAGAACCTTTTCATGACCAGGGACCGATCACCGATGACCGGCCGAAATCCTTCCAGGTAAACGACCCTGATTATTGGTCCTCGGTCCTCACGGTCCGAAACCGGAAACAGCGCGGCGAACCGAGATTGTTCAGACGACGGCAAGGGCCGGGGCCGGGGCGGGGGTGACGTCGAAGCCGTGGACGAGCGCCGGGCGAGGATACACGACGACCTCCGAGGGGTCCTCGGCGGCGACCTGCTGTTCCGGCCGATCGAACGCGCCCCGTACGCGATCGACGCCAGTCCCTATGAGGTCGATCCGCTCGGCGTGATCGTGCCGCGAACCGAGGACGATGTCGTCAACGTCGTCCGCTACGCCGCCGAGAACGCCCTGCCGATCCATCCCCGAGGTGCCGGGACGGGCACGTCCGGCGGCGCGATCGGGCCGGGTCTGGTCATGGACTTCAGCCGGTATTTTCGGAGAGTCATCGAGGTCCGCTCCGACCGCGTCGTCGTTCAGCCAGGGGTCGTGCTTGACGTTCTCAACGCCCAGCTTGCCCCGCTCGGCCGTCGAGTCGGTCCCGACCCGGCCGGCTCGCGGGTCGGAACGATCGGCGGAATGGTCGGGCTTGATGCCGCCGGTCCCTGCTCGCTCCGGTACGGAACAACCGGCGACCACGTGGACCGCCTTCGCGTGGTCTTCTCCGGGGGTGAAACGGCCGACCTGGGCCGCGAGAGCTGGCCAGGCTTTGACGACGAGCCGGTTGACTTCAAGGGCGTGATCGTCCGCAAGCTCGGCGCTCTGGTCCGACGGAGCATGAACCTGCTGGTTCGCAAGGCCCCGCTCGCTCCTAGAGACCGCGCCGGTTATGCGCTGGGCAAGGCGGCTTCCAGTGTCGGCATCCACCTCCCCCGGCTGGTCGTCGGTTCCGAGGGGACGCTTGCTCTGGTGACCGAGGTCACGCTCCGAACCGTGCCGATTCCCGCGGCGCACGCGGCGGTCTTGCTCCCGTTCGCCCGGATCGCCGACGCCGCGGCGGCGGCCTGTCATGTCATGGAATCGTCTCCGGTGGCCTGCGACCTCTACGACTGGCGGACGATTCGCCTGGTCCGAGAGGTCAGCCCACAATTCCGCGACTGGATCGCCGAGTCGGCCGAGGCCGTCCTGGTTCTTCTGTTCGAAGGCGACGACTCCGACGAGGTCTCTGGCCGGGCCTCCCGCCTGGCCGACCGCGTCGCCCGAGGGGGTCGGCTCGCCGCCGATCCGGTCGTCACGACCCGCCGGGCCGAGTGTGACCGGATGCTCGGCATCCGCACGGCCGTTGAGCCCTTGTTAATGCGGATGAAAGGGCGATCGCGACCGGCCTCGGTTCTTGACGACGTCGCCGTTCCCCCCGACCGCCTGCCCGAGATGGTTCTCCGCCTCCAGCAGGTGATGCGCGATCATGACCTGAGCTGGACCCTCGACGCCAACGCCGGCCACGGCCAGCTTCATCCTCGCCCCTTTCTTGATCTGTCCGACCCGCGCGATCTTGCCCGGGTCGAACCGCTGGCGCACGCGGTTTACGAGGCGGCGGTCGAACTCGGCGGCACCGTCTCGGGCGAGAACGGCGGCGGTCCCGCCCGTTCCCAGTTCCTCCGCCGCCAGTTTGGCGACCTCCTGCCCGTCTTCCGCGAGATCAAGGACGCCTTCGACCCGCTCGGGCTGCTCAACCCCGGCAAGATCATCGGCGACGACCCCCATCTCAGCCCGCGCGGCCTTCGCCTGCCGTCCCTCGCGCCGGTTGAGCCTTCGGAACCTTCCGACAGTACCGCCACGCCCGAGCCGAGTTTTGAGCCTCTTTTTCTACCGGTCCTTCGCTGGCCCGCCGATCGCGGGCCGATCGAGACGGCCTCGGCCTGCAACGGCTGCGGCGTCTGCCGGACCCGCGAACCCACGACCCGGATGTGTCCAACCTTCCGCGCTCTTGGTTCCGAACGCGCGACCCCGCGCGCCAAGGCGAATCTTCTCCGACAGCTTTCCAGCGGCCTGATCGACCCCAAGCTCTGGGGTTCGGAAGCCCTCAAGGAAAATGCCGACCTCTGCATCCATTGCAACCTCTGCCCGAGCGAATGCCCGTCGGGGGTCGACGTCTCCAGCCTGATGCTCGAAGCCAAGGCCGCGCACGTCGAGACGCACGGCCTGGCGCCGTCCGACTGGGCGACCTCGCGCATCGAACTCTGGTCGCGGATCGGCAGCCGCCTGCCGATCCTGAGCGCCGCCTTGCTCTCAAGCCGCCCGGCGCGCTGGCTGATGGAGCGGACCCTGGGCCTCTCGCAGTTGCGACGCCTTCCCCGGCCGCGACGCACTCCGTTCACCCGACGCGCCGCCCGGCTGGGCCTGACCCGCGCCCGCCCGCAAGAACCGGGGCCTCGGGTCGTTTACTTCGTGGACGTCTTCGCCAATTATTTTGATCAGGAACTGGCCGAATCGGTCGTCGGCGTGCTCCGCCAGGCGGGCGTCAACGTCTACGTGCCGACCGCCCAGCGCGGTTCAGGAATGCCCGCGCTGGTCGTCGGCGATGTCGAATACGCCCGAGAGCTGGCTCTGGCCAATCTCCGGGTCCTTGGCAACGCCGTCCGCGACGGCTACACGGTCGTCTGTTCCGAGCCAACGGCCGCCCTGATGCTTCGCCAGGAATATCTCAAGCTGACCGACGACCTCGACGCCGGTCTCGTCGCCGAGAACACGCGCGAGATCGGCCAGTACCTCGCCGGTCTCGACGCGCGCGGCCAGCTTCCCGCGCCGACGCATCCGCTCCGCGCCCGGGTCGGCTACCACCAGCCCTGCCACCTCCGGGCGCTTGACGTCGGCACGCCCGGCCTCGACCTGATCCGCCGGATTCCCGAAATGGATGTTGAGTACATTGACCGCGGCTGTTCCGGAATGGCCGGCACGTTCGGCCTCCACCGCGACAACTTCCGTACCTCGCTCCGCGCCGGCCGCGAGCTTCTCAACCGCTTCCGCGACCCCGACATCGAGGTCGGCTCCACCGAGTGCAGCACCTGCCGGATGCAGATGGAACAGAACTCGCCGAAGCGCACCCTTCACCCCGTCAAGCTCCTGAGCCTCAGCTACGGCCTCAACCCCTCTCTCGGCCTCCGCTTCAAGGACCCCAAGCCGAAGCGCGAGATTTCTTGAGGCTGGGCGGGTTCGGAATAACGTTTCATAACCAGAAAGGAACCGGCCCCAATCCCTCGCCTTTCTCCGGTCCGCTCGCGAGGATATGATGGGGCAGTTGGGATCATGTCGAAGTTGTTTCTCAACGTTCGGACGCATCGCGGTGCAATATAAACCACCCCTTGTTTTTGAACCCCAACCCGAGGGCGGATATACCGTGACCTCACCCTTGCTTCCCGAGTTACTGACGGAAGGTGAGACGGTAGAAGACGCTCTGGGGAATGTCGGCGACGCGCTCGCGGCAGTCATTGAGATTTACCAGGAAACGGGCAGACCGCTGTCGCCGAATCTCATGCTCTCTGATCCCAGGACGTCCGTCCGGGCAGACATGGTCGTCCTTCCCTGAGAATGACCGATGATCGAAACTTGTTTTGCAAGTTCGATGATCGAACCAAGCTTGTCAAGGCTCTTGCCTATCCTGCCTGTTTTCGTTTTCCCCTTTGGTCATCGGTCCTCGGTCATGATTTGAGAAGGAAACCGTCCCGCGAATCGGGTTGACGCCTCGGCCCTGAGACGTTACCCTCCGCCCGCCAATGGTCACGTCAAAGGCGCACGTCTCAGCCTGGCAACGCGAATACCACACCCACCCGGCAGCGGCCACGACTCGGACCGGTTCGAACCGATCGCTTGACGCCCGAAAGGCGTAACGCGGCCTGGTTGGAATCGGCTTGAGACCGACGACGACGACAGGCAGGCAAGCAGAAGCGAGCGACGTCCGGGGCACGGCCAGGGAAGGCCGGCTCGACGGGACGCCCAGTCGGACGAACTCAGGGAGGAGCCGTGCCCGGGCACGACCAATCCAGACGCCGCGTGCATCGCCGCGCGTGGTTCGGGATCATCCTCGTCGCCACGGCCCTGGTCGTCGCGCCGCCGGCTCGCGGCCAGGATGACACCGGGGCCGCGCCAACCTCGTCCCTCGCCCTCGCTCGCGAGCCCGTGGAACTGGCTGCGCACGGGGTCCGTTGCTGGCAAGTCGGCGGCGACCAGTGGGTCCTGCTCTCGGGCGAAGCGGCCGTGATGCAAGGGGCCGAGGGGGTTCGCGCCCGCGAGATCATCGTCCGGGTCAGGCCGACGGCCTCACCGAGCGGGACCCGATATCAGGTCGACATCTACGCCGAGGGCGTTGTCCCGGTCGCCGGCCAGGCGGCTCGCGATGCCTCGCGGATCAGCTTTCTTGCGGACGCTCCGCCTCGGCTCAACCCGTATGAGCCGACCGGCCTCGTTCGTCTGGACGGACCTCCGAAAACGTCGGTGATCCTGTCGCGTTCGGGCTTTCTCGACCCGCCGATCAAGCGGCGGTCGACGCGGAAGCCCGCCGATGCGCTGACGACCCCGCCGACGTTCGAACCAACCCCGACGGCCAGCGCAACCCCCCGTACCGCCTCCGCCTCGCCCCCGGCCGACGTTGTGGATCTGCCCGATCCTCCGCCCAAACAGGTGGTTGACCCGCAGGTCCAGCAGGCTCAGAACGTGGTCCGGCAAGCCACCCCACGCGCCGCCGCCTCGGCCGATGGCGACTTGCCGCCGCCGGTTGAGTCGGCACCCGGGGCCGAGGCCGACATGAATACCGGCGCAACCAATCCCGAACCGGCTGCGCCCAGAATCGCGCAGGCGGGCAATGGCGACTTGCCGCCGCCGGTTGAGTCACTCCCGGGCGTTCGGGCCGAGGACGAACTTCCGCCTCCGGTCGATGCCGCGCCGCTCGATTCCGCGCCCGTGGTTCCTGTTCTCCCCGGCGAGAACAACGGCCCGGCGACCGATCTTGCCCCGCTTCCCGCGCCCGGCAACGAGAACGCTCCGGCGCCGCCGTCGGTCCGCGTCCGCGATCCTGAAGGGGACAGCGACAAGGACAAGAAAAAAGAGACGCCCGAGGAAAAGGCCCGCAAGGAACGCGAACGCGATCAGTTCACGCCCCTCTTTCCCGGTTCGCAGCGCGTCACGCGGATCTCTCCGCGCGGCAGCGGCCTGATCGTGCAGCGGCTTCCAACCGTCAACGGCCTCGATACCGTGATTGCCCGGGGCGGCGTGAACATCGTCACCCGTTCGGGCCAGTTCGGCGAGGTCGATATCTCGGCCGATAGCGCGGTCATCTGGCGACGACTCGGCGCCGACGGCCGGCCGATCACCACAGGCCCCAACGGTGAAGAGATCGAAGACGCGCACACGGCGATGGAAATCTATCTCGAAGGCAACGTCGTCCTCCGCCAGGACGAGCGCAAACTCGCCGGCACGGGCGACCAGAAGATCTATCGCGCCAAGCAAGCCTATTACGACGCTCTTTACGACCGGTTCATCGGCCTTGATGCCGAGCTTGGCATGTTCGCCCCCGGCCTGATCGCGCCGGTGACCGTCAAGTCGCCGCGGATCGAGCAATACCGGCCGCTTACCCAGTCGGCCACCGGCGCCTGGACGTACGGATTTGAAGAGATTCGCGCCCAGACTACGATGACGACCGGCAGCCGATTTCCGAAGCCCGGCTACCGGATCAACAGCAAGTCGATCGACATCACCCGGGTCAAGAGCAAGCTCACCAAGCCGAACACAAACCGGGTCGCCCCCGAAGAGGTTGACCCCGACGCTCCCGAAGACCCCAACCCCCCCGAAGACACCACCTGGCGGATCGACGCGCGCCAGAACGTGTTTCGGATGGGACGCGTGCCCGTCTTCTACTGGCCGAGAGTCCTTCTCGACGCCGAGGACATCGAGCCGCCGCTCCGGCAGTTCGCCTTCCGGACCAACAATTACTTCGGCCAGCAGGCGCTTCTTGACTTCAACGGCTTCCGCCTCATCGGCGTCAAGCGGCCCAAGTACATTGACCTCTGGAACGTCGACGTTGACTACCTGAGCGCCCGAAGTAAGCGCTTCCCCGCGCTCGGGACCGAGATCGGCTGGACCGGCGATGACCTCTTCAACAACATCGCCGATCCCTACAAGACGACCAAGGGCATGGCCCCGTCGATTACCAAGGACTATTTCGGCTACTTCGACATCTGGGGCCTTTACGACGAGGGCCGAGACATCCTCGGCACCGGTCCCGCCATCGAGACCAAGGACCCGGCGCTCGGCAAGTTTGGCTTCCAGCGCGGAATCACCTCGACCGACACGGCTCTGAACGGCGTTCCCGCGTTCACGAACCCTCGGGGCCGAGTCAATTTCCGCCACATGCAGCGGTTCCTTCCCGACGACGAGGATCACCTTTACGAAGACCTTCGGCTTCAGCTTGAAGTCGGCACCTATTCCGATCGTTACTTCCTTGAAGAATACTACAAGCGTCTTTTTGACATCGGCGCCGATCAGGAAACCGTCCTGTATGGCATCCGTCAAAAGGAAAACTGGGCCTACTCAATCTGGACCGAGGCCAACCTCCAGAACTGGGAGACCGAAACCCAGTGGCTCCCCAAGCTTGACTATTACCGGATTGGCGACTCGCTGCTTGGCGACCGTCTGACCTACTTCCAGCACTCCGGGGTTGACTACGCCAACACCCACACCGCCTCGGAAGTGAATAACCCGAACATCTTCGCCTTTCTGCCGTATGACCCGATCTCCAACACGAGCGGCACCCTCAAGACCGGCCGCGCCTACACGAACCACGAAATTGACTTCAAGCTAAACCTCGGCGACGTCGTCCGGGTCGTCCCTTACCTTCAAGGGCAGGCGGTCGGCTGGAACAACCAGATCGCCGGCAACGAGGTCGGCCGCGTCTGGGGAGCCTATGGCATCCGGGCCGACATGACCGCCTCGCGTCCTTATCCAACCGTTCAGAGCGAGCTTTTCAACGTCCACGGCCTGAATCACAAGATCAACTTCGAGGCCGACTACCGCAACGCCGTCTCGAACGTGAACCTCGACCAGATCGGCGTCCAGGACGACCTGGACGACAACACCTATGAGACCGTCCGCCGTTACTTCGCTCTGACGAATTACTCCGGCGGCATCCTGCCGATGCAGTACGACCCTCGTCACTTGATCCTGCGCCGGACCCTCTCGCCGATCACTGGTACGACCGACGTTCAGGGCACGATGGAAACCCTTCACCTTGGCATTCACCAGCGCCTTCAGACCAAGCGCGGCCCTGAAGGACGTCGGCGGATCATCGATTACATGACTCTCGACCTCGACACCACATACTTTCCTAACGCGACGCGCGACAACTTCGGCAAGCCCTTCGGGCAGAACATGTATAACTGGCAATGGTTTGTCGGCGACCGGACGAGTTTTACCTCTTACGGCTGGTTTGAGTTTTTCGACATCACCGGCAACCCGATTTACAAGACGAACACGAACCGGAACAACAATCCGTTCGGGCTCAACATGATCACCACCGGTTTCTCGCTGAGCCGACCCCCGCGCGGGAGCGTCTTCCTTGGCTACTCGATCATCAACACCGGGCCGATCAACACCTCGGCCCCAACCACGACGGCGAGCTACTGGCTCAGCCCCAAGTGGTACGGAACAACCTCGCTGATGTACGACTTCGGCAACCGTATCCTCCTCGCCGCCTCCGGTTCTCTGACCCGGATCGGCGCGGACTATTTGTCCTCGGTCGGCCTCACGGTTGATCCCCAGCGTCAGAGTTACATGTTTACCTTCCAGGTCTCGCCCCGGATCAGTCCGAACCTGAGACTTGGCTCCAGCAACATGGCTTCGTTTGACGCCCGATACGCGCCGACGCAGTAACCGGTTCTCACGATCATGAGACGCACCCTGGACCGCGGACCGAAAATCAATCGGGCGATGGCGTCCCGAAGTTCCATCCACGGTTTCCGGTTTCCGGTCAATCGCGACGGACGGAACCTACTGCTTTGACCCGACGGAGTTTCGACCTCAAATGCACCCTGAACCAGACCAGCCCCACGGGCTTTATGAGGTCCCAGGCGCGGACGAACTTTGCCTCGAACAGTTCGAAGAACCCCCCTGGACCCCGCGCGCCGGGCGTCGCGGCTCCAAGGAGAAGTTCGCGGCCGGGATGCGTGGCATCAAATACGCCATCCGGGGCGATTCCAGCTTTTTTGCTCATGCCTATCGAGGCACCCTGATTGCCCTGACCGCCGCGGTCCTCAGTGTCGACCCGCTCGGCTGGTGCCTTTTGATCATCTCCGCCTGCCTGGTTCTTCTTGCCGAACTGACGCATAGCGCCGTGGACACGCTGGCCCGCGCCGCGGGCGATCCGGATTCGCCCCCCTTGCGCGTTGCCCGCGAGATCGCCGCCGGCGGCGTGGTTGTCGCGGCGGTTGCCTCGGGGTTCCTCACCGGGATCGTCCTCGTCGTCAAGTTTGGCGAGCTCTTCGGCTGGTGGGCCAAGCACGCGGCGGCTGTCGTTCAATAGAGTTGCTGTTCAATCGACCGAAGGGCAAAGGACAAAGGATCAAATTTGTCCTTTGCCCTTTGCCCTTCAAAATCTCGTCGGCCAGGTTCGGCCCTCTCGGCTCAATGGGCCTGCTCGCGCTTCTGGGCCTCGTGAAGGGCGGCATGCGCGGCGTCATCGGCGGGGCGGGTGTCGCGGCTTCGGCGGACGGTCAGTTCGATCCGGCTCAAATACTTCACGTTCGCGCAGTCGTCTAGTTCCGAGGTATGGCAGGCGGTCGGATCTTTGACGAGGAAACGCACAGGTCCCCCTTGCGCGACGTCGAGCGGGCGGCCCTCGTATTTGTAAACGACCACCGATTCCGGGCGCACCGCCTGAAGCGGCACCGAGACGTGAAAATCGTCCTTGTCGGCGTGCAAGGTCAGGTAATTGGCCTCGGGCCGGGGCCGTACCACCTCCAGCAGGGCGTCGAGCGTGACGCCGTCCCCCTTGCGGCTCGGGTGAAACCGCGAGACGTCAAGCACTCGGCTCGATTCGGGAAGTTGCTCCAGATCGTCGAACCCAAACGCGGTCGGATTCTCAATCGCACCTTCCAGTTTCAGCAAGACTGGCTCAACACCCATCAATCAAGACTCCGACGGTTCCCGCACATTGAATTCCAGCTTCCAGCGGCGATCGTCGCGCGTGCCGTTACACCAGAGTTCCAGCGTCCCCACCTCGTTCAGCTTCGCGTGGAGCCGGACGGCGACCATCTCGCCCGGCTTGCCGTCCTCGGCACCGAGCGCCGTCTCGACCGGAGCAAACTCCTGGATCTCGTCGGCCGACCACCTCTCAACGACCAGCCCGACCGGATCATCCCGCCGCGTCGTTGAACCCAGGAAGCGGAACTCGGCCGGCTCGCCGACGACCAGGCCAAACTCGGGGCCAGGCACGTCGGCCTCGGTCCCCTCTTCCATCCCCATCGGCACCACGCAAAGCGCCTTCAACGGCCGCGCGACCCCTGGAACCGCCGGTGCTGACGATTCGACCCCGATGTAATACGACCGCGGCGCCCCGCCTCGAATTCGGACCCCTTTGCCCTGCCGGACTTGCCCGTAATAGGCCGCTCCAAAAGCAACCGCCAGGTCCAGGTCGGCCGCCTCCAGCGCGGGGACGGGAGCACCCGCCCAGGCCGATAAGACCTCAATAACCCGCCCGCGCATCTCCGACGACTTGAAAACGCCACCATTAAAGAGCACCGCCGAGGGTCTCACGATCGACCCCCCCGTGTGCATCGATCCCGCTTGCTGACCGAGGAAGCGGGCCAGATGCCTCGTCACGGCCGGATCGGCCGCATAGGGCAAGCCGATCTCGGCCAGACCGACCCGACGTCCCCGCGCGGGCATCTCCGTCGGTTCGGTTTTCGGCAAGAAGCCGTCGAGCAGGACGCTTGACAGCATCGCGCGGGTCAGTTCCGTCTTCAACGATCCGCCGATGACCTTCGACCCCCGACCGAGCACCGCGACCGAGACCGTCGCCTTCGCCGGACTGGCGAAGAGCAACTCCTTCGCCGCCCGGCACGAATGACCCAGCCCCACCTTTTGCGCCGCGTCAAGGCCGTCCATCCCGCCCGGCAAGGTCGCCGCAACCGCATGCGCGAGCGCGAGATCCATGTTATCGCCGCCGAGCAAAATATGCTCGCCGACCGCCTGCCGGGTCAACGCTAGTTCTCCATCCTGTTCAGTGACGGCAATCAAGGTGAAGTCCGTCGTTCCGCCGCCGACGTCGCAGACGAGCAGGATATCGCCGACCTTCACCTTCTTCCGCCAGTCGTTTCCTTGCCGGGCGAGCCAGGCATAAAAGGCCGCCTGCGGCTCCTCAAGCAAGGTGACGTGCTCAAGACCCGCCGCCCGAGCGGCCTCGACCGTCAACTCGCGGGCGACCGCATCAAACGATGCGGGAACAGTGAGCAAGACATCTTGCGCTTCAAGCCGAGCCTGTACGTCCTTCCCGGCGATCTTCTGGTTCCAGGCGTCGCGGAGATGGACTAGATAGGCGGTTGACGCCTCGACCGGCGAGACCCTGGCAACCTCGTCGGCCCCTCCCCAGGGCAAGACCGCCGACCGGCGATCAATCGCCGGGTTCGAGAGCCAGCTCTTGGCCGAGTTGACCAGTCGTCCCGGCACCTTCGCCCCGTGATCTCTGGCCAGAGTTCCGACAACTCGCCCCGCTGGCCCTTTCCACGGCAGGTCTATCGCCCCTTGCGGAAACTCCTTCGCCGCCGGCAGATAGAGAAACGAGGGCAAGACCGAGCGTTCGCCGACGTCGTTCAGTCCAACGACCTGCGGCACCGCGAACGCCCGCACCGGCGCCGGGGCGTCGGCGGTTGCCTCCTGGGTGTCGGCATACGCCAGGGCACAGTTGGTCGTCCCCAGGTCGATCCCCACGACGTAACGCGACATCGGCCTTCCTCAACGCAACTTGCGCGGATCAAGAGAAGTCGGTGAACCGCGTGAACGGTCATTTCGTTGTATTATAACCAAGTCGCCATTGGCTTGGCTTTGTCGCTTTGAGTGCCCTTGAACATTTTTGAGGCGGCATGAACCAGGATCGGACTGGTGAATTGTCCAGGCAGACAGGAATGGCGGTGCGGTCGGTTCAATCCCGGCGACTTAACCTGACCTCAAGATCGTGAACAGGGGAGAAGTGTAAGGCTTTCCCTCGTTTTTGCTGGGTGAGCAGCCCACGTTCGACCAGATTTAATAAATCTGTACGAGCGGTTTGATAAACGACTCCGTGACTGTTCCGATGCGATTCGATCGTATAATGGTGGTCTGGATGTCGAAGGGCGTGGCTGATCAAATCGCGTTGACGGTAGTTAAGCGCGGCGATCCCTTTGAGTTTGCTCTCAAGAACCCGAAGCTGCTGGGTGCGGGTTTCGACGTAATCTTGAAGCGATTCGATCGCCTTACGTATGATTTCAGAATGATACATAATAAAATATGTTAAGTTATTGTTATCGGTTTCCGTATAGAGATAGGCCCTGCCATATTTGACTGGCGCCCGCAGGATAATCTCTGAGATTGAGATAAACCCAAAGAGCCAGTAACCCTTGTTTAACATCGACCAGTAGAAGAGGGCACGCGCTGTTCTGCCGTTTCCGTCAATGAACGGGTGATCGTAACCGAGCCAGAAATGAAGAATCATCGAGCGAACGGCTGGGTGGACAAATTCCGTCGAGGCACGGCCATTGGCGAACTCGCACATGAGTTCCATTCGGGCTTCGAGTTCTTGGGCGGTAGGCGGTTCGTGGAGAATTTCCTCCTCCTGGTTCGTGACGGCAATCGACTCGTCAGGACGGCGGAACCGACCGGCACCAGACGGAGTATCAAGCGTGTCCCTCGTCACCATTCGGTGCAACTCGAAGACCAGATCCTTCGTCAGCGGTTCGTTCTTGACGGACGCGATTCTCTGCATTGTCACGTAATTATTTAATATCATCGTCTCGCTTCGGGTTCTTGGCGGCCTTCCCTCCCGAATCATTTCCTTGGCGACTTCACGTGTCGAGGCGGCCCCTTCCAATTGGCTGGAAGTGATGGCCTCCTCGATCAATGACCGGATTATGTATGTGTCTTTGGAATCCGGATTGAGGATTGGTTCCGGAACCTGGACCGCTCCCGCGGCCGAGACGTCGATAAGGTGCAACTCTTCGGGGAGGGGGTCAACAAGGGAGTAGGTAAATTGAACGCCCTTTTTATCGGTGAGCGGAATCTGACGCTGAGATCCCGACCTCCTGAATCTGAGACCCCACCACCATTCTTGATGGGAGAGTCCAGACGGCGGAGCCAGATGACGTAATTTATCCCAGTGAATGTATCTCCCTTGGTGCGTGGATGATAGCACAGTCTGAATGACGAGATCGAATCGATCGGGGTTCGCTATAAGCTCTTTTAGAGTAATATTTTGTAACGGAGAGCTTTGCGGTATCTTCATAAGTCACTACCCCGGATGACGATCTACTAATTTTCTACTAACTTCTACTAATTTAGTATTTGGACCGCCAGTTCTCAATCAATGAGGGGTTTGGAATTTTCCTGACTCCATCGGATCGCCGGTTTTCCGGGATCGTTTGGAATCTCTCGGGCCTCGGCAGTTTTTGCCAAACAAACCCCTTGCGTGTGTCGCGCGGCGCGACGGAAGCTTTGCGGTTCAAAGAGAGTGTCGCGCGGCGCGACGGAAGCTTTGCGATTCAAAGAGAGTGTCGCGCGGCGCGACGGAAGCTTTGCGATTCAAAGAGAGTGTCGCGCGGCGCGACGGAAGCTTTGCGATTCAAAGAGAGTGTCGCGCGGCGCGACACCCGAGGGAGTTTTCCGGTTTGCCAATCAAACCCAATGGCGGTGTGTCGCCCGGGGCGATCAATGGGCGTCAGGGAATCTCGACTTCCGCCGGAGAGAGGACCGACGAGTCGTCGCGCGAGGAGAGGAGCGCGGGCAACTGGACGGCTCGGGCGCGCCAGCCGTGATGTTTCAGGACCCCTTGAAACGGGGGAGATCCGTTGACGTTGCCGGTCAGGCGGATCGAGGCCGGGTCAAAGTCGGGAGCGACGGTGACTCGGTCTTCCTCGATACCGTTCAGAACCGGCTCGATCTTGATGTACTCGTGCAGGGCCTTGCGGCAGCCCCGGTGAATATCGCGGACCGCGGCGCCGATCTGGGCGTCGGGATAGGGGTCGATGTTCTCTTCGAGGAAGTCGATCAGGCGGCCGTCGCGCTGCAAGACGGCGAGGACGCGGAGGTCGGGACCCGTCGCCGCCGACCGAAAGAGCGGCTCGACACGTCCGGCGAAGTCAGGATCGGTCAGTGTCCGCCAGAACGCCTGCAAGGCCAGCCAGAGACGGTTCAACGGTGACTCCTCTCGTCGGATCGTCCGGGGGTCGCCCCCTAACTCCATGCCCGACGACCAGTTTAACCGTTTTCTCAAGAAGGACCAATGACCGACTCCCGTCAGTCAACGGGCAGGCGGGTCGTTGACCCGACCGCGGAGGCGGCGGGAACGGGAACGGGGTTCGGCTCAAACTGAAGGTCGACGCGGGGCGAGCGCGGTTTGGCGACCCGGGTCAGCCCCTTGCGGCCGTTCGGATACCCCCACTGCCGCGAATGAACCCGCGCGCAGCCGTCGGCCGAGACGAGGCAGATCAGGGCCAGACCAATCGATCGGAGGCGTCGAGAACGAGGCGTCACGGCAACAACTCCGGGAGCCGAGGCGGCGATTTCGTTGGGAAGATGGTCGACAGCGGCCCCGACGCTGAGTACCCTCAAACAGACACCTTTCGCGATTCGAACCGACTCCCTCTTTAAGAGAGTATACCGCACCGACCCGGACCGCTCTCGGTTCCCGGCCGGCCAACCCCCCCCGACACCGAAGTCGACAGGCAAAAGGGAGTGAACGAACCCATGCCCCCTTTCTCGATCCGCGAGGAACCCGACGGCCTGGTCGTGACCTTCGATGAACCGAATGCGCTCAACGATTTTCGGTCGAACGAATTTCGAGACGACCTGTATGAGGCGGTTCTCGACCTCGAACCGAAAGGGGTCGCCGTCGACCTCGGCCGGGTTGACTTCCTCTCAAGCTCGGGCGTCGCCATCATCATCGGCCTCAAGCGCCGGGTTGAAGGCCAACAGGGAAAGCTCGTCGTCTTCGCTGTCCAGCCGGTTGTTCAGGACCTGCTGAGACTCACCCGCCTCACCCAGCATCTTGACTTCGCCCAGGACGAGGCGGAAGCCCTCCGCAAGCTGCGCCCACTGCCGGCCGTCTAATCGTTGCGTTTGATTCTCCCGTCAACCAGGCTTTCCTACCTTATCAACACGCCTGAAGTCTCGGTCAAGCCGGGGCCGAAATTGAAGGCGTGAAGCTGGTTCAATCTGCCGTGAAGGGGTCGGGGCACCAGCGCCGGCGTCGTCGCGGTCGGGGGGTCGCGTCAGGTGATCTCGCGGTCCGCCGCGGAGGATTGTTCCAGGGCCGGACGGTCATCCGTTTTCCAGGGACGGCGATTGGTGGCGGCGCTTGCCGTGGGAGACCACCGGCGACGAAGGGCCGACCGTCTCGCGATCTGCCACGGAAGGGAGTCTCCCAATGCGGTTCAATCGGCGACGGTCTGTCCGGCCCGACTCGGCTCGGTCCAGACTGGGATCGAGCCTGGAAGGGCTGGAAACCCGGGAGTTGCTGACCAACAGCACTTCCAATATTTTCTCGGTCTATCATCCGACGGATATCGGCGTTTATAACCCGATCACCAACCAGCCGTCGAAGTACTCGGTTGTTCATCAACTTGATAGCAACCCCTCGGTCAATAATTCACTCTTTACCAACTCCGGCAAGATCCTCTCCGGCAAGGACCGCGCGGGGGATGAGTGGACGATCACCGTTCACGGCCCCGGCTATGCGATCGTGACGACGAGCTCTCCCAACAGCGGCACGCTCAGCGATAATATCAATACGATTCAGCTTGTCGGCACCGACATCAACAAGACGTATGTCACCGGCAACGTCGTCGCATCCGATCGCGTGCAGACGAGCGGGACGATTCCCTTCAATCAACTCATCGCGCAAAGCGGCGTCCGGTCGATCATCCTCAACGGATTTGACCTTCAAGAGACGGTCACTCCAGCCGCGGGCCTGCCGGCGAACTCGGGAACGAAGATCGAGCTGCTTGGCGGGGTCCGCTACCTCCAGTTCCACGACATCAACGCGCCGGTCGACAGCGCCTCGACAACCTCCGTCGGCGCCGATGCGATCAACGTTATCATTGGCGACCCGTCGATTCCGCTGAAGATCAAGCCGACGATTGTCATCAACTCGATCAACAACACGGTTTACGATAGCTCTGTCCTCGACTCGGCGACCCCGACGGCGCCGACGTCGTTCACCCCGCAGACGACGCCGACGGTCAACATCATCGTCAATGGCCAGATTGCCAACCTGAGCCTGACCTCGACCTCGGCCGACCTCGGCAGCGTCCTGCTCAGCCAGGGCTTCGATTCCAGCTCAACGGCGGCCGAGATGTTCCTGGCGCCGACAGTCAACGTTACCGGGCGAACGTCGGTCCAGGCGATCGGCCTTAACAACCTTTATGTTTACGGCGGCGCGACGAACCTGACCGCCTCGCGGGCGTCGACTCCCTTCCAGAACGGGTTCACCGGACTGGACCACCTCACCACGGCGACCTTCAACGGCCCGACCGACGCGGTGGGTCTCGACGTCAAAGGCCCGGTCGGCAAGCTCACCTTCAATAAAGGGGTTGGCAACACGACCAACGTCTTCACCGGCACGGTCACGCAACCGGACCTCTCGGCGGCGGCGGCGGGTTCAACGGCCACGGTGACCTCGCAGGTTCCCGCGTCGTCGTACGGTCAACCGGCCGACCAGACGAGCTACGCCGGGGCCGGTCTCCTCAGCGCCCAGGTCACGGCGACGAAGATCGGCTCGGTCAAGATCAAGAACACCGAGGTCAACACCCAGACGCCGCTCAATCCCGACTTCGTCCAGGTTCGCGGCATTGGCGTGATCTCGTCGGCCGTCCGACCCGGCACCGCGGCGGTGAACACGCTGATTACCTCGTCGGGCAGCATCGGCAAGGTCAAGGTGACGGGCGACCTTGTCAACACCGAGATCAAGTCGGGGTTCGACTATCAGTCCGCCGCCTCTGGCCTGGAAGGGACCCGCGCTCCGAGCACGATCGCTCCGGTTCAGATCAACGGCAACCTCATCAACGGCGTGATCTCGGCCACGTATCGGCCGTTCATGAACTTCTACGGATCGACGAGCGACGTCGCCGGTCCTGGCAAGGTTGTCGGCACAGTCACCGGCACGGCCGTCAATACCGGCGCCGCGACGCCTCTGGGCAACACCGGCGCCGGCGTTTACGCCCGGGTCAAGGTCGGCAAGCTCCCCGAGGTCAAGGGCGCCTGATTTCGACACGACACGATGACCTCTCCGTCATCGGTCATTGTCACTTGGTCATCGGTCCTTCTAATACGAAGCCACCCCCGGACCTGTCTGGGGGTGGTTTCGCGTTTCGAACCAGAGGTTCTCTCACCAGCGCCAGAGCGCCGTACCCCAGTTCAGGCCGGCGCCAAAGCCCGAGGTCAGCAAGAGATCGCCGCGGTCGATCAGGCCGTCCTGGATCAGCTCATCAAGGGCGATCGGGATCGACCCGGCGGAGGTGTTGCCGTACTTCTCCAGGTTCTTGAAGACGGCGTCGCGGTGGAACCCGAGGACGTCGCTCGCCGCGTGAATGATCCGAACGTTGGCCTGGTGCGGAACGAACCAGCGGATGTCGTGGATCTTGCAATCAGCCTCGGTCAGGACATCGATCGTCGAATCCGTCAAGATCCGCACCGCCCACTTGAAGACGGCCCGGCCGTCCATCGTCAGGTATTGCAGCCCTTTCGAAAGCGCCTCGGGCGTCGGCGGCATCCGGCTCCCGCAGGCCGGGCGGCTCAACAGGTCGCCTCCCGATCCGTCAGACCCGAGTTGATACGCCACGAGTCCCTGTTCCGGGCTTCCCGGCGCCAGCAAGACCGCTCCCGCGCCGTCGCCGAAGAGGGGAAAACTCTTCTGATCGCCGGGGTTGATTACCCGGCTGTTGCAGTCTCCTCCGATGACCAGGGCGCGACGGCTCGTTCCCGCCGCAACAAACTGCGCGGCGGTGACCAACGCGTAAACGAACCCGGCGCAGGCGGCCTGGACGTCAAAGGCCGGGCAGTTTAGCTTGAGCCGATCCTGGACGAGGTTTCCCGTCGACGGAAAGGCCATGTCGGGCGTGAAGGTGCCAATGACCAGGAGGTCCACCTCGGACGGGTCGCAATCGGCGGCCTTCAGGCAGCGGACCGCGGCATGCGTGCAGAGGTCGCTCGTGGCCTGATGCGGTAGGGCGAACCGGCGTTCGAGAATGCCCGTCCGGTTGACGATCCACTCGGGGTCGAACCCGTGCGATTCGCGGAGGTCGACATTACTGACGACGTTGTCAGGCAGATAACTGCCGGTCCCGAGGATCTGCACGCCCGTCAGCGATCGGGTCCTGGGCTCGACGTGGGGCTGGCCGTTGCTCATTGTTTCAATCCGCCCCCAGGCGCCGAAGCCGGGGGAAACAACTCAAGGCCCGGACCCGATTCGGCTCGGTGAGGTGAGTCGAGGGATGAGGATCGATCGTCAGAGGGCCTTACGCGAGGCAAAAAACCCCGACGAATCCGCCTTGACTGAAGTCCTGAATACCCTGAGCCCCCTGGAATCCGCTCGGGAAGGACCCGAATATACTGGTTCGTTCGTTTCCTGACCATAGCAAAGCCCCCGACTCGGCTTTTGCCCTCGATCTGGAGCGCCCCGGCCTCATGCCCGACCACCTGATCCGGCTACGCGGCGGCTGGAATCGCCTCGGCGTCGACGCCTCAACCCCTGTCTCCCGCCTCACCCTTCCGCTCGTCGGACCTCTCGACGGCCCTGGACTCCTGCGCCTTTCCCGACACTTCCAGACTCCCCGCCTTAACCTGCGCTCGAATCGCTTTGGCTCCGTCTCGACGACGTTCCCGGTTTGTCTTCCCTGGTCCTCAACGGTCTGGAAATCACCACTCCCTCGAATGCGTCGAGCCTCTTGATTCCACTTCCCCTCTTCCTTCCCGCCCGCAACGAGCTTTGTCTTGAGGCGGAGCCCACGTTCACCCCTGGTTCCCGCTGGGGCGAGATCGCCCTGGTAATCCGGCGGGCGGGCGCGACGGGATGATTTCGCGTATGGCCCTCGGTTGCGGGGCGGTTCGCCCGCCCAGTGTCTAGGCGGCAGGCTCGGCGGGATTTATAATCAACGACCCGCAAGAGGGCTAGGAATACGAGGTTTCGCGGTGTAAGTTCTTGGCTTGTCGGCCGCAACGATGGATTTCACACCCTGGCACGGAGGTCGGCACGATGCCCTACGCCTGGCCCGATGATACCGATTTCGCGCTGTGGGAACTCGACGTCCTCGACCGTACTTGTCCGTCCTGCGGGCGGCAGATGCATGTCTGTGACCACCGGTACCATCGGGTTCACACGCTCAAGGGGCCGGTGGAACTGGTGTGCAAGCTCAATCATTGCCCCGACCCCAACTGCCCCGGCCACGCCAAGACAAAGAGCCCCGAACTGGAGATCACCATCGCTCTGCCCAAGTGGGCCATCGGGTGGGATGTCTTGTGTTGGATCGGGCATCGCCGGTGCGCACGGCACCGGTCGATTCCCCAGATCCAATCCGATCTCTGGGACGACTACGGCATCAAGCTCTCGGACGACTCGATCGCCCGGTACATCCGCCATTACCAGGTCATGCTCGCCGCACGCCAGCAAGACCCTGAAGCCTTGCGGCGGCAATACGAAGCCGTTGATGAAATCATCCTTTCGATCGACGGCCTGCAACCCGAGAAGGGGCACGAAACGCTCTATGTCGTGCGGGAACTGACCCAGAAACGCGTGTGGTTCGCCGTGCCCTTGATCTCCGCGACAGCGGACGAGGTGCGCCGCCTGATCGTACAGGCCAAGGCGTGGGCCGCATCTCTGGGCAAGCCGGTGGCGCTGTGGTTGTCCGACCGGCAGGACGCCTTCGTGACGGGCATCGCGGCGGAATTCCCCGACGTGCCCCACCGCTACTGCGACAATCACTTCCTCCGCGACGTGGCCAAACCCATCCTGGAGGCCGACAGCCACGCCAAGGTTCAGATGCGGAAGAAGGTGCGTGGCTTGCGGAAGATCGAGCAGGCGGTGCTCAAGCGGCAGAATGTCCAGGGGTCGGAGCACCTCGCGGACGAGGGCCCTGCCGCGTCTGTGGCCATGACGCCGACGACCCCGTCGGCTACCCCCATCGATTCCGTTGGCACGGTGGTGCTCGATTATTGCACGGCGGTGCGTGGCATCCTCAACAACGATCAGGGAGGGCCGCTCCACCCTCCCGGCTTGCAGATGGCCGATGCACTGGATGAGGTTCGGGCGTCGCTCCAGCGGAACCTGGACGCGAAAAAGGGGGATTCGCCGAGCACCAACTCGGCCGACTCGCCGCCTGCATCGACCGTGGCCGAAACGAAGTGCGCGTCGAACAGGGGTCGATCCGCAAGTACGCCAAGGACGTCGAAGAAGTCGCCGCGACACTCGAGGCGGGAGGAGGGACCTGCGGCGATCGGCGGGCGAAGTTCGAGGGATTGATCGAGCGATTCCAGCAGACCGGGGACGCGATTCACAAACAGATGGCCCAGGTGATGATCAGCTTTCTCGCCGGCCTGTTCGTGGGCGAAGGCGTGTTTGTGGAGATCAAGGACAACCTCGATTTGGAGCGGTGGTTTCGCCTGCCCAAGAGTCATGAGCGGCGGATTCACGGCCATCGCCACGCGGGGATTCGCATTGTCCTGGAAGGCCCCACGTTGGTACATGCCCTGGACGCACACGCGTTCCATCCTGAGCCGTTCACCGTGGAAGACTTGTTGCTGTATCGTACGGCGCGACCGCCACGGTGCCAGACACAGGCACTGGACCGTCGCAAGATCATGAGGAAGGCACGATCCAAGAAGAGCCGCCCGATACTCCTGGCCGACCTGGAGCGACGTTATCAAGAAACGCCAGGAGTTTAGCTCTATCGCGGGTCGTTGTTTATAATGGGGGTTGAAGTGAGTTTGAGGTCTGATGAGTAACCAACGGCCCCGCCGCGAGTCGACGACCTTCAATGGATCAAGAACGCGAGCAGGAACGGAAGACGTATCGCCTCTGCCGACTGGGATTCGCCATCCTTTCGTTTGCCCTGGTCGTGGCCTGCCTGACCACGATGATTGTCTTGCCCCGGCAGTTCGGCGGCCGAGGATTCTTCCGTTGGCTGCAAGATCTGCCCGGCTGGCAGTGGATCGACGCCCCGGTCGTCTGGGGGAGCCTCGTCGGGACGTATCTGCTATGGGGGCGCTGGGATAACCCAAGCTGGCAGCGTCGGTCGGGCCTTCTGGTGGTCATGAGCGTCGTCGACGTTGTTCTCTGGCTCCTCGACCACGGCGGAGCTCTTGGGCTGCGAACCGACGAGGTCGGCCACAACTGGCTGCGCCACAACGTCGGCCAGGCGCTCGGCTGGGCCGAGTTCGCGTTGATGTCCAGCCTGGCCTGCGAGATCCTGGTTCACCTCGGCCTCTCCCAGGCGGCCGAGACGGGCAAGGCCACGCGGTCGCTCGCCGGCACCGGCGCGGCGCTCTGGATGATCTTCTTTTGCGAGATCACCAACTGGCACGTCTGGCCGCTCGTTGTTCGACGCCCGACCCTGCCCGTTCTCTTGCTGGATCTCGGCTCGACAATGATCTGGACGATCACCCTGATCCAGGTCACCGCCCTGACGATCGCGGCAACCCGCCAGTGTTCCGCCGTTCTTGCCGAGATGGACCGTGAGGACGTCGAGAACGACCCCCTGAAATCCGCCTCCGAGAAGGATAACCGGTTCCTCTCCGAGCTTTAGTGGTTCATCCGGCAATTGCCCTGATTCCTGGCACGGCGGCGATTCCCGGCTGACGGCGAGCCCGATGACGTCGTCGCCGCCCCCACACGAACGGATGACGATGCTTGTTCCAGTAGGCCGTCGCCGCCGCGACCGCCTGGACGATCTCCTCCCATGTCTCGAACCGCCGACCCTTCAACGCCAGCGACCGCAGCACCTTCCACCACGGCTCGATCAGGTTGAGATACGCCGCGTACTTCGGCTGGAACACGAACTCCCAACGCGGATGAGCCAGGCTGAACAGCAGCACATCGGGGGCACGGTGCGCGTTCAGGTTGTCGACCACCGCGTAGACCCGCTCGCACTCCGCGGGCAGCCAGGCGTCGGCTTTCTCCAGGAAGTCCACCCAGCTGGTCGTGGTCCGGCCACCGTAGGGGGCCGTGAACACCTCACCCGTCGCGGGACGGAATGCCCCAAAGATGTAGCCCTTGCCCCGCCGACCGTAGTCCGCCTCCTGCCTGGCCCGCCCGGCGGGCTTGGGTTGCCCCCGCTCGTCCGTGCCGGGATCGGCATGAACCAGTCGCGACCCACGGAAGCTCTTGGCCGACTCCGGCCCCATCTCGTCCAGGCAGACGACTACCGAGCCGTCGGGCGGGGCCGTGTAGAGTTCGGTGATGACCCCCTTTTTTCGGCGAAGTCGGGATCAACCCGCTCGCCGAACCACGTCTCCTGTTGGCGCCAGCGAAGGCCCTCCTCGACGAGGATCTCGCTGATGCGACTCCGCTTCATGGCCAGGGCCTTCTGCTCGCCGAGGTACACCTGGAGGCGGTCCATCGTCCAGCAGGCGAAGGGAAGGCCCAGCGACTGCGGGTCGGTCAAGGCGGTGGCGATGACCTCGGCCCGCTGCTCGGCGGAGTAGGTCGGTGGCCGGCCGGAGCGGCGGAGTTCTTCGAGGCCCGCGAGGCCGTGATCGTTGAAACGGCGGATCCAGGCATAGACGGTGGGCCGCGAGCATCCCTGCTCCGCTGCGATGACGGGAGCGGACTGCCCCTTGGCGGCGGCCTGGATGATCCGAGCGCGTTCGACCGATCGAACCGGGGCGGTACGCGACTGGATGAGGGCGGCGATCGCCTTGTCTTCTTCGGGGGTCATGGGACGCAGATAGACGCGGGCGGCCATGGTGCAACTCCCAAGCGGTTGCCTCCATGCACCTGCAAATCACCTGCCGGATGAACCATTTAGCTTTTCCAGGAAACTAGGCTAACCTCAGGACAAAGGACCTAAGCTCAAAGGCCAGGGAAATTGCTTTGTCCTTTGTCCTTTGTCCTTTGTCCTTTGTCCTTTGTCCTTCTCCAATTCCATCAGATCTCGCCCGGCCCGGCAACGGCTGAGGCGGGCAAGAGGTCGCGGAGCGACTTCGGCAGCGGGAAGTGAACGTTCTCCTCGCGAACCCACTCCTCGCCAATCGTGGCGCCGTAGCGGTGCTGAAGGTATTCAATGCACTCCTGAACCACGTCTTCGGGAGCACTCGCGCCGGCGGTGATCAAAACGGTCTCGGCTCCTTCGAACCACGACTCCTCGATTTCCGAGACGCCGTCGATCAAATGCGCGTGCGGACCGAGCGAGGCCGCGATCTCGGCCAGTCGCTTGCTGTTCGAGCTATTCTGACTGCCGAGCACCAGCACGATATCCGCCCGCGCAGCCAGTTCGCGAACGGCTTCCTGACGGTTCTGGGTCGCGTAACAGATGTCGTCCTTGGGCGGGTTGGCGATCGCCGGGAACTTCTTCCGAAGCGCCGCGATGACGACGTTGGCGTCGTCCACGCTCAGGGTCGTTTGCGTCAGGTAGGCCACTCGGGTCGGGTCGGGGAGGTTGAGCGTCTCGACATCGGCGGCGGTCTCGACGAGGACCATGCGATCGGGGGCCTCGCCCATCGTGCCGATGACCTCGTCGTGCCCTTCGTGGCCGATCAAGACGATCGTGTAACCGTCTCGGGCGTACTTGACCGCTTCGAGATGGACCTTGGTGACGAGCGGGCAGGTCGCGTCAATGGCGACGAGCTTGCGAAGCCTTGCCTGTTCGCGGATCTGTGGCGAGACGCCATGCGCGCTGTAGAGCAGGGGAGCCCCTTCGGGAACGTCGTCCAGGCTCTCGACAAAGACGGTTCCGCGGCGAAGAAACCGCTCGACGACGTACTTGTTATGGACGATCTCATGATAGACGTAGAGCGGAGGCCCGAAGAACTCAAGCGCCTTTTCCAGGCACTCGATGGCCATGTTCACCCCCGCGCAAAAGCCTCGGGGGTTCGCCAGAATGATCTTCATCGCGCGAGGAGCCTCCGTCCGTCGGGTGTCAACTCTCGGCTCATCGTAAGCATTTTCCGAGCGAACGGAAAGACGAAGCCCGGCAACCCGCGATTCTTGCGTTTGGAAGGATGAGGGATGATGACCAAGAACCGATGACCGATGTTCAAGATACGAGTTCCGGTTCGGTCCTTGGTCCTTGGTTCTTGATCCTTGGTCATCGGTCCTTGGTCATTCTCCCCAGGGTCCCGGCCGGTCCCTTTGACCGGAAGGCTGGAGGATTGCAAGCCGGCCGTCAGAGTGCTACCATCCGGGCCGTTCCGCAAAGGTGCGACTGGACCGACGGACCAACCGTCACGCCCAACGGGTTGCCGAGCCGATCCATGAGCGAGACCGAATCGCAACTCTGCGACGCCGACGGAATGGCCGACCTCGTGACCTCGATGGCCCGTCAGATCGTGGACGGCCGACGCGGGTCGGAGCCGCTTCGCCTCGTCGGCGTTCGAACGCGCGGCTACCCGATCGCGGGCCGCCTCGCCAACGCCCTGCAACCGATGATTGGCGCCTTTGTCCCGGTCGGGGCGGTCGATATCACGCTGTATCGCGATGACCTCGGCCAGGGAAACCGGTGGCCGGTCCTGCACGGGACCGAGATCCCTTTTGATGTCGACGGAGCGGACATCGTCCTCGTTGACGATGTCCTCTTCACGGGCCGGACCATTCGCGCCGCCCTGAACGCGATCTGCGACCTGGGCCGACCGGCTCGGGTCCGCCTCGCCGTCCTGATCGATCGCGGCCACCGCGAGCTTCCGGTTCAGCCCGACGTCGTCGGCCTGAGCGTCTCGACGGCCCGAGACGAGCACGTCCGGGTCCGGGTGATTCCGGCCGACAGGGCCGATGAGGTCACCCGCACCGGACGGCATTGAACCCCTCTTCCACGGACCCGGATCGACGAATCATGGCCCTTCCCAGCGACTCGAACGCCGAACCCCCGAACGCGCCGACGGCAACGTCGACGACCGGCCCGGGGGGCACGCATCCCGCCTGGAACCGCAAGCACCTGCTCGGCCTCGAAGACCTCACCCGCGAGGAACTCAACGGCCTGCTCGACACCGCCGAGTCGTTCGTCGAGATCTCCCATCGAAGCCGCAAGAAAGTTCCCGCGCTGCAAGGCCGGATCGTCTTCAACCTCTTCTTCGAAAACTCGACGCGGACGCGGACCAGCTTCAGCCTCGCCGCCAAGCGACTCTCGGCCGACGTTCAGGACTTCTCGGCCAGCGTCTCCAGCCTCTCGAAGGGTGAGACCTTCATTGACACCGCCAAGAACATCGAGGCGATGGGCGCCGACATCATGGTCGTCCGCCACCCGACCCCGGGCGCTCCGCACCTGCTCGCCCAGCACGTCAGGTCGTCGATCATCAACGCCGGAGACGGCGGCCACGAACACCCGACGCAGGGGCTTCTTGACCTCTTGACGATCCGCAGGGCCAAGAAGAGGATCGCCGGTCTGACCGTCGGCCTCGTTGGCGACATCAGCCATTCCCGGGTCGCCCGGTCGAACATCTGGGGCCTCACGAAGCTCGGCGCCCGGGTTATTCTTTGCGGACCTCCGACGCTGGTTCCGAAGGGCATGGAACGCCTCGGCTGCGAGGTCGCCCATCATATTGAAGACATCCTGCCCGAGTGCGACGTCGTGAACGTCCTTCGGATTCAGTTTGAGCGGCAGCAACGGGGCCTCTTTCCGTCCGTCTCCGAGTATTCGCGGTTCTACGGGATGACCCAGGAGCGCGTTGCCCTGGCCAAGCCCGACCTCTTGCTTTTGGCCCCCGGGCCGATCAACCGAGGGGTCGAGCTGACTCCCGAGGTGGCCGACGGCCCGAACTCGGCGATCCTCGATCAGGTTTCCAACGGCCTTGCTGTGCGGATGGCGGTACTTTATCTGCTCAGTGGCAAGATCACGTCGGCGTCGGGTGCGGCCTGACGGGAAAGGGCGTCCGCGGTGAGCACGATCCAGATCACAGGCGGCCGGATCATTGACCCGAGCCAGGACATCGACCGGATTGGCGACCTCTGGCTCAGTCGGGGCCGGGTCTTGCCCCCCGGCGGCGGCGGTTCCGTGGACGCCGATATCGTTATCGACGCCCGCGGCCTGATCGTCTCTCCGGGCCTGATTGACTGCCACGTCCACCTTCGCGAGCCCGGCAACGAGGAAGACGAGACGATCGCCACCGGCGCCGCGGCGGCCCTTGCCGGCGGCGTGACGAGCGTCGCCTGCATGCCCAATACCCTCCCGGCGATCGACAGCCAGGGCGTTGCCGAGTTCGTTGTCCTGCTCGCCCAGCGTGCCAAAAAGGCCAACGTTTATCCCGTCGGCGCCGTGAGCAAGGACCGCAAGGGCGAGGAACTCGCCGAGCTTGGCCGCCTCGTCGCCGGTGGCGCCGTCGCCTTTACCGACGATGGCGCTCCGGTCGCCTCGGCCTCGTTGATGCGTCGCGCTCTGGAATACGCGCGGATGTTTGACCGGGTCATCATGCAGCACTGCCAGGTGCCCGAGCTGACCGTCGGCGGCGTGATGAACGAGGGGTTCGAGTCGATGAAGCTCGGCCTTGGCGGCATGCCCGCCGCGGCCGAGGATATCATGGTCGCCCGCGATATCCGCCTGGCCGAGATCACCGGCGGTCGGCTCCACATCCAGCATATTTCCACCGCCCGGTCGGTCGAGCTTGTCCGCGAAGGCAAGCGCCGGGGGGTCAAGGTCACCGCCGAGGCCTGTCCGCATCACTTCACGCTGACCGACGAGCGGCTCCGCACGTTTGACTCGAATTACAAGATGAACCCCCCCCTGCGCACCTGGGCCGACGTCGAGGCGGTGATCGGCGGCCTTCGCGACAACACGATCGAAATCCTCGCCACCGACCACGCCCCGCACTCTCCCGAGAAGAAAATGCGCGAGCTGGATCAGGCTCCTTTCGGCATCGTCGGCCTGGAAACCCTGATCCCGATCACGGTCAAGGGGTTGATCGAGCCTGGCCATCTGACCTGGCCCGAGGTCATTCGCAAGCTCACGATCAACCCCGCGCAGCTTCTCGGCATTCCCAAGGGGACCCTCGGCGCCGGGGTCGATGCCGACGTCACCCTGATCGACCCCGAAACCCGCTGGACGATCGACCCGTCTCAGTTCCTTTCCAAGAGCCGGAACACCCCTTACGGCGGTTGGGAGGTTCGCGGCCGGGCTCACACCGTGATCGTCAACGGCGAGATCCGCCACACCCTCGGCGGAATTATCCAGAAGCCGGGGGAATCGTCGCACGCCTGATCGATCGATCGATCGTCCGAATTCGTGGTCGAATCGGGAGAAAGAGGGCTGGGTCATGATGAGCCAGGAAACCTGTCCCGCGTGTGGCAAGGCGAAGGTCGTCCATGGCGAGGGCTCTTCGGCTCGCGAAAATTCGCCGAATCGCTTTTGTCCCAGCGGCACTCGTTTCTCGTACACTCAGGTAGGCGTCTTGATCACGACCCCGTTCCGCGCTTGCGTGGCATGCGGGCACTTCTGGTCGCGCATCGATCCGGCCTCGCTTCGCGCCTTCATCCACGAGTGGGGTGAAGAGATCGCCCGCCAGGAACTCGACGAATCCGATTTCGGGATCTACCGAGATCTACCCGACACGGCTTTCGCCCGCGAGATCGCCGAGAAGGTCGCGGAGATCGACCGCCTCGTCCGTGACGGAACGCATACCTATGTCGGCCGTTATCGTGCTCTGAAAGAGGTCATCTGGGATCAGGCGATCAAGGAGACGAGGGACTGGCACCGCCTGACCCGCCCTGAGAAACTCGCCCTCTTCGGCTGGGAACCGAAACAGCTCAACGACGATGGCTCGAACGACCCCTATTTCTGAGGCATTCGTGGAGGACCTTGAGCGCGGGGCCAGTTCCTTATCACTTCATGACCAATGACCTAGGACCAATGACCGAGGAAAAATCGAAAACAGGATGAATAGGCAAGCGCCTGAAAGCTCAATTCTCGGTCATCGGTCATGAATTGAGAAGGAAACAGCACTGAAGTGGAACGGCGGCACGCTTGCGGATCGGGGAGAGTCCGGGGACAATGGAGCGTCCCGAACTCCGGAACTTCCAGGGTCCGATGCGCATTCTCATCGACGGCTACAACCTGATGTACGCCGGTGGCCTGCTCGGCAAGAAGTTCGGCCCCGATGGATTCCGTCGCATCCGGACCCGCTTCCTCAACGATCTGGCCGACGCTCTCGGCCCGCTCGACGCTCCGCGGACGACCGTTGTCTTTGACGCCTCCGCGGCGCCCGGCGACCGCCCTCGAAGTTCGACCCACAAGGGAATCGCCGTCGTCTTCGCCGTCGAGAACGACTGCGCCGACGAGCGGATCGAAGAACTCATCGCCGCTCACTCGGCGCCAAGGACGCTGACGGTCGTCTCGTCCGACCGCCGGATTCGCCAGGCGGCGACCCGACGCAAGGCCCAGGCCGTGACCGCCGATGATTTCTGGGTCAAGCTCGACGCCCTGAAAGCCCGACGTCCCCCTCGTCCCGAACCTCCGCCGACGCCCGTCGATCGACCTCCGACCGCCGAGGAAGCCGCCTACTGGGCTCACGAGTTCCGCGACCTCGACCACAACCCCGAGACGCGCGACGCGCTCAACGCCGATCGACCCTACCTGACCGACGAGGAAATCGCCGAGATCGAACGGCAGGTTGAGGGCGAGTCAGACTGAAGGGTCATTCCACGTCCCCACGTGTCGGCTCAAGGCCGGGCGGGGGAATGGCAAAGTCCCAATGACCGAGAAATTCCGCCATTTGGTCCTCGGTCATCGGTCCTTGGTCATTGACAAGAGAGACTTTGCAATCCTCCCGTATGGCCGGGCGGGGGTCTGGAAAGTGGGCCTTGGGCGTGGTACAAACGCTTGCCCAGGGCGGACCCGCCGCCAGGAGGCAGAGGGGCGGGCGTCACGATCTTCAAGAGGCCGAGCGGCGATGAAAGTCCACGAGTATCAAGCGAAAGAGCTGTTGAAGTCGGCCTCGGTCGCCGTCCCCTCGGGCGTTGTCGCCACGACGCCCGACGAGGCGGCGGCGGCTTACGACGCGCTCGGCGGCGGCCTGATCGTGGTCAAGGCGCAGGTTCACGCCGGAGGCCGAGGCAAGGGTGTCGCCGTCGGACCCGAGGTTGAACGCGGCCTCGCCCTTGAGATCGCCAGCGGCCAGAAACCCCGGCCCGACGGCATGGCCAAGGGCGTTCAACTCGTCCGCTCCCGCGACGACGCCGCCAAGGCCGCCGCGAGCATGCTGGGCAAGACCCTGGTCACCTACCAGACCGGCGCCGAGGGGCAGGCGATTTCCAAGGTCCTGATCACCGTCGGCCACGACATCGTCAAGGAGCTTTATCTCGGCCTCGCCGTCGATCGCGCCCTGCAATGCCCCGTCCTGATGGCCACGACCGAAGGGGGCGTCGAGATCGAGACCGTCGCGATGGAGTCTCCCGAGAAGATCCACCGCGAGCCGATCGACGTCGGCCTCGGCCTTCTCGGCTTCCAGGCACGGAAGGTTTGCAAGGCCCTCGGCCTCTCGGGCGAGACCGCCAAGAAGGGCGAAAAATTCCTTCAAGGATTCGTGAAGCTTTTCCTCGAAAAAGATGCCTCGCTCGCTGAGATCAACCCGCTGATCGTCACCGAGAAAGGCGACGTCCTGGCGCTCGACTGCAAGCTGAACTTTGACGACAACGCCCTCTTTCGCCACCCCGACGTCGCCGCGATGCTCGACGTCGCCGAGGAAGACCCGTCGGAACTCCGCGCCTCGAAGAGTGGTCTGAGCTACGTCAGCCTCGACGGCAACATCGCCTGCCTGGTCAACGGCGCCGGGCTGGCGATGAGCACGATGGACCTGATCAAACTCCACGGCGGTGAGCCCGCCAACTTTCTCGACATCGGCGGCGGCGCCAACAAGGAACAGGTGATCGAGGCCTTTCGCATCCTTCTGGCCTCGCCCAACGTCAAGGCTGTTCTTATCAACATCTTCGGCGGCATTCAGCGCTGCGATAACGTCGCCCAGGCCCTTCTCGACGCCTACGATGAGCTGGACTTCCGCATCCCGGTCGTCGTCCGCCTTGAAGGCACGAACGTTGACGCCGGCCGCAAGCTCCTCGACGAGAGTGGCCGGAAGATCATCACCGCCACCGGCCTGACCGACGCCGCGCAAAAGGTCGTCGCCGCGGCATTGGGTGAGAAGAAGGGCTAATCCATGGGCAAACGGAACGGTCGACCTGATTCGGTTTGCTCAGGAAGAGAGACGTCGACTACAGATCAAGCACGTCTCGGGAGTTCAGCATAATAACTTTTTTGGGGACATTCTGATATTTCGCGAGAACGCAAGTCGATGGGGAAAGTCCTTGTCTCGGCCAGAATTGAAAACCTTGAAGACCTTTTTCAGGTCGATCGTGGTGACATGGAACCGGACCTTGCTCGAAAGGTCGACGTCAGCGATGCGTTGATTGACACCGGGGCGACCCAACTGTCGATGCCCAGGCGATTGATCGATCAACTTGGTCTCCGTCCCTCGCGCACGAGGCGGGCGTTGACCAGTGTCGGCCCCGTGGATTTGCAGGTGTACAACGCGGTCCGGCTCACCATTCAGGGTCGGGACTGTCTGAGCGACGTGACGGAACTTCCCGATGACTGTCCAGTCCTGATCGGTCAGATCCCTCTGGAAATGCTCGACTTTGTTGTCGATCTCAACGCCCGGCGGCTCATTGGCAACCCGGCCCACGGCGGCGAGCACATGATCGAACTGTATTGATCCAAACCCCGGATTCCATTCATGAGCATCCTGGTCGACACGAAGACACGGCTGATCTGTCAGGGGATTACCGGCAAGGCCGGCAAGTTCCACTCGGAGCAGTGCCGCGATTATGGGACGACGCTCGTCGGCGGGGTGACGCCTGGCCGTGGGGGTGAAAGCGTCCTCGGCGTCCCCGTTTTTGACACCTGCGCCGAGGCCGTCAAGGCCACGGGGGCGAATGCGACGATGATCTTCGTGCCGCCGCCAGGCGCGGCCGACGCGATCCTCGAAGCGGCCGACGCCGGAATCGCCCTGATCGTCGCCATCACCGAGGGGATTCCCGTTCTCGACATGGCCCGCGCCGTGGCCTATTTGAAGGCCCATCATCCCGAGGTTCGCCTCGTCGGCCCGAACTGCCCGGGAGTCATCACGCCCGGTCAGTGCAAGATCGGAATCATGCCCGGATATATTCACAAGCCGGGGCGTGTCGGGGTTGTCAGTCGGTCGGGAACGCTCACATATGAAGGGGTCTGGCAGCTCACGAACCTCGGGATCGGCCAGAGCACCTGCGTCGGCATCGGCGGCGATCCGATCAACGGCACGAGCTTTGTCGACGCCTTGAAGATGTTCCAGGCCGACCCCGATACCGACGCCGTCTTGATGATGGGTGAGATCGGCGGCAATGCCGAGGAACAGGCCGCCGAACTGAAGGCGTCGGGTGCCTTTACAAAACCGCTCGCCGCGTTCATCGCCGGCCAGACCGCTCCGCCAGGCAAGCGCATGGGCCACGCCGGGGCGATCATCTCGGGGGGTTCCGGCAAGGCGTCCGACAAGATCGCCGCGCTGGAAGGGGCTGGCATCCGCGTCGCCCGCAGCCCGGCCGACATGGGCGCCACGCTTCAGGCCGTGATCAAGGGGTAGTCGGATCTCGATCGTCTTGATCTTGCGCGCGAGGGTTCGCCAAGAGGATGAAATGCTGTCACTGCGGTATCCCGTGGGAGTACGATTATGAGTACTGCCCCCGGTGCGAGCGAAATTACGGTGGGGCCAAATACCCAGCGACCCAGACCGAGGCGGAACTCCGCGATATCGAAGGGCTGATCCGGCAGATCCACGAAGTATTCGCCGGAGTCGAGTTGGGCGGAGGCGAGACGATTCACCAGGCGCATCTGGAAGGCATATTCGGCAGGGGAAAGCGGTGGCTCGCGGCCGGAGAGAAGGACCCGGAATCTCACTGGTCCGAGGTGCCAGACTGGAAGTTGGAGTCGGGCTTCTCGACCTTGAGTTTCTTCGACGTGGAGGGGTGGCGCTTCTACCTCCCCGCATTCCTGTGCTGGTCGCTTCGGAATTGGCGGACAACTGATTCGACCACCGTGCACTCGGTCGTCTGGGACCTGACCTTCAACGAGCACTGGGCGGCACGATATGAGTCGCTCAACCGGACCCAGTCCGAGGCGGTATACGCCTTCCTGGATTTCTTCGACAGGTACTCCGGCGAAGCCGATGCCGGCGAGGCTATCCGATCGTTTTGGCATCGATTCAGGAAAAATTGACGACCACCTGGCCATCCGGCGTGAAAGGGCCGGTGGAACGCCTTCATAAACAGGCGCTGCCCGATGACTCGCAACGTGACCGCGGGGTTACGTCTGGGCGATTCGTATCGAGAAAGTTTCGGAAATTACAGTCTTACGCGCGATCGTCGAGTTCGCGGCGCGCGTCGAGAGCGCATTCGGTTAGCCGTAAGAGGCCGAGTGCCGTTTCGTCGAGTGGTTGAGCGCCGAAGGAATCGAGATAGGCGTCGATCGCGGCGAGCCGGGGCAAGACCTGATCGGTCATCGCGGTGAGGTCGGAAGACCTTGCCGAGGAGATTTTGGCGATCCGCATGGCCAGATCGGGCGTGGACCAGTCGTTGAGGTAAGGCAAGAGGTCGGTCAAGTCGAGGGGAAGGCCCATCGGGTCAACCTCGCGGGCGTCGGCGGTCGTTCGGGTCAGCCTTTTTAGAATCGAATGTTCAGTGTAAACCAAGTTGGGCGAACCTGTCGCGTCGCGAGATCAGCGAAGGGCAAGGCTCTTGGTGCCCAGAATGGCCTGGGTGGGGAAGTGGCGGCCGGGGCAGGAGGTCGCTGAGGCGGCGAGGTGGGCGTGGGTCTCGGTGTGGTCGGCGGCAATCTGGTAACGCGCGCTGAGATAAGCAATGAGAGCCTTCGCGGCGGCAATCTGGCGGTCGGTCGGCGGCGACGATTCCAGGTCGCCAACAAGACAGATGCCGATCCCGTATTCGCTGACGTCGGGGTTCTTGCCGTCCCGGCAGTGGACCCCGTGCTTCTGGTTCGCCCAGCGCTGCGAGACTTCAATCCTGCCGTCGGGGCTCTCACTGCCGTTGCCGATCACGAAGTGATAGCCGCACCCTTGCCAGCCGAGCCTCTTGCGGTGTTCGGCGTCGATCGAGTCGTAACTTCCCGACGCCCCCGCGCTGTGATGCAAGACGATGTATTTCCAGGGTCGATCGGCCTTGGGAGGCTGAAAGAGGTCGTCGGCATCGTTCGTGTACTGCCCGAGCGCGTCACGCAGCGAGGCCGACCTCAGCCTCCCCGGTGTCGCGCCCTTGCGACTGTTCACGGTCTCGCCTTTCAGCGAGTCGCTCGGCAAGGCGGATGACGTCTTGTTGGCCGCGGCACCCGATCCGGCTCCCGAAGCCTTGGGCGCGGGAACCTTCGATGAACCGCCGGGCTGGATCGGTGTCAGGTCGGGTTCGTCCGAGAAGCCGGGCATCGTCGGCCCGGTGACCGGCGGCGGGGTGTCGGTCGCGCGTGACGGAATATTGTTGGCGGGGGCCGGAATGGTTGAGGCCGAGGGCGTGGAGATGACCGGCGGAACCGGGCGGATCGAGCCGGTGCCAGTGGCACCGGACTCGATCACCGAGGTATCCACCGACGACGACGTCGCCGATCCCGACGGGACAACGCTCGACGACCCGCCGCAATCGCCCGACGGGCAAGGCGCCGCGGACGACGGCTGGGCCGGGGTCACATACACCGGTCGTAGCGACGACCGACGGTTGTGGTGCCCGCACCCCACGGCCAGGGTGACGAGCAGCGCGGGGACAATCAGGGCCGCCTTTTGGCGAGGGCGCGAAACGATCCAGGCCAGCAACGAACGGGCCATCTCAGGTCTCCTGGGGTCTCTCTCGGACAAGCAAGCTCCGAACGCCGCCTGACGACTCCCGACAGGGGCGATTCCCGCTCAAAACAGGGCCGACGGGTCTTTTGGGGTCACGTCAACGGTGTGCGTGGGTTGGCCAATCCTCGGAGCAAGCGGGGTGCCGCGAGGTCGCGGGCTTGATCCACTCAAAAAGTGCAAACGGTCCCCGTTCGACTCAAGTCTACACGCCTTCAGGCCGAACGTCGGATGCCCCAATTCATTTTGTAAAAATTTCCCTAAAGTCCGCGCCGGGCTTGTTCAACTCCTTATTGTCAAGTTGACCTGACCTCGATTGTCAGACCGACAAAACGCGACTTGTTCGACAACGTAAAGATTGACCATGAGGACGCCTTTCGCAAGAAATCCGTGTCTCGGAATGGTTCCGGCGGGGCAAAGAGGGAGGGTTGGCGGGGTCCTGCTGTTTGGAGGGATTGTGTCGGCGGGCTTTGCTCTGTGTGTTTCATGCTTGGGAATGACCGATGACCAAGAACCGATGGCCAAAAAGGAAAAAGAGATACCTGTCACGGGCTTTAACCTTATTTTCGGTCTCTGGTCCCTGGTTTGGTCATCGGCCCTTGGTGATCGGTCCTTTTCTCGCGGCGAAACGACCCGGAGATTGCCGCCTTGAACGCTGGCGGGTGGGTGCAACGCGCGGTATTCTGAACGGATCATTGACCGGAGAGGCCCTCGAACCCGCCGAGGGCTTTTTTTGTCCGAGCGGAAGACCGACCGACCCGAAGGTATGCGCAAGCGCAAGCGCAATCGCAAGCGGGGCCGGGGCGGTCGGGGAGTGTCCGTCTTATGCCGTCGTATCACCCGCAGCGGATCGAGCCGAAGTGGCAGGCGTACTGGGACGCGCACAAGACCTTCCGCGTCGACGACCTCGTCGCCGGGAAGCCGAAGCTGTACGTCCTGGATATGTTCCCGTACCCGAGCGCCGCGGGTTTGCACGTCGGCCATCCCGAGGGATACACGGCGACCGATATCGTCTGCCGATACAAGCGGATGCGCGGGTTCAACGTGCTCCACCCGATGGGCTGGGATGCCTTTGGCCTCCCCGCCGAACAGTACGCGATCAAGACGGGGACGCATCCGCGCGAGACGACCCGCGAGAACGTCAATAACTTCCGCCGCCAGATCAAGGCCCTCGGGTTCTCGTACGACTGGGACCGCGAGGTCGATACGACCGATCCACACTATTACAAGTGGACGCAGTGGATCTTTCTTCAGATCTTTGATACCTGGTACGACCCCGACTTCGTCTGGACCGACGCCGCCGGTCGAGAACACCGGGGCAAGGGGCGATCGATCGCCGACCTGCCGATTCCGCAAGGAACGGCTGATCCCGACGCCTATCGCGACTCGAAGCGCCTCGCCTATCGCGCCGAGGTTCCCGTGAATTGGTGCCCCGAGCTGCGCACGGTCCTCGCCAACGAGGAGGTCAAGGACGGCCGGAGCGAGCGCGGCGGTCATCCGGTCGTTCGCTTGCCGCTGAAACAGTGGATGCTTCGGATCACCGCCTACGGCGAGCGCCTGGTTGACGACCTCGAAAACCTCGACTGGTCGCCCGCGATCAAGGACATGCAGCGCAACTGGGTCGGCCGCAGCGAAGGGGCCGAGGTTGACTTCCGGCTCAAGGGCGTCGACGCCTCACTTCGCGTCTTCACGACCCGCCCCGACACGCTCTTTGGCGCGACATACATGGTTCTCGCCCCCGAACACCCGCTCGTTGACCGGATCACGACGGTCGGGCAAGGCCCCGCCGTCGCCACTTATCGCGACGCCGCGGCGCGCAAGAGCGACCTCGACCGGACCGACCTGGCGAAGTCAAAAACGGGCGTTTTTACGGGCGGATATGCGATTAACCCCGTCAACGACCAGGAAATTCCGGTCTGGATCGCGGATTACGTGCTCATCAGCTACGGCACCGGCGCGATCATGGCCGTTCCCGGCCACGACCAGCGCGACTTTGAGTTTGCGCAGACGTTTGACCTGCCGATCGTCCGGGTCGTCGCGCTCTCGCGCGGAGAGGCCAGCAAGCCGCTCACCCTGGCCGAGCCGGAACCGGGTATCGCCGTCAATTCCGCGAAAGGCGACCTCACGCTCGACGGCCTGACCACCTTTGAAGCCAAGGCCATCGTCACGCAATGGCTGGTTGACCGCGGTCTCGGCCGCAAGACGATCAATTACAAGCTCCGCGACTGGCTTTTCAGCCGCCAGCGCTACTGGGGCGAGCCCTTCCCGCTCCTGATCGACCCGAACGATCGCGCCCGCGCTGTTCCCGAATCCGAACTCCCCGTCCTGCTCCCCGACCTGGAAGATTTTCAACCCCCTGGCAAGCCCGAGCCGCCGCTCGGCAAGGCCACGGCCTGGGTGAACTATTCGGAAACCGCCCGACGCGAGACGAACACGATGCCGCAATGGGCCGGTTCGTGCTGGTATTACCTCCGCTTTCTCGACCCGAAGAATGAAAACCAGCCCTGGGACCCGGCCAAGGAACGGTACTGGATGCCCGTTGACCTCTATGTCGGAGGCGCCGAGCACGCGGTCTTGCACCTGCTTTATAGTCGATTCTGGCACAAGGTTCTCTTCGACCGCGGCCACGTCAGCACGGCCGAGCCGTTCCAGAAACTGGTCAATCAGGGGATGATCCTCGGCGAGACGGAGTACACAGGTTTTCAAAACGAAGCCAACCGCTGGGTCTCGTCGACCGACGTGATTCGAACCGACGACGGCTATCGCCTCAAGGATGGCAAGGCCGTCGCGCCCGTCAAGCTTGACCCCGACCAGGCGGTCAAGAAAGGAGACGCCTTTGTCCTCGTCGACGACCCGGCCATTCGAATCGAGGCGCGGGCGCACAAGATGTCCAAGAGCCTCGGCAACGTGATCAACCCCGACGTGGTCGTCTCCGAATATGGCGCGGACAGCCTGCGGCTCTACGAGATGTTCATGGGTCCGCTCGAAGCCGTGAAGCCCTGGAGCATGAAAGGGGTCGAGGGCGTTTATCGGTTCCTCGGACGAGCCTGGCGCATGTTCGTCGATCAGGATGCCGAAAACATTCAGCTCGATCCCCGGGTTCAGGATGTCGAATCGACGGTTGAGCAAGCCAAGCTCGTCGCTCGCACCGTCGCCGCAGTTACCGACGACATGGAGCGGATGAGCCTGAACACGGCGATCAGCCGCCTGATGGAGTTCACCAACGCCTTCACCGGCATGGACGTCCGGCCGCGTTCGGCGATGGAAACCTTCGCGCTCTTGCTGGCGCCGATGGCCCCGCACCTCGCGGAGGAACTCTGGCAGATCCTCGGCCATGCCGAGACCCTGGCCTATGTTCCCTGGCCGACCTTCGACCCCGCGCTCTTGAAGGATGAAACGATCGAGATCCCCGTGCAGATCAACGGCAAACTCCGCAGCCGCGTGACCGTTCCCGCCGGCGCCGACCGCGAGGCCCTGGAATCGGCCGTCCGCGCCGACGAAAAAATCGCGGGTCTTCTCGTCGGCAAGGAGATCAAGAAGGTCGTTGTCATCGCGGGCAAGCTCGTCAACTTCGTCGTCTCCGGCGGCGGTTAACGCCTCGGAAGATGACCGATGACCGATGACCAATGGCCGAGGAATGCCTGGTAAAGCCTTTGCCCCGACTTCCGATCCTGGCTTTGGTCCTTGATCATCGGTCATCAGCCCTTTTCTTTCCGGTTCACCGGTCGCGTCGGATAGAATGACAAGGAGGATCGGCACTGGCCAGGTGAAGGGGATCGACCGCGCATGGCTCGCTCGCGTTTTATCGTGGGGATTGACCTGGGGACGACCAATTGCGCGGTCGCGTACGTTGACACCAAGGGACGCGAGCGGCCGACGGCCGATATCCGGCTCTTTGAAATTCCGCAACTCGTCGCGCCGGGTGAGTCGGCCAGTCGATCGATGCTGCCGTCGTTCCTGTATCTGCCCGGTCCGCACGAACTTCCGCCCGATGCCGCCAAACTTCCCTGGGCGGAATCCGCCGACCGGATCGTCGGTGAATTCGCCCGAACGCAAGGGGCCAAGGTCACCGGCCACCTCGTCGCCAGCGCCAAGAGCTGGCTCTGTCATTCGGGGGTCGACCGCGAGGCCGAAATCCTCCCCTGGGGCGGACCACTGAACGCGCGGAAGGTTTCGCCGGTCGAGGCTTCGGCCGAATTTTTACGGCATCTGCGCGACGCCTGGAACTTCCAGATTGCCGGTGATGACGCTTCAAAACGCCTGGAGACTCAAGAGGTCGTCCTGACCGTCCCCGCCTCGTTTGACGAGGCCGCGCGCGAGCTGACCGTCGACGCGGCCCGCCGCGCGGGGCTGGAGTCGCTGACCCTTCTGGAAGAGCCGCAGGCGGCCTTTTATTGCTGGATCGTCGGCCATCAGGAAGGCTGGCAAAAGGAGGTCCGCGCGGGCGAGTTGATCCTCGTCTGCGACATCGGCGGCGGAACGACCGACTTCAGCCTGATCACGGTCGTCGAGACGCCGACCGGACCCGGCTTTCGACGCGTCGCCGTCGGCGATCACCTGATGCTCGGTGGCGATAACATTGACCTCGCCCTCGCCCACAAGGTTGAGGCGAAGCTCAGCGCCTCGCGGCTCGATACCGAACAGTGGAGCGCCCTGCGCTATGCCTGCCGATCGGCCAAGGAGAAGCTACTCGGCGATTCGCCCCCCGACCGCTGGCCGGTCACGATCGCCGGGCGCGGGTCGCGAATCATCGGGGGCAGTCTTCAATCCGAGCTGACCCGCGCGGAAGTGAACGAGGTCGTGCTCGACGGGTTCTTCCCGATCGTCGGTCGCGGAGACGATCCCTCTCGGGGCGCGAAGGCCGGTTTGCAAGAGTTCGGCTTGCCTTTCGTCACTGATCCGGCGATTCCGAAGCACCTCAGCGCCTTTCTCCGACGCCACCGGGCCGAGGTGATCGGTCCCGACTCTGCGACGCCCGACAATCAATGCCCCGCGCGGCCCGACGCGATCCTCTTCAACGGCGGTGCCCTGACGCCGAAGGTCGTCCGCGATCGCCTCGTCAAGGCCGTCGCCAGTTGGTTCCCCGACGACGCCAGCCCGGCCTACACGCCTCGGGTCCTGACGAACGTCTCGCTTGACCTCGCTGTTGCCTATGGCGCTGCGTATTACGGTGTCGTTCGCCGCGGCGGAGGCATTCGGATCGGCGGCGGCACGGCGCGTTCGTACTACGTTGGCTTTCAGTCGGAACGCGACGGTCGGCCCTGGCTCTGCGTCGTTCCGCGCGATGCTCAGGAAGGCGATGAAATCCGGATCGACCACCGTGATTTTGACCTCTTGATGGGGCAGCCCGTCGCCTTTCCGCTCGCGAGTAGCTCGGTCCGCGCCGATGACCATCCCGGCGACCTCGTCGCCGCCGATCCCGACTCGATCCGCCCCTTGCCCCCCTTGCAAAGCCTGATGCGCGTCGGCCGCAAGGCAAAGGCCGAGCGCGTGCCCGTTCGCCTCGCGGCGCGGGTCACGGAGGTCGGAACGGTCGAGCTCTGGTGTCAGAGCCGGACCGACGACCGCCGCTGGCGGCTTCAGATCCAGCTTCGCGGCCCCGGCGGAAACGCGCCCGGCCCGCGCGGCCCCGTCGCTGGTGAAGAGGCCGACCGCGTCGTCATCGAACAGTCGGAGATTGACGCCGCCGTCTCGGCCATTCGAACGGCCTTTGGTGCCGGCCCGGTGGCCGAGGAGAAGAGCCCGGCTCGGCTCATCAAGCGGCTGGAAGAAACGCTCGACGTCCCCCGCGACCAGTGGCCGCCGTCGGCCCTGCGTGCCTTGTGGGAACCGCTCCGCGACCAGGCCGAGCAGCGTTATCGAGGGCCAAGGCATGAGTCGCGCTGGTATAACCTGGCGGGTTACTGCTTGCGGCCGGGCACAGGGTTTCCGCTCGACGAGGTGCGCATCAAGGCGCTCTGGCCCGTCTTTCACCTCGGTGTGAAGCACGTTAAAGACCTGCAATGCTGGGCCGAGTGGTGGATCTTGTGGCGCCGGGTCTCGGCCGGGCTCTCGAAGCCACATCATGAAGAGATCGGCCGCCGCCTGACCCCGTTTCTCTTACCGCCGAAAGCCGGATCGGTCTCTTCCAAAAAAACAAACCGACCGAAACCCGAGCCTCACGAGATCGCCGAGATGTGGCGCTGCGTTTCGGCCCTGGAACGGCTCGGGGCCGAGTCGAAGGAAGCGCTCGGCGAGACCCTCGTCAAGGAACTGGCGCGGCCTAACCTGGCGCATCATGTCCTCTGGTGCCTCGGCCGGCTCGGGGCACGGGTTCCCCTTTACGGACCCGCCAACACGACCGTCCGCCGCGACCGGGCCGAAGCGTGGGTTCAATCACTTCTCGACCGCGAATACGCCCCCGGCCGGGAAACGGTCGACGCCGTCTTCGCGCTCTTGCAACTCGGTCGCGTCTCGGGCGACCGGACCGGCGACCTTGACCCCGAACTTCGCGCCCGTCTCGCGGATCGCCTCTCAAAACTTGGCGCGACCGACGACGAGGTCCGTTCCGTCCGCGAGTTCACCGAGCGCGAGGCCGCCGAGCAAGGCCAGGCTCTCGGCGACTCCTTGCCCGTCGGCCTCCGGCTCATCGGCGAGACCGAGACGGCTGGAATTTCATGACCGATGACCAATAGGAAAATTCAGATCGGTCATCGGTACTTGGTCATCAGTCCTCAAGTCTTAGCCCACGCCGGTTTCCAGGCTCACTTCCCATCGAGCGTGATCGTCTCGCTGCCGTCCTTGGAAACGTGGATGGGCACGTTCCAGACGAAGCTCTTGATCATGCAGAGCTTTGACCCCTCGCTGCAAATCAACGAAAGAACCGAGACCTTGAGGTCAACCGACTCGCCGTTCGCCAGGGCTTTCGTGAAGGGAACCTTGAGGCTGAACGTGGTCGCGGGGGGGTGAATGCGGGTGCCGGTCTCGGGAAGTTTGGAGGCGTCAATCAGGTCGGTCTGGTTGGGAGCCTCGACGACGATGGGCATCGTGCTCCCTTCCTCGGCGTTGAGGTGGTAGCCGAGCGGAATCGGCAAGGCCACCGAAAGCGTCAGCTCGCGACCAGGCTTGACCTCGACCTTGGCGACATCAATCTTTCGGGCGTTCGGAAACGTTGGCTTGCGGGGGCGAGGGGCCGGAGGATTGAGGTCGGCAAGTTCGAGGGTGGAAACCGTCTGGGCCGTGAGGTCAACCGCGCGGATCTGGTGGTTATTCGTGTCGGCGACGAAAAGCGTCTTGCTGGCGACGCTCAGGCCGCCCGGCTGAGAGAACTCGGCCGGAGTGTTCTTGTCGCCCCGGGCGCCGTTGCCCGCGAAGGTCGTGACCGTTCGGGTCTTCGGGTCGCAGACCTTGACCTTGTTGTTATAGGTGTCGGCGATGAAGAGACGGCCGTCGCCGAAGGCGAGGCCCAGGCAGTGCTGGAGCCGGACGGCCGGGCCTCGGCCGTCCTCGTCGCCAAAGGCGAAAAGGCCCTCGCCGACGATCGTCTGGACCAGGTTCTTGCCGCCGCCAAGACTGATCGCCCGGACGGCCGAGACCTCGGAATCGGCCACGAAGAGGTGAACGCCGTCAGTTGCCAGACCGCTCGGCTGCGCGAAATTCGCCGAGGCGATCGGGCCGTCAAGAATATTCTCGACGCCGGTTCCAGCCCAGGGGACAATCTCGCCCGCCTCGGTGTCAAACCGCCAGATCTGGTGCGGACCGGCCATCGCCACGTATAGGATGCGGGCGTTCTCGGTGTGCGTGAGATCCCAGGGGCTATTCAATGGGGTCCGGTGCGCCGTGCCGGGGGCGTGCGTCCGGGCGACGCCTCGGGCAATCTCGCCCGTGCCGGCGACGGTCGTCACCGTCTTCTTCTTGAGGTCGATCGCGCGGATCGCGTGGTTCTCGGTGTCCGCGACGTAAAGGGTTTCACCAGCGAGGGTCATCCCTTGCGGACGGTGGAACTCCGCCTTGTCATAGCTGCCGTCGGTCATTCCGGTCGAGCCCGAGCCGATCAGAACCGGCTTCTTGCCGTTGAGCGTCGTCAACACAATGCGGTTGTGCCCCGTGTCGGCGATGAAGAGGCGGTCGCCCTCGGCATCGGCCAGTATCTTGCCGGGAAAGAGCAGGGGGGTGTTATCGGGCTTCTCGCTCTCGGCGGGAAACTTGAGCGGATTCTCGTCCAGCCCCTTGCCGCGAAACTCGGCGATCAATCGGGCGATCTCGCGGTCGAGGATCGCGTAATGTCCCTCGCCCGAGACCGAGCCGACAGGTTTGCCATTGGGGTCGAGGAGCATCAGCGTTGGCCACGACACAACCCCGAGCCGGTTCCAGATCACCTGCTCCGAGTCGTTGACGACCGGGTGCTTGATTCCGTATTCGCGAACCTTCTGGCGGACGTTCTTCGTGTCGCGCTCGGCGATGAACTTGGGCGAGTGAACGCCGATGACGACGAGCTGACCTTTGTATTTTTCTTCTAGTTTGGCCAGGTCGGGCAAGACGTGATGGCAATTGATGCAACAAAAGGTCCAGAAGTCGAGCAAGACAATCTTCCCGCGCAGGTCTTTCATCCGGATCGGCCCGGCGGTGTTGATCCAGTCGACCCCGCCGTCGAGCAGGTCGCCGACGATCGGCTGATAGGCAACCGTCTGGACGCCCAGCGTCTCGGCCCGGCGCACCGGGCGATCCACGGTTTTGAGCCAGGTGAACGCCAGCGCCAGGGCGCCGGCAAGGACCAGGACGCCGGGGACCAACCGGTTGCGAATCCATGACTTCGGCTGAAGAGACATGCCCAGTGACCCTCGTTGAAGCGAGCGAGTATGTCGGTCCGGGAGACGCGCCGCGGATCTTTCTCTTTGATTCTAACCACGCCGCGCGTCGAGGGCGTCGATTTTTTCTCGACGCGCCTCGGCCTTCGACGATTCCAGAGACCCGAAGGCCAGGGCTTGACGACCGACCTTGACCATCCTGGCCGCAAGGGCTACGATAAACGCAAGGTGGTGTGTCCTTAGTAAGATACGTAAAGCCGTACGCCATCAACAACCTGGGACGAACCGCAATGGCCTATAGCACGGTGGTTACCCGGCACAAGACCCGGGAAGTCGGTGTTGGCGACCATGTTGTCGGCGGCGGCAACCCGATCTGGGTCCAGTCGATGACGACGACCAACACGTTCGACATTGAGGAAACCATCGCGCAAATTCTGCGCCTGGAAGAGGCCGGTTGCGAGATCGTCCGCGTCACCGTCCCCAAGAAAGAGGACGTTGAAGCCTGCCGGGTGATCCGGTCGCGGATCAAGATTCCGCTCATCGCCGACATTCATTACGACTACCGGATGGCCCTCGCCTGCCTCGACGCCACCACCGACGACGGCCGACCCGCCGTGGACAAGATCCGGATCAATCCGGGCAACATCGGCGGCGACGACCGGTTCAAGGAAGTCGTGCGCAAGGCGCGCGACAAGGGAATCCCGATGCGCATCGGCGTCAATTCGGGAAGTCTCGAAAAAGACCTGATCGAGAAGTACGGCTTCCCCTGTCCCGAGGCAATGGTCGAGAGTGCTCTCCGCTACATCGAGATGGCCGAGGCGCTTGGCTACAATAAGATGATCGTCTCGTTGAAGGCCAGCCACGTGCCGACGGCTGTTGAGTGCTACACGCAGTACGCCGCGCAGTGCGACTATCCAACCCACGTCGGCATCACCGAGGCGGGTTCGAAGGACTACGGGACGCTCAAGAGCGCCGCGGGAATCGGGGCGATTGTCCTGCGAGGGATCGGCGATACGATCCGGGTTTCCTTGCTGGGTGACCCGGTTCCCGAGATCGCCGCCGGGTTTGATATCTTGCGAGCCTGCGACCGACGGGTCACGAAGCCCGAGGTTGTCGCCTGCCCGACCTGCGGCCGGCTCGACATCGACCTTGAGCGGATCGTCGCCGAGGTTGAGGCGAAGATGGCCAAGCTCACGAACCCCCTGCGCATCAGTATTCTCGGCTGCCTCGTCAATGGCTTCGGCGAGGCCAAGGAGGCTGACCTGGGCATTGCCGCCGGCGCGGGCAAGGGAATCATCTTCAAGAAAGGCGTGCCGATCCGACACGTCAAGGAAGCGGAGATGGTCGCCGCCTTGCTTGAAGAAGTCGAGCGATTCGACGAGGACACTCCCGCGCTGAAGTCGCATCAGGAGAAGGAAAAGAAGAAGTCCGCCCTGACCGTCTTGAATTGAACGGATCGAGCACGCGTGTCGCAACGCCGGGACTTGCGTCCTGGCCCAACCTTGCCATGACCGATGGCCAAGTACCGATGACCGACCGAGATAATGAAAATCTTCGGTCATTGGTCATCGGGCCTAAAAACCCTCGCTCCCGACGCATCTCTCCGCAACGCTAGAGGTCTCCGCATGCGTCCTGTTCTGGCCCTGACATTGCTGATCCTCCACGCTGGCCTCTCGGTCGCGGCGGAACCAACTCCAGCGCCCCTGTCGGGGGTTCGTCGGGTCGTCTTTCTCGGCGATAGCATCACCTATTCGGGTCAGTACATCGAGGACATCGAGACCTATCTCAGACTCAAAGATCCCGCATTCAAGACCGAACTGCTTGACCTCGGCCTGCCCAGCGAGACGGTCTCGGGCCTCTCCGAGCCGGGGCACGCCGGGGGCCAGTTTCCGCGCCCCTGTCTGCTCGAACGGCTCGACCGCGTTCTGGAAAAGACCCGGCCCGACCTCCTGGTCGTCTGCTATGGCATGAACGACGGCATTTATTATCCCTTCGGCGAGGCAAGGTTTCAGGCGTTTCAGGACGGGATCAAACGCGTTCGCGAAAAGGCGTCGGCGGCCGGGGCAAAGGTGCTGCACGTCACCCCGCCGGTTTTTGACCCCCTTCCGCTCCGGGGCAAGACCCTGCCGGACGGGCTCAGCGAATACCCGAAGCCCTTTGAAGGCTATGACGCGGTCCTCGCTCGCTATTCCCGATGGCTCCTCGACCGGAAATCGAGCGATGGCTGGGACGTGGTCGACGCCCACGGCCCGATGGCTCGCTTTCTCGCGGCAAAGCGGAAGACCGAGCCGGGTTATGTGCTCGCGGGCGACGGTGTCCACTCGGGCGAGACAGGTCACTGGCTGATGGCCCGGGTCCTTCTAGAACACTGGGGCATTCCCTCGGCCGACCTCGACGCGGCGAAGGACGTGGAAACGGCCGTCGCTCCCTTTCCTGGCGGGCCGGTGGTCCTCAAGCTCGTCCGCGACCGGCAACGACTCCTCAAAGATGCCTGGCTCTCGGCCGTCGGCCACAAACGCCCCGGAATGAAGCCGGGCCTCTCCCTTGCCGATGCCGAACGCGAGGCCGTCGCGCTCGATGCTCGGATCAGGGCGAGCCTTGCCCGCTAAGAAATAGGCGAATCAAAATTCGGGCGGTCGAAAGACCACGTTCGGGGTGTTGCCGAGGGGCGACGTCGATCAACTTCGCTTTACAGTTCGGTTTTATCCTGCTATGAACCTTCATGGGACCATTCTCGGGATAGGAGACCGAACCGATGGCGATGTATTATCGATGCAAGGCGTGCGGCGGCGATCACCGTTCGCGCATCCAGATGCCGCGTGAGACCTTCGAGAGCCCGACGACGCAGATCGAGAAGAGCGCGGTGACCTGCCCGGCCTCGGGACGGGTGACGACCTGCGACAAGGTCGACATGTACTGGAAAGACGCCCAGCCGAGCGTCGCCGCCGCTCATTCGTGAGCCATCAAGAACCCGATCGGCCCGATCAACCTGGAACCTCCGTCGCACTCGAAAGCGAGTTGCGGCGGAGGTTCTTTTTTTTCCAGGTCTTCATCACGCGGAAACCGGCCGATTGACCGGCGGAAGCGTCCCTTTTAGCATGTCGAGTACGAGTCCAAAGACGCGGCCGAGTCAAGGCCGCCGGGGCGGCGGCTTTCACGACGTTCCCGGCTCCTGGAAAATCTGTTAAACCCCCCTCGATTTTCAACGCCAGATCGACCGGCGAAAAGGCTTTCATGGCAATCACCTTCTCGTGCCAGAGTTGCCGGAAAATTTACGAGGTCGACGGTTCGCTCGCCGGCCGGAAAGTGAAATGCAAGTCCTGCGGCGCCTCGATGGTCATCCCCTCGGCGTCGCGGGCCGGGGCAGGCTCAACCCCCCCGCGCTCACCCGCGAAACCAGCCGCTGGACGCCCCGTCGACGACGTGGACGACCCTTATGGTCTGCAAGACGCGGCGTCTTCAGCGCGCGGCGAGGTCGAGGAAACGCTCTTGCCAAGGGGCGCGGGGGGTCGAAGACCGGCCGCTGGACAGACCTCGGCGGGCGTCCCTGTCTGGGTCTGGGTCCTCGGCGGCGTCGGCTCGCTGCTGGCCGTGGTCGTGATGGTCATCTTCGTGAATGCTTTCATGACTGGCTTTCGACGTGCCAGGCAACTTGCCGCCGAGAAACAGCAAGTCGCCGCCAGGTCGGGTGACGACGCCGTGGCCCCGATCGCGGCCGTCGAAGATTCGGCCGAGGCGCCGACGGCCGTCTCGAAAGGGTTTCAGCGCGACAACGAATCAGCCGCCGCAAGTCAATCGGCGTGGCGGGTCAAGCCAGACCCGGCACCAGTGCCGCTGGTCTTCCCGCCGATCGCGAAATTGACGATCCCGGTTCCCGACCACTTCGGCGGCAACGCGATTCTGTACCCGACGACGCCAAGCCCCTTCGTGATCGTCGGCGGCAACGACAACGCCGACCAGTACCGCGAGGTTTACGACCTTCGCAAGCCCGCGAAAATCGGTCGGCTCGCGGGCAAGATCGAGGTCGCCAAGCCGATGGCACTTAGCCCCGATGGTGCTTATTTCGTCGTCCACACGAACCCCGTGCCGCGCACAACCGACATCTGGCGAGTCGCCGACGCCAAGCGAATCGGCCGGATCGAGGACGGCGACAAGATCCCCGACTATCTTGACATCGCCGGGCCTGGCGAAGGCCGCCTCGTCCTCGGCACCTCGTACGCCAAGACGTTTCAGGTCTGGGACTTCCTTCAAGGGAAAAAGCTGTTCACGATCACCACTCCCGACGGGTTCGACCGCGACTCGGTGACCCTCAGCCCAGGCCGGCGCTACATGGCCCTGACGCTCGCGCAGAAGAACAAGTTGCAGGTTTACGACCTCAGTAACGGCAACCTCGCCGGACAGTTCGAGATTCCCAAAGACGCTAATTTCAACGCCGATTGCGAGGGGATGGCCTTCTCGCCCGACGGCAAGGCGCTGACCTTGCTGTACACGGCGAACACCAAGACTCACCTGATGACTCTCGACGCCACGACCGGCCTCCTCGAATCCGACTTCGAGACACCGGGCAATAACCCCTTCGGCAAGACTTTCAGCTACGACGACCAGGTCGTCCAGTGGCTTCCCGACGCCTCCGGCTGGCTGATCCGCGACCAGTCGATCGTCGAGCGCAAGAGTGGTCAAACCGTCTTTGCAATTCCCTTCGCGCCGACCAAATATCAGGAGCAAGGACCGCGCAGGATTCTCGACTTTGACCGCATCATCACCACGTCCGCGATCAACAACCGGCAGGTACTCCGGCTCGACCCGCTGCCGAAGACCAAGATCGTGACCGCGATGACGATCGCCCGAGGAGGCGGAAGCGCCGCCGACGCGAGCCTGCCACCAGTCACGGCCGCCAATCTCGCCGGAGCCAAACAGGTTGATCCGGTCGCCGGTCCGGTCGCCTGGTCAGCGCCCGTCGATGCGGGAACAACCGCGAAACCCAACGCCGCGGGCAAGCCCATCACCTTGAAGACCCCGGCGCTCGATGTCGTGGGCCTTCTCGCGTCCGGTCCCGATGGCCCGCCGCTGGCCCTGGTCGTCAGCAGTCCAGGTGCCCGGCTCGACGCCAACAAGGGGAAGCCGAGCTTGCAAGGACGGCAGGTCGATCGCTACGACCTGGCGACGGGTCGACCCCTCGGCCGGTTCGAGATCCCCTCGGTCTCGATGCCGACCGCCTTTGATCCGACAGGCGCGCAGTTCCTCATGACGCACGTCGGCGGCCTTGACCGGGTCGATGTCCACACCACGGAAGGAGGCACGCACGTCGTCGGCTGGCGGCCGTATGAGAAGGAGTCGGGCGACAACAAGAACGTCGCCTGGGCCGCCTTTCTCGACGCCAAACGGGTGCTGACGGTCAACCCGGCGGGAACCTTGATCCTCTGGTCGCTGCCCGACTGCAAGGCCGTTTACATCGGCGAGAAGGCCGCGACGGGGATTCCCGTTTTGAGTCCTGGGCGGAAGACGCTCGCCGTGCTCAGAAGTGGTACCTTGCGGCTGATCGATCCCGAAACCGGAGCGGCGCGCGGTGATGGCGTGTCCTCGGGGCATCAGGCCGAAAGCGGTCTGAAGGCCGCCGCCTTCGACCCCGAGGGGAACGAACTGGCGGCCGTGCTTGATGATACCCTCGTGCGCTGGGACTTGAAAACAGGGCAGGTGATTGGCGAGATGCCCTCGCCGATCGCGAAGGCGAACTGGCTTCAGTACGGCGCCGGGCGGCACATTCTGGTCGATCAGAAGGTTCTCGTCGACCTGGAGGCCAAGCGGCCAGTCTGGTATTACGAAGGGGGCATTCACGACCGAAACGCGGGGGGCTTGCATCGGTTCATCACCGGCGCGATCGGCAAACCGGCGGTTCTTAAAACCCTGGAAATTCCCGAGAAAGGGGTCGTCCGCGCCGAGCAGGCGGCTGCCGATTCCAAGGTCAAGGCGATGCTCCGCGAGGGGTCGACCGTCAGCGTTCAAATTGTCGGCAACCCGAACCGAGACCCCGAAGGCTTCCGCGCCGGGGTCATCGAGAAGATGACGGAGCGGCTCGCGGCGGTGGGCGTCAAGGTGGCCGATGGCCAGCCGGTGAAGATCGTCGCCACCTTTCGAGAGACCGACACGGGCAAGACCTACCAGCTCAAGAAGCTGGGAGGCAAGAAGGATTCGAACGAGGTGCGGACGATTCCGATTCGCCTTCTGGAGTGGGAACTCTCGGCGGTCGATGCCTCGGGACCGCCAATCATCATCGCCCGCGACACGACCGGCGGCATGAGCCCCGGCTTCATCGAGCACGTTCCCCCCGGCGAGAACGACTGGGACGGCTTCTTGCGGTATCGGCATTGGTTGAACTCAGCCGCGAAGGTCGTTGCCCACGATGCGCCCTATTTTATCGCCAGACGGCCCGACGGTTCGGTCATGCTCCCCGGCTGGACCTTTTTGGGCGAACCGACGATCTGAGGGAGGATCGGAACATGCAAGATCGGGCCGATTCTGGTCAACCTCGGATTTTGGACCGACTCGCCTTGGTCGATCGCGCTGGATGGGCGGGTGTCTACGCGCTGACCCTGACTGTCCTGGGATTCTGGCTGGGTGGGGCTGGTCATGGTCTGATCACGCCCCTCTGTGTCGGCGTCTCGGGCCTGATCGTGTGGCCGATCGCCGCGGCGGCGACCGGTCGGGCGCAACGACCGCTGGGTCGAGCGGTTTTTGTGGTCGCCATGTCTCTCGGCTACGTGGTGATTGCCACGGTATGGATCAAGAGCGGCGACCGCGATGACATCAATCACGTTTGGGCCGTGACGCGGTGGGTTGTCATCCTCTTCATCGGCCTCTATCTCGCTGGACAGGCGGTGCTCTTGCGAGCGTTTGCGAGGCGAGCCTTTTAAGGCGGCCATTGTCAGTCGTCAGAGGTTGACGCGTCCAATTCCCCTACCGGGCCGCCGTTGTTTTGGGGATACTCTGGGCCAGGCCGGAGGCGACTGGTAACGCCCCGAAGTTCGGGCGGCGAAATGGGGCCGCGGGAGCGACATGAATATCATCAAGACGGAACTGCCGGGCCTGCTCATTATTGATCCCAAGCTCTATCGCGACGACCGCGGTTACTTCCTGGAAACGTGGCACCGAAGTCGATACGCCGAGGCGGGTTTGTCGGCCGACTTTCTTCAAGACAACGTCTCGGTCTCGGCGCCGGGCGTGCTTCGCGGTCTGCATTTGCAAGCGCCCGGGGCGCAGGCGAAACTGGTCTCGGTGCTTGACGGAGCGATCTTCGACGTGGCCGTGGACGTTCGTGAAGGCTCGCCGACATTCGGCCGCTGGCTGGGTGTCGATCTCACCGCCGACGGCCACCGGCAGTTTTTCATCCCGCCCGGGTTCGCGCACGGGTTCGTGGTGACCTCGAAAACCAGGGCGATGGTGACTTACAAGGTCGATGCGCCGTATGCTCCTGGAGATGAATTGACGATCGCCTGGGACGACCCCGACGTCGGCGTTCGCTGGCCCGTCTCGACGCCGACGCTCTCCGCCAAGGATCGCCAGGGGGTCCGGCTCCGCGACCTTCCGCCCGGTCGACTTCCTCGTTTTCGGGCCGATTCCTGAGCGATCCACCTGACTACGGGGCTTGCAACGATGGCGACCAGCACCGCGAATTCGAAGGGGATCATCCTCGCGGGAGGGTCGGGAACGCGGCTTTACCCGATCACCCGGGCCGTCAGCAAGCAACTCTTGCCCGTCTACGACAAGCCGATGATCTATTACCCGCTCTCGACCCTGATGCTCGCCGGGGTCCGTGAGATCCTCCTGATCTCGACACCGGCCGATATCGGCGGCTTTGAACGCTTGCTTGGCGACGGCCGTCAGATCGGGATCTCGATCGAGTACGCCGTGCAACCCCATCCGGGAGGACTGGCGCAGGCGTTCTTGATCGGCAGGGAGTTTGTCGGCCGCTCAAAAGCCGCGCTGGTGCTGGGAGACAACATCTTTTACGGCCAGGGGTTTCAGGCGATGCTCGGCCGGGCCGCGGCGCAGGACGACGGAGCCACGGTCTTTGCCTATCCCGTGAAAGATCCCGAGCGTTACGGCGTTGTCGAGTTTGACGCCGATTGCCGGGCGATCTCGATCGAGGAAAAACCGAGCCGGCCGAAGTCGCATTTCGCGGTCACCGGCCTTTATTTTTACGATAACCAGGTGCTCGACATCGCCGCCGACCTGAAACCGTCGCCCCGGGGCGAACTGGAGATCACCGACGTCAACCGCGAGTATCTCCGCCGGGGTCAGCTTCGAGTCGAGCGCTTCGGGCGGGGCTTCGCCTGGCTCGACACCGGCACGACTGAATCGTTGACCCAGGCGGCCAACTTCGTGGAGACGATCGAGCACCGCCAGGGGCTCAAGGTCGCCTGTATCGAGGAAGTCGCCTACCGGATGGGCTTCATCGATGCCCGCCAGATCGAAACACTCGCCGCGGCGCTGCCGAACGACTACGGCCGCTACCTCCGCGCGATGCTGGAAGACCCCTATCCGACCGCTCTCTAATCCAATCCGGCCAGAGACCGACGCGCGTGTCCTACACTGTAAAGGGTGCCTTGCGCGCACCCCTTGGGATCTTCTTGAACCAACGAGGGACGGGTTTCAGGCCCCTCCGGGAGCGGCGAACGCGATGACCACGGCCCCGCACCACGATTTGACGTTTCCCGACTCGCGTAACGGCTCGTCCCACCCCCTTGAACCTTCCGAGACCCTCGCCAGCCGACTCCTTCAGGCGATCGAAGGTCGAACGGCCCGGGTCGGCGTGATTGGCCTCGGCTATGTCGGCCTGCCGCTGGTGGAACTCTTTGCAAGGGGCGGATTTCCGGTCCTCGGCTTCGACGTCGATGCCGCCAAGGTCGAACATCTTCGCGCCGGGCGAAGCTATATCGGACATATCAACTCGGACCGCGTCGCTAGCTTGCGCGACTCGGGTCGGTTCGACGCCTCGGCGGACTTCACGCGGCTGGCTGAAGCGGACGCGATCGTCATCTGCGTGCCGACGCCGCTCGGCCCGCATCGCGAGCCGGACCTTTCGGCGGTGATCGCCACGGGTCGATCGATCGGCCGAGCCCTGAGGCCGGGACAGCTTGTCGTTCTTGAAAGCACGACCTATCCGGGGACGACCCGCGACGTCTTGAGGCCCGAGCTGGAAGCGAACGGGCTGACTGCCGGTCGCGATTTCTTCCTGGCGTTCAGTCCCGAGCGCGAAGACCCGGGCAATCCCGATTTCTCGGCGGGAAACATTCCCAAGGTCGTCGGCGGCTGGGACGAGGCCAGCGGCAAACTGGCCCAGGCGCTCTACGCGGCGGTCGTGCCGAAGGTCGTGCCGGTCTCGTCGTGCGAGGTCGCCGAGGCGTGCAAGATCCTCGAAAACACGTATCGAGCCGTGAACATCGCGCTCGTGAATGAGTTAAAGGTTGTCTTTGAACGCATGGGCGTCGATGTCTGGGAAGTGATCGACGCGGCGAAGACGAAGCCCTTTGGATTTCAGGCGTTTTACCCGGGGCCAGGGCTGGGCGGACACTGCATTCCGATCGATCCCTTTTACCTGACCTGGGCGGCGCGCGGGCATGGGGTACACACCCGGTTCATCGAGCTTGCGGGCGAGATCAACACGGCGATGCCGCATCATGTGGTGGATCGTGTCGCCTCGGCGCTGAACGATCGCGGCAAGGCGGTCAAGGGGAGCCGTATCCTCGTCCTGGGCGCGGCGTACAAGCCGGACGTCGACGACTGCCGCGAGAGCCCGGCGGTGGAGTTGATGGAATTGCTCGGCGATCGAGGCGCGGTTATCGCGTACAATGACCCGCACGTTCCGAGCTTGCCGCCGATGCGAGCGCACACGCTCCGGCTGGAGAGCACGCCGCTGACCGCCGAATCACTGAGCGCGCAGGACGCTGTCTTGATCGCGACGAACCACAAGCGCTATGACTGGGAGTTCATCGTCCGCCACGCCTCGCTCGTGATCGATACCCGCGGGGCAACTCGCGGCCTTCCGCCAGGCTCTGGCACGATCGTCTCGGCCTGACGTTATGGCCGACCTTGCTCCGCGCGGGTCTTGATTTTTCGTGATTTTCTCGGGCCAATCGACGATCATCGGATGACAGGCAACGTCCCGAGACGCAAAAGCGAGTTTCTTGATGAGTCAAAATGGTCTGGTTGTCGTCACCGGCGGAGCCGGTTTCATCGGGTCTCACCTGGTCGAGGCGCTGCTGAATGCGGGTCACGCGGTCCGCGTCGTTGATGACCTCTCCACCGGCCATCGGAGCAACCTCGCTCATCTTGAAGGCCGTTACGAGTGGGTCGAGGGAAACCTCGCCGACTTTGAGGTCGCCCAGCATGCCGCCCGAGGGGCCGAGGTCGTCTTTCACGAGGCCGCCATCCCCAGCGTTCCCCGGTCGGTCCGCGAGCCCTTGATCTCGCACGCGAGCGGGCCGACGGCGACCCTGAACATGCTGGAAGCGTCGCGGCAGGCCGGCGCGCGCCGGTTCCTCTTCGCCGCGTCCAGCAGCGCTTATGGCGACACCGACGAACTTCCCAAGCACGAGGCGATGCTTCCGCGCCCGCTCAGCCCGTATGCCGTCGGCAAGCTGGCGGGCGAGCATTACGTCTCGGTTTATGCAAAAACGATGGGGCTTGACGGCGTTTCCCTCCGCTATTTCAACGTCTTCGGCCCGAGGCAGGACCCGTCAAGCCCGTATAGCGGCGTGATCTCGCGGTTCGCGACCGAGATGGCGCAGGGACGTCGGCCCGTGATCTTCGGCGACGGCTCGCAGACGCGCGACTTCACGCATGTGGACAACGTCGTCGCCGCCAACCTCGCCGGAATGCGCGCGGAAAGGCCGCTTGGCGGGGTCGCCGTGAACATCGGAACGGGGAGCCGGATCAGCCTGCTTGATCTCGTCGGCGCGATCAATCGATCGCTCGGAACCGACCTGGCGCCGATCTTCGAACCGACCCGGGCGGGCGACGTCCGCGATTCTCAGGCCGATATCGAACTGGCAAGTAAGGTGCTCGGTTACGCGCCGGTCGTCGACTTTGAAGACGGCCTTCGAACGACCCTGAACGCCACGCTGGGGGCCGTTCGATAAGCGGTCCGATCGTTCAAGAACATCAAAAAACGAGTGTTCGGGGCACGCCCGATGCGACAAGGTTGGAGCCGTCTGGGTATCTCGGGTGTGCTGGTGGTTCTGACATTGGCGGGACCCGCGCGGGGGTTTGACCCGCCCGACGATCAGGCCGGGCCGCTGAGGGTTCGGATCGAAGGGCCGGGTGAGTTGACCCGCCTGGATGCGCCGGTGAAGGTGCGCCTTGTCCTCGAAAATGGCGGAGAAACGCCGGTACGCGGCACCCTGGAACTTGGCCTGATCGACGGTTGGACCGCCAGGCCGACCGGTCGGGTGGCCTTCGCCGTCGCCGCGAAGGCCAAGGCGGATCAGACCTTTGACGTGACCCCTTCGGCCGCCTCGTACGATGCGCTTTACCCGATCCACGCCTTCGCCAGGTTTGGCCCGGTCGGACGTGAGCAAACCGCGCACTCGATCCTGATCGTCGGTGTGAAGACGGGCCGACCGCCTCGCGTCGGTACGGCGATTCCCTGGAAGCCGGCGGTCCTTCCCGAGCGGGGGGAACTGGCGCTCTGGCGATTGAAGGCGTACCGGATGGTGATCGCAATCCCTGGCGTCGCGCCTCGAACCCTTCCAACCGGCGAACGGGGCCGGGACGAACCGACGTATGCAACTCTGGACCTCCGCCCGCAGATCCTCGGCGGCGAGAGTCGCGAGGTCGTGGCGATCCATCCCCCCTGGCGAGACGGCAAGGTCGGCACGGCCGCGATCGAGTACCCGGTCACTCTCCCCGCGCAGGGGCCGATCCGGCTCCGGTTCGAGACCGCCGTGACCCCCGACGGCACCGGCGACGGCGTCGCCTTTCGGGTCCGCGCGGCGCCGATCGACGCACCGGCGGGGACGCTCGGAACGGTTGTCTTCGACCGGCAGTCGGCCGCGAAGCGGTGGGGGGAATCGGCCGAGGCGAACCTTGACGCCTTCGCCGGTCGGTCGATCCGGCTCCAACTGGAATCGCACCCGGGCGCGAAGAACGACACGTCGTTCGACCAGTCGTTCTGGGGCAACCCGACCCTCCGCGCCGGTCTGGCCAGACCGTTGACCGCCTTTCCGCCAACTGGAACGGCCGGGTCGGTCGTCGTCGGCACGATCCGATCGGGCAATCAATCTTCCGAGGTCCGCGTCTGGCCGGGGCCGCGGGGCCTGCTCGATGCCGCGATCCGCCTGGGCGGCGACGCGAAGCCCGTCTATTTTCAGGGGTTCGAGGTCACCGTGCTCGGCGACCGCCTGGACGATCCGAGGTCGCCGACCGTGCTGTCGAGCGTCAAGACCGGCTTGGTTGGCGGAGCGTTTGAGGCCCGACACCACTTCGAGGCGTCGGCCGGGGCGTTCGACCTCGTCGGCCGGCTCTCGGTCGATCCTCGCGGGGCGCTTCGCGCGCACTTCCAGCTCGAAAACGTGCCCGAGACAGGCCCCTGGACGTCGATTTATCTCGAAGACGTCGCGCTGGGGTCGTGGAGCCGGACGGTCCGGCAGGTTTACGCCGGGCATGGCAACGTCGTCCGCGATCCGACCGCGTATGACCTGGGATTTGACGGCCACAGGCTGGCCACGTCGTTCGTCGGCCTTGACTTCAAAGAGGGGCCGTCGCTGGTTCAAGGGGTCGACCTGCCGCCGATCGGCCTTCAGGTCCGACCCGCCGAGAAACGCTATTCGCTTCATGCCTCGCATGCGTTGACGTTCACTTTGATTCCCGCCGAGAACGTCTTTGAGGCCGTGAAGACCTGGCGCGACCTGAACGGCCTGAAGGCGGCCGGTGGCGTCAGGAAGGCCGCCGGGCGATTCGTCTTTGACCTCTGGGGAGGGCGTTACGCCGACGCCGCCCAGGCACTTCGGCAATCGTTCCGGTACGGACTCGGCGATTCCATGGTCGTCTGGCACAACTGGCAGCGCTGGGGTTACGACTATCGCCTGCCCGATATCTACCCGCCCAACCCGAAGTTCGGCCAAGCAAAGGATCTGAACGACCTGATCGCCGCTTGCGAGAAATCGGGAACGCTGTTCGCCTTGCACGACAATTACATCGACATTTACCCTGATGCCGAGGGGTTTTCTTACGCCTCCGCCGTCGCCTTCGAGCACGACGGCCGGCCCGTTCGCGCCTGGCTCAACGAGGGGCGAGGCGCGCAGTCGTATCGTCTTCGGGCCGATCGGATCGAGCCGTTTCTGGCCAGGAACCTTGGCAAGATCCGCGCCGAACTTGCGCCCTCAGCCTACTTCATCGACGTCTGGTCGAGCATCCGGCCGTATGACTACTGGACGGCCGACGGGGCCTTTCACTCCTGCGTGGAAACCCGAGACACCTGGGGCCGCGCCTTCGCCCGGATCAGGACCGACCTGGGAAACGAGGCGCCCCAGATTTCCGAGAGCGGCCATGATCAGTTGATCGGATGGCTCGACGGAGCGCAGACGAACCACCTCCGGGTTCAAAAAACCTCGGGCGGTCGAACCCCCGGGGTCGGCCCGGTCTGGGACTGGGACTGCGCCGAGGCCGAACGAACGCCCTGGTTCGACGCCGCGCATCACGACCGATTTATTCTCCACGGCGCGGGGTATCCGTCGCGTTACGAAGGGGGGCTAGATCCTCGCCTGCACGGGATTTATAGCGACGACTACATTGCCACCGAGGTCTTGACCGGGCACCCGGCGATGGTCTCCGAGCCATTCAACCAGAACGTCGTTCGCAAACACTGGCTCTTGAACGACCTGATGCGAAGCCTCGCCCTCCGCGCGGTGGAAGGGGTCGAGTACGTCGGCGACGACCTGCACCGTCAGCACGTCCGATGGTCGGGCGGCGGCGAGGTCTGGGTCAACCGGGGCGAGACCGACTGGGAAATCGGCGGCCGGATTTTGCCGTCGTACGGCTATCTTGCCCGGGTGCCGACGACCGAAGGTGCCATCGAGTCATCGATCAGCCGCCGCAACGGCCTGATTGTCGAGGAAGCGCGTTCGCCCGGACAGGTTTACGTCAACGGTCGGGCCAACATCGAAGGGTCCGCGCGGATTCGCCCCGAGTTGACCGGTGTTCGCCTCAACGAAGGGCGAAGCGTCTCTCTGGCCCTTCTCTGGAAGGCGGACGACCCGATTCCCGAGCAGGTCCGCCCGTTCGTGCATCTCTGCGACGATCGCGGCGCGATCCTCTTTCAGGCGGGAATGGAGCCCACGCGGTTCGCCCCGAGGGCGGTCGGAACCCTGCGCGCCCTGGCCCACGGCTCCCTGCCCGCGAACCTGAAACCAGGAGAGACCTTCGAGGTTCGGGTCGGCCTGTACGACCCCCAGTCGGGGGGCGAGCGATTGCGACTCACCGGGAAGGACGACGGGGAAGGTCGCATCCGTTTGGGACGGGTTCGGGTCGACGGTCAGGGCGACCGCCTCACCGGCCTCTCGTTCGCGCCGATCCGGCCCGAGCCTGATCCGGCCCTTCCCCGCCAGAATCCCAGCGCCCGGCCCGTGGACTTCGGCTCGTTGGTCACGGCCGGCGGCGTGCGGATCGCCCGCGATCGCGGCGCCCTGGTCGTCACGCCTCTTCCCGCGGGCAAGGGGCGTCCTTTTGATCTCCGCGTCCGCCTCAAATCCCTTCCCTGGCCGTCGATGGAACCGAATCGCCTGGAGACTCTGGCCGAGGACGGCCGGGTCCTCAGCCTCGCCAAACTCAACCGGACCGGCGACGAGGTCGTGCTCACTTGCCAGCCAGGCGTCTTTCAGTATCGGCTTTCGACGGGGAAATGACCGATGATTAAGGGCCAAGGAATGTTTTCCGTTGGTCATCGGGCCTTGGTTCCGTGGAAAACGGCCCCGGAGTCGGCGCGGAGCTTGCTTGTCAAGAGGGTCGAGACAGGGTTATAATCCTCGCTTCCGATCCGGTGTGAGGATCGCGCGGGTTGAGGGCGTGCTCGAAAGGCGCCCGAAGTAAGGAGTTTCCCCAGGGCAGACGGAGTCGGGGGAATTCGTCCCGCCCGTCCGTTTGTTTGCCCCGCCAAGGCGAGGAAGGTCAGGTTCTGTCTCATGGCCAAGAAAGAGAAAGCCGCCGCCGCCGCTGAGGGCGAGGCTGTTGTCGCCGCCCCGCCCCGGCCGCCGGCCGATCCCCGGCTCAAGGTCCTCAAGAAGTTCCACGGCAAGTTCCTGCCCAAGGGGATTCTTCGCGAACGCCACAAGGCCCTCATGGTCCGCTGGGATTCGGGCGAAGATCACGGCGGCGTGACCGTCGAGGAGTTGAAGACCCTGCTCGACGACTGGCGAGGCACCCGCGAGAAGCCCCCTCGAATGCCCAAGGCCTGATTGAGATTCACGATCGATCACGACACGACCCCGGCTCGATTCAGGTCGAGATCGGGGTCAACGCGTTGGCCTTCAGGCCGCGATACCCTGTCGGCGACCCGGCCGGACCGTCGACCGCGAGGCCGCTGAGGCCGCGAAAGCGGTCATAAACGCGGGCCATCTCGTCAATCGACCGGAACCAGCCGATCAGGTAGCAGGCGCCGAAGGTATCGCCCGCCTTCGTGGGTCGACCGCCGATCTCCTCGATCAGGCAGACGTATCCGCGCTGGTGACACCACGCCTGATACACGTCGGCTGGGTTCAGGGTCATCCCGGCGAGCCAGGGACCATCGGCCTTGCCGGACCCGGTGCGGACCTGATAGGCGCGGATGAACCGATCGGGCAAGGGGTCAACTCCGCGTCGGTAGAGGAAACGGGCGTCGGGGGGAAAGTCGCGCTGAAAGTCGGTGGACGGAAGAATCGGAGGGTTTTGATAGCTGAGATAAACGTGCTCGAAGTCGGCTCCGCCGCGATGCTTGATGTGGCCGGGCATGTCGACCCGAAAGTAAAGCTCGGGCGACTCGGCAACGGTCGTCACCCGATCGGCGCTGAGGAAAAATCGCTCGCCCTGGGGAAAGATCCGCGTCTGTTCCCAGACCGAGCCGGCCTTCTCGTGGGGCGGATAGGCGATCGACCAGCGATAGCTCTGCCGGACGGCGACGAAGTTTTTGCCGAGACCGACCTGAACGGGGAGTGTCCTCGCCTGGGTGCAGATTTGCGGCCCCTCGACGTAACGCTTGGCGAGCTTGCCGTGCACGGCGTTATCAAAGTCGTATTGACCCGGCGGGATCGGCCGATCGGCGGGGGCGGGTTCGAGCAGGAAGTCGACGATGCTCAGGCCGAAGCCAAGGTCGTGAGCCCCGGTTGCCTTGTCAACGAACGATCCGGCCGCGACGCCGGTCACGTACCCGCGAGTGGTAACGGCCGCGGTGTACTGGTCGGTCTCGACCTGGATCAGGCCGTCCGTGGATCGGTTGACGCGAACAAAGGGCTCGGCGGCGGGCGGGGTGCGCATCGGGGGGTCCCTGGTCCATAGTCCCTGGTTGTGTTCGGTTGAAATCGGGAGGGGTCAGGCCCGAAGCCCGCAAGTCTCGGGCGCGGCCCGGCTTGATTCCGGGGCACGGGTCTGATCGAATGAGGGCGCCGGAGGTGGGTCGAGCGCGTTGTAACGCGACACGACCCGGATGGATGACCCGTTTCGCGGAAACCAGGAGCCTTGCTGGATGATCGTCGGTCTGCCCCGTGAGATCAAGTCGGACGAATACCGCGTGGCCATGCTCCCCGTCGGCGCCGAGGAGTTGAGCGCCTTGGGGCATACCGTGCTCGTCGAGACCGGCGCCGGTCAAGGGAGCGGGATCGTCGACGCTCTCTATTCGGCCGCGGGGGCTCAAATCGTCGAGACGGCCGACGAGGTCTGGGCGCGGGCCGACCTGGTGGTCAAGGTCAAGGAGCCGCAGCCTTCCGAGTGGCCGAAGATCCGCCGCGGACAGACGCTCTTTACCTACTTTCACTTCGCCGCCGACGAGGCGCTGACCCGCGCGATGATCGAATCCAGCGCGACGGCGATTGCCTACGAGACCCTGCGCGATCCTCGGGGCCACCTTCCCTTGCTGACGCCAATGAGCGAGGTGGCCGGACGGATGAGCATCCAGGAAGGGGCCAAGTACCTCGAACGGCCGCAGGAAGGGCGCGGAATCTTGCTCGCGGGCGTGCCGGGGGTCGCTCCGGCTGAGGTCGCCATCCTCGGCGGCGGGATCGTCGGGTCGAACGCCGCCAAGGTCGCCGCGGGGTTGGGAGCAAGCGTCCGCATCCTCGACGTCAACCTCGACCGCCTGCGCTACCTTGACGACATCATGCCGCCGAACGTCGTAACCCTTTACTCGGACCGGCATACGATCCTGGAAAGCGTCGTCCGGGCCGACCTGGTCATTGGTGCCGTGCTGATCACCGGGGCGCGGGCTCCCCGGCTCCTGCGACGGGCCGACCTCGCCCTGATGAAGCAAGGAAGCGTCATTGTCGACGTCGCGATCGACCAGGGGGGCTGTGTCGAGACGAGCCGCCCAACGACCCACAGGGAACCGACTTACGTGATCGATGGCGTCGTCCATTACTGCGTGACCAACATGCCCGGCGCCGTCGGACGAACAAGCACCTACGCCCTTTGCAACGTGACGCTCCCCTATGTCCTTCAGTTCGCCGGCAAGGGCTGGCAAGACGTCGCCGCGAGCCATCCCGGCGTGGCCGAGGGTGTTAACATTCACCAGGGCCAGGTCACCAACCGGGCCGTCGCCGAGACCTTCGGGCTCCCCTGGACAGCCCTCGCGACGACTGGCCAGGCATTCCCGAACGGGTTGCCGGACTGACCCTTGCGCGTCTTTTTTTTCTTTCGTCGGCTCGGGGACCCCGCACCTCGACGACCGTTTCGGTGGGACGCACTCACCTGCCTCGACTTTGACCCGGAGAATCTGACCATGTCCGACCTGGAAAACCCATTTGAAGAGCAGGATGACGCCCACGAGCATGAACACGAGGTCGAAGAGGCGCTCGAAGAAGCCCTGGAACTCGACACCCAGAGCCAGATCTTTCTGGAAATGCGTCGGCAGAACCTCGACCTCTTGAAGATCGCCGCCGAGGTCGCCGGATTCAGCGGCCCGCACCCGGCGATCAAGTCGGGCGGCGACCTCAAGAACGCGATGAAGACCATCTGGGACATCTACTCGGAGTTTTACGCCTGGGTCGACCCCGAGGAGTCGGACGAGGACGACGAGGACGAGGACGAGGACCTTTGAACCCCCCGGCCACCCCGACCCTGGCGACGTTCGAGACAGTCGGCTGGTCGGGCGACGCGGCGACTGGCCACGTCCGCCTGATCGACCAGACCAAGCTGCCGACCGAATTCGTTCAGGTGGCTTGCCGCGACGTCGCCAGCGTCTGGGAGGCCATCAAGGCGCTCCGCGTCCGGGGAGCCCCGGCGATCGGAATCGCCGCGGCCTTTGGCGCGGTCCTCGGCGGTCAGCCCGCGCTGGCGGCCAGGGCCGACGTCGAAACGCTCCGCCAGGCCATTCGATCGGCCGGTGACCACCTGCGAACCAGCCGGCCGACCGCCGTCAACCTCTTCTGGGCGCTCGATCGAATTGACCGCGTTCTGAAGCAATCGGCCGAGCCCGATCCCGCGGTGCTGCTTGGACTTATCCTCGACGAGGCTCGGGCGATCGCCGAGGAAGATCGAGCGATGTGCCGTGCGATCGGCCGGATCGGCGCCGACCTGCTCGAACCGGGTCAGGGGGTCTTGACCCATTGCAATGCCGGCGGCCTGGCGACGGCCGATTACGGAACGGCCCTGGCCGTGATCTTCTCGGCCCACGAACAGGGTAAGGAGCCGCGCGTTTACGCCGACGAGACCCGGCCGCTTCTGCAAGGGGCGCGCCTGACCGCCTGGGAACTCCAGCGCAGGGGGGTCGCGGTCACCCTGATCTGTGACAGCATGGCCGCTCAGGTCATGAAGGAAGGCCGGATTCAGGCTGTTGTCGTCGGCGCTGACCGGATCGCGGCCAACGGCGACACCGCGAACAAGATCGGCACCTACGGCGTCGCTTTGCTCGCAAAGGCCCACGGCATCCCCTTTTACGTCGCGGCGCCTTCGAGCACGTTTGACCTCTCGCTCGCCGACGGCTCCACGATTCCGATCGAGGAACGCGACCCGACCGAGATCACCCACGGCTTCGGCCGCCAGACCGCACCCAACGGCATCGACGTCTACAACCCCGCCTTTGACGTCACCCCCGCCGCACTCATCGCCGGGCTCATCACCGAACGCGGCCTGATTCAGCCCGTGACCACGGAAACGATTCGCCAGATTCTCCATCCGACCCATTCCTAGAACTCTCACCAGGTTACTGAGATTACCCAATGCTCGCCCACAATGTCTTTTTCACGTTGAATGATCCGACCGAGGCCGACAAGAATGCGCTCGTCGCCGCGTGCAAGGAGTATCTGACGGGGCATCCGGGCACGGTCTTTTTCGCCGTCGGGACGCTTCAGGAAGGATTGGACCGGCCGGTGAATGTCCGCGATTTCCATGTGGCGCTTCATGTGATTTTCGATTCGCTGGCGTCGCACGACCTGTATCAGGACGCCCCGCGCCACCTTCAGTTTGTCGCCGAGAACAAGCCGAACTGGAAGCAGGTCCGGGTCTTTGACTCGAACGTCTCGTCCGAATGACCCGAAACAAACATGGCTTCGTTTTCGCACCCTTGAGATCGCCGATGACGGCCGACTGGCTTCGTTTCGTCACGAAACTGGACGCGGGACGGCACACGAACGCTTGATCCAGGTCGTCAGGATGTCTGGCTTTTCGGGCTGAGTGCGTTCCGCGGCGCCGGTTGGGAATTCGTCGGAAAACGTGAAGCGTGGACGTCGGGAAACTGGCTTCGTTTGGTTCCGGGGTGTCGCGCCGCGCGACGAAGGCGCGGGGAAATCGCCTCTCGGCGCGATGGACGGACCCCGGTCAAACCGCCATAAGTCTTGAAGCCTCATCGATCTACGCTCCGAAATACGCCAAAATTAACCACGTACCCCCACATTTGATACCGCGCCGAGGTGGCTTCGTTTCGTCAGGCGAACCTCGCCCGGCGCGACATTGTCTGATCCGATCGGCTCCATTCCAACCAGAAGCCAAGAGCCGGGGCGAAGTTGTCCCTCTGGCCCTCTGGCTTCGTTTGGCGTGGGCTCGACTCAGCGGAGGTTGAACGCGAGGCGAGAACAGGCGTAATGAGCCAGCGGCGGAGGGTTCACCCCGTCTTGAAGACGATCGAAAAAGCGAGGCGACTTGTTCTCAAAAGAAATGGCGAAGCGCGCATCATTTCCACTTTTAACGGAGCGGTCCAGGTCGGGAAAGGGCCATGTCACCCCGGCGCCTGGGAATCGACCTTGTCGAAACGGCGACTTCTGTCGTAAGATGAGGGAGATTTGGCAGCAACGTGACGTACCACCGCGCCCGCCGAGAGAGAGAGCCCGCGTCCCCTCCCCAACGGACCCACCTACCCGCCCCGGCGGACCGACCGATCATGATCCGACGCGACGACATCCGAAACATTGCCATCATTGCCCACGTCGACCACGGCAAGACGACCCTGGTTGACGTCATGCTCCGCCAGTCGGGGCAGTTCCGAGAGAGCGAGCTGAAGGGCAAGTGCATCCTCGACTCCAACGACCAGGAGCGGGAACGCGGCATCACCATTCTCGCCAAGAACATCGCCATTAACTATGGCGCCACCAAGATTAACATCATCGATACCCCCGGCCACGCCGACTTCGGCGGCGAGGTCGAGCGAACCCTTCAGATGGCCGACGGCGCGCTGGTGCTCGTCGATGCGTTCGAAGGGCCGATGCCGCAGACGAAGTTCGTGCTCCGCAAAGCCTTTGCGAACAAGATCCGGCCGATCGTCGTCATCAACAAGATCGACCGCCCCGACGCCCGGCCCGACGAGGTCTTGAACGAGATTTTCGATACCTTTGTCGAGCTTGGCGCGGATGAGCATCAACTTGATTTCCCCTATATTTTCGCCTCGGGCAAGGGGGGGTTCGCCTCGCACGACGCCCACGCGAACAGCGGCGACATCCGGCCCCTGCTCGACCTGATCATCGAGAAGGTGCCCGGTCCCGAGGTTGATCCCGACGGCCCCTTGCGCCTGCTTTGCACCTCGCTTGACTTCTCCGAATATGTCGGCCGGATCGCGATCGGCCGGATCAGCTCGGGACGGCTCAAGCGATCGCAAAAAGCGCTCTTGATGAAGGCGAACGACGTCAAGGTCGCCGGTTCGATCGATAGCGTGCTCGTCTTCGACAAGCTGGGCCGGACCGAGGTTGACTCGGCCGAGGCGGGGGACGTGGTCGCGGTCGTCGGGCTTGGTTCGGTCGATATCGGCGACACGATTTCCGACGCCGACGATGCCGGTGCCCTGCCCCGGATCGAGGTCGGCGAGCCGACGCTGAGCATGCTCTTCACCGTGAATGACTCGCCGCTGACGGGCGAGGGGGATTACCTCACCTCGCGGCACCTCAAAGAGAGGCTCGACCGCGAGTTGCGCTCAAACGTCGCGCTCCGGGTCGAGCCGACCGACGAGCGCGATTCGTTCATGGTCTCGGGCCGAGGGCTCTTGCATCTCTCGGTTTTGATCGAATCGATGAGGCGTGAGGGGTTCGAGCTGGCCGTGGGCAAGCCAGAGGTCATCATCAAGACCTTCAACGGTGTGAAGCATGAGCCGTATGAATACCTGGTCGTGGATGTTCCGCACGGCCAGATGGGGCCGGTGATGGAGCTTGTCGGGAGCCGACGGGGCGAGCTTTCGAAGATGGACGTGAAGGGGGCGTATGCTCACCTGGAGTTCACGATCCCGGCTCGTGGCCTTCTCGGCCTGCGAACCCGCCTGATGAGCGGCACGCAGGGCGAGGCGATCATGCACCATAACTTCCACGACTATCAGCCCTTGCGCGGCGAGATTCCGCGGCGATCGAACGGCGTGATGGTGAGCATGGCGCGCGGACCGGCCGTCGCCTTTGCGCTTGATAGCCTGCAACAGCGCGGAACGATGTTCGTGCAGCCTGGCGATGAGGTTTACGAAGGGATGATCGTCGCCGAGAACGCCCGGGGCGACGACATGGATGTGAACCCCTGCAAGGAAAAGAAGCTGACGAACATGCGGGCTTCCGGGTCGGACAAGAACGTTTTGCTCAAGCCCCCCCGGATTTTGACCCTGGAAATCGCTCTGGAATACATCGAAAGTGATGAACTTGTCGAGATCACCCCGTCCAAGATCCGCATCCGCAAGAAAGAACTGACCGAGGAAGGCCGCAAGAAAGCGGGGCGGAGCAAGAACAAGGTGAGCGTCTGAGAGCGATCAACCCAGGGACTTCAAAGCCGCTTCACCGCCATGCCGACGGCTGATGACATCGGGACACGCGGTGAATCGATCTTCGTGACCAAGATCACGAAGTTCCGCGGACCCAACGGAGAGCCGTACTTTCGCTCCTACCCTCTGGGCCCAAAATTCCCGACCCTGGACTATTTGCTGGAACTGGTCGGGGTCGAGAATGGGGTGGAGTATTGCTTCATCCAGGTCAAGGCGACAAGACTCGATCTCACGAGAGGCAGACAGCCTCGGTTGAAAGTCCAACTCTCACAGTCCGACGTTGATAGAATGGTTGGTTATCCAGTCCCGACCTTCCTGGTCGGCATCCATGAACCCTTGGAAGCCGTCTATATCGCGTCAGTCAATGAGCCAGGATGTCGCCGATTTTCGACACTGCGAACCGATCACTCTCTGAACGACCCCGCGAACTTGAGACGTTTGTGGGACGAGGTTCATCAATACTGGAGGAGCAGAGACATGGTCCTCAAGGGGTTCGTGTTCACGCTTTGAGTGACGACCATGGAACAGAGTGAGAGTTGGATCGGTGAACGCGTCTGGTTTTTGACGACCATGCACTTCACCCGAAGAGATGACGTCAAGGTTCCACGATCTGACACGCGGGTGAAACCCCAGACCGAGAACGCCTGGGAGCCCGACTATCTCGTCTACATCAACACCCCAGGACGGGACGAGAGACGGTTAGGACTGTTCTTGTTCGGGAGGAAATCGGCTCTGACAGAAGCCGACGCGAACAGATTCTTTAATTTACAGGTCGGCCGACGATTTCGCGATCGGAAGTTTTCTTACCCGGTCGGGCTCCTCTACTTTTCGATGGCGACGGACGAGGGATTTTATTCCTGGCTGGCCGAGCCGACGATTCGCGAGGGCTTCCCGGGCTTGCATCCTCAGCGGGACGCCCGATCGTTCAAACTCGACCGAGACGCGCTCGACCGGATCATCAATTCGGTCAACGTCTGGTACGACGCGTTTTACGCCACGATCAAGGTCTGATCTGAGACAGGCCAGGGCTGTTTCATTCTCGGGAATAACCAATGACCAAGGACCAAGGACCGAGGAAAAATCGAAAACAGGAAAAATGTGCAAGAGCCTTGCCGACCTTTTTCGGTTCTCGGTCATCGGTCATTAATGGAGAATGAAACAGACCTGGGAGACATGCCCCCCGGTTTGATGGGTTTCCGGGGGGCCTGTCTCCCAGGGCTGTTTCATTCTCGGGAATAACCAATGACCAAGGACCAAGGGCCGAGGAAAAATCGAAAACAGGAAAAATGTGCAAGAGCCTTGCCGACCTTTTTCGGTTCTCGGTCATCGGTCATTAATGGAGAATGAAACAGACCTGGGAGACATGCCCCCCGGTTTGATGGGTTTCCGGGGGGCCTGCGTGGCGGCTTCGGCTTACTGGCTATGGCCAATCCTGGCGTATTCGAGCATCTGGGTGGTCAGGTCCATCGGGTAAGAGAGGGTGATGTCGGTAATCGTGCCATCGGCGCCCTTGACGGGTTCGAGCCGAGGCATGACGAAGGCCGTGTACGAGGGGAGATTCAGGGCCTTGACCCGGGATAGGACCTCGTCGCGGAGCGAGGGATCAAAGGTGATCCCGTGGGTCTCGAAGAGGGTCTTCGCGGCGGCGTAGTCGCCGGTGGACTTGATGCGCTGAACCTCGGCCAAGAGGGTGCCGACGCCTTCGCGGAAAAGCGAGGGATCAGTCACGACGTAATAGGTCTTGCCGTCGCGGTGGCGAATTTCGACGGCCTTTGTGTGGGCGATCAGCCAGCGGACGACCATCTGACGGTTCCGCATGTGATCTTCTTCAAGCTGTGACCCTTCGCGGACCCGACGGAGCTGGACCAGGGCGTTTCTCGCGTAACTTTCATATGCGGCGCGGGCAAGGTCGGCCTGCTTGCCGTCGGGAATCAGGCCAAGGTCGGTCAACTTGGAATCGGCCATGAAGTAAAGGGCGACGAGGTCGGCCCGGCCTTCTTCCAGGGCTGAGTAAAACTCCTTGATCGACTCTTGCGGCTGCCCCTTGATCGACTCGCTGAGCCGGCCCGAGGCGTGGCCGATGACCTCGTGCATGTTGACGAGAAGCTCTTGCGCGGCGGTGGAATAGGTCTCGGCGCGGGCGGTTTCCTCGGGCGTCCATGAGAACTCGGCGCGGAAGGAAGTGGGCATGGCCTTGTCGCTCCCTTCGGTCACGTTCGAGAGCGAGACGCTCTTACTGCCGTACTGCTCGCGGACGGATTGATCGTTGGGCAGGTTGATGCCGATGGGTGTGACGGGGCCGCAGTCGCCGGTTTCGATGACGACGTCGATCGCGTTGGCGGTGATCCCCTTGACGTTCGGCTTTCGAAAGGATTTTTCCCAGGGCATGTGGTCTTCGAACCACTGGGCCTCGGCGGCGAGCTTCTTGATGGCGCCGGTTTTCTTGGTGTTCACGTACGAGACGACCGATTCCCAGGAGCCCTTGACGCCGCGCGGGTCCATGTAGACCTCGATGAACCCGTTGATTGTATCCACAGGGGCGTTCTTGTCCTGGACCCAGGCGATGTCATACGCCTTGCGGTCGGCCTCCTCGCCGGTCCGGTAGAACTTGGTGAGAGCGTCGAGGGCCTTGACGGTGGGCTCGGGCGCAAACTTGCGAGCCTCTTCGAGATGGGCGACGATCCGGGAGATTTCGCGATCGTAAAGGCCGCCGACGCGGTAGACCTGCTCAACAAGCCGGGGGGAACGGGGTTGATCTCCGCGAGGAGAGTCTTGCAGGTTCACGAGCCGGGAGTTGAGGCCGTATTTCTCGGTGAAACCGGCGAGGTCGGGTATGGTCATGTTGACATAAAGATTATTGGCGCTGGTGGCGAGAATATCCTTGCCGGGGCCGGGCGACTTATTGGTGACGATTGGCTGGAAGTTCGGGTCGAAGAACATCGGGCGGAGCTTGACCAGGGTTTTTTTGAGTTCGGGCAGGAGCGCCTCGGGCGTCCTTCCTTTCTTGACGGCCGTGACGAAGGCGGCTTCGAACGCCTCGGGCGTGCATTGGAGCACGAATTTCCGCGCGGTGAGATGATTATATGGGCCGGAGTTGATCCAGAAGAGCTTGGTGTAGCGGCGGATCTCGGCGAGGGTGGCGGGGTCGATGCCGTCGGAGTCGGAACCGACGATCGTTTCGAGCATTCCACGCATGGCAAGGCCCGACCGATGGCGCTGGTCGTAATAGATGTCGCGGCCGGCAATCGACGCCTGGTAGAGGTGCCAGGTCAGAAGCTTTTGCGGGAGCGGGAGGTCCTTGAAGCCATCGGCGTAAAGTTGGACGACGGCGACGTCGTCAACCCGTTCGAGGAGGTATTTTCGGGCGTCTTTCCCCTCGGCGTTCGGTTCCTCGGCGCGAACCAGGAGGGGAAAGAGCAAGGCGAAACACGTTGCGGCGAGGGCAGCCAGTCGCATCGGGGGCGTACTCCGTTCCAGGATCGGTTTCGGGGCGGCGGTTCCGCGGCGTTATCATACCGATCGGGTGGGGAGGAGGACAAAGGACAAAGGACAAAGGGCAAAGGGCAAAGGGCAAAGGGCAAAGGGCAAAGGGCAAAGGGCAAAGGGCAAAGGGCAAAGGACAAAAGAGTGAGGGGGTGGGGGTTAGAGGCGGGAGGGGCCTTGTTTGTCGGGATTGTAAGAGACGACCTTGGCACGGCGGAGGGTGCGGAGGGGAGAGAGTCGGTCCTTGAAAAGGAGGTGCTGGCGGGCGCGGTCGGTGGGTGAGAGGGGGATCACGTCGGGAGAGGCAGGTTCGGGGGAGTCGATCAGGGAGACGAGGTCGCCGGGGCCGAGGTCGAGGGTGTTGAGAAGGTCGGACGTCGCCGCGAGATGAGCCGCGGCGTGCGAATGGCCCCCGACGCCGACGAGAACGATCAGGCTGACGCCAATCCCGGCCGCTTTCAAGTCGGAGACGACCGAACGCAAATCCTGGTCGGTCCACGATTTCCCGTAAAATCGGGCGCGGATCGCGGGATCGCCCGAGTCAACGCCGAGACTGACCCGGATCAGGCCGCCGGCGCGATATTGATCGAGGGCGTCGCGGTCGAACGGAAGGGCCTCAAATCGGTCGAGAAAGGCGTGGACGCCGGTCAGCCTGGGCGTCCCGGCAACCGACGGAGAATCCGGGTCGTTTGGGAAGACATCGCGAAGAATGGCAAGATAGGCAAGGACGTCGGCGGGCGACTGGCGGAGCACGGCGGGGCCGCCGAGAAAAAGGGATTTCGCCTGCTCGATTCGACGGCCGAGCAAGCTCGCAACCGCGCGGGCGTGAGATTCAAACTCGGATGGTGTTCGGACCTGGGGAGAATCAGCCGATGCGTTGTCGTCGCCCAGGGTCGCCTGGACGACGATCGGCGCGGGGCAGTCGGGCGGTAAAAAGGGAAAAGGGCCGTACGTCGATTCGTACGCGAGGCGATAGGAGGACCAGGCCGAGACATCCCAGGCGGCGACCTGGGCGAGCGTCTCGCGAAGCGTTGCCAGGTCGATGGCAAGGCAAGGCTCGGGAGGCAAAACGGCTGTCTGTCGGCCCGCATCGAGGGATTCGATCAGTTCCAGAGCCGTGAGGCGGACCCAGTCGTCAATCGCTGCAACCTCGGTCTGGTTCAGGGTTTTGCGTTTGAGAACGAGGCTGGTCCCTTCGCGGACGCGGTCGATTGTCTGGACGCTGGCATCAAGGGCCTTGAGGTAATGAAGGCCATCGCGGAAGGCGCGTTGCCAGCGCCCTTCGCGGTCACAATGGAGGATCGGAGCATCGCCAAAATAGATGGAAAACCCGCCAGGCTTGAACCCGACGAAGATTGGACCGCTGGTGACGCCGCGGAGCAAGAGGCGCTGGCCGTACATCTCTCCGGTCTTCAAGAGGCATTCGGCTTCCGTCCGCGGGTCGTCCATCGGGGCGGGGTCCTTTGCGCGGCGCGGGGGGCGATTGGAATAGCGTGTTTTGTTCTCGATGCCTCATCAACGGTCGTTCAAGGCGCGATAAGGCGTCGCCGAAGGGTCGGGAAACCCGACTCCCAGGGAAGGCGGCTTTCCGTATAATACCCGCGCGGGGTCGGAGTGTAGAGGCGGCCGGCAAGGAAGGCCGGGGCGGTCGCGGTCCAGGGAGGGAGTCGTGACGGATCTTGAACCGTCAAAGGTCGACGCTCGACGGAGAACCCGGAGACGCCTTGGCGAGGTCGTGCTGATCGCGGCCTTGGGCCTGACGCTGAACCTCGCGGGGAATGGGCGCGTCAGCCTCTTTGATCGCGATGAGCCTCGATACGCGGGGTGTACCCGGGAGATGCGCGCCCGGGGAGACTGGATTTATCCGACCTTCAACGGCGAGCCGCGATTTCACAAGCCGATCCTGATCTACTGGTTGATGCGCGGCGGCCATGCACTCGGCGGTGACAACCCGTTTGGCGCTCGGCTCGTCTCGGCGATCGCGGGGACGGCGACGAGCCTCGTTGTTCTGGTTCTGGGACGGCGGATCTTTGGCCCGCGCGAGGGTTTGCTCGCGGCCCTGATGCTGACGACCTCGCCGATCATGGTCATCGAATCCAAACTCGCGACGACCGACGCGACGCTGACGCTCTGGATCGTCGCCGCGCAGCTCTGTCTCTGGGAGTTATCGCGGCGCTCTTCCAAAAGGATCGCGGCGGGGTTCTGGGTGCTGATCGGCCTGGCGACGTTGACAAAAGGGCCGGTCGGCCTGGCCCTGATCGCCTGCGCGGGTGTCGCCTCGTGGTGGTGGGGAGGACCGACCTCGGCCTGGAAGCGATTGCACTGGCGCTGGGGTTTGCCGCTGTTTTTGCTGGTCACGGCCCCCTGGTACATTGCCGTGGGAATTCTCTCGCGGGGGGAGTTTTTTCGGTTCGCGCTGGGCAAACAGGTGGCCGAACGGGTCGTCTCGGGCGTGGAGAGCCACGGGGCCTTCCCCGGCTATTACGTGCTGGCGTCGCTGCTCTTGTTTCATCCCTGGGTGGGCCTGCTGCCCGCGGCGATTCGAGGGGCCTGGGAACAGCGGAAGGCCCGGCCGGAGTTCGGATTTTTGCTCGGCTGGGTGGTTGGTCCGCTCCTGCTGCTGGAAAGCGTGAGGACGAAGCTTGTTCATTACTACCTGCCCGCGTATCCGGCGTGTGCGCTGCTGGGGGCCTGGCTGGTGGTCGCCCTGACGACCGAGGGGGTGAACCTGCGACGCTGGCCGCTCGGTCGGCTTGGCCTGGCCTTGCTCGGGGGGGTCGGCGTGGGACTGACCTCGGTCTTTCTGGCGGGATCGATGGTCTTGCCGACGGGCCTGGGTGGGCCGAGCCTGGCCGTGGCGCTCGTCGTCGGCCTGGGAACGCTCTGGGGCCTGGGCTGCTTGTATCGAGCGGAAACGTTACGCGGAGTGAAGGTTCTGGCCGCGAACTGGACCTTGACGCTTCTGATCCTCTTCGGCTGGATGCTTCCGAGGGCCGAACCGTATCGCCTGACCCGGATCGTTGGCGAGCGGCTGGCCCGGCTTGCCGAGGTGACCGAGGCGCCTCCGGTCTTGCTCTCGTTTCAGGAGCCGACGCTGGTTTATACGATGGGGCGGTCGGCGACGATGCTGCGGACCTGGACCCAGCTTTACGACGAACTGGACCGGAACGGGGTCGTCGCGACGGCGATTCTCAAGGGGAAGGAGATGGCCGAGTTCCAGGACCATCGCGACATCGAGGTGGATGTCCGCGAGACGGTGACCGGATTCAACATCGGCAAGGGGAAGACGCAGACGCTGCATCTTGCCCTCTTGCGACGTCAAGGGCAAGGGGTCATGAGTACCGGACGCGGACCAGAAAGAGCCCCCGCGGAGGCGCGGTGGGACCGGCCTCGCGACGATCTTCGGCGGCGATGACCTGAGCGACCCGGGCGATCGGCCACTTTCCCTTGCCAACCTCGACGAGAGTGCCGGTGATGGCGCGGACCATGTTGTAAAGGAAGCCGTCGGCCTCGACGTCGACCCAGACGGCGTCATTCATCCGGTTCACCGCGATATGGGTGATCGTCCTGACGCTGCTGGTGCGGTTGGGCCAGTGGGTTTCAAAGCTGTGGAAGTCGTGTCGGCCCTTGCACGCCTGCGCCGCGGCGTGCATCGCGGCGACGTCCAGCGCCTGATAGACATGCCAGGCGTACCGGGTCTGAAACGGGTCGGCGATCCGGCCGTTATCAATGACGTACCGATAGAGCTTGGCTCTGGCGTCAAGGGTCGCGTGAAATGATTGCGGGACCTCGCGCGCGTCCTTGACGCGGACGTCGGCCGGGAGCGTGGCGTTGAGCGCCTTGACGAAGATTTCTGGGGCGTGGTTTGACGCCGTGTAAAAATGGACGACCTGGCCGACGGCGTGGACGCCCGCGTCGGTCCGCCCGCTGGCGTTGGTCGCGGGAACAACCCCCGTCAGCCGGCCGATCGCCCCTTCGAGCACTTCCTGCACGGTGCGGCGGTCAGGTTGACGCTGCCAGCCCGAAAAGTTGGTGCCGTCGTAGCTGAGGATGAGCTTGATGTTCCTCATTCACGCCTGGCGGACGGGGTCCCTCGGGGAAAACCATCAAGAATGGTGAGGGATTGGGAGGTGAGGATAAATGACCGATGCCCGATGACCGATGACCGATGCCCGATGCCCGATGCCCGATGACCGATGACCGATGACCGATGACCGATGCCCGATGCCCGATGACCGATGACCGAGGACCGATGACCGATGCCCGATGACCGATGACCGATGACCGAGGACCGAGAACCAATTCATGGAATTTTCGGACATTGGCCAGCGGTCATCCGGTCCTAAATCTCGGAAAAAACCAGCGTTTACCGTCCTGATCCCTTACGCCCTCACCGGGTCAAGTTTGAGCAATTCCTCGGCAATCTGAACGGCGTTGGTCGCGGCGCCTTTGTGGAGGTTGTCGCTGACGCACCAGAAGAGAAGCGCATTGGGTCGGCCGAGATCCTGGCGGACGCGGCCGACGAAGACCTCGTCGCGGTGCGCGGCGGAGGCGGGCAAGGGGTAAAGCAGGGCCGTCGGGTCGTCGAGAACGACGAGGCCCGGGGCCTTGGTCCAGGCGGCAAGGGCCGAGGCGCGGTCGATCGGGCGTTCGGTCTCGATGAGGATCGACTCGCTGTGGCTATAAAGAACAGGGACGCGGACGCAGGTCGGGCAGACGTCGATCGAGTCGTCGCCGAGGATCTTGCGGGTCTCGTTCACCATCTTCATTTCCTCCTTCGTGTAGCCGTTCGGGAGGAAATCATCAATCTGGGGAATGCAGTTGAAGGCGATCGGATGCGCGAACTTGGAAGGCGCGGGAATCTCGGTTTTGTTGACCTCGGCGGCGGTTTGCTGACGGAGTTCGTGGATTCCTTTTTGACCGGCGCCAGAGACCGATTGATAGGTGCTGACGACCACGCGTCGGATCGTGAAGGCGTCGTGCAGGGGCTTGAGCGCGACGACCATCTGGATCGTCGAGCAGTTGGGATTGGCGATGATTCCCTTGTGGCGGGCGACGTCGCGCGGGTTGACCTCGGGCACGACGAGCGGGACATCGGGGTCCATCCGAAAGGCGCTGGAGTTGTCAACGACGACCGCTCCGGCCTTCGCCGCGATCGGGCTGTACTGCTTCGAGACCGACGCGGGGGTGCTTGACAGGACGATGTCGACCCCGTCAAAGGCCGAGGGGCTGAGCGGTTCCACGGGATAGGTCTTGCCGCCAAACTCGATTGAACGCCCCGCGCTGCGTTCCGAGGCGAGGAACTTGATGGCGCCGACCGGGAATTTCCGTTCGCGGAGCAAGCGGATCATCACCTCTCCCACGGCCCCACTGGCTCCGACCACGGCGACGCTCTTCACGGCAGAACCCCCTCGAACAGACCACGATCAGGCGATTCGAAACACACCGGACGTTTCCGCCGTCCTTATCATACGGGCGACCTGGCGCGGATGCCAGGTCGGCCGGGCTTGAGGCGGGGGGAAGGCGAGGTTGGGGCGCTGGGTTCAGGGGCAAAGGGCAAAGCGAAGAGGACAAAGGACAAAGGACAAAGGGCAAAGGACAAAGGGCAAAGGACAAAGGGCAAAGGACAAAGGACAAAGGGCAAAGGACAAAGGACAAAGGACAAAGGGCAAAGGACAAAGGACAAAGGACAAAGGACAAAGGACAAAGGACAAAGGGCAAAGGACAAAGGACAAAGGGAAGAAGTAAGGTGAACGAGCGTTTACTCACGAAATAACCGGATCAAGGCACAGCTCGCCAGCGATCCAGTCTCTCAATTGCTTATTTCGCGGGGGGGCTTGTCAGAAAGGCGATCAGGTCGCGGAGACGATCGGGGCCGATCGCGCCGGCGAGGCCGACAGGCATGACCGACGTGGCGCTCGGCCGGAACTCGTCGATCTCGGCGCGGAGGATGACGTGAATCTTGGCGTCGGTGTCCGAGACCTTGATGGCGTCGGCCCCCTCGGCGCGGACGGTGCCGACGAGAATCCGGCCGTCTTTCAGGGCGATCGTGTAGGGGACGTAATCGGGGTTGATCCGGGCACTCGGCTCGGCGATCTCGCGGTAAACCTCGGTGCGATCGCGGCCGAGAAGGTTCGAGAGGTCCGGCCCGACCGTTGCGCCTTCCCCGCGAATTCGATGACAGGTCGCGCATTTTGCCTCGGCACCGGCGAAGATCAAGGCCCCCTGGCGCGGGTCGCCGCCCGAGAGGTCGGGAACCGACTCCAGAGGGGCGGGGGTCGGCGGTGATGCGGGCGTCCAGGGTAAAAACATCGCGACGGGGTTGTCCGGGGTCGATGCCCCTCGGCCGGTCAGGCGGATGACCGGATGCGCGGGGTTGGAATCGCCGGTCTTGATCGTGACCGTCAAGAGCATCGGGTCGGACGTTTCTCCCGACGGGAAGACCGCGGCGCCGTCGCGGGATGGTGGCCCTTCGCCGTTCAAGGTTGCCTCAAACGGAAGGTTTGCCTCAACAACCAGGCTTCGGCTCCCCCTGGGCGGAACGACGAGCGTGGTGAGGGTCAGGGTTCCCGGCCGGGTCAGCCGGGTCTTGAAAAAGGCGGCATGCGCGGGCGAACGGGCCAGGTCGTTGCGGACGGCCTCGGGGTTGAGGGTTGGCCACCAGAGCATTGTCGTCGTCTCGGGCGATTCGTCCTTGCCCCCCTCGGTCCACGACGCCTCGACGCCCGTCAGGTCGTATTCCAGCTTGACCGACGGCCTTGTCGGAACCTCCAGCGCGTACACCGCCGCGCGGGGATGGGGATCGGTCGTGAGGACGAGCGTCCGGTTTTCGTCAACCCGACGCGCCGCGGCGATCTTGATCGAGCCTGTCGGCCCTTTGCCGGTGCCGTTCTCACCGACGCGACGCCTTGACTCATCCAAGGCAATCGAGCGGCCGACGAGCGCGTGGGGAAGATTCTCGTCAATGGTCCGATCGAAACAGATTCGTGTCTCGAACGGCCCCGCCGCCCAGGCCGCGACGACCCGAGGCGGTTCCGGCTCGTCGGCCCGGACGATGGGAAAGACGCCGATCGCGAAGAAGAAAAGCAAGACAGACCGTCGCATTGGGTTTTCCGTTTCGTTCCGTTCCGAACCGAAGGGCGATCGATCCACCACGTCAGGGCGATCTTATCCGCCGGGGCAACGTACGGACAGGGTGCGTCGGGCTCCCTGCTTTTCGGAAATGACCGATGAGCAAGGACCGATGACCAAACAGGCGGGATTTTATGGACTTTGGTCATCGGTCATCGGGACTTTGCAATTCTCCGGCGGGGTGCGTCCAAGGTTCGTTCTGGTACGTCGGTTGCTCACAGATTCCCTCAAGTCAAAACCTGAGGAGGGTTTGAGCCGATGCCCAGGATCAAGACCGACCCGAAAACACCGCGCGCAACCGTCAGCAAAGAGCCTTTTGACATCGACGAGGTCTTCCGCCTCCTTCGAAAGGCGGTCGCCGACCTGCCAAAAGCGGCGATGTTTGACCTCCGCGATCGGGGCTTTGACACGCCTTTTGAACAACTCGTCGGCAGCCTGATCTCGGCGCGGACCCGCGATGAAACAACCATGACCGTTTGCCTCCGATTGTTCGAACAGGCTCGAACCCCGCAGGCGATGCTGACGATAACCGAGGCCGAACTCGCGCGACTTCTCGCCGGCGCCTCGTTTCCCGAACCGAAGGCGCGCGATATTCGCGCCATTGCTCGCCAGGTTGTCGACGACTTCGACGGCGTCGTGCCCGGGACGATGGAGGGCCTGCTTCAGTTCCGGGGGGTTGGACCGAAGATCGCGGCGCTCACGCTGGCCGTCGGCTTTGATCAGCCGGCGATCGCCGTCGATATCCACGTCCATCGGGTCACGAACCGCTGGGGATACGTCGACACAGGCTCGCCCGAGCAGACGATGTCCGCGCTCGCCGCGATCCTTCCCGAGCGGTACTGGATCGAGATCAACGAGCGGCTCGTCCCTTTCGGCAAGAGCATCTGCATGGGAGTTCGCCCGAAGTGCTCAACCTGCCTCGTCTTGCGATTCTGCCGTCAGGTGGGGGTGACGGATTTCCGATGATCGGTCACGATGGCGAGGCTCCACGATCGATCCTTCGTGGCGATCCGCCCGCAAAAGGTGTCTGATTATGCTCGATGGACCGCTCGTTTTTGTCGACATCGACACCCAGCGCGACTTCATGGAAGCGACCGGGGCGCTTTACGTCGCGGGCGCCGAGGCGATTGTCGCCAACCTCGGCCGCCTGACCGACTTCGCCCGGAGTCAGGGCATCCCCATTCTGGCGACCGCCTGCGCCCATGCGCCTGACGACCCCGAACTTCTCCAGTTTGGCCCGCACTGCCTGGTCGGAACCGCCGGGCAAGAGCGGATCGCCGCCACGCGTGGCCCGGAAACCACGATTGTCGGGCCACTCGACGATTTTCAAGGGTCCATCCCCCCTCATTTGACGATCGAGAAGAGAGAGGTTGACGTTTTTCGGCATCCTCGGGCCGAGGCGATCGTCTCGATATATGGCCGGGAATCTCCGATATTCGTCGTTTACGGCGTCGCCACCGACTATTGCGTCAAGGCCGCTGTTGATGGCCTGCTCGATCGGTCGTACCGGGTCGCCGTGGTCGTGGATGCGGTCCGGGCGATCGACCCGGCGGCGGAGGCCGACCTTTTCGCCGATTGGATTCGCCGAGGGGCGTTGTTAACGATCACCGAGGCCGTCTCTGGCAAAGCGTTTGCAGGTTGAACAAGGTCATGCACGATAAGTACAAGAAACGCCACCAGGCGCCAAAGGCCGGAGACCGCGTCCGCAATCAGATCGCCGTCGAGGCCGCGCGTCGGATGCTGGCGACGATCGGCCCCGACGTTGGAGACAACTCCGGGCGTCTCAAGGAGGCGACCGAGGCGGAGTTTTACACGGCCAAACGCAAGGCGGCGGCGGTGCTCGGCCACCGGGTCCGCCCCGGCGATCTCCCTTCGGATGCCGAGGTCCGCGAACGCGTGCTTGCTTTGGCCCTGGCACGCTCGCGGTCGGGATCAACGTCCGAGCCTGAAACCGAGACAGAGGACGACACGATGGAGATGGAATCCGACGAGATATCCACGGCTGTGATGGCCGATCACCTCGACCGGTTCACCATTTACCGGCTCAGGTTGACGCCCCTGGAGTCGGTCAAGCAGAACCCGAAGTATCACCCCGAAGGGGATGCTCTCTATCACAGCCTTCAGGTCTTCGAGCGGGCGCGCGAGGTGAGACCTTACGACGAGGAATTCCTGCTCGCGGCGCTCTTGCACGACGTCGGCAAGGGGATCGCCTCGTCAGACCATGCCCTCGCGTCGGTCGAGGCGCTGCGGGGGGCGGTTCCCGACCGAACGCTCTGGCTGATCGAGCATCACATGGACCTGCTCGGCTCGCGCGAGCGTTCCTTGACTCCTCGCCAGAGGCAGGCGCTTGAGGATTCGGATTATGTCGAGGATTTGAAGCTTCTTCGCGACCTCGACAACGCCGGGCGGATCGCCGGTGCGCCCGTCGGCACGATCGACGAGGCCCTGGCGTATCTCAAGGGACTTGAAGAGGAAGCGTATCTGAAAGATTGACGGAACGACCGTGAGGCTTCCGTCGCGGCGGTTTCGGCGGGCGTCGGGGACGCTCGGGAGATCGGCCGAGGCACCTGTTGAAGGTCAGCAGCGTCAGGCCGAAGAGAATCCCCGCGCAGGCCAGTACAAGAGCCATCATCACAAGGTGACCGAGAATGAGGAAATGGCGTTTGTCTCCGGCGATGATTTCGAATAGGGGAGTCAATTGCGTGAGCGGAGGATCGAGAGAGATCAGGATGGAGTTAACGGCCATATTGGTTGATCCATTGTTTTGGAAGGTGAATCCAAAATAGTTCGCAAGCCCACTCATGAGCCCGAGTTCAAGGAGGATGAACCCTCCCACCGTAACGGTGACGTAGAGGGAAACACTCACCGCGATGGCGCGTCCGACACGACGAAACCAGGTGGCCAGCGCCAGGCCGAGACTCGTCCACGCCGCGCCGTGAATAAGAATACAGGCAGTCGGCAAAACGACCAGGAAGATCCGATCAACGATCGACAGCGGGGCAAAGGAACTCAGGGATCGGCCGCCACGCGGGATGGGATTTGGAATGCCCAGGGCAATCACCATGTGCCCGATCGTCGGCAGGATCGTCAGCCAGAGGACAATCCGATAGATCGCCCACCATTTGGCGATCACGATCGAGGCGGTCGAGAGGGGTGTGGTCATCAGGACATCAAGATGGCCTCGGACCCGTTCCTCGGCCAGCGCCGAGGGGGCGATCGCGCTGACGAGCAGGAGGCCGAAGCCGACTTGAAGGGCATAAATCAAGCCGACAGATTCCAGACCTGGGCCATTCAGATCCGCCAGGGCCATGCGAATCCCAAAGGCGGATCCGAGGATCGACGAGATGATGAACAATCCCCAGGCCAGCCGCGCGATGCGTGAAGGCCGGATGCGTCGCCATTCGCGCCAGAGCACCGGATTGCGGTCGAGCGATGGGCCGGGCCACCATCTCGCCCACCTTCGCGGTTTGCGGCGGAGCGACGCCTCCACAGGATCAGACCGGAGCCGCCAGATCGCATATCCGACGAAGACGGCCGACGCCGTGAACATCCCGCCGATCGTCAAGAGCCAATCAACCAACCCCAGATCACCCGGCGGCGTCAGCGCGAGATAGTAAGGATCAAGGAAATAGAGCCAGTAGGGAGGAAACGAAGACAGCCTGAATGAGGCCAAAACCCACCAGACCAGCGGGCCGAGAATCACGACAACCCAGACCGTGTAGACGGCCATCAGCACCTCATGCGGCTTCGACGCCCGCGCCGAGACCGCCAGCGCCAAGGCGGAGCCGAAGACCGCCAGGGCCAGGCAAAGGGCCGAGAGCCAGATCACCTGGTCGAGGTCAACCCCGCCCAGAAGCGTGCAAAAGGCCAGCACCGGAACCGAGGCCGCCACCAGCGCGACCACCGGCGCCAGCCCGGCACAGAGCTTGCCCAGGACGATTTCGGCGTCGGTCAGGTCGGTCAACATCAGGTGCGTCAACGATCCCCTCGCTCGGTCCAGGCAGATCGCCCCGGCCGTCGCCGCCGGCGCCACGAGCAGCACCACCGAGATTTCCACGAGCGCGATCGCGTTATAATACTGACGCCCTAGCTCGGCGATCTCATGAATGGAACCCGCCGCGAGCCCGCGTCGCGTGGCACCATAAAATGAGAGCCAGACCGCGCAAAGCCCCAGCAAAAGCCCGAGCACGGTGAACGACCGCAGGGCATAAACCTGCCAGCGTCGCGCCGCCGTGATCGACTCATAAACAAAAACGGGTCCCGGGCGGAAACGCCAGGTCAGCATGCCTTGATCCTCCCAGCGGTTTTACCGAGTTGCATGAAGGACGACAAGGCGTCAACGATCGGGCACCGGAGAATGGCAAAGCGGGCTCTTCAATGACCGATGACTAATGACCAATGGCCAAAAAGCGGAATTCCTCGGTCCTCGGTCCTCGGTCATTGGGACTTTGCAATCCTCCCGCGATCGGGCGCCGGGTTGGAATTTCTGGAAAGTTTTCGGGTGACACGGGTTGCCGGGCTCGTTGAAATTGAGTCGCGAACGACCTTGAAGGCCCAGGAGCCCTGAATCATGTCCGTGCCGACCCTCTTCTTTGACATCGGCGGCGTCCTCTTGACCAACGCCTGGGACACTCCCGCGCGGAAACGAGCGGCGGAGACCTTCGGGATCGACTACCCCGAGTTCCAGACTCGCCACGAAATGCTGAAAACCGCCTTCGAGACCGGTCGGCTCAGTCTCGACACGTACGTCAAGAAGACCGTCTTCCACCGCGAACGCTCGTTTTCGCCCGAGACGTTCAAGGAGTTCATGTACCACCAGTCTCAGCCGATCGGCGAGACCCTGGAATGGGTCCGGGCGCTGGGACGCTCGGGAAATTGCCGCCTCTTCACGCTCAACAATGAGTCGAAGGAACTGCACGAATACCGCGTCCGCACCTTCGGCCTTGACAGTGTCTTCCGCGCCTTCTTGACCTCGTGTTACATGGGCCAGACCAAGCCCGACGAGGGCATTTACCTGAGCGCCATCGGCATCGCCGCCTGTCAGCCCTCCGAGGCGATCTTCATCGACGACCGCTCGCTGAACGTCGAGCCCGCGCTGACTCTCGGCCTCGACGCCGTCCAGTTCACCGGCCTTGATGCGCTTCGCGCCTACCTCAAGGATCGCGGCATCAGCGCCTGACGGGGACGTTCAAAAAGGACCGATGACCAAGGACCGATGACCAAGGAACCATCCAGAATTAGTCATGGGTCCTTGGTCATTAATCGGTAAGAAAACGCCCGTTTCGATTCAAGGGGCAAAACGATCGTCGTCCGAACCGGTGCCGCCGCCGGTCGCGGCGCTGGAGCCGGAGCCGCCGGGAAGGGGACGGCCGCGAGACAGGTCGCGGGGAATGCCGTCGGGATAATCTTGCTTGATCGTCGCCCGGATCTCGTCGAGTCGGGTCTCGGGCAGGGGGTGAGTGGCGAGAAACTCGGGCTGGCGGCCCCCTTTGCTGACGTTCTTGAGGATCTCCATCACGTCGAGCATCGCGTTCGGATCAAAACCGGCCTGGGCCATGTATTTGAGCCCGTAGGTGTCGGCCTCCGACTCATCGCCCCGGCTGAACTTGAGCTGCGTGAGCTGGTTGACCATCGCCGCGACCATCAGGGCTTTCTGACCGTGGTCGTCGCCTCCGCTGGCGCCGACGCCGAGCGCCGTGACGAGCCGCTGGCCAAGCTGGCTCTGCGCCATGTGCTCGGCCGAGTGGCGATTGACGACGTGGCCGACCTCGTGACCAAGCACGCCGGCCAGTTCGGCCTCGTCGCCGAGCTTGTCGTAAAGGGCGCGGGTGATGAAGACCTGACCGCCGGGCAGGGCGAACGCGTTCACGGTCTGGGTATCGTTGAGCAGGTAGAAATGGTAGTTGCCGACGTACGGGCTTCGGCTCGCGTCGCTCCGGTCGATGATCCGCCGGCCGATCAGGGCCACCTCAACCGCGCGGGGGTCGCTGGGGTCGGCCTTGCCCCCCATTTGCCCGGCCATCTCGTCAACCGCGGCCAGGCCCATCTTTTCTTCCTCGTCAACGGTCATGGCGATATGTTGCTTGCGCCCGGTGACGGGGTTGACCTCGGTGTGGGTCATGTAGATCACGAAACTGATGATCGCGATGACCAGACCGGCGAGCATCCTGAGGCTTGGCCCCCTGTAGGGTTCGGCCGTCTGATATCCCTGCTCGTCGTAACCGTAAGACATTGGGGGCCTCTCCAGCGGTTCGGCTTCGCCGCGGACGTTTATCAAAAGGGATGGACCTGAATCGGTCGGGCTCGCTCACTTTATCAAACCCGCCGCGCCTTTGCAGCCGATCACTCCAGGAGGATTGCAAAGTCCCGATGACCGATGACTGATGACTGATGACCGATGATTTCTTCTTCTTGGTCATCGATCCTTGGTCATCGGTCATTGAAAAGTCAGACTTTGCAATCCTCCCGCCAATCACTCCCAACCTCCCACGCCATTTCGATCTCGGGCAGAATTGAGGACGGATGGCCGAGGGCCGATGACGAAGTCTGAAAATTTCGCCGTGCCTTCGTGGTCCGGTCTTTCAGGATCGGTCCTCGGTCCTCGGCCATTGGTCATCAGGTTCAACCTCTCCGCGCGCACAACGTCGCTGCCCCTCGCCGGTTCCGCCCTTGCGACGCGGGGTTGGGCGGATAGAATGATCGCACACACAAAGGGGCGACAAGCTGACCGCGCGAGATCATGGAGTGATGGATGAAATAGCCCTGCGCGGAGACAGGTCGAACTTGCTGGGCGGCGGTCAGGTCGGGTCGGGATGGGGCAAAAGGGGGCGAGGCGTGCGGATCGGCTACTTTGAATGCTTCAGCGGAATCTCGGGCGACATGACCCTGGGCGCTCTCGTCGACGCGGGGGTTGATCCTGGCGCGATCACACGGGCGGTTGAGAGCCTGGGCCTGCCCTGTTCACTCACCTTTGAAGATGTCCGCCGCGGCGGCTTTCGCGCCCGATATGCCCGGGTCGAGGCGGCGCCCGAGCATGTTCATCGCCACATGCACCACATCGAGGCGATCATTGACAAAAGCATTCTCACGCCTCGTCAGAAAGACCTGGCGCTGAAGATCTTCACCCGCCTTGGCGAGGCCGAGGCCACCGTTCACGGCATCGACCTGGCGAAGATCCACTTTCACGAGGTTGGCGCCGTGGATTCGATCGTCGACATCGTCGGCGCGGCGGTGGGTCTGGATCTGCTCGGCGTGGATCGGTTCGAGGCCAGTCCCGTGCCGACCGGCCGAGGCTCGGTCGTCGCCGCGCACGGCCTGATGCCCCTGCCCGCCCCCGGAACCGCCGAACTTCTCAAGGGGGTTCCGCTCGCCCCTTCCGATGTCACGATGGAACTCACCACGCCCACCGGCGCGGCCATTTTGACGACCGTCGCCGAGACCTTCGGCCCCTTGCCCGCGATGACGATCGAGACCATCGGCCTGGGCGCCGGGACGAAGGACCTGAAGGGCCAGGCGAACATTCTCCGCCTCTTCGTCGGCCGCCTCGCCCTGCCGGCCGATGGCGATCGTGTCTGGGTTCTGGAAACGAACCTCGACGACCTGCCCGGCGAGGTTGTCGGTTACACGACGACGCAACTCCTTGGCGCCGGGGCGCTTGATGCCTTCGTGACGCCGATCTTGATGAAGAAGAACCGCCCCGGCGTGATGATCTCCGTCCTTTGTGATGAGCCGAAGATCGCCGAGATGGAAGAGATTCTCTTCCGCGAGACGACCACGCTGGGCATTCGCCGGTATCCAGTCAGCCGACATAAACTGCGAAGGCAGGCGACCGAGGTCTCGACCCGGTTCGGCGCCGTGAAAGGGAAACTCGGCTGGATCGAAGGTCGACCGCCGACGTTCAGCCCCGAGCACGACGACTGCGTCCGGGTCGCCCAGGCCCACAACGTCTCCCTCCGCGAGGTTCACGAGGCCGCGCACGCCGGTTATCGCGAGCAAAACCCGGCGGTCCCCTCGCCCGGCCCGAAGGTCGAAACCCAGGAACACGAACACCATCACGACCACGACCACCCGCACCCGCATTGATGCGTCGTCCGTGTCCGGGCGACGTTTTCCAGGGAAGGATGACGTGTGATGATCCGTCTTGATCCACTTTGGGCGATGGCCGCGACCCTCGTCAGCGTCGGCATGATGCTTGCGTTTTCCTGGAATCTCCGCCGCAAGCTGGCGCTGGATCGGGCCGCGAACGCTCGACGATTCCAGACGCTCGCCGATCGAATCGCCGCGTTGGAAGGTCGAAACCAGGCCGAAGTGGTGAAAATGGTTGAAGCGGTCGAGGTGAGAGTCAGGGAAACGACGCGACGCGTGGACCGTCCCGTTCCGGCGGGACCGACCTTGATCTCGGTGCCGAACCTCGCGGCCGGGTCGATCCCGTCGGCCTCGGCCGATTCCGACCTGGCGAGCCGTTATGCAACGATCTGGGAACAGGCCGAGGCCGGCGCGCCAGCCGAGGCGATCGCCCGAGCGACCGGCCAGCCGATCGGTCAGGTCGAGTTGATCCTCGGCCTCAAGCGTCGTCGGCCGCCGACGCGCAAGGGTCCGCGATCATGACCCCTGGCGTTGACGTTCTGGAACGGACCCGGTCGGCCGTCGTCAACGTCTTGATGGCGGCGGGCATCGGAATTGCGGTCAGTGGCTGGCTGATTCGTTGGCGCGACCAGTGGGCACTCTCGCGGGTGCCTGTTGGCGTGGGCCGGGCCTTGATCGGGGCATTGATGGCCCTCGCCGTGGCAAGCTATGTGGTGCGTCGCTGGGCCTCGGGGGCTGATCCTTCACGCTTTTATCGCGGGCACGTCTCGGCCGCGATCCTCGCGGCGATGGCGGTTCCGCTGGGCCTCGCGTATGGCTGGTATGTTCGGCCCCGGCTTGATGCGGTGGGTCCGTTCTGGGTCGTGGCCCTGACCCTCGGGTTTCTCGCCTTTCCGCGACCGAGAGAGCGTGACGACGTTGATTCCGGAGCCGACAAGACCCTGCCATGACGCTCACCGAACAGATCATCCTCTGGGTCGAGGCGTCGTTCATCGCGGTCTGGATCTTCCGATACGCGGTCGTCCGCTGGGCTGAGTGTCAGCTCGATTTCCTGACCCCCGAATCCCCCCGATTCGCCCAGGCCGAGGCCCCGCTCGTCACCGCGATCATTCCCGCGAAGGATGAGGAAATCAGCCTCGCCGGCTGCCTCGCCTCGGTCTGCTCGCAGTCGTATCCGAACCTGGAAATCCTCGTCGTCAACGACCGGAGCGTTGACCGGACCGCCGAGATCGGCCGATCTTTCGCCGCGAAGGATGCGCGGGTCCGGGTCATCACCATTGACGACCTGCCCGCCGGCTGGACCGGCAAGACGCACGCGCTTCAGGTCGCCTCGGACCAAGCCTCGGGCGATTGGTTCTGGTTCCTCGACGCCGATACCCGGCACGAGCCGGACAACCTCTCGATCGTCCTGGAATACGCCCGATCACAGAACGCGGCGCTGGCCAGCCTGGTTCTCGAACTGCGCTGCGAAACCTTCTGGGAACGGGTGATTCAACCGCTCGCGGCGGTCGTTTTGATCCAGTCCTTTCCGCTCTTTCTGGTGAACGACGACCGCCGAAGATCCGCCTTCGCCAATGGCCAGTACATCCTGATCCGTCGCGACGCCTATCGAGCGGCCGGCGGCCATTTCGCGGTTCGCGACCGATTCGTCGAGGATATCGGCATGGCCGCCCGCGTGAAGCGCCTCGGCCTGCCGATCCGGGTGGCGGTCGCTCACGGGATCGGTTCGACACGAATGTACGCCTCGCTCGGCCAACTTGTCCGCGGCTGGAGCCGGATTCTCTACGATGCGCTCGATCGCAGCCCCTGGCGAATCCTGGCGAAGATCCTTGATCCGCTCGTTTTCAGCCAGTCGGGGCACCTCGCGCTCCTCGCCTCGTTGGTCATGCTCGCCCTTGGCCGAACCGATCGGTTTGTCTACGGGCTTCTGGGCCTGAGCCTGGCGCAGCACGCGGTGTCGTACGTCGTCTTGCGTCGTCTCTATCGACTCTCGGTCCCCGGCTCGCGTTACGCCGGATCGTTCCCGCTGGCGAATCTGGTGATGGACTGGGTTCTCGGCCGCGCCCTCTGGATGTGCCTGACCGGGCGAGTCACCTGGCGAGGGACCGCTTATGGACCGAAGGTCTTGCCCGCCGAAGTCGGCATGACGCGGCGGTGAATGATCATGAACGCCCCTCTTATCGCGCGCAACCCCGCCACCGGCGCCGAGATCGGCCGGGTGCCGACGACGGCCTCCGATGAGGTCGCGGCCATTGTCGAAAACGCCCGAGCGGTTCAGGCCGGTTGGGCGGCGATCGGAGTCAAGGAGCGGACGCGTTGCCTGAAACGTTGGTGCCAGATCCTGGCCCGCGAGGCCGACGCCTGGGCCGACCTGATCCGTGAAGAGATCGGCAAGCCTCGCGGCGAGGCGATCGCGGGCGACGTCATCGCCGCGCTCGATGGCATTCGCTGGACCGTCCGTCAGGCACGCCGAACACTTGCCGATGCGTCGATCGATCCGGGCTGGCAACGGCTCTTGCAAATCCCCACGGCGCGGGTTCGATACCGACCGCTTGGCGTGATCGGCGTGATCGGGACCTGGAATTACCCGATCTTTCTCAACGCGCCGGTGATTGCCCAGGCTCTCGCGGCAGGAAACGCGGTCGTCTGGAAGCCTTCCGAACTCGCGACGCTGACGGGTCGGAAGCTTCAGGATAGCCTGGACGCATCGGGAATGCCGTCGGGGATTGTCTCGGCCGTTTTTGGTGGACCCGACGTTGGGCGGGCCTTGTGTGACGCGAACATTGATAAAGGAGTTTTTACCGGTGGGGTCGAGAACGGCCGACGCGTCCTCAGGGCACTGGCGGAACGGGGAATCCCGGCCGTCGCCGAGCTTTCCGGGTTCGACCCGGCGATCATCCTGCCCGATGCGCCGGTGGAGTCAACGGCCCGGTCGATTGCCTGGGGAGCGTTTGTGAGTGCCGGTCAGACGTGCGTGGCCGTGAAGCGTGTTTATATTGTCGGCGATGCAAGTCCCTGGATCAAGGCCATCGCCGAGGTCGCCCGCTCGCTTCGCATTGGCGATCCGGCCGGTTCCGACGTGGACCTCGGGCCGATGATCTCCGCGTCGGCCCGAGATCGATTTCAGGCGACGATTCAGGCGGCGGTCTCGGCCGGGGCGGAGGTCGTGACCGGGGGCGCACCCCGGCCCGGCCCCGGCTTCTTTTATCCGCCGACCGTCCTTCGCGCCGAGACCCCCTCGGCCGAAGCGGCGCTCGCCGGGGTTTTTGGGCCGGTGGTGATCGTTCGCGGCCTGCCGGATGTGGCCTCGGCCCTTGCCGCGGCCAACGCGAGCCCTTACGGCCTGGCGGCGAGCGTCTGGTCGGGAAACCTTCGCGCCGGGCGTCTTCTGGCCGGTCAATTGAACGCGGGGATGGTCCTCGTCAACGAGATCGTCACGCCGACGATGCACGCCTCGGCCCCTTTTGGCGGGACCCGAGCGAGCGGTTTCGGCCGGACGCACGGTCCGTTCGGCCTCCGCGAGTTCGTCCAGACGCAAACCCTTTATCAGCGCCGGGCTGGTGGGTTCCGCCCGCACCTTTTCCCCTACGGCGGGAGACAGGTCGATGTTTTTCTCCAACTCTATCGCCGATTCGTTCACGGGGCGTGATGCCGCGGAACAAGGACCAATGATCAAGGACCGATGACCAAGGACCAAAATTGGCAATCTGTCCTCGGCCGTTCGAACCGAAGGAAACGCCCCGCCTTTCACTACCAAATGACGCCGAAAACATCTCTGATCGGCACCCGTTTTGCCACGCTCAAAGGCACGCCGGAACCTTGAGTGACGAGTCGGAACAGGAACCCGGAATTTCCGAAGGAGACGACGCATGCGACACACCAAAACCTGGCTCTTCGGCAGCTTCTTGCTCGGCGCCCTCGCCGGGCCGATGCTCTTGAGCACGACCACGACCCAGGCGCAGCCCGGACCGGGCGCGGAACGTCGTGAAGAACGACGCGAGGAACGCAACTACTGGCGCTATCACGAAGGCAAGTGGAGCCACTGGGACGCCCGCGACCGTCGCTGGTATTACACCGACGGCAACCACTGGTACTACCACAACGGCCGCGGCTGGGACCTCTACCGGTTCGACAAGACCTTCGGCCGCGATAACTTCGAGCGCGGCGGATATGTTCCCCCGCCCCCCGGCAACACCACCGTGATCCTGCCGAATCACGCCGTTTACGTCGGCCCTCGCTGAGCAAAAACACCCCGAAAAGCACGGTTCCCCACCACACGCCCCGGCCACGCGCTGGGGCGTTATTTTTGCGCACAACACGATCGAGATCATTAATTTCGCCAATTTCTTGTTGACACCAACAACTTTGTTTTGCAAAGTCGTGGCCGTCTTGGGTACTGACGCTTTCCTTGTGCTTCATCCGTTTTTCGTTCAAAGGGGAGGATAACGATGCTTTCCTGGTGGCGCGATCTCGATCGGATCTTGAGGGGCGAGGCGACGCGGCGGTCGGAGTTGCGGCGGGGGACGATCGAGGTGCCGGTCGGCGGCCTGACGTTTGTCCTGGTCGTGCTGGCGATGGTTTATGGAATGTGCATGGGGTCGTACGCGATCTTTCGAGGGGCGGAGACGGCGGTCTGGCAGTGGATGGCGTCCACGGTCAAGGTGCCGGCGCTTTTCGTCCTGACGCTGCTGGTGACGTTTCCGTCGCTCTATGTTTTCAACGCATTGGTGGGCTCGCGGCTTCTGATCACCGCGGCGCTTCGGCTCTTGCTCGCGGCGCTGGCGGTCACGGTCACGGTTCTGGCCTCGATCGGGCCGATTGTCGCCTTTTTCTCGGCGAGCACGACGAGCTATCCATTCCTCGTTTTGCTCAACGTCGTGGTCTTCTCAGTCGCGGGCCTGCTGGGGATGTCGTTCCTGCTCCAGACCTTGCACAGGCTCAGCCAGATCATCCCCGAGCCGACGCACGAATATGAGACGGAGCCGGTTGGCGAGGAAAAACGAGCGGAATCGCTGGAAGAACGGCTGGGGCGTCAGGCTGGTCGATTGCCTGCCCTGGCGGAAGGCGAGGCGGAAACGGCCAATGTATTCACGCCCGGCGCCCTTGAGCCGATCGACGACCGGATGTTGAGCAAGCACGTCAAGAGAGTCTTTCAGTGCTGGATCGTCCTGTTTGGGCTTGTCGGTGCGCAGATGGGCTGGGTCTTGAGGCCGTTTATTGGCAGTCCGGGCGTGGCGTTCTCGTGGTTCCGGCCGCGCGAGGCGAACGTGTTTCAGGGGATTCTCACGGCGCTTTCGAACCTCTTCTCATGAGCCCTCGGCGAATCTTGACGCAGGCCGACGACGTCCTTCGCGGCCGTTCCTCGCGGCGAGACACCTGGCTCTTGCTGGCCTGCGGCCTCGTTTATGGCGCGGTGATGGGAGCGTACGGGGGCCGGCCCGCGCAGTCGGTTTTCTCGGCGATCAAGGTGCCGATCTTGCTGCTGGCGACGATGGGTCTGAGCCTGCCGAGCTTCTTCATTCTCAACACCTTGCTGGGCCTTCGCGACGACTTCACGCGAGTCCTTCGCGCGGTGATCGCCTCGCAGGCCGGTTTGACGGTGATCCTGGTCGCCCTCGCGCCCTTGACGGCCTTCTGGTATGCGTCGACGACGCATTATCAGGCGGCGATTCTTTTCAACGCGGCGATGTTCGCCGTTGCGAGCGCGGGGGCTCAGGTCTTGCTGCGCCGGGCGTACCGGCCGCTCGTCGCCAGGCATCCGAGGCATCGCTGGATGCTCAGGGCCTGGCTCGTGCTTTATGCGTTTGTCGGCATTCAGATGGGCTGGATTCTCCGCCCGTTCATCGGCGACCCGAGCGGACCCGTCGCCTTCTTCCGCCGAGGCGCCTGGGACAACGCCTACGTGATCGTCGCCCGGATGATCTGGGAGCAGATTGGTGGATAGGGGAATTTGGGATGACCAATGACCGAGGACCGATAACCAAGGACCAAGGACGGATGACCGATGACCGAGGACCAAGTTTTCCAATCATGATCTCATCGGTCATTGGTCATCGGTCCTTGGCCATCAATTTTTCCGATTCAGCGTCTCAATCGCCTCGCAGGCGGCATCAAGGGGCGGGGGAACCTGGGGAAATCGCGCGGCGACGGCTCGGCAACTGGCGGCGACTTGGGGCGACTGGATTAATGAGCCGAGCACCGAGGCGACCGCGGGGTCGACGAAGCGGCCAGGCAAGAGCGATCGGGCAATGCCGAGGCGACGCATCCGGGCGGCGTTGTCATATTGATCGTGGCCGAGCGGCATCACCAGTTGCGGACAAGCCGCGGCCATCGCCTGCGCCGCGGTGCCGATCCCCCCGTGATGCGCCAGCGCCGCGACTCGCGGCAGCAAGAGGCCAAAGGGGGCATAGGCGACGTGGCGGACCCCCTCAGGCAAGTCGTCGGGAATCTGTTCGGCGTGTCGCGTCAACAACAGCCCGCGCGCGTTCAGGCGGCGACAGGCGTCAACGGCGGCCTCGAAAAAGGGACGCGCGTGAAGGTTCGCCGAGCCAGGGGTGAACGCGATCGGCGGCGGGCCTGAGCCGAGAAAAACATCGAGTTCGTCGGGGATCGGTGTCGCGTCACGCTCGTCATAAAGCGGAAAGCCGACAAGGCGGGTCGATGCGGGCCAGTCGGGCTGAGGCGCCGCGTACCAGTCGGGAAACATGCCGAGAACCAGGCTCGGCGAGTGCATCCAGTTTCGCATCACGTCGCTGACCGGCGGCAGGCCCAGCTCCGCCCGGTAGGCATTGAGGCCGGGGGCGATCTGGGGTTCAACGACCTTCGAAAACAGGAGGCCAAAAAGCCCTCTTTTGAACCAGCGCGGCCACCATCCCGGCACCGCGAGGCCGGGATAGGCGGGGGTCTCATAATCGCTGTACAGGACGCCCGGTTGCAGGTGAACCGTCGCGGCGGGCATCCCCAGTTTCTCCTGAGCCAGTCGCGCCGCGAAGGCGATCGATCCGCCGACGACGACCGTTTCGCCTGGTTCGTTCAGGGCGGCAATCTCGGGATAGGCGAGGCGTGCCCCCTCGATGATCCCCCGGGCGACGATGCCAAAAGATCGCCGAGGGTGCCAGAGGTCGGGATCGCGCATCACTTCCTGAAACATCGCCGCGTCGCCGAGCGCGACCATCTCAAACCCAAGGCCCCGGACGAGCGGCCCGAAATACTCGTTGATCAGGAAGATCACCTGATGTCCTCTCGCCCGAAGCGCCTGGCCGAGACCGACGAACGGGTGAACATCCCCATGACTCCCGAACGGAACGAGCAAGACGCGCATGAAGGCAACCTCGATGGGCCGGGTCGGTCCGCAAGTGTCGCCGACAGCATAAACCACATCGCGGATGGCGTCTTCCAACAGATTCGAATAACGCCAAGAAGCGGAAGAATCGGAATATTCTCCCAATTCGTTAAAGCCCAGCCCTCGCAACGTCCGAAAGACTGCTTATTAAGGTTCCCCCCTGATCTCGATTCCCTCGCAATCCAATGGATGGATCTCGGACCAAGGCCCCGACTCTGCCCTTTCCGGGGTAGTTGTGGGCCGAAGGGACCGGCTGGCCGCTGGCCAGGAAAGGATTCCGGATGACCGTCGATCATTCCAAGAACCCGAGCCGCCCCGCGCGGGACGCCGATCGAGCCAGGGCCCAGGAAACAACCCGGAACCGGACCCGGCGCGGCGTTCGTCCCGAGGTGGAGGGGGTTGAAGATCGGCTCTTGCTCTCGACCTTCACGGTCTCGAACCCGAACGATTCGGGAACCGGCTCGCTCCGGCAGGCGATCCTTGATTCGAACGCCGACTCAACGCAGGCGAACACGATCGACTTCACCATCGTGGGGGGCAACCTGGCGATTCAGCCCCTCAAGGCCCTGCCGCCGATCGTCACGCCGGTCACGATCGATGCGACGAGTCAGCCCGGTTATCAGAATCACAACCCCGTTGTCGAGCTGATCGGTTCGCCGCAGGTCAGCACCGGCCTGACCGTCAACGGCGGCCAGTCGACCATCATGGGCCTGGCGATCGAGGACTTCGCGACCGCGGGAATCGCCCTCAATGGCTTGGGCGGCGATACGGTCGCGGGGAATTTCCTCGGCTTGAACGTCGCCGGGAATGCCGCGGCGGGGAATGGAACGGGCGTCCTGATCTCCTCGCCGAACAACACGATCGGCGGAACCTCGGCGAGCGCCCGGAACGTGATCTCGGGGAACACGACGGGCGTGGCGATCGGTTCGGCCTCGGCCTCGGGCAACCTGATCGAGGGGAATCTTATCGGCACCGACGCCTCGGGGTCGGTCAAGCTGGGCAACGCCAGTCAGGGGGTTTACATCAACGCCCCGGGCACGACCGTCGGCGGCACGGCCCAGGGCGCGGGGAATGTGATCTCGGGCAACGGCGTCGGAGTTCAGGTCGAGGCGAGCCAGGCGACGATTCAGGGGAACTTTCTCGGCACCGACGCGACCGGAACGGCCGGTCTGGGGAACGCGGGCGACGGCATTCATATTGACGGCGCGGTCTCGAATATCCTCGTCGGTGGCACCTCGCCAGGCGCGAGGAACCTGATCGCGGCGAACGCGGGGTCGGGGATCGCCGTCGTGCCGTCAAACGGATCGGCGTCGACGGTCACGATTCAGGGGAACACGCTCGGCACCGACGTCAACCAGAGCGGCCCTTTGCCAAACGGCACCGGAATCAGCGTCACCGGAGCGACGGCGACGACCATCGGCGGGACGGCTTCAGGCGCGGCGAACCTGGTCGGCAACAGCAAGAACGATGGCATTGACCTGACCGACCAGGGGAGCGGCGGCGGCAATGCGATCGTCGGCAACACGATCAGGAACAGCGGCGGCGCGGGGGTCGGCCTGACGGCGTCGAGCCACGACACGATTGCCTCGAACACGATCGCGTCGAACACCGGAATCGGCGTCCTGCTCAACGGTTCCGCCTCGGTGATGATCGGCGGCGCGAGCGCCTCGGCCGGGAACACGATCACGGGGAATGCCGTCGGCATCAAGCTCGCGTCGAGCAACGCGAATATCGTGGCTTTGAACACGATCACGAACAACGCGGCGGAAGGGGTGATCGTCTCGAACGCGAAGGGAGACAAGATCACCTCGAACGCGATCACGGCCAATCTTGGCCTGGGAATCCGGCTCGACACGACGACAGGCACCGTCCCCTCGAATGACCAGATCGCCGCGCCGGTCTTGCTCTCGGTGACTGGAGACGCGAACGCAAAAACGGCGACGGGGATCATCTTCGGCAACCCGAAGACCCCCGGCTACACGGTTGAACTCTTCGCCAATCCCGTGAAGACGGCCGGCGCGCCGATTCAAGGGGGCGTTCTCGTCGGCTCGACGACCGTGACGACCGATGCGACGGGCCGCGCCACCTTCAGCATTCCGTATACTCCCGTCGGCGGTCAGACCGCGATCACGGCGACCCTTTCCGACGCGTCCAGCAATACCTCGCAATTCAGCGTTCGCAACGGACCCCCGACGAACCACGTCCCCGGCGGCCAGACCGTCCGCCAGGACGCGACGCTTGTTTACTCGACAGCGCAAGGGAACCCGATCAGCGTCAGCGACCTGACCGCCGCGATCAACCCGACGGTCCAGGTCACGCTCTCCGTCGATTCCGGCAGCCTCGCCCTTTCGGGTCTGACGAACCTTTCGGGCACCGGCAACGGCTCCAATCAACTCGTCTACACCGGCACGGTCAACGACCTGAACGCGGCGCTCAACGGCCTGACCTACACCCCGGCCTCGGGCTACAGCGGCCCCGCCACGCTCTCGATCACGACCAGCGACCTGGCCCCCAACGAACTCGGAGGCGCGCAGACGGCCTCGAACACGACTTCGATCAACGTGACGCCCGTCGTCCTCTCGCCGACGGTGACCCCGGCCTCGACCACCGCGAACGCGCAGACGACCTCGGGCCTGGTCATCACGCCAAGCTCGACGGGACCGTCGGGCGTGGCCGCCTTCCAGATCACCAGTATCTCGGGCGGATCGGTCTACCAGCACGACGGCGTCACGCCGGTCGCCTCGGGCGGGTTCGTGACCCTGGCTCAGGGGGCCTCGGGCCTGAAGTTCACCCCGGCGCCCAACTTCGTCGGCGGCGCGGGGTTCACGGTCACCGCCGCGCGATCCGCCAGCGCCAGCGGCCTCGTGGGAACGCCCGCCTCGGCGTCGGTCACCGTGAACAAGGCGTCGTCAACGGTCGCCCTGACCGGTCCGACGGCGGCTCTCGCCTATGGCGCGGCGGCGAACCTGACGGCGAGTGTCAGTCCTTCGGGCGCGTCGGGAACGGTCGCCCTTCTCGACGGCGCAACGCAGGTCGCCAGCGTTCCCGTGGTCAACGGTTCGGCCTCGGTGAGCCTTACGACGCTGGCGCCGGGGAACCACGCGCTCTCGGCCGTGTATTCGGGCGATGCGACCTACAACGCGAGCGCGGCGTCGGCCCCGCTGACGGTTTCGGTCGGCCGGATGAGCAGTCAGACAACGCTCGCGACGTCGGCCCCGGCCGTCGCGGCCGGTCAAGGTCTGACGCTTTCGGCGGCGGTCGCGCCCGCGTCGGCGACCGGCTCGGTGACCTTCAGCGACGGCGGCACGATCCTCGGCTCGGGAACCGTCGCCAACGGCTCGGCGACCTTCGCGATCTCGACCCTGACCCCCGGCGCCCATTCGATCACGGCGACCTATCAGGGGGACAACAACATCGCGCCCAGCACCTCCGCCGCGACCTCGGAACAGATCAACCCGGCCGTGACCTCGACCGCCCTGACGCTCTCAACCGCCACGTCGACCGTCGGCCAGCCGGTCACCCTGACGGCGACGGTCTCGCCGTCGGCCAAGGGAACGGTAACCTTCAGCGACGGTACGACCAACCTCGGCTCGGCTGTCTTGAATGACGGATCGGCGGCGCTGACGGTCTCGAACCTCGCCCCAGGCGCGCATTCGCTGACAGCCGCCTTTGCGGGCGATGCCGCGAACGCGGCGAGCGTCTCCGCGGCGCAGACCGAGACGGTCTCGCTGGCATCGAGCAACGTTTCTCTGACCGCCTCGCCGTCGCCCTCAACCGCCGGCTCGGCCGTGACCTTGACGGCAACCGTCGCGCCCGCGACCGCCCAGGGAAGCATCACTTTTTACGACGGCAGCGCCACGCTCGGCACGGGGACGATCTCCGGGGGCGTCGCCACGTTCACCACGACAGGGCTTGCGACGGGGAGCCATTCGTTGACGGCCTCGTTCCCGGGTGATGCCGGCACGTCGCCAGGCACGTCGGCGGCGATCAACGAGCAGATCAATCCGGCGGCGGGATCGGGAAGCCAGACGAGTCTGGCCGTGACACCCGGCGCCGCGACGGTCGGCCAGCCGGTGACGATCACCGCCAATGTGGCGGGAGCCGCCTCGGCCTCCGGCACGGTCACCTTCAAGGATGGGGCGTCGACGCTCGGCACGAGCAACGTCTCGCAAGGCGTCGCCACGCTCACGACCACCGCGCTCTCGTCGGGCGATCACACGCTGGTTGCCGAGTATTCCGGCAACACCGGGGTGGCCCCGAGCGCCTCGACCGCCGTGGCCAAGCAGGTCGTCAGTCTGGCGTCGACGACCACCTTGACCGCCTCGCCAAACCCGGCGACGGTCGGCCAGCCGGTCAAGTTCACCGTCGTCGTCGGCCCGACAGCGACCGGCGCGGTGACGCTCTCCGACAACGGCAGCGCCCTCGGCACGTTCACGCTCAGCGGCGGCGCGGGAACGTTCACGACGTCATCGCTGGCCCACGGCGTCCACTCGATCACGGCCCATTACGCGGGCGACGCTTCAAACGCGGCGAGTGACTCAACCGTCTTGACCGAGACGGTTCGATCCGTCGCCACGTCGACCCGGCTGTTCGCGTCGACAGCGCACGCAAGCTCGGGCCAGGCGGTCACGTTCACGGCCGAGGTCGCCCCGGCCTCGGCGATCGGCGCGGTCACCTTCTTTGACGGCAAGCTGGCGATTGCCACGGTCATGGTGACCGACGGCTTCGCCTCCTTCACCACGACCTCGCTGAGCCCGACGACCCACGTCATCACCGCTCACTTCGACCCCTGGGGCGATAGCCTGAACAGCACCTCAGCCCCGATCTCGATCGTCGTCGCGGCCCCGGTGCGTCCGAGCGTCGCGCCGGTGTCGACGCCAACACCGACGCCAACACCCACTCCGACACCCCTCTCGGCCCGGGCGCAAAGGTTGATGCTTCAGCGTGCCGCGGCGATCCGACGCGCCAACGCCTTGCGTGCCGCCTATCTCGCGCGGACCGCCCGACTTCAAGCGGCTCGGCGGAATCTCGGTCTTACCCTCAAGGTCACGACGACCGTGACCGCCTCCGCGGGCTATCCCTCGGGTCCGATCACGTCAACGACCCAGTCAACCCCAGCTCAAAAACCGGCCAAGGCCTGATGACCTCGTTTTGCCTGGTCCATCGGGTTGTTGCCCCTCCAGGGCACTTTTCGTTAGGACAAAGGGCAGAGGGCAGAGGGCAGAGGGCAGAGTTTAGCCTCTGCCCTTTGTCCTCTGCCCTTTGTCCTCTGCCCTTTGTCCTCTGCCCTTTGTCCTCTGCCCTTTGTCCTCTGCCCTTTGTCCTCTGCCCCTTGTCCTCTGCCCTTTGTCCTTTGTCCTTATGACGATCAACCGCGTAACGAGACCGAGCATTCCGGCCTCGTCCTTGGTTAGCGGCCCCCGCCCCGGAGGACGGAGTCGGGATTGCGACCAAAGCGGCCGGTCCGTTTGTAGGATCGATCGCGCCCACGCGCCAGAAAGACCGTGTAAAGGGCAATGCAGGCGACCAGGGTCAAAACGTTCCGCGCCTGGGGGTCGGCGTTGGTCGCCATCCAAGACCAGTATTGCCACACGCTCTCAATCATCGGAATCCCTCCGTCTGGCAAACCATCCCGTGTCAGCTCGCGAACCCAGCGGAATTGACTTTGCTGAAGGTGCCACTGATCGTTGTTCCCACATTCGTGATGAGCAACACGCAGGCCACCAAAATGAGAGCGAGCATGACCGCATATTCCACAGCCGTCGGTCCGTCTTCGCTCTGAGCAAACTGACAGACCGCGTCGATCCATTTACGCATGGGATTACCTTTTCCGAGGGGATTCGAACCAGGAATTTGGACTCGCGGACCGGACGAGACGAGACGATCGGCCCGGAAAGGGTCTCTGGCCGTTCCCCTCGTAGAATCCTAGGTCATGTCTTTTTCTCGGTCCGCCGATGTTCATCGAAATCCACACTACCGGCACGTTCGGACGGACCTCGTTTTATGAATCAAAAAATAAAGCGACCTAAAGCGTTTGAATTTGGCTGATCAAAAAGGTACGATTGATCAAGGCGTCTGATCGTCACAATCGTGCTGTCCGGCGAAGCTGACTTCATTTCTATCCGCATTCGCGGAAGGCTCGTCGCCCGGATTGATCGTGGAAAATCTCTGACCGCTCCTTGCGCGGGGATGGTCATCGGCTTGATCGCCTGGCGATCGAGACGAGAGAGCGCCGCGCGTTTTTTTTTAGAGTACGGATAGCGTTAAAAAGGGGGAATGACCATGACGGATCGAGCGCTTCAGGAACTGGCCGCGCGTTGCCTCGATTGCATGGTTTTCTACCAGAACGCGCGGCGGACGCCCAAAGCAAAGGCACTGATGATCGCCGAGGTCCGCGCTGTCGCGGCCTCGCTCATGCCCCTGATCGGCGGTGAAACCATGCGGGTTGAGAGCCTCGAGGCGATGGTTCGAGACGGCCTGATCGTCCGTTTTGGAGAGGAATCGGGCCTCCATCTCTTTCATGAGTTCAAGGAGGCGTGCGCACCGCCAGGCGCCCTGGCGCCCTCCCTGATGAGTGCCAGGGTATAGAATTTGCTAAGATTTCCGCGTCGTTCGTCCTTGTCTTGTATGGAGCCGCGCGTACTGATTCCGGGAGAAGGTTCGCTTCATGCTCATCTCGGTCATGTCGAAGGCGACGTATGAACTTCCCTCCGATTCGTTCGTGATCCTGATGGTCGAGCCGCACCCGCAGGCCCCAGACCATCAGTTGAAGGAGGTCAAGTTCACGACTTCTCCCGTCTCGTTCAACGTCACCGGCAAGGACGCCGCGGGAAATTTGCAACGTCGCCTGATCGTTCCGGCCGGGCTGTTCAGCTTTGAATACCATGCGGTCTTTGAAACCGCCGCGAATGAGGTTGTTCCCCTTGAGGCCGCCGAGCATCCCGCCAAGGACCTGCCGCCGGAAACCTTGACGTATACCTTGCCCTCGCGCTATTGCCAGTCGGACCTGGTTACCCGGATGGCACGCAACGAGTTCGGGTCGGTTCCCGCCGGCGGCGCTCGCGTCCGGGCGATTGCCGACTGGGTGCGGACGCACGTTGAATACTGTTACGGAACGACCACGTCGAAGACCTCGGCTTATGACACGGTGACCGAGCGCGTCGGCGTCTGCCGCGACTTCGCCCACCTGGTCATCACCTTCTGCCGGGCGATGGGCATGCCCGCCCGCTACGTCTCGGCCTACGCGCTGGGGCTGGAACCTCCCGATTTTCACGGGATTACCCAGGTTTACCTCGGCGGTCGCTGGTACAACGTCGACGCGACCTATGAAGGTAATCGCCCCGCGCTCGTGCCGATCGCCCTTGGCCGCGACGCCGCCGACGTCGCGATGGCCACCTTCTGGGGCGTTGGCAACCTCCACGAGCAATCGGTCGAGGTCAAGAAGGTCTCTTGAACCCTGGGAATGACCAAGGACCGATCATAGAGTCAAAATGGAAAGATCAGGCGCGCTCGCCGCCCAAGTCTTTGTCATCCATGCGCGGTCATCCCTTCCGGCTCGATTCCGTCGAGAATCCGCCTGTTTCCCTCACGATGAGCCGGACTTCTTGCGTCCTCCGCCGCCGCGTTTCGAGGGAGCGGGGGTGTTGACGACGCTTTCCAGCATCGCGGCAAGGCGTTTCGAGGCGTCGCCGGGATGTTTGGAGAGTTCGGCCATCTCGGCGAAGCTGAGTTGAGGGTCGGGAAAGGGCAAACGCCCCTCGGCCTGCTCGGCGGTGGCCTGAAGCGTGTACGCCTTGTTCTTGTGCTGGACCTTCACGCCGCAACGCTTCAGTAGTTCCAGCTCACGATAAAAGGTGCGCAGGCCGATCCCCAGTGAGGAGAGGACAACCTCGCGAGTCCTGGGTTCCTTGGCCAGCAACATGACGAGTCGATGAAGCCTCGCGGCGCGGCCGAGGGTGATATGAACCGAGGGCCGGCGGCGACCGCGGCTGCTACTTGTTGAACTGGTTCGTTTCATGAGGGCGATCTTTCCCCATTCGCCCCCCTTTTCGACGCGAAAAGGCCGCTGGCCTCTCGGTCCCTTCGGAAGGCTTCGGGCGGTCCCTCGCCCTGACATAAATGTGAAATGGCGGAAGATTGGTGATCGGGGGGTATTCAGTATCCCGGCCGGTTGTGCCGATTGAAGAGATTCTGTCGGTTTTCTCAAGTCTGTCGAAGTTCCGGTCGATTATCCCGAAAGGACCCCCGGAGAGCCAACAGGGTCAGGGCGAACGCGTGGCGACACGCGGGGCGTCGGGCCGGGCCGGGCGGGGTGAGTTTCCAGGTTTTGCCGCGATTCCGCACGGCGGAGAGCGGCGGCCCGTTGGATTTGCGACCGAAAGCGGGACCGGCGGGCCGGTCCGGTCTGCCTCCTCGCGCATTGGGAGTCTGGTCTATGTGGACGCGGAAGCGCACGCCCGTGAACCGTGGGTTTCGGCCTGAGGCGGACGTCCTGGAATGCCGACAGATGCTCTCCGCCGTGGTCTCGGGAACCGACTCCAAGGGCGACACCTGGTCGCTCCGGCTGGTCGGCCCGGGAACCCTCTCGGTCGTGAAGCAAAACGGGGCCGACGGCACCCCTGCGGCGCTGACCTCGGCGACCGACATCAGCACGATCACGATCGCCGGGACGAACCCACTGACCAGCCGCCTTGTCGGCAATGTCACGGCCGGTCCCAATAGCGACGGCCGCGTCTTCTTCCAGAACATGACGCAACTGGCCAACCGCTCCGAGAAGTACACCGGGTCGGGCGACGGCCTGCTGTCGATCGACATGCCGAACTTCTATCTCGGCAACACCACACCGGCGGGAACCGCCCCCACGTCCACGCCGACCATCTCGATCCCCGACGGCGTCGACACGCTTGACTTCGGCGGCGTCGACACGTCGGTCAACCAGCCGCCGACGGCCAGCGCCACCAACGACCAGGCGGTCGTCTCGCTCGGCCTGCCGACCTTCGGCGGCACCCGGATCATCATCAACAAGTCGATTTCGAGCAGCGAGACGGGACCCGCCGCGAGCGGATCGACCACGCCGACGATCGTCCAGCACGGCGTTCTCTTCGCGGTCTCGGGCCGGCTCGACCTCTTCCAGGCCAACGAGATCGACGGCGACACCAATAACCCGCCGGGTCAGTTCCTGCCGGCGAGCAGCACGACCACCACCAGCGCGGGGGGAACCGTGGTCTTCTCCTCGACCCCTGGATTCGGGTCGAACTTCCCGTTCACGTCGACCCTCTTCCCGAACGCCCTGACCAAGGGGGCCGTCACCGGCGCGATCGGAAACGTCCGCGTCGGCGGCAACGCGACCAATTTCTCGACCTTCGTGTTTGACCCGACCTTCAGCGGCGGCGACAAGATCGCCAACTACTCGGTCGGCGGCGAGACGAATAACGTCCTTCTGGTCGCCCCCTCGGGAGCCAGAAACGTCTACTTCGGCAAGGGGATGGACACGGTCACCATCCTCGCCCACGTCATCAACGCGCTTCAGGCCAACCGAGGGGCGTTGAACTCGAACGTCTTCGCCGACCGGTCGATCAGCCGGGCCAACTTCGGCGGCGACGTCGTGAATACGAAGCTCCTGGCCGGTTACCAGCAGAACTATACGAACATCCTCAGCACGGTGATCGGTCTGGGTCTCGGCAGCGGGGCCTCGAACGCGCCCAATCCGCTCAACGCCCAGTCGTTCGGCGGGATGACGCTGCACGTGGCCGGTTCGGTCACCAACTCGGTCTTCGCCGCCTCGGTGGAACCTTTCCAGAACAATTATTCGAAGTTCGGCGACCCGAACCAGTTGGTCCTCACCGGCGGCAACATCAACGCCAAGATCGAAGGGACGATCACCAACACCGTCGCCACCCCGAACACGCCCAACCAGGCTGTCTTCGCCGCCAAGGTCACCTCGTACAAGGGACCGGTCGTTCCCCCGAACGTACCGGAGGCCCCCTATGCGACGCCGCAGCCGTCCCATCTGCCTGGCATCCAGCACCCCAGCCGCTCCCTGATCAAAGTATCCACACCCACGCCAACACCGACGCCCACCACAACCACCACGGCCGCCTCGACGACCAAGGCCGTCTGACGTCTCGAACCGTCACTCTCTCACAATCCATTCATGCACGCAAGCAATTTCCGGGGCGCTTTCGGGCGTCCCGGATTTTTTGTCGCGCGGCGGTTGCGGGCGATCGGCATGTTTTGAGGGTCGGCGTCTATTCAAAACGAGAGAGGACCGATCGGTTGGCGTCCTTATCGTTTTCCGTGGGTCCTGGGTCCTCGGTCATTCCTCCCTGATCCTTACCGAGGACGACGTGGGCTCAGTCTTTGGCCTTGATGGCTTTCTCGGCGATGTCGTGACGATACCAGGCGCCCGCGTAGCGTATGGAACGGGCGGCCTCGTAGGCGCGGTCGCGGGCGTCGGAGAGCGTGGAGCCGAGGGCGGTGACATTCAGGACGCGACCGCCGTCGGTGACGATCCGGCCGTCGCGCCCGGTGACGGGGTCGGTGCGCATCGCCGTGCCGGCGTGAAAGACCTTGACGTCGGCCATGCGGTCGGCTTCGTCCAGGTTGTTGATAATCCGATCGCGCTCGTAGTGGCCAGGGTAGCCTTCCGAGGCCATGACCACGGTGACCGCCGGCCTGGGGTCCCATTCCAGGTTCACGGTGTCGAGGCGTTCGTCAACGACCGCGTCAAGGGCCTCAAACAGGTCGGACTTGAGCCGCATCAAGACGGCCTGACATTCGGGGTCACCGAAGCGGACGTTGAACTCCAGGACTTTCGGTCCCTGGTTCGTGAGCATCAGGCCGGCGTACAGGACGCCTCGAAAGGGCCTTCGCGCCCGCTTCAAGGCGTGCACGGCAGGCACGAGGATCTCGCGCTCGACCTGATCCATCAATTCGGGCGTGACGATGGGCGCGGGGGAATAGGCACCCATGCCCCCGGTGTTTGGCCCTTCGTCGTGATCAAAGGCGCGCTTGTGGTCCTGGCTTGATTCCAGCGGCACGATCGTCCGGCCGTCGGTGAGGGCCAGGATACTGGTTTCCTGACCGTCGAGTCGTTCTTCCAGGATGAGCCGGTCGCCCGCCTTGCCGTAAATTCGCCGGACCATGATCGCGTCGATCGCGTCGAGCGCCTGGCGGAGGTTGTCGCAAACGTAAACGCCTTTGCCCGCGGCCAGACCATCGGCTTTAAGGACCATGCCGAGCGGTCGGCCGAGGACGTGGTCGCGCGCCTCGGCGGCGGTGTCGAAAACCCGGCGCTGGCTGCGTTCTTCCAGCTCGACCTGAACCCCCGGCCCAAGCTGTTCGCGAGGGTCCATGATCCGGTCGATCGCCTCCAGGGTCTCGGCGGCGGTCCGGCAGTGCAGGGTATGCCGCAGGGTCGACCGCCCTTTTGAGCGCACGACGAGGGAGACCTCGCGCGAGAGGACATAATGCTCGGCGTCGGGAGCCGACCGGAAGATCCGGTAGTCGGCGGTCGGAATGCTCGCCTGGCGCATGAGTTCCTTGGCGAAGACCTTGCTTCCTTCCAGTTCGGCGGCGTCGCGCCTCGGGCCGAAGATCCGCAGCCCCTCGCGCTGAAAGGCGTCGACGATGCCGTTCGTGAGCGGGTCTTCGGGGCCGACGATCGTCAGGCCGATTCCTTCGCGGCGGGCGAACTGAATGAGCGACCGGAAGTTGCCCGACTCGATCGGTACATTCTGAGCATCGAGCGCCGTGCCGGCGTTGCCTGGCGCGCAGAAGACCGCGCTGACTTTTGGCGACTGCTTGAGTTTCCAGCAGAGGGCGTGTTCTCGCCCTCCTTTGCCAATCACGAGAACTTTCAACGCGGCCACCCCCGGTTAACAGCGCATTCCCAACCTTCCGAGCCTTCTATTCTAAAGCCCAAGGCTCCCCCCGGACAGGCCCAAAACCGGATGAATCGCTTCCCAGATCGTTCTCGGCCGCGATTTGCCGATTGCCAGGGCAAAGGTCAGAGGGCAGAGGGACACAGGGCAAAATCTGTCCTTTATCCTTGACCCTTTGTCCTTCTGGCGACAAATCAAAAGCTCGAAGCCACGATTCTCCGACATTATCGATCATCGGACATCGTTCAGGAAACGCGAACGCGCTTCCCCGCCGCGTCGCAAAAGGGGGGAGTTCGAAACGTCGCCAGAATTCCAACAGCGGAGGTCTGTGGAAATCGCGAAAGGGGCGTGGTCTAATCCAGCCGAGGCGAAGTGAGTTGAGATGCGATGCGATGCATTGAGAAGTCGAAAGGTCTCTCCCCAATGAAAACGCAACAGGCGTTCACGCAAACGATCGCCCTGGCTTTCGTGACACTCTCCGTCTTCCAGACGCGGACGGCCTCGGCCGCGTCGCCGTTTCCCGACAAGAACCTGGAGGCGGCCGTTCACGCGGTCTTGCAGCATGAACCGAAGGCCGAACTCACCGAGGAAAAACTCAAGAACGTTTACGTCCTCGAAGTGCCCGGCAAGGAGATCACCGACCTCACCGGCCTGGAAAAGTGCAAGAACCTGGCCCTGCTCCGGCTCTCAAAAAACAAGATCAGCGACCTGAAACCCCTCAGCGGCCTGACCAACCTTCAATCGCTCGACCTCGCCGGCAACACCATCACCGACATTAGCCCGCTCGCCGGCCTGTCGAAGCTTCAGTACCTGGAACTCTCGAACAACAAGATCGCCGATCTCAAACCCCTGGCCGGACTGACAAGCCTTTCCGCCCTTTATCTTTCCGGCAACGAGATCAGCGACCTATCGCCCCTTTCGGGCATCGAGCGGCTCGCCTCGCTCGCGGTCGGCCGCAACAAGGTCAAGGATCTGTCGCCCCTGACGAAGGTCAACAAGCTCTCCTTGCTCGACCTCAATGACAACCAGGTGGAAGACCTCGGCCCGCTCGCGAACCAGACGGATCTCAAGATTTTGATGCTGGAGCGGAACAAGATCAGCGACCTCGGCCCCCTGTTAAAAGCTGCGCAGGCCGATGCGCAGGGGCCGAAGCGGTTCGCCCCGTATTTGAGGCTCTATATCGATGGCAACCCGCTGTCTGAGTCGGCAAAGACCGGCCAGCTTGCCGACTTCAAGACGGCGGGCGTTCGGGTTGGAGGCTGAAATCCTCGATCCTCAGGCGACGGCGCGGTCGTCGGCGTCGTCTTCGTGGTGGAGGTGAAGAAGGGTCTGGCGGTGGAATTCTTCCTGGGTCACCTCGAACGGAGCGCCATTGATCGTCCAGATGGCCTCGATGACCTCGTCAATGTTCCCCTCGGGTTCGTCCCAGGAAACGAGGAAGTGCGCGTCCTCGCGAACGAGGACGTCGAGGCCGAGATCGTTCAGGTGCGCCTCGATCTCAGCGGCCCGAGCGGGATCGGCCGTGAAGGTCCAGCGAATCAGGTCGATCGTCGCGGGGTTCTGACCGTCGCCCATCGGATCGCTCTCCGTCGTGCCTGGCGTGTCTTGAAAGGGATCAACATCGATCGGAACGGCCAAGCCGGGGCTTCCGAGGTCGCGGCCAGCCTCCCTATCGGAATCGGGCGGCGGGGGTCTTCACTTCAATGAATTCGGGACAGCCATGATGACAACGACCCGACACGTTTCGATCCTCCTCGCCTTCTTGCTCCACGCCGCGAGCCCGGCCGATGCCGACGAACGCCTCGCGGGCATCGCCTGCCGGTCGGTTCATCTGAATTACCCCGCGCCCGCGGGCTCGGCCTTTTTAAACGCGGTGACCGTCGAGCGATCGGCGCCCGGGACGTATTTTTGCGTCGGCGGGTTCAATCACGGTTATCTCGGCCTTCAGGAACTGGGCAACGGCAAGACGCTCGCCATTTTCTCGGTCTGGGACCCCGGCAAGCAAGACGACCCCAACGCCGTCGCCGCCGACCGCCGGGTCAAGCTGCTCGCAAAAGGCGAGACCAGCCGCGTCGGCCGGTTCGGCAACGAGGGAACCGGCGGTCAGTCGTTTCTTGACATCGACTGGAAGGTCGGCGTCCCCTATCGATTCCTCATCACCGCCCGTCCCGAAGGCGATCGGACCGCCTACGCGGCCTATATTGCCCCGCCGGATATCAAAGCCTGGCAGCTCATTGCGTCGTTCTCGACGATCACCGGCGGCGCTCCGTTGAAGGGTTATTACGCCTTTATCGAGGATTTCCGCCGCGATCGGGTTTCCGCCACCCGCGAGCGCAGAGCGCGATTTGGTCCCGGCTGGGTCCTTGCCGAGAAGGACAGGCGCTGGACCCCATTCCTTCAGGCCCGATTCACCGCCGACCGCAACCCGTCGGTCGCGATTGATGCCGGTCAGGCCGACGGCCTGTTTTTGCTCGCCACCGGCGGCCCGACGACCAACACCCACACCCCGCTCGGCCAGTCGATCACGCTGGACAGCCCCTTGAAGAATCGCGACGAGATGCCGGAAGGGTTCCCGCCGTTGCCCTGATTGGAATCTGAAAGTGAGCCGCTTGTCGTTTGCTGTTCGGCCTTTGGGTCGTTGTCGCCGTTCTGGAAGCTCCGGGCAGGGGTGGACATGCCCCCGGTCGTCGGCTAAACTTCGTTCATGAACGTTGTTCATCGAAAGTTCAATATTTTTGAACCAGAAGGCACTGGGTCGGGGGGTCTTCGATGACCGCTTGCGAGGGATTTCGCAAGGTGGGTCTGACCCGGCGCCAGGCGCTTCGAGCCGGGAGCCTGGCGCTGACGGGTCTTGGCCTCGGCGCTCTCTTCGCGGGCCGAGAGCACGCCCAGGCGGCTCAGATCGCTCGATCGGCGGCGCGTGGCTTCGGCAAGGCGAAGTCGTGCATCATGATCTTTCAGTGGGGCGGCCCTAGCCAGCTCGAAACCTGGGACCTCAAACCCGACGCCCCCGACGGCATTCGAGGCGATTTCAAGCCGATCCAGACCGCCACGCCGGGCATTCAGATCAGCGAACATTTTCCGCTTCTGGCGCGTCAGACCGACCGCCTGGCGATCATCCGGTCATTGAATCACGACGACCCCGCGCACCTGTCAACCGCTCACTGGACCCTGACCGGCCACACCGCTCCGAAGCAGAAGTCCGACGCCGACGGCCCCTCGGCCAACGACTCACCGCATCTGGGGGCGATCATCTCGAAGTGTCGGCCGACGCCTGGCGCCTTGCCTTCGGCGGTGACGATGCCCTGGACGGTCGCCCACCCCGCGGCGCCCGGCGGTCGAGCCCCCGGTCAAGACGCCGGCTGGCTCGGCAAGACGTATGACCCCTTTCGGATCGAGGGCGATCCCAACGACCCTGGGTTCACCGTCGCCGGGCTTGACCTGCCCCCCGGAATCACTCCCGAACGGTTCGCCGGCCGACGCGCCTGGGTTTCCGAGACCGGCCCCGCGCCGATCTTGACCGGCCGATCGGCCTCGACCTGGGATTCGGTGCAGGCCCGCGCCTTTGATGCCCTTGGCTCGGCTCACGCCCGGGGCGCCTTTCGGGTCGACCGCGAAGATCCGAGGATTCGCGACCGTTACGGCCGACACATTCACGGGCAATGCCTGCTCCTGGCGCGTCGCCTTGTCGAGGCGGGGGTCGGGCTCGTCACGGTCAACTGGCACAACGACGGTCAGAACTTCTGGGATACGCATACCGATAATTTCAACCACCTCAAGAACCGCCTGATGCCCCCGGCCGATCAGGGATTCAACGCCCTTCTTGATGATCTCGCCTGGCGCGGCCTGCTCGACGAAACCCTCGTCGTCTGGGTCGGCGAGTTCGGCCGGAACCCGAAGATCACCCGCGCCAATGCCGGACGCGAGCACTGGCCGCGCTGTTATTCGGGCGTTCTCGCCGGGGGCGGCATCGCGGGCGGTCAGGTCTTTGGCGCTTCCGACCGCTGGGCCGCCTATCCGGCGCGTGATCCCGTCGGCCCGGCCGACCTTGGCGCCACGATCCTCCATGCGCTCGGGATCGATCCCGCCACCGAGCTTCTCGACCCCCTCGGCCGTCCTCTCCAGGTCAACACCGGCCAGCCGATTGCGACGCTTTTCGGCTGAACGATCGACAATCAGGGTCTTCCTTGCCTTGCCCAGGGACGCAAAGGCCCGACCATTGGCCCTTGTCGTTCGATCGGGACGCCGCCATACTACAAGAGTCGAAGTCGCGGCGGAAAATCCCGGGAGGGCCGTTCTCATGACCGCTCAAGGCTGGCGTCTCGCGTTCCTGACCGGGTTTATCGCGGCGCTCTGTGTCATGGCGGGCGCGGGCGAAACGACCGCCGCCGTCACGCGAGACGAGGTTGAGAACGCCATCAAGCGCGCGGTCCATTATCTCAAGGACCAGCAACGCGGGGATGGTTCCTGGATCGACGTCGACAAGGAAGCCCACACGGGAACGACCAGTCTCGTTGTTCTCTCGCTCTTGACGGCCGGTGAGCCGACGAATTCCGACACGATCACCCGGGCGCTTGACTATCTCCGCAAGTTCACGCCCGAGCAACTTCGGAGCGTCTACGCGGTCTCGTTGCAAACGATGGTCTTCGCCGCGGCGACACCGGAGCGCGATCAGATCAAGATCGCCGCGAACGTCGCCTGGCTCGAACGCGCGCAGATCAAGGCGGGCGACCGCGTTCCCTGGCCCGGTTCCTGGTCGTATACCGATTTCAAGGAACGGCCAGGCGATAACTCGAACACCCAGTACGCCCTGCTCGGCCTGAACTCCGCGTCCGAGGTCGGCGTGCCGGTCAAGCCCGAGGTCTGGACGCTCTCGCGAACCTACTGGGAACGTTACCAGCACAACGACGGAAGCTGGGCCTATACACCCGATTCCAACGCGCCATCGACGGCGAGCATGTCGTGCGCGGGAATTTCCAGCCTGATTATCACCGGCCTGAAGCGGTTCCAGGGGCAGGAATTTCTCGTTGGCGACCGGATTCAGAACTGCGGCCTCGGCGGCGAGAACAAGCACCTCCGCAAGGCGACCGACTGGATGGCGCAGCATTTCCGGGTCGGTGAGAACTTCGGCAACGGCCAGCAGTGGAAATATTATTATCTTTACGGCATGGAGCGCGCGGGGCGGCTCACGGGCAACCGCTTTTTTGGCGAGCATGACTGGTATCGCGAGGGGGCCGAGGAACTCGTCCATGACCAGGACCGCTTTGACGGCTTCTGGCAAGGGGCACTTTACGAAAACAACCGGCTCGTCGCCACCAGTTTTTCGCTCCTCTTTCTGGCCAAGGGACGCGCCCCGGTCGTCATTAACAAGCTCTGGCACGCCCCAGGATCAGACTGGAACAACGACCCGGACGATGTGCGCAACCTTGTGAACGTGGTTTCACGCGACTGGAAGCACCTGGTGACCTGGCAGGTCGTGAATCCGAACGTCGCCTCGGTGCAAGACCTGCTCCAGGCGCCGATCGTTTTTCTGAACGGTCACAATGCTCCTGAGTTGACGGCCGAAGGAAAAAAGAACCTCCGCGATTATGTCGAGCAAGGCGGGTTCATCTTCGCCGAAGCCTGTTGCTCGCGTGTCGAGTTCGACAAAGGGTTTCATGCGCTGATGAAAGAGGTTTTTCCCGAGCCCGAATACAAGCTCCACCCGCTCGCCGAGGAACACGCGGTCTGGCGGTCGCGTCACCTGTTGAAGCCGGACATTCATCCGCTCTGGGGGATCGAGCACGGCTGCCGGACGGTGGTGATTTACTCGCCCGAGGATCTCTCGTGCTACTGGAACCAGTCGGAAGCGAACCCGTCCAACACGGCGGTCATCAAGTCGCTGCGGGTCGGCCAGAACGTCGTTGACTACGCGACCGGCCGCGAGCTACCCGCCGACAAGCTCACCGTCCACGAGGTCCGCGACTTCCGCCCCGAGTCCGCGAAGCGAAACGCTCTTCAGGTCGCCAAGCTCCGGCACGCGGGCGACTGGAACGTTGCCCCCCTGGCGGTGCCGAACCTGATGACCTCGCTCCGCGACAAGATCGGGCTCGACGTGGTGGTCAATCACAAGGAACTTTTTCCGCGCGACCCGAACCTCAGGAATTTCCCGCTGGTGTACATCCACGGCCGGGCCTCGCTCTCCTTCGGCAAGGACGACCTCGATGCCCTTCGCAAGCACCTCGACCCCGGCGGCGGTACTCTCTTCGCCGACGCCGCTTGCGGCAGCCCCGCCTTTGACACCGCCTTTCGACGATTCGTCGCCGCGATGCTTCCCGACAATCCTCTCGTGCCGATCCCCCGCGATGACGAGATTTATACGAAGAAGGTCGGCTACGACCTCGCGGACTCTCAGTACAGCAAGGCCGCGGGGGGCGGTCGCGATTTTCCCCAGCTTGAAGGGGTGAAGATCAACGGCCACTGGGCGGTGATTTATTCCAAGTACGACATCGGCTGCGCCCTCGAACGCCACCAGGGGCTTGACTGCAAGGGCTACGACCCCAGAAGCGCCGAGCAGATCGCCACGAATATCGTCATCTATTCCACGCTCCCCTGACCTCGCCATTGTGGGTCGCGGGCCGAGGCCGCTTCGTTTTTAAAATGACCGATGACCGATGACCGAGAATTCCACCGTCCTTGGTCATCGGTCCTTGGTCATTGATCCTTCGTCAAGTCAAGGAAAGATCGCGCGGGCCGGGCGAGACTCGCCTATCCCCGGGTTGGGGTGGTCGGTTAAGATCGCGCCTTGTGTTTTGCAACAAGATGGCGAGGGGTCTCCGCGCCGGGGCGTACCGGGCGCGTTCAGGAATCGTGCCTCTCTTCTCACCAGGGATTTCAAGGACAGTCAACGGATGAAGTCGTTCATCGTCGCGGTGGTCGGATTGTCGGTCGCGATCGTCTCGGGCGTGGCCGTCGGCCAGGACACGCCGAAGGCAGCGGCGCCCGCCGGTGCCGCCGCCGCCCCGGCCACGGGCAAAGACCTGACCGCAAAGGCCAGCTACGGAATCGGCCTGAACCTCGGGCGCAACATCAAGGCCGCCGGGGCCGAGATCGACCCCGACATGCTCGTCAAGGGAGTCAAGGACGCTCTCAGTGGCGCCAAGCCGATGCTCTCCGACGAGCAAATCCAGGCGGCCATGAAGGACTTCCAGCAGCAGCTCATGGCCCGACGCGCCGACGAGGCCAAGGGAGCCGCCGAGAAGAACAAGAAGGCCGGCGACGCCTTCCTCGCCGCCAACAAGGCCAAGCCGGGCGTCGTCACCCTGCCGAGCGGCCTTCAGTACAAGGTCGTCAAGGAAGGGACCGGCCAGGTCCCCAGGGCCACCGACACCGTGACCACGAACTACCGCGGCACCCTGATCGACGGCACCGAGTTCGATAGCTCTTACAAGCGGAACGAGCCGGCCAGCTTCCCGGTCAACGGCGTGATTCGCGGCTGGACCGAGGCCCTTCAGAAGATGAAGGTCGGCTCCAAGTGGCAACTCGTCATTCCCGCCGAGCTTGCCTACGGCGAGAGCCCCCCGCCCGGCTCGCCGATCGGCCCGAACTCGGTCCTCGTCTTCGACATTGACCTGCTCGGCATCGGCGAAGGCCGCTGAAGTCAGGGCGTCACTGGTGGCTTGTCCTGAATCTCAAAACAAAAGTGCGGGCGATCGAGAAAGCGTGATCTTTCTCGATCGCCCGCTCTTCGTCTTTGTGCGTTTATCGAACCCGCCTGAGAAAGACGACGCCCATCACGACCGCCCAGGCAATCGCCAGCGGAACGGCCGTCGAGGCTCGCCAGGTCCCGCCGCTGAGGTAGCGCGAGGAATAGCGCGTCATGTCAACGCGAGTCTCACGCGACCAGGTCCCGATCGCGTCGAGAATCGGCGTGTCGGGCTCATAGTGCGATCCGGTGACAGACATCCAGTTGCCCACGAAAACCTTGCCGCCTTCAAAGACGAGGGGGGCAACCAGCATGCAGAGGCCGAAGAAAAGGACGGTGGGAATCCGGGAACGCTTGCCGCGTTCGGAGTCGGCCTGGGCGGGATTGTAAAACGTCCTCATACTCTCCTCGATCTCGATCGATCGATCAATCGATCAATCGACCTCAATGATATTGCAAGTAAGGCGAGAGCGGTCGGTCACTTCATCATCGTCGTGGCGATCTGGATACCGGCGGGGCCGACGAGCACCACGAAGACGCCGGGGAAGATGAACAGAACCAAAGGAATCATGATCTTCACGGCCGTCTGCGCCGCGCGTTCCTCGGCAAGCTGCCGACGCTTCGTCCGCATCGAATCCGATTGCACCCGAAGCGCCGAGCCGATGCTCGACCCGAATTTCTCCGCCTGAATGATCACCGCGGCCAGCGCCCGGACGTCGTCAACGCCGGTTCGAATACCCAGGTCGCGGAGCACGTCTTTGCGGGCACGCCCCATCTGGACCTGAAAATTGGCGATGGCGAATTCCTCGCAAAGTGCAGCGCACGAGGTCGCCAGTTCAGTCGTCACCCGACGCATCGCGATGTCCAGGCCGAGACCCGCCTCGACGCAAACGACCATCAGGTCGAGCGCATCGGGCATTCCCAGGAAGATCGACTCCGCGCGCTTCTTCTTGATGTTGCCGACGACGAACCCGGGCAGGTAAAACCCAAGGCCGGCCGCGAGGATGACATACGTGATCCCCGCCTGCGTCATTCCCATCTTGCCAATCACCAGCGGAGCGACGATCGCCGCGAAGAGCAGCATCGTCAGGACCTTCATTCCGTGATAGACCGCCACGGCGTTCTCGCCACGGAAGCCGGCGTTGAGAAGTTCCAGGCGGATCTTGCCAAGCGCCTGCTCGTTGCTCGGTTTTAACGACGATCCCAGGCGGGTCGCCGCCTTGGCCACCTTCGCCTGAAACCGGTCTTGCTGGCGAGCAATCGTCGCCGCGTCGGGGCGTCGCGCGGTCGGGTTCAAGACGCGCTTGAGGCGTTCCTCGGCGTTGACGGGTTTGTCGGCGATGACGGACATCACCACCCAGACTCCCAGCGTCATCGCCAGGAAGACCGCGAGCGGGACGAGTGTTTCCAGGGTCATCTTCATGATTCGCTACACCTTGATCTGTACGATCTTCCGGATCGCCCACGCGCCGACGAGCTGAAAGGCCGCCGTGACCATCAGCATCTTGTTGCCGAGCGGGGTGTTGAACAGCGGCTCGACATATTTGTAGTTCGACATCGACAGGAACCCGAGCAGGCCCGGCGGCAAGGCCAGGAGCACGACGCCCGAGAGTCGGCCCTCGGCCGTGAGCGCCTTGACGTGGCCGAAGAGTTCAAACCGCTGGCGGATCAGCTTGCCGATCTTGTCGAGAACCTCGGCGAGGTCTCCGCCGGTTGATCTCTGAATGATCACCGCGATCACGAAGAAGCGGACGTCCATCGCCGGAATCCGGTCGGCCATGCCGCGCAGCGACATCTCGATCGGGATGCCGAGGTTCTGCTCTTCGAAAACGCGGCCGAACTCGTCGGCGATCGGCCCCTTCATTTCCTCGGCAACGAGGCGGAGGCCCGACGCCAGGCCGTGCCCGGCTCGGAGCGCCCGGCCGATCAGCTCGACGGCCTCGGGCATCGCGTCGAGGAACATTTTTTTCCGCTTGCTCCGCCGATGGTTCAGCCAGAGGAAGGGAATGCCGCCGAGGACCACGGCGCCAACCGGAGCCAGCAGGATGTTCGGCCCGAAGACCCCGGCGATCAGGCCGCCGATCACCGCCAGGGCGCCGACGATCATCATGAACCGGTTGAAAGGGATACTGACGTCGGCCTGCTCGTAAAGCTTGTTCAGGTTTTCAACATTCGGGACGACCTTCGACCAGAAGTTGGCCGAGCCGAGGTCGATGGCCGGGGGTCGCATCAAGATCCCGGATGACGGGTCGGCCTTGACCTTGCGTGGCCCGCTCATGCCTTCAAGCCGCTGTTCGGCCACCGAGCCGAGCGACTTCGAGAGAACCAGCCCCGCGCCGCCGACCAGGAGAATGACTGCCACGCCGACGAAGATTGCGATCGAATTGGGGTCGATCATGACGACACGTCATCCTGGAGAGTGACAGAGGAACGGGTCGGCCCCCACCCGTCGGCTTCGACCGGAAGGACGGCCCTTACAAGGGAATCTAGGTCACGGAATGCAGAGGAGGCGCCGCGTTCACATTGATTCGCCCGGGTCAGGGGTTTGGATGACCGATGACCAATGACCAACAGAGTTAGTGCGCTGTTGTCGTAAGGCCAAAGGGCAGAAAGCCACAGGAAACAGGACAAAAGGGAAAATCTCCCCTCTGCCCTTTTTATCCTTTTTTCTTTGACCCTACGTCGAAAGTAGCCCGCCTTACGCAACAACTCTAATGACCGATGATCGATGGATTGTTTCGATTGGTCATTGGTCATTGGTTATCGGTCGTCGTTCCTTCAACACCCCACCCGCGTCCGCCAGAAGGCCGCCAAGACCCGCGGGAGCCTGGGCGAAGGCCAGGGCAAGCAAAGGGGCATATAAAAATCCCCAGTAATAATTGAAGGCCGCGCCGACGATGGAAAAGGCACCGAGATAGAGCACCACCGTCAAGCCGACAAGACGCCCCGTCTCACCGCGCCAGAAGAGAAGGCCCAGCACCGCGAAAGGGAGAACCAGACCGGTACACCAGAGCGGCATCGGCATCAAAAAAAGGTTCGTCCGCGCCGTCGTGAGAACGAACCGAAGGCCGCCGAAACGAACCCAGCCGCCGGCAATCGCCTGGTCGGCGGGGGTGATCCGCGCCAGGACCGCCATTGCATGCGCGCTCAAGAATCCCAGGCCAACGACCAGCCCCAAGGCCCACGCCCACGCTTCGCGCCGCCGCTTCGAGGCGATCGCCAGGCCGAGCGCGACGACGACGTACGGCACGGCCAGTTCCCGAAACGCCAGCGCCGCCAGGCCACAAACAATTCCCAAGGTCGTCCAGTGTCTTCGCAGCGCCGCGACCGAAAGGACGATCAGAACGCCCGCCCAGACCTCGGTAAAGAGGTACGTCCTCTCTCCAAAGCCCCAGGCCAGCGCACCAAAGCAGGCCAGGCCCCCCAGAGCCGCGACGGCCGGTCCTCCTTCGCGCAAAAGATCGGTAGAGACGAGAACGACCGCCGCAAGCGCGAGCGCCGCGAGGATCGCGCGTCCCCAGGCTCCTGAAGGCAAGGCGCCGAGGAACCAGGCGTAGGTCGGCAATCGCCAGTTGAAGACGGATCGCGTCGGGTACCCGTGCGTTCTCAACTCATTTTGAGCCGCCGGATAATACCCCTCCCCCGCGCGGACCCGAGCGACGATCCGCTCGTAAACGTCGATGTCCGAGGTCGCCCCTGGAGGCGGCTCGAACCCCGGCCCCCGGTCTTTCGAACAGGCGACAAGCACGCACGCGACAATCGACCCGAGCCAGACGGCCAGGATCACCCTGGCCCGCGTTGGCGTCAGACCGAGCGACGTTGACCGAACCACCTCCGGTGAAGTCGTCATGGTGTCCGTCGATCCCTGATTCTCGGATCGGTCATCGGTCCTTGTCATCACCAGAACCGCGCGTTCTCGATCGATCAATCGCGGAGCATCGTCCTCGCCCGGAAGAGGTCGGCGGTGAGCTGGTAGCCGGCGGTTTCCAGGCGATCCATGAACGTCGGGCGGACGCCGGTGGCGATGAACTCGCCGAAGGATCGGCCGTTCGAGTCAACGCCGAGTTGTTTGAAGGCGAAGATTTCCTGCATGATGATCGTGTCGCCTTCCATGCCGACGACCTCGGAAATGCTCGTCACTTTTCGAGGGCCACCCTGAAGGCGGCTCGCCTGGATGATCACGTCAACGGCCGAGGCGAACTGAGAGCGAAGGGCGCGGATCGGCAGTTCCAGACCGGCCATGCTGATCATGGTTTCGAGTCGGCTCATGGCGTCGCGCGGGGTGTTGGCGTGAACGGTGGTCATTGATCCTTCGTGACCGGTGTTCATGGCCTGAATCATGTCGAGCGTCTCGGCGCCTCGACACTCGCCGATGATGATCCGGTCGGGACGCATACGAAGGGCGTTCTTGACCAGGTCGGTCGCCGTCACGGCGCCTCGGCCTTCGATGTTGGGCGGCCGGGTTTCCAGGCGGACGACGTGGTCTTGCTGAAGCTGGAGTTCGGCGGCGTCTTCAATCGTGATGATCCGGTGATCGGCCTGGATAAAGGAAGAAAGCGTGTTTAAGAGCGTTGTTTTGCCCGAGCCGGTACCGCCCGAGATGATGATATTGAGCCGGGCCTTCATCGCCCCTTCCATCAGGGCGAGCATCTCGGGCGTGAACGCCTTGAACCGGAGCAGGTCGTTCTTGCCGAGCGGCTTCGAACCGAACATACGAATCGTGACCGCCGCGCCATCGAGAGCGAGCGGCGGAATGATCGCGTTGAATCGCGAGCCGTTCGGAAGGCGGGCGTCGACCATTGGCGAGGTCTCGTCGACGCGTCGACCGACCCGCGAGACGATCCGGTCAATGATCTGAAGCAGGTGCTCGTTGTCGCGGAAGACGACCTCCGAGCGCTGAATCTTGCCTTCCTTTTCGACGAAGATTTTCTTTGGCCCGTTGATCATGATGTCGGCGATCTTCTCATCCTTGAGGAGCAGTTCGAGCGGGCCGAAGCCGAAGGTCTCGTCAAGAATCTCACCGACGAGGCGCTGGCGTTCGTTGCGGTTGAGGAGCGGGTTCTCGGTGTCGCAAAGGTTCTCGACAACGCCTCGGATCTCGCTCCGAAGTGTGTTCGGGTCCATCTCGCTGACCCGGTTCATGTCGAGCCGGTCAACGAGGCGCATGTGAATATGGCGTTTCAGCGTTTCATACGCTTCATCGGCCGGGTCTGGCTCACGCGGGGCGGGCCGAGGCGCGGGGGCGGCCGGCGGCGGCGGCGGGGCGGGCATTGGCGTCGGCGCGGGGGCCTCGAACGCGGTCGGCGCGGGGGGTTCGGGAGGCTTCGGAACTGGTCCGGTGGGGCGTGGCCCGAACGGCGATCGTCCTATTCCCTTGAGCATCGCGGTGCACTCCTTCGGTCAAGCGGGGCGCGTTCGTGAAGGCCGGTCGACCGACGTGAAAAGACAGGCAAAGGCGGATCGTTGATTTCTTCAAAACGGCCCCATTCCGGGCCGAGCTTTTCCAGGAAGGCTTTCGATGAGTTGCAGGGTGGCGAGGTTGGGTTGATGACCAAGGACCGATGACCAATTCCCGGAATTCATCGGTCATCAGTCCTCAAACGCAAGGTCCACCTTCCAATCCATCAACGTCCTTAAAAGAAGGCGGCGAAGATCCCGCGGCGTGTCTTGATCGGTTCCACGCCCGAGGCCGGCTTCAGGCCCTTGGCGATCTCCATGATCGAGAGGTGAACGCGACTCCCCGAGGCGACCGTGTCGATCGGCACCCCCTTGGCACGCGCCGCGTGGACGGTCTTGGTGGCGTTCGGGACGTGCCAGGAGACCGGCATCTTGAGCGTCTCTTCAGCCTTCTTGAGGCTGATCTCGGTCTCGTGCGAGCCGCTCCGGTTAACAATCAGGCGAACCCGCTCGGTGAACCCTTCAAACTGCTGGAAAAGCTGGAGCAGGCGGGCGGTGTTTCGCAGGCAGGTCAGGTCAAGCTGGATCACGATCAGGATGATGTCGGCCATTTCAAAGGCGACGAAGTCGGCCGACTGAAGCCCTTTACTCGTGTCCACCACGACGGTCGGAAAGGCGGCCTTGAGCATTTCGAGGACGCGACGGAGCGTTTCGGGGTCGATCTTCGCCGCGTCTTCCATCAAGACCGGGTGCGGTAAGACGTACAGCCCCGACGCGTGCCGGGTCATCGATCGTTTCAAGAGGGTCAGGTCGAGCCGATCAATGTTCTGGACGACCCCTTGAAGGGTCTGGTCGGGAATGATGTCGAGGCAGGCGTCAAGCGAGCCGAGCATCAGGTCGAAGTCGGCCAGAACAACCTCCTGGGCCGACGTCTTGGCCAGGGTCGTGGCCAGGTTCACGGCGACGGTCGTGCAGCCGACGCCTCCCGCGGCGCCCGTGACGGCGATGACCTGCGGGCCTCGGGCGGCGGCCTGCGTCGTCTGCGTGTCTTCGCGGCGGTTGAGCAGGCGGTTAATCACATCCTGAACCTCGCTCGGCTCGCTCGGCAGGGTCAGGAATTCGCGAGCCCCGGCGCGGATCACCCGGAGGATGATCGAGCTGTCGCGGACCCGGCTGGCCGGCAAGATGACGATCTCGGGATGGTTCTGCGAGATCGTCTGAATCAGGCTGACGGCCTGAACCGGGTCGGCGTCGATGACGATGACGACGAGATTGGGAAGCGCGGCGGCCACGCGTTTGGTCACACCGCTGTACTCGGTGCAGACCTCGTTGAGCCGGACGTTGGTCGTGCCCTCGAAGAGCCGCTGGACCTGTCCGCGGGAGTCCTCGATCGGGTCAACCAAAAGGGCTTGGATCGCATCCTTCATGGCGGGGTATCCAGCATCACGTCGGGCCGAGAAAGGGCGGCCGGTTGTTCAGGTGTTCGGGACCGGGTTCGCGGGCTCCGCCAGGACGGCCGGGGCGCTTTGACGCCCCGGCCGAGGCGTTCAGTTTCTCGGTGCCGACGCCGAGGGGGACGTCGCGGCCGGCGCCGGGAACTCGTCCGGGTTCATGTCGGCCGGCAGGTCGGTCCGGATCTTCACGCGGTTGTCCATGCCTCGGTAGACCGTCACGAACCGCGCCGGAGGAGCGGGCGGCAGCGAGGGAACCACCGGAAGCGGCGGCGGCGGAGGAATCACGGCCACCGGCGGAGGAGCCGGAGCCGGGGCGGGAGCTGGGGCCTTGACGACGACCGGCTCGGGCTTCGGCTCGGCCTTGGGTTCCTCGGGCGGCTTCTTCTTGTGCGAGGTCGACCGGGCGTGGTCGTTCAGGCCGCGAAGCGAGAGCGTCAGGGTGCCGCGCGACTTCGCCGAGACAAGCGTATCCACCTGGTCGGGCGTGACGGCGAGGGTGACCGTTCGCGACTGAATCGAGCGGTCGTCGGGGCGCGTGAACACCTGGCCCGAGGCCAGCACCAGCACGTCTTCAAGAACGGATTCGGCCTCGGGCTGGCCGTTGTGTCCCGCCTCGATCTGAACGACGTCGACCCGGTGGTCGGGAAGCACGAACCCCGAGACGCCCGACTGTTCGTTGACCTCGATGGCAAAGGCCCGCATCCCCGCCGGAATTCTCGCGACGAGGCCGGGAGGCGTCCCCCTGACCGCGAGCTTTCGGTCCACGATCGGCTCGCCCTCGAGGATCGCCACCTGCGCCCAGCGGTCTTCGATGTCCTTGGCGACCGAGAAGGCGCCGGCGGGAACCGCCGTCTTCGCCATCCGGACAATCTTGACGACTTCGGGCTTGATGACCTCTTCGACCTTCAGGTCCTTGGCGGCGACCAAAACGTCCTGCATCTCGGTGACCGCCGGTTGATTGTCTTTCTTGATCAGCTTGCTGGTCCCGTACATCGCCCCGAGGCCGCACAGGACCGCCGCCATCAACATCCCGATCGACTTGCCATTCATCGCCCGTCATCCCCCCCCAACAAAGCAAGCATGCCGAACCGTCGCCACAGTACGACCCGATCCGATCCGATCCGATCCGATCCGATCCGATCAGCGCATCAGGCCCGCCCAGGCGAAGTAGGCGATGGACCCGACCGTCAGGGGAATCCCGTACGGCAGGAGGGTCATCGTCGGCTTGCGCTCCGCGGCGATGGTGGAGAGCTTCGCCGGGTTGCGAACCGTGAGGATCTCATGGACGATCGTCTGGAACATCGCCCAGTGGTGCCACCAACGGCCCGACCAGGCAATCATGATCAGGGCCATCACGCCGCCGACCTCGACCGCCGTGACAAAGGCGCCCAGAGTTACCAGCGGGCCGACCCAGGCCCCCACTCCGGCAAAGAGCTTGACATCCCCCGCGCCCATGCCGCCGATCATGTAAAGCGGCAGCATCAGCGCCAGGCCCAGGGCGGCTCCCTGAACCGAGACCGAGAAACCCAACCAGCCGCCATTCCATGCTGAGTAGCCCAGGCCGAAGACGAGCAGGTGAAAGGTCAGCCAGTTCGGCACCTTCAGCTTGAGCCCGTCGATCACCGCCGCCTCAATCAGGACGGCCGAGACGACCCAGACCACGACTGGTGATAATTCCGCCATGAACGTCGAACCTCCCGAGATTTCAGAGCGCCTGGCCTCGCGGACCCGAACCGAGCTGGGGTCCGCCTCCCCCTGGACTGTCCAACTTCCCCTCAACTAACGTGGGTCAGGTCTGTCAACCTGTCAAATGACCGCCCGCCGATCCCTGGTCCTCGACCCCCTTGAACAACAAAAAAACCCCGTTGGGGGCGGCGGAAGTCACCCCGCGCCCCCATCGGGGGTTGCTGTCGTCCGGCTCCCGAATCGACCGAGGGATCAAGATCAAGATCCGTCGGTCGGTCGATCGAGACGGTTGGTCTTAGCTGCTCAAGGTCGTGTTGACCTTGTTGAAGGTGCTGCTGATGGTGCCACCAAGCTGGGTCACGATCGCAATGCAAGCGACGAGGATCAGGGCGAGCATGACGGCGTATTCCACGGCCGTCGGACCGTCCTCGGAGACGACGAACTGACGGACGCTCTTGACCAGGTTCCGCATGGGAATCGTCCTCGATGTCTAGTCTAGGTGATCCGTTTCCCGATCGCCCCGACGTCTCAAGCCGTCGTTGGGGAATCAGGCTGACGGTTTCGGACCGAACGCATCGTCCGATCTCAGGCCCGACTGCTGATCGATCCGATGCTCAACCGCCGGGCACATCCCAACCGTAGGTTACGACCCGGCAATCGTCAAAACCCGACCTGGAACCCTCTCCCCCTGTTTCGCATTGGCATCCTATGCTTGCGCGGGGGGCGTTTCCTTGACCCGGGATGACCGAGTCTCAATGGCCGATGGCCAAGGTCTGGAAGGGGAATTTCACACGGCGATGACAACGGACGGTAACCCCATCTCAACGGCGCGAGAAACGCTTTTGGGCCTTCGAGGCAAGGAAGGAGCCTGGAGCTACCGGCGCGGGTCGGCCCCACGCGCCGAGCCGACGGCCCTGGCCGGTCTCGCGCTGCTCGCCTCGGCGACGACCGAGGAAAACGCGTCGGAAGCCTCCGCGCTTTCGGCGGCGGGTGACTGGCTGGCCGCGGCGGTACGGGCCGACGGATCGGTCGGCGTTTCGACATCAACGCCCGACGCCCCCGGCTGGATGACGCCGTATGCGATTCTTTTCTGGAAGGCGCTGGGCCAACACGAAAGCCAGGCCCGATCGGCCGCGCAATGGCTTCTTCGCCAGAAGGGGCGACCGCTCGACCCCGGCGACGACCCCAAAAAGATCGCCGGCCACGACACGTCGTTGATTGGCTGGCCCTGGGTCAACGATACCCACTCCTGGCTCGAACCGACCGCGCTGGCTGTTCTTGCCCTCGACCGCGTCGGCCTCGGCGATCACCCGAGAGTCCGCGAAGGGCTGCGCCTGATCCGCGACCGCGCCATTACGTCGGGCGGCTGGAATTACGGCAACAAATCCGTCTTCGGCCGATCCCTCCGCCCCCAGCCCGCGCCGACCGGCCTGGCCCTGCTGGCGCTCGCTGGAACCGGGCCGAAGTCCGAAAACATCGGCAAAGCCCTGTCGTACCTGACAACCGCCCTGCCCGAAACCCGCGCCTCGGCCTCGCTGGGCTGGGGCCTCGTTGGCCTGCGTGCCTGGTCGGCGGTTCCGCGAGGTTTCAACGCCTGGGTCGATGAGGCGATCGCCGGGGTGATCCCTCGGGCCGACGCCGCGGCGAAGCTCGCCTGCCTGCTTCTGGCCCGAGCCGACCGGACGCTCGAACTCTTTGGACGTAATCGAGGCGGCGAGTCAGACGGATCGCGTTCTGTTCATCAAAGGGGTCAGCCATGACAGACGGACCTGAGATGCGTCGGCGTGCCTTTCTCAGCGGCGCGGGGGCGGTTGCGGCGGCGGGCCTGGGGTTCAAGACCTGGCGAGGTCTCGACGAGCGCGGCCAACGCGCCGAGGTCTTCATCGGCCGTGCCTCGACCTATGACGCCGATCTCGGCCGCCTGATTGGCGACGGATTGAAGGCGGTCGGGCTCTCGCCCCTATGGGCGTCGGGAAAGTCGGTCCTGCTCAAGCCGAACCTCGTCGAGCCGAGCCGCGAGGCGCCTCAGATCAACACTCACCCGGCCGTTGTTCGCGCCGCGGCTGAGGTTTTCCGGCGATGGGGAGCCCGCGAGGTGATCGTCGGCGAGGGGCAGGGGCATTGCCGCGATACCGAATATGTGCTGGAACAATCGGGCCTGGGCCGGGTTCTCGATGAGTCGAAGCTGGACTTCATTGACCTCAACCACGACGACGTCTGGACGGTTTTGAACCGCCAGAAGTTCACGACGCTCCGCCAGCTCACCTTGCCCAACGCTCTCCGACGCGCCGACCTGATCGTCTCGATGCCCAAGATGAAGACGCACCACTGGGCCGGGGTCACGCTCTCGATGAAAAACCTCTTCGGCGTCATGCCGGGGGTCATCTACGGCTGGCCCAAGAACGTGCTCCATCACGCGGGAATTCCCGAGTCGATCGTCGACATCAACGCCACGGTGCGCCCTCACCTGGCGATCGTTGACGGGATCATCGCGATGGAAGGAGACGGCCCAATCATGGGCACGCCGCGTCACGCGGGCTTGATCGTCCTCGGCACGAACTTTCCCGCGGTCGACGCCACCTGCACTCGCCTGATGGGTCTCGACCCCTGGCAGATTCCCTACCTCGCCGGATCGTCGGGCCTTCTCGGCCCAATTACCGCCCGCCACATCACCCAGCGCGGCGAGTCGATCGAATCGACCGCGCAAAAGTTTCAGATCATCGACCTCGGCTGATTCGTTCCGTCCTCAACAATGCGCCCGAGCCGTCCGCACCGAGATCCGTACTCGCGTGGCGACTCCTGCCCCCATCAAGGAAAGGGCGATCCAGAATGTCCCCGGTTCCGGCAGGTTTTGCGGGGCGGGGCGGACGATATGCGTGGCCCCGACCCCGGTCGTGACGTGCGACGGAATCGCCGGTGCTCGCGTCGTGATCGCCCCGAGCTCGGGTGCGATGTTCGGGTGATAGAAGTCAAACCGAGCGGGGTCGAGGCTTCGCCGCCAAGAGAGGTAATCGACAAACGGGGTCTCGACCAGTCGGCCGCCGCTCGTCGGCAAGACCAGGCCCGACGGAAATCTCGGCGGAGCAGCGCGGTCCCAGAGCGGAATTCCGCCCGAGAGAAACCGCGCCCAGGCCGGGCCGAGCGAGTTGATGCTGTTCACCGCGATCAGATGATGACGTCGGATCGTGCTCGCGCCCGCCGAGCCATTGATGAAAAGGCTCGCAAGCACGGTCAGCGCCAACCCGGCCCGGACCAAACCTCGGTTGGATCGTCCTTCCATGAACTCACCCACCCCGGAGCGTCAAGACCCGTCGGCAACGCGACGCAACCGCCCTCTCCACGGCGGCCACCGCCTCTCGCGTCCTCGAACTCCCTATCTATCGGCCTCGTGGAAAGCAGGGCTAGAGAGCATTGAACGGGAGATTTGAGTTTGTCAAAGAAAGCCAAAGAATTTTGGAAGAATGGGGATTCTGGGAGAATTCCCCAGGCGAATGCGTGGCTTGTTCGTTTGGGGATGACCCATGACCAATTTCGTCTCAACCAACGATTCATCGGTCATCGGCCATTGGTCATCGGCCATTGCTCCTCGTCCCCGAAATAGGCTCCCGGTTGTATCTCCGATCACCGCGCGGGTATCTTGAGTGCAAAGAAAGCTCAGGGTTGAATTCGAAGGTGCAATCGACGAAAGGCGTATCGTGATGGCCACCGCGACGGAATTGCCGACTCAGATGTACATCAACGGCCAGTGGACGGGCGCCCGAGACGGCAAGACCCTGGCGGTGATCAACCCGGCCGATGAATCAACGATCGCCGAGGTCGCCTTTGGCGGTCGGGCCGAGGCCGATCAGGCGATCGAGGCCGCCGCTCGAGCCTTTCCCACCTGGCGTGCCCTCTCGGTCTACGACCGTTCTAAAATCCTCAAGAAGACCGCCGACCTGATGCGCGAGCGGGTCGAGACGATCGGCCGGACCCTCACCCGCGAGCAAGGCAAGCCGCTCGCCGAAGCCAAAGCCGAGGTCATGCACTCGGCCGACACGTTCGAATGGTTCGCCGAGGAAGGAAAACGCTCGTACGGCCGGATCATTCCGCCGTCGAACGTCGCCAAGCGACATTCGGCGATCAAGCACCCTGTCGGCGTCGTCGGCACGATCACCCCCTGGAATTTTCCCGCGGCGCTTCCCGTTCGCAAGATCGCCCCGGCGCTCGTCGCCGGCTGCACGGTCGTGAGCCGACCGGCCGACCAGACCCCGCTGACTCTCGTCCAGATTTTTCAGTGCCTGGCTGATGCCGGCCTTCCCGAAGGGGTCGCCAACCTGGTCATCGGCGATGCTGTCGCCGTCGCCGACGCCTTTTTCGAACACCGGGCCGTGCGAAAAGTGAGCTTCACCGGGTCCACGGCGGTCGGCAAGGAGTTGATCCGCCGATCGGCCGATCAGGTGATGCGGCTGAGCCTGGAACTGGGCGGCCATGCCCCGCTGATCGTCTTCCCCGATGCCGACGTCGCGCAGGTCGCCCAGGCGGCGGTGATCGGCAAGTTTCGGAATAATGGCCAGGTCTGCATTGCCCCGTCGCGGTTTTATGTTCACGAGTCGATCAGCAAGGCGTTTACCGAGGCAGCCGTCGAGATCACCCGGAACCTCAAGATCGGCAACGGTCTGGAAGACGGCGTCCAGGTCGGCCCGATGTTCGAGGCCCGCGCGGTGGAGAAGACCGCCGGGATCGTCGACGACGCCCGGAGCCGAGGCGCCAAGATCCTCACCGGCGGGAGCCGATCGACCCGGTTTGACAGGGGGTACTGGTTCGAGCCGACCATTCTCCGCGAGGTGGACGGTTCGATGCGGCTGATGACCGAGGAGCCGTTCGCCCCGATCATGCCCCTGCTCGATTTCTCGAAGCTCGACGACGTGATCGCCGCCGCGAACAAGACGCCGTATGGCCTGGCCGCGTATGTTTTCACGAATGACCTGACCATCGCCACCCGAATGGCCGAGGGCCTCGAAGCCGGCATCATCGGCATCAATGATCCCGTTCCAGCCACCCCGCAATGCCCCTTCGGCGGCATGAAAGAATCGGGCCTTGGCCGCGAGCTTGGCTTTGAGGGGCTCGACGCGTATCTGGAGACCAAATATGTCTCCGTCGGCCTCCGCGTTTGAACCGATTGATCCCCCGGGGGACGCCCTCATGAGCCTCGCCGATCCGCCTCGGAAGACGTTGACGGCCGAGGAACTCGTGGCCTTGCCCGACGACGGGATTTCTCGCGAGATCCGTCGCGGCGAACTCAGGGAATGGCCAGGTGAGTTCTTCGAATGTTCAGGGAGTGGACGTCCCGTGACGATGAGGAACCGGGTTCATAGCAAGATCGAAACCCGGATCGCCACGATCCTGCGGGTCTGGCTCGACAATCAGCCGATGCCTCGCGGCGAGATTCATAGCGGCGAGGCGGGGTTCCGGTTGCGGCGAAACCCCGAGACGCTTGTCGGCATTGATGTCGCCTACGCGTCGGCGGAACTGGTGGCGTCAACCGACCCGAATTTCGCCTTTTACGAAGGCCCGCCGATCCTGGCGGTCGAGATCCTCTCGCCATCGGATCAGGTTGGAGACATCACCGAGAAGGTCAAGATCTATCTCGAAGTCGGCACGGTCGTCTGGGTCGTCGACCCCGATTTCCAGACCCTTCGCGTCCACCGCCCTGGCTGCGTGGCCGAAACCTACAACGAAACCCACGAGCTCTCCGGCGAGCCTGAACTGCCCGGTTTTCGGGTCGTCGTCGCGGACCTCTTCGCCTGAGCGGTCTGGCCTTCCTGCCAGATTGGCAGGCCGTATGGAACGACCAGCGTGGGTGACAGGCGATAACCACGACGGATGCCGCTTCGAGCATCGTCCGAACTTGATCAAAGCGTTCAACTTGTGCTCAGATCGTCCTCGTGGCACAGGGCTTGCTCCTGCGCACAAATGGCGAGGGCACTGTCCGTTTGTCTCACAAATGGGTTTGCACACATGGCAAGCGTCACGGAATCGCAGTCGCAAGAATTTTCCTTTCAGGCCGAGATCCAGCAGCTTTTGCACTTGCTGGCGCATTCGCTGTATCAGAGCAAGGAGATCGCCGTCAGGGAGCTGATCTCCAACGCCTCCGATGCGCTCGACAAGATGCGGTACGTGGCCCTGACCGATGAGTCAACCCGCGACGACCAGCCGCTGGAAATTGTCATCGAGGGGCGAAAAGAGGCCGGGGAACTGGTGATTCGCGATAACGGCTTGGGAATGACCCGCGACGAACTCGTCACGAACCTCGGCACGATCGCGCATAGCGGCTCGCGTGAGTTCCTCAAGACCGCCGTGAACCGCCCCGAGGGCGAGAAGGCAAAGGATGCACTCTCGCTGATCGGTCAATTCGGCGTCGGCTTTTACTCGGCCTTCATGATCGCCGACCGCGTCCGGGTCCGAACCCGGAGCTACAAGGAGTCGCAAGGCTGGGAGTGGGAATCCGACGGCAGCGGTCGGTTCCGGGTCACGCCCGCCGAGGGGCTTTCGCGCGGAACCGAGATCATCCTCCACCTCAAGGACGACGCCAAGGATTTTGCCGACGACTGGCGGCTCAAGACGATCATCCGGCGCTATTCTGGGTTCGTCCCGCACCCGGTCAAGGTCGGCGGCGAGGTCGTCAACAGCCAGAAGCCGATCTGGGTCGAGCCGAAGTCACAGGTGACCGACGAGCAGTACACGCAGTTTTATCAACACCTGACCCACCACACCGACGAGTCGCCGCTCTGGCACCTGCACATGGCGGCCGACTCGCCGATCCAGTTTCGCGCGATCCTTTACTGCCCGGCGACGAACCTGGAACTCCTCGGCTACGGCCGCGAGGAGCACGGCTTGAACCTCTGCGCCAAGCGTGTTCTGGTGCAGAGCGATTGTCGCGACCTCTTGCCCGAATATCTCCGGTTCCTCCACGGAATCGTCGACTCGGAAGACCTGCCGCTGAACGTCTCGCGCGAGACCTTGCAAGACAACTCGGTCATCCGCAAGATCCGCGCGACACTTGTCAAAGGCGTTCTCGACAAGCTCCAGAAGCTCGCCGACGAGTCGCCGAAGGATTTTCTCACCTTTTACCGCCAGTTCGGCCTGACCCTGAAGGAAGGGACCGCCCGCGACCCGGCCAATCGCGAACGAGTCGCCAAGCTGCTCCGGTTCAGCTCGACCCACGCCGACGACCCCGAGGCGCCGACCTCGTTCGACGACTACATTCAGCGCGCTCCGGCCGACCAGAAGTCGATTTATTACCTTGGCGGTCCCGACCTCTCGTCGATCAAGAAGAACCCGAACCTGGAAATCTTCCGCCGACGCGGTATCGAGGTCCTCTTCCTCGTCGATCCGGTGGACGAGTTCGTCTTCTCGTCGCTCGGCACCTACGGCGATCACAAGCTCGTCTCGATTGACTCCGCCGACCTCGAACTTCCCGCCGAGTCCTCGACCGACGAGCCGAAGACCGACGCCCCGACGACCACCGATCCGGCCGACTCCGGCGGTCTCGGCCGCGTTCTCTCTCTCTTCAAGACCGCGCTCGGCGATCGCGTCAAGGACGTTCGCCCTTCGAAGCGATTGACGGACAGCCCCTGTTGCCTGGTGAATGCGGAAGGGGGCCTGAGTCCTCAGATGCAGCGCCTCTTGAGGCAGGCGAACAAGGACTTCCCGTCCTCGGCCCGGATCTTCGAGGTCAATCCGTCGTCCACGTTGATCCGGCGCCTTCAAAACCTCTCCGCCAATTCTGACCACGACGCCTTTATTGGCCAGTGTGCCCTTCAACTCTGGTCAAACGCCCTTCTTCTCGAAGGCACGGTGACCGAGCCTGAGTCGATCGTCTCTCGCAACCAGTCCTTCATGGAAGAAGCCGCCGAGAAGCGCTCGCCGATTCTCTTTTGACGGGCTTGATTGACCGGACGAGGGCAAAGGGCAAAGGGCACAAAACGGACGGCAACCGACCCGGGCGGCCTGATCCCCGCACCCGCCTGGTCTCTCCCGCCTTCTGTCTTTTGTCCTTCTGCCCTTTGCCCTTTGCCCTTCTGCCCTTCTGCCCTTTGCCCTTTGCCCTTCTGCCCTTCTGCCCTTTGCCCTTCTGCCCTGAAACCCTTGCCCAGTTCCGCCCCAGGGTACGTGGAAGAAGGCCCCCTCATGGTATAAAAAGGGACCGGCAATAACTCGGCGCCGACCAGGTGAGGGATTCCCCGCATGCGTATCGCGATCTTGACGAATGAGTATCCGCCCAACATCTACGGAGGCGCGGGGGTCCACGTTGAGTATCTCACGCGAGAATTGATGCGGATCGAAGGGGGGAACCACTCAGTGGAAGTCCTCTGCTTCGGCAATCAATCCGAGCACGAGGGGAACCTCAGCGTCAAGGGGATCGACCCGAAATTCACGCTCCCGACGCGCGACCCGAAGCATGCGAAATTCCTCGACACGATGCTCCGCGACCTCGTCATGGCCGGCATGCTCGATGATATCGACGTCGTTCACTGCCACACCTGGTACACGCACCTCGCCGGCTGCCTTGTCAAGCAGCTCACAGGCGCCCGGCTCGTGCTCACGACCCACTCGCTCGAACCGCACCGACCGTGGAAGGTCGAACAGCTTGGCTCGGCCTATCATGCCAGTTCCTGGGTCGAGAAGACCGCCTATGAAAACGCCGATGGCGTGATCGCCGTTTCCGCATCGATGCGCGACGACGTGCACGTCCTTTATGGCGTCCCCTATCAGAAAATTCGGGTCATTCACAACGGAATCGACCTCAACCAGTACCGGCCGACGCCAGACCGGGCCGTTCTGGAGAAGTACGGCGTCAATCCCGAGATGCCCTTTGTTCTCTTCGTCGGGCGAATCACCCGACAGAAAGGGATTATTCACCTCGTCCGGGCGATCAAGGACATGAGGCCCGGCGTTCAGGTGGTGCTCTGCGCGGGGGCTCCCGACACCGAGGAGATCGCCCGCGAGATGAAAGATTGCGTCGCCGAGGCCCGCAAGGAGTCAAGCAATCCGATCATCTGGGTCGCTCAGATCGTTCCCAAGGATGACATCATCACCCTGTACACACAGGCTGCGCTTTTTATCTGTCCGTCGGTGTACGAGCCTTTCGGGATCATCAACCTGGAGGCGATGGCTTGCGGAACGCCCGTCGTGGCCTCGGCCGTCGGCGGCATCAAGGAGGTCGTCGTTCACGAGAAAACCGGCCTTCTCGTGCCGTTTGAACCGGTTGGCGGCACCGACTTTGAGCCGAGCGACCCCGCGAAGTTCGCCCTTGACCTCGCCTCGGCGGTGAACAGCCTGCTCGACGACCCCGAGAAGTTGAAACGGATGGGTCTTCGCTCGCGCGAGCGCGTGGAACACTTCTTTAGCTGGACGAGCATCGCGCGCTGGACGACCGACTTTTACTGGGATCTCGTCCAGGCGTGACGACCCGTCCCGAAAAAAAGGGGTTCAAGGCCGATGCCGTTCACGTTCCGTTCGATCGAGCCGGCGAAGCGAGCCTACTCACTTCTCGACGAGTTCAAGACGTTCGCGTTCAAGGGGAACGTGATCGACCTGGCCGTCGGCGTCATCATCGGAGGCGCCTTTGGCAACATCGTCAAGTCGCTCGTTGACAATATCGTGATGCCGACGCTTGGCGTCCTTCTTCCCGGCCAGAAAGGCTACGAACACTGGTCCTTGACGCTCGACGGCAAGACGATCCCTTATGGGAAGTTCCTCGGCGACGTCGTCAATTTCCTGATCGTCGCCATCGCGCTTTTTCTGTTCATCGTCAAGTTCCTCGGCTGGGTCCTGACGCTCCGCAAGCAGGAGCAGGTTGACCCGCCCCCCTTGACGAAGGATCAGGAGCTTCTGTCCGAGATCCGCGACCTCCTGAAAACAACGGGTCGGGCGCCGACGTCTCTCGCCGGAGCCGACCCCGTGAATCCCGCCGGCCCTTGAGAAACGGGCCGGATGCAGGTTACAGGTTCATGACCGAGGGACGAAGACCGAAGACCGTTGCAATCGTGTCCGGGATTTGTCTTCATCCTTCAAAAATCCAGAACATTGGAATTTTTCCGGTCGGTCATCGGGCCTTAGCCATCCAATGGCAAATCCGCGACGCGGTCACGGTCGATTCCCTGAATCGGGCGATCGGGCGCAACGGAATCCCAGGTTCGAGGCGCCGCTGTCAATGGCCCCCTTGCCGCGAGCGCCGGGAAGGTAGCGGGTGCAATAAAGGTCGCTGCACAGGAACGACCCGCCGCGATGGACGCGCTTGGGAATACCGGGTTCGGCGGGGTCGTCGCTTGACGTCGGCCCGGTCGGGTTGGAGAGGACCGCGCCGGCGGGGGCGACATCGTAGCCGGGTCGATACCAGTCGGAACACCATTCCCAGACGTTGCCGGCCATGTCGAGGAGCCCGTAGCCGTTGGGCGGAAACGTGCCGACGGGGGCAACCCGGTCAAAGCCGTCGGTCGCGGCGTTTCGCGAGGGAAAACGCCCTTGCCAGTGGTTCATGAGGGGTTTGCCGTCGGGTTCGCGGGCATCGCCCCAGACATATTTCTTGCGGTCGAGACCCCCTCGGGCGGCGAATTCCCATTCGGCCTCGGTCGGCAGCCTCTTCTTGGCCCACTGCGCGTAGGCGATCGCATCGTCAAAGCAGACGTGGACGGCCGGGTAGTCGTCCTTGCCGTCGATTGAGCTACCGGGGCCTTCGGGGTGTCGCCAGTCCGCGCCGGGGACGTACCGCCACCAGGCGAGCGGGTCGTCAAGCGGGATCGGTTCCTTGGGGGGCGTGAAGACGGCCGAGCCGGGGACGAGCTTCGCGGGGTCGACGCCTGGAAAATCCTTCGAGTCGGGCTTGCGTTCGGCGACGGTGACGTAGCCGGTCGCCTTGACGAACCGGGCGAAGTCGGCGTTGGTGACCTCGGTCCAGTCGAGCCAGAACCCGGAGACGCGGACGAGGTGGAGCGGATCGGCGTCGGTCGTCGCGGCGTCGTTGCCCCCCATCCAGAAGGTCCCGCCGGGAATCCAGACCATGCCCTCGGGCGCGGGGCGGGGAGCCTTCGAGGGGTTGACTGAAGGCGATTCCGCGGGAGCCGTTGACGCCGAGGATTCCGTCTCGCGCGCGGCGACCCGCCCCGCGGAGTCGACCCGGCGGGCCAGGACGATCGTCACGGCGATGATGGAACCGAGCACGACGGCCATGAAGCCGAAGGCGGCGATCAGTCGGTTTCGGCCTCCGCGTCGTGCGTCCAGATCAACCAAGGGGTTTTTGCCTCGCTTCGGGACCAGTAGTTCCGCGCTGGGCTCGTTCGTGCCCGGACACGTCGATTATCGACGCGAAGGCCCGCGATTGCAAACGGGAAGGACGGATCGCAGGGCTGTTTCATTCTCGGGAATAACCAATGACCAAGGACCAATGACCGAGGAAAAATCGAAAACAGGAAAAATGGGCAAGAGCCTTGCCGACCTTTTTCGGTCCTCGGTCATCGGTCCTCGGTCCTCGGTCCTCGGTCCTCGGTCCTCGGTCCTCGGTCCTCGGTCCTCGGTCCTCGGTCCTCGGTCCTCGGTCCTCGGTCCTCGGTCCTCGGTCCTCGGTCCTCGGTCCTCGGTCCTCGGTCATCGGTCATCGGTCATCGGTCATCAATGGAGAATGAAACAGCCCTGGGACGGATCGAGCGTCGCTTGACAACCAGGCGCTAAAAGCCGTCAAGAGCCGTGGTCTCGTCGTCAAAGACCTCGATCATCTTGTCAAGCTGGCTCACGCGCATCACTTCCTTCATGGCCGGCGGAAGGGTGCTGACCCGGACTTGCCCCTTGACCTTCGAAAGCTTCTTCTGAAGCTTGACCATTTGCGCGAGCATCGAGCTGGAGAGGAAGCGGACCCCCTGAAACGAGAGCAAGATTTTGGTCACGCCCTCGTCGTCAACCAACTTATTCCAGTCGGTGACGATGCTCTGGATGACCTCTTCGGTCTGAAGATATGGGGTTAAAAACGCGACGATGGCGACGCCGTTCGTCTGCCGGATCTGCACTAGGGTGGTCGGCTCGTGGGACATCGAGACGGCTCCGGTCAAGGCCCCTCAACAAACTTGGCGAAATCCCGATCTCAGCGCCTTCCATCCCGACGCAGCAGGTCCACCGCAACCACCGCGCTTGCCTTGCCGTCGCGCTCGACAAACGCTTCGAACCGACCGGGGCCTGTCGGGAAGGAAACCCTTTCGAACGCAACCGAGGCCTTGCCGGGCGGCAAGGGGGCCTCGCGGTCAAGGGTGCCGAGGCGGAGACGGACGATGCGCGGGTTCGGATCGGGGCGGACCGTGACGTTGACGTCGAACGGCCCGGATCGGGTCACCGTGATCTCCCAGGCTCCGGCACCGCTGCCGCGACGGTCTTGAGGGGTCAAAATGGTCGGGTTCTCGCGATCGGCGCCGACGAGGATGCGCGGCGGAGACTCGAAACCTCGGGTCCGGCTCACGTCATCGAACCAGTCGGAATAGGCACGTTTCAGGCGGTCGACGACGTCGGGAAGGGTCGAGGCCAGGTCGTGTTGCTCGAAAGGGTCGGCCTCGGTGTCAAACAGTTCGAACGGAGCCTTCGCGCCGGTCTCGGCGCGGACGAGCTTGTACTGCTGGTTCCGGGCGGCGAAGGCCCGGAACTTTTCGGGAACGTCGCCGCGGTGCCATTGGGTGAAGAGCATTCGATCGGGCCAGGCGTCGGCCTGGATCTTGCCGGTCAGGAGCGGCCAGAGGCTCAGGCCGTCGAACTTGACGTTCGCGGGCGGGGCGACCCCGCAGGCGTCGAGGACCGTCGGCGTCAGGTCAATGGCCGAGGCGATCCGGTCCACGACCTTGCCGGGGGTTAACTTGCCCGTCCAGCGAACGAAGCAAGGGACGCGAATCCCGCCTTCGTAAACGGTTCCCTTCCGACCACGCAGGCCGCTCACATAGCGGACCTGCTGCGGCCCGTTGTCTGAGAGGAAGATCACCAGGGTCTCGCCGGCCAGGCCCAAAGTTTCAAGGCCGGCGAGGAGTTTACCCATGTTGTCGTCGATGTTCGCGATCATTCCGTAAACGCGCGCTGTCTCGTCCCTGGGCGCGGGGCCGGGCTGCGGAAATCCGGTCTTCGGAAAGCGATCGGGCGAGAGATCCGCCTTCGCATACGGTTCGCGGTACGAATCGGGGACTTCCAGCGGAACGTGCGGGGCGTTGAACGAGAGGTAGGCGAAAAAGGGCTGGGCTTCGGCCCGAGCCTTCTTGATGAACGCGAGCGTGGCCTCGGTGAAGATGTCGCTGCAATAGCCCTTCGTCGCCTCGGGACGGCCGTTGTGCTGGAGGATCGGGTCAAAATAATGCTCGCCGCCGGGCGGGTCGGACGGCTGGCCGATCCCGCCTCCTTTCAGAACGAGCGCTTCCTGAAAACCCTGGTCGATCGGCCGCATCGGGGCATTGTCGCCAAGATGCCACTTGCCGAAGATCCCGGTTCGATATCCGGCCGAGCCGAGCATCTCCGCCAGGGTCACCTCATCGGTGTGCATCAGGGCGCGACCCATGAACGTGTCGACGACGCCGGTCCGGTAGAAGTCGCGGCCGGTCATCAGGCTGGCACGCGTCGGGGCACAGACCGGCGCGACCTGGAACCGGGTCAGTCGAACCCCTTGCGCCGCGAGACGGTCAAGGGTCGGCGTCTTGATGACCGGGTTGCCGTGAACCCCCAGGTCGCCATGACCGACGTCGTCGACGATCACGATCAAAACGTTCGGCCGAGTTGGCTTTTCGGCCCCGCTCGACCTCATCGCGGGCACGAGCAAGGAAACGGTCATCACGATGGTGCAAAGTGGGTGTCGGCTCATTCTCCGAGGATGGCCGATCGATCGACGCTCCGCAAGATGGTTGCGGGGTATACTTCGAGAGATTCCGGCCTCGCCGTGACAACAAGATTGAACAACCTCTTTGAGCCAGATCGTCGAGGATGCGATGCGTTGTCCGACGCGGGTGGGAACCGTGCTGATTGTGGCTCTCGCGGTGATTCTCACCGGGCGTTCGGCACTCTCCGGAGCGCCGGAACCGCCAAAAGGGGGGATCGCCGGGGCTCTGATCCGTCGCCAGTTCGAGGCGTCGATGCACGCGATGAACCGGCCGTTCGAGCCGTTCCGAATTATCGGCAACCTCTATTACGTCGGCGCCTCGGATGTCGCCTCGTTTCTGATCACGACGCCCGAGGGGCATGTCCTGATCGACACCGGGTTTGACGAGACTGTCCCTTACATCCGCGACGGAATCCGCAAGCTGGGTTTCCGTTACGAGGACGTCAAGATCCTTCTCAACACCCACGCCCATCTCGATCACGCCGGCGGACACGCCCTCGTCCGCAAGGAAACCGGCGCGACGATCGTCATGTCCGCGGCCGATGCCGCGTTGCTTTCTCGGGGCGGCAAGGGGGACTTTCTCCCACTCGGCGATGCCCTCGTTTCCTATCCTCCGGCGTCGGCCGATCGAATCATTGCCGACGGCGAAAGCGTGCGACTCGGCGGTCTGACCCTCACGCCTCGACTCACGCCCGGTCATACCAAGGGGTGCACGACCTGGACCTTCCCCATTGTCGACAGCGGCAAGGCGTACCGGGTCGTCGTCTTCGGCAGCACGACGTTACTACCGGGAATCCGGCTCAAGAACAATCCCGCCTATCCGACAATGGCCGACGATTTCGCGGCGACCTTCCTGCTCTTGAAGTCGCTCCCTTGCGACGTCTTCCTCGCGCCTCACGGCCTGATGTACGGCCTTGACGACAAGGCGCGTCGGCTCGCCTCGGGAGCCTCGCCGAACCCGTTCATTGATCCCGAAGGTTATCGGGCGTACGTCGATCGGTCCGAAAAGGTCTTTCTCGACCGTCTGGCCCGCGAGACGCCCTGACAATCTTCAACTGAGCAATATCCGTTGTCACGAATCCTTCTTCTTTTTGGGAACCTTCGCGCCCGCCTTGCGAGCCTTGGAGAGGCCGATGGCGACGGCTTGTTTCGGGTTCGTGACCTTGGTGTTCGACTTGCCCGAGGTCAACTCGCCTTCTTTCATCTCGTGCATCGCTTCCTTGACCTCTGCCTGCGCCTTGGGACCATACTTGGTTGCCATGCCTCTGCCCTCCGGAAGTTCCTGAAGTCATCGACAGGAAAGGACACGACAACACTCGTGGCAAATCAGATGCCGATTCGTTGGTCACCTGGGGGCATCGGCGGGGTTTCGAGCGATCAAGGCGGGGGGCACCGGACCTTCGGTGGCGGGCAAGGCAAGAGGCGGCCGGGCGTGCGGTGATTCATAGACGAGATCAAGCGCGGGACTGGACCAGATCCCGATGGATTCGTTACCAATGACGTAAGCAAGCTGTTCGGGGACCATCGATGTGAATAGCTGCATGAGGCGGACGACCTTGGGGTACTCGTTGTAGCGCGGAAGGTGGTCGAGACGCAGTGGTTTCGAGAGTGGAAGACCGGCCGATCCGTAGGCGCGTTCGGTCAATTCGATGCAGTAAAGCTTGTCGTCGCCGATCGTCATGTTGAAGTCGAAGGGAGTCTGTTTCTCATAGACGGATCGGCAGTAGGCGACGGCTTTCGGGCCGTATTCGCCGGTCGGATCGTGGGGGCGCTTGACGGCGAAACTGCCGCGCGTGTCGAGAAGCCAGATTGGAAAAGGCTGGCGCTGGGGTCCGGTCGTCGTCGTGTCGTAAACGACCGGCAGACCCCCTTCAATGGCGACGATTCCGCTATGAGAGAACCGGCTGGCGGCAATGCCCGCCGAGACGCGCGAGAACGGAAAAAGCCCCATCACAGCGCGGGCGTCGCCCATCCGAAAGAGAATGTCGCCGTCCTTGAGATTCTCTCGGCCCCAGCCTTCCCAGGCGATCATCTCAGGATTGTTGGGCACGGACGGGATTGTACCGGCGGCCCGAGCGGCGTTCGCCTGGGGACCCCACGGGTTCCCTTTCCAGCTTCGGGGGACCATTCGATCCGTGGTTTCTCCGGCGCCTCGACATCCCGCGGCGGCGACGATCGCGACAACCGCGAGAATCGGCATTGCCCGTCTCGGCGCGAACCGCCGAACCCCGCCGCGTGCGTCCATGCTTCGGCCCCTCTTTCCGTGCGACATCCTGTCCACCGGCGCGAAATCCGACGTACCATCGGGGCATCCATCGACGCGGAGGCCCCTCAATCATGATTCCTTATGACGTCGAACCGGCTTGCGCGTTTTCCTGTCCCTCGTCACCCGGTTAACCGTTCCGACCCCTACCCGATCGACCCTTGCCGACCTGTCCAGGAATTCTGGAAAGAGACAACACTCGACGGCCCGACCGAGACGTTACAATGAACCGGCTGGCCTCTCGACTCGCCCGAACCGGAGCCCAGGAACTCTCCCTTTTTGAACGTGGATTCTCGGAGCTTTCGCATGCGGCGGATTACGCTCGCGGTCTCGGCTCTCGCGGTCTTCTCGGTCGTTGCCGCCGCCCCAGGTGGCGACCCGGAAGACCTTACCGGCCACTGGCTGATGGTCTCGCTCGTCGTCAACGGCGAAGCGGTCGGCGAAGACCTCGTCTCGACGGCCCGGCTGGAGGTCGACGGCACCCGTTACCAGCCGACCTATGACGACGTCGTCGTCAAGGAGACGATCAAGATCGATCGCGCCACGACGCCCCGCGCCATCGACTTCACCTATGTCGACGGCCCTCGCAAGGGCGAGAAAGTCCGGGGCATCTACAAGATCGAGGGGGATCGCTACACGATGTGCCGGCCGATCCGGGCCGAGGATTCAAGACCCGTCGATTTTAGCTCGAAAACGGGGTCGGGCCTCGTCCTCGTCGTCTGGGCGCGCGACACCCCGGCCGAGCAAGCTCGCCGCAAGGCGATCGCCGACGACCGCAAAGCGTTTGAGGGCACCTGGGCCGGTGAGATGAACCGTCGCGACGGCGTGACCCTGTCGGAAGACGAGGCCAAACAGGCCCGGCTCATCATCACTGGCGACCGCTACACGATGGACCGAGGCAACGACCGGACCAGTCGCGGGACGACCCGGATCGACCCGACCTCGAATCCCAAGACGATGGACATCTCGATCATCGACGGGGTGAACAAGGGCCAGACCTGGCTGGGGATTTACGAGGTTACCGGCGACACCTACCGCGCCTGCTTCGCCACGGAGGGGAAACCCCGCCCCTCGGCCTTCGTTTCCGAGCCGGGGAGCGGGAACGTCCTCTGGGTCTTCAAGAAAGACGTGCCCTGACGCGGATTATTTCCCGACCGAGTCCACCGGCAAGGGAGCCTGTTGCGGCGACATCAGGTAGGCGATCAGGTCGCGCAGGTCCTTGTCGGAAAGCGGGTCGAGCAAGCCTTCGGGCATCAGCGAGAGGCTCGAATCCTTGATCCCGTCGACGTCCGAACGATCGACGACCAGGCGTTCCGTCGGCGTCTGGATCGTCAGCGTCGGGCCGGTCCGCGAGCCGAGAATCACGCCGTTCAGGAGGCGGCCGTCCGAAAGCGAGACGGTGGACATCCGATAGTCGGCCGTCACGGTCGCCGACGGCTCGACGATGTTTTCCAGCAGATATTCCAGGTTCGCTCGCTGGGCGCCGGTCAGGTCGGGACCGATCTTTCCCCCCTGGCCGAAGAGGGTGTGGCAGGTCGCGCAGGCCTTGACGAATTGGCCGCGACCGGCCGCGAGGTTGGCCGAGGCCAGCGATTGTGGTTCCAGCTTGCCTTTGAGCCGGTCAATCTGCGCGCGCTTCGCGGCCGGAATCGCCCGGTTTGCCGGCCAGAGTTCGCCCACCCGGCGGCGGACCCGTTCGTCGGGCATCGTGAGCATCTGGCGGACCTGGAAGGCCGAGACCTTCTCGCGGTCGATCGAGCCCGAGGCCACGGCATCGAGCAGCGCCAGGGCCGACGCCGGCCGGGCGCAGAGCGTGACAAGAGCCTCGGCGCGGGCGGCCGGGCTCAGGCCGCCGAACCTCGACAAGAGCAAACGAGCATTCTCGGGATCGTCGAAGGCGGCGAGGCCCCGGGCGGCATCAGGACTAAGGTCGCGATCGCCGAGAAGGTTGCGGAGGATCGGCACGACCTTCGCGTCGCGCGCCTCGACGAGCACCCGGACGGCCTCGCGCCGTGTTCCCGGCTCGCCTCCTGATCCGGCGATCTTGAGAAGGTCGTCAAGCGCCCGGCCGTCGCCAAAGACGACGGAAAGCTCTCGGGTCCGGCGGCGGACGTCCTCGTCCTTGCTCGCGCTGAGTGCCTTCGAGGCCGCTGCCCAGGACGACGGCGCTTTGGCCTTGCGCCAGCCGTTGAGGGCATCGGACATCCCGGCGAGGATCAGCGGAGTTCGGGGCGAGTCGGGCTGACCGGCGAGCGTGACGAGCGCATCGACCGGACCGGGAACGCGTTCGAGGTTTTCGGTCAGTCTGCGGGCGATGAACCGGCTCAGGAGGGAAATCCCGCTCGAACCGGCGAGCCGGACGGCACGCGCGGGGTCGTCGGGAACAGCGGCTTCAACGCCGTACCAGAGCATCAAGGGAAACATTGGGTCGTTGGCGTATTCCGAACGGCCCGCGAGCGCCTCGGCCAGGGGCCAGCGGTGGACCGTCGGCATTTTCTGAAGGGTCGCGGCGAGATAGAGAAGCACGAGGCCCGACGATTCCTTGGGGGCCATCGACGCGAAGGCGCGCATCGCCTCGGGCGAGGGGGTCTTGCCGTCGGCAAGCAGGCGGATCGCCCAGCATCGCACATATTCGTCGGCCTGGCCGAGTTGGCGGACGAGCCAGTCGTCCGAGGTTCCGCCGGTCGCGTAAAGGCACCAGAGGGCTCGAAGCTTTTGAACCGAATCGGTCTCGGCGTTGAACCGTTCGAGCGCCGCGGCGTGGATCGCTTCCATCGGCTTGCCCGAGGCGGCGAGTTGTTGCAGGGCCAGACGTCCCTGCCGCGCGTACCAGTCGTTCTTCCGAGCCTGAAGGGCCACGAGTTCCGGCCCGCCGAGCCGCGAAACGTCGACCACGGCGGGGGCCTTCGGGTCGCCGTAAGTGATCTTGTAGATCCGCCCCGACGATCGGTGGACGCCGTCGTTTTCGTGGCACTCGCCGATATCGGTCCAGTCAGCCAGGTAGACGCCGCCGTCGGACCCGGAGATCAGGTCGATCGGGCGGAACCAGGGGTCGGACGTCTTGAGAAAATCCGCGCCGTGGCGGCCGACGAATCCTGTTCCCTTGCGTTCGAGATGATCGGTGTTGATCCGGTGGCCGTGCAGGTTGATCGTGAAGAGGGTGCCCTGGTATTTCTCGGGCCAGTTGTCTCCTTGATAGATCAAAAGGCCGGTATGGGCGTGGCCGCCGCCGGCCTGGTCGGTGGTCGGAGAGACGCCGATGGACCGGATCTTGTCCCAGGTCTCGGCCGTATCCCAGTGAAAATGGTCGGCGTTCTGGGCGAGATAGGCGTAGAGGCGCGGGTTGTCGTGCTGGCCGTACATCCGCTGGCCGAAGGCGCCCGGAAGGCCTTGCCAGAGGTGGCCGATGACCGTGTTGATGTAAAAAAGCTCGCCGTGAGCGTCCCAGTCGGCCCCCCATGAATTCGTTCCGCCCCGGCAGACGACCTCGAAAATCTTGCGGGTCGGATGATACCGCCAGATGCCGCAGTTGATCGGTATCCGGGCATCCTTGGGCGTTCCGGGCGCTCCAATCTGAGAGGTGGCCTGGATGCCGTGTCGGCCGTAGAGCCAGCCGTCGGGACCCCACCGCAGGCCGTTGGCGATGTTGTGGCCGACCGCTCCGTGATCCCAGCCGTCAAGGACGACCTCGGGCGCTGAGTCGGGCACGTCGTCGCCGTTGCGGTCGGGAATGAACAAAAGTTGCGGCGGGCAGAGTGCCCAGACGCCGCCAAAGCCGACTTCCACGCTCGTCAGCTTCTGGGCCTGGTCCCAGAAGACCTTTCTTGACTCGGCCTTGCCGTCATGGTCGGCGTCTTCGAGAACGAGAATCCGGTCATGCTGCGAGAGGTCGAATCCCAGCGGACGTTCGGCGTAGGTGAAGTTCTCGGCGACCCAGAGCCGCCCTTTCGGGTCCGTCGCGATCCCGATCGGGTTGCGAATGGCCGGCTCGGAGGCGAAGAGGCTGACGCGGAAACCGTCGGGAACCTTCAGGCTTTTCAAAGCCTCGTCGGGGGTTGTCAGGCGAATCGTCTCGGCCTGGGTGTCCTTCGGCTTCGGAGGCTCCTCGGCGCGCGCCGCGGAGAGGGTCAAAACCACCACGAGGGATTGAACGACAGCGGCACGAGTCATCGTCTAGGCTCCCGACCAGGGTTCCGGCAAGGCGATTCACTCTACCGGCGATCTCGGGACCGAGAAAGGTGGTAGCGGACTTGGACCAGGGCTGTTTCCTCCTCCATTGATGACCGATGACCGAGAACCGATGACCGAAAAAAGGTCGGCTAGGCTCTTGCCCATCCTTCCTGTTTTCGATTTTTCTTCGGTCATCGGTCATCGGTTATTCCCGAGAATGGAACAGCCCCGGGGTCTTGGACGAACGCGCATTTGTCCGATCAACCCGGATCACTCGCCGTCCCGCCAGTGCCCCTGCGTGTTTCCGTCGCCCCAGCCGGACGAGTCGTCGGCCTGGTCGACCTTGGGGGTCCAGGAATCGACCGGCGTGAGACGTTCCCAGGCGGTGCCGGGGGGGTGGTTGATGATCTCGCGAAGCGCCGGGTCGAGTTCGAGGAAGGTTGAGAGCGGGCAGAGGGAAATGTTCTGGGGATCGGCCGTGTATTCCTCGTCCTCGTCGCCGTGAAAGAATCGCCAGCCGGAATCTTGCTCGTTCGCGGCGGCCTCGCGGTAGGCAAGAAGCACCGGCTCGCGGCCAAGAACGCGCTCGGAGGCGAGGACAAGGTGGCCGTTCGCCCCGACAGGCTCCTCGACGTCAAGCGCGGGCTCGGGACGGCCAAAGGCCAGGCTCCTTGAGACGGCCGTCGCCCAGTCGAGGTCTTCCTTGAGGTCAAAGTAACAGGCCATCTGCACCGTGTAGGCTTCGCTGACCGTGTACGAGTAGACGCCGAGGCGATGACCGCCCGACTCCTCGGCCTCTTCCAGCAGGTAGCCGAACCGAAGCAGGCCGTTATCCTCTTGCTGGTAGAGGTCGGTGGCGCCAACGTGGCGGTCGGCGATCCAGGAGTCGAGCCGCTCGCGGACGGTCCGGCCGTCGTGGTCCTTCCAGAGGTTGATCCAGACCGTCCGCTCGGGCCGCCAGAAGACGAGGCTGCTGTCCTCGACGCGGGTCCGGTAGGAATGGTCGAGCCCGATCCACCAGTCGTCGCTGATCCGCTGCATGCCCGGTCGCTCCCGAGTCGGACGCTTACCGCCTTCAGGAGTCAAGGATAGCGGGGTGATGGGGTCGATGGCCAGCGACCGCCGCCCGATCTTCGACCCCTTCTCGGAGTTCGAAACGGTCGCGGAATCCAGAAAGATGGCTTCCAACGATGGCTAAGTCCGGTATCCTGTCGCCCTCTTTGGAAAGTTTCCGGGGGCGACGACGCCCCGATCGCGACATTGAGGTCTAAAGTTCCTTCATGGACGTGAAACGGACCGGAATTCTGCTTCAGCCTTCCAACGCGCGTGTCGTCATCCGGCCGTTTCAGCCGGCAAGCGATGAACGCGTGATGAAGATCATCGCGCGCGTCCTGTCATTGCCCGAGGCCGAGGTCGACCGCCAGACCGCCGGGGTAATGCGTGACTTCGCCGACCGACATCAGGGGACCCGCGGATTCTTTCTCCGCCGGTTCGAGCAGGTCAAGCGGCACCTGCTCACCGATCATGAACTGACCGAAAACCGGCGGTTGCTGATCGGGGCGTATTTCTCCCTGGAATACGCCCTTGAGTCGGCGGCGCTGTTCAATCCGTCGATGGTCTGGCACCCCGATCAGTCGGGCCTCGCCGACGGATCAAGGCGATTCATCATCAGCCTGCGAGCGACCGGCGAGGGGCATATCTCGTCGATCACGTTTCGATCGGGCACCATTGACGCCGAGAACCGGATCAGGATGGATCAGGCGTCCCGATTCGCCAGTGAGCCCGAACTCTTGCCGAACGCGCTTTATGAAAAGCACCTGTTTCACCGCAAGCTCACCGAACTGGGAATTAACGGGCCGTTCACTTCCCAGGTGATGAATGCCCTTGCCGAGAAATTCACGCTCGAAGACCTCGAAGCCACCCTTCGAATGGTACAGCGGCTGAATCCGTCCCGTCTGGAGTTTGACCCCATCGCCAAGCGGATGGTGATCCTGGCTCGGTCAAACTACGAGATTCAGTTTGGTTCCGAACAGGCGGTTTCCGAGCGAATCATCTTCCCGACCTCGCCCACGGAGACGAACGGAATCGAGGATGCTCGATTCGTCCAGTTCCGCGACGAGGACGATAGTTTACGCTACTTCGCGACGTATACGGCGTATGACGGCGTCGTTACGCTGCCGCAGTTGCTTGAGACGGCCGATTTTCTTCACTTCCGGGTCAGCACGCTCAACGGCCCGGCTGTCAGCAACAAGGGGTTCGCGCTCTTTCCCAGGCGGGTTCGCGGCCATTATTGCATGCTTTCGCGACAAGACAACGAGAACATCTATTTGATGTACTCGGACTCGCCCCACTTCTGGTACACGCGCGAACTCGTCTCCAGGCCAACGCAGCCCTGGGAGTTTGTCCAGCTTGGCAATTGCGGCCCGCCGATCGAGACCGAAGCCGGCTGGCTCGTTCTGACCCACGGCGTCGGCCCGATGCGAACGTACATGATGGGGGCGATGCTTCTCGATCTCGACGACCCGACGCGGGTCCTCGGCCGCCTCGAAGAACCGCTGCTGGCGCCCAACGTCAACGAGCGCGAGGGCTACGTTCCCAACGTCGTCTACAGTTGCGGCGGCCTCGTCCACGGCCGCGAGTTGATTATCCCTTATGCCGTTTCGGACTACGCCAGCACCTTCGCCACCGTCGCTCTCGACGAGGTCCTCGCCGCGATGAAGCGGCCATGAGCTCGGGGCGATCGCGTCTTCAGCCCGAGGGGTTCATCGTAACGGACGAACGGCCGACCAGCCGGCCTGTCCCGACCAGGGATCGGTGGTTCCAGCACACGGTTCGAGCGAAAAGCGGAATGCGGAGCGGCAAAACGCCTCGACGGCTGCAATTTCCGCAGACGAATGAGGATTTCAGGCCGTGGACCGTTATCAGTCCGTCCGAGGCGGTCTCGACATCCACGTAAACGGTTTGCCCTGGATCGCCGAATCCAAAATAACCATCATAGTACGGTCCGTTCTCAAGCCGGATTTTCCGGCCGTCTTGAAGAACGAGATCGTCGGTTTCGACCGCCACGAGTCGAATCGGGTGAATGAGCGGCTCATTTTCGACCACGACGGGATACTCAAAAACCACCAGGGGACGGCCCTTCCTCAACTGGTCGATCGTCCAGGCGAAGAACAGGCTGATCACGGCCACCGCAATCATCATCGAACGCAAGTTAAATCGCATGCGGAGCCCTCCAGCAATATTTCGCCCTTCTCAGCGCAAGACCGAAAGCAATTCGGCCAGCGAGAACTCGACGACGGCCGTGCAGGCGTCGGCCGCGCCGTAGTAGACGAGGAGCGAGTCGCCTGACGGGACGAGGCCGGTCGGAAAGACGACGCCGGGAACGAATCCGTCACTCTCGAAGTCGGTCGTGGGAACGAAGAATGGCTCAAGCGTCCGTTTGATCACGCGGGAAGGGTTGTCCAGGTCGAGCAAGAGAGCGCCCGCGGAATAGGCGCCAACCTCGCCGGGGCGGGTCGGATGGCGGTTGCCGTGGTAGATCAAAAGCCAGCCATCGGAAGTTCGGATCGGCGGCGGACCGGCACCGACGCGGCCAGTTTCCCAGTCGCCGGCGCCCCAGGAGAGCGGCTCGTGATGGCCCCAGTGGATCAGGTCGGGCGACCGGGCGACCCAGATCTCGGGACGGGTGAACGGGGTCGCCCCGTTCGGCCGGTGAAGGGCGTAATAGCTCCCGCCGATCGATTCGGGAACGAGGACCACGTCCTTGTTCTCGACGCAGAAGATGGTTCCTCGCCGTTCGATCGCGCGAAAGTCGGCCGTGGACGCCAGCGCCGTTGCCGCGCCGTGGCGAGAGACGGCGACATAGGTGATCCAGAACTGACCGTCGATCTCGGTGATTCGTGGATCTTCGACGCCGAATTCCTCGGTGAGTAACTCGGGCGCGAAGGTCTGGTCGGTCACCTCGTTGACGACCAGGCCATCGCCGCAGCGAACGACCCGGAGGTGAGAGAGAAAGGTGAGGCGGACGAGGCCATCGGCCTTGCGGCGGACGACCCGGGGGTCGATCGGCTCAAGGTCCGCGTCGGGCACCCAGTCGATGACCGTCCCGACGCCCGGCTCCCAGCGGGGCAGGGGGGTGAACCCCGGCCGTCGGTCTCGGGGACGCTCGGCGACGCGGACGAGCAAAACGACCTCGCCCGCGACCACAGCCGCGCCGGGGTTGAAGACGCCAACGACCTCGAAGTCGGAGCGCGAGGGGGCCAGGTCGGTCGGCCGGAGGAGCGCGGAGTTCCATCGGCGGGCGATCAGCACGAGGGAACCTCCCGGCGCGCGAGGCGGTCGGCGGCGACGGCGACGGCCAGCGAGTCGCGGCCATTCTCACCGGTAATCTGGCGCGGGTGCGATCGGTCGTGAATCCAGGCGACCTGGTCGGTCAACATCGCCCGAAGAAGCTCGCAGTAGAGCCGCGACTTGTCGATGCCGACGCCGAAGGAAAGCTCAATCATCTGGGCGACGTCGAGCGGTTTGTGTCGGCCCTCACAGCCGCGATCCTTTGGCGAGTAGCCGGCGGCGACATCGAGTCGGGCGCCTGGGAAGAGGTCGCAAAGGGTGCGACTTCCCGACTCGTCGGCGACGGCGAGAATCTTGCCTCGGGTCGGAATCCAGTCGTGAAGCGTGATTTCCCCGCGCTCGAAGACGAGGCGAAGCTCCTGACGGTCCATCCGGCCGGGCTGGTGGAAGCCGTGGTAGAAATCAAGGAGCGTGGTCGGGCCGTATCGGAGCGTGCAGTGAACGTGTTCCTCGATCGACGTCCCGGGCCGAAGGCCGATCTGGGCGGCCTCCACCTGCCCGTCGCCGAGCCAGCCGCGAAACATGTCAAAGAAGTGGACGCCATGTTCAATGAAGATTCCGCCGCTGCTGGCACGGTTCCAGAACCAGTGATCGGGGCCGAGATTCTCATCCGAGGCGTCGTTCTCGAAGTGGCCGTGAAGCGGTTCGCCAAGAACGCCGGAATGGATCAGCGACGAGACGGACTTGTAGAGCGGATTGTAGCGCTGCATGAGGTTGGCGACGACGAGAAGTCCACGTCGATCGGCCAGGGCGAGCATCTCATCGGCCTGTTCGACGGTCATCGCGAGCGGTTTCTCGACGATGACGTGCTTGCCGGCCCGGAGCGCGGCCATGCCTTGCGGATGGTGCAAAAACGGAGGCGTGGCGATGTAAACGATGTCGACGTCCGGGCGTTCGAGAAGAACGTCAACGGCGTCGAGGTCGGGAATGCCGAACCGCAGGGCCGCGGCGCGCGCGGCGGGGCGGCTCGTGCCGGCCACCGCGACGAGTCGAATTCCTTCAACCTGCGTGAACTGCTGGAGGGCGAAGAGGCCGAAGCCCCCGCAGCCAATAACACCAAGGCCGAGTTCGGGGCGTGAGTCCTGCAAGTCGCTGGCCTCCGTGTTGCGTCTCGGTGTAATGCCGAGACTTTCGATCGGAATTCGCCTCATGGTACGGAGATCGTCGCCCCCTTGGCAAAAAGAACGGGGATTTTATTGATCTTCAGCCCGGTTTGGCTCGGGTCGAAACGACGAGACGATCCGGCGGTTGCCGAACGAACGAGGAGACGATCCGAGACGATCGCCCGACAGAGGACAATCGGATAGACTCGCGAGGGAGGGGATCGAGCCTATTCCGCTTGCACGCTGGATGAGGATCAAATGTTGAACAATCGCCGCCCGTCAGTTCATTCGAGACATTTCGCGCGTCACGCGGTAGCATGAAAGGCAGACAATTCCGGCGTGCCTTTGACAACCGTAAAATAGAGGCGTTTTCCCGTTGTAAGTTTTGTAACGCCTGAATACGGCCAACGGATCGGCGTTTTCCGGGCCATCGCCCAATGACTTACGGCGACGGCAAAGTGGCAGCGGTGGATTAGAGTCAGCCTTGACGAGTTGCGTCGAGGAAAGGCCGGTTCGATGCGGATAGAAGCGACCTACTTCGACGGCTTCACAGAGCACCTACTTCGCTGGCAACTCGAAATCAACGACGGCAAGGCATATCTTGAAGCCAGCTGGTTCAAGAACCGGACTCCATTGCGGGCAAAGTTCCGTTTTGACGAAGGTGCGTTCCGGTCGGTGCTTCCCTTGATCTTCGAGATGAAGGAGGAGTACCGCGCCCCTTGGGAGGATTTGGAAAATCGCGTCCTAGTGGTCAAAGACGGAGAGGTTTCAGTCCGCCGCCACGTTTACGGGGCGGGGATTCTCCTGAAGGAAAACCCCGAGATCGAGGGGTTCCTGAACCTCTGGCGGATACTCGAAGACGCTGTCGTGGCTCACTTGCCCGCGACACTGCGTGTCTGACCTCGGACTGAGCAGAACTCACCCCGTCCCCGACCGTGCGCATCGGGTGACGTATAGATCGCGCGGACAGTTGCGTAACTGATGATGTAGAGGAGAGGATTTGCGCTGTCGTTCGTTGAGATGGACTCACGTCGAGCGACGAAGTAGAGTCATCGCATGGATATCTCATCCCAGGGACGGAGGCAAAGCCATGCGCAACTTTTGTCGTCAGTTCATGACACGGTGGGTATGGTCGGTCTTAGCGGCGTCGGCCTTGGCGGCAGCCCAAACGGCGGTCGACTCCCCTACCCGAGGCGCCGATCAAGGTCCCCTAGGCTGGTATGACAAGGCCGTCGCGGACGCCATCGTCGACCGGGACGCCATCGTCCACCGAGCTGAATCCTTGCTCAAAGAACGGGAGTATGGCAAGGCCATCGCCGAGTATACCGAGGCCATCCGACTCGATCCCAAACACGCCCGTGCCTATCTTGGCCGTGGGCAGGCGTGGGGATTCGATGGCAACCACCGTAAGGCCCTCGCCGACTGCGACGAGGCCATCCGGCTCGAACCGTCCTACGGCTTCGCATTTTACATTCGAGGGAAGGCTCGGGGCCGTAGCCAAGATGTTGATGGGGCGGTCGCCGATTTTACGGAAGCCATCCTCCTCGTCCCGTCGGACGCTCGGTTCTGGTACGGCAGGGGCTTCGCGTTTATGAAGAAGCGGGACTACGGGAAGGCGGTCCGGGACTTCTCCGAGTGCATCCGCCTGCGACCGGGAGATGCGGCCGCATACCGCGATCGCGGGATTTCGTGGTTCCACCTGAAGGATTACGATCAAACGATCGCCAACATGGACCAAGCCATCCGACTCGATCCGAAGGACGGGCTGGCGTATTTGAACCGGGGGGCCGCGTGGCACCGGAAGGGCGACCTCGACAAGGCCATCGCCGATGCCACGACGTATGTGGGGCTCGCCCCGGCGGACTCGGACGGCTACCTCTATCGGGGAATGGCCTGGGCCTCCAAAGGCGACCTGGACAAAGCTATGCTCGACTTCGATAAAACTATTAGCTTGAATCCGAATGATGCGAAGGCTTACGGGAATCGTGGCAACGTGTGGCTCTTGAAGGGAGAGGAAGAGAAGGCAGCGGCCGACTTACAGCGGGCGGCCGAGTTGGACCCGAGACCGCGTCCGCGCCTCGGGTGAACTATAAGCCACCGTTTCCATATGGCCGGGGCCAGACCGGTAAGGAAAACGAGCGTTTGGCGAAGGGGAGATCGACTTATGCAGCGGCCTCGGCTGGAGGTGGGCGTCTATCAGATCGTCGACGACGCCGTGATGAAGGCCAACCGCGCCGACGGAACGGGCTGGGACTGGTGCTGGGCCGACTGGCGGCGCGACTGGATGGATGCCACGCCGAATCGTTATGCGTATCGTTGCCTGCCGCTGACGATCGTGAACCAGACCGGCTGGTGGATCAAGAATCCAGTTGGATTCACCGCCACCTGGCGAGGTCGGAACGAGCCGGGAGGCATCGACTTTCAGTTCGACACCGAGCCCGAATTCTGGAAAAGCTGGATCAACAGCCAGTTTGGCGAGGGGATCATCACCTGGAACACCCCCTTTCTGTTCCGGACAAAGCCCGAAGGTTCGCGCCTCCTGATCATCGGCCCGGCGAACCAGTTCAAGGCGAATGCCCACCCGCTCACGGCCCTGATCGAGAGCGACTGGATCAGCATGTCGTTCACGATGAACTGGAAGCTGATGACTGCCAACGAACCTGTCCGGTTCGACGTGGGTGAACCGCTCTTTCAGGTGATTCCGCTGGTTGGCAATGCCTGCGCGGATCTGGAATCGGCCGAGGTCACGTATCAAAGATTGAGCGACGACCCGGCGATTCAAGAGTCGTACAACGACTGGAATGCCGGGCGTCGCCGGTTCCACGAGCAAAAGGCAAAGGGCGAGGTCAAGCCCGACGACTGGCAGAAAGACTACTTCCGGGGCCGCGACACGACCGGGCGCGAGGTGGCTCCCGAGCACATGACCAAGGTGAAACCGCCCCAGATTCGCGATCAAGGGGCGCGACCCATGCCCCCTCTCGGCGAGAGCAGCGAACCCGGTTCTCGGACGACACCCAAAACGCCCCCGCGCCGTGCCGAAGCGCGTCGAACAGTCGAGGATCGACCCTGGGTCACTCAGGTTAACGTGAGCCATTCGGAGACGGCTCGTCAGGGTGCCCTTGAGCCTCAAATTGCTTTGGGGAGGCCCTTTGATGACGAATGGAGGCGCTGGATTGCCGAGAACCTGATGCTCGGCGGAAACCGCGAAAATCTCTTGCCGATCCTGATCTCGAACGGCTTCGCGCCGCAAGACGCCGGCCGCGAGATTGACCAGGCCGTGGGAAGTCCCTATTTGAAAGCGGCCGAGCGGCTCGGCAATCGCCTCAAGAAGCGCGAATGGATGCTCGCGTCGTACCGAAAGCTTCAGCGTTTGCATCGGCGGTCGGGCGAGATCGAGCGGCGGGAGAAACTTCCGCGTGAGCAATTTCTCGCCGAATATTACAGCACGAATCGACCGGTCATCATCACCGGAATGATGGGCGATTGGCCCGCATTACAGCGCTGGAGTCTTGATGACTTTGACCGGCGATTCGGTGATCGTCCGGTGGAAATCCAGATCGGCCGAGACGCGGCCCTGGGAAATTATGAAGCCGAGCGCGAGAAGTTTGCCCGGACTCTTCCCTTCGGCGAGTTTTTGAAGATGGTCCGCTCGGCGGGACGGTCGAATGATTTCTACATGACCGCGAACAATGACTCGAAAAACAAGCAAGTTCTTGCCGGTCTCTGGGAGGATCTTGTCCAACTCCCCGAATATCTCGACACTCGCGACCCGAACGGCGGGTTTCTCTGGATCGGCCCGGCCGGGACGATCACCCCGTTTCACCACGACCTGACCAACAATTTCATGGCCCAGGTGATCGGCCGGAAGCGCGTCAAGATCGCGCCGTCGTGGGACCTGCCGCTGATGGTCAATCACTTCCATGTTTTTTCGAGTGTCGACGGCCGGACGACTCCGCCCGCTCCGCAACCGCCGCTCCATGCGCCTCAGATCCTGGAGTGCATCCTGAACCCCGGCGAAATCCTGTTCTTGCCGGTCGGCTGTCTTCATTATGTCGAGAGCCTTGACGTGTCGGTCACGGTTTCCTTCACCAACTTCGTTTTTGACAACGATTTCGCCAGCTTTTACACGACCTATCATGGGGTTTGAAAAGAAGCAGAAAAGAACAGAAACGAAAAAACCGATGACCGGCGGCGGTTTTGCCTCCGGTCGTCGGTCGGGGTAGATCGATCGATCTCAGACGCCAAGGCCGCTGAGGATCGAGAGAATGCCCGTCGATCCGTTCGGGTCGAGCAGGTGAGAGACGTTGTAGACGAGGTTGCCGAGAATCTGGTGGTTGCCCGTCGTGGCGCTGAGTTGAGCGTGAACGTTGCTGGTCGTGACGACCAGGCCAAGCAGGTTCACGTCAACCGGCGGCTGCGTGTCGTTGGGCAGGGCGGCGATGTCCAGGTTGAGAACGGGAGCTGTCGCGGGAGTTGTCGAGGTGTTGACAAGGTTGGGCAGCGCCAGCTTCTGAAGCGTCGGGCTGAGAGCGCCAAGGGCTCCGAGCGGAAGGGTCAGCGTCGACGCGTTGAGAACGCCGATCACCTTGCCGAGAATGGCGTTCAAATTCGTGTTCAGGGTGCTCAGGTTCGCGGGCGTGGCCTTCAAGGTGGTGAGCACCTGGCCGAGCAGGTTACCGAGCAATTCACCGTTGCCCGCCTGAGAATCCACGTTCACCTGGATCTGATCCGTCTTGAGAACGAGGCCGAGCAGGTTGAGGTCAATCGGCGGAACCGTCAGCGCGAGGATCTGGCTCGTGCCGGTCGGCGGCGGCGTCGGCGCGGGAGTGGTCGTGCTGCCGAAGCCGGGGAGTTGCTGGTTCAACTGGCCAAGCAGGTGTTGCAGCTCGGCATTGATGGAGTTGATGTTGAGCGGCTTGGTGCTCTGGCCGTTGAGCAGGTTCGCCAGGTCGCCGATGACGTTGCCGAGCACAAGCCCTGAGCCGGTGTGGGCAATGATCGAGACGTCAATCGGGCTCGTCGTGACCACGGCGCCAAGCAGGTTCAGGTTCACCGGCGCGACGTGCAGGTCAAGTACCGGCAAGGACGTCGCGGCGGGAACCGGCAGGGCGCCCGTGGGAAGGACTCCGCTGACACTCAGCTTCGACGCATTCGCCAGCGTGACGACGTTGCCGAGGACCGTGTTCAGAGCGTGGTTCACGCCGTTCAAATTCAGCAGGTTCGAGACGTCGCTGAGCAGGTTCCCGAGCAAGAGGCCCGACCCCGCCTGCGCCGCGACCGTGACCTTGATCTCGCTCGTCTTCACTTCAAGACCAAGCAAATTCACGTCAAGCGGCTTCAGGTCGAGGGTCAAGATCGTGGTGGGAGCCGCCGCGGTCGTGGTCGTGGTGGTTGTTGTGGTCGTCGTTGTCGCGGCCGGCCGGATCGTGGCGGCGGTGACGGCATGGGGCACGATCGTCGGCGCTTTCGGGACGGAGATCGCGTTGACCTGCGGAGCCTGGCGGGCAAGCAGATACGCGGGCAAGGCCGGGGCCGTCGCGGCCGATGAAAGTACTAGGCGCTCTTCAAGCCCTTCGCAAAACATCGGGCGGGAACGCGAGACAGTCGACCGGCGTCGATTGCTGGAGACCGAACGACCTCGGGCGGAGGGGATTTGCAGATTCATCGATATGGTCCTCGCCTGATGCTGATCCTGGTGTTGGAACGAACGCGCGCACAGCGATAAGAGGCGCGGAGTTGGAGCGCCGCCGTTCAACGATAGAACGTCGAAGTTGAACCGAGTTTTCGAACGACAGAGCGGTGTCCGAACGAGACGCGCACTCACAAACGAAGGAGTGGGCCAGACCCCCCGGACCCCTCCCTAGCTAGCTAGTTCGATCGTCGATTCAATCCCTATTGCCGTGACGATTTCAGCAAGGCAAGTCCCGTACCAAATTGCATGGGTAGGGAAGTCTACGTGGGACGTGATGATCTGCGGGAACTTGACGAAAACGCGCGATCATGCCGAATTGTAAACCCGGGTCGTTCCGAGGGCGATTTGCCGGGCCATCGTGTAGGCGTGGTAATGCACGGCGCAGAGGATCACGTAACCGAGAACGACGGCCGGATCGCGTCGGATCTTGACGAGATTCCAGACGCGCCGGCGGTACTCGCGGCGCAGGATCGGATCGGGAACGCCACTCATCAACCGTGCGAAGAGACCGGCGGCTTGCGCGGCGAGTCGCCCTTGCCCGGCGAGATTGCGCAAGGGTCGGCGAGCCCAGTAGCGAGACCGGGCGCGGCCGATCTCAAGTTTCTGGTCGATGAAGAGGGCGTCGAGCCGGCCGAAGTAGGCGTCGGGGGCATAAAGGTCGTTGAGAACCTTGATATAGCCGTCGCGGAGTGATTCGCGGGTCAGGTTCAGGGGGATGACGTTCGTTCCGAATTCCGACTCGTCGTCGGGGTCAAGCCTTCCTTCAAGGCCAAGGCGGTCGTAAAGTGGGGTCTTGGGAGGGGCGTAAAGCATTCCGATCATGGCCAGGACGATCCTGGCATCACGGATAAACTCGCGCTGGGCGTCGAAGATGGTCTCGTCGTCGTTGTCAAAGCCGAGAATCATTCCACACCAGACCTCCATCCCAGCGTCCTGGATGCGCCGGACCTTGTCGAGCATCGAACCCCCGGCGCGGACGTTCTGGAACTTCTTCGTCTCGCGGAGCGATGCCTCGTTAGGGCTTTCGATGCCGATGAAAACGCTGATAACGTTGGCCTCGGCCATCAGTTCCATCAGTTCGGCGTCGTCGGCCAGGTCAATCGACGCCTCGGTATAAAAGGTCAGCGGATAGCCGCGCGCGACTTGCCAGGCGATCACCTCGCGCAGGACGACCTTGATGGCCTTCTTGTTGCCGATCAGGTTGTCATCCACAATGAAGACGATCTCCATCCCTTGCTGGCGAAGGGCATCAAGCTCGGCGAGGATCTGGTCGGTCGCCTTGATCCGGGGGCGTCGGCCGAAGGTGACGATGATGTCGCAAAACTCGCATTGAAACGGGCACCCGCGCGAGAATTGCAGGCTCCCGAAAAGGTAATGCCGCATCTTCAAGAGGTCGAACCGAGGAACGGGCATCCGCGACATGTCGGTCTTCTCAGCCTGTTCATAGCGGTACGCGTGCGTGCCGAGAGCCCATTCGTTGAGAAAACGCGGCCAGGTCTCCTCGGCCTCGCCGACGAAAATGACGTCGGCGTGGTCTCCAAAATACGCCTCTTGCAAGGTGACCCAGGGGCCGCCGACGACCGTGAACGCCTCGCGCTCTTTTAACTCGGCCAGAATCTCCTTCATGCGAAACCGCTGGACGCTCATGCCGGTGACGCCGACGATGTCGGCCCGGGCGCATCGGGCGAAGTCGATCGGTTCGACGTTTTCATCGATGAGCGTGACGGTATGTCCCTCGGGCGTCAGCGCCGCGAGAAGCGGAAGGCAGGCGACCGGCATGTTCGACCGCTTGCCCATGAAGGGGAGGGCGTGCTCCATGCCCCAGTAAGAGACCTCGAACCGGGGGTTGATCAGGACGATGTCGGCCATTGGGATTCGAGATCCTCTCGACGGTTTGGCGGCGAATGTCCCCGGCCGACCCCCTTTTGGCGGCTTGGCCGACGGCTCATCGTAGCGTCTCTCGTCTTGAGAACACAGTCGCCTCGATGGATAATGAGAATCGACCGCCGGTCCGCAACGAGCGAACGGGCCGCCGACCCACCGAAAGACCCGGAGCGACGCAATCATGAGGATGGCCTTGTTCAACAAGGGGGCGGCCCTCGCGGCTGGCCTCGCGGGCCTGATCGCTCTGGCCCCAATACAGGGCGTCGCGGCGGACGCTGACCCGGTTCCGCCCCGCATTGACTTTTCCCACGAGATCGCGCCGGTCATCAAGAACCGTTGCGTCCGCTGCCATGCCGACGGCACCTATAAAGGTGCGTTCTCGCTCGATACCCGCGAATCGGCCGTGAAGTCAAAAGCGATCGTCCCCGGCAAGGCGACCGAGAGTGAACTCGTCGAACGCCTTCAGTCCAACGACCCTGAGTTTCGGATGCCCCCCGAGGGCAAGCGGCTCTCGCCGGCCGAGGTGGCCCGATTTTCCGCCTGGATTGACCAGGGCCTGACCTGGGAACCTGGCTTCACGTTCAAGACCGGCGCGTATGTCGCCCCGCTCTTGCTCAAGAAGGTCGACCTTCCACCGCCTCATGCCGGGCGTGACCATCCGATCGACCGGATCATCGACGCCTATCAGGTTTCCAAAACGATCCCCACTCCGGCCGAGGCCGTTGACCGCACTTTCGCCCGTCGCCTCTTCCTTGATGTCATTGGCCTGCTCCCTCCGCCCGACGAGCTTGACGCCTTTGAAGCCGCGACCGATCCCGAGAAGCGCGAACGTCTCGTTCGCCGCGTTCTGGAGGACAGGCGGGCCTATGCCGATCACTGGTTGACCTTCTGGAACGACCTTCTTCGCAACGACTACAAGGGGACCGGCTACATCGACGGCGGTCGGAAGCAGATTACGGAGTGGCTGTATGCGTCGTTGATGGCGAACAAGCCGTATGACGCCTTTGTCCGCGAGCTGATCAACCCGGGAATCGATTCGGAAGGGTTTATCAACGGAATCAAGTGGCGCGGGCGGGTCAACGCCAGCCAGGTGACCGAGGTCCAGTTTTCGCAGAACATCGCGCAGGTCTTCTTCGGCGTGAACATGAAGTGCGCCTCGTGTCACGATAGCTTTATCGACCGCTGGACGCTCGACGATGCCTATGGCCTGGCCGCGGTGACCGCCTCGAAGCCGCTGGAAGTCGCCCGCTGCGACGTCCCGACCGGCAAATTCGCCGCGCCGAAGTTCCTCTGGCCGGACCTTGGCTCGATCGATCCCAAAGCCCCCCGCGCCGATCGGTTGAAACGTTTGGCCGAACTCACGACGCATCCCGACAACGGCCGGTTTCCCCGGACCATCGTCAACCGCGTCTGGCAGCGCCTCTTCGGGCGCGGGATCGTCCACCCGGTTGACGTGATGGCCAACGAACCCTGGTCCGAGAACCTACTGGAATACCTCTCCGGCTACCTCGTCAGCCACGGTTATGACCTCAAAGCGCTGATTGGCCACATCGCGACCTCGCACACGTATCAAGGCCGGCCCGCGCTTGCCGACGACGAGGCCCCGGCCGGATCGTACGTCTTCCGCGGCCCCGAGGTGAAGCGAATGACCGCCGAGGAATTCCTCGATGGCGTCTGGTCGGTCACCGGTGCCGGTCCGCAACGCGCTGACGCCCCGGTCAAGCCAACGGCCGAGGCAACCGCCCCGTTACACCGGTTCGTGCGTGCTGCTCTGGTGAACTCCGATCCGCTCTCGCGATCACTCGGCCGGCCGAACCGCGAGCAGGTTGTCACAACCCGCGCTGACCTTCTGACGACCCTTCAGGCCCTCGACCTCTCGAACGGCCAGACCCTAACCGACCTCGTTGCCCTCGGAGCCTCGAACCTCTTGAAGGCTAACCCAGGCGCCAGGGCCGAGACCCTCACCGAGACTGTCTACCTTCGGTCGCTCGGCCGACGCCCCACCGACGTGGAAGCCTCGACGGCCCGCGACCTGATCGGCGAACCCGCCACCGCCGACGGTCTCGCCGATTTGCTCTGGGCGGTCTTCATGCTCCCGGAATTCCAGCTCATCCGCTGACGGTTGGCCGACACTCTCTTGCTCAAAACGGAGCCGATCTCATGTCGATTGAACGGTCTGCCAGCCGCCGCGAATTCCTCAAAGCCACCGGCGCCGCGGCTGTGGCCGCGCTCGCCTCGGGCGAGCCTCGGACTCTTCTCGGCGCCGACGGCCGCCCCGCCTTCACGCATCCGAAAGCAACGGCGGATACCGTCATCCTTCTCTGGATGGGGGGCGGGATGGCCGCTCCCGAAACGTTCGACCCGAAGCGATACACTCCGTTCGAGATTGGCGTGCCCTCGGGAGAGATCCTCTGCACCTTCCCGAGCATTGACACGGTTGTCGATGGCATCAAGTTCTCCAAGGGCCTGGAAAACGTCGCCAGGATCATGGATCGGGGAACCTTGATCCGGTCGCACGTCGTGGCTGACCTCGGGAACATTCTCCACTCGCGGCATCAATACCACTGGCACACCGGTTACGTTCCGCCACAGACCGTCGCCGCGCCTCACATCGGGGCCTGGGTCGCGCGCGTTCTCGGCCCAAGAAACCCGGCCGTTCCGGCCTTTCTGAACATCGGCCAGCGGCTTGAAGGCAATGGCGAGTCGGAAGAACTCAAGGCGTTCACGACGGCCGGTTTCCTCGGCAGTGAATACGGCCCCTTCAATCTGCCCTTTCCGCTCGATGCCGTCGCCGCCGTTCGACCGCCGAAAGGGATGAGCCGCGACCGGTTCACCGCCCGTGAGCGTGCCTACAAGAAATTGATCAAGCAAAGCCCAATGGGCGACCTCGCCAGCGACTATCATCAGGAGTCGATGGTTCGCGCCTTCGAGAACGCGCACCGGCTCTTGAACTCCCCCGAGCGCGACGCCTTTGATCTTAGCAAGGAGCCGAAAGAGAGTTTTGATACCTACAACACCGGCCGGTTTGGCCAGGGGTGCTTGCTCGCCCGACGACTCACCGAGGCCGGAGCGCGTTACATCGAGGTGACGACCGAGTACGTTCCGTTCGTGAGCTGGGACACGCACGAGAACGGCCACACCACCGCCGAGGCCATGAAGGCCCAGATCGACCGGCCGATTGCCCGGTTGATCCTCGATTTGGAAGAACGCGGCCTGCTTGACAGGACCCTCGTCGTCCTTGCCAGCGAATTCAGCCGCGACATGATGATCGAGGGCGTACCCGGCAGCACGGCCCAAGACCAGTCACTGGCCCGGACGGACGTCATGAAGGAGTTGAAGCAATATGGTTTGCACCGGCATTTCACCGGTTCGGGATGCGTGCTCCTCTTTGGCGGCGGCGTGAAGCGGGGCCACCTCCACGGTGAGACCGCGCCTGAGCGCCCGCTCGTCACGATCAAGGACCCGGTTTCCATCCCCGACCTGCATGCGACGATCTTCACGGCGCTGGGGATCTCTCCCGCGACCGCCTTTGACGTCGAGAAACGCCCCTTTTACGCCACGGACAACGGAAAAGGCCGCCCCGTGACGTCCATCCTTGCCCGGGGTTAAACACGAGAATTGCAAAGTGCCGATGACCGAGAACCAATGACCGAAAAGATTCAGCTTCTTGGTTTTCGGTCCTCGACGAGACCGACGTTTACTTGGTTTCGAGTGTGAAAACAGGATCAAAATCGTGCGCGGGCGAGCGTAGGTGTTCGATCGCCTTCGAGGCCAGGGTGAGCGACGGGGTGTCGTGGCGGGCCTCGGCGTCGTCAAGCAGTGGAAAGAGAGCGCGACAGGCCTTGAAAAGGTGGCCTTGCTCGAAGAGACTGAGCGCATCTTCATAGGCGTCGCGGTCGGCCGTCCAACGGGACGGAGCAACCTCGCCGTGAAGCTCGAAGAGTTCCACGGGGGCGTCGATTCCGACGACGCGAACCCGGCAGAGCCTGCGGGTGGCGAAGGGTTCAACGAGCCGGGCGTGAGTCGCCCCGGTGATCAGGATCGGCACGCCAAGCTGCTTGGTCGCTCCCTCGACCCGGCTGGCAAGGTTCACCGTGTTGCCGAGCGGGCCGTACTTCATCCGGTGCCGGCTTCCCGTGTTGCCGACGAGCGCCTCGCCGGTGTTCACCCCGATACCCAAGGCGACCGGCTTGCCGATCCGTTCCGCCCAGCGATCATTGAGGCCGGGTAGCTCGCCAATCATCGCCATCGCGGCGCGCGCGGCCCGAGCGGCGTGGTCGGGCTGGGCGACCGGGGCGTTCCACATGGCGAGGATGCCGTCGCCGACGTAGTCAACCACCACGCCGCCATACTCGTGAATCCGCGCCGTGAGGCGGTCGAGGACATCGCCGATGAGCAGGCAGGTCTCGCGCGGGCCGAGCCGCTCGGCGATCCGCGAGAACCCGCGAATGTCGCTGACAAGGACGGTGACCTCGCTGTCCCGGCCTTCGAGCAAGCCCGGGTCGCGGTCGAGCTGATCGGCGAGGCCGCCGCCGAAGAATTGCTCAAACTGGACGTGCCGCCGGGCGGCCTCGGCCTCGCTGCTCATCCGGGCGATCCCCGCCGCGGCGGCGGCGGCCAGAACTTGAACAAGTTGCGCGTGCAGCGGTCGGATTTCCGTCGAGGCGGCGGCGAGAGCGCTGACACCCTGGCCCTTCGCTCCGTAAACCGCGCCAATGACCGACATTCCATCGGCGTCGAGGATCGGCGAGGCGACCACCGCGGCGATTCCCGTGAGGCTCTGTTCGGGATTCAAGGCCCCGCTCGCCTGGTAGAAGGTTCTCCGCTCGCGGCAGACCCGCTCCAGAACGGTCCGGCTGAAGTCCATTCGAAGCGCATTGGTGGGCGTCGCGAACCGGGAGACCGCCTTCCAGTCGTCGCAGCCATGCTGGCGGAGCAGAACGAGACCGTAATCGAGTCCGATCAACTCGACGACCGCCCGGGCGATCTCCTCATAGAACTCGGACGAGCAGGCTGCCGACCGCTGAATGGCGACGACGGCTTCAAACCATCGGGTAAGTTGTTCGGGGCCAGGGGTTCCCAGCAGGTGTTCCAGGCCCCCGATTGTCCCCCGGGTCAAGGGCGACGTGTGAACTGGCTGGGCGACCGTCATCAATGGCCCGGCGTCGGTGGGTTCCTCGATCCCGGCGCGGGCCTCGATCAGGGTCTGACCGACCGTCAGGCGCACTGGCAGGACGACCTCGAAGTGGCCGCCGATGGGAATGGTCGTGCCGTCGGCGACCTGGATCGTGACGCGCTTGCTCAGGTTTGTCAGGCGGACCCGACCGGCGGGGAGTTCCTCGATCCGAAGGTGATCCGCCGACACATAGTCGTCTTTCAGGTCGCGGCGGGCGTAGCCGTCCTTCATCTTCCGAACAACATCGACCTCCCGGCCGAACTCCAGCGGGCCTCCGGCGTGCTCGAACTGGAAAGACTCTTTCTTGTTTGACACAAAGAACCGCAGCATCGCGATGCCCCCGCCCGACCTCGGGCTGCCCGGTCTTCCCAGCGCGCACCTCGGGATTTTCTCACCGGAACGCCACCGGAGAGCCGATCGTTGACCTTTGACGACCCATTTTACTCGGTTTCCGATGTCGGGGATACAAGGCTGTCGTGTATCGATCGGATCGACAGGTCAAGGGCCGACATGTTTCGGCCTGGCCTCCGGTATTCCTCAAGATCGGGTCTGCCCTTGGGATTTCGAGGCATGTCAAAACCGTCTCCGCGATTCGCCCCCGGAACCGAACCGCTGGAATCGCGGTGCGTCCCCACCGCGCTGGCCGTGACCCTCTCGGCAAGCCCGAACATCTTGCGGCCGATCTTGCCGAGCAACCAGCCGCACGCGGTCGGGGTTCAGCACGTCTTGCCCGTGACTCTCGCCGGAGAGATCGCCGGGCCTGTCTCGGGCAACCTGATCGTGCGCTATCAGGTCGTCGATCAGTACGGCCAGGATGAACCGATCGGAACCATCACGCACGTGATGCCCGTCAAAGGGGGTCGGTTCTTCTATTTTACCCGGATCGGGCTGAGCGACCACCGCGACCCGCATATTCCCGGCGGGCGGCAGTACCAGGTGATCGTCACGGCCGAGACCGTCAATGGCTCGGGGACGGCCACGGCCTCGGTCACCGTGCCGCCGGTCGGATTCTTCGCCAAGGCCGCGCGGCTCGCCAGGTCGCATTGAGTCGGCTACTGACAAGGGTCTGACACTCTGCCTTCGCGGGTCTTGACGGACGATCGGATTCGCGTCCTTGATTTGAGGGTTGTTGACGCGAGATCGCCTGTCCATTACCTTTAATTTGGCAATGGCCCGACGGGTCGATGGGCGACCCGAGACCTGCCCTCGTCCGACGCGCCACGGCCTTCCATCCAGGAAGGCTGGAACCATCGAGGTTGATCAACGATGCCGGTCGAAGGTTCGGTCGTCGAGGCGCTGCACGAGATCCAGCAGCGATGCGGATACCTGCCGAAGACAGAACTGGAAGCCCTCGCGGGGCGCGAGCCGGAATATCCGCTGCACCGCCTGCACGAGGTCGCCAGTTTTTTCCCGCACTTCCTGCTTGAGCCGCAACCGGCACTGGACGTGCGCGTCTGCCGCGACATGGCCTGTCATCTCGCCAACGCCCCCAGCCTTCGCGAAGATCTTGAGGCCTTCGCCGCCGAACAGGGGCCGGACCGTCTGATCGTCGGCGGCGTCTCCTGCCTTGGCCGTTGCGACGCCGCGCCCGCGATCCTGATCGGCGAGAAGGCGCTCTCCGGACTGACCTCGGCCGCATATCGGAACGCGGTGGCCAGCGCTCTGAACTCACCCGAGGCGCACGCTCACTCGAATTCGCACGGGTCCGAGCCCGCCATTCCCGCGGGACCGGCGACCGGCTGGCGGATCGATCCCTATGAGGGTCGAGAAGACTACGCGGCGGCCCGACGGTTCGTCGCCAACCCCGACCGCGAGGCGTTCACCGAAGCCCTCAAGATCGGCGACCTTCGCGGCATGGGCGGAGCCGGCGTCTGGGCGCACCTCAAGTGGAACGACGTTCGACGCGCACCGGGCGAGACCAAGTATGTCGTCTGCAACGCCGATGAGAGCGAGCCGACCACCTTCAAGGATCGTGAATTGCTGCTGCGAACGCCACAGATCGTCATCGAAGGGGTGATCCTGGGCGCTCTCTTCGTCGGCGCCGAGCGAGCGTACATCTACATCCGCCACGAATATCCTGACCAGATTGCCGCGGTCCGCTCGGCGATTCGACGGGCCGAGGCGATGGGCATCTGCGGCGAGGAGGTCCTGGGGACGGGTCGTCGCCTGATCGTCGAGGTCTTCGTCAGTCCGGGCGGGTACATCTGTGGTGAGCAGAGCGCCCTGATCGAGGCGATGGAAGGGAAGCGCGGCGAGCCGCGGAACAAACCGCCGCTTCTGGAAACGAACGGCCTTCACGATAAGCCGACCTTGCTGAGCAACGTTGAGACCTTCGCCTGGGTTCCCGCGATCGCCGTGCGCGGGGGTGACTGGTATCGCGACCTCGGAATCAACGGCTGCAAAGGGGCGCGATTCTTCTCGATCTGCGGCGATCTGAACCGCCCCGGCGTTTACGAGGTTCCCAACGGAATCACCCTTCGCGAGTTAATCGAGGATCGCGCGGGGGGGATGCGCGGCGGTCGGGCCTTGAAGGCGTATGCCCCGTCGGGCCCTTCCGGCGGATTTCTGCCCGCCAAACTGGAACGCGGTGCCCTGGCTCGCGGATTTGAGAAGCGAGTTTCCGAGCGCTTTCTCGCCGAGCGAATGCCCGAAGGGGCCACGCACCTTGACGTGCTCGACCTGGAACTGGACCTTCAGGTCTTTCGCGACCTTGGCCTGATGCTCGGCGCGGGGATGATGGTCTACGCCGAAGGGGCGAACATGGTCGACCAGGCCCTGAACGCCACCCAGTTCTTCCGCAACGAGTCGTGCGGCAAGTGCGTGCCGTGTCGCCTTGGCTCGCAGAAAATGGTCGACATGGCGACCGGCCTGGTCAATCGGTCCTACGATCCATCAACCTTGCCTGTCGTTGAAGGGGTCATGAAGGAGTTGCAGCGGGCGATGGAAATGACCTCGATCTGCGGTCTGGGGATGGTCGCCGCCAACCCGATGGCCACCGCCCTGCGTCACTTTCGAGACGACCTCGCTGTTTACCTTCGGCCCGGGGCTGGGCCTTCCTGAGTCAGCCATCGGTCATTCCGTCCGTCCGCGGATCGCCCCCGAGACACGTACCCCCGGAGAGACCGAGATGAGCACCTCCTTCGACTCCACGATTGACGAAGGCTTTCAAGAGGAAGAAGAAGGTCTCTTCGCGCGAGACGTCGAGGGCCGCCTGATCCGCATGGACAAGGTGACCGCCGACGATTTCGACAAGGACATCACACTGACGATCGACGGCCGCCCGGTCACCGTCAAGAAGGCCGTGCCGGCGACCGATGCGCAGGGAAACCTGTTGAAGGACGATCGCGGACGCGTGATCCCTCGGGCGACGACGATTTACGACGCCGCCTCGCAGCTTTACGCGGGCGATCCCGAAGGGAACCCGATCCCGATCCTCTGCCATCGCGACCACCTTCACCCGGTCGGCGTCTGCCGGGTCTGCGTCGTTGAGATCGCCAAGGTCAAGCGCGGCAAGAAACAGACCGAGCGCAAGCTCTTGCCGGCCTGTCAGCACCGGGTCGAGGAGACGATGGAGATCCAGACCCTCGCCTCGCCGAATGACCCGGCGGCGGGCGAGCGCATCCGGTCCTCGGTCCGCGTCCTGGCCGAGTTGTTGATGACCGACCATCCCTCGCCCTGCGCCAAGGAAAAGCAAACCGGCGACTGCGAGCTGGAGGCCCTGGCGCGTCGGCTGGAGGTGAAGAAACCTCGGTTCCCAGGCAAGGAAAAGCCCAAACCGAAGGACGAAAGCTCGCTGGTGATCGCCGTTGACCACGACGCCTGTATCCTTTGCGACCGTTGCGTCCGGGGCTGCAACGACGTCCGCGATAACCAGGTCATCGGCCGGATGGCCAAGGGGTACAAGGCCCGGATCGCCTTTGACCTCGACGCGCCGATGGGCGGGTCGTCGTGCGTCGCCTGTGGCGAGTGCATGGTTTCCTGCCCGACCGGCGCCTTGACGCATCGCGGAGCGGTCGAGGCCGACCCGTGGAAGGGAGTCACCCCGGCGCCGGCTCCGGTCCGCGTGGCGGAACTGTATGAGCACCCGCTCGCCGACGTTCGACATGCCTTCTCGGGGGTCGCCCCGGCCTTCCTTCAGTGGAATGCGCACGCGGTCGTTCGCCGACAGTATAAAAAGGGTGATGTGATCTGCCGCGAAGGGACCTTCGGCTCGACCGCCTTCCTGATCGAGAAGGGATCGGTTGAGGTCTACCTCAAGACGCCTCAAAAGCACGTTGCCGACCGCGCCCGAACGGGTCTCTTTGGCCGGTTCAAGAGCCTTCTTCTCTCGCGCGACGATGAAAGTCGGCCCGGCGAGGACGGGCAAACCAACATCACGATTGATGCTCCCGTCGCGCTGACGACCAGGCGCCCGCAGGCCGTGATGTCCGTGGGCGATCTCTTCGGCGAGATGACCTGCATGAACTTCTACCCCAGGTCGGCGACCGTCCGGGCGGCGGAAGATTGCACCATCCTGGAGATGCTTCGCAACGTCCTTTACATCATGCAGCGAAGCCCCTCCTTCCGCGCTGTTTTGGAAAAAAATTATCGCGACAGGGCGATCAGCAGCCACCTTCGCAACGTCTCGATTTTTTCCTCGCTCCGCAATGACCAGGCGGGCTTTGACGCTCTGATTGACGAGCTTCGGCCCAAGGTCCAGCTTCGTCGGTGCGAGCCGGGCGAGGTCATTTTCCGTCAAGGAGCGCCCGCGACCGACGGGTTTTACATCGTTCGCACCGGGTTCGTGAAAGTCTCGCAAACCCGCCCCGGCGGCGAACACGTTCTGAGTTATGTCGGACCCGGCGGCCACTTCGGAGAGATCGGCCTTCTCTCCGAGATTCCCGAGATCCGCGCCCAGACGACCCCCGGCGTTCGAACGGCCTCGTGTACCGCGCTCGACCACGTCGACCTGGTTCGGATCTCCGCGGGCGACTTCCGCGACATCCTCAACCGGTTCCCCGAGGCTGTTCGCAAGCCCTTGATTGAAAGCTCTCTGGCCCTGCTCGCCAGGAATTCCGTTGCCGACATCCGGTCGCATAACGAGTCGCTTGACTCATTCCTCGGCCAGGGTTTGATGAACGCTCAGGCCCTGCTGGTGCTCGACCTCGACAAGTGCACGCGCTGCGATGAGTGTACCAAGGCCTGTTCCGACACCCATGAGGGGGTGACCCGCCTGATTCGCGAGGGCCTTCGATACGACAAGTTCCTGGTCGCCAGCTCGTGCCGGTCGTGCCTCGACCCGTACTGCATGGTCGGCTGTCCGGTCGGCTCGATCCGCCGTCGCGACTCTCGCGAGATCATCATTGAGGACTGGTGCATCGGCTGCGGCAAGTGTGCCGAGAATTGCCCTTACGGCAACATCAACATGCACCCCTTTCCCACCGACGAGAAGGCCCCCGACCCGGACAACTCAGGGCGAATGCTCGCGGTCGTTCGACAGAAGGCGACGACCTGCGACCTGTGTCACGACCTCGGCCCCAAGGCCGAGCCGAGTTGCGTCTACGCCTGCCCGCACGACGCCGCGCACCGGATGACCGGCTCCGATCTCTTCAACCTTGTCACCAAACCGCAAGACGGTTGAGTCGGTCAGGCGAGAGATGTTGCCAGGGACGACGCTTACCGGGGAGCCTTGTTCAGCGTTCCCAGCAGGAATTGCTTGAGATCGGCCCTGGAAGCGTTGCCGCGGGCGAGAGGCCCAGACCCGGGCGCGGTCAGGCTCTCGCCGTGATAACGATGACACTCCGCGCAGTTATACCCCGCGCCTCCGGTGACGGAGGTCGCCGACCTGGCGCGGGGGGCGTGGCAGGTCTGACAGACGGCTAGATTCGGTAGCATCACGTCGGCATTGGTGTGCGAGGCTTTGGCGTCGTCGGGATAGGCCTGGGCATGGCAGAGCCGGCAACTGACGGCCTGGTGCGCGGAGTGATCAAACGCGGCCTTCTTGAACCAGACGTCGGGGACACCCTGCGGGGCAACCCGGATGTCCTTCTTGGGGTCCCAGGCGGTCAGGGTGGCGACCTCGCGGTTACCCGCGGCGGCGTCGAGATAGTGGTGGCACTCGGCGCAACGTTTCTCGCCAAAGATCGTTTTTTCCGCCTTGGTCACTCGGTCGCCGACGATGCGCCTTGCCGCGACGATCTCGGGGCGATCGGCGTGACCGGGGATCGGTCGGAAGGTTCGCGTCTCCTTCAGGTCGGGATGCTCTTGCAGATAGTCGGCGGAGTACGATTGCCAGAGCGCCTGGTCAACCCCGGCAAGCGTGAGCGCGTGGGGCAGGGGAGGCCGCGCCGGATCGAAGTTGAGCGGGTGACAGGCACGGCAATCGTTTTCAAACCGGATGGGCTTCATCAAGGGGCCGGTGCCAGGTCCGCGATCACCCTCGGAGCGGTGGCAGGTGGCGCAACTGAGCTGAATTCCTTCCGTTTCCTTGTGGCCAGGCTCGCGATAGCGGGGGCGATCTTCGGGGGCGAGGTCGGCCAGGGTCTTCAAGGGTGGGTCGCCCGCCTTCTGGGTGAATCCGCGCGTCAAGTGAAGGGCGTGGTTAAACTTGATCCGCCCCGGATCGACGGCGGCCTTGCCATCCCGGAAAAGGGCAAACTCGGGGTGATGGGCGCGGTTGGCGTCAAACTGACTGACCGAGCCGACGACGTTGAGCGCGGTCCCAGTTTTGGTATGCGAGGCGAGCGCGGCGTGGCAGCGTGTGCAATCCTGATCGGCCACGGCGACGAGCGAGGCGGCTCGGCCGCGGTGGTCGCGGTGGCAACTCGCGCACGAGGAGGCGTCCTCGGTCAGGACCGCCTCGTGGTGGCCTCCTGCGTCGTGGCAAGACTGACAGTGCGTGTCGCCTCCGCGCGCGTGAGGGACAAACCGGGCGGTCCAGGCGGAGCCGTCAATCGGCGTGAAGGGGACGTGGCAGGCCTCGCATTCGGCGTCCCAGGTCGCGTGCACCCTGGCAAGCGGGCCGGGGGTGATCAGGGAAAGGGTCCGCTCGGAACGGTTCGCCCACCCCCGGACATCCCATCCCAGGCCGCTCACCCAGAAAACGACCGCCAGGGCCGCGACGACAGAGAGCCAGAGCTTCCCGCGCGTCAGCCGGTCCCGCGTCTTGTAATAATCCAGGTTGATCCGGCCCGTCCGTTGCTTCCCGGTCTCACGCGGCTGGCCCGTCGGGTTCGGTGACATGCGTTGTCGCCTGATAACTGTTGGTTGAGAACCGGTGCGAAATTGCGAGGGGGCTACCACTGCGACTGTCCGCGAACGGAAACCGACGTCTCTCTTAATAATAGCGCAGGGCGTAATAAATGTGGGCGATCATCATGAGAAACATGGCGACCGAGATCGGCAGGTGAACCCAGAGCCAGCCGTGCAGCCAGGCATGAATCCGGGCCTGAAGGTCAAACTGCCTGCGCTGGTTGCAAACGTCTTCAAGCATGGCGAGCGCGGGATACGCGGCGGGCGGAATCTGTGTCCGGGCGTTCTGAAAGATCAGGACCGCGCGTCGGGCGGAGGCCAGGCGCATCCCCCGGCCGTTCGAGGCACGCAGGTAAGGGGCCACGTTCTCTTCAAAGAAGGCGAGAAGATATTCGGAGCCGGGGACCTCGCGGAGTTGCCCAGTCTGAAGAAACTTCCCCTGCACGGGTCCCGATTCGCGGACCGCTCCGATGACCAGAAACGACTTCTTCTGATTGTTCGACGCTGTGGCCACGGCCTCCGGTTCTTCCTCGCCGCAGGTCACCCGAACAACCCGGCCCGCCTCTTCCAGAAGACCTTCGAGGATGTTGCCGATCTGCGAACGAATCGTTTCGGCGGGGACGTTCTCGAACATGACCCTCGGCAGAAACTGCTGGAGCACGAGGCCCCAGATGCCGCTGACGATCACCAGGAGAAAGGCGAACATCAGGACACTGGAGAGCGATCCGCTCCACCATCGAAAGCCACTGTGCAGGACGATCAGGGGGAGACAGAGAAATCCCAGCCAGATGTGTGCCTTCATCCAGAGCTTGGCCCGGCCGACCCGCGCGGCCCGGTATTTCTTGCGCGGCCAGAGCAGCATCTCGAAGACGATGATCAGGCCGCCAATCACGCCGAGCGTGAGCCCTGGCAGGCTTCCGCCGCCGAGTAAGTCGCCGGCGCGCGCCGATGCGAGACCGTACCAGGCCGCCGCCGCGAGGGTCGCCGCCAGCGTGGCGACGAACCAGCTTCGGTGTTCGGGCCAGCTCCCGCCTCGGAAGATCAACATGAGTTGGTCCCGCTACTTCTGCCCATCCGGCCGACCGCGGCCGCGCCCCTTTGAGCGGCCCTCGCGGTACGGTCGTCAAACGTTCATAACAGGCGCATCGCGCGGTGTCAACCGAACGGCACGCCCGATGGCGATTCTCAGGTTATACTAGGACGTCGGGCCCCAGTTGCGAAAGGTCGCGCCATGGGCGATCATTGAGATTGGATCGGTCGTATCGACTCGCATTGCCGCCTTCCCCTGGGGGAACGATGGAAAGACGCGGACTCGGCGGGTTTCTCACGACGGCGACGGCGACGATGGCCGTCGTCTGGCAAGGACTCGTGGCCTGGCCCTTGCCCAACCTGGCGACCGCGGCCGACCTTCCGCGAGGCGCCGGGTCGTGCTCGGCAACGGCCTGTCACGGCGGAATGCAGCCCTCGCCCTGGGGCAAGGCCCTTCGCAACGAGCATACGACCTGGATCACCCGCGATCGACACGGCGACGCCTATCAGGTGTTAACCGGCGACCGCTCGAAGGCTATTGAAGCACGCCTGCCCGGACCGAAGGTGCTCGCCGAAAACGACACACGCTGCCTCGCCTGCCACGCAACCCCGGTCGCCTCGGCCGATCCCGTCGCCTTGCCCGCCTTGTTAAGCGATGGGGTCGGTTGCGAGTCGTGCCACGGTCCTTCTGATCGCTGGATCGCTCGGCATACGGAACAGGGCTGGGCGGCGCAGACTCCGCGGTTCAAGGCTGGCTTCGGCATGGTGCCGACGGCGGATCTGGTAAGCCGGGCGCGGGTCTGCGCGGGATGTCACGTCGGCGCTCCGGCGCGTGACGGTCTGCCCGCCCGCGACGTCAATCACGACCTGATCGCCGCGGGGCATCCCCGACTGAACTTCGAGTTCTCGGCCTACCTTGCCAACATGGCGCATCACTGGCGAGACGACGTCGGACCCGACGCGGCGGCCGGCTTCCCCGCGCGAGCCTGGGCGATCGGCCAGCTCGTCAGCGCGCAGGCGGCTCTTGATCTCCTCCGCGATCGAGCCGAGAAGGCGGAACGCGTCGGCCTTGCCGCCGAGAAGGCGAAAGACCCGGCCCCCTGGCCCGAGTTCACCGAGTTCGGCTGCTTCTCCTGTCATCACGACCTGCGCGATGACAGGTGGCGTCGCCAGCCTCCCGCGTTGACCTCGCCGCCAGGCCGGAGCAAGTGGGGGTCCTGGCATTACCCGCTCCTCGCCAGCCTGGCCGAGATTGGTCCGAAGGCCGAGGGCGAGGCCCTTCGATCGGCCCTGAACAATCTCCGCCGCCTGATGGACGGACCCAATCCCGATCCGGCGGAGGTCGCCCGAGAGGCCGCGGCCACGTCGGGCCTGCTCACTGCCTGGATCGACAAGCTCTCCGCGCGCGATTTCGACGCCACGCTTGTCGACCAGCTTTACGCCCGGGTCGCCGACCTCCAGGCTCGCGGCGAGGTTCGAAGCTGGGACGAGGCCACGCAACGTTACCTGGCCCTCGTTCCACTCTCGCAGGCCCTGCAAATGCTCGGTTCCGGGGCGACCCGAACCGAGGACCGGAGGCGAGTTCTGACCGGCATGCTGAACGACCTGAAATATCCCGACGGATACGACAGCCCGAAGTCGTTCAACCCGACCGCCGCGGCGACGACGGCCCCGATTCCCGCACCCTGAACTGACCTGAACTCAACTCGATCGGCAAGGCTCGAAGGCTCGACGAGGGATCGCGGGCGGATTGGGTCGGCACGAGGCCGCGGCTCTCAACGAGGATTCGCCCCCATGATTCCGGCCCAATCACGGTTTTCTCTCGCGCCTCTGGCCGCGCTCTCCGCGTCTGCCCTGGTGCTCGCCGTCGCGGCGGGCACGGGGCGGGGCCAACCCCCCGCCGGCGCGGCCGAACGGAAGAACGAACAACCCCCCGCGCTCAAGCGAACGTTCATCAGCACGTTGACCTGCGTGACCTGTCACACCCAGGGGCCTTTCGCCCTGCCGGAAGGGGCTCCCGAACGACTTCCGAAGCTGGTCTTGCAGACCGAGTACAAGACCTGGAACGAGGAAGACAAGCACCACCACGCCTTTGACGCCCTTCGGGGCGACCGGGGCAAGGCGATGGGCAAGGCGCTCGGCTTTGCCGATGTTTCGCTCGAACGCGCCTGCCTGAGCTGTCATGCGTCGGGGTTCGAGCGCGATGATCCCGAACAGAAGCTGGCGGTCGAGGCGCGCGAGCTGGGCGTCGGCTGCACGTCGTGTCACGGGCCGTATGAGGAATGGACCGAGAAGCATTACAAGGGGATCGCCGCGAACCCCGCCTGGCGCGAGATGCCCCCCGAGACGAAGCGTGAGATGTATGGAATGACCGACCTCCGCGAGCCCTCGGTCCGGGCGAAGGTTTGTTCGTCCTGCCACGTCGGCAACGCGAGCGAGGGGAAGGTTGTCACTCACGCGATGTACGCGGCGGGACACCCGCCGCTCCCCGCGGTCGAGTTGGCTTCGTTTTTGAAAACCATGCCTCCTCACTGGGTCAAGCCGACCGATGTCGACGCCTTTCAGAAGGATGCCGACCTCCGCGAGAAGAACCATATCGACTTCAACGAACCCCAGGCGACGCGCGACACCGTGATCGGCGGGGTCGTCGCTCTTGGCGACGCGATGCGCCTTCTCGCCAATCGAACCGAGCCTGAGCCGACTCCGCTGGGCCATTCGAGCAAGACCTGGCCCGATTACGCTCAGCTTGAGTGTTACGCCTGCCACCACGACCTCCGCGTTCCCGAGCCCGATCGAGGCCGGCAGGCGCGTGGGTTCGATCATCACTTTGACGGATTGGTCGTCGCGGGTGTTCCGGGCCGTCCCCAGTTTCGCCCCTGGCCTCTGGCCCTGGTTCGGCTCGCGATCGCGCAAACGGGGACCGGACGAGACACCTACCGCGAGGCCGTGAAGGAGCTTTACGCGGCGCTTGACGCCCGCCCCTTCGGCGATCCGGCGCGAGTCAGTCGGGCGGCGAAGCGGGTCGCCGACTGGTCGGAGGAAATGCTCGGCAAGCTCCAATCGACCCACTTCGATGCCAGCTCGCCCCGAAAGCTGCTCGCGGTTCTCGCCGCGACGCCGGTCGCCGAGGTCGCCGATTATGATTCCGCCCGCGAGGTGGCCTGGGCGATCCAGACTCTCTATTCCGACTGGCAAGAGACCCGCAAACCGGAGAACGACGCCGCGTTCACCGACTTGCTGAGCAAGATCGACGCAACCGTCAAACTCGATCCTTACTCCACCCGCGCACCGCGAACCCGGCTCATCATCTCGAAGAAGGAGACCGGCGACGCGTTGCGAGCCGCTCTCTTGACCTTGAGCGAGGAGGAATTCCACACCTCCCTGGCTCGCGCGGCCGACTTTGATCCGAAGGCGTTCCAGGAAGAACTTCGGCAACTCGGGGTTTTGCTCGCGGGCGCGGGGCAGTAAGCAAAAACGACCGTTGACCGATGGTTTTGATCAGTCAACGGTCGTCTTCCTGATTTCCCGACGTGTCAGCGCCCTTGCGGCGTCGGGGCACCGTTGTACCGGTAAACCGGGTCGCGGGGGTCGTCGCTGACCTTCCAGGGGAAGCCGTTGTGGAGGAACATTCGCTTCTGTTCCTCGGCGCTCAGCGGCTTGGCGCCGATCCGGCCGAAGACGCCGATCTGATTGCCCGACTCATCAACGGCGCGGTCGCGGTCGACCCCTTTTGAGATCTTCAACGCGTGGCCGCCGCCGGGCAGAGGGAAGTTGGCAATCAGTCGAGGTGTCGGCCGGGGACTGAAGCCCTGGTTGCCCGGGGTCTCGGGTGAGGTGAGCTGAACCACCCGAAGACCATTCTTACCGTCGGCGAGATAAGCGAACTCGCTGGTATACGTGATGCCGAGCTTCACGTCGTGAAGGTCGTTGATGCAGCCACCCGCGTTATAAACCTGGTCAATCTTGGGGAGTTCCGGATTCTCGACGTCGAGAATCACAAGACCGTCGCGGCCGGCGGCGATATAGGCATACGTCCGCGCCACATAGATCGAATGCGCCTCGGCCATCGGCACGGCGGCGACGGGGCGGGGGTGACCGATGTCGGTCACGTCGAGGATCTTGACCCCCTGTTCGTCGCAGACGAAGGCGTAGCGGAACTGGACCTGCACCGCTCTCGGACGGTCCAGAACCCCCTCGCCGACAATTGAGGTGATCCGAGGATGCTTCGGATCGTCGAGGGCGACGACAACGAGACCGGCCTTGCAAGGGATATACGCATACGTGCCGACGATCGTAATTCCCTTGGCGCCACCAAGGATGCCGCCAGGGTTGAAGGTCGTCTCGCGTGCGAGGAAGTTGTTCAGCGGGTTGCCGTCGAGCAAGGTACCGGCGGGAACGGTGATCAAGCCCTCATCGCGGTCGGCCACGAAGAGATAACCGTAAAGGGCGTGAACAGGGGTTTCCTTGTTCTCGGGCTTGTGCGTTCGGGTCGGGTCTGGGGCGATCGTCGTTGGCGCGGCGACGGCGACGGCGTGACTCGTGCGGACAAAGAACCGCTGGCCGAGCGGCGAGACAGGCGCCGTGGTGATCCGCTCGCTGAACCCCTTGTTGTCGATGAAGGCGACGTCAAAGACGCGTAGTCCGTCCTTGCCGCAGGCGGCGTAGAGGTACTCGCCGCGAAGCTGGACATCAAGAACGTCGGGCGCGGCGCGGCCTGGAGTGAGGGCCTCGATGATGTCGGCGCCGGGGTGCTCGTGGTTGTACTCCAGCTTGCCGCCTCGTTCGACGTGCTCCTTGTAGTTCTCGGGAAAGGCGAGATGTTGCAGGGAACTCCCGATAACCGCCTGGGGTTCTTCTCGTTCAGTAACGGCCACGGCGGCGAGGCCGTGGACTCCAGCGGCGACCCAGCAATAGCGTCCGATGAAGTTGACGTAGTTCGTTCCCTGCATCAAGAGCTGGGCCATGATCGCGTTGTTGTCATTGGCGCCGGCGAGATGACAGTCGGTGCACTGCTTCGTCTCGTTCCGGCCCGACATGTACGCTTCGGGCGAGGCGGCTCGGCCCTTGTCGGGACCGGTCGTTATCTTTGTCGGGCCGCCACGGACGGTATGAGGCACGTTGGAGCTGAAGGCGATGCCGCTATGTCCCTCGGCGGAGATCGTCTGCTGCTGGACGTAGATCGATTCTCGGTTCGCGTTGTAAGAGCCCACGTGAATGGCGCAAGATGACCGCGCGGGGCCGATCCGATTGCCGGTCACGTCGCCATCGCGGGCGAGCATGAAGACGTCGTCGCGCAAGGTCTGGAAGTTGTAGGCGACGTAGTTCCGCGAGACATCCCCCTCGTTGTGGAGAGCGGGCATCTTTCGGTTGGCCTTTTGCGGAAGGTGGCAGCCGAAGCAACTTGGGTTCCAGGAGGAATGGCAGGAAATGCACGACATCGTTTTGTTGGCGTGTGCGCAAGCGTCGTCGTTGCCACCGGGAAGGCTTCCCCACTCCATCCGGCCATCATTGGCGAAGCGGACTGTCTTGGCCAGGTGTGACTTCTGATTGTAGTGCTCGCTTGCTGGATCGATGGTGTCGGCCGTCTGGACAACTTCCCAGGAAAGGTCACGCTCGACGACCGAATTTTGATAGAGCCGGCCGTTTCTGACCTCGAATCGACGCTTGCCCGAAGGATTTCGCATGGCTGAGAGGTCGCGGCCTTTTGGACCCGAGGTATAAGAGGCGGGGCCGGAAGTCAGGAGCGTGGCGTGCTTGTCGGCCGTGCCGTGGCAATCAATGCACTGGATCTCGATCGCGGCGCGAACTTCTTGCTGGAGCCGGGTGTTGCCGTGAACGTCCTGCACGAAGTGGCAGTCAACGCAGTGCATCCCCTTTTCCATGTGAATGTCCATGAGGTGGACTGGAGTACCGTCGCGGTTCGGCGGGTGTGGAGATTTGGCACCTGGCTGGGGAGTCCGGTACTGCTCGCGGACGGCGTTGGGCATCTCGATCGCGGCCATGAGTTGCTGGACGTTCGTCTGGCCGAGACCTCGGCCTTCGGAGTCGAGGAACTCGCCCTTGCGATCTTTTTTGAAGACAGCGCGGAAGACCCAGCCGTGACCGTGAAAATCGGCGAACTGGGTGTGTCGAGCCCGCGGGTTGAGGTCGGCGACGCGCTCCAGGAACTTGGGATCGGACCAGAGCCCTTGCGCGGCCGTCTCGTCGGGGTTCGACATCTGAGACTCACTGAATTCCTCGGCGGTTGGATGTTTCTGATGCTTCGGATACATCAGTTCGCCGTCGGTCTCCTCGTCCCACCAGGTGTAGCCGAGATAGCTATTCATGACGTTCGTGCCGGGGTGGATGTGGCAGACGATGCACTGGCTGCTCGGCATCCCGCTGACAAACCTGTGCTCGATCGGGTGCCCCTGCTCGTTCTTGGGGATCATCGGATCGGGATTGAAGGAGAGCCCGAGGTGCCCCGCGCCCGCGAATGGACCGGAGTGGATTCGCGAGCGGTCGTTTGCATAGACAACGTGACAGGCCGTGCAGCCGCTCGACCTGTAGTCGCCCGGGTGGTCATTGGTGCCAAGGAAGTTCAGTGTCGGGTCGAGCAGGCGGGTCTTGGTCAGGCTGACGAGGACCGGGTCGGTCCGGTTCCGGGTGCCGAGGCCGCGAACGCTGAGTCGGGCCACGGGACGACCGGGGCTTTCGGTCGGGTCGGGCAGTCCCACCTCGCTCGGAAGCTTGCCGCCTCGTTCGAAGATCCGCAGGATATTGCCCGGCTGGCTCGCCTCGAACCGGGGAAGCGGATCGAGGAACGGGACAACTCCCTTGACGCGCATCTCCCAGTCATCCGGCGGCGGCACGGTCTGGAGTCGCTGCGGGCGGCCATGCACACTGTAGCTCTCGCCGAACCGGCTCGCCTTGTTGGGCATCGAGCCGTTGTTGTACAGAGCAGCGCCCCAGAGCATCGCTCCGTGGGTCATCATGCTCATCTGATTTTGGAGGACCTCGTTGGGATGACACCCCGACGTCCCACAACTGATCTTCGCGGCGCGGAGGTCGCCGGGATTGACGAACCGAACAAACTCGGGCGACTCGTGGTTCAGGAGTGTATAGCTGCGGACCGGGTTCGCCGAGCTGATCCAGGCCCCCGGCACTCTCGGCCGGACGTGCGCCCGGAGCTTGTCCGATGCATAGGGATTGCCGCCGTGGCAGTCCACGCAGCCGAGCTTCACTGTATCTTTGTAGTGTGGATCGTGCGATCCCTGGTGGCAGTTCATGCAACCGGCGCTCTTTACCTGCGCCATCTCGGCCGACTGCGTCGAGAGATCAGGCGTGGCCGGGACCGGTGCCGGAATCGACGGCAACTGCCCCGGGACGGGACGATTTGGCGGCGGCCCCTGGGCCGCGATGGGCACGGGTCGGAAGCCTGGAATGGGCAGGATCAGCACTCCGAAGAGTGCCGCGACGAGCAGGAGGGCGAGACCCGACGGGACGCGCCCCGTCCTTCGTTGATCCGTCATGAGACCGCCGACCTCCGTGCCGATGCATCCCTCGACACCCCCGGTCCGCGCGTCTGCCGTGACGCCCTTCTGACGGGGGATCTTGAGCTTATACGGGGAAACCTGGAAACGGTCAATTCCAGGATCGTCAGGGCGGATTCGTTCGTTTTCCTGATCAGAAGAGCAGGTTAATCACCGCGAACCCACCAAAGAGGCCGCCGACGCGGCTGTTCTGGTTGTCGTAGATGTCGCGGAAACCCTGGCCGGGCAAGAGGACCGAGGCCCCGATGAGGATCGAGGCGTTCTCGGAGAGGAGCGGCTTGTACTCAAAGCCGGTGCTCAGGTCGGTGCCGATGTGACGGGCAATCCGGCTCTGGAAGAGGAATTGTTCGAGGACGTTCGTCGAGTCAAACCAGAGGAAGTTGATGTTGTTGAACATCTTGATCTTTGGCGTCAGGTCGAAGTCAGCGCCGAGCGTCGGCAGCAAGAGGCCGGGGTTGACGAAGTTCGCCTGGCCCTGAAACTTGCTCGATCTGAGGTCGGGGACGAGACTGAGACGCTGCACCAGGTTGACCCCGAAGAGGGGAATCTGCTGACGGTTCCAGTAGCTGAACGGCCCCCCCGCGAAGTTGGGGGCGTCGAGGATCGTGTCGAACCCCGTGGCCTTGCTGTTGTTAATGTTGTGGTCGCCCGACGAGTAGAAGAAGGAGGCACGGAAGCGTGCCCAGTCACGATCGTAAGAGCCTTCGATGGCAAACATCTGAGCATTGATCGTCTGAGCCTGGTTCGCCAGCGGGTTGAGGCTGTCGCGGCCGAGAGCCCAGTAAAGCTGGTGAGTCAGGTTATATCGGCCGAAGTGTCCTTCGCCGGCCCAGCCGAGGTAAGCCACATCGATCTCGTGCGGCCGGGCGACACCGACCGGGTCGGGACGGACGAGGAACCGGTTGTTGTCAAACTTGAACGACCGGGGGTCATTGTTGTAGGTCAGGCTGACCTGGGCGGTGTAGCCGGGGACGAGGAAGTCCTGTCTGTAGTAGTTCAGGAAGACGAGGTTTTGCTTGCGGTCATTGAAGGTGTTGAGCTGGCTATTGGTGTCCTTCTCCCACTGGCGGAAGTAGGCTACGTTGTACTGGTCGCGGTTGGAGTTGCGGGTGCCGAAGATCCGCACCGCGCGGTTGATGTCGGCGAAGAGGAAGCCGCGGAAGTCGCTGATGAAAGGCTGGTTGCCGAGGCGGATCGAGGCGAAGTCATAGTCGCTGCTAGTGTCGGTCAGCTTGGTCTCGAAGAAGGCTTCCTGGAGTGCCCAGAACTCCCGGGTACGCGACGTCCCCTGGAGGACGTTCGGGCTGACGACGCCGAGTTCCTGCACCGAGAGGTTGTTGAAGTTAAAGACGGGAACGAGCCTGATCCGCCAGTCGGCCGGTTTGAAGGCGGCGTCGCCGTGGGTAATGTCAAAGGCGAGGCTGAAGAAGTTGGTGGAGAAGAACTGGTTCGGGCGCTGAAAGAAGTTCTGTTCGTTGGAGCGCGCGGTGCTTTCGAACGGAGTCGTCGCCGTGGGAATCTGGCGAAATTCCTGGAACGAGAGCATCAAGGCGGTGACGTCGAGAAAGGTGTGCTGCCCGATGACCGGAAAGTCACCCTTGAAGACGTTCTGGTTGAAGGGGTCGACCAACCGGCCGGGCATGAACGGGTAATCGTCATTGATGGGATGCCCCTTGCCATAGCGGTCCCATGTGGGATATCCCGTCCGCCAGCGGTCCTCGACCGGGACGAAGTGCGGGTCGGTCTGCCGTTCCGAGGGCAAGATGCTCGACTTGCCGGTGTAACCCATCGGCGGGTCGAATGCGGTTCGCCAGTTGAACGGAAAGTACGAGACAGGGGGGATCGCCGGAGTTTCGGGCGTGGGGCGCTCGATCGGCCTGCGGAGGACGTCAGGCTCGGGCCCCTCGGGCTTCGGGGTTCTCATCACGAAGGGCCGGGGCAAGGCCGTCGGCGCTTCGAGAGTCGGAGCCGCGACGGCCGCCGGAGCGTCGACCGGCATCGGCGGAAGTGGCGGGAGAGCCTCGGGCCCGGGTCGCGTGGTGATCGGCCTTGGCGGCCGAGCCTCGGGGACGGGTGTCGTCGTCGCCGGCAGCGGCGGGAGCGGCGGCAGCGTGCCGGGCTCCTGCCCTCGGGCGCCGGAAACGGTGCTGACGGTCAGAATCAGGACGAAAGCCGCTCGACGGCCTCTCGTTCGATGATTCGCCGGACCGTTTCTGTGCATGATCGAGGGCTCCCCAAGGATCGCTGGTTTCCGACCGTTTCGAGTCGATCCGAACCGTTCGTCACAGTTCGTTCCCCGAGATTTCGAGCCTGCACGGCTCTCAAGCTCCACCTTGGTTTTCGACAAGGAAGGCCGGTCTGGTTGAGAAACTTTGCCGATTGTCAGGAAAATAGCGCTCGATCCGATCGAATTGATCGCTAGGGCGAGCGAGGTCTGGGTCGGCACGCGGGAATTTAAAGGTTCTGCCGAAGAATTCATCAATAACGCGCCGTTGGCGTGTCGATCTGACGTCCATTCACGTCGCGGGCGCTCCGGGTTCGGGGCGATTCGCGGAGGGTCGGGTCGTCACCTTCACGGGCTTGGCGGCCGGATTCCGTCTGGATAACGGGTCGAGGGGTCTGGGCCATGGGATTTGAAGACAGCTTTCCCGTCGCGTGGCTTCGTCGCCGAGAAGGCCACGAGGGGACGCCTCGCCGCGACTTCGCCGCCGGTCTTGGTACCGAGGGGCTCGAACCGCGAACTCTGATGGCCGCTCCCGCGCAGCTCACGCCAACCGATGTGCAGACCCTTCTGGATCGCGCCGCGGGCGCGACGGCCGCCGATAACGCGATCGTCGCCGTGGTCGATCGCCAGGGGAGGCCGCTGGGCATCCGGGTTGAGGGGAACGTCTCTCCGGCGATCACCGGGAACACCGAAAAGCTTGTCTTCGCCATTGATGGCGCCCTGGCCGAGGCCCGAACGGCCGCCATGTTCGCCAACAACCAGGGGCCGCTCTCGTCAAGGACGATTCAGGACATCTCGCAGTCCACCATGACGCAACGCGAGGTCCAGTCCGACCCGAATACCGGGAACATGAACTCGACTCTCCAGGGCCCTGGGTTCGTCGCCCCGATCGGGGTCAAGGGACACTTCCCGCCGCGCGTCTCGTTCACGCCGCAGGTTGACCTCTTCGAGATCGAGCACACCAACCGCGATAGCGTGATCCACCCGAACGCCGCGGGAGTTCGCGCGCCTGGGCCAGGCAACAGCATCATCCTTCCCGACCGGTTCAACGCCGATCCCGCCTATGTGCCGCCGGGCCAGAGCATCGCCGCGCCCGAGTCTTACGGCCTGATCTCGGGGCTCTTGCCGTACGCCCAGGCGCGTGGGATCGGAACGCTTCCCGGCGGTGTTCCTCTCTACAAGGGAACGGGAAATCTTGTCGGCGGAATCGGTGTCTTCTTCCCGGGGACGACCGGCTTCGCGACCGAGGAAAACTCCAGCCTCAATGACGCCGGCTTCTATGACCCCAAGAAGCCCGATCTTTCGGAAGAGGCCGAGTACATCGCCTTCGTCGCCGCGGGAGGCAGCAGCGGGGCGGGCTACTCGACTAACACAGCGCATTTCAACGCGGCGAAGGGCCTGCCGCCACTGCCGGGATTCGATATTCCCTTCGGCCGGATCGACCTGGTCGGGATCACCCTTGACCTCTTCGGCGCTCACGGTTTGCAAGGACCGCGCAACCTCGTTGATTTCGGCGGGACGCTTGGCACTGGGAATGTGAATAGCGGCGTGAACGTGCCGGTCACTCTGCCGCTGCCGGGCGCTGTCGGTGTCGGGACGTCGACCGGCCTGGCCGCGGCCCTGAAAGATGTTGCCCAGGGGGCTCAGACCGCCATACCCGGCGATGCGGTTCCCAGTGGCTGGATCGTCACGCCCCACGCCGCCGCGGACGGTAGTTTGACCGCGGCCGACGTGACCGAGATCGTTCAGCGCGGGATTGCCGAGGCCAACCGAATCCGCTCCGCGATTCGAGTGCCGCTCAACAGCACGGCGAAGATGATCTTCGCCGTCACCGACAACTCGGGCAATCTGCTTGGTCTCTACCGGATGCCCGACGCGACCTACTTCTCGTTCGACGTCGCCGTGGCCAAGGCCCGGAATGTCGCCTACTACGCCAACCCGGCCGAGCTTCAAGCGGTCGATCAGGTCCCCGGCCTGCCGAAGGGGGTCGCGATGACGAACCGGACCTTCCGGTATCTCTCGCTTCCGCACTTCCCCGAAGGGCAGGACCAGTATCCCCCCGGCCCCTTCTCGATCCTCAACGAAACGCAGATCCGCGAGAGTGGGGTCGTTCAGCCGGCCTCGGCCTTCCAGACCGTCCAGGGGTACGACTCGTTTAATCCGCAGTCGAACTTCCACGACCCCTACAACATCGCTAACCAGAACGGTATCGTCTTCTTCCCCGGAAGCGCCCCTTTGTATAAAGACGTGAACGGAAGCGGCAAGAAGGTGCTTGTGGGCGGTCTCGGGGTGAGCGGCGACGGTGTCGACCAGGACGACGACGTGACCTATCAGGCCGCCGTCGGCTTCACGCCTCCGCCGACCGTGACCACCGCCGATGAAGTGAAGGTCCGGGGCGTCCGCCTGCCGTACCAGAAGTTCAACCGCCAGCCGCACGTTCCGATCAACGGCACACCGTCGCCGCTGATCCAGATCAACACGCCCAAGCCGAACATCCCGAAGACCGACAGCCCCGGTCAGACTCCCGCGAATGCCCAGCGGATCCAGATCGCCACCAAGCAAGTCCTCCAGAAATACGCACAAAACGCCGGCAAACTGCCGAAACAACCCTATTAATCGCGGCTCTCGTTGCATTGCCGGGACAAGGTGTTTAGTTGAGGACCGATGACCGATGTCCGATGACCAATTCGGAATTGTTCGGTCATCGGTCATCGATCCTTGTTCCTATCCCTCAAACGCCTTGCGAGCTTGAGCCGGGGCATGATCCTGGCCTGTTTGCGGATACGTCTGGATCGCCTCGCAACGTCCCGAGGAGCCTGGAGGATGACCCGACACGCCGCCGTTCTCGCCGCCCTGACACTGGCCATGACTCTGAACGCGCCCGCCCTCGCGGGGCATCTCTTCCACAAGCACCATCAGGGGACACCCCCGCCGGGGCCACCCCGGACGTTCGAGCACACCCAGGCCCGAGCCGGATACCCGCTCGCGATCTCCGGCCATGCCGCGCCGACGCGGACTCCGGCCTACCTCGGCTACTACGTCGGCGGCGGCGGCGGCGGGTTTCATGCCGGAGACGTCCGACGCGTCAACGAAGGAACCTTCGGCTGGGACTACCAGGGCTTTCACCTGCCTCGCAACGTTGACCTCGGCTGGAACCACGGCCGACGCGAGCAGGCGGGGACCGGCTCCTATGCGCCCGATCGGATCGAGTCAACGGACTCGATTGGGTTCGTCATCAACGGCCTTCGTCGGCGGACCCGCGAGGGAACGAGCGAGCCTTGACGTTTGTGGGCGATCAGCCCTTGACGATTGTTTTACTCCGTGTCGAGCCAGGGCGGAAAGGCTCGATGTGCACGAGAACGTCGCGGACCGGCCCGGCGAGGTGAATCAGACGGTCCTTGACGGCGTGCGCGATGTCGTGACCCGAGCGGACGGATTGTTCGGGGTCGACCTCGACGTGGATGTCGACCAGGAACTCAAGCCCGGCCCGACGGACCCGCAGCGTCTCGACGCCGAGGACTCCGGGAACGGCCAGGGCCACCCTGCGGATTTCATCGAGCACCTCGGGGTCGGCCTGGCGGTCCATGAGTCCCTGGGCGCTATCCCAGAGCAAGACGCCGCCGACCCAGAGGACTGACCCGGCCACGGCGAGCGCCGCGGCGTGGTCGGCCCAGCCGAAGGTCGGGCCACCCCATCGGGCGAGTCCGACCCCCGCCACGACGATCAGGCCGCCGAGGGCGTCGAGTCGATAATCCCAGGCCGTTGCCAGCAAGGCCCTTGAGCCTGTTCGACGCGCCACGCGGCCCGCGTATCGATAAAGGGCCTCCTGAACCAGAGTTCCGCAGGCGGCAATCACCAGGGTAAAGCCCCGTGGCGGCGGATGCGGATTGTTAACGGTCGCCGTCGCTCCCCAGGTGATGGACAGGGCAAGGCCGATCAGGACCAGGGCCATCGTCGCTCCAGCGAGCGCCTCGACTTTCGCGTGTCCGTAGGGATGTTCGCGGTCGGCGGGCCTCTGCGCCAGTCGCAGCGCGACGATCAGGGCGAGCGAGACGGCGGCATCAACGAGCGAATGCGCGGCATCAGAGATTAACGCGAGGGAATCGCCGAGCAGGCCCCCCAGGAGCTTCGCCGCTCCCAGGCCAAGGCTCACGCTCAGGCCCCAGACGGCAGCGCGGCGGCTCTCACGGTACAGGTCGTCCGCGTTGCTCATCGAACCTTGCTTCAAACAAATTCCGGGGATCGGCGGCGCCCCGGACCGCCGCTCCGCGGACGTCCGCCGACGTTAACACTCCGCGCAACGCTCGTCAACGAGGTTGCCAGGGCTGGGTTTTTGATGACCGATGACCGATGACCGATGACCAACACTCGAATGTGTTTTTTGGTACTGTTGCTTGGTCCTCGTTTCTCGGTCATCGGTCATCGGTCCTTGGTCCTCTTCCATTCTCCCGAATGTTCTCCGTCCTTCTCGGTGTCCGCGGGCGATGAACGATCGAAAACAATCGAAAAAGACCCGTCAACCCTCTCTTTGATTCAAAAAAACCACGCGGCTACGGGCTACATTGACAGAGCATCCACCTTGACCAATCATTGCGCGGCGGTACCCCCCGTTGGCCGGTTTAGGCCAGACCTCCCCAATAACGATTTCCGGCGCGGGCGTTTCTTCTCTGCAACGGGGTGGCCCATGCTCGTTGAGGAAGTGCAAGCCGGTCCAGAGCCGGTCGTTGCCGAGAACCTCCGATCGCACGCGGTTCGAGCCGGAGGAATCCTGATCGGCTGCCGATGGCTCGCGCAGGTCCTGAGCTGGGGCGTCACGCTCGGGGTCGCCCGTTTGCTCTCGCCCGAAGATTACGGGGTGATGGCGGCGGCGGCCTTGCTCCTTGGCCTCAGCGACCTCTTCGCCGAGGCAGGTGTCGGCCGGGCGCTCGTGCAAAAGGCCGAGGTAACCGCGTCGGATTACGCCCATGCGTTCACGCTCAGCCTGCTGCTTTCAATAGCCTGTTACCTCGTCCTGCTCGTCGCCTCGGGCCCCGCGGCGCGGTTTCTCAGAACGCCCGAACTGAAAATGGTCTTGCCGGTGATGGGGGCCTTGATCCTGCTCGTCCCGTTTCGAACGGTCCCGCTCGGCATCCTCGATCGCCGACTTGAGATGAAATCTCAAGGGCTCGTCCACATGATCTCCACGGCGCTTCAGGCGTCGACGGTCCTGAGCCTCGCCTTTCTTGGCGCGGGATACTGGGCGCTCGTCGTCGGCTCGATCCTCGCGCGGGTCTTTGAGTCGCTCGCATTGGCGAGGCTGACCGGCTGGCGCCCGCAACTCCGGTTCTCGTTGCGCGGGGCGCGCGACCTCTTGAAATATGGCGCCTGGGTCAGTGGCGGAAGCTTTCTCTGGTACTTTTACTCGAACAGCGACTACGCCGTCGTCGGCCGACTCGAAGGGCCGATCGTCCTCGGTTATTACAGCCTGGCCTTTCAACTGATGTCGCTGCCGGTCCAGAAGCTGACGGCGAACATCAACCAGATCAGCTTCCCTGTCTTTTGCCGACTGCAAGGCGACCTCGTCCGCGTCAAGCGCTGGTATCTCAGGTTAAATGTCCTCATGATGGCGGTCATCTTGCCAACCCTGCTTGGCGCCGCGCTTGTGGCCCGGGACGGGATTGGCGTGGCCTTCGGGACGAAATGGCTTCCGACGGTCCTGCCGTTCCAGTTGCTCTGCGTGGTTGGACTGCTGAGCGTGATCACCACCTCGCTCGTTTCGTTGCTGAACGCGCTGGGCAGGCCCGACATCAACTTCAAGTACACCGCGACATGCGCTGTTGTCTTTCCCATCAGCTTTGGCCTGGCCGGCAAGTCGTATGGGGTGATCGGCGTCTGCGTGGCCTGGGTTCTCGTCTACTCGGTCGTGGTCGTCGTGCTGCTCCTGTGTACCCGGCGCGTCACGTCGATTGGATTCTGGGAGCTGATCTCCGCGCACCTGCCGACTGCGATTGCTGGGGCGTTCATGGCCGTCTGCGTCCTTGGCCTCCAGGCGGGAGCCGGCTCGTCGGCTCCGGCCGTGGCGCGGCTGGTCGCGGCCATCGGGGTTGGGGTCGTGAGCTTTGCGGGATCTCTCTGGCTGATCGCCCGCGAGACAGTGATCCGCGATCTCGTCGACCTCTGGAAGACGCTGAAGGGCCGGGGCGCGGATGCGCTTGTCGACGCCTGAACCATTGGCCTTGCCCTCTGGGAGCGGCTTCGTATACTTCGACGGCCTCGCGGTGAACCCTGGTTTGCCGCGGATGCCAAACTCCAGACGGGTTATCGCGGGCGTCGAGCCGGAACCTGCCGACCTTTCGACGGCGGGGGGGACGCCCCGGAGACTCTCCGCGGCCCGAAGGTTTGAACATGAGACGACTCGCCACGGCCCTCGTCCTGCTGGTTTTGGTGGCGACCCCGGCCCAGGCGCAGCTCTTTGAGTTTGTCAGCCTCGATCACCTCAATCGCAAACTCTGCGGCCGGGTCGTCGACCTGACCCAGAACCACGGCGCCGACCGGCGTGTCTACTCGCCCATTCTCGGCCGTCCGCGCGACCTCTACGTCTATTTGCCCCCCGGCTACGATCCGTCGGTCGCGTACCCGTTGATCCTTTTCCTGCACGGGGCCGACGTCGACGAGCACGATTTCCTCGACCCCGGCGACCTCAAGGAACTTGACCAGTTGATGGCCCGTGGCGAAATTCCTCCCACGGTGATCGCCGCCCCGGACGGAACCTATGAGGGACGGAACTTTTTGACCTCGACGCATTCGCTCTGGGTCAACGGACGCGGCGGTCGGTTCGAAGACCATGTCGTCCTTGAGGTTGTCCCCTATCTCTTGCGGACCTATTCCGTGCGCGCGGAGCGCCAGGCGCACGGTCTTCTCGGTGTTTCGGCCGGCGGTTACGGGGCGATGTCGATTGCCTTGAAGCATCGCGATCTCTTCGGCTGTGTGGCCACGCTCGCCGGCCCGCTGAACATGCGGTATCACAACATCAACGGCAAGTATACCGAGGACTTCGACCCCGCGACCTACCGCGAGCGGTCTGAATACGACCCGGATATGGTGATCGCCCGGTTTTACTTCGGCCTTCTCCGCCGCCAGGTCCGGACGTTCCTCCAGCCCGTTTATGGCGATGGTCCCGGCGTGATTGCCCGGGTCGCACACGATAACCCGGCCGACCTGCTGGCCTCCACCAATCTTCAACCCGGCGAAGTCGCCATTTATGTCAACTATCCCGGCCGCGACAACTACAATTTTGATGCTCAGGCTCAGTCGTTCGCCTGGCTCGCCTCGCGTCGGGGTGTTGTCGTAGACCTCTCGGTCGACCCGAAAGGGCGGCACAACCTTCCTTATATCGAACGGGCCGAGCCTCCCGCGTATCTCTGGCTCGGCCGGCATCTTCTCGGCCCCACGGCCGTCGGTTCGCCGGCTCAGGATGGATCGCGCCCGGGACCTGTCTCGGCTCCGATCGGGCGGGCAACCGAATCGCCTTCACGGAGGCGATAACCGTGGTCGGCGGGCAGGTCGTTGAAGCGGTCAACCTGTCCCGAGGGCCATCGGACCTCCACGCCTTTGACGCGATCCGCCGCGCCGAGGCCAAAATGCAGACGGGGATCGCTGGCCGATTGATAGCTTCCGCCGCCGGTTCGCCAGCGCCATTGTTGTTTGCCCCCGGCGACGTCGATCCGTACCCAGGCGCCGACGGCGTCGCGGTTTGACCTCGTTCCTTCGAGGAGGAACGAGACGAAGTGACCTGTCCTGGACTGGTTCTGAGCGTACCGGATCGGGTCTTTTTCGGCCACGATCAGGACATCAACGCGACCGTCCGAATCGAGGTCGCCCACCGCCAGGCCGCGCGCCACGGAAGGAATGGTCCAGGGGGGACCGGCGGCATCGGTCACGTCGGTAAGGCCGTCGGACTCGTTACCGATCAGGAGTTGCGACTTCATCGCGTACGGGTAGTCGGGCCGGTTGTCGATGACGTGTCCGCAGGCCGTGGCGAGGTCAAGCCGGCCGTCGTTGTTGACGTCGAGAAGGCAGACGCCAAAACCAAGGCGGAACCGGCTCGCGGCGGCGAGGCCGATCGAGGCGGTCTGGTCGCTGAAGGACAGGCCGCCGAGGTTCCGGTAAAAGGTGGTGGATTCGCCGTAAAAGTTGGTCACGAGCAGGTCGGGCAGGCCATCGCCGTCGAGGTCGCCGAGCGCCGTGCCCATGCCGGCCTGGTAAGCGCCTTCGGCATTGCTGGCCACGCCCGCCTCGGCGCCGATCTCTTCGAACTTGAGGCCGCCGAGGTTGTGAAAGAGGTAATTGGCGGTCGTGTCGTTGGCGACAAAGAGATCGACCCGGCCATCGCCGTCGAGATCGCCCGCGACGACACCGAGGCCGCGGCCGTTCCTGTCAACAATTCCCGAGGATTCGGTGACGTCGACGAACTTGCCGCCGTCGTTGCGAAAGAGGTGATCGGAGAGCGCGGGGAAGGGGTTGGGCATGCAGTAGTCGTAGAGCCGGTTGGGGTCGGGGCGGTCGGCTGTCCGCACCCCTCGGGGGCAAAGCTGGGGATGATCGGCGTCCCAGGCGAGATAGTGGCAGACGTAGAGATCAAGGTCGCCATCACCGTCGAGGTCGGCGAAGGCGGCCGAGGTCGGCCAGTCGCGATCACCGCCGAGTCCGTAGGCCGACGTCACGTCTTCGAACGTGCCGTTGCCCCGGTTCCGATAGAGCGCATAGGATCGCCAGCGCGTGATAAAAAGATCAGGATGACCGTCGTTGTCGACGTCGCCCACGGCGACACCGTGGCCGTAACCGCCGGGCATCGCTCCGATGCCCGATGGGCGGGTGACGTCTCCAAAGACGCCCTTGCCTTGATTGCGGAAGAGCCGGTCGCCGTTCGCGATCGGTCCAGGCGGCGGAGGGAACGGGCCTCCCTGGACGCAGTAAACATCGAACAGGCCGTCGCCGTCATAATCGAGGATCGCGACACCGCCGGAGGTTGTCTCGGGAAGCTGGCGGAGCGGGGATCGGCCATTCTCGAAGATGAACCGAAGGCCCGAGCGGTCCGCCCCGTCGCGGAAGGTCGGCACTGCCACCCTGGGCAATGACGTAGACGATGTCTCGGCCAAGGATATCGTCGACTGGTCGCCGGACCGGATGCCGAACCGGCTCACCAGGGTTTTCCTGACGCTTTTCTCGACGCCTTGAGGAGCGGGGGTCGGCTCGGATCGGAGCCGGGCGAGGGCCTCGGCGGGCGCGGGGTCTTCGGGATGGGAACGACCGGCGAGCGTCCACCAGCCAAGCGCATCGAACGACCGCCCGGTGGCTTCCGAGAGCCGGGCCAGGTCGGCGAAGCCTCCCGAGGGAGCCGCGTGTTCGAGGAGCCGAAGCAAACGCTCCTTGGCGCGGTCGACCTCGGATTTCCGGCTCCGGTAGGTTCTGGCCTCGTCCGCGCGGCCATCTTCCCAGGCGATGGAGGCGAGCCGCTCAAGGGCTCGGGTGTCGCCAGGGTCCAGGAGGATGAGCCGTTCGAGCGCGGCACGCTGGCCGGCGCGGTCGCCCCGGCGTTCGGCCAGCCAGGCGTGAACGGATTCAACCTCCGCCGGGCTCAGGGTATCGGCCTGGACGTGAGGGAGCGCCGAAAGGGCGTCGTTCACGTTGTTCGACGCCTGGGCGAGATCGAGCCGGGCGCGCCAGACGGCCGGGTCGTCGGGTCGTCGAGCCTGGCAGCGATCGAGCCAGCGGGCGGCGTCGGCGAAACGACCGGCCTGGGTGGCCAGGTTGGCCTTCGCCAGCCAGACCCTGTCATCGTCGGGGGCTTTCTTTCCCGCCTCGTCGACGTCGGCGGTCACGACGGAAAGCTGGGTCGTCGCGTTGTCGATCATCCAGAGGTCGCGGAGTTCGGCCGAAGGCTGGGGGCTTCGGCGCCAGCCTTCGCGGACGACCCGCCGCATCGCGTCGCGCCGACCTTCCTGAAAGTACAACTGCGAGAGCGCGTGGCGTAGCTCAACCTCGTCCGGGCCTTTCGCCTCGGGAAGCGCCCGTTCAAGGATGCATTCGGCGTCCGCGTAGCGGCCAAGGTCGCCGACGAGCGTTTTCGTCGCCGCGACGGCCGCCTTCGCGGCAAAAGGGGAGGTCGATCGGACGCGAGCCCAGGCCGAGACAGCGGCCTCATGGTGGCCCGTGGCCTGCTCGCAGAGACCGAGCAGATAGGCGGCCTCGCCGTCGCCTTCGGAAAGGGATTTCAGGCGAGGTCGAGCCTCGGCGTAGTGGCCGTGGAGAACCTCGGTCCGTGCCCGGTCGAGATCGATCTGAGCCTTCCAATCCGCGATGACCCACGAGCCCGCCAGGCCCAGAAGAATGAGGGCCGGACCGAAAATGGCGACGAGCAGCCAGCGACGAGGCATCGATCACTCCGAGCGGGGCCGACGAGCCTGGGCGGATCTCGTCGGCCCGTCGACTCATTTTTTGTTCATATGCTTCATCCGTTCCATCGCGTCCTGGCCACCCGCCGGGCCATTGGACGAGGCGGCGGGTTTCTGGGCGCCCATCTCGCTTTTCATCCTGTCCATGGCTTCCTTGCCGGTGTTGGGGTCTTTCGCCGCCGTTTCCGTGGCGGCCCCAGAACCCGTCGCGGTATCGCCGCTACCACAGCCGCCAATCAGGCCGCAAGACAGGACGGCCGCACCGAACCCCAGGCAAACGCGTCGCATCAGTCGCTCCCAAGAAAGTCGAGGGGGCCTCACCGATCGTGATCGTGAAGCCCCACCATTCGTCCTTAACAAACAAGAAACCGGGCGAGGCGGCCCCAAGGGCCAACTCACCTCGGCTTCGACTTCCCATTCACGAATCAACCCGCGATCGAAGACGAGCGGCCAGCTCAGTACGAGCTGGCGTCGATGACCTCATTGCCGGCACGGGTGCCGAGGGCCCACCAGGTCGGGATCGAGATCGAGGACTTGACGAACTTGACCGAGCCATCGCAGAAGCCGACGTTCACGCCACCCGTGTGATTGCTGCTGGCGGTCAGCGAGTCGGTCTGCGAGCCCACGGAACCGGTTCCGCTCGCGCCGCAAACATAGCCGTTGGGCGCGTTGATGTGGTTATAGGAGTTCCAGCGCAGCGTTCCCGAGTGAGTGCCGGCCCAGTTGGCACCGGTCCACTGGTTGTTGCCCGAGGCGGTTCCGTTCGTCAGGCCCTTGCAGGCCGCGACAAGCGCGGCGGACTGCGTGGTATTGCTGACGTCGGCGCTCACGCTCACGCTGGTTGAGTAGAATCCACGGTTGCCCCCCGGGATGCCTGGGGTCACGGCGATGTTGTTCGAGATTAACATCTCGCTGAAACAGGCGGTATTCGAAGTTCCGTCAACAACCGACTGGAGGCCGATCGTCGAGGGATTGCCCGGGGCACCGTTCGAACCGGCCGCGTCCGATCGCATCGGAATGATCACGCCGTTGAACGACATGTAATCGGCCGGGCCGCCGATGTTGGCGTGGTAGTTCGTCCACGAGGTCGAAAGCCAGGGGCCGGTCGTGATGCTCTCCGACGGGCAGATCAGGCCATTGACCTTGGTCGCCGTGACCGTCGCCTGGTTGGGGGGCTGACCCGAACCCCAGGAGAAGTTCGCGGCATTGTACAGCGCCTGCTGTTCCACGAACGGCAGCAGGAAGACGGCCCAACCAAGCGGCCAGTCAAACCCGTTCGAGTTACCGGTCGGATAGTTCGTGTACAGCGGTGGCAACGCGTTCGTCGATGAGATGTAATTCTGAACGCCCAGGCCCAGTTGCTTGAGGTTGTTTACGCACTGAGCACGACGCGCTGCCTCGCGCGCGGCCTGAACCGCCGGCAAGAGCAGGGCGATGAGCACCGCGATGATCGCGATGACCACCAGTAGCTCGATCAAGGTGAAGCCGCCACGACTTCGAAGCCGCATGATGACCCCCAAGGAAAACAATGAGAAAGATGCCGTGAATCGCCACGATTACCGCAGGCTGCACGATCGTCGAGGTCTTGACAGACTCTTCAAGGACGGAGAAAGAGCCGCCAAGGTGACGCACACTGTTGAGACCGAACGTTGACTCTGCCTCGCAAGCATTGAGCCAGCGAATCAAATCTGGGGGGATTTTCAGAAAAAATGATCGCGAGATGAAGACCGTCTCAAGTTTAAGTGATCGCGGTCAGGTGTCAATGACTTAGTTCACGCACGACCAGAAACACGTTCTTCACTCATTTATGCGACGATCAATGCGTGCTCGCCTTCATCAAATCGAATTTCTGTACTCTGACATCGTTTTGTCTTGATGACATCGTGCCATAAGACGTGAAAGTAGGCGGTCAAACTCAGAATCAAGGAAAAATTAAGCCGCCTGTCGGGATCGCGGGCAAGGGCGCATCCACCAGCGGCTCGGTCCTCGTGGCTTCAGGGTTTTGAAGGTGGAGAACCACTGGAAGGTGTCGGCAAGCGATTTTTGAACCGATCGGCTGGTGTAGCCGAGTTCCTGGCGCGCCCGGTCCGATCGGTAGAACCAGTGATAGCGGTTCAGTCGGGCGTGCTGGAGGGCGGGATAGGGGTGGCGGCGGGTCAGGAACGAGCGAAATTCGCTACAACCGGCCAGTGCGGTCAGGCCCCAGTAAGGCAGGATCGGCGTGGCGCGGGGCTGGAAGCCGACGACCTCGGCCAGCGCAGTCATGAAGGCGGTAAAGGTCAGGTTCTCGCCGCCGAGGATGTATCGTCGGCCCGACTGTCCGCGCTCGGCGGCCAGAAGATGACCGCGGGCCACGTCGCGGACGTCGACCAGGTTTACCCCGCCCGGGGGGGCGACGGGAAGCATGCCTCGCCAGTATCGGACACAAAACCGGCCCATCACGGAACGCTCGAAGTCGTCGGGCCCGATGAGATAGCCGGGGTTCGTCACCACCACGTCGCGCCCCGCCCCGGCCCGTTCCAGCGCCTGCTGTTCGGCCGACCGCTTGGCGTGGACGTAATCCATTTTGAGGTCATCAAGCGCGAACGGGCTTTCCTCATCAAGCAAATCCTGATCGCGCGAGGCACCCACGGTCACGACGCTCGACGTGACGACGATCCTGGCGGTTTTCGGGGCGATCTCCAGGATGTTCTTCGTGCCGACGGCGTGGACGTCGCGCATCCGTTGCAGCGCGGGACCCCAGACGGCCACGACTCCCGCCGCGTGAAAGACAACGTCGCAGCCGCAGAGCGCATGGCGAACCAGCCAGGGGTCGCGGACGTCTCCCCAGATCAGGCGGACTCTCGGGTCGCGCTCCAGCGGGTGCGGCCCTCGCGGTTTCAACGCCAGAACGCGAACCTCGGCCCCGGAGTTGACCAGGCATCGCACAATCTGATAGCCAAGCAGGCCGGTCCCTCCGGTCACGCAGACCTGCTTGCCCATCCAGTCGCTTCGATCGAGATCCATCGAGAACCTCCGGCGCCCGGCCGACTCGCTTGGCCGTAGCCAACGATATCGGACGCGGCTCGCCGGATTGTTGACGCCGATTCACCTTGACCCCGTTCATTCCTTCGAAATGCCAACCGCCGGCTCGGGGCCGGCGGTTGGTCCTGTCACTTCAAGAAGATGAAAAGAAACCGAGAGCGCCCCTGCTCACCAGGGCGGAAAGGACTTTCGGCGGATGTCCAGAAAGTGAGGCGCCGGGATGATTCGAGTCATGCCTCGCGGTTTGGGACCCCCCGGCGGCATCGGCGCGAGATCGCGACGAGCCCAGACGCGCCAGGCGGTGACCGAATAGAGCAGCATGGCCGCCCAGAGGAACATGCCATACCCTTGCGCGATCTTGTGCCCCTGATGATGCGCGAAGAGTCCGCCCAGCTCGGCCGAGGTTGTGGCCATCAGCAAGACCGACCCCCACATCGACAATGCCAGGCCGACGCGTTTCCAGGTCGGCAGGCCCCCGAAGGCGAACTCGGCCATTAAATACGTATAGGGAAGCAGCAAGGTCACGAAATGGTGCTTCCAGCTTCGTTCAGAGAGAAAAAGCATCGTCAGGACGACCAGCGCGAACTCGCCGAGCAACCTCGGGTCGTCCCGGCGGTCGGTCTTCGTCCGGCAGACCAGGGCGAGCATGGCCACGAACCCGACCGAGATTCCCTTGACCAGAAGACCAACCATCCTTGGTGACCACGCCACCAGGTTCAAGGCGCGATGAACGTCGTAACGCCCCTCGCCGGTCTTCGTCGCGGTCAAGAGGCGCGTCAAGACGCCGACCATCGACTGGTTGATCTCTTGCGGGCTGCTCGCGTTGCTCGTCAGGAAGGGGCTGAGCATCCGATGCCACCACGTTCCGAGACACTCGGCATTAAAGGTCGGGCCGATGATCAGGCTGGGGACGATCAGCAGGAAAATCCCCATGCCCAGCAAGGTCGCCCCGACGACGCGCCACGACCCCTTGAAGACGAAGTAAACGACAAAGAGCGCGGGGGTGACCTTGTACGCGATCGAGAGGGCCAGGATCAGGCCCGCGAGGACGTCGTATCCACGCCGCCAGGCTTCGAGCGCGGCAACCACGAGAAAGAGGATCAAGAGGTTGTTGTTGCCGTGATGGAGGTCGCTCAAAATCGGCCGCAGGGCGAAGAACATCACCCCCGCCTGAAACCACGAAGGTAAGGGGCGGTCGGCCGGTTTGACGATCCGAAAGCAGATCAAAATCGAGGCGGCGGTGAGTGCCAGCTTGAAGGCAAACCAGGTCAATGCGCCGGTGACGGGCGGAAGCTGCATGAAGGGGGTCAAGGAAATCGGCATGATCGGCGGGTTGGGGAAGTACCGCGTTTCATAGATATTCACCCCCTGCCAGAACTGGAGCACCTGGGGCCGCCAGCGAATGAACGCGCTGCGGTCGTCGGTCGCCTTGCCCCACTGGGCATAGGCGGCGGCGAGGGCGATCAGTCCAGCGCCGGCCCAGGTGGCCCGCCGGAAGTGACGATCGAAATCGAGGACCTTCCCTGGGGCGGCGTCTGCCACAAGTCTCACCTTCCGTGGAGGTTGTGTTTGGCCCTGATCGGGGGGAAGGGCCTCGTCGCCGGCTCGATGACGGGCCGGAAACGATGAAGTTCGATGGTCTTCCCTGTCCGACGTTGTCTGACCTTGATCCTCGACCTTTACCGTTGTCGGCGGGTCGTCCGTTGACGATCAGCCTCTTCGTCATACTACGAATCGTGTTTTTCGTCAGGACCGGTTGAGAAAAATTGAGGGGTCTTGCCTGGTGTCGAAGCGCCGGGTTATCCTCGCCCTCCCGATCCATCTTGAAGAGGGGAAGGCGATGAGCGAGCGCGGCGGACTGGTGGTCTACGTGACCAGTCACGGGTTCGGGCATCTCAACCGCGCCGTGGCGGTGATTAACCGGATCGCGGCGGACGTCCCCGTGACGATCCGGTCGCACCCGAACCTCTTTGACCACTGGCGCGAACGGCTCCGCCGCCCGGCCGCGATCGAGGCGGGTCTGCCCGACGCCGGGGCCGTGAACCCGCCTGGCGACAGTGCCTCGACCGATGGCGTCGCCACGCTGGAGGTCGCCCGTCGGGTTCACGCCGAGGCTCTTGGCCGGATCGACGAGGAGGCGCAAAGGCTCCGCGACGGCAAGGCGGCGGCCGTGCTGTGTGATGCGCCGTACCTCCCCTTGATCGCCGCTCGCCGAGCATTCGTCCCTGGCTTCGTTTTGGCGAACTTCACCTGGGCCGACATTTACGCGCCCCACGCCAAACGGATCGGCGCCGAGGCGGTCGCCTTTGTTGCCGAGGTCCGCCGGGGCTATCGACAGGCCGTGGCCCTCTTCCGCGCCGAGCCTGCCTTGCGGATGGCCGATTTCGATCGCGACAAGGTCATCGAGGTCGGCATGGTCGTGACCCCCGGCCGCGACCGTCGCGTCGAACTTCGAAACCTTCTGGGCCTCGATGCGAAGGCGAAGCTTGTTTACTGCTATATCGGCCGATATGGCCAGGCGGACATCGGCTGGGATCGTCTCGCGGCGCTGGGGTCGCAGGGAATTCACATTGTCGGGTTTCACCCGGCGCCTGTTGGTCCGCTGCCGAATCTTCATGTCGTCCCCGTCGAGGAATGGAACGGGGCCGACCTCGCCGCGTCAACCGATGTGATCGTGGCCAAGGCCGGTTACGGCACCGCCTGCGAGGCGATGGCCTCGGGCACGCCGATCATCTATCCCTCCCGCGCCGGGTTCGCCGAGCATCGGGCTCTTGATCGCGCGCTTCGCGCCTGGGGCGGTGGATTGCCCACCTCGGCTCGCGACTTCGCCTCGATGAACATCCGCCGATTGCTTGACCGCGCCTTCTCGATCGATCCTGGTCCCCCTCCCTTTCCCGCCGACGGTGCCGCCCGGGTTGCCGAACGTCTAACAGAGACCTGTCGATCGTCGCCCTTGAGCCGTCGATGATCGAGGCGGCGAGGCGGTTTCCTTTTTGGGAATGACCGATGACCGATGACCGAGAAAAAATGAGAAAGCAGGAAGCGAGGCAAGAGCCTTACAGATCTTCTTCAGTCCTTGGTCATTGGTCATGAATTGCATCGAAATCGTCCCCGATCGGCGTGGTCTCGGTTCTTCTTTTCGGCGGCCGTTGGGGTATCATGCGGCGTCAAGGCTCGCTTCGGTGTCGGCGAGGGCAGCTTGGAGAGAAATCGCGCGGAAGGGTTCAGAATGAGAAATCGGGTGCGGGGGGCCGTGATCCTGACGTTCGCCCTGGCGATCGTGGCCGAGGAAAAGGTCTGCGCCCAGGGTGTCGCCGGGAGCGAGGTCCGGCCAACGGTCCGCGTCGCCTGCGTTGGCGATAGCATCACGCTGGGGACGGGCCTCAAGGATCGCGCGGTCGATGCCTATCCGGCTCGCCTCGGCAAGAGGCTGGGTGCGAAGTGGGACGTCCGCAATTTTGGGGTCGATGGCGCCTCGATGATCGCGAAAGGCACCTTGCCTTACGAGAAACAACCCGCCTATCAAGCGGCTCTGGCGTTCAATCCGCATGTGGTGATCCTCATGCTCGGCACCAATGACGTCGCGCCCCAGAACTGGAAATTCCAGGACGAGTTTGTCGCCGACGCTCAGCGGCTGATCGCCGGTTTCTCGGCCCTGCCGGGTCGGCCGAGGATCTTCATCGCGTTTCCTCCTCCCATCATGGAGAAGGAGTTTTCGATCAAGGATCATGGCGTGAAGCAGGTTCAACCACTTCTGACCACCGTCGCCGAACAGTCCGGCGCCCGGTTGATCGACCTGTATACGCCGCTGCTGGGCAAGCCCGAGTGTTTCCGCGACGGCGTTCATCCCAACGCCGCCGGCGCCGAGGTGATCGCGGCCTCCGTTTACAAAGCCCTTTCGACCCGGCCGTCAGCGACTCCTTCACGGTAACGTTCGTATCGATTTGTAGTGAAATAGTCGTATCCAGGCTTATAGAATCAAGAATAGCCATGAAGTTTATTGTCTATCCCGCCGTTGAGACCGAACGTCTTGAGGCATTGATGGCCGCGGCGCCCGGTTCGGTCTGGGTCAACGCCTCCAATGAGGCGGAGGCGATCGCCTCGGCTCCCGGGGCGGACGCCTTTCTGGGCAAGATCACACCGGCCATTCTGGCGAGGGCCGATGCGCTACAATGGGTTCAATCGTTCACGGCCAGCCTGGAACATTATATGTTCCCCGAACTGATCGCGCACGGTTGTACCCTGACCAATGCGCGCGGACTCTTCGGTGACGTGATCGCCGACCAGGTGATGGGGTATGTGATTGCTTTCGCCAGAAACCTGCATACCTACATGCGCAGGCAGGTTGAGCATCGTTATGAGCCGATCGGCGGCGAGTCGGCGCGGGTGAGCAACGCCTCGGGGCCGGGCGTGGTTAACGAGATGGATCGGGGAACGATCTTTCTCGGCGAGGCCAGGATGGGTGTGATCGGCCTGGGCGCGATCGGTGCGGAGGTCGCGCGGCGGGCGCTGGCGTTTGGAATGTCGGTCCGGGGTGTTGACCGTTTTCCAGAACGAAGCCAACCTCCCGAGGGGGTTCTCGCGGTTGACGGCCTTGATCGACTCCCCGACCTGCTCGCCTGGAGCGACTTCGCCGTGATCGCCGCGCCCCAGACTCCGGAGACGACCCGGCTGTTCGATGCCCGGATGATCGCGCATTTGCGGCCGAGAAGCTATCTGATCAACGTCGGCCGTGGGGCGATCGTCGTGCTTGACGACCTGGTCGCCGCCTTGAAGGAAGGCCGGCTCGCGGGCGCGGCGCTCGATGTCTTTGAAATCGAGCCGCTCCCTTCCGATCATCCGCTCTGGGACCTTCCCAACGTGATCATCACCCCCCACACGGCCGGTTATTCCCCGGTGGTTGCCGGTCGACACCTCGCCGCTCTCGTTGAGAACGTCCGCCGGTTCGCGGTCGGTGAACCGCTCGGGAACGTGGTGAATAAAGCGCTCTGGTTTTGAAAAACGAAGCCAGGTTGCTCTCCTCTCTCTTTGATAGGATGAATGCGAGACTCGACCCCCTTTATCTTTCGTGCGCGAAGGCCAGAACAGGAGAGGCATGATGGCCACGGCGACCGAGACTTCCGCGGCCTCCGCCAGTCTGCCCGAGGGATCGCCTTACCGACTCTCGGCCGACGACTATTTTCGGATGGTCGAGGCTGATGTCTTTCCGCCCGACCGCCACGTCGGACTCTGGAAAGGGCAGCTTTACGAAAAGAGGGCAAAAAAGCTCCGACACGGAGGCGCACAGAGCAAGATCGCGGCGACCCTCTGGAGCGTTCTTTCCCGCGATTGGTGCGTCTGGATTGAGAGTCCCATCCTGGTTGACGACTTCACGGCCCCCGTGCCCGATCTCTGCCTGCTCCGTGGCGATCCCGACGTTTATACGCGCCGCGGTTCCTCGCCCAAACTGGGAGAGATCGGCCTGGTGATCGAGGTCGCCGATTCAAGCCTTCGAGAGAATCCGACCGAAACGCTTTCGGTTTACGCCCGAGCCGGTTTGCCGAGCTACTGGGTCGTGAACCTGGTGGCGCGACGGATTGAGGTCTTTTCGGCTCCTGAGATCGTGGGAGCCATTGCAAAATACGCGACCGTGGCTTCGTTGGAACCCGAGATGGCCGTTCCCCTGATGCTTGACGGCCGCGAAGTGGCCCTGATTCCTGTCCGAGACCTCTTGCCAGTGGAGACGACTTGAGATGAACCGTTTTCGACTGCCGTGGAGCCTTGCGTTTCTCGTCGCGACCGCCCTGTCGACGACAGCCCGAGGCGCCGAGGATTCGGCCGCGAAGGTGACGACCGAGAATGACATCGTCTATTCCAAGGCCGGGGGATCGGAACTCAAACTCGACCTGGCGAGACCCGCCGAGGGCGACGGCCCCTTCCCGATCGTGCTGGTGATCCACGGAGGTGGATGGCGGGGAGGGAACAAGAAGGATTTACGACCGGCCCTGGTCGAGTTCGCCCGGCGGGGTTTCGTCGCGATCTCGCCGCAGTACCGTTTCTGCCCCAAGGAGACCTTCCCGGCGCAGGTTCACGACGTCAAGGCGGCCGTTCGCTGGGCGAAATCGCACGCCAAGGACTACAAGGCCGACTCTGGACACGTGGGCGCGGTCGGCTTTTCGGCCGGCGGCCATCTCTCGATGATGCTTGGCGTGACTCAACCCTCGGACGGCCTTGAAGGTGAAACCGCCTCTGGCACCGACGCGCCCGATTCCACGATCCAGGCCGTTGTGAATTACTTTGGTCCGACCGACATGGCCGCGGCCGACATGCCCGAGGTGACTCGCCCCCTCATCAAGGACTTCCTCGGTGGATCGCCCGCCGAGAAGCCGAAAGAAGCGGCGGAGGCGTCACCCTTAACGTTCGTCTCGAAAGGCGATGCGCCGATCCTGACCTTCCAGGGGACGAAAGACCCGCTCGTCCCCCACACCCAGGCCACCAAGCTCGCCGACAAGATGAGCGCCGTGGGCATCCCCGGTCGCGTCGAGCTGCTTGTCGGCGCTGGTCACGGTTGGGGTGGCGACGAGATGAAACGGACCCTGGATGAGACCTTTGCCTTCTTTGACAAGTATCTCAAGACCAAGGGACATTGAGGAATTGACCGTGGTTCCCGTCCCGGATACGCCTTGAGGGGATTGATAACCGATGACCGAACAAACAAATGCATGGGTCATCGGTCATTCAATCACGCCGTGATTTTTCCTCGCGACAAACTCTATCACGACATCCTCGACGAAAAGAGGGTCAAGAAGGCACCGGTCCAGGTCGTCGTCGGTTTTGTGGCGACGGGAGCCAGGGGAATCGGCTTCACCGTCGTCACTTTGGGCGGTTGCGGTGCGGGGGTGCGCTTCTTGGCGGGCACGGCGGGCAAGGGAGGATGAACGGGTGCGGGTTTGGGGGGCGTTTGCGGTTTTGTCGTCGGTGCCGGGGCGATTGTCTGGGCCTGGATCGTCGCGGCGGGTACGGGAAGGGGCTTGATCGCGTCTTCCCACAAGACGTTGTCGACGCCGAGGGTGACGGTCGTCGACGCGCTGAAGAAGCCGCCGGTCGTGGCCGAGACGCGATAACTGCCCGGTGGGAGCGGGAGCGAGTAGCCGCCCGAGCCCCACGTCTGCGTCTGAAAAGTTCCCTGACCCTGCTGGCCGACAGCCGTGATCCGAATCCCGCCTATTCCCTCGCCGGGAACGTAAAAGCCCGTTCCGGCCCTGTCGACGAAGAAGGAGCCGGTGAGGATCGGGTTGCCAGACCGCCAGCCGAATTCCTGCGTGACGATGTCGGGTCCGACGTTCAGGCCGTTATTCGCGGCGATCGGGTTCGAACCCGGCGCAACGCTCGGCGCGACGTTGGTCAAGAGGCCGATCCCGACCTCGCTATATGGATAGTGCGGGTCGCCGGGAGCCCATTCGCCCGGTCCTGGAGCGAGAATGTTGGTGAGGTGGCCGAAGTCGGGGTTGCCCCAGTCAAGCAAGAAACCCGCCTCGAAATAATTCAACACGGCGGTCGTGTTGTTCGGGTCGATCCCCGCGGAGTAGGCGAAGATGTTCTCTCCGGTGGCCCAGTTTCCGGTCCCCGTGGGATAAAAGGGCTGTCCATCGCTGGCCTGGGCAACCTGCGGGTTATTCAAAAAGCCGGCGGGCGCGTGGACCTGCGCGTTGACGGCGAGCATGGCCGCGTCGTGGTCAAGCGCCGCCTCGTTAAGCCGGGTGTTGAAGGCCAGGGGGGGCTCGGGGCCGAAACTGTTAATTTCCTTGATGAAGGCGTTCAGATTCCAGCCCTGGGTGGTCTGCTGGAGCATCGGATTGGTCTGGACCATCGCGAGGATTCGTTGCCCCTCGGCGGCGGGATTGGCGCGGGCTCGGTTGATGAGTTCGAGCATGTACTGAGCGGCATTGCTCGGCGCGAACGGATCAGCCACGGCCGTCGAGAGAAGCTCACGCCCTTCGAGGCTCTGAAGCTCCGGGGCAAAGCCTCGCTGGGCGCGAGGACGGACCGTCCACGGCCCCCGCGGTCGGGGGTTCATGCGATGCAGCATCTCAGGTGTCCCTCGTCGCTCAAGGTGGCGGGCTGGCGGAGCGTTCCGATGCGCGACCCGTGCTTATCCAAAGCGTCGGGGTCGGCCGTCACTCCAGGTCCGATGCGGGCCGGTCTGGGTGGATCAGGTCATCGATCCGGCGAGGCCCATGCTTTTCTATAGGCCACGTTGGCCCTGGGCATCAGACGCGTCGTATAATTTCCACAGAATTTGCCAGCTCGGCATATGGCCGAGGTGAATCAGGCAATTCAGGCTAGAAACTATCGGATCAAGTTCCCGCGCGATGGAAGACGCTTGGCTCAACCGTGGGAAGGGCGTAAAGCCGGTTGTGAAGCATCTGCTCAAAGCCTTCAAGGTCGCCGAGGAGAGCGGTGGCGGGGTTGGCGTCGTAGGGTCCCGGCGGGCTTGCGGGGTCGGGATACGCCTGAAGCTGCGCGAGGCGGTCGGGCAGGGGGGGGTGTGCGGGATCAGAGGAACTTTCGGACGCGGTGAAGATCCGAAGGCGAAGGACCGTGTGAACCTCGGCGGGAAGGCGATACCAGAAGGCGCGGAAGAAGGCGTAAAGGTTCGGCGTTTCGGGGTTCATCGGGTCGTAATGTTCGAGAACCTCGCGGAAGAGGGGTTGCACGGTGGCCACCTTGATCAAGGCCGAGGCCGCCGCGGTGCCTCCGGCGATCGCCGCGGCCGAACGGTCGGCGCGGGCTTCTTGACCACGAGCGATCGGCCCGATCAATCGGTTCGCGGCCCGAGAACAGCCCCGCGCCCAGGCGCCGAGCGGCCCATGCTCGCGTCCGCCAGCCTGTTCGAGAGCCTGGCGAAGCCCTTCGACAAATCGAGCCGACCGCGCCGCTCGGGTCGCGTCTCCACGCGCCAGGTGCGCCAGCTCGTGAGCGAGGATCGCCCGGAGTTCCGCCAGGGTCAGCACGCGCAAGAGGGGCAGGCCCAAAATCAACGCCTGCGATCGACCCCAGGCGACCACCCCACAACAGGGCAGATACGTCAGGCGGATCTGGCCGGGCGGCTTGACACTGAGCCGCCGCGCAACTTCGTTAACTGACGAGAACAACAAGGGGGCATCGGTGTAAGCCAGAACGGGGCCAAGGTCGGCGTCGGGATCGCGGGTCTCGGTCACGACCTGGACCCCGCCGAGAGCTTCGATCAGGCCGCCCCGGTCCTTGATCTCGTCGCGGAGCCAGGCCGAGAGGATCGGGACGAACCCGCCGCAGGCGAGCAAGGCCGCCGAACCAGCGACAACCCCCGCCCGGTAACCGATCTCGACGCCTCGAAGCGCCGCGCCTCGCCAGAAGAGTGCCAAAGACCCGGCCGGAGGGGGTGACGGTGCGGGTTCAGAGCTTTTGGAATCGTCGCCAGGGGTCGACGTCCGCCGTCGAGCCCGAAAGGTCGATTCACACCGTGGACAGCGCATCCGGTGATGAAACCCAGCGGGCGCGGAGTCGCTCGGACCTTCGTCGCGATCGGCCTCAAGGCCGATCGGCTCCAGGCTCGTCCCGCACCGCGGACAGAGCAACCCGCGAGGGGCCGGCTCCTGGTCCATCAGCAGTCTCCGCCCCCCTCGTGAAATCACCGCTCGCGGCCCGATTCGCTGGGTCGACCGTGTCCTGCCCCACGACAACAGGTTGTTGAAGCCAGGTCGTCGTTTCTCAGAAGAGGTCTTCGACAATCCGCCCGAATTATCCAGGAAAAGGGTCGGGAAGTCTCCGCGAGGAATGGTTTGCGACGTTTGTCAAAGGCAGCCTCTTGACCTGATGAGACACTTGTCTTAGGATATCGAAGTCGAGTCGGGGCCGAAAGCCCCTGCTCGATCCCCGTCAAGAGGGAGCGCGGAGTCCCTTTTAAGGGGACGGAGAACGGCCCGAATTGACATTGTGACGAGACCCCTGCCGATGGCCAAGCGCCCACCGACGATTCCTGACTCGGAACTTGATGTCCTCAAGGTCTTGTGGGACCGTGGCCAGGCGACGGTTCGCGAGGTGCTTGAGACCCTTCGCGCCGCGGGCCGACAGTGGTCGTACGCGACGGTCGCCACGCTGCTCGACCGGCTTGAAACCAAGGGCGTGGTCACGAGCGACCGGAGCGAACTGGCCTTCGTCTACCGACCGGTGGTCAGCAATCAGGAAGTCCGGCAGAAGCGGGTTAACAGCCTTGTCGACAAACTTTACCAGGGCGAGCCGGGTCTGCTGGTGCTCCACCTCCTGAAGTCGCACCCGCTCGATCCGGGTCAGGCCAAGGAAGTTCGCGCCCTTTTGGAAAACATGACAGGCGATCCCTCGGGCAAGAAAAAGTCCGATCGCTCAACCGCGGATTGAACCAAAAACGCGAGACGCCCGCCAACCGACCCGAAATTCTTCGGGGACAAGGACGCGTCGCGCCCGGATTTCGGACCGCCAGACGCGGCGGTTCGAACCGATTTCCATTCGGATCGTAAAGAACGCACTTCCAGAGCAACGGAACGAAAGCGACGAGGGAGACGCGACCAATGGCTGAACGTTCGCGGATGCGACCGGCGCACTGGGTCGTGCTGGCGCTGGCGGTGGCCCCCGCCTGGAAGGCCGTCGCGTGGGCGACCCGCCCCGGCCTGAAGGTCGTAAGTCCCGAGTCGGCCGCGGCCGGTCGCGGACTCTTCGCCCATGAGTGGACCCACAAGGACCCGCTGACCCAGGGCGACGGCCTCGGACCCGTCTTCAACGCCCGGTCGTGCCTCGAATGCCACAACCAGGGGGGGCCTGGCGGCGGCGGCCCGGTCTCGAAAAACGTGACTGTTTACGGCCTGATCGGCGACCCGCGCGGCATGCCCGTCTCCGGAGTCGTCCACCAGCAGGCCATTCACCCGGACTTTCAGGAAACGCTTCGTCACCTTCGCCCCCACCTGCCGGACACCCCCTCGATTCCACTCGCGGAGTTGATTGATCCCAAGCGGAACAAGCGATCGGACATTGTGGTCACCCAGCGCAACACGCCCGCGCTCTTCGGCGATGGCCTGATCGACGCCGTCTCGGACGAAACCCTGATCTCCCACCAGCGCGAACACTCGGCCGCGGCCCGGCTGGTCGGTCTCAACGGCGCGAAGGATGGCAAGGTTCGCGGCCGGATTGCCCGGCTGGCCGATGGCCGGGTCGGTCGGTTTGGCTGGAAACTGGAATTCGCCACGCTTAATGAATTCGTCAAGGCAGCCTGTGCCAATGAGTTAGGACTTTCCAACCCTGGCCGTTCGCAAGCGACTCCGCTGGGAAAACGGCAATATCAGCAGCCGGGAACCGACCTGACTGACGAACAGTGCTTGCTCATGACCGACTTCATCCGCGCTCTCCCCGCGCCGGTTGAGATCAGGCCGACCGATCCGGCCAAAGCCGCGACGGTTGATCGCGGTCAAAAGCTCTTCGCGGAAATGGGTTGCGCCGATTGCCACACGCGAGACCTCGGCCCGGTGGCGGGGATGTATTCGGATAATCTGCTGCATGATCTCGGCATCCAGCTTGAGTCGAGCACCGGATATTACGGATCAATCGTTCCCGAGCCGGTCGTGAGCAACGATAAATTCACCCCCTTTCAACAGCCAACCCCCGCCGAATGGCGGACAGCGCCCCTTTGGGGAGTTGCCGACTCTGGCCCCTATCTTCACGACGGCCGCGCGGAGACGCTGGAAGCGGCGATCGAGCTTCATGCGGGTGAAGCCATTGACGTGGCCGATCGATTTCGCAAGGCCAATCAGGCCGATCGCGAGGCAATCGTCGCTTTCCTGAAAACGCTCAGGGCTCCACGGGTTGAAGCGATCGCGGCGAGGTAACGACCGCCTTGAGCGACGTCCCGATCCTGACCTGTGAATGCGGCAAGCGACTGCGAGCGCCCGGGGCTGTCCCCGGGCGTCTCGGTCGCTGTCCAGCTTGTGGCGAACCTCTCCGCGTGCCGGAGAATACGCCGCCGCAGGTTCGGTTCGTTTCGAAGAACATACCCAGGAAGCCCAAGAAGGCCAGGGCGGTTCGCCACGAAACGGCGATCTGGGATGGCCTGATCGTCGCGCCGAGGCAGCCGGAATCGGGCCTTGGCGGGAGCTTGCTTTATCCGCTTCGGGGGGCGACGGGCGTTGCCGGCCTGGTGATCTTGCCGCCGCTCTTGGGTGTCACGTCGTGGCCCATCATTGCGTCAATCGAAGCCATCGGGGCGGGCCAGTCGATGGTCGGGGTGGGGATTGTGTTTCTGGGTCTGCCCGCGCTTCTGGGGTTTCTCGGCGTCTTCGGATTCACGTTGATGTACCTGGGCCGGGTCGCGGCGTCGAGCGCCGTGGGAGAGGTCCGTCCTCCGCGATGGCCGGACTGGGAACTCTCGCCCATGATCTCTGGTCTCGGCCGGTGGGCCTGGGCAGGCTTCACGGGTCTTGCCTTCGGGGCCTTTCCCGCGACGGCTTACTGGGTGTATTGTGGAGACGTCGATCTCTTTGACGTCCTGATCCTCATCGAACTGTCCGCGGTGGGCGCGGCGTATGCGTTGATGGCGCTTCTGGCCTCGATCTTGCACGAGGATCTTCTCGCGGCGAATCCGCTGACGGTCAGTCGAGCGATCTGTCGGTCTGGTCTGGGCTATCTTGCCCCCTGCCTGGTTGCTGGTCTGGCGTTATCGGCGGCCTGGACGTTTTTTCTGATGATCGTCGAGGTGCGGAGCGTCCCCCTGGCGGCGTTGCTTTTCTGGCTTTTCTGGGTTCTCGCCTTTTACGAAGCGATGGTGGTTTTCCGGGTTCTGGGCCTCTTTTATTTCAGGCGGGCCGGCGTGCTGGGTTGGTTCCGAGGCCGGACAAACTGGGGCATCTGATCGATCGGGAACGGCCGGTAGGCTCGAAAACGCGATGCGCAAGCGCTGGTACAATGCCGGGTCCGGTGCGCGAACGACGGTCCGGATCGTCTCGCAAGCGACGTCGCTCGGTCCGTCGCGTCGGCTACACGCTCGGATCGCTCCGGGCCTTCGCGAGTGCCTGATTTATCCCCTCGTGGATGGGCCGGGCGTGGGGATTCTCGTTTTTCTGCCCCCCGTGCTGCTCTTGCAGTCGCTGCCGATCTTTGACGTGATCTCGATCATTGATCCGTTCCAGCGGGGCAACTGGGCGATCGGCTTGCTTGTCTTGCCGATTTTTCTACCGCTGATGTTCAGCTTCGCGATGATCTTCGGCTATGCCCTGGTCTACTTTGGCCAGATGTTCGTTGCGAGTTCCCTGGGTGAGCCCGATCATCCGCGCTGGCCAGACTGGGACCCGCCCGAAATCTTCGAGGGCATCGGTCGATGGCTCTGGGCGGGTCTCTTTGGCCTGGTCATCGGCGGATTTCCGGTGATCGTCTACTGGCTCTATTGCGGTGACATCGACTGGTTTGACGATCTCGTCCTTCTGGACCTCGTGATGATCGGCACGGGATACGCCTTGATGGCGCTCGCGGCGTCGCTCTTGCACGACTCAGTCGCGGCGGCGAATCCGGTCACCGTGATCACGGCGATTGTCCGGGTCGGCTGGGATTATGTCCGGCCTTGCCTGACCGGCGGCCTGGCGCTGTCGATCTCCGCCGCGTTCCTCTGGTGCATTCTCTTTCGGATCGGCTCGATGCGGCTGGCCTTTTTCAGCCTCTGGGCCTTCTGGGTCGTGGCCCTTTACCTCGTGATGGTCGTGCTTCGAATGATCGGCCTGACCTATCACGCCCATGCGGACGACCTGGGATGGTTCCGCGAACGCCCGAAGTGGGGAACCCCTTCGCGCTTCGGGAAGATTTACACGAACTCTTGAGATCCGATTATTGCCGAGAACCGCGACGGCTCAGAACTTCAGCTTGATGAGCAAGATGATGGCGATCGTGTAGAAGATGCAAAGTCCGGTGGCATCAACAAGGGTGCTGATTAGCGGGGCCGAGACAAGCGCGGGGTCAATGTTGAATCGCCTCGCCAGAAGGGGAACCAGGGCACCGATCACGTTCGCCCAGACACAGATGCCCAGCAGGGCCAGGCCAATCACCGCGCCAAAGCCGGCGGTGTGGCCAAAGAGTTGCCAGGTGAACACGAACCCAAGCGCTCCGAGCAAGAACCCGAGCATCAAGCCGGTGAGCATCTCGCGAAGAACAACCCGCGCCGTGTCTCCACGCTGAATTTCGCCGAGAGCGAGGCCGCGGATGATCGTGCCAACGGTCTGACTTCCGGCATTGCCACCGGTTCCGATCAGGAGGGGGATGAAGGCGTCAAGCTCGACGTTTCCGATCGCCCCCTCGACCCAGCTAAAGGCGTGGACGACGTATCGGGTAATGGTGCCGGCGACGAAAAGCATCAAGAGCCAGCCGATCCGGCGCCGGACCGCTTCGTGAATCCGGCCTTGCCAGTACGATTCCTCGTCGGCCTCGGCATCTTTCGAGATGCCGCCGAAGGCGAGGATGTCCTCGGTCTGTTCCTGGCGAAGGATGTCGAGGGCGTCGTCGTGCGTGATGATGCCGACGAGCATCTCGTTGGTGTCAATAACGGGAATGGCGATCAGGTCGTACTTGCCGATCTGGCGGGCGACGTTTTCCTGGTCGACGTCAACCCGGGCCACGATCACGTCACGCTGCATGATGTCTTCGATCCGCGCCGAAGGCCGGGCCAGGATCAGCTTCTTGAGCGAGACAATGCCGATGAGCTTGCGCTGGGGATCAACGACATAGCTGTAATAGATCGTCTCACGGTCGGGAGCCTCGTGCCGGAGGCGTTCGAGAGCCTCGCGGACGGTGATATGAGGTGGCAGGGTCACGTAGTCGGTCGTCATGACCGCGCCGGCGGTGCCGGGTTCGTAGCTGTTGAGTCGTCGGATATCCTCGCGTTCGGCCTGGGCGAGGTGGGGAAGAATCCGGTCAACGTCTTCCTCGTCGAGTCGCTTGACCAGGTCGGCCCGCTCGTCGTGCGACATCAGGTGGAGCAACCGGGCGGCGTCGGCGGGGTCCATCTGCTCGACCGTGCGGACCTGGCGGTCGCTGTCGAGGTAGCTGAGTACCTCGGCCCGGAACCGGAGCGGAAGCAGGGCGATCAGCTTATCCCCTTCGGCGGGCTCAAAGTCGCCAATGATCTCGGCGACGTGGGCAGGGTGGTGATCGCTGAAGAAGTCGCGAAGAACAGCGTCTTCCCCGGCGAGAATCAACTCGCGGAGGTCGGGCACCAGGAGCGGGTTTCGCATCGAGGCACCCTTTCCATTCCATTCATCGATCGATCGATTTTTAATCGTCGGCATTCGACCCGAGCCGACGATCGGTCAGGTCAGGTCTTGAAATGTTGGGTCGACGTCCTTGGCCTTCCAAGAACTATCGGCTTTCCAACCGTAAAGGCAAACCATCAATCCGAAAACGCTAAAAACCGCCGAGGGAATCGCGGCGAGCATGTAGGCCTGAAATGAGTAAGGAATCAACGGGCCGCGCGCGAGAATCTGGAAGTGCCAGCGGCCATCGGGCGTCGCTGTGGAAAACGGCCGGAAGCGTTGCCAGGTCTCGCCCGCGGCATAAGTCTTGTTCCCGGCCGGTGCCGCGTAAACGGCCCCTTTTTCCGCATCGAGCCCCCGGAAATCGTCGTCGGTGATCCAGTTGACGCGATAATCCGCATTCGGAGTCAGAGGCGGCCCGTTGTTGTCACGCAGCAGGTAGTACGTCATCACGGGGGCAAGGGCCATCTGGCCGAGCGACAGAACGAAAAGAATGACCAGAGTGCGGCGAACCCAGGCGGTCTGAGTCTGATCAGTCGATTTGATCCGCGAGGTCATCGAAAGGGCCCTCGGCGAACTGCGATTGCACGGAATATGTCTCAATGCCTGAATCCATTCGTCAGCCGCCGAGCTTCATTTTTCTGATGTAGGGTTGAAGGACCTCGGGCACATCGACCAGACCATCGGCGCGCTGGTAGTTTTCCAGAACGGCAATAAGTGCCCGGCTGAGCGCGATGGCGGTGCCGTTGAGGGTGTGAACGAATCGAGTGCCCTTGCCCTCGCTGGGTTTGTAACGAATGTTGAGGCGACGCGCCTGGTAGTCGGTGCAATCGGAGGTGCTGGTCACCTCGCCGTACTCGCCGTGTTCGCCGCGGCCGGGCATCCAGGCTTCGATGTCAAACTTGCGGTACGCCGGGCCGCCGAGATCGCCCGAGCAGATGTCGAGCACCCGATACGGAATCCCCAACGCGGTGAAGATTTCTTCCTCGATCGCCAGAATCCGGTCGTGAATTGCCCCCGAGCTTTCGGGCGTCGTGAAGGCGAACATCTCAACCTTGGTAAACTGGTGGACCCGATAAAGCCCCTTGCTCGCCCTTCCGGCGGCGCCGGCCTCGGTGCGGAAACAGTGGGAGATTCCGGCGTAGAACTTCGGGAGATCGGCTTCCGCGAAGACGTCGTCGGCGTGCATGCCACCGAGAGTGATCTCGGCCGTGCCGATCAGGCAGAGGTCGGAATTCTCGACCGAATAGACCTGCGTTTCGGTTCCTCGAGGGTTGAACCCGATCCCTTCGAGAATCGCAACGCGGGCAAGGTCGGGCGTGACGATCGGTGTGAACCCATGCCGGACCAGGGTCGCCAGCGCGAACTGCTGGAGGGCCAGGTCAAGCAGCACGGCGTCTTTTTTGAGGAAGTAAAAGCCGTGGCCCGAGACCTTGCCGCCCGCCTCGAAATCAATGATGTCGAGCGCCTTGCCGATCTCGACGTGATCCCTGGGCGTGAAGTCAAAGGTTCTTGGCGTTCCGACCTTGCGAAGCTCGCGGCTCTCGTCCTCGGTCTGGCCGATGGGCGCTTCGGGGTGGGTCAGGTTGGGAATCCGGCCGAGCTTTAGCTTTAACTCGGCGTCGAGAAGCCGAAGCTGTTCGTCAAGCTGGCCGGCGTCTTCTTTCAGCGTCTTCCCTTCGGCGACGAGTTCCGCGCGGGCGGCGGGGTCTTTTTGACGGCCGACGAGCTGCGCGACCTCATTTTGACGTCTTCGGACCGACTCGACGTTGTGAAGGACCCCCTTGCGCTGGCCTTCCAGGCTGACGACCCGGTCAAGATCCTCAAGGATGTCCGCCGGGACGTTGCGGTTCCGGCAGTTCGCGCGGACGTCGTCGATATGGGCCAGGACGTATTTGGCATCGAGCATGAAAATGACCCGCGGCGAGGCACACCCGCCGACTTTTTGGAAAAATTGGGAAGGATTCCCGCCCGATGGTGCGGCGGTTTGAGGCTTACGAGGCGAGCCCTTTGAGATAGATAGTCCAGCCGACCGTCATTCAGGTTTGCGTCTTGAACGATCGCGGCCGGCCAATTTCCCTAGGAATCGGCCCTGGCCAGTTCCGCCAGAAGATGGGCGCTGGCCTTGATGCCGCGATGGAAATCGGCGAGCGAGAATTTTTCATTGGGACCGTGAAGGTTGTCGTCGTTCTGACCCCAGCCAAGCAGAAGGGTATCAACGCCGAGCCGGGTCTTGAAGAGACCGACAACCGGGATCGAACCTCCTTCGCGGATGAAGACAGGCGTCGTGCCGAAACCCGCTTCAACCGCCCGGACGGCCGCGCGGACACCCGGGCTGTCGACCCCGACAAGAACGGCCGGGGCGCCGTGGTGCTCGATGATCTCGTAGGTCACGCCAGGCGGACAGACCGATGCCACGTGCGCCCGAAACTGCGCCGCGATCCTCTTCGGGTCCTGATCGGGGACGAGGCGGAAGCTCAATTTCGCTCCGGCCTTGCAGGGCAAGACCGTCTTGGGACCGGGCCCTTGATAGCCGCCGTAGATTCCGTTCACGTCGCAGGTCGGCCGGGCCGATTTGCGTTCGATCGTCGTGTAACCGGCTTCGCCTTCCAGCGAGGAAACGCCGAGACCCGCCTGAAAATCAGCCTCGGAGAAGGGGAGTCGCGCGAACTCGGCCCGCTCCCAGTCGGCGAGAGGACGGACAGGGTCGTAAAACCCGGGGATCTGAATCCGGCCATCGGGGCCTTTGAGGCTCGCGAGGATCGTCGCCAGGGCATTGAGCGGATTCGCCACGGCGCCGCCGAAGGTGCCCGAATGAAGATCGCTTCTGGCCCCGTGAACGATGATCTCGAAGTAGGCGAGACCTTTCAGGCCATACGTGATCGCGGGCATTCCCGGGGCGAACTGGCTGGTATCGGAGATCACCGCGTAGTCGCATCGGAGCTTTTCGGGATTCGCCGCGACGTAGGCTTCCAGGTTGGCGCCGCCGACCTCTTCCTCGCCCTCGATGAGAAACTTGACGTTCACCGGCAGGCCGCCACCGGCCTTGAGCCACGCTTCGGCCGCTTTCAGATGGGTGAACATCTGGCCTTTGTCATCCGTGGCGCCTCGGGCGTAGAGGTTGCCATCGCGGACCGTCGGCTCGAACGGGGGGGAGAGCCAGGGTTCCAGGGGCTCGGCGGGCTGAACGTCGTAATGGCCGTAGATGAGGACCGTCGGCTTGCCGGGAACGGCTGGACCTTCGGCGAAGACGAGCGGGTGGCCCTTGGTCTCGATCAATTCGGTGGCAAGACCCATCGCGGCGAGGTCGTCGCGGACAAACTCGGCGGCTCGACGCGTGTCGGGATTGTGGTCGGGCTGAGCGCTGACGCTGGGAATGCGGATCAACGCCTTGAGCTGTTCTTCAAAGTCGCCCCGATGCGATTCGAGGTATGCGTCCACCCGATCCAGAGCCATCGGCCGACCCTCTCAACCTGTTGACCTGATCACACACGCCGGCCATCGAACCTCGTCTCGCTGGATCGGCCCGGACTTCCGAAGACCCGTAGTATAGCATGCCCAGGCGTCTCGGGCGACGCGCCGGAAAATTGCGGTCAGGGCGTCGCGTGGTCGATACTGACGTGGTCGATGGCGGCCTCAATGGGGTCGTGGCGGGATAGCGCGAGGTGAGAGCCTGGACACCTGGAAAAATCCCGGTCTGTCGGGAGGACGTCGATCGATAGTGTAGGCTTCGCAACGGGATCGTGTTGACTTTCGAAACGGTTTGCTTGTCGTGATCTTTTCCAGAGTTTACAAAATAGAGCAGTCGGGTTTGCATGGTTGACTTCCCGGATCAAGACCCCATATTTTTCTGGAAAGAGTCTCAAGTTTCTTGAGGGCAACGCCAGACATCGGTTTCATAACCAATCTTTCTTGAGTGGTACTGGATTTGCCCTTCTTGGGTTTGTTCTGCTTTGGTGAAAAAAAGATCGTCGCAAGAGTCTTCTCGATCAATCCCATTGGAGGACGAGGTTGACGCGGGAGGTTGCTCCGGTTTAGAGCCCGGTCGGAGCGAATTTCAGAGCCGGACGTGGTATATAGAGAAGTACGGCATTGAAGCGGTGCCAACGGAAAGGCGGCCGTCCCCGGGGTGGGTTTCGACTCCCTTGGGCGCGGTGTCGCATGGGCGCCTGGGATGGCGACGTCGGGGGGGGCGGCCCCGAGCCCGTGCGATGCAGTGGCCAGAGGACCCTTTACGAAACTTCCCACGAGTCCGACGCGGTCAGGAGAGGTCCCTTTCCATGAGTTTCCTTCAACGCTTCCTCGAGCGGGTGTTGCGCACCAACACGAACCGAATGCCGAGAACAAGCTTCGATGACCTCACGCAGGATCAACTGGATAATCACCTCCGCGTCGGCCGTTATGGGGATTTCACGCTGACCGACGCGGTCCGCCCTTCCTTCCGGCTCGAAGTCATTCCTCGCGAAGGGTATCGCCGCGATATTTATCGCGATCCCGAGACCGGGAACCGGATGCCCGTGCTCGCGGCCTCTGTCTCCGCCGAGCGGCTTTTTGAAGTGCTCATGGACCTGCTCGACCCGCTCGGCGAAGAGGTCGACGTGGTCATGGAATCAAGCCATGAAAGCGAGCCGGGCAACCATGCCGACCTGTATCGCGAGCACATGGATACGGTCATTCTCAAAAGCACGCTCTATGATTTCGAGTCGCTGCTCTTGAACGATGGCTGTACCGGTCTGGCTGCCCTGAACCCGAACGGGCCGATGGAAGTACAATTTGACGAGCATAAGCTTCTCTTTGTCTACGCCAACGATCTCGACGTTTTCGAGGAAATCCTCCTCAGTCACGGCCTCAAGCGCGACGATACCCTGAAGTTCATCAGCGAGGCCGAGCATCTTCATTCGACCGACGACGTTTACCGCGAGCAATTCGAGGAGCTTCGGTATCGTCTCGGAATCGACCACTGATTGATTCTCCCGCCTTCTTGCCTTGAACGCCATCAATCCTTCCTTCCTTCGTTTCATCGATCACGAAGCTTCAGGCGGAAAATGACATCCCCTGGCGTCACACCACGCGGGGCGGGCCTGCCGGAGATCTGGCGGTCCGCCCCGTTTTGCATTGATTTGACCGGTGGTCCTGGTCTTTCGTACGATATCCAGGCATCAGCAGGTCAGGCCGTCTAGTATTGAGGAGCGGGGCAGGGTATGAGTCGGTTGCCGAGCAAGCGCGTCGGGCTCTGGGTCGTGGTCGGATCGTTGATCGCCTCGGGCTGTGGAACGCCGAAGAATGCGACGACGGCCCCCGCGCTTCCGTTTCGGGGCGAATCGATCATCGTCGCGGCGATCGGCGACGCGCGCCTCGCGACCTCCATCGCGGCGCAACGCGGCGAGTGGGAAGCGAGCCGTGAAGCCTCGTGTCGGGTTCTCGACAAGGCTGTCGAGCCAACAGACACGGCCGGCGCTCATGTCCTCATTTTCCGGGCCGATCGCCTCGGCGACCTCGTCGACGCGGGCCTTCTCGCGGTCTTGCCCGAGGCCATCGTTCAGCCTCCCGCGGCGGCCGATCCCGACCCCGACCGGCCAGGACATGAGTCGGCGGCCGACTCCACGTCCGAGCCGACCGACCCACTTCAGTTCTCGGACGTCATTCCCGCCTTTCGCGACCAGGTCTCGAAGTATGGCAATGACCGCCTTGGCCTGCCGTATGGTGGCTCGGCCCTGGTCCTTGTTTACAACCGATCGGCTTTTCAGCGCGACGAGAACCTGACCGCGGCAAAGACGTCGGGCCTGACGATCGAGCCTCCGAAGACCTGGACCGACCTCGACCGGCTCGCCGCCTTCTTTCAGGGTCGAGACTGGGACGGCGATGGCTCGGTCGATTCGGGAATCGCGCTGGCGCTCGGGCCAGACCCGGACGGCGTCGGCGATGCCACGTTTCTGGCCCGAGCGTCGGCTCTGGGGCTGCATCGCGATCATTATTCGCTGCTCTTTGACTCCGACTCGATGGAGCCTCGGGTCGCGTCTCCGCCGTTTGTCGAGGCACTGGGCGCGCTGGTGGCCCTGAAGGCATCGGGACCGGCCGGAATGGAACATTTCGACATTCCGAAGGCTCGCGAAGCCTTTCGCGAAGGGCGAGCCGCCTTGCTGATCGACCGCGCGGACGCGGTTTCCGCGTGGGGAGGCGGAAAGGTGAAGGGCATTGGTGTCGCTCCCTTGCCCGGCTCGGATCGCGTCTTCGAGCCGATCAACAAGACCTGGGAGGTTTCCTCGACGCCGAATCGGCCGAGCTACCTGCCGCGAGGCGGTGGCTGGCTCGTCGCCGTCGCCGAATCGGCCCGGGGTCGTCCGCGCGACGCGGCGATTGACCTGATCAAGTATCTGACCAACCCCGAGACCTCCCATCGCGTTCTGGCGGACCACGACCTGCCGATGCTGCCGGTTCGCGGCTCGCAGGTTGCCCAGGGCATTCCCGACCCGCGCTCGGCGCCCGGCGTTGACGCCCGAGCCTGGTCCGAGGCCGTCAGCAAGACCTTGCTCGCCCCCCGGGTCGTTCCTGGCCTGCGCATTCCCGAGGCCGATGCTTACCTTGCCGACCTCGCGCGGGGCCGGGTCGCGGCGGCGACCGGAGAGCCGGTCGACGCGGCGCTTCAGGGGGTGGCTCAGGCGTGGTCAACCCGAACAAAGGCCCTGGGCCGTTCGCGTCAGCTCTGGCATTACCGTCGCAGCCTGAACCGCCTGGTAACGACTCCGAAACCCCCGCCGCGAGACTGACCAGAACCGCCGCCAGGGCCGACCCAAGAGGACACGAGCCGAGCCGATCGGATGGACGAGACCGACGACGACACCAGCCCCGTCGTCTCCAGCGACGAGGCCGACCTGAACGAGCTGATCGGGCTTTTTGACGCCCCCGCGTTCGCCCGACGCGGCCACGATCTGGAATATGCCCTGAAACGGCTTCATCTCCGGCTGGCGCGCGAGCAGTCGGCGATGCTCGACATGGTTCGGCTTCGCCTTCGCCAGTGGGCCGCGCTGGCGAGCGGCCCTGAGGATATCTCGGGTGTCTTTCCGTCCTCGATTGCTCCGCTTTACGCCATGACAGGCGCGGAGAGCCCGGTCTGGGCAGGCGTTTCCGGCTCGGCGCGGCGTCGCCGCGCGGTCGCGCGGGATCTCGTCGCGAGTCTTGAGCGGTTCAATCGCCGCTGGCTTCAATTTCTGAACGCATTGACGCTTGATTCCGTGAATCGCCAGATTGACCACTACAACCGCTATTACGTTCTGGAAAAGGAATGCGTGATCGGTTCGGCCCGGCTCGCCGCGCGGCTCTTCGTCCCCAAGGTTCCTCTTTCGCGGGAATCTCTTCTTGTTGACTACCCGACGTTGACCGTGCCCGACCTTCTTGGATGACGCCGGGTTTTTCTTCAGTGCGCCAATTCGAGCTCAAATCGGGCCGGGATTCTTCACTCCGGCTGGATGATCCTAGGATCGGAACATGGTGTCGCCCGGCTCCGTACGCACGCGTCGTTGTTCCAGGCATTGAGCCGACACTCGCGTGTTCTCCTCCAGAGGAATCGCCAGGCGGATCAGTTCCCCAATCGCGAAGGATTGCAGGCCCGACATGAAAAGTGCGAGCGACCAGAGAATCCACCCCCCGCCGCCAATTCCGCCGAAAGCTCTGAGGAAGCTTACTGAGTGGGTCGCGAACGGCTCCGTTTCCCGCGGCGGCGGCCCCGTCCAGCCCGATCGCGGGGTGTACCGGCCGAACGCGAGGAGCAAGCAACTCCCAGAAAACAGGAGGGCACCGAGAACCGTGAAGAGGCCTCCGACGAGCCGAAGGGAAGTGTACCGTTCGCCGGCTTCGCGATGCGAAGTAACCCGTTCCATCCCTGTCACCGTCAAGTCAAGTCACGTCGAGCAGGTTTCCGCGCCAATCAATAGGTCGAGGTCTGTTGGAAATAGCGCAAGTTCTCGACTCCACGCCACCCGTTGCGCCTCGTCTCGTTCATAGTTGACCCGTAGCAGGATTGGGGCGGTCAATCTCGATCCCCGCCCGATTCCTCGACCTACATGACCACTTCGACGGGAACCCACGGCTGTTCCCTTAACTTCTCCAGCTTGGCGTCACTCAGCAGCATCCATAGGGAGAGGGCCTTCCTACGATCAACCGACTCCATCAAATACTCTTTCGTCTCAAACGTCCTGCCGGATCTGTCGCAATGCTCAACCAAGAGGGTTGCCCGTCCGTGGCATTGGATCTGGACACTGTAGCAAATCTGCGTGGCGCGGAAGTCATAGAACACGAGCCTGGCGTGCTCGTGTTCCCTCATCCAGTCACGGAGCCGCGACGCCTCGGGAATGGCTGTTATCCCGTGCTGATTCGCCTGGTAGACGCGATTCAGGACGGCTATCAATTCCTCTTCGGAGGGCTCCTCGTATGAGTCGCCCCACTCTGTCGCCAAATGCACGGTCATGAGGGAAATATCGCCTGCCCTTGTCACGTTTGTTCTCGAGAGCAAGCGTGGCGCATCGCGCCGTTCATAAAACACCCGTGGCGCGAAGCGGGATTGAGCCGGGGGCTGATCCTACGTGATCCGGGCCTTGACGACGAGGTTCAGCATGCTGGTCAGGAAGACCTCGTACCAGGGCTCGGAGTCCCGGAACGTCCAGAGCATCAGCCTCATCTCACGGGGGATGTAGAAGTCGTCACTGTGCCAATTGAGGTGCCAGCCCCCGGCCCGCGCGAACGGCTGCGCGTCCGACATCAGCGGGTTGCGATCCTCGAAGTATGACCGATAGACCTCCCTCTCGTCGTCATTCAGATAGTCATACTCCCAGCGGCGAAGGCCACGGCCCTTCAGCCAGGCGTCGACGGCGGGACCGCCATACAGGAGCACCGCCTCCAACGGAGGCACGGACACCGACTCGACGGCCTTCAAAGGGACTGCCCCGACGAAGGTAAGGCCGGCCATGCTTGCCGAATCGACTGGCAGCGCGACGGCTCGCTCGCCACGGTCACGCATTTCATCGAGGGCGAGGGCGAACGACCCACGCCCCTTCAATCCAAGTGCATCCCATACCGTGGAATCAACCGACAGGATGTGCTTCCTCGAAAGGACCGCATGGCCGACCCTGGGGGGTGTTTTTGCGAGATCGCTGCGTGTTCCGCCCCAGTACGCGACCACCTGGTCGCCTTGGGAAGCCGGGACGAGATCGAAGCACGGGAGCGTCAGTTCCTCCGCTTCTCGAATCGCCCACTCCATCATGACGGTTCGCCTACTGATCGTCCCGACGGAGGGTCGCCGGAAAATTGGTAACTCTCGTCTCTACTTCACGTGAGGCGCTAGCGCCCGCGCCGTCTATACTTCAGGCGTGCCACTCGGGGCGGGGGCGAGTACTGCGACAACCTCTCGCTCTGGCACCCCTACGACCCGCGCCAGAATCAGCGCGGTACCGGCGACAAAGAACGGCGAACTCGGATCGAACTCGTCCAGCGGGCCGGCCGCGTTGTACAGAGCCTGGAGGCACGACTCCTCGAAGGAGTACTGAGCGCACCTGACCCGATCTGCCCCGTTCATCACCGTCAGCAAGCGGCCTCGGATGCGGTCGAACAGCGCATGCCCGGCGGACCATCGGCTCGGGGTGCTCGCCAGTTGGAGGACTCGTGCGCTGGTCTCGGGGTCTGGGACACGCCCTTGGAACAGACGGAGCAACTCGGCGATTTGCTTACCCATCGCCCGCTCATAGGGGCCGGGGTGGCTCTCCGGAAACTGTTCGATGTCGGGGAAGCCCACGCGTGTCTTCCTCAGTCACTGTAAAATCCGGTTCATACTCGACCCGAGGCGCTCTTAGCTGGGGTTGTCCGTCAACTCCTCGCGGGAAAACCCTTTCGCCTTCAGCATCCTCATGACCTCTTCAGGCATATAATTCGGACTGCCCTGTCTGGCCTGTCTCGGGGCGAAGACGGCCAGATCCGCCTTCACTTTAACCCACCGCTGTAGCTCGGCCTGGCTAATCCCCGCCGTCTCCTCGTAGAACAGCTCGGCCCCGTCATCCAAGCCGTCGTGGATAACGTCCAGGTCACGCAATCCACGGAAGGTGACGCGCACGCGGTTGCCGTCCGTGTTGGTGTACTCTGACTCCCCGGCACGACCCAGATCGTTGGCCTTTCGATACGCCACCTCGTGGGAGTCGGCCTCGATCAGGTGCGTGTTGATGTGGACGACATTGCGAGGTTCGCCCTCGATCGTGTGTTCGAGGACGAGACCGGCGAGATACCAGCGAGCACCCTCCGGGATGAAGCCCATGTCGCGTATTCCGGCTTCCGTTGTGTCCGTGTCTTCTATAGTCGAGAGCTGTCACCCCGCAACGGGTGACTCGATATCGTCGGCGGGTCCGGCTGCCTCCCATTGCCCCGGCTGGATGCCCAACTGTTCCAAGGCAGCTAGCTCCGCGTCAGTCAGGGACTGGTGCCAGGTGTCCCAGCAGTAATCGCCCTCGCGTATCGCACAGCAGAGGAGGTAGCCGTGCCCGTCGTGTTCGATCTCGATATCGACGGTCAGGTCCCGCACCGGGGTGGGTAAGGGGACGGCGGCCCCGGCGGGAAGCCAGCCGGAATGCTCGACGCCACCGACCCGGATACGGAGGCCACGGATGCGCTTGAGGATCGCCATTGGGGAGGTCACCGGGCCGTCGACAACTAATAGAGATAACTACGAAATTTGACCTAACTCGCAGTGATCGAGAACCCATCTGTGTAAGGCGTCGACTCTACTCCACCCATTCCACTCAGCGCTCGACGTAAGACGGGAAACGATCGCCCGGAAATCGCCGATTCGTCGGACGTATTGAGGCGATACACTTTTACTTCTGTCATATTGGACCTAATTTTACCCGCTCCGCAAGGGCACCGCAACGGGAGGGCGGGAGCGGGTTTGATCGGCCTCTGTAAACCCCCGTCCACCTATGCCCTGAGGATGACGAGGTTGGAACCTTTGATGACCGATCACCGAGGCACGGATGGATTCGGTCATCGGTCCTCAAGACATTGCCAGGCTCGCGGTCCTCGCGTACGGGGCTTGCCGGTTCGGGGCGGCTGAGTCATGCTGGGTCTGTCAAGGGATCGACCGGCCTCGGAGACTGACCGTGATATCGTCCGGCCTTCGACGGATCGGCCTCGCCGCGATGGTTCTGGTCGCGCAGGGAGCCAGCGCCGCATCGCCCGAGTTCGAGGTGCGCTTCACGTCCGACGCGCGGCCAGGTCCGATCACCGCGCGGGTCTATCTGATGCTCAGCCGGGTGACCCCGAAATCTCCAACGAGCGAGCCCCGGTTCGGCCCAGACTGGTTTCGTCCTCAGCCGTTCTTCGCCATCGACGCGAAAAACTGGGGGGTCGGAGAACCCCTCAGGTTCGGTGCCGACGCCGCGGGCTATCCCGGCCCGCTCGATACCCTGCCATCCGGCGATTACAAGGCTCAGGCCGTGATCCGCCTGAACCCGGACACGCATCGCCTTGGCAATGGCGAGGGTAACGCCTACGGGCCGCCTGTCGCGTTCACGATTGATGGCAAGGGCACTCCTGAAGGTCCCATCAGGCTCATGGCCGATGCGATCGTGCCGGCGCGGCGGTTCAAGGAGACCGACCGTCTCAAGCTCGTCGAGATCGAGAGCCCGAGGCTTTCCGCCTTTCACGGCCGACCGATCAAGCATCGCGCCGCCGTGATCCTTCCCGAATCGAAGGGCGAGCCCACCGGCAGGCTTGGAACACTTTACATCATCCCCGGGTTTGGCGGCGATCATTTCTCGGCTCAGCATCTGGTCAACAAGACGCGATCCGGGTTTGGCCGGGAGATGATCCGGGTGGTTCTCGACCCCGACTGTGGGACCGGTCACCACGTCTTCGCCGACTCCGCGACGAACGGGCCTCGGGGCGAGGCGCTCGTCAAGGAACTGATCCCGTACATCGAGGCGACCTACCCGGCCGATCCGACTCCACGCGCCCGGCTTCTGAACGGTCACTCCTCGGGCGGATGGAGCAGCCTCTGGCTTCAGGTGACCTATCCCGACGTCTTCGGAGGCGTCTGGTCGACCAGCCCCGACCCCGTGGACTTCCGCGACTTTCAAAAAATCGACCTCTATGCCCCGGGCGAATCGGCCTTTCGCGATCCGAAGGGCCTGCGCAGGCCGATCGCCCGACGAGGTTCGAAGCCGGTTCTCTATTTCGACAGCTTTTCAAGGATGGAAGACGTGATCGGTGACGGCGGCCAGCTTCATTCGTTCGAGGCCGTCTTCAGTCCGCGCGGCCAGGATGGCCGACCCCGCCCCCTCTGGGATCGCGCGACCGGCGCGATCGATCCGGAGACGGCCCGAGCCTGGCAGGCGTATGACATCCGCCTGATTCTCGAACGGAACTGGGCGAGGCTCGGGCCGAAACTTCAAGGCAAGATCCACGTCGTCGTCGGCGACCTCGACACGTTTTACCTCGATGGGGCGGTCGCGCTGCTCAGGGCGTCGCTCCGCCAGCTCGGCGGCGACGCCGCGATCGAGATTGTCCCCGGACGCGACCATTCCAACGTCCTCGACGCGCAGCTTGCCGATCGATTCGACCGCGAGATGACCCGGGTTCTGGCGGGCGCTCGGAATGACGATTGACGGCAAGGCCCGGCCTCGGGACCAGACTCGTCATTGACCGGAACGTGTCTCAACTTCGGAGTCAAGCACCATGACACCCCCCGAGACCTCGCCGACAGGCAAACCCGAAAGCGGTCGACTTCGTGGCGTGATCTTCGACATGGACGGGGTTCTCGTGATGTCCGAGCCCATCCTGGCGCGGGCGGCGGCGGCGATGTTTGCCGAGAAAGGGTTTGTGGTCCGCCACGAGGAGTTTCACCCGTTCATCGGCATGGGCGAAGACCGTTACCTCGGCGGCGCGGCGGAGGCCCGAGGCATTCCGATGGACCCCGAACGCGACAAGGCCCGGACGTATGCCCTTTATCTCGACTTGATCAAGGGGCGTCTCAAGGCCCTGCCGGGGGTGGTCGATTTCGTTGCCGAATGCCGACGACGCGGGTTGAAGACCGCCGTGGCATCGAGCGCCGATGAGATCAAGGTGATTGGTAACCTCGACGAGATCGGCCTGCCCGCCTCGCGGTTTGACGCGGTCGTCAACGGCAGTCAGGTCGCGAAGAAGAAGCCCGCGCCCGACCTGTTCCTGGAAGCCTGCCGCCGGCTCAATCTTGAGCCGGCGCAGTGTCTTGTGATTGAGGATGCCATCGCCGGAGTCGCCGCCGCGAAGGAGGCGGGATGCCGTTGCCTGGCGGTCACGACTTCGTTTCCCCCCGACAAGCTTATCCAGGCCGACTGGGTGGCCGCCAACCTGACCGAAGCGCCCGCCGAGGCCCTGGCGTGGTGAGAGCCGGCCTGGTAGGGTCGACCAGGGACCGAACCAGGAACGAAAGGGAGTGCGTCCGCATGCCGGTGCTCGATCGTGAGGAGTACATCGAGCAGGCCTACTTCTTCCAGGCCTTTCGCGAGCGGATGCTCGACGGCCAGCCCTCGCAGGAGATCCTCGCCCGGGTCGGTGACGAGCTTCTCGCGACGACCCGGTTACCTCTGGCGATCTCCTTTCTCAAGTCCGAGATCAAGGCGAGCGGCCTGATGGGTCCGGCGATGGCCCGGATTGGCCACTACTTCACGGCCTTTCAGGCGCATGTCATCACCCAGGCCGAGGTCGATCTGAGCCGGTTCCCGATCGAGGCGGCCCTCCTCCTGCTCGAACGCGAGGCCAAGTACAAGGCCGAGGGGCCGAACCTGCCCGGCCTCTTTGTTTACCAGTTCGAGGCCGTCTCGCGGAACCGGCTCGGCTACAACAAGGGCCTGGAGGCGATGGCCGCCGACCCCTTTTACAGCGAAGACTGGCGCGATTACATCGTCACCCTTCGCGCCCGGATCGGCGACGTCGATTTCGCGGACCTGATCTACGTCCGGTCATCCTTCTTCGTCACCGAACGGCGCAGGCTGCATCCCGATTTCGTCCCCCGGTTCCCCACCCTTTTCGGCGAGAAGGAAGGAAAGATCGCCCGCGCCAATCGCGGTCGAGACCCGCTCTATCTCTTCTCGGCCCTTCAACGCCAGCTTGGTTATCCCGAGGTTCCGCGCCCCCGACGTCCCGACGAGGCCGAGGCCCGCATCGCCCTCCTGGAACAGCGCGTGACGCAACTGGAAAATCGAATCAAATCGCTCGAAGGCGAGGTTCACGACGACGTTGACCTGAGCCAGTTCTCGGTCAAACCCGAAGACACCGCCGGTCCTCCCACGGGCTGGGGCGCGAACTTCGGCGAGGACGACTGAACCGACACTTCAGGCGTCTACGAAAGGAATTCTCTCCATGACCTCAGGACGCTTTGCCCCGATCCTGGCCGTTCTCGCCGCCGTTTTGTCCGTCGTGACCGCCGAGACAAGGGGCGTCGACTTCGATCGGATCGTCATCGACAACGACTTCCCGGGCGCCTATCAGGTCGAGGTCGCCGACATCAACGGCGACAGGAAGCCCGACGTTGTCGCTGTCGGTGGCGGCACCTGCGCCTGGTACGAGAATCCAACCTGGAAGAAGCGGATCGTCACCGGTCCCAGGCAAACACCCGGCATCATCAGCAGCGCCTCGGCTGATCTCGACGGCGACGGCAAGGCCGAGATCGCCATCGCCTACGAGTTCGAGATGAACAACCCGAGGAAGGGAAAACTTCTTCTGGCCGTTCAGGACAAGGATTCCAGGGACGGCTGGTCGACCCGGCTTATCGACGACGTGCCGAGCATCCATCGGCTCCGCTGGGGCCGCATTTTCGCGACGGACGGACCCCAGTTCGTCCGCCCCCCGAATGCCCTGGATCTGGTCGTCGCCCCGATCTTCGGTCCCAGCGCTCAACCCCCTGCCTTTGACCAGGAAAACGCCCGCCTCGGCATCTACCTGACCGGACCAGACCCCAAGGCGGGCCGCTGGAGCTTCCAGAGCCTTCCCGGCGGGGGCCAGGTTCTCCACGCGATCGAAGTTCAGCCTGGTCCAAAACGGATGCACGAGGTCGTGATCCTCGCGGCCAACCACCTTGGCGTGATGGGGATCGTCCCGTCCGTTGACCCGCAAGGCACACCGTCCTTCGCGGCCTTCGACGTCTTCCCGATCCCCGAAGGTTCACCCCCGAAACGAGGTTGCAGCGAGGTCCATCTTGGCAAGCTTGCCAACGGCCGTGAATTCCTGGCGACGATCGAACCCTGGCACGGGTCGATCGTCGCCGTTCGGTTCCGAAACCCCGACCCGCCTGGAACTCACGTCAATCTCAACTTCGGTCCCCGCGCCGTTCTCGATGACACGCTTGACGAAGGCCATGCCCTCTGGGTCGTCGACATCGATGGCGACGGCGACGCCGAGGTCTTCGCCGGGCATCGAGGCAAGGACCATCGAATCTCTCTTTACGACTTCAATGGCAAGACCAAGACCTGGGAACGCACCGTCATCGATCGCGAGATCGCCGCGCAGGACCTTCGCGGCGGCGACCTCGACGGCGATGGCACGGCCGACGTCGTCGCCGTCGGCGGCAAGACGCATAACGTTGTCTGGTACAGGCCCAGGAAGCGATTCAGGCCATGAATCCAGGATCGAACAAGACTTGGCCGAGAACCCGAGAGACCGACATCGATGATCAACCGCTCGACATGCTTGTGCCTGGCTCTGATCGCAGCGCTGAACGCTTCGGGTTTCGCCGAGGAACCCGTTCAGGAACGGCCGAGAGCCACCTTGCCCGGGATCACCCTGGAAGGCAAGGTGCTCTTGCCGAACGGCTGGTCGTTGCGGCCGGCTGGGAAGCAATCGAGGCTCGGAGACTTCCCCGTCTCGATCGCCGTCCATCCGACCGAGCCGATCCTGGCGGTGCTCCACGCCGGTTATGGCGAGCACGAGGTGATGACCGTCAACGCGATCAACGGCAAGGTCATCGGCCGGGTCGCGCTGGCGGAGACCTTCTCGGGTCTCGTCTGGTCAAAGGACGGACACAAACTCTTCGCCGGAGGGGGTTGGGATGACGTTGTCCACGTCTTCGACCACGCCGAGGGTCTGCTCACGAACCCGACCAAACTGACGTACCCCGAACATCTCAAGGGGAAGGCGCGCCGGGGCGTGGCGGGGCTGGCGATCTCGAACGATGGCAAGACGCTCTGGGTCGCCAACGTCTTCGGCCATACGGTCGCTCGCTTCCGACTGGACGGCAGGCCCAAACTCGACGGCGAATGGCCGCTCGGCGACAACGCCTTTCCCTACGCTTTCGCGCTCGACGAGGCGAGGAACCGGCTTTATGTGAGCCTCTGGGGCGCGAGCAAGGTTGCCCTGATTGACACGGAGAAGGCCGAGGTTGTCCAGCGGTTCGCGACCCAGGAACACCCCAACGAGATGCTTCTGGCCAGGAATGGCAAGATCCTTTACGTCGCCAACGCCAACCGGAACACCGTCTCGGTCTGCGACACCGAGGCGGGCAAGGTGGTCGAGGAGATCGGCACGGCGATTGACCCGCGAGCCCCCGCCGGTTGCACGCCGAGTTCCCTGGCGCTCTCGGCCGACGAATCGGTGCTCTTTGTCGCGAACGCCAACACGAACGACCTGGCCGTTGTGAACGTGAAGGAGGTCGGCGCCAGCACGCCTCTCGGTTTTATCCCGACCGCCTGGTATCCGACCTCGGTGCGGATCGCTCGGGACGGAAAGACCCTGTACGTCGCCAACGGCAAGGGGGCGTCATCGAAGGCCAACCGCGACGGCCCGAACCCGCTGGCCAAAGGAGGGTCCGACAAGACCCGCGAATACATCGCCGGTCTCTTTCAGGGGACTCTCTCGATCCTTCCCATGCCCGGCCCGAAGGAAATGGCCGGATATTCGAAGACCGTCTACGAGTGCAGTCCGCTCCGCCGCGATGATCCGACCGCCGTCACCGGTCCCGCCCCTTCGAAGGGGAACCCGATTCCCACGAAGGTCGGCGATCCGTCGCCAATCACGCACTGCGTGTACATCATCAAGGAGAATCGGACGTATGACCAGGTTTTTGGGGACATGCCCGAGGGAAATGGCGAGCCGGGGCTCTGTCTCTTTCCCGAGTCGGTAACTCCGAACCATCACGCCCTGGCTCGTGAATTTGTCTTGCTCGACAATTTTTACGTCGATGGCGAGGTCTCGGCCGACGGCCACGAATGGACGATGGGCGCGTACGCGACCGACTACGTCGAGCGAACCTGGCCGCTCAGTTATCGAGGCGACCGCCGCGTTCCGTATCCGTCCGAGGGGGGCCTCGCGATCGCCAAGCCGCAGGCCGGCTATCTCTGGGATCGCGCCGCGGCGAAGGGCGTCAGCTACCGCAGCTACGGCGAATTCGTCGTGAACGCGCCGACGCCCGCCTTGCCCGCGACGACGCTCGTGAAGGCCCTCTGGGGTCACTTCGACCCGAAGTTTCGAAGCTTCGACATGAATTATCCCGACGCCCAGCGTGCCGACCGCTTTCTTGAAGAACTCGCCGGTTTCGAGCGGGCGGGCGAGATGCCTCGACTGGTCGTGATGCGCCTGCCGAACGACCACACGTCGGGCTCGACTCCCGGCAAGCCCACGCCGACGGCCTATCTTGCCGACAACGACCTTGCGCTCGGCCGGGTGATCGAGGGCCTGAGCAAGAGCCGATTCTGGAAGGAATTGGCCGTTTTCGTGGTCGAAGACGACGCCCAGAACGGTTCCGACCACGTCGACGCTCACCGGACGGTCGCCCTTGCGATTGGTCCTCACATCAAGCGGCACTCGGTGGACTCAACGATGTACAGCACGTCGTCGATGCTTCGGACGATCGAGCTTTGCCTCGGCCTTGAGCCGATGAGTCAGTTTGACGCCTCGGCCCGGCCGATGTCCGCCGCCTTCACGGCCGAGGCCAACCTGACGCCCTATCAGACTCGTCCGGCTCGGGCCGACCTCAACGCCAGGAACCTGGCCACCGCCTGGGGCGCCGAGGCGTCGAAACGGCTCAACCTTGACGTCGAGGACCGGGCCGATGACCTGATCTTCAACGAGATCATCTGGAAGGCCGTCAAAGGGGCCGACTCTCCGATGCCCCCGCCCGTCCGCGCCGCCTTCGTGATCCCTCGAAAAGACCCGAAAGACAAGGACGACGACGATTGATTGACGTTTGAGGTTCCCAGTCTAGAATCGACGATGAAGAGACGAGGGCGGCGGTCGTTTGGGCGATCGGCCGGTCGGGTGGAAGCGGCCCTGGGAAGGGACGGATCGATGGACGGGACCGACGAAAAAGGGCGAGTCGCCGTCCTCTTGATCGCGCACGGGAGCCGGCATGCGCCGGCGAACGACGATCTTCATCAGCTTGCCGGACGCTTTGCCGATCGCGCGGGATATTCGATCGTTGAGCCCTGTTTTCTCGAACTGGCCGACCCGGATATCCCGACCGGCGGCGATCGCTGCGTCGCCCGAGGAGCGACCAGGGTCTTGATGATCCCCTATTTTCTCTCGGCGGGCGTCCACCTGATCCGCGACCTCACCGCCGCCCGCGATGCGCTTCGGGGTCGATACCCGAGGGTCGAGTTCCGGCTGGGCCAGGCCCTTGGCCCTCATCCGTTGCTCGACGACCTCGTCTCCGATCGCGTCAAGCAGCTTGATACCGACGACGAGGCTCCCGCATTCGCTCCATCGTCGGAACTGGCGGAACGTTACGCGCCGATGGACGGACACCATTCGGCTTAATCGTGCGTGAAGCTTGGCCTGCCGACCGCGCCGTATTGACAGTATTCCCTTGACAGACTAGGGTGCGGCGTCCGATCGATCTCTCTCCGAAGGAATGGAGAGCCAGCCGCCCAATCGCCCCAAGGCGTCAGTCAAAGGAGTGACCGCCGTGAGTCAACCGTCTCAGCCCCTCTCCGTCCCCGCGCTCGATCTCAAGGCCCAGTACGATTCTCTTCGCAATGAGATCGAGCATGTCGTCCGGGACGTGATCGAGAGTCAGCATTTCATCCTCGGCCCCGAGGTTGCCGCCTTTGAATCCGAGGTCGCCGACTATTGCGGCGTCGGCCACGGGATCGGCTGCGCCTCGGGCTCCGACGCGCTCTTGCTCCCGCTTCTGGCCCTGGGAGTCGGCCCGGGTGACGAGGTGATCACCTCGCCTTACACCTTCTTCGCGACCGGGGGCGCGATCTGGCGGACCGGGGCGAAGCCGGTCTTCGTTGACATCGACCCGCAAACCTACAACATCGACCCGGACTGGATCGAAGGGGCCGTCACCTCGCGGACGAAGGTCATCCTTCCCGTCCACCTCTACGGACAGGTCGCCGACATGGAGGCGATCCACGACATCGCCGACCGCCACGGCCTGACTGTTCTGGAAGACGCCGCCCAGGCGATCGGCGCGGCGTATCGCGGCAAGCGCACCGGCGGCCTCGGGCGTGCCTCGGCCTTCAGTTTCTATCCGTCGAAGAACCTCGGCGGCTTTGGTGACGCCGGCATGGTCACGACCGATGACCCCAACCTCGCCCGGTCCGTCGCCCGCCTCCGCGTTCACGGAATGGAGCCGAAATACCACCATCACGAGGTCGGCTTTAACTCGCGACTCGACGCGATCCAGGCGGCCGTCCTTCGGGTCAAGCTTCGCCATCTCGACGCCTGGACCGAGGCTCGACGCGACGCCGCCCGCCGTTATCGCTCCCTCTTTCAAGAAACCGGCCTTGGCTCGCAAATCGCCTTGCCAATCGAGCGAGAAGGCTATTTTCACGTCTACAATCAGTTTGTCGTCCGCGTTCCCGCCGCGGCTCGCGATCCGCTCAGAGAGCACCTGTCCTCGCGGCGGATTGGAACGGAGATCTATTACCCGATTCCGCTTCATCTTCAGGTCTGCTTTGCCTCGCTCGGCCACCAACCGGGCGACTTCCCGATCTCGGAAGCCGCCGCGGCGGAAACGATCGCCCTGCCGATGTATCCCGAACTCTCGGAAAACGCGCAACGCTACGTCGTCGAGACGATCGCCGCGTTCCTTCACGCCGAGGCGTATCACGTCGGTGGCGCCGAACGGGCGGCCTGAACGTCGTCACTTCGTTTCCAGGAATCCCGTAAACGAAGCCAACTTCAATCCCGTCCGCGGGAGCGAGGTTGGCTTCGTTTCGTCATGGCGCGTCTTCAAAGACTTACGACGAACTCGCGGCGACTTCCGCGAGAACCTCGGCCCCTTGACCGCGTTCGGGGCGCTGAATCAGGAAGTTGTGATCGTCGTCGTCGAAGGCAAGGTCGAGTTGACCCGGGGGGCGGGTCCGGATGTTGTACACCCGAACGCGGATCGTGTCGCCCGACTTGTGGGTAATCTCGACCCACTGACCCTCTTTTCGCCTCAGTACGAGCATGGGTTCTCTCCGATCTGGGGTGCGGTGTGAAGTTCTTGGATCGCTATCGCAATCGTCAATCGGGATGGGTTGCGAATCCGGGAGAAGAATCTCCCGGGAATTTCAAGAAGTCAGGAACGGTTCGAACCATCCTTTTTGCGGGACTCGTACTCCCAGGCGTCCTTGAGAAGATCCAGCGACTCCTTGTGGAGATAGGAAAGGCGCGACTTGGAGCAACCGACGTACTGGGCGGCCTCGCCCTGGGTTCGATCGTGAAGGTAAATCTGTCGGCAGGCCTCGGCGTGCTTGGGAGGAAGCTTGCGGAGCCGGTTTTCCACGAACTCAACGGCCTCGAAATTCTGGCCGACCGGCGCGTCGGGTTCGGTCCCGAGCACCCGGCCATGTTCCTCGGCGTCATAGGAAAGGCTGGTCACGGAAGGGGCGTTTTCCAGGTCGGTCCGCCATCCAGGGGTGATCAGGCCCCGCTGGACGTCGCGAAGAGCGCCCCAGATCCGGTATCGAGCGAAGGTCGGGAACTTGACGTTACGGGCTGGATCAAACGACTGCGCCGCCTCGACCAGGGCCATGAGAGCCGCCGACTCGAACTCCATTCCCTCGTTCGGCCAGTTCCGCTTGAGCGGCTTGGCCAGCGATCGAGCCATCGGCAGATATTTGGCGGCCAAGACCTGCTGGTCGGCGGTCAGCGGAGAGCGACGCGTGCTGCTCTTGTTCTCGTTCCGAAGCGCGGGCTTGGCGAGTTGGTTCGGCTCGGAAGACTCGCAACGGCTCGAAGTTTCGATCGCGTGCATGGAGTTGTCCTCGTCTTCAACAGATTCCAAGTTCGTGTGTTTAGAAAAGCAGGGTGACAGATCGTGGGCCATCCCGGCCCTTTGAACAGAAACAAATCCCGGAATCGGGATGAGAACCGGTCAGGCGTCGTTGCACCTGGTTGATTTCCCGGTCTTGATGAGAAGATCCTGAGCCTGGAGACGATTCGCTCGAAGCATGGTCAGAATGGCCGATCGGCGCACTTTGAGGTGATTGAGCTGAGCCTTGGCGAGACTCGGGTTGCTTCCCGTTGACTCAAGGTAGGCTTGAGCGCTGACCACTTTCTTTTTGACGGAAGCCAGTTCCGCGATCAAAAACTCGTTACTCTGGTAGAGATTGACAAAACGTCCGAAAAGATCTCGACCCCCCGGACCCTCGGCCGCCCTGGCCGATTCCGTAACAGTCACCGCGACGTCCTCGGAAATCATCCCGGATACGAAAGTCTGGTTGGAAGCAAGCATCACTGCTCTTCCTTTCCCGGCATTGGGAGCGAGTCGCATTCGTCGCAGATCGGGCAACATCGCCCGACACCAGCAGGCCCCCTCGCTTGGAACAGCCTCGTTCGTTGGGAGCACTCCTGCTGTATTTACAATATACATCCTGAATACGGGATGTCAACTTTACAAAGCAACTTCAGGTTGAAATTCTGCAATTTATGGCGTAGACTTGAGATTTTGTTCCGTAATCTGGGAAAGCTGTGTCGTACCTGTCTTGTTGCGGGATTTGTTCCGCGGGTTTTGGAGTGGAAATCGCGTGGCTGAACTTCCGATAACAGGATTGCGGTCCCGGGATTGTCCTGATCAGGATGCTGTCTGGGTGGCGGCGATCCGGGAAAAGTTGGCGGCCTGGTATGCGGAGGCCCGCCGCGACCTCCCCTGGAGGGCTGACCGCGACCCGTACCGCATCCTCGTCTCCGAGACGATGCTCGTGCAGACGACCGTGGCCGCCGTTATTCCGTATTTCGAACGGTTTTTGACGCGGTTCCCGACTCTTGCCGATCTCGCGAGCGCCGATGAGGCGGATGTCGTCAAGGCCTGGGAGGGCCTGGGATATTACCGAAGGGCCAGGCAACTTCACGCCGCGGCAAAGGCCGTCGTCCGCGACCACGGCGGGATTCTTCCCGACGATCCCGATGCGGTTCGGGCCTTGCCGGGCGTCGGCCGGTACATCGCCGGAGCGATTCTCTCGTTCGCCTTTGATCGGCCCGCGCCGATTGTCGAGGCGAACACCCAGCGCGTGCTGGCGCGCTGGCTGGCCTGGCGGGGCGACCTGAAAGCGTCGGCCACGCAGGCAAGGCTCTGGGACGCCTCGGCCCGGCTCGTTCCTCCAGTCGGGGCCGGAACGTTTAATCAGGCGTTCATGGAGCTGGGCGCCTTGATCTGCGCGCCGAGGGCGCCGAGGTGTCTGGTCTGTCCGGTTGCGACGGAATGCCGGGCGCGAAGCCTTGGACTTCAGGAGGTCATTCCGACGACGACGCCCCGACCGCAACCTCTGGCCTCTGTGGAAGCGGCGGCTCTGGTTTTTCGAGACAGGCGTGTGTTGATCGTCGAGCGCGGGGGCGTTGGCCTCTGGCAAGGGTTCTGGGAATTCCCGACCGTTCACGTCTCGGGAGCCGACCCGGCATCCCGATCGTTCCCAGGCTTTGAAGGCGTGGGTCTGGCCGAGGGGGTCAAGCGACTGACCGGCGTCGAGGTCGCAATCGGGCCCTTGGTGCAAACCTTCAAATACGGCGTGACGAAACACCGGGTCCAACTTGACGCCTACAAGGCCGACGGTCTGACGGACGCGCTGACTCCCGGCCAGGGAGTGGCTCGGGTCGCCTGGGAGAGCCCCGAGAATCTCTCTTCGTATTCCTTCAGCGCGGCGGGAAGACGTTTGATTGCATGGATTGTTCAGCGGAATTTGGTGGATTAAGAAGGCGTCGCATGCCAGGGACGTAGGGGGCCTGGGGATCGCAAGTCGCGTTGGGCTGGAGGATCGCGACAAGGAGCCTTCAAAAATCGCGCAAGTGCGTCGAGCGTCCGAAGATTCCGGCCGCGGCCTTGCTCAGCGACGGAACGTCCATTAAAATAGGAGGGTTGGCGCATGGCGATTTGCGGACAAATCGTCGGTTGGTCGGCAGTCCTTTCGATGGGGTGGTAGAGTTCGTCGCGAAGGCCCCTCGGCCGCGACCTTAGACGCGGGCATCGGGTTCGCCGAACCTCCGTGAGCAGTCCAGCATGCCGGCCGTGTTCGACGTTGTCCTGGTCTGGGCCGTCTGACGTTCTTCGTTCCCTCTTAACTTTTGCGTTCTTTATCGCCTCAATCAATCCCGCCTCGCGACATGGAGGCGGGTCCGCCCGCCCTCGAACTCCTGACGAAAGGGACCTAGGCATGCCATCGGGTAAGGACATCACGGGCGGCGGCTCCGGGGGTGGCGGGGGGAAGCGGACCGGCGGGGGGAACGGGGGCCTCACCTCGGGCACGACCGGCGGCACCAACAAGAAGAACGCTTATTGCTCGTTCTGCCGCAAGAGCTACCGCGACGTCGGCCCGCTGGTCGAAGGTCCCGGCGACGTTTACATTTGCGGTGAGTGCATCGAGCTTTGCCAGTCAATCCTCGACCAGGAACGGCGGCGCAGGGGTGTTCCCAAGACCCTCTTCACTGACATCCCCACCCCTCGCGAGATCAAGGAACAGCTTGACTCGTATGTGATCGACCAGGACCGGGCCAAGAAGGTTCTCTCGGTCGCCGTTCACAACCATTATAAACGGCTCGTCCACGCCGAGGACAATGAGTCGGGGATCGAGCTGGACAAGTCCAACATCCTCCTGATCGGCCCGACCGGCTGCGGCAAGACGCTTCTAGCCAAAACGATGGCCCGGATTCTCAACGTTCCCTTCGCGATCGGTGACGCCACCACCTTGACCGAGGCGGGATACGTGGGCGAGGACGTGGAAAACATCCTCCTGAAGCTTCTTCACGCCGCGGATTTCGACCTGGAAAGCGCCCAGCGCGGAATTATCTACATCGATGAGATCGACAAGATCGGCAAGACGAATCACAACGTCTCGATCACCCGCGACGTCTCGGGCGAGGGGGTTCAGCAGGCTCTCTTGAAGATGCTCGAAGGGACGATTGCCAATGTTCCGCCTCAAGGGGGCCGCAAGCATCCCGAGCAGCAGTACATCCAGATGGACACGACGAACATTCTGTTCATCTGCGGCGGAACCTTTGTCGGGCTCGACAACATCATCGCGCGTCGGGTGGGGCGCAAGACGATCGGCTTTGGCAGTCAGTCGGAAACCGAGCACGTCAATGAACTGGGGGCGCTGCTGGATCGGGTCACCTCGGATGACATTCTCGAATTCGGGATGATTCCCGAGTTCGTGGGGCGTCTGCCGGTGATCTGCCCGTTGATGCCGCTGGACGTCAATGCGCTCGTGCAGATCATGACCGAGCCGAGAAACGCGCTGGTGAAGCAGTACCGCCGGTTCTTCGAGATGGAAGGGGCCGACCTGGAGTTCACTCCTGATGCCCTGATTGAGATCGCCAAGAAGGCCAAACTCAAAGACACGGGCGCTCGCGGCTTGCGGTCGATCGTCGAGGACGTGATGCTCGACGTGATGTATGAATTGCCCGACAAGTCGGCCAAGGAAAAAGGTCGGTACGTGATCACCCCCGAGGTCGTCCGTAAAGAAAAACGCCTCTTCGACACCCCGCCGCAACCCCTCACGCCGGCTTCGAAGTCTGAGCGGAAGAAGGAAAGCGCCTGAGGTTTATGCCTTCGCCTGGAGGGACGCCTCGTTGGGTCGATTGACTCAATCGAGCGACCCGAGAACGGCTGAACGCTGGTCCGAAGCTTGGTCGCAAAGCGTCGGCATCAGCCCTTGCCGCCGGACACCTGGGCCGATCGGCTGGCGGGAATTCGTGTTTGTCGCCGCGCCTTGCGAGTGTTTTTTGGTTGGGTTATCGGCATGGCGATTTTTGCGTGGAATCTGGCGGGCTCAAAGTTCCCAGACGCGGCGTCCGCCGAGAAACATGGTGAGGAAGCCATCTTCGCTCACCTTGAGGACAGGACCGTAGTACGAGGCGGCCAGAGCGGCGAGGGTGCGGGCACCTTCCACCGCTCGGGCGACTTTCAAGGCTTCGGGAGCAATCCGAAGGATCGCGCCGAAGGTCAAGAGGCGGCCATCGAGGTCGGTCACGACAGCGCCGTCGAGACCGGCGATCGCTTCAAGGACAGCCGCGTCGAGTTCCATGAGGGTCTGGCCGCGGACAACGTGGTGAAGGGACTGTTTCGCTAACCTTGGCGAAAGATTGTCCGGGTCATGTGGATCGTCGGCCGCGACTTCCTCGACGATCCGGTCGGCCGGCGCGATCAATTGCGGGATCGAAACCGCAGGGTCGCGAAGGACGACGAAAAGCGCTCCTTTGCGGTCCTCGCTCAGGTTGAGGGCGGCCTGAAAGATGCGGCGGGCGAGATCGGCGTGTCGGCAATCGGCGCTCACGGCCTCGCACCAGGTGGCAAACTTCGTCGGAATATCGAGCAATCGCCAGCGTGCGTCGCTGAAGGCGAAGGCCATCACGCCTCGCGCAAAAACCTTGATCTCCTGAGTCGGGGTCAGCACAATGCAGACGTGGCCGCCCGACCGCGTCGCCTTGGCATGGCTGACATAGCAGCGCGGGCAAGGGTGCGCGGGGGGTTCCAGCCCCTGAGTGCGGTCGGCCCACGTGTGGATATCCACGGCCCGCGAAAGCTCTCCCTGGTGATCGATCAAAAAGACGGTGCGAACGCCATCGCAGAGGCGATGGAACCCCTTGATTCCGTTCAGTCGCGTGTTGAACCGAGGCGCCCCGGCGGGGTTGACCCGTTCGGGCGCGGCCGGATCGCTGCGACCGCCGAGCAGCAGGGCACCGCTGGAAACCCGACGGTTTTCATAGGTTGAGAGCGCCGCGACCCGCAGCGCTTCCAAGGCGGCGGGGACCCGGTACGGTTCCTCTGGGGCGAGAAAGTCGGTCACGATCAGGTCTTCAAGGGCGTAGTGAAAGCGGTCGATCCGGTGCGCCACCTCGGGATCAAAAAGACCACGGAACCGGAGATCGAGCGCCCGGAGAATCGTCTCGATCAACCGCCGCTCGGACGGCAAGAACGGGGTCGGGCTCCCCGGTTGCAGGAGATAGCGCGTGCCGAACCAGTCAATCACCACGCCCACGCCGTCGGTGTCGTCGGAGAGTTCAAAATTCGTGCTGTAGGACGACCCATCCCAGTCAATAAAGCTGCGGTCGCTGGCGACATCCAGAAGCGCATCGGGAAAGAAGTGTTCGAGGCTTCGCCTCAAGAACATCTGATAGAGGCCGACGACCTTCGATACCGCCGTGCCCGACCCTTGCCCCGTTGATGATGTCGGGGCTGGCGGATGCTCCCCCTGGATGGCACTCCCCTTGATCGTCACGACTAGGCTCCTGGTTCCGCTTCCGCCCCGCCCCGCGTGCGCAACCTTCCCTCGGGGGCACCCGACCGCGGCCCATCATTCTACCGAATGCGAATAGCCTGGCGACCCAGTTGAGTCATTGAACGGACTTCAGATCAACGCCGATTTGAAATCTTTGGCGAATCTTGGCCATCAAGCGATTGATAAAACCTTAACGGCTCCGCGATCGAAGGCCGACCTCGGCGACTCGTGATTGACCCGTTTCTCGAAACCTCGACTCAACGGACCAGGCTCCGTTCACCCGACGCGACCCGATTCTCTCGACGCGAGCGAACAGTCCGGCCAAGGTCGTTGAACGGGAAAGCCACGGTCTGGTTCACGCAACGAAAAAGCCGGACCTTGCGCAAGGGGGCTCCGGCTCGGTCGATCTCAAATTCGCCGAGCGGTTCGATTCGCGTAAACCAGCGCTGGAAACGTTGGGGATCGTTGGGGACGTCGCCGACCTCGACCAGGATGCCATCGCGGCCGACCCACGCCTGGGGATCACTCCAGAAGGCGAAGCTGCGGGCGTCTCCCGCGTGATAGCAGAGGACGGGCGTTTGTGAACCGCGCGTGGCAAAGGCAAGTTGCCCGCTCTGATACCAGCTTGGCGTGAAGAGAAACGTCTCCGGACGATCGAGCAGACCCCTGCGGCGCAGTTCAGCGGCGAGAACGTCCCAACCGACCATGTCCGCGGTCGGATCTTGCGCGGCAAGGACCAGACCCAGGCCCCCGGGCCTCCCTTTTTGAAAATATCCTGTTCGCGCCTGGAAGGCCGCCGCGGCGGCAACCAGAATCGGCAAACTGGCGTACACGGCGAGCCTCCGCCGCGTCGCGACGGGGTTCGTTGCCAGGTCATGCGCCCAGGCCCGACCGGCCATCGGGAAGAGGGGCAGATAGCCGACGAGCGTCCAGTGCGGCAAGATCGGCCTCGCGCAGGCGACGGCCAGAAAGGTCAGGAGGGGCGGAATCGACTGACAGAGCAAGAATCTGTCGGCGAGAGGCGTTTCCGGGTCGAAGAAGTGCCGACCCCGACCGATCAGCGAGGTGATCAATCGTCCCCAGACCCACGGCAAGAGGTAAAGCGCCGGCAGAAAGACCGCCGCCAGCAGGGTTTCGGGCCGAAATCGCCCCGGCCCCAGAGCGCGGCTCCCCTGAAACGCGAAGGAGGCCCAGCCGTGCGTCGCGTTCCAGCCGATCACCGGCGCGAAGGCGACGACTCCCACCAGAACCGCCAGATACGGACCCGGTCTCCGCAACCAGGGCCTCGCCTTCGGCTCCAGAACCAGATACAGCAAGGCCCCGGCGGGGAGAAAAACCGCGTGATACTTGCTTAACAAGGCGCAGCCCCAGGCGAGGCCGACCCACAGCCAGGGTCGGTTCGAATCGCTCTCGACCGCGACGGCCAGGCGATCGAGCGTCAGGAGCCAGAAGAAGAGGAGCGGACCATCGGGCAAGGCAAAGGCCCCGGCCGCCGCCGTGTAATACGCGGCGACGTTCAGGGCGAAGGCCGCGAGCAGCCCCGCGCGTTCGCCGTAAAATCGAGCCGAAAGCCTTGCCATCAGCCAGGTTGAACCGGCAAAGAGCAGCACGAATCCCAGCCGCAAGCTGAAAACCGAGACCCTTCCACCCGCCAAGGCAACGCCGACCCGTTCGACAATCGCGAGCATGGGCGGATGGTCGAAATAACTCCAGTCGGGATGAACGGTGAAGAGGTAGTGGTACGCCTCGTCGTTTCCCGGTCCCAGGCTGGCCGACCAGACCAGCCTTGCCAGCCCGGAAACGACGATTAATCCCCAGAGCGCCCGATGTGGTGTCATCCCTGACCTCAGATTTCCAACCGAATCCGTGCCAAGCGGCCGGGCGACTCATCCAGATCGCCCGGCTCGGGATTTTAACGAATCGGGAGACCTTGGCGACATCAACCGGCCCACAATCACGCCTTGCCCCTTTAACTCGATTGCCGTCGGTAGGTCCTGTCGACGGATCGAGACTTCAGTCAAGCACCGGCCCGGCCGATAGATTTCAGGAGATTCAACCGCCGAGCCAACCCATTTTGACCGACCTTGCCGGGTTTTCCCCCCTCTGCTACCATCCCCGCCGGCCCGGCCGAGCCTTTCTCCGCCTTATCGATTGGGAGCCTTGACCCGATGATCAGCAATCGACGCCGTTGGCTCCGTCGCGGCCTCGCCTGCGGCCTCGCGGTTCTTGCCGGCGAGCAAGTCTGGCGACACGGGCACGACTACCTCTTCGCCGACCAGTTCATGACCGTCGTCCCGGGCAAGATCTACCGGGGGGCCTGGCAGAAGCCCTGGCCGATGCGTCGGATCGTTCACGATTACAAGATCAAGACTGTCCTCGCCCTGGCCCATCCGGTCAATCACCCGCTCGCCGTGAGCGAGCGTGCCCTGGCGAAGGAACTGGGGTTTCGCTGGGTTCATATTCCGATCGTCGATGAACGGAACACCAAGGATTATCGGGTCATCAACGCCAAGCTCGACGCCGCCGCGGCTGTTCTGGCCGATCCCAAGAATTACCCGATTTACTTCCATTGCCATCACGGCATCAATCGCGCCTCGATGGCCCAGATGGCCTATCGGACCCGCTATTGCAACTGGACCCTGGACCAGGCGACCGACGAGATCGCGCGTACCTTTGGTCTGATCGAGGCCGCGCACGGTCCCGACTACCGGCATGTCCTCTCGTATTACACGGAGCATGTCCTTCCCAACCGCCCCCCCGCCGCTTCGGCGGCCCGGCCCACCGCATCCCGTGCGTTCTAGATAGAGCAGCCTGGTCACGATCTGGGCATGCTTTTCGCGGGTAAATAGCCAAGGGAACGTTGAATCCGCGCTCAAACGCTTGATTCGCGGTCCCGTGACTTTACAATAGCCCGCGCGATCGATCGATTTCGGAAGGTCAGGGCTGACGCGGGGTTACGAGGCCAGAATATCCGGTTCCGGCCTGAGCTTGGGGGCTCCTCGGTTGAACATTCGACCCGCCCGAGTAGGTGACGTGCCGGCCATTCAGGACATGATCCGCACGTTCGCCGACCGCAAATTGATGATCCGTCGCTCATTAGGTGAGCTTTACGAGTCAATCCGCGAGTTCCTCGTGGCCACTGACGACGCCAATCAGGTGATCGGCTGCGTGGCTCTCCATGTTTTTTGGGAAGACCTCGCCGAGTTGAAATGCCTGGCGGTTTCCCAGTCGGTGCAAGGTCAAGGGGTCGGCCGGAAGCTCGTCGAAGCCTGCTGGGAGGCCTCGCGCGAGCTGGAGATCAAGACGGTCTTCACGTTGACGTATGTGCCCGACTTCTTTGAGAAGTGCTCTTATCACCGGATCGACAAGGCCGACCTGCCGCACAAGATCTGGAATGAGTGCGTGCGTTGCCCGCTCTTCCCGAACTGCAATGAGGTCGCCCTGATGCGTTCGGCGACCGTTGAGCCGCTTTCTCCCGTCGCGGCCGAGGAAATCGCGTCCCGGGTCAACGGGGTCGTGAAATCCGTCGGGCTTTGAACGATGATGGCTGACGGTCCTTGACAATATTGTCACGGCACCGCGGCCATCCTCTGTGTCAAACCCTCTTCGGATTGCGCATGACGCGGACGACCTGGAAAATCCGGGGCCTGGGGCTCGCCATTTTTCTGGCGACCCTGGCCCTGATGATCGCCACCGAATCTCGACTCGCGATCGTCTGGGATGAAGGCTACACGCTTGGACGCGTCGCCCGACTCCGTCTCTGGTTCACCGCGCTAGGCAACCCCGCGCGATTCGCCGCCGACTGGAAACCCCCGGCCCTTGAACTCGTTCAGAAGGTCGGCGCCCCGCCTCCGCATCCTGATCAGATTAACACCCGCGCGAAACTTCTCTTCGACCCCGCGGTTCTTGCCTGGTTCTGGCCCTTTGCGCGCGAGGAGCCTCACGGCCACCCGCCGCTCTACGCGCTCGTCGGCCTTCTGGGTGACGTCCTGACACCCGGCCGCGAGGCACTCCCGCGCGCTCGACTCGGGCCGATCCTGGTCTTCAGCCTGACCGCTGGGGTTCTCTTCACGTTTCTCGCGACACGATGGGGATATTGGGCAGGTTGGCTTGGCGCCGGGGCCTGGGTCTTGCAGCCCAATCTCTTCGCCCACGGTCATTACGCCACCTATGACGCTCTGCTCTCATCCCTCTGGCTCGGCTCGATTTTCAGCTTCTGGAATGGGGTCGAACGTCCTGAAGACGTCTCCCACGATCCTCAGCGCCCGAACGTGTTCTGGACCTTGATTTTCGGAGTCATGCTCGGTCTCGCGGCCGATGTCAAGCTCACGGGCTGGTTTGTGTTCTTGCCTTTTCTGGCGTGGATCATTCTGGAGCGCAGTCGGCGTGGGGCGATCGTCTTGGTCGTCGGGCTGGTGGTTGCGCTGGCGACCCTTTATCTCATCAATCCCCCCTGGTGGACCGAGCCGATCGCCGGCCTGACGCGGTTCTTCGCGTCAAACCTGAACCGGGCGTCGACGGTCCGAATCCAGACGCTTTTTCTCGGCCGGGTCATCTCAACCCCGGACGGGTCGTTGCCCTGGTATAATACCCTGCTCTGGACGGTCGTGGTCACGCCGGTCGGCTTCCTGGTACTTTCGCTCCTGGGGGTCTTCCGCGCCTTGAGGCGATCGAGAACCGAACCCTTCGGGCTTCTGGCGGTCGGCCACTGGGCCTTTCTCTTGACGCTGCGCGCCTTGCCGCACACGCCCGGCCACGACGGCGTCCGCCAGTTGCTTCCCGCCTTCGGGATTCTCGCGCTGGTGGCGGGGCTCGGGGCGGCGTCGGCTCTGGATTGGTTCGGACGATGGGGCAAGGCGTTCGTCGCCGCCGCGATCATCGAGGGAATCCTCAGCGTGGCCGTGATGATGCCCGTGCCGCTTTCCTATTTTAGCCCGATCGTGGGAGGCTTGCCCGGAGCGACAAGTCTCGGGATGGAACCGACCTATTACTGGGATGCGCTCACCGACGAAGCCCTCGCCTGGCTGAGGAGTCATACCGATCCCGGTCAGAAGGTCCGCTTCGCGACGTATCCGACGTCGCTGCTTTACCTTCGCGATACCGGCCGCCTTCCAGCCGGTCTCTTGCCGACGGACCGAGGCCCCTGGGCCTGGTACGTTCTTCAGAACCGACCGGGTGCCTTTCGTCCGGTTGACCGAAGGCTGGCACGATCCGGGCGCCCGGCCTTTGTCATTCAGAAATGGGGCGTTCCCCTCCTCTGGATCTTCCCTTACGATCAGGTCGAGGCTTTGTGGAATCCTTCCCCGAATCCGAGTCGGTCGGAACCAAAAGAAAGGCCCACGTCCGCCCGAACAATTCGGGGCGGAGTGGGCCAGATTTCCGACATCAACGCGAATCCCGAAGGATCAATATCCCTGATGGGAAGCCTGGGGCGACGCCTGCGGCGACGGGTAGTACGCGGCCGGGGCCGCGTACACGGGGGCCGGCGCCGGGGTCTCGCAAACGACCGGCTCGCAGGCGGGCTTCTTGTGGCAACCGAACATTTTCTTGTGGCCACAACCGGAGTTGTGGTGGAAGAGCCCACACTTGGGCGTCTCACAGGTCGGCGGCGGCGGCGGGGGCGGGGGCGGCTCGCACGCGGGCGTGCCGCAAGCCTGCTTCTTGTGACAGCATGCGGTGGCATCCGCGGCCCAAAGACCGCCGCAGAGGCCGGCCAGAGCCAGAATCAACAGGTGCCGTTTCATGAAGGTACTCCGTAAGGCCCATCTGCAACAATGACGTCGATCAACGAGTCTGGGCAATCTGTATGCCCTCTCACCGAACAGGGTAATGGAATTTCGGATGGTTGCAAAAGACTTTCTGAAAAAATGAAAGAGAATGGTTCCGGTAATTTAGAAAATATGGATTAAACAGGGTGTTTTTGGTGAGACTCGCCTTTCGACTCGAATTTTTGCAAAACGAACCCAGCCGACCTTGATGACGCCAGACCGGGTCAAAATGCGCTCAACCTCCGATTTAGTTCCAGACGCTTCCGAGTCCAACTCCGAGGGCTGTCGGCTTCAGGGTCGAGCATGGTGGTTGGCCTTCGGCCTCGTGCTGTCCCTGGCTCTGGCCGCGACCTTGCCGACGACGGGCGACCTGGGATTAACCTGGGATGAGCCTGCGTATCGGTTCAGTCAGGTCCGCTCAGCGCGTTGGTGGGAACAACTGGGAGCGGCGCGGAACTGGCAAGACGTTTCCCGGTTGCTTGACGCGGACGCTCTGCTTTTCTACTGGCCCTATGCACGCCACGGGATCAACTTTCATCCCCCTTTGGCCGGACAGTTGAGCCTCTTGACGCATGCGGCGTTCGGGCGCTGGGTCAAGGACGTTCCCTCGCGTAGGATGGCCTCGTCGGTGGAACTGGCGCTGACGATCGCGATCGGCTTTGGCTTTCTGGCGAGGCGATACGGAGTCTGGCAAGGCGTCGTGCTGGCAGGGTCCTTGCTGGCGATGCCGCGCGTCTATGGCGACGCGCACATCGCGGCGACCGACGCCCCTGGCCTCTTGCTCTGGGCGGCCACCGCCCTGGCCTTCTGGAAGGGCCTGAATGAACCCGATGCGCGGGGCTGGCGAGTCATGGTCGGGGTCTTGCTGGGACTTGGGTTTGTCGAAAAAATGGGAGCGGTCTTCGTGCTCGGCCCGCTCCTGCTCTGGCTGGTGGTGGCGAGGCTTGCTCCCGCCTTCTTGAAGAGTTCCGCGGCCGACTGGGCGGACGGACTGATCACCTCGGCCGCGATGCTCGCTCCGCTTGCTCTGGCGCTGGCGGAGATCCTTCGGCTGACTCACAAATTGCCCGAGCCCAGGTACACGGACCTCTTCGTGGATCGCCCCTTGAGTTCGATCCCCGGGGCGATCCTGGCCGTGCCCCTGGCCGTCTGGATCGTCCGGCGCCTTCTTGGCCGACTCTTCCGAACAAGCCCGATCTGGGGAGTCGAACGCCCCGCGCTGGAGTCGTGGACGGCGATAATCGCCTTTGCCCCGGTCGTCGGCTGGCTGGGCAACCCCGCCTGGTGGCGCGAAACCTTGCCCAGGCTCGCGCACTATTACATGCTGAACACCAATCGACGCGGTTCCCTCCCGGACATCCGCAACTTTTACCTGGGTGAAACGTATCTCTTCAGCCTGCCCTGGCATAACGCCTGGGTCCTGATCGCGGTGACCGTCCCCGCCTCGATCCTTCTGGCCTCGAACCTCGGCCTGATTTACGCGTTCCGGGTCGTGCGTCGCGACCGCCTGCCGCTCTATTTCGTGCTGCATCTCGTGACGCTCCCGATCGTCCGGATGTTCCCGACCCCGGCCCACGATGGCGTCCGACTCTTCTTGCCGACCTTCTTCTTCCTGGCCGGACTGGCGGCCTGGGGAACCGTCTGGATGGCCGATGACCTGGCGCGATGGACCCGGTCGAAGTCGCCCGGCCTGATCCCTGGAATCCTCGCGGCGCTGGTACTAGGACCGGCGGCCTGGCAGCTTGTGAAGACGCATCCGTATGAACTCTCGTATTACAATGAGCTGATCGGCGGCCCGCGCGGGGCTTGCCGATCGGGCCTCTTTGAGCGGACATACTGGTACGACGCCTTCAATCCTCGCGTGATCGCGGATCTGAACCGGAAGCTTCCGCGAGGCGCCGTCCTTGGCTACCTGAATCCGAACACGGAGCCGGGGACCTTTCACGAACTTCAGACGCTTGGCGAGCTTAGGCCCGACCTGATTCTCGGCGGGTCGGGCCAAGGCCAGTTCCCGTATGTCTGGTTACTGGCGCAGGACTCGAAAGCCACGTCGTTTACCCGGCTTTTGCACGCGATGCGCCCCTGGTACGTATCGGAACCCCGACAGCTTGACGGCCTCCGGGTCGCCGCCGTGGCCGATCCGGTGGCGGTCTCGCGCGCCTGGGTGCTCTCGGTCCTCGCCGAGAGTGAGTCCGACCGGGCCAGGCCCCGACGTCAGGCGCCGGGATGGGTACACCGTTACGCGCCCTTTCTCGGCCGGCTCTGGGGCGAAGGGCTTGTCCAGCCCCGCCTCGGCGTCGTCAACGAACCGCTTTTCGCCTGGGCCAGAACCGAGCCAGACGTCCTCCTCGCCGCGGCCCGAAATCTGGCCAAGGGCCAGGGCGTCAGCGACGAGCCCACCGCCCGCCGTTTACTGGCGATGTTGGAACGTCGTCAAACAAGCCAACAAATCCGCGTCATCTTCAACGCCCGCCCTCAGTCTCTTGTTGACGCCATTCAGATCCTGATGTCCCGCCCCGAGGCCATCCGCGCGATTCTCACTCGCGAGGCGTATACCGATCCGGACACAATCGGCGGACCGCTCGACAAAGACCTGCCAGGATAAACCCTCAAAACTCTTCGCGAATCCGAAGAGTTTGTGGAACATGCCTTTTTGAAAATTGGTACTTGGTTACCGGATTTTTGACCGCTTGCCTGTAGCGTTCGGTCCCACCGCTCGGGTAAAACTCCCGTCATGGATGGCAAGCCACCCACCTATGAGGAACTCGTCGATCTGACCCTGCGTCAGGCCCGGCAGATCGACGAGCTACGCACCGAGGTGGAACGGCTCAAGGTCGAGTTAGAGCAGTCCCGGAGGGCGGGCAAGCGTCAAGCCGCCCCGTTCTCCAAGGGGACGCCCAAGCCCGATCCCAAGCGGCCGGGACGTAAGGCCGGGCATCCGCCCAGCCATCGGCCCGCACCCCCACCCGAGCAGGTCGATCGCACCATCGAAGTGCCGATGCCGCCGGAGTGCCCGGGGTGTCATGCCACGCTGGGCGAGGCCGCGATCGTCTTCCACGACCAATATCAGATCGACCTGCCACAGCCCAAGCCGGTCATCACCCGCTTCCGCGTCCCGGTGGCCCGATGCCCGTCCTGTCGTCGTCGGGTCCAGGGCCGACACCCCGAGCAGACCTCCAACGCCCTGGGCTCGGCGTCGGTCCAGTACGGCCCGCGCCTGCTCGGCCTCGCCGCCGACCTGAAGCATCGCCTCGGCGTCTCCTATCGCAAGTGCTCCTCGGTCCTGCTGACCCTCACCGGCGTGGTCGTCGCCTCGGCGGCCCTGGTCCGCAGCGGCCATCGCCTTCGGAAGCTGGCCCAGCCCAGCTATGACCGCCTGGTCGAGGCGGCGAGCAAGAGCGCCGTCCAGCATGTCGACGAGACCGGCTGGAAGATCGGCGGCCGGTCGGCCTGGCTGTGGGTCTTCGCCGACGAGCACGCCACGCTCTACCGCATCCGCCCCAGCCGGGCTCATGAGGTGGTCGTCGATGTGCTGGGCGAAGAGTTCGCCGGGGTGCTGGTCAGCGACTGCTTCCTGGCCTACGACCCGCTCCCCTTCGCCAAGCAGAAGTGCCTGGCCCACCTGCTGAAGACCTGCGGCGAGATCGAGCGGTCCAAGACCCGGGGGGCGGTGCGATTCAGCCGCCGGGTGGCGGCATTGCTCCGCAAGGCGATGGCCCTGAAGCGTCGCCGGGGGACGATCGGCGATCGCGGCTATGCCGTGCTCCGGGGCAAGGTCCACGCCGAGTTGGACCGGCTGCTGTCGGGGACCTACACCGATCCGGACAACGCGCGGTTGGCCAAGCGGCTGCGCAAGCAGCGGGATCACCTGCTGCGGTTCCTCGACCATGACGGGGTGGACGCGACGAACAACCTGGCCGAACGCGAGATCCGACCGGCGGTGATCGCACGTAAGCTATCGGCGGGGAACCGGACCGAGGCCGGGGCGGAGACGCACGCGGTGCTGGCCAGCGTCCTGCGAACCTGCCGTCGTCAGGGCCGGGACATCCTCGGATCGCTCGGCGACCTGCTCCGTCACGGGCCGGGTCATGTCATCCCCCTGGTCACACCCACGTCCGCCAGCCCATGTTCTCGGTGACGGTCGGCCAGTACACCCTGTCCAGCCACCCGGATCGGCTCCCCGACATGTATGGGAACTACGCCGAGCACGCCGGGCTCGTCGAGGAGTTTGACCTCCAGAGCCCCGAGGGCAAGAGCTGCTTGCTGGCCGTCTCGCGAGGGGTGGGTTGGCCCTTCCTGGTCGTGGCCCAGCGGTACGATCCATCGGGCGGATTCCATCCAGGCGTCCTGCTCGTCCCGGAGACAAATCTGCTCTTCGTCGGCGCGGGCGAGCGGCTGCTGGCCTACCGGCTGGACGGACCGTCGCGGCTTTGGATGGACAGCACAAGTTGCGGGTTCTGGGGCTGGGCCAGGCATGGGGACCGGGTGATCCTCTCCGCCGAGCTTGAGCTGGCGGCCTGGGATGTCCACGGGCGGAAGTCCTGGTCGGTGTTCGTCGAACCGCCGTGGAGCTACGAGGTGTCAGCGGGGATGATCGAACTGGACGTCATGGGGATGAAGTCCAGATTCCCACTCGACGCTGGACCGGCTCAACTCCCCCGGTAACCAAGTACGAAAATTGATACGAAGTCCAGTATTAACTTCCCGGAGCAACGGCCTCCACCACGGCCTCTTCCGGCTCTCTCACGGCCACGCGCTGGCTAACGATGAACGCCAGGCCAAGCGCGACAACCGCGACCAACGCCGCTTCCCAGTATGGTGCCGAAGTACCTAAACGCGCGAGTAGATTGTAGGCGATGAGATAACTGGACATCCGGGCGAGTGTCTGCGCCGAGGAAAGGGTCCCAAAAATGGCTCCTTGCTCGCCCGAGGGGGTGACCCGAGAGAGCAGGCCAAGAATGGTCGGGCTGGTCAGGCCGTGGCCAACCGCGACGATCAGAATGGCCGTGAACAGGGCTGGGAGGTTCTCCGCGAGGGCTAAACAGGCCATTCCCGCGGCCAGGGTCGCCAGGCCGGCGATGATCAGCCGGGTCTCGCCGAACCGGGGGACGAGGCGACGGATCAGGCCGCCTTGAACCATCGCGCTCGTCAGCCCGAGAAAGGCAAAGCCGTACGCCGCCTGACGCGGTTGCCAGCCCATCCGCAGGCGAAGGTAGCGGCTGAACGTCCCTTCAAGCGAGGCGAACGAGAGCACGGCCAGGAACCCAACACCGACGAGCAGACCGATCGTCGGCTGTCTGACCGTTTCCATCAGCCCTCGCCAGGTCAAGACACGCGCGGCCCGACGGGCCGAGGCGTCGGCGGGAAGAGACTCGGGCAGTCGTGTCAAGACAAGCAGAAGCGCCAGCGTGGAGAAGCCCGCGCCGACGAGAAACGGCACGCGAAGCCGCCAGGCCGCGGCGATCGGCAATCGCTCATCGAGCAGAAGGCCGCCCAGGAGCGGACCGAGGACAAATCCGACGCCAAAGGCCATGCCAATCAGCCCGAGCCCTCGTGAACGATTTTGAGGGGTCGTGACGTCGGCCACATACGCCTGCGCCACGAGGATATTGCCGCCCGAGGCGCCATCGAGCATCCGGGCCAGAAGCATCGTCGGAAAATCACGCGAGAGGCCCAGGATCAGGAACGAGAGCGCTGTTCCCGCCTGACTGGCGATCAGGACCGGCCTTCGACCGAAACGGTCACTGAGCCGCCCGAGCACCGGTCCCGCCACAAGCTGACACATCGGATAGGCCGCGAAAAGGAGGCCAATCTGCCGGGCGTCGAGGTGATATTCCCTGGCAAAGGGGTCGAGCAAGGGCATCACCAGGGTGAACCCGAGCAGATCAACCAGGACGATTGCAATCACGACGGCCAGCGGTGACATCAACGACGGTTCCCCTCTGACCTCTTTGGAGCACGGATCACGAGTCTAGCCTGGAAACAGGCTGGGATTCACTCGTTATTTCGGTGACCGATGACCAAGTCGACATAACCAGGGGATTGTCCATGGATTCGATTGATCATCGACGGAAAAATCGCGAAGCTATTCTCGTCCCACCCCGGAATCCGACGTCCCACCTGTTTCCGAGGCAGCCACCGCCTCGGGGCCATAACGAGCCTCGCGGAGGCGATCCGCCTGAGATTTGACCTCAAGCAAGAGCCTCGCCTGCTGAACAATCACCGCGTATTCAACGGCGAAGGCCCCGAGATTGAAGGCCAGAGCGAAGGCCGCGATTCCCAGGTGCCATAGCGGGTTCAGCCCGCGCGTGTCGGCCCCCGCGCCGAGCCAGGCAGTGATCGCGACAAGGGTCATCCCCCAGAACTCGAACCGAAACGCCTTGCGCTTGTTCTTCTTCGCCTGATCGTTGATCCAGGTCGGCAGTTGATAGACCCTGACCACCTCTTGCGCCCACTTGCCCGTCGCCAGAAAGTAGGTATAGGCGATCGAGTGGACGCCTAGGGTCGCCATCGTCGCCAGCAGGGCAATCAGCAGGTGAACGCCCCGAAAAATCGCGTGCGGTCCCCTCGGCTCTCCCGAGGCGATCAGGCCGAGCACGAAACTGGCGACGAGCAACGAGCCGTCGGTCACGGCAATCACAAGAAAATAGCGGAGCATCAGAGGCAGACTCGGTCAAGGAAGGAAGGCGGGCGCGGCATTGAACAGGTGACAGTCCACCTAAAGTACGCGAACCTGCCTCCTCTCCGCAACGCGGCAACGGCGGCGTATCAGCCTGTCTCTTCGAACCCGTCGAAGCGGCCCCCCATCGACCGAGCGAGCGACTCCATGTGCGCCTCGGTCTTGTCGAAATCCTTGTCGTCGATCTCGGCCGAGGCCAGGGTGATCCAATCGACGGCGTCGGCGCTGGGGCGGACCTCGACCGCGTAACCCTCGCCTTTGAGAGTTTCGGCAGCGCGGCGGGCCTCGGGCTCGCTCGGAAAATACAGGTGGAACCCAACGTTCATGGAGACGCTTCCTCTACCACGGGGACCCTGTCCCCTCGTAATATGGACCCTTTTCCCAAAGCCAGTCAGTGCCAAACCCACCGTCCCGACCTCGGAGCCGACCGTGAACGATGCCTGGATTGCCGACCGGATGAAATCGATCGAAGCCTCGGGCATCCGCAAGGCGTTTGACATGGCGCGGTCGATGACCAACCCCATCAACCTCTCAATCGGCCTTCCCGACTTCGACGTGGCCGACCCCGTGAAGGCCGCGGCGATCGAGGCCATCGAGCGCGGTCGGAACGCCTACACGGTCACCCAGGGCATCCCCGAGCTTCGAAGCAAAATCCAGGCCGCGGTTGACGCCGAGCTTCGACATTCCGACCGCCAGGTCCTCATCACCTCGGGTACCTCCGGCTCTCTTTTACTGGCGCTCTGTTCGGTGGTGAACCCTGGCGACGAGGTGATCATCTTCGACCCCTACTTCGTCATGTACGGGAATCTAACGCATCTGGCCGGCGGAACTCCCGTTTTCGTCGACACGTATCCCGACTTTCGCCTCGACGCCGACAAGGTCGCCGCCGCGATCACTCCACGGACCAAGTGTGTCCTTGTCAACTCGCCCGGCAATCCGACCGGCGCGGTCGCCTCGGCCGACGACATGAGACGCCTGGCCGAACTCTGCCGATCTCGGGGCATCTTGCTCATCAGCGACGAGGTTTATCGCGCCTTCTGTTACGATCGCCCCTTCGCCGGTCCCGCCGCCTGGAATGACGAGGTTCTCGTCGTTGACGGCTTCAGCAAGTCGCACGGAATGACCGGCTGGCGGCTCGGATTCGCGCACGGTCCGACTCGCCTGATCCAGGAAATGGCCAAGCTCCAGCAATTCAGCTACGTCTGCGCACCGAGCGTGGTGCAGTATTCCGGCGTCGTCGCCCTTGACCAGGACCTGACCTCGCAGACCGACGCTTATCGACGCAAGCGCGACGCCGTCATCTCGGGACTTGACGGGCTTTTCGATCTCCCCCGACCCGAAGGGGCCTTTTACGCCTTCCCACGCGCTCCCTGGGGAAGCGCCTCGGAATTCGTCGCCGAGGCGATCAAACACAACCTCCTGATCATTCCCGGCAACGTCTTCTCACGACGCGACACCCATTTCCGAATCTCGTATGCGGTCGACGACGCGACGTTGACGAAGGGGATTGATGTTCTCCGCAAACTCGCGGAGCCTCGGGCTGTCCCTGCTCGATGATCGGTCCTGCCGCGTGATTCCGTTCGCAATATCCTCGATTCTGGCATGCATGCCGTTTTTACCGCGGTGTCTTGCAATGCCGTGACACAACGGCCAGGGAAAAGGTCAGTCCAGGACGTCGAGGTGAAGGCGTTTCCCAGATCGTACTGGCCAACAGTCCTCGAACATCTCTGGAAATGGAAACGACCCGACGATCGTCTCGAAGTCGCCTTGACGAGGAGGGGCGTTCGGCGTAAGAACTCGTCTTCGCATGGGTCCGCTCCCGACCGAGGACGCACCTCACCTCATTTAGACAAGAGATCGAGAAGGCCGTACCCTCTTGCCGTTCGGCGGGGTCTCGGACTGACGAAGACAGGCAAACGCCGGCGCCTCGCCTCGTTTTGAAAGGTCCACGACAGGGACGTCGTGGGTTGCTCAAATCCGAGCGATTCGCGGCGAAAGGAGGTCGGGTTGAAACGGCTCAAACGACTCGCGATTTGCGTGAGCCTCGGCGCGGCTTCTCCGGTCGCTTATGGGGCGGACGGCGATCCGCAAAAGGCCCCGACCGCCAGTCAGGCTCCGGCCCAACCGGCAACTCCCGTCGCGGTCCGGCCGGAACCCCCCGCGCCTCCCAAAAAATACCTGGAAACCGGCGCTCTTCTGTTCAATCGCAAGCGATATGACCTCGCCGCCAAATATCTCGACGCCGCTCAGAAATATCGAGACCGTCTGACCCTGAACGAACAGATTGTTCTCGACGAATACAGCGATCAGATCGAACGCTATCGAAAGGACCAGAAGACCGCCAGGGAGACCCCCGCCGTTGACCCCTCGCTTGTGACCGCGAGCACGGTTCCTCCGCCAGTTCTTGCTCCGCCCCCTCTCGATATGTCCGGGAAGCAACCCGGAACGCCTCCCGCTGAGTCCGCGCCCGGCCAGCGAGAGGCGGAGCGAGCGGCCTTGCCGAGCACCGAACTGCTTCGCGACACCCCGGACGCCAAGCAAAACGCGCGCTGGCAACTCCAGATGGCCCGCGAACAGATCGCCCTGAAGCATTTCGAGGCGGCCGAGAAGCTCGTCGCGGAAGTCAGGTCGATGAACGTCAAATGGGGCTATTTCGACGATACACCGGACAAGGTCGCCGAGACCCTCGCCAAGCTCAAGGCGAAAGAGGGGGCGATCACCAGGAATGCCGCCAACGCGAGCCTGCCGCGTGATCGTCGGACAGCCAGGCTCATGCTCCGCGATGCCCGCGTCGCGCTGGAGGCCAACCAGTTCGATAAGGCCGACGCGATCGCTCGCGAGGTCCAGTCATGGAACCTTCGCTACGGCCTTTTTGATGACACCCCCGAAAAAGTCGCCGAGGCCGCGGCCGATGCCCACCGCCGCGCCTCGGTTCGTGACGCGGAACTGTCCGTCAAGACCTACGCCGAACAGTCCGCCGCCTCGACGACCGTCCCAACTCCCGCTTCTCCCGCCTCGCGTTGAGCGCGCGATGAAGAAAGAGCAGGGGCCTGGCTACGTCCTGAACCAACCGTCAATAAACGTCTCGTTTGTAACGACCCGAGGCGGTCAGCCGGGTCATGTACGCCTTGGCCTGGTCGTCGGTCATCCGGCCGTGGTCGCGGACGACCTCGCGAAGAGCGCGGTCGACGTCGGCGGCCATGCGCTTGGCGTCACCGCAGACATAAACGTAAGCGGACGATTCCAGCCACGTAAAGAGCTCGGCTCCGCTCTCGCGGATGCGATCCTGAACGTAAACCTTTCCACCTTGATCGCGGCTGAAGGCGGTATCGAGACGGGTAAGAACACCTCGACGAAGGAAGTCGCTCAGCTCGTTCTCGTAGAGAAAGTCATATTCGCCGCGCTGATCGCCAAAAAATAGCCAGTTCTTGCCCTTGGAACCGATGACATCCCGCTCGTGCAAGAAGGCTCGAAAGGGGGCGATCCCGGTTCCGGGACCGATCAGGATCGTCGACGCGTCATGACTGTCGGGAAGCGAGAACCCGTGCGACGGCTGAACGAAAACGCGAATTGGCGAGTCAGGTTTGACCCGGTCGGCGAGCATGGTTGAGGCCACGCCCTTTCGGGTCCGGCCGTTGTGTTTGTAGTCAACCCGGCGCACCGTCAGGTGGACCTGTCCGACGTGCCGCTTCGGTGAGCTTGAGATCGAATAAAGCCTCGGTTTCATCGGTGAGAGGGACGCGACGAACTCCTCGACCGAGATCTTCGCCGAGGGAAAGGCGTTCAGAACGTCGAGCACGTCGAACCCGGCGATCGGGCTGTCGTCCTTGATCAACTCGCCGAGCCTGGCGAGTTCGGCGGGATCAGTCGCCACGTCGGCCAGGCGGTCGAGAAGAACCTCGTTCACCTCGCTCAGGCAGAGGTCGCGGAGCAAGGCAATCCGCAGTGATGTTTCATGACCGTCTTCGAGGCGGACAGGCTCGTCACCCGAGGCGCCAAGGACCTTGATAAGGTCTTCGGCCAGGGCGTCGCAGTTCTCGGGAAAGACGCCGAGAGAGTCGCCCACGGAATAGGTCGGGCCGTCGGGACCGAGGTCGATCTCGACGTGTCGGGTTTCCTTTTCCGATCCGGGCCGGTTCAGGTTCTCGGTCTTGAGAATCCGGGCGGTGAAGGGGTTATCGCGCGAGAAGCGTAGGGCCGTCGTCATCGTTGCTTCGCTGGAATGGCTGCCGTTCTTGGGCGAGGCGCTGCCGTTCGTACCGGCGCCATTCTTCGAGGGAGCGGCGGAATGGCCGTCGCCGTTGGCGGGTTTTTCCTTGACGAGGCGTTTGACGACCTTGGCGGTCTCGGAACCTCCTGGCGAGCAGAGGGTCAGGCGTTTCTCCTCGCCGCTGGCGATCGCCTCGGAATAAGTCCGGCAGAGATAGCCGCAGGCGCCGCAGTCAAGCTGGGCCATCGCGGCCATGAGCCGACGGGGCAGGGGTTCGCCCTCGGCGAGCTTGAGGCGATCGTCGATGGCGATGGCCGGGTCGTGCCAGGGTTCGGGAGCGTGTTCAGGCTCCGGAGGTTTGGCGAGCGCCGCGGGTGCCGAGGCAAGAGCCACGGCGGGGTCGCCGGGGCGCGCCTGGGTTGCGCCGTCAATGCCGAGCCAGCCGGCGAAGAAGCCGTTGAGCCAGGCGCGTTGCTCGGACGTGAACGGTGCCGATTCAGGAATCAACGCGATGTTCATGGTTCATCAGGCCGGTTGAAGGGTGGGAGGGGTGGAGAGAGAACCGGATGGATCTTCGGCGACGGCGCGGAGGTCTTCGAGCGTCTGACGTCGGGCGAACGACGCATACGACTCCTCGGGCTGACGTCGGACCAGGTAGTCGCGCAGCAGGCGTTCCACCGCGGGCGGGATCGTGTCAAAGGCCATCGACTCGATGAGCCGACGGCCGATCCCCTGTTCCACTCCGTAGCCGCCACCGACGCAAAGGTGATAGCCCTCTACGAGGTCATCACCCACCTCGACCTTCGTCGCCTCCAGGCCGATATCGCCGATGTAGTGCTGGGCGCAGGAGTTGTGACAACCCGTCAGGTGGATATTGATCGGCCGATCGATGGTCAGGCGTTCTTCCAGGTAGCGCGCCAGGATCATCGCGTGGGTCTTCGTGTCGGAGGCCGAGAACCGGCAGCCGGCGTTGCCCGTGCAGGCGATCAGGCCGCTTCGAATGCTCGACGCGCTCCAGCCGAAGCCAAGGCGCTCGATCGCTTGCTTTACCTTGTCAAGATCGCATTCCTTGATGTCCGAGATGAGCAGATTTTGCCAGACGGTCAGGCGGATCGTGCCGCTGCCAAACCACTCGGCAATCTCGGCGAGGCCGTCCATCTGCTCGGACGTCATCCGACCCACCGGCAGGACGACGCCGACGTAATACAGTCCTTCCTGCTTCTGCGGATGAATGCCGACGTGCCCCCAGCGGTCTTCCGGCCCGCGCGGCTCGCAGCGATCCATCGGCACCTTGCGGAGCGCCTTGCCCAGTTCCTTCTCGACCTCGGCGATGAACTTTTCAAAGCCGAGGTCATCGAGGACGTACTTGAGACGGGCCTTCTTGCGGTCGGTCCGGTCGCCCAGACGGATGAAGACCCGGACAACCGCCGCGGCGGTGGGCACGCACTCCTCGGGGCGGAGCAAGACGCCGGTATCGCGCGCAAAGTCCTTATGACCGGTGATTCCGCCCAGCCAGAGCCGGAAGTAAACGCCCGGCGTCACCCCTTCACCGGCCGCGTCCTCGGTGATCCGAACGGCGTTGAAGCCGATGTCGTTGGTGTCGTCGAGGCTGGCGATCCGGCCGCCGCCGTCGAAGGCGATGTTGAATTTGCGGGGCAGGTCGTACATCTCTCGATGATTGAGGATGTAGTAGTGCATCTCCTTGGCCAGATGCGTCGTGTCAATCATCTCCTGGGGGTCGATCCCGCTGGTCGGGCTGGCGGTGACGTTGCGGATATTGTCGGCCCCCGTGCCTCGGGCGACGATTCCCAGCTCGATCAACTCTTGAAGGACGGCCGGGGCGTCGTGCGGGCCGATCTCGCGAATCTGAAGGTTGGCGCGGGTGGTCACATCGGCATATCCGCCACCGAGGCGCCGGGCAATGTCGGCCACGCCTCGAAACTGCCAGGACTTGACGAGGCTGCCGGGAAGCCGGAGCCGGCACATGAACGCGTTCTGCGCGGGGGCGACGAAAAAGAGTCCCGAGTATTTGTACAGAAGAACGTCGGTATCTTTCGGAAAGACCCCGGCGCGTGCGTTCGCCAGGATCTCGTCATACATCGACAGAGGGTCCTTCGCGCGCTTGGCCAGTTCTTCCTTGCAGAGGGTCTTTCCCTCGGCGATCGCCTTGTTTTGAGCCTCGAACTGAAGGCTCGGCGGCCCGGCGGGGGCCGCGCCGTCGGGGCTGACGCTGGCACCCGAGGGGCCGACGCTGACCACCGAACCCGAGGCCGATCCGCTTCCCGAAAGGACCGGCAGTGACCGCACGGCGCGGCTCACGTCGGTCCCCATCGCGAAGCCTTGAAGGAAGTTCTTCTGTTCCTCGGTCAGACCGTTCTGTTCTGACATCGGCGAAGTCCTTTGCTGCGGAACGTGATTCAAGTCGGTTCGGTTGCTTCAACCGGTCGTTGTTGAATGGCCGATGACCGATCGATCCAGGTTCGCCGAGCCCGCTGCAACAAAGAGCGGACCCGTCGAGCCCTTGGTCGTCGGTGGATCTTCAGGAGGTGGCCATGACAGGGGACGGGGCCGGGCTGCTCGAAGAACGCCGGCGCTGTTCGTCGGCCTCGGCGAAGTCGCGGGAGACCTCGACCTCGGTCTCGGCCGAGAATCGGACGGCGAAGGCAAGCAACGAAGCGACCGCGACGATGCCGCCGAGGTACAGCAGGGCCGTCGGATAGTCGAGCCTCTTGAACATGAAGCCCGCGGCGACCGCTCCGGCGTTGCCCCCCGCGCCGACGATGCCCGAGACCGAGCCGAGCGCCTTCTTGTTCACGAAGGGCACGACGGAGTAGGTCGCCCCTTCCGACATCTTCATGAAGATGCCAAACCCGATCATCGCCGGAATCGCCATCGCGATGGTGGTCGCCCGGGAGAAGACCATCAGGATCAGGCCCTCGACCAGGATCGCGGCGAAGAGCCAGTTGACCCGGCCTTTCAGACCCCACTTGCCACCAAAACGGTCGCTGACCATGCCGCCGAGCGTTCGGGCGAAGAGGTGCATCAGGCCGAGCGAACCCGCGGCGAAGCCGGCCGTTTTGACGCCCATGCCGAAGTGGTCGTGATAGTAAAGGTGGAGGATATTATCCATCGTCAACTCCACCCCGAAGCAGGCTCCATACAGCAGGAAGAGAACCCAGACGCGCGGGTCTCGGGCCGCGACCCAGAAGGTCCCCGGCGCTGATCCGGCTGGCGGCATCGCGCCCGAGGCGCGAAGTTCCGAGAAATTGCCGTGGGGCGTGTCCTGGGTCAGGAAGTAATAGGCGGCTCCAGTCGTCATGCAAAGCAGACCCGCGCAAACCATCGCGAGCCGCCAGCCCAGGTGTTCACCAAACCCGAGGGTCACGGCAAAGAGACCGGCGAGCAGCGGCATGACCATCTGGGTGACGCCGCCGCCCATGTTACCCCAGCCCGCGGTCGTCGCGTTCGCCGTGCCAATGCAGTTGGGAGCGAACATGACCGACGTGTGGTACTGCGTGATGACGAACGCGGCGCCAATCGCTCCGATCGCAATTCGGAAGGCCAGAAAGGTGGCGAAGTCGTGCGCCAGGCCGATCCCCATCACCGGCAGCGAGCCGAGGACGAGAAGCCAGGTGTACGTGAGCCTCGGCCCGTAAAGATCGCAGAGCTTCCCGCAAACCATCCGGGCGATGATCGTGATTGAAACCGATCCGATCATGAGCCAACCAATCTGATCCTTCGTCAGGCCCATCTCCGCCCGGACGACCGTCATCAACGGCGCGATTCCGAACCAGGCGAAGAAGCAGAGAAAGAACGAGAACCACGACAGATGGAACGCTCGCATCTGCGGCGTCGACAGATTAAAGAGGTCGATTCTCGTGGCTTTTCCGTCAGCTCTCATCAGTGTTCACCTCTCAAGATGGCCGAAGGTTGTCGATCGTGTGTCGCCTCGTCGCGATCCGCGGGAACCTCGGCCCGAACCCGCACGGCGCAACCCTTGTAGGCGGGCTGTCGCGAGTAGGGATCGAAGTCGGCGAAGGTGAGTTGGTTGGTCGCCGGGTCGTGCATCGGCAGGAAGACCTGACCGCGCGGCACGCTCGGCGAGACAAAGGCGTTGGCTCGGGCCTTGCCCCGGCGTGATTCGACAATCACGGCCTGGCCGGGTGAGATGCCCACGAGCGCGGCGTCGGTCGGGTGGATCTCGACGTGAAGACCGGCCGGATAGAGCTTGCGCAGGACCGCGGATTTCGCTGTTCGCGTCTGCGTGTGCCATTGCGAGGCGCTACCTCGGCCGGTCAAGAGAAGCAGCGGATAGTCGTCGTCCGCCTCTTCGCCCATCGGCCTCGGATTTTCAAAGAGGAACCGGGCGCGGCCGTCGGCGTGATAGAACCGGCCATCGGCGAAGAGCCGACGTTGTTGGGTGTGGTCGGGCGCGTCTTTCGGGAAGGGCCATTGAATTCCGCCGGCGACGTCAAGGGCTTGGTAATCCTCAATGCCCGTGATCTCGTAGGGCATTCCGGCTGAAAGCCGCTTCATGATCTGGAAGGCGGCCTCGGGAGACACCCACTTCTCAAACAGGTCGCCGCAGCCATACGCTTGCGCGACGAGCTTGAAAATTCGGAAGTCGGAAAGAGCCTGTCCAGGCGCTCTGCGGACCTTCTTGAGCAGGCCGAAGCGCCGCTCGGAATTGATGAAGGTCCCTTCCTTTTCGCCCCAGCCCGCGGCGGGCAAGAGCAGGTCGGCGGCAAGGGCGGTCTCGGTCGAGTCGTACATGTCCTGAACGACGAGGAAATCAAGCTTGCCGAGCAGATCGCGGAGGTCGCCTTGATGAATCCAGGAGTGCGCGGGGTTCGTGGCGATGACCCAGAGCCCCTTGATCGTCCCTTCGCGAACGCCTTCAATAATCTGGTCGTAGGCCCAGCCGCATTTGGACGTGACTCGGTCTTCGGGGATCTCAAGAATGCTGGCGACCTTGGCGCGGTCGGCCTGGCTGGAGAAGTCGTGACCGCCGATCAGGTTGGTGGTATTGGAGAAGATTCGCGAGCCCATCGCGTTGCACTGACCGGTCACCGAGTTCGCCCCAGTCCCCGGCTTGCCGATGTTGCCGGTCAGCAGCGCCAGGTTGATGATCGCCTGCGCGGTGCGAACCCCCTGATGGCTCTGGTTCACCCCCATCGTCCACCAGAACGAGACCCGTTTCTTCTGATGGATCAGCTCGGCGACGTGACGGATCTGGCGGACGTCGAGTCCCGTTTCATAGGCGACCGAGAGAAGACCGAACCGCTTGACGAACTTCGCATAGTCCTCGAAGCCGTTGGTGTGGGCGTCAACGAAGTCGCGGTCAACCCAGCCGTTCTCGATCATCAGGTTGGCGAGGCCGTAGAAGAGAACGAGATCCGACTTGGGCCGGACCGCCAGATGGACCGTGGCGCTGGCCGCGGTCTCGGTCCGGCGGGGGTCAATGACGATGATCTCGGGGTTCTTCCGGTTCCTCATCACGCGCTCCCACATGATCGGGTGCGCGATGCAGAGGTTGGCGCCGACGAGGACGATGCAGTCGGCCTCCTCGAAGTCTTGATAGGTCGCCGGCGGGGCGTCGAACCCAAAGGACTGCTTGTAGGCGACGACGGCCGTGGCCATGCACTGGCGGGTATTGCCGTCGCCGTGAACCATGCCCATGCCAAACTTGGCGACGGCGCCAAGAAGCGCCATTTCCTCGCTGGCAATCTGGCCGGTACTCAGAAAGGCGATCGATTCGGGGCCGTGCTCGGCCTGGATCGCCTTGAAGCGTTCGGCCATCGTGGACAGCGCCGTCTGCCAGTCGACCGGCCGTCGAACACCGTCTGCGCCGCGGAGCAAGGGGGTGGTCGCGCGGTCGCCCGCTTCAAGAACCGTGAGCGCCTCCCAGCCCTTGGGACAGGCCATGCCGATGTTCACGGGGTAATCAGCCGAAGGGGTAAGGTTCACGGCCTCGCCGTCGCGGAGGTGAACCGTCAGGCCGCAACCCGTCGAACAGAACCCGCAGGCCATGTTCGTGGTGGCGTCGGGAGCGATCTTGGCGGGGACCTGGCCGAGGCCGAACCGACCGGGGGTGCGGAGCAACTCGCGGGTCAGGTGACCATCGCGCGCCCGGACGAGGGAACAGAGCTTATCCCAGAATTTTCGGGGTTCGATCAATAGTGTCATGCCGCCAGCCCCCCCGGCATCTTCGGCCGGACGACCGCCGCGAAGAACAGGAACCGTTCCGCGAGTTCACCCAGGACGACCGCGCCAAAGGCCACCCAGGCCGCCGCCGGAGCCGGTCCGGTCACCATCAGGATGAGGGGCAGAATGACGCCTCCCAGCAACCCCAGGCCAAGCCGAGCCGCGGCGACCGGCCGGAGAACGCCAGTCAAGAGCAAGGCCGACCGTCGTAAAGGCGTCAGTTGTGGGTCGCTGAGATGAAAGAGAATCGAGGCATCGAAGCCGATTTTGAGGGTCGCGACGAGGGCCAACACCAGCGCGATCTTCAACGATCCGCCCGAGATCGCCAGTGCACCCGCCAGGCCCGCCACGGCGGCCGTTCCGAAGAACTTCGGGCCGGTGATTCCCCCTTGCCAGAAGGGCCGATGCACGGCGTGATAGACCATCACCGAGCAGAAGACCGCGATGATTCCCCCCGCCGAGACGAGCGCCGAGGTGTACGGGGCAAGGTCCGGCCGGAACCAGAGCGCCGAGGCGTGAATAAGAGCGAGATTGGCGAAGAGTCCAAACGCGGCGATCTCGCGCGAGAGCCACGAATGCCTGATCCCGATCAAGGCCCGATACGCATAGAGCGGACGCCCCAGGTGCAGCAGGCTGGCGTTGATTCCGACCATGGCGATGGCCAGGCTCAAAAAAGGAAGCGAGGCCGGGAAGGCGTGGCCGGTCGCTCGGGCGGCGGCCTCGTAAAGAAATCCGCCGGCCGAGACCTGCGTCAGCACGAGCATGACGACGAGCGGCGAGTGCGTGTGTTCGGGTTCGTTTCGAAAATGATCGCCCGCCCGGACCGGGCCTTGCATCGGCCGGGTGGAAAGATATCGGGTCGTCGGCATCGTATAATCGGCGCCCGGGGCGGTGGGCAGGAACGTATTTGATTCGGCGACGGCGACCGCCTCAGCCTTGTCGACGACGCGGATCTTGATCGCTTCGTGCGGGCAGGCCTGAACACAGGCCGGGGCTTCGCCGACCTTGAGCCGGTCAGAGCACATGTCGCACTTTCGCACGATCCCCTTGCCCGCGTGATACTTCGGCACGTCGTAAGGACAGGCGAGCGTGCAGTACTGGCAGCCGAAGCACTGGTCATCCAGATGCTTGACGATCCCGGTGATCGGGTCTTTCTCGTACGCGTCCACGGGACAGGCATTGAGACAGGCCGGGTCAAGGCAGTGATGGCAGGCCGAGGTGACGTGCTGCAAGACCGGCAGACCCATCGACGCGCCGACGATCAGGCCGACTTCGCGCCAGGCTTCCTGGTCATCGAGCCCGTTCAACGAGTGACAGGCGACAACACACGCTTTACAGCCTGAGCAACGGTCAAGATCGACCTCGAACGCATACTGTTGCCCTGGTCCCGGCGGCCGACCTGGCAAGAGGGACGAATAATATTTCCCCTGAAGGGGCTTGGTCACGTCTTCATGAAACTGCGCGAACCGCTCAACAACCGTGAGGTCGTTTTGCTCGCCGAGCATGGCGTCAATCAAGCCGCCATAGCCGGAGTTGACGTCCGTCCCAACCATTGCCATTGCGAACCGCTCCCAGAGTCATCCAGGACGGATGACCTCTTCGCGTGGTCGATGTTTCTGGATCGTCCGTCATCGGGTCATGACTGAGGACAACCGCGGGGAGAGACCGGCGGCTTGCCTTTAATAGGCATCGAGCTCTATTGCAGGCTTCGTACCACGCCAAAGTGTTGAGACGCTGAAAGCCGCCTGAACCGCGAGATCGTTACCCGTTCGTTCGGATTTTCCCACCATCGCTTTCGGGAAACCGAAGGCGAAATCTCCGCGCGACGCTTTAGCTCACAACGCCTGTTGTTGAGATTTCGGGCGATGCTGCTATAAGAATGGGCGAAATCCCTGGGGTCTGGCGGCATTCCATATGTAGGCATTCTGGCAGTGCCAAAACCCGCGCAACGAGATCGAAACACGCGGGAAAACTTGCCCGCGAGTCGAGCCGTATGGAATTTAAGGCGACTCACATCCATGAGGAAGTTAAGGTTTCCAGCCACGTTCTTGGCGTGAAGATTCCTCAAAGCGAGCGGGTGCGGTGATGGACCGGAAGGTTGATCACCCCTCGGAGGCGGCATCGAGTTCGAGCGTGAGCCGAAGGAGTTCGGCGAGATTGCGGGCGCCGAGCTTCTTCATGAGTCCGGCCCGGCGCATCTCGACGGCCCGGGGGGTGATTCCGAGCACGGCGGAGATCGCCTTGTTGGGACGTCCGTTCTTGATGAGGTCGAGAACCTCGCGCTCCTTGTCAGTCAGGGCGCGGAAGCGATCGCGGACGGCCTCGCGCTCGATGCGGAGGCGCTGGCGATCGGTGTCGTCCTTGATCGCGCGCTGAACGCGGTCGAGAAGGGTCTGGCGGTTGAACGGTTTCTCGACAAACTCGATCGCGCCCGATTTCATCGCGCGGACGGCCATCGGCACGTCGGCGAAGGCGGTGATGAAGATGACCGGCATCCCTTCGCCCCGGGCCACCAGGTCTTCATAGAGGTCCAGGCCACTCGTCTCGGGCATCCTTACATCAAAGACAAGGCAACCGGGACCCCCCGGCACATACCCGGCGAGGAACGCCGCGGCCGACTCGAAGACCTCCACGCGGAGCCCGACGGTGGTCATCAACCACTGGAGCGAGTCGCGCATGTCGGGATCGTCGTCGACGATGTAAACCGTGGGTTCAGGGGGTCTCGCCTCCGTCGACCGCGGCGGGAAGGAGGAATCGGAAGGTCGTGAAGTTTCCGGGTTCGGATTCGACGCTGATCCGACCATGATGAGCCTCGACAATCGTCCGGCTGATGGCAAGGCCCATGCCCATTCCGTCGTCACGCGTGCTGAAATAGGGGTCGAAGACGTGAGCGATCTGGTCTTCTGGAATACCCTCGCCATTATCGGTGACGTGGAACTCGATGCCGGTTTCGTCTCCCGGGTCCGTGGCGACAACGACCAAGGGGCCAACGGGATGCGACGCGTCAAGCGAGTCCAGGGCGTTACGAATCAGGTTCACGAGAACTTGCTGGATCTGAACGGGGTCTCCCATGATGTCTGGCAAGTCGGGTGCCAGATCGAGCCGGAGCGTGACGCTCCGGCGGCGGATCTCGTCGCGGAGAAAGCCCTCGACATCGAGAACCAGGCGGTTCGGCTCGAACGCCTCGTGCGTGGTGCCGTGTCGGGTGACAAACCGCCGGATGCGTTGAACGATCGCGCCGGCGCGGAGGGTCGTGGCGAGAATCTTGCCGAGAACGGCGTGAACGTCTTCGAGATGCGGGGCGGGATTGCCAAGAGCCACCAGACACCCTTCCGCGTAATTGGCAATGGCGCCGAGAGGTTGATTCAATTCATGAGCGAGACCCCCGGCCATCTCACCGACGGCCTTGGTCCGGGCGACGTGGCTGAACTGCTCGACCATGACGCGCTGGCTTTCCTCGGCCCGAGCACGTTCGGCGACCTCGCGGGCGAGATCGTGGTTCAGACGCGCCAGGGCTCGCGTTCGCTCGCGGACGCGGACTTCGAGATCGTCGTGAGAGCGTTGCAATTCCGCAACCTGACGCTCGATCAGCTCGTTCGCGGGTCGAAGGATAAACGCCCCGATCCCCGCGAGCGCTAAGAGGACGAGCGCGGAGACACCCCAACCCGTGCCTCTCATCCAGTCGACGTGGCCTCGCGCGTCCGACTCGTAAAGGCCGACGATGCGGTCCATCCGGGGGAGATAGTTGCTCTCGGCTTCGAGGATGATGGCGAGGCTCGCGGGATCGCCGACGTTCAGAAATCGAGACGCGGCGTCGTGCATTCGCTGGTAATAGGGCCGAAGATCGTCAAAGGCTTCGCGGATCTTCGGACCGAAACGGCCGGCGAAGGGCTGGGCGTCATGGTCTTGTGTCAGGCGGTCGTGAGATACGGACCAGAGTTGGAGGGTCGCGGCGAGTTCAATGCCGCGGCGCTGGCGCTCGGCCGGATTGGACGCGGCGTTGATGGCGAGGGCGGCCTTGGCGATCCGCTGACTGAGCATCCTCTGGCGGCCCGCGAGGTTGATCGTGCGCGCGTCGGTCATGAGCTTGAGGATGGGGGGATCAACGATGACCTGATTGAGCAATTGCAGGAGGGCCACCAGGCCGAGCGCCGCGAGATAGCGGCGGGCGAGGATTTCCGGGGTCTTTTCTCCGCGCCCGACGAGGTTGCCCAGGTTCGTCATGTGTCGGCCTTCGCTGGGTGCGTCCGGGTGTCGCGGGAGAATTGCGAAGGCCCGATGACCGATGACCAATAAAATTCCGCCTTTTGGTCATCGGTCATTGGTCATCGGTCATTGAAATGATCGACTTTGCAATCCTCCCGCCGGGTGTCGTGCGCGTCTTGCCGCATGAGCTTCGCCTGATTATACTTCCAGACTCCGCCCGGCCGTTTTGAATCGTACCAGGAAACCATTTCCCGGGATCGGGCCGTCAACCCGGGCGAGACGACATGGGTCCGAACCTTCCGAGCCCCGTTCGCGTCGAACCCGCCTGGGCTTTCGCCATTCTGATCACGGCAGGTCTGCTGGGGGGCCTTCTCACGGGTTTTGAACCCAACGGCTTCGACCCCGACCGGATGTATCGTCCTCTCAAGGCGGAACTTGCCCGGTCCTTGCGGGCGGGACAACTTCCCTTCTGGAGCGATCGGTTCGGCGTGGGCGTTCCGCTGGTTGCGGAGAGCCATCTGGCGGCATTCTATCCGCCGAATCTCCTGGCCTATCGATTTCTTCAGGTTGCGACCGCCTACCGGCTCCTGATGTGGCTGCACGGCGTGGCTCTGTCCGCCGCGACGTATGCCTACGGCCGACGCCTGGGCCTGTCGTCCTGGGGAAGTGCCCTGGCCTCGCTGGTCTTCACCTTTTGCGGGTTCCAGGCCATTCACGCGGCGCACGAGCCCTTTTACAACCTGATGCCATACCTGCCCGTCGCTCTGCTGCTGGCCGAGATTTACCTCGGGTCGGGTCGCCTTCTCTGGGCCGCGGCGCTGGCGATCGTGATCGGTGCTCAGTGGACGCTCGGCCACTTCCAGATCCAGATGTGGACAAATGGACTTGTCGTTTTCACAGGTCTCAGGCGGGTCATTGCCGAGCGTCGCCCCTGGTCGCGGCTTCTGGTGCTTGTGGTGGCGCTGGCCTGGGGCGGGGCGATTGCCGCGGTCCAGCTTGGCCTGAGCTGGGATCTGGCGCGTTCGGTCGGGCAGACGGCACGTTCCTTTCAAGACCTCGCTTACTATTCGTACCCTCCCTCTCACTGGTTCGAGCCGGCACTTCCCTGGTTCTTTCGCGGACTCCCTTTCGGCGGCGACGATCCCTATTTTCACAGTCTCGGGACGTCGGGCCTTGAGGCAACCTTTTACGTGGGAACCATCCCCCTGATCCTCGCCTTTGTCGGTCTTGTCGGAAGTCAACGCCCTGGCGGAACTGGACCCTGGAAATTCCTCATCCCCTTGAGCTTCGGCCTGGCGACGTTGCCGCGCTGGTGGCCCGCCGGATATGCCATTTTGCTCCAGATTCCCGGTCTGGGCTACTTCCGGGCACCGGCGCGTTACACGCTTCTGACGAGTCTTGGACTGGCCTTGCTGGCCGGTCAGGGTTTCGATCAAACGGTATCGAGCCGTCGATTTCGGACCGGTTTCGCGTTGGCGATCGCCTTCGGTCTGGCGGCGATCGGCTGGGGTTTGCTGCTTGCCGCGAAACGTCCGGTCTTGTGGTCGAATCCGATCGCGGGCTTGCCCTTCGGAGTCGCGACGGCGCTGCCGACCTGGGCCGTAAGTCTGGCCGTGCTGGCCATCTGGCGATCCGGCAAGGTTGGCGGCTGGCTCCCGATACTCGTCACCGTGGCGGAACTCGGATCGCTCTATTTCCTGGGTCCAATCTCCTGGGGACGGCCGATCAGGCTTCCCGGCGAGAGTCCGGTGCTCTCGGAAATCGCGGCCTCGCCGAGTGTTCGACGCGTCGGCGGTGTGCTCGATAACCTGCCCGTCAGCGCGGGTCTGGCGACGGGATCGCCGTATCTGGGAATGTCCCTCGCGCCGATGAACCGATTTCTTCGCGAGATCCAGGACCGCCGCGCACCTCACGGTCCGGCCGCGGCTCTCTGGCTCCGCAGGCTGGGCGTCAGTCAGACCGTCTGGGACGAACCCGTCTGGTTTGGAACCGGGGTCGAGCAAGAACCCGGTCGGCCCGACCAGGCTCTCGACCGACTCGTCGATCGCCTGCCGGGCAAGCCCGCGAAACGGTCCTGGCGGATTGTTCAGCACGATCCGCCTTTTCCCGAGGCCCGAGTGGCCTTGCGGGCCTTCATCGCGGCCGACCGACACGCCTTGCTTGATTATCTCTCAACCCATGAGGCGAAGAATGAAGTCTGGTTTGAGGCGGCCGACGTCGGCAGTCGCGACCTGACTCATCGCGCCAACTCGGCCCGGGTCATCGGCTGGGATGGTCGGACCGGTCTCGTGGAACATGATGGCCCGTGCGATCTGGTGCTGACCCGGGCGTATGACCCGAACTGGCTAGCTCGCCTCGGCGACGGTCCCGAGCGCTCCGTCGATCGCGCTGATGGGGGGCTTCAGTCGATCCAGATCGACGGATCGGGCGAGACTCGGGTCACGGTCCGTTATGCGCCACCGAGGTTCAGGGTCTACGCGGTTGTTTCTATTCTCGCGAGTCTGGCGGCGCTGGTCGTCCTGGGAAGCTCGGTCGCGTCCTGGAAGGGTTTGACAGGAGAAGTTCATGCAACCGGGTCCTGAACCAGTAAGTCAAGTTGGCGCGGCCTGGCGTCGAGCATTTCTGGCGCTGTCGGTCGTGATGCTCGCGGCGGTACTCGTGGCCGTTGCCTCGAAGGTGGCATTGGTGTACGCCGTGACCTCGGACGACACGACCGGGGTTCTGGAGGCTCAGTCGTTTCTCAAGGGAAACTTGCTCCTGCGCGGCTGGACGATGTCAAATATCTCCTTTTATGCGACGGATTTACCCTTTTACGTGGCCGCCGTCGCTTCCTTCGGGCCTCGACCGTCGTTAATGCGTGATGTTCCCGTGGCGATTTACGCGGTGACCGTCTTCTTCGCGGCGCTTCTGGCGCGCGGTCCCTGGCGGAGCGTTCGAGGTGCCGCGGCGGTGGTGTCGGTGGTGGTCATGCTTGGCCTCCCGGCGGGCGGCCTGGCCGAGTTCGTGACCAAGGCGTATATCCGGGCCGGGACCACGCTCGGCCTGCTCGTCGCGTTCTGGGTGCTTGACCCTCGGGCGGGTCGACGTCCTGATCTGGCACGCCTTATGGTGTTCGCCCTGATACTGGCGCTGACGATCATGTCAGACTCCGCCGCGCTGGTTATCGGCGGCGTGGCGGTTCTGGCCGTCTGCGTTTGGGGGGCGATTGGCGGCGCGAATTACGAGGAAGTGCGACTCGGCCGGGTGGCCGCGGCCGCCTTTCTTGGAATGGCGACCGGCGTGGGACTGACCTGGCTGATCCCCGTCGTCGGAGGGTATCATCTGATCCCCTTCCCGCTCCGGTTCAACATCCCCTATCCGAACACGGTTCAGGCGCTGGAGCGAAACGCCCGCGCCGCGACCTCGTATCTGCCCTTGCTTTATCGGTGTGTCGAGGTTCAACCCCCCGCCATTCGTATCCTCTGCGGGATTGGTCCCATCTTGACCTTGATCGCTCTCGTGATGGGCCTGCCAATCCCCCTGCGTCGCCGTCGGGCTCCGGCGGACTTCATCGCCGATATCCTCCGGGCCTCGATGGCGATCTGCCTGGCCGCCTATCTCATCAGCGCCAACCTCAAGGGGCGCGAGGAATCACGCTACCTGCTTCCATTCGTGTTGATGGGTGGTGCCTTGGTCGGGCGCGTGCTTGCCGGACGGGTTGCAAGTCCGCGCCTGGCGGCCCTGACGCTCGGGCTTCTCGGACTCCTTGGCCTGGCCTATGGCGTCACGGTGGCCGGCGATCTTCGCAAGCCGGTTGCGACGAATTCCGTACCCGAACTGGCGCAATGGCTTGAATCGCGAGGACTTCGACACGGCTATGGACCGTACTGGGACGCTTCGATTGTCACCGTCACGTCGCGGAATCGGGTCACCGTCCGGGCCATTCGCGTCCGACCGCGTCAGTCGAAACTCGTGATGGAACCCTTCCAGTGGATGTCCAACACGCGATGGTATGAGGAAACGCCAGCGCGGTTCGTCGTTTACAAGGCCGATCCAGGCATCAAGAATGGCTTTGGCGTTAATGAGTCGAACTGTGAGCAATACTTCGGACCACCCAGGTCGCGGCACAGGGTCGGGCCTTATGTCGTCCTTGTCTGGGATCACGATCTGAGTCCGATCCTGGCTCACGGCTTATCGTGGGTCCCGTGACCTCATTGGCCCTGGCTTGTTACCCGTTCGCGACGCCTTCCAGCTCTTCCCAGCGCGCGTAAGCAAGGGCGAGTTCGCGGTCGATGGCTTCGAGCCGGGAGCGAGCCTCGGCGATCGAGGAACCCTCGCGCCGGTAAAAGGTGGGGTCGGCCATCGTCTCGTGAAGTGAGCCGAGTTCGGTTTCAAGCGACTCGATCCGTTTCGGGAGTTCGTCAAGCTCGCGACGTTCCTTGTTATTGAGCTTTCGGGGTTTGTCTTTCGGCGGGTTGGAGGTTTGGGGCGTGCTGGCCGCCGCCTCGGCGGGTTTCGGGGCGGAAGGACCGGGGCGCTGGCGAAGATAATCGTCGTAGCCGCCGTCGTATTCGCGGACGAGGCCGTCGGGTTCGACCGAGAGCGTTCCCGTGGCGACGTTGTTGAGAAAGGCCCGATCGTGGCTGACCAGAAGGACCGTCCCCGGGTAGTCGACCACGAGGTTTTCGAGGAGTTCCAGGGTCTCCACGTCGAGGTCGTTCGTCGGCTCGTCCATGACGAGAACGTTGGACGGCTTCGTGAAGAGTCGGGCGAGCAAGAGCCGGGTCCGCTCGCCGCCGGAGAGGAACTTGACGAGCCCCCGGGCGCGGTCGGGGCTGAAGAGGAAGTCCTGAAGGTAGCCGAGAACGTGGCGCGGCTGGCCGTTGATCGGGATCGTGTCATAACCGTCGGAGACGTTCTCCATCACGGTCTTCTCGTCGTCGAGCGCGGCCTTTAACTGATCGAAGTAGGCGATTTCCAGGTTCGTGCCGTGGCGTACGGTTCCTTCGGCGGGCGTCAGGCCGCCGAGAAGGAGGCGGAGCAAGGTCGTCTTGCCCGACCCGTTCGGGCCGACGATCCCGATCTTGTCTCCGCGCGTGATCGTCGTCGTCAGACCGCGAATCACCGGATGTTCCGCGTAACCGAAGCCAACCCCCTTGGCCTCGATGACCATCGTTCCTGATCGATCGGCTTCTTGAACCTGAACCCGGGCCGTTCCTTGACGCTCTCGGCGCTGGGTGCGGACCTCGCGGAGGGCTTTCAAGGCACGGACACGCCCTTCGTTCCGGGTTCGACGCGCTTGGATGCCCTTGCGAATCCAGACCTCTTCCTGCGCGAGCTTCTTGTCGAAGAGGTCGCTTTGCCGGGCCTCGGCCGCCAGCAGGTCATCGCGGCGCTTGAGGAAGGTCGGGTAATCGCACTCCCAGTCGCCGAGCCGGCCGCGGTCCAGCTCGATGATCCGGGTCGCCAATCGTTCGAGGAAGACGCGGTCGTGAGTGACGAAGACGAGTGTCCCGCCGTAACGAAGCAGAAACTCTTCGAGCCAGCGGATTGCGTCGATGTCGAGGTGGTTCGTCGGTTCGTCGAGCAAGAGGATGTCGGGATCGCCGACGATCGATCTCGCCAGCAAGACGCGACGGGCCATGCCCGACGAGAGGTCGGCGAAGTGGGCGTCGGGATCGAGCCCCATTCGCGAGAGAACTGCGTCAACCCGATGGTCGTGGCCCGGCGCGGGTCGACCCGCTTCGGCGAGTCCTTCGGCGACGACGTCGGCGATCGTGCCGCGGCGATCGGTCGGAACCTCCTGCGGCAGGCGGGCGACCTTGAGCCCTTGCTGACGGATCACCTGACCATCGTCGGCTGGAATCTCGCCGTGAATTAGCTTGAGGAGGCTGCTCTTGCCCTCGCCGTTGCGCCCGAGCAGGCAGATTCTCTCGCCGCGATCAATAGGCAGGTTGACTCGATCGAGCAGCTTCGGGCCGCCGTAAGAGAGCGTGACGTCGCGGAGGCTCAGTAAGGCCATGAATCTCTCGTTCTCAGTCCCCGGCGGTCGTCAAGTGTCACGCGAGCAATCCCTTGACGACCTGGCCTTCCACGTCGGTGAGCCGGAAGTCGCGACCCTGGAAACGATAGGTGAGGCGGGTATGGTCGAAGCCGAGGAGGTGCAAGATCGTGGCCTGAAGGTCGTGAACGTGGACCCTGTCCTTGACGACCTGAAAGCCGAGTTCATCGGTCTCGCCGAGGGTCAGGCCCGGCTTGATGCCGCCACCGGCCAGCCACATCGTGAAGGCGTTCGGATGGTGGTCGCGGCCGTCGTTGCCCCCCTGAACCATCGGCGTCCGACCAAACTCGCCCCCCCAGACGACCAGCGTATCGTCGAGTAGGCCGCGCTGCTTCAGGTCGAGAATCAAGCCGGCGCAGGCCTTGTCGGTCTCGCGGCAATTGGCTTTCAGATCGTTGACGAGGTTGCCATGCTGGTCCCATGCCTCGTGAAAGACCTCAACGAACCGAACGCCCCGCTCGATGAGGCGGCGAGCCAGGACGCAGGTATTGGCGAACGAGGGCTTGCCCGGCTCGGCGCCATACATATCGAGGACGTGCTTCGGCTCTCGGCCGATATCCATGACCTCGGGCGCGACTGACTGCATTCGAAAGGCCATCTCGAACGAGCTGATCCGCGTGGCAATCTCCGGGTCGCCCACGGCGTCGAGCCTCGCCCTGTTGAGGCGGCCGAGGGTATCGAGCGAATCGCGCTGAACTTCGGGATCAATTCCGGGCGGGTTCGAGAGATATAGGACAGGGTCGCCGCTGCTTCGGAAGGGGACGCCCTGGTGAACCGTCGGCAGGAATCCGCTTCCCCAGTTTGAGTTGCCGCCGCTTGGCCCTTTTTTCCCGGTGCTGAAGACGACGAACCCGGGCAGGTCTTGCGACTCGCTACCAAGGCCGTAGGTCGCCCACGATCCCAGGCTCGGGCGTCCGAACTGAGACGACCCGGTGCTCATCAAGATCTGCGCGGGGGCGTGATTGAAGGCGTCGGTCGTCATCGATCGGACGATGGCGATCTCATCGGCGACACCGGCGAGGTTGGGGAGCAGCTCGGAAATCTCGGCGCCTGATTGCCCGTGCCTGGCGAATCGGAACTTCGGGCCGAGTAGCTTCGAGTTCGGATTGATGAAGGCCGCTCGATAGCCTTTCAAGAGGTCGGGGGGTGGGAGCGTGCCATCAAGCCGGGCGAGCGTCGGCTTGTGGTCGAACATCTCCAGATGGCTTGGCGCTCCGGCCATGAAGAGGAAGATGACCCGCTTCGCCTTTGGCTCGAAGTGCGGAGCTTTGGGCGCGAGCGGATTCTCGGCCGGAGAGGCGGCGGGAGCCGCGTATCCCGATTCCGCCAGGAGTTGTCCGAGCGCTACGGAACCCAGGCCGACGCCGCACTGCTGCATGAACCAGCGTCGGGCCAGCAACCTCGGATCGGCGTTCCGGTTCAGATGGCTCTGGCAGTTCATGGTTCTTGACCCGGTGTCTGCTGGCCTTCGACGTCCCGCCTGACCCCGGCTGGACTCACGCCTCCATCATAATCTCGGAGCCTCCCAGACTTCAAACCCGCCTGAGCGATCCTGTGGGGATTGAGGACCGATGGCCGATGACCAATGACCGAAAAATTCAGGCCAGCGATCCTTGGTGCTTGGTCATCGCGATTGTATTTAATCATCCCCTTCGAGTTCCAGAACCCCATCCTCTTGCATTCGGGTGGCCTGGCGAGCAAGCTTCTGGCGGGCGGATTCGAGGTCGGTCGTGAGCGAATGAGCGGGAATCTCGGCGAGAACGCGGAGCGCGGCGGTCGGACGCTGGCGCGCGTGAATCAAAACGTGAGCGAGCTTGAGGCGGAGCTTGACCGACTCGGCCGGGTAATACCGGCAGTGGTCGCGCATCAGGCGGATCGAGTCGGCCTCGGCCTTGCGGGCGTGCATCGCCTTGATCAGGTCGTAAAGGTCGGGCTGACTCGGCCAGGCGACAAGCGTCCTCGCCGCCTTGTCGTAGGCCATCACCGCGCCGTCCATGTCTCCCATCTCGATCAGCTTCCGCACCCGACGAACCGCGGCGACGGAACGTTCCTTGGGGTTTGACTCGGTCTCGGAACGGGTCGTCGCCGTCGCCGCCTTCACGCTTGCCTTCAGCGACCGCTCATTCCGCGCCAGGGCCTCGCCGCGCTGTTTCCATTGCTGGGCAAGAGCGCGTCTCTTGGCCAGAACCGAGAAGATGTCCCACCCTTCGCAGTCAACCCAATCCGCCTTCAACATTCCGAAGGCGAGAATCGCTCCCCAGGTCGCGCCCGAGAGATGGCCGAGTTCCGAGATCACCGCGCGGCCCGTGACGCCCCCAAAGGCCAGGCCGACGAACTGTTCGCCAAGGTAAAACAAAGCCACCGTCGTGTAATAAAAGTTCCAGTGATAGACGAGCACGCGATAGCCGAGAACGAGGATCGCCGTGCAGCTCAGTTCATTGCGGGGAGCCCAGACCATGCAAATGGCGAGCAGTCCAAAAACAATGGCCGAGGCTCCGGCGGCGTGCCCTTGCTCTCTGGAATGAAGCATGAGCGTCTGAGTCGACGCTCCGTGCAAGGTGCCGATCGTCAGATAGGTCAGCAAGAACTTGAAGGTTCCGAGCTTGCCCTCGACCACCAGGCCGAAGGCCCAGAGAAAGATCAGGTTGCCGATCAGGTGGAAGATGTCGAAGTGCAAGAAGTTGTGCGTGACCCACTGGACCGGATGAAGGCCATTGCCGAGCGCCAGGGCGTAATGATCGAACCCGGAAGCGACCTCGCCGGTCTCGTCGCCCAGGCCCGAGGGAAAGGCAATGAACATCGCGATGTTCGCGACGATCATTCCCACCGTGGCGCGCGGCCAGTGATAGATCGGGGCGTCGGTCCCTGTCGGAATCAGAATCATGGGGGCCTCGGGACCACAAGGACGACAAGCGGGTCAACTGCGTACTATATCGCACGAATCTGCGAAATATCAGGAAGAATCAGCCCGCCGCGCCCCACGATTTGACAACCTGTCGGTGTGACCTAGGTTAGCGCAGGAAGACCTTCCCCGAAATTCAAGGGAGGGTTTGCGCCGGTGCGTTGCCTGTTCGCCACACGGGGCCGACTGACATGGACGAGCGATGCGACACCAAGGTCTGCCTGGCCGTCACTCCCGACGTCGACGCTGAACCACCGCCGGCCGCCGCGGTCGCTCGCCCGATGTACCTGATCGTCATCAGCGGAGGACCGCCAGGCTCGATCGAGCGACTCGGTCCGTCCGGGGGACGACTGGGCCGTTCGCAGGAAAACACGGTTCGATTCTCTGACCTGAGCGTCTCCCGGCGCCATGCCGCGCTCATTGCCGATCCCCTCGGCGAGATCTGGCTGACCGACCTCGGCAGCACGAACGGCACCTACCTGAATGATGGCCGGGTCGCTTCTCACGTTCCCCATCGCCTCCAGGACGGCGATCGGGTCCGGCTCGGTTCCTCCGTTGTCGTCAAGTTCGTCCGCCTCGATCCCTCGGATGAGCGGTTTCAGCGCGAACTCTTTGAGCGCACCGTGCGCGACCCCTTGACCGGGCTTTACAACCGGTCCTATTTCCTCGACCGGATCGGGCCGCTTGCCGACCTCGGAGCGTCGCGCGGACAAGGGCTCGGCGTCTTGATGCTCGACGTTGACCACTTCAAGCGGGTCAACGATGCGCTCGGGCACGATGCCGGAGACGCCGTGCTTCGGGAAGTCGCCGCCGTGCTCCGCGAGTCAACCCGAGGCGAGGACCTCGTGGCGCGTTATGGCGGCGAGGAGTTCGTCGCGGCCTTGCCGGTGGCTTCGCACGCCCAGGCCACCGAGCGTGCCGAGCGGATCAGGGCCGCCCTCGCCAGCCGCCGGATCGTTCCGCCGGAAGGAGGCGAGTCCTTGCGCGTGACGGCAAGTCTTGGGCTGGCCTTCGCCCCCCCAGGCCGACCCCAATCGGCCCCGGCGCTGATCACGGCGGCCGACCATTGCCTCTATCAGGCCAAGAACTCCGGGCGCAATCGCGTGGTCTTCCGCCTCGATCCCCAACCGCCCCGCCTGGAACCCGTCACCCCGTTCAGCCAGGGAGCGGGCTGAGCACGCCTTCCTTATCCACGTCTCCTCGAAAGCCGATCAAGCGACAAACCAGGGTCGCCCCGACCCTTCGTTGACGTATTGATCCTAAATGATACAAGATCTCATCGAACACACCCACATTCTTAACGGAGGGCCGATATCCTCTCGTCCGCCTGAGTCGAGGGCGTGATCGGTCTGATGTCGCCTGTCGCGCCCTTGTTGACGTTCGGAAGGCTTCGAATCGATCTCCGAATTCCACACCCGAGAGGACTCACGATCCGATGACACCGAACCAACCCGGCCGACGCGGCAACGCCTCGGGATTTACCCTGATCGAACTGCTGGTCGTGATCGCGATCATCGCCGTCCTGATCGCCTTGCTCTTGCCCGCCGTCCAGGCCGCGCGCGAAGCCGCGAGACGGTCTCAATGCGTCAACAACCTGAAGCAACTCGGACTCGCCGTGATGAATTACGAGAGTTCCGTGAACTGCCTCCCGATGACGACGATTTTGATCCCCGACCCAGCCGCCTCCGCCGGAGGTATCAAGACCACGGCGACCGGAGGTTTCCAGTCGTCCTGGAGCGTCTTCGCCCGGATCTCCGGGTACATGGAGCAATCCAGTCTTTACAACGCGATCAATTACAACCTGACCTATAGCGCAGCCGATAACACCACCGTCAGCATCACCCAGTTGCCTTTTCTCTATTGCCCGAGCGATCCCGGGAACCATATCGACGACGCGACGATGGGCAACACCGGCTACGCCACGACGAGCTATGGAACCTGCGACGGCGACTGGTATGTCTTCTCGATCAACTGGGGACCTCCCAACAGCCAGGGGCCGCGAAACCGGTCGATGTTTGGTCCGTCCGTCTCGCGGACGATCGCCAACGTCACCGATGGCCTGAGCAACTCAATGGCCATCTCGGAAGGTCTGATCGGCCATCTTCAGGCGCGGCACTGTAGCAGTTCGGCGGGAACGCCGCCGCCGGGATTCAGCCCTTACGGAATCCCCGCGCCAGGCTCCGCGTCGATCACACAACTGGCCAGTCTGGTTGCCTCGTGCGCCAACCCCCCCTTGCCGATCGGACATACCCGGTGGAGCAACGGCGGCGTCTATTATTCCGGTTTCACGACGGCCCTGCCGCCCAATCAGCCGATCGACTGGGACTGGATTGACGAGAACGATGGCGGCCCGACCTACATGTCGCTCTCGGCCAGCAGCAAGCATTCGGGCGGCGTGAACACTCTTTTCGGCGACGGTAGCGTCCGGTTCATCAAGAACAGCGTCGACCCCACCACCTGGCGTTCTCTCGGCACGATCGCCGGCAACGAGGTGATCTCGGCCGACGCCTATTGAGCCTCGCTCACGCCGGGCTTCAAGAACCCGTTCACTCGATCGTCCCCGGTTTGGTCGCGGTCCACCGACCCGATCGCGCAGGGTCCGTTCTTTTATTGGTTTCTTTCAGCAGTATCGCGGGGCGTTTTCCCTCTCTCCCAGTTCCGGACACAAGGACAAAGGGTAATTTGTCGATTTTGCCCTTTGCCCTTTGCCCTTTGCCCTTCCGGCATTTGCGCGGCAGTTCAATGGGTTGTCCGCCTGACAATCGCCTTGTGATTACTTGCCGGCGAGCTTGGCGACGACCTCTTTGGGATTCTTTTCGACTTCCTTCTTGCAGCCGTTGCAGCAGAGGAAAAACGTCTTGCCCTCGGCGGTGACCTTGATGGGAACGCTCATCGAACCGAGCGGCTCACCACTGACGGGGCAGACCGTTTGCTTGAGAGCAAGGATCTGATCGTCGGCGGGCAACTTCTTGATCTCGGCGACTTCTTCGTCAGAGAGTTTGGGAGTATCGGCGGCGGCGGCTCCAGCCGATTTGGGGACCTCGCCCTTGGTGGCCGGCTCGACCTTGGGGGCCTCGATCTTGATATCGTCGGCGGGCATCGCCGGTTTGGCGTCGGCGGGGGCGGTTGTTGTCTCGGTCGTCTCGGTCTTGGTGGTCGCCGGGACTTCGGGCGAGGAAGGGGCGGGAGTCGTCACCGTGCTCGACGCGGGCTCGACGGTGGTCGTCGTCTCCTTGGCGCAGCCGGTCGCGAGCGAGGCCAGGGCCAGGGCGGCCCACCAGTGATTGCGGGTCAAATGCATAAGAAATCTCTTGTGAGCAAGGGGTGATACCGCCCGTGCGGGGCCTCCCCCGGCGGCCGATCCTTCCCGGAACGGCCCACGGCGCGAGCACCAGCATTGTAATGCCAGGGGCACCCTTCCGGCCACCCCCAAGACCCGTTCAGGGGAGATCAGGCCCGTCGTCGTCAAAACCGGGTTCGGCGGGCACCCCTTTATAGAACTGACGATTGCCCAGCGGCCAGACCCGGTCCGTGAAGGCCCCCTCGGTCGTGCAATCGATCCGCTTTCGAGCCACCGCGTTCATCTTCGCATCCAGGTCGTCGACGAACGAAACGAGCAACGACTCCAGCGTCTGCGGTTCGATCGGCGCTCCGTATTCCTTCTTGCCGTGGTGCGAGAGAATCGCGTGCTCAAGCAGCAAGAGTGTTTCTTCAGGAAACCCGTCGATCTTCCTCGCCGTCTGACAGACCAGGTCACGCCCCATCAAGACGTGACCAATCAGGCAACCTTCCTTGGTGTACCTGGCCTCGACCGGGTTGTATTCCAGCTCGCGCAGCTTACCGATGTCGTGAAGGATCGCCGCGGCCACGACCACGCCCCGGTTAAGAGGTGGATTGAGCTGAAAATAGTATTTCGCGTAATGGTCCGCCAGCCATGAGGCAATCCGGGTCATGCTCCAGACGTGTTCGATCAGGCCGCCCGTATAGGCGTGGTGAAAACTCTGCGCCGCCTGCATTTTCTTGAAGAGGTCGGCGTTGTCATTCAGAATGGTTTCCACGAGAAGCCTGAGTTTCGGCTCATCAATGCACTTCTTGATAATCGCGTGAATCGTGCCGAAGAGTTCCTCGGGATTCTTATGGCTACTCTCGACCAGGTCAAAGAAATCGTAGCCGTCGAGCGCGTCCGCGTCGGAGGCGGGGCGGGCTTCGAGAATTTCAAGCTGCATGCCGTAGCGGACGTTCCAGTTCCCTCGGGCGCGGAGGCGATAACCGATCCCCTCGGCCCAGGTCTCCGCGTCTTCGCGCAGGGCGTTGCCCGACCAGATCGGGGCGACGATCATCTTTCTTTTATCGCGAAAGTGGCACTTGACGTAGGGCTTGTCGTGCTTGTCGACACCCCGCTCCTTCTTGACAAGCGCCGCGAAGCAGAAAGCTTCCTGGCCATGCTCCAGGTCAGAGAGCCTTACAACCGCCGTGTCGGTGCCGGCCATCGGCGTCTCGCCCCTTTTTTTCCACAAACAGAGTCGACCGGGAAACGCTCAGCCAGGCTGGCCGGGGTCACTCTCCCGACAAGTCTACACCACCCAATCCGCCGCGAAATGGATCTCTCTCGACTGCTAGTCATTTGACAACTACGGTTCAAGGAGATACCATGTCCGTTTGTTCGGTACAAGACTGTGCGGATGTTAACTTGTTTGCGGCGGGTGGGCTTCTGACGTCAGGGCGTCTTTCAAGGGAGGACGGGTTGGGCTGGCATGAACCATTCGCGCGAGTGCGACATCAACGCCCAGGGAATGAGCCACCCGGAGCAAACAAAGGTCGTCGTGAGAGATCCTCACGAGTTGCCCCGTTGGCGAATCGATGGCCGGATCATCATCGCCCACAAGGTCATTCAACGTCACTCCCAATTCCCTGGCGAGGTCATATGCCTCACGCAATTTCGGTTCTTGCTTTCCGCTCAAGATGCGCGACATCGCCGCGCGTTTCAAACCGACCCGCTCGCCAAGCTCGCCCTGAGTCATGGCTCGGGTCACTAGTAGTCGTTTTATTCTCTGTATGTATTCCATATCCCCCAAAATACCAAACAGGAGGGTCGTTTCAAGCGACGGGGATCGGAAAAAGGGAGAATTCCAGGGAAAAAGAGATTGGCTACGGAATCGATCGAAAATAGTCGAGGGTTCGGGCGAGGCCCTCGGCGCGGTCGATCGTGGGATTCCAGCCGAGGAGGGTTTGCGCTCGGCTGATATCGGGCTTGCGTCGTTTTGGATCGTCTTGCGGAAGGGGATTGTAGATGATCCGGCTAGTCGAGCCGGGAATCATGGCAATGATTTCCCGCGCGAGTTGATGGACGGTGATCTCGACCGGATTGCCGATATTCACCGGTTCCACGAAGTCGTGTGTGTTGTGCAGGAGCTTATAGATGCCGTCAACCAAATCGGTGACGTAACAAAAGCTTCGGGTTTGCTCGCCTTGACCGAAGACGGTGAGGTCTTCACCTCGAAGAACCTGACCCATGAAGGCGGGGAGGACCCGGCCGTCGTTCAGGCGCATCCGAGGGCCGTAGGTGTTGAAGATCCGAACGATCCGGGTCTTGACCGCGTGGAAGCGGTGGTAGGCCATGGTGATCGCCTCGGCGAATCGTTTGGCCTCGTCGTAGCAGCCGCGGGGGCCGATCGGGTTGACGTGTCCCCAGTAATCCTCGCGCTGAGGGTGGACCTCGGGATCGCCGTAAACCTCGGAGGTGCTTGCGAGTAGAAAGCGGGCGTCCTTGGCCTTCGCCAGGCCGAGGGCGTTATGGGTGCCGAGCGATCCCACCTTCAACGTGGGAATCGGATGCGCCAGATAGTCGGCGGGGCTGGCCGGACTGGCGAAATGGAGGACGTTGTCCACCGGGCCGTCGATGAGAAGGGGTTCCGAGATGTTGTGCTCGATGAATTGAAAGCGCGGTCCGTCGAGAAGGTGAGCGATGTTGCGGCGGTGGCCGGTCAGAAGATTATCGACGCAGAGAACCTCGTCTCCCTCGGCCAGAAACCGCTCGCAGAGGTGCGATCCCACGAACCCCGCGCCGCCGGTAATCAGCGTTCTCAAGGGAGCTTCCTCCTCGTTCATGCTCGATTTTGAGCCTGTTATGCCAGAACAGGCCACACGATACGCACCGAGGTCGTCCTTTGACAATCCTTGACGCCGTTCAAGGCCCTGGCGCGTGCCGAGGCTCGGTCTCGGGGTCGTGTTTCTCGGCCGAGTCGCCCGACGTGTCCGGCATGGGCATCCAGTGAAAGTCGAAATGCTCCATCGGAAACTGATCGGGGCGGTTCGAGCCGTTGAGAGGACTTCGATCCGGGAATTCACCTCGATGGAAGAGCCTTCGGAGCCATTCGCCGAGCACGCCGAGTCGCGAAAGTTGCCGGGGAGGCACTCCGCCTGGCTCAGGAAGAGGCGTGGGCGTGCCGAAGGGCCTGACGGTGACCGCGAATCCGTTCATCATGATCTGCATGCCCATCATCGCCGCGGCGCCCGGGTTATGGCTGTGGACGTGGAACCGCGTTGGTTTCAGGTGAGGGCGAGGAACCATGCAGATCCATCGGACGACCTCCATGCCGCAGTCTTCTCGACTGAGGTCGACGAAGTGTTCGCCCCCGAGGTCATGGTCGAGGTGGACCTCATCCCAGCACTCTTCCAGCCTGGCAATACATTCCGCGGCGGTCTGCACCCAGACGGCCGACGGATTCTCGGCAAGAAAAACCTCGGCGCGCGCGGGGTCATCGTCGAGAAACAGAAGGCGGGGCGCGGCGGAGCCACGCAAAGGCGGGTCGGTCGCGGGCCTCTTGGCGCTGGAGAAGAGCGGCATGGTCGATCTCGAAGCCTCTCCCGATCGTGAGCCGGCTCAGGGCGTCTCTTCCGGTTCGGCCGTGGTCTGTTGCCAACGCGCGAGGGCTTCGGGCAGGGGATATTCGGTGATCGGCAGCCCGAGGCTCGGAATTTCTCGGAGTCGGAGGTATCCGCGGGTGACCCGAATCTCTTCCTCGGCGACGAAGTCGGGGTCGAGCCCCGACTTGGCAAACGGCCCGTCGATGACGACCGGAGAAAACCCTTCCGCGACGATGAACTGAGCCAGTGTCGGGTTGCAGATGATGTGCCGCTCGGGACGAACGTGCAGGGTCTCGGGGTCGACCTCGCCGAGAACGTAGCGAAGATAGAGGTCGGAGACCGTGACGTCCTCGACGTCCTGCCCGCAGACCTCGCACAGATAACCTTGCTCGCAGAGGGCCAATGATGGAGCCTCCTCGGTTCCCCTGGAATCGATTCCGGTCAGCCGATCAGATCGGTCATGCTGTAAAGTCCCGGAGCCTTGCGGGCCAGGAACCGGGCGGCATCGAGCGCGCCCCGGGCAAAGCCGTCACGGTTCAGGGCCCTGTGCGAAAGTTCCAGACACTCACCCATCAGGCCGAAGACAACCGTGTGCTCACCTGGGTTATCGCCCGTTCTCAAGGCATGCAGGCCGATCTCGCCACGGGGGCGCTCGCCGACGAGGCCATGTCGGCCGTGTGCGTAGCGGTCGGGACCGACCTTGATCGCCTTGCCGACCTCTTCCGCCAGGCGCAAGGCGGTGCCGCTCGGAGCGTCCTTCTTGTAATGGTGGTGCCGCTCGACGATCTCGATGTCGGCCGAGTCTCCGAGGACGCGGGCCGCTTCACCGGCGAGGCGAATCAAGAGGTTCACGGCCTTGCTGAAGTTGGCCGAGATCAGAACGGGAATCTGATCGGCCGCGGCCTCGACCTGACGTTTTTGCTCGGGCTCGAAACCGGTCGTGCCGACGACCAACGGAATTTTTCGGTCGCGGCAAGGACCCAGAAGCCTCAGCGTTCCGGCCGGCAGCGAGAAGTCGATCATGGCGTCGATCTTCGCGGCCGGGTCCAGCTCGGTCGAGAGCGCGACCCCAAGCGGTTCGACGCCGCTGAGCTGTCCGGCGTCCTGGCCGATCTGGGGATGACCGGACCGATCGATCGCCGCGGCGAGGCGGAGCAAGGGGTCCGCGTGGATGAGCTGGATCAGGCGGGTTCCCATCCGCCCGGTGGCTCCGTGGATACCGATGGACAGAACTGAGTGTGGCACGAACGGAGCCGTCCTGATTCTGATACAAGGTGCGGAGGTGCGCCGGCGTCTCGGTCCGGCCCTGCCCGTCATTATAGGAAACGAGGGGCGTCGGCCGCCACCCGTGGATGGGACGGGAAAGAACTTCCCGATTGCGGGGAGCCTCGGCGACTTCGCGGTAAATCCATTCTGGGAATCAACTTGTCGAAGATGATGGCCCTGGTTTCCTGGAAATTTGAGACGCGCTTCCAGCCGGTCTTGATGAGCGTCTCAGGCTTGCGAGGGTCTCGGTTCTTGTCGTTCTGAATGTGTATCGACACACGAGGTCGCGGCCAATGCTTACCGGCGTTCTGGAAACCACGATAGGACGCGCGTCTCCTCGCGGGCCACTGGTGCGATCATGACGGTTGCATCAAGGTCATCGCGTGGGCATAATGGGCAACCATAACGACGTTCACGCCCGGTTTTCGAGCGAGGGGCGGAGCTTCGTTTCCCGCGCCGAGGCAATTTTGGCCCCTCTGAAACGTCCTGGTCATTTAATGACCTTGGCCAAGAGCGGGCCGCGGGAGTCAGGCGATCGTCATGAGAGTTTCGAGGATGCCGACGCTATGTCCACGCCCTTGATGATCGAGGCCCAGGGCCTCACGAAACAGTTCGGCGCGTTCCTGGCCGTTCGTGACGTCACCTTCACGATCCCCCGAGGACAGGTTGTCGCCTTTCTTGGCCCGAACGGGGCGGGGAAGACGACCACGATGCGCCTGCTTACCGGATTCCTCGCTCCGACGCGAGGCTCGGCGCGGATCGCTGGAATCGATGTCCAGCACGACCGGATCGAAGCCGCGGCGCACCTCGGGTATCTCCCCGAAAATGGTCCGCTCTACGCCGATATGTCTCCCGCGGAGCTACTCAACTTCTTCGGCAAGGCTCGGGGCATGAACCCGTCCGACCTCCGCAGGCGGTCGGAAGCGGTGATCGCTCAGTGCTCGCTCTCGACCGTCGCGTACAAGGCCGTGGGCAAGCTCTCGAAGGGGTACAGGCAGCGGGTTTCGATGGCCCAGGCGCTCTTGCACGACCCGGAAGTGCTGATCATGGACGAACCGACGAGCGGCCTTGATCCGAACCAGATCCGGGGCGTTCGCGCCTTGATCCGGGAACTCGGCAAGTCCAAGACGGTTCTCGTCTCGACCCACATCCTTCAGGAAGTCGAGCCGGTGGCCGATCGGGTCCTCTTCATTCACGATGGAAAGATTGTTTTTGACGGCACCCCCGCGCACCTTCGCAAGGAAGGCCAATCGCTCGAAGAACAGTTCCATCGGCTCACGGCGGAGCCCGTCTAATCTGAACTGAGCGGGCCGAGCGGGCCAGGCGCGAACAACCGACGAAAAACGCAATCAAGGTCGATCGATTGACGGGCGGAATTGGACCCGTGACGCGGTTTCCGACCCGTGCTCAGGGCGCGAGGTGATCGCGGCGGTTGGCATCAACAACGGGTTTTCGAGAGGATTGCACGCGGTGACTACCCTCCGAGATCAACGCACCAGCATCACGCAAGACGACGCACGCGGATCGCACGCGGGGGCCGACTGGTTTCACCCTCACGTGATCGCCGCGATTGGCCGCCGCGATTTCTTCCGGTTCTTCACGAACCCGGTTGGCTACGTCTTCATCGTCTTCTTCATCCTCATCAGCGCGGGGATGGCCTTCTGGCTCCATGAATTTTTCACGAGAAACCTCGACAATCTCGACACGCTGAACGGCTGGATGCCGTACCTGCTCCTCTTCTTCATCCCGGCCATCTCGATGACGATCTGGGCCGACGAACGAAGGCAGGGGACCGACGAGTTATTGCTCACCTTGCCGGCCAACGATTTTGACGTCGTCGTCGGCAAATACCTCGCGGCGCTCGGGATTTACACGGTCGCGCTGGCGTTCATGCTCCCGCACGTCCTGATGCTTGTCTATCTCGGTCAGCCTGACCTCTGGGGCGGATTTCTCGCGGGTCTTGGGATGAAGGCGAAGACGATCGCCGGCGCGGGGGGTCCCGACCTCGGCGTGATCTTCGCCACCTATCTGGGCTACTGGTTAATGGGGGCAATGCTCCTCGCCGTGGGCATGGTCGCGTCGTTGCTCTCGGCGAATGTGACCGTCGCGTTCATCCTGGGCGCGGTCTTCTGCGCGGTGCCGGTCTTCTCGGGACTGCTGGGCTCGCCTTCGGGAACGAGCCTTCAGAGGCAGTTTGAAGACCTCTCGGTTTCCTCGCAGTTTCAGGACTTCGGCACCGGCGTGATTCCGCTCTCGGGTGTCGTTTACTTCCTCACCGCGGCGGCCGGCGCGCTTTATGTGAACATGATTCTCCTCGGCCGGAGACACTGGGCCGGGGGGGTTCGCGGTCGAGGGCTCTGGGCGCATGCCCTGGTTCGCATCGCCTGTGTCGTGCTCGCGATCGCCAGCGTGAACACCCTGGTCAGTCGGGCCGGCTGGCGGGCCGACGTCAGTCAGGAGCGGCTTCACACCCTCTCCAACGAGTCGATTGACCTTCTCAAGCAAATTCCCAAGAATCGACCGGTCTACATCCAGGCCTATTACAGCCCCGAGGTCCCTCGCGAGTTCGTCTCGGTCAAGGCCGACCTGATCGGACTCCTGAAAGAGTTCGCGGCGCGCGGGGGCGACCGGGTCCGGCTCAACCTCGTCGAGACCGAGCTTTATTCCGACGACGCCCGCAAGGCCGAAAAACAATTCGGGATCGAGCCCCGACAGGTCATCAACCGCGACGAAGGCCGGCAGTCGGCCGAGGAAATCATTCTGGGCGTCGCCTTCAGCGCGGGGCTTGAAGAGGTCGTGATCCCCTTCTTCGATCGTGGCCTGCCGGTCGAGTACGAACTGACCCGCTCGATCCGGGTCGTCTCGCGATCGGCCCGGAAGAAGGTCGGCATCCTCACGACCGATGCCAAGCTCATGGGCGGCTTCGACATGCGGAGCATGAACCAGACGCCCGAATGGTCGATCGTCACCGAGTTGAAGAAGCAGTACGAGGTCAGTTCGGTCGCCGCCGACAACGAGATCGCCGCCGACCTTGACGCCCTTCTCGTCGCGCAGCCATCTTCGCTCACGCAAAAGCAGATTGATAACCTCACGGCCTATGTCAAGAAGGGGGGGCCAACTCTCCTCTTCCTCGATCCCTTGCCGTTCGTCAATCCGTCGATTGCCCCCGGCGTGCCCAGAATGCCCGCGGGAGGGCCCTTTGGCGGCGGTCCACCCCCCGAGCCGAAGGGAAATTTGCAGCCATTGCTTGACATGATCGGGCTCGACTGGCCAAACCAGGAAATCGTCTGGAACCGGTACAACCCGCTCCAGCAGCGGCCCGACCTGCAACCCGAGATCGTCTTCATCGGCCGAGGCAGTGGCGCATCGGACGCCTTCAACCCGGACGACGTGATCACGTCGGGCCTGCAAGAGGTCGTCGCCATCTTCGCGGGCGACCTGCGACCGAAGACCGGCCAGGGCGTCGAGTTCACCCCATTGCTCCGCACCAACGACGAGGGGGGAACGCTCAACTACGACGACGCGACCAGCCGGGGAATGATGGGAGGCATCAGCCTCAACCCGAGCCGGCCGCACTTCCCGTCCGGCCAGTCGTACACGCTCGCCGCCCGCCTTCTCGGCGATGCGCCGGCGGTTGATAAGGGTAAAGATAAAGATACGTCCAAAAACAAGAACTCGGCGAAGCGCATTCATGCGATCGCGATTGCCGATCTTGATCTGATCTCCGAGGAGTTCTTCGAACTTCGCAAGCAAAAGGTGGAAAACCTGGAACTCGACAACGTGACCTTCGTCTTGAACTGCGTCGACGTTCTGGCGGGTGATGAGGCGTTCGTCAAGCTCCGCAAGCGGCGGATCGAACACAGGACCTTGGCCCGGATCGAGAACCAGTCGAAGGAGTTCATCAAGGAATTCCAGGACGAGACCAAGGTCGCCGACGACAAGGCGAAGGATCAGATCCGGGTCGCTCAGGACGCCCTCAACGTCCGGGTCAAGGAGGTCCAGGCGCAAAAGGATATCGATGAGCGCACCAAGGAGATCATGCTCGCCAACCTTGAGGAAGTCGCCAACCGCAGGCTTGAAGTCCAGAAAGCCAATATTGAAGATATGAAGCGGCGTACGGTCCAGGAGAGCAAGGCCCGCAGCGAACAGAAGATCCGGCACATCCGTAACAACGTGCGCTGGCTGGCCGTCTCCGAGGCGATCCCGCCGATTCTCTTTGGCGCTTTGGTCTTCGCCTTCCGCATTCGCCGCGAAAACTACGGCGCGAACCCGAACCGGATCGCCTGATTGGCCCATTGGCCCTCGTCCAAGGCTCGATCGAGAGAAGACCCCGAGGAATGACGATGACCCCCGAGCTTCGCAAGACCCTGGCCTTTGTTGTCATCGCCTTGCTGCTGACGGGCGCCGCCTATTATAGCGTGGCCGACCGTTCCGCGGCCAACATGGTCTTTGACGACCAGGGACGGAAGTTTTTTCCCGACTTCCAGGACCCGCTCGCCTGCACCGACCTGGAAGTCGTCGACTATGACAGTTCGACGGCCAGCCGACGCCCGTTCAAGGTCATGTTCAAGGATGGCCGATGGGTGATTCCGTCGCACCACGACTACCCGGCCGACGCCAAGGATCGCCTGGCGAAGACCTCCGCCGGCGTGATCGACCTGACCAAGGACACGATCCGTTCGGATAGCGTCGAGGACCAGGAACGCTTCGGCGTTCTTGACCCGACCGACGAGAAAGTCACCGCGCTTCAGGGCCTTGGCAAGCTCGTCCGGCTTCGCGACAAGACGCAAAAGGTGCTCGCCGAGTTCATCATCGGCAAGGAAATTCGCGACCGATCGGGACAGCACTACGTCCGCGTCCCCGGTCAAAAGCGAACTTACGGCGTGAACCTCAAGCTCGACCTCTCAACCCGGTTCGCCGACTGGATCGAGACGAACCTGCTCAAGGTTGACGCCTCGCGCGTCCGTTCGGTCAAGTTTGACAGCCACAAGGTTGATCCCGAAGCCGGTCGGATCATTCAGGGCGAGACCCTGCAAATCGACCGCAAGGACGATGTCGCTCCGTGGACGATCGACGTTCCCGTCCCGCCCGGTTCCGAGGTCAACACCGAGAAGGTCAGCGCCCTGACAACCGCCCTGGCCGACCTCAAGATCGTCGGTGTCCGACCCAAGCCCGTCAGCCTGAGCCGAGACCTCAAGGAGTCAAGTTCCAACGACGTCAAGCCGGCCAACCGTGCCGAGTTGAACTCGCTCGTCTCCAAAGGGTTTTACCCGACCCCGAAAGGCTTCTTCTCGAACCAGGGCGACGTGATCGTCAAGACCGACGAAGGGGCCGTCTACACCCTTCGTTACGGCGAGGTGGTCTTTGCGACCGGTGAACAACTCTCGGCCGGCGGTCGCGAGGAAGGGAAGGACGCCTCGAAGAAGGCGGAAGGATCGACCGAGAACCGCTACCTGCTCGTGACCGTCGCCTTCGACCCGTCACTCGTTCCCGACCCGCCCAAGCCGAAGCAAAACCCGGTCATCCCCGACGACCCCTTCCAGAAGGCGCCCGGAGATCCGAAACGGGTCGCCGAGGAAGAGGCCGCCAAAAAGAAGGAAGACGCGGACAAGGCCGAGCACGACCGTCGCATCGCCGAGGCCGAGAAGAAGGTGAAGACCCTCTCCGACCGGTTCGCGGACTGGTATTACGTCACCCCCGGCGAGAGCTTCCACGCCATCGCCCTCGACCGCGCGGCCCTGATTCGTCCCAAGTCGGAGAAGCCCGAAACTCCGCCTCACGGCGGGATGCCCGCTGGCTTCCCCGGCGGCGGCCTTCCGCCCGGATTTCCGGGGGGACATCCGTAACAACTTCCATAAAAAGGAACAGGAAAAGGAGAAAACGAAGCCAACCTTCTCCTGTTCCCCTGGCGAATTTTTCGGATTTCCGGCAGGTCGTTTCCGAACCGATGTCTTGCGATTGTGTCCAGGGGGCCGTACAGTGTTGGTTTCCGAAAACGCACGGCTGTGCGGTCGTCTGGGGGTTTGACTCGCGATGGCGTCAGGTAATGGGTCGGGGCAAGGGGTGACCGGACGGATGAGGCATGTCCTCTCCGCGCTCGTGCAGAACCAACCGGGCGTGCTGGCGCACGTCTCGGGAATGTTCGCCTCACGCGGATTCAACATCGACAGCCTCGCCGTTGGCGAGACCGAGGACGCTCAGCTTTCGCGGATCACCTTCGTCGTCATGGGCGATGACCGGACGCTCGAACAGGTCCGCAAACAGCTTGAAAAAATCGTCACGGTCGTCAAGGTTCTCGACATCTCGCGTGAAGACTACGTCGAGCGCGACCTGATGCTCATCAAGATCGACGCCACGCCCGACCGTCGCGCTGAGATCCAGGGTCTCGTTCAGATCTTCCGGGGTCGTGTCGTGGACGTGAGCCCCGAGCAGATGATGATCGAGATCTCGGGGCAAGAAAAGAAGATCGAGGCTTTCATTGACGCCCTGCGCCCGTACGGTATCCGCGAACTCGTCCGGACGGGCCGGATCGCCATGGTCCGCGGTGTCGGGCCTCTTTCTCCCGAGACCGAGGAGTCGGCGGCCGATCCTGGGGTCGACGAAGACGCCTCGGTCGTGGGCCATTCTCACCTTTGAGTCGGTCCCTCGGGTGACGAAGTTGTCTTCCTTTGCCGTTCGGATCCGAGCAATCAAACCAAAAGGATCGCGCGTGCAAAGGCCCTGTCGGGCCGAAATCGCACGCCTTGATCGTCTCGCCTCGCTTTTTTCCCCAAGGTGCCTGAAGGGACAGTTTGCCGATGCCGGCCACGATGTTTTACGACCAGGACGCCGACCTGAGCTTGCTCAAGGGCAAGACGATCGCCATCATCGGTTATGGCAGCCAGGGGCACGCCCAGGCGCAGAACCTCAAGGACTCGGGTTGCGACGTCGTGGTCGGCCAGCGTCCCGGTTCGGCCAACTATGACCTCGCCGTCAAGCACGGGTTCAAGCCCGTTTCCGCGGCTGAGGCGGCCGAGAAGGGGGACCTTGTCAACATCCTCCTTCCCGACGAGGTTCAGGCCGACGTTTATGCCCGCGACATCAAACCGAACCTCAAGCCGGGCGACCTGCTCCTCTGCTCGCACGGCTTCAACATCCATTTCGGTCAGGTCGTCCCCCCTGAAGGGGTTGATAGCGCCCTCGTCGCACCCAAGGGGCCGGGACACCTCGTCCGAAGCGAGTTCGTCAAGGGCGGGGGCGTCCCCTGTCTGATCGCGACCGGCGACGGCTGTTCGCCGCAGGGTAAAGCCCTCGCGCTGGCGTATGCCAAGGGGATCGGCGGAACCCGTGGCGGTGTCTTGCAGACGACCTTCGCCGAGGAAACCGAGACCGACCTCTTTGGTGAGCAGGTCGTTCTTTGCGGCGGCGTCAGCGCTCTCGTCAAGATGGGTTTCGAGACGCTCATCGAGGCCGGTTATCAGCCCGAGAGTGCTTATTTTGAGTGTCTCCACGAGTTGAAGCTGATCGTCGACCTGATGTATCAGGGCGGCCTCAACTACATGCGCTACAGTATCTCGAACACGGCCGAATTTGGCGACTACACCCGAGGCCCCCGGATCATCACCGAGGAAACCCGCAAGGAGATGCGGAAGATCCTCCAGGAGATCCGATCGGGCCAGTTCGCCCGCGACTGGATTCTGGAAAACAAAGCCAATCGACCGACCTTCAACGCGACGAGGCGGCTGGAACAGGCGCACCCGGTCGAAGAGGTCGGCAAGCGCCTTCGCGGTTTGATGACCTGGATCGACGCCAAGACGGTCTAAACAAAGGTCCGCAACGCATCATGGCCGACCTGAACCAGAAGGCGACCGAGAACGTCGGAGGCTCCTGGTACGTCGATACGACGTGCATTGACTGCGACCTCTGCCGCGAAACCGCGCCCGCGAATTTCCAGAGGCAGGACGCGGACGGCTATAGCTACGTCGTCAAGCAGCCCGAAGGGCCGGCCGAGGAATCGGCCTGCCTTGCCGCCCTGGAAGAATGCCCGGTCGAGGCCATTGGCAACGACGGCTGACGTTTCGTCGTCGAACACCATCCATCAAAAAAAGGGGCGGGCCGTCGCACTCGATTCGCGACGGCCCGCCCCGATTTTTTTGTTGGCTCCGTCGATCAATCGGCGAAGGCGACCGAGACCGTCTCAAGGCGATGGACGACGGGCACGGGGTCGGTCCAGGTCGGCCGATTTTCGAGGAAGTTCTGGACGTGGGTCAGGGCATGCTCGACCTGATCGACCTGGATCACGAGAAGGTCGCCCGGCTTGAGAGCGCGAAGGGCGTGCTCGATCGCCTTCAGTTCGCCGCGGGTCTCCAGCGTCTCCGAGACGCGAACACCCCGGCCCAGTCCTTCACGGAGCAAGGCGATCACCTCACCGTCGGCCCGGCCGCGATTGCAGGCATCTTCATAGAGGGTGACGTGATCGAAGAGGTCGCCCACGAGTGACCCCTGCCGGGCAATGTCGTGGTCGCGTCGGTCGCCCGCCGCGGTGAAAACGATCGCCCTGCGCTCGTGAGGGAACCCGGCAATCGCCTCGCCGAGCATGACGAACGCCGAGGGGTTGTGCGCGTAGTCAATGATGACCGTCGCGCCTCCGTGGTGTAGCACGTTGAACCGGCCCGGGGTCGACGTTGTCTCGCTGCCGAAGGAGAGAAGGGCCTCGCTGATCGTGGCGAAGGGGAGGCCGAGCGACCAGGCCGCGGCCGTCGCCGCGAGGGCATTCTCAACCTGAAAGCCGACCCGACCGTGATACGTCAGGGCCACCCGGCCGATCGGAATCAGGCCGGTTTCGCGGTCGCCCTCGGCCAGGGTCAAGACGCCTTCGCGAACGAAGACGGCCTTTCCGCCCTGTTTCCGATGCGAGGCGATCACCGGGTCATCGGCGGATCGCGCGAAGAAGAGGACCGAGCCGGGGCAGTGGTCGGCCATCGCCGCGACGAGCGGGTCATCCGCCTTGAGAACGCCGGTCCCCCAGGTGGCGACCGACTCGATGACCGTGCGCTTGACCCGGGCGAGTTGCTCGACCGTGTCGACATCGCCAAGGCCGAGGTGATCCCCCTCGCCCATGTTGGTGATGATGCCGACGTCCGAGACGTCGTAACCGAGCCCTTCGCGGAGGATACCGCCGCGAGCCGTTTCGAGCACGGCGGCGTCAACCTTTGGATTCAAAAGCACCGCTCGGGCGCTCCGGGGGCCGCTGCAATCGCCGGCCTCGATCCGCCGGCCCGCGATGTAAATGCCATCGGTGCAGGTCATTCCGACGGACCGGCCGGCGAGCCTGAGCATGTGCGCGACGAGCCGGGTGACGGTCGTCTTGCCGTTGACGCCGCTGACGGCGACGACCGGAATCCGGCCGTTATCGCCATCGGCGAAGAGGGTCGAGACGATTGCCTCACCGACCGGTCGGGGCTTTCCGACCGAAGGCTCCAGGTGCATCCTCAACCCGGGACCGGCGTTGATCTCGACGACAATTCCCCCCTGTTCCTCCAGGGGCCGAGAGATGTCCCGGGCGATGACGTCGACCCCGGCGATGTCCAGGCCGACGATCTGCGCGGCCTCGACCATCCGGGCGGCGACATCGGGATGAACCAGGTCGGTGACGTCGGTCGCGGTCCCGCCGGTGCTGAGGTTGGCGTTCCGTCGAATCACGACGGTCGCCCCTCGGGGGGGAATCGAGGCGAGCGTGTAACCCTGTTCGGTCAAGGTCATCAGGGCGATCGGGTCAATCTCGATCGTGCTCAGAACGGTGGAATGCCCCTCGCTGCGACGCGGGTCGCGATTGACCTCCTCGACAAGCTGAGCAACCGTCTGAATGCCGTCGCCAAGCACCTGCGCGGGGTCGCGTCGGGCGGCGGCGACGAGTCGACCGCCGATGATCAAGATCCGGTAATCGTCGCCAACGGCGTGTCGCTCGACGACGATGTTGGACGTGTACTCACTGGCGTTCGCATAGGCGGCGGCGACCTGTTCGCGCGTCGTCAGGTTGGTCGTGACGCCCCGGCCATGGTTGCCGAACCGGGGTTTGACGACGACCGGAACGCCAATCTCCTGAGCGGCGAGCCAGGCGTCGTCCGCGTCGTCGACCGGTCGCCCTTGCGGAACGGGGACGCCGACCTGCTGAAGAAGCTCGCGGGTCAACTCCTTGTCCTGGGCGATGGCTTCGGCAATCGCGCCGGTCTGGCTGGTCTCGGCGGTGTGAATCCGCTTTTGCCTGGCCCCCTGGCCGAGCAGGACGAGGCTTTCCTTGTTCAGCCTGCGGACCGGAATTCCTCGGCGAGCCGCCGCGCTGGCAATCGCGCCGGTGCTTGGACCGAGACGGACCCGGTGGTTCAGGTCGAGCAGTTTCTTGATTTCGGCCGAGGCGTTGAAGGCGCGGTCGGTCGCGGCGGCGAGGCAGACTTCGCGGGCGGTTTGAAGGCAGGCCCGCGCGACGTCTTCCTCGACGTACTCGAAAATGACCTTGAAGACACCGGCTTCCTGGGTCGGAACCACCTGTCCAAACGGCAGATCGGCGCCCGCGAGGGCCTGGAGTTCCTGAGCGACCTTGCCGAGCGTGAGGGCATCATGGCCGAACGAATCGTTGCAAACGCCACAGGCCGTTTCCGCGTCTCGACGGCGAAGCAGCGAGGGGAGCCAGGTTGTCAGGCGATCGTGAAACCCGGGCGGTCCGCTCTGGGGGTCAACCCCGGATCGGCCGACTTCGACGAGAGCTTCCAGCACCGACGACTTGGCCCAGACATTCGGGCCGCGCAAGGCCGAGACCTTCCGGAACTGCATACCGATCATCTCCAGATATCCCGGCCAAGGGCTCTCTACCTGTCTTGTCCCTGGGACGGGTCGCATTTCGGTCGCGGGTCGTGCCGCCGGGGGATCTGCCGATTCAACCCGGGGACGTGGCGGCGTCGCCCTTGGGTTTTTCCGTCTCAGTCGGTTGACCGATGGATCGATCGTTTCAAAAATCATCAAGAGAGTCGAGAGGGCCGGCTCGGAGAACGCAACGGGTCGCGACATGGAACGATTGCGCGAATCGATCACCAGCCGAAGCGCTTGGGTGAGGTGATAAGGATCGCCTCGGTGGCTTGCCGGATCAATCGCGTCGAATGTCGCGAGCGGATGATTCTCTCCCCCCTGCCTATAAACTACGGGGATTTGGTCCTGAGTGTTGGGTCTCGGATTGCGAAGTCACACGATTCTTGCACAAGCCCCCTCTCTCTGAGACCGATTCCCGACCGAAAGGCAGCCGGACAACCCGTAACCGCGTCGTCCGCCGTGAGGCGAGAGAGATGACGACAAGGCCCAGGCGACAGGATTTCGCGCGTCGGAGGCGACGGCGTCGCGGTCCTTTTAGAGGATGGAAATCATACGGGGACGACTTCCCAAAAATCAACGGGCTGCTCGGGCTTTTCGGTAAGTCACCGTCGGTTGTTCTGAAAGAGCGTCGAGGGCGCGAGATTGGGCCTGTTCAAGTCGGCCCGAGGGCTTAAGATAGACCTTTCTTGACGATCGATTGTCTCGGGCGCGCGATTGTTGGTTGAGAGCGGCAGGCGCCCCGGGATTGATCAGCATGAGGGGGAGGGACCTCAATTACCCCGCCGATGGAACAACCCGCGTCGACACCCGCGACCGCCGCCCCGTTGCCGGCCGAATGGGAGGACGAGGTTCACCGCGCGCTCGTCTCGGGCGAAACGATCTTGACCTGGTTCGCGCCGGATCTCGACGTCAACCTTCGGTATCGCGAAGGGTTGGTCGTGCTGACCGATCGAAGGGTGCTCGCGCCCGCCCTGGCCGACTCTTCGAGTGGTCTCGTCTTCGAAAGCTGGGATCTGGCTTCCGGCCTGACCATCCAGTTACGCGACCGCGCCGGTCTCGAATCGATGGAGTTGTTCAGCCCGGATGGACGTCTGGCGCGCTGGCGGTTCACGCTCGCCCGAGGGGCCGCGGCGCACCGGTTCGTTGACCGTTTTGAAGCCCGGCTGCGCGGCGAGGACGTCTCGGAAATTGAGCCGCTCATTGTCAAATGCCCCTCCTGCGGCGAGCCGATCCCGGAAGGAGAGCCGACCTGCCCGACCTGTCATCCGGCCGAGGTCTCGAAACCCGCCGCCTCGCTGTTCCGACTCTTTCGGTTCGCGCACGCGTGGATGCCCTCGATCATCCTGGGGTTCTTGCTGACAGTCGCCAGCACCGGGGCGGGCCTGATTCCGCCGCGCCTGACCGGAGTTCTCACCGACCAGCTTTATCACCGCGTGCCGGTTCAACGGGTTGTCTGGTGCCTGATCGGCCTGGCCGCCGCGGCGGTCTTGACCTGGCTCTTGAGCTGGGCGCGAACGTATGTGGTCGCCTGGTTCAGCGAGCGGATCGCGGTTGACCTCCGCAACAAGACGTATGAGCATCTGCAAAAACTCTCGCTGGAATACTTCGGCGGCAAGCGAACCGGCGACCTGATGTCGCGGCTGAGCACGGATACCGACCGGATCTGCAATTTTCTCTCGATCAACCTGCTCGACTTCCTGAGCGACGTCTTGATGATCCTGATGACGGCCGTGATGCTCTTCGCGCTCGACCCGACGCTGGCCGCGGTCACCTTGCTCCCCTTTCCGATCATCGCCTGGCTGGTGCATGTCGTCCGCGACCGGATCAGGCGCGACCTTCACCGGGGAAGCCGGGTCTGGTCGGAACTGACGAGCGTTCTGGCCGATACGATCCCGGGCATCCGGGTCGTCAAGGCCTTTGCCCAGGAGCGCAGGGAGGAGCAGCGCTTTCAGCAGAGCAACGACCGCGTTCTTGAGGCAAACGACCGGGTCAATCGCGTCTGGTCGTTCTTCGGGCCGATGGTCAACCTGATGACGCAGCTTGGTCTTCTGGTCATCTGGGCCTTTGGCGCCTGGCAGGTCTACCGAGATCGGATGGAGCCGGGGGTGCTGGTGACCTTCCAGCTCTTGATCGGCCGATTTTACATCCGGCTTGAGTCGATGAGTCGGATGGTCCAGGCGACCCAGCGCGCCGCGACGAGCACGCAACGTCTCTTCGAGATCCTCGACCGGGCGCCGACGGTCGCCGAACCGACCCGGCCGTTGGCCATCGATCGCATGCGCGGCGAGATCGAGATCCGCAACGTCGGCTTCCGCCACGGAAGCCGGATGATCCTCAACGACATCAACCTGACGGTCCAACCGGGCGAGATGATCGGGCTGGTTGGAACCACCGGCGCGGGCAAGAGCACCCTTGTCAACCTGGTCTGCCGGTTCTACGACGTGGCCGAAGGTGCCATTCTCGTGGACGGTATCGACGTCCGGTCGTTCGCCGTATCGAGTTACCGGCGCCACATCGGCCTCGTGCTTCAGGAACCCTTTCTCTTCTTCGGAACGATCGCCGAGAATATCGCTTACGGCCGTCCCGAGGCGACGCGCGACGAGATCATCGCCGCGGCTCGGGCGGCCCGATGTCATGAGTTCATCCTCAGGCTGGCCGAGGGTTACGACTCTCTCGTCGGCGAGCGCGGACAATCGCTCTCCGGAGGCGAACGGCAGCGGATCTCGATTGCCAGGGCCTTGCTGATCGACCCCGCGATCTTGATCCTGGATGAAGCGACGTCCTCGGTGGACACCGAGACCGAGCGCGAGATTCAGGAAGCGCTCGACAACCTGACCCGAGGCCGGACGACGATCGCCATCGCGCACCGTCTGAGCACCCTCCGCAAGGCCGACCGGATCGTGGTCATGGAGCGCGGGCGGGTGGTCGAGGTTGGCCAGCATCAGGAGTTGCTGCAGACGCGCGGCGTTTACTCAAGGCTGCACAAGGCCCAGGCCGAACTGGCGGGGCGCTGAGATGCGGTGGTCTCATTCTCGGATTTGACGGAATACAAGGCAGGTTCACGCTGATGAAAAACCAGGTCGGCACGCCGCCGGAGGTCTCGGACGGTCGAGGCGTCACGTTCGCCCTCGACGCCTGGGGGCGCCTGGTGGTCGAGACGGTTGACGGGCGGCAGTTTCTCGGCGTCGACCCGGTCCGCGCCTTTCCGATCAGCGCGCCCAACTCCTGGATCTCGTTCACCGACGATCATGGCCGCGAGGTCTTTTGCCTTCGATCGCTCGACGGCCTGACCGCCGAAGCGCGTGCGATCCTGGAACGTGAGCTTTCGTTACGTGACTTCGTGCCCGTGATTGCCCGTCTGCATTCGATCTCCAGTGAGAGCACGCCCTGCGACTGGAGCGTCGAGACCGACCACGGCCCGACCCGGTTCACGCTCGACAATGAAGACGACGTTCGCCGGCTCGGTCCGCATCGGGTCATGATCCTGGATTCGCGAAAGCTCCGCTACCAGATCCCCGACACGCGGACTCTCGACGGACATAGCCGACGCCTCCTGGACCGCTTTACCTGAGAAGCGTCTTCACGCGCGAACGCCTCGGTGCACCGCTCTGGCATTTCGAACTCTCGTCGCCTCCAGCCGTCGCCGAGGGATGCGAGCGTTGATAAGATGGAAGGACGGGGGGCCAAAGGGGATGAGCCGGTACGGGCAAGCTCTGCTCTGGGCGGGCGGCCTGGCAATCGCCGCGCTGATGGCGTACACGATCGCGCTCGACACCGGTTCGAGCCGCGCCCTGCTCTCTCGTCTCGGCGGCGAAGGGACAGCGGAAGTCGCTGTCTTTTATCCCGAGCGCGTCCTCTGGAATGAGTTTCGGCTGGCGGTCGGACTCTGTGCCCGCAAGGGGTTGGCCAAGGTCGTCGAGGAATCCGATAACGCCGTGACCGTCTCGACGCCGAGGCACGGAAGGCTCGTCCGGTTCGCGCTCGACGACGTCCGCGGCCTCCGCGAGACAAAGGACGAGATAACCCGCGCGCTGGAACGACACCCGGAGCCGGTTGCCGTCGTCGGTTCGAGTAACACGGTCCTCACCCTGGCAATTGCCGAGGCTCTTCGCGCAAACGCCGGACGCGATGGCGGCAAGGGTCCGGTCCTGCTCATTCCCTGGGCGTCTGCCGTTCTGGCCGAGCGGCCCGAGCCGGGCGAAGGGCCGACGAACCTCCTGGATATTCTTCCAGGGCGAACCTTTCGATTCTGCCCGAACAACCAGCATCAGGCCGACCTGATCGTCCAGTGTCTGGCCGATCGCGACCACGAGGCGGGCAAGATCCCGAGACGGGTCGTCCTGGTCGTCGATCGTCGCGACCCCTATTCGGTCGACCTTGCCGCGGGATTTCACAGGGCCATCGAGGCGGTCGCGCCCGAGGCGGAGATCGTCGAACGGGCCGATTCTCTGGGCTTGCCCTTGCTTCACGATCCGACGATGCTGCCCGGCCCCGAAGAGGATGCACTCGCCGATTCGATCTGGCAATATGCCGAGAAACTGCCGCGAGGGCAGACGACCTGGGTCGTCTTGCCGCTTCAGTCCGAGCCGACACAGCGGATGATCACGGCGCTGAGGCGGCACGCGCGGCGGGGTCTGAGGTCGGAAGAAAGCCCGATCCGGGTCGTCTGCGGCGACGGAATCGGGTTCTCCGTGCTGGCAAGTCTGGCCGGGCGTTGCGCCTTCCCGATCTGGTGCGGATCATCGGCGTCGGTCCCCGCCGCGGCCCAGGCGTTGGGAGAGGGGCTCTCGCCCGATACGCAGATTGCCGCGGAAATTGTCTCGACGCTCGTCCGCTGCCTCGACCTGCCCGGTGGACAGCCGCCGACGTCGAACCGGCTTCGCGATGCCCTGGCGGCCCTGAAGATCGACGCGAACGATCCGGCGGCGATGGGGCGTTCACTGGCCTTCAGCCGGTCGGGTGAACGGGTCGGGAACGACCTGGGACACCTCCTGATGATCCAGCCCGGCCGATCGACGGTCGAGGCCGTCGCGCGGGACCCCAACGGCCGATGGAGCGCGCCGAGGGAACTGGACCCGACGCCGGTCGCGCTTCAGCCATGATCGCCTATCCGCGAGTCATCGACCTTGGCCGACGTCTGCATTTGATCCTGGGCGCTCCGGGCTTGCTGATCGGCGCTTTTTCGATTGTCTCGTTTGCCTTTGGACTCTTCGTGTCTGTCCGCGAATATGACCGGCCAGGACAGACCGGACGCGGAGCCGTGCACCGGATCATCGGCAACTGGGTTCGCATTCCGGACGACCTTGGCCTGACACTCGTTGACTTCGTGGACCACTGGCGCGAGGCCCCAGCCTCGGAAAAGCCGGGGCGTCTCGCGGTGCTGCGGCGGGTTGTGAGTCGCCTGGGCGACGAGCTGGAACGGCAGAACGAGCGATTTCCCTTGATTCACGTCGTCGCGCTGGATGTCGCGATTCCCCGCGCCGCGTCTCTGGCCGGCTGGCGGGCGCCGGTGGCGATGGAAGCCTCGGAAACGGAGGTCGCCGATACCATCAAACTGATCGCCGCGCAAGGCAAGGCGCCGCCGGTCGAGCTTCGCGTGCGATACCGGATGGCGCCAACCTTTGATCACGCGGCGAAAGGACTGGAGACGTCGTACCGACGACTTTTACTGGCTCTCCTGGGGCTTTCGGGGTTTTCGCTCCTCTGTCTGGGGTACATGATCCTGCATGCGCAGGCATTGAGCCTCCGCGTCGCTCGCGAGGCGGCGCAGGAGGCCACGCTCGACCTGGCCGACCGGACCTGTCACGAACTGGGTAATGGAATCTTCGTCCTGGCCAACGAGAGCCGGAACCTCGCCGATCACCTCGACCTGATCGAGCGCTTTCTGGTCGAAGATCCGCAGGCGCGCGAGGTCGCCGCGCGTCGGACCGGGATCGATCCCGACCTCGCCGCGCGCTGGCAACACGCCCTGAGGCGAGAATACTCGACCCGAGGGATCGACCCCGACCTGGAGATCCGCGGTAGTGTCGCGATCGCCCGCCACGTCTGCCGACAGATCGAGGTCTGTTCCGAATACATCCGTTTAACCGTTCGCGAGCTTGACGGATTTCTCAAGCGCTCGGCGCTTCCTGTCGTTCTGGAACCGGTCCGGATTGCCGAGAGCTTTGAAGAGGCCCTCGCCTTGCTCTCTCCAAAACTGGAAGCGGCCGACGTCCAGGTCGTTCGCCAGGTCGACGCAATCCTGACTGCTCGCGCCGATCATCGCCTTTTGATCCACTCGCTTGTCAATCTCGTGAAGAACGCGCTGGAAGCCCTCGCGGCTGAGAATCGCAAAGAGCCGCGACAGATTCTTCTCTCCGCGACTCGGGACGAGAACCGTGTTCGGATCTCCGTCGCCGACAACGGGCCGGGGCTTTCGGCCGAGTCGCGCAGGCACCTCTTCGACGACCATTATTCCACGAAGGGAGCGGGTCGAGGCCGGGGTCTGGCGATCGTTCGCGAGTCGGTCACGGTTCAAGGGGGTGGGATCGCCGTCTCGGAGCGACCGAGCGGAGGAACCGAATTCGTGATCGACCTGCCCATCGAGCAAGAGCCAGGCTGATCCTTCAATCGGTCTCATCGTCACGCCCGAGGACCTGCTGAAAAAAGAGCCAGAGCGAAAGCGCGTTCTTGAGGTTGTACGGAAGAATGATCCAGAGACTTGTCCTCGGATAATACGGCGTGCCCGAGGGAGCCAGCAGCGTGGCGAGGCAGACAGCGGCGAAGATCCATCGGCCATGTCGGCCTGTAGATCGCGACCCGCTCGCGAGAAAGGGCAAGACCCAGAGAAGGTACTGAGGCGAGAAGACCTTGCCCGTGACGATAAATCCGAGAATCAAGGCGCCACTGTATCGAATGGGGTCCGCATGCGTATTACGGCGCGCGACGAGAGCGACCAAAACGACCGTCAATGCCTGGATCGGAAAGGCCAGAGGGAGAATCGCGGGGGTCCAGACGGTGACCGACGAATACGAGGCGCGATCGCGTCCCACGACAATCTCGGCGCCGACGATCTTCGCAACGAGCATCTGCGTGCTCGCATAAAGGCTGCCGTATTCAAAACCTCGGCCGGCATGATAGCCGATGGACGCGGTCACGCCTTCCAGGCCGCCCAGAGCCAGCCAGGCGACGACGCCGACGAGCACAATCACGCCGAAGACGATCGTTCCTTGACGCCCTGAGGTTTCGGACCCATCACGGGAGCTTCGGCCAAAAAATAAGAGGACAAGAAGCGCCGGGTAAATCTTCAGGAGCGTGCCGAGAGCCGTCGCGAGACCGCCGAGACGCCCTTTGCCCGACGCCCAGGCGACGGCCGCCGCAAAGCCGAGAAACATCGGAACCGCGTCAAACCGAGAGACCGCGAACTTTGAAAGCATGCAGAAATACAGCGTGTACCAACCGAGCGCCCGGCGAACCTGAACCCTTCCTTGCGTCCCATCGACCCAGGTCGCGACAACCCAGACGGTCAAGGCATTGAAAAAGAGCATCTCGACCGCGAAGCCGACTTTGTACCCTTCCAGGCTCCGACTCAGAACCCTCGGAACCAGAAAGACCGGGATGGCTAGCGGCGGATACTCAACGCGAAAGTCGCGGTAAGGAATTTGACCACGAACCATCGCCGAGGAGTAACGTTCATAGATGTCGGTATCTTCCACGCGAACGGGAGCCCCCTCGGGCGCGGGCCGAAGCTTCGAGAGATTGGTGGAGAGGGCAAAGGTCGACTGAAGGGCAATCGCAACCAGGATCATGCGCGGGAGGTTCGCGCGAGGAATCGGAATGGGCATGATCGCGGGGGTGACCCTGTTAACGTGACTCGCGGTCGTTGATCCACTGACGAAGGGTATTCGCCGGAATGCCGAGCACACGCTCGGCCGGCGCGGGACCGCCAAGACGAAAGACGCTGAAGCATCGCCAGAGATCTTCCCAGACCGGCCAGGGAACAGGATGCTCGCTTCCCGACGCCGCTCGGGCCGACTCGGTCGGTCCCCACAAGGGGGGGAACGTCTGTTCGAAAAGGCTCGTCGCCACGGCGCTGGCCTGCTCGGCCGAAAGCCCCGTGCCTCTCGCGAGGATTTTCGAGGCCAGGGCGAGAAGTCGCCTCTGCCAGTCGTTCAAGGCGGCCGAGGATGCGGGCAAGGTGGGCATTCCGCCCGATGGCGTCGGCGCATGGGGTGCAAGGTCCGAGGGCGTCAAGAACGGGCGAAGCTGGCTCCAGGTTAATAACTCGGTCTCGCGCACATGCCGAAAAACAGCGCGTTCGATCACGTTCCGCAGTTCCCGGCTATTGCTGTCCGAAAAGGGTTGTGCGCGTAGGCCCTCAATCGCATCGTCTGACAGTTCGACCTCGCCGCCAAGCTCGGCCGAGACGACCCGGGCCAGCCAGCGCGCCTGGGCCTCGATGTCGTCGGGCCGATCGCGAAGCGGGGGGACAATGAGCGGAAGTCGTTCCACCCGGGCGAGAAAGGCCAGGGGAAGCTCGCCCGACCGCCTCCGCTCTTGCCAGGGGGCCGACTCGACTGTGAGAACCACCGCCGCCTCCGCCTGCCGACGGACCTCCTCCTCGCCAAGTCGGCTATATTCGCCATCTTCAAGGAACGAGTGCAGGATTGCCGAGCAGGAGGCGGGCAGACGGTGAAAGTCGTCGAGCAAGATCACGCCCCGACCGGCGGTGGCCACGAGACCGGGGCGGTCGTCGCGGGCGTCGGTGAAGGCGCCTCGCTTGTGGCCAAAAAGGATGCTTCGGAGCAGGGTTTCGTTGGTCAATTCATTGCACGAGGCGACAACCATCGGCGCTTTTCGACGGTCTGACGCCGCGTGAAAGAGACCGGCGAGGGCACGCTTGCCCGTGCCGCTCTCGCCGTCCAGGAGCAAGCAGGACAAGGGACGTCGGGACCGCCCGGTCGGTCGGGCCGGTTGCTGCGGCGTCTGGCCTTCCGAGCCAAGAAGTCGGCCGAGATCAAAGAGCTGAGCGAGCGTTGTCCCGAAGGCGTCCGACTGGTAAATCACCCCCTGATCGGCGATCGCTCCGGCGAAGGCACCAATTGCGGGGTCCGCCAGGGCTCGCGCGATCGCGCTGACGACGGCCTCGGCCAGGACGTTGCCCCCTCCTTTGCGGACAAATCGGTCGGCGGGAAAACCGTCGGGGCGTGGATAGGCCGAGTAAAGCAGGCCCTGGACCTCGGGATGAACCCTGCGCACCTCGTCGACAAAGAGTTGCCCGGCCCGAAGACCTCCGGCATCGTCGGAGAAGCGGAGGTCGGAAACGACGACGGCGAATAACTGCTCGTTGAGCAAGGCCCTCGCCAGGTCAAACCGCCCGCCTCGCTCGCGGACGAGGTGAAGATGGATCTGATGCGGAGCCCGGAACCGATACTCGGCCAGCCGATCACTGGAAAACCCGTGCGCGGTAATCTTGACCTGAGGCGAGGCGGTTATCGAGGCCGAGGCGTCTGCCTGCCTCAAGGCGGCGTCGACAGCCGGTTCCCGGGTTAATGCCCTGGAAAGGTCGGCCGCGAACCCGGGCGTCAGGGAATCAAGCACCCGGGCGTCGTCGTCCAGAACCATGAGATGTGGGATCCAGGGCATCGTTGGCGTCTCGCTCCCTCGATAATTTCGTCAGCCGGTCGAGTTCGTCGACCAACCGATCAGGCCGACCTCCCCAGGATCACCACGATCAACCCATCGTAACCGACCCCCGCCCGTCGGCCAAGCGACCGAACCCACCTCGAATTTTTCGGGAAGGCAGACCTTGCGGGATTTGCCGGGATATGTTAGGGTGTTTGTCGAGAGTTCGGACGATGCCGTCGAACTACGTTCAATCATCCACTGACGGATTAGAATCGCTCCGCTCCCTCTCCACGACGTTCACGCCGGATCGCTCTCCACCCCCGGCCGTACTGGGCCAAGTCGGCCTCCCCCGCAGTCACCCCCGAGTTAACACGTTCGATCTGCCTGCCTGTCGGTTTCTGTCGATCCGCCTACCGCTGCGCATACCATTTGTCTTTCATTCCAGGATGGCGGAGCGAGTCAGTCGTAAGGACCGGCGCGTGTTCATGCGTCGGGAATCGTTCTGTTTTTATCGATTCTTCCTGTTCAGGAACTCCCCCGATGAACCGACCCGAAACCACCCGGGACGACGCGATTGACGAGGCCGTCGCCGCCGCCGGGGCCGATGCTGAAGCCGAGACCGTAACCGAAGTCCAGGCCGAACCCAATCGCTGGGAAGCCCGACTCGAAGTCGAGCGTTATCGGGCCGAGACCGAACGACTCCAGGTGCTCGTGGATTTCCTGACCCGACCGATCCACGCCCACGGCGGGTCCGAGCCTGACCCGGACATCGTCACCGCGTATAATCTCGCTGTCGAGGCCGCGCTCCGCGGTGTCCGACGCGCGGCACCCCGGCAGATGATCGCGTCAAACGACTGAGGCCACGCTTCGTTCAAGACGGCCTGACAACCGACGCGGGCCAGCCGGCCGGAGGCGGAAATCCAGGCTCCCTGGACGGATCGGGGCGGTGTCGTCATCATATTGGGCGGCGGCGGGGAGGTCGAGGTGGGGACGAGCCCATCGGGTCCGTCGTTCACCTTGACCCGGAACGGCCAGCCTTCGGGCCGTGCCGCCGAGGGTGCGCTCGTGGTCGTGCGCGGGCACCCAACCCCAATGGACCGGCCGGGAGTCTTTCCCGAAGGGCCGGAGCCCTGTCGACGCCGTCGAAAACCAGCTCGGGAGACGTCCTTTGCCCACGTCAGAGCAGCCGAATCAGACCCAGACCGGCCCGATCAAGCGAGTGGCCATTCTTTTCGCGGGTGGGCCGGCCCCAGCGGCGAATGCCGTGATCTCCACGGCGGCCGTCTCGTTCCTCCGCAACGGCGTCGAGGTCATCGGCGTCCTGAACGGGTACTCGAAGCTCGTCGGCTTTCAGCCGGAGAACCCCTTGCAGGAGGGGCGGGATTACGTCCGGATGACGCACAAGATGCTCCGGCGAACTCGCAATAGCCGCGGCATCATCATCGGCACGGCGCGGTCGAACCCCGGCAAGTTGGTCGGACACCCCAGCGACCTCGACGACGCCGAGAAGTCGGCCGCGCTTCGGACGGTCGACCTCGCCCTGAGGTCGCTCAACGTCGACGCCCTGATCTCGATCGGCGGCGACGACACGCTGAAGACGGCCAACAAATTCATGCTCTATCAGGGCAGGCGGACCGGCGACGAGCCGAAGATCGCCGTCGTCCACGTCCCCAAGACGATTGACAACGATTACTTCGGCATTGACTTCACCTTCGGATACTTCAGCGCCGTGGAAACCCTCGCGGCCGAGGTTCGTAACCTTCTGGCCGATGCCGAGGCCGTTCAGGGCTACTACCTGATCGAGACCATGGGCCGAAGCGCCGGTTGGCTCGCCTATGGCGCGGCCATCGCCGGCGAGGCCAGCCTGGTCATCAGCGTCGAGGACATCACCGATGACCTCCGCCTCGACGAGGAGTTTGCCGATCCCAAGACCGGCGTCCGCCAAACCCGGTCAATCATGAACATCGACGCCGTCGTCGGCCGGATCATCGCGACGATGCAGGCGAGAGAGAACGAGGGGAAGGAGTTCGGCGTCATCGTCCTGGCGGAGGGTCTCGCGGAATACCTTCCGATGAAGTATCTCGAAGGCATTCCCCGCGACGATCACGGGCATATCTCGATCTCTCAGGTGAACCTGAACAAGCTTTTCGCCAAGCTGATTGCCGCCGAGTACAAGAAACGAACCGGCCGGAGTCGCAAGGTGACCGGCGTGCAGATCGGATACGAAGCGCGTTGCGCCTTGCCGCAGGCATACGACGTGATGCTCGGCAGTCAACTCGGCGTCGGGGCCTTCCGGGCTCTCGTTGAAGAAAAGCGGAACGGCGTTTTGATCTCGGTGACCGGACAGCTTCAGCTTCACTACGTCCCGTTTGAGACGCTTGTCGATCCCGAAACGCTGGTGACCGTCGTCCGTCATATCGACCGAAACTCCGACTTCCACCGGCTCGCCCGATTTCTGGAGACGTATATTCACAACTAGACTTTTTGCGTAAACGGGCTGTTTCCGACTTAAAAGCAGAAGGACAGAGGGCAGATTTGCCCTTTGTCCTTTGTCCTTTGTCCTTCTGACGATTCCGCAACACCCTTACTGAGCAAGAGCCGCGTCGTCGTCGCGGGGCGGGCTTGGCGGACTGAGCCAGGGTGCGCGGCCGGATCGGAAATGGTCGTCGAGTGCGTCGAAGATCGAGCGTGCTGGCGGCGGATGCTCCAGGCCGAACTCGGCGTCAGCCCGCTCACCACTGACATGGAGGCGGAGAAAGCCGCCCGCGGTCGCGGCGGGCGAGACATCCTCGGCTCGATCGCCGAGGAGCCGGCCGAAGACCCCCGAGACTACTCGAAACGGGGTTTCGCAGAGATCGGGAACCTTGAGAATCCAACGGGGTCGGCCGACGATTTCGTGAACAATCCGGGCGATCTCGTGATAGCTCAGATACGGGCCAGCCACGACGTAGCGCGTTCCGGGTTCGCCCGTTTCCAGAGCCTGGCGGTGCGCCTCGGCAAGTACCCGGGCATCCACCAGCGGAATTCCGCCGCCTGGCAGAACCACGACGCCGAGCCTCGCCATCGTGAGCAAGAGCCGGGTCGAGCTGGGCCGACGATCCCCCGCGCCGACGACCATTCCGGGACAGATGACAACCGTTTGCAAGGTCGGGCCGTTGCGAGCGAGAACGATCCGCTCGGCCTCGCGCTTCGATTCACTATAAGGCGATCGGATCGTGTCGAGGTTCCATTCGGACGATTCCCGGGCCGGGCGTTCGGCGGTCCCGGCGGCGGTTGTCCAGAGCGTTGACGTGTACACGAACCGCTCGACGCCCGCCTCCTCGGCTCGATCGAGCAAGTCGCGCGTGCCGTCAACGTTTACCTTGCGGCTCTGACCGAACGGGTCGCCGCCGAGACTGACCCATCCCGCCGCGTGAACGACGTCGCGCATCCCCTCGACGGCCTTGGCGACGTCGGCCGAGTGGTTCAGGTCGCCGATCAGCCAGTCGATCGGCGGATCATCCGCCGCGCGGAAGGGCTCCTTGCGGCTCAAGGCGCGAACTCGATACCCGGATCGAGCCAGGTGCCGCGCGACGTGACCACCGACGAAACCACCAGCACCAGTGACCAGCACCGACCTCTTCGGATCGGAACTTGTCGTCATGACTTGAGCCAGCGATCAAACCAGTCGAACGCTTCGGCCTGCATCGGCAAGTCAAACTTGTGCGGGCCAGGATAGAAGGAGCCGCGATACCTCTCGGCCGCGCCCGCCTTGCGGTAAACCTCGGCGAGGATCGCGTCAGATTCGTGCATGGTGTCGAGGCTGAAAAGGGAGTCCTCGGTGTCGCACTGGACGAGCGTCGGCTTCGGGGCGCGAAGGCCGAGGATCTCGGGATAATCCAGGTCGTTGGGCAGGCCGGGAACGTAGACCATCCAGGTGTGATTCTGGCTCTTATGAAGCACATAATCCTTCCAGGTCGTCATCATGCCGACGCAGCAGGCGCAGGCGATACGGTCATCAAGGCCGGCCAGGAAGACCGTCCGAAGGCCGCCGCCGGAGAGGCCCGCGCAGCCGATCCGGCCGGGGTCGACGTCGGGCCGCGAACAGAGATAATCAAGTGCCCGCTGATCCTCCGCCGTGAAGACGCCCGGCCAGGTCGTTCCCGCCGCGAAGAGGCTCTTGGCGACAACGTGTTCGTGGTCCGACGCGAAGGCGTTATACGCCTTGATCTCGGCTTCGGACTCGGGATCGACTTCGCGTCGGCCTTTCGACAACGACTCGGGCAGGTCGCCAAGCCGGACCCGGCGACTGCCGAAGAGGAAGGCATCGAAAACAAGCACCGCGTAACCGCGTTTCGCCAGTTCATTCGCCCAGGCGACGCCACCGTAATAGTCGCCTTGATGCTTCCGCATCATCGGGTGCATCTCGGCGGAGAGGCGAACAATCTTCCGGGTGCCGAAATACTTGTTGCCGCCGTGGTCGTGGAGGCCGAGAACCGCCGGCAGCCGCCCTTTTGATCCCGCGGGCTTGAGCAAGTACGCTTCGGTCGGCGGCCCGTAGGGGAGTTGCCAGTGCAGGTGTTCGATCGTCAGACCATCAAAATCCAAGGTGTGTTGCAGCTCGCCGCGAGGGGCCGGGCCGGTAGGCGGTTGCAAGAGTCGGCTGAGCAGCGAGGCTCGGGCTTCAAGGCGCCAGGCATCGAGGTCTTGAAATCGAGGGTTTCGGAAGGAGAGCCTGGCGGGACCGGCGGGAACGAGCGAAGCCGCCCAGGGTCCGTAGGCGCCGAGCATGTTCGGTTCCAAGGGGGATTGGTCCTTTCTTCTGCTTTCTTCTTATTTGCGGTTTAATCGTACGGATGTCCCGCGCGCCAGAGGCGAATGGCCTCGGCATCCGCGGAGGCATCGCGGCGAAGGTCGTCGGCGAGGCGATTTCGAAGCTCGACGGGAATCAGGCGAAGCATGCGCTGAAGGGTCAGAATGGGGCGGTCCGACGGGCCTTGCGCGTCGATGACCTCGGCGAGATAAACGGTGCGGTCGCCAGTTTCAAGGCGGCGTTCAACCCGACAGTCGAGCCAGCCGGCGGCCTCGGCGAGGATCGGGCTTCCCGATTGACCGACTCGATAGGAGAGGCCGGCGAGCTTGTCCACGTCCCGCCCCGACTGTAACCCGAATCGCGCGACCCAGTCGAGCCGATCGTCGTTAAGCAGGTGAAGCGCAAAGGCGCCGCTGGCTTCGATCAGGTCCCAGGTCCGGTGTCTCCGCGAGATTCCGACGAGCGTTCTGGGCAGATTCGTCGCGATCGAAGCTTGCATCACGAAGGTCGCGATCAGGCCCCCGTGTTGATCACCGTCGGCGGCCGTGACGACCCAGAGTTCGCGGTCAAGGTGTCGCTCGAAGGCTCGATACTGGGCCTCGTCAAACCGTTCAGATGATCCCATGCAAGGGACCTCCCGGAGCCCCGAGGGCGTCAACCCGACGTTCAACGGCCGGGTCGTCGATTAAAGGAGGCGCATGACGAGGTTTGATCCGGGCATCAATCACGATCGGCCCCGTGCATCCCCAGTGCTTGTCGACCTGAAACGCCCCAACGCCATCGATGTCACTCGCGGGATTAGAACGAGTGAAGGTCACCCAGAGCAGGTTCCGTAACGACCGAGCAACGAACTCGCTGTCATCAACGACAACGATCATCGGGAATTGACCGACCGCGAGGTCATGCTCCAGCCCTTCGCAAAAAGAGCGGATCGAGCCGTCACCGGCGCGGAAGGCCGGTCCTTCCACAGTCAGTATGCCCGGCAAAGCGACCCGGGGCGACCGAAAACCCGAGGGTAAAGACCTTAAGCCGCTGATTTCGGTCGGTAAGGCTCGACGTACCGGTCCCGCGGCGGCGATGACGACCTTAGAACCCGCGTTGAAGCCGTCTCCCGAATAATCGAGCGTGTCCATCGTCGTCCGGGTTTGAAAATGCAGGTCGTTGGACCAGTCCACCCGCTGCAAGACGTGGCGGAAGAAGGCTGTAATGTCGTGAATGTCGAGGCTGGGCTCGTCTTCCTGGGCGACGATGACGAGATACTTTGCCAGCGACATCTGTCCTTGGCCGAGAATCGCGTTGGCGATCGTTAGAAGCTCCTGTGGACGCCGAACTTGAGCGTAAGGAACGTAACGCTCGCTACCGATCGCCAGTAAGAGCGGATGGACTCCCGCGGCATCGACGGCATGAACGGCCTTTACGCCCGGGAGTACGGTTGGAACGATCGGCCCGGTCAGTTCGTGAATGATCGCGCCGAAGGACGTGTCTTCCTGTGGTGGCCTGCCGACTGACGTAAACGGCCAGATGGCCCCGGGCCGGTGAAAGACGCGATCGACCCCGAGAACGGGGAAATCGTGCCTCAGGCTGTAGTAGCCGAGGTGATCTCCGAACGGGCCTTCGGGCTTTTGCCGGTTCGGATCGATCGTGCCGGTGATCACGAAATCGGCCTCGGCGGGCATCGGCAAGAACCCTTCGGGAGCGACCATCCGGAGTCGTCGCCCGCCGAGAACGCCCGCGAAACTGAGTTCGGGGAGTCCTTCGGGCAGGGGCATCACCGCCGAGACGGTAAGCGCGGGGGGGCCACCGACGAAGACGTTGACCTTGAGCGGTTCGCCGCGTTGGATCGCCGAGGCGTGGTGCACGCCGATTCCCCGGTGAATCTGATAATGAAGGCCAATCTCTCGATCTGGAAGATACTCGTTGCCGGTCGTCTGCACCCGGTACATTCCGAGGTTCGATTTCGCCAGGCCGGGGGAGTCGGGATCTTCCGAGTAAACCTGCGGGAGTGTGATAAAAGCGCCGCCGTCGTCGGGCCAGCACTGAAGCCGGGGGAGTTGCGAGAGCGTTGTCGTATGCCTGAGAATCGGCCCCGATCGGACGCGTCTGGGGAGCAGATGATACGCGGCGAAGGGGACATTTCGAAACGTCAGCGGATTTTTGAAGAAGGCGGCCGGGTTGACCTTGAGGTCAACGAGTCGTCGGACGGATTCCAGTGTGTCGCGGAAGAGGAAGCGGGTTCGTTCCAGGGTACCGAAGAGGTTTCCCAGCATCGGAAACGGCGTCCCCTTCACGCGCTGAAAGAGGATCGCCGGCCCCTTGGATTCATAGACGCGCCTCTGGATGGCCGCGGCTTCCAGATGCGGGTCGATCTCGGATTCGAGAAGAACAACCTGATTGTGACGCTTGAGGTCGGCAATGCAATCGGCGAGCGTGAGGTAACCCATGGTGAACAGCTTAGGACGCGCTCCCCACATCGCCAAGGTCGGACCCCCTTCCAGGACCGGGAATCGTCCCGCCTGGAATACGTTTGGAGTCCCCGTCGACTGATCGGAGAATGCCGGTCATGAAGGCAATAATTGAATTCTGTTATGTGAATCCAGCACTCGATCGTCTTGGTCGAGGTCGTCGTATGTCAACGAGCACGGCGCAAAACTCTGGGCTTGAGCACGGCGGAACGGAGACGCGGGCGGCCCTGACAGACCGCGAGCGCCGACGTTCTCGGCGAAGTAGAACGTAAGATCACAGGATGAATCGGCTGAGGTCTTCGTCTTTACTCAGGGCGTCGAGCCGATCGCGGACGAGGCTTGCGTCCACGCGAACTTGCTTTTCCTCGCGGTCGGGAGCGTCGAAGCTGAGATCCTCGACGACCCGTTCCAAAATCGTGTGAAGGCGTCGGGCGCCAATGTTCTGGGTCGATCGGTTGACCTGAAAGGCGTAATCGGCCATCGCCTCGATGGCGTCCTCGGTGAATTCCAGGGTGATGCCTTCGGTCTCCATGAGCGCCTGATACTGGCGAAGAAGCGAGGCCCGGGGCTCGCGAAGAATCCGGGCGAAATCATCGCGCGTCAGGTCGTTGAGTTCGACCCGGATCGGGAACCGGCCTTGCAGTTCGGGCATCAGGTCCGAGGGCTTGCTCCGGTGAAAGGCCCCCGCGGCGATAAAGAGGACGTGGTCGGTCTTCACGGGACCATATTTGGTCGTGACGGTCGTTCCCTCGACGATCGGCAAGAGGTCGCGTTGCACCCCCTGGCGAGAGACGTCGGGGCCGCGCGAGGAGCCTTCCTCGCCACCGGCAATCTTGTCGATCTCATCGAGAAAGACGATTCCCGACTCCTCGGCAAGCGTGATCGCCGCCTGGTTGACCTTCTCGGGGTCAATCAAGGTTTCGGTCTCCTGCGACAGGAGGATGGGGCGTGCCTGCTTGACGGTCAGACGCCGCGATTGAGCCGCCCTGGGGAGCATCTTTTCAAGCATCCCCTGGATTTCCATTTCCATCTGCTCAACATTCGCGCCGCCGAGAATCGAGACGGGCGCCGCGGACTTGCCCGGAACGCTGATCTCGATTTCACGGTCTTCCAGCTCTCCCGAGTCGAGCCGGGCCTTCATCTTTTCCCGAGACCTCTGGCGACGCTCCGCCGCCTCGGTCGCGGCGGCCGGGTCGCCTTCCCAGGTTGGGGTCGTCGGTGATCCGGGCAAGAGCAGGTCAAGCAACTTTTCTTTGACTCGCTCTCTGGCCTGTTCGGCGACCGTCTCGCGCTCGGCCGAGCGAACGAGATTAATGGCCGCCTCGACGAGGTCGCGGACGAGGCTCTCGACGTCTCGTCCGTAGTAGCCGACCTCGGTATACTTCGTCGCCTCGACCTTCATGAACGGCGCCCCGACGAGCTTCGCGAGCCTGCGCGCGATCTCGGTCTTGCCGACGCCTGTCGGGCCGATCAAGAGGATATTCTTGGGCGTGACCTGGCTGCGCAGTTCCTCGCCAAGCTGTCGCCTCCGCCAGCGATTCCGCAAGGCGATGGCGACCGCCCGTTTCGCCTCGGCCTGGCCGACGATGTCTCGGTCCAGTTCGGCGACGATCTCGCGGGGGGTCAGGTCGCGCACGGAAGTTCCTCCACCGTGAGGTGGCCGTTTGTATAAATGTCGATCCCGCCCGCGATCTTCAACGACTCGCGGACAATCTCACCGGCGGGCATCTCGGTATGAGTCAAGAGCGCCCGGGCCGAGGCCAGCGCGTAGCCGCCGCCCGAGCCGGTGGAAAGGATGCCGTCGCTCGGCTGGATCACGTCGCCCGAGCCGCTCAAAAGCAGGCTGTGGCGGGCGTCAACGACGATCAAAACCGCTTCGAGACGACGAAGGATGCGGTCGGTCCGCCAGAGCTTGGCAAGTTCGGTCGCGGCGCGGGGGACGTTGTCGGGGAAGTCCTTGAGCTTGGCCTCGAACCGCTCCATCAGGGCGAAGCTATCCGCGGCGCTACCGGCGAAGCCGACGAGCACCTGGCCGTCGAGCAGCTTGCGCACCTTGACGGCGTTCTCCTTCATCACCGTCGTGCCGAGCGTGACCTGCCCGTCGCCGCCGATCGCCACGCGCGAACCGCGACGGACGGATAGAATCGTCGTTGCGTGCCAGTCCAACGCCTTGCCTCCCTCGTTGACGTTCAGAAGGGCAATTTCTCGGAGTCGCCAAGACCCCCCTTGAGCGGAACCTTGCGAACGGGCTTTGGCGGGGCGGGGGTGTCGTCGGCGTCGTCTTCGGGCTCGACGTCGGCCGAGGCGGCGGCGGTGACGGGCAAGGGCTTGATCGAAAGGGCGATCTTCTTGGTCTCGGGCTCGATCTTGAGGATGCGGACCTCGACCTCCTGGTCGGGCTTGACGATATCGGCGACCCGGCGGACCCGGTTCGGCGCCAGTTCCGAGATATGGATCAGGCCCTCGATTCCCGGCTCAAGCTCGACGAAGGCGCCGAAGTCCATCAGGCGGGTCACCTTGCCCTGGACCGTCATTCCTCGCGAGAGGCGTTCCTCGATCCGATCCCAGGGGCTCGGGGTCAACTGCTTGAGGCCGAGGCTCACCTTCTTGGTCTCGCGGTCGATCCGCAAGACCTTGACATCAACCTCCTGGCCAACCTTGATCAGGCCCGACGGGTCGGCGATCCGCGCCCAGCTCATCTCGCCGACGTGAAGCAGGCCGTCAACACCACCGAGGTCCACGAAGGCGCCAAAGTCCTTGACCGAACGGACGACGCCGTGACGGACCTGTCCCTCTTCGAGCGTCGCCCAGGTCTTTTCCTTCTGTTCGGCCCGTTCCTGTTCGAGAAGCTCCCGGCGCGAGACGACGAGGTTTTTCTCGCGAGGCTTGGCCTCGGTAACGACCACGCGGAGTTTCTGGTTGACGTAAATCGCGGCGTCTTCCACCCGGTTGATATCGATCTGGCCAATTGGCAAGAAGCCGCGAAGGCCGTTGACCTCGACGTCCAACCCCCCCTTGTTCGTCTTCGTGACCCGGGCCTCGACGATCATTCCCTTATGAACATTCTCCCAGTTCGCCTCGACCGCGGCGCCTTTCAGGGAGAGGATCAGCAAGCCCTCGGACGTGTCGAAGCGATCGACGACGACGTCGATCATGTCGCCGACGGCCGGCAGGGTTCCGCCAAAATGTTCGACCGGGACCACGCCTTCGCTCTTGGCGGCGAGGTCAACGAAGACCGACTTGCCACGGACGGCGACGACCTTCCCCTTGCGCGGACCGGCCTCGGCCTCTTGCCCTCGGGCCGACCGGGGCGCGTGCTTGCGGTCCTCGGCGCGGGTGCGAGGTCCGCCGGCGTTGACGGAGAAGGAATCGGCGTCGAAGCTGGAGAGTGCCGCTTCAAGTTCCGACTCGATCTCGGCGTCAAGCTGGCGCTTGAACGAAACAGGGGGCTGCGTCGACGACTCGGGGCGCTTGGCGGTGGCGGCGTCCATCGCGGCGTCGATCCGTTCGTCAAGATCACGGGGATTCCAGTTGGCGTCAGACATCGTCGTGCTTCCCGGCTGGCCCGCCCACTCCGGCTCGCGCCGGGTCAGGGTCGGACGGTGTTGCTGTGGTGTCTTCGATTCTACAGGAGGATTCAAGGCAAGGAACGGCGAGGGCGAGAAAAAGAAAAAGTCGGCGCGTCAGACGATGGGCGCGTTTCGAGTTTCTTCACGACTTCCGAGACGGGCTCTTGGCCCCGACTTCCTCGGGCTCGACCAGTTCCAGGGTTGACCACAAACTCGGGTTCTCGGCGACCGGGAATTCGCGGCCGACGCCGAGAAATTCATCGGGGCGTTCGGGGTCGGTGACCTGATACGCGAACCCAAGGCGTCGGTTCGTTTCGGAATCGAAGCCATGAAGCGAGGCGGCGGGGAAGAAGAGTTCGAGCCGCCAGCCTTTCTTGGTGCGCTCGGCCTTGGCGGCGATCGACGCGGGATCGGCTGGCGGGGGACTCGCGATGGCTCGGGCGATCTCGCGCGGGCTGACGGTCACGCCGAGGCTTGATTTCCCCTTGTTGCCGGTCAAGAGGGCCTCGAACCGTTGACAGAAGCGGGTCGCCCGGCTCACGTCGCGGGTATCGCGCGTGTCGATCCAGAGTTGGACCGCGTAAAGGCCGTCGGGCCGGTCGTCGTCGGCGAGCGCGGCGAGATTGCCGTCGGCCTCGACCGCGACGGCCAGGCCGTTCGGGTTCCAGGCGACGCGGACCTCGGCCCAGGGGGCCTTGCCGTCGAGAAGGGCGGTTTGCGGCAACCGGCAGATGTCGGGAAGGTCGAGTAACCGCTTTCCAGAGGTTCGGGGAAGGCCCTCGATGCGTGGACAGGCGACAGCCAGCCGGAACCAGAAGGCTTGCGGCAAGAGTGGCGTGGTCATCCTTTGATGTCGCTCCTTCGCGCGTGCTTCCAGGCCAGATTCAGGATCGAGGCAGGTCGAGGGCCTTCAGCAGGTTGACCATCTCGATCGCCGCCAGAGCGGCCTCGGCCCCCTTGTTCCCCGCCTTCAGACCCGCGCGATTGAGGGCCTGTTCGACCGACTCGGTCGTCAAGACGCCGAAGATCACCGGAACGCCCGAGGTCACGCTTGCCTGAAGCACCCCCGCGGCGGCCTGACCGGCGACGTGGTCGTAATGACCGGTCTCGCCACGGATCACGCAGCCGATGCAGATCACCGCCGCGTATCGACCCGAGTTCGCCAGCGCCTTCGCCACGACGGGAATCTCGAACGAACCGGGAACCCAGGCCACGTCGATTCGATCGCTGGAGACGCCATGTCGGACGAAGCTGTCAAGGCAACCGGCCAGGAGCGACTCGGTCACCGTCGCGTTGAACCGCGCCGCGATGATGGCGAAACGGCCGTCGGGGGGCGAGAAATCGCCTTCGAATGTCGGCATGTCGATACTTCAGATCCAGTTCCCTGGGAAACGAAGGCCGATGCCACGGAGTGACCCGCAGCATCGGCTGACCTTCGGCGAAAGATTCCGCGATGTCAGGACAGGTTCATGCTCATCAGGAATTCGGCGTTCGACTTCGTCTTCCGCATCCGACCTGTGAGCAGTTCCATCGCCTCGACGGGGTTCATGTCGTTGAGCACGCGGCGGAGAATCCAGACCCGTCGGAGTTCCTCGGGGTCCATCAGCAACTCTTCGCGGCGAGTGCCCGACCGGTTGACGTCGATCGCCGGCCAGATTCGCTTGTCGACGAGCCGGCGGTCAAGGTGCAACTCCATGTTGCCCGTTCCCTTGAACTCTTCAAAGATGACGTCGTCCATCCGGCTTCCCGTGTCCACGAGCGCCGTGGCGAGGATCGTCAGGCTTCCGGCCTCCTCGATCTTGCGGGCGGCTCCGAAGAAGCGTTTCGGCTTTTGCAAGGCCGAGGCGTCGATACCGCCGGTGAGGATCTTGCCCGAGTGAGGCGCCTCGGTGTTGTACGCTCGGGCGAGCCGGGTGATCGAGTCGAGCAGGATCACGACGTCCCGGCCGTACTCGACCATTCGCTTGGCCTTCTCGATGACCATCTCGGCCACCTGGATGTGCCGGGAGGCGGGTTCGTCGAAGGTCGAGCTGATGACCTCGGCGGTCGGCCCCTTGACCGACCGTTCCATGTCGGTCACTTCCTCGGGGCGTTCGTCGATTAGAAGCACCATCACGTAGGCTTCGGGCTGGTTCGTGAGGATGCTGTTGGCGATCTTCTGGAGCAAGATTGTCTTGCCGGTCCGCGGCGGCGCGACGATCAGGCCGCGCTGACCTTTGCCGATCGGAGTGACCATGTCAATGACCCGCGTGTTCAGCTCGTCGGGGCCTGTCTCCAGGTTGAGCCGACCGTGCGGGTGCAGGGGCGTCAGGTCGTCAAAGCCGACCTTCTCGCTGAGCTTGTCGGGGTCTTCATAGTTGATCGCCTCGACCCGGAGCAGCGCGAAGTAGCGCTCGTTCTCCTTGGGCGGGCGGATCTGACCGGCGACGATCGCGCCCGTCTTGAGCCCGAAGCGGCGGATCTGGCTGGGCGAAACATAGATGTCGTCGGGGCAGGGGAGGTAGTTGTAATCGGGGCTTCGCAAAAAGCCGAAGCCGTCGGGAAGGACTTCGAGCGTCCCCTCGCCGAACATCAGGCCGTTTTGCTTGACCCGTTCCTTGAGGATCTTGAAGATCAGGTCCTGCTTTTTCAGGCCCGTGTATTCGACCACCCCTTCCTGCTTCGCGGTGCGAATCAGTTGGGGCATCGTCATCTTCTGAAGCTCGGTGAGATGAATCTCACCGCGCTTGATGTCCTCGTAACGGTCGTGAATCGCCGTATCGCCGTAAAGATCTTCGTCCTCGACGGGCAGGCCATCCAGATGCTGCGTCTGCGGCAAGGTCTCCGCCGCTGGGGCCTCGCGTTCACGTTCGCGCTCACGTTCTGGAGCCGGGCGAGCCGGAGTTTCCTCGCGGAATCGGTCCCGAGCGATCGGGCTATCACCAGGTCGTTCGCGGTCACGGTCTCGATCCCGGTCACGGTCTCGATCACGCGCCGGAGTCGGTGCCTCGCGGTCCGTTCGATCGCGTGAGGCGACGGGTTCGGGCGTTTCGCGAACCCGGTCGCGGATGTGCGCCGGCGGCTCGCGGTCGCGGCTGGGAGCACCTTCGCGGTCGTCGCGGACCCGGCTCAGGCGTTCGCGGACGGGAAGACCCGCCTCGCGCTCGCTCCGCACGGGTTCTCGATCGCGGTCACGATCTCGATCCCGAAATCGGATCGGCTCGCGATCGGCGGGGCGTTCCTCGCGGTAGCTTTCGCGGGCGACGTGCTCGATCCGATCGGCCCGGTCGCGATACTCGCCGCCGCCGACTCCGACGGAGTTCGAGGGGGTCTCGGGAGCGTCAGGGCCGGGTGTGTGGTTCAAATTGGCGCCCGCCCCCGCGTCGTCGGCCGGGTTGGTCGGGGCCGTCGAGGCGGCCTTGCGCAGTCGGGACGTGGGGGAAGGCTCGCGGCGTGGGCGGGTCTCATTGGCCATGGCGATCGGTTCTCCTCATTCACTCAGTCAACCGGGGACGCGGCATGCCGCCCAGCCGCGAGCGGGCCTGGAGCGTGGCCTTCCGCGGACGGCGCCCGGGGCGTCCGACATCTTGCGTCGGGCCATCCGGTCGCGATCCAAAGGGGGAGCGGCAGGTCCGTACCGGAGAGTCTTCAGCGAACGAACCAACAAACAAAGAATCAATCAGAAAACAACAACAAGGCATGTGATCGAGGTCCGAGGTTTCAAAGCCCCTGGGCTTCTGGCCCCGCTGCGCGGGAAATCAGATCATCTGCGACGTCGACCGCGAGGGCCCGACGTTCGGTCTGGCATGAATCCGGGTCGACCGCCATCGTGCGGGTCGGTTCCTTCGGCGGATGTCGGCTTTCGCTTGGGGGCGAGTGAGGGAATCGTCGCCCAGATTCGATCGACCTCCGGTCCGATCGCCTCGATCGCGCCGTTGTTGGAGATGACCGCATCGGCCCGGCCGCGCTTCTCGACAAGAGCCCACTGCGCCTTTTCCCGGGCGGTAAGCGCTATTTCGTCCCAGCCGCGTTGTCCGGCGAGGCGGGCGAGCCGATCTTCCCGGGAAGCGTCCACGAAGAGGACGACGTCGCAAAGCCTGTCCCAGCCGGCTTCATAAAGGATCGCCGCGTCAAGGACGACCGCGGAGGCCACCCCCTTGCGGATCACGCGGGCAATCGCCTTTTCAAAGGTCGTGCGCATCCTCGGATGAACGATCGACTCCAGGTTTTTCCGCGCCGCGGGATCGGCAAAAACAATCGCCGCCAGGGCTCGACGGTCCACGGTCGGTTCCTCGCCCTCGGCCACGGTCAGGTCAAGGACACCGGTGCCGAAGCGTTCGACGACGCGCTCGCGAACGGGGCGCTGGCCGAGCAGGGCGTGGCCGACCTTGTCGGCGTCAATCACGAAGGCGCCGAGGGATTCGAGTCGGGCGGCGACGGCCGTTTTGCCCGAGCCAATGCCGCCGACGAGCCCGATCACGGGGATCGGGCCATTCTTCCAGTGGGCCGTCTGTCGGGGGCGGCCGGTCGGCTTGCGTGCTGGGGGCGCCATGGGGCTCCGCTTCGAATCGTTACGAGACATCGAGAGGGTCGCGGGGGTGTGTGTCTTCCGTCGCTCGGAGAGTTCGCGTCGAATTCGGGCGAGGGTGATCGTCGGATGAAGACGTTACGGGCCGGGATTTGAGCCCGCCAGGACCACGCATCGGCGTGGCCGGAAATGTCAATGTAGAAGAAACCTCAACGGGTGAGGTCAATTGGTCTCGGAGGGTAAATCGATTTTGTGTGGGTGCCTCTTGGCGATCAACCCAGACGTTCGGGCTTTTCCACGGCTCGCACGCCGATCAAGAGGGGGCCGAACTCATTGACGTGGGTGATGGTGGTGTCGTGAGCGGAGATCAGCGAACCAGTCCTTCGATTTATACGGCATTTCTCAGACCTCTGCAATCCATTTCAGTCCACGCGTCACGGATTTTTCTTCCAGGGCCACTTCTGTCACGGAAAAGATTAGAGATCGAGAGCAAGACCGCTCTATGAAGTGGCTTCACCGATCGGTTTGACATCCAGCCAGTTCGGTCCGACGGCGATGTCAACCTTGAGCGGGACGTCGAGCGCGAGGGCCTGGGTCATGGCCTCGCGAACGACCCTGGCCAGGCGGTTGACCTCGGCCTCGGGGCATTCGAAGACGAGTTCGTCGTGAATCTGAAGGAGCATCCGGGCCGAGAGTCCTTCAGAACGAAGCCGATGGTCGACGCCGAGCATTGCGCGCTTGATGAGGTCGGCGGCCGACCCCTGGATCACGGTGTTCACGGCCGTACGCTCGGCGAGGTTCCGGTCGCGTCCGGTGGTGGTCTTGATGCCATTGATGGGCCGACGTCGACCGAGGATCGTCTCGACCCGGCCGGTCGCGAGCGCTGTTTCGAGGGCCTTGGTGATGAACGTCTCGACCCCGGCATATTCGTCAAAATAGGCGTCGATGAACGCGGCGGCCTCGGTCTGCTTGATTCCGAGTCGAGAGGCGAGGCCCCAGGGCTTGATTCCGTAAACGACGCCGAAGTTGACCGTCTTGGCGACTCGTCTCATCTCCTTGTCGACCTGATCCTCGGCGACCTTGAAGATCCGGGCGGCGACGGCCGTATGGATATCGCGGTCCTCGGCGAAGGCTCGCGTCAGCGCGGGGTCCTTGGAATAATGAGCGAGGACGCGGAGCTCGATCTGAGAATAGTCGGCCGTGAGGAGTTGCCAGCCTGGTTCGCCGGGGATGAACGCCTGGCGGATCTGGCGGCCGTCTTCGGACCGTACGGGAATGTTCTGAAGGTTCGGGTCGCTCGAACTGAGCCGGCCGGTCGCCGTGACGACCTGGTTGAACGAGGCATGAACCCGGCCGTCTTCGGGATGAACGAGCGCGGGGAGGGCGTCGAGATAGGTGCTCTTGAGCTTGGCAAGCTGCCTGTGCTGGATCAGGAGGCGGGGCAGGGGGTGGCTCGCCGCGAGTTCCTCAAGGACCTCGACAGCCGTGCTCGGCTCGCCGCCGGGAGTTTTTTGAAGTGAGGGGAGTTTCAACTCGTCAAAAAGGACCTGCCGGAGTTGCGGACCCGACCCGATGTTGAACGGATGTCCGGCCTCCTTGTAAATGTCTGTCTCGATCGCTTCGAGCCGACTGGCGAATTCCGTAGAGAGCCGACCGAGCATCGCGACGTCAACCTTGACCCCGATCCGTTCCATCCCGGCGAGGACATGGATCAGCGGGCGTTCCAGGTCGGCGTAAAGCGTCCAGAGGTTCTCGTCGCGGATCTTGGGCGCGAGGATTTCCTCGATCCGCCAGGTTGCGTCCGCGTCTTCGCCCGCATAATACGAGACCCGGGCGACATCGACCTGATCCATCGTGAGCTGATTCTTCCCCTTGCCGATCAGGTCGGTGATCGGCATCATCGCGTGATCGAGCAGGCGTTGCGAAAGCTGGTCGAGGTTATGATTTCGCTCGCCGCTTTCCAGCAGGTAGCTCAGGACCATCGTATCGGTGACCGGGCCGCCGACCTGAATCCCCGCGCGGTCGAGCACGAGCATGTCGTACTTGACGTTCTGACCGACCTTTTCCGTCTCTGGGTTCGCCAGGATCGGCCTGAGGGCGTCGAGCGTCGTCGTTTCGTCGAGTAGCCGAGCGGATTCGGGACCGCGAACGGGAAGGTAATACGCCTCGCCCGATTTCCAGGAAAAGGAAAGGCCGACGAGGTCGGCGCGAAGCGGATCGATCGCGGTCGTCTCGGTGTCGAAGCAGAATTTCGGTTCGGCGGCGAGCGCGGTCAGAAAGGTCTGAAACAAGTCGGGCGTATCGACCGTCTTGTAATCGGCGACCCAATCCGCGGCCGGTTTTTGCGGGTCGGGACCGATCTCGGCGAGAAACCGGTGAAAACCGCACTCGATGCAGAGGGCCTTGAAGGCGGGGTTGTTCGGTTCGGAGGTCCGCAGAGCCTCCCAGTCGAGGTCGAGCGGCAGGTCGTCTCGAAGCGTGATGAGTTGCCGGGCGCGTCGGGCCACGTCGGCGGAGGCGGTCAGGTTTTCTTTTCGCTTGGCGCCCGAGACCTTGGCAATGTTGGCGAGAAGGTTGTCGAGCGTGTCGAATTCCTCGATCAGCTTCGCGCCCGTCTTGAGGCCGATTCCGGGAACGCCGGGGACGTTGTCCGAGGTATCCCCGGTCAGCGAGAGCAGGTCAACGACCTGATCGGGCCGGACGCCCCAGTCGGCCTTGAGGGCGGCGACGTCAAGAACTTCTTGCTTGCGCAGGTTATAGATGCGGGTCTGATCGTCGAGAAGCTGGCGGGCGTCCTTGTCGGCCGTGCAGATCCAGACATCCAGGCCGCGCTCGGCTCCGCGTCGGGCGAGCGTGGCGATGACGTCGTCGGCCTCGTATCCGGAAAACATCAGGACGGGGACGTTGAAAGCCTCGAAGGCCCGGCGGATCACCGGAATCTGCGGGACGAGATCCTCGGGCATCGCCGCGCGTTGACCCTTGTACTCGGGCAGGATCTCCGACCGGAAGACGCGACCGCCGCCGTCAAAGGCCGCGGCGAGATAGTCGGGCTTGCGGTCGCGGAGCAGGTTCAGCAGGTCGCGAATGATCCCGAAGACGGCCTGTGTCGGCTGTCCGGCCGGGCCGGTCATTAACGGGATCGCGTGAAAGACCTGATAGATCAGCGAATAGGCGTCGAGAACGTAAAAGCTGGGCCGTCCCTTGCGTTTCGAAGGCTCAGCTTCGGTCGCGGCCTTCGCGGGGTCGTCTGGGAACGAGAGATGCGGTTGGCTCATGGGGTTCGTGCCGGCGAGACGTCTCGGAAGTTCCGAAACGGAGACGGGGCGTCGCGGAAAGGCCCGGCACGAGATCACCGGGAACCGGTTTACCTTAATGAGCCACGGAAGCGACTGTCAAGCGAGCGCAAACACGAGTCTTCCGCCCCGATTTGCGGGAACCAGCCTGGCGTGGCCAGCGTCTAAGGAAATGACTGCGACACGAACACAGGCGGCGACCAGACCTTTGACCTGGCGGCCTCAAAAGCCTTAGAATTGGAGCCGTCAACATTCGTTCGTCCTTTCGGCGCGAACGAGCCGCACTCGCGGAACCGCGAAAACCGTGCGTTCAGGACGCACGCCCCGTCCCATGTGACATATTTCAGCAATACCGTCCGATCGTCCGCGCCGATCGCCAACGAGCACCGTCCCGAGGGAGTTCTCACCCATGGCAGCAGCCAACGAGTCTCAGGGGTTAAAAATCGCCGTGGCGGCGTTCGTCACCTTGACGGTAATTCTCGCCGTCTCGACGTATTTCTCGTATACGTCGTATGTTGCGGCGGAGGCAAAACAGGTCGCCGCGGAAGCGAAATACAACACGGCCCAGAAAGCGTCCATTGACGCGATCACCCAGGCCGAGGCCCTCCGCAAGGATATCGGAGTCGTGGCCGACGACCCAGAAGTCAACAAGGCCAAGATGAAGGAAGAGCACAAGAAGATTGACGACGAGCTCAAGGCCATGTCCGATCAGGTGACCGCGATGGTCTCCAAGGCCCAGGCCGCCGGAGCTCAGTCTCCTGATCTGGAAGACGCCAAGGCCAAGGCCCAGCAGATCGCCAATGCCTACCGGACCGAGCCGAACAAAACCTATATCTCGGCCCTCGCCCGGATGACGGATCTTGTCAAAAACCTCTCGATGCTCTCGACCCAGCTTGCACTGAACTACGTTGACGTGCGGAGCAATCTTGGCTCGGCCAACTCGGTCAGTGCTCAGAAGATCGAGGTGGCCCAGAAGGCTTTTGACGCGAGCAAGGCCGACCTCGCCGCCGAGCACGATAATCATCAGAAAGAACGCCAGTCGATCCTCTCGCGAATCGACCAGTTCCAGACCGATAACGCCAAGATGGCCACCGAGATTCAGACGCTGAACACCAAGATTCGCAAACAGGAAGATGACTTCACCAAGTCGCTCGCCCTTGCTCAGCAAACGGTCCGCGACCTCCGCGATCGGCTTGAACGCAAGGAAACGATCCTCGATCGTCCCGACGGCAAGCTGACTTACGTCGATTACCGCCGGGGCGAGGTGCATACGAACGTGACACGATCAATGGGCGCCCGGCCCCAGATGAGGTTCTCCATCTTTGATGCCGGAGCGCAGGGGATTCCCACGGATAAACCCAAGGGAACCATCGAGTTAACGACTGTTGGCGATCGAGAGAGTGTCGGCCGGATCGTTCAGACGGTCAGTCAGATTGAACCTCTTCGGACGGGCGATCAGGTCTATTCGCCCGCCTGGTCGGCGAATGAGCCGATGCGGTTCGCGCTGATCGGCAAGATCGACGTCAACCGCGATGGCCGCGACGACCGCGACGACCTCAAGCGCATGATTGAAGCGTCGGGCGGGCTGGTTGACTATGACCTTCCGCCCCCCGAGCTTGGCCGCGAAACGGGCAAACTGACCGGTAAGGACGCCTGGTTCGTCATCGACGAACGCCCTCCCTTCTATCAGGTTTATGACAGCAAGAAGGGCGTTTCCGCCAGTGAGAATGCGGAGTTCATCAAGAAGCAGTCCGAGGCCATTCGCGAAGCCAGGCTCGTCGGCGTCCGCCCGATGCCGATCGAACGCTTGCTCCCTTACCTCGGTTATGACTACCACGCCGGCATCGAGGGCCGATCGGAGGCGACCGACAACGCCGCTCTCAAGCGTCTTCTCGCCCCTCGTCAGGAAGTTCAGAAGCCCAAGGCTGCCGGTGAAGCGGCTCCCTGAACCGATCGAATCACCTGAACGAACGAGCGATCGTCTTAACCGAAGGCCCTCGATGATTCATTCATCGAGGGCCTTCGGCGTTTCAACGGTCAGGCAAATGCGGCTTATCAAATCAAGCCAAAGGCCGGTCAGTCGCCTTGACCGATCGGCTCGGCGGGCCGATATACCTCGCTCTCGGCCGCATCAGCCGATTGTTGTCAAGCTGTTCGATGATGTGCGCCGCCCATCCGGTGATCCGCGACATCGCGAAGATCGGCGTATAAATTTCGATGTCGAGGCCCATGTAGTGATAGAGCCTGGCACTTGGCCAGTCGAGGTTCGGCGGCAAGTTCTTCTGCGAGGTCACCGCCCGTTCGATCGGCTCGGCCATCCGTTCCCAGCGATCATCACCTAACTCGGTGGCAATCTCCGCGCAATAACGCTTGAGGATCACCGCGCGGGGGTCGCCCGTCTTGTAAACGCGGTGTCCGAACCCCATGATCCGCTCGCGACGCTCCAGGGCCTGCTGAATCCAGCGCTCGGCGTTCTCGGGCGTGCCGACCTGTTCGAGGACCTTCCATGCCTCCTCGTTCGCCCCGCCGTGCAGCGGCCCCTTGAGCGTGCCAATCGCCGAGACAACCCCCGAATACAGGTCCGCGAGAGTTGAGACCGTCACCCTCGCCGCGAATGTGGACGCATTCAACTCATGCTCGGCGTAAAGCACCAGGGAAACATCAAAGGCGCGGCTCATCGCTGCTGAAGGGGTCCGGCCGTGAACCATGTTCAGAAAATTTGCCGAGAGGTCCAGGTCGGCCCTCGGCGGCACAACGGGCAGTCCCCGCGAGATCCGGTCTCGGTAGGCGATGGCCGTTGGAATCTGTGCGAGTAGACGCTCGGCCTTGCGCACGTTCGCCGCATGATCGCCGGGCGAGACATTCACGTCCGGGTCAAAATGGCTGAGCACGCTAACCGACGTCCGCAAGACGTCCATCGGGTGCGTCGTGGCGGGAATTTTCGCATAGAGATCAATCAGCGGCTCGGGGATATCCCGGTTGGCCCGAAGATGTTCTTCAAACGCGGCGCGTTGTTCGGCGTTTGGAATTTCCCCATGAAGCAGCAAGAAAGCCGTCTCGATAAAGGAGATCGACTCGGCGAGGTCCTCGATCGCATAGCCGCGATATTCCAGACCCCCGGCCCCGCCTTTGCCCTCCACATTCGCAATCGCCGACTCGGCCGCGATCACCCCTTCAAGTCCCGGACTGTAATGCTCATCGCCTGAGATCGCCATGACTCCGTTCGCTCCCTCGGTCGACGACCCGCCCGGCCTCGCGCGCATCGCTCGGCAAGCGCCGCGTCATTGGTTTCCGAGCATTCTAGGCGACCGGAATTTCCGTTACCACGCGCAGCCGTCGCCCGTCCTGCCGATTTAGAGACGCATGGCTTTGAAACACCGTCGGGGACGCAAGCCTATCGTGAAGATAAGTCGCGTCCCCGTACGGGTTACGTCCTCCAGGCCCCCACCCCCAAGGTGGGTTGTCCACGCCTTCCGCCCAGATTGCGCAGACAGCCTGTGAGGTCCGTATGCTTGCAAACGGTGGGTCGTTCCATCGACCTCTCGGGGGTTGTTCTAGGCGGGGAAATAGGGACTGAAAAGGGGTGCTGGACAAAATTTTTTGGAAATATCCTTAGACGGAGTGATCCGGGTCTTCGGTCGGGGCGAAAAGCTGGCGAAGTTCGTCCACGTCGTGGGCTTCCAGGGTCATGAGTCGATCGGCGAGGGTATCAATGAGGGCGAAGAACTGGCGAAGCGACGAGATCCGCTGGCGCGCGATCGATTCGCCGTCCACGTCGGCAACCTGCGCGACGGTGTTTTCCAGAAGATGGAGGGTTGGGTCGAGTTCTCGGCGTTTCCGTTCGCCGAGAATGCGCCGAAAGAGGGTCCAGACATCGGCTTCGGCCCGAAAGAACTCTCTGCGCTCGCCCGGTCTGTGAATTTTGTGAACGACGCCCCAGGCGAGCAATTCGCGAAGGTTCATGCTCACGTTCCCGCGAGAAACCCTGAGCCACTCACGAAGCGCATCGGCGGTCCAGTCGGTTCCGGTGATATAGAGCAGAGCGAAAAGCTCGCCCATCGTGGAGTTGATGCCCCAGGATCGAGCCATCATCCCCCAGTGCTCGACGAATTGACGGATCACCGTCTCGCCGATCGGGATCGGTCCGAGGTTCGCCTCGACCTCACGCGCGTCTTCGTTCGCTGGGTTCATGACGGGGGTCATCCACAAAGGCGCCTCGCCTTGGGAAGCGCGGGGCTGGACGCCTTTCGATCTCGACCGGCTAAATCCTGGGTGAACGACCACGAGTGATTGTCATCATACGTCCAGCCGACCTGCTGGTCGACGGCGTCGTCCCGACTTCCAAAGAAGGGGGGACGCTCGTCCTGATCGCCGCAAAATGGCAACACGACTCAGAGAATTGCCCCGCGCTTTCAATTTTGCTTAAACGGGGAGCAGTTTTCGGGTAGAATACCAGGGTATGCCCCGACTCGCGAGTTGACAGGCGCGACGACGGGGATCAGCGGAAACCGGTTTACCGGAGACTCGCGCCGTGTCCGGGCCTTGACGAGGGGAATCCCATGCCTGAAACCGTGGTCCACTTCCAGATCCGCATGCCACCGGTCCTCCACGAGCAACTGGCGAGTTGGGCGAAGGAGGACAAGGCGTCCTTGAACGCTCTGATCGTCGGAATTCTTGAAAAGGCGATCGGTCAGCACGAGTCGAAGACCGCGACCAAGGAATAAGTTCAGGGTCACCCCCCCAAATAAAAGGAGCCTCCTCTCCAGGCCCCTTTTTTTTCTCGGACCCACCCAAAGATCGGTCAGAACTGCCCTTGAGTCTGACGCCTTCACTCTGTATCGTTGACTCATCGGATTGACCGATTCCCCGATAGCTCAATCGGTAGAGCGAGCGGCTGTTAACCGCTAGGTTCTAGGTTCGAGTCCTAGTCGGGGAGTTTCTTGACTTCCTTGCAAAAGTCTCTCTGAATAAAGGGGTTACGGTGAATACCGTGGCCCCTTTATCGTTATCGTAGTGAAACCGTGCAACAGATCTGCAACAACAGGGGCTTTACATGGACCTAGTATTGGGGTGGCCGTTCAACCACCACCCCGAGAGGTCCGCCGATGGCGTCTTACCAATACGACTCGAAAAAACGCTCGGCCCGGCTGCACTTTCGCTACCAAGGCAAGCAACTCACCAAGGTCGAAAGCGCGGAATCTGAACGTCACGCTCAACGCATGGTTGCATTGATCGAGGAGACGCTTATCGACCTGGATCGTGGCAAGCTTGTCATCCCCCAGGACGTAGACGCCAAGGCGTTCATTCTCTCGGGCGGCAAGGTCGAGCGAAAACCGGGGCCGGTTGTAATACCGTTACAGGCACTGACCAAGTCCCCCACGATCGGGACTGTATTCGGCACTTACGCCGAGACCCTCACGCCGGGGTCGAAAGAACTCAACTCCATCGACACGGAGGCCATCCACGGGCGCCACTTCAAGCGGGTCCTTGGGGAGAACAGGAGGTTCGATACCCTTGAGTTCGACGTGCTTCAGCAGTACGTGGACAAGCGTGCGGCGGAAGGCGTCGTCCGAGCGACGATCCGCAAGGAATTGTCGACGCTTCGTATGGTTTGGAGTTGGGCGTTCAAGCGGAAGCATGTCGCATCCCCGCCCGCCTGGAAGCTCTCGGACCTGACGTTACCGAAGTCGCGCGAGAAACCGCCCTTCCAAACGTGGGACCAGATCACCCGCAAGGTCGACCGTGGCGGGCTCTCGGCCGCTCAGAAGGCCGAACTCTGGGAAGCCTTGTGGCTGGATCAGAGCCAGACTGTCGAGTGCTTGCGGTGGGTCCGCGAGCACGCCCGACACCCGTTCCTCTACCCGATGTTCGCGTTCGCCGCTTACACCGGGGCGCGGCGGAGCGAGATGATCCGCTCCGAGCGGGACGATTGGGATTTCGACAGCGGGGTAGTGACTCTTCGCCAGAAGAAGGCCGACAAGTCGAAGTCGTTCACAAGGCGGACCGTCCCCATTCATCCCGACCTGGCCGAAGCCATGAGGGCGTGGTTCGCGGACCACCCCGGCGGTCCCTGGACGCTCTGCATGTTTGACGGCCGACCCGTGATTCCGCAAACCGCTTCCGAGTTCCTTCGGACGACCTTACGGGGCGGGAAATGGGAGGTTCTCCACGGTTTTCACACGTTTCGTCACAGCCTTGCGTCCAACATGGCCTCAGCAGGCACGGACCAGCGCGTAATCAACGAGATCCTGGGACATCACACGCAGGAAATGGAACGCCGCTACCGCCACCTCCTGCCCCACAAACAAGAGCACGCTTTGAACTCGTTGTTCCGCACCGAGGCCGCGCCACAGTGAAGCTTCGGCTAGGGACTCAGCGGGTGAGAACAAGGCCGGCTCAACACCAGCCTTGTTCTCAGTCAGTTCGAGTTGTTCCGCTCAGGATTGATCCCGAGAAGTCCCTCGTTCTTGTATCTGGTAACCTCTTCGGCCGAGATCGACCACAGCGCCGCCGAGCCGCGACGCTCGGCCCGCTTGACTGCGTGGATCTGGCCGTGCCTCGCCCACTCGCGAATTGTGTAAGGGCGTTTGCCGAGCAGCGCCGCCACCTCCTCGACGCTGTACCATTTACGGGATTCGGCCGGTGCTGTCGGCCTGGAGCGAAGCTCGGCATGCACGGAGGCAAGTTCGGCTCGAAGGCCGTGGATGCTGGTCTGTAGGTCCGTCATCAAGGCCATCAGGGCGGGGCTCAATTCGATTTGCACGGCGGGTCTCCGGTTGGTGCGGGGGTTCGAGTTGGGGATCAACGAGGCGGACGATGGTAAGGAACGGGTGGCGCTGGGGCGCGGCGGCGCGGCGGGCGCATCGCTCGCCCCCTCGGCGATCGTATCGCATCCCCTCGAATGGGTCCGGGGACTCAGGGTTTCGCTCTCGTTCACGGCGATCTCAGCCAAACCGCCGGGAAGGCCGCTGGCAGCCTCAAGGCGAGGCGATTGCTTGGTTGGATGCATCTACCTTCAATCGACTGGGACAGCCCCAGGTGTGATTTCGAAGGCCCGGCCACGGCCGCCGGATGCGGATAAGCAGAAGGACGGGAGACGCTTCGGTCTCTAGATCGGGATCTCGTTGTCCTCGAAAATGCCTCCCCAGTCTTTCTCCTCTTGAATCGTTTCGGGGGAGCGAGGTTCTGGGGCTTCCAAGTTTTGGCATTCTTCGTCCGCTTCAGGCCCCGAGTCCTCAAGCTGGCACTCACTGAGAGAGGTAGGCATACGCCCCGACAGGTGCCAGAACGACCGCACGCCGTGTTCCGTCTTGAGCCTTTTGTCCCCGATCGACGACTCTTTCTTGGCTCTCTCCAGTGTGCGAACCGCGAACCCGAACACCTTGCCTCGTGCTACGACATCGTCTTTCCACATGGCCCCGGCTTCGAGCAAGCCCTTGAGGAAAACAACCGCCCTGTCCATTTCGCTCGGTCGTTGCCTCGCCTTCGCCTCAGCCGCCAAAGCGTCGTCCGCCGAGATCAGGATCGGATCAGGCTCCCACTCGATTTTTCCGCCTACGATGCGGTAGGCGAGCCCTTTGGAATCGTTTGCGAGGTTGTTCTTCACGGGAAGCAGGAACCGCCGTTCGGGCTCCAACGCATCCTTGATGACGAACCAGACGGCTCGTGCCACGGCGTTGTATGCCAGGCTCCCCGTCGTTCGGTAGGCGGCCTTGCCCCCTTCACTCTTGTTCGGATGGCTGATGACGAGCACCGCTACGCCGAGCTTGGTGGCCATGTCCACGAGCGGCTGGAGCATCTCGCGCACGGCTCCTTGGCTGCGTTCATCGACGCCCCCGCCGAACGCGGTCAACGGGTCGATCACGATCAGCTTCGTGTCGCTTCTTTGCCTGATCGCCCACTCCAGATGGCTGATGTGCTTTTTCAGGTTAAACCACTCGGGCTTGCCCTCTTCGTCGAGCGGCTCGACGAAGATCGTGATCTTTTCCATGTCGGCCCCGGCCGCACTAAGGCGAGGATGGATGGTGTCTTCGTGGCCATCTTCGGCCGAGATCAGGATGACCGAGGCGGGCCCACTGTCGGGAGACGAGCCGTCCGGCCAAGGCATGCCTTGCGAAACCCTCGCTGCCAGATCGAGAGACAGGAAGGACTTGCCTAAACCCGGATCACCCACGACGAGCGTCAGCTTGCCGATCGCGATGAACCCCTTCCACAACCAAGTGACCTCACTCGGAATGATCTCAGAGAGTCGTTTGAGCGTGGCGCGGGGGTGATTGGCCGAGTCTAGCCCATCCGTCCAGGAATCCGTGTCGTCGGGCACCCCCGTTGCCGGGGTCAGCGAGGAGGATGGATCTCCACTTCCGGTTAGAGGGCTCATGACTTCACTCCTTCAACGTCGTTTGCCCTGGTCTCGGCTGGGCCAGGGACGATCTCGGCCGAAACGGCAGCGACTTCCCGGTCGTCGATCTTGATGGTTGCGGGCACTGTCGAGTTGCTGACGAGGAGTTCCACGTCGGACAACAAGTAACGAGGGGCGCAGCCGGGCACTCGCCGCACGGTGATGAAGCCCTTGGCAGCGAGCTTCGGCACCTGCTTGGCGATGCACCCCAGTTTCCGTGCGGCCTTCGCCCCCGAGACGTACTGTTCCTGGAAGCTTTCAGCGGTCATGGCAGTTTTCCTGTATGGGACCAGCGAATTCGAGAGGCTGGCGCCGTGCCAGCGGCTCTTGCTTGTGGGCTCTAAATATCTACCCAACCAGTTCTCCCGGTTCGGCCCGATAAACCAAAAAAGCCCTATTTCATGCGAGGACCGTTCGGTCCTGTTCTGCCAAATCGACGACTCAGTCCAACGCAAACTTGCCGAGGACCAACTCCGCCAAGCTTGGCAAGGCCAAACTGCTTTGGATTTGTTGGCGGAGTTGGCGGAGTTCTCCCTTTCCCGTTAGGTATTTAGCCTTTCCATGTAATCAGTTAAGGGACAAAGGATCGGACGTTGATATTAATATATTTGAATATGATTTTCTTCAATAATCCATTGTTTTGGCACGTCCGCCATATTCATGGTGCCTCTGTGTCGCCGCCCTTGGACAGTCCTCAACTCCGCCAACTCCGCCAACAAAACCAGAAGGAAGCATGGATGGTCAGTTTGGCGGAGTTGGAATGCCGAACGCTGGGCGGGCACTTCGAGGGCGTGGCAGTCTATTCGGTCGTCGATCCCGTAAGTTTCGGCACTGAGAGTTACTCGGCGGGTTGTCCTAAACATGGGACACAAAACTCGGAAGAGGTTGTCGACCCGAGAAACGGGCGACGCACGGCCGAGACGTGGCATCCCGGCAACGCCGGGAGTCGCGAGAGATGCTGATGACAGGGATCTGGTGGACGGTTCACAGAGAGGGTGGGGTGGCCGGAAGATGAGAGGCGGGCGGTAAGCTCGGGCACCGGCGGCGGAACCGGCAGAGGCGTTAATCCGCCAGATTGGCGAAAATTGGACGTGGAGGGGCAACCACCGTGATCTGACGGCGGTTGCGACAGTCGTTCGCTCGTATGACTTGCGCGCCAGGTGCGGAGGTCATGTCCGTGCGTGCCCGGCCGATCAGTTGCGTTCGGGGAACGGGGCGTGCCTCGTCGAGGACAGGTACTTTCGGATCTTGAGCCTGGCCCGCCTGTCGGCCCGACGGACCTCCGACTCTTCCCGGCCGACTTCGGTCGCGAGTTCCTGTAAGGTCTTGGCCTCGACTCCCCCGAGCCCGGCGAGCCTGGCGACGATATGGGCGTCGAACGGGTCGAGGCGCTCCATCGCCTCACGTAACCCCGATCTCAGCACGTCCGCCGTTTCCTTCCTCATAAATGCCGCGAGCGGGTCTGCCAGCGTCACTGGCTCACAGGCACAGCCATCCTCGTCGGTGGCCCCGCGAGACCCGATCGAGCCCGCGACCTTGCTTGTGCGCTGAATATCGGCGGCGGTCCGGCGACGGCGGTCGGTAAGCGTGCCCGCCGCCTCTTCCTCTCGGTACTGCTTCATCCGCCACGACGAGTTCCGGGGCGCGTGGACGGTCCGGGCCTTGTCGCGGATCGCGGACAGCGCGCGGTCGATGACGACCCCGGCGAAGGTGATGTACTTGCCCTTGGCCGGCGACCAGAGGGCGTCCTTCTCGGCGAGCGTGGCCCATAGCTCGGTGACGAGGTCTTCGGGGTCGAAGTTGACGCGCTCGCGGGGCTTGAGCGTGGACGAGAACCACACGGCACGGCGAACAATGAACGGCCAGACGGACCGGATTCGATCTTCGACGGTGGCGGCGATGGCCGACTCGGTGTCGAGGAAGGACTGCCGGCTCCCGTAGGCGAAAAAGGTCGGGTATCGGTCCCGAAGACGCTCCTGAACGCTCATGCTCGTTTCCCCCTCGGCAGCTTCGCTTTCGTGGCGGCGGAGTTCGGACGGGTCGACCGCCGTTACTAAAGCATTGCCAAGGACTTGCAGAGCCCTCCCGGGGTTTCCCTATCCAAAGGGCAGCGGGGTCATGGCGGACGTGAGCGGAAGGGTCGGTTACTCGGCGTGGAATCCGCCGGACAAGACCGCCGGAATGCGATGGGCGACTGCTTCATCGGGAAATGTAGCAAAAAGGCAACATACCAACATTCCTAATAAGTCGAGGATTGTTTGGCGTGTCTCGGTCTGATCCTAGTTTGTGTAATGACCAGCAACCTTCAACATGCGAGAGATGACGATGGAAACCAAGCTGATCGAGTGCAAGTTGATCGACGTTCCCAAGGCCGACGGCCGGACCCGTTCCTTCTCGAAGGCGTTCGCCACCAAGCTGGCCGAGTCCCTCAAGATCGACGGGCAAATCCACCCGATCATGGTCCGCCCGAACACGGCCAAACCCGGCCGCTACATCCTCGTCTCCGGTCGTCACCGCCTGTACGGCATGAAGGACGTTCTGAAGGAGCGGTTCATCAGGGCGACCGTGACCGGGGACATGAATGACGCCGAGGCCGAGATCGCCGGCGTCGTCGAGAACCTCTGGCGGGACCCGCTCCGGCCGGCGCAGCACGTCGCCGCCGTGAAGATGTGGCACGCCCACTGGCTGTCGATGCAGCCGTCCCATGTCGTCTCGGCGCGGCAAGGTCGCCCGGAGAGCGATGCCAGACTTGACGCCGCGATCGCCGAGGTCACCGGGCACCCGGTCGCCACGGTTCGTGACATCAGGTCGCTGGCCGCCAGTTCGCCCGAGCATCTGGAGGCGATCGCGAAGGCGAGATCGAACCGGAACTGCCGCCAGGCCGTCGTACCCGCTGCCCGCCCCGCCCGTTCCGCCCCCCGGACCGAGGCCGACTTCGACGCCAGGGTCGCCGCCACGACAGGCCAGTCGCTCCGCTCGGTCGCCCGAACCAAGCAGATCGCCAACGCCTTCACGCCCGACCAGCTTGAGGTGTTCGCCCAGATGGGGGTGAACCAGACGGACATGGTCAGCATCGCCAGGATCAAGGACGAGGGCCTCCGGGCCGAAGTCGTCAACCTCGTCGCCTGTGGGATGGGAGTGGCGGACGCGATCAACGTGGTCGAAGGGGTGGGTCCTGTGCCACAAAACGGCAGCGGCAAACCTCAAGGTAGGACCGCATCGAAGATGAAATCCCGATCCGCTGCGAGGTGACCCGGGTAATCTGACTCCTCTCGGGGCGCTAGTGGCCAGGGATGGCCCTATCAATCAATCTGCGTAGGCTCTGCGAATCTCTCGGCGTGAGCTACGCCGGCCAGCACGCCAAGCTTCAACACCCAGACAACGATTGGGCGTGCATTGTGATGATCGCAACGCACGACTCAACCGGCGGCCTGCAACCGACTTGCATGATCCACGTCGACTCGATCCCGATGCTGCTCATGACCATGCAGCCGTCCAGGGTCGCCTTCGAGGTCCGCGAGAAACTCGAACGCTATTGCAGGTAGGCGGGGAATTCGGCTCGGTCGGCGGACGGCGGGTTGATCTCTTGGTGGGGGTGCGGACTTTGAAGACGGTCTCGAACCAAACCCTGCGGCCGGACGACCTGCCCGCCACTGATGCCGATTGGCCATCGGGCCTGAAATTCACGGCCACGTTCGACGGCTACGAACATCGGGGGCTGTCTCGGATGTATGACGAGGTCGTCCGAGGCGTGCCCTCGTCGGGCGTCACCGAACGGGGTCCAGTGACCAGGCCGCCGCCGACCAGATCCGTGTTCTCGATCCTCCGCCACATGGCCCCCGATGACCCACCCAGCCCCATACCCTTGCGGGCGGTTCCGGTCCGCGACGGTGGACCGTCGGCCATGCTTGTTCGGGGGAGGTAGCATCGCCCTGTCTACCGTCCGCCCCGGGCCGACCCACCCCGATTTGCCAGACTGGCGAAAGGAAACACGCCCGGAGAGTGTTCTAACGGCCAAAGTGGTGACAGGATTAACCCTTTTCGCTGCCAGATGATATGCCTGTCACAAAGGCCCCTTGGCCAAAAATTGAGGATCGGGCGAGGAGTGGGGCATGCGAAGATCCTCACGAACATGCCAGCCCGGGTTGCGAACATCCTCCGAACATCCCTAACCGTTTCTCCGCTCATGGGACCGCCTCGGGTCGGAATTGCCAGTCTGGCAAATCGGCTCGCCTCGCCAAAACCCTCGCCCGGGGCGTCCGAGATTTTGCCTCCCCAGTCTCTGGCTCAGGTCGATCCCATTAAGTTAACCTCTCTGGCAGTCGATGCGTGCTGAGTGGCTCGGAGTCAAATAACCCTCACAGTCGGCTGGACTATCAACGTCGCGATTTGTCCGAAAACGCTGGCCGCCCAGCGGGGTCCATTGACCGGGGCGGATATTTAGGCTGATGGGTCAAGTCGCGTCCGCGCTCATGATGAGTCCGGCTGCGACGCCAGGTCCACCCCTGTCGGAGGGTTATCATGGAGCCGGAAACCACCCCTACGCACGTAACCTTCGCCGCCGCCGTGCGCCTCCACCAGGCAGGAAACCTGGACGGGGCCGAGGTCGACTACCGGCGGGTGCTGGGAGTCGATCCGGGGCACGCCGACGCCTTGAACCTGCTCGGCGTCATCGACCACCAGAGGGGTCGTCACGCGGAGGCGGTCGCCAGGCTCGGCCGGGCCGTCGCCCTTGTCCCGGGGCGGCCGGACTATCACAACAACCTCGGCGTTGCCTTGAAGGGGGCGGGGCGTCTGGAAGAGGCCGTCAGCGCGTACCGGGAGGCGGTGCGGCTGTCCCCTGGGTATGCCGACGCGCGGGCCAACCTGGGGGTGGCGCTGCACGCCCTGGCCCGCCCAGAGGAAGCCGTGGCCCCGCTGGAGGAAGCGCTCCGCGCCTACCCCGATCACATTGGAGCCCTGTTCGCCCTGGCCAACGTCTGGTCCGACGCGGGTCAATATGGGCGGGCCCTCCCATTGTATCGCCGAGCCCACGAACTGGCCCCGCGCCGGGCCGACGTGCTGAACAACCTGGGGATCGCCTTGCGGGAGGGCGGCCTTGTCTCGGAGGGCCTGGACGCCGCGCGGCGGGCCGTCGCCGTCGCCCCCGACGACCGCGACGTGCTTGCCATGCTCGGGGAGGCGCTGGCGAGTCAGGATCTGGTCGAGGAGGCGGCTGCCGCCTACACCGCCGCCGGCCGAGTCCAGCCGCACGAACCCCACTGGCCGGTCCGGGCCGCAGCGCTCTGCCCCGCCGTGTTCCCCGACGCCGCCGCGATCGACCGATACAGGGCCGATCTGGAGGCTGTGCTGGACGCGCACCGAGGCGGTGTGAGCCTGACGCCGTGGTCGGCCGCATCGGGCTGCCGCCCTTCGTTCAACCTGGCGCACCACGGCCGCAGCGACCGGGCGATCAAGGCCAAGTTCGCCGCCCTGTTCCGAAACACCTTCCCGGCCCGCGAGCCGCGCCCGGTGGATGGACAGCCTCGCGTTGGGTTCGTCGCCACCCGGCACCACGAAGGTGGGTTTCTGAGGAGCACCGCCGGCATTGTCGACAGGCTCGACCCGAAACTCTTTCAGGTCCAGGTGTTTGGTACTGCGGGCGGTCTGCCTCTTCTTCGAACCGGGATCAGACGGTCCGACGTGGAGTTTATCGCGATGCCCAACCGCCTTCTCGACGCGGCCGATCGGATCGCTAAATCCGGTTGCGATCTGCTCTATCACTGGCAGATCGGCAGTGACCCACTGAACTATTTCCTGCCATTCTTCCGACCAGCGACCGTGCAATGCACGTCTTGGGGAACGCACGTGACGTCGGGTATCCCGGCGGTAGACTATTATCTCTCATCGGACTTGATCGAGCCGCCCGGCTCCGAGGCGTGCTACACGGAGAAGCTCATCCGCATGGCGACCCTGCCGCCCTACCAGCACTTCATCTACCGACCGGACCCGCAGGCACTTCGGTCGGAGTTCGGACTCCCGGAAGGCCGTCGCCTTTATACTTGCCTTCAGAGGTTAACGAAGCTGCATCCCGACGTTGACCTCCTGTTCGCCGGGATTCTCGATCGCGACCGATCTGGATTGATTCTTTTACTCGAAGATAGCGCACGCAAGGCAACCGATCGTCTCCAGGCGCGACTTCTAGCGAGGTTGCCCGACCTGGCTGACCGGGTGGTGTTCCTGCCGAGAGGTTCGGAGGCATCCTACCTGCGATTGCTCTCGCTCTCCGACGTGGTGTTGGACCCGCCGCACTACGGGGGCGGTTTCAGCGCGTATGACGCCTTTGGACTGGGCCTACCTGTGGTGACGCTGCCCGGGGCACGGCATATCAGTCGATATGCGTTAGGTTGTTATCGGAAGATGGGTATATCCGGGCTGGCGGTTGGTTCCGTTGACAAATACGTCGACCTGGCCTGCCGGCTGGCCTGGGACCGTGACTACCGCGACTCAGTCGGAGAGCAGATCAGGTCTGCGAGCCCGGTCCTTTTCGAGGACCCCGAAACCGTCGCCGAGCATGAGCGGTTATTTATCACGGCGTTGGCTCGGCGGTCCTGACCGGAATCTTCCCTTTTCCAGAATTGGGAGAGGGGTTTGCGGTCCGAACACCACAATTTGCGAAACGTCTGTGGCGAAAAAGTGGAGTCATTTTCAACCATCCAGTCGAGCATACAAAGTTCTTGGAATACGTAAGTCTAGCCGCTACAGATATTTAAAGACGAAGGTTTAGGATTCTTGACTACTTTGCGGGGATTGTATTTGACACCGCAGCCTATGGTCGAATAAGTTTGCAACCCAGATATGCGTCTGCATCCATTACCGAATGGGTTCGCGGTCGCAGTTCCGCACGCGAGGCATCCCCGCAGTCTTTCTATCAGTCCGGTCCGTCAACGCCCCCTCAGGTCCGAGAGCTGCCCACTTGGTTGTGGGCAGGTGTCGAGGTCTGTTCGCGCCCCCCCCATAGGATCGCATCATGAACCGTCGGCTCCCTCCCACCCGCCGCTCGCGCCGCCCCCTTCGGCTTGCTCTGGAGACGTTGGAGTCGCGTCAACTTCTGGCCGTTACTGTCACGGATCTGGCTCACAACGTCACCGAGCCGTACACCGATGGCTCAATCGCCCCCAACAACGCCAACTTCGTGGTGACCGACTCATCGGGTTATAGCTACAACGCGATGCTGACGTTCAAGATCACAGCCGCGACGGAAGTGTCTCAGATCGCAATCCACGAGGACAGCCCGAATGGCTCTCCTGTAACCGCCAGTTACAGTGGCGACGAAGGCACCGTTGATCTCTACCGCCCCCTGTACTTCACCGTCTACGTGAACGGTCCGAATTTCGATAGCAGCACGCCGCCCGCTCTCGACGTGCCGGTTACGTTTCAGATCCTTGGGGTGTCCACTTGCTGTGGCGGGAGCACGAGCGTCGGCTCTCCTTCAACCGACACGGTCACCCTCAACTTCCCGGCCACCCCGGACTTCATCGTAGTGCTGATCGTCTGCCCGTTCTGCGACCCGGGTCCGCTGGAGACCACGGGGAGCGCCGGCACCGGCAACACCACCCCAGCGGCCATGTCACCGGCGGGGGTGGCGTACGGCAGCGGAGGGGTAAGCCCGAGGGCGCAGTCCGTGCTGCAATCCTCGGGGTTCGGCACCCTGCACACCGGGGTCGACCTGGGCTGGACAAACGCGGCGGGGTACGACAACACCGGCAACGGGTCGCTCTTCGGGGAGAACATGTCCAACCCCGATCTACCTTACCTGGAGCAAGGCGGGACAGGCGGCATCACGGCTGTGGAAGACGCCGGCAACGCCATCAACTTCGCTTACAACAGCGGCACCGGCGCATATACTCCCGAGTTCTTCAGCCAGGATGCGCTAGCGACTGACGGGTCTGGCGGCCTCAAACTGACCCAGTCCGACGGGACCACGATCGATTACTACGGTTTTGGCTCGGGCATACCCACCGCCCAGCAGGGGCAGCTCGAATCCTACACGGACGCTCAGGGAGACACGACTTCCACGACGTACAATACCTCCGGTCAACTTACCTCATTGCAACGTACCGATGGGACGACCATTTCGTCCTACCTCTACTCGTACGTCTCGGGCGGGGTTAACGCCGGTCTGGTTTCAAGCGTGGCATGGCAAAGCGGACCCGTGGGCGGGACGCTGGCCACTATCCAGCAGGTCGCCTTCACCTATTACGATGGCACGACGTCCTACGGCAACCAGCGGGACCTGGAGAAGGAAACTCTCGAAGACGCCTCGGGCAACGCAATTGGCACCACCTATTACCGCTACTACACCGCCGCCGATGTCGCCGCTGGGGCGAACGGGTACGTCGGTGCCTTGAAGTATCAGTTCAACCCCGAGTCCTACGCCCGGTTGGTCGCGGCAGTCGGAGACCCGACCACGGCTTCCGATTCCTCCGTGGCACCCTACGCCGACCAGTATTATGAGTACGACTCCTCACACCGCGTGACCAAGACGGTCGTGCAAGGGGCCGGGTGCTCTTGCTCGGGGTCGACCGGCCAGGGATCATTCACCTACGCCTACACCACCAGCACGGACGCCGCCGGCCCCAACTCATGGCAGACCAAGACCGTCGAAACCTTGCCAGACGGCAGTCAGAACATCGTCTTCACCAACTCGTTCGGCGAGGTGATGTTCAAGGCGACCTACGACCCCAGCGACGCGAACAATTCGGCCCTCAACGGCCTGGTCTGGGGAACAGATTACCGCTATGACAGCGCCGGGAGGCTGATCCAGACGGCGCAGCCTTCGGCCGTCACCATCACCAGCCTCAGCGTCCTGAACAGCGCCGCGTCGGCCAACGCGGACATCGTCGGGGCCGGTTACTCGGGATCAGGCACGTACCAGTACCTCGCTCCGTCTACCGGGGTCATCGACCTGACCGACTACGGCACATCCACCACCGCGACCTCGACCACCCCCGGCGATGTCACCGGCTACCTCAAGGACGACAAGGTCCAGAACGGCTTCTCAGGAACGCCGATCCTGCTCGACAGCACTCAGTACGTCAGTCATACCCCGACCGGGGGCGCCACGACTTACCCGGTGGCGACCTCGACGGTTTACCGCAACACCGACGGCACCGGCGCCGAGACGACGAGTTACGCCTACACCTGGTTCAGCGGCACGAATCAGATGCAATCACAGGCCGTCAGCGCGCCGGTGATCTCCTCGGGCCAGAACGGGCCAGGCACCGCCGATGTCACCACCACCGTCTATGACGTTTACGGCCGACCGATCTGGACCAGGGACGGCGACGGGATTATCAACTATGCAGCCTACGACCCCGCCACCGGAGCGGTCGTCAAGTCGATCCAGGACGTTGATACCACGCAGACGTCCGAGTTCACCGGCCTCCCTTCGGGATGGTCAACGCCCGCCGGGGGCGGCTTGAACCTGGTGACGACGTACCAGGTCGACAGCCAGGGGCGAACCACCAAGAAGACCGACCCGGACGGGAACGTCACTAATACCGTTTACGACGACGTCGACCACGAGGTCCGCGTCTACCCGGGCTGGAATGCCGCCACCGGGACGACGACCGGCCCCACCCAGGTGACCCGCGAGGACTACGCCGGCAGCTACCTCGAAACCCTGACGATGTCGGCGGCTCCGGCCGTCTCGGGGACCGCCGGTAGTTATGTACCAACCGGGGCCGAGGCGATCTCGGGCCTTCAAACGCTGACGCGCACCTACATGGACAACGCGGGCCGTGCGATCGAGAAGGATGACTATTTCAGCTTCACCGGGGTGACCTATTCGACCGCCAAGTATCTCGGGACGGCAGGGACGAATTATTACGTGACCTCCTACGGCTACGACGACGTCGGCCGACTCTCGCACGTGGTTGATCCCAATGGCACGATCACCGACACGTACTATGACGCCCTGGGTCGGCCGGTGAGCGTCTATGTCGGGACGACGTCCAGCACTACCCCGACCGAGGAATGGGCATCCGGCCACATCGGCATGACCCTGGTGACCAGTGACCAGTACGACGGCAACGGCGTGGGCGACGGCAACCTGATTCAGATGACGCAATACCCGGATGCCTCGTCGTCCGACAACCGGGTGACGCAGTATGCTTACGACTGGCGAGACCGGCTGGTGGCGACCAAGGCGGGGGTGCAATCGACCGAGGACACGACGACCGGACGGCCGATCACGTACTCCGACCTGGACAACCTGGGCGAGGTGACCGCCGTCTCGGTCTACGACGGCGACGGTGTCACGCTTACGAGCACGAAGCCCAGCGCCTCGCTGCTGCGGGCCTACACCGTAACCAGCTACGATGATCAGGGACGGGTTTACCTGGTCCAGCAGTACGACGTGAATCCGTCGACGGGGTCGGTCTCGACGAACGCCCTGACTACGAAGAAGTTTTACGACCATCGGGGCGATCTGATCGCGGTGTCGGCCCCCGGCGGCCTCTGGACCAAGACCCAGTACGACGGAGCCGGGCGGGTCACTTCCGTGGCTCAGACCGACGGGGCAGGCGCCATGACGCCGACGCCGACTCCCACCCCTACGCCGACCCCAACTCCCACACCAACGCCGACTCCCACACCAACGCCCACGTTTGTCGGTAGGGATACGACAACCCTCGGCAACTGGGCGTCTACTTACGGCGCTGACGGTTATGATCTGGCCGGCGGCCCATCCTCGCTCCCTTCCTATGCCACCGTTTCCGTCACCGCGACGATTTACACCTGGGCACCCTCGACTACCGACTCCCGCGCTCTGGTCAACCCCGCCTCTGGCGCCACCGCAAACCTCGCCGCCGCCTGGAATCAGGCCCCCAGTATTTCCATCGACGTCCACCTGACCGATGGCCAGACGCACGAGGTCGCGCTCTACGCCGTCGACTGGGACGGTTATGTCGGCGGCCGGAGCGAGACCGTCACGTTGACCAACGATGCCACCGGCGCCGTGATTGATACCAGGACGCTGACGAATTTTGGTGGAGGCGAGTACCTCGTCTGGAACCTTCAGGGCAACGTCACCATCACGGTGACCAACGACAACCCCTCATCGAATGTCCTGGTCAACGGTCTGTTCTTCGGTCCCCCGGCGGCAGCGTTTCCCACCCCGACGCTGTCAGCCGGTTCCGCCGCGTTCACCGGAACGGACACGACGACCGAGGGTAACTGGACGTCCTCCTACGGCGCTGATGGCTATGATCTGTCCGGCGGTCCGGCTTCGCTCCCTTCCTATGCCACCGTCTCGGTTGCCGCACCTGTTTACACATGGTCCGACTCGACGACTGATCCCCGCGCTCTGACTAACCCCGCCCCCAGCGCGACCGGGAGCCTCGCCGCCTCCGCCTTCGCGGCGAACAACCTCACAATCGACATTCATCTCACCGACGGCCATGCGCACCAGATCGCCCTCTATGCCCTGGACTGGGATGCCTATTACGGCGGCCGGAATGAGACCGTGACGTTGACCGACGACGTCACCGGCGCCGTGCTCGACACCAGGACCTTGACGAATTTCGAGGACGGCGTCTACCTGTCCTGGACGATCCAGGGTGACGTGACGATCACGGTGACCAACAACATCGCAGGTCCGAACGTCGTGGCCAGCGGCCTGTTCTTCGGACCCGCCCCCTCCGCATGGGCCGCCGCCTCGACGACCGCCGGGGACCATGTCCTGACTCAGACGCAGACGACCTACGACGGTGACGGCAACCCGATCCTGGTGACGACCAAGGACCGGTTCGACAACGATACGTCGAGCGACACCGGCCCCTTGGGTAACTCGACGACCGGCCCCAAAGCCCGTGTCTCCTACGTCGCCAATTACTACGACGCGGCGAACCGTCAAACCGCGACGGTGAACGTCGGAACCAACGGCGGGTCCGCCTACACGCGGCCGTCGTCCGCCCCGTCCCGATCGGACACCGTGCTGGTGACCAGTGATACGTATAACGCCGCCGGTTGGGTTCAAACCGAGACCGATCCCCGGGGAATCGTCACGCGGACGACCTACGATGCCCTGGGCCGGCCAACCCAGGTGATCGATGACTACGATTATACGATCGGCCTGGGGTTGCCCACCAACTTGGCCAACCAGACCACGGCCTACACCTACGACGGCCTTGGGCACACGACCTCGGTCACCGTCGTGATGCCCTCGGGGACGCCCAACCAGACGACCGCGTTCGTCTACGGGGTGACCACGGCCGGCGGCAGCGGGGTCAACTCGAACGACCTGCTGGCGACGACCGAGAACCCCGACCCGACGACCGGCGACCCCAGCACCTCCGCGTCCAACCAGACCTCTGTTCAATATAACGCCCTGGGCCAGAAGATCAGCGCTACCGACCCCAACGGGACGACGCACGCCTACGCCTATGACGTCCTCGGACGGCTGGTCAGCGACGCCGTGACGACCCTCGGCACCGGCGTCGACGGCGCCGTCCGGCGGCTCACGATCTCCTACAACTCCGCCGGTCAAGCCTTTTTGTACACGAGTTACAACGCCGCCAGTGGCGGGAGCGTCGTCAACCAGGTCGAGGACGTGTATAACGGACTGGGCCAGTTGACCGGCGAGTATCAGGAGCAAGGCGGCGCGGTCAACGTGTCGACCACCCCCGAAGTCCTGTACGCCTACACCGAGATGTCGGGCGGCCAAAACAACAGCCGATTGACCTCGATGACCGACCCCAACGGCCGGGTGGTCGACTACGTGTACAATTCGGGCCTCGACTCGGCGATCAGTCGAATCAGCGCCCTGGCCGACGACAGCGGGGGCAGCCCGAGCACGACGCTTCAAGCGTATTCGTATCTCGGTCTGGGCACGATCGTCGTGGAGGACGACGCGCAGGCCGGCGTCAAGTTGACCTACATCCAGCAGTCCGGGGACAGCAACGCAAACACCGACGGCGGGGATCGATACACGGGGCTCGATCGGTTCGGCCGGGTAATCGATCAGAACTGGATCAACACGAGCACAGGCGCGGCGGTCGATCGGCTCCAGTACACCTACGACCGCGACGGCGACGTCGTCTCACGAGACAACCTGGTCGACACCGCGTTGAGCCAGCTCTATTCCAACGACAACCTGGGACGGCTGTTCAGCTTCTCCCAGGGGACGCTCTCCGGGGGCGCGATCTCCAGCCCGACGTCGAGCCAGTCGTGGAGCCTGGACGCCTTGGGCAACTGGTCGGGCGAGACAACCGGCGGCACGACAGTCACGAAGTCGTTCAACACGCAGAACCAGGCCACAGGCGTTTCAAGCGGGACCGCCCCGACATTCGACGCCAGCGGCAACACGGTCACGGATTCGGGGGACACCTACGTCTACGACGCCTGGAACCGTCTGGTCGCGGTCAAGAACTCAGGCGGGACGACGGAGGCGGCATACGCCTACGACGCGCTCGGGCGGCGGGTCACGGAGACTTATTCGGGGTCGAGCACGACGAACCACCTCTATTACTCATCACAGTGGCAGGTGATCGAGGAGCGGCAAAACGGCACGGCGACCTCGAACGTGAGCCAGCAATACGTCTGGGGCCTGGCGAACGTCGACGCGCTGGTGCTCCGCGACACGTACACGAGCGGGTCTGTGTCGCAACGGCTCTACGCGCTGCAAGACGCCAACCTGAACGTGACTGCGTTGATCGGGACCACCGGGGCGGTAGAGGAGCGTTACGTCTACGACCCGTACGGGGACGTGGCGGTGCTCACCGCAAGCGGATCGCCGGTGACGGGGAACCTGAGCAGTTATGGCTGGCAATACCTGTTCCAGGGGGGTAGACTGGACGAGGTGACGGGATGGTACGGGTTCAGGAACCGAGATTACATCGCGACCGAGGGGAGATGGGCGGAGAGGGACCCGTGGGGGTTCGGAGGTGGTGACCTAAACCTCTACCGCTTTGTAGACAATAGACCTACTAACGGGAACGATCCCCTTGGTCTCGACACTGCGGGTGCGACTGGCGGGGCAGTAGACGGAGCTCTCTTGGGAGGTGGAACAGGCTTTCTGATCGGTCTTGCAATAGGCGGCCCGATTGGGGGTGCCATAGGCGGTGGCATCGGCTTTGTGGGGGGGGGGCTCGGAGGTTGGGGCAACGGATCGACTCAAACGGGTTTCATGAATGGAACTTCTGGCGGTTTAGTTCCGGGGGCCGTTGCTGGGATTGGCGGAGGTCTGCTTGGTGGTGGCGCTGGACTTATTTTGGCGGAGCCAGCCGCTGCCAGTGTAGCTGCGGGAGGCGCTGCCACCACAGGACAGGAATTGGTTAGACCAGGCGGACGCTTGTCGCAAATCCTGCAGGGAATGCAAAATGCATACGACAATTGCCCGACTAGTTCACGTGACGAGTCTATGCGACTTATAGCAGATGTAACAATGGAGCTCGGCTTTGAGCCTGGACAACTTATAAACGTTTCCGAATACTCGAATGGCGGTCCAGCAATCCTTCAAAACTTTGGAGGTGTCATCACTACCCTCATGCAGGATGGAACGATTATTGTGGAGAAGGGTGGCCAAGTCATTTTGATTCTTGTCAAATAAAAATCCAAACTGATTTTTGCCTCTCCTTAAATTGGGCGGGGGCAAGGCACCGGCTTTCTTTCTATAAGCGATGAGGAGACAAGAAATGGTGAAAGGTTGGAATTCCGATCATTCGCGTAAAGTAATGGCCCATATCGAGAAAATTGTTACAAGCGATGATAGTCAAAAAAGTTATAAAAAGAACGTCGCAATCTTGACTAATTGCCTTCCTCTATATCGAGGCATTTCAGGAGTAATTGTAATTTCAACAAATGGTGATTTATTTATATATGACGAAGATTATAACACTTTGACGCTTTTGAATGAGCGAGGTTGGGAAAAAGTCGCGATGATGTCTCTCGGCACTGAGTATGCTGACCTGGCAGAATTACTCCCTCAGCGTCCAAAAAATTCTATAAGTTGCTCTGCTTGTTCTGGAGTTGGTAGAGTCACTTACTACCAAATCCTTTGCGGCGTCTGCAGTGGTACAGGATGGACGGAAACGGAAAATTAAAGGGGTCAGGAAAGGGCGGGGAATAGGGGACGGAGGGGAATGGAAGGGGCGGGGAAAAGGGGACGGAGGGAATAAATCTATAAGGCTGGATCGGAAACCGGGGCAGGACAGCAAATCGGGACTGAATTTTTTAGACTGCCCTCCACCAGTCGGATCGGTTTGCTTTAGCTCATTCCCAGACCACTCAGAATCATCGACGGCTGGCTCGTCTACGATCTCGTCAACCAGGGCAATAACCGCCCCCCCCTGTTTTTTCGCGGACGGCGACTACATCGCCTTCCTCTGAGTGGGTAGTGGTGTCCTGCTGCTCGGACCAGCGGGGATCGCCGAACGGACGGTCGTTGATCAACGCTGAGCGGGATTTCGGTTCCACCGTCAAGGCCGAGCAGTACGCCGACTGGACGGACGAAGGGCTGATCGTCACCCGCGACGAAGCCGGGTAGTTCTGCGCCGAGGTGCGCAAGAGGCTGGGATCGCCGAGGCTGACCAGGCCGTTTATCCTCACTGCCCTCATTGGGCTGCGTAAGAATCCGGTCACGTGGAAATTGGTGTCAATTCATTTTTCTCATTGGCCGTCCGTGGAAATTGGTGTCAATTCATTTTTCTCATTGGCCGTCCGCGACGCTGGGAATGGCGCTAATTCCGAGCGCGGTGACCTGCTGCTCGGACCAGCGAGGATCGCCGAACGGGTGTCCACGTCTGGCAAGGAAGGTTCAAAAGCCCCGTGGTCCAGCATGACGACCGCCTCCTGACCGTCCTCCGCTACGTCGAAGCTAACCCCTCCGCGTCCGGATCGTCGAGGCCGCCGTACGACCCGGCCGGACAGAAGAGGCGGACGGAATCTCGGGCGTGTCCCCAGCCGTGGAATGATCAGACTGATCAAAGCCAACACATCAACGTAAATGGATGCAATCCCCCCGGCTCTTAAAAATTCCACCTGCCAAAGGTTACCCCTACAACTCCCGCAATGGGGGGGCCTGGCCGGGTGGCCACCCCGCCACGGTGCCTGCCTGTGGGATCATCCCGCCCCGCCCTTCCTGCCATCGTCCGCCCGCCCCGCACGCACCGAACGCCAATGATCAGTCTGATCAATGCCCCGCACGCACGCCGCATGATGACCACGCACGCCCGTCGCAGGCACACGCACGTGCTCGCATTGGCACGTTCCTGAATCACGCACGCGAGATGATGCTTATTCGAAACATCTTTGACAAGCGTGATCCAGGTTGTAAGTTTGAGTGTCGGCCGGGGTGAGCCATCACGGCCAGCCCGACCGGCCACACCCGCCGAGCGGATCGGCACGAACGAAACCGCCTTTGTGCGGTGCCGATCGGGGTGCGGACCGAGGCCGGCAAACATCATGATGATTGAGCCGACGTGAAAGAGAACGGGCCGGCAAGGTGCTTGTAACACCCTACCGACCCTTGACGAGTCCCCAGCCTTACTGGAGAAACGCCCGTGACCACGCTACACGACACCGCGGCCCCCGTCTACCCCGCCGTCTCCCTCCCCGCCGACGCCATCCCGGCGAACGCCAGCCCCGCCGCCGACAAGACCGCCGTCCACGAAGCGGCCGTTGCCGAGATCGTCGAAATGATCCGGGCCAAGTACACCGAAGACGGGTTGCGTTCCTTCGCCATCGGCCGACGGGCTTACGAGCACGCGGTCTGGCAGAAAAACAACTTCCCCGGTGCGTACCTCAACGGCGACTTCAACAACTTGATGGCCCGTATCCGTGACGACGTGCGGATGTACGTCCCGATCAAGGCCGAGTCGATCCGGGTCGCGGACTGGACGCGGTGCCACGTGCTCCGGGAGATCGTCGCCAAGGAAGCTTCCCGAGACATCGCCGATTCCCTGTCGATGCACGAGTACCTCGCCCTTGTGGGCAAGGCCCTTCACTTTACGGTCGCGGACCTCGAAGGGGATCTCAACCCCTGCTTCCTTGACATGATCAAGGGGGTTGCGGCGGACCGGGCCAACCCCGACGGCCGCGTCACGACCGAAGACTTCCTCAACCGGATCGCCGCGACGGTCAAGCGGGCCGCTGATGCCAAGCTCGCGGCCCTTAATCCGTCCAAGGCCGCCGCCAAGCTGGCGTCCGACAAGGTCAAGGCCGATTCCGCCGCCGTGGCGAAGTCGGTCAAGGACATTACCGCGTCCATCGACGCCGGGATTGCGTCGGGGGCGATCAAGCCCGAAGGGGCACTGGCCATCCTGGAAGGCGTGGCCAAGCATCACGGCACGCCCCTACGGGCCGCGTCCATCGGTTTCGATCCCGCGACGGCTTCGGTGACGGAGTGCGAACAGGCCATCGACGTGATGTTTTCGGCCGGACGCATCGCCGAGATGAAAGCCATGATGGCTCGGCTGGAAAAGCGAATCGCCACGATGGAGAAGGCGGTTGGCGGGGCGGTCGTCAAGGCCAAGGCCGCCAAGGTCTCGGCCGAGCCCGTCGCCGTCGCCGCGTGATCAGACTGATCAAGCCGAAACGGGTCAAGGATGATCCGTGAGGCAAAGCCGAAACGGTCGTCAATCCGCCGGGTTGACGTTCCGTCCACGGGTTAGGCCCGTGCTGATGAGGCTTTCCCGTCGAATCTCCCTGCCACGGCGGGGCGAATGTTCGGATCGCGTCGTCTGATGCCGTCTCCCTCGACACGTCCGCGAAGTCGGTGGCTCGGTCCTGTCAGCCCGGAAGGGTTCGACGGGGTGGTTCGCTCCCCGCTCAACGGGGGCCAAACATCATGATGTTTCGAGTGACTGAGGCGGAAAGGGAAACGGGCCGGAAGAGTGTGCAACCACTCCCCCGGCCCTGGACAACGCACCAACGCTAAATTGGAGCATTGCCTGATGACCACGCTACTCGACGCCGGGCCGGCGGTCAAATCCGCGCGGCCGAACGGCCCCATTTCGAACGCCTTTGCGTTTCCCACCAGCCAGCCCCGCGCCAACCCCGCCAACGTCCACGATGCCGCCGTCGCGGAAATCGTCGGCATGATCCGCGAGAAGTACGGCGAGGAAGGGCAACGGTCCTTCGCCATCGGCAAGCGGGCTTTCGAGCACGCTCAGTGGCAAAAAGGCAACTTCCCCGCGTTCGGCAGCGACGACTTCAACACGCTGATGAAGCGAATCCGCGACGACGTCCGGCACTTCGTCCCGATCAAGGCCGAGTCGATCCAGGTCGCTTATTGGACGCGGTGCCACGTCCTCCGGGAACTCGTCCGGGCCGAGATCGCCGACCACGCCGAATCCCTCACGATGTTCGAATATCTCGCCATCGTCGGCAAGGCTCTTTCGTTCTCGTCGTCAGACCTCGAAGGGGACCTCAACCCCGGCTGGCTGGACATGATCCGGGGTGTGGCTTACGACCGGACGGCAGGCAGGAAGGTCAGCCGCGTGGACTTCGAGGCTCGGGTCGCCGACACGATCAAGAGAGTCGCGGACGCCAGGTCCGGCCTCACCCCCGATGCCCTCGCCGCCCGCTCGGCGTCCGACGCAAGCAGGGCGAGGAAGGCAGCCTTCGCGAAGGCGAACGAGGACATCACCGGGGCGTTGTCCGACGGCCTGTCCAAGGGGCACGTCACCGCCGAAGGGGTCCTGGCCATCCTGGAGACGGTCTCCCGGACTCACGGCATCGCGTTGCCGTCTACCATCGGGTTCGACCCCGCCCGATGCACCGACGCGGACTGTGACATGCTCGCCTCGACCATGTTCCAGGCCGGGCGGCACGCTGAGATGCGCCGGTTGCGTGACCGGCTCGACAAGATGGTCGCGGCCGTCGATAGGGCCCGCGAGACCTCCCACGGCCTGTCCGCCCGCATGGGCCTCACTCCCGCCTGACGCCAACCCTCGCCATATTCACGAAGACCCGCCCTTCGAACGAAACGGGGCCGAGACGGTCGTCACCGCCCGGCCCCGTTAGGAACCCTCACGCAACCAGGAGACTCCGATGACCAATTCCGATAAGATTCCCGCCCGCGAACAGGTCAAGGCCCACGCCCGTGACACCTTCAGGATGACCCTGACGATCAACGGCACGGCCTACCGGATCAACGGCACGTTCGGCCCGGGGCCCCATACCGTCGGCCAGGACGCAGTCAAGTCGTTCGGGGTGTGGAACGACAGGCTGGGGGAGTGCTTCTTCGTCGCCCAGAGGCTCACCGGCAACACCTGCAACTGCCCCGCCTTCCAGGACAACGCCACCTGTATGCACGTCAGGTGCATGGTCGCGGCCGGCTTACTGGACGACGGCTTCCGACCACACCACGCCCGCCCTGCCAGCCCCGACGCCACGCTCGCCGGGCTGGCCGACCACGAGGCCGACGCCTACCGGGACCTGGGGACGCCCGAGGGGGACCTGTTCGCCCGGACGATGGAGGAACTGGCCCTCAAGATCAGGCTGACGCGGGCGGCCTCGCCGGACGAGTACGACGGCCGGATCGCGGTCCTCGACGCCGACATCCGCGAGCGCTGGGAAGCCCGGGGCTACGAAGAGGGCAGGCGTTCGGGGTGCCGTTGCGGCGAGAACGCCGTGGAGTGAGCCGCCGGCTTTGTTCCCGGGGGGTTCGGTCGGACCGAGCCCCCCGCCCCGATCCCGCCTCACCCCTGAGCCCGCTCACGAGGAACCAGCCCGATGGCGTCCACGCTCCGACACGACCACGCCCACCATCCGACCCCCGCGCCCGAGACCGGGGACGCCATTTGCCAGACTGGCGAAAGCCGGAACCCGGCCGCGCGAGTGTCACGGGGCCGCCGACCGAAGGGCTCGGTTACTGGACGGGGCCGACCGCATAGCCGAGGTGCTTCATGTCGTTGTGGAACCGAACGTCGCGGCCGTTGACCGTGTTCAGGTAACCGTTCAACTCGTGGTCGAACCGCTGGTTGGTCGCGCGCTGGCGGGCGAACCAGGCGTCAAAGTACCGCTGGTGCGGGCCGTTCGGGTTGGCCTCGACGGCGGCGCGGGCGAAGTTGACCTTGGAATGAAGCGGAATGTCGGAGTTCATCGCGTTGTGCAACCCCTGGACGGCCCTGGGCACGTCGTCCTGCGGGCCAACGTTCGTCGCATCGAGCCTGTTCTCGTCGCCGGGGGCCGGGAGCGAACCCGGGGGCAACTTAAATTTAGCCTCGATGAGCGCCCTCCCCTGCGGCGTACCCATCGCGGCGACGTCGGCCTGGACGGTCGTGTGCGGGTTCTGGTTGTAAGCCTGAGCGTCACCCTGACGGATGTTCGCGCGGCCCTGGTCGTACGCCGCAAGCTGATTTTGGGCGGTGACGCTCGTGAGGGCGTTGCGGTCCTGGACGGTCGTCATTGGCCGTCCGGGGCTCTGCATCTGTCCATGCTCGTCGTATGTTGCCGCCTCGCCAGGATCGGGCGCACTGTAGACGGCGATCCCTCCCGATCGGTTGAAACCTGGGTTGTTCATCCGATCGACGAGCGTGTCCCGGTAAGAGTCCGCCCCGAGCGGCTCTCGGTAAGAGTCCATCCCGTTGCCTGGCTTCCAGCTTGCCGGGACGGGGCCGGACGCCGGATTCATCAGCGACGACGGAATCGCAATCCCGTGGGCGTTCCTCATGACGCCAGATTCCAACGCTTCGCCGTACGAGCGCGGAGCCGGGGCCGGCATCCTCGGCGGGCCACCAGGAATCCCGATGCTTGGAGCGGTCCCCGGCGTGGCTGTCGGCGTGGGCGAAGGCGTCGGAAACTTCACGGGACTGTCCGTGCGAGGCTCAGTCTTATCCCCGACGTGAGCGGAATTGGGCTGGGGAACCTGAGGGGCATCGAATTCCTGCATCGGGGTCGCCGAACCAGGGAACCCCATGACGCCGAGACGAAGGGCGGGCGTAGCCGGTTGGGGACCGGCCTTAGCCAACTCGCTCGCGTGATAGGTGTTGCCGGCGCCAGGCCGAGAGTAAGCCCTTTGGTGGATGACTTCCGGGTTCGGGGCGTCCACGGACTTAGCGGAGGGCTTGCCGTAACCCCCCTGGGGGCCCATCCTCGCGTAGACACTGCCGGGGCCGGTGTTGATGCTGATACCTACAGGCTGAACCGGCTCCTCCCTGGGCGGGAGTCCGATGCCCCCGCCTGGGATTGGGGCCGGGCCTCCGTGAGCGTTCGAGAAGGGGCCGGGGTCTCTGCCTCGGGCGGGCTCGTCGAATGGCATGGTGTGAGGCGCGCCAGGCGGGTTCGAGGGAGAAGGATTGGGGGCGATGCCGACGAAGGCAGGGGTCGCCGGTGTCGGCCCGGATACGCCGACTCGGGGTTGGCTCAAGACGGATGGGTAAAGGGGCATTGCTCAGTCCTTATTCGAGTCGGGGCGCGAGCGTGGCGGGCGTTTCCTTGTATGCATAATTATAACAAAAAATGACAAATTTTAGCGGGATTGCTTGCATGATTCTTTTACAACGTAACAGCTTGTGTCGATTACGCACCGTCCATAAAATTGGCCACAACCCGCCTCGGGCTCCAGGCGCCGTGGTGGGCCACTTCAACGTCAAGCTGAATCCGACAAGCCCGCTCGACCCCTAACTGCAAGACCGTCGTCTTGCACGTTTTCTCGATCTCCGTGAGCCTCGCCTCGGACGCCTTTCGCGGGCCGTCGTACCAGTTCGCCAGAACCTCGGCGAACTCGGAGTGGTAAGCCTCAAGCTTGCTCCTGACACCGAATGCGACCTTCGACAGGTGGATCGTGGCGAGCCACATCGGGACGACCTTCAGCGGGATCATCGCGGTGACCTCGCGACACTGGCCTCCAAGCTGAACCTCCGTAATGGTGGTGCAGGCCCAAAAGCAAGACGCGAGCTTGCGGCGTTGCGGCTCCCAGGCAATCCCGAGCGAATCGCAGATCCGCGACGGGAGGACTAAAATCTCGCCGGAATCGTTCTTGAAGGCGTCGACAGTGTCGCCGTGGAAGTTAACCTGAACGATCTCGGCTGAAATTTTACTCATCAGAACATGCTCCGTTGGGTCTTGAGGGCGGTGCGCGAGGCGTCCAATTCGATGATTGCGGCTTTAGCGGCGGGCACTGACATGGAGCGAGCGAACATCGCGTCGACACCATAAGCCAGGAGGGCTTGAACCTGGACGGCGGAAGCCTCGCCCTTGGCTTTCCGCTTCATCAGCTTGCCGATCATCTTGGACGCACCCCACTTGGACAGGCCGTCCGGTGCAGTGACACCTGGGCTCTGGAGTATGTCCAATTTGGCTGAGGACTCTGGTTTAGGGGCAGACCGGGCTTCCGCGTTGCGTCGCTTTGGGCAACGATGCCCGGCCGGTCCGTGGAAGAACCCGGGAAGTCCGGGTGAAGGCGGGAGTGCGGTGGGCCTGATTTGCCAGATTGGCAATTCGGACGGGCTCAAGAGATGGCCGTGAGGATACCATGAGCGAAGACCGGATCGCGCAGCTTGAGGCACGGGTAGCGGCACTTGAGGACATCGTCCGCCAAAGGCCGGTTGACCCCGACTTTATCTACACGCCGGCCGAAGTCGCCGAGCGTCTGCGATGTAGCAGGACGAATGTCTACGACCTTTTGACCCGCAAGGAGCTTGCGCACATCAAGGTCGGCGCTGGCAACAAGGGGTTCAAGGTCAGGGGGTCGGACCTCCTTTTCTTCATTGAATCAAGGAAGGAGGGAGGGAGGCCCGCAGCCTCGGATGGTGTTCAAGCATCTCAAGGGGTTTCGCTGACCGAACACTCTGCCTTCCGGGCGGACGAGTCACGAACGGTTAGACCTTCGGATTGGCTTTCGACGCGACCGGATCGCCCTTGTCGCATGGCCCAAGTGTCCGTTGCAAATAGCGTGCAACAAAACTGCAACAGCATGGCCCACGCTAATGCGATGCGACTCAGACATGATAGCTTAACACTATTAACGGAAGTGACAGGCTACGAACAACTTGCAATCCGTCTACCGTGCGGTCGCCACGCAAGCCCAATGCGTCCAAGCTACCTTCGAGTCCTAGTCGGGGAGTTTTTGTAAGCCTTCGATGCCTCGTTGACGACCAAGGGGTTCAGGTGATTTGCCTGGCCCCTTTGTTGTTTTTCGTTTGAAGCACATGACCAGTCGATATAAGAGCGATGACGCGACGACCCGTTAGACTTACGGGGTTGCTCGGTTCTGGTCAAAAAACGGAAATTCGATCGCGGCTTATTTCGAAGCGAGCCCCGAGCGTGTCTCTGCCGCGAGGGCCAGGAGCGCCGGCTGGAATCGGGCGACGGACTCGCGCAAGGCGAACCAGGTCTCTTCCAGGTTGGTAAGGTCACCCTCTCGGCCGAGCGTTTCGAGGGATCGAGCCGCCTCGAAGGGAGTGCCCGAGGCGAAGTTGCCGATCGACCCTTTGAGGGCGTGGGCAGTTCGAGAAACCGCTTCGGCATCGCCTTGGCCGACGGCGGCCTCGATATCGGCCATCATCCGGGGGCAATCTTCGAGGAACATCGAGATGAGTTCCAGAAGAAGCGCGACATCGCCATCGACGCGTTCCAGAATCTCGTCGGCATCGAGAATACGGGCGGTCTCCGTTTCCACGTGAAGGGACGTGGCGGGCGAACCGCGGGCGACTTCGGGAGCAAGATTCTCGATCGCCTCGTAAAGCTTGCGGGCGAGGATTGGCTTGGTGACGTAATCGTCCATTCCCGATTCGAGGCAGCGCTCGCGGTCTCCCTTCATGGCGTGGGCGGTCATCGCGATGATCGGGATGTGTTGACCGGTCTCGCGCTCGCGTTCGCGAATGATCCGGGTCGTGTCGAAGCCGTTCATTTCCGGCATCTGAACATCCATGAGGACGAGATCAAAGGAGCGCTGGGTCAGGATGGCAAGGGCTTCCTTGCCATCGCCGGCGACGGCGACCGTGTGCCCTTGCTTCTCAAGGAGCCTGACGGCAAGCTTCTGGTTGACCGCGTTGTCTTCGGCCAGAAGGATGCGCAGGTGTTGCCGACGCTCCGTCGCCGGCGCGCGGGGGACGGACCAGGAGATCGGTTCTTCCAGACCGGGCTCGCCCATCTCGGTCAAGATGGCGTCGAGAAGGCGCGATTGCTCGGAAGGTTCCGCCAGGTCGCCAAGAGCCAGCGGGTAGGTGGAAACACCCAACTCCCGGCCCTGTGCGATGCTTTCTTCCGTGCCTCGCGGTGAGAGGAGCACGATCGTCGCCTGCGAGGAACCGGGGTCGGCCTTGATCCGGGCCGCGAGATCGAAACCGGTGCTGCCGGGTGTCATGGCGTCGACCAGAACAAGGCGGAAGGGCTGCCCCGCGCCGGCAGCCTGTCGGAGTGCCGCCAGAGCGACAAGGCCATCGCTCGTCGCCACCGGCCGCATCTCCCAGCGCTGGAGCATCTCGACCAGAACGCGGCGCGTGTTCGTGTTCTCGTCGACGACGAGAACCGCCAGATCCTGGAGATTGACCGGCAGAACGGCCGGTACCCAACCGGTCGCGATCGCCCCTGGAGTTCCGAAGCGCGCGGTGAAGTGAAACGTACTTCCGTGTCCGACCTCGCTTTCCACCCAGATCCGGCCATCCATCAGGCCGACAAGGCGTCGGACGATCGAGAGTCCCAGACCTGTCCCGCCGTACTCGCGCGAGGTGGAACCGTCGGCCTGCTCGAAGGCGTTGAAAATGAGTTCCCGCTTGTCGAAGGGAATTCCGATACCGGTGTCGGCCACGGCGAAGTGAAGCCAGACCTCGTCGTCAGCCTGCGAATCGACCTCGACACTGACGGTGATCCCGCCTCGCTTGGTGAACTTTAACGCGTTTCCAACGAGGTTGATCACGATCTGCCGGAGCCTCGCCGGGTCGCCCGTCACGCGGTTGGGGATCTCGGGAGCAACCCGGCAAGACATCTCCAGGTCTTTCGCGTCGGCCCGGAAGGCGAGCGGCTTGATCGTTTCGTCAAGGCATTCACGAAGGGTGAACTCGATCGGGCTCAGCTCCATCTTGCCGGCCTCGATCTTGGAAAAGTCGAGGACGTCATTGATAACCGTCAGAAGCGACTCGGCGGACGACTTGACCATCCCCAGGTAGTCGCGCTGTTCGGCGTCGAGGTCTGTCTCTAAGGTAAGCTCGGTCATTCCGAGGATGCCGTTGATCGGCGTGCGGATTTCATGGCTCATGTTCGCCAGGAACTGCCCCTTGGCGCGGCTGGCGGCCTCGGCCGCGGCGGCACGCTCGGCGACTCGCTGTTCCAGGGTTTCGTTCAGAGCGCGAAGCTCGGCGAAGCCCTCGGCATTTTCGAGCGCGGCGCCGGTAATCGTGGCGATGAACCCGGCGAGCCGTTCCTCGTCGGCTCCAAAAAGTCCAGCCGCCTGGCGATGCGTGACGCAGAAGCAAGCGGCACGACGGCCTCGGACGAAGATCGGCGCGCAGAGCGCCGAGCGGAGCCCGGCCTGCAAGACGAGTTCGCCGAGTTCGTCGGCAACGCCTTCAACGATCGAGACCGTCCGGCCGTTGGCGAGCGCGTCACGCGCCAGGGCCGTTTCCGCTTCCGAGGCCCCGTCGACGGTCACCAGTTGCGGTTCGTCAAGGTCGTCGCGAGGGGCGAGGAAAACGTGGCAGCGTTCGCCCCGAAGAAGCGTGAGCGCCGCCTCGTGCGCGGCCTGAAAAATCTCATCTCGGGAAAGCGCCGAGGCGATCCGGCGTCCGGCTTCGAGGATGTTATCAAATCGGTCCGCCAGTGAGAGTGTGACGGGAGTCGATGCCGGGTCCACGACGCCTCGGTCGTCAACCGACGCCCCGAAAACCGCCAGCGCCTCGCGGGCTGAGGCGATGTCAAGCTCGGCCTTCGGCCATCCGGTTTCAAGACCAACCTGACCGCGAGCCAGAAGAGTCTGCGCGTGCTCGTAAAGCGCTCCCTGACGACCGGCGACCTTCAGGCTTTCCTCGAAATACGCCCGAGCGCGTGTGGTCCGGCCGTGTGACGCTTCCAGAAGACCGCATTCGCGAAGCGCGTGAGGCAGTTCGTTCTGGAAGCTCCGCGCCAGCCGGACGGCCCGCCGGGCCTCGGAAAGAGCCTGTTGATAGGTCGCGAGTCGCCTGTGAGGGGTGACGTCATTGGTTTCCTCGGCCTGACGACGCAATGCGGTTGCCAGCCAGGGCGAGATCGGCGCAATCCAGGCGTTACGAATGCCCGCCTTTCGAACAACCTGCCGCGCCTGGCTGAGGATCGCGACAGCCTGATCGGGACGCCCCTCGCCCGAGAGGAGTCGGACCCCCTCGGCCAGCATCACCTCGGCCGTGACCTGAACATCCTCTCTCGGCCGGTCGAGTTCGGCCTGGACGACCTCGGAAGGAATTCGACCGGCCGCGGCGCGTGCCCAGACGTCCAGGCTATCGCCGGCGGCCTGGGCGTCTCCCAGATCGACCCCGGACTGATGAACCCGTCTGGCCTCCTGAACCGCGCCTCGAAGGTCGCCCAGACGATAAAGCGAGGCCGCGATCTGATAGCGGGCCATGTTCATTTCCCAGCGGTCGCCGGTCCGTTCGAGAAGTCGGATCGCCTCCCGACAGGTCGTGATGCACTCCTCGAACCGTGAGGCCGCGTAAAGCACGAGACCGGCGAAGTGGAGTGACTGCCCTTGCCCCCAGAGATCCCCCAGATCCTTGCGGATCTTCAGAGACTTCTTCGCGTAGGCCAGACCGCGACCCATCATCGAAAGGGTCGTCAACGCGGGAGCATGCAACGAATAGGAGTGTGCGAGTTCCGAGGTCGCGGGATATTTTTCCGCGAGATTCATGCCGCGAAGGTGAGCCCAGAGGCAGGGGATCTGACCTCGCTTGAACCAGTAGGCATACGTCAGGCGATTGAGAAGTCGGATGACCAAACGGTCCGCATCGGAGCCTTCGAGGGCCTTGCGTCCGACGAAGAGAGTCGGGAACCAGGTGTGCATGACCTGCACCGAGGCTTCCCAGAGGGCGCAGAAAAAGACGGTCGTCGTTCCGCCGGGAACGATCCTGCCAAGTCCCCGCAGCGCTCGTTCCAGGGCGTCAATCGCCGTTCTCATGTCACCACGCTTGAATGCCAGTTCGCCGAGCTTTCCCTCGATCTGGGCTCGTGAAAACTGGTCGTGCGCGAGCGACCGGGCGACCTCGAAATGCTGGGCGGCCTCGTCGTATCGGCCGCGAAGCATCAGCACGTCGCCGAGCCCTTCGGCCACCTGGCGACCGACGGACTCGTCCGCCGACGCCGAGCCTCGGCCGGCGATTCGATACTGTTGCTCGGCATTTTGCAGGGCATGTCGCGCCCGGGCCCGCGCCGCGGCGGCGAGGGCGTACGGAAGGGCGCGATCCCCCTCTCCCGCGGCGTCGAAGTGGTATGCCAGCTCAAACACGCGGTCGGGGTCCAGCGATTCGATCCGCTGGGCCGCGAGCCGATGCAGCCGTTGCCGTTCTTCCAGGGTCAGGCGAGCCAGCAGGGCCTCGCGAAGCTTGTCGTGAACGAAGGCGCAACGCGATTGACTGGTTTCCGCCCAGACGATCTGCCGACGCCTTGCCTCGCCGATCGCCTCGATCGCCAGGTCCGGCGTCTGGCCCGCCAGGCTCGCCGCGAGGTCGAGCTCGAACTCCCGGCCGAGGATCGCCCCGACCGAAAGGAATCGCAGCGCCTCGGTCGGCAGAAGCTCCAGTCGGCGCGTCAAAAACGCGGCGGCGTGTCGCGACGATCGCACGTCGTCAAGGGCTGATGGCTCGACTCTCCAGCCCGACGGGTCCGCGATAAGAGCCCCCGACTCAACCAACCCTCGAAGCACCGCCGAGGCCAGAAAAGGGCTTCCCCCCGAGACCCGGCCGATCACCTCCAGCGCCTCTCTCGGCAAGGGGCCTGCCATCGACTCCGCAAGCCTTCGCACATCTTCCGGCCCGAACGGCGAGATCGAGACGTGCGAGGAAGGTTGCAAGGCGCGCAAAAACCCTTTCTCCATCGCCTCTTCCGAGCGGAAGGCGGCGACGACCATGAGTCGGCCCCCCGTCCCGGAGTCGTCTGCCTCATCGCGGTCGTGACGTCGCTGCCAGTGGTCGAGAAGCTTGAGCGTCGTCTCATCGGCCCACTGGCAGTCGTCGAGCAGGACGAGAGTCGGCCTGCGATCGGCGCCCATCGCGTCGAAAAGCGCGGCGAGGGCCTGGATACTTCGAATCTCGCCGAACGATTCGGGCCCGAGCGGCTGAGTCGCCCCCGTCCCGAGCAGGCTGGCCAGTTCCGGAAGGGCCGCGCAGACGCCTTCCGCCTGGTCACCGAGACGGTCTCTCAACGATTCGGTCAGTTCCGGTTCGGTTCGGGCCGCCGCGAGCAGGCCGCGAGCCACGCCGACGAGCACCTCGAACGGCCGGAGCGCTGACTGGTCAAGACCCTGACCCCGAAGCACGCGCATTCCAAGTCGAGTCGCCGACCGCGCCAGTTCTTCGAGCAAACGGGACTTCCCGCCGCCGGATTGCGCTTCCAGAAGGGCAAGACCTCCCTTTCCCTCGCGTGCGTTCTCAAGTTCCGCTTCGAGAACCGGCAACTCATCGCTGCGAGCCACGAAAGATGGGTCGGTGAGCGTCTTTCGGAAGTCGTGGCGGCCGACAACGATGGCCGGCTCGTTGATGCCTCGATTTAACGCATCGGCAATCGCTTCGAAGTCGTCAAGAGCCGCCGAGGCCGACTGGTATCGATCGCGCGGATCTTGCCGGAGCAGACGCTGGATGGCCTCGTCGAGCGCCCGGGGCACCCCGACCCCGAGGTCGCGAAGCATTGGCGGGGGTGAGGCCAGGTGTTGCCGCAAGACCTCGCCAAATTCGTCGCCACGGAAGACCGGTTGCCCCGCCAGACACTCGAAAAGCACTGTTCCCAGCGAATAGAGGTCGGATCGCTCATCCACCTCGAAGTCGAGCAAGCCGGCTTGCTCGGGAGAAGCATAACGCGCTGTCGAAACCAGCCGATCCTGCGTCGCGAGAGTCGCCCTTGCCGCGCGGCTCTGGCCGAAGTCGGTGAGAACGGCTCGGCGCACAGGCTCGTTCTCGTCGAGGATCACGTTGGACGGCTTGATCGCCCGATGCAAGAGTCCGAGCCCGTGAACCTCGGCCAGGCCCGAGAGCAGGCAACGGCCAACAGCCAACGCCTCGACCGTGGAAATCGCTCCGCTCGCCAGCCGGTCACAGAGCGGAACGCCTGGAATGTACGGCGTGATCAAAAAGAGCCGATCGTCCTCGCGCGCAACAGACTGATGCCCCGCGATCCAGTGCCCGCGAAGCCGCCTCATCGTCTCGACGTCGAGGTCGATCTGCGCAATGCCGACCGCCGAAATTTCCTCGGTCGGAATCGCCTTGGCGACGACCCGATCGCCCTGCGCCTGGTCGATCGCCAGCAGCGTCTCGGGTCCGGCCCCGGACTTCAATGACTGCACCACCCGGTATCGGCCGCCGATGAGCAAACCTTCTCTCAGCGGCCTGCCCCGGACGTCAATTCCGCGCGGCCCCTCTGCCATGACGATCCGGCCCTGAGTTCTGTCCCGCCCCCTCGGCCGCCCGCCGGGTCGGCGGTTCCCGAACCGCGTCCTCGACCGTCTCCCCTCTTATCTTAGATTATACCCACCAACGAGGCGCGACGGCCCGCGAAGGCCCTACCGTCGGTCCGATTTTTCATTTGATCTTCCTGGTTAACGAGCTTTCTCAATCCAGACGGGCTGAGAAAACGTGCCGTTGGCGGCGATGTCCCAGGCCTCGACACGCACCCAGCTTCGGCCCTTCAGGTCAAGACGGAGCGTGTACGTTCCCCGGTCAAACGCTCGCGTCGTCGTGAGATCGATGCGGTCGCGATAGACCCTGACCCCATCGCCTGAGATCACCTCGGCGAACCGCATCGGGAAGGTCCATTCGAGATCGAGCCGGATCGGAACACGACCATCCTCGGCCGGCCGGAGCGTCTCGCCGCTGACCTTGTCGCCGGCTCCGAATCCCCTGAGCAAGACCTCGCCGGTTGTCACGAAGAACTTGCCGCGTTGAAGAGCGTCAAGCACCGGCGACCAGTCATCCTTGAAGCGCGGAGCGCGATCAATCGCCAAATAATTGATATTCATGTGGCCATAAAGCTCATGCGTGTGATCAATCTTGAAGACGTCGACCTCGCCGGGGACATACTTTCTGAGCCCCCAGTTGGCCATGTCGTCCATCAGGTCGAGCACGCGGCTGCCGAGCCTCGGGCTTGAGAGGTCCGCGGGCATCGCCTTCCAGGCGGCGCCGAGCCAGCCGTCAGAGCGGAAGAAGGGTTCATCGCGGTAGGCGTCCGGCGTGAAGCTGGACCCCTTGATTCGCGGATGCGCGGTCCAGCCGAGACCGTGCTCGGTTTCCAGCAGCCGAGTCATGTCGACCGGACCGCCGACATGGTAGACCTGCCCAAAAGGCGAGACAACGTCTTGAAAGGGCTGGTTCTTGCCTCGGGTCATCGTCCAGAAGACCGGCCGGGGGAAGAGGTAAAGCCAGTGGCCCGTCTCGCGCCCGGCGCCCTGGGCGCTGAGCTGCGAATTCGCCTCTTCGCCGGGAAGCAAGAGGAGTCGATCATCCGAAAGGCGCTGACATTCGGCGAACATCGCCGCCAACTCGTTGAGTCGGACCGAGCCGGGGTCGCGCGGGTGGCCGTCGCCGTGGAACTCGGCCAGGTGAACAATATTGACGTTCATTTCCTTGAACATCTTCACAAGATCGGGCGTCGTCCGCGTCGTTCCGCTCTCTTGCTCCTTCAAGGCGGCCATCGTGAGGGCCATGTGCCAGTGACTTGTGAACGTCGTCCGCCCCGGGATCTCGGGAAAGCGGTCGCCGTGGGTGAATCGAAGAACCTCGCCAATCGCCTTCTCGGCCCTCTCTCGGCTCACCAGATAAAAGACGCCGAGACGCTGCTCGGTTCCCGGCGGCGCATTGAACCAGGGGACAAAATTGCCGCCACCAGTCTCGGTCTGGCGGATGCCGAATCCAGGGCGGTCATCCTGGCCGCGGTGGCCGCGACCCGACCAGACCGTCTGCTGGTTGTCGGTAATATCCCTCGGGTAAAAGAACTGGTGCGGCGGCGGGAAAGAGGCGATCGAACCTCCCGGCGTCTCGGCAACGATCGCCCGGTGTCGGACTGACCGGGGACGGTCGACGTCGTTCGGCCTCGCCTCGACGCGTCTCAGAAATCCGTCGGTGTCGACCCAACTCAGATGGGTCCAACCTGGCGTCGACGCGGCGGCGAGGCCGGCGTCATACACAAACGCCGTCGCCTCGCGGTTCGTGCTCACCACGGCCTCGACATGAACGAGCCTTGAACCGTCATAAACCGAGATTTCCAGGTCGCCCGAGAACGGCCCCGCCTTCAGTTCGCCGATCGCGATCGTGGCACGACCCCCCTTACCGCTCACTCGCACCTTGCGCGGTTCCAACGTCGCGCGAAAGCGTTCGGAAGGTCGCCTGGCCGGCGAGTCAAAGAAGATGTTGAAGACGCTCATGCCCGGCGGTTTGTCGGGAGGGCTGACGCGGGTCCCGACCGTGATGAAGGTCACCGGGTCCACATCCCTAAGAATCGCGATCGCCTCCCCGGTTGGCGATGCCGCGATTCCCAGGTTTTCCACGAGCGCCTTGCCCGGTTGTAAATCGAGCACGAGGCGGCCATATTCAGCCTTGCCCGCGTCCAACGCCCAGGAAACAGTGAGTTTTTCACCTCCGCTTCGCACGTCGACGCCCGAGCCTTCACGATAACCCGAGAGATCAACGTCAACCCCGGCACTCGCCGAGACGAAGCTGGCGAGGTTGAGAATCAGGCAAAACAGGGCGGAGCCGGACTTCATCAAAAGATCCTCATTTTGTCAAATTATCACAACAATAATTCGGCAATCCTGCCCGGCAATCACTGAACATATTGCAAGGCAGCCCGACGACCGCGGCCCGCCTGACGGATTCATAGACCGCAAAATGACACTGATCGCGATCCGGCCTCAGCCATCTGTTTTTGTGAAGGCCAGACCCGGATCACCCGCGCCGCCACCGGCGGCCTGAAAGGTGAAGTGGCTGGGATCGGTCCAGACCACCCGGCCGACGAGCGGGTCACCCGTCGAAGGAGCGAGCGTGAGAACATCGCTTCCGTATGTGGAGCCGCCGGTAAGTTTGCGGGGGCCATTCTTGTCGGCGACGGTCCAGTTAAAACTGCCGTCGGAAGTGACCGAGAGGGAAATCGTCGTCTCCGCATTCGGCTTCGCCGACCAGCTTCCGATCAGGCTCCCTCGCGGACCGTTTTGCACGGGCGCCGCGGCGGCGACAAGGGGCGCGGGGTCGACCGGCGGAACGTCGCCGGGTCCACCGACAGGATTCGCGGGCTTGCTGATCTGCGCCAGGAGGCGGGCCGAGAGCGTGTCCTTCGGCTGGAGTCGAGTCACCTGGCGGAGTTCCGCGGCGGCGTTGTCGGGGAACCCTTCCGTCAGGTAGTTGTAGGCCAGGACGAAGTGGTCGGAGACCTTGTCGGGGTTGGCCCGGCTATCGTCTTCGAGAGCGCGAAGCTGCGCGGTGTAGGCGTCAACGTTCGGATAGAGACCGACGAGTGTGGTCCAGTCCCAGCCGGGGCCTGCGTTCAGAACGGGGTAGAGTGTCGCCGCGGCGGCGTCGTATTGACCCTGGGCGAAGAGGACAAGCGCCCGGAATTCGTGCAGGGTCGGATCATTCGGCAGTGAGACGAGCGCTGTGTCGGTCTGAGAAAGGGCCGTGGCGAAGTCGCCTGCCTTGAACGCCTGGCGGGCAAGGTCGAACGTCGCCACTCCAGCGTCCGCCACCGATTGCTGTGGCGGGGCGCTGAGGGTGTTGATCGGCTGCGAGTAGTCATAAACGACCGTTGGCGGTTGTTGCGCGATAACCGGTTGCTGGACGATCACGGTCGAGGGCGACTGATAATAGTACGGGTTGTTGTAGTTCGAGTAACCCCAGTTTGAGAGTGACGAGCCAAGCGCGAAACCTCCCAGTCCTCCGGCGGCCAGCCCGAGACCGAAAAGCCCCAGGCTGTTCCCATACCCGCCGTATCCACCATAGCCGCCATACCCGCCATAGCCGCCATAGCCGCCATAGCCGCCGCCATAACCGGGATAGTAGTGGGAGTTCCAGGCACCATTTACCCAGTTCTGATGGTATCCCCAGTAGGGATTTCTCCCCGTCCAGGAATTTCCGTAACCGCCACCCCCATAGCCGCCGCCATTGATGGAGTTGACGCGGGTGTAGTTGTTCGTGATGTTCGATTGGCGATTGAAGTTGGTATTGTTGACATTAGTCCGGTTGAAGTTGGTGTTGTTGACATTAGTCCTGTTGAAGTTGGTGTTGTTGACGTTGGCTCGGTTAAAGTTTTCGATGTGTGGTCCGCCCGATGTGTTTGCGCGGAACGATGGCGAAACGTTGTTGATTCTCGGAGCGCTGAAGGATGGGGATTGCGTGAAGGACGGACGTGCCATGCCGCCGCCACCGCCGTAGTGCATGCCTCCACCACCGCCGCCACCGCCCATGCGAGCACCTCCCCCACCACCGCCGCCACCCATGTGGCCTCCTCCGCCACGACCTCCACCACCGCCGCCACCGCGACCCGCGAAGGCGTCGCCCGATGGTGCGAGAAGGGCCAGGGTAAACGCCAGCGCGACTCGAAGAGATGTGTTCGCCGACATGAGATGAGACCTCTTGGGCTATGAAGGTTCGGAGCGCGTGGGCACGGTTTGCGGAGTTAGGAAAGTCAAGGTTAGAAGCTGCGTCCGCGCGGAAACAGCGTTCGCCTTAACGCGGTTTGGGTGGTTTTCTAACAAGCACAAACTCGTCGATGTCCGGGGTCCCCTGGCCGGCGATAGTCCGGTCAACGGCGCGCCAGCGGATCATGTCCTTGTTCACCCGGGTGATGACATGGGTGACCGACGCCGGTCGGCCGTCGGAGCGGACACCGTGCGCCTTGATCAGCCAGCGGTCGCCATCGTGCGAGATCGCGCCTTCACCAAAGCCTCCGTCCGAGTCAAAAACCCATGACCGGAACTGTCTGGCGAGCGGGTCCCAGCCGATCCGCTGTTCGCCGGTCATTGCCGGCTTGCCGTGAAGCTGGACCGTGAACGAACGGAGCAAATAGCTCTTGTTGGCCGACCAGGTGCAGGACGTCTGAACCACCGCGTCCGCGCTCTCGCTGACCCAGTCGCCGATCAGCCATTCCAGGGCCTTGAGCCGCTCGGAATGGGGGGCGTTCGGGTCGTGCTCGTCGCGCACGCTTGCTTGAAGCCAGCGGCCATCGTGCTTGACGAGGACCACGGTATATCGCGACAGGTCCGAAGCACCTCCGCCGGCCGGAATCACCTCGGCCCGGCCGCGAATCAGTGCGGTTTCGGGACCGAGAAATCGCAGGGAATCGGTGTGAAGTGAAATCTTCGCCCCGGGACTGGCCGCGAAGCTCGAAGCAAAGTGCGCGGTGATCGCCTCGCGCCCCTCGGCAATGATCCCGTCCTCATCGGTGGATTCGGCGTCCTCTGTGAATGTTGCCGCGAGCGCCTTGGCATCGCCCGCGTTGAAGGCCTTGACGAACTCTTCGTCGAGACCCCGAATCGCGGCCTCATCTCCGGCACGCGAGGAATCGGCGGGCGATGCTTCCGGTGCCGGGGCAACTGCGGGTGCCGGGGCAGCAACCTGTTGCGCCGCGGCGGCGGTTATCGCCAGGATCAAGGCGGAGAGCGCCAGAATGGGTTTCATGGAAATGGCTTACCCGTTGTGCTTGAAGGATGGGACGGACGTGTTGCGCCGGTCGTTCTTTCGGAGCAGGAGGCTCGATTTCTGGAACCTCTTTGATTATGGCAACGTAGCTCGGATCTCATCAACCGGGGACCAGGTCGGACCGGCCGGTTGCCTGGGGGCACGGTGCTGTCGCCCGCAAACCTCACCTTCGCCGGCTGTCGTCCTTTTTTTGCCACGAGTGCATGAAAGGTCGACGGATCGAGCTAAGATCGGGACCGTCACCCGCCCTGACGGGGTCGGGACTCCAACCCTTTGATACGACCGGCAGCGAGACCGGAAACTCACCGGCGAGGATCGTGCCGCGCCTTGACTTGATCTGGGCGCCCGAGCCGACCCGATTCGAAAGGAGCAAGCCGACGTGTCCGACGATTCACGGTCCAGACCGGCGATCCTTCACGTCCATGGGGCGCGCTTCCCCCACGACGCGGTCGAGGTCTTTGGCACGACGGCCGGCCTGGAGCGCCTCATCAACGCCTTGATCGACGCGGTGAACGTCGGCCAGGGGCGTTGCAAGTTCATGGTTCGCGACGGGTTCGAGGCCGAGGCGCGCGTGGCTTGCCTCGACGGCCCCCGTCGCGAGGAAGATTGGCGGCGGTCGGGATCGCCCTATCTCGACGTCGACGACCCGGTCGTCGCCCGGGTGATCCAGCTCACCGAGGAAGTTTCGCGGTTGCGGAACACCGTCCGGGTCCTCCGCGGTGAGCCCTGGCCGGCCCTGAAAGACGACAAGACCCGAACGCCGCCTGGGCCGACCGGTTAACTTGCTTTCGATCGTTAGTGAAGGCGGTCACTTCGAGACGGCATAGCCCGGCTTGGGGTGACCGCTTTCGTCAAGCTGGCCGACCGACCAGAGAAGCCCTCGGGTCAGCATGTCGAGGTAAATCGGATCTTGCACGGTCTTGTTGTTATGGCCGATCGTGGTCCCGAAGACGCGCCCCTTGCCATACGTGTTGGTCCAGATGACCGTGTTCTGCTTGCCGTTCTCGGGCGCCTCGGCCAGGGCGACGGTCGTCGGGAAGAGGCGATTGATCGCGTATAGTTCCTCGTTGCCGGTCGTCCAGAGGCTCGGAAAGTCTTTCATGATCGGGTTTTCGGGCTTGAGGTTCTTGACCTCAAGCGGATGCTGCGGGCCGTGGCCCCGGGTGTCGACGCCGAGGAATTCGCGCCACTCGTCGGTCTTCAGGTCGCGAAAGGTATGCATCGCGCAATGGATGACCACCGCGCCCACGCCGGCGCGATGGGGAGCGAGCGCCTTCTCGATGAACGCCTTGTCGGTGACGGCCGAGAAGCATTCGTTGTGCACGATCACGTCGTAATTCGCGGCCCAGTTCGGTTGTTCGTAGACGCTCACCCGGTGGTTTGAGGAAGAGCCTCCCTCATGGACGATGGTCCATTCGACCCGGGCTCGGGCGCTGACGCCTTCCGAGATGATTTTCTTTTGCTTCTCATAATCGTGACAGCAGCCGCCGGTAATCAGTAACGCGCGGATCGGCCGGGGCGAATCCTTGGCGGGCTCGTCGCCTCGCGTCGCCAGGGGCATCAGGACCAGGGCGGCGAAGGCCCACAACAGCGGGGTCAGCATGCGCTTGGTGTTCATCGCGTCTTCGTCTCGACTTTTTGGGAAGATCGGGTGCGGGGCGGCGGGTCGCTCGCCCGGACCGGTCAGGGTAACCGACCGGACCGCCGCGCGGTAGCATTCGGTAACATTCGACAGGAAAATTGCAAAATCCCGATGACCAGGGGGCGGAATTTCTCGGTCATCGGTCCTTGGTCATCAGTCATTGAAAAGACAGAACTGGCAATCTTCCTGGAAAATTCGAACGTATCCAGGCCCGCTCAGCGTCAACGCCCGCCAACGACCGAGAATTCGACCGTCGATCCGGGGCCTTTGAGCACCTCGGCGCGCAAGACCGGATCGCGCCGGGCCGTCGTGTCGACCTGAAACGTGATTCTGTGTCGCCCCGCGGCGAGTTCACAAGGAAATGACGGTCCCGAGAAGGCGGGAGCGGGCTGGTCATCGACCCAGGCCGTGACACCGACCGGATCATTAAGCTTGACGACGACGGCACCTGCCTGTGAGACGTCGACCTCGGCCTGAAGGTCGAGAATCGTTCCGGCCTCGGACGTCAGTTCACCGAGCGGCAGGTCGCCGCCGGTCCGCGCGTAGGCGGCCTGCCATTGGGTTGGATCGGCGGAATTCGGAACGGAGCCACCGGGTCTGGCCTTGTGATAACGCCAACGCTGGATGGTGGGCGTCGATCGGATCGCATACGGGCCGGGCTTCCCCAGTTCGGAGAGGAACCGGACGAGGTCGACAAATTCAGCGCGGGTCATGAAGTTGACCAGCCCTTTGGGCATCAACGACCCGCCTTCCTTGCTCTCGTCAATGTCCAGGGTCGGAATCGTCCGCAAGGAGCCGGTCGCCTCCTTGAGAACGACCCGCTTATCATCCTTGTCGGCGACAATCCCCTGGAAAATCTGGCCGTCGGTGGTGACGACGACAAGGGTGTGAAACTCTTCCTTGATCGCCTGGTCGGGAAGCATGATCGAGTTGATGACATAATCGACGGGCGAGCTTGATCCCAGCGCGCTGAGGTCGGGTCCGACCCCGCCTCCCGCGCCGCTGAGGGCGTGACACTTCGTGCAATTCAGATCGGCTCTGCGAAAGATCGACTCGCCAAGCGCCGGGTTCCCCCGAGTGGCCACCTCGGAGATGAGTGCTTCCATCGACTTCGGGTCGAGCGCCTTGACCTCGGCGTCAAGCCCCGCGGCTTTCGTCAACGAGGCGACGAGTCCGGGGTCGCTATGGCCGAGCGCGTAGACGCCCCGAAGGGCTAGCCTCGCGGCGTCGGCCGGGATCTTCTGGCCCGAGTTCATGGCCGAGGCAAGCGTATTCGCGCCCCCTTGATGATTCAGAAAGGCCGCGATCATCGGAATCAGGTCGTCCTGGCCCGCATCCTTTCCGGCGTCGCCAAGCACTCTGGCCGCGGCCTTCGCGGCGGCGGCGAGGTCGAGCCGAACGAGCGCGGCGACGGCCAGCGCTCGAACCGAGAGGGGTCTTTCCTTCGTGGTCAGATCCTCAATACTCGCCCGACCTTCCTTGCCGCCGATGGCCGCGAGGGCCTCAAGGGCCGCGGCGCGAAGCGGGGCCGGGGTTTCGGCCTCCTCGGCAATCGCCCGAAGTTTTGGACCGAGGGATTCCGCTTTCCAGAGCCCGGCGAGGCGGACGGCTGCCTGCGATACGTTCGGCTCGACTTTGGAATTCACGGGTATCAGCGAGGCGAGCCGGCCGAGATCGCCCGACGGCCGAAGATTCCGGGTCAGGGCCGCTTCGGAAAGCGCTTCGAGACAACGAAGGGTATGGGCCGGAGTCGTCTTGGACGAGCCTGCCAGATCGAGCAGGAAATCGAGGTCGGCGGCCGACCCGCGCTTGCCGATCATCTCAATGACCGTGCCCTGGCGATCGGCGGGCACCCGTCCGCTTCGGAGCATTTTCACCATCGGGCTCTCGGCCCTCGAGGTCGGCTCGTCGGCCGGAACCGACCGAGATACGGCAAGGGCGATCAGCACCGTTGTCAAGGCGACGAACCGTCGAGAGAGCAGGGAACGACTCAAGATCCTCATCGCGGCGACCTCGTGGCCAGTGCGGGTCAACCCGCGTTCTCAATTGCGTTCTCAGTCAACGATCCGATGACCGTCTGAATGCGCTTGAGAACGCGGGTTTGACCGGAAATCAGAAGTTGCGGCGGCGGATCATTTGGCCGCGGCCTTGATCCGCCGGTCGAGCGTCTTGTTCGTCTCGGTCAGCGTGTATTCCAGGTAATAATCCTGGGGCTGCGCGAGTGATTCCAGGGCGATCTCCGAGGCGGTACTGGCGTACTTGCCTTCAAAGAAGCTGAGGGCGCGGATCGCTTCGAGGCGAACGCGGGCGTTCTCGTCGTTGACCTGCTTGCGGAGCAGTTCCAGCGGTTCGGTAACCCGGTCGCGCCAGTAGCAGAGAACGCGCGTCGCCGCCGCTCGGGCGCGCGGTTCGGGGCAGGTCAAAACGGTCTTCAAGAGCGTCTCGTCCACGACATTATGGCTCTGGCGAAGCCAGAGAACTTCCAGCGCATCGTGCCAATAGTCGGGATCGGTCTTGCTCTGCGAGGCGAGCCAGCGATCGGCCGACGCGTTCACTTCCTTGGCGGGGCGATCGCGCAGCTCGCGGCGGGCGCGATAGCGGGTCCGGTCCTCGTAAACTTTTAGCAGATCAAGGAGTTCGGTGACGGAGGCGCCAGCGATCTTCGCGGGCTTGACGAGCGGGCGCTTGGTGTAGTGAATCCGCCAGATCCGACCGTGCTCGACGTCGCGCTTGGGGTCGCGGAGCGAGTGCTGCATGTGACCGACGAGCGGGTTGTACCAGTCCACCACATAGAGCGCCCCGTCGGGTCCAAACTCCAGGTCGACCGGGCGGAAGTTATTGGTCTCGCCCTTGGGCGCTTCGGACTTGAGCAAGGGCTCGACCGGATCGGCCTTGAACCCTGAACCGTCGTCCTTGACCCGGTACCGAAGAACGCCCTGGAAGCCGATGTCGTTGTTCAGAAGGTAATCGCCCTGAGTGTCTTCGGGGAAATTCCGGCTTGAGACCAGCTCGCAGCCGGCCGTCGGCCGCCATTGCTTGACGAGGAACTGGTTCATGGAGCCGTGCTTGTGGGGGTAATCCACCTGGCCCGAAAAGGCGGTTCCATAATAGTTGGCGCCTCCCGAGGCGTCGGCGACAAAGTTTTGGCCCCAGTGGTCGACGTAGTGGCCCCAGGGGTTGGCGAACCCGTACGAGACGAAGACGTCAAGCTTGCCCGTGCGCGGCTCGAACCGGAAGATTCCCGCCTCGTTGCAGCGTCGGGGACCGAACGGCGTTTCCACCTGGGAATAGTGGAACGTCCCCTCGTTCCAGTAAAGGGCTCCGCCCGGGTCCCAGGTAAAGGCGTGGATTGCGTGGTGCGAGTCGGCCGTGTCCATGCCATGAATGATCAGTTCGCGGCGGTCGGCCTTATCGTCGCCGTCGGTATCCTTGAGGAACATCAGGTTGGGCTGCTGCGCGACATAGGCCCCGCCGTCGCCCAGTTCAATTCCGGTCGGAACGTGCAGGCCGTCGGCGAAGACGGTTTGCTTGTCGGCCTTGCCGTCGCCGTCGGTGTCTTCAAAGATCAGGACCTTGTCATTCACGGGGCGCCCGGGTAGATACATCGGGTACGACGGCATGGTCGTGACCCAGAGCCGCCCCTTGGCGTCGAAGGTCATCTGCACCGGCTTTTTCAGGTCCGGGAAATCGACCTCGGAGGCGAAGAGGTTCACCTCGTACCCTTCGGGGACGGTGAACTGCTTCTTTTCCGCCTCGGGCGAGGTGACCGGCACCGGAGGCTTGTAGTTGGTCGTCACGCGGACGAGCTCGCCGGTATCGCTGTCATCGATCTTGGCCGGAACGTCCTTACCCTGGGCGACATCCCAGACACGATTTTCGCGCTTTTCCACCATCTTGCGAAGCTTGGCGAACTCGGTTGGGAAGTTGACGACGCCGAACGGGTTCTTGCGACCGCCGTAAATGTAGCAGCCGTTAATCGCCCGGTAGTCGTACCAGAACTGAAGGTCTTTCTCGATGATCTCGGCCTTGAGCCTGGCCAGGTCGGCCTTCAACGATTTCGGCCTCGGCCCGAAGAGGGACTCGTCCAGCACTTCGCCAATTTTTTCATCGCCGTAAGCGTTCAGGTGAATGCCGTTGATCGTCAGGTGTTTCGAGTCCTTCTCTTCGATTTCCTTCGAAGGCGTGAAGAGATCAACGAAGATGACCCCCTTGTGATCTCCGGCAACCTCTTTCATCGCCTTGGTATAAAGTGCGATGTTCTCGTTCTGGGCCTTGCCGTCGGTCCTGTCGGCGTTGTCGAGGTCTTCCACGGCGATCGGCGAGAGCAGGACGAGCTTGGGCGCCGACTTCTCGTTGTACTTGGTGGTCGTCGTCTCGCGGATAAACCTGTCGAGGTCTTTCTTGAACTTCGCCAGACCGTGCTGACCGCCGAACGACTCATTGAACCCGAAGGCCGCGATGACAACGTCGGGCTTCTCGTCGCGGAGGGTGTGGCCGTGATCCTCGAACCCCTTCGAGCGGGGCCGAAGGGTCAATTCATCGGCCGACCAGCCGAGGTTGTGGACGACCAGTTTGAGGTCGGGAAATCGGCTCTGTAGCAGGGTTTCAAAGTGGCCGAAATACTGCATCCGTTCGGCCAGGGTGTTGCCGATGATGATGATCCGGTCGCCCTTTTCGAGGCTCAGGCTGGCGTTGTCGCCCCTCGCGGTTGCGGCGGTGCTGGCCAGCAGGGCCATGACAGACCAGAAGGCATTGGGTCGTCTCATCGTCCGGTTCTCGTCTCTCGCGGGAGGGTGTGTCGAGCCCCGGCCGGTTGACCGGACCGCGGAACTCCAGGCCATTGGCGTCCAGCGTAAATGACGCGGACAACCCTCGGCAAGACCCGGGCGGCACTTTCCGCGGTCGTGAGCCGGTCGGATCGATGGTCGTTGTGGTTGAGCCGGCGACCTGGGGCGAAAACCCGCGTATCCCGACCTGGAATCAAAACGCCGCGGGACAATCGAGTCGTCCGCTCTAATTTCCCTTTTCCGAGAGCTCCAGAAAGGTCGGTCCCAGAAAGATCTTGTTCCCCGGCGCCCTTGAGATCGGGCCATTGATGCCGAAGACCGCGATCTGGACAACCTGGCCGGGCTGGACATTCTTCAACTCGACGCGGTTCGGCACGTTGAAGCCGGCGACAATCGGGCCACCGACCTGACCGACCTTGTAATCCAGCTTGCCATCGACCCAGACCTCGCCGTAGTCGTCCACGGTCGTCTGGAAGATGACCGTTTTCCCGGCGGCCTCGTCGGGGATGGTGATCTTGATCCGATACCAGGCAAAGCAGACCTGGCCTCCGCCCCGGGAGTTCTTCAAGGTTGTCGGGTCGGCAATCTCCCACTTCGAATCATCGAAGTCGGCCCCGAACGCTTTGGGTTCGATGTTGTAGGTCGGGGTTGGTGTCCCATCGGCCTCTTTGGCGGCGACCTCAACGAGTTTCACCGGAGTGTAACGCCACTCTCCCTTGACGATCGAGACCCCATCCCGGGTCCGCAGGTCGATCGTCTTCGAACCGGCGTGACTGTTTGTGGGCAGACTGAGCGCAAGTCCCGCCGCGACGGCCAGGATCGTCCGCATGAGTGGTCGTTCCCTTCGAGCTGGAACCCTTGGACGACGACGCCCCGCCCGATCGTTCGTGGGCGAGGCGTTCGGTCGCTCATGCTACGTCGCGCGCCCGCCGATCACAAGGCACCGGCCTGGAACCTCGGGAGGATTGCAAAGTCTGTCTTTTCCATGACCGATGACCGATGACCGATGAAAGGAATTTATTGGTCATCGGTCCTTGGTCATCGGTCATCCTCTCACCGCGAGGCTGCCGATGCGGCGGGACGCGGCGGAACCTGACGGACCGGAACCGAGGGATCAGGCTGGTGGGTCAAAAGGTCATCAAGCCTGAACGCATGATAGGGCTGGTTCGAGGCAGGCTCGCCGGCTCGCGAGGCGTTGGCGACCCAGAGACGGGTCGTCGTGGTCTCGAAAAGAACGCTGTGCAGGTTCGATTTCATCGCGACCGGCCGATCCATCAGGTGCCGCGCGGTTTCGGCGTCGAACTGGCCGTGTTTCGCCTTCACTCGTCGAGCAAGTTCCTCGTAGCGGTCACCGACCGAGAGCAGGACAGCGTCCTTGACAGCGTGCGGCAGTCGGTCGTTGGCCTCGCCCATCTTGACGACGTTGAATTTGTCCCATGACGCCTCCATGCCGACCCCACGGCCCGTCTTGCCGTCGGCGATGACGTAATAATATTCGCAGGTTCTCGGATGATCGCGGAAGACGGAGACGGCCTCGTCGAGCGTGTGGGCTTCTTCGAGCGCCATGCGGACGAGAAAGGCCATCGGCACCCCTTCCCAGTGGCCAAGGCCGCGCCCTCCCATCTCGCCGATCGAGACCTTTTCCGCGTTCATCCCGGTCACGCTGCCAAGGAACCCGGCATAGGTGACGTTCAAGAAAGGAATCTTGCCGTCTGGCTCGGCGACGACAAGGACGGCGTGATCCTGAAGCTTCCAATCGCAGCCGTAGTCGAGAATCCGGCCGTGGTAAAGCGAGCCGTCCTTCGTTGCCGACCCGGCGATTGCGAACCCGCTACAGTGGAACATCTCGGGAATGAAGTTGGCGACGATCGCGTCTTGAAGACTGACGCCCGAGGCGTCCGAAAGCCCGCGCAGTTCTTCATAAAAGCGTTCGGGCACGTACTTCTTCTGCGTCGCCGCGATTCCACCGATCGCCCGCGCGGGGTTGAGCAGGTTCAGGCCGCCGACCTGAACTTTCAACTCCTTCGCCTTGACGTCGAGAAGGAACCGGACCAGTTCATTGACGTCGGTCTTGAGCAAGGCCCCTTGCTGGTAGCCCATTTCATAGGGACTTCCCTTGAGGTGCAGCACCTTGTAGCCGTCAACCTCTTCCAGGAACCCCTGGCCGCATCGAGAAAGGGTTTTTGAGTCGGCGACGGCGGTAACGGGGCTCGCCGCGAGGAAGGCCATCGGCAAGAGCAGCGCGACCGCGCGAATCCAGGTCCTTGGCATGGGCGGAACGCTCCGGGTCGGTTTCGGTTCGAGGAGAGAACGACGGTCTTCTGTTCAAAGGTCGGGAATGGACGCTTCGAGCAACCAGAGCATTTCCAGGCGCTGAAGTCCCCGGGCAATCTCGGCGTCTTCGCCTTTTGCTCGCGTGCAGAGGTCGATGAATGCGAAGGGGTCCCAGGCGTGACCGGGCAAGAGCCGCGCGGCGAGACCGGAGTTGCGATCGAGCAAGGGGCGAGCCTCGGCCTGGAACCGGGTGAAGATGGGATGTCGGCCGACGCGACGGAACCAGTAACCGGCATTCCCCGGATCGGGCTCGCGACGATGAGCGATGCCGTGCCAGTAGGCCGAGACCCGGGTTTCGCCGAGGTCGTCAGCCTGTTGCGCGGCCTCGTGACTGGCCTCCCAGAAGTTATAAATCTGCAAGAGACCCGCCGCGAGGGCTAGTCGGGCCGGTCGGAGCGCGTCCGGAAAAAGCTCGGCGAGGGCTGTTTCGGAAAAACCTTGCGCCATTCCTGGCCGTCGAGGCGCGACCCGGACGAGCGAAGGGCCGCCGATTCCTTCGCCGAGAGCGTCGCGCGCAACAGCGAGGATCAGGTCGAAGGGCGAGAGGCCGAGCGACCTGGCAATTCGCGCGGGGGTTTCGCCGGCTTCGAGGCGGTCGAGCAGGTCAGTCATGGGTTCACCCTCCGCGCGTCCTTGCCTCGGGGTCAGAAATAGCTGGTCACGAGCCGGCTGATATCCTGGAAGAAGACGAAGGCCATGAGCATGATGACCATGACCACTCCCATCCACGTCCCCGCCGCCAGCGCGGACTCGGGCAGGGGTCGACCCCGAACCTTCTCGGCGAGGAGAAAGACCATCTGACCGCCATCGAGGGGCGGGATTGGCAGAAAATTGAGCACGGCCAGGTTGATGCTCAGAATTCCGAGGAAGTGAACCAGGTCGGTCAGGCCCCTCGCGGCCTCTTCGTAGGCGACCTGAGAGATGAGGATCGGCCCGCCGAGGTTCTTCGGGCTGACCCGGCTCTGCGCCAGGCTCCGGAACATGGCGTAGATGCTCAGGATGTTATCGATCGTGTCGTCGAATCCGCGACGGAGGGCCGCGCTGATCCCCATCGGAGGTGTCCGGCGAGTCAGGCCCTCGAACTGTTCACCGCGAAAGGGGTGGAACCAGGCGGGATCGGGCTCGGGAGTGATCGTCACCGGGGCATCGGCGTTGTTCACCCGGAATTTGATCGGCTCAAGTTCGCGGAACTGGATCGCCTGGAAGGCAAAGGGCCAGTTCGCCCGGTCGTCGAAGGTCAGGTCGGGCGCGGGCTCGCCGCTGTTGCCGAACATGCTCCACGGCCACGACTTCTTCTTGGCCACCTTTCGGGGCGGAAAGGTCAGCGCGTTGATGACGTCGCCCGTCTTGATTCCCGCTCTCGCCGCGGGCGATCCAGGGGTCACGGCCTCGACCTTCGTCCGGACCGGGTAGGCCAGGCCGAGCCCGGCGACATCGAGCGGCTCTCCCTTGAGAGGAAGCTCGGTCCAGGGTATCGAATCGTCCGGGGTCACGGTCAGGGTCATCTGTTTTGTCCCGTCGCGCTCGACCTGAACCGTGATCGGCGTCCCGGCGTGCTCGTAACAATAGGTCGGCAGTCGCATCGGATCAAAATTGTCGTGACCGTCGACCGAGACGATCGTGTCTCCCTTGTGAAAACCCGCCTTGTCGGCCGGCGAGCCGTCGCGAATCCCCACGATTGGCTCGATCTTGAGCCGGAACCCGAAATCAACGAAGCGGTTCGGCGGAAGCGTGGCGGTCACGCGCTCGGCTTTTCGGGAATAGGTCCCGTCAGCCAGTTTCTCGCGACGCTCGACGACTACCTGAAGCGGTTCGGACCGGTGTTTGGTCAAGATCCGATAAAAGTCCTGAATGTCGCCGACGGGCAGCGGTTCGGCGCCGACGGGTCCGGCGGCGATGACCCTGTCAAGCCCCTTGAGACCGGCGTTGGCGACCTTGGGCTTCTCGGCAAGGCCACCGGGTGCGCTGAAGGGCTCGGGAAGAAGGGTGAGGCTGAAGCTTGGCGTGATCCCGATCCCGGGGACATCGGGGCTCGACGTGGACCGGAGCGGTTCAATATCGATCGGGATCAGGCCGTCGTGGCCGGGCCGTTTCAGCTCGAAATGGAGAACTTGCCCCTGGCCGCTGAGCCGGATCTTGAGCGTGACGTTTTGAAAATTCAGGTCGTGCCGGCCGTCGACCGAGACGATCTCGTCACCCGAGAGAATTCCTGCTCGATAGGCGGGCGATCCCGCGAGGACCGAGCCGACCGTCGTGGGAATCTCGTCCATGCCCATCTCATAGGCGTAGACAAAGCAGGCGAGGCCGAGGATCAGGTTCATGATCACCCCGGCCGAGATGATCGCCATCCGGGCGCCGACGGATTTGTTCGGGTAGGCACGCGGGTCGGCCGATTTGATCGCCTCCTCATCAGTCCCTTCGCCGAGCATCTTGACGAACCCGCCCAGCGGAATGGCGGCCAGGACGTATTGCGTCTCGCCTCGGGTGAAACCCAAAAGAGTCGGGCCGAAGCCGATCGAGAACTTCTCCACCTTGACGCCGTTCCACTTGGCCAGGAGGAAGTGGCCGAGCTCGTGGAGAAAGATGACGAACCCGAGGCCCAGGGCGACCTTGGCGATATTGACGAACCAGCTCAGGGTCTCCAACGTCCTACCTCCCGCCGGGCCCAGGCGTCGACCTTCCAGAGGTCCGCCAGCAAGGGTCGGCAATCATACGAGTGATGGTCGAGCGCCGCGCGGCAGGCGCGGGGGATGTCGTGGAAACCAATCGTGCCGGCGAGAAATCGTTCCACCGCCGCCTCGTTTGCCGCATTTAACGCGGCACCGGCTGTTCCGCCCCGGCGCATCACCTCAAAACCGAGGTCGAGGCAGGGGAATGTTTCGCGGTCGGGCGGCTCGAAGGTCAGGGCGGTCGGTCGGGTCAGGTCCAGCCTGGGGCAGGGGCCTTCGACTCGGTCGGGGTAGGTCAGGGCGAACTGGACCGGCAGCCGCATGTCGGGGGGCGAAAGTTGCGCCACGACACTACCGTCGACGAACTCGACCATCGAGTGAACGACGCTTTCGGGGTGAACGACCACCTCGATTTGCTCCGGCTCCAGTCCAAAAAGCCAGCGCGCCTCAATCACTTCGAGCGCCTTGTTCATCAGAGTGGCCGAGTCAACCGAGATCTTCGGCCCCATCTTCCAGGTCGGATGCCGGAGCGCCTCTTCCGGAGTGACCCCGTCAAGTTCGCGCCGCGACTTGCCCCGAAAGGGGCCACCCGACGACGTGAGGATCACCCGCTTCACCTCACGGTCGGTCCCCGACCGCAGGCATTGAAAGATCGCCGAGTGCTCGCTATCAACGGGCAGGATGGTCGCCCCTCGCTGTCGGGCCAGATCCATGACGAGCGGGCCGGCGACGACCAGCGTTTCCTTGTTCGCCAGGGCAACGACCTTGCCCGCCTCGACCGCCGCCCAGGTTCCCAGCAGCCCCGCGGCGCCGACGATGGCACTCAGGACGCGATCGGCGTCGGGGTCGGCGGCCATCTCGGCCAGGCCGTCCGGTCCAGAAAGCACCTCAACGCCCGTTCCGGCGAGTTGGCCGTTGACTCTGGCCGCGGCCTCGGTGTCGGCCAGGGCGATAAACCGGGGGCGATGAATTCGAGCCTGATCGATCAGGGCCTCGACGCTCGATCGCGCTCCCAGGCCCCAGGCTTTCAAGCGGTTACCGCCATCGTGCCCGATCACGTCCAGAGCGCTGCGGCCGACCGAACCCGTCGAGCCGAGGACGACGACGCGCGTGGTCCGCCCCGGCGTCGGCCCGATCTCTGGGCCGGGCTTCATGTTCGGACTCAGTCTGCTCGGGGAAACGCCCGGGGGCGGCATCGTTGAGAAAGGCTCCTCGGCTCGACGCGTCCGCCGTCGCCCCGGGGGCCGTCGGCAGGCCGGCCCGGTCCGGAATCCCGCCCAAAATTAGCCGGGATGACAACCGAGCCTCGACCGTCCCTACTCCTATGAGAATCTTAGCTCCCACTATAGACCAAACGCCCCCGGCTCGACAAGCCGGGGTCTGGCCCAGACAAATGGGCCAGGCATTTGGGTCTCAAGTCACGGTCAACGCTCGACAAAACTTGCGCAATCGACCCTCCGTCCCTCAAGAAATTCACGGAGACCCTTTGAAATCCCGTGGGCATCCTGTTGACAATGGGCCGAGATTCTTCCGACGCCTCCCGGAGTCCTCCATGCGTCCTCGACATTGTTACGGCCCGGTGCTGCTCTTCGTGTTGATCCTGGCCGGCTGCTCGGCGAGCCCGACTCCACCGGCTCCTGTCGTGGGCAAAGGGTCGGGGGCAAAGAGCAAGGTTCCGGTCAAGACGGTCAGCACGTCGGCCGAGTCGTCTCAGGTGCTTGTCCGCAAAGGAGTTCAGTGCTACGAGATGGGAGATCTCCGGTCGGCCGCCCGGTTCCTGGAACAGGCGATTGTCACCGATCCGACCAACCGACCGGCTCTCTGGCGGCTCGCCATGATCGGCGAGCGAATGGCGATGACCTTCTCGCGTCCTCAAAGCTCGCCCTTTTATCTCCGTTCGGCCGAGATGATGCGACGCCTTCGCGAGGCCCATCCCGACCTAACTGAAGAGGAAAAAAACTCTCTCCCCAATATCCTTTACAACGAGGCATGCACTCTGGCCATCAATGGCGAGAGTGCCCGCGCGATCTCCGGCCTCTCGGACGCGATTGACGCCGGTTTCCACGACATCGCTCACATCGAGGGCGACCCCGAGCTTGACAGCATTCGCCGGTTCCCCGAGTTCCAGCAGGTGACCCGTCGCCTGGAAAAACGGCTCATCCTGGCGATGCTCGCGTCGTCGAAGCCGATCCGGTTCACTCTTGAGCCGCTCAAGGATCTGGACGGCAAGGCCGTCTCCCTTGCCGATTACCGAGGCAAAATTCTCGTCGTCGACTTCTGGGGAACCTGGTGCCCTCCCTGCCGGAAGCAGGTTCCCAACCTCATCGAGCTTGATCGAATTTTGCGTGACAAGGGTGTGACGATCCTCGGCCTCGCTTATGAGAACGCGCAGGGCGACGAGGCCCGCAAAGCCGTCAACGCCTTCAACAAGGAGGCTGGCGTCAAATACCCTTGTCTGCTTGGCACCGAGGCCATTCAGAACCAGATCCCCAACTTCCTTGGCTATCCGACGACTCTCTTCCTCGACCGTTCTGGAACCGTCCGCCTTCGGTTCTCTGGCTATCAACCGCTTTCCACTCTCGAAATCGCCGCCGAGGTGCTTCTCGATGAATCGCGTGGGAACGAGAAAACGGGAAAGGAAAACGCCAAGGGGAAACCCTCTTCGTAGTCGTCGTTGGGTTCGTTTTCCTGGATCTTGGTTTGTTTTCCAGTTACTCGCCAACGACCTTGACCAGCACACGTTTCGGACGTCGTCCGTCGAACTCGCCGTAGAAGACCTGCTCCCAGGGTCCGAAGTCCAACTTCCCGTTAGTGATTGCGATCACGACCTCGCGCCCCATCACCTGCCGCTTCATGTGGGCGTCGGCGTTGTCCTCGCCGGTGCGATTGTGCTTGTAGCGCTGGGGAGACGCATCAAAGGGAGCCAGGCCCTCAAGCCAGGTTTTGTAGTCTTCGTGCAGGCCAGGCTCGTCGTCGTTGATGAAGACGGAGGCGGTGATGTGCATCGCATTACACAAGACAAGCCCTTCCTGAACGCCGCTCTTTCGGACGATCGCTTCGATTTGAGGGGTGATGTTCACAAACCCCATGCGCGCTGGAATGTTGAATGTGAGGTATTCGGTATGTGAGGTCATGTTCGGCCTTGTCGCGGGTCTCTTCGGTTCAAATCCTCGCGGCGAGTCGGGCGAGCTCGGCGACTCGGGCGGGATCAACCTCGGCCTCGCGGTCGCCTCGGGAACACGCCGCGCCGCGGACGGCGACGACGTCGGGGCGGAGCGAGGCGAGCCGGGCGATCGCCGGGGCGTCGAGGCCGCCGGCAAGCGCCGTGAGTCGACCGCCGGATCGGGCGCGGTCAAACCATTTCAACCAGGAAAGATCGACGGGGCTCGGCCGCGACTTGTCCCAGGTGTCGACGAGGACCCCCGCGCAGTCGTCGCAGGCGAGCGCCGCATCGACAACGTGGTCAGGGGGTGGCGCGTCCGCCAGCCGCCAGTCGGCATAAGCGACGGCGACCCACGACGGCCCCTCGCCAAACCGTCGACGGAGCCGCGACCATGACTCGGCCCAGCCCGAGCCGGTTCCCGTGCCGGCCAGGCCGAGTTTACGGAAGGCAAAACCCTGAAATCGCGACGGATCGGGCCGATCGTTCTCGTCCCACTCATCAAGTTCCCCAAGCGCGACGCTGACCGGCGTGCCGGGAGGAACCGCGGCGAGAACCTCGGCCCAGACGCGGTAGTCGGCACGTCCGAGCGGCCCGCGCGCGGGTTCCTTCACATCGATGAAGCCCGCGCCCCCCTCGACCGCGGCTCGGGCTTCCGAGGCCGATCGGACGCTGACCAGCAAGCTCGCCACGGGCGACCTCCTCTCGATCTCCGCTCAGGAGATCACTTCGTACCAGCGGACCCGGTCAAGCCGAAATGACTTTTCCAGCGCATCGAGATGACAGTATGCGATCAGATAAGCGGTTCCGCCGCGACGCGTGAACGCCCTCGGGGTGACTTCGCGCGGCGCCTTGCCGCGTGTCCCCCCTTCATACTCCATGCGAACCTTACGCCCGGCCGAGATCGCGCCGGCGATCGCGTCCCAACCGCTCGGCACCGGCGCCGGTCGATCCGACGCTCTGATCGGGTAAGAGACGAGCGATTCAAGCGGCTCGTCAAACCCTCGGAGCGCGAGCCAGAGCCCCTTGACTCTGAGGCTATCGGCGAGCGCGCGGTGGGAGCCCTCGGGGTCGAGGTCAAGAGCCCTCGCGATGGTGTCAAGGCGATGATTTCCCAGCCCGGGTAACTTCTTCCGCGTCAGCGCGAGCGTGTCGACAACCTCATGCCCGGGGGGGGCCCAGCCTAGCCTCGCCAGTTCGCAGCCGACAAACCCAGCGTCAAACCAGGCGTTGTGCGCCAGCAAGGTTGTCGTCGCGGGATCGCCCAGAAATTCGAAGAAGCAGGGCAAGACCTCACGCGCGGACGGCTGGCCGACAAGGTCTAGATTCGAGATTCCATGAATCGCCCAGGCCCGTTCGGGAACAGAGCGACCGGGATTCACGAGCCGTTCAAACCGACCCAGCTCGACCCCATCGGCATCGAACCGGACCGCGCCAATCTCGACGATCCGGTCCGACTCGGCCTGAAGACCGGTCGTCTCCAGGTCGAACGCGAGGAATTCCCTCGGTCCCTCGACCCTCATCGGCGACGCCTTTCGTCCTGGAGTAGACCCTCGCACACCTCACCCATTATGAACGATCCTTTCCACGCTCGCAATCGAGCAATCCAGGCGCGCGAAGTCGTTCTTCGGTTGCGGATTCTGGTCGGCCGGGCCGATCTCCAGAATGACCGTTTATCCGCAATCCACACTGCCGCGACCCCATCTGATGCGTGCGTTTCTTCTTTGCGTGATGGTTCTGATTACGTTGGCCACCCTGGGCTGCGTCTCGGTCGCGCCTGAGCCGGCTCGGTCGTCGCCCTCGAAGCTGGGAACGATTGACGCCCTGATCGCGGCTCACAATCGCGAACGCAGCCGAGCGGGTCTGACTCCGTTGACGTCCAGTTCACTTCTGACCCAGGCCGCGCAAAGGCATGCGGAAGACATGGCCGCGCATCGCCGGATGTCGCACCGGGGAAGCGATGGCTCCTTGCCCTCGCGTCGCATTGAACGCATGGATTATGAATATCAGGCGATGGGCGAAAACGTCGCCGCGGGCCAGCCGGATGTCGCCTCGGTGATGAACGACTGGATGCACAGCCGGGGGCATCGACGGAACATCCTCGGGAAATTCACCGAGATCGGCGCGGCTTACGCAACCGATGCACGCGGTACGCCCTATTGGTGCGTTACATTCGGAACACCCATGATTCACTGATCTGCGACCGGGCCGGTTCGGGTCGGGTATGTTTGTCCTGATGGGCCACTGCTCGCCACGATCGGCGGGTCGTCGGTCCGAAAGGACATACAACACCATGAGCGGAACGCGCAAGACAGTCCAGGTCGTCACCTCTCTGGCCCTCGCTCTTGGCGTCGCCGGTTGCAAGAGCACCGCGCAGCGACAGGTTGCCCTGGCCCCCGAACCTGCCCTGAACGGGCCGGTCGAACCCGGCACCTCGGTGGTCGAGGTCCCCGCTCGCCCCGCGTCGTCGGTTACTTTTGTGGATCGCCACCCGCTGCTCTCGAAACCGCGCGACTATTATGACAACTCGGGTAAAAACAAAGTTGTCAAGGCCGCCGCGGCCACGGTGATCGGCATTCCCGCAGGGCTTTTTGGCGAGCTCAAGCAAATCGTCGTCGGCGCTCCGCAACCCGCGAAGTATTAAGATCGAGATTTCGATGCGCTCAGGATGTCCGCAAGCTCTGGCCGAGTTAAACTCACCAGCGCGGCGGTCGTCCCAAGGCGTGATCGATGCGATGCTGAAGCCGGTTCAGCGGCGGTTCGCGGAAGTCAGCGGCCGACGTTGACGCCGCGGACATCGACGATGCGTTGAACAGGGAATCCAGGTTCACGTGTCCATAACTGCCCGTGTAACGCGGAGCGCTTCCGAAGTGGGGCCTGGAGCCAGATGCCCCACCGCTTCGACCTCCTCCCGAATGACCTCCACCGTGTCCGCCGCCCCCACTTTTCGCCTGAACCGTCGCCGGGTCAAGCGTGGCGAGGGCGGCAAGAATCACGAACGTTTTCGCAATCGTTGATCGTCGAGGTCCCATCCTTGACCCCCCCCTCGAAGCTCGCATGAGTTCCAAGTCGAGAATCCTTCCCTCAAGCTCACGACACGAGACCTGTCTCGGACGTTCGACCGTGATTACTCGGTCACGTCGATGCGCGTCTTGTAACCCTTCAACGCCGGCAAATTCTCTAGCGCATTGCGGATCGCGCGTTTTTGCCAGAATCGGTTCACGCGAGCGAGCAGGGTCACCTCGCGGCCGACGACCCGAAGTTCGTACGACTTCAACGACGTGCCGAGATTCTCGCGAATCTGCGTATCGATCCGAGCCCGGATGGCGTCGTCTTCCTCGGCGTCAACCCGCGGCACGACCGTTACCGGCCCGCGACCTCGACCGACTGGCGAGGGGGACAGAAGTCGGCCGAAAAGGCCGCCGGTTCGTCGCGGCCTGGGCGCCATCGACGACTCGGCACGTGTGCCACGCAATACGGAGGCGGGCGGAGAAACCGTTGACTTTTCGTCTCCAGTGGGGACCGATTCCAGCGTCAGCGGCGGCCGACCGTCGGGTCCGAGTGTCTCCGATCCGATCGTCAACGATCTCGGACCGGCGGGGATCGGCGGCGGGAGAATCTCAGTGTCAGTAGCCGCCCCGGCAGGTCCGACAATCGCGGGCTGTCCGGTCTCGACCGGCGCCGGATCGCGGGCGATCGAGGCGCGTCGGCCGGGTTGAATCCGCTGTCGAGGCCGGGGCGTGGTGAGCCCGGGGACAACGAGAACGGCACCGTTATCAACCGCGGGTGCCGGGCGGGCCTCGATGACCTTGGGAAGCTCGGCAGAGCCGGAATCCGCATCCGAACCGGCCACGGAGGGCGGCGTCAACTCGGGGCCGTCATCCCCATTGGCGAACGAAAAAGCCGTTGAAATCAGCAGGCCGGCAGCGGCCGGCAAGAGTTTCCGCATGGGCGTGGCCCCTCTCGCAGGTCAGTCCAAATCCCGGTTGTGGTCGTCAAAGATCGCGACCTATCGAAATTCTTCGGGCGGCGGATGTCGTTCCCTGTAATTTATTTCAGGAACGCGACCTGTTTTTCTTGGTCCGAGCGTATCCGACTGCGTGCGGCCCTCGCGCGGCTTGCGCGGGATCGACGCGATCGGGCCGTTGCGCGGCCTCGGTTGTCGCGTGGCTCGACCAGCGCCAGGGATTCACGATGCGCGTCAACGCGGCGAACTCTTCGGGCGTGAGAAAGAGGAGGTAACAGGCGGTCGTCAATTCGCCAAAGAGGGGAACGTTGATCATCAGCATGATCCCGCCGTGCATCGCCAGGCCTCCCGCGATCACCCAACCGCGCGTTGGTCGGAACCAGATCAAGAACGGAAGGCTGAGTTCCAGAATCAGGGCGCTGCTGGAGAGCATGTTCAGAAGGACCGGAAACCGCGAGAGGCCGGTGAGCGGGAATCGGATCACTTCGGGGTTGTTCAGGATGTAATGCAGCGAGGTCCCGTCGAGCCAGGTTGAGCCGTGGCATTTCAGAATGGCCGTGTTGAAGTAGATCAAAGCCATTTGCCACTGAATGAGTCGCTGCGCCCAGGGGATGATGATCGGCTCGGCAACCGTCCCCCGGCGACGCGCGAGACGTCGAGCGTCGAGCGAATACGCGGCTCCGCAAGGGCTGAGCATCAGGCAGAAGAGAAAGATGATCAGCAGGTTATCTGGCCCGCAGTTCGTCGGGATGTTTCGGTGGTGGATCGAGAGCATGCCGCCGTAAAGGAGAATGCTCATCAGGCGAGTCCGCCAGCCGAGCGTGAAGAGCGCGGCGACCCCGGCCGTCGCGGCGACGAAGACGCTGACAGAGACAGGATCTTGCACGTACTGAAGCGGTGAGAATCGCAATGGACCGGCCAGTTCCCGAGCCTCGGTGCCGGTCAGGATGCCCTGGTCAGTCAGCCAGTAATCCAGGTCGACGGCGATCATCGCCAGATGCGCCAGGGTCAAGACGCCGATGAGGATTCGAAAGACGCCGAGCGGACGCGCGGAGACAGGTTGGAACCAGAACGCGTTCCAGGCCCGGACCGGGGCGATCATGGCCGCACCTCGCCGATTGTCTTGAACCGATACGTCCCGAGTACCCAGGGTTGTCTCGGTTCGGGCAGATCGTTCGCGAGTTCGCCGGGGGGCGGGCAGGGACGCGATCGGAAGACCAGTCGGACGTCGACCGGAAAGGCGTTGGCCGGCACGCCGAGGCTACGCACTACATGGCGGGCCGCGAAGGTCCGGTTCATGCCGAGCGAGGGGTCGTCGCCCGCCAGGTTCATCGCGAACTTCGGATGCCGATACCTTGGGATCGCCTGCCAGACGCTGTAATCGGCCTGTTTCGGAAAGGCGAAGTTGTACTGAACGCCGCGAATATCGATCGCCTCGGCTTCCAGTTCCAACACGCTTCGAGGAGGGTCGGGGCTGAACATCCCCCAGTATTGCCAGAGCCCCAGCGGCACGATGTAATAACTGACGGCATCAAAGGCCCAGGTCTTGAGCGGGCAGGTCGGCAAGACCCAGACGGCCGTCGCGCTGAGGTGGACGACCAGAAAGGCCGAGACCAGTACTTTTCTCGCCGTCCAGCCCCATCCCAGTGGCCAAGCCTGATCCATCCGGCTTCCTCCGTTCCGATCGCACCAATATCGGGCGCGCCGGACTTTAGGAAAACTCGCCGGATCGGTCAATTCGAGTTCATCACCGGCTCGGCGGACTTTGCGAACGTCTGTCCCACGATCGCCCGTCAATCCTCGGCCGAGACGTCCGCCCAGGCCGAGACGCGTCGACCCAGGTCGTCAACCCCCACCGCCTTGACGACGACCGGCACCGCGAGGCCGTCGAGGGGTGCCCCGGCTGCCGCGATTGGCTGGGAGGTCAGCCGGCCGTGCGCGGAGAGCTGAGAGGTTCCGAAAGCCCTGGCAATTCCCGATTCATCCAGCCCGGCGCGGCGGAAGGCCGGCGCGTGCGGATCAGCGCCGGGGACGAGCGGTTCCCAGGCCAGGGTTGTCAGACGCACGGGCCTTCCGTTCCGTTCCCGGATCTCAACCTTGAATGAGGAAGGACCGGACGGACCGGCGACGGCCGAGGCTCGCATTTCCAGGTCGCCGAGGTCGTCGGGCAGGCGAACGGCCGTGACCTGCAATTCGGCATCGGCCGGCGCCGAGATCGTCACACCGGTCGCGCCTTCGGGCGATCCTCTGACGATGAGATAGCGGCTCGCGGTTCCGGCCGAGGACCACGGGAACTCGCGGCCATCCGGCGTGACCGAGACCGTGCGTGGACCGGCGAGGTCCCAGCCGTCGAGAGAGCCGCGAACGTCGACCGTGCGGAAGCCCGTCGCGTCCAAGCGTTTCGGATCGAATCCATTTTGGAAAAGAGCGACCGACCAGGCCCGATAGAGGTCGGCGAAGGAAGCGCCAGTCGCCGCTTCAAGATTGGCGAGGCCGTGGCGGTCGGACCGGATCAGCGCCGAGACCAGTCCTTGCCCGAACCGATCGGCGCACCATCGGAGAAACAGATAGGTGCCGCCCCGGTTGCCGTGGCTTCGAAACAGGTCGGCCGCGTAATAGTCGGGCACGACCAGTCGATACCGTTCGGGCTGCGACAGGAAGGCACTCACCCGGTAATCCAGGTTCGATCGCGAGAACCCATGCCGATCTTCCATCAGATGCGCCAGCGCCTCGTCGAGCCAGCCCTCTTCCTCGGGGCCATTGGCTTCAGTTCGCCCCGGCAGGCTCTTGGCCGAGAAGGTCACGGCGTGGGTGTACTCATGCGCCACGACCGTGCGCAGGTGCGGCCCCGCCTCCAGCGAGGTGCTCAAGTACATCATGTCGCAGTGGTTGCTAAAGGGCGAGGCCAGCGCAAGGTCAAGGTCGGCGCCGCGGACAAACCCGTCGACGGCGTGTCGACCGCCGGCCAGTCGGGTCAGCCAGCTTGACATCAGGACGGTGAACCGGCCATCGCCGTCAACGTCGCGCGCCTGGCCAATTTCGCGAGCGGCGACCGGAAAAACCTGGTCGTCGAAGGTCGACATCAGGTCTTGCAAGACATCCGGCCCGACCGTCCCCGCGTCTCTGGCATCGACGTAAACCTGAACACGACGGCCCAAACCGCGAAGCGTTCCCTCGACGGCCAGGTAATTGCTCGCGCTGGCGACGTCGCCATCTCGGACCATCAGCGTAAACGTCCGCCGCGCGGGGGGAACCGTCGTGACCGGTCCCGAAATCGGTGGGAGCGGCTTCCGATCGACAACAGGCGTGCGCCTCGGCCCGTCGGCCAGAATCTCGGGTTCGCCGACGTCCTCGCGGCTCATCGCTTTCGCCGCGAGCGTGATCGGATACGGCCCGGCGGCGGTCGAGAGTGATGAGACGATGACGAGGGTTCGTGATCCCGGACCCGGCGTCGGGATCGTGAACCGTGCCCGGCCCGCTTTTACCGCAATCGCCAGGGGGCGACCAACCGGCCATGCGGAAATGCGGTCAGGTCCAAATCCTGAGCCAACCGACACGTCTCGGGCCGCGACCACAAGACCGACGATCAGCGGAACGAGGACGATCCGGAGGCGACCCGGCGGCAGCGGCAGGAGGCGTCGGGCTGGCCTGCGGCGCATTCGGTAAGACCTGCGCGGGAAGGCCGACCCGATCCGACATCCCCCAGCGGGACCGATCTCCACCGAGGCCAGCGACACGCCTTTCGATCGGTCCCACGCGTCGCCCGGCTTGAATCCGTTGGGCCGGTTATCCCGATCCCAGCAGAGACCATGCTTGAGCCTTTTTTCTTGAGTCTTTCCCGCCGCGAAACACGCGGAATTACGGGCCGAGTCTACCAGTGCATCACGTATCCGCCGTCGACGTTGATCGTCTGCCCCGTGACATTTCTGGCGCGGTCCGAGGCGAGAAAGACGGCCATCGCCGCGATATCTTCAGGAACCTGCCAGCGACCCAGCGGAATCAGTTTCTTGATCTTATCGTCGGCCCAGTCGTCATAGGCGATCCGCTCGGCCTCGGGCTGCCGAGCGGCCCAGCTCTCATAAACGCCCCGGTTGAGGATCGTCTTGACCATCCCGGGGCAGACCGTGTTCACGCGAACGCCGCTCGCGGCCAGGTCCTTCGCCGCGCACTGGGCGAAGTTGATCAGTCCCGCTTTCGAGGCGCTATAGGGCGGGTCCGTTTGCGAACCGATCTGACCGGCGACCGAGGCCACGAAGAGAAAGGTTCCCGACTTCGCCTCGGCCATCCCCGGCGCAAAGGCATGCGCGACGTTCACCGCGCCGATGAGGTTGACACGCAAGACCTTTTCCCAGTCTCCCGGTTCCAGGTTCCAGAATGGAAAACCAAACTTCCCCGACCCCACCCCCGCCGCGTGGGCGACATGGTCGCACCGGCCGAACTGCCCGCGAACCTCGCTGGCCACCTCGACCATCGCCCCGGTATCCGTGACGTCGGCCGCGAACCCCGCCGCTCCGTTGACCTCGGCCGCGACGTCCCTGACCGCCTTGTCTCTGTCGAGAAGGACGACCACCGCCCCCTCGGCCGCGAAGGCCGAGGCGATCGCCCTGCCGAGACCATTGGCGGCGCCGGTCACCACTGCCACTTTATCGACGAGGTTCAGGTCCACTTGAGTCTCCATCGGGCCGAGCTTTCGATCCCGTCGTGATCGAATCCTGATATTTCAAGGAATTATGGGAAAAAAGTATTTTATAGTAATCCTCATGATCAAATTCGTAACCATTGTCGACTGGTTTTCGATCCATGAATGTCTTGACGTGTCGCCAACGGCCTTCAGGACTGAGGTTGCAATCGCAACGAATATTGATAAAAGATCGCGTGCCGAGAAGGCTTGCCCAGTATCTCGGCCAGAACGGTAGGGTGTGAAAAATGACCCATTGATCCCCTGCATCATCATTCCACACGTGCCAGAGTCGGGTAGTTCGAACGTGATCGACGCGGAAGGCGGTCACGGAAGGCCAGAGCACCAGGGCGGCCAGAGCCACCCCGATCATCGCCCGCCGCGTCGACATTCGTGGCAGCCGCATCAGTCCATTCCCCGGCGGACCAGAGCGCTGGACAAAGCCCGACCGGCCCGGCTGGAAACCCAGGGCCGGGCCGATCGACATCGAACCACAATCAGAAACCTAACGCGAGCCCTTGCCGGTCGTCGGCACGGCGAGAGTGCTGGTTGAACCGGCGGCGGCGTTGGCGGGTCGCGGGGGCGTCTCGGAGGCGAGGCGGCCGAGCATCGTTTGCTCGAAGCCTTTCAGGTCGGTCCAGAAGGTGCCGGGACCCGCGTAGAAGACGCCGAGCTTGATGTCGGGAGAGAGCCCCTCGGCGAAGACGTACTGGTTATATGCCTCGGCCCCGCCGAGCGCGGAGACGTACTGGCGGAAGCGGTCGGCCTCGGCCTGTCGAGAGAGTTCGACCTTCTTGGCGTTCGCCTCGCCGAGAAGACGGGTCGATTCAGCCTCGATGACCGCGGTCTTGGCATCGATCTCGGCCTTGAGCTTCTCGGTCTCCGCCTCGATCTCCTTGGCGGCTTTTTCCCCCTCGGCCTCGGCCTGGGCGACGAGTTTTTCCGTGGTGGCCTTCGTGGTCCGTTCGGCGAGAGTGACCTTGGCCTTGGCCTCGGTCAATTCCGCCTGGGCCTTGGCGGTAAGCTGCTCCTGTTCGCGGGTCTTGGTCAGTTCGACCGCGATCTTGGCCTTCTGGATCGGCTCGCGGACCTGCCGAGGGACGTAAATGTGCCGGGTCAGACCGAACAGGAGCGTCAGGTTTTTCGCCTTCAAGACCGAGGCCAGTTCGTCGGAGGTCTCATCCTGGAAGGCTTCGCGGGTCTCGCCGACGAGCAAATCCACCGCGCCTTGCCTGGACCCGTGCATTCCGCAGATCGAGCCAATCTGGGGAATGATCACTTTCTGATCGACATCCTTGAGCCGACCGAACTGGCGCACGACGCCAGGTGCCTGATCGGGGACGATTCCCCAGATCGCCGTGAAGTCCAGGTGGATCGGGAATCCATCGTTCGACTTGAACTCAACCCCTTTTCCCTGAAGATACTTCGGGTCAGCGCCATTCGCCTTGCCGAGCCGGTCGCCGCGGAAGGGCTCACCGCTGGGCCCGCCCTCGGTCTCGACTACCAGCGTGGTCTCGTTGTAGCCAATGCTGACGATATCGATCCGTTTTTCCTCGGGATTGAAGAAGTAGACCCCCGGTTGCAAGACGTCGGACTGAATCCCTTGCTTGGCGCCGGTGAGGGGGTTGTCGGTCCGGTAGGTGACCACACCCACGTATCCGGGGGGGATCAAGGTGGGGTCGGGATGACCGGCCCTGTCGTCGCGTCGTTTCGGTCGGGTGCTGGGCTCGACGCAGGCGTCGACATCGATGACCCGGACGTCATACGCGTACGAGTTCAATCGGTAACGGCCCGGCGTCAAAACCTGTCGGCGAATGCCTCGGTAACCGTCTTGATCGGTCAGATACGTTCCCGGCGGCAGAGCCTTGCCGACCTTCGACGTCACCACGGCGAGCTTGCCCGGCGCAATCACCTGATCCTTCACGAGTTCGCGGTCAAACTCCAGCGGCGAGTAAAAATGCCGACCCGGCCCCGGCATCGCTTCGAGAATACCAACCTGAAGTGGTCGGCCGTGTCGATCGATCTGCACCAGCGTTCCATCCGGCGCCTTGCCGGTCGACCCGAACGGCCAGGGCCCTTTATAACGGAGCAGCAGGCTGTAACCGGGCGGAACCTCGACCCGGCAGATCATCCATTGCCAGATTCCGACATAGCCGACCAGGAAGACGGCCGACGCCGCGGCGACTCCGGCGATCGCCGTACTCACCCATTTGTTGCCGATCATCGCGGGTCCTCCGGGCTTCGAGCGAACGGCTCTTGCGGCAACTCGGTCACGGCGGGCAGGCGCGAACCCCGACTCGCGGCGGCCGGGGATGGGGCAGGGGAGGGAGATGTGTGCGTCCGGCCCGACCCGTCGCGGGTGAACTGGCCGAAAAGCTCCATGATCGGGCCGTCGGTGTTGGTCAAGATGGTCCGAAACGCCGGGGCGAGCTTGCCGACCAGAACGTTACGCGCCAGCGACGCCCCGTCGCCCCCAAAGGCGGCGACCCGAGCGGCCAGGCCCGCGACCTCGGCCGTGTTGTTGAAGACGATCACGTCGGCGTCGGCCCTGGCCTTGGCGGTCACGGAGGTTGCCTTGTCCCTGGCGGCGGCGAGTTCGGTCTCGGCGACCTTCAGTTTTTGCTCGGCGAGGGTCTGGGCGACTGTCTGTTCCTGTTCGGCGCGCGTTGTCTTTTCCACAACGGTCTGCTCAGCCTCGACCAGCAGTTTCTTCTGGTCGGCGAGGACTTCCTGGACCTTCAAATCGGCCTCGGAAATTTGCTGCTTCGTTTCCTCGACGAACTGGGCAAGCTCTTGCTTGGCGACCTCCCGTGCCTGCACCGGCGCTGAGATCTCGGCTGGCGGCTGGATCGACGTGATCGCCACGGCGAGGATCTCGATTCCCTGTTCCTTGCAGTTCGCCGTCAGTTTCTTCACCAGTTCGGTCTGAAATTTCACGCGGTCCTCGCCGGTGATGAACTGGCCGCCCGAGAGCTTGGAACCGCCGATCCGGCAGAGTGATCGGCTTTCCGGTGTGATGATCTTGGCGATGATCTCTTCGTCGATCTCGTCGCCGTTGGCATCTTCGTTGTACTTGACGAAGACATCGGCGACCATCTCCGGCAAGACCCGGAACTCGACGGCGCCATCGAGCGTGATCGGGAACCCGTCCGACGAGAGGAAGTCCATCTCGCCGTCCGCGTCCAGGTTGAACCGCTTCGACCGGCAGTCGACCAGGCTGATCCGCGTCTCATAGGGGTTGAGGTAATACGTCCCCGGATCTTTCGAGGCTTTCTGCACACCGCGCTCGCCGGGTTCGACGAGAAACTCATTCGGGTCTTTCGGCGTCGTGCCCGCCAGAAGGGTGACAACACCCCGATAGCCTGCCGGCACGGTCACCGGGTCATGCAGCTCAATTTCCTCCGCGTACGGGTTGTACGCGTAACGGCCCGGCTTGAGGACTTCGCGAAGAATGCCTTTCTGTCCAGGCTCGGCCAGCACCTGGCCCGCGGGGATGTCTTCGCCAGCCAGCGCGACCCGGATGCCAACCTTGCCATCGGGAACGACGAACTGCGGCGAGTATTCCCAGGACCAGTAAAAGGGGTTGTAAAAGTACCGCCCCTCGGTCAGGACCCCGTTGTTTGGCCCGCCCGACTGCACGCCCTTGTAATAGACCCCGTTCGTCTGCGCCGGGGCAAGTTCCATCTCGGGGGTCAGATCAAGCCCTTCACGGCGGATCAAGACCGCCTGCTGGCCGGTCTCAACCTCGATCTTGCAGGCGCTATAAGCGATGGCAACAGTTCCCAGGGCCAGGAGCCCCAGGCCGATCGCCCCCAGACCCCGGGTCAGGAACGGCGGAGCGGGACGATCCCGATGTCCGCCCCCCTCATTGATCGCAAACATTAGGAAACACTCCAGGCCCTCGCCACGCGACGGAGATCGTCGCACTGGCACTCTCGCAAGTCAGTTCGCATGGGTTCAAGAATTATTAGTTTACCGCATGTCACCCCTTCAAAATACGGACCATCCCGTCGCGGGCTCGACAACCCCTTGTCCTCACCGGCTTGCGAGTTAAGCTAAGGGAAGAGACGCAGATCAACGAACACCTCCGCCAGACCGGACCGATCTCGCCGATGAGCCATCCGTTGCGTATCGCCATGTGGTCGGGTCCGCGCAATATTTCCACGGCCCTGATGCGGGCGTGGGCAAATCGCCCCGATACCGCCGTCTGTGACGAGCCTCTCTACGCGCATTATCTGCAAGAGACCGGCTTCGACCACCCCGGGGCCGACGAGGTGATCGCCCACCATCAGCCTGACTGGCGCAAGGCCGTCGCCGCGCTCGTGGGCGAATCGCCAGGCGGCAAGGCGATTTTTTATCAGAAGCACATGGCCCATCACCTCTTGCCGCAAATCGATCGCGACTGGTTCGGCTCACTCACGCACGCTTTCTTGATCCGTGAGCCGCGCGAGATGATTACCTCGCTCGCCAAGATCCTTACCGAGCCGACCGCCGAGGCGACCGGACTTCCTCAGCAACTGGAAATCTTCTCGTGGGTCCGCGCCCGGACAGGCAGGACGCCCCCCGTCATTGACGCCCGCGACGTCCTGAATGATCCCCGACGGATCTTGACCCTGCTCTGCGACGCGCTCGGCGTTGACTTCACCGAGGCGATGCTTTCTTGGCCCCCCGGCCCTCGCGAGACAGACGGCGTCTGGGCAAAGCACTGGTACGCCAGCGTCGAGAAAACGACCGGCTTCCAGCCGTTCACTCCCAAGCCCGAGCCCGTTCCCGACCACCTGACCGAACTTCTTGACGTCTGCCAGACCTATTACGATACCCTTCACGCCGAGCGGCTCGGATAATAAGACGGAAAACCTCACGGCTTCAGACCTTGCCCCATGCTTCAGCAATACGACGAGCGGAACCGCGATCTTCTGGTCAACATCAACGGGCGGATCATTCACCGCGACGAGGCGGGTGTCAGCCCCTTTGACTCATCCGTGCAAGGGGGCGACGCCGTCTGGGAGGGGCTTCGACTCTACGAAGGTCGGATCTTCCGGCTTCTTGAACACCTGGACCGCCTTCGCGGCTCGGCGCTCGCGCTCGCCTTTGCGCAAATTCCCAGTGACGATCAGATCATCGAGGAGATCCGCCGGACTCTCGCCGCGAACACCATGCGCGACGGTGTCCACATCCGCTTGACGCTCACGCGCGGAGTCAAAATCACCTCGGGAATGGACCCGCGTTTGAATCGGTCCGGGCCGACGCTCCTGATCCTGGCCGAGCACAAGGCCCCCGTCTACGACACCGGCGGAATCACGCTCATCACCAGCGCCGTGCGACGTCCCGCGCCCGACAGCCTTGACCCCAAGATTCATCACTGCAACCTGATCCCGTCGATCCTCGCCAAGATTCAGGCCAACGCCGCCGGGGCCGACGATGCCCTGATGCTCGACCATCGCGGCTTCGTCGCCGAGACCAACGCGACGAACGTCTTCGTCGTCAGCAAAGGGGAGGTCATCACAAGTCGACCCGTCGCCTGTCCCGAGGGAATCACGCGGGCCGTGGTCCTTGATCTCTGCGAGACGCATGGCATCCCGCACGTCGAGCGCGACGTCTCGCTGACGGAGGTTCATCGCGCCGACGAGGTCTTTTGCACCGGGACGATGGGCGAGCTTGCCCCCGTGACCGTCGTCGACGGCCGGACGATCGGTCCCTGCGCCGCCGGTCCCGTCACATTGCAACTTGCCGGCCTCTTCCGCGAATTGACTCGAAAGGAAGGGGTTGTCGTGGTCGATTGATCGGGTTTCGGTTTCGCGGATTTCTCGAAAGTCATTGACAACTCGGGCTTGCCCCTTGAAAGTTGGAAGATTCTCGGACCGCTGTCCGCGATTCGAATCCGCTCCACGATGAGAACTCCGGCAAGGGTCGCCGGCCACTGTCTCCCGAACCAAGGCCCCGGGGTCAACCCTATGCGACGCGTGCGCACCCTTGCGATCCTCGCCCTTCTGCTTGCGCCAACTGTTCTCCTCGGCGGTTCCAAGGAAACAGAGAAAACCTCAGGATCGACGCTCTCGGTCCTCTTCCTTGGCGACAGGGGGCATCACAAACCCGCTGAGCGTTTCGCGCAGTTCGCCCCGGTAATGCACGATCGGGGGATCGAGGTCACGTACACCGAGAACGTCGCCGATCTGAACCCCGAGACGCTCGCGAAATTTGACGCCCTGATCGTCTACGCGAATATCGACACGATCGCCGCCGACCAGGAAAAGGCCCTGCTCGATTACGTTGAGGCCGGCGGTGGGTTTGCCCCCTTGCACTGCGCCTCGTTCTGCTTTCGGAACTCCGAGGCATACGTCAAGCTCGTGGGCGCCCAGTTCAAGAGCCACGGCACCGGCGAGTTCGAGACCAAGGACGTTGATCCCAACCACCCGATCATGAAGGGCCTGGAACCCTTTAAAACATGGGATGAAACCTACGTCCACTCGCGACACAACGAGGCCGACCGCCTCGTCCTTCAGACACGTGCCGAGGGCTCGGGCTCCGAACCCTGGACGTGGGTTCGGACTCACGGCAAGGGGCGCGTCTTTTACACGGCGTACGGCCACGACGGCCGGACCTGGGGTCAACCTGACTTTCACGACCTCATCGAGCGCGGCCTGCGCTGGGCCTCGCGAAAAGGCGAGGTTGTCGATCATCATCCGCGTACTCAGGCCGGTCTCAAAACATTCACTTACGTCGATCCGAAGTCGCCGATTCCCCTGTATCTGCCTGGCAAGCGGTTCGGTGCCCAGGGATCGCCAATCGACACGATGCAGGCACCTCTGCCGGCCGAGGAATCGGTCAAGCACATGGTCTTGCCTCGCGGTTTCGAGGCCCGACTCTTCGTCGCGGAACCGGAAATCGCCAAGCCTCTCTGCATGGCCTGGGATCATCGCGGCCGGCTCTGGATCGCCGAGAGCCGCGACTATCCCAACAACCTCAAAAAGGTCGGCGGCGGCGACGATCAGATCAAAATCTGCGAAGATACCGACGGCGACGGCCGGGCCGACAGGTTCACCGTCTTCGCCGACAAGCTGAGCATTCCCACAAGCCTGACCTTCGCCAACGGCGGCCTGATCGTTCACGACACCCCGGATACGCTCTTCCTCAAAGACACCGACGGCGACGACAAGGCCGACATCCGCAAGATCCTCTTCACCGGATGGGGCACGCACGACACCCACGCCGGGCCAAGCAACCTTCGTTACGGATTCGACAACTGGATCTGGGGTATGGTCGGCTACTCCGGGTTTAACGGCAAGGTCGGCGGCGAGTCGTTCCGGTTCTCGCAGGGTTTCTATCGGTTCAAACCCGACGGCTCGAAGTTTGAGTTCCTGCGGAGCACGAACAACAACACCTGGGGCCTTGGCTTTACCGAGGATGGCCTGATCTTCGGCTCGACCGCCAACGGCACGCCCAGCGTTTACCTGCCGATCCCCAACCGCTATTACGAAAACGTCCGCGGCTGGTCGTCGAACGTCCTCGCGTCGATCGCAAGCTGGAACCGGTTCTACCCGGTGACCGAGAAGGTCCGGCAGGTTGACTGGCACGGCGGATTCACCGCCGCCGCCGGCCACGCGATTTACACCGCGCGGACATATCCCAAACACTACTGGAACCGGTCCGCCTTCGTCGCCGAGCCGACCGGCCATCTTGTCGCGACCTTCCTGCTTGAGCCCGACGGCAGCAACTTCGGCTCGGACAATTCGTGGAACCTGCTCGCTAGCGACGACGAATGGACCGCGCCGATCATGGCCGAGGTCGGTCCCGACGGCAACGTCTGGGTCATCGACTGGTACAACTTCATCGTCCAGCACAACCCCACCCCCTCCGGCTTTGAAACAGGCAAGGGGGGTGCTTATGTGACCCCGCTTCGCGACAAGACCCACGGCCGGATCTATCGAATCGTCGCGACCGAGTCTCTGCCCGTGATGCCGATGACCCTCGATCCCGAAGACGGCAAGGCCCTGGTTGCCGCCTTGAAGAGTGACAATATGTTCTGGCGATTGCACGCCCAGCGGCTCCTTGTCGAGCGCGGCAAGGACGATGTCCAGCCCTTGCTGGCCCAGCTCGCGGCCGACCCGTCTGTTGACGCGATCGGCCTGAATCCCGCCGCCATTCATGCGCTCTGGACCCTTCACGGCCTCGGCTCCTTGCAAAAGAACGAACAGGGTGACGCCCTCCAGGCGGCTACCAAGGCCCTCACAAGTCCTTCCGCGGGCGTCCGCCGCAACGCTCTCGCGGTCCTTCCCGCCGACAAGGACGCGATCACTCCACGCATCTCTTCACTTCTCAACGATGCCGATCCCCAGGTCCGGCTCGCCGCCTTTCTGAAACTTGCCGTGACCGAACCACAGGCGAAGACGGCCCATGATCTGGCTGAAGCCCTGAGCGCTGGCCGAGCCTCGGACCGCTGGCTCGTTGACGCGGCGACAGCCGCCGCGGCGCGTCACGACCGCGATTTCCTCCGCCAGATTCTCAGCCTTTCCCGAGGTAAGCCCCGGCCCGAGGTCGTCTCGGTCACCGCGCGCGTGGCCGAACATTACGCGCGTGGCGGCCCTTCCGATTCGGTCGGCGGCGTCCTCGTCATGCTGGAAAAGGCTGACCCATCCCTTGCCGGCATCGTCATCGATGGACTGAACACCGGCTGGCCCAGAGACAAGGCGGCGACCTTGACCGAGGCCGACGACAAGGCGATTGTCGCTCTTCTTCCTAATCTTCCGGCCTCGGAGCGTGGATCGCTTGTCAGCCTGGGGAACCGGCTTGGAAGCAAGAGCCTGGAAAAATATTCGGGCGAGATCGGCGCCTTGCTTCTGGCGACGGTTCGCGACCCGAAGGCCACCGACACCGCCCGGATCGAGGCCGCTCGACAGCTCATCGAGTTCCGCCCGGCCGATGCCGAGGCGTCGCGGACCTTGCTGACTCTCATCACGCCGCGAACCTCGCCGTCGCTCGCTTCGGGACTCATCGCCGCCCTGGCGAAATCTCAGGCGCCCGAGCTTGCCCCGGCGCTGGTCAAGGCGCTCCCCTCCCTCACGCCGTTGACCCGTGCCGAGGCCATTCGCGCCTTGCTCGGTCGCGACGACTGGGCCGCGGCGTTCTTGACCGCCGCCGAGACGGGCAAGGTCCGGCTCGATGAACTCTCGCTCGATCAGAAACAGGCTCTCGCCGGCCGACCGAACCGAGCCCTCGCCAGTCGCGCCCGGACTCTGCTTTCCCAAGGCGGCGGCCTGCCCGACGCCGATCGTCAGAAGGTTATTGACGCCTACGCTCCGATCGCCCTTCGATCGGGCGACGCCGCGAAAGGTAAACTGATCTTCACCCAGCAATGCGCCAAGTGTCACCGACACAGCGGCGAAGGGGGCAAGGTTGGTCCTGACCTGACCGGAATGGCCGCGCATCCGAAGGCGGAATTGCTCGTCCACATCCTCGACCCGAGCCGGAGCGTCGAGGGGAATTTCGTCTCGTACACGGTCGCCACGAACGATGGCCGGACCTTCAACGGCCTGCTTGCGTCCGAGACGAAGACCTCCGTCGAATTGATCGACACCGAGGGGAAGACCCAGAAGCTTCTCCGTGACGACATTGACGAGCTTGTCGCCTCCCGGAAGTCGTTGATGCCCGAGGGCTTCGAGAAGCAACTGACTCCCGAGGCCGTCGGCGACCTTCTTGAGTTCCTCACCCGGCGCGGCAGGTTTCTGCCGCTCGACCTCCGCAAGGTCGCCACGATCGATAGCAGCCACGGCATGTTTTACGACAAGGACGGCAGCGCCGAGCGTTTGATCTTCGCCGACTGGTCCCCCAAGACCTTCGAGGGTGTTCCCTTCACCCTGGTTGATCCCGACGGGGGCAAGGTGCCGAACGTCGTGATGCTTTACTCGCCCAACGGCGTCTCTCCGCCGAAGATGCCGAAATCGGTCAGCCTTCCCTGCAACGCTCCGGTCCGCGCCGTTCACATGCTCAGCGGCGTGAGTGGTTGGGGTTATAACGGTGGTCCGAAGCCGAAGAATCCCAGCGTTTCCATGATTGTCCGATTCCGATACGTCGACGGCACGGTCGAGGATCATCCCCTGCAAGACAGTGTCGAGTTCGCTGATTACATTCGTCGCGTCGACGTTCCCGGCTCGACCTTTGCCTTTCCGCTCCGCGATCAGCAGATCCGCTACCTTGCCGTCCGCGCGGAGCGTTCCCAACCCGTGGCTTCGATCGAACTGATCAAGGGGCCAGACGCCTCCGCTCCGGTCGTCATGGCCGTGACCGTGGAATCGCCTGAGTGACGACGTTAATTTGAGCAAGCGGTCCCCATGTCGCGCTTCATGCGATCAGATCGACCTGGGGGGCTCAGGATCGTTGACCAGGCCGTGGTGCAGAAAATAGGGGTCGCACTGCTCCGGGTAAGCCGCGATGACCGATAAAATTTCGCGAACAATATGCACGGAGGCGGCCATCGGGTCTGGGTTGGTGATGATCTCGCTGTCGGGGACCGGCGAACCGAGGATAACCTCGAACGTCAGTCCCCGAGGCGAACGAACTGCGCAGGGGATCACAACCGCGTTGACGATCGCGGCGAGGCGAAGCATGCCCGTCGCGATCCTGAGGTTGTAGCCGTCTCCGCGTACCAGGATGCGCGTCTTGTGCTCGGCGTCCACCGTGACGATCAAGGCTCGGTTCGGCCCGTTCAGGAAGTCGCGGACATCCCACAACTGATCGACCCGCAAGATCCGGGGCAGCCCCTCCATGCCAAAGGCCGCGTCGCGATGAAGGCCGAGGCGTTCGCGATACGTCGAGATCCGCGCCGGATCGTCGCCGCTCAAGATCGCCGAGACGACCCCGCGGGCGCGGAGCCAGTGCCCCAGTTCATTTAGATTTCCGTAATGCAGCGCCGCCAGAATCACGGGCCTTCCCGCGCTCCGCGCGGCGTCCAGACGCTCCGCGCCGAGAAACCGGCACTGCTTCCGCCAGCGCGGTTCGCGGAGCCGGTCCGGCCAGAACCGGACCAGTTTCGACATCAGCATCGCCGTGCGACCGGACCAGAGTCGAAGGCCCCAGCGAAGCCTTCGTTCTTCGGGCCGGAGCGACCTCGGCAATTTTCGGAAGGCCCGATAAGTCGGCCCCCGATACAACAACTGGTAGGCCCCAAACGCCGCCGCGCCCGGCCACAAGAGCGCCCGGAAGACCGAGAGCGGCAAGACCCTGTCGGCCAATCGAAGCGTTTTGCCGGCGATCGCGTCGAGGATCTCGGTTCGCGACCTGGCCATTCGTGAACGTTTCCCTCGCGACATAAGGGCTCGGGGCTATTGGGTGCCTGAACCTCTCGATCGAAAAGGTTCCAGGCTCATTTCTCGACCGCGGCGACGACCTTCAAGACTAGCTCGCGTTCGAAATCCTTGGGGAACTTCGTTCCATCGCCCAGTCGCACGAAGATCAGATCCAGGCCAGGGACGACGAAGCCGTCGTTGTGGTCCTTGCCCTTCGTCGCCACGAGGTCGGCCGGTGCGCCCGGAATGCCCTTCGCGGTCCACCACTGGCCACCGTAGTCGGCCTTCATCTTCGTCCCCGCCCAGGCGAAATCATAGTACAACTCGGGAACGATCCGCTTGCCCGCCCAATCCCCCTTGTGAAGCGCCAGGTAGCAGAACCGGGCGTGCTCGCGAGGGTTGGTGTAAATGCCGCTGTACCCTTGCGCGAATGGTCCGATGGCATCGTCACCCCCGCCGCCGATCGTCTGCCAGCGAATTTGCTTGATGCCGATCGGATCAAGGAGCCGCTCTTTCAGGAACGGGAAGAGATCGGTCTTCTGAGCCTGGTTGAACAACAGGACAAGATGGGCCACGCCCGCGTTGCTGTAGTGGAAGACGCTCCCCGGTTCGCCCTTCAGCGTCTTGAAGGCCGAGTTCTTCGCATGGCCGAGCGCGACCTCGAAAGGTTGATCCTTCTTGCCCGTCGGAACTGGCTCGCCACCGAGGCCCGAGGCCATGTTCAGCAGGTTGCGAACGCTGATCTCGGCCTTGCGCGGGTCGGGCAGGGGCAACGACTGGGGAATCCAGTCGGCGTTGCAAACCTTCGTATCCAGCGAGAGAGTCCGGCCGCCGGGAAGCGCGCCGGCGCCGAAGTCGGAGAGGATCAGGCCGAAGGCCGTGCTCGTGTACGACTTGCTGCTGGAGTAAATGTTAAAGGCGGTCGTCCGGTCGCCCCCCTTGTACCACTCGCCGACAATCCGCCCCTTGCGAATGACCAGCAGGCCCGAGGCGCCGTCGGATTTGGTGTTGAATTTCCAGGCGTCTTCGAGCTTGTCCCAGTCCACCCCGGCGATTTCCTTGATCTTCGCCTTCGCGGTCGAGTCTGGATCGCCCGAGTCGGGCAAGAGGGTACGCCAGCCCCCCTGTTCCTCCTCGGGCGGGAAATAGTCGGAAAGCGTCGGGCTCGCGGCCCGCGCCGTGAGGGCACCCGCGAGAAGGATCAAGAGAGCGAGCCAGGTCCTGCCGTTGCGCATCGTCGATCTCTCCAGGGTCGTTTCATTCGCGAACCACGTTCGTTCCGCCGCGACCGACAGGATAAGGCTCCACGCTCGCCATTGGGAGCGAAATCCTGGAGAGGTCTTCGGCCGGGGTCAGACGGATCGTCCTCGGCGCGACGGTGCGGCGGCGGGTTTGGCGTCCTCAACCACTTCGAATCCGACGGGGCTGCGGTCGGTCGGTTCGCCGTTGTAGTTGATCGTGATCTCCTCGCCGGCCACGATGTCGCGGATCGCCGTATACACCTTGCGCTGGCTCCCTTCGTCGTCGTAGCGCGCATTGGGATCAAACGAATGATTATAAAGCGATCCATATCCGAGCGCCAGGGCGACGGTCCCTTCACCCCAGAGGAAGCAATAACCCGCGAGGCCGGTCCAGCCGTCGGAATCCTGGATTTCTTCGAGCCGCAGGACCAGGACCGGCACGCGCTCGATGACCTCGCCTTCACGGATCGCCCGGCGGGCGAAGACGCCCCGCCCCTTGCCCTTGACCCGCTTCACCGCGATCAGGTCGGAATGTGTCAGCGCCATGTTTCGCCCCCTCAATGGCTCGAAGCCGTCGAGCCGGACTTTCGGCCCGTTGCGTTTCGTTACGTTCGACGGCCGGACCTTCCGCGGACATACGTCGTTCGCGCACGCCGATCATACCTGACCAGCGGATTCGTACCAACCACCTGCGCGGAAGGATGGCCCGGTCGCCAATCCGACTCTTCCGTCTTCAATTCCCGATGCCCTTCTCCTCGATCACCGTTCGCCCAGAATCTCCAGGCCTTCGGAGATCCCTCCCCGCCTCCCTCTGGCAAATCGGGCAAGAACCGGTTATCCCTTGAGGGTCGTACAAGGCGCCCGCGATGCGCGCCGGCCCGAGACGTTTGGGCCGAGACGCCGAAGTCGGACCGATTAACCGACCGACTGATTGATGACCGATAGACCGAACCCCAAGAGAGACAACCGATGACGACCGCGGTGGACCCGAACCCGACCATCAAGTCCGGACGGCACCCGCTCGATGCGACCTGCATCAACACCATCCGAACCCTCTCGATGGATGCGGTGCAGGCAGCCAACTCCGGGCACCCCGGCACTCCCATGGCCCTGGCGCCGGTGGCCTTCTACCTCTGGCAGTACATTCTTCGGTTCGACCCGAAAGACCCGATCTGGCCAGACCGCGATCGGTTCGTCCTCTCGGCCGGCCACGCCTCGATGCTGCTTTATTCACTCTTGCATCTGACCGGCGTGAAGACCGTGAGCAAGACTTATGAGCCGCTCGGCGAGCCGGCCGTCACGCTCGACGCGATCAAGCATTTCCGGCAACTCCATAGCCGATGCCCCGGCCACCCAGAGTATCGCTGGACCTCCGGCGTCGAAACGACCACTGGACCTCTCGGCCAGGGTGTCGCCAACTCCGTCGGCATGGCCGCCGCCGGGCGTTGGATGGCCGCGCACTACAACAAGCCCGGCTTTGACGACCTCGTGAACTACAACGTTTACGCGATCTGCGGCGACGGCGACATGATGGAAGGGATCAGCGGCGAGGCCGCCTCGCTCGCCGGTCACTGGAAGCTCTCCAACCTCTGCTGGATCTACGACAACAATCACATCACCATTGAAGGCAACACCTCGCTCGCCTTCTCCGAAGACGTCGGCAACCGGTTCCTCGCTTACGGCTGGAACATCGCCCGGGTCAGCGACGCCAACGACCTTGAGATGCTCGAACGCGCCTTTGACTCGTTCAAGAACACGAGCGATCGCCCGACCCTGATCATTGTCGATAGCCACATTGCCTGGGGCGCTCCCAACAAGCAAGACACCCACGCAGCCCACGGCGAACCCCTCGGCGATGAGGAAATCAAGCTCACGAAACGCGCTTATGGCTGGCCCGAAGACGCCAAGTTCCTCGTCCCCGATGGCGTCTACGAGCATTTCAACGAGGGCATCGGCGCTCGGGGCAAGGCCCTTCGAGACGCCTGGTTTGGTGAGGTCGAAAAGTACAAGGCCGCCTATCCCGACCTCGCCGATCAACTCTACAAGATCCAGCACCGCCAGCTTCCCGACGGCTGGGACAAGGACCTTAAGCCCTTTCCGACCGACCCCAAGGGCGAAGCCACCCGGTCGTCCTCGGGCAAGGTGCTGAACCTGGTTGCGAAAAACGTTCCCTGGCTGATCGGCGGCGCGGCCGACCTGGCACCGTCCACCAAGACCCGAATGACCTTCGAAGGCGCGGGCGACTTCGAGGCGCACAGCTACGGCGGCCGAAACTTCCATTTCGGCATCCGCGAGCACGCGATGGGCGCGATCATCAACGGCATCTCGCTGGTGAAGCTCCGCCCCTTCGGCTCCGGCTTCCTGATCTTCAGCGATTACGGCCGCGCGCCGATTCGACTCGCCGCGCTCATGGAAATTCCCGTCATCTACGTCTTCACGCACGACTCGATCGGCGTCGGCGAGGACGGGCCGACACACCAGCCGATCGAGCAACTTGCCTCGCTCCGTGCCATTCCTGGCCTGACCCTCTTCCGCCCCTGCGACGCCAACGAAGTGGTCGAAGCCTGGCGCCACGTCATGCAGATCACCCACGAGCCGTCTGTTCTGGTCCTCAGCCGGCAAGATCTGCCGACGCTCGACAGGACCAAGTACGCCTCCGCCGCCGGCCTGCAAAAGGGGGCCTATGTCCTCGCCGATGCCCCCGACGGCAAGCCCGAGGTCATCCTGATTGGCACCGGTAGCGAGGTTCAACTCTGCGTCGGTGCCTATGAAGCGCTGAAGGCCGAGGGGATCAAGGCCCGGGTTGTCAGCATGCCTTCGTGGGACGTCTTCGAGGACCAGACGCCCGAGTATCGCGAGAGTGTCTTGCCGGCCGCCGTCACGGCCCGCGTCGCCGTCGAGCTGGCGTCGACCTTCGGCTGGAACCAGTACGTCGGCTCGACCGGCAAGATCATCGGGATGACGACTTTCGGCTCATCGGCCCCCTTGAAGGAACTTCAAAAGGAGTTCAAGTTCACCGTCGAGGCCGTCGCCGCCGCGGCTCGCGAGCAGCTTGGCAAGTCCTGACCAGAATCTCCGCGGGCCGGACGGCCGCCACTCTCCCAACGGCCGTCCGGCCTCTCTTTTCCCCGTTGAATTTTCCGTCGCGATCAACACACTTTTTGCAGAACCCAGGACGCCGGGCATGGACCTGAACGAAAAGGTGACCGTCGTCACGGGCGCGGGATCGGGCATTGGCGAGGCGATCGCCCGATTCTTCGTCGAGGCCGGATCAAAAGTCGTCGCCGTCGACCTGGACCCGAAGCTGCCCGAGACCCTCGCGGCGTTGCCGCGCGAGAGCCTCCGCTGCATCGTTGGCGACGTCGCTCTGGAAGAGACCGCCACGCGTTACACGCGAGAGGCCCTTGATGCGTTTGGACGCATTGACGTCATGATCAATAACGCCGGAATCGCCTGCGTCAAGGCGATTGCCGACCACTCGCCCGAGGAGTGGGACCGCGTGATGAACGTCAACGTCAAGTCGATTTACTGGTCGGCCCGCGCGGTGGTTCCCGTGATGAAGGCGCAAGGCGGGGGCCTTTTTCTCAACACGGGATCGATCTCCTCGGTCGTCGGCATTGGCGAGCAAGGAGCGTATGGCCCCTCGAAAGGGGCGGTTGTCCAGATCACTCGCCAGATGGCCGTTGATTATGGTCCCGACAAGATCCGGGTCAACGCCGTCTGTCCGGGCACCGTGGATACTCCGCTTCTTCGCCGCGCGGCCGTTGATTCGGGCAACCCCGAAAAGTTCCTCTCCGGCCTTGCCGACGGCCACCCGATCGGCCGGATCGCCAGCGCCGACGAGATTGCCCGCTTCTTCCAGTTCCTCGCCTCCGATCACGCCCGCTTCTTCACCGGCGCCATTCTCATGATCGACGGCGGCTTCACGGCCCGTTAGAGAATTGTCCGTGAATAACTTCATGACCGATGACCGATGTCCGACCGAATCCATAAAAAAGTCCTTGGTCATAGGTCATCGGTCATTGGACCTCAATTCCGCCTGTCATTCCCTCGACATGTTCCAGACCAGCCAGACCATCAAGATTCCCGAGACCCCGAACCCGGCATAAGCCAGCGCCGAGATGCCAACCCTGAGCACCAGGGCCGAGGCGACAACAAGACCGGCGATCAAGATGCCAATGGCCAGCGTGTTGCTGGCTCGGGTCAGGTGGCGGACCAGGCTTTCAAAATGCTGGAGGTCGAACCGGACCGTCAACTCGCCACGCTTGATGGATTCCAGCGAGGAGACGAGTACGTCGGGCAAGAGCGTGGCGACGCGTTGCACGTCCTCGGCGGTTCGGATCGTCTGCGTCAAGAGCCGCCAGGGATGAAACCGTTTCAAGGTCAGTTCGCGAAGGAGCGGGTGAAGTTCCCGGGCGATGTCGAAGTGCGGGTCAAGCGCCCGGCCGACGCCGTCAATCGTCACCAGCGATCGAATCAGGAGGACGAGGTCGGGGGGCAGGTGAAGATGATGCGCGCGGATAAAGCCGATCAGTTCCTTGAGCAAGAGGCCAAGGTCGATCGAATCCAGCGTCAGGTTGGCATACGCTGAGACGAGTTCACCGGCGTCGCGGCGCAGGGCGCGTGGGTCAACGTGCTCGCCTCGGATATCCAGGGCGTCGAGAGCCCGCAAGACCCGGTCGGTGTCCTGCGCGAGAAGACCGGCGAGAAGGTCGGCGATGCGCTCGCGGGTCCGCGCGTCAAGCTGGCCGAACATGCCGTAATCGAGCGGCGCGACGACTCCCCCTTCCAGGACTCGGAGGTTTCCCGGGTGCGGATCGGCATGAAAAAAGCCGAACCGGAAGATCTGCGTGAGCAAGATCCTCGCGCCCCGGACCGCCACCTCCTCGGGCGAGACGCCGAGCCGCCGAAGGCCGTCGAGATCGTTGACCCCCACGCCGCCGATGAACTCCATCGCGATCACCCGGGTCGTCGAGAACTCCTCGACGACGTAAGGAATGTGCGCGGAGGGATCAGCCGCGAACTGGACCCGACAGCGCTCCATCGTGCGGCGTTCGACGGTGAAATCCAGCTCGCGCTTCAGGCTCCGCTCAAACTCGCGGGCGAGGCTCATCGGGGCGTAAGAGGCGAGCGCGGGAAGGTGACGCTCGGCAAGCTGGGCCAGGTTTTTAAGGATGTCGAGATCGGCCTGAACCATCTTCTCGATCCCCGGCCTGCGGATCTTCAGGGCGACCAATCGGCCGTCGTGAAGCCGGGCTCGATGAACCTGCGAGATCGAGGCGGAGGCCACTGGCGTCGGCTCGATCTCGGCAAAGACCTCCGACGGGGGCCGACCATACTCCTCGGCCAGGATCGCCTCGGCTTCCTCGTAAGGAAACGGCCGGACATCGTCGCGCAGGGCGGTTAGTTCGGTCGTGTAAGCTTCGGGCAAGAGGTCCGGGCGTGTGCTCAGAACCTGCCCGAGCTTGACGAAGGTTGGCCCGAGGTCTTCGCAGACCATCTTGAGCCGCCGGGCGCGGTCCTGCGGCGGGACGTCGCTTCCCAGCGCCGCCCATTCAAAAGGCCGCACAAGCCCCTCAAGATGCAACGCGGCGACGACATCCTGATATCCGTACTTGACCAGGGTCGCGAGGATCTGGCGATACCTCGGCAGGTCCTTGAGGTGACTGACAGTCTCGCGGATCAACGGCCTGATTTCTCCGGTTCCCGACGCGGCGAGGGGCAAAAGGGGGTCGCGCCCCGGATAGCTTACCCGTCTTCCCGACCCGCCCACAACACGGCCGCGCAACCTCACGCCGCGATCGGTCTTGAATTCATCGCTCAGATATGATACGGTACGACCCGTAATCTTCGATGCCGCAAGGCGTTGGATCGGGAACCAATTCATGCCCATTCAGGAAAACGTGGGGGTCCGCCCCCTGGAAACCGCGGACGAGCTCGCGGAGACGCGTCTCGAAGCGATCGGCTACGTCTTCCACGGCGCCGTCCCTCTTGACCCCAACAACGGCAAACGGCCCGCGGCGGTGAAGGCGGGGACAAACCTCCTCCACTTCGCCCGTTGCGCCAAGCTGGAAAAAGCCGGTGACGGCGAGTCAAAAATCTGGTTCCGCACCATCACCATCGCCAAGACACACCTCGACGAAGCCGTCGGCCAGAACCGCTGGAAGTGGTGCAAGGTCTGCGAACGGGAGATTACCCAGAAGATCCTGAACGAACGCTGACGAACCCAGAAACGCACCGCTCAACGTACTGAGGTCCCGGGCGTTCAGTTCGTCCAGAACCGACCCGCCAGCCTCAAAAGGCTGCTTGATCCGACTGCGCCCAGGGTCCGTGCCGTGACCTTCGGGGGCGCTGGGGTCACGACCTTGACTTTCACCGGGGCCTTGACCGGTGTCGGCGTCTTCGTCTTGACCGGTGCCTTCGGTGCCAGGGGCTTGCTCACGGTCACCTTCACCGGAACCCGGGTCACTGGGGCCAAAACCTTGACGGCAATCGGCTTCGGCGCGGGAACCGGCATGGTGACCTTCAGGATCGTTGGCTTCGGCGCGGGAACCGGCACGGTGACCTTCACGATGGTCGGCGGCGGGACCGTGGCAACCACCGTGCTGGAAACGGGGGTCGTGACCAACGCCGTCGGCTCAATCATCGGCGCGGGCACGGACGCCACGACCGCCATCGGTGCGCTGCCGACGACCGGCAGAACATACCCCGTGTTGCGCACGACCTGGCCGTTGACCGATCCCGAAACGACCTCGAAGGTCTGGCCCGAGACAACCGCCGAGGGGCCTTCCACCTCATTGCCCGACTCGGTCAGAGCCATCTCGCCCGGGTCGATCGAGAGCGAATCTCCGACCGTGACGAGGACGGGCGAACTCGTGTTTCCGGCCGCCGACCGTGCCGCGAGAAACGGCGCCGTCCAGATCCCGATGTTATCGCGAAACGTCCCCGAAAAATAAACCCGCCCCGCATCCGCCGCCGTGCTCGCGTTGTGCTCGACGTCGAGCAGACCCCCCTGGATCGAATCTTCGAAGGTGTTGCCCGAAATCAACGCGCCGAGCAGCGGGGCGTGGGTCCAGCCCCAGGTCACCGGCGTCTCGCTCGGGCATGCGGTGATCTTGAAGGCAACGTTGCCACCGAGAAACGTATTGTTTTCCACCGTGAGCCCGAACTGGTTGCCGACGAGAACCAGGTCGCCCGCCGCCGAACTTCCCCGGCAATCGACCGTGTTTCCCTGAAACGTCTCGCCCGCGAACCCTGTGTCGATCGAGATGGCGAACCGGCCGGGCGTGATCGGGCTATCCAGTAAATACGTCGTCGGGCTGAGCATCTGCGCGATCGTTCGCCACTGACCGGCCTGCGGTCCCGAAAGGATCGCCAGAAGATCGCCGGTTCGCGCCGAACCCCCCTGCGGCGTCGGAATTTGCACCGTCATGCCATCGGCCGAGACCGAGGAGACCATCCCCTCGTAATGGATTGCATACGCCTCGGTGAGGATCACCTCCGAGGCGTTCGGGCTGGGCATCGTGTCGGTATCCATCGGGCCAATGCCGACGACCTGATTATTGGCGACGACATCATTGACCCCCTCATCGGTCATCACCAAAAACCGCCAGGTCTTGCCCGACGGTCCTGAAGGCTCCGCGGTGTTGCCCGAGAGGGTCAGGTCGCGCGTCGAGTGGGTGCCAAAGGCGCAATAGGTGTACGTATCGGGAACCGTGCCGAGGTAATTGTTGCCGGTCACCTGCCAGGGGCCGCCGGTCAGCTCGGTCGTTCCGCCTTTCAGCGCGTTATTGGCGACAACTCCACTGCTGGCGCCAACAAGCCGGAAGAGGCTCGGGGCTTCCTCCCACGACGTCGCCGCCGGGGGATCTTGCAGGTCGAGGTTCGTGAAGGTCAGGTCAACCCCCGGGTCGCTCGACGGCGGGTCAAGGTTGTCGGACCAGCCGATCACCGCCGGGCCATAACTGACGTTCGACGCCCACCGGATCGGCCCGGCGAAGCGGACCGTGAACCCGTTCAAGGTCGTGTGGCTTGACCGCACCTTGATCGCCGTTGACCAGACCGGATCGGTCGCCCCCTGCGAGAAGACCAGAATCGCTCCTGGATCGGCCGTGATCGTCACCGGGTGGTTCAAAACAAGCGGCGCGTCCATCGGGTAAAGCCCCGCCACGAGCCGGACCGTCCCATACGTGTTCGCCAGCGCATTCAGATCGTCGCCCGGATGCGCGACGAACGATGTCGACGCGGTTCCCGGCGTGATCAAACCGGGGTCGCAGGTGCCTCCCGACACGTGGCTCGCCAGAATCGTGCCGTCGTCGAGAGTCAAGACGACCGTCAAGGTCGCGCCCGTCTCGTTCACAACAGGTGCAAAGCTGAGCTGGCCCGTTGTTGAGTTTGATCCCGCCTGAAAGGCCATGCCCCAGGCCAGCGGATCGGCCGCCGGAGCGTTCGAGCCGGGTTTGGTATAGGTCCAGTCAAAGTTCGAGGTGTCACTGACGGTCGCGCTCAAGACCGTTCGTCCGGCGGGGATGCCCGTCAGGCTGAGGTCAACCGCCCCGGCTCCGGCCAGGTTGACGCCGTTCTGGCCGAGCCAGTGGACGCCGAGCGTGGTCCAGGTCAAGGCGGTGCTTGCCTGCGCCGGCATGGCGAGGCTCGGGTTGGTTGCGCCGGCGAAAACCGTCGTCTGATCCCGCGATCCATTTGCGTAAATGACCGTCACCGTGAGCGCCTGGCCGTTCAGATCGCGATTCGGGCTGAAATAAAGGTCGCCGAGCGTGGCGTCGGTCGGATTGCTCACGAATTCAGCGCGATACGAAAAGTTCGGGTTTGTTCCCGCGCCCCAGGAATCGCCGAGAGGATCAGTGATGGTGACACTCGACACGGTTGTTGTCGCGTCGATGTGGCCGAGTGACAGGTGAGCGTCCTGAAATCCGTCCGGGCCGACGCTGACGCTCTGCCCGGTCAGGTCGTGACCATCCTGGCCGAGCCATTGCGCGGTCAGGGCGGCGGCGGGCATCCGCAGGTTGGCGTTGGCCGTACCGCCGTTCATGGTGATGACCGACGTCGTGTTGTCGGCAAAGGTGATCGTCAGCGTGAACGGTCGGCCGGTCTCATTTTGATAAACGTCGACGAACCAGTCGGCCGTCGAGGCGCCGGGGGCCTGCTCAAGCACGCCGCCGTATCGCGAATAGCTGTTGACGTTCAGATCCCACTCGCCCGCGCCATAGCCGAGCATCTGAATCGTTTCGATCGGGTCATTCGCGGGGAGCGATGAGAGCCCGATATGAACGTCCATGATCCCGTCGCCGACCCCCGCGGTCGGTCCTCCGGCGAGGTCGTGCCCGTCCTGGCCAATCCAGACAGCCACGGGCGTCGTCGCGAGAAGGCGTCGGCCTTCCAGAACGGTGATGGGCAGGCTGACGATTCGTCGCTTCCGGGACTTCGTCATGGGTGTTGCTCGTGATGGTTCGTCTCGAAAGGCGTCGACGATCCGTCAAAAACAAAGGGGCGCGGTCCAGCCTGGTCCGCCCGTCGTCGACGTGGATAAGGCGTTGTCGAGGGTTGGTCGAGGTTTGGCGTGCCGCGTCGCTTGGCGTCGTCGGCGGTGGGGGGGTGGCGGGTCGCTCCCCAGAACCCTAGGCCGAGTCAAGAGCGTTGACCGCGACCTTGTCAACTTTGTTGCGTTCGAACCACGCGAACCAGGGAGACCTTGCGTCGGCCGGGGCCGTGGTTCTCGGCCCTTGCAATCAAAGATGTCCTAGAGTTGGGTTACCCGGCACGGGCGGCTCCAGGTCGTCGGCCGGGCGAAGCAAAGCGACGGGATGGGATGGGATGGGACGGAGGTCAAGGTGGAAAGTCAGTCGACGTCGACGGAACCCGTGGACCCGAGATCCTTGCTCTGGGCAATCGCCGAGTTTCGCGACGAGATCGATCGGCTGATCGACGAACAAAAGGCGCTGGTGCTCAGTCGTCGGATTGAATCGCCCCCGCCTGAGCCTCCTTCCGTCTTCCCGGCACCGACTTTGGCGCCGACCATCGCGCCCGCACCGGCAACCGAGGCTGAACCGACCGTTGCCCGCAAGCCTGTCAATGCGCCGCCGTCGCCGTCTCGTTCCTGGCAGAGAGAGACCCCCCCAGCCTCGATCACGACTCCGCCGACCGAGGCCGTCGAGGCGGTCGCCGCCGAACCGGCCCGGCCCGAGGATGCGCGTCAACGACTCGATGCCCTGGCCGCCAAGCTTCTCGATCGCCGCCTCAAGCAGAACCTCGCTGATCCTTCGGCGAAGCGCCCCGAAAAGTAGGTCGAACCTGATCCGTTCCGTTTCGTCTCGTTCCAGCCCGAATCATGGAGAACGAATTCGTGGAGAACGTCGGAAACGAAGCCAACGTCACGCCCGACCCGAAGGCGCGCCCCTGGTGTCTCTTTCAGTGCGGGCGATCGGCCTACGCGATCGGTCTCGACGCCGTGGCCGAGGTTGTCGAGGTCGAGCGCCTGGTCCGGCTCCCGCACAGTCCGCCCCGGGTGCTCGGTCTCTGCTCGCTTCGCCGCGAGGTGATCCCGGTCATCAGTCTGAACCAACCCGGTGACGCCCCCGAAGCTCCGCCGCCGATGGCGACGGCCGGCTTGCTCGTGATGATCCTTCGGACAGGGCAGGGGACCTGGGCCGTTCGGATCAATCCCGAGGGAATGATTGTCGGCGAGGAGCGTCTTGACGACATTGCGCCCGCGGCGATCCCGCTCGGCCCGGCCTTTCTAGGCACGGTGCGCCGGGGCGAGACAACCTATGCCGCGATCCATCCCGAGGCCACCTGGCAGAACATCCGCCAGGGGGTCGAAGACTGGTACTGTGACCGGATGGGGCGCGATCCCGAACCCTCGGCGTCGTTGTCGACGTCCACTCCGGCCGTTGCCCTGGCCGGGCGCGCCTGACCGACTCAAGGAACCGGCCGTGAAGATCCTCCTCGTTTCGGATTTTGATGACCGAGGGACGATGACCGATCGGACGCGTTCGGACGTGCTTGATTTTTTGGGTCATCGATCATCGAAACGGGACGTTCTTTTCCGTCTGTTCCCAGGGAAAGAGAACGCGCGACGCCTGATGGAGATCAACCGTCGAGACACCGTTCGTCCGCCCGCCCAACGGTTCTCGACTTTGAGCCACGCCCATCGGGCTTAAATTTCGCTGAAGACCATCGAAGAGGGGCCTCGACCTTGAACCTGAACCTGCGACACCGGATCTTGACCATCGGCGCGGCGACCGGGGTCGCCGGGGCCACGCTAACCCTGACACTCACCGCCTGGCTGGGAATCAATCTCGGCGCCAGCCTTGGCATTGCCCTCGCCGCGGTCTCGGGCGCCGCCGGCACGTTCACGACGCTGATCGTCCTGGAACGCCTTGTCCGCGAGCACCTTTCCGCCGCCGAGTCTGATAGCTGGCAACTTCCCGGCCAGGGTCCCGACCCGATCGGCGAGGGCCAGCTCAACGACACGCTTCAGCACGTCCGCCAGACGCTCAAACGCGCCCGGCTCGCCGACGAGGAATCGGAAGAGATCGGCCGGATGGCCCGAGGCTTCTGGACCGCCATCCACGGCAAGGCCAACCCTCCTGTACCCACTCCCGACACCCGTTCCTGCGTCTCCAGTTTCTTTGATCTCTTCCGACAGACCGCCGACACTCTTGTCCGCTACTCGGACTCGCTCGAAGAGGCCAACGAGCGCATGGCCTCGGGCGCGATCGATCAGTCGGAAACCGTCTCACGGACGACCACGACGGTGGAAGCCCTTTCCGACAAGATCGACCGGATCTCGTTGAACGCCGAGAACGCCACCGAGGCGTGCGAACGCACCCGACAGGAAGCGCGTCGCGGCCTCGAACAGGTTCACCGCGTGATCGAGGGAATGGAGCGGCTTCGCACTCAGATCGAGGTCAACGGCCGCAAGGCCCGACGGCTCGGCGATCGTTCGGTGGAGATCGGCACGATTGTCGAGCTGATCCGCGGCATTTCCAGCCGGACCGACATGCTCGCCCTCAACGCGACGATTGAATCTGTTCGAGCCGGCGAGCACGGTCGAGGCTTCGCCGTCGTCGCCGAGGAGATTCGCAAGCTCGCCGAACGGACGGCGACGGCCACCCGGGATATCGGCACCCTCGTCGAGGCCATTCAGGCCGACACCCACGAGAGCATTCGCGCTCTGGGCGAGGAACAGAGCGAGATGGAGAAGGAAGCCCAGCGGGTCCGCGACGCCGGCTCGGCCCTGGAACGGATCAGCCAGGTGGCCGAGCATTCGGCCATGCTCGTCGACGGCATTTCGCGGTCCACCAACGACCAGGTCCTCGCCGCGCAGGAACTCGTTCGAGCCATGCAGGCGATTTCCGACGTCTCGAACCTGACCCTGGAGCGAACCACCCAGTCGCGCGAGTCGATTCGAGGTCTCTCTCAGTGGTGCGATCGGCTCACGCCGCTTTCGACGCTGGAGCCGGCTCCCAAGAGCAACGCCACGACCGAGGAAACGTTTCCGGCGTCAACGGCCCTTGCCCCGCGTCGGATGCGCCGACTTGTCGGCAGTGAGCGGACCACATGACCACCACTCCACCCGACCGCCGGCTCGACCTGGCCGCCTTTCGGTCCGAGGCCGAGGACCAGGGCCGCCCGCTTCGCGCCGAAGCCTTTCGAAGGCTCGGCCTGATGGCCGACGTCTGGGAATGCCTCCGCGGCGATTCCCCCGCGCAGGCCCGCGACGTCTCCGACTTCTGTGACGAGGCCCTCGCCCGACTTGCCGACGACGCCGTCTCCGAGGCCGAGACCGACGCCGATGCCGACGGAATCCCCGCCTGGGTCCTCCGCGAATCCTCGACCCGCTGGGGCGACTATCTCCGCCTCATTGATCCCAGTTCAAGCGACTCCGCCGATTCCTGCTCCGAACCGGCAGACGAGACCAGTTCCGACCGCGACGACGCCCCCTCGGCGATCGACCCGGTCGCCCTCTTTCGGATGCTCACGGGGGACACCTCCGCGCCTCCTCCCGAATCGGGAAACTGGGACGTCTCTCCGCTGATCCTTCTCGATCCCCCAGGCCCGACAACCGGTTCCTGGCCCACCTTTGACGACCCGATCGACGCCCCCGATCCCTCCGACACGGTTGATTTCCCCACGGAAAGCCCGATCGCATCTCCGGAATTACCTTTCGAGGTTCCCGCGCCTCCGCTGACCCTGGCGATCGACCAGGACATGCGCGAGACCTTTCTTTCCGAGGCCACCGACCTCTTCGATCGGATTGAGACCCTGGTTCTCAGCCTTGGCCGGGGCCAGCGCCAGGCCGAAACGCTTCACGAGCTTGGCCGCTGCTTCCATACCCTCAAAGGGGCTGCCGGAAGCGTGGGCCTCTTGCAACTCGCGGCGCTCGTGCACGCGATGGAGGAACAGCTAGACGCCGCCTCGGGCACGGCCGGCGACGGTCTGATTGACCTCCTGCACCGGCTCCTTCATTATCTCGAAGGCGTCTTCATCGCACTCCGTCGGGGCGGCCCAGGCACTTCCGAGCCGGTCGTGATGCCCCCGGTCACGTCGGCCGTCGCCATCAACGCCCGACCCTTCGCGGCCTCGGCCTCAAGTTCACCAACGCCGTCACCGCCGCCGCCCTCCTCGGCTCCGACTCCGGCGCCGGCTCTGGTTCCGACGCAAACGGCCCCCGCATCGGCCGACGGAAGCGCGGGCGAGGGACCGGTCCGGGTCTCGGCCGAACGGGTCGACGAGTTGATGGATCTCGCCTCCGAACTGATCAGCCGGCGCGGACTCTGGACGGCCCAGGCCGGTCGGATGAAGGAGTTCGCCGCGCTCGCCCGGACGAGTCGGAACCGGATGCTCGCCTCGATCGATCGCCTTCGCGACCTGCCTCCGCCGCCGCGATCCTCCTCGCCTTTCTCGGAACCGCCGATCCGGAGGGGCGATCATCATGCCGATCTCCCCGAATTGATCCGCAGGATCACCGAACAGGCCGAAGACCTTGTCGAGCTTTCCGACGCCGCCCAGGCGATCGCCAAGCCGCTCTCCGACAATAGCGATGCTCTCGCCCGTCTCAGCCTGCACCTCTGGGAATCGCTCCAGGCGATCCGAATCGTCCCCGTGCGCGGCCTCTTTCAGCGCCTCGCCCGCGTGGCCCACGACGCCGCGAGGGTTGAGGGACGCCACGTCGAGGTTGTCATGGTCGGCGAGGAGACCGGGGTGGATCGCGCTGTTCAGGACAAGGCGTTCGAGCCGCTCCTTCATGTTGTTCGCAATGCCGTCTGCCACGGCATCGAGACTCCCGACGAGCGTCGCAAGGTCGGCAAGGCGGCCTCGGGGCGGGTCACGCTGGAGGCGGTTCGATCGGGCAACACGCTGGTCCTTTCGGTTCGCGACGACGGCCGCGGCCTTGATTATGACGCGATCGCCGCGAAAGGGTGTCGGCTCGGCCTCATCGGTCCCGGCGATGCGCCGACGGTTGAACGGCTCAACGCCCTGATCTTTCAGTCAGGCTTCTCGACCCGCGAGGCCGCCAACGCGATCGCGGGCCGAGGCGTCGGCATGGACGTCGTCAGTCAGGAAGTCGGTCGGCTTCACGGCTCGGTCTCGCTCGTATCCCGAACGGGCGAGGGGACGCGGCTCAGCCTCAGCCTTCCCGCGCGCCTGGCGCTGCAACAGGCGATGGTCTTCCGGGTCGATGACCAGGCGTTTGCCCTGCCGGTTGAGCTGATTGACCTGGCCCAGCCGTTCGAGGCGCGTGACGTGAACACGTCCGGCTCTCGGACCTCGGTGAAGATCCGCGATGCCTGGGTCCCCCTGACTCTCTCACGCGAAGCGCTGGCGCTGGCGACGACCTTGCCGGTTTCGTGTCCTAAGCTTCTATTGATCCGCGCCGAGGGTTCACCCGTGGCGGTTCTGGTTGACTCCATTGATGGAACGAGCGAACTGGTGGTGAAGCCTCTCGGTCCTTTGCTGGCTGGTCATCCGCTGGTTTCGGGAACGAGTCTGTCGGTGACCGGCGAGGTGATCCTCGCCCTTGATCCGCCGGGTCTGGCGATCGGTCCTCGCGCGGGTCGGAGCCGGGCCGAGACGGTGACATCCCAGCCTCGGGACGATCCCAAGGGACCGCCGATCCTCGTGGTTGACGACTCGATCAGCGTGCGGAAGGTCGTCGCCCGGCACCTTCGGGCTCTTGGTCATGAGGTGGAAGAAGTCTCTGACGGCCTGGAAGCCCTGGGCAAGATTCGCGGTCAGTCTTACGGCCTGGTCTTCAGCGACCTGGAGATGCCCCGGATGGACGGTTATGAGCTGCTCGCCGAGCTGAACCGCCTGGAGATCGCGCCCGCGGTCCCGGTCATCATCGCCAGTACCCGGTCCGACCCCGAGACGCGACGCCGGGTGCTTGCCCTGGGTGCCCGCGAGTTCATCTCCAAGCCGATCGATCCCGAAATCCTGGCCGTGACCGTTCGGGGTCTCTTCCCAGGTCACGCCGCGACCGTGTCTCACGTCGGGGAGTCCTCATGACGCAAACGGCCCCTCTGGTCCTCGTGATCGATGACAGTCCGACCATCCGCAAGATGGTCGAGTGCCACCTGTCTCAGGCCGGCTACCGGGTCTCGATGGCCTCCGACGCCGAGCAAGGGCTGGCGATGGCCGCGACGATCCACCCCGACCTGATCCTTCTCGACCATCAGCTTCCCGGCGTCACCGGCGATCAGGTCTGCAAGAAACTCCTTGCCTCCGAGGTCACCGCCCGAATTCCCGTCCTGATCAGCTCGGCGATGCGTAACCGGGCCTTTGCGCTCTACGCCGAGTTCTCGAACGTCATTGACCAGATTCCCAAGCCGTTCACCCCCGAGCTTCTCAAGAGCGGCGTGGCCAACGGCCTGGCCACCGGCGCCTTGGTTGAGCAGGCCCAGCGCACCGGCTGCGCGATGCCCGAGGCCGTGGGTGAACAGACCGACGCCGCTCTCTCGGGCCGGACCGACGTCTTTCCCTTCCGTGCCGTCCTTGACTTCCTCACGAACGCGCAGGTCGACGGCCGCCTGACTCTCGAACAGAACAAGGAACGGCTTCGTTTCGCAATTTCGGGGGGGCGGATTCAGGCGGTTTACTCGCCGACAGTCGCTCCGCATCGCGTCGCCGATCATCTGCCGCGCGACCTTGCCGACCTCGCCCCGCTTCTGACGATGACCCTGGGCGAACAGCAAGACGCGTCAATGTCGGGCCTGGTCAAGCTTCTGGAGCGGAGCCTCTCCGATCCTCGCCGTCTTCGCGCTCTTTTGCGGGCGCAATCGGCCGTCCTGACCTACTGGGCCTTGACGCACGGCCCTGGCGAGTTCGTCTTCGAGGGTCGAACCGCCCTGCCCCCGATGTTCCAGGCGTTTCCACTTCAGGCGAGCTTGCCCTCACTGGCCGTCGAAGGAGTTCGGCGCTGCGTTTCGACAACGGAACTGAACCACCTGGGACCGATTCTCTTCGCCCGGCATAACCCACGCGGCGGGAACGTCGACCGCGCCGGCCTGGTGCCGCAGGAGGTCCGGGTGCACACGCTTCTCGACGGCGCCGAGCCTCTCGCGGCGATCGCCCAGAAACTCGCGATGCCCGCGGTTGACGCCGCCGCGCTGGCCCTTGGCCTGGAACTCGCCGGCCATCTTGAGCGCCGGGCACCCGCGGTCAACGCCGCGATCCTCATGCTCGAAGACGATACCGAGTCGGCTCGGCTGGCCGCTCGGATTCTTGGTTCCGAGGGCGAAGGCTATCAGCTTCGGCACGTTCGCGACCGCGTCGCCGCGCAGCTTCTTCTCAAGCGGCAGTCGTTCGCCCTGGTGATCTTGCCCGTGGATACCGCCGATCAAGAAACCTTCTATCAAGGCGCCCGCGCCCATGCTCCGGCCACGACGCGATTCATCGGCCTCGTCAAGATCGAGGAAGAGAGCCAGCTTGACCGCCTGGACCGCCTTGGCCTCGATGGCGTCCTTCACCGCCCCTTGACCGAGCCCGACCTGCGCTCAACCGTCCGGCAATTGATCGGCGAGTGTGAACTCGTGGGGGTCACGTGAAAAGACAAATTAATGACCGTAAATAAATAGGAAGATTCGATACTGTTTTATCGCGTGATTCAGGGTCTTCCCCATCGTTCATCATTCAACGTGCGGCGGGAGGGCGTGAGCCGATGCTCGGACGGGACCCGGAACCACTGGCGAGCCCCTGGGATGGTGAAGTTGAGCCGAACCACGACGTTGACACCATCACCCTGCTTCAGGAGGAAATCGCCCGGCTCGAAGCCGAGCTACGCGACCGCGATCAGGCCGCGCTTTCGCATCACGATCATCACCTTGATAACGCCAATGCCCACGCCCACGCTCACGCCTCCGACACCTCTCGCGAGCAGATCGACGGCCTTCTCGCCGAGATCGCGGCGCGTGATGAGACGGTGGAACTGCTTCTGGAACAGTCTCGGCTCTATGAAGAGGCCGCGTCGGCGCAGCGGGCCGAGTGGGAGCAACTGCATCAGTGGGTCGAGGAGGTCGAGCGCCGGGTTGAAGATCGCGACGCCGAAGGCCCCCGTCTTCGGGCTGAGCTTGACGCCGAACGCGACCGCGGCGAGCGGCTTCGGGTCTCCTCGGAAACCGAACGTCGCGGCTGGGACGCTCGCCGGGTCGGCCTGGAACGCGAAACGCAGCTTCTCCGCGATGAGATCGCTCGGAACCACCAGGGCTCCGCGACGCGCGACGAATCCTCGCTTCTCGAACTCGCCGCCGAGAATCGCCAGCTTCGAACCGACTGCGAGGCCCTTCGCACTCTCGCCAACGAGGCGGAGACCCTTGGCCGACGCTTCGCCGAGGCTGTCACCGACCTCGAAACGGCCCGCCGCGAGATCCGCCGGCTTGAAGACGAACGCCAGCGCGAGCGTATCGAGCACGAGGCGGAACTGGTTGCCCTTCGTAGCGAGCTGGCCCGCGAGTCGCTCGTCCGCCAGGCCGAGCCATCGAGCGAGCCGACGCGGGATTTCGCGCCCGAACGCCCCTCGGCGATGGATGCCGACGAGCGGATCAGGGCCTTCCGTCAACACCTCAAGGAACTTCACGATACCGAGGCCGCGCAGCGGGTCAACCGGTCCCTCGGCGCCCGGCTTTCCAGGCTCTGGCGGAACACCGGTCCAGGTTAACAATCGCCTTACTGAACGGAGAAACCCTCCGGCCCAAGGCCGTCGAGGAGCGGCCCCATGACGGCCAAGATCCCCCCACAGTCGTCGACCAGCAGCACCACCGACCGCCGCGAGTCGCGGCCCCGCCGCGCCTCCGACGCCGAACCCGACGCCAGCCTCGCCGCGCTTGTCGACGGCCTTGAGCGTCTCCGCGATAACCTCCACCGCCGCCTTGACCCTCTTGAAGCCCTTGCCCGGGAACAGGCCCGGCTCCTTGAAGAAGACGCCAGCGACCGCGAACTTGAGCTGGCGGACCGCGTGACCCAACTGGAGACCGCGCAGGCCCGGCTCGTGGCCGAAGCCAGGCGACGCGAGCAAGAGTATCAGTCCGCGTTTCAGCAACTCGAATCCGATCGCCGTCTGCTTGCCGAGGCCTGGGAACGGCTCGAACAGGAGCAGGTTGACGCCCCCGCCGTCTCGGCCTCGGCCGCCGCGGCGCCGGCTCCCGCCTCCGCCCCCGCGGCGGCCGATCGCGCGGCAACCCCCTGGTCGTCGACCGTCGACCCTTCCGCCGAGGCCGTCACTCGTTCCATTCTTCAGCAGTTCCAGACCTTACAGGGCGACGTTCGCCGCAACAGCCGGAGTCGCGGTTGATGATAGAAGTAACTCTTCGTTAGTGACTGACTCAGGAATCGTGGCCGATCTCTCGTGGTGGAAACGAACCGAACAGGATCTCAAGTCATTGGTCAAGCTCATCTCGATGTTCTTGGTTCGATCCCTGGTCAACGTTCGTCGTTCAATGCCCCGTTGGAAACTCGAAGAGCGGTCGAGGGTCGCAATAAGTCTCGCGTGAACGCGAAATTCCGCCTCGCGTCCTTTTCCGTACGAATGAGGTCTTCTGGAACATGCCCAACCCCATGACCGCCCAGACCGGAACGGCCCGAAGGGGCTGGGCGTCGCGTCTTTTCGGAAGTTTCACGCGGGTGCAGCCCGCGTCGCAGAACGCCCCAGGCACCGGCAATAGCCGGGTCGCCCCGCGCAACCTCGGCATGGCCCGGCAACTCGTCGCCGAGGACCGGTACATCTTCGTCCTTCTCAAGGAAGCCGCCGACAACATCGCCGAGGCCGATGCGGCGCTCGGCTGGCAGGCTATCGCGGAAAAGATGTCGCTGGTTCCCACCGGCGTTGTCCCGGTCGTTCACGCCAACGGCGGAGTCGGCCCGGTTGAGATTTCCGCCTTTTTCCTCGATCGCCACGCGGTCACGAATCGCCAGTACCAACGATTCGTCGAGGCCAATGGCTACGATGCTCTGGAAATCTGGCCTCAGGAGATCTGGCCGAGCCTGATGAGGTTTGTCGACCGCTCGCGACGGCCCGGCCCTCGCGAATGGGAGAACGGCAAGTTTCCCGCGGGCAAGGCCGAACACCCCGTCATCGGCATCTGCTGGTATGAAGCCGCCGCCTATGCCTCGTGGGTTGGCAAGCGGCTACCGACCGCCGCGGAATGGCAAAAAGCCGGCGGCTGGCCCGAGCATCTCAGCGGCGGATCGTGTCACCGATACCCCTGGGGCAACGTCTACGAGCCGTCTCGCGCCAACCTCGGACCCACAGGCGCCGGGCAGACCGTCCCCGTGCAGGATTATCCAGCCGGAGCGACGCCCAACGGCATCTTCCAGATGACTGGCAACGTCTGGGAATGGCTTTGCGACCGCCTTGACGCCATTCCCGCTCGCGCCGACGAGGCGTTTCACCCGCTCCGGCCCATGCGTCGGATCACCGGAGGCGCGTATGACACCTATTTTCCCAACGAGGCGACCTGTCAGTTCATCACCGGCCAGCCCGAGCTTGACCGCCGCGACAACATCGGTTTTCGATGCGCGATTCCCGTCGACCGTCTTCGACTCCGGCTCTGATATCGACTGATCGACACGGCGTTCCCGATTGGCCAGCGAACTTCAACATCCTCCGTTCAGGTTCTCGCACCGCAACCGCTCAGGCGTGACCCAGCCATGATGAATCTCAACTGCCCGCTCTGCGACGGACACCTGTTTGAGGGCGACCCTTGCGGCACCTGCCACGCCCCCGCCACGGTGATCGAGTCGATCTTTTACCGCGAGAGTCGGCCGCAGTTCATCGGCGTTCTCGGGCCGAGCGGCGTTGGCAAGACGGTTTATCTCGGCATGCTTCTGGACATGCTCTCGAAGGGCGCCGGGGGCCTTCACGGCACGGCCAAGGGGCCGTTTTCCCTCGCCTTGCACCGCAACCTGATCCTCGCCCTTGAGCGGCAGAGATTTCCCGAAAAAACCCCAAACGAAGCCGACCGCTGGGACTGGGTTCACTGCGAGGTCACGTCCAAGAAACGCGGGCCGGTCTACGACGTCGTCACTCCCGACGTCGCCGGTGAGGCCGTCATGGCCGAGATCGAGCATCCGAAAACGAACCCAACAATCCGTTCGCTGATCGGTCGATGCTCGGGCCTGGTCGTTCTGGCCGACATGATGCAGGTCGTCGCCGACGGTCAGGGGCAAGAGTTATTCGCGATGCAGCTTGTCAGCTACCTTGACTCGCTCCGGCCTGTCAAGAAGCGCGGAAAGGTTGAAGTACCAGTTGCGATCGTCTTCACCAAGGCCGACCTTTACGAAGACGCCGTCCGCGACCCCAGCGCCTTTGCCCGCGCCAACGCCCCTGGTCTCTGGCGCCTCTGTGAATCGCGGCTCAAGCACGTTCAGTTCTATTGCTCCGGCGTCGCCGGATCGACCGGCAAGCTTGTTGATCGCGACGGTTACGAGTCTCTCGTTCCCCTCCGCGTCGAGCCTCGCGGGATCATCGAGCCTTTCTCCTGGCTCCTCAGCCAGATCCGCTAGCACCCCCCTTTCCCTCAAACTTCGAGGCCAGAGGACAACGGGCAAAGGCCAGAGGGCAAAGGCCAGAGGGCAAAGGCCAGAGGGCAAAGGCCAGAGGGCAAAGGCCAGAGGGCAAGGATCGAAGCAGAAATCGTGCCTTTACCCTCCTGCCTCCCGTCTCCCGTCTCCCGTCTCCTGTCTCCTTTCCTGAGGGCTCTCGTGCTCGCCGAGCAAGCGATTTTCACATCGATGGTCCGCCGCGGCAAATCGGGATATCACGTCGTCGCGCGGTCGCCCGGCCTGACGGAGTCCGAGGCGGGGACAGTTGCTACCTGGTCCCCTTCGCACGGCGGCTTGATCGTGGATCCGGCGAACCACCTGAGCGTCAACTTCTACCCACTTCCAAGCGGCCGATTCGCTCTCTCACGCACCCGGGAAGGCCGCGCTGAATACAGCGGCCGGGGCGGCAAGCAGCTTTACACGCACGCTCTCGTGCTGGACACCGCCGCGCTGCGACAGTCGGGTTATCAGCCCTTCGCCATTTATCGCAACGCCCTGGCACTCGGCTACTTCCATTACAATCCCGATCCCGCCCCGACGCTCCAACCGGTCGAGCTTCCCGCGCTCTACTCGAAGTCGGAGAGCGGTTCGTCGGCCGCACTGTCGCGCGAGCTGGGTCTGCCCACGGTGGACTCGGTCCTCTCGCAGCTTGACGCGGGTCAGCCCGTGGTTTTCGCCTATTCGGGCGACCGCCTCACGCTCGCCGAGTTTTTGATCGGTCGACTCTCGGCCGATACGGTGATGCGATTGAGCTTCGCCACGAGTCTTCGACCGTCGAACGTCCGACCGTACCGGCTCAACCTGGTCTCGGCCCTCTGATCTCAATGGCGCGACGAATCTGCATAATCGTCCTCCCTCGGGCCGAGACTCGACCTAGAGTCGACTGGGAAGACCTTCTGCCCCTTGAATGCAGAATGACCGCGCCGCGGTTCCGCTCAGGGGATGAGACGGTCAGGATCGATGATCCGCACGCGGCCCCGAACACTCCGAGTGCCTAGCCATGACCCAGACCCGCGCGACCCGCGTTCTCGTCGTCGAGGACAGCCCCTCTCAGGCCGTGCGGCTCCGTACCGTCCTCGAGTCGGCCGGATATCAAGTCGACGTCGCGCACGATGGGGCCGAAGGGCTGAAAGCCTTCAACGCAACCGACTTTGACCTGATCCTAAGCGACGTCATGATGCCCGGCCTGACCGGCTACGAGCTGTGCCGGCTCATCAAGGAAGGTCCGCGCGGCATTGCCGTGCCATTCGTCTTGCTGACCAGCCTGGCCAAGCCGATCGACCTGATCCGCGGCCTGGAATGTGGCGCCGATAACTACATTTACAAGCCCTTTCAGCCCGACGCGCTCCTCGGCCGGATCAAGACGATCCTCTCGAACAAGTCCGCCCGCGAAGGGAGTTCGCGAGGACCCGACGACGTCCTCTTCATGGGCCACAGCCTGAGCATTGCCTCGAACAAGGAACAGATTCTCGACTACCTCGGGTCGACCTTCGAAGACTTTGTTCAGGCCCGGCACCGTGAATATGAGAGTGCCCTCGCCCGCGAGAAACAGATCGCCCAGGCCGAGACCTACCGCGTCCGCGAAGAGATGTTGCGCAAGGAAAAAGAGAACCTTGGCCGGCTTCATCATTTCCTGCAATCGACCCTCGACGCCCTCTCGACCCGGATCGCGATCCTCGACGCCTCCGGGACGATTCTCGCCGTGAATGCCGCCTGGCGTCGGCTCGCCGTGCTTGACCCGATGGTCGGCGTTCCCTGCGACGTCGGCGTGAATTACCTGAGCGTCTGCGAGGCCCAGGACCGTGGTCAAGGGGGTGAGGCCGCGACCGTCGCCGTGGGGATTCGCGAGGTCATGTCTCGCCGCCGCGACGAGTTCTCACGCGAATATGCCAGTCATACCCCGGCCACCCGGCGCTGGTTTAACGTCCGGGTCACCCGGTTCGGCGATACCGAGAGCGTCCGCGTTGTCGTCGCTCACGAAGAGATCACGCCGCGCAAGGCGGCCGAGGAACAGCTTCTTCACGAGGCCTATCACGACGGCCTCACCGGCCTTCCCAACCGCGCTCTCTTCACCGACCGACTCGACCGCGCTGTCAATCGCTCGAAGCGATCCGATGAGTTCCGCTTCGCCGTCCTCTTCCTCGACCTTGATGGATTCAAGGTGGTCAATGACAGCCTCGGCCACATGGCCGGCGACCAGTTGCTCGTGGGCATTGGCCACCGGCTCGAAGCCTGCCTGCGCACTGGTGATACCGTCGCCCGGCTCGGCGGCGACGAGTTCGCCATTCTCATCAACGACATCCGCGACGGCTCCGATGCGCTGCTGACGGTGGACCGCATCCGTCAGGAATTGAGCATGCCATTCCTCGTTTGCGGTCACGAGGTCTTCACGTCGGCAAGCATCGGGATCGCCACCAGCGACCCGCGTTACGACCGGCCCGTTGAGCTTCTCCGCGACGCCGATACCGCGATGTACCGCGCCAAGGCGCTTGGCAAGGCTCATTACGTGATCTTTGACCAGGCGATGCACACCAGCGTCGTCACCCGTCTTCGGCTTGAGACCGACCTCCGCAGGGCGATCGAGCGCAACGAGTTCTGGCTTGCCTATCAGCCGATCGTTGACCTTTCCACGAACCGTGTGGCCGGGTTTGAGGCCCTTGTCCGCTGGCAACATCCCGAGCGCGGCCTGGTTTCTCCGGCCGATTTCATTCCCGCCGCCGAGGAAACCGGCCTGATCATTCCGCTCGATCTCTGGGTGATCCGCGAAGCCTGCCGCCAGATGTGCGTCTGGCATGCCGACTTCCCCGACGTCTCTCCGTTGACCCTGAGCGTCAACCTGTCCAGCAAGCAGTTCGCTCACGCCAGCCTGATCGACCGCATCGACGAGATCCTCGCCGACACGGGGATTGACCCGACCTGCCTTCGCCTTGAAGTGACCGAAAGCGCGATCATGGCCCAGCCCGAACTGGCGACGGCCAAGCTTCGGCAGATCAAACAGCGCGGCATTAGCCTGAGCATGGACGACTTCGGCACCGGCTACTCATCGCTGAGCTACCTGCACAAGTTTCCCTTCAATATCCTCAAGATCGACCGCTCGTTCGTGAGCCGGATCGGCCCTCGCGGCGAGGACTCCGAGATCGTCGCGACGATTATTGCCCTGGCGCATAACCTCGGCATGAAAGTCGTCGCCGAAGGGGTCGAAACACCCGAACAGGCTGACCGCCTCCGCGTCCTGAACTGCCAGTACGGTCAGGGCTACTACTACGCTCGCCCTCTCAAGCCCGATGATGCCGCGGCCACGCTCTCGACCCAGTATGCCATTCCCTTCCGTGCTCTCGACCCCCAGCCTCGGGGTTATTGCCCCGCAGTCTGAGCCTCGGCCAATCTCCTAGGAAAACGGCCCCGTCCGTGAATCAGGAGCAATGCGAAGTCCCTCTTTTTCCATGACCAATGACCAAGGACCAAAAGGCGGAATTTTTTTGGTCATCGGTCATCGGGACTTTGCAATTCTCCCGGTCTGAGTACTCACTCCGTTGTGCCGGCCCGTGAAGATCAGGTAGAGTTGTTGACCGGCGCGGAAGGTGTTCGGCGTGCGAGACGAGACCACGGCAAGGCCCGCCGCGTGAGCCGTTCAAGCGGAACGCGGGGATCGTGGGCGGGAGACGGTCATGCGGGAAGGCGAGCGCGGGCTGAGTTCCACGCGCGGTGCGAACACCGAAGGGACCCCGCCCGGCAACGGTCGGCCCGCCGATCCCGACACCACGGGCTGGGTGATCGAGACCGTTGTCAGCCCCTTTCATTGTCTGTATCAGGACGCCTTGCACTTCCACACCCAGAGCCGCCTCGCCGCCGGACGTTCCGAGAGCGAGGCCAGCCGCCTCGCCCGCGCCGCGCTTTTGATGTACCTCGCGAGCGCCGAGGCTTTGGTGCATCAGGCGGCCGTCGAACTTGGTCGACCCGAGCTGATCGCCCTGATCGCCGATCCGGCTCGCCCCTTGCCAACGTCTGATGCCTGGCGACTCCTTCCCGCGATCGTCGCCGAAGGCCCCGCCGGTTCGTTTGATGCCGATTCGCCCCCCTGGCCGCAGTTCGCCGAACTCCTGGCCTTGCGGACGTCCTGGTCGTACCCCGGCGCCTCGGCTGACCGCCGCGCCTATTACCGATCACCCCGCCGCGACGGCGATTACGAACCCTTGCAGCCGCATCAGGCCCCCGCCTCGTTGCGGATCGCGGCCGACCGCCTGAACTTCCCTCGAACCGGCCTTCCCCGCGATCCCTACGCCCTGCGCCCTCGCCACCTCGACACCGCCCGAGGGGTCCTCGACGCCGCGATCGAGGCCCTTGACCGCCGACTCGCCGGCGCTCTCACGCGCGGCCAACGCCACCGACGCGAGCCGATCCGTGTTGTTCATCCACCGGAAAATCGCTGAAGACCCAGGCGTTGAGGAAGGTCAAATATAAGGCGTATCTCGGCAAGTATCGCGTGGGATTTTGTCGGCGGGTCGTCCGGGGCGGGCAGCGGGGCAGGGGCCAGACTCAGGCAGCCTGGCTGTTGTCGAGGCTGGAAGGTTCCGTCACCGTCTTGAGCAAGACGGCCATCGCCAGCAAGATCGTCAGATAAAAATTGGAGAGAGAGCCGTCAGCGTCAATCTGCGTTGACGTTCCTGGAAAGGGAAGCGCCTGGGCTCGGTCCTGGTTGATCGGGACGGGCCGACTTCTTGGCTTCGTTTTCGCTTCGTCGGGAACCAGGGAAAGGTCTTCGAGAACCCGGTTCAACGAGGTCGATCGCCCGGTGAAGGGACCGCTCTGGACCTCGTAACGAAGCAGATGCCTCTGCACCCGGACTGGCGGAAAGGTCGTCCGCAAACGGGCCAGGGCCGCGGCAACCTGCGGGTGCGACATCGCGCTACCGACCGTCGGCGTCGTGGCGAACCAGTGATCGGGCCGACGCGCCACGAGAAGGCGCCGACACCGCTCGGCCAGTACCGCGTCATCGCGTCCGCTATCGACCGCGGCGAGGGTCAACAGGGCATCGCGGAGGCCGGGCTTTTCATCGCTGTTCGCCAGCCAGGCCAGCCGCAAGAGATCTTCGATCGTGTTCATCATGACCGCGCTTTGCCTCCCAGAATCGTCACGTCGCCTGCTCCGTTTGTTGTCGGGACGGCCTCCCTGCAACCTTTCCCCGCCGCCTTGGACCGCGGCCTGCATTTTGTCACCAATCGACCAGACCTCGCACAAAGCTTTGGGGCGATTTCAAGGTACAATGCATGGCCCCTCCGGTCGCGCGGACGATATGGGCTGAAACGAACCCAAGGGTTGATCCTCGCTCTCGCGAACGTTGGCCATCGACGTGGCGGGCTCCAGGATCGCCTTTTGGCTTTGGGTTTCGAGGCGTTCGTTTTGGGGTTTGCGCGACGACCTTCGGCTACTATGCTGGAGAGGCCCTCAGCATGACGAAGACTCTGAGCGTTGCCGCAGGCAAGGAGGCCCGACGATGCGCATCTTGATGGTCACGTCCTTTCCGATTCCCGGTGATTACGACGGCACCGCCATGCTTCCGATCAAGATTCTTCGAGCCCTGAAGGCCCGAGGAATCGACGTCGTGCTGGCACACCTCAGGGCCAGACCTCCCTTCGGCAAGTCGCGTCGGGGTGATTTTGAAGGAACGCCGTCGTTCACCTTCTCGCCGGCCAACTGGGTCACCGGCCCGCGGCGAATTCATCGCGAGTTCCCGTTTGACCTCGTCCACGCGCAACATTACGGCGGGGCCACCCGGGCACACGCGGCCTGCCGACTCTCCGCCTGGCCGATGGTCTACGAGATTCACTCCCTGCTCGGCGACGAAGTGGAGCGCGACCGCCTCGGTCGCGGCCCCTGGTTCCGCCTTCAGGCCGCCGCCGAACGCGACGTCTGCCGACATGCCTCGGCCGTCATCGTTCTGGGTGAGCCGGTCAAGGACGTCGTCGTCCACGAGAAGAACGTTCCGGCCGAGAAGGTCACGGTGATCTATCCCGGAATCGACCTTGGCGAATACGACCGCCCCGGCCCGTCGACCCCGGCCGAGATTCCCGGAATCGGCGTCGAGCACAAGGTCGTGATGTACGTCGGCAGCATCGTCCACCCAAATCAGGGCGTTTCCCTGCTCATCGACGCCCTGCCGGCTGTTTTCGAGCGCGAACCACTGGCCCGATGTGTCCTCGTCGGCGGTCCGGCCTCGGCCGGTGACGACTACCGGGCGCGCCTTGGCGCCTTCGGCGACCGGCTGATCGTTTTGACGGGCCAGACCCCCGACCAGGTCGTCGCCCTGACCCGACGCGCCGAGGTTCTGGTTCACCCTCGCCTCGCCTGCCGGGAGAACTACTCGGTTCAGAGCAAGATTGCCGTCTATCTCGCCTCGGGCCGCCCGATCGTGGCGACCGACTTCGGCGATTACACCACGATCCTCGGCGCGACCGGCGCGGGCCGCCTCACGGAGGTCAGCCCCGCCTCGATCGCCGACGGCATTCTCGACGTTCTTGGCAACCCCGCCCTCGCCGCGAGCCTCTCGGCCGCCTCCCGTCCGGTGGCCGAGGAATACTTCGGAATGGATCGTAACGTCGACCGCTATCTCGACGTCTACAAGCGCGTTCTCGCCGCCTCGCCACGTTTACAACCTTCGGCGCGCAAGACAGTCTCCGCCGTCGGCGCGTCGGACTGAGGTCGATCAAGCTCCTTGAATTTTAGATCGCGGACGTTGTCCAACGACTTCCAATCGATGCTGGCCCCTGACCTTGTTACGCTTACGATCATGCAGCCCTCCCTCCACGCCTGCGTTGAGAGGACTGCGAACAATCGTCGGAAAAACGTCAGAGACGTCGAAAAAAATGTTGGAACCCTCCCAGGTTATGATACATATTGTCTCCACATGGGTTGAGTTCACCCGGTTAAGGTAGCGTTGTCCGCCCCCCCTTGAATCTTTCTCGGCGCGCTACCGCGTCACGAGCCTGACGAACTGACCCCTCGAAACCGTCCTGGCCGCGTGCGCCCGGACATCGGGACGAAATTCTTCCCAAAGCCCCGTGACGGGCCGAAGGGCCGCGTGCCCCCTCGTTCCGGGTTGCGAATCGAGGAGTATGTTGATGGATGCGACTGATCCTTCGCCCAAAACGGCCAGTCCGAAGCCAAAGAGCGCCACGGCCAAGGCCAAGGCGGCGAAAGAGGCCGGCGCTCGGTTAAAGCAAGCGCAGCGAGCCTCGATGCTGCTGAAGCATGTCAGCGACCCGACCCGGCTCCAGGTGATTCTCACCCTGGCCGAGGGAGAGCGTCACGTCGGTGCCCTTTGCGAGCAACTTGGCCAGAGCCAGCCGGCTGTCAGCCATCACCTCGCCTTGCTCCGCCACGGCGGGATCATTCTTCCGCGCCGCCAGGGCAAAAACAATTTTTACGGCCTGACCGAGACCGGCGCCAGCCTGGCCAACGTCGTCAAGGATCTCATCGCCTGAGATCCTCGCTCACGGTGGGAAATGGATCGGATCAGCCCAGGGGTGACCGATCCGTTTCTTACCCCGGCAACTCACTTTCCTCGATCGTCGAGACCATCTCTCGGGGTGTCGCGGATGATCCGGACGACGCGGCGGGCCTGCCGCCGCCGCTTCGGCGTGATTTCTCCGTCAGCGAGCATCCTGAGAATCATCCGACTGGCCCGATCGAGAAGCAGCGAACACTCGATCCGACCCGCCCGTTCACAACTCCATGCACCCAGCAGGTTTTCCATCTCCTCGCCGGTCGCCGGGGCGACGACGTGAGTCATGGCCCTCTGGCTGGCCGCGATCGTCTCCAAATCATTGAAGCGACGATTCATCGTCAAGGCTCCTTCACCGTTCCGTCCCAATATTCCGATCGACGCATATCTCGCCAGCCGGGCGGTGCTGGTCAAGGAAAAGCGTTGGTTCGTCGCGACGTGATTGGTACGGAACGGCAAAAATAAGAATGCTGCCTGGCCATCACCAACGCAGAACCTGTTCCGAGACTCACGTCGAGGGGTGGTGATAACCTTGACCGGGACATGTGACGGAATTAACGTCACGACCGCTCTTTCGAAGCTCCGCGCGCGTTGTTTCCGAACGTGGAAGGGCTGGCCTCTGCGGCCTCCACAATGACTCTATCCCGTGCCTTTTGATTTTTGCGCCCGAACGGATCGACGTCAACAAAAAACCCGATGCCGAGCATATTTTCGCGAATCCTTGGCGTTCGAATTCACGGAGACATGGTTTCTTGATGGATGAAGACCCGTTTCCGCAGTCCTCTGTATTTTCTCAACGATTGCCCGTCGCGTCGGGCGTCCTCACATGCTCGGGCCGGAAGCCGATCCCGATCACCCGGGCGGGAATGCGCCGCAGGATCGGGAATCGCTGAAAGAGTTTGAGTGGCCAGGGCATGTTCAGGCTTGCCTTCTCGCCGTTCTGAAGCACTCGACCGAGAATTCGGTCCTGGATCAGGACCTGAAGCCGCTGGGTCCAGCGAGTCGGCCCTTCCCGACGCCTCTGCACGGCCGCGAGGTCGCGCTCGGTCACTGTTCCGTCGCGAAGCCGTCTTGCCAGAATATTCGCCGAGGCGACCGCGTCCTGAATCGCCAGGTTGATGCCGACCCCGCCGATTGGCGACATCGCGTGCGCGGCGTCGCCGATGCAGAGCAGGCCCGGCCGATGCCAGGTCCTGAGCCGGTCGACGCTCACGGTCAAAAGGCGGATCTCGTTCCAGTCTTTCAACTCATCCACTCGATCCTTCATGAACGGGGCGATCTCGACGAGATCCGCGCGAAAGGCTTCGATTCCTCGGCGTTTGAGATCATCGATTCCCCCCTTGGCGATCACGTAACCGCACTGCCAGTAATCGCCCCGAAAGATCATGACAAGAACCTTGCCACGATCGAACCGGCCCAGCGGCTGGCCGGGATCACTCTCCTTGCGCGAAAGCCGCATCCAGAGGACATCAATGGGCGCCCCCTGATCTTCCACCGTGAGCCCGGCGCGATTTCTGAGCGTTGAATGTCGTCCATCAGCGCTGACGGTCAAGCCCGCCCGGACTTCCAGCGGGCCGTCGGGTGTCGTCGCCCTGACCCCGACGACCCTTGCCCGGTCTTCGATCAAATCATGAACCTCGGTCTTCATTCGCAGGTGAAAGCCGGGATAGCCCTTTGCTTTTTCCGCGAGAAAATCGAGAAACTCCCACTGGGGCATGAACGCGATGAATCGGCAGACGGTTCGCAGATGTGTGAAGTCGGCCACGGGTACTTCCACGCCGCCAATGACTCCGCTGATCCGGCTCGCCTCCTGATGCGGTCGTTTCAGAAGTTCTTCAAGCAGTCCAAGCTCGTGCATGACCTGAAGGGTTGACGGGTGGATCGTGTCGCCCCGAAAGTCTCTGAGGAAGTCGCCGTGCTTCTCAAGCACGACCACCTCGACCCCGGCCCTCGCGAGCAGGAACCCCAGGACCATCCCCGCCGGGCCTCCTCCCGTGATGCAGCACTGCGTCTCGATTTTCTCGGGCTCGCCGCCTTGAGTTGCCATGAATCGAAGGGCTCCACAAACAAGCGTTCCAGCTTTATTTCCCCTGTTCCGTTCTGGAAGTGTAATGGTTCAGAGAGATACCAGAAAGGCGGTCGAGGCAGGAACGGGCGGGCGGGACTTGACACGGCCCCGCCAGCGTCGCAACCTCATAGCGAAACCAGGACAACGAACCTCGAACTCCGAGGATTCCCGATGATTTGCAACAGAACCGGCCTTGCGTCGGCCTTGACCGTCGTCGCGCTTTTCGTTCCCTTCACCGCCAGGGCCGCCGACCCGGCGCCAAACCGGCCGAACATTGTCTTCATCTTCAGCGACGACCACGCCTATCAGGCCATCAGCGCCTATAACGATCCCCGCAAGCTGATCGAGACACCGAACATTGACCGGATCGGCCGCGAAGGGGTTCGGTTTGACCGCTGCCTCGTGCCGAATTCCATCTGCGGGCCGAGTCGCGCGTCCATTCTCACCGGCAAGTATTCTCACCTGAACGGATTTTACAATAATACCAACAGCCGGTTCGACGGCTCGCAGACGACCTTTCCGAAACTCCTCCGCTCGGCGGGTTATCAGACAGCGCTTTTCGGCAAGTGGCATCTTGTTTCCGAGCCAACCGGCTTTGATGACTGGCAAATATTGCCGGGGCAGGGGGTCTACTACAATCCACCGATGATCCAGAAGGGGCGTCGGGTGAAGGTCCCGGGCTACACCACCGACATCATCACCGACCTCAGCCTCGACTGGCTCAAGAATCGCGACAAGTCACGCCCTTTCCTTTTGATGTGTCAACACAAGGCTCCCCACCGCGAATGGGAACCCGCGCTCCGGCATCTGAACCACGATCACGATCGCAAGTATCCCGAGCCGCCGACCCTCTTCGACGACTATGCCAATCGGGGCAAGGCCGAGCACGATCAGGACATGGAGATTGCCCGCACCCTGAACGCGGCCGACCTCAAGCTCACGCCGCCGACCAATCTCGACGCCGATCAACGCAAGGTCTGGGACGCCTATTACGAGCCTCGCAACGCCGCGTTTCGCGCGGCCAATCTCAAGGGCGACGACCTCACGCGCTGGAAATATCAACGCTATCTTCACGACTATCTCGGCTGCGTCAAGGCGGTTGACGAGAGCGTTGGCCGAGTGCTGAAATTCCTTGACGATGAGGGGCTCGCGGCCAATACGCTGGTCGTTTACTCGGCCGATCAGGGGTTTTACCTCGGCGAACATGGCTGGTTCGACAAGCGCTGGATTTTCGAGGAATCGGTGCGCGCGCCGCTTCTCGTCCGATGGCCGGGGGTCACGACGCCCGCGAGCGTTCGTCCTCAGCTTGTTTCCAACATCGATTTCGCGGAGACCTTCCTCGATGCCGCCGGCCTTCCCGCGCCAGCTAAGATGCAGGGCCGTAGCCTCGTTCCGCTCCTCAAAGGTCAGACCCCGGCCGACTGGCGGACCTCGTTTTACTACGAGTATTACGAGTACCCCGTTCCGCACCACGTCCGACCGCATTACGGGGTGATCACCGACCGCTACAAGCTCGTTCACTTCGATGCGCCCGACCTCGACACCTGGGAGCTTTTTGACCTCAAGACCGACCCGCTTGAGCTTCGCAGCGTCTTCGGCGATCCCGCGTATTCAAGCGTCGTGACCGACCTGAAACGCGAAATCAGCCGCCTTCGGACGGAATTGAAGGTGCCGCCGAAACCGCCGGCCGAGGCCTTTGGCAACTCGCAACTCTTCGATCCAAGTTCGACGCGAACCGCCGTTCCGATCACACCCGGGCCGCGTTGAGGTTGGGCCGGGCAAGGGCCTGGTCGGAAAACCGGGAATGACCTTTACGCGAGGCGACCGCGTGAAGCTGTGACAGGTAAACAACCAGTTGCGGTAGCCAGTAGCCCCCCATCGCGTATCGCGCATCAACGACCGACCGCGAAAATCGGGGAATGAGGTATCCCTTGCGGAAGAACGAAAGGTCGTCGTGCGGCCCCTTCAAGAGAGCCCGCGAGACCTGACGCGCCAGCCGCAAAAAGGGCGTCGCCCGGTCGGCGATCGGCGCTGAGAGGACGGAAAAGGGAATCGAGGCAAACCGTGGATACGACGCCCGGATCGTCTTTTTGTGAAAGTCGGGTGAGAGTCGATCGGGCGACCGGCCGATCAGGAAATCAAAGAGATCGGCGTCGAGATAGGGCGTATCCACCGTCGTGTACTTGTTGAGAATCCCGTAAGGCGAACAGCCGATCGCTCGCCTTGTCCTGTTCCAGAAGTAAAACTCGGTGAGCGGGCTCAACGCCTCGGCGTGCCGTGCCAACTCGGCCGAGAGCCGGGCGATGGCGCGTTCGCGGCTGATTCTCGCATAAAAGGAAGGGTTGAAGGCATCGCGGCAGGCCGCCTCGGGACCGAGAAAGAGGTCGGCGAGGCGATCAAACTGGCCGTCGCGGTAAAGCGTTACGTAATCGTCGTGAAGGATTTCGCAGGCCGAGAGGATGTCGCCGCCAAGACCATCAAAGACCAGCGAGCGAGAGAGGTCTTGATGGTCGACCAGCGAGAGGAACCAGGCATGATCGGCCGAGCAAAAGTTGGTGGCGTGATTCTTCCGCGCCTCGGAAGCGAAGAGTGAGTCGTCATGGGTCAGGACGACGTGCGGCAAGGCCGCGGCGGACGTGACCTCGGCCGCGATCCGGGCGTCGTCAAGTAGCTTTGGCGACCACGTCCGGGCGATCGTCACGCAATGCGAGGGGGGTCGACCCTGGTCAAGGAGTTCGAGAAGGATATGCCGCGAGTCCTGCCCGCCGCTCAGCGGCAAGACGATTTCCTGATCGTCCTTCGGCAGTCTTCGGCGGATCGCCTCGCGAAAGAGAACGGCATAGACGTCAACCAGGTCATCGCCTCGAAGCGTGACCGGTCTGGGCCTTGGGGGCTGGCTCTGAAGCGTGAAACGCCCGTCGGACCATTCCAGCAAGGCGCCCGGCGGAAGCTGGCGGATCTTCGCGAAGGGCGTATCTTCGGCGAGGTACAACTGGCAGCGAAGAAAGACGGCGAGGGCGTCGTCGTCCAGTTCGGTCGGGGCTCCACGTTCGACGACCTGCGTGAGGGTGTCGGAGACGATGACCTGTCGGGCGTCCTGATAATAGAAGAGGGGCTGAAGTCCGTAGCGATCGTTCACGACCCGGAGCCGGCGGCCGTCCCAGTCCCAGTCCGCGAAAACTCCTTGCCGAACCTCTCCGGGACGTTCCGCCTCGATCGGTCGGCCGAGCCTGGCGTGGCGCGGGCCTTCAACCTCGTAGCCGGTACCTGTGGTTCGGACATGGAGAAAGCTGCTCATCCGCCGCGCGGCTCCGTTGGCTTCTGATACGGTCGGTCATCAATCAAGACGGCACATTCTTACGCAGATGGACTGTCAGGGCCACGGGACCGTTCAGGATCGAACGTCCCGCGTTGCAAAATCGGAACGACGCCGCCCCCTTTATGAATCGCGATGAGCTGATAGAAACCGCCGATTCCGCTCGTATAATCGAGCCCAGTCCCCAAGAACATTCCGAAAGACGCCCAACTCAAAGGGGAGCCGCCGCCGATGCCCTGGAAAATCTCCCGAACCGGTCTCGTCTGCCTGGCCGCGCCGGTTGGCCTCGTCGTTACCTGCCTGGGCCTGGCCCTGGCCGCGGACAGCGACGCCCCAAGACCCCTTCGCTGGCGACAGCACGACATCCGCCGGCCGAAACCTCAGGCGGTCGAGCCCGCCGAGACGCCGATTGCCTCCAAACCCCCCAGGGACGCGATCATCCTCTTTGACGGCTCCAGCCTGGATGCCTGGAAATCCTCAAGCGGCGGTCCCGCGAAATGGAAGGTGGCCGGCGGCTATCTTCAGACCGTCCCGGGCGCGGGGCCGATCGAGACGAAAGCGTCTTTCGGCGACATCCAACTTCACGCGGAATGGTCCGCTCCCGAGCCGCCTCACGGCGTCGGCCAGGATCGCGGCAACAGCGGCCTCTTCTTGATGGGTCAGTTTGAACTCCAGATCCTCGATTCGTACAAGGCCGAGACCTACGCCGATGGACAGGCGGGCGCGATTTACGGCCAGTTCCCGCCCCTTTTCAACGCCTCGCGTCCCCCCGGCCAGTGGCAGACCTATGACGTTGCTTTCCGCCGACCTCGATTTGACGCCTCGGGCAAGCTGCTTGAGCCGGCTCGGATCACCCTCTTTCACAACGGCATTCTCGTCCAGAACAACGAGGAACCGATTGGCCCGACCTCCTGGCTCAAGTGGCTCCCGTACGTTCGCGGCGATCGCGGCCCGATCTCGCTTCAGGACCACGACCACCCCGTCCGTTTCCGCAACCTCTGGCTTCGCGAGATCCCCGAGCGCGCCGCGCCCACGCCCAGAGATCTCGAACGCCCCGCGAAGGTCACCCTGCCGACCGCGACTCTCGACGCCTATGCCGGTCAGTACCTCGCCAGCACCAAGCCCAACGCCCCCAATGCGACGATCGCCCGCGATGGCGATCACCTCACGATCTCTTTTCCCTTCCGACCTCGCCCCCTGGCGATGGAACCTGTTTCCGAGACCCAGTTTTTCCTCCCATTCACCGATGGCCGGTTCACTTTTCACAAAGACGATCAAGGAAAGGTGAACGGCGTTCTCTTCCGCGTCGGCGATAGTGAACGCGACCTGAAGCGCGTTGAAAAGTCCGAAAATTGATCGCGGAGAGCGCCGAGAAAACACGCGGAGACGAAGAGAAAGACGGACATGGCCTTCCTCTTCGCTGCGTGGCGTTCACCTGAGCTGAAGGAAAACCTCGGTTTCGCGTTGCGATTCCCTCTCGGGGTTCGCGGCCAGAGGGTTCTCGTCGCGTCGGAAGGTTTTCTCCAGTCGAGCGCGAACGGAGGTCTGGGGCAATTGGGTTGCGTCCAGATTCCAGCGCCGAACTTGCGCGGGAGTGGCGGAGCCCTTGACGGTCACGGTCACCAGTCGGCCCGGGTTCCAGGTTGGACCCGGATCGTCAACGACACGCACCATCTCTCCGTCATCCAGCGTCCAGATTTTTTCCAGACTGGACCCCTTCGTGTTCACTCTCGCCTCGACCTCGCCTCCGAGAAGATGGTCCATCCAGGTACAGCCGACTCTCGCCTCGGTTGACTCGGGAACAATCGCGCGGAGCGTTTCACTGAAGCAAACAAAATAGGCCGAGATCGCCAGTACAGGGATCGTTAATGCGACAAGTCCGGCCGCGATGGTCCACCGTCGGACCTGTCGCGCCTGGTGACTCTGTCGAGCCAGGGCCACGCGCTTCTGGTAAGTCAGGGTGCTGCTCATCGTCAACTCCCAATTCAGTCCGGGTCGAACGTCCCGTCACGTCCACGCGTACCCCGGCCTCGGCTCTGGCCGGCGCTACAGAGCGACTGAGGACTGTTGTTTCTGTTCCAGATCGAAGCTAGACCAGAGCCCAGGCCCGCGCGCTGGTTGTTGCAAAAAAGATGCGGAACCGATCGTTTTAACCGGCTCTTTTTTCAACGCAACGTCGTTGACTCGGCTCGCCTCAGCGCGAACCAGGCCGGGGAATTTGGGGCCGGGCGGTCGTGACATCGCCCGGCCCCGAGTCGCCGTTCCTCACGTTGGTTCGGCGGCCGTAGTGAATGTACGACCTTTCGGGCGGTCTGCGTCTCGCGTTGTCTTTCCGAGTCACGACCGATGCTTCAGTTCACCACCGCGGCCTTCGCCCGGCGAGCGCATCGTCGATCGCATCGCGAACAGCCATGCCGAACCCTGGATCGTCCGCGATCGATGGGTCAAAGCTTCCAAGCCCCGCGAGCGGATCGGCCCGGATCGCCTCAGGCGACTGCTCCAGATAAAACTTGCCGAGGCGATCTCTTGCCCGTCCGTAGACGCGTCGATAAACGACCTGAAACGTGAATGCGGCGTCGTCCATGCGTTTCGCTCGATCGTCTTGACCCGGTTCGCGAGGCGAGAACCGGTTGGACTCCAATCCGCGCGGCCTTTCCGTTCACTGGACTCCACGGTCTCCATTCTTTTTTGAACCTGGATAGCGTATAATCGTGTCCAATCCACTTTCAACACTTCGTTGGAGAGACTCTCATGGCGACGCCGGAACAGGTCCCGAACAAGACCGATTTCCTCCGCGACCTCTTCCGCAAGAACCCCGGGATCAACGAAAAGGAGGCGGCCCTGACCTGGAAGCAGGCCGGTTACGACGGAAGCATCAGCGCTAGCCTCTTCTACACCACCAAGGCCGCCCTGAACAAGCCCTCCGCGCCTGTGACAGTTACCGAATCCGAGTCTCGCGTCCCCGCCCCGAAGAAGTCGAGCCCGAAAAAAGCCGAGCCCGCCCCGACCCCCAAGGACCGCGACCGCCCCAAAAAGCCCAGGGACGATGACCGCGAACGGATGCTCGCCAACATCGAGGGGGACATCGACCGGGTCATCTTCAAGCTCATGGTTCTCGGCGGCATGGAACGCGTGGAAGAGACGCTCCGCTCCGCTCGGCGTGCCGTGACACGCAGCCACGAGGCTTGAACGAATCCCCACCGCTCAGTTTTCCATGTTCGGATCGTTGCCCCGGGCCAGGTCCGGCCGTCTGGGCTCTGACGGATTCGAAGAAACGATCGGGTCCGCCGTGAAGACCGAGCCTCCGAACCTTTTCAGGAGCGGAGGTCGGCCCTCGCGGCGGACCCGATGACTCATGATCGTTGAAGGAACCGTGCGGGGGGGCAAGAGGCACGGTTTGCCTCAGGCAATTACACCCTTGACGATCTGGGCGAGGCCCTCGCCCGTCTCGGTCAGGCTGTAAAAGTTGTTCTTGCCGTGCCGACGCGGGGAGATGATCCCGCCGTGCCGGAGCAGCGCAAGGTGATGACTGACCGCCGGCTGACTCTGGTTGAGCGGCTCGCACAGGCCGCCGACATGCATTTCACCCTCGGCAAGCATGAGGATAATCTGAAGCCGGGTCGCGTCGCTGACCTGCTTGAGCAGGATCGCGGCGCGTTGAGCCTGCTTGAACCGAACCTCCGACTCCTTCTTGGTCGCCTTCGTCGCCTTGACCGTCGTTGCCTTCACCCCGCTGGCCTTCACCGCCATCAAAACACCCCCAGATCCAACTCGGGACCTCACTTCGGGCCGGAGCGGCAATCGCTCCGATCAGACCCGACTTCCCATCCCCGTCCCGTTCCGCGTTTCGAGGCGATCCATTCCGCCTGTCTCGACCTGACAGCAGAATTGCGCGGATCGCATATAACTGACGAGGATGATAATAGGAAATTTACAAGAACTCAACACGAATTCTCATGAGGAATCACGGGAATTAACCTGTTCAGGACTTCATTGCACCCCTTACTATCCACCCGACCGCAATGATCGTTAGAATGTTCAAGGAGCGAAGTCGTCGCTCTGTCCAAGAACACTTGACGTTCGGCCATCTCGGCGGCTTGGAAGAAACCATGTATACCCCTACGATCGTCATCTTTGTCCTTCTCGCCCTTGCACCGCAACCCAGCACCGAATCAAAACCTGATCCGACACCGTCGATCAAGGTCGGCCTCTCCGTTGTCTTCACCCCGGGAACCTACCGGAAGGCCGAGGTTCACTATCAGGGCGATGACCCGCGGGTCCGGTTCACGGTCGAAGACCCGGCCGAGTTTCGCCAGATGGAAGACTCGGCGCTTCGGCCTGTCAAGCTCACGAAGAAGCGTCCAAAACATCGCCTTCCCTCGGGATACCCGACGACCGCTGTTCCCATCTACAGCGCCGGACGCGTTCTCGAATTGAAGGAGAGCAATTCCGAGTTCCGCAACATCACGCCGATGGCCCGTGTCGAGGTGCTCGGCGGTCCGCTCGGCGGCAAGAAGGTCTGGGTTCGCCAGTCGGCTCTCGCGCCCCAGCAAACGGAGATCGACTCTGCCCTGAAGCGAGCCTTTGCCGACTGGGCAAAAGCCAATCGCGAGGCCGAGGACGCCTCGCGCAAGCTCCCCGCCGGCAACAAGCTTCGCAAGGTGCTAGGCCGGGTCAAGGAGGTCGAGGCCGAGATCCGGGCGACTCCCGGTTACGACGCTCCCGAGATTGACGTCTTCCTGAATCAAGCGATTCGCGACCTCTGGCCGACCTATTCTCCAGACGACTTCAGTTTCGCCTCGTACGCGCTTCGCCCATCGAGCCAGGCCGCCGAACCCTCCGAATCGAAGGAGAAGGAACGCCCATGAGACCGGTTCGAACCGCGATCCTCATCCTTTGCCTGGCGACCTCCGCCCGGGCGCAGGCGATTCCCTCGCTCGGCGGTTATGGCGGCGCGATCTCCACAATGGAGATGCCCGGCGGTGGTTCCGGCATTCCTTACGCGGGCCGCTTCGGCGGGTTCATGCCGTATCGAATGGGGAACTCTGGCGGCGTGGGTCTTTCGTTCACTCCGCGAGCCGCCTCCATGCCGATCGGCGCTCGACGGACCCCGTTCGCGATGCCGTCGATGTCGGGCGGGATGGGAATGGGCGGGACTTCGGGATTCCGTCTGATGCCTGCCAGCGGCGGGATGGGTTCCATGACCGGCAGGCGCGGAATGGGCGTGATGCCGCCGAGCCTGGCCCCCCCGTTCCGACAGCCGCCGAGCTTGCTTGGCCCGGCGTCGTCGGCCTCGGGGATGTCGATGTGACGGGCGTTTTCCCTGTTCAAGAATGACCGAGGACCGCCTGGCCCTCGGTCATTCGCACTGATCAAGACCGGCTCATGTCGCTCGACGTGCCGCCGGCGGCGGGGATGTAGCACTTGGTCACGTAGTCCATCACCATCCGGTCGGAGTTGAACCGCCAGCCGAGTGATCGGATGGACGACTTCATCCGCGAGAGCCAGCCGCGCGGCAGGCCGTCGCGGTCGCGATCGAAGTAGAGCGGAATGACGTCGTCGGTCAGGGCCTTCGAGAGGGCGTCACCGTCCATCTTGTCGTGGGTCTCGGCCGAGCTATGAGTCTCGCCCCGGCCGATCGCGAAGCCGTTGGTGCCGTCAAACGCCTCGGCCCACCATCCGTCGAGGATCGACAGGTTCAGACCGCCGTTGAGAATCACCTTCTCGCCGCTCGTTCCCGAGGCTTCAAGCGGGCGCCTCGGGTTGTTCAGCCAGACGTCAACGCCCTGAACCAGGTGGCGACCGACGTTCATATCATAGTCTTCAATGAAGACGATCTTGCCGGCGAACTGCGGGTCTCGGCTGAACTCGGCGATCTGTTGAAGGACCTGCTTGCCGGGCTTGTCGAGCGGGTGCGACTTGCCCGCGAAGACGAACTGAACGGGCAACTGTGGGTCGTTGATGAGCGCGGCAACCTGTTCCAGATCGCGGAAGATCAGGTTCGCACGCTTGTAGGTGGCGAACCGGCGGGCGAAGCCGATCGTCAGGGCGTCCATGCTCAACGACCGTCGACACTGGTCAATCACCGATTTCGGCTCGCCCCGGCGCTCTGCCTGGCGAGCGGCCCGGAACCGGGTGAAGGCAATCAGGCGGCTCTTGAGAACCTGGTGCGTCTCCCAGAGCTCGCCATCGTTGACGTTCTCGATCCGCGACCAGACCTCTGGCTCGCCCGAGCGTTCCGCCCACTCGGGGCCAAGGTGGCGGTCGTAAAGATGGCGCATCGGCGGCGCGAGCCAGGTATGAACGTGAACGCCGTTGGTGATGTGTCCGATCGGCACCTCTTCCTCGTGCCGACCCGGAAAAAGGCCCGTCCACATCGTCCGCGAAACCTGTCCGTGCAGCGACGACACCGCGTTCGCGCGCCGCGAGTTCTTCAAGGCCAGCACGGTCATCGTGAATGGTTCGCCGCCATCGTGCGGCGTGACCCGGCCCAGGGCCATCAAGCCATCATGCGAGAGCCCCATTGACTCGCGAAGCGGCCCGAGGTGCTCTTCCATCAGGTCGGCCCCGAAGCGGTCGTGACCGGCGGGGACGGGCGTATGCGTCGTGAAAACCGTCTGGAAGGAAACCCGTCGCATCGCTTCGTCGAAGCTCAGGCCCTCGGTCTCCATCCGAACCCGGATCATTTCCAGGCCCGCGAAGGCGCTATGGCCCTCATTCAGGTGCAAGACCCCCGGGTGAATCCCCAGGGCCGTCAAGGCCCGGATGCCGCCGACGCCGAGAAGCAACTCTTGACGGATTCGAACCCGCTGGTCGCCGCCGTAAAGCCGGGCGGTAAGCTGGCGGTCTTCCCGCGTGTTCGACTCAACGTCCGAGTCAAGCAAGAGCAAGGTGTTCCGTCCAACGGTCGCCTTCCAGACCCGGGCGCTGATCGTCGCCCCTCGCGTGTGGACGGCGATGGTGACCGGCTTTTGATCGGTGCCGATGAGCAACTCAAGCGGAAGCTGCTTGACGTCGACGTCGAGGTAATCTTCATGCTGCCAGCCCGAGGTATCGAGCCGCTGTCGAAAATACCCCTGCGCATAAAAGAGACCAACCCCGACGAGCGGCACGCCCAGGTCGCTGGCGCTCTTGAGGTGGTCGCCCGCCAGCACGCCGAGACCGCCCGAATAAATCGGCAGGCTCTCATGAATTCCGAACTCGGCCGAGAAATAGGCCACGGGGCGCGACTTGAGCACGCCCGTATGCGTCGCTCCCCAGGTCGTCGTTGACTTGAGGTACTCTTGCAGACGTCGATACGCGTAGTTCAACCGGCTATGCAGGACCAACTCGCCCGAGCGTTCTTCAAGCCGGGCCAGGGTCGTCTCGGAAAGCAGGGCGATGGGGTTGTGGTCAAGGTCGCGCCAGCGCACCGGGTCAAGCTCGTTGAAAAGGCTGGCGGCCTCGGCGTCCCAGGCCCACCAGAGGTTGCGGGCGAGCGCCCAGATTCGTTCATACGTCGGCGCGATGAACTTTTCCAGGGTTCGCGCCTCGCCGACGACGGGACCAATCTGCGTGGCCGTCGCGCTCAGCGAGACGATCTCCTCGCGCGAGAAAGTTCGGGGCTCGCTCGTCTGGACAACCAGAACACCGAGAATCATCCCCTGATCGATCAAGGGGACGCCGAGAAACGAATGATAGGTCTCCTCGCCCGCCTCGCGGAAGAACTTGTAGCGGGGGTGTGTCGAGGCGTTCTCCACGGCGATCGGCCGGAGCTCCTCGGCCACGAGCCCCGCGAGGCCCTCGTCAAGCCGCATCCGGACCTGCCCCACGCTCTCGGGCCGAAGGCCGACCGTGGCCGCCAGCACCAGGCTGATCCGGTCCGGCTCGATCAAATAGACCGAGCAGACGTCTGTCCCGAACCGGATTCGGATCATCTGGACAATGTTCGAGAGCGTCTCGGCCGGCGCCCCCTTCTGCGAGATCGCCAGCGCGATCTCCTCGGAGGTCAAGGGGGCGTCGTGAGGCGGGTTCACGGTGGTGCTCATCGCGTTGCGGAACTCCGTCGTAAAATGGAAGGGAGCGAACGGCCAGATCGCGGACGCATCCAATTCAATTCCCCGGGCAACGCACGCCCTGTGCCGCGCGCCCATCAACACCAGGCCCTCCGATGCTCACTTTGCCGACCGATCACACGCAAACGTGATGATTCCGTCCGTCGGTTCGACCCCAAAAAAGATCCTCGTCGTAACGACTAACGCCCAATCTCCAGGCAGGCCCGCCTGGAGATTGGGCGACTTGAATCGGAGATGTCTTCGCTTTACCAAGGCTCTTTTGCGGAACAATCAGGGCTGGGCCGTCGCGGCGGTGACGGCGATCAGGGCGACCTTGCCGCGCCCCTTTGCCTCACCAGGAAGAACGTCGAGGCCGCGGATCTCCACGCCGGGGCGGGGGTTGTCCCAGGGCTTGGAATAGGCGACGGCCGAGAGTTTGGTCCCCTCATACGGTCGGGTCCAGGCAAGCTGCGCGCCGGGGAGCGGGGCGGGGGATGCTTGTCGATAGTCGTCGACGTCGATCTCCGCGCGAATCGGGATGGTAACAGATTGGCCGTCGGCGTAGTGGATCACGTACCGGGCGATCTCGTACCCTTTGTTTTCGAGGACTTCCCGCGGATTTCGACGCGCGTCGATCCGGGCCGCTTGAAGGAAGAAGAGCGCATCGGCCTTGCGGTTCACGGGAATCGTTTTCACGCCCGAGGCGTCGGGGATGATGACCGTCGGCACGGGCGAGGTGGCGAAGTCGTAAACGTCGAAGTTCACGCCGGCGAAGGTCTGCTTGCCGGTCGGAAGGGCGGCGAAGGTCAGTTTGGGATCACCGAACCAGCCGCGATCGTTGCGGTACTGGTTTGCCTGCTTGCTCAGGTCAACCGTCGTGTAGGCCAGGCCCGCGCCGGGGATCACCGACGTCCCGCCCGAGAAGGGCGCGCGGAGGTTTCTCAGGACCGTCGCCAGAATCGCCCGCTTCTTCGCCACGTTGACGGGAACGGTCTCGACGTCCTTGAGCCGGAGGTTGCAAAGAACGACCCCGCCAGGCCCTCGAACGTACTGCATCAAGCCGCCGACGTTGAGCATTGGCCGGACTGTCGCCAGGAATTCGGGAGATCGGGCAACCTTGATAGAGATATTATCGATTCCGATATTGATCCCCTTGCCCGGCAAGGGTTCCCAGCGGGCAATTTGAAGGATGAGCTTGCGGGCGGGTCGATGTCCCTGGATCGCGAACGACTGGGGCTCGTTCGTCGGTTTCAGCGGGAAATCCAGGGTTTCAACGCCGTCGAAGTTGAGGCGAACCTCGGTCGTCGGCATGTAATTGGTGCTGGCAATGTGCGTGTACTCGGTGACGACCTCGGGGCGGGGGAGGTTGATTGGGATGTCAAACGGCTTGCCGTCCTTCGGCGCGGGGAAGTCAATAATGAGCGGCCAGCCGTCCGAGCCGACGAATCCGTTGGTGATCTTGTCATAGGCGAAGAAGGGCGATGTGGCGAAGGGGGCGATCTCATCGTAGTCGACAACATGCGTGAAGACGTCGGACGCCAGGTATTCATCGGCCGACCAGGGGAACATTCGCTCGCCCGAGGAGAGGACGATGTCGCCGATGGTCAGGCCAGCCGTGAGCGGGTTCTTCACCACGGGAAAGGTCACGCGCTCGCGTCGAAACGGACGAATCAGGTGCTCGACGCCGACGACCTTGTTGTAATCGGCCAGGCCCTCGGGCGTCAGACCGTGAAAAAGAAGGTAACCACCGCCTCGGGTAAAGCTGTTGACCTGGTCAATCTCCGCGGCGAGGGCCTTGAGGTTCGACGGGGTCGCGGAGACGATCGCGAGTTTGACGTCGGATCGGCTGACGGCCTTGACCGGGTCGGACTCACGGCTGTACCGAAGGCCGATCGCATCGAGCGCCTTGCCAAGTTCCGGGTCGTCGATCACCGCGGCGACCTCGCGGAACTCTTGCTTGTACGTTGATCCATAGGCGATCAGGTTGGCGAGGAGTTGCCGAGCGACCGGGTTCGTCGCCAGCTTCTTCCCGATTTCGAGCTGACAGAGAATCAGCAACCCCTTGCCCGCGGGAACTTCCACGACCGCCGTGTTCTGGAGCCGGGGGCCAACCTGAACGAGAGAACGGCCGTTGCGCGTCGGCTTGACGTAGGCGTTTCGATAGACGACGTGATCGGGTCCCCAGGTGAAGAAATCTCTGGGAGCAAGGCCGAGAAAGGCCGGGTGCCCCGCGTCCTCGATGAAGGCGGTTCGCCCCTCATTGATGACGGCCTCGACCCCCGAGCCATCGCGGACGGAGGCCGACGCAGGCTCAAGACCGGCCGGGGTCGACTGGTATCGCAACGGGTTCACCTGATCGAGCACGATCACCGTCCGACCCGGCGCCGCGAAGGCCGCGAGACGGCTCGACGTGGTCTCTTGCGGGCCAATCGCGTCCGGGGCGACGATCAAAACGCGGGTCGACCCGGGAAGGTCATCAAGACTCTTGATCGTCGCGACCGGGCCAATCCGGGCGTTCAGAACCGTCGAGAAGGTGCCTTTCGGGTCGTAGAGCGTGACCTTGCCGAGGTCGTGACCACCGGGCGCGGGAAGGATGGACACGGCCTTGATGTCGCGGAAGATTTCGACCCCTCGGACGGCGAGGGTCAGGACGAGTTCGCCTTCCTGACGGGTCGTGACCTGGGGCATCACGAGTTCCTCGTCAAACTTGACGCTCGAACCGGGGGCGACCCGGTGTTCGGTCGACTTCGAGGAGACAACCCGGCCAGCGATCGAGAGGGTTCGCGTGAACGTGATCGGATCATCATACTGGGTATCGTTGAAGACGCCAAAGGTGCGCCCGACGTTCGATCCCGAGGCGAAGGACCAGTCATACTGTCGGACGAACGCCGCGCGCCAGGGGGTTGACGCATATTGCCCTGGCGCCTCGTCGCCGAGCCAGAGATGCCAGGCGGCGTAGTGGCCACCCCACCGGTAACCCTCGGTCAGCATCCGATAAAGAAACGCCACGGCGCCCCGGGTCTGGGCCTTCCCCTGAAAGGCCGATTCGCCGCCCCACATGGCATAATCGGCGGGGTTGATCCCATTCGCGAAAAATTCCTCGCCGATGTATCGGGGACGCTTGCCGTCCCACTTCCATCGCCCTCGGCCGCCCCCTTCGGGAAAGGATTCGTAGGCGAGGTCGGGGTATCGGGCGTCGAACGTGGCGACGTAATGGTCGCCGTGAACGGGCATCGTGTTCGCCTTGAAGGCCCCGCCGCCGTCGGCCATGACGGTCCGGGTCGGGTCGACCGCGAGAACGGCATCGGCGATCTTTTGCTCCTCGCGCTCATAGGCGTCCATGTTCGGGCTGTTGCCGAGAAGGTTGATCAGGTTGATATAAGCAAACTCGTTTTCCATGGACCAGATCTGAATACTCGGATGGTTCCGCTCTCCCTTGACCTGGGCCACGAACTGGTCGCGAACGTTCCGCATCAGGGCGAGCTTCAGTTCCGACCCGCCATTCCTCGCCTTCATCGCCGGGTCGCTTTCCGAGAAGACATAGCCGATCGCCTCGCCGTCGAGCGTGCTGTTGCGGCGGACAACAACCCCGCTCTGATCAAAGAAGTCAAGCGCCTCATCGGGCGACATGCCCATCCAGCCGGAAACCTCGCCCCCCTGACCCGCCGTCGCCAGGCGCATCAGGCGACGGCCTGTTTTTCGGTAATGGTCGAGCCAGCTTTCCCGGGTTTTCTGGCTACTTTCCACGTCGCCCCACATCGTCCAGGGAACGCCGTTGAGCGTGAACTTCGTTCCGTCAACCTTCCATTCGCGGAAGCCGAAGGGGGTTTCGCAGACGTCAACCGTCTTGCCGTCGACGGACAACGAGGTTTCCAGTTGATACATCGTCGGATCGTTCGGCCACCAGAGTTTTGCCTCGGCCCAGGGGCTCGCGAATTCGAGAGTTTTTGAGGCATTAGCCGCGACGCCAAACGCCTGGCCGTCGAACTCGCGGCCGGTCGCTCCAGGCTGGGCGCTTCGGGCACGCCAGCGGAAGATTCCCGAGATGTCGCGCGGGGTCGTATTGGTCAAGGTGACCTCAACGCCAAGCGCTTTCTTCGAGACCGACGGCTTGACGAAGACGTCCGACACATAAACGGGACCGGCCGAGACCAGGGTCGGCGTGGTCAGGATTCCCGACTGGGGCGAGTTCCAGACGGGATAGGCGAGGTCCTGAAAACCGTCGTGAAAGAACTTGCGCGGGAGGTTGAAGGTCTTGCGGAGCTTCAAGGGGTCGTCGGGATTCGCGGTCCGGCCGTACCAGGCGTCGCGAATGCCGACGTAAACCTCGTTGACCCCGGGCTTGATCGCCTTGCTGATATCGACCTGGAAGCGGGCAAAGGGGTCCTTGCCGAACCCGCGAAAAGTCCCATTCACGAAAACAGTGGTGTTCAGGCTATTTTGCGGAAAGACGAGGAGCCACGATCGACCTTCGGCCCCGGCGGGGAGGTCAACCCGGGTGCGATACCAGAGGCGATGCGCGAAGATCAGGTCGGGGCGGAGGATGCCCTTGTCGCCGGGGACGTCGATGGCTCGCCAGACCGGATGCGCGGGGATTTCCTTGATCGGCGCGGCGACCTCACCGGGCTTTTGTTCGTCGTCCCGGCAGATTTCCCAGAGCCCTTTCAAGGGGATGGACGTCTGCTGGCCGTTGCCGCTCAACGGCGGAAACGCGTAATGGGTTTCGGCGGCTTGTCGATCTCGGGGAGTATGTCGGTCTTCACCGGGGCGTGTCTTGCCGTCGGGGTGAAAGGGCTCGGGCGAGAGGCAGAGGGCGTCGGAGCAATAGAGAATGCGCTCGATCTTGCCGTCCTTGCCCTTGGTCTTTGGAAGGCGAATTTCCAGGGTGTGATCCCCGACGGAAACGGGGCTGTCGCCGAGCTTGAGCCAGGCGACCTCGCAGAAGAAGTCGACTTCCATGAGGTCGGTGGTCAGTTCGTTCGGGCTGGCCCGAGACCATTCGCCGGAGTCGATCCGCCAGTCAAAGGGCGAGCGGACGAACTCAAAGCCGACGCGGTTCCAGACCTCATAATTCCCAGCCTTCGAGACATGAAACGGGTAGCGAATCAAGGCCCCATCGGCGGGAAGGTCCTTGTCCACCTTCTCGGCCTCGATGGCGATGTGCAGCCATTTTTCGTCGGAAAGAAAATCCTTGCGGCCCCAGCCCGCGGTGCTGGACTTGACGTTGACCGAGGCGGGAGACTCGCCTTCGAGCCAGATCGCATCGGCCGCGAAGAGTCGGCTCGCGGACGCAAGAACCATGACGATGATGCCGAAGGTTGCCGACCGTCGCATGAGGCTCTCTCTGGTTGTTAAATGGCCCTGGCCCGACGGGTCAAGGGTTGGAGTTCGGTTTCTAAGTGGTTCGAAAGCTACAACGTTTGTCGGCGGAAGGCCAGAGTGAGGCGTTGACTCGGCCTCTTGACTGAGGAACAGGAGGATTGCAAAGTCCCGATCACCGATGGTCCGCGAATTCCGCATTTTGGCCATCGGTCATCGGCCATTGGTCATCGAAGAGACGGGCTTGGCAATCCGCCTGATGACAGGACGAGGCACGGATGACAGGCAAGGAGAAGACGTGTAAGATCGGGCGCATGAATGTCATTGTTGTCGCCTGCAATAGCGTGCACCTGGGGTTTCTCGGGGCGTATGGAAACGGCTGGATCGAGACGCCGCACATCGATCGGCTCGCCGCCGAGGGGGTCGTTTTTGACCATCATTATCCCGAGAACCTCACCACGATTCCGACCCGACGAAGCTGGTGGACCGGCCGTTATGGGTTTGCCGACCCCGATCAGGGGTGGACCCCCTTGCGCCATGATGAGTTGATCTTGCCCGATCGGCTGTCCTCGCAAGGGGTGAAGACGGCTTTCATCTCCGATGTGCCGATGCTCAGGGAGATTGGGTCCGGGTTTGGCCGGGGGTTTGACGAGGTCATCTGGATTCGAGGGTCCGGCTATGACCCCTACATCCCCAAGGGCGATCCGAGGGCCGGGAAGGTCCGGGTCAAAAATGAGCCAGGCTTGAGACTGCCGCCCGAGGATGATCCCGATTACGACCTCTGGAAAGGGCGCTGGGAACAGTTCCTGAGGAACCGGGCGGTTCTGAAGTCGAACCTTGACGAGTCAAACACCGGCGCCGCGCGAACGGCCCGAGCGGCGGTCGACTGGCTGGAGCGTCGCGCGTTGGACTCGAACAGCGCCGAGCCATTTCTGCTCTGGGTGGATATGTTCAGCCCGCACGGACCGTGGGACCCGCCCGAGCCATATCGCGATCAATACGCGGCCGAGGACCCCGACGAGTTCGAGGCCGGCGACGAGGGCGACCTCGTCGAGGACGACGACGGCGAGGAGATCGACCTGGAAGAGATTCCCGTCCTGATCGACGTGCCCGGCGGCGCCGTGGGTGAGGTTCTCGACGAGGCCGAGTTGTTCCGACTCAGGCGAACCTACGCGGGAACGGTCACGCTGGTCGACCGCTGGCTCGGCGAGATTTTCGAGGCGGTGCGACGAACCGGTCGGGCCGACGACACGATGGTGATCTTCACGGCCGATCAGGGCGAACCGCTCGGCGAACATGGCTATGTCCGACGGTTCCGCCCCTGGTTGTATGAAGAGTTGATTCACACGCCCTTGATTATTCGAATGCCCGGGGGGCGGTTCGGCGGCTCAAGGCACCAGGCCCTGGTTCAGTCGGTCGACCTTTTTCCCACGATCCTCGCGGCCCTGGGATTGCCGGAAGTCGAGGGAATTCACGGACACGACCTCGCGTCGTTGATTCGCGGCGAGCAAACCAAGTTCCGTGATTATGCGTGCATGGGAATGGATGCCGAGGAGTTCGCCATTCGAACCCATCTCTGGCATCTCACGGTTCCCGTCGAGCCCGACCCCGATGACTCGCCGCGATTTCCCGAGCTTTACCGCAAGCCCGAGGACCGTTGGGATCAAAACGACGTGGCCGGTCAGTATCCCGAGATTGTCGACCACCTTGAGTTGACCTTGCGACGCTTCGCCGAGGCCCTCAGCCGCGATGCGCTCGATCTGCCTCCCTCGTTGCGGGAGATTGCTCGGTTCAGCCCGCCGGATTGAGTTGGGGAGAGGGCAAAGGACAAAAGGAGAGAGGGCAAAGGACAGACCGGGGACGTTCAACGATCCCCAGCCATGCCCTTTGCCCTCTGTCCTTTGTGCCGCCGCGTGCCTTAGCGGGTGGCCTCGGGTGCGGTCACGGTCTTATCGCCCTGGAACCGGGAGACAAGACGAGAGAGGAGCGACCGACGCTTTGGGGCGGTGGCGGGTCGATCCCAGTAGGTGGCCGAAGGAGCCGAGGCTGGAGCCGGAGCCGCGGCGGGCTGCTCGGTCGAGGGATGAGCCAGCGGGGCGACGAGCGAGGGTCCGGCCGAATCAACTAGGGCGCGATGGGTCGCCTCGGCGGAGGATTCGCCCGAATACGAGGCCGGGAAGGGAGCACCCGAAGGAATCGTCGTGTCGATCGGCGACCCGTAAGGCAAGGCGTTCGAGACGGCCGAGGCAATCCGGGTCCGCCCGATCAGGGCGGCCTTCGGCGTCGAGGCATTGGCCTGAGCCTGAGCCTGCCCCATTGGCATGACCTGAGAGGCGGGGGCGACGTCCACGGCGGGAAGCTGCTTGCTGGGCGCGGCATGCTTCTTGTGGCACTTGGCGAAGAGGCCGCGAATGCAGCACTCCGACGGCCCTTGAGGCTCGGGCATCACCTTCGAGGGAACCGCCAGAGGCATGACCTTCGACGGTGCCGCCAGCGGCATCACCTTCGACGGAGCCATCTCGGGCGGGGCCGACTTGGTGGGAACCGACTGACTGGTCGGGTAGCTCGACTCGAACGGAGCCTGCGCGGTGCTGGCGCCCGGAGTATGGATCGAGGGGGAAGTTGTCGGCGTCGTCGGTGTTTCCGGGGCGGTCGCGGCGGCGGGCGGAGGCTCGGGAGCCGTCTCGGCCGTGGCGCCGGCGGGGGGAACAGGCTCATCGGCCGGTTTCGGGGCCGGCCCGGGAAGCGGCATCGAGTCGGGCGTCGTCGGTGCCGCCGGAGGGGGTTCGGGAGCCAATTCGGGAGCGGGTGCAGGCGTTGGTGCCGGTGCCGGTGCCGGTGCCGGTGCTGGCTTGGGAGCCTGGGCGATCGTGGATGACCTCTGGGCGTCGGGGTCAGACATCGGCTCGATCGCGGGATCAGCGGTCGGCAGGACCGTGGGCGCGAGGTCGGCGGAAGTGCGTTCGACCGCCCCGCCCGAATTGGCCTCGACCACTGCGGGAAGGGCCTTCGAATCGAACGCGACGGCGACAGCGCGAGGTCGACCGGTCGGGCGATTGGGCGAAAACGCGCGAGGGCGGACGGTGGTGCCGGTCGTGCCGACTTCGAGAGCGACGGGAAGGACCGAGCTATCGGTCGGCTGCTCCGTCCCGCGATTCAGGACGAGCGAGGGGGCGGGGGCCGAGCGGCGTCGGGCGAGGTTCGCGCGGGTGGCGTCGGCCCAGAGATCGGGCGCGGGGGGCGAAAGGTCGATCTTGCTCGTCCGCGACCCGCCGCCAAGGCGGTTGAAGGTCGGGAAGAACTGCGTCAGTCGTTCGGAGATCGGATCAAGCCGAGCCCGCCAGGCATCTCCGGGCTTCGACCGTGGGGTCGGCATCAGGCGATTGGCCGAGACGGTCGTTTCCTCGCGAAAACCTTCGGCGATCACGGGTTCCGTGCCCGGAGTTTCAACAACGGCGGCCTCGGGGGCCTTGCGTTGCGTCCGCCAGCTCAACATCCGGTTTGACACCCGCTCGCGGACCGAGGCGAGGGGGTGGGAACTCGGCGCGGGCGTGCCGGTCACGCGCTGGGAACCCGTCCCGGCACAGCCGGAGAGGCTCAACGCGAGCCCGACGGTCCATAATACCCGATTGCCAGTCATGGCGATTCCCTCCGCCTCTCTATCAACGTCGTCCACCGACCGATCGTCGGGCCTGCTCACGCCGCCGTCGTGGAAACGAAGGGTGCGCAGGCCGTTCACGTCTCCATGGCGATAGGAATCGGCCTGCCTCGCTGGTCTGGAATTGGCGAAACGGTGGCTTTGATCGCCTTCGAACGCTAAATTTCCGACGTCCGTTGTGATCGTCATGGTTGTTGAGACCGTCGTAATCGCGACAATACAACCCAACGGATGTGATGTCCGGGCGGTTCGGGTGCGTGCCCGTGCTGTTCCTTTTCATGGCCAAGAACGCCAGCACGAAGTGAAGGGGTCACGCTGATGGTCGAGCCCGCGGCAGCGAAACAGTTCATGGCCGCGCCCATGATGGCCGGGGTCGCCCCGGATTCCGTACAGGCAGTCCTCTCGTCGCTGGCCGAGGAGCGTGCTCCGGCCGGGACCATCCTGCTTTTTCAGGGGCAGCCAAACGACCACCTCTCGTTTCTCATCGACGGAACCGCGGCGATCGAGCGGACCCGGGCCGATGGGCGTTCGGAAACGCTGGCGAGCCTCGCGGCCCCTTCGGTCTTCGGCACGACCTCATTTTTTTGTCCCAATCCCCCGTCGTTTAACGTCCGTGCCGTCACCGATGTCTGGCTTTTAACGCTCTACCACCCCGCGCACGACCGCCTCCGCCGCGAAGCCCCCGCCGCCGCCGATGCCCTGGCCCTGGCCGCGGTTCGCGTTCTCAGCGAGCGCTTCAACGAACTTGAACGCGCCTTTAGCGCCTACATGGTCCGCCACCCCGAGTTCACCGAATGGGCCGGCTTCCGCGCCCGACTCTTCGAGGAACCGAACGATTGACGCTCTCATTTGATCCTCTTTTTTGCAAAGAGAAAGGGCCGAAGAGGTCTTTCGTTGGCGAGGTTTCGGGGAACGACCGAGGACCGAAATCGTCAAGCCATCGGCTAAAGGCCCTGGTCATTTTCTTTTAGGCACTGGAGCCAACTCCAACGCGAGCCAAACGCGATTGTCTGGGCACGGAGTTGACGCGGTTCCTGTTGCGCCGGAGAATAGTCTTGAGACCGGCAACGTCTTCCGACCCGGTCTGCCGGCCGAACCGTCCCGGAGAAGACCCGCCCCAATGGCCCCATTTCGGGGCGAAACGGGCCGACGCGCCGGAGCCGCCGATTTCATGGACCACGCGTTGACACCTCAAGGCACGCACTGGCGGCCTGAATTCGGCCGGATCTTGAGTTCGGTCTCGGGCTGCGGGGCCCACGGACAACTGCTCGACGTCCGCGAGGCCCTCCGCCAGGTTCTCGGACCGAGCCGACCGCTGGTCATGCTCTGCCCGCACGCCGATGACGGAGCGATCACCGCCGCCTGCTTGCTGCACGAATACGCGGTCCGACGCGGACTGCCGGTCGTGGAAGTTCTTGTCTTCGCGGGCGAGCGGAACGTTGCCGCTCCCTGGCTCAACGACAAGAAAAAAGTCTCGGTCCGCGAGGCTGAGTTCCGCCTCGAATGCAACGTTCTCGGCGCCGAGGCCGTTTGCTGGGACCTCGACGCCTATCGGTCCCCCGGCTACATGCCCTCGCCGGCTGATATCGACAAGATCGTCGCCTGGTTCCTCCAGCGCCGGCCAGGTGCCTTGATTCTCCCTCCCGCGACCGATGCCCACGTCGCCCACCGAATGACCCGCGCCCTGGCCTCGATCGGTCTCGTCGGCGCGGGCCTTGCCGATACCCTGGTTCTCACCGGCTGGACCCCCTGGGGGCCTCTGGCGCAGCCAAACGCCTATTTTAGCTACGACGGCGAGGCCGAGCGCACCAAGGAATGGGCGATCCATTGCCACGCCTCGCAGGTTCTTTTGACGGATTACACCAAGTATTGCTCGCACCTCGGTCGCGCCTATGCCGCCCTGACCCGCGAATGGGCCGAAGGGCATAGCCTCGCCGGTCGCGCCGCGCGGACCGATGACCGCTTTGTCGGCGTCGAACTCTTTCAGATCGAGACCTATGACCCGGCCCGCTGCGAGGTAAGCGATTCCGACCCGGTGCAGGTGGCGCTTGCCCTCTTGCATGCGCACGCGGTGGGCGTCTGAATGAAGAGAAGCAGCCTTCGAAATAGGAACTCAGAGGACGAGAGCCGGTCATGGGGATGAGTGCGCGGCCGGTTCAGAACCGGGAATTCGCGGGGGCGTCGGTCTGGATTTATCAAGACGCCGAGACGACGGCTCAAGCGGCGGCCGATCACCTCGCGGAGGTCGTCAAGCGAGGTCGGGCGGTCATTGGCTTGGCCACGGGCGGGACGCCGAAGCCCGTTTATGAACGGCTTGTCACGATGCATCGCGCGGGCGAGCTCTCGTTCGAGAAGGTCATCACGTACAACCTCGACGAGTATTACCCGATCCAGCCGACCGACCCGAACAGCTACCGGGCCTACATGGACCGGCACCTTTTCCGCCATGTGAACCTGGCGGCGAACCAGACGCATTTGCTCGACGGAACCGTCCCCCAGCGGGCCATTGCCCGACACGCGGCCGAATTTGAGCGCTGGATCGAGGCGGATGGAGGTCTCGATTTGCAGATCCTGGGCGTGGGACGGAACGGCCACATTGGGTTCAATGAACCTTCCGACCTCTCGGTTGCCGAGGCGCTCAGGTTGCCGACCCGTCTCGTGAATCTCCATCCGGTGACCCGCGCCGACGCGGCCGGAGACTTTGGAGGCGTTGCCCGGGTGATTGACCGGGCCTTCACGATGGGCGTCGCCACGATCCTCTCGGCCAGGTCGATTCTGGTGATGGCGGTCGGCACGCACAAGGCGGAGCCCGTCGCGAAGGCGCTACAAGGTCCCATCACCGCGCGACTTCCGGCCAGCCTCTTGCAAACGGTCGGTGATCGGGTGACCTGGATGATCGACGAGGCCGCCGCGGCGGGTCTCGACTGAGATTTCCAGGCGATCAACCACATCGGGCCGAACCTTTCGGACATTTCCCGCGTATTGCGGACAAAGACCCGGTTCTCCCGGCCGATATTCCCGCGCCTTCAACAACTTTGCGCGGGCATTCGCACGTGTTATCCTTTTTCCTTTCTTTCATCCATTCGTACCATCACTTCCGACGGAAGTTGACTCGACACCGAGGAGAGACTCCCTTGCCAAGGTGCGTCCGCTTGAAGTTGGCCCTGTTCGTGATCCTGGTTGCGGCATCGGCCTTAACCGTCGTCTCGGGATGTAGTTACGAAACGACCGAGACCCTGGTATTGCCCGGTGAAACTCCGAAGCACAAGGCCGAGGCGACCGTCGAGCCCGCCGCCGGAACCGCGCCGACGGCCGATGCGACACCCTCCGCCGAGACCGACCAGGAAAAAGCGGCGATCCTAGACAACGTTGTCCGCCTGATCCGCGCCGCGTCCCTCCAGCCGGGAGGAAACCACTTCGGCAACGCGACGAGGAACCTCAACCAGTACTTCGAAGGGACCGATCCGGCCGCCTTTGAACTGAACACCAGGGCCAAAGAGTTCTTGCTCACGCAGCTTCCGCCGCCTCCCGTGAACGGCCTGGAAAGCGCCCACTGGGCCTTGCCCGACGCCAGGCATCTGGAAGACTGCATGCTTTACCAGGGGATCGCCACGCGAATCGGCGGCTCGGGCGACGACCTGACGCGGGTCCGTCGCGTCTTCGACTGGATGATCGAACAGATTCAACTCGCTCCCCCGGGACGACTTGCGGCGCCCGGGCTAGGACAGGCCCAGGCTCGTCCCTTTGACGTCCTGCTGCGTGGCCTGGCGACCGAAGGAGAAGAGGGCTGGTCGGAGCGCGGCTGGCTCTTTCTGTCGCTCTGCCGGCAAATGGGACTGGATGCGGGGCTCTTGACGTTCACGCCAAGGGGCGTCAAGTCGGAAGTTTTGTGGTGCGCCGCGGTTCTGATCGACAAGAAGGCGTACCTCTTCGATCCACGAATCGGCCTGGCGATTCCCGACGCCCGGGGCGACGGCGTGGCGACCCTCGATGAGGCGATGGCCGACCCGAGAATCCTCGACCGGATGGACCTGCACGTCGCCAGTCAGCCAGGTTACGTCACGCGCGGGGCCTTGCTGGGAAGTTCTTCCAAGATCGGCGTCTGGCTCGATTCAAGCCTGCATTACTTCAGCCCGAGGATGAAGCTCTTGCAAGAACGGCTCGCGGGCAAGGATCTGACAATCCTCTACCGCGACCCGGCCGAAGAGCGTGATCGATTCGCCGAGGCCCTCGGGCGCAGGCTCGGCACGGTCAGTTTCTGGAACATGCCCCTGCTGGTCGAAACCTTGCTGTTCACCAATCCGCAGTTCGTCGAGTCGACAAAAGTCTCGCTGGCACTCTTTCGCCCCGACCTGCCGCTGATCGGAGCCCGGATGAAGCAGCTTCGCGGCGAAACCGCCGAGGCGATCCAGGGTTACGTCACCTTTCGGTTCGCCGAGCACGCGATGATGGCCGACGATCAACATCCGATCCCCCCCGATGTTCAAAAGGCGCTCGACGTCTACGCCACCTATTTCCTGGGGACCTGCCACCTCGAACAAAAACACGCGCAACAGGCTGAGTTCTTCTTCGAGAAGGTCTTGCAGATGGTTCCCGACCCCGGCCCGAGGCGCCCCTACTACTACATGTTTCGCTGGGGTGCCGAGTACGATCTGGCCCGCCTTCTGGAAGCCCGAGGCGCGATGGCTCCGGCAACTGCCTATTATTCGATCGGCGTTCCGACCACGCAGCGCCTCGGCAACCTCTTGCGTGCCCGCGACCTCGTCTGGCGCGATCCACTGATGCTTCCGGCCGAGCCGGTTCCCCCCGCGCCCGAGGATTCAGCGCCTCAAGGAATGGTGGAGCGGGGAAATTAGGACGCGGGACCAAGGGCGGAATGCCTCAAGGAATCGGCAAACCCGAACATCGGCCGCAAGGGTAATCTGATTGTGAACTTGTCCGAAACCACGGCGATGACTACGATCCGGCCGCGAAGACGAGGAGGCAACCCTCGCGAACCGGGAGCGCGCTCAGAAGAAGGAACGAAACGCCTGAAGAGGTGATCGATGGCCGAGGTTAAGGACGATCGCGGGCCGATCGACGTGGGGGCAGGGATCGCCGGAGAGAGGGCGATCCAGAAGGCGACGGCGGCGTTTGTGGTGATTGGCGCGGCCTTGAGGGTCGCGCGTTACCTCTTGAACTACCCGCTCTGGTGGGATGAAGCCTTCGTCGCCGTTAATTTTCTCAGGCGAGGATATCTCGACCTTTTAAAACCACTTGATTATGGTCAGGTCTGCCCGGTCCTCTTTCTCTGGGCGGAGTTGTCGGCGGTAAAAATCTTTGGGTTCGCCGAATGGTCGTTGCGCCTGGTGCCGCTGGTTTGCGCCCTGGCGGGGGTTTTGCTCTTTCGGGTCGCGGCGGGCCTGGTGTTGAAAGGGCTACCGCTCCTTCTGGCCGTCGCGATCTTCGCGGTCTCATTTCACCCGATCCGGCACGCGGCGGACCTGAAACCCTACGCCGGTGACCTGCTCGCGGCACTCGTCTTGCTCACGCCCGCGCTGGCCTGGTGGCGCGAGCCGCAACGGGCTTTCTGGCTCGTCTGGCTCGCGTGTCTGACACCATTCGCGTTGGCGGGGTCGCATCCCTCGGCGTTTGTCGCGGGGGGCGTCGCTCTTGGCGTGGCTCCGGCCGTCGCGCGAACCGGGTCACGGCGCGTCATTCTGGCGTATTCCCTGTTTTTGATGTCAACAGTTTTTACGTTTGCAGGATTGTTTGTCGCGTTCACAGGGGCGCAGGCGAAGGCGACCCTGGGGACAATGTCGGCGCAGTGGGGTCAGGGGTTCGCCCCGGTTTCCAACCCCTTGGGGCTGGCGCGCTGGCTGATCTCGGTCCACGCGGGGGGGATGTTCGCCTATCCGTGCGGTGGCGAAGGGGGAGCGAGCGCGGGAACCCTGGCCCTGTTTCTGGTCGGGGCGGTCGTGCTCTGGCGTCGCGGCCGAGGAACAGTTGCCGGGCTTTGCATCGCGCCATTTCTGGTGGCGATGGTGGCATCGGCCCTGAAACGCTATCCCTACGGCGGCGTGGCACACGGAACGGCCGCGCGGGTGATGCAATATCTGGTGCCTTCAATCTGCCTCCTGACAGGACTCGGCGCGGCGGCCCTCTTGGCTCGAATCGCGAATCCTGGGCGGAAAGCGCGGGCCATTCGGCTCACGCTGTTCGGACTCTTGATTGTTGGAGTCGCGCCGCTGATGATTGATGCGAGGCGGCCGTATCGGTCGGTTCACGCCGAGAAAGCCCGGGAATTCGCCCGGACGTTCTGGCCGGCGGTCTGTCGCGGGGGCGAGGCCGTCTGCTTGCGTTGGGATCTGGGAGTCGGCCCCTGGGATTCCACGGATCTGAATGTCGCGGTGTATTTATGTAACCAGGCGATTTATTCGCCGCAACGACGTACCTTGCCCACGCCGGGTCCTCTGTGGAGCGATGCGTCACCGAAAAGGCCGCTGCGATGCGTTCTCTCGCTTTCGGAACCAGACGATGCCAGGGTGCAAACGCGATTGGGACCGGCATATCATTTGACATCGCGTAAACTGATGGAAGTGAACATGACGGACAATGAGGCAAAATCACGCGTGGAGCACCATGCGGTTTATGAATTTGTGCCGGTCGAAAAATTCGCGGCGCAATTTGATCAAATTGACGTGAAAGCACGTCGATAGATTGTGAAATATAATGTTCAGTGGTGATGATCTTGGTCAAATGGAATCCGTCGTTGATTTAAAGGGTCGTGGAAGAACGTCGGACGCGCCATAATCGTGGTTCGAGCGCGAAACCAAGACGTGGAACATGGAATGAGGTCGGAGACACGCCGTGGCGAGTGCATCGGAGGCGAGGCGGGCGAAGGTCGGAGGGTATCGGGTCGTCAAGGAACTGGGACGCGGCAAGATCGGGCCGATCGTGCTGGCCAGAAGGTGGGGGATGACCCGGCCGATCACGCTCCGCCTGCTCAGGCCGGAATGGGCGTGCCTGCCGCGATATGTGGCAAAACTTTCGCGTGACGCCTTCGCCGCGGCGCAGGTGACGCACCCGAACATTGTCCGGGTCGAGACCTTCGGCGAGGACGCCGGGCAGGTCTATTTTGTCAGCGAAGGACAGGACGGAGCGAGCCTGGCGGGGCAGGGGGTGCTCACGGTCCCGCAGGCAGTAGCGCATGTCCTGCAAGCGGCTCGGGGATTGAGGTTTGCGCACGGGCAGGGCCTCACGCACGGTGACATCCGACCGGAAAACCTGGTCGTCGATGACCAGGGGCGGACCCGGCTCGACGGCCTTGGTCTGTCCAGGACGCCCGACGTCTTCGAGGCCGAGGAAGCGCGAGAAACCCGGGGGCCAATCGCCGTCGGTCCCGAAGAGCAGGCCCTCGCCGCCTCGGCGCCCTTTCGGGCCGACGTGAAGGGGCTGGGCCTGGCTCTGGTCCGGCTCCTGACCGGAAACACCGAGGCGCATCCGACGGCCCTGATCGCCGCGGGCCTGCCGATGAACCTCGTCGAGATCGTCCGGGGGATGGTCGAGCCGAAACCCCGGGGAAATCTGGCGGATCTCGATCAGGTCGTCCCGACGCTCGAACGGTTTCTCAACAGCCGGGGCGGAACCTCGGGCACGACGCCTCGCGAAGAGGATACAGCAGTCCTGGCCGAGTGTGCCCGAGCCTTTGAGGCGTCACCATCGGCTCGACTGAGAACGCGGATTGGCAACGGCGCGAGCATCGCGTGCGCGGCGGTCGTGGCGTTGGGCTTGCTGGCGGGAAACGTCCGATTCGCGGCGAGTGTGCTGGGCCTGGGATTGCTGACGGCGCTCGCGGATTTTGTGGTTACGGGTCAGACGCATCAGCGCGCCCTGTACGGAAAATGGAAGGGCTTTGCGGTCGAGAGCAAGCGGGGAGACTGGCTCGTCGTGCTGGCGGGGGTGGGGGTCGTCGCGGCGGCCCTTTATGCGTTGAACCTGCATCGAGCGTGGTTGGGGTTTGTCGTTGTCGCGGCCTGTGCCTCGGCGGTCTTGCATCTGGCCGTCGATGGCAAGATTGCGGCCGAGAGGCGCGGGGCCGTGGAAGAGGCGAGGGCCTTGCTGAAGAGATTGAGGCTGCAAGGGGTCGGTGAAGAGAGTTTGTGGCGGTTCGCGAGGTCGGCCGCCGGCACGCGCTGGGAGGGACTTTTTGAGGAGCTTTTTGGGTTTGAAGCCCTCCTGAGAGTGCGGACGCCCGCGGAACGGGGGTTGATCGCCGACCTGAAACGCGGGGCCGTGCCGGGGCGCGAGGCCCTGGCGCGATGGATTGATGGGCTTCGCGAGGCCAGGCGGAGAGAGCGCGACTGGGTCTTGATCCAGGCGATCGAGGAGCGCGGCATGGAGGCCGAGGGGATCAACCTCTTGACCGCCCGGCGAAAAGCCCGGCGCGTGGCCGATGCCCTGCTCGCCGTCGCCGCCGAGATCCGCAAGGCGTCGCGCGAGGCGGATCGACCAGCGTCGAAGGTTGACGGCAACGTCAGGCCGACGCTCGCCTGGGCAGTAAAGCAGGCGGTCGAGGCTCCCGAGAAAGTGCTCGCCGGAGTTGATGAAGGAGAGGTCGAGGGCCGCGATTGGTCCTGGGTTGTTGACCTGATCGTCGGCCCGAGGACGCGGTTTCTGGCGGGATCGGTCTTGCTCGCGGGTTTTTTACTTTGGGTTCATCAAAACGAATTAATCTCGGGCGAACAGGTGACGGACGTCGCCAACCGGGCCATTCAGGCCGAAGACCCCTTGAAGGCGATCCGCGAGGCCAAAATTGACGTCAAGTTTGATAAGGCGACAAAGCCGCTGACGCCGGGAGTCGTCCCACGATCGCTCGCGAGCTGGTTTCATGGGTTCGCGCCGGGTGTGGCGGGACTCATTCTGGTGGTCTCGGCATTCTGGGGAGGATCGCGGGCGGGAATTGGGTCGATCGCGGGGGCAATTCTGGCGATGATCGGCCCCGCGTTGGGTTTGCCAGGCGCCGTGGCGATGGGGGCGGGCGCGGCTCTGGCGGTGATCGGGGTCGTTCTCGGGAGGAACCAGGCAGCCTGACGGACAGGGAAACGGCCCCCTTTGAGAGATTTCGGCGCTGTGCAAGGTGGGGGCGTTGGGGTATCCTCTAAGGTTGAAGCCTGCCGAGGGGGTTCGTTCTTCTCGCGTCGACGCTCGGGCAACCAGCCGCCCGAGCCGTCGCTGTCCCCTTCCCTGGCGTGTTGTTTCTATCAATCAATTAAAGACCCGAGACCGAGGCTGGCGACGGTCGTCACAGGAGATCCGCGTGGCCAAAGAGGAACCGATCCGCACCGAGGGTCGCATCGTCGAAGCCCTGCCGAACACGCAGTTCATGGTCGAGCTGGAAAGTGGCCACCGCATCCTCGCCCACATCGCCGGCAAGATGCGGAAGAACTTCATCCGGATCGTCCCCGGAGACCGGGTGACCATCGAGATCACCCCCTATGATCTCAGCAAGGGTCGGATCGTCTACCGCGAACGCTGACAGGCCCCGCCAGCCCCGCGTCTTTCCGTCTTGGATTATCTTTCGCAAATAACCCAGATGCCCATCTTGGGTTTGGGATCAATCCACGTGCGCGCTGAGAGCGCGTGGAATCTCTCTCAAAAGAAAAAGGCCGGGCCCCTGTTGAGGGAGCCGGCCTTTCTGGGTGTCGACGGAAGTTCTTTCTTGCCATCAACCTGAGCGGCAAGCTTGCTTAGGACGTGGGGGTGCCGCGGTAGGTGGGATCACTGCTTCTGCTGTGTTCCACGCGATCCCAGGCGTCGCGGGTCGCGTGCTTGGCGTGATCCCAGGTGAGGCGTGACTTGGATTTGACCTTGTCCCAGCCCTGCGCCAGGTCGGTCTCGACGTCTTCAAATCGCTTGCCCGCGTGCGAGGAGCGCGATTCCCAGCCGTAACGGTAGGCGGGGCCGTAGTCGTCGTAGTTGTGGCCGGCTTCGTAATAGGGGCGTGACGCGTGGTTATCGCGCCAGTAGGTGTCTTCGGTCGTGGGGTCGATGGACTCCGCGATCCCCTTGCCCGCCAGACCTCCGGCGACGCCACCGATCACCGCGCCGACGGCCATGCCGACCGGGCCGGCCATTGCACCACCCGCGGCACCCGCCGCCGCGCCCGCCGCCGCCGCACCCAGGCCCGCGCCAACAGGATGAGCACCTGGTTCGCCCGTGATCGGGTCGCGGTTCGCGTCGGGGGCCGTTTCTCGAAGGTCGTCGCGCCGTACATCTGCCATCGTTCGACTCCCTGTTTCGTGGACGTGAATGTTTCAAGAAGGGTCAGACGTTCGAACTGCAAAAAGCAAACGAAGTGCCAAGCCTTGAACGTACCAGGTTGTTCGAGGTACGGAATTCTTTGGCCAGCCTCGATCATCGGCGGCTTTTCCGCGAAAGAGATGACGCCTTTTTTCATGAGCCTGCTCTATCGAGGCAAATCGGTGAGCAAGACGCTGCCCAGGATCACGATTCTTCGCATCCTGATCGCCATTGGCGGAGTGGGCGTGGCGCTGGCGATCGTCCGGTGGTCGGCCCTTGTGGGGACTTATTTTGGGCTGACCGTTTTGCTGGCGATGATCCGAACCGCGGCCGCGATCGATCGCGCGGGGGCGTCTGGCGTCCGTCTTTCCCGCGGGCGTAAGGCAAATGCTCTTGTCGGTTCCATCGTGGCGATGGGCGTGCTGATTCTGATGACAGGGATCGTTTTCCTGATCGGCTCCAGCGCTGTCTTTCTATTAGCCCCAGAGGTTTTCACGACAGTCTTAAAGATCACAACGATGGCGGTCGTGGTCTTCGTCGTGGCGATGGCTTGCTCGGTCTCTCTCACCTGGGAGGTCGGCCGCAAGCTGGCCGTGGTCATGTGGCCATGCGACCTGACGGAACCCGAGGACGGATTCTGGACGCTCCCGGCGTTTGCCGACGGTTCACTTGAACCGCCACCAGTCGGCCGGCGAGAGGCCGAGGGCAAGGCAGTGAGCTTCGATCGCCTGCCGGAAACGGAGGGCATCGACGGGATAACCGGCGGTCGGTCGGAGACCGGGGAGACGTGACGTCCAGTAGGCGTTGAAGGCATCCATCCAGAATTCGCGAATTGCCTTGCTCACAATCGAGGCGAGCGCGACCAGGCCGTCACCCGCGTCAGCGCGAGGCAAGAGGCGGATTTCGAGGCGTCGGGAGGCATCGCGGAGCGTATAATGGCTGTGGTCGGGACCTTCCACGCCTCGATCGATCCAGGCATCGGGAAGGGCCTTGCTCAAGGGCGCAAAATAGAAGTGACGCCCGCCGTGCTTGTCGCCGCGAATGAAGGTCGCGACGCCATCTTCGGCAAGCGTCCAGAGCGGGTTGAGAAGACGCGCAAAGGCCCCGAAATGAACCTGCGCTTTTGATCCGTGTTCGTTCAGCGCCGCGTTGAAGTGCCTCGGGCCGATCACGATGGATCGGATGGCGATAATTCGCCAGGGAGCGGCATCGAGCGGGCGGAGGCGTCGGACTTCGTCGCATCGAGGGCGACTTGCCGGGGAAGGAACTGGCGGATCGAGGCCGTTGATCCAGGGAATTAACTCAACGTCGTCGAGCGTTCCCGCCCGGGTCACCTCAAGGAGTTCGCCCACTGTTTCCGGCGCAAAACCGGCGGCAGACACGGCCGCGAGGCAGCCAGCTTCCAGGCGGTCGCGGCCGAGACCGGCCTTGTAGATCGCTTTCGAATCGTCGATCCAGAGCCGATTTTTCTCGGAGGCGCCTCGAACACCCGCGCGGCAGACGGTGGCGGCGAGGTCGGTCCAGAGGTCGGGGGGGCGATCGTCGGGCGATTCGGCGATGACCGCGGTCATCACCAGCGGGCCGAGGTTCGGCCCATAACCCGCCTCGTCAATTCCCACCCAGCGCGTTGGCAACGTGGTCGCAATCCTCAACCTCTGGGCTCAGCCTCGCGGTCAGATCAGATCAACTCGAGTCAGGGGATCGTCAGGCATCCCGAGATCATCAGGGCGACGGCGCAGAGGACGGCAAGCTTCACGGTTTTCCGTTTCATCGGAATCCTTTCCGAATCGAGAAATGAGTCGAAACCAAACTTCACGAACTCAAGATGAGCAGGTCAGGAAACGAGCGGGGCCTCGTCAAAAGGGCTGCCGGCCGGAGCGGGGGGCGCTTCGGCCGATCCGTTCGTTTTGGAACGGGGTTCGTCGGCGATCCAGACCGGAGAGGGAGCGCGGCCGAGAACCTCGCAGGCAAGCGAGGCGTAATCCTCGGCGCCTCGGCTGCTGGGGGCGTACTGAAAGATCGACTGGCCGAAACTCGGGCACTCGGCCAGGCGGATGTTGCGGCGAATCCGGGTCTGAAAGAGTCGAGCGTCCGACCAGGGGGTCGCCGCGCCCCGGCCGTTGAAGAACTTGTCGAGGTCGTCAATCACCTCGCCACCGAGGCGCGTGCCCGCATCATATAGACAGAGCAGGACACCGCCGACCCGGAGGTCGCGATTCACGCGTTTTGAGACGAGATGAATTGTTTCGAGCAGTTTGGAAAGTCCGTGCAAGGCAAGGAAATGCGCCTGGAGCGGAATGAGGACTTCGCGTGCCGCGCAAAGGGCGTTCAAGGTCAAAACGCTGAGCGAGGGGGGGCAGTCCATCAAGACGAAGTCAAAGGATTCCGTATCGGCATCGAGCTGATCGCGAAGGATGACCTCGCGGCCAACGGTGCCGAGCAGTTCCATCTCGGCGCCGGCGAGGTCGATATGGCTGCCACAGATCGAGAGGTTGGGGGCGACCTCGCGGCGGACCTCGGCGAGCGAGACGTTCTGGGTGAGAACCTCGTAAAGCGAGGGACCCGACCGACCGGGCATCAGGCCGAGGTGAAGCGTGGCGTGGGCCTGGGGGTCGAGATCGAGGACGAGCGTTCGGTGGCCCTCGTTCGCCAGGGCGGCGGCGAGGTTCACGGTCGTGGTGGTCTTGCCCACCCCGCCTTTTTGATTCAGTACGGCGATCCGTCGCATCGTGGATTCCCTCGTCCCTGGGGGCGGCCAATCCTTTCGCATCCCGCCCCGACGCACCCTGTTGCGGAAGGCGGGCGGGTCGGGCGGCGCCACGGTTTGATCGGGGAGTCTATCCCATCCCGACCCGGGCGCAAAGGCCGGTTCGGCGGTCGACAGGGCTGTTTCCTTCTCCATTGATGACCGACGACCGAGAACCGATGACCGAAAAGGGTCGGCAAGGCTCTTGCCCATTTTTCCTGTTTCCGATTTTTCTTCGGTCATTGGTCCTTGGTCATTAGGGTTTTTGCGTATTAGGGGCTCTTTTTGACGTTAAGGTCAAAGGACGCAAGGACAAAGGGCGAATTTCCAATTTTGTCCTATGTCCTTCTACCCTTTGACTTTACGGCTATTCCGCAACAACCCCATTTTTTAATTCCCGAGAATGAAACAGCCCTGGGCGGTCGAAGCGCGGTTCGATACCAATTCATGACCGATGACTGATGACCAGAATATTCCAGGGCGAAGCGTTGCCTGTTCTCGCGACCTCGAAATCTCGGATCGGTCCTCGGTCCCTGGTTCCCGCCAGGGCTGGCGAGTCGTTGACTTGAGAGTCGCGACTGGTCAACATCCAGTTGGCTAACGTGTTGAGGCGGTCTGGCGGGGGGAGGCAGAAAATCATGGGCTCGGGCAAGTTCGCCGTCATCTTGCCGGCCGCGGGACGGTCGTCGCGGTTTGGTGACCCGAAGCAGAAAAAGGTGTATGCCGATCTCGACGGCCGGGCCGTCTGGCTGAGGGCCGCTGATCCGTTCGTGACCCGGGACGACGTGGCCCAGATGATCGTCGTCATCGCGCCCGAGGACCGCGAGGTCTTTGAACGCCGGTTCCGGCCGAGCGTCGCGTTCATGAACATCGAGGTCATCGAAGGGGGCGCCGAGCGTTCAGACTCGATCGCCAGGGCGCTTGAGGCGGTCGATCCTGCCTGTGAGTTTGTCGCGATTCACGACGCGGCGCGACCGTGTGTGACCGGCGATCAGGTCAGCGCGGTCTTTGAGGCCGCCCGAAAGCACGGCGCGGCGCTACTGGCGGCCTCGGTCGCCGACACGGTGAAACGCGTCGATGCCGATCGGTTCACGCGCGAGACCGTGCCGAGGCAAGAGCTTTATCTGGCCCAGACGCCTCAGGTCTTTCGGCTCGACCTGATCGTGCGCGCGTATGCCGGTCGGGCTCGCCTCGGCGCCGCGGTGACCGACGATACCCAGCTTGTCGAGGCGATCGGCCAGCGCTGCGCAGTGGTCGAGAGTACCTTGATGAACCTCAAGATCACGACAACGGCCGACTTACGACTCGCCTCGGCCATTCTCAAGGCCCTCGACCGCGCCCCGCGCGAAGGCCCCGCGCATCCCTTTGCCGACGACCACGCCCTCTGGGAAAAAACGCCGAAAGTGAATCCGAAAGACCTGTTTCGTTAGCGCGGAGACAGGATTTTATCAGAAGGACAAAGGAGAAAGGGCAAAGGACAAAAAGGTTAAAGGTCGGGTAGGAATCAGGGGAGAGGGGCGGGCGCGGGGAGTTGAGAGAAGTAGGTGCGGAGGGCGTCGGCAACCTGGCTGCCGTTGACCTCGTCGAGATCATTATGATTGGCGCCGGCGACGGTGAAGGTGGTGACGTGAGCCTTGACCGCCGCGTCGGCGAGAAGGCCGGCCATCTCGTGAGGGACAAGGCCGTCGTTTTTGCCGTGGCCGATGAGGATCGGGCAGGTGACCTGACCGATCTTCGCGAGGCTGTCAAAGCGGTGCCGGAGCAAGAGCCGGACGGGAAGGCCGGGGATATTAAGCTGCTTCCGGGCCATGTCGCTCATCCGGGTGAACGTGCTGAAGACGATCAGGCCCGCCACGTCGCGACGCGCGGCCAGGTCAATCGCGACCGCGCCGCCGAGCGATCGGCCAACGGCGACGATCCGCTTTGGATCGATATCCTTACGGCCTTTCAAGTGGGCATACGCGGCGTCGGCCGTTTCATAACAGCCGGTCTCGCTGGGCAGGCCGCCGCTCATGCCGTAGCCGACGTATTCGGGGATCAGGATATTGACGCCGAGCCTTCGAAAGCGATCGAAATCGGTCGTGACGGTGTGCTGAAGGCAGGTTCCGTTGCCGTAGAAGTAGAGAACGGTCGGCCGCTTTTGGGCGTCGGCGAGCGGTTTACCGTCGGGCGTGAGGGCAGGTCCAAACAGGGCGACGACGCGGACCTTTTGCGCGGTCTTGAGCGTTACAAGCTGAGTGTCCGGCGCTGGTTCAACGACCGCGTCGGGCCGACCTTGCGTCTGGGCGCCGGGAAAGATCATCTGCGTCTGGAGCGAGGCGAGCACCGTGGTCACCCCCAGCGCGATGATGAGTCCTGGCACGAGAACCCAGCGGAGCGAATGCCTCGCCGAACGCGCAAGGAATTGCCGCGTTTTCCTGGTTCCTGGTTCCGGCGCCGGGGTCTCCATGACGCTGGATTTTAGCGGAGACGTGTGGAGGTTGCGAGAGGTTCCCGGGGGGGCGTGGCTTTGATTTTAAAAAGAGCAAAGGACAAAGTGATTCCATCGGCCATCGGCCATCGGCCATCGGCCATCGGCCATCGGCCATTATCCAAGAGAAACGGCCCGTGCGCGACGTGTCGCGGACGGGCCGTGCGGGGAATGCGGGTCGGTTGACGGGCGAAGCGAATCTCAGAGGCCGTTGCCGAAACCGTTGGGGGCGTCGCCGCGATGGTGATGATGATGGTGGTCGGCGGACGAGGCGTTCTCGGCGGTCCCTTCCTTGCGGGGAGGGACGTGAGGTCCGCGAAGCACCGACTGGTTGCCGCGCGAGTGCTGGGTGTGACCCCGGAGCGGACCACGGCGGAGCGGCGGCTCGTTGCCGGCGCCGGCGGTCGCGGGGGCGGAGCCAGCCTCGATCGGCAGATCATATTCGGCGTCGAGATCGTCGTACCGCGAGACGTAACCGGGCATCTTGGAACGTTCCAGCTCGTCGGCGTACGAGGCGAGAACGGCCGACTGGATCTTCTCGCGGCACATCGAGTTGATCGGGTGGGCGATGTCGGCATGAAGCTTGGCGCGGCCGTCGGCGTCACGGATCGCGCGGTTTTCGTCGAGCCGAGAGCCGCACTGGTTGCAGAAGCGGCTTCGGAGGTGGTTCTTGGTGCCGCAGGTGTGGCAACGATCGGTCAGCTTCCGCGACGGCATCGCCACGAAGAAGCCCTTGGCGCCCTCAATGATCTTGAGGTCGCGGATGACGAACATGTCATCAAAAGTGATGCTGCAAAAGGCTTGCAACCGTTCGTTGCTGCCCGAGTTGTCTTCCATGAGCTTGATGCGGACTTCGGTGATCTCCACAGCCGGTACTCCTTTACGAGGCTCTTCTGCTCAGCTCAAGGGCCGCAGTTCACGACCCGGACACGTCCTAGTCCGAGTATCTCGAGACGTCGCGCGGCCTCGTCGGCCGCGTTCCGGTCGCGGGCCAGGCCAAAATAGGCCGAGCCGCTCCCGCTCATCAGGTGCCCGTCCAGGAGTGGCGGGCCTAGTTCCGCCAGGGCGTCCTTGACCCGCGTCAGGGCGGGACAAAGAGCCTCGGCGGTCGGTTGGAGCCGGTTGAATAGGCTCCGACCCAGGGCGGCCGGACCGTTGTCGGCGGTCAGCGCCTCGACGACCGGACCGATCGGCCGGGGCCGTTCGGGCGGCGTCAGGTTGCGGTACACGTCGGCCGTGCTCAGGCCGATCGGCGGACAGACGAGCACGAAGCAGAGACTTCGGCCCGGTGTCGGCAAGGCGTCCACTCGCTCGCCTCGGCCCCGGCAGATCGCCGCGAAAGCCGGTGCGTCGCTCTGAAGGAAGAAGGCCACGTCGCTGCCGACCTCCGCGGCTACCTCGCCGAGGCGGTCGGTTCCCGACTGAAGACCCCAGAGCCGGTCCAGGGCCAGCAAGGTCGCGGCGGCATCGCTGGAACCGCCGGCCAAACCTGCTTGCGCGGGAATCGCCTTGCGGAGTTGAATGCGCGCCCCACGCTGGCAGCCCGAGGCCGCCTTGAGCCGTTCGGCCGCCTTCACGACAAGGTTGTCTCGACCGGTCGGCAACGTCGGGTCGTCGCAGGTCAGTGCGACCGCGCCCGACGGGTCGTCGGCGAAGGTCAGTTCATCGTGAAGGTTCACGGCAACCATGAGTGTTTCGATCTCGTGATAGCCGTCGGGCCTGCGGCCCAGGATTTCCAGAAACAGGTTCAACTTCGCCGGGGCGAGCACATTCACGCCCCCGTCGGCGTCGCGGACGATCATCGAACCGCCGCCCGGCCGGCGAGCACGGCAAGAGAGCCTCGTGGACCCTTCGCGGTGGAAAACAGGACCGTTCCGAGAATCATGAAGTCATCCCGATTTCGGCCCGCGCCACCAGCTTGCGTCAACGTGACCCGTTCGGAAGAGACTCCGAACGTGTCACCCCCGTGCGGCGGTGGTTCTATCCCGTTCCTGAAATCCTCGCAAGCCGAAAAACCGTTAAAGTCGGAATCTCAGTCCGTCGATTCGGCTCTGTCCCGATCCTCCCGCGGCGTTTCGGGCGGCGACGCGCGACGATTTTCCGCGATCCGAACTCCCGAGAGCTTCTGCGCGAGCTTGCGGAGCGGATCGGCCTCGTTGGCCTTGCCGAGCGCCTGGTAACACGTTGCCAGGCCGTCGATGGCGTCATAAAAAGGACGATTGGCGGGGCGATCGCGGGGTAGGCGGCCCGAGAAGTCGTCGGGAATGGCTCGCTGGGCGAGTTCGAACGCGTAGCCGAAGTGCCCTCGGGCGAGCGCGGGGTCGTTGAAGTCCTGAAGGGCGATCCGGCCGAGGGCGACATGGACCCACAGATTATCGCCGCAACCTTGAAGGGCATAGCGAAGGGCGTCTCGGGCGCCGTCGGGGTCGCCGGCCTTCCAGATCTCGATGCCTTCCTCGAAATCCAGCTCCATCTCGGCGACGCAACGCGGATGAATCAGCTCGAAGTCGTTACCGCCAAGGCGTCTGAGGTTCAGGCCCCCCGCGCGTCTCGGCGGGGTGGGCGTTCGGCCTGGAGGCCCTGAGGGTCCGCCTTTAGGAACGTTTCCGCCGCCATTGATGGCGGGTCGTCCCCCTCGGCCCCGGCCTGGGGGTCTGCGCGCGCCTCGGTTCCCCGACTCGCCCCGTCCCGACATTGGAATACGCCCCCGGCCCGCCCATTTCGCCGATCACCCTTTGGTTTTCCAAAGGCCCCTAAAGGATATCCGCCGCGGGCGTCGAACGCGAGGCCCGCGCGGCGTTGATCGGGACCGATTCTTCGTCCGGAAAAACGAATGAGGATCGAGGTCCGTTGACCGACGGGAAACCGGCCCGTCTCGATTCTCGTAATTTTCGATCTTCCTGGTTGGTCGTGTCGCGCAACGGCGTCGCCCGTTAGAATGATCGGCCGAAGCTGGATGGGAACGCCCCGACGAGGTAACCGCTGATGAGCCTGACCCTGCATACCCCGGCCTTCGCCGACCGCCACCCGATCCCCGCGCGGCATACCGAGGATGGCGAGGATTTTTCGCCCGCTTTGATCTGGGCCAATCTCCCCGCCGGAACGCATTCGCTCGCCCTGATCGTCGACGACCCCGACGCGCCGACGGAAGAACCGTGGGTTCACTGGGTGATTTACGACATCGCGCCCACACCCGACGGCCTTCCCGAAAATGTCGCCCGAGACGCGACCCTGTCGGGTACCCTCAGCGCCCTTCAAGGCCTGAACACCTGGGGAACCGTCGGCTTTCGAGGTCCCGCGCCGCCTCCCGGCCACGGCGTCCATCATTATCACTTCAAGCTCTATGCGCTTGATGCCCCTCTCGGCCTGGAACCTGGTCTCGATAAACGAACCCTCATGAATGCCATGTCCGGCCACATTCTCGGCCACGGTGAACTCGTCGGCACCTATGAACGTCCCAAAAAGTAAGAGCCGGAATTGGGATTGGAAAGTAAAGGACATAGGACGAAGGACAGAGGGCAAAGGACAAAGAGTGTGCCGCGACCGATCGCGCGGGCTCGGCCCTTCGGTCCTTGCAATCCTCCTGTCTTCCAACTCCTGTCTTCTCCCTGAGAGAGCTTCCGATGCCCGAACTTGAACGCCAGACCAGCAGCGCCGATGGCGTCGCCTGGAACCTCGACGACCTGTATCTCGGCCCCGACGATCCCCGGATCGAGCACGACCTGGATGCCTCGCTCGCGCGGGCGAAGGCGTTCGAAGCCGCCTATCGTGGTCGGATCGAAACCGGGCCGACCGCCGCGCTGCTGCTGGATGCCGTCCAGGAGCTGGAATCCCTGTATGAACAGATGGACCGGCCTGGCACCTATGCCGGTCTCCGGCACTCGGCGAAGACCGACGACCCGGCCCGGGGCGCTCTCGTGGCGAAGACCCGCGAGCGAAGGACCGAGACGAATCGACACCTGATCTTCTTTGACCTCGAATGGGTCAAGGTTCCCGACGCGACCGCCACCGCCCTGATCGCCGACCCGATCCTGGCGAAGTATCGCCACTTTCTCGAAAAAACCAGAGCGTACCGGCCGCACCTCCTGACCGAGGCCGAGGAAAAAGTCCTCGAAGAAAAGGACGTCACCGGCCGCGCCGCGTTCGTCAGACTCTTCGACGAGACGACCTCGGCCATGCTCTGCCCGTTCGAGCGGCCCGACGGGACCGTGCAGCGGCTCAGCGTTCAGCAGACGCTCGCCAAGCTCTATGACCCCGACCGCGAGGTTCGCCGTCGAGGGGCCGAGGCGCTCACCTCAACCTTGAAAGACAACGCGCGGCTGGTCACCTACCTGTTCAACACGCTGGTGCTTGATCACAAGTCCGACATCGCGCTCCGTAAATTCTCGGGACCGATGGCGCCCCGGCATCTGGCGAACGAGATCTCGGGAGAGGTTGTCGATGCGTTGATGACCGCCGCCGAGCGGCATCATCCCACGGTTCAGCGCTATTATCGGCTCAAGGGGCGTTTGCTCGGTCTCAAACAGCTTGAAGATTTTGACCGCTACGCGCCTCTCTTCGGCGATCTTCCCGCGTGCGACTGGCCGACCGCCCGACGAACCGTCACCGAGAGTTATGAACGGTTCAGCCCACGCGCCGGGGCGATCGTCGCTGAGTTCTTCGAGAAGAACTGGATTGACGCCGAGGTCCGCGACGGCAAACGCGGCGGGGCCTTTGCCAATGGCACCTTTCCGTCGTGCCACCCGTATATCTTGATGAACTTCGCCGACAGGCTCCGCGACGTGACGACCCTGGCGCACGAGCTGGGCCACGGCCTGCATCAATACCTGGCGCGGCCGGTCGGATACATGCAGTGTTTCACCCCCTTGACGACCGCGGAAACGGCCAGCGTCTTCGGCGAGATGCTCACCTTTCGACGCCTTCTGGAGTTGAATCCCGATCCGAGAACCCGGCTGGCCCTGCTCTGTGGCAAGATCGAGGACAGTTGCGCCACGGTCTTTCGACAGGTCGTGATGACCCGGTTCGAACAGGAATTGCATCGCGCCCGACGTGTCGAGGGCGAACTGACGACCGAACGGATCAATACGATCTGGCTTGACGTCAACCGACCGATGCACGGTGATGCGGTCACCTTGACCGACGGCTACGCGTGGTGGTGGCTTTATGTCGGCCATTTCGTGAGATCGCCGTTTTATTGTTATGCGTATGCCTTTGGCGAGTTGCTCGTGCTGGCGCTTTTCCGTCTTTATCAACGCGAGGGCGAATCCTTCGTGCCCCGATATCTCGACCTGCTGGCCTCGGGAGGTTCCGACAGCCCCGATCGCCTGCTCGCCCGACTCGGCGTCGACGTGAATGACCTCAACTTCTGGGATCAGGGCCTGACCCTCCTTGCCGAGATGGTCACCGAGGCCGAAGCACTCGCTCAAGAACTCGGCCTGGAGAACGCCTGAAATGCGACGCCTACTTCTCGTCTTCGCAGTCATGTTTTACCTAAGCAATGTTGCCCGCGCTGACGAGCCAGCGAAGATCACGCATACCTTCTTCGCGGCCGGGAACAAGACGTACATCCAGGACGGCGACGGCAAGACGATCTGGACCTATCCCAAGGTGACGCGCGACGGCTGGATCTTGCCGAACGGCAACCGATTGCTGGCGCTCTCGCAAGGCAAGGAAAACCCCGGCGGCGGAGCGATCGAGGTCACCCCCTCGGGCGAGATCGTCTTTCAGTACAAAGGAACCCAGTCTGAGGTGAACACTGTTGAATCGGTTGGCGATGGGCGTTACATGCTCACGGAGGCAGGCCCGCGCCCTCGGCTTCTGGAGGTCGATCGAACCGGCAAGATTGTTGTCGAGGTGCCGCTCAGAGCGCAGACCACGAATCATCACCTTCAAACGCGAATGGCCCGAAAGCTCGCGAATGGAAATTACCTGGTGCCTCAGTTGCTCGACAAGGTCGTCCGCGAATACACGCCGAAGGGCGAGATCGTCTGGGAGGTCAAGACGCCGGATATGCCCTTCACGGCCATTCGCCTGGACAACGGCAACACGCTGATCGGCTGCACTCTCGGCAATTTCGTCATCGAGGTCGACCCCGCGGGCAAGACCGTCTGGCGCGTCGGCAACGACGATCTCCCCGGTGCGCCCATCAACGATGCCTGTGGCGTTCAACGCCTGCCGAACGGCAATACGGTGATCGCCAGCCATCACGCCAAAGGGGACGAGGTCAAGCTCACCGAGGTCACTCGCGACAAGGCGGTCGTCTGGACCTTTCGTGATCCTTCCGCATCGGGAATTCATCATTTCCAGATTCTTGACACCAACGGCAAGCCTGTCGAAGGACGGCCCTTGCGTTAATTGCTGAAGAAATGACCGATGAGCAATGACCGATGACCAAGAAGTTTTGATGCGATTGGTCATCGGTCATTTCATTCGATAGAATTCCTCCGAGCCACGTTTCAAGCCTCGTCGGCCCAGGCCGCATCAAGCCGGGAACGTAGGGCCGAGGCGGCAAGGCGAGGGCTGGCGGCGCGCGTGATCGAGGAACTGACGGCGATCCGCGAGGCTCCGGCCGAGAGAACGTCGTCGAGGTTCTCGGCGTTGATCCCGCCAATCGCGAACCAGGGAAGATTCGTCAACTCGGTCGCGGCGCGGACGTGAGCGAGACCGGCGAGGTTGTCAAAATCCTTGGTCTGGCTCGCGAAAATAGGGCCGACGCCGAGATATCCCGCGCCTGAAAGCACTGCCTGATCAATCTGGCCGCGATCGTGCGTCGAGACGCCGATCAACATGGCCGGGCCGACGATCCGGCGGGCGTCGCGGACCGAGACGTCGTCCTGACCGAGATGAACGGCATCGGCCGAGGCGAGCCGGGCGAGGTCGGGTCGGTCGTTGACGATGAACCGAGCACCCGCCCGCGCCGTGAGGATGCGGACCTCGCGGGCGCGTCGGAGCCATTCGCGATCGGTCACGTTTTTTTCACGAAGTTGAATCACGTCGGCACCCCCGGCGAGGGCCTCGTTGACGAGCCAGGTGAGCGTGCCGAGGGTTGGCTCGCCACCGAGGAGAACCATGAGTCGGCTCGTGCCAAGGACCCGCGCGGACGCCGCCGCGGTGAGCGTGAGCTTTTCGAGTGTGTAAACGTCGTAGCGGAGGACCTCAAACCGGCCGGCGAGCCAGACGTCGACGAGCTTGGCGTATTCTTCAAGGGAACGGAGCGCCTCGGCGGTGCGTTTGAAGTTGGCCGAGAGGATGGCCCGGGGGTTTTCGCGGGTCTGCTCGGCGGCGGTCATGATGTGCGTGCCGACATCGCCCCGGGTGTCGCGCGCGGCGATCAGGTGGTCAAGGTCCAGGCCGGAAAGAGCCTCGGCAAGGCGATGGCGGACCTCCTTGAGGCGGCGGGTCAGGCCGGAGTCGTCGAGGACGAACCGGGCGTAATCTTCAACAACGCGGAGCCCCTCGCGGGCACGGTTGGCCGAAGCGTCGAGGATGCGGTCGAGGTCAACCTCGCGCGCCGACTCGCCGAGATTCAAAGGCGCGATCCCTTTCGGAAATGGCAACGGCGCCGCCTCGGCCTCGGTCGATTCTTCAAGCTGACGCGTGATCGCATCAGGCGGTAGACCCGCCGAAGCGAGCGCCTCGGCGATCGGGCGATTGGTGGTGACGAGGCCCGTGAGAAGGTGCTCGGTACCGACGGGTCGGCCGCGATCGACCGCGTGAGCCCGCGACGACGCGGCGGTCAGGGCCGTGCGAAGCGACGCGGAGATCGGCAGGCGATCGATCGGCAAAGGCTCGGCAAGTTCCAGGTCTTCGACGCTTGGTTCCCAGGCCTTCGCGCCGATGGAGGCGAGAACGATCGAGGGGTCGAGGCCGAAGCCGTTGAGAATCTCGGCGGCCTGGCTTTCGGACTCATCCACGAGCGCGGCGAGGAGGTCGACAGGTTCAATCGCCGCGGCGCCTCGACGATGCGCCCTGGCTTCCGCTCGGTTCAAGGCTCTCTGGACGCCGGCAGTGCTGGATTCAAGCATGGGAGTTCAGGGGAAGAGAGTTAGGGCAAAGGGCAAAGGGCAGAGGGGGAAGGGGGGGAAAGGACAGGCGCGCTTGATTTTGAAAAGAGCGAATGGCCATGATGAACGGGTTGTCCCGAATTCGCCACGTTGAGGAAACCGCCTATCATGACCTATCGAATCGCTGCCTTGATCGTGCCGGCCGTTGGGCTCTTGCTGTCGGTCTCTGGGGCCCTGGCCGCGGACGCATCGAAGAAACCGGCCTCGGTGCTTGACTTCTCCGTCAAGGACATCGACGGCAAGACCGTCGACCTGAGCAAGTATCGCGGCGAGGTCTTGCTGATCGTCAACACGGCGAGCAAGTGCGGATACACGCCGCAATACAAGGGGCTGGAAGCGACTTTTGAAAAGTACAAGGCGAAGGGTTTTGAGGTTCTCGCCTTCCCCGCCAATGAATTCGGCAACCAGGAGCCCGAGGCCGACCCGAAGATCAAGGAGTTTTGCACCTCGAATTACAACGTCACCTTCCCCTTGTTCTCGAAGATCGTGGTGAAAGGGCCTGGCATTCATCCCGTTTACCAGTTCCTGACCAGCACGGACTCCGACCCCAAGTTCGCCGGGCCGGTCGGCTGGAATTTCGCCAAGTTCCTCGTCAATCGCAAGGGGGAAGTCATCGCCCGGTTCGGATCGGCCGACGCCCCCGAGTCGCCCAAGGTGACCGAGGCGATCGAAGCCGCGCTGGCCGAGCCGAAGTGATTGTGAGCATCTGACAGAATAAAGAAAAGAAACAACATCGACCCGGTTTCCGAACGTGCTTGCGCGCGGAAGCCGGGTTATTTCCTTTCGAACGACTGCTCGTCGTGGGTCGAATTAATCATCCCTGGGGACGACTGAAGGGGCGGGCCTCGGCGACAGATCGAACCGGAGCGTCAAGCTGGTCGGGACGCGCGAGGACGCGGTCGCCGGGAACGACTCCCGAGAGGATTTCCATGTAATTCGTGTCCGACTGGCCGACCTTGAGCTCGCGCCATTGCGGAACGTTTGATCCGGCCGGAACCACCGCCGCGTACGGGATTTCGTGGAAGAAGCGGACGGCCTGAAGCGGAAGACGCGTGACCTTGTGGGGCGGATCGACCTGGAAGGTCACCTCGGCGCTGAGGCCGGGGCGGAGGTCGTCAAACCCGCCCGAATCAATCTCGACGGTCGCGTAATAAACGCGGACGTCCTGTCCCGATCGACCCGTCGGCGCGGGGATCGGCGTGATGCTCTCGACGGTTCCCATCATCGGCCGATCGGGAAAAGCGTCGACAAGAATCCGGGCCTTCTGGCCGATCCGGATCGCCGAGACCTTGGATTCGTTGATCCGGGTGCGAACCTGCATGTGGTTCGGGTCCGGCAGGTTGATCAGGGCCTGGCCCTGGCGGACCGTGACCCCCTGATCGATCGGGTTCTGGGTCTGGCCCCAGTTGTTGGCCACGTTCGCGTAAACGACGATCCCGTCGCGAGGAGCGCGCAAGGTGCAGTTCGAGACCATCAGTTCCAGACGCCGGAGTCGGTCGCTTTCCAGTTGAAAGACCGAGTCCTGCGCGAGCTTGTCGGCCTTGATGGCCTCGATCTTGGCGAGGAGGTTCTTTTTGAGCCGGGGACCCGTGTAAAGTTCGAGGCGCGAGAGCATTTGCTGGGCTTCGTGCTCGGAGAGTCGGGCCTCTTCGTAACCGTCCAGGTCGGCCTTGACCTGAGCGGCCGACCGATAGCCCTTGGCCTGGGTCTGGCGCGACCAGTCGAGGTTCTTCTTGGCGCGATCCGTATCGATGGCGCAGGTCGTGACGTACTGGCGAAGGAGCTGCATGTCTTGCGGATAGATGCCGTCGCGGTATTCCTCGTAAGTGATCTGATTGACATCCAGGATCGCCCCGGCCTGATCGACGAGGGCCTTGGCTTGCTCCCAGCGGATCTTCTGCGCCTGCACCTCATCGCGGAAGGCGGCGGAATCCAGCTCGCAGACAACCTGACCCGCCTTGACGCGTGTGCCTTCGGGCAGGATGGAGATGATTCGGGTTGAACCGGGTTTCTCGGCGTTATTGGGATCACCACCACGTCCACCGCCACCACCACCGCCGCGCCGCCCGCCGCCTGCCATGTTCGGGTCGGCCGCGGCCTGCTTGATGGGCTGCTGCGCGCCGCCAGCGGCCTTGGGACGGAGGGGCTGATAGGGGGGAACCGCGTAGGAGAAGCTGCGAATCACCGGCTTGGTCGAAACCGGAGTCGTGGTGGTCGCCCCGCCCGAACTTGCGCCGCCGCCGGATGTTCCGCCAGAACCGCCGGCCATGTTGTTACTGCCGCCGCCACTGTTATTGTTGGACCCGCCGCCCGAGGCGTTGGCACCCCCCGCGGCATTGGCACCCCCGGAGACGAGCGCGGAGGATGCTCCACCACCTCCCGCCGCGTTCTTTCCCGTGGCCCCGGCGCCGGTCTGAGCCTTCTTTTTTGAAGCCGAGGGTGCTGGCTGCTGTTGTTGCTGCTGTTGCTGCCCCTGGCCCCCCGCGCCGCCTCGACCCCCCTGGGCACCACCGCCGACACCGCCGGGGCGACCGCCGCCCGCCGCGGCTCCTCCGCCCTGCGCGGCGCCACCGACAAGACCGATCAGAGCCTCGACCTGACAGCGAATCGTGGCGTTGTTTGAGCTTTCGAGCGAGCCATTCTCGGTGATGACGACAAAGAGCGTCCCTTCGTCCACTGGAACGGTCTGGAGCATCTTGACCTTGCGGGCCCAAAGCTTGCTCGGCTGGATCAGACCGGCCTTCCACGATCCCACCGTGACAAAAAAGCCCAAGATCAGGCCCGTAACCACCCAGAACCGCCACGGCCAGACCCGTTCCACGGGAATGTCCAGATGCGGCGTGAGAGGCTCGGTTCCGGTTGAGATCGGGGAGGCCATCGGTCATCCTCCGAGCGGGCGAAATGCAGCATTCGGCGCAACGCTTACCACTCTATCATTATCGGCGATGGAAATCCGGTGGTCAATCTGGTCGGAATCATTCGCGGGTTGATGGCAGGTCATCGGACATGGGTCATCGACGATACGGCTTTTGCGATTGGCCCGATGAGGTCGGCCGGAGGATTGCAATGTCCCTCTTTTCCATGACCAAGGATCGATGATCGATGACCAAACAAGCGGAATTTTTCGGTCATCGGTCATCGGGAGTTTGCTATTCACCCGAAGAGGTCGGCCGGGGTTTGCCGAGGGATTGGCCGCTGTGGTAGGGTGAGCGGCGGAGATCGGGACGTCGGACGGACAAAGGCACGGATTCGAGAGCCCGTCCCGTCTCGGATCAAAGCCAATTCGTGGAAATGAACCCAAGGAGCGACACCATGGCCGATTATACCTTGCCCCCTTTGCCGTATGACTTTGGGGCGATTGAGCCTGCCATCGACGCCAAGACGATGGAGATCCACCACGACAAGCATCACGCGGCCTATGTCAACAACCTCAACGCCGCGCTCAAGGATCATCCCGACTTTCAGGGCAAGCCGATCGAGGAGCTGATCAAGAACCTGGGCGCCTTGCCCGAGGCCGTCCGTACCCCCGTCCGAAATAACGGCGGCGGACACGCCAATCACTCCCTTTTCTGGCAGTTGCTCAAGCCAGGCGGCAAGGCCGGTGAGCCCTCCGGCGCCCTCGCCGAGGCGATTTCATCGGATCTTGGCGGATTCGCCACGTTCAAGGAAGCCTTTAACAAGGCGGCAACCACCCGGTTTGGATCGGGCTGGGCCTGGCTGATCGTCAAGGATGGCAAGCTCGCCGTCACGTCGACCGCGAACCAGGACAACCCGCTCATGGACGTGGTTGAGGCCGGTCAGAAGGGAATTCCCATCCTCGGCCTGGACGTCTGGGAACACGCCTATTATCTCAAGTATCAAAACAAGCGTCCCGACTACATCGCCGCCTTCTGGGACGTCATTCACTGGGACGAGGTCGCCCAGCGCTTCGCCGCGGCCAAGGGGGCCTGACCGGCGGTTAGGTTGCGAGTTGATGACCGATGACCGATGAATGCGGCAGTTGACTTATGAAGCGTCGAAGGCTCCGCCACCGATCTTGCTTTTTTGGCCATTGGTCCTCGGTCCTCGGTCCTTCCTTGAAAACGAACCCACCGCGCCAGCAGGAGGATTGCAAAGTCCCGATGACCGATGACCAAGAACCGAGGACCAAGAACCGAGGACCGATGATTTCTTCGGTTCATCCGGCGGAAGCGCGCGCCAGGCTTGAAAAAGGCGGACATGCTGAGTCCCATTGGAGTTGCGCTACGAGGCTCCAGACCGGGAGGTCAGCATGTCCACCAGCCTGTTGTACCATGCGTTCGGCACCCGAGGCTACCAATACGTCCGCACGACCTACACCGGGGGAGAGGTCATCTTCACCCTCCGCCAGGAACCCAAGACCTGCCGCTGCTCGGCCTGCGGGGCCCGCGACGTGGTGTCGCGCGGGCATGTCGAACGGCGCTTCCGCTCCCTGCCCATCGGCCTCCGCACGACGTCCCTCGTCCTGCCCATCCCGCGCGTCGAGTGCCGTGCGTGTGGACGGGTGCGCCAGGCCGACGTCGCCTTCGCCGACCCCCGGCGGACCTACACCAAAGCCTTCGAGCGGTACGTGCTGGAACTCTCCCGGAGGATGACCATCCGGGACGTGGCCGCCCACCTGAACGTGGGTTGGGACCTGGTCAAGGACATCCAGAAGCGCGACCTGTCGCGGCGCTACGCCCGGCCCAAGCTCAAGCACCTGCGGCGGATCGCCATCGACGAGATCGCCGTCGCCAAGGGCCACCGCTACATGACCCTGGTGATGGACCTGGACAGCGGCGCGGTGGTGTTCGTGGGCGACGGCAAGGGGGCCGATGCGCTGAAGCCGTTCTGGAAGCGGTTGCGCCCCAGCGGGGCCAGGATCGAGGCGGTGGCCATGGACATGTCGGCGGCCTACCGCCGCGCGGTCTCGACACATCTGAAGGAGGCGGTGATCGTCTTCGACCACTTCCACGTCATCAAGCTGTTCAACGGCAAGCTGTCCGACCTGCGGCGGTCGCTGTACCACCGGGCCGAGGCCGACGGGAAGAAGGCCCTCAAGGGGGCGCGATGGTTGCTCCTGAAGAACCCCGAGAACCTCGACACCGACAAGGACGAGAGGAGCCGGTTGGAGGAAGCGCTGGCACTGAACCAGCCGCTGGCGACGGCCTACTACCTGAAGGAGGACCTGCGGCGGTTCTGGGAGCAGCCCGGCAAGCGGTTCGCCACGGCGTTCCTCAACGACTGGCTGAGGAGGGCGGAGGCCTCCGGTGTGAAGATGCTCCAGCAGATGGCCAAGACGCTGGCGGCGCACCGCAGCGGGCTGCTGGCGTACTACGACGCGATGATCACGAGCGGGCCGATGGAGGGGACGAACAACAAGATCAAGACGATGAAGCGGATGGCCTACGGGTTCCGGGACCCGGAGTTCTTCAAGCTCAAGATCCTGGCGATCCATGAGACGAAGTACGCCCTGGTCGGGTAGCCGTCAGACTATGACTACGCTTTGACTTACTTCGGCGCGCGCTTCGGCCGGATGAACCATTTCTTCTTCTTGGTCATCGGTCCTTGGTCATCGGTCCTTGAAACGTCAGACTTTGCAATCCTCCTGACCGCGCCAGCCGGGTTGACCGTCCTGGCGATTTGGTTATGATCCGGACGCGACGGCGGGGTCGGGCGATTTCTGGCCCGAGAGTCCCTGCCGGCGGCGTCCGGTTTCCTTTTCTTCGATGGACATGCACCTCGTTTGCGTAGGTGGGAACACCCGGGCCGTCTCGACAGGATGTTCCAAACAGACACACGGAAACGAGGAGACTCTGCCGATGGACCGGCTTTCTCGACATCTGACAGGTTGCGGCGTGGCCCTGACCCTGATCCTGCCGACCGTGGGTTGCAAGTCCACGAGCCAGGAAGTTCCGCCCAGTCCGGCCTTTTCTAGCAACGTGCAAAACCCCCCCGCGGTTGGATTTAACTCGGCGCCGAACCCGGTGAACACCTCCGCCGGAATGCCCCAGACGGGCGCCGGCGGTTACGGAATTCCGACCCCGGCCAGCTCGCCGAGCTATACGCCGGCTGGTACCGGCGGCGGCGGCTTCGGAGGCGTCGGCACGAACATGGGCGCGCCGGCGATCGCGACGCCGGATTCGGTCGGAATGACCTCGCCGGGGGGTGTCTCGAACCCGGCGACAAGCCTGCCGCAATCGGGAACCGGAGCCAACGGCCCGGCCGCCGGGGTGGGCCTGGCCCCGGAATCGGCTCCAGCCTCGGCGCCCGCCTCGCCGACGCAGAACCCGTTCTGAACGCGATGAGCGAACCGCTCGCGGTCTTGTATGAAGATGCGCATGTTCTGGCCGTCGACAAGCCGGCCGGGCTCTTGACCCAGGGTCGACCCGGCCGCGAGCCGACCCTGGAGGAGCTTGTCAGAAATTCTCTGACGACGGCGAAGACTCCGGACGCGACGTCGGTTTACCTCGGGACCGTTCACCGGCTTGACCGGCCGGTCTCGGGGGTCGTCGTCTGGGCGCGAACGACGAGGGCGGCGCGTCGCCTCGCGGCGCAATTCGCGGCGCGTGAGATCGTCAAGGAATACTGGGCCGTCGTTGAGGTTGCGGACGGTCGCGTCGCCCCGGCTGAAGGCGAGTCAGGCGTCTGGGACGACTGGCTCGCGGATTCCGCTGATGCGTCGGGTCGGGTTTGCGGCGTCGACGCAAAGACACCGTCAGCGCGACGCGCCGTGACTCGATTCGAGGTCGCGCGGGCGTCGAGTCTTCCCGAGTCAATGCGCTGGATCAAGCTCAGGCCAGAGACGGGCCGGACGCATCAACTTCGCGCGCAAGCCGCATTACGTGGCCTGCCCATTCTGGGCGATCGGACGTATGGAGCCTCGCGCACCCTGGAACTCAAACGGGGAATCGCCTTGCACGCGCGGGCGATTACCTTTCGCCACCCCGTGACAAAACGAGAGATGACGATTACGGCCCCGCTGCCCGCCTTCTGGGCGAGGGAGGGCCTGAGTTTACTCGAGGGAACGATCACCGGGTGAAAGCGTCAAACAAAGAACGATCCTCGAATTTCGTTCGCCCGTCCCGTCCGTCAATCCATGGCGATGCTGACGATCCGCAGCTTGAGAGTGCCGCGAGGGACCGGAACCTCGACGATCTCGCCGATTTTTTTGCCGACGAGGCCCTGGCCGATCGGGCTGGTCAGGAGGATCTTGTTCTGATCGTAGTCTTCGTCGCCGGGGCCGACGAGGATGAAGTCCTCCTCGTCGTTGAGGTCGAGGTCAAGCACGCGGACGCGCGAGCCAAAGACGACGCGGTCGGTCGGCAGGGTCGACTTGTCGACGAGCATGGCGCGGGCGAGCTTATCCTGGAGGTCGTTAATCCGGGCCTGAAGCATCCCCTGGGCTTCCATGGCGGCGTCGTACTCGGCATTCTCGGAGAGGTCACCGAAGCCCCGAGCCAGGGCGATCTGCTCGGCGATCCGGGGCATGTCCTCGTTTTTCATCTTGTCGAGCTGGGCCTTGAGCTTGTCATAGCCCTCCTTCGACATGGGAATTCGATCGCTGGGCATGCCTGCTGCTCCCAAAGCAAGGACGGCTCGCTTAGCTTGGCCAGGGTTCACCGCGAGCAACCCGTTGGCGAGTCGACGCGCCGGGCCGCTTCGTTTGGCTTTGTTTTACGATTCAAGTCGGTTTGCGTGCGGACGATCCCGGCCTTTTCCAACCGGGGAAGCAAACACCGCGGCGCCCGGTTCGCCCGGGGCCGCGGTTCACATCGTGGTTTAGCCTAGTCTTCACCAGGACTTGACGCAAGCCCAAGCCAGTCGGACGCTCCGCGAGCCTCCGGTCCTTTTCCCTGGAAATTCATGACCGAGGACCGAGGACAGGTGACCGACGGAAAAGTCACGATATCGTGGGCAAGGGCTTTGCCGCGTCATTTTCCTCACCGGCCATCGGCCATCGGCCATTAACAACTCCTCTCTGGAAGCGGTCTCGCCCGAACCGGGGGGGTGTGTTAAAGTAAATTCTGGTCCCGGGTTGAATCATCCAAAAGAAGACAAAGGTACCCGATCGGCCCGGTGGGCGGCGGCCGGATCATGCCGCAATGGTCTCGGAGGGAAGGCTGATGTCGATCCTCGGACTGGGTTCGCGCTGGATTTCCAACCGGAGCTGGACGCGAACGGCGAAGGTGATCGGGTTCGCCGCGTCGATGGTCCTCGTCGCGAACGGGCCAGCCGCCCGAGGACAGGCGGTTCCCGCAAACGCCGCCGCCGCGGCGCTGGCGCAAACGCCCCCGTCGTTGCCGCCGACACCGCCGCAAGGGGCCTGGGGCGAGGTCATCATGGCCAATCGCCAGTGGATGGTCGTCCAGAACTCGCACGGGCAACAGTTCCCGATCGCGATGGATCAGATCAATCAGTTCTTGATCCGCTGGCCAACCCGGCTCGATGCCCTCGGCCCGCAAACGCTTGTCGAGGCGATCGGTCCCGATCAGGGGAACAATACCCTGATGACCGACCACGTGGACACGTTCGAAGGCGGCGACCGCGACCTCGTGCAGCCGACCTTCACCAGCCTCTTGCCCAACAACCGGCCGGTCACGACGCTCGACCCCGGTTTTCCCCGGTTCATGAGCCCGTATGATATCGGCTCGCAGAACCTGCTTTACGGCTGGGCCTATCCGGTCAGCCCGATGCAAGGGGGCATTCCGTCGCGGCTTCATGTCGTCGGCAGCGTGGCGAGCGTTAACCCGGCGTTTCAGGTGGTCACGCCGGGCAACAACTGGGCGACGATCCTTTCCGGAGGCGCCTTGTCGATTACCCGGGTAACCCGTGGCACGACCGCATTCGCCCAGAAAGGCGACCTCGTCTTTCTCATGCCGACGGGCATCAACCTGCGAAGCGTCGTCCTCTCACAGGCTGTGCTCTACAAGAAGATGCCGATTCAACAGTTCCGGATGCCCTGACCGCGAAACTCAAGATCAACGCGCCGCATCCACCTTTTCCAGGGCGAAGGGCATATCCTTGTCGCCGTCGCTCGGCTGATAGAGCGGCAAATACCGGTAATAGACCTCAAGCGTCAGGGTTGACAGTGACGTCAGGAAGAGCCGGCCACCGGCCGAGGCCCACTGGTCGGGCTGGGGATGGATCGGGTCCCAGCTTCCGCGATCGCAGCCCATTCCGCCGGTCTGCATCTTGATAAGACCCTCGCGCACTCTCACATTCCAGCGCTTCCAGTCGTCGTTCTGCATGTTGTGCAAAAGCTGGGTCGCGTAATACCAGTAATAAATATTTCGATCACCGGCCGATTCGAGGTCGCGGGCGACGGCGGAGGCCCCCTTGACCAGCGGCGGGTAATCCTTCGGCCAGCCGAGATACTGGCGGCCCAGCAGCGCCTCGGCCGTCATCACGGGAGAGGCGGCGCGGTTCGGCGTGTACGAATAGGCGGTTCGCTTGCCGTCGGTCGCGGCCAGGTCAAGATAGGTCTTGCACCCCTTGTACACGTTCTTGGAGATCCGCAGGCCCGAGAGCTTGCCGCTCCTCAACGCGAACATCTGCCAGCCGAAGACCGAGGTATCTCCCGCCTGCCCCGGCTGATAGCGCCAGCCGCCGGTCTCGCCATTTTGCGAGTCAACAATGAAGCCGATCGCCTGCTGCGCCGCAGGTCGAAGACCGGGGTCTTGCGACAGGCCGTAGGCTTCGCAAATCGCCATCGTGGCGATCGCATGGCTATACATCCGCGCGATTCCCGGCCCGCCCAGATACAACTCGCCCGTGGACTGCTGATGCTCCATCAGCCAGGCAAGCCCTTGACGGACGTTCGACTGATACTTGCTCTTTTTCGTGTGGATATGTCCGGCCGCGAGCAAGGGCAACAAGGCCAGGCCGGTCGCCGCCGTATCAGACTCAACCAGACGCCCCGACATCTGTTGCGGGCATCCCTGGCCGACGCACTGGCCGTGAAATTCCAGGCTCCACGCTCCATCGGCCCGCTGATGCCGGATGATCCAGTTCAGGCCGTCCTCGACGGCGCGTTCGGAGTGAACCGTTCCTCCTTCGCGGCGAACGAGCCGGGCGCGCGTGGCCTCGTCGCGCCCCGAGAAAGGCGCAATCATGTCCTCGGCGTGGAACCGGCTGCCAATGTTGCCGAGGTTCTTGGAACTCCCCGACTTGCCCAGAACGACCGGCGGCCCGGCGCTGCCGAGATTCGTCGGCAAGAGTGGCGGCGCGGCCTCGGGCGTGGCGAGGTCGGGACCGAACCGGGCGAGGTCGGGAAGCGACGGCTGGCTGATCTTCGATTCATCGGTCTTCGCCGGATCGGCCGAGAGCGAGGGGGGCTCGTCGGTCTTGGCGGTCGTGAAGGGGTCGCCGGCGCGGTCGGAATCGCCGAGCGAGTTCAGGTCTTCGGTCAACTGCGTGCTGAAAACGCCGTGGATATCGCCCGACCGATCGCGGCCGGCGTTGGCGTACAGGTATAGCGCCAGCATCAGAATGATCAGGCCGTGAACGGCGAGACTCGTCCCCCACGAAGGGACCCAGGCAAGCAAGACCGCCGCGTTCCGGTCGATCCAGACGCCGATCCTGCGCTGACGCACCCGGACAATTCTGAGCAGCCGGGGTCTCTTGTTCGGCATGGATGAAGCACCCGTTAGCGGGGGGGATTCCGCTCGATCGGGATGGAATGTGACGCTTCATTCTACCCGAACTTCCGTTCTGGAACAGAGCCGGCCGAGAAATCGTTACCGCTGTAGCACACTCAAGCATTAAATTTCAGTTTACACACCCCGACGTCGCATCACTCGGCTTTTGGAAACCGAAGGATTCGGGGTTTAACGTCCAACTCCTGTTGTTGTGCCTCCGGTGGCGCAGCAGACCAGTGATCGGAATCGGTCACACTCAACAAGCCCCGGTCCAAACCGGCCAATTCCTCAACATCGCGGGGGTTCAAACCCAACCGAAACGGGATTTCAGTTGGATCGACAAGAGATTTTTTGACTAGCATTTCAATTGACCGGCGGAGAAACCTTGGACTCTCAGGAGGGATCATATCGTCGTAAATCTCTTTTTTTCGCCACCCGCGAGCGCTCAGGTTGATAAAGAGTCGGGTCTTTTGATCTCGATTGACTATATCAAGCTGCTCGCATCTCATAATCATAAATTGGATGGAAACCTTCCATTTAAATTTGATTGCGGCGAGATGGTCGAGCGAGGGCGAGTAGCTCAAATCGGTGGCGAACGTCGATTCGGGCAACAAGAACGCTCCGGCAAAACGATTCGCCTGATCCTCAACCAATTTAAACGTTGCTGTATTATTAAGAATTTCGCTACGTGTGTTCCTATGTAAAATCATGTGCCCAAGTTCGTGGCCGGCGCTGAAACGAGAACGTGGGCCGGATTCTTTGTCCGAACCGAAGACGAAATAGGGCATTGACTCCCTGGAATTCCATTGTGAGAATGCGTCCAGGTTGTCCGCTCCAAGGTCATGACGGGAGATAATAGCGCCGTTGTTCTCGATGAGCCACACCACGTTACTGATCGGCTTATCCCCAAGACCCCAGAAACGCCGCGTCCCTGCCGCCGCGTCCTCTATCTGCTCGGCCGTGATACGAGTAGGGTCGTCAGGGAGATTAAAATCGGGGAAGTTCACCGCAGGAAATTGGACTAACCCCCGGAGGTAATGAACGATGTCCCTCAGCCACCCAAAGCGGCTCTCCGCTTTGAGGCGAGCGCTCTTTGTCGCAGATGCCATAGAACGATAAAAAAGCGAATCGGTCTCTTCGGGGGTCGGCGGCAAAAGGAAGTGGTGTGGGGGTAGCCGAAGAATTTCGGAAACCCTCCTCATAACTTGGGGGGCCGGTGATTGTGAGCCGTTCTCGTAGCCTGAGACGGCTTGGCGAGTAATTCCCAGCAAATCTGCAAGCGCGGTCTGAGTGAGCGAGCGTGCCTCCCTCGCGGCCTTGAGCCGCCCCCCGTAAAAGCCCGGTGTGCCAGGTCTCATTGTGCTTCCCTGTTCGGGTGATCGGTGATGATTTTCGGGTCGATCGCGTCGGGGATGTCTTCCATCGCGTCGGATTCGATGATGGAGGGAACCAGGGGAAAACGAGCGAGAAGATTGATGAGATCAGGATCATAGGATTTGAAGCCGGGATTAGGGAATCGCACCACGGCGAAACCAAGTTCGCGCTTATAGCCACGACGGTGCCCATGCAAAAGAACGGCATAGAATTTCATGGCCTCCGAGGGTTCATCGCACGGGTCGTTAGAAGCGAATAGAGGGTAATTTTCTAGAGAGCCTGCATTCCTGTGAGCAGCCCAGCGGACGACCTTCTTTGGAGAGTTTGCGTAACATACGGTAAGGGTGAAAAATGGACCTTCGATCAGGACATGACTGTTTCCGGATTTGTTGGTTTCAATACGTCTTTTAAGCCCACTGTCCCCCGCCGCCAACTCCTCAAGCCGCTGTTCAATCAAGGCTCGACGAACGTAAGGAAGGAGATCTTTCGAATGGGGAGTTGAAACAACGGAATTTGTGGTGGTCGCCGAGTTCTCGTAAAGTTCCTGAAGAGTTTCAACGACCCTCCGCTGAAAATTGCGGGGGTAGGATTTATCGAAAACAGTGATGGGGTCAAGGTTGACGGATGACATTCGGAGCATTCCTGAAGGTTCGTTGATTCGCGTCTTTTCTCTAGGAAAGTATAATCGACGTTTTCTCCTGATTTGTCAAGTAATCTAAGTGAACAAAAATTCTTTAGGTCGCTAAACGACTAAGAAGTTCTATCTTGATTCTTTCATCCATCTTGCCTGCGCCGCCTTCTTGGCGATCTCCGATCGCTTCACCGGCGTGTGTTTTTCGGCACGAGACTTCCCGCCCTTCATCCCGCCTCGTCTTCCCAGCGACCCGATGTTGCGATCGGCCGATGTCCTCGCCCGCCTCGACGATCCCGAACCTGACGACATGACCTTTCATGAACACTGTCGAGCCTGGGCCAGAGATGTCCTCGCGCCTGGCTTTCGTCATGAGGACCGATGACCGATGCGGAATTTTTCGGTTCTCGGTCACCGGGTCTTGGTCATCCTCCCGACCCCTTCCTCAGGTCGAGACGGAAACCTCCGCCCAGCCGAGGCGTTTGAGAGGTTCCTCGACAATCGACGCATCGGCGACAACCACCGCGACGAAGGAGTCGGGCCGAACGTGTCGGCTGGCGACGTCGCGGAGCGTGTCAACGGTGACGGCCGCGAGGCGTTCGGGAAAGTGGATGTGGTGATCGGCGGGGAGGTCGTGAATCAAGAGACTCGCGTACCGAGAGACGAGCGCCGAGGGAGTGTCAAAATGACGGGCCTGACCCTCCGTTAATGACCGACGGGCGTCGTCAAGCTCGGTCGAGGTCGGCGGCCGGTCGTTCAGAAGGGCGAGAACTTCGCCGCGAAGGTCGTCGAGGGCCTCGGCCACGCGGTCGGTCTGGATCGCGGCCGAGACCGAGAAGGGCCCGGCGCCTCGGCGGAAATCGAAGTGGCTGCGGACGCCGTAGGTGAACCCTTTTTCCTCGCGGAGCTTCGCGTTCAGACGCGACGAGAACTGGCCGCCGAGGATCTGGTTGAAGACCATCGCATCCGTGAAATCGGGATCGAGCCGTTTCAGGCCGACGTGGCCGACCCGAACCGCCGCCTGCGCCGAGCCGGGGCGATCGAGAATCAGGACGCGAGGCCGATCGGCATGGCCGGGCTTTTCCACGCTGTTCGGCACATGCTCAAGGCCCGCCCAGTCCACGAGCCGGGCGTCAATCGCCTCGGCGACGGCATCGGGGTCCACGTCACCGGCAACAACCCAGGCGGCTCGCCCCGGCCCGTGCGCGGCGCGGTGGTAGCGGACGATGTCATCGCGCGTCAGGGCGGAGACAGACGCCTCGTCCCCGTCGATCGGCAGTCGGTACGGGTGTCCGGCCGGATAAACGGCCTGAAGAAAACCGCGATAGGCGCGGGCCTCGGCGCTATCTTTCTCGGCACGCAAGGCGGCGAGGGTCTGGCCGTGAATGCGCAGCCATTCGGCCTCGGGAAAGGTCGGGTTGCGGAGCAAATCCACCGCCAGGTCAAGGCTGGCCGACCAGTGCGGGCTCAGGCATTGAAAGCTCACGTAAGAGCCGTCCCAGCCACAGGATGTGGAAAGCGTTGTTCCCATCCCCTCGGCCGCTTCGGCGATCTGGAAGGCGGTGCGCGTGGTCGTCCCTTCGTCCATCAGGCCGGCGGCAAGTTGAGCCAGACCCGCCTTGCCCTCGGGCTGAGACCCCGCGCCGCCGCCGCCGAGCACCAGCGTCGCCGCGATGACGGGCAAATCCTTGCGCGGAAGGACCCAGAGCGGCAGGCCGCAACGGAGCATCCGCGCTTCGGGCACGGGCGCCCGAAAGTTCGAGGCCGTCGCCGGGGCGGGGCGTTGCGAACGGTCGAGCGGCGGCGTTGACGTCGTTGTCGTGGCCTTGCGGCCGGTGACGGTCAGGGCCACTTTCGGCCGGTTCAACAGATAACGCCGGGCCGTCTCGCGGACGGCCTCGGGGGTCGTCTCCTGATAGCGCTCGAAATCGGCGGTCACGCGTCCTGGATCGCCGAGATAGACGTTGTACGCGTTGAGCCGGTCGGCCACGCCCCCAAAACCGCCGATGTGTTCCAGCGCGTAGAAGAACCCGGCGAGCCGGCCATTCTTGACGCGATCGAGTTCGGTCTCGCGGACCCCTTCCTTGACAATCGCGGCGAGTTCCGCGTCGATCCGGTCGCGCACCGAGGCCATCGACCGACCCGGCCGAAGTGTCGCATAGATCCCGAAACTGCCGTCCAGCTCGCGGCCCGACTGATACGCGGTCACGTCCTGCGCCCATTCTTTTTCGACGACCAAGGCCCGATAGAGCCGGCTCGACCGACCTCGCGCCAGGATATCCGCCAGCAAGGTCAGCGCGGCGTCGTCGGGATGAAAATGGGGAACGGTCGGCCAGACCTGATAGATCCGGTCGAGTTCGACGCGGTCGTGCAACGCGATCTCGGTCGACGCTTCGAGCGCACCGGCGGGCACCCACGGTTTCGGGGCCGAGGCGCCGCCGGGGATTGGCCCGAAGTAGCGTTCGGCCAGTTCGAGGGCCTGATTTTCGTCGATATCGCCGACGAGGCAAAGGCTGGCGTTGGCCGGAACATAGTAGCGTCGGAAAAACGCCTCGACATCGTCGCGCGTCGCCGCCTCGACGTCTTCCATCGCGCCGATGGTGAGCCAGCTATAGGGGTGTCCGGGGGGATACAAGGCTTCGGAGAGGAGCCGCCAGACCATGCCATAAGGGCGGTTGGCGTAGTTCTGGCGGTACTCGTTCTTGACGACGTCTTTTTGAACCCTCAGCTTGTGGTCGTCGAGCGCCGGGATGAGGTGCCCCATCCGGTCCGATTCCATCGCGAGGGCGAGTTCGACGTGCGCCGACGGGGTATCGACGAAATAATTGGTCCGGTCGGCCGAGGTTGACCCGTTGATCGAGGCGCCGAGGCGTTGCAGCGGCTTGAAGAAATCGCCAGGGTAGTGTTCCGACCCTTCGAACATGAGATGCTCAAACAGGTGGGCGTAGCCGCGCTGACGTCGTTCCTCATTCTTCGAGCCGACGTGATACCAGAGGTTCACCGCGACGACCGGCAGGCGATCCTCGCGGCGGACGATCAGGTCGAGGCCGTTGGCCAGCGTGGTCTTGGTAAACCGAAAATCAGGCAGTCGCAAGACGGGTGTCATGAGCCGCGCATCATCCCTTTGGGTCGATTCCAGGTCGAGAAGAAATCCGGGTCGTTCCGGTCTCGGGTCACGAACCCACCTTAACCGAAGTAGTCCAGGTGTGACCATCCATCCGAAGGGTGCGAGAAGGCAACAGGGGGATTTCTCTTCACGACCGGCCCGCGGGCGATAGAATATCGCCGATCTATCGAGTAGGATAGGGGCCTGTCGCCATCTTCAGGACGGCTTTGTCTTCTCAACGCTGCCCAATGGCCAATCGCCAACCTCCCAGGTAAAAAGGACGTTGTCACGCTCCGGCGAGGCGAGGAATGAGTCAAACTGCGTCCGACCCCCTGCGAGCGAACCGCCCAAGAACAAGGTCCGGCCGTGAACTGGGACGACACCATACTTGATGCCGCGGTGACCGACACCGGAATGCGAAGGGCGAACAACCAGGACAGCCATTCGGTCGTCCGCGCCTCCAGCCCCGAGGTCTGGCGGCAGCGCGGCCACCTCTTCATGGTCGCCGACGGCATGGGGGGTCACGCCGTCGGCGAACTCGCCAGCAAGCTCGCCTGCGACAATATCCCGTTCAATTACACGAAAGCCAAGAACGTCGCCCCGTCCGAGGCGATCACCAAGGCCTTTCGCGAGGTCGGCGCCCTGATCCACAGCCGGGCCAGCGCCAACAGCGATTTCAAGGGGATGGGCACGACCTGCACGACCCTGATCCTCCTGCCCGAAGGAGCCCTCGTCGCCCATGTCGGAGACTCGCGCGCCTATCGCGTCCGACGCGGCCGGATCGATCAACTCTCGTTCGATCACAGCATGGTCTGGGAGTTGATGAAGCGCAACCTTCTGCCCGCCGACGGCTCCAATATCTCCGTCCACAAGAACGTGATCACCCGCAGCCTCGGTTCCGACTCGAAAGTCGAGGTCGACGTCGAGGGGCCGCTCGCCGTCGAGCCGAACGACGTCTATCTCCTTTGCTCGGACGGCCTTTCCGGTCCCGTGGAAGATCCCGAGATGGGGGTCTTCGCCGAGAATTTTCATCCCAAGGACGCGGGGCGCTACCTCATCAGCCTGGCGAACCTTCGCGGCGGCAACGACAACATCACCGCCGTCCTTCTTCGGATCGGCCCCTGGGCTGAGCCCGACACCATTGACGACGTCGCCGTCGCCTCCTCGACCCCCCCGGCCGCGAACGGGCGCAAGAGTGGCGGCTGGAAGATCAGCCTTTCCAGCCTCTTCCGCGGTCTCCACAAGAAGCCCGCCGCGACGACGGTCGAGGACCACCCCTATCGATCCGCCGAATGCCCGATCTCCGACGAGATCCTCGAAAAATTCTCGGACCTCACCCGCCGCGTTCAGAATCACGCGATCGAACACGCCTGGGATCTCGACTGGACCCAGTTCGCTCAATACCGCCGCGAGGAATCCGAAGCCAGGACCGCCGGCCATCCTCGCAAGACCCTCAAGGCACTGGGCGAGATGATTGCCATGCTCGGCGTCGCCGGCCGCTTCCACCGCAAAAGCGGCGGCCACGCCGGCGTCGGCTAACCCCCCACCCTTCCGACCCCTCTTCTTGCCCTTCGCCCTCCGCCCTGTTCACCCCTCGAACCCAAAAGACGCCTCGGCTCAACAGGTGTTCTATGCTCGGGTATGACGATCCGCTCGTTCCCCGTGTAATTCACCGTCGTTGCTCTGATCCCCTGGCCGAGGTTTGTTCCCATGCCCTTTCTCTCCAACGCCTTCCCGAAGTGGGGTCGATCCGTTCGAACCCGGACGTCCTCGCCAGGAGATCAGCCGCGTTTTCGGACTCACTCGCGTGCGCAAAGGCTGAGCCTGGAACCTCTTGAGTCGCGAATCACCCCGACGACCTTTCTCGTCGTCAACACCCTCGACGGCCCGGGATCAGGACCGGCCGGATCGCTCCGCAACGCGATCAGCCAGGCGAACCTCTCGGGCGATGCTCACGACGTCGTCGTCATCACGCCCCGGGTCAAGGGGACAATCGCCCTCAACTCTGGCGAGCTTTCCATTGCGTCGAGCCTGACCATTCTCAATCAATCCGGCCGACCCATCGAGATCCTTCAGAACACCACCGGCCAGCGCGTTTTTGAAATCACCGCCAGCCCGTTGACCACCCACGTCACCCTCGGCGCGACCTCCGCCCGAGAGACCCTGACGATCACCGGCGGCAACCTCACCACCGGCAACGGCGGCGGCATCCTCGTTGATAACCCGGCGAACGTCCTGACCCTTGCTCATGTCCAGCTCGTCGGCAATTCCGCCGGTCTGGCCTCGGCCTCCAGCACCTCGCGAAATGGCGGCGGAATCGATTCAGTCGGCCGCGTCGTTCTGTATCAGAGCAGCGTCGGCACGGCGTCCAACCCCAATCAAACCTCGGGCGACGGCGGCGGTGTCTGGGCCGGCGCGGGGGTGACCCTGATCGGCTCGACCGTCTCTGGCAACCAGGCGGGAACCGATGCCGGCGGCCTTGACGTCACGGCTGGAAACGCGGTCATCGCCTCGGGCAGCACCGTCAGCGGCAACACCGCGCTCCTCGGTACGGCTGGCGGCCTCAACGTGGTGAACGGCAACACGACCGTCTCGCAAAGCCGGGTGAACAACAACCTCGCTCTCAACGCGGGGGGCATCAACGAGATCAAGGGAAACGTCCAGGTTCTCGCGGGCAGCCAGGTCAACGGCAACGCCTCGACCGCCTCGCTTGATGTGAGCACGGGCAACTTCGGCGGCGGCGGCATCTGCGAAGGGTTAGGCAACGTCCTCGTCTCGGCCAGTCAGGTCAATTTCAACCACTCGGTCGGGATGTACAGTTCGGGCATCGTCGTCGGCCTCGGCAGCGTGACCGTCACCAATCAGAGCCAGGTCAACGGCAACCGCAACAACGGTCCCGGCGGCGGGATCGCCGCGAACTTCGGCGGGGTCGTCACCGTCAGCGGAGGCAGCCAGGTCAATTTCAACACCGGCGCAGGCAATGGCGGCGGCATCGTGAATTTTGCCGGCCCGCTCGGCGGCGTCAAGATCAGCGGCGGCAGCCAGGTCAGCCACAACACCCTGACAAACTTTGAATCGCTCGGCCAGGCGGTCGGCGTCTTCCTCGAACTCCTCGCCGGCAAGCTCGGCCTTGACGTCACCTCGGCAACCGGCGGCACCACCCTGAGCGCTCTCAACGCCGAGATTGCCCAGATCAATCAGGATGTCTCGCCGACCGCGTCAACCTCCAACCCATCCGGCTTCGTCGTCTCCGGCGGCGGCATCGGCACCTTGCTCGGTGCCTCGATCACCGTCAGCGGCGGCAGCCACGTTGACGACAATCTCTCCGGCGCCCGCGTTTCGTCGGGCAACCCGAACTCGATCGGCATCGGCGGCGGAATCTTCTCCGGCCTCGGCTCGGTCCGCGTCACGAACAGCACCGTCAACGGCAACATCGCGCTCGGCGCGGGGGGCGGCATCTGGAACATGGGCACGACGACGCTCGTCGGCTCGTCGCTTTCTCACAACACTGCCTTTCTCTCTCCGGGCGGCGGCCTTGAGAACACCACGACCGGCACCGTCTCGATCACCCGAAGTCTCATCCAGGGCAACTCCGCCGGCACCGGCGGCGGTATCTTTAACGGCGGAACGCTCCGCCTGACTGACAGCCTCATCACTCGCAATCGCGCTTCCACCCAGGGCGGCGGCCTCACCAATCAGGGCCAACTCACCCTCACCCTCACCCGCCTGATCGCCAACACTCCCGACAACATCCTTTCACTCTCCTGAGATTAGGAATTTTCGATAGATTTGCGTTCAGACCGTCCGCCCGGACCCCAGCGCCTCGCGGACCTCGCGGGCGGTCTGATACCTTGCTCCGGGCGCTTTCGCCAGACATTGACGGCAGACCGCCACGAGCCATCGCGGCAAGTCCGCCCGAAACACCTCGGGCGATTCCACCGCCGATGCGCTCACAACCCTCGCAAGCAGGTCCGGCACCCGACGACCCATCCACGGCGGTCGACCCGTCAAAAGGGCAAACAAGATCGCGCCCAATCCGTAAACATCCGTGCGAGCATCGATCGGTCCCCAGCACCGCGATACCTGTTCAGGCGCCATGAAGGGAATCGTCCCTTCGATCCCCGGCTCTCCGACCGTCTCCTCTTCCGGCGATCGCGCCAGGCCAAAATCCGTGATCCGAACCCCGCCCCGACCATCGAGCAAAACATTCGCCGGCTTGAGATCGCAATGAATCACCCCGCGCTCGTGTGCATGTTCGAGCGCCTCGGCAATCTCCATCACCCAGCCAACCGCCTCGCCGATCTCGATCACCCTCTCTTTGATCAAAACGTTCAAATCCGGCCCCTCGGCCAGGTCCATCACGAGAAAATACGCGCCGCCAGGTGTCCGCCCCAGCCCGTTCGTCCCAACGATCCGGTCATGACGCAACCGGGCCACCGTTCCCGCCTCGCCGATGAACCGACGGACCATCTCCGGGTCCTTGAGAAACGTCTTCCTCAAAAACTTGATCGCCACCTTGCCGGGGCCGAGGCGCTCCGTCGCCTCATAAACCTTTCCCGACCGCCCCGCGCCGATCAGCCTCTTTAACAGATAGTCTTGATGCAAAAGCAAATTTGCATTCATGCCGACGTCTGCCATTTCAACCGATCTCGAATTCAAGATCGCTGGCCGAACACTCTCAGCCTCCTCGGCAATTTCCAGATCCACACATCGCAAAACTTCAAGAATTTCACACTGCCTTATCTGGAAATTATTGAGAAAGTCTTCCGGTGATGGCCGGTCGCCCCAGCGTCGGCGAGCCCGATACGCCTCGCCAATGATCTCAAGCGGTAACCGATCGACCGCGATCAAGTCGGGAAACTTGTCGACATACTCGGCGAGCGTCAGGGGCCGGGCACCGTGCACGCCTCGCCAGCGAAACTCCAGATCGACACAGATCAACTCAACGAGTGTTTCCCACCGCCCGAGTTTCCCGAGGTACTCGGCAATCGGCCTCGGCCCGAGGCTCTGCCAGTCTCGCTCAAACGAATCAATGGGCGTTTTCCAATCAACCTTCGGCATCATCGAACTGGCCAGCGAGAAGGGTGCGGATCTCGGCGATCGAGCGACGGACCGAGCGTTCCGACCGGTTCGTCTCGTCGGCGATTTCTTGCAGCCGAGCGCCTTGGAGCCGACGTTCCAGAACGGTTCTACCGAAGTCGTCGAGTCGAGCGATCAGAAGTTCCAGCTCATCCGCGAGTGCCGCGGCCTCTTCTGGAGTGGGACCCTGTAAGTCGGTTCGAAGCGATTCTTCGTTGACGCGATCGATCGGAATTTCCCGATCAACCGACCTCCGAGCCTGGCGATGGTGTCGGACCTGCCTGAGCAGCTTGCGCGCGGTGATTGAGGCCAGCAATCGCCAGAGATCGCCCCCCCGGCGCAGTTCAAACCGTCCTTCGCGAGCACTTGCGAAGAAGCATCGGTAGGTCGACATAACGATATCTTCAGGATCGATTCGACTCGCCAGTTTCGCCGAGAGTCGATAGCGCGCCAGCGCCGTCAACCGCTCAAAATAGCGATCAAACAGCATGGCCGCCGCGCGATCGTCGCCGCCCTGGAATCGTTCCAGAATCACGAGCGACGTCCCCGCCGCCTCCGCTTCGTCGCTCGCCAGCATCGCCACTCCCTCTCGCTCAGGAATTCGAAAACGATTCTGGCCGGAAACGTCCGCCAAAGGGAATGAACAGGTGGTGGCGCTGGCGAGAATTTTTCAAAAACCGGAGGCAACGATGGCCTACGTGGTGACCGAACCCTGTTTTGATTGCAAGTACACCGATTGCGTGGTCGTTTGCCCCAGCGATAGTTTTCGCGAAGGTGAACGTATGCTCTACATTGCACCCGATGAGTGTATCGACTGCGACGCCTGCACGCCCGAGTGCCCCGTCGACGCGATCTTTTACGAGGAGGACGTGCCCGAACCCTGGCTTGATTTCGTCGCCCTGAACCGTGAAATGGCCGCCGTCTGTCCGACCATTACCGACCGAAAGGAGCCGCTTAAACCTCGCCGGCCCTGACCTGATCAAGCGTTGAAGAGGCCGCGGATCGGCCGCCCGTCGGCAAGGCGATAGGGGCGGCCGGTCAGGTCGTTGAATTCGCGGGAGGGGTCGAGACCGAACCGCCAGAACAGCGTTGCGGCCAGGTCGGCGGGGGTCACGGCGTCGGTCTCGGGATGGGCGCCTTGCTTGTCGCTCGACCCGTAAACCTGACCCCCTTGAACGCCGCCGCCGGCAAGCACGACGCTGTAACAGTGCGGCCAGTGGTCGCGGCCCGCCGTGGCGTTGATTCGAGGCGTCCGCCCAAACTCGCCGGTCGCGATGACCAGTGTCTCGTCGAGCAAACCGCGGTCGGTCAGGTCGTCAATGAGTGCGGCGAAGGCGACATCGGCCGGAGGAAGCAGGTCATTTTTCAATCGAGGGAAGACGTTCGCGTGCGCGTCCCAGTTTTCCAGTTGACCGTTGCGCTGACCGTCGTAAACGGTGACAAACCGAACGCCCGACTCAACAAGTCGACGCGCCAGCAAGACACTCTGGCCATGCTTGTTCCGGCCGTAACGGTCGCGGACCTTCGGGTCTTCCTCGCCGAGCCGGAATGCCTTCCGTATCGATGCGGACTGAAGCAAACGAAACGCCCGGTCGGTATATTCTGATTGATCGGACCCGCCGATCGTCTGCAAGAGCCGGGCGCGCGATTGAAGCCGATCGGCTGAGAGTTCGCCGGGCAGGTCAAGCTCGTCGACCCGGAAGTTGGCCGAGGCGGGATCGGCGTTGACCTGAAACGGGTCGTGCGCCGAGCCGAGAAAACCGGCCGATTGCCCGGGAAGTTGAACCACGTTGTACATCGTGTGAGGCAGGGCCACGAACGCCGGCAGGCCGTTGAACTCCTTCAGGCTCGCGCTCAGGACCGACCCAAGACAGGGCGCGTCGTTGCGATCATTGCCAAGAAGTTCCAGGTCTCCTTTGAGCGGATCGCGACCGCAGAGCGCCGAGAAGGCCGCGGCGTTGTGATTGGTCATCGGGTGATGAACGCTTCGGATCACCGCGAGGCGGTCGCAAACCTTCGCGGTCTCCGGTTGGTGCTCGCTGATCTGAAGGCCAGGAATGCGCGTCGCGATCGACCCGAACTCGCCGCGAATCTCGCGAGGGGCGTTGGGTTTCCTGTCCCAGGTGTCGACGTGACTGGGACCACCATAATAAAAGATCAAGATACACGACCGGATCGGCCGCGCCGGGGTGATCGCCCGCCCCGATCGCCCCGGAATCGCCAGCCCCAGCGCCCCCAGGCCGCCGATTCGAAGCAGGTCGCGACGACTAAGCCGCCCGATCTGTGCCGATTCCATGTCCATCACGGCCGCGCCTCCGAGCGCACTTCGTTGAGCAACTTGAGCGCCGTCGCCGTGATCGCCTCCGCCGCGCCGACGTCCAGGTAGCTCGAACGCGCCCGCCAGGTCTCATAACCTCCCAGCGCATGCTGCGCTCTCGTCGGCAAATAGCCATTGTAGCCGTTCGCCAGCTCGATCGTGAACACCGGCCTGATCGCGCTCTTCGCCTTGATCTCAAGGCCAATCTCCGTGAACACCTCGCACGGAATCGCCACGATCCCGACCGGGCCAACTCGGATCGCCTGCACTGTCACATCGACCGCATTCGGATATTTATCAATCAGCATCGTTTCCCGTGCATAAACCTCGTCCAGTCCCGCCATCGCCGGCCCCTTGGCCCGCTTGACGATGGCTTCCGCGCGTGCGATGTCCTCGTGATCGGGCTTGCGAACCTTGAGCCTGAGTTCCTCCGCGCGGGCATCGAGCGTCACCTGATCGTGATACTCGATCGATCGAGCAACCCGGACCGCCTCGGTTGACAGTTCCTCGGCCACGTGGCGAATCTGGGCGTAGGCGGGCAGGGGGGCCTTGGCGACTCGGAAATTAATATTGTTCACATCGCCACTCGTCCCGTTCGCCATCGCCGCCACAAAGGGGGGATCAAGCCCCTCGGCCCCGAGTTTTTGCTTGACCATCTCCGCGAAGACACCGAAGTAATCGGCCGAGGCGTGCCCAGGCCCGACCCCGCCGACGTAGTGCAGCGAATACGTCGCGAGCAGGGCCATCGGCCGCCCTGAAAGGGTCTGAATCGCGATGACAGGCACGTCGGGATCAACCGGCCCAGCAGGCTCAATGAGGTCGGGACTTCCCGCCGCGGGGTTCATCTTCACGCGGTCCGTCTTGCGGCCGAAGGGGTCTTCGGCAATCGTCCCGGGCTTCATCTTCCATCGACGATTAAAGATCTGTTCCGCATTCTTGCCGAATCCCCAGCCAATCTTCGCGGGCGCCAGGTTCTTCACGCCAAGCTCGACCGCGTCGGCAATCCGAATCGCCAGAAGTTTGCGGTATTCCTCGGCCGGATCACTTTGAAAGGCATGGCCCGCCGTCGGGCACGAATGCGCATGCGTGGCGGAGATCAGCACATGCGACGGATCAATCTGCGAATGTTTCTGGATTCGAGCTTTCGCCTCGGTCACGACGTCGCGCGGAATCATGCAGCTATCGCAGATGACAAAGGCGACCTTGACCGAGCCGTCATCGATCACAAACGCCCGCGCGTGCAACTCGTCATGAATGAACTTGACGGGATTATCACTCATCCCGCCGTTCATCGAAAGACCGATCCAGGGCGAGATATTCGTCGTCGCCGCCCCGGCTCGAACGGTCCCCGCGACACTCTCCGCGCCCGAAATCAACACGCCCAGCGCCGCGATGAAGACCCAACCCGCGACGTCCCCGCGCCGCCGACTCGATCCGACTCGGTGCATCGGCCCTCCCCCTTTGTTTTGTGCAAAGCTCAGCAGGTTCGTGCCTTATTTGGGTGCGTCGGTCGTCCCCTGCGTCCGCTCCTTGTTTTCGAGGCGGAGCTTGTCGAGCCTGCTCAACGGCTTGGCGTCCGAATCGCCCGGCTTGGGAGCCGCCAGGGCCGTCGCCGATTTGGGTGCGCTGGTCTTCTTCGGCGGCAGCGGGGCGTCGATCCGGAGTCGGCCGCTGCCCAGGTTATGAACAATCGGCTCGCCGTCCTTGACGATCGTCACCTGGCAAAAAAGGTTCTTCGTCTCGCCAACCGGCGAGGCCGGGTCGGTCTTGACGTGGAAGACGATCTCCGTGCTCTCCTTGGTGATCACCGCCGGCTCGGTCGTCACCCGGTTCGGCAGGCCGACGAGCGTCACCTTCGCCTCGCCTGGAAAATCGAGGGCCTTGTTCACCTTCACGGCGACATCAACGTCCTTCCCCTTTTCCACGCTCACCGGCGCGATCGAGACCGCCAGAAACGGCGGCGCGACCGTCAACCTGGCGAACTTTGACGAGACCATCAGCCGCCCTCCGCGCGGGCCTCGGTTTCCCTTCGCGGGAGCCGCTCCAGCCGGTGGAGGCTCGGTATAGGTGCCATTGACGACAATTTGTGAGGTCGCCAGTTCGGCCCCGCCCCCCGCCGTGATCGGAATCAACGCCTCATTCTCTTTTTCCGCGATCACAGTCTCGGTCTTCGAGGCGACGCCGGGCGGGTTCCACGGCAGCATGACAGCGATCGGCGCTTTGAAGCCGTCCTTGCGATGCGCGATGACCTTCAGGTCCATCGCCCCGCCCCGGACGATTGGCACCTTCGGCTCGACGACCTCGATCCAGAAAGGGGCCTCGTCCGTCACCGCGACAGCCAGCGAATCCACGGTCCGCGTCCAGAAGGGCGTGTTGTTCTGGCCGAGAACCAGTTCCGACGTCGACGAAAATTCACAAGGAACCTCAACCGCCGAATCGACCGGCTTGCCCGAGATCCTGGCGAGCGCGGCCCCCAGAGGCGCCTCGGCGTCGGCCGAGAAGAGGACAGGGATCAGGGCATTGCTCGCCGTCATCGTGTCGGCCTCGAAGGCGACCCCGGCCGGAAGTTCTCCGGCGGAGAGCGTCAACGCCCCGCTGAAATCCGCGCGACGAGCATTGATGAGAATCGCCTGGCGGTTGCCTCGCGGAACAGCCACGGCCATCGTTCCGCTGCCTCTTCGAAGCGATTCATTGGGCGTGCTGAGCGTCAGCAGGGGCGTCACCGGGCGGATCTCGATCCGATAGGCGTAATCGGGACCCCCTTTCTTGAGGTGATCGGCCACGCTGATCAGATAATCGCCGTCCCTGGGCGGGTTGAACCGGACATAACTGTCCGGGCCGCCGCTATCATCATTTCCCGCGACGCGGCCCCCGCCTTTCACGGTGATCGCGAGCACCGAATCGAGCGGCGAGCGGATCTGCCGGGCGAAAACCCGAACGTCGTACGCGGTCCCTTTCTTCGCCTTGAAGGCGTAATAATCCACGTCGCCCGCCGCGCCGATGACTCCGTTCAGCCCGATTGGCGGCGTGAACGGCGTGGCGGTCGCCGGCGTATCGTTGGGCTCGGCCTCGATCGTGTTGCCAAAAGGCGAGAGCCGGAACGGATTCGGATAGGGAGCCGTGCCGTGCTCGTCGTGCGCGATCAGTCCGAAATCACGCGCCGAGGCGTCGGGCAGGGTCAGGCTCGTCGTCGTCTCGCCGAGCACGTCGCCGACCCAGCGGACCGTGACCGGGTCGCCGAATTTTCCCCCCGACGGGACCGTCGCCGTCGGCCTCGGAAAATCGCCAAGATGAAGCCGATAAAGGCATTGCGCATTGCCCGCGTAGGCACTCTCGCGAACGAGAATGACATACGTCCCGTCCTCGGGAGCGACGACCGAGACGAATGCGTCTTGCCAGGTCAGCGCGGCGTCGTCGCTTGAGGCGAGTTCAAACCGTTTTGCATCGAGAATCGCCACGTACGGATCAAAGAGCGTCAGGCCGAGCCGGATTCCCTCGACCTCCGCCGTGATCCGGTCTCCTTTTTTGGCCTGAATCGCGTAATAATCCACATCCTCATTCGCGGCGACACCGTTGACCGCGACATTCATCTCGATCTTTTGCGGACTGGCGAACTCATTGTTCGGCTCGACCTCGACCACCTCCCGCAAGGCGCCGACGCTGAAGGTCTTGAGCGGGCTGATTCCGGTCGCCGTGCGGACGCGGAAGTCGTGCAGGCCGAGCGGGGCGTCGGCGTCGATCTGGAATTTCGCGGTGACCTGGCCATCATTGGCCGCCTTGATCTCGGTCGCCTTCACGCCCCTTTGATAAAAGAGGATCTCCTTGACATCCCCGAGCCTCTGGCCGGTCAAGGTGACCCCAACCTCCGTCCCTCGCTGACCACCGACCGGTTTCATGCCTCGGAGAGCCGGGCTGACCGCAAAAGCTTCGGACGCGAAAAACGTCAGGGCGAGCATCGGGGCCGCAAGGTTCGTTTTCATGATAAGGTGGGTCGCGTTGGGGCCGAGTGGGATTCGGAAATTCCGTCGCGTCGGCGAAAAAAAGGCGATGGCGCGCGCTCGTTCTCTGTCTGAATCGAGGAGAACCGCCCTGGCCGTGCTGGCTTCGGGGGGACAATCCCGGAACCGGGTCCGAGCGCCTTCACGCGCTTTGAGCCGCTTCCTTAATACTTATTGAACAAAAGTTCGGCCCGCCGGTCCAGTGGGGACCGATCCTCAGCCCGTCCCATTCCTTCTTAAAGAGCGTCAAAAACGGCTTTTGTTGGGCAAAGAAATCGACCAGGCCCGATTTTCCAATTAGAGTCAGGCCACCAGGCGAATTCGTTCATCGCTCCAAAAGAAAGCTTCTTGAACTTCGTCTTGTGGTCAGCCGCCAATTGTGAAGAATCATTGAAGAGACGACAACGCGATTCGGGATCGGTTCCCTTTGAGTTCGGGAGATCGGCATGGGCAACTCGGGCGCCGGGAGGGAGGAGCCCCCGGGCGCGGGCGGCTCGCAACTGCCGGGCAATCAGCCGGTTCGCCAGCAAGAGGTTCTCTGGCGCGAGCTTCTCGGCCTGGCCGACCTCGTCGCCGAGGCCCTCCGATCGGCGGTCGAGGCGCTTTGCCGGGGTCGGCTCGACCTCGTCGATCGCGTCCGATCGGGCGAGCGCGAGACCGACCGCTGGGAAGTTCGGATCGAGACCGAGTGTTTTCGCCTGCTCGCGCTTTACGGCCTCGTCGCGTCCGACCTGCGACGGATTATTGCCGCCCTGCGCGTGAATGGCGACCTCGAAAGCCTGGCCGACCTTGCCGAGAACCTCGCCAAGCGCGCCCGCAAGCTCGCGAACGACCCCGTCGCCAGTCGATTTGACCAGGCCCTCGGGCAGCTTGCCGACGAGGCCCTGGCGATCGTCGACCGCAGTTTCGCCGCTCTTCGGGCGCTCGATGCCGACCAGGCCCGCGAGGTCATGCTCGCTCAAAAAACGATTGAACGCCACCGCTCGGCGATCCTCGCCGACCTCAAAACCGCCCTTCGGGCCGAGCCTGACCACGTCAAGACCTGGCTCCGCCTGATGAGTTCCGCCCGCAACCTCGAACGGATGGCCGACCACGCCCACGACATCGCCGCGGCCGTCGTTTATGTCAAGACCGGCGTCTTGGCCCGTCGCCACGACCCGGACGATTGATTCAATCGGCGTGACAAACCGATTTTACGTCGTGAGACTTTCCCGGACCAGAGTTCTCAGCTTGCCGATTGCCGTCCTCAAAACGGTGGCGGCGTCCTCCTTCCAGTAACTTCGATTGAACAACTCGACCGAGAGCATTCCTTGAAATCCGATCGCGCGGAGATCGCGAAAGATTTCCTTCAAGGGGGCCACGCCATCGCCCGGATAGACGCGATCGGCATCGCTGATCGTGCTTCGCGGCGGATTGGCGGGGTAATCGTTCATGTGAATCACATGCAAGGCATCCTTGCCCAGAAGCTTGAGTCCGTGAAACCCAGATCCTCCCTTGTACATATGGTAAATATCCGCCAGAATGCAGGCCCTCGGGTGATCCGCGCCAATGGCCGCCTGCGCGGCTTCGCCAAGCGTTCCCAGGGTTTTTGAAGGGCCCCAGACCTCAACCTGTGGCACGACCCCGAAGGTGTCGCCGAGTTCGAGCAAGGCACGATAACGCTCGGCGATGCGTTTTGGTTCGATGTCCGTTCGATCGGTGGCCCCGGCCGGAGGCGCCGCGAGCCGAAGACCGCCGATCCGCCGGACGATTTCCAGGTTCCGCTTCGCTTCCTCGAACCCCTTGCGACGCCTGGCGTCATCGTCGACAACCCAGTCGAAAAAGCCGATCGCGCTGACGACGATGAGGCCCAGATCGCGAAACCTCTTGCCAAGGTCATCGAGCGACCCGCCCGCCTGGGCATAGGCGTCCAGCTCTCGAATCCAGGGTTCGACCCCTTGAAAACCCGCCTTCGCCGCAAGTTCGGCTTCCTCGACGATCGTCAGCTTTTGTCCTTGAATCGTGCTGGTATTGAGGCAATATCCAAACGGTTCAACGGCCGACGCCCTTGGCGGTTCGGCTCGCCCCTCGGTCGCGGCCAGGACCGCCGCCCCGGTGGTCGCCCCGGCCAGGTTGAGCCAGTCTCGCCTCGTCAGTTCCCTTCCCACGATGCCACCTCGCGACGCGTTCGATTCCTGGTTCCGTTCGACTTGCTCGGGGGGACATCCTAATGAAAAGGCGAGGGCGTCTCCAGTCGTGGACTTTTGGAATCAGGAGGATTGCCGGGTCGGTCTCTTCGATGACCAATGCCCGACGACCGATGACCAGGAGGTGGAATTTCTCGGTGATTGATCCTCGGTCATCGGAACCTTGCCATTCTCCGGCTCGGATCGGTTCGATCTCCGCCAAACTTGGCGCGGGTCTTGCTAGCATGGCCCTTCATCGACGATTTCCGGCCGCGTTCCAGTTTCAAGGGAGACCCGACCGTGCTTCACGACCCTCTCGCCCCCGACGTCGGGGTCATCCCGATGGACGACGCGACCGCCGTCTGGCGAGTCTGGGCCAGTCAAGCGAAGCGCGTCGACCTGATTCTTGATCCAGGCGGGCGCGCGGAGCGGGTCGCGTTGCAGGCTGAGCCGCATGGGTATTTCTCAATCCAGCGGCCTCGTCCCGAGGTCGGCCTTCGTTACGCCTATTCGCTCGACGACGGCCCGAATCTTCCCGACCCCGCCTCGCGCTGGCAACCCGATGGCGTGAATGAACCCTCCGCCGTCTATTTTCCGGCTGATTTCGCGTGGGATGAGGGGTCATGGGCGGGGATTCGCCGCTCCGACCTCGTCATTTACGAGCTTCACATCGGCTCATTCACGCCCGAGGGGACCTTCGCGGCGATCATCCCCCGCCTCGACGCTCTGCTCGAACTCGGCATCACGGCGATCGAGCTGATGCCCGTCGCGCAGTTTCCGGGCGTTCGAAGCTGGGGCTACGACGGCGTCCTCCCGTTCGCCGTCCAGAACAGTTACGGCGGTCCCGAGGCGCTTCAAGAACTCATCGCCGCCTGCCACCGCAAGGGCATGGCCGTCTTTCTCGACGTCATCTACAACCACTTCGGCCCCGAAGGCAACGTCTCGGTTTCCTTCGGCGACTACCTCACCGACAAGTACAAGACCGACTGGGGCTCGGCGGTCAACTACGACGCCCGGGGCTGCGACTCCGTCCGCTCCTCCGCCATTCAAAACGTGCGAATGTGGGTTGCCGACTACCACGTCGACGGCCTCCGATTTGACGCCGCCGACCAGATTTACGACCGAGGCCCGCGCCATATTCTCGCCGAGCTTGCCGGGTCGGCCCACGAGGCCGCGACCGTTTTGAACCGCCCCTGCCACGTCTTCGCCGAGACCGACCTCAACGACGCTCCCCGATTTCTCCACTCGATCGACCGCGGCGGCTATGCCTTTGACGGCCACTGGAACGACGACTTTCACCACGCCCTTCACGTCGTCTTGACCGGCGAGACGAACGGTTATTACATGGACTTCGCCGCCGGTCCCCTTGCGCTTGCGAAGGTGATCAACGCCGGATTCGTCAACAACGGCAATTTCAGCGAATTCCGGGGCCGACGCCACGGCGCTTCCGCCGACGAGTTCCCCGGCGACCGCCTTCTCGCTTTCACGCAAAATCATGATCAGGTCGGCAACCGTCTCAAGTCCGACCGCTACGCCGCCAGCCTACCGGCCTCGGCCGTCCGCCTCGCCGCGGGCGTGCTCTTGCTCTCGCCTCGGCTCCCCTTGCTCTTCATGGGTGAGGAATACGGCGAGACCAATCCCTTCCCCTTCTTCTGCGACTTCCAGTCTCCCGACCTCATCGACGCCGTCCGCAAGGGCCGGAAGGCCGAATTTGCCTATTTTGGCTGGCAAGACGAGGTTCCCGACCCCTTCGATCCCTCAACGCGCGGCTCGGCCGTCCTCTCCTGGTCGTGGACCGACCCCGTCCGCGCCGGCCTCCGCCGACTCTATCACGACCTCCTCCGCCTCCGTCGCGAGATTCCCTCGCTCCACGCCTTCGCCCCCGCGCACGCCCGCCTTCTCGACGGCACGACCTTGATGGACCTGACCCGCGGCGCCTCGCCCGACGCCCTCACCATCCTATTTAACCTCGGCTCAACCGCGCAGACCCTTCCCGATCCCTTTCGCGGTCTTGAACCCCTCTTCCGCTCCGAATCTCCCGCCTTCGGCGCCTCTGTCGAGACTTCCGATCCCGGCCAGATCGCTCCCTTCGAATTCTTGATCTTCGGCGCCTGGCCGTCAAGCTTGAATGACCAATGACCAATGACCAATGACCAATGACCAATCGAACAATTCAACGAATCTCAGCCCTCTGCCCTTTTCCCTCCGCCCTGAAACGGAGATCTTCTCAGTAGCTCAATCAGTCGCCGACGGTTCCGCCGCAATCGGCGCATTCGTGTGCGGACTGCCGTTCGCATCCGCTTTCGGCTTCAGCGACGTGGCCATCGCGACCGCCAGGTTGGCGAAGTCGCGCGGATTCGTCGGCGCGTGCGCCAGGTGGATGTTCTCCGGCTCGGCGTTGCCCGAAGGGTCAAAGGGCATGCTCACCCGATGACTGCCGGTGTTGTAAATGCTGTAAAAGACCTCGATTTCCCACTTTCCCGCGCGTTCGACTTCGAGCCGGAGGTCATACGCCGACTGCGCCGCGTTGAGCGTGACGGCGATCTCGATCAGGGCTTCGCGATAACCGGGGATGAGCCGGGCGTCGGCTCCCCAGACCTCCTTCAGGCCGTTATCAGCCTCGCGAACCGAAACGAAAATACGTCGAAAGATCGATCGAAGCATGTTCGAATTCGTTTTTGACCAGTATTTCAACGGTCTCAAATACGCATCAACCGCCCCCGTCACGGCGCCGCAGCCGCTATGCCCGAGCATCACGACAAGCTTGACGCTCTCACTCAACGCATTGATGGCGAAATCAATACTTCCCAGGCATTCATCGCCGAGCACATTCCCCGCGACACGAATGACGAAGAGGTCATTGAACCCCTGCCCGAAGATCATCTCCGTCGGCACTCTCGCGTCCGAGCATCCCACGACCACGGCAAAAGGCGCCTGCCTCGGCATCTGTCCCGAGGTTCGAAACATGCCCACTTCCAGACCATTGCATTGAACGACGTATCTCGGTTCGACCCCTTCGGAAAACGAGCTTTTCTGACAACTTTCCATCCACTCGGCGAACATCGCGTTGCCCGATTCCAGCATCCTCCTCGCCGCCGCCGCATCGGGCGGCGACGGCTTGGCGCTCGGGTTTTTTGGATCGAACCTGTAGATATAATCAATGGTATTCATGGCATCGAACCTGAAGTCTTTCCGCGAACGTCCCGAAATTCGAGACGTCTCCGCCGATCATAGCAGGCTGTCTTCTTCCCCGCTATCATTCGCCCGCCTTGATCCTTCCCGCCTCTTTGAGTCTCAGACAAGGACCGATGACCAATTTCCAATGCCCGAAAATTTCGCGTCAATTCCATGAATTCCGGCTTTCTTCCTTGGTCATCGGTCATCGGTCATTTTGAAGAATCTTTACCCCTCAATCATCCCTCGGAACATCGCTTCTATAATCGCCTCGGCGGTCGACCGCACGGGCTTCCAGGCAATCACCGGTGATCGCTTCATCACAATTTGAAGCGAGACGATCCCATGCAACCCCGCCCAGAAAGTCTGTGAGATCAGGTCCGAATCCGCGAAACCAGGGCGAAACCGACCCGCCGCGATCGCCTCGGCGACGGTGTCGCGCAACCAGGCGTAACAGTCCACCTCGGGATGCTCGGCGACAACCGCCTCGACGTGCGCCTCGCGGGGCAGGGGGGTCATGAACAGAAGGCGATACTGATTCGGAAACTCCAGCGCGAAATCGACATACGCCAGTCCCATCCTTTTCAACCTGGCGATCGGGTCGGGATCAGTGGCGATCCGGTCCATCGCCTGCCTGAGCGTCAAAAAATCTTCGAGACAGAGCTCGCGAATCAGTGTTTCCTTATCGGAAAAATGACGATAGAGGGCCATCGCCGTATAGTGAACCTCCGCGGCGATCTTCCGCATCGAGACGCTTTCATATCCTTCCCTGACAATCAGTTCTCTTGCCGCCGCGAGGATCTTTCCCCGGACCTTCTCCTTCTCGGTCGAAGCGCGCCGCCCCGTCCCACCCATCAACCCTCCCCCGTCACGCGCAAACTCTACCTCAACCTTACCCATTTTAACCCCTCCCCCTCTCCTCGACGAGACCCTCTCCTTTCTGCCCTTCCGCCCTTTGCCCTTTGCCCCTTGCCCTTCTGCCCTTTGCCCTTCTGCCCTCTGCCCTTCTGCCCTTTGCCCTCTGCCCTTCTGCCCTTTGCCCTCTGCCCTTCTGCCCTTTGCCCTCTGCCCTTTGCCCTTCCACCCTTCAAGTCGAATGGCCAACCGTTGCCCGACCGGATAGAATGGGGTGCGGGGATCAGCCGTCAACGTCCCTTGAAACGAATCGACCCCACCAAAGTGGGTCGGTCGGCGGCGAATCCCTTCTTTTTTTGCGCAAACCTTTGGCCTTGAGATGTTCTCGATTCGATCTCGGACGAGGCGGGAGGATGCCCGCCAGGACCAACCGCCGCGGAACGGCCCACGCTTTTGCCCATGAAAACCGACCGCAAATTCACGCAGGCGACCACCGCCAACGTTCCCGACCAACGGGTCGATCCGGCCTCGATCACCGTCCAGAACGTTTCCCTGGCGATCGGCCCGCCCGAGCTGATGATCCCTTACGAGGCGGTCCTCAAAGACTCGAAGCTCTCCTGGATCGAGCAGCACCGGGTCATCCGCCGGCTCGGTTCAGGGGGGCAAGGAGTCGTTTTTCTCTGCGAGCGGGTCGGAGCCGATCACTTCACGCTCCCCGTCGCCCTGAAAATCTTCTCGCCCGAAGGCTATGCCGACGTCCGCGCTTATGACGCCGCGATGGCCAAGATGGCCGGCGTCGCCGTCCGCATTGCCCAGATCCAACAAGACAACCTGATCGACGTCCATAACCTCATCGCCCAGCGCCGCATTCGCGTCCTGGAAATGGAATGGGTCGACGGCTACGACCTTCAGCGTCTTCTCTCCAACCAGATGCTCGAACGCGCCCGCCAGCAGGTTGGCGGCGACCGCTGGAGCTATCTCAATGACGTCATCGTCACCGCCGGCGCCTCGCAACCCCGCCTGAAGCCCGGAGTTGCGATCAACGTCCTCCGCGACGGCCTCGCCGCTCTTTCTGCCCTGCACCGCGAGGGGATCGTCCACGGCGACGTCAAACCCTCCAACATCATGCTCAAACGCACCGGCAATGCCAAGCTCATCGACATCGGCTCCGCCTACGAATGGGCCGGCGGCTCCCGTGTCCGCACCTGCACTCCCTCATACGCAGCCCCCGAGGTTCTCGAAGGCGAGGGGGGATCTCCCCAGGCCGATCTCGCCAGCCTTGGTTATGTGCTTCTCGAAATGCTCGCCGGCGCTCCCCCGTTCGCGGGAATCAACGACCGCGACACCCTTCTCGACGCCAAGAAATCGATTCTTGAACGTATTCACACGACCTTGCCCGAAGAGGTCGTCTGCAACGGCCTCCTCATGAACCTGATCTCCGGCCTGATCGCTCCCGATCCCGCCCAGCGCTTCCCCAGCGCCGAGGCCGCCGACCTCGTAGAACAAGGCGCCGCGAGCTTCCACCGCCAGCTTGTCCACGGCAATCTCGCCAGCGAATACGAAAACGAAATCCGCGTCTGGCTTCAGGAACTCGACTGAACCCGTCTGAACCCAAAAAACAAATAAGCCGATGACCGAGAGCCCCGCCATCCCTTTCCAGGGCTCAATCGGTCATCGGTTGTACATAAAACGCTAGATCGGTTTCAGGCGGGGTTGCCGAAATCCTGGCTGTAATAGGGCATTCCGGCCGCGTCGTACGCCACCGCGACGCCGATCTGGGTAAACGCCGGGTTCAGGATATTTGCCCTGTGTTCGGGCGAGTTCAGCCAGCCCACCATGACCGACGCGGCGTCTGGATAATTGAAGGCAATGTTCTCGCCCGCGATCGTGAAGTTGTAACCGACGTAATTCAGTCGATTCAGCAAGGTCGGCAATGCCGAACCTGGCAAATCGTGCGACATGCTATCCAGCGCCGCCATGTCATTCGCCTGGATGTGCGCCACGGCCACGAGTTTGGAATTCACCGACAACGGCGCCAGTCCGTTCTGAGCCCTCGCCTGATTCACAAGCGCCACGATCGCCAGTTCCTCGGCCGATTCCGTCGTCGTCGCCACAATCGGCGGAGTCGTTGACGTGGCGGTGATCGTGGGCGTGGGCGTGGGCGTTGGTGTCGGTGTTGGCGTCGGCGTGGGAATTGGTGTCGGCGTGGGAACGGTTCGCGGGGGGTTGACGTGGAAGACCGGATTCCAGACCGATCCCCAGTGGACCAGGACCGGCTCACCGACCACCTTGTTGATGACAACCCGCTGAACTTGCGGAACCGCAAACCGACCGACCCCCTCCACGACGACCGCCCCGGTGTGACCTCCCGTTCGCGGGATGTCAATCACGATCGCCGCCTTCGCGGAATTCCCGGTTACGGTCAGAATGCCGTGGCTCAAGATCGCGGTGACTCCCGCCGTCGGGAGCTCTCGGGAATCGAGCCGTTCAAGCGTGGGACGGCTGTTTCGTCTCGGTTTCAAAGGGTGCGTACTCCCCTTAAGCCGGCGGACTAGGCCCCCGACCACAAGGTGCTTCGAGTTTTCGAACGGGTTGACCGACTCCCAAAACAACCCTAGGCCCGTTTCCCCTCAAAACGCCCGCCGCGTTGCTCAATCCCCACGCGAGGCTCGCCCACGTTCCCAAGTCGCGACATGGGTCTTCCAACAAGGCCTTCGCTCGTTTCCGCCGCCGGACGCTTCCCTTGAGCGCTCTTCACCGTCATAATCCGCTGGAAAGACGGCGAAAGGGTCGTCCGTTCGCACCCGAAGACACGACAGCGGCTCGCGGCGCAGCTTCAATCCTGCCCGCCCGCCCTCGTCGTCAGGACAGGTCGTCATGAAATTTCGAACGCTGGGCCAGACGGGCCTGAAACTCCCCTGGCTGAGCTTCGGCGCCTCATCCCTCGGCGCCGAGTTCCGCTCGATCGATCTGAATGAGGCGATGCGGTCCGTCCGGGTCGCTCTCGACCTCGGCATGAACTTCATTGACACCTCCCCCTTTTACGGCCGGGGCCTCAGTGAATGCCTCCTCGGCCCCGCCCTTCGCGAGGTCCCGCGCGACTCCTACATCCTCGGCACCAAGCTCGGCCGGTACGACGCCGCCCACTTTGATTTTTCCGCCCGCCGGGTCGTCGAAAGCGTCGACGTTAGCCTCCACCGATTGAACACCGACCACCTTGACATCATCCTCTGCCACGACATCGAATTTGTCGACATGTCTCAGATCGTTAACGAAACCCTCCCCGCGCTCCACAAGCTCAAGGCCGAAGGGAAGGTGCGATTTATCGGCATTAGCGGTTATCCGATGAACATTTTCCGTTATATTCTCGACCGCGCTGACCTTGACGTCATCCTCTCGTATAATCATTACACGCTTCAAAACACCATGCTCGTCGACCTTCTTCCTTATCTGAAGAGCAAGAACGTCGGTATCATGAACGCCGCACCCTTCTCGGCCCGCTTGCTCACGAACGCCCCCTTGCCAAAGTGGCACAAGGCCACCCCTCTCGTCCGCGAGATCTGCCGCCGCGCCGCCGATCACTGTTCGTCAAAAGGCATTGATATTGCCCAGATCGCGCTGCAATATTCCATTGCGAATGAAGACATGACAACCTGCATCGTCGGTTCCGCCAATCCCGAGAACGTCCGCAAATGGGTTGACTGGTCCGAGCTGGCGATCGATCCCACCTTGCTTCACGAGGTTCTCGACATCCTCCAACCCATCCACGATTGGTTCTACATCGAGGGCCGTCCCGAGAACAACGATCCTCTCCCCGCCGACACCCAGACCTGACTCGCCGCCCTTGATTGAAACACTTGCTTACACCAATACTTGAAAACCGTAGCGACCCGCATCCCCAGCCGAAGAGAGACGAGCGACGATGAAAGCCCTGCTCCTCGAATCGCCCAGGAATTTCCGAGAGATCGAGCTCGACCATCCGGCCGATCCCGGCCCCGGCGAGGCCCTCGTCCGAGTCCACCGCATCGGCATCTGTGGAACCGACATCAGCGGATATCTTGGCAAGATGCCTTTTTTCAGCTACCCGCGCATCCCCGGGCACGAGCTGGGCGTCGAGGTTGTTGCCGTCGGCGAAGGGGTCACCAACGTCAAGGCCGGCGACCACTGCTCAGTAGAGCCTTATATCAATGATCCCGAGAGTTATGCCAGCCGCCACGGTCATCCCAACTGTTGCGAGCGCCTGGAAGTTCTCGGCGTTCATCGCGATGGCGGCATGCGTTCTCATTTTCTCTTGCCCGCGCGCAAGCTTCATCCGTCAACCATACTGGCGCTGGAACAGCTTGCCCTGGTCGAGACCCTGGCGATCGGCTGCCACGCCGTCAACCGGGCGGCCGAGGGGCGAGCCGATCACTCCGAGGAATTCTGGCTGGTCATCGGCGCCGGGCCGATCGGCCTGGCCACGCTTGAATTCGTCAAGCTCACCGGTGCGAAAGCGATCGTCCTTGACGTCAACGAACAGCGCCTCGATTTCTGCAAAAACGTGATGGGGATTCCCCAGACCCTCACGCTCAACGACGACGTCATCAAGAATCTCCGCGAAGTCACCGACGGCCACTTGCCCGAAGTCGTCATTGATGCGACCGGCTCCAGTGTCTCGATGTCGAACGCCTTCGGCTACACCGCCCCTGGGGGTCGGCTCGTTTACGTCGGCATCACGACCGACGAAGTCCGCTTCAAACACCCGGTTTTTCACAAGACCGAGGGGACCTTGCTCTGCTCCCGCAACGCCCTGCCCGACGATTTTCGAAGAATCATCGGCCTGATCGAAAACGGTCAGATCGACACCGACCCCTGGATCACCCACCGCGCCTCGCTCGCGGACCTTCCCGGCCTCTTCACCTCCTACACCAAACCCGAGACCGGCGTTATCAAGGCCGTCATCTCGGTTGATTAATTCAATAGAATAAGAGCGAATTCGTTGCCGAGGAGTGTTTTTCCGATGACCGACCTACCCGAACCCCGCCCTTGCACTCCACTGGGCCTTGCCCCTAGCTTCGGCTTTGGCGACCGGATCGGCCTGGCGACTCCCGGTCACGTCGCCGCCTTGAACCGTTCCGGCGCCGGGATCGAGCCGATCTTTCCCCAGCAGTCGATCCGCGAGATGGCCCGCACCAGTCGGACCCCACGCCGGGTCATGGACGACGCCCTCTCCGGCATGCACTCCGCCGGCTGGACCGGCCGCACCGGCGCCGATGCCGACCACCTCAAGACGCCTGAAGATGTCGACATAACCGCCGCCGTTGGTTTCACCTTCTTCACGATCGATCCCTCCGCGCACGTTGACGCCCATGCCGACGATTACGACGAATCCACGCTTCGCGATAAATACGCTGCTCTTAATGGCGAATTCGAGTGGGTCCTGAAGACCTACCAGGGTCAAAACGTCCGGCTCTCCACCGGTACCGAGATTGTCCTTGACGAGGCCGCTTGCCTCCGCGCCGCGGTCAAGTACGGCCGGGCCATCGAACATGCCCTGCGCCTTTCCGACCACATCGCCCGGACCTTCGACGCCTCGCCCCTTGGCTACGAGATCGAGCTATCCGTTGACGAGACCGAGCAACCCACCACACTTGCCGAACACTTCATCATTGCCGAGTCGTGCCTCCGCAACGAGATGAAGCTCGTCAGCCTCGCCCCCCGGTTCATCGGCGACTTTGAAAAAGGGGTCGACTTCAAGGGCGACTTATCCGCACTCGAACACTCATTGATCGATCACGCGAGGCTCGCCGAGACCCTCGGCCCGTACAAGCTCAGCCTTCATTCCGGCTCCGACAAACTTTCGATGTACCCCGCTCTCGCCCGCGCGACGAAGGGTCGTTTCCACGTCAAGACCGCCGGCACGAGCTATCTCGAAGCCCTCCGCGTCGTCGCTCGCCACGACCCATCTCTTTTCCGAGCCATCGTCACCTTTGCTCGCGGCCGATACGAGACGGACAAGGCCACCTATCACGTTTCCGCCCGGCTCGATTCCGCCCCGCCGGCCGATGCCGTCGCCACACCCGCCGAACTCGAAAGCCTTTACCTCGAAAACTGGTCCGACGTCCCCCTCGGTCTCGGCTTCACCAGGCCCGGGCGTCAGATCCTTCATTGCACCTTTGGCTCGGTCCTCACCGATCTCGAGTTTGGTCCCGCCGTTCGTCATGTTCTTGAAACCCATCAGGACACCTACACCGAAGTGCTTGCCGATCATTTTAGCCGACATCTCGAAGCCCTCCGCGCCGGGATGTGATCAAATTAGTGTTATGAAAGATTGGTCATTGGTTATTGGTTTCTTCCCATTCTCCCCTTCCTCTGAGGAATTTCCCCAATGTCCGCGACGTATCTTGAAGATCTCTTCGGATTGAAAGGCCAGGTCGCGGTCGTCATCGGCGGGACCGGCGTCCTCGGTGGCGCGCTCGCTGAAGGCTTGGCGAGGGCCGGGGCGAGTGTCGTTGTCGCGGGCCGCGATCCTCAAAAAGGCAAAGACCGCGTCGCCGCCATCAATGCCGAGAGCGGCCAGGCTCATTTTGAGCCGGTTGATGTCATGAACCGAGGCTCAATAGAAGACCTGCTCAAGCGTGTTCTGTCCAGCGCGGGCCAGGTCGACATGCTCATCAACGGCGCCGGGGTGAACAACGCGACCCCGTATTTTGATATCAATGACGACGACTGGAACCGTGTTCTTGATAGCAATCTTAAGGCTGTACACTGGGCCTGCCAGATTTTCGGCCGGCGGATGGCCGAATCCGGCGGCGGATCGATCGTCAACATCGCCAGCGTTTCCGCCCACTTGCCACTCTCGCGCGTCTTTGCCTATTCGGCGTCGAAGGCGGCCGTGGTGAATCTCACCCAGAACGTCGCTCGCGAGCTTGCCCCGAAGAATGTCCGGGTCAATGCGCTCTGCCCAGGCTTTTTCCCCGCCGAGCAAAACCGCAAGATCCTCGACCCCCAGCGCGTCGAGAAAATCATGGCGAACACGCCGATGGCACGCTTCGGTGAACCTCACGAACTCGTCGGCGCCACCTTGCTCATGCTCTCGCGACGCGCCGGGAGTTTCATCACCGGCGCGACCTATTACGTCGACGGCGGCTTCACCGCAATGCGCCTTTGATCCTGGATCGATCCTTCTGGAGGCCGAGGCATGCCCATTCGTTCCAGTATTACCATCAGCCTCGTTCCCGAGGCCCGAGGCGGCCCTTTTATCTTCTGGGACGATCTTCCCGCCGCCTGTCAGAAGGCGCAGACACTGGGATTTGATGCCATTGAAGTCTTTCCACCCTCCGCTCAGGAAGTTGATGAGGCTTTACTTAAACAACTTCTCACCCAGCACAATCTATCTCTCGCTGCCCTGGGCACCGGCGCGGGTTGGCTGTGTCGTCAACTCAATCTTACACGTCCTGATCCTTCCGAACGTGCCAAGGCTCGCGACTTCATCCGCCAGATCATCACCGTCGCCGCGGCCTTCAACGCTCCCGCCATTATCGGCTCGATGCAAGGCCGGGCCACTCCCGACGTGGACAAAACCACCGCCCTTGGCCACCTTGCCGAGGCGCTCGAAGAACTCGGCACCTACGCGGGCACCCTGGGCGTTCCTCTGCTTTATGAACCCCTGAATCGTTACGAAACCAACCTCGTCAACACCGTGGCCGAGGGGGTCGCTCTTGTAAAATCGCTCTCGACAGCGAGTGTCAAGCTCCTTCTCGACTTTTTTCACATGAACATCGAGGAGAGTGATCCCGTTTCGGCGATTCTCTCCGCCGGCTCTCACATCGGCCACATCCATTTCGTGGATTCGAACCGCCGCCCCGCCGGTTCCGGCCACACCAACTTCGCTCCCCTTGCCAACGCTCTCCGGCAATCGGGCTTTTCCGGATATGCCTCCGCCGAGGCCCTTCCGTATCCCGACTCCGATTCCGCCGCATCGGCGACGATCGCCGCCTTTCGTCGCCACTTTCAAGCTAACCATTGAATAAATGACACCAGGGAGTCTGTTTCGAATGCTCAAACATCAACTCATTCATCCCAAAATCAACGAGGTCATCGGCCGCGCGGGGCACCACGGCAAGATCCTGATCGCTGACGGCAATTACCCCGCCTCCTCGAAAAAAGGGCCGTACGCCGAGGTCATCAGCCTGAACCTGTCCCCGGGAATTGTCTCGTGCGTTCAGGTGCTTCGCGCGGTTCTCTCCGCCGTTCCGATCGAGGCCATCAACACGATGGCGTTTGAAACCAACGGTCCCTACGCCCTTACGGAAGACCCCTCCGTCTGGACCGACTATCGCGCACTTCTCCAAGAACTGGGTCTCTCTCTTACCCTGGAACCGATCGAGAAGTGGTCCTTTTACGACGCAGTGTCCACGTCTGATCATATTCTCACCATTCAAACCGCCGATCAACAACGTTTCGCCAATATTCTTCTCTCCATCGGCGTGAGGATGGATTGAACGAGTGATGAATAACATGTCGGAAGATAAGCAGTTAACGATTGACGCGCATCATCATCTCTGGGATCTCGCCCAGCCCTTCAATTATCGCTGGCTTGACGCCCCCGCGCACCTTCCGATCCGTCGCAACTATCTTCCCGATGATCTCGCGCCCCATCTTCGCGCCTCGGGAATTGATCGCGCGATCGTCGTTCAGACGCAGCATGACACTCGTGAAAACCATTGGGCGCTGACCCTCGCCGAGCGGAACCCGTTCATCGCCGGGGTCGTCGGCTGGGTTGACCTCGCCAGCCCCGACTGCGAGCGGCAGCTTCTCGAAGTCAGCCACCATCCCCGGTTTGTGGGCGTCCGTCACATCACGCAGGATGAGCCCGATGACGACTTCATCGTCCGCGACGATGTCCTTCGCGGCCTCCACGTTCTTGAAGCCCACGGCGTTCCCTTTGACCTTCTTTTTTATGTGAAACACCTTCGCCATGCCGCGACGCTCGCTGAACGGTTGCCTGACCTGCCGATGGTGATTGACCACCTGGCCAAGCCTCATATCAAAGTCCGCAAGCTTGATGACTGGTTGCCCCAACTCCGCGATGCGGGCCGCCATCCCAATCTCTACTGCAAGCTTTCCGGGATGGTCACCGAGGCGGACTGGACGTCCTGGAAGGCCGACGACCTCACGCCTTACGTCCGCGCCGCGGTTGACGTCTTCGGCCCCGACCGCCTCATGTTCGGCTCCGACTGGCCCGTTTGCGAACTCGCCGCTCCCTATGAAACGGTCGTCGAGGCACTCAAAAACGCGCTCGGCCCTCTCAGTGAAGACGAGCACGCGGCGATTTTCGGCGGCACGGCGGCTCGGTTTTACGGCCTCAAGGATTGACCTCGGTCACCCTCGGAACCAATCACCTCCAGCCCCTTGTAAACCTCGGCCGCCTCTGGCCTGACCGCTCTGGCGACCTCGTTTCCATCGCGAAGAAAGATGAAGGTCGGCCAGAGTTTGACCCGGAACGACCTGCCGAGCGGTCGGCCTGGCCCGTCCTCGACCTTGATATGTCGGACCTCCGGCCTCGCCTCCAGCAAGGCGACGACCGCCGGCGCGATCGCCCGGCAGTGGCCGCACCAGGCCGCGCCGAACTCCAGCAAGATCGGCCCCGACGAGGCGTCGATCTCCGCTCTCGTCGGCTCTGAACCGTTCGCGATCATGCCTCCCCCTCTCTATGAACCTTGGGAAAGTTGCCGACGAAACCAACCGGCAATCTTCGTGCCCCGGCCAAATCGGCTTGACGCCGCCGACGGTCTGACCGACAAAAGAACCGTCGCCAACATCCCCCAAAGGTCCCGGAAAGCGCAGCGCGCATGAACGCTCAAGAATCGTCGAAGTCAGCCGGACAGCGATCCGCTCTCGGATTCCGGCTGATCGGGGCCATGAAGCTTGCCGGCGGCCTCTTGCTCGCGGCGGCCGGGTTCGGAATCTTCCGGCTGATCAATCAGGACCTCGGCAAGACCGTCGAACACCTCGTGACCCGACTCCACCTCGACCCCGAAAATCGCCTCGTTCACGAGTCGGTCTCGCGCGTCACGCATCTCGACCACGCCCAGATGAAGGCCCTCGGCCTTGGCACGTTTTTTTACGCGACGCTCGAAACGCTCGAAGGCATCGGCCTTTTACTCGCCAAACGCTGGGCCGAATACCTGACGGTGATTGCCACCGCCTCGCTCTTTCCTCTCGAACTTTACGAGATCGCGCACAAGGTCAATGCCATGCGGCTCGGTGTCCTCCTCATCAATATCGCGGTTCTGGTCTACCTCATCGTCAAGCTTCGCGAACCGCGCCCGGAAACCGGAAACTGACCTTGCCCGCTTGTTGATTTCGCGGCATCCTGTCTCGACCTAGGAGCGCCTCGGTATTCGCGCGCTCGGGCCCGCCGGTCAAGGAGGACCGACGCGATGCGGAAAATTCTCGTCGAGATCCCGAGTCTGGGATTTCGCCTCCCAAGCTTCGGCGTTTTTCTCCTTCTCGGCTGTCTCGCCGCGCTCTGGCTCACCGCCTGGCGCGCGCGTCGCGAAAAGATCGATCCCGACTCGGTCTTTGGACTCGCCCTCTGGCTGATCTCCGGCGGATTCCTCGGCGCCCGGGCACTTTATATCCTCGCGCATCCCCATTCCGTGCAGAGTGTTACGGATATTTTTCGGGTCTGGCAGGGGGGCATCGTCTTTTACGGCTGCATCCTCGGCGGCTTGCTTGGATCGCTCATCTACTGGTACCGCCACCCCTTCCCGTTTCGAGCGATGGCCGACGCAGTCGCCCCGGCGCTCGCCATTGGCAGCGCCTTCGGCCGTATCGGCTGCTTTCTCAACGGGTGCTGTTACGGGTCGGAATCTCAACTTCCCTGGGCGCTCCAGTTCCCGGAATGGTCGCTCCCCTGGGCGCGTCATCTTGAGGACGGGAGGATCGCCTTGACCGACGCCGTCTCCTTGCCCATTCACCCCACTCAGCTTTACTCCGCCCTTGACGGCCTTCTCATCCTGGCCTTGCTCACGGCCTATTATCCGCGGCGTCGCCGCGACGGCGAGGTCATGGCCTTGCTCATGCTGACCTATTCCGTCACGCGATTTTTCAACGAGGCGCTCCGCGACGACGAGCCCGCCGTCCTGCTTGGCCTCACGGTATCTCAGGTCATCAGCGTCGTCGTTTTCGTCGCCGGTCTTGGCGTTTGGGGATATCTTTCCCGGCTTCCCGAAGGACGATTTGCGGATACGAAGGATCGATTTTCCGTCAATTCCCGGAATCGCGGGACGGATTTTCCCGAAATTGCGATGATGTCCGTGAGACAACCTACGAGCGATGCCCCGGCCTCTTGCGAGTCTCCTCAATGGCCAGCCTCCGCCAGATCGCGGCCAATCGACGGAACGCCCTCCAGAGCACCGGTCCCGTAACCGAGGACGGTAAGGCCGCCTCGCGCGGCAATGCCCTCAAGCATGGCCTCACCGGCGCCGGGATTGTGCTTCCCGATGAGGAGGCCGAGGCGGTCAAGACGCGCAAGACTCTCTGGCGCAATCAGTACCAGCTCAAGACCGTTGAGGACGAATGGCTCTTTGAGCAGGTCGTCATCCAATCGGTCCGCATTGACCTCTGCCGTCGCCTTGAATCCGAGCTTCGCATTTACCAGGCCCATCGCGCCGGCCTTTTCTGGGAATCCGACCGCCGCCTCGCCGCGGAAGACCTCGCCCAGGGCCTTGCCCGACAACCCGCCCGTATCCGCCAGCGCCTCGCCCAGACCCGCCAGGGATGCGACTGGCTGATTGACCGTTGGCGTTCCCTCAGCTCACTTTACGACCGAACCGGCGACTGGACCGACGCTCAGCGCTCGCTCGCTCTCGACCTCCTCGGCATCCCCGCCGAGCTTCGCGACGACCACCTTGTCGCCGATCCCCTCGCGCTCGTCGCTCGCGAAATCGAAGGTCTCGAAATTCTCCGCGCCGGGTCTCTCGACGACCTTGACGCCTACGAATCGTCCGCCGCCGAGCTTGGGATCGAACTCACCCCATGCCGAGCCCTCGCGCGACTCCGCCGCTACGAAGTCTCTTGCACGAAGACCCTCCAGTGGGCTCGGTCCCAGCTTCTCCCCTCCTCAACCAGGGCCGAACCCTCCGCCGCCTCCTGCCTTCACCCCGCGCCATTGCCGAATCCCGTTCCGGCCCCAACCCCGACTTCTTCCCCGATTCCGCCCCGGCCCGACTTCGATCCCGGCATGTATGACGATCCCTCGATTCCCGTTTTAACTCCTCATCAAGAAAAACTTTACCGCCAGATCATCGAAGGCCGCGCCACCCCTTCCGCTGACAAACCGAAACCGCCTCCGCCCCGATCCACGCCTTCGCTTCCCGCCGCCTACTCCTCCGTCCCTTTCACGATCGGCCAGTCCCGGCCCGTTCAGGTTCGTTAGCCTCCGTTCCATTGCTTCGCGGATCGTCTCCTAAGGAGTCTTGCCCCGGATCTGGAAGGACAAAGGACAAAGGCCAAAGGACAGAACCAAATCTGCCCTCTGCCCTTTGCCCTTCCGCCCTTCCCCCCTTTGCCCTTCCGCCCTTCCGCCCTTTGTCCTTCCGCCCCTTGCCTTTCCGCGAAATCTCAGTCTCACGCATCAATCGCGGTCTCGATCGCATTGCGCCAATCGATCACCGACGCTCCCCAATCGCGGCCCATCGCTGCATGCCAAGACCCGCATTGGTCCCCCGCGCGTCATCACAAACCCGCCACGATTCCTACCTCAAAAAAGCCTCGCCCACCTTCCCAAACAAACCCGATGGTAATCTGGGCAATTTTCTTGAATGGCAACGGCTTGCAATCTTCAAGAAATCCTCGCGAATCTGCCGGTTGATGCTGGCACGTACCCCTCGACTATTGTAATTTAACAAATGTTGCCCAGGCATTCGGCTTGAACGCGGCGTCCCGCGCGCGGACGAGGGGTCTTGAGGAGTCGGCCCAGTGTTGAGACACCGACCTTGCCTCGCGGTCGCGGTTCTTCTCTGGCTCACGATCGCCCGCGAGCCGAGCGCGTGGGCCGACGACCTGCCTCCGCCTGAATCGTCAATCGCCGACGTGGTCGACACCGAGATTGACGCCCTCTTCAAGGCGGAGTCGGTCGAACCCGCTTTGCCCGCTAATGATGCGACGATCGCCCGCCGCCTGACGCTCGACCTCGTCGGCCGGATTCCGACCACCGCCGAGTCGCGGACGTATCTGGAATCGACCGACCCCGAAAAGGCCATTCACCTCGTCGATCGCCTGGTGGCCTCGCCCGGTTTCGCCCGCCAGCAAGCCGCCGAGTTTGAAACCTTGCTGATGGCCGGCACCCAGGGAAGCCTCCGCGAGTATCTCTCCGTCGCCTTCGCCGAGAACCGCCCCTGGGACCAGATTTTCCGCGACCTGCTCTTGCCCGACGAGTCGGACAAGGCTCGAAAGCCCGCCGCCGAATTCCTTCGAAAGCGCGTCAAGGATCTCGACCGCCTCACGACCGACGTCAGCGCCACCTTTTTTGGCGTGAACATCAGTTGTGCTCAATGTCACGATCACCCACTTGTTCACGACTGGAAGCAAGACCACTTTTACGGAATGAAGTCGTTCCTGAGCCGGACCTTCGAGAACGGCGACTTCCTCGGCGAGCACGCCTACGGCTCTGTCAGTTACAAGACCACCGACGGAATTGAGCATCAGGCCCCGATGATGTTCCTCAGCGGCCGACGGATCGAGGGCGTCGACACCAAAACTCCCCCCGCTCCTGACTTAAAGGCCGAGAAAGAACGCCTCGCCACCTCCAAAAAAGACAAGGTTCCCCCGCCCGCTCCCTCCTTCAGCGCCCGAGCCCGGCTTGTCGAGGTGGCCCTCGCCCCGACCGACCGCGACTTCTTCGCCCGGTCGATCGTCAACCGGGTCTGGCACCGCCTCTTCGGCCGGGGCCTGGTCATGCCTCTCGACCAGATGCACTCGGCGAACCCTCCCAGCCACCCCCGGCTTCTCGCCTGGCTCGCCCGCGACACGGCCGAACATGGCTACGACCTCCGCCGTCTGATTCGCGGCCTTGTCCTCAGCCGAGCCTATGCCCGATCGAGCGAACTCGACCGCGCCGAACCCCCTCGCGCCTCGCTCTTTGCCGTCGCGGCCGTCCGCCCGCTGTCGCCGACCCAGCTTGCCGCTTCGCTCCGCATCGCCACCGCCTCGCCGACGACCCTGCCGGCCGACCTCTCCGCCGACGACTTCGAGCGTCGCGTCGAGTCTCTGGAATCGAACGGTCGATCGATCCTTTCCGAGCTTTCGACCAAACCCGGAGACACTCAGATCGGCGTCGCCGAAGGGCTTTATTTCAGCAATTCCGATCGGGTCGTCCGCGACCTCCTCGCCGACAATCCCGACCGCCTCGTCGGCCGCCTGAAACAGATTCACGACCGCGCTGATTGGATCGACGCGGCGATACGCAACATCCTTTCTCGGCCTCCCGACGCTGACGACGCCCAGGCCCTTTCCGCCTATCTCGACCAGCGCAGCGACCGCCCCGACGACGCCTGCCGCCAGGTCGTCTGGGCCTTGCTCACCTGCGCCGAGTTCCGGTTCAATCATTAAAACAGAATGACCGATGACCGATGATCGATGACCAAGACTCTCAGGCATTCGCTTGCTCATGATGGAATGTTTGGTCCTTGGTCATTCCCTCTTCTTTCCGCACCGGGAGCCTTCCGGATGACCGATTCACGACGCCCGACCTTCCGCGGCTCGCCCGACCACGCGATCGACCGTCGCGCCTTTCTCGGCCGATTCGCCGCTGGAACCGCGGCGCTCTCGGCCGACATGACGGCGCTTGACGTCCTGAAATCGCCGGTCCTCGCCGGTGAGTTGAAGCGCCAGCAAAAGAATGTCATCCTTTTATGGCTTGCCGGCGGTTCCAGCCAGCTTGAAACCTGGGACCCCAAACCCGGAACGCCCACTGGCGGCCCCTTTCGGTCGATCGAAACCTCGGTCCCCGGCGTCCGAATCTCCGAGCTGATGCCCGAGATGGCTCGCCGGATGCATCGGACCTGCATCATCCGATCCTTGAACACGAAGAACGGCGACCACGGCGGCGGCGCCCAGCTCATGATGCGCGGTCGACGCGACGAGCCGAGCCTTCGCTATCCCGACCTCGGCGCTGTTCTTGCCCGGGAGCTTGGCCAGGCCCACAGTCAGGTCCCCGACTACGTCTCCTTCTATTCGGCCACCGAGGGCCGGACCCCGGGCGCCGCCGGCTTTCTCGGCGAACGGTATGCCCCGATGGAACTGACCACCGGCATGACCCCCGAAAACCTCCATCGGCTCGACGAGATTTCCGACCTCGACCACGTTCAGCGCGGCGAGCTTCGCGACCTCTTGAGCAAGAAGTTCACCCGGCACCGCACCCTCTCGTCGACCCTCGGCAGCCATAACGTCGCCTTTGAGCGTGTTCGCGGCCTGATGGCCAGCGAGACCCTCTTCGATATTCGCCGCGAGCCCCAGGCCGTCCGCGATCGTTACGGCCCTTCGCAATTCGGCGAGCAAGCCCTTGCCGCCCGCCGACTCGTCGAGGCCGGCGTCCCCTTCGTCCGGGTCGCTCGCGCCTGGTGGGACAGCCACGGCCAGAACTTCGAGACCCATCAGGAACTCGTCCCCGAACTTGATCATGTGATGGCCACGCTTCTTGACGACCTCGCCGAGCGCGGCCTTCTGGAAAACACGCTGGTCATCACCCTCGCCGAATTTGGCCGGACGCCTTCGATCAACCCGAGCCTCGGCCGCGACCACTTCGCCACGGCCTGGAGCGCGACGATTTCCGGCGGCGGAATCAAGGGGGGCTCGGTTTTCGGCAAGACCGACACCGGCGGCGACCGCGTCGTTGACGGCGAGGTCGGCGCCGCGGAACTCTTCGCCACGATCTACACGGCCCTCGGCATCGACCCCGAAAAGCACTACATGGTCGGCTCCCGCCCCGTCCCCCTCACCGAGCCCGGCACCGAGGCCATCGCCGACGTCCTCGCCTGATTGGATCAAATGACGGAATTCAGGAATCTGCCGTGAAGAACGTTTCGGGATAGTGCCTGAATGACCAATGCCCGATGACCGATGATCGACCAAAACATACCAGGCATTGGTCATTAGTCATCGGTCATTAGTCCTCGGTCCTCGGTCCTCGGTCATCAATCTTGTCCCCGGCCGTTCTTCCTCGCCCATTCCGTAGAGGCCGCAAAAGGAGCGTCCGACGATGCCCGCCGCGAACCCGGAAAAGATCAAGATCGTCAAGGACGTCGCTCGCCGCGAGATCGTCTTCGCCCTGGCCCGCGTTCCTAACTCGTCGCGCGTCTACTTCGGAGGTTCCGACTTCGCCGTCAACGAGGCTGACCTCGCCGACGACAAGCCCTTGCCCCGCGAGATCGGCCGACACGAAAGCTACGTCACCGGCCTGACGCTCGCCCTTGGCGGCAAGATCCTCGTTTCCTGCGGCTACGACGGCCGCCTGATCTTCTGGGACACCGACGCCCGTTCGCAGATCCGATCGGTAAAAGGCCATGACAGATGGGTCCGTGGTGTCGCCGCCACGCCCGACGGCTCGATCGTCGCCAGCGTCGCCGACGACATGGTGGCCCGCCTCTGGAACGCCTCCGACGGCTCGCTCAAAAACGAGCTTCGCGGCCACGCCGAGACGACCCCGCATCATTTTCCGTCGATGCTTTACGCCGTCGCCATCACGCCCGACGGCCGCGTTGTCGCCACCGGAGACAAGGTTGGCCGCGTGATTCTCTGGGAAATTGCCAGCGGCCGAGAACTCGCCCGGCTCGATGCGCCGATGATGTATACGTGGGACCCAACCGCCCGCCGCCACTCGATCGGCGGCATTCGCTCGCTCGCCTTCTCGCCCGACGGCACTCAACTCGCCGTCGGCGGCATCGGGCCGATCGCGAATGTCGACCACCTCGACGGCAAGGCCCGCGTTGAGGTCTTCGACTGGCGCAAGGGCGAGCGAACTCTTGAGTTTCCCGGCGACACGTTTAAAGGTCTCGTCGAGCGCCTCGCCTTTCATCCCAGCGGCGACTGGCTTCTCGCCGCCGGTGGCACGAGTGATGGTTTTTTCATGTTCCTTGACCTGTCGTCCAAAAAAGTCCTTGCGCAAGACAAGATGCCCATGCACGTCCATTCCCTCGCGCTCAATGAATCCGGCGACACCATCTACGCCGCCGGCCATCAGCGCCTCACGGTCTCAAAAATCCCGACCTGATCGCGTACCTCAACGCGAAAACCAGATAAACGCGATCGTGCAAGTTCCACCGCCACGGCCCGATCGCCTCGCGGCCCGCAACTCGTTCCTTAAGAACCGGATCGCGCTCGTGCATGATCATCAATTCGTCGGGATTGACCCCATAAAAGTGATTCCGCGTCCGACCCACGTCTCTCAACCTTGCCTTCAGGTCCGATTCCGGGATTGATCCCAGATCCGCGACCGTCTCCGACGACACCACGTCCGTGATGAGCACCGCCGAGCCTCCCGGCGCCGACAGGGCCGTCAAGAGCCGAAGATGTCCGGCCCGGATCGCCCGGACGACCTCCAGAAACCGAGGATGCCGATCGCCGACCGCGTGAAAGGCATTGCCAATCAGTTGACTCAACAGACATGTCGACGCGACGACATCAAACGGCCCCGGCAAGGCCGGACAGACCAGAGCCTCGGGCACCTGGATCAACGAATCCAGAATAACCGATGTGATCTCGGTTTCCGGCGTCCACCTCGCAAAGGCCGGAACCATCCCCGTCAGATCCAGGCCGCCGTGAAGCACCAGGCCGGATTGTCCCGCGAAGCCTTGCCGGGCCACCCCGTTCGCCAACGCCTCGGCATCGAGATCGACGAGATGAACCTCGCGATATTTCTTCAAAATCGCCTTCAAATCCAGGTCATTGCCGTTGCCGACGCCGAGCACGCAGAGCCGCCCCTTGCCGTTTCCGAGCACCTCCGCGACGACGCGTCGATGCCCGGCGAAGTTCGCCCATTGCCCTCGGCTCAGTGCATTAAATCCGGCCTGTCGCCCTGGAACGTCGTTCATGAAAACGCATGCCTACTCGCCTCGGTTCCAGTCGGGCGGCTCGACGCCGAGGAGGTTTCGAACAAAGAAATCGCGTAATCTCCGCTGCCCATACCAATTGCTCCCCGCGCCATGTCCCGCGCCCGGAAACACGATGAGTTCAAAATCCTTGCCCGCCTTGATCAATGCGTTCACAACCTGCATCGTCGACGCCGGATCAACGTTGTGGTCCAGTTCGCCGACGGTCAGCAAAAGTTTCCCCCTGAGCCGGTACGCATTCGTCACGTTGGATGAAGCCGCATACTCGGGACCGACCGGCCAACCCATCCACGCCTCGTTCCACCAGATCTTGTCCATCCGATTATCATGACACCCGCAATCCGCCACGGCCGCCTTGTAAAAGTCTCCATGCCAGAGCAAGCCCCCCAGCGCATTCTGACCCCCCGCCGAGCCTCCATAAAGACCTACCCTCGTCAAATCCAGCGCCGGGTCATGAGCCGCCGCGGCCTTGATCCACAAGATCCGATCCGGAAAACCCGCGTCGGCCAGGTTCTTCCAGCAGACGTCATGAAAGGCTTTCGACCTCCAGTTCGTCCCCATCCCATCGATCTGAACGACGATAAACCCCAGTTCCGCCAGCGCCTGCGACCCATGAAACGCCGCGAATGCCTTGGGGACATGCGCCCCGTGCGGCCCCGCGTAAATCTGCTCGATCACCGGGTATTTCTTTGTGGAATCAAAGTTTGTCGGCCGATAAATTACCCCGAAAATGTCGGTCTTTCCATCCCTTCCCTTCGCCACGAACCGCTCGGGCGCCCGCCAACCCGCCTCGACAAGTGCCGATGCGTCGGCCCGTTCCAGTTCGCAAATGAGTGAACCGGTATCCGTTGACCTCAACTCGACGACAGGAGGCAAGTCGACGCGCGAATACGTGTCGATCAAAAATTGACAATCGGGTGAAAACGCGACGCTGTGGGTGCCGTCTCCTTCGGTCAAAATCGTTAACCCACTCCCATCAAAATTCGTCCGCGCGTAATGCAGGTAATACGGATCTTGACCCGGCCAGATGCCCGACGCGTGAAACCAGATCTGTCGCGACTTCGGGTCGATGCGATCAATCCCGCGAACCACCCATTCGCCCTTCGTGACTTGATGCTTCCGTTGACCCGTCTCGGCATCGAAGCGGTAAAGATGGTTCCAGCCGTCGCGCTCCGAGGTCGAGAGAATTTCCTTTGTTTCCTCATTTTCAAGGATCATGAACTTCTGGCTGTAGTCCACAAACGTCGGACTCGACTCGCCGATCAGGACCGAGGCTGTACCCGTCTCGGCGTCGACCGAGATGACCCGAACCACCTGATGCCCGCGCTGATTGTAGACAAACCGGAACCGCGTCGCGTCGGACGACCAGTGGACGTCACTAAGACTGAACGGGTTCTTGAAGAGGTCGTCTTCAATCGGAATCGCCTTGCGCGTCGCGACGTCAAAGAGCCTTGGTTTGGATATGGGAAGTCGGTCGCCGGGCTTGGGATATTCGTACGATTCCAACCTCGGCTGAATCTGGTCGCGGGGTGTTGACTCGATGAGGTTGACCTTCCGGACGTCCCCCTTGCTCGTCTTCAACGCGACGAGCCGCTTCGAGTCGGGCGACCAGAAAACCCCCTCCTCGTAACGGTCCTCCTCGCGGCCGTCGTCGCTGAGCGCATGCTCCTCCCCGGTCGCCCTGTCGCGCAGGTAAAGATTGAAATTTTTGACATGAATCGACTTCTGATCGTCAGGAGATACTCTGCTTCGGGGCGTGTTCGAACGACCCTGGTTCGGTCCTCGTTCCGCCTTGAGGGCTTCGAGCGTGTCCGATCCGCTGTCGAACCGCCAGGGCGTGCCGTCAATCTCGATCGTCTTCGCGTTCCCGTCGAACGCCTCGACCTGTTCCAGACGGTTCGAGTCTTCATCAAAGTGCCATGCTTTACCCAACCCTTCAAACGTCAGCGAGCCAATGCGGATCTTCCCCATTCGATCGATTAGCAAATGCGTGGCCGTCACGGGTTTACCAACTGCTTTTGTCAACGCCTCGGCGACTTTCCCATGATCAAAGGCCGGGGCGCGAAGACCCTTGAGGACATCAACGCCAATGTATTCCTGACCTCCATGGGCCAGGTCGCGGCGATACCAGAAGCGCGAGCCATCGGGCGACCAGTGCGGCTTGACGACACCGCCGACAACCTTGTTTCTCAGCCTTCCCGGCAGGGCATCGGCCCGTTCGTAATCGGCCCTGGTCCCTTGCGCGTGCGCGGCGGTCGAGATCAGAAGGAAGAGAAGGAAGGCCAGACGTCTCGCAACGCTCATCAAAAGTAACTCCCTGCCTCGATCTCGAAACGGGAACCTCGCCACGACCTCGCCAGTCAACCACGGTCCGCCTCGGCGTGCAATCCTTTCGAGATCGGCGATCGGCCGTCGCTCTTCGACCGATACTCTTCCAAAGGAGGGGCGAATCCTCAACCTCTTGCGACTTTTCGCGGTGATTGAGTGGCCAATGAAGACCCGGGCGTTTACCCTTGGTGCTGATCTTGTCATCGAACCGTTGCGCGAACCGAGGCCCCGCCCCATGCTTCTCACGCCGCCGAGAATATCACTCCGGGTCGTCCTCAGTCTCTTGACCCTGACCCTCATCCCTACCGCTCACGCCGTCGACGCGGATGCTCCGGCCCTGGCCTACCTGAAATTCATCCGCGCCCAGGCCGCCGCGCTCCGCTCGACCGACAAACCGACGACAACTCTCGACGCCTGGACTCATCAGGAAGACGCCATTCGCGAAGGTCTCCTGCACGCCTGGGGCGGCTTTCCGAGCGACCCCTGTCCTCTCGCGCCCAAGATTCTCGGAACGCTCGACCGCGATGGTTACCGCGTGGAGAAAGTCGTTTTTCAGACCCGGCCCGGCGTGCTCATGACGGCGAATGCCTATGTTCCCAAGGTCACCGGCCCAAGACCGGCTCTCCTCATGGTTCATGGCCACTGGAGCGGCGCGAAGCAAGATCCAACCGTGCAGATGCGCTGCATCGGCGCGGCGAAGCTCGGTTTCTTCGTGCTCGCCGTTGATGCCTTCGGCGCGGGCGAGCGAGGCGTTGATAAGGCCCTCGGCGAATACCACGGCGCGATGACCGGCGCGACTCTCTTGCCCGTCGGCCTGCCGCTCTCGGGGCTTCAGGTCTATGAGAACATGCGAGCCGTCGATTATTTGCTCACCCGTCACGAGGTCGACGGCGAAAAGATCGGGATCACCGGCGCCAGCGGCGGCGGCAACCAGTCGATGTACGCCGGCGCCTGGGATCAACGGATCAAGTCGGTTGTCCCCGTCTGCTCGGTCGGCAATTACGGGGCCTATCTCGGCGTCGGCTGTTGCCTCTGCGAACTCGTCCCGGGCGCTCTTCGGTTTACCGAGGAGGCCGGGGTTCTCGGCCTCGTCGCCCCGCGTGCCCTCAACGTTTTCAACGCCACGGCCGATGCCGTTCAGTTCTCCGTCGCCGCGTCGAACACGTCGATCGCCCTCGCCGAACCGATCTTCGCCCTGAACAAAACCCCCGCGAATCTCCGCCATACCATCTTCGAGTCAAAACATGATTACAGCCGCCCGATGCGCGAGGCGATGTACGGCTGGATGACCCTCCACCTCAAGGGCGAAGGGGACGGCTCGCCGATCGCCGAACCGGCGATCACGCCCGAAGACCCCGAAACCCTCCGCTGCTATTCCGGGACGACCCGTCCCGACGACTTCATGACGATCCCCCGCTTCGCCGCTCTCGAAGGCCGCAAACTCATCGCCGCGAAGCCGATTCCCAGGGACGAAACGGACCAGTTGAGCACCTTCGAAACCCGTCGCAAGGCGCTCATTGAAACGGTCTTCGGCGGCTTCCCCAGGGTGCCCGCCGTTGTCGTCAACGATCAGGGGCGTCAAAACGTTCATGCCTTCACCTTCGAATCCGAACCTGGCGTTGAACAGGCTGGCACGCTCATCGCCGCCACCGATGATGACGCTCCGTTCGCGGTTTTGATCGGCTTTGAAGGGGGCGAGAAAGGCGAGGCCGCTCCTTTTCTCAAGGAGTTGCGGGAAAACGGCTGGTCCGCCCTGACCTTTGATCTCCGGTCGCTGGGGCAGGGGCCCTGGCCAAGCGATCGCATCCACGACGTTTCTGACCATAACACCGCGGAATGGGCCTTATGGATCGGGCGTCCCTTGCTCGGGCAATGGGTTTTTGACACCCGGCGCGTTCTCGACGCCGCCGCTCGGGTGCTTGACGGCCTGCCGGGCGAGGTTGTCCTGATCGGCAAGGGGCGAGGTGCGCTCGTCGCCCTCTGCGCCGGAGCGATCGAGGATCGGGTCACGCAGGTTGCCGCGATCGACCTGCTCTCAAGCTACGTCAGCGAAACGCCTTATCGCGGCCAGACCCTGGGCGTGATGGCCCCCGGCATCCTCCGCGAGGTCGGCGACATCCCCCAGATCGCCGCGATGATTCCGACCCGACTCATCATCGCCGGTTCCCTGACACCCGAAGGTAAACGCTTGAATGGCGCTGAATTGCATGATGCGTTCGAGAAAATCCACGGACCGGCAAGCGTCACTGTCCAGGAATCAACCGATGTACCGAATCTTGTTCGAATGCTCTCGCCCTTGCGATAAAAAGTCGGGTGGGTCTGAGACTTGACACCCACCCTACGAGCGCCTGAATTTATCGGGTTGAGAACCGATAGATTGTCGTTTGCCGATACGTTTTGCCAGGTTCGAGGATCGTCGACGGGAAGGAGGGCTGGTTCACCGAGTCGGGAAAGTGCTGGGCTTCGAGACAGAATGCCTGGTGCTGCTTGTAGGCGACCTTCCCCTTGCCGACGACCGTGCCATCGAGAAAATTTCCCGTATAGAATTGAACACCTGGCTCGGTTGTCAGCATGTCCATCACCCGGCCTGTGGTCGGTTCATAGACGCGAGCCGCCATCGTCGGCCCGTTCTCGCCGCCGCGAAGAACGTAATTATGATCATAGCCAATTGGCTCGGCCTTCAGCTGGTTGTATCGCGAGCCGATCTCGATTGGCTTTGTGAAATCGAGTGGTGTCTCTTTTACTGATGCGAGTTCTCCCGTGGGGATCAATGAGGCGTTGCTTGGCGTGTACCGATCCGCGGCGATCATGAGTTCATGCTGATCGATGGTGCCCGAGGCCGGTCCGGCGAGGTTAAAATAGCTATGATTCGTGAGGTTCACGGGGGTTGCCTTATCGGTCGTCGCCGCGTAGTCGATCTTGACGGCGTTGTCGGCGGTGACCGTGTAGGTGACCGAGACCTTGAGGTTTCCGGGATAGCCTTCCTCGCCGTCGCGGCTCAGATAGGTGAACTTCACGGCGGGACCGTCGGCGGTTGAGAGTTCCTCCGCTTCCCAGATGGCCTTGTCGAACCCCTTGAGACCGCCGTGAAGGGCGTTCTCGCCGTTGTTTTTGGCGACCTTGTAGGTCTGGCCGTGAACGCGGAACTCACCTCCGGCGATCCGGTTGGCGAACCGGCCGACGGTCGCCCCGAAGTAGGGATGTGAGCCGAGGTAGCCCTTGAGGTCGTCAAATCCGAGGACGACGTCGCCGACCTTGCCGTCGCGGTCGGGAACGTCAAGCTCAGTGAGGATCGCGCCAAAGGTCATGACCCTGGCGGTGATCTTGCCGTTGGTCAGTGTGTAAAGCTCGACCGTTTGACCGTCGGCTGTCTTGCCGAATTCCATCTTCGTCACCTTTCCCGCCGCGCTGGCCTGACCCGTCCCGAACGCACCGAGCGCCAGGACGACCGACCCGACGACGGCCGCCCATGTTTTCATTCTTCGCATCTTGTGACTGTCCTTCCGAGATCTCGACCGACCGACCGATTGACCCGTGCCTGTCGCCCGATCATACCGGCCTCGTTCCGCTTGAGAAAGAAGCGACCCCGACCCTCGCGCGTTCCTTCTCCAGCGGTATGGATGGCCGCGGGCCTCGAAATTCCCTGTCCGTCCGCTCCTCGACTCTTCCCATTGGTCATTGGTCATTGGTCATTGGTCATTGTTCGTTCACGCATTTGTTGCATTGAGCCGGTGCGCGATCGCCGTGAAGAGGCGACGCGGGGCCAGGCGGGTGGAGAGGGTGAGCAACTGGTTTTTCAGGCCAGTGACCTTGACCCTCTGCCCGCGCATCAGGGCGTCATAACCCATCCGGGCCACCGCGTCGGCGTCCATCGTCTTGTTTCGAAACAGGGCGGAGGTCGTCAAACCGGCGACGTCGGCGAAGGCGGTTTCAGTCGGTCCCGGACAGAGCGCGGTGACCTTGACGCCGAATGGTTCAACCTCGGCCGCGACCGCCTCGGAGAACGAGAGGACATACGCCTTGCTCGCGTAATAGTTGGCCATCAAGGGACCGGGGCCGAACCCGGCCGTGGACGCGACGTTGAGAATCCAGCCCTTGCGACGCGCGATCATCCCCGGCAGGACGAGCCGGGTCAGGTGCATCAAGGCGACGATGTTAACCTGAACAAGATTCATTTCCGCCGCTTCCGCGTTCTCGGCAAAAGGGCCGTGATTGGCGAATCCGGCGTTATTCACCAGCGCATTGATCTCCAGTCCCAGCCCGTTTTGAACCTGGTCGACGATCTCGCGAGGCGCCTCGGGGCGGGCGAGGTCGGCGGCGAGGACGTGGGCCTTGATCGGATAAGTCTGTGCGAGTTCAACGGCCAGGGCGTTGAGTCGGTCCTCGCGGCGGGCGACGAGGACGAGGTCAAAGCCTCCCTCGGCGAAACGTCGGGCCAGGCGATCGCCGATCCCGCTGGAAGCCCCCGTGACAACTGCCGTGCGCCGGGGCGTTTCGGTCTTCGACGGGTTCATGGTGGTCGGGTCAAACCCCCTCAGAACTGGAGCACGGTCGGTTCGACGCGAAAGGCAAGGGACGGAGTGTATCGGAAGCCGACTCGAACGGGCAACCACCGTCGACCTTGCAAAATTTCCCGTTCCATCACGAACAGGCGGCACAACCGGCCGAGAGGCATCGGACCACCGAGGAGGCATCAAGAGGCGGAGTGCCCGGCCTGCCGATGATTCTCCCATCCGGGATCGAGAACGGGACCTGCCCCGATCGATCGACTGACCCCAATCGAACGACTGGTAGCAGACACATATTAATAGGAGGGATGTCTCATGCGTCGCACTCTCGGACTGGCGATCGCCGCCGGCCTTGCGCTCTTGCTTTGGGCCTCGGCCGCTCGGGCGCAGGCGTACGGCCCACTTGGGAACGGACCGGCGACCGGCCGTTATCTCAACGAAGGGGTCGGCTACATGCCCACTCCGCCGGTCTCGATTTACGCGACCGACATGCTTCCCGAATCGCTCTCGCACCCCTGGGTGATGGTTCCGCGCTACAGCACGCTCGCCCCCTCGCTCCGCTTTGGCGACCCCTTTTCTCCGTACGGCTATTACACCCGATACGCCTACTACGCGACCGGTCCCTACCCCGCCGTGACTCGTCCTTACGTCCGCTTTGACAAGCACTGGCACGACTGAGCCATCCGGCCCCCACAATTCCACGGTCACTCTCGCCCGGAGCCGAATTGTTCGGAGTCCGGGCTTCTTGCGTTTACGGGAAAAAATTTGCACTTGATCCAGTGGCTCGATTCAACGCGGGACACGATGATCCTCTTGACGGTTTCGGGTAAAATGTGGGTTCATCGACCCACCAGGTTGACGCTTGATATCCTACAGGCTTCTTGCCCGCGCGCGGTTTGTGCCGTGGCGAGAAGGCGACATTCCAGGAGATTGAGACGGCCCGACACTGGTAAAGAAAAGGGTCGGTACGGCGGAGAGCGGCCGGGGTTCCTCCTTTTAGGCGAACCCTGGCCCGGCAAGACCCCGGCCCAAGGCCCCGGACGGGGTCGACCTAACCGCAAGGACGCCCCCGGGGGTGCGAGATAATGAGCATGACCTTGCGTCAAGCCTGGCCCAGACAACCCGAATCGGCCGGGATCGTCCCCATTACCCTGCTTCACCACGCCTTTGAAGCAACCGTCGCCGCCTATCCCGAGGCCATCGCGGTCGTCTCTCCAGAGCGATCGTTTACCTATCGCGACCTTGACCGGGCCGCCAATCGCCTGGCGCGGAAGCTTCGCGAGATCGGCGTCGGCCGGGGCGATCATGTTGGGATTTTCCTCCCGAGGTCCGCGCAGGTTTACGTCGCCTTGCTCGCCATTCTCAAGGCGGGCGCGGCTTACGTTCCGGTTGACGCCGACGCGCCGGCCGATCGCCTTCGATATATTCTCGACGACTGTCAGGCGACCGCCCTGATCTCCGTCCCGGCCTTTTCGGATCGGACAACGGGTTATCAAGGGCCAATTCTAGCGCCGGAAGTCGGTCAAGAAACTGATGAATCCCCGATACGGGAAACGGATGCGACGTCGGCGGACGTTTGTTACGTGATCTATACGTCGGGAACGACGGGTCGGCCCAAGGGGGTCCAGATCGAGCATCGGAACGCCTGCCACCTCGTCCGCGCGGAAGAGGAGATCTTTGAGGTTGGCCCCGACGATCGGGTCTTTCAAGGGTTTTCGCTGGCCTTTGATGCCTCGGTTGAGGAAATCTGGCTCGCCTTTGCCTCGGGCGCGGCACTCGTTGTCGGTTCTAAGGACGACCTGCGATCGGGCCGCGGCCTTGCCGAGACGCTGACCCGAAACGGGGTGACCGTCTTCTCAACCGTTCCCACGATGCTCTCGCTCGTCGAGGACGACCTACCGACCGTCCGCCTGCTCATCCTTGGCGGCGAGCCTTGCCCGATCGACCTCGTGAACCGCTGGAAGACGCCCGGCCGCCGCCTTGTGAACACGTACGGGCCGACCGAGGCCACGGTGATTGCCACCTTCGCCGACTGCGAGCCGGGCCGTCCGGTGACGATCGGCCGGGCGATTCCGGGTTACTCGATCGCCTTGCTTGACGAGGCCCTCCGCGCCGTCCCTTTCGGCGAGCCGGGCGAGATTTGTATCGGAGGCGCGGGGGTCGCGCGTGGCTATGTCGGCCTTCCCGCCTTGACCCGCGAGAAGTTCATCGCCGACCCGCTCGCGCAGCCTGGCGACCGCGATGCCCGGCTTTACCGATCGGGCGACCTTGGCCGATACAACGCCTCGGGCGAGATCGAATTTCTCGGCCGGATCGACGCGCAGGTGAAGCTTCGCGGCTTTCGGATCGAGCTTGCCGAGATCGAGTCGGTCCTTCGCGAAGACCCCGCCGTCCTCGCCTCGGCCGTGGCGCTCCGCGAAGATCGTCCCGGCCTTCCGCAACTGGTCGCCTACGTCGTTCCGTCGGGCCATCAAAGTCTCGACCCGCGTTCTCTGCTCGCGACGCTCCGCAAACGCTTGCCCGCCTACATGATCCCCGCGCGTTTGGAAACGATCGACGCCCTTCCGACCCTTCCCAGCGGCAAGGTCGATCGCGGCCGGCTCCCCGCGCCCCGGGCGATCGACCCGCAAGACGCCGAGGAAGCTTCCGCCTCGATCATTGGCCGGAACAACCTCGAACGCGCCATCGCGTCGGTCTGGGTTCCCCTCTTCGCCCCCTTGCCGGTCAGCCTCGACGACGACTTTTTCCGCGACCTCGGCGGCCATTCGCTGCTCGCCGCGCGACTTGTTTCCGACCTCCGTTGCAACCACAACCTTCCCGAGGTTTCCGTCCTCGACGTCTACAATCACCCGAGTATCGCCTTGCTCGCCGCGCGAATTCAAGAACCGAGCGTAACGTCGCCGCTTGAAGCGAATCCCGTGAACGGCATACGTTTGAGGTCGACAAATGCCGGCTTCTTCCGGTTCGGCCTGGCGCAGTTTTTCGCCCTTTATCTGGTCATTGGCTTTTATTCGCTCCAGTGGCTGACGCCTTATCTCAGCTATTCCTGGATGATCGAGGCCGGGGTGACGATTCCGACCGCGCTTCTCGTGGCGCTCTCGACCTTGCTGGCCGTTTATCCGGTGATGCTGGCGGTCTCGATCGCGGTCAAGTGGCTGGTCGTCGGCAGGTTCCGCGCGGGGGAGTATCCGCTCTGGGGTATGCAGCATTTCAAAATCTGGTTTGTTCATGCGATTCACGCGTGCGTACCGGTCAATTTCCTGGCGGGAACGCCGCTTCTGTCGTGGTATTACCGGCTCAACGGGGCATCGATCGGCGCCAATGTGCATCTTGGATCAGACACCCTCCGCGCCTTCGACCTGATCACGATTGGCGAGAACACGTGTTTGGGTGCCGATACCGAGGTTGCGGGTTTTTCGGTCGAGGGGGGGAGGCTTCGGGTCGGCGCGGTCGCGATCGGGCGGGGCTGTTTCGTCGGCAACCGCGCCGTGATCCGCGAGGGGGCGGTGATGGAGGACGGGTCCAAGCTGGAAGACCTCTCCTTGCTTCCGGCCGGGGGCACGATTCCCCGGGGCCTTCGCTATGCCGGATCGCCCGCGCGACCCGTGGCCGGACCGCCCCCTGTCGCCGCAAATCCCGCGCCTGGGCTGGCCCGGCGGTTCGCCCTTGGCCTGGCGCAGACAGGCGCGCAGTTCCTCTTTCCGGTGATGGTGATCTCGGCCATCTTTCCCGGCGTGATCGTCTTGAATACGAGCCAACTGCCCCCTTGGATTCTCTATCTCACGGTCGCGCCTTGCGTTGCGCTCTCGTTTGTCGTCTTGCTCTGCCTGGAGATCGCGGCGGTCAAGTGGCTCTTGCTCGGCCGGGTGACCGAGGGAAGCTATGACCTCCACGGCGCCTTCATTCTTCGAAAATGGTTCGTCGATCAACTGATGGCCATGAGCCTCGACGTGGTCGGATCGTTGTATGCGACAATCTACCTGAATCCCTGGTATCGCCTTCTTGGCGCCCGGCTTGGCCATCGCGCCGAGGTCTCGACCGCCTCGTTTCTCTCCCCCGACCTTTTGACCGTGGGGGACGAGGGGTTCATTGCCGACGCCGTTTCGCTGGGCGCGGCCCGGGTCGAAGATGGTCGGGTCCATGTCGGTTCGGTCCGGGTCGGCCGACGTGCCTTTATTGGCAACAGCGCTCTCTTGCCGCCGGGGGCCGACATCGGCGAGAACAGCCTGATCGGCTGCCTCTCGATGCCGCCTGGCCCGTCGGGCGCCTCGCCCGCGGGGTCGGCCTGGCTAGGCTCGCCCGCGGTCTTCCTGCCGATGCGTCAGGAAAGCAAAGCCTTTGACGAGGAAAGGACTTACGCACCGACGCGCTGGTTGATCCTTCAGCGCGCCCTGATTGAGTTTCTCCGGGTCACGCTCCCCTTGACCCTCTTCTTGATCCTCACCAGCGAGCTACTCGCGGCGACCTTGAGGCTCCATCGATCGGGGCTCTCGAACGCGCTCTTGATCCTGGGTTTCCCGCTATTTTACGCGGTCGCCGGCGTCGCGGCCTGCCTGATCGTCGCGGCCCTGAAGTGGCTGATCGTGAGCCGATACAGACCGGCGGAATATCCGCTCTGGAGTCTCCAGGTCTGGCGCAGTGAACTGGTCACGGCACTCTTTGAAAACCTCGCGCGACCGTTCCTGTTGAACCTTCTCGAAGGAACGCCCTTCCTCGCCTGGTTCGTCCGCCTGCTCGGGGCGAAGATTGGCGAGAGGGTCTATCTGGGGTCGTCCGAGATGACCGAGTTTGACCTCATCTCGATCGGCGACGAGGCCGCGCTGAACGTTGATTGCACGATCCAGACCCACCTTTTTGAAGATCGAGTCATGAAGATGTCAACGGTTCAGATCGGTCCGCGCTGCGATGTCGGCAGTCAGGCGGTCGTGCTATATGACACCGAGATGCGCGAGGGGTCGTCGCTCGATAGTCTCTCGCTCCTGATGAAAGGCGAGGTCCTTCCGGCCGGAACCCGCTGGCAGGGAAGTCCGGCCCGTGCCTCTCGAACGGAAAGCCATTGAAAACTCAGGCGACCTGCGCGAGCCCTGTTGTTGGACCTTGAACGGTGGGCTGGCCGTAAACGTAAACGGGCGCGGTCGAGGTTCCCGACGCAACGGTTTGCGTTGTCGGGATGTAATACGCCGCTTGCGTTGACGGGATGGCAACCGAGGTCGGCTGAACGGTGGAATAATAGGTGGGCTGGCTCGCGGGAACGTAATAGGGGGTCTGCGTCGTTGTCCCGGTCGCGGTTGCGGTCCCGGTCGCGGGAACGAGATAAATGGGCTGCCCGGCGGTCGACTGGGTCGCGTACGGGGTCATCGTCGACATATAGGGATACGCTTGCGTCGGCTGGTAATAGACGACGGGCGCCGAGGTGACCGCTGTCGCGGGAACCGCGGCCGCGGTGACGGTCGTCGGCGTGGTCACGACGGCGGTTGTCGCCACGGGAACGGCGGTTACCGGCGTGATCGCCACGGCGACGGCGGCGGTTGTGGTCGTGGGTGTCGGTGTGGGTGTTGGTGTCGGCGCGACGTACTCGGGAACAGTCGCGGCCCGGCCGCCGAGGTTGGCGCGTTCCAGGGTCAGGTCAAAGCAGCCGACCTTGCCGTCCTGGTTGATGTCGGCGTACTGGTCGTAACCCGACTGGCCGGCGGACTTACCGTAAGCCGCCTTGATCCGCGTCGTGTCCGCGGAATCGACGACGCCGTCGCCGTTGACGTCGCCGGGCAGATACGTATCGACGATCACGCCGCCGGCTGTCTGAGACTGCGCGGTCAGGTCGACAGTGAGTTTGATGGGCTTGTTGGGATTCGGATAGAGCTTGATGATGTATTCAGCCGTCTTCGTCTTGTCGATCGAATATGAGATCAGGCCCGACGGCCCGACGACGTCGGCGACCTTGGGCGCGGCCGACGAGCCGGGGGCGGCCTTGGCGTCGATCGCCAGGTAAACGGCTCCCGAATGCGTCGGCGTGATCTGACCGGCGGAGAAGTTGACGACCACGCTGGTCGTTGATCCAGGCGTGACCGTGCCGGGAATCGACGCGATCGGCGCGAAATTCCCGGCGCTCAACACCTCGCGGCGTTCCAGCCCTTCGAGCGGCCGGAGCGACTGGCGGGGCCTGGCCGACCGCCTCGATCGGCTGGCGGTCCGGGCCGGGGCGTTTCCAAAAAACCAGCGGGTCAGCGTGGCAATCCAGGGCATCCGTGCATCCACCGTGAAGACCTCGTTGAGATTAAGGATGACAACGGCTCTCTCGGCCATCCCGGCGCTTCCGCCGGGTCGGGACGGCGCACGGTTCGTCGGCGTCCACGTTGCGGGGCGATCGCTCGGACCCGTCACATCCGTCAAAATCGACCGTTTCCAGGGTAAACTTGAATCGATTGTGCGAATTCTTTCTGATTGGGGATCGATCTCTCTTCAAGACGGGCAAAATCGCCGAGGCGTTTCGACATCGTTTCTCAGGCAGGTCTTCACCTTCCGTCATCTCGAAACGAGGATGGAGCCATCGTGAAAAACGGCTCCGCCGATCCTCGGAACGCGGTTTGCTTGATTGAGGCGACGCGAGGCGGGCAGGGTTGCTCGCCGCGACGGAAGACGGACGGGGTGAGAAGGAACCATCATGAAGCTTGAATCGCTGCGCGAACTCTTGATCGAACAGGTTCAGGATCTTTACAGCGCCGAGACGCAACTTACCAAGGCCCTGCCGAAGATGGCCGAGGCCGCGACCTCGCCCGAACTCAAGGCCGCCTTTGAGAAGCATCTCGGCGAAACCGAGGGGCAAGTCGAGCGCCTTGAACAGGTCTTTGAACACCTTGGCGAGAAGGCCAAGGCCAAGACCTGCAAGGCCATGAAGGGCCTGATCGAGGAGGGGAAGGAAACGATGAGTGAAGATGCCGAGCCGGAAGTCCTCGACGCGGCCCTCATCGCCGCGGCGCAGAGGGTTGAACATTATGAGATGGCCGCGTATGGGACCGTTCGGGCCTATGCCAAGCTCTTGAAGGAAACCGCATGCGTCAAGCTTTTTGAAGCGACCCTGAAAGAGGAAAAAGCGACCGACGCGGCGCTGACGGATCTGGCCGAAAGCCTGATTAACGTCGAAGCGGCCTGAACCGCTTCATTGATCGAGTCAACCGACCCGACGCCGCCCGCTTCTCGGTTATTGATCATGGGAACCGGGCGGGCGGCCATGGACAGACCGTGGAAGGCTTGATTCGGAGGTTCGAGGGTTTATGAGTATCGAGACGTCCCCCGAGGATACGCCGGAACTGGTCAAGCTGGGCATCGTCGAGCTTGACAACATCCTGCTGGGCGGCCTCACTCCGCACAGGGTTTACCTCGTCGAGGGAACCCCCGGCGCGGGCAAGACGACGCTCGCGATGCAGTACCTCATCGAGGGGCGAAACCTGGGTGAGAAGGGGCTTTACGTCACGCTCTCCGAGACTCGCGAAGAACTGGAGGCCGCCGCGCGGTCACACGGCTGGTCGCTTGCTGGTATCGACGTCTTTGAACTGGTCGCCAGCCAAGAGGAGCTGGAGCCGGATAATCAGTTCACGATGTTTCAGCCTTCGGAAGTTGAGCTGAGCATCACGACCCGCGCGGTCCTCGCCGAGGTTGAGCGGACCAAACCGAGTCGGGTCGTCCTTGACTCGCTCTCCGAGTTCCGCCTTTTGGCTCAGGGGTCGTTGCGGTTCCGCCGCCAGGTTCTTGCCCTGAAACAGTTCTTCACGGGAAAGAGTTGCACGGTCCTCCTGCTCGACGACAAGACCTCCTCGGCCGACGACTTACAGCTTCAGAGCATCGCGCATGGAGTCATCTGCCTGGAACAACTCTCGCCCGAATACGGGGCCGATCGGCGCAGACTGAGAATTATCAAGATGCGCGGTCGGCAGTACAAAGGGGGATATCACGACTTCGTGATCAACCAGGGGCGAACCGACGTCTTTCCCAGGCTCATCGCCAACGAGTACCGAAGTGAGTTCGCGCGCGGCCTGCTGTCGAGCGGAATCGCCGAGATCGATATGTTGCTCGGCGGCGGGGTTGAGTTCGGGACGAGCATCTTGTTGCTCGGCCCGTCGGGTGTCGGCAAGTCGACGATGGCGATCCAGTACGCCAGGGCCGCCAATCTCCGGGGCGACCGCGCCGCGGTCTTTGCCTTTGACGAAAGCCTCGAAACCGTCCGCCTGCGGTCCGAAGGTCTCGGCTCGCCGATCGACGAGTTTCTCGATTCGGGCCGACTCCAGATTCAGCAGATCGACCCGGGCGAGCTTTCGCCGGGCGAATTCGCGCACAATGTCAAGAACGCCGTCTTGCCCCCCGACGGCTCGCCCGGGGCCAGGGTCGTCATCATTGACAGCCTTAATGGCTACCTGAACGCGATGCCCGAAGAGCGGTTTCTCTACATCCAGCTTCACGAGCTTTTAACCTTCCTCGGCCAGCAAGGGGTGGTCACCTTGCTCGTCGTCGCCCAGCACGGAGTCCTCGGCGCCTCAATGCAATCGCCGATCGACACGAGCTATCTGTCGGACTCGGTCATCCTCTTCCGCTACTTCGAACTTAAAGGGGAGGTCCGCCAGGCGCTCTCGGTCGTCAAGAAGCGGAGCGGACGGCATGAACGGACGATCCGCGAGTTCACGATGACCAGCGGCGGCATCAAGGTTGGCGAACCACTCCGCGACTTTCACGGAGTTCTGTCGGGAACACCCGTGATCATCGTCAGCGACGAAACCAAACGGAACGGCCATCCATGACCCGTGCCCGAGGTTTCGACGAGCGCGTCCTGGTGCTCGCGCCGACGTCGAAGGACGCCGCGGTGACTCGCGAGACGCTTGCCGGGGTCGGCATTGACTGCCTGATCTGCAAGACGATCGCCGAGGTCTGCGACGAGATTGACCGGGGCGGCGGCGCCGCGATCTTGACTCAGGAAGCCATTCTCGGCGACACCGACCACTGCCTCGCCCGGTTGCTTTCGCGGCAGCCCGCCTGGTCCGACTTTCCGCTCGTCGTGCTGACACCGGCCGGGGTTGACTCGCCGCAAGCCGGCCGGACCCTGGCGGCGACCGGTCACATGACCCTGGTCAAGCGGCCCGTTCCGCTTCAGGTTCTTGTCAGCACGGTCGAGGCCGCTCTGCGCGATCGACGCCGTCAGTACACGGCGCGCGCCGACCTCGCCGCGCGCGAGCGACAGGCCGAGGCGCTCCGCGAGGCCGACCGCCGCAAGGATGAGTTCCTCGCGATGCTTGCCCACGAGCTGCGCAACCCGCTCGCCGCCATCAGCGGGGCCACGCGAGTCCTGAGCACTTCCGTCGTGGAACCGAACGATCTGGCCTGGGGCCGTGGCGTTCTGGAACGTCAGGTCCGGCAGCTTTCCCGGCTGATTGACGACCTTCTGGATGTCTCCCGGATCAACAGCGGCAAGATCCGCCTGCGACGCGAGGTCTTCGACGTCGAGCCGGTTTTGCGAAGCGCGGCGGAGGTGGTCCGCCCCTTGCTTGACGATCGCCGACATGAGCTGGCCTTGATCGTTGAACCGGGTCCGATCCGGCTTCATGCCGATCCGGCCCGGGTCGAGCAGATTCTCGTCAACCTGATCACGAACGCCGCCAAGTACACCGAGAGTGGCGGCAATGTCTCGGTCTCGCTCGGCCTTGAAGGCGCGGAGGTCGTTTTCCGGGTGGTTGACGACGGGGTCGGCATTCCCGCCGAACAGCTTCCGCGCATGTTTGAGCTATTCGCGCAGGGTGATCGCTCGCTCGACCGATCGGAAGGGGGTCTGGGGATTGGCCTGACGCTCGTCCGTGCCCTGGCCGAGATGCACGGCGGAACGGTCTCGGCGATCAGTCCCGGCACGGGCCTTGGTTCCGAATTCATCGTTCGCCTGCCGTCCGCGCCGATCGAGATCGAACGCCCCGACGCCCGGCCCGATGACGCGAACCCGTCCAACATCTCGGAATGCGCTCGCGTCCTCGTCGTTGACGACAACGCCGACGCGGCGCGTGGTCTGGCCCGGATCTTGAAGCGCAACGGCCACGACGTCCGGGTCGCGCACGACGGCCTTGACGCGATCGAGGCGGCCCGCGCGTTTCAACCCGGCGTGGTCCTGCTCGACATCGGCTTGCCCGGCATGGACGGCTATGCCGTCGCCTCTCGACTTCGCGAGGATTCCGACTGCCGGAACGCCCTCATGATCGCCGTGACCGGCTACGGGCAGGACCAGGACCGCCGCCGCGCCGTGGAATCCGGGTTTGACCATCATCTGGTCAAGCCGATTGATTATGACCGGCTCATGAGCATTCTCTCTGGCGAAAGCAAGAAAGTTGTCGACATGGACTGAAACAACGCTCTGCTAACGTCCCGCGTACTCGCGGATCGCCAGGCAATCGCCCGAGCCGGCCGCGAAGGCCCGGCAGGCCGAGGGCCGCCAGGCGTAATGCGAGCAACGACGCGTCTCCATATCATACCACAAACACGGGTCGCCAATATCTTCCCTGTCCTCGATCCGGCCTTCGCGGACGCCTTGATAATAGTCGTCAAGCGTCGCCCGAAGCGGCGCGGGCAAGGCACGCCAGGCGAGGCCGTCCTCGGTTTCATGCCACGACGCGGGAGTTTCCGACTCATAAGCGAGGGCGAATCCGGGGGGGACGCCCATGTACTCGCAACAGGCCCCGCAACCGGCGCAGGGATCGTCAAGGACAGTCAGGCCAATCAATCGTCGCCTCGGTTTTCAGGCCAGGAGTTCCTTGATGACATGGCCGTGGACATCGGTCAGGCGACGGTCGATTCCGTCGTGTCGGACCGTGAGCCGGGTATGGTCGATCCCCAGCAAATGCAGGATCGTGGCGTGAAGGTCGTAGACCTCGGTCGGGTGCTTGCGGTCGAGCGGTTTATAGCCCCACTCGTCGCTCGGGCCGTGGCTGATCCCCGCTTTAATTCCGCCGCCGGCCAGCCAGTTCGTGAAGCAATAGGGGTTGTGGTCGCGCCCTTTCCCCCCCTGGCTCGACGGCATCCGGCCAAACTCGGTCGTCCAGAGAATCAAGGTATCTTCAAGCATCCCCAGCCGCTTCAGGTCCTGAATGAGAGCCGAGGCCCCTCGGGCCATCCCCAGCGCAAGCGGGCCGTGATCGCGGGCGACGTCTTCGTGACTGTCCCAGTTGCGTCGAGGGAACCCGTTGTCATTGCCGCTCCAGACCTGCACGAACCGGACCCCGCGCTCCAGCAGACGCCTTGCCGCCAGGCACTTCTGGCCGAAGTAATACGTCTCCTCGGCCGGGTTGATCTCCGGGCCGAACGACCCCGAACCGGCATCGAGCCCATACAGTCGCAAGACCTCCTTCGACTCCTTCGAGAAATCCAGAGCCTCGGGCGCGGCGAGCTGCATCCGGGCGGCGAGTTCATAACTCTTGATCCGACCTTCAAGGCGATCATCGCCCAGACGCTGGGCCGCATGCTCTCGGTTCAGGCGGCCGAGGAGGTCTACCCCCGCGCGATCGCCCTCGGCGGTTCCTGTCCGCGCCCGATCGTCGGCGAAGAGGTCGGCGATGGGTGTTTTCGAGGCGAGGTCGATCAAAACCCCTTGATTCCGCGCCGGGAGAAAGGCGTTGTCCCAATTCTTCGTTCCGTTCGAGGCGAGGCCGCGAGGGTCGGGCAGGACCACGAACGACGGCAGGTTGTCGGAAAGATTGCCAAGGCCAAAGGTGACCCATGACCCCATCGACGGGAACCCCGGCCGGTTGAAGCCGGTCGTCTGCAAGAGCGTCCCCTGACTGTGAACGCCCGTCTTACCCACCATGTTATGAACAAAGGCCAGGTCATCCACCACGCTTCCCAGCGGCGCGACGGCCTCGCTCAGCATCTTGCCGGTCGCGCCATGCGGCCTGAACTTAAAGACGGGCCGGAGCCAGGGCCCCAGGCCGTTTTGAAAGGCCTCGACCGGCTCTCCAAAATCGGAAGGCTGCCCGTGGCGACGGATCAACTCGGGCTTGTAATCAAAGAGGTCAATATGACTCGCCGCCCCGGCCATGAAGAGTTGCACGACCCGTTTAGCTTTGGGCGCGTGATGCAAACCACCGTCGGGCCGAAGGGTCGCCCCGGTGGCTCCGTCGCGAGCGAGCATGGACGCCAGGGCGATTCCGCCAAGGCCGCCGCCCGATTGCCAGAGGAATTCACGACGATTCATCGGCCCGACTCCCCGATTCATTCATTCATTCATTCAATCGACGAAAAGGCATTCGTTCAGGTTCAAGATCACCCGACAGGCATCGGCCAGGCCGAACTCGTTCGCATAGTCAAGTAGCGGCTCGCGCTCCGCGGGCGTCGGCACGCGGCCGACCGCTAAACGGAACGCCGAGGCGACTGGTTCCGCGTCGTTCTTGACCCGCTCGGCCAGGTGTCGAGCCGAGACAAGCATGAATCCGTTGTTGTAAAGCGCCAGGGCCTGAAGCGGCGAGAGCGTCTCGTTGCGGCGGTCGACCTGCATCGACGGATCGGCACAATCGAGCGCGGTCATGAAGGGCTGCGGTCGGGAACGGACGAGGAACCGATAGATTGACCGCCGCCGGACTTTGGGATCATCCGGGTCGTGAAGCGCGTACTCATAATGCGGTGAATGCTCGGGATGCTGAACGACGAAGTCATGAAACGAAGGTCCGTAAAATCGAAGGTCGAGCATGCCCGAGGCCTTGAGCACGGCATCGCGCACCTCTTCGGCCTCAAGCTTGCGCCGGGGCATCCGCCAGAGGAAGACGTTGCCCGTGTCGATCGCGTTCGATCGCGCCTCGATCGCCGACGATTGGCGATACGTCGCGCTCAAGACGATCAGGCGATGAAGCCTCTTGAGCGACTGGCCGTTGTCGCGGAAGTCGGCGGCGAGCCAGTCGAGAAGCCCGGGATGACTGGGCGCCTGGCCCATCCGGCCGAAGTCGTTGGGGGTCGCCGAGAGACCTCGGCCGAAATGATATTGCCAGACCCTGTTGACGATCGATCGCCAGGTCAGGGCGTTCCGCCGATCCGTCAGCCAGCGCGCGAGCGCCGCGCGGCGGTCGCCCTCGGGTTGGTCGGAAGATAGGGGGAAATCCCCTGGCAAATCGGTCAGAACGTTCGGCGCTCCCGGGCTAACCTCGACGCCCGGCGACTTCACATCGCCCCGCTTCAGGACGAAGATCGGCCGAGGTTTGCCGCCGTCCGGCCCGGTCCCTCGAAAGGCGAGGGCGCCGCCGTCGTGGATCGTTCCGGCGTAGACGAGTCCATCAGGCTTCTGTCGCGCGAGCGTCGCGTCGATCCGCGTTAACGCGTCGTTGACCTCGGCAAGCTCGCGGCTCTTCGCCGGGCCGATGGCCGCTTCGATGAGCCTGTGCCGGGCCTCGCGAAGGGTCACCAGTTCGGCCGTTCCGGCAGCGCCTCGGCCGGGTGCGTAGCCATCGGTCAGATTCGAACGCCGCCACCGCGGAGGGGCCTCGATCGAGTCGGCCGAAGAGACAGGAGCCCCCGCCGCGAGGTTCGCGCCGGTTGCGTCGAGAACCTCAAGCTCAGCCAGCGCGAGGATGAAATCCTTCTGTCTCGGAGCAAGCCGGGTCGCCGTCAATCGAAGGTATCGCCCCGTCTTTCCGCCGACCGGATATGCGCAAGGAGCGATGCCGGGATTGGCGAGGTCGGCCGCGGTCTGGTCTGTCAGTGTTATCACGCCCGACTGGAAACCGGGATCGTCGGAAAGGTCGACCTTGAACCGGGCGGGGAATCCGAAACCGGCGCCGATGTTGTTGAAATCATCATACGCTCCCCAGACGATCAGGCGATCGATCGGCACGGCTCGACCGAGGTCGACCTGCAACCACTTCGGCCGATCGGCGGCTGCCTCGATCGCGCTGTGGTAGCCGAACTCGGGACGCGGGGCCGCCGGCTTGCTCGCCAGGTCGAGCTTGCGGTCGATCTCAAAGAGCGAAGGGCCGCCAAGGCTCTTGATCTCGGCGTCAAGTCCGCGTCGCCGGTCGCGGAGCGTGGCGCGTCGGGCGATCGATTCGCGGGCCTGTCTCGCAGCGGCGGGGCTGGTATAAAAGGGGCGATCGGCGCGGTCAAGAGCGGCGAAGACGGCCTGAAGGCGGTAATAGTCGTCCTGCCGGATCGGGTCAAACTTGTGGTTGTGACACTGGGCACACTGAACAGTGAGGCTCACGAATGTGTTCAGGGTGTTGGCCACCATGTCGTCGCGGTCGAGGTGGCGGGCGATCTTGCCGTCAAGCTTGGTCTCGGGAACCTCGGCATGGCCGATCAGGTCCCAGGGTCCGGCGGCGATGAATCCAAGGGCGGTCAGGCCGTCAACCGTCCCTGGAGCGAGAATGTCGCCGGCCACCTGTTCGGCGACGAACTGGCCGTAGGGCTTATCGGTGTTGAAGGCTCGAATGACGTAGTCGCGGTAGGGCCAGGCGTTCGGCCGGGGCTGGTCCTTGTCGTAACCGTGCGTCTCGCCAAAGTGGACGACGTCCAGCCAGTGCCTCGCCCAGCGCTCGCCAAAATGAGGACTTGCGAGAAGCCTCTCGACCAGCGCTTCATACGCCAAGGGGGACGGATCAGCCGCGAACCGTTCGATCTCAACGGCCGAAGGAGGCAGGCCAAGCAGGTCAAACGAGAGTCGACGGATCAGGGTTCGTCGATCGGCCTCGGGCGATGGGGTCAGGCCGTGTTCGCGGACCTTCGCCAGGATAAAGGCGTCGATCGGGTTCCGCGCGCGCGAGGCGTCGGCCGGGTCGAGCGTCGGAATCGGCGGGCTTTTGAGCGGCCGGAGCGACCACCATTCGCGGGGGTCGGCGGCCGAGGCGGTTGACTCGGGCCAGGGTGCTCCCTGGTTGATCCAGGTGCGCAGGGTCTCGATCTGCGCGGGGGTCAGACGATCGCCCTTCGGCGGCATCACGCGATCAGCATCGAGACCCGATGTGAGGACGATGACCGGGCTATTCGCCGCGTCTCCGGGAAGGATCGCCGGGCCGTCGCCGCCTCCTTCGAACGCGGCGCGTTTGAGGTCGAGCCGCAAGCCCCCGCGCTGTTTTTCGGGGCCGTGACAGCGAAGGCAGGACGCGGCGAAAATAGGCCGGACGTCGCGGTCGTAATCGACCTTGGGCGGCGTCGGATCAGCCCCGAGAAGAGTGGCTAAGAGCAAAAATGTCATGGTGCTAGAATCTCGGGGATGACGTGGCCGTGGACGTCGGTCAGGCGGCGATCGATTCCATTATGGCGGACGGTCAGGCGTTCGTGGTCGATCCCGAGCAGATGGAGGATCGTGGCGTGAAGATCATAGCAATAGGTCACGTCCTCGGCCCCTTTCCACGACCAGGGGTCGCTCTGCCCGTGCGCGACGCCCGGCTTCACACCCGCGCCGGCGAGCCAGGCGACGGAGGTTCCGCCGTTGTGGTCGCGGCCGGTGGCCCCCTGGGTAAACGGCATCCGGCCGAACTCGGTCGACCAGACGACCAGGGTATCGTCGAGCAGGCCCCGGGCCTTGAGGTCGCGGAGCAGGGCGGCGACGGGTCGATCAACCGATCGGGCGATCGTGGGAAGCTCGACGGGGATATTGCCGTGGTTGTCCCAGTTGTTCGCCGGACCCCCCGCGCCGCTCCAGACCTGCACAAACCGGACTCCGCGCTCGATCAAGCGTCGCGCCAGCAGGCAGCGGCGGCCGAAGTCGTCGGTCGCCGGGTCGTCGAGTCCGTAAAGGCGGCGCGTGGCCGGACTCTCGCCGTTGAGGTCGAGCGCCGCCGGAGCACTTGACTGCATCCTGGCCGCCAGTTCATATGAGGCGATCCGCGCTTCGAGCCGCGAATCGCCCGGCTCGGCCGCCTCGTATCGACGGTTCTGACGGGCGAGCAGGTCAAGTCCCTCGCGATCGGCGCTGGCCGATCCGGCAAAGGCGCCCGATCGATCGGCGGGGAAGAGGTCGGGGACAGGCTCCCTGGAACGGGCGTCGAGAACGGTCCCCTGGTGCGACATCGGCAAAAAGCCGGGCGTGAAGTTCCCCTTGGCGTTGTAGGGAAGGCCGCGAGGGTCGGGCAGGACGACAAACGTCGGCAGGTCGTCGGCAATCGCGCCCAGGCCGTAAGAGATCCAGGCCCCCATGCAAGGGAAGCCGGGGAGCAAGAACCCGGTATTCATCATGTAGCTGGCCGGGCCGTGGACGTTCGTCTTCGACGCCAGGGCGTTGAGAAAGGCCAGATCGTCAACGCAGCCCGCCAGGTTCGGGAAGACGTCGCTGACCCATCGGCCCGACTCGCCGTATTGTTGGAAGGCGAAAGGGCTCTTCATCAGCTTGCCCGGCGCGCTCGTCGGGGCCTCGACGTGCTGGCCGGGGTCAAAAACCTCGCCGTGGCGGCGGTTCAACTCGGGCTTGTGGTCGAACGTGTCCATCTGGCTCACGCCGCCATTCATGAATAACTGAATGACCCGCCGGACCTTCGCCGGATGATGCAAGCCGCCGTTCAGGTCGGCCCGAGGCTTTACCAGGGCATCGGTTCCCGCGATCAGTTGCTCACGGCCGAGCAGGTGCGCCAGGGCGATCCCCCCCAGGCCGCCGCCGACCTTCCAGAGTGCCTCGCGGCGCGTTATCGGCGTTGGCATCGCGATCCCCCGGGCGATTGATTCAATTCACGAAGAGAAATTCACTGCTGTTGAAGAGTAACCGGCAGGCGCTGGCGAGACCGTGACGATCGATATAGGTCGACCAGTCGCCAAGCTCCTCGGCGGTCGGCGGGCGACCCAACGTGAGGGCGAAGGCGAGCCGAAGGCGGGCCGGGGTGTCCGCGCGGGCGGATTCGAGACGTTCGGCAAGGTGCGTCGCGTTGCGGAGGACAAAGCGGTTGTTGAGCAGGGCAAGAGCCTGCAAGGCGGTGGCACTCTCGTTGCGAAGAGGGGTCAGTTGCGAGGCGTCGGCGGCGTCGAGTGTGTCCATGAACGGGTCGGGAATCGTTCGGAAGAGGAACCGATAGACGCTCCGACGTCCCGAGCCGGGACCCTCCCAGGCGTAGGCGTCGTAATTCACGACCGGCGTGACGTGAACCCCCGCCGAGAGGCCGAATTGCTGGACCGATGGACCCCCCATCGTCGATTCGAGCCGACCGCTCGCCGAGAGCAATGCATCGCGGACCGACTCGGCGTCGAGCCTGCGGCGGTTCTGACGCCAGAGCAGGCGGTTCTCGGCGTCGAGGTCGGCGGCCTGGGGGTCGTGGCGAGTCGAGCGCCGGTAGGCAGCGCTCGACACGATCAGCCGATGCAGGTCTTTCAACGAACCGCCCCGGTCGCGGAAGTCGACGGCGAGCCAGTCGAGAAGCTCGGGATGCGACGGCATTGAGCCCATCCGGCCGAAGTCGCTGGGGGTGTCCACCAGCCCTCGGCCGAAGTGAAGTTGCCAGACCCGGTTGACGATCGACCGCCAGACCAGCGGGTTGGCCGGGTCGGTGATCCATCGACCGAGCGCGGCGCGTCGGTCGCGCTCGACGGCGGTTTCGGCGATCTCGAAGTTTGAACCCGGCAGCCCCGCGCATGCGAGCGCACCGGGCCGGGCGAGCGGCCCAGGCTGGTTGATGTCGCCCCGGCGCAGCAGATGCACGGGCCTCGGCGTTCCGGAGGGGCGATGACTGCCATCGGGAGCAAACTCGCTCGCCCCGGCGTAGACCAGGAGGCGCGGCGGCAAGGCGGCGATCCGACGTTCCAGGTCGTCGGCGAGAAAATAGGCCGCGAGGTCCTGTTTCTGGACGTCCGAACGTTTGTCGGTGGGAGTCGCGAGAATCGCCGCGATCGAGTCGGGCCAGACCGAGACGGTGACGGGGCGGGGGGCGGTCGTCACCGCGAGCCGGAACCGGCCGATCGGGTGATTGGCGGGGTTGATCTGGCGCAGAAGGATCGTCAAGGTCGAGGCGTCGGCGAGGTCTTCGGCCAGCTCAAAAACAGCCTGGTGGGCCTTGCCGACCTCGGGATAGATGCCCCAGGCGGTCTGGTCGTTGTTGTCGATCGCCGTGGCGACGCCCCAGCCGGGCTGGTCGTAGTCGGACGAGGCGAGACGGATCGGCACGACCCGCGAACCGGCGAGAACCTGGAACTCGGTCAGGTGCAGGTTGCCGTTGTCGCTCCGCCCGGGTCCGCGCTGGGGTAATGAGTCATCGGGAAGGAATTCGAGGCGAAGGGCGGTGAGGCCGTGGAGGTCGGTCCGGGCGTGGACGGTGTACGTCTCCTGAGCGGGGCGGGTTCCGCTGGCGAGAACCGAGCGGTCGGGCTGCTTCGTCAGGATTGTCCCCGCCGCCGAGGTGAGCCGATCGGGATCGAGGATCGTCCAGACGACCGGACTGGTCTTGATCCGCGATTCCCAGGCGGCAAGGTCGGTCTGGATTGCCGGTTCGAGGAGCGACGCGAGCAAGGCGGGATCGCGGCGTTTCAGAGCGGCCTGGCGATCGAGGAGACTTCGGCGCAGGCCTTCGATTTCGGGATCGGCGTCAAAGGCGCGATCAGCGCGGTCGATTCCGGCGAAGACGGCCTGGAGGTTATAGTATTCCGCCTGCGTGATCGGGTCGAACTTGTGGTCGTGGCAGCGGGCGCAGTGGACCGTGGCGCTGGCGAAGGTGGACATGACGGTCGTCACCATGTCGTCGCGGTCGAGATAGTGGCCGATCTGGCGATCGATGCTGTCTTCGCGGATATCGCGGAGCGAGCTTTCGTCCCAGGGGCCCGCGGCGAGAAAGCCAAGGGCGGGGATGAGCCGGGGCTCGTCGGGATAAAAGGCGTCGGCGGCGATCTGTTCGCGGACGAACCGGGCGTAAGGCGTGTCGCGGTTGAAGGCGTCAATCAGGTAGTCGCGATATCGCCAGGCATGGGGCCGAATCCGGTCCTGGTCGTGGCCGTGCGTCTCGGCGAAATGGACAAGGTCCATCCAGAACCGCGCGACCCGCTCGCCATGTTGAGGCGAGGCCAGGAGGCGATCGACGAGGCGCTCAAAGGCATCGGGTCGGTCGTCGGCCGCGAAGGTATCGACCTCTTCGGGAGTCGGTGGCAGGCCGATCAGGTCGAACGAGAGGCGGCGGATCAGGGTCCGGCGGTCGGCCTCGGGAGCGGCCTTCAGCCCCTTGGCGGTAAGACCGGCGGCGATGAAGGCGTCGATCGGGTTCCGACCGCCCCGCGCGGGGACCTCGGGACGCTTCAAGGGGCGAAGCGACCACCAGTCGCGACGATCAGTTGGCGCGGGGGATTTTGTCGGACCTTCGTCGGCGCGAGGATCAAAGGCGCCGGTGGCGACCCATTGGCGGAAGTCGGCGACGACGGCGGCGGGGAGGTGTGTTTTTGGCGGCATCGGCGCGACGTCGCCGGTCCGGGCGACCGCCTGAACGATCGCGCTGGCGTTGGGATCGCCGGGGACGACGACCGGGCCGGAGTCGCCCCCTTTCAAGAGGCCGTCGCGGGTGTCGAGTCGGAGCCCGCCTTTGGGCTTCTCGGTCTCGGCCGAGTGGCACCGGTAACACTGGCCGACGAGAACGGGGCGGATCTTCGCCTCGAAGAGTTCGCGGGCCTTGGGATCGTCGGCCGCTCGAACCGGACCGACAATGGCCGCGACGACAAGGATAATGACGAAGAGTCCGGGGCGGCCTCTGCGAAGCATGGGCCTTTTCCCGATCGTTGTTGAGGTTGGGGGCCTCCGACCATGCGGAAGCGATTCCGGCCTGGCTCGCCTCTGTTAAATTTTAATCGAATCCTCCCCGAGTTCGCAACCGGAGTGCGTTCGTTGCGGGAGGATTGCGAAGTTCCTCTTTTTGATGACCAAGGACCAAGGACCGATGACCAAACAGGCGGATTTTTCGGTCATCGGTCCTCGGGACGTTGCCATTTTCCTGCCTCAGCGGGTCGATTCCTTGACCTCGACGAGGCCGAGGTCGACCCCCTGGCCGCCTCGCGTCTGGTGGCAATGAACGGCGATGACAACGCTTTGACCAGCCCCGAGCTTCGCCCGAGCGGCCGGTCGGATGTCGAGAGGTTCATACGACGAGAGATAGCCCTGGTCCTTCGCGGCGAGAACGCCGTCAAGGTAAATCTCGACGTCCTCATCGTGATAGACAAGAAACTGGAGCTTGGCCGGATCGGCCGAATCGGGCAGACGGATTTCGCGACGGAGCCAGACGTCGGGGGTGTTCCAGGTCGTCTTGATGACCGCGCCCGGGGTGCCGTCGACGCCAAAGCCGCCGGGGCCGACCTTCCATGCGTGATCGTCGAAGTCGGCGAGCGTCCAGCCTTGCGCGGGACGGTCGAAGGTGTACCGCCAATCGGCCGGAGTCTGCCGCGAGGTGGCGACGACCTCGGTGATCGAGGGCATCACCGGGGCATCGGCCCAGCGATCGATATGCGCCTTGTCGCGGCTGGCCCAGGCTTTCCAGACGGCCGGGTCGGCGAGCATCTTGATGAAGACGCCGCCAATGACCGGGCGGGCGTGCATGCCGTCGCTTCGGATGTTATCCGTGATATACGAGTCGACAAAGGCGACGCGCGCGGTCGTCTTGTTGAGGTAGTCAACGATCGGCGAGACGATCCGCTCGAAGTCGGCCGGGTTCTCCGCGAGTGTCGCCGACCAGACCGACCAGTCGGTCTTCGTCAGGCGCGTTCGCGAGTCGAGCGGCAGGCCGAAGGGCTGGAGCAAGGTCAGGTAATAGGCGACTTCCCGCCGGGCGACCTCGGCCGGGAAGACGTTGAGGCCGAGAATTTTGTCAAAAACAAGGTTGTACTTCTGGCTCCATGAGTTCGGTTTGTCAAAGGCGATCCGCGAGTGATTGCCGTCGGCCGCGGCCTCAACCCAGTGGCGGGCGTCGGCTCGGGCCAGTTGAAAATACTTCTCGGCCGAGGCGGCATCTCCGCGCATCCGGCAAAGGTCGCCATAGGCGGCGATGGCGAGAATGGCCTTGATCGAGAGGTTCGCGTTGTGGGCGAGGTGGCCCATGAAGTCGTCGGTGCAGAGCTGGTTCTCGGGATCAAGGCCGTACTTTTCCAGATAGTTTTCCCAGCGGGTGAGCTGCGGCCACCAGCGCGAGGCGAAGTCGGCGTTGCCGTCCATCCGGGCGATCGCCTGGCAGAGGAGAATCAGGTTGGCGCTCTCCTCGACGGGCATCTTCTCCGACTCGTTGCCGGGGCTTTCGCCGCCGCCGTAAACCTGTCCGGTGGCCTGGGGATAGACGCCCAGGTCGTGCGGGGCGAAGGGAAACTTCCAGCGCGGCGAAGCGCCGTAGATCATCGCGGGAACGACAAGGGCCTTGGCATACGTCGGACCCATGAGCAGGAACTGGGGCGCGGCGGGATAGATCACGTCCACGGTGGCGATGCAGCCATTGCTCGTGTTTTCCTTGGGAAAGATCAGGGGCTTGCCCTCGGCGTCGGCCGCCAGACCGCAACCGGCGAGCGTCTGGCGATACGCCAGCGCCGCCATCAGCGCGTACCGTTCGCCCCCTTCCTTGGCGAGGCTGGCCATCAGGTCGGTGTCGAAGGTCGCGCAACGCGTGACGAGGCTGGCGTAATCGCGTTCAGCGGCCTGGAAGAGATCCGCCGGTTCCCAGCCGTTTTTCCGCCAGTAGGGACGCAGTTTCCGGCCCAGGAAGTTGACCGCGTACACCTCGTCATAGGCGAGCATCAGGTGACGCGAGACCGGCTCGGCCGCGACCTTGCCGAGATCGAATGTGAACGCCAGAACGGGCGTCCGGACGTTCGCCGGTCGGGGCGGTCCGACCTCATCCGTCTCGGCGATCTTGCCCGAATCGACAAACGATTTCAGCATCGCCTCATTCGGGCCGATGGCCGATCGAGACATGGGCGCCGAGGCGTAGGCATAACCCCAGTCAATCCTCGTGTCGTCGCCCGAGGGCCGAAGCAAGGTCTGGTCCGACGTCCCCACGCGCAAGAGCGTGAGCTTGCCTTTTGTTGTTTCACGCGACCATTCCACCTCCTGATCGGGCTCGTTGACCGCGAGCAGGGCACTCGTGCTGTCGTAAATCGCGACCTCATGCGCGCGGCCATCGACCGATTGGACGGTCCACGTCAGGTAGGTCAAGGGGCGGGCGAGGACGTCGAGGTCGTCGGGCAGGGCGGGGGTCATGAACGTCAGGCTGACGTGGATTTTCGCGTTCCCGAACTCATAAATCGACTGCGTCGGCAAGACCTGAAGGCCGACCTGCGGAAGCGGGTCAACCTCTTTCGGCTCCTTGCCCATGAGCCGGAAGGACTCGCCGTCGACGCGAATCAGGCTGACGAGCGGATGCTCGCGGCCGGTCCAGTGCCGGGTCGAGTCGTCGTTGAGGTGATCGGCGTTTGACCAGATGCTGAGATACGGATCAGTCGCCACGAGCGGAACCGATGGGGGCCGCAACGGACTCGCGTTCGCCGGAGGCTCGCTTCGACCACTGCTGAGGGAGCCCGCGAGACTGACAACCAAGACGACGACGAACGCGGCGAACCGCGAGGTTCTGCCAGACATGGACCGACTCCCTGGGAAAGGCCGGAGTCGGCGGTCTGCATCCGGTTCCGACCCCTCTGGGCCGGCGCGACCTCGACCACTCCGCAAGCCGGAGTATCAAGGCGCCCGGCCCACGACGCAAGCCCCGCGGCCTCCTCCTTGACAGAGAAAGACTCTGCCGCGCGGGGCTTCCACCGTCTCGTTGTCGGATCAATACCCTCGGCAGCCGCAGCCGCGGTGGTGATGATGATGGCCGTAGCCGCCGCCGCCGCCGTAGCCTCCGCCATAACCCCCACCGTAGCCGCCCCGATAGCCTCCGCCATAACCCCCACCGTAGCCGACGCCGTATCCTCCGCCATAGCCAGCGTTGTACGACGGCACGACCGGGTAACCGCCGTAGCCAGGGCCGCCGAGGCCATAGCCTCCGCCGTATCCGTTGCCGATCCCGATTCCGATTCCTCCGCCGTATCCGCCGAATCCGCCGTAACCGCCGAATCCCTGCGCCTGGGCCGTTGACCCGCCGAGGGTGAAGAGGCCGCCAACCGCCAGGACGCCCGCCAGGGCCGCATTTCGAAGTGTCCGTCGCATGGGATGTCCCTTTCGATTCGATTCAATTCCAACCGCTCGAAATCAAGGTCCGACGCGAGGGGTTTTCCGGCCCGTTCGCCGTCGCCTGCTTCGAGTCACTTTTCTCTAAAAGCAGGGGCCGTGCCACGCCCGAAACTTCAGGTTCGCGACGTGTCCTAACTCATTTTCCCGCCGCCAGATATCATTTTTTTCCGGTCGTCGCGCTCCCGTCCTCGCGTCGATGATCCCTTGACCCCGCCAACAGCTTTCCACGGGTCTGTGTGAAAGCTCACCGCGTCGCGCGGGTCAACCTGGCGTATCCCCCGAGAACAGGACCGATGGACCTTCCTTCGGCCCTCGGTTCTCAAACTCGGTCATCGGTCATCGGTCCTTATTTTGAGGTCGGTTTTCCCAAGTCCTCATTCCGAACTGGTCTCCGCGTCCGCGCGGTCGCGTGGTATAGTCACGCGCGAGGCGGCCGAGGTGGAATCAAGACGGTTGCCGGACGTCAAGGATGACGCGATGCGGGATCTTCAAGGTCGGCCAGGTCAGGCCCGAGCGCTCTGGGTGTTAATCGGTGTCTCGACGGCAATCCGGCTCGTCTGGGCCTGCTTGCTGGGAGCCGCCGTCGATGAGCCGTATTACTTCCAGTTCATCCGACACCTCGACTGGAGCTACTTCGATCACCCGCCGATGGTCGCTCTCGTCGGCCTGCCGGGCCTGATCCTCGCGGGCGATCCCTATTCGGTGCCGGGCCTGCGGCTGGGCTTCATCATCCTCTTCGCGTGCTCGACCTGGCTGATCGCTCGACTGGCCACGCGCTATTTCGGCGCGAAAGCCGGGTTTTACGCGGCGCTGGCGTTGAACGTTTCGGGCTACTTCGGACTGGGCGTCGGCACGATCGCGCAGCCCGACGGCCCCTTGCTGTTCTTCTGGCTCCTGACGCTCGATCGGCTCTCGATCGCCTTTCAAAGCGAACGTGGGATCAACCCCTGGGTCTGGGTCGGCCTGGCCTGGGGCGGGGCGATGCAGAGCAAGTATCACGCCGTGCTCTTGCCGGTCGGAGCCTTGTTGTTTCTGGCCCTTCGGCCTGAATCGAGGCGGTGTCTGAAGACACCGGGGCCGTATCTCGCGGCCGTGCTCGGTCTGACCATTTTCGCGCCGGTGGTGGTCTGGAATTCCGCGCACGGCTGGGCCTCGTTTCTCTTTCAAGGCGGACGCGCCGAGGCGCCGAAGGCTTTTCGGCTCGATCACCTGGCCGTGGCGATCGGTTCCGAAACGCTTTATCTGTTCCCTTGGCTCTGGCTGGCGATGGCGGGCCTGCTTGTCTTGCTGCTTTGGCGGGGGGTGAAGTCCTGGGATGTCGGCGAGTCGTTCATGGTGAGTCAGGCGGTGCCGGCCCTCTTGCTCTTTCACTGGGTCGCGTCGTTCGGGCGGATCATGCCGTACTGGCCTCTCTTCGGGTTCATCGCGTTGATGCCGCTTCTGGGCCGGACCTGGGCGCGCGGCCTGGATGCGTCCTGGCCCTTCCTGAAGCCGTACCTCGTGGCAATCACGCTCTTTCCCGTCCTGCTGATCGTGGTCGTCACGCTTCAGGACCGGACCGGCCTCTTTGAAGACAGGCAAGGGCGGATCTTCGGCCTGATCGCGCCGGGCGTTGATCCGACGAATGAGCCGATCGCCTGGGATCAGGTCGCCGCCGAACTCAGGCGCAGGGGCCTGATCGGCAAGCCGAACACCTTTTTCTTCACCGATTCCTGGAACCGGAGCGCCAGCCTGGCCCTTGCCCTCCGCGATCAGGCGCCCGTGGCCTGTTATCAGCTTGAACCACGGAGTTTTAACCTCTGGAGCCGTCCCGAAGACTGGGTTGGTCGCGATGGCATCTTCATCGAAGACGATCGCAGGCCCGGTCAGCTTTCCCACTTCAACCAGTGGTTTCTCCAGTATGAGCCGATCGGGACGGTGAAGGTCGAGCGTCGCGGTCACCTCGTCCGCGAGGTTTACCTCTATCACGGGCATACCCAGTCCTGGCCCTTCCCCTTTGACGGCCGCCTCAAGGCTCGGGCCACAACCTCTCCCTCGGCGTTCGCCCGGCGACCCGGCCAGGTCGCTCGTTAATTTAAAAGGATCGAGGACCGACCAAAAATCTGCCTGTTCACGGCGACTGACGCATCGTCGATCTTGGCCAGAAGGAAGGCGCGGGACTATGATGGGTAAAGAATAGACAGACGATCCGCGTTTCCCGGTCGAGGCGACGAGGCGGGGGCTGAACCGATGAAGTCCGCCGGCTGGTGCTGCGTACTCGCCTCTTTGCTGGTTTTGACAGGTTCGATCAGACCCGCGCACGCCGACGTCACGCGGGTCGAGGTCGAACACGCGATCCATGATGGCGTTGGCTACCTCAAGAAAGTCCAAAGCCCCGACGGTTCCTGGGCGGGTCAACCGGGAACGACCGAACTGGTCATCCTCGCGCTCTTGACGGCAGGCGAAACCGTCGACGACCCGGATCTCGCCCGCGCGCTCGCCCGGATTCGACGCGAAGGTCCCGAGACGCCAGGCTATGGCACCTATGCCATCGCTCTTCAGACGATGGCCCTGGCGGCGGCCGATCCCGTCGCGTATCGAACGCAGATCGCCCGCAACGCCTACTGGCTCGAACGGGCGCAGATCTTCGATCCCGGGCGTCGCCTGGCTTCGAACGGTTTGTCGGGGGTTGGCTCGTGGTCGTACCATGCCACGAAGTCGGGGACCGGCGATAACTCGAACTCGCAGTACGCCGTTCTCGGGCTTAATGCCGCGAGCGAGGCGGGAATTCCGATCGCCGATCGGGTCTGGGCGTCGGCCCGCCATTACTGGGAAGGCTGTCAACAGTTTGACGGCGGCTGGTCGTATCGGATCGGCCAGCACGGATCAACCGCGAGCATGACCTGCGCGGGGGTCGCCAGCCTCGTCATTACCGGCCAGCGGCTCTTTCATAGCTTCGAGACCGTTCACGGCCCGACGATCCGCCATTGCGGGCACGGCGGGACCGACACCGCCCTGAATCGAGGGCTCAACTGGCTTGGAACCAATTTCCGGGTCGAAGAGAACCTCAACGGTTCAAGTGGCTGGAAATATTACTATCTTTATGGCCTCGAACGCGCGGGTCGGCTCGCCGGCCTGCGTTACCTCGGCACGCACGACTGGTATCGCGCGGGGGCCGAGGAGATCGTCAAGACGCAGGCGCGCGGCGGAGACTTCTGGCAAGGAAGCTCCGGCCCGGTCGTGACGACGAGCTTCGCAGTTCTCTTCCTCGCCAAGGGGCGCTCGCCGGTCCTGATCAACAAGCTGAAACACGGGTCGACGCACGACTGGGAGAACGACCGCGACGACGTCCGTAACCTCACGTCTCTTGTCTCGCGAGACTGGAAGCATTTGCTCACCTGGCAGGTTGTCGACGCCGAGACCTCGGGCGTCTCCGAAATGCTGATGGCGCCGATTCTGTTCATGAATGGCCACGAACCCCCGACCTTCTCGGCCGAGGCCAGGTTGAAGCTCCGCGATTACGTTGAGCAAGGGGGCTTTCTCTTCGCCGACGCCTGTTGCGGCCGGATCGAGTTTGACCGCGGCTTTCGGGCGTTGATGACAGAGGTCTTCCCCGAACCTCAGTACGCGCTCAAACCACTCCCGCCCGAGCATCCCGTCTGGCGCGCCCGGCACGAGCTCTCGCCCGAGATTCATTCCCTCTGGGGCATCGACATCGGCTGCCGGACCGCCGTGATCTACTCGCCCGACGACCTCTCTTGCTACTGGAACCAGGCCGAGAAAGAGCCGGGCGACCCGAGCCTGATCGCCGCCTGCCGGGTTGGCCAGAACGTCGTCGAGCTGGCCACCGGCCGCGAGCTTCCGGCCGACAAGCTGGAGCCGCGCGAGGTCGTCAAGGGCAGGCAAGAACCCCCCAAGCGCGGAGCCCTTCACATCGCCAAGCTCCGCCACGCGGGCGACTGGAACGTCGCGCCGATGGCCGTTCCTCACCTGACCACGGCGCTTCGCGACCGGATCGGTGTCGACGTCGTGATCAACCATCACGAACTCTTGCCGTCCGACCCGAACCTCGTGAACTACCCGTTAATCTACCTTCACGGTCGGACCAATTTCTCGTTCGCCGAGGCCGATCTTGACCGCCTCCGTAAGCACCTGAACCCCGGCGGCGGCACGATCTTCGCCGACGCCGCCTGCGGGAGCCCGAAGTTCGACGCCGCCTTTCGCCAGTTCGTCGCCCGGGCGATCCCCGACCACCCGCTCGAACCGATCCCCCACGACGACCCGATCCTGACCCGTAAAGTCGGGTACGACCTCTCCGACGTCCGCTTCAGCCAGGCCGCGGGGGGCAGACTCGGCCTTCCCGACCTGGAAGGGGTCAAGATTGACGGCCACTGGGCCATCATCTATTCCAAGTATGACATCGGCTGCGCCCTGGAGCGACCGCAAGGGCTCGACTGCAAGGGTTATGTTCACGAAAGCGCCGTGAGGATCGCCGCGAACATCGTTCTCTATTCGATGCTCCCCTGAAATCGTTACCGACGCTTCGATGCGTTGATTGACCTGGACGTCTCGGCAATCGCTTCGGGTTGGCCGGGAATCGGAATCGGCCCAGAACCTCGATACCCGAAGAGATAAGGGTGCTTGAGGCCGACGCATCGATAAAGATACGCCGTCTGCATCGGGTAGCCCGCGCGGACGATCGGAACCCGGGCGAGAGGCTCGATCTTCGTGAACCAGGGAAGGTAGTCGTCGCTCAGGGCCAGACTATCGTTGACCTGGACGAAGATGCCGTCGCGGCCGAGATAATCCTCGGGCCGGCTCCAGTAGGTGAAGCTCCGGGCGTCGCGGTGGAAGCAGGCCACGGGGGTCTCGAAGTTCACGGCCAGGGCAAGTTGCGACGCGAACCTCCAGTTATCCGTGAAGAAGAAGGTCCTCGGCTCGTCGGCCAGCCCCTTCTGTTTGAGAACCTGGGCGATCTGATCCCAGCGGATCGTCTCGACCGTCGGGTCCAAGGCCGGGGAGAAGACCGCCGCCAAGCGTCCCTGTCGATCCTGAAAAAGTCCGCAATTCGCGTGGGTCACAAACAGGACGCCCAGAAGTGGCGGAGTGACCGTCGTGAGGACCAGAAAGGCCCGGATGAACCGCGTCGAGGGGCCTTCCAGTCGCCTCGCGAGGTTCCGCCCCAGAAGCGGCATGAGGTCGACAAATCCGATCAGCGGCCAGTGTGTCATGATCCTGCTGAAGGTCGAGACCCCCATGAACAGGCCGATCGCCGGAACCGCCTGACAGGTGAAAAAGGCTTCTCCGGCCGACCAACGTTTCGGGCCAAGGCGTAGCATCTTGATCAGGACGATCATCAGGCCGATCCAGAGCCAGGGGGTCAGATAAGCGACCTGACCAAAGATCGCTTCCAGGACGTAGCTTGGATGAAATCCCCGGACCCCACCCGACCGCCTCGCGTGAAAGAGAAACGACGCCCAGCCGTGCGTGGAGTTCCAGACAACGACCGGGCCAAAGGCCGCAATTCCAATCGCCGACGCGAGGTAAGGGCCGGGCGTTCGCAGGCAACGGCGCGCCTCGGGGCGGACGATCAGGTAGAGCAAAGCTCCGGCCGGAAGCAAGACCGCGTGGTATTTGCTCAACATCGCTCCGCCCCAGGCCAGGCCGACGCCTACCCAGGTTGACGTCTTTGATTCCGGACGCAGGGCAACCGCGAGCCGGTCGAGCGTCAGGAGCCAGAAGAAGAGTAGGGGGGCGTCGGGCGTGGACTGAATTCCCGCCACCAGGCCGTAAAAGATCGTGCCGTTCAGGATTAGAGCCGCCAGAAACCCCGCGCGTTCGCCGTAAAATCGGTCGGTCAGCCTGGCGATCAACCACGTTGACCCGGCGAACATCACGATGAACCCGAACCTCAGGCCCACCAGCGGGTTAATCCAGCCCGCCACGACTTCCCCGAGCGCCGAGACAATCCCCACCATCGGCGGATGATCGAAAAAGGCCCAGTCCAGGTGCCGGGCGTAAAGCGCGTAATACGCTTCGTCGAGAAACGCCCCCAAGCTATACGCCAGGGCCAATCGCAAGGCGAATGATACCGCGATCAAGACCCCGAGCGCACGCCGAGCGGTCATCCCTGACCTCCACTTGCCCTGAAAATGAGACAGGCGCGACCTTCTACGCTCGACGCGACGGAAAGACAAGGGCTGAATCCGATTTTCCTGAGTAACACGCTTCCGGCACGCCGTGTGCAAATTTCCATAACCACAACCATCACGTTCACGGAATCGGAACCCCAACAATCGCTCGGCAACAGGATGAACAGGCGAAGATCACCTTTTGCAACCTAACATCTATCGGGCTGTCGCCAGCAGGTGCTCGCCCGGAAACGTAAAGGCCAGGGTAGTGGCATGCACGCTTTTGAGGATCACACCAGGGTTATGCTCGTTGACGACACCGAGGCCCTTCGCTTCGCCCTCGGTCGCGTCCTGAGACTCTACGGCTTTGACGTCTGCGAGGCTGTTGACGGTCGCGATGCGCTCGAACACATGGCCGCGTTTCGTCCCCAGATGGTCCTCACCGACCTGATGATGCCCGTCATGGACGGCGTCGAACTGATCCGCCAACTGCACGCGGCGCCCGAGACCTCGGGCATCCCCATCCTGGCGATCACCGCGAACATCACCGAGGAAGCCGGCGATTCGGCCCGGGAAGCGGGCGCTGTCGACGTCTTTTCCAAGCCGATCGACCTCCCCGCCTTGCTCGAACGGCTCCGATCGCTCCGTCAGACCGAAGACGCCGTGGCCCCGCCGATCGAGCTCATGGAAGCCGCCCCGATGCGAACCGGGGGCCTTGGCTCTTGCTTTCACCCGGAACGCAACTGACCTCGGCTCAATGCGTTGCGTTGAGACAACTTCTTGGTCGGAATGACTCTCGACCGCCGACGCCTTGACAGCGCCCGGCGGTCCTTGATCCTCTTCAACTCGCTCCTCGCCTCGCGACAGTCCGGCTGACAGGCGAGTAGTCGCGACCACATCTCTTCAGCCTCGTCCAGCTTTTCCCTCTCTCCGTCAATCTCGGCGAGATTCCGCAGGGCCAGGGCGCATTCTGGATCATCAGTGAACGCCTGGAGAAAATGTTCCGTCGCGAGCGCCAGCCGTCCTTCGCGGCGTCGGGCGAGACCTGCCCGGATCTGCGTATCGCGATGAACTCGGCCATCGCCGCCCGATTGCGCCCAGAGCCCTGCCGTGGATTTCCAGGTCAGGCATTGCCGGGCCGTCAGGCAAGAAAGACCGGCGACTAACACCGCGAAAGCCACGTAAAGCCGCTTCGGTTCAGGCGATCGGCTCATCAAGGTTGTCAAACCCTGAGCCATCACGACGGCGGCGACCATCGAGGCGACGTAACAGTAGCGATCCGCGGCCAGGTTATGGCTCGTTCGGATCAATCCCAGGCTCGGCGCCAGGCAAACGAGGTAACACGCCCCAGCCGCGATCAAGCCTGGACAGCGTCGGCGTGATCGATAAGCCAGGAGGCACAAAATCCCAGTGCCCAGCCCCGCCGCCAGAAACGGCCAGGCGAGGTACCCTCGCGAGCTTCTCGGTAATGGATAACGCGCCGCGATGCCGATCGGTACCACGGTCTTGATCGGGTAAAACCAGATGCCGTAAGCCGCTTGCGCCAATCTTGGGCCGACGTCCGCGAGGCGCAGCTCGGGTCTCGCTTCCACCGGCCAACGCGCCAGCACAGCCACGACCATGAACGGAACCGCGACCGCCGCGAACCCCAATTTTTCGAGGTAGACCCGCCTCGCCCCCGCATCCCACCAATGCCCCGGGCCAATCCGCCGGAGCGGATAAACGTCAAGGATCAGCAGAACCACCGGAATCCCGATCACGGCCACCTTCGTGAACATCGCCAGCGCGAAGCAGGCCCAGGCAATGGCTAGCCAGCGAGCGCGGCCATCGACTGCCTTGAGGTACGCGAGCACGCAGAAAATCGCCAGCAAGACCCCCGGCAGGTAGGACTGGCACGACGCCCAGGCCACGGCTTCCACGCGGAGCGGATGAACCGCGTAAAGGCAGACAGCCAGAGCCGATGCGATCGGGACGGCCCGACGGTCGGGATCGCCTCCGAGCCGACCGATCAAGGCCCGGCACAAATACCAGAGCCCCAGGGCGTTCGCGGTGTGAAAGGCGATGCTCACAAGATGATAACCGCGTGGGTTCAGTCCCCAGGCGACATACTCCGCCTCGTAAATCATCCAGCCGATCGGCTGATAAACGCCCATCAGGTAGGTGGTCCAGGCCCAACGGAGATTCTCCGGGCCGAGGCCCCGAAAATCGCGGTTGACGAGGAAGTTCACCGTATCGTCCCACCCCGCGAACCCATTCCCGAGGATGGGAAGGAAAGGGATCACCACGACCAGGCTGAGCGCAACTGGCACGATCCAGCGAAGGCGTTGCGAGTCGAGGGTCGGCCCGTTCATCGGTTATCCGTTTACGATCCCGTGGAGGACCGAGCCCGAGACGTCGGTGAGCCGGAAGCGTCGGCCGTTGCGCAGGTAGGTCAACCGGGTGTGGTCGAGGCCGAGAAGATAAAGGATCGTGGCGTGAAGGTCGGGAACGCTGACCGGATCGCGGGCGGCTCGTAGGCCGATCTCGTCGGTCTCGCCGAGGCTGGAGCCTCCTTTGATCCCCGCGCCGGCCATCCAGGTCAAGAATCCGAGCGGGTTATGATCGCGCCCCTTTCCCTTCTCGGAAACGGGCATTCGCCCGAACTCACCCCCCCAGACGACCAGGGTCGAGTCGAGCAAGCCCCTGCGCTTCAGGTCGATCAGAAGGCCGGCGGCCGGGGCATCGGTCTGGGCGCACATCTGGCTGTGGTTCGCCTTGATGTCGCCGTGCGCGTCCCACTCGTCGTTGCAATAAACCTGCACGAAGCGAACGCCCCGTTCCACAAGCCGACGCGCCATCAGGCACTTGCGGCCAAACGACCGCGAGGCCGAATGATCAAGCCCGTAAAGTCGTTGCGTTTCCTCGGGTTCCCGGTCGATATTCACGGCCTCATCGGCTTCGGGCTGCATCCGATAGGCCAGCTCGAACGTCTCGATCCGGCTCTCCAGGTCGGCCTCGCCGGGGAATCGGTCGCGGTGCTCGTGATTGAGCCGGGCCAGCAGGTCAAGCTGGGCGCGACGGTCAGAGCGGGTCAGGTCGTCGGGGTTCCTGAGATTGAGAATCGGCGTCCCTTCCGATCGGAAGGCCGTTCCCTGATACGTTGACGGCAGGAAACCGGCCGACCAGTTGAGCGGACCCCCTTTCGACCCTCGATTGTTCCCCAGGACCACGAAACCGGGCAAATCCTGATTCTCCGAACCGAGCCCGAACGTGACCCAGCTCCCCGCGCTCGGCGAGCCGGGCCGGATCGACCCGGTGTTCATCTGGAACATCGCCGGCGCGTGGTTGCTTGACTCGGTCTGGCACGACTTGATCAGCGCGATCTCGTCGACGCAACGCGCCAGATTCGGCAGACGATCGCAGACCCAGGTTCCGCTCTGACCATGCCGCCGGAACCGGAACGGCGATTTCAAGAGCGGCCCAGGGTCGCCGAAAAAGGTCTCGACCTTGATCCGCTTGCCATCGTTCTTCTGAAGCTCGGGCTTGGGGTCAAAAAGGTCGAACCCGCTCGGCCCCCCTTCCATGAAAAGCCAGATCACCGACCGCGCCCGAGCCGGAATCGTCCCTTTTCTGGGCGCGAGTGGACTCTCGGCCGCGAGCAAGCCCTGGCCGTTCAGCAGATCCGCCAGCGCGACGGTTCCAAAGCCCGCGCCAACGCGACGCAGCCAGTCGCGCCGCGATGCCGGTTGACCTTCGATTCGACCACAGGGGAAACGTCCTGGTTCACGCAAGGGGGGAACTCCGCCCGAATCGCCGATCATTCCACATAAAGGAACTCGTTAAGACTGAAAAGCGCCTGGCCGAAGTCGGCAAGGGCCAGACGTCGGGCCTCGTCGGACGCCTTGCCACGTTCCTTGCGGGAGGCGGTACGGTCCTTGAGAAATCGCGACGATGCGTCGATCTCAGCGGGTCTCGGCGGTCGACCGAGCGCGAGCGCGAAGGCGCGTCGAATCAGGACGGAATCCTCTCCGCCTTCACCGATCAGCCGATCGGCGAGATCGCGAGCGCGGCGGCGGACGAGGTCGTCATTCAGCAGCGCCAGGGCTTGCGGGGCCACGGTCGTCGGCGTCCGACGGCCACAGCTTGCGCTCGGATCAGCGCCGTCGAAGACCTCAAGAAACGGGTTCCGCAACGATCGTTTCGTGAACAGATAGACGCTCCGGCGTCGAGTGGACGCGTCGTCGCGGGCGTCGCGCGGATAAGGGTCTCGGGTGTTATACGCGGCAAGCGTGGATGCGAGAGGCACCGGGGGCTTGATCCCTGGCCCGAACATCGCCGGGTTGAGCGTGCCGCTGACGGCGAGGATGGCATCCCTTAGCGCCTCGGCCTCCAGCCTCAAGGGCCGACGATGCCAGAGCAGGCGGTTTTCCGGGTCAATCCTGGCGGCCCGGGGATCGTGTAGAACGCCTTGCTTGTATGCGGACGTCTCAAGGATGAGCCTGTGCAGTTTTTTCACGCTCCAGCCGTCGGCGATGAACCGGCCCGCGAGCCATTCGAGAAGGTCGGGATGACTCGGCGCATCGCCTCGAAGGCCGAAATCGCTGGGCGTGCGGACCAACCCTTCGCCAAAATGATGCCGCCAGATCCTGTTGACCATCACCCGGGCCGCGAGTGCGCCGGCACCCTGATCGACATCCGTCATCCACAAGGCCAGGGCGGAGCGCTGAAGGGTCGTGGGGAGGGTCTGGCCATCGTGCGATTGGCGGGCGGCTGCCAGGTAATCGTCGGGCGTTTTCTTGCGAAGAAGGACGTTGAGAAGGCCGAAGCGGACCGGCTCTCGACGGCTCATCGGGTCGCCGCGATCGAGGAGCCAGGACGGTGCCGGTTCGCTCGATCGTTCGACGACGGCCAGCGGCTGATTTTTCGGGGTGCGGGCGGTCGAGGCGAAGGCCGTCAAGACGCGATAATAATCACGCGTGGGGATCGGGTCATATTTGTGATCGTGACAGCGGGCGCAGCCCAGCGTCAGGCCCAGCATCGCCGCGCCGGTGGTCGTGACGATGTCGTCAAGCTCATCATAGCGATAGCGTCTCAGTTCCTCTTCGAGCCGGGTATCGGTGAGGACAACCGGCCCCGCCGCGAGAAAGCCCGTCGCCGCGAGATTCTCGCGCGAAGGAGTTTCATCGCCAGCGAGTTGCAGGCGGAGGAACTGATCAAAAGGGAGGTCGGCGTTGAAGGCGCGGATCACGAAATCGCGATAGTGATACGCGCCGGGGCGATCGTCGTCGCGCTCGTAACCTTCGCTGTCGGCGTATCGAGCGAGGTCGAGCCAGTGCCGACCCCAGCGCTCGCCATATCTTGGATCGGCAAGATAGCGATCAATCAACCTTGAAGACGCGGCGGGCGAGTTGTCGTTGACAAAGGCGTCGACATCCTCGGGATCGGGGGGCAGGCCGATCAGGTCAAACCCGAGACGGCGAGCGAGGACCCGGCGGTTGGCCTCGGGCGCGAGGTGAAGCCCTTTCGCGGCGAGCGCGGTGGTTAAAAAGGCGTCGATCGGCGAAGGGCCGGCGGGCACCTCGATCTTCTGGAGCGGTCGAAACGCCCAGTGGGCGCGGTCGCTCTCGTTGACGACCATCTCGGCCGGTTTGCCGGGCTTGGTGTCGGACCCTTTCGATTCCGGCCACGCGGCTCCGGCGGCGATCCACTGCCGGAGCGTTTCGATCTCCGCGGCAGTGAGCCTGTCCCCCTTCGGCGGCATCCGATTGGATTCGTCGGCCGACTTGACGCGCTCGATCAGGGCACTTGCCAACGGGTCGCCGGGCGCGACGGCGGGAAGGCCCGATTCACCGCCGCGAAACGCCGAGTCGCGACGGTCGAGCCGCAGGCCCCCGTTTTGCCGATCGGGCCCGTGGCAACGCAGACAGGCGCGGGCGAAGACTGGCTGGACCTGGCGCGCGAAGTCGACCGCCCAGGCAGGCGAGCCCAGGGCAAGCGTCAAGGCGACCGTCACGATGCGTGTCGTCCTGTTCCGCGGCACGTCTTTGAAATCCTGGTCGGTGGTTCCTTGGCGGGGGCCGATCCATGATATCCGTGACGTGCCCGCCGATTGAAGACCCCGCCGATCACTTCGCGGTCTTCTTCCTGGCGAAGTCGACCGTCGCGGCCTTGATCTCGACACCGCCGGGCAGGTTGATCGAGAACGGCGCCTCGGCGATGGTAACAGGGGTCTTCATGCTCTGATAGGTCCCGTGCTCGCGTGCGGCGTCGATGCAGAGGGTATATTCACCGCGAGGCAAAGGTTTGCCGTGGTCGTCCTTGCCGTCCCAGAGGACCGAGTATTTGCCAGGCGGACGGGTGGGCCGCGCGATGGTGATGACCATCTCGGTCTTGTCGGTTCGCTTGCGGATCTGGTCGTTCTTGTACCAGCGTTTCAGGTCGGGGAGCCATTGAAACGGCCCCGATCCCCCCATCGAGACCCAGAGCGCGAGGTTGCGAACCGTCTTTCCTTCGGCGTCCTCAACCCAGATCGCCACATAGGGGCGTCGATATCGCTTCGCCTCGGCCTCGGGCCGGTTAATCTCGAACCGGACGATCAGTTCAAAGTCATGGCCCCAGGCGTCGGCGTTCGGGGTTTCGATCTCGGGACGATCGGCAAGGGCCAGATCGATCCGCCGCCAGTTTGCACTCTGGCGGGTTCGACCTTGAGCATCGACGATCAGGCAATCGACGTCGGGCAAGCTCGCGGCGAGCCGGAACGATTCCTCGGGGGAGAGAACGTTGAAGGCCGTCGCCAGGGCGTCGGTCTCGGCCGGTTGGCGTGAAACGACGGTGGCCGAGGTCGTGGTTTCCACGGGGCGACCGGTTCGCGGATCAAGGATGTGGGAATACCAGCGGCCGTTGATCCGAACGCCGCGCTGCGAGTTTCCGCTCGTCGAAACCGAACGGTCGCGGATCTGGATCGTCGTCAACGGCGCGGTCGATTCCGAATCTCTCGACGGATCGACGATCCCGACCTTCGGCGCCATCGCACCGACGACGCGGAGGTCGCCGCCGACGTTGAGGAGCAGGCCGACAGCACCCTGTTCAAGACCCACCTCGCAGGCCCGGCCGACGATGTACCCCTTGGCGATGGCGTCGAGCGTCAGGGGGCAGTCGGTCAGGTGCTCGGCGGTTCGGGCGGTGGCATCGAGCCGCCAGGCAAGGCCGGACATGCGGTCTCTGGCTCGCGCAATCTCGACGTCGTCGGGCGTTCGTCCTTCCTTCGCCAGGTTCGACCAGACTTGAGAGACGACCGCGACGCGAGGATCAAAGGCCCCGGCGGTGGCGATTCGCAGGCGGTCAGCGAGGCTCAACACATCGAACAACTCGCTGGAAACGCGGACCGGGATTTCGCGGGTGCGTTGCCAGCTCGAAAATTCACTCTGGGGATTGTGGCTGCTGAAAATCGCGGAGAGTCGGTCGATCTCGGCGAGAACGCGAGCCTCGGCCTTCTCGGCGGACCGGGCGGAATCGGCGACGACCCGAAGTTCGAGCGAGGTCCCCATCACGTTCTCATGAAAGAACGAGAATTCCGAGGCGCTGGCGTGCATGGACGTGAGCAGACCGAGGACCAGAATCAAGGGAATGACAAGGTGGAAGGTCGTGGGTCGTGGCATGAGAAGGTCACGCATAAGGTTCGATCGGACGGACAGTCGTCGACGGTTTGCTATCTTACCAGGGCGCGATTCGTCGCGAAGGCTCGATCCTGGGACGATCGAGCCGGACACCCATCGGGAATCGGCGGAACTGGTTTTATGATCGATGGCCGATGAAGAGGAAGTTCCTTCGATCGGCCAGCGATCATGAGCCGGATCGGTTCAAACCTTGATTCCAGCGGACTGGAGCGCGGGGACGACCTGATCGCGAACGCCTTCGAGAGATTCGATCGCGGCATCGCCGACGTTATGCATCGAGAGGCCCATGGCCTGAGTACCGAGGCGGAGGGCCAGGTAATCTTCCACGAGGCCGAGCAAGGGGTCGGGAATGCCGAGCACCTTGCTGCCTGTGATGCGGACCATCGGCGCGACCGCGGCGACTCCGGCGGCGACGACCGCGCCCATCGCGGCGGCCATCGGGTCGTCAATGCCTTCCGACTTCAGGCTCTCGTGAGCCACCCAGGCCCCGGCGAGCGTGTGCGGAATGAGCAGGACGGGTCGATACCGCGCGGGGAAGACACCGATCTTGTCGAGGAACATCTCGCCAAGGGCCGCGGCAACCCAGTTGCGGGCGTCGGGCCGGCGCTGAGAGGTCGCCAGAAAGGCGGGGCCAAGCGCGATCTTGAAGCCGCAGAGGGCGGCAAGAGTCATGGCCCGTTCAAACGGCTTGCGGTTGTCGGCGTCCATCGTCGAGGTCTCCCGAGAGAAAGGGCGGAACTTCAGAACCGCCCGACGCCTCGCCCTTTGAGGGGCGGGACGGCGGGCGGGCGGTCGATCAGTCGGTCAAATCTTGGGGCTTGCGGAGCGGATCAATAGATTTTCGATGATCAACGGCGCTCGGTCGGCATCCGTTCTTTCTCGTACTTCATCGCGATCGGCCAGATGGCCTTGAGGTGTTCGCGGATGTGAGGCAGACCCTTCGCGGCGAAGGCTTTGAGTTGCGGGTTCTGGCCCCGTTCGGCCTCGGCCTCGAAGGCGGCGGCGGCTTCCATGTGGGCAACGAGTTGCGCCTTGGCATACGCACGGTCAAATTCTTCGCCGGTCAGGCCGGAAAGGCTCTCGGCGCAGAACTTGGCCCGGAAATCGGCCTGGCGGGGCATCGGGATTCGCATCTCCGCGGCAAGGCGGTTCAACTCGGCGTGCATCCGGCCGTGTTCCTGAACCATTCGCGTGCTGAATTCCTTGAGCTGGGCATCGGTCGCTCGTTGGGCGCCGATCTCGGAAAGACCCAGCTCGGCGATGCCCGCCGAACAGGCCGCCTCGGCAAACATCGTGTCATTCACGGCCATTCGCGCGGGGGTCGTCTGAGCGGTCGCCATGGAGGCGAACGAGGCGAGGGCGATGGCCGCCAGAGTCATGGAACGTCGCATTGGATCAAATTCCTTCTCGAAAACGTTCGGTCCGTCCGTTTTGAATGATTGCCGCGGCCAACCTGCCGTCCGTTTGAATCCTCACGCGACGGCCTTTGCCCGGCACCCGCCCCGTCTCGGAAGCAAACCCGGGGCCAAGCATCAGGTCATGTCATGCCGAATGTCCTGATTTTTCCGAAGGCAGATTCGAATCGAAAAAAGGCCGGTCCAGGGATGAACCCGGCCCGGCCTTGAGGTTTGTGGTGATCGAGCCTGAAATCAGGCGAGATAGCGGTCGACTTCGGGAAGGAGCGAGGCGAAGTCAAGCTTGTTCGGGCAGGCGTCGCGGGCGGCTTCGAGGTCGGCCTTTGACCAGTCGCGGGCTTCGGGAGAGAGCTGGGCGTAACCGAGTCGGGCGCCGGTGCGGTCGCCGTGGTGTTCGTGATAGGTGAGGAAGCGGGTCAGGTTGCCAAGTTCGGCGAGCGTTCCGGCCGCTTTTGAGCAACGGCCGTCGCAGTCGGCGCACATCGTGGGACCGAAGGCGAGGGCGGCGTCGCGAAGCTGGAGGATCTCGGCCGCTTTCAGCGGTTCATAGCGGCGGGCGGCATCGGCGTCTTCGCGAAGCTGGTCGGTTGTCTTGATCGAGACGCACGACCCGCTGATTCGCTCGTCGGTCCAGATCGCCTGCAAGAGCCCTTGATAGGGGGAAAGCTTTTTCTCGGCGAGCATCGGCGCGCGCTTCACGACCTCGTCGAGGATGTTCACCTTGGGCCGGGCCGGGAACTGGCCGGCAACCTGCTTCATCGAGATCAGGCCGATCTCTTTCTTGTAGCAGGAGTCAAGCGCCTTGTTGAGCGCGGAGTCCTTGTCGAGCCAGGGGGTGTACTGAAGCATGATCGCGTCGACGACGCCGCCGTCGGCCGCGGCCTGGAGAAGCTGGGCACGGTCGCGGTGGTGCGACGAGAAGCCGACGAACTTGGCCTTGCCCGAGGCCCGGATCGCCGCGGCCGTCTCGCGGAATTCCTTCCCCTTGACGAAGTTCATGGCGTCGTCAAGCGAGTGCTCGTCGCCCAGACCATGAATGAAGAAGAGGTCGACGTAGTCGGTGCCCAGGGCTTCGAGGCGCTGGTCGAGCTGCGCAACCATGTCCTTGGGAGTGCGGGGGTTGTCCTTCGTGACGAGGACAATCTCCTTGCGGACCTCGGGCGATTGCTCAAACCACTTCTTGAAGCCGGGCTCGGTGCCGTAAAGCTTGGCCGTGTCGAAGGTCCGGACACCGTTCGCGTACGAGAGCCGGATCAGGCGGTCCAGCACGGTGCGCTCGCGGAGCGCTCCGGTGCCCATTTCAAGCAGGGTGATTTCCAGGCCCGTCTTGCCCAGCTTACGTTTCGGCAGGATGGCCGCCTGGGCGGGGGCGGCGTGAACCTCGAAACCCCCGGCCGCGCCTAGGGTTGCGGCCGTGGCCAGCGCCCCGGCCTGAAGAAAGGTGCGGCGGCCGGTGTCGAGCGTCTCGTCATGCGCCATCGTTCGCGACTCCACGGGTTGAGCGTGTTCTCTCGGTCAACTTTCCGCAGACCCGGCCGGGATGTCAATGGAACTGACCCGCCCGACTGGCGAATTGCCTGGCCAGATGCCTTGTTGAGCAATGTCCGTTGACCGAACGGAAAGGTCAACGCAGTCGCTTCGATCGGTCAAGAAAAGCGGGGTCATCGCCATTCCCCGGCGAGGTCTCGTCATTTCGCGAACGAGCAAGCGTCGATACAGAGTGAAAGGGAATGGCAAAGGGATTATCTCCGCCGCTCGATCCTGGTCGGGAAAAGAACCGGGCAGAGTGGGTCGGAAGATCAGGGCGTACCGCGTGCTGTTTCATTTTCCATTCAACGCCAATGACCAAGAACCGATGACCGAAAAAAGGTCGCCAAGGCGCTTGCCTCTTCTTCCTAGTTTTCAATTTTTCCTTGGTCATCGGTCATCGGTCCTTGGTGATTTCCGAGAAGGAAACAGCCCCGAGGGCCTCGGAAGTCGCATTGCCGAGGGGCCTGGCTTCTGGTAAATCGTTGCCCACCCCAACTTCGGGGCCGCACCCCACGGCCCTGGAGACGGCATGGAGGCTCTTTGGGTGACCCCTTCTCTGGCGCACGCCGAACATGAAGAATTTTGCCCGTCTCGTGCGATTCGCGTGGCCGTATCGAGCGCGGTTCGGTCTCTCGCTCGGGTGCGCTCTGCTCGTGGCGCTCCTCTATGGCGCGGATCTCGCGGCCGTTTATCCGTTGTTGAAGATCCTCTTCTACAACGATAACTGCCAGACCTGGGTCGCCAAGGAAATCCTGCTTCAGGAGACCGAACTCCGGAAGCTGGACACCCGACGCGACGAACTTACCACCGCCGCGGCCATCGCCGCGCAAGGCGCTCAGCCCCTGCGCGACCATTTCACGGCCGTGCACCGGCACCGCGACACCCTCAGCCAGCAACTGCTTCAGATGGAGTCGCGGATCGAGAACCCGACCGTCTTCGGCCCTCGCGACAAGGCGGAAGCCCGCGACCAGTCGAAGATCGATAATCTTCACCGCGAACTTCTGATCGCCGATGCCGGACTCAACGAGTTAAAGCTCTTTTGCGAGACGCAAGTTAACAACCCCGGCGCCAGGCGCGACGACACCCCGCGACGCACCCAGATTGATCGCGAGCGCGCCTATGCCCAGACGTGGCTGACCCGGTATCGCTGGCTCCAGCCGAGGTTCAACCGCTGGCTGCCGCACAAGGGATTTCAGACCCTTTTGCTCCTCTTGATGCTCGTCATGCTCGGCGTCGCCGTGAAAGGCTTCTTCACCTTCTGCCAGGAAGTGCTCGTCGCCGCGGTGATGCAACTGACCCTCTTCGACATCCGCAACCACTTCTTCCGACGGACGATCGCGCTCGATCTGTCGAGCTTCGGCGATCAGGGGACGGCGGAGCTGACCTCGCGGTTCACGAACGACATGGAGTCGGTCGGCCAGGGGCTGAACACCCTGCTGAGCAAGGTGATCCGCGAACCCTTGCGGATTATCTCGTGCCTCGGAATCGCCGTCTGGATGAACTGGCGGCTGACCTTCCTGGCCTTGATCCTCGTTCCTGTCTCGGCCTCGACGGCCCGACGCGCCGGCAACATCATGAAGCGGGCCATGCGTCGGTCGCTCGAAAGCATGACGAGTATCTACAAGATTCTTCAGGAAACGTTTCAGGGCATCGTCGTCGTCAAGGCGTATACCACCGAGCGCCGCGAGCGAAGGCGGTTCTTTCTCGAAACCAAGAGCCTTTACAAGAAAAGCGTCAAGGTCGCCAAGATTGACGCCCTGTCTGATCCCGTGCTAGAACTTCTCTCGCTCTCGACCGTCTCGATCGCGCTTCTGGCCGGTTCATACCTTGTGCTCAACAAGACGATTTATCTGAACCTGGGCCTGTTCTCGCTTCAGCTTGCCGACCATCCGATGGCGATCGAGGACCTGCTTTACCTGTATGCCATGCTCGCCGGAGTTTCCGACCCGGTTCGGAAGCTGGCCAACGTTCATTCGCGAATTCAACGCGCCGCGGCGGCGTCGGACCGGATCTGCGCCTTGATGGATCGCGAGCCAAAGGTTGCCAATGCCCCTCGGCCGATCCGCCTCGCCCGACATCGCCGGTCGATCGAATTTGAGAACGTCGTCTTCGGCTACAACGGTCGCGATACCGTCCTCAAGGGCCTGACCCTGAGCGTCCATCACGGCGAGACGATTGCCCTGGTCGGTCCCAACGGCTGCGGCAAGTCAACCCTCATGAATCTCCTGCCCAGGTTCTGGGACGTTGACTCCGGCTCGATCCGGATCGACGGCCACGACCTCCGCGAAGTCTCCCTGAAATCGCTCCGCGGCCAGATCGGCATGGTCATTCAGGAAACGATTCTTTTTGAAGACACGGTGGCGAATAACATCGCCTACGGCCAGTACGGCGCGTCGCGACAGGAAGTCATCGCCGCGGCCAAACGTTCGTTCGCCCATCAATTTATTTCCAACCTGCCCGACGGCTACGACACCGTGATCGGCGAACGCGGCCTTGGCCTCTCGGGCGGACAGCGGCAGCGTATCGCTCTGGCTCGCGCCATGCTCCGCGACCCGGCCATTCTCATCCTCGACGAAGCCACCAGCGCCGTGGATATTCAGGACGAGGCCCTTATCCGCAAGGCGATCGAGGAGTTCTCGCGAGACCGGACAACCTTCCTGATCACCCACAGCCTCGGTGCCCTTCAGTTCGCCGACCGGATCATCCTGATGAACGACGGCCACATCGAAGCCTTCGGCACCGAGTCCGAACTCCAACGCTCCTCGGCCCTCTTCCGCCGACTTCACGAAATTCATTTTCAACGCGCCAGCGCCTGACGGAATCTTGCCAGGTGCCCGCCAATTTCTAATGGCCCGACCCCGTCAATAAGGGGGTCGGGCCTTTTTTGTTGAAAGATTTTGAGAAAATTTGTCTGGGCCCTGTCACAAGCCGATTCCATCCCTCGTAGAGGTCGTGCATGAGAGTATGCGTCCCCTTGTGGGAGCAAGCACACAGAAATCCGTGACTGATTCCGGAATCTTTTTGACTGCGGTGGTTCCGGTTGAGTATTGTTGAAGACAGATGCCTCTCGAAGTGTGTTGAGCCCTTGCCGCCGAAATGAACTCGTCGTGACGTCGGCGCCTCCCTGGGAGTTGGACGATGAGACCGATCCGTCCCTATTCGGTGCTGAAACTCAGCGCGTGTGCGCTGGGAATCTTGCTTGGCGGTTCGCTGAGTGCTCTGGCTGCTCCCGGCGTGGACGCCGCCGAGGCCGAGGCCGATTCGGCGTCGAAGCCCCGGGCGGAAATCCGCCTGCCGTACATCGATGAGATGATCAAGGCAGCCTGGGACGAAGCCGGCATCAAGCCCTCGCGCGGCGTGACCGACGAAGAGTTCATGCGCCGGCTTTACCTCGACGTGATCGGCCGCATCCCGAACATCCAGGAAGCGCAAGCCTTCCTCGGCTCGAAGGAAAAAGGCAAGCGAGAGAAGCTTGTTGAGTATCTTTTAAATCAGGCCGATTACTCGCGCCACTTCGGAACGCAATGGACGGTCCTTCTCGTCGGCCGGAAGCGGCAAGAGCGACAGGTCGACCGCGAAGCCCTCGCGGCCTGGATGCGTCGCCAGTTCCTTGACAACCGCCCCTGGGATCGGATCGTCTTCGACCTGGTGACCGCCAAGGGGAGCAACAAGGAAAACGGCGCCGTGAACTTCGCTCTTTCCCACCTGGAAATGGGCGCCGTGCCGCTGACCTCGGTGACGACCCGCCTCTTTGTCGGCCAGCAGATTCAGTGCACCCAGTGCCACGACCACCCGTCGAACGACTGGAAACAGGCCGATTTCTGGGGCATCAACGCCTTCTACAAGGGCCTCCATCAGGAGGTCGTCATGAAGGCCGACGCCACCGGCGCCGAGGTGGAAGACCACACCGAACTGAGCGACCGGCCGACCGACTCGTTCGCCCAGTACGATCGTCGCAACGGCCTTGTCGGCATCGCCTTCCCCAAGTATCTCGACGGCCGCAAGATCAGCCAGGGTTCCGACGTCGACCGCCGCGCCGAGCTTGGCAAGTTCATCGCCGACCCCAAGAACAAGGACCTCGCCCGGGCCTTCGTGAACCGGATGTGGGGCCACTTCATGGGCCGGGGGATCGTTCACCCCGTTGACGACTTCGGACCGCACAACCCGCCGAGCCATCCCGACCTTCTCGACGCCCTCGCCGAGGACTTCCAGAAGAGCGGATACGACATCAAGGCCCTGATCCGCTGGATCACCAACAGCCAGACCTATCAGCTCTCCAGCGCGATGACCAAGCAGAATGAAAAGGATGAGACCCTCTTCAGCCACATGTTGCTGAAGCCGATGACGCCCGAACAACTTTTCGACTCGCTCATCACGGCGACCTCCGCCCACAAGGCCGGCGGCGACAGCAACGCGACCGGCAAGCGCGACGAGTGGCTCAAGCAGTTCATCTTTGCCTTCGCCAACGATGAAGGGGGCGAAAGCTCGGGCTTCCAGGGGACGATTCCTCAGGCCCTCATGATGATGAACGGCGACCTGATGAAGAGCGCCACCGAGAACAAGCCGGGGAGCTTCCTCGAAGGCTTGCGGGCCGAGGCGATGCGAAAGCCCTCACCCCCCACCTTCATGGCGAACGAGCTTTACCTCGCCGCTCTCAGCCGGTTCCCGAGCAAGGGAGAGATGAACGGGGTCAAGCAGTTCGTCGAGAGCTATCCCGACACGCTTTACGTGATCCAGGACCTCTTTTGGGCGCTCCTGAATTCGAATGAATTCGTTCTGAATCGCTAATTCTGAGTTTAAGACCGGGCCTTGAAAGAGGGGGCGACTTCCCGTCCTCGCCCCCTCCTGGCGCATGCCGCGATCTGACGGGGTCCGTTCTTCAAGCTCAAGGGGCTTTCGACCGATGTCCGACCGTCTGATCGTACCGAGCGGCATGACCCGCCGACACTTCCTGGGCCACATGGCGAGCACCGCCATGGCGTTGCCCGCCATGCAATTCTTCGGCACGCTTCAGGCGAACGCCGACCAGGTGAAGCGAGCCGGCAAGCACTGCATCCTCTTATGGATGGGCGGCGGCCCGAGCCACATGGATACCTGGGACCTCAAGCCCGATAGCGAGAAGAACGGCGGCGAGTTCAAGCCAATCGCGACCTCGGCGCCCGGCGTCCAGATCTGCGAGCACCTGCCGAACGTCGCCAAGCAGTTCAAGCACCTGAGCGTGATTCGCTCGCTGGACTCGAAGGAAGGCAACCACGACCGCGGCACCTATATGATGCACACCGGGTATCAGCCCAACCCGACCGTCGTGCACCCGAGCTTTGGCTCGGTCTGCTCGTACGAGCTGGGCGAGGCGATCCCGAATTTCGACCTGCCGCACTGCATCTCGATCAACACCCCGGGCATGGGCGCTGGCTTCCTGGGCATGACGCACTCGCCGTTCATGGTTCAGAACCCGAACGCCCCGATCGCGAACTTGCAGCCTCCCGCCGGCATCAACGACATGCGGCAAGACCGCCGGCTCCGAATGCTCTCGATGGTCGAGAAGAACTTCCTCAGCCAGAAGCGCGGTCAGGCGGCGGAAGACCACAAGGCCGTCTACGCCAAGACCGTTCGGATGATGAACTCCCAGTACACCAAGGCTCTCTCCCTCAAGGACGAGCCGGCCGCGGTCCGCGACGCCTACGGTCGCGGCTCCTTCGGCTCGGGCTGCTTGATGGCGAGGAAGCTCGTCGAGGCGGGCGTCACCTACGTTGAGGTTTCCCTCGGCGGCTGGGACAACCACACCGACATCTTCAAGACCCTCTCAAAGGGGAACCTGCCCGAGCTTGACAAGGGCATGGGCAGCCTCGTCGCCGACCTCGATCAGCGTGGCCTTCTGCAAGACACCTTAATCGTCTGGATGGGCGAGTTTGGCCGGACCCCTCGGATCAACCAGAACGCCGGCCGCGACCACTGGCCGCGTAGCTGGTCGATCGTCATGGGTGGCGGCGGCATCAAGGGTGGCCAGGCCGTTGGCGCGACCGACAAGGACGGCGTTGACATCGTTGACAAGCCGGTCGGCGTGACCGACGTCATCGCCACGATGACCAAGGCCATGGGCATCAAGCTTGATACCCAGTACACCAGCCCTCTGGGCCGACCGATCAAGGTCATCGACGGCGGCAAGCCCATCGCCGACCTGATCTGACACCGGCTTAGCCCTGGCACGCTCAACATTCATTCAAGCCCCGGTCGTCTCACGACGACCGGGGCTTTTTTCATCGACTCGCCTTGTGATCCAATCCCGATCAGGCCCGATTCCAGCGCCCGACGATCGCAAGCCCGAGGCTTCCAGCAAGCCAGGCCGGACCCGCCAAGTATCCAATCAAGGCCAGGCCCGTTACCAAAATGACGCGGCCGATCCGACGTGGTTGGGCCGAGATCGAAGCGATACGCCACGCCAGTAACGGAATGGCGACGACGAAAAGCAGCAAAATCACGACGCCGATGCGATCGGAGGAGGCGTCAGTGCCTCGGCTCCAGGCAAGCCAGCCCATTCGGGCCGCGCCGGTCACAAAGCCCTGGAAGACGTGAGGTCGACCCAGAGGACGAACCTGCGCGGAGAGTGTTGGCTCCGGTGTCGGCGCCAGAATTCCGGCGCCCGGGTCGGGAGCCATTCCGATGCTGGCTCGGGCCGACGTCTGGAAATCGTCGAGCGCCTCGGTGTGAACGGCCTCGGTCATCCGGTCGCGGAGCAACCGAGCGACCTGCGCCGTTGAACTCGATCGATCCTCGATCGGATCATACAGGGCAGCGCGCTGGGCGCGGCGGAGCAGAAGATCAAAACGGGCGAGCGCCGCAACGAGGTTTTCGCCCGCTCGCCGCGAACTGCGATCGAGCCCGGAAAGGGATTCGGCGGTCTCGCGTTCGGCCCACGCCGCCTTTTCCAACTCGACCCGCTCAACGTTTGACGCACTGAGCCGACCGCTCGGGCTTGAGATCGCAACGCCCTCGGCCGCGCGAACCGTGACGACCACCGGCACCGCGCCGTGGCCGACGATCGGGATCGGGATCGGGATCGGACTCTTCCGCCGGATGGCCCCAGTCGGTTCCGATCGCCAGACAAGAGCCACGAGGTTCTCGGCCTCACCAGGCAGGGGAAGTTGCCAGCGCCCCGGACCGGCGACAAGAAGCTTGACGGTGCTCTCGTTGACCGACGCCCAGAGCGGCGTGGCCCCCTCGGGCAATTCCACCCCGATAAATGTTCCCGGCCGGGCACTCACGTCGTAACGTCCAAGGCCGAGCGTTGATCCGTCCTCGGCGAGCGTGCAGAGGATTTCCCCATGCTCGACGCGAGGGCGATCGGCCGCGGTGGGACCGTCGGACCGCTGAACGCGGAGTGACCACCCGGATTTGATCACGTGGTAACTTGTTACCGTCGCGGCGCGAAGGGTTGACGCCGCCAGTTCGTCATCGGCCGACGTCGTTTGCGTGGCGACAGCCTGAACACCGGGCGAGCCCTCGATGGCGATCGGCCTTGACGTGGCGTTGGCGATCCTCAAGGACGTGTCGACCGCGCCCCCCCAGCCGAGCGGACTGATTTCCGGGAACGATCGGGCCTCGCCCGGTAAAAGCGGGTTCGAGGAACGAATGAACAACCGTTGCGAACCCCAGACGGGGCGATCGGGTCGGATCGACCAATAGGTTGACTCGCGAAGCGTGTCGGGATCGCGGCGCCGGTCGGTCTGAGGACGATATGGGACGCCGTCCAGCCATACCGAGGCCCCCCGCGCCCAGTCGCTGGGAAGCTTCAAATTAATCGCGTCGAGCGGTCCATCGGAAACGTCATAACGAAGCCAGGCGACCCACTCGGTCGAATCCGCGTCGACCGATAACTGGCTCTGCGCGGTCACGGCGACCCGAGGGGGCTCAACCTCCCAGCGAAGCCGGCCGAGTTCGCCGGAACGGGTCACGCGATAGGTCAATCGATTTGGGCCGCTCGGCTCGGGCGTCACGGGTGTCGCACCGGGCGAAAGTACGAGAGCCGTCCGAGTCGGACTCGTCACGGTAAGCATCGCCGCCGATTCGTCCTGGCCAATCCAGCGCGGCCAGGGGACGTTGATCTCGCGGCTCGATGCGATCACCGCGGGCGCGAGGGGATCGGCACCAACGGCAATCCAGCCTTCGATTCGGGCTCGGCGATGATGGAGCGACGGCCCGTCGAACCGGAGTTTCAGGGACGGGGCGGGGTCGGACGTGACCGACCAATCCGTCAGGCCGTCGGCACTGACGCGAACGACCCGAAAACCGTCGGGACAAGTTATCCGCACGTCATGAACCGTGCCTGTTGTCTCGGTCAGATCGGCGTCAACGCTCAGGTCAATCCGACCCCCAGCGATGTTGATGTTCACTCGCGGTTGAACCCGGAGCCTCGGGGGAACGGGACCGGTCACGACCTCGGCGGGAGACACATTCGGAAAGGCGGAGGGCAAGCGGACCGCGCCGGCGAGCGTCAGGGGATCGTCCGGCAGCGGCACTTCCCAGGATCGAACAAACGCCTCATCGCCGATGGCGACCGCCCCGGCCGCCGGCTCGATCCGGCCCGACCAGGCGGAGGGTCGGCGGAAGGCCAGAAGGCCGGAGGCATGGTCCACGCCCAACGGGTCAACACGCGGGGCCGATCGGGTCTCGGCCGTTTCCAGGGGAGCATCGAGCCGGGGCCGGAACACGTCGACGGTCACGGTCGACCCATCGGCCAAAGGAGGCGCGATCCGGGCCACCCACTCGGGCCGATCGGCTCTTCCCTCGCGACTGATGTCCACCACGCCGGGAATCGAGTGCGAACGGACGTGAACGCCCGGCCCAAGGCCGAGCCGGATCACGCCGATTCCGCCTGGATCGTGATAGGTCAATCGAGCGCGGACCCGGTCTCCCGAGGGAAGGGCGTCCCAGAGATAAAGCCCCGAGACCGTGCCGATCGACGGGATCGAGCTTTCTCCGCCGGGGGTCGACCAGCGCAGGTCAATTCTCGACGTCGGGCCGAGCCAACCGGAACCTTCGCCCTTGTTCTGACCCGGCGCGATCCGGCCGCGAGCGCTGGGAACGTCAACACTCAGGCCAGCGGGATGCGCCGCGATCTCGACGCGGGCCATGGCGATTGGGTTGACAGTCACGCCGATCGATTCGCCCCAGTCGCCGCGCCTGGGTGGATAGAATCGTCGCACGATCAGCGTGAACGAGCGCTCGGGTCCTGCCGCGTCGATCGAGACCGAGGCCGACCGCGCTCCGGCCTCGATGCGTACGGGGACGTCTGCCCCGTCGAGCCTTGCCGCGATCTCGCGGGCCTCCTCGATGGGAAAAGCCCAACGCGTCGAGCCGCGACGGTCGGACCGGAGCTTCAGCTCGGTCTCGACCACCACCCGATCCGGGTCGAGGCCCGGACCCGACCAGCTCACCCGATGAATCGCGGAGGTGGCGTCAAGCGTCACGGGCGCGGGCGTGGTCGCCAGGCGAGCAAGGCTTTTCAAACGTTCGTAATCGGCCAGTCGGAGCAAGACCCGATCGGGCTTCTGGGCCGGGTCGGGTGGCCCGACGTAGGGTAAAAGGGCAATGATCGCCCCGGCGGCATCGGCGGGAAGGTTTGGTTGGGCGTTGACCCAGGACGTCGACGCCGCGACCAGGCTGAGCATCATGAAGAGAGCCGGCAAGGCGATGTTGAAGGGCCGACGTGGTGGCGTACCCGCGCTTCTTGGTTCCGCGGTCCGCGCCCGGCGGCGAGGCACCGGAAGGGTCTCGCCAAGCCAGATCAGAGCGACCGCGACCGACCCTCGCAGCAAGCCCGAGGCCGCGCCCGAGTATGAGGGAGGAACCGAAATCGACGCGACGAGTCCAAGGGCGACCGCCGCGGCGGAACCCGCCGCGCGCGCCGAGAGCCGGCCTCGACGGAATTTTAGCGAGAGAGTCAGGATCGCGATCGCCACGGCCCAGGCGATGAGCCCTTGCTGGCGGCGGTCGATCAGTTGAATCGCGGTCGCCGATTCTGGCCAGCCGGTGGCGAAAAATCGGGTGACGCTTCGCCCGTCCACGGAACCAGGCGGGTCGGTCGACACGGGCCTGGGAATCGCCTCGTCGCGCCATCGATTGACCGTCTGAAAGCGATCCGAGGTATCCGAGCCCCAGGCCGCCGCCTGAGAAATCGCGGACGCCCAGGCTGCTCGATCATCGCCCCGTTGAAGCAGGCCGTTCGGTGTCGTGAGCAGAAGAGTTCGCCCCATCGGCTCGATGCTCAGCCCGAGAGGACGAAGGAATTCCGAGGCGGTTCGAGTCCGCGATCGGTCGTTTCGCGGCGGGAAGACGCGCGACCTCGGCCCCAGCGCCGAGGACGCCAGGGCGATCCGATCGACGATGATTGGCCAGGAACCGGCATCGACGCGGGTGAGCCACTCGCCAAGGCTCGTCTCTTCGGGAGGACCGGCGAGCAGTCGCGTCGTGAACTCTCGGAGCATTTCCTCGGCATTGTCTTCACCTTTGCGCGAGGCTTGCCAGCTTCCAAGGATCTTCCATGACCCTGGGACGCGAACGCCGGTGAGGTGGCCGAGAAGGTCGGGGCGCTGGGCGGAAGGGTCGGCGGGAGTCAGAGCCGGTCCCCAATCGCTCACGGACCAGTCGGCCGGGAGAACGATTTCCCAGTCGAGGGCGAGACAGGGCATCGACAATTTCGGTCGGGCAGGGCGGTAGGTCAGGGGGTCGGACTTCGCGGGGCGTTCGCGTTGATAGTCGAGAACGATCGCGGTCAGCGGCCGGGCGCCCGAGGTCGCGCTCAGGGGGATGGAAAGAGCGCGGCCTGAACGCGTTGGGGTCACGGTCTGGCCGTCGCGCGTGATGCGCTCGGGGGTCGCGCCGTCGGGAAGCGTGACGTCAAGCGTCTGCGCGGACGGATCGGCGGCGACGCGAAGGACGAGGCGTTCGCGGACGGTGCCGCAGCGCGGGTCGAGATGGGTCGTCAGAAGCGCCTCGCGGATCACACCGCCGGTCCCCGCCGGCTTTAGAGCCTCGGCCTTGAGTTCGATCCGAACAGCGGGTGCGTCGTAGACAAAGGCGTGAGCGCGGCGGTAGGCGGGGGTCGCCAGCGGTTCCGCGAAGGGACCCCCTTCCGCCCCGAGCGACTCCGCCGTGATTTCCGGGTCCAGCGCTCGCGCTCCTTCGGCGACGACCGACGTGCGCACCCCTCGGGCCGCGAGGACCAGGAGAGTCCCCCGCGCCCGCAAGGTGGGGGGCAGGGCAATCAAGGGGATGCGGCCGTGGTCGTCCCAGCGCCCCTCGTAGTGAGCCGTCAGGGCGACCCGACCGCGCTGGGGGTGCGGAAGGTCGACACGCCACGACGGACCTCGGCCCAGGTCGCCGACCGTGGCGGCGTTGCGAACGGGCAAGGCGGTGCGGGGGAGTTCCAGGCCGGTCGTTTCCTCGAAGAAGCGCCAGGCGTCGGGATTGGCCACGGGCTCTGTCAAGCCCAAGGTGATCGATCGGACGGGCTCGCCGCGTGAGACAATCGCAACGCGCGCATCGAGCGAAAGACGGTCTGGAGCGACCGTGGCGACCAGTCCGACCGTTCCGATTCGCGTTGAATCCGAGCGCTCGCGGTCAACCCGGGCCTCGGCGTCGTCGGCGGTCCAGCGCCAGGCGAGGGTCGGGCGCGTGGTGGTCGTCGCGGCCCCGGTCGGCACGACGGCGGCGGGATCGAGCCAGGCGAGACCTCGGGCGAGGGTTGGCCTGAGGGTCAGGCCCGGATCGACCCGGGCGACCCAGATTTCATCGGCCAGCCGGGCGTTTTGCGGCCTGAGACGGGGCAGGGCCAGCGGTCCGCGACCTCCGGCGACCGAGGCCGTCGCCGCCAGGTTGACGACCAGCGATCGACCCGCCCAGTCGCCCGGGGGCGTTGAGACATGCACGCGCGAGCCACCATCGGGCAGGTCGTTCGCGTGCCAGACCGCGGCGGCGTCGGCCCCTTCGAACTCGACGCGCTCGGCGATCCAGGCGCGGGGCAGATCGACTTCCAGACCGAGCGGACGGCCTCGGTGGAAGGACCATGCGATCCGACCCTTGATCCGGGGCGAGGTCGCGCCGACGACAAGCTCGCCGCGAACCTCGGCCGAGGCATCGACGCGCGGCTTGCGGAAGGTCAGCTCAGCGACCGGCGCGGCACGTTCGCCCGCGAAGTCGAACCGATGATCCTCCGAGGACTCGCCCGGGGGCGACGCGATGCGCTGCCCCGCCATCGTGCGCAAACCGTCAACGACCCGCGTCGGAGCGATCCGCGCGGTGGTCGTTCCGCCTGCCCAGAGGGCGTTGACCGGCCGGGCCGCCGGGATGATCCAGCGGCCGTCCAGAGGAACGCGCGCCAGGGCCCGGACTGTGATCCGGCTCGCGATCTGGCCGCCAGGCCCGTTGTTGAGTCGGATCGTGAGCCGGGTCGAGCGATCGGGCGCGGGCTCGCCCTGAAAGTCGTCGACCCCCGTGCCGGTCACCGACACGAGATCGAGGCCGGGGTCAAGCGAGATCATCAACTGCCTGGGAGCGCGCGGACCCCCGGAAACCGACCAGTCCAGCGTCCAGGACGCATCGGCATCGTTCACGTCGACGCGCGTCGGCCCGTCAACCCAGAGCCGCGAGGCGTCGTCGGGATCAACATCGGGGCGGGCGTCGATCAGAACAAGGTCGCACGAGCCGGGCGAGCCGCTGAACGACCACCGCGCGAGATTGCCGACGGTCGTCGGGCCGCTTCGAAAACCGGGAGCCCCTTCCGGTTCCAGGCCCGGGGGCAGGTCCAAAGTGAGTTCGCCCGTGCCGTGATCGGGCAGGCTGAGCGCGAACTTGCGGCCTCGCGAACCGGGGCGAGAGGCAAGCTGCCAGTCAACAACAACGGTTGTTGATTCGTCGTCGCGATGCGCCGAATCGATTCGAAGGGATGTACGCCCCGCGTTGTCGGTCTGCGCGGCCTCCGCCCGGGGATCGATCGCGGGCGACCAGGGGTCAAGAATTAGCCGACCGCGCCCGGAGTCGGGAACCCGGACGATCAGTTCCGAACGGCCGATCAGGACGCCATCATCCCACCGCGCGGAGTGCTTTGAGTGAAGCAGCCGCGCCTCGGGTTCGGCGGGCCGGGCGAGCGCTCCGGCTCGGGCCTCGCGGACCAGGGCGTCCAGCGCGTCGAGAGACATTCCCTTTTGCTCGGTTCCCGAGGGAAACCAGCGGGTCACCTGTTCCGAGGGAACCCGAACGCGCACAAGCTCAGGTGGCGTCGCACCCAGAAGACAGAAGAGAAAAACAGGCGCGACGAAGGAGGCGTACCGGCTCATGCTTCCGACCCTTTGCGCGATCCGCGCTCGGGGATGGGCGTGGCGTCATCAATTTTTGGAGCCGATGGGGCGGGTATGGTGATGTGATCCCTTGTCGAATGCGAGGGAACCGGTCGCGCCCGGATCGCCGTCGAATCGTCTGACCCTATCGCGCCAACGTGCGACATCGTGGAGCCCTGCGCCAGAAGCCCCGGCGCGCGAGTGGTCGGCTCACCATAGGCGAAGGGACCAATACGGGGCCGACCCAGAAGTTGATGCATCGCCGCGAGGAGCGCCGTCAGCACGAGACCGACCGTCGCGGACTGAAACGCCAGCAGGACCACGCTGGGATGAAGCATCGTGGCAATCAGCAGGCCAACGACGACGAGACCAAGCCAGGCCATTCGAAACGTGGGCCGCCAGACCAGGATCAAGAGACCGCCGAGAGCCAGGACACTCCCCGAACAGGCCGCGACGAGCCAGGCCCTTGAGGCGATCAAGAGCGGCATCGACACGGGACCGGTCGGGCGTCCGAAAAGGTAACTGTGCGCATCGCCGTGTGCGTCAGCGTCGGGCATCAGGTCCGTCGCGGGAATCGGCCGCGATGGAGGAAGTCCAACCCAGGCGGCGAGCCCCGCCGAGGACGTCCAGGGACGACGTTTCCAGACGTAGGCATCCCAGTACCATTCGTTCTCGTCCGTCCAACCCGCCGGAACACCGACCGCTGCCCGGCTCCAGGGAACGCGAACTTCCCAGAGCGTTTGCTGGACGACGCCGCCGTCGAGCAATCGCGGTGGTTCGAACGCGTTCGACGTCTTCGAGGCGGGAACCGCGTAGGCGATCTCCACCAGCGCAGGGCCGGGACGTGCCGGCAGGGCGACTCGATAGCCTCCACGGCCGGAGAGGCGATCGACCCCGCGCGCGACCTCACCGCCGACGCGGACTTGAATCAATTCCGCATGGGTTGGAAGCGAGAATGAGAGGCCCGAATCATACGCGTCCAGCCAGTACCAGGCGATCGTTCGCAGATCGCCCTCGGGCGTCTCGGTCGTGCGGATTGCCAGTCGAGAGGCGACGATCCGGGGGAGTTCCGCGCGTGCCCGAGCCGAGACGCTCAGGACCAGCGGCGCGGACTCTCCGACGCAGATGAGTCGGGAGGTTGCCTCGTTGTCGGTCGGTTCGGTCGCGGTCGCGGCAATCCAGGACTCGTCGTGTGCCTCGGCCGTCATGCCGGGTTCCTCGGAAACGGTGGCGTTGACGGGCGACGAGGCTTCGCCGTTCTCGACAAGAACGATCCAGGGAATCGTCTGGTCCACGGCTTTTTCGGGGGTTAGACCGGGCGCATACGGAAGGCGATACCGAAAACGAAGCCGAACGAACCGATTGAGTTCGCTTGCCAGCTTGAGGCGGACGCGGCGGTCGCCTTCGGGCAGGCGTTCAAGCTCGGTCTGACTGGTGACGGCCGAGCCCTCGACGTCCCAACGGCCCGCGAGCGCCGCGGGGATCAGGATGTCGAGGTGGTCGAACGTGCCGAACTGCGCCGTGCATTCCAGCTCCTCTTGCACGACGACCTCGCGGCGGTCGACCCGGACGTTCAGCGTGGTCGCATGAGAGAGCGTTCGCGGGTGCGCGGTCACGTTCAGGGGCAAGACGGCCGGGCCGTCATCGTGGCGGAGCCAGAGCATCGGCGGCGAGGCGGGAGGATGCCCGGAAGGCCAGGGCCAGTCGACAGGCGTCGTTTGCAGGGCCGGTCGAAACTCCCCCGCGCCCTGATGGTCCTCGGCAAGGTCGGCCGTCAGGCTCGGACCGGTCAAGACCGCGACACGTCCCCCCGCGGCGGTGACCCCGACCGGTTGGAAAAGCGAAATCCTGGCCAGTCGCGCTGTCTGATCCAATGCCTGTCGGCCGACGACCTGGATCGAAAACTTGCCCGACTCCTGCGCCTTGGGGCCGAGTCGCACGGTGACGAGTTTGAGCCCCCGGGCGGCGACCGGCAAGAAGGCCAGGGCCAGGTCATCGGAATGCACCGAGGCGGCAATCTCGGGCGGGCCGACCGACTCAACCTCAAGGCCCGGCGGAAGACCGAGAACCAGGTCGTAAATCTTGCCGCGAATCGTCTCGACGTCGAGCCAGGTATGAACCCGGGCCGAGCCCGGCTCGATGACGATCGTCGTTCGATCCCCCGCGCGGACGAGCGGCGGCGAGGCTTCAACCCGCAGCGAGAGCCCGAACGGCTGTTCCGAGAACTGATAGGCAAGTTCCGTCGCCGGTCGAGCGCGGAGGTCGGCGGGAAGCTCGGTTCGGGGATCGATCCTTCGAACACCTCGCCCCGCGAGGCCAGAAACCCAGAGGTTGCCCGACGTCGCCACGCCGATCGTCCCGGCCTGTTCCCTGACGTTCACGATTGGAAACCCCTCAAAGGCGACCCGGGCCGAAGGTCCCGAGGGGGTCGGCCGTCGGGTTGTCAGCACGAGCCGACGGTCCTTGCCCGGCACGATCGGCTCGTTCAGCGTGATCGTCAGTCGAGGCGAGCCACCAACCCGATCGATTCCCGCCGACGGACGCTGACCATCGACCTCCAGGTCGATCAACTCATCGCCCGCCCCAAGCTGGATCTGAAGCGCTCGGGCCGATCCGCGCGCCGATCGAATCAACCAGGAAGACCGGCACCGGAACGACCCCGGATCGACCTCGACGGCAATCTCCCCCTGCGCGGAGAGGATCGGCGGAGATTGCGACTTCGACTCCTCGTCCGCACTCCAGGCCAGGGCGAGCCTGGCCCTTGGCGTCAGTTCGGCCGTCAATCGGGTGGCATCGCTCCCCTTCGCGGGCTCAAGGCGGACCGGTTCGCCGACGGCCGCCCAGGCGTCGACCACCTTCCTGGCGATCGAAACGTCAATCCGGGTCGACCCCGCCTCGGGAATCGCCAGTTCGATCCGTCTTCCCTCGGGCCGGACGCGGACGGGCAGGAAGAGATGAACCTGAACGGTATGCCCCCCTTTTTTCGAAAGCTCAACCTGCCAGGCTCCGCCCTCGGACGCGCGAACGGGTAGGTCGCGGTCGCCTTCGCGGACCGAAATCAGGCTCTGACCGTCAAGCCGGACGGGAACCCAGGCGGGGCCGTCGGCGGTCAGCGTCGTGCCCAGCTTGATCGTCAGATCGGCGAGATCGCCGTCGACGGACCCCCCGATGATTACCGAGTCGACCGTCGGGGCCGTCGGTTCCACGGTGGTTTGACGGTCACGAAGCCGCGCGTACTCGTCGCCGCGCAGAATCACGAAATCGGGGCGCTTCAGGGCCTTCCAGAGCGAGTTCAGATCGGCCGGGTCGTTCAGGAAGATGTTGAGCGGAACGTCTGAGGCGGGGGGATCGGTCGGGCGAATCGGAGGCTCATCCGCGAAGGCGACCGAGACGAGCACAAGGGCCGTCGTCAGCGCGCGCTGGAACCAGCGACAGGGGTTGCCACAGACGAGGCTCAAGCGTCTCACCTCGAATCCGGACCCAATCTCGGGCAAGGCCCGGCCTTTTTGCCTGGCGTCCACCCGGCTCCGATTCCCACGGACGTGACGACGACCGCCGGACACCCTTGGGTCGGCGGTTCGGATCGACCTTACTGACTATACCACGCAAAGCCCCGCTCCACCACGGACGGGAAGGTTGCCCTGTTTTCAGGGATGAGGCAATCAAGGCGATCCAGGAAAGGGATTCGGAAAAAAAAGGTTCCATGTGGGAGATTTTCAGTCGCTGCCTTGACCTTGCCTGGTCAGCCTGCTGCAATCGCGGTTCCGACAGCCAGCAGGATGACACAATCGAACCGAATCCGTTCCAAGAGGCGGCCAGAGATGACGCATGCGACACCCCCCGCGAGACAACCGGGCCGCGGACGCCTGATCTTTCTTTGCGGCGTCTTGGCCGCCGGTCTGGTTAGCCGATCTTCCCTGGCCGAGGACTGGGGCGCCTATTCGCTTGTGCCCGCCTCGGCGCCCAATCTCGTGCTTGAAGCCGTCGGCTCGGGCACCGTCGAGGGAACGATCGTCTCGATTGGCAAGCGGGCGGGGTCGGCCCATCAAAAATGGGTGATCTCTCCGCGAGGAAAAGACGTCTACGCGATCAGCCCGATGCACCAGCCGACCCTGGTCCTCGCCGCCTCGAAAGGTGGCACGAAAATCGGCACGCTGGCGGTGCTCGAAACCGATCGTCATGAGCCCTGGCAGGAATGGAACCTCAAGAAGAACGAGGACGGTTCCTACACCCTGATCCCCCGACACGCCCCTGGCCTTGGCCTCGACCTCCTTGGCGGCAAGACGACCCCGGGAGCCAAGGTTGATCTCTGGGAAAACAAACCCAACGACGCGCACCTGCAATGGGCGATCAAGCCGCTTGCCGGATCGGTCGGCTCCGCGCTTCCCGGCCCGGCCGAGACCGGCGAGAGCACCTACGTCGCGCCCGAGATCAAGCCGGAAGACATTCCTCAAGGGGTCGTCAAGAGCGGCGTCTACACAAGCACTTCGATCTTTCCGGGCACGTCGAGGCAGGTCGTCGTCTTCATCCCCGCGCAGTACGACGGCACCAACCCGGCCTGCGTCTCCGTCAAGACGGACGGCTACAACCCCAGGGAAAAAGCCCTTCTGGAAACCTTGATCGCCTCCAAGGAAATCCCCATCACGATTGGCGTCTTCATTCCACCGGGCGACCTTCCGGCGCCTGTCAAGAACACGATGGGGCGTCGCAACCGTTGCCTCGAATATGACGGCATGGGCGACGCCAACGTCAACTTTCTCATCGACGAGGTCTTGCCCTGGGTCGCCCGGTCGTTTGACCTGAAGCTCTCCACCAGCGGGAATGATCGGTGCATCTCCGGCGGAAGCAGCGGCGGGATCGCGGCTTTTAACGCCGCCTGGGAACGCCCCGACGCCTTCAGCCGCGTTTATGCCAACAGCGGTAGCTTCGTGGCCTTTCGGGGCGGTCATGAGTTCCCGACGCTCGTCCGCAAGTTCGAGGCAAAGCCGATTCGCGCCTTTCTCCCGACGGGCGTCAGAGACATGGAAAACTGCGCGGGGGATTGGTATCTGATCGATCAGGAGATGGACAAGGCTTTGAAGTTCTCCGGCTACGATTACCAGTTCCGAACCTTCAACGGCGGCCACGTCGCCGGTTATTACGACGTCTATCAAGAAGCGATGAGCTACCTCTGGAAAGGCTGGCCCGAGCCTGTCAAGGCAGGGCCGAGCGCACCGAGGGTCCGCGACATCATCCTTCCCGACGAACCCTGGCGGGCCGTTGCCGGAGCCTTCAAGGAAGCGTCCGGCCCAGCCTGCAACGCTCGCGGCGAGGTCTTCTTCGTCGACACAAAAGACAACACGATTCAAGAGATCGACATTGAGGGCAAGATTCATGTCGTTGTGCCCGACGCCGGTCAGGCCAATAGCCTCGCCGTGGGACCGGAAGGTCAGCTTTACGCCGTTTCTCGGAAGACCGGCAAGATCCTCAGTTATGATCCGACGGGCAAATCCTCTTCCGTCGCCGAAGGGATTGCGGGCGACCATCTTCTGGCGATGCCCAGCGGCGGCCTTTATGTGACGGGAGGCGCCTTCGGCTCGAACGAGACCGGATCGGTCTGGTACGTCAAGGACGGCAAGACGTCGAAGGTGGATTCGGGCCTGAAGTCGGCGACGGGCCTTGCCTATCGTCCCGACCAGTGGCTCCTCTCCGTGGCCGACGGCCGGTCGAAGTGGGCGTATAGCTACCAGATCAACGCCGACGGCACCCTCGCGAACAAGGAGCGCTATTTCTGGCTCCACGTTGCCGACGGCGACGACGACGCCGGGGCGGAATCGGTCTGCTACGCCAGGGAAGGACCGATGCTCGTCGGAACCCGTTTCGGCGTGCAGATCTGTGCCGATGATGGCCCGACTCAGGTGATTCTTCCCGTTCCCAACCGCGCCCGGGTCGTTGGCCTCTGCTTCGGCGGTCCAGACCTGGATACGCTTTACGCCTTTTGCGGTTCCAGCGTCTGGAAACGCAAGGTCAAGGTCCACGGCATCGGGGCATTCAGCCCTTTCACAAGAGCTCACGGCTCGCATCTGTAACGAGAATCCGTCGCGGTCCGGCCTGATCGAATCGGCCGGTTCCGCAGTCTTCCTGGGTCTGGTCTTCTCAGCTTTTCTCACCTGGATTCTCATCTTCGGTCGATGACGGAAGGAGTTCCGCGCGGGCGGGCATGGAGGCGGCCGAGGTGGCGCATCGGATGGCAACAATCGCGTCGGTCTCGATCCTGGTCCTGTCGACGTCGATCGCGTCGGCCAGGGCCGGAGATCAACACCCCGCGCGCGAACTTCCACCCAACGCGGTCCAGCCCCCCGGGGCGAGCTTTGAGAAAGACGTGACAGGTCAGCAGAAGGTTGTGCTGTTCACGGATTGCCTGCGAGCGACCGTTTCCCTGATCGTTCATCGCCCCTTGCTGGCGTCTGGAATGGCCGTCGGTCGGCTCGGTGAGCGGATCGCCGTGAGTCTCGCCGAGCTGGCGCCCGTCGGTCAGAATCTCACTCATGAAGCAAGTCCCGAGAGCGGTGGACCTCTGACCCCCGCGCGGATCACGCCTCTTTTCGATAGCCATCCCGCGTATCAAGCCCTGCTCCGCCTGATTGCCTCGTCACGATCGCGGATCGACCTGATGATCTTTGGCTGGGACGACGACCTTGCCGGTCGTCCCGTCGCCGAGGCATTAATTGGTCGAGCCCGCGCGGGCGTCCGAATCCGGGTCATGGTCGATCGGGGCGGCCACGTCAGCGGCGAGGGAAACGCCCGGGTCGCTCGCGGAGGCGCGACGTTCCTGGACTGGCTCCGCGTTGAGCCGGGGGTCGAGGTCATTGAGGCGCCCGACCCTTTCTTCCGGTTCGATCATCGGAAGGTCGCCGTGATTGACGACCGGATCGTCTGGACGGGGGGCATGATCCTGACCCGCCCCGCCCTGACGCGCTGGCATAACTTCGCCTTTTTGGCCGAAGGGGCGATCGTCCCCCAGTACGCCGCTCTCTTCGCCAACCGATGGGCCGAGCTTGGCGGCCGAAGCGCCCTGACCGCTCCCCAGGCTCTCGAAACGCGCGGGGTTGTTCCCAATGCCCAGGTTCGGATGATTCGCACCGATGTCTTCGAACGATCACTGAAGGATGCGGTTTATGGCGCGGTGGATTCAGCCAAACATCATATTTACCTTGAGAATCCCTATTTCGACGACACGATCCTCATGAAGAAGCTGATCGCCGCGCGGTCGCGTGGCGTGGACGTCCGGGCCGTTCTCACGAAGCGGGGGGACGTGCATCTGATGAACGAGATCAATTCGAACACCGCGAACCGACTCCTTCGCGGCGGAGTTCGGGTTTACCTGTACCCGGCGATGACGCACGTCAAGGCGTTGTCTGTTGATGGCAATCTTGCCTATATCGGCACCGGGAATTTTGATGCCTTGAGCTTGCGGAACAACCGCGAGGTCGCGCTCACCGTGCGCGGGCCTGAGTTGATCCGCCAGATTGATGCGAACCTCTTCCTCCGCGACATCGCCGCTTCGGAAGAGCTTCGCGCGTTGCTGCCGCGTCCCCGCAAGAGTCTCCTGCTCAAGCTCTTTCAGAACTGGTACTGAACCGTACAGCGATGCATATCAGGGTTTCTCAGCGCGTTTCGGCCGGTGCGGCGAGCGCGTTGAGAAAGGCAGTGAGGTGGCGTTTCCGCCTGACGGATAGATCGGCGTAGCGTTTTGCCGAGGCGGTCCCCTGGCCGGCGTGCAGGGCAATGGCCTCATCGACGGTCGCGGCCCGGCCGTCGTGAAGATACGGGGCCGAATCGCGGAGGCCCCAGAGCGGAGGCGTCCGCCACTCGCGGGCCGTCGCGGCGGTCGTGCTGGTCACGGCGGGGCGGTCGGGAACCTCGGAGCCGTTGAACACCGTGTAGGCGTCTGAATCGCCGAGCCGGGGGCTCATGTCGTGCAGCAAGAGATCGCTGTAAATCCCCTCGACGTCGCCCAGCTTCGGAAGGTGACAATGCGCGCAGCCGATCGCCTTGAACGTCTCTTCACCGGCCTTGATTGATGTCGTCTCCTGATCGGTGACGTTGACGACCGGTGTGGGGAGCCCGCGCACATAGTCGGTCAGCGCCTCGCAATCGGCCTGATCCATATCCAGCCCCGGTGCCTCGAAGCCGGGAAGCCTCGGGTCGGCCGCTTGCCGACGCCCGGGAACCTCCAGGCCCATCTCTCCGGCCGCGGCCGAGAGGACGAACTCCTTGAGCGTCGCCGTCTGCGCCTTCCATCCAAACCGGCCAATCCGTCCATCCTTGAGCCTGCCCGGCCGGCCTTTCAACGAGGCTGATCCCGACCCCTTGCGTCTCGCCGCCTGTTCAATCGCCTCGTCGGGAATGGCGTCGATCAGGCCCGATCCAAAGAGCGCGGGGGGATTGCGCTCCGACGTCCGCACGACGACCGTTCCGTGCGCCCCGGAAATCGTATTCCGCCAGGAACCGTAAGCGGGATCGGTTCCGAACCGGTGCAGGATCACACTCCGCGACTCGCGAAACCCGGGATGAATCGCCGCCAGGATTTGCGGATCGATCCGCGGTCTGTTCCGAGCATTCGTTGATGACGACGACAAGGATGAGGCGTCTCCCATGCGATACTCAAAGCCCCCCGCGCCGAAATCCATCCGGAACGAGTAAAAGAACCCCGATCCTGTCGATCCCGGCTCCCCGACGGTGGCAATCTCGATATTGCGGTCAACGCCCCCCGCGCCGCCGGTTCCCCCCTTGTGATGACAGGCGACGCATGAGGTTCCATTGAAGACTGGCCCGAGGCCGTCGCCGCCGTGTCCTCGCGGATCATCCTTCCGCCAGACCCGTTCGAACAACTCCGGGCCGTTCGCCTCGACAATCTCTGGCGCTGGAATCGCCAGCGCCAGTCCCGGCGATTGACGGAGAGTTATCGGCGGAGGCTCAACGTCCTCCATCGCGTCCTCGGCTTCGACGCTCTTTTCCAAGCTTGCCGAGACCTGGGGAGTCGGCGTTTCCTTGACGCGAGTCAAGGCCACCTTTACGTTATTCGTCTTCGGCCGTGAGGAAACAATGGCCAGGGTTCGCGACACCCCACCAGTTGACGCAGTGGCCGATTTGCCCCTCTGAATCAAGGTCGCGGTCGAACCGAGGAAGATCAGAATCGCCAGCAACGCCGCGACGAGTTTCCCGCCCGGAAAGACCATCGCCGAAAGCGTCGCCTCGACCAGGTCCGTCACGTCTGGCCCCACAAGGCCGCCGGTCCCTCGGCCCGAGGCGAACCGGACGGCCGCCCGCGAGGTCCTCTCAGTCCATTCCTTGCCCGGCGCGGGACTTGACAGCGCCAGCAAGGCGGTCAGGGCCGCCCCGGCCAGTCCGATCGGCCCGATTCCGCGCCGGGTTAATCGTGTCCGCAGTTTTTGGCGACCGCGATGCAACCGGATTTGCACCGTTCCCAACGGCCAGCCGAGCGTCTCCGCGGCCTCGGCCTGCGTGAACCCTTGCATGTAACAGAGGATGATCGGCATCCGGTACGACTCGGGGAGGCGATCGACCTCGTCATGGATCTCGGCAAGGCCCGAAAGGTCGGGCTCGGTCGCGTCGGCCTGGCGCTCTTGCATGATCTCGGCCTTTCTCCGCTCGGCCTCTTTCCTCCGCAGATTGTCACCGAGAGCGCGTCGGGCGACCCGGAGCGCGACGCCGTGAAGCCAGGGCCCGAGCGCCTCGGGCTTTCGAATCGACCGGCCCCGGGCCGCCAGCACGAGAAAGACCGCCTGCGCGGCGTCGCGAGCCTCTTCGGGGCCTCGAAGGACGTCGAGGCAGACCCGTTGCACGATCCCGCCATGCCGGTCGACGATCGCGGCGAAGGCGGCTTCCGCCGTCTCGGCCCTCCCGCTAAAAAACTGCCGCAGGAGTTGCTCGTCCGTCCAGGCCGCGAATCCAGGACGTTCGGGGGACGTCCGGTTCGCCTCCAGTGCCGACGTCGCCTTGCCTGTCATGAGGTCGTTTCCCTTCTTCTTCGCGGTTCGACTTGTCTTCAGGCTAGTGCCTGGCGGGACCCTTTGTCATTTCGAAATTCCTGAGAAATTTCCCGAGATCGGCCGGAACGACCGGTCTTATCCGGTCCGCTTCGACCGCGCTCGCGGTACGATTGAGCTAAGAAAGTCGCTCGCGGGGCGTGATCTTCTGAGTGACCATGCGTCGTTGATTCTCGGGGAAGACCATGTCCAGAATCGCGCCGATCGTCTGCATCGCCGTTTTGCTCTTCGTCACGCCGAGGGAGGCGAACGCCTTGATCACGGGTGGAGTGGGTAACACTCCCGTGCGCGATCCGGGTTGGCCCGAGGGAGCGGCGGCCGTCTTCAATCATCCGGGCCGGATCGCCTGGTGGGAAGGCCCCCCCTTTGGCGGCGGCCAGTCGCATGCCGAATGCCGGGGCGATGCCGTTGCGCTTTCCGCCGTCCTGAAGGATTTCACGCGGATCGACGCCCGGATTCGCCGCGTCATTCTTCACGACGGAACCGGCTATAGTGTCTGGCTGGCGCCAAACTCCGAGCCGGAAACGCGAAGGGCGGCGAAAATCGACTGGTCCTTCACCGTCTGGCAGCCCGCGAGCTGGCGGCAACTCCGCGCTCTGCCCGTTGATTTGAACCCGACGCGCACCGAAGACACCACGCCTCCAGTCCAGATCGACGTTTACACCGGCGGCCTCGACTGGACGAAAGTCACCGTTCCCGCCGGTCTCGAAATCCTCAATCAGCGGCTTTCGGCTCACGGCTTCCGCGCCGAGGATGGAGCCGTTCTCGAAGGGAAGGCAACCGACCTGTCGACCGGCTTACCGTTGACCGCGACCATCGAATTGCATCGGGTCGAGCCTCAGCCGAAGGGCGGATATCTCGACCCGGTCCTCGCTAAATCCAAGGCGGACGACTCGGGGCGGTGGGTCTTGAAGAACCTACCGTCGGCCTGGGTCCGCCTCGTCGTCCAGGCCGACGGCTTTGTCCCTCGCGTGGCCGGTTACGTCCGACTCGACGGCGAGCCGCGCTGGCAACGCCTCGATTGTGGCCTGTCTCGGGCGGCGACGGTCTCGGGGCGCGTCACCGATGAGGCCGGCAAGGCGCTCGCCGATGTCAACGTCCGACTCGACAACGTTCAGCCCACAACAGGCGGTCGTTACGAGACCACCAACGGGTACGCGTACAAGACCGACGCCGACGGCCGTTTCCGCGCCGATGCGGTTCCCCTCGGCAAGGCGACGGTCTGGGCATACACGCCGGGCTATTTCCTCCCCGGCCTGGGCCAGGCGATCACGACCCCGAAAACCGACGTCCTTCTCGTGATGCGGCGGTCGGCCGGTGTTCTCGTCACCGTCGATTTCGCGGGCAAGGCGCGCCCCGCCGGTTATCTGGTGCGAATGTCTCCCGAAACCGGCGACGCCATCGGCACTTACGGCGGCTCGGGAAACATCGACGCCGCCAACCGGATGGCCTTCGAGAACGTTCCGCCAGGGCGTTACGTTCTGACCGGCCGTCCCAACCCCGGCTCCGATAACGAGGAGACAGAGTCGGTCACGGTGGACCTCAAAGGCGGCGAGACCTCGGAGATCACCCTGAAAGCGAAATAGCTCGACGTTCTCAGGTTATTTTATGTTCGAGCCGGACGCCATCTCACGTTCAAGACGATCAGGCGACCAGGCCCCTTCGTGTCGGCTAAACAGAGGGCGGCTTCGAAAGACCTGCCCTTCCAGCCCCGGCGCGATCTCGGGCCAGCGCCCGACAAACGTTCCGGCCGATGCCCCTTTGCGGCCCGAGAGCCAGGAAGGCGCGGGGCCTTCCGTCTTGAACCATTCGCCGACTCGCTCCAGGTCCTGGGCAGATTCCAAGCGGCCGATCAGCTTGGTGCTGCAATTGCCGAAGACGTTGTAATCGACCGATCGCGGACTCTGGGTGCAAAGGAGACCGGCGACCCCGTATTTCCGCCCTTGCGTGAAGATGCGGATCAAAGGAACCTTCGCGGCGGGTTTGGCGGCGCCCGCGGGAATGAAGTCGCGGGCCTCGTCGATGTAAAAGAGCAGGCTGGGACGTCCCGGCGTCGGTTCGACCGAGGTGATCATCCATCGATAGACCTCGGCCGCGAGCGAGGCCACGAAGAAGTGTTTTTGATCGTCGTCGTTTAATGCGTTCAGATAAATCACATTCAGAGGGGTCTTGCCGGGCGTCTCGGATCGGCAAAAGGCGTCGAGATCGAGACGTTGGCCCCCCGTGAAGAGCGCCGAGGCCGGACCGAGCCGAAGGCCGTTGAGCTTGCGCGCCAGGCGCTCACGTTCCCCCTTCTTTATGAATTGGTCCGCGTCGTCCATCGCCACGGTGGTCGGGTCGGCGGCGGCCTCGGCGATCGTGGCGAGGTCAACGTCCCGCCCCGCGCCGTCGGCCGCGAGCGCTCGGAGGACCATGAAGAGAAAGGTTTGCTGCGAGTCCGTCTCGCCTCCAAGCTTCGCCAGCGCGACAAGCTGCGCCGCGGCGGCCGAGAGCATCCCTTCCCATTCTTCCTCGCGACGAATTGGATCGACGATCCTCGCCAGTTCATCGCGACCGGCGAGGCGGATCGGGTCAAGGCTCAGGCGACGTCCGTGCGACGAGCCGGGGGTCCAGATTCTCGGCTCGACCCGATCAAGAAACTCGCGACGGTTTGTCTTCTCAACCTCGGAGAGTCCAGCAGGTTCGGCAGCCTCGCGGAGAAACTGGACAAGATCCCCCTGAGGGTCGATCGCCAGGACCGGGACGCCAAGGCGAATCGCTTCCTCGGCGACAACCTTGGCCATCCAGGTCTTGCCGCTTCCCGCCGCGCCGACGACCGCCAGGTGCGTCGGCAAGATCGCCAGGGGCAGGGTAACCGGTGTCGATCCATCGGCGGTCGAGCCGACCTGAAGAGCATCAAATGCCTTTGCCTTGATCGATTTCTCGGGTCCGGTCGGGTCGTCGACGGTGGTCGACTCGTCAACCTCAACGGCCCAGGCGCGCTCCTCCGTTCGCGGCTCGACGACCCCGACCGCCGGGTCGTTCGCGACGACCGCTCCCGACGCGGAATTCGACCAGTGCGTGAGCCGGACTCCTTCGTGCTTGGGGCCGAGCCGGTTCAGGCAATTCTTGTGCTTGTCCCACTTGCAGAGAGCGCAAAACGAAGGTTCACCGGGGGGTTTGAGGCCCTTCCCGGTCGACTCGTCGTAATGAACCCAACCGGCCATCGAGGCGAGCAGGTTGAACATCTTTTGCCGCTGGCCGTGAACCTTCTCCCAGGGAAGTTCGACCATCTCTCGGGTCGGGTGGAGATAGAGCACGCCCACGTCGGCCTCGGTCCGGTACTGGACCTGATACATCAACGCATAAAGCGAGACCTGAAAGAGGTCGTTCCCCGGCTCTCCGGCGGGCGTTAGCTTGTAGTCGACGATCCGGTGTCGTTCGGTCCGCCAGTCGTAAAAGACATAATCAAGGATACCCTTGACCCGGACCGACTCGCCCGCGGGGCCGACATCAAAAGTCGCGTCAATCGAACGCTTCGGGTTGCCGAAGAGATGGCTGAGCACCTCGCCGGCCGCCTTGCCGCGCGTCAGGGCATCGGCGACGATGTCGGCCAGCTCTCGCATGTAAACGCCGACGGCCCGGATAAACGCCTGCTGCTGCGTCGCGGATCGAGCGGCGAGGTAATCCAGGTTCACGCAATTCTGATTGAGAAAGGCGCGAAGCCGATGCTCGATCGCCCGCGAGTCCGGCTCACCTTCGAGGGCCTTATGGACCTCAGGGGCGTCGAGCGCCTTGCGGTTAAACGAGGCGATCGCGGCATGAAAGAGGCTCCCACAGGCGGTCTCGTTGCCACCGGCCTTCCAGAGCCGCGTGACCGCCCTCGGCTTGAGGTTCAGGCGCCGGGTCTGCTCGGCGTCGAAGTACGAGATTCGAGGGCAGGTGGCCGCGACCCTGACCTCCGAGACACTGAACGTCGTGACCGCCGCCATTGTGCCTCTACTTCCTGAGCAACAGGAACAGGTCGTCGTCTTGCGGGGTCGCGTGGATCAACCCCTCCTTGTGCATATTCTCGGCGATCGACTTGACCCGCGGCCGGGCCGGTTCGAAGGTCATCCTCGGTTCCTTCATCACCTTGACATACCCTTTCGCGATCGCCGAGGCCGTCGAGCCCATCATCCAGGCCAGTTGAGCCATGATGTATTGCCGGACGTCCTTCTCGTCGAGCACGGCCAGAAGCGTTTCGACGACAGTCGCCTTCGGTCCGTCCTCGGTCAGGAGCGGGCGGAGCAAGGGGTGCGATCGATAGCGGTCCTTGCGATGATGCGAGGCGATCACCTCGGCCTCGGTCACCTGGCGGACCTTGCCGCGCGGATCTTCGATGTCCAGGTCGCCCGATCGGGCCATGCCGACGACGTCACGCAGCGCATCGAGCGCGGCGTATTGTTCAAAGTTGATCTTGAGATGTTCAAATTTGTCGTGACCGAGTTGCTCCAGACCTTTGTAATATTCCACCCCTTGAGGACCGACCTTGAGCGGCCTGCGCTCGTGGTCGGTGACGAGCAAGCGGTGGTCGGGCGGGTTCTCGACTTCCCAGAGCCGCCTGAGGGCGGCCGAGGCCGAGAGGCCGATGTTGGTCACGAAGAGAACGCCGGTGGTGACCTCCCGGGAATCGCCTTCGCGTTGCTCGCGGACGAGCAGGTCAAACGGCGGCAGCTTTCCCTTCGTCCCCTTGACTCGTTCCACGGCGCGCAAGGTATACGAAAGGCCGCTTGCCTGACAATCCTTGAGCAGCGACTCGACCAGACCCGTCAGGTTTCCCGCGTCGGGCGGCAGGCTCCCTGGTTGCAGGTGATGCTGCGAGACCTGCTCGGCGATCTTCTTGTCAACGATCTCGTCGATCCGTTCTTCCAGGGTTCGCGGATCGGGATCGGTTGGAACACTGCCTTTGTTCGGCCAGTGACTGAGCCAGGCGACGCCGCCAACCTCGCCGAGACGGCCTTGCTCTGTTTCCCAGGCGTCGCGCGCCCAGGTCAGAACGTCGCGGGTCTTGAACTCGATCACGTCGCCAAGTTGATTCGCGAGCCAGGTCTGGCCGAGAGGAAAGAGCGTGTCGGTAAGGACCTTTTTGCGGACCGGATCGACATCGAGGAAACGCTCGTGGAAGCGTTCGAGCCGGGCTTCCAGGATCTGCCGGGCCGCCGGCGCCGAGACTCGCTTCAAATCGACCATGTACTGGGCGATCCGGTCCCACGAGGCTTCGGGAATGATCTGGTTCTCCTTGAACGAGATCATCGTCTGCTTCACGCCCGAGCTGATCAAGAGGAGGTTCGCGCAATGGTCGAGCAGGGTGTGCAGAAACCGGCTGAGAACCGTGATCTTGTCGGGGTCCATGTTCTCAACCTGATCAATGCAGATGATGAACGGTTGCCGGCTGACGTGCGCCAGCCTTGCCAGCGCGATCAGGACCAGTTCCACCTCCCGATCGTCGTGAAGCATCGCCGGTTCGTTCGCATCGACCCGGAAACCCAGGCGAGCGGCAAGCGTTGGGTCAACCTCATCGCCCGAGAGCCACGAGAGCGCCGACGTCGCCAGCAGTCTCCTTCCCGGTTCGTCGGCGCGATCGGGCCGGGCATACCGCCAGAACTGAAACAGGGTGTCATAGATCGACCCTGATTCCGACGACCTGACGAAACTCGCCCGATAGGCGGCGATCGCCTCGGGAATGCGCTCTTCAATCCGCTCCGTTGGCAATCCCGCCGCCTCCAGCGCATGGCGGATCGCGCGATCGACGAACCGGAAAAGCGGAGTTTCGTGAAGCGGGTGGCGATTCCCCTCGGTGACCCGGCTGACCACGTATTTTAACAGGTATCGAGCGAGGCGGTCGGGGTCAACGAGGATATTGTTGATATAAACGTAACAGGCGCGCGGACCGCCGTTGACCTTTTCCGAAGACCATCGATAGAGCCTTGACAGCAAGTGACTCTTGCCGACCCCGGCTCCGCCGAGCAACGCGGCGCCGATGCCGAGGTTTTGACGATGAGCGTTACTGGCGAGCTTGACCAGGCGGTCAAAACCGTCGGCGTGGACGCTCGGCACATCGACGTCATAGACTGATGGCTCCAGCACCCGGCTGGCCGCGAACGGGTTGCTATCAAGCACGGCGCTGAAGAAGTCGTCGAGTCGGGTCGCGCTGACCCGCCCCCCTTCGGTTGGCTTCGTCGTCGACGCGGTAGACATCGGCATCACCCCCGGGAGACGTAAATCAGTAACGATCCCGACTCGCGCAGTCCGGCCTCGCGCTCCTCCGTGGTCAACGTTCCGTGCAATCCTTCATGGCTGTTGAGCGAGAACTCGCCGAGCAGTCGTAACGCCCGAAGCCCGGCGTCAAACTCGTTCCGATCGGCCCAGCCCATCGCCCCGCGCAGGTCGACCAGCTTCACGAAGTTCGTCGCCCCGTTCTGACGATCAATCTTTCGAAATGCCTCGCGGAAGGCTTCGGCGAAAGCAAGTTTTGGTCGCGTCGGCACGTCGAGCGGTTCGTCGTCCATCGGTGCCGTCATCGGCACGACCTTCTCGGCTGGGTCAGACTCTCGTGGCTTGATCCTCGACAGGAAAAAGAGAGGCTTTTTGTTGTTCAAAACCCAGGAAAATTCGCTGGGCAACGCCTGTCGCATTTCAGGTTGACCGAGCGCCTCGCTGATCCGGGTTTGAAGATCTTTATGAAACTTCTTATTGATCTCTGTGACCGTGAATGCAAGCGTCTCGGCCGAATCACTGTGACCGCTCGAAAGGCTCAAAAGCGCGTATCGCAGGAGCGCGGGGAGGATCGTCGTCTGGTCGCCGTCCAGGTCGCTTTTGAAGACGACGGGAGCGTTAAGCAGAGGCTTTCCCACGACCACGGCCACGTCGGTCATCGCTTGCTGGCCGACGGCCTTGGTCAATGCGGTATTCGCGGGGTTATCGCAAAGCTCGGCGAGACGCGCCAGCGTCGGCGGATAAGCCTCGGCGCCGAGTCGCTTCTGGGATTCGAGGACAAGGACCAATCTCTGGGCCAGAGCCGGCTTCGGCGGGATGTCGCGAGTGAAGTAGACCGGCGAATCGAGCGAGGGGGTCCTGCCGATTTTCTCGGTGACCGTGGCCTCGGCCGTGAACGACTTCTTGCCGACGGCTTTGAGCACCGCGGGCGAATCGGCCGAGGCGCCCGCCGCTTCCGCCAGAGCGCGAAGGGTCGGCGGATAGGCGTCTCCGCCGACGTTGCGCCGCGACCGGAGAAGCGAGAGCATCGACTGGGCCAGAACCTCGACCGCGTCGGCCTTTTTTGCCTTGGTCGTCATCGTCTTCCTCAACGGAATGGGTCGGCATCGTCTCGGCGAGGCCAGACGCGCGAAGGGGGCCATTGAGATCGGAAACGAGGGTCACGTCCAGGTTGCCAGTTCGTGTTTTCCACGAAGATCCAACGACGTCAAACGCTCATTTGACGACAAGCCGGAACCAGTCTAACGTAACGGAGATCGAATGCCAACGAATCTTGAGAAATCGTTCATGACCGGTCGTCAGCACACATGATCGTTGACGATTCCCGCTGATCCTGCCTCGATCGCCTCGTCGGACCTGCCCCGGATTGCGAGACATGCCTCACGGACTTCGCGTCCGCATTGAAGAGAGGAAATGACGACCGAGAGCACGAAGGTCTTTCGAGGGCTCGACGGCCTCGGTATCCTCGCCCCTGGGCGACCTCAAAAGGCTATCAAAAGGCGATCCGTCGCCCGCGATCATTCCGGAATCACGTCGACGAGGTACCGCGCTGATGAAAATGCCAGCCGCCTGGCTCTGTTTTTTGATCGGGATCGGAAACCTTGGCCTTGTATTGCCGACCAGGGCCGACGATCGGCCGAATATCGTGGTCGTGCTGGTTGACGACCTCGGTTTTTCCGATATCGGGCCGTACGGGAGTGAGGTCCCCACGCCCAACCTCGACCGTCTCGCCGCGCGGGGCGTGCGGTTCACCCAGGCGTATAACGCGGCGCGTTGCAGTCCCACCCGGGCCTCGCTCTTGACGGGTCTTTATCCGCATCAGGCCGGGATGGGCTGGCTCGATAACCGGGTCGAACCGAATTCCAAAGGAATTCGCGGCAAGCTCTTGCCCCGATCGGTGACGATCGCCGAGGTTCTGGGCCAGGCCGGTTATTTCACGGCGATGACCGGGAAGTGGCACCTCGGCCAGCAGCACGGTTGCACACCCTGGAACCGCGGCTTTCAGCGGTCGCTCAACTCGCGCTATGGCGAGGTCTACTTCCCCAGGGAAGAGGGCGCTCCAGGTACTCAGACGCTCTTTCTAAACGGCCGCGAAATTCCCAAGGATTCGCCCGAGTTCGGCAAGGACTGGTACTCGACCGACCTCTTCACCGACTGGGGCCTGAAGTTCGTCGACGAGGCCCGCGCCGAGAAGAAGCCCTTTTTCCTTTACCTCGCCCAGGGGGCCGTTCACTTCCCGCTTCGCGCTCCGGCCGAGACGATCGCCAAATATCGGGGCCAATATCTCAAAGGGTGGGACAACCTCCGCGACCAGCGCTACGCCAAACAGATTTCCACGGGCCTGATCGACCCCCAATGGTCCCTCTCTCCGCGCCCGCCCGAAGTGCCCGCCTGGGCCTCGCGTCCGCAAGACAGAAAAGAGCGGTTTGACGAGATCATGGCCGTTTACGCGGCGATGATCGAGCGGATCGACATCGGCATGGGCACCCTGATGGATGGCCTGGAGAGCAGGGGAGTGCTCGACAACACCCTGATCCTCTTCCTTAGCGATAACGGCGGCAATGCCGAAGGGGGTCCGCCGGGCGTGACCCGAGGCGAGGGACCGATCGGCGGCCCGAATTCGCACGTCAAGCTCGGCATGGACTGGGCGACACTCGCCAATACGCCCTTCCGCCGCTACAAGCACTTCACCCACGAAGGCGGGATCAGCACTCCGCTCATCGCCCACTGGCCGGCGGGCATTCCGGCCGACCGTCGAGGTTCCTGGGCGAAACAGCCGGTCCACCTGATCGACGTGATGGCGACGGCCGTGAACCTCGCCGGCGCGACGTACCCGCGCGAGTTCAACGGCCACGAAATCGAGCCAATGCAGGGCGTGAGCCTTCGGCCGGCTTTTGAAGGCAAGGCGATCGGCCGCGAGGAGCCGATTTTCTGGGAACACGAAGGGAACAAGGCCGTTCGCGACGGCAAGTGGAAACTCGTGCTTCGCGACAAGCAACCCTGGCAGCTTTTCAATATGGACGTCGATCGAACCGAGTTGCACGACCTGATCGGGCAGGAACGCGAACGTGCCTCCCAGATGGAATCGGCATGGAACGACTGGGCCAGGCGGACTTACGTCGACACCTGGCCCGGTCCCGATCACACCGACTGGGGTGAGGATATCCGATCGCGCTGACCTTTTCCGAGACTACTTGCAGTTGCAGAAGAAGAGATGATGGCACGACTTCTTCTGCGGAATCAAGATCTGCACCGGGGTCGCCATCACGGCGGTTGTCGTGGGGGCAACCGTTTGAACCTGCGGAGCCAAAGCGACCGTCGGCGTCGCAACCTGAACGTACTGAACCGTTTGCACCGGCGCGGCCGCGATCTGATAGGTCTGAACCGGCGCCGGGGCCGTGGCAAGCTGGAAGGTCATCGTCTGTGCCGGGGCCGAGGCAAGCTGGAAGGTCATCGTCGGCGCGGGAGTGGGTGCCGTGGCAACCGTCGGCGCGGGGGGCGGGGCTGGGGCTGGTGCCGCAACCGACTGAAGAGCCGGGGTTTGTGGCGAGGGCGACTGCGTTGCTGGAGCCTGGGCCGTCGATGGAGCCGGGGCCTGAGGTTGAGTCTGGGCGGCCTGTACCTGTTGCGGCTGAACGATATAGCCCTGAACGACGTCGTAGCAGATCGTGTTCTTGTGGTGGCCGGCATGGCCAGGTGTCGACAACAGCACGGCGCTGGCGAATCCGAAGAGGCCCAGAATCCAAGGCCCGCGCTTGACGTTCCGTCCCGACATGAGAAACTCCCCTTCTATCGATCGGTCGCGCCCGAAAGTTTTCATCGAGCCCGCCAGACGCCCACGAACGAGGCCGGGTCACGACCGCCCGGGCGGCTCCTCGAAACCTAGGCGAGTATATCTCAGCAACAGGCTTCATGAGGCTCGCGAACAAATTTTGAAGAAGGTCCGCGCGTCTTGAGAAATACCCTCGATTTTCAGAAAATTACCAGCGCCACCGCGTTGACAGTGTAAAATTGGGTCTACGTGCTGTTTCTTGACAGCACGCGTAATCCAGAGGATCGGGGCCGTCGTTGCGGGCTGGAAGGTGGCGTCCTCGTTTCCAGGCCAAAGTAAAGATCAGGACCCAACGGCCTCGTCACGGCGAAGGCGCAACGTCAAGCGAAGAGGAACATCTCGATGCGGACAACCTTCCTGGTAAACCGACTGACCTTTTGCATCGCCGCGTTCCTGGGGCCAATCCTCCTCGGCACGGAGGCAAGCGCGGGGGGCCTTTTCTGGCCGCACAACGGCTACAGTCAGACAACCCGAATCCGGGGACAGTATCCCGCGACCGCAACGACGATCGTTCCGGCGACGTCAGGCGTTGTTCAACCTGGGTCGTTGCTCCCCCCTTTGCAGATGGTTCAATTTGCTCCGGGTCAGACCGCGCAGAGCCTGGCGCAACCTGGTCAATTGCTGCAATACACTGGAACCCAGCCGAATCTCTCGGCCGGATCATCGGGAACCGTCCTGATGCTTCAAACCGGGCAGACACTCAACACGGCACCCCAGGGTAACGGAATCATCTCACTGTCCACATCGCCCACCGACCCGGTTGGTCCCAATGACTCCGTCTTCCTGGCCGCGATCTCACAGAACAACGGCTTCTTCCAGAATATCGAGAAATTTGTTCAGGGCCAGCTTCAGGACCTCTTGAACGGCCGCGGTCAGGGGTTGAGCAACACCGAGCTTGAGGCCATCCTTCTGGGACTCGTGAAGGCGGCTCTGCCTCCCCAGTTCAGCGCCTTCGCTCCCGAAATCACGAAGGCGGCCGAACTGATCATTCAGCGAATCATCCATCGGATCGTCTCCAACAACCGACCCGCGCAGAACCCAGCCCCGAACCAGAACACAAATCCTCCCGGTTCGCAAAATGGCCTTCCGTTTCCGTCGCCGAACAACGGAGGCGGCAACGGCGGAGCCTTCACGTTTGAGGTTTCCGGACGGATCGTCCTCACGCCCGTCTCCGGGAACACCCCCGCCGTGACGCCCCCCCCGAAAGCCGACGCGACCCCGAATCCGAACACGAACCCCAACACGAACCCCGCGAACACCACGCCCAGCAACCCGGCAAGCATCCTGAATAACCCTAAGAACGAGGCGCAGCCGGCGCCGCATCCCACGCGTTAAAACGTTCAGGGCCGACGATCAATCAACGGGCCACGATTCCTTAACCTGGGAATCGTGGCCCGTTTTTTTGTTTCTGGTTTTACTGAGGCCGATTGACCGTGTTGAGCCGGGCCTCGAAAACCACGTCGGAAGGTTGGTCGTTGTTCAGGATATCCACAAGGCGGAAGGCGACCGGAAGGTTCTCGGCGGGAGCAAGGATCTGGAACCGGAAGACCTGAAGCGCGTCGACGCGACCCAGGTTCTCGCCCTTATTGTCGGCAAACCCCGGTCGTAACGCCCGAAGGTCTTCCTTCTTCCCGTCCGTCGGCGGATTCATCCATCGAAGCGAGCTCTCGAACGCGACGAGATCTTTCGGGCTTTTCGGCAACTCCAGGCGCCATCGGAAGGTCACCGACGTTTGAACCGGCAGGACGACCGTCAGGAAGTCGCCCACGGGAAGAACCTCGCGCGCGACGAACGCATCGCGATTTTTCGAGGTAAGAACGTGATTGGGCGGCATCAGTTCCGCGTCGGTCAGCTCGGGCCTTGGCTGAAAAGGGCGAAGCTGGGCGAAGGCGAAGGTCGGCATGACGAGGACCAGGGCAAGCAAGTAACGCATGGCGATATTCCCGAGGGCCGAAGAGCCTTTGAACGCACGCGTTGACCCTGCTTCCAGTGTCGGGGGCACGCTGCTGGTTTTCAATGGTATGACGAGCAAGGCCCCGGAAGGGTCGAATGATCTGGCGCTCGCTCCCTGTCTCCCGACACAAAATCGAAAGAAAAAGGGCCGGTGTCCCTGACATCGGCCCTGTTCCGCACCCTTTTTCCCCGATCGTTCACTTTGAAGGCGCGGGCGTCGGTTCCGGTGCCGTCGCCGCAGGGGGCGCCGCCGGTGCTGGAGCCGGAGCCGGAGCCGGAGCCGATGCGGGTGCGGGTGCCGGAGCCGGAGCGGGTGCCGGAGCCGGAGCGGGTGCCGGAGCCGGAGTTGGCGCGGGGGGCGGAACTCGGGCGGGAGCGGGGGCCGAGGCCGGTGGAGTTGCCGGGGCCAGGTCGCGTGGCTCCGAGGCAATGTCGGGCCTTGCCTGCGCGGGGAAGAGGGGGAGTTGTCCCGACGTCCTGTACTCCGATTGGGGACCGACGCCTCGGCCGTTATTCAGGACCGTCGAGCCCTGAACGGACTCGGGAGCGGCCTCGACATAGGCCGCCGCAACGCCAATGTTGTTCGAATCCGACCGAACCCAGGCGAAACCCTGGTCAACCCCCCAGGTTGGCCCCCACGAATTCTTGATCGCCCAGACGGTCTTGTTCGGGTCCCTGGGATTGAACTTGGCATCGTCCCAGCCGACGATCAGGATCGCGTGGTTGACCAGCAGCAGGTTCGGCTTTTGCGGGTCGGCATAGCCCGAGGCAAACTCGCCGAAGGGCGCCCCGCCTTTGTACTGCACGAAGTTGTCGGTCGCGTGAATGGCGACGACGATCGGCCCATGATCGCAGAGAGCCTTCTTGATGTCGGCAACGCTCGCAAGCCCCGTCCCCGCGCCGGGCAAAAAGTCCCAGACGCTGACCCGGTAGGTGCCATTTCCGGGATCGGAACAGGACTGCATTCCGAGCGGATTGCCGTAAGGAAGGGCCTGGGTCGTCAGGACTCCCGTGCTGGTGAAGAGGTCGAACGCCCAGAGCCCTCCTCCGCAGCTATACCCTTTGTTATTGCAGTTGAGAACGAACTGTTCCGAGGCGTTGATCAACCGATTGTTGCGGATCGCGTACGACGACTCATACGCGCCAACTGTGGCGAAGGCCCAGCAGCAGCCGCAGGTTGACTGGTTCTTGCCCGCCGTGACCATGTTCAGGTTGCGCCAGTCAAACCACTCGGCGGAGGGGTCGGGGTTCGTGCCGTCGGCGGGCGTGTTGCCCAATCGGAGCGACGGACCCACCGATCGGCTCGCCGGCTCAACCCGCGCCCCGAGCGCTCTCGCCCTGGTTTTCTGAGCTTCCACGACCGCCTGAAGGTTGACCGGCAACTTCAGACCCGTGACCGAGGGGAGGCCCAGTTCGATCGCCTGTTTCAAGGTCAACGGAGGAGGAGGAGCGGCATGGTTTTCACCTACCCCCCGGCTCAACTGGAACTTGTTGGTGCCGGCGCTGACGACTTCCCTCAAAACATCGGTCAGGCCCGTCTTGTACCCGCTGGGATGGGTAGCCTCGGGAACATTCTGGAGCAGTTTGACGGCCTCGGGCGACAACGGCGTCGGCGCGTCGTCGGCCCCGGACGTCCGCGAGACCGACAGGCCCGCCACGACGACCAAGGCGCCGAGAAAACAGGTCTTAAACCTCAATCGACTCTGGTGCACGTCAAGGCTCCTACGGTCTGTCATGGCAATTGAGGGGGAAGTGAAACCGATCGAATTCACGGGATCGTTCACCGGATGAGCCTACGTAACAAGAATCCGGGAGCGAGTGGCTCTTTAGATCTCAGGAGGCTCCTCGGAATAACCCTGTCATTGGTGGCATCGAATCGTGTCAACGATCTGAGAACACCCACCCTATTGCATCAGGTGAGAACATCCGGGGCAAGGGGCTCGTGACGATCCGGCTCCCCTTCGCAAACCATCGTTTCCGGATGAACGGGAATCCCGGAAAAATCGGTTCCAGGGTCGACAAAAAAAACCGACGCTCCCGAGGTTATCGAGAGCGTCGGCTGAATTGCGTCATTTTTTGGAGAGTAAGGTCTTCGCTCAGTTCTTCGAAGGGCCTTCCTGCGGGGTAGGCAGAAGCCGTTGATCATTTCCTTGCGGAGACGGGGCACCGGGCGAGAGCGGCGGGGGGCAAGTCGCCTCGGGCTCGTGCTGGCAAGGGGCGTGCTCGCGGTGTCGGCAGGGACGCTTGCACTTGTGCCGACAGACCTCTTCCTCGGGTTGCAGGCAGATTGTCGGCTGCTGTTGCGGAACAATCGGCGCGGCGGAGGTCGTGGAAATCGTGGTCAGACCCGTCGGCGTCCCCTGCGACACCGGCGCTTCCAGCGTGGTTTCCTGAACCGACTCGATCCGGGTCCGGCCCAGTCGTGTAAGCCGCTCGCCAAACCGCGCGAGCCCTGAATTCAGAAGTCCAGGACCCCGAACCCGGACCCGGGAACGCGTGCCCGTGCTCGCGAGCGAGAGCGATTGATTGTTCACCGCGAGCGCCGGTCCTCCCGCCGCCAGGGCCAGGGTCGCCGGCGCCGATGCCGGAGCCGCCACGGCCAGGGTTGGCTGCTGCGCGGGCTGCGTCGGGGCAACTGTGGCCGTCGCCATGAAGAGGTTGGCCGCCGGAGCGCTCGGGGCCATCGCCAGGGTCGGCATCGCGACCGGCGCGGCGCTCGCCACCTGTGGCACGTACACCATCGGAGACGCCTGGGGAGCCAGGAAAATCTGCGGCGGCGCTTGCTGAATCATCAGGTTCTGGCTCGGCACCTGAACCACCGCCGCCGAGGTCGTTCCCGGCTGCGACGCCACCATCATCACCTGTTGCTGCTGCGGCTGCGGTGTTTGCGCAACCGGAGGCGCGGGAACCGGCGTGGTCGCCTGAAACTGCGGCGAAGGGCGGACGTCGCCGCCGAAGATCGTGGGGGTCACGGAGGTGTCCGATTGCCCGGATCGGCCAAGTTCCAGGGCGCGAAGCCAGCCAGAGAGACCTTCGGGGCTATCGCAGTCGGTGATCGCGCCGAGTTTCACAAGTTTTTCGCCGCGCCGAGCGTAAACGACGACGGTGGGGACGCGGCTTACGTTCATCAGGGCGAATACGTCGGGGTTATCCGTTTTGGAAACGTTCACGACTTGAACGAGGCCGCGATTGGCGCGCGCCCAGGCTCCGTCACGAAATCCTTCCCAGAACTGAACCGAGGCGGGCTGGTCCGTGTCGGTGAAGACGGCGACGGTTTCCGCGCCGCGGGTTCGTGTCGTCGCCAGGGCCAGGTCGAGCGGCGACTCGGCGGGAGCCGCGGCGACGGCGTTGTCCTGGGCTTGGGCGGGCAGACGCCCTATCAGCAAGATCGTGGCCGCGAGGGTCGCCGAGGCGTGCACCCGTCCACGTTGTCGCCACCAATTCATGGGTTCCCCTCCTTGGGGAGTACGCGGCGCGAGGTCCTCTCGCTCCGGGCCGGGGGGCAGTCGCCTAACGCGATGCCACGGCGGCGCGGAACGCCCGCGCCAGACTTTGAAAGTGCTCGCGCACCCGCTCCCGCTGGTCGGCGGAGAGAGGTTGTTGCATTCCTTGAGGCTGGCGAGCATCCAGGCCCGCCGCCAGCAGGCAGCCGGTTGTATAGCTCGTCAAGGGATTGAAGACCCCCGCGTTCCAGGCCGTCCTTATCGCCGGGTCCGCCGGAACAACCACGTCCAGCCGCCTCGCCAACTCATTCTGAAGCACCGCGAATGAGGAATAAAGCGACGCCCGTCCCGCGATGGCCTCCATCACGTCGGCAACCTCCGAGGCCACCCGATTTCCATTCGGCAGGCTGGGCAAGGCGTTCGCGAGAATCTGGTCGGGAGTCGGCGCGGAGGGCGGCGACACAGGCACGGCCGCCGGGGCCGGAGTGAAGGCCGGAAGTGCCCCCAGCGTCGGCTGGCCGGGCACTCCGGAAATGCTCGGCGGCGAGCCAACAAGCACGGCGACCTCATCGGGTTCGGAAACCTCGCCATCGCCGGCCACGACCAGGATGAATTTGTACGTCCCCGGATTCGAGGGAACAAACGAGAAAAACGCCCCTTGATATTCGGGCGAGGCGATCGCCGGACCGGCAACCTGAAGCCATCGCGCTGACTTTCCATCGCCGGGCAGGCTCCTTGAGCCGTTCAGCGTGACCCTGTGTCCGACAAGGCCCACCTGATCGTCGCCCGCGTCGGCCTTGACCTTTCCCGAGGCGTTCGCTCCCCAGCTTAAGGGTTGCCGAGAGACGTCGACGGCGGCCGATGCGCTCGCCACGGCTCCCTGGATCGGAACCGAGATCCGTACCAGGCGGACGAGATCCGCGCGCGCCGCGACGAGCACGAACCCGAGCTTGCTCGTTCCGCCCGGGATTGTCACCTGAATCGACGACCGAGAGGGGTCGGTCAGGTCTACCGCCGGTCCCTCGACCTGGAACCACTGAAACCGCATCCCCTGGAACTTTTGACCCGCTTCCAGACCAAGCCGAGCCCCTGGCGAGGCCGGCGGATCGGTTCGAATCTCGGTCTCGGTCGTCTCGAATCGGGGCGGAGGAAGTTCGCCTGGACTGGCCTCGACCGCGGACGGGTCGGCCGGTCTGGCCTGGTCGGCTGGAACCGTTGGGGCGTCACCAGCCGCGAACAGGACACGGCCGCAAAGTGCCAGAAACGCGGCCAGCGCGGAAACTTGCGCGAGCCGCGAAGGACTGATCTTGGCTCGCCAACGCATCGCGACGGACTCCGATCGCGGTAGGGCCGAAAACGCCCGTCGTCCTGACAGGCACGGTCATTCCATCGACAGGATCTGTAATGGTCTTGAGCGATTCGCGCGGTCGGATCTCCGCCGGTCGACTTGACCCCAAATCCGTAAAATCCGGCGAGCCCTTTGCAACCGAAGTGCCGACCGGGTCAAGGAACGCTCCCCATCCTTTTTCCGCGCCGGGAAACAGATTATGTCAGATTGGCCAGAGACTTTTCCTGGATCTGGAACACGAGCGGGTGCCTCGGCCGAACCGTTCCCGGGCTGAAGGAACCGACAATGTCGATCGGCGAACCGGAACCAAAGCCGGAATCGGAGCGCGGGGCACGACTCCGGGGGATGGGTCGCTCGTTCGTGAATCGGAACTACCGACTCTTTTTCGCGGGGCAGGGGGTGTCGCTCATCGGCACCTGGATGACCCGCCTGGCGACGGGTTGGCTCGTCTATCGGCTCGCCGGACCTTCCGCCGCCTGGATGCTCGGCCTCGTCAGCTTCGCGGGGCTCGCGCCCACCTTCTTTCTTGGCCCGCTGGCGGGTGTCTTTGTCGATCGTTGGGATCGGCATCGCGTGCTGGTGATCACCCAGATCCTCTCCTTGCTTCAATCGTCGGCCCTGGCCTGGGTGGCCTTTCGAGGCGGTCCCGGTTCGACCGCGATCGCGCTGGTCATCGGCCTCAGCATCGTGCAAGGCATGGTGAACGCCTTCGACATGCCCGCGCGGCAGTCGTTGCTGGTCGAACTCGTCGGACGTCGCGAGGATCTCTCCAACGCCATTGCCCTCAACTCGTCCCTGGTGAATGGTGCCCGGCTGATCGGCCCGGCGCTTGCGGGCGGTGTGATCGCGGTTGCCGGTGAAGCCTGGTGCTTCGTGATTGACGCGGTCAGCTACCTCGCCGTGATTCTTGCCCTGCTGGCGATGCGCCTGGCCTCGCGGCCCCGACGGGTCTCGACCGCGACGATCGGCCGCGATTTCAAGGAAGGCGTGACGTATGCGTTCGGCTTCCCGCCGATCCGCGCCTTGTTGCTGCTTCTCGCCCTGATTAGCTTCGCGACGATGCCGCAATCAGTCCTCTTGCCGATCTTCGCGGCGAAGATTCTTGGCGGCGGTCCGCACACGCTCGGCCTGCTCTCGGCGGCGACGGGGCTGGGGGCGTTCTCGGGCGCCCTTTATCTGGCCTCACGTCCGTCGGTCCTCGGCCTGGGACGGGTCATCGTCGCCGCGGCGCTCTTGCTCGGCCTGGGCCTGATCGGATTCGCGGAGTCGGGTTCGGTCTGGCTCTCGGCCCTGATGTTGGTAGCCATCGGCGCCGGGATGATGGTGCAGATGGCCGCCTCGAACACGTTGATCCAGACCATCGTCGACGAAGACAAGCGCGGCCGTGTCATGGGCTTTTACGGAATGGCCTTTCAGGGGGCGGCCCCTTTTGGCAGCCTGCTCGGCGGCTGGCTCGCGGGACGCTTGGGAGCCCGCGGCGTCGTGCTCGGCTCGTCCGTGCCTGTTCTTGTCGGAGCTTTGGCCTTCGCCACGCAGTTGCCCCGCCTCCGTCGACACGTCCGGCCAATCTATTCCCGACTGGGCATCTTGCCCGGAATCTCGGATGACGTCGCCGCGGCCACGTCCCTGCCTCCCGCCCTCAGAGAATCCGCCTGAATTCTGGCCTGAAAATCGGCAATCGAGGTGGACTTCCCGACAATCGTCCTTCCCTAATCATTCATGGCGCCCTCACCGTTTGCCCGACCCGGCTATCATCCGTGGTCGAAAAACTTACCGAAACCTCGTTTTCTTCTCTGAATCTCCCGCGACCCCTAAAGACCCTGGCTTTCCCTGTCGATAATCTCCAGCATGAAGGAGTCAGTGATCCGGGAATGGACCGATCCCGATCGATTGCGAACTGATTTCAGAGCGGATATGAGTCCTTCATCCCCTCAGCCTGGAGCCTCAGCGATGGGTTTTCGGATACTACTGGTGAGCGTTGTTGCCGGCCTGGGATTTTCCTTGCCGACGGGCAAGCAGATGACCAACTGGCATCAGTCCGCGTGCAACTGGGCCGATTCGAGGGTTGCCGACTGGAATGCTCCCGTTCTTGAGCAGGGCGATGCGCTGGTCGTCGCTCCAGAACCCGAAGCGGCCCCGGCTTCGGCCCCGGTTTTGGTTGTAAGCCCTGAAGCTGTTCTGGCGCCCGAGGCGTTGCCGGTCGTCGCCCTGCCGGTCAGCGCCGAGCCCACGCCGGTTGTTGTCGCCGCGCCTGCCGCCGTTGCGTCCGATCTTGTGAATCGTGAGACGGTTGAAGAGTTTGAGGATTTTGACTTTGGTTTTGGCGTCGAGTTCCTTCCGCTTCCGGAATTGTCGTTGGAAAAGGTTGTCAACCTCGACGCCGCCTTCGCCGACGCCCAGGGGGACTTCATCACCTCCTTCGTTGCCGAGCAGGCGTCGAACCTTGCCGCCAGCATGGTCGCGGCGGCTCCCCAGATCGAGGAAAAACCGATTTCCGAGAACATGGACGCGGCCTTTGCCGCCGCTCAGGAAGACTTCGTCATCGTCTTCGTCGCCGAGAAGGCGAAGTCGAATCCGATTTCTGAACCTGCCCCCGAGTTGGTCAAGAACACCGACGACAACCTTTACGAAGGGCTCGCCCACGAATTGAACCGCAAGGCCGACGGCCTCGATGATCCGAAATCCGAAACCGGCCGGACTGAGTTGATTGGCGAGGTCAAGACTCCCGACCGCGCCGGTCGGCTGACCAACGCCGTCCGACTGACCCGGGACGCCGTCTATGCCTGGGCTAATCTTCTCCACGGCCCCGCCGTGGTGACGATCGGCCGCTGACCTGGCCTCTCGTGTTCGACCCAGAAACGCGGAAGGCCCCGGACCATGCTCGGTCCGGGGCCTTCTGTTTTCGAAGCGAATCCGCGCGAGGAAGTCGGCGCCTTCAAACTCGGGCCGATCTTTTTCAACGCGAGGGCAGGGCCGCGACCGAATCGGACGGGTCGTCCTCAAGGTCGTCGTCGGTCACCTCGTCAAAGGTCTTGCGATATCCCAGCCCGAAGGCCACCTTGAGCACCTCGCCGTGGGTCGGAAAAGGACGACCGGTCCGACTTTTGAACTCCTGCATGGCGTTCATGAATTCCAGTTCGTCGTCGGTATATTGTTTTTCAAAGGTCGTCGGGTCGATCCGCCTCCGGCGTTCCTTCTTGGCCCTGCGCTCGATGGGAGCCCGAGCCGTCTCGGACGGAGCCGGCGCGGGCTTCGACGGGCGAAGGATGCGCCGGTCGATCGACTCACGGCGTTCATAGAAGAGGGTGTCTTCGGAAAATTTGGAAAAATCGAATGGCGGGGGATCGGGCTTCGTCTGATCTTGGTCTGACATGAGCGGGTTCTCTGTCTCAAGGTCTGGCGGAGAGACGTTGAGCTTGCCGACGTCGTCCGACCCACCATTCCGGGTTTACCACGGCGAAGTCACCTGGGAACCTTGGTTTTCGCATCGTCCCTGGCTTGGCGTTCGGTGACGCAACACACACGCGCACCGACCGCTTCGCGTTACCCTTGATCTGATCTGGCTCTACCGTGTTGATAGAACAAACCTCTCTTGCTGTCAAAACCGTCCGAGAAGCGTGCCCGAGGGACATGAGCCGACGTCTCGCCCGCGTTTTTCCGCGTGATTCAGGCGTATGGCATAATGAAGAGAATGATTCGACAGCGTTGACCCGCGATGGAAAGCGGTAAGCACCCTCGAAGGAATGGATTCGCGTGATCAGACGGGGTCCGTCAACCTGACGGCCAACCAGGTTCGCCACCCGTGAAGAGGGGGGGCGGGTCGGTCCTTCGCCGCGGGATTGTCAGACGCGACTGTAGAGCGTAAATTGATGAGTGATAACACCTGTCGCCCGTGCCAGTCCCCCTCTCACCGGGCTCCCTTCCTTTGCAGGAGTGATCGAGTCATGCACCGAACCGCGCGGCTCTGGAAAGGTGTCGGGCCATTGGCCCTATCATTGGGTGCCCTGGGTTGGGGTCATTCCGCCGCTTTGGCCGACGCCCACCCGCCTCTCGCCCAGCAACTCACCGACCTCGGACAACAAGCCCTGGCGCAGGGTCACGTGGCCCAGGCGCGAGTTTTCTTCCAGAAGGCCCTGGAAATTGATCCGGCCGACGCCGCGGCGCGTCGCGGTCTGGCGGCGCGCCCCGTCCGTCGCGTCGCCTTGATGCAGGCGGAAGGTGCCATGCCCGCCGACGGCGCCGAGGCTCCGGCTCCGGTACCCGCCGGTGCTCCCGCCTCGGCCGAGGTCATCGCTCCGGCCCCCTCGGCGGCCGAGCCTGTTGGCGTGCCTGGAGTTGGCGTGCCTGGAAATGAAGTGGTCCCCGCGCCCCCCGTTCCCGCCGGCGCGGTCGATGCCGCCAGGTCCGCGGCGACGCTCGAAGAAATGTCCCGACTGGCCAACGTCTCTCGCCAGCAATTGACCGACGACATCCGCCAGCGCCAGGCCGAGGCCCGGAACTTCCTCAACGCCGGTCAGCCCGAGACCGCCCTGACGATTCTTCGGCTGGCGCAAAACGTCGTTCGATCGGCCGACCAGATCGACGAGGCGACCCGCAACACGCTCGACCGCGGCGTGCAAGCCCAGATCATGTCCACGGTTCGGTCCGAGGAGCGGATTGTCGCCGAACGAGCCGAGGCCCAGCGCCTCACGGCCTCGGCCGAGCAGCAGATTCGCACGCTCAGCCTGATCTCCCGCAATCAGGCCACCGTTGACGCCATGATGACGCAGTTCAGCGCTCTCATGGCCGAAGGTCAATACAACGTCCTTTACAACGGCGGGATGGGTGACATCGCCGCGGCAACCGCTCCCTTCTACGACGCCCGCATGCTCTCTCAGGAAGCTCGGGCTCTTGACCCGCCCGCCGCGGCGCCTCGCGCCGGGATGTTCCAGTCGGGCACGATGGGCTTCCTCGCCCAGGAAATGGCCTTCGAGGAACTCAAGGAATACCGGTTCATGCTCATGATGCAGGACGTTACCCGGGCGAACGTCCCCTTCCCCGACAGCAAGGTCATCGAATACCCGAACGCCGAGAACTGGCGGATCATCTCCGAAAAGCGGATCAAGCGCTACGGCAAGGCCGTTGACCTGCTCGACCGCGACCCCAAGACCAAGGGCATCCTCGCCAAGCTTGACGAGCCGATCTCGATGTCCTTCGCCAACGAGACCCCGTTTGAGGACGTTCTCAAGTACATCAAGAGCGCCACTCAAGGGGCAAACGACTCGGGTATCCCGATTTACGTCGACCCCGTCGGCCTTCAAGAGGCCGAGAAGACGATGCAATCGCCGGTGACCCTTGACCTCGAAGGCGTCCCCCTCAAGACGACCCTCAAGCTCATCCTCAAGCAACTCGGCATGACTTACACCGTCAAGGAAGGCATGCTCACGATCACCTCCGAATCGTCCGACGACGTTCCGACCGAGATTCGCGTCTACCCGGTCGCCGACCTCGCCATTATCCCCATCTCCCTGATGGGCGGCGGTGGCATGGGTGGCGGCGGCATGGGCGGTGGCATGGGCGGCGGTGGCATGGGTGGCGGCGGCATGGGCGGTGGCATGGGTGGCGGCATGGGCGGTGGTATGGGTGGTGGCATGGGTGGCATGGGCGGCGGCGGCATGATGTCGATGCCCGTGCAAGATCCGGCCGAGGCCGGCGCGTTTTCGGAAAAAAAAAGCAACTAGGCCGTCTTGAGCAAAACGTTCCAACCACAACAACGACCCAGCCCCGGCCCCCTTCGAGGGCAGCCGGGGCGGGGTCGTCTCTTTCGAACCCTCGGATGATCGATCGCGACGCCCCGCCGACGGTCCGTTCCCAGGCTCCCCAAGGGGCAAACCCCTCGAAAGACCTGATTCCGATCACCGCGAGCCCCAAAGGCGCAATCCCCGCGCAGGCCAAACGCGACCCGATGTCCTTCTGGGCGGAGTATTACCGCAAGAACGACGAGGTACCCGCCGCTCTCAAATTCAAGCTCATGGAGTTGAACCGCTTCAAGAAGTTTGAAGAGGTCCGCGCGATCCTCTTCAACTACCTGAAGTTCCACTCCAAGAACTCCGAGCCGTGGATGTACGAGGCGTACGCCCTGGCGCTCAAGATGAACCATGCGAAGGATTCCGACGTAAAAACCGCGCTCGGCTACGCGGCTGACCTGGCTCTCAAAAGCCGGAACCCGAACTTTCTCGTGAGCGTGGCCGACCAGATGATCCTGCTCAACGACCTCGATCGCGTCGGCCCCTTGCTCGATCAGGCGGCCGACCTGATTCCGCACCGGGGCGAGCCGCTGCTCATGTCGATCAACCTGGCCCTGAAGACCCGAGACCCGAAACGAATGGGCGACACGATCGACCGCCTCCTCGCTCTCGGCTGGCCGGCGAGCGCGCCCGGCTTTGACGACACCATTCGACGCGATGCCCGTAAGCAGGCCGAGTCTCTCGCCAAAACGCTTCGCGAGGAAGGTCGAAACACCGAGGCCGACGCCCTTCTCGCCCGACTCCCCGAGGCGGAGGCCCGCGACCTCTTCATCCGCCTGACCTGGCTGGGCGACGCCGGTCTCGACCTCGTCGTCAACGAACCTCTCGGAGCAACCTCCAAGGCCATTCTGCCCCGAACAGCCTTCGGCGGCTCGGTCCTTCGCGACGGTTACGGCAAGCACGCCGAGGAAGTTTACGTCTGCCCGCGCGCCTTTGACGGCGTCTATACGATCCGGGTCGAGACCACGTACAACAACCCCGAAAAACCCGCTCTCTCCGCGACTCTTGAGATCATCACCCACGAAGGAACCCCCGAGGAACACACCGAGACCCGGACGATCAAGCTTGGCGGTAAAGCTGGTCCCGAGCCCGTGAAAATCACGCTCAAGGGGGGCCGACGCAAACAGGTCTTGCCCCTGCTGCTGCCGACCTCGCCCTCGGCGCCGCCGTCGGCCCCGGCGGTGGTTGCTCGCCCCTCGGAAAAAGGCCAGAAGGCGGCCGAGACGTCGTCGCCCCGGCCGTCGGTTCCCGCTCAGACGACGACAGGGCGAACCGGGGTCCGTTGAGCGTGGGACGCGCTTGCGAGACAGATTTGACAGCGGCGCGAAAGCGACATTCACTCTCCCGAATCGCCCCGAGAACTCGCGAGAATCGACAGGACGTTGCGTTTTGGATGCCTGATGATCCATAATAGTCATGTAGGTCGGGTCGACCCGCCCCGCGCCTCCCGACAGGGGGGGGCCGGGCTCAGGGGTTTGGGCCGGACGAAGGGCCAGAGATGCCGGAAGTTATCATCACCCTGGACGGGCACGACGAGGAACTTGCCGTCTTCGGCAGCCGCGACCAGCACCTCCGTCAGATCCGCGACGCCTTCGGCGTCAAGGTTCTCGCCCGACACGGCGAGGTCCGAGTTGAAGGCGACCGCGACAAGATCGACCAGGCCCTCCACGTTTTTGAAGGGCTCCGCGACCTTCACCGGAAACGCCGACCGACGTCGGCCGGTGACGTCGCCGACCTGATCGACCGGCAAGGGCGCGGCAACGACGCCAGCGATCCCGAACCGATGGAAATCCGCGAGGGGGGCCGCGTGGTCCGCCCCCGAACCGACGGCCAGGCGCGTTATCTCAAAGCCCTGAGAGAAAACGAGTTGGTCTTCTGCGTCGGTCCCGCGGGGACAGGGAAGACTTATCTGGCCGTGGCCATCGCCGTGGCCGCCCTTCGTCGAGGCAAGATCAAGAAGATCGTGCTGGCCAGACCCGCCGTCGAAGCGGGTGAGAAACTCGGCTTCCTTCCTGGCGACCTTGAAGCCAAAATCAATCCGTATCTGCGTCCGCTCCTCGACGCGCTTCACGACCTGATGGACTTTGATCAGATTCGACGGTATACCGAGAGCGACCTGATTGAGATCGCCCCGCTTGCGTTCATGCGGGGCCGGACTCTCAATGATGCGGTGATTATCCTCGATGAGGGGCAAAACGCCACCGTGCCACAGATGAAGATGTTTTTGACCCGGATGGGTCAGAACGCCCGGATCGTGGTGACCGGCGACATTACCCAGAACGACCTGCCGCCAGGCACCGTCAGCGGCCTTTCCGATGCCGTGGACCGGCTCCGTTCGGTCCCCGGCGTGGGGATGGTCTTCCTGGACAAGTCGGACATTGTCCGGCACCCGCTCGTCCAGGCCATCGTCAATGCGTATGAAGGAACCGAGTCTCCCCGGGAATCGTCCCCTTCGGGCCTTTTCCGGATCGACCTCGACCGGCCGACGGAGGTCGGCCCGATCGCCTCGGAGTGAGGCGAGCCGCGGACCCCTCCGCCCTCCCCTTTTTCTTTCGCAATGGCCGACCGATGCCGACGAATTGGTCACGACCCCGCGAAGTTGGTTGGGTGGAAACGGGTTGGACGCGACAAAGCCGTGCCGACGTCGGCGCGGCGCACCCCAGCGTGGGGCAGGGCCTCGCCCGGCTGACCACGCGTGGTTGAGACGCACCCATGAGCTTCGGGAAACGCCGTCCGAAACCCCTCCGGGCCCACCTACGCCCGCCGACGCCGGTCTCGATCCGGCAGGGTCATCAGGCCCGCCAGCGCGACCGCTTCGCCAGGCTTGGCGTGGTCGCCCTGGCGATCCTCCTGACCGCGGCGATCGTCCACGGCTCGGGACCCCCCTTTGATTACCGGGTCGGCCAGCGACCCGACCGTGAACTGCGCGTTAACGTGCCCGAGTTCAAGCGGCTGAACCAGAAGAAGACCAACGCCGAGCGTCAGGTCGAGGTCGACCAGATCGCCCCGTCGATGCTCAACGACCCCGCGCCGGTCCGCGACCTCGCCGAGCGCCTTGACGACCTCACGGTCACCGTCGCTCGCAGCTCGGCCTTCGAGGCCCTTCCAGAAAACCTCCGCGACTTCTGGAAGCTGACCCCCGACGATTTTGAAATTTTGAAGACCGCCACCGAGTCGCCCGAGGGACGCGAGGGGCTTCATCGCCAAATCGCCAAGGCGTTTGAACCCCTTCTGCGCGATGGCGTGCTCGGCTACGATGCCTTGCCCCGAAACGAGGAACCAAGCCGGACCCTGGCCATCCGGTCGGTCGGTCAGAGCCCGGCCGAGGCCCGATACGTCCCCCGCGAGCGCGTGGTTCCCGAGCGCGTCGCCAAGCCCGACGGTCCCGCCGCGCGGGCCTTCGCCGCGGCCTTCGGAACGACCCCGCTCGGCCCATGCCTCTTTCGACTCGTCGCCGAAAAACTCGCCGGGACGCCCACCCTCACCTACGAGGAACAGTACACGACCTCCCAGCGCGAGCGTGCCCGCAATCGTGTCAAGGAGATCTATGACACCTACCGACGCGGCGACCTCCTCGTCGAACAGGATCACCCGATCGGCGAGGAACAGCTCATTCTCTTGCGGATGGAACATGATACGGCGAACAACCTTCTGACCTTCAATGCCCGCGCCAAACGCATGGGCTCGATGGTCGTTCTCGTCGCCGCGCTCTTCGCCCTGATTGGCTATTACATCCACCTGCACCAGCCCCAGATCGCCCGCGACCTCAAGCGGATCGCCGCCCTTTGCGGCCTCGTCGTCGCCGCGATCGGCCTGGTTCGGCTCCTCGCAATGCAGCCCTGGGACGCGGAGCTGATCCCCGTGGCCATCGCCGCGATGGTTCTGGCGATTGCCTATAACCCGCATTTTGCCTTGATGGTGACTTTCGGCCTGTGTTTGCTCACCAGCCTGGCACTCGGGACGGGCATCGGCCACTTCCTCGTCTTGATGGGCGGGACGGCCGCCGGGGTCTTGACGCTCAATGAAGTTCGCACGCGAACAAAACTGATCAAGGTCGGCGCGACCGCCGCGCTTGGCTATTTCGTGCTGACATGGGCCACCGGGCTCTGGCAGAGTCAATCGCCGGGTTTGATCACGAGCGATAGTCTCTGGCGGGCCGGTTGGGGCCTGATGGCCGGCTTCTTCCTCGGGGGTAGCTTGCCCTTTGTCGAGAACTCATTCGGCATTGTCACCGGGATTAGCCTTCTTGAACTCGGAGATATCACCCACCCGCTCTTGCAAGAACTTGTCCGACGCGCACCGGGGACGCATAACCACTCGATCACCGTCGGCGCGATTGCCGAGAGCGCCGCGGAGAGGATCGGCGCGCACGCCTTGCTCGTTCGCATCGGTGCGTATTTTCACGACATCGGCAAGATGCTCAAGCCGCACTATTTCATCGAAAACCAGGTCGGCGGCCTGAACCGGCATGTGAACCTGGCGCCCGCGATGAGCACGCTGATCATCATCGGCCACGTCAAGGACGGCGTCGACCTCGGCCGCCAGCACCACCTGCCCGAAGCGATCATCGACCTGATCGAGCAGCATCACGGCACGACGCTCGTTGAGTATTTCTTCCACGAGGCCAACCGCCGTTGTGAAGGAAACCCCGACGCCGCGCACGTCCTCGAAAGCTCCTTCCGCTACCCCGGCCCCAAGCCGCAGAGCAAGGAAGCGGGCATCCTGATGGTCTCCGACGCGGTCGAAAGCGCCAGCCGAACCCTCTCCGAGCCAACCCCCGCCCGGATTGAAAACCTCGTCCGGGGCCTGATTGAAAAACGCCTTCAGGATGGCCAGTTCGATGAATGCGGCCTGACGCTCAAGGAAATTGGCGAGATCCGCGAGAGCCTGATCAAATCCCTGATCGGGATTTACCACGGCCGCGTCAAATACCCCGAACAGCGCACCGCCTGACCCGGAATTTTCACCTAGACTTGTAATTTCCCGGAATCGACACAACCGGGCCAACCCGCGGGACCCTCTCCATCGCGACGATGAATACGGAAAATTCCCCCGACCCCGATTCTCTCTCCTCGGAAATTCTTGTCGAGATCAGCGACACCCAGTCGCGGCTCAAGATCGACCACGAGGCGCTGACGCAACTGATTTGCAATGTCCTGCACGCGGAAGACGTCAGACGCGGATCGCTTTCGATCGCCGTCGTTGACGACGCGACGATCCAGGCCATCAACCGCCGCCACCTTGGCCACGACTGGCCGACCGACGTGATCAGCTTCCTGCTTTCTGAACCCGGTGACGCTCTTCTCGCGGGCGAATTGATCGTCTCGGCCGAGATGGCCGCGACGACCGCCGCCGAGACCGAAGTTCCCCCCTGGGACGAACTGGCGCTTTATGTGGTCCACGGTTTGCTGCATCTTTGCGGATATGACGATTTGGCACCTGACGACCGAGACGCGATGAGGCGACGGGAGGGTGAGGTTCTGGCCCGGCTCGGGTTATCCAACACGTTCCCGGCGACATCAGTCCCAGACCCCGTTGGGGTCTGGCCTGATGCGGACCGCGTCGGACGGGAGAGCGACGGGTGGACGGTATGAATCTCGGCTGGACGGTCCTTATCGCCTTGCCGGTCCTGGGTTTGCATCTGGTCTCGGTCACCCTGACCCGGGCCTTGCGGACCTATTCGCGGAGCCATCTTGAAGACCTCTGCGAACGTCGGGGCCATCCCGGCCGCGCTGATGATGTCGCGCACGAGGACGAATGCACCGAGCGCGCGGCCGAGGTTCTCGCGGTCGTGACTGGCCTGATGCTCGCGGCCTTGCTGGGCGTTCTCATCGAACGGAAGGCCCCGCACCTGGCGGGTCAGGCCGTGCTGGCCATCGCACTGGCTGTCGGCGCCGTGGGTTACGTCCTGGCGGGCGTCGTTGGCCGGGTCTTCGCCGAGCGCGTGATTGACCGCCTCTGGCCAAGCGCTCCGGCCTTGCGCTTCGTGACGTCTCCATTAACCTTTGGCACCCAACAGGTGGAAACCCTGGTCGAACGCTTCGCGCGTGAGCCGGACTCTACCCCCCGCCCGGCGAGCGTCGAGGTGGAGTTACCCCCCGATGCCGATCATCCCGACGATGACGAGACCGACCTGCCCGAGTCGACCCGCGAACTTCTCCAGCACGCCGTCGCGCTCACCCGCCGCGACGTCGCTGAGTTAATGACTCCACGCTCGCAGATCACGACGCTTTCGTCGTCCGTCACCGCGCGTGCCGCGGCCCAGGTCTTCCGGTCGTCGGGCAAGAGTCGAATACCGATCTACGGCGAGAATCGCGACGATATCGTCGGTGTTCTCTACGCCAAGGATCTCTTTTCGCGGATGACCGAGGCCGACGATCCCGACGCGGTCGTCGTTCCTCGCAAACTCGTTCGGCCGGCGTACTGCGTTCCCGAGACGAAGAACGCGTATGACCTTCTCGAAGAGTTTCGGTCGAAACGAACCCAGCTTGCCATCGTGCTTGACGAGTATGGCGGAGTTGCCGGTCTAATCACGCTCGAAGACCTCGTCGAGGAGCTTGTCGGGTCGATCGATGACGAACACGACGAGCCGAGCCCGCACGAGCCGGTTGAGCCTCTCGGCGGTTCGCGGTTCGACGTCGAGGCGTCTCTCTCGGTCGAATCCCTCAACGAACGCCTCGGCCTTCGTCTGCCGACGGATGGTGACTTCTTGACGCTTGGCGGCTTCGCCTTTCACGAACTTGGCCGACTCCCCGAACCTGGCGACTCGTTCCGTCACGAGGGGATCGAGTTCCGGGTCATTGAGGTTGTCGATCATTCGATCCGCCGGGTTCGGATCGACTTGCAGCCGGCGGCGACGGTCGGCAGCTAAGCTCCAGGGGAACCAACGCCGAGGCGCCGCCCTTGCCCGCCGTCCGATCACCGGCCCTGATTCTCCGCGCGGTCGAGGTCTTCGAGACCAGCCTGGTCGTTACCCTCTTCACGCGCGAGCTTGGCAAGCTCTCGGCGCTGGCGAAGGGGGGGAGGCGTTTGAAGTCTCCCTTTCAGGGTGGTCTTGACCTGCTTGGCGTATCCGATATCGTGGTGCTGCACAAGGCGTCGGACGCTCTGGACTTGCTCACGGAAGCTGCGCCCGTCGAACGGTTCCCGTCACTTCGCCGCGATCTGGCGGCCCTGTATGCCGGCTATTACGCCGCCGAGTTGTTAACAGAGCTGACCGACTTCCACGACCCACACCCAAAGCTGTTCGACGCGGCGGTCGTCACGCTCCGGCATCTGGGCGAGCCACATCTCCGCGACCTCCGGGTTTTCCGGTTCGAGCTGGCCTGCCTTCGCGAGCTTGGCCTGATGCCGCTGCTGGATGCCTGCGCGCACTGTGGCGCGGAGGTTGACGGCTCGGGCGAAGCCTTCGCGTTCGGCCTGGCCACTGGCGGGGTGCTCTGCCCATCCTGCCGACCTGGCCAGCCGCACGTGGCGACGGTCTCGGGCCAGACGCTCGATGCGCTCCGCCTGCTGGCGGCGCCCGGGTCGGCCTGGAGGTCGCTCGGCGGTGCCATCGGGCCAGTCCGGGCAACGCTCGGCGCTGTTGTCAGTCATCACCTGGGACATCGCCCTCGTCTTCTGCCTTTTCTCGGTCCCGGAGTCTGACCCGATGCCCCTGGCGAACCGGAAGACGCCTAACCCCCAACGACCCGCCGCCGACGGCCCCCGCCCCGGCCGTCGAGGTCGCGGCGCCCCCGGGCTTTTGCTGGCGGCCCTCGCGGCGGCAACCGGCCTGGGCTGTCAGAGCATGGGGCCAAACAACCCCCTGGCCCTCTGGCGCATGGGTCGCGACAGGACCCTCTCTCAAAGCCCGACCGTCGCCGAGACCGGCGATAACCGTAACTTCATGGCCCGCCTCTTCTCACCCAAGAAGCCGGTCGCAACCACGGTCGATACCCCCGGCCTCGTCCTCGGCTCGAACGGCTGGCAGCCAATGAAGACCGAGTTGAATCCCGAGGCCGACAAGGAAATCAAGGCCGCGCTCAAGCTCTTTCAACAGGGCAAGCTCGCCGAGGCCGAGACTGCCTTCGCCGCCATCGCCAAGAACCGCAAGGGCACCCCCTGGGGCGAAAAAGGCCAGTATTATCTGGCCGAGACCCAGTATCAGCGCGGGCATCTTGTCGCCGCGCACGACAGTTACGACCTGCTGATGAAGGATTACAAGGGAACCGAATACGTCGAGAAGGTCACCCGCCGCGAATACCAGCTTGCCGAGACCTGGCTCGCTCAGGCCGACCCCAAGACTCCCGCCGAGAAAAAGTTCCCCTGGCAGGCCCACTTTGACGGCCGCGAGCCAATCCTGGACGTCCACGGCCACGGCCTCCGCGCTCTCGAACACGTCCGCCAGTACAACCCGACCGGCGAGCTTGCCGACGACGCCGTCCTTCGCGTCGCCGACGAACACCTCGCGATGGGCGACTACGACACGGCCGCCCTTTATTATGATCAGTTGATTACCGACCACCCCAAGAGCCCGTTCGTCCAGCGTGCCCAGCTTTCGGTCATCGACGCGCGGATGAAAGCCTACATCGGTCCCGAATACGACGGCGCCGGCCTGGACAAGGCCCGCGACATGATCAAGCAGACGATGATGACCTTCCCCGACCGCGCCGCGGGGGCCGAGAAGCTCTATCACACGCTCGACCTCATCAACGATCAGGAAGCCGAGCGGACGTATGTCGTCGGCGACTATTACCGCCGCGCCGGTTACGTCACCTCGGCCGAATTCTACTTCGCCAAGATCCCCCAGCGCTGGCCCAAGAGCCCCTGGGCGTCCAAGGCCAAGACTCAACTCGCCTCGCTCGCCAAGGTCCCCCGCACCCGACACGACCCCAGCAAGATCATGTCTCAGCCCGGCAGCACCGATCCAATGCTGAGCGGGGGCATGGGCGGCATGGGCGGCATGGGCGGCATGGGCGGCATGGGTGGCATGGGTGGCGGTGGCATGGGCGGCATGGGCGGCGGTGGGATGAACTAGGCAACGAAACTGGATTTCCAGGGACCGACTTGATTTATTCCAACCCCCATTGTTTATCTTGGTCATCGGTCCCTGGTCATTGGTCATGAACGCTTTGTGTTGATCGCGCCGTGGATGGAAATCGTCGCAACGACTCTTGTCCGAGCCCAAGGAAGGGCGAAACGATGCGGATCTCTCACGACGGCCGGCGACGCTCGAACCTCGTCGCACTCGCGTCGGCAATCCTGATTGCGGCGCTGGCGAGCGGCGGATGCGGCTACTCGGTGCGCGCTCCGTTCAGCCACGACGTGAAAACCGTGTACGTTCCCCTCTTCCGGTCAATCTCCTTTCGACGCGAGGTGCAGTTGCAACTCACCGAGCTGATCGTCAAGGAGATCGAACGGCGCACTCCGTACAAGGTCGTCGGCAATCCCGAAGGGGCCGACACCGTGCTCGACGGCACGATCAACTTCGCCGACAAGAACATCATGGTGGAGAATCCGTTCAACTACCCCCGCCAGTTGACCGCCACGATCAACGTCAGCGTAAGCTGGAACCACAACCCGCCGACCCCCGAAGACCTCGACCGCGGCCCGACCCTGGTCTCGGAGATGGTCAACTTCGTTCCCGAAATCGGCGAGACGTCCGAGACCGCCTTTTACCGGGCCAACCAGTTGGTCGCCCGACAGATCGTCGATATGATGGAAGCGGCGTGGTGACGGCGGACGGCCATTTGACCCCCTTGATTCTGGACCCACGATGCCCCGTTGGGAAGCCCGAGGCCGCTTGATCGTGCCGCCGGGCCGTGAAAGGCCGAGAGTCATGGGGGTGATTAACGTCACGCCCGACAGCTTTTCCGACGGCGGCCGGTTCTCGACCCCCGAACTCGCCGTGGCGCGCGCCCGATCTCTCGTCGCCGAAGGGGCCGACCTGCTCGATCTCGGCGGTGAATCAAGCCGTCCCGGTTCGACTCCCGTCAGCCTTGACGAGGAATTGCGGAGAGTCATCCCGGCCATCGAGGCGATCGTTAAGGCCGTCGACGTGCCGATCTCGATCGATACGACCCGCCTCGAAGTCGCCCGCCAGGCGATTCGAAGCGGAGCGACGATCGTCAACGACATCTCCGCGCTGACTCGCGAGCCGAACCTGGCCCGTTTGATCGCCGAGACAGGCGCGGGCGTCGTTCTCATGCACATGCGCGGCCGGCCGCGAACCATGCAGGTTGACCCACACTATCGCGACGTCGTCGCCGAGGTTCATGAGTTTCTCGGTCTACGGATCGACGCCGCGGTCGCGGCCGGAATTCCTCGCGAACGGATTGCGATTGACCCGGGGATCGGCTTTGGCAAGACCTACGCGCACAACCTGGAACTCTTGCGGAAGCTCGATCGATTTGCGAGCCTGGGTTGCGCCTTGCTGATTGGAACCTCGCGCAAGGGGCTTCTCGGCAATCTCACCGGCCGTCCCGTGGATCAGCGCGAAACGGCGTCGATCGTGTCGTCCCTGGCCTCGGTCGTGTCCGGCGCGAACATCGTCCGCGTTCACGATGTCGGTCCGATGGTCGATGCCATCAAGGTCTGGTCCACGCTCCGAGGCTGGCCCGACCCGAGCGCTTCCTCGCCGCAGTCCTTTGCCGTCAAAACCGACCGAGATTCGCCATGAGCCAGGTTCTGGAAACGAAGCCAACCGTCCCCGACCTACAGGCCGATTGCCTCGCCCTCGCCGAGCGCGCCAGAATCGCCGCGCGAGGTCTCGCCGTGGCCCGGGGCGAGGCCAAAAACCGATGGCTCAACGCCTCGGCCGAGGCGATCGGTCGCCGAGCCGCCGAGATCCTGGAAGCGAACGCCGAGGATGTCGCGCTCGCCCCTGGTCTTGGCCTCAATCTCGCCGCGATTGACCGCCTGACGCTCAACCCGAAGCGCCTCGATGGCATCCGCCAGGCCCTGAATGAGGTCGCGAACCTTCCCGACCCCGTCGGCGAGGTTGTCGAGTCAAGCCGACGCCCGAACGGCCTCGACGTGACCCGCGTCCGCGTTCCTCTCGGCGTTGTTTTCATGATCTATGAGAGTCGGCCCAACGTCACCGCCGACGCCGCGGCGCTCTGCGTCAAGAGCGGCAACGCGGCGATCCTTCGCGGCGGCAAGGAGGCGATTCAGACCAATCGCGCCCTGCACCGCGTTCTTGCCGACGAACTCGTCGCCGCCGGCCTCCCCGCCGACGCCGTTCAGCTCGTCTCGACCACCGATCGCGCGGCCGTCGGCCATCTTTTGAAGCTCCCCGGCCTGATCGACCTGGCGATTCCCCGAGGCGGCGAGGGGCTCATTCGCCGGGTCGTCGCCGAGGCCGAGATGCCCGTCTTGAAACACTATACCGGCAACTGCCACGTCTACGTTGATGCTTCCGCCCTGGAATCGATGGCGCTTTCCATCATCCTGAACTCGAAAACCCAGCGCCCCGGCGTCTGCAACGCCGCCGAGACCCTCCTGGTCCATCGATCGATCGCCCGGACCTTTCTTCCCGCCGCGGCCGAGGCCCTCCGCCGCGCCGGGGTTGAACTTCGAGGCGACGAGTCGAGCCGTTCCCTCGTCCCTTCCATGACCCCCGCGACCGCAGACGATTGGGACACCGAGTATCTCGACCTGATCCTCGCCGTCGGTATTGTTGACTCGCTGGACGAGGCCATCGCGCACATTGGCCGACACGGTTCCGGGCATACCGAGGCGATCGTGACCCGCGACCTGGCCTCGGCGCGTCGATTCGTGGCCGAGGTGGACAGTTCGGCCGTGGTCGTCAATGCCAGCACCCGGTTCAACGACGGTGGTCAGCTTGGCCTCGGCGCCGAGATCGGCATCAGCACCGACAAATATCACGCCCGCGGCCCCTGCGGCCTCCGCGAATTGACCAGCACCAAGTGGATCGTCTTCGGCGATGGCCAGATCCGCGATTAGTCCTCTAACTCACGACCTGGAAGGGCAAAGGACTGAGGACAGAGTTAAATCCTGACCTCTGTCTTTTGCCCTCTGCCCTCTGCCCTCTGTCTTTTGCCCTCTGTCTTTTGCCCTCTGCCCTCTGCCCTCTGCCCTCTGCCCTCTGCCCTCTGCCCTCGATCCAAGGCACCCCTGGCACCCTCGGCCCCCGGTCAGTATAGTCAATAGATCCGATTGCCCTCTTGCCCGCATCGTTTCATGGATAGATAGACGGAGGGTCGCCGTCATGGAACGGAGAAATTGGGGCCGTGCGCTTGCGTTCCTCGGGGCGCTCACGATCGCCTTGCCCCTGATCGGTACGCCAAAAACCATCCGGGCCGAAGGACCGAAGGAAGCTGAGACGCTCTCATCAGGCTTCCGAAAGGCCGCCAAGAAGGTGCTCCCGGCGGTCGTCACCGTCCGCGCCGGCGGGCCGCTCCGGGTCATCCCCGTGCCCGAGGAGTTCGTTCCCTTGCCGCCGCGTTCCCTACCGAGGCCCCAGCCCGCGCCCGGGGGCGAGGAAGGGGGCTCCGGGGTCATCATCGACGCCGCAAAGGGTTACGTCCTCACCAATGACCACGTCAGCCACGGCGCCTTTCGCATCGTCGTCGTCCTTCACGACGGCCGCGAACGGCCCGTTCATGAGGTCCGCCGCGACCCTCGGAGCGACCTGGCGTTACTCGTGATTGACCCCCAGGGTCTGACCCAGGCCGACTGGGGCGACTCCGACTCGATCGAGATTGGCGACTGGGTTCTCGCCATCGGCCAGCCGTTCGGCCTCTCGGGCACGGTCACCGCCGGAATCATCAGCGGCAAGGGACGCGGAATCGGCGACTCCTCGAACGAAGACCTGATCCAGACCGACGCGGCGATCAACCCCGGCAACTCGGGGGGGCCGCTCGTTGACCTGGATGGCCGGATCATTGGCATTAACACGCTCATCAAGACCCGACGCGGCGGCAATGAAGGGGTCGGTTTCGCCGTCCCGGCCTCGCGTGCCCGCCGGGTCGCGGCCGACCTCGCCTCGGGCGGATCAGTCCGGCGCGCCTATCTCGGCGTCTCGATCGGCCCGGTCGATCCCGCGACGGCCGAGCGGCTCGGTCAATCGGGCGCGGTCATCATCAACGGCGTCAGTTCGGGAAGCCCCGCCGAGGCGGCCGGTCTCAAGGCGGGTGACATCCTCACGCGCATCGGAGGTCGGCCGCTCCGTGGTCTCGGTCCCTTGCAAAGTGACATCGAGTTTGCCGAGATCGGCGCTCCGATCGTCCTGACCGTCCGCCGCGATGGCAAGGAGCAGGAGATCACGGCCCGCCCCGAGGCCCTTCCCGATCGGATCGTGACCCGCGAGGTGGTCATCCGACGCCCCGACGACCTCGCCGTGAACCAGGACGATTTCCCCCCCCTTGGCTTTCGGCTCAGCGAGGTCGCGCCGGTGATCGCCCGCCGGTTCCGGCTCCGCGAGGGGGTTCGCGGCCTTGTCGTGACCGGGGTCACTCCCGACGGCCCCGCCGATCAAGGAGGCATCGAGATCGGCATGGTCATCACCGACCTCGCCGGTCGCAAGGTTGAGACTCTCGACGATGCCCGCAAGGCCGTCGACGCCCGAGCGCGAGACCGCGACCTCTTGCTTCGCGTCTTTCGCGGCCCTAAGGCCGAGTTCCGCGTGATTCCCGAAGCCACGATCGCCGATCGTCCCCCCGCCGCTCCCGCTCCGGTTCAGGCGCCGGTTCCCGCTCCGTCGTTGGACGAGAAGCCCCGACAAGACGAAGAAAGTCGCGTCAAGTGATCGCGGAGGCCGGCCAGGAGATTTGCGCATTCCCGATGACCGAAGAGGCGGAATTTTTCGGTCCTCGGTCATCGAGAATTTGCAATTTTCCTGATCATTTGAGTTCCCCGTTGGCAGCTTTTGTGTCGGATTGGTAAGATCGCCTGAGATTCCGCCCACCGCGCTGAAAACCCGAGGCCCCCGTCCATGGACCGGACCCACCGTCGACCAAACCGACTTCCCCGGAGGGGGCCTCATCGATGAAACGCCGCATCCTGGTCGTCGACGATACGCCCCTGATCCGGGAACTTCTCCGCAGGTTTTTGGAAAAGGACGGGTTCGAGGTCGAGACCGCCGCTGATGGCCGGTCCGCGCTGCGGATCTTGCGCGATCGGGTCTTTCACCTGGCGATCACCGACCTGCGCATGCCCGACATGAACGGCCTGGAGCTCCTCGCGGCGATCCGGGCCGAACGCCTTCCGCTCGGCGTCCTTGTCTTGACCGGGCACGGCGATACCGGCGTCGCGCTCGACGCCATGAAAGCTGGCGCCGATGACTTCGTGACCAAGCCTTTTGAGCCCGATTCGCTCCGGTTCATCGTTCAGCGGATCATCGAGCGTCGACGCCTGATCGACGAACTGGCGCAGCTTCGCAAGCAGATGCGCAAGGATTACAGCTTTCACAACATGGTCTCGAAGAGTCCGAAGATGCGGCGGATCTTCGACCTCATCGAGCAGGTCGGCCCGCTCGGCTCGACTCTCTTGATCCACGGCGAAACAGGCACGGGCAAGGAACTTGTCGCCCAGGCCGTTCATGCCGCGGATAACCGACGCGCCGGCGCCTTTGTCGCCCTGAACTGCGCCGTGCTTCACGATAGCCTGCTCGAAAGCGAACTCTTCGGCCACGAGAAAGGGAGTTTCACCGGCGCGGATCGTCGCAAGAAAGGGCGGTTTGAACTGGCGAACGGCGGCACCCTCTTCCTCGACGAGGTTGGCGACGTCTCGCCGTCGATGCAGGCGAAGCTCTTGCGGGTCTTGCAGTCGGGGACGTTCGAGCGTGTCGGTGGGACCGAGACGCTCAAGGTTGACGTTCGGATCATCGCCGCGAGCAACAAGCGGCTTGAAGACGAGGTCAAGGCCGGCCGTTTCCGTTCCGACCTTTTTTACCGCCTCAACGTGGTCCGCGTCGACCTCCCCCCGCTCCGCGACCGGGCCGAGGACATCCCGTTACTGGCGATGCACTTCCTCGACAAGTTCACCCGGATGAGCACCCCGCCCGTCACCTCGATTAATACCGAGGCCATGCAGGCGCTACTCGACCATCACTGGCCTGGTCACGTTCGCGAGTTGGAAAACGCCATCAAGGCCGCCGTCGCGATGGCCGAGGGAACCGTCATCCATCGCGACGCCTTGCCCGCCACCGTTGCCCCGCGCGCCTCCCGGCAAACTGGCAATATTCATCACCCCTTGATCGATATCGAACGCCCCTTGCCCGACCTGAGCAACGACCTGATCGGCCGCGTCGAGCGCGACTACTTCACCCGCCTTCTCGTCCGCTACAAGGGCAACGTCGCCCGATGCGCCAAGCACAGCGGCCTCTCGCGGCGGAGCGTGACCCAGAAGCTCCAAAAATACGACCTCGACCGGACCCGGTTCAAGGACGCCTCGATCAACGCGGCGGAAGTTTGAAAAGTTCGCACGTTTCTAGGCCGGACGCGATTCAGTTCTTGTCGCGCCCCAGCCGAGGTATCAGCACCTTTCTCGCCCAGGCGAGAACCTGGTCTGAGAAATCATTGTCGTCCGCGGCGTCGATCGTGAGACGTTCGGTGATCTCGTCGGGCCGAACGGGAAACCAGCCGCTTTCGGGCGCTTTCGCGTAAATGCCATCGGGGCCAAGGCGATCGATCCGAACCGTCTCGCCGTCAAACCGCCAGACCTCGGAGACACCGAGCGACGCGTAAATTGCGGGCCGGTCGATCCGACTTGGGCTCAACTCAATCTCAATGGCGAGGTCGGGAAGTGGCCATTCCGAAGAGTTCTTGGGCCGCTGACGGGCGATCGTGATCTTCGCGGCGGTGAGATAAAACGTTGCGTCTCCTTCGATGGCGCGGAGGGTGTCCTCCCCTTCCCAGCGACGCGAACCCATGCCCTTGCAGGGAAGGCCGAGCGCGGCGGCAATGGGTCTGATCAAGCAGGCGAAGCGTTCTTTCCAGTCTTCATGTTCCTGGCCGGGGCTCATGAACTCAACCCTCTCGCCGTCAAAGGCCAGCCGCACGTTTTGACGACCGACCGCCCGCGCGATGGACGGGTACTGCTCCCAGGTCGCGCGGAAGGCGACGCGGTGGTCACCTCCGCCGCGCTGAGTTTCGACGACGATTGCCATTGAGCAAGTTTCCTGATTTGAACGATTGAATCCCGTGAACATCAAGGCAGCGGCACGTCCTTGAACTCGAATTCCAGGGGGATCGTCAGCACCTTGCTCGGCGTCTCATAAACGAGGCCATAATCCGAAGGTTTGCCGGGAGCATCGACGAAGAGGTATTCAAAACCGAGCTTCCCAGCGTCGGACGAGGTGTTGGAGAAGCCGCCGTTGTGCTCGAACCGCGAGCCGTCGGCCTTCTGGAGCCAGAGGCGATTGTTGAAAAGGCCCTGGCGATAACTTTCAAAGGCGGGGCCTTCGCCGGGATAGGCGAGCACGACGTTGACCTTCCAGACCTGCTCGTCAATCTCCGTGCCTTCGAGCGTCACGCCAACATCGCCTTGCGCGATCGTCTTCGGCTCCTTGACCGCGAGCGTCGAGAATCGGAAAGTCTTGAGCCCCGCCGGAATCGTCAAATCCGCCTTGACCTTCATCGTCGCCAGCATCTTGGCCGAGCGTTCAGGTGCCTTGAGGTTCAGATTCACCTCCGCCACCGGGCTCTCGGGACGAAGCACCACGTCGGCCGATTCTTCCTTGACCTCCGACTCGATCGCCTTGCCCTGATCATCGACAATCTTTAATGCATCAGCGTCCAATTTTAAAAGCATGGGTCGCAGCCGTGGTTCCCAGGCCACCTCAAGCTGCGCATTCGCCGTGGCCATTCCCGTCACGAGGTCGCGGGCCGTCTCGATCTTCTTGAAAAGAATGCGGAAGGGGCCGCTGTAGAGGACCATCGCCTTCTCGGGCGCCTTGCCGGGCATCAGGCCAATCGAGCCGTCGCCTGTAAAGAAGCTCGGGCTGATCTCGGCCTCGGCACAGATCATGTCCAGGGCTTCAAGAAAAGGCTTGTCGATAATTTCCAACGTCAAGGCGGGGTTATTCGTCGCTCCCCCTTCGGCCTCGCGGAGGTCGGTGATGGCGTTGCCCGTCTGGCCTTGAAGCTTCTGGATGACTTCCGAGAGCCGCATCCCTTTCGCTTTGAGGTTCACGATCGAGGCGGACAGGTTTGTCTTTTCCGAAGCCTCGGCGAGCGCCTCGCGGACTCTCGCGAGCCGTGTTTTCCGGTCGGCTCCCTCGGTTTTCGCGATCTCGGGCAAGAGGGGTAACGCCTTGGCGCCGAGCTTGATGAGCGCCTCCTCGGCGGACCGGGCGGTCTCTTCCTTCGCCGAGCCGAGGCGTTCAACAAGCTGGCCGACGCGATCCTTCAAGGCGGCGTCGGCCGTCTGCGCCCTCGCGGCCGTCGAGAGCAAAAGTGTCGCGACGAAACCTCCGAGAAACCATCGAAACGGCGTCATCGGTGAACTCCTGAATCCTCATTCCTTCACGGGTTTCCGAGCGATCACGACGCAGCGGGTTGTTCGCCTCGCAACGTGAACGTCAAAACCCATGTCGAAGAGGACTTGCATCACGTTCTTGGTGTGAAATCGGAAGGAAAAGTCATAAAGTCCGCTCAGCGACGTCTGATTCCAGACAGGTTTGGTCGGGTAATTCGTCAAGAAGTTCACGAAGTCGATCATGCCGACACCATTTGCCGTGACGATATGATCCTGTGTATCAATCTCCTCGACCCCGACGCGGCGGGTCACTCCCTGGGGGTTTGAAGGAACCCACGACGCCGGAACAGGACGCGTCAGGTTGCGGACGATGATGAACTCGGCGGTCGCTTCCTTGAGCGCGATCGAAAGTCCTAATTTATCGCCAAGACGCGCGAGGATCTCGTCGTCACCACTGGCTTGGCTCAGGCCATTGACCTCGAACCGGCGGTCGGCCGTCAGAAGTTCGACGCCGATGATCGGGACGGCGGGGACCACGGTTTCCATCACATCCTTGGCCCGCGCGTTCAGGAGGCCCGCCAGTGAACCGTTGACGCGGATCGTTCCGAACCCGGCCACGCCCGGATTCTTCACGTCCTTGAACTCGACCCCTCCGCCGGGCGCCGATTCCTGGCCCGAAACCGCCGCGGCCCCGAGAAGAACGATCGCCAACGGCAGAATTTTTCCCATCGGATCGGCTCCGCTTGATTCAACCGACCTTCCAGACCCCGTCTTCCATCACGACCCGGCCATCGGCGGTGAGCCGACCCCCCGCGCGGGTGTCGACGATCAGGTCCCAGTGCAGGGTTGACTCATTCAGTCCGCCGGTCTCGGGATAGCTCTGACCCAGAGCCAGATGCACGGTTCCGCCGATCTTCTCGTCGTAGAGAATGCTCCGCGTGAACCGCTGAATGCCGCCGTTGAGACCGATTCCCAGCTCGCCAAGGCATCGGGCGCCGGGGTCGAGGTCGAGCATCGAGAGCAAGTAGTCTTCGCCCTCGTCCGCTCGGGCCGAGACGACCCGTCCCTCGTCAAACTCCAGCCCGATGCCCGATAACTCGCGGCCGTCGCGGCAGACCGGGAACCCGCAGCGCAGGCGTCCCCGGGCACTCGACTCGATCGGTCCGGTGAAAATCTCGCCCGAGGGCATGTTCCGCCGACCGTCGGAATTGATCCAGGTCCGCCCGGCAACCGAGAGCGTCAGGTCGGTTTCCTCGGCCTCGATTCGCAGCGAGTTCACGCCCGACATGAACTCCAGAAGGCCCGCCTGACTCCGGCCAAGGTCTTGCCAGGCGGCGACCGGGTCGGGTCGATCGAGAAACATCGCCGAGGCGACGAAGGCTTCGTAATCGGCCGAGGTCATCGCGGCGTCGGCGGCATAGGCGGCGGTCGGATACTGGGTGACCACCCATCGGCTCTGCCGGAAGGCTCGACGGATCGGGTCGCGGGCACGATCAAAGACCGCCTGGCGACGGGGATCAACCCGGCTCATCGACCGCGTGTCGGTCTCGGCGCTGATCCGTATCCGAGCGGCGACCGCTTCGGCCTCGAAGACCGAGACGGGATGGACATACGCAAGCTGTTCTTCCGTTGCCAGGCGGAGGAAGAACTCGGTCAGATCGGGAAATTCGAGGCGGACGAGCGGATACGCCTCGCGGAGCACGATCGCCCGATAACAGGCTTCGACCAGCGGCTTCGCCTCCCACTCCGCGCCGATGAGGATGGTCTCGCCGGGAGTCACTCTCAGGCAATAGTCGACCAGGAGATCGGCCCAGCGTTCGATCAGTTCCTCCTTCACCCGCGCGCCTCCTCTCGCTTCGCTTCGCTAACGGACAAATGTCCTGACCCCGTTCAGCTTATCCCCGCCGCATCGCCGCCGCAACGGAGAGACACCACGTCACGGGAGGATTCGAAAGTCCTGATTTTCAATGACCAAGGACCAATGGCCGATGACCAAACAGGCGGCATTTTTTGGTCATCGGTCCTCGGTCATCGGTCATCGGTACTTTGCAATCCTCTTGCACCGCGTCATCCCCGATACCATTCGCGGGCGAGTCGCGAACGAGCCGAGAGAGCGAGTGCTCCCAGGTTCAGGGCGATCGCCAGGCAGGCCAGAGCGGCGGGTCGCGACAAACCGCCTGCGTCATCGATCGCCCAGAAGAGCAGGGCGGGACCCAAAGGCCGGGTCTCGGCGGTCGGCGCGAGCACCAGGGCGGGCGTGACGCTCGTCGCCGCCAGCGCGAAGGTTAAAAGGGCCGACGACGGCGAGACGCCCAGAAGCCGCCCCGAAAGCCGACGCCGCGACTGCCTTCGAGTCGCTCCCAGCGTCACCGCCGCGTCGACGCGCGTCGGGCGCAAGCTCCGTTGTCGGTCCATCGCCGAGCGCTTCACCAGGGGGAGCCGGGCCAGGCCCACGCCAAGCACCAGCGCGATCCAGGGCGTTCGATCCGGGTCGAGCGCATCGGCCAGGGTCGCGAGCATCTCGCCGGCATGCCCCCCCCGACCCGTTCCCTTCCACGCCTCGGCGGCCATCCGAACGACCTCGGGCAAGGCCAAAAATCCGATCCCGAGCGCCAGGGGCGGAAACCTCTCGGGCCAGTTGACCGTCGGGCCGTCCGGCCCTCGACCCGACCAGGCCACCACCACCCTCGCGAGCAGCAAATCGACCACCACCACCGCTACCCCCAGCACCACCGAATTCATCAACGTCCGCTGAATCAAGAGATCATTCCCGAGAGCCGCCAGACCTCTCGAACCTCGACTCAGCGCCGCGGCGACCAGGCCCGCCAGCGGCAGCCAGGTCAACGCCGCGCCCCCCGCCAGCACCAGCGCCCAGAAACCCCCCCGCCCGGCCGAGACCGCGAGAGGCCGCGCCGAGGGAGCCTCGACCCGCCCGAGCGACGCGGTTCTCTCGCCGCCGAGCCATTCGATGCCCCGAAGACCGACCGAGGCCAGCAGAACGCCCATCAAGGCCAGCACGGCGGCCCGGGTCAACTGACCCGGCTCGGGGTCGAGCGCCGAGGCGGCGATCTGAAAGCCGAGCGTTCGCCTCAGCCCCAGCACCATCGGCGCTCCGGGTTCCAGCAAGGTCAGCCCAAACACAAGCGTCAGCGCCCGAGCGACCTCCGGCCTCACAACCGGCCAGACAATCCCGCGCCAGACCCGCCAGCGACCGGCTCCGGCAAGTCTCGCGGCGTCCTCCCAGCGTGGGTTGATTCTCGCCAGTGACGACGCCGTCGCCGCGGCAACCAGCGGCGTTCCCGATGTCAGACTGACCCAGAACCAGATCGCGAATCCGACGCGAGGATCGGACCAGGCCCCGGTCGGTTCCAGCCACCAACGCAGGCCAATCGCCCCGAAGGCCGGCGGCACCACCACCCCCGCGCAGGCGAGCGCCGCGAGGGGCAAACGACCCCAGAACCGCCAGCGCACCACCCCTCTCGCCAGCGCGACCCCGATCAGTCTCGCCGCCAGCGTCACCCCAATCGCCATCGCCAGGCTATTGCGCAGGCATTCCCAGACATGATCGTCAAAAACAGCCAGCGCGATCGGAAACAAGGTCAGCCGCGCCGATCCGGTCGATCCCCTGTCTCCCAGCGCGGCCATGGCCAGCGCCAACGCCGGACCCATCGCGATGACTCCCACCGCCACCACCAGAACACGCCCCAGCCGCCCCGACCTGACCATCCCGTTCTTCCTTCACAATATTGATTGGCGCGGCGATGATTTATATTTCGATTTTGAGAACCCGCATTAATGGATCTTGACTTTCCCTTGAGGCGAAATGACCTTTGAATTTTATCAATTGGTCATTAGTCATTTGTCATTGGTCATTGGTCATTCTCTCTGGATATTCGTCTCCGTGTTTCCCGTCATGCCCTTGGCACCGCGAATTTACCGGGCAGAATGACGACGTGCTCGGGAGGAACGGACAGGGTCAGGCTCTGGCCTTCGCGAAAAGTCTGAGACTGGCTCTGAAGGGCGAGGGCAATCACGGGCCAGTCGCCGGGGCCGCGAAGGTGGACCTGGCGGACCTCGCCGAGAAAGACAAGACGTTCGATCGTCGCGAGAAAGCGGTTCGAGCCGGCGGGAACGGTCGAGCCGATCGAGAGCGAATCCGGGCGGATCGAGACCGTCACCGGAGTACCGCCGGGCAGACCGGCTTCGCCATCGGCAAGCGACGTCTGGCCGATCAGGCGGCCAAAAGGGGTTCGGACCACAATCTCGCCGCGGGCTCCAGGCCCTTCGACCTGACCTTGCACGAGGTTCGTCTGGCCGAGAAAACGGGCGACGAAGGCGTCAACCGGGCGATTGTACACGTCGGCCGGTACGCCCGACTGGACGATCCGTCCCAGGTCCATCACGGCCAGGTGATCGGCCAGCGCAAGGGCCTCGCGGGGGTCGTTGGTGATGACAAGGGTGGTCAGGCCCGTCTCGGCATGAACTCGACGGACCTCCTCGCGGATCTCGTCGCGAACGCGAACCTCAAGGCGGCCGACAGGGTCGTCGAGGATCAGCAGGTCGGGCTTCACGGCCAGGGCGCGGGCGATCGCGACGCGCTGGCGTTGCGAACCGGAAAGGTCATCGGGATATTTTGAGGCGAGGCTGTCGATGTGCAAGGCGTTCAGCGCCTCGGCGATCCGTTCCTTGCGTTCGCTCCTTCGGATCGCCTGAAGCGAAAGGCCATAGCCGACGTTCGCGGCAACGGTCATCCTCGGCCAGAGGGCGTCATCCTGAAAAACGACGCCGACCTTGCGGTCCCGAGGCGCAAGCTTGTGAACCATCCGGCCGTCGAAATAAATTTCGCCGTCATCTGGCGTTTCCAGGCCAGCGAGAAGCCGGACCAGGGTCGTCTTCCCCGCGCCCGACGGGCCGAGCAAAAAGGTGATCTCGCCGGGGCGAAGATCGATCGAGGCGCCATCAACCACGGCAAGGCGATCGAAACGCTTGACCAGGCCGTGCGCGGTCACCCGGATCATGACGCCTTCGCTCTCGGTTCAGAAGGCGTTTCGCTTTCCGCCTTGCGCGCGACCCGCCGATAGCGCTGACGTGCCCAGGCGGCCCATTCGGCCCTCAGCCACGACCGGAACCTTGGCTCTTCCACCAATCGGCCATCGACCGCCCGCGAGAGGTCGTCAAGCGTCGCCAGGTCGATCGGTTTTGAAGGGGCGAGCCAGCTTCGCAGCAACCAGGCGCGCAGAACGGCCTCGGGAGCGATCTGACCGGCGAGCGTCTCCAGGAATGGCATCGCGTTGGACTCGCGCTCAAGAATTTTTGTAATTGAGGCCGGCGGCCAGGGGGGAGCCTCGATCATCCACCTTCGGGGTCCTTGGGGATCGTCCGCGCGGCTCAGCGCCTCGATCGCCTCGGCTCGTTCCGGGCGCGACTCGATGAGCGTCGCATTCAGGAGGTCGACAAGCAGAGGCTCGGCGGCCAGAAAAGGATCGATCTTCGCCGGTTGGAGATCGCCCAGGCCGGTCAACCCATCAAGAACAGCGCGGGCGGTCGCGGCATGCCGACTTCTCCGAAGAACGGCCAGTCCTTCGCCTCGAACGGATTGGAGACAGTCGGAGTCGATCGTTAAACGTCTCCAATCATCAAGCACCAGCGATGCGTAACCATCGACCCATTGATAACAGTGGATCACCGCGAGCGCTTGAGACGATGCGAGCGTCTGGCCGGCAAGCGATCGTGAACCGACGCCCAGGGGACAGTTGACGACGCCCCAGGCCGGTTGATCGTGACGGACCCGATCGAACCGTTCGCCCCGGGCAAGACCCTGGTAAATCGAAACCGATCCGCCGAGGATCATGTCGGGCGGGTCGAGGCGTCGGACGACGCGTCGAAGGTCGTCCGAGGGGTCGAGAGTGACCCATCGAATCCTGATTGTCGGCGAGGTTTTAGCCACCTCGCCCTGAAACCAGGCTCGACCGGCGGCATCCCAGGCGCTGGCGATGGTCAGGGCGTCAGCATCGACACCCCGACAACCGGAGAGGCCGGTCGCGGTGACCAGAACCGCGAGACCGAGGATAACGTGTCGGCGGATGATAAATCAACCCCCTCAATCACTCATTCGGCTTTTTGCCCAGGGTCACGCTCAAGGGTGTTTCGTTTCCGTCGCGGATCACCACGACCTCGACGGTGTCGCCGGGCTTCTGTCGGGCAAGGCTTTCGGTGTAGTCGTAGATGGTCCCGATGGCCTTACCGGCGAACTTGACAATCACGTCGCCCCCCTTCAGACCCCCTTTTTCCGCGGGACTTCCCGAGCGGACGCCGTTGAGCTTGACCCCCTTGACCTCGCCGCCGTAGTCGGGAATTGAACCCAGGTACGCCGAGATCGAAACTCGCCCCGGGTCGCCGCCGTGGCCCGACGTATTGACAACCTTCACAAACTCGGGCTTTCGCGGTCTCCGGGCAAGATCAAGGAGAAGCAGCTCCGAGAGGTCGGCAATCCGCGACATTCCCTGGAAATTGATGCGGTCGGTGTCGTCACTTGGCCGGTGATAGTCCGAGTGCGTCCCCGTGAACGCAAAGAGGACAGGGATGTTCTTCTCGTAAAACGATTGCTGATCGCTCGGCCCCATGCCGTCGGCAATCTTCTTGACGGCGAAGCCTTCCGACTTGCCGAGGGCGTCCACCAGCGCATCGATTCCCAGGCTCGTCCCGGTGCCGTAAACCGTCAACTCATCCTTATCATTGAGTCGACCAACCATGTCGAAGTTGATCATCATCACCGTATCGGCGAGCGGAACCAGCGGGTGATCGACATAATGGTGCGAACCGAGCAACCCACGTTCCTCGCCCGAGAAGGCGACGAAGACAACCCGCCTGGGCAAGGGGTCGCCTCGCCTCGCCAGCCTTCGGGCCATCTCCAGCATCATCGCCGTCCCTGACGCATTATCGTCCGCGCCGTTGTGAATATCCTTCGAGTTCGGCGAGAGCGAACCCGACGCCGGTCCCCCTCGGCCGACGTGGTCGTAATGTGCCCCGACGATCACCGTCTGCGAGGCGAGCGGCCCCGACCCTTCAAGCACCCCGATCACGTTGCGTGTCTTGATCGGCGCTCGCTCGATCTCCACCTGCGCATTCAAGGTCACGCCGTTCAGGGCGCGGGTTCGGGGTTTGAGGTCGTCGTCGATCTGGGTTTCCAGGTCGGCGAGGGTCGGCTGGCCGGTTTCGAGCAAAACGCGATCCATCAGCGCGCGGCTCACCGTCAAAAACGGGATCTGCGAAAACGGAGTCGCCCCGCCCATCCGAAAGCGAAGCCGATCGTCGTCGCCGCCATGAAGACTGACCTGATCGTTGACGAGCAAGACCGCAACGGCGCCATGTTGAAAGGCGTTGGTCGCCTTGTGTTGCAGGTAGGCGAACCGCGAATCCTTCTTGCCGTCAAAGGGGCTATCCGCCTGATCCTGTCGGGGTTCGTGGCGGATCAGGATGACGGCTTTCCCCTTGACGTCCGACCCGGCGTAGTCGTCGTAGTCGAGCTTTTTCGAATCGTCCTTCGCGGTGATTCCGTAGCCGACGAAGACAACGGGGACATTGACGAGCGTCCCCCCCGTGCCGATCGCCAGCGGGTTGAAATCGTCCTTCGACGCCGAGGTCGTTCTGTCGCCCGGCCCTTGAAAGGACAACGTCGGGGTGCCGATCAGCTTGGGATCACCCAGGATCGTAAAGGGCTGAAAATACCCTTCGGTCCCTGGAAGCTGCGCCAGGCTCGCGTCCTTGAAGACGTTGGCGATGTATTCGGCGGCTGATTCGATGCCTTCGGTCCCCGGCGCCCGGCCTTCGCGGGCGTCGTCGGCCAGAAAGGTCACGTCGGACTTGAGCCGGAGTTCCGGCGAACGCGCCAGCCGCTCCTCGGCCAACGCCCCGGAGGCGATCGCCCAGACTCCCGCCAAGGCCAGGGCCAGCGACCAGAACCGCCTCAAGACCCGAATCGAAGAACGATCGATCATGCCCGAATACCTTCCTTAGACTGAACCGAAGCGAGACCCAACCGTCCACAACGGAGGTCTCACGATTCTCGGCCGTCGCGCCGGGGGCGTCAAGCGCCCCTCGGCCCGGTCTGGGAAGGATTGATCGTTCGAAGCGTCGGAATGACGATCTTGAGAAGAGGAATGAACAGCGTGGGGAAGGTCTGACGCCTGATTGTGAAGGCTGGCTCGTTCAGTGAAGGTTTCGGAAAACGTCAGTCTCCAGCCGACTGCGCCCGCACGACCAGCGTGTCCCGGCCTGTTTCGCGGCTGACGACGATCTTGTGCCAGGACTTCCAGGCTCGGTCGAGCTCGCGGACGTCGGCCAGGCCGTAATGGCTCTTCGAGGCGGTATCCCAGCCCGATTGGAGGCCGTCGCGGACGAACTGAAGGAAGCGTGGCCGACCCCCCATCTCGACCAGGAACCGCGAGATCGAATACCCCTGTCCGTAAAAGCCCATCAGGTCGCTCGGATACTCCTCCATCCGAAAGAGTCGGCCGAGGGGGAGTTCTCCACGCCGGGCGACGAGGTCAAGGCTGATCTGATCGTGTCGCCGCCGCTCGCGCAGGTCTTCGCTGAGAAGCGAGGCTCCTTCATCGGCCCAGCGCGGCATCGGACCACCAAAGTAGGCGGCGAAGATCGTGTGCGTGACCTCGTGCGGGATCGCCGAGGCGAGGACCCGGTCCAGGCGCCCCTCGACGCTCATCGACTGATCGGTCACCCGTCCCGAGGCGAACCCAAAAGAGGTCAGACCCCCCGCTTCACCCTGCGTGAGCTTGACTTTCACGGGGCAGGGGACCGGCCAGGGTGCCAGGTCCCGGCCGAGCCATTGCCGGGCGATCTCCTTGCGGCAGGTCTCGGCACGTTCGGCGACAACCCGGGCCGCCTCGGCCGTGGGTGCCTCGACCGTGAAGTTCGTTGTTCGGTGCGAGGCCCCCGCCATCGCCGCGATCCAGGCCGCGGACGCCAGGAAAATTCCGAGCCTGCGCAGTCGGTCCACCTGTTGAGTCATCATGACCCTCGCTCCTCCTTGAGCGACCGGACGCTGTCCCTAGGTTTTTGTTGTGAATCCCACGGAAGCGAGAGAACATCCGAGGCGTTTTGATCCTTCGCGAGAGCCCCTTTCGGCGATCGCCGGAGCGGACTTTAGCAAATCTCAAAAATTCTGTCGCCCCGGATTTCTCGGAAGGGATCAACTCTCATGACCAAAAATCAAGGACCGATGACCGAGTGAGCGGATCACGGTGAGGAAGGCTCTTATCCATTCTTCCTGATCTTCAATTTTCTTTGGTCATCGGTGATCGGTCATCGGTCATTCATGAACCCCGAGGACAAAAGCCGTCCTCGATTTTCTCAGCATTCTGGAAGCACCCCGATCGCCTCAACCTCGGCGATCAGCCTCGCTTCGGCTTTTTTATCCAGCGGTAAGAGTGGCGCGGGGAGCATCCGGTCGAGAAAACCTCGGTGTCTCATCAAGGCTTCGAGACAGGCATGAAGCGTCCCAAAACTCATCGTCCGGGCGATCCTCAGAAATTGCGATTGGAGCCGAAAGGCCCGACCGGCGTCGTCGGCCCGGGTCGCCTCCCAGAGAGCGACCGCCAGTTCGGGCAGGGCATTCGAAAGCGCCGAAACGAAGCCATCGACGCCCAGGTCGGTCGATGTCGCGATCTGATCGAAACCGTGCAAGTAACTGAAGCCCAGAGCCTTGCGAGCGCCTCTATCAAAATCCAGGGCGCGTCCGAGTGTCGTCGTCACGTCCTTGCAGCCGACGATCCGGGGATGCTCGGCCAGTCGCCTGAGCTGCGCGAAGGAAAGTTGATTGCAGATCCAGGGGGCATTGTAGATGACCAGCGGACGCGCCAGCGAATCGGCCAGACTGACGAAATAGCGGTCGACCTCCCCCTCGGTCATCGGCTGATACCAGGGGGGCAGGACCGCGTAGTAATCGTAGGCGAGGTCGTCAAAAAGCGCCGCGCGTTGCTGGGTGCGAACCGTGCCCAGGTCGCTGACGTTCAAAACCATCGGCACGCGCCCCCTTGCTGCCTCGACGGCCGTTTCGGCGGCCTCGCGCATCAAGGGTTCGGTCAGAAGGTCAAACCGGGCCGTTGTTCCGAGCACCCAGAGGCCATGAACACCCGCGCCAAGCTGCACCTCGATCAATCGGGCGAGGGCAGGGGCGTCGAACGACTCAGAGCCCTTCAGCGGAGTCGGCAAGGGGGGAACAATCCCATGAAGGCGGGGCAGGTCCATGCATCGGGCTCCAGAAGCAAGCGTCAGCCGCGAAAACGATCGAGACGCCCATTATGCGAAAGACCCGCGCGACCCACAAACCTCCACGCGAAATACCGGCTTGAGACACGTCGATCGTGCGGGAGAGACGGGAAATTCCGTGTTCCGCCAAATTTAGCACGCTCTCGGGGAGAAATCGGGTGATGAACGAGGGGCGTTCCGACCGATCAAACTTGGGTCCGAAACCGGTCGGAGGCGGAACACCCTTGAGGATGCGACATCGAGCCGGAGTTTTGTCGGGAACAGGTCAGACAGACAGAGTGAGTCAGTTCCTCGCGTCCTCCGGGGCGGGGGTCGAACGTGGTTCGGGCCGGGTCAAACCCTTTCAAAGGTGAAGGTTTGGCCCAGGCTCTGGAACGAACGGAGAAGGAAATCCGATGGCGACCGCTCAACTCCGCGTCTTTCCCCGCCCCGAGGAAGAGGTTCGCGACGAGGCACCGTCCCCGTCCGTCCCCGTCCGCCTGGTCGACCTCTATCCGCTCCTGGCTCAGGCGTATCGCGATAACTACGTCTGGCTCCGCGACTTCGAGGATGAAGAGTTGCTCGTCAGCAACGATCTCTTCGAGGTCGTTCGCGCCTTCTCGAACTGCCGCCCCTCGGCCTGATCATCCGACCCGATTTCCGTCACGGCGATGTGGCCGTTCTGAGACGCGCCGGCGCGACTGGACTTGCCGGCCCGTCGGCGCGTCACTACCTTTAGAGAGTCAACCTGATGCACACCCCTTTCGATAGATCGCCCCGACGCCTCGGTCGTGGCGGTCGCCAACGCGGGTCGCTCTCTCGATGAACACCACACCCTCTCCCGACGCCTTTACCATCGAGCGCCATGGTGACCTGACGATCATCGTGGCGACACCCCAGGTCGGCGAGATCGAACCCGAGATGGAGCAACAGGTTTCCGAGATCATCGCCAGCCGCCTCCGCGAGGACGTCTCGCCCCAGATCCTGTTCGACCTCTCGGACGTTCCCGCCTTTGGCTCGGTCTTCCTCGCCGTTCTCTTGCGAAGCTGGAAGCAAACCAACGCCCGAGGCGGTTCGATGGCCCTTTGCGGCGTCTCGGAACATGCGCGCGAGCTTCTTCGGATCACCTCGCTCGACATGCTCTTTCCCATGTACCTCACCCGCCGTGAGGCCCTCGAAGCGCTCCTCTCGAATTGATTCCGCGATTTTTTGAACCCAAGTTCGACCCGAAACGGGAAATTCACGGTTGGTTCCGAAGCCTCTTGTTCTCCTTTGCCGTGCTATTCTTCCATTCTATCGGCTCAGTCAGGCCGGTTCTCTCGACCCGGATCGCCTTGCTCTGGAACCTCGGCGCGTTCAGTGGGACGACTCCACCGCGCTCGAATCGCGTCGGTCTCGCGCCCCGATGGCGTTGACAGCACGTTCGGGCCGTCGGATGATGATGATAAGGTCTTGAAGGACAGGACCGCTCGCAACCTCGCTTGCTCGCTCGCTCAATCCATCGCTCACCCGCTCGCTTGAGGCCGTACGACCTTCGCCGGAGCCGCCATGGGCATCTATGACCGCGAGTATTACCGTGGCGAGAGCCGGGGCGCTGCCTTTCTGACGTCGGCGCCGGTCTGTCGGGCGATCATCCTTTTGAACATCGCCGTTTTTGTCGTTGAACACCTTAACCTGATCCCCGCCTCGACCTTTCGCAACATCTTCGCGGCCAGCGGCCATGCCATTTTCGCCGAGGGGCACGTCTGGCAACTCCTGACCTCCTCCTTTCTGCACGACACTCCGCTCCAGCTTCTCTTCAGCATGTACTTCTTCTGGGTCTTCGGCCACGAGATCGAGGCCATGTACGGGCCTAAAGATTTTCTGGCCCTTTACCTCAGCGCCGCGATTGTGAGCAGCTTCGGCTGGGCGGTGGTCGATGCCCTGGCGATGCACGATCATTCGAGTCCGTTGCTCGGATCAACCGGCCCCCTCTTCGCGATCACGACACTCTACGCGCTCTTTTATCCACGTCGCGAACTGCTGTTCATGTTCGTGATCCCGATTGAAGTCTGGTTGCTGGTTACCTTGCTCGTGGCCCTGAACGTCTTCACGATCGTGACCGGTCGCGAAGACGGATCGGCCGTCGCCTCGCTGCTCACAGGCGCCGCGTATGGGTACGTCTACAAGCGGTTTGACCTCCGCCTGTCGCGACTTCCACTCGGTCGTTCGCGACGGCCCAGGCTCCGCGTCGTGACGGCCGATCCTCCTCCCCCTTCGCGCGAGAAACCCGCGCCCAGGCCCGCGTCGACCGGCCCGACCTGGTCTCCCAACCCGGCGAGCGCCTCGAAGCCCGCGTCAACGACCGCGGTTGTTCCCGAAGAGCAGCTTGATGCCCGGCTCGACGAGATTCTCGCCAAGATCGCGCGCGAAGGCCGCGACGGTCTGACCGAGGACGAGAACCGCATCCTTCAGGAAGCCAGCCGACGCGCCCGGAATCGTCGGAGCGACCGCCTCTGATGCGCCTCGGTCCCGTACCTCGTGTCCGCGACGCCTTGCCTTCCGACCTCGACCAGATCGTCGCCTTCAACGCCCGACTCGCCTTCGAGACCGAATCTCGAACGCTCGACCCGCCGACCCTCGCCGCGGGAGTGTTCTCCGCGCTCTCTGATCCCGCCCGCCTTCGCTACTGGGTTGCTCACCTGCCTGATTCCACCGAGATCGTCGGCCAGGCGGCCATCACCCGCGAATGGAGCGACTGGCGGAACGGCTGGATCTGGTGGCTTCAGAGCGTCTACGTCACCTCAGACGCTCGTGGCCAGGGGGTTTTTCGTTCGCTTTACGTTCATATACGCTCGGAAGCCTCGCGAAGTTCCGATGTGGTCGGCCTACGCCTTTACGTCGAAAATCATAATCAACGCGCGATGGACGTTTATCGGTCGCTCGGCATGACCGACGGCGGCTATCAGGTTCTCGAAGATTTCTGGCCGGAACGTCCCTGCCGTTCAAAGGTCAAGTTTACGTAGCAGGCGAGGAGTTGCGAGCCAGTTGAGTTGATAGTGGTCTTCTCCGGTCCCGATCGCGGTCAGCGAGGCAAGCCCCGCCTTTTTCAACTCAAAGGGGGGTTGTTCAGCCGTGATACCGATGAGAAGGCCGACCAGGCGCGTCAGGCTGGGATTGTGACCGACAATCATGAGGCTTTCCGCGTCGCGCGACTTGAGCCAGTCCGCGATTGAATGGGCCGTCGCCGAGGGAAGCAGGGCCTCGGCGGTCTCCACCTTCTCGTGCTTCGCGAGCCGTCGAGCCACGATCTCGGCCGTGCGATGAGCGCGGGGCAGCGGGCTGGTCACGATCTGGTCGGGATTCACGCCAAGCCGCGACAGCCCCCCGGCGATCTGCTTTACCCGCCGCTCCCCCTTGGAGGTCAGTGGGCGGGAATCCTCCTCGATATCGGGCGTTCCGTGAGGCACGGCGATCCCGTGACGGAGGATGTACAGTATCTTCGGCATCGAGCATTCTCCGGCAAACAAACAGACACGTTGAAGCCAGCAAGCGATCAGGTCGACGCTCCGACCACCGATCCCGCGCCTTTCCACGACGCCGCTTCCTCGCCATCGACCCGCAAGGTCAGGCACTTGGCGCTTCCGCCCGACTTGATGAACTCGGTCAGGGTGACCGGATGCACCGTGTACCCGGCCGCTTCCAGCGATCGCGCCAGCTTCGTCGCCCCGGCGTTCATCACCACGTTCCGACCCACCACCACGGCGTTGCAACTGAACGACGCCGCCTCATCGGCCGAGGCTTCAATCAGGCCGGGAATCCTCGCCTGAAGAACCGACCGGCCGTAGTCGTCAAAAGCCCCAGGATAATAGATCGCCTCGCCTGGCGCGAGCGGGCAGAAGCAGGTATCCAGGTGATAAAACCTCGGGTCAACCAGCTCCATCGGCAAAACCTCGACCCCCAGCCGGTTGGCGACCCAGTGATGACTCCGCACATCGCTACGGAACCGGTATCCGGCAAAAAGGGTCTCGCCGCAGAAGAGGGCATCCCCCGCCCCTTCAAAAAACGAGTTCTCGCCCGGCAAGGTCACGACCTCAAAGCCGTTCTCACGCGCCCAGCGCTCGAAATGCGGGGTCTCGCCCTGCCGGACACCGAACCGGAACCGTGAACTGACAAAGATGTTATGGTAAATCAGACCCGCGTTCGCCGTGAAGACGAGGTCGGGCAGGCCCGCGACCGGCGTCAGGGTCTCGACCTGCACGCCCAGGTCGCTCAGGACCGCGCGAAGCGACCCCCACTGGCCGAGCGAGACGGTGGGATCGCTCGCGATCTCGCGATTCATCCAGGGATTAATTTCGTACTCGATCCCAAAAAAATCGGCCGGACACATCAAGATTCGCGGTTGATCCATGACCTTAAACTCCTGTTTCGAGCGTCTCCATCAACGCCCGCGCGGCCTGACCTCAAAATCCTGGTCCTTCGGCCGACTGTTCGTCTGGCTCACTCTCTTCTTTCCTAACTTACGTCGCGAGTTCAGTAGCGAGCGACCGAAGAAAGGGTTCGACGTCCGTCACGAGCCCGATCGTCTGAAAGGTTCCGCGGTCGCTCAACTTGGTCACGGTCGCCGGATTGATGTCGACGCAGACGACCTTGACCCAGGCCGGGAGCAGGTTTCCCGTGGCGATCGAATGCAAGGCCGTGGCGATCATCAGGGCGAAGCCGACGCCTTCAATCGATCGCCGCATCTGGCGCTGGGCGTCGAGGGTATCGGTGATGACCTCGGGCAAGGGGCCGTCATCGCGGATCGACCCGGCGAGGACGAGGTCAACGCCCGACTTGACGCACTCGTACATGATTCCTGATTTGATCGCGCCGGCCTCGACCGCCGCCTTGATCCCGCCGAACCGTCGGACGGTGTTAATGGCCCGAAGGTGGTGCGAGTGACCATGTTCGATCGCCTCGCCTTTGGTCAGCGAGACTCCCAGGCTGGTGCCGAAGAGGGCCTCTTCGATGTCGTGCGTGGCCAGGGCGTTACCGGCGAAGAGGGTCTGAATCCAGCCGTCGCGGATCAACCGGGCGACGTGCTCGGACGACCCTGTATGCACGATCGCCGGGCCGCCGACGAGCAAGACCTTCTTCCCCTTCGCCCGGGTCTTGCGGATCGTGTCGGCCACCCCTTGAAGGCTCACCGCCTTGGGCTTTTCGCTGGAAACGTTCGAGCCCATGAACCCGAAGAGAACCGTATCGCGCGACCGTTCGGCCGGAATCACGCGGACGCCATCGTGACCGACGATGATCGCCATGCCGATGGCGACCTCGGTCATCGGCACGCATCGGGCGGCGAGGGTCTCGGGGTCGATGACGATCCCGCAATCCATCTCCTGAAGGTCGACGTCGATCCACTTGCCGTGCAGGCGGACCTGGGTGCGCTGGTTGGTCGTGCTGTAGAAGTCTTCGGGAAAGGCGCCGGCGACATCGGCGATGACTGTCTTGGCGTCCTCGGCGTCGACAGGCGTGGCGCCATGTTCGACGAGGTCGCCGATGATCTCCTCGACCTCGGCGGCCGAACCGGCGCGGATGGCGATCCGGGCGAAGCTCGGGTCGACGCGTCGGGCGCCGATGGTGCATTCGCGGATCTCGAACGTGCCGCCAAGCTGGAGGATTCTGTCGAGGATCTTGGGCAGGATCAGTGAGTCAACGATATGGCCGCGGACCTCGACCTCTTCGACGACCCCTTGATTCTCCTTGACCTCAACCGACGGTGCTGGCCGTTCGTCTCGCGTCATCGGATCGTCCCTCCTGCGGACAGCGCGACTCTTTCCAGATCCCTTGGACCGGTCCTTGCTCAGAATTCTACGCGGGACCGAGTCGGTTTGGATAGCGTTGGGGTTGGTCGGACGGGAGGATTGCATCGTCGGTCTTTTCGATGACCAATGACCGATGACCGATGACCAAAAAGCGGAATTCTTCGGTCATTGGTCCTCGGTCATCGGGATTTTGCATTTCTCCGGGTATGTTGGACAAGAACCTTTTGCCCGGCCGGATCGAGCCAGAGATCAACCCGATTGCTTCTCGACACCTCAAGGCTCGACGCGAAGCGTCGCCATGAGATCCACGGGCGGCTCTCCGGCGAGGTCGGTGACAATCCGGAAGGGATGGCGGAGATCGCCTCGGGTCTTCCCTTCAAGGGGGCGATAGGTGACCGACACGAAGTGGATGCGTTTGGCCGTGGCGTCGTCGATTGTCGCCCTGAACCCTTCGCCCACCCCCTCAATCGACCGGACGACGAACGGCCGCGAGGCCCGGACGAGGAATCGCCCTTCCGCCTGGCCCGACGACGCGACGTCTCCCAGCGCGAGGACGCTTGGCGAGGCCGAGACGTCGCCTCGAACCGCGCCCGTGACCTGGATCGGAAACGCGGGCGTTTCCGGGTCATTCGTCAACAACTGAATCTCATCGCGGACGGTTCCCGCGGGCGTTCCCGGCTTGAGCGAGACCTTCAACAAGTACGCCACGGTCGCCCCGTCGCGCGCTGTCTCGACCAATGACGCATCGAGCACCCGGCTCGTTGAGATCATCCGGTTGACCTTCCAGTCGGGCATGCCGATCCGGTCAATCGTCAACGTCTGTTCGGCGCCCTGACCTTTTGCGACCGAGCCGAAGTCGATCGTCCCCGGATTCAGGACGATGTCGCTGAGAATCACCGTCGAGACGCCAAGCCGGACCTCGGCCTCGCGCCCGCTCGCATTGACGAGCGTGACGTAAAGCGTGGTCGCCTTCTTGCCCACGAAGTTTTTCGTGTCCATCTCGGCGTCCACGGTCGCCGACTGACCGGGCGCGATCGGCGCCTGACTCGCCCGGCCGGTCGTGCATCCGCACGAGGCATGAACGTCGAGGATCGTTATCGGCTCGGCCAGAGTGTTGTTGATTCGAAAGACATGGCGAAGTCGGGCGCCTCGCGGCACCGGCCCGAAATCATGCTTCTGCTCGGTAAAGAGCCGATCCGCCCAGCTTGCCCTAGTCGTCGATGACGCGGACGCCGAGACAAGGAAAACCAGCGCGACGATCCCGGCCCGATTCCTCCAGATCCCGAACATTCCCGGCCTCCTTGCCTTCGGGCGCCTTCCGCCAGACATCGCGCCCGCATCGGTTCCTATCGACCGGACGCCCGCCGACTCCTGAAAGATCCCTCTTTTTGGAAAAGGAAGCCAACCCGATCGATCTCAAAGCAGCGCGGTCGTCTCCGAGTGGCCCGTCATCAGGTTGAAGTTTTGAACGGCGACTCCTGAAGCGCCTTTGATCAGATTGTCGAGGCAGGCGAGGATCAGAATCTTGCCCCGGACGACCCGCACCGTCATGTCGCAAAAGTTGCTGAAGGCCGAGTCCTTCGTCGCCGGCAGGCCGCTCACGACGCGAACGAAAGGGCTTTGCTTGTAAAAGGCTCGGTACAGGTCCATCAGGTCGTGCTCGGAGACCGACCCGAGCGGACTGGCGTAAATCGTCGCGAAGATGCCCCGGTCCATCGGCACGAGATGCGGCGTGAAAATGACCTCGACAGGCTTTGAGCCGTCCCGGGCTCGACCAACCTCGGTCAAGACCTGGTCAATCTCGGGCGTGTGCCGGTGCTTGCCGACGCTGTACGCCGAGAAGTTCTCGTTGCACTCGGGAAAATGGGTCGACGCCTTGGGGGCTCGCCCCGCGCCCGAGACGCCGCTCTTGGCGTCGATGATGATCCCCGTCCGCTCGATCTTGTCCTCCGCGATCAAGGGGGCGAGCGCCAGGATGCTCGTCGAGGTGTAACAGCCGGGGTTGGCGATCAGGTTCGCGGGCGGAATCTTTTCGCGAAAGAGTTCGGGAAGGCCGTAAACGGCGTCGGCGAGGCCGGCGGCGTCGTTGTGGGTGTGGCCGTACCAGTCGGCGTAAACCTGGGCGTCCTTGAGTCGATAATCGGCGCTCAGGTCGATCACACGAACGCCGCGCTCGCGAAGCGCGGGGGTCACTTCCAGGCTCGCCGTGTGCGGCAGGCCCAGAAAGGCGACCTGCGCCACCTCGGCGATCCGGTCGGGGTCAAAGGGTTGACAGGTCAGGTCGATCCGACCAGCGAGGCTGGGGTGAAGGGCGTCAACCCTCGGCGATTCATCGGCGCGTGAGGTCGCGGCGGTGACCTTCGCCCCGGGGTGGTTCAACAAGATCCGAATCAACTCCCGCGAGGCATATCCCGAGGCCCCAACGATCGCGACAGCTGTCATGCCCTTCCCTCCCCGTTTCGTTTTCGATTCCAGGCCAACGCCTTGCGTCCGTGCCAGAAGGCCAGGCCGCCCCAGACGCCCCAGGCCCCGGCCGAGACCGCCAAGCCTTGCCCGACGTCGCGCGCCCGATACTCCAGGCTGATCGTCCAAGCACCCGATCCGGGAACCTTGACCGCCTGCCAGGCCCCCTGGTTCGGCCGCCCGAACGCGCGGAAAACCTTGACGGGTGACGATTTGCCATCGCGACCCATCAGACCGGCCTCCCATTGCGGGTCCGCCAGTTCCGTGAAGACCACGAGCGCGGGTCCCTGGCTTTTCAGGGTGACGCGCCTGTGTTCCGGGTTGGGCGATTGGACATCGAGAGGAAGGGATTCCTTGAGAGCCTCGATGACCGTTCGCGGGTCGCCGGTCCACGTACCCAGGATTGCGGCCGAGGGGCGGCCGGTCAAGGGGATCAACCATCCTCGGGCGACCGGTCCCGCTGTTTTCGCGACCCAGAAGGTCGCCGCCGAGCCGTTTTGCCGCCGGACCCAGTCGCCTCCCAGCAGCCAGCCGGCAAGCGCTGGATCGGCAATCGGCTCGCTCGGGCCAGGCCAGAAGGGACCGGGTTTTCGGTCGAAGATCCGAATTCCCGCCCCCGTCGCTCGGATCGCGGACAAAATCAGCGCCGGGTCGCGGTTCGCACCGGGAAGGTCGCCGGCCAGGGCCGTGACAGAGCCGACCGTCGGAAGGTCAAGGGTTCGATACGCCGACACCGGCGCCGCGCCAACCACCATCGGCATGTTCCGCAAGGGATCGATCGTCCTGACCCCTTGAGGCTCGCGCGCAAGGCGTTTCAAGACGGGGCTTTGCTCTTCCAACGACGCGATCGGGCCAAGATCGACCCGCCCTTGCCGACTCAGCCAGATCAGGTCCAGAAACGTCAGGAGAATCAAGGCCGCCTTCAGTTGGCGCCGGTCCTTCAGTATTATTCCAAGGCCGAGCAAAGTCCCGAAAACCACGACCGAGGGCGTCAGTTCCTGTCGGTAGATCGCCAGTCGCTCGTTTGCGAAGATCGGCCGAGGCGCGGCACGTAGATCAACGCCCTGTCTCGCCCAGGTTTCCTCAACCCGATGGTCGAGAAAGGGTCGCCGCGCCGCCCGAACAATGCCGTCAAAGGTCGACGTCTCACCCCAGGGGAGCTGGTCCAGCCCCTTCGCAAAGGCCGAGGCAAGCCAGGGCAGGCCCGGCCTCTCGGTGCTCAAAAGTGCCAGCTCGATCAGGCCGATGACCAGGCCGATCGCCACGACTGAGCCGATCACGAATCGCAGGATCGCACTGCCGGGTCTCCGCCAGGACGTGAGACCATCGAAGCCGATCGCACCGAGCAGACAGAAAGCCAGGCTCGTGCCCAAGATCCATCGCGCCGGGGCTCGAAAGAAGGAGAAGCCGGGAAGGACGCAGAGATTTCGAAACCCCGGCAAATAGGGTCCCAGACCCAGGCCGAGCGTGGCAAGGCCGACGACCGTCAACGCCCTCACCGCCGCCGACCTCTTCCAGCCGAAGCCGATCGCCCCGAAGGCGAGAAACAAGGGGACAACCCCGACAAATCCCAGGTATTCCTCGGGCGAGGTGTGAAAGGGGTCCCAGACGACCGGACGCCAGAGGGGCGAGACTTCAAACAAGCCCGGCGCGACGAAGGTAACCAGGTGCAAAGGGCTTGCGGCAAATCCAGACAGATACTCAAAATCGCGTTGATGTCCCGCCAACCGTGCCAGGCGGAACGTCGGCCAGACCTGCATCGCCGCGAGCAGGTACGACCCGGCCAGGACGCCAAGAGCTCGAACGATTCCACCGAACGAACCCACTCGCGCGTAGGCGACTTCCGCCGCTCTCATCAGGATCAGGATCAGGATTCCGACCTGCGTGCCAAGGGCAAGTTGAAAATGCCCGGCGAGAAGCTGCACGGTCAAGACGACCGCCAGCAAAAAGGCATCGCGCGGGCGTTCTTCGTCGCGCAAGGCCGACCAGGCAAGGCCCCAGGCCCAGGGCATCCAGCTACCTGTTGTTGATGCCCAGTGATGCGGCAGGTGAATGAATGCAAATCCGCTCGCCGCCCAGGCAAAGCCGCCGAGCGCCGCTCCACCAGCCGATGCGCCGAACCTCCGCGACGCAAAATACGTCCCGAGCGCACCCCAGACCGTATGCGCGACGAGACTCGTCGTGAACCCAACCTCCGTGCTCAAAAAACCGTACAAAAACCAGTGCGGCGGATAAAAAACTCCCATCTGACTCTCGCCAACCCCCGGAAACCCATAGCCCCAGAGGTCATTCCAGAGCGGAAGCCTCCCCCCTTTGAGAGCCCGGCCGAGAACGCTCAAGGGTCCGAGCGCGAACTGCGTCACATCGCCGCCGACGGGCATCTTGCCCCCCAGGCCGATCGGCCAGAGCCAGGCCAGAACCCCCCCGACCATCGCCAGGATCGGAACGACTTCCGAATTCCGCCGATTCGAGTCGTATGACGCCACCCACGCCTCGTCTCTTTTGAAAAAACTGCAAGAAATCCCAGCGTCAGGAGACGTTTTCTTGAGCCAGATCGCCGTCAACTTCAGGAAAAACTTACAAAAATGCCTGTAATTTTTACACTCAAGCTTGGTGAAATGCCTTTTTCTTCAGACAGAGACAATTTTTAAAGAGAGAATTTGGAAGGTCTTGCGTCCATGAAACCAGATTTGTAAAGCGTGTTGAGCAAGATCAGGCACGGAATCTGCAAAATGCTGGGCTGTCGTCCTTCAAGGATAGAGGACGCACCCAAAGAGCGACACCGGTTCGATTTTCAAGGAGGATCCGCCCATGTTGGTCCTGAGCAGGAAGCTCGGTCAACGCTTCCAGATTGGCCCCGACGTTCGCATCACGATCGTCAAGATTGATCGCAACTCGATCCGGATCGGCATTGAAGCCCCGGATGATGTCCCCGTCTATCGCGAAGAGATCGCCCCGGCCGAGGCTTCGGTCTCGCCCGCGCCGCGCGAAGCGCTCGCCTGAACTCCACGGGCCGGTCGGACCAACGACCCCCCGAGGCGTTCGATCCCCCCTATGCTTTGCCTTTTGTCTGCGCGGACATGACCGCCGGAACACGCGCATTTTGATCCCGGGCGTCAAACGCGGTATCCTTGGAAACCTCAACGAACGGCGAGCCTTCGCCGGAACGAGGACCAGGCGCGGCGATTGGATTGACCGAAGGTGGCCAGGCGTGTTCAAGGTGGTCGTCGCTCCCGACAAGTTTCGCGGCAGTCTCTCGGCGGCACAGGCCGCAAGCGCCCTGGCGCGCGGAGTTTCCGCCGCGGCGCCGGACGCTCAGATTATCGAGGTCCCGATGGCCGATGGCGGCGAGGGGACTCTGGATGCCCTCGTCTCCGCGACCTCCGGGCGTCGGATCAGCGTTGAAGTCACCGGCCCGCTCGGCAGTCCCGTCAATGCCACCTTTGGCCTGCTCGGCGACGGCAAAACGGCCGTTCTTGAGATGGCCGCCGCGTCGGGTCTGGCCCTCGTGCCTCGAACCGCCAGAGACCCGTCGCGAACGACGACGCTGGGAACCGGCGAGCTGTTTCGGGCGGCCGTCGAGGCCGGCGCGCGTCGCGTCATTCTCGGCATCGGCGGCAGCGCCACCAACGACGCCGGCGCCGGGTTTGGCGAGGCTCTCGGCTTTCGCCTTCTCGACCGCGACAACCAGCCGATCCCCAAGGGGGGCGACGGCCTCGCCCAGCTCGACCGGATTGACGCCGAAGGGGTCAATCCGAGCCTTCTCGGTCTCGACGTCCAGGTCGCCTGCGACGTCGAGAATCCGCTTTGCGGCCCAAGAGGAGCCTCGGTCGTCTACGGTCCTCAGAAAGGGGCGGACCGCGAGATGATCGCCCGCCTTGACCGCAACCTCGGGCACTTTGCCGAGATCGTCGCCCGCGACCTCGGCGTCTCGATCCGCGACCTTCCCGGCGCCGGGGCCGCTGGAGGTCTCGGCGGCGGTCTCGTCGCCTTCGTCGATGGCCGCCTCGTCCCGGGCGTCGCGCTCGTGATCGAGACAGTCCAACTCGCCGACCGCCTCCAGGACGCCGACCTCTGCCTGACCGGCGAAGGGGCGATTGACGCATCAAGCGCCTTTGGCAAGACGGCCGTCGGTGTCGCCCGACTGGCCCGGTCGCTCGGTTGCCCGACCCTGGCCCTCGCCGGTACGATCGGCCCAGGCGCCCCGGACGTGATCGCCGAGGGGATTAACGCCTTCTTCAGCCTCTGCAACGCCCCGATGTCGCTTGACTCCGCGCTCGGACGCGCCGACGATCTGCTGGCTAGAGCCGCTGAACAGGCCGTTCGCGGCTTCCTCGCCGGTCGTTCGGCCGCGCTTCGGAAAGGTTGACGACCCCGTGTTGGACGCGCCTCAAACCGGCGAATTTGACCTGATTCGCTGGTTCCGGGAACGGACACGATCCAACGCCCCCGCAACCGTGCTCGGAATCGGCGACGATTGCGCGATCCTTCGGTTCACGCCGGGAGCGGACCTGGTCGTCACGACGGACATGCTCATGGACGGCCGCCACTTCGTTCTCGACCGCGTTGGCGGCGAGGCGGCCGGGTTCAAGGCGATCGCGGTCAGCGTTTCCGACATCGCCGCGATGGCCGCGAAACCCGTCGCGGCGGTCGTCGCGCTCGCGCTTCCTCGCCAGAATGGCCAGGCGGCCGCAATCGGCCGGGCCTTGCACGCCGGTTTCTCCGACGCCGCGAGTCGTTTCGGCGTCGCGATCGTCGGCGGCGACACCAATGCCTGGGACGGCCCCCTTGTTGTCTCGGTCACCCTGATCGGCGAAGCCTTGCCGAAGGGCGCCGTGAGACGTTCGGGCGCGAAGGCAGGTGATGCGATTCTCGTCACCGGGCCTCTAGGCGGAAGCCTGCTCGGGCGACATCTCCGGCCGACGCCTCGCGTCGCCGAGGCGATCGCCCTTCACGAATCCACCGAGATCCACGCCTTGATTGACCTCTCGGACGGCCTTTCCTCCGACCTCAACCACATCCTCGAAGAGAGCGAAGGAAACCTCGGCGCGATCCTCGATGCCGGTTCGATCCCGATTCACCCCGACGCCCGGACGTTCAGCCGCTCCGACGGCCGATCGCCGATCGATCATGCGTTCCACGACGGCGAGGATTTTGAACTCTGCCTGGTCGTCTCGTCCGTTGACGCCGATCGCCTCTTATCTAACCCGCCCGCCCCCGCGCAACTCTGGAAGGTTGGCTTGATCCACAACGAGCCGGGACTCTGGCTGAGACATGCCGACGGCACCCTGACGCCGATCCCTCCCGCCGGTTTTGACCATTTGAAAGGCTGATCCGCCCCGATGCGCCTCGAACGCACACCCAAGGGTCTGTCGATCGACATCGAGACCGAGGCCGAGACCGACCGCCTCGGCCGGGCGATCGCCGCCGGATCGCCTCCTGGAATGGTGATCGGCCTTGTCGGCCCTCTCGGCGCCGGCAAGACCCGACTGACGCGCGCCGTGGCCGAGGCTCTTGGCGTTGATCCCTCGGCCGTTTCCAGCCCGACCTTCGTTCTCATCCACGAATATCTCGGGCGTCTTCCCGTCTACCACTTCGACGCCTACCGCCTCGGCGGTCCCGAACCCTTTGAGGCCCTTGGAGCGCTTGAATACTGGGACGCCGGTGGCGTCTGTCTCGTCGAATGGGCCGACCTCGTGGCCGACCTCTTACCCCCCGAAACGCTCTGGATCGCTCTTGAACCCTCCGGCCTCACCTCGCGTCGTGTCCTGATCTCTGGTCCTTCCGCCAATGCCCTCGCCTCGCGCCTTGGCCTTGAGAATGACCGATGACCAATGGCCGATCAAATCAGCCCTCGCTCATCGATCCTCATTCCTCGGTCATTGTTCATCGGTCATCGGTCATTCATCCTCAAGATTCGATCCTCGTTCCTCCCCCAATCCCCCGACGCCCCAGCCCGGAAATTTGACGGGTGACGCGAAGCCGACCTAGTGTTCCGTCGATACGACCCGTTCGGATGGTCTTGAAGACGGGAGTCGACGCGTCGTGAGTCTTGCTTCAATCTCGACGGTTCCGCAGACGGTCACTGCCTTGAAAGCCCCCTTTCGCCCTCGGCCCGTGGCCGACTTCGCGGAAGCTGGACTGAACTTCGCGCAGGTCGAGGGCCTGGTGCTGAAGTTCCTGCTCAATATCGGCGTTGCCTCGGGGCGCAGGATTGCCGAGGAACTGGGCCTGCCGTTCGGCCCCTTTCCCGAATATCTCCGTAACCTCAAGAATCAACAGATCGTCGCCTACACGAACTCCACGGCGGCGAATGACTACCTTTACTCGTTGACCGACTCGGGCCGGGCGCGGGCGAAGGTCTATTTCGAGGAATGCTCTTACGTCGGCGCGGCCCCCGTGCCGTTCGAGGATTACGTCAAATCCGTCGCCGCGCAGACGATCCAGGCCGAAAGTCCCAAGCAAGAAGATTTGCGGAGGGCCTTCTCCGATCTCCTGATCTCCGAGGAGATGTTCGAGACACTCGGCCCGGCGATCAACTCCGGGCGCGGGATGTTCCTTTACGGATATCCCGGCAACGGTAAGACCAGCATCGCTGAACGGATCACCCGATGCTTCGGCACGAGCGTCTGGATTCCCAAGGTCATCGACGTCTCGGGACACATCCTCAAGCTTCACGATCCGGCGAACCACGAGCCGATCATCACCCATCGCTCGGGCTTGCTTCGCGAGGACGACTACGACCACCGCTGGATCGAGATCCGCAGGCCGACGATCATCGCCGGTGGTGAGTTGCGGATGGAAGACCTGGAAATTCACTTCGACCCGATAACCAAGATCAGCGAAGCGCCTCTTCACATGAAGAGCAACAACGGCACCTTCCTGATCGACGATTTCGGCCGCCAGCGCATGGCCCCGATTGAGTTGCTCAACCGCTGGATTGTCCCGCTCGAAAAACGTTACGACTTCCTCTGCCTCGCGAACGGCAAGAAGATTCGGGTCCCCTTCGACCAGTTGATTCTCTTCTCGACCAACCTCGAACCGAAACAACTCGTCGACGAGGCCTTTCTTCGCCGAATCCCCTACAAGATCAACGCCGCCGACCCGACCGAGGCGATGTTCCGCCAGATGTTCGCGATCTTCGCCCCCAAGCTCGGGTTTGACTCGGTCGACTCCAAAGCTCTCGACTACCTGATCGATCGCCACTACCGGCGCAACAATCGCCCCTTCCGCTGCTGCCAGCCCCGCGACCTTCTCCTTCAGGTCCGCAACTACTGTATCTATAACGACCTGCCGCTGGAACTCAGCCCGGCCTATTTTGACTTCGCGGCGAACAACTACTTCACCGTCATGTGACGACTCGACGTCCCATTGCCCCCCTTGACCCTGAGATCCTCGGGGCAGGGGGGATCAATACATTCACGCAGCTTGTGCGCATGGCGATCGGCCACCTTGCTGTAACGCTCGGCGAGCTGGTCAAGCTGCGCCTCGGTGAGATGCTCGACGTCGATCAACTCGTTTCGCGCCTCTCTCATCGCGAGGATGAGCTCGTCGAGCTTTAAATGCAGCGCCTTGGATTCGCGATTCTGCGCGTTCTGGATCAGGAAGACCATCAGGAAGGTGATGATCGTCGTTCCTGTATTGATCACCAGCTGCCAGTTCTGCGAATATCGAAAGAAGGGACCCGCCGCGGCCCAGATCAGGACGATCGCCAGGGCCGAGAGAAATCCCCAACGCCCCCCCGTCACGCGGATCGTCCAGCCCGAGACCCGCGTGAACAGGTCGCTCTTAAATTTCGGAATGCGCGGCCTCAGCGCCATGAGATACCTCCTCGCCGCGGGACCAACCTGGTCCGTAACCTGATCGCACAAACGCCCCTTGTGTTTTATCGGCAAAGCAGGTGCCGCGAGACGTGGTTGACACCGAGAATGGCCACGTCGTGTTCGATTGGGACCTCATCGTCGTGGGCGCCGGGGCCGCCGGTCTCTGCGCGGCGATCGCGGCGGCCGAACGCGGGGCGCGTGTCTTGCTTGTCGAGAAGAATCGCCGTCCGGGCGTGAAGATCCTCATGTCCGGCGGCACGCGCTGCAATTTGTCGAACGCGCGCGGCCTTCGATCACTCCGGGGGATCAGCGGCCCGATCGATCCCGGTTATGATCCTCGCGACGCCCAGGGCTCGCGGAGCATTCAACAGGCGTTTGGCGAGCACGGCAAATTCCTCGGCCCCTCGCTCAAGGCTTTCAGCGTCGAGGACACGGTTGCTCTCTTCGAATCCGAAGGGGTCGCCACCAAGGTTGAGGCCAACGGCAAGATCTTTCCCGCCTCCGATCGCGCCGTGGATGTTCTCGATGCGCTCTTGCGACGCCTCGGCCGGACCCCGGCCTTGCTCCGTTGCGGATCGCCCGTGCTTGATCTGGAACGTTACGACGTTGGGTTTCGAATGGCGATCGGCGGCGAATCGGTGACCACGCGTCGGGTCATCGTCGCCGTCGGCGGCCAGTCGTATCCGGGCTGCGGGACCTCGGGCGATGGCTACGCGATCGCCCTGCGGTTCGGTCATACGATCGTCGAGCCAAGGCCCGCCCTGGTGCCGATCCGGGTCGATGCGGCCTGGGTTCCCGGCCTCAAGGGGTTAACCCTCCCCGACATCACCGCGAGCGTGCTCGACCCCTCGGGGCGTCTGCTGTTAAAGCGACGCGAGGCGCTTCTCTTCGCCCATTTCGGACTGACCGGTCCGTCCATTCTCGACGTCAGCCGCGCCGTGGCTCGTTACGAGGGTCCCGGGCAAACCGACCTGACGCTTGACCTTGTTCCCGACCTTCGCGCCGAGACCCTCGACCAGCAAATCCGCGATGCCTGCCGGGTTGGCCGACGCTCCGTCGCGTCCCTCTTGCCCGACCCCATTCCACGACGCCTGGCCGATGCCCTCATTGACTCCACCAAAATTCCAGCCGGTCGTGTCGGTCCCGAACTCTCTCGGGACGAGCGGAAACGCCTTGTCTCAGCGTGCAAGGAGATGCGTCTCGGCGTTCTGGGAACGCTCGGCTTCGCCAAGGCCGAGGTCACCTGTGGTGGCGTCGCGCTCGACGAGGTTGATCCCTCCACACTCGAAAGCCGCAAGGTTCCCGGCCTCCACTTCGCGGGTGAGGTGCTCGACCTCGACGGCCTGATCGGCGGTTACAACTTCCAGGGAGCCTGGAGCATGGGCTGGCTCGCCGGCGCCTCGGCCTCGATCCCGCGGCCTTGATCCTGGTTGATTGGAAACGCGAAGACCTCGGTTTTCGGTCAATAGGGTCTTGCAAGTTGTGACTGCTCTTGCCGTAAGGCCAAGGAACACAAGGACAAATAGCAGATTTTGTCTTTTGTCCCATGTCCTTCTGCCCTTTGACATCACGAATATGCCGCAATAATCCTCGTGGTCCTCAATCCTCGGTCATTGGTCCTCGGTCCTTGGTCATTGTCCATCACCCCCCCGGTTTCCCGACAGGCCCGGTTGATTGTCGGACGATTGTCTTTGATAATCAGAGTGGTTCGGAATCGAGAGAGAGGCCGGATCGGGCGGCCGAAGTCGGTTCCGGGGTCGGATGCAACTTTCGCGGGACGGTGGCGTTTGGGCGGCCTCCTCCAGAACGCGCGACGGTTCCTTCAAGGGCTGGCCACCGCCTCGCCAGCGCGGGCGCAACGGTTCTCGGTCCCCTGTCCCGAAGGACACCGCCTCACCGGCGTTCGAACCGAAGGTTACCAGTCGCTCCGTTGCCCGACCTGCGGCGGTGGAATCTTCGTCCTGCCGCGAAGCGTTCTTCCCGAGCCGACCCCCCCCGCCTCGGCCGTTCGAGAATCCGTAAATCCTGTTTCCGCCAAGGTTTCCGCGGAAATCGAGAATGCCTACGAAGACGATGCGCCGGTCGCCCTGAATGATCCCGAGCCACACGACGACGCGGCCGAGATTGGCGAAATTGAGTGGGTCGACGAAGCCACGCCGGAAACGCCCGTTTTTCCCAACGAAGCCAATCGACCCGCTCCCGCCCCGGCCCCTCCCAGAAAGAAAAAAGTCGCGAGGAAACCGAAGGACGAGGTTGCTGAGCCCTTGCCCGTCGAGGTCGCCGAATCCGTGCCCGTTCGACTCGCATTGGCGGACTGGTTGAAGAGGAAACGAAACCCGCTCGTGGCCCTTGGCGTCGTTCTGGCAATCGCGGGGGCGGTGGCTGTTCGGTCGTGGCGGTCGCACAGGCAGGATCTCCCTCGTATCGCCGAACTTGGCCGGGTCGAAGGACTTCCGGCGCTCGACGAGGGCAAGTTCGATCGCGCCTTTCAGCTCCTCAGCGCGGCCAAGGCGGCCGTGATCGAGCTTGGCGACGCCTATCAAGGGGCCGAGGCCATCAAACAAGGAGCCGACGAGGCCGCGATCATCAATCGACTCAACCTGGAGCGACCCGAAACCCTCCTCGGCGAGGCCAGCTCGACCGATCCCAAGGACTGGGCGAGACGCTTTGATTCCCTCTACAAGGGGCGGACGATCCTCGTCGACGCCTCGATCAAAGCCATTCCCGACTCAATGGGCGCGGGGGGTTACGCCCTCGATTACCCGATCGTGCCCGACGGCGGCGACGGCGGCCCCCCTCGCAGCCTCGGCCGGATCGATCTGACCGGCTTCCGCCTCTTCGACCTCATCAAGCCGAGGGTCGGCGACCGCGTTACCTTTGGCGCGAAACTCGACTCGTTCCGGTTCGACCCCAAAAGTGAGGTCTGGCTTCTCGGCCTTGAAAAAGACAGCGGCGTGATCATGACCCACGTCAAGGCGCTCGAAGCCCTCGGCTGGCCCTCGGCCAGCGACACCACCACGGAGGGGCCGCCGTGAACCTGAAAAGACTGGCCCTCGGCCTACTATTTTTTACGCTCCTGATAACCTCTTTTGCGCGGGGTCAGGATGCGGGTCCCGTTTCCGTCGAACCGGGCGATCTGACAAAGCGGGCCGATCTGATCGGTCGCGAGGTCGTGGTCGACGACCGCGTCTCCCGGTTCCAGTGGCATCCCGAAACCGGCTACGACCAGATTTTCCTGACGCGAGCGCCCGAGGTCAGCTTCGAGGTTCCCAAACCGCTCCGGCCGTCGCAAAGTCCGTCAGTCGTTGCGGTTCGCGTTCGCGGAACCCTGCGCCTTGAGCGGGGCCGATGGTGGGTCGACGTCTCCCATTTTGAGCCCGAGGCGGCCGATCTGGATCGCCTGAATCGCGCGGTCGCGCTCTTGCCGAGGTCCGATGCCGAGTCCCGATACGCCTGGGCACGCTGGGCCGAGACCCGCGGCCGCGCCTTTCACGACGAACATCTCATCACCCGCGCTCGCGAGGTCCTGGCCGAGGCGATCCGGGCCGATTCCGATCGTCCCTCCTCCGCCGATCCCGCCGGGCACTGGCTCGCTCTCGCCGATCGCGCCCGAACCGCGAAGGTTCCCGAACCCGAACCCTCGGCGCAGGCTCACCGCGGCTTTCGCGCCAGGCTCGCCCTCGCGAAGTCGGCCGTTGAACTCAAAACCCTGGTCGATCGGATCGATCGCGCCTTTCCCGAAGCGGCGAAAGCTGTCTCGGCGGACCTCTCGCGCTGGGAAAAACCCTACAGGAACGCCCCGGCCGACGCCTACCGCGCCGCACCCGTCGAGGCCCGCCGGGCGCTCGATCACCAGCTTCGGGCCGATGCCGTTCAAGAACTTCTCGAACTTAAGGCCGCCGAGGCGCCGAAGTCCCTGCTCAGTCTGGCCGACGAGGCGGAGCGGTCGCTCCCGGACCGGCCCGACCTGGCGCGTCGGTTCTTGACAAAGGGGCTCGCGCTCGCGGAAACCGAAATCGGGTCGCTCAGACTCGATGAAGTCGAGGCGCTGGCGAAGGTCTATCGCGATCGCCTTCAGCAGCCGGAAAAGGGACGAGACGTCATTCTCGCCTGGCTCTCGAACCAGAAGAACCAGCGACTCAGCCCGCGCGACGCCGGCGGCCGGATCGCCCTCGCCGACCAGTACGAAAATCTTTTGAATGACCGCGAAACCGCCGTGAGCCTGCTCCGCGAAGCCTGGAAGATTGACTACGCCTCCGGCGAGGTCGCCGACGCCTTCCGACGCCGAGGTTTTCGAAAGGTCAACGGCGATTGGGTCGAAGGCACCCGCAATTCCGCCCCAGCCGCCGCCGCTTCTTCCGGCACGGAACCCTCGGCGCCCGTTGCCGTTGCTCTTGCTGATCCCGCGCCCTTGCCGGCTCGCTCGGAATCGCTTCGCGGTTCCACGGCCGAGGAGGTTCGGGTCAGAATGGGGGGACGGCCGAACCGCAAGACCTGGGTCTCCAGCCAGGGACAGCTTGTCGAGCAATGGGTGTACTTCGGCCCGAGGCTCGATCAGTACGTGAACCTACTGCGCAAGGCCGGCGAGCCTCAGCCCCATGTCATCTCGTATTATTCGCTTCCACACGGACCAGTCGATCGTCCGACGGCGCCCTGAACGGCCCGGCTGCCACGTGGAATTCTGGCAACGTTTCGCAAAGTCCTCTTGACAGCGGACGTACGATGGTGGGAAAACCACGCCGCTTCGCCCGCCCGTGGCCCACCGTTGTCGAAATGACTCGTCTGGCGAGTCGCCCGCCTCACGAATCCCGATAATTTTTGCAAACCTTTATCGGGGTGCTACGTAATAGCGTTGGCGAAGTGAGGAAATAGGCTCCGACCCTTGTCCATGGCGCATAATATGCCGTGGCCGAGAAATGAAACCGGGGCGCGGCCCTTCGCCCCCGAATGTTCCGGTCCTCCGGGGAAAGATTCAACGAGACCCACCCCGGTCGTTCACCCGTTTCGTTCGCCCTTTTTTTCGTTCTCAGAAGTTATTCGCGGCCGGGGTTGTCGGGAATCGTGGGTCTGTCGTCGGTTCGTTCGATCACCGCCTCCGTTGACCTGCTGCGACGTACACCTGGAGGTGTCACATGGCTCGCAAAGACGCTTTGCTTCGACTTCATGCGCGGCTCGTCGCGCGTCGAGATGCCCTCCGTAAGGCCCTCAACGGCGATTTTGATAGCTACCGGGAACTCGCGGCCCAGGACGCTGTCGGCGACAACGTCGATGCGGCCGTCGATACCGCCAATGAAGAGATCAGCTCCCAGCTTGTCGAGATCGAGAGCCGCGAACTCGGTCAAATTGAACACGCCCTGAGCCGAATTGTCCAGGGCGTTTACGGCCGTTGTGAGTATTGCGGCGGCAAGATCGCCGAGGCAAGGCTCAACGCCCTGCCCTATACCAACAGTTGCATCGAGTGCCAGCGCGAAAATGAGCGGTCCGGGCAGTCGTTCCACTCGGGAATGGACACCCAGCGTTGGGACAAGATCTACGACAAGTCGCCCGACGACGCCGATCGCGATTCCGACATCAAGCTCAGCGACTTCGAGATGGACCTCAGCGAATCGGGTCGCTAAGACGAAGTCGCGACCAGGTCACGTCTTGAGTCCGTTCACACCCTGACATTCTCGAAGGGCCGCCGGATCACTCTGGCGGCCCTTTTTTTGGTCGCTCGCCATTTTGGCGTCTTATCAAGAGATTCGTGATTCGATCTCGACCTGGAACTTTGACTTGGCCGTTGACACCGGGGTATAGTGTGAAGTGCGTTCCGGTAGCGATTTGAGGACGACCCGACTTGTCGCGCCTGGCCGAGAGGCCGTGAACGCCCGCGTGTTGCCCGGCGCAAGTCGACCCACCTCCGCACCTTCCGGCCCTGGCGTGGAGTCCGGCCCACCATGTCGCGAACGACAAGCCCGCTCGTTCTGGCTCTGACCCTGGTCTCTGGAGCCCTGATCGGCGTCCTGCTCGATCGGAGCGGCCCGCGTCTCTCAGCCCAGGCAAGCGGGCCGGTCCGAACCCTCAGAAGAGCCGCCGGCGAGGCGGCCCCGGTCGCCCCCGCGGCCTCGACGGCACCCGCAACCACCCCCGCGCCCAGAAATGTCAACGACGATGCCGAGTACGCCTCGCTCGCTCGCCAGTACACCCAGTTTGAACAGGTGAACCGAACCTTCGAGATGGTCGCCCGGGTGGTCTCGCCAGCGGTCGTTCACATCGTCGCCGAGAAGACCGGCCGGATCGACGAATCGGCCCGACTCCGCCACTTTGAGGAAACCGGGTCGGGCGTCATTGTTCGAGGCGACCGCAGCCATAACCTCTATGTCCTGACCAACAACCATGTCGTCGAAGGGGCCGCGCCGGCCAAGATCGGCATCTTTTTGCAGAACGGCCGATCGATCCATCCCGATCAGGTCTGGCTCGACGCCGCCGCTGATATCGCCGTTCTCAACCTCGGCGCCGTGGACCTCCCCGCCTGCCGTCTTGGCAACAGCGACGAGGTCACCGTCGGGAGCTGGGTCCTGGCGCTGGGAAGCCCCTTTGGCCTGACGCACTCGGTCAGTCAGGGGATCATCAGCGCCCGAGGGCGGCACATGGACGAGCTTCAGGACGTCGAGAACCAGGACTTTTTTCAGACCGACGCCGCGATCAACCCCGGCAACTCGGGCGGTCCGCTCGTGAACATGAAGGGGGAGGTGATCGGCATCAACAACTCGATCGCCTCCAACGGCGGCGGCAACGAGGGCGTCGGCTTCAGCATTCCGATCAACCTGGCGCGCTGGATCATGAACCAGCTTGTCTCAAAAGGGCGGGTGAGTCGCGGGGCGCTCGGGATCGACCTTCATCCCGAATACAAGCCCGAGCAGGCGGTGGAACTGGGTCTCGATCGTCCCCAAGGGGCCTGGGTTGACAAGGTCTTTCCCGCCTCTCCCGCGTTCGAGGCGGGCCTGCGCGACGGTGACGTCATCCTTCAGTTTCGCGGGGTCGACGTCCACGACCTGAACCACCTGATCAACATGGTCTCGATGGCCCCGATCGGTCAGCCGGCCGACCTGATCGTCTGGCGAGGTCGGCAACGTTACAGCCTAAAAGTGACTGTCGGCGACCGCGACCGGACGATCGTTCAGGCGACACCCCCGGCCGGTGCCGCCGGTCCGGCCGCGCCGCCACGCGGCGGCCTGCTTCGACGGCCCGACCGCCCCGTGACGCCCGCGACGACGGCGCAGGGCCTGAGCCTTCAGACCCTCGACGAGGCCAGGGCACGCGCCTTCGGCCTGCCGGTTACCTTGCACGGAGTCATGATTCTCGACATTGCCCCCGAAAGTCCCCTGGCCCAGAAGCTCAGACGCCTGGACGTGATTTATTCGGTGAACGGACAAGGGGTTGCGAGCGCGGAAGAGGCGGCCTTGGCCTTGAACCGGCTCTCGGCCAGGGAACCGATTGTTCTTGGCTATGATCGGGTCGTCAAGGGAACGATTGAGCGCCGGACCGAGTCGCTGCCATGATCGTGGGCGGAACCCCCGCGCTGACCTCAGCGCTCACGTCGCTCGGCATGGGCCTTGACCTGACCGCCGACGGTATTGAAGGCAGCGTCGCGGAGATCCTCGACGGCAAGGCCAGCGAGGCGATGCTCGCCGCCTTCTTGACCGGTCTTCGGGTCAAGGGAGAGACCGCCGGAGAACTCGCCGGAGCCGTCGCGGCGGTTCGGAGTCGGGCCGTGGCACTCGGTTTGTCGATTCCCACGTCGGGCGTTATTGACACCTGCGGAACCGGCGGCGACGGGGCGCGGACGGTCAACATCTCGACGGCCGCGGCGATCGTGGTTGCCGCCTGCGGCGTGAAGGTGGCCAAGCACGGCAACCGCGCCGCGTCGGGGAACTCGGGAAGTGCCGAGGTTCTCACCGAACTCGGCATCAACATCGAGGCGGACGCGGCCGTTCTCAATCGGTGCATGGCGGAACTGGGAATCACCTTCCTCTTCGCCCCGAGGTTTCATCCCGGCCTTCGAGCGGTCGCGCCGGTGCGGAAGCAATTGCCGTTTCGAACTCTTTTTAACCTCGTCGGTCCGCTCGCGAATCCGGGTCGGCCGGAGTTTCAGCTTGTGGGCGTCGCCGGTCTGATTCAGGCCCGGATCGTCGCCGGGGCGCTCGCGAGGCTGGGCCTGACCCGCGCCGCGGTCGTCACCGGCGCCGACGGCCTCGATGAGGTCTCGCTTTCCGGGCCGACGCATGTCTTTTTCGTCGAGCGCGGCGGCGTGACCGAATGGGTCTGGACGCCCGACGATTTCGGGCTCAACCTTTCGACCGCCGCCGAGATCCACGTCGCCGGCCCCGCCGACAGTGCCGCTCGGATTCGGGCGATGCTCGCCGGTGAACGCGGACCGGTGCGCGACTGGGTCATCGCCAACGCCGCGGCGGCGCTCTGGGTCTGCTCCGGCCGATCGACCCTGGCGACCTGCGTCACCTCCGCCTGGGCCGCGATCGATTCCGGTCGCGCGGCCAACCTTCTCGACCGCTGGAAAACCCTGAACGCGACCGTAAACGCTTAAGTTTCCAGAAGCCTCGGCCCTGCCAGCTCAGATCCTGGGCAAGGTCGCGTGCCCCTGGGGCTTGTGCGCGGGACGGATCGGGGTCTTGCTCGAAAGCTCGCGAGCCATGTTCTGAAACTCGACCTGAGAGCGGATCACAGGCTCGCCGTCTCGGGGCGTGGCGATCCGTCGATAGGTGCCGTCAGGGTTTAACAGGCGGGCCTTGACGTTGTCGGAAAGCACGACGCCGAGGATTCCCTCGACGATCTGATTGCGGAGTCTTGGCTCCTCGATCGGGAACATGATCTCGACCCGGCGTCGGAAATTCCTGGGCATCCAGTCGGCCGAGGTGAGGAAGACCTCGGGGTCGTCGTGGTTCTGAAAATAGGCGATCCGCGAGTGTTCCAGAAATCGGTCAACGATGCTGACGACCCGGATGTTCTCCGAGATTCCCGGCAGGCCGGGGCGGAGGCAACAGATCCCCCGGACGATCAGGTCAATCCGCACTCCCGCCGTTGACGCCGCGTACAGCGACTCGATCACGCCCGGGTCCACCAGTGAGTTCATCTTGGCGATGATCCGCGCTGGTCGTCCCGCCTCGGCGTGAAGCCGCTCGCGGTCAATCAACTCATTGATCCGACGTTCCAGGTTCGTCGGCGCGACGATCAGCTTGTTCCAGTCGTGCCCTTGCGAATATCCGGTCAAGAGGTTGAAAAGCGCACTCGCGTCTTCACCAAACTCGGGCCGACAGGTGAAGAAGCTCAGGTCGGTATAAACGCGCGCTGTGGTCGGGTTGTAATTGCCGGTGCCGAGGTGAACATACCGGCGAATGCCGTCATGGTCGCGTCGAACCACCAGAGCGGCCTTGCAATGCGTTTTCAGGCCGACCATGCCGTAGACGACGTGAACCCCGGCTTTCTGGAGTGCCCGTGCCTTGACGATGTTGTTTTCCTCGTCGAGTCTCGCTTGAAGCTCAACGAGCGCCGTGACCTGCTTGCCATTCTCGGCGGCGCGTTCGAGGGCATTGATGATCGGGTTGGCGTCGGCGGTCCGATAGAGCGTCTGCTTGATCGCCAGGACATGCGGATCGTCGGACGCCTGTTCGATGAAGTTGACGACGGCGTCAAACGACTCATACGGGTGATGCACGAGCACGTCCTGCTCGCGGATCGCGGTGAAGACGCTCCCTCGGGTCGCGAAGTGCGCGGGCATCTGAGGTTCGTACGGAATTTCCTTGAGGTCGCGAAACCCTTCAATCCTGGTGAGAGCGACCAGCGAGGTCAGATCGACCGGGCCAGGAACCTTGTACACGTCGCGGTCGTCGAGGTCGAGCGACTGCGCCGTTTGCAAGAGGGCGAGAAATTCATCCTCGGCCCGATCGGCGATTTCCAGCCGGACCGCGGCGCCCCATTTCCGCTGGCGAAGGGTCTCCTGGATCGTCGAGAGCAGGCTGCTGCGGACCTCGGTTTCCTGAATCGTCAGGTCGCTGTTTCTGGTCACCCGAAAAGCCGCGCGACTCGCCACCCGAAAGCCGCCGAAAAGGGCATCGAGGCGTGGGCCGATCACGTTTTCGAGGAGAACGAACCGAAATTTGCCGTCGTTGTCGCTGGGCAGGCGGACGAGTCGGCTCAGAACCGAGGGGACCTGAAGGACCGCGTAAAGCTGTCGGGCCGGGTCTTGACCGATCGTCTCGACCCGAAGGATCAGGTTAAGGCTCTTGTTGTGCAGGTGCGGGAACGGGTGCGCGGGGTCGATCGCCAGGGGGGTCAGAACGGGATAGACCTGGCTGTCAAAGTAGTCGTCGAGGAACCGGTTATGAGTCTCGGTGAGCTCCTCGGTATCGCAGACGAGAATGCCGTGCGCGGCGAGCTGGGGCCGAAGCTCGCTCCGCCAGACCTCATATTGCCGGGCGACAAATTCATGCGCGAGGCGCGTGATCTCGGTCAGTTGGGTCAATGGCCCCTGACCGTCGGGCGGGGTGTCTTGCGGCTCCAAATTGTCGTAAAGCTGGGCCTGAAGGCCAGCGACGCGGACCTCGAAGAACTCGTCGAGATTCGAGGCCGAGATTGCCAGGAACCGGACCCGTTCCAGAAGCGGGTTGGAGGGGTCGCGGGCCTCTTCGAGCACGCGCTCGTTGAATTCGAGCCAGCTCAGTTCCCGGTTCAGGAAGAGGGACGGGTCGGGTGTTGCCGGGGCGCCCGCGGCGTTCAGGGGGACGGGTGACTCAGACATGTTGAATTCGCCGGGCTTCGCTCTCGGGTCAAGGGGCCAGCAACGCTTCGGATTCGAGCCGGCGGAGGGTCCGCAGGTGGAGAGCGTCAAGTTCCTCGCCGTCTTCGGTCCCCTTGGGGGTTTCCAGGATCATCGGGACCGCTTGAAATCTGGGGTCATTGACCACATACCGAAACGGCTCCAGGCCGATCAGGCCACGGCCGATTCCGGCGTGGCGATCGACCCGGCTCCCCAGCCCTTTGAGGCTATCGTTCAGGTGCCAGACCCGAACCTGGCCAAGGCCGAAGGCGCGGTCGACTTGATCCACGACATCATCGTACTCGGACCGTGTCGCGAAGGAATAGCCCGCCGCGAAAATGTGACAGGTGTCCACGCACACGCCCAACCGATCCGGCTCGGCCACGTCGGCGATGATCCGGCCCAGGTGCTCGAACCTGTGCCCGAGGCACGACCCTTGACCGGCCGTCGTTTCCAGGTCGATCGTGACCGTCGAGCCTCGGGTCCGCCTGTGGACCTCATCCAGACCTTCGGCCACGCGCTTCAAGCCCGCATCCTCGCCCGACCCCGTGTGCGCTCCCGGATGCGCGACGAGGTCGGCGATTCCGAGCGCCTGGCAACGCTCGACCTCGACGGTCATCGCGTCGATCGACTTCCGCCACAAGGCGTCGTCGGCGCTTGCCAGGTTGATCAGGTAGGAATTGTGCGCGATCGGACTTTCAATGCCTGTCTCCGCGAGGGCCTGGCGAAAGGCCGAGCAATGGGCCTCGGTCAACTCCGGCGCCCTCCACTGGTTGTTGTTCTTCGTGAAAAGTTGCACCGTCTGAAAGCCGACGCGCGAGGCGGAGTGAACGGCCCGATCGTGGCCGCCCGCCGTCGACATGTGAGCCCCGAGCTTCGCCGGCATGGTTCGATCATCCTCCCTTGAATTCGACCCGCGCCAGGCATGCCGGGCGATCCGTACAAATCCGACCACAGAATCGGCCGGCAATGACCGAAGATTTTTACGGAATCCTCACCGAATTTCAACACCCGCTTGCGACCGGTCTCCGTGCGGTTCTACAATGAAGGACCGCGTTGGAAATACCCAAGGGAATGGCCAGGGACTCGATTATGGGGCTAATCATCTGGGGGGGTGTCTTGCCGGCCTGCGTGGTTGCGGGCTGGCTCATCCTGCGTCGCCCCTTCCGGCAACTGGCTGAAGAATTACACGTCGATCACGCCCGAGACCTCTTCCGGCTCCGCCGCGAGTGGCTGGAAGCCCGTTTCCTCAGCGCGCTCGCCCGGGTTGACCCGATCGAACGGATTCGCTGGGAAGACGCCCACTGGCACGATGAGGTCGTCTGGGCGCGCGACCGCCAATCTCGGGCCTTGCTCGCCCTGATCGCCGTGCATTTTGACGGTCTCACCTTCGACGAGACAGGCGAGCTCTGCCCGAGACACTCCACCGCGCTCTTCGAGTTTCGCAAGGGACGCTGGTCGGCCGACGGTAAACGGATCGACGAGGTTCGTCCCGACGAGGCTGTCTTTCGCCACCATCGGTTCGACCCCGTCGTGACCCAGCCTCGGCGCGACTCTTGAACTGATCCGACCTGCTCGTCACTCGCGGATCTTCGCCTTCATCTCGGTTCGAAGGCGAAGGTATTCTTCCAGGTCAAAGGCATCCGACCGGCAAATGTCCAGCAAGGGACGTTCCAGGCGTTCGACCTCGCGGCAGGCTTCGGCCAGTTTCGGGGCGATGTCCAGAGGAATGATGCAAACGCCGTGCTTGTCCGCGTGGATCAGGTCGCCCGGCGCGACGTCGACCCCGGCGATCTTGATCGGCTTGCCGAAACCGGCGAGACGGACATACGCGTGGCTCACGCAGGCGTTGCGGCCGTAAAGATGAAAGCCCATCTCGCGGACCTCATCCAGGTCGCGCGGACAGCCGTCGGTGATGTGGCCGATACAGCCGAGCGTCTTGTGAATCGTCGCGTTCACCTCGCCAAACTGAGCACCCAGGCCGGGCGGATCATCCAGATCCTGGGCGATGGCTACCTTCGGACCGGGCACCGAGGCGACGTACCGGAGATAATCGGCGGTCAGGTCGTCGCCGGGCGCGGTCGAGGTGGACTCGGCGGCGACGGTCTGCGAGGTCACGGCGTAGCCGACCATCACGCCAAGATCCGGGAAGAGGCAGCGGATCGAGTGCGGCAGGAAGCCGAGGTGTCGCTTTCGGATGTTGAAGATCTCGATCGCGTTGGAGATCGTCGGCGTGTTGAATCGGGCCAGCTCGGCGAGCTGATCGGCGTTGAGCAAGTCGGCGGCCATGACGCGGCGTCTCCGTCCCCTTTTGGTTACGATCTTGCGAAGAACCTTCGTCGCACGATTTCAGGCCCGGCGGCGTAGCTTAACCCAATGTCGCGGTCAAGGCCAGCGGCTGGCTTCCGACCCGGGAGAATGATTGGTCCTCGTTTTTGAACGCGCTCGACCCCGCAATCCTTTGTGTTCCGACCGACAACCATTGCCTTCCAACTCGATCGGCCCAAAATGGAAAGGATTGGGAGTAACACGTTTCCTGGCCTGGAGGACCCGATGAAAAAAGCAACGTTTGGCGCAGGTTGTTTCTGGGGGGTCGAGGAGACCTTTCGGAACGTCCCCGGCGTGATCGGCACGGCGGTTGGCTACTCGGGCGGCGCGACCTCGAATCCGTCCTACAAGGATGTCTGCACGGGTCGAACCGGCCACGCCGAGGTTGTTCAGGTCGAATTTGACCCCGCGAAGGTCTCGTACGACCAGCTTCTCAACGTCTTCTTCGAAGTCCACGACCCGACCACCCTGAACCGGCAAGGCCCCGATATCGGCACTCAATACCGATCCGCGATTTACGTCCACGACGACGAGCAAAAGGCCCAGGCCGAGGCCGCGATCCAACGCCTTGCCGAGAGCCAGCGGTTTCGACGGCCGATCGTCACCGAGATCGCCCCCGCGACGGACTTCTGGATGGGCGAGGACTACCACCAGCAATATCTCGCCAAGCGCGGGCGATCAAGCTGCCACCTTTGATGAGGCGATCAGACCGCCTGACGCTTCGAGCCACGCCTCAAACCTGCGTTCCCGAGTAAAGCGCCGCGATCGGCTCGCCCCGGCAGAGGGCGATCGGTCGGTTGAGGCGATCGGTCAGTTCGGTCGACGGATCGACGCCGAGGGCCTGGTAAAGAGTCGCCGCGAGGTCGGCCGGTGTGAACGGGCGACTTCCTGGATAGGCGCCGAGGCGGTCGGACTGGCCGACCGTCTGGCCGCCTCGAACCCCCGCGCCGGCAAAGACGGTCGAGAAGACCCGAGCCCAGTGATCGCGGCCATCTTTCGTGTTGCCGTTGTTTCCGGTCGTGGCGCCAATGCGCGGCGTCCGGCCAAACTCGCCGGTCACCACCACCAGGGTCTCGTCAAGGCGACCCGTCCGCGCCAGGTCATCAAGCAGGGCGGAAACTCCTCGATCGAGCGGCGGCAGCAACTCGTTCTTGAGACGTCGGAAATTGCCCGAGTGCGTGTCCCAGTTCTGAACTCGGCCCATGTTCGCCTGAACGATCGGCACTCCCGCCTCGACGAGCCGACGCGCCAGCAACAACGACTGGCCAAACATGTGCCGACCGTATCGGTCGCGGACCTTCGGATCTTCCTTGTCGAGATCAAAGGCGCGGGCGACCTTGCCCGAGAGCAGGAGCGAGAGCGCCTGCTGACGCTGAACGCTGAGCGTATCGCGTCCCGAATGACTCTCCGCCAGGCTCTGCCCGTCGTTCATCTGGGCGAGCAGGTCGAGACGGTTTTGCAGGCGTTCGACCGTGAACCCATCGGGCAAGGCCAGGTCATCGACGTGGAAGCCGGGCCGGTTGGGATCTTGCTTGATCTGCCAGGGGTCATGCTTCGGGCCGAGAAAACCGGCATGCTGGCCGGGCCAGGTGAGCGGCCCCTCGATCAGGTACGTCGGCAAGGTCACGCCGGTCGGCACGCCGTCGCCGCTCGGGCGGACGTAGTTCAGGGCCGAGGCATAGCAGGGGTAATCTTCGCGCGAGGCGATCTTGTCAAAGAAGGCGCCAGGCTGCGGGTGGCCTGTTAAAACCCAGTGCGTGGCGTTGAGGTGATTCAAGTTCGTGTGCGACATCGATCGAACGACCGCCAGGCGATCGGCCATCGCCGCGAGCCTTGGCAGGTGCTCGCAAAAGGAGATTCCCGGCACGTTCGTGGCGATCGGCCTGAACTCGCCGCGAATCGCCTCGGGGGCGTTCGGCTTCATGTCGAACGTGTCGATATGACTGGGCGCCCCCGTGAGGAAGACCAGGATGATCGACTTCGCCCGGGGCGCAATCCTTGCCAGCTTCGCCTCGGCCCGCGCGGCCAGCACCGAGGACAGGCTCATCCCGGCAAGGCCCGAGAAGCCGACCTGAAGAAATTCGCGGCGAACCATGCCGACCGCGTGTCGGTGACCCGGGATCATCGTGGAAAACTCCCTGGAGACGGCCTCTTGGTGTGCAAAAACGATCGATGCGGCGGACCTTGCCAGGCTCTCTCAACAGTATGGCGTCGTTTGCCAGCAAAGCGAGCCGGGTTCACGTCAAAATCTCCGGGATCAGCTCTCCCTTGACGTCCGTCAGCCTCATGTCGCGGCCTCCGAAGCGGAAGGTCAGCCGTTTGTGGTCGATTCCCAGCAGATGAAGCATCGTGGCATGCAGGTCGTGAATCTCGACCTTGTTTTCCACGACCTTGTAACCATATTCGTCGGTCTGTCCGTAAATCGTCCCCCCCTTGATGCCGCCGCCGGCAAGCCAGATCGTGAAACCAAAGGGGTTATGGTCGCGGCCGTCGCTCCCTTGCGCAAAGGGGGTCCGACCAAACTCACCGGCCCAGACGATCAAGGTTTCGTCGAGAAGGCCGCGCTGACGGAGGTCGGTCAAGAGCGCCGCGATCGGCTGGTCAACCGCCAGGGCGTTCTTTTCGTGACCCGATTTCAAGGAGCCATGTTGGTCCCAGCGATCGGAGCCGACGTTCGGACAGGTCAACTCCACGAAGCGAACCCCGCGCTCAATTAACCGGCGCGCCAGCAGGCACTGGCGGCCGAAAATGGCTGTCGGCGCATAGGAGGCGTCGAGCCCGTAAAGGTGCCGGGTGGCCCGCGTCTCGCCCGAAAGCTCGGTCAGTTCGGGAACGGCCGATTGCATCCGATACGCTAGCTCATAATTGGCGATCGCCGATTCGAGCGCGTCGACGTGGCCGATGCGGTCCAGCGCCGAGGCGTCGACGCGCTTCAAGAGCCGGAGCTTGTTGCGTTGAAGGTCCTCGGTCGCCTCGGTCCGGCGGACGTTCGCCAGCGGCGTCGTCCCCGGGTTGAAGACCGACCCTTGATACGTCGCCGGCAAGAATCCACTATTGAAGTTATCAAGACCGCCGGGAGGAATCAGGCCGCCGTTGAGGACCACGAAGCCGGGCAAGTCCTCGGCTTCGTTGCCCAGGCCATAGCCAAACCAGGCCCCCATGCTCGGCCGCCCTTGAAGGCCCGACCCGGTGTGCAGGAAATAATTCGCGCTCGTGTGCTCGGGAAAGTTCGAGACCATCGACCGGACGACGGCCATCGAATCGACGTGGCGGGCGACCCCAGGAAAGAGGTCGCTGACGGGAATTCCGCTCTGGCCATACGGGCGAAAGGCCCAGGGCGAGGCGAGCGTGTTGCCGTTGTTGTTGAACTGCGTCGGCTCCATCTTCAGGCCGAAGGGGCGGCCATGCTCGCGAGTCAGGCGCGGCTTCGGGTCAAACGTATCCACCTGCGAAGGGCCGCCGTCCATGTACAGAAAGATGACGCTCCGCGCCTTCGCTGGAAAATGCGTCGAGCGTTTTGGCTCTTTCAAAACGTCGACGCTCGCCCCTTCGCCGCGATCGGCCAGCAAGGCCGCGAGCGCCAGGGCGCCGAAGCCGCTGGCCGATCGGGCAAGCATCTCGCGACGCGTCAGGGGCATTCGAGCAATTCGGCGGCAAGGGTACATGGCGGGTCGTTCTTCCCCGGGGGCGGGCGGGTTGGCATCAGTCGATAAAGACAAACTCTTTCGCGTTCAAGAGCACATGGGCGAGGTCCGCCCAGGGGCGCGGGTCGCTGGTCAAGGCTCCCTCGGCAAGGCCGTACTCAACCCCTTGCGTCTTGACGAACTCCAGCGCATCGGTTCGTTCTTCCGGTGTCGCCGGACGCGCGAAGGCGGTCCGGTACATCGCCTCAACCCGTCCCGGTGGCGTCCCTTCGGATTCCAGAACGTGGTCGGCCCAGAGCCGCGCCTGACCGATCACGAACGGGTCATTCATGAGAATCAGTGCCTGCGCGGGGACGTTTGAGACATTGCGTCGGCCGACCGAGCTGAACGGGATCGGCGCGTCAAAGGCGAGCATCATCGGCGAGAGAAAGTTGCGCCGGGTCGACAGATACAAACTTCTTCGCCCCTCGCCGTCGATCGGCCCGCTTGTTCCGGGTCGGCCGCGCCCTTCCATGAACGCCGTCAGGTGCACGGGAACGCTCGAACCGCCGATCCGCTCGTTGAGGCGTCCCGAAACGGCGAGTATCGCGTCTCGAATCGGCTCGGCCTCAAGGCGGCGGACGGACATCCTGTGCAAGAGGCGATTCTCGGGATCAGCCGCGTCGGTCAGAGGATCGGGGCGGCTCGACATCCGATACGCCCGCGTCAAGACGATGGTTCGAATCAAACGCTTGATCGACCAGCCATCGCGGACAAAGCGGTCGGCCAGATGATCGAGCAATTCGGGATGACTCGGGCGCTCGCCCAGGACCCCAAAATTATCAACCGAGGCGACAATTCCTCGGCCGAAGAGGTGATGCCAGACCCGGTTCACAATCACCCGGCTCGCGAAGACGTTGGACGGCCCGACAACCTCTTCCGCGAGCGCCAGCCGACCGCTTCCCGGTTCCTCGGCCGTTGACGATTCCAACAGGGGTCGCGGCCCCGCGATCGCTTCCAGAAACCGGCGGGGAACCTCGGCGCCGGGCGTCTTCGCCGAGCCTCGAATATGCAAATGCTCGTTTACCCCCGAGCCGTCGGCCATCGCCGGAGTCGTTGTCGACGCCGGTTCGAGCCGGTCTTCCGCCGAACGCTCGGCCTGGCGAAGTCGTTCCGCCTCCGCGAGGATCGCGGCGCGGGCCTCTGGTCCTTCCGAGGGGTTAATCCGGTCGACCTGTCGAAAAATCCAAGCGGCGATGGACGCATGACTTTCGTCCAGGTTGTCGCCTTCCATCCGGTCCAGAGTTTCGGTGGCGAGCGCCTGAATGGAACCTCTGGGCGCGACCGATGGGATGACGATCGGCTCTGGCTCATGGTCCGACTCGACGACCCGGGCGATTTCCAGGTCATTCGCGCCGTTCGGCGTGAACTCAATATGGGTGCGATGACCGGGATAGGCCGTCAGATCGTGTGCGATCCAGCGCCAGGTCTTGCCGGTGTCGGGCCAGTCGCGGAGCAAGGCCCCGTGCAGCGGTCCCGCGACAAGAAGGTGCTGATTCACCGCCGCGTACGCGTGTCCTGGACCCTTGACCAGATACCAGAGCCGCCCCGACCCGATCGAGAATTCCGGGGTACGAAGCGTCTGCCCGGAACGATTCCAGGACCCGAGTTGACCGTGATCCTGCTGGGTTCCCTTGGCAAGATTGAGCGACCGAAAGGCCGGATCTCTCCGCGCGGTGGCCAGCGGCACAAGGTCGATCCGAAGCGTCGAGCCGTCACCCGAGAGGTCCAGATCACCCGGCCGGACCGGTCGGAGGCCGAAGGCGTAGCCGTCCTGCCTTCGGTCCAGGGCGTCAAGCTTGCCGAAATCCACGATCAGGCGCGCGCCGGGCCGCTCGTTCGCGACCGGATCGTTACCGGTTCGACCGACCAGGGAAGCATGTAAAGGATGGTGCGAGTCGGACCGGGCGTTTTCGAGTTCGACAGTCAGGCGATCGAGCCGCGAACGTGCCGCTCGGGCGGCAATCGGGAGAAGTCGCCGACGGGCGTTGTCGCGAAGGCGTTGAAGCGATTCCGCCGCCTGGCGCTCGCGGTCGATCGTCTCAAAGCGAGCCTGGCGGTAGCCGCTGCTGACGAGGAAACCGCTGAGCGCGTAATAGTCGCTCTGAGAGATCGCGTCAAACTTGTGATCGTGGCAGCGCGCGCAGGCGACCGTCAGGCCGAGGAAGGCTTTTGAGAAGACGTCGATCCGGTTATCGAGGCGGTCGGCCTCGTCCTGACGGATGTCGACCGGCGAGTGAACTTCCTCGCCAAGGAACCAGAAGCCGGTGCCGATGAGAGACTCATTCGCGCCGGTCTCGCGGTCGATTCTCGGTTCTTGAAGAAGGTCGCCCGCGATCTGCTCGGTGACGAACTGGCGATAGGGCAGGTCGGCGTTGAAGGCGTGGATGACATAATCGCGATAGTGCCAGGCGTTGGGAATCGTGGCGTCAAACTCGTGGCCGCGACTTTCCGCGTAGCGAACGAGGTCCAGCCAGTGCCGACCCCAGCGCTCGCCAAACCGCGGCGAGGCCAGAAGGCGGTCGACAACCCGGGCCTCGGCTCCTTCTTCGCGGTCGTCTTGAAAGGCGTCGACCTCGGCCGGGGTTGGCGGCAGGCCGGTCAGGTCAAACGTCAACCGGCGAATCAGGACGCGACGATCGGCGTCTCCGGCCGGTTTCAACCCCTGAGATTCCAGCCGGGCGAGAAGATAGCGGTCGATCGGGTCGGCCGGCCACGATGAGTCGTGGACCTCGGGGGGTGTCGTCGCCTCGATCGCCCGCCAGGCCCAGTGAGAAGCCCGGCGCTGGCCGAGATCAAAGGTTTTCGACGCGGTGATCTTGTTGCCCGGAGTCGATTCAAGCGAGCCCCCCGGCCAGGGGGCACCCATCTCGACCCAACGCGTTAACGCGGCGACCTCCGCCGGGGCGAGCCTCGATTTCGGAGGCATCTGAAGGTCGTCCGCGTACTTCACCGCGCCGATGAGAAGGCTTTCGTCGGGCTTGCCCGGCACGATCGCCGGTCCGGTTTCGCCCCCTTGAAGGACCGAGGTCCGTGAGTCGAGCCGCAGGCCCCCTTTTTGCTTCGAACCGCCGTGGCAGGTCTGGCAGCGTTCCGCGAGCACGGGCCGGACCGATTTCTCAAAAAACTCCAAGGCCCCCGCATCGTCCCCGCGCGCGCGATCGACCGCGCCCAGGCTCATCACGATCAGGGCGAGCGCTGGAACCGCGACGGTGTTCAAGGCGGGGCGACACTTCATCGGTCGATCTCCCGGACAGATCCGTCTCCACCTTTTTGCAGGGAAGTCATTCTAACCGAGATCCTCCGCCATTTGTATCCGCTGTTAAACAATATTTTCGCCGAGGTCGCCCCCCCGCGCGGAAATCCTTTGGGAGATCGAGGGTCCGTCGTGGCACAATGCCGAGGATCGACCTTCCCACCCTGTTCGTTCGATTCGCTCGACGTGAGACCTGCCCATGCGACTGCCTTGTGATCATCGCGTCTGGAAATGGTGCCTTGCCTGGCTCGTGGTGGTTCCTGGACTCTTCACGCGGCAAGGTTTCGCGGACGCACCGGGGCCGAGGCGTCTGCTCTACGTGGCCGAGCCGGGCATCCGCAACGACCTCCAGTACGGCGGTCACGGCATCCTGGTCTTCGAGATCGACCACGGTCACAAGTTTGTCAGGCGGATCAAGTCGGCCGGTCTCGACCCGAAGACCGGCAAGCCCGAGAACGTCAAGGGGATCTGCGCCAGTGAACGAACCGGCCGAGCTTATGTCAGTACGATCCGGTCGTTGACCTGTTATGACCTGGCGACCGATCAGATCGTCTGGGAAAAGGCGTATGAGGGGGGGTGCGACCGGATGTCGATCGCCCCCGACGGTTCCACTCTGTACGTCCCTTCGTTCGAGAAGGATCACTGGAACGTCGTCGACGGCGGCGATGGCCACGTTATCGCCCGGATCGAGCCGAAGTCGGGCGCTCATAACACCGTGTACGGCCTCGACGGTCGGTTCGTTTACCTCGCCGGGTTAAGGTCGCCGATCCTCACCGTGGCCGAGACCGCGACGCACACCGCCTCGAAAACCGTCGGTCCGTTCTCGGCGGCGATCCGCCCCTTCACCGTCAATGGCGCCCAGACGCTCTGCTTCGTCACCGTCAATGGTCTCCTCGGTTTCGAGATCGGCGACATCACCTCGGGCCGGAAGATCCACCGGGTCGAGGTCGACGGCTACAAGACCGGACCGGTCCTGCGGCACGGTTGCCCGAGCCACGGCGTCGGCCTGACCCCCGACGAGAAGGAAATCTGGGTCGTTGACGCCTTCAACCGCCGACTCCACGTCTTCGATGCCACGACAATGCCGCCAAAACAGGTTGACAGCATTTTACTCCGCGACGAACCTGGCTGGATCACCTTCACAATCGACGGCAAGTATGCCTATCCGTCCACCGGCGAGGTTATCGACACGGCGACCCGCAAGGTCATTGCCCAGCTCAAGGACGAGAACGACCGGCCCGTGATGAGTGAGAAGCTTCTCGAAATCGACTTCGAAGGCGATCGGGCTGTCCGCGCCGGGAATCAGTTCGGCATCGGCCGCGTTCCGCCGACGCCGAAAGAAGCGAAAACCACAAAGGCCCCTTGACCCGTCGCGCTATAATGGATAGGTACGTCGCCGGATCGCCCAATCCCAAAGGGTGAGGTCTCGGAGGTGATACGGCCGTGAACGTTCTCGCGTTCCTGATCCTCTGGTCGTCTCCCTGCTTCCTCAATGGCGGCGACGGCCTGTCCCTCCACGGAGCGGATCTCCTCCGTCTGGATGCTCGCGGCGTCTCTCTCTTCCAGCGACCGACCGGAAGTCGTTCCTCGGCCGATGATCCCGGGGTCGCCAGCCCCGGCGCCTCGACTGAGGAAGAGGAAGACTCTCTCGAAGACGTCTCGACCGACAGCGGGCTCATCCCCTCGCCGTCGGCTCGCGGCCTCGATCGAGGAGACCGGTCGGCCCTCGTTCGAACCCGCCACGATTCCCTTCCCGCCCCGTCTCGATCCCGCCCCCTTCGCTGTTAAGCGTCGATCGTTCGGAAATGCCTGGGACACGCCCTTTTGCGCACGCAAAGTCAAGGCGTTGTCCCGCCTGGATCGTGAATTCAAAGCCTTGGGTCATCGCCTCGCGCGATGTTTCCTGAAGCCCCCACGCATCCTCGGAATCTGCAATTCTGGCTGTCAATCCATCAGCCGGGGCCGACGCGAATCGATCGAACCAAAGACACGGAGATGTTCATCTCCACGTTTTTTAACCGAGAAGGGGAGTTCCATGTACTTCACTCACCACTTCGCCCATCACGACACGCTTTCCCGCGCCCGGACCTGGCTGACCCAGCTTGGGTTTGAACCCCGGCCGACCGAGCCCCGGACCGACGGCATACCTCGGATCGTCATGATCGTCGATCGCGATCGACTCGACGCCGTGAACATGCTCATCAATGCGGTTGAGCGATCCGACCCCGACGGTTTCCCCAGCTTCTGGGAACAGGCCCGGCAGCCCCATTGCGCCCCGCGAGCCATTCCTGATGAGGCCCAGGCTGATGGGGTCGGACCTCGGAAGGCCGTTATCGGATGGCACCCGATCGATTGAAGCGAGTCAAACGACGTGTGAAGACGCCACCCCCGATCTGGACGATCGGGGGTGGTTTGACTCGTTAGTCTCGTTTCAGTTCATACTCATGAGAAACCGGCACCTTGAGCCGAGCGATCTCCGCTTCCTCGGCGGCGACGAGCGGATCAAAAAGAGGGATCTCGCGGGCGTTGTTTCCCTGTTCGTGCTTGCGAAAGCCGAGCAAATACGTCTCGTTCTGCGGCCGCCATCGATAAAAATAGAATTCATTCTTAGCGTTGATCGTCGCTCGAAGGGCCTCGACCTGGTTCAGGTCATCCCGAAAACCATCATGAACACCCCTCGACCAGCCCTCGGCATCGGCCGCCGTCACGGCCTGGTCATTCGCGAAGAGCGTGTAGCGACCTCGTTTCAGGTCAGGGATCGCCAGCGCCCAACTCATCGCCACCTGGGTCTCTTTACCGAGCGAACCGCGCGGAAGGGGGGGCGGCGGAAGGCGGTTAAGTCGGACCGAGAACTTTTGGTGTTCGGGATCAAGACCCGTCCCGGCGGGGGCCTTGACGGTCAGACCTGCCCGCGCGTGGTCGCCTCGCCCTTGCAACGACCCGGCGATGATGGCGTCAATGACATACTGACCGAGCGGGTTGGGATGGATGCCGTTATCGGTGAGAGGCACGGGAATGCCTTCGATAGCCCGGGTCGCCTCGAAAAGATCCACGAACCACGCCTTGCGCTCGCCCGCGATCGTTTTCAAGGTGTCGCGATATCGGCTCAGTTCCCGGTTATGCGCCGAGGGGTCGGGCAAGGGGGGGCCGAGGTTCTCGTGAGCGATCGGAGAGAGGATGATCAACCGCGGTTTCGTCGCGGAAGTCGCATCAATCAAGGCATTCAGGCCCGAGGTGAAGGCGGAAAGTCCCGGCTCGCCATCGAACGAGTCGGCCATGCCGTAGCCGACGATGAGGACGGTTGGCTTGAGTGCGTTGACGTGGTCGACCAGGTGTTGCCAGCCTTCGGCCGGTGGACCGAACCGGGCGCGCGAGAGGCCGCGGACCGTGTCGCCGCTCCAGCCGAGGTTGCGGAAGGTGATCGCCTTCTCGGGATTTTGCGCGGTGATCAGGGTTTCGAGATAACCCGACTTCTGATCGCGCTCGATCAGCGTATCGCCCACCAGGACGACGCGATCGCCGTCTTTCCATTCAAAAACGGGCGTCTCGGCGGCATGCGACAGTGGGGAAATCGCCAGAAGGGCGAACCCGATCGAGATCCAGACGCGGAAGCGGCTCATGTGATAAACTCCCAACCCGCGCCCGGCGAGGCAGGTCAATTTCGAGACGTCAAGGGGTCGGCAAGGTCCTGTATCGTAGCCAGACGGACGCGGAAGGTCGATAAGTGACCGAAGGCCCTGACTTCAAAGCTCAGGTGACAGCGGCACCTCATCATAATCGAGCGCCCATTCCTTCATGTAGCGAACCCGCGCGGGAGTCAGGCGATAGACGATCAGCGCCGGGTTGTCGATCGTGCCGAGATAGTTGCGGAGCAAGGGGTTCGCGTCCCAGATTTCTTGCAAGAGGCCGCGGTCCGTGACAATTTCGGCGGTGCCGGTGATGCGGACCTGGTCGTGTTGGTCGTCGAGGTAGCAAAGCTCGACGCGCGGGTTCGCGGCAATCTCCAACGTCTTGTGATAGTTGCGGAGATTGGCGACGTAGACCGTGAAGCCGTCGGTGCGGACGGGTGAGACCGGTCGGACGCGGGGCTGATCGCCGTCAACCGTCGCGAGCTGCGGAAACCGCGCGGCCTTCAACACCGCCTCGGCCAGCCGGACGAGTTGACCGGGATCAATCGGTTCGGGAGCGGGGCGGGTCATGATCGGGGCGTCCTCAAAGGGCGTCGGTTCGCGGGCAAGGCTCGATTGTACGCGTCGGGTTGGTCGGTGGGGAGACGTTCGAAACGCAACGGACCCGGCGAAGCTGCCGGGTCCGTTGCGACTTGAGAATCGTGACGATCCGCGATCAATCGATCAGTAGAGGAGGATCGCGTCAACGCCGAGGGTGAACTGGCTGTTCCGAGTGCCGTCAAGGTACGGGGTCGCACCCTGACACCAGTCGTACCGCGCTTCGGGCCGAATCCAGAGGTAAGGCTTGGGCTTGATGATCAAGCCGAGGGTCATTTCATAGTAGTTCGCGGCGAAGCCGGTTCGGACGCCGTTGTTATCGCGGAAGACTTCCGACCGCCAGACGCCGGTCATGATGTCGCGGTCGTCCTTCTTCCAGAACTGCCAGAGGAACCAGTTGCCGAAGCTGTACCACTCGGCATCGTTGGGAACACCGCCGGCACCGAGGCCCGGAACGTTCTTCTCGATCGACTGGTCGCTTTCGATCACCTGGGTGAACGTGTCGCTCCACTTGTACGAGAAGACGGTGGTGAAGGTCGTGCGGAAGGCCCCGCCGTAGAGGATGTTCGTGCGGCCGGTCAGGTAACCGGCGGGCGAGATACCCTCGGGATAAACAGGGCGGTTGGTCGGAACGAACCGGGGGTAGTTGTTCGGCCCGGTGATGTACGAGATCGCCAGGTTCGCCTTGCCGCTCTTCGAGGTCCAGGTCAGGCCGCCGAGGTAATTCCACTTGTAGTTGTTGTCAACCCAGCGGTCGGAACCGTTGACGACGCCATTGTACCAGTTGACCCGGTCGGTGACGTGCGTCGTCGCAAGACCACCGACGTGGGTGAACGGTTGGCCGTAGTTAAACATGTAAGGAACCGAGAGCAAGGGACGACCGGTTGCTGGCACGACTTCGTAACCGAGAATCGTGTAGAAACGGCCCCCCTTGATGTCGGTGCCCCCCTTGCTGAGGATGGGGGGGATGTGCACTTCGCCGTAGACCTGGGCGAGGTCATAGCCGTTAAAGTGGTTCGCCGCGGCCGAGGTATCGGTGAACCCGTGGCTATGGTTGAACTGCCAGTCGTTACCGAAGAGGTTGTCAACCCGGAAGCCGAAGTTGACCTTGTCGCCCTGTTCGAGGGCGTTCTCGATGATCAGGTAGTACTGGTTCCCCTGCCACTGGTTGGCCAGGTTGTTGGGCGTGACGCCGAAGTTCTGGCCGGTGACCCCTCGGCCGTTGGCGTTGTAGGTATAGCTGTTCTGGAGCCAGCCATAGACCTTGACCGGGCTCTCCTCGATCCCCAGGAAGTTCATCAAGAGCTTCGTGGGATCTTTCGCGGGAGCTTCCTCGGCCGGGGCTTCTTCCTTCTTCTCCTCGGCGGGCTTGGCGGAATCCGCCGCGGCGGTCCCTTCGGTGGGCTCGCCTCCACCCCCCTCGCGCTCAGACCTCGGCAGTGAAAGGTCGGTGTTCGAGCGGGTCGGCTCGGTCCGCCCTTCCATCGTCGCCGTCGGATCAGTCGTCGGAACCGGCGGCGTCACGCCCGAGGGAGTGATCGGCGCCGTGGGGACGGCCGGCGGCGCTGGAGCGGCCGCGGCGGGGGGAGCCGGTACCGCGGGAGGAGCCGGAACCGCGGGGGGCGGCGGAACCGCCGGCGCGTTCTGGAACGCGATCCGACGCGGCTGGAGCCGTGTTTGATTGGCCCGAGGAGCGGGCTGGGGGGTGAGACCCGGCGGCAAGGTCGGCAATGGACCCGCCGCGGGTTGCTGCGCTCGCAGACTCGTCCCACCGAGTCCCACGAACAAACCGAGGGCACATGCCCCCACAGACCATGACCTCATGGCATTCCTCCTGAATTGCAAATCACCCACGCATCCCGTCGTGGATGGCAAAGCGCTCAGATTCTCACAACCCAAGCTCGATCAAGCTGACGTCCCACAATCGGCGGCACCGTGCAGGCTTTTGGCTGACCCTTTTCTCGCGGCCAGATCGGGGAAGCAACCACGCCTTGCGACGCGATCACTCGGAGAGCCGATCGTTTCAGGAGAGACACGGTGTGACTCGCTTCGCTCCACTCTCAAGAACAAGGTCCACGCCAGGTAACGGGGGGAGGTCACTCCTGACATTGCGTGACCCCTGTCCTTGTCGCGAGAACCCGTCCAGCGTTTGTCAACACCAGACAGAGCATCACGAGACGCCCTTTAGATCGGACCGGAATCGCCTGCTAGTGAAGGATTTTTACGAAGGAGAGGGCAATTCGATGGGACTTTTGCCATCGATTCACCGCGCGCGGGGGCAAACCCGATCCGCTCGGCATTTTTCTGGCGAAACGCTGGAAATAAAGAAGCCGGCCAGATAGCATCGTCTTCGGTCCACCACCTCTCCCATGGCGACCTGAACGAAGCAATCTGGCCGGCTGTCTCGAGGTCCAGACCCTCGGGAAGACCCGAGTCAGGTCCGGATTGGCATTCCAAAAAAGTGTAGGGGAGGGCGAGCGGGGGGGGTCGTGCGAGGCTACCCGCTCGCCCTTTGGCGGTAAGTCGGAACAACCGAAAAGGCGGCTCCGACCGTCGCCATGAGGGTGGTTTGTTCGACCGGGCCTCCGTTGAGTTCGTCCTTCTCTCAGGAAGTCATTCGGACGCTCAGCAGATCCTCAGTCGTTTACGGGAAAACTTGATTTGCAAAGCCAGTGCCAGTTCCTCTTGACCCTTTCAAACCACCGCAATCCCGTACCTCGCCAATGACCTCTGGATTTCGCCTTTCCTTCGATGGATTCTTGACTTACACGCAACGACGCGGCATCATCTCTCGTCGTGGAGATCGGAATTTTTTTGAGGTTGGTACAATCCCTGACCCGATTGCTCCAGACTTCTTTTGAACGAAAATTGTGCAAAACTGCCCCCAAATCGTGCATTCCTACCAAAAGCCTGGCCAAGGATGACGAGAATCGCGACCGTGTTGCCTGAGGATCGAGTCGGGGGAACTGAAAATCTGGACGTGCTTGTCCGGGCCGTGGCGTCATGGATCAAGCAGGGCCGCGTTGATGCTCTCACGCGCTGGCTGACTCGCGAGCTTGACCCCGACGGCGTGCCCCGACGCCTCGACCTGGCGGACTGGCCCGAGGGCTTGCGCCTTCTCTCGGCGGCGATCGCCGGGCGTTCCGAGGCTTGGCCCGTGCCTTTCGATGCCGCGGCCGAAGGGTGGTTCCGCGCGCTCCTGAGGTTTTCCCGACCCGACGGATCGCTCGTCTTTGGGCCGAGGGTTCCGCCGATCGGCTGTCGGAAGCTCTATCGCGGCTGGGCCGACCGGCTCAGCGACCCTGGGTTCGCGACGGTTCTTGACTGGTGGTTCCCCGCCGCCGATGCCAGTCGCCACGCGCCTCCGCCTCTTCCCGCCGACGCCCGCCCCGACCGACCCCTTGCGATTCTCCGGGCCAACTGGGTCCGCCAGGGCGACCTGATCGCCATCGATCAGCGCCGGCCGGGAACCTCAACCCGGTTCGAGCTCAACGGATCGGGCCGGACCTGGCTCGGCCCTTCATGGTCGCTTGACGCGGCGAGAACCCCGACAACCCCTCGCGCCAGGCCGACGCTCTGGGTCAGTCAGGGGTCGGCCGACGCCTTCGAGTGGACCATGCGGGTCGGCCCCGCGCGCCTGGTACGCACCGCGGTTTTGCTTCGCGGTCGATCGCTCGCCCTGCTCGCCGAGCAGTGGGACGGACCCTCCGAGGCCCCCGCCATGCGCCTGAGCCTGCCCGAAGGCATTGAGGCCGTGCCGCTCGCGGAGAGTCGAGCGTTCAGCCTCACGGCCGTCGGCGGTCGACCGGCCTCGGCGCGGGTCTTCCCGATCGGACTGCCGAGGCTTCCCTACGCGACCGACCGCGGCGCCCTGGAGTTTGAGCCGGGCGCTTTGGTTCTTCGCCAATCGCCCGTCGCGGGAGCGCGCCGGGTCTGGAGACCGCTCGTCGTCTCCTGGGACCCGAAGCGGAACCGTCAGAACGCGCACTGGCGGACCTTGACCGTCTCCGAGCAGGGGCGCGAATGTCCCCCCGGCACGGCCTTCGCCGCTCGCCTGAGTTGGGGACGCGACGAGACATTGATCGTTTATCGAAGTCTCGGCCCTCCCGGCCTCCGCGCCTTTCTCGGTCACCAGACCCGCGCCCGTTTCCTTCTCGGCCTCTTCACCTCGGAAGGTGAGGTCGAGCCTCTCCTCACGGTTCACGATTAACTTCGTCTTTGCCCTTTTGCCCTTTGCCCTTTGCCCTTTTTGCCCTTTGCCCTTTGCCCTTTTGCCCTTTGCCCTTTGCCCTTTGCCCTTTTGCCCTTTGCCCTTTTGCCCTTCCTCAGGGCACATTCCGCGGCTTCGAGGCGATCGTTACCATCGAAAGGACAATATAAACGAGCGCCACAACCACGGTAAGATAGCCGCTATGCTGGTGGCGCTTGATCCAATCCGCCTGGCCGCTGAGGATCAACTGGCCCATGACAAGCTGAGCCGTGATGAGAAGCGCGGAGAGACTGCCGAGGATCAGGAGAACGATGCGCATCGTGCGGAATTCCTTTGGACTGGGATGGGCTGGCGATTTGATCAGAAGACGCGGGACGTTGGTTTGACGCCGACGACATCACAAGAGAATATGCGATCGGGCCGCGGTCGTCACGACCCGAGACACAAAGGCCCGGCTCAACGGGTTCGGAAAAGGGCGGGGCTGCTGGCTTCATGAACGTGGAAACCTTGCGAAAGAACCTGGAATCGATTCGAACTCGAATGGCCGAGGCTGCGCAACGGTCGGGTCGAACCCCTTCGGCCGTGACGCTCGTCGCGGTGACCAAGCGAACGCCCGCCGCCTGGCTCGGCCCGCTCGTCGCCTCCGGCGCGATCGACCTCGGCGAGAATTATCCCCAGGAACTCTGGGCGAAGGCCGAGACGTTGAACGATCCAACTCTACCCGTCCGCTGGCACCTGATCGGCCACCTTCAAGGAAACAAGGCGCGGAAGACCCTGTCGATCGTTCGGATGATCCACGCGGTTGATTCGCTCAAACTGCTTCGAACGCTCGATGACCTCGCCGCCGAACTGGCCGATCCTCCCGCAGTTTGTCTTCAGGTTAACACCTCGGCCGAGCCGAGCAAGCACGGCTGGTCGCCCGAGGCGCTTCCGATCGACGCCGAGGCGATCGCCGCCTGCCGTCGGATTCCGATCGTCGGCCTGATGACGATCGCCGGTTACGGCACTTCGAATGAATCCGCCCGCCCCTCGTTCGTCACCTTGCGTCAGACCCGCGACGACCTTCGAACCCGCACCGGCCTGGCTCTGAATCAGCTCTCGATGGGGATGTCCAACGATTTCGAGGCCGCCATCGAGGAAGGGGCGACGCTCGTCCGCGTCGGCTCGGCGCTCTTCGACGGGGTTGAGATTGAGCCATGATCGCCCTGAAACCTCACGCGCTCGGCTCCGTTCTGCCCGTCCGAGCCCAGCCCGGCGCCCGCGAGAATGCGGTTCTGGGCGAGCGATCGGGTGCGCTCCGCGTCGCTGTCTCGGCCGCTCCCGAGAAAGGCAAGGCCAACGCCGCCATTGCCTCTCTTCTGGTCGACGCCCTCGGCTGTAAACCCTCGCAAGTCGCGCTTCTCTCGGGCGCGACCTCGCGCGACAAGGCTTTCCTCGTCACCGGCTTCGATCCCGACGCCCTCCGCGCACTCGTCGATCAACTGACCGCCCCAATCCCCTGAAATCCTCTTTCCCCTGGCTCTTTAACCATGGCAAAGTGTTTCTTCCCTTGAGACTCGATGACCAATGTCCGATGACCGAGACATTCCTGAAATTGGTCATTGGTCATTGGTCATCGGTCATCGCCCAAAGACCTTTCCCTTTTCTCCCGACTGATCGCGAACCCATGCCCGACTACCCCGCCGAAATCCTGATCAACCGCTGGCCGAGCCCCCCCAACAACCCTCGGGTCCGCGTCCCCGGTTCGAAAAGCCTGACCAATCGCGCCCTGATCGTCGCCGCCCTGGCGAAGGGGCCGAGCACGCTGACAGGCGCTCTCGATAGCGACGACACCCGCGTCATGGTCGATTCGTTGCAAAAATTGGGCATCAACGTAACCCACACGCCCGAAACGGCCTTGATCCGCGTCAAAGGGTGCGGCGGCGAGATCCCCGCGGCCGAGGCCGACCTTTATGTCGGCAACTCGGGCACGAGCCTTCGCTTTCTCACCGCCCTGGCCGCATCCGGCCGAGGCACGTATCGACTCGACGGCAACCCTCGGATGCGTCAACGCCCCGTGGCCGACCTCCTTCAGGCCCTCAACGGCCTTGGCGCGGACTGCAAGAGCGACCTCAACACCGGCTGCCCCCCCGTCACCGTCAAAACCGGCGGTCTCGACGGCGGTTTCGCCTTCGTCAAGGGGGACGTTTCCAGCCAGTTCCTCAGCGGTCTTTTAATGGCGCTTCCCGGCTCGAACCACCTCACGACCGTCGAGGTCGAGGGCACCCTTGTCTCGCTTCCTTACGTGACGATGACGCTTTCCGTCATGGCCTCGTTCGGCGTCCGGGTCGGCAACCGCAAGAACCGCCGGTTTGACGTCCATCCCGGCCATTACACCGGCCGATCCTACGCGATCGAGCCCGACGCCTCGGCCGCGAGCTACTTTTTCGCGCTCGCGGCGATCACCGGCGGCACGGTCACCGTCGAGGGGCTTGGCACCAACAGCGTTCAGGGCGACATGGGATTTGTCGACGTCCTTGAACACATGGGCTGCAAGGTCGAGCGCTCGGCCGATTCCACCACCGTGACCGGCGGCCCGCTCCGTGGTTTCGACGTTGATATGAACGCGATCAGCGACACCGTGATGACCCTCGGCATCGTCGCTCTCTTCGCCTCGGGATTCACCCGGATTCGCAACGTCGGCCACATCCGCCACAAGGAAACCGACCGCATCTCCGCCCTTGCCAACGAGTTGCGCAAGCTTGGCGCCAGTGTCGACGAGCATCCCGACGGCCTCCTGATCGTCCCCCCGGCGACGCTCACCCCCGCGCGGATCGCCACCTACGACGATCACCGGATGGCCATGTCGTTTGCTCTCGCCGGAGTCAAGTCGGGGGGCGTGACGATCGAAGACCCGGGCTGTGTCGCCAAGACCTATCCCGGCTTCTGGGACGACCTTGCGCGGCTTGCTCCCGGTTCCTGAGCCGTGGCCGATCGTTTCGCCCAGCGAAAGGCGATCTCGGTCACGACCTGCGCGACCCTGGCGATCGCGTTCGGATCGATCGGCCGATCTTCCGCGCCGCCGACCAGGCGGACCGAGGGAATTCTGATCGGCCGGGAACTCATGTTTCCGAAGCCCGATGATGCCGACCTTGCCCGATCGTGCGGAATCCAGAGCGCCTCGGCCGCCTCGGCGGCGAGGTCGGCGGCCTCCCCATGCCCGGCGATGTTGAGTCGTTCTCCCCGCCCCGGATCGTCGATCGCGACGGCAAGCGTGGGCGTCTCGTCGTCAAAGCGTTGCCGAAGAGTTTTCGCCAGGTCAACGACATCGGGACTGGCGACGACCCACGTTTCGACCCGATCCTTGAGCGATTTCGGCCAGCTTCGGGCGAGTTCCACCAGCAAGCTCAACCCCGCTCGATCATCGCCGCGCCGTCTCAATAGCGCTCGACCGACGATCCACCCGACGATCCAGGTCTGAACGATCAGCACCCCCCAGGCCGTTCGCGTCTGGCCCCAGGCTCGCCCCACCATCAGCACCGCGCCAAGCACCCCGAGCGCAAGAATGATTTTCCCGCGTTCGCCCGGCGTGAGCCCCAGACCTGGATTCGCCAGCCTCGCGACGAGGACCAGTCGGACCGGCCTCGGCTCCTCGATTCGATCCGTCGCCAAACAAGACGCGAGCAGGGTCGGACGGTCGTGACGACCTGATCTGGACCTGGCGCGGACGTAAGCGAATGCCAGCGGTGTTACCAGAAGCCCGGCGATTCCGAGGTTCACGACAGGCGAGACCGCCGGTTGAACCATCTTGATTTCGACGAAGAAGTAAACCACGAGAAGGCCGAGAATCGGCGGGATCAGTATCGTCTTCGATTCAAACGCGATGCGTTCCGTCCGCCAGCCGATTTTCGCGAGCCCGGCCTCGAACTCGTCCGCCGCCCCGGTCGCTTCCGTTCCGTCCGCGCGGTCACTGGTGGCAACGACGCGCGCGGGGTCAAAACGCATGAAAACCCTCTCCACCCTGAACATCAAGTCACACCCGCGCATCATCTTACCAGAAGCTTGACCTTGTCCGAACCTCGGCATCGGGCGGGTGTCTCAAGTGGCGAGTCCTTGACGATTTCCAACCGCGAAGGGTAAGGTGAATCGGCCGCGGTGCGCGCTGATTTCGAATTTCCCCAAGTGACGACCATGCTGAAACGGACACACACCTGCGGCGACCTGACGCTCGACCATGCCGGCCAGTCGGTGATTCTCAACGGCTGGGTCGACGCCTGGCGCGACTTCGGCGGCCTCGTCTTCATTGACGTCCGCGACCGCTACGGCCTCACTCAGGTCGTCTTCGAACCCCAGGCGGGCGAGGCCCTTCAGGCCGCTTCACGCGAACTTCGCAACGAATACGTCGTCGCCGTCAAGGGGGTCGTCGCCCCTCGCCTGCCAGGCAAGGCGAACCCGAATCTCAAGACCGGCGCGATCGAGGTCCGGGCCGATGCGCTCGAAGTCCTCAACGCCTCGCCAACGCCCCCTTTTGATCTCAACGGCGCCGAGCCAAACGAGGAACTCCGCCTCAAATACCGATTTCTCGACCTCCGCCGCCCCGCGCTTCAGAAAGTCTTCATCCTCCGCCACAAGATGGCGCAGTTGATGCGCAACACACTCTCGGGCATGGACTTCCTCGAAGTCGAGACCCCCGTTCTCGGCCGCAGCACGCCCGAAGGCGCGCGCGACTTCCTCGTTCCCAGCCGGGTCCACGCCGGGCACTTCTATGCCCTTCCGCAATCGCCGCAGTTGTACAAGCAGTTGCTGATGGTGGCTGGTTTCGATCGTTATTTTCAGATCGCCCGCTGCTTTCGCGACGAGGATCTTCGGGCCAACCGTCAGCCCGAGTTTACCCAGCTTGACGTCGAGATGTCCTTCGTCGAGGACGAGGACATCATGAACACGATGGAACCCGTCGTCGCCGCGATCGCCCGCGAGTTCACCGGCGAGGAACTGACGCTGCCGCTCCCTCGCCTTGATTATCACGACGTCATGGAGCGCTTCGGCAACGACCGGCCCGACCTGCGCTATGGCCTCGAACTCAAGGACGTCGCCGACATCGCCTCCGAGACCGATTTCAAGGTCTTTCAGAACGCACGCGACGCCGGCCACCGGATTCGGGGCCTCTGCGCTCCCTCCTGCGCCGAAAAATACAGCCGGAAAGACCTCGACGGCCTCACCGAGTACGCCAACTCGTTCGGCACCAAGGGCCTGGTCTGGCTCAAGGTTGACGCCAACGCCATCACCGGCCCGACCGCCAAGTTTTTCTCCGCCGACGCTCAAATCAAGCTCCGCGAACGCTTCAACGCCAAGGCCGGCGACCTGATCCTGATCGTCGCCGACACCGAGGCGATCACCAGTCAGGCGCTCACAAACCTGCGCACCAGACTTGCCGACGAGTTAAAGCTTTACGACAATTCAAGCTTTCATTACTCGTGGGTCGTACGCTTTCCGCTCCTGCACTGGGACGCCGAGGAAGGCCGGTTCGTCGCCGAGCACCACCCGTTCACGATGCCCCTGCCCGAAGACCTCGCCCTTCTTGAAACCGAGCCCGCGAAGGTTCGCGCCCAGGCGTACGACCTCGTCATCAACGGCGAGGAATGCGGCGGCGGCACGATTCGTATTCACGACTCCGCGATTCAGGCCCGTGTCTTCGGCCTACTCGGCCTGACCCCGGAGCAAGCCGAGGAAAAATTCGGCTTCCTCCTCAGCGCCCTACGCAACGGCGCACCCCCGCACGGCGGAATCGCGCTCGGAGTCGACCGGATGGTCATGCTTTATGCGGGTCTCACGAACATCCGCGACTGCATCGCCTTCCCCAAGACCGCGCGAGGAACCGACCTCATGACCGGCGCTCCCGGCACGGTCGACGCTCGCCAGCTTCGCGAGCTTCACGTCCGACTTACCGATTGAGCCCCAACGAATCGAGCCTCAATGGGGCTCGGTTCTTGGAGCCTCGGTTTTTTCAGGGCATGGAAGATAACCAGGAATCAATGACCGACGAATTTCCTCAGTTGGTCATCGGTCCTTGGTCATCGGTCATCGCTTCCCTCAACCGTCAGTCATCCGCTCCCGAGAGCAGGTCGTTGACCTCGCGGTCAAACGATCGATAATCTTCATGCGCATACGCCGAGGAACTTCCCTTCGCGCGCGAGCCGACATCGGCGGTCGGGTCATCATGCGAGGACGAGGACGGCGCATTCGGGTCAGACTGGGTGCGCGCCCGAAGATACAACTTGATCGGGACATCGTGAAACGGCAGTTTCTCGCGAAAGACGTTCAGCAGATAACGCTGATACGTCGCGTCGAAAAGTGACGTGTGGTTGACGAAAAGAACGACCGTCGGCGGCCCCGTGCCGACCTGCGTCGCGTAATAGATCCGCGCCGGGCGGCCTTCACGCATCGCCGGGGGATGCGCATCGACCGCTTCACGCAAAACGCGGTTCAAGGTTCCCGTTCCAACCCGTTTCTGAGCCTGCTTGAACATCGATTGCGACATGTTCAGCAGGGCCTTGACGTTCTTCCCCGTCTGCGCGGTGATAAACGCCATCGGCATATACGTCATCGTGCGAAAGGCATGCTGAATCGAAAAGGCGAACCGGCCCATCGCCTTTTGCAAGCCTTCCTCGTCACCGGTCATCAGGTCGACCTTGTTGATCGTGAAGATGCACGGCTTGTATTGCTTGGCGATGTAGTCGGCCAGTTGCTTGTCGAGGCGCGAGATCCCTTGCGTCGGATCAAGAAACAAGAGCACCACGTCGGCCCGTCGAATCGAGCGTTCGGACCGGTGAATCGAGTAAAAATCGAGGCTATCGCGGATCTTCGCCTTGCGACGGACCCCCGCGGTGTCAATCGCGGTGAAAGGGAGGCCGTCGAGTTCAAAGGCAACATCGACCGAGTCTCGGGTCGTTCCCGGGCGTTCGGAGACGATCATCCGTTCGGCGTGGGCGAGGGTATTGATAAATGTGGACTTGCCGGTATTCGGGCGGCCGACGGCGGCGATCTTCATCACCGCGTCGGCGGGACGCATGTCGTCGCCCGGCGGCAGCATCTTCTCCATCAGCTTCAAAAGGTCTTTTTTATTGCGATTCTGATCGACCGAGACGGCGACCGGCTTGCCGCGTCCGAGCTTGTAAAACTCACCGCCGCGGGTGTCAAACTGCTCGGTATCCGCCTTGTTCATCACCAGGATGACGGGCGTGTGGACGTACCGAAGCCGAGCGGCCACTTCTTCATCAAGCGGCATCAATTCTTCGCGGATATCGACCACGAAGAGGATCAGGTCGGCCTCGGCAATGGCGATCTCGATCTGCCGGTCGACGTGTTCGGAAAGGTCATCGCGGTCGACCATGCCGATTCCGCCGGTGTCGATCAATTCGAAGAAACGCGCATCGTCACCCTCGCCAAACTGGCAGAGCGTGCTGACGCGGTCTCGGGTCACTCCGGCGACGTTGTCCACAATCGCGATCCTGCGATTGGAGAGCCAGTTCAGAAGTGACGACTTGCCGACGTTGGGTCGGCCGATGATGACGACCTTGGGTAGAGCCATGGGAGCGATCCGCAACCTTTCGCCGGGCCTGGAGTCGGTAACTTCCGTTCGGGGCGAACGGCCGACCACTCACCGAACCGAACCGCCACGGCCTGACCCCCGAAATCCCGGCCCGAGCGTTTGACCCGATTTCCCTATTATAGACGACAACCGTCAGATAACAATTCCGGTCGACCCGCCACGCAGCCCCATTTCTCGCTCAATTCATGACCGATGACCAAGAACCGATGACCGAAAAATGGCGGATCAAGTCCTTGTCTGGGCGTTTTGTGTCAGTTTTTCCTTGGTCACTGGTTCTTGGTCATCGGTCATCGTTCCTTGAATTTTCCCAGAAGAAAACCGCTTAGCCGCGTTACGTTCGACGAATCTGCCAGCGGAGTCATCGCTTGATTGTAAAGACCTTGCCACCCCGGCGTCACCCTTTTTCCGACGAGCCATCACCCTGCTCGGTGTGCCGGGCGCGGGGTCGGCGTGGTTGATCGCGGCCGACTCGGGTAAAATCGTGGGGAGTCGGCCAACGCGTGGGGAGACATACGGTCGTGACAAAAGCCGAGAAAGGTCGGACCAGCTTCCATCTGCTCGACGCCGCGGCCCTGATCGTCGGTTATGGACTGGCCTCGATGCTCATCCGCGCCTACTGGCCGAAGTCCGAGCCGCCCGGTCTGCCGGTGGCATTGGTCATCTCGATCGTCTTCCTCTGGCTTGGCCTGGCGATGAGCGGCCCGATCGTCCTCCTGATCCGACGTCCCCCCGCGCAACCTTCCGGCGACGCCGATGCCGAAGCAACGAGTCCCGGTCTCCGGACCTGGGCGGAACTGGCCTGGATGATTATCGGGTTCTACTGGATCGGCCTGACCATCCTGGTCGTTCCGGTCCGGTCCAACGGGGCGCGATTCCTCGATAGTGCGGTGCTGGGGCTTTTTCCGGTGCTTGCGTCGCTCGGTCTCTGGCTCTTTTCTCCGGCGAAGAATCGGCCGACGGGGGGCCTTGCCTCCTGGACGCACCGCGCCGGGGTTGCCCTCTTGATGACCTGGCCCTTGGCCTGGATGGCCTTGATCGTGCTGGGAAAAACCTTCTGATGAGCAACGAACCAAGCGGTCGAGATCGGACCGACGCGGCCCATTTATCTCGGCCTTCGATGATCGGGGGCGACCTTGGCGGATTCTGGGGATGACAATGGCCAGGGACACGGCTCGTGGACGGGCCGGGTCTACTTTATTGGCGCCGGGCCGGGCGATCCCGACCTGATCACGGTGCGCGGTCGAGCCTTGATCGAGCGCTGTCGGGTCTGCCTCTTCGCCGGTTCGCTCGTCCCGCGCGAGGTCGTCGCCTTTGCCCCCTCAGGCGCGATCGTCCGCAACACGGCGTCAATGGACCTTGACGCGATCGTCGCCCTCATGGCCGAGGCCGCGGCGTCGGGTCAGGACGTCGCTCGGGTGCACTCGGGCGATCCCAGCCTTTATGGAGCCACGGCCGAACAGATGCGGCGCCTCGATGCGCTCGGGATTCCTTACGAGGTCGTCCCCGGCGTCAGTTCCTTTCAGGCCGCCGCCGCGGCGCTCAAGATCGAGTACACACCGGCGGGCAAGAGCCAGTCCGTCATCCTCTGCCGGGCCTCGGGCCAGACCGGCCTTCCCGACGGCGAAGACCTCGCCTCATTGGCTCAGCACCGGACGGCGATGGCTCTCTTTCTCTCCGCCGCGCAGATTCCCGAGGTCGTCGCCGCGCTCGCGCCTCATTACGGACCCGACGCCCCCGTCGTCGTCGCCTACCGCGTCACCTGGCCCGACGAGCAATTTCTTCGAACCACCCTCGCCAACCTGGCCGAGTCGATCGCCGGGGCTGGGATCAGCCGGACCGCCCTGATCCTCGTCGGCCCGATGCTCGACGACCGCCCGGCGTCCGAAAGCCACCTCTATGATCGCACCTACACCCATCTCTTCCGCAAGGCGCGAGACCTCTGACGGATGACACCTCGCGCCGAAACCGCAACGCAGCCCGGCCCGGTTCCGGCGATCATCCTTGCCGGAACGCATTCCGGGTCGGGCAAGACCACGCTCACGCTCGCGATTCTCGCCGCCCTGACGAGACGAGGGCTGAACGTCCAGGCGTTCAAGGTCGGTCCCGACTTCATCGACCCCGGCCACCATGCCCGGGTCACCGGCCGGACCGGCCGCAACCTCGATACCTGGATGCTCGACCCCCAGGCCCTTTCCCGGTCCTACCAGGCCGCGACCTCAGGCGCCGATCTCGCCTTGATCGAAGGGGTAATGGGCCTTTACGACGGCCGAACCGGTATCGACGAATCCGGTTCCACGGCCGATCTGGCTCGGTTCTGGAACCTTCCCGTCGCGCTGGTCGTTGACGCCCGCGGAATCGCCCGATCGCTCGCGGCGGTCGTCCTTGGATTTGTCACCTTTGACCCCTCGGTCTCGATCGTCGGCGTCATCGCCAACCGTGTCGGCTCGCACCGGCACTATGCCGAGTATCTGATTCCCGGCCTCCGTTCCCGCCTCCCACGGATTGCCCCCCTCGGCTACCTGCCCCGCGACGACCGACTGACCATTCCGAGCCGCCACCTCGGCCTCTTGACCGCCGATGAGTTCGCCGTCGATGATTCGTTTTGCAACACACTCGCCGACGCGGCCGAGGCCACCGTCGACCTCGACCACCTGATCGCGCTCGCGAAACCGCCGAAGCTCGCGCCCGTGCCGGTGGCCGTCGAACCGCCGAACATTCCGCCGGGGCGGCTTGTTCGCGTCGCCCTGGCGCGTGACCCGGCCTTTTGCTTTTATTATGAGGACAATCTCGATCGGCTCCGCACCGCCGGGGCCGAGATTATCCCCTTCTCGCCCGTCAACGACCCGGCCTTGCCCGAGTCGACCGACTTCCTTTATCTCGGCGGCGGTTATCCCGAGGTTTTCGCCGCGCGGCTTGCCGCGAATCGATCGATGCGCGCGGCAATTCGCCAGTTCCATGCCGACGGCGGCCCGATCCTCGCCGAGTGCGGCGGCCTGATGGCCTGCGCCGAGGTTCTGGTTGACGCTCAAGGTAACGCCCATGACCTCTGGGGCCTGATCCCCGCCCGGGTCACGATGCGCAATCGGTTCCAGGCGCTTGGCTATGTCACCGTCCGCACCGACCTCGCGACAAGGCTGGGACCGATCGGCGCCACGATTCGCGGCCACGAGTTCCACTACTCCGCGCTCGAACCCACCGCCCCCTTGCCATTCGCCACGACCCTGCAACGCACCGGCAAGGCCGATGCGCCCGACGGCATCGCGATCGGCGGCCTGCTCGCCGGTTATGCGCACTTGCATTTCGGTTCCCGGCCCGACGTCGCCGCCTCGCTGCTCGCGGGCCTCGGGGTTGGACAGTCAGAGAAAACGTGAGTCCCGAAAGTTATTCACGAGTCCATGAGTGCCCGGACGTTGTCGAGCGTGTCGGCCTCGGCGGCGGGCTTGTCGGTGCGCCATCGAAGGATGCGCGGAAATCGAACGGCTACTCCCGATTTGTGTCGGGTCGATCGGTTCAGACCTTCGAACGCCAGCTCGAAGACGAGCTCAGGTTTCACCGTGCGCACCGGCCCGAATTTCTCGACCATGTTGCGGCGGATAAAGGCGTCCACCTTGCGGATTTCCTCGTCGGTCAGGCCCGAGTACGCCTTGGCGATCGTGACGAGCTTACCGGCGTCCCAGACGCCGAAGGTGTAATCGGTGTAAAGGCTCGCCCGCTTGCCGCTGCCGCGCTGGGCGGCGATCAGGACCGCGTCGACCGTGAGCGGGCTCACCTTCCACTTCCACCAGTCGCCCCGACGCCGACCGACCCCGTAAGGCGATCCCAGGCGCTTCAGCATCAAGCCTTCCGCGGCGCGGGCTCGGCTCTCCATCCGGGCCAGCGTGAGTGCCTCCCAGGTCGCGGCCTCGACCGTCGGCGACAGGAAAAATCGTTGCGGCAGATCCGTCGCGTCAATGACCTGCGTCAACCGTTCGCGTCGCCATTCCAGGGGCTCGGCGCGGACGTCTCGCCCTTCGAATTCCAGCAGGTCATACGCCATCAAGACGACCGGAATCTGTGTCAAAATCGACTTGCTCACCGTCTTCCGGCCGATTCGCTTTTGAAGCTGCGCGAAGGGTAGGGGGGCGCCCTCCCGCCACGGGAGAATCTCCCCATCGATCACCGTGCCGTCCGGCAGGGCATCGCCCAAGGCCGCGAGTTCGGGATAACGCTCGGTGACGAGTTCCTCGCCTCTCGACCAGAGAAAGGTCTGTCCCGCTCGTCGAATAAGTTGCGAACGGATGCCGTCCCACTTCCATTCCGCCTGCCATTCGCGTACCTCGCCCAGGCTTTCGGGACCCGCTTCGAGCGCATGCGCGAGATAAAACGGATACGGGCGGCTCAGGTCGGCATCAGCCGCCCCTTCGGCGTGCAGCCCTTCAAAAAAGGCCGCGGTCGGCTCCCAGTCACCCATCAACCGATGAGCCACCACCGTGGCCTCGACCCCTTTCACCTTGCTCAACGCTCGTGTTACCAGTTGTTGCGAGACCCCGACCCGAAAGCCGCCGCTGATGAGCTTGTTCCAGACGAACCGCTGCGGCCGGTCCAGCTCGGACCAGTACTGAAGCACCGCCGATTTCTGGGCCTCCTCGTCCGCCTTGCGAAGCGGCAGCAAGCGTTCTTCAACCCAGAGACGCAAGGGGAGATCGCTCGACCGCTCGGGCTCGGGCAAGAGCAAGGCAATCGTCTCGGCGACATCGCCGACGGCGTCGTACGACTCCTGAAAGAGCCAGTCGGGAATTCCCGCCTCGGCCGCGGCCCAGAGTCGGAGCTTGCCCGACGGCACGACCTGTTTCGGCTTGCGACCGATCAGGAAATAGACCGCCCAGGCCGCGTCATCGGCCGGAGCGGCCTGGAAATAGCGGGTCAGGGCGTCGACCTTGCCGGTCGTCTTGGTCGTCTCGTCGAGCGCGGTGTAAAGGTCGGCAAAGGCTTTCATTGTTTTAGCCGTCGTTGCCATCGAAGAGAGTTTCTGGAGTCGCCTCGGCGACGGCCTCGGCCGGTGAGTCGTCGCGCTCGCCTTCGAACCGGGTGGCGATCACGCGGGCGTCGCGCCCCTGATCGCGGAGCCAGCGGGTCACGACCGCCGTGTAGCCGTGTGTCAGCCAGACCTGTTCCGCGCCCGTGGCGTCAATCGCCGAGAGCAGGCCCGGCCAGTCGGCATGATCGGAAAGGACAAAGCCGCGATCGACCGACCGCCGCCGCCTCGCCCCTCGGATCATCATCCAGCCCGACGCGAAACCCGTCGACATCACGCCGAACCGCCTGAGCCAGGGACTCCCCTGCGCCGACGGTGGGGCGACGATCAGGGCGCGCGCCCAGTCGCCAGTCGTCTTGACGGCCGCATACGTGGTCTCGGGCAGACTCACGCCCGACTCGCGATAAGCCCGGTTCATCGTCTCTACGGCCCCGTGCGTATAGATCGGTCCCGGGCCGTCGCCGATCCCATAAATCAACCTTTGCGCCTTGCCCAGCGCATAGGCGAAGAGAACACTGGCGCGGCCGGCTTCCTGATTCGCAACCCACCAGGCGCGAATATCTTGAAATGTTTCCGCCTGAGGCCGCCACTGATAAATCGGTAGTCCAAACGTCGATTCCGAGACGAAAAGATGACACTTCACCGGCTCGAACGGCGCACAGGTCGCGTCGGGCTCAACCTTGTAATCGCCCGAGACCACCGCGACGGCCCCGGCATGCTCGATCCTCACCTGCGACGACCCGAGGATATGCCCGGCCGGGTGCAGCGAGACGCTCACGCCGTTCTGTCGCACCGTCTCGCCATACTTCGCCGTCTCGATCACCGCCTCGGCCCCGAGCCGGGCGCGAAGGACATTGAGGCCGTCGCGCGAGGTCAGATAGCGACGGCAGCCATGACAGATATGGTCGCCGTGCGCGTGCGTGATCACCGCCCGATCAACGGGCCGCCACGGATCGACATAAAAATCTCCGGCCTCGCAATAAAGGCCGAGGTCGGTCGTATCGAGGAGCGGCGCTCGGTCCATTCGCACACGTTCTCGAAGGTCCCGGGCCGACCGCGGCCGTTCAAAATCCGGTCAGCGGTCCTTGCCGGATCGCCTCGGGAAGCGCCTCGCCCCCCGGGGTGATGAGCCGAGCATAAATGGTGCCGTCAATCGACTCCGTGATGAACTTCACGGAGCCGTCGCAGGTGGCGAAGTTGCAGCCGGTCGCATGCCCGCTGTTGGCGAACGGGAACGAACCCTTCACGGTGAGGTTTTTTCCATAATTCATCCGCTCGAACGACCCCGCCTGGTTCGCCCAGATCCAACCCGCGCCGGTCTCTCGTTTCGGTCCAGGAGCGAGCGGCGCGGCGAGGCAATTGGTTTCCGACGTCTTCGATCGGCAGACATCATCCGAGGCCAGGAACATCGAGAAATTCGGCAAGGGGCAGGCCCAGTTCGTCGGCAATCCACCCGAATAGTGCGTGCCCGTCGAAAATCCGATCAGAGACGATTCACCCATCATGATCGTCGTCGAGGCGCCATCGGTCAGGTCGGCCGGGGTTGTCCTGACATCCCAGGGCTGATCGCCCGACTGCGAACCGAGGAACATCACCCCCAGCTTTTTACCGACGGCCAGGCGTCCCGCCGCGTCATCGGCCCAGCGCAGCGTGCCGCCGTTTCTCGACTGACCGTCCCTGTTCGATCCCATCCAGCCGATCGGAATCGGATACCACCGCGCGAATCCGCCGTTCACGGCATAGTTGCAATTTCCTTGACCCGGCACAAAGTTCACGTCATCAGGACATCGAAGTATTCCGAGCGATGTGGAACCGAGAGTGAAGTTGCTAACCACGGTCGGATCGGCGGTCTTCTTGCTCATATAGGAAAGATTGTGATTATAGGAATTGTAAAGATCCTGTTGATCCAGGTAGGGAAGTGTATTCACAACCCAGCTTGAGAGACATGGGTTTGAGGAACCTCCCAAGGCGGCGGGGTCAACCATCGCCTGATAGAGGTTCGACCGCGACGGATCGCCCTTGTGGATCATCGGATCGTCAAAGAATGTTCCCGCGTTGGGATAGCAGTTGTACGTCGTCGAATATTGCACCAGGGCAAGGGCGATGTTCTTCAGGTTGTTCTGACACTGGGCTCGACAGCTTATTGTGCACCCGCTTCGAACCGGCAGCCAGATCATCAGCGTGATCGCGAGGATCGAGGCAATCACAAGCTGTTCAATCAGTGTGAGTCCGCGCCGACGGTCGTCCATCGTCGTCTCCTCCATCGTGTCGGTTGTGTTGGGTCGGCCCCGCGAAGGGAAGTGAAACGCGCGGTCAATGACGTTTGTCAGAGAAGTTTAGCATGCGCGATCGGCGTTGTCACTACAGGAGTGGCCGAAAGCCATTTCGGGCGCGTACTTGATTGACCTGATGGAAAGCGCGAGGCTCGTCTTTCAGGAACCGGAGCAGTTGCGAGGGGGTGCAGCCGAGCGCTTCGGCCGCGGCTTTCGGGTCGTGCGATCGGGTGCTGAGATGATCGAGTGCTTCGGCCAGAAGGGAGGGGAAATCATCGTGCGCGGCGTTGATGGAGATTTTTCCATTCCGACACCGCGATTGCCAGAGCGTGCTCGGCGCCTCGGCCGGCTGTCGAAACGTGAGGGCGAGGTTGATCCGGAGCCGGAACAGGGCGACCTTGAGATTCTCGGTCTGGCTCCGCCTTTCGGAAGCCTCGGCGCTCAGGCCGGTTGGAACGTGGCGGACGATCACGGCGGTCTCGACCTTGTTTCGGTTCTGGCCGCCGGGTCCCGATCGCCGGGTGAACCGCGTTTCGCACGCCTCGGCCAGCGCCTCAACCGAGAGCGCCGCGGGGTGAACGCTCATGGCGTTTCCTCGAACGCGAGGAACCGCTTCGCGAAGATGTTCAGGCTGTCGCCATCAGTATAGAAATCAGCAATCGTCGCCACCTGGGCGTAGCCGTGCTTCAAATAAAACCTTCGGGTCGGCTCATACATCGGCAGCGACGACGTTTCGATCAGCATCAGGCGCCCGCCCCGGTTGCGGATCGCGTCCTCGGCGTGATCGAGCAATTTGCCGCCGATCCCCAGCCCTTGCGCGGCCTTCTCGACAATGATCCACCAGAGATACCATGTCCGATCCGTCATCGCCGCCTGCGCGTAATAGGCGATGCCGACAATCCGGTTGTCGTGTTCATACGTCACGCAGACGTGACCGGCATCTTGGTTGCTTTCGTGATAGTCATCGAGCACCTCGCGCAGCGCCTCGACTTCCAGTTCGCGGAAGACCCCCGTTCCGCGCGCGACGTCGAGCAAGGGTGTTGTATCGCCTGGCAATGTCGGGCGGATCATGACGTCCTCGCGTTGTGGGGGTGATGCGTCCCGTTTATACGCCGGTCGGTCCGCCCGGGATAGGTCGGCCAGTGAGAATCACCTTCTTGGGCTTTTCGATGACCGATGACCAATGCCCGAACGAATCATTGATCGGTCATTGGTCATTGGTCCTTTCCCTTTCCCTTTCCCCGGAAGCGGGTTGACTCTTGTCAAGTCGGACGCCGGGGGCTAACGTAACATCCCGCTCGTAAACCCAAGCGGAGGAGGTCTCATCGACGACGCCAGGCCCGCCTGGAAACGGTACGCGAAGACAGTCGTAAAGGGGGCGCTGGCGGTGATCGTCCTGGCCTTCGTGGGGCGGCACGTCGTCAAGACCTGGAACGACCTGCACCGGCCGGGGCATTCGTTGCGCATTGAGCCGGTCTGGGTTGTCGGGGCGGGCATGCTGTACATCATGGGCTTGCTCGCGTTTGGAATCTTCTTCGCGAAGGTGATGAAGGCCAGTCCGACCCCCGTCGGCCTGGCGGTGGCGGTTCGAGCGTATGTCATCAGTCATCTGGGGAAATACGTGCCGGGCAAGGCGATGGTCGTGCTGATGCGGGTCGGACTGGTCACGCCCCACGGCGCCCGGTCGGCGACGGCCGCCTTTGCCACACTTTATGAAACCCTCGTCATGATGGCCTCGGGCGCGACGCTCGCCGCCCTGGGATTTGGCCTGAGTTCTCGACCGCTTCAAATCATGCCGATGGCCGTCGCCTCGGGCCTGGCCGTCGCCTTTCTCGTCGTGGTGGACCCGCTCGTTTTTCCGAGACTCTCAAGGCTGATGGCGATCCCTTTTCCCAAGGTTGGCCCCGAGGCATTGCCAAACGTCTCGCGTCGGCTCCTGGGCGAGGGCCTGCTCTGGTCGCTCGCGGGCTGGGCGTGTCTGGGGTTAAGTCAGGTGGCGATCGTCCGCGCCTTGACGGTGGCGGGGGTCGCGCCGAGGGTCTGGCTGCTGGTCACGGCGAGCGTCGCGCTGGCGACGGTTGCCGGGTTCGTGGTCGCGGTCTTGCCGGGGGGCCTGGGCGTGCGCGAAGGGGTCTTGATGGCCACGCTCGCCCCGGCGATCGGCCACGATACGGCCGTCGTCGCGGCCCTGACGCTGCGGTTAACCTGGGTCGTGGCCGAAGGTCTCGCCGCGGCACTGTTCTCGGTCGCGGCGCCGAGGATCAAGCCGATGCCAGGAGTGGGCGAAGTCTCATGATCAGTGTCGTCGTCCCGCTCTATAATGAGGCGGAGAGCCTGGAAACGCTTCACGGCGAGCTCTCGCGCGTTTTTGAAGACCAGGCGCTCGGGCCGGTCGAATTTCTCTTCATCGACGACGGCAGTCGTGATGATTCTTGGTCGGTCGTGCGTCGGATCGCCGATCGCGACCCGCGCGTCAAGGCGATTCGCTTCCGCCGCAACTTTGGCAAGGCCGCGGCCCTGACTGCCGGGTTCGAGGCTGTTTCCGGCGAGATCGTCTTCACGCTCGATGGCGACCTTCAGGACGACCCGGCCGAGATCCCCCGGTTTTTGGCGAAGCTCAACGGCGGTCTCGACGTCGTCAGCGGCTGGAAGCGCCGGAGGTTCGACCCCTGGCACAAGGTTTACCCGAGCCGCGTCTTTAACGGAATGGTCAGCAACCTCACGGGTTGCCGCCTTCACGACCACAATTGCGGATTCAAAGCCTATCGCCGCGAGGTCGTTGACGAGGTCGGCCTTTACGGCGAACTTCACCGGTTCGTCCCCGTCCTGGCGCACGCCCGTGGCTTCCGCGTCGGCGAGATCGAGGTTAACCACCGCGCCCGCAAGTTCGGCGTCTCGAAATACGGCGTCGCCCGGTTCGTCAAGGGGTTTCTCGACCTCCTCACCGTCCGCTTTTTGACCCGGTTCGGCCAGAGGCCGCTGCACGTCATGGGGGGCATTGGCCTCGCCTTGTTAACGCTGGGTGCCACGGGCCTCATCTATCTCGCGGCGCTCTGGGTCCTCGGCTATCGGCCGATCGGCGACCGGCCGCTCTTGATCTATTCGGTGGCCCTCTTGATCGTCGGCACGCAACTTTTAAGCCTCGGCGTGCTGGCGGAACTGGTCACCTCGTACAACATCCGGGCGTCCGACACCTACAGCATTGCCGAGACCTTGAGGTCGAACGCAGGCCGCCCCGCCCCGACCGTCGACCCCTCGGAGTCGTCCGCGCGATGAGCCAATCTCCCTGGAAGCCCGACCCCGACGCCGCCCTCGCGCCGGGAGATAATGAACCCTTCAGGCTCGCCGACGTGCCCGACCGTGAGCCGGTCGTGATCGAGCCCGCCTTGCCTCCCTTGTCGTCGAACGGCGACGAACCGCTGGATACGACCGCCGCGTTGATGCCTCGTCCCGAACATCGCCGCATCTTCGCGATGATCGTCATCGCCGGATCGACCGCGATGGCCCTTGGCCTGACCCTCAAGACGCCGACCCAGCTAGGCGCCAACGACATCTCGCGCTGGTGTACGGTCTGGAGCCTTCTCGAACGCGGAAGCTACGCGATTGACGACTGCCCCTGGCAGTATCAGACTCAGGACAAGGTCAGGAAACCCGACAAGCTCGAACGCCCCGCCAGGCTCAAGGATCGCTCGAACCGCCTCAAAACCTTCGAGCACTGGGTCAAGCTTCAGGAATACGGCTATGCGCCAAAAGCCTGGAAGACGGGCGACCCGGTCGAACATTTTTATTCAAGCAAGCCTCCACTCTTGCCAACCCTCATGGCCGGCCTTCTTTATCCGATCCGCAAGGCGATCAAGGTTCCGCTCGACAAGGTCGTTTTGATTCCCCGCGAACCACGTTACAACGAGTCGAACGTCGAGGGCCAGCCGGGCAAGACCGAGTTCATCCTGGAAACGCCGAAGGAACCCGCGAAATGGCCGGTTTACGTCTTCTATCTCAAGCCTTTTGTCGTTCTGCTCAACGTCGTGCCGATGCTTGTCTTCCTGATCCTCTACGCCCGGCTCCTCGACCGAACGGCGAGTTCGGATTGGTCCTGGTATCTCAGCCTCTTCACGGCCGCGCTCGGGACCTATCTCTTTGTCTTTGATCAAACCCTGAACAACCACACGGTCGCGGCCTGGAGTGCTTTCTTTTCAATTTACGCAGTCCAAAAAATCTGGGGCGAAGGAGGCCGATCGGGCTGGACCTTCGCCGCCGCCGGATTCTTCGGGGCCTTCTGCGCCTGCAATGAACTCCCCGCGGCAATCTTCGGAATCCTGCTATTTTTGCTCATGTTCACCCGCTTTCCTTTGCGAACGATCAAGTTTTTCGTCCCCGCGGCGATCATTCCTTGCATCGCCTTCCTGGCGACGCAGTACGCGGCCTTCGGTCAGTTCAAGCCGGTCTATGAAGAATTCGGCACGAAGAGTTATGAATACTACGGCAGCAAGTGGACAACTCCTCTGGAAATGGACTGGTTCAACAAGCATCCCGAACCCAAGGGAGTTTATCTTCTTCACATGACCATCGGACACCACGGCGTTTTCTCCCTGACGCCGATCTTCGTCTTCTCGGTCTTCGGCGCCTTGCGGTCGATCGTGCGACGCAACAACCTCGCGGCCGTTTCGTGGCTCACCTTGCTGTTAACGATCGGCATGTTCGCCTTTTACACCTGGAACCCCAAGGCGCGCAATTATGGCGGGTCGACGCAGGGCCTTCGCTGGCTCTTCTGGCTCATCCCCTTCTGGCTCGCGGTCCTTCCCGCCGGGCTCGAAGCCGGCCGCCGCAGTGTGTTCTTCCAGAGGGTCAGCCTCGCGGCGCTCTGCGTCTCGGCCTTTTCGGTCGGCTACGCGCTTCGAGCCCCCTGGAGCCATCCCTGGGTGCTCGACATGATGGAACACCTCAACCTTTATACGTTGAAGCGTTAGAAAGTCTCGGCCAGGTCAGACACTTTCAACAGGCTGGCACCCGTCGAACAGGTACGATCGCGCTGACCGTCAGAACCCGAAAATTCCGCCCTCTCCATGCGCCGACCCGACTCAAGGGCGTCAAGCTCGTGCGCGCTGGGTTCCGATACGTAACCATAACCCCGGGCCAGGGTCCTTGGCCGGGGATGATCGGCCGCCGCGCTCTTGCGGGTGGAAAGGCGACAGGAGGTCGTCTGGCAATGGGTCATACCACGGAAAGCGTCCGCCCAATCCCGCCCTTTCGGCGGTTCGTGGGTCCGCATGTTCTCCCCCTCGCGCTGATCGCGCTGGCCGGTCTTGCCAGGACCGCCGCCGCGCAGGGGCCGCAGGTCGATATTGATTCTCCCCCAGGCGCTCCGAATGCCCGAGGCAAGCTCGGCGTGGCGCGCGGTGCCTCGGGAACATCGGGTTTCGACGGCACGCCCGTCACGAATATGCAGAGCGTCTTCGGCGGCCGGGCGGGAACCGCGAGCACGCACGCGCCCTTGAATCAGTTGAATCCGCCTGGTCCCCCGGTGGCCCCTCGGGTCGCGGTCGTTCAGACCCCTTCGGTCCTGGAACCGGCCAGCCTTCCCCGGTATGGCGAGCTGGAATTGCCGCTTCAGGAAGAAGAAGAAGGCCCCGCCGACGGCCTCACGCTCGACCAGGCGATCAACCGACTGATCAAGAGCAATATCAATCTCCTCGCCCTCAAGTTTGAACTCTCGATGGCCGACGCCGACATCCTCACCGCGACGCTTCGCAACAATCCCATCTTCTACGCCGACGGCCAGCTTGTCCCCTACGGCCACTACTCCAATCAGCGCCCCGGCGGCGATACCCAGTACGACGTTAACTTCACCCAGCCGATTGACGTCTGGCGCAAACGCAAGGCCCGGACCATCGTCGCCCAGCGAGCCAAAAAAGTCACCGAGGCCCAGTTTCAGGACGCCATTCGCCAGTCGATCGACAACCTCTATACCGCCTACGTCGACGCCGTCGCCGCCAAGCTCACGGTCCGATTTAGCCAGACCTACCGGACGGGCCTGGTTCGCCTCCTGAACCTCAATACCCAGCTTCAAGGCGCGGGGTTCATCAAGCCGGCCGATGTGCTGGCGATCAAGTCGCGTCTCGAACTCGCCGAGCTTCAGATCCGCGAATCGTCTCAGACGCAGGCGAAGACGCTTCGAACCCTCGGCCTCTTGCTCGACCTTCCTCCGGCCGAGGCCGACAAGCTTGAGCTTCGGTCCACTGTCTACGATATTCGCCCCTTGCCGACGACCTCCGAGGCCCTCATTGAAACCGGCCTCAACGCCCGGCCCGACCTTCTCTCGTATCGATACGGCCTGAGCCGAGCCCAGGCCGACGTCGTCAACGCCCGAGCCCAGCGGTTCAGCGACGTTTACTTGCTTTATCAGCCCTATACGATGCAGAACAACAACTGGCAAGGGCTCAAAAATGCCTATTCCTGGACCCTCGGCGTGACTGTCGCTCTCCCCGTCTTCAACCGCAACCAGGGTAACATTCTTCGATCGAAGCTCAACGCCGAGCAATCCAAATATGAACTCGCCGGTCAGGAGAAGCAGGTCATTTACGACGTCGCCGAGGCGATCCGCGAATACGACCTCAGCCTGAACAGCGTGATCGAGTACCGCAAGGAGGTCATTCCCGCCTCCAAGGAAGTCCGCGACTCAGCTTTCCGCCGCTGGCAAGGCGGCGAGTCCAGCGCCCTTGACTACCTGGAAGCCCAGCAAGATTACAACGACGTCGTCCGCCAGTATCGCGACGCCCTCGTGCGCCATCGCCGGGCCATGCTCGACCTCAACACCGCCGTTGGTAGCCGGATTATTCCCTGATTTTTGCTCATTTCCTGGAGATCGATGACCAATGACCAAAATTTAAAGAACGTCATAATTTGTAATCCAGATCTAAATTCATTGGTCATTGACCATCGGTCATCGGTCATTTCCCCCCATTCCTTGGTGAAACACACCGTCTTCCGACATCCCTCAACGCCCGCGAAGGGACCCAAGGCCATGCTCGACCGCGACCGACGCCGACAGGCACCCCGGCTGGAAACACTCGAAGCCCGCGAGCTTTTAACCTTCACGCTCGTCCACAACGCGCACCTCGCCACGCCGGGCACGCTGGCGACGCTCGCCGCCCAGGCCGCCGCGCAGGCGAAGGCCGTTCAGGCCGCCGCGCCGAAAATCTCTCCCACGGCCGACACCACCGGAACGCCCACCATCCACGAAATCCGCCGCGAAAGTTTTGTCGGCCGGTTCAAGGGCAATTACACCATCGGCGCCGGTCGGACGTCCGATCAGACCCTGCAACTCACCTCGCTCGGCTACGGCGGGGCCAACCAGGCGTTTCACCTCTGGACGAACATGCGCATCACCGTCCCGACCAACCCCGCCGTCGCGCCGACGGGTGTTATCTACATCATTTCCTGGAACGTCGGCACGACGGGCACCCAGCTCTTCCTCGACCTGACCGGCGACCCGAAGACCGAGGTCAACGGCATTCCCACGCATTACACCTGGACGGTTGATCCCTCCAGTTCCGGCATTTACGCCGGTGCCGCGGGTTACGGCACTGGCCACGGCACGCTCGACATCCAGTTCTTCCGCCCCAGCCCCGGCAAGACCCCCGGCACTCTCGTCGGCAAGATGAACTTCTCCGTCAATGGTCTGATTGACACCTCGGGCAACTTTAATGTCATTGGTGTTCTTGGCAACATTCCAAAAAATCCTTGATACGTTTATCTAAAGACCGATGACCGATGACCAATGACTAATTGAAAGAAATCGGTCCTCGGTCCTCGGTCATCGGTCCTCGGTCCTCGGTCATCGGTCCTCGGTCCTCGGTCCTCGGTCATCGGTCCTCGGTCATCGGTCCTCGGTCATCGGTCATCGGTCATCGGTCATGGGTCCTCGGTCATCGGTCATCGGTCCTCGGTCCTCGGTCATGGGTCATCGGTCATTTTTCCCTCTTTTCTCATTTGGCCCGCCGTTCGCATGGTGACGGCTCGAACGCAACGGGGCAACCGCGTCCCCTTTTCTCCTGGAATCAGAAGCGAACCGGAACCCCAACCATGCCCAAGCCGACCCGCGCGGTCATCTTTGATATCGACGGCACCCTGATCAACTCCGTCGACGGTCACGCGAAAGCCTGGCAAGACGTCTTCGCCAAATACGGCTATCAGTTCGAGTTCGACCAGATCCGTAGCCAGATCGGCAAGGGGGGCGATCAACTCATGCCCGTCTTCTTGCCCAAGGACCTGATCGACCGCATCGGCAAGCAGATCGAGAAGGACCGGCAGGAGATTTTCAAGACAAAATACCTTCCCGAAGTTCGCGCCTTTCCCGGCTCGCGCGACCTTTTCAAGAAGGTGAAAGCCTCCGGCATGAAGGCCGTGCTCGCCACCTCGGCCAAAGACGAGGAACTCAAAAATTACACCCGGATCGCGGGAATCGACGACCTCATCGACGACGCGACCTCATCCGACGACGCCGAGCGTTCCAAGCCTTACCCCGACATCTTTCAGGCCGCCCTGGCCAAGCTTGACGGCCTCTCCGCCGATGAGGCCATTGCCGTCGGAGACACTCCTTACGATGCCGAGGCCGCGGGCAAGGCGGGCCTTCGCACCATCGGCGTCCTTTGCGGCGGCTTTTCCGAGGCGGTGCTCCGCCAGGCCGGTTGCATCGCGATCTATCAAGACCCGGCCGATCTACTCGCCCATTTCGACGACTCGCCGCTCAGCGAGAAAGGCCGGTAGGCAATTGCCCCGGCCCTCGCGCTGGAATACCCTCAACAGGGACACGACCGGCCCTTCTTCTGGTTGGGCCGCGTCGCCAAAACCTTATCGAAGCGTCCCGAGGGAGATTGACGCCATGCACCGAGCTTTTCCGGCGATCGTTGCATCGTTCGCGGTCGTCCTGAGCCTTTCCTCGACAATCCCGGCGTCCGCCCAGGTGGCGACAAAGGCCGCTTACCCGACCTTCGGCGCGATTGAGCGTCACGACGCCCGGTTTGACCGGATCGTTCCGCGCGACGCCACGATCGAGAAGCTTTCCGAGGGCTACGACTGGTCCGAAGGCCCCATCTGGTTCCCCAAAGGCAACTATCTCCTCTTTTCCGACGTTCCCAGGAACACCGTTTACCAGTGGAAAGAGGGTCAACAGGTCCGCGTCTTCCTCACGCCGAGCGGCTACACCGGCACTACCGCCCGAGGGGGCGAGCCTGGCTCAAATGGCCTGAATCGCGACCCGGAAGGCCGCCTTGTCCTCTGCCAGCACGGCGACCGCCGCGTTGCCCGCCTCGCCGATGACGGCAAAAGTTTTGTCACCCTGGCTGACCGTTATGAAGGCAAACGCTTCAACAGCCCGAACGACTCCGCCTACCACGCCAATGGCGACCTCTACTTCACCGACCCCCCTTACGGCCTTCTCAAGCAAAACGCCGACCCTGCCAAGGAACTCGATTTCAACGGCGTTTATCGGATCGGCAAGGACGGCGCGGTCACGCTTCTGACGCGCGAGATGACCTATCCCAACGGCATCGCCTTCTCGCCCGATCAGAAGACTCTGTACGTCGCCAATTCCGACCCGGCCAGGGCCATCTGGATGGCCTTTCCCGTGAAAACCGACGGCACGCTCGACAAGGGCCGCGTCTTCTTTGATGCGACTCCCTGGGCCAGGGCCGGCAAGAAGGGCCTGCCCGACGGCCTCAAGGTCGACCGCGCCGGCAACGTCTTCGCCACCGGTCCCGGCGGCGTCCACGTTTTTGATCCCGATGGCACGCACCTCGGCACGTTCAACACCGGCGAGGCCACCGCCAACTGCGGCTGGGGCGACGACGGGTCAACCCTCTACATCACCGCCGACATGTACCTCGCCCGCGTTCGCCTGAATACCAAGGGGACCGGGTTCTGACTCGATTTCCACGATGTTGAAAACCGCAACCATCTGGACGATCGGCCACTCCACCCGCGACCTCGACGAATTTCTCGGCCTTCTGGCCGGTTCGTCGATCGCCCGGGTGGCCGACGTCCGTCGGATGCCCGGCTCGACCCGCTATCCGCATTTCAATGCCGACGTTCTCGCCGAAAGTCTCGATCAGGCGGGGATCGCCTACGCGCATTATCCCGACTTCGGCGGTCGGCGCGGCAAGCGCGCGCCGGAGTCTCCCAACACCGCCTGGCGGGTCGACGCCTTCAACGCCTTTGCCGACCAGATGGCCACGCCCAGCTTTCTCTCGGCCCTTGATGACCTCATGGCCCACGCCCGCGAGACGCCGACGGCCCTGATGTGTTCCGAGGCGGTCCCCTGGCGGTGCCATCGCCGGCTCATCGCCGATGCGCTCGTCGTCCGAGGTTGGTCGGTCCGCGACATCGTCGGCCCTGGCAAGGTCACCGAGCATACGCTGACCGACTTCGCCCGCGTTGACGGTCTGACCTTGACCTATCCCGCGATCAACGAGCCGAGGCCGACCTCAACTTGACCTCCGCCTCGCGCGTCTCCACGGCGTCGCGGATCGCCCGCGCCCTCGCCGCGTAAATCTCGGCCTCATCCACGCGACCCGACCGACGCAGCAAGCTGGAAAGCCCCTCGGTCGTCGCCGCGGCACTTCTTGACTCGGCCGAGACCTCGCGGGATTCTCGCGAATGCGTCTCCAGCCTGGAAATCTGGGCGAGCCTCTGCGATCCCAGGGCGTAACGCCCCCCGCCGGCCATCACGTTCCACATCACGCCGGCCATCTTCTCGTCGTCCTCGGCCTGCCTGAGATTCTCGGCGTTATGCGCATCGCGCAAGGCCAAAGCTCGACGATAGGCCGGCTCGGCCTCGGCGATGCGACCATTCCGGTTATACAGACTTGCCAGCGCCTCGATGTCGGGAATCAGGGCGACGTCCCCCTTGCCCACCGCCGCCTCGCGCAGCGTTAGCGCCCGCTTCAACAACGGCTCGGCCTCGGCGTCTTTTTTTCGGGCAACCCGGATCTCCGCCAGCAGTTCCAGATTCTGGCTCAGCGCATCCCGATTTTTCCCGGGCACTTCCTCGCGTACCGAAAGCGCCCAGGCCGCCAGCGGATCGGCCTCGTCGTGCCTCCCTCGCTTGTTCAGCACCAGCGCCAGGTCCGCGTAACTTCGGGCCAGCATCACGCGCTCGGTCAATCCGTAAGGTCTTAACCGTTCAATCGCCAGCCGAAACGATTGCTCGGCGCGATCGAGATTCCCTCGTTGCAGTGCGATCCAGCCCGTCCTGTTATCAAAGCCCCACTGACTGACCACCTCGAACGGCGCCTCGGCCCCGGCCCTGCCTCCATAACCAATCGCCAGGACCGCCAGCACCCAGACCCTCCAGTATCCACCCCCCTGAACTCTCATCAGACAGGACCCCCCGGTTGCGAACCTCCGACGGATCATCCCTCTTATCACAGTTCGAGAACCTCTTCCTCTTCCATCTTCGCGGCGGCCCTAGACAAATTCCAGGCCCTCCGGCGCCTCGGCAACAACGCCCTTGCGATCCTTCCAGAGCCCATAAAAGTAGGCGATGCAGACCAGCCAGAAAAACACCGGCGCCACCACGGCCACGTAATGCGGCCAGTCCGTTCCCGTGATGAAACACGAACTCGACGGGTTGGCCGGATCATAAAACACCGGAACGTCTTTCCCCACCGGAAATTGACGAACAATCTCCTCGGCATCGTGTTCCGACTTCGTCGTCAGCTTGCCCACCCTCACGGCCGTCCCGCTGAACGTTTTCTCGCCGACCTGATAATCATAACTCAGGTCGGGCGAATACCTCGGCTTTGCCTGATAAAGATCCCAGGTCACCTCGGACTTTGTGATCTTGCCCGAGGTCGTCGGCCACCCCTTCGACCTCAAGGCTTCGCGCAGGTTCCCGATCATCATCCATTCAACGAACGGGATCGAGACCAGCATCACCGCGAACACCAGATGCCTTGTCCATCGCACGAAACCCCGCTCATCCGGCTCGTTCATTGTGGACACGGGAAACGCTCCGTTCGATTATTTATCTAGGCAGGCCGTGACTCACTTGCGATCTTATGACCAATGACCGATGACCAATGACCGAGTAAAATTCAAGAAATCTCACTTATCGATCATCGATCATCTGTCATCGGTCCTCGAATCTCGATTCAATCATTCCCTTCCAGCGTCTTCGAGACGAGCGTTCCCTCGACAAAGATCACAAGATGATAGTTGGAGCCCTTCAGTTGCAAATCAGCCATGTACACCGGCTTACCGATCCCCGATGATCGGCGGATCTCGGAGAGCATGCCGTCACGCGACTCTTCCTTGAGCGTGCGCTGAACGCCTTCGGGACAGTCAGTCAACGCGACCTCATCCTCGTCGATCTGGAGAATTTTCTCGGTCAAGGTTCCATCCTCGGCGACCATCACCTTGTACCGCTTGCCGCCGACCTCGAACTCGGTGGTATACACCTTGACTCCCAGGTTCAGCTCGCGGCTGACATCACGTATCCGCGCTCCCTTGGCCTCGTCGCGCAGCGTCTTTTGCACGGGGTCGGGACAATCCGTCAGGCCAATCTCGTGATCGTCCACATGAAGCGCGAAGGCGTCGAGCAATCCATCCTCGGCCACGACGACCTCATACGCCTTGCCCCCAAGCAAGACATCCGCGAAGTACAACGTTTTGCCGTCTTCGGTGTCCTTCGTCACCGCGTCAATCCGACCTCCGCGGGCCTCGTCGCGCAAGGTCTTTTGAACGGCCTCGGGACAATCTTCGAGCGCCACGTCGACACTCTCAAAACCGCGAGCCGTCCCCAGCACCAGACCCAGAAACAGAACCGCCAGACAGAACCCGAACAGACAGAGTCGGCAAGGTCTCATCGTCATCCTTTGAATGGGAAGTTCAGGCCGACCGAGAACCCGGCCCGTTTTCTTCTTTAGAATGAGATTGACCATATCGGTGACCGCGCCTTGATGCAATCCCGTGACCAGAGTCTTCTCAACATCCGTCAACGTTTTGTATACACCAGCGCCCAGGCGATCAGCACCCCCTGCAAGGGCAGGCGTAATAAAAGAGCCCATGACGGCAAGTCAAACATTTCCTGATTTAGATACATATGAACGTTGGCCGGAAAGACGGCGATGAGCAAGAGTGCCAGCCCCCAGCCGGCCAGCCGTTTTGTTTTCGGGATGAAGAGCAAGATCCCCAGCCCGATCTCAAAAACACCACTGAGCAGGACGAGGAACGTGTGCCAGGGGAGATAATCAGGCATCAATTTGAGATAGAATCCCGTGGCGACGAAGTGGCCGATCCCCCCCGCGATGAAAAGACTGGCGAAGATCCAGCGCCCGAGGGTCTTCCAAAACCCCTCAACGTCTGGCGGTTTCTGGATTTCGGTCATGGCCTGTTGCTCCCGCTGTTGTTCGCGTTATTTTGACGATCGAAAAGGCATGGGGAACCAAACACGCCAAGGCAGGAAGATTGCAAAGTCGGACTCTTCGATGACCAAGGACCAAGGACCAAAACGCGGAATTTATTGGTCATCGGTCATCGGTCCTTGGTCATCGGTCATCGCGACTGCGCGATTCTCCCGCGAACCAAGGTGAGTCGAGGCGCCCGATCAGGCAATCTGTTATGATCCTACCTGTGTCGAGGTCGGTCCAGCCCCCCAGTGGGTCTTCGCGTATTCTGAAAACGTTCGTTCGATGGATTCATCGAGAATTTTCGATCCGCGCGAGCAACCCCCCCGAATTCTTGAGGGAGACAACGCGGCAGTGACACGGTCTCGACTTGAAGTGTCCACGCGGCCCTGGTTCCGAAGTCCCGAATCCACGGCCCTTCGGTATGGCTCGGCGATCGCGGCGACCGTGATTGCGGCGCTGGTGCGGGCGGGGTTCGATCCCCTGCTCGGCGAACGCTTTCCGTTCGTGATCTTCATCGCGGCCGTTGTCTTCGCCGCCTGGTACGGCGGGTTCGGCCCTTCGCTCCTCTCCGTGCTCCTCGGCGCGATCTTGACATCAGTCTTCTACCTGTCGCCGCGCGGCTCGTTCGCGATCGAGGGACCGGTCGCCCGGATGGGCGCCTCGATTTTTATGCTCGTGGGGCTGGCCGTCGCCCTCATGGGCGGCTCGATGCGGAACGCGCAGAAGTTCGCCGAGGAAAAGGCCAACGAGGCGAAACAACGGCTCAAGACCGAGCACGAACTCCGCGAACGCCTCGAAATGACCCTTCAATCCATCGGCGACGGCGTCCTGACGATCGACGCCGACGGCCTGGTCGAGGCGTTAAATCCGATCGCCGAGACGCTCACCGGCTGGTCGCGCGTTGAGGCCATCGGCCAACCCCTCGCGAAGGTTTTTCAGGTCCTCGACGAGGCGACAGGCGATCCGATCAGAGATCCCGCGCGCCTCGCGCTGGCCGATTCCTCGCTCAAGGAATTCGCCGATCAGGCCGCCCTTCGCGGCCGAGACGGCACCCTTCGGCCGATCGACGACAGCATCGGTCCCATCCGAGGGTCCGATGGCCAGACCATCGGCGCTGTCCTCGTCTTTCGCGATGTGACCCGACGCCGCCAGGACGAGGCTCGGCTTCGCGCCGGCGAGGAACAGGTCCGGCTTCTTCTCGACTCGACCGGCGAGGCGATTTACGGCCTCGATCTTCAGGGCCTTTGCACGTTTAGCAATCCCGCCTGTCTCCGGCTCCTCGGCTTCAAGACGCCCGAAGACCTTCTCGGCCAGCCGATGCACGCCCTGATCCACCACACCCGGCCCGACCTGACTCCATACCCCGTTCACGAATGCCGGATCTTTCAGGCGATCCACCTGGGCGAGGGATCGCACGTTGACGATGAGGTCTTCTGGCGGTCGGACGGTTCCAGCTTTCCGACCGAATACTGGTCCTTTCCGATCCGACGCGACGGCGAAATCGTCGGCTCGGTCGTTACCTTCATTGATATTACCGAACGCACGAAGGCCGCGGCCACGATTTCCGAGCAGACTCGTCTTGCCCGGTTCGGCCGCGAGATCGGCTCGGCCCTGACCCAGAGCGCGACCCTGAATGAGGCGCTTGACCGCTGCGCTTCGGTCACTGTCGAGCACCTCAACGCGGCCTTTGCGCGGATCTGGACCCTGAACGAGGCGGGCGACGTCCTCGAACTTCAGGCGAGCGCGGGCCTTTACACGCACACTGATGGACCGCACGGCCGGATTCCCGTCGGTCAGTTCAAGATCGGCCAGATCGCGGCGGACCGAAAGCCGCACCTGACGAACTCGGTCGTCGGAGATCCCCGCGTTCCCGCGCAAGACTGGGTCGACCGCGAGGGGATGGTGGCCTTCGCCGGTTATCCGCTCGTCGTGGAAGATCGCCTCGTCGGTGTCATGGCGATGTTCTCCCGCGCGCCGCTCTCCGAGGCGACCCTTCAGATGATGGCCTCCGTCGCCGACGAGCTTGGCCTCGGAATCGAGCGCAAGAAGGCCGAGGAACGCCTCCACCGTCAACAGGAATGGCTCCGCGTGACCCTCGCCAGCATCGGCGACGCCGTGATCGCGACCGACACCGACGGCCGGATCACCCTGCTCAACACTGTCGCCGAGTCCTTGACCGGCTGGACGCAAGCCGAGGCGCGCGGTCTTCCGCTCGAGGACGTCTTCCGAATCGTCAACGAGACATCTCGCCTCGCCGTCGAAAATCCCGCGCACCGGGCACTTCGAGAGGGCAAGGTCGTCGGCCTCGCCAATCACACCATCCTCATCGATCGCCAGGGCCACGAGCGTTCGATCGACGACAGTGCCGCGCCGATCCGCGATGAACAGGGAACAATCATCGGCTCGGTTCTCGTCTTCCGCGACGTCGATGACCGCCGCCGCGCCGAGCGCGCTCTTGAAGCCAGCACCGAGCAACTCCGCCGCAACGCCGAGGCCCTTGAAGCCGCCAAGGAAGAGGCGGAGGACGCGAACCGGGCCAAGGACCAGTTCCTCGCCGTCCTTTCTCACGAGTTGCGCACGCCGCTCAACCCGATCCTTCTCGCCGCGACGGCAATGCTCGAACGCCCCGGAGACCCCGACGAGCTGCGCCCGACCCTGGAAATGATCCGCCAGAACGTGAATCTTCAGGCCCGCCTGATTGACGACCTCCTCGACGTCATGCGGATCGTTCGGGGCAAGATGCCCCTTCACTGGGAAGTCGCCGACTGTCACCGGCTGATCGCTCAGGCCATTCAAATTTGCCGGAGCGAGGTTTTCGGCAAGGAACTCCAACTCCAGCAAGAGCTTCTGGCCGACCGGCATCATGTCAACGCCGACCCCGCCCGGCTTCAGCAGGTGATCTGGAACCTGATCAAGAACGCCCTCAAGTTCACCCCCAGCGGCGGCACGATCACGATCCGGACCCGCAACCCGACCGACGAGTCGGCCCCTCGCGATTTTCTCGAAATCTCTGTTTCCGACACCGGGATCGGCATCGACCCCGACGTCCTGCCCCGGATCTTTGATCCGTTTCAGCAAGGCGAAACAACCATCACGCGCAAGTTTGGCGGCCTTGGCCTTGGCCTGGCGATCTGCAAGGGGATCGTCGAGGCCCACGGCGGGATCATCGCCGTCGAGAGCGACGGCCGCGACCGCGGCACGACCTTCCGCGTCGCCCTCAAGGCCCTTCCCCGAGCCGATGCCGATGGACTCGCCGACGCGAACGATGGCCGAGCCGTCGAGGCGGCCTCCACTTCCTCATCGCCTCTTCGCATCCTCGTCGTCGAGGACGAACCGGCGACGCTCCGCCTGATGGCCCGCCTCTTGCGCGGCCTTGGCCATGACGTCGTGACCGCGAACACGATCACCGCCGGCCTGAGCACCTTTGAATCCGGCGTTTTTGACCTCATCGTCAGCGATATCGGCCTGCCCGACGGCAGCGGCCTTGAGTTAATGCGCCGGATCGTCGGCAATCATGGAAAGATCGCCGCGATTGCCCTGACCGGCTACGGCATGGAAGAAGACATCCGCCGCAGCCGCGAGGCCGGTTTCACCGCGCACTTGACGAAGCCGATTGACTTCACCAAGCTGGAAGCCATGATCCAGCAAGTCTCTCCCCTCCGATCCTGACCGAAGGGACTCAACTCTCATGCGCGGCATGATCTCTGGCTCCGCGCTGGCCGCGATTTTCTTTTTCAGTCAGGCCGGACCCGCCCACGCCCAGACGGCCTACGCCAGATCAGCCCCCGCCTACTCATTCGCGGACGAGTCTCCGCTGAGCATCAACCGGTCGTATCTCGGCTACAGCAATTTTGTTTACCGCGGCCCAAACCCCCCGGCCCCCGGTTACCTGGTCCCCACGCGCGGCCCTCTCCCTCGCGGCGGCTACGCCAGCGCTCCGATGCGTCGCCCTCGCTGGTTTGGCCGCCGCCAGAATTTCCGTTATTAAACCGGACCAGGATTCGTCGTCGTCCACGGTCGGCGCGGTTCGCCGGTCTCCCGATCGTGCAAAAGTTCTTCGCGGACGATCGAGATCGACGCGGGCGCCTCGATGCCGATCCGAGCGGCCGAGCCGTTGATCTGGACGATCGTCAGGACGATCGAATCTCCGATAACGATCCGCTCATTGATCTTGCGGGTGAGGACGAGCATGGGTGTGCGCCTCCGTTGCGCTTCGGTGGGAGTAGCATCGTTGGGATCGGTCGGACGTCGCTCAGGTTGGCTCTTGCGTCGTCCGACCGCGTTGGCACCCCAAGAGTTGCAATCGTCATCCAGAACCGGCGCGGTTTTCTCTCAACTCTCCTGAGGTTTTTTCCGTCGTTGGTCATGTACGTTGTTGCGTCTTCCACGCTATTTTTGACCTAAGGCCCCAAGCCAAAGGTCAAACGCCAGATTTGGCCTTCTGTCCTTCTGTCCTTCTGTCCTTCTGCCCTTCTGTCCTTCTGTCCTTCTGTCCTTCTGTCCTTCTGTCCTTCTGTCCTCTGGCCTTACGATGAATCAGAACCAACCCTCCTGGTCATCGGCCATCGGTCCTTCTCTCCCGCCCTCAGTCCTCAAACATATCCCGATCATGCGTGACCCGGTTGCGTCCCGAGCGTTTGGAACGATAAAGCGCGCGATCAGCCTTCTCAACAAGATCGGCGGGGCATCCTCCTCCCGTGCTCAACGTCGCCGCGCCGAAGCTCGCGGTGACCGGGCAGAGCGGCCAGGGCCGAAGTTCGATCGCCCTGCGGAGCCGTTCGGCGGCCACCGAGGCCCCCCCCGCATCCGTCTCGGGCAAGAGCACCGCGAATTCCTCGCCGCCATAACGCGCGACCAGGTCCGACGTCCGCATCACCCCTTGCAACACCTCGGCCACGCCCCGAAGCACCTCGTCCCCCGCCGGATGCCCATACGTGTCGTTATAAATTTTGAACCCATCCACATCCGCCAGAACCAGCGACAGAGGCGCCTTCTTCCTCGCCGCCAGGGAGTGCGCCGACTCCAGCCGTTCATTGAAATAGCGTCGATTTTTCAGGCCGGTCAGGGCATCCGTCACCGCGACCATCGCCAGCCGCGCGTTCGCCTCTTCCAGCGCCTTGCCCTGACTCTTGAGCGCGGCGTTCAACTCGCGCAAGGTTTCCTCGACCCGATGCCTCTCGGCAATCTCCTCGCGAAGACTGACCTCCGTCATCACCGACAACGCCAGATCCGCCAGGATATCCCGTTCTCGATCCGTCCACTCCCGCGCCTTGCCGTCCACCACGCAAAAAGCGCCCACGACATGCCCCGCATCCGTCCGCAAGGGTACGCCTAGATAAGCCACAACCCCCAGGTCGGCAATCGCCCGATCCCTCACGAACCGAGGGTCGCACCTTGCATCATTCACCGCCACGACCGACCCCGTAACCACCACCTGCCGACAAAACGACTGCGTCAAGGGGGTCTGCCGCGTCGTTGCCCACGTCCTGGGAAAACCCAAGGAAATTTGAAAAAACTGGCTGTTGGCGTCAACGATCGATATCAGGCAGATCGGGGTATTCAACACCCTTGAGGCAAGCCTGGTCAATCTGTCAAAGTTCAACTTGCAGGTTTGATGGATGAATTCCGAGACGCGATGCGAGACCGATCGAGCCGCGTGATCGCTCGACTCGCAGGGTTGCAACAACGGGCTCGAACCCCCGGCCAGGTCCGACTCCTGCCTCGTCTCGGGCATCGGTTCGACTCACATTGCCCCCTCGGTTCGGCCCGTGAGGCATCGTTGGCCCACGGCTCGCGCAAGGGTTGGTCCTTTCCACGATCTTAGCTTACTTCAACCCCCCACGTCGCGCCGACTCCCGAACCCGCGAGAATGGCAAGGTCTCGGTGACCGATTGACCGATAAACCCCAATTTTCGATCCTTGGTCATCGGTCCTTCCGGCGAACGCCCGCCGCCAAATTTTCGATGATGACAGCGCGGAGTTAGGCCCCGCGCCAGGCCTTCCGGGTTCAAACCTGGCGACTCCTCAACGCGGTGCGCGTCGCGCCGCGCGACACCTGAACCGGTCCAGGAACCAAACGAACCCAAAACGCAAACTCAAAGCGTGTCGCGCCGCGCGACACTTCACACGAGCAAAAGCAAACAATATCGACCATGTATGAACTTGAAGAATCTAAAATGAACACAATCGCGCCAAATCGTACCCCAGGTGTCGCGCCGCGCGACACTTCGGTTGAGCGAGACAGCAAAAGTAAGCCGATCAGGCGTTCGCGCTCCATGCGTCGCCGGATTGGCCCCCTGACCAATCGAAGCCAACTCTTGACCGCCTCACCCGGCGCGAGCGACCTCGAAAATCAACGTTGCGCCCGCGCCGTCTCAGTGCGTATTCGGAAGCTGACAGACCGATTTTTCGCCTCGCCTGACCGCGACATTTTGCGAGATCGATCCGACGCTCACGACCTCGTAAGTTCCTGGCGGAAGCGTGAAGGATCGCCGATCGGTCGGCCCCAAGATCCAAATTCCCTGGCGTTTAAGGATCACCTGTCGTCCGACCTGAGAGGTTTGAACGAGCAATTCGCCCGTCCGCGCGCGTTGGCGATCCGCCACGATCGCGACGAGGGTCAGGATCAAGACCGAGGCCCCGACAAGTCGGACGCGCCGGGAGATCGGTCGGGCAGGGGAGTCCGTCATTCACTTGCCTCGTCGGTCCCGTTCAGGACAGGTCTTCGGGAAAACGAACCCAACCCCCCGACTCGGCCGAGGCGTTGGCGATCAGGACCGTCGCCGTGTTCCGCAAACCGGCCTCGGCGTCAACCAGCGTCTTGACATCGCCTCGCCGCGCGTGATCGAGAAAGGAAATGAGTTCCGCGCGGGTCTCGTCGCCTCCGGCGTTGTCGATCTCGATCGGCTGGCCGCGATGCGCCCAGGGCGAATCCGAAAGCTTGAGCGTCTTGCCCGCGGTGATCGTCGAGGCGTCCATCTCGGCCCTGTCCACGGCCCTCGGCGCGGCGGACCAGGCCACGGCGTCGGACCCGGTCTCGCGATAAAGCAAGCCCTTGCCATTGGTTAAATAAAGCGTGCCTCGCGTCCCCAGGATCAGCTCCGAGGCCCCTTCATACGCATTGTTGCAGAGCGATGAATACGAGACGCGCACCGTGTAAGGCAATTTCGACGCACTTTGTGAGAGGCATTCATACTCATAAAGGCAGACGATGTTATCAAAAACCTCGCGTCCATCGCGATAATAATCGATGCCCCCCGTGGCGAAAACGCGCTTCGGATACCCCCCCAGAACCCAGTTCACGACGTCCATCTGGTGGCTTCCCAGTTCCGACATCAGGCCGTCGGAGGTCGACCGATAGAGCCGCCAGTTGAGCCGACGTTCGAGCGCCTCAAACTTCGGGTCGGACCTGGGAACGGGGACGGGCCGCCGCCAGGGATTATTCCGATGCCATTGCGCCTCGATCGCCGTGACCTGCCCGATCACCCCGGCCCGGACCATCGCCGCCGCCTGCTGATAGATCGGATTCGCCCGACGTTGCAGGCCGACCTGAAACACCTTCCCCGTCTCGGCCACCTTTTTGGCGAGCGCCCGAGCTTCCTCGATCCGGTAACACATCGTCTTTTCACAAAAGACGTTCGCGCCCGCGTCGAGTGCATCGCTCGCGATCGGATAATGAAGCGAGAGCGGCACGGCCACCACCACCACCGCCGGTTTCAAGCGTTCGAGAGCCCGCCGATAATCGTCGAAAGGCTCCGCGGTCGGCCCGGCGTAGCGGACCCCTTGATTGCGGTGCGGCTCGTAATCGTCGCAGACGCCGACAATCCTGGCCCCCTCGATCGTCGTCAGGGCGCGGATCAGATCCGAACCCCGACCCCCCGAGCCGATGACCAGGATGCGCACCTCGTCCCCCTTCGCCTCCGCGCCTCCTTGCGCTCGTGCCGCTCCCAGAACGGCCGAACTCGCGGCGGCTCCGAGAAAGGCGCGTCGGCTTTGGGTGTCGTCATCCGAGGTCATGAGGCGATCCACTCCCAGACTGGGCCTTCCGGCCGCCGATCGATCCAGGCCGCCCGCGTGCTGGAACCCGCCAGCCGATCCGCGTTCGCAAACGCTCCCGCGCGACCTTTTGTCAAAAGCGCCGTGGACCAGACCTCCGCCCAGGTCGCCGACTCGGCGATCACGACCGTCGCCGCCTCTTCATCAAGCGGTTCTCCCGACCTCGGGTCGATCAGATCCGAGACCCTGGAATTGTCGCCGAAAACCGCCGAGCAGGCGAGCCCGCGGTCCGCCAGCGCGACGCGAAACCGCTCAGTCGCCTCGTCGTGCCTGCAAAAGGGGTCACGTATCCCGACGTCCCAACCCTTGCCCTTCACATCGGTTCCGATCGCCAGCACCGAGCTTGCGCCACCGTGCAAGAGCGCCTTGCGAACGCCTTGGTTCCTGACGATCTCCGCTCCCCGGTCGAGTGCGTACCCCTTGCCAATCCCCCCCAGGTCGAGCGTCACGTCCGGCCCTGAAACGCGGACCGTCCGACGGTCCGCATCGATCGTCACCGCCTCGAACGAGGTTGGCTTTCCAACGGGTTTCGCGGTCACGTCGAAGGCCCCCTCGGTGATTTCCCAGGCCCTCCGACAATCGAGCAGAACGCCGAGCAGTTCATAACCGATGATCACGTTTGAAGAAGACGCCTCGCGGTTGACTCGGGCCAGTTCACTCTTCGGATCAAACCGCGAGAGCAAACGTTCGACCCGATCAATCTCCTCGAAAACCGCCAGGGCGACCGCGTCAAGGTGTTCGGCGTCAACGCCCGAAAGGATCGCTTCGAACCAGGTGCCCATCGCCGGATGACCCCTGCGGAGAACCTGAGTTTTCCCCGAATCCAGGCTCATCCGTAACAGCGAATTTCATAAACCCTCGCGAGTGGGTCGCCATTCGTCGCCTGAACCTGAAGCCGGATCGATTGCGCGGTCACGGGCTTGAATGTCAAATGATTCAGGCGTTGATGATTGCCGACAACTCGCGCCAGTTCGGTCGGCTCAGCCTCGGTCGAGGCGCGCGAGGTCAGCGTGTAGTCGCGAACCGTCTCGGGTTGCGGAGCCCGAATGATCCCTTTGTTGATCGCGTCTTGTTTCGTGAGCGTCAACTCGCGTTGAAAGCCGGAGTCAAACGTGATGAGAACGCGGCGGATCGTTTGCGGTTGGTCCCAGGTCAGTTCGATCCAGGGTCCGTCCTTGTCAACCTCGGCCGCCCAGCGGTTCGTCGGGCCGCCGCCCGGAATCGCGCGGACGAGGCCATTGTTGACGTTCGAGGCCGGTGAATCGTCGCGCTGAGAAGAGGCCGCAACCCTGGCGGATCGTGCGAGGTCAAGCGGATCTTCATTTCCAAGGTTCTTGATCGTCTGATCGTCTCGGAGCAGGTTTTGGCGCAGGTAGGCGACCTTTTCCCTGTCCGAGGCGAGCCCCTTTGGATCAAGCCCAAGGCGCGCGCAGGTTGCGGCGGCGGTTCCCGCGGCCTGACCGATCGAGGCACAGGTGGCCATGACTCGATACGACGTGAACGCGACGTGTGTTCCGCTGATGTTCCGACCGGCCATCATCAGGTTCTTGATGTTCTTGCTGTAAAGTGAACGCAAGGGGATTCCATAAACCTCGGCTGTTTTCACCGAGACGGTTGGCGGCAGGTCCGGGCGGTCAAAGCCTCCGGGGGGGTGATCGTCGAGCGGCCAGCCGCCGATCGCCACGGCGTCTTCAAACTCGCCGTTCAGTCCCATCAGATCATACTGAGTCAACATGTGATCGCCGATCAACCTGCGGCTTTCACGCTTGCCGGGGATCATGCCCACCCAGTCCATCGCCCAGTGGGCGCTTGTCGGCAGGTCGCCGCTGTTCTTGATATAATCCCAGACGCCCAGGACGATCGAGAGCAACTCATATCGAATCCGCTCGTTATCCTTGATCGTGTTGAACTGACCCCCCCATTCGATCCACCAGTAGCCATACTCCCAGTTCGAAACGTTGCGCAGTCTGAGCTGCGCCTTGTTAACTTTCCGCGCCCATTTCGGCGGCGTGAAGGGCATCGGCCGGTCGTGCTTTGTTGACGTGAAGAGGATGCTGCTTCCCTGCGTTTCCTTGTCGGGCGATTCGGGCGCCAGGCTCTCGTTGAACTCGGCACGGCTTTCTCGACCCCAGCGCATCTCGGCCCCGGCTTCGAGTCCAAGTCGGCTATCGCCCGTGCAATCGAGATAAACCTTCGCCTGGATTTCATACAGGTGTTCGGTCTTGTCCGACCGCGCCATGACCCGCTGGATTCTGCTGTCGCTCACCTCGGCCGAATAAAGAACCGTGTCGAGCAAGAGCGTGACGTTTGGCTCGCTGACGAGCTTGTCATAGAGCAAAAGGTCCCAGAGTTCAAACGACCTCTGCGGGTTATTGGCGGCGTCGTCGAGGCGGATTTCCTCGATCAGGCCCCCTTCGCGCCAGCCGGGTCGACCTTTATGGGTGTTCGCGCCGACGACGTGCATCTTGACCTCGCTCGACGAGTTACCGCCGAGCCGCGAACGGTCCTGGACGATCACGACCTTCGCGCCATTCCTCGCCGCCGCGAGCGCCGCGCAGACCCCGGCGAGGCCCCCCCCCGCGATGAAGACGTCCGCCTCAAGCCTGACCAGGCCCATGCGAGGCTCGCCCTTCCAGGCGCCGAGGTGGTCATTCGCCGGGGCGATCCGTTCAAAGGCGGGACGCGGGCCGATTCCCTCGACAGGCGGCGGGCCAGGCTCGGCGCCATCAGCGCGGACGACCACGGCATAACCGGCCGCGCCAATGCCGGCCAGGAAGTCACGTCGATTCACGGGGCACCTCGTCAAAAGGCCGTTGACCGTTGCGTCAAGAATCGATCCGGCGGTGTTCGTTACCCTAATCTCTTCCGAACCGCAGATCAATCTCCCGCGTATTGAACGATGATAACCCAGGAAAGGACCGGCCGTCGTCGCCAGAACAATCGGGGTGTTGCCGCCTCATAATCGTCAAGGCCCGACGCAACTTGACCCCGTTTCGCTTTTCTTTGGCGTCGGCTGATCTATGATTTCCAAGAAACCTTTGGTGACTCGGCCTGTCTCTTCGTTTTTGAGTCGCTTTCCACCTTGGATCAAGAGGGTGGCCTCGGTGGGGTCCTCGGTGGCCGCGTCAAAAAGTTCGCGTGGGCGGCGCCGGTAACGGAACGGGCCGCGAGGGTTGCCCCACGCGCGGCGTCCAGCGCATGTCAGGCCCATTCTCATGATCTTCTTCAATCAGGCCAAACATCGGATGACCCCTGGACCCGGACCGGGAACCGGTCGCGACGGCGTCGGCTCGCCCGGCTGGACCACCTCGGCCCGACGCGGTCACTCGCCCGAAGGCGCCGGGCCTTCCGCCCCCTTGAACGCGAACCCCGCCGACGGTCTCGCCCTGAGTTCGAAGGACCGCGTGGCCAGAAGCGTTGACCTCAAGGCGGGAATCGGCACCGCGAGCCTTGCCTTTCGCGGTTACGACGTCGCCAATCTCGGCCGGACCCCGGAGCTTCTTGAACACCCCGCCTACGGCCCGGTCGTCCGCCGCGTTCTTGATCGCGCCTCGGCGATCAGCGCCGACGCCCTGCACCGCCCCTTTGATCTCGCCGGACGTGTCAGCGCTCGCGCCGAGTCCACGCTCGACACCTTCGCCGAGGACGTCGCGCTGATCGTCGCCGTTGAGCTTGCCCAGCTTGACTTGCTCCGCGAGTTCTTCGGCGTCGATGTCTCCAAGGCCCGGCAGAGCTTTGGCTACAGCATCGGCGAGATGTCGGCGATGATCTCGGGCGGTGTCTTCACGCTTGAAGAACTTTTGCCCGTGCCGCTCGGTTGCTGCGACGATGCCGCCTCGCTCGCGCTCGGGACAACCCTGGGAATTCTCTTTTCGCGAGGCCCGGCGATCCCCTTGAAGGACGTGCAAGACCTTTGCACGACGGTGAGCAGCGAAGGGCGCGGGATGGTCGGCGTCTCGTCGTATATCTCACCGAACACGGTGCTTGTGATCGGTCAAGGCGACACGCTTGACCGCCTTGAAAAGGCGATGATCGGGTTCTTGCCTCCCAAAACCATGCTCCGCCGCAAGACTCACAAGCTACCCCCCTTGCATACCCCCTTGGTCTGGCAACGAAACCTGCCCAACCGCGCCGCGGTCGCGCTTTATAACATCGGAGGCGGTCATAAAGCCCCGTCGCCCAGGGTGATCTCGTGCGTCACCGGCTCGGCCAGCTATAACGCGCTGAACGCCCGCGATACCCTGATCCGCTGGGTCGATCAACCGCAACTTCTCTGGGACGTGATCGGCGAGACGCTCGTCGGCGACGTTGACCTCCTCGTCCACGTCGGCCCGGCGCCGAACCTGATCCCCGCCACCTTCGACCGGCTCAGCAACAACGTGACCAAGCAGCTCGGCAATCGATATCTCCAGATGATCGGCCGAGGGGTCGGTTCCAGCATCAATCGCCACGCCTGGCTCTCGCGGCTCCTCCCCTCCCGCGCCTCGCTCCTGCGAGCCCCCCACCTCCACCACGTCGTCCTCGAAGACTGGCTCCTCGAACAGCCGCTTGATTCCCGGCGTATACAGTGTATACAATCCGACAGCGTGGTCGAATCAAGTTGACTCCCGGGGGTCGGAAGGGTCTTGTGATCGTCCCGCCGCGAGGGCATTAATGAGGCGGGGCGGGCGGGCCGGTCGATTGTCACTCAAACGCAAACGCATTTCTCACATAGATGCCGGAGGTTCTTCCGATGAAGACCGAAGTCCCTGACCAGGCGGCGATCGAAGGTCGCGCCCCGGCCGCACCTCCCTCCACAGACAACTTCGTCGAGACCGCGCTCAAGCTCAGCGGCAAGAGCGAGGAAGAAGCCACCAAGACCGGCAAGCTCGACCGGGCCGACGAGCAGGTTGAAGCCCTCTTCGCCAAGAAGTATCAGACCTCGCAAAGTCCCGTTCACCGGGCCGTCTGGAGCCACGACGTTCCCGTTGACCTCTTCCTCGGCGCCTCGACGACCGTGCCCGAGGCGACCCGTCGCGTGATGGACCGATCGCTCGACGTCGCCCGCCGCCACCGCGACGCCGGCACCCTGCTCGACGACCACCGCAAGGTCTCTGACGCCCTGCTCCGCGACCTGGCCGAGGTTGGTTACTGGGGCCTTCTGGTCGACCCCGAATACGGCGGCTCGGGCGCTCCCTTCTCGGCGTTTGCCCCGTTCTTGACCCGGATGGCGACGATTGATCCGACCGTCGCCGGCCTCGCCTCGGTTCACGGCTGCATCGGCGCTGTCGATCCGCTGCGGGCCTTTGGCAATCCCGACCAGAAACAGCGGTATTTGCCCTCGCTCGCGAACGGTTCCAAGCTCTCCGGCTTCGCGCTCACCGAGCCCGGCGCCGGGTCGGACCTGACCGCCCTCAAGACCCGCGCCGTGCTCGACGGCGATTCCTACGTCGTCAACGGCGAGAAGCTCTTCATCACCAACGCCGTCCCCGGCCGGACGGTCGGCCTTGTCTGTCTCGTCGAGAACAAGCCCGCCGTTCTCATCGCCGATTTGCCCGACCATGAGGGCGAGCATTTCGAGGTCGTTCGCTACGGCCTCTACGCGCTCAAGCATTCTTATAACAACGGCCTTCGGTTCCGCGACTTCCGCGTCCCTGCTGAGAACCTCTTGAAAACCTCGGCCGGTGACGGCCTGACCGTCGCCTATCACGGCCTGAACCTGGGTCGGGTCGCCGTCTGCGCGACCGCCGCGGGAACGATGCGGGGGATGCTCGCCAACATGCTCCCCTGGACCCACTTCCGCAAGACCTATGGCGCCGCGATCGAGACCCGAGAACTGGTCCGACGCCGGATCGGCCGCCTCGCGGCCTTGATCGTCGGGTGTGATGCCCTGGTGCAATGGTGTTCCTGGCTCCTCGATCAAGGGTATCGCGGCGAGATGGAATGCGTCGTCGCCAAGATTTTCGGGAGCGAATCGCAGAAAGAAGCGGCGATTGAGCTTTATATGAAGACGGAAGGAGGCCGGGCCTTCCTGCACGGTCATCCCTTCGGCGACAACGTCCACGAATATCTGGCCCCGTGCATCTATGAAGGCGAAGGCGAGATGCTCGGCATGGGCTTCTTCAAGTCGCTCATCAAGGAGCACGGCAAGACCTTCTTCGAACCGATCGGCAAGACCCTCGCCACCCTCGGCGTCAAGCAGCCGACGACCCCCGCGCACTTCTGGGCCCTTCGCGGGCCGATGTCCGCCTACGCGAAATGGCTCGTCGGCGAAAAGATGGCCGGAACCTCGCAGCCTCCGCTGCCGCCGATGCCCGCGAACCTCGCCACCCACGCCCGGTTCGCCATCGAGCGCCTGCAACAAAGCCGCCTGGAAATCAGCGCCTCGATGCGCAAGCATCAGCTCAAGCTCGCCGATCGCCAGTGTCGCATGTCGGAAATGTCGTCGCGGGTTCAGGATGCAGTCGTGATCCTCACGACAAGCCTCTGGGCCTCGCGCCAGGAAAGCGAGATCGTCCGCGACGCGGCCGACATCCTCTGCCAGGACCTCACCCGCAAGCTCACCGGCCGGCGCCCGACCGATAGCTATTTCCGGGCCGTCACCAGGCTCGGCGAGGCCGTGGAGTCGGGCGGTTTCCAGGCGATCGCGGGCATCGAGCCAGCCGAGATCCTCATGAAATATTGACGTTCGGGTCGGCTCGCTCAGTTCGATCGACGCTTATGATATGAGCGAGCCGACCCGAACGACCGGCCAATCGACGCGGGTGACCGGGGGCGTTTCCCCGAGTCACGCGAACTCCCATCGACAGGAAAGGATCGGTTTGCGATGGCCAACGCATTTCGGGTCGAAGAGGTCGACGGCCAGATCGCCTTGGTCACGTTCGACATCGAGGGGAAAAAGGTCAACACGCTCGGCCAAACCGTCCTCAAGGAACTGGCCGGACTCGTCAGTCAACTGGAAACGCGGACTGATCTTCATGGTCTCTTGCTCCGCGGCGGCAAGCCCGGCAACTTCATCGCCGGGGCCGACCTGAACGAGCTGGGCGCATTAGCCTTCTCGCCAAAAGAACAGGTTCTCAAGGGGATCGGATTCGGACATGCTCTCTTTGACAAGGTCAGTCATTTGCCCTTCCCGACGGTCGCCCTCGTCGATGGCAACTGCATGGGGGGCGGCACGGAACTGATTCTGTCGATGGATGAGCGGATCGTCTCGAACAGCCCGCAAACGAAGATTGCCCTGCCCGAGGTCAAGGTCGGCCTCTTGCCCGCATGGGGAGGAACGCAACGCCTGCCTCGCCTGATTGGTGTTCAGGCGGCGGTCGAGATGATCTGTTCGGGCGAACCCATCGACGCATCAAAAGCCGTTGCCGTGGGCTTCGCCTTCGATGCCGTCCCCGCTGATTCGCTTGTTGACGAGGGAAAGAGGCTGATTGCCTACCTCAACGAGTCGGGCGAATGGCGGGCTCGGCGCAAGCGCCGCGAGCAGCCGGTCGGCCTGACCGACGATCAGGCGAACTTCCTCTTCGCCGCGGCCGAGGGGTTCGTCAAGGGGAAAACGAAGGGTCAATACCCCGCGCCTCTTGCCGCGCTCAAGTCGATCCGCGAGGGGTGCAACCGGACTCTCGCCGAGGGATTGAAGGCCGAGCAAGAGGCCGCGCTTGAGGTCGTCGGGTCGTCGATCTCGGCGAACCTGATCGGCGTCTTCTTCATGGGCCAGCGCCTTGCTCGTGATCCCGGCGTTGCCGATCCGTCGATCAAACCGGCCGAAATTCATCGCGTCGGCGTCCTCGGCGCCGGTCAGATGGGCGCGGGAATCGCCGCGGCGAACGCTCGGTCGGGAATTCCGACGGTCATGGTCGATGTCGATGACGCGCGGGTCGCCGCGGGGGTTTCCAAGGCTCAGGATGTGGTTTTGAGTCGGATCAAGATCGGCCGGGCCCAACCGATGGACCTCGCCGCGATGCTCGGGCAACTGAACACGTCGACAAGTCAGGGAACCTTTGCCGAATGCGACGTGGTGATTGAAGCCGTGGTTGAGAACGAGAAGGTCAAGACGGCCGCCTTTCGCGACCTGGCGAAGGTTCTTAAACCGGGAGCCATCCTCGCGAGCAACACGTCAACAATCTCGATTTCTCGAATGGCCGAGAGCGCGCCCGACCCCTCGCGGTTCCTCGGCATGCACTTCTTTTATCCGGTCGATCGCATGGAGCTTGTCGAGGTGATTCGGGGCGAGAAGACCAGTGACGAGACCGTCGCCACGATCGTCGCGCTGGCGAAGCGCGTTCGAAAGACGCCGATCGTCGTTAACGATTGCGCGGGGTTTCTCGTGAACCGCGTTTTGTTCCCTTATATGAACGAGGCGTTGCTCTTGCTTTCTGAAGGCGCCTCGATGGACGCGATTGACAGGGCGGCGACGCGGTACGGAATGCCGATGGGTCCGATCGCCCTGGAAGACCTCGTCGGCCTCGACACGGCCTTCTTCGCCGGTCAGGTCATGCTGAAAGCCTATCCCGACCGTGCCGTGGCCACCCCTGTGCTTGACGATCTCGTCAAGGCGGGACGCCTCGGCCAGAAGACCGGCGCCGGTTTCCGCAAGTTCAACGCCAAGGGGAAGGCCGAGCACGATCCCGCGGTCGACGCCATTCTTGCCCGGCACCGGACCGGCGACCACGTTCCTGATGATGCCGAGATCACCGATCGCCTCTTCCTGGCCATGCTTCTCGAAGCGACCCGGGCGCTTGAAGAGGGGATTGTCCGCGACCCCTCGGACGTCGACATGGGCCTGATTTACGGCATCGGCTTCCCGCCCTTCAAGGGGGGGATTCTCCGCTGGGCCGATGCCGAAGGCCCGGCGCGGATCGTCGATCGCCTTGGCCGTTATCAGCATCTCGGCACACGGTTCGAGCCGACCGAGAGCCTCAAAAAACTCGCCGAGAGTGGCGGTCGGTTCTACCCGTTGCCGTCGGCGTCCGGAAAATTCGGGGGTTGATCGGTCGGTCGGCGTTCCTCAATCCAAAGGGAGACAGGGCCGTGAAACATGCTGTCGTCATTGATGCCGTGCGGACGCCGATCGGTCGCGCCTCGGCCGACAAGGGAATCTTTCGCGACGTCCGCGCCGAGGATCTCTCCGCGCACGTCATGCGCGGCCTTGTCGAGCGCACGGGGATTGAGCCGGCCTTGATTGAGGACGTGCGCTGGGGCTGTGTTCAGCAGCAGGGCGAACAGGGGTTCGACGTCGCTCGAATCGCCCTGCTCGCGGCCGACCTGCCGGTCGAGACAGGCGGGGTCACGATCAACCGCAACTGCGCATCGAGTCTCCAGGCGATCAACGACGCGGCGATGAGCATTGCCGCGGAGTGTGAAGACGTGCAGATTGCCGGGGGCGTCGAGCACATGGATCACGTGCCGATGTCCAAGGATTACAATCCTTACCCGGGACTCTTTCGGAAGCACAGTGAAGCCATCATGAACATGGGCCTGACGGCCGAATATCTCGCCGCCAAGTACCGCGTCTCGCGCGACAAGCAGGACGATTTCGCCCTCCGCAGCCATCAACTCGCCGCCGCGGCCACCGATCGCGGCGACTTTCGATCCGAGATCCTTCCCACCTGGGGACGCGACGACGCCGGACATAAACGCCTGCTCACGCTCGATCAGTGCATCCGCCGCGATACGTCGAAGGAGTCGTTGAGCCTGCTTGCGCCCGTCTTCAACCCGGCCGGCGGATCGGTCACCGCGGGGAACTCGTCGCCGATCAACGTCGGAGCCGTCGCGCTCTTGATGATGTCCGAGGAAAAGGCCAGGGAACTCGGTCTCAAGCCGCTGGCGCGCGTCAGGGCAATGGCCGTCGCGGGGGTCAACCCCGAGGAAATGGGCATCGGTCCCGTGCCGGCCGTTCACAAGGTTCTTAAAAGGGCGGGCCTGACGCTTCAAGATATCGATTGTTTTGAGATCAACGAGGCGTTCGCCGTTCAGGTTCTCGCCTGCCTGAAGTTGCTCGGACTCAGCCCCGAAAAGGTCAACACGCGCGGCGGCGCGATCGCGATCGGTCACCCCCTGGGAGCGAGCGGCGCACGGATCGCAACCACCCTGCTTCATCGGATGCGCGACGAGAAAGCCCGCTACGGCCTCGCCACGATGTGCGTCGGCCAGGGGCAAGGGGTCGCGACGATCTTCGAAGCATGCGGAAACGGCTGATGTCAATCGAAAGCCAATGGCAAGCATTCGCGCCGCGCGGTTCAATCGATAGGATAAAACCGGGACTGGCGGAACACTCCACGGAATCGGACATGTGACAGAGACGATGGCGCCCCGCAACCTCTCGACGCTGCACCGCGCGACGGCCGAACGTCTCGGCCCTCGCGTCGCGCTTCGATACAAACGAGACGGCCTTTATCACGATCTTTCCTGGTTCGATTATCGGCGTCGAGCCGATGCCGCCGCCGCGGCCTTGATTGAACGCGGCGTCAAGCTCGGCGATCGGGTCGCCATCCTCGCCGAGAACAGCGTGAACTGGCTCACGGCCGACCTCGCCATCCTCGCCACCGGCGCGGCCGACGTGCCGATCCACGCGCCAAGCTCTTCGGCGCAGGTCGAATACCAGATTCGCCACAGTGGCGCGACCGTCGCGATTGTGAGCAACCGCGATCAGGCCGAGAAAATCCTCTGCGCCGTCGATCGACTCCCCGACCTCCGCCTTCTCGTCACCTTTCAGCCCTTCGAGTCCGACAGCCGTCTCGAAACGCTGACCTGGGAAGGGCTCATTCGCTTCGGCACGCACCAAGGGGGTTTTGGCGCCGGGCTCGTCGGCAAGCGCGAGGCCGCGATCGAGCGCGACGACCTGGCAACGATCATTTATACGAGCGGGACGACCGGCAATCCCAAAGGCGTGATGCTCTCTCACGGCAACCTCCTTTCCAACGCCGAGGCCGTCCAGCAAAACGACCCGCTCCGCCCCGATGATGTTCTCTTGAACTGGCTCCCCCTCAGCCATATCTACGCGCGCACGGTCGATCATTACCTCACGATTCTCGCGGGCGTGACTGTCTGCCTTGCCGACTCGCCCGAGTCCCTGATTCTGAACCTTGCCGAAACGCAACCCACCTGGCTGACGGCGGTCCCTCGGTTCTATGAAAAGGTTTGGGCGAGTGTCGAGGCACTCCCCCTCGCGAAGCGATCCGCGGCGCTTCATGCGATCTTCGGTCCGCGGCTTCGACAACTCACCTCCGGCGGCGCCGCCTTGCCCCGACATCTCGCCGAGGGTTTCGCCGAGGCGGGCTTGCCCCTCTTTCAAGGCTATGGCCTCACCGAGACCTCGCCGGTCATCAGCTTCAATTCGATCGGTCGGCACAGGGCCGGAACCGTCGGACCGGCGATCCCCGGCGTTGAGATCAAGACGGCTGTTGATGGCGAGATCCTCACCCGAGGCCCGCACGTCATGCTCGGCTACTGGAAGGACGCCAATGCCTCCGCCGCCGCGATCGTCGACGGCTGGCTGCACACCGGCGACGTCGGCCAGATTGACGCCGACGGCTTTTTGACCATCACTGACCGCAAGAAAGACCTCTTCGTCACGTCGGGAGGCAAGAACGTCGCCCCCGGAATCCTCGAAGGCTTGCTCGTCGCGCAGCCGCTAATCGACCAGGCGGTCGTCTTCGGCGACGGCCGACAGTTTGTCTCCGCGCTCCTCGTTCCCAACCTCGACGCCCTGAAGACCGCGCTCGGAACCAATCACGGCCCGATCCAGATCAATGAGGAACTCATTGATGATCCCGAGGCTTTGGCGCTTTTGAAAGCCCAGGTCGACGCGGCGATGGAAAGCCTCAGCCAGCCCGAGCGCGTCCGGGCCTTCCTGGCGCTCGCCCGCCCTTTTTCCATGGAGGCGAACGAGGTCACGACGACCTTGAAGGTACGTCGCGCCCACGTTCTGGCCAGATATCGCGACCGCCTCGAAACGCTCTACGTCGACCGTTCCGGAATCGAAGACAACTCCTGAGACGCGCTAGGCGCCGTGGCTCAGGCTTGTATTCGTACTCGTCGCCTCGTTGGGATTCGCGTCGGGTCGTCCCCCAAAGGCCGTCATAAGCTCATCATTGGCGGTCCAGACCTTCCTCGACAAGAGGACGTGGTCGGCCCGCTCGATCGAATCTTTCGCGGCCAGGAGGATCGTGACGAGCGAGGCGGCTTCAAGACCGCCGTCCATGATCAGGTCGTCGATCAAGGTCTCAAGACGCTCGTTGAGCGCAACGGAAAACATGGTGATTCCTCCCTGGTTCTGGTTCAAATCAGCAAGAAAACGGACTGCGGATCAGTCCGAGGCGCGGGGGGTAGGCTAACCCTAGTCATTCACAGGTCGGCGGATAAGGGAGATCTACACCGATTCGATCGGGACGGAGAGATCTGTTGTTTTGAAGCAACATGGCGGGAGAATCGTCGATTCCAAGGGTCAGACACGCTCCGATCCGACGGACGGGGAGGTCCCATTTTCCGATGGTACCTGTCGGGCGCGTTCGTGCGTGAACATCGCGGCGTGCTCGCGTAATAACTGGCCCGCGAGAGGTCCATCACCCCGATCGAGGGCTTCGACAATCGGAAGATGCGTTGCCGCGACCGCGTTGAGATCATGAGGTTTCGCCGTGAGCCCGATCAAGGTTCGCACTTCGAGCATCAGCGAATCCCAGATTCGAAGCAGAACGCCGTTGTCGGACGCCTCGACGACCTGCCTGTGAAAGAGCAGGTTATGATGCGCGAACGACTCAAGATTCCCTTCCGCGGCGGCTTTTTGAATTCCGGCGAGAGCGAGGCGTAATCCCTCGGTATTCCCCTTCAAACTGTCGGCGGCCTGACCCGCGGCATGTTCTTCAATGAGGGCGCGAACCTTCGCGGATTCCACCATTTCGCGCTGGCTGATCTCGCGGACCCGGGTTCCTCGATACGATTGACTCTCAAGTAACCGAAGCGCCTCCAGGTCGCGGAAGGCCTCGCGAACCGGGGCCTGACTTGTATTAAATTCCTTGGCGACGTGGAGTTCGATCAGTCGTTCACCCGGCTGATAAACCCCACTGACGATACGCCTCAATAACTCGCGGCGAATCTGATCCCGCATCGAGTCGCGTTGAACGCTCATCCCTGAACCCTCTTTCATCAATGTCTTCGTTTACGCAATCCAAGGCTGGGGACGCCCAATCGCTTTTCGCGAACCAACACGCAAGCGTGCCCGGCTCAACCCGTCTCGACGAGTTACGTCTTAAATCGTGCTCATGAACGTTGTGATCTCTCATTCTACGATAACTCCGGCGATAACTTTCAACCGTCTTCGACCATTTTTTTCGTGCGTTTGGGAGATTTGGGGGGTATCGAAGAAATCCCTTGACGCTGTACTATCGATAATCCATAGTTTTGCGCGACGTCTTGCTCAGAGATCGTTCCTCGGGAGCACAATTTTGCGGGGAAACGTCGAAACCTGGGAACCGGGCTATTCTTGCGAACAGAGAAACCTCCAGGTTCGTATTATTAGAGTCGTTAGCCGTTGCAACGATGATTGACGTTGAGGAATTTTTGGATTGGGGTCTGGACTTTCTAGACGACCGGTCTAATATTCCGATGTTGAACGAGAAGAGTGAGCCAGGGGGCTCGGTTTGGTGTCTGCCTTGAACTGGGGCTGATTCGATGGGTAAGGGAGAAACCAGGGAAACCCTCTTGGAGGCGGGAAAGCAGGTGTTTTTGAAGCAGGGGTATAACCACGCCGGGATCGAGTCGATCTTGCAATCGGCGGGGGTGCCCAAGGGTTCGTTTTATCATTACTTCAGTAGCAAGGAAGACTTCGGGCTTCAGGTCTTGAATCGATTCGCGGAGAGTCAGAACGCGAATCTCGATCGGTTTCTTCAAGATCGAGACCGAAGCCCGCTCGATCGACTGCGCAACTTCGCCGAGGCGATCTGCGAGCGCCTGGAGTCGCACCAGTGCCGTAACGGGTGTCTGGTGGGCAACTTGAGCCTGGAGATGGCCGAACAGAGTGAGGCGTTTCGCTCAAGGCTTGAGGTGATCTTCGGAGGCTGGGTTCATCGATATGCCGAATGTCTCAGAGAAGCGCAGGAGATTGGGGAAATTGCGAAGGATGTGGACGTAAACGAACTGGCGGAGTTCTGGCTCAATAACTGGCAAGGGGCGATTCTTCGGGCCAAAACGATCCGAAGCACGTCCCCGTTAAGAACCTTTTTGAAGCTGATGTTCGCAACGGTTCTCAAGAAGTGTCCGTAGTGAAACACGCAACGGCATGAGACGAGCAGGGACGTTACCGGCGTCGGGACCGCCCCCGGTTCTGGAAAAGCGAAATGCTTGCGGAATCGGTCTGAAGATCTGGAACGGTAGGAAGCCGGATGCCGATCGGTCTGTTTTAGGTGAAGGGATACCGACATGGCAACTCAGAAGGCGCTTTTGGACACCCCGACGCGGACAGTTCGGACCGTTGCGGCCCTCAAGCCGCGGACGTCTTCTCGGCCTGTCGTGCTCGATGATGAAGCCAAGGGGCAGATCTATCGGCAATGGCGTCGCGGTGTCTCGCTCGATGTTCTGGCCGAACAATATGGTCGGTCGTCGATCTCGATCGAACGCGTCATCAACGAAGGACGCGCGGTCCGCATCCTTGAGCAGAAGCTCGAAGCGATGTACGATGCCAGCTTCGAATCCCCCGGAGCCGCCGAGACGATCCTGGCCCCGATGCCGGTTTCCTCGGGCCGATCCTCGGCCTCGCGGATCAAGCCTCCCGCGGGACTACCGCCTTATCTGGCCAGTCTTTACGGTGACGGCACGCTCTTGAACCGCGAGCAAGAGGCGCACCTCTTCCGCAAGATGAATTACCTGAAGTTTCGCGCCCTTAAGATCCGCGAACGCCTCGATCCGGCTCATGCTCGATCGTCCGACCTCGCCGAGATCGAGCGACTTCAGGAAGAGGCCCTGGATGTCAAGAACCAGATCATCCGGGCCAACTTGCGGCTGGTCGTCTCGATCGCCAAGAAGCGGGTCGGGCCGAGCAATAACTTCTTCGAGCTGGTCAGTGACGGCAACATGAGCCTCATTCGGGCCGTCGAAAAGTTTGATTTCTCGCGAGGGTTCAAGTTCAGCACCTATGCGTCCTGGGCGATCATGAAAAACTTCGCCCGGACGATTCCCGAGGAAAAGTCGAGGCGCGACAAGTACGTGACCGGCCACGAGGAGATGTTCGAGGCCGCGGCCGATCATCGAACAGGCGAATACGAGTACGAGAGCGATCACCGGCGCAATCAGGAAGCCGTTCAAGGGATGCTCGGCCGACTCAACGACCGTGAACGCCAGATTCTGGTCAGTCGATATGGCATCGGCGGGGCGAGCGAACAGACGCTCGAACAGCTTGGCAAGGTGCTTGGCATCACCAAGGAACGCGTCCGGCAAATCGAGTCTCGGGCCCAGGAAAAACTTCGTAAGTTCGCACTCGAACAAAAGATCGACGTTCCGGCTGTCTGATCGGATCGGTCCTTGATAATTGGCCCGTCATGGGCGAAAACGACGGCCTGGCGTTTTTGACGCTGGGCCGTCGTTTTTCTTGTCATTCTCAACCAAAGAGTGAAAACACCGTGAAGGCACTCCAAATTTCCAGGTTCGGCGGACCGGAAAACCTGCGGCTTGACGACCTCGCGGCGCCGACGCCCGGTTTCGGTGAGGTCTCCGTTCGAGTTCGCGCGGCCTCCTTGAATTTTCGAGATCTGATGATGCTCAAGGGGCACTATAACCCTCGACTCGCCTTGCCCATCGTGCCGCTATCCGATGGTGCGGGCGAGGTTACGGCGATTGGCGCGGGGGTCTCACGGTTCCAGTTGGGCGACCGGGTTGTCGCGGCGTTCATGCCGGGTTGGGTCGACGGATCACCAAACGAAGCCAAGTCGGCCACGGCCCTGGGTGGCGGCGGTGTCGGCATGGCTGCCGAGACGGTTGTCCTGCCGGCTGCGGGACTCGTGGCGATTCCCGGACATTTGACTTACGAAGAGGCGGCGACCTTGCCCTGTGCGGGAGTCACGGCCTGGCATGCACTGGTGAGCGAAGGCCGAATTCAGGCGGGGGAAACGGTCTTGATCCAGGGAACGGGGGGCGTCTCGATCTTCGCCCTTCAGTTTGCCAGGCTTCACGGCGCCCGGGTGATTGCGACTTCGGGTAGCGACGCCAAGTTGCAAAAGGTGCTCGAACTTGGTGCCTCGGACGGCATCAATTACAAAACGAACCCAGATTGGGACCGGACCGTGCGCGACCTGACCGGGGGATCGGGGGTCGATCAGGTTATTGAAGTCGGCGGCTCGGGAACGCTCACGCGGTCGATCCGATCGGTCAGGACAGGGGGCCGACTGAGTCTGATCGGGGTTCTTTCGGGAGGGGCTTCCGAGGTCAATATTCTGCCCGTCTTGATGAAAAACCTGCGGATTCAGGGGATCTTTGTCGGCTCGGTCGCGATGCTCGAAGCGATGTGTCGAGCGATCGCGCTTCATCAACTTCGACCGATCATTGACCGTGTCTTTTCGATCGACGAGCCGGTCGAGGCGTTTCGACACCTGGAAAGCGGGGCGCACTTCGGAAAGGTCGTGATTCGGCTTTGATTTCGAAATCAAAGCCGAGGAGCGGCCGAGGTCGGGACGACCGCGAGAGGTGTTGTCGGCGCGAGCGGCCCGGGAACTCGTCGGTATCGGTAAAAGGCGGCGCAAACCCCTTCGGCGGAAACCATGAACGGACCAAGCGGATGATCGGGCGTGCATCGCGTTCCGAAGGCGGGACAGGCCAAAGGCTTAAGGCGACCGGAAATGAGGTCGGCATCGGGGCAGGGGGTCGGTCCTGTCGGCGTTTTCAAGGGGATAGCAAAGCGATGGTCGGCATCAAACCGCTGGAATCGCTCCCGGATCGACAGGCCCGAGCCCGAAACGAAGCCAAGGCCGCGCCAGGTGGCGTCGGTGCTTTCGAACGCGGTCGAGATCGCGGCGAGGGCCTGGGGATTGCCATCAGGGCGGACCGCGCGGGCGTACTGGTTTTCGACCAGGTGCGCACCCGATTCCAGCTGGCGGACCGCCCGGGCGATCGCGTCGAGCAGGTCGATCGGATCGGGTCCCGTGATGAGAATCGGTACAGCGAAACGACTTGCGATCGGCTCGAACTCACGAAAGCCGGTGACCGCGGTGACCGGTCCCGAGACCAGGACAGCCGCCGGAGGATCGTCGGGCGCGTCGAGCGACGTCGCGACAATCGGCGCGTGTCGGACGAAGGCACTCAAAACGCTCAGGTTTTCCAGGTTAAGCCGTTCGGCCTCGATCAAGGTGGCGGCGGCGGCAGGGGCGGTCGTCTCAAAACCGGCGGCGATTCCCACAACCTCGCGGCCGGGATGTTTTCGGGCCAGGGCCAGGGCATCGAGCGGAGAGTACACCGTCCGCACCTCGGCGCCTCGGTTCCGGGCGTCAAGAAGCGTGCCGCCGTCTCGACTACCGGGGACTCGCAGCAGGTCGCCCGGGGCGGCGACGATCACGCCGGGACGTTCGGCGATCGCCACCACCCGGTCGATCGTCTCGGCCGAGAGCAGGCAGAAGGGGCAGGCGGGGCCGTGGATCAAGTCAAGGCTCGAAGGCAGATCGCGATCGATCCCGAACCGGAGGAGGTTATGGGCCTGACCGCCGCAGACCTCCAGCAAGGTCCACGACCGCTGAACCGATCGGGCGATCTGATCGAGCAAGGCCCGAGCCGACTGAGGGTCCCGGTACGTATCGAGGTATTTCATAAGCCTCGTCCGGGGTCGAGGGTGACCCCTCTTCCGCGCCTCTTTGCCAGCCCGACGCCGTCGGACGGCCCTGCTCTCAAGTCAACCAGTGTAACCGTCCTTTGAGCCGAGCCAAGAGCCGATATCCAGAAATTTCAAGGTGAATATTCAATAACATATTGCCCATGTTCCTTGACCCTGAAAGTCGGCGCGAAGCTGGGCGAGACGCGACGAGATTGCGGGAGACGCTGTGAACCAAGAGTGAACCTTCCCGACGATTTCGGTTGCCATTGACGCCCTTTCCGAAGCCTTCTAGACTCCGCGACGGTCGGAGACCACGCCCGTTTCTGGATGCAGACTTCACGGTCAGGGATGCACCGCGATGACGAGCCCGACTCTCGACAATGGACGTCGCGAAAATCGCGGATCAGTCTCCGACCAGGCGGCCAGGAAAACGATTGTTTGCACGATCGGTACCAGGCCCGAGGCGATCAAGATGGCGCCCTTGATCGGGGCCTTGAAGGATGCTTCGTGGGCGCGTTGCCGGGTCGTCCTGACGGGCCAGCACCGTGACCTCGTGGGGCCGATCCTGGACTTTTTCGGAATTGTTCCCGACGTGGATCTCGACCTGATGCGGCCCGGCCTCACGCTCGCCGCGATGACTGCGCGGGTGCTCGCCGCGGTGGCCGAGACTCTGGCGGACGAAAAGCCCGATATGGTTCTCGGGCAAGGGGATACGACGACCGTTCTGGCCGCCGCGCTGGCCAGTTTTTCGCAAGGGGTGCCGTTCGGTCATGTCGAGGCGGGGTTGCGGACGGGCCGTCTTGACGCGCCCTTTCCCGAGGAAGGGAATCGCATCGTCGCCGGCCATCTCAGCGCCATTCATTTCGCGCCGACGACCGCCGCGCGGGCCAACCTGCGCCGCGAGGGAATCAGGCCGAATCAGATCGTTTTGACCGGAAACACGGTCATCGATGCCCTTCAGGAGACCGCCCGCCGCGACCTGCCGATCGGAGTGGATCTTGACCCGGAAGCCCGGCTCATCCTGATCACCGCGCATCGTCGCGATAGCTTCGGCGAACCCCTGCGACGGATCTGCCGAGCAGTCGCCGACTTGCACGAAAAACACCCCGACGTCCAGTTTCTCTGGCCCGTCCATCCCAATCCGGCGGTCCGGCCCGTTGTCAGCGGCCTTCTCGGGGCCTTGCCGAGGGTCCGGCTTTGCGAACCGCTCGAATACGGGGCCTTCGTCGCGGCACTCAAACGGTCGTTTCTCGTCCTGACCGACTCGGGGGGCGTTCAGGAAGAAGCCCCCGCGCTGGGGAAGCCGGTCCTGGTCCTGCGCGACCAGAGCGAACGCCCCGAGGCCATCGCGGAAGGCGTCGCCCGGCTTGTCGGCACCGAAGTCAAGGCGATCGTTCGTGAGGCGTCTCGACTTCTGAACGACCAAGATGCCTACCGCGCAATGTCGCGAGGCGCAAGCCCTTATGGAGACGGCAAGGCGTCCGGCCGGATCGTCCAGGCGCTTGCCGACTTCCTCAAGGTTCGGCCGGTCAGGCTCAGCAACCCTCAACGGCGAGAGACGGCCCGCGCCTTGATCTGAGCGACGGGGAGTCGCGGGCCGGTCGAGACGAAAACGAGGCAATCCGACCACGGTTCGCGACGGCACCCGTGGCGTTCGACCGCGTCCACGATTAACCTGGAAGCCTGGGGCGTTGGGCCGCTTCCGGCCGGAAATTGGGTGTTCGAGACGAGGCGACGTTGATGACACGACGGGTCGGTTCTTGGCTCTGGACGGGACTTCTCGGAGTCGTCATCTTCCCTGGATCGGTGCGATCCGCCGCGGAGCCCGCGCTGGAAAACCTCGCCCTGAATAAACCGGCCACCGCCGACTCGTCGCAAAACGACGCCCTCACGCCCTCGAAAGGGAACGATGGCGACGAGGAAACCCGGTGGTGTCCCCCCGATGGCGAAACGGGCCACTGGTGGCAGGTGGACCTCGGCAAGGCCGAGACCCTCACGGGCGCCCGGATCTTCTGGGAGTTCGACGGCCGCGCCTATCAGTACAAGATGGAAGGCTCGGCCGACGGCAAGACCTGGCGAATGCTCTCGGACCAGACCGGCTCAAAAGATCATAACCAGGATCAACGTTTGAAGTTCCAGGCGACCGGCATTCGCCATGTCCGTCTTACCGTGACCGGCCTTCAAGAAGGCTGGGGGAGCTTCTGGGAATTCGCCGTCTTTGGCACAAAGCCCGCCCCCGCCGGTCAGGCGACAACCGCCGCGACGGCCCAGAGTCAGGCGGCGAAGCTCCTCAAAGGCGTGAAGGTTCCGCCCGGTTGGAAAGTCACTCTCTTCGCCGCGCCGCCGGAGGTTCATTATCCCACCTGTCTGGCCGCGTCGCCCTCGGGCGAGGTTTTCGTCGGGATCGATGAAAACGGGTCAATCGACGCCAAGCCGAAGCGGGGCCGGGTCGTCCGCTGCGTCGACGGGGATGGCGACGGAACCGCCGATGAGTTCAAGGTTTTCGCCGAGATGGATAGCCCTCGCGGCATCGTTTATGACGCGAGCACGCGAACGCTTTACGTTCAGCACCCGCCGTTCATCACCGCGCACCACGACGACAACGGCGACGGCATCGCCGACCGCGAGGAGGTGCTCGTCAAGGGGATCGGCTTTGACCTTTCCCGGCGAGGCGCCGACCACACGACCAACGGCATGCGGCTGGGCATTGACGGGTTTCTCTATATCGCCGTGGGCGATTACGGGTTCGTCAAGGCCGTTGGCAAGGATGGCGCGACCGCGCAGCTTCACGGCGGCGGGATCGCGCGGGTCCGCCTTGATGGCTCGGGCCTGGAGGTCTACTCGCGCGGGCAGAGGAACATCTATGACGTGGCGGTCGATCCCTATCTGAACCTTTTCACCCGCGATAATACCAATGACGGCGGCGGCTGGGATGTTCGCCTCAGCCACGTCATCCCGACCGCTCAAATGGGCTATCCGTCCCTCTTCACGAACTTCAACGACGAGATCGTCCAGCCTCTTGCCGACTACGGCGGCGGCTCCCCCTGCGGCTCGCTCTACCTTCAGGAACCTGGATTTCCGCAGGGTTTTGGCGATACCCTCTACACCTGCGACTGGGGCCGGAGCATCGTTTATCGACACCCGCTCACCCCCAATGGCGCGGGGTTCAAGGCCGATCAAGTTCCCTTCGTCGAGATGCCGAGGCCGACCGATATGGACGTCGACGGCACCGGGCGGATCTACCTTTCGAGCTGGAAGGATGGCGGATTCACCTTCTCAGGTCCGAACGTCGGCTATGTCATCCGGGTCACACCCCCCGGATATGAGCCGAAGGCCTTTCCCGACCTCAAGAACGCGACGAAAGAGGAACTCGTCAACGACATCGCCTCGCCGAGTGCGGTGATGCGCGAGGCCGCTCAGCGGGAAATTCTAAGCCGGCCGAAGAATGCCGACTTCGATCAAGAACTGGTCGGCATCCTCCGTTCCCCGAAGACGTCGCCGCTGGCGGTGCGCGTGGCGGCTCTCTTCACACTCAGTCAGCTTTCGATCGATCGACCCTTTCCGATCGTCACGCTTGTCGCGAAACAGCCGGAACTGCTGGAGTTCGCGCTCCGCGCCGCGTCGGATCGGAAACGTGACGTCTTATCGACGCTGGATGCAAACTGGTATCTCGGTGCGCTCACGAATGCCGATCCGAGGGTCCGGCTTCAGGCTGTTGTCGCGAATGCCCGCGTTCATAATCAACCGGCATCGCCCGCGATGGTCAGGCTCACGGCCGATCGAGATCCTCTGGTTGCTCTCGCGGCGATCAATGCCCTGATCTCACTCAAAGCCATCGACGCCTGCCTCGCGGCGATCGACCCGAAGACCCCTGAACTCGCGCCGGGCGCGGCCCGTGCCCTTCAAGGGATGCACGACGCCCGGACGGTCGACGGCCTGATCGAGAAACTGCATTCGACCCGAGATGACACCCTGCGACGACCGATCCTCAAGGCCCTCTGTCGCCTCTACACGCGCGAGGCTGTCTGGGACGGTTCCTGGTGGTCAACCCGTCCTGATACGAGCGGCCCCTATTACAAGGCGGTGACCTGGGATCAGTCCGAGAAGATCGGCCAGGCCCTTCGCAGTGCGCTCGGCGGCGGCGACGATCCGTCGGCCCGCTTCTTGCTCGCGGAGATGATCAAGAACAAGGTCGAGATCGAGGGAATGACTCCGCTGGCTCTCAAGATCGCGGCCACCGATCCGACCTTCCGCGCGGCGACCGTGGGCGTCCTCGCCAACCGGAATGACCTGCCCGTCGAGGCTTACGCGCTGCTCGGGCTTGTCGCTGGGTCTGAGAGTGAGCCTCCCGCCTTGCGCGGCCGGGCCATGCGGGGTCTGATCCGAGCCCTTGACAAGCCCGCCGCGCGTGATGCGGCCGTCGCCGCCCTGGCGAGTGTCGGCCGTCTCGACAAGCCGCCGGGCGAGTTGATGGGTGCCTGGCAAGACTTCGTCAAGGACGGTCGGCAGGCCCGCCATCTCGGCGATTACGTCAAAATCGCCGAAGGCCCCGACCCCGCCCCGGCCGAACTCGCCTACGCCGTGCTTCTCAACGCCGACGCCGATCCCAAGGCGCCGGGCAAGGCCAGGGCGGTCGCTCACGACGCGATCGCGCGCGCTCTGGCCGAGCCCGCGCTCACGGCCAGGCTCTTGCAGGCGATCGGCCTGACTCGTTCGCAATCGTACGCGAGCCAGGTCCGCGACCGTCTCGAAGCGTTGAACCCGGGCGTACGCCTCGCCGCGCGAGACGCCGCGCGCCGGCTCGGCCTGCGTGGGCCGGGAATGGACAAATCGAGCGGCCCGGTGATCGCGAAACTGCCTCTGGAACAGGTGCTCGCTGCGGTTCAAAAGGAGAAGGGAGACGCCTCGCTGGGAGCCCAGCTTTTTGAGCGGGTCGGCTGCATCAACTGCCACACGGTCGCCAAGACCGACGGGCCAAAGGGGCCGTATCTGGGCGACATCGCCAACCGATACAGCCGGGCCGAACTCGCCGAATCGGTCCTTCGGCCGAGTGCGAAGATTGCCCAGGGATTTGAGACCCAGAAGATCGCGACGACCAGCGGCCAGACTTATGAAGGGTTCGTCGTTCGCGAATCGGGCGATGAGATCGAGCTGCGCAATGCCTCGGGCGCTGTCATCGTGCTTCCGAAGAAGGAGATCGACGAGCGCGGTAAGACCACGGTCTCGGTGATGCCGACGGGTCTTGCCGACCCCCTTAGCACGCAAGAACTTGCGTCGATCCTGTCGTATCTGGAATCGCTCAAGGATAAGAACGCCAAGCCCTGAGGCGGTGATCAAGGCTGTATTTTTCTTCATTCATGACCAATGACCAAGGACCGATGACCGATCCAAAAATCCGTGCGGGAAGAATGGGCAAGAGCCTCCTCCACCTTCTTTCGGTCATCGGTCATCGGTCATGAATTGAGAAAGAAACCGCTCTGAAGAGGCTACGACCGCCGTCCCGGGTATTCGGACGGAGGCCAGCCCATCACGCGCTTGAACGTGGTCGAGAAGACGAATGGGTTTCGATATCCGGCCCGACCGGCGATCGTCTCGATCTTGAGACTGGTCGTCGAGAGAAGATCGGCGGCGAGACGCATTCTGAGCCAGATCAACTGCCGACGCGGATTGCGGCCAAGTTCTTTCCGGCAAAGGCGTTGCAGTTGCTTCTCGCTGAGGTGGGCCTCGGCCGCCATCTCGGTGACCGTCCAGGGATGATCGAGTCGGGCGGCGACTTTCTCCCAGAGCCGGTAAAGCCGACGATCCATGCTCGCCGGCTCGGCGAACCGGAGAACGTAATGATGAATCAGGCCAACCCAGGCCTCGGCCGCGGCCGGAACGCTTGACGTGCTGCATTCGCGGTGTAACCCCGAAATCGCCAGCCGCAAGGGTTCAGGATCATACGCGGCGATCAGGGGCGTCTGCGCGGCGGCCAGAGGCAACTGGCCGGCTCGTTCCTGATAGCGAACCCAGCAGAATTGCCAGAGCCCTCCTTTCGGAGTTCGAAAGGCGTGCAGGGTTCCCGGCGGCAAGAGCGCGGCCTGTCCGCTCCGGCAGGCCACCCAGCTTCCATCGACGAGAACGCGTCCCTCGCCTCCGAAACAGGCGAGCAGGTAACTGCCGCCAAGGCGCGTCCTGACGATTTCAAAGGGCGCGGGCATCTCGGCGATTCCCAGATGCTTGATCTGACAACCCGCGAGCGCCGGAGCGATTGGCGACCCGGCGAGCCAGGGCCGAGGGTCACCGTCGTCAGCGCGCACCGTGAGAACCACGGCCTTTCCGGGGCGAATGTCGGTTTCCGATAGGGAAGCGTCGGCTCCGGGCATGGTGTTTTCGAAGCTCCGCGCTCATAATAAAGGAGTCGAGGAGTCGACCGGCCGTGAAATCGGCCCTCTTTGGGATTGTACCGCCGACCGTCGCCTTCTGAGAGAGCTGCTTCCGCCCGCCCCTCGCCCGTTCCTCGGGGTCGCGCGCCCCGCAACCCGTAACGGTGTCGCCATGCCTTGTCATCAGCGGATCTTGCGTTTCCTGGCGTTGGCCCTGATTTCCGCCCTCGGGGTAAGCGAGCCGACGGCCCGAGGCGTTGAGCCGAACCCGGACGAGGCTCGTTTCTTCGAGTCGAAGATTCGCCCGGTCCTGGTCGACAACTGCCTGAAATGCCACGGTCCCCAGAAACAGAAATCGGGCCTGCGCCTCGATTCTCGGTCCGCTGCGCTGGCGGGGGGCGAGCTTGGTCCGGCGGTCGTTCCCGGCAAGCCCGACGAGAGCCTGCTCGTCAACGCGATCGGCCACGGCGACGACCTCAAGATGCCCCCTTCCAAAAAGCTCGCCGCCGATCAGATCGCCGACCTGACGCGCTGGGTCGCGATGGGTGCTCCCTGGTCGGGTCCCGGCGGCGGCAAGGGCGATCCGCCCGCCGCGTCGGCGTCGGCGTCGGCGTCGGCCTCATCCTCGAACTCGACGATCCGCAAGCAAGGCTATCAGATCACTGACAAGGATCGAGCCCACTGGGCCTTTCGTCCTGTTCTTCGACCGACGGTCCCCGCCCCTCGCGTTCCTGGGCAGGCGCGGAACCCCATCGACGCGTTCATCCTCGCCAGACTCGACGCCTCGGGTCTGAAGCCGAACCCGGCCGCCTCGAAGGTCGAACTCATTCGCCGCGCCTATTATGACCTGACCGGCCTGCCACCAACCCCCGCCGAGGTCGACGCCTTCGTCAACGATCCCGCCGCCGACGCTTTTGAAACACTCGTGGATCGCCTGCTTGACTCGCCCCAGTACGGCGAGCGTTGGGCCAGGCACTGGCTCGATCTCGTCCGCTTCGCCGAAACGAACAGCTTCGAGCGCGACAATCCCAAGCCGAGCGCCTGGCGCTACCGCGATTACGTGATCCGATCCCTGAACAAGGACAAGCCTTACGACCAGTTTGTCCGTGAACAGCTTGCCGGTGACGAGATCGCGCCAGGCGATGCCGAGGCGATCACCGCGACCGGCTATTATCGCCTGGGAATCTGGGACGACGAGCCGGCCGACCGCGAACAGGCCCGTTACGATGGTTTTGACGATCTCGTGGCCACGACGAGCCAGGTTTTTCTTGGCCTGACCGTCGACTGCGCGCGTTGCCACGACCACAAGATCGACCCGATCCCACAAAAGGATTATTACAAGCTCGTTTCCTTCTTTCGGAACGTCAACCATTTCCGTAACGGCGGCCCGACCGACGAGGCTCCGCTCTTTGATTCCCCCACCGCGCGCGCCGATTATGAGGCGAGGCTTCGTGACCTCAACGAGGAGCGGAACGAGGTTCAGGCTCGAATCAACGCGATCGAGAACGAATTCCAGGTCAACGGCGGCACCGTCGGCCCCGGTCGTCGCGATCTTGACGGCCTTCGATATCGCTTTTATCGAGATACCTTTGAACGTCTGCCTGACTTCGACACGCTCAAACCCGAAGACAACGGCGAGCTTGCCGGCGGTCGTTTCGACCTCGCGTCCCGAACACGCGACACGGCCTTTGGCTTCGTTTTCGAAGGCGAGCTGATCGTTCCCGTCGATGGCTCGTACACGTTTCATCTCGACTCGGACGACGGCACCCGCCTCTCGATCGCGGGCAAGACCATCCTGGTGTACGACGGAATTCATGGTGTCGGCAAAGCGGTCACAGCCGTGGTCGACCTCAAAAAGGGACGGCAACCGATCCGCCTGGATTACTTCCAGAACGTCGGCGGCCTTGGCCTGAACGTGGCCTGGTCGGGCCCTGGGTTTGAGCGGCGATCACTGTCGGTCTCGGAAGAACTTCGCGAGGCGCGCCCCCGAGACCTCGCCAGGGCAATCATGAATCGCGGTTCGAGCGTCCTTGGCCCCGAGCGGTTCAAGCAGTATCAGGACCTTCGACGCCAGCTTCAAACGCTCAGGGACGAGAAGCCCGCGCTGGAAACCGCGCTCTGCGTCACCGAGGAAGGACCCGTCGCGGCGGATACCTCTGTTTTGTTGCGAGGCAATCCGCACGTTCCCGGAGACAAGGTCGAGCCCGGGTTTCTCTCGGTCCTGGGCGCGGAGAGTCCGACGATCCCAACCCCTGGTCCCGGCGCGAGGACCACCGGCCGACGCTCGGCGCTCGCGGCCTGGATCACCTCGCCCGCGAACCCGCTCACGGCGAGAGTCGCGGCGAACCGGGTCTGGCAATATCACTTCGGCCGCGGAATCGTCCGATCGCCGAGCAACCTCGGCACCCAAGGCGATCGACCGACGCATCCCGAAATGCTCGACTGGCTGGCCTCGGAACTTGTCGCGGGTGGCTGGCGGCTCAAGCCCTTGCACCGGCTCATCATGACCTCAAATGCTTATCAAATGTCGTCGCGGCCCGACGCGGAATCGCTGGCGAAAGACCCGACGAATGACGCCTTCTGGCGGTTCGACATGCGTCGGCTCTCGGCCGAGGAAATTCGCGATTCCGTGCTCGCGGTGACCGGCAACCTCAACCCGAAAATGTACGGGCCGGGCGTCTATCCCGAGATTCCCGCCGAGGTCATGGCCGGTCAGTCGCAACCGGGCAAGGGGTGGGGTAAATCAACCCCCGCCGAGGCGAACCGCAGAAGTATTTATGTCCATGTCAAGCGATCGTTAATCTTGCCGATGTTTGAGAGCTTTGATCTTGGCGAGACCGACCGCTCAAACCCCGTCCGGTTCAGCACCACGCAGCCGACCCAGGCTCTGGCCATGCTCAACGGCAAATTCCTTCACGATCAATCCAATTCCCTTGCCGATCGCCTCCATCGCGAGGCCGGCGCGAGGCCCGAGGCGCAGGTCCGCCTTGCCCTTCGCCTCACGACCTCGCGGAGACCGACCGATCACGAAGTTCAGCGCGGCCTTGAACTGATCGAAACGCTTCGCCACGCCGAACGCGCCAGCGACGACGAGGCGCTCGCGGCCTTCTGCCTTGTCGCGCTCAACCTGAATGAGTTTGTTTTTCTGGATTAGAACCGGGGAAACATCGAAGCCTTTGGGGATATTGAGTTTTCGGCACCCCATCTTTTTAAACATGAATTTGCAAACGATGGCATCAACATAACAGTCGGCTTTTATTTGAGTCGTGACGTTGAGCCGACGTTGACCTCCGAGGAGTCGTTCCATGCGTCCATCACATTTTGAACAGAACAACGCGCCGGGTGGTTTTTGCGGTCGGACGCGTCGTGAGTTTCTCTGGGAAGCCGGCGCGGGATTCACGGCGCTGGGCCTGGTCGACCTGCTCACGCGCGATGGCCATTTCGGCGGCGAGGCTTCAGCCTCAACGTTGACAAACCGGGTCAACCCGCTCGCACCGAAGGCGCCGCACTTCGCGCCGAAAGCAAAGAGTGTGATTTTTCTGTTCATGTATGGCGGTCCGAGTCAGGTTGATACGTTTGACTACAAGCCGGAACTCTACAAGCTTGACGGCAAGACGATCCCCGTGAAAACCTTCGGGCGCGGCGGCAAGAAGAACGAGGGGCGGGTCGTCGGTCCCAAGTGGGCGTTCAAGCAATTCGGCCAGTCGGGCAAGTACGTCAGCGATCTCTTCCCGAACCTCGCCGGGCATGTGGATGACATCGCCTTCATTCATTCGATGACCGCCGACTCGCCCATTCATGGCTCGGCAATGCTACAAATGAACACGGGAAAAATCCTTTCGGGAAGCCCGTGCATGGGGTCTTGGGTCAACTACGGCCTTGGCTCGGAAAATCAGGACTTGCCGGGCTTTGTCGTCATGCTCGACCCGACCGGCGGGCCGATCAGCGGGGCGAAGAACTGGTCGAGCGGGTACATGCCCGCGTCCTATCAGGCCACGATTTTGCGGTCGGCCGGTCAGCCCGTGCTTGACCTGGCGCGTCCCGCCGGGATGTCCGAATCCGCGCAGCGTCGGCTCCTGGACGAGCTGCATGCGTACAATGCGGAACACCAACTGGAGCGCTCCGATAACTCGAACCTCGCCGCGCGGATTGCCAGCTACGAGATGGCCTTCTCGATGCAGCGGCACGCGCCCGAGGCGGTCGACCTCGCCCGCGAGACCGCCGAGACGCGGACCCTCTACGGAATGGACCAGGAACAGACGCGGGATTTCGGCAAGCGCTGTCTGCTCGCTCGACGACTGGTTGAGCGGGGTGTCCGGTTCGTCCAGCTTTATTCGGGCGGCGCGCACAACGACGCCAACTGGGACGCCCACGGCGATCTCGTCAAGAATCACTCCTATCACGCCGGCCGGACCGACAAACCCATCGCCGGCCTGCTCACCGACCTGAAGCGCAGGGGTTTGCTCGACGAGACCCTTGTCATCTGGGGCGGAGAATTTGGCCGTCAGCCGACGGCCGAGTATGCCCTGGGCACCGGCCGCGATCACAACGCGTACGGGTTCACGATGTGGATGGCCGGCGGCGGAATCAAGGGGGGCGTCACCGTCGGCGAGACCGACGAACTCGGCGGTTCCGCCATCACCGACCGATTCCACGTCAAGCACCTGCACGCCACGGCCCTGAGCTTGCTCGGCCTCGATCCGGAAAAACTCGCCTATTTTTATAACGGCCTGGACCAGAAGCTCGTCGGCGTCGAAGGTGCCGAGCCGATCAGCCAGATCATGGCATGAACGATCTGGAAGAACTGCACTCATTTTATTTTTAACGGAGACCTCTCTTGCGCGTTTTCACCAGTCTTGCCGTCCTTTTCAGCTTCGCGCTTGCGACCGTTGTCCAGGCGCAAGAGACCTCCGGGCCGAAGCCTTCGTATCGCGTTCTCGGCGGCGACAAGGGGAAGATTGCGATTGTTGGACCGTCGGGCAAGGTGGAATGGCAGATTCCCGGCGGAACGACGCATGACATCGCCCGCCTGGCGAATGGAAACATCGTGTACATCGCCGGGGCCGCGACGGTGGTCGAGATCGCGCCGGACAAATCGGTCGTCTGGAAATATGAATCAAAACCCAAGACTGGATACAATGGCAAGGTCGAGGTTCACGCCTTTCAGCGCCTCGAAAACGGTCTGACCATGATCGCCGAGACGGGCAACCTGCGGATTATCGAGGTCGACCGCGAAGGCGAAATCCAGCACGAAGTGCCACTGACTGTTGAACATCCGAGCACGCATAGCGACACCCGTCTCGTCCGCAAATTGACGAATGGACATTACCTCGTCTGTCATGAAAACGACGGCGCGGTGCGTGAGTACGACTCCTCGGGCAAGGTCGTCTGGACGTATGTTCTCGGCCTTAACAATCGTGCCGCCACGGGGGGCCACGATGGTCATGGCGACCACGTTTACGGGGCCCTTCGTAAAGCCGACGGAAATACCCTGATCGCCACTGGCAACGGCAACCGCGTCATTGAGGTTGATCCCTCGGGCAAGGTCGTCTGGAGCGTGGAACAGGACGAACTGCCCGGTATTCGCCTCTGCTGGGTGACCACCTTGTTCCTTCGCGCCGATGGCAACCTGATCATCGGCAACTGCCACGCCGGACCCACGAATCCGCAGTTGATCGAGGTGACCCGCGACAAGAAGGTCGTCTGGAGATTCAAGGACTTCACGACCTTTGGCAACGACCTGGCCAGTTGCGTGATTCTTGGCGAAGACGACAGGGGCAAGACCGAACAGGCGGAGACCGCGGGAAACTGATGAGCAAGGTTGTCTAAAAGTCGAAATTGTCGATGTTTTCCCTCGTGAAGAGAAAGGGCTTGCCGAGCAGGATATTATCTCCCTGAATGTTCACGCGGCCGAGGTGTCCGGCGGTCATGCCGTCGGCCCCCGGCTTGATCGTTCCCGAGGCTACCCGTTGCGCCGCGTAAACGGCGAGGTAACCGAGGTCCATCGAGTTCCACAGGACGAGGCAATCGGTCACGCCTTCGTGAACATAGCGTTTGTTGTCGTTGGGCAGGCCCAGGCCAATCACCTTGACATCCGTTCGCCCCGACTGTTTCACGGCCTCCGCGGCGCCTGGCACGGCCGGGGTGCAAATGGCCATGAAGAGCTTGACCTTCGGAAAGGCGTTGAGCACCGTGCTCGCCTCGTCAAACGCTTTTTTCTGGATATCATCACACGGCCGAAGGGCAATCATCGTGATCTCTGGATACTTTTCGACCCTTCGCTTCTCGATCTCCTTTTGCCACTCGATCATGTTCGACGCCGTGAGCGAGGCCGTGATGATTGAGAACTCGCCTTTTCCTCCCATTACCCGGGCCGCGTTGTCCATCAAGGTCTGACCGATCCCCTCGGGCGTCGCCTGATTGACGAAGAATTCGCGAGCGTCGGGGGCGGCGTCGGCGTCCCAGGTGATGACCTTGATGCCTCGGGCTCGGGCGCGTCGGAGAGCGGAGCTGATCCCTTCGCGGTTCTCCACGGCCACGGCGATCACATCAACGCCTCGAGTGATCCAGGTATCAACAATCTCATTTTGGCGGGCCGGATCGGGGTCGGTCGGGCCATCCCAGAGAAGCGTGACGCCTAGCTCCTTCGCGGCCTCCTCGGCCCCTTTGCGGCAGGCGATGAAGTAGGCATTCCCCTTGCTCTTGGGCATCATGGCCACGGTCAGCGGTTTTTTCGGGAGGCCTGACTCCGGCGTTGCATGGGTAACGCCGGGGCGTGTGTTGATGATCCCGCGAACGAGCCAGAAGTTCGTCGCGGCAATCATGGCCGCCCCGAAGACGATCGCCGCGCAGATCAGGGCGACTTGCGAATTCTTCACGGAAAATCCCCCAGCAAGTTCCTCGTCCGTCCGAACCTTGGTTGATCGAGGAGTGACAACCTGGCGTCGGTCGAGTCCAATCGCGATCAGAAGCAAGGCGCCGGTCAACACGCCGGCGAGTTCCGAAGGGAGGTCAGCCAGCCTCAGGCCGTTTTGAAGGACGGCGATCGCGAAGAGCCCCAGCAGAGTTCCGGCCACGCTCCCCCGACCGCCGAAGATCGACGTGCCACCCAGCACGACCGCCGTGATCGCCAGCAATTCATATCCTGTTCCCGCGTCGGCCTTCGCCTGACCAAGATGAGCGACATAGATCAACGCCGCGAGGCTCGACGAGACGCCTGAGAGCATGAAGACAAGTCCCAGGCGACGCTCCACGGGAATTCCCGCGTACCGCGCACCCTCGGGCGCGAAGCCGATCGCCACCAGGCCGCGACCGATCACGCAACGGCGCAGGAGCACCCAGAAGGCGGCCGAGACCAGGACGAGGACGGGTAGTTGCGTCGGCACGTCGCCGAAAAGCGTTCCCTGGCCCAGGTGGAGAAAGCTTTTCGGGAAGTGCGTGAAGTTGTCCACGCCGCCAGTGATTCCTTCGGCAAGGCCGCGAAAGAGTGAGAGCGACCCGAGCGTGACAATTAATGAAGGAGTCTTCAAGCGAGTGATCAGAAGACCATTGAGCGTGCCTGCCGCGGCGCCAAGGCCAAGCGTGAGAATCGCCGCGAGGCCGATCGGCAAACCGGCGTCGCGCCAGAGTTTGCCGAAGATCACGGCCGAGAGGCCCATCAGCGAGCCGACCGAGAGGTCAATTCCACCGGCGACGATCACGGGCGTGAGCGCCACGGCGATCAGGCCGAGTTCCACGCTCAGGCGAATCACCTCGAAGGCGTTGCGTGTCGAAAAGAAGTTCCGGCCAATCGTCGCGAAAACGAGAACTTCCAGGAAAAGCAGGGTAATCAGCACGGCCTGCGGTGTCGCCAGTCGGTTCGGTCGAGATACTCGAGCGTTCATCGACCCTCCCGGGAGAGTGAGTCGGACGCGACGGCGGCGAGGATGACGAGCCCCTGAATGGCCTTTTCCCACTCGGGCCGGACCTTCAAGAAGACGAGCGCGGGGCCGATCGAGGCGAGCAGGAGAACGCCGATCAGGGTGCCGATCAGGGTCCCCCGGCCTCCCGAGACCGCCGCGCCGCCGACGACGACCGCGGCGATCGCCTGAAGTTCCAAACCTCCTCCGGCGTTGGGATCAACCTGCACGAACCGGACCGCGTTCAGGAGCGCCGCGAGCCCGGTCAGGGCTCCCATGACAACGAAGACACTGAAGACGACCCGCCTGGGGCGGACCCCGGCCAGCCGAGCCGCCTCGGGATCGGACCCCGTCGCATAAACGGCGCGCCCCGCCGCGAGGTGTCGCAACGACCAGGCGAAGATCCAAAGAACGAGCACCGCGATGCCGACGACAAGCCATTGCCCCGTCGCTTGCCCCGCGCCAAACCATTGAAAGGTTCCGGGCAGGTCGCGGATCGCCTCGCCTTCGCGAATCCAGCGGAGCGACTCGCGGAGAATGACCAGCGTCGCCAGGGTCACGACGATCGACGGCAGGCCCAGTCCCGCGACGAGTGCCCCGTTGATTCCGCCGAGAATGGCCCCCGCCAGCAATGTTCCCAGGCCGACAGCCGGCATCGGCAAGCTCATGCGCACGAGCAGACCGGCGACGATCCCGCAAACGGAGAACTGAGAGCCGATCGAAATATCTATCTGGCGGGCGACAATCACCAGGGTCATGCCGATGGCCGCGATCAAGATCGGTGCGCTACTGACGAGCGTCGCGCGGATCTGATCGGCCTTGAAAAAGTCAGGGACGACCAGGGCAAGGAGGATCAGCAACAAAGCATACGTGGCGGCGACCGCGAGTTCGCGGCGGTAGCGTCTCATCCGACCCCCGCCTCGGCGTGGCCGAGTGCCAGTTCCATCACACGTTCCTGCGTCGCGTCGACGCGATCCAATGCCCCGATCACGGTACCCGCGTGCATCACGACAATCCGGTCGCTCATTCCAAGCACCTCGGGCAATTCGGACGAGATCATCAAGATCGCCAGGCCATTCGTGGCGAGGTCGCCCATGAGTCGGTGAATCTCGGCCTTGGCACCGACGTCGACCCCTTGCGTCGGTTCATCAAGAATCAGGACGCCCGGTCGCGACGCCAGCCAACGCGCGAGCGCGACCTTTTGTTGATTGCCGCCCGATAGACTCCCCACGGGAGCGTCGATCGAGGCCGTTTTCACACCGAGACGATCCACATAATCGTGAGCAACGGCGCGTTCACGTCGCGAATTCAGCAGGCCGAGTCGAGAAATGGCCGAGAGCGTCGCGAGCGTTACGTTTTCCGCGACCGACATTTCCAGGACGACCCCATGTCGGCGGCGATCTTCGGGGACATAAGCAATTCCTTTCGCGATGGCCTCGCGCGGCGATGGGATCGTCACGGCCTGGCCTCGCAAAACGATTGAACCGGACGTCGCGGGGGTCAGGCCGAAGAGAACGCGGGCCAGTTCGGTACGGCCCGCCCCGACCAGGCCCGCCAGGCCGACGATCTCACCGGCGCGAACCTGAAAGGTGACGTCGTGAACCCCGGCCTCGTGGCAGCCGACGTTTTGAAGGTCAAGAACAACCTCGCCCGGCGTGACCTCAACCTTGGGAAAGACGGCCGATAATTCGCGGCCGACCATCATCTGAATCAGGGTCGAGCGGTTCACCTGGGTCATTGGACGGGTGCCGACGACGACGCCATCGCGAAGCGCTGTCACGCGATCGGCGATCTCGGGGAGTTCTTCGAGGCGGTGCGAGATGTAGATGATGCCGACGCCAAGCGCCTTGGATTCGCGGATCACGCGGAAGAGGTTCACGACCTCGGACTCGCTGAGCGAGGCGGTCGGCTCGTCCATGATGACGATCTTGGCCTCGGCGCCGAGGGCTCGGGCGATCTCGACAAGCTGTTGTTCGGGCATTGTCAGGTGTCGGACCTCGGTCTCGGGATCGATCCGCGCCCCGATCTTTTCGAGCAGACGCGCTGCGCGTGTTCGACGTTCACGCCAACGGATGCGACGCCAGGCGCCGCCGGGTTCGAGGCCGAGCGCGATGTTCTCGGCGACGGAGAGGTCGGGAAAGAGCGCGGGTTGTTGATAGATCGCGGCAATTCCCAGGTCTCGGGCGCGGACGGGATCGTTGGCGAGGATGATCTGGTTGCGGACTTCGAGGGTTCCTTCATCGGGAGCCATCGCGCCGGTGATGACCTTGATGAGCGTGGATTTCCCCGCGCCGTTCTCGCCGACGAGGGCGTGAACCTCACCCGCGAGGAGGTCAAACGAGACGTCTTTCAACGCCTTGACGCCGGCAAACGCCTTGCTGACTCCGGTCAACCTGAGCAAGGTCTGGGATTGCAATCCTATCTCCCTGGCCATCGGACGATTGATTCTCGCGGTGGTTCGGTCGGTCCGTCAAACGCGTCATCAACGGAGTCGAAGGACCTCGCGTTCGTAAGCCTTGACCTCGTCGATCCAGGCGGGACCGACCGGAACGCCCCGCATCTCACAATAATGATCCCAGACGGCGCCAAAAGGCATCGTTTTTAACTCTTCGAGCAGAGCAAGGCGCGCCGTGAAATCGCCTTCGAGTTCGAGACGGCGGAGAGTCGCGGTTGGTTCGAGAAAGGCGTTGAGCAGGGCCTTGAGCAAGGCTCGGGTGCCGATCACCCAGGCGGCCACGCGGTTGATGCTGGCGTCAAAGAAGTCGAGACCGAGGCGGACCCGGTTCAGGAAATCGCCGCGGACGATCTCGAAGGCAATCGCTTGAAGCTCGTCGGTCAGGGTGACAACGTGGTCGCTGTCCCAGCGGACACCGCGGCTGACGTGGAGCAAGATGTCATCAAGGTGGCAAAGCACGGCCGAAATCTTGTCGGAGATCACCTCGGTCGGGTGAAAATGGCCGGCATCGAGGCACAAAAGCATCTTGCGGGTGATCGCGTAACCAAGGTAAAACTCGAACGAGCCGACGACGTACGACTCGGAACCCAGGCCGAAAAGCTTGCTCTCGACGGCATCGAGGTGGAATTGAGGATCGATCGGCCGGGCAAAGACGGCGTCAAGCGAACGGAGCAGGCGTTCGCGAGGGCCTTTGCGGTCGGCCGGGGTGTCTTTATAACCGTCGGGAATCCAGACGTTCGTGACACAGGGCGACCCGAGAGCCCGGCCGATCGAGGCGCCGATCTCGCGGCAGGCGATTCCGTGGTCAATCCAGAACTGGCGGATACCGGCGTCGGCATGAGCGAGGGTCCAGCCCTCGGCGGCCTTTGGATGGGCGAAGAAGGTCGGGTTGAAGTCGAGGCCGAGACCTCGGCCGCGCGCCCAGTCGATCCAGCCGGTGAAGTGTTCCGGTTCGAGGGCGTTCCGATCGACCTTCCGGCCGCCTGTCTCGGCATAACTGGCGTGAAGGTTGACACGGTGGGTGCCGGGGATCAGGCTGAGGGCTTTATCGAGATCGGCGCGGAGTTCATCGGGGCTGCGGGCGCGGCCGGGATACTGGCCGGTCACGGCGAGGCCGCCGCCGATGGCTTCGCCCAGCCCTTCGAAACCGGTGACGTCGTCCCCTTGCCAGCAGTGAACCGAGATGGCGACACTGGAGAGCCGCGCCAGCGCGCGTTCAACATCGACTCCGATCGCCTTGTAGCGATCGAGGGCGAGGGCATAGCCTTGACCCTGCCCGTTCGCGGACTGCCGTTCGCTCATCGGGTGACGACCTTCGACGGACGAGGACGAAAAGACTTCAAAGGGCGTCGACTGACGCCAGCGATCGTAGACCGTTGACCGATCAGACTCAAGACGTCACCGAACCGCTCGGCCCGAGTTCTCGGCCCGACGGTTGCATTGGATCGGCGGTTGAGCTGGACGGGCGACTTGATTTTTAAGGATTTTCAAGAGAATGACCGAGACGACCGACGAGAACCACGAATGGCGCCCTCTCGGGCGGGTTTTGAACCAACTGGCAAGCCGCTGGGCAACTCCAGGCGCGGGGCGCGTCGCGGTCTGTAGCCCTCTCGTCGGCGTGATCGCGGGCCTGGGGGCGGTCGCCTTCCTGCTCGTGCTGAACCTGATGTTCGAGCACGTCCTCGGCGGACTCATGGGCTTTCACCTGCCGCCGACCGGCGAGGGGAAGCCCAGCCCGATCAGCCTGCCGCATCCGTGGTGGATGGTCTTGCTCGTGCCGACGATCGGCGGCCTGATCTCGGGATGTCTTGTCTTCAGCCTCGCTCCCGAGGCCGAGGGGCACGGAACCGACGCCCTGATTCGTGCCTTTCACCGAGGGAACGGCAAGATCCGCGGGCGCGTGCCGCTGGTCAAGGGGATTGCCTCGATCATCACGATCGGCACGGGGGGCTCGGCCGGTCAGGAAGGGCCGATCGCGCAGATTGGCGCGGGGTTCGGGTCGTTTCTCGCGAAGCTTTTGAGACTCTCGCCCGATGAGCGCAGGCTCCTGATGCTCGCGGGGGCCGCCGGGGGCGTCGGCGCGATCTTCCGGGCGCCGCTCGGAGGCGCGATCTTCGGATGCGAGGTCCTTTACGCGACCGCCGCGATTGAATCCGCGGCGCTCTTGCCGTGTCTGGCCAGCTCGATCGTTGCTTATTCGGTTTTCGCCCTCTTCATCACGCCGAGGCCGATCTTCCTGGTTCCCGACCTTCACTTTCGGGGTCTGACGGAACTGCCGATGTTCACCTTCTTGGCGCTCGCCTGCGTGGCGGTCGGGTGGGTTTACGTCCGCGTCTTTTACGGCCTGCGCGACTATGTTTTCCACCCGATTCCGCTGCCCAGGCACGTCAAGCCGGCGATCGGTGGATTCTTGCTCGGCCTGATCGCGCTGGTGTATCCCGAGGTCATGACCGGCGGATACGGCTGGGTGCAATGGGGAGCGATCGGGATGCCCCGGTCGCTGGCTCTGCCGGGCGATCCGGTCTTCGTGCCGCAGATGGGGTTGAGGATGCTCCTGACGCTCGCCCTTTTGAAGACGGTGACCACCGGGTTGACGATCAGTTCGGGGGGGAGTGGTGGCGTTTTCGGACCGTCGATGTTCATCGGCGGGATGCTCGGCGGAGCAGTGGGCCAGTTGCTCGCGTCGGTCTTTCCACACTGGGGCGTGAACCCGGCCGCGTATGCGCTTGTGGGGATGGGGGGCTTTTTCGCGGGGGTCTCGAAGACGCCGCTGACGTCAATCGTGATGGTCTGCGAGATGACCGGCAATTACAGTTTACTCGTCCCCTTGATGCTCGCCTGTGGGTTGCACATGGGACTTTCGCGGAAATGGACGATCTACGAGGAGCAGGTCGCCAGTCCCGTGGATTCGCCCGCGCACCGGGGCGATTTCGTCGTCGACGTGCTCGAACGGCTCCACGTCGGCGAGGTCTTTGTCCGCAAGGAGGGACTTGAGGTCTTCGAGGAGTCGACCCCCTTTGCCCAGATTCTCCGACGCGTGGCGGGCTCGACCGAGACGATGTTTCCGGTCATCGACAAGCAGGGGCACCTGACCGGGATTTTCACGCTCCGCGACGTTCGCCCCGCGCTTCTTGGCTCGGACTGGGGGCCGCTCGTCGTGGCCGATGATCTGGCGACGCGTCCGGTCATGTACGTGACGCCCGAGGATGATCTTCATACCGCGCTGCGACGTCTGACCGACCTGAACACCGATCAGATTCCCGTCGTCGATCGCGACGACCGGACGCGGTTAATCGGCTTGCTCGGTCGCCGCGAACTGGTCGCCGCCTACTCGACCCAGGTCGAAGCCTTGCGATCACCCGACCCCGTCACCGACTCGAAGGAAGTGGCTCATTAGTGAATACGGTTGTCGCGGAATCGCCGTGAGGCCAAAGGACATGAGGACATAGGACAAATTCTGCCCTCTGTCCCTTGTCCTTTCGCCAAAAAGAGCCCGGATCAGGCAACAGCTTTAATAGTCGTTGGCCGAAACAGCCTCGCCGTTCGATCGGGTGCCGAGAGCCCACCAGGTTGTCGGCGTGATGCCGTTCTTGATGAACCGGACGGTTCCATCGCCGAAGAGCAGGTTCACCCCGCCGGAGTGGCGACTGCTCGCCGTGTGCGCTCCCTGGCAACCGGCGCCGCCGCCGGTGTCATTGTTGCAACTCCACATGTTCGGAGTCATGACGTGCGTATATCGGCTCTGTGGCGGATAGCCGATGTGCCAGGCTCCGCCGATTCCGTAGGGATTGGAATTAAAGCCGAGGCCGGTGGCCAGGCTTCCCACGCCCGAGGGGACAAAGGCCTTGCAAGTCTGGTAGTACGAGGCGGGATCGGCCACGTTGCCGGGGACGTAATAGACGTTTGACGTGGGTGTTCCCGAGTCAAAACTCGGGGCCAGGCCGTTGCCGCCGGTCCCCTTGATCTTCTCGCTCACCATCGCCGTCTGGCTCAGGCCATCATTGACGTCGCGCAGGCCGTAGACGCGTGTATTCAGAACGGCCGAGGGATCGGCACCCATGAACATCCCGTTAAACGTTCCATTGACATTCACCGAGTTGGGTGAACTCCCCGAGCACAGGACATAGTTATTATGTCCTTCCAGCGTGCTCAGCCGATCCAGGTCGGACGGGCAGAGGAACCCGCTGACCGTGGTCCGGGTCACCGTCGTGTTGGCGACGGTTCCAATCGCCGCGGGGTTGGTGACGCCGGGGATATCCATCATGTTCAAGGCGTTGTAAAGCGGCCCTTGTTCCATGTAAGGAAGGATGGGAACCAGACCCGAGAAGTCCATCCAGTGGTCATCTTCCATCTGACCCCAGGGGAGTGACCCCTGCGTGTCGTGATAGTTATGCATCGCCAGGCCGATTTGTTTCAGATTATTGACGCACTGCGCACGCCTCGCCGCCTCCCGAGCGGCCTGGACCGCCGGTAAGAGCAGCGCGATCAGGACCGCGATGATCGCGATCACGACAAGCAACTCAATCAGGGTGAAGCCCCGGCGCCGCGTTGAACGCATCGTGACACCCCTTGGCCTGACGTTCGATGCATGCCGACGACTCGCAGCCGACCTGGGTCGGAAGGAGGATCGCCGCGCATCGACAGGTTAACCTGTTAGAAAGAGACAGACGAGACAGTTGTGCTGAAAGATACACCACATCGCGACGATCGGCCAGCGATCGATTGGATTGGTGAGTCAGGATACGAGATGTCCAGACCTCTCACAACGAAATCTTTCGATTTTGAAAAATCTTTGTTCGGTTGTGTCAACCCCGCGCGAGGGCACTCACGTTATAGCCGACGCGTGAGGTTCGGTCGTCGACCGTCGTGAGATACCAGCGGACGACATGAATATGTCCCGACCGGAGCGGGTGGACGGTGGCGAGAATGGGCGTGGGAACCTCAACCCGGTAGTTCCAGATGTTCGGGTGGCCAACCTCGCGGCTGTACCCGCTTGGCCCGGGTGCCCAGTAATGTTCGACCCGAAGGGCCGTGGTTCCGGCCGCGAGCCGCTCAAAGACGATGTGATGGTAAAACGAAGCCGGTTCCAGAAGGGTGAGCTGCGCGAGGGGCTGGCCGGTCGTGACCCGAAGCGATTGCGCGGCCGAGGCGGCGACAATCGCTCCCGAACTGTGTCCGATCAGGTGCGTCCGCGCGGGAGCGATGCCCCGGGCGCGAAGGGCGGAGGCGAGTCGAAGGCCGTGGCCGACCGTGTTCTCGGCGTTGACGTTGGGATCAAGGCCGACGAACGTGGCGGCGTTCCAGTTCCAGGCGAGGATGTTGATGGGTGGACCACCCCGGCGGCGGATCGCCTCGGCGAGGCCCTCGGCCATCGTGAAGTGAACCGTTTTCGGCAGGGGGTTAAAGCCGTGGATGAAGACCACGGTCGCCCGCGTGGGATCGGGCGGGTCAAACGGCCGGGCGCCCAGGGAGTAATTGATCAGCAGGCCCGGCGAAGGGTCGCCGCCGAACCGCAAAACGCGATGATCGCGATCGCCCGACCCAGCCACCGCAGTGACCGCCGCGAGAAGCAAGACGGATGACGTCATGGTTGCGGCCCGTGCTCCGAGGTGCATCATCAAAGGGTGAGCCGCGCGAGCCTTCCGAGAAAGGTTCGCCACGCGCGAAGCGGCTTATTCCGTGTATCGGCAACGCCTCGGCTCGACTTGAGAGATTTCCCCAGAGAGGCGGAAATCCGCGGTTGCCAGGGTTTGGCTCGCCGGTATCATGGCGGGCCGAGGGCCGCGAAGAGGGGCGGAGACCCAATCGCGGCCGGTCTGACCTCCGCCGCGACTCAGAAAAAGGAGTCAGGGATGACCCACCGAAGTTTTCCGAAATCCTGGGCCGTGTTGCCCGCGCTGGGCCTTCTCACATTTCCGGCGATTGGTTGCCACTCCGAGGCCCCCGCGCCCGAGCCGTCCGCCTCGACCTCGCTGACGTCGGCACCCTTGCCGACGCCTGTCGCGGCGCAGGTCATGACCGAGATCCCGACGGCTCCGCCGGCCGATCTACCCCCCTTGACGCCGACGATTCCGGGTCTCTCCGCCACGGATGTCGGCCCCGACCGCGCTGATCCTTTCCCGGGAACGCCGCCGGTTGACCCGAGCGTTCAGCGCGTCGCCGCCGAGGTCAAACAGACCGCGCGCGAGATCGAGAGTACGCCCGCCTCGGCCAAGGCCTCGGCCCCGGCTCAGGCTACCGCCAAGGGGATTCGCCGGGCCGCCGATGCGATCAAGGCGGAAGCCGGCAAAACCGCCAGTGAGATCGCGACCGATGTCGACCGCGAGGCGGGTCTGGCTGTCGATCGACTCCAGAAAGACGGTCTCGACGCGACCCGACGATCTGTTCCCGACTCGCTCAAGTCGTTGCAAAAGAATGGACAGGAGGCCGTTGACAGGGGCCTCAAGCGGGCCAGGGCGGACGTCGCCAAGGAAATCGATAACCTGACGCCCGGCCGCTGACCGGGAAAAACAATTCGAGGGGCCGGGCGAGCCGCAATGGTTCGCACGCCCCTCTCTTCTCTTGGATTCAATCAACGTGCCCTGGAAACGGGGCCAGTCGAACCCGACAGGGGAACCAGTTCGTCAAAAACCTCGGTCACGCCGAGCGTGTCGCGTGTCAGGACCGCGGCGCGATCTCGGGCGGCCTGGTCGGGCACACTCCCTCGCAGAACGACCACGCCGTTGCGGATCACATGAACCTCGATCTTCGCGCTGTTGAGTACCCGATCCCAGTGAATCCGCGAGTAAACGCGCGACTGGACGCTCATGTCGTGCACGTCGCCCTTCATGGAATCGAAGCGAGTGCGGACCCCCTCGCCGATGACCTGGGCCTCGTGTCGAATGCCTCGGCCGACCTTGTCGAGCGTCCCGCCCACCTTCTCGCCGACGCCTTCTTGCGCGACCGTCGGATACGAGAGGGCACCCACGACGATCACGCCGCAAATCACGGCGACTGCCTTCCGTGCGTCCATTCGTGGCACTCCTTGAGACGACTTCTTGGGATCAGAACCGTTGGGTTCGCCGCGCACACAAAGGCCCCGCGCGGCGTCGGGATGCGACGCGACCCGGGGCTTGTACTGGTCAGGCCCGGCACGACTCGACACGTTTTTGCAGGTCGCACCCGATAGGCGGACACCTTACCCCCACCTGTTCAGGGCGTCAACCTGACATTCAATGGACTTGAACAATGACCATGACCAGCCCGCGAAAGAGGCATTTGTCCGGTCTCTCGGCACCGTTTCGGTGTTAGACAGTTGTCACGGCGTCGCGACTCGTTGACAATCTGTTGAGCGACGTTTGATGAACGGGGCGTGATCGACCGATGCCTTGACCAGACAGGCAAGGCGTCGTGCTCGCGGTTTGTTTGAGGTCAGGGTCATCCATGAGACTGGGTCTGCTCGCGGACATTCACGAAGCCGTTGACCTTCTCGATCGCGCGATCAAGGCGCTGCGAGCGCGGGGCGTTTCGCGGTTCGTCATTCTTGGAGATATTTTTGAGACCGGCGAACGGCTTGTCCCCACCGTGAAGGCGCTCGCCGGTCTTGACAGTGTCGGAGTCTGGGGTAACCACGATTTTGGACTCTGTGGCGACGATGTCCGCGAATGCTTGAAGCAGGCGAACTCGCCCGAGATTCTCCACTATTTTGGATCTCTGAAACCCGCGATCGAGATTCAAGAATGCTGGTTTCAGCATATCGAGCCTTTTCTCGATTCCTCGAAGCTCAACGACCTCTGGGCGTACACGGGTGACTCGACACTTCTCGATCCAGGCCGATCGTTTGATGCCATTCCCCATCGTCGTATCTTCATGGGACACCTTCACCGCTGGAAACTCAACACGCCCGAAGGTCCGCTGAATTGGGACGGTCGATCCCCGGTACGACTCGACTCCGAGACGCGCTACCTGATCGTCATCAACGCGGTTCGCGAGGGCTTTTGCGCCTATTACGACACGGATGCCGACGAGATCGCGCCGATCGATCTTTCCGAGCCTTGACGTCGATCAATCACGACGAAATCGGGAATTTGATCGGCCGGTGTTCCCGTCTCGATTGATAGACAGCCGTGAAAAGTTCCACGACCCGGCGGCCATCCTCGCCTGAGACTGTCGCGGGAGTCTCCGCGAGGACCGAGCGAAGAAAATCGTCGATCTGGAGCCGGTGGTAATAACTTGTGGCGTCGATTGAGGCAAAATTGGCCCGGTCGGCGTCCTGAAATTGGGGAAGTCGGTCTTCCTCGCCCGGGATGTTCCAGAGGTCGTTCCTCGGCGGTTCGACGACCGACGACACTCCGGCGACAAACGAGGCGCCCCGGTCGGTCTCGACGCCGACACCCGCGCCGTTCGTTCCGTGGACGTGGACCGTCGTGAAAAGCCCTGGTTTCTGGCTCAGGCTGGCGACGACCGAGCCAAGGCCCCCTGATCGGAATCGGACGATCGCCAGGGCCGTATCGTCGACCTCGACCTCGGGATGATTCAGGTTCGCCCAGTCGCCGCTGACCTCGTCGACCTCTCCCATGATCCACTGAAGCAGGTCGAGCAGGTGAGGCGCCTGGTTCACCAGCACGCCGCCCCCTTCAGTATCCCAGCGTCCCCGCCAGGGATCAGACCGATAATAGGCGGCGTCGCGCCAGTTAAACATGGCCACGACCGCGAGCGCGGGGCGGCCGATCTTGCCCGCGTCGATCGCCGCCTTCATCCGTTGAACGGGCTCGAACCAGCGTCGTTGACTGACCACGCTGAGCTTCACACCGGCCCGCCGCGTCGCGTCGAGCATGGCGTCGCAATCGGCCAGGTTCGCGGCCATCGGCTTTTCGACAAGAACATGCGCCCCGGAGGTCGCCGCGAGCACCGTTGGCCCGACATGCAACGGATGCGGCGTGCAGACGCAGACGGCCTCGGGCGCGGTCTCGCGCAACATCGTCGCGACATCGCGGAACGGTCTGGCCCCGTACCGATCGGCAATCGCCCCGGCGCGGTCGGGATGGTCGTCGCAGGCGGCGACGAACTCGGACGTGTCGAGCGTTCCCAGCGCCTCGGCGTGGATCTGGCCGACCTTGCCGCATCCGATGAGCGCAGTCCTGACCCGCCCCGATCGTGCCATCGTTCACGCCCTCAACGAGTCTCAGTCGGGAAAGTATTTCGCCACGATCCGCCGAAGAAAGGCGAGCGATTCGGCCATCTCTTCCATGCCGTTCATGCCGTCCTCGATACTCACCCAGCCCCGGTACTTGTGTTCGGCGAGGATACCGAAGATCGCGTCGTAATCGTTCAGGCCCTTGCCCGCGACGCCGTGGCGAAGGTCGGTCGAGTAGCCGAGCGTGCCATCCGATTGCCGGAGCGCATCGAGTGTCGCCCCGGGCGCGAGGTAGCGGTCACTCGCGTGCATACTCACCACGCGATCGGCGACGGCTTTGAGCAGGTCGACCGGGTCGTCGCCCGCGACAATCGCATTCGAGGGATCGTACTGAACCCCAAAATTCGAGCGGTCGTCAATGGCGTTGAGAAGTTCGAGAAAGACATCCTTCTTCTGGGCAAACTCGGGATAGGCCCAGAAACCATCCTTGTAATGGTTTTCAAGGCCGAGAATGATCTTTTCTTCACGAGCGACGTGTAAGACCTCATTGATGCAATCGACAACCCATTCGATACCCTCTTGTCGGCTCACCTCGGGATACCTCTGTCCCGAAAGGACCCGACAGACGGCTCCCGGGCCGCCGAGCTTGCGCGTGACGCGGATCATCGAGATTTCACGGTCGATGGCGCGTTTGCGGGCGTCGGCGTCGGGATTGGTGAAGTCGGGCGAGCAACAGAGCATCGGCATGGCGAATCCGGCGTCGTGAATCGCCGCGCCGACGCGTTCGAGATAATCGTCTTCGAGTGACGTGAAAAATCCGTCGTACATTTCCAGACCATCGGCATCCAGGCCGCTCGCCAGCGCGATCCAGTCAAAGACCGACATCGTCCGCGCGCCGGCGATCGCGTCGAGGTAACACTTTGGAAACGCCGAGAGTTTCAATGGCACGTTCAACCCTCCGAACCAGACACCCCGTTCGATTCGCCCGCGAGTGTACCGTCTCGGACGATCGAACGGGAGCACCCGGCGGTCAAGGTTCTTGGCAATCGGCGGCGGTCATGCCAAACTACGAGTCGGCATCGTCCCCGAGTTTCAGCCCGAGCCCTCGACCAGGGAGCCCGACGTGAACCGTCGCACCTTCGCCCTCGCCTCCGCCGCCGCCCTCGGCCTTCCCCTCGTCGCGAAGCAGGCCCTGGCCGATCCCGACGGCCTGAAAACCCTTGACATCGGCGCCCCCGCGCCCGACTTTCGGCTCCTCGGCGTTGACGACAAGACGTACTCGCTCAAGGACTTCGACACGGCCAAGGTGCTCGTCGTCATCTTCACCTGCAACCACTGTCCGACCGCCCAGGCGTATGAGAAACGGATTGCCAAGCTCGACGCCGATTACAAGGGCAAGGGCGTGGCCGTCGTGGCCATTTCGCCCAACGACCCGGCCGCGGTTCGGCTGGATGAGCTGGGATATACCGACGTCGGTGACTCGTTCCTCGATATGAAGATCCGCGCGCGAACGGAAGTTCGCGTTTCCGTATCTTTACGACGGCGAGACCCAGTCAACGGCGCTGGCTTATGGCGTGCTGGCGACGCCGCATGTTTACGTCTTCGATGCCGATCGGAAGCTCCGTTACGTCGGCCGGTTTGACGATTCCGAGGTCAAGACGGTCAAGTCGCACGACACGATCAACGCCGTCGAGGCTCTTCTGGAAGGCAAGCCGGTCCCGGTCGAGAAGACGCGCGTTTTCGGGTGCTCAACCAAGTGGGCCGAGAAACAAAAAGACGCCGAGAAGTCGCTGGCGAAGTGGGACGCCGAGCCGGTCGAGATGCACCACATTGACGATACGGCCGTCGCCAAACTCGTCAAGAATCCGACGCATGAACTCCTTCTCGTCAATCTCTGGGCGACCTGGTGCGGCCCCTGTGTCGCCGAAATGCCCGAGCTTGTGACGATCAACCGGATGTATCGCGGTCGCAAGCTCAAGCTCATCACGATCAGCATGGACGACCCCGCCAAGGGGGACGACGCCCTCAAAATCTTGAAGGAAAACCACGTCTCGGGCACCAACTTCATCCTCTTGACCGAGGACAAGGACAAGTTCGCCGAGTCTCTCGACAAGGACTGGCCCGGCCCCTTGCCTTATACCCTGCTGATCGAACCCGGCGGCAAGGTCGTTTACCGCAAGGTGGGCGCGTTTGATCCGTTGACCCTGAGACGAGCGATTGTTGACGTGATCGGCCGAACGTATTGATTGAATGAATCGGCGGTCGCTCGAACAGGAGGCTCCATGCGACTCAGGTTCCTGATGGAACTGGTGCTGGCGCTTGCGGTCGGCTTCGGGATGGGCCGGGTCATTGTGTCGGATCGCATGATCCTCTACGGCCAAGAGGGATTCGACCTGATCTATCGTTATCAGATCGTCTTCAATACCACGGCCGCCGGGGTGGGCCTGGTTATTGGCCTGGGGACCTGGGTGGAGGCCGCGCGCACTTCGTCGCCTCGCGCCTGGGGTCCTGGCCGGTGGATCTGGTCCGTCTCGGCTGCGTATCTCGTCCTCGAAGGTGTCAAGGCCCTTCGGTGGTTCGCGATCCCGCTTAGACACTCAGGGTTGTCCTGGTCGTCGGTTTATCCGGCCATGCGCGATCATCTGGAAATTTTAGGCTCCGTGCAGTTTGGGTCGACTTTCGCGATCCTCCTCGCATCGGCCGCCATCTCAGCCCGGGTCGCCCGAGCGTCACTCGGACCGCGCGCGGACGATCGCGAATGGGCCGGACGCGTTTTCGGCGTTCTGATCTTGCTGAGTGCCCTCACCGAATTCGCCGCCGATGTCTGGTACTCGTCGTCAAGGTAAAGTCACAATACGAGGCAATGAACATTCTTGAGGACTTGGAATTACTCATGTTGGATTTGGAAGCCATTCAATCCGCGCTCCGCCGGTTCGGCCTTGATGGCTGGCTCTTGGCGGAGTTTCGCGGCAGTAACGTGCTGGCCCGGCGCGTGCTCGGCCTCGACGGCAAGCCGATCACCTCGCGCAGGCTTTATTACGCGATTCCGGCCGAAGGGACGCCTCGAAAACTCGTTCATCGGATCGAGCCGGGCGTTCTCGATCACCTGCCGGGCGAGAAGACCGTTTACCTGCGCTGGGAGGAACTTGAAGAAGGTCTCGGCAAGCTCGTCGCGGGAATGAAACGGCTGGCGATGGAATATTCGCCCGGGAACGCGATTCCGTACCTGGCGAAGGTGGACGCCGGAACCGTGGAAAAAATCCGCGGCCTGGGCGTGGAGGTCGTGTCGTCGGGCGACCTGATTCAGCTTTTTGAAGCGGTCTGGGACGACGATCAGTGGCGGATGCACCGCGTGGCCGAGGCCGTGACGACCTCCGCCTATGACATGGCCTGGTCACTCATCGCCCGGTCGACGCGCGACGGCGGCACGATCAGCGAATGCACGGTTCAGGCCGCGATTCTCGATCACTTCCGTCGTCATGGTCTGACGACCGATCACGGCCCGATCGTCGCCGTCGGCCCGCATAGCGGCGATCCACACTTCGAGCCCAATCCCGCGGCCGACACGCCGATCGCTCGCGGTGATTTCGTCCTGATCGACCTCTGGGCGAAGCTTGATCGGCCGAGGGCCGTTTACAGCGACCTGACGCGCGTCGGCTATGTCGGCGAGACCGTGCCGGAACGTTATTCCGAGGTTTTCTCCATCGTCGCCCGCGCGCGCGACGCCGCGATTGCCCGCGTCAAGGACGCCTTTGAAGCCGGTCAGTCGCTTCACGGCTGGGAGGTTGACGACGCCGCGCGTCGGGTCATCGACGACGCCGGTTACGGCCCGGCCTTTGTCCACCGGACCGGCCACAGCATCGGCCAGGAAACTCACGGCAACGGCGCTAACATGGACAACCTGGAGACCCACGACGAGCGTCTGGTTCTGCCCGGAACCTGTTTTTCCATCGAACCGGGCATCTATCTTTCCGAATTCGGCGTTCGCAGCGAGATCAACGTGTTCGTTGATGGCGCTGGGAACGTCCACGTCACCGGGGGCCTTCAACGCGAGGTCGTTGCGATCCTTGCGGATTGATGATGAGTGTCTTTTCTCGGGAGTAAGGTCATGGGGTTGAGTGGGCTGATCGTCGGTGCGCTTGTCGTTGGACTGGGTCTTTATCTGTTGCTCGGCGTCGCGGTCATCGTCACTAGTCTGTTGGAGACCCGACCGCTTAACCAACTCGTCCCCGCGACCAAGGACGATCCGGAGTGGACGAAACTTCCATCGCAAAGCCCGCGGGGATTGGGCTTCGTCGAGGCTCAATTCAACCCTTACGAGGCCCCCGCGTCACCCATCACCACAGAGTCGGCCAATGCCACGGCAGCGCGACTTGGGTTCTACTTCCAGGGCCTGTTCGGGCATGTCAAAGGCGGAACTTACAAGACGCACAACACGCTCTGGATGTCGCCCGATCAAGAAACCCTCGCCGTGATCGGTTGGGGGACCATTGCATCCCTGAAGGCCGACCGTCAGATCCTCTACACCGAACTCGACGACGGCCGTTACCTTGTCACCTCCGCGAAATCAACGGGTGCCGAAACTCCGGGTTTTTATGAAAACCTGATCGTCCTGAACGCGGATCTTGAACGCCTTGTCGAACGCCATCAGGAGCGAATCCGGACTTGCGGTCGTCTCGTCCGACCCTTTCGATCGCAGGAAGCGATGTTTGAATATCACGCGATCCTCGAACGCAGAGCCCAATTCCTGGTTGAGAACGGCGACGCCTACTTTGCTGATCCCGCCAGGACCGCGATTCGGTCCACCTTTTCCGGGGCGATCAAGGCGTACCTGCGAACTCTCCGGCCCATGAAATACGTTGATCGTGAGACAAATTCGGCAGTTGCGTTCGAAAATCGTCCCACTCCGGCGGCGATCGTCTGGCTGACTCGACTGTGTTACATGATGCTTATCGGAGGATTTGTCCTGAACACCCAGGGCAAGGCTCACTCGGCTGCGCAGGCCCTTTTTCGTCTGTCACTCTTCGGCGGCAGCATGGTCGGATTCTTCGTCGTCTTCATTGCCAAGATGATTCTTCGAGGGCAGAAGCAAAATGTCTAAAGATATTTTTCTTGCAATGACCTGAGAACATTGAAATGTCATCAGAGCGATATTGCAAGGGGCGATCCGCAAAACCTCCGACCGGATGATGCGGGTCGCCCTGCAAATCTGCCGCTTTATTCCTTTGAGATCGTCTCATCAAGATTCAAGAGCACGCGCGAGACGACCGTCCAGGGGGCGAGGCGCGCGGGAGTCTCGCCCGAGGGGAGAATTGATCGGCCGGCAAGGGATTCCAAGGCCGCGAGCGGGCCGGGATCTCTCGTCTTGAAGCGGTCGATTTCCCTGGTGAGAAGTGCCTGAAGCGAGGCCGACTCGTCGGCCGTCGGCGTCCGCGCGAGGCAGAGCCGGAAGGCATGAGTGAGGCGATCGGCGTCGGTCGGACCTGCTTCGCGGAGAGTTCGAACGGCGAGGGCGCGGGCACAGTCGAGAAATTCGGGCTCGTTGAGCGTGGCGAGCGCCTGCAAGGGGGTGTTCGACCGGCTGCGGCGGACACAGGACGAGTCGCCGTTGGGGGCGTCGAAGGTCTGAAGGACAGGGTAGGGGACCGACCGGTAGCGGAACGTGTAGATCGCGCGCCGGTAACGGTCGCCGCCGGTTGACGTCGGCCAGACCTTCGGCCCGTAGCTCACGGGAGGCTGAAAGAGAAAGTCGGGCGCGGGGGGATAAACGCTCGGGCCGCCGACGGCCGGGTCGAGAAGGCCGCTTGCCGACAGGGCAATATCGCGGACGGCCTCGGCATCGACGCGGAAGCGTGGGCCTCGGCTGATGAGGCGATTATTCGGATCTTTGGCGAGTATCTCCGGCGTCAGCCGCGACGATTGCCGATAGGCCGCCGAGCCGACGATTTGCCGGTGCAGATCCTTCAGGCTCCAGCCGCGATCCATCAGGTCGACGGCGAGCCAGTCGAGAAGCTCGGGATGCGACGGGGCCTCGCTCTGGGTGCCGAGATCCTCGCTGCTGCTGACCAAGCCCGTGCCGAAATAGGCTTGCCAGACCCGGTTCGCGGCGGCCCGCGCTGTTGTGGGCGCGCGGCGGTCGACGAGCCATTGGGCGAAGGTCAGGCGATCGGGCTCGGGGCTGTCGGGGAGCGGGTTGAGAAAGGCCGGAACGCCCGGATCAACCGGCCGGATCGGCTTGAGGAAATCGCCGCGCTGGAGGACGCTGGTCATCCGGTGGATCTCGCGATCGCGGAGGACCAGTTGCGTCGAGCCTTCGGGATGCTCTTTCCAGAGGCGTTCGATCCGGTCGTTCGCCTCGTGCCAGTCGGCGACGGTCGTCCGCCAGAACGTGAAGATCGCCCCAAGTTGCGCGGGGGTCCGCTGGTCGGCGGGGATCTTGAGCGCCTCGCGGACGTCGCGGGGCAGGGGGTCGGCCTTTGCGTCGGGATCGGCCGAGATCGAGAGCCGGAACCGGCCGAGGTTGCAGTTCTGGTTGTCGTCGCTGTTCCAGCCGCCGTGCATCTGGCTGAGCGAGATCGTCAGGATGGTTCCCGCCGGTAACGAGATCGGTTTCTCGCTTTGAAAAACCGCCTTGCGCGGCTGATTTCGCCGACCAGGACCGGCGTCGGTGCCCCAGGCGGTCTCATCCTTGCCATCGATGGCAAATGTGGACGGCCCGGTCACTCGCGTTTTCTTGCTCCGATCGTCGAAGATCGCCGCGAGCGGTGTTTCGGGCAAATTCAGGTCGGCCGAGGCGCGGACGAGCTTGATCTTTTCCACCTTCGCGGGCGCATCGGCGGGCGCGGCCTCGACAGTGAATTCGGTGAGCGCCGATGTCCCCAACACCGATCGACCGGGGCCGTTGAGGGGAAGGTTCGGATCGTTCAACAACTCGATCCGAAAGGCATTGATGGGCTTGAGGTCGGTTCGAGCCGAGAGCCGGACCTTGTGCTTCGTCGGTGCGTATCCTTCGGCAATCAGCGAGCCGTCGGGCAAGGGGCGATACTTCTGACCGCCGGTCGAAAGGTCATCGACAACCGGCTGGATCACGACCCATTCGGGCCGTTTCTCATCCGCGACGGTCTTTTCCCAGGCAACCATCCGATCGGCCCAGTCTGGGATCGTATGTTTCAAAGTGTCTTCAATCTCACGAATCTGGCGGAAGAGGTCGGACCGAAGGCGTTGTTGCTCGGGCGTATAAACGGGGATGTTTGCTTCCGACGTGTCGTTCAAGAAGGCGAACATCTTGTAATATTCGTCTTGCGTCAAAGGATCATACTTGTGCGTATGACACTGAGCGCATTGAATTGTCAGGCCGAGAACGCCCTTGCCGATCGCGTCCATGCGATCGAACATTGCTTCCATCCGGAACTGCTCGGGATCAACGCCCCCTTCCTCGTTGACCATCGAGTTCCGCAAAAATCCGGTCGCGACGATCTGGGCTTGCGAGGCGTTTGGAACCAGGTCTCCGGCGATCTGGTCGATGATGAATTGGTTGTATGGGAGATCACGATTCAAGGCGTTGATAACCCAGTCGCGATAGGACCAGACCTGCCGCGGCTTGTCTTTCTCATAGCCGTCGCTATCGGCATAACGCGCCGCGTCAAGCCAGAGCCGACCCCAGCGCTCGCCATGATGGGGCGACGCCAGCAGGCGTTCGACCACTTTGAAATAGGCCGAGGGGTCGCGGTCGTTGACGAAGGCGTCAACCTCGGCGGGTGTCGGCGGCAGGCCGATCAGGTCGAGGCTAAGGCGGCGGATCAGGGTGATTTTGTCCGCTTCGGGAGCGGGTCGCAGGCCCTCGGCCTCAAGCTTGGCCAGAACGAAGCGATCGACGGGGTTGGCGCACCAGGACGGATCGGCGACCTTCGGCGGTTCGGGACGCTTCGGCGGGATGAACGCCCAGTGGCCGCGAAAGGGAGCCCCTTCATCAATCCAGCGCTTGAGCGTGCCGATCTCCGCGGCGGTCAGCGTCTTGCCCGACTTCGGCGGCGGCATCTGCTCGTCGGGATCAACCGAGGAAATCCGCGCGGATAGCTCGCTTTCCTCGGCCTTGCCGACGAGGATCGCCGGACTTCCCGACGCGGCCGGTTGAAGCGGGCCGTCAGCGGTGTCGAGACGGAGTTTCCCCTTTCGCCGCGAGGGGTCGGCGCCGTGGCAGGTGAAGCATTTCGCGGCGAGGATTGGCCGGACGTCGCGCGTGTAATCCAGCCTCGCGTCCGCAAAGGTCGAGGCGCGGAGCGTGAAGAAGACCGAGAGGGCCAAGGACCATCGGACCAGGCGCATCAGGCGCCCGCCTTTTGGTGACAACGTATTCATATCGCGGAATCCCCCAGGGGGCGTGGAGTCGTTCAACTGCGGACTTCTCGGCTGGAACTATCATAACGCGGGTAGCCCGGACTCGGGAAGTCTTGCGAGTCTGACTGGAATCCAGGAGGCACATTCTCCCCAAACGTTTGGAAAGGCGTTAGGGTGAACGGTCAAGGAGCCTCGACCCGAGACCCAGAACGGAGCAAGTCGCGATGTCGCTACCAAGGTTCGTACGTGACGGAGTCCACGGTTTTCCGACCTTCAGAGCCTTCGCCTTGCTCGGTTTGCTGGCCGCGCCTCTGGCGGCGGTGGCGGCCGAGAATGGGGCGAACATTTTTTCTTTGAAGCTTCGATCGCGGGTCGAGGCTCCCGAACTCGGCGGCGCGGCGCGGGTGGTTGAGCAGTCGGCCGACTGGAACCCCAGGCAGTCGGCGATCATCGTCTGTGATATGTGGGACCTGCATCATTGTCTGAACGCGACCCGACGTGGGGGCGAGCTGGCTCCCCGGATCGATCAGCTTTTGAAGGAGGCACGACAGAAAGGCGTCGTCGTCATCCACGCGCCGAGCAGTTGCATGGACGCGTACAAGGATCATCCTGCCCGCTTGCGTGCTCAGAAAACACCGCGATCGGCAAGCCTGCCCGCTGGAATTGCCCTCTGGTGCCGTCAGATTCCGGCCGAGGAAAAGAATTCGTACCCGGTGGACCAGACCAACGGCGGCGAGGACGACGACAATGCCGAGCACACTCGCTGGCAGGCCAGGCTCGCCGCGCTCGGTCGCAATCCCGCGGCGCCGTGGAAAGCGCAGACGAACGCGATCACCATCGACGGCGATTCGGATTACCTCAGTGATAACGGCGAGGAGATCTGGAGCGTCCTCGAAAATCGCGGAATTCAGAACGTCATGCTCTTGGGTGTTCACCTTAATATGTGCGTGCTTGGACGCCCCTTTGGTCTTCGACAGCTTGCGAAGAACGGCAAGAACGTCGTCCTGGTGCGCGACCTGACCGACACGATGTATGACCCGCGTCAGGCCCCCTTCGTCAGCCACTTCACCGGGACCGACCGGATGGTCGAGCACGTGGAGCGGTTTGTTTGCCCGAGTATCACGAGCAATCAGATTCTGGGCGGAAATCCCTTCCGGTTCCGGGGCGATACGCGTCCGCATGTCGTCTTTGTGGTCGGTGACGATGAGTACAAGACCGAGTCGACCTTGCCCCCCTTCGCCGCGACGCAGCTTGGCAAAAATTACCGAGTCAGCTTTGTCTTCAACCGGGCTGATGACAGGAACGATTTGCCGGGTCTCGACGTTCTTGACGACGCCGACCTGATGTTCCTGAGCGCCCGCCGCCGCATTTTGCCCAAGGAACAGCTCGCGGCGATCCGGCGATTCGTCGGCTCGGGCAAACCGGTCATCGGAATTCGAACGGCCAGCCATGCCTTCGCGGCCCGCAATCCCGCCGAGGTCACCGAGGGCCGCGAGGTCTGGAACTCGTTTGACCCGGACGTCCTGGGCGGCCACTATGTCAACCATTACCCGGTCGGTCCCAAGGTCGTCGTCGCGGCGACCGTTGAGGCCAAAAATCATCCGATTCTGACCGGCGTGGATGTCCGGGCGTTGACTGGCCACGGTTCGCTTTACAAGGTCGCGCCGCTGGTTTCGTCGGCGACGCCGCTCTTGACGGGGACGATACCCGAGTCGGCCGCCGAGCCGATCGCCTGGACGAACCTGACGAATTCCGGCGGTCGGGTCTTTTACACGTCGCTCGGCCACGCCGAGGATTTCGCCGAACCGGCTTTTACGCGTCTGCTTCGAAACGCGATCGACTGGTCGCTTGGCCGCGACGTCCCGGAAAACGTGGAATCGGCCTCGGCTGATCCGATCGCCTTTCCCGGGACGCGGTAAAAAAGGTCAGGTTCCGCCGGCTCGCCACCAGCGAAGGCGGAAGGCGACGTAGGTAACGCCGAAAAGCAGCGTGCAGAGCGGCGGGTACATCAGGAGGAAGATGGCCCAGACCGGCAAGGTCCACCCGCCGCCGACACTCACTTCGGCCGCGGGAAGGATCTCGAAGGCCGTGTCGGAAAAGCTGGCCGAGGCGTGAAACGAGTGCATCGGAACGCTGAGCGCCGCGGAATAGGGGCTGGTGATCGTGAGAACGGCGAGTCGTTCCTCGGTGATCGACTCAAAGCCTTCCAGATACCAGCCAAGACCCACGGGTCCCACGAAGAGGAGCAGTAACGTCATATACGTTGAGACCATCGCGACCGAGGTTTTCCGCGAGAGGGCCGAGCAGAGCAGGCCCACCGTCGACGTCGCCAGGCAGGTTGTCAAAATGATGAGCAGATAAACAACAAGCGTCCAGATCCGGTTCCGCAACTCGGGCAAGAGCAGGTAGGCGAGCAGGAGTTGCTCGGTGAGTAAAAACGTGAGCACGGTTGAGACCCGAAGCGCGGCGATCAGCTTGGCGAAGATGATCTTGCCAGGCCGGAGCAGGGTTGTCAGCAAGAGGCTGAGGGTCTGTCGCTCGCGTTCCTGGGTGATGCTTCCCGACGAGAAGACGGGGCCGACCATCAGGTTGAACGTGATGACATAAGCCACGTAATAGGCGGCCTTGTCGGACCGGAGAAAAAGCAGACCGGCCATCAAGGGGATCGAAAGGAGCATGCTCACCTGGATCACGACGCGGAGCATGAGCGTCCCCTGGCTGAAAATCTCGCTCCTGAGCTCCTTGTCGAGAACCGGATTCGTGCCGTCGGGCATGAGGTCGGCGCGCTTCGCGGGCGCGAAGAGCTTGTCGGGAAAGAGGTCGCGGTCAATCACGACGCCGATCGCGTATTTCATCTCCTGCTCTTCATCGACGACGACCTCTCCGCCGCTGCCGACGTCGGGAGGGTGCAACAACCGTCGATTGATCAAAATGGCCACGACGGCCCAGGTCGCCAGCGCCCAGGGGGGAAGGACGGCCGTCGTCAGGAAGTCGCGCGCCACGTTGTCGTCGGTCCGGGTGGTGATCACGCAGACCACCGCCAAGGGCAGAATGATCAAATAACTGACGACGAGCGCCGAGCTTGTCCGCCGAAAATAGCTCGAACAGGCAACGCTGAGGAGTCCAAACGTCCCCGCCGCGAGCATCAAGACGAGATAAGCGCGGGCGATCTCGGAAAGAAGAATCCCCCCCAGCAGGAAGCAGAGGATCATCATCGGCAAGCTTGAAACGATGAGGATCATCAGATACGCAAGCGAGCTGAGGAGCTTGCCGAAGAGGATCATCGACGGCTGCAAGGGGCTCGCCAGCAGCATTTCATACGTTTTGCGTTCCTTCTCGCCGGTAATGCTTCCCGCGGCGAAGGTCGGAGCGACGAGCGCAACCAGAAAAAACTGGCCGAGAAAGAAGAGGTCAAAGAGCCTTCGGGCCACGCCCGAACTCACCTTGCGCGTCGCCTCGGTGCCCCCAGGCCAGTAAAAATAAACCAGTGCCCCGAGAAAGATCACGTAGACGAACTGGAGCACGAACGCGCGATGCGTCCGCAAATTTACCAGTAGCTCGCGAGTGAGAACGGGGTTTTCGCGGAAGAACATGGCGCGCTCATCGTCGTGAGAGAGAAGGCAAGGCAAGAATTGGGAAATGACCGATGACCGATGACCAATGACCGATGGGAGATGTGTCGCGGATAAACACTGGGTTTTTGTTGGCTTCTGACTTTAAAATTTTTGATGATCCGTTCTTCAATTGACAATGCCTTTGGTAATCATCATGAACACCTCTTCGAGACTGAGTGGTTCCTCCGCGAATGACTGGACGACCACGCCGGCATCGATCAGGCGGGAGAGAAGGCGAGCCTGGGCGTCGTCTTCACCGTGGAATTCGGCGGTGACGGTGTGGTCGTACGAGTCCACAGAGCGGACCGACGGGTCGTCGCGGAGGAGCGAGGCGGCACGTTCGGCGGAATCGCCGAGAACACGGACCTTCAAGACGCGGTGCGACCGAAGTTGACGTTGAATTTCCTGAATACTGCCCGCCGCCAGCAGTTTGCCGCGCTCGATGATCCCGATCGATGTGCAGAAGTCGGCCAGTTCCGAAAGGATGTGACTGGAGACGAGGATCGTCTTGCCCATCCCTCGAAGTTCGTTCAGGAGTGCTTTCATCTCAAGCCGGGCACGCGGATCAAGCCCCGACGCGGGCTCGTCGAGGATCAGGACCGGGGGGTCGTGCACGAGAGTCTTGGCCAGGCAGAGGCGTTGTTTCATCCCCTTGGAGAGGCCGTTGACGTAGTCGTCGCGCTTGTGGGTCAGGTCGAGGAGTTCAAGAACCTCGTTGATGATCTTTTTTCGATACGTGTAGGGAATTTCATAAGCGACCGCGAAGAAGTCAAGGAATTCCCAGACCTTCATGCCGTCATAAACGCCGAAGTCGTCGGGCATGAAGCCGATCACGCGGCGGACGGCCATCGGGTCGGAAACGACGGAATGGCCGGCGACCCGGCCTTCGCCCGAGGTCGGCCGGAGCAGGGTCGCGAGGAACCGGATCGTCGTGCTCTTGCCCGCGCCGTTGGGGCCGATGAAGCCGAAGACCTCCCCTTTGCCGATTGTCAGGCTCAGGTCGTCGACGGCGACAAACTCGCCGTAACGCTTGGTGAAGTTAACCACCTCGATCATCGCGGCAAGGTCTCCCCGGTTGGCCGCCTGGGCAGGCCACGGTTCGGCACGGCAATCGCGTTGCGGCGCATCGGTGTCTCGTCGCGTGACGGACTTGTCTGGACGGCGTTGCCCGGCTTGTAATAGTCGGGTCCATCGGGTCGAGGCGGCGGGCCGTAGGCCAGATGAACGACGACCGCGGTGAATCCGCGGTGCCGATCGACGGCCGGTTCCACGGTCTGACCCTTCAAGGGGCGGGGCGACCAGGCGACAAGGCGGACCTCACCCGCGTCTTCCGGGCGGTCGCCGCGCGCCTGGCGGAGGATTCGGAGAAAGCGCTGGGGACGAAGACCCTCGACAGGGCCTGGGTCCGTGGCCACTCGCGACGATTCCTTGACCTCAACGGTCCCGCCGGGCGGAATCGTGCCGAGGTGGATTTCGCGGCGGTCCTGACGACTTCCCGACCCTTCGAGCAAGACGGCGTCGCGAAGGTCAAGGCTCCCCGCGTTGACGATCCGGCGAACGGAACCTTCTCTCGTCAGCGAAATCGAACCGTCGAGCGAGGCCATTTGCTCGGCGCGAACCATCGCCAGGCTGCGAGGCTGGACGAGCAAGCCTTGAAGCGAGGGGACGGGATAGGAATGCCAGACGGTTGTCGAGACATCCTCGCCGCGAAGGGTCCGGCCGTTGTCCAGGGGCAAGGCAAGGGCGGTCGGATCGTCGGGGAAGGTGATGTTGAACCGGGTTCGGCCGGTTGAATAAAGCGAGGAGAACCGGCTGACGTGCGCCCGAGGATAGTCGCCGTGAATTTCCACCACATCAATCTCGTCGCAGGCGGAGTTGTACCCCATGTCAAACGCCGCGGCGCGTTCCACGCCGATGGCGAATCCGATCGAGAGCAAGGGGACCACGATCCAGGCCAGTTCGCGACGGCCAAGCACGAACCGGCAGATCAGCCAGTTCAAGGGGACGATCGCAAGGATGTACCCCAAAACAATCTTGAGCACGAACATGGCGTTGGGAATCTTGATTCCCGACGATTCTTCAAGGGCCTCGCGGCAAATACGAGGCAAGCCCCTCGTATCGTTCCATTCGGCGACATGGCCGCCGGGCGCGCGATCGGGGGGTTCCTCATTTTCGGGCTGGACGGCGACGGTCGAGGCGGCGTCCATCAACTCTACCATCGAGGGGCGTTCCTCGGGCTCTTTTTCGAAGTCCGGCGGCTCGACGACCGTCGTATCCACGTCTCGGGAAAGGTAGCGAATCCAGCTCAGCTCCGTACCGCGTAGAGGCTCGACCCGGGGCGGGATATAGGCACCGCGACGATATCGAGACGTGACGAGGACGGTTTCCTCGGGTCGTCGAAGGATGACCCGGCGAATGAACGTGTCGAGACCAGGCCAGACGGCAAGCGCGGGGTCGGTCGGGTTGAGGGCGAGCATCAGGACCCGGCCGCGGCCGACACGCCATTCGACCCCGGCCAGTCGATCACGCGAGTTGTCGAGCGGAATTCCGACAGCGCCCGGTCGCGGGGTCAGGCCCGCGAGGAAGACCGGGCGGTTCGGCGGCGGATCGATGGCCACGGGAGCGGTATAACCACGCGATCGAGACGCCGGGTTCTGGTTATAGGCTGAGTTCTCGTCTTCCATCTCGGCGCGGGTGGGTGTGTTCCGGGGCGGATACGCCTGAGAGAACCCCTTGAGCGCCTCGCGGTCGAGCAAGGCGTCGTCTCCGGTGGTCTCGGCGGGAAGATAGGGGCCGAGAAAGCTGTCTTTCAGCACCGAGAATGCCGACGCGGCGCCGCCGACGAGCGTGATCTGGCCCCCCCAGTGGAGCCAGTCGAGCATCGCCTGTTGCTGAGAAGGGTTCAGCGTCTCGGGCGCCAGGCCGTCCCAGACAACATGGCTGATCGGCGTCCAGGTGAGCGGATGGGGCGAAAGCGGCGGCTTGTCGGGGTTGATCGGTAGGACCGTCCGGTAATAGCGGAGCTTGTCCAGCGCGAGCACGTCGTCACGGTCAACCGACTGCGGAAAGAACCCCTGGTAGCGATTCCAGTTCGCATAGGCGGAGTTTGATTCCTTGCTCAGAATCAGGACGAGCATTTGATGCGGTTCGAGCGTGTGCACGATCGCCGGCCAGGCATCATTCGGGCGAACGGCCTCCGGCCGCAAGAGTTCGACACTGATCTCGGCCCGGGGGGGCTTGGGAACCTGCGGCAAGAGGATTTGCATTCCCAGACGCATCCGCTGGGTCTTCGCCAGGCGGGCGTCGCGGCGATAAATCATCTCGATCGGCAGGCCGATCAAGGGCACAGGCGCGGTTTGAAGAAAGCCGTCGTAATCGTCGTAGTTCGATCGAAGTTCGAGGCTGAGCGTGCTCCAGTGGTTCGCCTTGACGTACGGCAAGACGTCAAACGGGGCGATTTGCGAGAGCGACATCTCGATGGGGGGGCGGGATCGTTCCTTGTCCTTCTCCGCCTTGGATTTGACGTCCTCGGGGTTGGTCAAGACCTTGATCCGCTCCTCCGGCGGGGGCGACTGACCCCGGGCCGATCGATCGGGCCAGCCCGCGAGGCAAAGGAGAACCGCTACGGCGGTCAGCCGGGCATGGAAATTTCGAGCGATCCGTGCCTGGGATGTCAATGAAGAAATTCCCTGGGTGCTCTGGCCAGGCTGAGACGTGACGCCGGCCTCGTTGCGATCGCGTTGCTGACAACCGTCGGAGTAAGTCTAACCCGTGGACCGGTCTCCCGGAAGGGAGAGGCGGTCAGGAGGATGGCAAAGTCAGCCTCTTCGATGACTAATGGCCGATGACCAGTGGCCAAAAAGCAGAATTCAACGGTCTTTGGCCATCGGTCATCGGGACTTTGCAATTGTCCTGGAGAGGCGGTTTCGCGCCCGGCGTTTTCTTCTCTGACGAGGAGAATAACGTGCGTCCTTCTACGCCAAAGGAGAAGGCCCACCTTGGCTCGTCGCCGGGTGGGCCTGAGACCGGGATCGAATCCGGGATCGATCAAGGTCGATCAGTTGGACGCGGCCGGAAGCGCCGGGGGGATCGGAGGAACGCTCAAAGCCGTCGTGGTAGGGGCCTTGGCCGACGATTTCTGGGTGTTCCTGGTTCGGGTGACCTGAGGGTCCTTGACCCTGGGCGTCGAAGAGGTCGCGACGATGGCGGGGGCGGTCGGTCGCGCCGGGGTTGGAGTCGAGGCGGAGGCCAGTGCTGTCGTTGCCGCAGGGGCGGCGGCGGGCGGGCCGAGCTTCGCGAGAGCCTCGCGGGCGGGGGACAAGCCAGGCTGAAGCTGGATCGCCGACTGATATTGACGGCGGGCCTGATCGGTCTTGCCCATCGACGCGAGAATGTAGCCGAGGTTGGCGTGGCCGACGGCCGGTCCCGCGGCTTTCGTGAAGGCCGTCAGCGCCTCGTCGTTCTTGCCTTCGGCCGCAAGCACAAGGCCGAGGTTCGTCTGGACGAGCGAGTTATTGGGACCAAGCGAGTCGGCCGTTCGGAAGGCGCGTTCGGCCTCGGCCATCCGGTTCTGAAGGTAATAGCTGTAACCCGAGTCGTTCCAGACCTTGGGATCGTTCGGTGCGAGCTTCAGCGCCTTCAGATAGTGAGGCTCGGCCTGCGCGAACCGGCCCATCCGATCGAGAGCACCGGCCATCCGACGCTGCGCCAGCGACTGCTGAACCGGGCCGAGCTTCGCGTGAGCTTGGGCCGATCCCTTTTTCTCGCAGACTTCGACGGCCTTCTGATATTCCAGAACGGCCGACTCGTTGTCGCCCTGCGCCTCGTGAAACCGAGCGAGTTCGACGTGGACGTTGAACTCCTGCTCGGGGCCGACCTCACGATGGAAGTCGGTCTTCGGGCCGCCAGGCTCGGCGCCGGCGGTCGAGGTCGACGTCCCGGCGGCCGTCGTGGTTGTCTTCGTCCTCGGCCCGAAGGTCTGACAGCCGGTCGTCGTGATCGTCGTGGCGATCGCGACGGCCAGCCAGGCCGAAACGCCTCGTTGCGGAATGAACCGGTTCATCTCAGGGGGTCCCTCCACCAAAGCCCGCTCCGGCGGTCGGGGTCACCGAGTAGGAGGTCGGGGCGGACTGGTCTCGGGTGATCATCACGTTGTAATTGTTGGCCGCATCGGTGCCGAGCGTGCCGGGATACGGCGAAGGCCCGATCACCACGCGATCCGCGGCCATCGGCAGGCCGGTCCCTTGCAAGATCGAGGCAATCGAGGTCCGTCGGGCCTCGGCGAGACCAGGCTGGTCTGGGCTCCACTCGACGACGACCGGGCCAAGCCAGCCGCCAAGGCGCGTGGCCATCAGGTTAAATCGGGCCGCGCCGCCGGGTGAGAGTCGGTCGGAACCATCGAGGAAGTCAGACCGATAGAGCATGAACCGGTGAACGTTCGCCTTCCCTTTCATCGTCCCGAAGTGCTCGCTGATATAAAAGCCGGGGGGCGGCTCGACGAACTCTTGCGGGTAACCGATGAAATTGTCTTGAAGCTTCCGGCCGACGTGGTGAAAGGCCCGATGAATCGGCCCTTCCTGGACCCGGCCGCTGCCCGGTGGACATGGACCGGTCGGCGGAACCGGCGACTGTCCCCAGACCGAGACCGCGAGCAGGGTGCCCGCCAGACCGCCGGCCGACCAGAATTTTACTACCCTCTCGCACCGCATCGATATCCTCCTTGTCCGGCTCTCGGCCGGTCTGGCGTCGTGACGAGGATCAGCTTTTCTGTCGAGCCGACCGACCCCCGCCCGTTCGTTCCGACGTTCAAGAACCGGTCAGTCCGCGTGACCGTGGGGGCCGATCACCCAGTGATTCTCACTTGTGAAGTGCTTCATCACGTCAAGCGGGTCGTGCTCGGCGATCGTGTCGCGGAACTGTCGGCCGAGCTTGCCTTCAATCCGGCCAAGGAAGAAGAATTCATAGTCGTTGGGCGTCGTGACCCGGTCGCCGGGCGACGGTGGAACCTCGCTCGCTTCCATCGGTGAAACCAGTTCCGGCGTCACCAGGACGACCAGTTCCGTCTCGACCGTCTCGACCGAGTTCGACGAGAAGGCACCGCCGACGATCGGCAGGTCGCCGAGGAAGGGAATGCGGGTCGTCGTCGAGTTCTGCGTCGTCTGAAGCAGGCCGGCGATCGCGAGGGTCTGGCCTTCGCGAAGTTCCACGACCGTCCGGGCGCTTCGCTGATCGATCGCCGGGACCCGACCGCCGTTGATCGTTGTTCCGGCTCCGAAGTTAAGCTGACTGAAGACCGGTTCGACGTCGAGGTGGATCACGTCGTTGGCGAGGATGTGCGGCAGGAAGCTGAGGATCGCCCCGAAGTTGGCGAACTGGACCGTCACAACCGCCGTTCCGCCCGGAATCGACGAGCTTTGCGGCACCGGATAGGGGAAGAGACCCCCCGCGAGGAACCGGGCCGGCTGACCGTCGAGGGTCATCAAGTTCGGTTCGGCCAGCAGCTTCGCCAGGGCGTTTGATCGCAAGGCGTTGAGGAAGAGTGAGAACTGGCCGGCGTTGAAGATCCCGAAAAGCTGGGCGTTGTTCGGCGTCGCCGAGGCGTTCGAGGTGAAGGTCGTGCCGACCCGCGAGAGCGCCCCGCGTGCCCCTGTCGCCGAGCTCTGGGTGATCGGTCCGGCCGTCGCCGCGATCGACGCCGCGTTACCGATGGTCGAGCCAAGCAAGGCGTTATTCCGGCCATCGAGCCAGCTGATGCCGAGGTTTCGGATTGCTGTTCGATTCAGCTCGGCGATCTTGACGTGCAAGAGGACCTGTCGAGGACCGGGAACGTGAACGCGGTTGATGATCGTGAACTGAGCCATCAAGCCACCCGTCGCCCCCTGCGCGGCGCCGGCGGCGGCGGCGGCGGGGGGTGTTCCCGAAGCGGCGGCCCCCTGAGCGGCCCCTTGCGCGGCCCCGGCGGCGGCACTCGACGCGTTGGGTCCCGAGGCACCCCCCTGAGTCCGAATCCCGCCGCTGTTGCGGAGGTCGGCGGTAACGAGTTGGAGCACCTCGGACATCGTCTTGGCGTCGGTAACCTGCCCCTCAAGGATGACCTGCGGACCGACCTGGCGCACGTGGACGGCCGAGCCGGGGAAGGTTTGCTTGAGCCGCGACTCCATGTCGAGTGTGTCGAGCGTGACCCGCACCAGGAACGTGACGGCCTTGCCATCGGCGTCCCAGAAGGTCAACGTCGTTGTACCGAAGGAGCGCCCATACAGATTGATGGTCCGGCCGCTGGGCTGGTCGTTAAGAATCTCAACGTCGGCGATGGCGGGGTTCGAGATCGCGATCCTCGTCAAGGCTCGCCTTGTCTCGAAGACCTTGGTCTGTCCGACCACAAGCGCCAGTTCCGCCTCATGTTCGAGCACGCGTTCAATCAAGCGGTCGACGTCGGCGCCGACCTCGTTGGTCGGCCTCTGCCGGAACGGGCCGGGAGGGGCGTCGGGCAGAAGGCCGGTCGTGTCGCGTCGCAGGTCAATGTATTTCTGGCCGGGTCGGGAAAAGGCGGGAGCCTGGTTCGGATTGACCGGAACGACGACCGGAAATTCCTCTTGCAGAGGCGTTCCGGGGGGCACGTCCGCCGGGGTGGTCGGCGCGGGCAAGGGGGGGGCCGGCGGATTCACGATCGGCGCCGGCGCGGGCACGGGGGCCGGGGGAACCACGACGGCGGGTGCCGCGTTGATGACCTTGGGACCGGTCGCGTCGACCGCGGCGGGAGCGGCCGTTGGCGCAGCCGGAAGCTCGGGCAGGGGGGTGCCTGGAGCCGCGACCTGGCCCGGGGGGACGTTCGGAACGCCCTCAATGCCTGGGGCGCGGGCAGGTCCGATCGGCCCGGGAGTCGGAGACGCGGGAATGCCCGGCGCCGGTCGCGTCTCACCGACGGGAGCCTGGGCGGTCGCGCTCCGCGGGTCGGCCAGCGTCGCCAGGACGAGACCGCGAAGTGCCCACCCGGCGAGGCGCCGGGCGCTCGGGTTCCGGGAGGTGTTTCGGTGTTCGTCGTACACTGGGCATATCCTCGCCTGCAACGAGAGACTCACCCGGCGGCGGGCGAGTGAAATGTGGTGAATTGGCGTCCGGTCAGTCCGCCGCGTTAACTTGTTTGAGCCTGATGTTCCGAGCCTGCGAGTCTGGCGGGTTGTCCGGGTTATGCTGGCTTAATTCGGCTATTGACGGCTCTGACTTGATTTGATCCGCCAAATGACCTGTCGACTCGAAGGTCGATTTCACAGAATAGACGACCCGCTCAAACGCTTCAAAATCCTGGAACCTGAAGAGAGACGAATGGCGAAACCACGACAAGGCTTCGGGATTGAGCCTCTTGACGCACTCCTCGGCGGCGGTCTCATGCCGGGAACGCTCACCGTGCTCGCGGGAGCCACGGGAGTCGGCAAGACCCAGCTTGGCCTTCGCTGGGCCGATCAGGGCGGCGTGGTCGACGGTCATCGGGGCCTCGTCTGCGACCTGACCAGCCGCGGCGACGCTCAGAATCACGCCGATTACGCCCGCGATCAGTTCGGCTGGGACCTTTCCGCCTTCCCGATCGACGCCCCGCTCGATCTGGACGCTGTCTGGAACCTCGACCACTCACCCGGCGACTATCTTCACCCGTTCGGCCGGGCGGGGCGTCGGGTCACCCGCCGCGACCTCGAACCCGACGACTGGCATGCCTGGAAGACCGACCTGGCGCGGGTCCTCCGCCTCTCGGTCTCGTTTTTCTATCAAAACTTCGTTCGAGGGGCGCGCCGGGTCGTCGTCGACGGGATCGAGCCGACGGAACGGTTCTCGGAGTCGATCCAGTTCGAGTTTTTTGAGTACCTTTACCACCAAGTCCTTCGCAAAGAAGATGAATGGGCCGCCCGCGAACTCTTTCGAGAACGCTACAAGGCCAATGAACCGCAGGTCTTGAGTCATCGGTACGATCACCAGTCGGTCGGTTGCCTCTACCTTTACACGACGCCACATGTCATGCTCGACGAACTGATGGCCCAGCCGATCGGCGAGGGGGACATCTTCTCGAACGCCAACACGATCATCCTGATGGGGAGGACCCGCGAGCCTGGGCGGCTCGGTCGTGCTCTTTACGTCGCCAAGCACCGCGGTAGCGCCTGTTCCGACGAGATCCGGCCGTATCGCCTGACTGATCAAGGCCTCGTTCTTGAGGGAATGAATGAATGACGCGGATCGTTGATGGAGACGCGCGCGATGCCCGTTGAGATTGACCTCTCGGCACAGGTCGCCCTGGTCACCGGGGCGTCTCAGGGCATCGGCGCCGAGATCGCGCGGACGCTCCATCGCGCCGGGGCCTCGGTCGTGCTGAATTTTCCCGAGACGGCCGACGGCCAGCCTCGCCGCGATGCCGAGACCATCGCCGGTTCGCTCAACGCTTCACGTCCCGGAAGCAGCCTTGCCATCGCCGCCGACGTCCGCGACGCCGACGCGGTCTCCACCCTGATCAACCAGGTCATCGAAAACTTCGGCGGACTTGACCTGCTGGTCAACAACGCGGGGATTCTCCGCGATCGGACCCTGGCGAAGATGTCTCTGAACGACTGGCGGGAGGTGATCGACGTTAACCTGACGGGCGTCTTCCACGTCTGCAAGTTCGCCCTCGCGGCGATGCGCGACGGCGGGGCGGTTGTGAACCTGGGCAGCCTCTCGGCCCAGGCTGGTTTTGTCGGCCAGAGCAATTACGCGTCGGCCAAGGCCGGGGTTCAGGCGCTCACGCGAGTCCTCTCGCGCGAGTGTGCCCGACGTTCGATCCGGGTCAACGCGGTCGCTCCCGGCCTGATCGATACGGCGATGGTGGCGACGATTCCCGATCCCGTTCGATCGCGCATGGCCGAACAGATCCCGCTCGGCCGCCTCGGGAATCCGAGCGAGGTCGCGCAGGCGGTTTTATTCCTCTGCTCACCGCTGGCGTCTTACATCACGGGCCAGACACTCAAGATCGATGGCGGCTGGCGCGGCTGAAATTGTCATTCTGGATGGGCAGACGCCTCGATTGATTCTCAGTTGCGGCGGAATGCGCTTCAACCCGTTACAATGGTTCTTCGGACACGAACGAACCGAATCCCCAGGCGAAGAAATCGGGCGAGGGTCGGAGGACGGTCGACGATGGCATCGGTGGATCTAGAAGCGCGTATCGAGGACGAGCCCGCGGTACGCCCAGGGGCTGACGAGTTCCTCACCTGGGACCCTTCTGTTGGAGCGACGCCCCTGGGCTTCGGCTGGGATGCGGAACCGGTCGTTCTCGACTGGTTTGGCGACGGTCGCCCTGATCTTCTCGTCACCGCCGGGGGCGGTCCGCGCGGTCGACGCGCTCGAATCTACCGACCGATCCACCCGCCCGGCGATCCTCACCCGCTCTATGATTCGGGTGAGTCCATCGATTCGCTCTCGGGACTTCGCGGCATCTGCCCGATCCCCAACGGTCGTGATACCCGGTTTGACCTCGTCGCGATCGATGAGACCGGCCTTGTCCTCCTGGAAAACCTGGGCGATCCGACCCGGCCGAGCTTCGGGATGGCACGCTCGCTCGGCTTCGGTACCGAACTGGGGATTGGTCCCTGTCGGGTCGTCCAGATGGTCGCCGTTGACTGGGACGGCGATGGCCGGACTGACCTCCTTGTCGGCGTTGACGACCTGACCGGCTACTGGCCCGATAGCCCGCTCATCCCCATTTCGCAACAGAAAGGCTTCAACCAGAAAGGGGGGCATCCTGGCTACGACCCCGCCGGGCTCTGGCGAGGCGCGACGCCGACCGGCCGCCTCTTCTGGCTCCGAAATGTCGGCGTTATGGGTGCGCCGGCGTTCGAGCTTCAGCCCGAGATCGTCGGCGAGAGTCACCCCCTCGACATCGGTTTGCACCCCGCGCCGCTGGCGGTCTCGTGGCAGCGTCGGGGTGCTCTGGAACTCTTGCTGACCGATCGCCGCGGCCTGATTCACCTGCATCGGAACTTTGGCGACCAGAGACCCCCCGTCTTGATGGAGCCTCGCAGCCTGCTCCGCGACGGTGCCCCGTTCGTCCTGCCCGAGGAGCGAACCGTGCTCGTCGCGGCCGATCTCGACGGCGACCGCCGCGATGAGTTGATCTTCGGCACGTCCGAGGGGCGTGTCTTCGCCATCCACGCGGGCGCGGGGGGGCGGCACGAGGTCAAGAACCCGCATCCGATCCTTCATGATTCGAATTTGCTCTGGGTCGGCGGGCACGCTGTGGTGACCTCGGGCGACCTCGACGGCGACGGCGGTCTTGACCTGATCGGCGGTGACGCGACCGGACGCCTCTCTCTTTACCGCGATTCCGGCGACCCGGTGGGCCAGCGGCACCAGTACCGTCTTCCCGTCATCGTTGAGGCCGGCGGCGCTCCCTTCCGGCTCGACCCCGGTCCCGACGGCATGACCGACGGCCCGGTCCGTCCCCACCTCGGCGACTCCTGTCCGATCCTGACCGACTGGACGGGCAACGGCCGGCTCGACCTTCTCGTCGGCGGCCCTGGCGGCGAGATTGTCTTTCTCCGCAACGACGGGTCAACCCGCGACCCTCGCTTCGCCGCGGCGATCCCCTTGAAATGCGAAGGAATGCCGCTCATCACGCCGCCTCGGGTCCGGCCCGCGGCCGTTGACTGGCAAGGCTCGGGACAGGTTGACCTCATCGCCCTCGACCTTCAAGGCTTTCTCTGCCTCTACCCGCGAACCGGTCCCCTCGAACTCGGCCGGCCGATCCCGCTCGTCGACCGCCTGGGCCGGTTCTTGCGGCTCGACGGCAGTTTCGATTTGTCGGGCCGATGCGCACTCTGGGCAGGCCCCTGGCGCGGGTCGGGCCGGATGGACATTCTGGTTGGCCTGCCGCGCGGCAATCGCCATGTCCTTCCCGGACTGACCGGTCTGCCCCTCTCGGACGTTGACGCGCTGCCGACGGTCTTGCTCCTGGAAAACCTCGGCCACGGCGTGCTCAGTCCCCGGCTGATGTTTCGGGCAAACGGCCAGCCATTGATTCTCGGCCACGAGGGTTGCAGCCCGTCGGGGGTCGTTGACAGCCAGAACGAACGTCTTGACCTTCTCGTCGGCCACGACGAGGGACGCGTCAGCCTCATTCGCCGCGACGACCTGCGCTGGTGATCCTGCGCCTTTCGAAAGACCTGCCGCATCAAGGGATCTCGGATCAGGATTGAACGGGAGCCGCTCGAAATGGAGAACCGCCCCACGCCCCCCGGCCGCGATCCCAAGATCGCCGACGCCTCGGCCCTCTTTCGCGACGATCCCGCGCCCGAGCCGCCGAAACCTCCCAAACGACCCGCTGTCAGCAACAACTTCGACGACGATTACGCCCTCATCGACGTCCCCGAAAACCCCCCCGCGCGTCCGCTTGCACCGATCATCGAGACGCCGAAGGCCGTCAAGGCTTCCCGGGACGCGAAAGAATCCACCGATCCGACGACACCTCCCAAACCTTCGCGAACCAGCACGACGGCCACGGTCAGTCAGGTCTGGTCGCGCAACGCCGAGTGGGGAATCACCTTTGTTCTCCTGGCGATCTCGATCCTCGGCGTCATGACGGTCCTGTATTTCCTGCTTGCCGCGCTTCAGTTTGGCCTGGCCTTCTTCGTCCTGCTGGTGTCGGCTCCTTTCCTCGTCTTCGTCGCCTATCCGATCCTGATCACCCTGGAACGCCCCGTTCGGATCACTCCTGAACAGGCGGTCCGCGACTATTACACGGCCGCCTCGCACCATTTTCCGCACTATCGGCGGATGTGGCTCCTGCTCAGCGACGAGGGATGCGTTTCCGGCTCATTCGGTTCGTTTGAGGGTTTCAAGGGCTACTGGAAATCCCGGCTTCACGACCTCCGCAAGGGCCGGGTCAGTGATTTCACCCCGCTCAAGTTTCAGATCGAGGACTTTCGTTCCGAGAAGAGCGCGGGGCTGAGTCATATCGGCGTGAATTATTCCGTGAATGTCTTCATTCGAGGCAAACAGGACGAGGGTCCGGTCGACTCGTTCAAGGTGGCCATGACTCTCGTCAAAGGCCCGGACAGGATGTGGTATCTGAACAAGGGAACCTTGCCCTGACCTCGTCCCGTTCGCCTCTGGTCAGAGAAGCGGACGCAGATAGGGTCCTGTCACACTTTCGGCCGAATTCGCCACGACCTCGGGTGGACCCATTGCCACGATGCGTCCCCCGTTCCCTCCCGCCCCTGGGCCGAGGTCAATCAGCCAGTCGGCCGACTTGAGCACGTCGAGGTGGTGCTCAATGACCAGGACCGTGTTTCCCAGATCCGCCAGGCGTTGCAGAACGAGCAAGAGCCGGGCGACGTCGAGGAAGTGCAGGCCGGTCGTCGGCTCATCAAGGATATAGAGCGTCCGGCCGGTCGCCGTGCGTCCGAGTTCGGCCGAAAGCTTCACGCGCTGGGCTTCGCCTCCCGAAAGCGTCGTGCTCGACTGGCCGAGGGTCAGGTAACCGAGCCCCGCCTCGTGCAAGGCATCCAGACCCTTCTTGACCTTCGGCTGCGCCTCGAAAAAGGCGCGACATTCGTCGACCCTCGTTTCCAGAATGTCGCCGATCGATTTCCCCTTGAACCGGATCTCCAGCGTTTGCCTGTTGAATCGCTTACCGCCGCAGACTTCGCACCGAACATAAAGATCGGGCAAGAAGTTCATCTCGATCCGCCGCAGCCCTTGCCCCTGACACCCTTCACAGCGCCCCCCCTTGACGTTGAAACTGAACCGGCTGGCGTCGTAGCCGCGAATCTTGGCGTCGCGCGTCCGCGCGAAAACCTTGCGGATCTCGTCGTAAACCCCCGTGTACGTCGCCGGAGTCGACCTCGGTCCTCGGCCGATCGGCGATTGATCGATCTCGATCAGCTTATCAATGGACTCAAGGCCCTCGATGCGACCATGCGTTCCGGGCCTCGGCCCTCGTTTCTCCAGGATTCGGACAGCCCCCCGGGCCAGTACGTCATGCACCAGCGTACTCTTTCCCGACCCGCTCACGCCCGAGACACAGGTCAACGTTCCCAGAGGAATCTCGACGAAAATCCCCTTCAAATTACGCTCGGTCGCGTTCACGATACGGATCGTGCCGCGACTTCGGCCCAGCCGATCGCTCCGATCGCGCGGGATCGCCCAATCGCCTCGGAGATAACCGGCGGTTGATGAATCTCCGAGAATTTCCAGATCCCGAGGTTGCCCGACCGCGACGATTTCGCCACCGTCTGGACCCGCGCCCGGGCCGATGTCGATCAGCCAGTCGGCCGCTCGAATCGTCGCTTCGTCGTGTTCGACGACGATGACGCTGTTTCCCGAGTCGCGTAATCCGACCAGGCTTGCCAGCAGCTTGTCGGTATCGACCGGGTGCAGACCGACCGTCGGCTCGTCGAGAACATAACAGACGCCGACAAGGCCCGAGCCGATCTGCGTCGCCAGCCGGACGCGCTGAAGCTCGCCCCCCGAGAGCGAATCGGCCGATCGAGCGAGCGTCAGATACCCCAGGCCGACCCGATCAAGAAAGGCGAGCCTTGAGACAATCTCGGCCACCAGCGGCGGACCGACCTTGACCAGGTCATCGGGAAATGTCCAATCTTCGATCACCGAGATCGCCTGCGCGACCGGAAGTTCGGAAACCTCGGGCAAGGACCGTCCGCGGAGGGTGACCGCGCGCGCCTCGGGCCTTAATCGCGCTCCCAGGCAGGCCGGACAGGTCGTTTCTGCTCGATAGGTTCCGAGAATGGCCTTCTGGCGATCGGTTCGAGCCGACTCAAACGCTCGTTCGAGCGCCGGCAAGACGCCTTCGGGCTCCGGCCCGTTCAGAAACGCCTGGAATTCAGGCTTCGGCCAGTCGGCCAGCGGTGTCGATTGCTTCAGGCGATGCGACTTGAGAAAATCGGCGAGCCAGGGTGTTTCGAGCCCCTTCAGATCCTTCCAGGGAGCAACCGCCCCCTGGGCGATCGAGACCGAACGATCGGGGATGACAAGGTCCGCGTCGAACGTCGAAATATGGCCCAGCCCATCGCAGGTCGGACAGGCTCCATAAGGGCTGTTGAAGCTGAATGTCCGCGGCTCAAGCTCTTCGAGACCGGTCCCGCAGGCCGGGCAAGCGAAATGCAGGCTCAAGGGGTCGTCTTCCCAGCCGGTCTCGGTCTGGGCCGAGAGTAAGATCGTCCCCTCGCCCAGCTTGAGGGCCAGGTCAATACTCTCGGCAAGCCTCGGCCGGATGCCTTCGCGGACCACCAGGCGATCCACCACGGCCTCGATCGTATGCGTCTTCGTTTTCGCGAGCTTGGGGTCAGTCGGAGTGATCTCGATGACCTCGCCGTCCACCCTTGCTCTCAGCAAGCCCGCGCTCCGCACGGCCTGAAAGGCCGCGGCATGCATTCCCTTTCGACCTCGGACGATCGGCGCCAGGATCAAGACCTTCCGCCCCTCGCGCATCGCCAGAACGGTCGCGACCATCTGTTCGGGAGACTGGCGGCGGATCGCGCTTCCGCACTTCGGGCAATGCGGCGTGCCCGCTCTCGCATACAGCAGGCGCAGGTAATCATGAATCTCCGTGACCGTCGCCACGGTGCTTCTCGGGTTCGCGGCGCCGGTCTTCTGGTCGATCGAAACAGTCGGCGGCAGACCCTCGATCAGGTCGACGTCGGGCCGTTCCAGCTGGTCGAGAAACTGGCGAGCGTAGCCCGAGAGGCTCTCGATGTACCGCCGCTGGCCTTCGGCATACAGCGTGTCAAAGGCGAGCGAGCTTTTTCCCGACCCGCTCACCCCTGTCAGGACGACGAACCGGTCGCGCGGGAGGTCGACGCTCACCCCCTTGAGGTTATGAACGCGCGCCCCGCGGACCAGAATGAACTCCGAGTCGCCGGGTCGCTCCCTCATCAACGTGAACCCCGTCATTTCTCGCCGCGAACCTCTTCCTGATCCCGCCCGGCCCCGTCAGCGTACCGGGGTCGATCACGATGCCGCAAGCTGTCCTCTGTCGACCTGCATCACTCCGGGGTTTCCACGATCCACACTCCTGAGCCCTTGGCCGCCTTCGATCTCGAAATCGGGCTGGTCCGCCCCTTTCGCGGGTCCGACCGCTCCGGTAACGTGAAGCCTTGTTTCTGGCCGTTCCGGCATCCTGCGTTTCGAGGAGAATGGATTGATGAGGCGTCTTCGACTGACCGCCTGGCTGCTTCTCGCCCTGCCCGCCCTGGCCCTCCCGGCCCGCGCCGAGGAAAAGTTCTACCTGAAGGACGGTGATCGCGTTGTTTTTTACGGTGACAGCATCACCGAGCAACGTCTGTACACAACCTTCACCGAGACCTATGTCGTCACCCGGTTTCCTGATCGCGACATCACGTTTGTCCATTCGGGATGGGGCGGAGACCGCGTCGGCGGTGGTGGCGGCGGTCCGATCGACCTGCGACTAAGGCGCGACGTCCTCGCCTACCGGCCGACCGTCGTGACGGTCATGCTCGGCATGAACGACGCCAGCTACCGGGCCTTCGACAAGAAAATTTTCGACACCTACGCCGATGGTTACAAGCACCTCGTTGACTATGTGACCGCGCGCGACCCGGGCGTCCGGATGACCCTGATTCAACCCTCGCCGTATGACGACGTGACCCGCAAGCCAAATTTTGAGGGGGGTTACAACGCCGTTCTGACCCGCTACGGCGATTTCGTCAAGGACCTTGCGCACGAGAAGCACCTCGACGTCGCCGACCTCAACACGTCGGTCGTCAAGGCGACCGAGAAGGCTTACGCCAGCGACCCGAAGAACGCGGAGCGACTCAATCAGGATCGCGTTCACCCGGGCGAAGGGGGCCAGCTCTTGATGGCCGCCGCCTTGCTCAACGCCTGGAATGCGACCGCGATCGTCACCGAGGTGAGCATCAAGGCCGGGACCGAGCCGACCTCAAAGGCCGAACACACCAAGATCAGCGACCTTCGCGCCGAGAAGGGCCGTCTCTCGTGGACACAGCACGACGACCGACTCCCCTTCCCGCTCAACCTGAATGACCAGGTCGTGGCCCTCGCCGTTGAATCGTCCGACGTCGTCAAGGATCTCGACCGTCAACCGCTCAAGGTGGAAGGTCTGGACAAGGGGAATTACACGCTCAAGATCGACGGCAAGGACGTCGGCACCTTCTCCGAGCAACAACTCGCCGACGGGGTGAACCTGGCCACGCGGCCGACCCCGATGGTTGAGCAGGCCCTCGGCGTGCATCAACTCACGCTCAAGCACAATAACATCCATTACACACGTTGGCGGAACCTTCAGGTTCCTCTCGAACGGCACGTCTCGACGGCTCTCGTCGAGGCCATCGCCGACATCGATCGGCTCGAAGCCGAGGTTGTCAAGGAACAGCGCGAGGAAGCGCGGCCGGTTGATCGCAAATACATTCTGGAACCGAAGTCCTGAGCGGAAAACCCCTCGGTTCTCAATCGCGGCCGTTCGGTTCGACGAGCGGCCCATAAAATCCTGGCCTTCGGTCCGCGATCCGGTCAACCTCGTGCTTGCCCGGAACGCGGATCAGCCTCTTCTGTCGAGCCTTGGCCGGTTCGATGTCCGCGTACAGGATTTCCTCGCGATCAGGACTGGCGAACGCGAGGATCTCTCCTGTTGTCGCGGCGATCGAGCTTCGGCCAATGAAGCGAAATCCCTTCTCCTCCCCCACCCGGTTCACGGCCATTACATAAACCACATTCTCCAGCGCCCGGGTCGCGACCAGATGCTCGGCGGCGCTCTCGGAATGCGTCGGCCAGTTCGTCGGCAAGACCAGGAGATCGGCTCCCAGCAGCGTGAGCACTCGCCCCGACTCAGGAAAGGTCGCGTCATAACAGATGTGCATTCCGACCTTCAACCCGCCCGCGTCGTGCACGGCGAACGGCTGATCGCCCGGGTCCGCGAACCGATCGATCCCCAGAAACGGCAAATGCACCTTCCGATAGGTCGCCGACGGTCCACCCGGCCCGACCAGGACGGAGGCGTTATAAAGTTTTTCGCCGTTTGACTCCAGAAATCCCAGGATCGACCAGACGCCGAGCCGCGCGCAGGCCGCGGCGACGGCCGCGATCGACGGTCCATCCATCGACTCGGCGTGGCGTCGCCCCTCGTCTTTTGAGTCGAAACCGTAGCCGGTCAAAGCACACTCGGGAAAGACAATGAGTCTCGCGCCGTGCGCGGCGGATTCCTCCAATCGGCCGAGGATCACGCCGAGGTTTTTTGCAACCTCGCCGATCGTCGGATCGGTCTGAACGGCCGCGATTCGGTAGAGAATCGGTTCACGCATCGGAGTTCACGCCTCGATGGTTCCGAGCCGGTCGGGATGCAGGTCAAACGTGGCGGGCGCAGGAGCGTCGGGGGGCTGAGAATCAAAGAGGAGCGCGATCCGTCTTGAATCGGGCGGCGGGGTCAGCAGGCTGACAACGACACCCACGATCAGTGATGAAGACATGCCCCAGATACAGGGATCAAACCCCAGAAGATAATACGGGACGAAGGCTCCCCCCTTGGCGCCGATGCCAGGGTCGTAACCATTCCAGCCGAGTTTGAGCCCGTAAAGGTAAAGGCCAAGCGTGACTGACGCTCCGACCAACATCGCGGCGATCGCCCCCTGATACGTCGCCCGGCGCCAGAAGGCACCAAGCATCGCGGGGGTGAGGAACGACGCGGCCATCCCTGAGCTGGAAAAGACAATGATGAGCTGAAGATATTCCGGTGGATTCAAGGCCGCGAGGGCCACGGCCAGCCCCACGGCGACGGTCGCCCCGTAGCTCGCCCACTCAATTTCCTTCTCCGAGGCTCGCGGCCGGATAAAGCGCTGATAAATGTCGCGCACCAGGCCCGACGCGACAATCAGCAAGAATCCGCTCACCGTGCTCATCACCGCCCCATAAGGAGCCGCGAGGATCAGGCCCGCGACATACGGATTCGCCAGCGCGATCACCAGGCGAGGCATCACCTCATCGGTCTTCGCCAGGTCGGGCAAGATCGCGCGCGCGGCAATGAAAATCAAGATCAAGGGGATATAAATAATGAAGTTATAGAATGTCAAATAAATGATCGAATAGCGAAGCGTTTTCGAGTCTCGAAAGGCCATCAAGCGAACCATCGTCGATGGCTGGCCCATTCCCGTGATCGCCCACATGAAGAAGAAGGAAATCGCCAGGCCGATCGGGTGAAAGGCGCGGATCGCTCCTGGCCCGAAGGCAAATCCAGGATCGGTCTGCGCCACGCCGGCAAGCGTCGCGCGGGTCAGGCCGCCCGAATGCCAGAGGGCCAGCGGCAAGAGGATCATCACGCCCACGGCCATGATGATACTTTGAAAAACGTCGGTCCAGATCGCCGCGAGAAAGCCGCCGTAGGTCGTGTAGGCAATCACCGTCGCCGCGAAGATGGCGAGGCCGAGGTAATAGCCCATCTCGGCCGAGGCGGGGCTATCTTCGTTGACGAACAGGTTCACTGTGTTTGATGGAAGCACGATCTTCATGATCAGGCCCCCGGCCTTGAACTGGGGGACGAGGTTGCAGGTCAAAAAGAAAATGACCAGAAGGCTCGTCAAGAGTCCCAGCGTCGGGCTGCCGTAACGCTCTCGAAAGAGGTCGGGCAAGGTGATTGCGCCGGTCTTCCGTGAAAGTTGGCCGATCCGCTTGCCGAGCACCCCCAGAACCGTCAGCGGCGCGATCATGTACGAGCAGATCCAGAGCCCGACAACCCATCCAAACTTGTAGACAAGCGAGGGAAAACCCATGAAGGTTCCGCCGCTCATCACCGCCGCCGTCAAGGCGACCGCGAAGGCACCCAGCGATCGGTTGCCCAGGAAATATTTTTGAAGAAATCCCGCCTTCCGGCTCGCGACGAGATTGGCGACAACGCCCAGGCCGAGCGAGACCAGGGTAAAAATCACCAGCGCGACGAGTGTCGCGGGCTGGGCGTGAACAACCGTCTTATCCATCCAGGTTATCTCCCCGGATGTCGGTTTCGAGTTCCTCGGAATGATCTTTTCCGAGGTCGTCGTCGTGCATGAACAGTCCCGCGAAACCGATCGTGAACACGGCGCAGGCGACCCAGGGGGCGAAGATCCCCCAGACGACCCACGACGGAATGCCCCAGATCGGCCGGATCTCGTCAACGCCGAGCATCCTGCCAGACCGCCGATAGCCAAAGGCGTAGCAATAACCGCAGCAATACACCGTGGCGGCGAGCCAGGCCAGGCCGATAATGATCGCCTCGCGCCTGGAATTTTTCAGGACGGGGTCGGGTTCTCGGGTCACAACACGAGGCTCCTCGGCGTTCCCAAGGCGCAACGAGACACCGCAGCCGTTTTCGCAGGTCGACGCCTTGGACGCAACCCCTGAAGACAGGAGGATTGCAAAGTCTCTCTTTTCAATGACCAAGGACCGATGACCGATGACCAACAGGCGAAATTTTCGGTCATCGGGACTTTGCAATTCTCCCGCCCCTGAAGATCCGTTCCGCCCAACCTATTTTTAACGACGAGTGGCCGGGGGCCGAACAATTCGATTCGATGCGTGAACGCGTGGGCTTCTCTTGCCATCAACACGTTTCGCAACAGCCTTGTTCCAGACGACAACGCTACCAGATCATTCAACGACCCGGCATTCCCAGCGCCTTCTCGAAAAATTCAGCGGTCCGCTCGGCGACATACTTGCGGTCGGCCTGTCGCCGCGGACTGTGCCGCGATTCGGGCAAGGCGAGCAGTTCAAAAGGGCGATTGGCTTCAATCAGGGCGTTGGTCAGTCTCGCCGAGTGGCGGAAGTGGACGTTCTCGTCGAGCAGACCATGAATCAGCAGAAGTCGGCCTCGAATCGTATCGACATGCGTGAGCACCGACGCGGCGTTGTAACCCGCGGCATTGTTCGCGGGCGTACCCATGTAGCGCTCGGTATAACAGGTGTCATAGCCATCCCAGGACGTCACCGGCGCGATCGCGACACCCGCCTTGAAGACCTCGGGCGCCAGGGCGAGGCAACGGAGCGTCATGTATCCGCCGTAACTCCCGCCTGAAATTCCGACCCGAGTCGTATCGACGTCGGGCCAGCTTGCCGCGACAAAGGCCACGCCGTCGACCTGGTCGTGAACCTCGACCCTTCCCAGGTTGCGGGCGATCGCCGCCTCGAAGCTCAGGCCGCGTCGAGCGGAGCCGCGGTTATCGGTCTTCCAGACCGCGAACCCTCGCGCGGCGAGGAACTGAGCGGTCATGTCGGCGGTCAAAGACCACGAATCCGTCACGCGCTGCACGTGCGGGCCGCCGTAGACAAGCACCACCAGCGGAGCCTTTTCGCCGACAGGTGTAGACCTCGGGGCATAGAAAGCGCCAAAAAGCTTGACGCCGTCGCGGTTCCGGTACTCGGTCAAGACCGGCGGCACGATCTTCAGTTCGGCAAGACGTGGATCAAGCCCGGCGTCATCGATCGTCAAGAGCGGTTGACCCGATCGATCGCGCAAGGTTGTCATCGGGGGCTTGTTCCGGTCGGAGAAAATATCAACAAACGCATTTCCATTTTTCGCGACCACGGCCAGGTGCGTTCCCGGCTCGGCCGTGATTCGTTCGGCGGTTGATCCATCGAGCGAAACCCGATAGACCTGACAACCGCGGGCGTCGTCTCGGTTCGAGCTGAACCAGACCTCGCGGCGGGCCTCGTCGACCGCGAGAACGGCCTCGACCGGCCAGTCGCCCGAGGTCAAGGCGCGGATCAGATGACCCTCGCGATCGCGCAGTTCCAGGTGGCGAAACCCGGTTCGTTCCGACGACCAGACGATCTCGCCCGACGATTCAAGCGTATGCAAATGATGCGACAGGTTGATCCAGTGGTCTGACGTTTCGGTGAACAGGAGAGAACGGGCTCCGGTGACGGTATCGAACCGATAGAGCTTCAAGGTTTTCTGGTCGCGCGTCAGGAACTCGACCAGTAAAGTCGCTGGACCCGTCCAGTGAACCCGCGCCAGGTAGCCATCCTCGCCCTGGTCAAAAAGATCGAGCCAGGTCGTCTTGCCACCGGAGGCCGAAATCACGCCGAGGCGGACGCGCGCGTTGACCTTGCCCGCGAAGGGGTAGCGGTGCGTCTCGACCGACCAGTCCTCGCCCCCTTGATGGACGATCGAGAAGTTGGGAACGTCGCGCTCGTCGGTCTCCTGATAGGCGATGAGCTTGCCATCGGGCGACCACCAGTAGCCGGCGAACCGATCCATCTCTTCCTGCGCGATGAACTCGGCGAGGCCGTGGCTCAGGCCCGTCGTGGCGCCTTCGGTCAGTCGGGTTTCCTTGCGGCTGGCAAGATCAAGGACGTAAAGCTCGTCGTCGCGGACAAAGGCCAGTAACGACCCATCGGCGGAGAGCCGGGGATCAATCTCGGTCGCCGCCGTCTCGGTGAGACGTTCCAAAGGTCCAGCGCCGCGAAGAAGGTACAGGTCGCCGCGGATCGGGATCACCGAGACGTCGGCCCGGGCGGCGTGAACAACCTGGGTAATACCGGTTTCGCGGAGGCGCATCCGTTCGCGGCGGAGGGCCTCGGCCCGCGAGACGTTGGATTCGGTCGTTCCCTGGCCGGGGGGCCGCGCGATCACGCGAGGCATGCTTCCGGGGTCGACATCGACCCGCCAGAGCACCCGCCCCGAGTCATTCGCTTCCGACTTGAGAAATATCAGCGCCTTGCCGTCGGCCGAAAAGGCCATGCCGCCTGGCAGAACGGTTCCAGGAGCCGGAAATCGGGCCAGGGCCGCGGCATCGACAGGCCGTTGCGTCACGTCCGCCCCGCGAACCGACATGTCGACCCCCATCAGCGCCAGAAGGGCCAGGGCAAGTCGACCGGCCATCCGCGACCTCGGCTCAACTGGGTTCGTTTCCCTGGCGAGGACCTCGCCCTTGAGGTCCATTCGGCCCGAGAACGCGAACATCGTGAGCCAGTCGACGCCCGCTGTCAACCCCCACAATCCGGCCGACTCGGGTCAAAATCAGAATTAACGCGTGCTTACGAGTTTATGGAAACGGGGCGGCGTGGCCGACGCCTTGGGCCGCTCGGGGTTCGTCTGGGTAACGCAGGGGCGTTTGAAGAGGCATTGAAAGCCGTGAAAGAGCCGGCTCTCGGGCATGATCGAGACCAGTTCCCAGCCGTCCTGCCCTAGTTCGTGGAGAGCGTCGTCAAGCGACGCTTCCACGGTCGCCAGTCGATAGTATTCCCACTGCATCGGTCGACCCTCTCCAGCTAAGCTCGCGACGGCCGCGGCCGGCTGCAAGCGAGCGAGTCCTCGTCCAGAACCCTAGGCAGGCTGCGTCGCCTGTCGAGTCCCACCTTGATTTTTCGACTTCCGGACGACCTTCGTTCGGCCACGGGAAGCCTAGGTCTCGAACCGATTCGCGCCTAATCCCGAACCGGAATTTCGTAGACAACCGTTTCCACCCGATCGTAAAAATAGCCCGAACAGGTAATCCTGGCCGACTTTACTGATTTTTCGTGGTATCCTTGGCCTGACCAAGGGTGTTCTCTCCGAGAATCGAGGGCGTGGCGATGAGGCGACTGGTCCTGATCGTGCTGGCGATTCTGATCGTCTCCGCACTGGGTTTCTGGATCGCCGCGCCCGTCTTCGCGCGTGTCAAGGCGCCGATCCGGGTCGGCCTCCTGCACTCACTGACCGGCCCGATGGCGATCAGTGAGAAGTCAATGATCGACGCCGAGATGCTGGCGATCGAGGAGTTGAACAAGTCGGGCGGCTTACTTGGTCGACGGATTGAAGCGATCAAGGCCGACGGTCGGTCCGATCCTCGGTCGTTCGCGAGCGAGGCCGAGCGGTTGATCTCGGTGGAGAAGGTGAGCGTTATTGTCGGTTGCTGGAGTTCGGCGTGCCGGAAAAGCGTCCGGCCGATCGTTGAGAAGGCCAACCATCTGTTGATCTACCCGGTCGCTTACGAGGGGATGGAGCAGTCTCCGCAGATCATTTACACCGGCGCCGCGGCCAATCAGCAGGTGGTTCCGACGGTCAAGTGGTGCCGCGACACGCTCAAGGCGAAGACGTTTTATCTGATCGGCACCGACACCGTCTGGCCGCGCGCCGTCAACGCGATCATCAAGGACCAACTCAAGGCGATCGGCGCGACACTCGTCGGCGAGGAATACATCGGTCTCACCCCTTCGGCCGCCGGTCTTGTGGCCGCGAAGGCGGTCAAGGCCGCGCCCGACGTGATTCTGAGCACGCTCGAAGGCGACGCCAATCTCCCGTTTTATCAGGCGATCCGCGCGGGTGATGCCGCCAAGATTCCGGTCGTGACCTTCAGCATGACGGAGGACGAGTTTCGCGAGCTTCCGATTCAACGGATGACCAATGATTACGCCGTCTGCAATTACTTCCAGTCGATCGACCGACCCGAAAACCACGAGTTCGTCCGCCGGTTCAAGGAAAAGTACGGGCATGATCGCGTGACCTGCGACGCAATCGCCACGTCGTATACGAGTATCAAGCTCTGGGCTCAGGCAGTGACCGAGGCCGAGACCGATCAAATCGTTGAGGTCCGTCCCGCCCTCCTTCGTCAGAGTCGCAACGCGCCCGAAGGGGTTATCACGATCGACCATAACACGCAGTGCACCTGGCGCCCATTTTTCATCGGTCGGGTCCGGCCCGACGGCCAGGTGGAGATTATTGAATCATTGCCGAAACCGATCCGCCCGGTTCCTTATCCGTTCTCGCGAACGAGTGACGAGTGGGAGGCGTTTCTCCATGCCCTCTCGGCGCGTTGGGATGGCCAGTGGGAGTCTCCCACGCTGCGGAAGTCGGGAAGCTAATCGCATCGAAAGGGGATGGCAAAGTCCTGCTTTTCCATGACCAATGACCAAGGATCAATGACCAAACAGGCGGAATTTCTCGGTCATCGATCATCGGTTGTCGGGATTTTGCGATCCTCCTGAAACGCAACGTCTGTCACTTGAAAACGCGGACGATCCCTCATCCTGAGTTCGAGCCCAAGGCCACGAGAGCCAAGCGTTCATGAATCTCTCGAAGCTTTTTCGCGGCGATCTGAGCATCAACGCTCGTTTGCTCCTCTGGTTTCTGGCGATCTCCGTAATCCCAGGGGCCCTGGTGACGGGTGTGATCGAGTACCTGACCAGCGCCGCGATCCAGAAGACGGTTCGCCGCGGCTTGATGGTCATCTCCGAGGCGAAATCGTCGGCGATCGAGAGTTATGTCCATGAACGTCGGGGCGATGTCAGTCTGGCTGGACATCTTCCCTTTGTCAGTGAGGCTGTCAACAAGCTGAGCAAGATCCTCGACAAGGAATCGCTCGAATCGCCGGAATATCTTAAGGAAAGCGAACGAGCTCGCGAGGTGTTTTCCTATTATCGAGACGCCTACGGTTACAGCAACGCCTTCTTGTTTGACGTCGAGGGCAAGGTTTTGTTTCGACTTGATGACACACTCGGCGTCGGTACGCATTTGAAACAGGGGCCGCTTCGCGAGACTGAGTTGAGCCAGGTTTTCGACCGCTGCAAGATCCTGCTTCAGTCGGTCTTTTCCGACTTCCAGATCTATCCCGGCAAGAAGGAGCCGATCGCCTTTACCGCGAGCCCGATTTTCGACGAAGACGGAATTCATATCGGCGTGATTATCCTCCAGCTTGGCAATCGCGAGGTCTTCTCGATCCTCAACGATTCGAACGGACTGGGCGAGACGGGCGAAGCTGTCGCCGCCTTGCTGCGGGGTGACGAGCTTAACGTTGTCGCGCCGACCCGTTTTGATCCCACGGCCTTTCGACGCCGACAACGTCTTGATGGCGATGGCCTGGTCGCGCTCGATCACGCGGTTCAGGGCGAACGTGGCTTCGGCGAGGTGACTGACGTGAACGGCCGACAGGTTATCGCCGTCTGGTCATATATTCCCTCGCTGCGCTGGGGCCTGGTCGTCAAACAAGATGTGACCGAGGCGTATGAGCTGGTCCATCGCCTTCGGATGGTGATCGCGGGCCTTTCGCTCATCACGCTCCTGGTTGTCTTCTTCGTGGCGCGCAAGGTCGCGCATTCGCTTTCCAGGCCGATCCACGCGGTGGTTGACGCGGCGAACGAGATTGCCGGCGGAAACCTCACGACCCAGCTCGACATCGTGGCGCGTGGCGAGGTCGGCATGCTCGTCCGGGCCGTTCGCAAGATGAATCAGGACTTGCGATCGCTGATCGGCCGGGTTCAGAAGTCAAGTATCACGCTGATGTCCGCGGCGACCGAGATTGCCGCGACGTCTCGCCAGCAGGAACAGACGGTGAACGCCTACGGCGCGTCGACCAACGAGGCCGCCGCGGCCGTCAAGGAAATCTCGGCGACCGGCCAGGAGCTTCTCAGGACGATGACCGAGGTCAACAGCGTCGCCAGCGACACCGCCCGGATGGCGACGCACGGTCAGGAAAGCCTTGCCGGGATGGACAAGACGATGCGGTCGCTGGCCGACTCGACAACCTCGATCGGCTCCAAGCTTTCGGTCATCAGCGAGCGCGCGGCAACCGTGAATCTTGTCGTGACCACGATCACGAAGGTTGCCGACCAGACCAACCTGCTCTCGATCAACGCCGCGATCGAGGCCGAAAAAGCCGGTGAATATGGCCTTGGCTTCCTCGTCGTCGCCCGGGAAATTCGCCGCCTCGCCGACCAGACCGCCGTTTCCACGCTGGATATCGACCGCATGGTCAAGGAGATGCAATACAGCGTCTCCGCCGGTGTAATGGAGATGGACAAGTTCAGCGACCAGGTCCGCCAGGGGGTTCGCGAGGCCGCGCACCTCGGCGAGCAACTCGGCCAGATCATCCACGCTGTTCAGGGCCTGACCGATCGCTTTGATCAGGTCACCGAAGGCATGCGCGTTCAGGCCCAGGGGGCTGACCAGATTCGAGAGGCGATCGTTCATCTCAGTGATGGCGTGAACCAGACCTTGACCTCGCTCCGCGAGTTCAATCAGGCGACCGCCCAGCTTCGCGAGGCTGTGGGCGGGCTCAAGGATGAGGTTTCACGGTTCCGGGTGGACCCGGCGCCCACCCTGACCTGATTGACCGAGAGGTCTCTCAATGCTGATCCTCACCTTCCGGACCGGCGACAGCCTTTACGCGTTTGACGCCCTCCGCGTGGTCGAAGTGATTCCTCGGGTCAAGCTTCGGCCCGTCCCGCATGCGCCCGAGTTCCTGGCTGGCCTCTTGAGTTACCGAGGGCAGGCCGTGCCAGTTCTTGATTTCGGAATCCTCGCCGTTGCGACGCCGTCGCGCGACGCCCTCAGCACGCGTTTGATCGTCTCCGAGTTCACCGGCCACGACGGCTCCCGACGTCTCGTCGGCGTGATTGCCGAGCAGGTCAGCGACCTCAAAAAAGTGGAACCGGCGCAGGTCATCTCACCCGCGATGCATCTTGACGAGGCGCCTTACCTCGGCGCTCTCTTGCGGGTTGACGAGAGCCTGGTACAACTCATCGAGGCAAACCTGTTATTCTCAGAACGCGTCCAGGACGCGCTCTACGGTCGGGAGAAGGAGCCCGGATGATGAGCGGAGACTCCGTCGAGGAACTCCTGCGTCGCCGGATCGGTCTCGATCCCGCCACGACCGGCGCTGATCTGATCGCGCGCGCCGCGCGTGCCCGAATGAAAGCGGTCGGTATCGATCAAGCCGGCGCGGCCGACTATCTCGCGCTGGTGAACCGTTCGGATAGCGAGCTGCAGGCGCTCGTTGAAGAAGTCGTCATCTCGGAAAGCTGGTTTTTTCGTGATGAGATTCCCTTCGCTCTTGTTGCCGATCGGGCCGCGAATGGCTGGATCACCGATCCGAACCGGCCGCCGCTTCGGGCTCTGAGCGTCCCCTGTGCCCGGGGTGAGGAAGCCTACTCGATCGCCATCGCCCTGATCGATCGCGGCCTTCCGACCTTACGCTTCCATGTCGACGCCGTGGACGTGAGCCGGTCGGTGATTGATTCCGCCCGACTCGGCGTTTACACCAATTACGCCTTCCGTTCCCGAGACCTCTCCTTCCGCGACCGCCATTTTCAGGACAGAACCGACGGCTTCGCCCTCTCCAAAACAGTCAAGGCCGCCGTCACCTTCCATCAGGGGAACCTTCTTGATCCGGGCCTCTTCGCCGGTCGTCCGCCTTATGACATGATCTTCTGTCGGAATCTCATGATTTATCTCGATGACGGCGCCCGCGAACGCGTCCTCGCGAATCTTGACCGCCTTTTAAGCCCGACGGGTATCCTTTTTGTCGGCCATGCCGAGCAGCTTGGCCTTCTCAGGCGTTCGTTCCGCCCCGCTTCCGATCCTGGCTCTTTTGCCTTTGTACGCGCGTCGTCGTCGTCGACTTTTCCCATCCCTGCCCAGGCGAGCCGGGCGATCCCGACGCAACCTCCTCGACCGCCGACGCCTCGGCCGACCTTGCCGCAAGCCAGATCGCCGGCTCCCGCAATCCGACCCCCTGATCCACCGCAAACCGAACGGCCGGAAACGTCCGTCAAGCAATCACTCGAAGACGCCGCCTTGCTGGCCGATCAAGGGCGCCACGACGAGGCCGCGATGCTCTGTGAAGGGGTCCTACGCCTGGGAGGTGCGTCGGCGGCTCCTCATTTCCTGCTCGGCGTGATCCGCCAGGCGGCCGGCGACCGCGACCGCGCCGAGCGTTCCTTTGAAAAGGCGGTTTATCTCGATCCGATGCACGAAGACGCTCTGCTCGCCCTCTCCTTTCTCGCGCAGCGGCGGGGCGACCTCGATGCCGCCGCCGGCTATCGACGACGTGCCGAGCGCGCCTATCAGGAGAAGCACCCGCGATGATCTCGGCGCCCCTGGCGGCCATCCACGGCCCGGAATGCTGGAACCGGATAGGGATCTCGGGCGATCGCTCCTGTCCCGAGTTGCAAACGCACATTCATTGCCGGAATTGCCCGGTCTTCGCCGCCGCGGCCGTCGGCTTCTTTGATCGTTCGGCCCCCGACGGTTACCTCGCCGAATGGGCGGACTTCCTCGCCACGCCGCTTCAACCGACCGACAGCCGCGATATCAGTCTCCTGATCTTCCGACTCAACGGCGAATGGCTCGCCTTTCGCACCGTGATCGTTGTCGAGGTCACGTCGCCGCGGCCTCTTCATCGCGTTCCGCACCGATCCAACGACAAGCTCGCCGGTCTCGTCGCCCTGCGAGGTCAGTTGCAGCTACAGGTCTCCTTGCACGGCCTTCTCGGCATCGATCCCGATGACGCCGGCATCTCCGCCTCGGCCACGCCTCGGCTGGTCGTGATCAAACGCGAGGCGTTCACCTGGGCCTTTCTCGCCGATGAGGTTCGCGGCGTCGGTCGCTTTTCCAAGAATTATCTGACGAGTGTTCCCTCCACGCTCGCCAATCCGGCGACGAGTTTTAGCCAGTCTGTGTTATCCTGGCGAGGGCAGAGCGTCGGCGTTCTTGACGACCAGCGCGTCTTCGCGGCCCTCAAGGGGCTGTCCCGATGAGCGACGACCTCAGCGGCTTTTCGTTGATCGACCTCTTTCGTTCCGAAGCCGAAGGGCAGACGGCCGTTCTTTCCAACGGCCTGCTCGCTCTCGAACAGGGAACGCCGAGCGCCTCGGCCACGATCGAGCCGATGATGCGCGCGGCGCATTCGATCAAGGGAGCCGCCCGGATCGTCGGCCTTGAACCGGCCGTCAAGGTCGCCCACGCGCTCGAAGAAACCTTCGTCGCCGTCCAGAGAGGACTCTGCGGCCTGCTCCCTCGCCACGTTGACACCCTGCTTCAAGGCGTTGACCTCCTCAGCCAGATCTCGCAGCTTGCCGAGGACCATGTCGCTTCCTGGTCGATCGAGAACGAGTCAACCGTCGATCAGCTTGTCGCCGCAATTCTCGCCATCCCGACCGACCAGGAACCCGAAACTCCCGCCGCCGAGGTCATCGCTTCACCCCCGGAACCTTCGCCCCCGCCGCCCGCCGTTCAAACACCACCACCACCACCATCACCGCCGCCCCCCGAGGCAAGCCCGACGCCCGAGCCTCCCGCCGCCGAGCATGCCGATCGCGTCGTTCGGGTCACCGCCGAGAGTCTCACCCGGTTGATGAGCCTCGCCGGAGAATCGCTCGTCCAGTCGCGCCGGCTCCGCCCCTTCGTCGATTCGCTCCTGGCTCTCAAACTCCAGCACTCCGCGCTCTCGTCGACGCTTCAGAGCCTTCAGGATCGCCTCAACGCCGACACGGGCGGAGCCCACTCCGTTGGCCTGACGATCCTGGCTCGTGCCAAGGCCCAGTCGGGCACTTGCGGGCAGTTGCTCGTCACCAAGATGGAAGAGATCGAGGACTTCGCGCGTCGCAGCGAGGATCTTTCCGGCCGGCTCCATCACGAAGTCCTGACGAGCCGGATGCGGCCTCTTTCCGATGGCGTTCGCGGGTTTGCCCGGTTGGTTCGCGACCTCTCGCGGACCCTGGAAAAGCAGGTCCAGTTCGTCGTCGTCGGTGAGAACACCGGGGTTGACCGCGACATCCTCGAAAAGCTCGAAGCCCCGCTCAATCACCTCATTCGCAACGCTCTTGACCACGCCATCGAGTCACCCGCCGAGCGTGAGGCGGCCGGTAAAGCCGCGTCGGGGACGATTCGCCTCGAAGCCCGCCACCGCGCGGGAATGCTTCAGATCACGCTCAGCGACAACGGCCGCGGGATCGACCTCGATCGGCTCCGCCAGAAGGTGATTGACCGCAAACTTGCCTCGGCCGCGATGGCCGACCAGTTCACCGAGGCCGAGTTGCTGGAATTCCTCTTTCTCCCCGGCTTCTCAACCAAGGACAAGGTTACCGAAATCTCGGGACGCGGCGTCGGTCTCGACGTCGTGCAAAGCATGGTCCGCGCCGTCGGCGGCGTGGTACGCGTCAGCTCGCAGGTCGGCCAGGGAACGCGGTTCACGCTTCAGTTGCCGATCACCATGTCGGTCATCCGCGCTCTTCTCGCCCGGATCTCCGGCGAACCCTATGCCTTTCCGCTCAATCGGATCGATCGCATTCTGGAACTTCCCAAGTCCGAGATCCGCATTCTCGAAGGACGTCAGCACTTCTTGATGGACGACCAGCCTGTCGCCCTGATCGAGGCCAGCCAGGTTCTCGGCCTTGAGCCGGCCGAGGCGGCCGGCGAAACCTTTCCGGTCGTCGTCGCGAGCGATCGAAGTCATCGGTTTGGAGTTGTGGTTGATGACTTTCTCGGCGAGCGCGACCTTGAGGTCAGGCCGCTTGACTCGCGGCTCGGCAAGGTGCCCAACGTCAACAGCGCCTCGGTTCTTGAAGACGGCTGGCCCGTCTTGATTTTTGACGTGGAAGACCTGGTTCGTTCGGTCGATAACCTGCTCAGTGGTCGTCGCCTTCGCAAGCTCTCGGGAACCGTCGACCATCGCCCCGACGGCCGCGTTCGCCGCCGGGTGCTCGTTGTGGACGACTCGATCACCGTCCGCGAGCTGGAGCGTCAGTTGCTCGAAAGTGTCGGCTATCAGGTCGAGGTCGCCGTCGACGGCCTTGACGGCTGGAACGCCGTTCGAACCCAGGAATATCACCTGGTCATCAGCGATGTCGACATGCCTCGGATGGACGGAATTCAGCTTGTGAGCGCGATCAAGCAAGATCCTCGGCTTCGATCGATTCCCGTGGTGATCGTCTCGTACAAGGACCGCGAGGAAGATCGAATGCGCGGACTCGACGCCGGGGCGAACGCCTATCTAACCAAGAGCAGCTTTCACGATCGAACCTTTCTTCAGACGGTCGTTGACCTGATCGGCGAGGCCGCGCCATGAGGATCGGGATCGTCAACGACATGGCCCTGGCGCGTGAGGCCCTGCGTCGGGTGGTCGAGTCAAGCCCCAACCATCAGGTCGCCTGGCTCGCGAACGACGGCGCCGAGGCGATCGCCCAGACGAATCGGCAGACGCCCGACCTGATCCTGATGGATCTGATCATGCCCGGGATCGACGGCGCCGAGGCGACTCGCCGGATCATGGCCGAGTCGCCTTGCCCGATCCTCGTCGTCACCGCGACCGTCAGCGGCAACTTCGGTCGCGTTTATGAAGCGATGGGCCACGGCGCTCTTGACGCCGTGGACACGCCGACGCTCGGCCCTCGCGGCGACGTCCAGGGCGCCGAGGCTCTTCTCGCCAAGATCGCCACGATTGGCAAACTCACCGGCAAGGTTGGACTCACCCTCCCCGCCCCTTCGCCGACGATTCCGCACAGGTCAACCTTTCAGGCCCCGCCGATCGTCGCCATCGGCGCCTCGACGGGAGGCCCGAACGCCCTGGCCGAGGTTATCTCCGCCTTTCCGAAGAACTGGGAAGCCCCCGTCGCTTTGATCCAGCACGTTGACGCCAGCTTTGCCCCGGGCCTCGCGCAGTGGCTCACCGAACGCACTGGCCGCCAGGTAGGCGTCGCCGAGCCTGGATCAAAGTTTGAACCTGGTCGAATTCTGCTTGCCGCGACAAATGATCACCTGGTTCTTGATCATGGCTCCCGGGTGAATTATGTGGGCGAGCCGCTCGATTATTTTTATCGACCCTCGGTCGACGTCTTCTTCGCGAGCCTTCAGGCGCGCTGGCCGGGGCCAGGAGTCGCCGTCGTTCTGACCGGGATGGGCCGCGATGGCGCCAATGGATTGCTCGGCTTGCGTCGGGCAGGATGGAAGACGATCGCGCAGGACGCCGCGTCGAGCGTCGTCTGGGGCATGCCGCGCGCCGCGGCGGAAGTTGGCGGGGCGATGGACGTCCTGGAACTGACCCGGATCGGCCCGGCGATCGTCGCGGCCGTCAATCGGCTTTTGCGGAAGGGCGAGGAGGGCTCATGAGCGACGGGGTCGACCCTGTTTTGACCGACCACAAGGTAACCGTCCTTCTGGTGGACGATCAGCCGATCATCGGCGAGGCCGTGCGACGGATGCTCGCCGGTGAATCCGACATTGCTTTTCATTACTGCAAGGATGCCGGACGCGCCGTCGAGGAAGCCGCGAAGGTCGCGCCCACGGTCATCCTTCAAGACCTCGTCATGCCCGACATTGACGGCCTGACCCTGGTCAAGACCTTTCGCGAGAATCCCGCCACGCGCGAGACGCCGATGATCGTTCTGTCTTCCAAGGAAGACCCCAAGGTCAAGGCCGATGCCTTCGCCCTCGGTGCCAACGACTACGTCGTCAAACTCCCCGATCGCCTCGAACTCCTCGCGCGGATTCGGTATCACTCCAAGGGCTACATCGCCCTGCTTCAACGAAACGAAGCCTACGCGGCGCTTCTGGCCAGTCAGAAAGTCATGGCCAGCGACCTCGCCCAGGCCGCGAAGTATGTTCAATCACTCTTGCCCGAACCGATCAGGTCCGGCCCTGTGCGAACGGACTGGCGGTTCGTCCCGTCCGCCTCGCTTGGCGGCGACACCTTCGGCTATGACTGGATCGACGACGACCACTTCGCCTTTTTTCTTCTCGATGTGAGCGGCCACGGAGTCGGCCCGGCCTTGCTCTCGGTCTCGGCCTTCAACGCCTTGCGGTCGCAGTCTCTGCCGCAGACCGATTTTCTTGAACCCAGCCAGATCCTCGTCGCCCTCAACCGCGCCTTCCAGATGGACCAGCAAAACGGCCTTTATTTCACGATCTGGTACGGGATCTATCAAAAGTCGACGCGGACGATCCACTACGGCGGCGGCGGCCACCCGCCCGCCATTCTCATCACCGGCCCGACCGAGGCCGAGGCGAAGGTCTACCCGCTCGAAGCTCAGGGCGCGATGGTCGGCGCCATTCCCGACCTCGAATACTCGTCATCCACGGTTCAGGTCGAGGCTTTTGGCAAGCTCTTTCTCTTCAGCGACGGCGCCTACGAGATCGAACGCGCCGACGGCACGATGTGGCCCTGGAGCGACTTCCTTGAGTTCATGAGTCGCCCGACAGGTCCAGGCGCCTCGGTCATGGAACCGCTCATGACCCATGCCCGCGCGATCAGCGGCAGGCCCGATTTCGCCGACGATTTCTCATTCGTCGAGTTCCGGTTCGATTGAGAATCGAGGCGGCTTTCTATCGTCGAAAGCCGCCACTCTCGATCACGATCAGGGATTCGCGGGAGCGGGAACAGGGGCGGGCGCGGGCGCCGGAACCACCGGGGCCACGGGCTGGACCTTGTTCTGTTGCAGAAGCTGTTCCTGCTGAATCCGAAACGCTTCCATTTGTTGAGGGTACGTGGCGATCCCCAGACCGAGGTTGGCAAGGAAGCAGACCGTCCAGACGATCATGATGTTCTGAATCCGCCATTCGCCCGCCTTCATCCATCCGTAGATGAACGCGAAGGGATAGCCAAGCAGGCATAGGAACAGGCCCAGGGTGCTGAATAGCCCAGGCCCCGTCTTCCCGTGCTGGAACATCTTCACGACCACCATGATATAACAGACGAGACTGGCAAGAGAGACGAGGAGGTATAAGGCTGTTAACATGACATCTCTCGATCGCAAAATGGGGGATCGGGTGGGACAACAAACGTTCGAACGCCGCGATCGTAGCCGCTCGCGGTCGCCGGAACAAGTCATGACCCCGCCGACGCGACCGCCTCGATCGAGTCTCCTTGATAAAATCGTTCCGATCCATCTAAACCGCAATGGGTTCGTGCCCTCGATTGGTTGAGGCGTTGGGAAGACGCGTGTCGAGTCGCGGGGTCGTTTCGTTATGCTGATTGAGGATTGATGGCCGATTCGCTCGACTCGCGGAGACACCACGTTGCGAACTCTCCTGATCCTGATCAGCCTGAGCCAGACCACCGCTCCCCATTCGGCTCCTCCCAATACCGACTCCGCCCCGGCAATTCAGGCCCTGATTGACCGGGCACAGGCGGTAACGACTCTCAGCGGCAGCCTGACCGTTCATGTTCCGCAGGCGACGAAACCCTATCAGGTCGGCTCGCCGGTCTATCTCGACGGTCGGAACGTCGAACTCCGAGGCGATGGTCCGGGGACGATCATCACAGGCGGGGCCAACAACTACGCGGGGCCTCCGCTCGTGGTCGGGGTCTCGCGTCTTGAGCGTTGCGGGGTGGAACCTTCCCGGTATCGAGTCCCTTCGATTCTCGACCCGGGCCGACGCGCCCTCTCGACCCGCGGCGAGGCGGTTCTGTCGATCACGGCGCATCCGCTCCAGTTTGGCGGCGGGTCGCCGCTCGACTACTGGACCGGCCCGGCGTATACCTGGGAATTCGTGATCGGCCCCGGCCGGGGAGTGCGCTGGGAGCCCAACGCCTGGTTGTTCGGGTTCACCAATGGCAACGGCCAGGTGAACCCCTGGCACGTTCTCGCGGGCGAGGACGGCGTTTCCAGCCTTCGATTCTTCTTTCGAACCGCCGATCAGGCCGACGAGGCCGCGTACCACACCGCCAGTTTTCCGACTCCCGGTCCCTGGCCGCACCGGATCACGATCCAGCAAGACTATCTCAAGGCCACGTTACACGCCTGGGTCGATGGTGCCGCGCAGCCGGTCACCCTCAGCAGCACAGACCGGTCCCGTTGGGTTCCCGGTGCGCGTCTGGCGCGGCACGACGGCATGATTCCGTTTCTCTTTGGCGGCAATCAGCCCTCGCCCGCGCCGCTGGACGTGCACGGCTTCATCGTCTCGTCGGGCCTGGTCTTTGATCCTTCAAAACGAACCGAAGTCCGCGCCGATCATAAAGGACCCTCGGCGAACCGCTACTGGGAGACCTCGCCCGACTCCGCGGTCAAGACGATTGCCTGGCTGCCGCTGAACGACGCGCCGGCGACGCACGTCAAGGTTTCCAGTCCCGGACCCGATGGCGTCGGCTTCTGGATTCCGAAGAAAGGCGCTCCGGTTTCCAGCAACCTTGGCATCCGAGATATCACGATTGACACCAAGCTTCAGCAATCGATCGCGATCGGCTATTGCTTTGGTGTGACCCTCGTTGATATCCACGCGGGGGGATCGGGACTTCAGGCGATCGGCTCGATCCCTGTCGGTTGTACCTATCCGGTGACGCTGGAACGTTGTTACCTGGCCGGATACGACTGCGCGTATTCAGGCTGGCAGCAGATTGTTCACGGACACAATACCTTTGTCGGCATGAGCGGACGCGACGGCCTTCGTTGCGCGGGAGGCGTCTTTGACTGGGACAGAACCACCTTCACCTTCAGCACGCCGACCACCGATTGCTTTATCCGCAAGACGTCCGACCCTTATGGCGGCGCGCTCACAATCCGTAACATGCTCGTCGACAACGAGACCGGCGGCCCTCGGGTGGCGATCATCGAGGTGGACCATTCCGCCAACTGCCCGAATCAGGTGTTGATCGACGAGGTGGGCATCTCCACCTTGAATCAAGGGGCGTTTGTCCGACTGATCGGTCGGCGCACCAAGGCGTTTGGAGATACGTTCACTCCCGCCAAGGTTAACGTCCTCAACATCTCCTGCTTCGCCGCGAGCACGCGGCCCGCCGTTCAGGTCGACGGGACGATCGGAAGCTGGTACGGCGTGGCGGATTGCTCGGGCAACCAGGTCGGCGGCGTTACCGGTCACGCGGAAAATATCAAGGTCATTCCGCCCGTGACGCTGGTCCCCCCCCGTTAACGCGGAAAACGCCCGGGAACCGCATCAAATGGCGTCATGCCCTATCTAGATGCGGCCCCGGGCGTTTCTGGGGGAGAGAGATCTGGAATTTTTACTTATCGCGGCTTATCAAACCTGGAGAGTTACTTAGTTTTTAAGTTATGGTCGCATCAGGACGCGACTCTGTTGCGTCCGTCTCATTTGCCCAGGCAGCCGTGGCAGGGCTGCTCAGGAGATTGCCATCAGTCGCCTTGTCGAGGAACGTGTCGATCCCGACGGGTTTGATCGAGGAATGATGTAGACGCAATCCCCGTACTTGCGATAACTTCCAGCCTTCACCCGAGGGACTGGAACTATGGACGCCACGATCATCGCCCGCACCCCGACCTCGTTCACCCTCCAGGTCGAGGTCCCCTACAATGACTCCATGCTCGACTTCGAGGAGGCGCTCCAACACCGACTCAACGAAGCCGGGGTGGTCGCCACCGTCGAGGGGCTGAAGCAGTTCGACACTGACGGCTTGCCCATCACCGTCGGCCCGGTCAAGTTCACCACCAAAGGCCAGGTCGAGAAGGATTACCAAACCCCCTACGGCGTCGCCAACGTCGCACGCCACGTCTACCAGAGCCCCGAGGGCGGCCCGACCTACTGCCCGCTCGACCGGGACGCCCGGATCGTCGTCACGTCCACACCCCGGTTCGCCAAGGTCCTTTCGCACAAGTACGCCGAGTTCAGCTCACCTCGTGCCCAGGTCGACCTCCGAGAGAACCACGGCCGGGCGATCTCCCGCTGCCTGATCCAGGACGTGGCTGATGCGGTGGCGGCGGCGGCATTGGCCAAGGAGGAGGACTGGAGCTATGCCCTGCCGAAGTTCGATGAGCCCCCCGTCACGGTGGCGGTCAGCCTGGACGGGACCTGCCTGTTGATGGGCGAGAGCGGGTGGCGGGAGACGATGGTCGGCACGCTGAGCTTCCATGACCGGGAAGGCGAGCGGCAGCACACGGTCTACCTGGCGGCGACGCCCGAGTATGGCAAGGCGAAGTTCCTGGGGCGGTTGGAGGCGGAGATCGGCCATGCGAAGGCGAAGTGCCCTGAGGCCCACTACGTGGGGATCGCCGACGGGGCGAAAGGGAACTGGGACTTCCTGGGGCGGCACACCGACGTGCAGGTGACCGACTTCTGGCATGCCGCTGAGTACCTGGGAAAGGCGGCGGTGGTGTTGTACCGGGGCCAGCCCCAGACCCGCAAGGCGTGGCTCGACGATGCCTGTCACCGGTTGAAACACGAACCGGGCGGGGCCGAGTGGGTGCTGAAGCGGTTGCGGTCGTTGGCCCGGGAACGCCCCTGGGCCAAGGATGACGAGGATGTCCAGAAAGCGATCACCTACTTCGCCAACCAGTCGGGAGCGGGCCGTATGGACTACCCCAGCCGGGTGGAGGCAAACGAGCCGATCGGCAGCGGAGTGACGGAGGCGGCGTGTAAGGTGATCGTCAAGCAGCGGCTCTGCGGGTCGGGGATGAAGTGGACGGAGGAGGGGGCGGCGGTGGTGCTGAGCCTGCGGGCGCTGAGCTACACACCGGAGCGGTGGAGTCAATTCTGGTCGAAGGTCGATCGCTGGGGGTTCCCGGTCGCCGCCTGAGTGACGACGCCCGGCTTGGGCTTACATCAATCTTCGATCAAACCCATCCCGACATAATCCGGCGCGGGAACATCATTGAATGACCCGTCGGGCAAGAGCGAAAGGACGCCTTGGCTCGGCCCAGTCACCAGCGCCGCCGTCAGCGGCAAGCCGCTTGGCGCCGTGTCAAGTGCCAGAATGCCCCCCGCGGGCACGGACAGAACCGTCCTCTCCACGAGGTTATCCGCGCAGTTCGTCGCCACCGGCGGCGCGGGCAAGATGTTCAGGACGACCGTCGCCGTGTTTCCGGTCAGCGTGCCGTCGTTGTCGTGGTGCGTGAGGACGTCCGTCCCAAAATATATTGGGGCCGCAACTTACGTGAACGACCCGTTCGCCTTGAGGGTCGGCATTTCGTGCGTTGGCGGGGTCGCGGCGGTCGCCGTCAGTGCGTTGCCCGACGGGTCGGTGTCGTTGCTCAGAAGGCCAGGCGAGGTGACGGTCAGTGTCACGCCCGAGGTCGTCGTGTACGCGTCATTCACGGCGACCGGCGGCAATGCCTGGACGTTCACCGTCACGGCGGCCGAGGACGTCAGGCCCATCGAATCGCTCTCGGTGAAGTTGAACGTATCAACTCCCGGGAGGCCGGCGTTCGGCGTGTACGTGATCGTTGCCTCCGCGTTCACGACGTCCTTGCCGTGCGCGGCGGGGTCGAGCCGCTCACGTGCATTGTGTCGCCCGTCGCAATCGTTCGCGACCCCCGTCAAGGCCGAATCAAGCTGGCTCGTCAGCGTGGTCAGGACTGGGTTGGCATTCAGCAGGTTCAGGGCCAGTTCGAGCCACAATGCCGCCGAATAAAACTGCGTTCCCGAGGCTCCCACCACGGTCGTCGGCGCCCCGACCGTCTGCGCCGAAAGATTCGCGCTGCTGATCGTCGCTCCCAGGCCGAGCGATACGCCCGCGATGGTCACGGACGTCGGCGAGGCGGTTACGTTCGTGGCGTTATAAAGCTGAACGCCGCCCCGTTCGCCTGCGCGTTCGAGAGGCCAGAGCATTGAGCATTCGAGAGGTTAATCGTCGTTCCCGTCAGTCCGCCGAGCAAGGCATTCCACAAGACCGTATGCGACGCGTTGACCGTCGAGGCCAGCGGATTGGTTTGTATCTTATCCGAGCATGGCATCACATAGGCGTCTATTTTTGCAAAAAAATATTTGCACGTATGCTTAACTTGAAACCAATGGATTGATTGTCTGAAAACAATAATTTATGTATGTTCTTATCTATTTTCTCTTCTCGCTCGATCCTTCCAAAACTATCCAGAAAAATTAGGCCGCGTGAGGGACCAAGAACGGATCTTCGGTCACAAGAGACGGCCGCGGTTTACCTAAAGAGAGTGGCAATACCGACCGACGTGGCTTGGTACTGACCGGGGAGCTCAAACGGCTCCCTCAAATTCACGTAGGGACGAATCCACGTGATGCACGCGTTCCCGTGGCTACTCGAAAACCTGAGGCAAATCGATGTTTTCGACCTTGGAATTCCCGGCGGATTCGCCGGTGGAATACGCGTCAAGGTCGAGAAGCAGAGGTTTTGAAGACCCCGGTTCCGAACTGCAGGGAGTGCGTCGGAAGAGCTGTGTTGGTCGGGCAACGAGGACAGGTGGAAAGAATTCGGGGAGAGTTGACCCGGCCCGGAGAGGCTTCCTTGCCTCCCCGAGTCAGGATTCAGTCGAAATTCCGCGTCAAAGACGTGCTCTTCAGGGATCAGTTGCCGGCGGCAACAGATTCTGAAGTTCCAAGCTGGACGAGCGAGGCGGCCTCGGCGGCGTGCTTCCGAAGGTCTTCGGTGATCCGCATCGAGCAGAATTTGGGGCCGCACATGCTGCAAAAGGCCGCCGATTTGAACGCCTCCTGCGGCAAGGTCTCGTCGTGCATCCGGCGCGCCGTCTCGGGATCGAGTGAAAGGCGGAACTGCTCTTCCCAGTTGAACGAATAGCGGGCGCGGCTGAGGGCGTCGTCACGATCGCGAGCGCCGGGGCGGTGCCGGGCGAGGTCGGCCGCATGCGCGGCGATCTTGTAAGCGATCACCCCCTGTCGGACGTCTTCGACCTCGGGAAGCCCAAGGTGTTCCTTGGGCGTGACGTAACAGAGCATGCTCGCTCCGTTCCAGGCCGCGAGCGCCGCTCCAATGGCCGAGGTAATATGGTCGTACCCCGGCGCGATGTCGGTGACGAGCGGCCCGAGGACATAAAACGGCGCCTCGCTGCACTCAACGGCCTGCTTCTCCATGTTCATGGCGATCTGGTCCATCGGGATATGTCCAGGACCTTCAACCATGACCTGACAGCCTCGCGCCCAGGCGCGTCGGGTCAGCTCGCCCAGGGTCTTCAACTCGGCGAACTGCGCGGCGTCCGAGGCATCGGCGATCGAGCCGGGGCGGAGGCTATCGCCGAGGCTCCAGGTCACGTCGTACTGCCGCATGATGTCGCAGAAGTCGTCAAACCGGGTGTAGATCGGATTTTCCTTCTTGTGCGCGAACATCCACTGAGCGATCAGCGAACCCCCCCGCGAGACGATTCCGGTAACGCGGTGAGCCGTCAGGGCGATATAGTCATAAAGGATGCCCGCGTGCAGGGTCATGTAGTCAACCCCCTGCCGCGCCTGGTGCTCGACCATGTCGAGGATGTCTTCTTCGGAAAGGTCCTCGACTTTTTTGACCTTCTGGATCGCCTGATAGATCGGCACGGTTCCGATCGGCACGGGACTGGCTTCGAGAATCGCCTGGCGGATCGCGTCGATGTTGCCTCCCGTGGAGAGGTCCATCACCGTATCGGCGCCCAGGTTCACGGCCATCTTGAGCTTGGCCAGCTCGTTCTCGACGTCGGAGGTGACCGCGGAGTTGCCGATATTCGCGTTGATCTTGCAGACCGACTTGATGCCGATCGCCATCGGCTGAAGGCCGAGCTTGAGGTGGTTGATGTTGGCCGGAATGACCATCCGGCCTCGGGCCACCTCGGAACGAATCAATTCGGGCTCCAGGTTCTCCCGGCGCGCCACATATTCCATCTCGGCGGTGATCTGGCCGAGTCTCGCCTGTTCAATCTGGGTCATGATTCGGGAGAACTCCTTCGGTGGCCCGGAGAACGCGGTTCGTCCGGCTCGCCTCAATCAATCAGTCGAAAGCGGGTCCCGGTCGGCTCGGGTCGTTCCGTTCGCCTTATCGTAAACGGCCGTACCAGCGTTGGTCAATTCAACGATCCGTTCATCAGGCGGGAACCGCGTGTTCTCAAGGGCTTCCATGAATGGGGAGAATTCCACGGAATCCGTCAATCCGATTGACGACAAGGAATCACGCGGCAACACTCCATGTTATGATTGTGTTGGACTTTCTTTCCGACGAGTCCTGCCCGGTAATTTCGATCACTGTATCCCCCCGCCTGGAACTCGCTTAAAACCCTCTTCGATCTGGAGTGCGTTCATGGCCGCGAGCCTGATCGGTCTGGAATCGCGCCCTCTCGGCCTCCGACGTCGCTGGTGGCTGGTCCTGGTCGCGACACCTTTGCTGGGCATCGCGCTGGCGTCGTGGTGGTTCGCCGAGCCGCTCACCGATCACCTCTCGGCCGTTTCGAAACCGACCGAACCCTTGAAAGAAGCGCTGATTACGACGCCTCCTTCAACCTCGGCGGAACCGCTGACCTGGCCGGAGGCTCGGCTCGACGGCCCCGCCGCCAAGACCCGGCTCTTGAAGCTTTTAACGGCCTCCGCCGGACGTCTGGATCGTGTAGAAACCTATACCGCGACTTTCAAGAAACAGGAACGGCTTAACGACGTCCTCGGACCTGTTCAGACGATGGCAATGAAGGTCCGCCAGAAACCCTTCGCGGTTTACTTCAAGTTCATCACCCCTCAGGCGGGCAAAGAAGTTGTTTACGCCGAGGGGCACCACGACAATAAACTGATCGCCCACGCGGGAAGCGGCCTGGCCCGGTTCCTCGCGCCTCGGGTCGCGGTTGCCCCCGACCACCCGCTTGCCCTCTCCGATGCGCGTCATCCCGTCACCGAGGCCGGACTTGCCAACCTGACGGCCCGGCTTCTTCATTTTCGCGAGCTAGACCTCGACGACCCGGAGGCATCGACCGTTCTCGACCGGACAAGCGATGCCAACGGCCGGGTCTGGTTTCGTTCCATTCATACGCATCCCCACCAACAACCGGGCCGTCCCTTTGCGCGGGTTGAAGTGCTTTATGATCCGAAGACCCTGATTCCCGTCGATGTCCGTAACTTTGACTGGCCCGTCCCCGGACAGACGGGAGAACCCTTGCTGGCCGAACATTATCAGTACGACGACCTTAACCTGGATGCAACGCTTTCGTCGCTCGATTTCGACCCGGCAAATCCCGCGTATGCGTTTCATCGGTATTGATTTTGCAAGTTACGAACGAAAGTATTAAGGATGAGCGTTGAAGCCAGTTTCCCCCCTTCGCGATCCTTCATGTCCTATATTATTGGAGGCGATGACCTCGGAGGGTTCGGGGCCTTCGTCGCCGTCGGGGGGCATCAGGATGGTATCTGACGACGGACGGACGGAAATCGATGGTCTTCGCGTCCGACTCGCGGACGGTCAGGTCTGGACCTTGCCCTATCGCGCACCCAGCGGCGACGACCCGGAATATGACGCCCTCTTGACAATGATCGACGAGGCGAACGATCGATCCGAGGGGCTTCGCGCGGAACTCGCGCTGACGATCTTTCTCCTTCATCGAGCTTACGATCTCGATTCCGACCGGCTCAACGCCCTTCTGAGTTTTGAGCCGGAAAGTCCCGATCTTCCTACCTTGCAAGACGCAATCCACAGCCTGGTCCTTGTATCGATGGAACGGAGTCGAGCGGCCTTGTCGACGCTTGCCGAGGCTTCCGAAGGGCGAAGTCCCGGCCCTCATGCTCCTCTTGCCGCTCCGAAACGTAAGAGCCCGCTCGGAATGCTTCGCTTCTTCTGATGACGCGCTCAAGACGGGCCTGGAGTCGGGCGATGAGGTCATACCGGATCGCCGTGGTCGCCGGTGACGGGATCGGACCCGAGGTCATCGCCCGCGCAACCGATATTCTTAACCAGGCTTCTCGGTCTGTCTCTGGCTTTTCGCTCGATTTCCTGGATGCTCCGGCCGGCGCCTGTACCTATCGGGAACAGGGGGTCGCTCTTCCCGAGACGACCCTGGAAACGTGTCGATCTGCCGATGCAATCCTGCTCGGCGCCTGCGGATTGCCGGGGGTTCGCTATCCCGACGGCACGGAGATCATTCCTCAGGTCACTCTTCGGATCGTCCTCGACCTCTACGCCGGAATTCGGCCCGCCAGGCGTCTTGAGGGCATCGCCGGACCTCTCGCCGGTCCTCCCGAGATCGATTTCGTGATTGTCCGCGAGAGCACGGAAGGGATTTTCGCGTCGCTCGGCGGCGGGATCGTCCTCGGCGATCAGGTGGCGACCGACACCCAGGTCATCACCCGACGCGGAACCGAACGGGTCGTCCGCTCGGCGTTCGAGCTGGCGAGGCGTCGCGGTCGACCCGACGCTCGGGTCACCTGCGTGGACAAGGCGAATATCCTGCGATCCTTCGCCTTCTTCCGCAAGGTTTTCGACGAGGTCGCGGCCGGTTATCCCGGGATTGGCGCCGATCACCTTTATGTCGACGCCGCGGCGATGGAGCTTGTCCGCCACCCCGGCCGATTCGATGTCCTTGTGATGGAAAACCTGCTGGGTGACATCCTTTCCGACCTCGCGGCGAGTTTGATCGGCGGCCTTGGCGTTGCCCCTTCGGCCGACATTGGCGACCGTCACGCGGTCTTTCAGCCCTGCCACGGCACGGCGCCCGATATTGCCGGTCTTAACCTGGCAAATCCGATCGCGGCGATCCTCTCGGGTGTGATGCTGCTTGACTACCTGGCCGAGCGTCACGCCGATCCCGCTCCGGCCGCCGCGGCGCGTCGAATCGAATCGGCCGTTTCCCGGGCGATTGCCTCGGGTGAGGCGTTGACAGCCGACATTGGCGGACGGGCCACGACCCGAGACGCGGCCGAGGCCATTCTTCGACGGTTGGCCTGACCGGCGGCTCGGCACTGGAAAGCCAGAGGCCGGATCGGTTATCTCTACAGGGGGAGAACCACGCCGCAACATGCCCCTGGAGTCGTCTCGACTCGAATCGACCCCCCTTGTTGAGGCCCCAACGATGCCCATGACGGTCGTCCGATGTTCGCTCGCCCGCTGCTCCGAGCCCGCCGCATACAAGATCGCCGCCCAATGGAGCGACGGCAGTTTCTCCGAGCTAAAATCTTACGGGTTTGCCTGCTCCGACCACCTTGGCCCGGTCTTTCGCAACGCGGAAGGCCGCCGCGAGGACTATGCGGTCGGCCCCGGCGAGGCGCTCGAGGAACTCTCCATTTACAAGTACGAACAGGGCCGCCGCGACCGCCAGCTACAACGCCTCTGGGGCCTGGAAGAGAATTATCGGTCGTGACAATCGAGGCGTGAAACGCACCATCTTCCTTGATAGAATGAAGGTGGTGTGTTTCATGCCCCGTGGGAAATTGGTGACTTACACCCTTTCAAATCGGAATCACAATCCATGATGGCCGTCAGTTCGATCCGTGAGGCGATCCAGGCTCACCCGTTCCAACCGTTCACCGTTCGAGTCGCCGATCAACGCAGTTACCTGATCCCTCATCAGGAATTCGTGGCGATCGGACCAAACAACCGGACGGTCGTCGTCTTCAACCAGGATGGCGGTTGCTCGATTCTGGATATGCTGCTGATCACCGGCATCGACATCGCGCCGCCATCCGAGAATCGCGCTGGATCGCTCTGATCGAAGAGACGTCCACGATGACTGGCCCGACGCGGCGAAGAGTTACTATCAGTGACGGCTTGTCTCTGGTGGCCGCGACGGGGGTGGGGCTCGCCGCAGTCCGGATCGTGACCTCATCGGAATTCCATACGGGAGCGCCACTCGAACGTCTCATTCTCACAGAGCATTCAGCCTCGTTATTTGTCCTCGTCTTGAACATTACCCTTCTCGGGCTGCATTTCCGAACTCCTCGTCCCGCGTGGCATGTCCTTTTCCGACGTTCGGGTTTCATTGCGAGTGCTGCCGTTTGCGTGACCCTGATGACCCGTTGTGTAACCTTTGCTGGCGACCTGCTTTGTTACCGATCCCCCGACAGCCTCGATTTCGAGAACACTTCGGATCTCTTTTTCCACCAGTTCGACGGGGGGCTGGACTGCGTCGCGGTGACATTCGCGACATCGGTCCTGTGTGCCTGGGTCGTCACGGGCCTGGCGGGATGTCGGCAGGCGGACGCGGGGTGGCTGGACCGCGCGGGGCGTGCGGCGGGATGGTACTGGATCGGTTCGGCTGTTGCTTTCAAGTCTTTCGAATGGGGCATGCAGTATCGGCGGGATGGTTGGCCCTGGTGGTGAACCGTCCGTCACGGACGGACCGACCGGCGCAGGTAGATTAACAGGGCAGGGAGGGTAAGATTTCCGCCCTCGGGGGCTCAGCCCGGCGCGAGGTGGGGGACGATACTACGGTCGGTCAAACCTGCCTCGGGGCCTCGGTGGGAGCCGGTGGGTCGGGGTAGGCACTGTCCGTTTGGGATGCGTCGCGGCTGCTCAGGCAGCCTCGGCCTCAGGTGGGATCGAACCTGACGGGGCCGCTGGTCGGCCTCGGCGAGGTCGAGCCCGGTCGGCCGGTTGGCAAGGTGTCGCGCCGGAGTGGCGATGCCGGGTCCGACGCTCAAGGAGGTAACAGGAAGTGAACATCGTCACGACCCGCTTCGGCCTGATTCAGGCGTTGGATTCGGAGGTCATCCGAATTCCCGACGGTCTGGTCGGGTTCCGTTCGTTCACCCAGTACGTCCATCTTCCCGATCCGGTCGTGGCCGGTCTGTCGTGGTTACAAAGCGTGACCGCGCCGGAACTGGCCTTTGGCCTGATCGCCCCGCCCCTGGCGGTCAGCGATTACCGGATCGAGCTTCGACCGGGCGACCGGTCGGCGCTGGAGCTGGACGAGGAGCGCTCGGCGCTCGTCTACGTGATCCTGAACCGCGGCGAGGGAGGGGGCCTGACGGTCAACCTCCAGGGGCCTCTGGTTTTTAACCCGGTCCGTCGGCTCGGCCGGCAGCTCGTGTTGACATCCAGCCGGTACGCGGTGCGGTTTCCCCTGGAAAGTCCCCCCCAGGCGCCCACCCTGCTGCCCGGTCCGACCCCGCTTCGAGCGACGGCCTGACCGGTCCAGCAGTCTGTCGGCGCAGACGACCCGAACGAATTGTTATGTCGACGGCGTTGGTCGCGTCGCATCCCTATGGCCCCGTCGTGGTAACCGAGAGCCCGGGCGACGTGATCACGGAAGGTCACGTGTCTCGTTGGCAGGAGGAAGGAGCCGAAGATGTTGGTCCTGTCCCGACACCGCGACGAAAGCATCATCATTGGTGACGACATCGTCATCACCGTGGTGGATATCCGGGGCGATAAGGTTCGATTGGGGATCGCGGCCCCGATCGAGATCTCCGTACACCGCCAGGAGGTGTACGAAGCGATCCAGCGCGAAAACAAGCAAGCCAGCCGACTGGACCCCCAGGACGCTCGCAAGCTTGAACACCTCAACCCCCCGGTCCGGCGCGACCTGCGTCGCCCCAGGACCGCCGACGACCTCTGATCGATCTCGCAGCCGATCTAGGCCAACTTCGGACATGAGTTGAGGCGGCGTGATCCGTGGCGTTTTCGCCCGGAACACCCCGCGCGGGATCGGACCGGCCGGTGACTTCACCCCTCACCGAACCCGTCCCGCCCCCCTGTCAAGTCAAGGCGCTCGCAACAGGCCGGACGGACGCCCCTCGGTTCATCCCGAGAGTCGTCCGCCCGGCTCGCTTTATTTCCAGGATGACCGACCTGAACGCTCAAGAGTTCAGGGGTTCTTCTTGTTGTCAGGACAAAGGACAAAGGACAAAGGGCAAAGGGCAGAAGACAGATTTTGTCCTTTGCCCTCTGCCCTTTGTCCTCTTGAACTTGAGCCACCCAAGACAACCCTAATCCAGATCAATAATCACGTCGTCATCGTGAGTGCCCGGCTTCGAGGCGAGCAGCTTGCGCCAGCCGGCATCGTCATCGCTGTCATCGTCAAGGATCTCCAGGGCCTCGGCCTTACCCTCGGAGGACGGGGGCGGGAACCCGGAATCGGATTTCGCGGGCGCGGCCTTGGCAACCGCCACGGGCCGACCGGTCCCCTTACCAGGGTCCGGTCGTTCCGAAGGGCCAGGGACGTCGTCGGGTCCAAGATAGACCCGCATCTTGTAGCCGCCGAGCGTGATCCGGTCTTCGGGCAAGAGCGCGGCCCAGCGAATCTTTTGACCTTTGACCTTGGTTCCGTTCGTGGTGGCGAGATCGCGAATCACGAGCAGTCCGTCGGTTTTGACGACCACGCAGTGCCGCTTCGAGAGGCTATGGTGATCAATCACGACGTCGCAATAACCCTTGCGTCCGATCACCGTGAGGTCCTTCGTGATCGGAATGGGTGGGTCCCCGTTACTGGGCACTAGCTCGGCTTTCATTCGGGTCCGCCCTCTCGCGTGCCGGAAGGGCTCAACCGGCAAGATCCGATCGCCCCTCGCTCCTTCTATCTTACAACTCATTCCGCAACGTGTGACTTCCCCAAACCGCGCCGACAACCTCCTAAGCTTTTGAAAAGCCAGATTTCTGGTGTCAGACACTCCAGAAAACTCGTCTCGATTTTTGATCTTTCGCGATCGCCTTGGGTTTTTCCAACACAAGAATTCCGGTTTTCTCGAAGCCTTCCTTGAAACGAGGCCCGATTCTTCACGGTAAGGCTTCGATTTGAAAAACCTTAAAGTTTGGCACGTTTGGTGCTCTTGTAATGTTGTTTTGCGTGACCTGGCAGGGTTCGGACCGTCGTGAGGACAAACGCCGAAAATTTGAGAAGGCGTTGGGCCAGCTTCGGGTCGGACTCGTATATGCTTGGGTAACCGCTCGCCCGACGGGCGAGTTTTTCTACAGCTTTGCGTGGCGGAGTGCTTCCCATGAACCGCTTCTTTGCCTTCGGAGTGGGAGCCTGCGTTGCACTGACCGCGGGTGGTCACCTGAAATCGGCGTCGGCACAACAAGACGTGCCGCCGCTGGAACAACCCGCCGCCGTGGCGCCGGACCGTACCCAGACCGACCTCCAGCCGGCCCGCGAGGCCCCCGAGCAACTCGCCGCGGCCGATCCCGACGTGAATCGCCCCATTCGACCCTTGACCGAAGGGCCTCTCCACGAGGCCTTCCTCTCTCCGGCGAAGGATCGTGACGCGGTTCACGTCGAGAAGGCCCCTCCCCCGCCGATCGTCGAGCGTCCCGGCGTCGATCCGCCTGATCCCCGCGCCCAGTGGATCGAGGGTTACTGGGAATGGGACACCCCCCGCAAAGATTACACCTGGGTAACCGGTACCTGGCGCGTCGCGCCTCCGGGCCGCTTCTTCGTGAACGGTTACTGGAAGCGAGACGATCAGGGCTGGTATCGCGTCCCCGGCTTTTGGTCCGATCGCAAGACCGACCGTCTTGACTTTCGCAAGGACGGCCCGCCGACCGAACATCCCGCCGACAACCCCGGAGAATCTCCCGGCGCAGACTATTTTTACGTCCCCGGCCAGTATTTTCCCGACGGCGATGGCGTTGTCTGGAAGGCGGGCTACTGGGCGAAGGTCCAGTCCGGTTGGTCGTGGGTTCCCGCGCAGTGGGTCAAGCAACCCGAAGGCTGGACCTTTCAGGAAGGCTACTGGGACCGAACCCTTGAAGATCGCGGAACCCTCTTCGCCCCGGCACAGGTCGCCGCGTCGGCCCGCGATGGCAACACGGTTTATCAGCCCTACACTCAGGTTTCACCTCAGAGTTACGGCCTTCTCTACGGGGCCTTCGGCCGTCCGAACTCCAACTATGACGGCTACCCCGGTTGCTACTACGACCCGACCGGACGTTACTACGGTTACGCCCAGTATGGCACGATCGGCAACTATTACGGCTACCTTGATTACCCTTACTACGGCTCGCTTGGCTATCCCTATATCGCCCAACCCCTGAACTACGGCTACGGCGGGTACGGTAGTGGCTACGGCGGATATGGAGGCGGGTACGGCGGGTACGGTGGCTATGGAGGTGGTTACGGCGGGTACGGTGGGTATGGCGGTGGTTACGGCGGGTACGGTGGTTATGGCGGCTACGGTGGATTTGGGCTTGGAGGGTTGTTCGGCGGCCTCTTCGGGTTCGGCTATGGCGGACTCGGTTATGGCGGGCTTGGACTCGGCTACGGCGGCCTCGGCTACGGCGGTTATGGTGGCTACGGCGGTTATGGTGGCTACGGCGGATTCGGTGGCCTTGGTTACGGTGGTTTCGGCTACGGCGGTCTTGGTTTTGGCGGCCTCGGCTTTGGAGGTTTCGGCCTGGGACTGGGCCTTGGATTGGGTCTCGGCGGTTTTGGTTATGGTGGCTACGGCGGTTATGGTGGCTACGGCGGTTATGGAGGATATGGAGGTTATGGCTACGGCGGCTATGGTCGCGGCGGATACGCCAATGGCGGCTATGGACGTGGTTATGGCAACGGTGGCGGCTACGGCCATCATTACCCCTTCTATCCTGGTGGAAATCACGGGGGTGGCTACGGCAACGCGAACCATAACAACTTTGCCTCGGCCAATTCCCGGTTCGGTATCGGCGGATCGAACATCCGGGGCGGTTCGGTGCTGAACAACCGAAGCGTGGCCATGGGCCGGAATTCAGGAATGATGTCCCCGCCGTCGTCCAGGGCGTATGCGAACCCGTTCATGCATAACACGTCGATGAGCGGTGCCGGTGGAAATGTCCGGCACGCGGTTGGCGGCAATGGCATGTCCGGTTCGAACTGGCACGCCGGTTACAACGGAGTTCAGCACTCGGGCCTTCAGCAGCATTCGGCCGCTCGACCCGCGTTCAACTCGGGTCTCGGCAACAACGGACTGAACCACGCGGGCGGCCTTGGTGGCCTTGGTGCTGGTGGCCTGAACCACGCGGGCGGCCTTGGAGCCGGTGGCTTGAACCACGCGGGCGGCCTTGGCGGTGGTTTGAGCCATGCAGGTTCCGGATACACGCCTCGGGCCGGGGGTATCGGCGGAGGCCCGGCGATCAGTCGCGGCGGAATGCCGGGGCTGGGGGGTGGAGCGTTGGGAAATCAGGCCCACATGGCGAATGGGGGCGGTCTGAACCATGCCGGTGCTCTGGGGGCGACGATGCATCCCGGCGGTGGCAATGCGGGACTCGGCGGCCTGGGCGGACGTGGTTTCTCGCCTCCGGTGCATGCGGGAGGCGGTTACGGCGGTTTTGGAGCCGCTCCGCACATGGGGGGCGGCTTCGCGGCGGCTCCGCACATGGGTGGCTATGGCGGACACGTCGGCGGTCTCTCACCGGCGCATCTCGGTGGAGGTTATGGCGGTGGAGGTCATGTCGGCGGTTTTGGTGGATTTAGCGGCGGCGGCCACATGGGCGGCGGCGCGGTCCACATGGGGGGTGGCGGCGGTCATATGGGTGGCGGCGGCGGCCACATGGGTGGCGGTGGTCATGCCGGTGGCGGTCACCACTAATCGCAACGCGACGCCAGACGTTAGTTAACAATCGGGCTGTCCTGGAACTCTCCGGGGCAGGCCGATTTTTGTTGGAGCCATTTATCAAGTCTTTGCGAGATGAAGAGGAATCCCAGTGAAGGGCAAAGGGCAAAGGGCAAAGGGCAAAGGGCAAAGGGCAAAGGGCAAAGGACAGATTTTATCCTTTGCCCTTTGCCCTCTTCAACTACTGGCAAGATCGCCATCGCCTCAATGGCGGAAATGGCGACGCCCGGTCAGGATCATGGCAAGACCGTGTTCATCACAGGCTTGGAACGTCTCGGCGTCGCGTTTGGAGCCGCCGGGCTGAATGATGGCGGTCACGCCAGCGGCGGCGGCGGTGTCGGGGCCGTCGCGGAACGGAAAGAAGGCGTCCGAGGCGAGCACAGCGCCCTGGGCTTTTTCACCAGCCTTGGAAACGGCGATCCGAACCGAGTCCAGCCGACTCATTTGCCCGGCGCCGACGCCGACCAGTTGATTGCCGCGAACCAGAACGATCGCGTTCGATCGCACCGACTGACAGACTCGCCAGGCAAAGGCCAGGGCGGAACGTTCCTCAACGGTCGGCGGTCGCTGCGTGGCGACGGTTCCGGCGGCGGGATCGTCTTCCATCGTGTCCCAGTCCTGAACGAGCAGACCCCCTTCAACCCGCCGGAGGTCAAAGCCAGCCGGTGCCGGGGCTTCGGGACCGATCGCGGCTTCCAGGTCCAGTAAACGGACGCTGTTTTTCCAGCTAGGTTTCGTCGTCAGAAGCTGAAAGGCGTTCGGCTCGTATCCCGGCGCGAGGATCGCTTCGATGAACCGGCCTGGCGTGCAAATCCGCTCCGCCGTGGCCAGGTCCACAACGCGATTCAGGCCGACGATACCGCCAAAGGCACTGACGGGATCACCCTCGTAGGCCAGCTCAAACGCCTCCGCGAGGCTACCGGCCACCGAGGCACCGCAGGGGTTATTGTGCTTGAGAATCGTCGCGGCCGGCTCGGCGAAGAGGCGGATCAGGCGCAGAGCGCTATCGAGGTCAAGAAGGTTGTTATACGAAAGTTCCTTGCCGTGGCGGATCTTCGCCGAGGCGAGGTTCGGGCCGGTCGTCGTTGGCTCAACGTAAAAGGCGGCCCGCTGGTGCGGGTTCTCACCGTATCGAAGGATCGAGCGCCTCGTGAAGGTGGGTGTGAAGGTCGCCGCGAACGCGTCGGGTTGGGATGCGTGCGACGGAGCGGACTCGCGAGCGAGGTAATCGGCGATTATCCGGTCGTACTGGGCGGTTTTCTCGAAGACGACGGCGGCGAGTCCGCGTCGAAAACTCTCGGTCGTGCCGCCGAGGGTTTGAAGCTGCTCGATCAGGGCAGGGTACTGGTCGGGGTCGACGACAACGGCGACATGCGCGTGATTCTTCGCCGCGCCTCGGATCAGGCTGGGGCCGCCGATGTCGATATTCTCGACAGCCTCTTCAAAGGTCACGCCGGGCTTCGCAACCGTCGCCTCGAACGGATAAAGATTGACGACGACAAGGTCGATCGGCTCAATCGCCTGGTCGCGGAGTGCGTCGAGATCACCGGGGACATCGCGGCGGGCGAGAATGCCGCCGTGGAGCTTAGGATGCAGGGTCTTGACCCGACCGCCCAGAATCTCGGGCTGGCCGGTGTAGGCGGAGATCTCGGTCACGTCCAGCCCCGCATCGGCGAGCGCGGTGCGCGTGCCTCCGCTGGCGAGCAGGTGAACTCCTTGCGAGGTGAGGACCCTGGCGAGTTCGATAAGCCCCCGCTTGTCGGAGACACTCAACAAGGCTCGACGGATCGTCACCACTGCGTCCATTCGACTCGTCCTTCACTCCGGCCCGCACAGGGGCCTTCAAATGCCGATCGTATGAGAGATCCCGGGGAACCCCCCCAGGTGATGGCGAAACCCGCCAGCGCCCCTCGCGGAGAGCTGACGGGTTGAATCCGACGTTTGATTGAACGCGTAAGCGTGTTATTTCTCAGGCGCGGCATCGGCTTCAGGTTTTTCCTCGGCGGGAGCGGCTTCGGGTTTCGGAGCGCTGGCAGGCGGAGGAGTGAGCTGGACACCCTCTCGGGGAATTTCACCGAAAGGCAGAGCTTTCGGGTCGCGCAAGGGAACCGGAAGCGTCTGGCCGATCTCGCGAAGCCCGATGATCATGCCCGATGTCGTCCCAAAATAAAGGCGGTCATTCTGCCGGTTCGTCCAGGCAAACTCATAGGCCCTCAGGTTCAGCCCGGCCCGTTCATAGGTGGCGCGAGGGTCGGCGATCATCTGTCCGGTGCCACGGTCCACAACAAAGAGGTCGTTATCCGTGGATTCCAGATAGACCCGCTTCGGGCCGACGCCAAGCAAGCGTCCGCCTCGCGTCGTGTTCGTCCATCGGGGTTTTCCGTTGGTCGGGTCAACCGACGTCAACTGGCCGTCGGTATTGACGACATAAATGTCGTTGCCGGCGACCATGGGCTCCTGCGTGATGGGCGACCCCGAGGGAAAGGTCCAGAGAACCTTGGACGTGAAGAGGTCAATCCCGTAGAGGTTGCGATCCGCCGAAGGGGCGATCAAAAGTCGCGTCCCATGCGTGCCTAAACCCTGGCCGATCGGGCCTCCGGTCGCGATCCGGTAAAGCATCGTGGATTCTTCCGACATCGCGACATACACCTTGCCGTCGTCGCTGCCGAAGGCCACCATTCTCATCGCGGGCAGGGGACGGGTCTCAATCGCGCCATTCGCCTGCCAGTTCCAGGCGTCGAGCGGCCTGCTCGAAATGATCGGCTCTTTCTTCTCATTGACCGTCTTGAGGCCAAAGGCGTAAATCTTGCCATTGGCAAGGCCAACCATCACCCGATCCTCGTCGGCCGCGACCGAGCTACTCGGCAGCGCACCCAGCGGTGCTCGCCAGATTGTCGAGCCGGTCCGGCGATCGATCGCGTAGAGCTTGTCCAGATTGGTGGCGAAGGCGGCGAACGAGTTGGCCGCGACCGGCCGGGCTCGGGCGGCTCGCGTGCCGAGGCGGTTGGTCCAGAGGGCCTGCCCCGACTCAGCGTCATACGCGTGGAGATAGCCGCGGTCAGTCTGCGCGAAGAGAAGGCCGTCGGACATGCTCAGCCCGAGCAACCGCTCCTCGTTCTGCATCGGGACGATCAGCATGAGCTGACGTTCCAGGCCCACCCGCGCCAGGGCTGTCCGCGTCGGCACGAGATCGCGCGCCAGCGGAACCTGTGCCCTTGCCGGCAAGGCCGTCGCGAGCATCAGCAGAATCCCCAGAATACATCGACGGGACATGGCCCGATCCTTTCAAAGACCCGCACTCAAAAAGGCGCGCGACACGGTGGATCACCCTACTTCCCTATCCGACGTCTGCCCTTCGGTCAAGCAAACGCGGCTGAGATTTTCGGTTTCTCATCCAGATTTATTCTAGCGCTCTCGGGTCATTCAGGTCGAGGAGGCCGGGTGCATCCTCCGGGTCGTCCGGCTCGGAACCATTGACGAACTCGGGCATCGGCGGTTCGGGTGCCCCCTTGAGACAGACTGGACAGGCGTCGGCGATCCCTCGATACGGCTCGGCGCAACGCGGACATAGGCCCGCCGCGCGTCGGAGTGTCGGCAATGAGGCGCGCAGGCTCGCCCCTTCGGGTGTCGCGTCGAGATTTTCGGCCACCCGACCCGCCAACGCAGCGACCTCCGGGCCGACCGACCCCGCGCGGAGCCTTCGATGAATCAAGAGCATGAACCATTTCGCCAGGTCGCGGTCGAGCGTCTGAAGCGTTTCCAACTCGATCAGCGGTTTCAAGTCATCGCGAAGATCCAGCACCCGTTCCGGCTCATTGACCCCCCGCGCCGCCTCGATCTTGCCCAGCAATTCCTCGCGAGCGGCTCTCTGCGCCTCAATAAGTTCGCTGCCGAGGCGACTGGCCTCGGGTTGATCGGGATGAGCATCCTTGAACGCGTTCAGAAGGTTGGCGGCGTCATCCCAGCGACGCTCGCGGATCGCCTCTCGGATCGTTTCCGATACGTCGGGATCTGGTAAGTGCACAAACTTCGGCTGGCCTGTTGCCTGGGCCGTTTGACTCTCAAGAACCGCGGCGATCCGCTTCAGGGATTCCGCCTGATTGGTCTGAATCCGCAAAAACAGCGCGAGGGCGCCCAGAAGGCTCGACAACAGCAAGGCCGCGGCAATGGCGCTCAATCCCAGAAACAGGACAGGCATCACGGGCCGATCGTTCGTCGCGAAGAGAATGATGAGAATCGAGATCAAAAGCGTCGGAATGACCGCGTAACGCAGGGCCGCGGCCTGGGCGTCGAGGGAGACGGGAGCCCAAAGGTTGCGAGCCTCGGAATTTTCCGGGGTTTCATGCTCAAGGGACGAACCATCCTTGAGCAACCCGTCATCGCCAGTGTCCTGTAGCTCGGTCATGATCCTCTCATTATCGCCGGACATCTCCGAAAAATCGAGCAAGCAGGCGACTTCGAAATGCGTCGCGGGCCGCGCGGCGAGGGCCATCCCTGGTCCCCGCCGCGCGACCCGCTTTATCTTGGCTCGGTTCAACGAGTTCAGGTCAGTTCTCGAACTGCTTGGCGATCCGATTGACGGGGACGTGTTCGTCAAGAACCGATTCGTCGAGCAGGTAGTTCATCAGGTAAGCATCCTCGCCGGTATCGGCGAAGTGTTCGCGGATGACTTCCATCGCTCGAAAGCCCTGGATGCGGAAGAAGAGCTGCGCGGAGAGGTTCGTCTCGCGGACGCTCAGGGCGATCCGGGTCCGTCGATGGCTCGACAGCTTGCCGACGAGCTTCGCCAGCATCTGCCGGCCGATCCCGGTCCGTCGAAATTCAGGATGGGTGGCGAAATCGAGGACGTGGAGCTTGTTCTTGTGAAGCTCGTAGATCATGAAACCGACAACGCGCTCGCCGTATTCGGCGACCATGCCGATGCAGTTTCGCTGGCGGAGGACGCGGAGAAACTCCTCCTCGCACCAGGGATATTCGAAGCTGGCGTGCTCGATGGCCAGGACCTCGGGCATGTCGCGGCGAATCATCCAGCGAATATGGACGCGGACCTGAGCCTTGGGCGTCGGGACCGTGCTCATCGAGCCTCCTTCCATGGAACGGACTCTTGGACGGACGGTGACCATCCCCCGCGAGGGGCGGCCGCAACAATCCTGATACTGGCAAATTCGGAACAGACCCGCTTCAGTCGAGCACAGCGCGGCGGACTCGAAGACCGGCGGGGAACACCCACGACCTGACCTCAAACCGGGCCGACGATTCCCTTCGGTCCTCTCCCGGTTGATCAAGGCCCCGGGGTCGTTCCCCCCGGAGCGATGCGGATTCTAGCGAACCCCCTCCCGAATGCCAAGATCGCTTACGAGCTCGCGATGGTCGTCACTGGCTCTCTGGCATCCCCCATCAAGTCCAACCGATCCGGCTGTCGCGAGTCTCCCCACGCCACCCAGTCACAGAATATCGGCCGCGACGAAATGGATCGTGAGGATTGTATCGATATCTCGCGCGACTGGCGTTGGAAGAGTTAACGTCTGACCCGAAGTCCCCGACGAAAGCACGAAGCGGGCGGGCGGATCGGTGCACGCGCTCGATTCAAAATCGGCCAAACGAATAGGCGCGATTCGCCACGTCAAAATCAAGGTCCGCTAGTCCCACGTTCAGCTTGAGGTCAAGGTACGAGTATTGCTCGACCAGTTCGGGCGAGGCGCCGGGGAGGCTGGGCCAGTCAAACGCCTCGTAACGGATCGGAAGTCCATGTTCCCGAGAAATGTAGAGGCGGACCACGTGATAAAGGAAATGAGGCTGGCGGGACGGGTGAACCGTTTCGATCATCGTGCAACCATGAGTGCCGATCCGAACGTTCGGATTGAAGGCGATGACCGATTCCTCGGGCGTGAGTTCGGCGTCCCAGTGGCGAATGACCGTCTCGATCAGAGCGCCGAGACCGGCCTCGGTGATCGGGTGTCGGCATTCTTCCATCGCCATCTCGCCTATTGGGTCGAGAGCCATCGTTCCGGCGAGAAATTTACCGATTCCCATGTCGTGGGCCATGACCTTGCCACCGTTTTGACCGGCGACGTAAATGGCCTCACGCCCCTTGTCGGGTGTTCGAAACTTGAAATAGATGCTCGCCGGATCTTTACGCGCTTTCATGTCCATGATGTGCGCGTGCAAGAGCTTGCCGTCCACTCGCTCGCGTTTCTGAAAGGTGCAGGTATAGTCGCGCACGCCTTCATATTTGATCCGGCAATCCGCAATCGCCCTCTTGGCCCTGGAGACCGAATCAACCACGGCCTTCTCGGTCGTCAATGGCGAGGTGGATGTCGTGGTACGGGTCGCGACCCGGGGCGTCTTGGCCTCAACCAGGCCCGACTCGGCCCGAGGGGCCAATGATCCAACTCCCGAGAATGTCAGGCCGGCGACGGTCGAGGCCACCCAGAGCACCGAACGGTTCCCGCGATGAGTCATCCAGCCCAACGGGGGCGAAGCCTCGTTCTTCGTTCCGCGGAAATCGACCGGGGTCCGCGAGGCAATCGCCATGGCAAATCCTTTTTTGACGCCCGACCTTACCTTAAGATTCAGGTCGAGCGGACGCGTCAGGCGTGATGGCCATCCCCTTCGGAATGACTCGTTGGGAAAAATGCGATCAATTCGATGCTCTGGACCTTCGTCAAAAAATTCCAGGGCAACCGAACGGCTCGAAACTCCTCGGAGACCCTTGGAAATCGGGTTCTGGAGCGAGCATGCAAGAGAGGTCCGGGATCGGGCTGAAGCGTTCCAGCCCGGGACGCTGACCGTCGCCCGGCATTGTATAGCAACTCACAGGCCAATAAACTGGATGGGCGATTTTGTCAATCTTGCAGAAGAGATGGGTCAAGGCGAACAACGGTAGGGGTCGGGGGACCTCATCTTTTGTTATCTTTACACGTCAGACACGCGCGATTTTACAAGAATTGAGAGCAGTATGTCCGTTGCTCAGTTTACGATCGAACCCGTTCAATCGGCCCCCTTCGCCGAGATGTCGTACATCATCTGGATCGTCGGCCGCGACGAGGCCCTGGTGATTGATCCCGGGTTTGACGTTCCCGCAATCCTCGACGTCTTGAAACGCGAGCGCTTGCGTCCCGTCGGGATCTTGAACACGCACGGCCACGTGGACCACATTGCCGGCAACGCCTCGTTGAAGCAACTCTTTCCCGAGGCTCCGCTGGTCATCGGCCGCAACGAGGCTCACCTTCTGACCGACGCCGAGGCGAACCTGAGCGCCCCGTTCGGCAGTCCGGTCGCCAGTCCCGAGGCCGATCGGCTCGTTGATGACGGAGAGCGCCTGGAGTTGGCCGGCTTGACCTTCGAGGTCCGCGAGATTCCCGGCCATAGCCCTGGATCGGTCGTCTTCGTCTGCGAGCAGTTCGCCAGTCCGTTTGTGTTCGGAGGGGATGTTCTCTTCTCAGGCTCGGTGGGCCGGACCGATATGGGAGGAAACTCAGCGCAGCTCTTCGCGGGAATTCGCGCGAAGCTTTTCAACCTTCCCGACGGCACGATCATCTTCCCCGGTCACGGCCCGCCCACGACGATCGGCACCGAGAAGGTGACCAATCCGTTTGTCGGGGAACGAAGCCGCAACCTTCGAGGGCCGTCTTGAACTGAGATCGCATCAAGATCGGGTTTTCCTCGACCAGACGATGGCGCCCACCGCAAAGGCACCGAAGACGAACAGGGTTCCCGGCTCGGGAACGGGCGAGACCGTCAGCGTTCCGCCGGTAAACCCGTCGCTTGAGAAGGCGTCGGGTGCCGTGCCCTTTGCATTGAAGAGTGTCGTCAGCCCCCCCGAATAAAGGACGACCCCGGTCGGAAGTCCGAAGTACGAGGCCAGCGTCGGATTGACAACGCTGAAGAAGGCCCCGCCTTGCTCTTTCAGACCTCCACCATTCAGCGACTGCACATACGACGGGTCGGTGAAATGACCGGTCAAAAGGTCGGAGGTCGTATTGATTCCGAGAGAGGGAATCATGCCGCTGAGCGTCAACACTCCTCCGGGAGCGAAGGTCCACTGCGTCGACGATCCGCCTTGAAAATTCCCGGTCGAGAAGTTGAGTTCGCCCCCGGTGAGGTTCAGCGTCGTGCTCGGCCCGTGCAGAGGGGTGTTCAGTCCCGTCACGGAATTCACGCCGATGTTTTCGCCCACAAGCGGCGACTTCCCCCCAGCGTATCCGATCAGACCCGTCGCCGACTGCGGGCCGAGCGTGAAGCCCAGATCCGCCGCATGTGCCCGAGGGGCGGCGACTCGGCCGCTCAAGAGAACTGTTGCCAGGGCCGCCGCAAGTCGAAACCGTCGCGTCCGATTTGACCAAGTGACCATCGCGCGTAAACTCCCTGGAAAATCCGCGAAGGTCGTCCGGTCCGAACGGGCGATCCTGATCCTTGACCACACGTCTCTTCAGCCCGGGACGTTTCCCTCGTCGAGACCTAGATTCGGATTCGTTTGACCTTCGAAATCAGGTTTTCCCCACAACATGGCTCATTCTGCGTAACTTGATGGAAATTCACGAGTTAATGAGATAAGGATTGCCGGTAAAAATGACTTTTCGGGTTGTGCGGATTGTGAAGCCGGGCCGGCCCTTGATCGGCATTTCACGTTTTGTTCCGGGTGAATCGCGTCATGAAGATCTGGGCAATTAGCGACCTGCATCTTTCCATGGCCCGGCCCCTGGACCGTGAAAAATTCGCGGGGCGCTGGCGAGATCACGCCGCGAAGGTCGCGCGGGAGTGGCGCCAGGCCGTCGGACCCGAAGATCTGGTCCTGATCCCGGGAGATGTCTCGATGGCGAGAAATCATCGCGAGGTTCAGCCCGATCTTGCCTGGCTTGATCGACTACCAGGTTCCAAGGTAATTTCCGCGGGCAATCATGACGGCTGGTGGAACACCGCCGCGAAGGTTCGGCCAATGCTCCGAAAGTCGCAAATGACGGTCGGTGGCGATGCGATCGCCACGCATGGCGTCATCGTCTGCGGAACTCGAGGCGCACCGGTTCCGTCCGACGCTCTCGATCTTCAAGGGCGGAACTCTCTCGATCGAGAACTCAGCGCGCTGGACCGAGCCCTGGCCGCCGCGATCGCGCTCCGGCAAGCGGCTGAGCCTCTCTTTGTGCTCTGGCATTTTCCGCCATTCGACCAGCATCAGCGCGCCGGCCCTTGCGTCGAGCGATTCGAGCGCGCTGGGGTCACCGCGTGCGTTTACGGCCACCTTCATATTGAAAGTCAATGGTCGCTCGCCGTTCAGGGCGAGATGAACGGCGTTCTCTATGCATGTGTCGCCGCCGACGCGATCGGCTTTCGCCCACTCCATATCTTCAATTCAAGCTCCGGTGACGATCGGACTTGATTTTTATCCAGGCCCTCCGTGAGATCGCCGACGATTTATTTCGTCCGTATTGGAGTGGTAATTGGCCTTCCCATTTTTACAGAGGAGAGTCGCGAAAGGGCGGCAAGGTTGACAATCTGGTCTGGTCAAGCGAGGATGAAAAAATTCGCCAAAAAATTTATAAAACCAATGCCATCCAAGATTTCCACGTTACCACGTATTCGTGTTCAAGTGGCTGGCATGTAACCTGCTTTTACACAAGGAGAACCCTCAATCCGGAGCGGTCTGACGCTGAGGGACTTGACAACCCGTCCTGACACCTGGTGGGAGCCTTCCATGTTGGTTTTGAGCAGGAAGCTTGGTGAGAAGATCGTTATCGGAGACAACATCGTCGTCACCGTGGTCAAGATTGACCGCAACCAGATTCGCCTGGGCATTGAAGCGCCTCACGACATTCCTGTTTATCGTGAAGAAATTTCGCCCAATCGAGCCGGCAAACCCGTTGTCGATCAGGCGGCGTTGAGTCTTTGAAAAGGAATCGCTCGACGTCGATCAGCATGGATCAGACTTGGATGGTGGATTCGGCCATACGGAACGCAAGCTCTCCGCAATACGCGTGACGGATTCTTCGTTGGAAAGATTGGCCAGGGAATCACAACCTGTCATGGGCTCCGCGGTGACCGGGCCATCATAGCCAGCTAGGGCCAGAACGTGCAGCAGTCGACGCGATTCGACCGCGCCATGCTCTCCTGGCAGGCCTCGCCTGCTGTCTTGAATAGCGGCTCGATCCACGCCGGCTGAACTTGGTAGATCGGCGAGGTGAACCCAGACGATCCGCTCAACGCCCCACGCAAGCCCTGCCTCGATCGATTCGCCCGCCGCATGGAGATGAAAGGCGTCAACCAGAATTCCCAGGTTTGGCGCTTCCTTCCAGGCTTCCCCCAGAACTCTGTCAAGATCCGCGAGCCGCGTGACAAAGGGCCGTCCACGCCCAGTCCGTGACGAGGCGACGCCGATAACCTCCAGCCCCAGCCGAATCCCAAAGCCTTCCAGCACCCGGGCCATCTTGCCGATCCGATCCATGTGCAGAAGGGTCGTCGCCTGCACGTCAAGGCTCGGGTCGGTTCCTGGCGTTTCGGGCATGACCCACGTCCCGGTTCGAACGACTCCGAGAATCGCCGCGGCCTCGGCGTGATACGGAAGGCGATTCAGGCCATTGGCGAACTCGTCGGCTCCGCCGCGCCAGTTTATGGGCAATGGAAAGGCTCCGCCTCGAAGGCCGAGATCGTCCATTTCCGCTCGAAGTGTTCGCGGGTCGGTCCCGGCGTCCAGAATGTCGCGTACGAGCAGGTCAACCCCGCCGAATCCGGCCCTGGCGGCAAGATCGATCGCCTGCCTCGCATCGAGATCGAGGCCCGCCGCGCGTGAATTGAAGCTTGGAAACATGAGAGAGAATCCAGTCTGATCCTCAGAACAACAATGCGGCCGGATCGGCCCCGGGTCAGACAGGCTATCGGGTCTTCAGGAACTGGCCAAGGGGGATAAACCGGGAAATCGGGCGGACCCAGGCCTTGGCGCGATCGGGCGAAACCTTGAGAATCGAGAGCCCGGCTTTGCCGGAAGAGTCCGGGGGTGGGGGTCTTGCGCCCCTGGACCGGCGGGCACGCGCGGCGAGGCGTTGAATCGATATGGTGGCGACCTGGATCGAGGCGGCGGCGAAGGGGCGGCTGGGTGGACCCGTCCGCGCGGGGATGTGGTCGTCGGTTGTCCTGGGAACTCACCCGATCGAGACCGATCAGGAAGTCTGGGTCGAACTCTCGGCCGACGACGTGGTCCTCGGCCCCTTGCCCGCCTACTGGATCGAGAACAAGGGGGTCAATAGCCTCTGGCACGTGCCGATTCCGCCACAGGCCGTGGGCGCTCGCCTGCATTATCGATCGGCCGCCCGTCGTGTCGGTTCGGAAACTGTTTACAGCAACTATCAGGATACGGTCGTCCGCCCGAACCTGCCCGATCGGACCGAGTCGGCCGAGGTCATTCCGCTCGGCCCCGAGGGGCTCGTCGGCAACCGGATGATGACCGCCAAGATCGACGCGAGAGGTTCAACCTACGACATTTACTTCCCCAGCGTCGGTCTCCATTCCGACGTCCGCCCGGCCGAGGGCGACCTCCCGCAAAGCCGTTCGCATTTCCGGGCGATTGTCGGCGGCCTGGCGATCGGTCGCCGCCTCGACTGGTTCACCGAACGCCTGACCTGGGAAGCCTTTCAGCATTATCAGGGGGCGACGAACCTCTTGATGACAGAACTAACCTGGCGCAATGGGCCGATCCGCGTCTTGACGACCGATTTTGTCGCCATGGGCGACGGCCTTCCCAGAACCGCGGGCGGAACCGCCTCGTCCGGCCAGTACCTCAAGCGGTTTCAGGTCAAGAACGAAGGACCCGAAGCAAGGCGAGCCCTCTTTGGCGTTTATGTTCAGGCTGAAGTCAACGGCGGGGTCGGCGAGCCGGGCCTGAGCTGGCACGATGGCGACCTGACCTTGCTGGCGACGAATCGCGGCCACGCTCACTCCAATCGAAAGCTCGCCCGCGATTCCACCGTGGAATTCGCCATCGCCCTCGACGGCCGGGGCGAGGTTCACTGTGAACCGACCGGCGCCAACGAGGCCATTCTCCTCCGCTGGCTCGAACTGCCGGCTGGAGAATCGGTCACCGTCGATCTCCTGGTCAGTGGCGCTTTCACGGGCTGGCGTGGCGATCCGGGAACCTTCGAGCACTGGCTCCGGCCCGCCCTGGCCTGGTTCCGCGGCGCCGACCTTGACCTGGTCGAACAGACCACGGCTCTCGAATGGGATGCCTTCATCGAACCCTTGCCAAGCACGCATTACCCGCGCCCGGCCTACGCCGTGAGCCTCCGACGGAGTGCCCTGGCCGCGGCCCTGCATGCCGATGCGACCTGGGGCGCCGTCGCCTCGGGTTTTGATCGCGGCCTGAGCGCCTATTGCTGGCCCCGCGAGGCGATTAGCGTCGGCGCCACGTTCGACCGGACGGGTCATCCCGAGATCGGCCGGAGCGTCTATCAGTGGCTGGCCAAGGTCCGCGGCCAGAACCGGCCCTATGCCTACTGGTTCCAGAAGTACACGATTGACGGCGGTCCCGAATGGGAATCTCCGGCCGTGGACCAGACGGCGATGATCCCCTGGGGCCTTGAACAGCATTTCCTCCGCACCGGCGATTTCGACCTCGTCGCCGCATCCTGGCCGATGATCGAACAGGCCGCCGCGGTCTCCTTCGGCGCCTCGGGACACCCCGGCCTGAGGTTGATCGACGGACTCAACCTGATCAATTCCGCCGGAATCTGGGACCATCGCTTCGGAGCCTTCCTCTATGCAAATGCCAGCGTCGTCGCCGGACTGAAGGCGGCCTCGCGGCTCGCCGACCGCCTGGATAAGCCCGAACACGCTCGCCGATGGGCCGACCAGGCGGCTCGAATCTGGGAACAAGGGGTTCTGGCCGAGTCAACTCCCCACCAGCCCGACGTGCCCGGCCTGGTGGATGCCGAGTCGGGCCGTTTTCTCGATGCCCGACGGCTCTCGACCCTTCGAGGGCTCTGGACCGACCATCCCCACCTGCTCATTGACCGGTCGATGGCGCTGGATATCAGCATGCTCGGCCTGGTCGTCCCGTTTGGCCTTCTGCCGGCGTCCGACCCCCGAGTCGTCCGCACGGCCGAGGCTATCCTCCGCTCCAGCGTCGTCAGCGGCGAACCCAACGCCCTTTCGCGACGCTCGATCGAGCCAACGCGGTCGGGCCGAGGCGAGGTGGCTCCCGATCGCCAGGTCCAGGACGTTTCCAGCCTGGCGACGCTCTGGATGGCTCGCTACCTGATCCGCCTGGGCCGCGAAACCGGTCAGGGGCGGCACTGGAACCGGGCGCTCGCGATGCTCGACACGGTCATCGGCCGCCTCTTGCCCCTTGGCCTGAGCATGCGAACGGCCCCTCGGTCGAACGATCAGACCGTCCGGTTTGTTTCAGGCACCAATTCCGGAGTCTGGGGCCTGCATGCGATGCTCAACGAGACCATCCTCGACTTCGCCGGTCTCGATTACGAGGCCCACGATCGTACCCTCACGCTCGATCCCGCCTTGCCGAGTGCCTGGCCACACACTGGCCTGACTCAGACCTTCGCCTGTGGCGAGATCGCCTATCGGCTCGAACGGCCGATCGGCGGGACGGTCTTTCAACTTAGCCTCAAGGCCCGATTAGCGCACGCCGTCACACTTCGGGTCGGCGTGACATGCCCCGGCCTCGCCGAACCTGGTCCCTGGCAGTCCTCCGCGGAGTTGCCCCCGCCCGACTTCAATCCCAGAACGGGCCGACTTACCTGGTCGGTTGCTCTCCCTCAGGGAGATTCGGTCTGGAGCTGGACTTGGGGTTAATCGGCGCGTCAACGTGTTGGAAGTTGAACGCTCATTGGAATGAAAAAACCCCACCGACCCGTATTGCAACGAATCGATGGGGCCGGAACAGAGAAGAGGCCGGATGATCGAGGCCGATGCCTCGGTCGGTCAGAGAGGCGTTAGCGAATGGCATCATGACCGACGCCTTGATCCTAGCAGATCTTTTGAGGCTGTCAATATGGAAACAAGGGTTCTTTAAAAAATCCTTGTCTCATAAATTTTTTATCTGACGATGCGGGCAATCCGGAACGTGTTCGGGCCGGCGATCGCCTTGTGGGGAAACTGGTAATACCGAGCCGTGTCGGTCTCGGGATCGATCAGAAAACCAGGTTCTTCACGGACGTGGAGACGTGCTCCGTCCGCGGTATTCTCGACCCGAGTCAGTGTCCAGCCGCGAGTCAGGCCGTCACCGTGCCGGATCAAAAGAACGCGTCCCGCGAGCGAATCAGGATCGGGCAGGGGGCTGTCGGACTCGAACCAGCCGTGGCTCTTTTCCGAGACCTGTCGAGCGGCCCAGACGATTCGACCGATCGCCGGATTGATTCGAACCACCTGCCCCGCGCACGCGGCGAAGGTGCCACCGGCCAGGACCAGGCCAGACCCGTTCAACCGAACGCTCAGGCCGTCGGTTTCCAGGCTCCGGCCATCGGGAAGCGTGGTTTTCAACGCCTTTCCCGGCGAGAGGTTGACGCACACATAGTCCAGGCCATCGGCGGTTTCCAGATAAATGACGACCATGCCCGCCGTTGAGGGGACGAGACCGACCCGGGTCAAGGGCGGAATCGCCGCCGAGACCGGCTCGAAAACGGTCAAGAAAATGCTTCGAATCGGCGCACCGTCCGCGGATTGATGACGCACGATCAACGACCCCCGGACGGACTCGTCGCGCGGTGCCAACGGCTGTGCCCCCGCGAGGTCCGGGCTTGTCGCGGTGATCGCCGTAAGTGGCGTGCTTGTCAACAGATGAATTCTCAAGGGGCCGGGAGCGGCGTTCAGGCCAGGATTTGCGAGCCAGGCTTGCGCGGGGCGTGAAATGACCCCTTGCGAAATCGGATGAAAGTTACCATATGACTGGACGAACCAGCGTCCGTCGCTGGCGCGGGCGGTCGGAAGGACGCTCAGGCCGGGTGCCAGAAGCGAGTCGGGGCCAGGGGTCGTCGGTACGGAGAGACGCCAGCGCGGGGACGAACCTGAGGAACTTTGAAAAAGCTCGTCGTGCCGCGTGCCACCGGAAACCTCGAAGACACTGATCGCGTATCGCGCCCGGGCGCCCGCCGAGGCGATGAGAGTCTGGCGATACCGCGTCGTGGAAACCGGATACGCTCGGGGGTCGTCGAGCGTCACGACCTGAAAATCGGGATCGGCCGCGAAAAAGAGGAAATCGCCCCCGGGAGCCGGTTCGCGGGCGCCTGCCGGCGATTCGCGCTGGTTCAGGCCGTCGACAACAACCGTGTTGCGGCTCACGCTCGCCCGATCAAAGCCGGAGGCCAGCCCAGGCCCCTCGTCAAGGTCGCCCAGAACGGTTCGACCGCCGACGGAAAGCCGAAGCGCCTGCCGCTCGATCTGGTCGGGGCCTGGAGTGTCGAGCCCGCGTAGCTCAAGGTCGACGGCGTTCTCACCCTGACCAATCGCGAGCCGGGCCAGACCCAGGCCGCCGAGCAAGATCGGAGCGCGGGGGATCTTGGCCAACTCTGGATCTGGCCAAGAGGCCAGGACAACCCCCGAGGGTTCCGCGCGTTGGTCGGTCAGCACGGCCGAGCCGGCGTGTCGAGCCAGGGCAAGCATTGGCGGGTCGGGCCGAGCGGCGAGAAGGCGGTCGAGGTAACCGTCAAGCTGGCCAATTACCCGGCGATGCGAGGTGAGCGTCCCCTCGCGCCAGAACCCATCGTGATAAAACCCGCGCATCGCGAATCGTTCGAGTCGACCGAGGGCGTCGGCCACGTAGGTCGGATCATTGAGCAGACGACCGACCGCGAGAATCCCGCGATCGACGTGCAAGGACGCCTCGGTCAACTCATCGGTCTGCCTCCGAGCGAATTCGGCCGAGGCTCGAAATAGATTTTCCTCAATGATCTTGTTGGGCTCGACTTCCTTGAGCAGACGTCCCGCCTCGGCCAGCGCGGGATCTTCGCGGATCAGGGCATAGGCAATGACCAGGTTCAAGGGGACGTTCTGGCTGCCGGTCCATTCCCACTTGCCGGTTTGATAGCCGCGTCGATAGGGCGGTGGAAGGTCGGCCTTGTCAAAATACTTCGGAGAGTTGGGCTGATCGTAATGAGTTGCGTAAGCCGGATAGGTCTGAGCGAATCGCAGGACGATCGTTGCCGTTAGACGTGCAAGTCGGCTATCTTTACGCTCAAGAGGCTGCTCGTGATAGCGTACAGCCGCGTAAAGCGCGGTTTTGGAGAGAATCTCGCGGGCCTGGTCGTCGCGTTTCGCCGCGAGATAAAGGCGTTCGTCAGGATAGCGCTGACGTTCAGGTTCAACCTCGTGATAGGGATATTTGTGAATCACGCCCGGGAGGACTTCGACCGTGTCTTCGGGATCGCCCTTCTTGTCGTCCTTGGCCTCGGGTTTATCTTCCTTCGGCTCTTTCTTCTCCTTCTTATCGTGATCTTTCTCCTCGTCCTTATCCTTATCCTTATCTTTAGGTGGATCTCTGGGCTTTTCGGGCTCCTCGACAACCTTGCCTTTCTTTTTGTCGAGATCCTTCGGGATCGATGCGCCACAGGCGCGGCAAAGGAGTTCCTGGGGTCGAGTGACGGACCATGTCAGGGGTTCGTCGGCCTCGCTGACCTCGCAGACGGGACATCGGCAGAAATGAATCCCCGCCTGCGTGGGAACGAGGTCGGCGACGGCCTGGGGGCTCAGAATCAAGAGGGCGTGGGCGTTCGGACTGGCCCAGAAGTTTGATTCCCAGGCGTCGGGAAGTTCGAATCGCTGGAAGGGATCGGCGCGAGGGGGTTCGGCGCCCCAGCAGTCGTCGCGGACGGCGAGAACAACACTCACCAGAATCAGGAAGCATCTCGTGGTCAACACGGCGGGCTCCATCCCATCGGAAGACTTTGGCGGCGGTCGGGGACGTCGGCGATAGACTTCAATCGTGATCGGGTAGGCGCTTGAGCTTGGCGTCGCGGTTGCCTGGGTTCAACCGATAAAGGCCGACCGTGCCAAGGGTTTCGCCCTCGGCGAGGGAAAGCCCCTGACGATGGATCTGGGCCAGGGCGAGCTGCGAGTTCCGATGATCCTCGCAGGCCAGACCATAATTTTTCAGCTCATGACTGGTGCCGTTGCTCCAGGGGGCGGCCACCTTGTAAACGGCTGGGTTCGAGCACTGAGGCGCATAACATTTCGGCTGATAACGAAACGCCTTGATCTCCATCGCAACCTGAACCTCCTGCCCGTTCTCCGCGGACAACTTGCTCGCTCGCTCGATCACGATCGTAGCCGCCGACCCGAAAACGTGCAAGCGAGGCAACGCTCAGGCTGGTTTCCTTCTCGATCCCGATCGTGGATTGCAGACCAGTCTCCGAAACGTGGAGAGAGACTCGTAACGTTGCGCTCGCTCACTTCCGCGCCTTTCCTCGATTCTCGAACCGTCTTGAGTAGAAACGAAGCCCGAACTTGTCGCGATTGCCGGAAGTCGGGCAATCTGATAACGTCCCGCCCTGGCTCTTGGGGGCATGTCGGATGCGGGGCGGGCAAGGGAGGCTCGGTGGTGAACGACCCCGATCGCGATTCCGGACGCTCGGTCCGGTTCGTCGGAGACCTTGACGACGCCTGGGTCGCCTCGATCGCCAATGCGCTCCCCGCGGCGACCGAGCGGGTCCATTGCGCTGGTGATCTGCCCGAGTCCGTGTTGAATCCTGTCCGTTCGCCTGACGTCCTTGTTACCCATCGCGCCATTCTGACACGAACGGATGCCGACGGACTGGCCCGACTGAGGTCAGAAGGAACAAGGCCGTGGGTCGTCCTCTGTCACGGTCCGCATGTCCGATACGCGGATCTCGATCGCTGGGCCGGGCTCTTTGATGCAGCCGTTCCCGAAGCCACGGCGCCCGAGACAATTCGCCGCCGGCTCGGTCCTTTGACAGACTCAATCGACCGACCCTCGACGATCGGTCCCAGGCCGCGAATCGCCGTCGTCAGCGCCAACGTCGCGATCCGGCAGATGCTCGCCGAGGTGAGCGAAGGAGCCGGTTACCCGATCTCGACCGCCCGCGACCTTGATGAAGTGGCGGCAAGCCTCCCGGTCGTCTGGGATCTCCCTTTGCTGGAACCCGACTGGAGCCTGAGACTTGCGCATCGGAACTCGACGAGCCCGCTGATTGCCCTGCTTGGATTCGCGGATCGCGCGATCGTCACCGAGGCGAAGTCGAACGGGGCCTCGGCGTGTCTGGAATTGCCCGTCGATCTCGGCGACCTGATCGCCGTTCTTGATCGATTGACGTCGTCGAGAGGTGAGCCGCCTCATGACCTGCCGCCGTCGCCCGTCTCTCGGCGACGTCAAGGCGTGGGCACTGGCGGTGGCCGAATCGGGGCGCGACGCCTAGAATGAACGACGCGCCCGACGCCGTCGGCGGTTATTCCACCCAGTCCTCGCCATCGACACGAATGCCCGATCGATCGCCGCCGAAAATGGCCCCCGTGCAAGGCTTGAAGGACCTGACCCGGCTGGTTCAGGGCGCGCCCGGCTTTCCCGAAGTCCTCGCCGCGCTCAAGAATGGCCGGAGCGCCACGATCGACGGCGCCTGGGGTTCGGCCGGTCCGCTCGCCGCGGCAGGGCTGGCTCTCCATGCGCCGTCGACGCTTGTCATCGTGATGGCGCACGTCGGCGATGTCGATGATTTTCGCGACGACCTGGCGACCTTCTCGGCCTTGAATCCCGAGGTCTTTCCCGCCTGGGACCGCTCGCCCCGCGAAACGGCCGCCGCGGGATCGGCCGGCGACGAGGTCTTCGGCCGAAGGCTCCGAATTGTCAAACGGCTCGCGGGCACGCTCGCGCCTCGCGTGGTCGTGACGACCTTGCAAGCGCTGATGCAACCCGTGCCGACGCCCGAGGCCCTCGCCCTTGCCTCGCGGACCATCCGCGTGGGCGATCTCAGCCCGATCGAAGACCTGACGGCCTGGCTGAGCGATCGGGGTCTGTCGCGGGCCGAGGTGGTCGAGGTCGGCGGAGAGTTCAGCCTGCGCGGAGGAATTCTCGACATCTATCCGCCCGATGCCTCGGAACCGGTGCGGATCGAGTTCTTCGGCGATGAGGTCGAGTCGATCCGTCCTTTTGACGCCGAGACGCAGAGGTCGCTCGAACGCTGGGATTCGGTGACGATCACCAGTCTTCCGACGCTCGACGACCCGAGCGCGCTCGGTCACGCGGCCGATGCCTTTCCCGGGTCAACCTGGGTTGTCCTGCTTGAACCGACCGACCTCCGCGACGAGGGGCGCCAGTACCTCGCCCGGGTGGCCGACCCTCGCGGACTCTTCACCGTCGAGAACACACTGGCGAGGCTCATCAAGTTTCCCTCGACCACGCTGTCAACGCTCGCCGCGACTTCGATGGAAACGACCTGTCATCTCAGGATCGAGAGCGTCGAGCGGTTCTCGGGTGACTTGAATCGGGTCAAGGCCGAACTGGATGGCGCCTCGGCGGGCGATCGGGTCCTGATCGCCTGTCACAACCAGGGCGAGGTCGACCGCCTCGGCGAGGTCTTCCGCGATACGGTGGTTGCCCGCGAGGGCCGGTTGCAGTTGACCCTCGGCAGGCTCCGCGCAGGGTTCCACATGACCGACGCGGGAACGCTCGTCATCAGCGATCACGAGCTTTTCGCGCGCCCCGAGGTCCGCCGGCCGGTCACCCGGCGGCGGTATGAGAGTCGGGCGATTGATAGTTTCCTGGATCTGAACGAGGGGGACCTGGTCGTCCACGTCAGCCACGGGATCGCGCGGTATCGAGGGCTGCAACTGGTCGAGCGGACTCAGGAGCATTCGGAGGAAACGCTCCTTCTTGAGTTCGCCGAAGGGACCAAGATGTACGTGCCGATCGCCAAGATCGATCTCGTGCAAAAATATGTCGGCGGCGGTCGGGGCGATCCGCCGCTTTCCAAGCTAGGGTCGTCAAGCTGGGAAAAGCGGAAGAGTCGGGTGGCCGAGGCCGTGGTCGACCTCGCCGCCGAGTTGATCGATATTCAGGCCGCTCGGGCGAGTCAACCGGGAATTGCCTACCCGGCCGAGGACGGCCACTGGATGACCGAGTTCGAGGCGGCCTTTCCCTATCAGGAAACGCCCGATCAACTCACCGCCATCGAGGCCGTCAAGCTCGACATGGCGAAGCCGAGGCCAATGGATCGACTCATCTGCGGCGACGTCGGCTATGGCAAGACCGAGATCGCGATGCGAGCCGCCTTCAAGGCGGTTGACGCGGGCAAACAGGTCGCCGTTCTCGTGCCGACAACGATTCTGGCCGAGCAGCACCATCGCAGTTTTTCCGCGAGGATGGCCGAGTTCCCGTTTTCCATCGAGGTCGTGAATCGGTTCCGGCCTCGTTCCGAGATCAAGGACGTCTTGAAGCGCGCCGCGGCCGGTTCGGTGGATGTCTTGATCGGAACGCATCGAATCGTGCAAAAGGACGTGAACTTCAAGGAGCTGGGCCTGGTCGTCATTGACGAGGAGCAGCGGTTCGGGGTCGAGGACAAGGAGTGGCTCAAGTCGCTCCGGGCGACGGTCGACGTGCTCACCCTTTCGGCCACGCCGATTCCGAGAACGCTGCACATGAGCCTGCTGGGCATCCGCGACATCTCCAACCTGGAGACCCCTCCGCCCGACCGCAAGGCGATCGAAACCCGCATCCTCCGTTACGATGCCGAGACGATCAAACGAGCCGTCCACCGTGAGTTGAACCGCGACGGCCAGGTCTATTTCGTCCACAACCGGGTCCACGACATCCATCAGGTCAAGGACAAGCTTCAGGCGATCGTTCCCGAGGCCAGGATCACCGTCGCGCACGGCCAGATGGGGGGCGAGGCGCTCGAAAAGGCGATGGTCTCGTTTTTAAAACGCGAGTTCGACATCCTCGTCGCCACGACGATCATCGAGTCGGGCCTGGACATTCCCAACGTCAACACGATCTTCATCAACGAGGCGGATAAGTACGGACTGGCCGACCTGCACCAGCTTCGGGGCCGGGTGGGTCGCTACAAGCACAGGGCGTACGCGTATCTCCTGCTCGAATCGGATCGGCCGGTCACGCCGAACGCCGTGAAGAGGTTGAAGGCGATCGAGGAGTTCACCGAACTCGGCGCCGGGTTCAAGATCGCCCTGCGCGATCTGGAAATCCGAGGGGCGGGAAATATCCTCGGGCCGGAGCAATCGGGACATATTGAAAGTGTCGGCTATGAGCTATATTGCTCGCTGCTGGAATCGGCCGTGCGGACGTTGACCCGGCAGCCCGAGAAGCCAAGATTTGATTGCTCGATCGAGCTGTCGTGGCTGGCGTTTTTGCCTCGCGATTATGTGCCCGGGCCTCGGGTCAAGATCGAGCTTTATCGGCGCCTTGGTCGGACCCGCAGCCTCGAACGGCTTGCCGACTTCCGTCAGGAATTGATCGATCGCTTCGGCCCGTTGCCTCCTCAGGCCGAGCACCTCATGACCGAGGCCGAGCTACGCATTCTCGCCGAGCGCTGGGGTTTGGAACGAATCCACGTCGAGGACGAGTACGCCGTCCTGACGTATCGAAGCGCCCGGCGGATCGAGAAGCTTGCCCGGCTTCGACCGGGTCAGATTCGCGTCGTCGACGAGAAATCCGTTTACGTCCCACTTGAGGATAAGAGGCCGCACGGCTCGATCGTCGCGCCGATCCTTCAAGCTCTCTTGAGCGCCAACGAATCAATCCCCCCGCCTCCGAGGCCCGAACCGGTCAAGGTGGAACCCCCGCCGCGACCCCTGGAGAAACCGGCGAAAACCATGAGCCTCCGCGACCGAGTACGAACGCGGAAAGCGAATGACGTCTGATCGCGGTTGGCATGCCCGAGTTCGCGAGGCTCGTCGACAAGTCGAAGACGATAGATCGGGGAAAAATCCTTTAGTTCGTGTTCGGAATCAACGTGATCTTGTCCGGTGACGATGGGTAGGCATTTTGGTCGGTGACACCATTGTTATCATCATAAATGTGGAACCCGCCCGTCCCCACGGCATGGGTTGCCGACAGAGTCCCGTCGGCATTGACAAGGAACGCCATCGCGAAGTCGATACCACCGAGAGGATTCCCGGAGGAGTCTGTTGGACTGGTGATATCAAGCTCTGGTTGGTTCGGCGTGGTGTAAAACTGTCCGACAAAGGGCACATTGATGCCGCCAGGCCAGTTCGTGATGGTGAGCCCACCCGTCACGGAATAATATCCCGGAGAGATCAGGGTCGCTTGAATCCCCACCAGATAAATATTCTTTGGCTTCGAAGGCGTGGGGGTCAGCGAGATCGGATTTCCATTGCCGTCGGTGAGATCATCGACGAGGGTTCCCACATAGTCCGTGTAGAGACCGGGGGCGGAGGTCGGCGTGGCCGTGGGGGGCGGAGTGGAACCTGGAGAGATGAGCGTGGGCGGTGGGGCGTTCGTTCCACCGACGTGGTACGCGAAGAGGTCATAATCGAGAGCGAGGCTGTCGTACTCGAACGCATAGATCGGAAGGGTCGAGACGGGCGTTCCCGTGCCATAGGTGAGCAGGTAGGTTTCCGTGGAAACCGTTCCCTGAAACTGGATCTCCGGGGCGAGCGGGCTGGAGTCATACGTGCTGAAATCCTGGCCGTTGCCCGGGGCCAGGGTATAACTTGTCCACGGCGACGATTCGTTCCAGCGAAACTGGAAGGTAATGCTGTTCAAGGTGGTTTCGTTGTCGATCTGAACGTTTTGCAAAACCGGGGCCGCCTGGGTTGGTCCGGGAGCGAGCGTTCCCGTCTGGACGTAACCGGTGATTTGCCTGTCACCGTGCGAAGGGTCACCGAACTGGACGATGCGGACCCCGCCTGGCGCGTCGATGATCCACTGGCCCGTTGAAGGCCGGTAGACGGCAAGCTCGGTGTGGCCAACGCCGTCATAATCACCGGGCGCGGGAATGTCGCCTCTCGCCGGGTCGCCGAACTGGTAAACTTCCAGGCCACGGGGGCCGGCGATCAGCCATTGGTCGGTGGCGGGGCGGAAGACAGCGAGTTCCGTGGTCGCGGTCCCGTCGTAATTGCCCGGCACCGGGACGTCACCGTGCGCCGGGTCGCCGAACTGAACGATATTCGACACGGGTTGATCAAGGATCCATTGATCCGTTCCAGGCCGGAAAACGGCAAACTCCTGGATGTTCGGGATGAGGTACGCGCCGGGCACCGGGATGTCACCGTGGGCAGGGTCTCCGAACTGGGTGATAACCCCATTGTTTAAGATCCACTGGCCGGTGCCGGGGCGGTAGACGGCGAGTTGCATCGACTCGGTACTATCAAACTGGTTATAAACGCCCGGGACGGGAATATCACCCGCGGCCGGGTCGCCAAATTGCTCGATGAGTGTGTTTTCTTTGGCGGTTTTAATGATCCACTGATCCGTGGCCGGGCGGAAGATCGCGAAGTCGGATGTTGTCGCGCTCATCAACCCGCGGGTTTCGAGGGGAATAACTGAGAATGGATAGGCACGACTCGTCTTCGATTGCCGCCGACTCATTGAGTATTTTCCGCCTTGATATGTGCCGATTCGAAGGATCTTGTGCCTCGTATTTCCTCGTTCGTTAAAAACTTACCAGGAGATGACGAATTCGACAATTTGCCAGTTTGTAAAACGACCTTTTCCATCCTCGGCATGCTCACTGTTTGAAGCCAACCGATGAAAAATGACGACAAGAATCGACGTTATCAGAAGGATATCGCGACTGTTTTTACCGAGTTCGAGCGAAAGAGGGATCGATGAACTGGATCGCCTGTGCATTTCTCTCGGCACTCTTCGCGGGGTTAACGGCGCTTCTGGCGAAGATCGGGGTTCAGAATGTCCCGTCGAACCTGGCGACGCTCGTCAGGACGGTCGTCATTGTCGCCTTCGCGGGGGGAATCGTCGTCGCCCGAGGAGAGTTTGAGCAGGTCCGGGCGATCTCGGGGCGATCGTGGACGTTCCTGGTCCTTTCGGGAGTGGCCACGGGGCTCTCGTGGTTGTTTTACTTCGCGGCCTTGAAGATGGGACCGATCTCGGGCGTGGCGCCGATCGACAAGCTCAGCTTCGTGATCGCCATGACCCTGGGGTTCGTCGTCCTCCGCGAAGAGGTCCGACCGCTGACGCTTGTCGGCGCTGCCCTGATCGTCCTGGGCGTCTTGCTGACGATCCCGACGGTTCAGGAACGACTCGTCGGGCCGCCTGGAACCGTCAGTCCGCGGAAATGACGGAGTGGACGGCCTTTCCGTGAAGGGGCATCATCGGGAGTGTTCAGCAGGATTCAAAAGACACGGACCAGAGCCTCGGAATTTTTGCGGAAGACGCCTTGCGAGGTTTTCCGGTTATGGATAGCCTGCCGGGGCCTTGTCAGCACGTCACACGGCCAGATCCGGCGCCCCCTGCTTTCCGCACCTTCCGAGACGCCATTGAACGCGGCGTGAGTCGTACCGAGGCCCTCCAGGGATGGAACGCCTTTGATCGACACGCCCCGTTCGTGTTTCACGAAGAGACCTGTCTCCAAGGACGGAGAACGCCGAAAATGAACCGCCACGTCGTCGCCGGAATGCTTGGTCTGGCCCTGGCGGGCTGCTCGCTCGACCGCTCGCTCTCTTCACGCACGAGACCGACCCTCGCGCCGGTCGAGCTAACGCCCCCACTCAAGACAATTCACGAGACGATTAACCAGGAAAATCCAGGCGTCGATACCGACATGGTACGCGCCGGACACCCCGTCGCCGCGACAAGCCCGATGCTCGCCAGCGCCACCGTTCCGACCCCGACAGCCCCGCGCCAGCCTGTCGCGACGGTTCAGGAACCGACGCTCGCGATTCCCCCACAAACGCCCGCGCCCGTGACCGAAGCCCCCGAGCCGAATTCCGTGACGGTCCAGACGCCTCCCCGCCCGGCACCTGCCCCGGAATCGACACCGACACCTGAACCCGCACCGGCACCGCCGACGGATGCCACGCCGCGACCCCAACTCGCCACGGTCAACGGAACTCCAACAGGCCGGGAACGCCCCGCGCCGTTTGCTCGGCTCTTTGGTCGGGCCAGACCGCGCGCCAGGGCGACTGCACCGGCCCAGGTCGTGGCGACCTCGCCCGCGGAAACCGCGACAGCCGTGGCGGTGGCCACCCCTTCCGCCGATGCGGCGGTCGAAGTCAAGACCGAGGTCAAGCCCGACGCGCCGAAGTTTGACCGCCCCGCGCCCGATCCCGAGATGACCGCGCCGATCGAGGCCGATCCACCCGCACAGGTTCAGACCGAAAGTCCGGCCCCCGCTGTTCCTGAATCGACCCCCGCGCCGGTCGTCTCCGTCCCTCCGGCGCAAGGCAATCCGCTCCTGGAACCCCCGCCGGTTGCCTCGGCGTCCGCCCCGCCGCAAGCGGCGCCGGTCGTTTCAGCACCGGCACCGGTACCGGCACCGGTTTCTGTTTCGGCTCCTGCTCCTGCTCCGGCTCCTGCTCCGGCTCCCGTGCTTGTGAATCCGCCTGAGGCGCGGGGGGCGGCCCCGGTGGTCGTCGACTTGCCTTCGGTTGAGTCGGCGACACCGAAGGGGGTCAGTCGAGACCCGCTCCTCGGCGCCAACCCGGACATCATGCCCGACCTCAATCTCGGATCGACGCCCAAACCACCTGTCAACGACGCGGCGGTCGCGCCCGCTCAGGCCCCGGCCGCCTTGCCTGTCCCGGACCCGGTTCCGGCTCCGGCCCCGGTTCCAGCGCCGGAGCCTCTCGCCGCGGAGCCGACACAAACACCGGCCCCGGCCCCGGCCAAGGTGCTCGCGGCGAAGACGGATGAGGCCGCGCTTCCCGGACCCGTCGAGAGTCCGGCCGAGTCAGCCGCGTCGGCCGCTCCGCCCGTGATCCACCTCGCGCCGCCGACCGATCTGGAATCGTCACCGGCCCAGACCGAACCGGCTCCGACTCCGTCTCCGGCCGCTCCCGGGTCGACCTCGGCCGACCCCTTGCTCGGGCCGAACCCCGAAGTCATGCCCAGCATCGAGACGCCGCCGGTTCGCAAGCCGGCCGCGGAGACTCCGCCCGTCTCGGCGCCCGCGACCTTGGAAAAGTCCACCTCGGCCGACCCTTTGCTCGGGCCGAACCCCGAAGTCATGCCCAGCATCGAGACGCCGCCGGTTCGCAAGCCGGCCGCGGCAACGCCGGGTGTTTCCCTGCCGACCGACCCGGCCGCGACCCCCGCGAAGGTTGAACTTCCCGCCGCGGAAGCGTCGAAGGACGCACCCTCGGCGTCTCTTGAAAGCCAGGGCGCGGCGATGACTCCCACGCCGATTCCATCGCTCTCGCCCTCCGTGCCGACCGCGGGCGAGACGCCGACACCGATCCCGCCTGCCTCGGCCCCAAAGCCCGCGCCTCCCGCTCCGGCGAGCGACCCGACACCCAAAACCAACGAACCCAAAACCACGACACGCGACCCGTTGCTTGGTGCCGACCCGGACATCATGCCGACGATCACCCCTCCGCCCGCCAAGAAAGCGGAAACGATCGCCGAGCCGGTGGAATTACCGCCGCTCTCGCAACCCGGAGCCTCGAACACCGTCGCGCCCGAGCGGGCCTCAGGCTTTGCCTCCATGCCCGTCTCGGCACCCGGCGGACGTGACACCAACACCAACACGAACGATGCCCAGACGGTTCGCCCCCCTTTGAAAATGCCCGACGAGCCGACCGCCGTGCGATCGAAAGCGGCGACTCGAACGGTCTTCGTGCTCGGGCAGCCGGTCGCCTGGGTCGGCGATGAGATCATCACCTTGCATGAACTTCGAGTTGTCTTTCGCCAGCGATGCAAGGGAATGGCGCTCAATCAACTTTCGGAAGACGACCTTTACCGGGCAAAAAAGACGATCTTGAATGACATGATCGACCGCGCCATGGTTCTTCAGGAAGCCAAGCGCGAGTTGAAAGATCCCAAGAAATTCCAGAAGTTCATGGAGGTCGCCGACCTTCAATTTTACGAAGAGGAAGTTCCGACCCTGATCCGGCAGGCCGGGGTTGCCAACATCCACGAGTTGAAAAAGAAAATGACGGATCGTGGCGAGTCGCTCGATGAGATCCGCGAACAATTCCGCCTTGAGTTCCTCTCGCGGGGCTACATGGAGCAAAAGCTCGGCCCGAAAATGAAGGTAGACCTGCTTGAGATGCGGGATTACTACAAGGCTCACCTGCGCGACTTCGACCAGCCCCCCCAGGTCACCTGGCGCGAGGTGCTGGTCGAGGTCGACCGCTGCAAGAGCCAGGCCGAGGCCCGAGCGAAGGCCGATGCTCTGCTGGCCCGACTCCGACACGGTGAAGACTTCGCCAAGCTCGCGTCGACCGAGAGCCACGGCCCGAACCGATCGGCCGGAGGACTCTGGAAGACCTCGCCGGGAAGTTACAGCGTCCCCGCCGTGAACTCGGCGCTGGAGACCCTGCCGATTGGCCAGATCAGCCCGGTGATTGAAGGCCCGACGAGTTATCACATCCTCATCGTCGAGGCCCGCCGCGCGGCTGGACCCGCCACGTTTGCCGAGGTCCAGGACAAGTGCTCGAACGCGATCCGCCGCAAGAAGATCAACCGCGAGACAACCGCGTTCATGGACAAGCTTCGAAGCCATACCGTTGTCCGCACGGTCTTCGACGATCCCGACGTCACTCGAACCTCGGCCGAATCGGTCAGCCCCCGCCGTTGATCGAACAAGGTGTTTGTGATCGTTCGAGCCGATCGGCTTCGCGGTTGTCGGCCTCGGCATTCGTTGAATCGTGTCGGATGGCATGCGCCTGGGCGCGTCGGCGAAACGCCGCGGCATCGCGCGGATCAATGCGAATGGCCTCGGAATAATCGGCGATCGCCCTGGCGTGGTTGCCCGCCTTGAGGTAGGCGTCGCCTCGGGCGAGAAAGTCCGCGCCGGAGATCGGTCGGAAGGCGGGATCTTGCACGGCGTTCGGATCAAGGGCCAGGGCTTGTCGAAAATCGGCGTTGGCCGAGGCGATGTCGCCCAGCTTGACCAGGAGTTCCGCTCGGCAGACGTACGGTTCCGACCAGCCCGGCGCGAGGCGAATGGCGGCGCCAAAGTCCTGAATTGCCCGACGATTCTGACCGTTTCGGGCCAGGACCCAGCCCCGGCATTTGTAGGATCGGACGAGGCTCGGGTCGAGGGCGATCGCGCGGTCAAAGTCCGCCAGCGCGAAAGGGTCCTGGACGCGCTGGAGGTACGCCTCGCCTCGCATGTTGTAGGCCCAGGCGTGCCCGGGAGCGAGCCGGATCACCTCGGTATACATGTCGATCGCCGCATCGAGATGATTTTGCGAAAGCTGTTCCCAGGCCGAGCGCATCCGGGCCTCGATCGCCTCGGGGCTTATCGCCCAGCGCACCGGAACGAACGTCCGATCCCCGGGGCGAACGTACGCGTCCTGGTCGTACAGGACCTCCGCGCCTCGCTTGACCTGAACTCGATGGCGGCCGCCGCCGAGGTTGACCCGACCCGTCCGCCGCGAATCGATCTGGATCGACTCTCTATCGACTCGGAGTTCGACTCCCATCTCAAGAACCTCGACGACGATCGTCCCTGGTCTCGTCGCCAGTCGAACGGCGAAGACGCCCGCCAGAACCGCGAGCAAGAAAATCAGGGCCAGAAGCCGACGCCGATTCAACCAGCCATTGCGTTTAACGGACCGGCTGCCGCCGATCGTGCTGGACGGGGCCGTCCAGGTCTCGCTCCCTCGCGCCTGGGACGAAACAGGGTTCGCGATCGCCGTCCCGAAGTCGGAGGGAGGGAGGTCCGGTAGCCGCGTCCAGTCGGAAAGATCGGCTATCGACGCGAAGGCTTCGGCCGCGCGGAAGGGGGCAAGGGCCTCGGCCACGGCGGCGGCGGTGGGAAAACGGTCTTCCGGGCGTTTCGCCATCAACCGGCGGACGACCGAACCCAGGCCCCGAGGGATGCCCGGCCGGAGCGCCTCGACGGGCGCGGGGTCGATCTCGCGGTGCTTGACCAGTTTTTCCAGAGGCGTGCCACCGGGAAAGGGGGGACTTCCGACCAGGAGGAAGTAGAGCGTGCAGCCGAGACCGTACAGATCCGACCGCGCGTCGGCCTGGCGGATGTCCATCGCCTGCTCGGGCGCGAGGTAGTCGGGCGTCCCCAGAACGGAGCCGATTTGTGTCAACTCGTCGGCAACACCTTGAGGCGCAAAGGCGAGGCCAAAGTCGAGAACCTTGACGACCCCGTCCTCGTCGGCCCTGAGAAGGTTAGACGGCTTGATGTCGCGGTGGATCAGACCTCGATCGTGGGCATGCGCCAGGCCCAGAGCGGCCTGTCTGGCCACCTCGGCGGCGGCGGCCGAGGAGAGCGGACCGCGATCGCGTACCAGACGCGCCAGGTCAAGCCCGACCACGTACTCCATGACAAAGTAGTGGACCCCCTCGGCCTCTCCCGCGTCAAAGGCGGTGACGATGTGAGGGTCGGAGAGTCGACCGGCCAGCTCGACCTCGCGATAAAAGCGGCCGACGGCGTCGGGGCGCGACAGCCATTCGTGTCGGATGATCTTCAGGGCGACCAGCCGCTTCATCCGGCGATGACGAGCCTTGAAGACCGTTCCCATCCCGCCCTCGCCCAGAGGCTCAAGCAAGACGTACGCGCCCAGCCAGAGCCCCGACCGATCGCCCTGTAAAAGCCGGTCGATCTGGTAGCGCGTCAGCCAGGCGCGACCGACAAGCTCCTCGGCCAGGAACGTCGGATCGTCGTCCGAGGCGTGGGCGGAATCTCGAACCTGGGCGATCTGATCGTCTGTCAGCAAGTCGGCGGCGGCAAGGGCGTCAATGAGGTCGCGACTGGTCATTGTCAAGAACGTCCCCGGCGGCAAAGGGGGGTTAAGTTGCTTGATCGGGGTTTCGAAACACGTTCTCCCCGAATTATCATGCCACCGCAGACGTTGATTTCACGAATTTTCAACCGAAGTCACGAGAAACGGCGTGTCAAGGTGAGCAAGTCCGGTCCTTCGCGTTTGGCCCGGACCTGCTCGATGAATTGGGCGAATCACTGATGGTCATAAAAGCCGTGGTCGCACTTGCAATAGTTGCCCGATCCTCGAAACTTCGAACAATCGCACTTCCGGCACTGGCCGTAGCCGTAGGCCGTCGAATTCCGGGCCTCGACCGGCAGGACCGTGAAAAGGCTGCCGAGAAGGCTAAGAACGGCCACGGCCACGAGCTGAATCGAACGACGCCTTGCATGGGTCATCCTGGCAAACTCCTTGGATTTGGGAAACAAGGTCAGGTGAGCGGTCGCCCGCGTCAGGCGGTCAACCGGACGAAGCTTCGTTTTCAAACCAGCGGACTCGAAACGCATCAGGGATTCATTGATGACTTCACAAGAAGGAACCGATCCGACAAGCCGAGGCTCAATCGCCGACAACGCCAAGGCCCGCCGCGGCAAGACTGGAGTCTCCGCCCCAGTTATCGTTGGCGAGTTGATTTCGGGTCGTCAGCGTGCTCAGGCCAACTTCCGAGGAATAGGTGCTTGAGGCGGCCGTGGTTGGATTCACGACCGTCGTCGGCGTGGTTCGGCCACCGGCGTGAGCGGCCAGGTAAAGGACGTCGTAAAGCATGTCGTACTGAAGCTGAGCCGTCCCCCCCTTGAAGTTGGCGATGGCGGAAAGCCCATCACGCTTGAGGAAGTTGTTCAGGTTCGAGATTGAGGTTAACTGGCCGATCACGTTGCCGGCCGTCGCGGTGCCGTGATGGACGGCGATCTGAACGTAGGCCGAGAGCAAGGGCTTCGCGAAGTAGGCCGCGATCGCCTGGTCGGCCGCGATCACCTGGCTGGCGGTTACCGTGGAGAGGACCTGTCTTGATTCCAGACCTTCGACCCCAGGCCGTGAACGGCGCGAGGTTGTTGCGCTGACCTGGGTGGTTGAGCTGGCGCGTTCGATCGTCGCGGAGCCGGCGAGGTTGTCATCGACGTTCATCAAGGTCTCCTGGTTTTCGAGAAGCGAGGTCGTGGTTTGTCTCCGACCGACGGGGGTCAAACTCAAATCGTCGATCCTCATACGGACGACTTGAAAACTGTTCCAGCAAATCACAAAAAAATTTTGTCGGCCCGGGCGCGCCGTCTCGCTAGACTCTTTTTGAACAATCGGAGGGGACTCGAACTGTGACGAGCGACGGACCCGAGGCGCGCATCAGCCAGATTTCAACCCTCTGGGCCGAGGTGCTTCGTGCCCATGAAGGGCCGCCCGATGAGGCTCGGGAAGCTCAGCGTCTTCTTTTGCAGCGATACGCGGCGCCGATCTACCGCTACCTGAGAGGAGCCTTGCGCGATCCCGATGCCGCCGACGAGGCATTTCAGGACTTCACCCTCCGATTCGTCCAGGGCGACTTCCGCCGTGCCAACCCCGAGCGCGGTCGCTTTCGCGCCTTCTTGAAAACCGTGCTCTATCATCTGGTGATCGACCACCAGCGACGGTCTCGGCGGCAGCCGTCGACGCTGACGATCGACCCGGCCGCTTCGCCCGAGATCACGCAGATCGAAGCGGACCTTCGATTCACGGCCGCCCTGCGCGAGGAACTGATGAGCCTGGCCTGGGAGGCTCTCGCCAACCTTGAGCGTCAAACCGGCGACCCGCTTCATACCATTTTGCGAGCCAGGACCGAATTTCCCGATCTTCGCTCTCATGAGCTGGCGAATTGGCTCGTCGGTCGGCTCGGTAAAAACGTCTCGCCGCAATGGTTCCGCAAGAGGCTCAGTGAAGCCCGAGCGAAGTATGCCGACCTCTTATTGTTGGAAGTAGCCCGATCACTGCCGGAGACCGCCACCGTGGCCGATCTCGAAGACGAGTTGATCGACCTGAAACTGATCGAGTATTGCCGGGACGCCCTGTCAAGGTGGCGCAAGAACGCGCCCCTTTCGTGAGCCCCTGGTGCTGACGATCCACCCGAACCGAGGGCGCGGGAGAATTGCGAAGTCCCGATCACCAATGGCCGATGACCGATAAATTCCGCCTCCTTGGCCATCGGCCATTGGTCTTTGGTCATAAAAAAGAGAGACTTCGCAATCCTCCTGACCGAGGGTGTCGCGGCGTTGCGGCGCCGGGGCCGTCCCGGTAGCATGGTCGCATTCGATAGTCGACGAGGGCCGAGCGGCCGAGTCCCTCTGGAGAGAGCGTGTCGGTCCGACCCGACATCGCGTCGGGCCTGACGGATGACGCGTTCATGGCACTGGCAACCACACGATCGACGCCCTTGCCCGTTGGCGACGCCGAGCCGCCACTGGATACGACGATTCAACTCGTCACGCCCGAGCGGATCGTCTTTCAATATCCGCTGGCCGGTCCGTTTCGAAGAGCCTTCGCGTTCCTGATCGACCTCGCGCTGCTCTCCGCGCTGGTCTTCGTGGCCTTCATGCTCGCGTGGATCTTGTCTCTGAGCGGCACGGTCTCGGGATTTGGTCCGGCCCTGGTGATCTATTTCGTGTTGACCTGGGGCTATGGTTCCGGCTGCGAGGCGTTCTTCAACGGGCAGACGCTCGGCAAGCGCGCGGTTTCGATCCGGGTCGTGACCGAAGAGGGAATTCCGATCACCGGCGCCCAGGCGGTCCTTCGCAATCTCGTGGGGACGGTGGATGGTTTCTGGGCCTTCTTCTTCATGCTCGGCCTGACGAGCATGCTGTTGACAAAGCGTTTTCAGCGGCTTGGCGACCTCGCCGCGGGGACGATGGTCGTCGTGGAAAAACGCCCGAAGCGTTCGGGCGTGGTCCGGGTTCAGGAACGCGCGATCGAGGCCCTCTTGCCCTGGCTCCCCTTGCGGATCGCCGCGGGGCCGGAACTCTCTCGGGCTCTGTCCGATTACGTGAAACGCCGGGGCCTCTTCAGCCCGCCGCTCCGCGAGGAGATGGCCGCGCCTCTGGCTCGACCGCTTCGCGCCCGGTTCGGCCTCTCGGCCGAGGCCTCGACATCGTCTGACGCCGTGCTCTGTGCCGTCTATCACCGCATCTTCCTCGGGGAGTGACCGGACGATGAGGGTTGCGGATCGCCTGGAGAAACGCGAGACGACCTGGCGCGAGCTGGACATCCTTCTCGCCAAGCTCGCCTCGGAACCGCTGAAGCGCGCCAGTGCGTCGGAGGTCATCCGCCTTGGCGAGCTGTATCGATCGGCCTGCACCGACCTGATGCTGGCCGAGGCGCACGACATGCCCAGAGACACCGTGAATTACCTTCACGGTCTCGTCGGCCGGGCACACAATGCGGTGTATCGCGGCAAGGGGTTCCGGTTTTCCGACTGGGGCGCCGTGCTTTTTGGAGAGGTCCCCCGACGCCTTCGATCGGACCCGGCCTTGCGGCTCGCGGCGCTGGTCTTTTACGGCGGCTTTCTCGTCTGCGCGCTTCTGGCCGCCGGTCGACCGGGCTTTGCCCAGAAGATCGCCGGGGAAGACTTCGTCGCGAACGTTGACACCATGTACGAACAGCCGATCGACACCGTTCGCAAGGATGGCGCCGACACGCTGATGGCCGGCTTTTACATCCAGCACAACGCCTCGATCGGCATCCGATGCTTCGCCTGGGGCCTCTTTTTCGGCCTGGGAAGCCTTTATGAGTTGATCTCGGAAGGGATGGTCCTCGGCTCTCTTTTTGGACACATGGCCACAAGCCCGAACGCGCGCAACTTCTACACGTTCGTCACCGCTCACGGACCGTTTGAGCTGACGGCGATCGTCTTTTCCGGTGCGGCCGGACTGCGACTCGGCTGGGGCCTGATCGACACGCAAGGAGAGTCCCGAATCGATTCGCTGCGCCGCGAAGCACGCCGATCGTTGCCGATCGTCGGCGCCGCGGTCGTCCTCTTCATCTTCGCCGCCTTTCTGGAAGGGTTTGTCTCGCCATCGAAGCTGCCGTACCCGTACAAGGCGGCCATCGCCATCGCCAGCGCCTCGATGCTGGTCGTGTACATAACCATCGGCGGCCGGGCTTTAACCACGGCCGAAGCGGGCACACCGCCAAGCCCGGGACGATCTTCTTGACCCCCTTTTTTGCACGATCCGGGAGCGCACCTCGTTGGCCGACGACCAGACGTTGATCCAGATCCGCGAACGATCGTTTCTTGACGTGCTCGACCTGGCCCTGGTCGTGATCCGGCGCCGGCCGCTGACGCTCGGCCTCGCCGCGGTCGCGGGCGTGGCTCCCTGCATCGCCCTGAATGCCCGGCTGACGTCGGTTCCCGAATTCAACTCGCTCTGGTATGTTTACCTGCTCGCCATCGAGGCCCCCTGGGCCACCGCTCCGCTCACGGTCGTCCTCGGCGCCTTGATGTTTGGCCAGAGGCCGACGCCCTGGGGCGTCTTCAAGACGCTGGTGAAAGGGCTACCGGCCTTGTTCCTGTATCAGTTTTTGCTTCGGATCGTGCTGATTGTGTTTCCGGTCCTTTACCCGATCGTCCCCACGCGGCTCGCCTTCCTCAACGAGGTGATCTTGCTGGAGCGTGGGCGAACTCTGGGTGTGATCCGGCGGACATCGACCCTCTGCGGCACTCGCGGGGGCGACCTGTTTGGTCAGTGGATCGCTCAGATCCTTTTCGGCCTTCTGTTCGTGACCTGTTTCTGGTTCGGCACCGGGTCGATGATCTCGGCACTCATGACGTCGGAAGTCACCTGGGATCGACCCGAACTCGCCGCGATTTACGGCCAACGGTTTCAGGTCGGCGTCTGGCTCTCGATCACCTTCTTCGGCGTCGCCCGATTCTTGACCTACATCGATCATCGCATCCGGCTCGAAGGCTGGGAGGTCAGGCTCCGCCTCCGCGCCGTCGGTCGACAGCTTGAGGAGGCCGCGCGGTGGTAACGCTCGTCTCGGCCTTCACGCTCTGGGCGGCTCTCGCCGCGACATCGACACCCATAACAACGCCACGGCCTGAGCCTGGCGCGGTCTCGGTTCCTCCCGTTCTCAAGAGCGAGTCGTTTCCCTGGTATGACGCCACGACGGGGCGAGTCAAGCCGATGCTCTCTTGGGAACTTCGGTTTGGCTGGCTCAACTCCACGCTGGACTGGATCGGGGAACGGCTCATGGCGATCGTCAACTGGTTCCGCTGGCTCAATCGCTGGCGCCTTCCCGGCGTCGCGGGGGCCGGAGACCTGCTCATGATCGGCCTGGCGATGCTCTTTCTGACGCTCGTTCTGGTCGTGCTTCTCGAATTCCTTCGCCGGTATCGACCGCTCGCCGGACAGGATGCGGCCCGACGCGCGTTGATTCAAACCGGCTCGGCGCAGCGAATCGAAGGTCTGCCCGCGGGTGTCCGCCTGGATGCGGGCGATCCCTGGATCGAGGCTCAGAAGCTTCGTGAACGGGGCGATTACGCGGGCGCCGTGGTGTATCTGTTCGCGCATCAGCTTGTCGCGCTTGATCGTCTCAAACAGCTTCGCCTGGTTCCCGGTCGGACCGGCCGACAGCTTGTCCGGGCCGTCGCCGATCGACAGCTTCGAATGCTCGTCGAGCCAACGCTCCGGCTCTTCGAAGCCTTTTACTACGGCCATCGCGTCCCCTCGGCCGAGGCGTTCGAGGCCGTCTGGTCGAACGCCCTACAGTTCCAGACGCGACTGACGACCGGATCGGAGGCCGGTCGATGATCGGGCGTTTCGGATCGGCCGTTCTGTCTCTGACGCTCCTTGCCTGTCTCGGCTGCGGCATGCCGACGGTGGATACTACCTATGGTCGATCGTTCTCGTCGAGCATCAACGGCACCGGCGCCTTTCTCCGCCTCTTTCGCGAGGCCGGGCATGAGGTTCGACCCGCCTTCCGCCTGACCGACGAGTTGAGCGATTGGGCCGACGTCATCGTCCGGTTCGCCTCGAAGCCGGGGCCGATCTCGAAGGACGAGGCCGACTGGTATGACTCCTGGTTCGAGAACGGGACCGACCGCCGCCTTATCTATATTCCGCGCGACTATGACGCCTCCTCGGAATACTGGACGCGAGCCCTCGCCGGACTTCCGAAAACCGCGACTCCTCGCCTCCGCGAGCGGATCGAAGAGGCCCGCGCCGACGCGGCCTTGTGGTCGAAAGAACTGCCGCCGCATGACTTTGACGTTGCCGACGCCAATCACTGGTTCAGCGTGGAAACCGGCCAAAACGTCCAGGTTTGCAAGAAACTCTCGGGTGACTGGTCTTTAGGCATTGACCCCCAGAAGGCCGCCCTGACTCGCCGCGAGCCGATCAAGGCGAAGAACGGCGAGGTGCTTCTTGAAGGCGACGGTAAGGCGATGGTCGTCTCGCTTGATCGCGACGATGGCCGCATCCTCGTGATCGACGGCGGAACCTTTCTGCTTAACCTGCCGATGGTCGAGCCCGCGCGCTGGCCGCTGGCGAAGCGAAGTCTCGCCTGGGCCTGCGACGACCTTGAGCCTGACTTTGAGACGGTTCCGCCGAGACGTTCCCGACGTCGCGTCGCCTTCGTCGAGGGTGGCTTCGTTCTGGCAAAAGGGTCGGGTGCGCCGACGATCTTCGCGCTTCTGAACGTCGCGCCTCTGGGGCGAATCGCGGCGCAGTTGTTCGCGCTCGGCCTGGCCGCCTGCCTCGCCCGAGCGCCGCGTCTCGGTCGCCCCCGGTCTCCCGAGGTCTCCGACGCCGATCGTCCCGTCGCGCATCCCGAGGCCCTCGGCGCTCTCCTCGCGCGGACCAAACAGGCCCGCGAGGCCCGATCGATCCTCGACGCCTATCAGCGCTGGCGTCAGGTCGGGCCGGCCAACCGGCGGGAACCACCGAAATCAACCGACCACACGCGACTCTGACCCCCTTTTTTTTCCTGGTATGGAACGACTTCGAATCGTGATCATCCCTCGCGGCCATTCCGCCTCGCGAGATTTTCCAGAGAACCCAGACACACGCCGAGATCCCCCCGCATGAATGACCCGGAACAGCCTGAACTCATCTTCTTGACGGAACCGGACGCCTCGACCGAGCCGACGCCGGAACCCTCGGTCGATCGGCCCGAAGATGCGAGCCCTCCGGCCGCTCCCCCGGCCACGAACCCCGTGGCCGACTGGGCGGCGCGTGTTCTCGGCGAGATCAACAAGGTTTACATCGGCCAGGATGCCCTGGTTCGCGGAGTCCTCGCGGCGCTCCTGGCCGACGGCCACGTCCTCATCGAGAGCGTGCCCGGCCTGGGCAAGACCCTGCTCGTCCGAGCCCTCGGCCGTGTCCTCGGCTGCGCATTTAACCGGATTCAGTTCACGCCCGACCTGATGCCCTCGGACGTGACCGGCTCGCCCGTTTACGACGAACGCATCCACGACTTCCGGTTTCGCCCGGGACCGGTCTTCACCCAACTTCTCCTCGCCGACGAGATCAACCGGGCGCCCGCGAAAACGCACTCGGCGCTCCTGGAAATCATGCAGGAGGTCCGCGTCACCGTCGACGGCGTCGGCCATCCCATCGACCGCCCCTTCCTCGTCATGGCGACCCAGAATCCGATCGAGTCCGAGGGAACCTATAACCTTCCCGAGGCGCAGCTTGACCGCTTCCTCTTCAAGCTCGTCGTTGACTATCCGACCGAGGCCGAGGAAACCGACATCCTCCGCCTTCACACACGCGGCCTCAGCCCCGATGGACTTCTGAACGACGCGGTGCGGACCGTCACCGATCCGGTCGAGGTGTTGGACATGCAGCGCCGTTGCGGCGAGGTGCTTGTTGACGACCACGTTCTCGGTTACATCGCCGGAATCGTTCGCAAGACCCGGCAATGGCCGACGTTTTCCCTGGGCGCCTCGCCACGCGCGGGCGTCGCCGTTCTCCGGGGCGCCCGAGCCCTCGCGGCGCTCGACGGTCGCGATTACGCCCTGCCCGATGACGTTCAGGAAGTCGCCTTGCCCGCCCTTCGCCATCGGGTCATCCTGACCCCCGAGGCCGAGGTCGAAGGCCGGACCGCGGATGAGTTGCTCACCGAGTTGATCCGATCCGTGGAGGTTCCCCTCCGATGATCTGGCCCGGCCGAAGGCTGGCGCTGGCCTTGTTTGTCCCGGGCCTTCTGTCCCTGGGCCTCTTCGTCACCGAGACGCTCTGGCCGGCAATCGTCGGGCTGGATCTGGCAATTCTCCTGATCGCCGTCGGTGACCTTCTCACCTTGATCGGCGCGGGACGATTGCGGGCCGACCGACGTTGCGGAGGCGTCGCCAGTCTGGGCGAGGCTCAGGAGATCGAGCTTACCCTGGAAAACCTCGGCCGATCGCGTCGCCTGATGCGTCTTCGCGACGACGTTCCCGACACGTTCACGGCGGAACCGGCCGAGTTCGTTGTTCTCGTCCCCCCGGCGAGCCTCGCGGTTCTTGTCTATCAGGTCGTGCCCCGAAGACGAGGGACGTACGCCTTTCGCCGGGTCGACGCCCTTGTCGGCAGTCGCCTCGGGTTCTGGCAGCGCTCGGTTTGGGTCCCTTGCGAAACCGAGGTTCAGGTCTACCCCGACGTCCGCCAGATTGCCCGGTATACGGTGCTCGCCCGACGCGACAAGCTGAGCATGCTCGGCGTTCGCGGGTCTCGAAAACTCGGCACGGATAACGAGTTTGAACGGCTCCGCGACTACAACGAAGGCGACGAGCCCCGCCACATGGACTGGCGCGCCAGCGCCCGACGTCGCAAGCTGACGGTCCGGGCGCATCAGGTCAACCAATCCCAGCGCCTGATTTTCCTGATCGATTGTGGTCGGATGATGGCCGGCGACACGGGCGAAGGGCTCTCGCCGCTCGACCACGCCCTGAACGCCATGCTGATGCTGGCTCATGTCGCCCTGATTCGCGGCGATCAGGTCGGTTTGCTGGCCTTTTCCGGGTCGGTGAAGGCGTATGTTCCTCCGGGCGGCGGCCCGAAACGAATCAACCGGATTGTCCACAGCGTCCACAACCTCTTTCCCGAGATGGTCGAGCCGCGCTACGATCGGGCCTTCGTCGAGCTGGAAAAACGGTGTCGTAAACGCTCCCTCGTCATCCTGATGACGAACATCTTTGACGACGTGAACGCTCAGATCGTCGGCGATCACCTGAGCAACCTCGTCGGCAAGCATTTGCCGATGGGTGTTTTTCTCCGCGATCACGACATCTTCGCCCTGGCCGACAACGCCCCCGAGTCTGGTCCCGGTCTTTACACCGCCGCCGCCGCCGCCGCCCTGCTGAACTGGCGCGAGCGCGCCGTGGCCGGGTTGAGGCTGCGCGGCGTCTTGACGCTCGACGTTTTTCCCTCGGATTTGACCGCGCCGCTGATCAATCAATATCTACAGATCAAGGCGCGACACTTGCTTTGATCGGGTCGAGAATGCGTACCCGACGCCCTTCGACCCGAACTTGCCCCGCGGCATAAAGCGCGATTGCCTCGGGAAGTGCGTCGCATTCGGCCTCAAAAACGCGGGCGGCCAGGGTTTTGGGTGTGTCGTCAACGAGGACGGGAACCGTGCGCTGAAGGATGATCGGGCCTGTGTCGTAAGCGTCATCGGCGAAGTGGACGGTGCAACCGCTGATCTTCACGCCGGTCTCGATCGCCGCCGCGTGAACGGCCTCGCCATGAAACCCCTTGCCGCTGAAGGCCGGGATGAGCGACGGATGGACGTTGATGACCTTCCCCTGATAATCCTTCGGAATCCGCACGAGCGAGAGAAATCCACCAAGGATGACCAGGTCGGCCCCGCTCTCGCGGATCGGGTCGAAGACCGCTCGGCTGAACTCCGCGAGGGTCTTACCTGATCGAATGGCGACCGTCACGGGAATTCGCGCTGCCTCGGCCCTCTCGATCGCGCCGACATCGGGGCGACTCGACACGACCCGGACAATGTCGGCCTTGAGTGATTGAGCTTTGATCCGATCGATCAGGTTTTGCAAGGTCGTGCCGCCCCCCGAGACGCAGACGGCCAGCCGGATCGGCGGATCGGCGATCGGCGGTTCGCGGGGCGGATTTCGATCCATCGTCGGAGCATCCGGGAAAGAGAGTTGACGCGCGATTTTGAGGTCTGCTTCAGACCCTGGAGCCGATCTCGGTAAGAACCCAGGCGCAACGTTCGCAGAGCGTGGGATAATCGGCATTCGCGCCGACGGTTGGACGCAAATTCCAGCAACGCTCACACTTCGGATACGACGACTTGCGGGCCTGAATCTGAAGCGCAGGCAAATCCAGTCCGGCCGAGGCCTCTGTGGACAAGTGGTCGACGATCTCAAGGTCAGAGACCATGAGCAGGGTCGTCAAGAGCGCGCGGTTCTCAATGAGAAGCGTTTTCAGGTCGGCGTCGTCGGTCTTGAGGCTGACGACGGCCTCCTGGGCGCTGCCGATCGCTTTGGCGGCCCGGAGTTTTTCGAGAACGCGGAGGATCTCGTCGCGGACGGCCAGAAGGTTTTCCCAGCGCTTTTCGCGGTCCGGGTCATCGAAACTCGGATCGGCCTCGGGCCATTCGGCGAGGTGAACACTGAACGGTTTGTTGGTCTCTCCGGGCAGGAAATCCCAGAGTTCCTCGGCCGTGTGCGGGATGATCGGCGCGAGCAAGCGCGTCAAATCCTCAAGCAACCTGGCCAGAACAAATTGTGCGGCGCGGCGGTCAAATCCAGCGGGCAACTCGGCGTAGAGGCGATCCTTGAGCACATCGAGATAGAGACTTGACAAGGTCACCGAGCAAAACTGATAGATTCGCTGGTAAACCTTGTAAAACTCGAACGATTCATACGCCGCGCGGACATCGCGGATCAGGTCATTAAGCTGCCCGAGCGCCCAGCGGTCAATCTCGTGAAGCGTCGCCAGGTCGACCGAACGGGGATCGAACCCCGCGTAGTCGTTCAGGTTCCCCAGCAGGTATCGGAAGGTGTTGCGAATCTTTCGATACGCTTCCGACATTTCCTTGATACCGCGCTCGCTCATCCGAACATCGTCGGAATAGTCCATGCTGGCGACGTAGAGCCGCAAGACATCGGCGCCATATTGCTCGGTCGCCTTCACGGCCGAGATCGTGTTGCCGACAGACTTGGACATCTTTTCCCCCTTGTCGTCGACGACGAATCCATGCGTGAGCACGGTTTCAAAAGGGGCGCGGCCGGTACTGCCGACCGACGTCAGGATTGACGACTGGAACCAGCCGCGATGCTGGTCCGAGCCTTCCAGGTACATGAACGCGGGCGAACCGCCGAGGCCATAGCTCGGCTCGTCGAGCACCGCCCGGTGGCTGGAACCGGACTCGAACCAGACGTCGAGGATGTCGCCTTCCTTGCGAAAGTCCGTGCCGCCGCAATCGGGACAGGATGCGCCTGGCGGCTTGAGCTCCTCGACGGGTCGTCGGAACCAGGCATCGGCCCCTTCCTCGCGGAAGAGGTCGCGGAAGTGCCGGGCGGTCTCGGCGTTGAGAAGCTGCGTGCCGCAGATCGTGCAGCCGAGGGCGGGGATCGGCACGCCCCAGGAGCGCTGTCGGCTGATGCACCAGTCGGGGCGAAGCGAGACCATCGCGTCGATCCGCGACCGGCCCCAGGCGGGAAGCCAGGTCACGCCGTCGATTGCCGCGAGGGTTCGGCCACGAAGGTCGTTGCGATCAACACCGACGAACCATTGCTCGGTCGCCCGGAAAATCACCGGCTTCTTGCAGCGCCAGCAGTGCGGATAACTGTGCGCGAACGAGAGATCATGATAGAGGTTGCCCGACTCGCGAAGGTGCGCGATAACGACCGGATTGGCCGCGAAAACCGTCTTGCCGACGAGCCAATCGGGAGCCTCCTCGGTGAATCGGCCTCCGGCGTCGACGGGACTCAGCGTCGGCAGTTGATACGCGCGGCCGGTCTGATAATCCTCGGCTCCATGCCCCGGCGCGGTGTGAACAAGGCCCGTGCCGTCGTCGACGGTCACATACGCCGCCAGAACCACCGGGCTGGTTCGGTCGATGAACGGATGCCGGTACGTCACGCCTTCGAGGGTTCGTCCCTTGACCCGGCCGACCTCCTGAAAATCCGAGACGTTTCGCAAGGCCATGACCTTCGAGACAAGATCCGCCGCGAGGACGGTCTGGACGGTCTGGCCTGAGGTCGGATCGACGTAACGGACCCCCGCGTAATCGAGGTCGGGATGCGCGGCGATCGCGACGTTGGCGGGGAGGGTCCAGGGGGTCGTCGTCCAGATCATCGCCTGCCAGGGGGCATCACCCCACGATTCGGGCAGGCCCGCGACGACCGGAAAATTGACATATAGGCTGGGCGAGATCTCGTCCTTGTACTCAAGCTCGGCCTCGGCGAGCGCCGTGCGGTCGGTGATACACCAGTGGATCGGTTTGAGCTGCCGGAAGACGTAACCGCCTTCCAGGAGGTCGGCCAGGACGTCGATGATTCCAGATTCGTAGCGTGGATCGAGAGTCAGATAAGGGTTTTCCCAGTCGCCGGAAACGCCGAGTCGCTTGAACTGATCGCGCTGAATGCCGACCCATTTCAGGGCCTCGACATGGCAGAGTTCGCGAACCTCCTGATGGCTCATCGACGCGGCTTTTGAGCCGAGGTCTTTCATGACCTTATGTTCGATTGGCAAGCCGTGACAGTCCCAGCCGGGAACATAGGGGCTGTCAAACCCTCGCATCGTGAGGGATCGGGCGACGAAATCCTTGAGCACCTTGTTGAGGAGGTGCCCCATGTGAATCTCGCCGTTCGCATACGGGGGGCCGTCGTGAAGGACCTTTCGGTCTCGGCCGAAGCGCGATCCGCGAAGGCGTTCGTAAAGGCCGGACTCTTGCCAGCGGGCCTGAATCTGAGGCTCACGCGTGGTCAGGTTGGCCTTCATCTCGAACCGGGTCACCGGCAGATTCAGCGTCTCTTTGTAAGGCCTGGCGTTGGTGGACATGCGCAGTCGTTCAAATTTCTTTGAAGGGACAGAGAAGAATACGTTCGGCGCTTCAGGTGCGCCCCTGGTTTTCTGAGTCTTAGAAAGAGGCCACGTCCAACCGTTCCAGCACCCGGCTGACGATCGTTCGAAGCTTCGCCTCGGCCTGTTCGGCCACGGCCACGATTTCCTCGTGACTGACCGGCACCAGGGCATCGGCCAGGCAGATGTCCGTGACGATCGAGAAGCCAAGAACTTTAAGCCCGGCATGAACGGCGACGAGAACCTCGGGAACGGTCGACATGCCGACGACGTCGGCGCCGATGCCGCGAAGGTATCGGTACTCGGCGCGCGTTTCCAGGTTCGGACCGGTCACCGCCACATAGACTCCGCGATGCGCCACGATGTTCGCTTCGAGCGCGGCCCGAAGCGCCTGATCTTGCAAGGTCTTGTCGTAAGGTTCGATCAGGTCGGGAAATCGAGTGCCGAGCCGATCGTCGTTTGGACCAATCAGAGGATTGAGGCCGGTGAGGTTGATGTGATCCTCGATGACCACGAGGTCGCCCTTGCGGTGCATCGGGTTCAGACCGCCGGCCGCGTTCGAGACGATCAGGATCTTGCAGCCGAGTTCCTTCATGACCCGGATCGGAAAGGTCACCTGCGCGGGGGTGTAACCCTCATAAAGGTGGAACCGCCCTTCCATCGCCATGACCGTCTGGCCAGAGAGTTTGCCGCAGACGAGTTGTCCCGCGTGGCCGAGAACGGTGGACCGAGGAAAGAAAGGGATCTCGGGATAGGGAATCGTGGCCTCGGCGACGATCTCCCGGGCGAGGGCGCCCAGACCCGTGCCGAGGATCAGGCCAACCCGGGGCGTGCCCGACCAGCGCGCCCGGACGGACGCGCTCGCCTGTTGAACGTCTACCCAGCGATGATGCGGCATCGGGGCCGGGTCGGTGGCCAAGGGGCGACGACTCCTCTCGAATCGAATCCGACCGGAAAGACAAGAGACAGCCACGCTCCGACGCGAGCCGACTCGCTAGGTGGCGATATTTGTCGGCGCTCGTCCGATCGTTGGAGCCGAGTCGGTCAGAACCGGCGAAGCAGGCGGATAAATCGGGGATCGTGGCGGAGGGACTTCAGGTCGGGGTCGCGGCGAAGGTGGGCATAATGCCGATAGCCGAGTTCGAGCGCCCGTTGCAGGGCCGCGATCGCCGGGTCGGTCATCCCGAGCAAGGCATAGCTACAGGCCAGGTTATACCAGGGGATCGCCCGATCGGGTAAGAGGCGGACAAGCCGGCGGTCCATCTGGAGCGCCCGGCCGTAATGCCCCTTCGCGGCGAGGTTATTGGCGTGGACGCGCAGAGCGTCCGCGAAAAAGGGATCACGTTCGAGAATCCGGCCGAGAAATTCCAGCTCAAAATCGAGCTGGCTTTGCTCGCGGAGTCGTCGCGTGGAGGTTTCGGGAGCCTGGCCCTCGGAAGAGGGTTCGCCCGGACGTTCATGGGGTGCGGCCATCGTTGTGACGCTCCCTTTCCCGGCTCATGCCTTGGTGCCCCCAGATTCCCCCGATCTTCCGCGCGCGGGGAACCGGTGCGTTGCAAAGCACAAAGGATAGCCGGAATGAGTCTCGGCCGACAAGCAAAAGTTCACGAAATCGCAAAAGAACGTTGTCCAAAGCGACACTTCGACCCACTCTTCCCACCCCAAAACGATCTCACCGCGGTGGCATTGTGAGAATCAAGCCCGTTCCAGAGTCTTCCCATTGATTCCAAAAAGGTGCGGAGCAGTCTGTCAACTTCCACGCGAGCAAACTGTCCCGCGATCAGACCACTCCGCGTTTTTTGAGAACCTTGGGATTTCGTCAGGGACGGTCGGCGTCAAAGTTCCTCGTCTTCGGCGTCGTCTTCTTCATCGTCATCGAGGTCGTCGAGATCGTCGTCGTCATCGAGATCCTCGTCGTCCTCAACGTCAATGTCGTCGATCTCGTCGTCGAGGTCCTCGTCGAAGTCTTCCTCGTCGTCGTCTTCTTCGAGGTCGTCGTCGAGGTCATCCTCGTCGTCGAGATCATCGTCGAGGTCGTCGTCTTCCTCGTCGTCGTCGACGTCCTCGTCGAAGTCCTCTTCCTCTTCACCCGGATGACGGTCGTCGATCACGGGGGGGGCAGACCGATCGACCCAGCTTGGGGCGAGAGTGGTCGGCTTTTCGAGGAGTGTCGCCAGCGATTCCAGACGGTCCCACATTGGGTCGGTCCTCAGGCCAAAAGTTCCAAGGGGGTTCGCCCCACCTCAGTGCAATGCGATGCGATGCGAAAGCCGGTCAAGCCCACCCTCTTGATCGCCGAGATTGCCGCGATCGGAGACATAGAGGTAGTCAAGGCGGCGAATGATTGTCAAGCGGGGAATTCATGGAAATCGTCTTACCACAACAGTATCGATCAATCGCCGGGCGATCATGAGAGCCGGACGACCTGGCCGGTCGAGGCCGACCGGGCAATCGCCTCCAGAAGACGGACCGTATCGACGGCCGCTTCGGCCGGGCAACAAAGAGGCGTCTCGGCGGTGATCGCGGCCACGAAGTTGCCGTCAATCGTTTCGGTCGCCTCGGAAAGTTCGACACGTTGCGCGGGGGCCGAGCCGATCTGCTCTTCAAGCGATTCCTCAGTGACCCGAATCCGACCGCCTTCGCCGAACAAGGTCAGCTCGAACGCGGAGGTCGCTGAAACGCCCGAAATCGCGAGCGTGGCCGGAGTTCCGTCGGCTAGTCGAATGGCCGCGGCGGTAACCAGGTCAAGCCCCGATTCCAGGCGGTTTTGCACCGCGGCGGCTTCCAACGCGACCTGACCGGTCACCCAGATCAGGGCGTCAATCAGGTGGTCGCCCGAGTCCGCGAGAATCCCGCCTCCAGCGAGTTTGGGATCAAACCGCCACTGGTTCTCATCGCCTCCGTGAGACTCAAGCCACGGTTGCGCCAGAACTCCGGTCACCAGTCTGAGAGGCCCGACCGCCCCGTCGGCCAGGCGTTTGCGGGCCTCGATCAGGCTTGGCCTGAGTCGGAACTGATGGCCGACGCCCACCTTCAGATTACGACCGCGCGCCAGGCCAGCGATGTCGACCGCTTCCTGAACATTGGTCGAGAGTGGTTTTTCAATGAAAACGTGGCAACCGGCCTGCAAGGCGTCCATCGCGGGGCGGTAATGGGCGACGTGAGGCGTGAAAATGGCCACGGCGTCGGGCGAAAGCTGGCGGACAAGGTCGCGCAGGTCGGCGAAGATTTGCGCCGGGGCCTGCCCCTCAACGCCGGGGACCTGAGCGGCCAGGGCGCTGGCTCGATCGGAGTCCGGGTCAGCGCAAGCGACGACCGTGACGCCGGGCAGGGCGATCAGGCGGTCAAGATGCACACGCGCCGCGTGGCCGCAACCGGCGATTCCGATCCGAAGGGTCGTGTTGGACATTCCAGGCCACTCCAGAGTCGACCGCTCGGCCCCAAAACTCCGCCTTTCGCGGGACGCCACCATCCCAGCAATCGCCCGCCCCCGAGTCAAGTGATTATCGGACCTGGTCAAGCCCTAATCCTCGATTTCCAGAGGAGGTTGCGAGGACGCCCGGCGTGTGCGCCCCCCTCTCGGGCCACGGGGGTAATCTACCACGCTTCCCTTCTCTTGCTCGGGAATCGCCAAGATTCTTCGATTCCGGTGGTCTTCGGGACGCGGGCCGTTCATTTAAGTCCTCGTCCCACAAGAACCAGGGTCGATATCGCCTCACGATCTCAAACGAGACGAGGTCGGAAGGCCCTCGAAATCTCCGATCACCGCGACCATGATGAAACCGGGTGGTTAACCCTCTTCTTAAAAGGCCCTTTGCAACGCTCAAGAACCGCCGAGGTTGACTCCCCTTTTTTCGCCGTCACTTTTTAACCCAGGTCCAGCGAGCCAGGCCGATGAATCAGTCTCCAAAATCGTCGCGGTCTCCGTCACGGCGTCGTTTTCTCAAGGGGACGGCGAAGCTGGCGGCGGCCGGTTTTGCCTTTCCGGCGATCGTCCCCGGCTCGGCGCTCGGGCGCAACGGCAAGGTCGCCCCGAACGAGCGAATCAACCTCGGCGTGATCGGCACGGGCAACCAGGGGTTTAACGACCTCCGGTCCTTTCTTCGGGACGAGCGCGTCCAGATCGTCGCCGTCTGCGACGTGAACCGTGAAAGCCCCGGCTACTGGGATGGCAAGATTGGCGGTCGAGAACCCGCGAAACGGCTTGTCGACGAGCATTATTCCAGGGGTGAGAACGCCAGGGGCTGCGCGGCTTATGTGGATTTTCGGGAGATTCTGGACCGCGAGGACATCGATGCCGTCGAGGTTTGCACGCCCGACCACTGGCACGCGATCCCCGTGATTGAAGCCTGCAAGGCGAAGAAGGACATTTATTGCCAGAAGCCGCTTGCGCTGACCGTGGCCGAGGGGCGGGCGATGAGTTTTGCCGTGAATAAACACAAGGTGATCTTTCAGACAGGGAGTCAGCAGCGGTCCGACCCGAATTTCCGACGCGCCTGCGAGATCGTGCGCAACGGTCGCATCGGCAAACTCCAGACGGTCCGCGTGGGCCTGCCCGGCGGCCGATCCGACTACGCGAAATCGGGCGACCACAAGGCCCCGCAACCGGTTCCCGACGGGTTCGAGTACGAACGCTGGCTCGGACCCGCGCCCGAGGCTCCCTACACCCCCGCGCGTTGTCACGTCAATTTCCGCTGGATTCTTGATTATTCAGGAGGTCAGGTCACCGACTGGGGCGGCCACCATCCCGACTGTGCCCAGTGGGGCATGGGAACCGAGTTGACAGGCCCCGTCGCCTTCCGCAACGTGAAAGGGTCGTTCCCTCCCGACCCGCTCTGGAACACGGCGACCGAGTTTTCGTTCGAGGCCGTTTACGAGAATGGCGTCAGAATGCTCATCTCCAACACGGAAAAAATGGGCGTGACCTTCAACGGCTCCGAGGGGACCGTCCACGTCAACCGGGGCCACTTCGAGACTGATCCCGTCTCGCTTCGAGACACGGTGATCGGTCCCGACGAGATCCACCTTTACAAGAGCGACGACCACTTCCGCAACTTCATTGACTGCGTCCTCTCGCGCGAGCCGACCGCCGCGCCGGTTGAGGTCGCGCACCGATCGATCACGATCTGCCACCTCGGCAACATCGCGATGCGCCTTGGCCGTACCGAACTGCGCTGGGACCCGAGAACCGAGCGCATCCTCGGCGACGATGAGGCGAACGCGATGCTCAGCCGACCGTATCGCGACCCCTGGAAACTCCCCGAAGTCTAGATTTCGGTTCGCTTCGACTGGCTTCGTTTTCCAAAAACGCCATGCCTCGGCCGAGGTCCAACGGGGTGAACGCCCTGGAAGTGAACGATTGATGCGACGACGAAACCTTCTGCACCTGTTCCTCATTCTCGCGCTCGGGTTGGTTCCCTCCTCAAGTCGACTTCGCGCGGCTGAGGCTGAACCGGCGCCGGCGCCTTTGCCGGAGTTCACGCCCTGGGATGTCAAGGCTCTTGAGAAAGCACCGTCGTTCGAGTGGCTCGACCGATCGGGCAAGGTTCATGCCTTGACGTATGAGGCGGAACCCTATCAGGGGAAGAAGACCCGGGTTTTCGCCTATTACGCCTCACCGTTGACGCTGGGTGTCGAGAAAGAGCGCGGGAAACGCTTTCCCGGGATGGTTCTTGTCCACGGCGGGGGCGGTCATGCCTTCAGCCAGTGGGCGCAACTTTATGCCGAGAAGGGTTACGCCGCGATCGCGATGGACCTGGACGGTCAGACCGGTGAAGGCGCGGCCCTGACACGATCCAAAGAGGGAGGACCGCCGCAGGACGACCGCACCAAGTTCCACCGATCCGACCTTCCCGACAGGGATCAGTGGTCCTATCACGCCGTTGCCGACGTGATTTTGGCGCATTCGCTTCTGCGCCAGTTCGAGGAGGTTGACGCCGATCGGACTGGTCTGATCGGCATCAGTTGGGGAGGCTATTTGACCTGCATCGTCGCCGGCCTTGACCAACGCTTCAAGGCCGCCTTGCCGTTGTATGGTTGTGGATTTCTACGCGATCATAGCGCCTGGACCGACTCACAGTTCGCGACGATGTCGCCGGAATGGTCGGCGCGTTGGGTCAAGCTCTGGGACCCCTCGTCCTACGTCGGGTCGGCCACCATGCCGCTTTTCTTCGTGAACGGGACGAACGACTTCGCCTATCCCCTGGACAGCCACGCGCGAACCTACGACCTCGTCCGTGGCCCGAAAAACATCCGGATCGAGGTCGGCATGAAGCACGGCCATATCTTTAACGTGAACGAGTGCTTCCTTTTCTTCAATCACCATCTCAAGGGGGAGCCCGCACTTCCCCGGGTGACGCGCCTGAAGATTGAAGGAGACGAGATCGTCGCTGACCTGGAATCTCCGACAAAGCTGGTTTCCGCCGAACTGTGTTACACGACGGGTCCGGAACGCGAGAACGGGTCGCGTTCCTGGATCAGGAAACCCCTGCGGGTGGAAGGCCAGCGAGTTTCCGGCGCTCGACCCCCCGCCGAGGCGACGGTTTCCTTCGTGACCGTGACCGACGACCGAGGCGCGATGATCAGTAGTGAGCCAGGGCATTGACCCCGGATCGAATGCCTGAGTTCCGCCAGGGTGTGAGATCGAGGCACTTTAGTTTTTGTTGGCGATCGCGCGATCGAGAAGGTTGCGGGTGATCTTCCGGACGCGGTCATCAGGACCGTGGGGGCGGGTCCAGTGGGTCCAGGGTAGGGTATGACCGGGGGGAGAACTCAAGCCTTGCGACCAGAAGATCGTCGAGGCATTGAAGACGAAGTTGCCTTTCGGGCCTGGATAAATCGTGGCCGCCCAGCGCTGGGGTGTGTCGCCGCCGACGAGGGCCGTTCCCGCGCCGACGATCTCCAGGCCGGGCAGATCGGCCGGGGGATCGCCGTGGAATTCCCAGCCGATCAGGCCGGGGATGCGGTCGCCTTTTCGCATGCCGGTCCCCTGAAAGATCCAGTGATCGGGCCGGGTGCAGATCCAGTCTCCGCCGCCGTTGACCGGCTCGACGTTGCGGGCGCCCATGAGATAACCTTCGTCCGGCCCCCGTTCGGGAAAAGGTCCGTGTTCCTTTTCGCGCTGTTGAGCATAGACGTATTGACTGCCATACGGCCCGCCGCGCGACATGATCCGGTTGGCTCGTCCGTCGGTCGATGGCCGCGAGGGGGTTACCCAGCAGACGGCATTGCCCGAGAGAAAGAGCAGGCTCACGCCCGAATCGCGCAGGGTGATCGCGCTTTCATACTGGCGAATATCCCAGTATTCATCGTGGCCGACGCTGATGAATGCCTTGCACTTCAAGCCACGATCGGCGCGGATCATGTCGCTATTGCCGCAATAGGTAACGTCGTAACCATGTTCTTCGAGAAAGTAGCTGAGCGGAAATTCGAAGGGCAAGAACTCACCCGATCCCACCGTGAGCGGGTCGTTCACCACCCCCTGAAACTGCGATTCGCGGCCGTAAGGGCGATCAAAACTGACGTCGGCCCAGGGGCCTTGAACGCCTTTTGGATGCGTGTAGACGGAATAATGCGTTGGCCAGCGGTTATAGGCTTGCCAGGTGTTGTCCGAGCATTGAACGAGGATATCCGCGGGCCGGTCGTCGCGGACAATGAAGATGAGGTAACTCTGCCAGGGAGCCGTCGACTCATCGGGCGGAAGCACCGAGAGCCGTCCCAGATAGACGCCGCTCAACCAGTTTTCCGGTACGGTGAACTTGGTTGTGGCCTTCCACTGGCACTCGTGCAGGTCTCTCGGGCCGGGTTGAGGAACGGCCTGGGCCTGCCCTTCAAAAGGGCCAAGCGTGGTCAACAGCCGGGCGCCTCGACCGCCGTAATATCCCATTCGAAAGATCTCGATCTGAAACCGGCGCGGGGGATCGGTTGAGACGTTGATGTCGAAGGACTCGCCCGCCTTGACGCTTTGTTTTGAGCAATAACCCTCGATCCAGCGACTCCGAAACCCATTCAAGGAATCGAGGCGGACTCGGGTCAACTGCCAGTCGGTCGCGCCGACTTGGGCATTCTCTCGGGCGATGAGCGTTGCCTCTCGACGCGGTTCCTCGGCCCGAATGCCCGAGTTCGCAAGAAGGACCAGGAGACAGGCGGTAATCGTGGATCGGACATTCCTTCGACGAACTGTATTCGCGTGCGTGATGTCCATGAATGGCCTCTTTGTCGGTCGTCTCGGTCGAGCCCGCGTCGTCTTGACTGAGTATCCCCGGTCGCCGGGTCGAACTCAAGGACGCCCGGCTCCCTGGATATCATCGAATCCGGAAACGATGGCGTCTTTCCAAAATGTCATGCCGTGACATGTCAGGAAAATCGCAAAGTCCCGATGACCGATGCCCGATGACCGATGAATTCCGCTTTTTGGCCATTGGTCATCGGCCATTGGTCATCGAAGAGACTGACTTTGCAATCCTCCTGCGTGGCATCTCCCCAGCCTTGACCGCGTCTCGGCACCCGGGATACGATCGCCGGAGCCAAGCGAGGCCGCGCGGAACCGACGTGGATTCCATGCCTGGAAACGGAGTTCCGCGCCATGAACAAAAAAGAGGCGGACGCGTTTCCGAAGGTTGAGCGCGGTAGTTGGACGCTCTGGACTCTACTGGCGATCGGCCTCTTGACGCGACTTGCGGGGCTCGGTCAGCCGATTGTCGAGAACTACGTCGGCCGGCAGGTGCCGACGGCGATGGTCGCCCGAAACCTCGATCGGGACGGTAATTTTCTCAAGCCCAAGCTCGACGTCGCCCCTCTGCCGAACCTCTTTCTGGTCGAGCCGCCGATCTTCGCGGGCCTGGTTGTTCTTCTTTGCCGAACCGGTCTGCCGCTTGAAGAGGCCGGGCGGATCGTCTCGGCACTGGGGATCGTATTTGGGGCCTGGGGTTTGTACGGGTTAACGGCTTGCCGAGACGGGAAAAGCGCGGGCCTGGCGGCGGTGGCGGTCTTCCTGGCCATTCCGGTCACGATCCGGTACGGCCGGGCCTTTCAGCCCGATGCGCTGATGCTCGGCTGCCTGATCGCGGGCTTGCGATGCTGGGACAGTTTTGAGCGCGTTGGTGGCGTCGGACGACTTGTCGCGGGCGTTGGCTTGATCGCGACAGGGCTGGCCTTGAAGGTGATCTCGGCGTATGTCTTGATCCCACTGGTCGCGGTTCTGATCCGAGATCGCAAGTCGTGGAAGATCGCTCTCGTCGCCGCGACCCTGATTCCCGCGGCGCTCTGGTATCTTCATGCCTGGGAGCTGATCCAGGGGGGTCAAGGTTCACGAGCCTCGGCCGATAACGGCGGGATCTGGCTCGGCCTGCTCTGGCCGAGAGCCTGGCTGAAAATGGAGACCTATCGGAACGTCGTCCGGTTTCTTGGCATCCGGGCCTTCACGCCGATCGGCCCGCCGCTGGCCCTTCTGGGGTTTCTCAAGTGGCCGAAAGAGGGTGACAGGTTCTGGCGTGTCTGGGGCGTCTCGGCCCTGGCGGGACTGGCCGTGCTGGCGGCGAAGCTGCATCATGAATACTACTGGCTGGCAGTCGCGCCGGTCGTCGCTGTGGGCCTGGCGAGGGTCTTGACCGAGCTGATCCGTGGAGGCTCAAAAGGGAAGGCCGCGCTTCTGGGTCTTGGATTTTTCGGTCTGACTGTCTTCTTTTCGATATCCACCTGGAAGACGCCGACGGAGTGGTTGACGCTGCGGGAGGCATCGGCCGAGGTCCGCGAGATCGTGCCGGTTGACGATTGGGTCGTGGCGCCCGAGGCCCTGCTCTTCGAGGCCGATCGACGCGGCTGTCGGCTCGAACTCTCGGGCGAGGCGGCCCGGCGAGCGGCGGGCGAGTGGGGAGACGCGCTCAAGGGCGACGACTCCGCCGCGCTCGTGGAATTCTATCGAGGCAAGGGGGCTCTCTACTTCGCCGACGTCCGCCCCGACCCGATCGATCCGAGGCGTCTGGCCTTGCATCAGGCCATCAAGGGCCGATACAAGGTGCTGGTAGACCGCCCCGGGGTCTTGATCGCCCGCCTGACTGGAACTGGAAGAGAGGACCCCTCGCATGGCAGAGACCCCGGCCGAAACGCCCGCGATCACGCCACGGAAGGCCGTCACCGTCCTTGATTTCGCGCGATGGAAGACGCAAGCGAGGAAGATCAGCGTTCTGACCGCGTATGATTATACGATGGCCCGACTGCTCGACGCGGCGGGGGTTGATTGCCTGCTCGTCGGCGATACCCTGGGCATGGTCGTTCAGGGGCGCGAGACGACCTTGCATGTCACGCTCGACCAGATGATTTATCATATCGAGATGGTCGCCCGAGCCAGCGCGCGGGCGCTGGTCGTCGGCGATTTGCCGTTTGGAAGTTATGAAATCTCGGTACAAAAGGCCGTGGAATCGGCCGTCCGGGTCATGAAGGAGACGCGGTGCCAGGCCGTGAAGCTGGAAGGGGGCCGACGCGCCTCGGCGGCGATCCGGGCGATTGTCGAGGCGGGGGTGCCGGTCATGGGCCATGTCGGCCTGACCCCGCAATCGGTCCACAAGCTCGGCGGGTACAAGGTTCAGCGCGATGCTGACTTCCTTCTCGACGAGGCTCGCGCCGTGACCGACGCCGGGGCCTTCGCCGTCGTTCTCGAATGCGTTCCGGCCGAGGTCGCATCGACGATCACCGCCGCCTTGCCGATTCCCACGATCGGTATCGGCGCTGGTCGCGGGTGCGATGGCCAGGTGCTCGTCACGCCTGATTTGCTCGGCCTTTTCGAGGGGTTTCGCCCCAAATTCGTGCGACGCTACGCCGACCTCGCCAGCTTGATTCGCGAGGCCGCGGCGACTTATGTTCGCGATGTCGGCTCGGGGAATTATCCGGGAGACGATGAGAGTTTTCGGTAAGGAAGAGGTCGTGAAGGTTATCTCGGTTGGGCAATTTGATGACCAATGACCGAGGACCGAGGACCGAATCAATCCTGGATTTCGGTCCTCGGTCCTCGGTCATCGTGACTTTGCCAGGCTCACGCATCGTCGGCTGATTCGAGCCAGCGGGGAGGGCTGCCGAGCAGCGCGACCGAGCGAAGGACTTCCTCGACGATCGGCTGACCGCCGAGATTTGCCCGATCGGCGAAGACGCGGGCGTGGTCGGGACTGCGCGGGGGTGGGGCGAGAATGGAGTCGGCAATCGGCTCGGCGAAGAACTGGTCGTGCTTGCCGGGGACGTTCGCAAGCAAGGTATTGGGATCAAAATAGTAGGCCTCGGCGGGGTGGTCGTTGACCGACGGATAGGACTGTCGCGAGCCGACCTGAATGGCGCCCATGACCTTCCGGTAAAAACCGGCATGGCGGGGGTTCACGGTCAAGGCCCAGGTATCGCCCCCCTGGCGAAGATGGTACTGGAGCATGAACCGGATCAGGGCCATGAAGACCGGGAGAAACTCGCGCGGGGACAGGTCGCGATCGGCGAGACTGGTGACCTCGCCGAGTCGTCGCCCCTCGCGGCGGAGCGAGTCGACCTCGGGAGCAAAAATCGATTCCATCGGCAGGCCGAGAAGCCGGGTATCGGCGACGAGCGAGAAGGTGGCGACGATGCGGGCGCCGTCTTTGGCCACGAAGGTGGTTGTGCTCGGAAGGATGTGAAACGGGGTGAACCGGCAAAGGGGGGCGTCGGGACTATCGTAGCCGCGAGTCTGATAATTGATGGCGAGCAAGGCGAAGGCTTGCTCATAATCCGAACTGTTCCGGGCCATCCCAACCTCGATCGGTCGACCGGGGATCGCAACGGTGATGGACCGGGGGGTCAGGTCGACGCCGGGAAGAATCGAAGCGCGAACGGTCTCGCTGTCGGACGCGTCAAGCGCCCGGGCAACCGGGGAATCTGTCATCGTATTGGAGCCGCTTTCGAGGGGAGCGCTTTTCTTGCGCGGGGAGGCCGACGGCCGTCGTCGGCATCCGTCCCGGAGCATGGTGGGCGTTCTTGAGATCAGGCTCGCGGAAGGACTTGATCAGAGCCAAAACGTTTCGACCGGCCTGGTCGGTCTCGGGTCTCTTGATTCCGCGGCGTCTTCCGCCCACACCCGAAGCCTAGGCCCGAGCCGAACGGTGGTCAAACCTGTTCGTGACCGGGGTGATGATCAGAAACCCCCAGAGCCGTCGGCCGCGATCCTCAGCGCGTTGAGGGGGTCTTCGGGCCAGGGTCGCGGGGCGACGGGGGCAAAGTCGCGGGGCCGTCAATAATCGCGGTGAAAAGGCGGACGGGGCAGCGTGTCGAAAAGGAGAGGCGGACCAGCGATTTCTTCTGTCGGCCGGGCTGAACGGCGACAATCTCGGCCTCGACGCTCTCAATGGTCGTCGGGCCGCCGAGGCTGAAAAAGAGGGGGCAATCGCGGGGCGGAAGGCGGTCAACTTCCACCGCGGCGCCGAACTCGCCGACGTCGAGAAGTCGGGCCTCGGCCTCGTGGAAATCGCCTTCGGCCCACCAGCCGATCCAGCCGCGCGGATCAAGAGCCGTGAACCGAGGCACGGCGCGACGCTCGGTCGGTCCCGTGGGCCGGAGCGCCGACGGAAACGTGCGATCAAGGCCCTTGCGGGGCCGTTCGAACGCGGTCAAGGGTTCGGTTCTTTCCCGCCCCTCATACTCTTCGGACATCCGCCAGTCCTCGCAAATCGCCTGTACGACGTCGTACCCGACGAAATCATCGTAGCCCCGAGCTAATCGGCTGCCATCCTTGCTCCTTTAGATTTTATCGAGGTTGTTGCCTTCTGGCGACATCGGGGCGTGTGACAGCCTGGCTTCGCGGCGTAGATCGGCCACGACTTGCCAGAAAAGTCCAAGAGCCAGCCACATGTGACAACCGACCCCCCGCGCGTCGGGTCGCGCCGTGACAATCAACGACGCCGCGGCCGTGACGGCAAGCAGCAAGGGGCGTTGATTGAGAAAGAGCGCCGCGGGAAGCATCCAGAGAAAGTAATGGTTCCAGCAGATCGGCGTGGCCGCGAGCATGAAAATCGAGGTCAAGGCAAAGATCGCCAGCCACCCTCGGCCCGGTTCAACCCGCTCCGCCTGACCGACCGAAATCAGCCAGCCCACGGCCAGGATCACCAAAATCAGCCACCAGGTCATCCAGATCCAGTTCAAGGGAAGACGCGTCAGCGAGATCGAGGTCCAGTCGCGCTTGCTCGACGGCGGAAGATCGCCGAAGGTTCGCGCCAGAACAATCGGCAGGCTCTCGTTGTTGGGCCGGAGATCGGTCCCGCGATCGACGAGATGCCACGGTTTTTCACGACGGCTGACCCAGTCCGCCTGCGCCCGGACCTCCGCCAGGGCGGGGCGCCAGCCGACCGCCGCGACGACCAGCGTCAGGCCAAGGACAACCGTCAAGGCCATGCCCCCAAGCACGTCACCCGATCGCCTGCGGGCAAGCATCGTTCCCCAGTGCGCGATCGGCAAAATTTTGATCAGCCCGGCCATTCCCACGAGGCTGGCGCCGGTCAGGCCACGCCCCTGCTTCGCGGCGAGCAGACCCGCCGAGACCAGGAAAATGTTGATCGGGTCACTCTGGCCGAGAATCAGGGCATCAACAAAAAAAGGCGTCACCAGCAGCCAGGGCAAGACTTGCCGGATCGGCCGGACATGGCAGAGTTTCCGCAAAATTCCCGGCAAGGCGATCACGGCGGCGATCGAGAGGGTCGCCCAGACGGCGACGGCCACGCCGAGCGGCAGGCTCGACAGCGGCGCGAGCAGGACGTGAAAGGTGATCGGATACCTTGGCTGCGCCCGAACGTGCAAGGCGCCGGTCGTCCAGAGCAACCGCGCCGCTCCATAGGGATATTTGAAGTCGCTTCCTCGATTCGCGCCGCGATGGACGATGTAACCGAGAAAGGGCAGGGCGATCAGGGCGAGGGCCAGCGTCCTCCTTCTGTTTTTCATACCGATCCGGTCTTCATCCTCGCGCCCTTTCCAGGCCCTTCAACTCGTCTCTGCCCGGATTCTTGCCAGAAATGCGTTGCGGCGGCAAGGCGACCACGCCGGACCCTTGGATTTCGAAGGCAGCCAATGGCCGATCGCCGGAACGCCTTCCCTCCCTGGAAATGATCTGGTCGGGGCGTCGGTTCGTTCTCAAGAACCGCGCGTTTTTTTGATGGAAAGGCGAGCGCAGAAGCTGGGGACGACCAATCGGCTCGCTCGCGGTATAGTCCGCGAACGCGAGGGAACCAGAAGATCAGGGAGGATCGGCGGCGTGGATGCCGAAACCAAAAGGCCCAAAACCCGGCTTGCCTTTCTTGACGGCCTTCGGGGCCTGGCGGCGCTCTATGTGGTGCTGCATCATGCCTCGCTTCAGGTCCCTTCGGCCGAGCTTTCGGGCATCCCCGCCGTGGCGAGGTTTGTCTTGAGGCACGGACATTACGCCGTGCCGGTCTTCATCACGCTCTCGGGCTATAGCCTGATGCTCGGCCTTCTGGCCAACCCGGAAGGGAGCCTGGCCTCGTACTTCGGAAGGCGAGCCAGACGGATCATTCCGCCCTATTATGGAGCGCTGGGGTTCTGCTGGCTGCTCGCGGCATTGAGTCCCGAGATGCGTCGGCCGATGTCGACCCCCTGGGATCGCGCCTTGCCGATCTACACGCCGGGCGTGATCGTCTCGCACCTCGCCTTGATCCAGAACCTCAAATTGGAGTGGATGTATCGGGTCGCGCCCCCGTTCTGGACGCTGGCGACCGAGTGGCAAATTTACGGGATTTTTCCCGGCCTGGTTGTGGTCTGGAAGCGCTGGGGAATCGTGAACGCGGTTGTTCTGGGGTTTTCGATCGGCTCGGCCTGGGCCTGGCTGTCGATCCCGCTTGGCAACCCGGCCCTGCGCGAGCTTTGCCCCTGGTACGTCGGCCTCTTCGCGCTGGGAATGGCCGCGGCCGACCCGCCGGAATGGGCCGGGATCTCGTCGAGAACGATTCTGGCGATCGCGCCGGCGATGTGGTTCGAGGTCCTTTCGATCCGAGCTTGCGGCGGCGGATACCTCGTCGCGACGGATGTTTTGACCGGCGTCTTGACGGCTCGCCTGATCTTTCGATGTGCCCGAGCTTCGAAACAGCGCGTGTCGACCCCCGGCCTGCCGCTCCTGGAATCGCGACCGGCGGTCTGGCTGGGAACCTTTTCGTATAGTCTTTATCTGATCCATTATCCAATCCTGGCTCTGGCAAACCTGAAACTTCGCGAGGCGGGCGTCGGGGCGAATCCTCGGCTCGTTGGCTTGCTCTTGATCGGCGTGCCGGTCTGTCTTGGCGTGTCCTGGGTCTTTGCGCGAATCGTGGAACCGAGGCGATGCGGACTTCCGTCGGGATCACCGGGGAATCGCGGTCTCTCCGTTTTTCATGACCAATGTCCGATGACCGATGGTCAAAAGGCGGAATTTTCTCGGTCACTGGTCATCGGTCATCGGCACTCCGCAATTCTCCCGTTCGGATCGGTCTTGGAAAAGAGGAAGGGGGCGGGTAAGATCCCGCTTGAGCCACCGCCACGACCCCGGACGACCGCGACCGGGGCACCGTCATGGAGGACGGGATGAAGGCACTCGCCCTGGTCGACGCCCCGGACCATGTTTGCTGCCGATACCGTGTTCGCGCCTTTGAACCGGCGCTGACCCGCGCGGGCTGGTCGTTCGATGTCGTCGCGCTCGCCCGAGGCGTGGGTGGTCGCCTGGCGCAACTGGCTCGACTGCCGGTTTACGACGCGATTGTCTTGCAACGCAAGGTCTTGCCCGCCTGGCAGATCCTCGCGCTGAGACGCAAGACCCGTCGGCTTATTTTCGACTTCGACGACGCGGTTCTCCATCGCGATTCGTACGACCCGCGCGGGCCGATCTCGGTTCAGCGCGAACGTCGGTTCTCGGCGACGGTTCGCGCGGCCGACGCCGTGATTGCCGGTAACGACTTTCTGGCCGACTGCGCCCGACGCGCCGGGGCCGCCGCCGATCGGGTCCGGGTGATTCCAACCTGTATTGATACCGATCGTTATGACCCGCCAGTCAATCGCAATGGCGGCGGTGGCGGCGGTCTGGATCTCGTCTGGGTGGGGTCGTCGAGCACCTTGAAGGGGCTGGAGGCGGGGCGTCTTCTCTGGGATCGGATCGCCCGCGAGGTGCCCGGCGTGAGGATGCGGGTTGTCTGCGATCGCTTCCCGCGCTTCGAGGTCATGCCGGTCGTGGAAACGGTCTGGTCGGAAGCGACCGAGGCGGAGGCGATTGGCCTGGGAGGCGTGGGGATCAGCCTCGTGCCCGACGACCTCTGGAGCCGGGGCAAGTGCGGGCTGAAGGTGCTCCAGTACCAGGCCGCGAGCTTGCCGGTTCTCGCCAATCCGGTCGGCGTCCATCCCGAGATGATCGAGCCCGGCCAGACCGGCTGGCTTCCCCGATCACCGCGCGACTGGGTGGAGGCCGTTCGAACGCTCGCCGACGACCCGGCCTCGCGGATCAAGATGGGCCGGAACGCACGCGCGAATGTGGAGACGCGGTATTCGGTCAAGGGCTGGGAATCGGTCTTCGTGGCGACCCTGGCCGGAGCTTTGCCTCCGACCGCGGGGCCGAGGCGAGGACGCGGCTCGGCGGCAAACGTTCGGGGCGAATCGGCGACCGGGATCAGCCCGATCGGGGCGACGGGATGAGCTGGATGTTCACCAAGACACCGAATCCTGGCCGGGTCCTCAAGATGTTCGGACCCCCTGACTGGCAATGGGCGCAGACGGACGACGTCGGCTGGTGGGTACGCGCCGACTGGCAAAAATCGCTGCTGGGCGATACGGGTCTGCGGCTCGACGAGTGGAAGGACGAGGGGCGGCTCACGGTCGTCAAGAAAGGGCCGCACCGGGTCGTTTATCGGGTCGATTTGCCCGAAGGCGTCGTCTACGTCAAGCATTTTCTCGTGCCGAACTTTCGATCGGTCTTGCGGCAGTGGATTCGCCGCGGCAAGGGACGCAACGAGGGGAAGCGCACCCGCTTTCTCAACGCCATCGGCGTGCCGACGATCACGCCGATCGCGCTGGGAGAACAGCGGAAGCGGAAATTCCTGTTCGAAAACTACCTGATCACCCCGGCGATTCCCGACGCCATGCCGCTCGACCAGTTTGTCGAGCGTCGCCTCCCCGCGCTCGACGACGAGCGACGCTCCCGGGTCCGTCAGAGCCTCGCCGAGGAGCTTGGCATCTTCACGGCTCGCGTGCACGACGCGGGATTCGTTCACAAGGATTTTCACCCGGGCAACATTCTCGTCCGGCTCGACAGCGACGACCGCCCCTTGCTGGCGATGATCGACCTCGATGCCCTCCGGGCGCGTCGGATCACCCGTCCCGTGACTCAGAAGAACCTGGCGCTCCTGAATCATTACTTCTGGCTCCGGTCGGCGAGGACCGATCGCTATCGGTTTCTCAAGGCGTATCTTGAAGCGAGGAAAGAACCTCCCGACGATCCCAAGGCGTTCTCGCGCGGGATTGAAGACGCGACGCGGTCGTGGGCGGAACGGCTCTGGAGGCGCTGGGGTCGGCGGTGTCGACGCTCGAACAAGTATTTTCGACGCTATCGCGGTCAACACGCCTGGTCGATCGCCTCGCGCGAACTCGATCAGCGCGAGGTTCGCGCCTTGTTGCTCGACCCCGACGAACCCTTCGGGCGTCCCGAGACGATCATCATCAAGCGGTCGCGGACAACAACCGTCGCCGAGACGACGATGACGGTTCGCGGTCAGCGCGTCCCTGTGATTTACAAGCGATTCAACCGCAAGAAATGGCTCGACCCCGTCCTGACCTACTTCCGGCCTTCGCGGGCCTGGCAAGCCTGGCAGGCTGGGCAGCACCTCTTGAGCCGGGCCGTGCCGACGCCCAAGAACCTGGCCTTCGTCGCCCGGCAAAAGTCCTTCCGCGAAGATCCCCTGTTCTGGTACTTGCCGCATGAAACCTATCTGATTACCCACAAAGCGGAACCGTCGATCACCCTTTTTGATTACGCGAGGCTGGTCTTGCCCGGTCTCGGACCCGAGGCGCGTCGGGAACGGATTAACCGGATCACGCTGGCACTCGCCCGGTTGCTCCGAACCCTGCACGAACGCTCGCTCTCGGACCGCGACCTGAAGACGTCGAACATCCTGATCGTCGGCGATCCCGACGCCGAGTCGGTCCGGCTCGAACTGATCGACCTGGGGGGCGTTCGCCTGATTCACCCCTTGCCCTATCATCGCCGGGTGCAAAACCTGGCCCGGTTGACGCTGAGCCTTGACCTGGTTCCCGGCCGGACCCGGACCGATGCACTCCGGTTTTTGCGGACCTATCTTCCCTGGGGACTCTCGCCGCACAACGACTGGAAAGGGCTCTGGCGGGCGATTGCCGCGGGGAGCCGCCTGAAGCAGGAACGCAACCTTCGCCGAGGACGTAAGTTGTCCTGACCGAACCGATTGAGACCGCAACGCCGATCGATGAGGATCTCCGATGACGCAGGACGCACGCCCCGCCCGACGTCGGGCCTTTCTGGCGACCCTGACCGCGCTGCTGATCGTCGGCTGCGCGACGATGGGGGGCGACGCGGGTCAACCGCTCGTGCCGACCCGCTACGTCACCAAGACCGGCCCCTTCGCCGTCTACACGAACGAGGCGATTGCGCCCGACGCCCCGGTCGTCCGCGACCTTCAGGCCCTTGAACGCGATGTCGCCGCGACCCTCGGCCTTCGCGCCGCGGCCGATGGACCCCAGGTCGAGGTGTACATCCTCCAGGACCGCGACGCGTTCACGCACTTCCTCACCTTTTACTATCCCGAATTGCCCCCGCGTCGTGCCTTTTTTCTGGCCCAGGGACCGCGGCGGGTCATTTATACCTTCCACAACGACCGGCTCGACGAAGACTTGCGGCACGAGGCGACGCACGCCCTTTTGCACGTCGCCGTCGGCGATTTGCCCCTCTGGCTTGACGAGGGACTCGCCGAATACTTTGAAGGCCCCGACCATCGCAAGGGGTTGAACGCCGAACACCTCGCCCGGATTCCCGACGACATGCGGACCGGCTGGAAACCCGACCTGGCCCGGCTCGAAGCCCTGAAAAGCGTCCGCGAGATGACCCCGCGCGACTATCGTGAGTCGTGGGCCTGGGTTCACTATCTTTTGAACAGCCCCGGTCCCGGTAAGGCCGCGCTTCTCGCCGAACTGGCCGACGCGACGACAAAACCGGCCAGCCCCGAACTCCTCTCGCAACGCCTCGCCCGGCTCGATCGCGCTCCCGTGAACACGCAAGGGCTCTTGACGCACCTCGATCAGGTCCGCGCCTCGCCCCCGCCTCCCGCCACCGCCCCGATGGTTGCGACAACCTCCGCGCCCGTTGATCCGACGGTCTTGCTCCAAAACGCGGCGATTCCGTCGACCTCGACGCCGCGTCGAAGTGCCTTCGGGCGACTCCTGGCGGTCTTTGGAATCTCGGGGCGTTGACGAACGCTATCAAGGGGCCTTGGCCTTTTCCTTCTTCAGGGCGATGGGCAGCTCGTTGATCTTGGCCGCGAGGATGAAATCATTCTCGGAAAGGCCGCCGATGGCGTGGGTTGTGATGTCCACGGTGACGTTGCGATAGCCTTCCAGGCGCAGGTCGGGATGATGCCCCTCGGCCTCGGCGAGCGCGCAGATTGCCTTGAAAAAATCGATTCCCGCCGTGAAGTTCTTGACGACCCAGCGGCGCTGGACGCTCTTGCCATCGTCAGTCAGGTTCCAGCCAGGAATGGCCGCGAGCATCGCCCGCGCCTCTTCGGGCGGGACCGGCGGAACGCCCCCTTCGCACGGAACGCAGGACTTGCGCGTCAGTTCGGCCGAGGTTGAGGCACTCATGGGGGCGTCTCCTTTTGTTGCGATAAGATCAGATTTCATTGCAAAGCATTCGCGCGTCGCGCGGACGATAATTGGCTTCGTTTCGTCAAGGGGCCGGTTCAAGGTGTCGCGCGGCGCGACGGATCTGGGTCTCGCGACTCTTCCAAAAGGTGTCGCGCCGCGCGACACTTTTGTGGATTACAGATCCTATCCGCACGAAACCGGGCAAGTGTCGCGCCGCGCGACAGGAAAGCCGTTGGCTTCGTTTCGCCAAGGGGGCTGGTTCGCGCCGTCGCGCGGCGCGACGGATTGGGGACTCGCGACTCTTCCAAAAGGTGTCGCGCCGCGCGACACTTTCCGAGGCTTGCGAATCCTTCCCGCGCGAAACCGGGCAAGTGTCGCGCCGCGCGACAGGGAAAGCCGTTGGGTTCATTTCGCCAAGGGGGCTGGTTCGCGCTGTCGCGCGGCGCGACGGATTGGGGACTCGCAACCCTTCCAAAAGGTGTCGCGCCGCGCGACACTTGCGAGGCTTGCGAATCCTTCCCGCGCGAAACCGGGCAAGTGTCGCGCCGCGCGACAGGGAAAGCCACTGGCTTCGTTTCGCCAAGGGGCCGGTTCGCGCTGTCGCGCGGCGCGACGGATTGGGGACTCGCGACTCTTCCAAAAGGTGTCGCGCCGCGCGACACTTGCGAGGCTTGCGAATCCTTCCCGCGCGAAACCGGGCAAGTGTCGCGCCGCGCGACAGGGAAAGCCGTTGGGTTTGTTTCGCCAAGGGGGCCGGTTCGCGCTGTCGCGCGGCGCGACGGATTGGAAACTCGCGACTCTTCCAAAAGGTGTCGCGCCGCGCGACACTTGCGAGGCTTGCGAATCCTTCCCGCGCGAAACCGGGCAAGTGTCGCGCCGCGCGACAGGGAAAGCCGTTGGCTTTGTTTTGTCGGCGCTGGGTCTGAATGTTGATGACCGATGACAAAGGGCCGATGACCGACAAACATCAAAGCCTCCTGGCTTTTTCGGTCATCGGTCATCGGTCATCGGCCATTCAGCCGGTCTGAAAGGCCAAACCCGTGGCCCCGACGTTCCCGGAAACCGGTTTCAGGCGATTATGAGGCGACTTCCCATCGTCAACATCGTGAGACGCGGGGCGGGTGTTCGGCGAGACGCTCGCAAAGGTTAAAAAAAGCCGAGAACGGCGCTGGGTTAACTCGGGGGGTTGGGACGGGGGCGGTCGGCGAGGCGGGCGCGGATCTGGTCGAGAAGCGAGTCGGGGGGAAGGCCGTAGGGGCGGAACTTTTCGAGGCGATTTTGTTCCTCGCTGTAGAAGAGGGCGCGGTTGTTGCCGAGCTTGCTGGCGTGGGGAGAGTCGAGGAGGTGGCCGGAGTCGGTCTGGCTCATCTGGAAGAGGACGCGCATCTCAAATTCGCGGAGCGCGGAGTGATCGAAGGATCGGTTGAGGTTGTTCACGTTGTCGCACCAGAGGATCACGTGAAGGCCGAGGCCGGGGCCTTCGCGGAGGATTGAGCCAAGCTGGTCGGCGGGGGTGGCGTCCTCATCGTCGCGCCGGGAGAAGCTGAAATCGTCGGCCTTGCGGCGGAGGTCGCGGAATCGACCGAGATCGTTGACGACGAGAAAAATCTCGGGGCCGTCGGCGTCGGGCTCTTGCCGACGCGTGACCTCGCGGGCGAGGTCGCCGAGTATCCGCGTGGTATCGTTCCAGCCGCCCGAAACGACGGGATGGGGCAGGTTCGCGGCGATCTGGGCGAGGAAGCCCGCGCGCGATTCATCCTCGGGCGTGCCGTCGAGAATGGCGAACCGGACCCCCTGGCGAACCGTCTCGGACGTGCTCGGCGGGAACTGCGCGGCGAGGCTTAACAGCGCGGAGGTCATGACGCCGAGCGCGGCCTCGGAATTCTGGCCGACGATGAGGAGGTGGTTGCCGCCTTGACGTCGGAAAAGAGCGGCGGTCGCCTCCTTGATCGCGACCGGATCGCCGAGCCAGGCGAGGGCCGAGCGCGGGGCCTCGGGCCAGGTCGCGGCGTTGAGGGCGGCGGTAAGCTGGGGATTGCGGGCAAGATCGGCCGGGGCATCGCCTTCGAAGACGATCGGGGTTCGGGCGAGGTAGGGGGGGCGTTCGCGGGCGAGTTCCGCCAGGCGTTCGAGATAGTCGGCGCGGCGGTCGTCGCTGAGCCAGACGACCTGGAAGAAGTGGTTCCCTTCGGGAGCGCCATTGGCATCGTTGTAAACGGCCTCGCCGGGTCGAGAGAGGAGTTTCGCGGCGGTGTTGTTTTCGCTGAGGATCAAGTGGGCGTCGGCCTCGCTGCATTGCAGGGCGACGCGAACGGCCATCTGGCCGAGTGTCGTTCGGGGGAGCGTCTGGGCGCCGCCGAGCGACTGAGAGCCGAGCAAGATATGAACGCCAAAGGCACGACCTTGACGCACGAGGCGGTCGAGAAGGCGAGCGGCTTCCTGGGCGACCTTGTCATCCTCGACGAAGAATTCCTGGAACTCGTCGACGATCAGCAAGGCGCGGGGCAAGGGGGTCGAGCCGGGGGCGTTTCGATAGCCGTTGAGGTCCTGAACTCCGGCATCGCGGAAGCGTTCGCCGCGAATGCGCATCTCGTCATCCAGGCGCTGCAAGACGCTGACGCCGAACTCGCGCTCGGACTCGATCGCGACAACGCTGGCGTGAGGTAACTCGTTGGTGGCGTAGACCTTGAACTCGACCCCTTTTTTGAAGTCAATGAGATAAAGGTCGATCTCGTCGGGGCTGTAATTGAGCGCGAGATTGGTGATGAGGGCGTGCATCAGGGTGGACTTGCCCGAGCCGGTTCGACCGGCGATGAGGACGTGTTGCGACGTCCCCCGGCCGAGCGCGAGGTGCTGGCGTTTGGTCGCGCCCGACTTGCCGAGGGGGATGTCGATCCCGGTTCGGCTGTCGCGGGTCCACCAGCCGTCATCGGGGGGCGCGATGAAGTCAAAGGAGACCTCCACGCGTTTGGCATCGCGCGAGGCGGCCCCGGCGCGCTGGATCAGGCGGTTGGCCTCGCCAGCGGGGGGAGGCGTGTCGACCGAGACCGGATAGGGCTGGAAATCGGGATCGGCCCAGACGAGACGCGAGCCGTCCCAGGCAAAGGAGACGGCATGTGGGCGGAGGTCGTCGACCGAGATCCCGGCGGGCAAGGGGCGGTCGGGATCGACGGCGATCAGGGTCAAGACGCCGCAAGAGACGCCTGTGGAAGCGATTGCGGCGAGTCGAGCGGCGGCCTTGTCGTCGAAGTTGGCGGGGTAGTCGGCGACGACGAGCACGCGATAGGGCTCGGCGACCTCACCGGCGACGGCGTTGTATTCGCCGAGCGTCGCGTATTCGTTGCGAAGGTATTTCTGAGTGACCTTTTCCATGTGCGCGGAGAGGTCGGCAAGGCGTTCCTCGATCTGGCGAGGCTCGGTCCAGACCTGATTGGTGACGAGTGCCTCGTCGATGTCGGCCAGGTGCATGAAGGCGCCGAAGTTCTTGCCGATGCCGACCGGGTCGACGATCGTGAACCGGACCTGACCGGGGGGAAGGCTCGTCAGGAGCCTGAGCATCGCCGCCTGAAGCAGGCCGACCGCCGCCGCTCGGCCGTCGCGCGGGGCCTCGATCAGGAGACTGGACCGATCGGGAAAGGGAAGCAGGGCGGGGAAGGTAAACTCGGTAGGAATGTCGCGTTTGAGGCGATCATCGGCGGGGGTGCCGTCGGGAAGCTGGCCGAGGGTGAGGGGAACCTCGCCGAAGCGGACGACGGGGGGAATCTGTCGAGGAAAGGGGCGGTCGGACCAGTTTGGATCGTCCCAGCGGGGGCCGAGGGCGTCAACCTCTTGACGGATCGCGTCGAGCGAGGCGCGGGCCTGGTTGAGGCCGTCGCGCCAGGCAGTTTCCAGGGCTGTCCAGTTTTGTTCGTAGCGGGTGCGAATCTTCTGCTTGAGGGCCTGGTAACGGTCGTCGACTTCCTTGACGGAAACCTCATGCTGGGTGCGGATCTCGGTGGTTCTGCGTTCGTAAACTTCAACGGCTTCACGGGTTGCGGCCTGAGATTTGACCTTGATCTCGTCGGTTTTCTGGGCGTAAACCTGGTTGATCTTGCGGAGGCGGTCGTCGCGCTGTTCTTCGCCATCGGCGACGGTCTTCGCCTGCTTTTGCTTGGCTTTTTGAAGGTCGTCATCGCGGCGCTGGGCGACCCTGGCACGCTCTTCCTTGAGGCGGGTCTGTGCGGCGGCAAGGCTATGCGCCGCAAGGGCATCGGCATCGACGAGCGTCTGATACGTCGGATAATAGAGCGTGCCGACCTGCTTGCCCGCGAGCTGGAAGAGGGACCGGCGGAGCAGGAAGCCGGCGACCCCCGCCAGGGCCAGCGCGACGACCAGGCCGATCGGTCCGCCGACGATCGCCCAGAAGGGATAGGCGAGGATCAGGAAGACGACAACGAAGATCCAGATCGAACGCTTCCCCTTGAGTGCCCTGGGGATAAACAGACCTTCCACGAGTTTGAGCGCGGGTTCGCCGCGGGCGAGGCGCTCGACGATCGTGCCGGCGGGGTCGTCAAATTTGTAGGTCTCGCGGGTGGCGGTTTTGGGAGCCTCGACGAGACCGAACTTCTGGTAGTCGGCGAAGATCAGCGCGAGGCGCTCGTACATCGTCGCCGTGAGCCGCGAGGCGTCGTCGATTGGTCGGCGCTCCTCGACGAACTTCGCCGCCGCGGCTTTTTCGCCGGAGTCAAAGGCGGTCGAGGCGGCGGATTTGGCGCGGGCGTAGTCGGTCCGGGCGCGCTCGCGGAGGGCGTCGAACTCAGTGGCGATCTTGCGGCTGGCCTTGGAAAACTCGGCCTTGGCCGCGGCCTCTCCGGCCGTTGCCTCGTCGGCGATCGTCTTGCGGATGCGCTCGTTCTCGTCGCGGCTTGACGATTTGGCGGCCTCGAAGGTCTCGGCGTTTTCCTTGCGCGCGCGTTCGAAATTGCGGTCGGCCGAGGCGTCGTCGTTGGCTCTCGACGTCTCGACCCGGGTCTCGTCGGCCGCTCGGTCGGCGACGAGGCGGCGGAGGTCGGCCAGCACGGCGCGTTCCCGAGCGATGAGGTCGGGCTCGGTCGAGGCCGCTTCGTTGTCGGTCTGGCGGGTGGGTGGTGTCTGCTCGACAGTGCTCACAGCGTCTCGCTCCGGTCGGTCAGGTCGCGTCGGACCTTGTCGAGCACCTCGGATAATTTCTGCATTCCAAAGAGCGCGGCATCGGCGGCGGGGTCGAGTGGCGCGAGGTATCGGCTTTCAAACCGCTTTCGAACCGCGTCGTTCCAGGTCGGCTCGACGTTTCTCCAGTGTTCCTGAAGGGCTCGCATCGCGTGCTTGAGTCGGGCCGCGCCGGCCAGGACGTTTGCATTCGCCATTGCCTGGGTACCTGGGGCAAAAAAGTTCAAAAGGACAAAGGGCAAAGGACAGAGGGCAATAGTAAGGATTAGTCGGGGGGGCGGGGTTCGGAAGGGGGTAAGGGGTCGGGAAGGTCGGAAGGCAAGGGGTCGGACTCGTCGGCGGTGAGGACGGGTTCGATGACGGTGCCGACAGCGGCGGGGCTGAACGTCGCGGCATCAAAGGCGGGGCCGCCCGCGGGGGTCGAGGCGCTCAGATACGATTCCAGGGCCGTGAGCATCCGTTCCAGAAGGGCGATGGCGCGGGGGACGTCGCCGCCGACGAGACTGCTGATCCGTCGGGTCGTGCCGTGGTATTCAAAGACGGCCTGCTGGAGCGCGGTTTCCCACTTCTTGACGAGGACAATTCTGCGCTCGGCGTCTTGCAACCGGGCCTCGGCGACGCGAAGGTTTTCCTTTTGCTCGGTCATCGCGGGAGACGAATCGGCGGTCTTGGCGAGCTTGCGGCGGAAGACCTCGGCCTTGGCGAGCGCGACGGCTTCCTGTCTGCGCTTGAGCTGCTCGGTCCAGTAGGCCCGGCGATCGTGCTGGACCCACTGAATCGTCCGCTTGGCCTCGGTGCCGACGGTGCCGAGCGCTCCGAGCGCATCTTCGGCGAAGAGCGCCATGGCGACCCGGAAATCGCGGATCGCGTCGATCGACTTGACGTCGGCCTGGTTGCTCATGGGAAGAATTCGCCCTCGGCGGTCGCCGCGACGTGACAAGGCCCCTGACCCTGGAACGGGTTGGGCGTCAGGACCGCGACGGAAGCGGCGCACGGCGGAGACCCATCGACGAGCCTATCAGGGGGGCCGGAGGCTGTAAAGCTGTCAGGTCCGGCAACGGAGGTATTGAGCTTCCCCTGCTTTGGTGGATTTGATTTCATGGAGGAATTTGAGAATCTGGAAATTTTTCGATCGACGCTCTTGACAGTCGTCGTTCGATCACGCTAATTTAACCCCGCCCAACCTTTCCAGTCATCACGACCGATCCGAACCAACGAAGTCACCACGAACGACACCTTGATTCCAAGGACGAGCCTGAACATGCGCACCCCCCCCCGGCGTACGCTGCGTCCCTTCCTCCCCGCCACGGCCTCCCTTGAGGAACGCGCCGCGGTCTCGTCGCTGATGCCGGGCCTCTCCGGGCCAGCGCCGGTCACGTTCAAACCGGTCGCCGCGAAGTACGTGACCACGGCTCCGATTCCTCCTTCCCTCGCCTTGAAAACGTCGGTTCACGCGACCGCCGCGAAGGCCACCACCCGGATTGCCGTTTCGGCCAGTCCCGCCGTCCACGTCGGATCTCAGCTGACAACCGCCTCATGGGCAGCGGATCGACGCGCCTTTGGTTCTCTCGTAACGACCGCTTCGGCCAGATCAACCGCAAATCAAGTGCTTCCCTTCTCGGCGAACGCTCACCCCGCGAACTTCATTCCTCTGCCGCATGGCGGTAGCGGCGTCATGATTAAAACCGCGACCACGGCGACGGCGGTATCCCCAGCACCAGTGACGACGCCCGCACAGCCCGCCTCGGCGACGGGATTTCTTGTCAAGGACCCGACCTTCGGGATCATCCGTCCCCTCACCCTCGCGCCGAGCCAACCGATCGCGCACACGGGAAGTGCGTCCTCCTCGTCGGGGATCAGAGCCCTTGATGACCCGAGCGGCGGTGGAGACAGCGGCGGCGGCGTCAGTGGCAGCAGTGGAGACAGTGGCGGCGGCGTCAGTGGCAGCAGTGGAGACAGTGGCGGCGGCGTCAGTGGCAATAGTGGCGATTCGGGTGAGATGGAAGACCCCGTCCCTGTCTTCACGGATAACCTGGCACCAGACATCATTGGAATGCCGGCGAGCATCAGCGTCGCTCCACCGGCAGGATCTAAGGTCACCATTACCAACGTCAATTGGGCCGAATATGGTATCGTTGACGGCGTAATGGTTCCCAATATCGCGGATGGCGAATTCGTCTATCCAACTAATAATATCGACTCGAACCATTCGACCACACTCAAAGGTTATTGGGGGCCAAGTGGAGGGATCACAGAGATTATGGCCGATGTGACATATTCAAATAGCATGACCAATGGTAATTCAACAGCTTATTATCCGAGTCAAAGCGGGGTCATCTCGCTAACTACCTCGACTATTAAAAGTACTCAGATTACTAACGCGACAAATTTTACGGGTCAAGACGTTCCAATATTTGCCTACGGCGCCAGTCTGGCGAACAACGACTGGTTGCCTGGGATTTCGTGGAATGTTTGGGATAGTGCCGGAACGGCTGATGTTGTCCAGATCATGACCTCTGGTAATTACGCCGAGAGTACTGACCCGGCTTTGGGTCCTGTGCAAATTTACCAAGCGCTCGTGAAACTTTCGGGCGGAAAATTCGTTTGGCCAGGAAATCTCGTGGACATGCCCACTACCGCCGGCAGTCCGTTCTATTCGCAGGGGGTTACGCCATCATTACCCCCTGGGATCGCCGAAGACACGCCCTCTATACAGCTCTCGCCTGGTATCGTCTCGGTTTTATTGAATGCGAATTTTACAGATTACATCATGTTACAGCCGACCGGAGGGATCTGGGTACCTGCCGGGACGTTTTCTTGGTCGGTGAACGCTCTGGCAACGCGTCCGAATTCAAACGCAGATTGGACAGCCGTCGACCTCACCCCACCTGGGATTACGCAGTCCTTGGAGACAGGTACAAATTTGCCTCAATGGGTAGGATCAACGGCGTCGTATTTAAATGGCTGGAAGCGAACGTATTAAATTATTCGACGTCTCGGTAACATTTGTGAGACCGACAAATCACTTGCTTCGTGGCTCGCTCGACTGAGTCGTGTTTTGGATCTATCGAAGTTCGACGCAATCGTTGGTGTCGATTCTCAGCCAGGGGTGGCGGGCAGCTTCCCTATACTTACGCCCTAGTTCACGCTCACGAAGCATTTCTTTCGCCACCAGCACTTCTTCCTTAGTGAGTTCTGAAAAGTCGTCTGCCGTAAAGTAACGTCCGGGCCGCATTCCGGACTTATGTGCCCGACGATCCTCACGATTTTTTCTTAGGGAAAGAAACACTTGTTCTTTCGTGCGTTTTGAATAATCATCGGGCACAAAAATGACTGGAAATGAGCCTAAATTCAAGGCGGATTTATGAAGCTGCTCCGCGAATTCGTGCTCAATCGCCAGGTGAGAGTAAAATTTCGACCTTTGCCACATAACCAGCCCCCACGCGATCACGGCTGCGGCTGCGACCACGACTACTAGGAAACGGATTTTGATCATTAGGATTTTCATCTATGATATAGTTTCCATTAAACTAGCAGGTTTATGATGTCGAAGCCAGTTGCAGCATTTGAGGTACCTGACAAAACTTTTTACCGAGCAATTATTCCGTGTGGATTGCCAAGCTTCTTTTATCACAGAGTTTGAAAGAAAACAATAATAGTTACACTCTCGACTTAGGAGTCAACCCATACGCCGAGTCCTTTTCACCGCCTCGCGGTGCTACCTCGACCACTCCAACGGCGCCGCTGTCGCAAGCCGGGCAATGCTTGAAACCCTGGCCAGGCACGGCTTTAGTATCGAGGCGTTCTCGGGGACGGTGCTCGAACTGGGCCAGGGGGTTGATCTGGAGCCCTGGCTTTCCAGCCAAAACATCGGATACGAACACGATCAGGGCGGATGCTCGATCTCGGTCGACGCGAGGGGCGTGCGGGACGACGCGCCGGCTCACTTCCGACTGGCGTTCCGGGGCGTGCCGGTCACGCTGCATCGCTCGCCGAACCCTCGGCCCCACAAGGTCGATGGCCGCGAGAGAGACGATTTCCTGAGACTCTTCGAAGGCATCCTCGACCGGTTCCGGCCCGACGTGCTGGTCAATTATGGCGGCGACCTCCTGGCGCATCAGGTTCGGAGTCGGGCGAGGGAACGAGGAATCGCCGTTGTCTTCGCGCTGCACAACCTGAGTTACACAGGGATCGGCCCGTTCACGACGGCCGACGCCGTGGTCGTCCCGTCGCGGTTCTCCGCCGATCATTACCGCGAAACGATCGGCCTGGATTGTACCGTCTTGCCCTACCTCGTGGACTTTGACCGGGCCCGATACGCATCCCGAGACCCGAGGTACGTGACCTTCGTAACTCCTTCGCATGAAAAAGGGGTCTACGCGTTCGCCCGGATCGCCGACGAACTAGGCAAACTCCGGCCCGACATCCCGCTTCTGGTCGTCGAGGGACGCGGGACGGAGCGGACCCTGGTCGATTGCGGGATCGACCTCCGGGCCCACGGCAACGTCAGCCTCATGGGCAACACCCCCGACCCCCGCCACTTCTGGAGCGTGACGAAGGTCTGCCTGATGCCCTCCGTCTGGTCGGAGAGCCAGGGGCTCGTCGCGGTCGAGGCGATGTTGAACGGAATTCCGGTCGTCGGTTCAGACCGGGGGGCGATCCCCGAAACCCTGGGAGACTCGGGCGTCGTCTTGCCCTTGCCCGCCTGGCTGACTCCGTCGTCCCGTGATCTGCCGACCGCGGACGAGGTGGCGCCCTGGATCGAAGCCGTTATTCGGCTCTGGGACGATCCCAACGGTTACGCCCAGCAAAGCCGGCTCGCGGTCGTTGAAGCGCGGCGCTGGGCTCCCGATGTCCTTGAGCCACGCTATGTCCGGTTCTTTGAAGAGATCATCAGGGGTTAAATGACGGCCTTCACGTCAATGCACGCCTGAACGGGTGGATTGGCCTGCTCATTGAATCCTCCTATTTCGGGAGAGTAAGCCGGTAGGGTCTTCCATTACCCGGCACCGATTCTATAGAATGCGTTCAAGAATTGTGGGAACGAGCGCGATCTGTGGGATGCGCGCCGCTGTCGGAGCCGTCCGGCGCGGGGTAACGTGGGCTTGTGTCGTGTTTTGTAGGCTGCCAGATCTAGGGGCGAAGGCCCTCCCGCCAGAACTCGTCCGCGTGGGTCAGGATCGATATCGAAAACGAACCCATTCGATAATCGATGGACTCACGACGTCGCCCGACCGAAGGCCCGAGCCGGGTCCCTCCCTCCCAGGAGCCTCGCGAGATGTCCAAGACTGTGAGTCGGAGCCTGTTGTGGGCCGGGTCGCTCCTGATCCTGGCGGGTTTTTGTTCAAGGAATACGCTCAGGGTTGAGGCCGCGGAACCTCCGGCCGCGGCGAACGGAACGATCAGCTATTACAAGCAGGTCCGGCCGATCTTTCAGGCGCAGTGTCAGGGGTGTCACCAGCCCGCCAAGGCTGGCGGCGGCTATGTGATGACCAGCTTCGCCCGGCTCCTGGCAGGCGGTGATTCGAAGTCGGCGGCGGTCGTGCCCAAAAAGGCCGCCGAGAGTCATCTGATCGAGCAGATCACGCCCGACGGCGGCAAGGCCGAGATGCCCAAGGACAAGCCGCCTCTTTCGGTCGCCGAGATCGAGATCGTCATGAAATGGATCGAACAAGGGGCGGCCGACGACACGCCCGAAGCGGCCGTGAACCGGTTCGACAAGGATCACCCCCCCGTTTACTCAAGGCCCCCCGTCATCACCGCGCTCGATGTCTCGCCCGACGGCCAGTTGATCGCCGTCGGCGGTTTTCACGAGGTCTTGCTCTGGAAGGCGGACGGCTCGGAGATGGTCGCCCGCCTGATCGGTCTTTCCGAACGGATCGAATCGGTCCGGTTCTCGCCGACGGGCGATCGACTCGCGGTGACCGGCGGACAGCCCGGCCGGATGGGCGAAGTGCAGGTCTGGGATGTCGCCAAGAAGAAGCTCACGCTTTCCGTACCTGTCACCTTTGACACGGTTTACGGCGCGAGCTGGTCGCCCGACGGAACCTTGATTGCCTTCGGCGGCGCGGATAATTCGGCGCGGGCGATCAACGCCAAGACGGGCGAACAGGTCCTCTTCATGGGTTCGCATAACGACTGGGTGCTCGACACGGCCTTCTCGAAGCAAGGCACGCACCTGATCTCCGTCGGCCGCGACATGACCGCGAAGTTGACCGAGGTCGCCACCCAGCGGTTTGTCGATAACATCACGTCGATCACCCCCGGAGCCCTCAAAGGGGGCCTGGCCTCGGTGGGTCGTCACCCGCAGCGCGACGAGATCCTTGTCGGCGGGTCGGACGGCGTCCCCAAGGTTTACCGGATCTTCCGCGAAACGGCGCGCGTGATTGGTGACGATGCCAACCTCATCGGTGCCTTCTCGGCGATGCCGGGGCGGATCTTCAGCGTGGCGATGAACGCCGATGGCAAGCGGTTCGCCGTCGGCAGCAGTCTCGACGGCGCGGGGCAGGTGGATATTTATGAATACACCTTCGACGCCGCGACAACGTCGGACCCGATCAAGAAGATCCTCGCCAAGGACGGCCCGTCGCGGTCGCCGCAGGAACGCGCCGAGTTGGACAAGACTCAGCGCGATTCCGTGAAGCGGCTCTCAAGCCTGCCGTCGTCGACCCCGATCTACGCCCTCAGCTTCTTGCCCGACGGCAAGCGTCTTGCGGCCTCGGGAGCCGACGGCCTGATTCGCCTGATCGAGCCGGAAACCGGCAAGGTCGTCAAGGAGTTCAGCCCGGCGCCGATCGCGGCGCGGGCGGGGCCGTCGATCGCCGCCGAGGAATCGGTCACGCCCAAACAAGAGGAAGCCGTCGAAGCCGAGAGTTTCCCGGCGGCGTCCTCCCTCACGGCCCTGGCCGTGCAGCCGGCGACCGTGCAGATCAACAATCCTTATGCCTACACGCAACTCCTTGTCACGGGGACCTTACCGACCGGTGAAACCATCGACGTGACCCGCGCCGTCGAGTTTTCCATCAGCCCGGCGCTGGCCGAGGTAAACCGGTCGGGCCTGGTCCGTCCCAAGCTGGATGGCCAGGGGGTGCTCAAGGTCAGCCTCGGCGGCAAGTCGATCGAGGTGCCGGTCAATGTCTCGGGTCAGAAGGTGGAGACGAAAGTCGATTTCGTTCACGACGTCAACCCGATCCTCTCAAAGCTCGGTTGCAACGCGGGGACCTGTCACGGGGCCTTGCAGGGAAAGAACGGGTTCAAACTGAGCCTGCGCGGGTATGACCCGATTTATGACGTCCGCGCTCTGACCGACGACCACGGTTCCCGGCGCGTTAACCTGGCCTCGCCCGATGACAGCCTGATGCTCTTGAAGCCGACAGGTGCCGTGCCGCACGTCGGCGGGCAGGTGATGAGGCCGGGCGAGCCCTATTACGCGGTCCTCCGGCGCTGGATCAGCGACGGCGCGAAGCTGGCCCCGACCTCGCCAAAAGTGACCAAGATCGACGTCTTCCCGATCGATCCCGTCGTGCAGAAGATCGGTTCGCGGCAACAACTTCGGGTGCTGGCGACCTATGCGACCGGCGAGGTCCGCGACGTGACCCGCGAGGCCTTTCTCGATAGCGGCAATACCGAGGTCGCCACGGCGAACCGGTCGGGCCTCTTGACCTCGGTCCGACGCGGCGAGGCGCCGATCCTGGTCCGCTATGAAGGGGCCTACGCGGCGACGACGCTGACCGTGATGGGCGATCGATCGGGGTTCGTCTGGGAACAGCCCCCCGCCTATAACAAGGTCGACGAACTCACGGCCGCGAAGTGGCGTCGGATGAAGATCCGACCGTCGGAGGTTTGCAATGATGAGGAATATCTCCGCCGGGTTTACCTCGACCTCACCGGCCTGCCGCCGACGGCCGACGACGTTCGCGCCTTCAACGCCGATACCTCGAAAGACTCACGCGCCAAGCGCGAGGCGATCGTCGACAAGCTGATCGGCAGTCCCGAGTTTGTTGACTTCTGGACGAACAAGTGGGCCGACCTGCTTCAGGTGAACCGCAAGTTTCTCGAAGTCGATGGCGCCGCGGCGTTTCGGAACTGGATCAAGACGCAGGTCGCGGGAAATGTTCCTTATGACCAGTTCGTCCGTTCGGTGATGACGGCGAGCGGTTCGAACAAGGAGAACCCGGCGGCGTCGTACTTCAAGATTCTCCGCGACGCTCCGGCGACGATGGAGAACACGACGCAACTCTTCCTCGCCGTTCGATTTAACTGCAACAAGTGTCACGATCACCCGTTCGAGCGGTGGACCCAGGACCAGTATTATCAGACCTCCGCCTTCTTCGCTCAGGTTGGTTTGAAGGCCGACCCGGCCTCGGGGGGTCGACAGATTGGGGCCACGGCCGTCGAGGCGGGCAAGCCGGTCTTCGAGGTCGTCTACGACAAGCCCGACGGCGAGATCAAGCACGAGCGGACGGGCCAGATGGCCGCGCCCAAGTTCCCCTTCCCGGCAACCTTCAAGGTGGCCGAGAAAGCCACCCGCCGCGAACAGATCGCCGCCTGGTTGACCTCGGCTGATAACCCTTATTTCGCCCGAAGTTACGTCAATCGAATCTGGGGTTATCTGCTCGGCGCGGGGATCATCGAGCCGATTGACGACATCCGCGCGGGGAACCCGGCGACGAACCCGGAATTGCTGGATTATCTGACGACCGAGTTCGTCAAGTCGGGTTTCAACGCCCGGCACATCATGCGGCTGATCGCGACCTCGCGGACGTATCAGCTTTCCGTCGCGACGAACCAATGGAACCAGGACGACCGGGTCAATTACGCCCACGCCCTGGCTCGACGCCTGCCGGCCGAGGTCTTGCTCGATAGCGTCTATCGGGTCACCGGGTCGTCGTCGAAGTTCCCCGGCGTCGCACCTGGTACGCGAGCGGCGGCCTTGCCCGATTCAGGTGTGGAACTGCCGAGCGGCTTTTTGACGACCTTTGGCCGCCCCGTGCGCGAAAGTGCCTGCGAGTGCGAACGGTCGAGCGGAATGCAACTTGGTCCGGTCATGGCTCTTGTGTCGGGTCCAACGCTCGGCGACGCGATCGCCGATCCGGGCAATGACATCACCAAGCTCGTCGCCCGCGAAGGGGACGACGCGAAGCTGATCGATGAGTTGTTTGTTCGCATCCTCAACCGGCACGCGACCCCGGCGGAGATCGCCTCCTGCCGCAACGACGTCCAGGCGATCGACACCGATCACCGCGCCCTTGCCGAGGAACTCGGCCGGGCCGAGGCCGATTTCGCGATGAAGCGGCCGAAGCTTGAACGCGACCGCGAGGCGGCGATCGTCGCGGCCCAAGGTGCCTTTGACGCTTACGAAAAGGACGCGGCGCCGAAGCGTGCCGAGGCCGAGAAACAGCGTGCCGCGGCGACCGCCAAGCTTGAGGCGGAACTAAAAGCCGAGGAGCCCAAGTTCCTCGAACGGTACGCGAACTGGGAAAAAGCGCAGGCGACGGCCGTCCGCTGGCTTCCGCTGGTTCCCAAGACGTTGACCGCGACGAATGGCGCGACCTTGACGGCCGAGCCTGATGGGTCGATCGTCGTCGGCGGGACGAACATACAGTCAACCTTCACGCTGGTCGCCGAGACCGATCTTACGAACCTCACGGGACTTCGGCTCGAAATGATTCCCGACGCGAGGAACCCGGCGAAGGGAGTCGGCCGGGCGCCGGACGGGAATTTCGTCCTGAACGAGATCAATGTTTCGGCCGCGCCGAAGGGCGATCCGAAGCAGTTGAAGACGGTGAACCTGGAAACCGCGCTCGCGGACTTCAGTCAGGCGAGTTTTGATGTCAAGAACCTGATTGACGGCAAGACGAACCCCGGCAAAGGTTGGGCGGTCTCGCCCTTCACGAGTCAGACGCACTGGGCGACTTTTGAAACGAAGGAGGCCGTCGGCGGCGCGGGGGGATCGGTGCTGACGGTCACGATGCATCACAAGTTCAATTCGCCGGGCTATCTGGCGGGGCGGTTCCGAATCTCGGTGACGACCCTGCCGAAGCCGGTCGGCCTGAGCCTGCCCGAGGACTTCCGCGCAATTCTCAACATCACTCCCGAGTTGCGTTCCCCGGCGCAGCGTGAGACGATCCTGGCGCACTTCCGCGCCGTCGACCCCGAATGGCGGAAGCGGACCGATGCGATCAACGTCAGCCGGGTTCCGCCCCCGGCCGATCCGATGGTGCAGATGCTCCGCGACCGGATCACCGAGGCGAACAAACCTGTTGTTGTCGACCCGCAGCTTGCCCAGCTTCGCAAGGACGTCGAGATGAGTGTTCGCCAGGCGTCCCTCCGTCGTCTCACCGCAGCGCAGGATGTGGCCTGGGCGCTGATTAATAGCCCGGCCTTCCTCTTTAATCATTGAACGAATGGTTGATGACCGATGGCCGATTTCTGTCCCGACGTCCTCTGACCTGGTTCGGGTTTTCAGGGGTCATCGGTCCTTATCCGAGTCAGTCAACCCCGGCGGTCCGGGGACAACCTTCACAAGAATCAGGGAAGGGAGAAGCGCGATGCTGATCGTCCCCGGACAGTCGGGAAAAGCCCTTTGCGACCCCCATCTTGGCTACACCCGGCGCGACCTTTTGCGGGTCGGCGGGTCGGGCCTGATGGGAATCAGCCTCGGGTCACTACTGCACCTTCAGGCCGCGACGGCCGCCGCGCCGGAATCGGCCGCCCTGACGCGAAGGCCCGGCTGGGGTCGCGCCAAGAGCATCATCATGGTGTACTTCCAGGGGGGTCCGAGCCACATCGACCTCTGGGACCCGAAGGAAGGCGTTCCCGATAACGTCCGCAGCGTCTTCAAGACGATCGATTCCAAGGTGCCCGGCACGAAGGTCACCGAGGTCATTCCCAAGCTCGCGGCGATCACGGATAAATTTACGTTTATCCGATCGATGAGCTATACGCCCAATGGCCTCTTTAACCACACGGCCGCGATCTATCAGATGATGACCGGCTACACGACCGACAAGGTCAGCCCGTCGGGTCAGCTTGAGCCACCGAGCCCGAAAGACTTCCCCAACTTCGGGTCGAACATCATCCGGCTCAAGCCGCCGACGCAGCCGATGCTGCCGTTCGTGCAACTCCCCCGGCCGCTTCAGGAATCGAACGTCGTCGGCAAAGGGGGGACGGCCGGTTTCCTCGGCAAGGCGTATGACCCGTATCAGCTCTTCCCCGAAGGGGACGACCTCGACAACTCGAAGATGGACCGGATCAACGTCGACGACCTCCAGCTTCGCCCCGAGGTCTTCGCCGCGCGACTCGAACGCCGGGCCAAGCTCCGCGACGCGATCAACGCCGGAATGCCGGTCATTGACAAGGCCGTTTCCGAGTACAACCTCAACGAGTATTATCAACGAGCGCTCAGCCTGGTCGTCTCGGGCCGGGCGCGCGATGCCTTCAATCTCTCGCGCGAAACCCCCGAAACGCGCGACCTTTACGGCCGTACGACCTTTGGCCAGAGCTGTTTGCTGGCCCGAAGGCTGGTTGAGGCCGGAACGCGGGTTGTCGAGGTGATCTGGCCGAAGGTCGCCAACTCGGATAATCATTCGTGGGACCATCACGTTGGCCTGACCGACCGGATGCGGAACCAGTCGGGACCGATGCTTGACGCGGGTCTCTCGGGGTTGTTGACCGACCTTGATCGTCGGGGGATGCTCGACGAGACGCTTGTCGTCGCCGTCGGTGAGTTTGGCCGGAGCCCGCAAAAGGGGGTCAGCACGTCGGGAAACGGCAACAGCGCCGATGGCCGCGATCACTGGCCGTATTGCTACACGGCGGTCCTCGCCGGCGCGGGAATTGGACGGGGCCAGGTTTACGGCAAGTCGGACAAAACAGGTTCGGCCCCCGTGGAAACGCCGGTCCATCCCGGTGAGTTGCTGGCGACGATCTATCACGCCTTCGGGATTGACCCGGCGACGATCGTTTATAACCACCTGAACCAGCCTCGCGAACTCGTGAAGGCCGAGGCGGTCACGCGCCTCTTCGCCTGAGCCCTCGCGACGGTTATAGTAACCCAACGGCCTCGATCGAACCGGCCCGGTCGATGTTCCTGATCTTAGGGGCATCGGCTGGGCCTTCGTGTCCGCGCCGATCCGCCCCGCCCGCCCAGGGGACGCAATGCGGCCAGCGTCCCCAGAGTTTGCCCCAGGGAGTCTTCGCAACGATGTCTCGAACCCGCCTCGACCGCCTTTTCGTTCTCGCCTTGAGCGTCTCGATCGTCTTGCCCACGATCGCCCGCGCGGCCGATACAAAGCCGACCGCGAAAGCGAAAGCGAAGGCCAGGACCGCCGCCGCGTCAAAGCCAGCGCCGAAGAATTCGCCGGTGGAATCGTTCAAGGTGGCCTCGGGGTTCAAGGTCGAACTCGTTCACGACGTCAACCGAGACGGCGAAGGATCGTGGGTCAGCATGACCGTCGACCCGAAGAATCGCCTGATCGTTTCCGACCAGTACGGCAAGCTCTTTCGGGTCACCCCGTCGCCCCTCGGCGGCGATCCCTCGGCAACGAAGGTGGAGCCGATTCCGGTCGATATCGGCGAGGCTCAGGGTTTGCTCTGGGCCTTTGACAGCCTTTACGTCGTCGTCAACCGAGGCGCGAAGTATCCGAGCGGTCTTTATCGGGTCCGCGACACGAACGGCGACGATACGCTTGACAAGGTTGAGCTTCTCCAAGCCATCAACGGCGGCGGCGAACACGGCCCGCACGCGGTCGTGCCGAGCCCCGACGGAAAGTCGCTGTACGTCGTCGCCGGCAACGCCACGCGCCTGCCGCAACTGGCCTCGTCGCTCGTTCCGAAAGACTGGGGCGAAGACAACCTCTTGCCGCGCATGGTCGACGGCAGCGGGTTCATGACCGACGAAAAAGCCCCAGGGGGCTGGGTCTGCAAGGTCGACCCCGACGGCAAGTCGTGGGAACTCGTCTCGATGGGTTTTCGGAACGCCTATGACCTCGCCTTCAATCGCGTCGGTGATCTGTTCACGTATGACTCCGACATGGAATGGGACTTCAGCACCCCCTGGTATCGGCCAACGCGCGTCTGTCAGGTTGTCAGTGGCGCCGATTTTGGCTATCGGAACGGCTCGGGCAAGTGGCCGACGTATTATCTCGATAGCCTGCCGCCTGTTGTCGACATCGGTCCAGGCTCGCCGACGGGCGTGACCTTTGGCTATAACGCGAAGTTCCCGGCGCGTTATCAAAACGCGCTTTACCTCTGCGACTGGAGCTATGGCAAGCTCTATGCCCTTCATCTCCGGCCGAACGGATCAACCTACAAGGCGGACGTCGAGGAGTTTCTGGCGGGGACGCCCCTGCCGCTGACCGACCTTGTCGTGAACCCGGCCGACGGTGCCCTGTATTTCGCCATCGGAGGCCGGAAGACGACGTCGGGCCTGTACCGGATCGTTTACAACGGGGCTGATCCGACCAATGCGCCCGCCGACTCGACCGTCAAGTTCTCGCCGTCCACCGACCTCCGCCGCAAGCTCGAAGCCTTTCACGGCCACGCCGATCCCGACGCGGTGACGATCGCCTGGCCGCATCTCGACAACGACGACCGCTTTATCCGCTACGCGGCGCGCGTCGCCCTGGAATTTCAGGACCTGAAGACCTGGCGCGACAAGGCGCTCGCGGAAACAACTCCCGGCCGGGCGATTCCGGCCTTGCTGGCCCTGACGCGCGTGAGTGCGCAGGACCCGGCGCATCGATCGAACGATCAAGATCCCGATCCCGCGCTCAAGGGGCGGATTCTCGATGCGCTCGGAAAAATCGACGCCAATGCACTTCCTTACGCGAGCAAGCTGGATTTGCTCCGCGTGCATGAGGTCGTCTTCGTCCGCTTCGGCAGGCCCGATTCCGAGTCGGCCGCGAAGATCATCGCCCGGTTTGATTCCTGGTATCCCGCGCCAAGCCGCGACCTGAACGTGCAGTTGAGCCAGGTTCTCTCCTATCTCAACGACCCCGCCGCCGCCGCGAAGACGGTCACACTTCTCGATTCGGCACCGACGCAGGAAGAACAGATCGAGTACGCCGAGGCGCTCCGGGTCATCAAGAACGGCTGGACGCCCGACCTGCGCAAACAATATTTCACCTGGTTCCTCAAGGCCGCGGGTTATCACGGCGGCAACAGCTTTCGCGGGTTCATGCGGAACATCAAGAACGATGCAATCGCCGCGCTCAGCGCCTCGGAAAAGGCCGATCTGAAGCCGATCCTCGACGCCACGCCCAGCACGACCGGACCGACCTCGACCGTCGCGGCGCGACCGCGCGTCAAGGACTGGACGCTTGAAGAACTCGTGCCAATGGTCGATTCCGGGCTCAAGCAGCGCGATTACGATCGAGGTCGCGCGCTCTTCGCCGCGACGGCCTGTTTCTCGTGCCATCGGTTCAATAATGAAGGCGGAGGCGCCGGGCCAGACCTGACCGGCCTGGCCGGTCGGTTCACGACTCGCGACTTGCTGGAGTCGATCGTCAAGCCGAGCAAGGTGATCAGCGATCAATACGCCGCGTACGTCTTCTCGACGTCCGACGGTCGGGTGGTTACCGGGCGGATCATGAATCTGAACCAGGATACGATGACCGTCAACACGAACATGCTTGATCCCTCGGCGCAGGTCAGTCTTGACCGCAAGACCATCGACGGCCAGAAAGCTTCGCCGGTCTCAATGATGCCCGAAGGTTTGCTCAACTCGTTGAACCGCGAAGAGGTGCTTGACCTGGTCGCGTACCTCCTCTCGCGCGGTGATCGCAATAACCCGATGTTCACGAAGTAAGACAGGGCCGACGTATTGATCAAACTCCACGGTTCCAGGCCGTCGCGGCGCAACGCTTGCATCACAGGACCGGCGTTGACCGAACGACCTGGAACCGAACCGAGGATCGAATCGTCATGTCATTTTATGGACGCGCCTTGCGGATTGTTGTCCCAGCGCTGGCACTTGGGATGCTCGTCGGGTGCAACGACCAGACCAACAAGGGGGCCGGTACGGGAAGCACTGGCGCCGGGGCCGCGGCGGACGCGGCGGATGTTGCCTCGCCGACCGGCGGAGCCACGGGGACGCAAGGGACGGGATCGACCGTCGGCGCCGGCGCTGGAACAACCAACGCCACTCAGGCCAATCCCGGCTCAACCGACGCGGCGGGGACGCGAAACCCCGGCGATATGTCGCATTGATGTGGAGAATGGCCAAGGACCAATGACCAATGACCAATGGATAATTATCAAAGACCTTTGAGAACGTACATTTGGTCATCGGTCATTAATGCTCATTTCCATCGTATTTTTGAATGATCGATCAGGCGTCGTCGACGTCGGGCTCGTTCTGGAGCCACCAGGTTTCGGCCTGGGCGTCGTTCCAGTCGGAAGCTGAGGCGCAGGCGTCGAGAGCCTGGCGAAGGGAGAGGGCGTCGGGATAGCGGCGGTCGGGCCACTTGGCGAGACAGCGGAGGATGACGCGTTCGAGGTCTGCGGGAACGTCGGGACGCATCAGGCTCGGCGGGGCGACGGGATCGCGCACCTGAGCGGTCATCACACGCTCGCTGTCGTCCCCTTCAAAAGGGGGTCGCCCCGTGAGAAGCAGATAGCCGACGGCGCCGAGGGCGTAGAGATCGCAGCGGTGGTCAAGCGTCGGCGATCCGGTCACCTGTTCGGGAGCCATGAAAAGCGGAGTGCCGCGAACGCGCGACTCGCGCGGGGAGTCGCCGGGCAGGTGCAACGGGGCGGCGGTGACGAGGCCGAAATCGAGAAGCTTGGCGACGTCGTATCGACCGCCGCGGTGGCAGACGTGGATGTTGGCCGGTTTCACGTCGCGGTGAATCAGGGAGGCGGCGTGAGCCTCGGCCAGGGCGCCGCAGACCTGGCGGAGAAGGTGAATCACGCGCGAGGCGGGCATCGGGCCGTGGCGCTTGATGAGATCATCAAGACTCAGGCCGGGTAGATATTCCATCACATAAAAAAACGTGCCGTCGCGGGTCTGGCCATAGTCGTAAATCTCGACCGTGTTCGGGTGCGAGAGTCGGGCCGTGGCGCGGACCTCGTGTTCAAACCGGGCGAGCGAGGCAGGATCGGCGGCTCGCGAAGGGCGGATGAGCTTGAGGGCGCAGGGACGCTTGAGAAAGCGATGTTCGGCGAGGTAAACGTCACCCATGCCGCCGGTCCCGATCCGTCGGCCGAGGCGGTACTGGTTCAACTGCCGGGCCTCGAACGCCTCATTGCGCAGGGTGTTGATGACGTGCGTTCCGTACACCGAGAGACTCGCGGCGACGAGCATGACGGCGACGTCCTCGGCCACCCGCGCGGCGTTGGCGAAACCCCAGACGCTTTCGACGATATTCGGGTGACGGATCAGCAAGAAAAGCTCGGTGGCGACGGGTACGCTGACGATCGCCGCGGCAACCCGGGCCGACTCGCGCCAGGTGTTCGGAATCAGCATGCAATAGGCGAAGGTGAGCAAGATCGTGCCGATGAGCGTTGTTTTTACAGCCGCGACGAACTCGGTTTCGTGGCCCGAAGGCAAGGCCGAGCGGACCATCAGGTCATACTGATGCGCCGCGAGATAGGCGGCGGCGAGGCCAAAGATGGCGACTTCCAGGAGCTTGACCCCTTTGGACGAGAGCGGCAGGCCGCTCCAGAGCACCGCGAGGCCCAAGGCCATCCCGCAGACGATCAGGCCGTGAAGAACGAGCGCCCAGGCCTCGGCCGAGGCGACGGCTCGCCAGACGAAGAGGCCCAGGAGCGTCAACAAGAGAAAGCCGGCCGCGGCGCGGAGCCGGGCGCGTCGAAGCGGGCCGGTGGCGACTCCGGCGCGCTCGGCCGATCGGTCGACGACCTCGACCTCGACCTCGACCTCGGCGCCGCCGTGGGTGATGGTTGTGGTCAGGCAGACAGGTTTCGGCGGCGGGAGCGCGTCTTCCGAACGTGCCGGGCTGGAAGTTTCGGCGTCGCGCCGCATGGAGGGGGGCTCACGTCGTGCGGAGATCGCGGGATGTTCAGGGTCGATTGGCATCATCCATCACCCTGGACACCATCTTATTCGACCCCGAAGGTCCGGGAAGAGACACTTCCGAAAAAATAGGGGAGCATATTCGGCCTGAGTTTATTCGGTAGAATACCCCCACGACGTTGAACGGGAGACGACGAACCGAATCGATCTCAGGGCGGTTTCCTTCTTAAAGAATGACCAAGGACCAAGGACCGAGGACCGAGGAAAACCAAATCGGGGACGATGGGCAAACGTTTGCGACTGCTTTTTTTCGGTCATCGGTCATTGGTCATCGATCGAGACGGCCCTGGAATCGAACTTATCTGATCTGATCTGAATCAAGGCTTCAGGACCCAGTGATGCACAAGCTTGTTTTGATCCGACACGGAGAAAGCGTCTGGAATCAGGAAAATCGGTTCACCGGCTGGACCGACGTGGACCTCTCCGACCGCGGTCGCGTCGAGGCGAAGAAGGCCGGGCAACTCCTCAAAGAGCAGGGGTTCACGTTCGACCTCGCCTATGTCTCGGTCCTCAAGCGAGCGATCCGCACCCTCTGGATCGTGCTCGACGAGATGGACATGATGTGGCTCCCCGTCCGACGCGACTGGCGGCTGAATGAGCGGCACTACGGGGCCTTGCAAGGCCTGAACAAGTCGGAAACCGCCGCCGAGTACGGTGAGGAACAGGTGAAAATCTGGAGACGCGCCTACGACACCGCGCCCCCTCCTCTCGACCCGACCGACCCGCGCTTTCCTGGTCTTGATCCCCGATACGCCAGCCTCCGGCCCGACGAACTCCCGCTGACCGAATGCCTCAAGGATACCGTCGCCCGGTTCCTCCCCTTCTGGCATGAAATCCTCGCTCCCGACGTTCGGTCGGGCCAGCGCGTGCTCGTCGCGGCGCACGGCAACAGCATTCGAGCGATCGTCAAATACCTCGACGGCATCTCCGACGACGAGATCGTCGGCCTGAACATCCCGACCGGAATTCCGCTCGTCTACGAGCTTGACGCCGACCTCAAACCGATCCGCCACGAATACCTCGGCGATCCCGACGAGATCGCCAACGCATTGGACGCCGTCGCCAAGCAAGGAAAAGCCAAGTAAAGCGATTTCAGGCACGCCGCGATGCGGTTTGACGCGACGTCGGCCGAGCCATGGTCGACGTCTCGTCTTGCTACTTCACGGACGGCGCAGGTTTGGGGTTCAGGGAGGTTTGCAAGAAGCTGAGAATCTGGGGGAGTAGCTCGATGTTGCCGATCGGGTTGAGCCGGAAGCCGTGGGGAACGTTCGGGAAATACTCAATCGTGTGCGTGACGCCGGCTTTCGTGAGAGCCTGATCGAGTTCCGCCGCCTGAGCGGGGACGACGGCGGTATCGGCGGTGCCTTGATAAATGAGGAAAGGCGGAGTGGATGCGGAAACGTGAGAGACTGGCGAGGCGTTGACGTACTGCGCGGGGTATTGCGTGGGGGTTCCGCCGAGGAAGGTCTGTAAAAAGGGGCGGTCCTTGGACGATGCGGCGTAAAGCGTGATGAGGTCAGTGGGTCCGTAAAAATCGATCACGGCCTGAACGGCGGCGGAGACCTGATTCGGGGCCGTCTGGCCGGTCAGTTTGCCATTGGGAGCGAGCAAGGGGCCGTCGGGATCGGCTCCCAGCAGGTTGCCCAGATGGGCGCCGGCGGATTCGCCCCAGACGGCGACTTTGGTTGGATCGATCTTGAACCGGCCGGCGTTGGTCTTGAGCCAGCGGACCGCCTGGCGGACGTCCTCGAAATCGGTCGGCCAGATGTGCGAACCGGCCTTCGGCGAGGCAAAGGCGTAATCTGCGACGGCGACCGCATAGCCATATCGGGCCAGTTGCGAAACGGTGACCCCCAGGTCCGACCTGCGCACCCAGCGCCAGCCTCCGCCGGGCAGGGCCAGAACCACGGGCCAACCCCCCGCTGGGGCGGGACCGGTCGGCAGGTAAAGGTCAAGGTGCTGGGTCTGACCGCCGAGGTTCGTGTAAACAAGGTTGGGAAGTGCCCGAATTCCGCCCGAAGGCGTGGTCGGCGGCGTGGATACGGCCGCGACGACAGGTCGATGCGACGCGGGAGCAACCAGGCCCGCCGTGGTCAAGGTCCGGCCTTCCAGGACGTCCGGTCCCGACACTCGGAGTCGACGCGGGTGGCGACGTCCCGAGATCGCGCCGCGTCGGAAGATCCCCATGATTCGACCCCAGAAAAAGACGCGGACACGTTCGATCGCAACCGGAAGTCGCGAGGTTGGAATCGGCCCCCGGCACACGGTTTCCAGCCTCGAAATTTCGCGATCGATCCCATCGCGCGCCGCCTTTGCGGGAGAGTGCGGCCATGCCGGTCGGGGGATTTTTGAAAGATCCACGAAGTTGAATCCAGTGAATGCAAACGCGATCCTCCGATCCCGCCGTAATATTCGATGAAGTCGCGCTAAATTCTTTAACCAGAAGGTCGTTGCAAACCATCGAATCTGCGGGAAGTCTCCATCTTGACAAGAAAGACGAGCAACAGGTACGCTTTTCAGAACGCTACGGAACGGCGTGGACTGGAGACAGGGTGGCCTTGGCGCCGGCGAGCGCGGCCGGGCCGCCTCCAAAGAGGAACGCCAACGCTTTTGAGCAAAGACCAAGTGGCCGGTACCGGCTTCGCCTCGGTCCGACCCCAAGGGGGTGGCGTGTCAGTCTGGTTGTCAGACTGGCGAGGTTGACGACTGCCGTACAGTTCCGGGTGTTCAACCGCATCATCCATCCATCCTACCGGGTCGACCTGTTTGAGGCCGACGTTGTGGTCCGTAAGCGACCCGCCGAGAGTTCCAGACGCATCCCATACCGAACCCCAGACCGAGAACGGGGCCTTCTCATTCCATGACCTGACCTGACCTGACTGTCGCAATGACCTGGCAAATCGTGAGGCGAACCGCGCCGGGGTGAAGAGAAAAGAATCCCCAAAAAGGCGTCGGTTGCGTCAATTTCCCTCCCTCTTTTCCTGTCCAGCGCGACGGAGACGGAGGCCCGAGCATGACGGGTCATCCTGTTGAGTCGCCCGCCTGGAAGAGTGCTTTCGCGGGTCACCTCTCCTTTGCGTAACCAACCCCGGGGACATCGTGACGATCGTATCCAAGGCATTCGGCGCAACAACCGCGACGGTGTCGGCGTGACGCCCAAACCAGGCCCGGCCTTGACGCCTCACGGAGCCGCCTCACTCGTCGATCTCCTGCTCGGCCGGGCCGAGGAACGGCCCGAATCGGTCGTCTTTGCCTTCTCGGCCGAGGGCGAGGCCGACGGTCCGACGCTTACCTTTGGCGGTCTCGACCAGCGGGCAAAGTCGATTGGGGCCTGGTTGCAGACGCGCGGACTGACCGGAGAGCGGGTTCTCCTGGTCTTTCCGCCGGGCCTGGACTTCATCGCGGCCTTCTTCGGGTGCCTCTATGCCGGCGCCGTCGCCGTTCCCGCCGCGACGCCGAGAGCCAACCGCCCAATGACCCGGCTCAAGGCCGTCGTTGACGACGCCGGGCCCGCCGCGCTTCTGACAACGAACAGCCTTTTACCGGCCGCTCGGAAGTGGCTCGGCCAGGTTCCCGCGCTCGGTGAAACCGACTGGCTCGGCGTGGACTCGCTGCCCGATTCCCTTGGCCAGAACTGGTCAAATCCAAAGGCCGGGCCGGAGACCCTGGCCTTTCTTCAGTACACGTCCGGCTCGACGGCCTTGCCCAAGGGGGTGATGGTCACGCATGGCAACCTCCTGCACAACTCGGCCCTGATTCGCGAGAGTTTCGGCTCGACCCCGGACAGCCGGGGGGTTTTCTGGCTGCCGCTCTTTCACGACATGGGGCTGATCGGCGGCGTGCTTCAGACGATCTATTGCGGCGGGTCGAGCACGTTGATGTCGCCCGTCTCGTTCCTGCAACGCCCTCTGCGCTGGCTTGAGGCGATCTCGCGGACCGGGGCGACCATCAGCGGCGGCCCGAACTTCGCGTTTGATCTCTGCGCCCGCAAGATCACCGACGCTCAGAAAGCCGGGCTCGATCTCTCAAGCTGGTCGGTCGCCTTCAACGGCGCCGAGCCGGTCCGGGCCGAGACCCTGGACCGCTTTGCCTCGGCCTTTGCCTCGCGCGGATTTCGACGCGAGGCGTTTCTCCCCTGTTACGGCCTGGCCGAATCGACCTTGATGGTCACCGCCAAGCGCTCTGGCAAGGCGCCGACGGTTCTCTCGCTTCACGCCGCCGATCTTGAACGCGACCGGGGGATTGTGGCGGCGGCGACGGATGTGAACGTTCGGCGCGTGGTCGGTAGCGGCCCTGGATTCGAGGGGCTTCGGATTGCGATCGTTGACCCGGAGACAGCGGAGCCGCGAGCCGAGGGCGAGGTCGGTGAGGTCTGGGTTTCCGGGCTGAGTGTCGCGGCGGGCTACTGGGATCGGCCCGAGGCGTCGGCCGAGACCTTCGCCGCCCGGCTCCGCGATGGCTCGGGTCCGTTCCTTCGAACAGGCGACCTGGGATTCTTGCGATCGGGCGAGTTGTTCGTCACGGGACGAAGCAAGGATCTTTTGATCGTTCGCGGACGAAACGTTTATCCGCAAGACGTCGAGTGGTCGGCCTCTCAGGCGCATTTAGTGACCCGGCCCGAAGGCGCCGCGGCGTTCGTGGTTGACGCGGACGATGAGGAACGGCTCGTCGTGGTTCAGGAAGTGGAGCGTCTGGGTCAAGGTGTTGATCCCGCCAGCGTGATCGATGCCATTCGCGCGGCGATCGCCGGGCAGCACGACCTGGACGTTCATGCGGTTGTTTTGATCAAGGCGATGAGCTTGCCGAAGACATCAAGCGGCAAGGTTCAGCGTCACGCGTGTCGGTCGGCGTATCTGGCCGGGACGCTCGATGAGGTTGCCGCGTCGGTGCGGTCGATCGAGAGCAAGATTGATCCTGTCAAAACGACGATGTCGGGCAAAGCGTCGGCCGAGATTGTCGGCTGGCTGGTGGCGAGGCTGGCGGCGACCTTGAATCTGGACGCCTCGGCGGTGGATCTGCATCGCCCTTTTGCCAGCTTTGGCTTGGGGTCGTTGCAGGCGGTTGGCCTTGCCGGCGACCTGGAAGAGTGGCTCGGCCGACCCCTCGCGCCGACGCTCATTTACGACCACCCGACCATCGAGACCCTGGCCCGACATCTCGCGGGCGAGAACGAACTTGCGCCTCGGGAGTCGACCATTCCGGCCGCGATGGGTCCGATCGCGGTGATCGGGATCGGCTGTCGGTTCCCGGGGGCGGATGGACCGCTGGAGTTCTGGAAGAACCTGAGCGAAGGAGTCGACGCGGTTGGTTCGCCGCCGATGGGGCGTCAAGGGGTGGGCCGGGCCGGCGCGGATCGCGCGGGATTTCTCGAACAGGTGGACGGCTTTGATGCCTCCTTCTTCGGGATCGCGCCGCGCGAGGCGCTTTATACCGACCCGCAACAGCGGCTCTTGCTTGAGGTGGCCTGGGAGGCGATCGAGGACGCCGGGCTCGCGGCCGATCGCCTGCGAGGAACCGACGTCGGCGTCTTCGTCGGCGTTTCGACGAACGATTACGGTCGGCGCCGCGTGGCGACCGACGGCGGCCCCGAGGCGTACGCGCTGACCGGGAACGCCCTGAGCGTCGCCGCGAACCGGATCTCGTATGTCTTTGACTTTCGAGGGCCGAGCCTCGCGGTCGATTCGGCCTGCTCGTCGAGTCTCGTGGCGGTGCATCTGGCCTGCGAGAGCCTGAGGCGCGGCGAGGCGTCGGTGGCCCTGGCGGCAGGGGTGAGCGTGATTCTCGCCGAGGAGATCACGGCGACCTTTGGCGCCGCGGGTTTTCTCTCGCCCGACGGCCGCTGCAAGGCTTTTGACGCTTCGGCCGATGGTTACGTGCGCGGCGAGGGGGTGGGCGTCGTCGTCCTGAAGCCGCTGGAGCGTGCCCAGGCCGACGGCGATCCGATTTACGCGGTCGTGCGCGGCAGCGCGGTCAATCAGGACGGGCGTTCGAACGGCCTGACCGCGCCGAACCGCGAGAGTCAAGAAGCGGTCCTTCGCGCCGCATATCGAGCGGCCGGGGTGGCTCCGTCGGAGGTCGATTACGTCGAGGCACACGGGACCGGGACGCTGCTGGGCGACCCGATCGAGGCGGCGGCCCTGGCGGCGGTCGTCGGTCCGGGGCGCCCGTCGGAAAATCCCTGCATGGTCGGTTCCGTGAAGACGAACATCGGCCACCTGGAAGCGGCGGCGGGAATTGCCGGGGTGATCAAGGTGGCCCTGGCGCTCGATCGCGGCCAGATTCCGCCGAGTCTTCACTTCGCGACCCCGAACCCCCATATTCCTTTCGACACCTTGCCGATCCGGGTCGGCACGGGTCTGACTTCCTGGCCGGTTCGTGAGAGTGCCCGCCTGGCCGGTGTCAGCTCCTTCGGCTTTGGCGGCACGAATGCGCACGCGGTTCTCGCCTCGGCCCCGCCGCGCCCGGCGAACCTTATTTCGCCCTCGTCGACCTCGTTCGTGATCCCGATCTCGGCGCAGAGCCGCGAGGCGCTCCGCGAGCGCCTGGGGTTGTTCCGCGATACAATTCAAGCGGGCGATTTCGCGCTGGTCGACCTGGCCTATTCGGCCGGAGCGCGGAGGAGTCATCAGGAACACCGGATCGCCATCGTCGCCCGATCGCGCGATGAAGCGGTTTCGGGGCTGAATGCATTTCTTCAAGATAAGGTTCCCGCCGGGCGTCGGCCACCGAACCGGAAGCCGAGGTCTGCCTTTGTCTTCTCGGGGCAGGGGTCGCAGTGGTGGGGAATGGGGCGCGGTTTGATCGAGACCGAGCCGGTCGTTGCCGCGACAATCGACGACCTGGACCGTCGCTTTCAACCGCTCCTGGGCTGGTCGATTCGGGAGGAACTGGCGGTTCCCGCGTCGCGCAGCCGCCTTGAGGAAACCGGGTTCGGTCAGCCGGTCGTCTTCGCGCTTCAGGTCGCGCTGGCGAGGCTCTGGGCGTCGTGGGGTCTCAGGCCCGACGCGGTGATCGGCCACAGTCTTGGTGAGATTGCCGCGGCGCACCTTGCCGGGGCAATCGGGCTTGACGACGCGGTTCAGATCGTCGGGCATCGGGCAACCTTGATGCAATCGACCGTCGGTCTCGGCTCCTCGGCGGCCGTTGCCCTCGGCCGAGGCGAGGCTGAACGTCTTGTCGCCGACGATCCCGATCGCCTGGCTCTCGCGGCCGTGAACGGGCCGAACGCGTCGGTCATCTCGGGCGCGACTGACGCCGTGCTGGGACTGGTCGATCGGCTCCGGGCGCGAGGCGTTTTCGCCAAGGTCCTGTCGGGCCGTTGCGCCTTTCATGGTCCGCAAATGGACCCGATCCGGGCGGAACTCGCGGCGCGACTGGCGGGCATTCAGCCTCGGCCGGCGACGATTCCGATCTTTTCCACGGTGACCGGCCTGTTGATTTCGGGCGGCGACCTCGGCGCCGACTACTGGGCGCGAAACCTCCGCGAGACGGTCCGCTTTGCCGAGGCCGCCGCCGCCTTGATCGATGGCCGTTACGACGCCTATCTCGAAGTTGGCCCGCATCCCGCCTTGCGGCAGCCTCTACTCGACATGCTCGCGGCGAAAGAGCGAACCGCCACGGTTCTCGGTTCGATTCGAAGAGGCGACGAGGGGCGTGACACGCTGCTTCATTCAGTCGCGGCGATTTATGGTCTCGGCTTTCCGATCGACTGGCGCGACCTGGCCTCGGGAGGCCGCTTCTGTCGCCTGCCGCGCTATCCTTTTCAGCGCGAACGCTTCTGGATCGATCCGGCGCCCGAGCCTGTTGCTCCTTCGTCTCGAAACGGCGAGGCGCCCACCGACGGGACCATTCCGACCCTGGAAAAGGCCGATTCCTCGGCCAAGCTTGCCGATTTTTACGAGGTCGAATGGCAAGGCCGCGACCGGACCGGAGCCCTGGCGACCGGCGGCACCTGGCTGATTCTGGAAGACAGTCTCGGCGTCGGCTCCAGGGTTCGCGATCGGCTCGCCGAAGGGGGGCGATGCGTCTCGGTGGTGAGGGCCGAGAGATTCGAGGATCGCGGCGGTTCTGTTTATGGGGTTCGGCCGGAATCGGTCGAGGATCTGCGCGCGGTTCGCAACGCGGTCGGCCCCGTCGCGGGAGTTTTGCATCTCTGGAACCTTGACGCGGCGCTGGTGAGCGACTGGACGCCTGATGCCTTTGTCGAGGCGCAAAAGGTCGGCTGCGCGAGCGTTCTGGCCGTGGTCGAAACAGAATTCTCGGGTCGGCTCTGGGTGGTGACCGCCGGGGCGAACGCGTTTGAAGGACGCGAAGTCGGGCCGTCGGGCCTGGCGCAGGCACCCGTCTGGGGCCTCGGGCGGTCGATCGCGCTGGAACGGCCTGCAACCTGGGGCGGCCTCGTCGATCTCGATCCCGACGCCCTTTTCGCGTCAGCGCCCGCGCTCGCGGACGAGCTTCGCGGCGAATCGGGCGAGGATCAAATCCGTTTTCGCGGTGGTCAACGGTTCGTGGCGCGGCTGGCAAGGCGCGCGCGGCTGGATGCCTTGCCCGGTTTGATGCCGATCAAGGGCGAAGGAACCTATCTGGTGACCGGCGGTCTCGGCGACCTGGGCCTGAAGGTGGCTCAGCGTTTGGTCGAGCACGGAGCGCGACGCCTTGTGCTTATCGGGCGTCGCGGCTTGCCCGATCGCCCTGACTGGGATGCCTTGCCCCCCGCGAGTGTTGATGCGCGAAAAGTCGCGGCGATCCGGGCGATGGAGCGGCTCGGGGCGACCGTGCATCTCGGCGCGGTGGATCTGGCCGATTCCTCGGCACTTGCCGATCTCTTCGCGGACCTGCGGCGATTGTTCCCGCCGGTTCGCGGCCTGATTCACGCGGCGGGTGTTGTCGGTAACGCGGGCTGGGATGCCGATCCTTTGCGCTCGAAAATCGCGGGAACCTGGGCCTTGCATGAGTTGAGCCGCGCCCTTCCCCTGGACTTCTTCGTCGTCTTTTCCTCGGTCGCGGCCGTTCTGGGAGCGAAGGAGGCTGGGTACGCGGCGGCTAACCACTTTCTTGATGCCTTCGCCCATCATCGACGGGCCAACGGCCTGCCGGCCCTGAGCGTGAACTGGGGACCCTGGGCCGGCGCCGGAATGGCCGCCGAGGCAGGCCGCGGGCGGGCCTTTGATGCGCTCGGGATCAGCCCCTTGAGTGTCAACGATGGGCTCGATGCACTGACGAGTTTGATGGCGTCGGGACGAACCCAGGCGGTCGTGGCCGACATCGATTGGAACGTGCTCAAGGATGTTTACACGTCAAACAGTCGCCGCCATCTGCTCGACGGCATCGCGGGCCAGGGCAAACCGCAAGGCGTATCGGAGAAGACGATTGACTGGCGCTCGGAATCGGCCGAGGAATCGCGGGCGAAGCTGCTCAAATACCTGCGTGGACGCCTTGCTCGCGTGCTCAAGCTCGACCCCGGCCGCATCGACACGCAACGGCCGATCGACACGATGGGTCTCGACTCGTTGATGGCCATCGAGTTAAAGAACGGCGTCGAGACCGACCTTGGCGCGGCCCTGCCGCTGGCCAGCCTGCTCGAAGGGCCAACCCTCGACGACCTCGCCTCCCGAGTTTTTGATCAGCTTGATGGCGAACTTGATCCTCGCCCCGCGCTCGACCCGCGACCGATCGCGACCGATCGCGTCGACGCACCACTCTCGTCCGGGCAACGCGCGCTCTGGTCGATTCACCAGTTTGACCCGCTCGGCTCAGCCTACAACATGGCCGGCGCGGTCCGCATAAATGGACAGGTTAACGCCGATGCCTTGCGCGCCGCGGCGCAGCGTCTTGTCGACCGGCACGCATCCTTGCGCACGCACTTTCCCATCCTTGACGGCGAACCCGTCCAGCGCATCGAGCCTCGCGCGATCGTGGCGTTTACCCAAGAGGACATCGCGGGTCTTGGCGACGAGGAACTGGCTCATCGGCTCTCGGACGAGGCGACCCGGCCCTTTGACCTGGCCGAAGGGCCTCTCTTTCGGATCATCCTGTATCGACGTTCGGAGAATGAACACGCCTTGCTCCTGTCCTTGCATCACGCTGTCGGCGACTTCTGGTCGATCGCCGTGCTGCTGGATGAACTCGGGCGAATCTACCCGGCGCTTCTGTCGGGAATTGAGCCGGATTTACCGGCTTTAGCGTCGGACTATGCCGATTTCGCGCGCTGGCAGTCGGAATTCGTGAACTCGGCCGAAGGCGACCGGCAGTGGGCATACTGGCAAGGGCAGCTTACCGGGCCTTGCCCCGTGCTGACCTTGCCGAGCGATCAACCACGCCCGAGTTTGCCGACCTCGCGCGGAGCCTCGCGCTCGATCCGCCTTGATGCCGACCTGACGCCCAGGCTCTCGGCTCTGGGCCGCGACCGGGGGGCGAGTCTTTTCGTGACGATGCTCGCGGCGTTTCAGGTCGTGCTCGCGCGCCTGACTGGGCAAAACGACGTGATCGTGGGCTCGCCGGTCGTCGGGCGAAATCGACCGGAACTGGCGGGAATCATCGGCTATTTTGTCAATGCGCTGGCCTTGAGAACACGCATTGATCCGTCCGAGAGTTTTGTTTCGGCTCTGGATCGCGTCCGGGCGACGGTGATCGAGGCCCTGGCAAACCAGGATCTCCCCTTCGCGGTGATTGCCGATCGGGTTGAGCCAATCCGCGATCCGGGGCGGTCGCCGCTATTTCAGGTCATGTTCGTCTATCAGAAAGCCCAGCGCCTGGACGATCAGGGGTTCACCTCTTTCGTTTTGAGAGGTGACGGGCCGAAGATGGTTCTCGCGGGCCTGCCCTTGGAATCGATCGCGCTGGAGACCCGCTCGGCCCAGTTTGACCTGACGGTTCAGGTGGCCGAGGACCAGGGTCGGCTCGCGGTCTCGGTCGAGTATCGAACCGATCTCTTCGACGCCGAGAGCATTGACCGCTTTCTCGATCATTACGCGACTTTTTTGAACGCCGCGGCTGTGGAACCGGAATGCGCTGTCGGCGATCTGACCTTGATCTCGGAGGTTGAAACCGAGCGCCTGAGCGTCTGGGGCGACGGCGGAAACCTTGGCGAAGAACCTGCCGATGTGATCACGCTTTTTGAGCGTTGCGCGGTGGAGAATCCCGAGGCGATCGCGGTCGTCGTCAAGGATGACATCCTGACATATCGTCTTTTGAACGACCGGGCGAACCGCCTGGCGCATTGGTTGAAGGCCCGGGGCGTCGGGCCGGAGGTGCGGGTCGCGGTGGTCGCGGGGCGGTCGGCGGAGGCCATCGTCGGCATTCTCGGGGTGCTCAAGGCGGGCGGGGCGTACGTGCCGATCGACCCGGATTACCCGGAAAATCGGCGAGCCTTCGTTGTCGCCGATAGCCGCGCGGCGGTGGTTCTCGACGGCTCGGATGTCTCTGTTGATCATTTGACGGAAACTTATGAGAATCCGAACCGCCTTCTTTCGTCGGACCAGGCGGCTTATCTGATTTATACGTCGGGATCAACGGGAACGCCCAAGGGCGTGATCGTGACGCGTGGCAATCTCGGCCGATCGACCGCGGCGCGTCGGGCGTATTACACGGAGCCGATCGGGGCCTTTCTTGTCGTCTCCTCGTTCGCCTTTGATAGTTCGGTCGCGGGCCTCTTCGGCACCTTGACGCGGGGGGGTGCGGTCATCTTGCCTGGCCCCGGCGAACAGGCCGATCCCGCCGCGCTGGCACGATTGATCCGCGAACGTCAGGTCACGCACGTCCTGAGCGTTCCCTCGCTCTACTCCTTGCTGCTGGAGATCGCTCCAACGGCCGATCTGAAGAGTTTACGCGCGGCGATCGTGGCGGGCGAGCCTTGCCCGCGCGACCTGCCGGAGCGCCATTGGGCAACCCTGCCGAACGCTTCCCTGGACAACGAGTACGGGCCGACCGAGGCGACCGTCTGGGCCTCGGTGCATCGCTTTCTCTCGACTCCCGACGCAAAAACCCTCGTGCCCATCGGCCGACCGATCGCGGGAACAGACGCTTATATTCTCGATCCTCGAATGCACCGGGTTTCCACCGGTGTGACCGGCGAGCTTTATCTGGGTGGCGAATCGCTGGCGCGTGGCTATCACGGCCAAGCCGGTTTGACCGCCGAACGGTTCCTGCCCGACCCCTTCTCGGGCAACCCCGGCTCGCGGATTTATCGGACGGGCGACCTGGCTCGGTTCCGGTCGGACGGGGCGATTGAATGCCTCGGGCGGGTCGATGGTCAGGTCAAGATTCGCGGGCACCGCGTTGAACTCGGTGAGCTGGAAGCATGTCTCGTCGCGCATCCGAAAGTCCGCGAAGCCGTGGCATCGGCCCGACAGGAACTCTCGGGCGAGACGAAGCTGGTCGCCTACGTGGTGCCGGTGAAGGGCGAAGTTTTGACGCTGGCCGACCTGCGGGCCTGGGCCGCGTCGAGGCTGCCGGACGCCTTTTTGCCGGGTGTCTTCGCGGTTCTTGAGTTGTTGCCGGTCTCTCCGAATGGGAAGGTCGACCGCAAGGCCCTGCCCGATCCGATGCCCTTGCGACTCGCCGCGTCGGCCGGTTCCGAGGCGCCGAGGAACGGCATTGAAGATGCTCTGGCGAAGCTCGCGGCGGGTCTGCTGGGGGTCGAAACATTGGGTGTTTTTGACAACCTCTTTGAACTGGGCCTGGATTCGATCATCGCCATTCAGCTTGTCGCCCGGGCGCGTCAGGCGGGTTGGGCGTTCTCCCCGGCGGAGGTATTTGAACACCCGACGATCGCGGGCTTGGCTAGTGTCGCGCAATGCGCGACAACAAAGAAAACCAAGATCACGTTGACACCCATCAACATTGACGCCGAGACGCTCGCACGTTTGCAACGGCCCGGTCTGGAGATCGAGGACGCCTACCCGCTGACCCCTTTGCAGGAGGGGATGCTCGTCAATGCTCTTTTCTCTCCGGGGCGTGGTGAATATGTTCAGCAGTTGGTCTGTCGGATTCGCGGACCTCTGGACACCTCGGCGCTTGAAGAGGCATGGCGTCGCCTGACGGAACGTCACGAGATCCTGCGCACCGGGTTTGACTGGCTCGATCGCGGCCGACCGACTCAGGCCGTTTATCGAGGCGTGCAAATGCCCTTTACTGTTCAGGACTGGCGTCATTTCTCGGCGGATCGGCGGGAGAGCGCTCTTGAGGATGCCTTGCGGGTCGATCGCGAGCGCGGCTTTGATCCCGCGACGCCTCCTTTGTCGAGGCTGGCGGTCTTCCGCTTTGGTGAATCCGAAGCGCGACTCGTCTGGACCTATCATCACCTTCTGGTGGACGGCTGGAGCTTGCAATCGTTGCTTCAGGAGCTTCTGGCCGTCTATCATGGGGTGGTCGCGGGCGATCCGCTGGATCTCCCAGCACGAACGCGCTTCCGCGATTACGTCGCCTGGCTCTCGACGCAAGAACGCGGTCGATCCGAGCCGTTCTGGCGGTCGGTCTTGAAGGGGTTCAAGGCGGCGACTCCGCTGGGGATCGAGCGAATCGGCACCGGACCGGCCCTCGATGGTGAACCCTACGAAGAGCACGAAATCGCCCTCTCACCCGAATCGACCGCGGCTCTTCAGGCGATGATAAAGCAAGGCGGTTTAACCCTGGCGACGGTCGTGCAAGGGGCCTGGGCCTTCTTGCTCGGGCGCTACAGCGGTCGGGATGACGTGGTCTTCGGCGTCACGGTTTCGGGGCGGTCCGCGCCCGTCGCGGGGGTGGAAGAGATCGTCGGCCTGCTCATCAACACGATCCCCGCGCGTGCGTTGATCGAGACGAAATCCACGGTTTCCGACTGGCTGACGCGCTTGCAATCGAGGCTCGTCGAGGCGCGGCGGTTTGAGGACGCACCCCTCGCCTTGATCCAGTCCTGGAGCGAGCTTCCCCGAGGGAAACCGCTCTTTGAAAGCGTGGTTATCTTTGAAAATTACCCAGTTGACGATGCGTTGCAAGCGCGTGCCGGCGGCCTTGGCTTTGGACTGGTTCGCGTGCTCGAACGAACTCATGTTCCGCTGACCGTGATGGCGTTTCCCGGCTCCCGATTGCGTTTGCGGATGGTTTACGATGCGCGCCGGTTTGATGCCGCGATGGTCGATCGGATGGCCGGGCACCTCGCCTGCCTGCTCGACGCGATCGCCTCGGGACCGGATCGTGAGATCGGCATGTTACCGATGGCGACGACCGCGGAACTGCGTCAGGCGCTGGACCAGTGGAACGACCCGAGAGCCCGACCGGCGGGCGACGGGGCGGGGCTGCTCGACGACCTCGATCAACTCTCCGACGAGGATGTTGAGGCCCTGATCGGCAAGTATCTTGGGAGAGACGAGGTCTCGGAATGATGAGCGACGCGACGACCCGGCGGATCGCCGATCTCGACCCCCAACAGAAGCGCGCGTTGCTCGCCCGCCTGTTGCGCGAAAAGGCCCGAGCCACCGACCCGCTGGAACGCCCTGTACACCGAATTTTTGAAGGCCGGGTCAAGGAAAACCCCGATGCCCCGGCCCTGACCTTCCACGGTCAGACTCTCACCTATGCCGACCTGAACACGCGAGCGAATCGCCTGGCTCATCATCTCAAGGCACTCGGTGTCGGGCCGGAGGTGATGGTCGGCCTTTGCGTCGAACGCGGCATCGAGATGGTTGTCGGTCTGCTCGCGATTCTCAAGGCGGGGGGTGCTTATCTGCCGCTCGATCCCGGCTTTCCGCCGACGCGAGTCGCCTTCATGCTCGCGGATGCGGCGGTGCCGGTACTCGTCACGCAGGCGACCTTGGTCGGTCGGTTCGAGACGAACGGCGCGGAGATTGTCTGCCTCGATATCGATGCCGAGGCGTTGGAACTTCGATCCGCCGAAAACGTGAAGGAATCCGCGAGCGCCGATCATCTGGCTTATGCCATTTATACGTCAGGGTCGACCGGAACGCCTAAAGGGGTCCTGATCACACACAGGGCCTTGACGAATTTCCTGCTCTCGATGGCGAAAGAACCGGGCCTCTCGGCGTCCGATACTCTGCTCGCGGTGACAACCCTCTCGTTTGACATCGCCGCGCTTGAATTGCTCTTGCCGCTGACTGTGGGCGCTCGCGTTGAGGTTGTCAGCCGTGACGAGGCGATGGACGGAAGTCGGCTGATCGATCGGCTGGTGTCGAGCGGGGCGACCGTCTTGCAAGCGACCCCGGCGTCGTGGCGGCTCCTGCTCGAATCGGGCTGGGAGGGTAACTCCGCGCTCTCTGTTTTTTGCGGCGGTGAGGCTCTGAACCGCGACCTGGCCGAACGCCTACTGAGCAAGGCGGGAGCTGTCTGGAACCTTTACGGTCCCACCGAGACGACCGTCTGGTCGACGCTGGCGAAGGTTCAGAGCGGAGACGGCACCGTGCCCGTCGGCCGACCGATTGCTCATACAAGAGCGTATGTTCTTGATGCTCACATGCGGCCGGTTCCGGTTGGTGTCGCGGGAGAGTTGTACCTTGGCGGCACCGGCCTGGCGCGCGGCTATCATGGCCGGCCCTCCTTGACGGCCGAGCGATTCTTGCCCGACCCCTTCTCGACCGACGGCGGTGCTCGCGTTTACCGGACGGGCGACCTGGCCCGGTATCGGCCCGATGGCGTGATCGAGTGCCTCGGCCGGGTTGACGGTCAGGTCAAGATTCGCGGTTATCGAGTTGAACTTGGTGAGGTGGAATCGGCCCTCTCGGCGCATCCGGCGATCCGCGAGGCGGCAGCCGCGGCGCGCGACGAAGCCTCGGGAGAAAAGCAGCTTGTCGCTTATCTCGTGCCGCGGAATCATGCTCCGATCGAAACTGAGTTACGTGCCTTTCTCAAGGAACGTTTGCCTGAATACATGATTCCATCGGCCTTTGTCGTTTTGCCGACGATGCCGATGACCCCGAATGGCAAGATTGACCGCAAGGCCCTGCCCGATCCCGATCCCGCTGGCGGCGAAGGCCCCGTGCCTTATGTCCCGCCGCGTGGGCCGATCGAGGAAGGGCTGACGGCGATCTGGTCGGAAATCCTCGGGCGGCCGAAAATCGGCGTTCACGACGACTTCTTCGACCTCGGCGGCCACTCGCTCATGGCGGCTCAATTGCTTGCGCGAGTTCGCGAGACGTTCGGGGTCGAACCCCCCTTGAATGACCTTTTCGAGGCGCCGACGGTCGCAGGCCTGGGACGCCTCGTCGACGCGGCCTTGAGATCCGGCGCGGGTCTGAGCGTTCCCCCCCTGGTCAAGGTCAATCGCGATGGCCCTTTGCCCGCGTCGTTTGCACAGCAACGCATGTGGTTTCTTGATCAACTTGACCCGGGACGCTCTTCGTATAACATTCCGGTTGTTGTTCGAATTCAAGGAGCGATTGATATTGATGCCTTGCGCCGTGCCTTCAACGAGCTGGCACGTCGGCAGGAATCGTTGCGAACGACCTTTCGATCAATCGACGGCCTGCCGATTCAGGTCGTTGCCGATGAACTGACGATTGATCTGCCCGTTGAAGACCTCTCGGATTTTCCCGAAGAAACACGCGAAATCGAGGCGCTGAAGCGCTCTCGGGCCGAGGCGTGGGTGCCGTTCCAACTTTCGCGAGGGCCGCTCGTGAGGGTCCGGCTTTATCTCCTGGGCGTTGACGATCATCTCGCGGTCGTGACGACCCATCATGCGATCTCCGACGGCTGGTCGCTCGGGGTCGTGATTCAGGAGACCGGGGCGCTTTACAACGCCTTTTCCCGGGGGGAAGAGTCTCCTTTGGCGGAGCCCGCGGTTCAGTATGCCGATTACGCCGCCTGGCAGCGCGGCTGGCTCAGCGGCGACGTTCTGGAAACGCAACTGGAATACTGGCGGGCGACCCTGAAGGGTGTTCCCGGCCTGGAACTGGCGACCGATCGCCCCCGGCCGGCGGCCGCCTCTGGATCAGGGGCGCAGCGGTTCCGCGAGTTTCCGAAGGCGCTCGTGGAGCAAATCCAGACACTCGGTCGGAAGGAAGGGGCGACCCTCTTCATGACCTTGCTCGCGGGTTTCGAGGCGCTGCTTTCGCGCTATAGCGGACAGGTTGATTTCGCGGTCGGCGTGCCAATCGCCGGGCGAACGGTCGCGGAGATCGAGAACCTCATCGGCTACTTCGCCAATACCCTGGCCCTTCGCGCGGATCTTGCGGGCGAGCCTGGATTTCGTGAGATGATCCGGCGTGTGCGCAAGGCCGCTCTCGGTGCGTACGCCCGGCAGGATCTGCCCTTTGACCGCCTCGTTCTCGACCTGCAACCTGACCGCGATCCGGCCCGCTCGCCGATCTTTCAAGTTATGTTCGTTCTTCAAAACGCTCCCCTCCCCGCGCTCGAATCGGCGAACCTGAAAATGACCCCGGTTGACGTGGAGAGCGTGACCTCGAAGTTTGACCTGACCCTCTCGATGATCGAGACCGAGACCGGCTACAAAGGCTCGCTTGAATACGCCACTGACCTCTTCGACGCTTCGACCGCCGACCGGATGCTCGCGCACCTTGAGACCCTTTTAACCTCGGCCCTGGCCGAGCCCGACAGGCCCGTCGCGTCTCTTCCGATGCTTTCCGAGGCCGAAGAAAAGCTGCTCCTCGGCTGGAATTCCGCCGGCGCCGACCGCGAGGGATTGCCCCTGGACAACGACGACGAGGCGGCCCTGGCCGACCTCGAAAACCTCTCCGATGACGAGCTGGACGCCCTTCTCGGGCGGCTCTAAACCTCTTTTCAGTTTGCTTGTCGACTCGGTGACCCGCCCCTTGCCGACGCGCGGTGACGGTACCCATGCATAAAGAAGTGACCGACGAACCCGAACTGTCGACCGCCGAGAAGCGTGTTCTGGCCGCGCGTTTGCTCCGCGCCCGGTCAACGCTGGCGAGGCGTGCCCCGGCCTGTCTGCACAGGATCTTTGAGGCCCACGCGGTACTTAATTCCGAGGCAATCGCACTGACCTGCGATGGTCATCACTGGACCTACCGCGAGCTTAACGAGCGGTCCAATCGGCTGGCGCGGAGGCTCAGGACGCTTGGAGTCGGGCCGGAGGTGCTCGTCGGAATCTACGCGGAGCGGTCAGCCGAGATGATCGTGGGAGTGCTCGCCGTGCTCAAGGCGGGCGGGGCCTATCTGCCGCTTGATACCGCCTATCCGGCCGATCGCCTGGCGTTCTTGATCGCGGACTCGCAGGTGCCCATCTTGCTCTGTCCGGTCGATCTTCTGGGGCAGCTTCCCGATCATGACGCAACCGTGGTTGACCTCGCCGACCACTGCGCCGGCGAAAGCGAAGACGATTTGCTGGGCGGGGCTGGCGTTGAATCGGCCGCTTATGTGATTTATACGTCTGGTTCAACCGGGCGGCCCAAGGGGGTCGTTGTCAGCCACGCCAACGTCTCGCATCTGATGGCGTCGACGCAAAGCTGGTACAACTTTGGTCCGACCGATGTCTGGACACTCTTTCACTCCTTTGCGTTCGACTTCTCGGTCTGGGAGATCTGGGGCGCATTGACCTTTGGGGGACGCCTGATCGTTGTTCCGTACTGGGTAAGCCGGTCGCCCGAGGCGTTTCGCGACTTGCTGCACACCGAGCGGGTCACGGTCCTGAATCAGACGCCTTCGGCATTCCGCCAGCTTGCACGGGTCGATGAGGCATCGGCGGAATCTGAGGATCTGGCCCTGCGTTTGGTGATTTTTGGCGGTGAGGCGCTGGAACTGGAATCGCTCCGCGCCTGGTTCGATCGTCACGGCGACGAGATGCCACGCTTGGTGAACATGTACGGAATCACCGAAACGACCGTCCATGTCACCTATCGCCCGGTCATAAAAGAGGATCTGGATACATTGGCTGGAACGAGCCCGATTGGCGAGGCGATTCCAGGCTGGCGTGTCGCCTTGCTGGACAGGCAGCTTCAGCCGGTGCCCGTGGGCGTTGTCGGCGAGATTCATGTCGGTGGCAAAGGGGTCGCGCGCGGATATCTGAATCGACCCGCGTTGACGGCCGAGCGGTTTGTCATCGATCCCTTTGGCGGCGAGCCGGGGGCGAGGCTCTACCGGAGCGGCGACCTGGCCCGAAGGCGGCCCGATGGTTCGCTCGATTATCTCGGTCGATCAGATCATCAGGTCAAGGTCCGTGGATTTCGAATCGAGCCGGGAGAAATCGAGTCAACACTCTTAAAACATGCCGGGGTTTGTGAAGCCGTCGTTCTTGCTCGCGAATTTGGCGAAGGAGACATGCGGCTCGTCGCGTATGTCGTCGGCCGAGACGGCCCGGCGCCGTCGGCGTTTGCTCTACGAGACTGGCTGAAGCCGAGATTGCCGGAATACATGGTCCCCTCGGCCTTTGTCAGCTTGGACGCTCTTCCGTTAACGCAACACGGCAAGATCGATCGAGGGGCGCTGCCTGCTCCTGATTTCTCGGGGGGAAATTACCAGGCGCCAAGGACTCCCGTGGAAGATGCGTTGGCGGAGGCCTGGGGTAGCGTTCTGGGGATCGATCGGGTCGGCGTTGCCGATAACTTCTTTGATCTGGGGGGCCACTCGCTCCTCGCCACGCAGGTAATTTCGCGGGTCCGCGATGCCCTGGGAATCGACCTTCCCTTGCGAACTCTCTTTGAATCGCCAACGATCTCCGGGATGGCTCGCGAGGCGGAACATGTGTTGAGATCTGGGTCCGCCGCAAGTATGCCCGCGCTGGAGCCGCGATCGAGAACCGGGTTCGCAGCGGCTTCGTTCGCACAGCAACGCCTCTGGTTTCTCGATCGGCTCGATCCGGGACGCCCCTGGTACAACATCGCGACCGCCGTTCACCTTTCGGGTCCAATCCACCTCGATGCGCTCCGTCGGGCCTTTCACGCACTCGTGTGCCGCCACGAATCGCTGCGGACGATCTTTGGCGAGGTTGACGGTCGCCCTGTTCAGGTTATCGCCTCGGCACCTCTTGATTGCACGATCTCCGTACTTGACCTCTCCCAGGATCGAAACGCCGAAATCAACGCCTTGAAACAGGCTCGCAATGAGGCCTTTCGCCCGTTTGACCTCGCAAAGGGACCCCTCTTCCGCGTTTCCGTGTTCAAGGTCGGCCTGGATGAACATCTCGTTTTAGTAACGACTCACCACGCGGTGTCAGACGGCTGGTCGATTGGAATTTTGGTTCGCGAGGTCGCGGCGCTTTACGAGTCAATCCGACTTGGCAACCCGTCGCCGCTGCCCCCTTTGCCCGTGCAATACGCAGATTTCGCGGACCGGCAACGCGAATGGCTCGAGGCGGGACACCTCGATGATCAACTTGCCGCATTTAAGAATGTCCTGATGGGAGTGCCCGCCCTGGATTTGCCAGTTGACCGGCCGAGACCCGCACTGCCGAGCGGTCGGGGAGGCGAGCGGACCAGACTTTACTCCAAGACCCTCGCGGAACAACTCCGCGCGATCGGTCGCGCGGAAGGTGCGACGCTCTTCATGACCTTGCTCGCGGCCTTCCAGGCCTTGCTCGGTCGTTACAGCGGACAGACCGATTTCGCGATCGGTTCGCCTGTCGCGGGGCGAGGCGAATCGAAGACTGAGGGTCTCATCGGGTTTTTCGTGAACACGATGGTTGTCCGGGCCGACCTCGCGGGCGAGCCAACCTTTCGAGACCTTGTAAGACGGGTTCGTGTCGCAACGGTTGAAGCCTATGCCTATCAGGACCTGCCGTTTGAGCAGGTGGTTGCCGCCGTTGATCCTCGGCGCGACCCGAGCCGTACACCGCTCTTTCAGGTCATGTTCGCCCTGCAAAACGCCTCTTTGCCTGACGTGCAAACCGCCGAGATCCGCTTGCGACCGATCAGGCTTGGCACAGTCTCATCCAAGTTTGATCTCACGTTGGCCGTCGCCGAAACCGAAGAGGGACTCGACGCCACCCTGGAGTTCAGCGCGGATCTGTTTGAAGCCGCGACCGTCGATCGCATGCTCGCTCACTTCGGCCGCTTTCTTGAATCGGCCGTCGCGGAACCCGACCTACCCGTGATCGACCTGCCCATCTTGACCGACGCGGAACGCATCGAACTCGCCCAGTGGAACGAGACCGGCGCCGATCTTCCTGCGCTCTGCGTTCCTCAACTTTTTGAGAACCAGGCCGCTCAAACTCCCGAGGCAACGGCTCTCGGATTCGAAGGCAAAAGTTTAACGTATGCCGCGCTGAATGCGCAAGCCGATCGGCTAGCCCGACAACTTCGTACTCTCGGCGTTCGGCCCGGCGTGCTGGTCGGACTTTGCGTCGAACGGGGCCTTGAGATGGTTGTCGGCCTCCTGGGAATCCTCAAGGCGGGGGGGGCGTACCTGCCGCTCGATCCGGCCTTTCCGGCGGCTCGAATCGAGCTTATGCTCGATCAATCAAACGTCTCCGTTCTCGTCACCCAAAGCGCTCTCAAGAATCAGTTTAAGAAAGTGGCAAGCCTTGTCTGTCTGGATGAAGAACCTTTTGAATTTGTGGAGAGTGAGGCGGCAGAGGCGACCACGGACGATCTCGCTTATGTCATCTTCACGTCGGGATCGACCGGGACGCCCAAAGGAGTCATGATCCCGCATTCGGCCCTAACAAACTTTTTATTGTCGATGCGTCGCGAGCCAGGATTCGCGGCCTCGGATACCCTCCTGGCGGTCACGACACTTTCGTTTGACATCGCCGCCCTGGAAATTTTTCTGCCGCTCATCTCGGGCGGACGGGTTGAGATTGTGAGCCGAGAAGTCGCCGCCGACGGTCTCAGACTGGCCGATGCCATTGAATCCAGCGGCGCGAGTGTCTTGCAGGCGACTCCGGCCACTTGGCGACTCTTGCTCGAATCGGGATGGACGGGAGATCCAGACCTGACCATCCTTTGCGGCGGCGAGGGCATGTCGCGCGACCTCGCCCGGCGACTGCTGAGCAAGTCCAAGGCGGTTTGGAACGTCTACGGGCCGACCGAAACGACCGTCTGGTCCACTCTGATGAGGGTTGAGTCAGGAACCGGCTCCGTGCCGATCGGTCGGCCAATCGCAAACACGTCAGCTTATGTGCTTGATCGTCGACGCAATCCGGTCCCCGTCGGCGTGACCGGTGAACTTTACCTCAGCGGCGCGGGGCTGGCACGCGGCTATCTGGGGCGTCCCGACCTTACCGCCGAACGCTTCCATGTCGACCCCTTCGCATCGGCGAAGGACGCGAAGATGTATCAGACGGGCGATCTGGCCAGGTTCCGACCCGATGGCGTCCTCGAATGCCTGGGGCGGACGGATGGACAGGTCAAGATACGAGGATTTCGCGTTGAGCTAGGCGATGTTGAGGCTGCGCTCGCATCACATCCCGATGTCGTCTCCGCGGCCGCCAAGGCGATTGACGATGCATCGGGATTTCAAAAACTGATTGGATATCTTGTCGTTCAAAACGAACTGGACATCACCGGGCTTCGTGGATGGCTCAAGGAGCGCTTGCCTGATTATATGATGCCATCATTTTATTTAAAGATTGATGCCTTGCCCATGACACCGAATCACAAGGTCGATCGCAAATCCTTGCCGGACCCTGACGGCATCGAGGTCATGGAGGCTGGTCCAGTGATCGCGCCACGCGATGAGGTTGAGTCGAGGCTGGTGAAGGTCTGGGAAGACGTGCTCCAAGTGACTGCGATGGGAGTAAATCAAAGCTTTTTTGACCTCGGCGGCCATTCTCTTCTGGCAATTCGGTTACTGGGAAAGATTGAGGAGGAATTCGGTCGAAGGCTACCGCTGGCTTCCCTGTTTCAAGGTCCGACGATCGAGGAACAGGCGCACGTCCTGAGAGCCGAGGCACCAAAATCCAGTAACGGGCCGTGGTCGCCGCTTGTGGGGATTCGGAGGGAGGGGGATAAGACGCCCTTCTTTTGCGTTCACCCGGCCGGCGGAATTGTCTACTGTTTTCAGGATCTCGCCCGACAACTCGGCGGCGATCGTCCTTTTTATGCGCTTCAGGCGGCGGGACTTGAAGGAGTTCAGGCCCCCTTTGAAGACTTCACGGCCATGGCCGCCCGTTATGTCGAGGCGATTCGCACAGTCCAGACGGAGGGGCCTTATCATCTGGGCGGATGGTCGCTGGGCGGTGTCATTGCGTTTGAAATGGCACGTCAAATTGTTGATTCTGGTGATAACGTCGGCACTGTTGCACTCTTTGACTCATGGGCGCCGACGGTTCTTGTCCGATCGACGAATGATGCCCAGAAAGTCCTGGCGGAAGAGGTGGCTGCTCTCGGCCTGTTCGATGGCGAAGACCTGATTGGTGGCCTCGACGACCTGGCCTTTGTGCTTGGTCAGTTCCCCCCCGAGATCGTGGAGGATTTTGACGGCGATGCTCTTCGAATGATCGCCCACCTGCGCGACCTTCCCGCGGACGCGCGGCGGGCCTTTGTTCTTCGAGCGTTTCAGCTCGATTTGGTGTATCATCTGGAAACTGGTCCCGAACAGGTGGAGCGACTCTGGAAGGTGCTCAGGGCCAATCTAATCGCTGGCTCGAAATATGAACCTAAAATTTACCCGGGCCGGATTGTTCTCTTCCGCGCGGGAGATGCGAAGGATGCGCCTTCAACCGATCCCAGGAATGGGTGGGGGTCGCTGGTTTCCGGGGAAATCCACGTTCATGAAGTTCCGGGTGATCATACAACGATCCTTCGAGGCAGTAATCTGCGAGTGCTCGCTGACAAACTCCGGGCGGAGTTGGACGGGAAGTCGGCATCATGACGAGGCTCTTCGCGTTTCTCTGGGCCCATTCGAGGGGAGCCTTTTTGCTGGCTCTCGCGTCGGGTATTTGCGGGGGTGCGGGAGGCGTGGGACTGCTCGCCTTGATCCCGGCCGCGATCGGCGCGGAGGGATACGACCGGAGGCGACTAGGGCTGATATTCGCGGGGCTCTGCGCGCTGACGATCTTGGCGCGAGTGGCCACGCAAGTTGCGATGATCAGGGTTGCGCAGGGATCGGTAGTCGGTCTCGTGAGGAACCTTTGCGCACGGATTTTGAACCTCTCGCTGTCGGCGATGGAAGGGCACGATGCCGGGGCTTTGACCGCGGTGCTGACCCAGGACGTTGTCTCGCTCACCACGGCACTCTCGGCGCTCCCTATTGTTCTGATCAACATAACCGTATTCTTGGGCTGTTTTGTCTATCTGGCGGTATTATCGCGGGATATTCTGATTTGCACTCTTCTCTTCGCGGCGCCCGCGATTCTTTCGCATCAATTCTTGACGCGGCGAGGCCTTCGATTGATGATCCGCGCTCGGGCGGAGCAGGACGCACTGATTGGACACTTTCGTGAACTGATCGAAGGATTCAAGGAACTGAAACTGCATCGCGACCGACGCGACGCATTTCTGGCCGAGTCGATCGAGGGGGCCTCGGGCCGGGCCCGCGATCAAAACATGGCGGCGCACTCTGTATTCGCGGTCGTGGCCGGCTGGGGACAATTGCTCTACTTCGGCTATCTGGGCTTTCTTGCCTTTGGCCTGCCGGCGTTGGTGGAACTTCCATCAGGTGTCGTCGCGGCGTCGGTTTTGACCGTGGTTTATGCAATGTCGCCGCTGGACAGTCTGCTGAACTGGCTGCCGATCGTCGCGAGGGCCGGAGCCTCGATGGGCAGGATCGAGGCAATGGGGCTATCGCTTGATGCAATCAGCAGGTGCAAAGATGAAGGTCCGAGTCGTGTATCGGCGCCAATGCGCAAATCGCTGACCCTTCATGGAGTCACGCATAAGTATCCCGGCGAGAAGAACGGCGAAGGGTTCACGCTTGGACCCGTTGATCTCTCCATTGCTCACGGAGAGATGGTTTTTCTCGTGGGCGGAAATGGAAGCGGCAAGACGACACTTGTTAAGCTATTGACGGGTCTTTACCCGGCGACATCGGGGTCGATCCACTATGATGGTCGGCTGATTGAGTCCACGAATCTGGAAGCCTACCGACAGTCGTTCACAGTGGTCTTTGCCGACGGATTCTTGTTCCCGACCTTGCTGGGACTGAAGGCGCCCGACCTGGACGCCCGCGCGGCGGAACTGTTGAACGACCTGGGTTTGGATCGAGTGGTCCACGTCGAAAATGGGGCCTTTTCGACAACCGATCTTTCTCAAGGGCAACGGAAACGTCTGGCCTTGCTGGCGGCCTGTCTGGAGGACCGGCCGGTGATGGTCCTGGATGAATGGGCCTCGTATCAAGATCCAGTTTTCAAGAGAGCGTTTTATCTGGAAATCTTGCCGGGTTTGAAGGCGAGGGGAAAAACGTTGATTGTGATCAGCCACGACGAGGATTATTTCTTTGTGGCCGACAGGGTCGTGCATCTGAGCGCGGGGATGGTGACGGGAGAGACGGCCGTGGATACGGACTCGGCCGCGGGAACCTGTCCGCCGATTGGCACGTCATAAAACTTTTTCGGTCATTCTGGAAACAAGGGCCAGGTGTGTTCAACACGCCTCATCAACGAGCAACTGGATTATGAAGAAGCTATTATCGGTTTTGTTCCTGATGTGGGTGGGGGGCGCGGCGGGCGTCTGGTACTGGAACGACGCGAGGCCGCGGCACGTCGAATTTCGAACCGTGAATGTCCACAGGGGCGACCTGAAGGTCACGATCAATTCGACGGGGACGCTGGAACCCGAGGAAGTCGTCGACGTCGGTGCCCAGATTGCCGGCGAGATTCTCAGCTTTGGCATGGACCCCAAAGACCCGCAACGCTCGATCAGCCACGGGTCGCCGGTCGACCAGGGGACGGTTCTGGCCCGGCTTGACGACAAGGTTTACAACGCCCGGATGAACCAGGCGAAGGCGAGCGTGGCCAAGGCCGAGGCCGATGTCGAGCAGGCCGAGGTGAAGGCGAGGCAGACGGCCCGCGAACTGGAACGGGTGCATCGGCTCTATAATGCTCATACGATCTCGGCACAGGAGTTTGATGCCGCCGGTGCCGAGGCGGAAGGAGCGAGGGCGGCGGTTTTGGTCGCGCAAAGTGCGCTGGAAGTCGCGAAGGCGAACCAGGAAGAGGCGGATGTGAACCTGGGGTACACGACAATCAAGTCGCCGGTGAAAGGGGTCATCGTGGATCGGCGGGTGAACATAGGACAGACGGTGGTCGCCAGTCTCAATGCGCCGAGCCTGTTCCTGATCGCCAAGGATCTGAGTCGGATGGAGATCTGGGCATCAGTAAATGAGAACGACGTCGGAGAGATTCATCCCGGGCAGGCGGTCAGTTTTACCGTGGCACCTTTTCCGCGCGAGACGTTTCAAGGAACGGTGAAGCAGATCCGCCTGAACGCGAGCATGAATCAAGGCGTCGTGACGTATACAGTAGTTGTCGAAGTGGAGAATCGGTCGGGAAAGCTCTTGCCGTATCTGACGGCGAGGCTTCAGTTTGAGGTGGATAAACGTCATGACGTGCTGGTTGTTCCCAATGCGGCCTTGCGGTGGGTGCCGTCAAAGGACCAGGTGATTCCGGGTCTTCGGAACGAACCGGCGGCCGCGCGGAAGGTTGAAGGAGGCGGGACAAGGGGAATGGTCTGGGTCAAGGAAGGGCGCTTCGTCAAGCCGATTGAGGTCAAGGCGGGGTTGACCGATGGACTTTCGACCGAGATCGAGAGTTCGGCACTTCGCGAGGGGTCGGAGGTTGTCGTTGGGATCGCGCAGGCGTCAGACGAGGAAGGGACCAGTCCGTTCTTGCCACAAATCAAGAATGATAAGGTGAAAAAATAACGTGCGTCATGTGTTGAGCGAGTGTTTGAGACTGAGTTGCTGATTTTGGGGCGATTTCATGGATTGCATTCGGGTGAACAAACTTTATAAAAGTTATCTAAGAGGGAGGACCGAGGTCCCCGTGCTCAAGGGGGTCTCGCTCTCGGTCACGCGTGGAGAGATGGTGGCGGTGATGGGGGCGTCGGGGTCGGGAAAAACAACGCTCATCAATATGCTGGGATGCCTGGATCAGCCCGACGCGGGGCAATACTGGCTCGACGAGCATGAGGCAAGTGGGCTTTCGGAACCGGGACGAGCGCTCCTGAGGAACACGAGGATTGGCTTCGTGTTTCAGAACTTCAACCTCTTGCCTCGGCTTTCGGCGCTGGAAAATGTGATGATGCCCTTGTCCTACTCGGTATCAGGGTTTTCCGAGGTTGAGGGCCGCGCCCGGGCGCGAAAACTCCTGGAACGGGTCGGCCTGGGCGATCGTGTGGATCACGAGCCAGCGCAGCTTTCTGGAGGCGAGCAGCAGCGGGTTGCGATTGCACGCGCCTTGATCAATCGACCGTCGGTGCTCATCGCCGACGAACCGACGGGGAACCTTGACTCGAACACCGGACGTGAAGTTCTCGGCATGTTTCAGCGCCTCAATGCCGAGGATGGCCTGACCCTGATTCTCGTGACGCACGACGAATGGGTCGCCGGTCATGCCTCGCGGACAATTCGCATTCGTGACGGTTTGATTGACTCGAGCATACCGCCCGACGACCCAAGGCCCGCGCGGCCGGCCTTGAGGCCGCTGACTAACACCGCATATGAACATGTCCAAGTGCCGCGATCGGCCTGGGATGACGACCCCGCGCCGGTGCCGCCGCCGAGGCGAGCGAACCTGCGCGATTATGCGCGGACGACCCGGACGGCCCTGCGGGCGTTGAGGAGGAATGTCCTGCGGTCGGTGCTGACAACGCTGGGGATCATCATCGGAGTGGCCTCGCTGATCACGATCGCCGAAATTGGCAAGGGGTCGGCGAAGGCGATCATCGGGGTGATGGAAAGCACGGGGGCGAACACGTTGCTGGTGCAGGCGGGGGCGGCGTCGAGCAATGGCGTGAGCCTGGGAAGTGGGTCGATCAAGACGCTCACGCCCGAGGACGCCGATGCGATCAAAAATGAGTGTCCGGCCGTGAGTAGCCTGGCGCCGATCGTCTATACGAGGCGACAGGTTGTTTATCAGAACAAAAACTGGGTTCCCATTTATATTTATGGAACAACGCCTGGAGTGCTCACCGTTCGTGACTGGGAACGGATGGCCGAGGGTGAATCGTTCACCGAGGCCGACGTCAGAGACGTGGCCCAGGTTTGCCTGCTGGGCAAGACCCTGGTGCGGGAACTCTTTGGCGACGAGGGATCGCCGGTTGGTAAGGAAGTGCTTGTCAATGACGTCCCCCTGCGCGTTGTTGGTGTCCTGAGTGCGAAGGGAACCAATATCATCGGCGTGGATCAGGACGATATCTTGCTCGCGCCCTGGACGACGATCAAGTTCCGTGTCAGCGGCGGATCGACGGGGGTGAGCCATGCCTCGGCGGGTGAAAGCCCGGTGGCCAATCAGTTCGATGTGCTGGCGAGGCGGTATCCGAGGTCGGTGACGGGGCTTTATCCTGTGCAGTCGGCGACGACCCTGGTGGATTCACCGATGCTCATGCGGTTTTCCAACGTCGATTCGATACTGGTTCGCGCGGCGTCGGGCGAGGAGGTCAAACCGGCGCTGGAACAGATTACGAGTCTCTTGCGCGAGAGGCATCATGTGGACGAAGGGAACGACGACGACTTTGACGTCCTGGATTTTACCGAGGTCATCAAGGCCGTGCAAAAGACGGTGGGCCTGGTCGCCGGTCTCTTGATGAGCGTGGCGCTGGTGAGCCTGATCGTCGGAGGCGTGGGTATCATGAACATCATGCTCGTCTCGGTGACGGAGCGGTACCGGGAAATCGGGCTGAGGATGGCCGTGGGAGCGACGGCGAGCGATATTCTTCGCCAGTTTCTGGTCGAGGCCGTGGTGCTTTGTGTTCTGGGGGGCGCGGTGGGATTGGTCTCGGGGCGGGCGATCTCGATTCTGGTGCGGGTGCTGGCGAAGTGGCCGACGGAGTCGTCGGCCGTGGCGGTCGTGGCTGCGGTGGCGGTCTCGGTGACGGTGGGGGTGGTCTTCGGATACTATCCGGCCTGGAAGGCGTCGAGGCTGAATCCGATCGAAGCATTGCGATATGAATAATTCAAGAACTCAGGAAGAGGAAAAATGACAGAGGACAGAGTGGAGAACGAGTTGCGGTTGTCAAAGGTCGGGGAGGCCGTCCCAGAGTTGAAGGGAGACGTTGAGAGAGCGGGTGGCGAGGGCGGAGGCAAAGGTGGGGTCGGGGTGGAGGTCGAGAAGCGTCCAGTGGGTTGATTCAATCGGGTCGTTGCCGACGCGGAGAAGGCGGGGCAGGGGGCCGAGCGTCACGTCAAAGGAGTCGAGGGCCGTGGAAAGGCCCGTGCCGGTTGCCTTGAGAAAGGCTTCCTTGCGCGACCAGCCTCGGAAAAACGCGGAGCGGCGGTCGGCTTCGGCGAGCCTGAGAAATTCAGCCTGCTCGACCGGAGAAAAGAAGCGACCGATGATACGCTCGGCATTTTCGAGTGGGCGAATCGCTTCCAGGTCGACGCCGATGGCCTGGCCGATCGTCACGGCGCAGAGGGCCAGACCGTGCGAGTGCGTGAGGTTGAATTCAACGCCCGATGGATGCGCATCGGCGAGCCGGGGCTTGCCGTGATCGCCATAGGCAAACGCGATCGAGCGAGCCGGGCTGTTCAGGACCGTTCCGAGGAGGGTCCGCAAGCCGCCCCGGCCGGCGACGAATCGGCGGCGGAGCGTCGCCGCGCGGAAGCGATCGGCGCGGGTGCGTTCGGTCGGATCAAGGAGCGGCTCGAATTGAGCAAGGGTCGAATCGGGCGGGTCAAGCGTGAACCGCCAGACGTGGACAAGGCCCGCGGAGAGGTCGAGAGCGTCGGCGGTCGGGCGGTTCCAGACCCTTGAGTGAAAAGAATCCGTCATGAAAACAGGATCATGCCGGGTCGTCGCCGGTGGCCTGGCGGAGGCTCAACGGGCGCATGTCCGTCCAGTTCGTTTCAATGTAGGCGAGGCATTCTTCCTTCGGGCCGGTCTTGCCCGCCGCTTTCCAGCCAAGGGGAATCTCGCGGTCGACCGGCCAGATGGAATACTGTTCTTCGTGGTTCAGGACGACCTGGTACACGGTTCGGTCGTCGGACGTCTCGGTCATCGGTCGCAGTCTCCCACTGACAGGTGGACGGAGTCTCGTCATCAAGCGCGGCGCAAACGCTCGGCCTTTCCTAGCGTAACATGAGAAGGCGGCCCGGACCAAGATGTTTGCGAGGGGCCATTCGGATTATTTTATTATTATGTATCGATTATTTGTCAAGATTGAGTTCCGTTGGCGTGGCGCCGCGGCCAAGCGACCGAGGTAGACTTTCTTGAGCGGGAGCATCGCGGGCTTTCTCGGGCAGGCCAGAACCTGAGATGCCGACGCCGCATGGTCCCTTTGCGTCGCTCCGGGAATTTTGAGAGAATTGAATCGTGCGCATGCAACACGAATCCAGGGCGTCGCGCCCTTTTTTTGCGTCGGAGATTGAACGTTCATGGAGCCAAGGCGCAGCAAGCAGGATATACTCGACCGCGACTTCCTGGATACCCGGTCCCGGATTCTTGATCTCGCGGCCAGCCTCGACCGCCTCGACCGCGCCTCTCGCGAAAGCGCGGAAACTCCCGACCCGCGTCTCGCCCGCCTCCGCCAGGCGATCGAGGCCCTTCTCATTCCCGAGCCTGGCCGCGCCGAGACCATTCAACTCATTTTTTCGCTCACATATGACCCCGACTGGCGCGACCGGTTCGAAATGCCCGAGAGACTCGCGGGGACCTGAGCGTCGAGATTTGAGGAAACACGAGGGTAATTTCATGTCTGGAGCGACAGGAGCCACGTTCGACCGCGACAGTCTTGCACGCGGGTACGCCCGGCGGCACGCACATGGATATCGATCAGGGAGTTATGCAAATTCATTATTTGCCGAAGGACGCTCCTCGTCGAGAGATCCGAATCTTGGAGGTCAATGGGATGATCTCTGGGACGACACCTTGGGAACCCATCGATTCTGGGTTGGACGTTGGTAGCGAGAACGCACACTCCCTCTATGTTCTTGACGTCACGCCTTCGCGGTGGGAGGCCATAAAGACGCGGAAATTGCGCTTGCCGACGGTAATAAATCATGAACGACGCGTAAAGGGTCTGGTGGAGACAGTCGCAGGGCGGCCACTCATTGTCCAGTTGGTTATGTCTTTCCCTTATGGGGCCGTTTGAGCAACACAGGGAAGGGTCGCAAACTCTTGGATTATACTTCCAAGGCAATTCAACGATTCGATCAGTTCGCCTGACATTCAGAATTTCACATGCGTTGATGTCGCTAGATCCCTGATACATTCTGTTCTGGGTTTCAACCGATGCAACGCAATTTCAGGATTTACAATTATGAGTTATTACATTGACCCGCATATCCACATGGTTTCCCGAACCACCGACGACTACAAGCGGATGGCACTCGCGGGTTGCGCGATGGTCACGGAACCGGCATTCTGGGCTGGGTTTGATCGCTCGGGACCGGAGGGATTTCGCGACTATTTCCGGCAGCTTACCCAGTATGAGCCGAAGCGCGCGGCCCTTTACGGAATCGTGCATTGCTGCTGGCTTTGCATCAACGCCAAGGAGGCCGAGAATGTCGAGCTTTCTCGGGCCGTGATCAAGATGATCCCCGACTTTCTCGATGCTCCCAACGTTCTCGGGATTGGTGAGATCGGTCTCAACAAGAATACGAAAAACGAGGCGACCGTCTTCGAGGAACATCTTGACCTCGCCGCGAGGCTGAACGAACTCGTTCTCGTCCACACGCCCCACCTCGCCGACAAGTATCAGGGTACGAAGATGATCCTTGATATGGTCAAAGGAGATTCACGCGTCGATCCCAATCGTGTTTTGATCGATCATGTCGAGGAACACACGATTCGCCCCGCGCTGGATGCCGGGCACTGGGTCGGCATGACGCTTTATCCGATCACCAAGTGTACACCCGCGCGCGCGGCGGATCTGATCGAGATGCACGGTAGCGACCGGATCATGGTGAACTCGGCTGGCGACTGGGGCCATAGCGATCCGCTCGCCGTTCCCGAATTCATCTTTGAGATGCGGGCGCGCGGGCACGACGACGCCTTGATTCACAAGGTCGTCTTCGAAAACCCGCTCACGTTTTTCTCGCAATGCCGCCGGTTCCGTCCGGCTTCGAAGTTTCTTCAAGACGCGATCAAACAGCCGAAGAGGCAATGATCGGGCCGGAGTTCATCGATTCAAGGGGCAGGCCGCGCATCTCCTCGACCTTGCGAACCGCCGCCGCGGCACCGTCCATCAAGCCTTGAACGGCGATGTTGTCGCGCGGGATCGACCGCGAGATCAGGGTCGACGGAAAAACGACGCCGTACGAAACCGTGTAACAGGTCGTATACACGAATCGGCAAAGAAACAGGCCCGCCTTCGATAGCACGCGGTCGGCGGCTTCCTTGGCATCCGCCGCGCCGTCTCGGGCCGCCTGTTTGGCAAGTTGCAGAGGGCCTGTCGACGCGTCCAAAGATTCGGGGGCCGGCAGGTCGTTTGAGGCAACGCTCATCGGATTCACTCCCAGAAAATTGTAAGAATGATCACAAAAAAACGTGGCGATAACTGCGAATGTGGAAATTTAATGGCCGATGACCAATGATTGATGGCCAGAAAAACATACCTTTTCAATTTTCCATTCGGTCATTGAAAATTGGTCATTGGTCATTTTTTATCATAATCATCGGTCCCTTAAGCGGTCGGGTACCGGCGGTCCAGGTCATTCAAAAACCGGCCGATCTGTCGATTCCCCGCGCGGGTGAATCGGGGATACTTCCGCTCCATCCAGCGCGAGACCTTGCCAAAGGTTCCCGGCCAGATCACCACGCCACCGGCCACCAGCGCGGGCGTGCCGATCGGGCCGGGCAAGAGCAGGCCGAGAACACCCAGGGCCAGGAGTAAAACGCCGACTTCCTTGGGCAAGTCCTGCAATTCCAGAGGCAGGTCCGCGCGCGGCAGGCCCGGCAAGGTCGATCCGGTCGGGTGAGAGTTCAGGTTCATCGGTCGGCCTCCGGGAGGGTCTCGGGAGTGCGTGTCGAGGAGTCAGTCGCAATCAGTCGCGACCCGCGCGGATAGCGTTCTTCCAGGTCGCGGAGGTAGCGGCGAAGCTGATCGAGGCTCTGTCGATGCGCCTTGGGATACTTCCGGCCGAGCCAGCCTTCAATCGGGCCGAACGTCTTGGGCCAGAAGGCCAGGCCACCGGCAATGACAGCCGGCAGGCCCGCCATTCCCGGCAAAACGACCCCCAGCGCGCCGACCGAGATCAGCAGCGCGGCGACGTCTTTCGGCAGGTCGCGAAGCAGGCTCTCCGCCTCCCTGGTCCGATCATCAAGGGTTGAGTTTGTCATAAATACATTTCAACGAGGAACGAGGTGTGGACCCGTTTCGGGGCGGAGTCGATCCGCCCGCCCAAGCGCCCGGAGTGACCCGGTCGCCCTCGAATAAACACCATAAGTGCCCAGGTTGCTCAAGGCCACGGCCGCCAGGCCGTTGAAGCCAAAAAGAAAGGCCCCGGCCACGCAGGCGAGATTCGGGCCGACGACGATCGCCTGGTCGACCCGAGCGTTCTCGGCGCGTGATCGAGCCGTATCCCAGAGCAACTCCAGGCGGTCGAGCCGATCGCAAAGGAACTGAACCGCCGCCGGGCCGGGGTCGGCCGAGGGATCAACGTCCCCGACAAGCGACGAGACCGAGACGGCGAGCAGGGCCTCGGTCGCGGCCTCGGCATTGCGGAGGCAATCGCCCACGAACGCGGTCTTGAGACCTCGATCGCGGCAGGATCGGAGAAAGGCCGCCTTGCCCGATGGGTCAAGACCCGCGCGCAACTGGTTCACTCCAAGCGCCGCGGCGAGCGGAGAGACCGTGCGAAATGGGCGTTCCGAAACCATCGCGAACCGTTCCAGGCCCGCCTCGCGGAGCCTGCGAATCACGCCTGAAGCGTCAAGCCGATCGCCGCGACGGAACGAGATGAGTCCAATCGTCGATCCATCGACATCCACCAAAAGCGGCCCCTCGTTGCCGCCGTCACGTCCGGCGGTCTGGTCGTGGACGCGGACGGTCCGGTCACCGTGGCGAAGAGTCACGCCGTTTTCGAGATCGGTCGGGGGCAGGTCGAGCAGGTGAATCGACCGGGACCGGCAGGCTTCGCGGAGCGCCGAGGACCGGGCGTCGTCGAGGTGAAGGAAGGCGCTCGCGGCGTATCGAAGGACGCCGGCCTCGGGTGCCTTGGATTGAACACCCGAGACGTCGAGACCGATCCGACCGAGCGCGAGGAAGTCGTCAAGAACGACGAGATCGACTTGCCGGAGGCGTTCAAAAACGGTCGGCTCGCGGACAATGATCCCGGCTCGGGCACAGACGGCGACGTCGCGGAGAACGGCCAGCGGCACGCCAAGGCCCGGCCCCGTGGCATAATCCGGGCGCAAAATCGCGCTCACGGAGTTGAGGTCGCCGACGAGTAGGCCAAGACCGGCCGTCGCCAGGGTGGCTCCCACGGCGCGCTCGGCGAAGGTTTCGGCCTGTCGGGTGGGCGCGGAGGAGCCGGGGTGTGGGCTGGTCGTGGCGACGAGCGTCCGGCCGACGGACGCCGCCCGGGTCTGCCCGACCGCGCAACCGGCCGAGACGACCAGATCGCCCGAGAGGACAAAGGTTCCCGCCAGAACCACATCGCCCTTCGCCTTGCGGGTCGCTCCGTCGGTCCCGCGCAGGCTTCGTTCGTCGACCGCCGCGGCGCCTCGGTCGATCAGGCCGTCGACGGGAATCACCTCGCCCGTGGAAACGAGCAGGCGGTCGCCCGAGCGGACCTGTTCGGCCTCGACGAGGACCTCGGTTCCGCCGGGGGTCAAGAGGCGGACGAGGCCGGGCAAGGGCATGCACGCGTCGAGCAGGCGGTGTCGCTCGGTCGCCAGGTCGCGGCGATACCGGCGGTGCCAGTATCGAAAGAAGCAGGTCATCAGGGCCGAGCTGACAAACTGGCCGGTCGCCAGCGTCGTCACGACGATCGCCGTGTAAAGCACCGGCAGGCCAAACTTGCGGGCGCGGACCTCATCCCAGGAGGTCCGAAAGGTCCGCAGGTTCAGGCCGACGAGAAGCGCCGCGCAGGCCGGCAAGAGCACGGGCAGGGCGAATTGCCCGGCCGCCGCCAGACCCAGCGTCGCCAGGGCGACGGCCGACCGCACCGGCTCGGGCTCGGCAAGTTCCCTCGCCCAGACGTCCGGCCCGTAAAAGGCTTCGCCGATCAGGCCAAGGAGACGATCGCGCGGCAAGACCTCGGGATCATATTGAACGAGGAGTCGCCCCGTCCACGACCCCGCCGAGGCCCGACGGACCCCGGGAACCGTCTCCAGCAAGCGCTCGACCCGCTGCGCCAGGGCTGGCTCCAGCCGAAGCGCCCCGACGCGCAATCGCAGACGCCCGGGACCATCAAGGACGACCGTGCAGGCCGGCAAGATCGGCCCTCGGAGATACTCGGTCCGCGAACCGCTGACAATGCCGCGCACGAACTTGGGTCGCACCTCGGTTTCACCGCCAGAACGATCACCGAGCGCCGCGGCCAGCTTTTTGAGAAGCCCGGCGCGACCCCCTTCGATCTTGCGTTCAAGGCTGATTTTCGCCGTTCCGCGTGCCCGGTCGATCGAGACGGCCGTCACCCCTTCGACCTGAAAGACACGCGATAGAAACCGAGTCGCCGCCTCGTCGGCCTCGCGGCCAGGACCGAACGCCCGAGGGTCACGCAAGGCGATCCAGCCGTCTCCCCAGGTGACGGGGGACGACGCGGGCCTTTGCGTCGATCCATGAGTCGGCCGGGCGAGGGCGGTCATGAGTGGCTCACGATTCCCGAATAAGGTTGAAGCTGCCCGGTGTTCACGAGGCGTTCGAGAGCGTCGGCCACGACACTCTCATCCTTGTCAAAGGTGTTAAAAATCTTGCGCAACTTGTGCCGGTGCCGCTCGATCTCGCTGCCGACGTAAAAGACGACAAGGGCGCCGAGCAAGAGAGGAAGAATCGGAACGTCTTCATTCATGAGCGTCGCTCCGAAAAAGAATTCTTTATGCGATCTGCGCGACTCAGACGAGTTCGATTGTTTTTTCCGAGACGTCGTGTAAGACCTTGACCATGTTTTGCAAGCCTTCGCGGTGAAGCTCCTTGACGACGTCGCGTTCGAGCGTTTGCGAACGGCGATGGACCATCAGGAAGCGGATGAAATCCTGAAGCCGGGCCATCGCCTGCTGTGGGTTGCGAAGCAGGCCAAGGTTGAGCCGAAACCCCTTGTACTTGCCGCGCGACTTGCCGACGGGCGGCGGATAGAGGTCGTAAACGAGGACGATCGGGTCGTGACCGATCAGGTTCGGCTCGCGCTTGAGAATCTCCACCGATTGCTCGCGACTCAGAATGTAAAGCGGGTCGGGGTTGTGCGAGCCAAAATAGAGCGGAAAATGGGCCTGAACCACCTTGGAAACAGGCTCATTCCATCGCGAGTCGATCAAGAAACAATCAAAGCGCTTGTCGAGCGGCCCGGGACTTCCCTGGGCGTTATTTCCATGCGGTACGATGTGCGTCCTGAGTTCGAGCGGTTTTTCATCGGTCATGGCGAGAGAGTTCCGGCCGTTTGGATGTTGATTCCGATCAAAGATTCAACTCGTCGGCAATCGAGTCGATCACGGCGACCGCCTTGCGGCGATGGGCGTCGGTCGCCATCAATCGGGCGGCGAAGGAAAGCTCAGCCTCGACGATCAGGCGGTCGGGGGTGTAGCCGATGTGGAACGAAAGAAGCGCCGATTTGATCGAGAACATGGGCTTGGTTTCGTGCCAGTGCAGCTCGGTCGGCACCGGGATCTCGTGCCGACGTTTGAAATAGGCCGATCGGATCGCCTCGCGGGTGTCGGCGTCGATCGGCCGTTTCAATCGGCGCTCGTAAAGCGTCTCTTTAGACGGCATGGGCGCGGCTCATCTCCTGCTTGTGGCGACGCTCGGCCTCGATCTGAGCGACCGCTCGCAAGGGCATCAGGCCGTTGCCAAGCGCCGCGAGCGCCGCGACGTTGTTCGTGACCACCGACGCCATGATACCAAATCCGAGCGTGAAGACCCCCGCGATGCAACCGATATTTGGCGCCAGGATCAAGGCCCAGCTTCGCTTCACGTTCCGATCAAGTTCGTGGGCAATATCTCGAAGCTCACAGAGTTTCGAGAGTCCTTCTTCCATGAAAACAATGTGCGCGGTGTCGGTCGCGATCGACGAGGCGCCCCGCAGTGAAATCGAGACATTCGCCTTCTTCAAGGCGATCGAGTCATTGATTCCATCGCCTACGAAGCAGACCTTGCGGCCTTCCTTCTGGAGCTTGGCGACGTAATCGGCCTTGTCTTGCGGCAAGACCTGCGCGAAGTAGCGATCCATGCCAAGGCTCTCGGCGAGCTTCTTCGTCGGCGCCTCGTGGTCGCCGGAGATGATCGCGATGTGCTTGATTCCGCGTTTGCGAAGGCCGGCGACGATCTCGCGGACCTCGGGCCGGACAGCCGCTCGCAGTTCCAGGGCGCCGCCGAGATGGTCGTCAACGCCGACCATGACCATCGTGTAGCCTTCGCGGTGCGATTCTTCGAGGGCCTCGGCCACCTCGGGCGTGATCGCGATCCCTTCCATCTCCATGTAGCGTTTGCTGCCGACGCGAACCGTGTGCCCCTCGATGTGAACCGAGATCCCGTAACCGACCTTGTACTGGGTGTCGTCGGTTGTCGGCAGCGTGACTTTTAACTCGTCGGCCTTGTGCAGGATCGCCAGGGCGATCGGGTGATGGAATTTGCGCTCGGCGGCGGCGGCATAGCGGAGAATTTCCTCCTCGGTATGCCCCTCGGCGGCGATCATCCGGCCGACCTCGGGTCGCTCGCGCGTCAGTGTTCCCGTCTTGTCGAAGAGGACCGTATCGACCTCGTTCATCAATTCCAGGGCTCGGCCATCCTTGACGAGTATGCCTTTATTGGCACAGAGTGCCAGCGAACTGAGCATTGCCAGGGGCGCCGCCATGCGGATGCCGGTGCCGAAGTCGCTGTTGAGGATGGCGACGGCCCCGGGCAAACCCATTGTCGCCAGGCCGACGGCGCCGATGCTCAAGGTCGGAATTACGGCCTTGTCGGCGAGGCGTTCGCCCTTGTGTTGCGAGCTAAGCTTGTATCCGGCCGTGTCGTTGAGGATCTGGCTGATCTTGGCCGAGGCGGTTTCGCCTCCCGAACGCTCGACCGAGACAAACATCTTGCCGGCGACCATGACGGTTGATGCGAAGACCTTGTCGCCGACGCCTTTCTCGGCCGGCGTGGATTCACCGGTCAGGGCGTGCTGGTCGATCATCGCCATGCCGTCGACGATCACGCCGTCGACCGGAACGACCTCGCCTGTGTTGACGACGATCGTATCGCCCTTGGCGAGCTTGTCCATCGCCACCTGAACCTCGACGCCGTCGCGGACGAGCCAGACATAGCGCGGTTGTTTGCCGAAAGCGTTCAGCAGCAGCTTCTTCGAGTTATCCTGCGTCTTCTTGACAAGGACCCGGCCGAAGCTCAGGCACCAGCAGAGGACCGACCCGGGGAAGATTTGCATCGTTCCCAGACAGCCCATCACGACGATCGCGTCAAGCACGTCAACACCCAGGCGACGCTCATCAATGAGCACTTCCTTCGCCGCCTTGAAGGTGGGAATTGACGTGTAGGCGAAGACCGCCGCGGCCACCGGCAAGAGCGGCGGCGCGACGAACTGCGCGTAGGCGGCAAAGGGGAGCGCCGCGGTGCAGATCGGCAGGTGCAAATCAAGCTTGTCGAGCGTCTTGGGATGCTCGGCATTGGCCAGCGCGGTGTCGAGAATCTCGATGACCTGGGCGCGGGTGAGTTGTCTCGGGTCGTAATCGACGTGAACGGTGGACCAGAAAGAGCTGGTCTTGTAGCGGTCGACCCCGAGCACGCTCATCAACTCGCGCTCGATCGCCTGGCAAAGCTCGCTCTTGCGATAAAGGACGGAATTCTTGAGACGAAGGCGGCCGGGCTGCTCGGACGTCACCTCCCAGCCGGTGACGACCGTATCCTGTCGGAAGTAGCGAACCGTCCCCTTGCGATCCTTCGCCGTCTCGGCCTTCGCGATCAAGGGGCCTTGCGTTTCGGGGCGAGGATGACCATTGGCCGCGGGTCCGACGTGCGGCGGCGCCAGGCCGTTGCCCTTGCCCTTCGCATGGCCATTGCCATTGCCGTTGCCATTGACGTGAGCATGGCCGTTGCCGTTACTGTTGCCATTCGAGCCCGCCTTGCCGTTCAGGTAAGTGGCGACTCGGTTGACAACCTCTTTGCGCGAGTACGTCTTGGGGCAATATCTCAGCTCGGCCTCGCCCGACTTGATCGTGACATTCGTGACCTCTTCCGCCTGAAAGACCCGTTCGAGGAAGTCGCGCGAGGTCGGCGCATCGGGGTTGCCGAAGAGTTGCCTGCTGCGGAGGCGGATCACCCCCTCGGCTGGAAAAACGACGGTCAGATCCATTGGGGTAAAACCTTCTTGCGAGACACCTTGGGGCAACGCGTCTGGGGGTGAGAGCCGCAACGACGTCTCGTACGCGTCAGGAAACGGCGGGCTCGGCGGGATGTTCGGTCTCGGTCGGAAGGGCCTGGCCCGACTCGACCTGCGTCATCTGGTTCTTCGCCTTCATCTCCTCGACGAAGTCGACCGCGGCTCTTGCGCCATCGACCAGGCCGTGAACCAGGGCGTTGTCTTGCGGAACGGATTTGGCGATCAAGATCGAGGGAAAGACCACGCCATACGAAATTGCGTAACACGTGTTGTAAGCAAACTTCGCGAACATCGTGCCCGCGACGGGCAAGATGCGTTCGGCCGTATCCCTGGCGTCGGCGGCTCCTTCTTTCGCCGCCTCGACGGCCGCTTCCATGGCATCGGCGACAGCTTTCAAAGGGTCCGAATTCTCCGCGGCGCCTGCGTCAGCCATGATCAAACCCTCAACATCTCATGCCAGTTCTTCAGCCAAGACTCACCCGGTCGTGGCCACGCCACGCCCAGGCATTACCAACGTCAACAGCGCGCCCAACGTTCTCCAGCCCGAACGCGAGCCATGCAGTTGCTCTCTACAAAATACCCAGTTTGCCTATATTTGTGAAGATTCGCTCGGCCGAGATTTCTCACGAGGGGAATCTTCGCGAGAAAACTCGGTTTGAGGAATTTCAAGTAAAACTTATAGCATTTTCTGGGCCGAACGTCCTGGAGCGTGACGATCTCGGGTCGCTCCTTGACGTTATGGAGGCTTTACGGTGAGTCCACATGGGGGGTTCGAAATCGTCGGGGTTTTTCCGACGAATTCAAAACCTTCTGATTTTGCCTCAGACCGCCCCATCCCAGGGATGTACCCAGGGCGCCCGATACGCGCGCTTTAAAAGGCCGTTGGCTTCGTCGTCACCGATGACGCGCTGCTTGTCGGCGTCCCAAGCCAGCGTCCGATCCAGTTTGAGGGCCATGTTGGCGAGGATGCAACTGGCGGTTGAGATGTGGCCTTGCTCGATGTCGGCGACGGGTTTGCCGCGGGTCTTGATCGCCTGGAGAAGGTCGAGCATGTGACGCCGGATCGCCGGGGCGACATGCTTTTCCAGGTCTTTCTCGGTGCGGTCTTCGGGGTACTCGTCAAGTTCCATGACGACGTCGGCGTGGATCGGCTGGCCAGGGCCGTTAGGGATGAAATCGTAGCCGTTGACGCTCAGCTTGAGCGTTCCCTTGTCGCCGTAAATCGTGGCGCCCCAGGGATATTTCGGGTCGACGGCTGGTCCCCAGGTCCGATGTTGCCAGACGACGGAGAGGTCGCCGTGGTCAAACGTCGCGGTCTGGGTATCGGGGATATTCGCCTTGCTCGTCTTGTCGACCAGGATGCCGCCTGTCGAGGAGACCCGGTTCGGCCAGCCCAGGCCCAGCATCCAGCGGACCATGTCGTACATATGAATGCACATGTCGCCCATGATGCCGTTGCTGTACTCGGTGAAGGCCCGCCAGCCTCGGGGATGCACGAGTGCATTATAAGGCCGCATCGGCGCGGGACCGGTCCACATGGCGTAATCAAGGTTTTCGGGGGGGTTCGTGTCGGGGGGGTTCGCGGTGGCTCGCATGTGATAATAGCAATACACCTCGACGAGTCCGACCGTGCCGAGACGCCCTTCGCGGACGATTTTTTCTTTCGCCTCGATCAGGTGCGGAGTACTTCGGCGCTGGGTGCCAACCTGCACGACGCGCTTGTGTTTTCGCGCCGCGGCGACCATCGCCTTCCCCTCGGCGATGTCGAGACTGATCGGCTTTTGCACATAAATGTCGGCCCCGGCCTCGACCGCCGCGATCATCGGCAGCGCGTGCCAGTGGTCGGGCGTCGCGATCAGGACGATGTCCAGATCCTTCGCGGCGAGCATGGTCCGGTAATCGCCATACGTCTTCGGCGTTTTCTTTGAAGCCTGGCGAGTGGCGACCATCCTCGCGGCATCGGCGAGCATGTCGCGGTCGACGTCGCAGAGCGCCACGACTTCCACCGGCGCGACCTGAATCAGGCGAAAGAGATCGGCCTTGCCATACCAACCGCAGCCAATCAGGCCGACGCGCTTCGGCGGACCTTCCGCCGCGCGCGCGAAGGTTTCCCGGGCCGCCGAGGACAGGGCAAGGCCGGCAGCCCCGGCCTTGAGGAAGGTGCGTCGTCTCATGGCTTTCTTGCTCCAGTCGCTATCGATCCGATCGGCCCGCGCCGCGGCGTGATCATTCCCCTTTGACTTTATCGCAAGCGCGTTTCCACCGCGAGCCAGCACCCCCCTCGGATTTTTGGCGGACTTCCTTATTTAGCGCGCGAAAACGGGGTTCGCTGGCGAACCCCGTCTCTCAAAATCGATTGCGAATACGATCACCTGTCGACAGATTTATCGAAAAGCCGAAAAAAGCCTCTTTCGCGGCTTCGCATCCTCGGCGGGAACGGCTCGAAGGGCCTGGGCGATGGCGAGAATCGCCTCGTGCGCCTTGCTCCCGGCGCCCCCTTCGACCTCGTCAATAGGCACGCCGCCGGTTCGCGCGGGCCGAAAGAGCTTCGTGGCGTTGGGAATGAGCCAGTTCACCGGCCGCTTGAGTAGTTCCTCGGTCTTTTTCAGGCTGATTTCCGAGAGCGGCGAGTTCAACCGGTTCACGACCACGCGAACCTTGTCCACAAGGCCCTCGAACTGGCCGAGATACTGTAGAAGCCGGACCGTGTTTCGCGTGCAGTTCAAGTTTAACTGGACGACGACAAGGATCACGTCGGCCATGTCAAAGGCGAGGAAGTCGGTGACCTGTAACCCTTTGCTCGTATCAATAACAACCGATGTAAACGTCTCTTTCAAAAGCATCAAGACCCGTCGCAAGGCATCGGGATCAAGCCGCGCTGATTCCTCCATGCTCACGGGGTGCGGCAGCATGTACAGGCCCGACGGATGCCTGGGAAGCCAGCGTTTGAGCAAGATCGGGTCAATCTCGTCAAGGTTCCTGACAACCACCTCAAGCGAGTTATCAGGAATCACCGCCAGGCATTCTTCGAGCGAGCCGAGAAGCAAGTCAAAGTCGGCCAGCACGGTATCCCGGCGCGTGAGCTTGGCCAGGGTTGTCGCCAGATTCACGGCGAGCGAGGTGCAGCCGACGCCCCCCGCGGCGCCCGTGACCGCGATGACCTGCGGCCCTCGAACGAGGTTCGACCCGTCGGCCGTACGTCCCGGGCAGACCCGGCGGACGGTTTCCTGAAGGTCGCACCGACTGACCGGCAGGGGCATGAACTCGCGAGCCCCGGCGCGCATCGTCCGCAAAATCATCGTCGCGTCTTCCGCGCCGGCGGGCACGAGCGCCACGCCCGGATAGCTCCGCGAGATGGTATCAATGAGCGAGACCGCCTGCTCGGAATCATCATCGACGACGACGATGACCATGTCGGGCGAGAGCGCGGCGATGCGCTTCACGCCTGCCTGATAGGCGTGGCAGATCTCGATCAGCTCCAGGTCCTTGAGCTCTTCCAGTTGGCGCTGAAGACCCTGCCGCGACCGGGCGCACGGGTCAACCAGAATGACTTTGACGGCGTCCTTCATGAGTCTCTCGTCAAACGACTTGGTCGGTCCGAATGTTTTCGACCGTCATCGATCGTCCGGGGGGAGCATGGTAGGAAAGATTGACGGAAGGAAGGAATGTCGTCACAGGGCAGCGTGGATCGCCGCGGATCGCGAGGTCCGCCGGGGACCGGCCGGGGAAAGACCGACCGCCTCGCGAAAGAACGTGTAAGGACAGCCCAGGCCGAACCGCATCCGCAGAAGAAACGGATTGGTCCGAAACGTCAAAAGTCGGCGCGTTCGTTTGACGTCAACGACGACCGCCTTGACCCCGGCCCGATCCGCCTGGTCGTTCAGGGCGACCCAGACGACCGTTCCCGAGGGAAGCGGCACTTCCGAGAGCGCCGAGACCCCGCAAAGGCTCACGTCACGCAACGCCACCAACGCCGTTGCAAAGGTCTCGCCATCGTACCAACCGACGCGCGCCGGCCTTGACATCACCGCGAATCGTCTCGACGCGCGGCGGTTCCGGCTGTCGCGGCGACCACCAACGCACCAACCGACCAGGCCCCTCGGCGACCTCGTGTGCATGGAGCGTGTCCCCTTTGTCTCTGTTCTCAATTCCGGCGCCCCGGATCAGCCAGGACTTGCGACAGATTCCTTCGAGAGCTCGATGCCGCCCCCGGTTTCCGCATCGAAACCCGCGGCGGCGACCTGCGAAGACTCGACGGCCCAGTACGGGCAATGCGTCGAGTGAAAGACCAGTTGCGAACACTCAAAGACGGCAATGCAAAGCGCCGCCAGGCCGAAGACCTCGGCTCTGGTCCAGGGTCGCATCGTCGCGACTCGGAACGGGCCTTGCGCCCTTTTGGGAAACTTGACTCGGTCGATCGATCGACGGTCCATAGTCTTAGACTCAACGCGGCCCTGTCCACGATGGCGGGTCAGTCGTGGACGGCATCTCTCTCCTCAACGATGGCTCCGCCCCACCGGGTCGCCGAGAGCCTCGCCCTTCCTGAGCGGCAAGGCCCCGATCGTCCACCAGAAGTCTAGGTCAGGTTTTCCGCTCGGGCCAACACCCGGTCGAGCGCCGACCGGTTCCCCATTCGGAAGATCAGGAATCTCCGTCCATTCCCAGCACGGCGCCGTTAAACATCTCGTAAGGGCACGACTCCGGGAACTTCAAGCGAACCTGATACGGCCCGGGCGCCGGTCCCGTCACCGAGACGATCGAGACGGGCACCCACTCGCCCGGCGGCGTTCCGGCCAGGCAGAGCCAGCAGGTTTCCGACTCTCCCGGCAAAATCGCGACGTGAACAAGGGCTCCGCCGTGGCTCAGGTTGCGCAAGGCCGCCGCGCAGGTTCGAAACTCCGGCTCCTCCCACCAACCCAGGTACACCGCCGTCTTCACCGCGTTATAACGCGACGATCCCCGACTCTCCACCAGTTCTTCGCGCATCGCGAACCCCTCGTCCTTTCCTTCCAACCCACCGACCGAAAGGAGAATTGCAAAGTTCCGATGACCGATGACCAAAATGACCGAAAAATTCAGCCTGTTTGGTCATCGGTCATTGGTCCTTGGTCATGGAAAAGAGAGACTTTGCAATCCTCCCGCGCCGACCGTCCGACGGAACTGTGTCCAAGGTCCCTGGAATATCCTAGAATACAAACCCAAAGCGCCGGCCACTTCCCCGGCGCTTGACCCGAAGGACCGACGCATCATGATCGTCCGAACCCTCGTCCTCACCGGCCTTTTGCTCATGAGCACAACCAGCCGAGCCGTGGAGCCGTTGACGCCCGACGCCCAGGCCGCCCAGTTCATCAGCGACCACGAGGCCCGGATTCGCCCTCTGGAACGCGCCGCGAATCTCGCCTGGTGGGAGGCGAACGTCACGGGCACCGACACCGCCTTTGAGGCCAAGGAAGACGCCCAGAATCGCCTCGACGCCGCCCTTGCCGATCCCCCGACCTTCGCCCGCCTCAAGGCCCTGACCGTCACGAGGCCGACCGACCCGATCCTCCGCCGGACTATCGACGTCCTCTACCTGACTTATCTGGAAAAGCAGGTTGATCCGGGTTTGCTCCGCAAGATCACCGCGAAGGCCAACGCCGTCGAAAAAGCCTTCAACGCCTATCGCGCCCGGGTCGACGGCCGCGAGTTGACCGATAGCCAGGTCCGCAAGACGCTCAAGACCTCGAAAGACCCCGTCGAGCGTCGAAAGGTCTGGGAAGCGAGCAAAGGGGTCGGACCGGTCGTCGTCGCCGATTTGAAAGAGTTGATCGGGCTTCGCAACGAGGCGGCCCGAACACTCGGCTTCGCCAACTTCCACGCGATGCAACTCGCGCTCAATGAGCAGACGACGGGCGACGTCCTCAAGCTTTTTGACGACCTCGACGCCCTGACCCGCGAGCCTTTTCGAGCCGCGAAGGCCGCGATTGACGTGAAGCTCGCGACGGCCTCGGGCGTGACGGTTGACGAACTACGTCCCTGGCATTACCACGACCCCTTTTTCCAGGAAACGCCCGCCGTCTTCTCGGCCGACCTCGACGCCGCCTACGCCCGCGCTGACCTTCTCAAGCTCTGCCGCGACTTTTACGCCGGGATCGGCCTTCCCGTTGACGACGTTCTCGCCCGGAGCGACCTTTACGAGAAACCCGGCAAGAGCCCGCACGCCTTTTGCACCGATATCGACCGCGCCGGCGACGTTCGCGTTCTGGCCAACATCGTTCCGAATGAGTACTGGATGGGGACGATGCTCCACGAGCTTGGCCACTCCGTCTACAGCAGCAAGAACATCCCCGCGACCCTCCCTTACCCGCTCCGCGGCGAGGCCCACATCCTCACCACCGAGGGAATCGCCATGCTCTTCGAGCGTTTTTCCAAGGACGCCGACTGGCTGACCGCGATGGGCTCTCCCCCGGCCGACCCGACCGCCTTTGACGACGCCGGCGCCATCATGCGACGCAACAAGCTCTTGATTTTCTCGCGATGGTGCCAGGTCATGCTCCGCTTTGAGAAAGCCGTTTATGAAGATCCCTCCCGCGACCTCAACGCCCTCTGGTGGGACCTTGTCGAGACCTATCAGCTTGTCAAGCGCCCCGAAGGCCGGAACGCGCCCGATTATGCCAGCAAGATCCACATCGTCAGCGCTCCCGCTTACTATCATAACTACATGATGGGCGAACTCTTCGCCGCTCAGGTCCACGCCGCCCTCTGCCGCGACGTCCTCAAGACCGATCCTTCGCGCGCCAGCTACGTCGGCAAGACCTCCGTCGGCGCATTCTTGAAAGATCGCGTCTTCGCCCCCGGCCGTTCCCTGGACTGGAACGCCCTCACCGAGCACGCCACCGGCTCTCGCCTTAACCCCCGCGCCTTCGCCTCCGAGTTTCAATCGCGCTGACACGCAAAAAGACGAAGTTTTTGGTCCAAGAGGCTCAATCCCCTGGTTCCTTCTTGCTGGCGGAAGGTCGGAAATCACGTCCCGGTTCCGGTTCCTTGAGAACTCTCGACCAGGGATCAATCGTCGACCCGATGAACGCAAAGGATTTTGCCTCCTGGCTTTCGGTCGACGTTCCTCGGTCAACGTCCGGTCTCGCGTCGTTCCGTGGATCGGCCATGCTTGCGTTGACAGCCGGGGCGGTTCCGGCTAGAGTCCCGCCGCACGTCGCGACTGACCGCGGCGGGGGCGACACGAGTCAACACGTAAGTTGAAGCCAACTTGGACGACTCGGGTTAACCCGCCCCGCGGCGGTCCAGGCGCACGCTCGGGCGATCCCACGGAAGGGGACGCATTCCGGCGGGCACCGGTTCTGACGGGCGAGGGTGGATCATGGACGATGTCCCTCCCGGTCCGACGGCTCCGGGGCCGCGGAGGCCGGCGCTCTCGGTCGTGATCCCCGTGCATAACGGGGGCCACGATTTTGATCGCTGCCTCCGTCGGCTCCGCGAAACGATCGGCCCGGATTTTGAACTGATTGTCGTCGACGACGGCTCGACCGACGGCTCCGCCGCTCGCGCCGAGGCGGCCGGCGCCCGGGTCATCGCCAACCCGACGCCGCTCGGACCCGCATCGGCCCGCAACCGAGGCGCCGAGGCCGCGCGCGCCAACCTCGTCTTCTTCCTCGACGCCGACGTCGCCGTGCATCCCGAAACCCTCGCGCGGGCCGTCGCCCGGTTCGAGGCCGATCCCGAATTAACCGCCCTCTTCGGCTCGTATGACGACCAGCCCGCCGCGCCCGGCCTGGTCAGCCGGTTTCGCAACCTGCTCCATCATTTCATTCATCAGCAAGGGGAGTTTCAGAACAACGCCCGATCCGCGCGGACCTTCTGGACCGGCTGTGGCGCGATCCGCCGCCGGGCCTTTCTGGACTCGGGAGGGTTTGACCCGAGGCTCTACACGCGGCCGGCGATCGAGGACATTGAACTCGGTTACCGGCTCACGCGGGCGGGTCATCGGATCGTCCTCGCCCGCGATGTCCTGGGCACGCATCTGAAGCGCTGGACGATCGGCGCGATGATTCGGACCGACATTTTTCAACGCGGGGTTCCCTGGGCCTTGCTCCTGAAGCGGCAAAAATTCGCCGAGACCGACCTCAACGTCCGGCCCGCTCAAAAAGTCTGCGTCGCCGTGACCGGCCTGGCGATCCTGGCGATTCTGGTCTCGCCCTGGTATCCGATCGCGGCGTCGGGCGCGACCCTGGCGCCGGTGACGGTTGTCGCCCTGAACCGGGCTTTTTATGCGTTTTTGAGGCGAAGGCGCGGCCTGGCCTTCGCGGCCGGATCGGTGCCGGTCCATCTGGTGTATTACGCATCGTGCGGGATCTCGGTCGTCCTGGCTCAGATCCTCTGGCTTTTCTGGACGCCCGCGGCCCAGGACCGGACGTCGGCCGAGAGCCGACCATCGCCGCGCGGTCCCCGTGCAAAAACTGTGAGGAGGTCGCGATGGGTGAAACGGTGAACGTGGCCGTGGTTCGCGCTTCAGATCGAAAGACGGCCGCCTCCCGCGCCCTGGCCCTGATTGCCGACGATCTCAAGGGGCTGGCTTCGGGAGCCGACATCCTCATCAAGCCAAACCTCGTCAGCCACAAGACGCAGCTTCCGTCGACCCACGTCGAGACGCTCACCTCGGCACTTGACGCGGTGATCGCCGCCGGAGGCCGACGCGTCACGATCGCCGAGGGGGCGAGTGATGCGCCCGCGGCCTTTGATCGGTTCGGATTCCGGCGGGCGGCCGAGGGTCGAGACGTTCGGTTTTTCGACATCAACCGCGAGGAAGAGGAATGGGAACCGCTGAGGCTCGTCGGTATCGACGGCCGTTCGCTCTTCGCGCGTGTCTCGCGGACCGTCACCGGCTCGCCCTGCCGCGTTTCCCTGGCTCTGGCGAAGACGCACGTCACGGCGATCTTGACGCTCAGTCTCAAGAACATGCTTTCCAGCATTCATCCCGACGACCGGATGATGATGCATGGCCACTCCGGCGGCGGCAACGGCTATACCGGCTGGCGTCGCCTGGCCGTCGAGTTTCTCAAGCAGGATCATCGGGCCGTGAACATGCTCACGCGCACGCTCGGGCGGGTCAGGAACGCGCGGAATGCCTGGCGATCGTGGTGCTGTCAGGGAGATCCTTTTCACGCCCTGACGAAGGCGGAACTCGGCTATCTCCGATCGGTCGAGGCGATGAACCAGAACCTCGCGGCGCTAGCGCGAAAGACCCGGCCTCACGTCTCGGTGGTCGACGGCTTCCTCGGGATGCACCGCGAAGGCCCCAGGCACGGAACGCCGATCCGGCTCGGCACGGTGATCGCCGGGACCGACCCGGTCGCCGTTGACGCCGTCGCCGCGGCGGTCATGGGTTTTGACCCTCGCCAGATCGGCTACCTCGTCTATGCCGAGCAGGCCGGGATCGGCACCGCCGACCTCGACCGGATCAACATCGTCGGCGATCCGATCGCGCGGGTTCGACGCTCCTGCGTTCCCCACTCGAATCACGCCGTTCAGCGCCACTGGCAACGCCTCAGCGCGGCGACCGGTCGTCGCGGCCCGCACTTCGCCGTGCACGCCGCCGAGAGGGTCGCTTCCTGATGCCAACCCCTTCAAAAATGCCCGGCGATCGCGTCGCGGTCATCGTCGCCCTGACGAGTTCTCCGTACGGCGTTCGCGAATGCCTCGGTCGGTTCGCCGACGAGGTTCGGGGCCGGGGCGAGGTCATTCTCGTCGACGCCTCGGCCGGTGAGATCGACGCGCGCAACCTCGGCCCGATCCGCCTGATCCGAAGACCCTCGGGACGGCTCGCGCCGGAACTCTGGCGCGACGGCCTGAACGCCTCGAACGCGCCCCTCGTCGCCTTTTCCACGACGACGATGATCCCCGGCCCTGGCTGGCTCGATGCCCTGCTCGATCGCCTGGAATCCACCGGCGCCGCGGCCGTCGGCGGTCCGATCGAGCCCGCGGAAAAACTCGGAACGCTGGACCGCGCGGTTTATCTTCTTCGGTATGCGAACTATCTGCGGCCCCTTCCCGAAGAGGCCGAGCCCGAACTTCCTGGCGAGAACACGCTCTATCGCCGCGATCGGCTTCACGGTCTGGAAGATGCCTACGCCAGAGGCTTCTGGGAGGCGGAAATGAACCGGGCACTCCGGCAACGGGGCGAGCGATTGGTCATGGCCCCTTCGGCCGTCTTGACCTTTCAGGGGGGCTCGCAAATCGCGGCAACGGTCGCGCAGCGTCTTCGACACGCCTGGCGTTATGGGGCCTCGCGGTCGGAACGCCTGAGCGTCTCGGCCCGGCTCTTGCGGGCGGCCGCGGCCCCCCTGGTGCCGGCGGTCCTCTTGCGAAGATCGGCGCTGAACCTGCGGCGGCGGGGGCGTTCGTACCTGCCCTGGATCACCGCCGTTCCGGGCCTGCTCGGCCTGCTGACGGCCTGGTCCTTGGGCGAGGCGTTTGGAACACTTTCGGGGCCGGGACGATCGGCCGAGGTGGCTCAGGCTCAGGCTCGGGCTCGGGTCACTCAGGAATCTTCGGTCAGAATAGAGCGTGGAAACGGGATATGAGGGAGCGATCAATGATCGGAGATGGGCGGCCGGTTGGATTTCTGGTGGTTGGCGCGGGGTTTCTCGGAAGTCAGCGAGCCGCCGCGACCGCCGCGGCGCGCGGGTCGCGTCTCGTCGCCGTCCATGATGCGGAGATGCCGCGCGCCGTCGACGTCGCCCGACGGCTCGGCGCCGAGGCTGTCTCCGACTTCCAGGCGGCGCTCGGACGACCCGGCGTGAACGCCGTCGTGATCGCGACCCCGCACGCCGACCACTTCGCCCAGGCTCTCGCGGCGCTCGAAGCCGGCAAGCACGTCTTTTGCGAGAAACCGCTGACGGTCCGCCCCGAAGAGGCTCGCTTCCTCGCGCTTCGAGCCGATGAGCTGCGCCTCCGGCTCGGCACGGGCCTGAACCACCGCTTTTATCCCCCCGTGGCCGATGCCCTCGAACTCGTCGCCGCCTGGGCGATCGGCCGGGTCGAGTCAGTCCGGGTCGAGATCGGCCATCGAGCCAGCTCCGAATTTCTGGCGGGCTGGCATACCGACGTCGACCGGTCGGGGGGCGGCACGTTGATGGACAACGGTCCGCACGCCTGTGATTTGATCCGCAAGCTTCTCGGCGAGGTCGTCGCCGTCAAGGGCTATCGCCGCCGGAGCCTCAGCCTGCCGCGCGACTGCGAGACCGAGGCGTATGCCGTCTTCCGCGACTTCGATCAGGGCTTCGCCGAACTCCGATCGTCGTGGAAACAGGCTGTCGGCTACTTGAATCTTGATATTCGCGGCAGTGACGGTTGGCTCCGCGTGGAAACGGCCCCCTGGCGGCTTACAGGCGAACTCTCGAACGGTCGACGCGAGCGGCGCACCTATTTTCTCGATCGCGTCGCCGAGCGCCTCTTCCGCCTCCAACTCGGCTGCGAGCGTTCGCTTGTCCGCGAGATTGAGTCGTTCGTCTCGTCGCCGAAGGACGATCGCCCCGAGGCGACCGGCTGGGACGGCTGCCGGGTCACCGAGATGATCGACGCCGTCTATCGATCGGACGAGACCGGCGAGGAAGTGCGCCTGGAACCGCCGCTGGTGAACTTGCCGTCGAACGCCCGGCGACGCGTCATCGTTGAACGCCAGCAATGACCCCGCGTCACGCCGGCTTGCCGGTTCTGACCTATCACGCGATCGACGACCGCGAAGGGGTCACCGTCACCACGCCCGGTCGCTTCGCCGCGACCCTCGCCGCGCTTCTGGATTCGGGCCATCGCCCGGTCTGTCTCGCCGACTGGATCGCGCGCGGACGGCCCGACGAACCCCTCGGCTTCGCGATCGCCTTTGACGACGGTCTCCGGTCCATCCTCCGCGTTGCCAACATGCTCATCACCGCGAGAATCCCCGCGACCGTCTTCCTCGTCACCGGCCGGGTCGGCACCGACAACGCCTGGCCCGGTCAACCCGCCGGGGTCGCCATCGAGCCCTTGCTCTCGTGGTCGGAGATCCGCGACCTCGCCGCCCTGGGCTTTTCGTTCGGGGCGCACGGGGTGACGCACGCCCCCTGGAATCGCCTGAATGCCGGTCAACTCGCTTCCGAGATCGCCGGTTCCCGCGCCTCGATCGAGGATCATCTCGGCAAATCCTGCCGCATTGCCGCGTATCCTTACGGCGTCTCAAACCGGGCCGTTCGACTCGCCTCGGCGCAGTCCTTCGCGGCAACCTTTGGAACCCGCCTCGCCGTCTCAACGGCCCGGCAGGATCGGAACAACCTGGCCCGGATCGACGCCTATTACCTCCGTTCCGACCGTGCCTTCAAGGCGTTTCTGATGCACGGTGCCCGGGGCCGGCTGGCCTGGCGACGAACCTTGCGCGCGGTTCGTCAACATATTTTCCTCGGTCCCTCGATCGAAGGGGTCGCCCGATGCTGACCGGCACGATCCCCGATCCCGTTTGCCCGGCCTGCCTCGGTCCGCTCGATGCCTCGAAAGCGGACCTCCGATGCGCCTCGTGCCCGCGAACCTTTCCCGGCGTCGCGGGCCTGGCGGACCTCCGGCTCGCTTCCGACCGCTATTTGAGCCTCGCCGCCGAACGCGCCAAGGCGATCCGCTTGCACGCGGTCGAGACCGCCCCTGGCGCTGACCTGAAGGCCGTGGCTCGGGCCTATTACGCGATGACCGACGACGTGATCGACCCGCGCCGCGACCGCTTTCTTCGCCACATCGAAGGGGCTTCGGCGCGCGGCGAGGCGCTTCTCGATCGCGTTCGCGGGTCTGGTCCGCTCCTGGAAATCGGCTGCGGAACGGGGGGCCTTCTCGTCGCCGCGGCGCGCGCGAATCGACCGGTCGTCGGCGTCGATATCGCCTCGCGATGGCTGGTCGTCGCCCGGCGTCGGCTCTCCGACGCGGGCTTGAGCGCTCCCTTGATCGCCGCCGAGGCCGAACGCCTCCCCTGGCCCGACGCGACCTTTGACACCATCGTCGCCGATAGCGTTCTCGAACACCTCGACGACCCGGCAGGCGCTCTCTGGGAATGGCGTCGGGTGCTTCGGCCCGGCGGAAGGCTGGTCGTCTGGTCGCCGAATCGGTTCACGGTCGCGACCGACCCTCATCTCGGGCTCTGGGGCGTCGGCTGGCTCCCGAGGCGCTGGCTGCCCGGCTATCTTCGGCTTCGAGGGCGCGACGAATGGCCGCCGCGAACCCTCTCGGCCTTTGAAGCGGGGCGGCTGGCGCGTCGGTCGGGCCTGGACCGCGTCGCCGTCGAGCCGCCCGGGATTTCGAAAGGCTGGGCGGATTCGCGACCCGCCCGCGAACGCCTGCCGATCCGCCTCTATGCCGCCGCCCGTCAGGTCCTCGGCGCCCGAGGCGCACTCAAGGCCGTCGGCCCACTCTGGGAGCTTCGGGCCGAGGCCCCCGCGCGGGGCAGGGGGGTCGCATGACCGCGACCTCGACAGCGCGAACCCAGCCGGTCTTGATCCTTGAGAAAACCGATCAAAGCGCGAACCGGATAAGCGGCCTTGGCTGGGTCTTCGCGGCCGAAGGCGTGGCCGCGGCGCTTGGCTTTCTCGCCCTGATCGATCTGGGCCGGACGCTCGGCCCGGCCTCGTTCGCGCACCTTGAGTTTGCCTCGGCCAGCGCGGCCTGGATGCTCGTCCTCGTCCGCGGCGGGTTCGACGTGATCGTCTATCGCGAAGCCTCCCGACGGCCCCGGCTCATTGCACCATTGACGAATTTGCTCGTCGCCTTGCGATGCCTCGCGGCTCTGATCGGCTCTGCAATCGTCCTCCTGATCGCCGTTCGAATCGGCCCGGCGGGGGGTCTCGCGGTGGCTCTGGCGGGTCTTTTGCTCCCTGTCTCGGCCTGGGTGACCGACGTCGGCGTTCGCGCGACGGGACGCCTCGGCTGGGTTGCCGCGGCGCAAATCGCGAGGTCTTGTGGATATGTCGGCGCGGTCTTCGCCCTGGTTCGCGGGCCGGGCGACCTGCTTCCGGCGTCGGCCTGCCTGACCCTCGGCGAAATCCTTGGCGCGGCGGTCCTTCTGTACGAGCACAGTCGAGATCACGGCTGGCCGCGCCCTGTCTGGAGGCGTCGTGCAAGCCTAATTTTGGCCCGTCGCGGAGCCGTCGCGGGGCTGTCGAGGTTTGGCCGGGTGACTCTTTATGGCGCTGATCTTTTAATCCTCGGCGCCTGGCTCGGCGGGACGATTGGCCCGTATGCCGCGGCCCGGCGGATTGTCTTTGCCCTGGTGGCGCTCGGCCTTGTCGTTCCGTCGATGCTCGGCCCGTCGATCGCTCGAAGCTGGGCGATGGGGCGAGACCCGGCGCGTGCCCGGCTCGCCTCGGCCTATCGATGGGTCTGGTCGCTCAGCCTTCCCGCGGCCCTGGGACTGATCCTCTCGGCCGATCGCTGGATGCCGGCTCTTTTTGGCCGGTCGTATGCCGACGGCGGACCGATCCTCGCCCTGATCGCCGGGCGCCTTCCCTGGGTGCTCGCCGGATCGGTCGCGCAGGCGGGACTGATCGCCTGCCGCCGCGAAGATCGGGGATTGATGCTCAATCTCGGGCAACTTCTTCTCGCGATTTTCCTGCTTCCAACGGCCATCCTCCTTGCCGGACCTCAAGGCGCCGCCTGGGCGACGCTCGTTGTCGAGGCCGCCGGGGCGGTCGCCGGCTGGCTCATGCTCGCGAATCTGGGCGTCGCGCCGGGTTGGTGGGAGCAGACCGGCCGGGCGATCGTCGGCAGTCTCGGCCTGATCGCCGCGTCGCGGTTGACCCGGGCGATGCCCCTGCCGGTCGTCGTCATCGCCGGGGCCTTTGCGTATGGAATGGCCTGGCGGCTGGGCGATCGGCTTGCGTCATCGCGGTTTGGAGAAGGCTCATGATCGACGCGCCGACGATCGAGCAACCGGTCTATTTTGAACGCCTCGCCGCGCTGGAAACCGATCACTGGTGGTCGGTCGGCATGTGGCGGATCGTCTCGCGCTGGCTGGACACGCGGCTCTCGGGGCGTCGGGCCTTGCGGGCGCTTGACGTCGGCTGCGGGACCGGTCAGACCGCCTATCGACTGTCCCAACGTCCCGAGATCGCCTCCGTGATCGGCCTTGATCCGAGCCTTGACGCCCTCCGCCATGCCCAGGGACGTCGGGCGGCTTCGCTTGTGCGTGGGAGTGCGCTCAGCCTTCCCTTCGCGGATAGGGAGTTCGATCTCGTCACCTGTTTTGACGTTTTTCAGCATCTCGAATCGGGCGACGATCAGGGGGCCGCGCGTGAGATCCGCCGCGTCTTGAAACCGGGGGGGCTCACCGTCGTCCGATCGAATGGACGCGGCTTTTCCAGGGCCAGCGCGGCGTATCGGCTTGAGGATCTGGCCGGAGTTCTCGCCGGTTCGGGCCTGACGATCCTTCAGACGACGCATGCCAACCTCTTAGGAACGCTGGCGCAGGAGGTCCGGGGACGCTGGATCGGTTCAAGGCACCCTCCGCACCCCTCGGGAGGCGGTCTTCAGATTCGCCGACCGCACCCGACAGTGAACCGGATCATGACCCGTGTTTCCGGCCTGGAAGCCTGGACGATTGGCCGACTGGGCGTGTCGTTTCCGTTCGGCCACACCACGCTCGTTTTCGCCGAGGCGTCGGGTTGACCGTGACAGATCGGGCCGTTTCTGGTTTCTTGGGCGCGGGCGGTCGGTTTTGAGGGATCAGCCCGAGGCAAAGGAAGCGGGGGCGCGCGGGCCATGAGGATCGGCATCGAAGGGGCGTGTCTGGCGAACCGGAGAGGGTTCGGTCGGTTCGCCAGAGAGACACTCAAGGCGCTCGGGCGCAACGGACGCGGGCACGATTTCGTCGTGATCGTGGATCGACCCTCGGCCGATGCGATCGACCTTCCCGACGGTTTTGAACGAGTCGTCGCCGACGTCGCCGAGGCGCCCAGCCGAGCGGCATCGAGCACCGGTCGTCGATCGCTGGCCGACCTCTTCGCCATGAGCCGCGCCGCCTCGAGGGCAAGGCTCGACCTGCTCTATTTTCCGACGACGTATAGCTATGTGCCTGTCTGGGGCGTGCGGCGGGTCGTCGTCACGATGCACGATACGCTAGCCCTGGCGCGTCCCGACCTGGTGTTTCCGACCTGGAAAGGACGCCTCGCCTGGTCGCTCAAGGAGCACGCCGCGGCGCGTCGGGCCGATCGGATCTTGACGGTCTCGGAATCGGCTCGCCGCGACCTTCTGGCCTGGTTCAAATTACCAGGCGACCGCGTCCGTGTCGTCTCCGAAGGGCCGGACGCGCTGTTCGGACCCCGTCCCGACGACCTCGAATCTCGCGAAACGCTGGAGCGTCATGGCCTGGTGCCGGGTTCGCGGTACTGGCTCCATGTCGGCGGCCTGAGCCCGCACAAAAATCTGCTCCGGCTGATTGACGCCTTTGCCCGGACCAACCCCGAGCAAACCGGCTTCCGCCTGGTTCTCGTGGGCGACATGGGCGACGTCTTTCACACGCATATTCCCGAGCTTCGCGCGGCCGTGGCCTCGGCGGGGCTGGGCGATCGGGTCGTCTTCACCGGGTTCGTGCCGGACGCCGATCTCGTTCACCTATACAATCGTGCCGAGGCCCTGGTGCAACCCTCCTTGATGGAAGGTTTCGGCCTCCCCGCTGTTGAGGCGATGGCCTGCGGAAGGCCGGTCGTGGCCAGCACGGCGGGTTCCTTGCCCGAAGTCATTGGCGATGCGGGCCTTTATTTCGACCCGACCGATTGCGAGGCGATCGCCTCGGCCCTGCGGCGATTCGCTAATGAGCCTGGGCTTCGCGAGGCTCTGGGCGCAAAGGCGTTGAAACAAGCTGCCCGGTATTCCTGGGATGCGTCGGCGTCGGCAACGCTCGATTGCCTGGAAGAACTCGGGCCAGGGGCGTCGGCCCAGGCCGTTCGAAGGAGGTCGGCATGAAGTTTTGCATGCTCACCACGTTCTTCGGCGCTCAGAGTTTTGGAGGCGACGCCGCGTTGGTCGACCGGCTCTCGCGGGCGCTCGCGAGCCACGGCCATGAGGTCCACGTCATCCACTGTCAGGACGCCTTCGAGATCTCGCGCGGCGAGGAAACGCCCCGCCCATTCGATCCCCATCCCGGCGTCATCACCCACCCCCTTCACAGCCCGGCGTCGATTCTCTCTCCTTTAGCCACACATCAGACGGGCCAGCCCTGGTTCAAGCTCGGACCGATCCGCCGCCTGCTCGACACGATCCGGCCGGATGTCGTTCATTTTCATAACCTCTCGCTGATCGGCGGCCCTGGCCTTTTAAAGCTTCCCATTCGCGGAGCCGTCAAGTTCATGACGGCGCATGAGCACTGGCTCGTCTGCCCGCTGAGTGTGCTCTGGAAGTTTCATTCGAGCGTCTGCGAGACGCCGGAATGCGTAAAATGTTGCGTAAAGGCGGGGCGTCCGCCGCAACTTTGGCGTAAAGGCGACTTGATGAGCGAAGGGCTGTCCAGCCTCGATGCGTTGATATGTCCGAGTCTGTCGACGCAACGCGAGCACGCCCGCCGCGGGGTCTCGGCGCGGATGGTCCATCTTCCGTATTTCTTGCCCGATGATTATCCGGGCCTTCCGCCGATTTCAACGCCAAGGCACGAACGACCCTACGTCGCGGCGGCGGGTCGTTTGGAGACGATCAAGGGGTTTCAGGACGCCATTGACGCCGTGCGCGCCTTGCCGGGAATTGACCTGCGCATTGCCGGCTCGGGACGATACGAATCGGCCTTGAAAGAGCACGCGGCGGGCCTGGAGAACGTCCATTTTGAAGGCCGGCTGGACGCGGCGGAGATCGCGGCGCTGTTTCGAGGAGCGCGGGGGGTGGTCGTCCCCTCGCTCGTGTATGAAACCTTTGGCTATGTCGTTCTGGAAGCCTTTGCCGAGGGGACGCCGGTCCTCGTCCGCAACCTTGGCGCCTTGCCCGAACTCGTCGCCGAGAGTGGCGGCGGTCTCGTCTTTGATTCCACGGAAGAACTCAGCCGCCAGATCGCCCGGCTCACCGCCGACCCCCTCTTGCGTCATCAACTCGGCGCCAACGGCCGCGAGGCGCGCGATGACGTCTGGTCGGAACGCCGCCATCTCGAACGCTATTTTGACCTGATCGACCGCCATCGACGCGCCCGACGCATTCGAGCCGACCGCGCCCAGCTCTCCGCGGTTCCGGCTCCCCGAGACGTCGCGGCGCTGGCTTCAGACGCGAGCCGGCTCACGTCTTGACTCGTCCGCGACCCGGCGAAGAATCGCACCCACGCCTTCCGCGAACTCCGCGGAGCGAAACCGCTGGACGTGCGCCAGTCCTCCGCGCGCAAGGTCTGTCCTCAAGGCAAGATCCGTCGCCAGGACGTGTAAGGCGCGTGCGATGTCCGCCGGGTCGGGCCGGTCGAGATAATACGCGGCGTCGCCCCCGGATTCGGTCAGGGCGCTGTTCCGCAGCGTGACGACCGGGCAGGCGCACGCCTGGGCCTCGACGACGGGGAGGCCGAAGCCTTCATGATCGGACGGATAGAGCAAGGCCGTCGCGCCGGCGAGAAGGCCGTGCAGGGTGCCTTCGCCAACATGCCCCGCCGCGATGACCCCGGGAGGGGCCTCGGGCAAGGGGTCGGGTCCGACGAAGACAAGGCGATGGTCGGGGAAATGGTTGCGGTGCGCGGCGAAGGCGGCGAGAATCGCCGGAACGTTGCGGCGACGCGATCGCTTGCCGACGAAGAGGAAAAACGGAGCCTCGCCCAGGCCAACCTCATGCCGGGCCGCGCGGACGACGGGATCGTCGGCCGATAGTGGACGAAACCGAGGGTCGGGGCCGGGAAAGACGATGGAGATCCGGTCGGGCGCGAGGCCGTGAACTTTTTGCACGTCGCGGGCCGTTGACGCCGAAGGGACGATCACATGAGTCGCCCTTCGCGCGGCGAGTCGATAACGCCAGTTGAACCGGGCGCGGACGTGCCAGGGGAAGGAATTCGGCGCCGACCACGGCAGCGTATCATAAAGGATGGCAACCGTCGGCCCTCGCCAGGTCCACGGGACAAGATTCGCGGGGGCAAACAGCAGGTCGCCCGGCCCGAGGACTCGACCTAAACCAAAAACCTCCCAGACCAGGCCCGGCCATCGGGCGCCAACCTGAATTGTGGTCAAGCCTTGCGACTCAGGAACCTGGCCCGTCCCGGTGGCCTCGCGCGTGACAAGCACGACCTCGTCGATCGGCCAACTGGTATTCGCCCAGCCGGCGAGGAGGCTTTCCAGGCAACGGCCGACGCCGGTCCGCCGGGCCGTCAGGCGCTGGCCGTCGATCACAAGGCGCATGCTCGGATTCCTTCCTGATAGAGAAGACTCGCCCGCGATCTTAGCGACTGTCGAGGGTCGAAACAGGTCGAAAGGGGACGCTTTTTGACACGTTTCCGCGGATCAAAAGCCCGATGATTCTTAAAGGAAGAAACAGGGCGATCGATGACCTTTGGGGAGTTTTGGAGAGTTCTGGTAAACTCGGCGGGCTGGAAGAACGAAGGCAAGTGGACTCAACGTGGTTGGTTTCCAGGACTTTGGGAGATTTCGCGGGATTTCGTGAAATCGGTCTTCGCGGCCTTGCCGGATGTGTTAGAATAGGTGCGTCTCGGTTTGAGACAGGAAAGTACCCCACCGGCTTGAGGCCGTGAGATTCTCCGGCCGTTCTGCGTTGGTCTTCTTGCGCTGCCGTCCGCTCCGGTCCCGGTCAAATTGCCGGGACGACCCCCTAAGGCGCGATCAGACCGACATGTTCACGAGCCGCAGATCGCGTCCGCGTCGTAGCGGGCGAATGATCCGGTTCGACCGGTTTGCGCCACAAGTCGGGGATCACAAGGAGTTGAGTTTGCAGACGACGATGCCGCGAGAAGACCAGGAAGAAACCCCGGTCGCTGGGGGATTTGATGAGATGGGCCTTCGTGAGTCGACCCTGGCCGCCCTGGCCCGGATCGGCTACAAGAGCCCGAGCCCGATTCAGGCCGGCTTGATCGCCTCGGCCGTTTCCGGGCGAGATTGCCTCGGCAATGCGCCGACGGGAACCGGCAAGACCGCCGCGTTTCTCGTTCCGATTCTCGAAGCGATCGACGAGCGCGACCGCAAGCCCCAGGCCCTGATTCTGGCGCCGACGCGTGAGCTGGTTCACCAGATCGGCATGGAATTCGACAAGCTGTCTTACGGCCGACGCGCCCGGGCCGTCGGCGTTGTCGGTGGCGAGTCGATGTTCCGCCAGCAGCGCGAGCTGGCCGCCGGTTGTCAGGTCGTCATCGCCACGCCCGGGCGTTTGATGGACCTGATGGAACGGCAGGCGATCCGACTTGATAAGGTCAAGATGGTCGTTCTGGACGAGGCCGACCAGATGCTCGACATCGGCTTCCGGCCGGCGGTCGAGACGATTTTGAAGGCGGTTCCCAAGACCCGGCAAACCTTGCTTCTCTCGGCGACAATGCCGCCGGGCGTTCGTGAGATTGCCGAGACGTATCTCGACGACCCCGTCGACGTCCGCCTCATCAAGGATAATGAAGACGCGACGATTCCGGCGATCCGCCAGTCGTACCTGATGGTCCACGCCGACCGCAAGTTCGAGCTTTTGATTCGTCTCCTTCAGCGCGAGCAGCCGCAACGCGCGATCGTCTTCTGCCGGACGAAGCGCGGGGCCGATCGCGTCGGTGCCTTGCTTCGGGCCGAGGGCTTGAAGGCGGACACGATGCACGGGAACCTTAGCCAGGCGCAGCGGAACCGCGTGCTTCACGCCTTCCGCGGCGGCAGGCTGACGACCCTGGTGGCGACGGACGTCGTCGGTCGCGGAATCGATGTTCGGGGCGTCTCGCACGTCGTGAATTTCGACCTGCCGGAAGACCCCGAGCATTACATTCACCGGATCGGCCGGACGGGTCGAATGGGAAGCGACGGCGTCGCCTATTCACTGGTCCTGCCCGATCAGGCGAAGATGCTTGACCTGATCGAACGCGCGATTGCCCGTGAGCTTGAGAGTGACGAGGTTGAGGGGATTCCCGCCCCGCCCCGACCGGTCTTCCGCCCGCACCGACCCTCGAACGTCCGCAGGGCACCGGCTCGCGGCGGCTATCGCGGTCACGGCGGCGGCGGTGGTCACGGCGGCGGCAGTAACCACAACGGCGGCGGCGGCCCGCCCCGAGGCAACAAGGCGCCGACGGCCTTCGGCGTGCGACGCCGACGCGATCGCGAGGCCCAGGGCGCCAATCGCTCCTGAACGAGTTTTGACGCCTTGCCAGGCTTTGGATAATCCATCTGAAGGCCCCCCCGGACAGCCCGGGGCGGGCCTTTTTTCGCGTTCGTAAGACATCGGTTTCAGGGCATACGGGCAAAGGGCATACGGGCAAAGGGCAAAGGGCAAAGGGCAAAGGGCAAAGGGGAAAGGGGAAAGGGCAAAGAGAAAAGGGAAAAATCTGCCCTTTGTCCTTGTGTCCTCTGGTTTTAAGTTCAAAGGGCCGTTTGTCGATGATAGCCTGGATGGAAGCTTGACGCGTCAACGTTCAAACATCATTGGGCACTCGGACAGGGAGGGACTCGCGAGTCATGGCGAAGTTTGACCATCATTTGCACACGTCGCGATACTCGCCAGACAGCATCATTGACCCGATCGAATTGCTTGATCGGGCGAATCGCGTCGGCCTTGATGGGGTTGTGATCACCGACCACGATCATCAGTGGGATGCCGAGGAAGTCGCCGACCTGGCCGCCGATCCGAGGGCAAAAGGACTGCGCGTCTTCAGCGGCGCCGAGGTCTCGACGCGCGAAGGGCACTTTCTTGTTTATGGTTTGCCCAGCCTCGAGAACGTCCCTCCAGGCGTTTCGCTCAGGGATCTTCTCAAAGAGGTTCAAGGCTACAAGGCCGCCATCGTCGCGGCGCACCCGTTTCGCTGGGATCAGGACTTTGACGCGATCGTCACGACGCACGGACCGGCCTTCGATGCGCTCGAACTCGTGAGCAACAACGTCACGCCCGAGACGCGCGCCAAAACCGAGCGGCTGCTTGCTCGCCATTCTCAGACGATGGCCGCGACCGGTTCCAGCGATGGCCACGAACCGGCCATCGTCGGCTGCTATTACTCGGATTTTCCGGCGCAAATCGCCACAATGGCCGACTTTGTCCATGCGCTCCGTTCCCGGCTCGGGCGTCCCGGGCATTCCTCGGGTTCGCCCCGAGCAAGCGGGCCGATCTGACGAGCCGATCCCTGTCCGTGATCGGTCAACCGCCGAACCGCGTGAGAGTTTGCCTCTGTTCGGCGGCGAGCCGATCGAGTCGAAGGCGGTTCACGATCGCCGCGAGGTGGTCGTCGAGCGCGCGGACCTCGTCGAGCGTCGGAGGTTCATAGAGAGTTCGGACGAGCAGGTGGCGGGCGCCTTGGAAATCGGCGGAGGTGGCGCCGTTGTCGAGTTCGGGGGTCAACGCATTCAAATATTTGAGCGTTGCGCTCAGGAGAGTCGTGGTGAACTCCTGCTCGGGATCAAGCCGTAAAGGGGCTCCCGACGCCGCGGGCTGCGTCGCGGGACGATTCTGGGGGGCGACGAGAGGTCCCGGATAGGGCCGGGGCGAGCGGATCAGGGCGAGCGACCCCCGGGTAATCACGCGGCGGCCGATCGCGGTCCGATAGGTCTCGCGGATCTTTTCCAGGCTGGCGATGAGGCGGTCGTCGATGTCAAGGCGGCGCCGGGCTTCCTCGGCAACCTGAAGGCGGACCTGTTTTTCGGTCCGGTCGTCCACGACGAGAGCCAGCGCGCTTCCGGCCAGGATCAGCGACGCGACGACTCCGGCGAGCCGGGCCGACAGGCGTCCCGCGCGGCGATGAAGAGCCGGGTGCGCCAGGCCGATCCCGGCGCCGACGAGCGCTCCGCAACCGTGGCCCCAGTTGTCAATCACCGGGTAGCCGGCTTCGAAAAGGCCAATTCCCAAGGCGCCGGTCAGGACAAGAGCCCAGAGCATCTGAGTCCGCAAATGGTCGCCCATCCGTGTCCCGGATCGCCAGCCGACCACGGCGCAGAGCGCCATGAGCCCCATGACGACCGTCGACCCGCCGCCGATCTGGACGAAGGCGTATTGATGAAGCAACCGCCGGGCGATCGCCGAGAGGAGGTTCCCCAGGCCGCCGGTCAGGACGTAAACGGCGACAAAGGGGCCTGACCCGTACCACGATTCGACCAGGCAGCCGAGTTGATAAAAGGCCCAGAGATTAAGGCCGATGTGCAAGAGGCCGTAATGCACGAAGGTGGCCGTCAAGGTCCGCCAGACCTCGCCCGACGCGACGTCGCGGATCGTCAAGGCGCCGAAGCGATGCCCCTCGAACGGCCCGTAAACCATCTGCCCTGCGGAGACGCCGCCAGGGCGTCGGGCCTGGTCGACGACCATCGCGGCGAAGACGGCGAGCCAGAGCGTTCCCAGGATCATCGTCGCCGGGAAGTCGCGGAAGTCGTCGCGGAGCCAGCGGACGAAGGCCAGGGGGGATCGTCGTGGCGGGTCGGATCGCGAAGACGGGGGGGAAGACGCGGTTGTCGTCGTCGTCAAGCGTTCGTCTCCATTCCGAGCGCCGCGCGAAGTCGATCCATCTGGTCGGCGAAGGTCCGGGCGTCGAGCGCGGGGACCATGCCGAGGGTTTCGGGGGCGTCTTCCAGGGGAACCCAGGTCTTGCATCCGGCGTGTTCGGGCCTGATCGGCACCAGGGCCGGTCGATCGCGGCGGAAGACGCGGACGCCGAGCACCCAGAGTCCCGGTCGTCGATATTGAAACCGTTTCTCGATCGTCTCGGCGGTCCAGACGTGGAGGTGATCGAGCGTTTTCAGCCGGTCCTCATGCTCGACACGGCCAATCAGGTCAACCACGGCGAGCGCCTTGAGCGCGATCGTAACGCCGGGCTGGTCGGGAGCTTCGGAATCGTCTCGTGCTTCGGGTTTCAAGCCCTGTTCAGCCTGATGGACGTGCGTCGGATAGAGCCAGAAAATCGGGTGTTCGGGAACGAACCCGCCGGGGCCTTCCTCGATTCCCCCTTTGCGGCCGATGATCGACTGTCGGCCGCTGGCCAGGGCCTCGCAAACCCCGGCCCACTCCTTGAAGGCAATCGCGCAGGTCGCGGGGAGTTCAGAGGTTGCCGTCGAACGCTCGGCGCGGTTCATGGCTGCCACTCGACTTTCGGAATGCGGTCCATAAGGTCCATCAAGGCAGCGCGCGGAGCCTTGCCCATGAAGAGGATCTCAAAAAGCTCGTCGGTGATTGGCACGTCGATCTTGCGAAGGCGGGCCTGGTCGTGGACGCTCCGGGTCGTCGGCACCCCTTCGGCGACGTTGACCATGTTTGCGAGGACTGAATCGAGCGATTCGCCCCGGCCGATCCGTTCGCCGACGGACCGGTTCCGCCCGTGTCGGCTGTAACAGGTCGTGATCAGGTCGCCCATGCCGGCGAGTCCGTAAAAGGTCGACGTCCGGGCGCCGAGGTCGCTGGCGAATCGCGCGATCTCGACAAGCCCTCGGGTCAAGAGAGCCGCCTTGGCATTATCGCCAAGTTCCAGGCCATCGCACACCCCCGCGGCGATCCCCATGATATTCTTTAAGGCCCCGGCCAGCTCAACACCGGGCGCATCGGGATTGGTGTAAACCCGGAACATCCCGAGATTAAGAGCGTCCTGGATCGCCACGCGGAGCGTTTCCTCGCGACCGGCGACAACCACTGACGCCGGTAACCCCCGCGCGAATTCCTCGGCGTGGCTCGGCCCGCTCAGCACCGCGACGGGGCGTTCGCCCAGGGTCTCGACGATGATCTCGGTCGGTCGGGCAAAGGTTCCGTTCTCGATCCCCTTCACCACGCTGAGCACCGGAACGCCCGGCGGCAGGCGGTCGGCGATCGCCCGGAGGGTTTCTCTCAGATAGGCCGAAGGGACGGCGATCACGATCAAATCCGCCGCGGCCGAGGCGTCGCAGGCGTTCGGCGTGACGCCGATGATCTCGGGAAGGTGGACGCCGGGGAGGTGTCGCCGGTTCTCGCGGCCTTGGGCGATCTCGGCCGCTCGAACGGGGTCGCGGGTCCAGACCTGGACCGAGCGCGCCGTCCTGGCGAAGAGGACCGCCAAGGCCGTGCCCATCCCTCCAGCACCCAGGATCGCGATCCGGTTCATGGATTGATCCGCAGCTCCGTCCTGATTGATCAAAAATTCGCCGATCCTCGCGGCCATAATTCATCATAGCGTGGCGCGGTCGACCTTGCGAGTTGAGACAGGCTCGCTCCCAAAACGAAGGCGGGGGATGAGTCACCCCATCCCCCGCCTTGAAATCCAATTTTTCCGGCCAAAAGACTTACCGGAAAAGCCTCCGACGGAAGCGGGCCGAGGTCGTCGGCGGAGCAGGGGGCGGCGGGGCCGGAGCGGCCGGCGGCGCGGGGACGGTCGCGGCGGGAGGGGCCGGGGCCGCTGGCGGCGCGGGGACTTCTGGCGGCGCCGGGACCGACGCGGGCGGCGCGGCAGCGGTCGGCGGCGTTGTCGGTGAGGGGGTCGCGGGCGCGGCGGGTTGCGGAGGCAGGTTACCGGAGCCGGGACCAGCCGACGGCCCTGGAGCTGGGTCGAGCGGAACCGCGCCCCGAGGAGCCTGAATTCCAGCCGCCGGACTGGCGGTCGTTCGCGCCAGGTTGATCCGAATCCAGCCGGAGGGGTCGAGCGGCGAGACCGATTCGATCGCGAAGCCGCGAAGCTGGGCGTCGCTCAGCGGGATGTCGATCGGCTGCCCCTGAAGCTTGGTTCCAAACCCGACGAGGACGAATCGACCCGCGAAGGCATTCAAGGCCGTCGCCTGGTTCTCATCATCGTTGAGGGCGAAGACCTGGCCCGCCGGACCGGCGTCAAAGCTCTCGATCCGCCCCGTGAGTCGAAGCGGTTCGCCTTCCGACTTCCGCGAGACCCGGAACGAGATCGCGAACTCGGCCTGTGGCGAGACGATCCGAAGAACCCGAGCGGGCGGACCGGCAACGCCTCCCTTGGCCATCTGAGGAGGCGCGGGGAACTCAATCTGGAAGTCCTTGACCAGGGCGACGAGGTTTCCCTGGGCATCGGCGCCGAAGTCGGGGGCCTGGGTCGGCCGCTTCACCCGGATCGCCGTGACCTTGGGGTTGTTTGCCCCTTGCGCGGTCTCAACCGCGTGGAGATACGTCGGGTAATCGACGTTCCGGCTGACCTTCACCCCGTCCTTCGGCGGCGTTCCGGGAGGAACGTCCTGGGTGACAATCATGAGGTTCTCGACCTGCTTGGCGGTCGGCGAATCGAGATATCCACGCGAGAAGTTGGCCATCACCGAGGCGAGATGCAAATCGGCCGAGACTCCAGAATCGGGGCGATACAGTGACGGCGGTTGCGGCGCATCCGCGCCCATGAGTTGCTTCTCGCTCGCGAAACCGACCGTTCCGCCAATCAAGGCGTTTTCCGGCCGCGAACGGAGCGAAAGGCCCTCAATCAGGACGTTGCGGAAGGCGACCCGGTTGTTGCCGATGAGGTACTGAGCGAGCGCCGAGTTGCGTTGAGCGGCCTCGCGCTGGGTGCGTTCAAGCCCTTCTTCCATCGCCTCGGTTTCGACGTTCGACCGGATCTGGCCGATGGCGTTTTCCCAGGCCATCTGGGTAATCTTCGTCTGGTTAAACCCGACAAGCGAGGCAATCGCCCGGCCGAGCTTGCCCGACTGCTGAGGGGTCGTGTTGATATCAGCGCCGACGTTGTGGTGATACGACGGCCAGATTTGCAGGCCGGTCGACCGGATCACGGTGACGATCGTCAACTCGGAGTTATCACTGGTCGTCGCCCCGAAGGAATACAGCTTCGCGGCGCGTTTGCCTTGCTGGTTGCTCTGAACCTGGCGTTGAAAGTCAGTAATGGGCGTGACGCTCGTGAGCAGCTGCTTGTTGTAAAAGGCAATTCCGTCGTCGCTCGACATCAGGCCGAAGCCGGTCTTCGGTCCGGCCGTGACCTGCGAGACGTACCCCTTGCGCGTCACCGGTCCCGACGTGACGAGGTTCACGTTAATCGCCGGTGAAAGTGTGTTGACATCCACCGAAACGTCCATGTTCGGCCGGTTATACATCGAGTTCAGAGCCGTTTGAAGTTCGAGTGAAGGCGCCCAGGCGGATGCCTGGTTCTTTGACTGCAAGGCTTCCAGCGCCGCGTGCACGCCTCGAAGGCCCTCTTGCCGCTCGGCGACGGTCGACGCGGCATCATACTTCTTCAAGGCCTTGCCGAGGCCATCGTCGACGAACTGAACCCATCGGTCGCGGTTCCCCTTGACGTTCGGATCGGCCGCGGGGGGAAGGCCGCGAACCCAGTCAAGGAGGCGACGCTCGGCCCAGGCGAGGCGAATCCTCGGCTCCAGCCAGGGCCGAAGGGCCTCGTTCACGGTCTGCGCTGGCGGCCAGGCCACCGCGCTCAGCGCCTGGCCTTCTTGCTGAACCCGCCCGAGCGCCGCGAGCCGGTCGTTCTCGGTCGTCGCCGTCGCGTGGGAACGCAGATCGCGCACGAGCGCATCAAAGATCGCGTTCCAGCCGGGGGCATTTGGGTCGTTCGAGGCGCCCGGTTTGGCCCAGTCGGCCCGAACCTTGGCGATCGCCGATTCCACCCCCTGATAACTCGGCGCCGCAGGCGCGGCACCGAGGGTTATCCCCAACGTTGCGCCCAGGAGCGCGAAATTCTTCCAAAGGTTCCGTCGCATGCGTCCTCCCGGATGTCGATAGCTCTGGGCGATCCCCACCTCCCATTGAGCCGTAGTCAAGGTATCGCCCAGGGTGATGTTCACCCTTGACCCGAACCTGCTTCCGCCTCAACCCCGCCGACCGTCTGGAACGGTTGCCGGGAAAACGCCTGTGGAGCCGGAATTTCTCGATTCGAAGGTGGGGTCATCCCGGCGCAGGTTGCGGGCAAGGTTCCGCATGTCATGTGCCAACGGTATGGGAAATCTCGGTCGATTTCAACGATCAAGGAAGATTTTCCAGGACGATGACGAAGGGCCGTTGTCGACGAGTCACCCGCGGTCGCACCGATTCCGCCGACGACGCGACCATTCCTTGTTATACTGAGGCATCCGTCCTTCATTCCGTTTTTTGCCGTCAAGTCCTGGCGGCCTGTCCCGACCTTTGCCCGGTTTCGGGAGGATTCTTTCGTGCGTCGATTCCCTCATCTTGCTCGGAAACGCGAACGGCGACCCCTTGGACTCATCCTTCTTTTTCTTCTGCGACTTGGCGTCTGCGGATGTAGCCCGGGGACGGTCGATCGGGAACCTCGGGCGGCGTCGACCCTCGCGCCGCCTCGGGTCGATCCCAAACCCGTCGCGCCGCCTCTTGTTTCGAAGCTCGTGGGCGACCGGATGACCGACGTCTCGTATGAGGCAGCGCCCTTGACTCCGCAAGCCGAATCGAGCCCCTTCCGGTTCGCCGAGGTCGCCGCCGCGTCGGGGATTGACTTCGTTCATGTCTCGGGAGCCACCGACAACCATTACTTCCCGACGACCAACGGCTCGGGCGTCGCCATTTTTGACTATGACAACGACGGCAAGCTCGACCTCTATTTCGCGACGGCGACCAAACTTCCCGTGGGAACCTCGCGCGACGGCCCGAACCGGCTCTTTCGAAACGTCGGAAACGGCCAGTACCGCGACGCGACGGAGGCGTCGGGCCTTGGTTTTCGAGGCTTCTGTCACGGCATCGTCGTCGGCGACATCGACAACGACGGCGATCAGGACGTCTTTCTCTGCAACCTCGGATCGAACGTCCTTTACCTCAACAACGGCCACGGCACATTCACCGATATCAGCAAGGACGCCGGGATCGACCGCCCCAACTGGTCGTCCAGTGGCGCCTTTCTCGACTACGACAACGACGGCGATCTTGATCTTTACGTCAGCAATTATGGTGAATTCAAGCTTCCCGACGACGACGTTTTTTGCGGCGACCCCGTCAAGAAAGTCCGCTTTTATTGCCACCCCCGATTGATCCGAACGACCCGGCATCTCCTCTACCGGAACAACGGCGACCACACCTTTACCGACGTTTATCCCGAGGTGATCCTCAGCACCGACCCGGTGACCGGCCGACGCGCCCCGCGCGGCGATGGCCGAGGCTTTGGCGTCGTCACGGCGGACATCAACGGCGATGGCAAGATTGATATTTTCGTCGCCAACGACACCTCGCCGAACTTCCTCTTTCTCAATCGGGGCGACGGCACCTTTGACGACGCCACCGAATCCTCGGGCGCCGCGCTCGATGCTTCGGGCCAGCCAAAAGCCGGAATGGCCGTCGACGCCGTCGACCTTGACGGCGACGGCCTCAGCGAACTTTACCTGACCGACTTCTCGGGCGAGTCGTGCACGCTCTACCAGAACCTCGGCCACGGCGGTTTCATGGACGCCACCGCCTTTTCCGGAATGGCCGCCGATACCAGGCCGTTCATCGGCTGGGGCTCGGCCTTGGTCGACCTCGACAACGACGGCCACCCCGACTCATTCATCGCCAACGGACACGTCGACGACAACCGCAACCTCATTGACCCGCTCTCGCTCTACGCGCAGCCGCCGCTCCTCTTCCATTATGATCCGGCCGCGAAACGGTTCCGGCTGGCGACGCGCGACGCCGGCCGTTATTTCGAGACCCGCCACGTCGGCCGCGCCGCGGCCTTTGGCGACCTCGACGACGACGGCGACATTGACATCGTCGTCAATCACAAGGACAGTCCCCCCGCGCTCCTCCGCAACGAAACGAAGACCGATCACCACTGGGTCCGCCTCGACTTGCGCGGAAGGCAAAGCAACCGCGACGCCATCGGCACCCGGATCAAGGTCGAGGCCGGCCCTTTGACCATCTACCGACAACGCAAAGGAGGCGTCAGCCTCGAATCGTCGCACGACCCCCGCGTCCTCATCGGCCTCGGCTCGGCCCGAGAGATCGATCGTCTGACCATCTCCTGGCCTTCGGGCAAGGTCACGACGCTCGATCACGTCGCCGTCGACCGCTCGCACGCGATCACCGAACCGACCACGGCTGTTTCCGTCTCGGTTCATGATCGATGACCGATGACCGATGACCGATTTGAAAAGATGAGAACGGAAAGATCAGGCACGAGTCTCACGGGTCTTTTCCGGTCCTTGGTCATCGGTCATCGGTCATGAATGGAACATATGAAGGCAACGTCTCGACCGACCCTTAGCCCCTTTGTATCCAGTTCGTTCAATGAAACTCCGCCCCCGGAGCCGTCTTCGTGAAGGTTCTCAAGCCGGAAACCGGCCAACGCCCCTGGGTCCTTCCCGCCTTGGTCGCGACCATCGCAACCGTCGCCTTGTTAATCCGATCCTTCACGGGAGCGGGAGTCGACCCCGAAGCGCTCGCGAAGCAGGTCGACGAGGCAATCCTCACCAAGAACGCGGTCGATGCCCGATCCGCCCTCGATCGCCTCGAAAACGCCCGAAAACCAACCCCCGCCGACCACGTCTCGCGTGCCCGGGTCGCCTTGTTAAGCGAGGGTAACGACGAGGCGCTCGCCGAACTCGCTCAGGTTCCCGATGCAAATCCCCTGGCCGCTCGGGCCAGGCTTCTCGCCGGAGAAGTCGAGCTGCGACGCAATCACCCTCGGATTGCCGAACAGTTCCTCCGCGCCGCGATCAAGCTGGACCCGAGCCTCGTCCAGGCGCATCGCGAGTTAATCTACATTTACGGCATCCTTTTGCGCCGCAAGGAGTTGCACGACGAGTTCCTGGCCCTTTCGCGGCTTGTTCCGCTGACCAGTCAGAACGTCTATGACTGGTGCCTGATCCGCAACGTGAGCTGGCACGCCGTGGAACTCGTCCCGCAACTTCGAACCTATGTCGCGGCCGACCCGGCCGACCGCTGGTCTCGGCTCGCCCTGGCCGAGAACCTCCGCCAGCTCGGCCGCCGCGACGAGGCCGACGCGGTACTTGCTCCCTTGCCGGCGACCGACGACGATGCCCTGGCCATCCGTGTTCGCCTGGCGATCGACCGCGGCGACGAGGCGAAGGCCGATTCCTTGTTAGCCGCCGGAAGCGCCGATCATCCCGACCTCGCTCGGCTTCGAGGGCGCCTCGCCATGCTCCGCCGCGACGGCCCCTTGGCCGTGACCCAATTCCGCGCCTCGGTTCGCGCCGAGCCCGACAACCGCGACGGCCTGATTGGCCTTGGCCAGGCCCTGACTCTTTCCGGCGACCCGATCGCCGCGGCCCCCTATCTCGCCCGCGCTCGCGACCTTGACGCGATTGGCGCCTTGATCCAGCGTGCCTCGACCTCGGCCGGTCGAAACGATCGCACGCTCGCTCGCGCTCTCGGCGCCGCCTGCGAAAAAGCCGGCCTCTTCCCCGAGGCCGTCGCCTGGTATCACCTCGCCATCGACGCCGACCCCTTCGACGCCTCCGCACAAAAAGCCCTCTTCCGCCTTCGCGTTCACGATCCCCGCCCCGCGCGTTGAGGCCGCCGCTCGGATAAACTTCCCTACTTCCCGTTTGATTCCCTTCCGCCCTTTTCCCTTAACCTTTCCGACCGTCCCGCAGCCTCCTTGTTGGTCATCGGTCCTCGGTCATTGGTCATCGTTTTCCTGCTGCGATTGCCCCCAACCCGCCAACTCGCTACCATGCCGCCGACGCACGCGAGACCAATCCACACTCGAAGGCCAGAGGGAAAGGACGCCCGATGACCACCGACCGCTTCGCGCCTCAAGGTGAACGGACAGATCTGGAGCTGAGCGTCATCATCGCCTCGGTCAACGGCCTGGACGTGCTCGAAGCGACGCTCGATGCCCTCGACGCCCTTCCCGAACGCGATCAAACCGAGGTCATCGTCGTCGAGACCCTGGGCAAATCGACGCGAAAACGCCTGGAATCGCGGTCAAAGCCGGTAATCGTGGTCGAATCCAACCGCGAGCCGATCCCGAAGCTGCGTTATCAAGGGATTCTCCACGCGAGCGGCCGACTCGTCGCGATCCTCGAAGACCATGCTCAGGTGCAACCCGACTGGGCGACCGCCCTGATTGACGCCCATCGCGCCCCCTGGGCGGCGGTCGGCGGGCCGGTCGAGAACGGCAAGCAAGGGCTCGTCAACTGGGCCGTTTATTTCTGCGAATACGCCGCGTACATGGGTCCAATCACCGAGGGGGAAACGATCGACCTGCCCGGCAATAACATTGCTTATAAGCGTCCTCACCTGCTTCGCCACGCGGCGATGCTCGAAGAGGGCAAGTGGGAATCGTGGATCAACGACCGCCTCCGCGCGGATGGTCTGCCCATCGCCGCGACCAACGCGATGGTCGTCCGGCACATCAAGGAGTTTCAGCTCGTTCACTTCCTTGCGCAACGTTTCCACTTCGCCCGGTCGTATGCCGGCATGCGCAGGCCCGACCAATCGTGGCCGAAGCGTCTGGTTTACAGCCTCGGTTCATTGGCCTTGCCCGCCTTGCTCTCCCTGCGCGTGACGCGAACGGTCATCGCCAAGAAGCGGCACCTGGCCCGTTTTCTCCTGGTCAGCCCCCTTGTCGGCCTCTTCATGACGGTCGGGTCGGTTGGCGAGATGGTGGGCTACCTCTTCGGGTCGGGTCAGAGCCTCGACCGGGTGGAATGACCCCCCGCGTCGATCGCCCCGGCCTCTCGATCGTCCTCGCCGCGAGCAATTCGACCGAGGCTGTCGCGAGAACGCTCGATTCAATCGGTTTGCCGCACTCCGCCGTCGAGATCCTCGTCGTCGCCCCGCGCGACTCGATCCGCCGACCGCCCGATCTTTCCCCAGAAATCAACTGGCTTGACGCCGAGCCCGGCGCGACCGTTCCCGAACTCCGTCGGCGTGGCCTCGACCGCGCCCGCGCTTCGGTCGTGGCCTTCACCGAAGATTCCTGTCAACTCTCCACGCGCTGGGCCGACGCCTGGCTCGCCCCCTTCGCCGATCCTCAAATCCAGGCCGCGACCGGTCCCGTGATCGCTCTCGTCCACCATTTCACGATCGATCGCGCGGTTTTCCTCTGCGAATACGCCCCTTTTCTCCCCGGCCCGCCCGCGGGACGCCTCGCCGGCAACAACTTCGCCATTCGTGCTGAGTTAGGCCGACGCCTCGATCCCCTGGCGATCCACGAATCCGAGATTCAGGAACCCGCCGCGTTCGTGCCGGGTGCCCTTGTCGGCCATCTTCGGTCGTATTCGCTCGCGGAAGCGATCCGCGACCGCCTCCGCGCCGGGTTCGAATACGGCGATCGCCGCGCCTCGATGCTTCCGATTCTTTTCAAAACGCCCGCCTGGCTGATCGGCCCGGCCGTTCTTCTGGCTCAGATGATCCGACTCGCCCGGATCTTCGCCCGCCGCGGCCGACTTGCCCTCGCCTTTCTTGACGCGATTCCGCTCACGCTCGTTCTGCTGACCGCCTGGAGCGTCGGCGAATGGCTCGGCTGGATTCAAGCGGCGCTTGCGTCTCGCCCTGCTCGCAAACCACGTGAAAGAACGGCCCGAACCTCTTCGCCAGCATGCGCCCGATCGACGTCGCCACTGCCCCCTGATAACACCGCGCCAGCATCCTTTTTACGCGGCCGAACTGGGCGAGATCCTCGACAGGCAACGCGGGCACGCGAATCGTCCCACCATTAAACGGGCTTACGCGGAGCAGTCGCGTCCACTCCGCGTAACCAAGCGTATGAATCCCACGGAAGTCGACGCCTCGCGTCCAGCGCACGTAAAGCGGCATCCAGGCGCGCGGCAAGAACCCCACCCCCCAGGCCCCGACGTGCGGCTCGGGCGCCAGGCTGTAACGGTTTGGCGAGGCCATCACCAGTCGGCCCCCTGTCTTCAAAACCCGATACGCCTCGGCCAGAGTCGCCCCCTGATCGCCGACGTGCTCGATCACGTCTCCCGCGACAACGCCCGCGATCGACCCGTCCGCCAGCGGCAAGCCCTCGGCCGAGGCACACGCGAGGGGCACCTCGCGCAAGCCTTCCTCATCGAGCCTTTTCCTCGCCACGATGAGCCAGCGCATCGCGATATCAACCCCCGCCGATTCAATCCCCTCTCCCTGAAAGACCGCCAGAAACGACCCGCTTCCGCATCCAAGGTCCAGGATCGGGCCATCAGGAACCTTCCCGAGGATCTTGATCCAGGCTCGCGCCCGCCCCGCCGCGGTGAGGATGTGGCCGATCTGCCGCTCCTTCTGATCGGCCCGAAGGCCGCTCGCCAGTTCATAATAGAAGTTCAGCAAACCTCGAAAATCGACCTCATCGAACCGGGCATCGAGCTTCCGGGCGAAGGCCCAATCCTCTTCGGTCGAAAGATAAAGGTCTTCGCCCGTCCTCAAATCGGGAATTCCGCGCAAGGTGCGAAACCTCGCTCCGCAGGCGAGACACGCCCATTCCTCGCCCAATGCCAGCGGCCCCCGGCACCCTGGGCAGGCCCAAAGATTCAAGCTCGACACGTATCAACCCCTCTCAACGGAATCCACCGTGGAAGGGGGCGAAATGATGCGCCAGGCTCAAGGCCATCAGCAGGGCGCCGACCCCGAAAACGACGACATGCCCTGTCTTTCTCAGGTCAAACCGCCCGACGCGGACGACCAGGAGATAGCCGACGACCAGGTTGAAGATGCCCCAGAGCACGTTCACCGTCGCCGACGACAAACCCTCGCCCGGCGGCCTGGCGAAGGGGCTTTGAAAGGGATTTCCCGAGACGCCGTTCACCAGGTGCGGAATCGTGTTCGCCAGAAAGGCCCCGCCGAAGAAATACGCGAGCAGGTGATACCACCGCGTCTTGTTGAACTCCTGAAGACGGTCGACCGACTCCGGTTCCTCGCTCATCGTGATCCTCCTTGCCCGATTCCAGGTTGCGCGCCGAGGGCGGATCGTACCGATCCCTCGGTTCGGGCGAAACCCGAAATCCAATATGGACACCAGGGCGTCGAACAACGAAAGTCGAGCCGGTTGCGTTGCCGCGTTTTGAGACAGGTTTGAGGTGGGAAACCGCATGGCATCCCAACGACCATTCGAGATCCGTTTTGGAGCGATCGGCGAGGCCTGGGGCTTCTTCAAGGAGCGCTGGCCGACCTGGATCGTCGCCGGCCTGATTGTCACCGTCGCCAACGGAGCGCTTCTGGGCCTCCTTCATGCGATTTTCCACCTCAAGCTACCCGAGGGTGGGGGCGGGTTCATGATCGTCGTCCCCCCGGCGAATGACCTGGTTGCGGCGGCGATCGTGATGGTGATCGACGGGGTCTTGCTCGGCGGTCTCTTTCGAATCGCCTGCGCCCAGGTGCGCGGAGAGCCAATTTCGGCGGCCGACCTCTTCGGCGTCACCGATGTTCTCGTCGAGCTCGTTCTCGGCTCGGCGATGCTCGGGGTCGCCCTCACCGCCGCGGCGAGCTTCTGCGCCTTCCCTGCCTTCGTGCTCGCGGGGGTCTGGATGTTCACAATCCCGTTGATCGTGGACGGACGCCTCCGCGCCTTCGCCGCCTTCGGCCAGAGCTGGGAGGCGCTCAAGGGGCACTGGCTCTCCGCCTCGATTTTTCACGTCATCGCCGGCCTCATTGCCGGTCTGGGCCTCTGTTGCGGCGTCATTGGCCTTGTCTTCACGATGCCGCTCTATAGCCTCTCGGTCGCTATCCTTTATCGAGACGCCTTCACATTCGAACAATTTGTTCCGACCCAAAAACCCGACGCGCCCGACCCTGACTTCTAAACAAAGGGTTCCGAATCGGATACAACCAAGGTTCAACATTGTTGACTGGCCGGTCGATCGATCGTTGGGGCCTTCACCATGTTTCGCCTGATTAAGCTTGCCGCCCTCTGGATTTTCCTGTTCGTATCCGCAGTCGGCCTCGATCCTGAACCGGTTCGGGCTGAAGGCTTTACGCCGGATGAGGCCGTCGCGCGGATGGTCATGCCCGACGGCTTTCACGCCGAGGTCTTCGCATGCGAACCGATGATCCGACAACCCCTCTCGGTCAACTTCGACGATCGGGGCCGGGCCTGGGTCATTGAATACCTCCAATATCCGACCCCAGCCGGACTCAAGCCGGTGACCGTCGACCAGTATTTGCGCACCGAGTACGACCGCGTTCCCGAGGCTCCGCCCAAAGGCCCGCGCGGATTGGATCGGATCACGATCCTCGAAGACACCGACGGCGACGGCCGCGCCGACGCGTCCAAAATCTTTGTCGACGGCCTTAACCTCGCGTCGGGCCTGGCGATCGGTCACGGTGGCGTCTTCGTCGCGCAGGCGCCTTACCTGCTCTTTTATCCCGATCGCGACAAGGATGATCGCCCCGACGGCGAGCCTGAAGTTCTCCTCAAGGGGTTCGGTCTCCAGGACGCTCACGCCACGGTGAACTCGCTGATCTGGGGTCCCGACGGCTGGCTTTACGGCGTTCAGGGGAGCACCGTCACCGCCCGGATTCGCGGCATCGAGTTTCAGCAAGGGGTCTGGCGGTATCACCCGCGCACCCGCGCTTTTGAACTCTTCGCCGAAGGAGGCGGCAATACCTGGGGCCTCGATTTTGACGCCTCGGGTAACGCCTTCGGCAGCAGCAACGGCAGTTACATCGCCTTTCACACCGTGCAAGGGGGCAACTACGTCAAGGGGTTCGCCAAGCATGGCCCCTTGCATAACCCCTTTGCCTTCGGTTACTTCGGCGCACTCGCTTACGACGGCCCGAAGGTTGGCGGCCACGTCACGCCCGGAGGGATCATTTACAAGGCCGATGCCTATCCGGCCGCCTTTCAAGGCGTTTTCATCGGGGGAAATCTGCTTTCAAATACGGTTTACTGGCATGATTTAAGCCCCCTCGGCTCGACCTTCAAGGCCAGGCATGGCGGCACGCTCATTGATGCGCGTGACAACTGGTTCCGGCCGATTGATCTTCAGGTCGGCCCCGATGGATGCGTTTATGTGGTGGACTGGTACGACCGCCGCGCCTCGCATCTTGACCCGCGTGACAACTGGGACAAGACCAACGGCCGGATCTATCGGGTCGTTTATCACGATCGCCAGAAGCTGGAAAAATTCGACCTGGCGCGGCTCTCGTCCCAACGCCTGCTTGAGTTTCGAACCAGCCCGAATGACTGGTACGCCGCGACGGGCCGCCGGATTCTCGACGAGCGCCGCGACCCGGCCCTGATCGCGCCTTTGAAAACGCTTCTGGCCGGGGATCGCGACGAAACCCTGGCCCTCCGCGACCTCTGGATGCTCAACGCCTGCGGCGGCTTCGATGATCCGATGGCGCTCACGCTTCTGGAACACCCGGTCGCCGGAGTTCGACGCTGGACGGTCCGCCTCCTGGGCGATGAGCAACGGTCCAGCCCCAGCCTGCTCGCCTCGCTCGTTCAACTCGCGGCGACGGAACCTGATCCGCGCGTTCGCAGTCAACTCGCTTCGTCTTGCCAGCGCTGGAAGACGGCGGAGGCGTTGCCGATCTTGACGCAACTTATGAGGAGCCTTGACGATCGATCGGACCCGCAAATTCCGCTGTTGCTCTGGTGGGCGTTCGAACGTCACCTCCGCGACGATTCCGAAGCGGTGGTCGCGCTCTTTTGCCGACCCGAGTCGCAGACGTCGCCGATCGTCCGCGAGACGATCTTACCGCGGCTTGCTCGCTGGCTGACGAGTCGAGGGACGCCCGCTGATTTCGCCGCCTGCGCGAAACTGCTGGCAAAGGCGCCGGGCGAGGGGGAATCAACGGCGATCGTCAACGGAATGGACGAAGGGCTCGCGGGTCATCCGCTGGCCTCGGTTCCGCCCGAGATCGCTCCGCAACTTGCTGTCCTCTGGGACCTTCCGGCGCACCCGCCGACGCTCTCCTTGATCCGGTTCGCGGCCCGACTCGGCAGTCCCGAGGCCCTGGTCGTGGCCAACGACCGTCTCAACAATCCGCAAACGCCAGCCGCCGACCGCCTCGCCCTGGTGGACCTTTTGGGACAGCGTGCGCGTCCCGATTCGCTGCCGATCTTGCTGGACCATGCCCGCGAGGGCGATCCCCTGGCCCCCGCCGCGCTCCGAGCGCTCGGCGGTTACAACGACGCGCGGGTCGGCTCCGAGCTCATCGGCCGCTACCCGACATTCAACCCAGCGTTGCGAAGCGCGGTTCTCACGGTGCTCGCGTCGCGTCCCGTCTGGGCAACTACATTACTGGACGCCTTTGACAAAAAAGTCATCGATCCGCGCAACCTCACTGCGGCGCAGGCGTTGCAAATTGCCCGCCTGGGAGATACTTCGCTCGCGACACGTCTGGAAGCGGTCTGGGGACGCCTTCCTGGGCCAGGATCGCCCGAAAAGATTCGAAGGATTGCCGAGGTGCGCGGCTTCTTCGTCGAGGGGGACAAGGGGAACGCCGCGCGCGGGCAACCGGTCTTCAAGGAACACTGCGCGGTCTGCCACAAACTGTTTAACGAAGGGGAATCGATCGGCCCCGACCTCACCGGGTCGGAACGGAAGAACCTCGATTTTCTCTTGCAGAGCCTGGTCGATCCCAGTTCCCAGATCCGCAAGGAATACCAGGGCCAGACGATCGCCTTGCGCGATGGTCGCGTCCTCGGCGGCCTTCTTGCCGACGAGACCGGGACGACGCTGACCTTGATTGACTCGGAACGTCGCAGGACGGTCCTGCCGCGCGATCAGATCGAATCCATTCGGCCGTCGACAACCTCGGTGATGCCCGATGGCCTTCTCGACCGCCTCCCCGAAGGGGAGGTCCGCGACCTGATCCGCTACCTTCAGAGCGACCCGCCCCGATAAAAAGACGCCTGGCCGTCTCGAAGTTTCTCCTCGGAAGAACCCCTCGAACCTTCGGCTCGATCTTGATCGATGGAGTCTTGCGCGCCTTGATCGTCTGAGAAGGATGATGGGCAATTTCAAGGTCGACCAGGCGCTCTTCGCGAGGCGACGCGACGAAGTCCCCTTGACGAAACGAAGCCAATGAAGCCAAGGATTTGAGTCGGTCGCGTTGTGATTTCCGCCAGATTCGTGGGTAAAAGTCGTCCGAGGGGCGCGAAAGGCCCCGATGTCGGAACTCACCTTTCTGGGCGGATCGTGCGAAACGAAGCCAACCGCGCGTTCGTCCGTCATCCCACGACCCATGAAAAAACGCCGAGGAATTTCCCCGGCGTTTTCGATGGTCAAATGGCTCTTGCCCAACGATGATTACTTACGCCCCTTGGGGTCGAGGTTCTCTTTCAGTTCGTCGGCGGAGACGTCGGACTTGACGCCCGAGGAGGGGACTTCCACCTTGGCCGTCCAGAGGATCGCGTTCAGGACGAGCTTGCGGAAGTCGGCGTCGCCCCAGTTGCGATGAAAATGAGCGCCGGTGAACCCGAAGGAGCGACCGCCGTCGGCCCGCTCGGTCGCCCAGGCGACGACCTGGTCGTGATAGGTCTTCTTGTCATGGCCGACGAGCTTTTCGGCGATCAAAATCGGCGTGACCCGGGCATCGTCGGGCCGGAACCGGATCTTGAAATACCACTCGTCGTTGGCGTGGAAGGGTTTGACCCCTCGGCTGATCGGATGATCGGCCTTGGGGGTGATCAGGCTGTCGTTGTGCGGGTTGTCCGAGAGGCCGGTTTCGTAATAGCCGCCGAGCCAGTCAAGAAGCTGGTCGCCGACGGCCCCCTTGGGATACTCGACGGCATAATGAAGACAAACGAGGCCGACCCCCTGGTCCATCAGGCCGCGCATCCGGGTCATCCGTTCCTTGGTGCGGATCATCGGGTGACCGCCGCCGCCGTCCATGAAGAAGACGACCGACTTGGCTCCCTTGAAGACGCTCTCGTCCTTGGGCCAGCCGCCGGTCACGAGCACGGGCTCGACATCGGGCGCGGACTCCTTGAGACACTTCACGATCAGCTTCGTCCCGGCGTTGAACTCATGCTCGCCCGGCCCGTGACTCGGGTTTCCGGCGAGCACGACGATCTTGGCGTGATCGGCCCCTTTTGCCAGGGGGGTCTGGGCCGAGAACGCGAGCCCGAGAACGGCGAGAACTCCGAACGATTTCCTCATCACGCGCACGCCCTCAACTAAGAGAAATGATGAATACAAAAGAATCGAGATATCGAAGAGAAAACGAACCCAGGTCATGGTCGACCCGGGTCGTTGTCGCCTCGCTTTGGGTGGAATGCAAGGACAAAGGACATCAGGACAAAGGACATCAGGACAAAGGACATCAGGACAAAGGACAAATTTCGACAGCCCTCCGCCCTCCGCCCTCTGCCCTCTGCCCTTTGCCCTCTGCCCTCTGCCCTTTGCCCTTTGCCCTTTCCGCGGCGCCTCTCAACCAGTCAGATCAACTCGGTCTGGCCGGGCTTGGCGATGACCGGGCCGGGCAGGGCGCCCCATTCGAGATGCTTGGGGAAGGTGTCGAGGTGCGAATGAAGGGCTTGGTCCCAGCTCACGGCCTTGCCGGTGAAGGCCGACATCCGGCCCATGATCGCCGTCAGGCAGCTCTTGGCGACCTGTTCAAGCTCGTTGATCGGCTTGTTCGCGGTGATGCTTTCGAGAAGGTCAATGTGCTCCTGGACATACGGATTGACCTCGTTGCGAACGCGAAGGCGCGACTGGTCCTTCCCCTCGAACCGGTAATTACCGGGCGAGAGGTTCACGCGCCCCTTCGAGCCGACGAAATGCTCGGCCACCTCGCTGGCGCAGTTGGCGATCTGCCGGGCCATGCTCTGCACGTGAACGCCGTCGGCGAACTCGTAATCGACGGCGAAGTGATCGAAGCTCTCGCCGAACTCGGGGCCGGTGTTGACTTCACGACCCCCCATGCCGACGCACGAGACCGGGTGGCCAAGAGCCCAGCAGGCGACGTCGAGGTTGTGAACGTGCTGTTCGACGATGCACTGACCGCAGAGCCAGGTGAAGTGGTACCAGTTGCGAAGCTGGTACTCCATGTCGGTCTTCCACGAGTCCTTGCGGGCGTTCGCCCAGATGTTCCCTTGGTTCCAGAAGACCCGGCCGCCGACGACGTCGCCGATCGCGCCGTCCTTGATCCGCTTCATCGACTCGATGTAGCCGGCCTGGTGCCTGCGCTGGGTGCCGGCGACGATCGAGAGGTTCTTTTTCTTGGCCTCTTCGGCGACGGCCAGAACCTTGCGAATGCCCGTGCCGTCAACGGCGACCGGCTTCTCGCAGAAGACGTTCTTGCCGGCCTGAACGGCGTATTCCAGGTGTTGCGGACGGAAGCCCGGCGGGGTCGACAGGATCACCAGGTCGCAGCAGTCGATCACCTTCTTGTACGCGTCGAAGTCGTGGAAGCAGCGCTCCTTGTCGACGTCGAACTTGTCGCGGTGCTTGCCGTTGTTCTTGAGCGCCTCGAAGCAGTTGTTGACCCGGTCTTCGAAGACGTCGCCGAGGGCGTGAATCTTGATGTTGTACGAGGTTCCGGCGGCCTCGCAGATGTTATCCGCGGCGCCGGTGCCTCGGCCGCCGCAGCCGATCACGCCGACCTTGATCGTTCCATTCTTGGCGGCGTGGGCGTTGGGCAAGAAGCCCAGAACGGCCGATCCCGCGGCGGCGGCGGCCGTGGTCGTCTTCAAGAAATCGCGGCGCGAGGTGCTGTCGTTCTTTGGCTCGGTCATGAGTCGGCTCTCCAGGGTGTTGATGCGATCGAGGCTCTTGCTTGAGATCAGCTCGCGACAAGAACCGTCGCGAGCCGGGTTGGCCTTGGTTTCCGGTCTCGTGACCGTTTTTCGATTACCGGGTGCTGTTCTTCCCCTTGACGACCAGCGATTTGACCCCCTTGAGGTTCTCCTGTTCGTCAAGCGGGCGAACGATACGAAAGCCGACGAAGGTGGCGTCGGTGTGCCACCAGATGCTCTGCGGCCTCTGCGGGTCCTGAACGCTCCATTCCAGGTTCGATTTCACTCGGGCGGCGGATCGAAGGCGGTCGGCGTCGTCGTCCCACGAGCCCCCTCGGGCGACATAGGGATACTCGTCCGCCGTCGGCAAGGCCACGGGGCCTTTCGCGACGCCCTTGGTGAATGTACTGTAAATCTCCGGAAGGTACCGGTCCAGGCACCACTCCGAGACGTTTCCGTGCATGTCGTAAAGGCCCCAGGGATTCGGCTTCTTCTTGCCGACCGGCTGCGGCTTCTCGGCGTTGTCGACATTCCAGGCGTAATCGCCGAGTTCCGACGCGTCGTCGCCGAACGAATAGAGCGTTTTCGATCCGGCCCGACAGGCATATTCCCACTCGGCCTCGGTCGGCAATCGATACGTCTTGCCCGTCTTGGCCGAGAGCCAGCGCGTGTATTCCATCGCCGAGTGATGCGTGACGCAGATGACCGGCTGCCCCTTGCGACCAAACCCGAAGGTCTCATCGGCATACGGCGGCGTCGGCCTGGTCACGGCGTCGGCGGCGGCCTCGGTATTCGCCTGCTTGGTCAGGTCGACGTTTTCGCGTTTCTTGCGTTTGATATCCATCGAGAAGGCGAACTGGTCGTATTCATCCCAGGTCACCTCATACTTGCCCATCCAGAAGGCGTTGACGGCGACCTCGTGCCGTGGCCCCTCGTCGGCCGATCGTTTCGGCTCGGTCTCCGGGCTTCCCATCAGAAATGAGCCGGCTGGAATCGGGAGCATCTCGAACTTCAGGTCGGTTCCGGGGATGGTTTCGATGTACGGCTTCATTTCCGAAGCGGTTTTGGGCTCCGCGGCGATCGCGGCGAGCGGAAGGACGACGACGGCCGTCAAGAACGATAGTATGGTGGGAGTCAGGCGGCTCAATGCGTTCAGTCGCACGGTGGGAGCTCTCCAGAGGGGTCGGCACAGGGGCGGTTGGCCTTCGGGTCCTCGACAAGGGCGAGGTGGCTGGTTCTCGCGGGTCTCCAACGTTCTGGGTCTTGACCAAATGACCTTGAATCGCGAGAAAAAAAAACGTAGGGATCAAACCCAGTTTGTCGCGTGTTTCATTTTTGGTACTTGGAAAACGTAGAATTCGGGTCGATGATCTGGTCTTGAATCCCGAATCAACCTGCTCTTGAGGGTCAGGACAATGATTGCCGGTTTTTGCGTCGTGGTCTTTGCCCTCTGCCTTCCTGGTCAGACCGCGCCGGTTGATTCGCCCTCGCGACGCTTTGAGTTCGTCGAAACGCACATGGGCAGCGATTTCCAGGTTGTTTTATACTCCGCCGACGAGGCGACCGCCAGACGCGCCTCCCGGGCGGCTTTTGAACGGATCGCCGCCCTCGACGCCGCTCTCAGCGATTATTCTCCGGAGAGCGAGCTGATGCGTCTTTGCGACCGCGCGGGGGGGCCTCCCGTGGCCGTGAGCGACGACCTTTTCTTCATCTTACAGCGCTCGAAGGCGATGTACGAGCGGTCTGGTGGTGCCTTTGACGTGACCATCGGCCCTGTCGTCCGCCTCTGGCGACGCGCCCGGCGCGACCACAAGCTTCCCGCCGCCGAGACCCTCGCCCATGCCCGCTCACTCGTCTCGTCCGACCTGATGACGCTCGACCCCTTGGCCCGGACCGTCCGCCTGGCCAAACGCGGAATGAAGCTTGACCTCGGCGGGATCGCCAAGGGCTACGCCTCGAATGAGGCCGTCAAGGTTCTATCCCAACACGGCCTGACCCGCGTCCTCGTCGCCGGCGCGGGGGATATCAGCGTCGGCGACCCTCCCCCCGGCCGCGACGGCTGGACGATCGCGATCGCCCCCCTCAACTCTTCCTCGCCCGAACCCGCTCGTTCTCTGTTACTTCACAACGCCTCTGTCTCCACCTCGGGAGACACGGCCCGTTACGTCGAAATTGACGGCAAGCGTTATTCCCACCTGGTCGATCCCTCGACCGGCCTTGGCGTCATCGACCGCTCCTCCGTGACTGTCATCGCCCCCGACGGCATCACGGCCGACTCCCTTGACACGACCGTCTACATCCTCGGCCCCGACCGCGGCCTTACCCTCATCACCTCCACCCCAGGCGCCTCGGCCCTGATCCTCCGCGAACGCGACGGCAAGACGCAAACCCTGGAAACGCCCGGCTTTGCAGCGTATGCCCGTCCGGTCGGTCCATCCAGCGATCGTCAGGAACAACGATCCAAAACACCTTGAGAATTGGCGTTGCTAAGTTTTCTTAATTTAGTCTTTAAAAGGACCAGAAATGCAAAAAGCCCAGGACGGAGATCCTGAGCTTTTTCAAAACAGCAATTTTTAGATTACCGAAAGGGCTCGTCCCCGTTTAAAGTCGTCACGATTTTATTGACACGTAACTGATCGTGACGTCACAAGATAAAAAAATGGGCGCACCATGACTCGAACATGGGACCTCACCCTTATCAGGGGTGCGCTCTAGCCAACTGAGCTATGCGCCCGAAAGATCAGACTCCAGCGGACGGGACTTATTCTAATCGCGAATTCTCGCGAGTCAACCACCTACCTCGGGAGGAAGCCGTAACTTCCGCGCGGGACGGTGAAGGCGGGCGATCCGGGCGGCGACCTGAAAGACCTGGCGGCGCAAAAGAGGAGGTTCCAGAACCTCGACCTCGTCGCCAAAGCCGAGAATCCAGCGACGCACTTCCCCGACCCCATCCAGCGAGAATTCCAGGTCGACGCGGCCGTCGTCGAGCAAGGTTCGTTTCTGGGTCGGATGCCAGGTCGTGTCGTTCAGCTCGGGAGCCACGCGAGCGCTGAAGCGGAGTCGCACCCGATGATGGACCGGTTCGCGGACGACTCCCCAGGCGTGACCGAAGACGCGATCGAGCCGAAATCGGGGTGGAATCGTGTAATCATCTTCGGTCAAGACAGCCTTGCGAACCCAGGAAACGCCAATCACCTCGATTCGACGATGCAAGGTCGATCGGCCGACCAGGAACCACTGATTGTCTCGATGCAAGAGACAATAAGGACTGAACTTCGTGCAATTCTCCTCGCCGACGACTCCCATTTGGCCATACCAGAGCCGGACCTGCTTTCGCTCGGCAAGGGCGCGTCGGATCAACTCATGAACCTGGCGACGGTCGGGGTTCAGGTCCGGCTTCGGCTCATCCTGAGGAAAGGTTTCCGCCGCGGCGAGAACACGTTCGCGGATCTCGGGCGCGAGCCCCTGCACGACCTTCACCGCGCCGTCCCAGGCGCTGGCCGAAAGGCCCAGGTTGACCCCTTTGCGCCAGGTCGAGGCGAGGATGAGCAGGGCGAGGGCTTCCTTTTCCTCGATCGAAGTCGGTGAGAGAAAAGGGCCTCGGGCGAGTTGATACCCCTGACGGTCGGCCCGGTAGCGAACGGGAAGGCCCGCGCTGGAGATGACTTCGAGGTCTCGATAAATCGTCCGACGGCTGACCTCGCACCGTTCGGCCAGTTCGCGCGCGTTTAAAAAGCGTTCGGACTGAAGAATGAGGACCAATCGGAAGAGTCGACCAAGCTGCGCGCTGCCTTGCAAACCGGTCAGCGTTTCCGTCAACATGCTTTCCGCGGCGTTCGCGGACTGTCGTGAGAGAAGGCTCATCAGGTCGACCGTCTTGCTCGGGTTGATCGGGCCTTTGGCAAAAACCTCCTCTGTTCAAGATACGTCGTCATGGCCCAAAACGAGAACACAACGCGGTTAAAAGACCTTGCCTTGCCCTCTTTTCAAGCCGGCCACGGTGGTCACGAAAAAAGGGCCACGGCTTGCGCCATGACCCTTTTAACTTCTTCAAGATGACCCCACGGGGACTCGAACCCCGGTCCCTAGGCTGAGAACCTAGTGTCCTAGGCCGCTAGACGATGGGGCCGTCTGCCGGACACGATCTATCTTGCACGCGAAGGACCCCGAAGTCAAGCATTTCTCTCGCTTTGGGCGCTAATGGCGGGCGATTCAAGTTCCTGGATCGGAAAACGGGTGAATGATGCCTGAGATCATGGTCAATGGCCGGAATTTTTATTACGAAGTACACGGAACGGGGGAGCCGCTCGCCTTTTTAAGCGGCCTGGGGGGCGATCACCGGGCCTTTGCCGTTCCGATCAGGGCCTTTGGCAAGAAATATCGAGCCTTCGCGTTTGATAACAGGGATGTCGGCCGGAGCGATCGGGTGGCCGAGGATTACTCGACGGCGGCAATGGCCGAGGATGTGGCGGGCTGGTTCGAGACCCTGAAGTTGCCGCCGGTCCACGTCGTCGGCCAGTCGCTTGGTGGCCTGGTCGCGCAGGAACTTGCGATCCGATACCCGGAAAAGGTGCGGAGCCTGACGCTTGTCTCGACCCACGCCGGATCGAACGCGTGGAAGCGTGCCGTGATCGATTCGTGGGTGGCGATCAAGCGCGCCGCCGACGCCGTCGGCTTTGCCCGAGCGACTCTTCCCTGGCTCCTGGCCCCCGCCTTTTTCGAGAACCCCGCGCAGGTTGAAGGACTGATCCGGTTCGCCGAGCGCAACGACCAGCCGCAGGAAGCCGAAGCCTTCGCCCGACAGGCTCGGGCCGCGTCGACCCACGACGCCAGAGGTCGCCTTGGCCAGTTGAAGGTTCCCACTCTGGTCGTCGTCGGCGAAGACGACCTGGTGAATCCCCCCGACGTCGCCCGGGCGCTCGCCGATGCGATTCCCGAGGCGCGATTCGCGGTGCTTCCCGGTGTCGGCCACCTGCCGCACGTGGAGAATGGCGCGGCCTTTCGCGAGATCATCGAGGCGTTTCTTGAGAGCCTTGGTCCGTCGCGTTGACGAAGGCGCGAAGGCCCAGCGGGCATGAGGTTGCGATTGACGGATCTCGGCTCATCCGATAGGACACTGCTGGCGCGAACATCGGACTGTTTCCGCCTGGATGAGCAACCGAACCGCAAGGGAGCACAGTCGCCATGTCCAACATCACGTCTCGTCGCCTTCTGTTTGGAATGACCGCGCTCACGGCTTTCGTGGCCGCGGGTCTCGTGGCTAATGCCCAGCAGGGCGGGGGCCTCTTCCCGAAGACCCGGGCGAAGGTCGCCGCGATGGAAGTGCTGGACCGCGTCTATAGCCGCCTTCACTGGGAAAAGAGCCTCGCCGGGTCCAACCTTGAGGTCGTCGAGGCGACCGGAGGAGTGACCGTTTTGCGCGGCACGTCGCCCACGATCAAGGCCAAGACCAAGGCGCTCGAACTCGCCCGGAACACGACCGGCGTGACCGAGGTTCTCGACGAGATCGTCGTTGCCCCTCCGGTTGATCCGACCGCCCCGGCGCCCGTGGTTCGCCCCTGAGGCATTGCCGTCTCGGCCTTGAAATCCACGCCGCCCGCCACAATTTCAAGAGATTGCGGCGGGCGTTCTCCGTTTCAGGGGCGGCGGGAATGCAAAGTTGGTCATTTTCATGACCGATAACCAAGGACCGATGACTAAGAAGAGTATTTTTTTCGGTCATCGGTCATCGGGACTTTGCACTTCTGCTGATTTCAAGGGGCGTTCGGGGCGACAGTAAATCTGCAAGCCGAGGTCGTTCATCTCGTCTTCCAGGTCGTCGCGCGAGGGGTTGCCGAGCGAATGCGCCACCTCGGCCCGAACGTGGTCGACGAACCGGTCGCGTGCTCGCAAGAGGTTTTGTCGGACCCAGCCGGCGTTGACCGACCGCTGAAGAATTGCCGAGAGGCGTGCGGCGATCTCGGGCGAGTGCAGCGTCGGGTTCTCGGAACGAAAGCGGAGCACGGTGAAAAACGGCTGCCCCGTCCGATCTTCATGCAGCGCGAGCCGGTCCCAGGCCCGCCGTAGAATCTCGTTCCGCCAGCATTCGAGAAACGCGGCATCGGCCTCGACCGTCGCGGAAGTCGGATCGGCCAGCCACTCGCCATCGCCGGGAAGCGGCTGAGGCTGATTCTTTCGCTTTCGGCGACTATCGGCCAGCAAGTTTAAAAGCGCGGCCTTCACATAATTGCGAAAGCGCCCTGATTTCGGATCGGCGCGACGGAAATCACCGCGCAAGAACCGTAGCGAAAATTCCTGCGTGAGGTCCGCCGCATCTTCGGGATCGCGACTCACCCGAAGCAAATAATGATGCACCGCCCCCGCGTACCGAATCATTAACTCCGAACGCGCCGCGGCGGCGACGTCCCCCTCGCCTTGATGGGCGCGATCCACCAGCGACCAGCGCGTATCAATCTGGCTTAACCTCAATTTCGCCGGATCTTCAGGCACCAGGTCGGCAAGTAGCACGGCACCCCCTCGCGCAAGGCGGTTCCCAGGCAGGCTGAACCCATCCTTCCGGTCCTCACAAATCGAGGAAACGGAGACCTCAAAGCAGGTCGGGTTCACACGCTCGGTAGCCAAGTCTACTCGATACCACTTGCAAATGCCCGGCCAACCGTTGCTTGACCTCCACACAAAAAGGCCAACGCGAACCACCGCGGTCCCCAGACGAAGAATCGTCTTGAGAACGCGGCGGGTGTCTCGGTTCCAACCCCTTGCGAGGGAAAAACCTGGATCAGGACATCACATGCAGGAACCTGGGCACGTTGATGTTGTAATAATCGCGTTCGAGATATTCCAGGGCCAGGGCGAACCGAAGAATGGCGATGTCGTTCTCGGGCGACGGGGTCGTCGAGATCGCCGCGGCAAGCTGGATCGCGATCGACGGGTTGGACAGGTACGGGGCGATCGCCATCGCGGTGACGGTCGGCGTCTGCGGGGTCTCGAAGTCCTCGTCGGGCGCCGCGCCGGCGACCACCGAGTCGTCGATGTGCAGATTCAAGAGGGTGTTGAGGTAACCCGAGTGCCGGGCTTCAACCAGCGCGATCGAGGCGGCGGCGGCGAGGTAGCCCGAGTTATAAATCAGCGGAGCGGCGCCGAGATACGTGGCCGTCCCCGTGTTCTCAAAAACGCGGGCGAGCCGGGCAAAGGCGACCGCGTTCGGCTGCGTCAGGCCGACGAAACCGGGGTCGGCAAAGGCATTGGCCCCCAGCGCGTTCTGAAGAAAGGTGACGTGGGCGTTCTCGTGCGTGCGGATCGAGCTGAAGTTCTTGGCGTTCCAGCCCGGATAGAGCGTCGGCAGGAAGTTCAGGTTGCTCGCCTCGGCCGAGCCGCGCGACCCGATCACCACCGCCGCCGCCGTTCCCGCCGCCGCCACGGCCGAGGAATGACGCAGGAACGACCGCCGCGATTCCGCCTTCAACTCGCCAGGACCAACCACGAGCGAGGTCTCGGGGCTGTTCACGGTCGCGTCGCCTTCAATGTTCGAACGAGAATTCATCGAGAATCTCCGGTGCAAGGTCACGGGGTGATCGACACGACAAAACCGACTCAATTGTTTTCGTCGCAACCTATTGTTGCATGAAATTTCGGAAACTTCCACCTAAATTAACTACAGTGCCGAGTCTAACTTGTTACAATATCGTCGGAAATTTTTATGGTGATTTCCCGTAAGTCTATTCGAATTTAAGAGTTGCAATTCGCAAAGCGTTGCCGAAACTCGACTCTGGAGGACCAATGCTTTCCTCCTGTCTAACCTCTTTCGAAGGAAATCTTCGAGACTCGGACGAAACCCAACGAGGGCTAGCCTCTGTCGGAAAAGTGCGTTTCCCTTGCGATTGGCTCTCGATGCTCACGGTGAGACCGCGGCTTTTGTCGAGGACGCCAGAATCGCCCATGTCACGCCAATATCCCTCAGGGACATGAGGGACTGGCTCCTGACTCTCGACCAAGATGGGTACGTTGACCTGGCCTTGACCGAAGGGGGAATGAAAACGAGCGTCATACCCCGGGGCAGCCTGGCGCTGGGCCTCTACCGCCCCTTCCCCACGCATGAACCAGCCAGGCTCCGCGGCCGGACGGGCTGGGAGCGTGCCCTGGTGATCAGCATCGGCGACTACCCGCCGCCGGTCCCCAAGCTGCCCGCCGTCGCCAACGATTGAGCGGGAGATGGCGAAGTTGCTAAGTTCAGACCAGGGCCAGTCCCCCGCTCAGAACGTCCGAAGCCTTGCCGATGGCGAAGCCACCCAGAGGGCCCTTCCCTCCGCTTCCGCGCCGACCACCGGAGCTGGAGATCCCGCGAAACCCTGAAGTTTTTCAACGCCTTGAAAGCGGGACTTTGCCATCCTCCTGACTCCCCAGCCACGAGGATTGCAAAGTCCCGATGACCGATGACCGAAATTTTTACTTCTTTGGTTTTCGGTCCCTTGTCATCGGTCATGGAAACGTCAGACCTTGCCATCCTCCTGACTCTCCAGCACGAAAGCTTGACGGCGGCTCGGTCGTACTTTACTCTTTGTCTTACGATCGTTTAGCGATGGTGGGTGTGGCCTAGCGGTTAAGGCACCAGATTGTGGATCTGGATATCGCGGGTTCGAATCCCGTCACCCACCCTTTTCATAATTCGCTCGCCGAACATAAGTTACGTGGACCTGCCGGCTGTCGATAGCGCGGCCTGGACGTCCTGACGAGGTAGTACCGGTACTACTTTCTGGACCGAAAGGGACCGTCGATGCCCGCCAAAACCTCCCACCCTCTCGAAATGCCGCCACGACAAGCCCAAAGACCTGGCCGTCGTCCGAATCATCGACCGGCGGGACGTTGACCTGGGAAAATGGAATTCCCCCGCAAGTCGGGAGAATTACCGACGCATTGTCGCCAAGTGGCTGACCGGAGGTTCCGCGTTCCCCGGCCCACTCGTTCCCGACGGCGCTCGCGTTCCGCAATGATTTTCGGGCAGGTCGGCGAAGGTCGTTCCACCTTCACACGAAACCCGCGTCGGCCAATCCCGTTGGGGGAACGTCTCCTCCCAAAAAAAACCGCCGTGTTTGCCTTGCCGCCCCCGGCGACCTTCGAAGGGAAGGAGTGCGAGGGTCCTCGGCATGGGTACTGGTCCTGAGTCTCCCGAGACGGTCCATGCCGCGACTTTTGAGCCTGGTCGCCACCGTGGGTGGACGTGGAGATCGGAGGCAAAACCCTTGTCCCACCGCGTCACCCGGCTGGCGGGCGGGGAGTCAGCTGGTCGGGGCGATCGCCGCTGGAAGTCAACCTCCAGGAGTTCGGGATACAAGGGCACCCTTCCTGATCCTGGGAAACAGGTCAGCTTTATTCCGGTAGGGAGTTCGTTCTCCAGCGGAAGAATTACCTGACTTGATGAGTACGGTCGTCAAATTGACGTTTCGTCGTTGAGCGACCTGCCGGCCCGTCTTTGTATTCGTCTCTCCAGTGAAGATGATCTCCACGACCGAGAACGAAGTGCGCGCCATGGCCGAGCGCCTGGTCCAATTTCACGAATGGAGACGTTCACGGACCGAATCGCTGCTCGGCCCAGGGGTCTCCTTCATTGTGATAGCCGTTCTGCTCCCAGAAACCGGGCCGGTCGCATGCCAGGAACTCGACGCGGCGGACCCACTTGGCGCTCTTCCAGGCATAACGCCTTGGGACGACCAGTCGCAGGGGAGCCCCGTGGGCGGCGTCGAGGGGATGGCCGTCGTGGGTCCAGGCGAAGAGGCAGTCCTCGGCCGAAAAGTCCGCGATCGTGAGGTTCGTCGTGAACCCATTCTCGCCGTGAACAAGGACGAAGCGGGCCTCGGGGCGGGGCCGGACGCGCTTCAGGAGTTCCGAGACGAGCACCCCTTCCCAGGTGTTGTCGAGCCGGCTCCAGCGAGTCACGCAGTGCATATCGGACAGAACTTGCGCGGCGGGAAGAGCCCGGAATTCATCCCAGGTCCATCGGGCCGGCGCCTCGACGAGTCCATCGAAGGACAGGTTCCAGGCGGCGAGGTCGATCGTCGGGGTCGGCCCGGCGTGCAGCACGGGCCACTTCCGCGTCCGAACCTGTCGGGGCGGCAGGCGTGCCTCGCGGAGTGTGTCGAGGCTCACAACGGTCATGCCGGGGCCTGCGATCGTCTCGCCGACGGCAAGCCTTTGGGGTTCGCGGGCAATCAGGCTCGCCAGACCTCGGAACGCGATCCGGGCCTTCTCGATCAGGCCCACTCTGGGCAAGCCTGATCCGCTTGCCGCGCCACTGGACGACTCAGACGTCCTGGGCTGCCCACTACCAGGGATGATCTGGAGACCTCGGCATCGAGATTTGGACCGTAAGCGTGTCGTGAAGCGTGTCAATAAAGAGTTGCTTATTGATGCCTTTCGACGTAAGTCCTTACAGGATAAGTGGAGCGGAAGGGGATCGAACCCTCAACCTCAGCATTGCGAACGCTGCGCTCTCCCAATTGAGCTACCGCCCCGAACTTTTTCTCTGCTCTGAGTATGCGTTTAAGATCATTCTTGAGAATGAAATGAGACGCAACGCGACCGATTTTACCGGGTTTTCCAACCCATGCAAGCTGGTTCCTTGAGAAGTCGACCAATCGCTGAGAACGCCGTACGACGAGGATAGGGACTATCTTAACGAATGACCGCCAGTTTGCAAATGCGCCTGCCTGGCTTTTCAAGAAGTCGCCTGGAGCGGCTCCGGGCGTAGGGGAATCGCGCGGTTCGCTCCGCCCTTGCCATCCGTTGAGATGAACCCGGAACGCATCCGACCTCGACTTTCCCAGAATCGGCCCTTGGCGAGTCCTCGCGGAGTTCAAAAGGCGGCGACATTTCCATTTCCATTCGGAGCTCCAGGGCATTCCAGCGACCTGAAACGGAAGGATGTTCTGATCCCAGGTTCATTCCAGTCCAAACGCCCTGTTCAGTTCCTCGATCACCTCGTCGGGCATCCGGTGAATCGTCCCCTGGTTCAGGGCGAGGGCGTTGATGATGGCCTCGGCGGTGGATTCGAGGACTTCGAGGCGGTCGAAGGCGTCGAGGATCGTGGTGCCGAGCACCATCACGCCGTCGTTTTCAAGGATGAGGATCGGGAGGCGGGGTGAAGACAAGGCGGCGAGGTCGCGGCCGTCGCCGAACCGGGCGCCGTAAGCAACGCGGCCGACGTCGCGGAGGAAGAGGTAACTCTCGGGAATCGTCCGGGTGTCGAGCGCCGCCGCGGAGGTGCTGAAGGCGGTCGCGTTGACCGGATAGGCATTCACGACGGCTTGAATCTGAGGATGTGCCTCGTAAACGGCCATGTGCGCCCGGCCGGCGCTGCTGGGGACCTTGCCGGGTTCGGGAGCCCCCTTGCGGACGAGAACGATGTCCTGAGGTTCGAGCGCGGCGCGGTCGACGTGGTGGGGCGTGATCAGGAACGATTCGGCGTCGAGTCGGGCCGAGAAGGCGCCGATGGTGCTGATCATGAGCCGCTGTTGATAACTCCGACGGACGAACTCGCAGAGTTGCTTGCGGAGGTCTTTTTCCAGGCTCGTGATTGATCCCGAGCGATCTTTCGGGGGGCTCATCGAGGTGGGACGAGCCTGCGCGGCCTGCTCGTCGGTCAGGTAACGGACCTCGCCGAGGAGGCTGGCCTTGATGACCGTCTTGGCGGCGAATTCCAGGGTCTCGAACCGCTCGAAGGCGTTCAAAAGGTCGGAACCCGCGGTGACGACGCCGTGGTTTTCCAGGACGACGCAATGAAAGCCGTCGGCGAAGGTCGCCGCGATGTTCCGGCCAAGGCCCTCGCTGCCGGGCAGGGCATAGGGCGCGAAGCCGACGGGGCCGCAGATGCGTCGGGGTTGCGGCAAGAGACGGGTGTCGGGAACGCGTCGACAGATGCTGAAGGCGACGAGGGCCACCGGGTGCGCGTGGACAATGGCGCGAAGGTCGGGCCGGGCGGTGTAAATGGCCTTGTGAAAGGGGTATTCCGAAGAGGGTCGGTGCGGGCCTTCCGAAGTGCCGTCGGGCAAGACGCGGATCACGTCGTCGCGGCGGAGACTTCCCTTGTCGACCCGCGCCGGGGTGATCCAGACGGAACCGTCGTCGTCGCGGATCGAAAGGTTGCCGCCCGAGGTGGTCGTCATCCGATGCCGATAGATCCGCTCCATCGTTCGGATGATCTCGTCGCGGGGGTGGGTCAGGTCGCGTGCGCGTGCCATGGGTCGTTCGTCCTCTCTCTCTCTCGCTCAAAGTCGGGGTTCCCCGCATTACACGCCAAGAGCCGACGCGGGGCAACAACTCACCCCGGCGCCTTTTTGCCGTTGCAATCGCGCCGAAAGGGGAGAACGATGATCCGATCAGGACGCGCAATCGGTCGCGTCGTCAAGACACGGACAAACCCGATGGTCAAGGTTCATGCACATTTACATTGACGGCGACGCATGCCCGGTCAAGGACGAGGTTTATCGAGTCGCCGACCGGCATGGGGTCAAGGTCCTGGTCGTCTCGAATGCGCCGATGCGCGTGCCGCAAGGCGATCTGGTGACGCTCAAGGTCGTCCGAGGAGGTTTTGACTCGGCCGATGACTGGATCGTCGAGCAGATTACCGCGGGCGACGTGGCGATCACGACCGATATTCCCCTCGCCGAACGCTGCCTTATCAAACAGGCGCGAGTGATCAGCCCCAAGGGGCATGAGTTCACCGAGGATGCGATCGGCGAGGCGATGGCCACGCGGGCCTTGCTGGAGATGCTCCGCCAGTCGGGCACGATTGCCGGAGGCCCCGCGCCGTTCGCGAAAGCGGACAGGTCGCGCTTTCTCTCGAAGCTTGACGAGGTCTTGCACGCGTTGAAGCGGCGGAAGCCCAATTCCTGAACCCCGCCCGGCGTTTCTGGACCCAGCGATGGGTGGTCCAGAGACGCGAGGCGGGGTCGGGGATCGGGCAGATGGGTACGGGGTCTGGCGAGGACCCCGTGAGCGTCGACCAGGACCTCGACCAGGGCAGGTCAGGTCGGGCGGCGTTATATTGGGAAAAGCAAACGCAGGGCCAATCCCAAACCGACGCGAAATTTGGTGAATTTTCCCGAGGTCACGTTCGATGGTGCCGTCTTCCGCGATTGTGCGGGGCCGACAGAGCACCGACGCTGACGGTTTTACACGCCGACCCTTTGTAAATTTGTCCAAAAGGGTTCAGACGCTCTGCGGAACCACGTAAGGCCGGCGATAATCGCGGGTGAGCATGGCGTTGGCCTCGCTGTCGCCGGGGAAGGTCTCGCTGGCGGGGTCGAACTTGAGCCGTCGGCCGAGGCGATAGGCGATGTTGCCCAGGTGCGCGAGCGCCGAGCTTGTGTGCGCGGTCTCGACCGGGCCGTGAAGCACGGACTTATCGCGGCGGCGAACGCCTTCGATGAAGTTGGCGAAGTGCTTGCCGACCGGGTCGCCGTCGCTCCTCTTCTTGAGGAGCTTGCCCGACTTGTCGAAAGCCTGGTAGGAGTTATATCCATTGACGGCCAGGTGGCCTTCCGACCCGTAAAAGAGGTTGCCGACGCCGATTCCCCCCTCGGTGTTCGTGGCCCAGGGGCGAACCTCGAACTCGATCATCTGGTTCTGTTCGGGGAAGAAATAGCTGCTGGAAAGAACCTCGGGCGTTTCCTTGTCGTCGTCCCAGAGGAACTTGCCACCCATCGCCACGACCGCCGAGGGCAAGGTCTTGAGGCCGAGACCCCAGAGGCACATATCGGTTTCGTGAACCCCCTGGTTGCCGACGTCGCCGTTGCCGTATTCCCAGGTCCAGTGCCAGTTGTAATGGACGAACTTCTTCGAGAACGGACGTTCCTTGGCGGGGCCTTGCCAGAGGTCCCAGTTCAATTCCTTCGGAACGGTGTCCGGGTCCTTGGCGTGGCCGATCGACGGCCGGTTGCGGAAGACAAGGCCACGCGCCATGTACACCTTGCCGATCAGGCCGCCGCGAAGCTGCTCGACGGCCTCGCGGACGGCCTCGGAGCTACGAAGCTGAACGCCGTGCTGAACGATCCGGCCGTACTTCTCGGCCGCCTCGATCATCTTCCGGCCTTCGTAGATGTTATGGCTGCCCGGCTTCTCGACGTACACATCCTTGCCGGCCTGACAGGCCCAGATCGTCGCCAGCGCATGCCAGTGATTGGGCGTCGCCACGCTGACGACGTCGACGTCCTTGCGTTCAAAGACCTTGCGGAGATCGGTCTCGGTCTCGGGGCGATAGCCGTAAGTTTTTTCCAACTCACGCGCCCGCTGGTCCAGCACTTTTTGATCGGGATCGCAGAGGACGGCGACCTTGACTCCCTTGGTGCCGTTGAATCCTTCAATGTGGGTCTTGCCCCGGCCATTGACCCCCAGCACGGCCGCGCGGATGGTCTCGTTCGGACCGTCGGCCGAGGCCCGTTCGGCCAGGCTCGCGGCGGCAACCGTGCCCGCCGCCGCGCTCAGAAATGTCCTTCGGTTCAGCTCGGACATCGTGACCCCCCCTCCCAGGATCGACCTCGACCAACCCACAACCGGCCCGCGCCCTTGGACAGACCGTGCCGCTTCAAGCTTACGGCCGTGTCTTGTCGGACACAACCGGATAGGCCCACAAAACCGGGTCGAGACGGATCACGCTTTCGTTCAATGAGATTGTCAAAAGGGGACGGATCGTTGTACGATCCAGCGCCGGATCGAGGTTATTCCTCTTGAGCCAAATTCACCCATCCATGCGTCCGAGACGTGCGTCCGCTGATGCGAGTTGTCCACGTCATCACCCGGCTGATCCTCGGCGGAGCCCAGGAAAATACGCTCTTGACCGTCGAGGGGCTGCACGTTCGCCACGGCGACGACGTGACCCTCATCACCGGTCCCGCCGAAGGTCCCGAGGGCGACCTCTTTGAACGCGCCCGACAGCTTGACCTCAAGGTCGAGGTCATGCCCGAGTTGATTCGCGCCGTGAAGCCGGGGGTTGACTTCAACGCGTATCGCAAGCTCCGCCAGTCGATCCGCCGGATCAGGCCCGAGGTCGTTCACACGCATAGCGCCAAGGGGGGAATCCTCGGCCGGGCCGCCGGTTGGGTCGAGAAGGTGCCGGCCGTGGTTCACACGATCCACGGGCCATCGTTCGGACCCTCCGAATCGTTCCTGAAGAACCAGTTTTATACGAGCGCCGAGCGCTGGGCGGCGCGGAAGTGTCATGCGTTGGTGAGCGTCTGCGACAGCATGACCGAACAGTACCTCGCCGCGGGCGTCGGCCGACCTTCGCAGTATCTCACCGTGTATAGCGGCATGGACGTCGAGGCGTTCTTGAACCCGCCGCGATCGCGCGTTGAGGTCCGCCGCGAGCTTGGTCTGGCCGATGACGAGGTCGCCTTCGCCACCGTCGCGCGCCTTTTTGAGCGCAAAGGACACGACGATATCCTCGCCGTCGCTCCCGAGGTTTTGCGCAAGGCGCCGAAGGTCCGGTTTGTGTTCATCGGTGATGGCTTACTCCGCGAGACGCTCAAGGCTCGGGCCAGGGAACTTGGTGTCGGTCACGCCGTTCACTTCGTCGGCCTTGTGCCGCCGACGCGGATTCCCGAGCTGCTGAACGCGGTCGATGCCGTGGTGCATCCGAGCTTGCGCGAGGGGCTGGCGCGTGTCCTTCCGCAAGCGCTTCTGGTCGGACGTCCGGTCATCAGTTACGACGTCGATGGCGCCCGCGAGGTCGTCTTGCCCGAGACCGGCGTTTTGCTCGCCCCGCGCGACCTCTCTGGATTAACGCAGGCCCTGCTTCGACTGACCGCCGATGCCGATCTTCGCGCTTCGATGGGCCAGGAAGGGCGTCGCCGGTTCGCTCACCAGTTCCGCGCCGAGACGATGACCGACCGCCTCCGCGCCCTTTATGAACGCCTGCTGACGGGTGCTGGCGTGGCGGAAAGCGATCCGGTCACGGCGTCAACGTGACCGATCGCCGACCTTTCGCCTAACAAGGAAAAGCTGGCAAGTGGCCTTGACGCTGTCCTGTCAGCCATTACTATGCCGCATCGCGTCGGCGAAGCGGCGTTCACGTCTCCGGTCGGTCCTGGATGGACCACGACCCAAGCCCGAGAGGGCCGGCCAGGCCCGGAATGGAATCCAAGATGGCCCAGGACATTCTCGACGGGCTCGAATCGCTCACGGCGATTCTGCCCCAGCTCAATTCTGCGATGGCGGAAGCGACCGCCGTGGTTCAAGCCGTCGATCAGTTCCTCGCCGAGGAACTGGCGGTCGGTCCCTGGGTCGCCAGCCGGCCTTTCGACACCCAGCGCGCGATCGGCGACGATGGCCGTGAGTTGCTGGTGACCTCGCACCTGGCCTGCGGCCGGGTCTCGGGCAAGTACCGGATTCACGTTCTCAACGCCACGCTCGACCGCGCCGAGGGGAAGGACCAGTTCACCCAGATCGTCGGCGAAGAGCGCACCCCCTGGCTCTCCTGCTCGCGCGAGGTCCGGCTTCAGTCCTTCGCCATGCTTCCCGAGCTTCTCAGCCTTCTCGCCACCAAGATCACCGAGATCACGACCCAGACGACCAAGACGGTGGAAACCGTCCGCGAAGTCCTCAAGTCGATGGGGCGCTACCCGACCCCAGCCCCGGCACCGATCAGCAATGGCAATGGCAACGGCCACGCCGATTCGCACCACGACGACAACAACTACGCGACGACCGGCTACGTCGTGAACCCGAACGGCTCCGACCTCTTCAAGAGGCCCAAGGTCAAGTAAGGTCAGACAATAAGAAGTCAAATCGATCGCCCCGGATCGGGAGAGACGAAAGTCTCCCGACGCGGGGCGTTTTCTTGCGCCTTCGCGACAGAGGCAACAGCCGGTTGGTTAATTCCCGGCATCCCAACGCTTGAAAACCCGATCGAGCGCGGCGACGGCCTCTTCGAGACGATGGCGATCCTCGGTGTAAAGATCGCCCGTTTCACCGGGGAGGCGGCGGGCGGCGTCGGCGACCTGATCGCGGGCGCCGAGCATCTGGGTATAGAGCCGGGCAAAGCCATCGCGGCCGGAACTGCCGTTGCCGAGGGAATCCAGCTTGCGGCGGGCCGCCGAGATCCGGTCCTCGCACGACGCGAGAATTCCCTGCCAGTGAGCGCGCTCGTGAATATGCTCGCGCTGGGGGTACGAGGGATTCTTCAACGGGTTCACCGGCTTCGTCGGTGCCTTGTTATCAGCGTCGCCCTCGGAAACGGGCATGGACTTCGACACGGCTCTGGCTCCAGGGTCAACGTCGCGGGGCGGCAGGTTCGTGGCTCCAACATTGAGGCCACCCCCGCGCTTCGCTACAATTCTGACCGATCCGGCCCGAAGACTCCAGACCATCCGTCTGGCAAGCAGGGCTGTTTCCTTCTCAGTCATGGCCAGAGACCAAGGACCAAGGACCGAGGACCAAAAATAGGTCGGTAAGGCTCTTGCCTACAGTCCCTTTTCTTCAATTTCTTTCTCGGTCATCGGTCATGAATTCCGATGGAAACGTCTCTGTCCGCCAACCGATCGACCTCGCCGGACCTTCTTCTCGCAACCAAAAGGACGTTGGACCATGCGCCTCGGACGGTTCGCCCCCTGGTTCCTGCTGCTGGGAACGCTCGTTTCGCCGAACGTCTCGATCGCCGCCGACGCCCCCGCGTTGCCCAAAGTCGCCGACGGCTGGACCATCGAACTCTTCAAGGCGGCGCCCGAGATCGCCTATCCGACGGCGATCGTCGCCGACCGGAAAGGCAATCTCTACCTCGGCCAGGACCCGATGGACATGCCCGGTCCGCCGACGCGGCCGATCGACTCGATCCTCAAGATCCAGCCCGACGGCACAACCACCGTCTTCGCCGAAAAGCTCTGGGCCGTGATGGGCCTGGAATGGCTCGGCGACACGCTTTACGTCGTTCACGCCCCCTTTCTCTCCGCCTTTCGCGACACCAATCACGACGGCAAGGCCGACGAACGGATTGACCTCGTCACGGGCCTCGGCCCCAAGATTCCCGGCTTCAGCGGAATCAACGACCACGTCGCCTCGGGCATCCGCCTGGGCATGGACGGATTTCTCTATATCTCGGTCGGCGACAAGGGAATCCCTCGGGCCGTCGGCAAGGATGGCAAGGTCATCCAGCTTTTCGGCGGCGGAGTGGTCCGCGTCCGGCCCGACGGCTCCGAACTTGAAGTCGTCTCGACGGGCGAACGCAACCCGCTCTCGGTCGCCCTTTCGGCCCAAGATGACGTCTTCAGTTACGGCAACGACGACGACAGCAAGACCTGGCCGAACAGCCTCACGCATCACGTTGTCGGCGGCCATTACGGCTATCCGTATGACTTCGTTCGCTTCCCGACCCGCGCCTTGCCGATCATCTCCGGTCAGATCGGCGGATCGGGAACGCAGGCGATCTGCGACAACGAAGGGTTTTTACCCGCCGAGTACCAGGGAAATCTTTTCGTCTGCGATTGGGGCCTTCAAACGGTCTTTCGGATCGTCCTCAAAAAGAAAGGGAGTAGCTTCGAAATCGCCTCGAAAACCTCGTTCGTGACCAAAGGCGGCGTCGGCGACTTCCGGCCCTTCTCGATCGGTCTCGGCGGTTCCGACGGTAGCCTTTATCTTGTCGATTGGGCCTTCAATGGCTGGCTCGCCGACGGCCCGAAAACCGGGCGGCTCTATCGGTTGACCTGCAAGGATGCCGTGAAAGCTCCGACCTTGCCCGACGGGCCGATGTCAATCGCGGCACTCATCGCAATGCTTGACAGCCCTTCGCTCACCAGGCGCTTGAACGCTCAGAATACGCTCGTTTCTTCTCAAGGCGCGAAGGCGATCGGCCCCTTGATCGAGCGACTCAAAACACCGGCGCCCCTCCCCGGCCGCCTTCATGCGCTCTGGGCAGTCGACGCCCTCAATGACCCCCTCGGCCGCGCCGCGATGCGCGAGGCGCTGGGCGATCCCCTGGCCGAGGTTCGCATTCAGGCCGCGCGATCGGTTGGAATCCGACGCGATCGCGAGGCCCTGGCCGCCACGGTCAAACTCCTCAAGGACAGCGACCCCACGGTTCGACGCGAAACGGCCATTGCTCTTGGCAAGCTCGGCGAGACGTCGGCGGTTCCCGCGCTTCTGGCCGCGCTTGGCGACCCGGACGTCTTCGCGGCCTGGTCGATTCGCCGGGCCATTCGCACGCTTAACGCCTGGGATGCGAGCGCACTCACCGCCGCCCTTCTCAACCCGAAAACGCAAGACGACGCCCTGAAACTCTGCGATGAAGCCTGGGCCTCGCCCGTTGTCGAGGCCCTGAACCGGGCGATTCCGACGATGAAACCCGACGACGCCCGAGCTAAAGCCGTGGCGACTCTCGCCGGTCTTTACCGCCAGTATCCCCGATGGTCGGGCAACTGGTTCGGGACAAACCCGCTCGCCGGCGCCTTTCCGCAAAAAACCGAGGCGTGGGACCCCGCGACCATGACCCGCGTTCAGGCCGGACTGACCGCCGCGCTCAGGGACCCGATCCCCGCCGTTCGCCTTCAGGCGATCGCCGGCCTTCTTCCCGTCGGCCGAGGCGCCGCCCCGTCGCTTCGAGCCTTGCTCGCGACCGAGACCGACCCAAAGAACCTCGCCACGCTGGCCCAGGGGTTGGGCCTTCTCGGCGATTTCGCGTCGGCCCAGGCACTCGGAGCCATCGCCCTTGATGGCAGGCAACCCGAAGCCGTCCGCTCCGCCGCGATTGACGCGCTCGGCATGCTCCGAGGTCCACAAGCACTCACGGCGCGGATCTCGATCGTCTACGATCCCAAGGCCCCCGCCGTGCTCGTCGCTCGGGCCTTGCCGTCGCTCGGCCGCGACGGGATCATTCCGCCCAATGATCTCGCCGGGTTTCTCGACCATGCCGATCCGACCGTCCGCGCCGCGGCCCTTCGCGCCCTGATCGGCAAGAAATCCCTTCCCGCCGAGGTTCGCGCCGCGATCCTCGCACGCGTTGACGACCCTAGCCCCGAGGTTCAAACCGCCGCCTTTGACGTCGTCGCGGCGCTGGGACTTCGCGAGGCGATCCCCCGATTGCTCGTCGCCGCCCAGAAAGACGCGAGCCGGTCCGAGGCCACGCTGGCGCTCTCGGCGCTTCCCGACCCCCTGGCCCTGCCCGTTTATCTCGCCGGTCTCTCCGATCGCAGTCCCGAGGTTCGTCGAGCCTCCGAATCGGCCCTGCTGACGATCCGCGACGCCGTTCGAGCCGATCTCGAAGCGCTGGCGAAGAAGGGGAAAATCACCGGCCAGGCCGCGACCGCGCTCGAGCGCATCGTGACGCGATTCGTCCCCTTGAACGACTGGAAGGTCATCGGCCCCTTTGCGCGGACGACCGGCCCGGTCTTCGTTGGCGAGACCTCGATTGATTTTACACGCAGTTACTCGGGCGCGGAGGGGCGTCCTCTCAAGTGGTCCACGCGCAAGGCGGAAGCGACCACGGGGCGGGTCGTCGTGGACGACTTCAAGGGGGGCGCGGGCGATCGCGGCGGTTTTGGATACGACCTGAATGGATCGCCCGACCTCTGCGCCTTTGGTTACACGGAGATCGCCAGCGACCGCGACCGCGAGGCCCTGATGCTTGTCGGCTCCAGCGGTTCGGTCGCGGTCACGATCAACGAGCGGCAAGTTTTTGGATACGACAACTTCGCCGGTCGCGGTTATCGGCCCGATTCCGACCTGGTTCGCATCGCGCTCAAGGCGGGCAAGAACCGGATTCTCGTCAAGTCGCGTCAAGGAGTGGGCGTCTGGTCCTTTGGCCTTCAGATTTCCGAGTCGTCGACCGTTGTCAGCGCCCAGCCCGCCGGGCCAATCGGGGCCGAGAGCTTGCGGGCCTTTGCGCTCAAGCACGACGGCGACGTCCGTAACGGCGAGGCGATCTTTTTTGATGCGAAGGGGGTCGGCTGCGTCAAGTGCCACGCCGCCAACGGCCGAGGGACCGCGAATATCGGACCCGACCTTACCGGTCTCGCCCTCAAATATGACAGGGCGGAGATCATTCGATCCGTCCTTGAGCCTTCGAACCGGATCGCCACCGGCTATCAGCCTGTTGTCATCGCCCTCCGCGATGGCAAGGTCATCAACGGTCTGCTTCGATCCGAAAACGACGCTCAGATCGAGCTGGTCGATTCCGAGGCCAAAACGTTGATCGTTCCCAAAGCCGAGATTGACGAGCGCAAAATCGGCGCTGTTTCCGTGATGCCGACCGCCCTGACCGATTCCATGTCCGTCGTTGAGTTCGCCGACCTGATCAGCTACCTCCAGAGCCTCAAGTCCGCCCCGAGAAAGCCCTGACGTTTGCCTTTTGCCCTTCCTCAGCGTCGCGGCGAGGCCGTCCAGCGAGCGACGAACCGGCGATAGTCGTCGGGCGTGTCGATGCCGATGCTCGGCTCGTTCACAATGCCGACGGCAATCGAAAAGCCCGCTTCCAGCACCCGAAGCTGTTCCAGCTTCTCGGCCATTTCCAGAGGCGACGGCGGCAGCTTGCCAATCGACAGGAGGAAGTCACGTCGATACGCATAAAGCCCCAGATGCAAGAGGCCGAGCGGCTCGCCCCTGGGAGGCAGGCCATCGCGATGGAACGGAGCCGGGCTCCGCGTGAAATAAAGAGCGCGACCGCTTTGCGCGCGGACGACCTTCACGCACGACGGATCACGATACACCGCCTCGTCGCGGATCGGCGTGGCGAGGGTGGCCATCGGCGTCTCGGGATCGTTCTCAAGGAGCGAGACGACCAGGTCAAGCGCCTCGCCAGAGACCTCGGGCTCGTCGCCCTGAAGGTTGACGATGATCCTGGCGTCGGGCAGCTTCGCGGCGACCTCGGCGACGCGGTCGGTGCCGCTCGGGTGATCGCTCCGCGTCATCATCGCTTCGCCGCCGAACCGGGCGACGGCCGAGGCGATCCGATCGTCGTCGGTGGCGACAATCACCCGGCCGATCCGACGGGCCAGGCGCGCGGCCTCGACGACGTGCTGGATCAAGGGGCGTCCGGTGTCGGACAAAAGGGGTTTGCCGGGTAAACGGGTTGACGCGAATCGGGCTGGGATCACCGCGACAATTTCCATTTTTCGAGGCGACTCCCTCAAAGTCATGTCCGATACTGGTGGCACAACCCCAGAGTATCGCCCCGAGATCGATCGCGAAAGCCGAACCGAACGCGGTTCGGCCGCTGGCGTCTGAAGCGCCGGCGCGGCGGACTCCCGGAGCGGATTCCGTCGTGACCCCTCTTTTGCCGGGCTTTTCCTGCCCGGAATCCCCCCACAGGATGCCTTGATCTCGCGTTACCGGACGGCCAGGCCGCGCCGGCGGCCGGTTTGCGCCGGGCCAGCCGCCTCGCCGACCGGTACCCGGTTGTCCTGACTGGTCTTTCCTCAGACTTTTGGCCGAAATATCGGTTCAAAATTGTTCGCGGGTCGTTGCGGTCCAATCAACGTTGACACACGCTCTGATGGGTCCGCGATCGATCTTCGGTCGCGACCCGCCGCGGCGTCCCGGGGGGTCGAGACGGACCCGCGGGGCGTTGCGCCATGGAAGGGGGGCGTCACTATCGAATCGTGGAGGGGTCAGGCCAATGGTTTGGCGGCCCTTCCGGAGGGGTGAAGCCCATGGGTTGGACCCGCTTTCGTCGACGTGACGCCGACCGACGCCGCCAGTGCCCGAACGTCGATTCCCTGGAGGTCCGCACCCTCCTCAGTAACCTGCCGCAGACCGCCGGTTCGTCGACAACCGCCTCGGGCACCAATTTTGACGCGATCATCGGCGCCTCGGCCGCGCGGAGCCAGTACAAGGTTGATGGCACCGGGTTGACCGTCGCCGTCATCGACGCTGGAGTGAACTACAACAACGAGGCGCTCGGCGGCGGACTCGGCCCCGGCCACAAGGTCGTCGCCGGATACGACTTCACCGACAACACCGCCGACCCGATCGCCACGACCATCCAGCACGGCACGGCCGTCTCCGGCCTGATCGCCTCCAGTGACCCGAACGACCTGGGTGTAGCTCCAGGAGCTGATATCGCCGCGCTCCGGGTCTTCGATAACAACGACCAGGGGAGCTTTCAGGAAGTCGCTCAGGCCCTCCAATGGGTCGTCGATCATCATGCCGAGTACAACATCACGGCCGTGAACCTCTCGCTCTCCGACGGTCAGAACTATGTGGATAACTGGTTCGCGCAGGACGGCGGGATCGGCCAGCAGATCACCTCGCTGATCGGTCAGCTTGACACCTTGAAGATCCCCGTCGTGACGGCGACCGGCAACAACTTCACCGGCCAGCAAGGCGTCGGCTTCCCCGCGATCGTTCCCGACACCATCAGCGTGACGGCGACCGACGCCAACGACCAGATTGTCACGAACGCCCAGCGCCTCGGCGTGGGACTTGGCGGGGTTTCGGCCACGAAAATCGCCGCGCCCGGCCAGAACCTGATCGCGCCGACCGACGGCAACAACTTCGGCTCGGTCAGCGGCACGAGCTTCGCCACGCCGCTCGTCACCGGCACCGTCGTCCTGATGCAGGAGCTTTACGAGCAACGTTTCGGCGACCTTCCCACGATCGACCAGCTTGACTCCTGGCTCCAGTCCGGCTCCGACCCGATCAACGACTCCGTGACCGGCCTGACCCTCGGCCGCCTCGACATCCCCAAGGCTCTCTCCGAGATCCCCACCCCCGCCGCTCAGACTCTTGTCACTCCAACGCCAACGCCAACTCCTACACCCGCTCCAACTCCAACTCCAACGCCAACTCCTGCACCTATCCCCACCCCCGCTCCAACTCTAGCACCGACACCAGCACCAACCCCCGCGCCGACTCCAGTTCCGACCCCCGCGCCAACTCCCGCGCCGACGCCCGCACCGACTCCAGCCCCAACGCCTGCGCCCACTCCAGCCCCAACGCCTTCGCCGACACCGATACCCACCCCTTCACCAACACCAACACCGACACCGACACCGACACCTACTCCAACGCCCGCGCCGACAGTTACCGTCACACCCGACACGAATCCCATCGTGGTCAATGGCGTGACCGTCTCGGCGACGGACATCAGCAGCGGAGGCGGAGCGCTCACGGGCCTGCCGTCGTGGTTTGTTCAAACCCTGCAATCGTTGAAGACCTGGCTCGCGGGCCAACCGGGCTCGGGAACGACGCAGGTCTGGGGCGGCGGTGTGGCGGCCGTCAACTCGAAAACGGCGGGCACCGTGACCAAAATCGCGACGCCCGTCGTCAAGACCCCGACGCCGCCAGTTGCCAAGGTGACCAGGCCCGTCGTCAAGGTCGTCGCCGCGAACACGCCGTTTTTGCCTCCGCCGAAGGCCACGGTGACGGTCAAGGTCGCGAAGCCCTCGCATCCGAAAGCCAAGCCCGCGCCGGTACCGAGCATGAATCGAGCCTGGCACACCTTTGTCTCCGCGAAGCGTCATCGGTAGAATCGCCCCAAGGGTCTCGCGCCCGAGGTCGGCGACCGACCCCGCTCGCTCCTGAAAACCAGGGAGCGGGCGGGGTCGGCTCGTTTCCAGGGGCCTTTCATCATTGCCCGGTTTACACTTGAAACCGATCGAGGAGAACGACGTGTCCACACCAAAAACGGCCTTAATCACCGGCGCCGGCAGCGGAATCGGCCGAGGAGTGGCCCAGGCGCTCGACGCGATTGGCCTGCGCGTCGCGCTCGTCGGCCGCGACGCCGCGAAGCTGGAAGCGACGCGCGGAATGCTCTCGCAAAAGGGAGGCGCGGCGGTCGTGGCCTCGTGTGACGTCGCCAATCGCGATCAGGTTTTCATGATGGTCAAGTCAGTTCTCGACACCCTGGAATCAATTGATGTGCTTGTTTGTAACGCGGGAACCAATGTCCGCAACCGGAGCCTTGAGGCGCTCACGCCCGAGGACTGGGACAAGATGATCGCGACCAACCTGACCGGCTCGTTCAACCTCGTCCACTTCGTCTTGCCGTCGATGCGGGCGCGTGGAAACGGCCTGGTGATCCAGATTGATTCGGTCTCGGGCAAGCGGGCGAGCGTTCTCGGAGGCGCGGGGTATTCGGCCTCGAAGTTCGGGCAGGCCGCCCTGGGAATTTGCCTCGGGCGCGAGGAAGGTCCGAAGGGGATTCGATCGACCGTGATTTATCCGGGCGAGGTGAACACTCCGATTCTCGATGCCCGGCCGGTTCCCGTGGGCAAGGAGCGCCGCGAGGTGATCTTGCAACCGGCCGACGTCGCCGCGGCGGTCCGGTTCCTGGTCGAGCTTCATCCAAGGGCGAACGTTCCTGAGTTAATTATCAAGCCGACGGTTGATGATTTTTGTTGAAATGCACGCGATCGATCGATCCTCAGGCGTTCATCTGTCCAACCTCGATGTCGCCGGTGGCGAACTGGTTGAATTCCAGATACTGAAGGTGTCGGAAGAGCTTGCTATCATTCTGCAACTGACGCGGATTGCCGATCGTCTCGACCCGGCCGTTGTGGAGCAAGACGATTTGCTGACACGACCGGATCGTCGACAGCCTGTGCGGCAGGAGAATCAAGGTCCGGCCCTGCGCGATCCGGCCGACCGTGTCGTCGATGAGGTTCTTGGTATCCTCGTCGAGCGGGACGGTCGGCTCCTCGATGATCACGATCGACGGATCGTGCAGATAGGCCCGCGCCAGGGCGATCCGATACTGCTCGTCGGGCGTGAGGTAATGGCCAAGCGGGCCGATCACCGTGTCATATCCGTGCGGCAGGTCCTGAATGAAGTTGTGCGCGTGGGCCACCTTCGCCGCCTCGATGATCCGAGGAAGCGTGAAGCTCTCGTCACCAAGACCGATGTTCGTGATCACCGAATCCGTGAAGACAAGATCCGCCTGAAGCACCGTGGCGACCTGAGCTCGGACCGATTCCATCGTCACTTCGCGGAGGTCGTGCCCATCGATCCGCACCCGGCCGACCTTGGGGTCGATCAATCGAGGAATCAGGCAGACAAGGGCATGCTTGGCGTCCTCGTCAAGGCTCATGATCGCCGATCGCGAGCCGGCCGGGAACTCGACCGAGATCCCTTCCAGCAAGACCCGCCCCGCGCTCGCCTCGATCGCCGATCGGCTTTCCAATGTCACATTTTCCAGGCTGATCCGATCCTTCAAGGGGGACAGGAAGTTCGCGCCCCCTTGCTGATGAAGATCCGTCTTGTGATCGAGGTAATCAAAGACACCCCCCGCCGATCGCCCCGCCAGGCGGATGGCCTTGCGCACCTGCACCCACTTCAAAAGAGGCTCGATCAGGCCGACGAGCGAGGCCACGAGCACCAAGGCCGCCGCGGGCGAAAGGTTCTGCGTCTTGACCACCTCATACCCGGTCATCCCCAGCGCCAGGGCCGCGGCGGCGCCGTAAAGCAGCCAGGAGGTCGGGTCGAGCCAGTTCTCGGTCTTCATCCGCCGCGAATCGGCCGCCCGATAGCGCTCCAGGTGTTCGTGAAACCGGTGACGGTCCACGTTCTCGACCCCGAACACGCGGACCGTTCGCAGTAAACCGATATCTTCATGCAAGAGCGCCAGATGCACGGAGGCATCTCGCAAGGCCGCGTCCGCCGCGACGCGCGAATCGCGCGAGATCACCCGGGCCGTCAACCAGACGAGAATCCCCAGCGCACCCAGAAAGAGCGTGAGCACCCACGAAAGCCCTAGGGCCATCAGCAAGAGCCCGACGACCAGGACCGGCACCGCGTACGCCCGATCCAGATCGGCGAAAAGACCGTCGCGAATGTCGTTGACCTCGCGCGTGATCAAATTGACGACCGGCCCGGTCCCCTCGGTCGGCAGCGACGATTGCCCGAGCCGATACATCTGGCGATGAATCTGACTCCGCAACGTCGTCGCCGCATCAACGGCAAGATCCGCGATCAAGGCCCTTCGCATCTGAGACACCAGACACGCTGCCAGCAAGGCGGCAAGGCCACCGGCAAGCAGCGTCGTGAGCGCACCCACGTTGTTCCGAAGCGTGGGAACCCGATAAATCAGGCGACGCAGGCCCCACGCCCCCGCCCGATGAATCCGGTTCTCGCTCCGAAGGTTCGCGGCGACGACCGGATACAAACCCGTATCGTCAAAAATCGCGTCGTCGCCGTCCGTCCCGGTCTCTCGGGGAATGATCCACCGGGAGAGTTCCTGGACGTGGGCATGGGGATAGCGCGACTCGCCCTGACTCGCGAAGAGCGCCGCGAGCAGGCCGAGACAGCCGAGGAGCTTCAGGAGCAGAAGCGAGTGAACGATCCCGAGCACCGCAACCGTGGCGACCGTGCCCCGACGGTCTCCCAGAAGCCGTTGAGCGCGGGCATACGAATCCGCATGCATGCTATTGGTCCCATGGACACGGTGTCGAAGGGCAATGTCCCGGACCAACGACCGTCACACCGCGTCGGTCAGGCGAGGTCGCGGTCTTCGAACAAAAGGAACGCGAACAAAAGCGCTGCTCCACTGTACAACATGCAATAGCCGAGCGCGGGAATTACATAGGCAACCCAGGGAATCGCCGTCCCCGTCGAGATCGCCGGTCCCATGTTGAAGAACTCCAGCGAGGGGAGGGCCAGAGCGAACAACCTGGCCATGAAGCCGACCAGTTCGTTGACCTGCCCCTGACTCGCCTCCTCGACCAGAACCGGGCTGAGGTGTCCCAGGAAGAAGATGGCGATGCAGACCACCAGATTGACGAGCATCGGCAATCGGGTGGAAATCGCCACGCTCACCGCGGCAAGCACGGTCACTTCGAGAAACCCGAGTGCCAGGCCCGGCAAGATTTGCTTGACCTGCGCAATCGCCTGCGCAGTCTCGGCGACCCCGCCCGCCTGCTCGCGGAGGTCATAAACGTACTTGTACCAGACCCCGAGGCTAAAGAGCAGGCCCAGGATCGCGAACATCGCCAAGGCCCCCAGCTCGATCCCGAGAAACTTGCCGATGATGAATTGTCGGCGATTGATCGGCTTCGAGAGCAAGGTGATCGCCGTCTTCCCCTCGATCTCTTCCGCGACGGTGGAGCTCGCGGTCAAGAGCGCTAGTAACAGACCAGCAAACGAGATCGTCGTGAGCCCCGTATCCTTGTACATCTTGATGTCTTCGCCGAAGGTAAAGTACGAGATGAAGATGGAGCAAACCAGCGACGACCCGGCAATGAACGCCAGGACGAAGAAGGCCGGCTGCCGGATGGCCTCCTTCGCGGTTGCGAGCGCGATGACGATGGACTTCATGAACGCTTGAGTCTCGAAGGGATGACGGGAAAAAGCGAATAAGGTCGAAAACCGCGAAGATCGAGCCGAGCGTTGGCGTCTTCAGTATTTAATCGAAAAATCGGAATAATGCGGCTCGGCCACAGGCTCCATCGTCACGTCCGCGGATTGAATCTTGGAACCCAGGGTATTTTGAACCAGCTTAAGAAACGCGTCCAGGATTTCCGGTTCACCCTCGGCAACGAGTTCAACGCGGCCATCGCCCAGGTTGGTCACGAACCCGGCAACCTCGAAATTCCTGGAAAGCCGTTCCGCAGTGTATCGAAAGCCGACACCCTGGACCCGGCCCGCGTAAAAAACGCGGCGACGCTCCCTGATCATACACGCTGACTCGCCCGCGATGACTTTGGTATCGAATGCCGACCTGAGCTTACACAAACCATGATAGCGGAGCGGTTGAAGACAAGGCAAGCACGCGGATCGGCGAGCGTTGAGAATTGCAAGGTCCCGCTTGCCGAAGACCAAAATTCCGCCGTCTGGGCATCGGTCATCGGACGATGGTCATCGAAGAAACCGACCTGGCAATCCTACCGCCTCGTCCAATCCGCGACTTGACCACCTTCCCGAAGCCTTCCTATCATGTCAGGTCGTGGCATCGCTTGGGTCAAGGTCGTCACATTTCAAGGCAGGTCGATCATCGTCATGCAGGTTTTTGTCGGATTTGATGACGAACAGGTCGACTTCGAACTGACCGACGATCGCCTCGTCGCCGCCTGGCGGGGGCCTCTGGGGGTTCAAGGGCTTGACGCGGCGGGCCTTGTGACTCAGGCCCTGGAAAATCCGGTCGATTATCCACCACTTCGGCAGGCGGTCGCTCCCGGTGATCGCGTCGTGATTGCACTCGGGACGGATCTTCCTGAAGCGTCGGAAGTTGTGAACGCGGTTACCAGCGTTCTCCAGTCGGCCGGAGTTGACCCCGAATCAATCACAATCGTCACGTCCTCGGCAACAATTCACGCCTTGAAAGGCCATCTGGCTCCGGGTTTGAACGTGCGGGCCCACGACCCCGACGATCGCGAGGGGCTTGCCTACCTGGCCGCGACATCGGGCGATCGAAGGGTTTATCTCAATCGACTTATGACCGACGCCGATTTCGTCCTGCCCATTGGCCGGCTCTCGTTTGACCCGACACTCGGCTATCGCGGCCCCTGGAGCGCGATTTTCCCGGACCTGAGTGACTCCGAGACGCAAGGGGCTTATCTGGCCGGGGCTTCCGACGCGGCGCCTGCCCGCGATCAACCGCGAAGCTTCCTCAAGGAATCGGCCGAAGTCAGTTGGCTGCTCGGCTGTCAGTTTCAGCTCGGCATCGTTCCCGGCGTGACCGGTGTCTTGAAGGCGGTCGCCGGTCTGGCCTCGGCCGTGATCGACCAGGGCGCGCGGGACGTTGACGACTCCTGGACCGTTCGCGTTGACTCCCGCGCCGAGCTCGTCATCGTCGGCATCGGTTCGCCGGGTCGACCCGGAACGCTGGACGACCTTGGCCGAGGTCTCGCCCTGGCAAGCCTCCTGGTTCAGCGCGGCGGCAAGATCATTGCCCTTTCGCGCGTCGGCGGCGAATTCGGACCCGCCTTTCAACGCCTGATCGTGGCCGACGATGCGCGGAATGGCCTCTCGGCGCTTCGTGGGCACGAACGCGACCACGATTACGCGGCGGCTCGCCAGTTCGCGCAGGCGATTGCCTGGGCCGATGTGTATTTGCTCAGTGCGCTCGATCCCGACGCTCTGGAATCGCTTTCCATCATTCCGCTCGACCGCCCCGAGGAAGCCCGACGCCTCGCGGCCCTGACCGGGTCGTGCCTGGTCGTCAGCCAGGCCGACGAGGCGCGGGCGGTTGTCGCTGACGAGAACGGTTAAGCCCCGCAATGGCCAATGATCTCCCCTCGACACGCCCCGACCCGGACTTCGACCCTGACTGGAACGACCGCCTGATTTACTGGCGAAGAGCGCTGGGGCGGCTCCGGCTCGGGGTCGAGCCGATCGAGTATCAGCTTCTTCGCTATCGCCGGGCGACGATCGTCTTGACCTTGATTCCGTGCGGGATCGGCCTGATCTTCATCGCCCTCTTCACGGCCTTTCGAAGGCCCGATATCGGCCTGATCATGACGGCGGTCTTCCTCGTGCCGATCGTCTCGCTCGCCTGGCTCGATTATGCCCGACTCCGTTCGCGTGCCTTGACTTACCTCCGCGAGTCCCACGATCACGACCAACGGCTCCTCGCCAAAAAAACGCCGGGCGGCGCGTGATGCGCTGACCGGCGTTGATCGATTCGCGGTCCCTATTCGCGATGCCTTACCAGACCTGTCCCATGCCCGATCCCGAGGCGACGAGGTCCCCCTCGTCGCTCTCGTCATCGAGGTCCGAATCGGCTCCGTCCGACCATTCGTCGGCGTCCTCGGCCAGGGCTTCGAGTTCGACCCTGAGCCGCTTGCGGGCCGTGTGCAAGCGGCGTTTGATCGTTCCCAGAGGGGCGTCGAGGCGGTCGGCCATCTCCAGCAACGACTGGCCCTGGATGTAAAAGGCCACCAGGGTCTCGCGGTCGAGCGACTTGAGTCGGTCGAGACCTTCCCAGAGGCGACTGGCCCGTTCGCGGCTAATCAGTTCGTCAACGGGAGCGTACTGCTCGCCGGAAGTTCCTTCGAGCACAACGGTTTCGACGGTGATCGGCTCGTTACGGCGGGTCGCCCGGTTGATCGCCATGCGGACGGTCACCTGACGCAACCAGCCGGCGAAGCGCTCGGGCTCACGAAGCTGAGAAATCCGGTTCATGACGTGGAGGAAGACCTCCTGCGTCATTTCCAGGGCCTCGCTCGGGTTGCCCAGGCGTCGGAGACAGATCGCATGCACGGTGCGCTGAAATTGCTCAATCAGGCATCCGAACGCTTCCCGGTCGCCGGCCTGCGCCCGGACGACCAGGGAAGCCACGGCGCTGTAGTCGTCATCATCCGCTGTCGTGATCGTCTGCAAGGTCGCCAGCACGTTCATCGCCCCCCCGTTTTCGGGGTCACTTCCGGCCGGACCTGGAGCGTGATCCATGTCACGGGCCGGACCCTCATTGCGGTCGTCGGGCGGTCGTCGCGTGATCTCAACGATCGAGGGACGGACGGGGGACACTGGCCAATCTCGACGCTCGAAATCGTTCGAGAGTCAAAAGATCGGTGCGTGTCGCCCGTCGGACCTCAAAACGTGTGAGGGCACGACGACCGACGGTGACGGCTCGGGCGCGGAACACATGCGGAGATCAATTTGATCCCCGGGCAAGGTCACCCGCGCGGGCCGACCACCTGCTCAGTCTGTTGGTTCGCGGCGGGGTGTGACCGATCCAGCCGGGACGCGACGCCTTGAAGGACGTGCGTTCCGAAGGGAGCGATCAGGCGAGCCTGTCGACGATCCAACCGTATTGAGAAGGAGGCTCGGCGCTCATCCGCCCGCCGGCGCGAAGGTCGCGACGGCAGGCCATCTCTCGGCGAAGATTCCAGTACCCGCGAAGGCTTTCCCGGAACCTGAACGCTTACCTTGCAAGGGCTTGCGTTCAAAGGTCGCACCTTCCGCTGGGGAAGGCGCCTCGGGTTGGCCTGGGCCCGCCGCGATCAGACAAGCCGCCAGGGCGAGCCGGTCTGTCAGGGCGGGCGGGGCGTCGGAATCTCCGACGGAAGGTCGCACGACGGAAACCCTTACGGGACTCCTCGGTACGACGACGGATGAGCCCGGATAGCTTGGAATCGAGATCCTCGACATCGGTCGAATCGACGGGTCGAGACTCCAGGCCAGTCCGGCGCGCATGGCGGCTGCTGCATGGGCGTGTCGGAAGCGGAGGATCGATTTGCCGTTGAGTTCGCCCGTCGCGAGGACGAACGACCGCGTGCCGAGGTTCAGCCGGTTCAATTTGGCCGACAACTTCCGGTTCGTGCGGTTCAACATGGCAAGACCCTCACTTCCGCCAGCAACAAGGCGGGGTTGAAGAGGTGCGGCGACGGGACGCCGGACGGAAATTTCTCCGCCGGTCATGGTCCTCCCAAGTTCAATCTCGGGCCGACCGTCGCGGTTCAAAACAGGGAGCGAACGCCGAAGGGGCTTCGTTCAATCCTGCTGTGTGGGATTAGACAGTCTATCCACTCCGCATGTTCGCTCGGAAATCGAAAAACTTGCGAAATTCGATCGAATTTTTCTCGAAATGCTTATCAAATAACGATTTGTGCATTGCAAAATTTTGAACGAATCATGCGTTTAAGGGCCGAGGCGCCGGGTTGTTGACCGGATTCCAGGGAGTCTGACCCAGCAAGACGCGGCGGATCTCGGACGCGGCCTTGGTGCGAAGCTCAACAAACCCCTCAACACTATAGAAGGCGGAATGAGGCGTGAAAAGGACTGCGGGATGAAAACGCAAACGGTCGTCGTCGAGCGGTTCACGTTCGACGACATCGAGCGCCGCGGCGGAAATCTGTCCGGAATCGAGCGCCTCGACGAGGGCGGCCTGATCGATGACGGGGCCTCGGGCGGTGTTGATCAGGATCGCGCCGGGGCGCATTTTACCCAGGGTCTCGGCGTTGATGAGGTGGTGGGTCGTCTCGTTGAGATAGCAATGAAGGCTGACGATATGGCTTTGCGTCAAAAGCTCGTCGAGGGTTTCGGCCCGGCGAATGCCCAGAGCCTTGTCGTGCCCTTGTTTTACGAGCGGGTCGTAAAAGAGGACGTCGAGACCGAACGCCTTGGCTCGAAGCGCCGTGGCGGTGCCGATTCGTCCGCAACCGATGAGGCCGAGGGTCTTGCCGCGGAGTCGAGGAGCGCCGACGGCGGTTTCATAATGCCAGTCGCCGCCTCGGATTGCGGAATGGCAGGGAATGAGGCGACGCACCAGGGCGAGAAGGAACATGATCGTGTGATCGGCGACTTCCTCGGTGCCGTAGTCGGGGACGTTGCAGACGAGCACGCCGTGGCGACTGGCCGAGGCGAGGTCGACATTGTTGTAGCCGACCCCCGCGCGAACGATGCACTTGCACCTCGGCGCGGCGGCGAAAGTCGCCTCGCCGATCGACGCGATGTCGTGAAAGAGAAGCAGGGCGTCGGCGTCGGCCAGATAGGGGAGAAGCGAGGCTTCGTCGGTGGCCTGGGCGAGAACAACCTCGGCGATCGCGTTGAGGATCGGGGCTTCGATCGTGGCTTCGTTTAAGAAATCGGCGACGACGACCGTGAACGGGGCAGCCATGAACGAGGTCTCAGTTGGGTTCGTTTCGTTCTGGGAAAGGGGGAACAACCCCCTTGGTTATCCGCGATCCTCGGGGTACGTTCAACGCCCAGCCTCGCCACTGGATCGGTTCGTTTTTGGGAGAGATTCCGGCATGCCTCGAATCAAGCAGTTGCTGGCCGATGGTGGCTTCGTTCGGTTGTTCGGGATCGGCCAACTTTATCATCCCAAGCTGATCGAAATCGTCGGCGAGCATGGCGAGTTTGATGCGCTCTGGCTGGACGCCGAGCACGCGGGCCTGGGGATGAAGGAGATCGAGATCGCCACGATGGCCGCTCGGGCGTATGGAATGGATCATTTCGTGAGGATGCCGGCGACGGATTACGCGGCGATCATGCGGGTGCTGGAAGCGGGGGCGGGGGGGGTGATGGTCAGCATGGTCCGAAGTCCCGAGGAGGCGGAACAGGCGGTGCGCTGGACGAAGTTTTATCCGAGAGGCGAGCGCGGGATGAACGGAGGCAACCGCGACGGCCGGTTCGGCCTGATGCCGCTGGGCGAGTATGTCGCCAAGGCGAACGCCGAAACCTTTGTCGGCCTTCAAATTGAGACACAAGGGGCGATCGACGCCGTGGCGGAACTGGCCGCGATTCCCGACGTTGACCTGCTCTTTGTCGGTCCGGCCGATATCAGCCAGGTTTGCGGCGTGCCGGGAGATTTTGAGAATCCCAAATGTCTCGACACGATTGAACGGATCGCACGCGCCTGCAATGACGCGGGGAAGCCCTGGGGCATCGTGCCGCGAGGCGCTGAGTATGCCGAGAGAATGAAGAACTGGGGCTGTCGGATGTTCGTTTTCGGATTTGATATCCATGCGTTTCACGCGGGGATTCGAGCATCGAAGGAACGATATGCCCCATTCTTCAAGGCGCCATAAAGAAAGGCGCTTGAGGGTTTCCGGGGAGGCGTAAGTTGGTTGATTAGCAAGGACAAAGGACAAAGGACAAAGGACAAAGGACAAAGGACAAAGGACAAAGGACAAAGGACAAAGGACCAATAAATTCGGGCATCGACCCATCATGACGATCGAGAGCCGCGAAGAAACCGATGACCGAGAAAACGCTTTTTCGTCGGTCATCGGTCTTCATTATCAGTCCCTGTGAAAACGTCTCAGCGTTCGTTGCGACTGGAGAGGTCGCGGGTTCGGTTGTTCTCAATCGCGGCGACGACGCCGTTGCTGACACGGCGATAGAGCGTCGACCGATAAGGAGCGGGGACATCGTTGTTGATCCAGGCGATGGCCTGATTGGCGCTGCCGCGACGCCCCTGAGATTCGGCGATCGCGCCAAGGGCGACGAGACGACGAGACTGGTCGGGATAGAGAGTGACCGACTTGCGGGCATCGTCGAACCGGCCGACGGAGATGAGGTTGTCGATCAAAACGCCGGCAAGGACGGCGCGGGGGTCGTCGAGAGGGATCGAGGCGACGGCTTCGGCGGCCTCGCGATAGGTGGCGGTGGCGTTGGCGCCGTCGCCCCGGCGGGCCTGGATCTCGGCGATCTTGAGCAGGGCGTCGGTGCGAACCTCGGGCTGGGGAATCTTGCGGGCGACGAGCAGGGCGCGGGCGAACTGGCGCGACTCGGCCGCGGCGGAGGCGACGGCGACGAGGCCGCGGTCGTGCCAGACGGGGCGGTCGATCCGCTCGGCGATCGCGGCGGCCTGCTGGAGCATCTGGTCGGGAAGGCTGTCATACGAGTCGTTCAAGACCGAGGCGTTGGTATCGCGCGGGGGAGCGTTCTCGGTCTTGGGAAACTCGTTGACGATCGATTGACTGTCATAGGCGAGGCCGTCGGCGACCCGGTAAAGATACTCGGAGCGATACGTTGGGTTGCCGATCTGGCCGGCGAGGTCGGCCGCGCGAAGGATGACGGTCTGGGCGTTGCGGATCAGGTCGGCGCGGTTGAGCTTGGGAAGGGCATCGGGAGTGTCCGAGGGGTCGGGAATCACGAGGTCGGTCCGCCCCTCGCGAAGATGGGCCTCGCCGAGGTAGAGGAGCGACATCACGATCGAGATCAGGCGCTGATCGCGGACGAGACCGGCGGGCATTTCGAGCGCCGCGGCCGAGGCGTCGCCGAGGGCCTTGTCGGCCATCGGAAGCTGGTTATTAAAGGTCGCGGCGCTGGCGATGCGGGAGAGGGCGAGGCTGCGGTCGCCGGGCGCGGGGATCGCCAGGGCGTATCGCATGTGGACGTCGGAAATGCTGGTGTATTCGGGATGGCTGCCGTCGTCGGAATATCCGGCCATGGCGCCGAGGGGAACGGCGTTTTCGCCCGGCAGAGACCCCGAGACGCCGGGACCGGCGGGGATCGAACCCCCCCGGCCGTTGCGATCGGGGCTGATGAGGTTCCGGCCGCGGCTTGGCCCGAAATAATTGTTGGCGCCGGGGAATCGGATCGAGCTGCCGGATTCGGTCCCGGTGCCGGTGGCGTTGCGCCCCCCCGATTCCTGGCCGGTGCCGGTTGAGTTGCGCGGAGCGCCGCCGGACATGCCGGTGCCGGTCCCGGCGCCGCTGCCGGAGGACATCGGTTGCGCGAGAATGGGAGCGGTTTGCATGAACAGAAAAGCGAAGGCCAGGCCAAGGGTCGGCCTCGCGTTCGAGAAAGGGCGGGAAATCGGCTGAGTCATGGTGCCAGTCCTTAACAGACCGAGCCTTTGCGAAAGAATCTTGAGCGTACCGCCTGGAATCATCGCCCGAGTTCGCGTCGAGGTCAAATCAAGGCGTTGAGAGAGTCAGACGGTTGCAACGCTCGAAAGGGTGTCAAAGGTCGCGCCCGAAGATGCGACGCGGATTTTCCAGCAAGACGAGGCGGCCGAGGTCGAGGGTCCGGTCGAGCGACCAGCCCCGGCCGCGCATCAGGTCGTCGGCGAGGGTCTCGGCGAGGACCCGCCGGAAGGTGTTGAACTTCGGGAGGACGAATTCCAGCTTGTAGGCGTCGGAATAGTAGCCGATCAGCTTCGTCTTGGGCACGGCCTGAAGCCGGGCGCGGAGGTCGGCGGCGATGTACGCCGGGACGTTCGAGTACCACCAGTGGCCGTTCGGAAGGACGTTCGGAAAGATCCAGGCATAGGCGACCAGCTCGGCCCCGGCGTCGGGCGAAAGGGTCGAGACCGGGAACGTGACGCTGGAGAAATGGTTAAACAAAGCGCGATAGTCGTACAGGCTGACGCGGCGGTCGAAGAGGTCGCGGCCTCCGGCGACACCGGCCGGATAGACGCCGCGAATCGGCCCGATCATGAGGTCAAACGGCAGTTTATGGTCGGCGCAGAACTCGGCGATCGTCCAGAAGACGACCCGGCGAATCTCGGCGTGTTCCTCGGGGCGGAGGTCGAGACCGTGAAGGGCGCGGCGGATCGGCGTCACGGCGCGTTTGGGGGTCGACCGATCGGGGGCGAAGTCGGGGGGAAGGCTGATCGCGCAGGCGCGGGCGTTTTTGGCCTTGAAGCGTTCAAAGAGAAGGCCGATCGCCTGGCGGAGACTGGCGTAATCGCCGACGTCGACGCCTGTCGATTCCTTGAGCCGGGCGACGGTGCGCGGCTCGTGGAGTTTCAGGACGAGGTCGTCGGTGCGCAAGCAGGGGATATACTGGTCGAGGTCCCAGCCTTCAAGCGGGTCGTCAAACTCATTGGTGAGGAAGACGGCTTCCAGCTTGGCGCGGGTCCAGACCTCCTTGTCCCAGGCGGAGCCGTCGCGCGAGCGATCCGCGCGGTCGTAGAGGTCGGCGATGTTCTCGGGACTGATCCGGTCGTGAGGAAAGCCGTGAAAGGCGCGGGCGATTTCCAATAACCAGGAATATTGAACGGTGTTGTCGATCGACCCGAGATGTTCGGCAAGGTTTTCCACTCGGTTTCTGGGCGAAAGCTCGGGCGCGACACGATCGGCGGGCATCCCCGAGGAATGGGCGAGTTCGGTATAGTAGTGATAGCCGAGGATCTCGTCGAGGTTGCGCGCGGCTGGACGGTGAGGGTCGATATGCGAGTGCGGATCGTAGATCGGCCAACGGCAGAACTCGTCAAAAAGCTCGCGAGCCCGGGGATCAGTCGGCGGATTTGTCAGAATCGTCATCGTTCGCGACTCGACGGGTTCCAGGGACACGCGGCCAGAGAGACTCCTGAAGCGATGACACCTACTGTTCGTCAGTCTATCGGGTCGCGCGTCGAGACGCAAGAGTCGGAGGTTAGGCATCTGGAGAAATGCAAAGTCCCGATGACCGATGACCGATAAATTCCGACTTTTGGTCATTGGTCCTTGGTCATTGAAAAACGGACGATGCAATCCTCCTGCCTTGGGCACCTGGAGAATGGCAAAGTCGCCTTCCGCGTGGACCGATGATCGATGACCGAAGGTCTCGCGAAAATTCGGGTGCCTGTTTTGTAGCGTGACGATCGGGAATGGTCTTCAGTCCGTTTTGACGTTGAGATTCCACCTCTGGGGCGGGGAGCCTGGCCGTTGTTGAACGTGGTGGTGACCGGCGGCGGAACAATCGCGGCGATCGACGACGTGAGGGCGATTGCCAACCATTCGTCGGGCCTCTTCTCGTCGCGGATCTCGGAAGCCTGCCTCCGTCGAGGGGCGTCGGTCTGGCATGTCCACGCACCGCTGGCGCATCTGCCCTTTCTGAGATCGGCAAGATTTGATCTTGATGCCGACGACCGAGAAACCGAGATCGAGACGGCCCGGCTCATCGCGCTTCGAAATGAGTGGAGGCTGGTCCGCGACCGCCTGCATTTGCGTCCGCTGGGCGTCGGCGGCGTGGCCGAGTACGCGGAGACCTTGCGAAAGGTCATGACGGAACAGCCGATCGACGTGGTCTTTCTGGCGATGGCGGTCTCGGATTTCGAGCCGGAGCCGGTCTCGGGGAAGATTGATTCCGACCAGCCAAGCATCACGATTCGTGCCCTCCGCGCGCCCAAGGTGATTCAGTCGGTTCGCGACTGGGCGCCCGAGGTTTACCTTGTCGGCTTCAAGCTCCTTTCGCGGGTGGAACCGGCCGAATTAATCCGCGCCGCGAGTTCGGCCTGTCTGGCGAACCGGGCGGATTTGACCGTCGCCAACGATTTGCAAACGCTCCGCGAAGGAGCGCACACGATCCATCTCGTCCGGCCGGGAGAACCGGTCGAGACCTTGGGGCCAGGGCCAACAATGGCCGAGGCCCTGGTGGACCGGGTCTTCGGCCTGGCGGCGGCGAGCCGGGGGTCAGTCAAATTCGCAGAGTGAAGCGACGTGGTCGCGACTGCCGTCGTTGACCCAGCCGTCAAGCTGCGCCGTGTCTTTTAACTGCTGCCCCCGGCGGCGATTGACGGCGAGGAACGAGCAGGGGAGATCGGGCAAGGACGTCAGGTCGCCCCAGAGTTTTTCAAACTGAGCGACCGGAAAGACGTCTTCCTGACCGTGGCCCCAGCGCCGCTTGACGTCCTTGATCGTCACATACGTCGGCACCCGCGCGGCCATCGCCCGAACGGCCGAGGCGACCCGGGCGGGATCGCCCTGGAGGTCGTCGCGGCGAAGCTGGAAGGCGTCGAGGAGGCCGTCGATGTTCACCCAGGTGGTCAGACTGTTGTAATAGCGGAGGCCGAACTCGGTTTCCTCGCGCGGGGAGGCAAGCCCTTCCAGCAGTCGAAGCCGACCGCCAACCCGCGCCAGACCGCCGCCGCGATCGTCGATCCGGCGCGGAATGACTTCGAACGAGAGGGTAGAACCGGCCCCGATCGCCAGGCCGAAGACGCCGGGGTCGACATCGGCGCCAAGCGTGTCAATATTGTGAACCATCAGCCAGCGCAGGCTGGGTTGTTCTTCGAGCAAGCGCGCCAGAACGCCGTTGCGCAGGAGGTTGGGAACCTCGTAAAAGTGGCCCGGGGGATTGAACCGCTGGATCGGCACGTTATCGGTGTAATCGGTCCCCTCGCCGCGCTCGCGAGCCCAGTCGAGAGTCGCCCGTCGGCTGGCCTCGCGGACCTTTTGCTTGTTCTCGTCGAGGGTCTCGTGAGCGCCTTCTTCCCATAAAAAGGTCAGGTCGCGAGTCATCGGAATCAGGCGCTGGCCAATCGACTGGCCGGGGGAGAGATAAACCGCCCCTTTGTGGCCGTAATGCTGGGTGGCCTTAAGGTGGCGATCGATCGCGGGGTGGGTGAGATAGCTGGTCGTGACGACGTGGGGAATCTTCGCGTTCAAGAGCCGCTGGGCGCGGCGGGTTTTGGCGAGATGGATTTCGAGAAAGGCCCGGTGCTTGCCCGCGAGCGGAACGAACGGGTTCACGGCCTTCACGACCCCCGCGCCGGTCGTCCAGCGACTGCCGACGCCCGCGGCGAGCGAGACGACGCCGACCTCGCCGCGTTTAATCGCGTCTTCGCCCCGGGCGATCGTATCGCGAGAAATGGATCGAGGGTCATCGGCGAGAATCAGGTCGGAATCGAGGACGTCGCGGATCTCGGTATTGATCGGCAGGCGGTTACGGGCGAGGCCGATCCGCCCTCGCTGAAGGTCGTCGCGAAGCTGGGCATGCTGAAGAGGGTCAAACCCGTTCTCGCGGCGGATTGCTTCCGCGGCGCGATCCCAGGTCGTCGCGGCGACGTCGGCGGCGGCGCGGGTGACGGGAAAGAGGTTGTTGATCATCGTTCGGAAGACCCGAAGAATTTCCAGGTCGTCGCGGCAGTGGTTGGCGAAGTGGTCAACGTCCGACTTCCGCATCGCGTCGAGCGACTCGGTCCCCTCCGCAATCATCCGGGGGACCTGAAGCGTGTAATAGCGCGCCGGCATCATCGCCTCGGCGCCGGTTTTCAAGGTGGCGAAGGAGCCGTCGGGGTTGATCCGAAAATCATAGACGACGGGCTCCATCGCAAAGGGCAAGGCATCGTCGAGCGACGCCTTCACCCTTCGCATCGTGGCGCCGATGGAGCTTCGAAAGGCGTCGCGGCGATGCGGGGCGACAAAAAAGGCCATGCCGCCGCCGGACATTCCGCCGAGCATCAGGAAGCCCCAGAAATCCTCGCCGAGCGCCGCTTTGGCCTCGGCGATAATGGCCTCGGTGAAGGCGTTGCTGACCCAGGGGATGATCCCCTTGAGAGGCCCTTCCCAGTTCTGGGTCGTGTAGGCGCCCAGGGCGCGAACCTTTGAAGAACGAACGGAGGCGACGATCCCTTCATAGATTTCCAGGGCCTTGCCGCGAGCCTGCCACTCGTCACGGCTTCGCAACAAGTATTTGCTCGTCACCATGTTCAAAATCGGCCCGACGTTCTGCGCCATGCCGCCGTGAACCAGGACAAGGCTTTCCGCCAGGGTGTCTTCAAAGCCGTTCTTGCCCGATGAGGGTAAGGGCGTGTGAACGGGCAAGAGCCGGCCGCGACTGACCTGCCATTCGGGGTCGCCTTCCGTGGCGGCGACGCCTTGAACCAGCTTCACGCCCGGAAAAATCCCGCCCGAATCTTGCCAGCCGCCGCCGGAACCGCCGATCCACTCGCCAAGAATCGCCCGGGCGACGATGACGCGGGCCTCGTCGGGTTCGAGTCGGCCGGTGAGGTTCCGGGTCTGGCCGGTTGCTCGCATCAACAAACTGATGAGCGAGGCCAGGAGGTTCGTCGAAACGGCCAGCCGCGACCCCTTGGGAATATCATTGACCTTGCTGACGATCTCCAGACCAAAGCCGGGACGGACGATCCTCGCCAGGAGATCGGGCAAGGCCGCGGCGGTCCCTTCGAGCGATGGAGGGATCAGGCCCGAGGCGATCACGCCGGCCTTGACGAGGCCGAGGTAATCGTTGCCAAAGTTAAAGAGTTCGTCGAGGCTGGTGACGTCCTTGCAGGCGTTAAGGTCGACGCTCGTCAGGCGCAAAAGGGGTTCGGGAAGGACGCGAACGAAGGTTTCGATCGGAGGCCGTGGGGTGTCGTCGCGGCCGTGGACGCCGAGGTCGACCGAGATATTGAGGACGCGGGCGCCTTCGGGATAGTCCATGCCCAGGAAGAAGATGTCAGACCAGGCGCTATGCGAGAGGTCGAGGCGGACGGGGGTTCGCTCGTGAAGGATCGGGAAGAGGGCCTCGTCGGATTCGCGTTGCAAGAGCGCGGGATGGATGCGGACGGGGTGCTCGTCGACGGCGCCGACGCGGAACATCCAGCGGTTCCCCTGACAGCTTCGGACCGACCGACGGACCTGATCGGCGAGCGTCTGAAAGGTGACCTGTTCATACGCCTGAGCCAGGGCGCTGGCGATCGAGCCATTGGGGCCGGATCGCTTGACGCTGGCTCGAAACGAGGCGATCGCCTGCTCAAACCGGCGGGTCATGAGATCCTTGAAGCCGTCAAAGGGGATCAGCCCAGTACCGGCGACCCCCTGGGAATCCTGAACGGCGTATCGATAGATCGCGTGCAGAAACATCGATGCCCGGGCGCGCTCGTAGAGGTTCGAAGCCCCCTGGCGGAAGCGTTCGAGATCGTCGCAGGCGTCGAGGATCGCGGCCGAGGGTTCGCCCCGGATGAGGTCGAAGAGGGGACGATCGCGCCGGTTCGGGTCTTGACTGGTGATCGTCTCGATCAGAAGGGTGCCGAGCGGGGTCATCGTGAACCCCTCGACGCCGTTTCGGGAGCGTTTGCCTGCTCGATCCTGACGATGGATTCAAGAAGGCCGGTCAGCATGCGTTCGCGGTCGACACCGGCGAGAGCGAGCGCGATCTGAGCATCAACGACGCCGTATTTGACGCCGATGTTGTGGCGAGCGCCTCGGGTTTCCAGAGCCAGGTATTTCTCGCGTCGGGCCAGTTCGTTCAGCGCGGTCGTGAGCGGAAACTGGCCGGAATCGCGGGCGGAGCGGTCAATCATCTCGCCCAGGAGGTCAAAGACAAGAGGCGTCAAGACGTGCATGCCGAAGAAGCAGAGATAATGCCCCGCGCGAAGGCCGGGGACCTGAAGCCGAAGCTCGGCGAGGGTTGGATTTGGCTTCTCGACGATCTCCTCGATCTGGTAAACATCGGGACGATCAGCGAGGCGCTTGCCCGTCAAGGTGCCGTAATGGTGGATCAAATGTTCACGGGTCGATTGCACGGCCGAGACCGCGCACCCCTCGGCGGTGGCGAGGTCGAGCAACTGGCGGGCGCATCGGCGGTCGTCGCGCGAGATATAAAGGTGATCGCCGAGGAGCAGGAGAAACGGCTCGCCCGCGACGAAATCGCGGGCGCACCAGACGGCATGGCCGTAGCCGTCGGCCTGGGGCTGAACGGCGAACCGGAGGCGGTGTTCGAGGTCGACAAGGCGTCGAGCCTGTTCCTCGGCCCAGTCGACGCCGCGAAAGGACGACCGGAGATTCTCGGCGTACGACTGGAAGTGCCGGCGGTAGATAACCTCGTCGCCCGGGGCGCTCACGACGCAGATTTCCTCGATCCCGCTCTCGATCGCCTCTTCGGCGATGATCTGGAGGACGGGCTTGGTGAGGCCGTCGCGGTCAACGAGCGGAAGCATGGCCTTTTGCACGGTGTCGGAGGCGGGGTATTGCCTGGCTCCCCGGCCCGCCGCGGTGATCACCGCCTTGCTGATCTGCACGTCGCAACGCCCCTTTTTTATCCAACGCGGGAGAATCGCAAACTTCTGATGACTGATGACCCATGACCGATGACCAATGCTTAATGACCGAGAACCGATGGACCGAGGAATTCCGTCTTCTTGGTCATCGGTCATTGGACATTGGTCATCAAAAAAACGGACCTTGCGATCATCCTCGCCTTCAGCGCCGGATCTTCGCGGCTGAATTCCGCGTGATTCGATCAGATCAGCGTAACGGGGTCGGATCGGGGCGACAAGCCCGGCAGTCGCCGGGGTTTCTTTGGCTCAACAGCGTGTTGATCAACAAAACGGGCGGCCCTGAGTCGTCGGTAAAGGCCGGGCTTTCTCTTGGCGGGGAAGGTCGACTATGATGGCTCGCGCGAGGGCCGGGACGTTTTCGGGTCGCTCGCGGGAGAAACCCTGATGGGCCGGCGGCCGAGAAAGGTGACGTTCGTCCTGCTGGGTCTCCTGGCCTTGCTCGTCGCGGAAGTGGCGCTGGAATGGCTCAGGGGTCCGATGGCCGCCGTTCGCCTGGAAAACCTGGGGAGCGAGTCGGTCGAGTCGTTGGTCGTGAGCCTAGGAGGCAGCCGCGATGAGGTCGGGATGATTGAACCGGGAGGGTCGGCGAACATCATCGTGCATGGAAGCGGGGCGAAGACCTTGCGGTTGACCTTTCAACAGAAGGGGAATGCGATGTCGGGTTACTCGTATCCCGACTTCGACCCCGAGATCCTTCAACGCGACGGCAGCCGACTGGTGCTCAGGATCTGGCCGAACGAGGTCGAGCGGTCGATGGACGAAGGCGTGCCGATGCATCCGATAACGAGGGCCTCACGCGATTTGCGCAACCGGGTCTTGAAATGGGTCGGGATTGAGACAGAGGATTTCGCGCCCTGATTTTGAAGCGTCTTTTTGTACTGTCCACGGAGTGAACACATGCCGCTGCTGGTTGTTGGTTCGGTGGCCCTGGATTCGGTCGAGACCCCGCACGGCGTCGTTGAGAACGCGCTCGGGGGTTCGGCCACCTTCTTCTCGTACGCGGCGAGTTTTTTCACGCCGGTCAGGCTGGTGGGCGTCGTCGGCGAGGATTTTCCGGCCGAGCATCGCGCCTTGCTCGAAGGTCGCAAGGTCGACACGTCGGGCCTGGTGATCGAGAAGGGGGGCAAGACCTTTCACTGGAAGGGCCGCTATCAAGGCGACATGAACACGGCCGAGACCCTGGAAGTTCACCTGAATGTCCTCGGCACGTTCAACCCCGACCTCTCGCCTGTCTTCGCCGACACCCCGTTTGTCTTTCTGGCCAACGGCAGCCCGACGATGCAGCGCAGGGTTTTGTCGCAGACGAAGAACCGCAAGCTGGCCGTCGCCGATACCATGAACTTCTGGATCGAGACCCAGCGCGACGAGCTTTACGTCCTCCTTAAAGAGGTTGACGGCCTTGTTTTGAACGACGGCGAGGCCCGGATGCTGACCGAAGAAGTGAACCTGGTTCGCGCCGGCCACAAGATTCTGGAACTCGGGCCGAAGTTCGTGATCATCAAGAAAGGTGAGCACGGGTCGATGTTTTTGAGTGCCTCGGAGACGTTTGTGATGCCCGCCTTTCCGATCGCCGACGTGGTTGATCCCACCGGCGCGGGGGATAGCTTCGCGGGGGGGTTCATGGGCTATCTCGCCTCGACGGGCAAGGCGGATCTCGGCTCGATGAAGATGGCGATGGCGTGTGGATCGGTCGTCGCCAGCTTCAGCGTCGAGGATTTCAGCCTTCGCCGGTTCCAGCGGACGGAACGGAGCGAGATCGACACGCGTCTTGAGGCGTATCGGAAGATGATGGCCTTTTAACGGTTCTCATCAAAACAATGACCGATGACCGAGGACCAATGACCGAGGAATTCCAAACATCGGTTATCGGTCATCGGTCATCGGTCATTTCGTTTCGGTCTTCAAATCGGGCCAGGCGGAATGAAGCTCGTTGACGATCAGGGACGAGAAGCGGGCGGCGCCGCGCGAGGTGGAAAGGGTAAGAGCGTGGTTCGACTCGTCGGGATGGATCGCGCACGAGAGGGCGACGCGGCCCTGGTTGCCAAAGATCTCGATCGACCCGCGATCAACGAATATGTGAAGCTGAATGGCTCCATTCACGCGGCGGAGCGGCGCGGAGTGACCGGCGCACGAGAGGGTTTCGCGGCTCGCGTCGTATTCCATCGGCACGCCGCGAACGTTCAGCGAGACCTTGCCATCATCGGGAACATCCGCCGAGGCGCGGATCTCGTAAAGGTCGCTCTTGAACTCGCCCAGCGGGTTTGATTCCGGGGCGCTCTTGAGGTCGTTCCAGGAATGACAGGGCCCGCGGAGCGTGGTTAGCTCGGCGACAGGCGCGGCAAGCATGCGGATGCCGTCCGGCGTTTCTTCGAGCCGGAGCGCGACAGGGATGGTCATCTGCTGATTAAACGGCATGCGCGGAAAGGTCACGTCGCGGCCCCAGCCAATCTGAATCCGGCGGCCGTCGGGGACGTTCGTGAACGTCTGCGAGGCGTAGAAATTGCCGTACCAGATCCGCTTCTTGGTGGCCAGCAAGGGGGTGAACGCCTGGCCGTCAAACTGGCCGATGAGGTACTCGCCATCAGCCGCGAGCAGGACCCAGAACGGCCGCGCGGGATCGTCGTTCACATTCAAGGGGAAGAATTCAGGACACTCATAAAACCCCTTGATTCGACTGGTCGGGGTCCACGTTTTCAGGTCGGTCGACGTGTGAAAGGCGATCGCCTGCGTGCCGCCGGTCTCGTCATAAACCGCCATCACCCAGCGCTGCGAGGGTTCAAACCAGCGCAGCCGAGGATCGCGCCCCGCGTGTTTCACAACAGGGTTGCCCTCGTACTCGGTCCAGGTCCGGCCGCGATCGTTGCTATAGGCGATGCACTCGCCCCGCCCCGTGCTTGTATAAGCGAGAACCATTGCCGCCTTGTTGTTCAGGCCGAATCCCGACGTGTTTGATCGATCAACCACCGCGCTTCCGGAAAAGCACCAGTCGCCATAGGTTCGCGGCGTGAGGGCCTCGCCCAGCTCGTTCCAGTGGACGAGGTCGGGGCTGACGGCGTGGCCCCAGTGCATGTTGCCCCAGTCCCAGCCGTAGGGGTTGTGCTGATAGAAGAGATGATATTCGCCATCGTGATAAACAAGGCCGTTGGGATCGTTGAGCCAGCCGCGCCGGGAGGTGAAATGGAATTGCGGGCGGATCGCCTCGTGATACATTTCCTTCGCGCCGGGAACCTCCTTGGACTGGACAACCTCCGCGAGGCCGCCCGATCCAGTCGGCAAGGTCGATTCGACGCGGAGGTGATCGCCCTGGAAAGGTTTCAGGTCGCAAAAGACCCGGAAATCCGCGGCGCCTTCCTCGGCGAGCTTGATGTCGAACTCGCGGACGATCGCCGCGTCCTTCATGATGCGGACGCGACGGACCGGGGCCTTGTTGTTCACGGGGAGGTCAAGATATGGTGAATCGATCACAAGAGACTTCACCGCCGGTTCACTGCCGCGTTTGCGGTCGCTCTGGACGAACTGGTCGACGTTGATGTGTCCCCAGCTTCCCCCTTTCTGATCGACAACGCGGATGACCGCGGATTTTCCGGCGAATTCGGAGACGTTCCACGAAGTCCAGTCGAGCCGTTCCGAACCGCCGGGCTTGACGTTCGGTCCCGTCGCCGACCGGACGATCTTGCCATCGATAAGAAGGTCGACGCAGGTTTCACCCGCGTATCCGCCGCCGCCGATGAGGAAGTTGAGATAAGGCCGGTCGATCGTGATCGAGGGCGAGGTGAGCGTTCCTCGGGAATCATCGCCGCCGAGGAAGGAGTTAACGAGTCCACGCCCTTCAAATCCGTCGACGCTCATCTGACCGGGCAAGGTGCCCCGCGCGGGGCCTTTGCCAAAGGCGTCGCCGGTCGTGGTCCAGCCGTGATAGTCATCGCCTTCAAAGTCGGCAACGACCACGTCGGGCCGAGGTTCGTCGGCGAGGCTCGTCCAGGTTGTTGACGACACGGCGATTGCAAGGCAAGAACCGCCCATCCAGGCAAGGCGACGCCAACGCGACGGGCTCATGATGCAGCCTCGATGCTCGTGAATTGTCTTTTGGGAAGAAGGATAAGTCGCATGGTACGGTCCGCGCGACGTCCTGGCAAGGCTCAGAGCAAGGGACTGAGCAGCCTCGCCGCGTTTTCGGCGAAGCGGCGGAGGGGGGGACGGGTACGCCAGGCGGAGAGATCCATAGGGATCGACCGATCGATGTAGGATTGTTGGACGGCGCGGAGGGCGTGGGTGAAGGGAGTGTCGTAAATGGCGAGGGTGATCTCAAAATTGAGGACAAGGCTGCGCGGGTCGAGGTTCAAGGAGCCAAAGAGGCTGAGGGAACCATCAACGGTGACCGACTTCGTGTGCAGGAGGCCGTCGCCAAACTCGACGATCCGAACGCCGGCTTCGAGAAGCTCGCCTTTGTGTGGCTGGCTGGCGAGCCGGGCGAGTCGCGAGTCAACCCGGCGAGGAACGACGAGCGTGACTTTCACGCCGCGCCAGGCGGCCGACGAGAGCGCGGCGACAAGACTTTCCTCGGGGACGAAATAGGGAGTCGTCAGGATCAGTTCCTGTCGAGCGGCGTAAATCGTCGTCAAGAGGACTGACTGGATTGACTCTTCACTCGCCACGGGACCCGAAGGGGCGACCTGGATCACGGCCGAACCGGCGGCGGGGCGAGCGTGGGCGTCGCCTTTATCGGCGAGCGAATGAACCCCCGCGCCGGTCTCAAGTTCCCAGTCTTCGAGGAAGGTGATCGCCAGCGCCTCGACGACCGGCCCCTGAAGGCGAACCATCGCGTCAACCCAGGGGCCGACGTCAGAACCACGCTTAAAAAACCGAGGATCGACGAGATTCATGCTGCCTGTATAGGCAGTTTCGCCGTCAATGACGACGATCTTGCGGTGAAGTCTGAGGTCAAACCGGACAAAGAGCATTCGCACCAGATTGACCGGCATCGCCGCAACGACCGAGACGCCCGATGCTCGGAGTTTCTCGGCGATTTCGCCATGAATAAAGGCGTGAGAGCCGACGAAATCGACGAGAAGGCGGCAGGTCACGCCGCGCTTCGCGGCGCGCATGAGGGCCTCGGCGACGTCATCGGCCCGGCCGCCGTCGGACCAGATGTAGAATTCAAGGTGACAGGTTCGCCGCGCGGCGTCGATGTCGCCAATCAAGGCGAGAAAAACGGCCTCGGCGTGGTCGAGCATGGTCCAGGCGTTGCCGGGCAGGGCGGGAATGCCCCCGGCGGCCTCGGTCAACCGGGCGAGGGGCTCGTCGGCGATGTCGAGCGTCGACCAGTCGACATGCGACCGCGATCGAAGCCCCTTGACCCAGTCTTGATAGGGACCGTGAATCCTCGCGGCGCGTTCGGCCCGGCGCTTGCCCAGGCGCATCTCGCCGATCAAGAGGTAAATCATGGCCCCGGCGAAGGGGAAAATCAGGATGATCGTCAGCCAGGCGAGCGAGACGCCGACCGGCCTGCGCCGCATGATCACGCGGACCGAGAATCCGACGCGGATCAAGAGATCGACGAGAATGACGCCCACGGCGGCCCAGCCTGGAAGATCGATCACGGCCTTGAAGTCCTCGAAAGGGTTCGGTTGGACCGGGCGATTGTCGGCGGGGAGGGCGCGGGATGCTAGGCTCTGTCAGAAAACGCCTATTGGCAAGTCAGACGCAGAGATCGCTCGATGAATGCCATCTTGATCATACCACCGAAGTTCTTGGCCGTCTTCTCGAACCGTGAGAACACCCGCCGGCACTCCTTGAGCCAGCCGATCAGGTTCTCCACGATGCTCCGTCGGCGGTAGACGTCCTTGTCGAACTCCACCGGCCGGGCCGAGCGATCCTCGTTCGCCTTCGGCGGGATCACCGGCTTGATGCCCAACCCGTTCAGGTACTCGTCGATCCAGTCCGCCCGGTATCCCTTGTCGCCGGCCAGGCCACCTGCCAGGCCACCGGGACGCCCTCCCCATCGGTGAGCCGCTCATCGGCCCCCACCACCAGCGGCACGAAGGCCGTCGTCTCGTGCGCCTGCCCCGGCGTCAGGTGGAAGTGCGGCGGATGGCCGTGGCCGTCGCAGAGCAGGTTGATCTTGGTGGAAAGGCCGCCTCGGGATCGGCCCAAGGCGTGGTCCTCGGGTTCCTCGGGGTCCCCTTTTTTCCGCCCCCGGCGGCACACCGGGCGGCTCGGACGACGGTCCCGTCGATGCACCAGAGCTGGTCGTCGATCACCCCGGCCTCGACATGCGCCGACCGGAGCCGCGAGAGGACCTGATCGAGGGTCCCGTCGCCATTCCACTTGTCGAAGAGGTCCCAGGCGGTGCCCCAGGGCCCGTACTCCTCGGGCAGGTCGCGCCAGGGGGCGCCGGTCCTGAGGATCCAGAGGATGGCGTCGGCGATCTGACGACGACACCGCGGCGGCCGCCCAGTGGTCGCGGGTGCCGGGAAAAGATCCTTGATGAGATCCCAATCGTCGTCGGTGAGTTGATGCCGCGGCATGGTAGCCTCCTCCGAACCACTGGCGACCCTTGGCCCATAACTCCTTAGGTCGATACAGTCTCAAAGGAAATGCCACTTTTCCGACAGAGCCTAGACCTCATCGGATGCGGGCGGAAGGATTGCGAAGTTTGTGATGTGAAGGACCAATAGGGTTTTTGCGTATTAGGGACTGTTTTTGACGTAAGGTCAAGGGACACAAGGACACAAGGACAAAGGGCGGATCTTTCCTTTTGTCCTATTTTCCTTCTGCCCTTTGACCTTACGGCTATTCCGCAACAACCCTAATGACCAATGATCGATGACCTAAGGGACCAGACAGAAGCTATGTCTTCCGTGGCCTGCCTCGCTTGCGGGGGATCTTGACGAACCACTTCTCAAGCGACGGCGGGCGGACCACCTCGGCCTCCAATGCCGCCATCTCAACCGGCGTCAGCTTCACCCCGGTGGCATAGGTCGTCTCCACCACGCTGACCACCGGGTGCTTCCCCTTCCAGGTCATCGACCGGGCGAAGCCCAGCACCGCCTCGACCGAGTCCAGCAGCGACCCGTTCCAATGCATCTCCAGGATGCCCCAGCATCGCTCGATCGGGTTGTATTTGCTGTGGTACGGCGGGTAGTACGCCAGTTGGATCGCCAGGCCATGCTTGCGGGCGAACCCCACGATCCGCTTGAGGAACTGCGTCCGGCGGCTGTGGTTCTCCGGGCCGTTGTCCAGGTTGATCACCAGCGTCTTCACGCTCAGGAAGCGGAGCCCGACCTCCTGCCACCACGGCTCCAGGCGATCGGCGACGAAGTCGCTGGTGACCTTCGAGCGGGCCATGGACAGCCAGAGGTCGTCGTGCTCGGGCAGGAAGATGCCGAAGGGGGTCAATGTCGCCTCGGGCTTGAAGTCGTGATCGACCGCTTTGGTCTTGGTGCGACTCCGGCCCCGGCGAGAGAACGGCCCGATAACCACCGTCGCCTTGGCGTCGATCGAGACCCGCGGGGTGTCCCTGGCCCGATCCGCCTCGGGGTTGACCGCTTTCAGTCGATCGAAGATGGCATCGGTCTGCGGGACTCTTTTTGGGGGCGGCACTTGGCCACCTTGGAGAGGCTGAAGCCCAGTAGGTTCATCTTGGTGTTGATCGTCTGCTGGGTGGGCAACTCCTCATCGGTGTAGCCCTTGGTGGCGATCAGCTGGCGGCGGACCTCGGCGGCACTGATGCGGGTGAACAGCCGGTTGGTCTGGAACTTGGGGTCGGCCTGGCTCTGGCCGTCGGCGATGCTGCGGATGTCATCGAGGAGTCGGGGCAGGTGCTCCTCGGCGGGCTTGCGGCGGCGGCAGTGGAAGGCGTCGATGCAGGTCATGCCGGTGCGGAGTTCGTGCGCCCCCTTGCGGATGGTCTCCCGGCACCAGCCGAGATGCTCCTGGGTCCAGCGTTGCCCACCCCGCCCCATCGCACCGACGGTCCTGGCCATGAAGAGCCGCTTCTGGCTGCCCTTGAGGGCCTTGGCGGCGTCGATGAGGATGGGGACCATCTCTGGGTTAGGTCGCATCTCCGTATCTCCTGGCCTCCTGGTGCGAAGGTCACAGGATACGGAAGAATTTTGTCCTTTCAAGCCCCCAGGCGTGCGGGTCGCGCGCGAGCCAGGGGCGCAGGACCGCCTGGGCGCGAGGCCCGATCGGGATCGCCCGGTCCCGGTCGTGGTGCTCGGTCTTCTGCTCCCGCGGTCGGTAGAGCCAGTTGCCGGTCGCCGTGATCGTGATGTCACTCGGGCGGAGGCACGACACCTCGCCAGGGCGGGCCCCCGTCAGGAGCTGGAGCCGGACCATCGCGGCCACCTGGGGCGACAGGTGGGGAATCGTTGCCTCGACGACCTCCACCGCGACCGGTCCGATCGGCTCGGCTTCCAAGGCCTCGGACCGCCCCTCACGCAGCCCTGCCACTGCCTGCAGGGCCTGATGGACCGCCACCGGCACCAGCTCGTTCTCGACGGCCCAGCGGAAGACGGCCTTGACCCGGTTGACGTCCTTGTTGATCAGAGAGCGGCAGCGCCCCCCCTCGACCATCCCCTGACGGACGGCCTTGAGGGCGTGGGGGCTGAACTGACAGGCGGGGGACGAGCCGTAGAGACGGCGGAGGAACCGCAGAGCCTGGCGGATGTTACCCTGCTCGGAGGTGGGCCGGCCGTTCTTGACGTAATACGGGACGACGTGCCTGTCCCAGTACGCCACGATCAACTCGTCGACCGCCATGCCTGGACTGCTGTCCGCGGGGTCGGGTGAGGTGACGACGGGCGCTAGCGAGACCAGGTGCTCGGTGACAAGTCGCCAGTACCGTTGTCAGCTCTCGTCGGAGCCGTGCTTGCCGAGGTAGCAGTCGTGCCCTTTGTACCGGACGACGGCCAGATCCTTCGGCTTGTAGTGGCGGTACTTGGGAGTCGGGGAGACTTGGCGGGCATGAGAGCGAACCCTTTCCGTCCCGAAGTAGTACCGGTGCTACTTCTTCAGGACTTCCAGGCCGCTCTGCCCGACGCTGGGCAGATATCCTAAGTCAAGGATTCGGCTGGTTTTAGGAAAAGTCGGGGCGAGAGGATTTGAACCTCCGACCTCACGGTCCCGAACGGGGTGGTCGTTGCCGCCGTAAGTTGTTTTCTGAGAACGATTTACAGGCGGTTCTCCGGTCATAACCGGCTTCCAGCGTTTTCACCATTTTCCGGGCTTTTTCGACGATTTTCTTTCGTTTTGCTACCGGGTAGTGAAACTCATTGGCAAGAAGCAGTCAGGCGGCTTTCGGGAAGTTGAGCCGGTCGAACACAGCGAACGGCGGCATGGCGGTCCCATCGTAAAACCTCGCGGCGCGTTCTTCCTTCGTCGGCCTTGCTAGGGACTGGATTCGCCCCAGACGCCTGATGTACGATAGTGCATGTCGACGCCCCGGTTGTCCGCCACGGAGAGCATCATCTCATGCTGGACGCTCTGGATGCCCATCACAGCGTCGTGTATCGTGGCCCGGGGGCGCACCAGCGCGCCCGGCTAATCGACCCCCCATCCGTGGATCCAGGTGCCATGCCGACGAAGGAAGAACGCGCCCTAGCGAGGCAGATGTTCAAGTGCCGCTGTATTCTGGCTAACGCGAAGGCTTTCCAGGACTTGTTCTGGGCCGTAATGAAAGCTTTGCACGGCGGAGCGTTCGAGCCGGTCCAGCCGCAAGGCAGCAAGGGCGACGGCGGCAATGACGGATACTTTCCGAAAGACAAGCATTATTACCAACTCTACGCCCCGATAAATCCGAAGGAGAAGGGCGCCAGGGCCGCGGAGAAGTTGGCCACGGATTTCGCGAAGGTGAAGGCCCAATGGGGAGGGCGCGGCGGGCGTGGGGTGTCCAAGTTTTCTTACGCCTATAACGACAAATATGAAGGCGTGCCCAAGGACATCGGTCTGTGCCTTCAGGGGCTCCGTACGTCCCACAAGACCGTCATTTTCGCCTCCTACGGGGCATCCGATCTGGAGACGGACTTCTTCGGACTCGCCGATACCGAATGGGACCGGATTCTAGGCGGGGCCGTCCCCGACCCGGACCGCATCGTGGGCCTGGATTACAGCGTGTTGGGGGAGGTCGTCCACCACATCCTCGCCTGCGACGTCGACGAGGACGATGCCAGGATGGACCTGCCGCCGGAACTCGACGAGAAGATCGAGTTGAATCGCCTATCAAAAGCCAATGCGGCCCGTATCGGGAATGGGGCCTTGCAGGCGGGTCACATCGAGAGATATTTCCGGGCGAATTCCGCCTTCGCGCTGGGCGAGCTGCGTGATCACGTCGTCGGGGTCTACGAGGCCGCCAAGCAGGCGACCGCCGCCGCTCCGCCCGAGAATACGCCTGTCGTGGATGCCGTTTTCCAAGTCTTCAGGCGAAACCTCTTCCCCAGGCATGCGACGGCGGCGGCATCCGTCGCGGTCGACGCCATCATCGGGTATTTCTTCGAGGCGTGTGACGTGTTCGATCCGACCCCCTCGTCGAAAGGGCGCCCAGGTGCTACTCCCTGACAAGCACTTGAAGCTGTCCGAGTCCGTGATCGGGCTCGCGGGGTTGGTCCTGTCGGACATATCGAAGCCGACCTGGTTCGACGACGCATGGGCCAGGATTAAGGAGCAGACCGGCACGCCCGATTGGCCGGCCGTCCATGGCGTCGAGAATTTTGTCCTGGCACTCTGCTTCCTTTACTCGGTCGGGGCAATCGACTTAACCCAGGACGGCGAGTTGGTGCGATGCGACTGATCGAACTCACATCCACGCAGACGTCGTTCAAGTCCGTAAGGTTCAACCGAACGGGCCTGTCGCTGATCGTGGCGCGCCATTCGAAGCAGGCCGTGAAGAACATCCATTCGACCTACAACGGGGTCGGCAAGTCGCTCCTTGTGGAACTACTGCACTTCTGCTTGGGGGCGGGGAAGAATAAGGGATTTGAAGAGCACCTCAAGGACTGGTGCTTCATCCTGACGTTCGAGCACGCGGGCATCGAATACCTCGTCAGCCGCGTCGTCGGCGAGGATAAGCTGTCCGTCAACGGCAAGGAGATGAGGCTGACGGCGTATAAAGAGTTTCTGAACGGTCTCGGGGCTTTCGATCTTCCCGTAGGCATCGGCAACCTGACGTTCCGTTCCCTATTGAGCTTCTTCCTGAGGGCTGGGCGGAAGGCCTACACGTCCTGCGACGGAGCCCGCTCCGAATGGAAGCCTTACCAGAAGGTACTCTATCAGAGCTTCCTCCTCGGGTTGGATTATCACCGCGTCGTCCAGAAGCACGACGCGAAGAAAAAGCTCGATGAGCAGTCGAGCCTTGCGAAGAAGTACAAGGAGGACGAGGAGCTTCGCGACTTCTACATCGGCGAGAAGAACGCCGATATCGAACTCGCGTCTCTCAACGAACAAATCGCGAAGCTTCGAAGCGACCTGGCTGCGTTTCAGGTGGCGAAGGATTACAGCGAACGCGAAGCCCAAGCGAACCAGACCAGGGCGTTGCTCGCCGACACCCGCAACGAAGAAGCCATTCTGGAGGTGAGGCTGCGGGACATCGAGCTGGCGCTTCACCTCCACCCCGATGTAGCGCCGGACAGGGTAAGACGACTGTACGAAGAGGCCAACCTCGTCATGCCCGCCAGCGTGACTAAGCGGTTCGAGGAAGTCGAGGTCTTCTACGCTCGCCTCCGGGAGAACCGCATTCGTAGGCTGGATCAAGAGCGAAAAGCGGCGTCAGCCCGGCAGGCGGAATTTCGGGAAAAGCGTGCTGCTCTGGAGCGCGATCTTAATTCGCAACTGCAGTTCTTGGACGCCCATCGCGCGATTGATGAATACATGGAGAATAATAGATTATTGAGCGATTTGACTGCTCGACATACGAAGATCCAGGACTATCTGTCGCTGATCGAGAAGTACACCAATGAGGCCCAAAAGATCCGCGCCGAGATGGGGCAGGCGACGGTCGAGACAACCGCCTACCTGGAGGGGATCAAGGCCCACCGGGATCTGCTGATGGAGACGTACCGCGACTTCGCTCGTGAGTTCTATGGCAATAAACCGGCGGGCCTGGTCGTTCGAAACAACGACAAGCCGGATAATCAGATAAGGTATGAAATTGATCCCAGGATCGAGTACGACCAGGCCGACGGCATAAACGATGTTCGCATTTTCTGCTTCGATTTGCTCCTGCTCTACCTACGCCAGCGCCACCGCATGGGCTTCCTGTTTCATGATAGTCGGCTTTTCGCCGGCATGGATTGGCACCAGCGGCTCACGCTCTTCCGCGTGGCGGATCGCGTCAGCCGAGAACATGAATGGCAATACATTGCCACCGTCAATGAAGATCAGATCGATTCGGTGAGGGCCGAAGCAGGGGCGGATTATGAACGACTGTTCGTGCAGCCCAGGGTGCTGGAACTGACCGACGAACCGGATGGGTCGGGAAAACTCCTTGGCATCCAGATCGACATGCAGTATGAACGCCCCTGATTCGGAACGGCTCGACTCTGTCCCGTCACTCGGCGACTTGCCGTGTGACTCCTCCTCGCTTCGCCTTGATCGGAATCTTCCGCAGCCCGATCAAGGCCGTCAAAAGGTACGGTCTGGTCAGCATCGGCACCCCCAGCCGCTTCCTCACCTCGGCGCAGAACTGCCCGGCTTCGTCGCGGGTGACGATCAGCCCTTCGTCTGTCCAGTCGGCGTACAGCTCGGCCTTGACGGTGGAACCGAAATTCCGCTCAGCGTTGATCAACGACCGTCCGTTCGGCGATCCCCGCTGGTTCGAGCAGCATGACACCACTACCCACTCAGAGGAAGGCGATGTAGTCGCCGTCCTCGAAAAAACAGGGGGGGGGGCGGTTATTGCCCTGGTTGACGAGATCGTAGACGAGCCAGCCGTCGATGAGTCTGAGTGGTTGGGAATGGGCTAAAGCAAACCGTTCCGACTGGCGGAAGGCAGTCTAGACCTCAAACAAGCGTAATGTGAGCTTCCATCCCGGCTTATTTGCGGCCCGGGGTGGTCACGCACCCCCTCCGGGCCGGGCCACCGCCTCCCGGTTCCTACCGCCCCGTCCTCGTTCAGTCGTCACCACACCTCCTCTCGTCAGTTCGGAGCCCATGCGGACCGGAGCATCCGGACTCCGGCTTCAGGTCACCGACCACTCAACACAACCGGCGACCGTGCAACCGCTCCACCAGTCGGAGGAACACACCTTGCCACGGGTTCCATGACAGCAGGCGGTAGACGGTCCGACCGGCTGTCCTGACGATCTGGCACGGCACCCGGATCATCGCCACGCAGAACGTGCCGAACTCCATCCGCAGCAGCGAACGCTTCTCCGCACGGTACTTCTCCGCCCACCGGCCGCCCTCGGGCAGCACCAGGGCGCTCCACGCCTTCAGGCTCCAGGCCAGCGATGCCATCACCATGTAGGCCCAGTTGCTCACCAGGTCGTTCACCGGCATCGCCAGAGCCTTGACGCCCCCCTTCAGCTGGGCGATCAGGTTCTCCTGATCGCACCGGTCGTTGGCCAGGAACACGACCTCCGACGCCGGGGTCGTGCGGTCGTTGGTGATGTAGAAGAAGTACCGATCGGGCTGGAACAGCCACAACTGGCCCTTCTCCACGACCAACTTCTTGCGCAGCACCACCACCCGGTAGGTCTTCTCGCAGGCGACGGGCCGGTACTCGAACTCGGCCACCTCCTCGCCGAGGAGCTTCAGGGTGTCGAACTGCCGCTCGGAGACGATCCGGTCCTTGTGCCGTTCGGGGACTTGGCGGGGCACCGTCTTGATCGTGTACCGGGGCGGGCGATCCAGTTCGCTGTACTGCTCGGCGGGTAGCCCCTCGGCCAGCCCCACGAGGTTGTCCCGGGCGTCGAACCCGAAGATGAAGCGGACGCCGCCCAGATCCCAGCGGTCGAGGTGCCGGGTCTGGCTGAACTTCGTGTCGCCCCGGAAGGTGATCTTGCGGAACCCCGCCCGGCGGCACAGGGCGGCGGCTTTGTCGAAGTAGACATCGGCCTGCTCGTGCGAGGGCCGGTTGCCGCTCCGATTGACCAGGTAGAGTGGCTCGGCGGTGTTGGCCAGCGAGACGATGAGCGGGTGGTAGCCCCAGGTCCCGTCGTAGGCGATGTCCACACCCCCCTTGCACCAGCCGTCCGAGGGGGCGAGCGCCCCGTCGGCGTCGATGAACGCCTCGTCGAAGAAGGCGTCGGGCTGCTCACTCCAGGCCCGGAGCCGGGACTCGTTGAAGATGTCCATCAACCGCTCGACATCACCCCCGGTGAACCGGCGGCAGAAGTCCCCGGCGGTGGTCGGGTCGGGGATGCGTTCGGCCCCCAGGGCATCCAGATAGACCTCGTCGTTGCGGCGGACCTCGATGTGCTCCAGGCGTCCGCCCCCGGCCAGGAGGTTGTAGGCGATGTTCAGGACGTGGTCGCTCTCGTGATACGGCAGGTGCCGCTTGAGCAGATGGAGGCCGCCGTTGATGTCCCGGACGAGCCCGAGCTTCTGCGCCAGGAGGTGGATGGCCCCGATCCCACCCGGCGAGATGGCACGGGTCCGGTCGGCGATCTCATAGCGGATATTGGAGGCGGCCATCATCGGCTGATGGCGTTCGATGCCGGGCTGATTCTTGATCCGACGGAGGATTCTCCGCTTGCGAGCGGCGAGTTGCCGATGGATAGTGGCGTTCACTCGAAAACCTCCTGGCGGCGAATGATCGAGGGGGTGAAGTACCTCGATTATCCGCCAGAACCAGGGGGTTTTCGAGTTTCAATGGCTCGATGAGCTTGGGGTTACGCTTGGTTCAGGTCTAGAGGTTCTGTCCCGATTAGCTGTCCTGACCCGGTTTCCGCTCCAACCTTAAAGATTTATTCCCTCCGTCCCCTTTTCCGCCTCTCAAACGTCGGATGAAGGAGTATTCGCTGATGAAAGAACCGAGATCAGTCCTCCGTAAACGCTTACTGGAAGGGACGTTGACAGCTTAAGCTCACGCCATTCCCCTCCGTCCCCTTTTCCCCTTCACGTCCCCTTTTCCCCGTCAGAGGGTGGTTCTGGCTTTTTTTCTACCTTGGAGGCGGAATGGTTTCTTTGACTTGTAGAGATTTAGTAAGTGGGTACCGAGTCGCACTGCGTCTAATGAGACTCGCGGGGTCAATGAATTCGCGATTTCTTGACATTTCACGGCCGCCTCGAAATTGCCTGTTTCGGCGTAGGAAGCTGCTAGCGCGTAAAGGCAATCGCCTCGTTCCCAATTGGTTAATTCACACGCACGAATCGCAGACTGTAGAGCCTCCATTCCATTGCGCACTTTGTCGTCGGGGCAACTCGCTAATAACCACGCACGATTATAATGTGCCAACGCAAAACTGGGGTCCAGGCGAGTGGTTTCGGTAAGGTCAGCAATCGCCTTGTCATATTCTTCGATTGATTGAAACGCATTGGCTCGGTCGAAGTATGCTTGTCGACATAACTTGGGATCGACGTGAATCAGTTCCGTGTAGTCGGCGATGGCCTTCTCGTACTCCTTTTTAAGATGCCAACCTCTAGCTCTTCCGTAATACGCTCCAGCGTGCTTCGGATTGAGTCGGAGCGTTTCACTGAAATCTCCAATGGCTTGGTCATATTCGGCCCGCTCGTACCGGCAAGTTCCCCGAAGGAAGAAAGCAGAAGAGAATACGGGGTAAAGACGTATAGCTTCCGTGAAATCCGTGATTGCTCTGTCATATTCACGTTTGTCGGTCCAGGCAATCCCGCGACCGTAATATGCCCAGTGGAATCCATGCCCAAGGCGGATAGCCTCAGTGTAGTCGGTGATCGCCTTGTCGTACTCTCTCTTGTTACGCCAAGCAACGCCCCTGTTATAGTAAGCCATAAGGCACTTTGGGTCGAGCCGAATAGCTTCACTATAATCGGCAATCGCCAGATCGGGGTCTTTTGCTTCGCGGAAAATACCCCGGTCAAGATAATCGTCAGGGGTCGGCTTGAGCCGGATCTGCAAAGTGAAGTATTCGTTCACTTTGTCAACTTGGATCACATCGCTAGCAGCTACCCAGCCACTGCCTCCTCCGAACTCGGGGTGCTCGGGGACGATCCATAACCATCGATGGTTTATGTGTTCTACACGATACGAACGATAAGGGTTTCGAGACCACTCCCTCGCCGATCCGATCACTGTCGTGTCAAGAACGGGACCCTTATCGCGGACGACCTGACTTCCGATTTTTAACTCGACCCCGCGCTTCAGGTACACTCGGTTGCTGACCGAGGGGTCCGTTGCATGCGCCAAATTCCCATGCAATGCATATACTGCCAAGGCAGTCGTCACAATAGCCATCCGCCGCATTCGTATTTTTTGAAGACGCATCTTAATGTCCCAACTAACAAACGGCAGTTCCTGCTAGGCAATTAAGAGATCGCTGATGCCATTATCGAGGTAATGGTATTCCGAGATGTTGAAGCTTACCTCAGCACACAACTTAACCTTGGTGGCTGCCTTTAGATTGAGGCGATGTGGAACTCCGAAGCGAACTTTGACGATCGCTCCGAAACATACAATGGCTTTGCCTCAAAACCTACGCCTGTGAGATAACTTATGGTATGCTGACTGGCCTGGCCCATCTGAGGACGCAAGGTATCGGCATCCAATGCTGCTTATCTTACGCTAACTTGTATAAGCAGTCTCAGCGATATAGAATTTGAGGCAAAGCCGTATACAAGATCACAAGTCATGTCACCAAGGCGTCATCATGTTTATTTTCTCAATGGTCCTTGAATTCCTATACCTGGCGTAACAGTGGAAGGGTCGCGTTCCCCAAAAGGTGGGAGATCACCCATCTCCCCGTTATATGGAGGCAACCCAAACCATGGAATCCCATTTTGAGGACTCATTGGCCCTAGGAAAAGTGGCCCTTGATTCGCGCCAACAATGAAGATCAAACCCGGAGGCTGAGGAGCCGAAACGACAATTCTCATCGGCGGAATCTTTAAAACCATGTTGGAAGGGCATTTGATGGGATCTCCGGGACCGAAAAATACTGTTGCAATTGTCCCGGGAGATAGAACCACTTCACCGGATGGATCGGATTTGTCAGACGGCTGGCTCCCCACGAAACGATAGATATTTGTGTCACCAGCCGCGAACCCCCACGGATCCTTCTCCGCCCATCTCCCCTCGCTCGCGATGTAATCCCGGTTCCGGAACCCGTACCATCCCATCACCTCGTCCAGTCTACCACCCTGGTAGAGGTATTGCCAGCCATAACTGCTCATGTTCCCCGTTCGTGGCGTGCCGCTGGCGTCGAGCACCGACACGTCCCCGTACGGGTCGTAGGCGTAACGCTCCTCGATCGTCCCGGTTGCTCCGATCAATGCCGTCGTGTTCAGGTTGGCGTCCTGAAGTGCAAAAAGCCGCTGCGACAGAGACCCACTGCTGTAACTGTCCAGAAGAACGAGCGTGTCAATCCCGGCCAGGCTCCAGACGTACTGCTGGCTGACATTTGAGGTCGCCGTGCCGTTCTGACGCTCCTCGATCACCTGCCATTGCGACGAATAATAGAGGTGGTTCGTCGTGCTCGATCCTGAGTAGGTCTCGGTGACCCGTCGACCGAGCGAGTCGTATGCGTACGCCGCCACCGTCGTTCCGCCTGAGTTCTTGACCGCCACCAGACGGTTCCAGGCGTCGTAAACGTACGTGTCCCCCGAATCCGTCACCGTGTTACCGCTGGCGTCGAATGTCGGCGCCGTACCCGACGAAACGCTTGTGGCCTGGTTCTGCGTGTTGAACGACTTCGTGACCGTAGTGCTGTTAGTCGTCTCGCCCGACCAGTTGCCCAGCGCGTCCAGGCTCCACGCCTGGCTGGACGTCGGGCTGGAAATCGCCCCACCGGAGAGCGTGCCCTGCGAGAAGCTGGACAATCGGCTCAGGTTGTCATAGGAATAAAGCTGGCTCAGCGCGGTCTCGACCAGGTCATTCCTGGAGAGAACGTTACCATCGCGGTCGTGGGCATACTGGAGCCGGTCGACCGACGCGCCGGTGCTGGTGTTGATCCAGTTCTGGTCGATCACGCGGCCGAAACGGTCGAGTCCCGTGTACCGGTCGCCGCCGTCCGTATTCGCGTTGCTGTCGCCGGACTGCTGGATATAGGTCAACTCGACCCCGGCCTGGACGTCGTTCATCGCGACGATCGTGCCCAGGCCGAGATACGAATACGCTTGAAGTGTCGTGCTCGGCGTGCCCCCGCTGTCGTCGGCCAGGGCGCTGACCCGGCTGATCGCCGCGTCGAGCCCGGAGTTGTAGACATAGTCGACGACCCGGCCGTTGGGATACGTCATCGAGGTCAGGCGGCTGTTGTTCTGGCCGCCGGACATCGCGGTGTAGGCGTACTGGACTTCGGGGGTCGTCGAGAGATTGACCGCGCCGCCTTGCTCCTGATACTCGCCGGTGAGCTGGCCCAGGCCGTTGTAGACGTCCTCGACCTGGTTGACGATGCTCCCGCCGCTGGCGGCGTTGTAACTCGTATAGAGGTAAGCTTGACCGGTGGAGTTGTACGCGGTCGTGAGCCGACGGACGGAGCCGTCGACGCCGGAGCCCAGGGTCGTCACGGCGTCGCTGACCTGCCGCCCGAGGACATCGTAGGTGTAGGCGTGCGTCGTGCCGTTGGGGTCGGTGGCGCTGATCTTCTGACCGAAGGCGTTGTACTGAACGGAGGTCTGGTTCGATGCCGAGGTGCTGGGGTTGCCGGTGGTCGGGTCGGGATTCTCGGTCGTCGCCAGCAGGTCGTTCGAGTTGACGGCGCTGCCGCCGGCCGTGGTCACCCCGTAGACGAACGCGGTCGTCTGGTTCGGCGTCCCCGACGGCATCACGACGGTGACGCTCGTGGTATGGCCGAGGCCGTCGTAGGTATAGGCCGTGGTCTGGTTGGCCGAGTTCGTGGGCAACCCCAGGCCGATCGTGTAGTCGTAATCATCGATCACCTGGATCGGGCGGCCCAGGGCGTCGTAGGAGGTCCGGGTGTCGATCCCCTTCGGATCGGTCTCGTCCTGGACCCAGCCGGCGGCGTTGTACGTGTCACTGGTCACCAGCACGGTGTCGGACCGCGACGGGGCGGACGACGGCCGGGAGTAGGAAGAGCCGCCGTTGGTGCCGACGTTGGCCGTCGCGGTCAGGCGGTTGGCCGCGTCGTAGTAATTGGCGACGTAGGAAACACGAGCCTCGGGGCCGGTCGTGGGATTGCCCAGGGAACCGGTGTCGCTCGACGTGTCGTTGTCGAACCGGTCCTTGGTCGTCACCAGGATCGCGTTGCCGTCGCCGTCGTAGGTCGTCAGCGTCTGGGTCAGGACGTGGTCGCCGGTCAGCGCCGAACCATCGGCCCAGGTCGTGCCGCTGGCTCCGTCGGTCTGGGCCTGGGAGATGACCCGGCCGGCGCCGTCGTACTGGACCTTCGTCCAGAGGCCGCCCGGCGCCGAGACCGCGACCCTGTCGCCCCGATGGTCGTAGTAGGTCCCGGTCGTCAGGGCGGTCGTCGAGACCGAGCCGGTGGTCGGATTGACGTCGTACTGCTGGACCAGGTAGACCCGGCCCTGGTCGTCGTAGCCGGTCACGGTGTAGGACCGCAGCAGCGAGGCGCTGGGCCTCGTGCTCGTGAGCGTGACCCCATCGCCGTCATAGACCGAGACGGCGGTCACCTCGCCGAGGTTGTCCAGGTCGGAGTACGTAATCGGTCGGCCGGTCGTCGTGTCCTCGGTCGATTGCACGCCCAACTTGGTCGCCACCAGCCGGTCCCGCCAATCATAGGCGTACTGCGTCACCCGGTTGTCGGACGACGAGGCGTCCGGGTAATGCGTCGTCTGGGTCAGGTTGCTATCGCCCACGCCGTTGCCGTCGTACTGGTCACTCGTCACCAGGGTCATGCCGACGTGGTCGGACGCCCATTCCTCGCTCGGAGTGGTGCTGGACGTGGTGCCGACGTAGACGCTCACCGGCCGGCCCAGGGCGTCATAGTACGTGTCGGTGATCGTGCCGTTGGGATCAACCACGTGCGCCAGTCGGCCTATGTCGTCGTAGCCGTAGGAGGTCACGTAATAATTCGTCCCGGCCGTGCCGAGGTACTTGGCCGTCGAATAGGTCACGCCCGAGAAGCTGAAATAATCATCCTTCTCGATGGGCCTGCCGGCGTTGTCCATGTAGGTGCGCGACAGCGTTTGAATGGCCGAGATCGTCTCGGCCCCGGTCGGCACGTAACTGCCGGTGCTCCCTGAGACGGCCGGCGTCGCCGCCATCGTCAGGGTTTCGAGGTAGCTCCCCGCGTAATCCTCGCGGGTTACCTGGGTGGGACCGGTGGTCGTGCCGGTCGTGGCGTTCCAGCCTGGATAGACGCGGACTTCGTGATCGACGTCGTCGTAGACGGTATAGGTGACGTTGCCGTCGGGGTCGGTCTCCTCGGTCGTCCGCCCCTGGCTGTCGACCTGATACGTGGTCACCAGGTTCAAGCCGCCCCCCGTTGGGGTCGACCATCCCGAGGGGAGGCCGGTGAACTCGGACGTCTGCGTGGTATCAACGTCCTGGATCGACTTGACGACCGCGCCGGTGGCGGGGTCGTAAGCCGTGTAGTCGATGAACCCGTCGCCGTCCTTGGTCCAGATCGGTCGGCCGTAAACGTCATCAACGGTGGTGGTGACGTCGGCGGTTCCGGGCCCGTTCTGGCCCGACGAGATCACCGGCGCGCTGACGGCCTGCGATTGCATCTGGTTCGCGCCGCTGAACCAGGTGTACGAGTTCGTGGTGGTCTCGCCACCTGTGCCGTCGGAGTTGCGGTATACGGTCGAGGTCGCCACCGGGTACGTCGTGGCTCCTCCGGTCGGCGTGTGACTGACGTACTGGGTGCTGTCGAGCAGGATCGGCGTGCCCGCGTAGCCGTTCTGGACCTTGTCGTCCTTGAGATAGCCGGTGACGTCGCCGGGGGTCGTCGACGTGGCGGTGGTGGACGTACCGTAGTCGGTCAGGTCGATCTCGCCGGTGCCCGACGCGAGGTACTGGTACGTCCCCCCGCCCGAGTAGCCAGCCCCGACGATGTCGGCGTTGGCCGCCGCGGCGCTGTTCAGAGCGCTCAAACTGGTGATGGTGACAGCGGAGGGCTGCGCCGTGAGGATCAGCCGACCGGCGCTGTCATAGCGATAATCGGTTCCCCAGACCAGGCCGTTGAGGGCCGAATTGTTGGCGTCGCTGGGGTCATAGGTCGCCTTGAACATCACCTCGCCGAACGAATTCGTGAAGACGATGTTCTGGCTGCCGTCGGGCAAAGTCTCGACCGTCTTGGTTTGCCACGAGTTGGGGCCGGCGGTGTTCGTGCTGGTGGAATAAGCGTAGGTGAACGCCCCCTGGCCGGTCGAGCCCGAGCACGAGCAACCCGCCCCTTGCACGACCGTCTTGGACACCCGGAGGTTCGAGTCGTACTCGTAATACTGGTCGGCATAGGGCGCGACGGCCGAGTCCGAGGCCGTGGTCGGATTGCCCACGGCGGCCACCAGTCGGGCGTACGACTCAGGGTTGAACTGGTACTTCAGGCCGCCGACGTAACCGACGCCCCCGGCCGCGAGGTCGGCGGCGGTGTAGTAGCGGTAATAGGTCGTGCCCAGCGAGTTGCCCGAGGCGTCTTCGAGCGTCTCCGTCTCCAGGTCTCCGGCGTTACCGTACGACGTGGTCCCGTCGTAATAGGTGAAGGCGACCTGCTGGACCGACGTCAGAGTGCCCCCGGCCGGTCCGCTCCGCAAGGCCACGCCTGAGACACGACCGGCGTTCACACCGCTGGCGACATAGGTATAGGCGTACGAGACGGTCGTTGTCCCATCGGTCCGCTGGATGGAGGTCATCTGCCCCGAGGAATTGTAGGTCGTGGTGGTGGTGTGTCCCTCGGCGTCGGTGTAGGAATCGAGCTTGCCCTGCTGAGCGGCGGGCACGCCCGATCCGAACCCGTAATAGTCGATGGTCGTGCCATCGGACTGGGTCAGCTTAAAACCACCCGAGCCATCGGAAACGAGGGAGTCCTGGCTGAAGAACTGGGGCGAGTAGGTTCCGGTACCGCCGTTGTAGCCGAAGAAGACGCCGTTGCCGGCGTTCTCAACGGCCACCAAGCCGCTACTGGCGCCGGGCTCAAGATAAGGCAGGTCGGGGCTGGTCATGTTCTCGCCAAAAGACGCGACGAAACTCGAACCGCCCCCACTTCCCGACCCACTCCCGGAGCCGCTGCCGCCGCCCGAGCCGCTCCCACTCCCGGAGCCGCTGCCCATGCCACTTCCGTCGTTGTAACCTGGCAGGTTCGTCCATCCCAGGTCCACTCCCAGGGGGAGCGTCCCCAGGCCGGTGGACGGCAGAAGCGATGAGGAGCGGGGGCTGACCGCTCCGTTGTTGTACGCGACACCCGCTGGGGAGGTGGACTGCGGAGTGATGTTGCCAGTGCCACTTACCCCCAATCCACCTCCACCTCCTCCCGTGCCATTGACGCCGCGAAAAATTCCACCAACGGGACCCCCGGTACCACCAAGCGGGCCTGTGACGGCACAGAACGGGCTGACCTGGCTCGGCGGCGCGGCGGAAACGTAAGCCGTGGCGGTGGCGTAGATGGTGGGCGAGCCGCCATACTCGTCCTGAATCTGGACGGTGATCGTATACGTCCCTGGGGTCGTGTACGCGTGCGACCCGGCCACCGAATAAGTTGAACCTGGCGTGTACCCTGACTCGAAGTGGGAATTCAGGCCTTCCCCGAAATCATTCGAGCCATCATCTCCCCAACTATATAAGAAAATAAAATTAGTGTTGTGTTCCGTTATATTAACTAGATTCGTCACCGACGTAGCCTGCACCCCCGCCTGGGTGTTGATTCCCGTGGCTGTCGCCGACATCGTGAGCTAAAGCCTGGGCTCCTGAGCCTCGACGGTGGGGACCAAACGGTACGCGGGACGAGAGGTACGGCGGCGGGGAGAAGGGCGGCGGCGCATGGAGCGATCCTCAGGGGGGTGAGGGCTTCCGACCCGAGAGCCGGATGGCTTCGTCGAGAAAGCGTACTAAAACTCCAGGGCGCACGAACTCCCGGGAGTGTTGAATCTAAATGTTTTTGAGAGATCAAATCGGACAGCGGGCCGGTGATGAGGTCGGTCAAGCAGGGTGATTTTCACATCCCTTGCCGCTCGACTCGAAGAGAAATTAATTCAGGCGTGACGTTGAATGCAAGCATAATTTCTCTCAACAACCCACGCCGGCAACGCGACATCACATGAATCCGGTTGTGATCTCAAGGACACATAATGACTTATGTCCGAACTAGGTTTTTCTAAAATCCTTGGAAATCGCGGCATTGCTCACGGTGGACATGGTGACTCTCAACTCTGACATTGACGGGGTGCGCGGCAAGCCCGCACCTCGCTTTTCGATCCAGGCCGGCCCCGTGAATCTGCTTCAGCAAGCCTTCGATTTCTCGGTAGGGTCGCGTTATCCTGGCCGAGTCCAGGATCAGTCGCTCGTTAACATGCCCGGAGGGACTGCCGTGTCCCGGATTGTGTTCGCCTGTTCGCTCGTCGATCTGGATCCTACTCACGCTAATGCGTGCGTCGGACCCGCGTTAGCGCGGCTCCTCATCAAGCAAGGGTTCGAGGTCGTCTTGCTCGTCGAACGGGCGACCGGGCCCGCGCCGGGCGACGACCCGGTCGCATGGCTCCACTCCCGCGGCGGGGCACTCGCCAGACCTGAGGGGAGCCGATGGGAGATCACCCTGGGAGGCACGACCTTCCTCCTTCCACCCGCGCGATCCGCCCCAACCAGTTCCCAGGCAACCGAACCAGGGTCCGAGTTCCTTCGACTCTTCGATGAGGTTTTTGGTCAAAAGAGGTCCGATTGGCTCGTCGTCGATGGCCCCGACCGTTGGGCCGCCACACTTCTCGGGCGTTCGCGGCCTCGGGGAGTACCCGCCTTCGCCCTGCTCCATGGCGGGAACCACAAAGACCCCGACGCCTTTGCCCGCGCCGACCTGGGGTTAACGCACTCCCGGCTCACCGTGGACTATTATCACGAAGTCCTTGGGATGCCCTGCGTTGATCTGCCTTTTCCCATCGATATCGAGGCCGTCCGCGCCACGAAGCGGGCATCGGACTGCCTCCTGATCGTCGACCCAACAGCCGCGCGCGGGGCCTACCTCCTCGCACCATTGATCGCGGCGCTGGGACGTCGCCGACCCGATATCCCCGTGCTCGTTGTCGAGGGGCAAGGGACCGCCGCGACGCTGGCCAGCAGCGGCCTCTCGGCCGAAGATCATGAACGGGTCCAATGTCTGCCCACGGGCACCGATCCACGCTCGTACTGGGGACGAGCCAGACTGATGATCGAGCCGGATCTCGCCTGGGACGCCGCGCCGACGACGGCCATCGCCGCTCTCGTCAACGGCGTGCCGATCCTCGCCTCCGACCGGGGTGCCCTGCCTGAGATTCTGGGAGAGTCTGGGGTGATCCTCCCAGTCCCCGAGCGGGTCACCCCCGCCACCCAGACCCCACTAATCATCGCCGAGGTCGAGCCGTGGGTCGACGCGGTCGCACGGCTCTGGGATGACGCGCCTCGCCGCGTCGAACTGGGCCGGCGCGCGCTGACGGAGGCCCGGCGATGGGAGCCTGGAGAACTTGGTCTCCGCTACGCCAACCTCTTCCGAGAGCGCCGCGAAGATGCCGGGACGCCCTCCTTACCTCCTCGACGGGCCAGGGCGGCCGTCCTGGTTCCCCATCTCGCGGGGGTTGAGTGGGAGTGCGAGCAGGGCCTCCGTCGCATCGAGCAGGCTGGTGTCCGGGTCGTCCGACGCGCGGGAAGCTCGCAGGTTGACGTGGCGCGCAATGAACTCCTCTCCGATGCGGTTCACGATGGATTCGACGCCGTCCTGTTCATCGACGCCGACATCGGTTTTGACCACCGCGATGCCCTTCGGCTCCTGGCCCGCCCCGAGCCGGTCATTTCTGGCCTCTACGCCAAAAAACAACGCCGCGAGCTGGCCAGCGCCTTCGCCGACGGGATCGCCGAGGTGGTCCTCGGCACCGGGGCGGCCGGTCCGTACCCGCTGAAATACGCCGCGACCGGGTTCCTCCGAATTCGTGCCGAGGTGCTCCGGCGGATGATCGAGGCGCTTAAACTGCCCCTGTGCAACACGAAATGGGGACGCGGGTCCTGGGCCTTCTTCCAGCCAGTCGTGGTCCCTGACGGAGCGGACGGGCATCACTACCTGGGCGAGGACTGGGCGTTCAGCCATCGCCTGAGCCTGATCGGGGTGACACCGCTGGCCGATCCGACGATCCGGCTCTGGCACCACGGTCGCTATGGTTACGGGTGGGAGGACGCCGGATCGGAGTTGACTCGGTACGGCACCTATAAATTCCGGATCTGAATGCCAATATCATCAGAGAGGCATGATGGTGAAATTGGCGCTCGCTATTGCGACGTGACTGTTTCCGAGTCTCGAAAATGGTTCTCGCACATCGTCTTAATAGAACAACCTTCCCTGCGACTCCGCTCCCTGCCGCCTCGCAACCACCGTCTGCCGATGCCCGTTTGATCGGTTTGCCGGCGTCGGCAGAGTGATGGTCACCGGCTCGGCAGGTTGACCTGCATCACCCACCGGTTTTTCCATGACCCGCCGATTTCCGCTCGACCCGCCATCGGGCTCGTCCATTTGGTCGACTTCGATTACCGCCTTCCGCTTGATCCGCGCCGTCACCGGTACTTCCGCCCGCGCCGCCTTCCGCGTTCCCGCGCGCACGGGAGCGGCTTCGACCGTGTTTTCCGCCCGCAGAGCCTTGATCCGCTCCGCCATGTCCGCAACCGGTGTACCACCCTCCGGCGGCTTCTCCGACAGCCCCAACTTCAACTGTTCACGCAAGTCAGTCAACTGCCTCAGATATTCGCAATGGGAGAATTCCGTCCCGACCCGGCTCTGGTAATCGCGTTCCTGCCCTTGCGCGACGTTTAAATCTTCCCTGACATGGGCGATTTCCGAACCATACCCGTCGGCCAGCCGCTCCAGCGCGTTGAGCACGGCGCGCGGGCCGGGGTTATCGCGGATCATCTGCGCCCGCCGCGTCACCACGCCTTCGACGAACACGTCGCAGGCGCCAGACGGATGCATGACCAGCCCGAACTCCAGCCCCCGGTATTTCCCCAGCGGGCAGCTGCGCGTGTCGTGGACGGCTTCTGGTAGCCTGTTAAGCCTCATGCCCAAGGCTTCAGCCGATGGCGGCGGGTCATCATTCAGCGCCGCCATATCAGCCGTCAACCCCTCGAGCCGGGTTTCCAGCCGTTTGATGGCCCCCGGTAGGTCGCGTAACGACCGTTTGGCCAAGAATTGCTCGTCGAGGTGGTTCTTGCGCAGGATCGCCAGCCGTTGCAGCTCCGCGTCGGCCTCGGCCAGCGTCAATACCGCCGGGTTGCCCGAGGCGATGGCTTTCACCTCCGCATACGAAAGCTCCTGGCCGCCGATGTCTTCGGCCTTCCTGACGGCAGCCTCACCAGACATAACCTGATTGATGAATCGGGCTTTCGTTTCTAGCGCCTGCCACATATAACTATCGAAGGAACCAGTTGTTACATAACGATAGACCGCCACTTCCTCATTCTGATTCCCTTGCCGTAATATCCTGCCCTCCCGCTGCTCGACTTCGGCGGGCTTCCACGGCGCATCGAGATGATGTAACGCGACCAGCCGCTTCTGGACGTTGGTGCCGGTGCCCATCTTCTGCGTCGAGCCGATCAACACCCGAACCGTACCGGCGCGGACTTTCTCGAACAGGGCTTGTTTCTTGGCGTCGGTGTCGGCGTCGCCCATGATCGCGATCTGGTTGCGGGGGATGCCGTGATCGGCCAGTTTTTCGACCACCTCGTCATAAGCCGAGAACGGTTTCGCATGCACGCCCATGTCGCAAAAGATCATTTGCGTGCCGCGACGGTCGGCGGTTTTATTCCATATCCGCACCACGTTGCCGACCAGGGCGTTGACCTTGGAGCCGGGGAAATCCTCCCTGCCGCCAGGCATCCTGCCGTCGAGCGCCAGCTTGCGGCCGTCGGTGGTGATGTTCAGCGCGTTGTCCTCGCGGGGATCGATCCGTTCGTTTCTGATCCGCTCATACCGCTTGACCAGCTCGGCTTGCAACTCGGCCTGTTCCTCGGACATCGGACAGGCAATGGTCTGCGGCTTGCCGCCTTCCAGCGCGGGGCGTGGTAAATCCAGCATCTCCGCCGTCTGCACGTCGGCGAACGCGCGGAACATCTGGGTCAGTTCGGGAAGATTGACGAACCTGGCGAACCGGCTGCGGGGTTTCAGGGTCGAGCCGTCGGGCGAGATTTCCATCGTGTCCACCACCTCGCCGAAGGTGGCTGCCCAACCGTCGAAATGGTCGATGCCGCGATCTGCCAGCCCCTTGGGGTCGAGGAACCGCTGGTTGGTGTACATCTCCATCATGCTATTCGTGATCGGCGTGCCGCACGCGAAAACGACGCCACGGCCGGGATGTTTCTCTCCGAGGTATCGGCATTTCATATACATATCGAATGCCCGCTCGCTGCCACCAGTGGTAATCCCGGCCACGCGGTCCATCTTCGTCGGCGTTTCGAGATTCTTGTAAGCCATTGATTCATCAATAAAAATCTGATCAACACCCAGTTCATCGAAAACAAGGCCGCTATCCTTCTTATCCTCGGCGAGCAGGTCTTTGAGCTTCTCCTCTCGCTTCGCTTTTTGTTTTTCGATTGTCTTGATGATATTCCGGTTTCCACGCCCGGTATCGGCACGCGCGGAATCTTTGAGCAAGGCATCGTACTCAGCGATCTGGTCGCGGAGGAATTCCTTCTGAAAATCGTTCGACATGCCGATCCGCTCGAAGCTCGAATGGGTGACGATGATCGCGTCCCAGTCGCCGGTCGCTATCTTCGCAGTCAGCTGCTTGCGACGACTCATTTCCAAGTCATCCTTGGTAGCCACCAATATCTTCGCGTTCGGATAGAGTTGCATGAATTCCCGCGAAAACTGTTCGAGCATGTGATTCGGGACGACGATCATGCTCTTCTTCGCCAGCCCGGCCTGCTTCATCTTCATGGCGGCGGCGCAGCATTCCATCGTCTTCCCAGCGCCGACGCAATGCGCCAGGAGCGTATTACCGCCAGTCATGCAGCGCCATACGGCATCAACCTGGTGAGGTTTCAACGTGATCGCCTTGCTCATCCCCGGAAAGTCAAGGTGCGAGCCATCGAATAGCCGAGGGCGCAGGTTATTATAAGTATCGTTATAAGTACGAACCAGCCGTTCCGTCCGGTCGGGATCGCTGAATACCCACGATTTAAACCGATCCTTAATCGCCCTTTGCTTCTCCTTGGCGGCCAGGGTTTCGTTCTGGTTAACCACCCGCTCCTCGCGGTCACCGTGGTGGACGACATCGTAAATCACTGGGGATTTCAGATTGAGCGCGAGTTCGAGCAGCGCCGTGCCGTTGATCCTTGGAGTTCCATAGTCGGCGGTGGCCGCGACCGAACTGAGCGCCCGGTAATCTGGATCGATGCTCCAAAGCGCGTCTTTCTTCAGGTGGCCGATTTTGATGGCGTCGCCGGGCACGTTGAACAATTCGGCGGCGAACGCCTTGATGTCGGAATCCGGTATCCACGGCGCGCCAAGGTTGGCGTCGATGTCTCCGGGCAGCACGTCCTCGGGCTGAACGGCTTTCAACGCTTCGATATTCCGAGTGATACCCGCCCGTTCGGCGACGGCCAGTTTCTCCCGGACGTTGCCCGACAGATAGGCATCGGCGGTCTGCCAGATCTTTGATTCCGGGTCACGGTAGATCAGGTCGCCCAGCTCGTTGATAACCTCAGCCTCGGGCTTGCCATAAAGCTTGGCGATGTAGGACAAATCGATACCGCCCCTGTGATCCAGGCTGACCAGCAACCCTTCCTCGGCGCTGGAAACGTGTGTGACGGGCGGTTTCGGGCCCACCACATCGCGGAGCAGGATCGGGGCTTTCTTGGCCGTGCCGGTCGCCTCGTCGTACTCCTCCAGCGCCATGACCAGCATGGCGTCGGGGTCCTCGCGGAACTTCACCAGGTTGGGCATCCTGCGGATCGTGCCGCCGTCCTTGGTGGTGGTAAACGTCGTCTTATTGATCGGGCCGTGCCCGGCGACGAAGCGGTCATAGACGCGGTTCAGGTCACGCCGCGCCTCCTCACGGGCATTTTCCGGCCACCCTTCGTTCTGCGACTGGAGCACGCGGCGTTCAAGATCACGAATTTGGATCAGGGTGTGAGCTTTACGCGCCTGGGGCGTGCCGTCGGTGCGCCAGGTGGTGCCGCAATAAACGACGGGCCTGGCCTGACCGTCGTCCATCTGGCAGATGGTGCGGTCGTTGACCAAAAAAGAGCCTTCGGTGACGTGTTTGAGGAGTGGCGGGGGGATGAACGGCGGGGATACGTGCTTCCGGTCAGGAATCGGCGGCGGATTCGCGTGCTCAGCCTCCGATTTGACCACCGTCGGCAACCGCCCTATCGCCTCCTTCAATTGCCCGGCCAGATCGCCGTTCGAGACGACGCTATAGCCTTCGCCTCCATAGAGCGTGTCCTTGCGGCTCCAATCGCCCAGCACCATTTCCGGGTGATTCAGGAAATACGCGTTCACCGGCACAGTAGCGCCGTCCAAAGCGAGAGTGCCGGTGGGTATCCAGTCGGCGGCATGACTCGGTTCCTGGCCTGGGGTCCGTTTCCTGAGAAAGAGGATGTCGGTGACGACGGCGGTGCCTTCTTTCTTGAACGCATCGGACGGCAGCCGGATCGCCCCGAGGAAATCGGCCTGGCTGGCGAGTTGTTCCCTGACCGCCGCGTTCTGCTTGTCCAACGTGTAATGGCTGGTGACGACGGCCAGCACGCCGCCGGGCTTCAGCGCCTCTGTGGATTTGGCCACGAAAAAATCATGGAGGGAGAAGCGCTGCCCGTGGAAATCGAGCTTGATGTCGGCGAAGGGGACGTTGCCGATCACCGCGTCGAGCGGCGGGAGCCTGGAATCCCGGAAATTCTCGATGCGGATGTCGGCCTCGGGGTGGAGCGCGCGGGCGATGCGGCCGGTCAGGCTGTCCAGCTCGACGCCGAGGAACCGCTGGCCCGGCTTGCCATGCTCGATGAATCGGCCCGTACCGCATCCGGGTTCGAGAATGACGGCGCTTTGGGGAACGCCCAGTCGGGCCAGGGCGTCGTGCATGGCGGTCATGACGGTGGGCGAGGTAAAGAACTGGCTGAAGACCGTCCGGCGAGCGGAGTCGTATTCCTCGGGGGTGAGGAGCGATCTCAGTTCCTCGCCATGTGCTTGCCAGCCGGGTTTGTACTGGCCGGTGATGGGGTCGGGAAACAGCGAAAGCGCCACCGCGCCGAAGCCGCCGAAGCGGGTAAGTATGTCCCGTTCATCGTGGGAGGCGGGTCGATGTTCCGATTCGATCGCCTTGAGCGTGCGAATCGCGGCCAGGATGTCGCGGGCCTTGCCGACCTGGCCGGTCAACGGCTGAGCGGCGGACACAAAAATAGCGGGCGAGGGAGAAACGGCGGGCGGTTCAGGTGAGGGAGTTAAGGCGGGAAGGGAATGCGGCTCGTCGAACGAGAAAAGATTCTGGCCGGGGGCGGATTTCGCGCGTGGGGCGCGAGGAGGAGGGATGTCGTTTCGGGGGCAAGCGCCGCTGCGATTGATGAGCCTGTCGGCGAAGGGGAGCTTGGGAGACTCAGGGGGCACAAAAACCGAACGCTAAGAATTTGTCGTGGAAGAATTTATAAGTCGTTCAGGATGATTGCAAGCATTAATTCGATTGGAGGTCAACGGCAATCTCCGCCCTTCCGATATCCCGCCTTCTCGGCCTCTTCCGCCGTGGCGAACGTTACCTTGTTCGATTGTTTCATGACGGCGACCGCCCGGCAACTGGGCCGGTGGTAGACATGGCTGTTCCGGTTCCCGACCACGCCCGCCGTGACGGGCACGCCGACCCCATGCCGCCAGTCCCAAGGCGGCACTGCCCCCGGCTGGCTCCATAACCCCCGATGAGCGGCCTTTGCGTCGGATTCGAGCCGAGCCAACTCCGCGTCGTGCAGGGCGTATTGCCGATACCACCAGGCCAATCCGAGCGAAACCATCTCGCGGTTGAGCGATTGGCCATCGGGCAGAATGACTTCAGCGACGGTGCGTCCGTAGCGGTCGGTATCCCGCTCCTCGATGGTCACCGTTTTACCGAATGCCAGCTCCGAAGCCGCCTGCTTGGCCCGGCTGCCGAAATCCTGACCGGTTTCGGGAGCGTCGATGCCCGCCAGGCGAATTTTGACCTGCCGTTTCTCAGCCGTCAGGACGGTGATCGTGTCGCCGTCGGAAACGCCCACGACGCGGGCCGTGTAAGAGGCTATCCGATAACTTTTCCGAGGCTGGGAAACAAGTTACGTCGCAACAGAGATCGCCGGTCTGACGAAGGGAAGCCCGATCCGCCGAGGTCAGCACGCCCTGTGAAAGTAGGCGGTTTGACGCAAGTCGATGCCACCATTCGATTTTATTATGGGATAGCCTCTAACCCGCCGCGAGTGCGGGGAAGGCCATCAGGACGAACAGGAATATGGGAAAGATGCGCCGCATGGGGGTTAACCATAATCCGAAAACGAGCCGTTCGCCAGCCTTGATTTCAATCGGCATTTGGGTCAAACAAAATTTTGAACGACCCTCTTCCCCGCGAATCCCGCCTTCGGGTAGATTCTTGAGGTAAGATAAAGGACATTATCTATAACCGTTTGAATTGTGCGGTATTACCATTTGTTACGTAGCCGGTTTCTTCAAATCGCGATCCGTTCCACTTCCTCCAGCTTCACCATGTCACCACGCCGGTCGTACAGCTTCGTCGTTCGCGGCGACTCGTGCGCGGCGATCGCCTGCGCCCCTTCGATCGTCCCTCCGCCTTCGAGATAAGCCGTGATCCCGGTGGCCCGGAATGTGTGGCACCCGATCGTCTCGGGAAGCGAGGCCGCACGCGCACGCCGCTTGATCATCTTCAAGGCACCGATCGCCGCCATTGGGCGTCCGGTGAGTTGCCGATGCCTGTCCACGCTCCGAAACAGCGGCCCGGTCTTGTCGTCGGCGATCCCGGCCGCCGCAAGGTACGCATTCAGGTAACATTCCGCCTTCGGATGGGCCGGAACCAGGTGGAGCTTGCCCCCCTTCTCGTGCAGACGGAACCACCCGTGCCCCATCTGGCTGTAATAGTCCTTCACCCGCATCCCCAGGGTGGCGCTGATCCGGGCGAAGCTGAACGCCATCACCGCGATCAGAGCCCGGTCGCGTAAGCCGATGATCGTCGTGGTATCGATGCTGTTCAGCAGGTGCCTCGCTTCCCCCGAGGTGAGGACCGGCGTAAGTCCTTTCTTCAAGACGTATTTCGGTCCGCGCACCGAGATCGCCGGGTTCGACGCCACGACCTGCCCGGTGACCAGCCAGTCGAAGAGCACGCGGATGGCCGCCAGGTGCTGCTTGACCGTCGGCTTCGCGCCCGGATGACACTCGATATAGGCCGCCACCGTCACCGGCTCGATCTCATGCAGCTCGATCCCCCGCGCCTCGCACCAGGCGAAGAACCGGGCGATGGCGCGGCCGTAAGCCCGCCGGGTGTTGGGGTTCCTGATCTGGGCGGTGAAGAACTCGACGAACCGGTGCCCCGCGCGCTCACCGGCTTGAGCCACCAGGAATGGCAGGAGCGGGCCGCACTCGCGTAGCTCGGCGAGATCCGTCATCCGTTCGTTGGCTCGATCTGGCACCCTCAAAGGCTCCCGGTTGAGGCATGATAATGTCCTTTATCTAGCATGCCTGCCCTCCCTGACAAGCGAAACATGAGAACGCGACCCGGCTCGTGCAAATCAAGGTCGCCGTGACCGTGACGATCTTCCACTCCGTAGCCGCCTCGACGATGCCGAGTCATCCCGCGAGAGATCCTCGTCTCAATCCCGTGGAGAACGCCGCAATGATCCCCCTCCGTTTCAAGGGCCTGACTTCCGTCTGGAGACGGCGTCCTGGATTGATGGCACCCGGCCAGGCACGCCGCGCCTCTCGCCCGCGGTCCGAAATCCTCGAAGGCCGTGCCTTGCCGGCGAACATCATCGAGTTCCCGGTCCCTACGCCGAACGCCGAAGTCGAGCAGATCACCGCCGGCCCGGACGGAAACCTCTGGTTTACTGAGAAGGGGGATGACGACCTGGTGCCCGTGAGGACCGGCGCCATCGGGAAGATCACCCCGTCCGGCTCCATCACCGAGTATACGTTGGCCGCGGGCTCTTCGCCGTTCGGAATCACGTCCGCCGACGGAGACCTTTGGTTCACCGACGCGGCGAAAGGGGCGATCGGCCGGGTGACCCCATCCGGCCGGGTCAACGAGGTCGCGATCTCCGCGTCGTCGGCGAGCGATCAGCCGGAAGGGATCACCCTTGGCCCGGACGGCAACCTGTGGTTCACCGAAAACGGTGGCCACAAGATCGGCGAATTTAGCCCCGCCGCCGACAAGATGATCGCCGAGTATTCGCTCCCCACGCCCGCCGATCCCATCGGCATCACCGCCGGGCCTGATGGAAACCTCTGGTTCACCGAAGGAGAAGAGATCGGCCGGATCACGACCGCCGGCCGGATTCTTCCGGCGTTCACTTTTAGCCCGCCGACGATTGGCCTGGGAGGAGGAGGTGCCGTGGCGGCCGAGGAGATCGTGACGGGACCGGATGGAAACCTCTGGTTCACGACCGCCGGCGCGATTATCCGCATGACGACCAGCGGAACCTTCACGCCATTCACCGTCAACAATACCGGCGAATTCTCTAGCCTGGCACTGAACGGTATCACGGTGGGGGCGGACGGCTTGCTCTACTTTGCCAATAGCGGGGCTGGCGAGATCGGCCGGATCACGACCGCCGGCGCGATTACCGAGACGGCGATCCCCGGCAGCGCGTTCAGCGAGTATCCGATCGGGATCGCGAAGGGGCCGGACGGCAACGTCTGGTTCACGGATGCGTCGAATTCGTTCGGCCACGGCACGAATCGGATCGGAGTCTTAAAGCTCGTGACCGCGACACCCACGCCCACGCCCACTCCGACACCGTCCCCCACTCCGACGCCCACACCAACGCCGACTCCCACACCAACGCCTACACCGAGTCCAACACCCACGCCTACACCGACGGGCCCCATCACGCCGCCCCCGGCGGCGCCTCCTCTACCCCCCGGCCTGCTGCGAACGCCCCCGAGGATTACTGCGGTGACGGAGACACGCGACCGTCGAACCGGCGCGGAGTACGTCGTCATTTCCCTCGACCAGGCGATCAAAGAACCGGCGTTGATGGCTTTTCCCGACTTCCAGTTGATCAACCCCGGCAGCGACCAGACGTTCGGGACACGGGACGATGTCGAGCTGCGGATCGGAGGACTATCCTATAATGCTAGCCTGCATACGATCACGCTGGCCATCGGCCCGAAGGCCTTGAAGCATGGGGCGACGGCCCTGCTGGTGCAGCCGGCGGGCATCGTCAACTCGCTGGGTCAGACGCTCGACGGCAACGGTTCGGGAAGAGCCGGCTCGCACTTCCTCGCGGTCATTGACCTGTAAGGAAGCGATCACCCTGGATCTTGTCGCGGATGCCCTTGAGCCGTTGCCTGCGCCTTGACGCGATCCGCCCACAGCTTCATGCCGCCGTGCCAGATCATTGTGGCGCCGATGGCGACGGAGCAAACGCCCATGAAGATCAGCGGAATGTTGGAGTTTTCTCTGTGGCGTTCGGACTCGTAATAGAAGTGCTTGGCGATCGCCTCGACGTCGCGCAGGTTGCCGCCGGGGATCATACCCGATCCATCTGGATCGTCGGGCAGTTATGATTGGAGTTGAATTGCACGCATTCCGGCGCGCAGCCGGTGAGCAAAAACAAAACGAGCACTGCTTTCATGACGGGACACGACTCCTTATCGCAAATTCGGGCAAATAAAAAAAGGGCGGCGGAGCCGAAGCCCCGCCGCCATTCAAGTTCGTAGGATCGACGGTTAGCTTTTGGCCGGCTTGTGGCCGGTCTGCACGGTGGAGTGCGTGCCGCCGGTCGTGGGGTCAACTTTCTCGACCTCGCCCGGTGCTTTCGGGTTGTGGACGGTGGTCGCGTTGCCGTGATTCTCGGTGGGTTTCTGGGTATTGGTCATGACTGTGCCTTTCCAATTGGGTTCCGCATTGAGCGGCGGGGAAAATGTAGCAGGCGGCGTGTAAAGATTCTATGCGGATTTATCCATCTCGGCATTGATGGCGTCCACCGCTTGCCGTGGCGAAGGGGCTTCCAGGCAGAGGCCCGATTCCTTGTGGCTGGCGCGGTAGTATTTCGGCCTGTCACCGTCGGTGAAGACTTCAACGGTGAGGTCGCGGGGTTCGAAGACGTGGGGATTGGCATCTTCGATCATTGGCCGCACGCCTTCTCGATATCGCGTTGCTGCACTCCAAGTTTGTGGAAATAATCGATCGCCGATGGCGGCGGGGACATATTTTCCAGCCAATCCTTCGTGACGGCGTCGGGATGGACGCTGATGGGGCAGAAGCAATTCGGAGGGGGTGGCGATTCCGCGCAGCTAGAGGTCGTCAACAGTATGATGCCAGTCCTTAGCAGGCTGGGCCATCTCTTTAGCTTCGTCTCGCGTTTCCTTGATCGCATGCGCATCCTCCGCGTCGGGCTTCTTCCTGAACAGCCACCCGAAGATGGCCGTCAGGATGTTTGATAAGAAGTCGCCCATTAGGCGGCGGGTGCCGCGTCAGGCGCCGGTGCCGGTGCGGGCGCAGGAGCGGCCGAGTCGGGAGCCGGAGCCGGAGTTGGCGTGGGAACAGCCGGGGCCTCAAGCTGATTCTGCACGTCCGTCACCTGAGCGGCCAGGGCGGAGATGGCATTCAATACGGCGGTGTTGTCCGTGGGGGTTGCGCCCGGAGCGGAAGGGATGGCGGAGACTGCGGTTGCCAGCGAATTGATTGCGGCAGTCTGTGCGGTTACGAGGGAAAGGATGGACGTTACCTGGCTTTCAATGGTCATGATTTTTCTCCAAAAATTAAAGTTGATACGCATATTATGCAGAAATTTTCGTCTTCTCTGCGTTCAGTGAGGCGATGATGGCGGTGATCCCGGCCACCAGGTCGTTGATGATGACCGGTAGCCCCTTCTGGGCGAAAGCGGCGCTCGCGGTCGTCACCGCGGTCAGCAATTTGACGTTCCATGCGCCGCCGGAAACCTCGGCCGCGGCCACTGAAGTCTGCAATATGGCATAACCGATCGGCGTGAGGTCCGCCTTCAGCTTGGTCGCCAGCGCGTCCGTCTCGGTAATCAGGTCATTGCGCGCGCCCGTGAATGCAAGCTTCACGTCGGCTTCGTACTTGTGGACAAGATCGGTGAACTCGCTCATGGGGCTTTCTCCACGGTAACCGCGACGGGCGCGGTGGTTATAACCGGCATTATCGTAGTACGTTTTCGCTCGTTGTAAAGCAGATTTATGGTGGCCACCACGCCATGATAGGCGGCAAGGATTTTGGATAACCCGGCGATGGAGGCGAAGATGAGGCCGATCAATACCTGCGCCTGGTCGGTCAGATGTTTCACCTGATCGGGAGTGAGGGGATTGCCGGGCGGATAGAAAATAAGAATCAACGCCACGGCAAAGCCGGCAATCGCCTTGATGGTGGATGCCTGCGTCAAGTTGTCGAGGCTGAATACCGTTCCGAGATTGTGCATACCTTATCCGTATCTACGTTATATACCTTGTTCCTGACTTCCCTGGGCTTGGTGATGATTGAGCTGCCGTCTTCGAGCAAATAAACGATCTTGCTGGACACGATTCTCAGGAGTTCGTCAGCCAAGGGAGCGCCTCATTCGTCGGTTTGAGAAACAAATCGCGTTCCGCCTGTCTCCGCTCCACCAGGTCGGTTAATACCGTCTCCACGCCCTTGACCTTACCGTAAATCCACCTGCCGAACTGGTCCGCGGCCCCCTGGTAGTCGCTCTCGTCAAGGAGCTTGCCCAGCGTGTCGCAGAGCGGAGCCACGCCGACGTTGAATACGAGGCTGACCAGTGCGGAGAACTGGTTGTCGTTGAGCGCGACCTTGACGTAATGCTCCACCCAGGTGGACTTGAGCGCGATGTCCTTGGCCAGAATCTCCTCGGCCTCGGGTATCGTGAGCGTGGTGAATCGCTCGCCAGGGACGATGACGTGGCCGTAACCGATCGTTTTGATGCCGCCCGTGTCGAAATAGGGGCTCAATCGCAGCTGCTCGAACTTCTTAATCAGCGCGATCCCCTCGGACGTGACCGTGTTCATCTCAGCGTGTGCCATAAGAATTCCAGGCCGTTCAGGATCAGCGTCGTGCCCAGTGCCGCCATGATGCCCACCTTGACGGCGATCTTGGCGACTTCCACCTTCAAGGCGATGATATCCTTGCTGTTGGTTTTCAAATCCCCCTCTATCCGTTCAAGGGTTTTCATGACGAGCAGCTCAGACCGATTCCAGTCGTTTCCGCTCATGCCGCGCCCCGAATATGGATTTCAGTTTCCTCACATCTTGGAGCATGAGTTCGTTCCTCTCCACCAGCTCGTAGGCGTGCGGCATCCGGTCGCTGATCGCCCTGAGCAGCCTGGGCCGCATCACGAACGCCCAGGTGTGGAGCATGAGGATGAAGAGCAGCGTGGCCTGTGCCTTCCAGACGGGCCACCAGATCTTGATGAGCGGCCAGAAATAGCCGGAGACGGCCGAGAGCAGGAAGATCCACATCAGCGAGGTCATGGCGCGCTTCGCCTCGGAAGGCTCGAGGGATCGGGATTCCCTGAACCATCTCCAGGCGATGACGATGTAGCCCGCGCCCACGATGGCGCACAGGGACACGATGAAGATCGCCGTATCCACGTCTCCGTTGAGGCATTCCATGAGGGTGCGGTAATGGAAATCGCCGCCGGTCGCCCAACTGTAAAATTGTCCTGCTGCATCCGCCAATTGTGTCATGAACGATATAAGGAATACATATCATATTTTTCCATAAAAACCATAATAGACTTTTTATACAGACTTGTAAATTCAAACGCTCGCCGCGCCGCTGAAAATCTCACGCTCGTCGCGTCCTGCCTGGGCGGGAACTCGACGCCTGCCGTGGCGTAATCGAGTTTCGTGAGGCGCAGGCGTAAGCGGCGTGGCGGCACTCAGAATGTCATCCCGAACCACAAGGGGTCCCCCTTGGCTGTGGTCCCCGCGGTGAAGGTGAACGTGACCTGGCCGCCACCCCCGGACCCGCCGCCGTCCGCCGAGGCGCCTCCCGCGCCGCCGCCGCCCGGGGCCGTGCCGTTGCCCCCCGTCGAGTAGGCGACGCCCGCACCCCCCGCGCCGCCGCCACCGCCGGGCGCGGAGCCGCCGCTCCCCCCGACTTTCGTGGTCGTGTTGCCCGAGCCGCCGCTACTGCCGGTGGTGTCGGTGTCGCCCCCGGTCGCCGTTCCGCCACTGCCGCCGGTCGTGCCGCTGGCGATGCCGCCGCCGTTCGCCGTGAGCGAAAACGTGGTGCAGGTGGTCGCGCTCCCCGCGTTGCCGTTGCCGCTGAAAGAAGACGCCGCGCCGCCGGCGCCGACGGAGTAGGCGACGAGCTGCCCGCTGGTGACGCTGACGGTCTTCTTGCAGTAGGCGCCGGAGCCGCCGCCTCCTGATGCCGAGGTGGAGTTGGCGCCGCCGGAGGCGCCGCCGCCCCATAATTCGATGACGAGCGTGCCGGCGCCGGGCGCGGTGTAGTTGCCCGACCCGGACGTGTAGGTCGTCACGCGAAGGCGGCCCCGCCCGCGCCGTACCAGTTCGTCCCGTCGTAGATCAAACTGATCACGTCGATCTTGCCGGCCGCCGTCGAGTAGGCCGGGGCCGTGCCGCCGGCCCATTTGACGCCCGAGAGACTGTAGACGTGCCCTGTGCCGTCCTGCGTCACGATGAGCGTGTACTTGCCCGGGTGCGTCGGCGTCGCCTGCGTGATCGTCACCGCCCCCGTGATGGTGACGGATTGCAGGTTGCCGTTATCGAGGTTCAAGGCCAGCGAGGTGCCGGAGTTGCCGTTGGAATAGACGGCTTCTTCCGCCGCCCCGCCACTCTGGTAGATGCCGCCGCTGTGGGTCTGCTTTCCCGACCACGTGTTGGCCGCGTTCAGCAGCGGGATCGACGCGCCGCCGGTCCCGATAGGATTATTGATCGCGTTGTTGGTGGCCGTCATGCCGGTATCCTCACCACGTTCTTTTTCGCTATGTCACCGTAAGGTTGCCTTGCGAGGCTTGCACGACGAACGTCGTATTGGCAACCACGCATTGCACGGTGATGTTGTCGTACTGGTTCTGGCTGGCGATCGAGCCGCCGGTGCCGGTCGTCGTCGTGGCGTTGCCGAAGTGGATCGTCTGCCCCGCGTTCTGCGCCAGCAGCCAGCCCCCCGCGCCCAGGCCGCCGACGTTGACGACGCTGCCCACCGCGGCGGTGGCGGGGAGGGTGACGGTGACCAGCGAGGCGTTATTGGCGATGTACGAGTTGTTGACCGCGGCCGCCTGCGACGTGCCGGTGACGACCGTGGCGGCCATCGGCGAGAACACCGAGGAGGCCACCAGCGTCGTGCCGCTGAAACTCAGGCCCGATCCGAGCGTGATCTCCTCGGGCGCGGCGGCGGAGCCGGTCGGGTTGCCGAGCAGGCTCGACGCGGCGACGTTCTGGACCTTGGCGTAGGTGACGGCGGAGGCCGCGATGTTAACTGTCGCGACGGCGCCCGAGGCCAGCGTGGTGGCTAACGAACCGGCGGTGGTGGTGACCGCTCCGGTCAGGGCCGGGAACTGCGCGGCTTGCAGGGTGCCGCTCAGGGCGGTCGTGGATAGAAGGTTATTAATCGCATTTTGGGTCGTCGCCATGAATGTTGTCCTTTAGGTTACGGTTAAATTTCCTTGCGAGCTCAAGACGGTCCAGTCGGAATTCATGGTGGTGCAGAGCAACTCCACGGCGTCGAAGACGCTCTGGCTGGCGAGGCCGCCGGCCGTCCCGGTCGTGGTGTTCTGTGAGCCGAAATGGATCGTCTGACCCGCGTTCTGCGCCAGCAGCCAGCCCCCCGCGCCTTTCCCCACGACGCGCACCGTGTCGCCGAAATCCGCGGACGGGGGCAGGATCGCGGTGACGCGCGAGGAATTGTTCAGCACGTAGCCGTTGCCCGAGGCCATCTGCTGCGAGGAACTGGTCACCTCGGACCACCGCAGGCTTGCGCCCGCCGGGCCGGCCGGCCCGGTCGCCCCCTGCGGTCCGACGCCCGCCAGCGCCACGGCCACCTGGGTCGGCGTTAAATTGACGGCGATCTGCCCGCCCGCCAGGCTGACGTTGACCGGCGTCGAGGTGAGGCTGACGCTCAGGGTCACGGGATGGGCGCGAGGCTCTGATCGACGGTGAACAGGCCGTTGAGAAGGCGCGTCGCCTGGCCGCCGCCGCTGACCATCCAGAGGTCGAAGGGGAAGGTGCCGGGAGCCAGGGCCGCGCTGGCGGCCTCGCTGAGGTTGATCTGCGCCGCGCCGCCGGCCGCGTTGGTGACGCTGATGCCGCCGTTCCCCGTGGTCAACAGGAGCGGTTCGGGGAAGTTGACCTGCATCTTGAGGGTGTAGCCGGTGAGGTCAACCGGGCCGCCGCCGCTGGCGATCGTCAGCGATTCCGAAACGGTCTCCCCCGCCGCGATGGACATGGAGGTGACGTAGCCCGCGTTCGGGCTGCCGGCGAGGGTGATTTGCATGGTGTTCCCGTCAATAGCAATGGCCTGAAGACCGCCCTGGTCGCCTGGTTTTTCTCTCAGAGCTTCGCCCGGCGCATCGCGATTCGCGCGTCCCGGTATCACTCTCCATGACCGGGCCCGGTATTGAGCCGATTCGCGCGAATGTCTTCATGGTTGGCTCCTATTGGGTGCAGAATTCAATCGCCACGAAGCCCCCCAGGCTGCCGTAGCCGCCCCCCGCGCCGCTGGCGCCGCCGGTCGACGCCCCGCCGCTTCCTCCCGCGCCGAAGCCGGTGCCGTTCAGGCCCGAGGCGCTCGATGGCGAACCCGCGGTGACCGCCGAGCCGCCGGTTCCGAAGAGCGTGTCGGCTCCCTTGCCGCTCAGGCTGAAAAATCCGCCCGAGCCGCCGTAGATCGTGAAGGCGCTGCCCCCCGCCGGCCCGGAGGTCGAGAGGATGCCGCTGACGCCCGAGCCCGCACCGCCGATGCCGCCCGGTATCCCATTGCCCGTGGTGGCCGCGATGAAGCTTCCGCCGGCTCCTCCGGTCGCCGTCATCAGGCTGCCCAGCGCGGACGTGCCGCCCGCCCCGCCGGCGCCATTGACCGCTCCCGCCGCGCCGGCCGAGCCGAGGGTCAGCGTCTGCGAAGCTCCGATCTGGGCCTTGGTCAGCACGCCGAAGGCCAGGCCGCCGCCGCCGCCGCCGGCGCCCACCGTCCCGGTCGTCGATGTGCTGGTGGAGCAGCCGCCCCCGCCCCCGCCGCCGCCGAACAGGAAATAGAGACCGCCGATCAATCCCGGATTGGGCGTATAGGTGCCGTTCGCGTTCAAGACCTGGATCTTGACCGTCTTGACCGTGGTGTTCAGCGGCGCCCCCCCGAGGTTCGCCAGGGCCGTGACCGCGTTCGCGACATCGCTCAGGTTGCTCGCCCTGGCCAGGCCGCCCAGGTTCGTGAGCGCGGTCGTCAAGCTGGCGAGGTCGCTCAGGTTGTTCGCCTTCGCCAAGGCGCCCAGGTTCGCCAGGGCCGTGGCCGGGCTGGCGACGTCGGCCAGATTGCTCGCCGCGTTCAGCTTGCCGGTCAGCTTCGTGCCGATGAACGGCGCCCCGGTCACCGACTGGATATTGGCGCCGGTGACCGTGGTGGCTCCGTAGGACACGGTCACCGTCCAGAGGCCGACATATCCCGCGTCCGCCGCCGGGGCGACCTGCGTGCCGGTCGTGGCCGCCGTACCGGCCTTGATGGCGAGCACGCACTTGCCCTGGCGGACCGTCACGTTCGGCGTGCCGGCGTTGGCCGGGCCGCTGTAAGGTACGGACGGGTTGGATGCGTTGTAATAGGGGAGCACCGTCGCGCCGCCGTCGACCTCCTGGTACTGCGCCTGAATCAGATAGACGAGGGAGTTGCCCGCGGCGAGCGGGGCGGGGCAGCCGAAGGTCGTGTTGCCGAAGTAGATGCCTTGCTTGACGGTCTGGTCGGTGGTGTCGGCGTCGATCGAGCCGTAGGCCGTCTGGTCGATCGCCTGGAAGCTGTAGATCGACCCGGCGCCGACGGTCACGTTCATCGACGCCGGGGTCGTCGGCACGCAGCCGAAGCCGTCCACGACGGTGGACGTGCCGAGGATCGCCTGGAGCGCCGCCCCCAGCCCGACCATCATGTTCTTGTTCGTGTTGAGCAGGTCGAGGTCCTGGGGGATGGCCGACGGCCACACGATCACTCTGTCCATGAAATTTCCTTAACAAAAGCTTTTCAGATTAAAATCTTGGCGCCGGATTCGGTGAGCAGGTAGCCGCCTCCTTCGAGCCCGATCGCCGGCTGGGTGCCCGCCGGCTGCGGGTTTTCAATGGCCGTCCAGACGACCGTGCCGACCGGCTTGACGCTGTCAATCGCGTTCAGGATGTCCGCGTCCGTGACCCCGCTGACCATGCCGGGATTGACGTACTCGGCCTGGCCGCCGACGTTATAGGCCCCCCGCGGGTTTCCGTACCCGGCGATGTAGGGAATCCCCTGGCCGACGGGCCGATAGGCGATCACGAACGTCTGGTAGGGTAGCTGGAGCGACCCATAACCCCCCGCGACGTTATAGCCCATCGTGTTGGTGTTATAGGCGCCCGTGTCCGCCGGGCGTGCTGGCTCGAAGACCCGGGGCGCGTTCCCGGTCAGGAGCGTCAGGACGTTGACCAGCCCGCTGCGCGTGCCGCGTTCGAGCAGGAGCGCGGCCTGGATGCGAACGCGAAACGCCGCGTCGGTCTCGCCCGTCTTCCTGGGCAGCGTCGTGCCGAAGAAGTCGAACGAGGTCAGGTCGAGGAAGGCGTCGGTGGCCGTGAGGATGCGGGTCTGGAGCCGGGCGTATCCGATCAGGCTGAACACCCGGGCGAGGACCCAGGCGATGCCGTTCAGCAGGCCGTCGAGGATCGGCGTCGAATCCCGGAACCAGCCGTTGGGCAGCACCATCCTGATGCGGCTGACGAAATCCTCCTGGTCGCCCACGCTCATATCAGCTAATCACCATCGCCCCGGCGAGAATCTTCTCCTGGGCCGTCGCCGTGATGTCGGCCGTGCCGGAATTCAGGAGGATGCCCGTGGCGTTGGTCACCCCCGGCACGCCGTAAGCCACGGCGGCGAGCTGCGAATAAGGCAATGAGGTCCCGAGCGTCAGGCCGTTGAGGAACTCCTGCAAGGCCGCGACGACGGCGGCCACGACCGCCGCATGGGTAGAGCTGGGAGCCGTCGTGAGGACCATGGTGACGTTGGCGGTGACGACCGTGGGGGCGAAGACGCCGAACCGGCTGCCGAGCGGGCGGACCGCGTCGATGGCGTTGGAGACGTTGGTCAGCAGGGGGCTGGAAGGGTCGCCCGAACCGTCATCGACGATGAAGGTGGTGTAGCCCATGTCCGCGGTTCCGTTGTAATCCTGATTCTCCGTGATCGTGTAGCTCAACCCCTGCTGGACGCTGGTGATGGCATACCCCGCGGCGATCCTGGTGGCCTTGGAGAGCGAAGACAGGTAGAGGACGAAGCGGACCCGCATCGCCGCGTCCGATTCGGCGGCGATCCCGTTGATGAAGGGCGAGGCGTTGGTCACGGTGTCGACGCCGGGCAGCGGCGTCGTGATGACGGTGATCGTGTTCGCCTGGACGTTGCCGCCCGTACCCGCCGCCGAGGCGATGACCGGGACGCTGACGCTGGCCGTGTTGATGGACAGCACGTAGGCGTTCAGCCCGGCGTTCCAGGCGGTGTTGGTCGTGTCGACGGTGACGGCGAAGTTCTGCGTGCCGTCGGCGGTCTGGATCGTCGCGCCGGCCGGTATCTGCGCCTGCTGGCTGGGGGTGAAGCGGGAGAAGGTCACCTGGCCGGTGGCGGCATCGGCGGCGAGCCGGGTGAAGCCGTAATCGGCGCCGAAACTGTCGAGGTCGCTCCCCACGCTGGTCGCGGCGCGGGTGACGGTCAGGAGCTGGAGGATGATCGCCTGGAGCCAGAGCATCTGAGCAGCGGTCGCCTCGGCGATGGCGCGCAGGGTCGAGCCGACCGTGTAATCAAGCAGGGCCGAGGCCGACGCCTGCACCGCCGTGGCGATGTTGCTGACGATCTGGGAGAAAGAGTAGGTCGTTAAGGCCATCTAACCATCCGTGGTGTCGAAGCTGAGCAGGACCGGCAGGCCGGAATCCGCCTCGTAATAGGTGATCTGCGCCGCCACACCGTTGGGGATCGCTTGGAGGCTGATGACCGGCTCCGGGTCGTGCAGCACGCTCGCTTCGAGATACATCTGCGCCCTGATTCGGGCGGTCAGCGACGGAATGTCCAGGTTTTGGCCGATGTAGGCGGCCAGGCCGGCGCCGTAATCGCGCTGCCAGATGTAATCGCCCGGCACGGTGACGTTGCCGTTGGTGTCATATTGGGCCGGGTTGGTCAGCAACCGGCGCAGGACGCGCTGCTTGCTCTGCTCCAGTCCGTCGGCGGTCAGCAGGCCGCCCGTGGCCGAGAGGTTGAGGTCGCCGGACCAATAGTGAAAGAGATCGCTCACAGGATGTCAGGAGCGAGCGGCACGCTGGTCGTGCCAGAAAGGCTGTCATGGTGCTTATGCTCGTCATATTCCTTGCGGAAATTCGCCATATTGTTCGCGTTCGTCCCGTCGTTGTCGATGATGTTGCCGGTGGCGTTGATGTTCCCGTTGACGACCAGGTTGCCGGTCAGCGTCATGGCAGGCGTCGTCACGTTGACCGCCGCACTGGATGTGATATTGAGCGTCGGCGCCGTCGCGTCGATCTCGGTGGACCCGTTGACCGTCACCTTGCCGCCGGTGAATTTGAAGGAATTGCCCCGCGCGTCCACCAGCCAGAATTCGCCGGATGGCACCGCCAATGGCCGGAACTGGTTGCCATACTGACGCAGGCCGATCATCCCGGCGTTCTTGCCGTCCTCCTGGAAATTCACCTCCACCACGTCGCCCGGCGAAGGCGGGGCGAACATGCCCCAGCCGTTGCCCGACCATGGGGAGTGGATCGGCAGGAATCCGGTCTCCTGATCGCTCGGCTGGAGCCGGACCTTCGCGGAATAGGTATTGGGGTCGTAGCTGGTGACGATACCGTAGCATGGCACCGCCTTGCGGCTGTCGACGCGCGCGGCCTCTCGCCTCATGAGATTTGTCAGGCCGTTCATACCGTGCTCTGCGTCACGTGGTTTTTCGCCCGAACCTCCATGCGATAGCCCTCGGCCATGGATAGCCGGCGCGTCACCGTGTCCGGGCAGTAGAGCTGGTCCCACGCCGTCCCGGTGCCGACCAGTTGCACCAGCGTGCGCGTGGTCAGGTTGTTGTCACCGGGCAGCGAGGCGTCGAGCTTCATCTCGTGGCGGGTGATGTCGGCCAGCAGCGATTGCGCAAGCTGCTGGGCCTGGTCTTTGGTCAGATTGGGCCGACGGAAGGTGTAGAGCTGGGCCTTCCCCTTGCGCACGCTCTGCGCCCCGAACGCCCTGGCGACGCCCAGGATCGACGCCTGCCCCTTCTGGTTGAAGCTGCTGACATGCACCTCGATATCCTTGGCCAGCGTCTCGGATCGGCCCAATTTGAGGAACGTGGCGTTACTCTGGATCGTGCCGTCGCCCGGCTCCGACCATTCGATGAGGTAGGGCGGGTTTGTGGTGATCGGCGACGGCTGGAAATAGAGCGTATTGCCGGACACCCACACGTCGAACCCTTCCTGCTCGGCAAGGTAGATCAGCAGATCCCACTCGGTCTGCTCCTGGGTGAGTACCGTGTGGTCGATGTTGTAATAGGTGCCGGCTTTCGTGTCTGTTTCCTCGACGTCGGAATCCAGGCCATGCCTGTCCGCCAGGATGTCGGCGATCTCGCCGGAAGTCTGATTCTGGAACTTCTCGGCGGTCCTGGTGTCGATCAAGGGTGCGGACAGGTCGCGTCCGGAGAGCGTGATCGTCCGGCCGGTCAGGTCGTATTCGATGTCGTCCACCTGGCCGAGGATGAGCGGGAAGGCCGCCTGATTCTCGAAGCCAATGGATATGCCCACCTGGTCGTAGGCCCCCGTGGACCAGTAGGACGCATTAGCGGCGGTGGCCAGTGCGGTGCTGGCGAGGACGACGCGGAAGCTGTCGGCGGTGAAATGGCTGGCGTTGGTCACCTCGACCTCGATCACGCCGGAGAGGGGGTTGCCATTGAGCGTCACGAGGGGCCGTGGCTTCCGGGTGAGGCCGGGCGTGGTGCTGTTGAGCCGGGTCATGCCGCCGACGGCGGGCTGTAGATGCCCCCTCCGGCTCCGGGATCGATGTCCGGTATGGTGAGGGTGACGGTGCCGAGGAGCACGGGGTCGATCAGGCCGTTGGCCTGGGCGATGCGATTCCATTGGGATGCATCGTTCAGGTACCGTGCGGCGAGCTGGTAGAGGTTGCCGCCGGTGGTGATGACTGTTTTCATAATCCGCTGCTCAAATTCTTCCCCATCCGGCTCAACGTCGCGCCCATCTGGTAGAGGTTGCTCAACTGCCCGAACCCGGTCGCCTGCGACGTGAGGCTGCTCACGAGCGCCGTGGGGCGGTTTCCGGGCGTGAATGCGCCTGCGGCCTGTAGGGTGGCTTCCGCCTGCGTGGTGACGCCCAGGACCGACGACTGGGCCCCGCTGATTGCCGAACCGATGGCCGTCAAGTTGGTCAGAGGCGCGTTCTTCAGCGTCTGCACGGCGGCGATGGCGGTCTGCGCCGTGCCGATCGCCGAGGTGATGCTGGCCACGTTGATCGCCCCGCCGAGCGTCACCGCGTTGGCCAGGTCGCTGCCGATCAGTTGGTCTAAACCGGGAAAGCCGGACAAGATGGGCGAGCCTTCATCGGTGACCACCATGCAGGTGATCGAGTAGGGAATCTCGAACGGCTGGCGGTAATCGGCCTCGAACGAGCGGACGATGACCTGATAGCGGTAGGTGCTCCAGGTCAGCTCCAGCGGCTGGCCCGCCTTGCGGTAGCCGTCGAGCTGCCGCGCCCGGGATTCGGCCTGGTAGCCGCGGAAGCGGCCCGACCACGGGATGTCGGCGTCGTCGGGACCCATGGCGTCGATGGTGCGCGCGCCGCCGGGCAGCTTGTGGACGACCAGCGCCTGCTCGCCGCCGATGCGGATGTTCTCGGGGACCTCGAAGCCCTGGAAGACGACCGCGCCGAGGGTGAGGATCACCGTCATCAGAAGCCCCATTGCGGGTTCAGACGGCCGTCGAAGCCCGATCCGGTGCTGAGCGGGGAATTTGCCATGTTAGCCTGCCCCTGGGTCACCAGCTTGACCAGATTGTAGGGATCTTGCACGGTGACGTTGATGGTTGCGTTGGCGGTTTTGGATGGCGGCGGTGTAACAATCCCGCCATTATTCACTCCACTCCAATTGATGTGAGTGGTGGCCCATGACGCGCTATCGTGTATCCAGTTCAACGGATTGAAGCCAGACGCACCCACCGCGTCGGTGAAGCCACCGACTTTTGCCAAACCGCTCTTGCCGAGACTTGCCGCGATGCCGCCAATAACTGCCCCAAAGGCAATCAAGGCCGCCAAAGCTCCCGCACCTCCAATGACACCGATGGCCACACCGATCCCGCTGATGGCCGCCGCCAGCGTCAAGGCCACGCCCGTCCCGGCGAGTATCGCAGCTAATCCGGCGATTCCTGCGATGATATAATCAAATTTGATCGGATGCTGCCTGATCCAGCCGCCAAGTTCGCGCATTGCGTCTGCTAATTTGAGGAGGCCGGGGACGATGACGGGCAACACCGCTTCGCCCGTTTCCGTCTTAAGGTTTTCCCACGCAGCTCGCGCCGCTTTCTCTGCTCCTGCGGGGCTGGACTGCGCCAGCTTGATGATCTGCTCGGCGCTCATGGCGTTCTGGTCGATTCCGACCTTCGCCTGGATTTTGCCCGCTGCAAATTGGCGGTGGTACTGATTCATCACCGCGCCGCCGGTACGCCCGAAAATCTGGGCGATGCTGCTCTCAACCTGCTTGTCATTCATGCCGGACGCTTTCAGGGCCGGGACAAGAATCGTTTCTAGAAATTCGTATTCATCTTTTTTGTAAAGGTCGCTATCTTTCAGGAAGTCGGCCGTCACTTTAGTGATCTTGCCCGTGAGTTTATTATGTTCAATGGAACCAGCCTTGACCAAGCCCAGTTTGTCAAGTAACTCGATGTACGCCTTTCCTCCCGGGCCACCCGCGCCCATGCCGAAGATCATCCGCTGATATGCGGTGTTTAGCCCAACACCGACGGCGCTGCCCCCCATCATCTGGACCATGGGCTCGTTCTTGTAGTAGAAAGCATCGTTGCTCATTTGCTGGGCCGCCAATCCGCCACGTGCGAGGAGATTGCGATAGTCGCTCGGCAGGACCATGTAGCCGGTGCCGGACATGACGCGCTGCATGTAGTTGCCCTGCTTCCACATCTCGTCTGTGCCGGAAAATCCGCCGCGATACTCCATCACCTTGCCGAGCATCTGTCGCTGCCGTTCGTCGAAGCTTGCGCTTCCTTTCCCGCCCACGGCCGCGTTGGCGTACTCCATCTGAGACACCAGCGGGGCAAGTACCTTGGCCTCATCGTAGTTCGCCAGGACGGTGTGCATTTCCTTCACCGACATGATCAAGTCGGCGGCCGAGGAACCGATGATCTTGCTGCCACGCGCGAAACGGTCGGCGTCCCTGTTCACGGCGTCGCCCAATTGGAGCGATTTGAACTGCGCCAGTGCGCTCTCATAATCCTTCGCGGATTCATAACTGCGTTCGATGCCGAAGAAGCCGACTTCGCCGGCTTGCCGCATCTGGTAGCCGAGATAACGCATCTCGGCGTTGCTCACTTTTCGAGAATTGCTTTTGCCAGACCCGCCGCCCCCAGTTGTCGATCCACCGCCGGGGGGCATACCTGGAGGCATCTTGATGTTCGCCCCCCAGTCGGCGGGCGTCTTCTCCATCGCCGCATTGAGCCGATTGATCGCCCGTTGCGTGCTGTTGATCTGGGTCGCAAATTGCCTGGAGTTCGTACCCGCCTGATTCAACGCTTTCTGAATCAGCACAACTTTCGTATAAGTAATGAGTAAATCTTTGTTTATCAGGTGAAGCGCGGCACTGATATCGTTCTTCAGCGCGAGGGTGATCCCGACCTTGTATGCCTCAAACATCGTCTTTTATCTTCGGTACGGGTTTCCCTTGGAACGGTCGAAAGGCGATCCTGCCCGCGTCCTGAAGGATTGCGGGCGTTTCCTGCACGGCTGAGCCGCCCAGGAACGAGCGGGGCGGGATACGAGGCGTACCCGTTTCCTGATACATGGCGATGTCGCTATTGGATCCGACGACCGCTTCTTTTCCTCCGACTGAGTGCGTGATGCTGTCGCGCAATTCCCCGGTACGTAGAAGGGGGTCGTCTTCGTTATAGCCGTGTTGCCTGCGGTCCGACTTCGTGGATTCGGCCAACTCCTGCCATGCCTCGAACGACCCCTGTTCATCCTGATAGCTGCCGATCTTCGATTTCGCCCGCCGCTCAATTCGTATTGCGCTCTTGGTCAGGATCGCCTTATCCACGGCGGCCTGTTTTTCGGCGACCCTTCCGAAATGCCTGGCGAGGTGGGCAAGAGAAGTGAATTCCATCTTCAGTCGGTTTCCCAAGCCATCCGATCCCAATTCCACTTGCCGCCGTCGAGCCGGCCAAAGATGATTGCGTAAGCCGTCAACTCCGCCTCCGGCAAGCTGAACGCCACGTCGAAGGGGATGCCGTTCTTAATCAGATAAAGGATATTATTCAGCTCGGGATTATCGGCGAGCGTTCTAATCTGCGCGTTCATTCTGATCCACGAAATGCTTGCCGATGGCCTCGATGCCGTCATCGTCCAGCCGTTGAATCAATCCTTCGAGCTGAAGTTTATTAAACGGGCGGCTGATCGGGTCGCCATCAATGGAACTGACGCAAAACGCCAAGCTGGCATAGCCGAGGTACGCTTCGTTCCTCGAGTTCTCCGGGCCACATACCTCGAACAGCTTCATGCGGTCGAGCGGCCCCATCTTCTTGATGCCAATCTCACGACTGCGTGAATCTTTCACAATAGTTACTTGGTTCGCCGCGCGAATAATTGTCTCGCTCGGCGTCTCGTGCACCGTGACTTTTGCCATACTATGCTACCCTTATCCTGCGCGAGGCCATCCCGGTCAGCGAGATGGCGATGAAGCCATCGCTCTTCCAGTTGCCCGCGTCGTCGTATTTCAGCACGACGCCGGTGTACTGATACTGGCTGACCGAGCCGTCCACTTCCTGGATCGTCTCCAGGATGGTGCCGGGCACGATGTTCGCGCCCGCGTAGTAGCTGGCCTCGAGCTGGGCGAAGTAGCGGTCGATGGTCGGGTCGCGGCGTTCCAGCTTGATCGAGATCGACCAGCCGTCGGGCACGTAGGCGTAACTGGTCGTGCCATCGAGATCCTTGTGCTTCAACTCGGTTGTCATCGGTTTGATCTCGTAGTCGGTCTTGCCGTTGATGGCCAGCGTCCCCGTCGAAGTCACGACGGTGAAGCTGATGTCCTTGCCGAGCGACTGGGAATTTATAGGCATGGGCTATTCCTTAACTTGTCGGGGTGGAGGATTGGAGGATGGTCACCGTCTGGCCGCCCTGCAAATTGACGAGAAAAACTGAAATTACAGATAGATAGACAACCTGGATGTCGGCCTGCATATAACCCAACGAGACCCGGTTCTGCGGGTTATTCGAGCTGTCCAACACCACAAGATACGGCGTGCTGCCGTCGGAGGTGCCGATCATCCCCTGCTGGAACAAGTTCTGAAGGAAGTTGTTGAGCGTGGCGCGGGCGCGTTTCTGCACGTCCGGCGTCTGCAACTGCCCGATGTAGACGCCCATCCCCGCGTTGAGCGTCGAGGCGATGTAATTGGTCATCCGCGTGTAGTTGTCGCCGTTGATCGCGACATTGCTCGACGTGTTGCGTCCGAATCGCGCGCCGTAATAGCTCCCGCCGGGGCAAGGATTGCAGATCAGGTCGGCCCGCGCCGCTGTGATGGCCTGGAGTTCGGCCAGGCTATACTGCTGGTTGAGCAGGCTCTTCTGCGTGCCGATGATGCCCTGTATCGGCTTGTTGAGGCTGCTGTTCTGCGGCGAGAGCCCGGCCAGCTTGCCCGCCTCGAAGCCCTGCGGCGAGATCAGCCGGGTCAGGCCGTTGACGTTGTCGTAGATCTGGTCCCAGTCGCCGAACATGATCTTCATGGCGTAGCTGTCGATCCCGGCCGTCGCGATCTCGCTCGTGATGCCGGAGATCGTGTCGCCCGCCGCGCTGGTGCCTACCATGTAGACACCTTCCGAGAGGGCGAAGGCCGCCTGGTAGGTCCACTGCGTGGTGTCGTCGGCGTCGGCGAGCATGCCGACCGAGCAGCCCGTGCCGCGCAGCGCGTACATGCCTTTGCGGGGGATGGTGTCCTGGCCCACGAGGATGGCCGAGGTGATGGTGGTCGCGCCGTCGGCGCCGCCCGTGAATGTCGCAGTCGCTGCGGATGCCGCCACGGCGCCGACGTTGTCGAAGGTCTCGGGGAGCTGGCCGGGCAGCGCGATCGAAATCTTGGTGGTACCGGCCGCCGACCCCGGGCCGGTGGCGGCCGCGAGGCTGTTGCCGAGCGAGCCGGTGTATTTCGCGGTCAGGGTGAGCGTCGTCGAGCTGGCCGAGGCGATCACGAACTGGGAAGGCCCGCGCGTGCTGCTCTGGCCGGAATTGATCGCCGCCGCCAGGGCGATCGCCAATGCGGAGGCCGAGCAGGTAATCGTGGTCGAGGCCGCCACGTCGGTGCCGTCGGTCACGCGCACGAGTCGATAATTGGACGCCCCCTGGAGGCTGGCGGCGAAGACCGCCGTGCCGAGGTCGAACTTGCGGGCCTGCATCGGGCCGAACTGCCGGGAGGTGTCGCTCGGGCCGCTGGCGATGGTCGGGCTGTTGACGGGACCCCAGGGCGCGGTGCCGACGATGCCCAGGATATTGGTCGGCACGCCGTTCAGGAGCACCTGCGGCGCGATGAGTTGGATGTCGAGGTCCGGGACCGTTTGTGCCGTGGTGTTGATCGACCCCTGCTGGTAGATGGTCATGGGCTACGCCTCCCGCGTGTCGTCGGGGTTTTCGGCCTCGCCCGCGAGCTCGATCTCGTGATCGGCCCGCACGACGTGGTACGCGTGCTCGCCCCCCGAAATCTTCTCGATTTCGGCGGGATCGGCGATCCGGTGGCCCTTCTCATGGCCCCCGAACGGGTTGGTGACGACAAGGACTTTCATATTCGCTCCATGGGTTTAATAATATCCGTTCAAATTGTAGATCAGCACGTCCCCCGCCGTCAGCGTGCCGGTGCAGGCCAACGTGGTGCCGGTCGCCACGGCCTTGAGCGTCGTGCCCTGCGTGTTGTCGACGCAGGTATAGGTCGGGTTGGCGTAGCTGGCGCTATTGGCCAGCGTGAGGGTGCATTTGCCGCCGTTGGTCCCCGTGCCGACGGTGATTTTCCCGGTACTGTTGTTTCCGGCGATGGCCGGCGCGGTGCCGCAATCGCCGCTCCCCGAGGCCACGGCGGGCGTGGCGCCGGTGGATTCGACCTTGCCCAGCGAACTGCGGCCGCTGGGCGTCTGGGTATAGTATGTGGTGGTCGAGCCGTTGGTTTCGGCGAGTTGCACGTAGTCGCTGGAGGCGAACGGATAGGCGCCCACGTAATTCGTGCCGCCATACATCGAGAAATGGATGATGTTCTGGCCGCCGTCGCCATAGCCCGCCGTGTTCGGGTCGAGGAAGGTGGCGCAGCTGAATCCCGTCCCATCAATGGTGTTGTTGCTGCCCACCACGTCGATGCAGATGTCGCCGGTCTGATTCAGGTTTTGCACCTGCGTGTTGATGAGGTTGTTGAACGGGCCGGCGACCTTGATGCCGATGGTATTGACGCCCGGCGCGATGCCGCTGGTCGTGACGTTGGCGTAACTGCCCTGCTGGCCGAGGATATTCAAGCCGATGACGTTGGCGATCCCGGAAGAAAATTCGATGTCCGCGCCCCCCAGGCTGAACCGATAAGCCCCGGAATCGACGGTGACGCAGTTCACCCCGCCGTAGCCGCAGGCCGTGGTGTTGATGTGCTGGATGGAGACGCTCGGCGACGCGACTTCCAGGTCGGCGTAGTCGGCGTACGCCATGGAAATATTGGCGGGGGCGCCGAAATACATGCTGGTGTGGTCGGCTTCCGCGTAACCGTGGATCTGGTCGGCCGAGTCGATGGTGCCCGCATAGTAGCCGGAGGAGATTTCGTTGCGGAAGCCGGTGGACTTGCTTTCGGCGTCGATGAACACGCCGATGCTCAAATCCTTCGGGCCGTGGTCGAGCCAGCCGTAGTTGCCGCAGGTGTGGGTTTTCAGGATGTCGACGTGGCCTTCCTCGAAGCTGAGGCGGTCCGACAGGCTCCATGCCGGGGCGTCGGACATCTCGGTGAAGACGCAGTTGTCATGGGCGTTTTCCATCTCGACCACGCCCTTGATGAAGAGAGAATTGCCGTAGGTGGCGTAGCACCGGCCCGACGTCTGGCCAAGGCCGTTGCAGTCGAGATTGATGTCCTGCAAGCCGAAATGGGTCGGCACGCGATTGTCGGAGTTCCTGCCGTTGAACGTGCCGGTCGGGCCGTAATTCAGGCCGGTGCCGGTGAGCGCGGGCTGATTCTCGGTCTGGATGAAGTCGGCGTTGGTCCCGGCGATCTCGTAAAGCGTGCACGCGCCGGTGCCGCCGGTGCACCCGAAGACGGAGAGCCGAGGCTGAATGATTTGCCTGGTGGCGCAGACGCCGTTGGGGAAATTGAGCTTGTATCCCTTGGTGTTATGACCGTTCGCGTCCAGGTTGGGCGCCGTGATCCTGGCGTTCGCGCCCGCTATGGCCGCCGTGTTGTCGGTTTTGTAGAAGGTGGCGCGGGCGGTGCCGGTGAGCGTCGCCCCGGAGTAGCTGGTTGCCAGGATCGCCTTGCCCGCGTTGGCTCCGGTCCCGTGGGTCATCGTCGTATGCAGAAAGACGGTCAGATTCGTATCTTCGAGGTCGAAGACCTTGCCGTCGTCGGCGGCGGTGAAAACATAGCTGGGGCTGGCATAGACGTTCGCGCCGGTAGTAATGCTGCCGTCAATCAGTTGCGTGCCGTCGCACACCACGCTGTAATCCGCCGCGTTATCAACGTCGGAAAAATGATCGGCAAGCGCGCGGGCGGTGGTCGAGCCGGTGGCGGTTGCGGTGGCGGCCGTCACGCTGCCGGTCGGGGTCAGGAAGGCCGCGGAATCCTGCGAGGCCGCCGAGCCGAGCGTCGCCTGCATCGTGACGCCGGAGCGCACCACGGGAGCCACGTCGCCGTCGGCCACGGACCCGGCGCTCGGGAGCTGGCTGATCTTGGAGTCGGCGTGGGCGGGCAGCGCGGCCCCAAGCGCGAGCAGCCCTATCAAGCGTTTCGCTATGATCATCCTCATTCGGTCCTCATTGCCGGCAGCGGCGGGTTCGAGATGAGCTGGTGTCGACTGGAGACGTTCACGTGCCCTCCTTAGTCTGGCGTCGAGCCGGTGATCGGGTTGACCCCGGCGGTGGTGCTCAGGGTATTGGTGTAGGCCGGGGTCGAGCCGTCCTCCTTGAAGACGGTGAGCGTCGAGCCGGAGATCGAGAGCTTGTTGCGGATCATCCGCAGGGCGTTGAGCGGCGAGAATTTCGCCTCGCCGGTGACGGTGCCGACGTCGTATTTGAGGAGCGCGGGGGGGATGGCGGCGATGTCGGCGGCGACCGAAGCGCCCGCCGGCGCGCCGATCCGGGCGTAGGCGTCACTGACCCGCTGGCCGTCGAGCGTCCCGTAGTCCTTGATGCCGCCACTGGCCACCGAACTCACCGTCGCGCTGATCTCGACCTGGAAGTCGTCGCCGCTGGCGTAGCCGCCGGGGATCGACCCTGTCGCCTTGTAGACACCGGTCGAGGTGTTCGTGACGGTGACCGTCACCGTACCGTCGGCCACCCCGTTATGGATCGCGCCGGCCGTGGGCAGGCTGTCCGCGTTGACCAGAGCCCCCGTGCCGCTGAACACCTGAAAGACGAACGCGAACGAATCTCCGGGTTTCTTTGCCATGCTGCTCCTTTTATGCGTCTGTTTTGATAAGCCCGTGATTGACAAGCCCCCGGAGGCCGCAACGGCCGGAGAGCATGGCGAACGTCGCCAGATACGCCGCCGCGATTTTGGCGTCTCCCCCGGCGGTCGGATGGATGTTGTCGCCCTGAAGATCGGTCGCCGGGTTGATCCAGGACGACGTGTCCAGGAGCCGGACGGCCGCGTTCGGTGAGACCGCAGCGACCGCCGCCGTGATCGCCGCCAGGTTCGCGGCGCGGGCCGTGTCGCCGATCACGGTGAAGGGCAGGTACGTCAGGCAGTCGACCGGCGTCGACGCGGGCAGGCCGGTCACGAGGGCCTCGATCATCGTCTGGTACGCCGCGCCCAGTTCCGCGGTCGTCTCGGTGCCTTGCGCGATGCCGATGGCGTCGTTGGTGCCGTACATCACCACGACCCGAGCCGGGGCGGGGGAGAGCCCGGTGACCTGAGCCGTCCGGACCGAACCGTCGGTCCCCTGGGGAGTCGGTACGTTGATGACGTGCGAGCCGGGGATGCCGAGGTTGCGGACGCCGACCTTTTTCACGCTCGCGATCAAGTGCGGGAAGCCGACCGTGGTGTCGGCCAGCCCTTGCCCCATCGTGATCGAATCGCCGTAGAAGGCCCAGGTGGGCCAGGGAGTGAGCGCCGTCGTGTTCAGCGTTCCCCCGGCCGCCATCACCGCCGAAGCCCAGGTCAGGACGTTGCCGGTGCCGACCTGAAGGATCGTGTATTCGTGCTCGGTCGTGCCGTCGAGGCCACTGGCGATCGGCACCCAGCCCCAGACCGACCCGGTGGGTGAGACCCGGACGCCGAGGTCGACCCCGTCGACGAGCAAGCCGAAGGTACACGCCTGCGCGTAGGCGAAGACCTGGACTCCGGTGCAGGTCGCCCGGAACCGGATCTGGCCGCCCCCCCAGTAGGCGCCGCCGAAGTCGTTGTGATAGCCGCGCTGGCCCTGGACGTTCCCGGCGGCGTCGAGCGAGCCGTCGACCGAGATTCCCGGACAGTCCTGGATCACGTAAGCCGGACCCATTCCGGCGGGGGTCGAGACGGCCGGAGCGGCGCCGGTGACGACGGCGAAGTTCGGGGTATCCCAGCGCATCGCGTAGGGACAACTGATGTGGACGGTATGCGGACCATCCGCCAGGCCCGAGAAGATCGGCACGGCGAGCCGGGCCGAGGTGTTGCCGGTGTAGCTCTGGACCGCGCCGCCGTCGACGGTGTAGTTGAGCGGGTAATCATAAATGCCGACTGCAAGCGCCGTGCCGGTGACCACGAGGTCCACCGTCGAGGAGGTGTCGGTCGCTCGGGCGGGGGAGCCGGAGACGGTGGTGTCGGTGTACGAGCCGCCCCAGACGGCGCCTGCGGCCTGGGTGATTGAAAAGGTCGTGGTGGCCATGGCCGTTACCGGGTCTCCCGGCCTGTAGACGTGATGAAGCGGTCGAGCTTATCGGTAAGGGTCAGCGTGCATGTCCTGTTCATTTGATGTCAACATATCCTACTATAAAAGCTTTAACGCCGATTTCTCTAGGATCAAGGAACGAGGGCGCCTAGCCTATGGCCAGGCCGTACAATCCGATCGGCGCATTGAATCCAAAACCCGTGACGACCGCAGGCGGCATGGAAGGCGGTGGCGGCGACTCCTCCGACTGGTCGGTCAGGTTCAGCAACACGTCAATGATCTGCGCCACGCTCATGCTGTCCGTCGTGCCGTACTCGACGGAATAGAACAGGTCGCGGCGGTACAGGCCTTCACGCTCCACACGGTCCGTGACGCGGGTGCGCTCGTAGATTAACCGGCCGGCCGTGCCGTCGGGCAGGCTCAGGAAATCGGTGTCGGCCAGCACGGCATCGACTGGTGGCACGACCAGGTCGCGCAAGGCCGGGCTCGGGCACCAGAAGACGATCTGAAAGCCGCGTTTCTGCCGCTTCGTCTCCCGGACGGCGGTGCCAACGGCACCCACTCGGGCGGCAAGCCGGTAAGCGCCGGGGATGGTGATGACCGTGCCGGAACTGGTCGCCCCGTTGATCAACGCCGCGAGCCCGGTGGCGATCGAGGTCAGCGTGTCGGTCGGCTGAACCGCGTAGACGTAGCCGGTGCCGTTGACGATGGCCGCCGCGTTGAGCGGGCTGGAGGGCGTGCCTCCGGCGGTGATCGTGTTAGCGGATACGGTCAGCGTCAGCGCTGGCGCGGTGACGGGCAGCGGCTTCCACTCCCTGGGGTAGCGGGTCGTCTTCTGCTCGTTGTCGAGCGGGTAGACCGTGATGTTGATCTTGCCTTTGGCGAGGTCGGCATCGAGGTTCTTCGGAACCGGCCAGCCCCGGTAGACGATGCAAGGGACGTTGGCGATGGACGGCTGTGACGTGCCGTTCGGGTAGGCGGCCTGGGTGATGGCGGCCACGAGGCAGTTTTCGACGTCCGCGAGGTCGGCCATAAGTTATTGCAATCTATCCGTTTAGGTGCTAGTCTCGGGCTTTTTGGGAGGATGTCATGGCGAGTTTTTATGGCGAGCTGGTGATTGATAGGGAAAACAACACTATCAACGGCAAACCGTGGCCGATCATGAACCATGTCCGGGCACCAGTTTCGCCTCCCCTGGTGAATTTCTGGGAGTTATCCGAGGAAGCCATCTCCGAAATTTCTCAATTCCCGATATCTTGGTATCTGGACAGCGTGAAAAGACTCGCTGAGAAGCTCGAAGAGATGGAGCCTCGGGGCCTGGCCGATTTCGCGGGCATGTTGTCGATACAAGCCCAATTTTTGCGCGTCCGCCTCATGGACGACCTCACCAAGGACGCCCCCGGCCGCAGAAGGGTCAGGGCGGAATCACTGGCCGTCATTCAACCTCCCAGCGGTCGATGACTCGTCTCGCCCGCGCCGGGTCAGTCACTATTGCACCACCCACTTCTCGATGATTTTCTTCGCCCTCAGCAGTTCGCGCTCGGCTTCCTCGGCCTGACGGTCGCGCGGTTTCTCCTTATCCTTCACGCCTGTAATATCTGGCATCGGCATGTCGTCACGAGCGGCCCCCAGTAGGAGGCGACGACCTGGTAGCGGTTCCCCGTCTCGTCGGTGACGATATCGCCCTCCAGCACCGTGCCCAGCGGCAACCGGAAGATGACCTTCCAGAGGCTCTCCCGCGCCACGTCGTCCGGCAGCTTGGCCGGTGACGCCACGCCCTGCTGGTCGAGCTGGATGCGTGCGGGAACGGCGCTTGCGATCGCCTGCTCGTTGGTTTTCTGAACCCCACCGTAGCCTTGCGTCCCGACTCCCGTATCCGGGTTCGGGCGGGTGACTTGAATCATGCGAGGATATAAAAATGACACAGGCTATATCCTTACGGCCCTGTACGGCTGCAACAGGGCTTTCGTATCCGCGTCGATCGAGCCGGGGCTGAACCATTCGACGGCGCCGTCGCCCGATTTCAGGGACTTGATGCCGCCGCCGGGCGCGTAGTCGATCGCCCCTCTGACGATGTTCGCCACGGCTTGCCTGATGTCACCCGGCAGGTCGGCGTGCGACCAGCCCGCGACGTAGCGGAGGCGGACGTTCTCGTACCCGTGGGGCGGCATCCGGACCGCGCCGGTGGCGTCGTTGATGTCCCAGAGCGTGGTGTCCAGCTGTTGCCAGCCGGAAACGGCGTTGAGGCCGTAATTCGTGACCAGAAGCTCCTCGAAGTAATCGAAACCCGAGCCGATCCGCCTCATCTCCCGGCCGTAGCCATAACGCCCGAAGCCGCAAAAGATATTCGCCACGGGGGAGCGGGGGAGCCGGACGCGGCCGGACAATTCTTCAAGCAGGGTCAGGCCGAAATCGACCGTGGGGGTCGCGTGCGTGAACTGGACAGTCGCCAGCGTCAGCGCGTTGCCCGAGGCGGCGGTGACGACGCAGGCTTCGGTGAGGTGCGGGGTGTTCCTGTCCAGGATCACCACGTCGCCGAGACTCTGGTAGCCGAACTGGGCGTTGGGGATGGCCACGACCACGCCGGTGCCCGGTGAAACTGCCGGGCCGGTGAAGCTGCGGGTCGGGGTCAGGTTCGTCATGTAGGCCGGCACGCCATTGGCATCGGGCGACCAGAGCAAGCCCTCGGGCCTGCCGAGGTAACTATTGACCAGTCGGCAGGCGGAAGCAACCTGGGTTGCGTTGGCGTCGCCGATCCCGTAGAGCGGGTAATACTGGCTCTCGATGTAGGGGGTGAAGAGCATGCCGGGCTAAACGTGCTTCCGCGATTTATTCTCCGGCGCGGCCTTGTTCATCTTGTTTGACGGCGCGTGACCCTGGGATTTCGCCCCGGCATCGGCGGCGAGGTCGACCACTCCCAGCTCGATGAAGGATTCCAGCAGGTCGGGGCCGATCTCGTAGTCCTCGCCCTCGACGAATGTCACGGGGTGGATCTCGCCGTCGTGGACGCCCGGCTGCGTCCTGAGCATTCTGACCCTGTGCATCATGGTGATTCCTCAGTTGCGGGGGGGGGCCTTTCGACCGCCCCCATCTCCCTATTTCGCCTTGTCGGCGGCCTTCTTGCCCCTGGCGGGCTTGCCGTCCGTTCCGTCGGTCGAGTCGTCGGTTTCCTCCCCATCGACTTCGCCCTCCGCCTTGCCTTCTTCCTGATCGGGCGCTTCGGCGGCCGTGGTCTGCGGGTTGGCGGATTCGTCGCGCGCGACCACCTCGGCGGCGGTCAGCTCGCCGTGGCGAAGCACCGCCGGGTCGGTGTCGAGCCAGTTCTCGTGCAGGTCGTCGCGGCCGTCCTCGCTCTCGGCGACCGAGACCTCCTCCTCCGAAGGCTCGATGGCCTCCAGCGTGTCGAATTCGCCGGCCAGATTGTCGTCGATCTCGTAGGTCTTGCCTTCGTGGAAGACGACGGGATGGACGCCCCCGGTGCGGACGCCGCGTTGGGTCTTGAGCATTTTGTAGGTAGCCATGATGTGTCCTTTCGATGTTACGTTCTCCGATGGCGGCGGCGCGATGGTAAATCGGCGCGCTGCTCGGCGCAAGTGATTAAGCGCTGAGAAGCTGGTGCCAGGCGCCCGCCGTGTAGCAGCAATAGTTCGCCGTCTTGCCCGCCGCGAGCGAAACCCCCGTGCCGGTGGCGACGCCGTTGATGGTGTCCGGCGAGGTGCCGAAGACCTGCATCGCGGTCGCCGAGGCGTTGGTGACGGTGACCGTGAGGCCGGCCACTGACGGTGGCAGCAGGACGCTGTCCGCCGCCGAGGCGACCGTGGTGACACGGTTCATCAGCGCCGTGAGCGGCAGGGCGTTGGCTTGCCCTCCGCCCGCATGCGCGGTGAGGTTGTCCACGGTGGATTCGTAGAAGGCGCCGCCGACCTGGATCAGGATCGAGCCGCCGGGGCCGACGACGTATTCGTTGCCGCCCTGATCGGAATAGTTGTCTGAAGTGTGCGTGGGTGTCACCATAAGTCCTCCTAGGTGTTGATCGGCGAGGTGCGCGGACGGCCGAGGATCGCCAGCACATCCATCGGCGTGCCGACGCTCGTGGTGCCGAAATTGGCCAGGGCGATGCGGACGTAACGCTGGTTGCCGCGGTAGCCGGTCTCGTAGACCTGGCCCCCCTGGGCGTTGGCGTTGAGGATCATGAAGGTGCCGGTGGCCTGGCCGCCGGTGACGACGTGCAGCAGGTCGGAATCGGCGACCGCCGTCCAGGTCGCGTTATCCGCAGACTCCTGCACCTGCAATTCGACGCGGTTGGTGCCCGACCAGGTGTCCCCGGTGGCGCCGACGTTGACGGCGAAGGCCACCGAATCGAAGTTTTGCAAATCGACGCTCGCCGAGTTGGCGGAGGCCGTGCGGTTGAGGGGGGGCAACAGGGGCACCACGCCGATGTTGTAATAAGAGCCAGAATGTCCGACCATGTGGGAGTCCTTTCAGGGATGTTTTCGGTGTAACCGATTGATTGAAAACTAGGAATGGATAAGCAACAGACTCAAAGCCTCAAAATTCACGACGGCCCCGCCGACCCTCTTGGTCGTGTAGAAGCGGATGAACGGCTTGTTGGTGAACGGGTCGCGGAGGACGCTGATGCCGGTGCGATCGACGATCTGGTAGGCACGCTTGAAGTCGCCGTAAGCCATCGCCACCGCGTTGGTGGCGGCGGTCGGCATGTCGGCGGCGAAGATCACCGGCTTGCCGAGGATCGTGCTCTCGAGCCCGGAGTTCTTGTCGTACCCCATGTTGAAGATCGGCCGCCCCTGGCCGTCCTCGATGCCCAGCAGCAGGGCGTTGCTGCCGCGCTGCGTCAGGAAGACCGCGTTATTCTGGTACGGCTCCTTCAGGGAATTCTGGAGGGCGACGAGCCCCAGGTAGGTGAACCCCGAGGCGTTGCCCGAGTTGACCTGCTGGATCTGCGACAGCCCGACGCTGGTGCCGGCCGGGTAGGCCAGGATCCCCTTGGGCTTGTTGATGCCGTTGCCGCTGACGAAGGCCGTGGCCTCGCCGCGGGCGAACACCTCGGACACCTTTCCGGCCAGCCATTTCTCGACGTCGACGAACGCGTCGTCGAGCATCTTCTGGCTCACGTTGGGCATGGCGTACATCTCGCCGACGGTGATCCCCAGCTTGCCGAGCTGCGGGGTGTAGGTGTCGGGGCGCGCCTGCGTCTCGCCCACCCAGCCCCAACCGGCCTGGTCGTTGTCAGTGACGTATTCCAGGGTATCGGTGCCGATCTCGATGACGCTGGCGAGCTGACGCATCGGCGAGGTCTCGTAGACGTAGGTCTCGATGATGCCGCCGAACTCGGGGAGCGTCAGGTAGCCGCCGTTGGGGTCGGAGTTGACCGTCAGCGCCTTCAGCTCCAGGTCGCCCTCATGCGACTTGATGTACTCCTTGGCGAACTTGGCCAGATCGGTGCGCTCGTCGTTCGAGTTGACGCGGGCGAAGGCATTGAACAGCTTGTTGGCCTTCTGGCGGATCTCCTGGGTCTTCTGCTCGGGCGTGGTCACGCTGAGCGGGCGGTTGAGGACGGCCTCGAGCTGCGCGTGCTTCTCCTGGAGCTTCGCGAAGTCGTCGGTCATCTTCTGGCTCGCGGCCTCGATGGCGGCGGCCCTGGCATCGGCCTTCTGCTGCTCCTCCATCGCCTTGGTGATGCTTTCCTGAATCTTGTCGTATTTCTTCTCGTCGAAGGCGTCCAGCTTGCCTTTCAGGGGCATGATTTCGCTCTTGAGGGCCTCGAAAGCGGTGAGGGCTTTCTCGACCGACGCGGTCATTTCTGCGGTCATAACAATCCTATATTTTAAATTGGTTCAACAAATGGATCAGTTTTTCGTGCTCCTGCCCGCCCGCCTCGCGCGGGGTCGCAATCGCCGTGTATCCCTTGGCCAGGACGCCTCGCGCGTCGGACCGGGACATGCCTGCCTCACGCAGGATTCTCTCGATGGATTTGGGGCTCAATTTTTCGCCGTCCCGCTCGTCGCCGTCCGGCGCTTCCAGGCGTGTCAGCGCGGATCGGAGCAACGCCGAGGTCTTGGACTCCGCCTCGCACAGCGCGATGGCCTGCTCGATCAGATCGGCGGCTTCCTCGATGCCCCCCTCGGCGGATTTCACCCGCGTGATGCCCGCCCGCTCGTTCATCGGGAACGTCACCAGCGACACCTCCCACAGGTCCAGTTCCTTGAGCTGGCGGACGCCGGTCTTCTTGTCGATGCTGGCGTCCTTGGTGCCGTAGCCGATGCTCATGCCTTTCAGGGCCCCGGCCTTGGCCAGCGTGTAGGCGTCGTTGCCGAGCGCGGTCTCCAGGATGCGGCCCTTGACATAGAGGCCCTGGTCGGTCTCCCGGACCTCGTCCCACACGCCGATCACCTGGTCGCTCTTGTGCTGCCAGAGCATGGCGGGTGAGCGGGCCTTCAGCGTCTTCGCGAACGCGCCGGGCATGACGATGTCGTTGCCGTTGTCGACATGGTGAAAGACCGAGCCCATGCCTTCGATGGTGCGTTCGTCGCCTGCCGCCTTCAGCTCGAAGGTGAAATCCTTAACTTCCATGTCACTACCGTTTCGTTATTGAACTGATTTCGCGGGCTTCTTCCCGCCTTCTGGCTGGTTCGGGTCCGCCTCGGGCTTCTTCGGGTCGGGCGTCGCCGGTTTCGCCGGCTCGGCGTTCGCCAGATCGTCCCCTGCCAGATCCGGATGGATATTGGGATCGACCGTGCCCGCCATCTCGATCGGGATCTGGCTGGCCGGGACGAACAGGCTGTCGGCGCCCGGTTCGGTCGGCTTCTGGTACGCCTCCAGCCCCATCGCCTCGCGTTTCTCGTCGTAGGTCATGTACAGCGCGGCGTTGATGCGGTCGGATTTCTCCTTCCTGCGCGGCTCCAGGGCAGGGATCTGCTCCTCGTCGTACCAGAGGAAGACCTTGTCGCCGAAGAGCGGAGCCAGCCAGCGGTTGATGTCCTCCAAAAGGATGCCCAGCAGCGGCAGGACCGTGTCGCCCCAGTAGGCCATCGTGGCTTGCTGGTAATTGGAATAAGTGCTCTCGCCGGGGATATTCACCAGCTGCGGCGGCGTGCCGTAGCAGGCGGCGATGAACCGAGCGTTGGTGAGCATCGTCTCGCGGTGGTCCATGTCCTTCGAGTTCAGCGACATCGGCACCCATTCCAGGGCCGAGTCGAGCAGCATGGGCCGCCCGGCGTTGTGCGCGCCCGAGTAGCTCTCGTCCATCTCCGCCTTGAGACGGTTGAACTGGTCGTCGGAGAGGACCGGCGTCATGCCGTCCTTGCCCTGACGCATCTGGAGGGCTCCCGAGGGTCTGCCCTCGTTCTGGAGCAGGGCCATGTTCCAGGTCTGGCCGGCGTTGAAGATGTCCACGCCGTGCGCGGCGGCGGCCAGGGGCGGCAGGCCGTACCACTCGTTGAGCGGATTGACCGTGCGCAGGTGGCAGACGGCCGACCGGCCGGTGACCTGGTTGACCGGGTAGGTGACCGGGTCGGCCGAGCCGGGGCGGTAGGTGTAGCCCTCGGGCAGCATCCGGCCGCGAAAGGCGTCGACGGTCACAAATTCCGGGGGCAGGAGCCAGAGTTCGCTGGGTTGGCGGTCCGGCCCGTTATTGCCAAGGAGGAAGACGTTGCCGCCGATCAGGTACTGGACGGCGAGCTTCTCCAGGAACTGCCGGCCCGACCAGGCCGTGTTGGGTCGGTTGATCAACTCCAGGATGCCGTGGCGGTCGATCTTGCGGAGGTCGCCCCACCGGGTGTAGTCGTAGAGGTGCAGGTCGACCGAGGAGACGGCCTTGGCCAGCTTGGTGACACAGGCGTAGACGACCGGGTTGGTCTCGAAGCCCTCGTAGGCGAGCCTGCGGAAGTTGTGCTGGGTCCATTTCGCCTGACCCATGCCGACCATGACCGAGGAGTATTTGCGCTCGAAGGTGGGAAGAGATTTGGCTTTGAACGGCCACATTCAGGGCCTGCGGGCGATAGTGCGTTCAGCGGGCCGCTCAATTAACTCCATATGCAATATTTTTTCTCTATTCGTGCATTGAATGCTTTACTTTGTCGCATTACATGCGTATAACTCTATTTATGAGCAGCGATCAAGCGGCTCGCCAGACAGGGGACACGTCATGATTAAGAACAGCAAACAAGCTTGGGTTATCGGTCAGCAGGTAAACGTAGGCTTCCTGAAAGGCTTGACCGTATTGGCTGCCATCGCGACCCCTGGGGATTATGCCCCCGATGCTTATGTTCTGGCACGCGGCGCATCTTTTTATAGTTTCGTACCGCATAACGGTCTGACCAGGATCGACCAGAATCATGCCGAATGGATGATCGAGGATGGTAAGCGTACGCAGGCTCGCCTCGACGCAAAGGCAAAAACCAAGGCTGACACCCTGGCCGCTAGCATTGCCTTCCAGAATTCGATCATCGCGGCTGCCTGATGACCCCCGAAGAATTCACCGCCGTCTGCAGGCGACTTTTCGGACGGAGGCCCGACGGCTACGGGTGGCAGGCGGACATTAACCGCCGGTTCGGTGTCTCGCTCAGGACGCTCCAGGCGTGGGCGAAGGGTAAGAACCCCATACCGCCATTCGTTGCCGGCTTGCTCCGAATGCTCGACTCAATTTTGAACAAATAACCCAAGGGTAAAGATAATGCGTAAACTATTAATCCTGACCGCACTCGCGGCCTTAATCTCGTCCCCGGCCCACGCGGTCACCTTGAAGAAAGGCATGCCCTCCTGCATCAGCGAGGAGCTGTTCATGCAAATGGCCCAGGCGGTGGCGGACAAGGACATGGAAGCCATCTCCTGGCTTGCCGATAACGGCTGCGGCATTTCCCAGAAGCCGCTCCACGTCAGCGTGATCGACACCGACGGCATGCTGGCCCACGTGCGGGCTTATCGCGGCAAGGTCGCCGTCGAGGTCTGGACGCCGGTGGCGGCGCTGGACGGGTATGACCCGCTCAAGGATTAGAGACGGCGGATCATGGGGCGGTCGCCGATATCGCCGCTGGTCAACTCCTCAATGCAATCGGACAGGGTGTCGACCTGGTCGTCCTTCGAGCCACCGGGGAAATTCTCAGTCTCGACGAAGAACGCCTCGTTCCACGGCCCGCGAACGACTTTGATATTCCCGGCCTCGGCCTGAGCCGAGGCGGGCATCGCTCGCGTTACCTTGTCACCCGTCACCCGTTTCGTCCTGATGTTGAACCCTGCGAGTTGACGGGTGAGATATTGCGCCTGAGCCTTCCCGGCCTGCCCGGGGTCCTGCGGGATGCGGATCGTCGTGGCCTGACCGTCGGCCTGGGCGGTGTTCGCAATCGCGCGCTCGACCTTCTCAGGGCTCGCCTGGAGACGTTCGACGTGGTCGATGTAGAAGATGCCCCGCGAGTCGCGGCTCATGCGCATGCCGACTGTCCAGTCGGGGGTTTTGCCGTCCTCGGCGTCGGTGGCGGCCAGGTCCCAGCACCGCACCCTGCGGGTGTTGGCGGGGGCCGCGTCGACCACCTCGAAGTAGGACCGCTTGAAATAAAGCCCCGCGCTCGGCCTGATCTTCCAGTTACCTCCGAGCAACCGCTCGCGCTCGACCAGGGATTGGGCCTTCAGGTTGCCGAGATAGCCGGGGTCTTTCTCCAGCAGGATTTTGTTGTCGAAGATGCTGGCGCTGATGAAGGTAAATGATTTGATATCGTGCGGCGATAGATCGGTGTAGCGAGCCAGCAACTCTCCGCGACTGTCGCCCCAGATCACCTCGTCGCTGATCGTGGTGAAGGAGCGGACGATTCCGCTGCGTTCCTGAATGGCCAGCCCCGTGTCCTGGTCGATCCACCAGGCGATGAAGTCTGCCACCCAGCTATCGGCGTCCGGGTTCGTCGTCGCCCGCATGTAGGGGCGGACGCCGCAGGTCGAGCGATTGCGGCTGAGCATGTAGAGGAATTGCGACCGGCTGAAATGCGTTAATTCATCGAAACCGATTAACGGAATTTGCGACCCTTGCCAGTCGTATTTGGTCTTCTCGTGCTCCAGGTGGGCGAACTTGAGCTTGGCGCCGCTCGGGAATTTCCATTGCAGGATCGATTCCTGCGGTTTGGCCCCGACGATCGGGTAGAGCTTGGCGCTCTCGTCCCAAAGTCCGCCTTCGTTTCGGACCTGGACGCTGTTGCGGCGGAAGATGACGGTGCCGAATTCCGGGTTGCCGGAGTGGCGAAGCGGTTCGAGAAGGAGCGACCAGGTCTTGCCGCCGCCTGCACTCCCGCCATAAATTGCAAAATCCGCTGACGTTGCGGCGAATTTTTCTTGGGGACCTTCCTGGGGCCTAATCGCTATCCCGGCCATTGTCGGGCATGTAGATCGTCACCTTGGCGTTCAGATCGACTCCACCGGAAAGTTTGAGTGAATCGCCGAACATGCCAATATGCTTGCCGAGCAGCTCCAGCGAACGGTTGGCTCCCATGGCATTGAATACATAGGCCGGAACGGCTTCGCCATCGGCGTTCTCGACGAATACCGGCTGCCCCTTGCGATCAAGGACAGCAGTGACCTGCATGCAACGTTCGGTGACTGTCTTTAAATTCTTCAAAATCCAATCTTGGCTGATTTCGGCGCGTTCAGCGGCTTTGGCCCTGCCTGCATCTACAGCGGCTGAGACCTTAGCATTACTTAACAATCGCGAAGCTTGGACTTCAGCGGTCTTCTCGCTGTAACCAACTCGAATTGCGGCCTGCTTGCCATTAAAATCGATCAAATACTCTTCGACGAATCGCTGCTGCTTGGGCGTCAGTTCACTGGCCATAAACTCACTTCACATACCGCTTGTAGATCAGCGGGGCCAGGAGTGACCCCAGCAGTCCGCCGGCTATCGTCGAGAGGAGGAAGGACATGATTTCACCGCGAGTTCCGTGATGGCCTGGCTGTCGTGTCCGACTCGCGCCTGGCCAGGGCAAGCGTTCCGGGCATAAAAAATCCCCCATCGGCGGGCTGGGGTAAAATCCGGGCGTGCAGAAACACGCAGTAAGATAAAATTATCATCAATATTTTAATTCTTCAAGTAAAATCTTCATCTGCTCGTCGGAAATCTCGTTTCGCTCCTCCTCGGACGCCCGCTCCAGGTAGGAAATGCGCTCGCGGACGGGGACGATCTCCCTGGCCAGGTGGGAAAACGCCCTGATGTACGCGCCTTGCTCGCGGATTGCCTCGGCCCGCGTGGCGTAATTGGCGAAGGTGTCCAGCGACTTGCCGATCGCCTTCAAATCCGGGGCGGATAGCCTGCGGATCAGAAGGACGAAGCCATAAGCCCGGAGCTTCACCTGGAACGTTTCATCCAGATCGCCGCTGACTGGCTTCTGCAATCCCAACGCGACGCGGTGCTGGTTGCGCCACGCCTCGAAAGCGTGCCCCTCATTGTGCTGGTCGTCGCTGATAATCTCCCTCTCCCAGAGGAAATTCATGATGTTGAGCACCTGGACCTGCGCGAACCGGATGTCGTCGGCGGCGATGGTGGCGGCGTTGACGCTGCCTATCCAGCCCCGGCCCCGGCAGGCGGGACAAGTGACGGCCTGCCCCAGAAGGGATTTCACCTTGCCGGTGGACTTGCAATCCGGGCAGGGAGGTCCGGTGAGCACGTCGCCCTTGGCGGCGCGCTCCGGCGTGATGATGGGCAGCCCGGCGGGCAATTGATACCGAGGATCTCCGTCTTCCGCCATGCGCGCTCCGGTTGCGGTTCACGCGATAGTAAACCGGAACCGCCCGGCGATCAACCGAATTTTGACGCCCTTTTTATGCAAACGGGATGGTTAACGCATTTACCATTTACCCCGGTCCGGCACAATCCGCCCGCTCGGGCTCTCGACGCATCAACCGGGCAAGCCAGATGATCGCCTGCGGTCATGTCGCGGGGAATCCCCTTCCGCCTCTGAAATTGTACGATTGTCTGTTTTTGTAATTGTTGTAGACAAGGGTTTAGCCCTGACAGGGATATATCCCTCGCGTAGCGCAATTTTCTATTATACTATATACTAATACAACAATTACAATTACAACAATAAAATAGTATTAGAATAGAAAAGTCCTAATACAACAATTACAATTACAACAATAATATTCGTTGGTGCCAATAACACCCGTTGACATTGTTTGCAACGTGTGCCACGAATATTGAAGGCAAAACTTTAAGGAGTATTTATGCAGGATAAAAAGCGCCGGGTATTCTATTGTAGCGGCGATTTGTACAGGCAGGTGAAGATTGCCGCAGCCACCGAAGGGATGAACCTGAGCGACTTCATCGTTTCCGTCTTGAGGAAGTATCTGGAATCCGCCAAGCAATAGGTAGCCCATGTCCGCGTTCCGAAAAGCATCGCAAATCCTCCGCGATAACGGCTATAGCGTTGTCCCTTTAACGCCAGTGCCAGACTTGAACACCACTGACAGGCAGCGCAATAAAAGAAAATCCCCCTGGATGCACGAATGGTCGAAATACTGCGTAGAACCCGCCGACGAAAAAACGTACCGGCAATGGATGAAGCGCCCGGATGACGGAATAGGATTATGCCTCGGACCCGCATCCGGCGTCATGGCCCTGGATTTCGACGACGACGTGAACGGCCTGCATGATCGCATCTTAGCGATGGTGCCCGAATCCCCGGTCAAGAAAATGGGACGCAAGGGTTTCACGGCGTTCTATCGGTACGGCGGCGAGAAGTCGGTCAACTTGAAAGTCCACACACCTACCGGCAGCATTACCGTGCTCGACGTGCTGTCGGAAGGCAGGCACACCGTGATGCCGCCGACCAGGCACCCGATGGGCATGGAATACCGCTGGCTGACCGAAAAGACGTTGGAGAACACGTTGCCGCATGAACTGCCGGAGTTAGGGCAGGCTCTGGTTGACCGTTTCACCAAGCTATTTCCGTCCGAACAGCGGACGGTACGCTACCATGCTCCGCAGCCGCTGGCATTCGACACGCCCGACGAAATCACCGAAGCCATCAGCTACATACCGCCAGACCTGAGCTATCATGAATGGATAGCCATCGGCATGGCGCTTAACCATAGGCTGGATATGGCGGGCTTCGAGATATGGGATTCATGGAGCGCATCGGGCAGCAAATATGGCGGCAGGCGAGAGACCTATTATCACTGGTGTACATTCAAGGGTGAAGGAATCACGATTGCCACGCTATTCGACAAGGCCGCGCAATACGGTTTCAAGAATAAAGGCTATCAGCAGCCGATCTATCCGCAGGTGGATATAACGCCCGGCGGCAACCTCGACCTGTCTCCCGCCGAAGAAAAGGCCCTGCTTCCCGATAGCAGCCAGATACCGGAAGCCATGTTCTATCCGCAATTTGATCAGACTGTGGTGGACGAAGTGCTGAATACTCCCGGCCTCCCCGGACTGGTGGCGAATTTCATCGGCGAAACGGCGCTCTATCCCTTGCCCATGCTATCGCTGGGTGCGGCCCTGGCGTTTTCCGGCATGGTCATGGCCAATCGCGTCGTGTCTCCTACCGGCCTGCGATCCAACATCTACGCCCTGGGCGTGGCCGAGTCGGGCTCGGGCAAGGATTGGCCGCGACAGGTTTGCAAGCACCTGATGGCCCGCTTCGGGTTCGAGAAACAATCGATGGGCGAGCCGATCAGCGGGGCGGGGCTGCTCACCAGCCTGGTAAACGCCGACAATCGCGGCCTCGTGCTGATCGACGAATTCGGCATGTTCATGCAGGCGATGGCCGGGCGAGCCGCAAGCCCCCACAAGCGGGAAATCGCCAAGTACATGATGGAGCTTTACACCTCGGCGGGCCAGGTGTTTCTCGGCCCCGAATACGCCAACAAGGACGGCACCAATCCGCGCGTGACGATCGCCAACCCTTGCCTGTCCATGTTCCCGGTCACGACGCCGTCCACCTTCTACGACAACGTCAGCGGCAGGGAAGTCATCGACGGCTTCATGGCCCGGTTCCTGGTGTTCGAGTCCGACCGCTATCCGATCAAGGCGCAGGCCATTCGCCGGTCAAAGGATGACGTGCCGGATAAGATTACCCGCTTGATAGAACACTGGAAGGGTGTGGACACGGTTTTCGACAACCCGATTAAAATTGCATTCACGCCGGAAGCGGAAGCACTGTTCACCGATTATAGCATCCGAATGAGGATGAAAGCGGCCAAGGGCGGCGAGAACAATTTCTCCAGCATCTACTCCCGCATCACCGAAAACGCGCTGCGCATCGCCCTGGTGGCCCACGAGGACGGCGAGGTGGGCATCAGGGTGGCGAAATGGGCCATCAAGACGGCGGAATTCTGCTCGGGCATGCTGACCAAAGCCGTGCAGGACACGATAGGCGACAACGAATACGAGCGCATGTTCAAGAAGTTGCTCAAGGTCATCGGTGCATTGCAGGATGACGTACGTTATCCGCTCGGCGTTCCGCATAGCATCTTGATTGGCCGCACCCGGTTCATGGACACCAAGATGCGGAACGAAATGCTCGAATCCGCCATGCACTCCGGGGACGTGCTGGGTCAACCCGATCCAGCACGCGAGCCGGGAACCAAAGGCAGTAATCCTCTCTTCTATAAACTGAAGAGGACTTCATAATGAAATTGAGGAAGACGCTGGTATCGGGAAATTTCATAGTCGAGCTGTGGGATTACGACTATGGCGATCGGGCCTATCTCAAGGTGCAGCCTACTTCCGATAACGGCATGCTCTACTGGGACTGTGCGACCGATAATGAGCTATCGGCCGTCATCGACAAGGCCATTGATGAGCTGCACAAGCTGAAGAGGAAAAGTTTCAAAATTATAGAAAATAATATATTGACACTATAAGCATTACGTGCAACATTCGCACCGCTACACGATAACAAGCCAACGAACGAAGGAGCAAGCAAATGACCGAGCAACTCATAGCCGAATGGAAACGCACCAAGGCGGCCTTGACTGCCGCGCAGGACGCGCACCTGCAATCTGAAATCAACCTGTATAACGCCGTGAAAGAACGGTTGCCCAAGAAGGGCAGGTTCCACGCCGGCGACGTCATTATCACCACGGGATATAGCGAGAAGTGGCAACAGGATAAGCTGAACGAAATCCATAATAACTGGCATTTCGCCGTACCGTTTCCCTGCAAACGCGAGTGGAAACCTGACGCAAAGCAGGTGTCCTATATCCGCGACAACCTGCCGGAAGCCTATAAAGCGCTGAGCGAATCGCTTGAATTGAAAGAACAGAAACCCGCGTTCACTCTCAAGACGGAGAAATAACCATGCTGTCACTTAAAGACATTCGCCCCAAAAAGCAAATCAAGCCGCCGCGCATGATCCTGTACGGCTCGCCCGGCATCGGCAAGTCGACCTTTGCCGCCAACATCCCCGGCGCATTGTTCATGGACGTGGAGGGCGGCACGAACAATCTCAGTGTGAGCCGTATCGACCGCGACAGGCTGCAAAACGCCGGTGACGTTAATGCGGCGTTGCAATCCGTGCTGACGCAAGAGCACGGCTTCGAGGCGCTGGTGATCGACACCGCCGACTTCATGGAGCGGGTGCTGATGGTGCAGGCCGCTGCCGAACACGGTGTTTCCGAGTACGGCAAGATCGGCTATGGCAAGGGGCCGATTACGGTGGCCAATATCTGGCGCGGTATCTTGCAGCAGCTCGATACGATCCGCGAGCATCGCAACATGGCCGTCATCCTGATCGCCCACGAGACGCTCAAGCGGATCAATGAGCCGGACACGGAAACCTACGACAAGTACACGCTCGCCATGGAAGGGAAGTCGGTCGACATCCTGGAAGCCTGGGCGGATTGCATACTCTTCGCCAAGGAGGAAGTCTACACGCAGAAGGATAAGATGCAACGCGTGCGCGCCACGGCCGGCGACCGCATGCTGTTCACCCGCGATTGCCCGCGTTACCTGGCCAAGAACCGTTATAATCTCCCGTCTGAAATCCCTCTGAGCTGGGATGTGTTTTCGGCGGAGTTCGCCAAGGGAACGGCGCAGGAGAAGCCCGATGCGTGATTTTTTCGCCGCTATTGCCCTGTTGGGCTTATTGAATAATCAGGAAGATGAAACCACCAGCATCGATGCTCACGGCGAACTCGCAACTGATTATGCGAAGGCAGCCTATAAGATTGCCGACGCCATGCAAACACAGTCAACCAACTAACTTAGGAGAGAACATTATGGGAAGCCTCGATTTCGACGCCTCAACGATACAGCCGTCCGCGCCGCTGGACGTTCTGCCATCCGGCACATACCTATGCAAGATCGCCGATACGGAGAAGAAGCAAACCAAGTCCGGCACCGGCGAATATCTGATGCTGACGCTGGACGTGCTCGACCCGCAATACAGGGGCCGCAAGGTGTTCGACCGGCTCAACCTGTGGAATCCCAACCAGCAGGCCGTGGATATCGCCAAGAAGACGCTTTCGGCCATCTGCCACTCGATCAATCTGATGCAGGTCCGCAATCACGAGGAACTGCGCGGCAAAACCCTGAACGTCAAGGTGACGGTTCGCAACGACCCGAACTACGACTCCACCAACGAGGTCAAGGGCTATTCGGCTGCACAATCGCAGGAATCTGCTGCACCTGCCTCCCCCGCAACGGCTGTCGCCTCGGGAAAACCGTGGTAACTGGCAACATGGAATCGGTGTACCGCGACCCCACGCTGGACGCGATGCACCGGGCCGTGGAAGTCGAAGCGGCGAAGGAGGCCCCCAGGCAATACCTGGGGGCTTCCAGCCTCGGCGACAGATGCGAGCGTCGCCTGTTTTATAAGCTCAGGAATGCCCCATCCGCCCCACGCAAGGCCAGCCTGATCTACGCGGCATTGGACGGGCATAGTTGCGAGACCGTTTTAGCGGCCCGGTTGCGCATGGTTCCTGGCGTCGAACTCTGGACGCACGATAAGGATGGCAAGCAATGGGGCTTTTCCGATTTGGACGGAATGTTCCGCGGCCATGCGGACGGTTTCATCAGGGGATTGCTGCAAGCTCCGGCCACGTCGCATATCTGGGAAGCCAAGAGCATTAACGAAAAGAAATTCAGCGAGTTCCGGCTTGGTTTGCAGAAATACGGCGAGAAGCAAGTCCTCTCCAACAACAACTGGACGTGGTATGTGCAAGCTCAGGTTTATATGGGCTACGGCGACCAATCGAGGCATTACTTGACCGCCTGCTCGCCGGGGGCGAGGGATGTCTTATCCTGCCGCACCGAGTTCGTGCCTGCGTTCTTCGAGGCGATGCAGGAGAAGGCGAAAAGGATATTGGACTATCAAGAAGCGCCTGCTCGGCTGTCGGACGACCCGGCTTATTTCGAGTGCCGATGGTGCCAATTCAGGGTGCATTGCCATGGTCTGTAAATGTCTTTATTGCAATCTTCACACATCTTTGACAGACAAGCAAACGGATTTGATGCTTCTAGTCTTATTCCCGTTCCGTTGTTCCTTTTGCAAAAGACCATCGGAACTTAAGATCGTTCATTATCGCGAAAAAAACGAAAAGCATACGCGATGAGTCTCAGATTACGCCCCTATCAGCGCGAGGCCATAGACGCGGCTTATGAGTATTTTCGCAGCGGTGACGGATCACCCCTGATCGACCTGCCAACGGGTGCGGGCAAGAGCCTGGTGCTGGCCGGATTCTGTCACGACCTGGTGACGAAGTGGCCCGGCATGCGGCTGGTGGTGCTGTCGCACTCGATCGAGCTGGTGGAGCAGGATTACATGAAGCTCAAGGAATACTGGACGAAAGCCCCGTGCGGGATGTTCTCCGCCTCGCTGGGGAAGAAGCAGGCTCACCACCCGATCACCTTCGGCACCGTGCAGAGTCTGTACAGAAAGGCCGAGGTGCTGGGCCACCGGGATGTAATCCTCATCGACGAGGCGCACCTGGTGAGCCGTAAAGTGACCGGCATGTACAACAGGCTCATCACCACCTTGAAACGGATCAACCCGAGAATCAGGATGCTCGGCCTTAGCGCAACCATATATCGGCTGGACAGCGGTTTACTCTATGAGGGTGATGACGCCCTGTTCGACGATGTATGCTATGAGGCGAAACTCGCCGACCTGATCTACCAGGGGTATTTGACTCCGATCGTGAGCAAGTTGCCCGAGACGCAGGCCGACGTGCGGCGCATCAAGATCACGGCCGGGGAGTTCAACTCGGCCAGCATGGAAGGCGAATTCATCAAGATCACGGAAGAGGCGATCGCCGACGCCATACCCCGCCTGGAAAGCCGCAAAGCGGTCATGTGGTTCTGCTCGGGCATCAAACACGCCAACCTGGTGCGCGATCTGCTCCGCTCGCTGGGCGAGTCGTCGGAATCGGTGTCGAGCAAGACGCCGAAGGACGAGAGGAAACAAATCCTGGATGGCTTCAGGGACGGCTGTTTCCGCCACATCGCCAGCATGGCCTTGGTCACGACCGGCTATGACGCTCCGCGCACGGACGGGATCGTGATGCTCAGGGCTACGATGTCGCCGGGGCTTTATGTCCAGATCGCCGGTCGCGGTCTTCGCTTGCACCCCGACAAGAAAAATTGTCTGTTCGTTGACTATGGAACGAACGTCGACAGGCTCGGACCTCTCACCCATGTGACCCCGCCACGCTCGCGTCGCATGGGCAAGAACGAGGGCGAGGGAAAGGAAAAAAAGCCGCTCGTGCGCATTTGCGAGGTCTGCCGGACGGCCAATGATTTAGAGGCCGTCGATTGCAGCGAGTGCGGCACGCCGTTGGTCAAGGAACGAAAGGTCTCGGACAAGCTGATGGAGCATGCCTCCGAATCCCCCATCATGATGACGGATGCTGAATATCTCGAAAGTCGCACGAGCTGGGTGGAAGTGGATGGTGTTTGCTATTTACGCCACAAAAAGGAAGGAAAACCTGACAGCCTGCGTGTCTCGTATCGTTGCGGCATGGTAACGCATAGCGAATGGATATGTTTCGAGCACGGGGGGTTTGCTACGAAAAAGGCGCACGGCTGGTGGTACAGGCGAATGATCGACACGCCTCCCGCCACCACCGATGAAGCCCTCCGACTGAGCAACGACCTGCGGACCCCGTCCCGCATCCGTGTTCGCAAGCAAGAGAAACATTTTGAGGTGATAGATTATGATTTTGACACTGGACCCCCACGACAAGCAGAGCTTGCTATCGGCGCTTGACCAGCTCAGGCAGATCGTGGAGGAATCGGATAGTCGCCGATCATGCAATACCTGCCTCCACATGCGCGCCGGGATGTGCGTAAAATGGGGCGAAAAGCCGCCACTGGAGTACATCAAGATCGGCTGCGATGCGTGGAAATTTGACGTTGAATCTCCGCCGTTCTGATAATAATGGGATTACGGCTTCGGCTTCATTCTTGATTGCTCAGCCATTTTTACCTTCCCAAGCAGCTCGTCCACCGTGTGGAACAGAATATAAACCGCGTTTCGCTTCTCAAGCCGGCTCTGGTGGATTTTCTGCTCTCTGGTCTGCACCGCGTCGCCGGTCTTTCCCTCCCCCTCGAAATGCGTCCCGCAGTTCAGCACGCCAACGATGTCCCCGCTACCGATCTTGCCGAAGGGGATGTAGCGTCCCGCAATCTCGGTCGCCCCCGTTCGGTTCGGCCAGGCCAGATAGCCCTCGATAGCGAGGCGCTCGCACGCTGCCCGGATCAACTCCCTGTGGGCCGCCGCCGTCACAACTTCGCCGCTGCCACGATGATCTGCGCCGGCGTGGCCGATACACCGTCCAGCAGGTCGATGCGGTAGCCGCCCTGGGTGATCTTGGTGAGCCTGCCCGCCTCGCGCAGCCGCCTCTTGGCGTCCTCCAGGGGAGTGAGCTTATGGCCGGGGTCTGGCGGGGCCAGCGCGGGCATTTCCTTCGCCGCCCTGGTCGCCTCGTAGCGGGCGAACCCGTCCTCCGCTTTAGACTTCTTCCTGATCACGATCAATGTCTTGCTCCAAATCCCCCGCCGCCCATGCCGGGCTGAATATCCGGATCGTCACTTCCTTGCCGTATTCCCGCGTCACCCGCTGGCCGATCTGCCTGACGGGAAGCGGGATCGGCGCCTTGATCTTCTGCCTGCCCCACGGCACCCGGAATATCCCGTGCCTGGCACGGAACTTCATCACGTTCTGCGGGCAGGTGCCGTACTCCTTGCCGATCTCGACGTCCGAAACTCCGGCCTTCACCAGCTCGGCGATCTTTGGAATGTCGGACGGCTTGAGGAGCATCATTCATCGTGAGTACGGGCGTTTTTCAAAGATTGCACGTCACGGCGGATTTCGTCAAGCAAATGATAGAGGGCGTCAAGCTCCGCGTCCGCGTATTCCGTGTCCGTCCGGCAATCACGGTTTTTGCCGATCCAGTTCGCTATCCACTGTTCCGTGGGCATCCCGATGAATGGCTTTGGTTGCATGGCGATTCCTCTCAAGAATGTCGTGGATGATGGCGCCAATACTCAGCGCGGTACGCTCGGACTGTTCAGCCAGCCATCGGCTTACCTCGGGAGTTGTGCGGAAACTCCGCCAATTGGTTTTTTTGCTTTGTGCCACATTTTCTCCTTGCGCTAACAATTTACTTGTGTCACATTGTATTCAATAAGTCAAGCAACGAAGGATGTCCAGTATGAAAGCGCGCGTAACCCCCATAGGCAAGTCGTCTCACGAATGCAAAGCCGACATGCCATTCATCAGCCAGATGATCCATAACCGCTGGGCGGTGGAGATGCTGTCCGGCACCCCGAATGAGATCATCCAATTCAGGGCATTGCTGATGCACAGTAAGAGGCCGGTGCAATGCAGCGCCGGGGAACTGCATAAACTTGGAGTGTAACACTATGAGGACCATCATCCAAGACGGCCTGATCCTGCTAGCCGGTACCGTTCTGTTCTGTGCCGTGGTTTATGACACGGGCAAGCTGCCCGAGCCGCAGGCGATAGTGAGAACGGCGGGTCGGTGATGACAACAAATCACTGGATACTCATCATCTTCGCCGTCAGCGTCGCCGCCATCATCCTGGCCATCAACGTTTACGCCCTGCAACAAGCCGCCGTCGTGAAAGGATACGCACCATGAAACCCTGGCAGCTCGCCGTCGTCACCGTCACCACGGCCGCGTTCGTCTGGCTGGCGGACTATGCCTATCACCAGGCACACCCTGATATCGACCACGGCTACAGCAAAGCCGATCAAGATAAAATGTCGAAACTGCTGGATAAGCCCAGGCCGGTCAACCTCATGGTCTACCTGTTCGCGGACGACGGCCAGCCGGTCGACCAGCACATCAAGTTCACGGAATGGGCGCGTGCCCGAAAGACGTTAGGCAAATGACCCGAACCATCAGCGCCCTCGGCTGGCTGGGCGTCGGCCTGATGCTCACGCCGCCTTGGCATAATCCCCGGCTCTGGGAAGCGAACGCGCCCATTACTCACGCCGAGCTGGGCGGCCTATCTTTCGGGTTTCTGTGCGTCGTGATCGATTTCTGGATGCAACGCGGTGAGTGAATCGGAAGGCTGGGAGTTCAAGACCCGTCGTCAAGGGATCATCGCCGTTAGCCTGATGACCGTCCCGCTCGCCACGCTTTTCTGCCTCAGTTTGCTCATCGATTATCACCAGAGAGAGCGTCAGGGGCGGGGCAGATGAAAACCCAATTAAGAAAAGTTAAAATCTGCGTCTTCCCCGGGTGCGAGGGCTATCAGTGGTCGCGGGGTTACTGTTCAAAGCACTACACTAAATTGAAAAAATCCGGTTCATTGGATACGGTGAAGTTTCGCGGAACCATGCTGGAGCGGTTTCACCGGAGCTATGTGATAAACGAAGTTACCGGATGCTGGTAGTGGATAAAATCTGTTCATTTTCGTGGTTACGGTCTAATCTATGACGCCGATGGCAAAACATTCAGGGCTCACCGTTTCAGCTACGAAAACCTTGTCGGCCCGATCCCCGAAGGGAAGATGGTGCTCCATAAGTGCGATAATCGGAAGTGCGTAAACCCCTCGGATTTATTTCTCGGCTGCGGCGAGGTTAATATGCGCGACATGGTGGACAAGGGAAGGCACTGGACACATAACGAACCTGTCGGCCAGAAGGTGTCCGATCGGATGGTTTTTAACATGCGAATAATGTTCGCCAAAGGTCAAACCTCGATCCGAGAACTGGCCTTCATCTATGGGCTAGACAACGAAACCGTGAGACAAATCCTGAAGGCCGTCTCCCGTCAGGCCGTTTCTTGCTCTGAGCAAAAACCGCAAGCCACCCTTGTACGATATATATAAACACTCAACAGCACCCCTTGCCGACAGCGATTTTGCCCCTATGATGCCTCCAACAACGCCGGAGGTGGATTGTGGGCTTTCAGCCGGATAATGTGGTTCGGGACGCGGGCTATTACCTGGCCGAAGCCAGTCAACTGACGCCCGAGTTCCAGGGCAGGGGTTCTCGGTTGCTGGGCATCGACGGCACCTGGGATGAGCAGCAGTATTTCCGCCTGATGGGCGGCCTCAATCCGCACGACGGATCGAAGCTCACTTGCCGCCTCGTCGCCAACCGCCGACTGGCTACCGACCTGACGTTCAACACCGACAAGGGTAGCTCGGTGCTGGAACAACTGGCCGGTGACGACAGGATCGCCGCCGTCAGGGACAAGGCCGAAGCCAAGGCCATGAGACTGGTGGAAAAGCAGGCCCGCGTCCAGGTGCGTAAACAGTCCGAGCTGGCCAGGAGCAAGGCGAGTCACCCGAAGGGGTGGAAGTATCCGGAACGCAGGTCGGAAAACCTGATCTGGGTGGCGTTCCGTCACCCGGCCTCGCGTGAGGGCGATCCGCACTCCCACACCCACTACTGTGTCATGAACCTGGCGTTCGACAAGGAGGAGCGCGTCTGGAAGGGCGTGGAGCTGCGGCACATCGACCGCAAGGAGATCAACCAGGTCTACCACGCCGAGCTGGCCAAGGGGCTGAAGCGGCTGGGCTACCAGGCCACGTGGGACGGCAAGGAAATCAGCGTGGCCGGGGTGTCGCCCGAGGTGAAAAAGGAATTTTCCACGCGCGACACCCGCATCAAGGCGAAAGAGAAAGCATACGATGACAAGGCAGCGGCTGAGGGTAAGCAGCCCATGGGCGCCAAGGCGCGGGCCAAGCTTTCGGTCTATGACAGGCCCGAGAAGGCGCCCGACTTGCCGCTGGAGGAGCGCAGGCGCGTCTGGATGGCTCGGATCACCCACACGCAGTATGACGGCCTGCGCGGGCTGGTGGCCAGGGCCAAGGCCGGGGTGAAGCGGGCCAGGTGGCGCCAGGAATCGCGGCAGGCGTTCGACCGGATGCGCGGCGTGGAGCGGGAAACCGTGGCGCCGGAGAGGAGCGTGGAGCGTGGCCGAGGGCGCTGACAGCTACGATCCGTTGCAGTTCGCCCGTGGCGTCGTGAGGCCGCCCGATTCCGACGAAGGCACCGACAAGTGCGGCCGGTCGTCGCGCGGCCACCCGCCGTTCCTCAGGCTCGCCACCCGCCAGGGCGTCTTCTGGATTCCCTACCACGGCATCGTCGGGCTGGACGAATTCAAAGACCGGTTCGTGATCCACTTCCGGGCCACCCTCGGCTGGGAGGAGAGGCCGATGGAGGGCTGCTGGCAGGCCACGGTGACGGGCATGCGACTGGCGGGCATCCTGAACCACCTGGGCAGCGGCCAGCGGACGGCGCTGAACGAGGGAGGGACGCCGAGAGGCACCGAGCCGTGTGTCAGCCGGATCGAGATGGAGCCGGTCTTGCCTGCGGAGTTTGAGGCGTAGGCGGAGCGTAGGAGTTTACGACTGCGCGCAGCCCGCCGCTGTCGCCGGTTAGTTGGCTGACTGAGTGGGTGGGGCAGGCCGAAACCCGCCCCCGGTTGTTATCGTTTTCGTTTCTCATCCTCGTAGAGCTTGTATGCCCGTCTCTTGGTCAATTCGCTGTCCGGAGGCCATTGGCCGGTTTCGGCTGCGATTTCCAGCCATGCCTTCAGAGAGCAGAAATGGAAAAAATCGTCCAGCGGGTCAACCACGGGGTTTCTCGAAAATCATGCAAACATCGTGCAGGCCAGGGATGAAGCTACTTCGGTATTCCTTCTTGCTGCTGCTGGCATGGTGGCTAAATCTGATGATATCCGTACAATGCATCTTAAGCCCGGCTTTCAAGGCCAGATATTTCGTATAAAATACCAGGGGAACTTGCCCTACCTCACGGTCGTTATAGTCACCCATGAGGATTGCCAGCTTACCGCCCGGACATAACGCATCCGTGCAGTTCTCGATGACTAGCCGGTAACGCTCAATGAACGTTTGGAGCGTAGGGGCGCGAGATAGGTCGCGGGGGTCATTCGAGTAGACCTTTTGCCTCCAATACGGCGGATGAATCCAGCAGAAATCAAATGCTTCGCTCGGACATGATGCGGCGTCTGCCGCGTCTATGTCGTTGCGAAGGTCGCTCGCATGGCAGTAAATTTCCAATTCCTTGCAAACCTGATCGCAAGTTCCGCTGCCGGTCATAGGATCGAAAACTCCCGTTGGCTTGAAGTATGTTAACAAGTCTTTTATCAACCCCCCGCCGCAATTACCGGGGTATTTTCTATCCCCGTAATTCCCTGGATTATCGAAATGGTAAAGGCTGGTGAGGTGAGGCACCGGGCTCGCGGTTTTCGGTGCGTCCGGTATCCTGGCGTAAACTACTCGGTTCATGTTAAATACTCCTTATAGGGTTTCGGTTCGTATGGAAGGTGTTGAGCTTGCTCAACGCCTCGCCATACAACCGAATGGTGTCCCCCTTAAGTAGCAGGGGATCACCGGAAAGCGAACAAGTCGCGTAGTGACTTTTCGCTTGTAGGCGATGGGATGCAATCCCCGATCAACAGCTCGGCGGCGTGGCGCGCCCGCCGCCTTCCGTTTCCGCGATAGGTTGACCGCCGGGTTTAGTCGCCCGCCTGGGCGACCGAGCGTATAGCGAGCCCAGAGGGGAACCGACGGCCTCTTGGCCGGATCGCCCGAAGGAAGTCCGGCAACCCAAAACAGGTCAAGGGTGGTCAAGGGCAACTCGAGAGCGGTCTGGCCGATTTAGAGGAAATACCAAATGAAGTCTGACGCCGTGCTCGGAAACATAAATCTCCCTGTTGATAACCGATAGAATTTCCGACGCCTGGAATACTTCCGCTTGTCTCCGGAATCCCATGAAAGCATGGATATTCTCGGTGGCACAACTCGACCTAATCGGAGCCGCCCTGGCACGACAATCGGTCGCCCCCCTAGCAAGGGGTGAAGTCGGATGCGAGAATGCCATGGACAACGAGTTCGGCAGTCAGGCGGCAATCGCCACGGTTTTCGGTCGGGCTGTCGTCAGGCCATCGGACTATAGGGCGGGAGAAAGATGAAACATCTTCGTCGGATCGAAGTCGCTGTCCTCCTCTTGGTGGCCTCTGCATATGCTGATCGCGCCGTCTGTGCGCAGGGGGCGCAGGGGGCGCCGCGAACCACCGAGGCGAAGATTCCGGCCGTTCGTCGGCTCGCGGCTTCGAACGGAGCTGTGGCGTTGGACGGCGATGCCCTTACGTCCTTGAGGCAACCGGCCCCAGAATTCAATTCGATGGCCGAGGCTAAGGCATCGTCGCACGCCAAACCACAGGGTTCGCTTCGTCTCGCAGGATATTACGTGCCGGGCGACAACGGCGGAGGACTCTATCGCACGATCGCCTTAGCACCGCCGCATGCCGCCAAATTTCAGTCAGCTGACGGCCGGTGGTGGGAGCTCGCCGAATCACTGGTGCGGCCCGAACAACTCGGTGCGAAGGGTGACGGCTCCGACGACACGACGGCCATTTCAAACTGGCTCGGATTCATCGCCTCGCGCGCGATCGGGTTCCTACCGGCCAAACGCTTCGTGGTGGGGCCGATCCGCGCGACGGCGCTCAACAACGTGACGATCTACGGAGCCGGCCGCGAGGCCTCCATACTCTCGCCGCGCGATCCGGGCCAAGGCTACATCCTCTTCGTGGGACGCGACTGCGCACGCTGGGAGCTGCGCAATCTCAGCTTGAACGGGATGAATCAAAAAGAATCGCCGCCCAAGGCGTTGCTCATCTCGGAAGGTGTCCAGATTAACGCCCGCTCCATGACCTTTGACACCGCGCGGGTGGGGGTGTGGTTCCGGCGCGGCGGCTATTGCGTCTGCGACGATTGGTTCGTCGCCTCGTGCTCGGAGGCCTATGTGCGCACCGGCGGCGACACGTCCGGCCGTTCGCAGTTCTCGGAGAGTAACTTCTCGAACTTCATCCTGGACGCGCGCTGGGAGGCGTCGAACCCCGTCGTCACTGACACCAATCTCGCGGACGTGGGGCGAGCCGTAGGGGTGGGACTGGATGTCGATTTCGGCTCGGCGTACCTGAAGCTCGACCACATCACCGGGGCCGGCATGAACCGCGGCGCCGTGCTGCACAACAGCTCCACGGGCGATGCGTGGCCGTCCCGGGACTCGGCCCCCGACGGCATCTACTTCACCGACTTCAATTTCGACTGGGTCGCCCACGAGGCCTTCAGGATCGACAACGCGAACCTCGTGGTCGTCGACCGGGCTTGGTGCCGCTCGCTGCTCAGCTACGCCGCACGCACCGCCAATTTCGGCAACGTGCACCTGCGATCCTTCTACGGCTATGCGTCGCACCTCGGCGGACTCGAAATCGCCGGGTCATTTTTCGAAGCGAGCCTCCAGGACCCCGGCCTCGCAGGGAACGCGTGGCCCTCGAACTCGGACGGCTGCGACTTGCATCTGACCGGCTCCGCGAGGGACAAGCAGGGGGTCGTGAGGATCCTCGGCGGCGTGATCGCGTGCACCGACGGGGAAAAATACCTCCCGATCAACGCCGTCAGCAACATCTCGGCGTTCGGCGTCGTCGCCGAGCCCGGCTTCTCCGCCGAGCTCGTGATGGACAACGTCTACTTTCGGGGTCATTCGAAGGCGGAATCCTCTGGGGTGATCGGTCGCGCCAATACGATTATCCGCAACTGTCGCGGATTGTCGGTGCCCAACCGCGGAGATCACGGGGATTAGACTGAGACTGAGACTGAGACTGAGACTGAGACTGAGACTAATCTTTGAAGGAAATGCCCCCCTGCCGAAATCGCCTTCAACCCTAATGGCGTTCCGAAGAAGCGTCCCTCATCGCCGCATCACCGTGCAAGATTACGCCCACCGTCTCAGCCGAAACCGGGCTCGGCGCGCTCGAAGATCGCCGCATTGAACACGCCGTCCTCGCTCTCGAAGTCGCGAGCGAGGATGCGGAGGACGTTGATTAGGATTTTAGTGTCGAATCTCATGCGGCTATTCTTTCTTCGCTTATTACTCGGTTAATCTCGGCACTGGCGAAGCACCGGATCGCCCGGCGATACCCCGTTCGCCTCGGCCATTTCCCTGTAGTTCTCGAACAGCTCCAGCCCGTCATCCGTGATGGTGTCGAAGTCGATCTTCCCGCTCATTGCCTTGAGCCGCGTCGCCATGTTATGCCGCGCGCCCCGCAGGAGAAACCCTGCGCAGGTGGCGGCCTTCTCTTTGCCGGACTGGTGGCAGGCGAACTCTTCACCAGCCATGTCGTATGCCGTACGCACTGAGTGGCGGAACGCCTCTGCGGGGAATTCCCCCACGGCATCGACGCGCCAGGGGCAGGCCGAGCAGGGCTTGCGGCGGTAGCCATGCGGTGCGTTGCTCGTGACGGTGACGACCTGGTGGCTATTGCCCGCCGCCCGCACGTCGCTAACCTTGATCTTACTCATAAACCCTCCGTAATATAGCCTGATCTGTCTGATGGTTAATCAACGTATTGAATATCAGAATTGATGACGGCAGGATCATCGCCTACAGCACGGAGCAACGACACGATGCAGCCTTGGCAGGCGGTAAAGCCCTGCTTGGTGTATTTGAGCAACCGCCGGACAGTGGCCGCGCCATAGGTCAGCTTGTGCAGGGCGAGCCGCTTCCGGGCCAAATCCCACATTGTGTATTGACCGACGTAGAGCTTGCCATTGTGAGCGGCGAGCTGGCAAATGGTGAAGTCGAACGAATCAAGGCAATCCTCTATCGTCGGGTAGAAGCCGATCTTGATGGCCTGCACGTTGTAGAAGGTTTCGCCAACCTGCACTTTGAAAGTGGTGTGGTGAGCCGTAGCGGCTAACCTTTTGCTTTCATCGCTGCCAAACTTCGCCACGAAGGCGTCAAACGCTTCTTGCGTCTTGAAGAAGAAATCCACGTCCGTTGTTATCGGCAGGTTGAGCATGAAAGCCCGTGCTGCACCCCCGGCAATCCAGTAATCGTCCGACTCTCCGAAATGGCTAATCAGCGTGAAAAGTGAATGCTCGGCCAGGTCGTACCGTTCGGCTATCTTTTGTAAGTCGTAAATGTGGTATCCGTCCATGTGAGTTTCCTTCCTTGGCTGTCTCGGTAATCTCTACTCAAGTTCTTGATGGTTAAGCTGCGGCTTTTGTTTTGGCGATGGCCGCCTGCACCTTGGCTTGGATCTCTAATCTTGGCTCTCCAAGCTGAGCGTCTATCCAATCCGAGGCAGCTTCCAACGCCTCCAGCAATTCCGGTGCAGCAGCGATCAGTCGTATATTAGCTTCTGTTTCTTCCTTGGGTGTATCTCGATGACCATACACTCCGGCGTAGAAACGGTTTCGGAATTGCTCAACGCCTTTTCTCCATCCCGCATGCTCAAGACAATAGACTGTAGTTTCTGCTACCAGCCATTCGCCCTGCGTGTGCTTTACTTCCTGCGTCATAATCTTTTCCTATCAATAATCATTCTAGTTGTCGAACCAGAAAATCAGCCTGTGCGGCCATTTTCCATCTACCTCGTCCTCGTAGCCAAAATAGTAATACGCCGGACATTTGCGGTCGAAGTCGGATAGGCGTTCTTCCGGTTTCCATTCCGTCGCAAGAAAGACCGAAACCGCCTCGTCTAGCGGCAACCAGCTATGGCTGTGACCATCCTCGCCCCATTTTTCAATCAGGTGCTTTGCAGTATCGGACAAATCTCCCGGCAGCCCTCTTGGTTCGGAGCCGTCGCCGCGAACTCCTGCTAAAGCGGCGAATCGTTCGTAATTTCGGGAGCGGGCAACCGGCATATCCCAATCACCCTTGAATCTACACTCGAAACCGTCAAAGAGCCGAACCGCTATCCATTTCTCGTTCACAAAGCGTTCAACTACCATGTGTATATCGCACCCCATATCACCTCTCTTTCAATTTGCTATTCATAATCACTACTATTTACACGCCGTCGCCCGTTTCGCAGCCAAAAGGCACGCCGTCCGGCTTGTGGTGCTCACCACAAATTTCGCAAAACACCGCCCCGTCATCGTGGGGCTCATCACAATGCTGGCAATGCTCCATCCTCATCGCCGCCGTTATAGCCCGTAGCTGGAACACGGCCTTGGCTCTGGCGAGGTCGGATAGGGCTTGCTGGGTCATGCTGCGTTCTCTTCCTGATATTCCACTGCCCAGCCGTTGCGGATGAACGAACGGGCAAGGCTATCGGCCAGGTCGTGGATGCTCCCCGCATGGTAACGCTTCACGGTAAAGCCGTCCTCGCTGCCGCGTCTTGTTTCTTTCATGCGTATTTTCATGCCGCATATCCTTTCGGTAAGGATTGGCCTTCAAGGTCGTGGCCTGGCAAGCGGTTCCATTCGCAAACCATCCGGCGGATGAAATCGGCCTGCTCAAGATTGGCGTTCAACATCATATGCCCCACGAAATTTATAAGACTGTCCTGCTTGTCATCTCTAGTCATGGTAGGGTCTCCTTGTGTTTGCGTGGTTTCAGGCTTCTTATTAGCTTGGCAATCGGGGGTTTGATGTTTCGCTCCCCATAGAGCCATGATTTTACAGTGCGTTCCTCGGCATCGATCAGTTTGGCGAATTTCTCAATCCCACCCCATGCTTCGACGATTGGTTTCAGCTCCGCAGGGGTCATTTCCAAAAACCACCCTTCCAAAGAATGAAGGCTGAAATAAAAGCCGTCATTATCGCCATGGGAAAACTATAATCGCACTTCAGTGGTTTGCCGTGTTTGCTCGCATGAGTCATAAGCTTCAAGGTCATTAGAATTGCCATCGTCCATTGCGGCCAAGTCCAAGTATCCATTTAACATCCTCCTCTGATTGTTGATATACACATAGTGGACTAAATAAATGGCATGGTCAACAGAAAAGATACACAAAGTGGAAGAAAGTCTAGCGGGATATTCTCCCCTTCCGGTACTCCCCTATCGCCTTCCATGCTTCGAGCTTCTTCACTGGAATCCCGGTCGGTATCACGCCGTCTCGCAGCTTATTGTAAACCCAGCCGAAAAGCTCGGTGTAATAGCCGCCCTCCCTCGCCTCCTGTCCTCGCGGTGAGTTCATCATTTCGATGGCCTGGCTGCGGCAGGCGTCCAGGTGGCGTTGGCGGGTGGTGTGCTGGGACATGGCAGTTACTCCAAATTGGTTATCAAGGAATGGAAGGCGTGCCTTCACGACGCTCCATTTCCTTGATGAATGCCCCCTTAAGGGCAGGGGAAGGCTGGAAAGCCCTGCCGGAGCGATTATTTGACTTCCGCGAGGAATGCCCCGCTTGGGGCAGGGGAAATAATCGTGGAGGCACGCTCGCGCTTGGGGCTTGGACGCCTTGGGCGGCACGCCCTCTCTCTACGGGCCGGTCGTGCGTCTGAGCGACGGCCTGGGCGTGGTGTGCGATAGGGATGAGCACCCGCAGGGCGGAGACGCCCCTTCGCGGCTCCGGGCTTTAGCCTGCCAGCCCGGCCGGACGCCCTGCTTCGTTCGATACGAGCATCGACAGAATACACAGCTCGGACCTCCGCCTCGTCTATAAGCCCCAGCAGGTGGCTTCCCGACCTCTCCTGGGGCCAGGGAAAACATGCCGGCGGTAAAGGCGTCAGGCGACATAGCGAGCGCCCGTAGCTCGACCGGCTTGCCGGAGATGAATTCTTGGCGAGCCTGCCGCGTCCATGCCAACCCTCGCAGAGCTCATCTGGCAGGCCGCAACTTGTGACGCGGGCACTAGGGTGATAGGCTCTCATCATCCGGCAACCGCGAGAAGGCCACAGGTGAGAGGCAAATTCCCCGATGAACCGGAACGATGCTCGCCCCCCGATCTGGTTCTGGATGGTCGTCATCTTGGTCATCGCCCTTTACATGGCCGGATACCGCGTCCTCATGCGGCCCCAGGTCGGCGGTCCCGAGCAGGCGGCGACCAAAATCTGGGTCGGGTTCTGGCTCTGCTCGCTGACGGCCGTCGTGCTGGCGATCGGCGAGGGGCTATGCCAGCGGGAGGGTCGGGCTTTGTTCTTCGCCATGTTCCGACCGCCCGTCAAAGAGGCCACGCAAGCCATGCTGGCGCCGGAGGAGCAGTCCCAAGAGCCGCTCGACCTAGAGGCAGGTCAGCGGTTCCGGCTGCCGGACGGGGAGGAATGCGTGGTGGTGTTCTGCGCCAATAGGACACCCCCGGCGATGCTGAACTACGTCACGAAGCGGGAATATGAGGAGCCCGGTGTGTACGTGGACGAGTACCTCCTCATCGATCGCACCCGAGCGGTCTGGCGGTGCCAGTCGAAGATTGTCGGCCCTAAGGGCATCAGCGGCAAGGATGCGACCGGATGGACCGTGGAAGACCTGGAACCGATCGCTGGCCCGGCCTAGCCGGTTAGCCCCTCCCGCACCGCGATCCCTGCCTCGATCCGCGCCAGTTCGACCGCCAGCCGGTCCAGCTTGATGATCGTCTGCCGGAACACCGGGTCGTCGCCCGGGGCCGCTTCAAGGATCTGACGCGCCGCCCGGATCTTCTCATGCGGCCAGTCGAGGCCGGAGCCGATCTCTTCGAGCATAGCCGTCCGGGGGCAAGTCAATGACCCGCTTGTACGGTGGGTCGGCGCAAAAGGTATCTGGACAGGAGTTAACGCCCTAGCCGGGCCGACGACAACCCGAGTATTGGTCGATTGTTCGATCCTGGCAAGCGGAGTCAATCCAACTTGCTTCTTCTGTGTACCACTGCGAGCTGGTTACGGCAAAACTCTGCCGAATTGAAGAAGTCGTCAGGATCTCCAGGCAACTTGCTTATCGTGATGACTTCGCCGCCATCGTCGTACCTTACGGTGCCCAGGCCCTTCCAACCGGAAATGGTTCGCACCTTGGCTCGCACCATAGTTCCAACGGGCAACCTGGCTCGCATTGTCAGCAACTCCGAAAGGCATTCGATAAACCTGAACACCCACAGGCTATCTAGGCAGTTTGGATAGTGTCAACGGGGTAGCAGCGAGCCTTCGCCATCGACTCCTTCAATTACGCTCAAGCCCGGACACTGAATCCAGTTATCGCATCGCCTCAATAAAGTTGCACGCTGCCATCCAGCCGATGCAAAGCCACAAAAAGCAAGCCAGTCCCTTTGCTGTACTTTCAGAGATTCAATGTATGTCACGCGGCCAGGCCGAGCAGCCTTTCCGCCGTGGCTTGAATTTCCTCCTCCGTCACCCCGGGGCAGAGAACCGCACGAATCTCCTCGCCCAGTAATTCACGACGCCAGGCGCGCCGCTTGTCGGCGTGGCTCGGGCGGCGCAGCGGCGAGTCCCACGGCGAGTCGGAGCGGTTCACCAGCTCGGCCGCCGGACGGTTCCACGCCCACGCCTCGGTCATCGTGAACGTCCACAGGCAGACGTGGAACGCCCCGACGTTGGCCCAGACGAACCGCACCTGCTGCTGCCCCGCCCCCACGACCTCCTTACAATCCCGGAACGTGATCTCCAGCGAGAACCGGTCCGCCACCGCCGTGAGGATGTCGGCGACCGAGGCCGACGGGTCGGTGCAGAAGTACGCCCGCCACCCGGTCGGCTCGTCCACCAGCACCACCCGGATCACGCCACCGGCCGGCCGCCAGGTCGCCAGGAACGTCTTGTACCGCTTCGTCACCCGCTCCCCGTACAGGGTGAACGCCTCGGCCGTCCACCCGCGGCGCTGGCCGGCCCGCTTGGCCAGGCTGATCCGGTCGGTGCCGTAGACCCTCGGCCGGCCGGGGCCCCGCTGACCCGAAGGGACTACCGGCGGCAGCGACCACAGGGCGGAGTCGCACCGCAGCCGGCTGACGACCGTCATCCCCAAAGCCGTCGCCGGCTTGAGGAAGTTCGCCTTGGCGTACGCCCCGTCGGCCACCACCCAGAGCGGCTTGCCCAGCAGGCCCAGCCACTTCTTCGCCCACCGCAGGAGTTCGACGGCCAGTTCCAGCTTGGTCCGGAACTCCGGCCGGTGCTTCGCCTCGATGCCCGGCAGGTCTTTCTTGCGGACGTACAACCGGGCCAGCAGCGGCAGCGCGATCACGCCCCACGCCGGGTGGGTGACCAGGAGCCCGAGGACGACGAAGACGTGGCCGTAGACGTACGCCGACCCGGCGGGGCCGGGGGTCGGGTTGTGGTGGACGCCGGCCCCTTGCACGTGCGGGCCGTACCGCGGCGTCGGGGTGTCGTCCAGGGCGAGGGTCAGCCGCGTGGCCCCCTTGAGCAGCGGCCGGACCACCTCGGTCAGCAGGCGTCGGGCGATGCGATCGGCCCGCTTGCCGGCGGCCGCGACGGCGACGTAGCAGCGTTGATATTGGCCGCTGAGCTTGGCCGCCCTGATCCAGGTGGTGACGGTGCGCCGGCCCCGGGCCAGGACGGCGCCGAGGAACAGCAGGGCGAGTCGGGGAGCGGAGCGACGGTCGAGGGCGGCGGCGAGCCAGGAGAACCACTGGCACGGCGCTGGCGTCAGGTGCGAGGATGTCATCGGGGGCCGGCTCCGCTCGGGGTGTCAGGCAGTGTGGTAACCGCCATCGTCCCGCCCGGGCCGGCCCCCGTCTACTCGTCACCGTAGGGCCGGTGGAGTCCGTCATGCGGTCGCAACATGAGTCGTTCGAGTTGTTCGCCGATTACCACCAGTTCTATCTCTGGGACCGAGGCATGGACCCCGAGGCCCCGGAAGACTACACCAACGAGGATACGCGACACCGGATCAAGACCGGGCCGCATGTGCTCGTGATCCAACCCGAGCGGAACATGACCGTGGCTGTCGAGGTCGAGATACACGACGCCGAGCCGCCATGCGACGCCGACCGGTGGGACCACATCGCCGAGGCGAGCCTGCACCTGCCGACGGGGCAACTCCAGGTTCACGAATGCACCGGCGGAGCGGTCGCCGATTTCAGCGTCGAGCCGGGCTGGTATCGGGTGCGTTCGCACCACGGCGGGCTCAATACGATCGAAGAGTCCGGACTTGAGGGCAACGACCACTACCTTGCGGTCTTGTGGCCGGCCCCGCCCGCGGAACTGCGGATCATCAAGCAATGGGATCCCAAGTCACTGGCCTGATGCTACTGTCGTCGCACCGCCTGGATAGATCGGCCGAATGCATAAAGTCGCGGAAAGTACAGCCTTTGGCATATGGATATTATCTCGATTGCCCTTTGCAAGCGGGATTTGGAAATTTCAAGTCGCACCAACCTTTGTCCGCCACGCCTATTTCGCAGAGGGATTTGTCTTCGTCAGTTTCGCCTTGCAAATGACCTGCAAGTTTTCCGATTTGATACACCACGCAAATTGCGCCTATCAGAAGAAGAAAAGGCCAGAATATCCAGGTTTTATTTTTCACTCCTCGATCCTTTCATGGTTGGTCGCTGCCGCGAGAGCTAGTTCTCAGGCCGTTCTCGTAGAAGGTAAGCATCAAAAGATTAACTCCGTTCTCGGTTCGCCCCTTCGTGCTGGCAAGCCAGTATCCAGCAGCGGTCATCTCTGCCAAAAGCCGCTTCTTCTCTTCCTTGGTGCGAACGCATAAAACCTTCCCAGCCATAAACTCTCCTCATCTTCCTCATGGTTAATCACGCTGCTTTGAGGCGTTTCTTTGCCTCTTTGATAAGGCCGCGGACTTCCCAGCCCTTGGTTTTCCCATCTCTCGAGCGCCAAGTACCAGTGGATGGCCACCAGTCCAAAAAGTCATTCGTCAGTGAAATGCGATAATGCTCTGAACTCAACTGGTAGAACTCGACACCTGCATCTTCCAGGGCTTTAACCGCGTCACCAGACTTGCTGCGTTATTTAGCCTTCTGCTCTCGCAGGTAGTCCTTATGATCTCACCAGTAATCCCCCACATCACCCATAACCACCTCCGTTACTCTGACAGCAACTTCCGTCGCGAAAAAATGCATGTTAATGATGCCTTCACCTTGCCAATGGCAGATCTATCCTCAACGATCGTCCCATCGTGGTATTTCACAGGCTGGGAGAGTGGCACCAGTATTGGATATCCGAAAACTAAAGGCTTGGTATTCATACCGAACTCCTTCAGCCTGTGGACATATCGCGTAGCGCGATCGCCCAGCTCGGCATTCGCGACAGCCAGCGCTTTCCGACCTGCCGCAGTCATTCGATATTTCTGAACCCCGTGATGACCCGGAGGGTGAATTATTTCTACATATCCGGCCGTTTCAGCAATTCGAGGAAATCCTTCCAGCATCATCGGGAAACTGTAGATTTCACCAACGCTATCAGCGAAGCTTTGCAAGAGCAGGCGGAGATTCTCGCTCATTTCCGTTTCCCCAACGCACTCCTGATTTTTACGTTGTTCTCGTACAATCGCCCGATCCATCTCATCTTCCGTAGCATTTATCAGGTTTTGCATAGCTCCGTCCTTCCCGTTATTTCTATTTCCACTCGTGATAACGCTCAGGCTGCCTTGACTAATTGCCCGAAGTCGCTGGTTTTCAATTTCAGAATGATCCGCTTACCGCGTCGGTCGAACAGCGGCTCAACGGTTCTCCCAATTACGCCTTCAGCCATCCGCTGCTGGCCACTGTCCTCGACGGAAACGGCAGAAGGTACGCCAGCCTTGACCATGGTGACGATCTCTTCCAGCGTGAAGTCGCCGAGGTAAGGGGCGGTCTTGATGACGAGCTTGCCAGCTACGTCTTCGACGTTCGGCCAGTCCAGCCACCATTTGTCGGCCACCTGCACGTCGAACAGGCGGAACGCCTTGTCCTTGCGGTAGAGCCCGCCGCCCTTCTGGATGCCCGCGCCGTAGCCTTCGCCGTAGAGGACAGCTTTCACCGGTTGGACCTTAGGAGTTGGGCAAGAATAACTTGACAGATTTCGGAAGTCGCTGCTCTTGTTCAAAGCGATTCAGCGAAGTTTGTCCGACAGGTTATTCTTGCCCGGCTCCTTACCGTCAGCATCTGGCAGCCAGAGCGCTTCCCGCATCTTGTCAGCGGGGAATGTCTCGTAGAGGTACTGAATCAGATCGGCGGGTATCTGGGCCGCGTCCGTTCGGCCACCGAGCACAACCTTTCCCTCCTCAGTCAGCGTGACACGGATGTTGGTGCCGTCGATTTTTTCAGTGACGTGCCATTTCTTGAACGCGCCATAAACTGGGTTGCGAAGTTGTTCCGTTACAACGAACTTGCCATCACGGTCAAACAAAGTTTCTATTTTGTGGTATTCCATTCACACTAATTACCCTCCATGTTACTCAATAAATACTACGGTTTACTTCTCGGCAAAATCGATCACCGTGACGGGAACCTGGCGATTGGATTGCCCCATGACCCGCAACTGCGTGTTGACGGTGCGGATGATCTCTCTCGCCTGAGCTGCGATTGCATCTCCTTGGGACGGCTGCATGTCGCCAGACTTAATCTCTTGCAGGGTGCTCCACAGAGCCTCCTTGAGGTTGGTCGCCGTGAGTACGGTTTCTTTAGTCGCAGTTGAGTTTTTCATATTCGCGTCTCCTATGTTGTGCCTTGTTGTAATACCCTTTTTCGATACTTCGCTCGTACCGATCCATTTTGGAATCTATCTCTTCCTTTAACTGTAGGAGCAGCATTTTAGATTCCCAAAATTCCCCTGCGCTCTTTCTTGCCAGATAGGCGCGGTCGTAACTCTTTTTCCATTCCTTGTATTCTGGCTGGCGGCAGTATTCGACATGCAGGTGCATCCGGGACTTGCGAGCTTTCGCTTCCTTTACCGGATCATGCGTGCGTTGATAATACTCCGCCTTTTTTACCTTAATTTCTTCCCGGTTCTTCTTCCTATATTTCATGTCGTACAGACGCTTCTCCGCGACCTTCTGCTCTTTGGATTTATGCAGTCTACGGTTGAGGCCGAAGCACGTCTTATTGCAGAAGATCGGAGCGCCTAATTTCTTGGCCCGGTTGATGTGACCGACCATCCGTTCCGACTCCTTCCCGCAATATACACAAATCATCTTCATCGATATCCGTACCGTCTTATGGTTAATAATTTCGCATCTGCTGCTGAACCCGCTGAACGGCGCCCATCATGATAGAGCCTATAAGCTCGTTTACGACATCGGCTGTCATCGTCTTCACGATAGTCTCAATGAGTTTAGAAGGGGTAGGCCGTCCATACCTGTCACTTCCGCTATAAGTCAGCTCGGAGGCGATTTTCTCTGCCGTTTCGTTTTTGAGCTTTTCCGACAATATTTCCTTGACCAATACTGGCAAGTCCTGCTCGACGAAGCTATCTACGCATTTCTGCACCATCGCATTCCACTGCTCGTCGGGAATCATGTTGACAAAGGTTTCCTTAACCTTGTCCCGAACCACGTCGTTCAGCGATTTAACGTCTGTCGATACTGTTGTATTCATAATGTCTTCGTCCTCTCAAACCCGGTTTATGTCCTTGTCATTTCGCTTTTGTTATTGCCCAGCAACCAGCAACAAGCGTCACTGCAATTGCGAAGGCGATACCAATATTTTCTACCGCTTCAGGCCATCCCATAATCTTAATCTTCAATCAAACTCGGTTTTCAGTTATCGCTCGCTTCGTACCGGGCGATGTAGTCCAGCACCTTGTCGCTCCAGCCGTCGATGTGCAGCCATGTTCCGTAGCCGACGCCGTTTTTGTTGCTGGCGACATTGATCATGTAGCCCTTCATGTCCGGCACTCGGTCGTGGCTCTGCTCGTCTGTGATGACGATCAGCCTGTCGGCCTTCGGCAAAGCCTGCACCGCCTGGCCGAGATAGGTGCCCCCGTGCGGCTGGGAGTGGATCACCGCGTCACGTAGGGCAAAGCCTCGACGCGCCGGAACCTCGACCACGGCGTTGGAGAAGGTGAAGATACGCAGGGAACCAAATAGCTCACGCCCGATCATGGCCAGGGCGCAGGCCACGTCCATCTGCGTCAGCTCCGAGCGGCCCGACAGCTTCTCGTCCATAGAGCCTGACACGTCGATCAGGATGATCGTCTCACCAGTCCGCTTCACTTTGTCGCCGAAGCACTCGAAGAACTTGGCCTCCAGTTCCGGCTCGAACTGGACGTTATGCCGAGCAGCGGCAATGAAGTTGATCGGCAGGAGACGCCCAGCCTGAATCCCCGCGATTCCATGACGGATCAGGTCGGCATCGACACCGGCCTGCGTCATGTTGCGGATGTTGCGCAGCATCGCCAAACCGCCAAGCTTTCCTTCGGTCAGCAAGCGAGTCCACGCGGCTTTCTTGTCACCGCCCTTGGAAAGCTCGACCTCCCAGGTGTCGGGCGTGGCAAGCTCGCCTTTGACCAGCTTCCGCCACAATTCGGCCTGGGCATCGTCCACTGGTTTCGGGCGGGTGATGCGGAGCACGTCGCGGAGCTTCACCGCCTTCTGGCCGCCGTTGTACTTGGCGAGCTGGTATTCGTCGAAACGGCGCATGGCCTCGCCCAGGTGCTTCTTGACCTGCTTGGCGAGAGGCTCATCAGCCTTATCCTTCCAGTAGATGGCCAGGAACTCCGTGGCGTCGTCGGCACGAAGGATGACCTTCGGAAACAGCGTAGCAGCCTGTTTGCGTCCCTCAGCAGTACGCATCAGCTCGCGGGTGAGCAGAAGCGGAACGTGACGCAGCCGCATGTCCTGCTTGGCCTGAATGGCAGCGCGAGCCACATCTTCGGCGGGAACCTGCTTCACCAGCTCAGCGATCCGCTGGCCAATGGTCTGGCCGCTCTCATAGAAGCCGTCCTCCCAAAGAAGGCAGGACATGACCGAGCGTTCGAGCTGGGCCAGGGCGTCGATCCGCTTTGCAGGTGCTCCCTCGTGAGTGTAAATGCGTTGCAGTCTGTTCAGCGTAGCCATAAGAGCCTCCTTGCTCAGTTGCGGGCCGGGGAAAGATCGCGTCGGGTTCTAATTGCATAAGTAACCCGACACTGCACCACGGCCCTGTTAATCGAAGGGCTGGGAAATAACGAAGAAGGTATCCCTTTCGGGTCTTTTGCTCACCGTTGAGCTTCCAACCTTGCGATTGGACAGGAGTCGAACCTGCAACACAAAGTAACCATCTTCTACACCACAGCCCATATTCAACCCGGCAGGGAAGAAGCGATGAAGCCAACGTTCGTGCTCTAACCAACTGAGCTACGGGTCTTGCGACCCGGCTGGATTCGAACCAGCGACCCCGAGCTTAGAAGGCTAAGTAAGCCTCACCTACACCACTGCCGGTATTCTGCGGGGCGGAAAAAAACGAATCCAGGTCTTACATCCCCAAGAAGTAACCCAGTTCTGCACCACGCCCCTATAGTCTAAAATTTTCTCCTACACCCAAATTCAGTTCCGTTACTCAAAGGTTTCAAAACGAATTACCCGCCGGTAGCCGACCGCATTGGATAGCTTGGCACTCGGCTCTCTCTGTCCGCGCAATACCTCGTAGAGGAACGAGTCGGAGATTTTCTTTTCCTTGCACCAAACCGGAATGCCGCCGACTTTCGCTGCCTCCTTCCGAACCAACTCTCTGATATCATCCCCGGTTAAAACGTTTGACATATTGTCACTATCTCCACGTTATCGATTTAGCGACACTACACGGGTTCGCGGGTACACGCAATAGTTATTTTGCGGTTACTCGATAATATTTACGGTACTATTGTAACCCCTTGTAATATTGACGCAATCTGCCCGGTTATGCAGACTGTTTTCAGTCAAAGTCTGTGGCGACAGCCCTTTGTCACTCGTTTGAGATGATGTGCCGCCCACGGTTTGCGGGAATCCCGATCTCAAAATCCCGAATCAAACAGCGGCTCTGGTGTCCACATTCCACCCGCGACCTATGCGATGCCGGGCAACCCCCGGTCAGGGTGAGACAGGTCGATGTCGCCAACTCGGCAGACCACCGAGACCAGGCATCGGCTCGGAGCCGCCCAAAAAAGGCTCCAAGGGCGTAGACGGTTGCTACGCGAGGCGTTCACGCCGAAAGGGCACTTAGGGTTTGAAAGAAGAAAGCTCGCCAGTATCCTGTAGCCTCCACACCAGGAGGCTCAGGAGTTTACGGAGATGAGACTTTCTGCCGAGATGATCCCTGTCCTCATCGATGCGGCCAAGGCCCTCAAGGGGAGCCAGAGGCGGCTCTTCATGGCCAAGACCGTCAAAGCATTGGGGCGGGGTGGGCAACACTGAGCTCAGGAACATCTCGGCTGGTGCCGTGACACCATCGGCAAGGGGATGCACTAACTCGACAGCGGCATGACCTGCGTCGATGCCTTCCACTGCCGACGCCGCAAGCCCGCCGAGGAGCACTTGCCCCGACTCCTGGAGGACATCCGCAGCATCGCCGACGGACAGAGTCAGGCCGACCCCAAGTTCCAGACCGACCGGCTCTTCACCCGCATCAGTGCCGCCGAGGTCCGACGGCAGTTGATCGCCACCAAGGGCTACACCGACTCCGAGTTGCCCACCCAGCAGACGATCAACACCAAGATGAACCGACTGGGCTTCACCCTCTCCAGGGTGGCCAAGTGCCGCCCCCAAAAAGGGTCGAGCAGACCGACGCCATCTTCGATCAGTTGAAGAAGGTCAACCCCGAGGCGGACCGGGCCAGGGACACCCTGCGGGTCTCGATCGACGCCAAGGCGACGGTGAACGTCGGCCCGTTCTCACGCCGGGGCAGGAGTCGGACGGGCACGAAGGCGGCCGATCACGACTTCAAGACCGAGGCGACGCTGACCCCGTTGGGGATCTTCCTGCCCGAGCACGACGACCTGTGGCTGTACATGGCCCGGTCGACGCTCACCAGCGACTTCATCGTGGACCGGCTGGAGCAGTGGTGGGAGGGTGTCCGCCTCCGCTTCCTGCGGGTCAAGACGCTGGTGATCAATCTGGACAACGGCCCGGAGAACCACAGCAGACGGAGCCAGTTCCTCAAGCGGATCGTGTCATTCGCCCGCAAATACCGCCTGGTGGTGCAGTTGGCGTACTACCCGCCGTACCACAGCAAGTACAACCCGATCGAGCGATGCTGGGGGATCCTGGAGATGCACTGGAACGGGTCGTTGCTCGACTCGGTCGATGCGGTCTTGGGCTTCGCCCGGTCGATCACCTGGAAGGGGAAGCACCCGGTGGTCAGCGTGGTGGAGACGACCTACGCCACGGGGGTCAAGCTGACGCCAGGTGAGATGGCGGCATTGGAGGCCGAGGTGATCCGCCTGCCGTCGCTTGAGAAATGGTTCGTGAAGATCCCCCGCAAGCGAGGAAGGCCACGGAGGACATAGCTTCTTTCAGGTGCTTAACGTCGTCGCCACCTACCTCGGGGGTCAGGCTCAAGGAGACGCGTCGGTCGAAAGCGTGAAGCAAGCCTTATCCGGGCACGAGCGTGCTGCCAGAATGCTGAGGAAGTGGTTGGATGCGGCAGAGAGCGTCAAGAAGAGCCGATCAGGCCGGTTCCTCTTATTTGACCGATGTTGCATTTACCAGAGCCTCCATGCGTGCAACCTGGGCCGCGATTCGTTCCAGCCGCTCGATCATCCGATTGACCACCTATAATGGCTCCTGGCCGCCCATAGCGGCCTGCAATGCCGCTCGCGTTGCTTTGATCTTGGCGAAGTCTCGCGTCAGTCGTCTACACTCATCGTCGGCCCGGCGTGGCCCCGTTCGAGCTAGGCGGTTTGCAACGCCTCAACTGCGACGCGTCGGACGGCGACATGACGCATTTTGCGATGTTTCGATCAGAACGTCGCCAATAATCGACCCTTCGCGGATCGCCGATCTCGCGCGGGTGCGGGTCGTCCATCAGGATGAAAAGCGCCTGGAGACCCGCTGGAGCCAGGGCGGCGAAGATGGTCGGTTTTCGCCGATTCCCAGGTTCCACGAAGGCCTGTGGAGTTCTGCAAATTTAAATCTTCCAAACATTGGCTGGTTCTTCCAATCGGTGTTCTAGGTTTATCTCGAATCGAACGGGAGCACCCCGATACCCGGTTGTAACGATTCGGAAGGCCGAGTGTCGGGCGTGGAAGGACCTATTCCGTGCCGATTAAACCTGGACGATACTACCAACTCCCCCATGGAAGTTTCAACGTGCGTAAACAACGCTCCTCGTTTCGCCGTCAAAGGCGCTCTAGCACGGTCGGGCTCCGGTACCTGTCGCTCGAGGCTCTGGAGGCCCGACGACTCCTGACCCAAACGCAGTACGGCCTCTTCGACACGGGTGTGGACGCCAACGGCAACGCCCTGGCGGGTGGCGCGACCGATCCGCATTACACGCTGGTGCAGACCCAGGAGGGGACTGCCGGCATGCACGCCGTCGTCGCGTCGACGCTGGCCGGCGGCTGGGTCTCGGATAATCCCACCGATGCCTGGATCGCCCCAACGGCCAACCAGGGCGCGAGCTCGACAAGTCCTCCAGGCACGTACGAGTATGAGACGACCTTCAACGTCCCCAGCGCCAACGGCGGCAACGGTCAGTTGACCGGCTTCTCGACCGCCGATAACGATATCGTCAATATCCTGATCAATGGCAATTCGACCGGCTATTCCCAGACCAATGCCTTCACCGGATACATCAATTTCCGGATTAATGGTGGGATTGTCGCGGGGAACAACACGCTCGATTTCATTGTCAGCAACGGCGGTTCGTCGGCGAACCCGACCGGGCTCCACGTCAAGGGCCTGACGCTCAACTTCCCCCCCACGATCGCCAGCGACAACAACAGCGTCACGGTCGTCAGTGGCCAGACCGCGACCAATACCGGGACCTTCAACGAACCCGACCCGAACGACACGGTGACCCTGACCGCCAGCAGAGGCACCGTCACCCAGAGCAGCTCGCATAGCGGCACCTTCACCTACACCGAGACCAACCCGACCACCAGCGGCGCCGTGACGATCACCGCGACCAATGCCGAAGGCGCCACGGCAATCACGACCTTCAACCTCTACGTCAATCCCGATCCGCCGCCGACCCTCACCGCGGGCGGAACGACCAGCACCGCGCACTCCGGCGGCGCCGCCGTGACGGTCGACCCAGGAATCATCCTCAACGATACGTACGGACCCAACCTGACCACCGCGACCGTCGCCATCGGAACCAACTTCACGCCCGCCGAAGACCGGCTCCTCTTCACCGCTCAGAATGGAATCACCGGTAGCTACAGCACCTCGACGGGTATCCTCACTCTCTCCGGCTCGGCGACCCCCGCGCAATATCAAGCCGCGCTCCAGTCGGTCCAGTACCAGGACATCAACTCCTCCACGGCGAACGACCTACCACGGAGCATCACCTTCTCGATCGCTCCGGGCGACTACAACCCCGCGAACGGCCACTTTTACCAGTTTGTCTACAATCCCGGAATCACCTGGACCGCCGCGAAGGCCGCCGCTGACGCATCGAGCATCTATGGACTCCAGGGCTACCTGGCCACGCTGACCTCGGCGGCCGAGAATACCTTTGCCTTCTCCAAGACCCAGTCCACCGGCTGGATCGGAGCCAGCGACGCCGCCAATCCAGGGGTCTGGGCCTGGGCGGACGGCCCCGAGAACGGACTCCAGTTCTGGTCGGGTATTCGTAACGGCTCGCCATACGGTGGCCAATACAACGACTGGAACGCGGGAGAGCCCAATGATTCAGGAAACGTCGAGTTCTACGCTCAGTATCTCGCCAGCGGACTCTGGAACGACCTCGCGAATACATCCGTCGTGAACGGCTACCTGATCGAATACGGTGGCCTGCCCAACGATCCGACGCTCCAGTTGACCTCGAACGCCTCGGTCAACGTCGCCACCTTCACCACCACGCCCACGGTCACCACCCCTTCGGCGACAACGAGCGTCAACGCTCCTAATTACACCCTGACCGGCACCGCGCAGGCGGGCAGTTTGATCCAGGTCTACAACGACGTCAATCACAACGGCAGCATCGATATCGGCGAGTCCGTGGTCGGCTCCGAACAGCTCAACGCCGGCCAGACCTCGTACAGCATCGTAGTCCCCTTGACGCAGTCCTCGCCCAACAACTTCCTCGTCGTGGGGACGGTCTCCCCCTACAATGCCTCGACCCCGGCCATCGTGCCGACCATTACCGCGGACTCCACGCCTCCGGCCCTTCCGGTCGTCACCAGTCCGATCACGCCCATTTCCGTGAATGCCGCCACCACCGTCATCGGCGGGACCGCCGAGGCCGGCAGCCTGGTGAAAGTCTACGCCGACACCAACGGCGACGGCGTCATCGACAACGGCGAGACCGTCGTCGGCTCGCAGCAGCTTTCCAACGGTCAGACCACGTTCACGATCGCCACTCCACTGACGCAAAACGCGGCTGATCACTTCCTGATCACCTCCACCGACGCCGCGGGGAACGCTTCGGCCACGGCGACCGTGCCGACGATCACGGAAGACTCGATCGCGCCGGCCGCCCCCGTCGTGCTCAGCCCGATGGCACCGATCTCGGTCAACACGCCCACCGCCTCGATCGGCGGGACCGCCGAGGCCGGCAGCCTGGTGAAGATCTATTCCGGCGGCTCAGTCGTCGGCACCGAGCAGCTTCCCGCCGGACAGACCTCGTATAGCATCGCCGTTCCCTTGACTCAAAACGCCAGCAACGTCTTCCTCGCCGTCTCGACCGACGCGGCGGGCAACCAGTCGTCCGTCACCGTCGTGCCGACGATCACGGAAAACTCGATCGCTCCGGCCGCCCCTGTCGTGCTCACCCCCGTCTCGCCGACCTCGGTCAATGCCGGCTCCGCGGTCGTGACCGGCCTCGCCAATCCCGGCAGCCTGGTGAAGATTTACTCTGACTTCAACGGCAACGGCCTCATCGACATCGGCGACGTCGTCGTCGGGACCGAGCAGCTTCCCGCGGGCACGAGCAGCTTTGCCGTGACCGTGCCGCTGGCCCAGAACGTCGCCAATCATTTCGTGGCGACACAGACCGACGCGGCGACCAACATGTCGGCCCCGACCCCGGTTCCGACCATCACCGAAGACTCGATCGCCCCGCGAACCCCGAGGATCACCGGCCCGATCAATCCGATCCTGGTCAACACCTCGACCGGCACGATCACCGGCGTCGCCGAGGCGAATAGCCTGGTCCAGATCTATGCCGACCTCAACGACAACGGCTCGATCGACCAGGGCGAAACCGTTGTTGCCTCCGAGCAACTGACCGGTGGCGCCACAACCTTCTCGATCGCCGCTCCCCTGATCCCCAACGCGACGAATTATTTCCTCGCGACGGCGACCGACGCGGCGGGCAACGAGTCGTCCTCGGCCGTCATTCCGGCGATCATGGAAGATTCGATCGCCCCGTCGATCCCGGTCGTCCTCAGCCCCTCGACTCCGTTAACGCTCAATGCGGGCTCGATCGCCCTGTCGGGAACGGCCGATCCCGGAACGCTCGTCCAGGTCTATCAGGACAACAACAACGACGGCCTGGTTGACGCGGGCGACACGATCGTCGACTCGGCGCAACTTGGTGCAAGTCAGTCCTCGTTCAACTTCAACGTGCCTCTGACCCCGAATTCGGTGAATGCGTTCCTCGTCACCTCGACCGACGCCGCCACCAATCAGTCCGTGGCCGCCATCGTGCCGCCGATCACGGAGGACTCGATTGCCCCGAACGCGCCGGTCATCACGTCACCCTCGGTCCCCAGCTCGGTCAACGTTACCAACACGACGATTACCGGCACGGCCGAGGCCGGTAGCCTGGTGACGATCACCTCCGGCGGAACGGTCGTCGGTTCCGAGCAGTTGGCCCCTGGCCAGACCTCGTTCAGCATCAACGAACCGCTGAACCCGAACGCGGCGAACCAGTTCACGGCCACCGCGACCGACGCGGCCGGCAATGTCTCGGTTTCGGCCGTCGCCCCGACGATCACCGAGGACTCGATTGCTCCCTTCGCCCCGGTCGTGAGCACCCCCGGCTCTCCGACCTCGGTCAACGCCCTCGCCAGCACGCTCGCCGGAACGGCCGAGGCCGGTAGCCTGGTCACGGTCTACCTCGGCGATACCGTGGTCGGCAGCGAGCAGCTCAACCCCGGTCAGACCTCGTACAGCATCGGCGTCCCCTTGATCCAGAACGCCGACAACAACTTCACGATCACCGCGACCGACGCCGCGGGCAACGTCTCACTCTCCGCGGCCGCGCCGACGATCACCGCCGACTCGATCCCTCCCGACGCCCCGATCGTCCTGTCGCCTTCCTCGCCAGTCTCGGTCAACACCTCGACCGGCACGATCGCCGGCACGGCCGAGGCCGGCAGTCTGGTGACGATTAATTCGGGCGGCATGGTCGTCGGTTCCGAGCAGTTGGCCCCTGGCCAGACCTCGTTCAGCATCGCCGTGCCGCTGACACCGAATGCCGACAACAACTTCGTGACGACCGCGACCGACGCGGCCGGGAACGTCTCGTTGACGACCGTCGTGCCAACGATCACCGAAGATTCGATCGCGCCGATCGCCCCCGTCGTCGTCTCGCCTCTTGTTCCGACAACGGTGAACGCGACGACCAGCACGCTGACCGGAACGGCCGAGGCCGGTAGCCTCGTCTCGGTTTACGCGGGAAATACCTTGATCGGCACCGAGCAACTCGGCTCCGGTCAGACCTCGTACAGCATCGGCGTCCCCCTGGTCCAGAACGCCGCCAACAACTTCACGATCACCGCGACCGACGTCGCGGGCAACGTTTCGGTCTCGGCGACCGTGCCGACGATTACTGAAGACTCGATCGCGCCGACCGCGCCGGTGGTGATCAACCCGAGTGCTCCGACCTCGGTCAACTCCGCCACGTTCACGTTCACCGGCACCGCCGAGCCCGGCAGCCTGGTGACGATCTACTCCGGCAATACGATCGTCGGCACCGAGCAGCTTGGCGCCGGTCAGACCTCGTACAGCATCGCCGTGCCGTTGAACTCCAACGCCGCCAACAACTTCACCGAGACCTCGACCGACGCCGCCGGCAATATCTCGTCGACGACGACCTTGCCGACGATCACCGAGGACTCGATCACACCGGCCGCGCCGGTCCTCGGCTCGCCTTCGAGCCCGACGACCGTGAACGCCACGACAACAACGTTCACCGGCACCGCCGAGGCCGGCAGCCTGGTCACGATCTACGCCGATACCAACGGCGATGGCGTCATCGATGACGGCGATTCCGTGGTCGGCACCGAGCAGCTTGGCACGAACCAGACTTCCTACAGCATCACCGTGCCGCTCGTGGCGAACACGGCCAATCACTTCCTGGTCACCTCGACCGACGCGGCCGGTAACCAGTCGTCGACCCTGGTCCTGCCAACGGTGACCGAGAGTCCGTCGATCAGAGGGACGGTTTATCTCGACCTCAACGCCAACGGCACGCTCGACGCCGGTGAGCCGGGCTTCGCCGGCCGGGTGGTCTTCCTCGACCTCCAGCACGACGGCAAGCTCGACCTGGGCGACCCATCGACGACCACCGACGCGAATGGAAAGTTCTCGTTCCCCGGCTTCGTCCAGGGAACCGCGACCGTGATGGAGGCTCCCGAACAGGACGTCAACGACCGCCTCGTCGTCGACCAGTTGCAAACCAAGGTCGATGGCAGCCTGACCGTGGGTGTCGTGCCGATCTCACCGGTCGCCCCGGTGCCGGTCGTCCCCAGCCCGTTCACGTCGAGCCCGCCAGCCGATTCCACCGGAGCCTTCATCCAGTCGCTCTATCACGCGGTTCTGGGTCGGACCAATACCCCGAGCGAGGTTGCCTACTGGAAAGCCAAGATGGCCGCCGGCGAGACCACGCAACAGGTGATCGCCGGCTTCGTTAACTCGCCCGAGCACCGCTCTCAGGAGGTCGTCTCGTACTACAATCGGTTCCTCCATCGGACGCCGAACGCGACCGAGTTGAACTCCTATGTTCAAAGCCTCCTCTCCGGTCAGCCCGAGACCAAGGTCGTGGAGTCGTTCCTGAACTCGCCCGAATACCAGGCGAGCCATGCGACGCCCGCTTCTCTCGTGACTGACCTCTATGACGAGGTGCTCGCCCGTTACGGTGATCCGTCCGAGGTCAACTACTGGGAAGCTCAGATGACCGCCGGGATGAGCCGCCAGGAAGTCGAACGGCGCTTCGTCGAATCGCCGGAGGCCTACCGGGCGATCGTCGCCAGTGATTATTCGGCCTTCCTGCACCGCCCGGCCGATGCGCAGTCGGCCGGCTGGGTGACCGAGCTTGAAGGTCCAACGGGATCGCCGTCGACCGTCGCCGAGGAAATCCTCGGCAGCACCGAGTACCAACGCGCCGTCCAGACCGGCGGCCGTTAAACACTCCAACAAACGACAACGCTCGGTTGATCCGAGAACCCACGTTTCCCATCGCAAGGTCCGGCAGCCCCCCCAGGCTTCCGGGCCTGGCGGCACGTTCCGACCTCTAACAAGCTCTGACAAAAGGTATCTGTTATGCGGGCGGAGGCCATAGCTGTAGTTTCCAATTTTCAGGGAGCTACAGGCCCATGGCGCAATCATCATCCCAGAGGAGATTTGTCGGAGCTTGTTAAGGTGAGATCAATCGGATCACGGTCACCATCTTCCAGGCAAAAGCCCAACCATCACGCAGCAAAATATCTCCCGGATTAACTCGCACCGCCACAACGAGGTCCGAGCCCTAGAGGACGGATATTTTCAGGAGATCCCGGTCAAGGAGGGCCAGTCGGTGAAGAAGGGGGGGCGGTGATGTTCAAGTGCGTCCCATTCTTCCACCAGGCGAGGTTGGATTCTAAGTTGGCCGATGTGCAAATCGCGCGGCTGGAGAACAATTAAACCAAGAAGCTTGTTGAAATAAAAAGGTCTCACAGAACGAGATCGAGCTTCTCGCAGACAGGTTGGCGAAAGCCGAGGCCAGAGCGGAATAGGCAGGCGGTGTCGCCAACTCGTTGAGAACGTATACAGAAGGCTCCTCATCGGTCAGAAGGCTGACCAACTCGACACGATCGATGTCTCGCGACGCGACGTCGACGCCGCGATTGTTCTTGAACCACATCATGCGCCAGTACCCGAACCCCGACATATTTTCGAATAAATGGACAGTGGAGCGGTGAACGCCGTGCGGCCCGGAGGTGCGGTCTTCCGTTTTCGGGACGGTTTCGACGAAACGGCAGAAGGTTAGCGGCATCGGTGCGGCAGCCCTGGGGTAAGGCCGCGTCTCTCCGCCATTCAACACATCCTCGTAGTTCCGGCCGTTTTCCCGCTTCGGATCGCCAACAGGCCGTACTGCTCGCCGGCTCAACTCCGCCTTACGAATATCCTCGGGAGGCCCCGTGGGGATGATCGGCGTTTCAGGCCAACCAACGGACTCCACCAGAGTCAAAGCCGAGCCGATTCGCGAGGTCGGCAGGTCATGCCGATTGACGGAGAAGACGGCATCAAGTTCGGTCGCGGCCACGATGATCCGCATCACGACGCGCCAGGGTTTGGTCAAGTGAGAAATCTCCCCATAACGCCTTGAAACACGATCAGATTCTATCCCCATGAGGCTGATGCCGCGAGTGGCATCTCAAACCTCAGTCTACCCCATCGTCAGATCAGACATCATGGCACCCCGGCCATTGGATATGCTGCCTAGCGGCCTCGAAGCAGCGATCCTTGTCTTTCTGCTCTTCCCAAGCCAATGCTCCAACAACCACAGCGAGGAAAATCCAAAACAGTTCTAATTTCATCACTCGTCTCCTGGTCGGTTGCGCTTCGCCGTCAGCATGGCATCGGCATACTCAAACCGAAACTCAGCATACCGCTCCAACGCCTCATCTGTGGATGCCTCATGGGTTCGTTTCCATCCTTGCAAAAATTCGGAGAAGGTTATGGGGCAATGGGCGGCGAAGTAATCACGCAATGACATGCCAGGGTTAGCGGGCTGGAACAGGGTGTGCCGGTGCATCTGACCGTCGAATGTGGCGGTCGGCGGAATAGCAGCAAGTGGGAATGCAAAGCCTCCGTCAATCATGTGAGCTACCGCCGTTTGAATCGTTGGTCGATGGTAACTTCCAAGGCCAAAGCTCTCCAAGATTGTTACCCTGAATGGCGACTGATATACACATGACCGCGTTGTAGGATGGATATAGAGCGCCGCCCCACGAGCCGCGCATCATCTTGGATAAGAGATGACCGTATCCGTAAGCGACCCAGCTTAGAATGAGACGTAGTAACGTCATTCCGAACTCTCGCCTTTAAATTGATTGAGCTTTTCCACCTTGATACAAGTGGAGAACAAATCACCAGACCCACGCAGCATCATCCCGCCTATCATTTCGCAACGGTCAGACTGAACCACAGTGTAAATTGCGGCGGCTAACACTGAAAGAAGCAACGCAGCTAACAAAATCCAATCTCTCATGGCTCCACGCTCTCGGATCGATTGAAAACGAGCTTTCTCATATCTTCCAAATGGTATTTCAAGGCTTCGACGTGGCCACCGTTGCCAGTACCGTCCTTCGGCCTGAACCCCTGTTGCCATAGCCGATTGAAAAGCTCCTGCACCTCATTAGAGCCAAGCGTGAAACTTGGCTTGACATGCTCTCCATACTTCACAGTTTCGATAGTCATATTAGTCACAATCCGACGGTCGCCCATAGGATCTGGGAAGCGATTTTCTTCGAGCAGAAATCCTTGGCTGTTGGAAAATGGCTCGTACGCAGTCAACAATTTATACATTCGTCGTCTCGCCTTCTATGAGGGTAGTCGCTGTTAACGGCATGAAGTAGGCTGCTACCCAATGCTCACCGTTCTTCAGATACGCACTCAAAAGGCACTCGCCGTCGTCAGTGTAGGGAGTTAGAACCCAATGGTCAAAGCGGTCATCCTGACAACGCTTAACATACGGTAGCTCGTATAGATGATCCATTTCATTGAAAGCCTGCAGGTCATCATCCGAGCCAAAACCGGAAACGTAATTGGGAGCGTGGGGACGCGCCGCAAATAGGAATCCTTTGCCGCGAGCATTATCATAAAACACCCGGCTCCAATGACGATGCCCAGCCTTACGATAGCACGCTTCCATTGAGAAACTATTCTTACGACTGCTCATCCCCGCCTCGGTTGTTCTTTGAGCAGGGCAGCCAATGCGGCCTCGCCTTTGTTTACCCATGCGTGAGCGACCATCACGAACCCACGATTTTGAACTGCGTCACGCCAAGATTGCAAAGCGGCTATAACCTGTGATATTAATTCGCTCGACACGGTGACGGCCTCTGCCTTGAGTACGCCGTTACCATCCCGATTGAGTTCCTCTGCATGCGCAACGGCGGACTCTTCATCTTGCCAGATTTCATAGGTGTCTCCATCGCGGCCATCGTATACGATCCATGATCCTGTATCCTTGCTTTGGCGCACCTGATACCGTTCTTTACTCGCTTCCCGCTCGATTAATCCCAGCGCTATATCCAGCCTGTCACCTATGCGGCATCCGTGCTTTGAATGTTTTCCGTCTGGATGGGAGGGTATTTCCGCATCATCAAGCCGCTTGTGTACATAGTCTTTAAACTTTTGCAGCGCTGCCAACTCATCCGGCTGTTGGGTGCGCTCAAAGTTATCTCTCCGAATCCCCTCTTTATTCATCCCATAGCATACAAGGCATTGGAAGCCATTATGTCCGCAGGTTCCGTCGTTGTGGCTTTTTCTCATGGCTTGAACCGAATCCGACTGTTCGGTGGCTGCTTTGGCGGATTCATAGGCTTCGACGAAGTGGAGCATCCAACCGCTTCCGCCTGGCTGAAAGCTATCAGCCCCATCGAGCACCAATTTTGTCAGACGTTGTTGCGCCGCTTTGAATGCTTGATCGTCTATTTCCATTTCAACCCCCATGCTTCGGCGCAGGCTTTGGCCTGCGTTCGATATCCAGCCTTTCGGAACTCGGGCTTTCCGTCCCAGCGTTCACCAACATTCATCGTATCGTATATTGCCTTTGCGGCTGCCTCAAGATCAACCGACACCGGCTCGATATGACGCTGGGTGATGAGCAAGTGGCGTGTTTCCAGGTGATCGGCGATTTTGCAAATTTCCTCACGACTGACTTCGTGGTTCATCCTCTCGTGAATGTCATCGAGTTGGGCGTTGGTCAGGTATGGATGATGAAACGTCTTTTCGTGATCGCACTTCTTTACCGATACCACACTCGGATTGCCCTGCAACTGTTCGGCCTGGTGCTGGCGCACTAAAGCGATCGCCCGATTCCAGGTTCCGATCTCCCGGCTGAATTCCCCGAGCTTTTTGGGGTCACGCTCGGCCTGCGCGCGAGCAATTTCGAGTTTCTCTATCAGCGAATCGTTGGTCATAGAATCATTCCTAATGCATTGCGTGAGTGATTTTCCAACGGGAACTCAGTATTAGCCTCGCTTGCTGGCTGAATCTGGAAATCGACCGGAAGACCGGTGCGCGATTCTAGCCATTCGGACATAGCGGTGCAGGCAAATTGCCAGAAAGTGTCGGGGTTCTTCGGCCTGTAATCCGGGAACAGGGTCATGAATTTCCCGTCTGGTAGAATCACGCGAACGTCAACATCACGGTAGTCCTTGGTGTGAAGCGAGGAACCAACCAGAAACACTCCGTAGCCGAAGGAGAAAGCGCTGAGCACTGTTCGGCAGGCGGCATTGAGATTGTAAAAGTTCGTCTGGCCCAAATAATGTGGGCGGTGTTTGATGCTCGTATCCGGTGGTTGGGTCATGCTTCGTAATCCTCATCAGTGTTGGAGCTTCTGCACTCGGGGACAGGGCAAAGCACTTCACAGTCGTCGCCCCCTGTCGGCATCTCGATGAAATGCTCAGAACTGGCCTTGAAGCCGCACGCCTTGCAAACCATCGGGTACCAGAGATCATTCGTATCGGATTGGGTCATTGCTTGTTCCACCTTTCAATCGCCTGCTCGGCGTTTCCATGATGAGCCATCCCCCAATGGCCACACTCGTTGCAATAAGGTCGGACGCTGATGCCGCACCAACGCACATCGCCGCTTCCGCAACGCGGACAGTTATTCAACCCGAACCTGATGGCGTCGTGTACGGGATCTTCTGGCGGCGTTTGCTTCAGGGTTTCATAAGTTTCAAAGAGCTTCAAAATAATCGCCCTGTTACCCTCGATTTGGAGCAGGTGCCCCAATTTTGAAATTCTGATTGCCTCGTCAAAAGCCCAAATATTAACCATGTTCGTGATGTTTGAAGGAGTCATGCTGCCCTCTCATGGCGGTAGTGTTGCGGTTTTGTCGCCTCGAACCAAAACGCCACCCGAGGTGGCTCCTGATACATCGCCATGACGATGGGATCGTACTGGGCGTACTTCCGACCGGCCTTGCGGAGCGTGGCACCAGATTCCGCTGCCGTGTCGATCACTAGGACGCGACCGAGGTAAGCAGGGGCTGGCTGGCCGTATGGGATGAAAGGGATGCCGAGGACGTGGGAAGCGTATACGGAAGCAACCGCTCCTGATCGACCTGGGCCCGTAACTGAACCGGCCTCAATGCCTTTCAATGCTTCCTTCAGGCGCTCTGAAAACTCCGCTTCTGAAACTATTCGCATGCCGCTACCCCATCTATCAGTTCATTTCTCATTTTTCTCTCCACCGCAGTCCTTCAACGCCTGCTTGGCAACCTCGCGTGAGGAGCATTTCGGCCACGTTTGGGCATCGCCATAGGCGATTGACCGGAGTCCACCGATTGCTGTCTTTAGCCGAGTGCGCAACGCGGCGGTTTCTTTGTCGTCGCTCATGCCGCAATCTCCTCCAGGTGAGTCACCGGGATGACGGTTCTTACTATGCCTTCATCAATTACGAACACCACTTCGCCATCTGACCAATACTTCTGGTTCGAGGTAATCGCCGACCTCAATGAATCGCACAGCATTTTCGCCTTCAAACCATGCGTGTCGATTTGGTGCTTGCGCTCGAGCCACCTCACCAAAGCGTGGTCGGTTACCGGGCACTCCTTGTCCGCGAACCGTCTCTCCTTATCCCACGAATCCTGGAGTTTCCGCTTCACAGCCTTTAATTCGTAGAGAAGGATCGCCTTTTGTTTGATAAACTCAGCACGCGCGGGAGACCGCTTAGCCGTCATTGCAAGCTGAGCGTCTACCTCCATCATGCTCCTGATGATCCGTTCCTTTTCTTGTGCTAGCTCATTCATTTCCGGTATCCCTACCCTTTGTCCGTTGCTACCGGCTCGCATAATATCCGCTGTTCCACTGCTCCTCATCCTTGCCGAACCGCCGCACCTGCTCGGCTTCCTCCTCCGCCTTGACGCCTTCCCTATAGCGGCGTGAGGCCCAGTCCAGCGCGGCCTGCTGGCATTCGGCTGCGGAAGCGGACACTCCCTTCTGCTCGTAACCGTCCTCGGTCGTCCAGAAAAACTCGCCGTTGTCGCTATTGACCGTGAACTGATGGCTATTGACGGTGAACTCCACCGTGTTCAGTCGCGTCGCCAGGTGCGCGGCCATCTTGTCGAAGTTCGGTTCGACCAGGTACTGCTCGATGATCTTCTGATAGTCGCCGATGGATCGTCCCGTCTTGTCCGTCACCCGCAAGGCTTCTTCCGCCATGTGGCAGGTGTTGGCGTTCCGCCAGTATTGCCTGACTACCGCGTCTTTGATCGCTTGCTCCATGGTCGCCTCCGTGCGTTGTTTCGATATCCTAGGTTTAGCAGATTATGGTATGGAGTCAATAATTAGTTTATGTAATTCTCATAATAATGTTATTGACAGTTTGGTTTATGACTGCTAGGCTCGGAGGTGCAAGTTAACCATCAAATTGATATGAAAGACAATATGGGCAAGAGGTGTTACATGGTGCTGGTAGAAGGGAGGGGCGAACCGAAGAAGGTTCACTTTGATGTTGTAGATGCGGCTCAGGAAGCAAAACGGCTCGCCGTGGCTGAATGCCCTCGCAAGGTAAGCCTGCTTGAGTTGATATGCAGCTGGAAGGGTGAAGTCGAGGTGAAAGATCATCCCTTGCCAGAGCCGCCGGTGCAGTTTTAGATCGCTGGAAAATAGATGGATAAAGTATGAAACTCAAAGACTGGCGTACCGCCAACCGTTACTCGCAATCTGGTTTCGCTGATTACCTTTGGCCTTTTATCGTGGCCCAGTATGAATCCGCTGGCTTGCCGGTTCCTGAAAAGCTCGTGACTGGCTCGCATGTGCAGGCATGGGAAAACGGCTCCATACCTCGTGACCGGCTGTATCGCCGGGCACTCGAGAAGGCCACTAACAGCAAGGTAAAACCGGCTAGTTTTTTAGAGTAATTGTCCAGTTAACGAGGAATTGAGATGCAGACATTTCATAGGATGCAGGTCAGGAAAACGATCCGCGAATTCGTTCGCGACAAAGTCGCATGGCTCAGATTGCCCGCTGAACGGAAAAAGTTCTATCCGGGGTCTTCTTTCAATTTGCTTCCGCCAGATTGGTGGAGAGAAGAGACAGATGCTGAATTTAGAGCAAGAATAAAGAAAGCTTTGGAACAATTATCGAGGGATTCAGACACCGCATAGGCCACTACCACGGCACTTCGCCCAGCTCGCTCAAGACCGGCAATTCCATGCACACCGTCTGCTCGCCTTGTTCCAGCCTGCGGGCCATTTCCCGCTCGACGTGGCTCTCGATCCTCGCCTCGTGCGCCCGTGTCCTGAGCCAGTCCCCGGCCTGCTTCCTATCCCCGGCGAAATATCGGTCAGTGAACGATTGAAACCCTTTGCGGCCGATTTCCCGCATGTGCTCGATCCCGTGCCGTTGCACGGTAGCCCTGCCGCCCGCTGATCCTGTCCGCTCCATGTCGGACGGTTAGCAGAAAACGCGGTGTCGCGCAAACAGAAAAGCCCAGCCTTAGCGGGGATGGTGAATCATAGTTTCAATTCTGCATGAAACATTGGTCAGAGTCTCCGCCTGTCGTGCCACTTGGTGTAGGCGATTCCCTGGCCATTGCAGCGCCGGCATCGAACCCATAGGTTCGTCGGCCAGGTGAAAAGCCGCCAATTGCGGCTATCCCAGATATTGAGCGTCCATCCGGTGCCGCTGCATCCGGTGCAAGGCTTTTTCAGGTACATGGGTCGGCCCTCAGATTAGGAAGAAAAATCGGTTTGTCGCGGGTGCCGAGCCGAACGGTGGGAAGGGGCGATCCGTCGCCCCCGGATGCGGTCAGCCCATGTGCTGGGCGAGCTGTTCGGCCAGCGTGGCGAGGGCGCGGTTCAGACGGAGATCGCGTTCGACACTCTTCACCGGCCTGGTGGTGGTCCGTCGTCCGGTGGGGGCGTGGCCTTCGATCCCGCCCTTCATGATCGATTCCTGCACCGTGTTGTAAGTCACCCAGAGCGACCGGCTGCCGTCGGCGGCGGCCTTATCCTCAACGCGGCGAGGCGTGAGGAGCTGGGCGGGGGTGATCGACGGGTTGTCGAGCAGCGTGTGGGCGGCCTCGGCATAGGCGGTCTGGATCGGGGCAGGAAGGGCGAGCCGCTTCCAATCCTCGATCTTGGCCAGCGTCTTCGGCGTGTCCTCGACGATGCGGAAGGTGGCGTCAAGAATGCGGTCGTGGAAATCGGAGCCGCCGGAGTGCTTGACGCTGATGCCGCCGAAGTCGGCAGCCGCGATCAGAAGGCCATTGGAGCACACCAGGCGGAAGATCCCTGAGTTGAAGCGGTAGGCGGCGGTGCCGTCGTGGCTGTTGCTGAGTACCAGCTCGGGCAGCTCGCTGCCGACGGTCTGCGGAGTGAGGTAATCGTTGTGGCGGAAGCGAATCATGTGTCGCGTGTACGCCTGCTTGCCTTCGATGCGGGAGCGGTTCTGCACCGCCTTGACCGGCTGGAAGCCCCGGTCACGGAGGATGTCCACCACTTCGATGGTGGGGACCATGCGGTATCGCCGGCTCATGCCGTGGTAGGGCGTGGCGGCGAAGACGCTCGGGCAGGCGCGGCGGAGAGTTTCATTGCTGAGGATGGCGGGAAGGGTCGCTGTGGACATGGGTCTGCTCCCGTGAAATAGTGCTGTTGATGCCTGAGTTCCCGGTGTGCAACGCACACTCGCGGGAATTCAAAGGCGGCAACGGCGGCGGGAGCCGAGGTGTGGATAAAATCGAGCCGGAAGTCAGGGGAGAAATGACGGCTGCAAGGAGCCGTAGGCGGATGAAGCTGGCATGCCACGACCTTGACGACGGCCAGGCTTTGATTACAGGCCGGTCGTCTTTCTATGCGGGTGGTCTGGGTGCCGCCAATCGGCCGTGTCTTTGCGGCCTTTCCCTCTGTTGCAAGAGGTATCCAGGCATTGCAGGTTTTTGACGCTCAAGGCCAGCCACGGGTGGGTTGTCCGTGGTTTTATGTGGTCAACGCACAAGAATTCGCCGGGCGGCAATTGGTGCTTGTTCCTGCCACAGCATTCGCATCTGCCGTCATTGGCCTTCAAGGCTTTCATGCGCGCCGTATGCCATTCCCAGGATGACAGGAAAAATTCTTTGCCGGTCATGGGGTCGATGCCATGGCCGTTCTTGGCAATCCTCTGCGCCTCCACCTCGCTCATACCATGCAGCATGAGCATGATCCGGCGAATCAGCGCCACACCTGCCACCACTTCCGGTGCGACGCCGCCAGGTGATGATTTGCGGCGCGTAGGTTCTCGTTCTGGAGTTCCAGATACGCGATCCGCTCTTCCAGGTAGCGGGTGTAGAAGGGGACTGGGGTATCGACGGGCGCCGGGAATTGGAGGATCACCGACTCCGCCCTTCCCGCCCCTTCGCCAGCCCTTCCGCCACGCCCAGCGCGTCCCGGATGTTGGCGACGGTGTGCGTCCTGTCCTCGCGCGTCCAGACTTTGACCCGAGGCTGATACGTGAACTTGACGTGCTCGGGCTGGCCCAGCGCTTCGAGGATGTCCTTCTCGGCCCGGCTGGGGATGCGGTTCTCGGCGAATTGGATCGCTGAAACCGTATCATCCTCCGAACGCAGCACGCGGATGCCCTGGCCCTCGGAACGGCGGCTCACCACCATCAACCCTTCCGGCACCGGCAGGAAAGCGGGGCGATCAGCCTGGACGGCCTGGGCGTGCCTGACGGGCTCGCGTTCGGGCGCGTTGACGACTTCCGGGGCAGGGGGCGGCTGCTCGGCGTGGGGCGTGTCGGTCAGCGACTTGAGGTGGCGGGATTCGAGGATGGATTTGAAGGCGGGCGTTTCGCCCAGGGTGGTGAGAGGTTCGAGCTTGCGCGCGCGTTCGCGGCGAGTGTCTAAAGTTGTCATGCGGCCCTCCGTGGCTTTGGTGGCGGGAGCCAGGTACTGCCCCTGGCGTCTCCAGGTTATGAGCCTGGCAAGGTCTGCTCCTCCATCCCGCTGCCTCACCGTTAGCGCATCCCTGCGGCTCGGTCAACCGGATATGGGGTAAAGGATTGCCGCCATCAACAAAAACGTTCCGTCCGGGTGGGCCGGGGCGGTGCACGACCGTGGAAGGGATGACTGGTTCGATGGCGGTATGTCTTCTCCGATCCGTTCCGGAATTGTGAGGCGCGCACAATTATCAGGCGATCCTCCCAAGGTGTTCCCTTGTCTCAGCTTTCGTCGTGCTGGTAGAACTAATGATCGGAGGTGACTAATGCAGGGCGACTTCATGAGGCTCAGGTCGGAAATTGTAGCGAAACTCGCTAAGGGCGGTGATTGGGATAGAACGGCGGCCGGATCAAGGACCGAGTTCGAGGATTGGGCGCGGAATAGGCGTAACCCACCGGTCCGTTTCCGCGAGCACAACTGGACGCCGTTGAAGCACGGACTTCCCGTCCCGCGGCAACTGGTGGAGGCATTCTCGGAATTCATCAGCACCGATCTGAAGATCGGGCGCTATCCTGTCTCTTGCATCGCCGAGTCCTCTGATCCTCCCAATAAGGAACACGCCAAACCCCCTCGAATCAGCCTGCTGAAAAAGCCCTGGCGGGTCGGATGGCTCATCCTCCTTGCCGCGCTGAAGGAAGATCCTACACTCCCGGAAGAAGCGTATTGCCGGGGAGAGGAGGACGTCAGAGACGCAGCAAAGATGGTGATGCTTTCGGTCGCCGGTCGAGCCGATAGCAAGCTTTCGGGGCGGACCGCGATGGCGTTGGCCGAGCGCATCATGGAGAGGACGCTGGACGAATATGCGGCGCTCCTCTTCAAGCTGTGGAAGGCGAGCGAGGACACCGTCATCTTCACGATGGATCGCGGGGAACGTCTGGGCGTGACCGTGGCCGCACCCGTCACCGAGGGATTTCATCGCAGATTCCGCTCCGGGCAGGCGGAGGATATGGACATCACCGAAGCCGATGTCGTTTCCAGGAGCAAATTCGTCTTGCACGCGGCGGCGGCGGAGAACCGCAACCTTGACGTGCGGAAAGCTAAAGGCGAGAGGGCTGGCCTGCTGGCACGCACGGTCCTTCACCAATTCGCCGCCACCTTCGTCCCGCTCGACCCGTTCAATGATTTTTTCACGGCCCTCCACCTGATCTCATTCGCTGGCAACGAGGAATCCAGGGCGCGCCTCGAGTCCTATCACTACAAGAAGGTCGGCGCAAAAACGCCAGTGACCGGCAAAGAAATCATGGAATTTAGATCTCCAACTCGTGATGTCCCTGACGACGAGTATATGAAGGGATGGCCGCCGTATCTGGCCATGTTCGCCGTTCTCATGATTTTTCAGCATGCAATGAGCGAGCAGCAGATTTTCATGGGCGAATGATGTAGTCGAAGCAAATCTTACCTCGCCTCCCATCTAGATCAGCACCGTGCTCTGTCCGGAGTCCCGTTCGTTCCTCGCGCCGACGTGCGAGCCCAGGAGGCACACCATATCCAACACCGCCATCCTCGTCCCCGATCAGTCGCTGATTGGCAGCAAGTGTGTCCAGGTCGACCCGCTCAAGGTCATCCCGGCGCTTTCCTGACCGGAATGTCAGCGTTCCCGCCCCACGACTTCGCCCCATCCTGTGAACCCCTGGAGGCCCGATGGAAATCATCGACGTCGAACTCGGCATCGTGAAGGAAGGCGACAACCCCCGCCAGGACTACGGCACCGACGTCGACGAACTGAATCTCGGCAACAGCCTGCTCAAGCGGCAGGACTACCCGATTTTGATCCGCGTCCACCCGACGCTCTCCGGCTTCTTCCAGATCGTTGACGGCCACAGGCGCGCCCGCGCCGCCAGGCGTGTGCTACTGAAGACGCTCAAGGCCATGGTGGTCGCCGGGGAGCTGACCGAGGCCGAAATCCGCCTCATCATGCTCCGCACCGACCTGCACAAGAAGAAATTGAGCGAGTGGGAGCGCTACAGGCTGGTCAAGGAGATCGAGGCGGCCCATCCGGGCATCACCCGCAAGGCGCTGGGCGAACTGGTGGAGCTGAACGGCCCGGTCATCACTCAGATACTGACCGAAGGGGTTGCCGAGGTCGAGGAGGCGTTCAGGGAAGGCCGGATCGGCCTCGCCAAGCGGTACGAGCTGGCCAAGAAGACGCCCGAACAGCAGAGCGCTCAACTGGCTGCGGCGCTGGCCGGAGCGAGCCGAGCGGAGCTTGCCAACGGGGGAGGCAAGCCGAAGCGCAAACCCACCGACGCCGACACCAAGAAGACCGATTCGGTGAAGATCGTCCTCGGCGGCGTGACCATCACGCTCAAGGGCGAGGGGCTCAACCTCACCACCGTCGCCAGATTGCTCATGGACGCGGGCCGTGAGGCGAACGCCGGGGTCAAGGAAGGCCAGGCCGCGTCCACGTTCGCCCGGCTGATGGCCGACCGCGCCAGGAAGGCGGCGGAGGCCAAGGCCGCTGAAGCGCAGGCTGCGGGGAGCTGACGCCGGGGTCGCGGATAACTGGCCAGCCTACCGCGTTTTGATCCCGACACCCAGCCAAAGGCCATGCAGTGTCGTGAGGGCTTTCAACCTCCGGTAACGCCCCGGCGGGCGCTGCGTACAGATTTGCCGTCGGTACACATCAATATGCACCCCATCAGACCTGCCCGGCAGGTCAAGGAGTTTCGCTCCATGCGCCTGATGATCAAGGTTTACCTCGTCATCTACGCCTTCCTGCTCCTGCTCGCCTTCACCGCCGACGCGAGCGTCAAGACCGACGACTTCGCCACCTGGGCCGTGGCTTCGGCCATCTTGTTTCCCCCTGTTTTTTTGCCTTTCGCGCTCTGGCGGCTGGTGTTCGGGCGTAAGGGCGACCCCCTGGACAGAAATCTATTCCCCTGGCCCGGCACGAAGGACTCTTTCCGCGTACGCGACCTCAATCAATCGGTTTTCGTGTACGGAAAAACAGGATCCGGCAAGTCCAGCGGAAGCGGACTGGGATTGATGCGCGGGATTCTCAAGGTCGGCTCTGGCGTGCTGTTCCTGTGCTCCAAGCCCGAGGACAGGAAGTGGATCACCGACCGGGCGAGGGAGGCGGGCCGGTCAAGGGACCTGATCATCGTCGCCCATGACACGGACAGGAAGATCGACGCCGTGGACTTCCAGATGAAGGCCGGGGCCGACGCCCGCCAGCTCACCGATTTCATGGTCACGATGAAGGAGATGCAGACCAGGGGCAAGGGGAAGGGCGGCTCCAACGACCAGTTCTGGGAGCTGAGCGAGGCCGACGAATTCCTCTTCTCCATCGAGCCGCTGCGGCTGGCGCTGGGCAGGGTGACGGTCCACGAAATCAGGCTGTTCATCGCCACGTCGCCGAAATCGGCCGAGTGCTTCCTGGCGGGAAAGGACGACGAACGCGGCGTCGGCAAGGCTTACCGCGGCAGCTTCCACTGCCGGGTCATGGCCACGGCCAGTGCCAACGCCAGGACGGAGATCGAGAAGCACGACTTCGCTTCTGCGGCCACGTACTGGAACTCGCACTACGCCAACCTCGACTCGAAACCCAGGTCGAGTGTCGAGGCTGGCATGATGAATACTTTAAATGTTTTTTCGATGGGCATGGTGCGCTCCAAGCTCAGCGACGGGACGAACGTCACGCCCGCCGACCTGGAGCGCGGGCGGATCATCGTGGTGGATTACCCCGTCTCGACCTGGGGCGCCACGGGCAAGGCGATCATGGGGTGCTGGAAGTACATCACCGAGAAGCACGTCCTGCGGAGGAAATACAGGCCCGGCCAGCCGCCGATCGTCATCTATTCGGACGAGGCCCAGAACCTCCTGACCGAGTTCGACTCCAAGTATATCGACGAGTGCAGGTCACACGGCGGCAGCCTCGTTTTCCTCAGCCAATCCCTGTCGAACTACAAGATGGCGCTCGGCGAGGACGCCGCCAAGGCGCTCTGCGGCCAGGCCGGTCACAGCATCTTCCACGTCGTGGACTCTTACACCGCGGCTTATGCGTCGGAGATGGTCGGGAAGGCCATGCAGTGGAAAACCGGGGGCAGCCGAGGCGCCCCGAGAGACCTGCTTGACTCCATGCTCGGCGTCGGGGAGTGGAACGGCAACATCAATGAGGACATGCGTGCATTAATCGAACCGAGAGAATTCCAGCTCGGACGAACCGGCGGGAAATTACACGGGCTGGTGGTCGATTCATGGGTGATCAGGAATTCATGCTTTGCTAACGGCAGTACCGCGATCCGAGTCCCCTGGAGTCAACGCTGATGGGGAAGAATCAGGAGCGGCCCAAAGACATCGAAACGCCCTCCTTCGGCACGATGCTCAACTGGCTGTGGCTGGGAGACGGCGGCCTCTGCATGGTGCTGTATCCGCTCACCCGCTGGCGCGTCGGGAAGCGCGGGTGGGGGTGGATCGGCCTGGCCGGCATCGCCGTCATGTATTTTTGGTGCGGTTTCCGGCCGTGCCCCGAAGTCGCCCCCTTTTTCATCTTCGTCTGGTTCCCGATGCTGCTGCTCAACAGGCTCGTGACGCTGTTCGGCGGAAAACAGATCGGCAAATACGAAGGCGACTGCTGGGCCAGGGTGTTCCTGCCGTTCGTCGGCGAGCAGACGGCGAAGCTGGTCCTTGAGCCCGCCCTGGCCTACGGCATCGCCCAGGCCGTGGCCACCGTGTCGGTCGGGCTGGGCGAGCTGTTCACGCTCTCCGCCGGGGCCATGTTCTTCCGTCAGGCGGTCATGATGCTCATCCGCAAAAACCAGGATGACACCGAGGCCGACGGGCGGATCGAGATGGCTCAGCGGGCCGAACGCATGCGTAAGAGGGGGTGGTGACATGGGATTCTTTTCCGACATGGCCGCGCAGGTCAGGCAGCGGCTGAACCCGATGACGATCGCGGCGGAGGCGTTCGAGACGGTCACCGACCGCGTGGTCCCCCAGGGCGCGGCGGAGATCGCCCAGGCGCTCAACCTCGGCCACGGGTACGTGCCCTACGGGCCGGGGCAGGAGCCGCTGCCGGTCGAGCCGGTGGACCCGGCCTCTCTCGGGCAGCTCACGCCCACGCCGTCAACCCAGGATCAGTACGAGGCGCAACTGTCGATGTACGCCGCGCAGGGCGGCAATACCCAGAGCAAGGGAATCGAGCGATAAGGAGAACCGCAACATGAGCGATTTCCTCGGGATCAACACCAACGACACTCCACCCATTGCCGATCCGCTGGCGCAACTGTACTCACCCATTGCCGATCCGCTGGCGCAACTGTACTCCAGCCCGGCCGGCAACGTCAAATTGACCTGGAGGCAGACGCCCATCGGGCAGTTCTTCGTAAAGCTCGGCTGGGGGTGTCTGTGCTCGGTGCTGATCGGCTGCGTCAAGGGGATGCCTTTCATCATTAAGGGCATCCGCTGGGCCTGCCACATCACCCTCCTGGTGCTCGGCATGCCGGACGGCGCGGAGAAGCTGGCCGACAAGATCAAACCCCTGGCCGACCAGGGACGGGTGTTCGTCAGGGAGCAGTCGGCCAAGCCGGAAGGCGGCTTCCTCCACAGGACGCTGGATTCGGCCAAGCGCAAGGTCGCGTCGGAGGCGGTCAAGCATACGGTCACGACCGTCACCGACACCGCCGCCGAGAAGCTGGCGCCGGTCAGGGAAAAGGCGGAGGCGGTCGTCGATACGGGCAAGGCTGCGGCCCAAAAGCTGGGCGACGCGGTCGAGAGGTTGGGTCTGCCGCCGAAACACTCCCCTCCGCCGGTCCTGTCCAAACAGGCGCTCGACGGCCTGCGAAAGCCTTCCGGGATGGGAGGGACGTTCGGGCGGTTCTCCGCCGGGATTTCCGAATATGCCCTGGCGCAGGCGCGGGACCGACTGATGGCCCGCGCCGCCGCCGTCCAGGTCGAGATTAAACCCGAATGGTCGCCCGAGCGGCTCGATTACGAGGTGAACAAGGCCGAGGACGCAAAATGGCCGACATTGTACAACGCGCAGTGCCCGAACTGCCGCAACCCGATGTTCGTCAAACCCTCGCAGAAAAAGAAGCAGGCGCATTGCCTGCGCTGCCGCAAGCCCGTCTCCCTGGGCAGGGCGCTGGCGTGCGGCACCCCACCCAGGCCACGGACCGGGCTTCCTTTACGGTGAGGTCATGATGCGTTTCCACCAGACCCACGCGTGCAGAGCGGTCCTCTTGATCGGCGGGGCGGCCTTTCTACTGGCCTGGCCGCCCGCCCTCCCGTGGATCGTGAGCTGTGTGATGATCAAGTTCGGAGTCGATCATTTGATGATCGCATTCAAGGAGTCCGCTCGTGACGCATCGGTTGACGCGAACGTTCCGGCTTCTGACCCTTCGTTATCTCCACCGCCTGACGGTGAGTGGGGGATTGCTGGCGCTGGGCGCGACGTTATTCGTGCTCGACCACCGCTGGACTAACCTGACCTGGGGCGCGCTCGCCTTGACGGCGGGCGCCTACCTCACGAGGAAGCCATGAGACGCATCGCGGACTTCTTCCGGGGCGACCTGGGCAAATCGGCGCTGGGGTTGGCCGCGGCCGTCGTGGCGTTCTGCTACCCCCAGTTGCCGGGCTACGCCTGCGGCTGTTTCGCCCTCTACTACGCGATCCACCGGTTCCGCCCCGTGGCGGATTGGATCGTCGAGGACATCAGGCATGACCTGGAGGACACATGACCGACAAGCGTTACGAATGGGCCGGCGCCGCGAGCGCTGAAATCTTGAATCTTTACTTCGGCTACGACCAGCCGAAATCCATCCTCTTCCAGAAGCTCCAGGACGTCATCTACGGCGCCATGTGCATGGCGGCCATGGAGGAGAAGGCCGAACTGCTCCAGCCGTCGAGGAACTGAACTGACATGTTTCAGGACAGCCGTCCCACCACCCCGGAGATCCACCAGGCCGCCGTCATCGCGGCGAGGCGCTGCGCGCAGGTCGTGAGCGTTCTGCTGCTGCCGGACCAGCGGCAGCGCGCACTGCTCGAAAACTACCGGATCATCCGAGAGATGCTCGAAGCCTTTCACGCGAGGAAGGGGAAGTGATGGATATCCCACCCGACATCACGCACGAGGAATGGCGGGAATTCTGGGAAGGCTACGATCAATTCGTCGAAAGCCAGCCGGAAGGACCGCTCTACCACGAAAGCGCCGATGGAATGCAGGCGCTGGCTACCGAACACCGCACCGACGCCGAGGCCGCACGGCTCCGCGACGCCGGGCGGGATTACGAGGCGTTCCTGGAGCAGGCCGCCCGGCGCGTGCCCGCGAACGACAACAAGGAGAAATACCGTGGCCCGGAACGCTAGACTCGTGATCTGCTGCCCCAGGTGTCTGCGGATGTTCGAGGTCACGCCCGACATATCGGGCAAGGCCGGTCAGTGCCGGGGCTGCAAGAGCACGTTCGCCATCTGTGTCGCCCGGCCCACCGGCGACGAACCGGCGCTCACGCTGATCGACCCGGTCGCCCCCCGCTACAACTTCCTCAGCGAGGGCTGCGTGGCACTGGCCCGGAATGCCGCCGACCTGCTGCGGCTGGCGGGCGAGCCGGTGACGCCCGAGAACGTCTACAAGGTCGTCCACTCCGTGCCACACCGGCCTGCCGACCTCTCGGACCTTTTCTGGAGAGATGCCTTCTGCAACGCCGCGTTGCGGAAGGCGTATCTCCGCCTGGTGCGGGACGCCGACAGGCGGCGCTACGGCGAGCTCGCGGACTATTTCCTTCACCGCGTCATGGGCTTCGACGACGACACCCTCAACCTGATTGACGACGCCTTCGCGGGCGCGCTATCCGTCGATTTCGACCGCCCGAAGTCCACGGAGCTGGCCGTCATCGAGAAACCCAGGAAGCGCGGCCCGCTGGAGCGCTGGGCGGAAAGGATGGGGTGGTGACCTACACCTGGCGCGTGCTGACCGTCGCCACCGGCAGGATCGATGACGTCGAGGGTTACGAGACGCTGGGCGCGGCGGTGTGGGACATAGCGAATTCGAGCTGGGAAGACCCAACCAACGCCAGCCTTTCCTTCGTGGTATGCGACGGCCAGGTGGTGGCGACGGGGCTATTCGGGCCTGGGAGTGATCTACAGGTGGTGCTAAGCGACGGGCGGCGGTTTCGGTTCGGGGAGCCGGAGAGTTACCGGCAACGTGGCACGGATGCACTACATGAGGAGGCCATCCGTGCGTGTAAAGGATGCGGCGAAGCGACTGGAGGTTAGCCCCGCGACGATTTATGCGCTGGTTGCCAGCGGCAGGCTGCGCTGCCACCGCATCGGGATCGGCCGCGGTGCCATCCGCATCGGCGAGGATCAGCTCGCGGAGTTCTTGAGCGGGGCGGTGCCGGCGGTGAACGTGCCGCCGGCACCGGAAGCCCGCGTCAAGCTCAAGCACCTGCGGCATTGAATGAGCGTAGGCTAATCCTGCCGTGGCCTCTTGGCCTTGTTCGCCATGTCGGCCATGTGGGCCGGGTCGTTCTGCACCTGCCCGTACACCCGACTCACCATGCTCGGGTCGCGGTGGCCGAGCAAATGGGCGAGGCTGACGGTGTCGATCCCCGCCTTCAGCGCCTCGGTGGCGTACCCCTTCCTGAACGCCCCAAGGTGGTACTTCTTGCCGAGCTTCTTCCGGAGCCGGTGGAAGACGCAGTTGATCGCGTCCTTCGTCCACGGGTTGCCGTCCGCGTTGAGCAGGATCGGCCCTTCGGGGTGGGCCGCCGCCAGGCGGGCGACGATCTCGCAGGCGCGCGGCGTCAGGTAGATGACCCGGTGGTACTTCTTGCCCTTCGCCTCCCTGGGCGGGAAGACGACGCGGTGATTCCCCGGGTCGAAGAACCTCGCCTCGATCTTACGGATCTCCTGCGGCCTGGCCCCGCACTCCCAGTTCAGCTCGATCAGGTCGCGGAACGTGGGCGTCCCGACGGCGGCGATGATCGCGGCGTATTCGGTCGGGCTGACGGCCATCTCCCGCGCCTCGCGGGCGGGTTTCTTGACGGAAGCGATCGGGTTCTTCTCGATCAGCCCTTCGCCTTCCGCCCAGCTGAACGCCCGCTTGACCGCCGAGATGAAGTCGTGCTTGGTGTTGTTCGACCAGTCCGGGTAAGGGTCCATGCCCCGCGTGACGTGGTAGGGGCGCACCTCGGCGGCCTTCAGCCCTCCCGGCAGCGCGTCGGCGAACCGCTGGATGTTCTCGCGGTTCCATTCGTAGGTGCGCGCGGCGCGGTGCTTCTGGCACCAGTCCAGGTAGGCGTCCAGGATCGTGACCGCTAGCACCCCGGGGCCGGGTGTCAGGGGTTTTTCTTTTTCTTCCGGCGGTCGAGCCATGAACTCGTGCCAGAGCTGCCACGCCTCGTCCTTGTCGGGGGCGAGGCGGATCTGCCTGGTGCCGTTCTGGACGTAATAACAGGCCCGGTCCGAGCGCCAGAACGGCTCCCGGCTTTGCTTCCTGGGGCGACCCATGTTCGGCCTCCGGACGGCAGAGAAAACCGCTGCCCGGATGATGCGTGCATGCACAATCACGCAAAAAAGTCCGGGCAAAAGGGCGTCCCACGGTCATTTTGCTACCGTGTTTCGCTACCCTGCCGCTCGGAGTCTATTCTACGTTCGCCGCAAGTCCTTATCCAGCCTCAGTCGGGGCGAGAGGATTTGAACCTCCGACCTCACGGTCCCGAACCGTGCGCTCTAGCCAAGCTGAGCTACGCCCCGTCAAGTCTCGCGTTGCCCTTGCATCTTAGCGAAAGAGGGGGGGCTGTCAATCGAGATAACTGGGGATTATGGAGAGAGGGTGACTTGCGATCGCTCGTGATCGTCGAGGGGGAGACGCAAATCCGACATAAAACGCTGCCATTCCTTTTCTAAAGCGGCAAGATCGCCGCCGAAGGCATCCCGAAATAGCGTCTCAAAACGGGTCGGATCGGGAGATGGGGTTTGAGGATCGGGGACGCGGAGAAGGTCAAGAAAGGTGGTGAATTCGCGGGAGTGCGCTTTGCGAAGGAAAAAGACGAGAGCCCAAGACGAGGCGTAAAGGTCGCGCCGATAACCGTGGCCAAAGCCATTGTCGCGGATCAGGAGGCTGAGCGGGATCGGATTTGAGGCGGATCGGTAATCAGGGAGACGGAGGTCGTGAGCGCGGCCGATGCCGGACCATCGGCCGCCGCGGAACACCTCGAACTGGGCGGCGAAGCCTTCGTGGAGCCAGAGGGGAAAGGCTTCGGGTGACGGAGCGAGGCGGCTCTCGGTGACGAGGAGATGGATCAATTCGTGAGCGGCGGTGCCGTCGGCTCGGGCGCGAAGGTCGAGGTCGGAAAGGAGTTGCGAGCGCAGCAGGCCGGGATGTGAAGGATCGGGGTTTTCGACGGTTCCCGGTCGGGTCGAGACATCCTTGCGAGCCTTGGCGTTTGATTTGCCGGAAGGTTCGGGATCGATCGTGATGACCGCGCGGAAGGTCGGATGAAAGTAGCCGAGCGTCGCGCGGAAGGCGGTCGCCTTCTGGCTTTCGAGAAACGCGAGGTAGTCGCGCCGATCGCGGAGGGAGACAAAGACGAGTCGGCGAGGAGGGACGCGAAGGTCAAGGCCCTGGGCGGCGAGGGTCAGGTAATAGGCGGTCGTGACACGCTCCAGAAGGTCGACCCGGGCGCGGGCGTCGCGGGAATCGTGCTGGTGGAGAAGAAGGATGTGCGGGCCGCGTTCGATCTCCAGGGAGGTGTTGAGAGACTGGCTGAGAAGGTCAATCTCGGGATCAACACAAGGGCGATCGAGGCGGTCGAGAACCGTGTTGAGGCGCGAGGTGAGTTCGTGCCGGGGGTTGGCCGCGCGCGAGGAGCGCAGGAGGGTCACGGCTTCGGGAATAAGCCCGTTTTCGAGAGCCCACCAGGCGGCGGCGAACGGGGCTTCAGCGCCGGCAAGCAAGGCGGCGTCGCGACGGGCGGGCCATTCCCGTTCGGGAAGGCCGCCGGGAACGATCGACCGGAAGTCGTTCGTTGAGAACGAGTAACGGCCCGAGGGCGTGATGACGACAATGCGATTGCCGAGGCGCTCAATGGGAGCCTGAACCCGTCCCCCCGCCTGGAAATAAAGGAATTCGGCGGGGCAGGGGCCGGGAATGGACTGCAGGGCAAGCGTCAGGACGAGCAGACGCAAGGGCTTCGGGCCAGGGGCGAGACGCAACGCCGTCTCCTTCAGAGGGTAAGAGAGTGTTGGGACGGGCGGCTCGACCGATTTCTCGGCGCCTTCTGTATTCTCGGCCGCCGTTACGGCATCATTTGAGTCTTCTCAAGACGAAAAGGGAGCAAGGTCATGCAACTGGGAATGATCGGCCTGGGTCGGATGGGGGCGAACATGGTCCGACGCCTCAGGCGCGACGGGCACGAATGTGTCGTCTTCGACCTGAACAAGGACAACGTCGCCAAGCTCGCCGACGAAGGGGCGACCGCCGCCGCGACGCTCGATGAGTTTGTCGACAAGCTCAATCCACCGAGAGCCGCCTGGGTCATGGTGCCGAGCGGCCATGCCACCGAGGCGACCGTTGACGAGCTGGCGAAACGGCTGAAGCCCGGCGATACGGTGATCGACGGCGGCAACTCGTATTTCAAGGACGACGTCCGCCGGGCGAAGGCGCTCGAACCGTCGGGAATTCAATATGTCGACGTCGGCACGAGTGGCGGCGTCTGGGGCCTGGAACGAGGATACTGCCTCATGATTGGCGGCCCGGACGAGGCCGTCAAAAGGCTCGACCCGATCTTCAAAACCCTGGCGCCCGGCCGCGGCGAGATCGATCGAACCCCGGGACGCGATCAAAAAGGAGGGACGGCCGAGGAAGGCTATATTCATTGCGGGCCGACCGGAACCGGGCACTTCGTCAAGATGGTGCATAACGGAATCGAATACGGCCTGATGCAAGCCTATGCCGAGGGCTTTGACATTCTCTGCTCGGCGCAGACGAAGGAACTGCCCGAGGAGCATCGGTTCAAGCTCGACCTGGCCGACATCGCCGAGGTCTGGCGGCGCGGGAGTGTCGTCGGCTCGTGGCTGCTTGACCTCGCGGCCATGGCCCTGACCGAAGACGCTCATCTCAAGGACTTCACCGGTTTCGTCCAGGATTCCGGCGAAGGGCGCTGGACGATCATGGCCGCGATTGAAGAGGCTGTGCCCGCCGACGTGCTGGCGACCTCGCTTTTCAATCGATTTCGGTCGCGACAGGATCATACCTTCGCGGAAAAAGTCCTCTCGGCGATGCGTTACAAGTTTGGCGGGCATCTGGAGCGGCCGTCGGGGAATTGAGGGCAGACGGCGGAAAGGCAGAGGGCAGACGGCGGAAGGGCAGAGGGCAGAGGGCAGAGGGGCGGAGTTGCACGTTTTGGCCTGTGTCCTTTGCCCTGTGTCTTCTGTCCTGTGTCCTGAACACGAGAAATCTCGGCGGAAATCAGAACAGGGCCGCGGGGAGCCGTAACATCGGGGAGATCGAGAGACGTGGCTGATCCGCAACCGTCGTTAAATCCATTGACCATCGGAACCGATTCGACCTCGTCGGCCGAGCCGTGTACGCTCATTATTTTTGGAGGCTCGGGAGACCTCTCGCGACGCAAACTCCTCCCCGCGCTGTATAACCTGGCACTCGATGGCGTCTTGCCGACGAGCTTCGCCGTCGTCGGGTTCGCCTTCAATGACTACAACGATGAGTCGTACCGGACCTTTGCCCGCGAAGGGGTCGAAAAATTTTCAAGGCGGCCGATCGATCAGGAACACTGGGCCGATTACGAGCGTGCTCTCTTTTACGTCCAAGGCAAGTTCGACGACCCGCACGCGTATGAGTCGCTCAAGCAAAAACTCGAAGAGGTCGAACCTCGATTCGGAATTCCCGGCAACCGGGTCATTTACCTGTCGATTCCGCCGAGCCTGATCGGCCTCTGTGTCGAGCACCTGCATGCGTCGGGCCTGGTCTCGCCGGATGGTCAAGGGCCTTTCACAAGAATCATCGTGGAAAAGCCGTTCGGGCGTGACCTGGAATCGGCCAAAAACCTGAATGCGGTGCTCAATGGGGCCTTTGACGAAAGTCAGGTCTATCGGATCGACCATTATCTCGGCAAGGAGACCGTGCAGAGCCTGATGGTCATGCGGTTTGGCAACTCAATTTTTGAACCGCTCTGGAATCAGAAGTATATTGATCACGTTCAGATCACCGTCGCCGAGGAAGAAGGCGTCGGTACCCGCGCCGGGTATTATGAAGAGGCCGGGGCGCTCCGCGACATGGTGCAAAACCATCTCCTGCAACTCCTCTGCGTCACCGCGATGGAACCCCCCTGGTCGATGAACGCCGACGTCGTCCGTGACCACAAGCTCGCGGTTTTGAAAGGGTTGAGACCGATCAAGGGACGCGATGTCGAGACGCACGTCGTCCGGGCGCAGTATGGGCCGGGCTTTCTCGACGGCGTCGACGTCCCCGGGTATCGGCGCGAGAACGGCGTCGATCCGAACTCGGCGACCGAGACGTTCGTGGCCCTGAAGGTTTACGTTGACAACTGGCGATGGGCGGGCGTTCCCTTTTATTTGAGGACGGGCAAACGCCTGCCGAAGCGAGCCAGCGAGATCGCCGTGCAGTTCAAGGAGGTTCCGCAGGTCCTCTTCAACAGGAATCCGGGAGCCCCCTTGCAGCCGAACGTTCTCGCCTTGCGGATTCAGCCCGATGAAGGACTCTCGCTCAAGATCACGACCAAGCGGCCGGGACCGAAGTTGAGAATCTGGCCTGTCCTGATGGACTTCCGGTACGACACGACTTATGGCGATCAATCGCCCGAGGCGTATGAGCGGCTCTTGCTCGACGTGATGGCCGGTGACGCGACCCTCTTCATGAGGCGAGACGCCGTCGAGGCGTCGTGGAAGTGGGTCGATAACATCCAGGACGCCTGGTCGCACGCCGGAACGCGCTGGCTTCCCGAGTATCCGGCGGGAACCTGGGGTCCGCTCGAAGCCGAGAAGCTGATCCGGTCGGACGGCCGCGAGTGGAGAACCCTATGAGCGACGGAACCGCCCCGCCCGCGGAGATTGTCTCGGTCGCCGACCCGATTCCCGTCGACCTCGCCTCGGTCGAAGGGGTCTTGACCAAGCTCTGGCGGCGCGACGAGAGCGTCTCGGATGCCTCGGCCGACGTCTTGACGCGCGCTTGCATGTCGAACCTGATCATCGTCTGTCGGGGGGCGGAAAAGGCCGGAATCATCAGCAATGAGATTGATACGATCGTGCAGAGGCACCCGAGCCGGGTCTTGCTTCTGGTCGTCGACGGCAAGGGGCCAGGCCAGGCCGAGGCGATCGGAGCGGCGGTCTCGGCGCGTTGCCATCTCAGCGGCGACCGGAGGCAGGTTTGCTCGGAACTGGTGACGATCAGCGCGGGGGGCTCTGAGGTTCGCAAGCTCCCCTCGGCCGCTCGGGCGTTGCTCGTCGGCGACCTGCCGACGTCGCTCTGGTGGGACATGGATGAACCGCCGCCGCTGGGGGGTCCGCTCTTTCAGGAACTGGCGGCGATGGCCGATCAGGTAGTGTACTCCAGTCTCGACTGGTACGAGCCGGTTCGCGGCACCCTGGCCACGGCCGACTGGGTCGCGCACGCCCGAGATTGCGACGCCGTGGCGGTCGACCTGGAATGGCGGAACCTGCGCCCCTGGCGGCAGTTGATCAGTCAATCGCTCGACCCGATCGCCGCCCCGGGCGTGATCGAGAACCTGGTCGATGTCGAGATCGATCACGGCCCGCGCTGCCTGCCGATGTCCTGGCTTCTGGCCGGCTGGCTCGCCTCGGCCCTGGGCTGGAAGGCGACCGAGCGGTCGTTGACGAAGGGGTGCGCGATGTCCTGGCGGTTTCAGACCGGGCGCGGCGAGGTGGGCCTGGTCGTTCGCCGGAACGAGGGGGAGCCGCAGCTTCTTCGCGTGAAAACAACCTGGCGGATCGATGGTCGCAAGGCGTCCTTGACATTCGCGCCGGCGGGGACGGGACACCTGAGCGCCTCGGCCGAGGGGTTTGACGCCGAGACGAGGGTGCTAGTCGCTCCGCCGGTTGGTCGGGCCGCGCTCGTCGCCGCCGAACTCGATCAGCTTGAGCCGGACCTGGTCTTTCGCGATGCCCTACGGGTCTCGCGCGAACTGGCCGAGAACCTTGTTCTATCTTGATAACAGGCATGTCACGGCCTTTCGGGCCGACGTCGTTTGAAGTGAAGCGGGGGGATCATGATTCTTGCAGGCGACCTCGGCGGCACGAAGACCTTGCTCGGGCTTTTTGAGGCGACCCACGACGGGGTCACCCTCATCCAGCAGCAAGCCTTTCCGAGCCGGTCGTACCCGACCTTCGAGGCGATTCTGGGTGAGTTCCTGGCCGATCGCAAAGGGCCGATGCTGAACTCGGCCTGCTTTGGCGTCGCGGGGACGGTCGTCAACGGGCATTGCAAGATGACGAACCTTCCCTGGTCGTTTGACGAGGCCGGGCTTTCGGGGTCGATCGGCGTGCCGAGGGTCAAGCTTTTGAACGACCTGGAGGCGACCGCCTTTGGCATCCTCGCGCTGCCGGATTCGGAAAAAGCGGTGATCCAGCCGGGTCGATTGGCGAAGACCGTGCGCGCGGGGAACATCGGCGTGATCGCCGCCGGAACGGGTCTGGGCGAGGCGATGCTTTACTGGGACGGTTTGCGCTATCACCCGGTCGCCTCGGAAGGGGGCCACGCCGATTTCGGGCCGAGGACCGAGACGGAATGGGACCTCTGGCGATTTCTGCACGATCGGTTTAAAGGGCACGTCAGTTATGAACGCGTGCTTTCAGGCCCGGGCTTCTTGAATATTTATGACTTTCTCAAGTCAACGGATCGGCATACGGAATCTTCAAGCCTGGCCGACGAGATCCAAGGCGGTCAGGCCAATGCGGTGATTGCCGAGCATGGCTTGAAGGGGGATGATCCGCTCTGTGTCGAGGCCGTGGAAACGTTCGCGTCGATCTACGGGGCCGAAGCGGGGAACCAGGCGCTTCGGTGTGTCGCGGTTGGCGGCGTCTTCATCGGTGGAGGGATCGCGCCCAAGCTCTTGCCGATCCTGCGCTCGACGCACTTCCTTGAGGCGTTCACGGATAAGGGGCGTTTCGCCGACTTTTTGCACGGAATTGAGGTCAGCGTCGCTCTCAATTCCGAGGCGGCCCTGATCGGCGCGGCGAGTTACGCGAGTCGGATCTGATCAATGATCGATGACCGAGAATTGAAAAATTGCGTAATCATGCGCATTTTCCATGATCGATCTTGATCGATCAACGGCTCTTGATCCACGATTGATGCAAGTTTCAAGAAGGGTCTCTCTCCCCCATGATGCACACCAGGGAAAACGAACGGCTCAGGCAGGTGACCGACGACGCGACCGGCTGGAGACGTTGGGGGCCGTATTTGAGTGATCGGGCCTGGGCGACCGTGCGCGAAGACTATAGCGGCGACGGCAACGCCTGGGATTATCTGCCGCACGACCTCGCCCGGAGCAAGGCCTTTCGTTGGGGCGAGGACGGCATTTTCGGCGTCTGCGATCGCTACCAGATTCTCGCCTCGGCGCCGGCTTTCTGGAACGGCCGCGACCCGATCTTGAAGGAACGACTCTTCGGGCTGACCTCGGCCGAGGGGAATCATGGCGAGGACGTCAAGGAATACTATTATTATCTTGACAACACACCAACGCATTCCTACATGCGCGCCCTTTACAAATACCCGCAGGCGGAATATCCCTATCAGAAGTTGATTGACGAGAATGCGCGGCGGAATACGCATGACTTTGAATATGAGTTGATTGATACGGGGATCTTCGGCGAGGATCGTTATTTTGACATTGTCGTTGAGTACGCCAAGGCATCGACCGAGGATTTTTGCGTTCGGATCGAGGCGTTCAATCGTGGTCCCGACCCCGCGCCCTTGCATGTTTTGCCGCATCTCTGGTTTCGCAATACGTGGTCGTGGGGCGCGGAGCCCTCGCCCGCGCCGACGATTCGAAGAGGCAACAATCGGCCCGATGCGTTGACACTGCTGGCGGATGATTCGATCGCCGCGGTGCTCAAGTCGATTCCGATTCCGTATGTTCTGGGACCGAGGACGCTGTACGCGCAGCCGGGGGGACGACTCCTCTTTACCGACAATGAGACGAATGGTCCGCGCGTTTTTGGACCGGGAAATGAGAGCCATTCGAAGTTTGTGAAGGATGCCTTTCATCGCCAGATCATTCAAGGGGAGCACGCGACCAACCCCGACGCCGAGGGGACGAAGGCCGCGATTCATTACGCCTTTGACGCGGTGCCGCCCGGCGGTTCGGTCGTGGTTCGCTATCGACTCGCGGACCGGCCCGACCTCAAGACGCCGATCGAGGACGTGGATGCGATTATTGAACTCCGACGCGGCGAGGCCGACGCCTTTTACGCGGCCTTGCAGCCCGAAAAGGCGAGCGACGACGAGCGCCTCGTGCAGCGCCAGGCGTTCGCGGGCCTGCTCTGGAGCAAGCAATCGTACATCTTCGACGTCGAGGTCTGGCTGAACGGCGATAACCCCAAAGATCCGCCCCCGGCCTCGCGTAAACAGATTCGCAACCAGCACTGGAAACACCTGAACTCTCTCCGCATCATGACCGTGCCGGACAAGTGGGAATACCCTTGGTTCGCCGCCTGGGATCTCGCTTTTCAGGCCGTGGCGCTGGCTCTGGTCGACGCCGAGTTCGCCAAGTTGCAGCTCTGGGTGCTCCTTTTTGAACAATTTCAACATCCAAACGGCCAGATTCCCGCGTATGAATGGGAATTTTCCGACCTGAACCCACCGGTCCACGCCTGGGCGGTCTGGCGGGTTTACAACATGGACAGGATTCGAAGTGGCAAGGCCGACCGGGACTTTCTCGAACGCTGCTTCCACAAGTTGATGATCAACTTTGCCTGGTGGGTGAACAAGGTTGACAGCGAGGGGAACAATATTTTTGAAGGGGGTTTTCTCGGTCTCGATAACATCACCCTTCTGGACCGGAGCGAGCGGCATTCGGGCGGAGCAAGGCTTGAACAGTCGGACGCGACCGGCTGGATGGGGATGTTCTGTCTCAATCTGATGAGGATCGCGCTCGAACTGGCGATCGAGAACCGCGTTTATGAGTCGCTGGCGACGAAGTTTTTTCAGCATTACACGTATGTCGCCGCGGCGATGAAGCACATGGGCAACCGCGAGTATTCGCTCTGGGACGACCGCGACGGCTTCTTTTATGACGTCTTGCTTCAGCCCGACGGCCGGTTTCAGAAGTTCCGGATTCGATCGCTCGTGGGTTTGATTCCCCTTTTCGCCGTTGAACGACTGGAGATGAAGTGGGTCGAGCCCTTCACCGAGTTTCGGGGGAACCTGGAATGGTACATCCGCAACCGTCCCGAAAACGTCGGCGAGTGCGTGCATACGGTCGAGCGCGACGGCGACATCACCCACGTTTTGACCATTCTGAACCAGGACCAACTGAAGCGCCTTACCCAGCGCCTGCGCGACCCCTCCGAATTTCTGTCCGACTACGGAATCCGCAGCCTCTCGAAGGCCCATCTGGAGCATCCGTTCGTGCTCGACGGCAGGTCGGTCGGGTATGAGCCGGCCGAGTCGATCGTGCGGATCAAGGGGGGGAACTCGAACTGGCGAGGGCCGATCTGGTTCCCGACGACTTTTCTCCTGATTGAATCGCTCCGCAAGCTGGGAACCGCCTTCGGCACGACGCTGGAGGTTCCTGGCCCCGACGAAGATTCGGATTCGATTCCGTTCACGGCGCTCGCGCGCGAGATCGCCGACCGCCTGACGCGGATCTTCACCCGCGACGCCGACGGGCACCGCCCTGTCTTTGGCGGCTCGGAGATTTTCCAGAATGACCCGCACTGGCGCGACCTCATTCTTTTCTACGAATACTTCCAGGGCGACAACGGCGCGGGCCTCGGCGCCTCGCATCAGACCGGCTGGACGGGCCTTGTCGCCTCGCTGATTGATGAATGGCGACGCTGATCGAGACGCCGCGAGGACAAGGTTCGGGGTTGGCTTCGTTTCGCAAAATCGACCAGGACGGAAATTCGGTTTGATGAGCCAGAAGGCCCGGAGTGTCGCGCGGCGCGACACTTTTGGGCGGTGCGCGGAGATCGGCAACGTGCGCGGGATTGACGCGTTTCGCCTTTCCTTCAAGGGTTGATGCTTGAAAGCCGATCGGCGCGGTCGCCTTGCGTTCGGTACGTTCCAGGCATTCGCCCGGGTGTCGCGCCGCGCGACAGAGGCAAGGCGAGGCATCGCCCGCTGGCTTCGTTTTGTCAGATCCCAGGTCTCAGGCATAAATAATTCCAGCGCAAGTGTCGCGCGGCGCGACACTCTTTAGCGGTATTGCGCGTTCATACGCGTTTCGGACCAGCAGAACTCATCTTTTTCAAGATCGTTGAAAAACGTCTGCGAGTTCTCCGAATCGACGGGCCTGGGGCGAAGGTTGCCGGCCCCTTGTATCGGGCTGGCGGACAGGCGATTCTGTGAGGGTGGAAGTCCGCCCAGCAGGTTGGCGGTGCCTTTAGGACAGATTATCAGGAAGCATCCATGCGTCAGACTCGATCGCGTTTCGCCATCCTGGCCATCTTCGCTGTCTTCTTGTCGGCAGTCGTGCCGAACCAGACCTTCGCCGCCGATCAAGGTCCGACCCGGCCGACGGACAGGGAAGGGCGTCGTCTGAACCTGGACTTTGAGTCGGGCGACCTCCGCGACTGGACGGCCGAGGGAGACGCGTTTTCAGGCCAGCCGATGAAAGGGGACACCGTCGACGCCCGGGGGCGTGGTCAGAAAAGCCAGCACGCCGGAGAGTTCTGGGTGGGCACGTTCGAGGTCAAGGGGGACGACGTTCGAGGAACCCTGAGATCGGCTCCGTTTGTTTTGACGAAGCCGTTCGCGCGGTTCCTCATCGCGGGAGGCTCGAAGGCGGGAACGCGAGTCGAGATCGTGCGCGAGGATACCAAAACGGTCGTCTTCAAGGCGTCGGGCGATGACTCCGAGGAACTCAAGCCGGTCGTCGCCGACCTCTCGGCGCAGGTTGGGAAGGTCGTTTTCGTCCGCGTCATCGACGAGGAGACCGGCCCCTGGGGACATGTTAACTTCGACGACTTGACCTTGTGGCCGAGCCGCCCCCCAGGGCCTGTTCGCGAAGGAAATTCAACGGCCGATGTCTATGCGAACGCGGGGTTAACGCCGGTCGAGGCGGCGGCGGCGATGACCGTTCCGAAGGGGTTCAAGGTCAGTCTCTTCGCGGGCGAGCCGGACGTCGTGCAGCCGATCTCGTTCGCGATCGACGACCGGGGGCGTTTATGGGTCGCCGAGGCGTATTCGTACCCGGTTCGCGTCGCCGAGAAGGACGCCAAGGACCGCATCCTGATCTTTGAAGACACCGACAATGACGGCCACTTTGACACGCGCAAGGTTTTCGCGGAAAAGCTCAACCTGGTGAGCGGGATCGAGGTGGGCTTTGGCGGCGTCTGGGTCGGCTCGGCGCCCGATTTCCTGTTCATTCCTGACGGCGATGGCGATGATAAACCCGATGGACCGCCGCTCAAGCTTCTTGACGGCTGGGGGTATCAGGATACGCATGAAACTTTGAACTCATTCAACTGGGGACCCGATGGCTGGCTCTATGGCTGTCACGGCGTTTTCACGCATTCGAGGGTCGGCAAGCCAGGGACGCCCGATGAAAAACGGGTGCCGATCGATGCCGGAATCTGGCGGTATCATCCGACCCGGCATGAGTTTGAGGTCTTCGCGCACGGGACGAGCAACCCCTGGGGCGTTGATTTCGATGCCAACGGCGAGGCGTTCCTGACGTCGTGCGTGATCCCCCACCTTTATCATGTGATTCCCGGAGGTCGGTACGAACGCCAGGCAGGTCAGCATTTTAACCCATACACGTATGACGACATCAAGACAATCGCCGATCACCGCCATTATGTCGGCTCGAATCCGCACGGCGGCAATGGCCGGTCCGACACGTCGGGAGGCGGCCACGCGCACGCGGGGGCGATGATCTATCTGGGAGGGGTCTGGCCGGCCGAGTATCGCGGGTCGATCTTCATGAATAACATTCACGGAGCACGGCTCAACCGCGACACGCTCGAACCGAAAGGGTCAGGCTTTGTCGGCCATCATGCGCCTGATTTCTTGCTGGCGAATGACCGCTGGTCGCAGGTGATCAGCCTTCGGGCCGGTCCAGACGGAAACGCGTTCATGATTGACTGGTATGACAAGAACCAGTGTCACGACCGCAACATCAACGCACACGACCGCACCAACGGCCGGATCTTCAAGATCAGCTTCGAGGGGCAGCGCGAGCCGGTGCAGGTGATCAAGGCGGACGCGAAACCCGCGCAGCTTGTTGAGGCCCTTCGGTCCGAAAACGCCTGGCAGGTGCGCCACGCCTTGCGAAGGCTTCAGGAAATGGCCGTGACGACCGAGGTGGATCGCATCGGATTGATCGAGAAAGTGCTGGCGGATCGCCCCTTGCAAAGAATCTGGGCACGGCACGCAATCGGGGCGCTGGACGATCGGGCGACGCTTGCGTTTCTTGAGGATGCGAATCCGCACGTCCGATCGTGGGGCGTTCGGTTCGCGGCGGAGTCAGGGAAACCGGCCAAGGCGATCCTCGATCGGTTCGCGGCGATGGCGGGCAAGGACCCGTCGCCCGTGGTTCGGCTCTCGTTGGCCTCGGCGCTGCAACGATTGGCCTTGGAAGATCGATGGGCGATTCTTGAGGGTTTGGCCAGTCATTCCGAGGACGCGGGGGACCACAACATTCCGTTGATGGTCTGGTATGCGGCGGAACCGCTCGGCGCGGCGGAGCCGAAGCGGGCGTTAACGCTGGCGCTCAACGCCAGGCTGCCGAACCTCTTGCCGTTTATGGTCCGTCGGATCGCGGCGATCGGCTCGGATGAGGCGATCGCGATACTTGTGAACGCCCTGGGCGAGGCAAAGGACGACTCGGTCCGGCTCACGGTGGTCGATGGCCTGATCGAAGCGTTGAAAGGGCGGAGGCAGGTCGCGATGCCAGCGGCCTGGCCAAAGGTTGCCGCAACGCTTCGCGCGAGCAAGGAGGAACGGCTCCGGTCGCGAGCGAGCGTTCTGGCGCTGACCTTCGGCGACCCCGAGGCGATGGCCTCGATGCGTTCGATCGTGATCGACACGTTGAAGGCGTCGGGTCAACGGCGCGATGCCTTGACGGCCTTGCTCAAGGCGCATGATCCGAAATTGCCCGAGATTTTGCGCGGACTCCTCGCCGACGCGAATCTTCGCGGCGGGGCGCTTCGGGGGCTGGCCGAGTTTGATGATCCAAAGGCCGCCGATGCGGTGCTGGGGGTTTATCCGACCTTGACGCCCGACGAGCGGCGCGACGCCCTGAACACGCTGGCCTCGCGGGTGAATTCAGCGCGGGCCTTGCTGGCGGCGGTTGGCGAGAAACGGGTGGCCTCGAAGGATCTCTCGGCCGATTTGATCCGGCAACTCCGCAACCTCAAGAACGGCGAGGTTGACAACCAGATCGGCAAGGTTTGGGGGACCGTCCGCGAAACCTCGGCCGATCGGGCGAAGGAGATTGCGCGATACCGCGCGATGCTCACGACGAAGGCGAAGGTCGCGCCTGATCTTGAACAGGGGCGGGCGATCTTCGCGAGGACGTGTCAGCAGTGTCATACTCTTTTTGGAACCGGCGGGAAGATCGGCCCCGAACTGACCGGGTCCAACCGCGCGGACCTTGATTACGTGCTGGCGAACGTGCTCGATCCGAGTGCCCTGATTGGTAAGGAGTATCTGGCCCACGTCGTCGCGACCCGAGACGGCCGGACGCTCACGGGCTTGATTCGGAGCGAGGACAAGGACGCTCTGACGCTCCAGACGGCTAATGAACAGGTGGTGATTCCGCGAGGCGAGATCGAAGACCAGCGCGTGAGCGATCAATCGATGATGCCCGCCGATCTCTGGAAGGCTCTCTCGGAAGTTGAGATTCGATCACTGGTTGCTTACCTGGCCAGTTCCGCGCAGGTGCCGATGCTAGCAACCGCCGAGAACGTTTCGGGCTTCTTCAACGGTCGCGACCTGACCGGCTGGGTGGGTGAATCAACACTCTGGAAGGTCGAGGACGGCGAAATCGTCGGCAAGACGACGGGCCTGGGGCGCAATGAGTTCTTGCGGAGCGAGATGGCGGTCGGCAACTTCCGCCTGACCTTGAAGATCAAGCTCGTCGGCAACGAGGGGAACAGCGGTATTCAATTCCGCAGCGCCGCGCTTCCCCACGGCGAGATCAAGGGGTATCAGGCCGACGCCGGTTCTGGCTGGTGGGGCAAGCTTTACGAGGAAAACGGCCGAGGCTTGCTCTGGCCCAAATCGGGCGAGGAATTCATCAAACCGGGCGACTGGAACACCTATGAGATCGTCGCGGTCGATCATTCGATCCGAACGGCGATCAATGGGCACCCTTGCGTCAAACTCGATGATCCCTCGGGCGCCTTGCGTGGTGTCTTCGCCTTCCAGCTTCATTCGGGAGGGGCGACCGAGGTGCGTTTCAAGGACATTCGGTTGGAACTGGAGCCGAAGTTGGAAAGCGTTGCGAAGTGAAGGGTTCTGAACTCGGAAGCGATCGAGAGGGTTGAGGTCCGTGGACCGGGGCTTTTCCTGGAAAAAGAGCCCCGGTCTATCGGGTCAACGACGTTAGAACGCGACGGGAGCGGCGGGGCCGGATTCGGACTCGTCCTCGGTGCCGGAACCGGCGAAGGCTTTGCGGGCGCGTTCGCCCGTGGCGTACGATTCGAGGCAGAGCTTGATCTTCGAGACGAGCGAGAGGGCACTTTCCTCGGCTTTGGGATACTCGAAAATCAGGGCAACCTCATAAGGGGCGTTCTTGACGACGTTCATGTAAAGCTGAACAACCTTGCCGTTGCCCTCGAACTTGAGATGCTTGTAAACGTTGTCCTTCTCCTTGACCTCCTTCGCCCTGGCGAGGTCAAGCTCGACGCCGTAAACTGCGTTGAGCATGGCGACGACGTCGGTTCCCAGGCGACCTGGCGGCGGCATCACAGGTTCGGGCTTGGCGCCCGGCTTGGGCTTCGCGGTGCTCTTGGGACGTTTCACCCGGGCGAGGACGTGCATCGTCTGCTTGTCTTTTTCCAAGAAGCTCTCGGTCAGGTCGTACTGGTTGGGTTCAATCGTGGTCAACAAGAATTCCTTGGATGGTTCAAGCTTCTTGGGGGGCCGGACGTAGATCAGGAGCGTCTCAAACTTGCCTTTCGAGGCGGGCATGAGGTTGTCATTAAGCCGTTTCTCGTACTTCATCCGCTCCAGGGTCTTGTAAAGCCGGATGTCGTAACTCTTGGCGCAGCCGAGGACGAGGAGCAAGACCGTGGCGGCGGCCGTGGCCAGAATCGCGGGAACCCGTTTCATGTCGCACCTCGTGGAGATCGTCCGCGAAAGGCCGTGCCAGACCTGGCCGAAACTGTGGTCGACAATTCGGCGGTCCAGTCCTTGGGACGTTTCCACGATTCTAAGCGAGTTGGCTGGCATTCGCAAACAGGGGCGGAAGGCAGGCAGGGGTTTCTCATTGTCTCAGGAAGGGCAAAGGGCAAAGGGCAAAGGGAAAAGGGCAGAAGGGCAAAGGGCAAAGGGAAAAGGGCAGAAGGGCAAAGGGCAAAGGGCAAAGGGCAAAGGGAAAAGGGAAAAGGGCAGAAGGGCAAAGGGCAAAGGGCAAAGGCGGGATAAGAGACGCGGGAACGTGGTCGGCTGAGTCAAATTGTTGGAACTGGAAAGGGGATTTCCAAGGGTGGTTCAGATCGTGGCGATGGTCAAGCCGTTTCGGGCGCAGGCGGTTCTGGCCGCGCTGGAGTCGGTGGAGGTTCTCGGCGGAACAGTCCGCGAGGTAATGGGTTACGGCCGGCAAAAGAACAGGCTGCACCGATATCTGGGAAGCGAGTACAACGCCTCGTTTTTGCCCAAGGTGGAGATCACCGTTTTTGTGAATGACGAGGACGTTCCGGCCGTGGTCAAGGCGATCGTCTCGCAGGCGAGGACCGGCCGGATCGGCGATGGCAAGATCCTGGTCCTGCCATGCTATCCCGAATCGGTGCGCTGGGGGGATGAGGGTTGACCAGGAGAAAGGGCCGCACCCTCGGGCCAAATCTTTGAGCATCAATGCGGAGTGTTGATCCAGAAGACGCGTCGGAAACGGATGTCGCGGGGGTCTTCCTCAAGGTCGATCAGGATCGTGGCGGGCGTCGTCGCCGGGTTCTCGGCGCGAAGCATGGCGTAGCGGTCGCAGTACTGGAACCAGCGAACGAGCGGCAGGCCGTCCACCCAGGCGACAACCATCTTGCCGTCAAGCCCCGCCGGTTCTTCCTCGTCTCGGGCGAAGGCGACATAGGCGCCGTCGGCGACGATCGGCGACATGGCTGTGCCTTCCATCCGAATGCACCGGCAATCGCGCTCGGCGTCGAGCCACTCGCCCCGTGCGGCGACGTATCGCGGGCCAGAGTTGCGCGTGATCGGCCCACCGGCGGAGTCGTCAACGGCGAGAAAAACGACCTCGGAGGCGTCGTCGGTGGAATCGAGCAACAAGGACGGGACGGTTGCCGCCGCGGTTTTGCTTTCTTCCAGCATGTGAAGGGCGGTTCGAAGCAGCGAGCCGACCGAGACGCCAGGGCCAACGACGGTTTCGCGACGTTCGGCCGAGTCGGATCGGAACTTCTGCCCCTTGCCGTGGAGCAGCCAGATCGGTTCCACCGAGGTCAACTCGATGACCTTGAGGATCACCTCGGCGGGAACCGTGACCCCCGACTCATAATTATACCAGGTGCGTACCGGGAGGCCGAGCTGACGCGCCAGCTCCGGGCCGCCGCGATCGCCATATAACTCGGACCGTAGCGAAGTTAAGCGTTCCGCCAGGGAATACTTCGCACGGACCGACTCGGGAAGCGTCTTGCGTCGAGCCATTGGTTGTCGTCCTCTACAGCGTCCACGCCCATCGGGTCGCGATGGCCGTTGCCTCGTCGTTTCGGGGAACTTGCCGGGGTGCGATAGCTATTTAAAGCAGTTATTCCCGGAAAATCAATCACCAAGTCGCCCAAGTTGACAGAGGACGACAGGATTGTGTCGAGAGCCCCACCGGCGTTTCTTGGCGTCAACATCGCGTTGCGCGCGGACAACGCGATGTTCCCAGGATTTTTCACCCCGCGCCAGGACAAAAGCGGCCATTCGAGGCGTGATTGGCCAGGGTCGTCGCGGAGACGGAGTCGAAGGTCGAGGTGAGTGCGTGTGGGTTACTCCTCGTCATCGAGCTTGATGTCGAGGAGGAAGTCGGCGATGGCCTCGTCGGCCATATCGGGCGCGGCGGTGACGGGTTCAGGTTCCGGCTCGGGCGAGGAGGCCCTGGATTTCTTGGCGTCAAGCGGGGCCGAGTCCGATTTCGCGGAGGAGGCGGCGGTTGCGGACGTGTCGGGTTCATCGTCGAAATCAATTTCAAACTCGACGTCGTCGGTGTCGGGCACGGGAACAGCGTGAACAACCGCGGTATCGGCGGCCGACGGGGCGGCCTCGGCCGCGGCCTTGACCGGCGGAGTCTGACCGACCTTAGCCACGCGGAGCGTGACCTGACCGATCATCAACTCATCGCCGGGTTCAAGAACCTGTTGACCTTGGATTTTCTTGCCGTTGACAAAAGTGCCGTTGGAGCTGTTCAGATCCTTGACGAGAAGCATTCCCTTCTTTTCAAAGAGTTCGCAATGACGCCGGCTGACCTGCGAAGACTTGATCCGGATCTGGCATTCATCCTGGCGGCCGACGGTAGTCACGCCATCGGCGAGTTTGAGGGCTTCCGAGGTGCTCCGACCCCTGACCACGAGGAGTTCAAAGTCCATGAGCGAGATACCTGTCCGAGAGGGTCCGGCACGCGAAGAATGAGAGACGTGGGTCGAATTCACCCTAACCTATCGCACGTTTCGGGTCGACGCAACCAATTTTCAAAGGGACTTCCGCGCGCTCAACGCCCTTGGAGACGATTTGAGATCAACCCGACGACGACTCTGATGCTTGTCGGTTTCATTAAGGCGGCGTCGGGATAAAGTCGCCTTCTCGAAAGTGACGCCAGGCGGCCACCAATTGCGAGCCTTCGTGGCACGAAAATCATCGAGGCCACGCGGTGACGCCTCCCGAATCCTGGACAGGTATCAAAGGTTCGGGTGTCTCAACGACTATGGGGACGCGGCGGAAATCCAAGGCGGGAATCAGGGCCGTGGGAGTTGTTTGATGTCATGATCGCCGTTTCGAGGCAAGGAGGTAATGTGCCGCGAGCACGAGCGAGGCTCGAACCGCCTGGGCTTTTCGAAAACGACCTCCCCTAATCCTCCCTAACCTGAGCCGCAACCGCGACTCTGATCGCCCGGCCGAACCGACGCGGATTTCCGAGGCGCGGGTTTGGTTGCGCTTTGTCGCGTTGCGAAGCATGAAGTGATGGCATCGTCGCCTGAGCGTTCTCCAAGCCCGATCAAGTTGATAGGTCACAGGCCGTGGCGTGGCTCTGGGCGATTGCGATTAGGGTTGTTGCGGAATAGCCGTAAGATCAAAGGGCAGAAGGACATAGGACAAAATGAGGAATTCGCCCTTTGTCCTTGCGTGCTTTGACCTTACGTCAAAAAGAGCCTCTAATGCGCAAAAACCCTATTGGTGATTCCCGAGAATGAAACAGACCTCTTCGGCGAGTTGCTAGAACTAGTTTTTCCGACCAGTTCACGTCAGGATCTCAGCTTGGTTTTTCAAACTCTTACTTCAAAAACGAGGGGGCAAATAAGCCTCGGGAAAACCTGTAGGAGGTCGAACTACATAACAGAGAAGTCAGGAGGTCGGAGGCTTTTCCTTTCATCCCGGGATTTCATCCTCGATCGACTCCTTGACGGAACGTCTCCTGCCTTGCAATCGGCCCGAGGATGAGGTCGTCGCCAAGCTTGACAAGACGTCGATCGTCGATCAAGCGGGCGAGGGTCTCATCAACGCGAGCACGCATCTCGTCGCCGACGCGGGCGAAACCGAGAAGGCGGCAGGAGGCCGTGGGAACAGCATCGGCGGGCATGCCGAGGGCATCGCGGACGACCGTCAGGACGGCAAGATCAAGTTCTTCGGGGGCGATCAGGTCAAACCTGCGCGATGCCGGGGGCAAGGCCGAGCGGTCGCGGACCACGGGGAAATCGAGGCCGATCGGCCAGAGAAAGTCGCCGCGAGCCGTGATCGTGGCGTCGGCGAGAGCCAGCTTAGCCGCCTCATTCAGGGTTTCGCGGAGCCTGGGACTGAGTCGCTTGACGCCCGCCATTTCCGAGAGCCGACGCTCGGCCTCGTCGCGATGCACGGGGCCTTCAACCTGGACGATCGCGACAAGCCGCGTGGCGATCTCGGCGGGATCGGCGTTGTTCAGGTCAAGAGGCACGCCGATCTCGGCCTGTCGATAGACGTCCGCGGCCGAAGGGCGGGTCAGGTCGGAGGCGGGATCGTCGCGAGAGACCGGGGCAACCGGGATAATCGAGGGCGGATCGGTCGGTTTCGAGTTGCCGAGCACGGCCTCGCGGAGGCGTCGGGCCGCGTTCGAAGGATCGCGGGCCCAATCGGTGCTCCAGGCCCGTTGAATCCGCCAGCCGAGCGATTCGAGAACCTGCGTCCGAAGGCGTTCCCTGTCCCGGGCCGTCCGACCGCCAGGCGCATCGGTGATGACACCGATGACGGGACCGTCCGGCCGTTCGGGATCAACCACCGCGAGGTCGGGGGCAAGGCCCGCCGCGCCGATCTCGGTTCGAACCGTCAGGCCGAGAGACTCGGCCGAGGCGCGAATGGCGTCGGTGAAGCCGTCGCTGGTTGGTTTTGGTTCGAGGTTCGAACGCGGAAAATCAGGCTGTCCGGACTCGGCGTGGGCGAGAAATGTTTTCAAGGCGCGGACGCCGCGCGACCGGGTGCGGTTGAGGTCGATCTCGGCCGAGGAAAAATTAGTGAAGACCTCGCAGCGGACCCGGGCCCGGGTGATCAAAACGTTGAGCCTGCGCTCGCCCCCCTCGCCGTTGAGCGGACCGAAGTTCATCGCCAGTTGGCCGCCGGCCCCTCGGCCGTAACCGACGCTGATCACGATCACGTCGCGCTCGTCTCCTTGAACGTTTTCCAGGCTCTTGACGAAAAACGGCTCGGGACCTCCTGGCGTAAAGAAGGGTTCGGCCGAGGGATCGTCCGCGCGGAGGTCTTCAAGCTGGTCGAGAATCGCCCCTGCCTGCGCCGCGCTGAAGGCGACGACGCCGAGCGTGAGCCGATCGCCGGCGGGTCGCGAAAGGTTCTGGCGGGCGTGGTCGAGAACAGCCTGCGCCACGGCTTTTGCCTCGCCGGAATTGGTGCGCGAGCCGCCGCGATCGTAAACGGTGTCCGAGAGGCGGCGGAGAGTCAGGCCGGACCCGGAACGCCTGGCATCGGGGCTGGGAAAGACCGCGAGCTTGCCTGCGTAGAACTCTCGGTTCGAGACGGCGATGAGCGATTCATGGCGGCTCCGATAGTGCCAGCGGAGCATCCGTTCGGGGGCTCCCGCCGCAAGAAAGAGGCCGAGAAGGCTTTCGACGTCGGAGGTGTCGGCGTCGTCGGGGTCGTCGTCGGTCTCGTCCTCGTTGACGCCGGTCAGTCGCTCGAAGAAGCTGGACGGGGGAAGTTGCTTGCTGTCGCCGACGACGACCGCTTGCGAGCCTCGCAAAAGTGCGCCGAGGGCCTCGACGGGGCGAACCTGACTGGCCTCGTCGAAGACGACGAGATCAAAGGTCAGGCCACCAGGCTCAAGATAGGCGGCGACGGACATCGGGCTCATCATGAAGACGGGTTTGATCGCCTGCACGGCGCGGCCGGCTTTGATGAGAAGCTGGCGGACGGGGAGGTGTCGGGCCTTCTTCTCGAACTCGCGGAGCAGGCTTCCAAGCTGGCCGCCCCCTTCGCGTTTCGGGAGTTTCTCCCAGTGGGCAAGAGCGACGAGCGCGCGATTCTCGGCGAGAACCTGGCGATCAAGCCTCGCGAAGTTGCGGACGGCCTGTTCGTGGCCAAGGGCGTCAAATCCGGCGAGCGCGGGGCGTTCGGAAAAGGCGCGACGGATCAAGGCGTCTTCATAATGGCGTTCGACCGCATCGGTCAGACCCATTGCCGCGCCCGGCCAGACCTCGGCCAGATCGACGACCGCCCCAAGTCCTTCCGCCCGGCAAAGACCTGCCAGTCGATTCAGGGCCACCAAGGCGGGGAGGTCATCCGCCCGGCGTGCCCAGGTCTGGAAGAGGTCGCGCAAGTGGTCGAAGGGGCGAGAGAGCAATGGACACGATGCGTTGTGTTCATATTCGAGAAGGTTGGAAAGCGTCTCGATCGCATCGTGATGCACGGCGAGCGCGGCCTTGAGGTTGTCAACGGCATGGCGAACCGGCGTTTGCGAGGGCCGATCGGCGAGGAAGTCAAGAAGGCCCGAGGGAAGGCGATCGCTTTGAATGTCAAGATGAAGCCGAATGGCCCAGTCGGCGAGGTCCTTGAGGGTTGTCCAGTCCGAATGTTCGCCCTTCCAGTGATCGCCAAAGAGGCGGGAGGCAAGGGGCGCAAGCTTCTGGATCGTCTCCTGGTGGCGCTGGGCGGCGAGGATGGCATCGGCCGTCGCGATGAGTTCCGGGAGGGTCTCGGGGGGCGTACCTCGATAAAGCCCCTTGAGCGCGCGGATCGCGGCGCGATAATCGGCCGAGAGGCGTTGCCACCAATGAATGCCGTCGATGTTAGCCGTCCGTCGGGCCTCATCAAGCGTTTCGCGCCAGGCGTCGGGCAAGAGGGTCTCGTCAAGGCGAGCGTGCAGTGCCGTCAACGCTTCACCGGCGGCGATCAGGGAGGTGATCTCCTCGGCTTGCGCAACCCAGTCATCGGCGGAAATGTTGATGCCGTGGCTTGCTCGGCTGGTGCGTTTCATGAGCTTGAGCAGACTGGTGCAACCGTTACGGTCAACGGGCTCGGCAACGTGCAGGAGTTTCGCCAGGGCGGCCGAGGCCGATTTGAGCCGATCATTGGCTTTTGAGGCGTCTTGAACGCAGTCACGAAGCCGGTCGGTCTCGGTAGGCGGCCAGGACTGGCGTTGAGTCCCTTGAAACGGATGGTCGCGAGGCAGGCCGGTCGCGGTGAGGCTCGTTTGCAGTTCGGCCACAAGAGCGAGCCGACGCTTGCGGTCGATCGGCGTACATTCCGACGCGGCCACGAGGCCGGGCAAAGGAGGCAACGGTGTTTTTGAGGGATGACCCGGTTTCAAAATCGCGTTGATCGCCTGATAGGGGCTGACTCCGCTGCCGCCTACCTCCGCGTGGACAGCCTCCGCGTAGGCGTTCAGCCGGGTCCGGGTCTCCGCGAGCATTGCTCGATCATCGGCGTCGGCGGGGTCGCGGGGGCGGCCGAGCGTGTAGGTGCGTTCCAGTTCGTCAAGAAGAGTGCGTTTGCCGGTCCGGTGGCTGTGAAGTTCGAGGCAGGCATCGCCGATGCCCGATGCATCCAGTCGGCGTTTCACAACCTCAAGCGCGGCGAGCTTTTCGGCGACGAAGAGGACGGTTTTTCCCGAGGCGACCGCCGAGGCGATCACGTTCGTGATCGTCTGCGATTTGCCGGTTCCGGGAGGCCCTTGAATGACCAGGTCGCGGCCCCGGGCGATGTCCCAGAGAGCCAGGGCCTGCGTCGCGTCGGCGTCAAGAACGTGGCGGGTCTGTTCGGCTGGGGCGACACGGTCGAGGTCGGGTTCCGAAATTTTCGGGTCGTTGGACTCGATCGGGTAACCATCGCGAAGCAGGGCCTTGATGATCCGGTGATGCATCGGCCGGGCGCGTTCGGGCCAGACCTCGGGGTCAAGGTCGCGATAGATCAAAAACTTCCCGAACGAGAAGAAGCCGACGACGATCGCCGAGGCGTCCACCGACCAGCCTTCTTGATCCTTGACGAGCGAGGCGATGGCTTCAAAATAACGGGTCAAGTCGCCTTCGGTCGGCTCGGGAGGATCGGGGAGGATTTCGCGAATCTCCGCCCGAAGTTTTTCGAGGAGCGAGAGATTTGGCTCGATCTCGCCGCCATTGTGGCGAAGCCGGAAGCGTTCGCGGGCGTTCGAGCGTTCGAGTTCGACCGGGACGAGCACCAGCGGTGCCCGCAAGGGTTCTGGCCCATGTCCGGGATCGATCCAGCGGAGAAATCCCGCGGCGAGAAAGAGCGTGTTCGCCCCCTGCTCCTCGATCGACGCTCGGGCCGCGTAATGGATGGCGAGCAACCGCGTTTTTAGAAGATCGGCCGAAAGCGCGGTTTGAAGTTTTGCGTCGGCCTGGTCGATTGTCGGCGTCGCGGAATTGTCGGCGGCGAGAAAGGGCATTTTCCGCCCTTCGCGGACGAGCATTCGTATCACCTGTTCGGGCGCTTCGCCCACGACGTCCAGGCTTCGAACTCTCGGTCGATAATTTAGCAGCGGGTTGCGCAAACTCAGCGAGAGCAAGGACGTCCGATCCCTCGCCAACCGCTCGGAAAGACTATCCAACGTGCGACCCCGATTTTCTTGTTGATCCGTCTTCAGCTTTGAACTTGAGAAGGACAGCGGGCAGAGGGCAGAGGGCAGAGGGCAGAGGGCAGAGGGCAGAGGGCAGAGGGCAGAAAATCCCGGCCTTTGTCCTTTGCCCTCTGTCCTTTGCCCTCTGTCCTTTGTCCTTTGTCCTTTGTCCTTTGTCCTTCAATCAATCAAACCTTCACACTGTCCGCGATCGACCCGCCAAAGGCCGAGCCGGAAAGTCCAAGCGTAAGGCGAAGCTCGGGCGGCACGGTTCCAATCGCGGACCAGCCTCGGCCAGAATAATAGGCGGAGATCATCGCGTCGAGCCGAGCCCGAGAAAGCGAGGGGGGGCCGTCAATCGGCTTGGGGCCTTCGGTCAAGAAGCGAGAGGGCAAGGTGTCCTCGGCGGAGGTCCAACCTTCACGCGCGTTGACGAGCTTCCGCGCGTTGACGACCCGCTGGGAAAGCGTGTGCAGTTCGTCGGCGGTCACGTCCCAACCCGTCACGGCGCGAAGCATCGCGGCCGACTCGGCGTGGAGGTCGACAAAAACGCCTCGGAGGAACTTGCAAAGGATCAGGGAATCGATCAGGGCGGCCCGATCCTCGGTCTCGATCGCCAGCGGGGCCGACGCAACGCCGCCCCGGCGGCGATCCGCTCGCTCGGAAAAATCCGCCTCATACGCCCCTGATCGATTGTGGTCGGCGCCTCGGGTGCCGACGGCCAGGCCCAGGGCCATCGTGTGCAAGGCTCGCGGATCATAACCCGGTAACTCCAAACCTTTCACATGGGGCGCCAGACCGATCGCCTCTCCGCCGATCTCTTCCGAGGCCCGCCGACTTCCCCGCGCCAGCAAGGCGCCGACCTTGCCTTCGCGGCCGACAATCGAATGAATTGCATCCAGCACCGCCGCGCCGTTGCCAAACCGGAGCATCCGGCCCGACGTTTCCAATCGGCCGTCGATCCAGCCGCGCTCGGCGCAATCCATCAAAAAGGCAATCGTCGCGCCCGAGGTGATCGTGTCCAGTCCCAAGGCATCGCAGGCGGCGGCCGCGCGAACGACCGCATCGGGATCGCTAACGCCACAAAGCGGACCGAGCGCGAAGAGCGTTTCGTATTCCATGCGGACGCCCGGCCGATCGCTTCCTTTCACCTCATAAATATGCTCACAACCGATCGTGCAGGCGGCGCACGACGACCGCGCGACGCGACGCGACGGGCCGAGGTCGTCTCCAGCGGCGAGCGCCTCGACCCCTTCAAAATGGCCGGATTCGAAGTTGCGGGTCGGAAGGGCGTCAAAACGGTTGAAGACGAGAAGGTTGGCCACGGTTCCCAGACTCCGATATTTCTCGGTCGCCGGGCCAAACGAGCGGGCGGAGAGGTCGCGCGCGATCGCGACGGTCGCCTCGGGATCGAAGATCGGGGCGCGTCGGTCGCCTCGAACGGCGATCGCCTTGATTCGCTTCGAGCCGAGAACCGCGCCAAGACCGCCGCGCCCGGCGTGTCGGCCGTCGTGGCTGAGCGTGGCGAAGGGGATAAGCTGTTCGCCCGCAGGGCCGATCGAGGCAACCTGCCAGGTCGGTCCAAACTCGGCCCGCATCCGAGTTTCCGCATCCCGCGCGGACAGGCCCCAGAGATTGCCCGCCGGGCGCATGGTGACGACGGGTTCGTCAACGCCGTTGCCATCAATAAAGACGAGTGAGGGGAGGTCGCAACTTCCTTTGATCACAATCGCATCAACACCCGCTCGCTTGGCGGCAATGGCGAAATGAGAGGATGAGAGCGCATCGCAGAGCCGCCCCGTCAACGGACTCAGGGCCACGACGGCGAACTTGGCCGAGGTTGTCAGCGGACTTCCCACCAGTGGACTGAGCGCGAAGACCAAGGCCGCGTCGGGGCCAAGCGGATCCGCGTTCGCGGGCGTCTCATGCGCCAGAATCCAGGTTCCCAGGCCGACGCCACCGAGAAAACCGCGAAGAATTGACTCATCGAGCGCGACGCAGCGCGACGTTCCGGCGCGGGCGTCGACGCGAAGATACCGGCCGTGATAGCCGCCGACGGTCGACATTGGTCAACCCCCCACGTCGGCGGATAGCAAGATCAAAATATCGCCCGAAACAAGAGGTGTTTCCGGTTCCGAGACGAACCGCTCTCCATTCAGGCTGAGGCGAAACGAAGGGCCGAGGCGTCCTTCATTCACGACCGGACCGGCCAGCTTCGGGCAGGCGTGAACCAGGCCGGCGAGGGCTTCCAATACGGTCGACGCATCGACAGTGACCCGGCTCATTCCGGCCCGAATGCGGGGGACGCCATAAAGCTCGAACGTCACCACGTGGACCGACTTTCATTTTGGTGTTCACCCGGGTGGGTCAGATCGATAGTGACCTTTGGGAACGCCAGGCGGCCTGAAGAGGTTTCCGCAACCACGGTGCGGTGCGGAAGGGCCGAGAGCCGTCGCGTTTGCCAGAGAATAAAGGGGCAGGCCACGTGTTCAACCCATCCGGTTTGTATTCGACCGACGCCGAAGTTGTCGTGACCCCGCTGCAACGCCTGGTCTCGGCCTCGAAAAACGCGATGGCTCTGGCCTGTGAGTCGGTCGGCCGAACGCCCCTGGTTTCCCGAGCCTTTGAACGGCTCGACGAGCGAATCGCCCGCGGAAAACGTCAGGCGCTTGGCCGGTCGGCCTGGCTCGTGAGCTGGCAGCGCAGGCCGGACGGTCAGTGGCTTGCTCGCCTTTCGGGTCCCAAGCTCGCCCGGACGATCGAACGGTCGGCCTGGACGCGGACCTTTGCGATTCACAAGACCGCGCGGGTGGTGGATCGCATCCGCGTCTTTCAGACCACCGCGCGAGCCTACCCGGGGCTTGACCCGGATTCTCGGCGCGCCGGCACACCTTGAACACATTGACCTTCCCGCCTTTTTCCCTCCGGAAATCATTTTCACTCCTGGGACCTTGATTGTCCACCTTCACTCCCTTTTTGAGGCCGCGATGGCATTGAACCCGTTCCGAGCCGCGATCGGTCAGACTGGCATGCGTGCGTTTCACCACGAATCGTCGTTTAAACCCGAGGCCGACGCGGCTCTCGGACGCTTCCAGGCGCTCAGGGACGACCTGGAATCGATGGTCAAGCGCGGCAACCTGACCGTCAAGGTCGCCCGCCAGAAAGCCGAGGCCGCCGCGGCGCAACTCAAGGTCGACCTGGAAAAGAAGGCCGAGGGGTTCAGCCCGGTGCCTCGCGTCTTTCTCGATCGCCTGGTCGAGACCAGCAACGCCCGACTCCGATCGCGCGATCGGATGTCGGTCGAGGGCCTTCAGCGCGAGACGAACCGACTCTTGCGGCAGACCCTGATTGAACAGCAACTGTTGAACAGGGCGTCCGAGTTCGAAGGGAAGACCTTCGTCCGGTCGTTCACCGGCGGTCAGCCCGCGCCGACGCTCGACTCGCTTCTGACCTTTCACGAAACCTCGACCCATGCCGGTGACGACGCCGCTCGCGAATGGTCGCGCCGACAACTGGAATCGATGCGGAACCGCGTCAGCGATCCCGCCGATCAGCGCAGGATTGACCTCGCATGCGATCGCCCCGACTCGGTCAATCCCCGGCTCGTCGCCTCGTACATGGAAGCGATCCAGAATGACGAAGGGGGTCAGGTCGAGCCGTTCGTGGAAAACGCGATCGCGTCGCACGATGCGAATGCCTGCGTCGCCGCCTTTCTCCTCGCCCGCGAGGAGCCCAAAGGGGCGGCCGTTCGCTGGGTCCGCGAGGTCTTGAACGGCCTTCACGAATTTCCCGACGCGGCGCTCAGCACCCTGAGAGCGATCGAGGCCGAGGCCCGAGGCGAGGATGCCGAGGCCGCCCGTTCGCAGGTCGATTACGCCGTCGCGCTGGCCGAGGCGCAGGTTCGCTTCTCGGGCGTCGAGGCGCCAACCGACGAGGAGCTTGCCCGCCAGGATCGAATCCGGGCCAAGCCCGTTGCCCGACTCGGCCAGCCGATCGGCCTGGGCCTGGACCGTCGAGGCTACGACCTCGACGCCCTGGCCGACCAGATTTCCGAAGGGCTTGACGACGAGGCCGAGTAATTCCGCGCGGAGCGTCGGACCGACCGCGGCGCTCTGAATTTTCCCTTGGATTTTGCGTTGCGAGCTTCCCCCGAAGTCAAAGGGCTGACCCGATATGGCCGTGCTGCCGGACGCCTGGTTAGGCGTGATTAACGACGTGCTTGACTCCCCCACGGCCTGGCGGTCGCCCGCGAAGATTGCCGAGGCGCTCGGCCTCGGCGTCGAGGAGACGGCGGATCGGCTCTGCGACCTCGACCTGGCCGGCTGGTTGACGGTCTGGGAATCGGAATCCGGTCCGCTCGTCACCCTTTCGCCGCTCGCGGCTCAGCGCCTTGACGTCCGACTCGTCGAGGTCGGCCCGAGCGCGACGCCGCGGTGGGCACGCGCCGGTGAACCCGATCCGCCGTCGATTCGATCGAAGAATGTTTGCCTGAGCGAGCGCGCCGCCTCGCTTGAGTTTCTCCGCGATCCCGGCATGCTTCCCGATCAGGCCGCCGAGCGTGGTGAACGTGCCGAGATCCGGGCCTTGAGCCTTCAAAAGAAGGCTCTTTTGCCGAGAACCTTGACACGCGAGGAACTCCCGCGGCCGACCGTCCTCGTCGGCCTGAGCCTGACACCCTGGCCCGGTCCCAACCTCGAAACCGGGTCGATCTGCCCGGCCTGTGGCGGCGGCCCGCTCGGCCCACAGATGTACTGCCTGTATTGCGACCGCTGGGGCTTTGATCCGGCGGACCTGACAGGGATCGAAACCCGGTCGTTGGTCTTGAACGCGGATTCGCCACGCCCACGACCTCGGGGCGCTGACACTCCGGCATTCGAACAGGCTCAGGCCGAACGCCTTCGCGCCCGGCGCAAGGCCAAACGACAACTCCGCCACGGGACCCGCTTCGAAGCCGACCGCTTACGAAAGCAGAAGCCGGTGAGTCAACAGTCTTCGAACGAAAGTCTCCCCAGGCTCATCCCGCTCTCTTCACCACCGAAAGGTCATTCCCGGTCTCATTCCTGAGGAGGCCCACCGTCAACTTCTCAAACCACCCGCTCATTTGGGCGGGTTCACCATGCCCCCGCTCGCCTTGGCGCTGTTCTTGATCTCGCTCAGATTCGATTTTGTCGTGGGCATGCCGCCCAGGCCGTTATCGGGACTGGCGTTGGAGACGGGACCTGGTTGAATCCCTCCGGAGTCACATCCGGCGAAGAGGTACGTGAGCACGGCGAGGGCACAGGCGGTTCGGACGAATCGCATCGGAATGAGCCTCCTGACGATGTGTGGCCGAGACCGCCGTTGACAGGAATTGTCAGTCGTCTCCGGCGGTCAAGTCGGGGTGATTCGAGATTCTCCAGAAAACGAGGCGCATCCGCAACCGAAAAGAACGCGGAAACGAGCATGAAGCCAGAATTACGACCGCCGGGCCGGGGATTGGTCCCAGGTCCGGCGGTCGCCGCTTGAAAAAATCAGGCGAGCGGCAAGGCCCTGATGAATCAGTACGCGTTGGCGTCGACAACCTCGCCCTGGTTGCGGGTTCCGATGCCCCACCAGGTCGCCAGGCTGATCGAGTTCTTGATGAACTTCACCGAGCCATCGGCAAAGCCGATGTTGACACCGCCCGAGTGCTTGCTACTTGGCGGCAGGCTGTCCTGAGCTGAGCCCCAGCTTCCGTCAAAGGCGTTGGTCGCGTTGCACATCGGCGTGTTGGGGGTGCCGACGTGATTGTAGCGATTTGAGCAATAGCGCCAGGGATAGGCGAGGGTCCAGTTGTACCCGACGAGGTTCGTCTGAACCATGGCCGTTGCGGGGGTCAACGCCTTGCAGGCGTTGATCAGCGCGAGGCTCTGGGTCGGGTCGTTCTGGTTGATCGTGACCGAGACGCCCGACGGAAAAATCGCGCGAGACTGGTCGGGCGAACCGATTCTCACGGCGGGGTTTCCCGCCAGACCGATCAGGTGTTCGCTGAACATCGCCGTGTTCGAGGTGCCGTCGGTCACCGATTCGGTGCCGATGGCGCTCGCCTGCCCGGCGTTGCCAGTATCACCCCACGGGTTTTCAATAATGATGCCCGAGAATGTGCGGACCGAGCCCGGACCGCCCCAGTTCCCGACGTAGTTCAAGGTTCCCTGCCCTTGCGGAGGAATCTTCACGCTCTCGGACGGGCAGAGCAAGGCGGCAATCTGGGTGTTGTAAACGGTCGAGTTGACGAGATTCTGTCCGCTCGGGTCGTTCCAGCCGAAGTTGAAGTTAAAGGCGTTGAAGATCGCCTGCTGTTCAAACTGCGGGGCCATCATGATCGTCCAGCCGAAGCTCCATTCGCTGGAGCCGTAGCCGCGTTCGCCCTTGGCGCCACTTCCATTGCTGCCGGCGGGGTACATGTCGCCGAGCGGAAAGACATTGTTGGCCGACAAATAGTTGTGGGCGGCCAGTCCGAGTTGTTTCAGGTTGTTCACGCACTGGGCGCGACGAGCCGCCTCACGCGCGGCCTGAACGGCGGGAAGCAACAGCGCGATCAGCACGGCGATGATTGCGATCACCACCAGAAGCTCAATCAGTGTAAACGCGCGTGGACGATGCGTGGATACACGCGAGCCGCCTTCGAACGGGATGTTCACGAGAAACTCCCTTCCGCCGAAAGAATAGAAGACACCCGAGCCGGGAATGAGGAAGTGTGCCGGTGAAACTGTTGTGGAATTTCACCAGTTCGAACAATGGTAAATGCTGACCACGGACTTGTCCAGACGCATCTCTCGCAATTTGCGAGCAAGTGTCGAACAAACGGCCGAGGCATGATTGTCGCGTCCTCAAAGTCGCTTCTCGTCGTCAATATTGGCGCAACCGGCAGACTCTCTCGGGCCGATGTGCGTGCGATCAGGAACGTGGAAATGAAAGGACCAAATGGTTTATTCTTGGGAAACGGACAGATCCATTTCGCGAAGTCCATGCTAAATGGATTTCATCAAATGAATTGTCTTTGATTATCAATTTGTTCAGGAGACATCGAGGCTCGGCGTTGGCAAGTCGTCTCGCTTTTGATTATAATTCCTTGCGGACCGGCGTTTGGGTTTGCGACCGGCGCCTTGTTTTCAGGACATATTGAATCGGGCCACTCTCTCGCGAAGGACGGTTTCATGGCTGGGAAACCGCTGAATCGACTTGAACTGCGCCGCCAGAGCGACGCCGCCGAACCTCTCGATCCGATGGAAGATGAATCGGATGACGTCGCCGAAGATCTGGACGACGATGACTCTGGCGAGAAAAAGCCCAAGAAAAAGCCCAAGGCCGCGGCCAAGGCCAAGGTAAAGGCCGTCAAGGCGGTCAAGCCCGCGGCCCGAATGCGGATCGTCTGGACGGTGTTGAACGACGCCTTCAAGGCCGTCGGCACCTTTGAATACGCCCAGAAAGAGGCCGCGGAGGCCCGCGCCGCCGAACTGACCGCCAAAGGCAAGGGGACTCACTTCGTCCAGAAGACCAAGGAGCCGATGCCCGACAACGCCCCCGGCCTCGGCGCCGCGATTCCTCGACCCGAAGTCGCTCCGGCCCCGGTCGTCGTCAAGGAAGCCGCCGCCGCCGCGATCGAGGACGACGATGAGACGGACGATGACGACGAGGATTCGGAGGCGGAACCCGAAGAAGAGAGCGACGAGGAATAACGAGATGGGCAACCCGCCCCTCCCTGGCCAGACAACTCGATGACCCTGGAAAGACAACCTGCGCCGGCCTTTCCGGGGTCTCTGTTTGTTTTCTCAAGTGTCCGCGATTTCGGTCAACGTGGCTTCCAGGACCGGTGCCCGCCGCCTGTTCATGGTCCGCGGGCGTGAATGAGACCCCCCCAACCTTTCGTTTGACACGATGCGAGGGACGATTCCGAAAGCGAGCGGGGCCAGGTCCGGCGGTTGGTCGACCGCGCGTCCCTGGCCCGTTGGAAGGGATAAAATGCCTTCGCTGTTGTCGCTCTTCTGAGGTCAAGCCCCGCCAGTCGTTCTCCGGCGGGTGAACTCGGGCGATGACAGGATGGCCACGATCATCTGATCGTTGCCCTTGCCGGTCGATGCCAGAGGAAGGAATGTCGCCCGACCCGACGGATCGGCGGTGCGTTCGAGAAGCTCGGAGTAAAGGGCATCGATGGCAAGGTCGCGGGATTCGGTGGAGTTGAAGAACGCGGCGACGAGCCCGGCGCGCGTGGTCGCGCCGGAGTTCAGAGCGTTGGTCCAGGTGGCGAGGCCACCGGCATCGGCCTGGCGGCTGAGCATGACCTGGTAGAGCGAGCTCACGAACGCCTGGTCCGAGGCCGTTTTGGCCGTGTACTCCGCGGAGGCCAGGAAGGCGGTCGCGACGTCGGACGACGATCGCCCCGCGTGCATCATGTTGACCCAATAGGCGACCTCGGAAGGCGAAGGAGTGCGGCTGAGCATGACCTGGTAATCGTCACGCACCTGGTTGGCGCGCGACTCGTTGGAGTTGAGGATGGCGCTGATGACGGCTGGCGGTGAGGAGACCTGAAGGACGTGGGTCCAGTAGGCAAGGCCGCCCGGATCGGCCGCGCGACCGAGGATCGCGTGATAGTAGCCATTCACGAGCGCCGCGTTGGAGGTCGGGAACGACCCGGCGAAGACCTGCGAGTCAACCGGCAAGGGGCCGACCGCCGAGACGATTCGTTCACCGAGGCCGATGCCCGTGAGATTTTCGCCGCCCGAGAGGAGAAGCGTCGTCCCACTGCCGTTGGCGTCGACGCCTTGCTCGAATCCGAGAGTCTGAAGGCGAAGGGTGTAGGTTCCGGGCGCGATCCCGGTGAAGGAATACGCGCCGCCGACACCGGTCACGGCCGAGAGTTCGCCGGAATCAAGCACGCCGTTGCCGTTCGCGTCGAGGTAGACGGTCCGGCCGACGACCCCGGCCTCGCCGGGACCCTGGACGCCGTTGGCGTTGTAATCGACGAAGAGTTGGCCCGAGAGACTTGCGGAGCTGGGAAGCACGGTCGTGCTGGTCGAGGCGGTGTCGTTGCCCGGATTGACGAGCGTCTCGTTGGCCGCGATGCCGGTAACTCCGGCCGTGCCGCTGAGGACGCCCGCGCCAATCGGGCTTGAAGCGCTCACCGTCAATGTCAAGGTCAGACTGGCGCTGGCGCTGGAGGCGAGAGCGCCGACGTTCCAGACACCAGTCGCGGCGTTGCCGGTCGGGCTGAAGCTCCCCTGGCTGGGCTGAACGCTGTAGATCGACACCCCGGCGCTGGGGAGGGTGATCGCATCGTTGAGCGTGACGGCCGACGAGTCGGACGGGCCGTTGTTGGTGACAGTGAGGGTGTAAACCAGGTTCTTCGACCCGGAACCTTCCGTCACCGACGTCGGACTGCCGGTCAAACTGACCTGAAGGTCGACCTTGTGCTGGACGCTGGTCGTGACGGAATTCGAGGCGTTGTTCCCGGCGTTGGGATCGATGGTGCCGGAGGTCGCGACCGTCGCGGAATTGCTCAGTGTCGAGGCGGCCAGGGCGTTCGAAGCGAGGGCGACGTGGATCGTCACGGTCGTCGAGGCGCCGCTAGCCAGGCCCGAGGCGTTGACGTACTTCACCGACTGACCGACCGCCGAGGTGCCCAGGGTGCTACCGGCCGAGACGTAGGTCAGGCCCGTTGGAAGCAGGTCGGTCAGATTGAATCCGCCGGTCTCGTTCGAGGGGCCGTTGTTGGTGACGGTGAAGACGTAATTATACCCGTTCGGATCGCCCGCGATGGCCGAGGAGGCTCCGGACGCGCTGACGACGAGGTCGGCCATCGTTTGAACGGTGGTCGATACGGTGTTCGAGGTGTTATTCCCGGCGTTGGGGTCGACCGTGCCGTTGGTCGCCACGGTCGCGGAGTTGGCGAGGTTTGTGCCGTTCGCGAGGTTGGGGGCCATCGTGACCTGAATCGTCACGGTCGTCGAGGCGCCGCTGGCAAGGCCCGTCGCGGTGGTGTAAGTCACCGCCTGTCCGCTGGCCGAGGTGCCCACGGTGCTACCGGCGGACGCATAGGTGAGGCCGGCGGGAAGCAGGTCGGTCAGGATGAACCCGCCGGTGTTGTCGGACGGGCCGTTGTTGGTGATCGTGAAGATGTAGTCAAACCCGTTCGGATCGCCCGCGATCGCTGTTGGTGGACCGGAGGCGGTGACGGTGAGGTCGGCCTGGAGTTGCAGGTAAGTGAAGGCGGCGGGGTCGGTGGTCGTGGTGGTGTCGGGGTTGGTGACGACGATATCGGCTAGGCCGACGGTACCGGCGGGAGTCGTCGCGGTGATCGTGTTCGCGCTGACAACGTTGACGTTGCTGGCCGCGACGCCGCCGATCGTCAAGGTCGCGCCGTTGAGGAAGCCGGAACCGGTGATGATAATCGCGGTTCCGCCGTTGCTGTAGCCCTGATTCGGGCTCACGCTGCTGATCACCGGGCCGGCGGGCGTGAATTCAAAGGCGCCGAGGTCGGGCGTATTGGCGCGTGCGACACCCCGTTGGTCGGTGGTCAGGCCGGTGGCGGTCGAGCCGGTGGCAAGTGCGGAGGTGCTCTGGGCCGTCAAGGCGATCGTGGGGGAGGGGCCGCCGTTATCCGACAGTCCGGCCGCCGCGAAGTTTGGGGAAGTCCCGGCGACGAGCGCGCCGCTGGGCAAGCCGTTGCTTCCCAACCCGTTCAGGGTGACGAGGTTATTGGAACTGCCGGAGAGGTTGGCGGCCGTGCCGCCGTTATAGGTGGTGGTGTAAAAATCGGAGACGGACGTGCTGGTGTCCTGGCCGAGGATGCTGTTGGTAATCGTGGCGATCGCCTGGTTGTTGGTGTCGCTGAGGACCGTGAGGTCCGTGCCCCCCTGGGCCGCGGTGTTGCCGGTCATCGTGAGGAAGGTGGCCGTGAGGTTTCCGTTGCGGACGAAGATGGCGCCGCCCTGGCCCAGGCCGGCGCTTCCCGTGTTGGCGCCCGATCCACCAGGGCCGCCGGTTGCGCTGTTCAGGGTGAAGGTGTCATTGGTGAGGGTGACGGTGCCGCTGTTACTGAAGATGGCTCCTCCCAGCCCCGCGCCGCCGCCGCCACCGCCGCCGCCACCGCCGAACGCTCCATTGCCGCCACTACCACCGCCATATCCACCGCCTCCCCCGAGGCTGGTTCCTTGACCGCCTCCACCAGCGCCGCCGCCGCCGCCAAAGCCGCCGAGACCGCCGTGGCTGAAGTTGCCTCCACCTCCCGCTCCACCGCCAAACCCGCCAGATCCTCCTGGCCGACCGATGGCGGTTCCGTTGGCGCCATCACCGCCACCACCGCCACCACCGCCGAGCCCACCCGGCGAACCCGGGGTGAGTCTTGGGCCGCCCGCTCCGCCGTGAACGCCGCCGCCGACGCCGCCGGTATCGACTACGGGCGCGAATCCTCCCGCGCCCAGGCCGCCGCCCCCGCCGCCAGCCTGCTCGGAGCCCGACGACGTCGAGCCCCCTGTGCCGCCGATGGCAAGGTTGTTCGAGAAGGTGCAGCCGTTGGCGACAAAGGTTGACGACGATCCGTCGACCAGCACGGCGCCGCCGAGCCCGGCACCACCACCCCCCGCGCCCCCCACGTTATCCGAGCCACCCGTACCCCCCTTGGCCTGGCCCCCCTGGATCGTCAGGTTCTTTAACTGGAGCGCTCCGCCCCCTTCGACCGCGAAAAGACGAGTCGACGAGTTGCCAAAAAGGGTCATTCCCGGCACATTGGCGCCGAGCGATCCGTCGATCGTGATGTTGTCGTTCGACCCCACGATGAACGAGGTCTGGCCATACGGGTTGGTGAACCCCGAAGGCTCGGTGACGAGATTGCCGCTCAGCGTGATGTTCGTTTGCTGAGCATTGGAGAAGACCATCGGATCAAAGGTGATCGTATCGGGCTGTCCGTCCGCGATTGCCTGGTTCAGGCAGTATCGCAGGTCACCGCTGGTCCCCGACCCGCTTCCGGGGGCGTTGCCAGAAGTATCGCCGAGGATATTGACCACGTACGCGGTCGGCGTGATCCGGCTTTCTAGCGACTCGATCGGAGCAAACCGCGAACGACGGTTACGGGTCTTGTTGATGAGACGCTGGCGACGGACAGCTTGCTGCGACATGTTGCAATCTCCACGACATTTGCTCTCTAAGCCCGAGGTCAATGCCCGTCGCGAAACGACCCCGGCCGTACCCGAATCCACGGAATCCAATTCGGGGAGATCGACACGCGCCGCCGCTGAAGATTGTCTCGATTTCCAGGCGACGGACTTGGTCGGTCGACGTAACAGGAGGACCACGTTGAACCATAGAACAAAATTTCCGTGTGAATCCGGCGGATTGCCGCGAGGGTTTTCCGGACCCTTTGGAAGAAAAAAAAGCCAGGGCTTCACGCCGAGCTGATCGCCGCCCAACCCGTTCAGGAACCGGAACGACACACCCTGGGGGCTCGTTCAACAAATTTATGAGTTTGTGATCAAATCGGGAAACGATTCCGCAATTCCCGGGTCCACCCTGGAACGTCCACGCCGTCATCCTGACCGCGGAGTTCAACCGCCTGACATCCGCTTCGAGCTTTTGGCCTTCGATCCGGCCTCAATCCTCGTCGACCAACTCTGCTTCCCGATCCTGGCCGAGGTCTGGAACGTGACCATCCCGACCGGCGGTCATCTTTTCCTCGGCGGGAAAAACGCGAGTTGATCGTGTTGGCCAGATAACGTAACGTCGGGTCCGATGCGCATGGTCTTCAGGCAGGTCGTCAGGACCTGGAACGGAAACCGTGGACGCCCGCGATTCAACCGACCATTCCTTCCCCGGGCTTTCATCCCTCGGCATTAAAGGCGTCCGCCCGATTTGGTCGGGTCGGGTGGGTCTGCTCTGCTGGGATAAGGTCAAAACGTCGGGAGTCCTTGACTCGGGTAGGTCGCCCCTTTTGACTTCTTGCCAGTGCATTTCAGGAGACAACACCAGGAGGATTGCAAAGTCAGTAATTTCCATGACCATTAGGGTTGTTGCGGAATAGCCGTAAGGTCAAAGGGCAGAAGGACATGGGACAAAAGGGGAAATCCGCCCTTTGTCCTTGTGTCCTTTGAGCTTACGTCAAAAACAGTCCCTAATACGCAAAAACCCTAATGACCAAGGCCCGATGACCAAAGAGGCGAAATTTTTCGGTCATTGGTCATCGGCCATCGGGACTTTGCAATTCTCCTGGAGACGAAACCGGGATAATTCCGGTTATGGATGACGACCCGATCCAGGTCGCCGTACCCGCCAGGTCCGCCCCTCGCGCCTTTTTCCACGGTCGTCCGGGATAACGACCCCTCAATGGGACACCCCATCTGATTGCTCTTGAAAGCCAGGCAACGCAACAGGTATCATGCGTCGTATCGCCTGGAGCCTGGCTCTCGACAATCTCGTACCCCATCTCGACTCGCTTCCTCCGTCGAACGTTCACAGTTTGGGGATTGGTGTAACGGTAGCACGCTTGACTCTGAATCAAGTAGTCTCTTTGCCTTAAACCCCTTTCCTGCAAGCACTTAAAACCCCTCCTCCCGCCGTTCGGCACCTTATCCGGCACCGCATCAAGGATCACCAATGCCAAGGCAAGCGCGCCCGTGGTACTGGGAATACAAGAAGGCTTGGTACGTCAAGCTGAACGGCAAGCAGATTCGCTTACATGAGGATAAGAAAGAGGCGGACAAAGCCTACTTTCGTCTCATGGCGGATTCCGGGCATTTGCCGCCGGTCAAGGAACCCAAGCTCCGCAACCTGTTCGACGACTTCCTCGACCACACCCGCCAGACGGTCAAGTCGGAAACGTGGGAATGGTACAGGGTGTTCGTGCAGGACTTCGCCGACCAGTTTCCTGCACTGAAGGCGAACGCCGTCACAGAGACGCACGTCCAGAAGTGGCTCAAGCTGGAACGCAAGCGACGGTGGGGCGCGACCACACAGCGGAGCGCCATCACCATCCTCAAGGCGGCGTTCAACTGGGCGGTCAAGTCCCGCCGTCTGCAAGAGAACCCGATCCGCCACATGGCCAAACCGGCGGCCACCCGGCGGGATAGAATCCCCTCGCCGGAGGAGCGGGCGTACATCACAGGGCTCTTCCCGGTGGGCGACCCGTTCCACGATTTTCTGACGGCGATGGAAGAGTCGGGCGCGAGGCCGGGCGAAATCATGCGCCTGACCGCCGCCGACGTGAACCTGGCCGAAGGCGTCGCCGTTCTGTACGAGCACAAGGTGCGGGAGAAGACGGGTAAGAGCAGGACGATCTACCTGACGGCCAAGCTGGGCGGGATGCTGGAGAGTTTGATCCGCCGGCACCCCCAGGGCGAACTTTTCAGAAACGAGGACGGAAACCCGTGGAACCGGCAGGCCGTCAACTGTCGCTTCCGCCGCAAAAAAAACCGGAAAACCGACCCGATTGATAAATCCGTGGTCGCCTACCTCTGGCGGCACGGCTGGACGACGGACGCCCTGGAAAACGGGGTGCCGATTGCGACCGTCGCCGAGCTTTTAGGGCACCAGGGTACGGCCATCGTGTCGGCCCATTACTCGCACCTCGGCGAGCGGAAAGAGCACCTGAAGAACGCCATGGAGCAGGCGACGAAGAAAGCTACCTGATCCACCGGAGCGGTTGAGGGGCGGGCTGCGCCTTGGCCGCGTTTTCCATGTACGCCCGCACCTGATCTTCCGACACGCGGATCGTGCCGCGCCCGATGCCGTGCCGGGTGCATTTCAGCCTCCCGGCCGCGATCAGGCCGTAGACCAGGGACGGGCTTATTTCCAGATTTTTTGCGACCTGTCTCACCGTCATCGCTCCATCTCCTTTCCCCTCTCGCCGGCGAGACGCTGGCTCGCATACTCCTCGAGCGTCCGCTGGAACGCGTCCTCCGGCCGGTTCTCCGCCGCCCGCGCGGCGTAGTCGGCTCGCAGCTCTGCGTTGAGCCCGATTTCTTTGAACCCTTCGTGTTCGACCCGGAACGGGCGGCCGCCGGGGTCGACGATCACGTCTCCCGGGACCGTGTCCCGCGGCCCGAAGACCAGGGCCTCGACCCCCTCCTTGCGTTCCCACGCCAGCCACGGTCGGGCGTCGAACAGGAGGCCGCCCTGATCTGTCGCTTTCTCGACGGTCTCCCGCAGGCCGTTCGCCTGAACATTGGCGACGTGGGAAAACCCCTCGGGGAACCTGCCGTGGGCGGGAGCGGGATTCGGCCAATTGTCGTTGTGCCAGACCTGATAGGTCTTCGGGCCGGTGAATGGCCTCTCATCCGCCCGTGACGCAATCCCGTCCATCCAGAAACCGGCAGCCTCTCCATCGAGCACCCGCCGTTCGACGTCCAGCTTCTGGCTTTCGGTGAAGCCCTGCCAGTCGACCTCCGCGTCGAGGACGGCCTGCTGCTCGACCCGACTCAGGTTTTCCCACCAGGGCAGCGCGGCATCCGATACCGGCTCGGGGGTCTTCCCTTTCTCAAGCCAGTAGCTCATCGACTCGAGCCATTCGATCTTCTGAGTCACGGCTTCCATCTGTTCTTTCGTGGGCATGATCGATCTCCTATTCGCCTGGGAAGGGCCCCGGCGATCACCTCAGCGCGGGACCCTTCTCAACCGCCCGAAGAGGCCGCTCCTCGCGATCGGCGCCGGGGCATCGCTCTCCCAGGCCACCGCCTTCCTCCTCTCGGTCTGGCAGAGCGTCTTGAGGAGGCGCACAGCGGCGCGGTTGGAATAGAGCGAGTCCACGTCGTCGATGACGACCGGCTCGTCGCGATGTTCCCAGAGCCGCATGTAGATCCCGAGGGCGGTGGCATGCCCCTCGATCCAGCACGCGTCCGGCAGGGCGTCGCATACGGCCCGGCTTTTCTGGAGGCCCGGGTCGCCGACCAGGACGAGCAGGTTGAACGCCCCGCCGACGAAGGCCCGGACATAGCGGTCGAGCTCGGAGTAGCTCGTCAGGCTGATCGCCCCGTCGGGCGGCGGTTCGGACGTCATGGCAGCGCTCGTCGCCGGGTGAACGATCAGATCCCATGATCCCTGTAGAACCGCGGGACCGGATACTCCAGATGCCTGCCGTCGCTCAGCGTGACGAGCAGCTCCTTCTGCGGCCCGAAGATGGTGGTCGCCACCACGTCGCCGGACGAGTCGTCGACCAGCAGGTTCGACCAGGTGTTCGAGGGCTCCTCCCAGGCGGTCTTGGCGATGTCCGCCAGCGCCTCGTCGAGCGTTTCGTGCGACTCGATCAGCTCGGAACGGCCGTTCTGTCCCAGGAACGCGTACCACGTAAACATCGTTGCTCCTCTCGTTGGGGGTCAGTTCGTGGAAGGCCGCAGCATCTCTTCCCGAGCTTCCCGCTCGGCCATCTTGATGGCCTGATACACGACGTCGGCGACCTTATGAAATTGCAGCGCCTTCGATTCCCCGGTATCGATGTGACCTAGATTCAAGAGCTGGGCCGCCGCCGCGGCGGCCCAGTCGTAGTTGCGGTCGGCGACCATTCTCCCTCCATAGATCCGATAGAATTATCGATTTACGAATCGTTGATTGGTCGCCCATCAAGTTTCCGATCGGAACAAGGTAGGCGATCCGAAGAATCCCACGGCCGTCGCTCAGAAGCCGCGCCGTCTTGCGGGGGCCGCCTCCGCAAACGCCCTCGCCCGCCTCGAGGTGAAGATCTCCTGGCAGCGAGGGCAGCGCACATCGCCCGACCCGGTGGCCCTGACCCGCATCGGTTGGCCACAATACGGACACATGCCGTTGAAGGTGGGCCGCTCTTCCCACACCGGCCTCGCATCATGGTCTTTCGACTGTTCGGATGATCCCCACGATGGCAACATGCTCGCCAACCCGCTCTTCGCGGCCTGAACCCGATTCTCGACGACCTTCTCGGTCGCCTTCAGCGCGAGTTCGCGCTTTTGCTCCTCGAACTTCGCCTCGAGTTCTTTCCGGCGTTGCTCGGCCTTGTCCTCAAGCTCCTTCTTGCGCCGCTCGGCCTTGTCGTCCATATCCCTGAGCTTCTGCGCGATCAACTCGCGTTCCCTCGCAGTTGTCGCCCTCAATTCCTTGGCTTCCAACTCGACCTTCGCCTTCGCCGCCTCCACGCTCTCGCGCATTTTTTCGGCCGTGTGGTCGATCGCGTCCTCGATGCGCTTAACGACGTTGTGGGCACCCTCCTTGACACCCTCGGGCGGCTTGGTCTCCCAGCCGAAAAGGGAGAGCACGCCTGCCAGCACGACCGGCATCCATGAGAACACGCTATAGCGAAACAGCCCGGTCACGATGCCGACGATGATGGAGCCGATGAGGCCGCCCATCAGCCGGCTCGAGAAGCTTTGGCGTTCCCTGACGTGGATGACGGTCGGCGAACTGTTTTGAGAATCACTCATGCAATTGTCCTCGAAGTTGGTTGTCCCTCTGTGATAAAGGCCATCCATGGCCCCGCGTTCCTCAGACCTCGTTCTTGTAAACGCCCGCGACCACCCGCCTGAACCGCTCGACCTTATTGTGGACGTCGCGCCCGTTCAGGTAGACCCACCGCCCGACGCGGAACCAGAAGTAGACGACCCAGAAGCCGACGGCGGTCGTCGAGAGCATGTAGAACAGCGTTTGCATGGCTAGCCTCGAAAGAATGGTGAGGAAGAAGGGCCGTCCGTGGCCGTGGGGATTAGCGTCCCATATCATGTGATTGGTCCCGGGTATAACTCACGCCGTATAAGGCGACGTGTTTGTCGAAGCTGTCAGACTCGGCAGTCCCGCAAGCCAGGCTCGCGGGCCGCTCGTCCGGAGCTGAAGGTTGATGGGATGGCGTCTGACCCACGCCATAAAGGTGAGCATGATCCGAGGGCGCGGGCGTAGAGTCGAAGCTGACCGGCGTGTTGGCATCAGCAGTGGGAGTAAATGACGCAGAGGGCACCTCTAAAGGCTGCATGACGGGCTCGATTGGTGCATTCCCTCGCCCTTGCCCTGGCCAGTAGCCGGACCCTGTGCCGGAGTAGAGGAAATTGCCGATTTCATCCGCCCCGTGCGGAATTACCACGTTCGTCAGGTAGCTGAACGCCTCTTTTGCGATCGTTTTCCAGTTCGCCCGCTGGCTGAGCTGATTTGCCCACGTTCCTTCAATTCCGAGAATCTCCTTGATGTTCTCGTTGGCCTTGGTCATCGCACCACGACGTCTATCTGCGTTTGTTTCGATCGGGGTATACTCGTCCGGCATCAACGCCCTCCTTAACGCTCGATCCCCTGGCTCATGTCCTGCGCCGGGGCCTGTGCCGCATAGGACGCAAGCTCGGCTTCGAACGATTGCTGCGGGGCCGCGACCTGCGGCGCTTCGACGGGCGCGGTCTGCATCTGCGGCATCGGCTCCTGCTGGAGGACCGCGTTTTGCAGCTCCACCAGTCCTAACTTCATGAAATCGCCGAAATCAGACATCCTCAGTCCCTTTCATGATCAATAACCCGATTAACGGAACATTCCGGCCCGCCATTCCGCCTCGGCCCGTGCGTCGCCGACATCGAGGCTCATCGCCCTGATGCGGGCGTTGTCGATCATCGTCCGCACGATGAAGGAGAAGGCCCCGCCGAGGACGAAGTCTCCGAGGGCCGCATCGACCGTGCTCAGGTACATCCCGGCCCCGAGCAAGGCCGGGACCTCCAGGCGACCCAGGAGCCGATCCCCGGCGAACCGCGAGTGACGGCCCCGGCGATCGCGCAGGATCGCGGTCTGGACGAAGCAAGCGAACAGCCAGAACGGTAGATAAACCACCAGCGCGGCGCAGTGGGCGAACTCCGCGTAGCCGACGATCCATAGCAGCGCAAACGGGCCGAGCAAGGAAAGAGCGCGTACTCCCATCCCCTTGCGGATGACGGGCGTGAAAGCGGTGGTGTAGACCGCGGCGAGCAAGTACACCCAGTCCGCGGTAGCGGTGAGATCGTGGTGAAAATTATCGATCATGTTGCCACGATGAATAGGTTCTTTCTCTTTCATTACGTATTCCTTTCGGATCATCTCCTCTGATCGAACGTCACGAAACGGAAGTTCCCTTCGCGGACGATGATGCCGTCCACCTTGTAGCGATTGGCCTTGCCGCCGGTGCGGAGTCCTTCCGAGCCCATGAAGACGTTGGGCTGGAGGATGGGTTCCCAGGTCTGGTTGAACGAGGTCGAGGCCGTCGACTGCCCGAAAAGCTGATCGCCGACGCCCTGCTGCGGCCCTGTCGATCCTCCGGTCAGGACGCGGAGCTTTTGGCCGAGCAGGGAAGATGCGAACTGCGCGGTATCGGAATCGCCCAGGACGTGGAAAATCCTGATGTAGCTGTTGGAGAGCAACGCGATCGCCTTGTTCTTCCCGTCATGGCCCAGCGCGTCGCATAGGCCAGGCAACGACTGCATGAGCGCGACCAAATAGCCCTTATGCGACCTGCATTCCGCGAGGAACGCCGTATCGTAGGCATTCGTGACCTTGGGGAACTCGTCGCAATAGATGCCGAGGATCGGGTCGTCACGGCCGGCCTTCCGCCGAAGGATATGCCTCTGGATGGCATACTTCATGGCGGCGTTGACGAACGTCGCCGAGCCGTCTCCCGCCACCACGGGCATGTTCACCATGATCCACTTGCGCCGCTCCATGACGTCCGGGCTGAGATTCGTCGCGGACGCCAACAGGTGACGCACCTGGCCTGTGTTGTAGACGTGGAGAAGGCCCATGACGCCCGCCGTGATCGAGCTTTTGGTCCGGTCATTGAGCTTGGGCATCTCGCCCAGCCAATACTCCTTGGCGAGCTGATAGTCATGTTGCTGCATGACGGTCTTCGCGGCGGCGTGGGCGGCCGACATGCATCGGAAGTTGAAGCTCGAACGCCAGAGCTGCGCCCGAGTCCTGGTGCCCGCGTCTTCGATCGTCTCGAGAGCGGCCATGACCGCAGGGTCGGTCGGCGCACTGTTGATGAAGACCTGAAGCTCCCACGGGTCCAGCTTCCCCGTCGCCAGCTTCACGATCTCGACGGCATTGAACAGCTGGCGCCGTTGTTGCTGGACCCAGAACGGCTCCTGACTTTGGCCACCGCTGCGATTGAGCGTCTCGGCCACGGTCATCATGAACTGGACGATCTCGCGCGTGTCGGCCCCATGCTTCATCTCGTGGTCGAGGATGTTGCACTGATAAGGGCCGTCCGGCTCCAGGATGAGCAGGTCATTCTTGCGACCTGCCGCAGCGAAGATACCCTGCCACCAGTCCCTGTCTTCGGGCTTCGACGCGAGGATCAGCCCGCCGGAGTTCCGGTACTTGACGATGGCGCGGGCCATCATCAACCCGCTGCCGGATGACTTGCCCGAGCCGGTCTGACCAAACACGGAGACCGACCTGAGCAGGTCACGAACGATGAGCGGGTCGCTGCGGCCGAAGTAGCCGAGGATGTCGTCGAGCGGATCACGGCCGAACATGGGACCCCCTGAAAATGAGGCGAAGAAGTAAGCCGACGGCGCTCCCAGCCACGATGGCGAGGAGCGGGTTACCTGCCGACGCCTGGTCGATCAGGGACAGCAACTCCACGAGCACCGAGCGGAACTGATCCATTGCCACGCTCCTCCTCACGGGCCTGGGTTTCGAGACGCTCGACCAACTCGCGGAGCTGATCGAGTGCGGACTTGCCCGGACCTCCGCAGCCACAGACGTCGTTGCGTGGATTTCGCATGCGCGCACCACGATCCTTTCAGCCGAAGACTGATCACTGAAAAGGGACACGGGTTGTCAGAGGGAAGGGGTCAGCTCGCGGCGGCGATGTCGCGCCACACGCTTTGAGCCGTCTTGGCGTTCAGGCCCTTGGCTACCGCCGCTTTGAGGAGCTTGACGGCCTCGCCGAGCGACTCGATGGCGTCTTCGAGGCTGATTTCGTCGCCCGCCACGGTGATGACCTGGCCGGAGGGCAGCGGGCAGAGGATTTTCTTCGTGCGGACGAGGTCGGTTTTCGGCTTCCTCGTCGCGCGCTCTGCCTGTTCCCGCGTGCCGCCGTTCTGGAACAGCGCCAGCGTGGCCAGAGGGTCGGGGCTCGTTGTGATCTTATACACCTGTCCGAGCGTGATCCGCGCCGCCAGAAACGCCTCCTTGGCAGCGGGAGGGCTGTCGTTGGGCGAGAGGTATTTCGTGACCGTCGCGGCGGACTTCCTGATGGCGTCGGCGATGTCCTTGCGCGACATCCCGTCCGCCTCCAGAGCAGCGCAGAAAAGGTAGGTGTCCTGCTCGGACATCGCCTCGCGTTGCAGGTTCTCGATCGCGGCGGCGATCCGGGCCTGCTGGTCGGTCAGGCCGCGATAGACCATCGCCGGAAGAGTTTTGAGGCCAACCAGGCGAGAGGCGGCCACGCGCCGGCCGCCCCAGACCAGATGGGCAACGCTGTCGACGAGGTTGATGCCTACGGGCTGAAGGACCCTGGCTACCAACGATTCGCCAAGCTCCCGGAGCGACTCTTCGCTTCCGAGATTGGATCGGATGTTGATGCCGGTGACGATCGAGGCGACGGAGAACTCAGGCTCGTAGGTGGGTGGCGGAAGGGGCATTAGAGTCTCCTGATAATAATCCGGGGACGGGAAGCATTCAAACCTTCGGAGCGATCTCCTCAGTTCCTCGACGGTGAGTTCAGGATGCTGAAGCAGTGGGGGCAGAGATGATTCGATCGGTTGGCGTAGATGCCTGACAAACGGGCCAGCAGCCCTCTTTGGCGAGGTGACAATCCCGTCCCGTGCGTGGCCAGGCGGGTTAGTGCGTTGAAGAGGCCGAACGCTGTCGGCTCTCTCCCCTCCGCCTCCCAAGCCTCGTTGAGCTGATTGACCAGGGGGCGGGAATGCATCCTCGCCTGCCGCAAGAACTGCTCGAGCTGGCCCTTTTCGGCCCTCTCATCCGCCAGCCTCCGGATCGCGTCCAGCTTCGGATCGAGTCCCTTGCGGATCTCTTCCGTCATGCGACGGACCTGCTCGATCTGGAGAATCCTCGCATCCTCCCGGTCAGCGTTCAACCTGCGGGTACGAGCCGTGCGCCGGGAACCCAAGCACTCCCGATGCACCATTCCATTGGTACACACGAGACGAACCACGAACGCCATGACGGTGGTCGCGCGCTCACCGGTGTAGGCGTGCTCAACGCGAACCCCGGCCTCGATCACATCTCCGCGACGAACTTCGGCGGATACCGCAGGGCTGACGATGTCGAGACAGAAGGCTTCATCCTGGATATCCAGGTTCTGGACCTCGAAGGCCGCAGCGTCGCTTCCGAAACCGTCGCGGACAGCGTGAAGGACTTCTCCGGCGCCGAGCGTGTGCAGGTCAGAACGGGCGAGATCGACGAAGACTCCCTTGCGGTGGATAATGCGACTGGATCTGTTGTTCAGCCCCTTGGACTGCTGGCCCAGGGAGCGCAGATGGAACGTGGAAACGTCGCTGCGAAGTTTCGGGCTCAAGCTGTCCAGGTAGTCGACCGGTGCGCGAAAATGCCCACAGAGACGTCGGAACCCCTCTGCGTCAAATGGGAACTCTCGGTCACCGCTGATGAGCCGATCGCCGTCGACCCGCAGCTCGCCGAGAGGGACGCGCTCACTTCTGAGATCAGCGCCATGCTCGATGATGCGACTCCTGGCAATGTCGAAAGAAAGCCGCTCTTTATTCGCGGCACGAATAGCCCGGCTATTCGTAGCACCAATAGGAGTCGTGGTCTGGGGTCCGGGGATGACTTGGGACGGATTGGTGGCGGGGATCGGGTCGGGAAGGGGCATAAGAGTCTCCTGCTGAAGGATCACGGTGTCAATCTACGGACTCTCTGCGCGCGGAGCGGGCGCACTCCTTGTGACAGGGGTTGCGAGTTCTCCCTTGATGCATGATTCAGGCGAGAATCAATCGCCTGCGTCTTCGGCGATCCACTTCTTTCGATTCCACGTCCGAAAGATCTTCATGATGCAGTGATGGACGATGTATTGACTCTGGGACATGCGCGTGCTTCTAAGACCCAATGCTCTCACCAACTTGCTGGTCCCAATGACCATCACCGGATAGTTCGTTCCCTTTTCCGTGGCTCCCGTGGGGATATATCCCATCCGTTGACATCGCTTCACGTAATCTGGATGGCTCGCCACGATGACGATGAGCGGGCAAAGCGGGCGCATTCCCCGGGTAAAATACGTCGCCTGAAGGTACAGCGCCCGGGCATGGGCCAGCGACTTTTTCACAGCATCAATTCCAGTGGTGTCCACAGGATCGCAACCGATGAACACGAACAGGTGACCGGATCGCTTGTCGAGGTCGTCCGGTGTAATCTCGCTGTGGTGCTTCCTGCCCTGACAAAGATCGATCAACGCTTCCAATCGAAGCGGAAGCACAACCGTGTTGCCCAGGACTCGGCCTTCGTGAACGACGCTCGTGACGATCCGCGTCCGGCGGTCATTCCCTATCCATCTGGACAGAAGACCCGCGAATTCGGGGATGCCAGATTGCAGGGTATCCGTCCCTCTCTCGATGCGTGAAATCTCATCCATCGCGTCGTCCGCTTGCGATTGCTTGGTTCCAATCTGCAGAGCGATTCTTCGGGAGATCTTCTCCAATTCAGGCCTGGTGTTGACGATGTCCTGGCCGCGATGCTCCTTCGCAAACGACCTGATCGTTGTCATGATTGAATTAATGGCATACAGAACGCCAGATGTATCTTTCTCGTAGATGCCCTCCTCAGGCTCCTCCAGCGTTGAATTAAAATATGTATCGATCGAAACGTTCTTCAGTTTTCTCGACTCGATCTCGTATCGGATCAATAGGCGTGCAAAATAGCCATAGACCGTCTTTCCCGACGCCATTTCGCTCCATCGATGCTCGAAACTTCTCGGCTCTCCCGGAAGCGCGTTCTTTTTCGCCCAATTGAGAAACCGTTTCCTCTCGGGGAAGTCGAAAGTCTGGTCTCGCGCGGCCAGACGGGCCTGGACGTCCGGCTTCAGTTGATACCAGTCCTTCATGGCGTTGCTCTCAGTGACTGAAAAACCTGTACGCTAAAGTTATACGGGTGGGATCTCGATGAATCAAGAACCGTACGGACATAAGGACTTGCGCGCATCGGAACTTCGTGCGCGCATCGGAATTGATGAGAAACAGCGACCCTGCGGCACTTTTTTTGCTACCAACTTATCCGGTAAAATACGCAGGTTTGACAAATTGGGTCGTCCGCGCTATGGTCTCCCCGCAACCCGCAGGGAGACCCGCATGTCGAAAAGTCGCACGAAGCACCCCACCAAGGCCGAGCAGCTCGCCGAATTCGAAGCCGCCCCGCTGGAAGATGCAAAGCCCAAACGCAAGCGGGCCCGCAAGAGCGACGGTCCCGTCGCCGTTTCCGAAGTTCTGCCAAACGCTATAGCCCACATCCCAGAATTCCCCGCAGACGGTCAACTGCGGCCGCCCGAACCAGCCTCCCAAGCGACGACCGCCGGTACGGCGCCGGAAATCGCCCCAGAGCCGGCCATGACCCACGTAGAGCGCGTCACCGGGGGCAAACCCACTTTCGCCCCCGTACCCGACGAGTTCCGAACCATGGCAGGGTGGCGGCCGCAGGGCATCAAGGTCAACTGGTCAATGGACAAAAGAACAGTCGCGTTGCAGTTCGCCGAAGACCGAACCCCGACACGCGCCGAGAAGGACATTCTTGAAGCCCTGCACGAGCCGAACAGTGAAACCCGCGACCGGATCAAGTTCAGCTACAACACTGGGACGCGGCAGTGGGAGCGTTACGACGCGGCACGCCCGGGGGCCAACCTGATCGATGCGAAGACGCTGGCGGAGGAGCTTGCAAAAGATCGCGCGGGGCACCTGAGATGATCTGGGCTGGCCGTTCCTCACCGAAGGGCCGCCCAAACGCTGAGATCATGCCCGAACGCCGGGAAATCGTCCCGCACGGTCCGAGAGGCCCGCGTTCGGAAACCCTGTTCGACGGCGCCTTCCGAGTCATCAGGGAACGCCAGTTCGTCAAGTTCGAGTTCCCCGGCGAGCCGACACCGGAGCAAATCGAAAAGCTCGACCAAGCGCGATTCTACCGGATCGCCGGACGCGACCTCTGGACTTCCCCGGCCTCGGCCCCGCAGATCGAAGCGGCCATGCAGTTGGTGGCGGAGTTCAGCGGCAGGACGGAGCTGCTTGAACAAGGGCAAGCCAGATGACCGCCCGCACGCCATCTCACGAGCCGGTGAAGACGTGGAGCGGGAGCGTCAAGGGCGAGCTCGACGCGTTCCTCGAATACGCAAAGCAGAAAGAGACGTATCCGGCCGTGATCGACCGCATCGAGGGGTTGGTGAGCGAGTTCAAACGGGAGCGAGGCCGCTAACCAACCTGACTGAAGGGGCAATGCTGCCCCTCGCCTCCAAGGTCGATAATCGCGGTTCCTCCCAACCTTCCGCGCTACGCTTGTGCAGGCCGGTGCCCTCCTCGATTTTCTCCCTCTTCCGGCTCACCCCGCTCTGAAGCCTGCCTTCAGGCAGCGAATGACGGCGCTCGCCGCATCGCAGCCTTTTCTAACTTCAGACGGAGACCGCAGCCATGACCACCACCCTGACCCGCGACCAGCTCCGCTCCGCCACCCCGTCCGTGTTCGCCTCGACGCCCTACGAGGGGATGAGCCCTCGCTACCGGATGGTTCCGACCATCGAAGTCGTGGACATCCTCCGCGAGCGGGGATTCCAGCCGGTCAAGGCCGTCCAGAGCCGCAGCCGGATCGAGGGGAAGCAGGCGTACACCCGTCACATGATCCGCTTCCGCCATGCCGACTACCTGACCCCGCAGACGGTCGGCACCGAGCTGCCGGAACTCGTCCTCTCGAACAGCCACGACGGCACCGCGGCCTATCGCTTCGCCTCCGGAATCTTCCGCCTGGTGTGCTCCAACGGGCTCGTTGTCGCATCCTCCGATTTCGGCAGCATCAGCGTCAAACACTCCGGCGGCTCGGATTTTCATGACCGGATCATCGATGCGACCTTCCGCATCGTGGAGGACACGCCCAAGGTTCTCGAGCAGATCGAGACCTGGAAGCAGCTCGCCCTCCCCGCCCCGGTGCAGCACGCCTACGCAGAGGCCGCCCACGTCTTGCTGGACACGCCGCACGTCACCCCGGAGCAGCTCCTGGCACCTCGCCGCACCGAAGACCAGCCCGGCCCGGACGGCAGCCGCAGTCTCTGGGGGACGTTCAATACTGTGCAGGAATCCATGCTGAAGGGCGGAATCCAGGGGAAGACGAACACCGGCCGCCGGACGACGACCAGGCCGGTGAAGGCAGTTGAACGGGATTTGAAGCTCAATAAGGCCCTCTGGACATTGGCAGCGAAGCTGGCTGAGACGCTCGGTTGACCGTCCATCCAGGCCACGGACGGCCATCTTACCACCAGGAACCAGCGATGACCCCATCCTTCCGCACGGGGCAGCTCCGCATCTGCCCCTACTTCCTTGAAGCCATCCCACGGCCCGCGATGGTGGCCGCTATCGTGAAGCACGCTACCAGACCGCCCATCGACGGCGAGATTCGTACGCAGCACGAGCACGCAGGCAAGGCGTTCGTCATCGTCACTGCGGCGTGCCGATCAGAGACCCGAATCGAACTGGCATGACCGCTCACCTGACCATCCGCAATAGCCGCTTCGTATGGAGCGGCTATAACGCTTCCGGGGACCCGTCGCACGCCCAAGCCCTAGTCGCTGAGGTCGGCCGACATTTCATCCTGACGGGTGACGGCACGCTCTACCTGATCGGTCCGGGCCAGATGCGGTTCGCCGAATTCTCGCCAGAGGCGTTCGTCATCGCCGCCCGATCCGGGATGTTCGGGTTCCGCGTCCTGCTCGACGACGAGCGGACCGCGAGACGCCGGGACAGGGAAGACCGGAGGCGGCACAAGCTCGGCTGCAGGGGGCGCATCGCCGAGGATCACAGGGCCGGTAAAACTCCCGACCGAGTTGCGCACGACGACGAGCCGTGCTATCGATCCAAGATGGATCGAGGAGCACCAGGTTCGGCAGGAGGTCGCGCAACGTTTGAGCGCCACGGCCGCGATCATATGAAAGCCATCGGCGCCCGGGGTTTCCAGGCTTTCACGGATCGATACTTCGCGGGCGACCGGCAGCAGGCCACCGAATGGCTACGCCTCCGCGCTCACGAGAAGAGGCTCGATGGGTTCGTCGACAAGGAGCTGGCCCGCAGGCTCGACCAGGGTCAGGAAATAGCCTCGATGGAGCTGCCCATTCTGAGCGACCCGGACGAGGACGGGATTCCGTTTTGAGCCATGGCAGGTAAAATAACGGATCGCGAGTCACCGCTACTCGTTTGGGTGCCCGAAAACGGTTAGAGTGACTCGGATTCGCCTTTACTCTGGAGAACAATCCGATGCCGACCGAAGCTGACCGACAGCGCGTGTCGAGCCGGATCGCCGAACTGACCCGCCTTGAATACCATGGCGGTTCCAGTTTCTGGGCTGATCGGGGGATAGAAGGTGAAAAGAAAGTCCCGGCGGACTGGCATTACTTCCCGCCAGGTACCAGCAAGAGCGAAATCTTGGCAGGCCTCGGTGAGGGCTACGAAACCAAATCGTGGCCAGAGATGAATGATGACGACAGAAGAGAGGTGGTTCGGGGCTACGTGAAATCAGACGGGTTTAGCAAGGAGGAATTCGGTCACATGATCGAAAATGTGGTCAGGGACGAAGGCCAGAATCCTGCAACCTGGTTCGAGGGTATTCCGATTTCCCCAAGCAAGGATGCCGTCAAATCCGACTTCGATCGCATGCTCGACGAATACGGCCGGGCAGCGCCTGCCTTGGCACCGGACCGCGATGGACCGGAACGGTGACTCAAACCTCATTTGGGTGGTCAACTGGAGCGAATGGTTAGGAGGCGCCTTCGCGGAGCCGGTGTTCCTCCTCGTCGAACCAATGGACGAACTCGTGGGATGCCTTGATAACGGCCTCCACCGTAACATCGACGCCTAGGCCCAATGCGGTCGGAAGTCGGCGGCTGAGGATACGAACCGGGCCACCTGGTGGGCACATGAGGAACGACTTGTAGTTGTCGAACTGCTCGCCCCAGTTGGTCAGAAAGTTGAATTTGCCCCACGCCGACCAGTCCGCTTGGCACTGATCCAGGGAGCGGTCGTCGAGCACCTTCACATCCCCGTGGTAGCCGTAAAGCAGCCTATCCAGCAAATTCCAGGCGTCGAGATCGGCGACCCCCTCCAACTCTGGAGACCAGAGTTCTTCGAGCCACGAAGGCAGCATCTGAAACGCGCAATAAGCCGGATAAAGGGCGCATTGCCGTTCGGTTATGTCGCCGAGTGGCACGCCCCGGCACCAGACGCACATCTGCCCCCAGACGGATGACGGGGGCTTAAGGCTTGGTTCGACGTAAGCCTCGATGGCGAAGTCGGCAGGATTCCCGAAGAGCATGGTATTCGCGCCACCCAACGACGATGCACAGCGGCCAGCCCGCGCGAGCAACCATCGATTGTATCAAAAACCGACCGCAGTGTGGTGGGGTCCGCGGCGGCGAGAGGTTAGTGGAAAATCCCGGTTCACGCGCTCAGAAATCCCAGACAGACAACCAGACTCGGCGAGATCCGGGGTCGATAATTAGCAGGTTTCCATTATGCCAAGGCAAGGATGCACAGCAACGCTCGCGAGCCGCAAAAATGACCGATGTGGAACTCAGCAAGTCAACCAATTCCTTATCACCGCTATAAGAGCTGGGCTTGCCGACTACCCCACCCCAAGATACACCGGATGTGCCGAATGAGCAGTGGATGCCCGCCTCTCCGGGTATCGGTCCATGTCTCCAATTGCCGCCCCACGGTGCTGGGCCTTCCAACCACTTTTGGATCGTTGCCTCGTCAGCATCGAACACGACGTAGAACTCGCCGTCACCGAGGAAACCTCCGTGTGAATCCACGGATCTTACGAGGCTGCCATTCGGCGGCCACGCTAAGCCGGTTGAGTCGGCGAAATGGAGCCTTGAACCAGAACCGCCGGTCGTAACTCGAAAGGCGCACCAATAGGTAGTAAAGGCGATCAAAGCCAACAAAGCGAGGGCAGCGATCGACTTTCGAGACGCCATAAGGGCTCGTGCGCTGATAGCCAATTGCGAGTCCGCCGCCAAACGCCAGGAAGCCGAGTGGACGGCCACGACGACCTCTCGCCCGACCCAAAGTGTTACTCGTTGTGATTTTAGCAAAGGTCGGCCAGGATCGCCAGCGAGAAACGGGGCACACACGGTTGGCGAACGAATCCGACCTCGGCACAGAGTCAGTAGGGGTAACCGATCGTCAGTCGAGTTGGCCGAGGCCTGTCTACCCCTTCCCGAGCAGCAGATCGATCACCCAGCAGCTGCGAACATGCGGACCACCGTTCCGGCAGTGTGACAGGACCCTGGGATGATCGCATCCAGACTCCTCGATGGCGTCGGCCAAGATCGGCATCCGGTGGAAGGCAAGCTCGGCGTAGACCGACTCGACCAGGTCGGCAACCGTGGGTGTCCGCCAGCTTGGGTCGAGCGCAACGGGCCGGTAAGGATTGCCGATGACGCAGCGAAGGAGCGGGGCTTGTCCTTGGACGACCGATATGAAGTCGCCCCAACCGGTCGCGACCCCAAGGTTCATCGCTGCCGCCGTCGCGCATTGCAGGCCATTCATGCTGGTTAACTTGAGAGTCATTTCCTCAAGGCAATGGCTCTGCGCATTCGGGGTCGGGATGGCCATGATTGCGTCGTAGATCGCGGCCAACTCCTGCCTGTCAGCTCGTCCGTCCGCGAACCGTTCGGCGGCGTCCACTGCCCGCCGGAAGAGGTTCATCTCGAACAGATCCCAACGCTGGCGACAACAGGCAACCGCGTACAGGCGGAGCTTGCGATCGACCGCCCCGGCCGAGGCGGGGTTCTCGCGCAACCATTCGTGCAGCGGGAGCAGCATCCAGTCGATTCTCGGGCAGTAGTCCCATTCATCGGCGGTCATGCGTCTCTTAACCTCAAGAGCGCCAACTGATTACCTGATCCTGCTTCTCAGCAGGTCGGCCCAAGACCGAATCGATCAGCCGCAGCATACTGAAAAGCAGCCCCAATTCCGAGCCAACTTGCCCTCACTCGCCTCCTGGTCGATTAGTCTAAAAGCAGACAGAGGAAGCCGATGATAAAGTATCCCGGCCCGAGATGATAATAAAGTCCTGTGCCGAAGGCGAATAGCGCTACCATTACGTTCCCTTCCCGTCTTTAGATTGATTGCCCTGCTTTGCCATTTCGATTGCCCCCATTACCCGTTGAGCGGTTTCGATTACGATCTGAGCTTCCTTCAAATAGTCCCGCCAGAATCGCTTACCGTAGTGAATGGGGAAGGATGAAAATCCATCTTCGCCGTCGTGGGCGATCCGCTCTCGCGTGATCCATTCCTTGGTGGCGAGTATCCACCGTCGATTTTTCTCTGACATCTTCCAGCAGTAATCAGTCATCGCCTCGAAAGCCTGTAGCTCCTCCAACGTCATGGCTTTCGGTGGATGCTGAACATCATGGATAGCCAGAGCCATTGCAGCCTGTCCTACCGCATCGTCATCAGCGGGCCATTCGGCGTCATCGACCAGTTTCAACATGCATCCTCCGGTGTTTCGCCTTCTATTTGGTTGGCTACAATCACTTAAACAATTCAACAGTGCTGTCTAGTTCGTAATTCCCCGTAACGCACTCGGCCATATCCAAAACGCGAACATCGTCATGGGTAACATCAGCACAATAATGAGGGTTTCTCCTTTTTTGCTTATCGAAATACCTTTTAGCTTTGTGTAACGCTTCTCCTTCGCTCTTAGCTGGGATTGAATGACCGACACCGGCAAATTTAGACTGCGGCCAAGGTCGCTCTTTGCGGAAAACGAAAACCGCGAATCTTTCATTATGTTTTCTCATCCCCGCCTCGATTGCTCAGGAGGTTTAGGCAGCGGCGCCCAATCCGTAGGTTCTATCTCCGTGCAACCATTGCAGCCAATATCGCCATAATCGCGCCATTCTTCAGTTGCTTTGCACCAGTAGCCCGAATAGACCACGCCTCCCTCAGACAATAAAATCCAAGTGCCATCCTTAGGCGCGGTATCTATTGGCTGCCACAGAGTAACCGCTTTCCGCATCTTTGGCCGAGCATTCCATACGGCCCAAGCCACGTTCGCAACGCCGTGCTTATATGGCCCGGCTCCGTCGCCGCCTCCCCGCTCCAGTGAGACAGGGAAGTTGGCTTCGTGTCTGCACCAATGCTCAAACTCTTCTCTGCGCTTCTCTGCATCTTCCCTGCACCCGACCGGCTGCTCTACTTGCCGCTCGCTTGTAGCAAGTTCAATACGAGGGCCTACCCAACGCACCGGCCAATCAGATTCGTCATCCAGATAATTCCATTTGCCATTCCCTGCGTATCGGGCCGGCATATCGTCGTTCTCCCATTCATTGTCCGTGTCGGGATCGAAGGTAATCCGCACCCAGTAGAAGGCTCCGACGATGAGATCGCCATGGTGTATATTCTCAACCGGCTGCTCTGCTCCCTGCTTCGTATGCCGCTCTGCGAGATTTGCGCGCACAGTATTTATATAATTAACATCCGGAAACCATGATTGGCCACATCCCAGACATACTCTCTCACCGGGAGAACCGCCATACGCCCTTTGATATTCTTGCTCACCGCATTCAGGACAGTAGGTCCAATGGACCGGCTGTACAGAGGCCGAGGCTCGCTGTTCAATGCAATCGGCAGCCTCCCGCATAATCTCGCTATCGCTGCCCCATGCGATCTTTTCGCCCATTTCGATCATGTCGGCCTTGATGCGGAGTCTTTTCACTAAATCTAAATCTATTTCCATTTCAGCCCCCATTTCTTTGCAACGGCTTCTGCAATATCCTCGGGCTTGAATCCCGAATCTGGGCCAACAAGCGAAAGGTCGAACACGGCCCTGATTGCCTCGGCTCCGTCTTTGAGCGATACCGGCTGCTTGGCGGCATCATAGCAGCTCACGAAATATCGGAAGCATTCCTCTGCGCCGCCTTCAACGCTAAAGGTCTTGCCCTTGTTCATTGCCAGAGCGTGCTGGTAGGCCGTTTCGTTTATTTCCATTTCCTGGCCCACTTTCTCATTATCACTCGGGTTAAACAGAACCACAAATAAAAACCGCATCCGGCGCTCAGGCCCAGGGCCAGAACAATGCCGGTCGCCATGAAAACCTGCCAATCGTTATTCGACATACGGGACTCCTGCTGCTTCGAGAACGGCTTTCACCGCCGCTTCCATGGCCTGATAATAAATCGTTGGGCGAACGCACGTTTTGCGAAACTCTAAGTTTGATTCCGTCTGAGCCATGTTAACATAGTCTTTAAGCGACACCGGCTCGGGTGTGCGGAGGTAGGGGAAAATAGCTTCAACAACGTTAGCGGCTGCGTCGTCTTCATCGCCGTCGGCACTTTGAATCGCATCACGCGCTATACAGTAGAACCGATCTTCATCGACCGGCGATATTTTACCGCAAACTGGTTTGGCGGGAGAGGTGATGCGAAGGGTTTCATGCTGCCCCAAGCGGCCACATTCTGAAGGTTCGCATGTAGCTTCAGAATCACGCCCCTCTCCCATAACTGATATCTCACACGAGTTGGCGGAAGAGGCAGCGGCATCACCGCATTTGGCGACCATCTGTTCCTGATTAGGGGCCTGTGGTCGAACCTCCTCCATATCTGAATGCCCACGCCGTTGATCTTCATCTGGGCCGTAGACGCTGCATTTTGAGCAGACATAAGGATTAGGCGGATAGCATCGATCATGCCCATTATCGGCGGGGGCGCCGCATCTTGGGCATTTGCTTAAATCCTCCGAATACCCACCGCATTGAAGGGGGAACGCATGGGATTCGAACCCATCCTTAGCCTCAGGCACCACCGGCGCTCCCATAACTGAATACCCACTCGGGCGGTCGCTGCCGGGGGATGATGTTCTCACGCTGGCGTTAGCCTTGTGGACCTCAGCCTTGCGGTCAGAGGCATCCCTTATTGCAGCGATGGCGGCTTCAGCCAGGTAACGTAGCCATGCTTTGTGTTCCTCGGCTGAATCGCCCTTCATCGTGGACGCAATGATTGCCACCCTGAGAGCTTCGGCTACTATAGACACCTTGTCATCATCCATCAGAAATTCTCCCCGTAAAACTTTTCTATCACTGCTTCCAACTTCGCCTCATCGAAGCCGCCGCCTTCACCATCTCCGTCCAGCCCGATCCAGATGTATTCCGGGTACGCCGCGACGATGTACTTCCCGATCTTGACGTAGGGGTATTGGCAGTCATCTTCGGTCTGGTGCTGGCGCTCAATGCATTTTATATCATGGATTCCCCAGCCATCAGTCCCGCCTCTGCTCCCGATTTCGCGCAGAGTAAAATCATAGCGATCGAAATTATCGCCTTTGAGATTTATCCCCACAATAAAAGCTGGCGAGTTCTCCCATTCTTTTTTCAATAATGGAGAGATTATCTTAACCTTGTCGCCAATTCTAAACGGGCAATCATTCAGCGAATCAGGCACTGGCATTCTCCTTTGCATTGGCGCGTTTAGCCATCTCGTATAACCTCACGAACTTACGCATGCGGTCAACGCGGCCTGGTGAGCTTTTTGGCAATCCCCTGTCGGACTCTTCCATAGCGAATAGGAATGCCCTTTCATCTACGAGCGAATCTTTGAAGTTCATCATGATGCCTCTCTCAGTAATCGCGTTCCTTCGCGGCGTAGCAGTTCCCCAAACTTTATCACACGCTTTTCTAGTTCATCGACCACGATTCTTCCCGTTCTTATCGTGGCCACCGAGAGAGCAATATCGTGCAAGGCGTCGAAATAGCGATTGTGCACGTCTCGTATTTCGTCTTCCAAACTCATGCAGCGCTCCTGTAGCTCGTAATTGTATCGCTCATGCTGGCAGCCATAACATGTATCCGTTCCAGCAAAGATATACATAGAGAATAGTCGCCATTAATCCCGCTACCCATATTAAAATCCTCGGCATCAGTGCCTCCAGCCATCTTTATCGATAATCGTTTTGAATCCGGGTTGCATCCGTGGCGGATTATCGTAATCGCATGGATTGCATGTCTCGCACGGGATTCCGCAATGCACCTCACATTCAAGGCATGTTTCCCAGGGCGCGGTGCCATGGGTTTCGCATACCCAACCCTCTCCATTGCAAGCCTGACATACCGCGTTCGTGTCTGGGAAAGATGTCATCGTTTCGGCTCCGCGAATCCTTCGATTTGGCTCAGGTTCCTGAATATCCACGCAACTGCTTGGCAGGACAGACCAGTGGCTTCCTGGATAGCCTTAGCCGCCTCCCAGCATTTGCAAGATGGCGCGTTACGAGGATGGCAGAACCCGTCAGTTTTTTGATAGATGCAGGCCGCCTCCGCTGCCCTGTAAAGGGCAGGTTGAAGCGAAGCTCTATCGACTATCAGTCGATTAATCTTAGTCATTGTCTCTGGTCCTTATAATAATGCCCGATGTGCCATCCACTGCACCAGAGGCACTGATAGACGCTGTAGGCGGTTTTATCGTCGCGTACACAATCGAGCTGCTTCTGAGCTGCCGCTGCCGTGGCATGTTTGACTTTGCCTTCGCACATGTTCCGCTTAGACAGTCTGGCCTTTGGCAACGTAGGTTCGCTCGGCTTAGCAATGACCGGCTTTGGCTTCTTAGGCGCTGTCTGTGGCTTTACCTCCCTGATGGGAAGAGTCATGCCGGAGGCCCAGATACCATGCCCAGTCGCCTTGGCATGATCTGCTGCTGCCGCGTGAGCGTTCGCGCCAATCCACCGCATGCTCGCTCCATAGCAATCCCAGCAACCGGCGCAATGTTTTGTTTTCTCCGTCGTCATGCGTTATCCGATCCCTTTGATGTTCGCTCTTGTCGATCAACACCGTGCCAACCTTCTTTGTCCTCCATATTTTCAGCAAGCTTCTGCCCTAAACGCTTAGCCTCGCTGATAAACATTTCTTTCCGCAGTTCTCTTTCTTTGATCTTCTCGCACGTAATGGCGAAACTATCGAAGATTGGCGATGGAGGCGGCAAGCGCATTTGTTTGCGAGCCACACATGGGCTTACGTCAATTGCCATTTGATGGCTTTCGCCATACGGCCCCTCGAAGATCATACGAAGTGTATAGCGCTCGTTACTCATCGGTTGCCCTATCCCTCGTATAGTATTGATGATCACGTTGCGGGTTGAGTACCAGGCCATGCTGTGCCAGCAATTCCTCGACCTCTCTCAGCGATTTCCTGCCGAAGTTCGGCTGCCTGAGAAGTTCGACCGGGCTTTTCTCAAGTAGTCGGTCAATCAGAAGTAGGTCGGAATTATTCAGGCAGTTCCATGTCCGGACGGATAGCGGGCCAAGATCATAGATCCATTTCTGCCGGAGTGGGAGGTTCGGTATCATATCCTCCTTGGCGACCTCCTTCACAACGACGTGCGGGTCTTTCATTCTTTGGCTGGCCAGATACAATGCATATTCGATTTTTCGTTTCGCCTTCAAAACGATCTCCCGAATTCGGGCCGCTGATACCCCCTCACTGGCTGAGATATCTCGGTAGGTTTTCTCATTTACGCCGAAACCGAACACATCCTGCTGGCGATAAGAAATATAACGTTTCTCCCGTTGTGATAACGAGCCACAAACATGGAGATCCAAGAAGTTGACAAGCGTCAGCTTCGTGCTGTGCGTTATGACGCGGTGTCCAGTATCCAGTGCGGTTTCCATGCTCTTCACTCTACATTTACGCGGTTGGCCGCTCGGCGAAGATGCCTGACATATCCACGCCAAGCGCTTCAGCGATTTGCTTTATGAACTTCACCTTCTGCTCCATCTCGCAATCCGGTTGCCCTGTGGCCTCATCGAATTTCTTGGCTTCCTGAAGAAGCTTCTTCAGGGCCTCCATCTCCCGTTTCAGTTCGTCGAACTCATGACGGCTGATTTGCGGAATCGGATAAACCGGGCTGCTTGGAACCTCCGGCCACCTGTCGGGAAAGTTATCTCCCCAGCCAGTTCCTATATTCGATACTATGCACATACGCTTTTCACTCCTGTACCGTTAATAGTTAGGCCGCTCAGTGGTGAGTGGGGTCTATCGTGATCGAAGCCTTAGCGCCCTCGACAGGGACCAATTGACCATCCTGCTCGTGCATAGGCGTCACGAAAGCCTCAACGTCCTCCTCGTAGTAGCGAGGCTCAACCTTGCCGTCTTTGTTCAGGCACATGACGTAGGTGCCACGGCTCTCAGCTGGAGAGAATAGCCCATTCGGCTCGGGTTGCGGGAGAACAACGTTTCCGCCGTCATATTGGCTACCGTGACGATCCGTCATTGAAGGGTTTGTGAGCTGGGTTGCCGCGGAAATTGGGAAACCGATAGACGGGCACGACGATAGAATCTTGCCTGTATACTGATTGCGGACGTAGCTGTAGGTCGCCACGGCGTTGTTACGAGCCTTATAAAGTTCAGTCAACAGGTGCCTCTCCAAGCTCCAGTCGAATATCGGCGCTGGCTGGTTCGCCACGTACAGATCTTGCTGGCGGTTGACAACGGCTCGTTCCTTATCTGCCGCCGTTGGAACGGAATCGCAACTATCGGCCATGCAGCAAAGTGCGACTACAGGCATCAGGGATAGAACAAGACGGTTTTTCATTACGAGAACTCCTAGTGGCTGGTTAAGAATGCCTGAATATCAGGCTGGACATCGTTTGGTATCAGGTCGGCTTCCTCATGCATTTGCTTTGAGATGCCACGTTCCTGCGAATGAATAGCATCTAATGCGTCCGCATCAGTAGTGGTGGTCGCTTGCCGCTCGAGATCGTCCCACTGGCCTTTAAACGTCCTGAGAGCCTCTTGGTGCGCCGTCAGGTAGCCGTTGGTCTGGCGGGTTATATGAGTTTCGAGATTCGTGCGTTTCCCCATAAACGCCAAGTCGATGAAGCCAAGCAGGTTGCCGGCTACGACAAAGACGACTAGCAAAATAACGATACCCAGGGCAACTTTTATGAAATCTAGCATTGGTCTTTCCTTCCGTTGTTAATCTTCACTGTAACCGTTATTCATAGTGGTCACCTTGACCATCCGTTATTCCTCGCCTTCTCTTCCTTCCGCTCCGTCAGCTTCCATAGGCCGCCCAGCATCGCGGTTACAACGGTGGCGAAGATCAGGGTCTTCTCGAATCTGTTCTCAGGATGGGGAGGGCCGAAGTTATCTTCCATGGCTAGCTCCTTCCCCGCGCCTCGGCCCGAGCCAGATTGCTCAGCAGCACCTTGCCGGGCTCCTCGCGGTCATGCCAGGCGACGACCGCCGTTGCGTAAGGCTTGTCTTGATGGCGGACTTCAAGAATCTCGCCCGTCATCGACGCGCTTTTGCCGGCGACCTGGCCAGTGGAACGGAGGAATTTCGGGCTGTACCGAACCTCATCGCCCACGTCCAGGTCTGCGGCCTTTTCAGTCCATGCCGCAGGCGATTTCTTCCGCTCGACCTTCTCGAGAGCGGAGGCTTCGATCACCCGGGGCAGGGCCGGGTCGAGCCACTCGCCCTCGGCGGAGGTGTCGTGCAGGTCGACGACCTGGCCGTTGCGGAACGGGCTGCTCGCCTGGATCGTTCGGCGGTAGGCGTCGGTCAGCCTGACCGTGTCGCCGAGGTGGATCGCCGTTTCCTGCTGCTCGAGGACGCCGTGAACCCGGATCGCCTCCTTGACCGCTTCAAAAGCGTGCTGGGCGAGCTTCAGGTCCGTCTCGGCCTCGAAGCCGTTGGCGAGTGCCACGTAGCCGGAGAGAGCGTTCTGGGCGACGATGAGGGCGTTGGAGACGTCGGAGGGGAGGGTCATACCCGCTTCTCCAGGTGACGCTTCCAATCCTCGGTAGCTTGCCACTTCAGGAGATTGAGCGGATCGATGCCAAGTTGCCTGTGCAGCACTGCGGCGAACCAGATCGTAATCGGTTGCTTCCGGTTCAGCACTTCGGACAGATACCCCTGGCTGATACCCAGCAGAGCCGCGAACGCCGACTGGCTCCCCGCTTTGTTCACCGCTTTTTGTAGATCGTCCAGATTTTTCATTTCGCCATCCTTATCAGTTCACGAATCGGAATATCACCATGAAGGGATACTGTCAACGACTTTTTTAAGTCGAGCCATGTGCGCAGCAAAAAGGGCCTGCCTCGGCGAGACAAGCCCTTCGGAATGATAATCGGGGCAGAAGTACTGGACGGTGTGCTTTGGACGCGGGCGGGCTTCAACTGGGGTCGGAGGCGAAGGGTCTTCGGCCATCCTGGCCTTCACCGTAAACGCGGGAGGCGGAAACCGGTGGTTCGCGGAAGCGCGCAACGCTGCCGAATGAGGTTTGAGTCTTCTTTGAGGCCCTAGAATTCCTCAAATTTCATCAACGCGGAGCACTGCCGCCTGATCATATCCATCCGGAACGACGAAGAAGCGGCGGTTGCAGTTTGGGCACATGACCTCGGTATTATTTGTCGCCCCAACGACAGCCCCGGATCGCCCGATTAGCGGCTCGGCGAAGTTACAGATGCAAAGCCAAGCCGCGTTATTCCCAGTCGCGAACGCTTGACCTTGCTGTCCATTAAAGAAAGTGAGCGGAACAGGATTTCTTCCTTGGGGCATGGCCTTCTCCATTTATGTGACACGGTTATGAAAAATTACCATACGAGTAGCGGTTACTCTAAATCAACCTATACAGGAATCGCGGTCAGAAACGAGATCAGAATCCACAAGACGCCAAGCAACCGACCAACGCGGTCGATCCACGATTTTTCGGGACGCCACCTGCCTGATAGAGCCAGAAGAACCCAGACGGCCGCAACTGCCGATCCACAAGGGGAGGAGAAGCTGGCGACCAGTGTGGTATGGCAGGCGAACGGCTCGATCCACCCGATGACCCCTCCTTGATCCATGGCCCTCATCAAAATTACATGCGTAGACTCATTGAATTGGACGGGTGATGCCCTTCCGAATTCGACGGTTCCGAAAGGCCGGTAGCTATCTGGCAGGTTGAGCGAAGCGGCCACCTCTATCGTCCGGAGAAGGAAGATCACGAGACAGGCGATCATCGCCGCTGTACCCGGTTGAATGGCCGCGCGACGCCAGACAGGTCGAGGTCGCCGGAGCCGGAATGCCAGGCACGCGATGGTCAACGGCGTCGCGATGGCCGAGAGCATCGCGGTAACGAGGAGGCGGTCGTAGGCGATTTGCTTCGTCGCGATTACTCCTCGCCCTGCAAGATGGCCGAGCCAGATAGATCGAACTCCGACCATCGCCACCCCTAACGAGGCGATCAGGATCATCAGGTCGCCTAGGCTGAAGCGTCTCGGTGTTCGTGTCATCGGTCACCTCCGCCTCTAATCTACCAAATCAGAACGCCTCAAACCGCTCCCATGAGATCGAAGCATCCGCCAGACGCCCCTGCCGATCCCTCTCCCGCTCCTGCATGATACGTGGCTCGTTCTTCTTCAGCCAGCGTTCAGCCGCGTCGATTCGATTGCCCTCAACCTTGATCGAGGTGCAGCCACGTTTGAACTTCTTAGCCTTTCCGTAATTTAGCTTGCCCATCTTTCCTATTCTTCTTAAATACCGCAACAGGTGAAGTGTTTTGACGGTCACACAGAGTCTATCCCAGCCATGGCCGGTGACATACCCTAATCGTGACCGCCACACCGCAACCGGAGCCAGCGCCCATTAGATCAACCCGCCTCGGTATTGACCCCGTGCAGGCCAAGGAGCGTTGACGCGATCATGCGCTCTGGGGAGGCTCCTTCCGCTTTCGCGTGAGTCATGCTCCTGCCGCTGTCCAGAATCTCACAGTAACGGCTTACTTCGCTGACGCGCTGCCGTGTAAACCGACCGTGCCAGCATCGACTTTCTAACACGTTTTTTGAGTGATGAAAAGCAGTATTATCTGCAAGACACTGAATTAAAAGAATAATAAGAGTAACCAAACAAAGCTCTAGATAACGCAAAATAACGCTTGCACGTAATCACGAACCCGTGTAGTGTCGCTTTATCGATAACGCAATAATGTAGGGAATATGGCAAAGAATCTAACCGGCGATGACATTCGTGAAATCGTGAAAAAAGAGGCCGCTAAGTCTGGCGGCATTCCCATCTGGTGCAAGGAGAAAAAGATCTCCGACTCGTTCCTCTACGAGGTACTACGCGGCCAGAGGGAGCCAAGCGCAAAACTATCGAATGCAGTCGGCTATAGGCGCGTGATCCGCTTCGAGCCTTTTGAATGAACAACGAAACTGAATTTGAGTAATGATAATGAGCGAAAAGTTAGACGAAACAGCGATGCAATTTTGCCGTGAATGTATCGGCTGGAACGATGCCGTCCTGTATCGGGATGGACATTGGGATGACTGTGAGCCAGTGATCTTTCGCAAAGGAGCAGGCGACAAGGATTCGCTCTATTATACTGACCTTAACAGCGTCATGAGACGAGTGAGGGGCTGGATGGATAGCGACCAGGACTTGAGGCTCGACATCACTGAATACAACGTCGTTGCAACGGTTCGGCTGGACAGGGATTTACTGGCTGATGTGCGGTGTTTGGATAGCGAGAACGAGACGATATGCCAAGCCTTATTGGAAGCCTGCGTAGAGGCAAGCCGCAGGCTTGAACAACGAAACCGAGTTTGAGAGGAGAAGGTGATGGATTCGATTTTGACGATTAAGGTTCCGGTGCCAGTGCCGGAGATAAAGAGATTCTCCCGCTGGCGGGTATTCCTTGCCCTGTTTGATCGCAATGCCCATTTCACGACATGCGATACGCTCCGTCACCAGTTGGCGCGGGAGACAGAGGTTACAACTCGCCAGACGGTAGAGAATTGTATGGACAACTTGAGGGTTCGCAAAACTTGGGGCGGCGTGTAACCATAAGACGGTCGGGATAACCAAGGAGGGTATATGGATCAAGTAAAGCCGAAAGAGCGAACGCATAAGGGCCTTCACGCAAAAGTCAGTGCGAAATGGATTCCTGTGCTGCGGCACTTTATGAGTGATCTCAACGAGGAGGACTCATATCGCCCACGGACGCACGGGCTGCACATTGAACCACACCCGGAAGGCGGAATCACCGTCATGGCGACCAACGGCTCGATGATGGCCGTTGTGCATGATAAAGAGGGAGAAACCACCAAGCCTGTGCGTGTCATGATTCCGACCAGTATCGCGGATGCCTGCGAGCCTCCTAAGCTGCCCCTGTTCTTCAGTGAGGGCGACTGGCTTCCGCCGCCGGAAGTGCCTGCATGGATGTCGCCGCAGTGGCTTCGCATTTGGGAATTTGCCGCATGGGTGGAACCCGCTTATAACGACGCACCGGGGCTGCTAGCTCATTCAATGATCGACGATAGCAACGAATGGCGTATCGGCGAGCAATACCGGATTCAAGACGGTGAGCCGCTGCCGTGGAAACAGTGCATGCCGCCGGAGGGTGAGAAGGGCGATATGCCGCTCAAGGTCAGCCCGCTCCTGCTTGGCCGAATCAGCATCGCGGCACATAAGGCCGGGGCGAAAGTCATCCGAGTCACAGGTGCTGGTGAAGAGAAACCGATCCGCGTGGAATTCGATGAAGTACCAGAAATTACGGTCGTCCTAATACCGGTGCGGTGACTGATGTATTTAACGATTAATATGGAGGGATTATGGGAATAGACTTTTCGCATGGCAACGCGCATTGGTCGTATAGTGGATTCCATCATGCTCGCACAAGGCTCGCTGCGGTCATAGGCGTCAATCTTAACGCGATGCAGGGTTTCCAGAGATCATTGATTGCTGGCGATACCGGCCAGCGGCCAATATCCTGGGCCACAGTAACAGACGAAATAGCGCCCCTTCTATACCACTCGGATTGCGATGGTGAACTGTCGCCGGATGAATGCCGCGCGTTGGCCCCGCGCCTAAAGCAACTAGTCGAGCATTGGCCTGATGATGATTACGATAAGCAGAAATTCCTCGAACTGGCAAAGGGGATGGAAGAGGCAGCTGCAGTCGGTGAACCGCTGGTATTCACGTAAGAACAACGATGTGGAAATAGAGAAAGGGATAATATGGGCGAGATAGGTGAGGACATGGCCGGTATCAGGTACTGGAAGAACGACGCAGAAATGTTGGGCCAATCCATGATGCCTGAATGGAAACGGAAGCGGCCTGAATCCGCTCCCGAAGAACGCAACGACGATTAATGATGGTGGTTATGGGTGAGGAACGGGTATGAACAGGGCCGACCGCAGGAAACAAGAAGCAGATAACCGTAAGGACAGAAAGAGAGCCGCAGCGGGACAACAGAGGTGCGAACATGAATTTGTATGGGACAGTGAGAGCGGGATGGGCATTTGTGTGAAGTGCAGCAAACCACGAACGCTGAGTGATAAATGGGCCGGGAAACCCATGAGATTGCCTAGCGGCGGTTATTTGGCGTAAAGAACAACGAGGCGGTTATGAGGCGATGGTTCGCAGTAATTCCAACCCAATCATTCGTGCAGGAAATTATGCCAATGCAGATACCGGGCAAAATGCAGGAGCTATTAGAAAATGCGACCACTTGCGACATAATCGGGATTCCGACGTATTATGACGAAAAAGATAGAGTCTGGCCGATTCCGATTGAGGGTTGCATAATAGCTAAGACCGACAACTGATGGGATATTTGGGTTATGGAATGGACATTGGAGTTTGACGAAACCGGCGGCTATGACTGCATGAGCGGAGCCTATTTCATCAAATTTGGAGAGCAGACTGTTTGCACAGTTGACCTAAAGGACTACGACCAGCATCGCTGTGATTATAAATTCCACTCGCCGGAGGCGCAGGCAAACGCAGAGTTTATCTTCGAGAGCTTTAAGAATAGAACGACCAAAGAATAGGACATTGGGACATGGAAGTAATGCAGACAAACGAAAAGTTTAAGGTAGAGCAAGTCGGTCCCACCGTGGTCGTGCTGCCCATGCCTCCATCACAAACGTTCGTGGTGAGGGTGGACCCGAAGAGCAAGGAGGCTGCGAAGGTCGTCGGTGACGGGATTATCGATGACTCTATCCAGCCCGGCGGTCAGGCTCTCTATCACACAAGACGCAAGAGGTTCGGGCTATTCGGACCATTCGTCTGGAAACGTAAAGAGTATTAATAACGATACAACAGGACAAATAGGACATTGGGTGCGGTAAGCTCAGCGGTAGAGCAGTCCGGTTATGGGCAGGTCGCTGGTTCGAATCCAGCTCGCATCCACCAGGATCAACGATACAACAGATGAGGAAAGTATGACGGACAATGTGAATCATCCAAAGCATTACAATAGCCATCCATCGGGCGTGGAGTGCATTACGGTCGTCGAGCACATGAATTTCAACCTCGGCAACGCGATGAAGTATCTATGGCGGACAGACCATAAGAACGGTTTGGAAGACCTGAAGAAAGCGCGTTGGTACATCGACCGCGAAATTCAACGTCTGGAGAGCAACAACGAAGTGAAAGTCCCAGTGAATGCAGCAGCTTGAGAAGATTGAAGTTCTAGATCATGGTTTCGTACGTCTGGTTGACTCGATGGGTTCTGATTTGTCGGTCGTACGTGCAGCACGCGTTTCTTACGACGAGGAATGGCGGGCAGGTGAGGACGAAGGCTCAGACGCCCGCCTCATCAAGTATCTGAAGAAGAACAAGCACCACACGCCGTTCGAGGCAGTTACGTTCACGTTCGAGGTCAAGGCTCCGATCTTCGTCTTCCGCCAGTGGCACCGGCATCGGACATGGAGCTACAACGAGCTGTCGGCTCGCTATCGCGAGCTTCCCGAGGAGGTCTACCTGCCTCCGTTCCGCGCCCAGGCGGCCAAGAACAAGCAGGGCAGCGACGGTTTCGTAGCCGACGGCGATGCGGCAGCGTTGGAGGCCGCGTTCAAGGCTTCCTACAGGACGGCGTTTGAAGCCTATAGGCACGCCTTATCGAAGGGTGTCGCTCGCGAGATCGCCCGGTCCGTGCTGCCGGTTGCGACCTACAGCCACATGTTCGGCACGGTCAGCCTTCTGAACCTGATGCGGTTCCTGAGCCTGCGCGATCATTCGCACGCCCAGTACGAAATCCGCGTCTATGCGGAGGCGATGCGAGAACTGGCCCGTCACGTCGCGCCGGTGAGCATCGCGGCGTGGGAAGAATTTGGAGCCTGAACAACCAAAAGTGAGTTGAGAAATCGAATGCCATACAAATTTAATACTGATGGTTTGCTGATCCCTCAAGCTATGCGCCGGAACGCTAAGCTGACTGATGAGCAGAAAGAAATGATTCGGAGCAAGAAGGGGATTATGTCAGCGACTACCCTTGCGAGATTGTTCAATGTTTCCCGCACTACCATTACCCTGGTCCTCTTCCCTGAGCGATTAGAACATAAGAAGACAGTTGATAAACAGCGAGGAGGATCAAAGAAATATTACAGCAGTGAAAAGGCAGCCGAACAGAAAAAGCGACAAATGGATTATCGAAAGTCTCTCCATCGCGAGGGCCTATTGATAGCCAAGGCACAGCAATAGATACGAAGATCAAGCCACGGAGGGACAATGAGCGAGCCGAGAGAATATACCGAAGACGAGGTAAGGCAGCAGTTCTTAGAACACGTTTGGCATAACCTTGAATACTGGTTGCATGAAGAACGGGCGGCAACCACGCGCGACAAAATGGAGGGCTTGGTCCATTCCATTTTTTGCGTTCTCGACGGGTGCTCCATGGGTTTGCCGGGCTTCATCGTTGCGCCTTGTCCTCATGAGGACGATGAAGAGTTCAATCGGGCGAATGGTGAGAGTTGGTTTCCATCCAACTATCCGCTTGATGAGCAGATTAAGTCTGACATCGGCGGTTGCCTCCACGAACTCTGGTATCAGGCGAAGCCAAAGGCGATCAACGATTCTAAGGGCGAGTGAAGGAGGGTTGATTTTGCGAACTGCGTTTCTAGGCTTCAAGACGCCTGACGAAGGATGCCGCCGAATAGTTGAAGCAAGGAATAAGGCGGGGCGCAGTTCGCTAAGGCAATCGAGAGGATAGCGGAGAATCGATATTTAACGACCACGAAAGGGAATTATTGCATGCAGAAACATTTCGAATTACTCGGCTACAAGGTAAAGGATTCTGTGACCGGCTTTACAGGCGTTGTCACATCCATTTCTTTCGAGCTTTATGGATGCGTACAGGCACTCGTGCATGGGGGGATCGACAAAGATGGCAAGGTTATAGATCAATGTTGGTTCGACTCAAAGCGGCTTGTCAAGGTAGGCAAAATACCTGTGATGGAAGTGCCGACTTTTGAAACCGTGGCAGGCGGGGATTCCCTGCCCAAATATTCTTCAACACCCGTGAGGCGACCAATATGTTGAGTCAAGGCCATAAAGCAATGCGATCAAAGCGAGGGAGTTGTTATGAAAGACGAGATATTTTTGACCAGGCAACAGTTAGAGGAACTAACTCAGGAGGCTTACATGCGAGGTTTTCGCGATGCCGCGAGGGTTCTCATGGAGGTCGCTGAGTCGCGCGAAAAAACATCCGAAGAGCGCCCCTCGTAGAGGGTAATGAATAACGAGGGGTCGGGTGGAGCGACCGAGGTAACGCTGGTGGCGGTCAATGAGAAACCAACAAAGCCGGCCCCCGGAACAATGATGAGGAAGTCCGGTGGCCGGACGGGAAGCGAGGTGAAGTGGGAGAGAATTCAGGCATACAGTGGACGGACCACACGTTCAACCCGTGGATCGGCTGCACCAAGGTTTCGCCCGGTTGTGACCACTGCTACGCGGAGAGCTATGCCAATCGCTATGGAAAAGCCGTCTGGGGTCCGGGACAGCCGCGCCAGCTCACCGGCGACACCAACTGGAAGAAACCGCTGAAGTGGAACCACGAGGCGATGCTGAGCGGTGCCCGTCCTCGGGTGTTCTGTGCCTCACTGGCCGATGTGTTCGACAATGAAGTGCCGGACGCATGGCGTTATAGGCTGTGGGATTTGATCGAAGCTACGCCGAATCTCGACTGGCTCCTGCTGACAAAGCGAATTGGAAATTCTAAAAAGATGATGAAAGCCCGCTGGCTGGATTATCCGATGCCGAACGTCTGGCTCGGTATCAGCGTGGTCAATCAAGAAGAGGCCGATCGCGACATCCCGAAGTTGATCGCCACGCCCGCGGCCATCCGCTTCTTGAGCATGGAACCCCTCTTGGGACCAGTAGACCTATTTACCGAACATTTCAGAGTCTTCAGCATCGGCGATGAGATGACCGAACCCAATCTTCCGCCCATTGACTGGGTGATCGTCGGCGGGGAGTCCGGCCCCGGCGCCCGGCCCATGCACCCAGATTGGGCGAGGGCCCTTCGCGATCAATGCGCGATGGCCGGCGTGGCTTTCCATTTCAAGCAGTGGGGGGAGTGGCAGGTCGTCTACGACCGCGACGTCGAGGACCCGGATTGGCGATCCTGCCCGAGGGCAGAAAGAGAAGGCGAGCGTTACGTGAACCTGGCAGGAGGCCACGGGTTCCACGGGGAGCGAGTTTGCTTCGCCCGTCGTGTCGGCAAGAAGGCATCCGGCCGATTGCTGGACGGACGAGAATGGAACGGATTGCCGGTAGCAGCCTGACCAACCATGAAAGGATCGAGAGATGGACTGGGAACCGATAGAAACTGCACCGAAGGATGGCACGCCCATCATTCTGGCTAACTTCGATGCCGTGTGCCTCCTCACCGGCGCTCCGCATGTGTGGACCGCCAGATGGGTGTCGCATACGAAGAACATTGAAGGCGACGTGAGGGAGGAAGAAGACCCGCACTTCTGGGAATGCTCTTACGCTGCGATGAACGAAAACGGCACGCCCACACACTGGGTGCCATTGCCCAACATTTGCCGCGTCGATTGGGACCGGTCAGAGGATAACAGCGGCGGCAGTCAAGGATTCCGGGCTCTCGAGGAAGCCGAAGCTTTCGCCGAGCAGCAACGAACGAGAGGATGCACAGTCACGCTTCGCGATTTCGCTAGCTGCCAACGATGATAATAATCAGGAGGGATAACGCATGCTAAGGCTATTCAGACGCCCCGCGGTGAATCGCCCCTTATCCAAGCGGCAAAAGGTACGTCGCGATTGGGAAACTGGGAACAGAGAAGTGCAGTTCAACATTTGGGGGCGAAAGATGGTCCCACGAAATGACATCACACCAGCGGAAGCCGTCCAGCTATCCATTTTATGCTCTATTGGCGGCGGCTTCTATGGCGTGACCAAGGAGCAATATGAGCGATTCATCGAGAAGCACGGCCTCGGACGGCATTTCGAGTACGATGCAGCTACGGATTTCGATGATGAGCTATGAATTCAATGTTCAACTCAGCAGCTCCTCGACAAGTTCTTCCGCGTCCTTACCAGCGTCGCTTTGAGCAATGAAATCACGAATTTCCCGTCTGGTTGCAGGGAAATGCCGTTGCGGATCAATTTCTATCCCGTCAACAAGATTCTCCAATTCAATGCCACGCGACGAAAGACGGCGGTGCAAGTCGTCGGACGGATCATAAAGGGGGACTAATAGCTGCCAGAGATTTTTATCGAAATGCCGCTCGTCCTTCCCGTAGCTCATGAACGGCCGCACGAGTTCTGTGAACGTTGCGGTGTTCAGGATGGCGCACAGGTAATGCGCTTCCGCCGTCGATGCAGCCGTAGCCCAATAGAGGCCATGTTCGATAATGGCTCTTCGATCATTGAGGCGAGCCGCGACAAGATGCATGCCGGATGCATTATAGACGATACGTTCGGCCTGAATCGGGAACTGCTGTTCAAAGGTATGTTGATAGTCGAGCCTTTCCGTCAAAGAGAGCCGATCACTGGAACGATGTTGCTCCCAAATCGCCTCGGCCTTGCGCCACCAAGTCGCCAGACCGTCATATGCGTCTAATCGATCCGATTCCCCATCCATTAAACCTTCGCGGTCTCGCGGGACGACGGCCTCAAACTTTTCTGTAATGCGGAACTGCACAACACTCTCTCCGAGTAGCACCGGGCGGACAAACTCTGTCTCAATGACGCCCTCAAGCGGCGGAAGGTCTTTCCATGGCTTCTTGTCGTTCTTCCGCTGTAGCGACCGCACTGAAACCCGTTTTGCCGCCATCCCGAGTGGACCGGCAGCCTGACGTGTCACGAAAAACAGCATTCTCGGGACGATTGTCGCGCCTTGCCGAAAGCGTTCCGACCACGGCGAGATTTGGTCTTCGTCGATTGGATGAGCTTTGCCCGGTTCCTGCTTCAAGAGATTCGCAACCGCATTCCAGCTCGCGTTCTGCTCTGGAACTCGACCAGTCCAGACCATGACCTCTGTCGGCAGCGGCTTTGGCATCGCCGTGCGTGAGCCGAACATCACGGCAGACCCACGGGGGAAGAAGTGGGGCCGAATCCGGCGAAGGTCCCAAGCCGGATCGAACGCGATCGCCGTCGGGTTCGCGGAGCCCGGTAGCTTGTAGACCCCCGTCCGCAGCCCCTTGTATTGGCCACGATCGACCGCGGCGTTCGGCATGACAAACGCGAATTTGCCGCCGACCTTCAGATACCGCTCCACGGCGCGAACGAGGAACAGCCCAGACAGGTCCTGGTGCGTGGCAACCTTCGCCCCATGCCACAACCCGCGTTCATCGCTATAGGCGCGAAACGCCTCCTGCATCTTCTCTGTCATGAAGCGGTAGGCGAGCCAGGGTGGATTGCCGATCAGCGCGTCGACGCGATTCGGCTCCAGAGCCAGCCACCACGGACGGGCCAGGTTGCGGACGTAATAGCTCCAGATGTGGTCGCGGCCCTCATCGTGGAGCTTACAGAGCGTCTTGAATGTCTCGTTTAGCGTGGCCTTTGCCGCTTCCGGCACGGCGGTCCGCTGGAACAGGCCCTTCAGGCTGGGAACGGCCGCCCCGGGTTTGCGATTCCCCGCCATCTTCGTCATCGACTCGACGATCTCGTTGAACTGCTCCGGCCGCTCGAGCAGCTCCTCGGGGAAGCGAAGCTCCGACTCGAACAGGTTTTTCTGATCGTCGGTCTCGATGACCAGGTGTCCGCCGGTGAACATATCCCGCGCTTCGCGTTTCCACTGGACGGCATCACCGAGGAAGACCGGCACCTGGATCGTGCCGCGGTCCGGGTCCATCAGCCGCTCACGGCCAATGGCAAGCAGGTAGGTCACGCGAGCCAGCGTGACGGCTACCGGATGCAGGTCCATCCCGAGGACGTGGCCAGTCAGACCGTTGATCGCCTCGCCCGTGGGCACCTTGGCGGCCTTTGCGGCGGCGAGATACTTCCGGGCCGCGTGGAAGAGGAAGGTTCCCGAACCGCATGACGGGTCGAGCACGCGCGTCTTGAGCGGCTTCTTGATCGTCTCATCGACGATCCGCTCGGCCAGCCAGTCGGGCGTGTAATACTCGCCGAGTTTCTTGCGGGTCGGCGCCGTGATGACTGACTCGTAGAGCACCTTGAGCACGTCCCCGCCGACATTCTGCCATTGGAACCGGCCGACGCGGCGGGCGAGCGACCGCACGAACGGCTCGCCGCCCGGTACATGGGCGATCCAGTCGAAGAAATCGGCCTCGACCACGCCGATAATGCCGCTCTCCTCGAACTTGTTGCCGCTGAGCAGAGAGGCCGGGGTGATCGCCTCCAGGTCGAAGCCGACCAGGGCGTGGGCGATGATCTCGGCCGTGTTGACGAGGTAGGTGTGCTCGACGAACAGCTCGTCGCTGTCCTCGAACTGCGTGCCAAGGGCCGTGGTCAGAAGCCGCGCCCACAGCCGCCGCTTCATCAGCACCGCGGGGTGCCTGGCGTTCCGGGTGAACAGGTCGAGCAGCGTCGCCCGGTCGAGGTCGTGGGCCGAGCTGCCGGCACCGAGGCGCCGTTTGATCTCGATCGGCGTGGCCGGGATGTCCTTGGCCGTGGCGAGGACGCCTTCGAGCCAGATGAGGAACGCATCCGTGTCGGGCTTCGCCGCGAGCTTGATCGCCGAAACCTCGCGGGGCTCGGCACCCGGCTCCGCCGGCAGGCTGAAGCATCTCCAGTCGGCTCCGTCGGTCAGGATGCCGACGTACCGGCACCCCGTCTCCTTCTGCCGCGACTCGAGGTAGCTGCCGAGCTGGTCGATGGCATCGGCCAGGACCGTGCCCGCCGTCAGGTCTTTCTTGACCTCGATGAGGCAGCTCCCCATCTCGATGTCAATCCGCCGCCGGACGCCGACCTGCGACTCCATGTTGGCGATCCGCACGTTCTCCTCGGAGAGCGACAGCGGAGCCGTCAGGATCAGTTGCCGGATGTCGGCCTGAAGCGTCGCCTCGGCCCGCGTATTGTCCCGTTTGGCGATCTGGGCAAGCAGGTCGGCTACCGTCATCTGGCACCACCGTTGGCGGGGAAGCAGGCGTCTTTGCTCGCACGGGGAACGGTTTGATCTGGTGATTTAACGACTTAGGCGGCCTGCCGTCGAGGCCAAGTGCCGGGAGAAATCCGGCTGGTTCCCCAGACTCTCGATTTTGGGCGATTTAACGGGCTGCTCTGGACTCGCTGGACGCTCGGCCCTGCGGGCTGAATCCGACGCATCCCTATCGCTTCCCGGCCCCATCCCGGCGTGAGCGCCGCTGATAGAAGGGATTGCACCCCTCGGCCCGTCAAGGGGCACCCCACCTTCCTCCGCAAGTGCTCCGTGCAGGCGGGGGCGCTTCGCTCCCCGTCCCCTTGACCGGCCACACCCCGCTCTTGAGATGGCATCCATCAAGGAAATGGACGGGTCCGCTCCGCGGCCTCGCCATTCCTTGCTTTAACGATTTAGGAGACTCCCCATGTTCACCCTGACCACCGCCCTGCGCGAGATCATTCGAGCCGACCACACGATCCAGCCCTGGGAAGGGCACCACCTGACCCTGGAAGGGTTCAAGCTAGAGCAGGGGATATGGGTGCGGCGGACGGCGTTCGAGACGAAGCGGTTTGATCACGTTTGTGAGACGCCGGAGAGGGAGTAATATTTGTTTGCATTGGTGCAATTATTTCATTGACTAGTGAAAAAGACTGCGCTAGGTTCAACATATCAACCGGGGAGGATGCTATGATACGCGAGAAAGACATGGTTTACGAGAATGGCAAGGCGTGGGTATGGCGAGCTAAGGACTGCTATTACGTTATGATTAGCGGCATTACGCACTCGACCAGCGATAGCGCGTATTCCTTGGATGACAACGGCCTTGGCATCGCTAAAGCTAGGTGCGACTACTTGGCTAAAAGGAGGACGGCATGACCGAGATTTTCAAAGCCAAGGAACTGACTGAGATAGTGCGTTTGGCAGATGAATTGGCTTCTAGCTTACGAAATCCCGCCACACTGGCGGAGCTTTACGCGAATCTCAGCAGCGACGAACAAGGGGCTTTCTGGGACTTGGTGGCGTTCCATTTCAAAGACTGGGGCGGCGGCAAGGGATGTATGCAAAACTGCGAGATCGCCCATCGCATGACCGACCGGGCAAAGGAACACGTCAGAAACCTGGCCGAGCATGTCCGATTGACGGAGGAGGCAGCATGAAAATCTACCCTCACCCAAAAAGCAACATCCGCCTGGACGGCGGCTTCATGGCCGAGGAAATCCAGCGGGGCGACCACTGGCTGCGTACGGACGTTGAATGCACCGAGTGCGGCAAAGTTCAGCCGTTGGCAATGGCAGGCTCGACCGACCGAGGCCGATGCATCGCCTGCGGCGGACGAACCTCATGATCCCCGACGAAATCCGCGACACCTGGGAAGACTTTTACGGCGACGACGCCTTTGAAATCTTCGATCATCATAGCATCGACAACGCCGCCATCGAGCAGACGCTTGGGGCGGAGGTTGCGAGCGAGTATAGCCACTGGATTTATTGCAACATGAAGTGAGATATTATGAAAACCATTTTTGAAAACGAGCTTAGAACTTTGATTAACAGTAACAGCCGCGAGAACGCATCCAACACACCGGATTTCGTCCTCGCTGAGTATCTGAATGCATGCCTTGACGCCTTCAATGCGGCAATCAACGCCAGAGAGCGATTCTATGGCAGGCCGAATTACCCTAATGAAAAGCCTGCCGTCCCTCCCGACAGCCAGCCGGTGACTTTGCTCGATGAAATGCGTCAGGCATTGGACTACCTGCTCCAGCAGACGGTTGACCAAGACCTGAAGTACGGCATCACGCTCACGGAAGGCGAGGAGGACGCCCGACAGCGGGCGCTGGCGGTGATCGCCAAGGCGGCGTCATGAAGGTATTGGATTTATTCAGCGGCATAGGAGGCTTCAGCCTCGGCTTAGAACGAGCCGGAATGCAGACGGTGGCCTTCTGCGAGATCGACCCATATTGCCGCAAGGTACTGGCCAAGCATTGGCCCGGAGTCAAGAGTCACGATGATGTAAAACAGCTAGATGGTAGCCAGTATGTTGGAGCAGTTGACGTTATTTGCGGGGGATACCCCTGCCAACCCTTCTCAGCCGCAGGAAAGCAGCAAGGCGAAAAAGACCCACGTCACCTCTGGCCGGAAATGCACCGAATCATTCGAGAAGCACGCCCCCGCTGGGTCGTTGCCGAGAATGTTCGCGGACATGTTAGCCTCGGTTTCGACACCGTTGCCGCACAACTGGAAGATGACGGCTTCACCGTCTGGCCGTTTATTGTTCCAGCTTGCGCCGTCGGTGCGCCCCACAGACGCGACAGGCTCTGGATTGTGGCCTACCATCCGGGCAACGGACGGGGAACGCGGCGGAAGGGGCGATCTGATTCAAGCGGTAAGAGGGAACCCGAACAGCCACTACAACTTATGGGCGACCCCGCAGGCACGGGATTACTTCCCAGCACACTCGCCGGAGTACATTGCCAAGCAGAAGGCGAAGGGGCACGGCATGAGGAATCTCAACGACGAGGTTCAGCTCTGGCCCACGCCGACGGTGAACGGCAATTACAACCGCAAGGGTGCCTCGAAGGAATCGGGCGACGGGCTGGCGACGGCGGTGAAGCAATGGCCGACACCAACAGCCAGCCGCAGATCGGGCCTGCAATCCCACGGGAAGAACGCAATCCTTGGACAATTGAACCCGACGTGGGTCGAGTGGCTAATGGGATACCCGACAGGGTGGACAGAATTAAAGCCCTCGGCAATGCCGTTGTCCCTCAAATCCCCGAACTTATCGGAAGAACAATAATGGCCTACGAACAGCAATAGAGGAGAGCAGCATGACCGACCTTTCTATACAGAAAATCCGCGACATGCTTGCGGCTCACAATGATGGTGTTTATCTGCTGAGTGCGAGGGAGAATATTAGTGAGATTGTCGATTTCCTGCTTAATGAGCCGGAGGTGACGATGAATTATCTGCTGTCGATTCTTGATAAGGCAACCATTGCAAAAGGTGGCGTCATGACATGGGAAGAAGGACTGCATGCCATTCGCTCACACTGTGTCATTACATCGAAGGAACTCCTATGACCCCCGCCGAACTCGAAACCATCAGCCAAGCCCTCTTGCCCGGTGCCAGCAAGAACAAGCGAGCGGACCATATCGGCACGCTGACCGGCGTGAATCGTCGCATGGTCTATTACTGGTTGGCGGGTGAATATCCCGTGCCGCCCCTCGCCAGCGACAAGCTGAAAGCGGAGCACAAAAAGGCGTTAAATCGGGTTAAGAAAAAAAGATGTAAGATGATGCAATTATTGCATTGACATTGCAAATAAACCGCGCTAATGTCAGTCTATCAACAACGGAGGACATTATGAATACCATCTACGTAGTAAAGAAAGACGGCAAGATCGTAGCAAGCGGCACCTTGCAGCAATGCGTGATCTTCGTCCTGAACGTCGCCGAACGCGATGTGACGGTGAAAGAACTGGAAGCCCGCAATATCATTATCGAACCGGCCCCGGAAGGGTTCGTCAAAGCATAACGCAACCGGGGCCGGGAAACCGGCCCCCAACCGAAAGGAATCGGTCATGCTGACCTTCGCATCAAAAGCCACCTGGTTCAAAGCCCGTGACGAAGACATGAAATCCGCCCGAAGCTGCCGTGCGGTTCTCACAAGCCCGAACGCATCGTGGGGCTATGCACCCGATGATGAGCGAGTCAAAGCCGCCGTCGCATACTGGGTTCGCCGCGCCCGCAACGCCCACGCTTTCGCCCTCGGACGCAAGCCGGTCATCACCGAGTTCATCGCCGCGGACGGCGAAGTTGCCGTCACCGGCCCCTTATACGCAGCCTGAAAGGAAACGCCATGCAAGTCATCGACGCAGCTCTCGAGCAGATCACGCAAGCCTTCTACCCGAAGCCCCTTGAATGCCAGATCAACGGCAAGACCTACCTGATCGAGAGAATCCCCGCTGGCTGGACCTGGCGGAACGAGGATGGGAACTTCCAGGAGGACTTCGGCATCAAGCCGTTCCCGACCGCCGCAGAGGCTCAGCAATCGGCCATGGATAATGCGAGGGCGGCATGACCGATCAAGAACACGATTAAACTTAAGGAAGGAAGTGCAATGACTACATTTTATCTTAAAGCCAAAGAAGCTAAACAGATTGCCGACGGGCTTGGATTCTGCATGTCGAAAGAAGAAACCCGCTATTATCTTAACGGCGTTTATATCCACACTCAGCAACAAAAACTTTTTGCTGTCGCCACAGACGGGCATCGCATGGGCAGACTATGGCTGTACCCGCTGGATGAAACCACCGGCAAAGAGAGGCCGGTTGCCGGAGAATTAGGAGCAATTATTCCACGACCTGCCGTTGACTGGCTTGGCAAGCTGAATCTGCCGAAGCGTTCAACGCTTGAGTTGGTGCGATTCGACTTCACCGATGACGAAGTAACGCTGACGCTTTTGCCGGATAACCATACCGCCAAATTCACGCTGGTTGACGGCCATTACCCCGATTATGAGCGTGTCATTCCCAGCAAACGGGGAGAAACGGTAGTTGGTTTCAGCGGAAAATATCTAGCCGACCTCGGTAACGCAGCCAAGAAACTTCAAACCGATTCAATGCTGGCGCAGGTCAACCTACACATCAGTAGTCCCAGCGACCCGTGCATTGTCACCTGCGATAACGAGCGGATGCTGTACGTGCAGATGCCGATGCGGGTTTGAAAGGCAACGAAATGATTATTGAGCAACCAAGGAAAGAGAGGTGAAGTGAGACAAGAAATTCGGGTCATCAGCGAGAACGGGACCTACGAAACGAACTCGTTCGTTTTCCCCGGCGGCGAGTTGCAGGTTCAGTTTCCGGGGCTTCCTGAGCACCTGGTCGGCGACATCGCGGTCGTGGCCCGGCTCCAATCCGCCGACGACCTCATCCGGCTCCTCCTGGCCAGCGAGATCCTTGATCGCGCCCATCGTTCCGGCCGTCGGCGTCTGGTCATCCCGTACTTCCCGTTCGCCCGCCAAGATCGCGTTATGCAGCCAGCAGAGGCTTTCAGCCTGAAGGCTATGGCCCGACTCGTGAATGGCCTCGGCTTCGATGAGGTGGTCGTCTGCGACCCGCACAGCGATGTGACCGCTGCTCTGATCGATAACGTCCGGCTCATCCCGCAAATCGAGTTGGTGACGAATCATGCGGCCCTGCGTGAGCTCTTCAAGAAGAAGCCCATCGTCGTGGCACCGGACGCCGGAGCGGCGAAGAAAGCCTTCTCCGTGGCTCAGGCGTTCGGCCTGCCCTTCCTGGCGGCCTCGAAGGTCAGAGACACGGCAACGGGGGCCATCCTGCGCACCGAGCTGCACGCAGCAGGCACCCTCGCCGAGGCGGACGTCCTGATCGTGGACGACATCTGCGACGGCGGAAGGACTTTCATCGAGCTGGCGAAGGTTCTGCGTCAGCATAGGGCTGCCCGCGTGTTCCTTTACGTCACACACGGTCTCTTTAGCCAGGGCATCGGCGTGTTCGCCGATCTACTCGACGGCATCTTCACCACCGATTCTTTCTTGCCTGAGCACAGCCTCCACGACCAGGCCGTGCCGGTTCACGTCTTAACCCTCGACCTGGGCAGCCTGACATGCCCATAGAAATCATGCATCGCTACTCCCGCCAGGATCTCGGCACGCAGCCGGAGAAACTGTTCATCTTCGGCGACAACAACGCCCGGATAGGATTCGGCGGCCAGGCGAAGGAGGCCCGCGGCGAGCCGAACGCAGTGGGCATTCGCACCAAGAAGGCTCCGACCTATGCGGATCGCGACTTCCTGACCGACGCTGAATACGCCCAGAACGTTACCGCGATCTTTGAGGACTTCAGGCCGGTGTTCGTCGCGCTTCGGCACGGCACGACGGTCGTCTGGCCCGCTGACGGCATCGGCACCGGAATCGCTCGGCTCCCGATCCGTGCGCCGCTCACCCTGCGGTTCATCACAACGCTGATCGAATCTCTCAAGGAGGTTTACGGAACCACAGAATCACCATCAACCGAAAGGACTCACCATGAAGCTTAACCCATTAACGGCCATTGATTTCTATAAGGCCGATCACCGCCGCCAGTATCCCGAAGGCACGACGCTCGTTTACTCGAACTTCACGCCCCGCTCGGACAAGCTGAGCAACATCCCGGCGAACCTGTTCAATGGTCGCGTCGTCTTCTTCGGCCTTCAGTATTTCATCAAGCATTTCCTGATCGACACCTGGAACGCGGAGTTCTTTAGCAAACCCAAGGCTGAGGTCGTGGCGAAGTACAAGCGTCGCATGGACACGTCCCTCGGCGCCGGAGCGATCCCCGTCGATCACATCGAGGCGCTTCATGACCTCGGCTACCTGCCGATTTGCATCAAGGCTCTCCCGGAGGGCTGCGAGGTTCCGATCAAGGTGCCGCCTATGGTGATCTACAACACGCACCCCAACTTCTTCTGGTTGACCAACTATCTTGAGACGATCCTGTCCTGCTACCTGTGGAAGCCGATGACCTCGGCCACAGTCGCCAGGCATTACCGAAAGCTCCTGACCCGCTACGCCGAGGAAACCGGTGCCGACAAGGGCTTCGTCCAGTTCCAGGCCCATGACTTCTCGTTCCGCGGCATGAGCGGGCCGGAAGACGCCGCCCTTTCGGGAGCGGCTCACCTCTGCTCGTTCGTGGGAACGGATACCGTTGCTGCCATCGACCTCATCGAGGACTACTACGGCGGCAATGCCGAGAAGGAGCTGATCGGCTGCTCCGTCCCGGCCACCGAGCACAGCGTCATGTGCATGGGCACTCACGAGGCAGAAATCGAGACCTTCCGGCGGCTTATCACCCAACTCTATCCGAGCGGGATCGTCTCTATCGTGTCGGACACCTGGGATTTCTGGAAAGTCGTCACCGAGTACGCTGCCGAGCTGAAGGGCACCATCCTGGCCCGAGAGGGGAAGCTGGTCTTTAGGCCGGACAGCGGCGACCCGGTCAAGATCATCTGTGGTGACGACGAGGCACCGGAAGGCTCGCCAGCCCGCAAAGGGGCGGTGGAATGCGTCTGGGACATCTTCGGCGGCACGACGACCGAGCAGGGCTATCGCATCCTCGATGACCATGTCGGGCTGATCTATGGCGACTCGATCACGCTGACGCGCGCGGAGGCGATCCTTGAGGGCCTGAAGGCCAAGGGGTTCGCTTCGAGCAACGTCGTCTTCGGCGTCGGAAGCTATACCTACCAGTACGTCACGCGGGACACGTTCGGTTTCGCCGTGAAGTCGACCTACGGCGAGGTGAACGGAGTCGGGCGTGAGATTTATAAGGACCCGGTGACGGACAACGGAATCAAGAAGTCGGCCCGCGGGCGCCTGTGCGTGACCAGCATCGACGGCATCTATTGCCTGGTGGATCGCCAAGGCTCTATCGACCCGGCGGATTGCTGCCTGCGCCCAGTGTTCCGGGATGGCAAGCTGCTCGTCGAGGAGACCATCGCCGGCATACGCGAACGGTTAGCGGCATGACCAACAGCAATGTACAGACAGTAGAGAAATATATGCAGATTGTGACACAGAACGATGAAGGAACGCTGGTAGACAGGCGGCTATTGGAATTTCTTGAACTAGGTGGCGCTGACATCCTGCCTCAGACCAATGAATACGAGGTTGCCCGTTTCAAAACTGTCAATGGCGTCTGCGTTATCTACCGCAACAAAAAGGGCAAGTATTCGTACAGCAATGACTTTGCCCGCGCAGCTTGGGAAACGTTTCTGGCAGGGAAGAAGTGGACTGCGAGCAAAATGTTTGTTCGCACGGCCAGGACGAAGGTTGAGAACCAGCTCCTTCGCCGCGACGGTAACGAATGCTTCTACTGTGGCACGACGTTCAGCGATGAAGTCCCGCCAACGCTGGAACACTTGCTCTCAATCGCAGACGGCGGCAACAACCACGCGGCGAATCTCGCCCTGTGCTGCGAGCCATGCAACAAGGAAGTCGGCGATCTACCGATCACGCAGAAGATCAAGCTGCGGGACGCCAAGCGATCTACACCCTAGTAACAATTCATTGAGGAAAGGACTCCGCATGACCTGCTTTGACGAAGAACCGGATCACCAGCCGACCAAGGCGGAATGGGACGCTTACGAGGCAAAACGCACCGACACCCAGACTCTGATCGACGCCCTTCGCGTACTGGCCCGCGACATCGAGAGCGGCGACGGGGCGGCCAACGCGGCGATTTTCGAGGCGGCGACGAGGATGGCGCAGCTCCGGCGAGCGATCAACAACCTCATCAGCCACGCCCTCACCGCCCGCTCGGACTCGCGGGACTGGCTAGTTGACCTGGCATCGTATATCAACCTGGCGGCCGAGGTGATCGACGACCCAGACCGGGCTGTGCTGACCGAGGATGGGGAGCACCTGCGAGTGAAGAAGGCCGCATGAAGCTGAACACCTGGAACTTCCAGAGAATCCGCGACGCCGTTGCTGCGGCTGAGAACGCTCAGACTGCCAACTACGAGGATTTAGCCGCGCAGATCCTTTTCCGGCTTGCTGACGAGATAAACAAGAACAAGCCGCCCGTAGCGGGCAGTGAGCCCGCATGACCGCCCCGAAGCCGCCCGGCCCCTACCTCGACGAGCTGGACGCCCGCATCGCCGAGGCGGAGGGATGGCGGAACAAGCCCGAGGCCGAGTTCGCACGTTGGCAGAAGCGTCACGTTGAGCGTCAGGCGGCCAGCAGACGGCGGCGGGAGGAGCGGAGGAGATAAGGGTCCTAGGGTTCACTTCGTTACGATCTTTGGGATACGCCTCTGACGCGAGATCAGTCAAGCACTTCTGCTTCCGGATGCCGCTCCTTGAACTTTGCGACGGCGAGTTTCTCAGCTCTCTCGTAGTGCGCATCCCTTTCATCGTCTGAAGACATGTCGCTTGCTGAGACGCGTATAAATACATCAATCCACGCCGTCTTGTCATCGTTCTGGCCCAGCCTCGCCTCCCCGTCTTCACCGGTCCCAGCGGGCTCCCTTCCAAAAAGAGCCGAGTCCAACTCCCAAAGATTCGTCTGACCACGCCTCGTAAACCTAAACTCGAAGCACCGTGTTAATGTATCTTCCATCATCGTCTCCTGAATGACTTCGCACCTGATCGTATCCAACGGCGTTCCTTCAACAAGTCCTTAAGCGTACCGGGAATCTCGTAGCTTGACCAGACTAACTCGAGCGGCGGCGCACGCTATGCTCCGCGGCCAACCATGACCTGTTCGGGTAAATAGTGGTTCGCGACAACTCTTGCCCGGTATTCTGCAAGGTGTGAGATCGTACGGTCACTGGCGGCCAGCGATGCACTCGGGCACTTCCGGGTGATACCAGTGATATCCTTTCGGGCCGCAGGTTATCATGCCGCGCGATCGACTTAGGCCGATGTAATAGCAGCTTCCCCGGGAGGTGCGTGCGATGAATTCGTGGCAACCATAGGAAGTATCCTGCCAGGCACATGTACATCGTACGAATCGCAGCCGACTGACCGTCGAGTAATATGACCCGCCAGGCGTGGCCGTCGCGCCTCGCCTTCCGCCTTGGCTCTCAAGCCACGTGATCGCCTCCTCTGCCGTGAGCGAGCCATCAGAATCCGGAGGAGGCGCGGATGGTAGCCCGGTCGAACCAGATTGTGGCGGAGCCACAACAGAGTCGCCGCAGGAGCCTAACGGTACGGCCGCAGGCTGCGGGATCGGTTTATCCTTGATCCCGCTGACCGCTGAGCGGTCTCTGAGATACGTTTGGATAACCGTGCCTAGGACTGTCGCGACGATAGTCGCGATGGCGCCGATCAATGCGGCCCAAATGGCCTCGGACATAAAGGTCACCTAGGAGATCAGCTCCGAAGGGCGAGACACGAACTCGCGACACGCAAATCTAGGTTAGGGCCTAAACGGCGTGATTTTACCGTCTTCGGAAACAATCTGGAAGTGGCTGGGCCGGCCTCCGGGCGATGCCTGACGGCCCGCGTGCTCTCGGGGTTCCGTCCTGCGGACCCGCTGCGCGGCCCTGACGCCCGCTATCGCAAGACTAGGTGGCTTCGCCCCCTCTCCGCTACAAGCCCCTCGCTCCGCTCGCCTGCGGCTACGCACGGGGTATCCCCGACCTTCCTCCGCTGCGCTCCGTGCAGGCCGGGCGATTCCCCTCCCCGTGCTCCGGGACTTTCCGCTCCCACCCCCATGCTTCGCCAGCATGGCAGGGTTTCAGGGTCGCGGGCTTCGCCCTTCCCTGAAGCCCATTGCCCATTTTGAAAGGAACAAACTCATGCCCAAGCCCCGCTACTACGCTGAATTCTACCGTGATGGCACCGAAGACGTTATCAGCATTTTTGCCCCGGACGGCAGGGAGATGCTGTCCGTAGGGTTCTGGTGGGAAAGCTGGCGGGCAGAGGCGACGCTTCAGGGTGGACGCCGAGCAGAAGAAGGCCGACGCCGATCTGATCGTGAAGGCTCTGAACGCATATCGGCGCAAGAGCCACACCGGCAATAAACCTTTGAGGGTTAATGATAAAAATGCTTGTGCGAAGCCACGAAACGCTTTAACAAGATAGGGCGAGGCCGTGATGGCCCCGCCCCAATATAACCCCTATTCTGGAGATAGAGATTATGACGAACGACAATAACACCGAACGGAATCAAAGCCAAGCCCCTATCATCGCTCAGCTTGACGACATCAACCAAGAACATGCTCGCCGGGCTTTTTACTGGACGAGCTTCAAACCCGAAGAACGTGGAGAGTCCCGCCGCAAGGAATACGCCGACAGCGTAAACGAGCTTTACGCGGAGCTATGGCAAATGGCCAGGACCGACGAGCAAAAGCAACTCCTTGCCACTGAGATGGAACGTTACCGCCAAGGCTACCTCACACGCATGAACGCCTTTCTTTCCAGCCACGCCAACGTTGCCTCCGCGATGATAACCGGCCCCGCCCGTTTCCCCACGGCCCGCAATCAGAAGAGGAGCCAATGGGCGGACAACAAGGCCAACGAGCTTTTGGAGTGGGATGCGAAGGCCCAGCAGGCCATCAAGCGAAAACTGCTCGGTGCAAGGCCGGACGAAGAGAAGGACGCGGAGGAGTGGGAACGGGTGAAGCGTGACGTTCTTAGCAGCATCACTAGCGGCAACACCCTGATTTTCAGTAATCTCTCGAACCGTTTAGAACGGATGGCCTACAAGGGTGAAGTTTCATTGGTGAAACGATCCCTAGATGTCATCAGGCAATACAATGCCACCGCTGCCCGCCCTGTTTTCACTCCTCGCCATAAAGTTTGGACGTTCGAGGGTATAGCCGAACGGGTAGCCTCCAAGCGGGAACAGGCCGCCAACGAAGGCCCACATGCTATAGCCGAAGCCGAAGGCGTCAGGATCGTCTGCAACACCGCCATAGACCGTGTGCAGATCATTTTCGACGCCAAGCCTGACACGGCTATGATCATCAAGCTGAAAGGCGAGGCGTGGAAATGGTCGCCGTCAAATCAGGCATGGCAGCGGAAGCTGACCGAGGCGGCCAAGGCGAGTGCCAAGCGGATTGTCGGAATCGGCCAACAGACGCAGGCCGCATGACCGACATCCGCGACGAGTTGCCCTTCTTCCTGCTCTGCGCAGCCGTGGCATGGGCAGAAGTGGCGGCGGAGACAGGGCAACAGCCGCCGAACTCGGAGCTTACCAGGCAGAGGGCCTGCGACCTTTTCGAGCGGCACAAGGGGGAAGAGAAGAGGTAATCGGGGGCGGCTCTCAAGCCGGGCCGCCCCTCAGTCAGACAACTGACTCTCGCTCAAACCCGTCGCGCGCTCGCCGCTGGCTCGCTCTCCATAAGAATCGAGCCAGCGGCCTCAGCAACGGCCTGGTTGCCCGAATCCAAAGGCTCTCCCGATCCGAAGGCGTCGGAAACCACATATCCCGGAGCGGAGCCGATGACCGCCACTCCCAGTCTGTCGCGGCCAGGTCGTCGTCGGTCGGCTCCCAGACGCGAACGATATCCTTCTTCCCCTCCACCGGCCAGCTCTCACAGATGACCTTGCCCTCGGGATTCAAATCCGGCCTGCGGGGGACATAGCCCTGGCTCCACATATGGCGATCACCGAGCCAGAGATGATGGTACGCCCTCGTTAATCCACGTCGAACGAGCACCGTCGGCACTGGGGACTTATAATCGATATCGTCGCGGAGGAGCCAGATTCGCCGCCGCACGAGATTACCCGCAATCAGTTTGGCGAAAACTTCCGGGAAGGTCATGTGCTTGGCCCCGCTTATGAAACCTCACGCATCCGGATCAAACACCTCCAGCCCGATACTATCGACCTGGGGTTTCTCCCCCTCGACCGGCCCACTCGGGTGGATGGTCTTCCTGCACGCCACCGAGACATGCCGCACGATGGTCTCGAGCCGCTTCCCCTTGATCGTCGCCACGAAGTGCCGGTCCTTCCGCTCGCCGTCCCATTCGATGATCGCGTGGAACGTGAACTGGAGCGTGGTCCCGTCCTCGGACTGGTCCAGTCCGTAGATGCCGGAGTAGGGGATACCCTTGATGCCTTGCTTCGTCGTCAGTCGTAGGAACGTGGCGTGAACCCGGTCGCCTATGCCGCAGGAGTCGCTGTCTGCCGACTCTGTCTTTTTTACTCCGGCGTATTCGCTCACGTCGAAAACATCAGCGTTCGAGACCTTTCCCATGCTGCTTGACCTCCTCTAGCACGAAAGACCTTGCCTTGTCGAGGTGCCTCTTCATCCCAGCCCGGAGCCGGGAGCGCCGGAGCGAACCCTTGGCACGGCTTACCAAAGCCTTTAGCCCCGCACGCTGCCGGTCAGTGAGCCGGGCCGCCCAATCCGCCCTCCGCTCCGCCAAGGGCTTGTCGTCGGGTTTCTCGGGGCGGTTGATCACCGACTGAGCCTGATTCGACATTTTTCGGCCGGTGCGGGCGGTGAACTCCTCGGAGCGGTCGGCGATGGCGTGATGCCGCTGGGAAAACTCCGCCTTGATCTCCGCCGGAAAGCCGACGATCTCGAAGCTCTTGCCGACCGTCTTGGTCTTATAACCCAGCTCGTTCAGCCCCTTCCGCAGCTCTTTGTGGTAAAGGTCGCCCGCCGCCTTCCGGTCGACATGCTTCAGGTTCACCGCCTTGAAGACCCGCTCCTGCTTGTCGAACGACAGGTTGTAAATGACGTAATGGGTGTGACTGGCCGGGTCACCCGAGCGGCTGGACGTGTGGCGGAAGGGGATATAGAGCAGGTTGTCCGTCTTCCGCTCGGGGTATTTCCACGCCTTGGGATGGGCTTTCTTGCTCTTCTCGATCTCCGACTTCTTCCTGACCTTCACGGTCGCCTGCGACTCGATGAGCCGCATGGCCTTCTCCTCGGCCCGCGTCCGCACATCGCCGATCCGGGTATCCCCCGCCACCTGCTCGGCCACCGAGACGGACTTCGGCACGTTAAACGTCCAGTCCCATGCCCCGGTGCGATCCTTGTCCAGCCGCAGCGTGAGCTTCGTCTCCCTGCCGTCCGTCAGCTCGGGATTCATGCCGCGGAACAGCCGGTCATAGGCTTGTTCGCCGAACGTGCCCTCGATGCCCAGAATCCGGGCCAAATTGCCCTTGAATTCCGTGGACAGCTCGTTGGCTTCCACCATGTAATACCGATGGTTGCCAACCTTGTTGTCCGGCTCCACTCCCATTATGTCCTCCAGTAAGGGGCCGGACGATTCTAGGCGAAAAAGCCGAGCGGTCAAGATGTGAGGAGCGGTTTACATCTATGGTACTAATTCGCGGAGGGAGACTTTCCCCGTGAAAGTCCGGGAAGCGTCCCCTAAAGCTCGTCGCGCCGGTCTGCGAACAGCTCCTGTTCAAAGCGCTTCGCCTGAATCCAGATCGCCATCTGATATAGCTTCTCTTCCAGTGTTTTCAGAACCCCGTACAGGGTCATGTACGCCGTGCTCTCGCCATAGCTCAATGCCGCCAGGTCCTCGACCGGCACCTCCCGCAATTCCAGAGCGGCCTCGGCGAGCAGCCTGAGCAGGGCCGTGTCACGATCCGCCTGGCTGAAGGGGGCGATGGGCGTGACGTTGTCAGTCGACTGACTCATTCTTCCAGGCCACGGTATGCAGCCAGGCATAGCCGCCAGAGCCTGACCATCTCCCGCCAGCTCTTTCCGCATTTCACCTTCGGCCTTCCAAAGATCGCGGCGAACAGGGCGTCGACCGCCCGTTCCTCGGCCATTTCGTCGTGGAAGAACATCCCCCAATGAGACACGGAGACGAAGGCGGCATCGGGATCGGTCATAGGGACTCCGGCTTGCGAAGACAGTCCTCGGGCTGATAGAACAGCACCCCTCCCGGCGTTCGCACATCGTAGAGCGGCGGCTGGCAAAATATCCGCCCGACGACAACTCCCTCGGAATGGCCCTCGCCGGTGTTGCCGACTAACACCCGATCTTGTAACTGAAATTGCATACTTCCTCCCCTAATTCTGGTTCATCGCTAATTCGACCTTCTTGACGTAATGCCGCGTCTCCATGGGCAACCGGGCGAGCGTTTCCTTTAATGCCCGATCCACTGCCCCCACACCCGCATTGTAAGCACCTTCGGCCAGCATCCGGGCATAGCGCTCCCGCAATGCAACGGCATAGTCCCTCGCGAAACGCTCTTGTTCCTTCTGCGTATAATGCAGCATCGGCCTGACGCCGAGCCCCGGGTTCCTTTCGGTGGCCGCCATCGTCTGATAGGCGCCCCGCGCCCCTTTTTTGCTCACCGCACGGGGATCGCCGTGGCTCTCGACGTGCCTGATCGCGGCCATGAGTCGCTCGGTGTCGGCCTGCTCCGAGAGCGCGGCCACGGCCTCGATCTCAGCCCGGCGGTAGCTCGTTTCGACGCGGGCCTGGGGTGGCTTTGGCGCCGAATGCGTCGCGTTCACCGCGAACAGTGAGCCGAAAACCGCTGCCAGCACAACGAGAATCGCTCCCTCACTACTGTAGTGATTCATTTTGAATTCCTTTCAAAATTGATGTTTCCGGCATCACTCAGGCTACCGCCTTGAGTTGGGATGCCACGGACGCAACTACCGCCCGTTGCAAAACCACGATAGCAGCGGCATGGTCTCTATCCATAACGCAGCCACAATCGCAGCGATGCACCCTTTCCGCCAGAGTCTTCGCCTTGACCTGCCCGCAGTCTGGGCATGTCTGGCTCGTTCCGGCGGCCTTGACTTCAACAAGCTGACGCCCGGCCTTCACGCACACTGTTCCATTTCCCCTCGATTGTATGATTCCATCCTTGCCTTGCAGGCAGAGCGCATCTCGATGATTTTAGCTCGATCAAATGCCACGCCCTTAGGTTGGTGTTGCTTCATCGTTTTCTGGAACTCAAAGGCAATATCGGCTGCCTTTCCTTTAATGCGCAGGTGAGGGCGTATTACCTGCAAAAAGGCGACTGCAACGTCAGCGTCGGCAATCCAGCGCCATATCGGCCTGACGAGCTTCTTGTCAGCGGGCTGTGATACGCGGGCAATTCTTCCGCCAAAACGTTCCTTTATTAATTCAAGAGGCACCCTCCTGTTTTGGGTTACGTTTATCTGAAGCCAATATTGCATCGCCGCCATTCCGCTAGCGCCCGACCTTTTGCCAAGTGGAATACTTACGCTGCCCTCGCCGTCAAAAAAACCAGCACACCAAATCGCAAATTCATCCATAACACCCCATGTTGATACAAGTTGCATACGCCTTGTATCATCAGGGAAGAGAATAGCAAGCGTTTTTCTACATAATGCGCTGTGATTCGAGAATATCGGCCAAGGCCTGATGTTGCCGTTTGGTCGGGAGCGCCGGAGTTCAGTTAATTGAGCCTGTTGGTCGTCATACGTTATGGCTTTGCCCGCTTTGCGATAGGCTCCGATACGGTGCTCCAAGCATCCGTTATACAGGACGCGTTGCGATTCGAGCAGTTCTTCCAATGCGCGGTGTTGCCGTTTATTCGGCAATAATTTGTGCTTGAATGTTAGAACGCCTGTACTCGATCCAGCATCAGTCATTGGGGGATTACCTCGGTCACTACTCATGGACGTGCCCCGGCTCAATCCAGCGTTGATCGAAGGCATAGTCCAGAGCGGCGCTATAGAGAGCCAGGAGGACCAAGCCGACGAAGAACCACCGCTTGTCCGCCGGCGTCATAGAATCACCTCCTCTGGCGGACGAGACACGGAAGGCGCCCTGGACTTCCCGCAGAGCAGAGCGTTGATTTCCTCCAGGTAGACGGTCGCCGTTTCGGGCAGCTCCCGGGGGATGCCGCCGTCCAGCCAGTTCGGCTTACCGTCCGGACCGAGAACCCTGCCGTTCCTGACCGCGACCTCGCGCTCGTCGATCCATATGCGGCAATTCGGGCGCACGCTGGCCCGCTGTTCGATATGTTCCGCCCCTTCGGCGAGCGACTGGAACGAGCCGCCGAAGCATGCCTCGATCCCATCCTTTCCGTACCAGGTTGCCTTGATAACATGCGACATATAACCTCCCTATTGCTGCTTGACGAGACCGACTATATCTTTTATTCTTATAGCAGTCAACACAAATTTATAGGCTCTAATAATGAACAAGGAAACAACGGCGTATTTCATCGAAATACAGAATAAACAATGGCTTGCTGACAAGGCTAAAGCGATCGACCGCTCGGCGAGCTGGTTATTGAATGAGATGCTGACCAAGGCCAGGAAGCAAGACGAGGCGTCAAACCCACGTTAATCGCTTGAATTTCGCCTGCTAACTATGGTATTCAATAAATAGTCAAGCCGAATACCGCAGGAACTCAAGTGGCCACAGAGCAGACTGAAATCGCCGCCCTCTCCGAATCCCTCCGCACACTCGCCAAGGAACTCTGGCCCCTCCGCAAGCACCATATTGATGCCATGCAGTTCGACGATCAGATCCTGCTCCTGGGCGTCTACCTCGAGCGGAAGAAGATCGACAAACTGCCCATGCGATGGCTGACCGGGAGTAGCTCGGGTCCCACGGCCAGGCCGAGGAAGAAAGTCTGATGCCCGCCCGCGGCCCGGCCTGGAGGCCGGAAAAACACGATCCAATCCTCAAAGGCCACCTCGAGGACGGACTGAGCGTCTACGCCATCGCCGACCGGATGAACTTCAGCCATCAGACGGTCGAGCGGCACATGCGGCGCGTCGTGGGCGGCGAGCAGTCCAGAGCCAAGGAAGCCGAAACCCGCTATCAGGCGAAGAAAGCCGCCGCGGAGATGCCTGCCGTCGTCGCCATCCCGTGGGAATACGCCCGGGGATCTGAGGAAACGCCCCTCCACTACGCCGACCGGGTTCTTAAGCGGGCCGGAAAGCTTCCCGTGGTGAGCCTTCAGCCGGGGGATAAGATCCGCCGCGCCAACGTCGAGTTGAAGGGCAGAGGGCTGCCGCAGATCGCGGACAGGCCGGAGTGGGTGCAGTGAATCCCTACTGGTTTCACCTAGCGCGTCTTGGCGCCCTGATTATCCTGATTTTGTGCTCGAACTGGGGCGATTGATAGTCGGGATACCCGGTCAAGCGATGTCTGCCTCAAGCCGCATCCTCGTCATCGAAGAGATTGCCTTGGGACATCCCCAAAGCAACGAGGTAGACATCGAGCGTCGTCTCCGCCTCCTCCCGCGCCTGGGCATCCATCTTCCGCATCTTGATGATGGTCCGGATCGCTTTCACGTCGAACCCGTTTCCTTTCGCCTCCGCGAACACATCGCGGATGTCCGCCGCTATCCCGACCTTTTCTTCCTCGAGCTTCTCTACTCGGCCGATGATCGATTTGAGTTGGTCGACGGCGATCCCGCCGACGCGATTATGCCCTTGCTTCATGTCTCTCCCTTTCGTTAGTCAGTTAACTTGCTCATTCGGCAGCGGGATACCGATCCCAAGCGTTTCTGCGGCCCAAGCACGGACCTTCTCAACGTAGATTTCGAACTCCATCGTCCCGAGTTTGGCCGTGGAACCGGGTCCCGTCAGGACTTCGCCATCGGGGGTTACGAAGACCTGCTTCAGTTTCCCGACGTGGTCCTTGAGGTAGGAATGAATATCCTCGGCATCGACGTTGTTCCCCGCCTCGCGGAAGACCTGGACGATCACCGGGTAGACGCAACCCCAGAGGTAGGCGTTCTGATTCAGACTCCTACGCCGCTTCTGCTCTTTGAGCGTTAGAATGAGACGCTTCCCGTCCATTCGTGCCACGGCACTCATCAGGCGGTGCAACGTCCCTGTTGGCATTTTGCCGCCCTCAGGTTGGAATGGGATCTCTATTAGCTCGACCATGGTCAGAACGGGATCTCATCGTCGAGGATCTCGCCAACGGGCTTGCCGCCGGAAGCGCCGGGATTCTGATTCGCTTGCGGGGCGTTATAGCTGCTGCCCGAATTATCGCCGTCGCGGCGGCCGTCGAGCATGGTCAGCGTGGCGTTAAAGCCTTGCAACACCACCTCGGTCGAATATTTTTCCTGGCCGGACTGATCGGTCCATTTGCGGGTCTGAAGCGTGCCTTCGAGATAAACCTTGGCGCCTTTTTTCAGGTAATTCTTGGCGATATTGACCAAGCCTTCGCTGAAAATAACCACCCGGTGCCATTCGGTTTTTTCCTTGCGCTCGCCGCTATTGCGGTCCTTCCAGGATTCGGAGGTGGCGATCGTCAGGTTGGCGATTTCCCTGCCGTCCTGAGTGCTGCGGATTTCAGGGTCCTTACCCAGATTCCCTACCAGAATGACCTTGTTGACGCTGCCTGCCATAATCGCTCCTTTTACGCCGCCGCCAGGTCGGCCAGCTTGTTATGAACCTCTTCCATCTTTTTCTTCAGCTCAAACGCATCCCCTGGATTGCACGCCCAAAACTGCTTTAATCCCATCGTGTTTTGTTCTTTCCAGAAATCGATGGCCTGAGCATCGGGCATCGCCATGACATGTTCCATCACGCGGTCGGCGAACCTGCCGATCGGGATGATCTGTAAGCCCTCCGACATCTCAAAAATCGCCGGAATCGCATCCTTGCCGGCGACACGTTTATGGCGTTCGTCACGCTCGTGTGCATCAGCCGCCTCACTGGCCGTCATGTCGAGATAACTTTTGTCCATCTCTTCCTGGACGACTAAACCACTCATTTCCTCCGGCCATCCCTTCCGAAGGGCCTTGGCCTCCGCGCACTTCTCGATCATTGCCCTGGCCATCCGTCGCCAATTCGGTTTCTTCTTATCGAGCAGCAGCCTCCCGTTGCCGACGAATTTATTGTCTTTCCACTCGCCGTCTTCAACGATGGGGGCGAATTCGTCCCAATAGACCGTCCCGACGCAAGCATGCCACAGCTTGTCGGGACCGAACTTATAGGCCCGTACGGTACATTTCACGATGCCGACAGGGTTCGTATCCGGCGACTTTGCGGCATCGTCATACTCGAAAGACGGCTCCTGATCGTCTGGCCGATAATCCGCGCAACGCGCCGCTTTTGAGCGATAACCGTCGATGCTGGTCACGGGAGTAAGCTGGCGTTCCTCGACATCCCGCCATTGGCCCGATTCATCCTTTGCACGTTTTGTCTTCTTGAATACGAACGCGTAGATCTGCTTCCGGAATGGATCAAGCCCCTGATGCTTACACATCTCGATGAACAGATCGAACTCGCTCTGATTGCAGTCCTTGGCGACCGTATGCCGGATCAGTGACAACTGCGATGCCGAATAGGTCTGCTGGATTAGCTCGTTCATTATTTCCTCCGTATAGCCAGTGAAAGTTTCCCGTTGCCGGTAGTAACTCCTTCGATGACCTCTCCGTCGTTAAGCACCGCTTCCTTTAATGCCTTCTTATCCAGTTTCGGTGGCTGCGACGTGAAGAATCGCGACGGTAATGCGGATTCATCAGTAATCACGATGTCAGGTCCTATCCGTGAGACGCTTAGAGTCGCGACTGGGGACTGGATGAGGTTCTCTCCACGGGTTTCCATGCATTGGAGGATAATATTCCGGAGGCTTTCAGCCGTCCGTGCTAATCTGCCTTTCCTTTCCGTCAGCTCCTTGATTCGAACCGCGACGGCCTCAGCCTGCAGTTCGCGTTCGATAGCCTCCTCGGCCAATTCGAGGCATAAACCTTTGAAGTCAGACTCCGACGAAAGGTCATCAGAGAGCGAGAAGACGTCCTCTTGTTCCACTTCATATCGCATCTTGCGGAGCTGCTCGATTCTCTGACGGATCGAAAGGGATTCCTCGGCCTGCAGTCGTCGCGTCATACAGATTCCTTGACAGTAGCGTTTTAATATGCCAACCATAATTCATAATAAACCCTCGCGCAACAGGGAATTTGCACCCTCATGCAGACAGTTCCTAACCCATCGGAGTTAATCGAGGAAGGCAAGAATAAGTTTGGAACTTACGCCGAACTTTGCCGCCGGACTGGACTCAACAAATCCACCATTAAACGGATACGGAAGGGGACCGGTAAGGGTCGCTGGCACGCGGCAACTATCGGCAGGCTGGTGAAGGCGCTCAATGAATCCGTTCGCTGATGAATACGAAAAGGCCCTGAGAAAAGCCGGCGAGCGGGTCAGCCCCGCCGCCAAGCTCCTGGCCGAGCAGATCGGCCGGTGGTTCGAGGGCTACGGCAAGCAACAGGCCGGGGACAGGGAAGCGGACAGGCAGGCTAGGGCCAAGCTCGAAGCTCGCATGGCGGCCATCGAGAAGCGCCTGTCTAAAATGGGGAGGGACGAGGCTTGATCGGCCTCAACATAGACTCCCCGGATTACGCCATCACGATGCTGATGTCCCGCGGAAAGATCCCGATGCACGCCCACGTCGAGCCGGAGGAGGGTATCTGCATTGACTTCGCCGACCTAATGCGCAAGGCAACCGTATCGGGGCGTTACAGGGGCATCTGGGGTCACATCCCGAACGAAGGGAAGCGTCATCCCCTCGTCGCCCTCGTTCTCAAGGCGATGGGCTTGATTCCTGGTTCGACTGATTTCTATTTCATCTGGGACGGCGGGGGCGGGGTGATCGAGTTTAAAGTCCCAGCCCGCGTGCGAATTAACGGGAAGGGCAAGCTCGTCAGGGTTCCGGCCACGGAGAGGAGTCCATACCAGAATTACTTCCGCGCCTGGTGCGTGGAGAAGAGGGTCCGTTACGCGCTCTGCTACGAGCCGGACGAAGCGATGAGCGTCCTGGAGGGATGGGGCGCCTTCGTCGCGGCCCCGGATAACATTAATCGATCGTAACGGTCCACTTGGATTTCCTGCTGGCGATTACTAACACAATGCATTGGAAAGTTAGCAATTTTTATATTCCATTTATGGGCGCCTTATGTTATCGCTGTATCCACCCTCTACCTCATTTGCAGGGTGAATATGAGCGGGGCTAGACTGATCCTCGAAAAGCGGAATCCTTCGCCGCCTGCCCCGTCTCTCATGGAAGGAAGCTTTGAAGGAAGCTTATGTCGGGTTTCATCTACCTCCATCGCGGCCTCTTCAGTCACCCGCTATTCAAATCGAAGTCCCCATTCTGCGAGTTTAAGGCATGGCTCTGGCTCCTCGAACATGCCAACTTTTCTCCTAGTCAGTTCCGGCATAAGCACGAGATATACACTATCCCACGCGGCACCCTGGCCACGAGCTATAGGGCGTTGGCTGAGCATTGGCATTGGTCTCCCAACCGGGCGATACGTGTTTTGAATCTGTTCCAAAAAGAAGGAATGATTGAAATTAAAACGGAACACGGTTTCGTCGCCATATCCATTTGTAATTACTCTAAATACCAAGAGCCGTGGAACGACGACGGAACACAGGCGGAACAGCGACGGAACACAGACGGAACAGCGACGGATACTAATCAAATAAAGGCAAAGAAAGGAAATAAAGAAAAGAAGGGACCCGCCGACTTACCGGATTGGTTGCCCGTCGATCTCTGGCGGGATTATCTGGAAATGCGAAAAAACAAGAGGGCTTCACCCACGGATAAGGCAATCGTCCTTCTGCTTGCAAAGCTGGATAGCTGGAGGGCGAAAGGACATGACCCGTCCGAAATACTGAGCAAATCGATCACAAGCAACTGGACTGATCTCTACGAACCGAAAGGAAATCGCAATGAAAACGATAGCAGAATCCATCACGGCCATCAGCAACCAACCAAAGCCGATCGAGGGAAAGAGGCTGTCCGTCGCGCCGCAATCGCAGGCGGCTTTGCTCCTGAAGAATGGATCGGAGAGCAAGAAGGCACTGGCAGCCCGTTTATACCGTGATTTCTATGCGATGAAGACCTACGGCAAGGAACCGGAATCGCTGGATAGCATTATTTCGCTGTTCAACGAAGGCCTGGCGGATTTCCCGGTGGACAAGATCAACGCAGCATTCAGGCTCCACGCCCAGCGCAGCGCGGAGTTCCCGACGCTTGCCGACATTGTCGGAATCATCAGGCGCAATGGCAAACCCACCTTGAAGGAATCGGATATCATCGCGATTCGCAAGAAGGACGGCGAAGATCGGACCGGTGCCGAATGGGCAATGCTCAAAGAATGGGACGCCCAGCAGCAAGAGGGCTGGCGAGATGATCCCGACCCGCAGAAAGATGCTGCGATGCTTACGGAGAATCTCCGACTTCGGCAACACGTTAGTGATTTGAAGGACGAGATTCGTCGCCTCTCCGACCTGCTTCGTGAAGTGCGAGTTGCAAAAGGTATCGAGCCACAGGCGCCGTCATTGGCAGAAAAGGTTGATCGCACGATTCGGGCCATGCGTGAAAGCGGCGCTCCGGAGACAGATGTCTCGACTTTTGCCAGTCAGTACGACATTGCCATCCCAGGTGGCATATGACGCTCGAAGGACTCATATCCCGGGCCAAAGCCCGCGGATCAGAACGTCTCTATCTCGACTGGCTCCGGCTCCAACCTTCCGCGGTCGACGGGGGATTCGACTGGGATATGGACACAGGGCGGGGATACTGCCAAGCCTGCCATTATCGGACCTCGGTGAACTCGGGCACGGGATGCAAGCCCGAGTACCAAGCCGTTCCCCTGACTGCAGCCCAGCATAGGACGCAGCATCAGATTGGTCAGTTCGCGTTCATGCCGCGGGACTGGTGGGAGGGCCAGGTCCTGAAATACCTGGCTCGCTGGCTCGAATCATAGCAGCAGCTTCGGGATGATGAATAGCGACAGAAGCAAGTACGAATCGGCTAGATACTGCATAACCACTCCTTCGCACCGGATGGCACGTCTGCCCCGGCGGCTCGTTTCGTCCGACGCGGGCCCCAGTCGGAATCAGCGTCGCACCCGAGGCGTCAAAATGCTATGCGGCATGGCAGGACGGGGTATAAGTTTCGCATTAAAACCTTGTAACCCCCACCCGTTGTGCTACTCTCAGCCTTGACAACGCCCCGGGTGGTATGGCCGACGACGAACCGTCCTACAAACGCAGACATCTCGTTCCCCTCAAGATCGCGGAGCGCCGCAACCTCGTCGTCGGCTATGACGGGGCCGGGTACATCAACGCAGCCTACCAGCCCAACCCCTTTCTCATCGACGTCCTGCTCGCCCGCAAGTTCATCAAGGCGGAACACCATTTCTACGGCATGCAGATGATCGCGATGCACCGGGTCTTCCTCGACCCCGTCCTCACCAAGGTCGGCATGCTACGGGTCAAGACCGAGGACGAGGCAAGCCCCAGCAAGCCCATCCCGATCGAGGACATCGACTATCTGCGAATCCTCCGCGAGCTTCGCAACGACCGCTGGAAGAGGATCGTAGCCCTCGTCTGCACGGACGACGCCGATCCGCGTCTGATCGACCAGCTCGAGCGGATCGAGGGGACGGTGTGGATGGCATTCAGCGAGCTCTCCACAGCGGTCAAGGCGCTATGGGAGCGCAAGGAGGCGGCCATAAAGAATCAATATGGAGAATGACGAAACTTGTTGCGCGAGCATAAAGGCCGTGCGATAATGCTGTTAACGAGGTGATTTCGCACGCCTAGAGATTGGCCATATGAGCCTTACCCCCAAACAAGAAAAATTCTGCCAGAAATACATCGAACTCGGCGACGCCACGAAAGCCTATTACGCCTCCTACGATGCCAAGGGATCGAAACCGATTACAGCGAATAGGGCGGCGAAGGCATTGCTGGATAACCCCAAGATTGCAACTCGCGTGCGCGAAATCCAGGATTTCCACTTCAAGCGTCACGTCGTCACCGTCGACACCATCACTCAGGAACTGGACGAGTCTCGCAAGCTCGCCACGGCAGATAAGCAGCATAGCGCGGCGATCACCGCCAGCATCGGCAAGGCGAAGCTGCACGGGCTGATCACCGATCAGGCGAAGGTCGTCGCCGATGTCGGCCTCACCGCCAAGGTCAACATCTACCTGCCGGACAATGGCAGGGACGGAAGTTAGACCGCAGCCGGGCCCGCAGCAGGCTTTCCTGGCCAGCCAAGCGGATTTCGCCATTTACGGAGGCGGTGCCGGGGGTGGGAAGACCTTCGGCCTCCTCCTCGAGCCTCTTCGCCACGTTTCCAACCCCGAGTTCGGCGCCGTCATCTTCCGGCGCAACAGCGTCCAGGTCCGCAACGAAGGCGGCCTCTGGGACGAGAGCGCCAAGCTTTACCCGCTCGTGGGGGCCAAGCCGCAGCAGAGTATCCTGCAATGGCAGTTCCCGTCCGGGGCCAAGCTCAAATTCGCCCACCTGGAACACGAGACGACCAAGCATGACTGGCAGGGCAGCCAGATCCCGCTGATCGGCTTCGACGAGCTGACGCATTTCAGCCGTAGCCAACTCTTCTACATGCTCAGCCGCAACCGTTCGACCTGCGGCGTGCGGCCCTACATCAGGGCGACGACCAACCCGGACGCGGATAGCTGGGTGGCTGACTTCATCGCGTGGTACATCGACCAGGATACCGGCTACGCCATCCCCGAGCGTAGCGGCGTGGTCCGATACTTCACCACGCGCAACGACGAGGTGATCTGGGGCGATAGCAGGGAGGAATTGCTGGTTCGCTTCGCCGACCTGACGCACCACGACATCAAATCCTTCACGTTCATCCTGGCGAGCGTCTTCGACAACAAGATCCTGCTCGAGAAAGACCCGGGCTACCTGGGAAACCTCAAGGCCCTCCCGCTCGTCGAGCGTGAACGGCTACTGGGCGGAAACTGGAAGATCCGACCGAGCGCCGGGCTGTATTTCAAGCGTTCCTACTTCGAGATCGTCGCCGCGGCCCCCGCGAACGCCCGCAAGGTGCGCTGCTGGGACCTGGCCGCCACCGAGGCCGTCGACGGGAATACGCCGGATTGGACGGTCGGCATGAAGATGAGCCGGGATGCGCAGGGAATTTTCTACATCGAGCACGTCGAACGCTTCCAGGCGAGTCCCGAGAAGGTCGAGCGGGCCATCGTCAACACGGCAAACGCGGACGGCGTGCCGGTGACGATCCGGATACCCCAGGACCCCGGCCAGGCCGGCAAATCCCAGGCGCTCTATTTCGTGAGGCAACTCGCGGGATTCAACATCAGGACGAAGCGGGTGACAGGCGACAAGGTGACCAGGGCTTCCCCGGCCTCAGCCCAGGCGGAAGCCGGAAATATCAAAGTCGTCCGCGGGTCGTGGAACGACGCGTTCTTCAGCGAGGCGGAAAACTTCCCCGGCGGCGCGAAAGACGATCAGATTGATGCCCTTTCCGACTGCATCGAAGAACTGACAGGCGCCGATATCGGCAACCGCCCCATGATCCGCAGGCTCTAGGGCTTCAACGGATCGTACCCGTCGAGGGATTCGCGGGCCGTCCACACTTCGACGGCATGACTGCCCCGATAGGCCCGGACGTGCGCCAGGCTGCCCCAACCGCTCAGGTCGAGCACCGTGACGTGGAGCGGCTTGTCGGAGACGGTGCATCCGTTCGTGGCCAGCCAGTTCAGGGCGTCCATGTCCTTCTTGTATACGGCCAGGGTCATCTGGCTATAGAGATCCTCGCTCAGGCATACGGGGGCGTCTTTCTTCAGCGTCACGGCGTAGGCCGGGGTTGATAATAGGGCCGCACCGACGGCCATGATGAATAGTTTACGCATTGTCTTTTCCTCTCGATAGTTTGTTAACGATAAGCAATAAAGCCGCCACGATGGCTGGGATCGGGTTATCTCCATTCGCCCATGCCTGGATCGTCCGCAAAGGGCATCCGGTCTGACGGTGCATCCTCGCTTGCCAGCCATAACCGTCGCCCTCGCGTCCGAATAATCTCTGGCAGACGGCGGTGAATTCGTCGGGCTGCATGATTATGCCGCCGCAATAACGGAGGACTGGAAGCGAACAGCTACCGCCCAAGACTCGGCCTCGGCCTTCAGTTTTGCATCATGCTTCGCCTTCACGCGCTTACCGTCCTCAATCATGGAGGCCGCTTCATGCTGACTCAACTTGGCCAAGCCATTATGCGGCACGAAGCTGTAGAAAACCGGGCCACGAGCCAGCACATAGGCGTCAGGAGCATAATCGCCCGGCGTCATGATCTTGGCGAGCACCGTTAACCCTTTCAGGAAGCCGACGTTGACCTGCTGACCGATTTCCCAATTCTGTTTGCTGTTCTTAATCATGGCCCTTACTCCTCTTCTCGAGCCGCTTTATTGCCGCTCACAAATCTAGTTATACGCATCTAATGCGGCAATGTAAAGCACTAAATGCACTATATGGAAAATAATTCGATGATGAGGATACTCAACTGCCATGGCAGGCGCTAGATGTGGCCGCTCCGCACCAAGGTCACGGCCGCCAAGCTCGCCGTAAAATACTCGACGCTCTTCATGGGCATGGGGGCGACCCGCTGGCTTAACCGCAGCTATCTCCTGCTCGCCCAGGAAGGGTTCGAGAACAACCCGGTCGTCTATTCCTGCGTCACGAAGCTAGCCCGCGCCGCCTCCTCGGTCGACCTGCAGCTCTACGCCAAGACCAAGGCCGGGAAGATCAAGAAGATCGACCGGCACGAGATCCTCGACCTGATCGACCGGCCGAACCCGATGTGGACGGGACGGAAGTTCGTCGAGAAGATGGCCACCCAGTACCTGATCGGCGGCAACGCCTACGTCTGGGGGAACGGGGCCGACATCAAGCGGGCGAATCCCAAGCCGCCCACGGAGCTCTGGCTCCTGCCGCCGCCCCTGATGCACGTCGAGGGGACGCGCCGCAGCTTCCTGCCCGACTATTACGAATTCCGGCCCGGCACCGAGAGCCCGGTCCGCTATCCCATCGACAAGGTCACCGGCCAGTCGGTCGTCTGCCACCTGCGCACGGTCAACCCGCTCAACGAATGGCTGGGGCTGCCGCCGCTCGCCGCCGCCGCCTACGGCGTGGACATCTTCAATTCCGGGCAGGCCTGGAACAAGGCGCTCCTCCAGAACGAGGGCAGGCCCTCCGGCGCGCTCCAGATGCGGCAGGGCAAGGACGGCTTCGCCCCCACGCTCACCGACGACCAGTTCAAGCGCCTCCGCGAGGAGGTGGACAACCAATACTCGGGCCCGACCAACGCCGGCCGCCCCTTGCTGCTCGACAGCGCCCTCGAGTGGGTCCAGATGTCGCTCAGCTCGAAGGACATGGACCACCGCGAGACCATGCTGACCAACGCACGCTTCATCGCCGCCTGCTTCGGCACGCCGCCGCAGCTCGTGAACATCCCGGGCGAGAGCACTTATTCGAATTACGAGCAGGCGACCATGGCCTACTGGGCCGACACCGTGCTGCCGTTCCTGTGCACGCTGCTGGAAGACCTCAACCGCTGGCTGCCCCCCTTATACGGCGAGGATTGCTTCCTCTGGTACGACGAGGAGCAGATCCCGGCGCTCGAGCCGAGGCGCAAGGAGAAGTCGAACCGGATCAGCGGCTCGGTATTCATGACGCTCAACGAGAAGCGGTCCGCGATGGGCATGGAGCCCTACAAGGAGCCCGCGCAAGTCGGGGGCGACAGCCTGTTCGTCGCCGCCAACCAGATCCCCGTCGAGATGGCGGGCGAAGTCGACCCGAACATCCACCCGGCGCTGGCGGAGGACGGGACGCAGGGGCCGGGGAAACCCGTCCCGAAGCCCGATCCGAAGCCTGCCAAGTAATCAACAACTCACGGTAATGACATGGAAGTCAAACATTACGCCCTCGAGCTGAAGGCGGAGGCCGCATCGCGCACCGTCGAAGGCTGGGCCTCCACCTTCGGCAACGCCGACAGCGACAACGACATCATCGCCCCCGGCGCGTTCGCGGAATCCCTCAAGAACCGCAAGCCCAAGATGCTCTGGCAGCACAAGAGCCACCAGGTCATCGGCATGTGGGACCAGGCCGAGGAGACCCCCCAGGGCCTCTACGTCAAGGGCCACATCCTCGACACCACGCTCGGCAACGACGCCTACACCCTCGCCAAGGCGGGCGCGGTCGACAGCATGAGCATCGGCTTCGCCATCCAGAAATACGCGATGGATAACACGAGCGACACCCGCATCATCCAGCAGGTCGACCTGTGGGAAGTCTCCCTGGTGACCTTCCCGGCCAACGAGATGGCGAAGATCACCCGGGTGAAGAGCAAGCCCGCCGACGAGCGGGCGCTCGAGGAATACCTGCGAGAGGCAGGGTACAGCCGCGGCGAGGCCAAGGCCATCGTCGCCAAGGGCTACAAGGCGATAGCGGGTCAGCGCGAGGCTGATGGGCAGGAGCACTTCGAAGCCATCACCAACTTGTTCAACCAATTTGCATTATAGGATTTTTATGACCGCAGAATTAACGAAATCGGTTGAGACCGCACTCAGCGCTTTCAATGAATACAAAGGCATGGTCGAAGGTATCAAGACCAAGCTCAACGATATCAGCCCCAAGTTAGACCTCAAACAAGCGTAATGTGAGCCCCCATTCCTTGTCCTTTCCTACCTCGGATGGTCACGTACCTTCTCCGGGCCGGGTTCTCGTCACCCGGTTGCACACGTCCCGATCTCGATCGCTCATCACGCCACCGCCTCTCATTGGTATGGAGCCAACACGCACCGGAGCATCCCGACTCCGGCTTCAGGGTGCCGTCCGGTCAACACAACCGGCGACCGTGCAATCGCTCCACCAACCGGAGGAATACGCCCTGCCATGGGTTCCATGACAAGAGCCGGTAGACAGTCCGCCGACTGGTCCTGACGATCTGGCAGGGCACCTGGATCATCGCCACGCAGAACGTGCTGAACTCCATCCGAAGCAGCGACCGCTTCTCCGCCCGGTACTTCTCCGACCACCGGCCTTGCTCGGGCAGGACCAGCGCACTCCACGCCTTCAGGCTCCACGCCAGCGACGCCATCACCATGTACGCCCAGTTGCTCACCAGGTTGTCCACCGGCATCGCCAGCGCCTTCACCCCGCCTTTGAGTTGGGCGATCAGGTTTTCCTGGTCGCAACGGTCGTTGGCCAGGAAGACGATCTCTGACGACGGAGTCATGAGGTCGTTGGTGATGTAGAAGAAGTACCGGTCGGGCTCGAACAGCCACAACTGACCCTTCTCGACGATCAGCTTCTTCTTGAGCACGATCACCCGGTACGCCCTCTTGCAGGCGACCGGCCGGTACTCGAACTCGGCCACCTCCTCGCCGATCAGCTTCAGGGTGTCGAACTGCCGCTCGGAGACGATCCGCTCCTTGTGCCGCTCCCTGGTCTGGCGGGGTACGGTCTTGATCGTGTGTCGGGCCGGGCGCTCCAACTCGCTGTATTTCAGGTCGGGGAGCCGCTCGGCCAACCCCTTGAGGTTGGCCATGGCGTCGATCCCGAAGATGAACCGGGCGCCGCCTTGATCCCACCGGTCGAGGTGCTTGGTCTGGGTGAAGTCGGTGTCGCCCCGGTACGTGATCTTGCGGAACCCCGCCCGTCGGCAAAGGGCGGCGGCCTTGTCGAAGTAGACGTCGGCACGCTCGTGCGAGGGCCGGTTGCCGCTACGGTTGACCAGGAACAGGGGCTCGGCGGTGTTGGCCAGTGAGACCACCAACGGGTGATATCCCCACACCCCGTTGTAGGAAATGTCCACCCCTTGCTTGCACCAGCCGTCGCTGGGGGCGAGCGTCCCGTCGGCGTCGATGAACGCCTCGTCGAAGAAGTCCTCAGGCTGTTCCTTCCAGGCCCGGAGCCGGACCTCATTGAAGATGTCCATCAACTGCTCGACATCACCTTCGGTGAACCGGCGGCAGAAGTCGCCTGCCGTGGTGGGGTCGGGGATGCGCTCGGCCCCCAGGGCGTCGAGGTAGACCTCGTCGTTGCGGCGGACTTCGAGGTGTTCGAGCCGCTGCCCCCCGGACAAGAGGTTGTAGGCGATATTCAGGACGTGATCACTCTCGTGATACGGCAGGTGCCGTTTCAGGAGGTGGAGTTCCTCGTCGATGTCGTGGACCAGCCCGAGCTTCTGCGCAAGGAGGTGGATGGCCCCGATGCCGCCGGGGGCGATGGCCCGGACCCGGTCGGTGATCTGGTAGTGGATGTTGGAGGCGGCCATCATCGGCTGGTGGCGTTCGACGCCGGGCCTGTTCTTGATACGGCGGAGGATTCGCCTCTTGCGTCGGTTCAACTGGCGGTGGACATTGGCGTTCACTCGAAAACCTCCTGGCGGCGAACGATTGAGGGGTGTGAAGTACCTCGATTGTTCGCTAAAACCAGGGGGTTTTCGAGCTTCCCGGCCTCGATCAGCCTCGGATTACGCTTGGTTGAGGGTTAGATGCTTTCGATGCCGCGAAGCTCGAGAAACTCGGCAACGACATGGGTAATGCCATCGAGCTGAGCCAGAAGGCCAACATGAAGCTGGCCGCCATGGAGAAGGAACAGGAGCAGCTCCACGCGACCCTCAACCGCCTCGGCACCTCCGGCGTCACCTCCGAGGAGAAGCTGCTCGACCTGCGCAAGAAGTCGAAGAAGCTGTTCAACGACTTCGCCCGCGCCGACACCGGCGGCCGCCAGGTCCGCTTCGACGAATACGTCAAGGAGAAGGGCGTCGATGACCTCGAACTCAAGGCGATGGCCGTCAACTCCGACCCCAACGGCGGCTACCTGACCACGCCCGATTTCGGCGGCATGATCCAGACCTACATCTACGAAACCTCGCCGATGCGCCAGCTGGCGACGGTCACCGAGATCGGCACCGACAGCCTCGAATACCTGCTCGACAACGACCAGGCGGCCGCCTACTGGGCCGGCGAGACGCAGACCCGTACCGTGACCGCCAACCCGACGCTCGGCAAGCTGATGATCTACGCCAACGAGCTGGTCGCCGAGCCGCAGGTGACCCAGAAGCTCCTCGACGATGCGATCATCGACGTCGAGAAATGGCTCGCCGACAAGGTCGGCCAGTACATGAGCCGCGCCGAGAACACCGCCTTCGTCGCCGGCACCGGCGTGACACAGCCCAAGGGCATCCTGAGCTACCCGAACGGCACCACCGTCTCCTCGCAGCAGATCCAGCAGGTCGTCACCGGCAACTCGACCACCTTCACCTACGCCGGGCTGGTCAACCTGCAGGCCTCGCTCAAGGAGGACTACCAGGGCAACGCCACCTTCATGATCCAGCGCGCCAGCATCGCCAACCTGCTGACGATCACCGACGGCATGGGACGCCCGATCTTCAACCTGACGTTCGACAAGAACTCGGGCATCGCGCAGGGCATCATGGGCCGTCCGCTGGTGTTCGGCAACGACGTCCCGGCGGTCGCCACCAACGCCCTGGCGATGATCTACGGCGACTTCCGCCGCGCCTATCAGATCGTCGACCGGATGGGCGTGCGTGTGCTCCGCGACCCGTACTCCTCGAAGCCGAACATCCTCTTCTACACGACCAAGAGGACCGGCGGCGCCGTGGTCAACTTCGAAGCAATCAAGATCGCCCAGATTCATTCGTAGAATCACTAATTTAATCTATTTGAAAGGAAACTTTTATGGTTGCTCATAGCGATCTCTACTACAACACCCTCATCACGGAGCTGCTGGCCCCGGCGGTGCGCACCACCTCGGCCAACTCCGCCTCGGTCGACCTGCAGAATTACGACTCGGCGGTCATCGGCTTCAACGTCGGCGCCTCGGGCGATACCTGGTCGAACACGACCAAGATTTGCCTCGAAGTCCAGGATTCCCCGGACAACTCGACCTGGACGGCCTGCGCGGACGCGGTCCTGACCAACTTCACCGACACGCAGGCGGTCAACACCGGCACCGTGGCGGTGATGAACTCCAACGCCCTCGGCAGCGCGGCCTATTTCACGGGCTACATCGGCAATCAGCGCTACGTGCGCGGCGTGCTGAACTACCAGGGCACCCACGCCACCGGCTCGCCCGTGGACGTGTTCGCCCTCGCCGGACGCCCGCGCCAAGGCAAGGTCAACCCGTAGCCAACTCGGCGGGGCGGTCCTTATGCCGCCCCGCACACTTATAGGAGAATTATTTTTATGGTCACCAGCACCACAGGAAGCAGCGTCGGCAACGAGCAGGTCAACAACCTGACCCTCACCGGGCTGCTCTACGAGTCCGCCGCCGACACGGTCACCGCCCACGCGGGCGGCGGCCAGGCCAATGCCACGGCGCTTACCGCCGAGGTCAACAAGGTCACCACCGTCGCCACCGCGGGGGACAGCGTCATGCTCCCCGCCTCCGCGCCCGGCCTGACCATCTTCGTCATCAACGGCAGTTCCAATCCGATGCAGGTCTTCGGCGCGGGCACGGACACCATCGATGGCGTGGCGACCGGAACCGGCGTCTCCCAGATGCAGGGCTCGAGCACGATCTATTCCTGCACGACCGCGGGCGCCTGGTCGACCAACGGCATCGGCACCGGCTACGCAGGTTCCTTGCCCACCGTCTCCTCGACCAACGCGATCACGGCGCACGCCGGCGGCGGCCAGGGCTCGGCAACTCCTCTGACGACCGTCCTGAACCGCATCACCACCGTGGCCTCCGCGAACGACAGCGTCCTGCTGCCCGCCTCGGCCCCAGGTCTCCAGATCACCGTCACCAACGCCGCGGCCACCAACTCGATGAACGTGTTCCCGGCGAGCGGCGAGATCATCAACGCCCTGAGCGCCAACACGGCCTTCGGCGTGGCGGCGGGGAAGACGGCGACGTTCAGCTGCTCCGTCACCGGCCAGTGGCACTCGTTACTCAGCGCTTAATCGAAAGGCTCCCCATGCAGAAATACCGCATCCTGAAAACCGTGCCCGGCGTCCGCCAGGGCGAATTGCACCCGTTCGTCTTCGAGAAGGACTCGGAACACCCCATCGACGACGACCTGGCCGCGCAGTTCTACGAAATGGGCGTCATCGACAAGTGCGATGAGGAGGCCGTCGGCGAGGAGGAGAAGTCGAAGGGCGATGCCCCGTCGAACAAGGCGAAGAAAGCCGCGCCTGAGAACAAGGCGAAGGCATGAGCGACCTCTTCACGGAAGCGGCAGAAGGGCTCGACTCTCCGGCCTACAACGCCGCCGCCGTCACCCCGAGCGATTCCGTCCCCTTGGGCACCGACGCACGCAACCTGTTCGTCGGCGGCGCCGGCAACATCACGCTCATCACCTCGGGCGGCAGCACGGTCACGTTCACGGGCGTCCTCGCAGGCACTATCCTGCCCGTCCGCACCAACCAGGTGAAGGCGACGGGCACCACGGCCACCAACATCGTGGCCATGTGGTAGCTCGATGACCAAACTGAGCCAGATCACCTCGGGGAGCAATCTCAACCCCGCGACAGACCAGCTCCTCGGCGTCCGCGGGGGCAGCTCCGACGTCCTGATCACGCCCGGGACCGCCGCCGCGAAGGCCGCGAGCAACGGCGCCCTGGCCAATGTCGCGTCCGTCTCCGGCACGACCACCGTCGGGCATCTGGCGTCCTTCGCCGATACCGCCGGCACCATCGTGGACACCCCGCTGGGTGTCAATCTGAGCGCCCTGAGCGGCACGCTGATCGAGACGCTCGAGTTCGCCAACTACGCCAACATCACGAATTACGCCGACGCGACCGCGGCGCTCCAGAACTTCATCGTCACGGCCTACCTGCTCGCGGTCTCCCGCGGCGCGCTGAACCTCTCCGACCAGGGCAACCGGGTCCGGGTCAAGGCGAAATGCATGGCCTCGACGCCGGTCACCGTCAAATGCCCGATCATCAACCTGCCGTTCGTCGACTTCGACTTCCCGGTCGAGCTCAGCCGCACCTACGATTCCGGCGGCACGGTCAGCAGTTTTTATAACGGCGACACGACCTCGAAGGCACTCGTCAATCTGTATCAGCCGACGTTCATCAATCCGCCGCTCGCCCACGTCTCCGAAATCGACATCTATTGCAACCCGGACGGCGTCCATTACGGGGCGGGATTCTACGCGGGCCGCGCCTGGATCATGCAGGGCAACCCGACCATCGGTGCGGCCGGATCCGGCTATACCAACGGCGATACCGTCACCGTCACCAACCCGCACAAGACGCCTTACGCCTCGGCCACCTTCACCCTGACCGTCTCCGGCAGCGTCGTCACGGCGGCCACGCTCGTCAGCGGCGGCGTCTGGCCCGCCCCTCCGAAGATCCTGCGCTCCATGTGGACCGATTCCCGGTGGCTCGCCACGCAGTCGGCGGTGTTCGACGGGAGCAGTAACTGGATCACCACGGGCGGGACGGGCACCGGCCTCACCCTGAACATCCCCGACACGACCTCGGGCTGGGTGCCGGACTTCGCCGGCGGCACCTACAACTCGACGCACGACTTCTCGAACTACCAGATGGACACCGTCCTGGGGCGGATCAAGGTCCAGAATTGCGGCACGACGACGGACGCGACCTACGGTCCGATGCGCGCCGTCTTCCTCACGAGCCTCTTTTACTGGATCGACAGCATCGAGAGCAACGGCGGCTATCAGGGCAACGTCGTCTACGCGACCGACGTCCTCGCCAACAAGATTTATAACGTCGGGGCGCTGACCCAGTTCAAGAAATTCGCGGGCGGCAACATGCATTGCCATCAGATCGTCTGCGACACCCCCGCCGCGGGCGGCTCCTATTACGACCTCGACCATTACAATAACTCAGATTTATCGCTCTGGCTGTTCAATAACGGCGCTTCGAATCTCTCGGGCATATCATACTCGGGCCGTATCGGCGCGAATTCGAGCGCCGGGAGCGGGGTATATGCGGGAAAACTGAGGATATTCGGCAACAATGCCGGGACATCCGCAGGCGTCCCGTTGGCGTTCATCGACTATGCGGGCGGGATGGAAATCGAGCTTCATTCCAGCAATATCAGCCCCAGCGGCGGTTCGGTCGCCTATCCCAATAGCGCCCTGGCAACGTTCGGCACGCATAACGGAACCGGAAATACCATCACCGGCTCGTGCGACGGGATCACCAAGGCCGCCATGTTCACCAATTCCGTGCCGGCCGGGTTTAATTACCTCATCAGCAACACATCTGAAGGGGCCCTGCTGACCAACGCCCTCGAGATCCCGACCGGCGCCGTCTTCACCGGGGCGCCCTCGGTCATCAACCCGCAGGCGGGCCGTTATTACACCTCCCACTGCTTCAGCGGCCTCGGCACGGCCAGCCAGCTCACCAACTCCGGCAACGCCGTGGCCTCGCTGATCCCCTTCTACCTGTCCGCCGCCGCGACGCCCGTCAACATGGCCTGCGAGGTCACCACGGGCAGCACGACCGGCGCGTTCAACGTCGACATGGGCATCTACGCCGACAATAACGGCGTGCCCGGGACCCTCCTGCTCGACATCGGCACGACGGCCACCGGGGTCAAATCCGTGGCCCAGGCCGCGACCGGCGTGCAGATCCAGGCGATCCCCGCCGGGAGCCTGCCCGGCGGCAAGAGCGTCCTCCAGCCCGGCTGGTACTGGCTCGCGATGATCTCGACCATCCCGACCACCGCGGGCTCGCTGGCCTTCAAGGCGGCCCAGAACAACACGACCTTCACCCGCGGCATGATCGGCGAGAGCCTGACGCAGGGCAGCGCGTCGCCGACCGTGGTCAGCGGCAGCTACGTCAACAACACGTCGGCCAACACAGCCGTCCTGCCGGCGACCGTCACTTCGCTCGGCTCCGCCGGGAGCAGCCCGCCGGCCGTCTGGATCGGGTTCTGATGGTTTTCACGCCCTATCTCGCGGCTTCGGAATACCCGGCTTACGGGATCTCTGACGCGAAGCCGCACCAGGTCAACCGGGCTTGCCGCACCGTCAACACGTATCTGGGCCGCCCCGAGGGGCTGCTCTGGTCGCCCGACGCCAACGGCCAACCCGCCTACATGACGGGCCTCAACCCGACGCTGAGCTTCACCGGCTCGGCCCTGGCGCCGGGCACGGGCGTCACCCTGACGATCGCCAACGCCACGTTCGGCTACCAGGATGTCGGAGAAGTCGTGATCCTCGACCGGGCGACTCCGGGCCTGACCGAAGCCTGCGTGGTCACGGCGGCCTCGGGCAACACGCTCACCCTGGCGGCCGTGCAGTTCACCCACGCGACCCCGACGGTCGATTTCGGCCTGACGATCCTCGAAGAGGCGCCCGTCAAGATGGGCACGCCGCTCGTGCGGGCCTCCCGATTCCCGGTGGCGAATCTCCTGTGCGGGTTCAGCCGGTACAGCTTCGGGAAGCTGCCGAGGCAGATCACCGATTATCGCTACGCCTACGAGGCCTTCCTGCTCGCCGACGTCATCGGCCTGTCGGGACCCCCGGCGTGGACGCAGATGGACACGACGCAGTGGGACATCAACTACAACACCGGCGCGGTCCTGGTCCTCCCCTATTTCTTGCAGACCGGGCAGCTCGACGTCCGGCTCCGCTACGTCGCGGGCTGGTCACAGGCGAACCTGCCCGCCGACATCAAGCAGGCGGTCGCCAACCTCGTCCGTTCGGCCATCGACACGCCGTTCTCCGCCAACATGCAGACCATCAAATCCGGGGACGCCACGTTAACGCGGTTCGGACCGTCCGTCATCGACGGCGACACGAAGGCGTTGTTGCAGCCCTACAAGATCGTGCGGCTCAATTGAGCTTTTTATATCCAAGGCTAATTACGATTACCCGTCCCAATCCGGACACCGGGGTCGGCGCGCAATCCTACGGCGGCGTGCAGGAGGCCAACGAACAGGTCGTCATGGCCGATGTCCCGGCGCGCATCCAGATCGATCAGCAGGGCGTGGCCTCACCGGCCAAGCTCCCCGCCGACGCGATGCGGGAGAGCGTCTGGAAGATCCTCTTCGTCCTGCCGCTGGGCACCGTCGACACGGGGGACATCATCACCGACGAGATCGGCAACCGGTTCCAGGTCGTCGCCCCGTATTGGGGGCCTCTGGTCACCACCTGCCGTTGCCAGGTCCTCAAGACATGACCGGGAAAGAACCTGCCCCGCGCCCCGCGTCGCCCAACGCGAACAAGCGGCGCGACGAAGAGAAGGAACTCGAATTGGCGAAACAGATCATCAAGCGCTGGGTGGTGGAATAGATGGCGGACCTTTCGGACGTTGAAAACTGCCTGGTTTCGGCCATCACGCAGGCAGTCTACCCGAACGGAACCGGACAGCCCTCCGTCGCGACCGCGCCGTGCATCATCTACCGCGGCTGGCCAGTACCAGCGAACCTCGACACCGACCTGGCCGCCGGCAAGATCAACATCACCGTCTACCCGAACGACGTCGAGCAGAAGACCACCCGCTACCCGAGGGATTGGAAACCGCTTCCTGTCGCGAGCCCGGCCCTGACCCTGACCGTCTCCGGTGACACGATCACCGTGGGGGGCGCGTCGTCCAGCCCGCTCAACGCGGCCGCCATCGTCAATAACGCGGGCTATGTCTACGCCGTCCAGCCCTCGGACACGCTGACCGGTATAGCGACCGGCCTGGCCGCCCTCATCAACGCGGGGACGCCGGCGACCAGTTCGGGTCCTGTAATCACGATTCCCGGGGCTCACCGCCTCGTCGCGAGGGTCGGAGCCGTGGGCACGGCAGTCCGCGAGACCAAACGGCAGAAACGCAGCTTCCAGATCACTTTCTGGTGCCCCAACCCCGCAGTCCGCGACCAGATCGTGCCGCCGGTCGATCAGGCGCTGGCCGATATCGACTTCCTGAGCCTGCCCGACGGCACCGCGGGAAGGCTGATCTACGAACGCAGCAAAGTCTCGGACCGCGTCGAGCGCGAGGGACTCTACCGCCGGGACCTGTTCTATTCCGTCGAATACGGCACGACTGACAGCCAGGCCGCCGCCCAGATCGTCGCCGAGCTGATCAACCTGACCGGCGGCCTCGACCCGGACGCCCCGGCGCTCACCAGCTTCACCATCTAAGGAGAGACCAATGATATTAGTCGTCACCAACCCGTTCGGCGGCCACGAGAAGGGCGACCGGATCGCCGCACCCGATCAGATCGCGGCCGCGCTCGAAACTCACCCGCACGACGTGGTGCGGTCCGAGCACGCCGACGCACCGGCCGCCCGGATAGCGGACGAAGGCGAAGTCTTCGGCGGCGAGCCGGAAACCACCGAAACCGATAGCCAGGAGGCGTAATCCATGACCATTGTCCAGCAAGGCTCCATCAACACGACGGCCCTCACGGTCCCCGGCCTCTACGTCCAGATCGTCCCGCCGCAGCCGCAGCTCAACGGCGTCCCGAGCAACATCCTCGGCATCGTCGGCACGGCCACCTGGGGACCCGTCAACAGCCCGACCATCGCTTCGGGACCGAGCAACTGCGCCCAGCTCTTCGGCCCCATGCAGGCACGCAAATTCGACCTCGGGACGGCGGTCTACACGTCTTCCTTGCAAGGGGCCTCGAATTACCGCCTGATCCGCGCTACCGACGGCACCGACACGGCGGCGAGCGCCTCGATCAACCAGGCGGGCGTCGCCACGGCGGCCGTCGCCACGGGCGGCACCAGCGGCTTCGCGGTCAACGACACGATCACGCTGACCGGGGGCACCTTCACCACGGCGGCGGTCCTCACCGTGACCAGCGTCGCTTCCGGCGTCGTCACCGGCGTGTCCGTCACCACGCCCGGCTCGTACAGCGTCCTGCCGACCAATCCGGTCGCCAAGGGCACGACCACCGGCTCCGGCGTCGGCACCCCGACCTTCACTCTCTCCTTCGCCTGCCTCACCCTCACCGGCAAGTACACCGGCTCGCTCGGCAACTCGCTGACCGTCGCCGTGGGCACCGGCACGGGCAGCACGAGCGGCACGCCGACCTACAAGCTCACGGTCAACCTGCCCGGCCAGCTCTCCGAGGTCTACGACAACATCGGCGGCACGGGGAACACCCTCTACGCCAACATGGCGTCGGCGATCAACAACGGCCTCTCGGGCCTGCGCGGCCCGTCGCAGCTCGTCGTAGCCACGCTCGGCGCCGGCACCGCTGCGCCGACCAGCCCTTCCACCGTCACCCTCACCGGGGGCACCGACGGGGCGACCACGATCACCTCGACCGTCCTGATCGGCCAGGACACCACGCCCCGCAAGGGCATGTACGCGCTGCGCGGCACCGGCTCGAGCGTCGTCATGCTCGCCGACGCCGACGACTCGACGCAGTGGACGCTCCAGAATGTCTACGGGCTCTCCGAAGGCTCCTACATGGTCACGACCAGTCCGGCGGGCGACACCATCAGCAACTTCGGTTCCACGCTGGCGACCGCCGGCATCGACAGCTATTCCCTGAAGGCATGCTTCGGCGACTGGTGCTACATCACCGACACGGTGAACGGGGGCGTCACGCGCCTCGTCTCGCCGCAGGGCTTCGTGGCCGGGCTCCTGGCCAACCTCTCGCCGCAGCAGTCCAGCCTCAACAAGCAGGTGCAGGGCATCATCGCCACCCAGAAGACCTACCAGAACCAGCAGTACAGCGCGGCCGACTTGCAGGCGCTGGCGGCGGCGCGCGGCGAGGTCATCACCAACCCGTCGCCGGGCGGCAGCTATTTCAGCCCGGTCCTCGGCATCAATTCCTCGAGCAACGCCGCGATCAACGGCGACAATTATCCGCGCCTGACCAACTACATCGCCGCGACCCTGAACGCGGGGATGGGCATCTACATCGGCCAGGTGCAATCCGCGACGGTCCAGGCGTCCGCCAGGGCGACGCTCGACAATTTCTTCCAGAACATGTTCCAGCAGAACATGATCCAGGCGTGGAAGGTGATCCTCGACGGCACCAACAACCCGCAGCCGCGCGTCTCGCTCGGCTATATGCAGGCCGACGTCATGGTGCAATACCTGTCGATAATTCGCTTCTTTATTATAAATCTCCAGGGATCTCAGACCACGGTCATCCAGAGCAGCACACCTACCCCAGCTTTCTCTTCATAATAACGATAGAACTGCTATACTCGGCTGGTGGAAAAACGGAACCGACATAGCCAATTCGCCTGACAATCTGGTTCCCGCGTGCAAAGTCTGCAATCCATTTAAAAACAATAAGAACTTATTGGAATTTCTGGCCTACAGAGCCAGCCGCCAAATCTCTAATTAACTCTTTCTAGGAGCATCTATGCCCGTTAATAATTACTCGATCGGCAAGGATATCAGCTATACGGTGGTCACGCCGTCCGGCACGCTGACCCTGAACGGCAAGACCGACTATTCGATCAAGCCGATATTCACCGACCTGAAGCACAAGGGGCTGGACGGCATCACCAGCCACGGCGTCATCCCGGACGGATGGCAGATCGAGATGCGGTTCGACCGCACCGACCCGAACGTCGACCGCTATTTCGCCCAGCTCGAGGCGAACTATTTCGCAGGCGTCAACCAGACGGGCGGGACGATCTACGAGTCCATCGTCGAGAAGGACGGCTCGATCTCCAGCTTCCGCTACACGAACGTCATCCTGAAATTCGACAACGCGGGCGACTGGAAGGGCGACTCGCTCATCCCGATCTCCGTGAGCGCGATGGCCTCGCGCAGGTATCAGGTCTGATCATGACGAAGCTCACCGTACATACCGAGACGCCCTCCGAAAAGGTCGTCAAGTCGGCCAACCAATTGGTCCACGTCGTCGATTCGAGGGGCCGCAACCTGGGCCTGCGTCGCCTCGACTTCCTCGAGGAGTTCCGCATCATCGAGGCGCTGGGGGCCGAGCTGTCTTCGAACACCACCTACATGGGCATGCTCAACCCGCTGCTCTACCTCGCCGAGATCGACGGTGAGCCGGTGGGGATTCCCCGCAACAAGCTCCAGGCCGAGGCGCTGATCCAGCGCGCGGGCCGCGAAGGCTTCATGGCCGTCATACAGGGCATTACCGAGCACTTTGCGACGGATGCAGCCACGGTCGAGGAAAAGATAAAAAACGGCTGAGGCACCCCGGCCTGAAAGACCGACTCTGGCTGGTCTATAACAAGGTGCCTTACGACGTCGCTTTCACGCTCCCGCCGGAGGACGTGTCCGCTTACGGCATCATCTTCGATGAATTCGGCGGTAACAAATTCGATATCAACTCCATGTCCTGGGAGAAGAGGGAATGAAGCAGTTCGGCAGCATCACGGCGTTCGTCGAGCACCTCGCCACGGTCGCCGTCGGTGTCAGGGTAGCCGAGCACGCCGTCCTGGAGAAAGCCGCCAGGGCCGTCGAGAGACGCGCCAAGGAGAAGATCGGCGAGTACCAGGAGCAGGCCGGGCCGTTCATCGCGTGGCCGGAACTTGCCGAATCAACGAAGGCCGACCGCCTGCAACAGGGATTTACCGAAAACGACCCGCTCCTCCGGACCGGCGAGATGCGGGACAGCATCGAGCACCAGGTCGAGGGATCGGTCGCCGAGATCGGCTCCAACTCCGACATCGCCGTCTATCAGGAGCTCGGCACCGAGCACATCCCGCCGCGTTCCTTCCTGGGCGGCGCGATGGCCGAGAAGGTGCCGGAGATCAGGGAAATGATCGGCGGCGCCGTCGTCGCGGCGCTGGTCGGAGAAAAAGTCTTTCAGGGACGCTTGCCCATAGAGGAATAAGATGTTCGAAGCATACAAGGTCGGAGTCACGCTGGCCCTCCAGAATCAGGTCAGCGGCGTCCTCGGCTTCATCGCCCGGGATTTCATCAAGACCGACCGGGAAGCGAAGAAGCTCCAGACGAGCCTGAAGGAGATCAAGCTCCTCGGCATGTCCGGGGCGTTGCTCGGCGGTGCCGGGTTCATGGGTCTCATGGCCATCAAGGGCGCGGTGAAGCCCGCCACCGAGTACGTCCACCAGCTCCAGCTCGCCAAGATTGCTCATATCGATACGGCGGCCGCCGCCCAAGCCGCGTGGAAAACAACCAGCGATGTCATCACGACGACCGCCGCCGCGAACGTAGCCGCCATCCGCGAATTGCGCATGGTCTTCGGCGATACGGGGAGCGCCGCCGAAGAAGCCATACGGGCCCTTCCTACAGTACAGCGACTGCAAGCCGTCCTCCAGGATGTGCGGGGAGGGAACCAGAAGGACGAAGCCTACACGGTTGCCAAGGCGTTGGAAATGAAAGGCGATGTGCAGAATCCCGCGAGATTCACGACCGCGGCCGATCTGATGACCAAGGCAATGGTGGCCTCGGGCGGAAAAGTCGGAGCAACAGATTTCCTCTCCGCGTTCAAATACGGCCGATCGGCCACGATCGGCTGGGACGACCGCTTCACCTACTCGATCCTGCCCACGCTGATCCAGGAGATGAAGTCCTCAGGAGGCTCGGGTGGATCGGGAGGTCCCGGCAACGCCCTGATGTCCGCCTACGCCGCGGTCGTCGGGGGCACGATCGCCCAGAAGTCCCTGAAGGTCTGGCAGAATATCGGCTTGCTCGATCCGTCCAAGATCGTCTGGGACAAGGTCGGCAGTGCCAAGGGCGTCGCCCCGGGCGGGATCATCGGCAGCGCCACCTTCCAGCAAGACCCCTACGAATGGACGCAGAAATACCTCGTCCCCGCGCTCGCCAAAGCCGGATACGATACGGAGGCCAAGCAGCGGCAAGTCCTCCAGTATCTCTTCTCCAACCGCACGGCCGGTTTCGTGATGAGCCAGATGGCGCTCCAGGGATGGAAATTCGACCGGGACCAGAAGCTGATCGCGCAAGCCGCCGGCCTCTCGGCCTATGACCAGTTGATCAAACACGACCCGGACATGGCCTACAAGGCGCTCGGCGCCCAGTGGGAAAACCTGAAAACGGCCTTCGGGCTCACGGTGGTCCCCGTGTTGGTGTCCTTCGTCCGCTCGCTGTCGACCGCCCTCAACTCGCTCGCGACGTTCGCCGAGCACCACCCGACGCTGACCAAGGGACTGATGCTCACCTTCGGGGCGCTTTCGGCCATGGCGACGATCGGGGGCAGCCTGATGATCGCCGGGGCGGGTATGAAGCTGATCGGCGTCTCTCTCGGGCTGATGACGACCCCGCTTCAACTCCTCGCCACCGTGCCACTCGCCGGCATCGCCACGGGCCTCGGCCTCGTCACCACGGCACTGGCCGCGCTCGCCCCCATCGTCTTCCACAAGGAGATCGCCGGGTGGATCGACGGCAAGGCGCCGGGCATCGGCGACGCGCTGATGAATACGAGGGACTGGCTCGCCGGGACCAAACCCTCTGCCGGCGGCAACCGCGGCTATGCCCCGCCTTCCTCGGGCGGCGCCATCGTCCTGAACCACACGACCAACCTCGACGGACGCCCGATATACCAGTCCACCACTTCGTACATGGTCAGCGGCGCCAGCGGCCAGGCGACGGGCCCGAGCGACGTCGACAACCGCAGCCTGCCCTATCTGGCCGGCGGCTCGGGGAGCTGGTGATGACCGTCCTCCTCACCCTCGGCGGGATCATCTTCCAGGACTTCGAGGTCCCCGACGTCATCCCCATCGGCGGCGACCATACGCTGGTCGTTCACAAGCTGCCCGGCGGTTCCCGCACCGTCGACGCCATGGGCGCGGACCACCGCGACATCGCCTGGTCGGGGCGTTTCCGCTCGGGCAACGCCGAGGCCCGCGCCCGCATCCTCGACGGTTACCGCATCGGCGGCCAGCCCTTCCTGCTCCGGTGGAGCACCTACCGCTACCAGGTCGTCGTCCAATCGTTCAAGGCCGACTATCAGCAGCCGTTCGAGATCCCCTATTCAATCAGCTGCGTGGTCGTCGCCGACGAATCGGCCCCCGTCCTCACCGGGATACCCGGGATCGACGAGCTGATCGGCTCCGACCTCGGCAACGCGCTGGGACTGAGCAACTCGCTCGGCGTCGCCGCCATCGGCACCGCGCTGACCACCGCACAGCAGGCCATCTCGACCGTGAACACGCTGAAGAACGCCCCCGCGTCCTCCCTGAGCCAGATCACCAGCACGCTCGGGGCCGCGGAACAGGCGGTGGGGGCCACGATCACCTCGACATCCGGCGCCGTATCGGCCGCCGCGCCGGTCACCGCCGGGGGAAATCCGGCCGCGATGGCGAGCAGCCTGAGCAGCCAGGCGAGCGGGTTCGGGCAGCTCTCGCAACTCTACCAGCTCTCGAGCACGCTCACGCGGATGAGCAAGAATCTGACGGCCGCATGACGATGAGGCAGAAGCGGATGATCCTGGTCAGGTTCGGAGTCCCTTTCGACCTCGTCATCACGCTCACGAGGGGAGAAGTCAATGAATTCATCGGCGTATTACGCTCCAGCGGCCTGACATGAAGACCATCACCGTCGCCGGCGGCAACCTCTATCAGATCGCCTTGCAGCAACTGGGCGACGCCACGCAATGGACGCGCATCGCCGAGCTGAACGGCCTCATCGACCCGGTCATCGTGGGCATCGTCACGCTCCAGATACCGGACACCGACCCGAACGCGGGGGGCGGGATCTATGGCGATCCCTGATACCCTGACGAGCACCCTCGGCTCGATCGAGCAGGCTGCCAGCACGGCCGTCACGGGACTCACCAGCCTCAACAACCCGAGCAACCCGTCGGGCATCGTCCGCAGCCCACGCCCCTCGGTCTCGGTCAACGGCACGCCACTACCCTTGCGGGCGATCGCCTCGGTCGAGGTCACAAACGCCAGCCACTTCACGGCGGACACCTACCGCGCGGAGTTGGCCGTCGCCGCCCTCCCGGCCGCTTTCAATCCGGCCTACTGGTCGGCCTCGGCGGAGGATCAGGTTTCCATCGGCGTTTCGGTCAACGGCGAGACGCCGCAGCAGCTCATCCTCGGCCAGGTCGACGACATCGAATACGACCTCTGCCGCCGGACGCTGACCCTCACCGGGCGCGACCTCTCCGCCCCGTTCATCGACAGCAAGACGGCGGAGAAGTTCCAGAACCAGACTTCGAGCCAGATCGCCCAGACATTGGCGCTGCGCCGCGGGCTCGACTCGAACGTCACCGCGACCGCGACCCGGGTCGGCACCTATTACGAGATCGACCACACGGTCCTGACCCAGGAACAGACCGAGTGGGACCTGCTCGTGTATCTCGCCCAGCAGGAGGGCTTCGATTGCTGGGTATCCGGCACGACGCTCTATTTCCAGCCGCCGCCGGTCTCGACGGCGCCGCCATACCTGCTCCTCTGGTCCCAGCCGGGCGACGGTACTTACGCCTCGAACGCGGCGGACATCAGGCTGAAACGCTCGGAGACGCTCGCGAGGGACCTCGACGTGGCGGTCAGGAGCTGGAACCAGAAGCAGCAGCGGGCATTCACCGTACATGCCAAGCGGACGGGGGCGTATTCGGCCCGGTCCGGCAACGCCCAGCTCTACACGTTCAACCGGCCCAATCTCAGCCAGGCTCAGGCCCAGGCCTTGGCGAACAACATCCTCTACGACCTCACGCGGCACGAGATGGTGCTCACGGCCAGCCTGCCCGGCGACAACGCCCTCGTCACGCGGGCGATGGTGAAGCTCGTCGGCACCGGCACGAGCTGGGACCAGAGTTACTATCCCGACTCGGTCACACGCCGGCTGAGCATGGCGGAGGGCTACCGCATGGAGCTGAGGGCCAAGAACCACGCGACGGAGAGCACGGTAGGCGTGTGACGGGCAGAATCAACAGGAACGGCGGCGAATCATGATGGACAAGACGCAGAACATCATGCGCCGCGAGGCCATGCGCGTCCTCAGCCAGATTGCCCAGGTGCGAATCGGCATCGTCACCAGCTACGACCCGAACAACTATGCCGCCAAGGTCCTGATCCAGCCGGAAGGCTTCGAGACAGGTTTCCTGCCCATCGGCACGACCTGGAGCGGCAACGGCTGGGGCGAATTCTACGGCCTGTCGGCAGGCGACGTCGTCTACGTGCATTTCCAGGAAGGCGGCAAGCAGGCGGGGTTCATCGGCGGCTGCTTCTACGGCGACCAGTTCCGGCCACTACCCGTCCCGTCCGGGGAACGCTGGACGGTTCATCCTTCGGGCAGCCTGCTCAAATTCCACAACAACGGATCGGTCCAGATGAGCGCCGACACGAACCTGACCATCAGCGCCGGGCAGACGTTGCGCCTCACGGCGCCGACCGTCCAGGTGCACGCCACCAGCGAATATCGCTTCGACGCCAACGGCCACGGCCAGGCCTGGCACGGGACGTATGTCGACACCTATCAGATCGGGGAAACCGCGGGCACGGCGAACGCGATCTCGCCGCCCGAAATCGGGGATTGACCATGACCGACGTTTACCACTATTTCAGTTCGGATTTAACACTGTCGGCCGCCGGGGACCTGCTCGTCGCCACGGACCTCGACGAGACCACCCAGCGCGTGCTGCGCCGCCTGTTGACGAACGTGCGGGATTACCTCTGGCAGCCGACCTACGGCGCGGGCCTCCCGGGCTATATCGGCCGAACGCTCGACCAGGCGGCGATTTCCGCCCTCATCAAGGCCCAGATGTATCTCGAGGCCGACGTGTCGCACGCCCCGGAACCTCGGATCGCCCTCCAGCAGATCCCCAACGGCCTCTCGGCCCAGATCGCCTACACCAGCGTGCAGACCGGGGAACCCGTGCTCCTGAGTTTCGACGTAACGCCTTAAAGGTTCAGCAATGGCTCTTCAAACTTTCTCGTTCGGCCAGCTCGTCTCGAACATCGCCACCGCGATGCAGGCGTCGGCGACCGCGTCCCTGAATTTCACCGCGGGATCGGTCCTGCGGGCCATCGCCGAGGCGACGTCCGCCGTCATCCTCTGGCTGCAGGCGATCGTCATCCAGCTCCTCACCCTGACCCGCGCCGCGACCAGCGTCGGCCCCGACCTCGACTCGTGGGTCGCCGACTACGGCGTGACCCGCCTCCCGGCAGCCTCTGCCACGGGGCTGGTGACGTTCTCCCGCTTCACCGCCACCTTGCAGGCGTTGATCCCCCCAGGCGCGACGGTGCAGACGGCGGACGGCACGCAGCAGTTCTCCGTCACCATCGACACGACCAACGCCGCCTGGAATCCGGCCCTGAACGGGTACGTCATCGCCATCAACACGGCCTCCATCAGCGTCCCGGTCCAGGCCGTGGTGGCGGGCTCGGCGGGCAACGTCCAGTCCGGCTCGGTCACCGTGCTCTCCACCCCCATCCCGGGCGTCGACACGGTCTCCAACGGCTCCGCCTTCCTCAACGGCATCGACGCGGAGACGGACGCGGCGCTCCCGGCTCGTTTCGTCCTCTACCTCGCGTCCCTGTCGAAGGGCACGAAGGTCGCCGTCGGCTACGCCGTTACGAGCACCCAGCAGGGGCTCAGCTACACCATCACCGAGAATCAAGACTACAACGGCACGACGGACATGGGAATGTTCACGGTCATCGTGGACGACGGGACCGGCTACCCTTCATCGACACTGCTCACCGAGGTCTCGAACGCCATCGACGCCGTGCGCCCACTGACGAGCCGCTTCGGCGTCTTCGCACCGACCCCCGAGACTGCGAACGTGACCATGGTGCTGACGACCGCGCCGAGCTACACGCACTCAGCCGTCGTCGCCGCCGTGGCGACGGCCTTGCAGAATTTCATCAACGGCCTGACGCTCGGCACGCCGCTCCCCTACACGCAGCTGGCCAGCATCGCCTACGACGTGCCAGGCGTGACGAACGCGACCGGCATCCTGCTCAACAGCGGCGCGAGCGACCTCGCGGCGACGGCGAAGCAGAAGATCCTCTGCGGCACGCTCGCGATTAGCTAGATGACGGGCGACCAGCAGGACTTTCTATCCCGCATCAAGACCTTGCTGCCCAACGGCTGGTTCCGCGGGCCGACGCCGATCCTCGACGCGGTACTCGGCGGGATCGCCTCGGCGCTGGCGCGGGTGTACGGCCTGACGCAATATGCCCGGCTCCAGGCCCGCATCGCCACCGCCACCGACGGCTTCCTCGACCTGGTCTCCTACGACTTCTTCGGCGCGACGCTCCCTCGGAAGTCGGCGGAGACGGACGCGGCGTTCCGGACCCGCATCCTGGCCGAGCTTTTCCTCGAGCGCGGCACCCGGCGCGGCATGATCGGCGTGCTCACGCTGCTGACCGGCTACGCGCCGCTGGTGTTCGAGTTCGCCAGGCCGGCGGACACCGGGGGCCTGAATTCCCCGAGCATGGGCCTGAACGCCGCGGGCTATCTCGGCTCCTACCAGTACCCCTTCCAGGCCGTCGTCATCGCCTACCGGCCGGCGGGGCAGGGCTTCTCGTACATCCCCGGGCTGAATACCCCGCAAGCGGCGCTCAACGAAAGCCACTCCGCGCTGGTCAACCCGGCCCTGATCGCCACGCCCGTCACCGACGCGGACATCTACGCCGCGATCTCCTCGGTCGCGCCCGTCGGCACGATCATCTGGGTGAGCATCCGGAATTACCCGCAGCCGGTCACCAATTACACCGACGAGTCGGGCAATGCCGATACCGACGAATTCGGCAACGCCTACACCACCGAAAGTTAATCATCAGGAGATCATAATGGATAGAATCATCGTATATCCGTACGAGCAGCCGACCGACACCATGTTCCTCAACACCAACAAGAACGCCATGGTCGGCCTCGGCTACCTCATGCAGGCCGTCCTCGGGACGGGCACGCTGGTGGACGGCCTCGGCTGTACGCCGACCAGCCCGGCCTCGATGAGCGTGCTCGTCGCCACCGGCTCCATCTACAGCCTCGCGCAGATCGACGCCACGGCCTACGGATCGGTCGCCGCCGACACCACGGACCAGATCGTCAAGCAGGGCATCGTCCTCGGCAACACGACGTTCAACTGCCCGGCGCCGACGACCACGGGGCAATCCGTCGTCTACCTGGTGGAGGCGATCTATCAGGACGTCGACACCGGCTCGACCACGCTGAACTATTACGACGCGGCCAACCCTGCGGTCGCGTGGATCGGCCCCAATAACACGGGCGCGGCGCAGAATACCGTCCGGCAGGGCGCCTGCACGCTGGCGCTCAAAACGGGCGTCGCCGCGACCACCGGCACGCAGGTCACCCCCACGCCCGACGCGGGCTACACGGGCCTCTGGGCGATCACCGTCGCCAACGGCCAGACGACCATCACCAGCGGGAATATCGCGCAGCTCTCCGCGGCCCCGTTCATCAGCCCGAAGCTCTCGACGATGATCGCCGCCGTCCAGTCGGGTTCGGCCAATTACGCCGCGGACACGAGCGGCTCGGCCAACACGATCACCATCGCACTGAGCCCGGCCGTCACCTCGCTCACGACGGGCATGAGGGTCTGGGTGAAGGTCGCCAACGCCAACACCACCGCGGCCGCGGCCGTGATGAACACCAATGGCCTGGGGAATGTCGCGGTCCGCGACGGCTACGGAAACGCCGTACCGGCCGGGACGTTGGCGGCGGGCGGACTCTATGAGTTCGTCTATGACGGCACCTACTGGCAGACGGCGACCTATCTGCCCGGGTTCCGCTTCGGGAGTTACCTGAATATTTCCGCGAACACCACGCTGAACAACACCCACGCCGGGAAGATCTTGCAGGATACCAAGACCGGCGGCTCGACGATCACCCTCCCCCTGGCGGGCAGCTACGCCGGCGGGAACGGGTTCTGCGTCGTCGGCAACAATACGATGATCGCCACCCAGGGGTCCGACTACTGCCTGGTGAGCACCATCCAGACGAACGATTCCGTGATTTTCGTCTCCAACGGCACCTCCCAATGGATCTCCGTACCGCCACAGAACGGAGCGTCGTTGCAATGGCACCCCACCGACGCGAGCGGTGCCGGGCTCTCGCTGACGGTCACCCTGGCCCAATACACCCGGGTCGGGCCGGTCGTCTTCGTGCAGGCTTATATCTTGTATCCGACCACCGCGGACACTAACCAGGCCAAGCTCGCGGGGCTTCCCTTCCCCATCCTCACGAACGCTTTCGGCGCCGTGCCGGTTGAGACCAATGCATCGGTCACGGCCATCGCCTCTTTCCGCGCCGGGACGTCGAACGTTTTCATCTCCACCCAGAACGGCGAGGCGGCCATCACCAACAGCCAGTTGAGCGGGAAATATATCATCTTCTCCGCCTACTACTTCATGGCGTAAGAAACGCCGCCGGTCCCGCCGCCAAGGGCGATTCTTAACGTATAACGCAAATCATGGTGCCAGCATGCCCCTCACCGCATCCGTCTGTGGTACGACGAACAACAATCTGAGCGTCAACCTGACCGTGAGCGCCGGCGAGACCGTCGCCACGCAGCTCACGCTCTCCAGCGGCGGCTCACCCGTCAACCTGACGGGATACACGCTCAAGATGCAAATCGGGTTCGACGAGCCGCTGTTGCTCGACACCGGGAACGGAGGCATCTCGATCGTCAACGCCGCGGACGGGATCATCCAGATCAACATGGCATACACGATGACGGACCAATTCGCCCCCGGCACCTATTATTACGACCTCGTCTCGCTGAGCCCGGGCGACACGACGGTCATGCGCGTCATCGCCGGGGCTTTCGTCGTGCTCGAGACGGTCACGCCCGTCCCATGACCGCCGAGATTACCGTCGTCTCGAACCCGGTCGACGTCGCCGTCACCGACAACGTGATCAACGTCGGGATCGCCCCGACGCAGGTCGAAGTCACCCTCTCGCAAGTCGGCCCCCAGGGTCCCCCTGGCCCGGCCGGCGGCTACACCTGGTCCGAGATCACGGGGGCGACGCAGGCCCAGGTCGACAACGCCTATGTCACGAACAATGCCTCGCGGGTCGTCGTCACCCTCCCTCCGGTGGCGGACCAGTTCTCGACGATCCGCATCGTCGGGAAAGGGGCGGGGGGCTGGATGCTCGCCCAGAACGCGGGCCAGACCGTCCACTTCTCGGGTGAGAGCACGACCACCGGGACGGCCGGGTCGCTCGCGAGTCAGGAAATCTTCGACTCGATCGAAATCGTTTGCATTACCCAAAATACAGATTTTTCGGTGATGAACTGCATCGGAAACATAACATTAATTTAAGGAGAGCATCATGGCCACCCAAAATGCCATTAATAACCTATTAGCGACCACCTCCCTGAATGGCTATATCCAGGCCAGCAACTTCCCGGCACTGACGGGCGCCGTCACGACGGCCGGCGGCTCGCTGGCCACGACCCTCGCCGCGAACGCGGTGGGGACCAGCAACATCGCCACGAGCGCCGTCACCTACGCCAAGATCCAGAACATGTCGGCCAACACCCTGCTCGGGAACCCGACCGGCAGCGGCGCCGCGCCGGAGGAGATCACGCTGGGCGCGGGCCTGAGCTTCAGCGGCACGACGCTCGTCGCGTCCGGAGGATACGCGCCTCTGCCGATCACGGTGGTGACCGGGACGACCCAATCCGCGACCGTCAACAACTCCTACATCGCCAACAACGCAGCGCTCGTCACCGTCACCTTACCCTCGACGGCCGCGATCGGCAGCGTCATCAACGTCGGAGGACTCGGCGCGGGCGGCTGGCAGTTGGCCCAGAATAGCGGACAGACCATCCATTTCGGGAACGTCGCCACGACCTCGGGAGTCTCGGGCTACATCGCCAGCCAGAACCAATATGACAACGTCTCCATCCAGTGCGTGGTCGCCAATACCACCTGGGTTGTGTTCGCGAGCCAGGGCAACATGACGGTTAACTAATGGCGACGACTCAGAACTCCATTAACCATCCGGCCACGACCAGCAACGCGGCCAACGCCCTCGTCGAGACGGATTCCAACGGCAATTTCGGCAACCAGGGACTCCCCTCCGGCCAGGTCGCCACGATTACGCACGCGTCCTCCCCTTACACCGTGGCCTCGGGCGATTACCTCCTGCTGGTCGACACCACCGGCGGGGCGGTGACCATCAATCTCCCCAACCCATCGACCCTACGGCGCATCAAGGTCAAGGACATCAAGGGTAATTTCGGCACCAACAATTGCACGATCGCCCAGTATTCATCCGAGAAAATCGAAAACGTGGCGGCGAGCCTCGTGCTGCGCGCCAATTACGGGAACTATGAATTCCAGTCCGACGCCACCAATTGGTGGAAGGTGTCCGCGGCGTGCAATCTGGCCACCATCTCCTACACGACGCACGGCACCTACACCTGGGCGGCCCCGGCTGGCATCACGCTGGTGAACGTCACGGGCCGCGGCGGTGCCGGGGGCGGCGCCGGAGGGGGAGCGGGCGGGGGCGGGTCGACCACGTCCGGGGCGGGCGGCGGCGGGGCCGGGGGACCCGGTGGGAGCGCGATGAGCGTGACTTATCCCGTCGCCGTGAGCCCCAACACGTCCTATACCGTCACGGTGGGCCAAGGCGGCACAGCGGGGAGCGCAGGCACAGTGACGGCGGCCAGCGCAAGCGGATCGACCGGCGGCAACGGCGGTTTCGGCGGGAACGGCGGCAATTCTTCGTTCGGCTCCCTCATCGCATTCGCCGGTGCCGGTGCGGGCGGTCCGGGCAACGGCGGGACCATTTCGGCGGGCGGCGGCGCCGGGTACACGGGCGTCAGCGTCTTCGCCAACGGCGGGTCACCCGGCGGCGGCGGGGGTCCGAACGCGGCCGGCTCGGGCGGCAATACCTACTACTCGAATTCCCCCTTCGCCGCTTACAACCCCGCAGGAAGCGGCGGGACCGCGGGAGGCACCAACGGCGGCGGCGGGGGCGGCGGCCCCGGCTCGGTCAACCCGGGCGACATCACCGTCCAGGCACAAACGAATGGCGGCAACGGGGGCGCCTCGGGTTCCAACGGGAGCGCGGGGACCACCGTCAACGCTGCCACGGCGGGAGCAGGAGGCTCCGGCGGCCCGGGCGGCGGCGGCGGGGGCCTGAAGGCGAGCACCGGATCTCAGGGCGGCGCAGGCGCCGCGGGAGGTGCCGGGTCTGACGGGCAGATTATTTTGGTGTGGCAAGAATAACCCCATTTTTAGCAACTGCCGGCCTGATATACGCGGCCGGATGATAGCGTGAGATACAACTACGCCTCCCGCTGTAAATTATCCATTAGGAACCATGCGGAGGAAAAATGAATGTGGATTTATCGAATATTCTCGAGGCCGCTGGCGGCGCCCTCACGGCCATCGCGGCACCATTCTGTTATGCCTATAACGCGCTCAGGGCTATGAGCAGCGCCAACGCGGATGACATCGCCAAGAACGCGAAAGACTTCGCGGACTTCAAGATCGAAGTGGGCAAGAACTACGTACCGCGCGGCGAGATCGATCGCAAGTTCGAGATGGTCCGCGAGGATATCAAGGCCGTGGGCCAAAATATCAAGGACAGTGCGGCGGAACTGAAGGATTTCATCGATGCCAAGATGGGGGACAAATGATACCAAAAACCACGAGTTCCGGCGGCATCGCCTTCATCGAGGACCGCGAGGGATTCAGCGCCACGCCATATCAGGATTCGGGCGGCGTATGGACCCAGGGATTTGGTTTCACCGGCCCGAGCATCGGCCCCGACTCGCCGCCCATGACGCGGGAGGACGCCGAATCAGTCCTCAAGGGGAGGCTGGCCCAGGTCGAGCGGGCGATCTATTGGTACGCCCCCAACGTCTCCCTCAATCAGAACCAGTTCGATGCCTTGGTTTCGCTCGTTTACAACATCGGCACCGGTGCGTTCAAGAAATCGACCCTCCTGAAATACCTGAACTCCGGCAACGTCATGGGGGCCGCCGACCAATTCCTAGTGTGGGACGAGATCCGCGGGGTCGCTTCGCAGGGACTTCTCGACCGCAGGAAGGCCGAACGGTCCCTATTCCTGACCCCCGCATTGGTCGCAAATAATCCTCCCGCCGGGGCCTGAATTCAGTTGTGGCATAAAGAGTCAATACGTGATAGGGTTCGCACACCAACTTCTATCCCAATTGGAGGCAAAATGGCCACTCTCGCAGATGAATTAGTTGCCCTCAAGAAAGCAATCGACGCCATCCCGGCGACGGTCAATACCATGATCCAGCAGGCGATCGCAGCGATCCCCGCCCAGGATAACACACCCGTATTAAACGCCATCGCCGCCGTCGATGCAAAAATCGGCACCGTTTCCGACACACCATCAGCATAGAGGTTAAATTATGACAAATGTAGCAATCGCTTGGGTCGAAAAAGAATTGGGCATCCTCAAAACCGATGTCGTGGCCATTTCCCCGGAGATCCTCACCTGGGCCCAGAATTTCCTGTCGACCATCACCCCCGTCATCAAGCAAGCGGCGGAAGACGCGGTATTGGCCGCCGTGACCGTCCCGGGGACAGGCACCGTGAAAGCGGCCGCGGCCCTCGCCACGGCGACAGCGGATCTTGCCGGCAAGGGCATCCCCATCGTGGAGAACGACCTGAAAGCGGCCATCCAGATCGCTTATAACGCACTCCCGACCGCCGTCACCGGCAACACCGCAGCTCAGGCCGTGGTCAACGCGGCCGATACGGAAGTCGATAAACTGGGCACCTCCGCCGCCGCCGACCTGGCCCCGGCAACTGAATCGGCACCGGCTGCCTAATGCTCGAGAGCCTACTTCTTTGGCTGGGGGAATCCATCGTCGGCGACTGCTGGCGATGGTTCTTCCCCAAGAAGGACGCCTATCAGGAGGTATTGGAAAATGACCTTAAAGCCAAGGAACAGGAAGCTGCGGCTCTGGCCGCTCCTGCTCGGGATAAGTCTGCAATCGTGCTCAGTCTTCGGGAGCACGAGCAAAACCAGTAAAGCTTGCCCGGAGCGTTTGCCGCCTCCCGCGTGCGTCGTGGATTGGTACGCGAAAACCCCGACGAATCTTTGTATCGATGACTGGTTCGACAAGATCGACCGGGAAAACGGGAAATGATCCATCCAGTTCTAATCACCTAGAAGCCCCGCCCCTGAGCGGGGTTTTTTTGTCACTCAATCTCGGGAAGGGCAAGCCAGTATGCAGGTGAACAAGGCGGGCATCGAGATCATCCGAACCTTCCGCCTGCCCGACTACGAACTCACCGACATCCTTCCCGACCTCGAGGCGCTGATCGAGTGGCCCATCAACGAGAACCAATTCGCGGCCCTGGCGAGCTTCGCCCACAGCATCGGCATCCCGCGATTCCGCCGCAGCACGCTCCTCCGCCATCTCAACGAGGGCAGCCCGCTCGACGCCGCGGACCAGTTCATCCACTGGACGAAGAAGAACGGCAAGACGAATCAGACGCTATTGCGCAGACGCAAGATGGAACGCAGGCTTTTTCTGTTTCCGGTGGTGGTCTGCATAAACCCCGCACCGGCAGGTTGACATGAGCCTAGTTCCCGATTACGCGCCCGAATTCAAAGAGAAGTTGATCAAGCTTGCCCAGTCCGGGCGGAGCCTCCTGAGCCTGGAGGCCGAGTTCGGCGTCCACCGGGGCACGATAAAGCGGTGGATGTCGAAGCAAAGCCGAGCACCCGAGCAGAAAGAGACGCGCGAGCCGGTTGCCGAGCGGCGCGACGAGCGGCGTGACGGGCATGTCGTGCTCGCCATCCCGGACCTTCATAGTCCCTACCACCACGAGGACACCCTAGCTTTCCTGAGAGCCGTCAAGAAGCGATTCAACCCGACGGCGTACGTGTGCCTAGGAGATGAGCTGGACCTGGCGGCACTCTCGCGTTTTCCGAAGAATCCCGACCTGCCATCCGCGGGCATGGAACTCTCGGCGGGTATCGAGGGGCTGATCCCGTTCTACCTGGAATTCCCCGAGATGATGGTGTGCGTTTCGAATCACACGACCCGTGGACATCGGACCGCCTTCCAGGCGGGAATCCCCCAGGCTTTCCTCAATCACATCTCGACCATATTGAACGCACCCGACGGCTGGCGCTGGGCCGACGAATGGCGGATAGACAACGTCTTATACTTTCACGGCGACCGCGGGAAATCGGGTCAATCGGCCCATATTCATTATATGCGCGGCTTCAAATCAAGCGTCGTCATTGGCCACATCCATGCGTTCGGCGGTGTAAATTACGAGGGCAAGCACTTCGGGGCAAATTCCGGCTGCCTGATCGACCCGCAATCACCGGCCTTCGCTTATGCCAACGGCAGGGCACCCGGCGTGAGTCTCGGTTGCACGGTCATTTTTTATGGCAGGCAAGCTCATTTCATCCCGATGATCCTCGGGAGCGATGGCCGATGGGTTGGCACCTTGCGTTAAGATAATGATATGCTAGGATACCGTCCATGATCGATCCCGCCGAACTCGCCAAGGCCATCGTCACCGAAGTCCTCGTCGAGGGCGCCAAGACCCACGGCGGCGAGGACTGGCGGGCAGAGCCGACCGACAAGCACCTCGATAAGGGACTTCGCCATGTCCTGACATGGCGGCTCATGCGAGACGGCCACCAAAAGCCGGACGGCGAGGATCACCTGAAGAATGCACTCACGCGGCTTGCCATGGCGGCCGTGACGCGAGAAACCGGCATCACGGCACCGGCCGCGAGCAGGGACATTAAGGCTATTTTGTGGGTGACCGCCGCCCTGGCGCTTTTCTGTTTCTCAATCTACGTCAAGGTTGCTTTTGGTTTCAACTGGCTGGAAAGGGTTCTCTCATGCGTGCGCTGATTCTGATCCTCTTACTCTGTTCTTGCAGCCCGTGCTGGACCGCGCGGGACGTGGACGAACGGTCCCATTGCGCCATCGGCGACTGGGAAATGGTCTGAACCATGCTCCCCAATGATTCAAGCGTCCCGCATGACATCAAGCGATTAGCGGAACGCTATTACTATGAGGATCGCAAAAAAGGCAAGCACAACGATACAGCCCTCGCCTTCGTTGCCGGGTCCATGATTTTCATAGGCGCCGAGATCCTTTTTGGCATATGGCAGAGATCCCAGGGCAGAGGGCGCTAATCGGTCGAATGTCTCCCTCTAATTAATGCTCGCAATCCACCTTATCTCGCTGTAAGGTTCCCGAAAGCAGCAAGCGTTCGTTCCGCATGTCTTATTTCTACGACCGGTTCTCCGACAGGCTACCACGCCGCCTCAAGCCCTCCCGCCATCAGGACAACCTCCCGCTTTTTGATAAGCCCGCGGCCCCGCCGCCTCCCCATCCTGAGCCGCCTCCTTCCCCCGATCCATCCCCTCCCGAATCTCCCCCATCAGCTCTCTTTGCGTCTGCCCCGCCCGAATCTTTTGCCGTTTCCAGCGGCGAGAAAGGCAAAGCCCGCGATATCCTTGTCGCCATCCGCACCCTGAAATCCATCGAGCAGGAGAATCGCCTCGCCACTCCCGACGAGAAAGCCGTCCTCTCGCGCTTCTGCGGCTTCGGCCCTGTCGCCCTTTCGCTTTTCCCCGATCCCATTACCGGCCATTACAAAGACGGCTGGCAGCCCCTCGGCGACGAACTCAAGTCGCTCCTCACCCCCGAAGAATATGATTCCGCCAAGCGGACGACCTTCTCCCAGTTCTTCACGTCCCCCACCGTCATGCTCGCCATGCATAACGCCCTTTTGCGTTTGGGCGTCCATCCTGCGTCCACCGTACTCGAACCGGGCTGCGGGATCGGAAACTTCATCTCCCAGGCTCCGGAGAGCATGCGATTCATCGGCGTCGAGCTGGACTCCCTCTCCGGCCGGATCGCCAGGGCCCTCAATCCGAAGGCAGACATCCGCATCGAGAACTTCCGCGACACCAAGCTCCCTCCCCTCGACGCCGTGATCGGCAACGTCCCCTTCGCCGACATCAAGCTCGACTTCCACAGCCAGAAGCTATCCCTGCATGACTTTTTCATCGCCAAATCCGTCGACGCGCTCAAGCCCTGGGGCGTCCTCGCCGTCGTCACTTCGCATTTCACCCTCGATAAGCAAAACGCCGCCGTCAGGGAACAGCTCGCCAGCCAGGCTGATCTCGTCGGGGCGATCCGCTTACCTTCCGACGCCTTCAAGAAAGAGGGCACGGCGGTCGTCACCGACATCCTGTTTCTGAGGAAACGCGCCCCAGGCCAGGAGCCGAACCACGCCGCAGAATGGATACCCACCGGCACTCTCGCCTTGGATGGGGCTACCGTGCCGGTAAACGGGTACTTCCTGAAACACCCGGAGATGGTGCTGGGTGACTGGAGCCGCAAGGACACGCTCTACGGCAGCGAGGGATACAGCGTCGTTTCGAATGGCGATCTGGCCGGGCAGTTGAAGGAAGCCATCGGGCGGTTGCCGCAGGTTGAGAAGAGCGAGGCGGAAAGGGCGAACCCGCCTCCGATTAGCCAAAACGCAGCGCCGCCCCCATTCATCCCCCCGCCGCCGCTCAAACACGTCACCGAAGGCTCTTTCTTCGTCAATGACCGCACCATCTGCCAGTTGGAGGACGGCCAGGCCAAGCCCGTCGTCTATTGCGGCACCACCTGGCGCACCGACGGCACGCCTCAGGCCCGCAAAGCCCACTCGCTCATCAAGCTCCGCGACCTCGCGCGCCGCGTGCTCCAGTCGCAGAACGAGGGCTGGCCGGAATCCGCCCGCGAGCAGGCAAGACGCGACCTGAACCAAGCCTACGACCTGTTCACCGCAGGACACGGGCCGATCAATAAGACCACGTTTACCACCACGAAAGACGGCGGCACGATCCGCCGCATGCCGAACCTGGTCAAGTTCAAGGAAGACCCCGACGCCATGCTGGTCATGTCGCTGGAGGAATACGACGAAGCCACGGGCACGGCTCAGAAATCCGCCATCATGAAGAAGGACGTGGTAGGGCCGAAGCCGCCCGTCACGCATGTTTCGAGCGCCGAGGATGGATTGCTCGTTTCGCTCGACCATCGCGGCGCGGTTGACCTGCCCTACATCGCCAAGCTCTACGGCAAGCCGGAGGGGGAAATCACCGCCGAGTTGGGCGATTTGATCTACCGTGACCCGGAGACGAAGCAATGGCAGACCGCCGACGCCTACCTGTCGGGCAACGTTAGGGAGAAGCTGGCCGCCGCCGAAAGAGCGGGAATCACCCGGAATATCGAAGCTCTCCGCCAGGTGCAGCCCGAGGACGTTTTGCCGGGCGATATCGACGCCAACCTCGGCGCGCCTTGGATACCGGACGCCGACATCAAGGCGTTCGCCGCCGAACTGTTCAACGTGCCGGGCGATGCCATCAAGATCGGGCATTTGAAGAAAGACGCGGTTTGGAGCGTCGATCCCGATTACCGGGCGCTGAATTCCGTCGCGGCCACCGCTGATTACGGCACACCGAGGATCAACGGCACGGCGCTGCTCGAATCTGCGTTAAATTTAAAATCCCCCGTCATTTACGACCTCGACTCGGAGAAAAGGCCAGTCGTCAACCAGAACGAGACGCTGGCAGCGAAGGAGAAGCAGCGCGCGATCAAGGATCGCTTCAAATCGTGGGTTTTCAGCGATCCTGACAGGACGGAGCGGCTGGTCAGAATTTATAACGACACTTATAACAATCTGCGGCCCCGGCTGTTTGACGGCTCGCACTTGGATTTTCCGGGGATGAGCAAGACCAAAGAGTTGGATCAGCATCAGAAGGACGCGGTGTGGCGTTGCATGAGCGCCGGAAGCACACTGCTGGCACATTGCGTCGGAGCCGGCAAGAGCGCGGCAATCGCTACGGCTTGCATGAAAATGCGGCAGGCCGGACTCATAAAAAAACCGCTGGTTGCCGTCCCGAATAACTGCTTGGAGCAATTCGCCCGAGAGTTTCAGCAGTGGTATCCCAACGCCAAGCTACTGATTGCGACCAAGGAAGATATGGAGCGGCATCGCCGCAAGGCGTTGACCGCCAAAATCGCCACCGGGGATTGGGATGCGGTCATCACGACGCATTCGAGCTTCGAGCGCATTGGCATGTCGCAGGAGTATCAGGCAAGGTTCCTGCGGGAACAGATCGCCGAATACGACGTCTTGTTGAAGGATAGCGCACGCGCGGATACTGGTCGTGGGAATCGTAATATTTTAAAATCGCTTGAAAAACAGAAGGCCAAGCGTGAGGAAAAGCTGAAAGACCTGCTCGCCGAAGGCAAGAAGGATAGCGGCTTGGTGTTCGACGAATTGGGGGTCGATCAAATCTTCTACGACGAGCAGCAGACCGTAAAAAATATGGAGACGCCGACCAAGATGGATCGCGTGGCGGGCATCCAGACCGGCGGCAGCGAGCGGGCGTTCGATTTTTACATGAAGGCCCGCTACCTCGACGAGAAACACCCGGGTCACGGCATGGTCGGCGCGTCCGGCACCCCCATCAGCAACAGCATGGTGGAAATGTACACCCTGCAACGCTACTTCGACCTGCAAGGCTTGAAGGACCGGGGCATCGAGCATTTCGACGCGTGGGCCGCCACGTTCGGCGAAGTCGTCGATACGATGGAAATCTCGCCAGACGGGGCGACGCTGAAGCCACGCAGCCGGTTCGCAAAGTTCACCAACCTGCCCGAGCTTTCGGAAATGTTCCGGTCATTCGCCGACGTGAAGATGGCGGATGATTTAAACCTGCCGCGCCCGGCTTTGGAAGGCGGCAAACCCCAAACTATCGCCTGTCCGATGTCCGACGAGCAGGCCGAATTACAGGCGGGACTCGTCAAACGCTACGAACGCATCCGCTCGGAGAAAGTCGATCCCCGCGAGGATAACGCCCTCAACATCACCACCGACGGGCGCAAGCTGGCGCTGGACGCGAGGCTCCTTTCCAGCACCAGTTTAACCCCGCAGGTCACAAAGTCCGATTTGATGGCCGACATCATCGTCGCCGGGTGGAAGAAGGGTGAGAGCAAACGCACGACCCAACTGGTTTTCTGCGACATGGGCGTCCATCCGACGGCGTGGGGCTTTTCCGTCTACGACGATATCATAAGTAAGTTGACCAGCCGGGGCATCCCTCGCAATCAAATTGCCGTCGCTGGCGATGCGGATACGGACGCCAAGAAGCAAGCGCTGTTCGAGAAAGTCCGCGCCGGTACGGTACGCGTGCTGATCGGCTCGACCCAGAAGATGGGCACTGGCACCAACGTGCAGAAGCGGCTGGTGGCCTTGCACCACCTCGACGCGCCTTGGAAACCCGCCGAGGTGGAGCAGCGCGAGGGGCGGATACTGAGGCAGGGCAACCAGAATGAGGAGGTGGCGATTTACCGTTACGTCACCGAGGGTTCATTCGATGCCTATATGTGGCAGGCGTTAGAGACAAAAGCAAGGTTCATCAACCAAGTGATGTCCGGCGACTGTGCGGTCAGGAAAGCCGAGGATATCGGCGGGCAAGAGCTGAGTTACGCGGAAGTTAAAGCTATCGCCAGTGGTAATCCCGCCGTGCTCACACTGGCCGAGGCCGACGCCGAATTGCAACGGCTGGCGATATTGCGGAAGAACCATCTGGATGAACAGTTTTTGGCCAAGCGGTCGTTGCGTGACCTACCGGGCACGATCCGACGGCTGGAAACGCGGCACGAAGGGCTGACCAAGGATATGGCGAGCCTGACCGATGACCTGTCACCCTCGACTGAAGCGCTGGGGATGCGGCTTAATCGGCTCCCGGAGGCCGTACACGACACCAAGCGCTGCCCGCTGGGCCAATACCGGGGGCTGGAGTTTGGCGTGATCCTGCACCCGATGGGCGGCCCGGAAGTCTATCTGGAAGGCGTGGTGACGCGCCGAGCTCAGATGGTGAGGGAAAATCCCGGCCCGCGTGCGGTGTTGAACGCACTGGAACGTCTAGCCGAGGGGTATGCGGGGGAGATAGCCCACGTCAAAGAGGATTTGAGCGTGGCCCAGGGGCAGGAGCGCGATTACCGGAGCCGGGTGGGGACGGAATTCGCGCACGGGGAGTATCTGAGGCAGTTGACTGACTTGCGCGATGCGTTGAGGCTGGGCCTGTCGGAGAAGCCGCCGGAGGGTGGGGAACCGGTTGCCGTTCTGGCGGAGAAGATCAAGGCGTTGAGGGCTGGCAATGCGGTTGAGGCCGCGCCCGTGCGTGCAGGAAGCCGGAAGGCGACGCGAGCGGAAACGCCTGTGACGGCGAGGATAAAGAGAAAGGCGGAGGATGTGCAGGTGGAGGAGGCGGTTGCGGTGTCTGAGACCGCACTGGAGCAACCGATGGAAATGTTAGTTGAACCGATAGCGATCACTTTGCCAGAGGTGGCAAACCGATCAAACGGGCATCGGCAAGCGGTGGTTATGAGGCGGGGCGATGAGGCGCAGGGAAGGTTGTTTTGAGCTGAAGTACTGTCTCAAATAGATTGTCCCGTGGCGGCCGGAAGGCAGCACAGGTAATCTTGGAACATGCCATTCCGAAAAATTCCGATAAAAGGACCGGCGATGAACCACACCGTTTTGTTAATCCACGGCAATCCAGGTGCTGGCAAGAGCACGCTGGGAAAACGCCTCATGGCACGCGGCTGGCACGTACTCTGCCTCGACACCGAATATATCCGATTCATTAGGGATTACTGCCCCGGTTTGTATTTCCCATGGATGGGCGCCGCTATTGATGTCCACTATAAGTACCTCGTTTGCCGAGCTGATTGGTCACGGAAAAGGTTCGACCGTGACATCCACCAAGAATGGCACGAACACCTTCAACGGATCGCGGGCGAATCCACCAGAGGGCATACCCGATCAGCCATCGTGGGGTGGCTGTTGTTCGACCGGCGACCAGAACTTATGGAGGCGATCAAAAACGAAGCGACCAAGGGAGAGATTGAGGCCAAAGTCTACGAGGTCGAAGTCCGCAACGATCATTCATACCACTGCGACGGTGCAACCCTGACAGAGGAGCAAGTGCATGATCTTGGCTCATCCTCGCAATAGAATTATTTGCCACTTCATTGCACTACCTATAGCATCCTCGTTAGCATGGACAACGTGATATCGCACACCCGCCGAGGCTATAATCATGGGTCGTCCGAAGAAAGCCGTCCCGAAACACGTTGAACCTGAGGAAGAATCGCAGGAAGTGCCCGAGGAGCAACAGGCACTTGAAGCAACATCACCGACGAGGACAACAAAATCCGCCCCACAGGAATCTGTCAGCAAGGCAGAGGCCGTCAGACGTGCCGTTGCCGCAGGGGTTGAAACGCCTGCTCAAGGTGTGGATTACGTGATGAAACATTTCGGCATCGAGATGGACAACAAGACCTTTAGCCTGAATCGCTCGCAGCAGAAGTCAAGGCAGGGCAAACATGTGATTGGCAAGCCAGGCCGGAAACCGAAGGCCACCAGTCAAGCCGTCGATGGCTATCTGGCACCGCCGGCCAGCAACGGGCATTTCAGCGGCGGCATGATCGGCGACCTGGCCGCGATCAAGGCGCTGGTTGAGAAGCTGGGCGTGGAAGAAGTGCAGGCCATCGCCAAACTGTTCGGTTGAGGGATTACTGAGGGGAACGGATTCCCTCTTGCGCCCGCATAACCCTCCGCGTCATAATCACGTCATGCAAAGCCACCCACCCGAAACCGTCACCGCGTCGGAAATCGGCGACCACGCCTTCTGTGCGGAAGCCGCAAGACTTCGCCACCAAGGCCACGAATCCGCCAACCGGCACCAACTCGACCGGGGCACGGCGAATCACGCCAGCGCGGCGAACGCAGAGGTGATTGCGGGCGGCTCCATCGCCTTGGGCAAGCTGCTGGTCATCGTGGCCGTACTGGGGGCGTTATGGGCTATCTTCTGGCGCTGATCGCCCTTGGCCTCGCCTTCATCCTCGCGGGGAAGGCCAGCCGCCGCCGCCACGGTTTTACCGACGGACGCACGCTCGACCTAGACCGACGGACGTTATATTCCCCCACTTACGACATCGCGGCGCGCCCCGACCGCATCGTGAAGGAGGACGGTTTCGCGGTTCCGGAAGAGCGCAAAGGCTCGCCCAGGGTTTACCCGTCGCATGTCGCCCAGCTCGGCGCACAGCTAATCGTCATGGAAGACGTGTACGGCATCCGCCCGCCATACGGCTATGTCATCACCGGCGACAGAGTAAGGCACAAAATACCGAATACGCCGGAGCTTCGGGAAATGGTGCTACGGTATGCCGCCGAAATCCGGGCGATGAAACGCAACCCGCATCAGCCGATCCCGGTCAGGCAGCCGCCCGCGAAGTGTCGGGCGTGCGGGATGAGGGAGGGTTGCGGGCAGCGACAGGGCATGAAATCCACGCGCCTGCACTTGTCCAGCGCCTGCACGGGGTTATGATACTGACAGGACGTTCAGTATACCGCGAGAGGGCAACGGCCATGAAACCCCGCATCGCCGACCAGTTGAAGCAGATGGGCTACGAGGGCACCGTCGAAGATTTCCGTTCCACCGTCGCCGCCGTCAAGGCCGAGCTGTACGCCGATTGGACCGACGAAAGCTTGATCGTCACCCGCGACGAGGCCGGGCAGTTCTGCGCCGAGGTGCGCAAGCGGCTGGGAGCGCCGAGGCTGACTAGGCCGTTCATTTTGACGGCTCTCCTTGGGCTGAGGAAGAATCGGACCAGGCCGAAGCGTGTGGCTGTGAATCCGCATGGTCAAAACCGCTGACTTCTGGTAAGACGCCCCCGCTACCGGTAAAATCGGGCAGGATTTGGATTTTTTGGTTCGTAAGCGCGGAAAATCCGCGCAAAAGCCTACAAAGCGGGTTAGAATTTGGCCGGAGGCGACTACCATGCTCATCGAATTCCGAGTCGAGAATCATCGCTCGATCCGCGATGAGCAGATTATGACCATGGAGGCTGGAAGGGGCGGCGGCATTGACGACTCAAGGCCCCGCCTCGTTCCTGGTTGTGCAAAAAAAATCCTGCCCGTTGCCGCTCTCTACGGCGCAAATGCAAGCGGCAAGAGTAACGTTCTGGCGGCACTGACCTTCATGAAGGAGGCCGTGATTCAATCTTTCCGAAACTGGGCACCTGATGAGGGAATCCCGCAAGACCCCTTCGCATGGGGGCAGAAGCAAGTCGAGCCATCCTTATTCGAAGTCGAGATCGTTATCGACGGCACTCGCTACCGGTACGGTTTTAGACTCAATGCACAAACATTTCTTGAGGAATGGTTGTTTTCCTGGCCAAATGGTAAGAAACAGGTTTGGCTCGAACGGGATGTGGCCGGTTTCAAGTTTGGTGACAATTTGAGGGGGGAAAACAAGGTCATTGAAGAGGTGACCCGACCCAACGCACTATTCCTCTCTGCCGCCGCTCAGCTCAAGCACCCACAGCTGTCCCCCCTGTATTCGTGGTTCGCGAACGTCGCGACGATCAACCTGCCGGGGCGCAGGCTGTTCGGTGGCTTGAGCAACTCGGAATACGCAATCGCAAACATGCTAGATGAATCAATTCAGCCTACATTATTCGGTCAAGACGATGCACCCGATACCATGGTGAGTCGGTTCAAGTCGCTGCTCAAGAATGCGGACATCGGCATCGTGGACGTGAGGGCCGTTAGGAAGGAGCAGGGGCCGAGGGCACGCCCTTTCCGATTCGAACTTAAACATCAAAGCGAATCGGACAACGCTTGGTTACCACTGGAGGATGAGTCGCGTGGCACGAGGACTCTATTTCTGCTCGCACTCCCGGTGCTGCGGTCAATAAATCGCGGGAGCCTGATGCTCGTTGACGAACTTGAATCCAGCATGCACCCGAATCTCGCGGATCACATAGTCCGGCAGTTCAACGACCCGGAGGCCAACACCCGCAACGCCCAGTTGATTTTTGCGACGCACGACACGAACCTGCTTGGTGTACTGGACGGAGAGCCCGCATTGAGGCGTGACCAAATCTGGCTAACCGAGAAAGACCCGACCGGGGCGACGGTTCTCTACCCCCTCACCGACTTCAAGCCACGCAAGGACGAAAACATTGAGCGGGGCTACGTCCAAGGTCGGTTCGGAGCAATCCCGTACCTCGGCAACTTCCGAATCCCGGCGGGGTAAGGGTCGATGAGCGATTCGTCGGGCCGCAATCGCTACAGAAGACCCGCGCGTCGGCAGCCGTACCGCGACCCTCGCCCAAAACTGCTCATCGTGTGCGAGGGTGAAAACACCGAGACACAATATTTCAACAAATTCGCCGAATTTCATCGCAATTCGCTGGTCAAGGTTGAGGTCGCGACGGAGCACGATAAGGCCCTTGCTGCCGTGAGGATAGCAAAGAAATTAAAAGACAAGGCCATCGCTTCGGCAAAACAGGAAGGAGATAAAAATCTTAGATATAATTCGGTGTGGTGTGTGTTCGACAAGGACGATCATCCCTACGTGGCCGAAGCCATATTAATGGCGAAGAAGAATAATATTAAAATTGCCCTTTCAAATCCATGTTTCGAACTCTGGCTCATATTGCATTTGAGAGAATCCCCGGGCACGAAGCATCGACACAAGATGCAAGAATTGCTGAAGAAACTTGTGATCGATTATGACAAAAATGTTGAATACGAGGACTACCGACCCGGCTACGAAAATGCGGTGGTGCGGGCGAAGAAACTGGACGCCCTTGCCGAGGAAGTCGGCGAGCCTGGCAGGAATCCAACGACGGGGGTTTACAATCTGACGGAGGCCATTTTGCCGCCGAAGCAGAAAAAGAAGCCGAAGAAACCTCGGCGGACCCACGATTCTTCTTGAGGCTGACCTCGGCGCACGGTCTCTGCCACCTGGCCGGGGAATTCGCCCGTCTGAATTTCCCAAAAGCCGCGTAGCGGGCGGTTTACGGCACCGGCAACCGCTCCTAGATCCTGTGCAGGAAAGTGCAGGAAAATCCCTGCAAAGAATACGTTGACTTTGATGTTAGTCCATACTAGCATCCGCACATGGATGTGCAGCTTACACAGGGCAAGATTGCCCAAATTGACGACGCTGATTGGGCGCTGGTCAGCCAATACAAATGGCACGCCGCTCGATGGAAAGAGGGCAACCGCGAATGGTGGTATGCCTTGACCAACATCGGTGGCCGCAAGGTGAGGATGCACCATCTGCTGACGGGGAAGAATCTGGTCGATCACCGGGACGGCGATGGTCTGAATAACCGGCGGGAGAATTTGCGTCCATGCACGCAGGCGCAGAACATGGCGAACACCTCCAGCCGAGGCGGCACCAGTCGTCACAAAGGCGTATCGTGGCGGTCGGGAAAGAATAAATGGGGAGTGGCATTTAGCTGGGAAGGCCGGACACATTTCGTCGGTTACTTCCACGACGAATCAGTAGCCGCTCTCGCCTACAACGAGGCCATCTTACCCTTGGCTGGTGAGTTCGCCCGGTTGAACGTCCTTTGACCTTGAAGCCTTCCGGTTTTTCGGGTTATAATAGAATCAGCCATCCGGCACCCTTCGGCACCCTAACCCTTGAAAACGGTGCCGAAATGAGTGAAATCATGGGAACGGTGAGAAGGAAAAACCCGCGGATTCGCGGGGGAAAACGCAGAAAATGGGGATTGGTGTAACGGTAGCACGCTTGACTCTGAATCAAGTAGTCTAGGTTCGAATCCTAGATCCCCAGCTACGCCATCGAGTTGAAGCAAATCGACATACGATTCGAAAGCCACCCCCAATTGCCGAATTCTGGGGCGGGTTATCCAACACGTCGGGCTAGCGTCCTATGGTTGGGATGCGGTTTTCCGTATCCGCAATTTTCAGGAGCAACGCCCTTGGCCTATCACGAATTCGACCCAGCCAGCGAATTCTAACGGATCTGTTTCCTGACACCCCGTCGGAGGGCAAGCGGTACAGGCGTTCCCGCAAGCTCAAGATCACGGAGGAAGAATGGGCAGACGCTGTTTGCGGCTGGATTCCGGGACTTGGCGCGGGGAGTGACTTTGGTCCCTGAAGGCGTGGAACCCTGCCATTTCAGCCTCAGCGGCTGGAATTGATCGTCTAAAAAGAGCCTACCCGGATCGGGCTGGCGGCGGCGGACGGCACAAGTTCATCGGCGAAGACGGCCCGCGGTTCGGCCTGGACATCGTCGTGAGCCCAGGGAGCGATGTTGATGAAATTCCGAGTCGCCGAGACCTGGCCGTCGCCGACGTTCAAGGCGATCGGCTCGATGATCTTGCGTTCGAGGCAGACCCTCAGTCCTTTGACGTAGGTGAGGGCGTGATCTTGGGTCCGCGGTTTGCCGAAGAGTGGGGCGAATCGGTCGTGAAATTGCACATTCTTGCTCGGCCGCGGCCCGCACTTCGTCCTTGGTCATGAAGGATGTCTCCATCGCGGTGAGGCACCCAAAGTAGGGCCGGCACGTCGCTCAACCACCAACCTTCAGATGAGCGACGGAACACGTCGAAATGGGGGAGGCGCAGCTTGAGCCGCGAGCGTCTGTAATACGACCGTGTCCAGGGACGGTCGTCAGGTTGAGACGCGACAGGCCGAAGTTTCAGGACATTGCCAACGAAAAGCTCGACAGGTCGCAAGCGGCGATTCACGCAGGGTAAATCGTCTGGAAGGCGCCCCCAACCCTGAGCCGGAACCGGTTACGGATTGTACTTCCGGAACCGCGCCGCTCGGGGAAATGGGGCCAGGATCAGGCTTCCGTTGTCAAATACGGGAGTGAACTCTGTCGCGACAACCGCATTTCATCAAAAGGCGTTCCCAAGGTTCTCCGCGACCTGCTTACTCCGCGACCGAGACATGGTCGCCGACGGGCTCGTGTGCGACATGGTTGCCGTTGAGGAAAACCTCAGTCAGAGGTTGATCTGTTTCGTCTTTGAGGAGGTAGCGCCCGTCGGAGATCTTTCCGAAGATGTAGTAGAGACCGGGAATGACCAGGACGCCAATCAAGGTGCCCACGAGCATCCCGCCGACCGCGGCGGTGCCAATGGTACGGTTTCCGATCGCGCCAGGACCGGTGGCAACGACCAGGGGAAGGAGACCGGCGATAAACGCGAAGGAGGTCATCAAAATTGGGCGGAACCGCAGCTTTCCTCCTTCAATGGCGGCCTCCTTGAGGCTCAGCCCTTCATTACGCCGTTGGACGGCAAACTCGACGATCAGAATCGCATTCTTGCCGAGCAGGCCGACCAGCATGACAAGACCGATCTGTGCATAGACGTCGTTGGACAGACCCATCACGTCGAGGAACTGGAAGGAGCCGTAGATCCCGACCGGAAGCGAGAGGATCACGGCCAGCGGAATGATGAAACTCTCGTACTGACCGACCAGGACCAGGTAAACGAAGGCAACGACGATCAGGAAGATGTAAACCGCCAGGTTCCCTTTTGAAGCCTCGTCATACGAGAGACCTTCCCAGCCGAGTCCGTAACCAGGGGGCAACGTCTCCGCGGCAACCTCCTGGATCGCCTTGATCGCCTGACCACTACTGTAGCCAGGCGCCGGCGCGCCCTGGATCGCGGCGGAGGGGTACAGGTTGTAGCGGTTGATCTCGTTCAGGCCCTGCCGTTTCTTGATCGACATGAACGAGGAGTAGGGAACCATTTCCCCGTGATCGTTCTTGACGAACATGTTCTGGAGGTCTTCGGGATACCTCCGGAACTCCGGCGAAGCCTGGACGAAGACCTTGAAAAACTGGCCAAAGAGAATGAAGCCCTGCTCCCAGGTGCTGCCGACGACCACGGAAAGGTTGTCCATGGCTGTGCCGATCGAGACGCCCTTTTGCATGGCCACGTCATTGTTAATGACAAGTTCATATTGTGGGTAATTGCTCGCGAAGAAGGTGAAGAGACCTTTTACCTCCTTGCGTTTGGAGAGGGCGGCCATGAACTTGTCGGTCACCTCGCCAAGGCGCTGGTAATCCATCGTGTTGGTCTTGTCGAGAACACGAGTCGAGAAACCCCCCGCCGCGCCGAAGCCAGGGACCGCGGGGGGCTCAAAGAACTCAAGCTTGACGTTGGCCATCACCCGAGTCTTCTCGTCGAGTTCCTCGATGATCTGGCGCGAGGTCATCGTGCGATCGGCCCAGGGCTTCAGGTTGATCAGGCAGGTTCCCGCGTTCGAGCCTCGTCCTTCGGTCAGAACCTCATAACCGGCCAACGACGAGACTGAGTTCACCCCCGGGATCTTCTTGGCGATCGCCTGTAGCTCTTGCGCCTTGGAGTTGGTGTACTCCAGTGTGGACCCGGGAGGCGTCTGGATAATTCCATAGATCATCCCCTGGTCCTCTAAGGGAATGAAGCCTGAGGGAAGACCAGAGTTGACAATGTAAATGGCCGTGCTGAAGCCCATGACCACAAACGAGGTCAAGGCGCGTCGCGTGACGATCCGGCGCAGGACGGACGCATATCCGCCCGTGACCCTCTCCACACCTCGGTCAAAGAGATGGAGTACCCAGGCCAGCGGACCACGCTTCTTCACCTGCCCTGCTGTATGAGGCTTGAGAATCATCGCGCAGAGTACAGGCGTGAGTGTCAGGGCGACGACACCGGAGAGTACGATCGCGGTGGCCATTGTGAGGCCGAACTGGCGATAAAAAGTGCCGACCGGCCCGGTCATGAAGGTCACGGGAATGAAGACCGCCGTCATCACCATCGTGATGGCGATGATCGCGCCGCTGATCTCTTGAACGACCTCCATCGTCGCCCGATAGGGTGATAAATGCTTTTCGTGCATCTTGGCATGCACAGCCTCCACCACCACGATGGCGTCGTCGACCACAACTCCAATCGCCAGGACGAGCGCGAAGAGCGTGATCAGGTTAATCGAGAGGCCGAGCAAGAGCATGAAGAAAAAGGTGCCGATCAAGGAGACGGGAACCGCGAGGGTTGGAATCAAGGTTGATCGCCAGTCGCCCAGGAAGAGGAAGACCACCAGGGCCACCAGGACGAACGCCTCAAAGAGCGTGTGCAGCACCTTTTCAATCGAAGCTTCGAGAAACGCGGAGACGTCGTAGGTGACCGCGAAGTCCATCCCAGGAGGGAACGACTCCGCCTTGATCTCTTCGAGCTTCTTCTTGACCTCTTCAATGACAACGGCGGCGTTGGAGCCTGGTGTCTGCTTGAGGACGATGGCCGCCGAGGGATGGCCGTCCATGTCCGAGTATAGGTTGTAGTACGCAGCGCTCAGCTCAACCTTGGCAACGTCCTTGAGCCGCAGGATCTCGCCGTCAGGATTAGCCTTGAGAACGATATTTTCATATTGTTCCGGCTTGTTGTAGCGACCCACCCAGGTCAAGACGTATTCAACGGTCTGCGAGGTCCGTCCCGTCGCCTGTCCGAGCCGACCAGGAGAGCCGATCATGCTCTGCTGCGAGACGGCCTTCATGATGTCCTCGGACGAGACCTTGTAGGCTCGCATCCGGTCGAGGTTCAGCCAGACGCGCATCGCGTACTGGCGGCTGCCGAGGATCGTCGCCGTGCCGACGCCGCGGACCCGCTTGATCTCGGGCAGCATGTTGACGAAGACGTAATTATAGAGAAAATTCTGGTCGACGCCCTCCTGCGTGCTGTAGACGTTCACATACATCAACATGCTCGTCATCATCTGCATGACGATGATTCCCTCGCGCTCGACGAGCGGAGGGAGACGATTTTTGACCATGTTGATTCGGTTGTTCACGTTCAGGACCGCGACGTTGGGGTCGGTGCCCGGCTCGAAGACGATCATGATCGTCGCCTCACCAGCGCTCGTGGCGGCGGAGGCCATGTAACGCATGTCCTGAACGCCGTTGATGGCCTGTTCCAGAGGGATCAGGACCGAGTCAACGAGGACGTTGGCACTCGCCCCGGGATAGGCGACCGTGACCACGACGCTCGGCGGCGCGACGGAGGGAAACTGGGAGATCGGCAGGGTCTTGATCGCCAGCATCCCCAGAAACAGGATGATCACCGAGATGACAATCGCCAGCGCCGGTCGATAAAGGATTTTTGCGAACATGGTTATGAAATCATCCGATTGGGTGAATTTTCATGCCGGGAGAGATTGTGAGGTTGGTTCCTTACCGGGAGGCGGTCGTCACTCGGCCTTGTTCTTGAGCTTCGCCATGACGAGTTTCGGGCCACGGAACTCGTATTCCACTTTGTCGCCGTCGCGGACCTGTCGGATGCCTTCGAGGACGATCTTCTCGCCCACGGCGGGACCTTTCTTGATGACGAAGATATCGTCCATCTCATTCTGGACAACAACTTCGCGCTGATGGACCACGTCGTCCTTATCAACGACGTAAACGTATCGCTTGTCCAGGATTTCGAAGGTCGCCCGCTGTGGGATGACGATGGCGTCTTTCAAGATCCGATGGATGACCACGTTACCGGTCTGGCCGTGACGGAGCAGGCCGTCGGGGTTCGGAAAATCGGCGCGAAAGGGGATGTTGCCGGTCTCGTTGTTGAATTGAGCCTCAATGGCGCCGATCGAGCCAAGCTGGGAGAACTTGTTGCCGTTGGCCAGCATGAGTTCGATCTGCTGGTCTTCCTTATGCTGGGTGGGCCCGGCCATGTAGTCGAGGTACTGAGCTTCGGGGACGTTGAAATAGACCCACATCACGCTGTTATCGGAAAGGGTGGTGAGGACGTCCCCCTCCTTGATCAGGCTGCCAAGCTGTTCGTGGAGGCGATCGACGATCCCATCGAAAGGCGCCCTGACATCGGTGAAGCTCACCTCGGCCCCGGCCAACTTGGCCTTGGCCTGGGCCTTCGCCAGCTTGGCGCCCAGCAGCGCGACCTCGTTCGGCGAGACGACTTTTCGCTCGGAAAGTTTTTGCGTGTAATTGAATTCAAGTTGAGCGAGATCTCTCTCGGCGGATTCGGCGTCGAGCTTCGCCTGGTAAAGAATGGGGACGATCTTGAACATCGAGGCGTCTTTCTTCACCGCCTGGCCTTCCTTGACCAGGATCTTCTCAAGATAGCCGCCTTCCAGAGCGCGAACATTGATATGTCGCTGTGAGTGGATCTGGCAGACATATTGCTGGGTAAGGACCACGGAGGTCGACTCAGGCTGTGTCACCACGACCTTGCGCTGTTCCTGATGGTGCTCCTCCGCCTCGTGCTTCTGAAAATAGGCATGGACCCGGCTGCTGATATGGTCAAGAGAGGTGTAAAGCTCTCGGGTGTGAAGGGAAGGGATGTCCTTGCGTGTCTTGTACAGGCCATAAATTCCGACGCCGACCAGGGCGAGGATGAGCATCAAGGAGGACATCGGCCGTCGCAAAACGAAACGAATCGGATTCATTTCAGGGCTCCCGCTTGAGTCTGCTCGACTCGATTTTTCGACCGATCGCCAGGGCAAGGGAATGTGGTGCGAAGCTTCTGGAAGGAGTCGAGGCGGACGGCGATCCGACTCGATTTGGACGAAGGGGGGTGGGGTCGGACAGCGTCGGAAGGCGCCTGGATGGATACCCGACGTTTGGTCGGCGTTGATTGACCGTGGATGTCGGCGTCACGTCAAGGAAAATGACCAAGACGCGACGTTGAACCCAGGTTTCGGGTCGGGGCCAGGCATGGCCATCCCGCGCCGGTAACGTCGAATGCACGCCATCTCCGGCCGAAGCCTGGATGTTGCGCGAAAAGACCGGCAAGACAGCGCCGGCTTACCAGGGTCCTTCAGGCGGGGATCAACAGCGGAGGGGATAGAGTGCGGTGATCGAGCGGGGGGCGATCAACTGACGGTCGGGAAGTCTGCGGAAGGAAGACGGGGAGACGAAGGAAAATCGAGCCTCAACCTGAGCGTCGGGCCGATCTTGCTCTTCATTCTCGGAGGCAAGGGCATTGACCTCCTCAACGGCGTCCGAGGCTCTCGCCGCGTTAAGACGCGTAGCCGTGGGACTCGAAGGTAACGCAAAATTGCGGCGGAGGCAATCGGGCCTGGACGAAGAGCTTGTATGCGTCGACATCCAGATGGGCGTGAGCAACGCCGATGCAAGAAGCGCCAGTGAACAGGCAATCAGGAGCGCGGAGAGCAAGCATTTACGGTGGGGCATGGACCCTCGCTTCTCGAACATTGTGATTCGAGACTCTCTCGCCGGTTTTCGGCGAGCTGGCTATCCACCAAATCGCGTCGCAAATTCTCCTGCTGGCCGGGTGAACCCCGCGGCCTTCCGCTCTATACTAGGATTCGTCGTGAGAGACGGCTCGAATTTCGACCTTCAACGCACGACTTGCGCGTCGTATAACTTATAACTTTGTTCCCGCTTGAAGTCAAGAGAAGGCGAAGGGTTGATCCCAGCCAGGCGTTCTCCCTTGGGTTGTTTCTGGAAGGAAGTTGGCTCCGGGCGCCTTGCCTCGCAGACCTTATCCTTCCCAGATTTCGGCAACAACGCTTTTTGACCTCGTCAAACTCGACTCTCGACGTCGCTTCCAGGAAACATGGCAAACGAACACGGGTGGACATTCCTGAGTAATCACGCTCACGTGTTGCTCTGCATCGCGAATGAGCCGGAAGTCCGTCTTCGCGAGGTGGCGCTTCGGGTGGGAATCACCGAAAGAGCCGTCCAGCGAATCGTGACCGACCTTGAGCAAGGGGGTTATCTGACTCGCTCGCGCGAGGGGCGGCGGAATCGCTACGAGGTGTTCCTCGACCGCCCGCTCAGGCGTTCCGCCGTGTCCAACCACGAGGTCGGCGTCCTCCTCAACCTGCTTCTCCGGCACGACCAACCCGGTCTGGATGATTCGGGAATCATGACAGGTGGAGAACCACCGCCCTGAGACGCGTTGAGCCAGCGGCTCGGGCGTTTCTTCCCCGCTCAAGCAAATCTTGAGCCGGTCGACCCGTTTACTGGCTCGTTGGAGTCATCGTCGACGAGGCGGTGGGGGGAAGCGTGACGCCGCCGGCGTTGTCGGCGGGGACCTCTTCCGCGTTGGGATCGACGGTGAGGGCAGCATTCTGAGGCGGTATCAGGCGAATCGAGGAGGGGATGGGACTGGTCTTGAGCCCGTCCTGTCTCTCGGTTGTCCTCTTGGCAAAAGGGTTTCGGTCGAGAATGCGAACGATGGCGGGTTCCCCGGCCCCCGCCTGACTGAACGGGCCGGGGACAGTCGCGGGGGGCGGAAGGGGAGCCGGTTCCGGGCCGGGGGCCGTCGCGGGGGGGACTGGAACAGACGCGGGATCTCCCTCAACCTGGGCTGGATCAAGCTGGTCGACCCGAGGAATGACGATCTGCTGGCCGACGAGCAGGTGCTCGGGGTCGGCGATCGCCGACTTGTTCGCCTTCCAGAGAGCCTTGGCGTAGCGGTCCGACTGGTAATAGAGCTGCGAAATCGACACCAGGGTGTCTCCCTCTCGGATGGTGTGGATGGTCGCGGGCGGCCCTTGCGCGGGTAACGGATTTGGCGCCGAGAGGAGACCGCCGCCGAGGGCCTGATAGGTGTTGGCGATCGCGGCAAGTTGCTGCGTCTTGGTATCGATCAAGGCCACCCGCGCGTCTCGAAGGTCGCGCTGGGCAAAGAGGACGTCGATGTATTCCGTGCGGGCATTCTGGAAGAGGTCGTCGGCGACCTTGACCGAGGCTTCGAGCGAGGCCAATTGCTGCTTCTTGATCTCGATGCTCTTGCTGTAGTTGTCCACCATCGCCATCCGGTTGATCACCTCGGTGAAGGCGTTCAAAACCACGCGCTGATAGTTGTAGATAGCCTGCAACTGCCGGGCGTTCGCGGTCATGTACTGTGCCCGGATCGCTCTCTTGTTGACAAACGGGCCGACGAGACCGGCCGCGAGGTTGCCAATAACCGCCTGTGGTTCGAAGAGGTGGTTGATGACGAAGGAATCGAGTCCCGTGCCGCCGCTGAGCACGAGCTGAGGAAAGAAGTTGATCCGGGCGACCTTGACGTCAAGCCCGGACGCCGCCAGCTCGCGTTCCGCCTGTCGGATATCTGGACGGTTCTGAAGCAACTGAGAGGGTACTCCCAGGTTCAGAGAGTGAATGGTGAGATTGTAAAAACCCGCGGACATACGCTCGACATTCTGTGGGTAGCGATTGACGAGGAAGTTGATTCGATTTTCCGCGACGACGATGTCCTGATTCACGATCAGCTTTTCGCTTCGGTTTCGTTGAAGTTCCGCCTGGAATCGCAGGACGGGAAGCTCGTTGCCGCGTCCGAATTCCTTTCGGTCCTGGGCGATCTGAAGACTGCGCTGCTGAAGCTCGATGATCTGATCCAGGTTTTCAAGCCGTTTGTCGTACGACATCAGCCGGTAATATTTTTCGGCGATCTCGGCGACAAGCTGGGTCATGAAGAAGTTCCGCCTCTCGATGGCGGCGTTGTAGCGCTGTCCGGCGGCGTCGCGGGCATTGCGCAACTGCCTGTAGATGTCAAGCTGCCAGGAGAGGTTGATGCCGCCCCCGAAATTCCCATGCGCCAGGGAAAAATACTGCCCAGGAAGATAAGGGTCGCTGAGAATGCCGGCACCTTCCAGTGTGAACCGGCTGGCCCGACTCAGTCCCGCGCCGGCTCCCAGGCTAACGAAGGGGAGGTAGGCCCCTGACCTTGCCAGGATCTCGTTGCCAGCGATCTGGATCTCTTCATTCATGACCTTCAACTCTCGATTGCCGGCCATCGCCTGGCGAATCAAGCAGGTCAGCAAGGGGTCTTGATAAAATTCTTCAATCGTGAGCTTCGACGAATTCTCCGCGTTCGGCGGACCGTTGTCGGCCGGCAAGGCCGGCGCCGCCTCGGGACGACGGAGGAGGGGGATTCCGCAGGAGGGCAGCACGAGCAACATGATGACACAAGTCATTGCTTGCGCCATCATCCGCTTCCAACGCTTGACGCTCGAAGATCTCAGTAAGAGGATCATGCGCCCCGTCCTTGAGAAGTATGCGATGGTCGGCCATGCCGCCAAACAGGAATCGGCGATCCATTCACGACTTGAGCGGCTCTCACCCGTGGCCGTCCTCGGCAAACGGGCGAATTGATCCCCTCGGTGCGAGACTCTGTATTCATCGACTTGCGACAACTGTGACGTTAATGCCGAGTCGTCCGATTGAAGGGATTATCTGGGTTCTGTGGGTGCCGTGCCAGGCGATGGCGGAGTTCAAACTTCCCGGCGTTGAAGCATTTACGTGATGGGAAACCGTCAAATTTGTTCGAAGCTGTTCGCCTCTGCCCATTGCTTTCGCTCCCTCGAAACGCCTTTTACCGTCTTTTCCAGGCTGATCTGCTTGAAAAATCGAGATCGTCACGACATACGGACGCGAGGCAGGATCGGAGAATTTTGCACGCATGATCGTCGCGTTGGAGCGACTGAGTTTCGGGCACCTTTCGACCCTTTCATTTCAAGAGTCGACCGCATACCCGCTCCCGTCCGCGCCCTCGCCCTTCATGGGCAAGGTTATCCACGAGGTTGGAAACCGGCGTTGTCTTCTGGAATTCCGCATCTTGTCCCGTCCAGCGTGCCCTCCGTCGTTTCCGTTGAACGAGTTGAAGGAGGGCAAATCGTCACGACCAGCCACGAAATCGGCGGAGACGTTTTCGCTGGCCCTGCGCGACGAATGGTGAGAAATGCCCTTTCTTGTGCGTCCTTCAAGAGCGGCACACGCTGACGGTTTCCCACCCCCGCTCAATTCACCATTGGAAATCTCTCTCACCTCGCGGTTAAACTGAAACCCTGAGTCGAACAGATCCATCACGATTCCCAACGAGGACAGAGGGTGCCAAGCGGTCGAATCCGGCGGGTTGCTAGGGAGTGGGTGGCGGCGGCCCTCGGGCTCTCGGCGCTCGCTGTCGCCGCGGCGGTCTACTTTGTCGAGACCGCGCCCGTCACCTATCGGTTGACGATCACCGCGGGACGTTCCGAGGGCCTGCGACACCAGATCGCCGCGCATCTCGCCGCCGTCGTTCGGTCCCGAGGCGTGATCCTTCGACTCGTCGAGACGACCGGGTCCGAGTCGGCCCTCGACCGGGTCAACTCCGGCGCTCTTGACCTCGCCCTCGTGCAAGGAGGGCTTGACTCGACCGATCGGCCCGACGTCCGCCAGGCCGCCTCGTTGCGGATCGAACCGCTTCACCTGCTTGTCAAGGCCGAGATCGACCCCGACGCTCAAGAGGGCCAGGGCCTGGAATTTCTCCGGGGCAAGACCGTCAACCTTGGCGAACTTGGCGGCGGCACGCATAACCTGGCTCGTGAGGTTCTCGCCTTCGCGGGGCTTGACGCCCCGATCGGAGCTTCGGCTGGAAGTTACCTACCGAAGACGCTGAGCTACGGCAGGCTCCTGGCCGAGACCGACCGATCTCGACTCCCCGATGCCATCTTCCTCGTTTCGGGATTGCCGTCACCGGTGGCCAGGCACCTCGTCACCCGGCACAACTTCCGGCTCGCCCCTTTACGCTTTGGCGAGGCCTTCGCGCTCGATGCGCTTCCGCCGCGTCAGGGGCCGTCGCCCCCGCCGCCGCCTCCATCCCCGGGCGAAGGCTCGGACGTCGACCGCGTCCACATTCAGAACACCGAGATTCCCGCGTACACGTACAGCGTGGCCCCGCCCGTCCCTCCGCGGACCATTCCGACATTCGGAACGCGCCTTCTTCTCGTCGCCGGCCGGCGTGTGAAGCCTCAGGCGGTCGCTCGACTCCTGGAAGCCTCTTATGAAAGCGGCCCTGGCGGCCCCGCGCTCGACCCGGCCCTGCTGGAGGTTCGCCCCGAGTTACCCTGGCACGACGGCGCCATTCTGTATCGAGACCGCAACAAGCCGCTGATTATCGGCGACGCCATTGACCTTCTCGAAAAGGGAACGAGCCTCACGGGGGCACTCCTCGGCGGCGCCTTCTTTCTCTGGCAGTGGTATCGTCAAAGGGTGCGAAGACGTCGCGAGTTGGGCTTTGAAACGTACATGCTCAAGGTCACCGCGATCGAAGAGCGGGCGCTTCACACCGAGATGGGAGCCCGGTTTGATCTCAAGGAGTTGCTTCGGCTCGAAGTCGAGCTTGGCGGCCTCAAAAGCGAGGCACTGCAACGCTTTGCCGCGGGCGAGTTCGAAGGCGAGCAACTCATTTCCGGTTTCATCACACACGTCAACGACGCGCGCGACCACCTGACCCGCCTGATCCTTCACGAGCGCGACAACCTGGAAGGGCTGGCCGCTCGCGAGAGCCGGACCGCCGAGGCTGTTTGGTACGAGGCCGTCGGCGACCTTGCCCATAATCCCGGAAACTTGCCCGCGCACCCAGACGGCCTTGGCGCGGTGACGGACGAGGTTATCGGGCCTTGAACCGCTGTGGGTCTTCGCCTTCGGATCTGTTATTCTGAGAAACCGGGGACGAGGCGCGCCGATCGGGCGAACACCTGGACGGTTCTTGGGCGGGGGCGAACGTGAGCGGAACTCGGATCGCGAGCGTTTCGGGATTGCGAGGCGTGGTGGGCGACGGCCTTGATCCGGCGACGGCCTTGGAATTCGCCGCCGCCTACGCGTCGACCTGCGCGGCCGGACCGATTGTCGTCGGCCATGACGGCCGGGTCTCCGCCCCTGTGTTCATGCCGGCGGTCCTGGCCGGAATCACGGGCACCGGTCGCGATGCCCTTCTCGTCGGTCCCGCCGCGACGCCGACCCTGGGACGCCTCGTCCGCGATCAAGGCGCCGCCGGAGGCGTGATGATCTCCGCCTCACATAACCCCCCGTCTTACAACGGCTTGAAGTTTTTTCAGCCCGAAGGCATGGTGCTGAGCTCCCTTCAGGGCCGCGAGGTTCTCCGACGCTTCGAAGACCGGATTTTTGGATGGGCCTCGTGGGATTCTCTTGGTCGGGTTCGATCCCTCGAAGATCCCGACGGAGCCCACCTCAACGCCGTCCTCAAGACCGTGGACGTGAACCTGATCCGCAAGAAGGCGTTTCCGGTGTTGCTTGATGCCTGTCATGGTGGCGGCGGCCGGATGGGTTCGGAATTGCTCCGCGCTCTCGGCTGCAAGGCGGTCGTGCTCGGCGGTCAGCCCGATGGCCGGTACGACCACACTCCTGAACCGACCGAGGTCAATCTTCGGTCCTTCGCCTCGATCGTCCCCGCCACGGGTGCCGCGGTGGGTTTCGCGCAGGACCCAGATGCCGACCGCCTCGCCGTCGTTGATGAGACGGGGCGGTACATCGGCGAGGAATTGACGCTCGCACTCGCCGCTCGTCGTCGCCTGAAACAAATTCGAGGCCCCGTCGTCATCAACCTTTCGACCTCGCAGATTACCGAGGCGGTTGCCGCCGAGTTTGATTGCCCTGTTTACCGGTCGGCCGTCGGCGAGATCAACGTGGTGGAACGGATGCGTGAAGTGAACGCGGTTCTCGGCGGCGAAGGCAACGGCGGCGTGATTGACCCTCGCGTTGGCTTCGTTCGCGATAGCTTCGTGGCGATTGCCCTGATCCTCGACCTCATGGCCGAGTCGGGTCAGCTACTCTCGGCCCTCGTGGATTCGCTTCCCAAGTTTGCGATGGTCAAGCATCAGTATCCAATCGCCGGCGCGGGGGGACCAGACTCCGTGGCGGCGCTCTGGGATCGCGTCCGTTCGAAATATCCGGATGCCAAGGCCGACCGTTGCGATGGCCTTCGGCTCGCCTGGCCCGACCGCTGGGTGCATGTCCGCGCGAGCAACACCGAGCCGATTGTCCGAGTAATCGCCGAGGCTGGCGATGCGACCCAGGCCGATGCCCTCGCCCGAGAGGTCGGTCAGGCTGTCACCTCGGGAGTGTCCTGAGCGATGACCTGGCCGACCTACGAGACCAACCCCAGCGCCGCGTTCATCGACGTTGACGGCACCCTCCTGGCCCAGACGACGACCTTTCTCTTCGCGCGCATCCTTCGACGTCGGGGCCTCTTACGACGTTCGTTCGTGCTCCGGGCGGTTTATCACGGCCTTCAGCATCGGTTTGGCCGGCTGGATTACGGAAAGCTCGTTAACTTCGGGCTCAAGAGCATCGCAACGATCCCCGTCGTTGATCTGGAACGGATCGCCTACGATAATTTCGCCGAATTCGTGAAGCCTCGACTCTTTGAGGGCGTCGTCGATCATTTCACGACCCTGCGCAAAGGGGGAACGAAGCTCGTGCTGGTCTCGTCGTCGCCGGGAATCGTGATCGAGCCACTCTCGATCTACCTTGGCTGCACCGCGACGCTGACCACACCGGTTTTGATCCAGCGCGGTCGAGTCGTCGGAATTGGTTCTGGCCCTGCCTGTTATGGCGAGGGCAAGAAATATTACGCCGAGCAATGGGCGGCCGAGCGCGGGATCGCGATGGACGAAACGGCCGCGTATGCGGATAATTGGAGCGACCGGGCCTTGCTCGAACGGGTCGGCCGCCCCGTGGTGGTTCGCCCCCACGGTAAGCTCGCCCGACTGGCGCGACGACGCGGTTGGGACATTGTCCGCCCCCGGAGTCAACGCGCTCCCGATCAACATTCCGAGAACTGAGTCGCGGCTTCAAACGTAGGATCAGATCAAGGACCAAGTACGGACTGGCGAGTTTTACCGCCGGACCTGTCCGTTCCTCGGTGCGGCCGTTCGCGTCACTTGAACGATGCGAGACATGGCGGGCACCGTACCCGACGGCTGACCGGCTGGGAGTTGACCGCGATGAACCAAGAGACAAATCCAGGCTCCGCCGTCAGAAGTTCCCGCTCGCTCCGGGCGGGTCCGACCGCGATGGCCCTGGTCATCGGCCTCGCCGCCCTCACGGCGACCGCCTCGGAATCGGACCTCGTTCACGACATTCAGCGCTATTGCACGGTCTGCTGGAGAAACGCCCGGCTTGACCCGGGAGTCTGGGACGATTGCACGCAGGAGGTCTGCTGCCGGCTCCTTGGCAAAGCCCGCGCCGGTCAGCTAGAACTGAACCTGGTCCTCGCCGACGACACGCCCGAGCGCCGCGAACTCGTTCGAGCCATCGACATGGTTCGCAAGCGAGTCCAGCGTTCCAGGCGTTATCAGCCTCTCGACGACCAGTTCACCCCCGGTCCCGACCTCGATCAGCGCCAGCGGAACCGTCAGGAACTCGGCGAGATCCTCGAATCCGCCCGACGCGCCGTTCTGACGGCTCGGCAAGACCGGATCGTCGAACTTTGGACGCGAGGCTGGACCGTTCCCGAGATCGGTGAGTCGATGAACTTGCCCGCCGCTCGGGTCAGCGACGAGAAGTACAAGGCTCTCCGCAAACTCGAAAATCACCTCGCCGGCCGTCGCGACGAACTTGACCTCGGAACACCCGCCCTGGAATCCGTTTCCTCACGACGGATCGGCTAATTCGACTGTTGTCAGGTCAGTTCAGTTCAGGTCAGCCCGCATTCAAGGCGCACCCATTCTTTGCCCAGGCAAGGAGCGGGTGCGTTTTTTATTGCGATTTGGCTTTGTTCCTTTTTAGGAGAGCGCGAACATGGCGATCACGATGGCGACAACAAGAACGATTTGAGGAAATGCCTCGTTGTGATCCACGTCGGTTCCCTTGTATCGCACGTTCAGATCCTTGATATGAGAATCGCTCAAGATGTGGTTGACTCGAAAAGCCGTAACATGATTGCATTTTGTATGCCAGGGCCAAAATTGCCTGAAATCCAGGATTTTTCGCGTGGAGTTTCAGCAACTCTGCTCAAAATGAGTGCAAGGCCATATATTTCCATCGCAGGATTTTTTTGATTTCGATGACCAAAAAAAAGGACCCGAGGCGATGCGAAACGCATCGCCACGGGCCTTCTATGGCGATCCAGTGAAAGAGAATTTGTCGGATCAGGCGCGGGTGACTTCCCAGCCTCGGCGGTACTCGGTCTGGATGTACTTGTTGGCTTCGGGAACGTTGGTGACGCGGAGACCGGGGCCGTCCCAGTCAAGCGCCTTGCCCGTGCGGATCGCGACGTTGCCGAGCAGGAAGGCTTCGGTCAGAAGACTGGCGATCTCGAAGTTCGAGTACGCGATCTCGGGCTTGCCGGCCTTGATCGCCTCGACCCACTCGTCCTTCATCCCCTGATCTCCCTTGCCGTTCTTCGGCAGGGTCTCGGGACTGTCCAGGCTCTTGCCCTCGACGAGTTCCTTCGGGGTGATGAAGAAGCGGGCTCCGTAGTCGTCGGGCGAGTAGAGAATTCCCTTCTCGCCGACCAGGATCGAGCCGCTGTTGGGGAGCTTCTTGCCGTCGGAGAGAACCTTGGCCTGAAGGTCTTCGGGGGGCAAGACGACCTTGCCGTCGCGGTGCCCTTCGTACCAGTTCAGCGTCACCGGCGGAAGGTTGCCGCGCTCGGGGAACTGGATCTTGACGTGCGCCCAGGCGGGATAGGTCTCGTCGTTCACCTCGCCACTCTCGGCGGAAACCGAGGTCGGGTGCGCCAGTTTCAGCGCCCGGAAGGCCATGTTGGCGGTGTGGCAGGCCATGTCGCCGATGGCGCCGGTGCCGAAGTCAAGCCAGCCACGCCACTTGAACGGGTGATAGGTGTCCTTGACGAAGGGACGAAGAGGAGCGCCGGCGATGAAGGCGTCCCAGTGGATGGAGTCGGCCCAGACGTCGGCCTTGTCGGGACGCTTGGTGATCTGCGGGGCCTGCGGCCAGATGGGCCGGTTTGTCCAGACGTGGGCTTCCTTGACGTCGCCGATGATCCCGGACTGCACCAACTCCACGGCCCTGCGAAGGCCATTTTCGGCCGAACCCTGGTTACCCATCTGGGTGCAGACGTTGTGCTGGCGGGCCGCTTCCTTGAGGACCCGGCACTCAAAGACCGAGTGGGCCAGGGGCTTCTGGCAATAGACGTGTTTGCCCAGTCGGATTCCGATCAGGGCCGCGAGGGCGTGTGCGTGGTCGGGAGTGCTGACGGTCACGGCGTCGATGTGGCGGGCCATCTCGTCGTACATCTTGCGGAAGTCGTGAAACTTCCGGGCCGCCGAGAACTTCTCGGCCTTGCCGTTAAGGGTTCCCTCATCGATGTCGCAAAGCGCGACAACCTCGCCGAGCTTGCCGGCCTGGTCAATGTCGCTCCCCCCCTTGCCTCCCACGCCGATCCCGGCGATCTGAAGGGTTTCGTTCGGCTTCCGGCTCGTCCGTTGCGCCGAGGCGGCCGACGCGGTGAAGAAATAACCAAGGCCCGCGGCACCCGCGCCCAGAAAGTGCCGACGATTCAGATCAGGATTCATCAGATTGGCTCTCCAGCAAGGATTTTCCAGTCGTTACGGTCCTGGAGAATAAGAGGAAATCCGCGGCGGAACAACACCCTACCCGCAAGAGACTCCTGTTTCGGCTTCACCCGCGCGCACTCTCCACGGTGATGCCGGCAAAATGAATAGAGTAGGTAAAGAGTTCTCTCGGGAGATGGATTAAGAAGATTCCTACAAAGTCTCGATCTCTGGTTCCTCCTGGAAAACCTCGACCTTGTTTCCAACGCCTCAGGTGGGGAAAATCCCTGGGTAACCTCACGAGGGTCAGTCGTGTCCGAGGGCGGGAAGCCGCGCATTTGGGGAGGAGGCCACGCTTTGAATTTCACGGGGCAGGGAGGGGCCGAGCCCGCGTCGAGCCCGGATCGGCACGTTTTGAGAGTCCAGGAAGATCTCTGGGTCGAGGCGCTAAGGATGGCCGGGGTCGTCGAGGCGGCCTTGACCCTGAGTGTGACCGCGCTCTGTCACGGTCGGCCGGAACTGGCGACAGAGGTGAAGTATCGCGAAGGCGAGGTTGACCGCCAGGAAGTCAAGATCGAGCGCGAATGCCTCCGCGTCCTCGCGCTTTATGAACCGGTGGCGTCCGACTTCCGCAGGGTGCTCACCGTCCTTCGCGTGAACAGAGACCTGGAGCGCATCAGCGACCTCGCGGCTCGGGTCGTCAAGCGGTCGGGCAAGCTGACCACGGAACCCCACCCCCTGGCGATTCCCGAGGCCCTGGAAATCCTGGCGACAGACGCTCTCGACGCCGTCCGCAAGGCGCTCGACGCGCTTTCACGATGCGACGCCGAGGCCGCCCGCGCCGTGATCGCCGGAGATCGCCAGATCGACAAGCAACGAAAAATCGTCCGCGACGGCCTGACCGAGTCGATCCGCCAGGACCCCAGTCGGGTTGAAGACTGGCTCAGGCTTCTGGAGATTGCCCGCCACCTCGAACGTGTTGGCGACCACGCCTCCGGGATCGCCGAGGCGGTTGTTTACCTCAATGAAGGACAGATTATTCGCCATCTGGGACGTACGGACAGAAAGGACCGTTCCTGACGTTCCTTGGGTTTTGTCGACGTGGTCTGGCCAACGCCCAGGTCACGGAATTCCCGATGCCGAGGCCGCGATCTTCCAGAGATTGATCTGGTAAATGATCAGGAGCAGATAGAGGCTGGCGACGATCGGGATGAGGTGTCCGACGCGGAACCGCGTTCCAAAGAGCCGATACTGATTCAAGACCAGCGCAACCGGCAGGAAAATCGCGGTCAAAAGGTATTTCACGACCAGAAACAAAGCCGTGCCGCGGTCGAGAAGATACCGCATGAGCGGATTCGCCTCTTCGCAGCCGAGGTCGAGAAGCTCGACCGTGATGAGGCCATCGACAAGGGTCAAGACGAGAAGCAGGGCGGCGTTCAGAAAGACGGGCCAGGTAACCCGATCGACGAGATAGGGGCGGGCTTTTTCCTCGGCGCGCCTCATCTGCATCCGACGGCCCCGGAGCCGTCTCGGATGCCAGATCGGCAACTGCCCGCGCCTTCGGTCGGAACGTGGCGGGGGCGTCTCGGGGCTGTCCTGTGTCATTCGAGTCGTCGAATCGCCCTGGAAACGCTCGGGAGGGAGTTGGAGACGACGGAAGTGACGTCAAGGGTTGGCCGAGGCCATGGCCTCGGCCGCGGCGCTGGCCGTGGTGTTGATGTCCGGCATTCCGTCGATGGTGCTGTTCGAGGCGTCGTATCCATCTTGGGTGTAGGTGACGGTATACGGGCCGTAACCCGAGGAGGAACCGACCCGGGTCAGTGTCAGCGACCAGGCATGATCCTTCCCGACGGCCATGTTGCCGACCGAGAAGAACCGAGGGGGAGCGAGCTTGATGTCGAAGGCGTTCAGGTCGCTCGCATAGGCCCCTTCGCGGGCCGCGTGGCGTTCCTGAGCGTCGCGGACGGCCGAGAGGTACGTGAACGCCTCGGCCGCTTTCGACCGTTCGACCGACTTGATGAACCGGGGCACTCCGAAGGCCGCGAGAACTCCGATCACCACGACCACCACTGCCAGCTCGACCAAGGTGATCCCCCGGCGCCTTTGCCGCCCTGACGCACCGTGGAACATGCGGAAAGCCTTTCTCTCGTTCCGGCCCATCCGGGGCCATTCTCATCAATCAACGGCCCCGAACATCGGGCGGAGTTTCCCCCTGCCTCTAAAGCTTTAGTCCAGGATTTGAAGACCGTCAAACATCGACGCGCCAACACGATGCTGTCGCCAACCCCGGCGTGGGCTCTTCAATCACTCGGGCGGCATCGATCCTCGACCGTCCTCAATAGCTCTGCGCGTGTCCGGTCTCTTTCCATTCACGGAAGAGGTCGGCGCAGGCATCATGAAGGCGTCCCTGTTCGACCCGAAGCGGACTCCGACCCAGTTCGGCCAGCGTCGCCGCTGGAACCGCGAGTTCGCTAAAACCGGCGGCGGTCGCGTCGGAAATGCGTGCGCCAAAGACCAGGCGATCAATCTTCGCCCAGTGCGACGCCGCGAGACACATCGGGCAAGGCTCGCAGGTCGAATACAAGGTGCAACCGTGGAGGTTGATCGTTTTCAAGGAGGCGGAGGCCGCTCGGATCGCGTTGACCTCGGCGTGCGCCGTGGGATCGAGATCGGAGAGGACGGTGTTATGAGCCTCGGCGATGATGGCTCCGTTTCGAACAATCAGGGCGCCAAAGGGCGATTGACCGGCCGCGATTCCCAGCCGGCAAGCGTCGATGGCTCGCCGAAGATAGGCATCGTCATCCATGATACACCCGTTGTCTTTCAATCACGAGCCAACCGCCCGAGCCGGTACTGGAGCGACAAAGCCGAAGGGGGCGACCGCAGTGAGCATGAACCAGAAGTGCGCGGCGCTTCCGCCCATCACCCAGAGATGAAACATTTCATGCGATCCGAATACACCCGGCCAGAGTTCCGGCCAGCGCATCAGGTTCAGCAGAGCGCCGATGCTGTAAAGAATCCCGCCGAGGACGAGCGGTCTCATTGACTTGTGCGTCACGACCCGGGCTACCTCGAAATAGACGAAGAGAGCCCCCCAGCCCAAGGCCAGGTATTCACAGGTCGCCAGCGGCAGCGGCGGCCGGACATTCCAGAGAAGCAGGCCCGAACTCACGAGCGTCGTCAACCAGACGGCCGTCAGCGTTCCCCAACGCCAGTTTCCGCGCATCAGGTTCCAGGCGACCGGCGTGTAGCTTCCCGCAATCAAAAGGTGAATGCCAATATGATCGAGCCGATCAAAGAGGTCGATTGACTCTTTCTCAAGGCGCAGGCCGTGATAGAGCATGCTTCCCAGATAGCACGCGACCAGCGTGACGCCGAAGATGGCCAGACTCCATTGCTTGGCCCGATCGCCTCGGCAACGTCGCCAGAGAACGATCGTTGCCGGGATCGAGAGCAAGAGCCAGAGCCCATGACTCCAGGCGCTGAAGGGTTCGCGAAATTGAAGGAGGTAAAACATGGTTCGGGTCTCCGCCCCTTTGTCGGTCGTGGGCTCAAGATGGGACGGAAAATCGCCGTGGAGGAGTCCGAGAGGGGAAAGGTTGGACGCCTTCGTGAGCGGACACAAAATTCCATCAGGGAGTGTTAAGTTTTGATGCAGATTGCGTTCCGAAGCGTCCCAATCACACCGAATTTGAAAAAATTAGATTTCTCGCCGATTTCTCCATTCAGTCACCCCAGCCCGTACGGTTCAGCTCATCCGTATAATCGCAACAATCGTGGCTCGAAAACGTGCATTTTCCCGCCGATGCCCGGGAATCTCCTGAATAATTTCTCAAGTTGCCGAACTTCCGGCGAGGCGCAATCAAGTCGTCGGCTTTCGCGAGATTGAACTGCTCATCCCGGGTGAAAAGAGACCAAGATGATCCACAAGTTTCTCATCGCGTCTGGTTTCCTCGTGCTAGCGGTCCAGCTTTCCGCCCCAACCGCCCAGGCTCAGATTTTTCGGGGCGGCCCGAGCACGTTCGTCGGTCCTGGCGGCCCCGTCTCGCTGACTCCAGGCTCTGGTTACCCCGTCGGCAACGGCTACGGTTACAGCGCGACCGCGCCGTCGACCGCGCCGACAAACATCCTGCCTTACAGCTATTATGGTGTCCCTTCGTGGCAGCCGGCGCGGATTTACGAAGGCCCGGCGGTCTTCCCCTTTTACGGTCGGCCTTACGGTCATCCGTATGATCGGTGGACCTGGCCCTATATCTCCGGCGGATACGACGCCAACCTCGCCCGCTACTATTATCCTCCCCTGGGCTTATAAGTGACTGCCTCATGTCCTTCGACGACCCCGATCCTGTAAAATCTGAACGATAGGTCCAACGACTCGACCTGCCCAATCGAGGCGGGTCGAGTCGGATCGGTTCGGATCAGGATGGGGGTCGAGTCATGGACTTGCAACTCGCCGGTAAGACCGCCTTGATCACCGGTTCCACGGGGGGAATCGGCCTCGCCATCGCCAGAGAACTGGCGCGAGAGGGGGCGGCGATCGTCATCAATGGACGATTTCCGCCTCGGGTCGCCAACGCCGTGCACGCCATCGGAACGGCCGCGCCGGGAGCCTCGATCCGATCTTGCGTGGCGAACCTGGGCACGGCCGAGGGAGTCGCCCAACTGATCGGCACCGTGAACGAGGTGGATATCCTCGTCAATAACCTCGGCATCTTTGAAGCCAGGCCCTTTCCCGAGATCACCGATGAGGACTGGTTTCGCCTGTTCGAGGTCAACGTGATGAGCGGCGTTCGCCTGAGCCGGCATTACATGCCGGCGATGCTCCTGAAAAACTGGGGACGCGTCGTTTTCATTTCCAGCGAGTCGGCCGTGAACATCCCGGTGGAGATGATTCATTACGGCCTGACAAAGACGGCTCAGCTCGCGCTTTCGCGTGGCCTTGCCGAGACCACGGCGGGGACCGGCGTGACGGTCAACTCGGTTCTCCCCGGCCCGACGCTTTCCGAAGGGGTTACCGAGTTCGTCAAAGGGTTGGCCGACTCCAAAGGGGTCAGCCCCACGCACGTCGAAAAAGACTTCTTCCGAACGATGCGCCCCTCATCACTTCTGAAACGATTCACATCACCCGAGGAAGTCGCCGCGCTCGTGGCCTTTGTGTGCAGCCCGAGGGCTTCCGCCATTAACGGCGCGGCGCTTCGGGTCGATGGGGGAGTGGTCCGATCGATTGTTTAAGAGTCGATCCTTTTCTTTATTTGGGAGCACTTCGGCCGAATTGCTTGTCGGCGAAGTCGAGGAAAAAGGTCCAATCGAGGCGGTTCATTGAGTGCTTGCCGGGCCGAATCGCGTAGCCGAGCGTGCTATCGACGAGTTTTCCTGTCTCTGGCACCTGCGACGTATCCAGGCCCCCGGCATTCAGAAGCTTGTAAATTGGCTCCGCCGCCTTGAGAACCTGGAACTGGCCATCGGGGTTCGACCAGGTGTCGTCAACCGCGCACGTGAAAAGCACCGGCCGAGGGGCAACCATCGCGACAAGGCAATTCTGATCGATCGGCAGCTTGTCGGTGTGCTCATTGAATCGCTTGAACTCATCATTGAACCAGTGCGGAAACACGGTGTTGATCCGCTTGACTGACTCGCCGACGGTCCCCCGGCTCGGGGCGGAGCCGCCACAACCGGCCTGATGCGAGAAGACCAAAGCAAATCGGTCATCAAAGGCCCCCGCGAGCAAGGCCGCCTTGCCGTTCCTCGAATGACCGACGACGGCGATCCGGGTGCGATCGATTTCCGGGTCCGTCACCAGATAATCCGCGGCCCGAGAAAGGCCCCAGGCCCAGGCGGCGATCACTCCCCAGTCAAAACCTGGATAGCTCGGAAAGACGCCGTCGGTTCTCCCCGGCCGATCGGGAGCCACGTCGCCGGAGTAAAAGACCGCCAGCGCATAGCCTCGATCCAGGATCGCTTCCGCGTTCCAGATACCGGCCTGCGAACCTCGCCACATTACTTTCTTCGAGGCGGCCGTCGGCTCCTTCCCGACCGGTTCGGCGATTTTCGGATCATCAATCACCGTGAAAATAGGCGCGAAACCAAGACCGAGAAAGACCGGCACGGGTTTTTTAACGGCATTGGGAACGAGCAAGATCAGGTGGATATTCGGTGTCTCGGGCGGTCCGTAAACGAGGCGGATTTCCTTGAGCGTTGCCTTGCCGCCGAGTGCGTTTTTGTCTTCGCGGTCGATCGTCGCGTTGAGCTTCTCGGGCGCGGCCGGGGCCTTGCCATACATATAATGTTCAAACAAGCCCTTGAGTTCAGGCCGACGCTTCGAAAACCAATCGGCCTTGTTGGTGATGATCGACCCATCGAGCATGACCAGCGGATCGGGCATCTCGGGCCGAGACGGCAGGTCGGCAAACGCGGGAAAGTTCTCCGCGATACAGGGCATCGCCACGCTCAAGACGATCACCAGGCACGTCGCCCCCCGACTCAAGTTTCGCATCACGGAAAAACTCCTTTGCGGTTCCACCGATCCACTCGCGAGGCGTTGATGCCAGAAATCCATGTTATCCAGGCGGAGCCGCCGTACCAGAGGTCACCGACCGATTGACGGAGGTTGATACTATCGACCAAGGGGGACCGAATTTCCGAACTTCACGCTTGATTGCCGTACCACGATCCGGGTAAGATTACTTCTAATGCACTCATGCAGCCAATGCAACGGGCCGAGGTTTCCTCGGCCGATCCGGGGGGGATTGCGTTGCAAACTCGGAGAGTTCTTCTCGGTCTGGTCGCGTTCCTTCTGTCGTTGACGGCAACGTCAACGGCTCGGGCTGGGTATCAGATCACGGATCTCGGCATTCTTGGCGGCGGAATGAGCCAGGGAGCCGCGATCAGCGACGCGGGTCTGGCGACGGGGACGTCGTCCTTTGGCTCCGGGGTTTCGCAAGCGTTTCTTTATAACCCGACGACAGGCCAGGTCGCGAGCCTCGGCGGGGTCTCGGGCGGGTCGAGTTATGGCAAGGCAATCAACGCGGGGGGCGTGGTCGTTGGCGGCGGAGTTGTCGCGAATGGTCAGACGTTCGCCCTGAAGTTCTTTCAAGGTCAGGCGACCCAGTTGCAGTCGGTGCCCGGCTGGGTGGGAAGTGGCGCGACCGGGATTAATGATCTTGGCCAGATCGTCGGGACGGCGACGCTGGCATCGGGAGTGACGCACGCCTTTCTTGTGAACGCCGCGGGCAAGACGACCGACCTGGGAACCTTCGGAGCTTACAGCACGCAGGCAACCGGGATCAACGAGTCGGGGGTGATTGTCGGATCGATCAGTTATTCAACTGGGGTCACGCATGCCTTCCGCGTCAGTCTCGGCGGGGCGATTCAGGACCTTGGCGGACTTTCCGGCGCGAATAATTCGAGCTATGGGCTGGCGATCAACAATCAGGGCGAAGTGGTCGGTTACGGAGGTTCCCTGTTGAACCCGACCGCCTTCCGAACGCTGGCGGACGGCACACTTCAGAATCTGGGAACCTTGCCCGGCGCCAGTTCGGGCGTCGCCAACGCGGTGAACGACTATGGACAGATTGTCGGCGCGGCGACCTATAACTCGGGGGGCACGAGCGTCTCGGAGGCGTTTTACTTCTCGGATCGGACAGGGATGATCGACCTGACGCAGTCGCTCGTCAACGGACAAGGTTGGGATATCACCTCGGCTACTGGAATCAACAACTACGGTCAGATCACGGGCACCGCCGTCTATAACGGCCAGACGCACGCCTATTTGCTCACTCCCGTACTCTCGGCCGTGCCCGAGCCGTCATCGGTCTGGTTGATTGGCCTTGGCCTTGTCTGCGGATTCGGTGTGCAAGCGAGGTTCAGGCGCGGACGAACTGGTGACCGGGAAGTCGACGCACCAGCCGACGCATTTCCAGGACGCTGAGCGTCGCCATGACCTGCGAGGCCGTCAGGCCGGTCCGGCCGATCAGTTCATCAACGGCCGTCGGGCTATCGTCGAGCTTGTTCAAAAGAGAGCGTTCGAGGTCGGAGAGCGTCAACTCGGCGGGGTGGCGAACGGCTGGAGCCTCGGGCGCGGCGCGGACCTCGCGGACAAGCGGGCCAAGCTGTTCAAGAATGTCGTCGACCGTCTGAACGAGCCGGGCACCGTCGCGGATCAAATAATGACAGCCCTGGCTGGCCAGGCTATCAATCGGACCGGGAACCGCGAAAACCTCGCGGTTTTGCTCCATCGCGTGATTGGCCGTCGAGAGGGAACCGCTTCGAGGGGTCGCCTCGACGACAACAACGCCGAGGCAGAGGCCAGAGATCAGCCGATTGCGCTGCGGAAATAAACCGGCGAGCGGCCCTTGCCGCATGGCCATCTCACTGATCAGGGCACCCGAGGCCGTGACCTCGCGGGCGAGTTCCTCGTGCTCTGGCGGGTAAATCTGGCTGAGTCCGTTCGCCAGAACGGCCAGGGTACGCCCGCCCGCCCGGATCGCTCCGCGATGCGCCGCGGCATCAATGCCTCGGGCAAGGCCCGAGACGACCGTCAGACCGACCCGAGCCAGCGACGCCGCCAGGCGCTCGGCCACGCGGAGACCATACGCCGTGCATTTTCGAGAACCCACCAGCGCGATCGCCAGCGGGTCGGTCGGCTGATACGTTCCGCGGACGTAAAGCAGGCAAGGGGGGTCGGGAATGTCATTCAGCGGCGGCGGATAATCGGCATGGCCGCGCGGAATTGGACGGACGCCCGAGCGCTGACAGAGTTCCAGTTCCACGGCCGGGTCGTGGTCGCGCCTGGCCCTGGCGATCTTGGCGGCGAGCTTGGGGCCAACGCCGGGCACCTCCTGGAGCGCCGCGACCGAGGCGTCGAGAACGCGTCCGGGCGTCTCAAAGCGTTGCAGAAGCGCCTGGCCGGTATGTGGGCCGACGCCGGGGACCATCGTCAGGCAGAGCCAATCTCGCAGGTCGATCGGAGGTTCGGCCGCCTGGTCGTCCCTGGGGATGTTCACGGAACCCTGGTCCTCGAAAGAGAATAGCCAAGGCCCAGGCCGATCACCAACCCGATCGGGCCGTACATGACAAGTGCGACGAGTCCGCACAGATTACTGGGATTCGTCTTCCAGGAACATTCGACCGCGAGGCCAAGGACGACCCCCGCCGGGTAACCGAGGATCGCGCCGACGGCCATCATCAAGAGGATTTTCATGCGATCCTCTCAAAGTCAAAGCGCGGCAAGCGCGGCGCGGATGTCGAGATCACTTGGAGCATCGGTCAGCTCAACCCGTCCCAGGGCTCGCGGAAGAACGAATCGGGTCTTGCCTTTCTGGTTCTTCTTGTCGCGACCCATCGCATCGAGGAGGGCGTCGGGATCGAGACCGGGGGCCAGGGTCGGCAGGCCGAAGCGTTCGAGAAGGGCAATGAGTCGGGTGGTGATCTGCTCGTCAATCCAGCCGAGGCGTTCGGCCAATCGGGTCTCGGCGACCATGCCGACAGCGACGGCCTCGCCGTGTCGAAACGCGCCGCCGTATCCGGCGACCGACTCAATCGCGTGGCCGATCGTGTGACCGAAATTCAGGGCGGCGCGAATGCCGGTTTCCTCGCGCTCGTCGCGGGCGACGACCTCCGCCTTGAGCCGGCAACTGTGCGCGACGACCCGGCGGATCGCGGCATGTCGGCGGCCGAGAATCGCGTCGGACTGTTCCTCAAGGTCGTGAAAGAAGCCGGAATCGAGGATCACGCCGTACTTGACGACCTCGGCCAGGCCGCAACGAAGCTCGCGAATTGGCAGCGAGTCAAGCGATTCGGTGTCGGCCCAGACGCCCACGGGCTGATGAAAGGCGCCGATGATGTTCTTGCAACGCGGGTGGTTGACGCCCACCTTGCCGCCGACGGAGCTATCGACCTGCGCGAGCAAGGTTGTCGGGATCATCAAGAGAGGTAGACCGCGCGCGTACGTTGCGGCGACGAAACCGGCGAGATCGCCGACGACACCCCCCCCGAGGGCAACCACCGCGGTGTGCCGATCAGCCCGGATCTTGACGAGGTCGTCATAAAGGTCGGACGCTCGATGCAGCGTCTTGGAACCCTCACCCGAGGCGACGACCGCCAGGGTCGGCATAATGCCGACCGCGTTCAGGGCCGCCGCGAAAGGCCCTTCCATCGCCGCGGCGTTCTCGTCGGTGACCATCAAGGCGCGTCGGCAGTTGCGACCGGCCCAGGTCGCGTCCAGCGTCTCGCGCGCGAAGAGACCGAAGGCTTCGGGGTTGCCGGTCACCACGCGGACCTCATAAGACCGAGGCCCGAGGTTGACGTGGACGCGAACTTCCGCGTCGGTCGGAATCGTCGTCTGCGCGGTCACGATGGCAAGTCCAGTCAGGCCAAAATTGGGGGGTTTTCGGAAGTTTACCAGATCCAGGAGGGATGCAACAGGAACCGCTCAGTCCGCTGCGGGACGATTGCAAAGTCTGGATTTGCAATGACCGATGACCAAGAACCGATGCCCAAGAGAAGAGATTTTTCGGACATTGGTCATCGGTCATCGGGACTTTGCAATTCTCCTGTCAGTCCGCGTTTCAGACCACTGGGGGCCTTGGGCTGTCTGAAGGACGAGACGGGACCACGTAACGATCGGGGCGGGTCACGTTGGCGCTGGTCTTGACGGGTGGTACAGTATTAAGGCAGTCCGTCAGGAGAAAGCGCCTCCTGCACGATGGACCGAACGCAACCCGCCGCGGTGGGCTGATGATGACCGATCCGCTGTTGTGGTCGCCGATGAACCTGGGCCGCTGGGGCGGGGCTCAGGTCCGTGTCCACATCGCGTTGATCGTGTATGTGGTCTTCACGCTGCTCAACGCCGCGTTCACCCACCGGATCGCGCCGACGTCCGTCTGGCTTTTGCTCCTGATCGTCGCCCTGGCCATTCATGAGGCCGGACACGCCCTCACCGCCTGGTGGCTTGGTGCCGAGGCCGAGGATATTCGCCTCTGGCCCCTGGGCAACATGGTCGGCCCCTTGCCTTCGTCGCGATCGACCGATCATGTCACCGTGGCGCTCGGCGGCCTGGCCGCGAGCCTTGCGATGGTCATCCTCTCGGGCATCATCCTGCTGGTCCTGGGCGCTCAGTTCTCGTGGTGGAACCCCTTTGGCAATGCCGACGACGCCGGCGCCCCGTTCCTTTACGCCACCAAAAAATTCGCGCAGCCGTTCTCGGCGGCCTGGTTGTTGGGTTGGTTCGGGCATCTCAACCTGGTGCTTTTCGCGGTGAACCTCCTGCCCGCCCTTCCGTTTGACGGCGGTCGGGCCTTGCGGGCCTACCTCGCGAACACGTCCGTCTCGACGACCCGGGATCACATGATCGCGCCGATGCTGGCCCGATCGTTTGCCCTCGTCCTGGTGGTCGTCGGACTCTTTCGCCTGATCATTACGGGAAGGTCGGACGGCCTGGCGGTGATCTCGCTCGCGATCCTGATCGAATTCATGGTCCGGGCCGAGGCGAGGATGTACGAGGACGGCGGCTTCTTCGACGACGGCGTTTTCGGTTACGATTTTTCCGAAGGGTACACGAGCCTGGAAGGAAGCGCCGCGAAGGTCCGACCGTATCGCGAGAGTGCCCTGAAGCGCTGGCGTCGCAGGCGTTCGGATCTGCGCCGACAACGTCGGCAGGCGAAAGAAGCGGCCGAGGAACGTCGAATGGACGAGATCCTCGCCAAACTCCACAGCAACGGCCAGTCGGCCCTGACCGACGAGGAACGCCGATTCCTCGTCCGCGTCAGCGTGAAATACCGCAACAAGCCGCGCTCGTGATTGACGCGGATCTTCTGGCCGTTGCGAACCGCCGACCAATCGTTCTTGACGCCGCGATGGGAACCCGCCTGATCGATCGCGGTCTGCGTCTTGATCACGACGACCCCTGTCTCTGGAACCTCGCCCGGCCCGAGATCGTGGCGGAAATTCATTCGCTCGCTATCGCCTCCGGGGCCGATGCGCTCCTGACCAACACCTTCGGCGCCAATCGTTGCTGGCTCTCTCGTTTCGGCCGCGAGGCGGAGATTGCCGCCCTCAATGCGCGAGCCGTCGCGATCGCTCGCGAATCCGCCGGTCCTGAACGATTTGTCATCGGCGCGCTGGGACCAACCGCGGCCGGGTCGCCCATCGCCTGCCGAGAACAGGCCGAGGCGCTGGCCGAAGCCGGGGTCGACGCCCTCGTATTGGAAACTTTCGGCTTCTCGGAAGCCATCAAGGCGCTTGAGGTCGTCCGGCCTTTTGTGCGCCTTCCCTTGATCGTCAGCCTCTGGGAATGGCCCGAAGAATTGGAGCCATCCGTGCGACGCCTTGAAGATCTGGGAGCTTCGGTAGTCGGCGGCAATTGTCGGGTCGGACTGCGTTCGTATCGAGAGGTAACGCGGCAACTTTCCGAGGTGACCCGATTGCCGATCTGGGTCAAGGCGTCCGGTTCCGCGCCCGGCGAGCCGCCTTTATCCGTCGTGGAGTTCGCGGAACCGGTTCCGGACTTGCTCGCTCGAAACGTCCGGTTTCTCGGCGGTTGTTGCGGAACGACCGAGGCGCATGTGGCCGCCCTGCGCGCCGCCTGTTATGCTGCTGAGGGTTGATCTGACGGCATCGAGGGGCCTGTAAACGTGTCGACGACGGTGAAGAAGTCCAGGAAGGTCCGCCGTGAAGACCTGGCGCCGGGGGCTTGCCTCTGCGATCATTGCGTCGGCAAGTGTTGCCGGTATTTCTCGCTCACGATCACCACGCCCACGACCTGGGACGACTTCGACGCGATCCGCTGGTATCTCGCGCACGGTGAAACGCTGGTTTACGTCGATAAAGGCGACTGGTATCTCCTCGTCGGCACCCGATGCAAGTACCTCAGGCGCGACAATCGTTGCGGGATCTACCTGAACCGGCCCAAGATCTGCCAGGAATACACGACCGACGATTGCGAGTATGATACCGACTGGACTTTTGAAAAGGTCTTCGAGACCGCCGAACAGATCTGGGAATACGCCGAGGCCATCTTGCCCCCAAGGCGTCGCCCGAAGCCCGCGAACGCCCCCTTAACCGTCGTCACGATCGGAGACGGTCGATGATTGACGCCCACATTCACGCGGTCAACGACCACGTTCCCGGCAGCAAGGGGGGTGAGCCCGATGCGATCGACCTGGAAGAACGCCCCGACATCATCGCTGGTCGGCTCCGCAAGGAAATGCAAGAGGCGGGGATGACCCACGCCCTCGGCATGGGTCGGCTCGACGCCCCCGCCGACGACCCGCTCGGCATCAACGGCACGCTCCGGCTCAAGGCGCTCGTGCCAGGTCTTCTGGCGATCGGGATCGCCGACCCTCGCAAGACGATCGCCGCCGACCCCGGCCACTTCAAACGAGCCGAGGCCGACCTGGCCGCCGGCAAGGTTATCGCCCTCAAGGCGTATACCGGGTATCTCCACTTTGGAGCCGATAGCCCCGGTTACGTCCCCTATATCCGGCTCGCGGCCAAGTACAAGCTCCCCTTTTATTTCCACACGGGCGACACCTGGTCCACCCGCGCCAAGCTGAAATATGCCCATCCCCTGCTCGTCGACGACGTCGCCGTCGATCATCCCGACGTGAACTTCGTGATTGCACACATGGGCAATCCCTGGCTCAGCGACGCCGCCGAGGTCGTCTTCAAGAATGATAACGTCTGGACGGATCTCTCGGGCCTGCTCGTCGGCAATGCCGAGGCGTTTGCCCTCGAAGAAGATGGCAAGCCCGCCCCCGATTCGCACTGGGCCTTGAGCCTTCCCGACCTCCGCCGCGCCTTCCATTACACCGAGAAGCCCGACCGCTTCCTTTACGGCACCGACTGGCCGCTCGTCCCGATGGTCGGTTACCGGGCCTTCGTCGAGTCGTTCATTCCCAAGGAGCATCACGCGGCCGTCTTCGAACTGAACGCAAAGAAACTTTTCAAGATCGCCTGAGGCTGGCCGGATGGAATCGGTGTTGGTACGATCAGGCTGGATTTCCACTTCAAGGAGGAGATTGTCATGCTATTGACGATAGGTCTTTGCCTGAGCGTCGTGGGACAGGACGTCTTACCCGGAAGTAACCTGAGCCTTGGTCAGGCCAGGGCCCAAGCCATAATCATCGTGGAGGCAAAGGTTGTCGATCCGGGTGGTGTCGTCATTCTCGGGGCAGACCCGTTTCTTATAGGAATGGAACTGGAACCCTTGACATTCCACAAGGGAAAAGCGAGCCGGGACGAACTCAAAGAAGTGACCGGCCCCATCTCCAACAGTGAGAAACTTCCGACAAAAGAGAAAGAATATCTATTTTTTATCACGGAACTCGAACAGAAGGGAAATTTTCAAGTCATCAAAATCCTGCCGAAGACGGATGAGGTTTTGAAGGATTTAAAAGCCCCCTGAGCATGACCCGGGTTGGCACCCACCGAGGACGAACTCCAGAGCCGTGAGCGAATGAGAGGAAGGTCCGTTGGCCAATCGGAGCAACCACTACGAGGCGGCCTTCGAGGCGTATGTCCGGGCGCTCCGGGTCCCCTGCGTGGCGGTCGATGAGGCGAAACGGGCGCTTTTTGGCGATGAGGGGGTGAAGAACCCCGACTTTTTGCTTTATCCTAGATCGGGTCCGAATCTCGTGGTCGAGGTGAAGGGGAAACGAGGCAAGAATGCTCGCGGTCGGCGCGACTGGGAAAACTGGGTCGCGACCGATGACCTGGACGGCCTCGACCGCTGGCAAACGACCTTCGGCCCCGGTTTTCGATCGATCCTGGCCTTTGCCTATGCCGAACCCTTGCCCCCGTTTCCGCTGCCGAGCGATGATGGAGCCTTCGAGTTCCGGGCGCGCGCGTATCGGTTCTGGGCGGTCGGCCTGGATGATTACCTGGCCCATCTTCGATCGCGAGGCCCGGCCTGGAAAGCCGTCGCCATGGCCCGCGCCGCGTTTCGAAGACGGGTCCGACCACTCCGCGAATGGCTGCCGATGACCTGGGATTCGCCCAAACGACCCCGACCTCTCAAGGACCGCGACCGATGAACCGGAACCGATGGTTGGCCTCGATCGTCCTGGGCCTTTCGCTCCTGTTGTATCCCGGATTTGCCAGTGCTCAGGCGCCCGCCGAACCCCCGGCGGCCGAAGGCGAAGGCCAGGGCTCGGGCCGACCGCTCGACGGCTATTTCGCCACGCTGGCCCTTTCCGGCCTCGTTCTCTTCATCGTCGGCAAATCGGCGCGTCGAAGCTAACGAGCTTGAATCTTTCGGCCCGATGACCGTCCGCCGCGCCCTGGAACGGATTGCACGCCTCATGACCCCCGCCTCCTCCGCTGAAACCCTGACCCGCGCCGATGTCGCCGCGATTTATCGGACCCCCGCGCTTGAACTCGTCTTCCGCGCGGCGGAGGTTCACCGCCGGTTTCATAAGACGGGCGAGGTGCAGGTCTGCGTCCTGCTCTCGGTCAAGACCGGCGGCTGTCCCGAAGATTGCGGTTATTGCCCGCAGGCCGCGCGCTATCAGACCCACGTCACGCCCGAAGGGGTCATGGACGTCGCCTCGGTTCTCTCCGCCGCGCAAAATGCCCGTGACTCGGGCGCGACGCGGTTTTGCATGGGAGCCGCCTGGCGCGAGGCGCGCGACGGTGTCGCCTTTGACCGCGTCCTGGCGATGGTCCGCGGCGTCAAGGACCTTGGCCTGGAAGCCTGCTGTACCCTGGGAATGGTGACCGACGATCAGGCCCGGCGCCTGAAAGAGGCGGGGCTTGACGCCTACAACCACAACCTTGACTCGTCCGAGGAATTCTACGGCCGGATCATCTCGACGCGGACCTATCAGGATCGGCTTCAAACGCTCAACCACGTCCGCAAGGCGGGAATCTCGGTCTGTTGCGGCGGAATTGTGGGCATGGGGGAAACCGAGGACGATCGCATCGGCCTCTTGCAGACGCTCGCCAGTCTTCCCGAACCCCCCGAAAGTGTGCCGATCAATGCACTTGTCCCTGTCGAGGGCACCCCGCTGGCCGACCGGCCGAAGGTCGATCTCTGGGACATGATCCGAACGATCGCGACGGCTCGAATCCTGATGCCCCGGTCGATGGTCCGGCTCTCGGCGGGTCGACTCGGCATGACCGAGGCGGAACAGGCTCTCTGCTTCCTCGCCGGAGCGAACTCGATCTTTGCCGGCGACAGGTTGTTGACGACGCCGAATCCCGGCGTCGACAAGGATCAGGAGATGTTCGACCGCCTTGGCCTTACGCCGAGACCGGCGACGGTCTGACAATGACTCGGTCTGTCGCATCAGGATTGACCGTGTCCTCCGTTTTGAACTCGGGATCGGGTCGCGATTCTCGGGTCTTGCTCACGGGAATCGGTCTGACGACCGGATTGGGCGCGAATCGAGAAGACTCCTGGGCTCAACTCCGGTCGGGTCGGCATGGCTTTTCGATCGACAAGGCGTCGCCAGACGGCTTCTGGCTCGACGTCGCGCGCGAGGCCGCGACAGATGCCGGTTTGCACCCGGAATTCTTGGAACGAGATCGCGCCGGAGTCGTCTTCGGGCTGAGCAAAGGGCACGTCCAGAAACTCCTGAGGTTTCACGACAGCCTTCGAACGCCTCCGGTCGATCGGCTCGATTGCTCGTTTCTCGAAGGGTGGCCGCATGCCGGAGCCGTCTCGATTCGAGCCGCCTTCGGATTCGGCGGTCCTTGCCTCGCGCCGATTGCCGCGTGCGCGACGGGTTTGATCGCCGCCTTGCAAGGAGCGGACTTGATCCGGCGCGGGGTTTGTGACGTCGTTCTCGCCGGCGCGGCCGATGCGTCCTTGCATCCGTTCCTACTCGGAGCTTTTCGCAAGATGGGTGTTCTCGCCCGCCAGAATGAGGGGGATGACCCCGGCCTGGCTGTTCGACCCTGGGACCGCAATCGTTCCGGTTTCCTCGTCGGCGAGGGGGCGGCCGTGCTCGTCCTTGAGAGTGAAAAGCACGCGCGAGCGCGGGGCGTTCTTCCCTACGCCGAGCTTTGCGGCGGTGCCTTCGGCGCCGATGCCTTTCACATGACCGACCTCAACCCCGATCCGATGAATCTCGCCGGTTTGATCGGCCGGAGTCTGGAAAACGCGGGTGTTAATACTTCGGAAATCGATCACGTCAACGTCCACGGCACGGCGACCCTCGTCAACGATCCGCTCGAATGTCAGGCCCTTCGGCTCACCTTTGGCAACCATGCGAACAAACTGGCCTGTTCGGCGAACAAGGCCCAGATTGGTCACCTGCTCGGCGCGGCGGGAGCGGTCGAACTCGCCTTCACCGCGCTCGCGATTCGCGACGGCTTCGCGCCTCCGACTGTTAACCTCGATGACCCCGACCCTCTCTGCGACCTCGACGGCACGCCCAACGTCGGCCGTTCGTTGACGATTCGCGGAGCATTAAAACTCTCGATCGGCTTCGGCGGCCACCTTGCCGCGGCCGTCCTGAAACAGGCCGACGAACCCCGGCGCGCACCACGATGAATGATCCCCTGGCCTGGATCGATGCCGAGGCGAAAGGTCGAGCGAGCCTTGGTCTGATCCGGCGATTGAACGTCCGCAACCCGGGCCTGATCCATTTCGGCTCGAATGATTATCTTGGTCTGGCCGGCGATCTCCGGCTTGTCGACGCGGCCCGTCTCGCGGCGAATCGTGAAGGCTGGGGCGCAGGGGCCTCGCCGCTGGTCTCGGGTTGGACGGACGCGCTTCAAACGCTTACCGAAGCGATTGCCGCATTCGAGCGAACCGAGGCCGCGCTTGTTTTTCCGACCGGCTACGCCGCGAATCTGGGTACGATCGCCGCACTCGTCGGGCCCGGAGACGCGGTTTATCTCGATCGGCTCAATCATGCCTCACTCATCGACGGCGGCCGACTATCCGGAGCGCGCCTGCGCGTGTATCCGCACAACGACGCCGGGCGCCTGGCCGAGATTCTCCAGCGCGATCAAGGCCGATTTCGGCGTTCCCTGATCGCGACCGATGGCGTCTTCAGCATGGATGGCGACCTCGCGCCGCTGGCCGACCTCGTGACGATCGCCGAACGTTTTCACGCTATGCTACTGGTGGACGAGGCGCACGGCACGGGCGTTTTCGGGTCCGACGGCCGGGGCGCGGCATCGGCCCGTGGTGTCGCGGACAAAATTGCGATCCGCGTCGGCACACTTTCCAAGGCTCTTGGATCGATCGGCGGCTTTGTCGCCGGTTCGCGGCGGTTGATCGATCACCTGATCAATCATGCTCGCCCGTTGATCTATTCAACGGCCATGCCTCCGGCCGTCGCCTCGGCATCGGTCGCGGCCCTGGCAATCCTTGAGGCCGAGCCCTGGCGCCGCGAACGAGTGCTGATGCTGAGTGATCGGCTGAGGACAGGTCTCGCCGGCTTAAACCTGATCCCGGCCTTCGGCCCGATCGTCGCGGTCGTCATTGGCGAGGCAAGCGAGGCGGTCGCGGCCTCGGAAGGTTTGCGGAAACTCGGTCTCTTTGTTCCGGCGATCCGACCGCCAACAGTTCCCTCGGGCACGGCGCGGCTGCGGATCAGCCTCTCGGCGTCGCATACCGAGGCCGAGGTCAATCAACTGAGCGACGCACTGCGTCAAATCAAGGTTGTGGATTCGTGAAGTCGGGGAAGATCGCGTGGTTTTCGGGAAACCAGACGTTCGCTATCCATCGAATCCATCGCGAACGACCGAGCCTCACCGCGCTTTCCAGCAAGGATTGAACCCGATCGATCGTCAGGCCGGGAAGCGAGTGGCTCTCGGTAATTTCGAGATAACGGCCACCTTCGAGCTTCCAGAGTTTGAGTGTGTGTCGGCGCGCGGTATTGCCAGACCTCGGCGATTCCGAGCGCGGCGTAGAGTGGAGGTTTGCCGCGAGTCTCACCGTAGTTATCAACCTCGATCCAGAGCGAGGGGGGCGGGTCAACCGCGAGATTGATACTGGTCTTGTCGCGAATTCGGGCCGCGACCGCGCCCAGGTAGTAGGTCTCATCGCCTTCCTTGCCTTGACCGATCGCCCGGCCGGGAACTCCGTTGCGAAAGGTGGTGGCGCCAGTCGCCTCGCAATCGAGGCCGGTATGACAGGTGTATGCGTCGACGATCGCGCCCAGTCGACGCGCCCCAGCCTCGTGGCGGAACTCGGGAGACATGATCCAGAGCACTCCATCAACATAAGTCATCCGCAGGCCACGGTTGCCGGCCGAGGCGCGCATGGACGTGTACGCGGAGTAGTCCACTCCCGTCAGGCGGACGGCTCGCGGCCTGACCACGCCCCCTTTTTTCGCGGTGCTCAAGGTTATATCCCCCCGCTCAAAGCTGGGTTTCGGCAATCTCGATCGCCTTGAGGAGACCTCGGGCCTTGTTCACGGTCTCCTCGAACTCGTCGGCGGGAAGGCTATCGTAAACGACGCCGCCGCCCGCCTGGACGTACGCGGTCTTCCCCTGCAAAACCAGAGTCCGAAGCGCGATGCACGTATCCATGTTGCCGGTAAAATCAATGTAGCCAACGGCCCCGCCATAAGGGCCTCGCTTCTGAGGCTCAACCTCGTCTATAACCTGCATCGCGCGAACCTTCGGAGCGCCCGAGACCGTTCCCGCGGGAAGGCCGGCGCGCAAGGCGTCAAAGGCGGTCTTGCCGGGGCTGAGCCGACCCGTGACGTTCGACGTGATGTGCATGACGTGCGAATAGCGTTCGACCTTCATCACGTCGGTCAGTTGAACGCTCGCGAAATCGGAGACGCGGCCGACGTCGTTGCGGCCCAGATCCACGAGCATGATATGCTCGGCGCGTTCCTTGGGGTCGGCGAGCAACTCCTCGGCAAGGGCGCGATCCTCGGCCTCGGTCTTGCCTCGGCGTCTTGTGCCGGCGAGCGGCCGGATCGTGACCAGGCCGTCCTCGACCCGAACGAGAATCTCGGGCGAACTGCCGATCAGGTGAAAGTCGTCAAAGGTGAGATAGAAGAGGAAAGGGCTGGGGTTCACGACACGGAGAACCCGGTAAATGTTGAAGGCCGAAGCCGTCGTCTCCACCCGAAACCGCTGACTGGGGACGACCTGAAAGATATCGCCCGCCTTGATGTATTCCTGACAGTGGCGGACGACCTGCTCGTACCCTTCGCGGCTGAAATTCGACTCGGGGACGAGCTGCAAGGGCCCTTCGGTATCGATGTCGACGGGGATCGGGTCATCGCCGGGGGTCGAGAGGCGTTCGACCATCTCATCAACCCGGGAGCAGGCACGATCATAGGCGGCGCGAGGGTCGATACCGGGTCCGACATGGGCATGCGCGACGACGAAAATCGTCTTGCGGATGTGGTCGAAGATCACCATCCGGTCATACAGTGAAAACGAGAGATCGGGCAGACCACGGTCGTCGGCGGGGCCGTTGGGAAGGTGTTCGGTGTACCGAACGGCGTCATAGGCGGCGTAACCGACAGCGCCGCCGGCAAACCGGGGAAGACCCGGCAGGTGAACCGCCCGGTAACGCTCGATAAGGGTTTCGAGATCCTTGAAAGGATCGGCCGAGGTCGAGGTCTTCGAGGCGCTGGGATCGTGGCCAGGCGTGATCGTGATCGACTCGCCCCTTGCCTCGAACCTGAGGAAAGGCTCGGTGCCGAGGAAGCTGAATCGGCCGACCTTTTCGCCGCCGACAACGCTTTCAAAGAGGAAGGACGGGGCGGACCGCTCAATCCTGGTGAAGGCGGAGACGGGTGTCAAACCGTCCGAGGTCACTTGACGGTAAACGGGGACACAGGGAGCCTGGTCGGCCCACCCCTGGAAGTCCTCGAACGCAGGGCGGTGGGGACTGGTCATGCGCGGGGGCTTCCGGTGATCGGATGCAGGTGGGTCGTGTCGTGTCGTCTCGGGACGGGGCGACTGTCAAAACGGGGGGTGCGTACCGTCGGAAGGTCTCGCGAAGGCTGGATTCCGCGACGGCGTCCGCTCGAAAAATCAGCTTAACAGCGCGGAGGGGAGTGGGCAAGGCCGCCCAACCGTCCATAACAGTGGGGAAAGCCTCTTCGGGCCGAGTCCAAAGCCGGCCAAGAGTCACGAGTTAACGCGTGGTGACTGGGGCACCTTGTGGACCCCTCAGTCTCGCCCGGTTGCTTGACACCCCGCAGGGGGTCATTACAATAAGATGCGATTGACGACCAGAGACCAAGCGACGACGAAGACGACCCCGGCCAATCGCGGCGCTTCGGTTCGCCGGGAAGGCCGGGCGAGTCCTTTTGGTGGCAGCCCTTTTCAAGCAGGTCTGGTCGGGCCGGCGGAGACGTATGATGAAGTGCCAGAAATGCGCCAAGCCGGCCACCTTCCATATCACCGACATCGAGCGGGGCAAGCCGCGCGAATATCACTTTTGTGACGAGCACGCCCGCCAACACCTGACGCCCGCCGAGGAGCCTGCCGAACCATCCTCGACCATGGGCGAACTCGCCAAGAAGCTGGCCGTCGGGTCAGGCGTTACTCGCGAGCCTTCACCGGCCGACAAGCAGTCGTGCCCGAACTGTAACATTACCTTTCTGGAATTCCGCAATTCGGGACGGCTGGGCTGTCCCTATGATTATGAAGTCTTTCGCGACGAGTTGATGCCGCTTCTGGAAAACATTCATGACGAGACCCGGCATTCGGGCAAGGTGCCGCGCCGGGCTCCAAGAAACAGCCAGCAGCAGACGACCTTGATCCAGTTACGCAATGATTTGAAACGGGCGGTTGCCGCGGAAGATTACGAAACGGCGGCGCGAGTACGCGATAAGATCAAGACGATCGAACACGAGCAGCAGGGGCGATGACCGTGTTGACGGCCCCAGGCCGGACGGCCCGCCGATGACCTGCCAGCGTTGCAAGGCCGAGGCGTCGGTTCACCTCACCGAGACGGTTAACGGCCGTCGTCGCGAACTGCATCTCTGCGCCGCGTGCGCCGGGAAGGCCGGAGTCCTTCCGGTCGAGCCGCAGGCGCCGGTGCCGGGACTTGATGACGTCGTGCAGGAATTGATCGTCGCGCACGTCGGTGAGCTAGTCGGTGAACTCGCGGGCTTGACTTGTCCCGACTGCGGCCTGAAATTTATGGAATACCGGGCGCGGGGCCGGCTCGGCTGCCCAAACGATTACCAGGTCTTCGCCCGCGGTCTGCTTCCCCTGTTGAACCGGGCCCACGGGGCCACCCGGCACGTCGGCAAGGTGGCGCGGATTCAACCCGCGGCCGATGCCAGGCTGCGGACCCGGACCCAGCTCAGAGACGCCATTGCCCGCGAAGATTACGAGGAGGCGGCGCGTCTCCGCGACCAGCTCCGCCTCAAGGACGCCGACGCATGAATCTGGACGAATTGACTCGCACGACCGGTGAATGGCTCAAGGGGACCGGCCCCGAGAGCGACATCGTCATGTGCTCGCGCATCCGACTTGCCCGCAACCTCGCCGGCTTTCCGTTCACGAACCGGGCCAGCCGGGGCGAGAAGTCGGAGATCGAGGCCAACGTCAAACACGCGATGGAACGCGCCGGGCTCGATTTCACCTTCTTCGACGTCAATGCCCTGAACACGCTTGACCGCCAGTTCCTCGTCGAACGGCAACTCATCTCGCGCGAGCTTGCCAACGGTGAAGGGCCGCGCGGCGTCTTCATCAGTTCGCTTGAAAACATGGCCGTGATGGTCAACGAGGAAGATCACCTGCGCATCCAGGTGATGCTCTCCGGGCTCTCGCTCCACGACGTCTGGGACCGCATTAACCGGCTCGACGACCAGCTTGAAGAACAACTTCCCTACGCCTTCAGCCCGCAGCTTGGCTACCTGACCGCATGCCCGACGAACGTCGGCACGGGGATTCGGGTCGGCGTCATGCTTCACCTTCCCGCGCTCGTTCAGGCCAAGCAGATCGACAAGGTCTTCCGCGCCCTTCAGAAGATCAACCTGGCCGTCCGCGGCCTTTATGGCGAGGGAACGCAGGCATCGGGCGATTTTTATCAGGTCTCGAACCAGCAGACGCTCGGCAAGAGCGAGCTCGAACTGATCCGTATCCTCAACGACGTCGTCCCCCAGGTCATCCAGTACGAACGGACCGCCCGACAGGCACTGATGAACGAGCGTCGTCAGCATTTGCACGACCAGGTGAGCCGGGCCTATGGCGTCTTGAAAACGGCTCAAACAATTTCCAGCGACGAGACAATGCTCCTGCTCTCCAGCGTTCGGCTGGGAATCAATCTCGGCCTGATCGACGACCTGGCCATTGCGACGGTCAACGAGTTGTTCATCCAGACCCAGCCCGCGTATCTCCAGAAAATTCACGGTTCGGAACTGAGCGTCGAGGAACGCAACACCGCCCGCGCCTCGTACCTTCGCAGTCGCCTCGGCAGCGGCAACGGCCGCCTCGGCACTGAGGTCGAGGAGTAACCGGTTGCCCCTTTCGAATCCTTAATTTTGCCCTTTGCCCTTTACCCTCTGCCCTTAGCCCTTAACGAATTCCGCGGTTCTCGACCCGTCCGCGCTCAAAGAGCCCGAGAAAGTGCCCCGAACCTCCGTCCATGCCCCGGAGGGCATGCGTTGCCGACCGACTATCGATTGCACATTGACCCCGCCGAGGTACTTGGCGTTTCCCGAGAGGCCACGATCCAGGAGATCCGTGACGCCTATCGGACCAAGGCCAAACGTTATCACCCCGACACGGGGGGCGAGGACTGGGCCTTTCGCCTCCTTGTCCAATCGTATGAAGTCTTGAGCAAGGCCCGTGTCGCGCTTCGCTCGACCGATCGAGAGGCCCCAACGCCGCCTCCTCGGCGTCCTCAACCCACGTCCACGCAATCTCACGCCCCTGAACAGCCGACCGCCCGGCCGTTCTCGACCGATCATCCTCATGGGGGCCATCAAGATCGGCCACGACCCGGATCTCATGAATCGGTCCGGTCGGGTATTCACGAACCGGCGATTGACCCCGGCCAGGTCGTTGACGTCGAGAAGGTCTCGATCCGGTTCGAAGCCGATCACGTCTGGCTGATCACCGACCGATCTCGCGAGGATCGCTTCCTGAGCAGCAGCCTGAACATTACCTGGCCTAGCCCCGAAGTCGCCGCGAATGGCACCACGATCAACCATCCCGAAGCCATTCTCAAGGCGCTCAATGAGGTTTTTGAGTCTTTGAAGGCACAGTCTCACCCTGTTTCTTCCAACGCAACGGTCGACGAGGGACGCTTCACCGCCTGGCTCAGCTATCCGAACGACCCGCAAGCGCAAACAGCGTTCGTTCAGTTTCGCGAGCTCGTGCACGGCGTTGGACTGGTCGTGAACCAGTGGTCGCGCGAGCTGGTCATTCCCAGACAATGGCGCTGAGCCGCGGAGAAAAAAGGGTGACCGAGGTTTCAGACCGGCTTTTCGCCCGAAGTGGCGGGATGCGAACGCATCTTGGCGAGGATTGGCTCGATCAATTCCTGAGGCACGAACCGACAGAGGGCCGAGGCGCCTCCGAACCGGGCGACCTGCTTGATGAGTGTGCTGGAAACGTGCGAGTATTCGCCATCGGCCATCAGAAAAACGGTTTCAATCGTCGGGTCAAGGCGATGGTTCGTCAGGGTCATTCCAAACTCATATTCCATGTCGGAAAGCGTTCGCAAGCCGCGCAGGATGATCCGGGCGCCGATTCGACGGACATACTGAACCGTGAGTTCCTCGAACGACTCGACCGAGACGTTCGGAAAGGGAAGGACGACACGGCGAACAAGGTCCACGCGCTCCTCGATGCCGAAGAGCGAGGTCTTGTTCGGGTTGATCCCGATCGCCACGACGACATGATCAAAGAGCATCCGGCCGCGGCGAATCACGTCGAGATGCCCGAGCGTGATCGGGTCAAACGTGCCCGTGAAAACGGCCGTGCGCGAGGGGTCGGCGGTTCGTGGTGGCATAAGTGGTTGTCAAGAGGTTGCGTTTGTACATTCGTCAAGGCCGCAGGGCGTCACGTAAGCGTTGGAAATCATCCTGATTATTATAGATATGCGGACTGAACCGCAATCGGCCACGTCGACAGGCGGTCACGATCCCTTCGGACTTCAAGGTTCGGACAACCTCATTCGGATCAACGTCCGGTTTCTCGCAGGCGACAATTCCCGAGAGGTCTTCCAGGCGCTGGGAACCGTAAATGGACCAGTCGGCCGATCGGACGATCTCGCGAACGGCTTCGGCACGTTCGAGAATGCGCTGAGAAACCGCTTCCGCGCCGATTTCCAGAAATAGGCCGATGCTCGCCGCCAGCGCCTGTAGGCCGGGCATGCCAAACGAGCCCCCTTCCCAGCGCTCGGCGGTCGGCTTGAGCGTCAACTCGGAAGTCGGACTGTTGTAACTGCCGACGACACTGTGCCAGCCGACACCCGTCGGCCTGAGCCGCTCAATCCATTCGCGGCGGACATAAAGAAACCCCGCCCCTTCGGGTCCGAGTAACCACTTATGTCCGTCAGCGGCGAGGAAGTCGATCGGCGTGCGCGCGAGGTCAATCACGAGTGGGCCAAGCCCTTGAATGGCGTCCACGAAGAAGGCAATTCCTCGGTCGCGGCAGAACGAGCCCAGTGCATCGAGGTCGTTCCGAAAGCCGGTCGAGAACTCCACATGACTGATTGTCAACAATCGCGTCGCGTCGTCCACGGCGGCGATCAGGTCGTCAACCCAGACCCGGCCTTCGCGGCTGGGCACGGTTTTCAAGGTCACTCCGCGCGAGGCCAGATTCATCCACGGATAAAGATTGGACGGATATTCCTCGGCGGCCGTGACCACGTTGTCACCCACTCGCCAGGGGAACCCCTCGGCGACGATCCCGATGCCCTGAGTGGTGCTGTTGACGAAGGCGATCTCGTCAGGATGCGCGTGGATCAACCGCCCGAGATCGCCGCGAAGGTTGCGGAGTTTCGCCTCCCAGTCCAGCCAGTGGACCACTCCGTTTCGTTCCTGATCGATCGACCAGGCGCGGAGGGCTTCGCCCGATCGCCGAGGCAAGGGGGCGACCGCCGCGTGGTCAAAGTACGCCCAACGCTCGGCGATCGGGAATTCAGCCGTCCGCAAGGCATTCCAATCCACCTGGAAGACTCCGGCCAACTTATTCTGGCTTCGTTTTCACGGTCTCTGCTCAAAGACTACAGGCCAGGGCGGGCCTCACGCAACGTCTGCTCCGTGGCCGGATCATTTCATTCCCCGCGAGAATCGATTGTGAATCACGAAACTCGTCGTGATACGAAACTCGATCGTTTTTCAAAAAAGAACCCAGCCTGGCTTTCGCGGGAAGTGCGATTGACCCGCGAACCGTCCGTCTGATCCAATGCGTGGTTCCGCTCCCGACCTTCCACGACGGAGACCGCCCGATGCCTTCGGTTCACGAACAGGCCACCTGGGACGACTATGCGGCAAAGGTCGCGGAACTGTACAACCCGATCGCTCAGGGGGATGGCGACGAGGAAACGACCCTCATCGCCGCCGAGACCCGGCTAAATCACAAGCTGCCCCGGGTTCTTCGTGAGATGTACCTGCGCGCCGGTCGCCGCGATGACATCCACCGGTCGAAGAACCACCTGATTCAGCCCGAAGACCTCGCGATCGAGCATGACGTTCTGGTTTTCTACGAGGAAGGCCAGAACCTGGTCCTCTGGGGAATCCGCGTCGCCGATCTTCACCGCGATGATCCGCCGGTCGTCCGCGCGTATAACGACGTCGCGATGACCTGGGAAAATGACCACGAAACGCTTTCAGGTTTCTTTACAACCATGCTCTACTGGCAAGCCGTCAACGGCGGCCTACCGTTCTCGGGGGTCGTCGTGGACGTGGACCGGACCGAGATTCCGGCGGTTCATCAACACTGGCCGAAGGTCGAATTGCTTGGCTCGTTCTGGCACCATCTGATCGTCTTTCATCGCGATGGCCAGCTCGTCTGCCTCACCGGCCACGATCCCGCGCTCACGCTTCACGCGGCCGGTCGGACCCGCGAAGACCTCGACGCCATTATCCGACGGCTCAAGCTTGACTGGGACGAAGCCTCCGACGAAGACGCCGCTCTGCCAGAACTCTGAGCCATCCTACCCGCGCGGCAGGGGCTCGACCTCGATCTGGTCGTACAGCCTCTTGATCTCATCGGGGTCAATCGCACCGGCGTCCCAGACGAGCGCATTGGAAACCGCCGCGGCGACCGCCTGCCGGAGCAGGCCCTCGGGCGGTAGGCGGTTGAGGCAGGCGTCGGCGAGACCAGCAAGCAGGCAGTCGCCCGAACCGATCGGATTGACGGCCTTGATCGCCGGCGGCCGGACCCGGTACCGGCGACCGTGGACGACCGCGAGCACAGCGTTGGGTCCATCGGTGACCACTCCGCAGGCCACGCCGCGACGCGACCAGCTTTCCAGAAGGCCGAAGAGCTGCGACTCGTTCAAAGCTCCGGTCGCGCCGCGGAGATGACCGGCGGCCTCGCGGCGGTTGAGTTGGATGGCCAGCGGCCAGAATCCCCAGATGGCGTTCAGAGCGGCGCCGTAGGTGTCGAGAAAGACAGGGACCTTGCGCGACTGCGCCAGCGCGATCAGGTCGCCAAAAAGGCCGTTCGTGGATGGCGAGGGACTCGATCCCGAGAGAGTCAGCGCCGCGACGTCACCCACGGACAGTGCCCCTTCGACCCGGTGCAGGAGCGCTTCGGCCTCGTCGGAACTGATCGACGGGTCAGGGTCAAAAAAGGCGGTCTGGGCGGAACTTCCCTCGGTCCGAACGGTGAGGATCTCACGCGTCGGGGCGGCGGTCGGAGTGATCAGCGGGTCAAGTTGGTCGTCAACGCGGAGCAGGGTTTCGCAATGCGCTCCCACGGCGCCGCCGAGAAAGGTAACGGGTCGAGCCGAACGGCCAAGACGAGTCAGGGCGCGAGCGACGTTGTTCCCCTTGCCTCCGACAACCTCACGGACGGTCAAACCACGAACCGAGTCTCCGGGAGACCAGGCGGGGACAGTCAGCGTCTTGTCGAGGCAAGGGTTGAGCGTGACGCAGAGGATCAACGTAATCTCCGGTCTTCATGTTCCGGGTACTGGCCCTGTCCATCCTCGACAATCGACGACCATTCTGCGCGATGACTCCGACAAGGGCAACGCTGGAAAAACCAAGGCATCAAGTTCGTTGTCCCCTGGAAGCGTTTCGAACGAGTGAACGAAGGGGACGGACAGAGTATGAACTGGGTAACTGGTTGTGGTGGGGCTTGGGGTCGGATATCGTGGGCTCGACCAAATTCATGGTAACGACGCGACGCGACGCCGCCCAGGGAGCCCCCGCCGCATGAACGGCTTTTTCGGCAGGATCTTGCCTTACCTCCTCGCCTTCTTCAGCAGCTTTTGCATCATGATCCTCGAACTCGTCGCGGGGCGCCTCGTGGCGAACCACGTCGGGGCTTCGCTGACCGTCTGGACGAGCGTCATCGGAATCATGCTCGGTGGGATCTGCCTTGGCAATGTCCTCGGCGGTCGCCTGGCCGACCGCGTGGACCCCAGCCGGGCGGTCGGCCCCTTATATGCGCTTGGGGCGTTTCTGACGTTGAGCTGTCTCTGGGTCAACACCTGGGTCGGAATGATCCCGGGAATCAATAGCCCGAACTTTCCCTGGACAGCGCGAACGGTCGTCGTGGTGATCCTCGATTTCCTCGTTCCGGCGACCGTGCTCGGGATGATCGGGCCGGTTGTCGCCAAAATGGCCGTCGAACGCGCGAAGCGTTCGGGAAGCGCGATCGGCGATATCTACTTCCTGGGCGCGGTGGGTTCGATCTGCGGAACCTTTCTCGCCGGCTACTTCCTGATGTACTATGCGCACATCTCGACGATCGTGACGCTTGTCGCGGCCTCGCTGGCCTTGCTCGCGGCCCTGATGCTCCACGATAACATCCCGGGCTTGCTGATCGGCCTGGCCGCGGCGGGCTGTCTGGGGGCGGGCTCGACGCCTGCTGTTGAGTCGATGGTGCCCGTCGTCTGGAAACTGGGGTCGATCCCGATCAACGCCGTCGTGCTGGCTGGGCATCTTCTGGCGACCTTGCTGGCCTTGATTGCCCTGGCCAGGCTCTGGGCGGCCCGATCCGCCGAGGCCCCGATGGATGCCGGGTATGAACTGGCGATGGGGGAAGACTCGATACCGCGTCCCGGCCTCGCCGACCTGGCGCTTCTCTCGTTCGTGGCGAGCCTGGCATTCATGGCGTTGGAGATGGTGGCGGGTCGGATGGTGAGCCGGCACCTGGGATCAAGCCTTTACGGCTGGACGAGCATTATCGGCGTCTTGCTCGGTGGCCTGAGTTTCGGAAACTTTCTCGGCGGCAAGTTCGCCGACCATATTCGCCATGAATCGCAGGCAAGCTGGCTCTTTCTCGTCGCCTCGGTGCTGACGATCGGAGTCCTCTTTCTGGAAACACCGAAGTACGTGGGTGAGAAATGGCTCGGCTCCGATAAATCGGTGCTGAGCCTGGCGATCACCATGACTCACGTTCCCTTCCTGCCCGACGTGCCGATGACCTGGCCGTATCGCGTTCTCTTCGTGGTGACCGCTGTCTTTTTCCTGCCGTCTTTGGCGATGGGAACATTCAGCCCGGTCGTCGCCAAGCTCGCCATCGATCGGCTCAGGCGGTCCAAGCGAACCGGGCAGGCGATCGGTCAGGTTTACGCCTGGGGAATGGTCGGAAGCATTCTCGGAACGTTTCTCGCAGGGTTCTTCCTGATCGACGTTCTCGGAACGAAAGGGGTCTTGCTCGCGCTGGCGACCCTGCTGGCTTTCGCCGCCACGGCGCTCGGTTCGGTCTGGCATGCGGCCTGGGCGGGAATTCCGCTGGGGCTCTGCGTGATCGCCTTCGTCCCCTTGCCGTTCCTTGAAAAACAGGGGCGCAACTGGGGCATCCGCGAGACGGCTGGCGATGACGTAGTCTACACCGACGAAAGTAATTACTATTACATCAAGGTGACCAACGAGCCCGAGGCCGAGGGCGAAAAACGTACGCTTGTCCTCGACAACCTGATTCACGGCTATTTCATCCTCAATCACCCCGAGCGCCTCGACTACGATTACGAACATATTTACGCGATGGTCGCGCACCGGGTCGCCGAGGCCAAGGCCAAAGCCGCGGGGAAGTCCAACGCCTCTCAGGCCCCCTTGAAAACCCTCTTCCTCGGCGGCGGTGCCTACACCTTTCAGCGCTACATGCAGCACAAGTATCCCGAAACGGAAGTCGATGTCGCCGAGATCGATCGCGCCGTCACCAATGCCAATTTCGCGGCGACCGGCCTGCGACGCGATACGACCATCAAGACGCATTTCGGCGACGCCCGCCAGTTTGTCGAGCGCAACCAGAAGACACAAAAGAACTACGACCTCGTCTTCGGCGACGCCTTCAATGACTTCTCCGTTCCCTGGCACCTGACGACCCGCGAGTTCAACGAAAAGCTGGCGAGGATGATGAGTCCTGAAGGCGTTTACATGATCAACATCATTGACGCCTATGAGTCAGACGAACACGCCCAGAGCAAGGCAGAGCGGACCGCCAAGAAGAAAAAAGTGACATCCGAGGCCGGCAAAAAGGCGATTCTCAAGGCCGAATTGCGTGAGTCGCATCGTTTCGGCGGCTTCCTCGCGGCCTGGGTCCGCACCGCGAAGCTCACCTTTCCTTATATCTACACCTTCGGAACCGACGAGGTTCCCGGCTCGGGCTTGCGCGAGACCTTCGTGGTCGTCGCCTCGAAGACCGACCTGAAGCTCGATGATGAAAAATACCGACTCGGCAGTCGCGACGACGACCCGCAGTTTTTCCTCAACGATCGCCTCTTCGAGCCCAAGCCGTTTGGTCCCAAGGACCTCGCGGAAGTGAACACGCGCGGTCGAGGGATCATCCTCACCGATGACTATGCCCCCGTCGAAAACCTACTCGCCCCGGTCGCCGAGACTCGCGGCGATGATTGACGACCTGATCGACGCCCGACCGGGAGCTTGTCTCAGACGATGACCGAACCAAGCCCGAGGAAAGCCGACCGAACCTGGCTTTATGTCGGCCTGGCGTTCTTGCTCGCCTGGGGGGGTTATCTTGCCCTCTTCGCGCCGGTGAGCCGTCGACCCCTCGTGGCGCCCGGGGCGTACGGTATGGCCGAATATCACTGGCGGTTGCTCGACCTTGACGACAAGTCCGTCGAGTTTTCGCGGTTCAAGGGAAAGAAAATTTTTCTCAACCTCTGGGCGACCTGGTGCGGCCCCTGTGTGGGTGAGATGCCCTCGATTGCCAGACTCGCGGGCGATCCCAAGGTCAAGGACGTCGCCTTCGTTTGCGTCTCCACCGATGACTCGGCCGAGCCTGTCAAGAAGTTCCTCGCGGGCAAGAACTGGTCGATGACCTTCCTGAGAGCGACGGATTTGCCCAGCGTTTTTCAGACTGACGGCATTCCCGCCACGTTCCTGATTGCTCCCGATGGACGGATTGTCGGGGCCGAAGTCGGCTCGGCCGACTGGAACGATCCCGGCGTCGTGAAAACCTTGCAAGCGATTGGATCAACGAAACAATGACCGAGGCGCTCGCATCGGTCTTCAGCGTCGATCAGGTTTCGGCTCTCGGTAAACCTGGCCATTCTTGAGCACGAACTGGACGTGGCGAATGGCCTTGATGTCCCGCGTCGGATCGCCCTCGACGGCGATCAGGTCGGCCAGAAGACCGGGTCGGATGCCGCCGATCTGATCCTGCTGGCCAAGAACGCGGGCCGCGACCGACGTCGCGGCGCGGAGGGCGTCGACCCTGTCCATGCCGTATTGAACCATCAGCTCCAATTCCCGGCCGTTCTCACCGTGGGCAAAAACGCCAACGTCGCTGCCGTTGATGATCGTTACTCCGGCCGCGAGTGCCCGAGTGAACGCGACTCGCGACGCGGCGAGCGCCGGGGGTTCGGGATCGGTTCCCGGGCGATAGCCTTGATACCGGGCGTTGGCTTCATAAGCGGTGAGTGTCGGGCAGAGCGCGATGTGATGCTCGGCCATGAGTTGGAACGTATTCGCATCGCCGCCGTCGCCATGCTCGACCGTGTTGACGCCAGCCAGAGTGGCCCTACGCATGCCTTCGCGCGTCGTCGCATGGGCCGAGACGGGGCGGCCGGCGGCTCGGGCGGTCTCGACGATCAGGGCAAGCTCGTCGATCGAGAACGTGGCCCCTCGGGAATTGTCGGCATAAACCTTGACGACATCGGCCCCGCGACCGATTTGATCGCGCACGACCCGGCGCAGCGACCCCCCGTCCGCCTCCTCGGCGCCCTGCGGGACTCGGATCTCGGGAGCGAATCCCGCCGGCGCGTAACTGCCGGTCGCGACAATCGCGCGCGTCGCCACGATCAGGCGAGGGCCGGGGACAATTTCTTGCGCCACCGCATCGCGGAGCCCAACATCGGCATATCCCGCCCCTTCGGTGCCGAGGTCGCGAAGCGTCGTGAAACCGGCGAGCAAGGTGGCGCGCAGATGGTTCGTGGCCCGGCAGACGCGGAGAGCCAGCGGCTCCTTGAGTACCTGATCGTCCCAGGGAGCCTCGTTGTAAGGATGGAGCAACAGATGTGAATGAGCATCGATCAGGCCGGGCATCAGCGTCGCGCCGGGAAGGTCGATCACGCGAGCGTCGTCGGGCGGTTTCACGTCCCCTTGCGGACCCGCCGCGATGATCCTGGAGTCTTCAACAACAACAATCCAACCTTCGTGAGGCTCGGCGGCGACGCCATCAAAAACCCGAGCGGCCTTGAGGACGATCGGTCGTCCATGAACCGGTTCCGCCGCGGGGCTGGTTCCGGGGCTCGCGACCAGAAAGGCCAGTGACAACCAGATCGGCCAGAATCGGGGCATGTTTGAACCTCGGTCGAAAGGCTCGCAATGGCTCTCCAGGTGCGTTATACGTGAGAGCATACCAGGCCTCAAGGGGCGTCGGGATTTCCCAGGGCGGCAAAGCGTTCTGTCCTTCAAAATGAGTAATCGCTGGCGGGATCGGGTCCGCTCGATCCAGAGACAAAGAGCCTGACATGTTGAAAAACAAATGCGTTATCCTGACGGTTTCGTGTTCGTTGTTCCTCTTTGGACGCCATTGCGCCACGGGCGATGTCTGGTTGACGGACCCGGCCGGATCGGAACGATTTGTGAGGCTGGAGCCTGGTCTGACGTTCTCGAAAAAAACCGATGTCGGAATGCCGACCATCGACGTGGACCCGGCTAAAACCTTTCAGACCGTTGATGGCTTCGGGTACACACTCACGGGTGGAAGCGCCTCCTTGATTCGAGCCATGACAGATCAGGCCAGAGCGGCCTTGCTCAGCGACTTGTTCGGTCGGGAAGGGTCGGGCATCGGTGTCAGCGTCTTGCGGATCTCAATCGGGGCATCGGACCTGGATGATCAACCCTTTTCTTATGACGATTTGCCAGCGGGTCGGGCCGATCCCGGCCTGAAGTCGTTTCAGATCGATCGGGATCGGGTGGCCTTGATCCCGGTCCTGAAGCAAATCTTGCAGGTTGAGCCTCGACTGAAAATCATGGCCTCGCCGTGGTCGCCGCCAGTCTGGATGAAGACAAACGGCAAGACCGTTGGCGGTCGGCTCAGGTCAGAGTATGCCGGTGTTTATGCCGTATATTTAGTCAAATATGTTCAGGCGATGAAAGCCGAGGACATTAAGATTGACGCGATCACGGTGCAAAACGAGCCCTTGAATCCGTCGAATAATCCAAGCTTACTGATGGATGCGACGGAGCAAACCGACTTTGTCAAGAACCACCTCGGTCCTGCCTTCAAGGCGGCGGAAATCGACATAAAAATTATCATTTATGACCATAACTGCGATCGTCCCGATTATCCGATTGCCGTTCTCAACGACCCCGTGGCCCGAAAATTCGTGGATGGCTCCGCCTTTCATCTCTACGCGGGCAAGATCGGCGCGATGTCGGCCGTTCACGAGGCGCATCCCGATAAGAATCTCTATTTCACCGAGCAATGGACCGGCGCTCCGGGTAACCTGCAAGGTGATCTCGCCTGGCACACTCGTGAACTGACCATCGGCGCCCCGCGAAACTGGTCCCGCGTTGTTCTGGAATGGAACCTGGCGGCTGATCGAAATCAAAAGCCGCATACACCGGGCGGTTGCACGCAATGCCTGGGCGCGATCACGATCGACGGAGATCGAGTAACCCGAAATCCCGCATATTATGTGATCGCACACGCCTCGAAGTTCGTTCGGCCCGGCTCAGTCCGCGTCGCCTCGACCGAACTGCCGGGCCTTCCGAATGTCGCCTTCAAAACGGCCGATGGCTCGTTCGTACTGATTGTCTTGAATGATGGAAAAACGCCGCGAGGCTTCGCTGTTCGTTCTGGGAAGGTTCATGCGATCGCAAAACTTCACGCCGGGGCCGTCGCGACGATTCTCTGGCGATGACCCCGGCGTCTGTCGGCCCTTGAGAAGGACCGTGATTAATTATCGGACAACCACGGTTCGATCCCAAAACCGGAACTTGCGGCAGTGGGTCACGAACGATTCACAGTCCTTCGCGCTGGTCAGTTTGACAAACCCCTGGTCGATCGTATCGGCGACGCCGGCTTTTTCCAGGAGAGGCATGGCCGATTCCGCATAGGCGATGAACTTCTGATGCGCGAAGGCCATCGCGACAAAATCCTTGGCCGCGGGCCGCATGGCAATCTTCGTCGCACCCTCGTTCGAGGCGAGAATGGCCACGGCGTCGAAGACGACGGACGGTCCGCCTTCAAGTTTCTCATCAGCGCCATACCAGGTGCCGTCATTGGCCTCGACGCCGCCCACCTCGGGCGCGATGAGTTTCATCGTCGCTCCTTCGGCTTCAAGCGCGGTCTTCAGGGCCTTCAAAAGACTGGCGTCAACGCCATCGGTGACAAGAACACCCACCTTCCGGCCCGAAAAACTTTTGGGCGGATTCTTGAGCATGCTCAGAGCGGGCGAGGGCTTTAAATCGTGGCGCGTCGGCCGGGCGGCGTCGGCGGGTTTGGGCATCTCGCGGAGTCGGAGCCCCTGGGCAACTTTTTCGGCAAGACCCGAGTCGATGTTGAGAAGGTGAGAGACCATCCGCGTTCGAATGGTGGGGGTTTCCACTTTGCTCAACTCGAACGTGAGGGCATCGGCGATGTGCCCTTGTTCAACCTCGGTCTGGCTGATGTAAAACTGGCGGGCCTGGCTGTAATGGTCGGCAAAGGTCTCCGATCGAAGTCGACGCTTGGGGCCTTCTTCCATCGCGGGGTAGGACGAGACCCCCTTCTCGGGGCATTCGCGCGGGCCGCCGTTGGTCGTCCACGAGTTCGGCTCGTAGTTGGACCGACCTTTCGGATTCATCATCGCCATGTGCCCATCCTGCTGGAAGGTGTGCATGGGACACTTGGGTGCGTTGATCGGAATGTGGGTGAAATTCGTGCTGCCGAGACGCTTGAGCTGCGTGTCGAGGTATGAGAAGTTTCGCCCCTGCAAGAGTGGATCGTTGCTGAAGTCAACGCCGGGGACGACGTTGAGCGTCCCGAAGGCAACCTGTTCGGTCTCGGCAAAGAAGTTGTCAACGCGACGGTCGAGAACGAGCCGACCGACCGGACGGATCGGCACTTCTTCCTCGGGGATGAGCTTGGTGGCGTCGAGGACATCGAACCCGAACGAATCGGCGAAGGCGTCGTCGAAAAGCTGTAAACCCAGTTCCCACTCGGGAAAATCACCCGCGCCGATGGCGTCCCAGAGGTCGCGGCGGTGGAAGTCGGGGTCGGCTCCGTTGATCTTGAGCGCCTCGTCCCAGACGACGGACTGCATCCCCTGTTTGGGCTTCCAGTGGAACTTGACGAAGGTCGATTTTCCCTCGGCGTTGATCAGACGGAAGGTATGAACGCCGAAGCCTTCCATGAACCGGAACGACCGGGGAATGGCGCGGTCGGACATGATCCACATGACCATGTGCATGCTCTCGGGCGAGAGCGAAATGAAATCCCAGAAATTATCGTGAGCGGTCTGGGCCTGGGGAAAGTCGCAGTCAGGCTCGGCCTTGGCCGCGTGGATCAGGTCGGGGAACTTGATCGCATCCTGAATGAAAAAAACGGGGATGTTGTTGCCGACGATGTCCCAATTTCCCTCCTTGGTGTAAAGCTTGACGGCGAAACCGCGAACGTCGCGGGCGAGGTCGGCCGATCCCTTGTTGCCGGCGACGGTCGAAAACCGGACGAAGGCCGGGGTCTTTTCCCCGGCGCGTTGAAAGAGGTCGGCGCGGGTGACGTCGGCAAGCGACCCGTAGTTTTCGAAGTAACCGTGGGCGCCATAACCTCGGGCGTGGACAACGCGTTCGGGAATACGTTCGTGGTCGAAATGGAAGATTTTTTCGCGAAAGTGAGAGTCTTCGAGCAAGGTCGGCCCTCGGGCGCCAACTCGAAGGGAATTCTGGTCGTCAGCGACAGGCATGCCTTGCTGGGTGGTCATCACCGGTCGGTCGCCGCCGGCCGTCTGATGCGTCTCGCCCCCTTCACCAACCTTCACCTTGGCCTCGGCGAAGTGCGCGTCTTTGCGGACGGGGTCGGCGTCGTTTCGGTCTGCGGCCATCGTGTTACCTCAAGGGTGCGGTCTTCGATCCAGTCTCTGTTCGTGAGTCTCGACTGTCTGGCAAACGCGATACCAATGTGAACCACTCGACCGGCCGACCACGCAGCCGGACTGACCGGGTTGTCCCAAGGCCGACGAGGAAGCTTGAAGCCTTCGCGCGACCCATCCCCGAATGGTGTAGGCAAATGATCCCGACTGAACAACCTGATCCTCGAATTTTTTGCATTCGCGAGCTCAAGCACGATCCGTGAAATCCGCCGACGCCCGCGCGCATGATTGGTTTTCCTATCTTCGTTGATACCCACGATTTTGGGCGGCCTTTGACTAATTTTTTCGTTGAATTCCTTCGCAATGAGCCAATCTGTTCTGTTTGTCCTAAGCTTGCGATAGGGGGGTGTTCTCGAAAACCGTTGCGTGGAGCGTGACGATGCCAACAACAACCGGGCGATTTCAGTCTCCGAAATGGCCTGAGGACCTGTCGAATCCCGCCGGTCCGATTCGTCCGAGACCAAAAGGCTTCTCGCGATCGGACGCCTGGCCCATTTTAAAACCTAGATTGATCTCAGGCGGATTTCCGTGCGGGTCGTGTCGCGATGAGTCGTCAACGGAGACGACTCGACCCGCCCCGTTCAATAAGGCGTCATGAGAATGACCAGCATACTCATCGCGGATGACCTGGATGTAAGTCGACGTCGCTTAGCCATCATTTTGAGCCGCGAAGGCTACAAGGTGTTCGAGACGGAGGACGGCTCCCAGGCGCTTCGAGTCATGCGGTCGGAACACCCCGACCTCGCGATCATCGATATCCTGATGCCGTCGATGGATGGTTTTGAATTTGCTCGGGCGGTTCGCAAGGACGAAACGATTTCTCGGACGCCCGTTATCTTTTTCAGCTCGAACTTTCAGACCGAGGACGTCAAGCCGCTGGCGAGGGCTCTTGGGGTTCGTCACGTCATGCCCAAGGCCTGCTCGCTCGGGCAGATTCTCAGCGTGATTCGCGAGGCGACTTCCGGGCAGGTTGCCCAGGACTCGACCGACCCCGTCAATTTTGAACTGGAGCACGCTCGCCTGATCTCCGTGAAACTTCCACGGAGAACGTCGGGCGAATTCAACGCCGCCCTTGGAGATTGTTTGAGTCACGAGCGGGTTGCGACCACCTCTCTTGCCGGGGCACGCCCCGACTACCCGATCGCTCGAACAGGCTGGGCTGTGAAGAAGTCCGGTGGCCTGGGATGATATCAGGAAATTTATTTTCAAGGTTCATAAGAATCTGTTAGGGATTTTGATCAATCATCTCGATAGTAGGTGCGAAAAGGACTCGCGTGATTCCCGGTCATTGGCTGGGAATTCTTTCGAGATTCAGCGGGCGGCCAGGATGGTCTCAGGTTTCGGGCTGACAGGCGATCGATGTCCGCGAGTCCGATCCCGATCGTGAAAAATCCCGGAATTGAGATTCGGTTGGGAGAACGGTGGTTCATTCATCCCGACGCTCAATCAGTTTTTTCACCTTGGCACAGTTTGATCAAGGTCCGAAAGTGACGTATGAACGACCTCAAAGACGCTCTCCGAGGGCTCGTCAGTACACAGGGATTCGTGCCGCGACGATACCGCGGAGTCTGGCCTGATTGGCTCGTCTGGGAGCACGTCGCGGGCAATACGCTGGTCTGGCTCGCGTACATGGTGGTCCCCTTGCTGGTCTGGCGTCTCGTCACACGAAAGCGGCAATGGGGGCCGTTTCGCGAAGTGATTCTAGCCTTCGCCTGCTTCATCCTGCTCCGCGGACTCGGCCACTTCCTCGATATGCTCGCCTTCTTCAGGCCCATGTATCGGCTCTCGGGCCACGTGCTTGTGCTGACGGGGATCACGTCCTTCTGGACGATCTGGGCGCTCAGACGAGCGTGGCCAACCTTCCTGGCGATGAAGAGTCCCGCGGAGCTTGAACGGCAGGTCGAGATGCGTACCGAGGAGCTGAGCCGGGCGATCGGCGAGCTGAAGCGAGCGGATGTCGACCGCGCTCACCTGGCGACAATCGTCGAGTCGTCGGACGATGCGATTATCGGCAAGAACCTGGACGGTGTGATCACATCCTGGAATGCCGGGGCGGAGCGGATCTTCGGCTATTCGGCGGCGGAAACGCTGGGCCGATCGATCACGATGCTGCTGCCCCCCGACCGCGCCGACGAGGAACCGGCCATCCTGGCGCGACTTCGAGCGGGTGAACGCGTTGACCATTTCGAATCCGTCCGCGTGGTGAAAGGGGGGCGTCGAATCGACGTCTCGCTGACCATTTCACCGATCAAAGACCCATTCGGGAGGATCGTCGGGATTTCGAAGATCGCGCGCGACATCACCGAGTCCAAACAAGTCGATGAGGCGCTCCGCGAGAGCGAGGGGCGATTTCGGGCACTTACGGAGATCCTTCCGCAACTGGTCTGGAGTGCCGGGCCGGAGGGAATTGTTGAGTATGTGAGCCCGCAGTGGTTCGCGTATACGGGCCTGACCGACTTCGAATCTGTGATCGAGCAGTGGTCCGAGATCCTTCATCCCGAGGATCGGCCAAGGTTCGAGGATGCCTGGGACCTGGCGAAGGTTCAGGGCGACAGCGTTGACATCGAATTAAGGATTCGCCGCCATGATGGCGTTTATCGTTGGTTCAAGGTCGCTGGAGTGGCGATCCGCGGCGAGGACGGCCGGGTCGATCACTGGTTCGGCGCCTGCACCGATATTCACGAGGCATGGCTTCACGCCGAGACTGCGCGCGAGGCCGAAGCTTGCCAGCGCAGGGCACTCTCGGCCGCGCGACTGGCACACTGGGAATGAGACATCGAGAGCGATCGAGTCATCAGCCGGTGCGGCCTGGACGTCCTCTTCGGACGAACCGAGGGGATGCCGATCACGACCAGTCGGGAACTTTTCGAGGCCGTCCATCGCGACGATCAGCATTGGCTCGCCGATGAACTCGCGCGTTGTGTTCGAGAGGAAACGCCTTACGAAGCGGAATTTCGCGTCCTCTGTCCCGATGGCTCGGTGCGCTGGCTCTCGGCCAAGGGAGGCGTCTTTCGAGATCCTTCGGGACAGGTCTTCCAGGTCGCGGGCGTTTACATTGACATTACCGAACGGAAGAATGACGTGGAGCAGATTCGCCTGCTCAACGAGAAGCTCGAACAGATGGTCCGCGATCGGACCGCCGAGCTTGCCAGGGCGATCCAAGCGATGCGTGAGAGCGAGCGTCGGTTCCGCGCGATCTTCGATTCAACCTTTCAATTTATCGGTTTGCTCGGGCCGGATGGAACCGTGCTGGAAGCCAATCAGACCGCGCTCGATTTCGTCAAGGTTCAGCGCGAGGAAGTCATCGGCCTGCCCTTCTGGGAAACCCCCTGGTGGTCGCACAACGAAGGCTCGCGAGAACGGATCAAAAACGCGGTCGCCGATGCGGCCGGCGGTCAGTTCGTCCGGTTCGAGGAAGATCATCAAGGACCTGACGGCGAGGTTGTCACGGTCGACTTCTCGCTCAAGCCCGTTTATGACGAGTCGGGGCAGGTTTCCCTGATGATCCCCGAAGGACGGCCGGTGACCGAACGGAAGAAAGCGGCCGAGGCCTTTCGGCTCAGCGAAGCACGGTTCCGAGGCGCCTTTGATGCCTCGGCCATCGGCATGGCGCTTGTTAATCCCGAGGGACGCTGGCTTCAGGTCAATCGGGCTCTCTGTGAGATCGTCGGTTACGAAGAGGTTGAACTGCTGGCAATGACCTTCCAGGAGATCACCCATCCTGATGACCTTGAAGCGGATCTGAGCCATCTACGAAGACTCGTTGACGGCGAGATTTCGTCTTATCATATGGAGAAGCGTTACATTCACAAGAACGGACATGAGGTCTGGATCATTCTAAGTGTTTCGCTTGTCCGCGACAATGCGGGTCAACCGCTTCATTACGTGGCCCAGATTGAGGATATCACGTCCCGGAAGCGATTCGAGGAAGATCTGAAGTGGGCCCGGGATGAGGCCATGAACGCGACTCGGGCCAAGGGCAACTTCCTGGCGAACATGAGCCACGAGATTCGAACGCCGATGAACGGTGTCATCGGCATGACCGAGCTTCTACTCGATACCACGCTGTCCGACGTTCAGCGCGATTATGCCGAGACCATTCGAGGAAGCGGCGAGGCCCTTCTGACGGTCATCAACGATATTCTCGACTTTTCCAAGATCGAGGCCGGCAAGCTCACCCTGGAGTCGTCCGAGTTCGACCCGAGAACCTTGATGGAAGAGGTGGCCGACCTGCTCGCCCCTCGCGTTCATCAAAAGGGCCTGGAGATCAACAGTCGTGTCGATCCCGCCGTTCCCGGTCGGCTCAAGGGCGATCCGATCCGGCTTCGCCAGATTTTAACGAACCTCGCCGGGAACGCCGTCAAGTTCACCGATCGCGGCGAGGTCAACCTTGACGCGAAGCTCGTCTCCGAGGCCGACGATCGAGTTACCCTTCGAATCCTCGTCCGCGACACGGGAATTGGCATCCCAGTCGACCGGCAAGCCGATATCTTTGAAAGCTTCACGCAGATCGAAGGCGGAAGCAATCGCCGGTACGGCGGGACCGGCCTTGGCCTGGCGATCTGCCGAAACCTTGTCAGTCTCATGGAAGGCACGATCGGCCTGGAGAGCAGCCCTGGAAAGGGAAGCAGCTTCTGGTTCGAGCTACCTTTCGAAAAGGGAGTTGGAGTCGCGGAGCCGAAGGCGGCGGAGATTGGCGGTATCCGCGTCCTCGTTGTTGACGACCACGAGACAAGCCGGACGATCGTCCGCGAGGCCCTGCTCTCGTGGCGATGCCGCCCCGAGGTCGTCGCCTCGGGCGCCGAGGGTTACGCCAAGTTGCTTTCCAGTCTCGCCGACGATCCTTACGGCATCGTCTTGCTCGACCACAAGATGCCCGGGATGGATGGCGTTCAGACCGCCAAGGTGATCAAGGACACACCCAGGCTGGCTTCGGTTCCCATTGTCTTGCTCACCTCGCTCGGCTCGCCCGCGACGCGTGAAGAACCGGAAACCGAACTCTTCGCCGCGACCCTGATGAAGCCGATCCGCCGGTCTCAGCTTTACAACGTCTTGACCCAGGCCGTTGCGTCCTCGGTCCCGCCCCCGGCTCCCAGGCCGGTCAGTTCAGGACCCGACGGACCCTCGCTCAATTTCTGCATCTTGCTGGCCGAGGACAATGACGTCAATCGACGCGTGGCGACCGGCCTCGCGCAGCGTCTCGGCTGTCGGGTCGATTCCGTGGCCAATGGTCGCGAGGCTGTCTCTTCGCTCGACTACGATCGGCACGACCTCGTGCTGATGGATGTCCAGATGCCCGAGATGGACGGCTTCGCCGCGACCGCCGCGATTCGCGATCGCGAGCAACTTAACGGCCGCCATATCCCGATCGTCGCAATGACGGCCCATGCCATGCACGGCGATCGCGAGAAGTGTCTGGCCGCGGGAATGGACGGATACCTGAGCAAGCCCGTGCGTCCCGGCCCGCTCCGCGAGGCGATCGAAACTTATGTGACCAGGGACAAGACGCACTCAATTGAATCCTCGACCCCAGCCGACGTGGTGAAACGTCAGGAATTTGGCGAAAGGCTTCGCGAGTCCTGCGGCGACGACAACGAGCTGATCACCGAGGTCGTTGGCCTGATGCTCCAGGGCACTCCCGCTCGGATTCAACGGCTTGAGGACGCGATCGTCCGACAAAATCGCCGCGGTGTTCACTGGGAGGCGCATGCCCTCAAGGGAATCTTTCTGACGGTTGGCGATGAGTCCCTGGCCTCGTCTTGCCAGGTCATGACCGCGCTCGGCGATAGCGGAAGCTTTGAGGCCCTCGAATCGGTGTATCGCCCCTTTTGCGAACACTGGAATCAGCTCAAGACCGAGGCGGAAGCCTTTCTCGGTTCAAACGCCTGCGCGAACCAAGCCGTGGTCTAATCCGTCGCACGTCCTGTTCCGCGTCGTTTGGATTGGCGAGCGAGATCGAAGGGGTCGCCAATCAATCCGTTGAGGTCTAGCCGTCGAGTCTCGGGTTCAGTATTCTCGATCCTGGGGTGCGTCGCGCCGAGGGGAAGGTCAAGGGGCCGAAGAATCGCGAGATTCTTCGGGCCGAAACTCCTCGAACTGGTCGACGCAACGCAAAGACGTCGAGAGTCAACGAACCGGAGCGGCCGATGCTCAGGCTTACCGGCAGAGGCAAGGCGTACACCTGCAACGGTGTCACCCGCCGCGATTTTCTTCAGGCCGGAGCGCTCGGGGCGATCGGCTTCGGCCTGCCGCAACTTCTCGCGGCGCAATCGGCGGGAGCGGTCAAGGCGGGGCACGACGACCGCGCCTGCATCATGATCTTCAACCTCGGGGCGCCCAGTCACATCGACCTCTGGGACATGAAGCCCGACGCCCCGTCCGAAATTCGCGGCCCCTTTCAGGCCGTCGAGACGCGCGTGCCGGGCCTCCGGCTTTCCGAGGCCCTGCCGCGACACGCCGCGATCGCCGACAAGTTCTCGCTCGTCCGGTCGGTTCACCATAGCGGCGCCGCGGTGCATGATGCCGGCTGGCAGATGATGCAGACCGGCCGCCTCTTCACGGGGGGCGTCAACACGCCTCACGTCGGCTCGGTCGTCAGCTATTTGCGAGGCCGCAAGACCGATCTGCCCCCGTTCGCCGTCCTTCCTGAGTTGATGGGCCGAGGTGGCGGCAACATGCCGAACGGCCAGTCGGGCGGATTTCTCGGCAAGGCCCACGACCCGTTCGCCCTCAACGCCGACCCCTCCAAGCCAAATTTTCGGGTTCCCGACCTCCTTCCGCCTCAGGAAATTGGAACGGCCCGGCTTGCTCGACGCAAGACGATCCGCGCGGTGGTTGACGACGCCGTCGAACAGTTTGAATCGACCGAGAACGCCGCCCTTCTCGACGGCAACTTCCAGGCAGCCTATCGCCTGATGACGAGCGAACAGGCACGCGCCGCCTTTGATCTCGCGGCCGAACCCGCCGAGGTCCGCGACCGCTACGGCATGAACCGGTTCGGCCAGTGCTGTCTTCTCGCGCGTCGCCTGATCGAGAGCGGCGTCCGGTTCGTGACCGTGAATACGTTCCTCACCGTCTTTGATGAGATCACCTGGGACATTCATGGTTCGAAACCGTTTACCTCGATCACCGGAATGCGAGACATTGTTTGCCCTCTTTATGACCAGGGTTACACGGCGCTGATCGAGGATCTCGACCGCCGGGGGATGCTCGATTCGACTCTCGTTTGCAACCTCGCCGAGTTCGGTCGGACCCCTCGGGTGAACCCGGCGGGGGGCCGCGATCACTGGCCGCAATGTTTCACCGTCGGCTTTGCCGGCGGCGGCGTCCAGGGCGGACGGGTCGTCGGCGCCAGTGATCCGATCGGCGGCGTTCCCGCGGATCGCCCCGTGGAACCGGCCGACATCGCCGCGACGATCTTTCACAGCCTCGGCTTCGACCTCGAAATCAAGCTTCCCGGCCCCGCCGGCCGCCCCTTTCCGCTCGTCGATTTCGGCCACCGTGAGATTCGCGAGCTTTTCTGAGCCTGGGACCACGAGATCGACATGACGCGATACCTCTTGATCCTTCTTGCGATCCCCTTTTTCTCGACCGCCTCGTGCCGAGGCGACGACGCCCTCAACCTACTTCCGGCCGAGTTTGTCCTGTCGACCCCCACCGACCTTCAACGCCTCCTTCTTCAACGCACAAGTGGCGGCGAGTTGACCCAGCAGGTCACTCAGGGCGTTACCTGGACCTCGGCCGATCCCAGGGTTGTCGAGGTCAGCCAGGGTCTGGTCAAGCCGGTCGGCAACGGCGAGACCATCGTCAAGGCCAGCCTAGGCGATGCCTCGGCCTCGGCAAAGGTGACCGTTCGGGGCTTCGATCAGCCTCTCGCCTGGAACTTTCGCAAGGACATCGAACCGGTTCTCGCCCGGCTCGGATGTAACTCGGGTGCCTGCCACGGCGCTCTCGCCGGTAAGGGAGGGTTTCGGCTCTCGCTGCGCGGCTACGATCCTTCAACCGATTACTTCAACATCGTCAAGCAAGACGGCGGCCGACGCGTTGAACTGGCCGATCCCGGCCGGAGCCTTCTCCTGGCCAAACCAACCGGCGCGATTCCCCATAAAGGGGGCATTCGGTTCACGACCGACTCGCCCGCGTATCAAAGGATCTCCGGCTGGATTGCCTCGGGCGCGGAACCTCCAAAGGCGAACGACCCAATGGTCGATCGACTGGAAGTCCTTCCCGATCGGTCAACTCACCGCGTCGGTGAAACCCAGCAGATTCTTGCCCTCGCCCGCTTTTCTGGCGGTTCAGCGAAGGACGTGACCCCCTGGATCAAGTGGTCGTCCAGCGACGAATCCGTTTGCCGGGTTGACGATGATGGCCTCGCCACGATTGTCGGTCCAGGCGAAGGCGCCGTGATCGCCTGGTACGCGAGCCGGATTTCCATCGCCAGGATTACCGTTCCCTACGATTCCGCCACCCCTTCGGCGACCGCCGACGCCCGCAAGGCCCGCAACTTCATCGATGAACAGATTGACAAACAACTCGGTCGGCTCAAACTCCCCGCGTCGCCCCCGTGCGGTGATGCCGAATTTGTCCGCCGAGCGTATGTCGATACGATCGGGCTACTTCCGACCGCCGAAGACGTCCGCGTTTTTCTTGCCGACGCGACACCGAAGAAGCGCGATACGCTCATCGATTCGCTTCTCAAGCGGTCGGAATTCACTGACTACTGGACCTACAAATGGTCTGATATGCTCATGATCAGCAGTACGAAGCTCCGGCCCGAGGCAATCAAGTCGTACTACACCTGGGTTCACGAAAACGTCGCCGCGAACACCCCCTGGGATGTCTTCGTCCGCAAGATTCTTGTCTCAACCGGCGAGAGTCTGGAAAACGGAGCGACAAATTTTTATGCGCTCAGCCAGTCGCCCGAGGATATGACCGAGAATGCCTGTCAGGCGTTCATGGGTTTATCGATCGGCTGCGCCAAGTGCCATAATCACCCGCTCGAAAAATGGACAAACGACCAGTATTACGGCATGGCCAACCTCTTCGCTCGGGTGAAAGCCAAGGGCTGGGGGGGCGAGCCTGGGCAAGGTGACGGTCGAAGGACGCTCTATGTCGCCGACTCGGGCGACCTCGTCCAGCCGAGGACCGGCAAGCCCCAGGCCCCCGCGCCCCTTGATGCACCACCGCTACCGATCGATGATCCAGCCGATCGTCGAATCAAACTAGCTCAATGGATGACCTCGGCCGAGAATCCATATTTTGCCAGGGCGGTCACGAACCGGATCTGGGCCAATTTTCTGGGTGTCGGCCTTGTCGAGAAAGTTGACGACGTCAGGGTCTCGAATCCGGCGAGCAATGAGGCGTTGCTTGACGCCGCGGCGGCGGCCTTGATCCGGGAAAAGTTTGATCTGAAATCGCTGATGCGTGCGATTCTCCAGTCGAATGCGTACCAGCGATCGAGCCGCCCGATGCCCGGCAATCAGGCCGAGCATCGGTTTTATTCTCGATATTATCCGCGGAGGATGATGGCCGAGGTTCTTCACGACGCCGTCGCGCAGGTATCGAAGGTGCCGACCCGATTCGAATTCGTCACCGTTCCCGGAGGCGCTCGACAGAAGACCGATTTCTATCCGATCGGCACGCGCGCGGTGCAGCTTTACGACGCATCGGTCGACAACTATTTTCTTCAGGCGTTTGGCCGCAACCCCCGCCGGGTCGTCTGCGAGTGCGAACGCTCGGACGAGCCGACGGTCGTCCAGGCCCTGCATCTCTGGAACGGCGAGACGCTCAATCAGAAACTTCGCCAGCCTGGCAACCGCGTTGACGACCTGATCCGACTCCGCGCCGCGGGGATCTCGGACGCCGGCCTTGTCGACGAGGTTTATCTTATCTGCTTATCACGATACCCCAACATGACCGAGCGCGATCGCATCATTGGCCTCTTGCCGAAACCAGGAAGCGGCGAGGAACGCGAGGTCATGGAAGATTTGCTCTGGGGCTTGATGAGTAGTCGCGAGTTTCTGTTCAATCATTGACGCGTGAGCGAGCAAGACCATCATGCGGCTTTTTCTCGTGGCCCTGACCTTGTCCGTCTCGCCCAGCGCCTCGGCGCCCGATTACGCCACGCGCGTCGCTCCGGTTTTCCAGAAATATTGCGTCGGTTGCCACAATGCGGAAGATCACGAGGGGAAGCTTTCGCTGGAGACCTATTCCGCCTTTCTCAAAGGGACGCCCCGGGGTCCCGTTTTCAAGGCGGGTGATCCGAATGCGAGCCGCTTGATTCGCCAGTTGATCGGACTCTCGAAACCGATCATGCCTCCCGAAGGGGAACCGAAACCGACCGCCGAAGACATCGAGACGCTTAAAACCTGGATCGCCGCGGGCGCTCCTGGCCCGGTCGGCCTGGAGCCTGACCGACTAGCACTGAACGTCCCGAAGATCGCAACTCACGCTCGGGTCCGACCCATCACGGCGCTGGACGTGACGCGCGGTGGGACGTTGATGGCCGTTGCGCGTTATGAATCGGTCAGCCTGGATAGGATCGATCCAGGGGGCGCGGGGCCGAGCGATCCGGTTCGGGTCTGGAACGACTTTCCCGGCAAGGTCACGGCCGTGCATTTTTCGGCCGATGGGTCAAGGCTGGTCACGGCCTCGGGCGTTGCGGGTCTTGGCGGTCTGGCGACCGTGCGTGATCTTAAATCGGGCGCGATCGCGCAGTCGTTCAAGGGGCATCTTGACCTGATCTATGATGCCGAGCTATCGCCGGATGGCAAGACACTGGCCACATGCTCGTATGATCGGACGGTGATCCTCTGGGAGACGTCCACTGGCGCCTCTTTGCGAACGCTCAGCGGTCACAACGGGGCTGTTTATGACGTCGCCTTCAGTCCCGACGGCTCCTTTCTCGTGACCGCGAGCGCGGATGATACGTGCAAGGTCTGGCGGGTCGCCGATGGCCTCCGACTCGACACCCTGCCGCAACCGCTCAAGGAAGAGTATGCCTGCGCGTTCAGTCCCGACGGCCGATTCATCGCCGCCGGAGGCGCGGACAACACGATCCGCGTCTGGGAGTTTCTTTCCCGCGAGAAGGCCCAGACCAACCCCATGATCCAGGCCCGCTTCGCGCACGAAGGGCCAATCGTCAAGCTCGCCTACGCGGCCGACGGATCGCGGCTTGTCACCGCTTCCGACGATCGAACCGTCAAGGTCTGGGAGACAAAGGGTTACACCGAACTCGCGGCGTTTGGTCCTCAACCCGACGTGATCTCGGCGCTCGCTCTGTCGGGCGATGGCCGCTCGATCCGAATTGGACGCATGGACGGGTCGATCGGTGTGTATGCGATAACCGATCAACGATCCGTCGATTCTTCTCTCAAATCGTTGGTGATTGCGAGCACGCCCTCCGCGAAGGATGCGCCACTCGCCTTGAACGCCACGGCGGAACTTGAGCCGAACAACGTCGCGACCCAGGCGACTCCAATCAGACTTCCCGCCAGGGTTTCGGGAACGATTGGCGCATCGGGCGATGTTGATCTGTTTCGATTTTCCGCCAAAGCGGGCGTGCCACTTATCATCGATGTTGATGCGTCGCGTTCGAATTCGAAGCTCGATTCGTTCATCGAGGTACTCGACGCAAACGGTCAACGCGTCGAACGCGTCTTGCTCCAGGCGGTTCGAGATTCCTACTTCACCTTCCGGGGCAAGGATGACAGCAACGTGGATGACTTTCGCCTCTTCAACTGGGAAGAGATGCGATTGAACGAATATGTTTATAGCAATGGAGAAATTTCCCGGCTCTGGCTCTATCCGCGTGGACCGGATTCTGGGTTTCAGGTCTATCCAGGTCAGGGGAAGCGGTGGGGTTTCTTTGATTCGACGCCGCTGGCTCATGCCCTGGGTGAACCGTGTTACGTCGTGCAACCTCTTGCCGCTGGCGTGAAGCCCGTGCCGAATGGCTTGCCGGTCTTTCCCGTTTACTTCGAGAATGACGACGATTCGTTGCGAGAACTGGGCAAGGATTCTCGCCTTGGGTTTTCGGCACCCGTTGAAGGCGATTACCTGATCCGCCTGAAAGACGTTCGCGGCCTTGGCGGACCCGACTTTACCTATGCGATGTCGGTCCGGCCCGCGCGCCCGGATTTTCAGGTGACGCTTCAAGATCCAAAAACGCCGATCGGTCCCGGCGATTCGCGGGAATTCAAGGTCATCGCCCGGCGGATCGACGGCTTTGACGGCCCGATCCAGGTCGAGGTCAGCGGCCTACCGGCTGGTCTCTCGGCCACGACACCGGTTGTCATTGAAGCCGGGCAGATCCAGGCCCTTGGTGTCATCTCGGCCTTAACCGGGGCCAGACCTTCGGCCGTCGCCGAGGCTCGGGTAAAGGCCTCGGCTCAGATTGGTGGCCGCGAGGTCTCTCACGAGGTCGGCGCCTTCAAGATCGCGGTCGGCGATACGAAGCCAAAACTGATGGCCCGGATCGGTCCGGCCGACGGGGGACCGAAGCCAATCGAGACGACATCCGAAGGCATTCCGATCTACGAGATCAAGGCGGGCGAGACGATCACGCTCAAGGTGAAGGTTGAGCGAGACGGTTTCAAGGGAGGCGTTCCGTTCGGCAACGAAGGTTCCGGCCGGAATCTGCCGTTCGGCGTGATTGTCGATAACATCGGCTTGAATGGCCTCCTGGTCCTCGAAGATCAGGACGACCGCGTTTTCTTCCTCACGGCCGATCGGTCCGTGCCGCCCCAAACACGTGCCTTTCACCTGTTGACAGCGGCCGATGGCGGGCACGCGACACCGCCGGTCATCCTGCGCGTGAAGTAGGGCGATCGGCTCAATTTCGAGAAGTGAATGCGGTCAGGTTACGTTCAGGCTTTCGATCGCTTGGGTTGCCGAGCAGTAGGAGGTCGGCTCAGGACGAACCGATTGGGATGGATACGCATCGCGGAAGACCTCGACGAGTTCAGGGTCAAGGCCACCGGTTGCCGCATTCTCGTGGAGAAGGTTGAGGCATTCGTGATGGGGAATCGCGGCGCGATACGGTCGCTCGCTGGAAAGGGCGTCGTAAACGTCGGCCACGGAGAGGATGCGAACGAGCAAGGGAATCTCGGAGCCTGAAAGACGGTCGGGATAACCGCGACCATCGATTCGCTCGTGATGCCAGCGGATGATCGGAATCACGTTCCTCATTGAGTGAAGTGGCTCGACGATGGTGGAACCCTGCGACGGGTGACGCTGAATGATCGCGACCTCTTCGACAGTCAGCGGACCGGCTTTGTCGAGAATGATGTCGGGAACGCAGATCTTGCCAACGTCGTGAAGCAGACCCCCTTGCCGCAAAATCTGCTTCTCACGGGTATCAATGCCGATCCGTTCGGCGATTTCGAGAGCGTAACGGGTCACTCGCTCCGCATGGCCCTGAGTATAGGGGCTCTTGGCCTCAACGGCCCTGGCGAACGCAAAAACGACCGTCTGACTCGTCTGAAGACCGACGATCCGCAAGCCGACGCGAAGCCTGGCGCGTAACTCGCCTCGATCAAAAGGTTTCGTCAGGTAATCGTCCGCGCCGCCTTCAAGAGCGGTGACGATATTCTCCTTGCCCTCTCTCGCCGTGAGAATGATAACGTAGGTTGGCTCTGGATTATGCAAGTCGCGAACCTTCCGACAGACCTCCAGACCGTCCATTCTGGGCATTTCCCAGTCGAGGATGGCCACTTGCGGCGCCCCGTCTTCGCGGAGGATTTCCCAGGCCTCCAGACCATCCACCGCGGCGACGACCTCGTAACCCCATTCTCTCAGGGTACGAACGAGCATATGGCGGTAAAAGGCGTTGTCCTCGGCGACCAGAATCCTCATGACGGCCGTGGCCTCCGGAAAGTCACCAGCGCCCGGAGGAATCGATCGACATCTGTCGAGAGGCTCCGGAACGTTTCGGAAGCGGCGGTCAGGTCAGACTCCCGGCCCATCAGTTCAAGCCGGGCCGCTGCGTCCGCCGCACTCGTCTCAAAGAAGAGTAGCATGCTTTTCAAGGTATGAGCGGGTCGACGAAGGTCGTCCGGTCGACCCTGCCGAATCGCGTCCTCGATCTCTGTCATGAGCGGCGGGCAGTCTGTCTGAAAGGCAGTGACCAGCTCGTCGAGCAACTGGGTGTCGCCGTCAACCTTGGCAAGCCAACGCTCGGGATGATGTTCGGGCAAGGCACGCGTGATCGCGACTGGCTTCGGAAATTCGATCGGCGGGTTTGGGACGGCCGCGCGGATTGCCTTGAGCAGGTCGGCATCGCGGACAGGCTTGCTCAGGAAACCGTCCATGCCCGAGGCAAGACAGAGGTCACGATCCTCCTTCATGGCCCTGGCGGTCATGGCGATGATCGGCGTTCGATGCCCTGTATTCGCCTCGCGAAGGCGGAATCGTTGAGTGGCTTCGAGTCCGTCCATGTCCTTCATGTGGAGGTCCATGAAGATGAGGTCGAAGTGGACATTCTCGGCCGCTGCGAGCGCGGCGGTTCCGCCACTGACGACGGTAACATGGTGGCCCATCTTCGCGAGCTTTCCGGCGCCGACCTTCTGATTAAAGATGTTGTCGTCAACGAGCAGGACACGGAGTCGGCCCGACGTTGGTTCGAGAGAAAGGGCTGATGTCCTGATGTTGTGAACGGGAAGGGACTGATCGCGTTCGAACTGTGCCGTGAAGTGGAAATCGCTGCCGTGCCTCGGTTCACTTTCCACCCAGATTCGCCCCGACATCATGCCAACGAGCCGAGCACAAATGGTCAGGCCAAGGCCGGTTCCGCCATACCGGCGAGTGATCGAGCTATCGGCCTGTGTGAACGGGTCAAAAATCGAACGAAGCTTCTCGTCGGGGATGCCGATTCCCGTGTCGGAAACGGTGAAATGGAGCGACAAATCCGGTGAGTTTTGACGATCAATTTTGACTGCGATAACGACCCCGCCGGTCTCGGTGAACTTGACGGCGTTGCCGACGAGGTTGATCAAGATCTGTCGGAGCCTGGTATCGTCGCCAACGAGACGGTCGGGAATGTTCGAGTCAATCTCGCAGCTAAGTTGCAACCCCTTCTGGCGGGCCCGAAACGTCAGGGTCTTGAGGACCCCGTTGACCACCTCGCGTAGTTGGAACGGAGCCGGGTCCAGCTCAAACTTGCCGGATTCAATCTTACCAAGGTCGAGGATGTCATTGATGACCGAGAGGAGCGAGTCGGCGGATTCCTTGACGATGTCCAGGCACTCGCGCTGTTCTGGACTCGGCGAGGCGTCAAGCGCGGCCTCGGTCATCCCCAGGATCGCATTCATCGGGGTGCGGATCTCGTGGCTGACGTTCGCGAGGAATTCCGATTTGGCGCGACTGGCGGCCTCGGCATCGTCTCTGGCCTTGCGAAGCTGAATCTTCTGGCGGCGGGTTCGAGCCTGAGCGAGTTTGAGCCGTTTCAGAAGACCACGGAGCTTGGCGTTGCGATCCTCGACCGGGGTCAGGTCGTCAAAGGTGGCAAGCGCACCTCGGCAGACGCCGTCGTCGCCAAAGATCGATGTCGAGTTGACCGAGACCTTGACCCCTCGACTCGCCTCGCGCCCTGCGTTGATTCGAAGGATCGACCCGCGTTGAGGAACCCCATCGGCAATGGCGCGTGTCCAGGGAAGAGCCTCGGAGACTGGCCCCTGTCGCGTTCCCACCCGGCAAAGTTCGGAGGCCCGCCGACCCCTGAGCGATTCGGCCGGAACACCGACCGTTCTGGCGAACGCATCATTCGCCAGCGCGATCCTTTGATCGGTGTCGAGCACGAGAACACCTTCCATGACCGTGTTCAAGGTGTCGCGGACACGCCCGGGCACCAAGCCGCCCTGCCCGCGACGCGTGGGGCGGAAGGCGGCTCTGAGAAAGAGATAGTACGTGAACGCTCCGACCGACCCGACGAATCCAGCCAGGGGCAAGAGCGGTCCGCCAATCAAGGCGAGCCAGGGGAACCGGGAAAGCGGTCGAAAACGGACCTCGATCGATCCCCAGGGCGTCTTGCCCAGAGCGATCGGAACGTGCATGTCGGTCGGCGTCGAGACCGCTCCCGCGCGTGATTTCCAGTGCCGAGCATGGTCGCCCGCGGTGACGAGGAGTTCTCCATCCGCCTTGCGGGCCGCGGCCGAGATGACCTCGGCATTGCGGCCGACGACCGATCGGACCACGTTCCGAATCATCGGCACGTCTTCCCGTTCGGCCGCGAGCGAGCAGGCGACGGCCAGGCTCTCGCAGAGCGCTTTACGCCCGTTGAGTTCGGCGGCCTCGCGATCGGGCAAGAGCCCGACCGCGTGCGCGGCGTAGAGAAGACTGATGGTCAGGCTCGTGAGCCCAAGACTCAGTCGCATCATGAGCATTACCTTCCTCGTCCTGACTACCTGCGATGAGGGATTCCAGGGTTTCCTCGTCCTCATCATCCTCGTCACGACCCGGTTGACCCGTCCGCGATGCATCCTTCTCCCAGTCAAGAAGGACCGCGAGCGGATCAAACTGAGCCCAGAGCGGGCGGGCCGCGAGAAGGCTGAGCAAGACGTAACCGCCTCGACCGTTTAACAAAACGTAGCCCACGTATGCCACAGCGCTCGTACTGACAAACCCAGCGACGACCGGTCCCGCCGCGCCCGCCGAGACCTCCCTGTCAAAGGCGTCAAGTTGAGCCCAGAGGAATTCCGACGAAGGAGAGAACTCGGCGGCGATCGGGCGGCTCTGAATCGGGTTGTTCGACGGTATTGACTCCCGCACGGTGGGCGTTGCCCCAGCTCTCGCGAGCGCCGCGAGAAGAGATTCAACAAGCTTCGCCGCGGACTCTGTCGCCAGTTCGATCGTGGCCTGAAGAATTCCCGGCGTTGTGCTTTTTCCAGGAGCGCCAATGCCATTGGAATTCGCCGAAGCTCGGCCTGGGCCGACCGGCGAAGATTCCGAGCCGAAATGGATTGTTGGCGCGACCGTGGCGATCGGCGCCCGAATTCCCAATGGGGGCGCGATCACTCCACCCAATCCGGCGGCGGTTGTCATCGGGTTCGCCGCTAACGACGTTCCCGCTGAAGGCCCGACCGTGTTACCCGACGCCATCATGATGGGGCCAATAACAGCAACGGAGACGGTCTGGCCCAAATCCGTTGGGATGGTCACGGTTGTCGGTTTATTGAAGGTTCGCGGCGTTGGATTCCCGAGGCCCTGAATCGGTGTCGGCGAGGGAGTCGGCGAAGGTGTAGGAGTGGGTGTTGGTGTTGGTGTTGGTGTCGGAGTAGGTGTTGGAGTTGGTGTTGGTATTGGTGTTGGTGTGGGGGTCGGTGTTGGTGTTGGAACGGGTGTTGGGGTTGGAGTGGGTATGGGACTGGGTGTTGGTGTTGGTGTAGGCGTGACCACGGTTGTCGAAGAGACCCGAACGGTGATGACCGCGTTTGCGGTGCTTCCGTTCTGATCGTTAGCCTTGATCGAGACCTGGAAGAAACCCTCGGTGGTATAGGTGTGCGAACCAAGAATTTGAAAGAGGCCGCCGCCGCTGGAAACGATCGAACCGGATGTTGTCGTGCCATCGCCCCAGTTGATGCTGGCGGAGAGGTTGCTTGCTGGGTCTGATGGATCGGCATCGTGGAGCGTCGCGACCGAACCCGACAAAGGCGTGGCAACGGTCGTCGACAAATTGAGACCTGTCACGAACAAGGGGGCGTCGCTCACAATGGCGGTGCCTTGAGTTGACGCCACCAGAACGCCGCCGGCCATGATGTTGATCTGAACGGGATAAGAGCCCACGAACTGATAGGTGTAGGTGCCCTGAATCGAGTAAACACCTTGGGATGCGTCGTATTGGATCACTCCGGCGATAGTCTGCCCGTTGCCCCAGTTGATCGTCGAAGAATAGATTGCGGGGGTCGGCATCGGTTCGTTCGATGTGAAGGTGGCCACCGGGCCTGAGAAGGCCAGACCTTCCTCCGTGTTCAAATTTAGGCCCACTGCCGCGACTGTTGGAGCCACCACGGCCAGACTTCCATTCATGAACGTGATCGCGTAATCGGCCGAGTACAGTCCGGAAAGGGTCACTGGATAGGTGCCGATCGGACTCATGCCTCCCGCCGACGTGGTGAACTGGAGGGAACCACCGAGCATGGCCGACGTGTCGCCGTTCACGAGTCCGACATATTCGGCAGAGAAGGCAGGGTTAAGCTGGCCGTAGTTTCGCGTCGAGTCAATCGCCGTGATGGTGAGCGGAGCCGGGCTGACGTTGACCGATGCGGCGTTCATCGAAATCGAATAATTCGGCCCGGCGGTGAGAGTACCCTGAGTGATCGCATACGCGCCGACGTGAGAACCGGTCGAAGCCAGAGTCGAGAGATCACCTGTGAGAATCGAGCTTGTGTCTCCATTGACCAGGCCCGAATAGGTGTAGGTCAATGGAGGCGTCGACGCTCCGTAGATTTTGGATTGTGGTTCCGCGGTCACCGTGAGAATCGCCGGGTTCACGGAGAGTTGGCCATTGGAAAATTGTAAACTGTAGTTTGAACTGACTGAAAGTGTGCCCTGGCTGATCGGGTAGAGTCCAACTTCGGAAGTTGAGGTCGCTGATGTGGACAGATTTCCAATCAGGACGGCCGTCGTGTCTCCGTTGACGAGACCGGAAACAGTGTAAGTGAGCGCGGGTAGAAACCCACCATATGTGGAGTCCAGGTCGCTGGCCGCGACGGAAAGCAGCGCCGGGGTAACGCTCAGGTTTCCAGGATTGAAGACAATCGTATAATTCGATCCGGCGGAGAGCGTGCCCTGGTCCAGTGAATACGTGCCGACTGCCGAGGAGGATGTTGCGGGAGTCGTCAGCGTTCCCAGGATGACCGAGGCTGTGTCTCCATTAACGAGACCCGTACTCGTGAACGAAAACGCGGGCAACGCCGCGCCATAAACCGTGCTCGCGTTCGAGGCCGTGACCGTGAGCAAGGCCGGACTGATCGTGAGTGTGCCCGGGACGAGGACGATCGAGTAATTGGAACCGGCGGAAAGTGTGCCTTGCGTGATCGAATAAGTTCCAACTCCGGACGTTGTCGAGGCGGTTGTCGTAACGTTACCTGAAAAATTCGAGGCCGAGTCTCCGTTGACCAGCCCCGAATACGTATATGTCAACACCGGCAAGGAATCGCCAAACGTCATCGAGACATCGGTCGGCCAGACCGTGAGTGGGGCCGGGACGACTTTCAGGGTTCCCGCGTGGAAGGTCGTGGTGTAGTTCGGTCCGGCGGAGAGACTGCCCAGCGTGATCGGGTAGGAACCGAGCGGGGAACTTGCCGAGGCCGTTGTGGAGAGTGAGCCAGCAAATCCAGCGTCGGTATCACCGTTTACAAGGCCGCTCGTGGTGAACTGGAGTGCGGGAATTGAGCCGTAGGTGGAGTTTTGGCTCGTCACCGTGATCGTCAGGGGAGCCGGTAGGACCGTTAGAGTGTCCGAGGTGAAGTTGATGTGATAGTTCGGACCCGCCGAGAAGGCGCCGAGGCTGTAGGGATAACTGCCAACTCCCGTCGAGGATGTGGCTGGGTTCGAGATCAGACCAGAGAAAACGGACTTCGTGTCACCGTTGACGAGACCGGAATAGTAGACATAAGGCAAAGGTACCGGCGAGCCGTACTTCATCGTCGCTTTCACGGCCGTGATGCTGATTTGCGCCTGCGCCACCGACTCCGTCACGACAGGGGACGTGCCTGGAGCCGTCTGGCTGTCGCCGTTATATCGGGCAGTAATATCGTGGCTGCCCGCGCCGAGGTTCGTGGTTGAGAAGGATGCTGTACCCGTGCTGCTCAGTGTGGCCGTCGCCAGGTCGCTTGATCCGTCCAGGAAGGTCACCGTTCCCGTTGGAGTTCCCGAGCCGGTGGGTGTACGGCTCACGGTGGCGTTAAAGCTCAAACTCTGGCCGTAAACGGAAGAACCGCTCGAAGACGTGAGGCCGACGACGCTGGAGTAGGTAACGACGTTGGCCTGACTTGAGGCCGTTGCCGACGTCCCGCCGACATCGTTGATGGCGACCGAGACGGCATACGTCCCGCTCGTCGCATAGGTGTGGCTACCGTTCACCGTGAATCCACTGCCGGGGTAGGCCACGACCGACCCGATCGAGGTGGACCCGTCGCCCCAGGTGATTGTCGTGGTGTAGTCGCTCGCGGTGGCCAGTGTGTTGCCATCAACGAAGCTCGCCACCGATCCAGAGTAGACCGCTCCCGCCCCGGCCTCGAAGGTCATGCCCGAGGCGGTCAGGGGTGCATCCGAAACGATGGCCAGGCTGCTCGCTGATGTCGAACTTTTACCAATGGGTGTGATCGTGATCGATAGATTATAAAACCCTTCATCGGGGTAGATATGGGTTCCGATGACTGTGTAGTTACTCGCGGCGGGATTGTAGACGATTGTCCCCGAGGAGGTCTGGCCGTCGCCCCAGGTGATTGACGCGGTGTAATCTTCGGCCGAGGCCGTGCCGGCGACCGTGAAGGTCGCGACGGTTCCCGAGTACGATTCTCCCTCGACCGCCGAGACAAACTTTGCGCTGACCGATGCGGACGGGGCGGCGACGGTCGCCGTGGCGGACGCGGTCGCGGAGTTCCCGGAGAGGTCGGCGATGGCGACTGAAAACGGAAGTGCACCGGCGCTGGTATAGGTGTGTACCCCGGTTACGCTGTAGACGCCGTTGGAGTAGCTCACTGTCCCGGTTGAGGTCTGGCCGTCACCCCAGTTGATCGTCGTGGAAAAGTTCTGGACTACACCTCCGGCCTCGGGGTCGGTAAAGGTTGCCACGACGCCGGAAAACTGGGTGCCCACATTCGTCGTTAGCGCGGCGCCGGTGGCCGTGATCGGATTCACGCTCGCCAACGTGGCGTTGATATTCAGGACGCCGACGCGGTTGGTCTTGTTCTCGGTGTACCAGATCGAACCGCCTGGCCCGACGGTGATTCCCCAGGGATCGGAATTTGCTGTCGGAACCGCGTGCTGAGTGACGACCCCCGACGGGCTGAGGCCATCAATGCTGTACGTGTCGTTGCTGTTGACGACGAGGTAAACGTTTCCGTCTGGACCGGTCGTGATCGCCTGTTCGTTGACGGGGCCGGTTGGCAAGAGAGGAAAGTTCGTGACGAGGCCGCTGGTCGTCAATCGGCCCACAGTGTTGTTATTCTCGGCGAGCCAGAGGGCACCATCGGGGCCGGTCGTGATTCCACTGACGGCACCGGAACCCGCCGGAAGCGTGAAAAAGCTCACGGCGCCGGCCGTGGTAATTCGGCCGACCTGCTTGGAGCCGCCGCCATTGCTGGCAAACCAGAGAGCGCCGTCAGGCCCGGTGGTGATAAACTCCGGGGACGGGCTTCCGGCGGGAAGCGGGTATTCGGAAATGACCCCCAAAGTCGTGATCCGACCAATCTGATTGGCACCCGACTCGACGAACCAGAGCGCACCATCGGGACCGACGGTGATGGCCTCGGCCTGGGCGTTCGCCGTGGGCAGGGCATACTCAGTGAACGTACCGGCCGTGGTGAGCCGGCCGATCTTGTTTCCCTTGTTCTCGGTGAACCAGAGCGCGCCGTCGGGGCCGGACGTGATGTCCCAGGGATTACTACCTGGAGTCGGAATCGTGTACGACGTGGTGACTCCCGAGGTCGTCACCCTGCCGATCGCGTTGATGTTGAACTCGGCGAACCAGAGGGCACCGTCAGCGCCGGAGGTGATCCCCTGCGGGTCGCTGTTGCCGCCGGGTGTGACGAAATCGGCCGAGGTCTCGGCGGCCGAGAACCGATTCACGCCGATTCCGACATTGCCTGTCAGCCAGAGCGCGCCGTCGGAACCTTCAACAATCGCCCCAGGCTGCGTGAGCCCGGTTGGAGGTGCATAACCGGTGATCGTGCCCGAGGTCGTGATCGAGTCAATCCCGTTGTGATTCGGGCCAATCGTCGTGGTGAACCAGAGGTTGCCTCCCGGACCAGTGCCGATGGCGACGGTCTGCCCTGTTCCGACGGGGAGCGGATACTCGGTGACCACACCAGCCGTGGTGATCTGGCCAATCGCCTTGGTGCCGTTGTCGGTAAACCAAAGGTTGCCGTCGGGTCCAGCGGCAATTCCAACGGGTTGTTCCGCGCTGGCGAGCGCGTACTCGGTGATAATCCCAGCCGTGGAGATCCGGCCGATAAAATGGCCGGTCGTGCCACCGTTCGACGTGAACCAGAGCGCCCCGTCGGGCCCCGCGACGATGTCTTGCGGCTGCGCGGTATTGCCGGGCACGGTGTATTCCGTGAAGACGCCCGAGGTGCTGATCCGGCCGATCTTGCCCGTCTTTGTCTCGGTAAACCAGAGCGCGCCATCGGCACCCGTGGTGATTCCGAGCGGGTTGCTGTTCGGTGTCGGAATGGTGTATTCCGTCAGAACGCCCGAGGTTGTGATCCGACCGATGGAGCCGGTGGCGTTGCCGCCGTCGAGCGTGAACCAGAGAGCGCCGTCGGGTCCGGTCGCGATGTCTTGAGGCTGGGCGTTGTCGCCCGTTGGCAAGGCAAAATAGGTTGTCGCTCCGCTCGTGCTGGTGCGGCCAATCGCGGCCGTGCCAGACAGGGTGAACCAGAGTGCCCCATCGGGTCCAGCCGTGACGTCCTGACTGGTATGAGCACCCCCTGGCGGCTGGAGCGACGTGAAAACTCCCGAGGTGCTGATGCGCGACACGCCGACCGCCCCGTCCGACGTGAACCAGAGGGCACCATCCGGGCCGGAGACAATCCCGCGCGGGTTGACCGTTCCGGCCGGGAGCGCATAGGTGGTCACGGTTCCCGAGGTCGTCAGTTTGTCGACCGAGTTGTTGCCGCCGCTGGTGACCCAGAGGTTGCCGTCGGGACCGGTGACGATGGATTGCGGCTGCGGAGCCCCGCCGGTTCCCGTGGGAAGCGTGAACTGGCTGTAGGCGCCGGCGGTCGTCAAACGTCCCACGGCGCCGATGCCGGTCTCCGTGAACCAGAGCGCCCCGTCCGGTCCCGAGGTGATGCTCGTCGGCTGCGAGACGATCAGGGGTAACGTGTGAACGGAGACCACGCCGGCCGTCGAGATCCGGCCGATCTCGCTCGTCGCCCCCGCGACGGTCATCGTGAACCAGAGCCCGCCATCGGAACCTGCCGTGATCGACTCGGGCTGAGGACCAAGGCCCGGGATCGCGAATTCGGTGATGACGCCCGATGGAGTAATCCGGCCGATCTTGCCCGACTTGTTCTCCGCGAACCAGAGGTTTCCGTCCGACCCGAGCGCAATGCCTTGCGGAGAACTCCCCGCGGTCGGCAAACTATAGGAAGAAAAAGCGCCGGAGGTCGTGACCCGCCCGATCGCGTTGCTTCCCTCTTCGGTGAACCAGAGCGCTCCGTCGGGTCCCGCGGCGATCCCCTCCGGCCCGGTCTGGCCAGGCGGGAGTTGATAAACCGTGACAACGCCGGACGGAGTGACCCGGCCGATCGCATTGGCGGCGAATTCCGCGTACCATGAATTTCCATCCGAACCGAGGGCGATCCCCTGATTTTGCGGGTTGCCCGTCGGCAGGGTGAACCCCGTGACCGCCGCCAGGAGCGACCGGTCTTCGAGAATTTCCAGACAGGGTCGACGTTCGGCCCGGACTCGTCGCCGATCGCGCCTTGGCGAGCGCGGACGCGGGCGAACCTGCTCGGGACGGCGTGGTGGCAGGTGAGTCAACGTTCACTCATCCCGTTCTGGGCCTGGAGTTTATCGTCGTCCGACAGGGCGGTTTTTCTCAAGCTTCTGAGCATGATCTTATGGAGAAAAATATCCCCACGCTCAAGCATAGGCCACAATCTCAGGCCATTTTTCCCGGCCGCGACGCCCCTTCATTGAAACCTGAGTCTTGAGTCGTGAGTATCTCGATCGACACGAACCGTCCGTGGCGACCCGACACCTCGGAGCGAATCATCCGATGATCCGATTTCTCGCCGCGATCCTTCTTTCGGCGTTTGCCGCCAGCGGTTATTCCGAAGTGGCGGCCGCCGGAGAGTTCAAGGAGGTGACGTTCACGAAGGACGTTGCCCCTGTCCTTTTTCAGAAATGCACGAGCTGCCACCGGCCGGGCGAGGTCGCTCCCTTTGCCTTGCTGAGCTATCGCGACGCCTCCAAGAGAGCCGGACTGATCGCCGAGGTCACGTCGACCCGCCAGATGCCTCCGTGGAAGGCCGAGCCCGGCGCCGGGCACTTCGCCGACGAGCGTCGGCTCACCGACAGCGAGGTCGATTTGATTCATCGCTGGGCCGACGCCGGCGCACCCGAAGGGGACCCGGCCGACCTGCCGGAAGTCCCCAGATACACCACGGGCTGGCAACTGGGCGAGCCGGACCTGATCGTCAAGATGACGGAAAGTTATACCCTCGCCGCGTCGGGACCCGACGAATACCGCTGCTTTGTCTTGCCGATCCAGGTTCCCGAAGGCAAGTACATCAAGGCCATCGAGTATCGACCCGCCAACCGCAAGATCGTTCACCACGCGGTGATCACCTCGCTGCCGCGCGAGGTCGCCGTCGCGAAGCTAGCCGAGGGGGATGGCAAGAGCTTTCTCTCGGGCCTGGCCCCGCCGGGCCGCCTACTGTCTGGTCCGCTCTCGATCTGGACCCCCGGCATGCAGCCGCGCGAACTCCCCGCCGACCTGGCCGCTCCCTGGCCCGCGAAGACCGACCTGGTCTTGCAGCTTCACCTTCACCCAAGCGGAAAGCCCGAGTCCGAGCAATCCGTGATCGGAATTCACCTGACTGATCGGAAGCCCAACGCCCGGCTTCAGATGAATGTCTTTTCCAATAACAACATCGAGATCCCCCCCGGCGATCCCTCCCATGAGGTCCGGGCGTCGCGGACGCTCAACGCCAAATCCGAGATCTTCGGTGTCTTTCCCCACCTGCACCTGATCGGCCGGTCTGTCCGGGCGGACGCCACCCTTCCCGATGGTTCCAAAATCTCCCTCATCTCGATCGTCGACTGGGATTTTAACTGGCAGTACTACTACCGATACGCCGACCCCGTCCAGCTACCCGCCGGCACCCGGATCGACGTCCGATGGACCTACGACAACTCGGCCGAGAACACGTCCAACCCCAGCCGACCCCCTCGTCGTGTTACCTTCGGTGAACAGACGACCGACGAGATGGCCTTCCTCATCTTCGATATGATCGCCACCGGTCCTCCCCCCGTTGGACGTCAGCGCTCGCCCGAGCAACTGGCCCGACGCGCCGCCGCCGCCCTGAAGATGCTCGACAAGGACGGTGACGGTTTCCTGACCGAAGCCGAGATCGCCGCCGCCCCGATCGGAGGGCTCGCCGCCGCCGAACTCAAGAGGCACATCGCCACCTTTGATAAGGACGGCGACTCCCGTCTCAACGCCGCCGAGGTCCTCGAAGCCTTCAAGGCCATGAGCCGTTAACACGGGACCGGCCGTTCCTTTTCTGGGTATCTCTCGTGCGCAGGATGGTTTCCGCGATCACGATGATTCGCCTCGACTCTTTGTCTCTCGTTCACGCGGGAACGGCTTCGGGTCGGATTCTCGGTCTCGGCTGGATCATCGTGGTCGCGGGACTGGTCCATCCCGCACGCGCCGCCGATACCGAACGAAAGGCCCTGGATTACCTGACCTCGGAAGTCCCCCGCTGGGCACGCGAGAACCACTGCCACTCTTGCCACAACAATGGTGACGCCGCCCGCGCGCTGTATGACGCCCTGGCTCGCGGTCGAGAGGTCTCCGTCACGGCCGTTGAGGAAACGACACGCTGGCTCGCGCGTCCTGAAGCCTGGGAAAAAAACGGAGATCCGAACAAGGCGGCATCGAGCGACCCCCGCCTGGCTCGCCTCCAGTTCGCCGCCGCGCTGTCGGCCGCGGTCAGTTCGAAAGCCTTGAAAGATCGGTCTCCACTCGATCTCGCGGCGGCCCGGCTTCGCGATGACCAGGCTGCGGATGGCTCCTGGTCACTCGACGACGGGGGGCCGTCGGTCGGCTCGCCTGCCTCATATGGAAAAGCCCTGGCAACCTTCTTGGCTCGCGAGACGCTCGACGCCGCTGGGCGTTCCGACGTCAATCGCGAGGCCATCGCTCGGGCCGATGCCTGGCTCCTGGCCCGACCCCTCGCGAGTGTTAACGATGCCTCGGTCGCTTTGCTCGCCAGTTCAGGCCGCGCCGGAGTTGAGGCAGATCGGCTACGTGCTCAGGCTCTCGACCTCCTCCGCAAGGGAGAGTCGGCCGACGGCGGCTGGGGACCATTTGTGGACGCGGCTCCCGAACCGTTTGACACTGCACTCGCTCTGCTTGCCCTCGCCCGAGCGCAACCCTCGGACAAAATTCGCCGGATGATCCGCAAAGGCCGTGCTTACCTTGCCGCGAGCCAGCAGGCTGATGGAAGCTGGATCGAGACGACGCGCCCCCCAGGGGCCGAGAGCTATGCCCAGCGCGTTTCCACCTCGGCCTGGGCGACGCTCGCCTTACTCGCCACCGACAACCTCGAACGGTAAAGCCACCACGCCCCCTGTCGCTCCGGGCCGATCAACTTTCTCAAAGATGTCGACCTCGAATGGCCTCCCCACGCTATTTCCCGCGCGGTCTTCCAGCGCTCGATCGACCCGCAGTTCATACCCCCCTTTCGCCCAGGGTTCGTCGGGCGTGAACGTCCACGACGTCTCCTCGTCGCCAACCCTGATAATCCCGGGGATCGGTTTTCCCTCTCTCGAGACGACTCCGAGCACCCTCCCCAGCATCGCCCGATCCAGCGGTTCGGGAAAGCGAGCCACAAGGGCCTGCCTTGTGCCCGCGCCGGGACGTTCCAGCTTCCAGTGTTTCGGGTCAGGCGGCGTGAGGTCGGGCGGACCGACCTGGAAGGTCTTGTGATATTCCTTTTCCAGTGGCTCTCCCGCGGCGTCTTGCCAATTCTTATTGACGACCAGCGTGTATCGTTTCCCTGCTTCGAGAACCGGCCCGAGTTCTACTCTCGGCTTCAGACCCGACTTGATCCGGCCCGGATCGAAAAGCAAGGTCAGCCTCTGTCCGCGAGGGTCCCAGAGCTCCTCGCCAAGTTCCAGAAACGGCAAATCCAGGGCTTTTCCCGTCGAGTTCAGAAGTTTGACATGTTCATAGGCATGGCCTTGACCCATCGGCCCCGAAAACTCGATGTAAAACCTCAGGAGATTTTCGGGCAGAAGGTCACCCGTCGGAGAGACACGAACGACCTTTGTGATCTGCCTCAGTGTTCTGGATTCGGGCACCCTGAATACAACGCGTTTCAGACGATCGCCAGCACTGGGCCGAAATTCCAGTGCGTAGGAGATTCCCGGTTCGGTCGGAAACCGGGTGCGGAACCGGATCAGGCGGGTCGTTTTGTCGATCTCGAATGTTCCCAGAAGCGTCGGCTGATCGCCCGAGTCGCTGCGTCCCTTTTCCAAGGTCACGATCCGAATGGCCTTTTCCAGGCGTTCGGGATCGCCTGTGAATACTTCGAAGAGTTTCGGGTCGACTTTTCGGCAATCGATCTCGAATGTGCCGTGCGTTGCGCCTGGTCGAAAGGTGGCGAAATTGCTTTCGGAGTCGTCGTCGACGCCTCCCGAAGCGAAGGCGGCGACGAGCATGGGAACCAGCAGGTTAAAGAAAAGGCTCAACGCGTCCCGCCTCCTGGAAGACCTTGGAAAATCCGCGAACGACAGACGCGTTGAGCTTCTCGCCTGAAAACGAAGAAACGGTTTGATCGTCAAGGAAGATCGATCGTCTCCAGGTTGAGCGCGCCGGCGTCGGTCTGGACGAGAATCAAGGCACGGTTGTCGTCAAGCTTGTCGAGCTGGACGACCCCTTTGAGGGCGTCCACTTTCTCGAAAGACATCCCCTGGGTTTTCCCATCCTTCACAGGGGCCTCGATGCGTCCCGCTTCACCGGCGCCCTCGGCCGGAATTTTCATGACGCCCCGGGAATTGTTGGCCAGGAGGAAATAATCTTTGCCATCCTTGCGATAGACAATCATATCAAGCGGCCGGTTTCGGTTGCCGAGTTCGGCGATGGTCGTCCCTTTGACGTGAGCGCCGGGCTTCAGGTCGGCAACGGCGACCTTGACGAGCGGTGTGCAGGTGTAGGCCGCCAGCAGGTAGGGATTTTCCTTGATCCGGTAGACGACAAAGGTTCGAACTGGGCTTCGCGTCTCAAACCGGCCATGAGCGCCGTGATAGATTTCGATCCCCGCGCCATCGGACTGGTCGGCGAAGGGGAAGGGCAGGGCGATCAGCCTCGAAGAAAACTCTTCGTTGGAGAGTCCGGCGAGGAAAACGCGGCCGTCCGCGTAGGCGAGGTCGGTGATCGATTCATTGCGGAGACTCTGCCCTTTTTGCTGGGCGCCGGGAGCGGGGGGATTGGGAATGTCGGCGCGGGCGAATCGGATCTTTTCCAGCGGGAGTTCTTCGAGCTTGCCCTCGGCACCCGTGCGAAGAATCACGGGCGAGGCGTCGGGTCCGGTCCCTCGCGAGACGGATAAATAGGCGCGGCCAGAAATCGGGTTCACGGCGACGTCGTTGATCGAAATTTTTCGGGCGTCGGTGCCGAGCCGAGCGGCCATCTTCTTGCCAATGTCGCTGATATGGATCGACGCTTTTTGAGCCGGGGCGGTTCGATCGCCGGTATCGATCGCGAAAAGCGCCGCGCCTCGGGTATCGCCCACGAAGAGGATGCCATCCGGTCCAAAGGCAAGCGGCCCGGCCGACTTGATCTCCGGGGTTCCTTCCTTCAAGCCGGCGCTGGGTAGATCGGCCCAGGCCGTACCTGTCGCCAGTGCGGCCGCGGCGGTTGCCGCCAGGGCGAGTCGTCCGATGCGCATCATGGTCCCGCTCCTTCTGCTTCATCGCCAACCCGACCCTCCGTCCATTCGGCGGGCCTTCGTGTCGACGAATGACCATGATACGCGGCCGGACGCCGCCTGCCCACAATCTCGATCCTGGAGGGAGGTTTCCGGTTGCCTGATCTGGCCTAATTGGATGGAACCGCATCGGAAGATCTGAGTTGGTACGGGCTGGAAGGTCGGCCTGAGATCAGAAATGATGGCGTGGCCTGCTGATCGGCTATTTATCGTCCGTACTTATGAGGTCGGTCCGTGCTTGATGTCGTCGCGATTGTTCTCTCACTCGTCCTCTTGATGGGGATCGCGTATCGGGGTCTCCCGGTCGTTGTCTTCGCCCCCGGATGCGCGGTCCTGGCCATCGTGCTCTCCGGGAGCATGGCCTTGCCGGGCTACACCGAGACGTACATGGGGGGAGCGGCCGGATTTATTCGCGGTTTTTTCCCTCTCTTTTTGCTGGGTGCCATTTTTGGGAAGCTGATGGATGCCTCGGGATCGGCCTCAAGCGTCGCCGGCGCGATTCTTCAGGCTCTTGGACCGCGGCACGCCATTTCGGCGGTCGTTCTCGCCTGCGGAGTGCTCACCTATGGGGGCGTCTCGCTGTTTGTCGTCGCCTTCGGTGTCTATCCCTTCGGCGCCGCCTTGTTTCGAGCGGCGAATATTCCCAAACGACTCCTTCCTGGCTCGATTGCCCTGGGCGCTTTCACTCTGACCATGGACTGTCTTCCCGGCTCGCCGCAGGTGCAAAACCTGATCCCCACTCGCTACTTTGGAACCGACGCCTACGCGGCCCCCTGGCTCGGGATCTCCGGGGGCTTGGTGATTCTTGTCTCAGGTCTCTTCTGGCTCGATCGTCGACGCGCCCGGGCGGCGGCCTCGGGTGAGGGATATGGCGAGGAACACCGCCTTGAACCACTGGCGCGCGCCTTGGGAGATCATCCTCGGCTCGTGGTGGCCATCATTCCCATGCTGCTCGTCCTGATCCTCAATTTCGCGTTGAGCCGGACCGCCTGGTCGGTGGCCTTTTGGTATCCGGAAAGTCTCCTCAAACGTAATTTTCCCGCGACGGACCCGAAAGCGGCGGCGGCAACCTGGGCCTTGATCGTCGCTCTGCTCGGAGGCATCGGGGCCACGCTCGCGCTTCATTTTCGGAGGCTCTCCGGCGATCTCGCGGCCACGCTTTCGACCGCCACATCCGGGGCGCTCCTGGCTGTCTTTAACACGGCGTCCGAGGTTGGCTACGGCACGGTGATCAAGTCCTTGCCGGGGTTTGTGTCGATTCGGGGATGGGTGCTTGGCGCCAGCCGGCACGTCCTGATCTCGGAATCGATTGCCGTGAACGTCCTGGCCGGTGTGACCGGCTCGGCCTCTGGCGGGCTCTCAATCGCGCTGGAAGTCATGGGGCGGCCGTATCTTGAATTGGCTCGGGCGCAGGGCATCAGCCCCGAGGCACTGCACCGGATCGCCGCCATGTCCTCAGGCGGCCTGGACACACTGCCTCATAACGGCGCCGTGATTACCCTGCTGGCGATCACGGGCCTGACCCACCGCCAGGCTTACGCGGACATCTTCGCCATGACGGTGATCAAGGCCCTCACGGCGTTTGCCCTCGCGGTCGCGGTTTCGTTCGCCCATTGAATTCGGGCAATGACGCCTTGACGCGATTTGCCTGGGCTCGCGTCCCTGAAAAAAATAGTTTTGCGATTGTTTTACAATCGTCGCTCGAAGGGTTAGGATCATTGCTGGCGACACGTCAACCGACGGAGCCTTGCCATGCAACCCATTCAAGATTCAACAGCGGTCGGCTGCGCGGAGTTTCGCCGGACGTTACGGATGGACCGGCGCGCCTTTTTGAAAGCGGGCCTGCTCGGCGCGGCCGGTCTGAGTCTGGGGAGCCTGCTGCGTCAGGAGGCTCAGGCCGGGCCAGACGTGGCGGTCGGCGGTCGCCTTCCGTCGGTGATCCTCTTGTGGATGCGAGGCGGGCCGAGCCACATTGATATGTGGGACCCGAAGCCCGATGCTCCTGTCGAGTTTCGCGGCGAGTTCGGGTCGATCCCGACGCGCGTGCCAGGCGTCCGATTGACGGACATGTTGCCGATGTGCGCGGACTTGATGGATCGTTGGTCGATCGTTCGGAGCTTGCACCACGACGACGCCGGCCATTCGACCGGCGACCAGATCTGTTTCACTGGCTATCCCGCCGGGCCGACGCCCGATGTGAATGAATACCCGAGCTGCGGGTCGATCGTCGCCAGGCAACTCGGCCACCTGAGCCCGCGTCTGCCCGCCTACGTGATGATTCCCAAGATGGACCCAGGGACGGGGCCTGCTTACCTCGGCGTTGCTCACAAGCCGTTCGAGACCGAGGCCGACCCGGCTCGCCCCGAACCGTTCCGACTGACCAACTTCACGCTTCCCGCTGGGGTCACCGTCGACCGCCTCGGCGATCGCCGCGGCCTGCTCGCCGATTTCGACCGCTTGCGACGTGACGCGGACGGTTCGGGTCAACTGGAAGCGCTCGACCGGTTCGATCAGCGCGCCTGGGAGATTCTCACGGCCCGAGCGGCCCGAGACGCCTTTGACCTCGACAAGGAAGACCCGCGTGTCCGCGATCGGTACGGGTTCATGCCCCCCTTTGACCCCGGCGCGATCGATCGTTGCGGCGCCCCCGCGTGGAGTCAGCGGATCTTGCTCGCCCGACGACTCGTCGAGGCGGGTGTTCGCCTGGTGACGGTGGACCTTCGCTGGTGGGACACGCACATCAAGGGGTTTGACTCGCTCCGCCGCGGATTTTTGCCGCGATTCGACCGCGCCTATTCGGCCCTGATTGAAGATTTGGAACAGCGCGGGCTGCTCGAATCGACGCTGGTGATCGCCTGGGGCGAATTTGGCCGAACGCCGCGCGTGAACAAGGACGCCGGACGCGATCACTATCCCAACGTCTTCAGCGCCGCGCTGGCGGGTGGACCCGTCAAAGGGGGCCGGGTCGTTGGTGAGTCCGACGCCAAGGGGGCTTTTCCGAAAACGAACCCAAAGACGCCGCAGGATGTCCTGGCGACCCTCTACAAGCATCTCGGCGTGGATACCTCCGCGCAGTATTTGAACCGAGCCGGTCGGCCCATTCCGGTCCTTCCCTCGGGAGAGCCGATCGAGGAGCTTGGCTGAAGTTGGACGGTGGGTCGATTCGAGACCGCACTTGAAACCGCCGAAGACGGCGGCTATCGTCGCCTCCTGTTCCCCACGAAGTCGCCAGCGTAGAGGTTCACATGCTCAGAATCCTCGGCCCGGGAGTTCGGCTTTGCGACGGCTGGAATCGCCGCGAGGTTCTGCGCGTGGGGGGCCTGGGCGTCCTTGGCTCGGGGCTGAACCTCGCGGCCCTGGCGCGCGGTTCTGTCGAGGCGCAGACGACCAGTGCGCCGGGGCTGGCGTCGTTCGGCCGAGCGAAGTCATGCATTGTCCTTTTCTTGATGGGAGGCCCGCCTCAGCAGTCGACGTGGGACCCCAAGCCCGACGCTCCCGCCGAGGTTCGGGGCCAGTTCGGGCCGATCGCCACGACCGTCCCCGGCTTCTCGATCAGTGAGCTGATGCCGTTGACGGCGCGAGTCGCCGACAAGGTTTGCGTCCTCCGCGCGGTTTCGACGGGCGACAACGCGCACTCGTCGAGCGGCTATTACATGCTCACGGGGCGCCCGCATCAGCCGATGAACTTCGAGAACGCCAATCCCGGGGCGCCGAATGACGCACCAAGCCTCGGCGCTCTTGTTGGCCGCCTTGGCTTGACCCGCGAAGCCCTGCCGCGATCGGTCACGCTCCCACACAGGATCTTCAATACCGACGGAAGCGTCTGGCCCGGTCAGGACGCGGGCTTTCTCGGTCGATCGGCTGACCCCTGGCTCCTGAACGCCCGGCTCACGGCCGAAGGCTATCGCGTCGGCGAGGTTGATCTGCCGGCCTATCTCGATCCCGAGCATCTTGGTCGTCGCCGCGACCTGCTCGACGGGATCGGTCGCGGGATCGATGCCCTCAACCAGGACCCGACCGCCCGGCTCTTCGATGAACAGACAGGGCGGGCCTTTGACCTCCTCGGCTCGCCCATCGGCCGTCGCGCCTTTCAACTCGATCGAGAACCGGAGATCGCCCGCGAACGCTACGGCAAGGCTCCTTTCGGACAGGGCGTTTTGCTCGCGAGGCGGCTGGTCGAGGCCGGGGTCCGGCTCGTCCAGGTAAATTGGTATCGCGGAGTCGACGAACCTCCGGCGAACCCCTGCTGGGATAGCCACACCAACGAAACGGCCCGGCTCAAGGATGTTCTCGTGCCTCCGATGGACCGGGCATACTCGGCCCTGGTTGAAGACCTTCATCAGCGCGGTCTTCTCGACGAGACACTGGTCGTCTGCATGGCCGAGTTTGGCCGGAGTCCTCGACTCGACGCGGCGGGGGGGCGGAACCACTGGGGCTCGGTCTTCTCTGTGGCGCTGGCAGGCGGCGGGGTTCGAGGCGGTCAGGTTCACGGATCATCGGACCGGATCGGAGCCTATCCTCGCGACCGTCGCGTCCGGCCCGAGGACCTTCTGGCGACGATCTTTCACTGTCTCGGCCATCGCCCCGAGACTGAATACGCCGACCGCCTCGGCCGCCCTCACCCGATCAGCCGGGGCGAGGTGCTTCACGAGATCCTTTAGGTAAGAGGTCGTGAATCACGCTCGGGTCTCGGGAGAATGATGACCGATGACCAAGGGAATGGAATGGCCTGTGTTCATTGGTCGTCGGGCCTTGAAATCCGATCGTGATTCGCCGCCCGTTCCTGGACGGGCCGCGCCCGGTTCAGAAGTCGTCCTCGGGCGGTGGCGGGGGGCGTCGGCCGGGACCGGGGCCGGGGCGACGTTCAGGCGGAGGAGCGTGACGGGCCAACGCGCGGACGGCCGCGGCCTCGTTTGGATCGCCGGCCTTTTCCAGGCTGTCGGCGAGGTCGTCGATCCGGGGGTTTAATGCGTGCTGCGTCTGTCGGCCGGGGGGTGCCCACTGTTCGGCGTCGTCCAGGTCGTCGCGGCACTGGCGAAGCAGCGTCAGGGACTCGTCTCGATGTCCGGCCGCTAGAAGAAGGTCGGCAAGCGCCCTGCGCGAATCGGCGAGGGCGAGGAAATGAGAGAAGTTGGCGGGGCCGCGAGGGTCGCGAGACAATTCCTGGGCAATCGCCTCGCGGAAGTTTTTCTCGGCGTCGTCGCGTCGACCCATCTGTGAGTGCAAAAGGCCGAGCTTTCGGTGAATCATGACGAGGAGCGCCACGGGACCAGGCAGCCCGGGGGAGTCTCTGGCCAGCGACGCCGCAAGCTCCTGGGCACGCGTCAGCGAACGCTCGACGCGTCGAAGGGCGTCGGGATCGTCCGAGGTCGGCTCGATCCGAGCACAGGCGGAGGCCAGCTCATATTTTGAGGCGCGATCATTTGGATCGGTCGCGACCAGACTTTCGTAAAGCTCGGCCGATCGCGCGAAGGCGGCCTCGGCCGCGAGGTCCTGGCCGAGTCGACGCTGAAGGTCGCCGACGCGACGATAAGCCCGGGCCGCCTCGCGGTGCAGGTGGTCATTCGTGGCGTTCTTGACGGCAAAGCGGTCGTAAAACGAGAGAACGCCCTGAAGCAGTTCCGACATGTCCTCGGGTTTGCCTTGAGGGCCGCCTTGCGGAGGCCGACCGCCGTCGTCGGGGTGCATCGGGTCATCAAGTCGAGGCGGCGGCGGCGGAGGCGGTGGATTTGGGCCGTCGAGCGGCTCAAGCTGGTCGGGGGGACCGCCGTCGCGCGGGGCGATCCGCTGGAAGAGGTCTTCAAACGCCTGAAGCGAAAGCGCCACGTTTTGCTCGGACCGTTGCGTCGCCGCCTCGGCGCGGAGCTTGGCGGCCTCGGCCTCGTCGCGGCGGGCCGATTCCCGGGTCAGGGCTTGCGTCGTGCTTGCATAGCCGACCCAGCCCGTTGCCGCCGCGACGATGAGTGAGAGCAGAACCGCGGCCGAGAGAGCCGCCACGGTTTTGTTCCGGCGCGACCAACGGGTCAGGCGTTCGATCGGCGAGGCCCGACGGGCCAGAACGGGGCGATCGTCGAGGAACCGGTTCAGGTCGTCCGCCAGAGCGCCGGCGGTCGCGTAGCGATGTTCCGGCTCGCGGGCGATCGCCTTGAGGATGATGGTTTCGAGGTCGACGGGAATCGCCGGATTTCGGTCTCTCGGCCGGGCGGGGTGTCCCTCGCTAACCTTGCGGATCAGCATGGACGGACTCGCCTCGCGAAAGGCCGGTTCCAACGTCAAAAGTTCATAGAGGGTCAGGCCAAGGCTATACACATCGCTCCGCGCGTCGGCTTCCGTCTCGAAGCGTTCGGGAGCCATGTACTGAAGGGTGCCGATCACGTCGCCCGAGTTCGAGAGGCTCTCGCGCTCGACGGTCTTCGCCAGGCCGAAGTCGGTGATCCAGGCGACGCCGTGACGGTCGAGCAAAAGGTTCGCGGGCTTGATGTCGCGATGCAAGACCCCTTGATCGTGGGCATAGTGAAGGGCCTCGGCCGCCTGAACGCCGATCCGGGCAACTTGTCGCCAGTGACCGGCTCGGGCATGCGATTTCGAGGCTTCCTCTTCATGAAGCGGTTCGGCGAGATCCTTTTCAATGGGACCTGTCTTGCTCCGTCGCCAGTCGTCGAGGACGATATCGAGCCCCCGGCCGTCGATCAGTTGCATGACGAGGTAATGAAGGCCCTGGAACTCGCCGACCCCAAAAATTGGCACGATGTTCGTGTGATGCAGGGCCGCGGCGGTCTGGGCCTCGTGCTGGAACCGTCGCTTGCGGCTTGGATCAAGCAGCGAGTGACTGGGCAAGACCTTCACGGCAACCCGACGGCCGAGCGTGGTCTGTTCGGCTTCGTAAACGATTCCCATGCCTCCGCGCCCGAGTTCGCGGATGATCCTGAAGTCGCCGAGTTGCTGAGGGGCGACGGTCTCGGGCCGACTCTGAAGCCGGTGCCGCTTGAGTTGTTCGATCAGCGCGACGGAGGCGAGCAGGGCCTGAACCTCATCGCGATGGTCGGGATCACGCGCGGCGAAGGCGCTGACTGAGGGGGCTTCGCCGCGCCGGAGTTTCTCGACAAACTCCTCGGCGAGCAGGTCAAACCTGTCGCGATCGGTCCCGGCATCGGTTTCCAGATCGCTTTCGCGCATCGGCGATCCTTTCAGTCGATTCGCGGAGAAAGACGGTTCAGATCGCGTCCGCGACGCCAGAGACCTGCGCCAGGGCTTCTTTAAGACGGACGAGAGCACGGACGTATCGTTTCGAGGCGGCGGCCTTGTCGAGGCCGAGAACCTCGGCCACCTGCTGGTTGCTCAATTCCTCGAAATGGCGGAGCGCCAGAACTTCGCGGTCGATGGGGTCCATGCCTTCGAGGACGCGTTCAAGTTGCGCGATGGATTCCTCGCGAATCGCGGCCTGACTGGGCGTGGAGTGCACCGCGGCGAGGTGTCGGGCCAGGCAGACGGAGGTTGCCGCCGAGGGGCCGCGGCGGTCCATCGAGATTTCGTTCCCCGCGTCGCGGATCTTGGCGCCGAGGTGCTGGCGATGGATGTCAACCAGGCGCTGGGCGACGATGAGGCGGAGCCAGACGAAGAAGGGCATCTCGGGCCTGGACACATAATGATCGACCCGCTTCATTGCGTCGATATAGGCGTCCTGGATCACGTCTGACGGCGAGACCCGGCCGTTCAGCCGATGATCGAGCCGGAAGTGGATCATCCGCCGCAAGAGCCCCTGATAGCGCGCGAACAACTCCCCGAGCGCCTTGGTTTCTCCCCCTCGAAACCGGTCCACCAGTTCTTGAATCTCGTCCGCCTCGCTCGACATCGCGACCCTCGACACGACCTTTGACCTGCTCGCCCTCGACTGGAAACGGCGAGAAGGGGAACGCGGGGACAGATTGCCCTCTTAAACCTCAACGATTGTGTGCGACGTCCCGGGCTTCGAGACAGAACAAATTGCTCGACCTGAGTTTTTTTTTCCAACGGGTGTCCCCAACCCGACGTTGCTTCCGTTTCTCAACGCATCGCATACTTGCGAGCAACCTCTCAGCCATTCTAATCCGAGAGAGCCAAGGCTCAAACATAAGGTTTCCAGCTAACCCAGGGGAGCGTTTGATGAAACAGAACGATCGACGCGCGGAGACCCTTCGCGGGGCCGTTGGCGTCCTCATGCTGGGGGCCGTGGCAGCCCTCGCGCCCGCGACGTCACGGGCCGAGAGTGACTTGACACCTGCCAATCATCCGGGCCTTGCCTCGGCGGATGCTCCGGCCCGCGATGGTCTGCAAGCCAATTCGGTAGCGTCTGGCGCTCAAACCTCCTCCGCCTCGCGGTCCGCATACGCCTACGCCGCGCAGCCGCCCGACGGGGGCGACGAAAACGACGGACCGCCGCCGCGACGCCGCCCCGGTCCCGATGGCGATCGGGGCGAGGGTCCGCCTCCGCCCCGGCGAGGTCCGGCCGGCGAAGACGGTCCTTATGGACGGCCCGGTCCTCGGGGCTTCGATCGCAACGCGGGCGGACCTCCGCCGCCGCCTCCCCCACCGCCGCCGCCGCCGCCTTCGCCTTTGCTGATGGCCCTGGATACCAACCACGACGGCGAACTCTCGGCCGACGAGATCAAGAACGCCGTGAAGTCTCTCAAAGTTCTCGACAAGAACAACGACGGCGTTCTTTCCGAGAACGAGCTTCGACCGCCGCCGCCTCGCCGACCGGGTGGTCGTGGTGGTCCCGGCGGACCGCCGCGGAACCGCCGAGCCGGGGGTCCGCCTCCGGATGGTCCGCCGCCGCCGCCGAGATAAGGTTTCGCGGCGGGTCTGGCCGAGTCATGCCAACTGTCGATCCTCTCCCGATTCGATCTTCGATGAAGAAGGTGGTTTCATGTCCCGGTTCCGACGCTCTGTCCTCAAAAACCTCGTCGTTTTCGGCCTCCTGACGCTTTTCGTCGGCAACGGCCCGGCCCGATCGGCACCTCCGCCGGGGCCACCACCGCCGCCGCCGCCGAAGCCCGTGGTCAATCCACCGGCGCCGACGCCTCCGCCAGCACCTATCGCACCGGCACCGGCACCGGCTCCGGCTCCCCCCGCCGCGCCTCCGGTCGGGGGACCGCTTCGCGGCCTGAGCGCGAGCGAGCTTGCGCGGTGGAACCTGGGGAAGAATGCGTTTCAACAGCCAGCGACGCCGCCGGTTGGTCTCGGCCCGGTCTTCACCGAGAACGCGTGCTCAAAGTGTCACAACGCCGGTGCCCTCGGCGGCGCGGGGGTTCGGTTGGTGACACATTTCGGGCGGATCACCAACGGCGTTTTTGACCCGATGGTTGCCTTTGGTGGTCCGCAGGTGCAGGACCGAGGCATCGGCGTCTTCAACGGCGTGAACTTCCAGGGGGAAGTCGTCCCGCCACAGGCAAGCATCGTGGCCAGGCGACGGACGATCCCCATGTTCGGCCTCGGCCTTGTGGATGCCGTGCCCGACGAAACCTTGATCGCACTCGCTCAGTTCCAGCACGCGAACCTTCCGGCGACGGCGGGTCGGCCCAATCTCGTGATCGACCCGGTCACCGGTCAGACCCGCGTCGGCCGGTTCGGCTGGAAGGCGCAGGAGCCGACGCTCCTTGCCTTCACCGCGGACGCCAGCGTGAACGAGATGGGCATCACCACGCCCGTCTTTCCGTTTGAGAACGCCCCACAGGGCAACACAGCGCTCCTCGCCGCGAACCCGGCGCGATCGAATCCGAACGACCTGAATGACAGCGTGATCCAGGCGGAGGCTGATTTCGCCACGTTCACCGCCCCGCCGCCGCGTGGCCCCGTCGGCGCGACCCAGCAGGCGGGCGCAACTCTCTTCAGCCAGATCCACTGCGACGCCTGCCACACCCCGACCCTGGAAACCGGCGCCAGCCTGACCTTGCCTCTCAACTTCGTGACGTTCAATCCCTTTTCTGACTACCTTCTCCACAACATGGGACCGCTCGGCGACGGCATCGCCCAGAGCGGAGCGACCGGCACCGAGATGCGAACCGCCCCACTCTGGGGCCTTCGATTTCAGCCGAGTTACCTCCACGACGGCCGCGCCTCGACCCTCGACCAGGCAATCCGCGCCCACGATGGCCAGGGCAAGGGCGCGAATCTCAGCTACCAGGCGCTCAGTAGCACCCAGCGCGCCCAGCTTATCGCCTTTCTGAACTCGCTCTGACGCGGTTCCCATCCAGAAAAAGGACTTCGGGCGTCGTGGTTCTGAGCAAACGCTCGGACCCCGACGCCCTTTTCGTTTCCACGAACGTAAGGACGTTCTGGCGGAAATCCTGACGCCTGCAAGGTGCGTTGATTCTGTCGGTCTCGCGGGATACAATCAGGAACCTGATTAACTTGATGCGGAAACCGATCATTCTTCCTTTCCGGTCAATCGGACTGGAACAGGGAACGGGTCGGGGGAGAGTGAGCGCGATGGACTCGAACGGCAACGACGGCGGTGCAAGCGTGGGCCACGGTTCGGCGTCGTCGGAGGCGGAGAAGAAGCCGCCGAGCAAGGTGGAAGCGATCAAACTCGCGAGTCATTACCTCAAGACCATCCTCGCCGAGGAAATGGTCAACGGCGAGTCGCACATCAGCGAGGACGCGGCGACCGTCCTGAAGTTTCACGGGTCGTATCAGCAAGACGACCGCGACGTGCGATCCATTTTGAAAAAAGAGGGGAAGGACAAGGCGTACCAGTTCATGGTCCGCGTCCGGATGCCCGGCGGCAAGCTGACGACGGCCGGTCAATATCTGACCTGCGCCGTGCTGGCCGAGGAGGTCGGCAATGGAACCTTGAGGATCACGACCCGCCAGGAATTTCAGCTTCACGGAGTCGTCAAAAACAACCTCAAAGAGACGATTCAGGCCGTGAATGAGAGTCTGCTGTCGACGCTCGCCGCCTGCGGAGACGTCGGCCGGAACGTGCTCTGCTGCCCGGCGCCGCTTGGCGATGGCGTCCGCGAGGCGATGCAGGTTGACGCCGATCGCTGGGCCTCGCACGCCGCGCCCAGGACGTCAAGCTACTGGGATATCTGGCTCGATGGCGAGAAGATCGACAACCCGCTCTTGCCCCCCGCCGGGCCGATCGAGGTGCCGACCTCGGGCGATGATGCGGTTGAGCCGATCTATGGCAAGGCCTATCTACCCAGGAAGTTCAAGACGGCCTTTGCCTTGCCCGAAGACAATTGCACGGATATCCACGCGAACGACCTCGGCTATCTCGCGATCGTCGAGGGGGGCGTGCTCAAGGGGTACAACGTCCTCGTCGGCGGCGGACTGGGCACTACGCCGAGCGCGCAGAAGACCTTTCCGTTCCTGGCCGTGCCGCTCTGCTATGTGGACCGATCGGAGGTCTTGACGATCGGCGAAGCCGTGCTCAAGGTCTTTCGCGACTTCGGCAATCGGTCCGATCGCAAGCGGGCCCGGCTCAAGTACATCATCTCCGATTGGGGATTGCCCGCCTTTCGGGCGAAGATCGAGGAATATCTCGGCCGACCGCTCGATGACGCGAAGCCGGTGCAAGTGTCCGACGTTGACGATCACCTCGGCTGGCACAAGTCGGCCGATGGTACGCTCTTTCTGGGCATCCCGGTCGAGAACGGCCGGATCAAGGACGTGGGTTCGTTTCGCCTTTTCAGCGGTCTCAAGGCGTTCTTCGAGAAATATCGGACCCCGGCTCGCCTGACCTGTCAGCAATCGATCCTCTTGACCGGTCTTGACCCGAGCTGGAAGGGCGAGATTGACGCCTGGCTGAACGAGTATGGAATTGCCTCGGTCGAGTCCGTAAGCACCGTCCGGCGCTGGTCGATGGCCTGCCCGGCCTTTCCGACCTGCGGTCTCGCCGTGACCGAGGCTGAGCGGGCCTTGCCGACGATCATGGATGAGCTTGAGGCTGAGCTTTCCCGGCTCGGCCTGGCCGACGAACGGTTCACCGTGCGCATGACCGGCTGCCCGAACGGCTGCGCCCGGCCGTATAACTCGGACATCGGCCTCGTCGGCCGGTCGGCGACGCGCAACCCGGACGGCACGCCCGGACCAGGGACGTACACGGTCTTTCTCGGCGGCCGGACGACCGGCGACCGGCTCAACGTCGAGTTCAAGGATTACGTCCCCTTCGATCGCGTCGTGCCGGAACTGGTGCCAATCCTGACCCGGTTCAAGGCCGAACGCCTCGCCGGTGAGTCGTTCGGCGACTTCTGCGCGAGGATCGGGATCGACACCCTCGCCCGAGAGTTGAGCCCGGCTTGAGAGGCCGTTGCGTGGTTTCTTGACGCCTCCGCGTGTTGATTCCGCGCAGCGAAACGTTCCTGGGCGAAATACCTTGCCTATGCTTGCGTCGGGTGAGTCTCGCCTCTCGGCCAGTCCGGAGGCGACGTTAATTCGACCAACCGACCGAGCGACCCTGGCGAGCGTCCATGCCTAACGACGAGACGATGGGTGAAAAGCCCCTGCGGATCACGCTCCGGCGCGTGGGGCAAAAGACGATGCGGCTCGACCGTCCTGTCGAGCCCGGCGCCGATCCCGACGCGAAGGCCAAGGCCGTCGACAAGGGAGGCAGCCTCATCGAGATGATCCTCAAGGCGATCCGGTCCGATCCCACCGATCGCCGCCGCGATCCCCGACATCCCGCGCTCGAACAGGAAGTCTGGGTCGGCTGGTGGACCGGCGACGATTACGGGGCGGTCAGCGGTCGCCTCCTGAACATCAGCCTCGGCGGTGCTCAGATCATTCTCGACTGTCGACCGCCGAAGAAGACCTCGGTCTGGATCTACAAGGACGACGGCTCAACCCTGGCCACCGTTCGCGGCGAGGTCGTGGCCGTCTCGCCCGCGCCCGGCGGCGACTTCTCGGTCCGCTTCCGGTTCGCCGTCCCTTGCCCGACTGTCTTTTCCGAATCCGTCGTCTGCCGACGAACCCGACGCGGCGGCGGAATTAAGTCGGATCAGACTTGATGACCAAGGACCGATGACCGATTTGGACAGGAGTTGATCAGTCATTGGTCATTCATTTGATGGATAGCAAAGCCCCCCCGCGCGGGGCTTGAAGAGAGAGCGAGGGCAGGGGATGATGCGGGAGTTTCCAGAGTCCCCGGTCGGAGCCTCCTCGTGCGGAAAATCTCGGACAAACGAGGAGGGATACGCCTCGTCGTCGTCGCGGTCTTGATCGGTCTGTTAACCGCGAAGGCAAACGCGGAGGATGTGAAGGAACCGCCGCGATTTGAAACGTTTCTCGTCGTGCCGCTGAAGATACATATCCTCAAGTCGGCCGATTTGCCCGAGGTCAATTGCCGGCTCAAGGATGAGGACGTGACCCGGATTCTCGGCAAGGTGAACGGAATCTGGAACAAGGCGGGGATTCACTGGGGCCTTGACGGGATCGTCCGCGAAGAGGCGGCGCGGCAAGGGCGTTATCGCCTGGCACGCGATCTCGACGGCCCGGAAAACCTGGAGATTTTCCGGTTGCTCATTCCTCAGTCCGGCCGACGCGGGCGCGGGCTGCACGTCTATTATCTTCATGCGTTTTCCGTCAATGGCGTCTGGATGGGCGACGACTTCGCCATCGTCCAGGAGACAGCCAGCCTTCGGAAAGTCGAAGGCGGGATCGACGAGCCCGTTCCTCGGGTCACGGCGCACGAACTCGGCCACGCGCTCGGTCTCTCGCATCGGCAGGCGACGACGAATCTCCTCGCCTCTGGCACAACCGGAACAACCCTGAACGTAGCCGAGGTCGAGACCGCCCGCAAGGCCGCGCGGACAATCGAGGGGACGAAAACCGTCGCCGAATTGAAAGCTTCGGCAGTCGAAGCCGAGGCCGACGGCGATCGAGCAAAGGCCCTGACGATCTGGAAACACCTGGACGAGATCCCCGGCGCGGACGAGGACGTTCGCGAGAATCTTGAGCGGTTCTTGCGGGCGTCGCCGTCCCAAGAGAAGCCGACGAAGTAGGGTCAGTGTCGGTTGACCGCGAGGCCGGGCGAGACGTCGTCCGGCTCGACGGCGAGAATCTCGGAAAGCGGAAGCGCGACTTCCCAGACCTCGAACGTTCCGACGCGGCCGGTCGGCCGGACCCGGCCCGGGAACCGCTGGGAAAGGCCGCGCAGGTGCTTGCCGAGGTCCTGTTCGGGTCCCCAGGCCTGGCCGAGGTCTTTCCAGGGAAACCGAAGGTCGACGACACAGGTCAGCGGTCGATCGGTCGCGAAACGGCCAAGGTAGCGATCACCGAGCCTCGGCCACAAGGGTTGATATTCCACAGCGCCGATGGCCCCGTGAGTCAGGTTGGCGACGATCACGGCAACCTGCGCCTGCGCGACGACGGCGGGAACGCCCCGACGAGTCAACTCCATCGCCAGGGGCCGAACCGCCGAAGGTCGATCGAGGTCGGCCCAGATCTGGCTCTGCGCCGTGAGCCAGGGGACCATCAACACGACCCCCGCGAGCTTGCTGGGCTGTCTCGGGAGTGACCGGAGGCCGACCGCGAGAAGACCCGGCAGGGCCACCCAGACCGGAACGAGATAGCGGATCGAGGCCGGGTTCGGACTGCTCCCCTGAACGAGATACAGTCCAAGCGCGACCGCCAGAAAGGCCGAGGCCAGCGCGACCGGCGGGGCCACGTCGTCGCCCCGAAGCGCAAAGAAGCGAGCCCAGAAGGCATGCTCACGCAAGGCGGCGACGATGACCACGAAGAGGACAACGGCCATCACCATCGGACTGAAGGCAATTAAGCCCGCCTCGACCATCGGCCAGCGCGGGTCGGGCGGCGCGATTCCCGAACCGATCAGCACCGTTTGCGCGGCGCGAGGGTCGGAGCCAATCAACGTGCCGAGCGATCCGACGAGGATTCCCAGGTTGGGACCGGCCTTCCACGGAGCCGCGATCCAGATCGGCAACGAGAGCGCGGCGGGATAAACGCCAAGGCGAACAAGAAGGCTGTACATCAAGATTGGCGCGAGACCCGCGAGAAGTCCCACGAAGGCCCAGGGCGACCGCATCAAGAGTGCAAAAGCACGCGCCGCCGATCGGGTCCACCAGGCGGTTGCCGCAATGATCGTCAGGACACCCAGGGCGCCGACGGCCACGCCAGAACGACCCGACCACCAGCCGTTGAAACCGACATAGGGGAGGCCGTTCAGGACCTCGGGGGGCTCGACGTGGCAGCAAAAGGCGATGGCCAGAACCCAGCCGATGGCGAGGCTCAGTCCCAAGACGGGCGCGAAGCGATGATCGAGCCAACGGCTCGTCACATGACGATCGCGACGAAGATCGGCGCCGTGGCGACCGAAGGTCCAGTCAATTGCCAGGGTCACGTAGATGGTCAGGGAGAGCGGATTCAGGAAATAACCGAAAGCAAGCCAGAACCCCCAGACCGTCTGAATCCAGGGGAGGGGCCAGGGTCGATCAGATCGGCAGAGAGCGCGATAGGCGGCGAGCGTCGGCAAGGACCAGGCGAGAAATTCGATGTAACCGCCACGCGGAACGACTTCCCAGAGCACGGGCATCGGCGCGCAGACAATCGTGAAGGCGGCGGCGAGGTGACCCGTCGCGCGGTCGCCCCAGCGTGACCAGAGGAAAAACTGAAGGGCCGCGAAGAGACCAAAGGCCAGCCAAGGGGCCAGGGCGATGATCACCGGCGCGTGGCCGAAGGCGCGCACGAAAGCCGCCGCCACATACGCTTCCACCGCGCCCATGTACCGCTGACCGTCGAAGAAGATCGGGAACCGCCGCCCTCGGGCGATATCCAGCGCCATCAGGCCGACGACTGACTGGTCGTGATCGAGAGCACCTTCCAGCCGAGCGACGATCGGCGCCCGAGCCATCAGGGCGACCACGAACCAGGCCGCTGTCTGCAAGGCGTCGGCCGCCGATACGGGCAAGTCTCGCCGCGATCTGTCCACCCGGGAAGGCCCTCGACAAACTCAGGACCGCCCCGGCGAACGCGCGCCAGGGCCTCTTGCCCAAGTCTAGGACCCTTTCGCGGCGGACGTGGGGAAACTTCGTTAAACGTCGATCCCCGTTCGACGCTTGCGGGCGAGGACGAAGATTGTATGCGGGTCTTTCCAGGGGGAGAGAAGGACTGAAATTGCCTTGAGGATCGGGAAAAAGAGGACCGTGAGCAGGTCAATCTTCGACCGGAAAAGCGAATGCTGGAGCCAGGTCACGACCGTCGAGCCAAAGGTGCCGAAGCGAAGTCGGTCAATCGGCTCGAAGCCATTGCGTTCGAGGACCGATTCAAGCTGCTCGAAGGTGTAACCGTTGCGAACGTGCCAGCCATCCTCGCGCGGGGTCACACGAATTGATGACGTGTGCGCCTGCCAGTCGCGGTTCGGCGTGGTGATGTAAACGAAGCCATCGTCGTCAAGCAGTTGATGAATCTGTCGGAAGGTGGCCGGGGCATCCATGATGTGTTCGATGACGTCGAGCAGCAAGACCTGATCGAACTGGGCGTGTTGCGTGGGGTCGTCGGCAAGCGTTTCCAGAGTCGCGACGCGGAACTCAAGGCGTTCGTCGGAGATGCCGAGGAAGTCGCGCATCTCCTCGCAGTTTTGACGTTCCCAGTCGTGAATCGTGATTCCCAAGCAGGTTGATCCGCGGATCACCGCCTGATGCGAGAAATAGGCGTTGCCGCAGCCACAATCGAGGGTTCGAACTGGCTGAGTGGGTGTTCCCTTGAGTAGCATCCGGGTGAGTCGCGATTTGTCGCGGCTCACCCAGTTCGTACCCGGGTACATCAATGATTTGAGGAAGAGGCGGACGGGAGAGGGCGCGTTCGCGGTGTAAGCTCTGAGCACGGACGTCCTCCTTGACGTGTCGAATCTCCGTTGCATTCTCAAAAGCGGAGGGCCTGAACCCCACGGTCTCGAATACACTAGCGGCCGCGCCGCGATTTCGCAAGCCCAAACCTCGAACCGACGTCCTGGTAAGGAGATCGGTCGGATGGTACGATCGGTCTCGGGAAGTCGACGTTGCGTCAACAGGAGGAGCGATGGAGACGCGAGACCAGGAGGGCATTCTCTGGACGCGCCGAGGTTGGCTCGCGGCAATGGCGGTCGGGGGTCTGGGGTCGCTCGGCGCCGGGAAGACGGACGTGGACGCGATCCTTGCGCGGATGTCGGCGGCGAGCCTGAAAAACCAGGGAATTCGCGAGACCGAGCATTACGTTGCCGTCGGCGATGCGCCCGAGGATTTTCAGGCGGGAGCGCTCCACGTCTGCGAGGGCCTCGCGAAAACGCTTCAGAAATTCCTGCTCACCAAGGGGATTGAGATTCCCTTGCCGGCCAGCCGAATGGCCGTCGTCGTGCTGCTCGACAGAGCCTCCTACAACGCCTTCAAGGGTGAAGACGCCGACGGGGCCGAGGGGGGACATTACGACCTCGACTCGAACCGACTCGTGATCTTTCAGACCGATCAACCGCGGGTCAACACGTTCACGCTCGTTCATGAGGCGACACATCAGTTGACCTACAACACGGGCCTTCTCTCGCGTCTGGGGGATGTTCCGGTTGCCGTCAGCGAAGGGCTGGCGACCTTTGGCGAGGTCTGGCGGAAGGATCGACCGACACTCGCCCGGCCGAACATGCTGCGGCTGGCCGTGCTCAGAAACCCGGGCAAGGGACGGCTGAAATGGATTCCCTTGGAGAGGTTATTGACCGACGACGGTTTGTTTGAAGACGAGGCGACCGAACAACTTGCGTATGCCGAGAGTTGCCTCTGGATTTACGATCTGCTGCAAACCCGCGAAGGCGCGAAGCAACTGTCGGCCTACCTGGCCGCGATCAAGGGGCGAACCGATGGGACGCGGAGGGTCGAAGACGCCGAGGCGGCCTTTGGCAACCTCGGACGGCTTGATTCCTCGTTGAAAACAGCAGCGCGGAAGATCCGTTAACCGAGAACGGGGTTCAGGCCCATATTTCTGCGCATCTCGGCACGTTGCTTCTCATAGTTCATGAGAAGCTTTCGGTCCCGGAAGTGTTGACCTTCCTTCTTCGCCTGCGCGGTGAGGATCAGGCGTCTCATCGCGGGACTGGTCAACTCGCCCCGGCCTCGATAACGCTTCCGAAGCCGCGCGGCGGGCTTTTCGCCGTAGGCTTCGAGAATTTCATCCTCGACCGAGACAAAAAACTGACAATGGCCAGGGTCGCCTTGCCGGGCGGATCGGCCTGCAAGCTGGCGGTCGATCCGCCTTGACTCGTGACGCTCGGTGCCGACGACGTGCAGACCGCCAAGGTCGGCGATTCCTTCACCGAGCTTGATGTCGGTACCGCGACCGGCCATGTTCGTGGCCACGGTGACCTTACCGGTTTGGCCAGCCTGAGAAACGATCTGGGCCTCGATCTCGTGGTTCTTGGCGTTCAGGACCTGGTGCTCGATTCCCGCGGCGGTGAGCAGAGACGATAGCCGCTCGGATTTTTCGATCGAGCGCGTACCGATCAGGACCGGAACTCCTTGCTTGTTCCATTCGACGATCTGGTCGGCGACGGCCTGGAACTTCTCGGCCTCGGTCGAGAAGACGCGGTCGGGAACCCAGACGCGACGACCTTTGCGGTTAGTGGGAACCTTGAAGACGTTGACCTTGTAGATCTTGCGCAGTTCTCGTGCGTCAGTGGACGCGGTCCCGGTCATCCCGGCGAGCTTTTTATAGCGGAGAAAGAAGTCCTGCACGGTCACCCGGGCGGCGGTGATCGTTTCCAGGGTCACTTCGAGTCGTTCCTTGGCCTGAATCGCCTGATGGAGACCGTCTTGCCACTGGCGGCCGGGCATCATTCGGCCGGTGAACTCGTCAACGATGACGACCTCGCCGTTGACGATGACGTAGTCGCGGTCCTTGAGGTAGGCGATCTGAGCGCGGAGGGAGCGTTCGACGTACTCGTAAAGGCCGTCGACAGTGAGCGCCGCGAAGGAGGAATGACCGGCGGCGACCTGAACCTTGCGGCGGCCGGCGGCGTTCAGCTCGGCCTTTCGTTCGGCGGGGTCGTACTTGAAGTCCTTGGTACGAATGAGGGTTGCGGCAAGCTGATCCGCGCCGTAGTACGCGGCGGCTTCTTCCTGGGTCGGCTGATTGTTGGCGCCGATGATGAGCGGGGTTCGAGCCTCGTCGATGAGAATGCTATCGGCCTCGTCGACGATCGCGTAAAAGTGGGTGCGCTGAACGGGAAGTTCGCCCTCGGTATGTTCGCCGCGACCGAGAAAGGCTTGCTCAAAGCTCTTGCGGTGCGTGTCGCCGAGTTGAAGGCGTTTCAACTCGTCGCGGAGGAAGTCAAAGCCGAACTCCTTGCTGGTGCCATACGTGATGTCGCAGGCATACGCGGCGCGTCGGGCGCCGTCGGGCATGCCGGTCTCGATGCAACCGACGGTCATGCCCAGAAGGTTATAAACAGGCGTGTTCCAGTCGGCGTCGCGGCGAGCGAGGTAATCGTTAACGGTGATGACGTGCACGCCCTTGCCGGGCAAGGCGTTGAGAAAGGCGGGCAAGGTCGCGACGAGGGTCTTGCCTTCGCCGGTTTCCATCTCGGCGATCGATCGGAAATGGATCGCGGCGCCGCCGACAAGCTGCACGTCGTAATGCCGCTGCTTGACCGTTCTCTTGGCGGCCTCGCGCACGAGCGCAAAGGCTTCCACGAGCAGGCCATTGAGCGAATCGCCCTGGCGAGCCTTGAGCCGGAGCTGGCGGCTTCGCTCGCGAAGCTGGTCGTCAGACTCGGCTTCGAGAGTTGGCTCCAGCGCATTGATCGAGTCGGCGAGGACGGCGAACCGACCGAGCCGCCCGGCATGGGTTTGAATCGCCAGAGATTTCACACCATTCAGCCACTTCGGGCCGAGTCGACTCGCCATGACCCCGATCTCCTGCCGCCGTTGACCGTCCGTGTTGTTGTCCAGGCTGAAGGGTTTCTCGGCCCTTTTGTTCCTGTGAACCGGACCCGAGCCGTTGATACGAAAGGCAAAGGGCAAAAGGGCAAAGGGCAAAAGGACAAAGGGCAAAAGGACAGTGGGCAAAGAGCAAGAGGACGGAAGGAATGCGGGGTTGAAGATCGCGGAGGCGGAGGCGGTTCTTTGCCCGTTGCGCGATGCCCGGTCGGAAACGTGATGCGGACCCTCGTTCGAACGAACTGGACAGCGAACGGCCTGGTTATCCCGGAGGATTTCGTTTCCAGGGGGTGGAATTCGTTCCCCTCGTACGGCGGACGGCGGATCGAGGGCTGGTTTGATCGGCCTGGCGAGGCCCATGATGACGCGGGTCGGGCTCGATGCCGCGCGTGGTGAACTTCCAGTACGAGTCAGAATCGTCGGGCCGGGGCGGGTGCTCGCGGGTGAAGTCGCGGAGAAAAACCCATTTCGCGTCGGGCGTAAGACCTTCAGCCGCCTTGCCTTGCAACGGCTCGTCCCAGTGAAACATCAGGTGCGGGCCAACCTGAAGGTATAATTCGGACTCGCCCCAGGCGTGAATGAAGAAACGCGGAAAGGTCGAGGCCCCCGAGGGTTCCGTTGAGAGTCGGTCACGCAAAAAGGCGGCGAGCCGCGCCGCGGCAAGGACGCGATCGTTACGAACGGGCAGACCCGGTTTCGGGTCGATCCGGTTCCAGGTCTCACCCGGCTTCGGATCAACCGGGAGTTCAAACTGACAGAGCCGGACAAGACGTTCGAGCGTTGCCGGTACAATCTCGTCGCGCGGGAGGATGACCCCCTCGTGATCAACCACGGTCCGCTCAAGACCGTCTTCGAGCCGGTCGATGGCCACGGGCTCGCGGTACTCAAGCCGCATGGTTACGCGGTTCGGATAGCCCCGGGTGATTCCCGAAACGCGGACGACCCAAGGGTTGTGTTGAAAAAAGAGTCGGAGGTGATCCGCGTCGAAGTTCAGGGCCGAGAACGATCGGAACTCGTCGGAACGGCCGAGAACGGCGTCGAGAAAGCCTTCCGTGCCCCCCTTGATCCATTGCGGGGGGGGCGGGTCAAGCGTGACCTGGCGATAACTGAGCGTGTAAGGCTGGGCCTGGTCGACCGACCGCCTGGCCGCGCTCACGATCCAGGCAAGGCCCGCGATTAACAGCCCAATCACGCCAAAGATCGCCAGAGTGCGACCGATCTGCCGTCCGTGGGCGTGCGGACGGTCGGTGGTGGGGATCAAGAGTCGAGGAAACCGACGAGGGGGCGGACCACCCGGCGGATCGATCCCGGGGCGTTCCTGCTGTTCCATCGCCTGAAGTCCTGACGCCTGACGGATCACGTCCCATGTCGGTTCGCGCAATCTGACAAAAAGGTTACCAGACCTGGATTTGCAGCGTTAATTCGTAACCGAACTGTTGCCAGACGCGCTGACGAATCTGGTCGATCAGTTGCAGGACGTCCGAGGCCGTCGCGCCCGGCTGCGCGATGATGAAATTGGCGTGGCGGTCGGAAACCTCGGCCCCGCCGCAACGGGTCCCTTTCAGGCCAGCTTGATCGATCAACGCGCCCGCGGTGATGTCGGGACTGACGTTTTTGAAGATGCAACCGGCCGACTGATGGCCGTACGGCTGATTTTCCTTCTTGACGATCCAGATCCGCCGCATCCGCCGGACGACGGTTTCAGGGTCGTCCTGTTCCAGTTCGAACTCGGCGGAGAGAATCAAAGGCTCGTCAAGGCTACTGTCCCGGCCGGTCAGGCCCAGGTCGTCGCGCTCGCGGACCTGAACCTGGTCGGAGGCGTCAATCACCGTCGCCCGTCGGACGAACTGGCCGATCGCCCCTTGTCGACCTCCCGCGTTGCCGCGCAGGGCGCCTCCGACCGTGCCGGGAATTCCCGTGAGGAGCTCCAGGCCAGCAAGTCCCGACCGGGCCGACTGCGAGATCAGGGCGGTCAGTGGAACCGCGGCGCCGGCGGTCACAACCGTGCCGTCGGTGCTCAGGTCGGAAAAGGCCGGGCTTTCCAGGTGGATCACCAGCGCCTTGATCCCCTCGTCGCGGACGAGGATATTCGAGCCTCCGCCAAGAACCTTGAACGGCAAGGACTCGGCCCGGCATCGCCTGAGCAGACCGAGAAGCTCGTCAAGGTTCCTCGGGCGAGCGAGGTACGCGGCGGGACCCCCGAGCCGGAACCAGACGTGAGGGGCCAGGGGCTCATCCGCCCTGACGATCTCGCGGAAGTCGTCGAATAAATGCATCGGCTATCGTTCCCACGTCGCCGGCCCCGAGCGTCAGCAAGACATCGCCGGGTTCGAGGTGCCGGTCCAGCACTGAGATCGCCTCAACCAGGCTCGACGCCCGACGCGTCTTGACTCCGGCCTCTGTCAACGACTGAACCCACGACCGCGTTGACCTCTGGTCCTCGACCTCGGCCGTCGACCGATCCGCGATCAAAACCTGGTCGGCGGTCGAGAAGGCGGAGACGTAACGCCGAGGCTCGTCGCGACCTGGAGCCGCGTAAACGGCCCAGAGCCGACGGCTACCAAAGGCGCGTCGGGCCTGCGCCAGGGCCTCGCGGACCGAGACCGCGTCGTCGGCCTCATCATCGACCAGAGTAACACCTCGGAAGGTTCCGCGCGGCTCAAAATCCCGGGCCAGGCCCGAGAACTCTTCGAGCCCGCGACGAACCACCGCCGAGGGAACGCCCAATCGTTCGCAAACGGCCACGGTCGCCAGTGCTCCGACCACTGCCCGCCGACCCGGAACACGGAGCCGGACCTCGGTCACATAACGCCCGCGCTGAAAGACGCGGAAGCGAAACCGGCCCCCCTCTTCACGGAGGTCGGTCCCCCACCAATCGGCCCCCGGCTGAAGCGAAATCCACTCAAATCGACCGGGAACGCCTTCCATCCCCGGCCGGCAGTCAAGCAGCGATGGATGGCCGAGGGCCAGCACGTCCGACCCGTCGGGAAGCGCCCGGAGCGACGCGCGGAGGGTCGCGGACCAGCGATCGAGATCGACCCAGGGATCGCTCCCGACATTCAACAACAGCGCGAGCGGCGGTTGGATGGTCGCGTACTCACTTGGATCGCCTGACCACTCGGCGATCAGGTGCGGACCCGCGCCTTCGCGCGACCAGCCGCCAAGCTGCGGGCAGGAAGTTCCCAGTAAAACCGACGGGTCAAGGCCGGCCCGGCTGAGGACAAAACCGGTCATCGCCGCGGCAAGACTCGCTTCGCGACCGCCCGCGACAACCAGGCCGATTCGCCCGCGCATCTGGTCGCTCAGCCAGGCTGCTGGCGTTGCCTGCGCGACCCCTCGACGCAAGGCGCCGAGGCGCGCGGGGTGATAGCGATCAACCTCAGGTCCGTGAACGAGCAGGCGGGTCCGGCCATGGATCGGTCGCGAGACCGGCTCGGCATGGACTCGAACTCCGAGCCCGCGGAGACCGGCCCAGTCCATACCGGGGATCGCCTCCGACCCGGTCACGGCCATCCCCTTCTGTACGAGGTTCTGGGCCAAACCCGACATGCCCCGGCCATCGATTCCCAGCACATGAGCGTGCGGAGTCTCGATAGTGGCGAGTAAACCTTCCGGTCCCGACCGATCCATCGGCACGCATCCCCTGACCGCCCGCGGGGAAGCCTGGGGCGCCGACCACGTCCGTGCGTGCCGGTGAACGCCCGCCCTTCTCCAGTCCTGGATATCGGCTCGACTGGCAGAAGATACCCAATCTTTCTAGCCGTTCAGACCCGAACAGCCGACATCGTAGCCCCGGCCTCACGATGCGTCAAGCAATCGGTCCGTCCGTTAGCCCCATGCCTGGGATGGAATTGGAGGTCACTTGGCCGTCTGAGGAGTCTTCTCGGCCTTTTTCGCCTGGGCTTTCTTGGCGGCATTCGGATTCGCACTGAAGAACTGGCGAAGTTCCGCAGGAGTGACAAAGCCGTCACTGTTAACGTCCATGCGGTTAAAATTGGCGGGAACGCCGGTGAATTCCTCGCGGTTCAGCTTCTTGTCGCCATTCTTGTCCATCGTCGCGAACCGAGGTGGAAACTCGTTCCCTTGCGGAAGCCGATTTTTGGCGGCATTCTCGCGAAACCTGATCGCCTCGTCAGGGCTCAGCGAGCCATCATTATTGGCGTCAGCGCGGTTGAACATCGCGCGAATGCCGGTGAACTCGTCGCGTTCGAGCTTGCCATCGCCATTCTTGTCGGCCGCCTTGAATGCCTCGGAAGTCTTGGGGACCGCGGAGAGCGCGGAATCGCGTGCGCGAACCAGGACGTCGCGATATTCGAGCTGGTCAATCTTGCCGTCGCCGTTCTTGTCGGCCAGCTTCGCCAGGCGATCAAAGGCGTCGCGTGCGTCTTCGGGGACTTCGCCTCGCGTGATGATCTTGTCGTCGTTCACGTCGAGCGTCTGGAAGAGTTCGGGATAATTGATCGCCGCCTGCTCCTGTCCTCTGGCCAGTTTCAGGCCCGAGACACTTACCATAACGACAAAGCTAACCGAAAGCCCAAGTACGCGGACGCACATCCGTAGTCACTCCCAGAGGTTGGCCCGACGTCGTCTTAATCAACCTTATAAACCCCGAAGACGTCCCGGAAGTTCCGTTTTCTTGAGCTCAATCGGGAATTCCCCGCGAGTCCCTCTTGCGGATGATCGATCCGATAGGTAGAATTTGTACAGGTAAACTGGAGAATTGCCATGATGGGAATCGCGGCGATCAAGCCCGTTAGCTCGGCCTTGCATTCGCAACTCTTGCTGGTCATCAATGAGACGATTTATCGAATCGAACCGATTTTTTCCCGAGGGTTGAATGGCCTCAAGGCGTTTCGGCTCAACAAACCGGATGGGACGCTTTACGACGTGGCGGAAACCCGTTACGGTCCACAATGCGACTGCCCCGACTTTATCTTTCGACGCGACGGAATCGACCCGCTCGGTTGCAAACATGTCCGGTCACTCGTTGCCGAGGGATTGATCGGCGGGGGAGCGAGCGGACCGAGTCGTGCGCCGGATCGAGCCTGACTGAAGGGACATCGTGACGACCTCCGAACACCGGCACGTCCCCCGAATCACGCGCGAGCCTGACCTTCGCGAGGCCGCGCGCGCGATTGCGGCCGAGGCCGAGGTGATCCGGCAGGGGGGCGGCGCGGAGGCGATTGGCAGACAGCACGCCAAGAACCGCCTGACCGCTCGTGAACGGATCGCGGCGCTGATTGATCCCGAGTCGCGCTTTCTCGAACTGGGCCTCTGGGCCGGCTACCATCTCTACGACGAATGGGGCGGTTCACCGGCCGCGGGGGTTGTCACCGGGGTCGGCACCGTCTCCGGTCGCGCGGTGGTGATCGTGGCGAATGATGCCACGGTGAAAGCGGGCGCCTGTTTTCCGATGTCGATCAAGAAGATGCTCCGCGCCCAGGCGATTGCGCTTGAAAATCGAATCCCGGTCATTTACCTCGTCGATTCGTCGGGCGTTTTTTTGCCAATGCAGGACGAGGTCTTTCCCGATGCCGACGATTTCGGCCGGATCTTCCGCAATAATGCCGTCTTGTCGGCACAGGGTATTCCCCAGTTTGCCGCGATCATGGGAAATTGCGTGGCGGGCGGAGCCTATCTCCCGGCGCTCTGCGATACGATCTTGATGACCGAAGGCTCCGGCCTCTATCTAGCCGGGCCGAGCCTGGTCAAGGCCGCGATCGGTCAGGAGATCAGTTCCGAGGATCTTGGCGGAGCCACTGTCCACGCGACGATCAGCGGGACCGTGGACTATCACGAACCTGACGACCCCGCCTGCCTGGCGAGGCTTCGGCGTCTTCTCGCCTTGCTTCCTCCCGATCCCAGGGTTGTTAACAAAATTGAGCCGCCCACACGATCGGCCGAGGACCTTTTCGAGATCGTTCGGACCGACCCTTCCGCGCAATATGACATGCGCGAGGCGATTGAAGCACTCGTGGATGGTAGTTATTTCGATGAGTATCGGGCCAGCTTCGGCCGTTCGCTCGTCTGCGGGTTCGCGAGGCTGGGCGGTCGACCGATCGGCATCGTGGCGAACCAGCGATTGCGATTCCGGCCAGACAGTCACGGCCCCTTTCAGTTCGGCGGCGTGATTTACGGCGATAGCGCGGATAAGGCCGCGCGGTTTGTTCTCGACTGCAACCAGGGAAAAATTCCCTTGCTCTTTCTCCAGGATGTGAACGGGTTTGACGTCGGTCGCGACGCCGAGCGTTCGGGAATCATCCGGCGCGGGGCGAAGCTGGTCAACGCCGTGAGCAACAGCGTTGTGCCCAAGATCACTCTTTTGATCGGCCATTCGTTCGGCGCCGGGCATTATGCGCTTTGCGGCCGGGCCTTTGATCCGCGCTTTCTCTTTGCCTGGCCCGGCGCACGCTATGCCGTGATGGGCGCCGAGCAGGCGGCGCGAACCATGCTTGACGTCAACCTGTCGACGCTCAAACGGCAGGGGAAGACCGTCGCCGATGCCGACTTGACGGCGATGGCCGAAGACCTCCGCCAACGTTACGACCGCGAAACCGACATTCGTTATGCCGCGGCGCGCGGCTGGGTCGACGCCATTATTGACCCGGCCGAGACCCGCGAGATTCTTATAAGAAGCCTCGAACTGGCCAGCCGGCCTCACCCAACTGGTCCAGGCGGTTTCTCAACGGGCGTTTTTCAGGTCTAAAAACCCCGAGACGCGCTCAACGTGCCCAGAAAATTCAGGCGGCGCGCCAGGTCGTCAAGACATCGACGATCCGTCGGGCGGCGTACCCGTCCCAGAGCTCAGGGCGGACGCCGGTCGGCCAGTTGCCGGATAGGACGTCGTTAACCGATTCCTCGATCCGGGTCGAGTCGGGACCGACGAGCCGGTTGGTCCCCTGACTGACGGTGATCGGGCGTTCGGTGTTCTCGCGGAGCGTGAGGCAAGGGACGCCGAGCGCGGTCGTTTCTTCCTGAATCCCGCCGGAATCGGTGAGGACGCACCGGGCGCGGGCCATCATGCCCAGAAATGCAAGATATGGCAGCGGTTCGGCGAGGATCAGGTTCGGGGCCGTCACGATCCCCGCGCGGCTCATGCGGTCGCGGGTTCGCGGGTGAACGGGGAAGACGACGGGAAGTCGCTCGGAAACCCGATTGATCGCCTTCATCAGGCCGCGCAAGGATTGGTCATCGTCGACGTTGGAAGGCCGGTGCAAGGTCAAGAGCGCATAGCCGGACGGAGCGAGCTTGAAGCGTTCCCAGGGGGTCTGACCGAGCGCGGATTCGACGTGACGAAAGAGGGTGTCTACCATGCAGTTGCCGACTTGATGAACCCCTCGGGTGATTCCCTCGTTGCCAAGGTTCACCATCGCCTCGTCCTCGGTCACGAAGAGGAGGTCGCTGATGTGATCGGTCAGAATCCGGTTAATTTCCTCGGGCATCGCGCGGTCGAACGACCGAAGGCCGGCCTCGACGTGGGCGACCGGGATTTGCAACTTGGTGGCCGCGAGCGCCGCGGCGAGCGTGGAGTTGACGTCACCGGCGACGATGACGAGGTCGGGCTTGCGTTCCAGACAGGTCGTTTCAAAGGCGATGAGAACCGCGGCGGTTTGCGAGCCATGCGAACCTGAGCCGACGCCGAGGTGAACGTCGGGCCGGGGCATGCCGAGTTCTTCGAAGAAGACGTCGGACATGTTCGCATCGTAATGCTGCCCGGTGTGGACGAGAAATTGTTCGATGCCTCGGCGTTGCAGTTCAAGGACGACCGGCGCCATTTTCATGAAGTTCGGACGCGCCGCGACCACGTTGCAAACCCGCATAGACGCTCCAGGCCCCGTCGTTGGGCCGTCAGAAAGTCGCGACGCGGGCGCGGAACGATCGCGCGCCCCAACGCCATTCTAGGATAGGGCGCGGCCGTCGTTCGATTGCTCGAAAAATTTCGGGTCAGGACGTCGCGGTGTTCTTCTTGATGAAGGCCAGACCATCGCGGCAGAGGTCCATCGCGTCGGGGAAGAGGTCACGCCAGACTCGCGTCGCGGCGGCGAGCGCCGGGAGCGATCGGCCGAAGGCCTCGATCGTCAGGTAACCGTCGTAGCCGCTTTTGCGGAGGCCGGACCAGTATGAATTCCAGTCAACGCCGCCGGTGCCGGGAACGCCGCGGTCGTTCTCGGAGACGTGGACGTGAATCGTCTCGTCCTTGCACGAGAGGATTGCCGCTTCCTGGTTCTTTTCCTCGATGTTGGCGTGAAAGCTGTCGTACATCATCTTGACGTGCGGGTGGTTCACCGCCTGGACGAATCGCTGATCCTGCGCGGCGGTCGTCAAGAAATAGATCTCGAACCGATTGAGATACTCGACGGCGATCCGGGTTTTGCGGGCCTGGGCCTTCTCGCCGGCCTTTTGCAAGGTTTCCACGCCCGCCTTGAACTCATCGTCGGTCGGGCCGTTGCCCGAGAAGACGCCGATGGCCGAGTGGACCGGCCCGCAGAGAATCTCGGACCCGAACGCCTGGCCGCACTCCATCACCCGATCGAGATGGCGGACAGCCGCCTCGCGAATGGTCGGGTCGGGTGAGATCGGGTTCGTCTCGGGAGTCATCACGGTCACGCAGGTCGCCCCCAGGCCGAGCGATTTCAGACGCTTGCCGAGTCGTTCATACGGGGCGAGGCTCGACGTGTCAAAGACAGGGACTTCAACGGCATCGAAGCCAAGGGCCTTGATCTCTTCAAGAAGCGCATCGTGCTGCTCGGTCACGAGATCACACCAGAGCAACAAGTTCATCCCAATTTTCATGGTCCGTCCGCCTTTGGTTTCCACGATCGGTCGATCATCAAGAACCCGGGTTTAACTCGGGCGCAGTCGCGGAAGCCGGCCGACCGCCGCCGAAGGTGAGCACCCCCCAGAGGGCAACCGCCAGCGCATTGCGGAGGTTGAGCAAGACGATCGCGCCCGGTTCAAGATGCGTCAAGGGTTCAAACATGCCCGGATAGTTCACCAGGGTCAACAGGCAGATCCCCGCATAAAGCGGCCGCGCGCTCCGGCCGTCGTAGTCGTCGAGCGTAACGACGAAGGGCAAGAGCCAGATGAAATACTGCGGTGAAAGCACCTTCGCGGTCATGATCGTCGCGATCAGGATGGCCAGCGTGAACCGCATCGGCGTCCGATACCCCGTCAAGGCGAACCGAAGCAGGGTCACGACCACCGCCAGAGCCATCAAGACGCCCGAAACCTTGACCATTCCGGCGGTCCAGGGACCGACGAGGTTGTAAGATCCGTGGTCAAACGGAACCTTATATTTCCATCCCCAGAGTTGACCAACCGCCATCAAGATTCCCGCGTAAAACGATTCCAGTTCAAGCCCGCGCTCGCCGTGATAGGTCAGCGAGGCGATCGCCCCGCGCCCGCCGATCGCCATCCAGATTGTCAGGCCAATCGCAATCGTCGCGGCGAAGGCCAAAGCTCCTCGAAAGTTTCGGCCGACTTCCTGAGAAGCCTCCCAGGAGACTGCCGTGAGTGTGACAAATCCTGGAAAGATTTTCATCAAGGTACCAAGACCCGCGAGAATGCCCCCCGCGACCGACTTTCGACGGTACCAGAGCGAGGTTGACCAGAAGGCCATGAGCGTCGGCCCGAGATCGATCCGCGAGACGATCATCCGTGAAAGCGCCGTGAAGAAAAGGCAGTACCAGACGAGTCGGCCGGCAAGGCGCGACCGGCCGGAGGTGCGCTCCACCTCGGCCGCGACGAGCACGATCAAGGCCGCGTTGATCAGCATCGTCTCGACCGCGAAGGCCAGGCCATACGTTCGCTTATCGGTTCCGAAAGCGATCGGCAGAACCACGGCCGGAAGGCTCAAAAGCGGGTATTCGAGCGGGAAATCCCGGTAAGGAATCGCGCCCGCTCTGACCTTCAAGGCGCTCGGATAATAAATGTCTACGACGCTGAACCACTCGGCGATGCTCTCGCCCCGAAAGAGTTGCGGGCCGGTCGCCATAAGGAGGAGCGGGACGCAGGCGATCGCGGCCGTCGAGGCGAGACGCAGTCGCCCCGATCGGTCCACCGACTCGCTTTGATCCCGGTTTTCCTCGCTAGACATGCACAACCGTCTCCCACTTGCCGGCCTCGGCCGAGTCAAGAACGGCGTCGCAAACGGCCTGGGTGGCGAGCGCCTCGCGGAAGGTCGGGCTGGTCGGTTTGCCCGCCGCGAGATTTTCGAGGAAGTCGGCGACCTGGTGCACGAACGTGTGTTCGTAGCCGATTTGAAGGCCGGGGACCCACCAGTGTTTCATGTACGGGTGATCGCCATCGGTGACGTGGATCGATCGCCAGCCGCGAAGTCGGCCCTCGTCGCGGTGGTCGAAGAAGTCAAGGCGATGGAGGTCGTGAAGGTCCCATTTGACCGACCCTTTTTCGCCGTTGATCTCGAACGTGTAGAGGGCCTTGTGCCCCCGGGCGTACCGGGTCGATTCGAACAGGCCGAGCGAGCCGTTATTGAACCGGCAGAGGAAGGCGCAGGCGTCATCGATCTTGACCGGTTCGAGCTTGCCGGTCTGGGTGTGTTTCCGCTCCTTGATGAATGTTTCGGTCATCGCGGAGACGTGATCGATCGGGCCGTTAAGCCAGAGCGCGGTGTCAATGCAGTGGGCGAGCAGGTCGCCGGTCACGCCCGATCCAGCGGCGCTGGCGTCGAGCCGCCAGAGACCGGCGCCGCCTTGCGGGAGCTCGGCGGAAATCGTCCAGTCTTGCAGGAAATTGGCGCGGTAGTGGAAGATCCGACCGAGCTTGCCCTCATCGATGAGCTGCTTGGCGAGGGTCACGGCCGGGGCGCGTCGGTAGTTGTACCAGACCGTGTTGGGGACGCCGGCCTTCTCGATCACGTCGACCATCTTCTGGCCCTCGACGAGATCCATCGAGAGCGGCTTCTCGCAGAGGACCATCTTGCCGGCCTCGGCGGCGGCGATGGCGATCTCGGCATGGGTATTGTTCGGCGTGCAGATATCAATCGCGTCGATATCTTTGCGATTGATGAGGGTTCGCCAGTCGGTTTCGAACAACTCGTACTGCCATTTCTCGGCGAAGGCCTTGGCCCCCTCGGCGGTTCGGCCGCAGACGGCCTTGAGGACGGGGCGGTATTCGAGGTCGAAGAAGTCATTGACGCGCTTGTACCCGTTGGAATGGGTCCGGCCCATGAAGCCGTAGCCGACGAGGCCGATATTGAGTGGTTTTGCCATCGATCCTGACACCCGTGAAAAGAAGGATGATTCGATAGATTCTGACGGATTTACTTACTCGGTCCAGCCGTGCGCATCACGGACGGAGATCATGGCCGCGAGGATGTCGTTCCAGGTCCGCGGCTTCATCATGACGGTGTTGGGAAACATGCAGCCGTCCCAGCAGATGTGCCGGAACCGCTTGGTGAGCTTGCCGGTATCGTCGCGGAGCCAGAAGCCTGCGACATGGGGAATGTCGAGCTTGCCGTTGGGGTCGGTCGCCTGGCAGTGTCGGCCGGTGTGGTCGTGTGAGCCGGTGCCGTGAACGGTCGCATCATTCTGGGCGACGTGGAAGTCGATCGTCCAGGGACGAAGGGCGTCGGTGATCGTCTTCAGGGCGGCGTCGAGCGTGGCCTTGTCGGACCAGTCGAAATTCTCGGGAAGGATGCGGTCTTCGGGGGCGTTCTCGCCGAGCGTGTACAGCAGGGTATGAGCCATATCCGCCTGAAAGCCAAGCGTTTCCGGCTCGCCGACGCGCTCCAGAAGGTCGACCATCTTCCGCCAGGAGTGCATGCCTCCCCAACAGATTTCCCCTTCGGCGGCGAGCTTTTCGCCGTGGTCCTTGGCAATTTGCGCGGCCTGCTTGAAGGTCTCGGCAATGGCTTTCTGGCTGGTTTCGGGGTCTTTGGCCCAGTCGCCGACGCCCGTGGCCGAGTCGATCCGAACGACTCCATACGGCCGGACGCCGATCTCGCGGAGGCGTCGGGCGATGTGACACCCCTTGTGAACCTGTTCGAGAAACTTCTTGCGCCCTTCGCCCGGGTCGTTCGCGGCGCCACCGCCTGTCGGCGACCAGACGGGAGCGACGACCGATCCGATCGTCAGACCGCGCGAGGTCGCCTTGTCGGCCAGCGTTTTCAACTCATCGTCAGTCGCTTCGATGTTGATGTGAGGAAGATAGAGGAACAGGTCGAATCCGTCAAACTTGACGCCGTCCACCTCAGCCGCGGCGGTTAGGTCAAGCATGGTATCGAGGTCGATCGCCGGTTCCGGCTCTTCCCCTTTGCCGACGACACCGGGCCATGCGGCGTTGTGGAGTTTCGGGAAGGTGTTGGTGTGCGTGCCACTGCTCATCGGTTGACCTTTCTGGGGAGTTTCGAGCAATTTTCCAGGAGCACCAACGTGGTTTTCCAGGGAACCGCAGTTCGGGCCAGGTTATTACGCTGCGATCGTCGATGGGCCTCCGCCTCAACACGCCGCACCCTGAACAGTTTCACGAGACGCCTCGACGTGGCAAGAGGACGTCTCGGACCCAGTCTCCGAGTTGTGCGTACCAACGCGATGCCCCCAGTTCTTTCGCGATTCGCAACTGAGAGAGGATGTCCTCGGGCGCGAGCTCGGGAAAGGCCGGGCTTCGGGTGACTGCGGAATAGCGGCCGTCTTCCTGGCGAATTCCCATGTTAAGCGTTCCGCGATCGACATCGAATCGCCAGACCTCGGGAACGCCGAGCCGACCCCAGACGGCGATGGAGTCGTCCGCGCGGTGCGTGAGCTCAACCTCGATCGCCAGGTCGGGGGGAGGCTGTCTTGACAGGTCAACCTCAACCGGACCGCGCATGGTTTCCGCATTGACGCCCAGATAAAACGTCTGATCCCCTTCGACTCCGCCGTGGAGATCCTCGCGACGATACGTCGTATGGCCCGCGGGTTCCCAGTCGATACCAAACCCGCTCGCAATGGCCTTGACGAGATCGCCCAGAGCCTCTTCATGCCAGTCATGCCGACGTTTCGGAGACAAAAGGGTGAGCCTCCCGTCGATGTACGTGATCCGAAGACCCCCATGATCGGGGAAGATGCGGAGCAAGGACTCGTACTGCTCCCAGGAGACCGCGCCGAGAACAAGGCGTTGTTCCTGTTCAACGAGAACCGGTGACTCGGTCAACGTGGTCGACATCAGATCCTCTCGGAAGCCGGAAAAGGACCGGGAAGCTTGGCGTCTTGCACGATCAGAGTTCTTCGAATCTGTTCCTCGACCCGACGGACCTCGGCGACTCCGAAGAAGCCGAGCGGTGGAAAGACTTCGTAATCCATCCCCATGACCCGCTCTCGAAACACGATATCGCCCGAACCATCATCGAATTCGATGCGGTGAACGGCCGAGAAGCCACCCCGAGGGATCGTGACGACCTTGAAGGCGCCCAGGTTTGGGGCTGGCTCAGGTGACCAGAGGATCGCGCGGCGGTCGGTCAAGGCATAGATCATCCGGGATCTCGTGATCGACCCGGAGCGTTTTTGACGTCGGACCGAGACGAGAGTGAAGATGACGAGGATGTCAAAGGCCCCCAGAAATAGGCCAAGTGACAAAAATCCTTCGCCGCTTCGGTCTGTACTCAGAAAGGCCCATCCCAGACTCACACCGCCGATGATCGCGAGCACCGCGGCGATCAGGGACCAGACCAGAAATCCACGCGAGAGACTTTCCTCCCGCGCGATCGGCCGAGCGGCCCAGAGGAGACGCTCGCCCGGCTCAAGCTCAGACTTGATCCGGGCGCGAACGTCGTCGGTCAGGTCGTGGTCGATCGACTCGTCCATCAACGACACGTCACTTTGCCTTCATGTGATCGCCGACGTCGGGGATTTCCTTGTGAACGTCGGGACCGAAGTAGCGAAGGCTGACAAATGGCTCGCTCCCCGTGTTTTTGAACGAAACGCCCTCTCTGGCACGTTTAGCGGTAACGAAGACCTCGTCCTTGGTCACCTCGCCGAAGCGAATGTAGTTGGGGCTGTCGACGTCGATCTTGCCGATCGTGCCCGAACCCTGGGTGACAATCAGGCCGTAGGCGCCGTCGTCCTTGATCGTGGTCGAGCCGCCGGGGAAGACGGTCAACTCGCGGGCGCTGAAGAGTTGCTTGCCGTCAACGGTACCGTAAACGATCCACTTGTCGACGTGGCCCTGACCTACGCCGCCGGAGTGAACGATCGGCTCAAGGTAGTTGTGGGCCTTGAATTCGGGGTCGACGTTCTTTTCCCAGTCGAGTTGCTCGACGAGGTAATCGAGGTCGTGGTGCTTGTCTTCGGGAACGTCCTTGACGAGCAGGTCCCAGGGAACCCGGCGGCCTTCGACCATCGACTGATACATGCCGAAGACGTCGGAACCCCATTGAGGCTCATAGGTTACCAGCGATCCCGGGGCGTGAAGCACACAGGGGGGGATCAGCCAGCCGGTGCCGGGCTTGAGCCGGTACGCCTTGGAAAGGTCAAGAATGCCGTTGTCGCCCTCGTTCCAGCGCTCCAGGCACTTGCGGAGGTCGTCCTTCGACGTCCCCGGTTCCAGGCCCATGAACGTGTGCGGGAAGTTGTTGCCGGTCCAGTTAAGCTGGGGGGGGAAGTAATAGCTCTCGGGCTTGCCTTCGCGGCCGACCTTGGCGGCCTGCTCGGCGTTCTGGTGCATGTGGTGGGGGATCGGGCCGAGGTTGTCAAAGAACTTGCTGTAAACAGGCCATTTTTTGTACTTTGACCAGATTGCCTCGCCGATCATCTCGGCGCCGTGCGCGTCAATGGCGTCCTTGAGGGTGAACTTGTCCTTCTCGTGGACAACGTAGCTCAGTCCTTCATCGGCCGGGGCGCCTTCGTTGGCGGCGGCGGTGGTTGAGGAAAACCAGCGCTCATCGATCCCGCCGCGATGGGTCCCCAGCGCATAGAGGTCTTGCGAGGCCAGTTTGAGGCGTGCCCCCGGCATCAAGAAGGAACGAGGCACCCAGGTCGGTGCCAGCCGCAGAATTCCCTCACCGGCGTCTAGCGCCGCGCGAGCCCGCGCGGCGGTGTGCTGATCGCTCATCCGTCCCTCTTTTGCCCGGAATCCGGTCGAAAACGAAGCGAAACCTTGGCCCGACGCGTCGCGGCCGAAATCAATAACGATGCAATCGGGCGCGACTTGACCCCTCGATCGTGGCGATTATCTTCGCCGGGAGGGTTCAGTTAAAGACCCTACACCCCCGATCGCCGCAAATTCACGATCGCGGAACGTTTACCGAGTCGGTTGCTCGCCCGACCAGATCGGGGCGAGGCGGGCGGCCTCGGCGGCGTTGACCCGGTAAATCCAGATCGAATGGCCGACATTGGCGATCGGGGTCAAGCCGCGGAAGTAGCCGAAGGCGTTTTCCTCGGTCTTGTAAGGAGCCCAGCCGGTCACTGATTCCAGGCCGGGCAAGGGGCTATCATAAACCCGCCACGGCAACCCCTTCACCAGCGAGGCACTCACCGCGTACAGGCCGGCGCGGAGCGTCAACGACTCGGGATGCGCGCGATATCGAGGCGGCAAGAGTGGCATCGTCCGAGGGGCAGGGGGGGGTAGGAACCATTCGAAACCCTCGCCGCGCTCCTGAAAGATGCGCGGATTGACCTGTCCAAAATAGGCGAGGCCGACCGCCTCTCCGGGTGCATTCCTGGCGAGCCAGCGACGGAGATTGATGAGGTCCTGGCCCCAGTCAATGTTGCTGTCAATCAAGTGCTCGGCGCCGCGGTCGGGACCTCCCGAAACCGTATTAAAATAAGCGAGATAATGCGGGTGGATCGAGACCGTTGAGGCCATGGTCAAGACCAGCCCCAGGCCGATCCACGTCCAGGCGGCGACCCCCTTTTTCTTGAGGTCGAAACCCTCCGCCCAACGGGCGACTTTACCGGCCGCGATGAAGACGTAAGGAAAGATCGGCAGCACATAACGGAGGCCGAGGTTGATGTTCGTCAGGACGCTCATCACGAACAAGACAAACGCCGGTACGATCAGAACGGCGAACTCGTCGAACCCCTCGGCGCACGATCGCCTGGAAAAGAGCAGCAAAACCAACGAGGTCAGGACAACGAGCCAGGTCCCTTCCGGCACCTTGTAAACGAGTGTCAAGAGGTAGTAATACCACCAACTCGTCTGCCTCAGCTCGCCGTCGAGATAAACGGGATAGCCGATAACCTTCTCGCCGATCAGGCCGAGCGGGCGGTCGGTCAGGAACTTCGCGGGAACGCCTTCGGCTTCTAATTTTTGGTCGTCAAAACCGAGCAGGTAATGCTTCGGCAAGGGCATGGGGAGCAGGCCGAGCCAGGTCTGGCGAAACCGATTGTCGCGGTATCGGTAAACGCTGTTGAGCAAAGGGTCGGGACTTGTCGGACGTCGAAGGCCCTGAGGTGCAGGTTTGGTCAGGGTCTGGCTGACGAACTCATAACGGCCCAGCGGAATGCCAACACCCTCGAAGGCATATCCGGCGTCAATCACCACAACGCTCAGGCCAACAATGACGGCACCATACCCAACGACCCGCCAGAGCGATCGACGCGCTTCCGCATCGATCGCCAGGCGGACGGCCGCGAGCAAGGGCCAGAGCATGTACAGCACGATCATGCTGAACTTCGACAGTTGAGCCAGACCGAGCGTTATTCCGGCAAGGCCCGCGAGCCGCCACGAGGGACCCTTGAGAAAACGCCAGAAAAGGAAGGTCGCCAGCACGCCAAGACTTGTGGCGCCCATGTCGGTCGTGATCAGCCGGGTATGAGCCAGGATGTTGGGACAGAAGGCCCAGAGGGTCAGACTCACGAGGCCGCCGAACCGCCCGTAAAGTCGCGAAGACCAGGCGAAGACGACGAGGCCGCCAAGGATCGAAAAGAGCGGCATCAAGAGCCGGGCGCGTGTGAAAACTTCGAAGTAGTCTCTGGCATTCTCGCGCTGAAATTCGTGGCCGATCGCCGCCTTGTTGGGGGGGTCCTGCGTCCAGTAGGATGACTGGTAGTTAATCACCGGCTTCGCAACGAGCAAGGGGAGCGCCGCGATGAGCTTGACGAGCGGCGGATTGTGGTGATAGAGCCGAAACGTGCCGGTCTGCCAGTAGCTCAGGCCGGAGGGAAGATGAAGAACCTCGTCCACGGTCGGATTCTCGGTGACGAGGCTGCGGACCGCCAGACCCAAATGAACGCCAAGCAAGGCAACGACCGCGAGGGCGATCCAGCGCCTTTCAGGGCGTATCGGTTGAGGCTCGACGGCGATGGGAGCCGCGACAGTTTCCACGGTCGAAGCGCGCGAGCGCGTCGTTGGGCGTCGGGCCAACGTTCAAACTCCTTCAGTTTCGCGGCGTTGATCCGTCATTCATTCATCAATAAGGTGGCTGATCGCGGCGAAGGAGCCACGAAGATCCTTGTAAAGCTGGCGATAGAGCGCGAAGCCACGATCGTAAAAGGCGGAGGCCTTGGGATCGACCGGGGTTTTTTCGGCGAGCCGGATCGTGGCGTCACACGCTTCGGGAACGCTGGAGAAGGCCCCCGTGCCGACCTGCGCGAGCAAGGCGACGCCAAAGGCGGGGCCTTCGGTTGAGTTCAACGTATGCACGTCGTGTCCGTAAACATCCGCCTGGATCTGTCGCCAGATCGGGTTGCGAGCGCCACCGCCCGAAAGCCGAATCTCGGAAACCGAGGCGCCCATTTCGCGGATCAATTCCAGACTATCGCGCATCGCATACGCGGCACCTTCGAGAACGCTTCGAATGAGGTGGCCGCGACCATGACGGACGGTCAGGCCGATCCAGGCCCCCTTGGCATCGGGGTCGAAGTGCGGCGTTCGCTCACCGGTCAGATAGGGCAGGAAAAAGAGCCCTTCCGCACCGATCCCGGCAATCGCGGCCTCGTCGGTCAGAAGAAAATAGGGATCGACCTTCTGTGCCTTCGCGAGCGCGACCTCGGCCTTTCCCAGCTCGTTGCGGAACCACTGAAAGGAGCCGCCGGCCGAGAGCACGACGCCCATGACGTGCCAGGCCCCGGGGACCGCGTGACAGCCGCGCTGAAGGCGGCCGAGCGGGTCAAAACCCGGTTCGGATGTATGCGCGAAGACGACGCCCGAGGTTCCCATCGTCGCCGAGAGGACCCCCGCGCGAACGATTCCGTTGCCGACGGCCCCGGCCGGTTGATCGCCCCCGCCGCCGACGATCGGCGTTCCCTGGGCAAGGCCGGTTTCGCGGGCTCCCAGTGCGCTGACCTTGGCGGAGACCTCGGGACTTTCAAAGCAAGCGGGCAAGAGCGCGGGATCGAGTTCGAGCTTGCCAAGCAGTTCGGTACTCCATCGTCTCTTGGCGACATCGAGCAAGAGCGTGCCCGAGGCGTCGGAAACCTCGGTCGCATAGGTTCCCGAAAGTCGGTAACGGATGTAATCCTTGGGCAAGAGGATCTGTCGGACCTTCTCCCAGGCGCTGGGTTCGTTCTTGCGGACCCAGAGAATCTTGGGCGCGGTGAAGCCGGTCAGGGCGGGGTTGGCCACCATCCGAATCAGGGCCTCGCGTCCGCCGGCCCTTTGCTCGATCTCCGCGCATTCGGCGACGGTTCGCTGGTCGTTCCAGAGCAAGGCGGGGCGAATCACCCGGCCATTCGCGTCAAGAAAGACCGACCCGTGCATCTGCCCGCTCAGGCCAAGGCCCGCGACGTCGGCAGGACGCAGACCCCCTTCGGCAAGCACCCGACCGACGGTCTCCACCGTGGCCTTCCACCAGAACTCGGGGTCTTGCTCGGACCAGCCGGGCCGAGGATGCTCGCACGGATATTCGGCCGAGGCCGAGGCGAGAATGGCTCCCGTCTCGTCAATGGCGATCGTCTTCGTGCCCGACGTCCCGATGTCGATCCCCAAGGTCACACTCACCGCTTCATCTCCCCGGTCTTCGCAGACGCCTCAGCCCTCGATCCGCCTTCCAAATAAGATGGCGCACCCGGGTCGCGATGTCGAGACCCTGCCGGATCGTTGAGTCAACGCGACACCATTGGAATCGTGGCATGGAAGCTGCATTCGTAAATCAGGAATTGAACTTTATCCGAACGCTAGAGGGACCGGACCAATGACCCTGAGATCGACGCTCGCCCCCTTGAGCTTGGCCTTCGCCCTGACCGCGACGTCCTTTTTGACCGGTTGCGGAAATGAGACCGACACCAAGGAAGCCCAGGTGGCCGAAAAAGCGACCAACATCAATCCCGAGAACGCGACCACCAAGACCGTCAAGCAAACCCGCGACGTGATTGTTGAAAAGGACACCAAGGTCAAGGACGCGAAGACAGGTGAGATTCTGAGCGACACCAAGGAAAGCACCCCGGTCAAGATTGTCGAGACGAAGGAAGAAAAGACCAACGTCAAGGTCGATGTCGGAGACACGAAAACGTCGGTGGCCCCGGCCAAGTAACCGATTCGCGCGAGCAATCAGCGAAAACGAATTCAAAAAATCACGGCAAGACGTGGGTGTTGACAGAGATCGCCACGCCTTGCCGTTTTTGCTCAAAGGAAATTTCGGACAGGTCTCATGACCTTGGAAGCGTCTCGTCGAGGCGATGAAACTTGTTGTAAACATGGGATGTGAAACGCTTTAAGAATCAATGCCACGACAACTCACGCCACAGGAAAAAAAAATTCCCGACAGAGGTTGAGAAAGCGCCAACAAACACTGGCGTCGCTGCGTACTGTCTGTCATAATGCCGGGATTGTTGAACACTCGCCCAACACTCGTGCGACGCTGAATGCTCTCCCGCCCGTAACTGTCGCCCTCTGACGAGCCTTTAGATTTGCGGCCCGCCAGATGGGCGAACGAACTGCCCCAGTATCCTCAAGAAGAGATGGCGACGACCTCAAGGCCCCCCGGGTGGCGTGTCGTTCGTTGATGGCCCCCCGGATTCCCGAAGAAGGAGAAATCGATGGCGGTTGGCAACAACTGGCGCCCGCTCAATCGGCGTGGGTTCCTGACGGTCGGCGCGATGGGCTTCGGGCTCTCACTCGGCGACTTCCTCAAGATGCGCGCCGTGGCCGAACAGAAAAATTATGGTCCGATCGCGGCCAAGGCCGACTCGGTCATCCATATCTTCCTGCCCGGCGGTATCGCCCACCAGGAATCGTTTGACCCCAAGCCCTACGCTCCTCTCGAATATCGGGGCGAGTTCAAGACGATCCAGACAAAGGTGGAAGGCCAGCCCTTCTGTGAGACCCTTCCCCAGACCGCCCAGGTTGCCGACAAGATCACGGTCATCCGGTCGATGACTCACGGCGAGGCCGCTCACGAGCGCGGCACGCACAACATGTTCACGGGGTATCGGCCCAGTCCGGCCCTTCAGTTCCCGAGCATGGGAAGCGTGATCTCGCACGAGTACGGCCCGCGTAACAATTTGCCGCCGTACGTCTGCGTGCCGAGCATGCCGAACGTCTACGCGGGAACCGGTTACCTGAGCTCGGCCTTCTCGCCGTTCAGCCTGGGCGCGGACCCGGCCGATGGCGGTTTCCGGGTGCAAGACCTGGCCCTGCCTGGCGGAATCGATGAGTCGCGGTTCGCGACCCGTCGGAACGTCCTCGACGCCGTCAACGACTACTTCGCCAAGAAGGAGAAGAGTGACGGCCTCGCGGCGATGGATACCTTCTATCAGCGCGCATACAGCCTGATCAGCTCGGACAAGGCCCGCGAGGCGTTCAACATCGGCGCCGAGCCGGCGAATATCCGCGACGAATACGGGCGCAACGCGGCCGGTCAGCGGATGCTGATGGCCCGTCGGCTCGTCGCGGCCGGCGTCCGGATGGTCACGCTTCAGTACGGCGGCTGGGACATGCACGCCGGGATCGCCAACGGCATGCGGACCCAGATGCCCGCCTTTGACCAGGCCTTCGCCGCCCTGATTCGCGACCTCGATCGCAACGGCCTGCTGGAACGGACCCTCGTCATGGTCTCCAGCGAGTTCGGCCGGACCCCGAAGATCAACAAGGACGCCGGTCGCGACCACTGGCCGAAGGTCTTCAGCGTGGTTCTCGCCGGTGGCGGCGTCAAGAAGGGGTTCATCTTCGGCGAATCGAACTCGACGGCCTCCGAGCCCGAGCGCGACCCGATCGGCCCCGAGGACCTGGCGACGACCGTTTACCACCAGCTTGGCATCGTCGCCGACAAGGAACTGATGGCACCCGGCAACCGGCCGATCGAGATCGTCGACGGCGGCAAGGTCCGCAACGAACTGCTCGGTTAAGTTGAACCTACGCCTGGCTACTCCCACGACCCGACTTGGCGGTCGTGGGGGTTGCCGTCCGCCCCTTGGAAAAGGTGGAAGGACAGGCCTTGAAAAGGCTCGTTGTTCTCGACCCCAGCAACCCAGATTTTCAACGAATGATCCGCCGCCGCCAACGGTTGGGCCAGGATCGGTTCGACGAGGTCTGGAACGGGGTCTATGTAATGGCTCCAAACGCAGATAACGTGCATCAGTCTCTGGTAACGAGATTGACATACGCATTGATCGAGGGTTTGGGGAATTCCGATTGCAATCTCATTCTGACTGGCGTCAATATCTCTGACCGAGTCGAACAGTGGACGAAGAATTATCGACTTCCCGACGTCGCGGACTTTCCGCCGGGAAATCCGGCGGAAGATCGAGGCAGCCATTATCTTGGCGGACCTGATTTCGCGGTCGAGATCCTGAGCAAGAGAGACCGATCCCGCAAGAAGTTTGATTTTTACGCGAAAGTGGGCGTCCGCGAGTTGTTGCTGATGGACCGTCATCCCTGGGCTCTGGAATTTTACCGTCTTGAACGCGGCGTGTTCCAACTTGCGGGGAAGTCGGGCGACGTAAGGCCGGACGAATTTTTGGATTGTCAGGTTCTTCCGCTCAGCTTCCACCTTCTTCCCGGAAACCCTCGCCCTCGGGTCGAAGTAATCAGTACGGATGACGAACGAAACTGGATGATCTGAATCGAGCAAACTCTCGCAGTGTTTCCGCAGTTGCCCCGCCTTCGTTCCTCCCGACCGAACCCGCGAACAACCCCGAGCGCCTGCTCATGAGAACTCGAATCGTCGCCTTGATTCTCCTGATGGTCTGCGCGACGGATGCGCGCGCCGCGAGCCCCTTGCTCAACGACATCCGACCGCTCGGAGGTCAGCGCGGCACCGAGGTCGTCGTCAACCTGACCGGGCAAAAGCTGACCGATGCCCAGGAAGTTCTCTTTTATCAAGCGGGGATCTCGGTCACGAGCCTCAAGGCGGTCAACGACGGCCAGGTGACCGCGACCTTCAAGATTGCCCCGGATGCCCTGCTCGGCCTGCATGACTTCCGGGTCAGAACCGCGACCGGCGTTTCCCGGCTCCGCACCTTCAGCGTCGGAGCCCTGAAGGAGACGACCGAGGTCGAGCCCAACAACGACTTCGCGGCGCCCCAGGTGATCGCGATGGAGATGACCGTCAACGGCGTCGCCGAGAATGAAGACGTTGATTACTTCGCCGTTCAGGCCAAAAAAGGCGACCGAATCACGGCCGAGGTCGAGGGCATTCGCCTCGGCCTCTTCCTCTTTGATCCGTATGTCGCCATCCTCGACGCCCGGCGGTTCGAGCTTTCGTCGAGCGATGACGCCGCCCTGATCTGGCAAGACGGCTTTGCGTCGGTCGTCGCCCCGGCGGACGGCATGTACATTATCCTCGTCCGCGAAAGTGCGTACGCGGGCAACGGCAATTGCCTGTATCGACTCCACGTCGGCAACTTCCCGAGGCCGACGGCGACTGTTCCTTCCGGCGGCAAGATTGGCGAGCCGGTCTCGGTGCGCTGGATTGGCGATGTTCTTGGCGAGAAAACAACGACGCTGACTTTACCAGCCAGTCCCGACCGCAATTTCGGCCTCTACGCCAAGGATGAACGGGGCACAGCGCCCTATCCGAACATTTTCCGGATCAGTCCCTTTGGCAACACGGTCGAAACCGAACCCAACGACGCTCACCCGGCCGCGACCCCGTTCACGCCCCCCGTGGCGCTCAATGGTGTGATCGGAACCCCGGGCGATGTTGACAATTACGTTTTCAAGGCCACAAAAGGCCAGACCTTTGACATTCGCGTCTTCGCCCGCCAGATCCGATCGCCGCTCGACTCGGTCCTCTATTTCGGAGCGAGGAACGCCGGGGCGATGGCCGGGAACGATGACAGCCCCGGCCCCGATAGTTATCTCCGGGTCACGGTGCCGAACGATGGCGAGTTCGTTGTCTCGGTGACCGACCACCTCAAGAAGGGGGGGCCCGATTACGCCTATCGGATCGAGATCAGCTCGGTCGTCGCCACGCTTACGTTGAGCCCGCCGAATGAGTCGCTTCAGCGCGGCACGCCCGCCATGGCCGTTTCTGTTCCCAGGGGGAACCGGCAGGCAATCCTGCTCAACGCGACGCGGACCGATTTCGGCGGCGATCTTGCCGTGTTGGCCTCCAACCTTCCCGCCGGAGTGACCTTTGAGGCCGACGCGATGGCCGCGAGCACGACGACCATCCCCGTCCTTTTCTCGGCCGATGCCGGAGCGCCGGTCGCCGGAAGTCTCGCCAAGATCACGGGCAAGCCGGTCGACCCGAAGGTTGTCGTTCCGACCGAATTCAACGCGACTGTCGAGCAGGTGCTCGGCCAGAATCAGATTCCGGTCTGGACGCGCGCGGTGGACTCGATCGCCGTCGCCGTCACGGAAGAGTCGCCCTTCTCGATCGAGGTCGTCGAGCCCAAGGTGCCAATCGTCCGCAATGGGTCGATGACGCTCAAGGTCGTTGCCAAACGCAAAGCCGGGTTCACGGCGCCGATTGCGGTCGCCCTTCCCTGGAATCCGCCGGGCCTCGCCTCGAATGGCGCGACGATTCCCGAGAAGCAGGATGAGACCCTGATTCCCGTCAACGCCAACGATGGCGCCGAACTGCGAACCTGGAAGATCGTCGTCGACGGCTCGGCCGAGACTCCGACCGGTCGGATCACGGTGTCGTCGCGGTACGCGAAGCTAACCGTCGCCGAGAAGTTCTTGACCCTCGGATTCACCGCCGCGAGCGTCGAGCAAGGGAAAGAAACCGACCTGGCCGTCAAAATCAACAAGCTAATTGACTTTCCCGGCGAGGCGAAGGTGACCCTAATCGGCCTGCCCAACAAGGTGACCACCGACGTCAAGTCGATCACCAAGGACACGGCCGACATGGTCTTCCACCTCAAAACGGAGCCAACCTCCCCGGCCGGGAATACGCCGAACCTTTTCTGTCAGGTCATCGTGACCCAGAACGGTGAGCCGATCGTTCACAACCTCGGCTCGGGCGTCCTTCGGATCGATACGCCTCTGCCGCCGAAGGTGAATTCCCCCGCGCCGCCGCCGAAACCGGTGGCCGTTGCTCCGCCGCCACCACCGCCGACCGCCGCGCCTCCCAAGCCGCTCAGCCGCCTGGAAAAGCTCCGGCTGGAGAACATTGAGCGTGCCAAGGCCGCGAGCGGAGGTGCGAAATGAAGCCACTCTGGACGAAACGAACCCAAGGCCATGACCGGGAGTTGACCCCCGCGATGAACCCTACTCCCAGCTTACAATCCTTCGTCGCCGCCCTTGCGCTGACCGTCTCGATCCTGACCGGCGGTGCGTCGGCCCAGGCCCCCGCGCTGGCGAAGCTTGACGTCTATCCAGCCGACGTCAACCTGACGACCGCCCGAGACCGACAGGCGATCGTTGCCCAGGCGACCTTTGTCGATGGGATCACTCGCGACGTCACCGCCGAGGCGACGATAACCCCCGCGAATCCCGCCCTGATTCGACGCGACGGTTCGACCTTTTACCCGGTCGCCGATGGCTCGACCACCCTGGCGGTTTCGTATGCCGGGACGACCGTGACGATCCCCGTCAAGGTGGAACAAGCCGCGGTGGATCCCGCCCTGAGCTTCCGGCTCGATGTGATGCCCGTCTTCATGAAAGCGGGCTGCAACACCGGCAGTTGCCACGGCGCGGCGCGCGGCAAGGACGGGTTCCGCCTCTCGCTCTTCGGCTTCGATCCCAAGGGAGATCATTTCCGCCTCACTCGCGAGATGAGCGGCCGACGCATTAACCTGGCCGTCCCCGCCGAGAGTACCTTGCTGGAAAAGTCCGTCGGCGCCGTCCCGCACACGGGGGGAAAGCGGTTTGACGTCAATAGCGAGTCCTTCCGCACGATCCAGCGATGGATTGAGGCCGGAGCCCCCGAGGACGACGTTACCAAGCTGCCGACGGTGACCGCCGTCGAGCTTTACCCCAAGAACGGCGTTCTCGACGGCCCCGGCGCTCGCCAGCAAATGACGGTTCGGGCCAAATACTCCGACGGAACCGACCGCGACGTCACCCGGCTCGCCGTCTTTCTCACGAACAACGAGACCTCCGCCAAGATCAACGACGAGGGCCTCGTCACCGCCGACGCCCGGGGCGAAGCCTTTGTGATGGCTCGCTTCGCAACCTTCACCGTCGGCTCGCAAATGATCGTTCTGCCGAAGGGCCTGAAGTTCGAGTACCCGGCCGAACCCGACGCCAATTACGTCGATACGTTCGTCTCCGCGAAGCTCAAGAAGCTGCGGATTTCTCCCTCGGGAGTCTGCTCGGACGAGGTCTTCCTGAGGCGGATTTATCTCGACGTCGTCGGCCTGCCGCCGACGGTCGAGGAGTATGAGCGATTCACCGCCTCGACCGAGCCCGACAAGCGGGCGAAGCTGATCGACGAACTTCTCGGACGCAAGGAATTCTCGGAGATCTGGGTCAACAAATGGGCCGAGATGCTCCAGGTCAAGTCGTCGAACGAGATCAGCTACAAGGCGATGTTCCTCTATTACAACTGGCTCGTCGAGAAGCTCTCGAAGAACACGCCGATGGACGAGATGGTCCGTGAGCTTCTGGGCGCGACCGGCGGCACCTTCAAGAACCCGGCGACCAACTTCTATCGGGCGACGAATGACAAACTGGCGCTGACCGAGAACGTCGCCCAGGTCTTCATGGGCATGCGGATTCAGTGTGCCCAGTGTCACAATCACCCCTTCGATCGCTGGACGCAGAACGACTACTATCAGTTCGCCGCCTTCTTCGCTCAGATCGGCCAGAAACAGGGCGAAGACTACCGCGAGCAGATCATCTTCAGCTCGGGCGGCGGCGAGCAAAACCACCCGGTCGGCGGCGCGGTCATGCCGCCGAAGTTCCTCGGTGGCGAGGCTCCCGTGACCGCGGGCAAGGATCGCCGCGTCGTGCTGGCCGAGTGGCTGGCCTCGCCGCAAAACCCCTGGTTCGCGTCGTCCTTCGCCAATCGCGTCTGGGCGCATTTCAATGGCGCGGGGATTGTCGAGCCGGTGGACGACTTCCGGGTCAGTAACCCCGCGTCGAACCCCGAACTTCTCGACGAGCTGGGCAAGCGGTTCACGGCGTCGAAGTACGACCTGAAGTCGCTCGTCCGCGACATCTGTAACTCGCGAACCTATCAGCGAACGACCGCCCGCAACGAGAGTAACGCCAGCGACGAGCGGAATTTCGCCCACGCGACGATCCGCCGAATCAAGGCCGAGAACCTGCTCGATGCCATTGGCGCGGTGACCGACACGAAGGAGAAGTTCCAGGGCCTTCCCCTGGGCGCCCGAGCGGTCCAGATTGCCGATGGCGGCCGGTCGACGTACTTCCTCACGACCTTCGGTCGGGCAACCCGCGAGACGGTTTGCTCGTGCGAGGTGAAGATGGAGCCGACCCTCTCGCAGGCGCTTCACCTGCTCAATGGCGACACCGTCAACGCCAAGATTCGCCAGGGGAACCTGATCCCCAAGCTGATCGCGAATCGAAAGTATCCCGAAGAACGGATCATGGAGCTTTACATCCGCTGCCTGAGCCGGAAGCCGACTCGCGAGGAGCTTGATAAGCTCATGCCCGTCTTCGGCGAAGGAGCCAACCACGCCCAGGCTCTTGAAGACGTCTTCTGGGCACTCTTGAATAGCCGTGAATTCCTCTTCAATCATTGATTGAAGACCCTGGTTTGAGATCGGCGGCCGAGATGTTCACTCCAGGAACCTCGGTCGCCGGTCGGTTTCCGCCGCTGACTCGCCCGCCCCCGCCCTCCTCCCGCGAGGTTTGCGTTCCATGCACCCGAAAATGCTCGGCGCTCTCGTCTCCGGCCTGCTCAGCGTGGCCGTGCTTCCTTCCCTGGCCGTCGCGGCGGATGCGAAGGCGAAGCCGAAGATTACCTATCAGGACCAGGTTGCGCCGATCTTTCGGAACCGGTGCAATACCTGCCACAACGCCGACAAGAAAAAAGGGGGTCTGACCCTCGAAACCTTCGGCGGCGCGATGGAAGGGGGCGGCTCGGGCAAGGTCGTCATGGCCGGCGACCCGGACGGGAGCACGCTCCTGAACCTCGTCAGCCATAAAGAAGAACCCAAGATGCCGCCCAATTCGCCCAAGATTCCCGATGCCGAGATCGACATGATCCGGCTCTGGATCGAAGGCGGAGCGCTCGAAACCTCGGGAAGCGTCGCCGTTGTCGCGGCCCGCCCCAAGTTCGAGTTCAAGCTTGACCCGTCGGCAATGGGTAAGCCGGTCGGTCCCCCCGCGATGCCCGAGAACCTGCTGACCGAGCCAGTTGTCGTCAGCCCGAGGCCCAGCGCGATCGTGGCGATGGCGGCAAGCCCCTGGGCGCCTCTCGTCGCCATCGGTGGACATAAACAGGTCCTGCTTTACGACACGCAAAACAATCACCTGGCCGGGGTCTTGCCGTTCCCAGAGGGTTCCGTTTACGTCCTCAAGTTCAGCCGCAACGGAGCGCTCGTGCTGGCCGGTGGAGGTCGAGGCGGCCAGTCGGGCCTGGCGGTCGTCTGGGACGTGAAGACGGGTAAACGCGTCTTTGAGATCGGCAAGGAATACGATGCCGTTCTCGCCGCCGACATCAGCCCCGATCACGGCCAGGTCGCTCTCGGCGGCCCGAGCAAGATCGTCCGCGTCTACAGCACGGCCGATGGTCAGCTCATGTACGAGATGAAGAAGCATACCGAGTGGGTCACGGCGATGGAGTTCAGCCCCGACGGCGTCTTGCTCGCCACGGGCGACCGGAACAACGGCCTGATCGTCTGGGAGGCTCAGACCGGCCGCGAGTTCTTTGACCTTCGCGGCCATACCGCGGCAATCACCGATGTTTCCTGGCGGCTTGACTCGAACGTCGTCGCCTCATCGAGCGAAGACGGTTCTATCAAGGTCTGGGAGATGGAGAACGGCACGGCCGTCAAGAGCCTGGGCGCTCACGGAGGCGGTGCCTCATCCGTCCGCTACGCCAAGGACGGCCGACTCGTCACGACCGGCCGCGACCACGCCGTCCGGCTCTGGGACGCGAATGGAAACAAGGTGCTCGACTTCGAAGCCTTCGCCGACGTCGCGCTCGAAGCGGTCTTCACGAACGATGAAAGTCGAGTGATCGCCGGCGATTGGACCGGCGAGGTTCGCGTCCTGAATGTCAAGGACGGCAAGCGGATCTCGACGCTTGTCGCCAACCCCGCGCCGATCGCTCTCCGCCTCGACGCCGCTCGCAAGGTTTATAACGACGCCCAGGCCGCCGCGACCGCCGCGACCCTATCGTTCACTCAACTTCAGGCCGCCGCCGGCCAGAAGGCCGCGATGCAAGCCGCCGCCGCCCAGGCGCTCGCGCAGGCGACGCAGGACCTTCCGCAGAAAAAGGCGGCTGCCGATGCCGCGGAAAAGACCTTCCAGACGCGGACCGCCGAGGAAAAAGCCGCGGTCGACGCCCAGAACGCCGCTCAGGCCGCCGCCCAGAAGCCGACGGCCGACAAGGTCGCGGCGGAACAGGCCCTCGCCGCTCCAACGGTCGCCGAGAAAGCCGCGGTCGATGCGTTGGCTGCCTCCAAAACGGCCTTTGATACCGCGCTCGCTCGCAAGGCGGAACAGGACAAGGCCCTCGCCGCTTCGGCCGCCGCGCTCAAGACGGCCGCGAACAAGGCGGCGTCCGATCCGGCCGCCGCCGAACTCGCCAAACAAGCGGCGAAGTCCAACGAGCTGACTGCCGCGATCGGTCAGGCCGGCACCTTGCAAGCCTCGGCGCAGACGAAATGGGAACAGGCCGTCGCCGCCAAGGCCGGAGCGGTCAAGACGCTGGAAATGGCCGTTGCCGCCGCAAAGATGGCGGACGATCTTCTGGCTGCCGCCAAGGTTAAAGCCACCGCACTGACCGCCGCCAAGAATGAGGCCGCCAAGGCGCTCGAACTGGCCCGCGCCGCGTTCAAGACCGCCGAGCCGCTCGTCGCCGCCAAGAAGGCGGAGCACGATCGAATCGTCGCGGAACGTGCCGCGGCCGACAAGGCGGTCGCCGACCGCAAGCCCGCCGTCGATGCGGCCGTGGCCTCCGCCGCCGCCCTGAAGGCCGAGGCCGACATGCTCGCGGCCGAGAAGCAACGAGCCGACGCCAGCAAGCAGGCCATGACAACCACCGCCGCCAAGGGGTCGTGACCTGACTGGTCAACCTTCTTTGACCGCAATCGCGTCAACGTGATCGCGTGTCGTCGATCGGCCGGGCGGTGAGTCCGGGGACGACGGCACGCAGTTTGTCACCTCGACGCTCGAAGACCATCTTGCCGTAGAGAAGGCCAAACCAGGCCACCCAGGCCAGAGCCAGCCAGCCCCGCCAGTCGATCGTGCGCGGGCCTAGTTCAAAATCAGAGCGGGGCATGCGGTGATTCCTGTCGGTGCAGTCGCCCCCACCATCGCAGGGCGGCGCGGTGGACGCGGTCGGGCTGAAGTCTGGACATGCACGGATGATCGGCCAGCGGGCAGACCTTTTGATGGCAAGGGTGGCAAGGGACCGACTCGTGCAAGACCAGCGCGAGCCGCGACCAGGGACGCCACTGGCCGACACGGTTCGTCCCGCTGAAGAGGATCACCGACGGCAAGGCCGCGGTCGCCGCCAGGTGGGACGGCCCAGAATCGGCCCCGATGAAGAGGTCGCAGCGCTCCAGCAAGGCGGCCGTCTGGGTCACGCTCAGTTGCCCGGTCCAGTCGCAAAGGTTTGCATTGGGCGACAGGGCCAAGGCGTGCCCGGTGTCTTCGGGACCACCGACCACGGCCACCCGCCAGCCGTCGGCCAGGAACCGGGCGACAAGGTTTCGCCAGTGCCCGATCGGCCAGCGCTTGGCGGCGGTCCCGGCGCCAAGGTGAACGGCGAGCAAGGGAGCCTTGGAGCCAAAACGTCCCGCGTGGAGCAGGTCGGGCTCGTCCCAGAGGCTCGGGTCGGCAACCTGCCGGGTTCGCGGAGGCGGCGGCGAGACATATGCCTTGCGTCGTCGGATGCTGGCCGCCATCTGTCGAACTCGCGCGACCTGCGTCTCGGGCCATGCGTCACGGAGTCGGCGGGCCACCTCGACGCGATCGTCATCACAGACGCCGATGCGAACCCGGGCCGGTCCGTCGGCGGGAATGGCCATCGTGTCCAGAAGGGCCAGGCGTGAGTTCACTTCGTGACGGCCGGGCACCCAGTCGGCGACGTCGGTCAGCAGGAAGGCCCCACCCCCCATCGACCAGCCGACCCGACGGGGAATTCCAGCCAGGGCCAGAACCAGGACGCTGAGAATGTCGCCGCGAACGTCGAGCCCCAGGTCGTAACGCTCGCCTCGGAGCGATCGCCCAAGTCTCCAGACGGCCGAGAGCATCGCCCAGCGGCCTCGGTCACGCTCAAACCAGGTCTTCGCGGCGAGGTGGACGCGGTCCACGTTGGGGTCGGCGGTGAAGACCTCATGGTTGCTCGTCGAGGCGAGGACGTCGATGACGGCTTTCGGATACGCGGCTCGAAGCCGGCTCAGTAGCGGACTCGTCAAAACGGCGTCGCCCAGGTGGTCAAGCTGGATCAGGAGCACGCGCCGGGGCTCGGACGGCTTTTGAGCCGGTCGGACCAGACGCCAGGCGCGCATCGCCGCGGCGCCGAGCAGGTCGAGCGCGCGGACCGAGACACGCCAGCGCAGCTTGCTGTAGCGGTATCGGCCGAGCCGGACGGGCTTCGAGAGCGGTCCTGGGCGCGTGCTAGTCTGCGACCTGTCCATAGACCTCCGCCGTTTGCAGGGCCACCTCGGTCCACAGGAAACGTCGGGCAACATGGCGGGCCAGCCGGAGGTCGGGGCCGAACCATCGAGCACGTTCGAGGGCTCGGGTCAACTCGCGCGGGTGACCGGGTCGGGCATACTCGACGAGATCGCCAAAGTATTCTCTGGCCGATCCGTAAGGGGTCACGACCACGGCCCGACCGGCGAGCGCGGCTTCGAGCGCGGCAAGACCTGGCGTTTCAAACCAGCTTGGCAGGGCGACAACCTTCGCCGCCGCATAGGCCGATGCCAGAAGTGGGTCGAGATGATCGACCGCCGGCAGCCAGCGCGCGGTTGATCCGCCAGCCTCCTTGCAGGCGTCTCGATACCCTTCGCGGCCCGGGGGAGCGTCGCCGATGACGACCGTTCGCATTCCCGCCTGACGGGCCGATTCGATCAGACCTTTGACATTCTTGCGAGGCTCGATCCGGCCCACGTAAAGGACAAACTCGTCGTCGCCGTGGATCGCCTGAAAATAGTCGGCCGAGGCGCTGGCGAACCGAGGGTCGACACCGTTGGGCACGACCCGGATTTTTCCGGCGTCGGCGCCAAATGTCTGGACAAGTTGAAGAGCCTCGGACCGCGAGTTTGGCAAGATCGCATCGGCCAGGTTGAGCAGTTCACGACGCCAGGTCGGCCACCTGGGAAAGGTCCGCAAGATGGCCCAGCGGGTCAGGTCGCGCGCGGCTTTGAGTCGACTACCAGCCAGTGCGGCGAGCGACCGGGCGTCGTACCAGCAAATTGGCGAGAGCACCACGGGGAGCCCCCGGGCGCGGGCCACCCGGGCGAGTTCCAGCCCCTCGCGCGACATGCCGAAGAGATGAAGAAGTTTGGCCTCGTCGAGCTTATCGGTCCAGGGGGAAAAGGGCCGGACCGAAACGCCAAGAGCTTCGAGGTTGCGGCCCGTCTGGATCAGTTGACTCTCGCCCCCGCCAGGTGCCTGGAAGGCGTGCGAAGGGCCATGCACGAGGACTGATCCCGGCCGCATGGCTCCGCCGGCCCGAAGCGCAAGCCAGTCGGCCGCGTCCGACGTCGGGCGAGGCTCGGGAATGCGCTTCCATGATGAATAGGCGGCGATCCGGTTGATCATCGCGTCACTCCTTCGCCCTGGCGCGCGTGTCGCCAGCGCCTCAGCCCTTTCTTGACCCGATCGGTAAGCGTTCCCGAAGGAAGGTCGTCGACCGGAGTGACCGTCTCCCAGTCGAGAACTCCGCGAACGGCGGCTCTCCAGCTCGGCCGCCCTCGGAAAATCCGCGGTTCCGGCAGGTTCTCGCGGAGATCGCGACGAACGTAGGCGAGGTCGGCAAGGCGTATTGACGTTCTCGGCCCGGCAAGCGGTATCGACGAGACGTGCTGGTCGCGGATAAGCTCCAGCGCGAGCGGATAGTCGGTACTCCAGTCTTCAAACTGGACCTCGACCAGACCATCGCCTCGCGGAACGATCGACCAGTTTCGTTCCGACCTCCAGCGCCACCATCGCGCGAAGTCGGTCAGGGTCGTCCGCCAGAGCAGCGACTCTCTCGCGACAACTTCCGCCAGCGCGGCGAGCACTTCGGGATGTCGGCCAAGGCGACGCTCGGGATGCCCGTACACAAAAGCCGGCTCGCCCCGGCCAATCTTCGCGGCCACGACCCGCGCCAGGTGGTCGGCGACGACATGCCCCCGCCGCGCTCCCGCCTCGAAGAAGAGGCCCTCGCAGATGGGATGAATCGGCACCTGAAGAACTCGGGAAAACCGCCCTTCCTTCGCTCGCCAGGGGTAGAAGGGGAAGTCGTCGAAGCCAAGCTGGAAGTCCGACGAGTAGAGATAACCAAGGTCTTCCAGCACATCATCAAGACCGGAATTCCAGCGACCGTGAGGCGCGGCGAATCCAGCGGGTTCGATACCCGATTCGCAGAGTGTTTGGTGTGCCCGGATCAGGTTTCGACGGTTCGCATCGTGGTCGCGATAGATCACGTGATAATGGCCGTGAGACTGCGTGTCAAACTGGCGAAGGTCGTCGAGAACGGCCGATTCGCCACCATACGCGTGCGTGCTCACGAAGTGGGTGCAGCAGTCGCCGATCGGCTCGCGCGCCTCGGCGAACCGGGCATAATCGTCGACCCCGGTCTCGTCCAGGTCCGCCCGGAAATTGAAGGCCGAGCGATAGGGAAAGGGAAAGGCCGCGAGCCGTGCCCAGATTCCGCCCGCCGCCGCGACGGCCTCGCGCACCTGGCGGACCAGGGTTTCACGGATCGGGGCCTTGGGCTGTCGGCCAATTCGTTCGGTCAGGGCATAACCGCCAATATCCCAGGTCGCGAAGGCCGCGTGATGATCGACCATCGCCGCGAAGGGGTCGGGACCGGTTCCCGTCCGAAAGCGGTCAACGTCGATCGCGACGTGATCGGGCGAGAGCCGGGCGCGGACGGTCGCCGCCGAGACCTTGCGGCCGTCGAAAAGCACGAATTTTCCACCGCCAAAAGCGAGCTTGTGCGGGTCGTGAACCTCTCGATACGGCACGCCTTCCTGCGCCAGCGCGATCTCCAGGCCGGGTGGCGTCTTCCAGAGCAGAAGCGGTAGGCTCGGCAACGCTGTGCCCAGGTATTGCGTCACGGTCGGTTGACTCCCGGCGCCTGGGCCGTCCAGAGGGTCATGAGCCGGGCACCCGGCAGAGTACGAAATAGCAGGCGATCGGCCTCGGCCCGTGAGAGAAGATATTCGACCTGCACGCTTTCGAACGTTTTCGCAAGGTTCTTGCGCAGGACCGAGGGCCAGAACCAACGCTCGCGTACCGGACCGCCGATTGGATACATCCATCGGCCCCGAACCTCGTCGATCCACTTCACCACCAGGTTCGGCAACCAGGGGCGTTGAGCGTTCCAAGACCCGGCGTTCTTGTCGATGATCGCCAGCAATCCGCCGGGGCGAAGAACGCGTCTCGCCTCGTCAAGAACCTCGTTGATCGTGGTCAGATGCTCAAAAACTTCGACGGCAATCACCGCGTCAAACGCCTCTGAAGCGAAGGGCAGGCGACGCGCCGAGCCTCGAACGCGGTCAAGCCCCGGCGCTTCGTTGAGCATCGCCGCCGAGAGGTCAAGCCCGACCACCGAGGCCCCCGCCTCTTCAAAACGCCGGGCAAACCGCCCCTTGCCGCAGCCGAGATCCAGGACGCGAAGGCCCGGCAAAGGGTCCAGACAGGCCCGCAAGGCGCGTAGCCGAACGTCCGTCGCGTCAACGTCGCGTTTGAACCGCGATTGAAGCGCATCGAATCGGAGGTTGACCTCGGCTTCGTGGTCGCGAGGCGCGATAAGTATTTGGCTCATCCGGCCCTCCCGGCGCGGAGGCGCTCGCGATGCTTCCAGTGTCTCACCGCGACGGAGAACCCTGAAAGTCCGCAAAAGGCCAGACCCTCCAGGCCGTCGCGAAAGCCCTGTTTACCGAGGTAAAGCTTGACGAAAGTCCAGGCCGGACGCGCGGTCAGGTCAGCCGCCCGGCAAGGTCGCCCTTCACGCTCGAACTTGATCGCCTCAAGGGTCGTATATTCGTTGATCTTGCGAAGAAAGGTCTCCATGTCGGGGATGGTTCGGTGTCGCAAGGGATTGGCGAGCAAGCCGGCCGTTCCGTTCAGGGTTACGGTCTCGTGAACAGCGCCGATCCATCGGCCGGAATCGCGGCGAAAGAGCCGTAGGGGGCGGTCGTGTTGCGTTCCCGAGAACCGGAACGGTCGGCCGAGGATCACGCTCCGGATCGGAACACGATAGCCGGTGTGTGGGGCGTTGGGATCAGCGATCACGCGGCGGATCTCGGCGGCGAGCGCGGGGGTGGAACGTTCGTCGGCGTCGACGGCGAAGACCCAGGCGCCGGTCGCCAGCGCGAGCCCGGCGTTGCGCTGGCTGGCGAAATCGTCAAAGGGGCGAAGGGCGACCCGGTCGGCCTCGCATCGGGCGATCGACTCGGTCGCGTCGGTGCTTGCCGGATCAACGATGACGATCCGTTCGTCGGCCCAGGAGACCGAGGTCAGGCAATCGGAGAGGTTCTCGGCCTCGTTGCGGGCGAGGATCAGGACGGAGACGCGAGTTTCAAGCACGTCGGACCGCCTTCCACGCCGCGCCCAGGAGCGTTCGGGCGGGATAATACAGGGCGTAGGCCGCGAGCGCGGCGTCGAGTCGGCCAGCGGCGGCAAGGACGATCCAGAGATGCCAGCGGACATCGGCATGACCCGCCAGGCGAAAGGCGTCCTGAAACCGGGACCGAGGCTTTCGCGCGGCCGCTCCGCTGCCTTCAATTCGCGAACCGACGTCCATCGTGCCGATGAGAAAGACATACTTTCCCGAGGCGTAAAGCATCCCCACGAGCAGCCAGCCGACGGCCCCCGTCCGGCCAAACGCCGCCCAGGCAATCGCCGCGTGAAGTGAGAGATCGCAAAGTTCATCCAGCCAGGCGTCGAGCCAGCGCCCGAAGGCCGAGGCGGTCCCCTGAAGCCGGGCGAGATGGCCGTCGGCGGTGTCGAGAACCAGGGCCAGGGCCAGGGCACCGGCCGTGACGAGCCTCGCCGTCCAACTTAATAGGCCCGAGGCAACCAGCGCCGAGGCCGTGAGCATCAGGGCCGCCGATGCCAGAGTCACCGCGTTCGGCCGGACGCGAGTCGGCGCCAGCAACCGGGCGAGGAACCGGGCGGGACCGATCGCCCAGAACCGGCCGAGTGGCTGATAGGTCTGGCGTCGGATCAACTCGTCGGTGGCCGAGGCGATCGCGGCGGGGCGGTCGAGCCGCCAGATCACGGCGGACTCAGGATCTTTCCCCTTGCGCAAGGCCCGGCGCAGTCGACCGGGATCGTACAGACGATCGGCTCGCAAGACGGCGGCCCCTTCGGTCGGCGGGCCACTGGCAAGGAGAAATCGACCGATCGGCCGCGCGGAGAGTGACGCCGCGAAGGTTGAATGTTCCTCGGGCCGGGCGTGAACCGTTACCCGATCGAGGCTGGACGAGACGGATTGAGCAACATCGAGGAGGTGATCGAGAACCGTGCGCCCCTGCACCTGTTCGCCGGCAAGCGGGCCGCTCGGGCCGCGCGGGCGGGCGTCAATCACCAGGTCGCGGGGTCTTCGGTCCATCGGTCGCTCGCCTCCTTGCTGACTTCACCGAGTCGGCATCCATCTGGGGCGATTCCTTCGCCACCTCGGGATGTTCGGTCAACGCATCTCGAACCGATCGAACGTCTTACCAGCGAAACTGTCGGAAAAAGGCTTCTTGCCGCGATCCCCACGACCCCCGGCCGACTTCCATCGCCCTGCGCGCGGCAAGCACGGGCCCGATCCGACGAAGCGCCTCGATCGTCGCCCCGGCGAAGCCAGAGCGTCGCATGGCCAGGGCGTGCGCGAACCGAACAGGAAGCCAGGCGAGATGATTCAAGAGGCGAGGACCACTGAGGTTTTTCCAGGCAAAGATCAGTGAGTTTCGCGCGGCGAGTCGGTCGCACCCCGATCGACCAAAGGCCGGGCCGAAAGCCCCGAAGCCCCGGTGATAGGCGATCGACTCGGGCACATAATATCCCTTCCAGCCAGCCATCCAGCCGCGAAAACCGAGGTCGAGGTCTTCAATCCTGCCCGGGAAAAAGATCGGGTCATAACCCCCCAGCGCCAGGAATTTCCGGCGATCCACCGCGAGCACGGGACCGGCCGCGGCGGTCAGGTCGGCCTTACTGATGACCTCTTCGTGACCCGGAACGCGGCTCATCCCCTGCACCAGGCCGAATCGCGTTCGAACCCGCGTCCGCATCCCCTCATACTCGTGGCCGTCGAAGGTCCAGCAAAGAGGCCCGGAGAAGAGGGCGTCGGCATGGTCATTCAAGGCGTCGAGTAGTGGTCCGACCGCGTTCGGGTCGAGCTTGACGTCGTTGTTCAGGAGCAGGACGACCGGCTCGTCCACGCGTTCGAGCACGCTGTTGAACGACGCCAGGCCCCGGTTCGGCTCGCGCCAGACGCGGAGGTCGGGCCAATTTCGCCTGAGATAATCGACCGAATCGTCGGTCGAATCATTATCGACGACCGAGACCTGGCAAGGCACCGGCGCCCTGGCCGCGGCCACGACGACCGAGGGGAGGCATTCGCCCAGCAGTGCCTGGCCGTTGTAGTTGAGAACGAGGATGTGCGTTCGGTCGGCACCCACGGGCTCCATCCCTCGGGCCTGACACGGTTTCTCACTCCAGAACCGTCGCCTACCATACGAGCACCCCGACGATCGGTCAAGCCCGGCCGGACTTGACCAGACCGCCGCGATGTGGACGAAGAAACAAAGGACGCGTCCTTTTCTTCCTCGTTCCTCGCTCAGACGTCACGCTTGCGGCACGTACTCTGCCCCTCGGAGGGTTTCCAGAAGCTTCTTCGTGGCGAGGATGCCGTCGGGCTCGGAAAGCTGGCTCCCTTCGTACTCGATGCCGACGAAGCCGTGATAACCGGAGTCAGTGACGATCTTGAGGATGCGGGCGAAGTCAAGGGTCGCCTCGCGCCCCGAGTCATTGAAGCTGTAGCTCTTGGCCGAAACCCCCTTGGCGTGGGGCATCATCCGGGCGATCGCGTCGTAAACGTCGATCGAGTAACGTCCGCGCTTGTCTTTCGGAAAGTTTCCGAAGTCGGGCAGAGTGCCGAAGTTCGGCTTGCCGACCGCCTTGATCAGCGCGAGCAAGGCATCGGGATCGCTCGACGGTCCGCCGTGGTTCTCGCAAATGATGTTGATCTTGTTCTTCTGACCATATTCGGCGAGCGCTCCACAACCATCAGCGGCGGCCTCGGTCTTGTGCAAGCCGTAGTTACTCCCCGTGTTGACGCGGATCGAGTGGCAACCCAGGCTCGCGGCGGCGTCGACCCAAGCCTTGTGGTTCTCGACCGCCTTGGCTCGCCGCGTCTTGTCCTCGGCCGAGAGGTCTCCCTCGCCGTCGATCATGATGAGGACGCAGGTGATGCCGTGGTCGTCGGCCCGGTGTTTCAGATCCTTCAGATAGGTGGAATCGTGGGCCTTGTCCTTAAAAAACTGATTGACGAACTCGATACCTTCGATCCCGTAACGCTCCCGGGCGAGTTTGGGGAAATCGAGGTTCGTGATCTGCTTGGTGAAAAGAGCCTTGTGGAGCGACCACTCGGCGAGCGAGATCTTGAAGTCACCGATCTTGCCGGCCGGGGGATTGCCCGTGACGTCGGCAGCCCTCGCGAGCTTCCAGGGTGCAAGAGCGACAGCCAGGCCGCCGACAATCGATCGCTGGAGGAACTGTCTTCGGCCTTGATTTTGGATGGTCATGAGTCAACCCTTTCGATAAAGTGACAGGGAAAGGCAGTTCAACGTCGCAAATTGATGCGTTTCTGGCACGACTGACCCGACACGATGACACTGATCGACCAGCACCTTGACGTCCTCGGGCTCAAGCGAGGGGTCTCGAAGGCAGACCTGAAATCGGCCTACCGGGCCTTGATTCGGGTCTCACACCCCGATAAGTTTCCGCACGACGACGCCTTGAAGACTCAGGCCGAGGAACGGACGAAACGCCTGAACGAAGCGTACACGTTCCTGACCAGAAATTTCGAGCAAATTTCCCAGGCCGAAAACCAGCGGCCCGAACCGACCGAGATCCCGACCGGCCGAATCCGTACCGAGGACGAGAAACGCCGGCGGGACGCCGAGTATCAGCGTCGGAAAGCCCTCCGCGAAGCCACCGAAGCGCTCAGGCTCAGGCAAGACGCTCAAATTCGTCGCGACAAACAGACGCGCATCCTGGGTATCGCCTTTGTCATTCTCCTGATCTTGTACATTGCCTACACCCGGAACCACCCGACCCACCCCGGCTGGGTCGAGACGCCCGCCGAAGTGGTCGAGGAAGAACCTTGAGCCGCCGATCCATCCGTTGTTTTCAACCGTAGACCACACCCTGATCGTCCAGCGCCTGTTTCAAGGCCCGCGCCGCGTCGCCGAACCGCTCGGGACCGGTGAATCCATAGCTTTGCTCGGCGACGATGAGGTGAGGTTCGAGAACGCAGAAGCCGTCGAATCCGTGCGCGACGGCGTCGGGAATCAGCCTGGGAATCTGGCCCTGGCCAGCGCCCGCGGGTACGTTCTTGTGCGTGGCGACGTCAAAATCCTTGACGTGGAAGTGGCCGACCCGAGCGCGAAGCATCGTCCAGGCTTCCGCGACGTCCTGGCCGACTTCCAGGTAATTCGCCGGGTCAAACGCGTGGGAAAGACTCGTGGAATCGACCGATTCAAGGATGTCCAGAACGCGTCCGGCGGTGTCGCCGTAAATGCCCTTCTCGTTTTCGAGAAAGAGGGTGATTTTCCGATCCGAGGCGCGTCGGGCCAGTTCGGCCATGCGCTGAAGGACCTCGACGCGGTGCGTTGAGGGATCGTCGCCAGGGGGCATGTAGAAGCTGAAGATGCGGATGCGAGGACATTGATACGTCTCGGCGATCGAGAGGGCTTTTTCGAACCGTTGAAGGTGCGGTTCAAACGGTTCGTTGATCTTGATCTTGCCGATCGGCGATCCAATCGCGCTGAGGCCAAAACCGCGAGCTTTCAGCAGGCTTTGAAATTCCGCGTGCTGGGCCTCGGTCAGGTCGAGGACGTTGACGCCGTGAATCGCCCGGAATTCGATATGGCGGATGCCGTGGCTCGTCAAAACGTCAACCTGTTCCACGGGGTCGCGAGAGATCTCGTCGGCGAAGGCGCTCAGGCGGATCATGATCGGCATTCTCGGGGCGTAAACGGCGGGTGGAAGGGTTAATGAACGTCCCTCATGGTAACAAGGCTCGGGAAAACCGCCAGCGTCCGGTGGTTCCAAGCTTCGGGGCGCGATACGATACGGCTGGGGCGGTCGATTGCGATAGGCCGACACATCCGATCTCCGACTTCACGACCCAGAACCAGGCAGGTGCCTCACGATGTCCGTGACCGTCTCCGCGATTGTCTGGCCGTTGCTGATTTACTGGCTTGTCTTCTTCGTCGCCTGCTACATCGCCTGCGAGATTGGCCAGGACCAGTTTTATGATGAGGTCACCCCGAACGTCGGCCTCAAGGTGGGTCTCGGCTCGTTGATCCTCGCGGCGCTGGCGACCTGGATCAGGCCATCGTTTGAGACGATTCTGACGACGAACATTGCCTGGGCCGTGCTTCAAGGGATCGTCTGGTTTTTGGTGTTCATGTTTATTTTTCAGTTTCACCCGTGGCACGCGCTGGCGATTGGACTTGTCTCGATGGTCTTGATTTCCGGGCTGGCGACGATGGGCGTGGAAAGCCTGACAAAGACCGGTCCCGCGGCCCCCGCGGCCCGATCGCGAACGAATAATGAACCGCTACGCAGGTCGTTGAACGCGCTGCCGGCTGGAAAGGCCGCAACGAAGAAGTAAGGACCGGAAGGGGCCGCTTGCATCATCCTGAACCTTCGACCCTTTCTGACGTAGGAGAGGTAACTTCCGTCAACACCGGCCGTCGTCTTGATTCGTGAAGGTCCGCGGATCAGTTTTATCTTCTGGTGGGGTCTTCGTTGGTTTGCCTCGATCCGACAAAAATTCGGGGAGAACGCTTTATGTCCACGAAGTACGTGACGCATCAGTTCGCCCATGCGGAGACGCTCGATCGCGCGGAGCGCTGGCTTCGACAGATCGGCATCGAGCCGGATCGGATCGAGGTGCATCGAGAGGGGATTCCCTGGATCTCGGTCCTGGCCACGTCGGAGCAGATGGCCGAGGTGGAGATGATCTTCAAGGCGGCCGAGTTGAATGATCCCGACGGCTGGCCGAGCTTCTGGGATCTGGCCAAGTTCCCGCACCCGCACGTTGACCCAACCGCGGATGACCCGGTGACCGCCTCGACAGTCGTGAACGCGGGGCCATCACCGGTCGGCTGGCATTCGCCCGAGGTCGCGGACACCTCTGTTGAGCCCAACGCTCTTATCGAAACCTGGGACGTGAATACCCGGTTTGGCACCGGTTCGCCGCCGAAGTTTGGAGGGAGTTGACCGAGTGCGGTCAAGGGGTATTGGTTCGATTCAAGACGACCGGCGGCCGTTGTCGGTTGGCCTTGCGAACCGCCCAGAAAAGAATGAGGCCGAGAACGAGAAGGACCGGAAGCCAGGGGGCGAGCGCCACGGCGAAGAGGATCAGAGCTTTGCCGACGGCGATCAGTGAACTGAGCGATTCGTGAAAGGTCCGGGCAATCTGTCCGGCAAAGGTGGGTTGCGTTGGCGGGATGTAGTTTTGAATCTCGCTGACGGTGAGCGTCACCGTGCTGAGCGCGGCCTGATTGCCGAGAAACCGGATGCGCCCCTGCATCTGCTCCACCTCGCCCCGAACGCGGGTCAACTCACGCTCGACGGAAAGGATGTCGTCGAGCTTGCCCGTTGAGTCGGCCAGGTGCTTTAAAAGTCGTTTTTCTTCTTCCTGCTTGTTTTTGATCCGGGCTTCGAGGTCGTAATACTCCATTGTCACGTCTTGCGAGTCGAGATGGCTGCGTTGGAGTTCTCCAAGTTCGCTGACCGCGGCGAGGAAGTGATTGAATCGCTCGACCGGGACGCGGATCGTCCACGAGCCGTTGCGCTGGGCCTCGGTCTGGCTTGACTGATCGGTCGCCGAAATATAACCACCCGAGCTTTTGACCAGCGTGTCAAGCTTCGCGTTGAAGCCGGTCAGACTTTTGACGATGAGCGTGACCTGGGCGTTGTAAATGATCTTACGCCGGGCCTCGGGTGGGACCTCGGCGCCATTGGACGATGCCTTGGTTTCGGCGGGCGTGGTCGTCGGGGCGTCGCCAGCACCAGCAGTCGAGAGCAAGGGCGCAGCCGAACCGGGCACCGCGCGAGTGACGTCCTGGGGGGTCATGCTCGATTTCTCGTCGCTGCTGCAACCGAGGCAGGCCAGGATTAACGCGAAAATCGCGTTTTTGCCGCTGATTATGGTGGAAGTCGCAAGACGCGGAATCGGATGATGGCGCATTGAAGGGCCTCCCCTGGATTCTTCGCGTCTCGTCGACGGTTATTTAACGAGGCAGGCCAACGACGACGGCGAGAAGTACATCGGCGAGGCGGTCGGCTGCCTCCTGCGCGTGTTCATGGAGCGCGAGGAAATCCTTGAGGCTAGACGGCCGGTTCCAGAGTGCCCGAAGCGCGGCGCCGACCCGATAGCTGCCGGATCGGGACATCAAGGTGGCGATCTCTTTCGGCAGGTCGGCCGAGGCGTCGTCACTGACGATCCGAATCGAGAGCAAGCCGATGTTACGTTCCGCGCAAACGGCGGCGACGGCCGATGTTTCCATATCGACAATGTCGGCACCGTACCGGGCGCGGAGGTCGGCCTTCTCCGCAGCCGTTCGAACGATCGCGTCAACGGTGAGAATTCGACCGGTTTTCACGCCTGCTGGGCGGATGATTTCGATGCCGACGGGATAACGTTGATGGTCGAGGTCAATCACCTCGTCGCAGATCACCGCATCATTACGTTTCAGGGTGGGATCAAGTGCGCCCGCGAACCCCGCCGAGACCATGTAGCGCGGTCGGTGGCCGTCAATCAAGAGGCTCGTCGCTCGACGGGCCGAGGCGCGACCCATGCCGCCGACGATCATGGCGATGACGCGATCGTCAGCCTCACCTTCGATGACGGTGTGTCCCGGCCCCGCGTACTTCCGGACCCGGCTCAGGCGGTCGCTGAGGAAGCCGACCTCAAGCGCCATCGCGGCGACAATGCCCAGATCGGCCCGAACGGGCGCCGGCGCGGCCTTTGGTCCAGTCATGTCGAAAGATCAGGCGTCAAGACGGTCCGATGATCAACGCGATTTTCGGGCATTGATCATCGGTCATGGGCCATTTTGAGACAGGTGAGCGAAAACGGAACCCTTCGCGTCTCAGTTAAACTGCCACTTGATCATCTTGAGCGTGTCGCCGAGGCGAGCGTTGACGCCGAGCGCGGCGGCGGTCTCGAAACCCGAGTGCATCATGCAGTTCTCGCAGCGCGGGTCGTTGCCGGGGCCGTATTTTTCCCAGGGGGTCTTGTTGAGAAGGTCGTCAAACGAGGCGTGATGAATGTCGGTGATCAGGTAACAGGGGCCTTTCCAACCTTTGATGTTGCGGGTCGGACTGGCCCAGGCGGTACAGGACAGCTCACGTTTCCCCTGGAGGAATTCCAGGTAGATCGGCGAGGTGTTGAATTTGTACTTGCGAAACATCGCCTCGGCGGCGCGGAACTTCTCGCGGATGTCGGCGCGGGTCATGAACATCTCTTTGTCGCCGACGGCCGAATAGCTATAGCCGGGCGAGATCATGAAACCGTCGACGCCCAGGCTCGTGAGAAAGGCGTACATCTCGTCAAGCTCGGCGTTCTCGGTCTCTCGAAAGACGGTTGTATTGGTGCAGACGAGGAAGCCTGCTTCTTTCGCGGCCTTGATGCCGTCAATCGCGGCGTCAAAAACCCCTTCGCGCTCAACGGCGATGTCGTGGCTGGCACGCATCCCGTCGATGTGAACGTTAAAGAAGAAGGTGTCCGACGGCTTGAACTCGGGGAGCTTTTTGCGAATGAACATGCCGTTCGTGCAGAGGTAAACCACCTTCTTGCGTTCGAGGATCTTGGCGGTCAACTCGCCGATTCCGGGGTAAATCATCGGCTCGCCGCCGCAGATCGAGACGACAGGCGCGCCGCACTCGTCCACGGCGTCGAGGCAATCCTGGATCGAGAGCTTTTGCTTGATCGTGGATTCGTACTCGCGAATCCGCCCGCAGCCGGTGCAGGTCAGGTTGCAGGCGTGGAGCGGTTCGAGCATCAGGACCATCGGAAACCGCTCGGCCCGCGACAACTTTTTCCGGGCCATGTAGCCGGCGATCCGCGAGGTCATCTTCAAGGGGAACCGCATGACGCTCAACCTCCTGGTGAGGGTCTGAACTTCCTGTCAGCGTCAAGTGATCCGTCACGAGGCGCGACGCGGGAACGTTGAGAACATTTTTGATGGAAAGATTGTCAAGACGTCACGATCCCGACTGGCCGTTCGGCTGTTGTTCAGACCTCGACGGGCCTGGGCAGGGCAATTTCATCGGTGCCGTTCGCAACCCCGGAGATCGCGGCATGGAACCGGCCGAGGGCCATGAGCGGGAAGTAAACGCGATAAAGATGATACTTGAGATAGAAGACCCGAGGGAAGCCGGTGCCGGTATACGGGCCTTCGTCCCAGCTTCCATCGGGACGCTGGGTTTCGCGCAAATAGTCAATCCCCTGGCGAACCGCCGATCCGCCGCCACGGCCGGCGGCGATCAGGCCGAGGACCGCCCAGGCCGTCTGCGAGGCGGTCGGTTCGCCAAGGCCCATCAGGGAACGGTCATCATAGCTGGCGCAGGTCTCGCCCCAGCCGCCGCCAGTCTGCTGGACCGATTCGAGCCAGTCTGCCGCCTTGCGAATCGCGGGAAGGTCGTGAGGAAGGTCGAGTGTCCTGAGCCCTTGAAGGACCTGCCAGGTTCCATAGACGTAGTTCACGCCCCAGCGGCCATACCAGCAGCCTTCGGGCTCCTGGGTGCGCCAGAGGTAATCGAGACCGCGGGCGACCTGGGGATGATCGGCCCGGTAACCGAGCGTGCCGAGGATCTCAAGAATCCGGGCCGTGATGTCCGCGCAGCTCGGGTCGAGCATCGCGTTGTGATCGGCGAAAGGAACCTTGGTGAGTACCTCGTTATCAATGTCGACGTCAAAGGCCGCCCAGCCGCCATCCTTGTTTTGCATCGCGAGCAGCCAGTTCACGGCGCGTCGGATGCAAGCGGCGACCTCGGGATCGTCGGCCATCGACGTCCGCCGGAGCGCGAGGAGGACCATCGCCGTGTCGTCGATGTCGGGGTAAAGGGCGTTGCGATACTGGAAATGCCAGCCGCTCGGCTCGACGCCAGGGCGGCGAACGCACCAGTCGCCCGGCCCCCGAATTTCCAAATCGAGCAGCCAGCGGACCGCGCGAAGCAGGGCGGGATGATCGTCGGCGACGTGGGCATCCGAGAGGGCAATCGTCGTGATCGCGGTATCCCAGACCGGCGAGACGCAGGGCTGAAGCCGGACCTTGCCGTCTTCCTCGATCATGAGGTCGTCAAGCTGCCGGAGTGCCCAGACCATCGGCGCCGAGTTGGGCTCGTAGCCAAGACACTTGAGGGCGACGATCGTATAGATCATCGGCGGGAAGATCGCGCCGAGACCGTCGGAGTTCTCAAAATGGTCGAACATCCAACGGTGCGCGGCGCGGATGCCGGGCTGTCGGAGAGCCGACGGAAGGATTCGGTCCGCCAGCTTCAAGGCGCGGTCAACGACGAGGAAAAAGTTGGTCCAGGAGACGGGCTTTCGCGTCCGACGGACGGGATGCCGGGGCAGGTCGTCGCGGAAGAGTTCCGCGATTCCTTTTTCCGGTGGCAAGGTGCGCGACGGTTTGAAGGCCGAGAGGAAGGTGAGCGGCACGACGATCGTTCGGGTCCACGACGACATCGCCGCGAGGCTGAAATTGAGCCAGGAAGGGATCAGGACCACCTCGGGCGGAACGGTCGGGCAGTCGTCGTAACCGATCTGGCCAAGCAGGGCGAGGTAAAACCGGGTGAAGCTGTTACACCCTTGAGCGCCCCCCATCGCCAGAATGGCCTGGCGGGCGCGGACCATGTCAGGATCGCTTGCGGGAACACCGACGAGCTTGAGCGCGAAGTACGCCTTCACGGAGGCGCTAATTTCGACGGGGCCGCCTGGGTAGATCGCCCAGCCGCCGCCGGGCTGTTGCAGGTCGCGGAGGTATCGGCAGGCCTTGACCGGGATCGACTCGGACTCTCGGCCGAGGAAGGCGAGCAGAAGGACGTATTCCGATTCGAGGATCGTGTCTCCTTCGAGTTCGCCGACCCAGTGGCCGTCGCATTTCTGGCGGTCGAGGAACCACTGGCAGGTCGCGGCCAGGGCCCGCTCCGCCTGCTCGGCGGGGTTCCCCGAAAGGCCGGAATCGGCCCGGTCGCAAACGCCATCCTCCGTGTTGGCGATCATACGGTCCAGACCCCTTCCCCCTTGGGTGTGCTGTCTCGCGGTCGGTTTGCTCGGGACGTCAAGAGTCGGCCGGAAGTTTTCCTTCCAGGCCAATGGCAAGGGGGGTCATCCTACGCACCTTACGGACATGCCGACAAGGGCAAATCTGGCGCAACTCTCGTGGGTTTCCTGACTTTTTTCGAAGGCCAGGGGCTCAAGGTTTTCCTATCTTTTTCAAGACCCCCTGACACGCGCGCCAACGGCCACCGAACTTGCATCAAGCCCGGTGGCCGTCGCTAGTTTGTACGGTCAAGGTCGCGAGCTGGTCAGGAGGATTGCAACGTCCGTCCTTATCAATGGCCAAAGGACCAATGACCGATGACCAAAAGTCAGAATTTTTCGGTCATCGGTCATCGGGACTTCGCAATTCTCGTGGCGACCTGGTCAGTCGGTCGGAAAGCTTGATTCGAGCTTGAAGCCGCGAAGCAGGGGGATGGAACGGAGCGCGGCCTCGACCCGAGGGACGTCGTCGGCCCGGCTGACGGTGCCGCGAATCTCCAGGGCATCGCCGCGAAGGCGAACCTGATCGACGTGGGCGAGGTCGCCAACCTGACGGCGAACCTGCGAGAGCAGGTAGGCTTCGACATCCTCGGGCCGACCCCGGTCGCGAAGGGGATTCGGTCGGTCGGTGTCGGGGATCGGGAATTCAAGGCGGTCCACGACCTCGCGGACGCCCGGAGTCTGCTGCGCGGCTCGGAAGGCGAGCATGGCTTCATAAGAGGACGGAAGCTGTCCCGAGATTGTGACCACGCCGTCGCGGCCCGTGCTTACCTTCACCGGCGAGGCCGCCAGCGCGGGGCGGCGCGCGATCGATTCGGAGACACTCCGCGAAAGAGCGTCGGTCCCCTCGACGGCGACAACCTTGCCTCGATTGTCGGGAACCGGGTTCGCGGCGATCGAGGGAGTGCCTGCCGCGGGAATGGTGATGAAGGCCGGTGTCGGCGGCGGGGGGGGTGTGTCCGAGACGAGACGACCTCCGGCAGGCGCGGCGGCGACAACCACGGGGGCGGCGTTGCCCGTCACTTGGAGCAGGTTCACGACCTGGACGATTCCCGGTGTCCGGGCGATCTCCTGGCCGACCGCGACACGATCGGCAAGGGTTGGAACCTGGCCGCGAAGGGTGGCGACCCCCCGGCTATCAAGCGTCATATCCACGGGATACGAACCGGCCGCCCCGGCACCGTCCGCTGCCGCCGCGGGTTGGACAGGAGAAACCGCGGCGACATTCTGACCGCCATTGAGGCCCACCCCGAAACCTTGTCCTGCCCCATTCACAAGGGCGAGATTGATCGGCTCGCGTCGAGAGGCCACGGCGCCGAACCAGGGAGAATAACTCACCGGCGGCGGTTCAAGCCCATAAAACGGGTCATCGAGCCGACCAAAGAGCGGCGGTGGATAGACATACGCCAGGTTGTTCTGGGCGAGGCCGGGGCCGGGGCCGGCTGGGCCGTTCACTCCCCCCTGGGCCAGGTTCTGGGCGGCGATCTGGTTAATCAGGCCGGTGTCGATCGTGAGGTTGTCGCGGATCGGATAGCCGAGGGCGATCAGCGTTCGAATCGCGGCGTCGTGGACCATCTTCGTTCCGACGCGCCCGGAAAGGGCATACTGGCGGCCTTGAATCGTGACGGCGAACCGATAGGGGGCCGTCAATGGGTTCTCGCGCAGGGCCTTGAGGATGGCGACGCTCCCCGGATCGGGATCGGCCGCCTGAGCCTTTAGCGCGGACAGGGGCGCGATCGCGACGACGAGCCCGAGAGAGACGAGTAAAAATGCCGACGCCTGTTGCCGAGTCATGGCCCAGACCTCCCCGGTGCGGGTTCGTCGCGATGGCGACCGAACGGCCGACGTGGACGCGTCCCCGCATTGAAGTCTACGCCCCCCCCGCGATCGCGACAAGCCGGGCCGAGAGCGAGAGAATTGCAAAGTCCCGATGACCAAGGACCGATGCCCGAAAAATCCGCCTTTTGGTCATCGGACATTGGTCATCGGTCAAGGAAAAGTTCGACATTGCAATCCTCCTGGGACCGAGCTTCGGGAAAGGGGCGTTCAAGCGCGAGCCTCGAAATTCACCGTTTGCGTGTCACCGAACCAATGCGGAACCCGTAGCGACGATTCCAGGAGAATGGCAAAGTCCCGATGACCGAGGACCGAAAAACTCCCCCTTTTGGTCATCGGTCATCGGCCCTCGGTCATTGAAAAGGAGGGACTTTGCAATCCTCCTGGCGTCTATCCCGCACGATTGACGGCGCAACCGGGGGGCGTTACCCTGTTTCTTTGCGATTTAAAGCGGCAAGGGTGCCGCCGGATCTGGTTCGGAGAACGTGCGCCGTGCCTTCGACTTGCGTGGTGGGGCTCCAATGGGGCGACGAGGCCAAGGGGAAGATCGTCGACCTGCTCTGTGACCGGCACGACGCCGTGGTCCGTTATCAAGGGGGTGCGAACGCAGGGCATACCGTGGTCGCCGACGGAATGACCTACAAGCTCTCGCTCATTCCGACGGGCATCCTTCGGCCGGGGATCGAGTGCGTGATCGGTAACGGCGTGGTGATTCACCCCCCCGCTTTGCTTAACGAGATTGACACCCTGGCCAAACAGGGCGTCGAGCCAGGGGGTCGACTCCACGTCAGCGACCGGGCGCATGTCATCCTGCCCTATCATCTGGCCGAGGAACGCCTGACCGAGGAAAGCGCCTCGGCCGCCGACCACCTGGGGACAACCCGGCGCGGGATTGGCCCCTGTTATCGAGACAAGGTTGGCAGGGTTCACGGTGTCCGGGTCGGTGACCTTTACCACCCGGAACGATTCCGCAAGCACCTCGACCGGATCATCGAATACAAGAATCGCCTGCTCTCGGCGATGCTTCCCGACTTCACCCCCTTCGATGCCTCGGTCGTGGCCGAGGAATACCTTGGGTACGCTGACCGGCTCCGGCCGTTCGCGCGCGATACGACGACCTGGCTGCATGAGGCGGTCGTCAGGGGCAAACGCCTGCTATTCGAAGGCGCGCAGGGGTCGCTTCTCGACGTTGATCACGGCAGCTATCCGTATGTGACCAGTTCAAACAGTAGCTCGGCGGGAATCGCGGCGGGTTCGGGGGTGCCGACCCGGCATATCGACCGCTGGATCGGGATCGTCAAGGCGTACACGACCCGCGTCGGCGGCGGCCCGTTTCCGACCGAACAGGATAACGCGACGGGCGAGCGGATTCGGAAGGTCGGTCGCGAATATGGCACGGTGACAGGCCGTCCCCGACGCTGCGGCTGGTTTGACGCGGTCGCGGCGCGGTATTCAGCCCGGGTCAGCGGTTCGACCGAGATCGCCGTGATGCTCCTGGACGTGCTTAGCGGGATCGACGAGCTTTGCGTGGCGGTTGCCTATGAAGATGAACAAGGTCGGCGGATCGCCGAGATGCCCGGCCAGCTTGCCGACCTGGAGCGTTGCCGCCCCGTTTACGAAACCCTGCCCGGCTGGAAGGACGACCTGACCGGGGCGCGTTCGTGGGCCGATCTGCCCCGCCCGGCGCAAGACTATGTGCGCTTCCTCAACCGACAGATCGGAGTTCCCGTGCGGATCGTCTCGGTTGGCCCGGACCGGGCGCAGACGATCACCGACGTCGCCGACGGGAGATCCTAGCGGATGACCTCGCGGACGATCACCGAGGAAGGACAGGCCCGGCTCGCGAAGGTCGGCCTCCGCCCCGAACAACTCCCCCGACACGTCGCCGTGATCATGGACGGCAACGGTCGCTGGGCGCAGTCGCGGGGTCGGCCCCGGGTCGCTGGGCATCGTCGGGGGATTCAGAGCGTCCGCGCCGTCGTTGAGGAAGGATGCCGGGTCGGCCTCGAACAACTGACGCTCTATTGCCTCTCGGTCGAGAACTGGAAGCGTCCCCCCCGCGAGTTAACCTTTTTGCTGGCTTTGTTTCGCCATTTTCTGGTCAAGGAAGAAGCGCTCTTGATGGAGCAAAAGGTTCGGCTGGCGATGATCGGCCGGCGCGAAGGGCTGCCGATCGACGTCATCAACCAGTTCGATCGAACGTCGGCCCTGACCTCTGGAAACTCGGGAATGACGCTCTGCCTGGCTGTCAATTACGGAGGCCGGACCGAGATTGCCGATGCCAGCCGGAGGATTGCCGAGGACGTCAAACGCGGCGCGGTGGAGCTCGATCAGGTGGATGAGCATTTATTCGCGACGTATCTGAATACGTCGGGCATGCCCGATCCCGACCTTTTGATCCGGACGGCTGGGGAGTTACGCGTCAGCAACTTCCTGCTCTGGCAGATCTCGTATTCGGAACTGTACGTGACCGATGTTCTCTGGCCAGATTTTCGGGGCGATGACCTGCTGGCCGCCTGCGGCTCTTATGCGTCTCGACAGCGCAAGTTTGGCGGCCTTCCGGCCGGTTCGGTCGCCGCTGGGCGTTGAATCTGTTCCCAACGGGGCGATCCGCGCGATTTGCCCCAGCTTGACGAGGGTCTTCATGCTCGGCACCCGGCTCGTGACAGGCTTCTCGATGGCCGGGGTTCTGATCCTCGTCCTTGTCGTTGACGGCTGGCTTGCTCCCTGGTTTCCCCTCTGGCTGGTGGTCTCGCTGCTGGTGACCGGGGCGGCGTCGATCGAACTGACCGGCCTGCTTCTGGAGACGAGTGCCCGGCCGTCGGGCAACACGGTTTTCGGCGGCGTCGCGGCGGTCGTGATCTCGAACTGGGCGCCTCACATCGCCGCCCACTTTAACCGGCTGATGCCGATCGACGGCCGCCTTGCGTATGATCCGATGACGCCGGTCGACGCGTTGGCGTGGCCGTTGATCACCTTTGCGGCCGTGGTCATGGCCACCTTCGTGGCGCAGAGCGCTCAGTTCGAGAAGCCCGGCGGGACGATGGCGACCATCGCGGGAACCGTGCTGGCGATTGCGTATGTCGGTGTCCTTGGCAGCTTCATCATTCAGCTTCGGTGGTTCGATGGACCTCATCACGGCCTGGTCCCCCTCGGCTTTTTGTTCACGACCGCCAAGGGGGCCGACGTGGGCGCCTATACGATGGGTCGAATCGCCGGCCGGCACAAGCTCTGGCCTCGATTGAGTCCGCAGAAGACCGTTGAAGGGGCCGTCGGCGGACTTCTCTTCGCGGTTGCCGGGGCGTTACTGGTCGCGGCGATTGCCCGGTTCCTGCTCAAGGTGCATACGATGACCTGGCCAGAGGCGGTCGTCTTCGGGCTTCTAGTCGGCTCCGCGGCGCAGCTTGGAGATTTGATGGAGTCAATGATCAAACGCGATTGCGCCCGCAAGGACGCCTCGGCCGCCGTCCCTGGTTTTGGTGGCGTCCTCGACGTCCTTGACTCTCTTCTCTTCGCGGGACCCGTTGCCTTCGGCTTCTGGATCTGGGAAGGGATCTGACTCGCAGAGAGAAACAGGCGTTGGAAACAAAGGTCAAAGGCCATGACACGCCGAAACTGGTGGAAAGGCTCCGTTTTCCTGCTCGCGGCGACGATCGCCTGGTCTCTGGCCAACGCCGCGCCACCGAAGGAGGACGTTGAAGACGTCGACGACGGGTCGTTTGGCCTGAGCACGCCAATCGCCTGCAAGGACGTCCGCGGCTTCGAGGATTACGAGGTCTTTCCCGAAGCCGCGTTCACGCACGACGAGAAGCTGATCGTCTATTTCCTCCCTCGCCACTTCAAGGCGGAGAAGAAGGGGAAAAAGTACGAGGTCCGGTTCACCCAGGAAGGGCGCGTCAAGCGCCGGGGCGAGAAGGCCGTGCTCTGGACGATCCCCCGCACCCTGGAATTCAAGACCGAGGCGGAGACGCCGCCGAAGTCGATTTACCTTGTGAATCGCCTCGCCTTGAAGGATCTGAAACCGGGCGAATACGATTACGAGATCCTCTTGCGCGACGCGGTTTCCGGCATCAAGGCCGCGCCCCGGATCATGCCCTTCACGATCCTCCCTTCGCCCGAAACGAAGGAGAAGACCGAGCCCGACCGCCCCTGATTGACCGAGAGCGGCCGGATCTTGGTTCAAGGCTTCTTGTTGGCAGCTGTCCCTTTAAACGCGTTGCCTGGGTCGAACGGATCGGCGGGGCGGCCGTTCTGGTCGATCGAATCGGTCTTTGTGGATGCCTTCATGTAAACGTCCATCTGCTGGCCGACGTAAACGTCGACAGCGCGGTCGTCGGGCAGTGAATAGACGACCTGAAGAACGCGGGTATCCACGCGTTCGGCGTTCGATCCGGTGAGCGATTGCTTGGGGATCACATAAGGCTCGACGTATTCAAGCTTGAGCGGAAAGCCCCCCTTGGAACGCCCCTTGAGATAAGCGATGGCCTCGGCCTCGCGGTCAAACAGCGGAACGTCGTTCTCGTCGATGTCGACCCGGACGTGAAGACGCTTGACGTCGCCAAGGACGATCATCGGCTCTTTCCAGGTGGACGCCGCGAACTGGCCGGGGCGGACGTTAAGCTGAAGGATATCGCCGTCGGTCGGCGCCCGGACGGTGAGACGCTCGATATTGATCTTGATGTTTTCCACCATGCTCTCGGACATCTCGACCGACGACTGGGCGACGTCGAGATCTTCCTTCCAGGTTCCTCGCTTGATCCGTTCCAGCTCGGCGATGGCCTTGGTGAGCGTGGCCTTGGCGGCGTAAAAGGCGAAGCGATCCTTGTCCCAGTCGCCACCGGCGAGCATCTGGCGATTGTAGAGTTTTTCGGACCGGGCCATGGCGGCCTCGGTGTCGTTCAGTCTGGCCCGAGCCTCACCAACCGCGGCCTCGGCCGGGGGGACGTCTTCGGGCCTCGGCGCGGCCTTGAGCTTGTGAAGCTGGGCCTGATACGACGCTACCTCGGCCTCGCGGACCCGAAGCTGAGCCTTCAAATCGCGGTCGTCGACCCGAAAAAGAGGGGCGCCCGACTTGACCGAGTCCCCTTTCTTGACAAAAACCTCGATGACCACGCCGGGAACATTCACGCCGATCGGAATGTTCTCGCGACGCGCCTCGACGAGCCCGGCGCCGGCGACGAGGCGACTTGCCTCGGTGCGGACCGGGGGTTCCATCACGGCTCGCGACGGCGGTTTGGGAATCGCCGCCTGAACCACGGTGTAAATGGCGAAGGTCAGGCCGGCCAGAGCCAGCATGGGCAGACCGTATTTCGTGACCATGAGAAATTGACCGTTCCGAAAGGAGAAAAGGAAGTGAAGTCGAGCCGATCTCCGGCGTGTTTTTTTGAAGAAGAGCCTGTCAGGCCGCGGCGATGGTGGCGCTACGCTCCTCGACCCGGACGATCCGGCCGTCGTCCATGTGGGCGATGCGTTCGCCGTACTGAAAGACGCGGTTGTCGTGGGTAACAACGACCACGGCGCGGTCGGGTCGGACGGCGGCCTTGCGAAGAAGTTCCATCACGGTGATGCCGGTTTCGTGGTCGAGCGCGGCCGTCGGCTCGTCGCAGACGAGAAGGCCGGGCTCGTGAACGAGGGCGCGGGCGATCGCCACGCGCTGCATCTGACCGCCCGAAAGTTGCGTCGGCAAACTCTCGATTTTTTTGCCCATGCCGATCGATTCGAGAACCTCGGAGGCTTTCTTCACCGCCCTGTCCCTGGACCAACCGGCGATGACCAGCGGAATCGCGGCGTTCTCGGCGGCGGTCAGCGCGGGCAGGAGGTTGTATTGCTGGAAAACGAACCCGATCGACTTTGCCCGGAAGTTCGTTCGCTTGCGGTCGCTCATCCGGGTGACCTCGCTGCCGAAGATCGTCACGCTTCCCTCGTCGCAGTCGAGAATACCGGCGATCACCGAGAGCAAGGTCGTCTTGCCGCATCCCGACGGACCAACGATCAAGGACATCTCACCGGCGCGGACTTCCCAGTCAACGCCTCGAAGTGCCATCACTTTTTGATCGCCTGATCCGAACTGTTTCACGACGCCACGGATCTTGACGGCCACGCGGCCCGACCCAGGCTGGGAACCGACCGGCGTTTCCGACCGAACCTCGTGCATGACGTCTTTGATCCTTTTCGAGAAGTACGAGCAACTTTGCGTCGAGACAGGATGATCAACCTCGGAAGACGACCGCCGGTTCCAGGACCATCACCCGTCGGACGCTCAAAAGGCTGGCCAGGATGCAGATCAGGACAACCGCTCCGCCGCTGATCGGCAAAATCGGCCACCAGGTGTAAAAGGCGAGTTCCGTCCCCTTGATCCCGACCGTCAGGTAGTGATAGGCGATGAACGTTGTCGCCAGATAGCTGAGGTTCACAACCACCAGGATCTGCCAGGCCGTTTCGCGTTTGACGCGCCGGGTGAGGTAGAGGACCACGGCGATTGCATCGACGGCGACCGTCACGACCAGGGCGGGGGGGCCCAGCGCGACGATCCCGCGAGCCGCCCAGAATCCAAAGGAAAGGAGAGCCTGCCAGAAGGGCGAGTCAAGCGAAGGCGTCGAGCCAATCGCGTAAGGGGTGCCGAGCCTCGGCAGAAAGAAGCCCAGGTTCGATTCGGGACTCTGATTGTTCCAGCCGAAGAACATCGCCAGGCCAACGCCGATTCCATACCCGAGGAAGCCCGAGACGGTCGCCTGAAGCAAGATCATGCCGACGATCCGCAGGTTGGTCGCCCCCATTGCCTTGAGTGCGCCAAATTGCTTGAGATTTTCGAGCGTGAAGTTGTAAAAGGTCTGACCGGCGATCGCGGTTCCGACGAAGAAGCCGAGCATCGCCGTGATCCCGAAGTTGATCGGGATGCCCGTATACCGCATGTAATAGTTGATCGTGTCCCAGGTGAACTGCTCACTTGTCCGCGCTCGCAGTCCTGTCTTTTCCTCGATCCTCTGAGCGACGGCCTCGCGCGTTTCGTTGCCTTCCGTTTTCACGAGAACGTAAGAGAGGATTTTACGTTCCTGGGGAGCGTAATGCTTGGCCCGACTGTAGGTCGTATAGACAACCGGGTTGGACTGAAACGTGCGCGTGGCCTCGCAGATTCCCACGATCACGGCCCGGTGATCGTTCATCTCCAGCTCTCGACCGACGAACCGGGTGTAGAACTCCTTTTCACCCGCTGTTTTTCCCTTCGCCTCGACGAGTTTCGGCAAGGCATCCCAGTCTTCCGATGACGACCCTGGTGGATACAGCTTTTGCAACCGTGTGTAGTCGACAATCACGGCGTCCGGCTGTCGGAGTTTGAGCAGGTCGCCGACAAGAATGCGTTCGGGAGGCGGCGCGCCGACGAGGGAGGCGTCATCCAGGCCCAGGAGGATCACCTGTTCGATCACGGTTGGCTCGCCGGGTTTGGGGCGAATCGGGTTCACCTTGACCCGGGCGTTCCCCTTGTAGAGCGGAACAGCCCAGCGAACCCCCTCGACGCCTCGGACCCGGTACAGGTTGCTTTCCAGCATTGGCTTGACGTCGTCGACGTAGCGGACGCTGTGGTCCATCACCCAGAGATCAGCCCCGGTGATATCGGTGATCTGCCCGGCTGTTCGAAGCATCAGGCCGCAGAAGATCGACCCTTGCTGCGTGATGAGCAAGGCGGCGAAGGTCAGGCCCAGGACGATCCCGAAGAACTTCGCGCGGTCGCCGACCAGCATTTTCAAGGCGATCCAGGACATCGTGACCCCGTCCCCTTTCGTTTTTGGACTCAGCGTTCCGCCAGGGACTCGTTCGCGGTCCCGGCCCGATTGAACGGGGGCGCCAGACCGAGCGCCGCCAGGGTGAATGTCGCGATGTGATCGCTCAGGAAATCGAGGTCGAGCGCCTCATACGCGGCCAGGCCGACAAGTCGTTCCGAGACGGGCCTGGCGAGTTTGTAATGCAAGCCCTGACCGATCACGCTGAAAGCGAGGGCATGCAGGCGACGCTCGTCCGCCTCGGGACAGGCCCTTCGCATGATCGTCAGAAGCCGGTCGAACCTCGGCCGGATGGCCTCGCGTACGAGCGTTTCACAGGCGGAAGTTGGCGTCATCATCTCGCGGAGCATCAAGGCGCGATGCCAGGTCGCCTCGCCCATCGCCAGGACGTTTTCCAGGAAGTGGCGGACATACGCCCGAAGTTGCTCGGCCGGATCACCCTGTCCAAAGGTCGAAGCCGGCAACATGGTGCTCCCGCATCGATGGGCCTCGATGACGGCCTCGACGTAAAGTCGTTCCTTGTCACCGAAATAGTAATTCACGGCCGCGGCGTTCGCTCCCGCCTTCCGAGCGATCGAGCGGACCCGCGCGGCTTCGAATCCCTTCTCCGCGAACTCCTCACCCGCGGCTTCAAGCAATCTCGCCTTCGTCGCATCCTGATCCGCCATGATCGCCCCGCCCCGGGAATTTAAACCGGTGTTTCAAACAGACGTTTCAAACAACTGTATGCATCGGCGAAGTTTCGTCAAGAGCGTTTCTGAAAATTGGTCAAAAGCGTTCCAGGCTCTTGGCATCCATCGCGGGGCTGGGAGGTCAGACATTTCGGTGGTAGACTGAAGCATCGATTTCGACCGAGGCCCAAGGCGTTTTCGGCGTCGTCAGGACCAGTCCGCTCATGCACGCCATCGACTTTCTTAAAGACCAGGGCGGGGTTGACCTGAAAGCGGTTTACGTCATCCACGGAGATGATCCGTTCCTACGTCTGGAGACGCTTCACGAGATTGCCCGGCGGGTTTTGCCGGGCGCCGAGGATGACGACCTCTCGGTGGCCCGATATCCGGGTGAAACGGCGAAGCTGGCGGACGTGCTCGATGAGTTGAGGACCCTTCCGTTTTTCTCGAAACGTCGGCTCGTGATCGTCGAAGGGGCCGATCCCTTCGTCACGGCGTATCGGAAGGAGCTGGAAACTTACGTCGAGCAACCGGCATTGAGCGGAGTTATGGTGCTCTCCGTCAAGGCATGGCCATCAAACACGAAGCTCGCGAAGGTTGTCGAGAAGACGGGCCTATCCGTGGATTGCAAGGGGCCGCACGAGAAGCTTTTGAGCCCCTGGCTGATTCACCTGGCCAAAGCGCGGTTTCAGTGCGTGCTTGAGACAGGGGCGGCCGAATTGCTTGTGGAACTGGTGGGCTCGGAAGTGGGCCTGCTGGTGGCCGAGATTGACAAACTGTCGGTTTACGTCGGTTCCAAGGCCAAGATCCGGCGCGACGACGTGTCGCGGATGGTGGGTGCCGGGCGGATCGAGACGGTCTGGAAGATGCTCGACGCCGCGACGACCGGCCGGGGCGACCTTGCCCTGGAACACCTCGATGGCCTGGTTGGCGCGGGGGAACATCCGGTCCGCTTGCTCGCGGGGATGACCGTTTCCTTGCTCAAGGTGTATCAGGCCGGCCGCCTCAGGCGCAAAAAGATCGATTTGAGAGACGCCTGCGAACTCGCCGGAATCCGTTCCTTCGCCGTGCAAACGGTCGGTCAGCAACACGCCCACCTCGGCCCGAGCCGGGTCGACCGCCTGCCGGAGATGCTTTTACAGGCGGATCTCGATCTCAAAGGTTCGTCGATGCTCACCCCGCGCACCGTTCTTGAGCGGCTGGTCGTCGAGCTTGCGGCCCCCCGAAAAGACTGACGACGTACAAAGCCCTTTTTTGCACGATCCGAGGCCGCTGTGATCGAGCATTGTGTTCGAACGATCCAGTCCATCATTGCCGAAGGGCGGAACGACCGCCGATCGATCCTTCAACTCGGCTACAACCTCGGACGGCTCAGCGAATTGACCGGCCTCGGTCGTGAACCCTTCTGGGACCGCTGGAAGGTGGCGGTGGAGGATTGGGACGTCGACCGGCTTGTTGAGTTTTCGAAAAATTTGGAAGGGTATCTGGGAACCATACCAGTCTCTACACGAGAAATCGTTTCCAGAGAACGAAGACCATAGAGGTCGACATTATTAGGCAATCTAGGCCCTCGGTTGCGAAAATGTCTCCGCGCGATATCTTCAATGCTTTTCACGCGAGTTTCTGAGCGATCCCGTCAAAATCCGGTAGATTCAACGATTTTTCCTTGCCCAACCCACGTTCCTGGGTCAAACTAGGCATGGGTCACGCGGATGGCGTGATCGCAGCGTGTCGTCGCTTTTTTTGAATGCACATCGCGCTTATTTTGCACGACACAAGGCGGGGGCTCGGACGTGTACTCTCCGACGGATGCCAGGATGACGCTGGTTGAGCTTGTTGAATCTCGGATTCATAAGTTCACCCATGGGCGAATCAGGAACCTGAAGGTCGAGGAAGAGCAGGGCCGGGTTGTCGTCCGGGGCAATGCGCCTTCGAACTACGCCAAGCAACTGGCCATTCACGGCGCACTTGAACTGCTCTCGGGCGACCGATTCCGACCTGAGATCACCGTCGGTTAAGAATCTCCCGCCATCAAAACCGTACAGACGGTTCCTCGCCTCCAATCCGTCGAGATGTCCAGGATGGCTCGGCGTTTCCGCATTGTCGCGCTCGCTGGTTCCGTCAATACTAGGGACAATCAGTTAGATCGTGGGAGGCGACGTCCCAACGTGGAGTTTCCACGCCCGGAGGGAGTCAAGGGCGTCTCGCTTTCGGATCCGAACACGGAAAGGTCGATCATCCATGAGGCGGTCCAATCACGGAGTGAGTTTTCAAGGCTTCTTGACGGTCATCGCGGTGCTTGGCCTGACCGGAGCCGCGCCGACGACGGAGTCGTGGGATGCGGTCTATCTCGGCGGGGCGAAGGTGGGGCATATCCAGACCTGGATTGAGCCGGTGAAGGATCGAGGCCGCGACCTCCTGCGAGTTCGGATCAAGACGGAGCTAACGTTCAAGCGGCTCAAAGACCCGGTGACGATGAAGCTGGAATATGGGTCGATCGAGACCGTCGACGGCAAGGTGCTCCGGCTCGATACCCGGACGGTCGCCAGCGATCAGGAGATGCGCGTTTATGGAGATGCCGTCGACGGCAAGATGAAGCTGATTTTTGACGGCACGGGGCAGCGCCAGGAGCAGGTGATCGACTGGCCCGATGACGTCCGAGGCCCTTATGCGGCTGAGCAGAGCCTCGCTCGCCAGCCAATTAAGCCCGGCGAGGCCCGGACGATCAAGATGTTCATGCCCGACCTGAACAAGATTTGCGAGGTCACGCTTACCGCCAAGGACATGGAAGACATTCCGCTCGGCGGCGGCACGACGCGCAAGCTGTTAAGGGTCGAGCAAACGACCTCCAATGACGGCAAGGCACGGCCCGAATTCGATATGTCGCTCTGGGTCGATTCGGGCGGGCAGGTGCTCAAGTCGAAGACCGACAACAACGGCGGTCTCGTCGTCTTTCGGACGACAAGAGCCGGTGCGCTGGCGCGGAATGCGCCTGGGCAAGAGTTCAATCAGATCACGAACTCGGTGATCAAGGTCACGCACAAGATCGTCCGTCCCGAATCGACCCGCGAGGTCCGCTATCGGGTCACGCTCAAGGATGAAGACCCCGCCCAGATCATTCCGGCCGACCGTCGCCAGTCGTTGACCTCGGGCTCGACGAAATATGAAAGCATTCTCCAGGTGAAGGCCGCCGGTCCCGACGCGGGAACCCCCGGCGCGGAGCAGGCGGACCCTGTATTTCTCCGGCCCAATGCCCTGATCAACAGCCACGACGACCGCGTGATCGCGCTTGCGAAGAAAGCTGTTGGCGACGCAACCGACCCCTGGGACAAGGCGAAGCGGATCGAGAAATGGGTCTCGCTAAATCTTCGCGACAAGAACTTCGGGGTTGCCTTCGCGCCGGCGTCGGAAGTGGCCCGGAATCTCTCGGGAGATTGCACCGAGCATGGTGTTCTCGTGGCCGCGATGTGTCGGGCGGTCGGGGTTCCGTCGCGAGTTGTCGTGGGCTTGGTTTACGCGGAAGACCTGGGCGGATTTGGCTATCACCTCTGGAATGAGGTTTACGTCAATCGCCGTTGGGTCGCCATCGACGCCTCATTCGAGCAGGACACGGTGGACGCAACGCACATCAAGCTCTCGGACGCAAGTCTCGACGGTGTATCACCTTTCGAAACGTTCTTGCCGATCGTTCGCGTTCTCGGCAAGATGACGCTCGACCCGATCGAGGTGCGCTGAATCCGAGGCGCTCCCGTGGATGGAGAACGGGAGCGCCTTCCTGTTGGCTTCGTTTTGAAATTCAGGCCATCAGCTTGCGGAAGTCGGCGAAGAGGTACTGGCTATCGTGTGGACCGGCCGAGGCCTCGGGGTGGTACTGAACGCTGAAGACGGGCAAGCGCGAGTGTCGAAGGCCTTCAAGGGTCTGATCGTTGAGGTTGACGTGGCTCGGAGCGACATCGGGGGGGAGCGTCGCCGGGTCAACCGCGAAGCCGTGGTTCTGGGTGGTGATCTCGACCTTGCCGGTTTCCTCGTTGCGGACCGGATGGTTGGCGCCTCGGTGGCCGAACTTGAGCTTGAACGTCTTTGCTCCAAAAGCCTGGCCGAGAAGCTGATGGCCGAGGCAGATGCCGAAGATCGGCACTCCGCGCGACTCGGCGGCGGTCTTGATGAGTGTTTTCAGGTTGTCAACCGCGCCGGTCAAAGCGCTCGGGTCGCCGGGACCATTGGACAGGAAAATTCCGTCGGGCTGAAGCTCGTTGATCGCCTCGGCGGAGGTTGAGCCGGGGACGACCGTGACCCGGCAACCGCTTTCGACGAGGTGGCGGGGGATGTTCCACTTCATCCCGAAATCGAGCGCAACGACGTGCGGTATTGTCCGACCGCTTGTCGCGTTCGGGGATTGCCCCTGCTGGGCGAAGGGACTTTCAAAGCCGGGTTCCCAGGTGGCCGAGCGTTCGGGCATGACCTCGCGGGCGAGGTCGCGGCCGACGAGTCCGGGGCTGGCAAGCGCTCGCGCGACGAGCCGGGCGTCGTCGAGTTCGATGGTTGAGAGAATCCCTTTCATCGCCCCTTGCGAACGAGTCAGGCGGACGAGGGCTCGGGTGTCGATGCCCTCGATGCCGACGACGTTGTTGCGCGCGAGATAGTCGTCGAGCGTTCCGCCAGAACGGTGGTTGCTGGCGACCCGGCTGAGCTCGCGGACGACGAAGCCGCGAACCCAGGGTTTGCGACTCTCGGCGTCCTCGGCGTTGACACCGTAATTGCCGATCATTGGATAGGTCATGGCGACGATCTGGCCGTGGTACGAGGGATCGGTGAGGATCTCTTGATACCCGGTCATACTGGTATTGAAGACGACCTCGCCGTCCACCTCTCCCCGGGCCCCGAAGGCCCGCCCTGTGTAGACGGTGCCGTCTTCGAGCGCTAGCTTGGCGATATCCATGATGATGCTGGGCCCTTCGTCGGTCGCGCCGGCGGCATTGGTGGGGGCTCGTGTGTCCCCTCTTGAGGCGCGCGGTACGGCTGGAGAGGTCCGCGCGCCTGGTCCAGTATATCCGCGCGTCAAGTCTTGTCGCCAGCCGACCTGCGTTTGGAAACGTCTTCCTGATTCATTCTCGGCGTTCGGGGATCGGGCTCGAATTTTCGCGAGCGAGAGGAACCTCGTCAGGAGACAGACGTGGGCAGGTGAACGCGGGAGAGTTGGGAATCGATGGTACCGGTGGGAGGTCGGGGGCCGCGTCTGGGAGACCGACGGGGGACCGGTGGACCACCGCTCCCGAAGGGGATGAGTCCACGTGCCTGACTTCGCATCCGAGCGGCTCCGATTGAGAGACTCTCGACCGCTGGCGCCCAGGTTTGAATCACCGGGTTCGGCCGTGATGGTCGGTCAGGTGGTCACGGCCAATCCCACGGTCGGCAAGTTCATGTTGGTGGATCCGATCAGCGTGACCGGCATGGAAGCCGAGGGCCTTGCCGGTGTGGTCACGGCGAACGGCTCGGTTTCGGTGCCCGTGTACCTGGTCGGTCCGGGCGCTCCCGTCGCGGGTGACTGGCTGGTTTGTCGATTTGTCGATTATCGGTGGGTGGCGGAACGCAAGGCGACCAATCAGACCCAGCATAACCCCTGTCAGTGCACCTGGCCGCGCAAGCTGAATTACAGGGGAAGCATCGGCCAGGCGGAATCGGCCTTTTATTTTATCAATCTTTACGGGAATGGATCGTACTCTGGGCCTGAGCCATCCTCGTATACCTTGACCTACGGCCCGAGACCGGCCGACATCCCTCAACATTTGCAACTGCTGTATTATTCGGCCCCAGGGGGCATTCATGACCCGTATTTCATCAACATGCCTGATTCCGCCTGGTTCTCGGACCCGGTTCCCGCAGTGATCTTCGGTTATCAGATCTCTGTGTATTTTTACCTCTGGATTCAAGGATGCCGGGCCAACGTCATGGTGATCGACACGCCTTATGGTAATAACGTCATGAATTACGGACCTGGGTCGGGAGCGCGAGGGGCTGGAAATAATGTTTTCACGTACATTCAGACCCAGTGCGCGCCTCAGTTTCAGATGAGAGGCATCTTGAATCAGCCTCCGCAAATTACCGGGAATCACGGCTCGGATGACCTCATTCCGCCATCGACGGGCACGCTGGGGGTCTATACCGGTGGAACGGAGGGAGTATGATCGGGTCGATCGGACCGGCCGGAGTGATCCTCCACGGTGAGGCGTGGCGGCCAACACCGGTCGTCGAACTGCCCGAAAGTCTGAGCAGGCCGGAAGACCCTTCCGGCAGGCTGAGAGTCGGATTCTGGGCCCCCGACCTGAACCTCGGCGGCGCTGAGGACTGGCAACGCACGCTCATGCGGTCGGTGGATCGCGCCAAAATCTCATGGCAAGGGATGGCTGTCGTCCGAGGCCCGCACGCGGCCGACCCGAGGGTCGTGGCCGAATACGTTGACACGATGCCGGTCACATACGGCCCAGACGCCGCGGTGGAACTGGCCGGGCGCTGCGACGTCATCGTGCAATGGGGCGTGGGCGGCTGCCGGGAGATGCTGGAGTCGATACCGAACCGGCCGAAGGTCGTCGCCGTCTTGCACTGGCCCGAGGAAAGCACCTGGGTCAAGCCATTCTATGATCAACCCGGAGGGATCGACGAATTCGTCGCGGTCTCGGAACTCTCCTTTCCGACACTTCCCGATTTCTATCGCGAAACACCGGCCACGATCTGGAACGCGATTGACCCGGTCCGCTTGATTCCGAAGCGATCTCGGGCCGAGATGCGGGCGGCCTGGGGCGTCCCCGACGGGGTGAACGTTCTCGGCTACATTGGTCGGCTTGAACCCGGGCAAAAAGATCCCGGCGCGATCGTTCGGGCCTTGCCGCACTTACCAAGGGACTGGCATTGCGTGATCGTCGGCGAAGGCTCGGCGATGCCAATGCTCTGCGCCGAGGCTGACCGCGATGCAAGGCTGCACCTGCCCGGAGGCGATCGCGACGCCGGCAGTGTGCTCGGAGCCTTTGATGTCCTGTGTGTGCCTTCGATCTATGAGTCGTTCGGCCTCTCGCTTTGCGAGGGGCTCTGGGCAGGGGTGCCGGTTCTCTCGACGAGAACCGGAATTTGCAAGCTGGTTGATGGCCTGACTCGTGTCTTTCACCCTGGAGCGCCCGGCGAGGCGATCGCGTTGACGCTTTATCAGGACCTTAACGACCCCGAGGCAACCAGGTCACGCGTCGAGCGAGCACGGACCTGGGCGCGGCGCGAGTTGACTGCGGAACGATTCGGCAAGGAGTGGACGTATTACCTGCTTGGTCTGGGCAAGGTCCGCGCGTGAGACGACCCGTTACGGCGATGGGTGGTCGCCGCAACGGGTCTGTATATCCCTCGGAGTCGAGAAAACCGGTCGAGCGGCCTGAACGTCAGGGAGTGAAGTCCTGCGCCAGGGGGAGTTGCTTGAAGAGGGGCGGGAGCTTGCCACCGGCCGGAGTGAGCAACTTCGCGTAAACAGTTCCATTCACCGTGGCGCTGATGAACTTGACCGAACCGTCGCACATCGCCGTGTTCACACCGGTCGGGTGTTCGCTATTGGCGAACGGAGACGAGCCCTTGTCGGTGAGTGAAATACCGAAGTTGATGTTCTCGCCTGCGCCGCCGACAGTGTTGTTGGCCAGAGCCCAGCCTCCTCCGTCGGTCTGTGCGTTGGTCGTCGAGTTCTGGGTGATGGAGAGGTTGGACTGTGTGCAGTCACCTGAGCCGACGCTACAGATGTAGTGCGAGCCGATGAACGAGCAGATTTGCGGGATCGGGCTGGCCCAGTTGGTCGGGATGTTGCCGGTCGCGGAACTTCCCGAGGGGCTGTAACCCGCCAGGTTGTTCTCGGCGAGGAGCAGAGTCGTGCTTGCTCCGTCGTAAATGCTGCTGGGGCTGCTCTGATAATCCCAGGGCATGGTGCCCTGTGCTGAGCCGGTGAACATCACGCCGAGTTTCCAGGTGATCTGCTGCGCCGGCGAGGATGTCTTGCCGCCAACCCAGTTGAGCGAGGTGGGGCCGTAGGCGAAGGTCGTGGGGGTGACCGACCAGCTTGAGCCGTCGTAAGGGAAGAGAGCGAAACCGGAGTTGACAACATAACTGTTGTTACCGGCGCCGGGCTGATACGAGTTATCATCAGGGCATCTGAGAATGGCGAGTGAGGTCGCGCTCAGAGTGGCATTGCTGGCCTGAGTGGCCGAGGCGGAACTAGTACTCAGGTAAGAGTTGCTCTTGTTCCAGGAATTGTAAAGGTCTTGCTGATCGAGGTAAGGCAGCGCTTCAAGGACCCAGCTATAGAGCAGGGCATTGGCGAGCCCTGTAGTCGTCGGCGCCTGAACGGCCTGATGGCCGTTGGGTGACGTTTGCGTTCCGGCCGCGTAGGCGCTCTCGTCCATGATTCCGGCGTTGGGGAACTTGTTCTTGGTCGTCGAGTACTGGACCAGGGCGAGCGCCACATTCTTCATGTTGTTCTGACATTGCGCGCGGCGACCAGCCTCGCGGGCGGAGTTGACGGCGGGCAGGAGGAGCCCGACAAGGATGCCGATGATGCTGATCACCACCAGCAGTTCAATGAGCGTGAAGCCGCTACGTTGGCGCGGACGACGGGTTCTCATGGGGTTCCTTTCTCCGAGAGGGATGGGATTATCAATAACCTACCGCGCCCACGATGCGGGCCGCAAGGCGTCTGTCGCACGGTCTTGTAACAACAATCAATGACCAACGACGAATGTCCGATGCGGGTAAGGAGATGGGTCATTCTTCGAGGGTCATCGATTTTTCTCGATTTATTCGATCAACTGGCGGTAGACGACGCAATTCCGGAAATCGTCGGGCTGGAACGGGTTAAAACCGACGGCGCGAGTTCGGTCCACGAGGAAGAAGCCGCGGTAACGTCTGTTGCTGCCGTCGAGATAGCCGAGTTCGTTGCCAAGCTGGTCGTACGCCAGGAAGGGGTTGGCGACGGCGAGGGTCGGGTCGCCCTGAGCGGTGACCTCGAAGAACCCGACGGTGATCCAGACGGCGTACTGATGGGTACGGACGGTCGTCAGGTTCGTGACCTTCTGAAGCCACTCGGTGCGGAAGTAGGGATGGTCGGTCTGGTCATAGGCGCCGCCTGGATTTGGCCAGAGGTTCGTGGCTGATGACCCGTCGAAGAACTGACCGCCAAGGTAGTCCGAGAGATAACTCAGGGCGGGAGGCGCGGGAGCCGTGGTCGCGATGGTCTGATTTGGCGGGGCGACGAGGTTGGGGTAGGCGGTTGTATAGCCGCCTGTTCCCGTGTTGATCGCGGTCAGGCCGACCGAAACCTGTGTCTGGATGTTGATGTTGGGGTCGCCGGGAATCGACGCGTTGCTTGGCGGATTCAGCGGCGCCGGGGAGGTTGCCGGTTGCACCGACGACCCGTTCGGAAAGGCGGCGACGCCGTAAGAGCCGTAGGCGTCGGCGAACTGGAAGAGACGACGCGGGGGGATGGCCGGCGGCTGAACAATCGCGAAGTTGTTGCTTCCCGAGGCTGCGCTGGGGAAGACCGAGAGATACGGGTTTTTAATCCCGGGGTCCCAGATGAAATTCGGGGTGTAATTCCCGGCGGTGCCGTTGACATAGCCTGTCACCGGTACGAGAGAGGCGTTCGCTACCGAGGCAACGGTGGGGGGCGTTGTCGGAAGCGTCGGCTGCGCGAGCAACGGATACGAGATCACGGCGGGGTTGGCGGTGGGGGTGGTCAGGGTTGACGGCGGCAGCGCGGCCGGTCGCATGATTGTGTAATTGATGTCGGGGTACGAGAGAGAGTGGAAGGGACGTTCGGCGGCGAGCGGGCTGGTCTGGCCGACCTGCGAGCCGACGCCGTTGCCGAAGACAAAGCCGGTGCCGCCGTGGCGGAGGCTGAGGAAGTCGGCAAAGGCGGCCTTCATGCCGGCATTCGCGGTCGCCTGCACGCCGGCGTTGGACTGCGGATAAGCACTCCCATTGGCTGGGTCAACGAACCCGTTGCCCGCATAGAAGCCAATGCTCGGCATGTGGTACGAGTGCGTGACGGCACCGGCGTCGTTAACCTGGGTGACGACGCTTGGCGTGCTCGCCGCGCCATAACTCGGGCTATTGGGCATGCCGATCTGGCCGGTATTGAGATACTGGGCGATCGAGTGACCCATCAGGCCGAAGAAGACTTCCTCGTCGATGATGAGGTTCAGGTTCAGGAGGCCGGGGCGGAGGTCTTGCCGTTTCCAGTCGTAATTGACTCCCGCGGAAACCTCGCCAATCGCGCCGAAGGCGGGTGTGGGGACTTCGAAGAAGTCAAGGATCTTGTGATACCCGGCACCGCTTGCACCGCCGATGTAGTTATACGGAGCCGTCAAAGACCGGAAAGTTGCTGGCGGCGTGAGCCCTCCCGTGGGGGCTGGACTGGTTGTCGGCGGCGCGGGGGTTGGAGTGGTTCCAGCGATGGGCGCGGTGGCCTCGCCGATTGTCCAGGTAGCGGGCTCGCTGGCGCCGGTGTAGTAGAACTCGTCATTCAAGTACGGGAAGGGGTGCGGGGCCGCGTTTGCCGAGAGTTGAGTCGGCAAGGTCGAGACATTGTAGGGCCAGGGACTTGGGTAGGCATTTGGATACGTGGACGTCGACGGCGCTTTTGCGCTGGTTCCGAAGCCGATCGCCGTGGAGCCCCAACCGGTGGCCGGTGTCGTCGGGTTGGGATTGGTACTGAGTGGACCAAGCGCAGGCCAGGTCTGCGAGGCTGCCGGAGTGGTGTAGGCAAGGGCCTGGAGACACTGGTAGGTCGGCTGGAGTGGTGGCGGAAGCTCGACGAATTGCTTGGTGAAGAGACCCGGCGCACTGGCGGGAACGTTCAGCAGTTCGATCACGCTGGTGTAGTCGCGGTCGTTGAACGGGAAGTAGTCGCGGGCGTTATCGACGAACGAATTGCGGGCGCCGAGGGTGTGGTAGATCGTCCCGGTCGACTGCGTTTTGTTGTAGAGTCCCCATTCGGTACCGGCCTGGCAGGCGTGGGTTTGCTCGCTGAAGCCATACGAGGGCAAGAGCGAGGTCGCCGCCGTGGCGGCATTGGCCGGGGCCGTTGTATTCGCCGGGGCGGCCATCGCATAGGCGGTATAGGTGGATAGGGCGGTTGTGGATTCCGTCAGTGGCGGAATGGCGTGACCGCCGCGATACGGCTGGAGCCGTTCGAGTGAGAAAATATAATCCGTGCCGGCTGCGTTCAGGTTGTTCGGACTCACCGCGTCGGCGCCGCTGTTTTGATAGCCGATGCCCTGGGACTTGGTGAAGATGAACCGGAAACTATCGACGACGACGCGGTCGGAGGTCGGGTCAAACGGGTCCGCGGGGCGTCGGAGGTAGAGCCAGTAATAATAGCCTGGATAGAGTTGGTTGGCCGGCGGAGTCGTGGCGGGGGGAGTGGGGATGTTGTTCGGGCCGGGAACGGTTGTCGGTGGCGCGTTGGGGGGAACGGCGCGTTGATAGAGAAGGCCCGTCAGGTCGACATATCCAGAAGGAATGACGAGCGGGGGTGAGGCGGTCCCCTGAGTTGTCAACTGGGTATTCAAGGTGCTCGGCAGGGTGTTCGGGAAGATGACACCCGCCCCCGTGGCGATGGGAGTTGCCGGAGTTGCCGGAGAGGCGCTCGGGTTCGCGGTGAGGGGGTACGTGGTGTAGGCCGACGGGAGGGCGGCGTATCCAGCGGGGTAGCTGCTCACGGCGTTCTCGGAAAACTGAGGCGTTGGCGGCGGCGTGGCGCTCTGCCACTGCTGATAAGGGGGCATGTTCCCGAAGACATAATAGTAGACCATTGGTACGCTGGTGGAACCGCCCGGCTTGTCGCCATTCTTGTTGCGGGTCGACAGGGCGCTGAGGGGCGGGTTCACTCCGGCGAAGGTTTGCGCGACCTGGGGGTTCCCGGTCCCGGCCGGGACGGTGGCCGTAGGAGCGAGCTGCGCGAGGCTGCCGCCGGCCGCGGAGATCGAGACAAACGGCTGGACCCACTGGTTCGGGACCTTGCTCGAGTCGTAGCCGCCAGGCAAAAGGGGAGCGCCGTTGTAGCCGGACGGCGGAGCCGGCGGCATGAACAGGCCCGGTTGCGTGAGCGGGACCTGACCGGTGAAGGGGTCGGGGCGGCCGTGGGCATCGTCGGGAAGGACGACAAAGTCATAGTTGACCAGGTCGAGGTCGCTGCTATCGGGGAAGTTGCCCTGGATCGCGTCCTTGGTCAGCATGTTGACCAGTTCCATGACCAGGCGCGGGGTGTCGTTCTTGGGAAGGCCGGGGGCCGTGTTCGTGGTCGGGTTGTTGGGGTCGTTCTTGGTCTGGAACTGGTAGGCGAGCACCTCGTTGATCGCGACCGGCTGATACTCCATGCCGTACTGGATCAAATAGTGCTGAACCAACGCGGGATTCGTCCCGGCGGTGAAGGTCGTCGGGGCCGCGGGGGCCTCAAAGGTGTAGGTCGGGTCGTAGGCGATGGCCGGAGCGTTGCCGGTGCTGTAGGTGAGGGTCGCCTGCGAGGTCGTCAGGCCGGAGGCGAGGATCGGCGGCTCGGTAACGATGAGATCGGTGTTGACGAACTTCGTCATCGTCGCATCCGGGTCGCGGAAGTCGATCATGTTGACGACATACTGGCTGAGCTGCGCGAGTTCTTCGGGAGTGTCGACCGCCTTGGGGGGCAAGATGGCCTTGAGAAGCTGATAGGTCTCTCGAATCCACTTCTGGCGAACCGGTTCGATCGGGCTGTTCGAGACGGGCAGGGGAAAGTTCAGGTTGACCCGGCGGTCGCGGTGAGCGATCGACGGGGTCTGGACCGGGAACGGAGCGCTGTTGGAGGAGTTGGAGAGGACGGAGAAGTCCGCGGCCGGGTCGGGGCTGAGGGTGATGTTGCGGTTGCCGAGGTTATAAAGGTTCGGGAAGCTGGAACTGGTCAGGGCGTTGAATCGGCTGTTGCCGGTGAAGACCCCTGAGGGGTTATCGTTCGCCCAGACGAAGTTGGTTGGTTCCCAGGTGTCGAGGCAGACGAGGCGACGGCGTCGGGGGCCATCGCCCGGGTTCAGGAAGCTGATGGGAGCAAGATACTGGAGCCGGCTCGTGAGCGCGGCGCCGTCAACGTCCTGATACCGATAGAGCCATTCGAGGTCGCCGGCGCCGAAGGGAGAGTCGAGAGCGCTGGGGATGTAAAGATTCATCTCGTCGGCCTCGTTGAGACCGGGGCTGATGAACCCTGGATTGGAATTCACCACGCCGTAAGGGTACGTTGAGATGTTGAAGGTTGGCGTGGTGATGTAGTTCGGGGGTGATCCGCCGGGGTTTGTCTGAACCTGGTCCACGGTGCCAATCGCGCTGACGGTGGTGTAGGGAGTCGGTGTGGTGTAGGTATACGCGGGGCTGCCGGGATAATAGAGGTCGGACGGCATTCCGGCCAGGGGAAGACCGCTCAGGCCGTTCGTCGGCGCGGTGGTGTTCTGACCCTGGAAGTCAGGCGTCAGGGCGTTGATGTACCCGTGGTAAGGGTTGTTGGTTCGCGTATCGTAGAAGAAGGGGTGATATGTCGCGGACGTGGGGTCGGGATCGAGGTGGTTCGTCATCGCCGGAGCCGTGGGAATGATCCCCTTGTCAAACCAGAGTGAGATCTGACCGGCGCTCAAGGGCGCGGGAATAGTCGCGCCATTGGCCGCGCTGAGCGGGACGGGATTGCCACTCGTGGGGGTCACCCCGAGCGAGAACGTGTTGAGGGGCATTCCGGGAGGGCGGAAGTAGCGAAGGAAGCTGACGCGGCCCCAGAGGTCGGCTCCATTGTACTGAGCGGACTGGTTACCCGCGCCGGGATTGTAGACGTAGGTGTTATAAGTGATCACTCGACCGTCGCCCGCGATATCAACCGGAGTGACGAACCGGCGGTAGCGTTCGACCGGCAGAGCGAGGGCGCCGGCGGCGTCGTAATAGTCGGCGGCCTCGCCATTGAGGTCAAACGTGGTGAAATTGTCATCACGCGCATCAAAGGCCATTCCGCCGTAGGGAATGACCGAGTAGCCCGCGCGAACTGGATTGTTGAACACAAGGGTAAAGGCAGGCGTTCCCGAAGGGCCAGCGGGGCCGGTGACGAGCGGGTTGCTCGCCAGGCCCGGAACACCGCCGGATTCGCCCCAGCGTCCGGCGACCGACGGATTGGCCCGGTAAACATTGCTTCCCGGGCCGGTCGGAGACGGGCTATCGGCACCATCGGCGACGTTGTTAGGTAAGAAGATGGGTTGATTGTTGACGATGACCACGTTCTGGTCGCCATTCACGGCGGGTTGACCGATCCAGGGCCGCGTTCCGGCCAGGATATTGCGAAGTTGAGTCAGGTTGACCGGGATCGCCGAGTCTCCGATGCTCGCCACGAAGGCGTCGTCGGACTGGGTATAGGGTGGAGTGGTCTGGACGGTCGGATCATAGGTGGACCAGGCGTTTTGTAGCGCGTACTTCAGGTCAATCTCGCTCGGCGAGTTGCCGAGGTGTTCAGCGTGATCAAAGAGGGGCTGGCAGAGGTCGTCGCGGGCCTGGAGGTTGCCGGCCGTGTTCAGGGGGAGTCGGCCGTTGAGGCCGATGACCATGAAGGCGAAGAGGGGCTTGTAGAGTTTCCCTTCGGGATTGCGCTTGGGAGCATAGCCAAGGTCGAGCCAGACCGAGTCGGTCTGACCGTCGCCGTCATTGTCGATATCGTATTTGATCTGGCCGGTCGTGGGGTCGGGCGTCAGGTCGGGGAAGGCGATGGAGGAGTGGCCGTCGATCGCTCGAGGGCGAAGAATCCGCGACATGGCGCGGGTGGCGACGAGTTGCTGACCGGCGTCGGTACCGGCCGCGGCAACCGTTCGCGACCAGTCGGCGCCGGTGACGATGCCGGGGCGATGGAAGGAAGGGATGACGACCTTGCCATCGCCGCTCTGGATCGCCAGGAACCAGTTCTCCAGGTCGCAGGCGTCATAATCCTCGTCCATCGAGACGGGGATGGAGTTCGGGTCGCCGTAGCCAGGGGTGAACGTCCCGACGGCATTGGCGTTGCTGGTCGCGGTGATGAGGTTAACAAAGATGTTGCCGTTGTACCGGAAGTTGGCGAATTCAGCGAGCGGGTGCGAGGTCGCGGGAGCGGTCGCGCCGGTGGAGTTGCTGAGCAAGGTGGTGTCCAGGCCGATCGAGTTCATGCCCGCAAGCCCAGGGCCGTTAAAGGCATGAAGGTAGCGGCCATCGAGCGTGAAGACGGGAGTGTAGGCGGGCAAGGTTGAAGAACTCGGCAGGCCATTGCTTCCGGGGAAGGTCGTCAGCGTGCTCTTCCAGTTGTTTCCGGCTTCAGGACTGGAGTAGCCCTGGATCATGGGAGCGACCGCTGTGAACGTGCTTGCCGGCGAGTCGAACGGCGGCAGAGCACCGATCGTTCCGGGCATCACCGAGTTGGCGATTGTGGAGACGGTGAAGACGTCGGAGTTGGGTATCGCGACATAGAACTGCCGGTTCGTCCCATCGCCGACAGCGTCATCGACGATGATCTCATGAGTCCGACCGACGTAAGTCTCGGCGTTTGTCGTGTCGATGGCGCCGGAGTAGGTCAAGATCCAGCGCGTGAAGTTGTACCCGTAAAGAGTCTGCTGCCCGGCGGCAGTGCTCGTGCTCGGCAGATTGGTCGTGAGCTGGACCATTCCCGCATAGGGCTTGCCCGAGGGGACGACGAGCGCCGAACTGACCATCATCGGAGTGCCGCTCCCCGGCATGCCGTTCAGCAAGGCGCCGTTAAAGGTGGCGTCGGCTCCGTACATGTCGCGCTTGAGGCTATGGCCGCGAATCACCGAGGCGGGATTGGCGGTATCGTTGATGAGCTGCGCCAGGGCGAAGTCAAACATCTCCGAGGGGTCGGGGAAGCTTGCCGACTGAGAGAAATTCCGGGCGTTGATCTGCGACTGATTGCTGAAGGTCGCGAAGGTCACGCCGATGAGGGCGAGGAGTCCGAGCATCCCGAGGATCAGAACCAGGACGATCCCCCGGCGCTTGGTTCGAGACTGGATTTTCGTGGCGAACATCGGGAATTCCCTCGGGTCGGCTCGAAGCCTTGGAGCAAGCGATTGTGTCGAGAGCGTTTGTGTCTTGGATCAGGTTAGAGCTTGTCGCTGAAGTCCTGACGGATCGTCAGCACCTTGACGCGCTCGTTCCGTGGATCAACCACGCGAATTTGGATCTGAAGACCGCGGAGCGGCATCGGATAGGGCGCCGGGTATGACGGATAAACAGGAACCCCGCCGTTGATCCCGAGTCCGTAGGGGAGGCCGGTCGTCGGGTTGACTCCCACGGAGGGGGCGTTGGTGTAATCGGTCGACCAGGTGTCGAAGGTGCGGCGCATCCGGATGGTCGACGTGCCATTGTCACCGATGTTGGAAAACTGGCCCAGGGCGAAGGGGGAGAGTTCGTTTTCCATCATGGGGTTGAGCCGGTTATCGGCCGTCAGGGGGGGCATCCTGCCTTCATGGGCGTAGGTCTGGCCGATCAGGCTGTAGACCGACCCGGTGGTCGTGGGAGGCCAGACGTAGGCGACCGGAAAAGAACCCGAAGCGCTGGGATTGCCGGTGAGGTAACTCGGCGACCAGGTGGCCGCGGTCAGAGTCATCCCCGGCAGGTTGAAGGGAACGAGGCGGCCATCGTCACCCCAGCCGAGGTCGACGTAGCCGGGATAGGAGTTGTCGTACGCCTTGACGTCGAAGCTGCGGACGCCGGTCAGCACCAGGTCGTCTTCCCAGCACTGTCTCCAGAGCGAATCGGAGGCCGGGCCGGACGTGGCCGAATAGGCGGCGAAGGAGTCGGACCCGGCGCCGTCGTTAAAAGGCTGGAAGCTGGTCCTATACGGGGTTTTGGAGCCGGTGGAACCTCCCGAGAAGTCGGTCGAGCCAACAAGCGCGGTGGTCATCGGAGGCAGTTGCTGGGTGGAGTTCGCGGCCGGAATCGTGCCGTTGGAGGGGTCAAAGGGGGTGAGCCCGAACGGTTGCGCGGCACCGGAGGACTGTCCTGGATAAAAAAGCGGAGCCTGCCAGTTCGGCGACATCGTTTCGCGCCAGGTCGGGAAGCCGAGCCAGGTCTGGTTGCCACCGGGGGAAGGCAGGTTGTCGCCGAGTTCGAGCGGAGAATGGTTGATCGCGTTCAGCCCCGCGACCGTGGTGACGGAAAGCGTCGGGTCGGGCGAATGAATCCAGCCGGCGGCATTCGATGGATCGGGCTTGGAATAGGCGTAGGGATAAACATAAGGGAAGGCGACGGTGGCAAAGGTTGCGTAGGTCCCCCGGGTCTGGCCCGAGACGAGCGGAGGCGCTTCATTGATGAGTCCGGCCGGTACGTTGTAGTAGAGGCTCGGCACGAAGTCGTTGACGGAATCGCCGTTAAAATCGTCGGGGATGCCGTCGCCACCCGCGACCCACGCGGGGGGAGAAATCGACGTCAGTTGGGCAAAATCATTGCAGAAAGGGGGCGCCGCGTATCGGTTTTCACGGTTCGTGAGTTGGCCGAGGGTGTTAAAAATGATCAGGTTGGGACCATTGCTCGGAGCGGTGTGCGTTGAGATGTCATTGAGGCCGATCCAGCTTACCTTCGTCTGGATGGCGGGCGCGGGGGCGGAGAAGACACCACCTACGAAGATATTGGTTTGGTTGCTTGCGACCTGACGATCGGGAGCGACCAGCAAGACGCGACGGTAAAGGTTGCCATTTCGGAGGAAATAGATGATTTCGGCGTACTGGCTCTGAATCGTGATCGGGTTACTGTTCTTGAAGATTTCGTAGGGATTTCCCCCGGGTGCGTTGGGGTTGTACTGTGGCCATGTCGTGGGATCGGCCGGGAGATTATTCGAACCGTCATTACCAGCGGCAGGGTAAAAGCGGCCGGTGAAGATCTGGCCTTCGGGAGCCTTGACCGTGAACCGGAGGCAATCGTCGGTGTCTTCCCCTTGAAGGTCGGCGAACGAGTTTTCGATGTACTCGAAGTAGCCGAGGTTGTTCTTGGGATCGAGCGGCGGAGTGAGCCGGGCGGTGAGGTTGCCGAGGTCCTGGCGGATCGTCGCGTCAAGCTGGCGAAGGCCGCTGTCGAGATCCTGATAGGTCTTCGCCGCCGAGACGGCGCCGGTGGCCGACTGGAAGATCTGGACGATGACCGTCATCATCAGCACCAGGAGGGCGACGGTGACGAGCATCTCGACGAGCGTGACGCCCCGGCGCGGGGTCTTCGGCCGTGGTAGTCGGAAGGACATGAGCGTTGATCCCTTTGCGGACCCGGGGGCGACGGCCTCAGCGGGTGTAAACGGTCCGAGGGTAGACGTTGATGACACTCGGCATGATCAGGGCGGCCTCGACGTGGACCGGCGCGGGGGGCGTCTGCGAGAAGTCCATCAGGGACATCGCCCGCAAGGGCGAGCTTGTCCAGACAGTCATCGATCGATAGCCCGCATAGGTCCCATCAGCCGCCGGGGCCGACTTCTTGGCGACCTGATACCAGTAACAGCGTTGGGCTGGATAAAGGCCGTTGCCCGGTCCGTAGTGGCTGACGGCGATCGACTGGTTCCGCTCGTAGGTCACGTCGGCGATCCAGCCGCCGACGCGGACGTCGGGGTCGGGCATGGAGTTTGACCAGCGGAGATAAACCGACCGCGAGGCCGAGAGACTGCCATAGCCCTGGGTTGTCGAGATCATCTGACCAGCCGAGCCCGAAAACCCCCAGATGGCCTCGACCACGAACTCGCCGCCGGCCTGGCTGGCGCCGCCGATCGTGTCGACCGAGAACGGCCGGTTTTCACAGATGACGATCTCGCCGTCGACGTCGGTGCTGCTCGGGTCGGACTGCATTCCAGTGAAGAACCAGGAGTATCGCCAGTCGTTCGTCGGTCCGCCCTGGGCCGTGGCCGAGCCGCTGCTCATGTTCAGGTCGGGGACGAGCGGGCTCGGGTTGGCGATGAGTCCGCCCCCCTGATCGTAATATTGACCCTTGACGTCCTGGAGGATCACGTCTTCGTGCGAGACAAAGATGTCCTGCGCGGCGGCGGCGCCGATGGTTCCGACGAGATTCGTGACCCGTTGGAGACCGTCGGCGTGGGCGGCGACGGCGGGAGTTCCGCCTTCGCTCCGAAGCAGGCCCGCGGTATCGGCGCCGAATCGCCCTTCGAAGCCGGTTCCACCCAGGGGATCGGCGAAGCTGGGAATGGTACTGCGCCAGAGCGGGTCATATGCGACGGGAAGGCCGGAGCCAATGAGCGATGAGCCCGCGACACCGGTTGAGAATCGATTCGCTCCGGCGACGATTCCGGTCTTCGGGTCGGCCCAGTCGCTCCCGTAGGTTGCCGTATCGACATAAAGGGGATTGTAGAATCCCGCGTTGGTTGTCTGGTAGAGAGCGTTCGGATAAAACGAGGCGCCGGAGAGAAGGTTCCGCGCTCCGAGGTCGGCCGTGGCGCTCTCGACGAGATAGGCGCCTCGGGTCAGGCGTTGGGCGTTTCGCAATCGGATCAGGCCGAGCGGGAAGAGGGTGGCGATCGAGATCACGCCGATCCCCATGATCGCGATCGAGATGAGGATCTCGATCAGGGTGATCCCTGACCGCGACCGGGTCGATCCGAGGGTCATCGCGCCTCCCTTGTGCCAAGCTGGCCGTTGTAATACGGAGCGTTCGGGCTTCCGTAATCGAATACGCCCTCGATCGAATTCGTGACGACCTGACCGGTCTTCGTGAAGAGGGTCAAGAGCATGCGTTCCTTGGTCAGGAAGGTCGTCGGCGACGTGCTCGGCCTGGTCCCCACGACGTCGCTGCCGACGGGCAAGTTCGGATACGGGTTGCCCTTCTTGCCCGAGGCGTCGGTCACGTCGCCCCGTTCGGTGATCCAGAACTGGTAAAAGCTCTGGGCCATCGTGTTTGATGAGGGTGTCGAGTACAGGGTCGTGGGAATCACCTGTCCCGCCTGATTGACCAGGATGTCGGCGGTGTGAGAAAACGAGTCGACGGGAAGTCGCGACCGCTCGTTGACGGGGAAGTCCCATGTCGTCAAATCAATCACGGCACCTCCGGGGAGTGTCACCTCCCGGCCCCCCGGTGACGGCACGGGGCGACGCGCGATGGTCCAGGCGAATGGAGTCGGCTGAAGGTTGTTCTGCGAGGCGAAATCCGCCTGGTTTTGCGAACCGAGCCAGGATTCGGTCTCGGCCCACTCCGCGATATCATCCGGAACGCCGTTAGTGTTCTGATCGACCCCATCAAAACCGTTGTCGGGATAGCCGTCGAAGTTGTCATCGTAGCCATTCACCAGAAAGAGGAATTCTGGATTGAATGCCTGGGTCGCGCCTGGCTGGCCGTAAAAAACCTGAAGAGTGGACGTGGCGTTGGACAGGCCGTCGTTGACGAAGCCTTCGGGGTTCGGCATCGTCATTGGACCGATGACCGTGTAATACCGTCCCGAGTCGTTGAATCGAAACTTGTCGCCGATGCGGACGTTCCAGAACCAGTTTGTCGGCGGATTGAAGATACCGACCGGGCTGTTCGCGGTGTTCACCTTGTTGTCCTGGAAGATCGACTGAGCGACGATCAGGACCTGAAAGGGGATCGTCGAGGTCCCGATCGGAAGACCGGCCGGATACGTGGCACCCGACCCCACGGGATACGCGGGTGGATTGCCGCTCGCGTTGGTCCAGGAGCTGTTGATTCGATCCACGAAAGTGGCCGAGCCATGAATCGAGGCATCGGTCAGGTCCGGGGCCGGTTCAATCGGGATGATCCGGTTCGAGGTCAGAATCTGACCGGGAATTGGATTGGCCGTTGGCGAGAGCGTGAGGTCGGGAAGCAGCCGAATCCCGCGCGGGGCGTTGGCGCGGATGGCGGCGTCGCGGGCCCCGGCGAGCGCGGCCTGAAGGATGCGCGTCGCTTCGCTAACCTGTCGCCCCGCGAGAGCGGGAAGGATCGTTGGCAGGGCCACGGCACTGACGAGGATGATGATCGCGATCACGACCAGCAATTCCACAAGCGTGAACCCTGGGGGGCGTCGGCCAGAGCGTGGGCGTCTTCGAACGGAGATCACTGGGTCGCTCCGCCGGGGTTATTGAGGTTCTGATTGCTGACGTCGTCGTGTCCGGCTTCGAGGATCAGGGCCGTCACCGAGTCGTTCGAACCGCTGCCAACGCCGACCGGAATTCCGGCCGCGGGCGCGGCGAAGATATTATTGAACGAGAAAAACGGCGCCGACCGCGCGGGCGTTCCCGGCGCCGCCTGCGATTCGACGTTGAGATCATTCGCCGTGTACGTTCCCGATCCACCGGCGCCGATGACGTTTCCAGGCGCCGAGGCTCCCAGCGTGTTGAAGTAACTGGCATCGAGCACGGGAACCCCCGGGGTCTTGTCCGGCCCACCCGAGAGGATCAGGTAGCGCGAGTAAAACTCGCGACGGGCGAAGAAGGGCGAGGTCGCGACCCCTCGGTCCCATCCGGTTCCTGAACCGGCCGAGGGGGACAAATTGGGGTTCGTGTTCGGGTCGGTCAAGGTGTGAAAGTAGGACTGGAAAAAGGCGGCGCTGCTGCTCAGAGTCGCCGATGCGTTGAGCGTTGCCGCGGTGCCGAAGGGGGAATTGGCATTGTTGCTCCCTCCCCACCAGGAGGGATCGACGAGCGTCTGGTTGGGGTCGAGCGTGTTCAGATCGCGGGTGTCGAGCACGCCGGAGTAGACACCAGGTCCGCGCTGGGCGTCGGACTGAAAGAAGATCGGCCAGCGGTAGAACTGGAGAGGCTCGCCCCAGGCGTCGACGAACTCGGGAAGGCCATCGCCGTCGGTATCCTTGACCTCGGCATCGCTGAAGTCGTCGGCGCTGAAGACGCTGCCGAAGGGCCCCTGACCCTCGACGAGGAGGGCATAGAGCATCTCGGAGCGAGCGGTTTTATGCGTGTGTTTAGCCAGCTTGGCCTTCATCGGGCTGGAAATCTTGCCCGCGGTGAGTCCCATGTCGTTCTCGCCAATTTCATCGACGAGGCCGTTGCCGTTGTTGTCGACGCCGTCAAAGCCGGCATTTTTTGGCTTCGGAGCGCCGAGGTTCGTGCCGCTTGCGGCGGCATCACGTTGCACCGCTTCATAAAGTGACTTGTACAACCCTGCTGCCGCCGTGTACGAGGCCCCGAAAATCCCCGTGCTCGGTGGGTTAACCGGCCCCGAGGTCATCAGCAAGGCCGGGGGGGCGTTCGGGTTCAACGAGTACGGGAAAGGGATGTACGGATTGCCGCCGAAAGAGACCGATCCCGAGGAGCCGGCCGGATCATTCAGCATGCCGATCCCGAACGGCAAGAGGTAATTGGCATAAGGCGTCGACGACGGGTCGCCCGAGGTCCCTGTTGTGAACCCGGCTGACGAACCGGCCGACGTCGGAAAGGGGATCGCGGCGAAGTTCAGCGGATAATTCGAGTCGGACGACTGGACGAAAAAGACGTCGGGAAGCTCGGCCTTGACCTGATCGAACCGGGCAATAATCTGCGCCCGGATGTTGTTCACAATGGGATTCGGGTTCGGATTCGGGTTTGACGAACTGGAAAAGAGCCCGGTGATTCCAGGAGGCTGAAGTGACGGCACCCACCCCCCCGAGAACGCCCAGACCCCGGCGAGGTACTGATGCGACGGCAGGGCATCGACCCGGCTGGCGAGGATGGCGTCGACCCGGTCCGACATGCCGACGTCGAGCTTCGTGATGAGTGCCTGGGTGGCGCGATCCTCGGCCCTTCGAATACCGTCAAGAGCGGCGCTCATGATGAACGCGAGCAAGATGCCGATGATCGCGATGACCACGAGCAGTTCGATCAGGGTGAAGCCTCGACCGGCGACCGACGCGTTTGTTCGCGGTCTCGATCCCGGCCGACGTCGCGCCCGTCCTCGCATCGCCGCTCCCTTTCTCGCCCGAGAAGACGAACCGGTCAGGTTCACGATCATTGGAGCCGACCGTTGTGGAAGTTGGTCAGGTTGTCCCACTCCAGGGTCCGCAATGACGTGTCCGTGCTATTCGAGATCGCGTTTTCGGGCGGAAGCGCCAGCGCCGCGCCGGCTGAATTCGCGTTGTAGTAGCCACCGACCCCGAAGACCCCGTCCGATCCCGACGCGAAAAGCTGGAACGAGTTCGCGTTGATGTAGGTGACGGTTGACGTCCCCGTTCCCGAGGGCATTCCCGTGGTGTACGGGTTGGGCGAGGGGGACGAGGTGGTCGCCGTTGTGCTCTGTGGGACCAGGAAGTAGAGCGTCAGGGGCTGAGCCGAGGCCAGGCTATCCGTCTCACCCGGGCCGATGTCGTTGATGTCGTTGGGGTCGTAACCCGACCCATTATTGTTACTGAAATAAGAAAAATAGGCATTCGCCTGCGCATTCGAGCTATTCATGCTGTCGACATACAGTCCCATGCCATTGGGATCAATTCCCAGCCGGCCGGGGGCAAATTCGTACAGCGACGCCTCCCGGTTCGCGTTATACATCGCGTTCCCCGGGTTGTTATTCGAGAATGGATTCAGCGGATTTCTGCCGAAGCCCGTCACTCCCACGGTGACATTCCCCGAATTCGAGTCGGTGATCTTCTGGGGAATTCCACCAAGGAAGAAGACGAGGCACTGGTTCCCCTGGAGAATGTAAACTCCAGTCGTCGTGTTCCCCAGGACTCCAAAAGCCCCGTCGCCGTTGTAGTCGTACCAGCTTCCCGAGGTCGAGGTCGAACCAAGAGTCAGGCTGGACCCCGTGACCGAACCTCCGTTGACAAGTGTCACTCTCGGCCAGAATTTGCGGATCGCATTGGCGCCTCGGATGTACAGGGTTCCAAGCAAGACGTCGTTGGTTGACCCGTTCGTGGTGGCCAGGGACGTCGTGTCCGCGGGAAAGTACCCGCCGTCCTCGCGAACGGCGATCCGACTAGGGGGATAATCGCCCCGCTTGTTCTTGAAGTCGGCGAGAGCCGACGCGAGGTTGCTGATCTCCGCCTGCACGGCGGCCTCGCGGGCCTTCCGCATCGCGCTTGCGACCGCCGGGATCAGCAGCCCGACGAGGATGCCGATGACGATGATGACGACCAGAAGCTCGATCAGGGTGAAGCCGAGCCGGCGTCTGGGGCTGATGTGTCGGGTCATCGGTCCTCTCTCCTTCTCCGTCAGGCCATTCAACGAGGAAAGTGATGTTGTCTGCAAGTGATCGAGCCCAGGCGTGCGGGCAATCCATCGGGTCGGCGAACGCCCCGCCCCGTCCTGGACCGGTCCTCGCCCATCGTTCATGCTCTCAACAGCCGATTGCTCGAACGATCGACCAATCAGCCCGAGAGTTTCGTGATCAGGGTGACAAGCGGCAGGAAGAGCGAGATCACGATGAAGCCGATGATTCCGCCCAGAACCACGATCATGATCGGTTCGAGAAGACTCACGAGGCTTTCCACGAGCGCCTCGACCTCTTCGTCGTAGTTGTCGGCGATCTTGTTGAGCATGGTGTCGAGGTCGCCCGTTTCCTCGCCGACGTCGATCATGTTCACGACGATGTCGTCGACGATCCGCGCCTCGCGCAGCGGCTGAGCGATCGTTTCACCTTCACGGATGCTCTCATAAATTCGCGTGAAGGCCCGTTCGAAGACCGCGTTGCCCGCCGTGTCGCGAACGATGTTCAGCGACTCCAGAATCGGCACGCCCGACTGCACGAGGGTCCCGAGCGTCCGCATCGTCCGGGCCACGGTCGACTTCTCGACGATCGTTCCCATGACGGGAATCATCAACAAGACCCGGTCGCCGATGTACGCTCCCGTCTTGTTTCGGTAGAGCAGCTTGAGGAAGATCCAGACCAGCAGCGGCGAGAGGAAGACCAGGTAGAAATACTTGATGAGGAAGTGGCTGGCATCGATCAGGAAAGTTGTCATCCAGGGGAGGTCGACGCCGAAGTCCTTGAAGATCGCCTCGAATTTCGGAATGATGAAGTAAAGAATGAAACCGACGATGATGCACGCCACGCTGATGACGACAAACGGATAAACCATGGCCGACTTGATTCGGCGCTTCAGCGACTGGCTCTTTTCCTTGAAGTCCGCGAGCCTCTGAAGAATCGCCTCAAGGGCACCGCCTGCCTCACCGGCCTTGATCATGTTGCAGTAGAGGCGGTCGAACGCCTTGGGGTGCTTGGAGAAGGCTTCAGAGAGGGTCTGACCGCTTTCGATGTCTTCGACAACCTCGCTGAGGGCGTTTTTGAGGACCCCGGGCTTGCACTGGCCTTCAAGAATCTTGAGGCTTCGAAGAATCGGCAAGCCGGCATCTTGCAGCGTGGAAAGCTGCCGGGTGAACGTACAGAGCTGCTTGGTCGAGATCTTGCCGATCGTGAACGACTTCTTCTTGCCCCGGCCCCCTTTTTTCTTGGCGGAGGACTTTCGCTTGGTCGCGGCGCCGGTCTTGGCGCGCTCGGAGATCTTGGTGACGAAGAAGCCTTTCTGACGGATCAGTTGCTGCGCTTCTTCCTGGGTCGACGCGTCGATCGTGTCCTTGACCTCGCGGCCGGTGTGGTCCATCGCCTCGTATTGATAGGTCGGCATCGCCGGGTTCCTCTCGTCTGGTCGGTCGACCACCAGTCCTGGGTCGTCTCAACGCGTCTCGATGTGTCTCTTGTCTTGGCGAAAAGGGTTCGGCGGAGATCAATCGTCTTCAAGAATCGTCTCGCGGATGATCTCCTCGACACTCGTCAGGCCCTCATGAATGCCCCTCATGCCCGACTCGCGCAGGGTTCGCATTCCGGCCTTCCGACAGGCTGCGCGAAAGTCGTCGAGCGACGTCTCGGCGACGACCATCTCGCGGAGGGTGTCGTTCATCAGGAGCAGTTCATAGATCCCCATCCGCCCCTTGTAGCCGGTATTGTTGCACTTCTCACACCCCTTGCCATAATAGAACTTCTTGCGCGCGGCCTGGTCGGGGGTCATCCCCAGTTCCATCGCCACTTCGGGGCTCGGGGTGAACTCGGTCTTGCAGTTCTGGCAGATCTTGCGGACGAGCCGTTGCGCCAGCACGCCTTCAATCGTCGCCGTGATGAGGAAGGTCGGCAGCCCCATGTCGCGCAGTCGGGTGATCGCCGACGGGGCGTCGTTCGTGTGCAGGGTCGTGAAGACGACGTGTCCGGTCAACGAGGCCTGAATCGAGATCTCCGCCGTTTCCAGGTCACGCGTCTCGCCGACGAGGATCTTGTCCGGGTCCTGGCGAAGAATCGCCCGCAAGCAGGCGCCAAAGGTCACGCCGATCTCGGGATTGATCGGCACCTGAATCAGGCCATCGATCTCATACTCGACCGGTTCCTCGGTCGTGATGATCTTGTCGGTGACGTGGTTCAGTTCGTTGAGCGTTGCGTAGAGCGTCGTCGTCTTGCCCGACGACGTCGGCCCGGTTACCAGGATGATCCCGTTCGGCTTCTTGATCAGTTCCCGCCAGAGGACCAGGGTATCGGCTGGCATCCCGATCTTGTTCAAATCGAGCTGCACGACCGTCCGGTCGAGAATTCGGAGGACGACACTCTCGCCAAAGAGCGTCGGCAGGGTCGAGACCCGGATGTCGACGTTGTTGCTGCCGATCGCAAGCTGAATCCGACCGTCCTGCGGCAGTCGGCGTTCGGCGATATCCAGGTTTGCCATGACCTTGATCCGGCTTGAGATCGCCGGCGCCAGGTGCCTCGGGGGCGGGACGAGCTCATAAAGCACGCCGTCGACCCGATACCGCATCTTGTACTCATCCTCGAACGGCTCGAAATGGATGTCCGACGCCTTGTCGCGGATCGCCAGAAGCAAGACCATGTTCAGAAGCTTGCGGACCGGCGCGGCCTCGGCCATTTCCTCGATTGCTTCCAGGTCGATCGTGTTCTCGTTGCGGTTCTGAAACTGTGAGAGTCCCTTGTCCTGCTCGATCTGCTTGACGACGTCCTGGATCGATTCCTGATGCCCTGCGTAAAGCCGTTCGATCGCCGCGGTGACCTCCCCTTCAGCGGAGATCACCCCCTTGACCTCGACGCCCAGAAACATCTTCAGGCTTTCAAGGGTCGTGGGGTTCTGCGGTTCGGCCATCGCGACCGTGATGCTCTTGTCCTTCTTGTTCTGAGAGACGGGAACGATCTTGTAGGCGGTCGCCATCGTCTCGTTGACGACCTCGGTCAATTCGGCCGGAATCGTCGCGTTTTCCAGCTTCTGCACTTTCATTCCAAGCTGTTCGCCGAGCGCCTTCAGGACCTGATCTTCCTTGACCAAGCCGAGCCGGACGCCGATCTTGCCGAGCAGCTCGTTGTCGGTTCGTTTTTGTTCCTCGACGACCTTCCAGAGACCTTCCTCGTCGAGGTAACCCATCTCCACGAGGATCGTGCCAAGTCGGCGTGCCATCTTCACCCCACCTTGTCCGGACCGGTCCAGCGTCCCAAAGGTCTTTGCATCGGTCCGTTTGACGTGTTCTTCAACTCAGAGAGGGTTACGTGGTCGCCTCGTAATGGCGACTTGACGCGGGTCATCACGATTCGACGATCCCAATCGCGGAGGTCAGGCCGAAAGGCCCAACGGTCGAGAACAATCTCGTCACGAACTTGGAACGAAAGTCAATCCGTCACACAGGGTAACGCTCGATAACGAATACGCATCGCCTTGTTCCGCGTGACACCCGAAGACTTCATCCCGAGGCCCGAGGCCCCGGTTCTCGAATCGTCATTCTTCGTCCTCGTCCTCGTTGTCGTCGAAAATCCCCTTCTTGGCGTTCTCGATCCGCTCCTTGAGTTCGGCCGGCTTGCTCGACTTGGTGAGCACCTCTTCCTCTTCGACGAGCCCTTGCCGCCAGAGGTTGAAGAGACTGTCATCAATCAGCATCATGCCGTACTTCCGCCCGGTCTGGATCGACGAATTGATTCGATAGGTTTTGTTTTCACGGATCAGGTTCGAGATCGCCGGGGTGACCACGAGCATCTCATAGGCGGCAACCAGCCCCTTCGGCTTTTTGGGCAAGAGCGCCTGTGCGAGAATGCCGACGATCGCCACCGAAAGCTGCGTGCGGATCTGGTCTTGTTGTTCCTGCGGAAAGACGTCGATGATCCGGTTGACCGTCCCCTCGGCCGAGTTCGTGTGCAAGGTGCCGAAGACGATGTGTCCCGTCTCGGCCGCCGTGATCGCCGCGGAGATCGTGGCGAGGTCACGCATTTCGCCGACGAGGATGATGTCGGGGTCCATCCGTAGGGCCCGTCGGATCGCCTCGGGAAAGTCGGGAACGTCGATCCCAATCTCGCGCTGATTGACGAGCGACTTCTCGTGCTTGTGGAAATACTCGATCGGGTCCTCGATCGTGATGATGTGCCGATCGAGGTTGTGATTGATCCAGTTGATCATCGAGGCCAGACTGGTCGTCTTGCCCGAACCCGTCGGCCCGGTTACGAGGATTAGACCGCGAGGCCGCTGGATGAGCTGTTCGATGACCGGTGGTAAGCCAAGTTGCTGAAACGTGAGGAACTCGTTCGGCACACGACGCAAGACCATCCCGATATTGCCGCGCTGTTTGAAGACGGCAACGCGAAACCGGGCCATGTCTCCGAAGGCGAACCCAAAGTCCGTTCCCCCGAGTTCCTGCAGCTCCTGCTGGCAACGCTCGGGAGTGATGCTTTTCATCAAGGCCGAGGTGTCGCTCGACTCCAGAACCTTCGTCGCCAAGGGCCTGAGGTGACCGTGAAGTCGCAACATCGGCGGACTACCGACGGTCAGGTGCAGGTCGCTCGCCCGTTGGGTCACGACCGTCTGGAGCAGCTTATCAATGAGTAACGTGCCCATCGCCTGGACGTCCCTCCCCGTGAGACTCCGTTGCCTCGGTCAGAGCCACCCTCAAATCAACGGGATCAACCCGAATCATGAGGAAGCTTGACTTTGTCTTGAAAACCAGGTGTCTAACGATCCGGAGTCGTCGAGATTGGAGTTACGGCAACGAGCCTCATGGCCCCTTTCCGTCAGACTCATTATTGAGTGGGTCGTTGCGTTCTTCAAGAATTTCTGATTTCGGAAGCTCAAACCGCGACGTCAGCGGATCGCGGATCGGCCTGGATAACGGATGCACGTCACCACCCAATATCGTTCCTCCGCGTACCTCGATCATTCCCAACGCCATTACGGGAGTTGGCCAAACCATTGAGAGCGGAGTCACTCATGCCGGCTTGACCGTCTCGGCTGTTGTCGAGGGCGTGAGCATCTCGTGCTGGGTGATCCGCATGACCTCTTCAAGGGTCGTCTGCCCCTTCATCGCCTTGATCATGCCGTCCTCGAAGAGTGTGCGCATCCCCTGTTTGCGGGCGAGTTTGCGAATAACCTGAGTCGATTCCCCCTTGAAGGTCATCTCACGGACCTGGTTGGTCATGGTCATCAGTTCGTAGATGCCCATTCGCCCTCGATAACCTGTCTTGTTGCAGTTCGAGCACCCCTTGCCCTTCATGAAATTTGCCTTCTTGGCCAATTCAGGACGCAGCCCAAGTGCCTGCAAAAGATGGCCAGGCGGCTCAATTCGTTGTCGGCATTTTGGGCAAACTTTTCGGACAAGGCGTTGAGCCATGACCGCCATCACCGAACTGGCGACCAGAAACGGCTGTACGCCAATATCGACCAATCTTGTAATGGCGCTAGGGGCATCGTTCGTGTGTAGCGTACTGAAAACCAGGTGTCCAGTCAGGCTGGCCTGGATCGCCGTGTCGGCGGTCTCCTGATCGCGGATCTCTCCGACGAGGAGGATGTTGGGATTCTGGCGGAGCATGGCGCGAATGATGCGCGCGAAGGTCATGCCGATCTTGGCCTTCACCTCGCACTGATTCACTCCAGGCAGGTAGTATTCGACGGGGTCTTCGGCCGTGATGATCTTGACGTCGGGGCGGTTCAGTTCGTTGAGTGAGGCATAGAGGGTCGTGGTCTTGCCCGAGCCGGTGGGACCGGTTACGAGCAAGATACCGTTAGGCCGTTTGATCATGGACGAGAAGCGTTTCCAGTCCTCTTCGCCGAAACCGAGGTCGCGAAGGCCGACCCGAATATTCTCGCGGTCAAGGATCCGCATGACGACCGACTGACCGTGCGAGGTCGGCAAGATGCTGACGCGAAGGTCAATGTCCTTGCCGGCGGCGAAGACCTTGATCCGGCCGTCCTGGGGTCGTCGTTTCTCGGCGATGTCGATCTGACCCATGATCTTGAGTCGGCTGACGATCGAGCCGAGGAGGCGACGCGGGGCCGAGTCGCGCTCCATCAAGACGCCGTCGATTCGGTATCGAATCCGGACACGGTCGGGAAAGGGTTCGATGTGAATGTCGGACGCGCGGAGGGAAACCGCCTCCTGAATGATCAGGTGGACGAGGCGGATGACGGGCGCATCGCCTTCTTCCAGGGTGTTCGTGCCGGAACTCGTTCGGCCGCCGCCGCCATCTTCGGAGAAATCGATGGCGGTGTCGGTGAACTCCTGAAGCATGGAGTCCACCGACTCGGTCTCGGAGGTCGTGCCGCCGTAATAGCGGTTAATGGCCTCGACGATCGCTTCCTTGGGAGCGAGAGCCACCTCGATCTCGCGGTTAAGCACGAACCGAAGCTTGTCGATGGTCTCGAAATCCATCGGATTGTGCATGATGACCTTGATGGCGCCATTTTCCTGGGCCAGAGGCATCACGATATTTTCGCGGGCGAGTGATTCGGGGACGAGCTCGACGACGGAAGCGGGAATTTCAATCTCGCGGAGTTCGATGAAGGCCATGCCGTGTTGTTCGGCCTTGGCTTTCATGATGTCATCGTTGTCGGCGTAACCGAGTTTGAGGAGCGCCTCTTCGAGCGTGACGTTCCCCATGCGCTGCGATTCTTTGAGCTGATCGGGGCCGACCACCCCGCGCTTGACGAGAATTTCTGTCCAGTCACGGCTCTGCTTCGCCATGGAATCCGGCTCCGGAGGGACGTCGCCTCGGGCGCGATCGATCGTCGGGAAAGGATCAACCCGGCGGTTGACCCAGGGGCCGACGCGGTCGCCATCACTTGCTCGATCGTTCTATGAGAGCGTAAGTGCGGTGCGGACGCTCCGCAAGGAAAAAGTGTCGTTCCGCGCTCTCCGGGTTCAACGTCCGCCCGACCATTGAATTGAGAGGTGATGCGATCGGTACTGACGACGTTACCACGCCTCAGGCCGCGCCGCAAGTAAGCCCTCGGGAATCGGTTGGATCGATCGCGACCGCCCAGGTTTGATCCGTAACGCGTCAAGGCCGGAGGCCAGGGTCAGTCCCCGGCCACCGGCCGAACGTTCAACAGTGCTTTTGTTCCAACGTTTCGCCGAGAGTTAGCGATCTCGGCTGATCGTCTGACCATCGGCCAGAGCCGCCTGAGCGGCGGCGAGTCGGGCGATCGGAACGCGGAAGGGGGAGCAGGAAACGTAGTCCATGCCCACCTTGTGGCAGAAGGCGACACTTTCAGGGTCACCTCCGTGCTCGCCGCAGATGCCGACCTTGAGGTGTTCGCCGGTCTTCTCCCGCCGGGCTTTGCGTCCCTTGGTCACGCCCATTTCGACCAGTTGGCCTACCCCGCTCGCGTCGAGAGTCTGGAAAGGGTCAACCGGAAGAATCTTGGCCTCGATGTAAGACGACATGAATGAGGTGATGTCGTCTCGACTGAAGCCGAAGGTCATCTGGGTGAGATCGTTCGTGCCGAAGGAGAAGAACTCGGCCTCCTCGGCAATCTTGTCGGCGGTCAGGGCGGCCCGAGGGACTTCAATCATCGTGCCGATGAGGTAGTCCACCTTGGTCGCGGCCTTGGCCATGCACTGCTCGGCAACGGCGACGGCTCGCTTCTTGAGGAAGACGAGTTCCTCGACCGTGCCGACGAGCGGGATCATGATTTCGGGAAGAACGTCCTTCCCTTTCTTCTTGACCTCGATGGCCGCGTCGATGATCGCGCGAACCTGCATGTCGGCGATCTCGGGGAACTTAATCGCGAGCCGGCAGCCGCGAAGGCCGAGCATCGGGTTGGATTCGTGAAGTTGCTCGACCCGGCGGGTGACCTTCTCGACGGGGACGCCAAGTTGCCGGGCGACCTCGTTCTGACCAGCTTCATCGTGCGGAAGGAACTCGTGAAGCGGCGGGTCAAGGAGGCGGATCGTGACGGGAAAACCGGCCATCGCCTCGAAGATGCCGACAAAGTCATCGCGCTGGTAGGGTTCCAGGGCGTCGAGCGCGGCCTTGCGACCGGCCTCGTCGTCGGCGAGGATCATCTTCCGCATGTCGACGATCCGCTGGCCCTCGAAGAACATGTGCTCGGTTCGACAAAGACCGATTCCCTCGGCGCCAAACTCGCGGGCCTTGGCGGCGTCCTTCGGGGTGTCGGCGTTGGTGCGAACCTTGAGCTTGCGCGACTTGTCGGCCCAGGTCATCAACTCGGCGAAGTCGCCCGAGATCGTCGGCGCCACGGTCGGCATCTGGCCGATCATGACGTCGCCATGCGTGCCGTCGATCGTCAAGAAGTCACCGGCCTTGACGACCTGATCGCCGATTCGGATCAATCCGGCCTTCTCGTCGATCTGAATGGCGTCGCAACCGACGACGCAGGGCTTGCCCCACCCTCGGGCGACGACCGCGGCGTGACTTGCCTTGCCGCCGGTCGCCGTTAAAATCCCCTTGGCCAGGTGCATCCCGGCAACGTCTTCGGGGCTCGTTTCCTTGCGGACGAGCATGATCGGATCGTTGGGATGAGCCTCGGCGTGAGCGACCGCGTCCTCAGCCGAAAGAACAACCTTACCCGATGCGGCTCCCGGGCTTGCGGCAATCCCGCGAGCAACGACGGTTTTCTTGGCCTTGGGATCAAGCTGGGGCAAGAGAAGGTGGTTCAGGCTATCGGGATTGACCCGCTTGACGGCGGTCAACTCATCGATGAGCCCTTCCTTGGCCATCTCGACAGCCGTCCGGACGGCTGCGGTCCCGGTGCGCTTGCCGGTCCGCGTCTGGAGCATGTATAGAGTGCCGTCCTGAACGGTGAACTCGATGTCCTGCATTTCCTTGTAATGCTTTTCGAGCTTGCCGCGAATGGCCATGAGTTGCTCATAGACCTTGGGCATCTCGTCGTTGAGCTGACTGATCGGCTCGGGCGTGCGGATGCCGGCGACGACGTCCTCACCCTGGGCGTTGATGAGGTAGTCGCCGTAAAAGACGTCTTCGCCCGTGTTTGGGTCGCGGGTGAAGGCGACGCCGGTGCCCGAGGTCTCGCCCATGTTGCCGAAGACCATCGCCTGGACGTTGACGGCCGTCCCTTTCAGGCCGCTGATCCGCTCGATCCGGCGGTACTCGATCGCCTTCTTGCCGTTCCAGGAGTTGAAGACGGCATTGATGGCGAGCATGAGTTGCTCGACCGGTTCCTGGGGGAAGTCGTGCCCGACGTGTTTCTTGTAAACGCTCTTGTAGCGTTTGACGAGTTCCTTGAGGTCGTCGCCGGAAAGCTCGGTGTCGAGCTTGACGCCCTTTTCCTGCTTGAGCGCGTGGAGTTCGTGTTCGAAGTGTTCGTGATCGACGCCCATCGCGGTCGAGCCGAACATGTCGATCACGCGACGATAGCCGTCGTAGGCGAACCGGGGGTTGCCGGTCTTTCGCGCCAGACCTTCGACGGAGGCGTCGGAGAGGCCGAGGTTGAGAATCGTGTTCATCATGCCGGGCATCGAGAGGGCGGCACCCGACCGGACGCTGACGAGGAGCGGGTTTTCCGGATCGCCAAATTTGGCGCCGTACTGGGCTTCCATCTGCTTGATGGCGGCCTCGATTTGAGGAACGGCCGCGTCGGGCAGTTTCTTTCCGTTTTCGTAATAAGCGGCGCAGACTTCGGTGGTGATCGTGAAGCCGGGGGGGACGGGGATGCCGATGACGCTCATCTCGGCGAGGTTGGCTCCCTTGCCGCCTAGCAGGGTCTTCATGTCGGCCTTGCCGTCGGCCTTGCCGCCGCCGAATGAGTAGACGTATTTGGGCTGATCGGGCATCGTCGTGGCGAACTCCCTGGCGGACTCGGCCCGGATTGCGGGCATAAACCTTGGAAACTGCACAAATTATCGATTCGAAGACGCGGCGTCAAGCGCCGCGGCGATCGCCGATCCGGACCGAAGGAGTTCTGACGGGTCGGTACTTCAGGACTGGCAAGTAATTACGAGCCGCCAGGTCGACCAACGAAGTATGCCCGGCCGACGCCCCTCGGTGGGGTGGGGCCGAGCGTCTGGGTGCGGGTCACGGGAAGCCAATGCGAACATCATGATTCAGCAACACGGTAAACGGACCTTGATTAACCTCACTGAGTTTGCTTAATCGTCAGAAATATCGAGGTGAGCTCAACGCATCCCTTTATCGCTGCGCGATGGCTAAAAATTGCCCGGAAACGGGAAACAAAGAGTTTTATCCCTTTTAAATTTCAGTTCCGACCCCTTGAAACTTTTTGATCGCATTAAAATTCTCTTTGACTTCAACTAATCTCTTTAATTTCCATTTTCTTGAAAAGACGCGCAAAGCTTGACGAACGGGAAAGATACACGTACCAAATCGGTTTATTGGACGGCCCGAGTTGTTCCGGGTACGGGGGGTCGACGCGGCCGCGAGTTTTCCGCGATCCGATCGCGGCGATGTAGACTTAAGAAGTTCTTCGAGGAACGCCGAACACGGAGGCGGTGCCGGCGCCCCGCCTCGGCCGACCCCCTCTCTCGACAGCGGGGGGTCTATCTCCGTTCCGCGTCGGGCCGATCCCATTCGAGCCGGCCCGGCCTGTCGGCTCCACGCATCGACCGAGCGAACAGGCCACTCTAGGATACGATAAAGTCTAGGATCGGGTCGGGACAGACGAGGGTCCGTCCCTGCCGGATACCGACCCCTTTTCCTTTCACATATCCTCCTCTTGATGAAGGAGTTTCGGTGATGAAGAAGAATCGCGCGTTCGTGCCCGCCGCCAGCCTTTTGGAAGACCGGATCGCGATGTCCGGCGGCCTTTCTCCCCTGGACGTCGAGCCCCCGACGAAGACGGCCAACGGGACCCCGGTGCTGACCTCGCGGGCGCTCAACTCGGCGCTCAACGGGATCAACGTCGCCTACAGGCATTTTCACCACGACGCCTACAATTACGGCCGACTAGACAACGACCTCAACCGGACTGTCAACCGGATTCCCTTTAGTTCACCCGACGGGCTCACCACAACACTGAGCAACGACGTCGCCGCGCTGAGGTCTTCCTTCGGCTTCGGCCCCGCCAACGGCTCGATCTCCGCCTCGAAAGCGCAGGTTATCGCCGACATCAAGAGTTTTGTCACCTCGGAGTTGGCCGCCGGGAAATTCATCTACGTCAAGTCGAATGCCGTCTGACGACGCCCGGCCTGACCAGGCCCGGCCCGGTCGATGGGAGGACCGGGGGCTGTCGCGGCCCCCGGTCCTCCCATCGTCGTTTCGTAGCCCCGGACCCAACCCGCCCTCCCAGGCCGCGCGGAATTGGCTATAAGAACCAAGGGGTCGGACTTAAGGAGACCTAAGTTCAGGTTTCGCGGATTTGAAGGCGGACCGCGAGCGATCTGGCGGGTGGAATTCTCGCCAGCGGACGGTGTCTGACTCCTCTTTCGCGTATTGAAAGAGTGCTCAACCTGAATTAATGACTAATCGAGTGTATACCTCGTCGGAGAGGCCGAGATAGCCCAGCACCCGCTTCACCAGCACCGGCAGGGCCGTCAGATGCCAGCGACCCCCTTCACCGCTCCCCACGCGGGTCAGCGTCAGTCCCGCCCCGGCGATGGTTTCCAGCACCCGCTTCGCCGTCGGGCGATCCGTCGTCCGCTTCGGCTGACCGGGATACAGGCCCGCGAGGTCCGCGCCGTCCTGATCCTGCCCACGCCGGACCAGCACCTCGAACAGCGTCAGCACCCGCAACGCCAAGGTCAGCAGACGCGTCAAGCCGCGCACCTGGTCGTCGCGATGCACGTACAGCGGGCGAATCCCCAGCGGCTGGTCCTTCAACTGGTGGAACCCGCGCTCCACGCACGTGCCCGCCCGGTAACCCAGCACCGAATCCCCCAGCGACAGCCGCGCCGCCGTCGCGTTGGTCACCTGCACCTGCCAACCCATCCGAGCCACGAGTCGTTCGATCGCCGCGTCGTCACGCGCCACCGAGGTGATCTGATAGCGGACGCTCCGTTCCGTCGTCTTGCGCCGCCTCGGCCCGCCGCGGCCGGGGCCGACATAGTGCTCCCGGCTGGCCTCTTGCCGCTCCCAGGTCACCGTCAACAGCCCCCGCGCGCCCCCCTCGGCCAGCAGCGCGTTGACGGCCCGCTCCAACTCCCAGCCGGTGGTGAACTGGGTCCGGCCCGGACCCGCAGGCGGCGTCAAGCCGCGCACCGCCGCCTCGGTTCGCTGCAGCCGACGGTCCAGGGCCGCCGCCTGGCTCTCCGCCGCCGACTCGGAGCGGATGACCTGCACCCGCTCCGTCCAGAGGTGTTCGGCCGCGCCCACCACGGCGCTCTGGGGCCGCTCGAACTCGTAGCCGCGGCCGAGGAGTTCCTGCTCCTCCCCCTCCCCGCGGCGGATCTCGATCAGCTTCGCAGCCCGGTCACCGACGATGGCCGCCTCGACCCAGTCCGTGAACTGCGCCGGGACCGTTCCCGTCAGGGGGAGCCGGGTCAGGTAGAAGTCCTGATTGGCGGCGATCTCGGCGCGGGTCTCCAGCGCCGCCATCTTGCAATCGCCGGCATAAAGCAGTCCGGTCTGACCGAGCAGGGTGCGGACGCGGCGATACAAGGGGAGGTACAACGGGTCATCGGCGGCGTTGCCGGGATGGACGTCGCCGGCCAGGTAGAGCCCGGTGGGCTCGGCGACGGCGGCCATGAGCTTGAACTGGGCGAGGTCGGGGCGGTGGTCCTTGCTGTGCCCGAGTTGCATCAGGCCGTCCTCGGTGACGGCGTGATATCCACAACTGGTGGTGGCGTCGAGCCGGACCCGCTCGACCGGCAGGGCGTAGACGTCACAGTGGGTGTGCCAGAGATCGGCTTCCAAAGACTCCCAGGCCGCCTGGGCGTCGAGGCGCTTCAGGAGCAGGGTCAAACGGTCGTCGCTGAACTCGACGGGGCGGATGCGCCGGCCGACGAGGGTTTCGAGGGTGTGCTGAAGTTCCTCGGCCCAGGCTTGGACAGGGGACTTGCGGTGGTCGGCGCGGGAGAGGATGTAGGCGATCCAGACGGTGGTGAGCCAGCCGTTGGAGAGCCCCTGGTGGAGGGGGTGGGCCGGGAAGTGGCGGTCGAGGACCTCGGGGAGTTGGAGCCGGACCAGGAAGCCCAGGAGCAAGGGGACGTCATCGACACGTTCGTGGGTCAATTCGAGAGTCGCGTCCACGGCGGCACTCCAACGAGGGTGTGGGGAACGCCCGCGTTGTATCGCGCCGGACCGGCCGGTGAGAAGATCCAGGAAAAGAGACGTGAACATGGAAACTATAGGCAGTTTGGGTTAAGACGCAATTGAACGTTTACTGAACGCTTGATACGCGAAACCAGAGGTCTGAGTCATCTGAAAGTCGGCGATTCGAGGGCAGGACAGTCATCATCTCGCTCGGCTGAGAAGCTCGGTGAGTTGGGCGATCCAGGTTTTTAGCCCACTCGGTTCCGACAGCAGTGGCTCGGTTTTCTCGTCGTAGCTGACTCGTCTCAAGGTCGTCAGCATGTCAGCGACAGAGGATTCCTTCTTGCGGCTGTACCACGGTCGGGTGGGAAATCGGACTGACTCATGGCCGACCCGATCGAACCACGCCACCACCAGACTGGACATGAAGAACGCCATCGGCGCGGTCCGCTCGACGGCCTTGGGCACGCGGTTGGCCTGCTCGCCCAGCCCCATGAGTTGCTTGCTGTTTTCAAATGTGCACTCGATCGACCAGCGGCAGGCGTAGGTCGAGAGGACCTCCCGCACGTCCCAGTCGAGCTTGGTGCAATAGAACATCTGGTCGGACGTCCGCCCTCGTTGTCGCGGACAAGGATGATCGTCAGCAGGCGATCGCCGCCGGACTTCTAGTACAACGCCCGACGTGTCTTGATCGAGAGAGTGGCATGAAGCCCGAATTGGTCAAATTTCAGTTCGGTCCAGGGTTGCTCGGGGTCCTCGGCCCAGGCGGCCATGCCGGGAAGCCGGGCCCCTTTCTTGCGGGTCCTCCCCTTGGACTTGGTGTCCGGATCGGGCTGCGGGGCCGGTTCATAAAGCGCCACTCTGGCCTGCTCCCCATTTCTTGGTCCAGGGATAATGGGAATCACGGGTGCGGTTGTTCATCAGGTGGTGGCTCAATCGGGGTCGCTTCGATCGGCACGTACCTCCCTTGGGTGGCCGCGAACTCGGTCGGGGTCTGGTAGCCCAGGGAACTGTGCGGGCGTTCCGTATTGTACTCCTCCTTCCAGAACGCGCCCAACGCCCTGGCTTGAACTTCGTTCTCGAACTCCTCGCGGTCCAGGAACTCGTCGCGGAGCTTGCTGTGAAACGACTCTGCATAACCGTTCTGCCACGGGCTCCCCGGCGCGACGTACAATGTCCCGGAGCCGGTCAACTCCAGCCAACTTCGCACCGCCAGGGCCGCGAACTCCGGCCCGTTGTCGCTGCGGACCCGATGGGGCGGGCCGCCGCGACGCGCGGCAACCTCGGCCAGGATCACCTGGATTTCCTCGGCGGTCATGCCTCGACGCGCCTCCAACGCGAGGCATTCACGAGTGTACTCATCAACCAGACTCAGCCATTTCAGGCTCCGCCCATCACTTGTACGATCAAAGATAAAGTCTTATGTCCAAACATCGTCTTTACCACGCGACGGGCGGACGTGACAGGCGTTCGCGTCCTGGCCGTGCGACCGGCGGGGCTTGGAATTCGCCCTCGGCCCGGCCAGTCTCAGCCCCAACTGACGCCAATGGCGACGCACCGTCTTCTTGTTGACCGACCAGCCTTCGCGGACCAACAGCGCCCAGATCCGCCGATATCCGTACCGCGGGTGCGTGCCGGCGAGCTCCTCGATCCGTCGCGCCAACGCCACCTGTTCGTCCCGCGCGACGGGCGTGTACCGGAGGCAGGACCGGGACAGGCCCAGCGTCCGGGACGCGCGACGTTCAGATACGTTGAAGTGATCACTTACCTCGGTAGCGATCAATCGGCGGCGGGCGGCAGTCATGGCTTTTTTTTCAAGGCCTCCTGTAACATGCGACGGTCCAGGGCCAGTTCGGCGACGAGGAGCTTGAGCCGGCTGACATCGGCTTCGAGTTCGGACACGCGAAGTTGTTCGGCGGTGACGGGGTTCTCCTGGAGGGCCTTCCAACGGTAGTAGGTGGTCGTCGCGTAGCCGGCCTTGCGGCAGGCCTGGTGAACATTTAGACCGGCGTCAAGGTCGGCCTGAACCTCTCGGAGGGTCTTGGCAATCTGGTCCGATCCTGGTCGTTTTCGCATGGGTCGCTCCTGGCTCTCTGCCAGTTGTACGATTCCCATTAAGACTGGACCAGGTTTCGGGGGGCAGGCCACTCCGCGGAAGTTCACGTCCAGCACCCAGTGCATTGACTCGATCCCCCAGTGGCCGCGGACCGCCTCGCCGAACCGCTTGCCGCTGAGGTACTGGCTGCTGAGGTAATACCGCACGTCGTCCGACTCCGTGCCGTCGGCGTGCCGCGTGATCCGCACCTTGTAGCCGATCGCCTTCACCCACGGCCAGTCCTTCGCTGGCGCGAAGTCGCGCGGCGCCTTCATGAGATAATACGACCGCTCGTCGATCCGGCCGTGCCCCTCGTCGCGCGTCTCGTGGCAGCGGTACTGAAACTCTTTCAGGTCATTCTCCAGGTGATCGAAGACGTGCGCCTGGATCGCCGCCAGGAGCTTCGGCTGGTTGTCCTTGACGGCGATGACGCAGTCGCCGCCGCCGGTGACGACCTGCTTGACGATCTCCTTCTGGCAGCCCATCGCGTCGATCGTGATCAGCCTGCCGTTCAAATCGATCTGCTCCAGAAGCTGCGGGATGGCGGTGATCTCGTTACTCTTGGCGTCGGTCGCGACCTGGCCCAGCGCGATCCCTTCCTCGCTCGCCCAGGCGCTGACGATGTGCAGCGCGCCAAGGCCCTTGGCGGCGTCGTGCGAGCTGCGACAGGTCTTGCCGTCGATGGCGACGAGGCGTTCGGCCGTGTCGGCGTCGATCGAGATCGCGTCGGCGATCCAGGCCTGGAAGCAGCGCTGGAAGGCTTCGGGTTTGAGGACCATGAGGAGCCGACGGATGCAGTCGCGCGAGGGGATGCCATTGGGCAAGGCGAGGTGCAGGGCCAGCCACGGCTCGCGGAGCTTGGCCCAGCGATGGATAGCGGTGGGGCCATCGCAGCCGCAGATGATGCCGCAGACGGCGATGAGGGCGATATCGACCAGCAAGTGTTTGCGGTTGCGCGTGTGCCGCGGATCGGAGAGCGATTCGAAGTACGAGCCGATGGAGCCGACGTCGACGAGCTTGGCCATGAGAGGCATCCTTGGATCGGTCGGCGTGTGCCATCGCGCCGAACTGCGGTATGCGGCGACTGATGTACGATGACCGAAACCAGGATATCGGACCGAGGCCCGTCGCGCCAGACTACCCAGGCCGCACAGTTATGCGCGCTGGCCGTGCCTCATCGAGGCCCTCGCCCCCAAGGCCGACGACACGATCGTCACGCTCGGCGACTACCTGGACTGGGGACCGGACAGCCGGTCGGTCATCGGGCAACTCATCGAACTCTCCCAGCGTTGCCGCCTGATCCCCCTCTTGGGAAATCATGAGGAAATGCTTCTCCAAGCCCTGGAATCCGAGTCGGCCCTGAGATCCTGGCTGGACCTTGGCGGCGATCAGACGCTCCTGAGCTATCCCTACGACGGGACGAACATCATCGACCAGTCCCACGTCGAGTTCATCCGGGGCTGCCTCGACTACTTCGCGACGGGGGACTTCATCTTCGCGCACGCCAAATACGACCCGGACTTGCCGATGGACAGGCAGCCTTCGCTCAAGCTGAGGTGGGAGTTCTTCGACGAGCCACGGCTACGGCCTCACTTTTCTGGCAGGACCCTCATCGTCGGCCACACGCCGCAGACCAGCGGCGAGGTGCTCGACCTTGGCCACACCATCTGTATCGACACGGACTGTTCCCGAGGTGGCTGGCTCACGGGCCTTGAGGTCGGGAGCGGGAAAGTCATTCAGGCTAATCGGGTGCGCCAATGGATTCTGGCATCCTGCCTCGCAGGCGGTTATAAAGCGGGTCTTGGTACATAAAAATCATGCCTCACGGATGTCGCACCCATGCTCCCTTCCGATCTCGATTCCCTCACCCCGGTGCAGCGTCTGATCGTCGAGCAAGCGTTCGTGCTGGCCAAGGAACTGGAGTTGGCCGCCGATTCCGCTCCCCAAGGACAGGTCATTGACCGTTGTGAGTCCTTGTTGCTGGGCAAGGGCCGAGATTTCTTGAGAAGGATCCTGGAGTCGACACTCCAATCTCGGGCGGAATCCCTCGAAAAAAAGGGGGCGCCGCCCGAACTTGCCCGTGTGGCGCGGCGGGGCGGCACAAGGGGAACTCGCCCAAAACGGTGATGACCGCGCTGGACGCGGTTGTCATCTGGCGCGTCGATTTCGCCTGCCGGGTCTGTGGGTTGGGGAGCTACTTTGTCGACCGGATTCTCGGCCTGGAAGGATATCTCACCCGACAGGCGACGCGACTGATCTGCCTGCTCGGGGGCCGCAATTCCTTCGCCGTTGCCGAGTCTCTGCTGAACGAGTGCCGCGGTTGGAGGGTCAGCGACGAGCGGATCCGCCAGGCGTGCGAGTCGGAGTCGACACGCATTGCCGCGTTTCGGGCGAACTCGCCGACGATCGCCAAGGTCTTCACCGAAGCCGCCGGGGATGTCGAGTTCCAGGCCGACGCCGCCAAGGTCAACACGATCGGGGGCGGGCGCGACATGAAGATCGGCATCTTCGCCCGCCGCGAGCGTGGCGAACCGGCCACGCCCGCGCAATGGGACGAACGCCACCTTCCCGCCCCGACGACGCGAGTCGCGTGCGCCGCCATCGAAGCCATCGACGATTTTGCCCCGCGATGAAGCCAATGGGGGCCCGGCTGGCGATCGGGGACCTGACCAAGATCACGGTTCTGGGCGACGGCGCCGAATGGATTTGGAACGCCGCGTCGCGCCAGTTCGGCGGCTGTCACCAGGTTCTCGATATTTACCACGCCGCCGAGCACATCGCCGCCGCCGCCAAACGCCGGTTCGGAGAAGGGACCGCGGCGACCGAGTGGCTAGACCGGGGCCGCGGGCGGCTGTTGTTCGATGGCTGGGTCGGCCTCTGCGACCACCTGGGCCAAACGCTGGAGACAGACAACAGCCCGGACGGCCGCGCGACGCTGGATGAACTGACGAGCTATTTCGCCACCCACACCGAACATCTCAACTACTGCCATCGCCTCTCCACCGGGCAATCGATCGGCAGCGGGATGGTCGAAGGCGCGGCCAAAAACCTGATCGGCAAACGCCTCAAGCAGACCGGTGCCCGTTGGGATGTCGGGAATGTCAACGACATGGCCCAGGTGTGTTGTCTTACGTGCAGTAACCATTGGGACCTTTATTGGGCGTCTCCCAACTGACCGCCAAAATCCATTGGCGCACCCTGAGGGTCTTGAAAGTTGGTGGAATCTTTGTACACAGGGGCAGAAAAGGTGTCAGGAACCGTTTATGAAGGCAGATCCCTGACACCTTTCTGCCTTCTGACATTTTTTTTGCCTTACGATGACAAACGCCCGGCCGGCGCCCTTTAGGGAGCGTGGGCCGGGCGTCGTTGATTCCGGTCGGCGGGTCCGAAGGTCGTCGTCAGCTCTTAGTGCCGGCCTTTTCAAGCTGGGCCTTCTTGACGACTTCTTCCTGGAGCCGCGAGGGGATCTTCTGGTACTTGAGGAACTCCATGCTGAAGGAGCCTTTGCCCTGCGTCATGCTCCGGAGGTCGTTCGAGTAGCCGAACATTTCCGAGAGCGGAACCTCAGCCTGAAGGATGGTGAACCCCGAGCGCGCTTCGCTACCAAGGATCACGCCGCGCTTCGAGGAGATCGTACCCGAGACAGGTCCCTGGAACTCGGTCGGCACCTCGACCTCGACCTTCATGATCGGTTCGAGCAGGACCGGATCGGCCTTGCGGAAGGTCTCGCGGAAGCAGTCTCTCGCGCAGATTTCGAAGGCCATCGTCGACGAGTCAACGTCGTGATAGGAGCCGTCGAGAAGGACCATCTTGACGCCTATCACCTCGTAGCCGGCGACCGGCCCCTTGGCGAGGGACATCCGGAACCCCTTCTCGACCGACGGGATATATTCGGACGGAATCCGGCCGCCGGTCACCTCGTTGTCGAAGATGAACGGCTCGGGCGAATCTTCCGGGATCGGCTCCATCTGCCCCTTGATGTGGGCATACTGGCCCGAGCCACCGGTCTGCTTCTTGTGTTTGTAGTCAAAGGCGGTCACCCGGGTCGGGGCCTCGCGGTACGAGACCTTGGGCATACCGACGGTGCAGTCCACCTTGTACTCGCGCTTGATCCGCTCGACGTAGATTTCCAGGTGAAGCTCACCCATGCCCGAGATGATTGTCTCGGCCGTTTCCTGGTCGACGTGGACCCGGAACGTCGGGTCTTCGCGCATGAACCGCTGAAGGGCCTTGGAAAGCTTGTCCTGGTCGGCCCGCTTGTTGGGCATGATCGCCAAGTCAATCACCGGCTCGGCGGCGAAAATGCTTTCAAGAGAGACGTTTGTCTCTTCCTCGCAGTAGGTGTCGCCGGTCGCCGGCTCAATGCCCATGACGGCCACGATATCGCCCGCGCCGGCAGAGTCGATATCTTCCTTCTCGTTGGCGTGAACGCGCAAGATCCGGCTGATCCGTCCGCGTTTCCGCTGACGGCTGTTGTAGTAGAATTTGCCCTTGTTGAGCGTTCCCTGGTAGATCCGCATGAACGTGAGCTGACCGTAAGGCTCTTCAACAAGCTTGAAGGCCATCGCCACGAGGGGGCCGTCGGGATCGGCGGCGAGGGGAACCTCGGCCATTCCGTTGTCATTGTCCTTGGCGAAGATCGCGCGATCGAGCGGGCTCGGCAAGTAGTTCGAGACGGCGTCGAGCAAGAGCTGCACGCCCTTGTTCTTGTAGGCGGAACCCATCAGGACCGGGCAAATCTGGTTGGCGATCACCCCATCGCGAAGGGTCCGATGAATGAGGTCGAGTGGGACCTCCTGCTCTTCGAGAAGCAGGGCCATAACCTCGTCGGAGACCATCGAGAGGGCTTCGAGCATTCCCTGGCGGGCACGCTCGGCGGCGTCTTTCAGGTCATCGGGAATCGGCTTGCGGACGACCGTGTCTCCCTTGTCGCCCTCGAAGTAGACGGCCTCGCGAGTGATGAGGTCGACAACACCCTCGAAATTGACCTCGGAACCGATCTGGATCTGAAGCGGAATGGTCGTCAGACCGAGCTTGTTGCCAAGCTGTTCGATGACGTTGTTCGGGTTCGCGCCGGTGCGGTCCATCTTGTTGATGAAGGCGAGCCGGGGAACGTTGTACCGCTTCATCTGGCGGTCAACGGTGATCGACTGCGACTGGACTCCGGCGACGGCGCAAAGAACGAGGACGGCGCCATCGAGGACGCGGAGCGACCGTTCCACCTCGACAGTGAAGTCGACGTGGCCGGGGGTGTCAATGATGTTGACCTTCTTGTCGAGCCACTGGACGGTCGTCGCGGCCGACGTGATCGTGATGCCGCGCTCCTTTTCCAGCTCCATGTGGTCCATGGTCGCGCCTTCGCCGCGGACTTCCTTGACCGAGTGGATCTTTCCGGCGTAGTAAAGGACACGTTCGGTGAGCGTGGTCTTGCCCGAGTCGATGTGGGCCGAGATCCCGATGTTGCGGACGTTACGAAGGTTTTCCATGTGTGCGGTCAGTCAAGCCTCAAAGGGTGGAACGCCCTCTAAGAAGGGTAAAGCTGGCGACCGTTCCCAAGGGGGGCGGGGCGGATCACCGTTCCAGTGGCGGTCCGCTTGCGGTCATCGAGATCTGGGCATCTCGGGGGCACACCAGGGGTCAAGGTTGGCCTTTGAGTCTAGCAACGTCTGGTGTGCGTCTTGTGTCGATTTTTGCGAGGGTCTCATGGCCAAAGGTACAATATCGTACCAAAATTTCAGGACCGGTCAAGAGCATCACCACCTTGACCTTCCCTTAAGTACGTAGAACGGACTTTCGGGGTTCGCAGCAGAATGCGTGGAGAATCTGGGGGGCGGGCGGAGACAAGCCTTTCCCAGCTTGCTATCATCAAGACTCAAGGCATCCATGAACGGGGTGCGAGACAAGCATCGAACGCGGGTGAATACTCCCGCAATTCACTTTTTTTGAGAGAGTAGCGGAGCAGGCGCGATACTCATGGACCGACTCTGGGCGCCCTGGCGGGCGCAGTATATTCGGGAGTCGTCAGGTTCAAACCCGGCGACGGCCGACCCCGGCTGCTTTCTCTGCCGGGCCCTGGCGGACTCACCCGAGAACGACCGGGAAAACCTGGTCGTCTGGCGAGGCGAGCATTCGGTCGTCATCTTGAACCGGTTTCCTTATAACAATGGTCACCTGCTGGTGGCGCCAAATATTCACAAGGGAACGCTCGGAGATCTTGCGGGAGCGGACCTGATCGAACCCCTGGAGACCGCGCGGGGGGCGATCGCGGTGCTTGACAGGATGCTTCGACCGCAGGGTTATAATGTTGGGTTGAATCAGGGTAAGGCGGCGGGCGCGGGGCTTCCCGGGCATCTTCACTGGCATATTGTTCCGCGATGGGAAGGCGACACCAATTTCATGCCGATTCTGGGTGAGAGCAAGGTAATCGTCGAGAGCCTTCACGAGTTTCATGACCGATTCAAGGCGGAACTGGCAGGTGGCGGTCTCGGGTCGTCCTCGGCCTTGCAAGACGCGTTCAAGGCTGGTGATCGGCCGGAATCGAGCCGTTAACCCCTCCACGGATCTGGCTGCCTGAACCGCCAAGAATGCCTCGGCGGGGGCCTGGATTCGTATCAGTTTGCTCTGGCCGTGATGCCGGGGTTGTCGGAAAGGTTCTTGTCCATGCTTTTAGTGATGATCCGGGCCTTATTTGTTCTGGTCGTGGCCGGCCTGGCGGCGAAATTTTCGGGAATTGTCAGTGGCGCGAATCTGGCGAACGGGTATGTCGTCTTCGTCGGCATCATGGTGCTGACCCTGGCGGTCGTCGTCGGCGATTTGCTAACCCCTCGGAAGCGCATCCAGACGATCTCGGCGATTTTCATTGGCTTGATCGTTGGCGTGGTCCTGAGCGACCTGATCCGCAACGCCCTGGAACCGGCGATGAACCAGTTCGTCTACGAGCAAGCACGCCCCGGCATTTCTGGACTGCTCATGGTCTTCATCTGTTACGTCTGTATCAGCACTCTGTTACAGACAAAAGATGACTTCCGGTTCATCATCCCTTACATGGAGTTTTCCAAGGAGGTCAAGGGGGCCAAGCCGCTCGTTCTTGACACGTCGGTCGTGATCGATGGTCGCATCGCCGACGTCGCCGAGACGCACGTCATCGATCAACCGCTGGTCGTTCCCAGGTTCGTGCTTCAAGAGCTACAGGGGATCGCCGACAGTTCGGACAAGCTCCGCCGCAACCGCGGCCGGCGCGGCCTGGATATCTTGAACAGGCTTCAGAAATCGGCCGGAATCGAGGTCAAGATCCACGACGCCGAGATTCCCGAACTGGCCGGGATTCGCGAGGTCGACCAGAAACTTGTCGTCCTGGCCAAGCATCTGGGCGGAAAGGTCGTGACGAATGACTACAACCTGAACAAGATCGCCAAGCTTCAAGGGGTTGACGTCATCAACCTGAACGACCTGGCGAACGCGCTCAAGCCGATCGTCTTGCCCGGGGAAAACCTGACGGTCAAGCTCATCAAGCGGGGTGAGGAGCCGGGTCAGGGGATCGGCTACCTCGACGATGGCACGATGGTCGTGACCGAGCAGGGGGCGTATCACCTGGGCGAGTCGGTGAGGCTGACCGTGACCAGCGTCTTGCAAACCAGCGCGGGTCGAATGATCTTCGGTCGGATGGAAGCCGGTCCGCCTCCTCCTCGCACTGGCTCAGCCCCGAACTCCGCGCCGACTCATCCCGAGCGCGAAAGCCAGGGGCGACAAAACGCCTGAGTCGACAATGGGTTCCCGTCAAATCAGGCCAAGGTATTCGCGCAAGGCCCAGGCCGCGCCGATGAGAATCCAGGCGAGACCGACGACCCGGCCGAGTCGGTCGAAGAGATCCACGGGACGTCGCCATTGCCCGGTCATGACCTGAAAGATCCAGGTCACGGCCACGGCGAGACCGACGTACATGAAAAGTTCATCCACGAGGATTTTCTGAGCCCAGGTCTCCCGGCCGACCGGCGCCCGCGAGGGTCAGGCCGCGGCCAGTGCCGACCCCCTTCAAGTCCATCTTGAAGGATGAAGTGATATCAGTTCTTGAAGAAGCCCCGCCAGATCGCCTGCCGGACGCCCAGACCGAGCGCCGCCGACCCGATGAGAAGCATGGCGTCCAGCGTTGAGAGGCTCTGACGCACTCGCCCTGAAGGCTGGATTCGCGGCCGATCGGGATCGCCGGTGATCGCCATGTTTCCAGCCTTCTTCGCGGACTCAATCCGCCAGGGAATCCTCGTCCTCGCCGCCGCCGTCATACGGCGTCTTGCACCAGTGGCAGACGAGGATGGACTCGCATTCGGGACAGGCGAGGGGAACCTCGGGGCGTGAGAGCGCCTCGTACTCAGCTTGCGAGCGAGGACTGTAAGGAGCCCGACACGAGGCGCAGGTCAGCGGGCGATCACAGTAGGCGCAGGAGACCATGAAGCAGCCTTTCCCAAACGGTGCGGGTTCACGTCACCGCTTTTTCAGGCTTGAGGCAACGGCCGATCTGGCGGACCGCCTGGCGAAGGCGTTGTTCGTTCTCGATGAGGGCAAGACGGAGGAAGCCTTCGCCGGTCTCGCCGAAGCCGCGGCCAGGGCTGACGGCGACCTCGGCTTCTTCGAGAAGCTTCATGGCGAAGTCGATCGAGCCGAGTTTGGACCGCCAGGGCTCGGGGATCGGCGCCCAGACGAACATCCCCCCCTTGGGAGACTGGACGTCCCAGCCGAGCCGGTTCAGGGAATCGACGAGGACGTCGCGGCGGTTTTGATACTCGGCGACCTGAGCCAAGCGGCCCGCTTCGCCGTGGCGGAGCGCAACGATCGCGGCAATCTGGACCGCCTGGAAGAGGCCGTAATCGTAATAGCCCTTGATCGCCTTGAGGGCATTGAGCATCTGGCGGTTGCCGCAGGCAAAGCCGACCCGCCAGCCGGCCATGTTGTACCCCTTCGACATCGTCGTGAACTCGCAGCCGACGTCGATGGCTCCCGGGACCGAGAGAAAGCTGGGCTGTTGCCAGCCTTCGTAACAGACGTCGCCATAAGCAAAATCGTGCATCACGAAGAAACGAAACTTCTTGGCGAGTCGAACGATCTCTTCAAAAAAAGGCTTTTCCACCACGGCGCCCGAGGGATTGTGCGGGTAGTTGAGAATGAGGATCTTGGGGCGTGGGCTGAGGCTCTCGCAAACCCGCTTCACGTTCGAGAGGAAGGTCTCGGGCTCGCGGACGTCGAGCGCGATGACGTTGGCCGAGGCGAGCGCGACGGCGTGAACGTGGATCGGAAAGCTGGGCGCGGGAACGAGCGCGGTATCGCCGGGTCCGAGGAGGGCCAGGCACATATGACTGAAGCCTTCCTTCGAGCCGATCGTGGCGACAACCTCGTGGTCGGGGTCAAGTGTGACGCCGAATCGAGATTCATAACGGGTGGCGACCTCGCGCCGAAGGTTATACACACCGGCCGAGGCACTGTAGCGGTGGTTCTTGGTGTCCTGCGCGGCCTCGCAGAGCTTGTCGATGACCCATTGTTCGGGCGGATCGGTCGGGTTGCCCATGCCGAGGTCGATCACGTCGATCCCGTCGCGGCGCTTCCGGTACTTGAGTTCGTTGATCTTGCCGAAGAGATACGGTGGCAAGCCCCGGACTCGGCTGGCGACGTCCAGGTCAAAGGGGGGAGCCGTCACGGGTTCGTTCGTGTGATCGATCATCGCTGCGGAAATCCCAGGTCGTGGCCCAAAGTCGAGGCGACCGCGAGGACGGATCGTACCGTCCGGCGGCCTCTTGGCCTCCCGAGGTTGACGGAAGGTGACTGCCGCCCGTCTCTCTCTGCTTCTACTATAACGTGTCGACGCCCCCGAGACATCCGAAGATCGCCGCCAATTTCCTCGCGGACGATCGTTTAAGGAAGACAGAAGGCGAGTCATCCAGGTTCACGAGAAGGGTTTGCTAGGCGTGGAATACGGCTCGAAGCGGTCGGATTTCCTTCAAGTCGCGCCAGGTCGATCGTTGTCGGATTTTTAGCGAATTCCGCGGCCCTCGCGGGTCGATACCAACAGCGGCCACCAGAACGACCCGACGCAAGTGAAACCCGCAACGAGAGTGATACGACCGGACATCGGGTCGGTCCGGATGTTTGATAAAGGAAAAAAGGGCCGGCCCTGGACATGATCCAGGGCCGGCCCTTTCGGTTTTGACGGTTGGAGACCAGCGGACCTGGTCAATCCTTGTCCTTCGTTTCCTTCGTGAGGGTCACGAACCGACCAGGACGGCCAGCCGCCTCGACCTTGAGGGCCAGTTCGTCCGATTTGTCGGCCAATGCCTCGAACTCCTTGACGGAGGCGACGGCCTGGACCTTGCGATCCTTGACGACCTGGGTGATGAGCTGACCCGCCTCGATCTGAGCGGCCTCGGCGGGGCTGCCGTCCTTGACGTTGCTGACGAGCAGCCCTTTCGCGTCCTTGGGATAACCAAACTGCGCGGCGAGCTCGGGCGAGAGGGCCTGGACTTCCAGACCGAAGCCGCCAAGCTCGGCCTTCGGCGATTCGGCCTTTGCCGGCTTCTCGACGTCCTTCTCGTCTTGCTGGCCACGCTCGACGGAGAAGACGACCTGCTCGGACGGCGCGGGGATGATCGTCGTCGTCGTTTCCTTGCCGTCTCGCCAGTAAGAGATGTTAAACTTGTGGCCCGCCTCGCTGGAGGCAACCGTCAATCGGAAGGTCGGCAGGCTCTGGATCGGGTTGTCGTTGAACTTCGTGATCACGTCGCCCGGCTTCAGTCCCGCTTTTTCGGCGGGGCTTCCCGAGAGAACATCGGCGACCAGAACGCCCCTGGCCTTGGGGTCGAGACCAAGTTGCTTGGCCATTGTCGGCGTCAGGGGTTCGAGGGCGATACCGACCCGAGCCCGGCTCATCTTGCCGTTCTTGATCAGGTTATCGGCCACGGTGCTGGCCATGTCGATCGGAATGGCGAAGCCGATGCCGTCATTGCCTCCCGACCCGCCGACACTCCGGCCGCCAGTGACAATCGCCGAGTTCACGCCGATGACCTGACCATCCATGTTCACGAGCGGACCCCCCGAGTTCCCCGGGTTGATCGCCGCGTCGGTTTGAAGGAACGATTCATACTCGTTGATATGGACGTCGTTCCGATCGGTCGCCGAGATGATCCCGGTCGTGACCGACTGGCTCAGATTGTAAGGCGATCCGACGGCCATCACCAGTTCGCCGACCTTGAGCTTGCTGCTGACCCCCTTGGGCAAGGGACGATAGTCGAGATTTTCCACCTTGATGATGGCGACGTCCGAGGCGCGATCGCTGCCGACGACCTTGGCGGCCATCTCGACGCCGTCGTAAAAGGTCACGTTGATCTTCGTCGCGTTGTCAACGACGTGGAAGTTGGTCAGGATGTGGCCGTGGTCGTCGTAAACGAAGCCCGACCCAATTCCTTCGGAACCTCGGGGAAGCTGTTCCCGCTCGGGGCGAGCATCCGGGCCGAAGAATCTTCGAAGCATCTCCTCGAAGTCCTTGGCGTCGGGAGCGTTCGGACCATTGGGCATCGGCATCCGACGTGGACTTCTCAACGCCCCCGCGGCGCTCGCTCGCTTCTCAACGCTGATCTGAACGACGGAAGGTTTGACAAAGTCGGCGACCGCCTCATACGCCTCGGAAAGGGCGCGGGCCGCTTTCTGTCCCTCGGCGGGAACCTGAGGCGCGGCGGGAAGAGGACGCGTGATGCCTCGCGAACTGATGAGGGCAAGGGACGAAACAATCAGGGCCGCCCAGGCCACAGCATTGCGTTTCATTTCGTGGTTCTCTCCTGGTTTGATGACGTCAGTCACTCGCGAATCAATCCTCAAGACCTAGCAAATCGAGTGACTTTGGGATCGTCGGGGCTCGCGAAAGGTCCGTCGACCGGCCTTGAGGACCTTTCTTGACTACGAACCGACTCCGGAAAAGGTTGTCTGACGGTTCACTCGCTTTTCGATTCGGACATTTCCGGGTGGTCAGGTCGTGTGATCCGAAGCCTGGCTGACTCGGGTCGGGAGTTCCGTTACTATAGGGTAATTCGTCCGGTCGTCGACAAAATTATCGAGAGCGCCACGAATCCCCGTGATCGACCCACGCGAGATGACACCCGAGACCTTCGCCAGGGTCGCCGAGACCTTCGGTGCCGAGCCTCGGGTCGTCCGCAGGCTCTATGCGGCGATCCTTGGTCGGGGGATTCACGACCCGGTTGTCTGGGGGCGATCGTTTCAGGTTCCCAAACGACTCGGCGAGGCAATCGGCATTTTGCCCAGGCTCAAGTCCGAGGTCGTCCAGACCTCGACGCGGGACGGCTTTCAGAAAATCCGATTCCGAACCGAGGACGGCCTGGCCATCGAGACCGTCCTGATTCCCTTGCATCGCCCCGGCGCGGTAAGCGTCTGCCTGTCTTCGCAGGTCGGTTGCGTGATGGGGTGCGTCTTCTGCGCCACGGCGCGGATGCCCGCGCGCCGGAATCTCCACGCCTGGGAGATCATCGACCAGTGGGTCCAGGCGCGCGACATCGCCCGATCGCAGGGGCGTCGGGTCACGGGCGTCGTTTTCATGGGAATGGGCGAGCCGTTTTTAAACTACGACCGCGTGATCACCGCGGCCGAGCTTTTACGCTGCCCCTTCGGCGGGTCAACCGCGGCGAGGGCGATCACGATCAGCACGGTCGGGCTCGTTCCCGAGATCGATCGGTACACGGTGGAAGGGCACCGGTTTCGACTCTCCATCAGCCTCGGCGCCGCGACGGACGAGACTCGCGCCCGGCTCGTACCGATCGCCTCGCGAACGCCACTGGCCGAGGTGATGGCCGCGGCCCGTCGCCACGCGATCGATCGCCGCGACCGGGTCATGCTTTCTTACGTCTGCATCGCGGGCGAGAACGTCAGCGAGGACGACGCCCGGGCGCTCGGTCGTTTGATCGGCGACACGCCGGTCCGTCTCGACCTGATCGATGTCACTGACCCGACCGGGCGCTATCGAGCTCCGTCCGTGGACGAACTCTCGGCGTTTCGTGATGCCCTCAGCCGCCACGTCGGCCAGCCGGTGGTGCGCCGGTACTCGGGCGGGGCCGACATCCAGGCCGCCTGCGGGACACTGGCGGGGCAAGCCTGATTCTGCTTCAGACTTCAGGTTGCTTCGGTGAGGTTCGGCGACCGTGGGTCCGGCGGAGGGCGGCGATAAGTTCGAGCGTCGGCTCGACGTAAGGCGAGAGAGCGGGCTGGGAAACGACCCACGACTCGGCGTGATCGCGGGGGGTATAGACGCGCTTGCCCTTGTGGGTTTGGCGGTCGACGACGCCACGGTCAACCAGGAACAACAAGACGGCGACGCGGCGCCCGAGCGAGGCGCGCGACCAGTAAGACGACGAGGCCAGGTCGTTCTCGAGGTGTAGTCCGGCATACCGCAAGGCTTCCTCGACGAGCGCTTCGAGGTGCTCGTCGTTGCGATGGCGTCGGTAACCGGCAAGACGGTCGGTCCACTGGCGAGAGAGGTCGCGGACGGATAATGCGGGCACGGAAAATGCATTCCTGGGGATTTTGGAATTGCGGAGAGTTCCTTCCTCCCCGCCAACAACCTTGATCATCATACCGGAAGGGGTCAAGCCCCGCACCCCCGATCGACGATGCGGAAGATGGCCCTCGACAATTGGCTTTGACACCGCCGATTCGTTTCATTACGTTCTGAGGTCGCGAGTTAGGCCAGGAGGCTTTGGCGGACAGGACCCGGCCGGAGGTCGGACGGATGGCCCGCCCCGCCTCGACGCGGGGCTGAAGCCCCCGAGACTCGACCGGCGGTCGGTCCCGGCTCAACGGATGTGATATACCTCATGTTCCAAACGATCGCCAACGTGGTTGTTCGCCGCGGGTGGGTCATTCTCGCCGCCTGGGGCGTCTTCACCGCGATACTTTACCTGGCCGCTCCCAACTGGGATCAGGTGACCCGCGACGATAATGTCCGGTTCTTTCCCGAAGGCTATCCCAGCGTCGTTGGCCAGGATCTGCTGGAAACCGGCTTTCCGCGCGATGCCTCAAGCTCGCAGGTCGTCCTCGTCTACGAGCGCCCGGGAGGCAAGCTCACAGAGGCCGATCTCGTCTTCGTGGACCAGGATGCGTCGAGCCTTTACGCGTTCGCGAGCAAGGTGCCAAGCCTCGGTCTCAAGAAAATCGACACGCATCGGACCCCAGTCGTCGGCCCGAGATTGGTCAGCCAGCCCAGCGCCAAGGGGGGTCAGGCGGTCCTGACGATCGTCTCATTAAACAGCACGCATCTGGCGAAATCGACCCGGCTCGCGGTCGACAAGATGGAAGGCTTCTTGTCGCAACGCCCGGCGCCCCCCGAGGGGCTTTCGAAGTCAATGACCGGCTCGGCGGTCGTGGGCCGCGACATGAACACGGCGTCGAACTCAAGCATTCACAACACGACTTACGCGACGATTGCGCTGGTCGTCATCATCCTGCTGGTGGTGTACCGTTCGCCGCTTTTGGCTCTGACGCCGCTCTTGACGATTGCCCTCTCGGTCAAGGTTTCGCTCTGGGCGATCGCCCTGGTCACGAAGATTCCTCACCTGAATTTTCAGGTGATTGACATCACGAACATCTTCGTGATCGTCGTTCTCTTCGGCGCCGGGACGGATTATTGTCTCTTCTTGATCGCCCGATACCGCGAGGAATTGATCCGCGGCCGATCGCGTGATGACGCCCTTCGCGAGGCCATCTCGCAGGTCGGCGGCGCTCTGGTCGCCAGCGCGGGAACGGTGATCGTCGGCCTGGGAATGCTCTGGTTCTCGACCTTCGCCAAGATTCGCTATACCGGCCCCGCAATCGCCCTGAGCCTGGTCGTCGGCCTGGTCGGCTCGTTGACGCTCGCCCCGGTTCTCTTGCACTGGCTTCGCGGCGCGATCTTCTGGCCCTTCCGCCAGCCGCATCATGAAAAAGGGGCCGATGTTGAGATCGAGAGCCTTGAGCAGATGCCCCTTTCCGGGTTCTGGCTCGCCGCGGCCGGCCTCGTGGTTCGAAGACCGGGGATGATCCTGGCGGCGAGCGTGGTGATCCTCGCTTATCCGGCCTATTGCGGGTATCACACGCGACCCAACTACAGCCAGCTCGCGGATCTGGACGCCGACCGGCCCAGTGTCAAGGGGGCGCAGGTCATCCAGAAGTATTACGCGGTCGGCGAGATCGGCACGTCGAGTGTCCTCATTGAGCACCCGACGATTGACTTCCGCCAGCAAAAAGGGCGCGACGTCATGGACGTCGTGAGCCGGAAGCTTGCCTCGGTGAACAACGTCGCCGAGGTCCGTTCGGTCTCGCAGCCTCTGGGTAAACCTGGCAAGCCAGCGGCTCAGAAAACCTTTGCCGAGCGTTACCTTGAACAGCTGATGCGCGCCGCGGTTGACTCGCGCTATGTCAGCCTCAACCCCGCGCGCAAGGCCGACCGTTATCACGTCACCCGAGTGGACGTGGTCTTCAAGACCGACCCTTTCTCTGACCCAAGCCTTCAGGCGCTGGAGTCGGTCCTCGCGACGGTCAAGGAGGCTGCTGCCAATGGCGGTCCGCTTGCTGGAGCGACCCGGATCGGCCTGACCGGCGCGACGGCCTCGGTGGATGACCTCAAGAAGGTGACGACGCAGGATGAATGGTGGATGTATCTACGTGTCACGGTCGGGGTTTACGTCATCCTCGTCGTCTTGCTTCGACGCCCTTTTATCTGCCTGTATTTGATTGCCACGGTGATCCTGGGTTATCTGGCCTCACTCGGAATCACGGAACTGGTGTTCAAATGGCTGCATACAGGTCCAGAGCCCTGGGTCGGGCTTGACTGGAAGGTCGGCTTCTTCCTTTATGTGATCCTGATCGCCGTCGGTGAGGATTACAACATCTTCCTGATGTCGCGGGTAATCGAGGAGGAAGGCAAGCACGGGGTCGTCGAGGGGACACGACTTGCCGTGGCCCACACGGGCGGAATCATCAGCTCGTGCGGCCTGATCATGGCCGGAACCTTTTGCTCGATGCTCACGGCCAGCTTGACGGCGCTTCGGGAACTCGGGTTTGCGCTCGGTCTGGGTGTCTTGCTCGACACCTTCCTCGTTCGCCCTGTGCTCGTACCGGCCTTTGTCGTCTTGATGGAACGTATCCGCCCGACGAAACGCAAGGAACATCACGTTCACCTGCCGGTCGCGGGAACCAATGGCACTCCCTCCGACAAGGATTCCGCCAACGAACCCGCGACGGCCGCGCTGCCGCCGCACCCGCACGGACCGGCCTTTCTCTACCGACGTTAAGGCGTTGACATTCCGGGTCAGGAGCAGAGGTAAATGCCGATGGCTTTCCTCGGAACGATCGTCGGCCTTGCCTTGACCCTGACGACATTAACGGACGAACCTGGCAAGGTTGCCGAGGCAGATAGGGCCCAGGTCGAGACCGAGGCCACGAATCAGGCGTCTCAGGCCGATCGGCTTTTCAAGGCAGGTCAATATCAGGCCGCCTTGCCGCTTTATGAGGCCGAGCGGGCCTCGCGCTCGGCCCTGGGCGATCGTCGGTATGAAGCGTACGCCCTTCGCGCGATGGGTTGCTGCCGGTCGGCGCTCGGTGACGATCTTCGGGCAATCGCCATCTGGCAAGAGGCCCGCAAGCTCGATGCGCTCCGTGATGATCCGGCATTCGAGGGCTATGACTGGCTCCTGATCGGCCAGGCCTATCTGCGTTGTGGTCGGCTTTCGGAAACGGTCGAGGCCGTGACGCTTTCCTTGCCGAAGCTTTCCAAGGCGATTGACAACGACCACGAGGCCGACGCTCGCCTCGTTCTCGCCGATGCACTCTTGCAGCTTGATCGGCCGCGCGACGCGGCTCGACATCTTGAGCGGGCCGAGACGCTCGCCCACACACTGAATGATCCGCGACGTCTGGCACTCTCTCAACTGGGTTCCGCCCGGGTCGCGCTGGCGACTGACCAGCCAGGTCTCGCCGTTGATCGAGCCGATGAGGCGCTCAGGACCTTCAAAACGTTGAACGCCAAAGGCGACGCCGCGCTCGCCTCGCGAACGCTTGGCGAAGCCTATGCCGACCTCGGCCGTCTTGACGCGGCCGTCGCCCCTCTGGAAGCAGCGGCGCGCGATCATGAGACGGTCAAAAATCTGTCGGCCGTCGCCGACGACCTGGCCCTGCTCGCCGCTGTTCGGGCCGACGCGGGCGACCCGGCCGCGGCCGTCGCCACTGCTCAACGCGTGGTCAAGGCGAGACGGGACGCGAGCGATCCCTCGGGCGAGGTCGATGCGCTCGTCGCGCAGGCGAGTTTTCAGGATCAGGCGAAGGATCAAGGCGGGTCAGCCGCGACACTCGCCGAGGCGCTGAGCGTTGCCAGACAGGAGGCAACCCCGGCCCGGCTGGTCAAGCTCCTGATCCTTGCCTCGACGGTCACCCGACGCGCCGGCCAGTCTGCGAAAGCGGACGCTCTTTTGACCGAGGCCGAGCAGACCGCGTCGTCGGCGGATAACGCCGCCCTGAAGCGTCTGGTGACCGAGGCGAAGGCGTCGCTTGCTCGTTGAAAGTTCGAACGACGAAGGGCGGAAAGGCATGACACCTTTCCGCCCCGGATCGTCGGATAACCAGGTCGCGCGATCGCTTACTTCGACTCGCCAACCTGCGGCGTGGACTCGCCACCGACACCGGCGAGAGCCTTGACTTCGTTCTTGGCGCTGGCCTCGAACTTAAGCCGCTTGAGCTCGCCCACGTCTTCCAGCGTGACCGTGATCCGGTCCTTCCCCTTGAAGACGCCGCGAAGGATCTCCTCGGCGACGGGGTCCTCGACCAGGTTCTCGATCGCTCGACGGAGCGGTCGGGCACCGTAATCGGGGTTGAACCCCTTGGTGATGATGTAGTCCTTGGCCTCGTCGGTCAGGACGAGTTCCAGACCACGATCGGCGAGCCTGCCGCGGACCTTTTGCAGCTCGATATCGACGATCAGCTTGAGGTTTTCCTTGTTCAACGAGTGGAAGACGATCACGTCGTCGAGCCGGTTCAAAAACTCGGGGCGGAAGTAACGCTCGATCGAGACCTTGAGACGCTCTTTCATCTGTTCATAACTGGCCGCGTCGTCTCGACCGCGGTCGAAACCAAAGATATTCGAGGTCGAGGTGGCCTCGGCTCCGGCGTTCGTGGTCATGATGATGATCGTGTTCTTGAAGTCGACGTTGCGGCCGAAGCTGTCTGTCAGCCGGCCCTCTTCCATGATCTGGAGAAGCATGTTGTAGACGTCGGGGTGGGCCTTCTCGATCTCGTCGAGAAGAACGACCGCGTAGGGACGTCGGCGGATCTTCTCGGTGAGCTGACCACCTTCCTCGTAGCCAACGTAGCCCGGCGGGGCGCCGATGAGCCGCGAGACGTTGTGCTTCTCCATGTATTCCGACATGTCGATCTGGATCAGGGCATCGGCGTCGCCAAACATGAACTCGGCGAGGGCCTTGGCCAGGTGCGTCTTGCCGACCCCGGTGGGTCCGGCGAAGATGAAGCATCCGATCGGCCGCTTCGGATCTTTGAGACCCGACCGGCTCCGACGGACAGCCTGGCTGATCCGCTTGATCGCCTCGGTTTGCGAGATAACCTTCTTCTGGATCTCCTCTTCCATCTTGAGGAGTCGGCCGGTTTCCTCGGCCTCCAGCCGCGTGAGCGGAATGCCGGTCATTTTGCTGACGACCTCGGCGACGACTTCCTCGTCCACCGTGCCGTCGACTTCCTTCGACCGTTCGCGCCACTCGCGATTAATCGTTTCCTTCTTCTTCTTGAGCTTGTCGGCCTGATCGCGAAGGGCCGCGGCGCGCTCAAAGTCCTGGTTGGCGACGGCCTCTTCCTTGTCCTGGTTGAGCCGTTCGATCTGATCGTCAAGCTCTTTGAGGTCAGGGGGCCGGGTCATCGCCTTGAGGCGAACGCGGGCGCCGGCCTCGTCAACGACGTCGATGGCCTTGTCGGGCAGGCATCGGCCGGTGATGTAGCGATCAGAAAGTTCGATCGAGGCTTCGAGCGCCTCGTCGGTGATCTGGACGCGGTGGTGAGCCTCATACCGATCGCGAAGGCCGCGAAGAATTTCCAGGGCCTCGGTCTTGCTCGGAGGCTCGACCACGATGGTCTGGAACCGGCGTTCGAGGGCACCATCTTTCTCGATGTACTTGCGGTACTCGTCGAGCGTCGTGGCGCCGATGCACTGGACCTCGCCGCGGGCAAGGGCCGGCTTGAGGACGTTGGAGGCGTCAATCGCGCCTTCGGCACCGCCGGCGCCGACGAGCGTGTGCAGCTCGTCGATGAAGAGGATCGTGTTCTTGGCGCGGCGGACCTCATTCATGACGGCCTTGATCCGCTCCTCAAACTGACCGCGGTACTTCGTGCCGGCGACCATCATCGCCAGGTCGAGCACGACGATCCGGCGATCGCGGAGCAGTTCGGGGACGTTGCCGTCAATGATCATCTGGGCGAGGCCCTCGACGATCGCGGTCTTGCCGACACCAGCCTCGCCGAGCAGGACGGGGTTATTCTTGGTCCTGCGCGAGAGGACCTGGACGACCCGCTCGATTTCATTTTGGCGGCCGATGACCGGGTCCAGCTTGCCCTGGCGGGCGAGGTCGGTCAGGTCGCGGCCGAACGAGTCCAAGGCCGGAGTCTTGGACTTATTACCTTTGGCGGCGGCACGTTCCCCTTCGCCGCCGGCATCCATCCCGTGACCGAGCAAGTTGAGGACCTCCTCGCGCACTTCGTCGAGCTTCAGGTTCAGGTTCATCAACACCTGGGCGGCGACCCCCTCTTGCTCGCGAAGCAGGCCAAGCAAAAGGTGTTCGGTTCCGACGTAGTTGTGGTTCAGGTTTCGAGCTTCCTCGATGGCGTACTCGATAACCTTCTTGGCCCTGGGGGTCTGCGGAAGTTTCCCCATCGTGACCATATCCGGGCCGGCCTGGACGATTTTTTCGACCTCGTTACGGATCTTGCGGAGGTCGACGTCCAGGTTTTTCAGCACGTTGGCGGCAACGCCGCTGCCCTCCTTGATCAGGCCGAGCAGGACGTGTTCAGTGCCGACGTACTCGTGGTTGAAGCGCTGGGCCTCCTGATTGGCCAGTTGCATCACCTTGCGGGCACGGTCGGTGAAGCGCTCATACATTCGGTCGACTCCCTATCAATCGTTTCAAACCGCCCCCGTCGGCGAGGTTCTCAGAGACGACGGCGGATCGGTTGCCGACACCCCGCCCGCAGACTATCGAGAACCCGCTACCTCGCGTTCCAGGGGGGTATCGAGCCGGTCCAGACTCTTCGTTCGCTCACCGTCCCCATTCTACGCCATCCGCCAACCGAACGTTCAAGACGGTGGATTCCTGGGCCAGTAACTGTCCTGGTCAATGGAACGTTTCCACTCACCAAAACCCGCGACATCACGAAGTCCGTTTCATCGCGTCTCCATCCGTTCCGCCGTGAGTTGTTGAGTCGTCCGCGTCAAGCCGAGCAAGCGTTTGTTGAATTTCCCAGCGCCATTTGCCGCCGCCGTCGAGTTCCTGACACTGGCGAAAGGCCCGACGCGCCATGCCCGGTTGTTCCGTCCTGACGAAGAGCGTCCCAAGTTGCATCAGGGCATCGGCGTCGTGGTCGTCCATGGCGAGAATCTGTTCCAAGGCGTTTCGGGCCTCCTGAAACTGCCCACGCAGATAAAACTCGGTGGCTTCACGGAAGAGGCGATCAATCTCGATTCGATGTCCAGCGGGATGACGGAGACAGACCCACCAGAGCGTGTAACCGAGGCTGACGAGCCAGCTACAGAGGGCCAGCGACGCAAAAAATCCCACCCAAACCGGCGCGAAGGAGTCAGTCCAGATGAACCGGGCCACCAGGGCAAGGTTCAACGTCGCGGCGAAGAAGGCTGCAAGGGTCAGGCCCAGAACATCCTGACCCGTCCAGATTTGCGGCAAGCCGGGCCAGATGCTCAGGGCGGCGATCCACAATCGTCTGGGCACGCAACGGCTCCTTCCCGAAGGACCGCGTGTGGTTCGTCCTAATTCCACGACCTGATTGTAAACCACCAGTTGGGGCAAATCAAGCGAGGCTGTCGCACGTGTCGGATTGTTCAGGTAGGGTGCGCTGACAACGCAGATCAGCGGCGGAGGATGTCTCGCCCCTTGCGGCTGACGTCCTGGCCTCGTCGTTTGTCGCCCGCGTGGCTGACGGGAACACCGCGCGAGGTGATGACCAGGTCGTCCACCGTGCCACCGATCCTGATGTCACCAAGGTCGTCGATCCGGAGGCGGGGCCGGAGTTGATTCAAAACATCCTGGGCCTTGGCGGGAAGCTTTTCGAGAAAACTTTCGGCGTGGAGTCGATAATCAATCCGGCCGTCAAAATCAGTCCAACCTTCGAGCACGACGGGAATCTTGGCGACGTCGACCGTGAGGTTCTGGGTGATGACCCGACCGTCCTTGACCCGGAGATCGGCCCAGACGTCGCCGACCCGACCGCGCGGCGGGAGATCAAAAAGATCCGCGATTCCGGCAAGGATGCGTGAGCCATCGAGCGCGACCGGATCGAGAACGATTCGCCCCTGGCCGACGAGCGTCTGGCGGATGGTCTCGCGCGACTCGCCCTGTCCGCGAAGGTAAAGGTCAAGCCTCAGTCGACCATCCAGACCCCTCTTCGCACCCGCCAGAACGGGCGAGAGATAGGCCAGGGCGTTCATGCCCGATCCGAGCGCGACGTCGCGAAGCCGAAGCTGACCCTCAAATCGCGCCGGACCTTCGGCGCGATCCACCTCGGCGGCCAGTTCGATCGTTCCACCATGCACCGATCCGTGGAGTTCGCGGATCGTGGCCTGTCGCCCCTTGAGAGTTACCGAACCGTCAATCCCGGTAATTTCGAGGTCGGTGCCAATGGACTTGTCAATGAACCGAATCGTGGCGCCTCGAACCTTGACGTCCAGGCCATTCCGCTCCTGCGCTTCAACCTCGTCGTTATCGGAATTCCCGGATGTCGACGGCGGGCGAAGGCCGTCGGCCAGTTCCAGGCTGCCATCGTGGCGGCGGAGAACGCGAAGATATAACCCGTTGACTTCGATGGAGGTTGGGTCAACATGACCGAAAAGGAGCTGGCCGAGGCCGAGGTTCATCGTCGCCTTGTCCACGCGGAGCCAGGGAGAAGGCTCTCCCGCGACGACACGGACGGTCAGGTCACCAATCGTCAGGCCCCCCAGAGGGCCGACGCTGAGCCGGCCGATCGTGACCTTGCGGCCAATCGATCGACCAAGGCAGTCCGCGATCTTGAGCCGGGCGCAGTCGGTCGGGACGACCAGGAGGAAGGCCACCCAGGCGACAGGCGCCAGCAGGACGACGACAGCCAGGGCGATGAGCCGGCGTCGGCCAGACCGAAGTAGGGGACACTTCATGGGCGATCCTCCGTCGACCTCCCAGAAACCGCAGTCAATCCTCGACCAATCGTCCGCGCGGAGATTCCGCCCCAAAGAACCAGACCCGGCCCGGGGCGGACCATACCCCAACCTCCCAAACCCGGCAAGCGGAGTCGGCCGGGTTTGCCCTGGCCAATTCATTCACAGAGACATCGGCACGCCCTGATTTGCCTTGACCCACTCGATGAACGGTCCTGAAATCCGCTTCGAGAAGTACGAAAACAGATCGATTTCTGAACGTTCCCCACGGCTTGACGCTTGTTTACCCGCGTTTGAACGGCTTTTATAGAGGCCAGAACATTCAAAAGCGTTTCGCGTCTGAAATCCTTCCCGGCGCAGAAGGTTTAACCCCCATGTCGACGGCTCGACGCATGGTTCTTCTCCTTTTGATCGGATGGACGCCGATTACTTCGGCCGCCGAGCCGTCGACGCCGGATATCCTGATCCGAAACGCCCGGGTCGTCACGCTCGACGCGGCCGACTCGCGCGCCGAGGCCGTGGCGATCCAGGGAGATCGAATTTTCGCCGTCGGCAAGACGGGCGATTTGGAGAAACTGGTCGGTCCGCGAACGAAAATCATCGACGCCGACGGCCAGACGCTCTTGCCGGGCCTTTACGATAGCCACGTTCACCCGCTCGGCGCCTCGTCGAGCGAGAAGGATCACCCGATCCCTTCGTTCGAATCCCTTGCCGCTGTCAACGCCTACATCAAGGAACGGACCCAGGCTCAAGCCCCGGGAACCTGGATCGTCGTTCGCTATGCCTTTCCAACCCGACTGATCGAGGGGCGATTCCCGACGCGGGCGGAACTCGACGCGGTTGCCCCCGATCACCCCGTTCTCTATCAGGCGGGACCGGCCGGAGTCGTGAATTCCAAAGGTCTTGAGCTTTCCGGCGTCAACCGCGAGACCCCCGACCCACCTGCCGGAAAGGTCGTCAAGGATTCGAGCACCGGAGAGCCGACCGGACTTCTCAGGAATGCGTACTCGGTTCTCAAGGGGCTTCCCTCCGACGCCTACGGCGGCAGCAAGGCCGACGAGGCCGAGCTGGTGAAACGCCTTTTCCGACGATACAACGCGCGGGGCCTGACCAGTGTCGCCGACCGTTCGGCAAGTACCACCGCGATTGACCTCTATCGCGGTTTGCGCGAACGCGGCGAGTTGACCGTCCGGATCAACGCGACCCGCGTCCTCAGCCCCCCTTTTGGCGATCGCAAGGCGATTGTCGCATCGCTGAACAAACTGGCGAGCTACGAATCCTCGGCCGAGCCGAACGGGCCTTCGGGGATCGGTGACCACTGGGTCAGGATCGGGCCGTTGAAGGTCTTTCTCGACGGCGGAATGCTCAACGGCACGGCCTACATGCGAGAGCCCTGGGGCGTCGGACCTGCTTATCAGATTACCGAACCCGCGTATCGGGGATTGCTCTTCGTCAATCCAGACACCCTCGCCACGATCGCCGAGGAAGCCGCGCGGCGTGGCTGGCAGATGACCGCGCACACCGCGGGCGAGGCGGCGATGGATGAGTTGCTCCTGGCCTATGAACAGGCCGACCGGGCGATCGGCATCAAGGGACGCCGCTGGCTCATCACGCACGCGAATTTCACGTCGGCCGAGAACCTGAAGCGTTGCGCGGAACTTGGCATCGGCGCTGATCTTCAACCGGCCTGGATCTGGAAGGACTCGCGAACCCTGCTCAAGGTGCTCGGGCCGGGTCGAATGGAATGGTTCCACCCGTACCGCAAGTGGCTCGACGCGGGCTTGACGATTGGCGGCGGGAGCGATCACATGATCCGCCTCGACCCAGTCGAATCCACCAACCCGTGGGACCCCTGGTTGGGCATCTGGGTCGCCGTGACCCGACAGAACGAGCGCGGGGGTGTTCTGAATCCCGATCAGACGCTGAGTCGGATCGAAGCCCTCCGCTTTTACACGGTAAACAACGCTCGGCTCCACTTCGAGGAACGCGAGAAAGGAACGATCGAGCCCGGCAAACTCGCCGACCTGATCCTTACCGACCGCGACCCGCTGACCTGTCCTCTTGACGACCTCCGCGCCACGCAAATCGTCTGGACGATGGTCGGCGGTCGAGTCGTTTACCTCGCTAAATGAACCTCTTGCGGAGCCCAGCTGTCCAGCGCTCGCTTTCTTTTGCCATTGCGGCCCTTTGCCCTTTGCCCTTTGTACTTTGTCCTTTGCCCTTTGCCCTTTGTCCTTTGCCCTTTGTCCTTTGCCCTTTGCCCTTTGTCCTTCCAAGTCCCTGAAAGATCGAGGAGTTGTCTGATGGTCGACCACGACCGCGCTCTGGCCAGAGCCTTCGATGGACAGGCCGAGCGCTTTGAACGTGCTCCGGTGCAGAGCGACCCGGCCGCACTGGCCCGACTCGTCGCCTTCGCCGATCTTCCGGCCGGAAGTCTCGTGCTTGATGCCGGTTGCGGGCCAGGGCTCGTCAGCGAGGCGTTTCTCTCAACGAATCATCGAATCGTGGGCGTTGACCTCTCGTCCGAGATGATCGTCCGGGCGAAGGCGCGTTGTGACCGCTTCGGCGACATGGCACGGTTTTTCCAAGGTTCCGTCTTCCAGGACATTCGCGGAGGACCCTTCGACGCGGCGGTCTCGCGCTATGTCCTGCACCATGTCACCGATCCACTCGCCTTCATTCGCCGACAGGTCGAGCTGTTGAAGCCGCGCGGCCTTCTCGTCGTCTCCGACCACGCGACCGACCCCGACCCAAAGCTTGCCGCCAACCACGAACGCCTCGAACGCGAACGCGATTCGACCCACACCCGGAACCTCACCGCTGGGGGCCTCGTCGACCTGCTCGCCCAGGCTGGACTCATCGACATTTGCCTGGTGGAGGAATCGTTCTCGCTCGATTTCGACGAATGGTTTGACCGGGGAACTCCCGCAGCCCCAAAAGAGGAGGTTCGCGCCCGACTTCTCGCCGGACCGCCGATCCGGGGCTTTCAGGCTCAGGCTCACGACAATGGTTCCGTGCAAATCGCGTGTGTCCGAGCCCTGGTGCGCGGCGTCAAGAGAGAACCAATTAACTCAGCGGATCATCGGTAACCCAGGAGAGAGCAAGGGTTAACGGGCCGCCACTGGTGGACACCTCGCGAAGGTCGGGCGCGAGGTTGCCGCGATCGTGCTCACTGACAAACCCGGGAATCGCACGGAGGCAGCCTTCCAGAAGTCGAAGCTCCCAGGACAGCGGCGGGCGCATCGTCAGCCCGCGTTCCTTTCGAATCGGCGCGGGATAGGCGTCGGGACCGGCGACGACCCATCCATTGTGCTCCGAGGCGTCGAGGTCGGGAACGGGTAATTCGGTCTCGTCGCCGTAAGTCACGCTCAGGGCGACGGTTTCGCGAGCGTTTTGTTCATCGCTGGCGTCGCCGTCGCGCATCCGCACGAGCGCGTTCAAATCTTCGTATAGCGCAATGCCCAGCGTCATTCCCATCTGACCGATGATGACGCAGTACCAGGGCCCACTCTCGAACCGGTCGCAGGCGATCTTGATCGTTTCCAGACCACCGACGCGCTGCCAGGGAGACGCCCGGTAAAAATCAGCCGCGGCCTGGAAGAAGGAGGCGACCTGCGGTTCCGTCACCCCGGGCATTTCGAGCAGGCCGGGGCCGGGAGGTCGGCCACAGACGTGCTCGACGAGCTTTTCGAGAATGTCGTCGACCAGGGGAAGCTTTTCCACGACCGTTCGTTGAATTCCAAGCTCAAGAAGGTGCGCTTCGAGGCCATCCCACGGCTCGGATGCGATCACTTCCAACTCGGTCGGTCGGTGCGGGTCGCCCATTGAGGGAGATTCCATCGCCTCGATCAGCTTGTCCCAGAGCAGGGCCGACGTGGGAGGTCCCTCAATCACTTCCTGATTCAGAATCAGGTCCTCGGTCAAGCTCACGACCAGCACGATCCAGGGGCGTTTCATCTCGCCGCCGACGTTCATCCAGACCGGCAGGCGACTCGCCTCGGCCTGCCAGACAGCCCCATCAGCCCGTGGCAATCGTTTCAGTCGCTTTTTCGAGGCGAGCGTTGGTCCCTTACTTGCGCGAACCCGGGGAAGTTCGGATCGGGTCCGGGTTCCGGTCCGGCGAAGCCAGTTCAAGGCGCCCGGTGTTGATCGCCAGCCGTTCAGAAAACCCACGGCATAATCCACGGCCTCATCGCGGTCGCCCCGGCCGACCATCTCGGGCATCCGCGAGGGAAGCATCTCGCGCCCCGTGAGGAAGTCAGGCACGAACCGGTTCGACTTCTTGGCCGAGGCCAGGATCTTCCGCGTCTCGGGTTGATCCCCGCCCCTTCGAAAGGCCAGGAGCGCCGCGCTGTAAGCCCAGGCCGCCGATCCATCGTCGTGATAGAGGTCCAGCAGCGCTGAAAGGTCGTCATCACGCCCCAGTTCGATCAGGGCCGCGGCGAGGTTATACCGAATCCCCTGATTATCCGACGGATTCAGGCGAAGCAACTCCTGATAAGTCACGACGGCCTCCGATCGTTTGCCGAGAATCCAGAGTGACTGAGCCAGTCCGTGCCTTGCTCGCATGTACGGTCGGGTTGCGACCAGGCCCCAGAAGTGTCCGGCCGCGGCAATCAAAGCGTCTTCACCCAGGTCGCGTTCCGCGGCCGAGACACCTTCAGCATACAGTTCAAGAGCTTCCTGAGGCCCGCGAGCCTGTTCGGCCAGAAGCACATAGGCATCGGCGCAATCGGGCCAGACCTTGATCGCCTGTCGAGCGAGATCCACGACCTCGGCGGGATCGTTCGCCTGAAAGGCGCGATGCAAGAGCGTCTCGGCCTCGGAACGAACGGGATCGTCGGCCAGATCGCGAAGCGGGTTCAGAATCGCATCGATGCTGATCTTCGGCGTTTTGGAACGCTTCCGCGCGCCTGGATTCGTCCCGGATTTCGCGCGTCGAGGGGGCTTTGGCGACTCGTCCTCGGGTTTGCTCTTCTTCTTGGCCATGTCCAGATCTCCCGAGCGATCGACGTCAGATCCGCTTCAAGATTCTACCGGTCAAACCTTCGACTTGTTACAAAAAGAACCGTTGCGCTCCAAACCACCTTGGCTGTCCTTCCGATTTTGACACCTCCGCGCCGTCAATGTCGCAAGTTCGTCGTCTGAGCTACAGTCACCACCCAGCACGCTACCGCTCAAAAATCCCTGAATACTCGCGCGAATGACAACCATGCAATCGATTACGGGACGAACCGGATTATTCCTACTGCTCCTGGTTTCGACGGCCGGCGGCGAATCTGTCCGCTTGCCGATTACGAGAGATACCTGGTTTTCCGACGTCGGGAATGAGGCGGCCGGTAATAATGGTGGGGCACCCAGACTCAAGGTCAAATCCTATCAGGAGTTTTCCGTCTTTGACGTGGACACGACGCGGCTTCGAGGCCGGGTGATCGTCGGAGCGACGCTACGCGCGCACCTTGTCGGCGATGAACCCTTGCGACGCATTACCGTGGGCAGCCTCGGCTCTCCCTGGGTTGAGGGAACGGGCCGGTCGTACGAGATCCAGCCTGGAAGTTCGACCTTCCGTTCCCGGATCGCACCAGAGACACCCTGGACGCTCGACGGTGGCGACCTCTGCCGGGTCATTCTCGGCCAGTCGGGAACGACCTGGAAAATGGCCGATGCCTCTCCGCCCGACGCCGACGGCTGGCAGACCGTGGCGGTCGACCCGTCGGTCGTCGCCGCGAGAGTCGCTGGTGTCAGCGAGGGATTTCTTCTCTTCGATGACACGGGATCGGAGTGGACCCGCGACGGAGAGACATTCACGACGCGTCACATGCCCAACCGCTTTGTCTCTAGCCGCGACGATCAACGGAAATTCGCCCCCTTCTTGACCGTCGAGATCGGCGCGGAAGATCAATTGCCTCCGCGTCTGCCCGGCGAGATCCAGTCGGATAGCGACGGCCTCCCCGCCGGAGAGGCTCGGCTTTCTTGGACGACCCCCCGTGACTACGGCCCGTCGGGAGTGATCGGGTTCCTCGTCACGCTTGACGATCGAGCCATGCCTCGTTCGTTGATTCCCCGACCCGCCAGGCCAGGCGAACGGGTTAGCATGCACTTGCGCGACCTTGGAGCCAGGCCGGGGCAGACCTTCACGATCGCCATCCGCGCCGTGGACGGAGCCGGGAACATCGGACCCGCCCTTTCCTCGAAAATTCGAGTCTCCTCGCGACAACCCGCACCTCTCCCGCCAGCGCCTTTGACGCCTTTTCCTCCTGATGGAGAGACCTTGCCACGCCTTGGCAACGACGCTGTGGCGGTTATCGATGAACTCGACAAGGTTCAGGCCAATGACGGGCAACTCATTCCCGAAAATCCGAAGAGTTACCTCGCGGCCAATCACCTCTGGAAGGCCTCGGAAAAACGGATCCGGCTCCATGCGGCCCGCAACGAGTTCGTCGCCTTCCAGATCCTCGTTCAAAACCGCGATCGCTCGGTTCGCGCCCGACTCGACTTTGAAGGTCCAGCCAGCTCGGCGATCCGGACGGACTTCGGCCGTTATCGTCTCGTCTCATCGAAAAATGGACCCTTGCCTGACCCTGTTGTTCCCCTTGGCGGCGATGAAGACTCAGGCGGCGAACCCGAGAACGCGAAGTTCCAGAGCGTGTATGCCGAAGTTTACGTTCCGCATGACGTCCTCTCGGGCGAATACCGGGGAGGCTTACGCTTTCCACGGACAATCATACGCTCGAAATGGCTGTTTCGCTGAAAGTCTGGGATTTTACGCTTCCCGATTCCCTGAGTTTTTTGCCTGAGATGAATTGTTACGGTTTGCCCGTGAATGAACGCGCCTTTTATCGGCTGGCCCATCGACATCGAACGGTCCTGAACCGCCTTCCGTATTCGCAAGCCGGGCAGGTGGCTGAAGGTTGTGCGCCGGTCTGGGATGGAAAGAGGATGGACTGGTCGGCCTGGGATCAGCGGTTTGGCCCCTTATTCGATGGGTCGGCCTTTGCCGATCTGCCTCGCAAGGGTGTCCCGCTCGAATGCTTTTACCTGCCAATTCATGAAAACTGGCCGACGCCGATCGAGCCCAACTATAAAGGCGGTTACTGGGCCGACCGGGCCTTCAAACCAGGATATCGCGCGGCTTTTGTCGAGGCGTCGCGGCAGTTTGCCGAGCATCTTCAAGAACGCGGTTGGGACCGAACTTTCTTTCAAGGATTTCTCAATGGCAAGCTTGATTTCAAACGAAATGGATGGTCCCACGGGTCGTCGCCCTGGCTCCTCGATGAACCGGCGAATTTTCAGGATTTCTGGGCCTTGCGCTATTTCGGCGCGGCCTTTCACGAGGGCGTGAACCGGGCTGGGCCGGGCCGTGCGAAGGTGGTCTATCGGTGTGACGTCTCGCGTCCTCAGTGGCAGCGCGATGCGCTCGACGGCCTGCTCGATTACAACGTCGTCGGCAGCGCGTTGCGTTCGTATCGTCGGATCGTGATGGATCGCAAGGAGGCTCAGCGGCAGATTGTGGTCGAGTACGGCTCGCCGAACCCGATCGAGGAATCGAACATGCAGGCGGTCGGCTGGAGCCTGGATGCCTGGACCCTTGGCACTGATGGCATTCTCCCCTGGCAGACGGTCGGCCGCGGCGAATCGTGGAAGGAGGCCAATGCACTGTCTCTCTTTTACCCCGGCCGGATCGGACCAGAGCCGGTCCCCTCGGTGCGTCTGAAAGCCTTCCGTCGCGGTCAAGAAGACGTCGAATACTTGACCCTTTACGCGCAAACCACCGGCGAGCCGCGCTGGGCGGTCGCCGAACGGGTTCGCGAGGCCCTTGGTCTGGCCGGAGAACGCGGGGCGAGCGGAGCGAACGCGGTCGAGGATGCGGGTCTGATCCGCTACAAAGGATTGAAACCCGCGGATGCCTGGGCCTTGCGTGTTCGGATCGGCCAGGCGCTTTCCGACGCGCACTCGCCCTCGAAGAGGCAACTCATCGAATTGCGAACCCCCACGCGCGATCCTTCGAAACTGGAACCGGGCGAAGTCGCGGCACCAGTCCGCTCGGGGCGTTGAAGGAATTTCATGCGAATCATTGAACCCTCTCACTCGGCCGAGGTTCTTCGCTCCGAAGGGGCCTGATGTCAACACTTCCCATCGACACGAAACTCGGCGAGGTCGTCGATGCGCTTCGGCGCCAGCGGTCGGTCGTGCTGGTTGCGCCGCCGGGATCGGGGAAAACGACGAGAGTGGCACCGGCGCTGCTCAGGTCGGGGCTTCTGACCTCGGAGAACCCGGGAATCGTGCTGCTTCAGCCGCGTCGGGTGGCCGCGCGGGGAGCCGCGGGGCGGATCGCCGAGGAGAATGGGTGGAGACTCGGTGAGGAAGTCGGCTATCAGATCCGATTCGAGAGGCGCGTCGGACCGAACACAAGGATCGTGGTCGAGACGGAGGGAGTACTCAACAGGCAACTCATCGCCGACCCGTTTTTGGAAGGAGTGGGGGCGGTCATTCTGGATGAGTTTCACGAGCGGAGCGTGCATACCGACCTGGCGATTGCCTTGCTGAAGGAGGTCCGGGAGACCGTGCGTGACGATCTCTTGATCGTCGTGATGTCCGCCACGCTCGACGCCGAGCCGGTCGCGCGGTTCCTGGGCGATTGCCCCATCGTGCGGGCCGAGGGGACCGTTTTTCCGGTCGAGATCGTCTATCGACCCGAGGCAAGGCCGGGATCAGCCGAGGCGATCGCATCGGCTGTTGAGGAGGCTCTGGAATCGGGTCAGGATGTCGGGCATATCCTGGTTTTTTTGCCGGGCGCGGAGGAAATTCGCCGGGCCGCCGCGCGGCTTGCGCCGATCGCCAGACAGCGGGACTTTGACATCTGGCCGCTGCACGGGTCGATGCCGGAAGACGAACAGAACCGGGCCTTGAAGCCGACCGATCGCAGGAAAGTGATCCTGGCCACGAACATCGCCGAGACCTCGCTGACAATCGACGGCGTTCGCACCGTGATCGATAGCGGACTCGCGCGCGTCGCCAGCATGGATCAGGCTCGGGGGCTCGATCGCCTGGACCTGGAGCGGATCAGCCGAGCCTCGGCGACGCAAAGGGCAGGGCGGGCGGGTCGAACCGCGCCGGGGCGTTGTGTCCGGCTCTGGTCCGAACGCGAGCAGAGAGGCATGGCCGAGGCGGAGACGCCTGAGATTGCCCGCGTGGATCTGGCGTCAACCTTGCTCACGATTCACGCCTGGGGCGTGGCCGACCCCTCGAAATTTGCCTGGTTTGAGTCTCCGCCACCTGACCGAATCGATGCCGCGGAGCGTCTCCTGGTCATGCTTGGCGCGGTCGGTGACACGAATCGGTCGTTGACGCCAACGGGACGTAAACTCTTGACAATCCCGGCACATCCTCGGATTGCCCGGTTGCTCCTGGCCGCGGCCGAAGACGGTTATCCGCGCGAAGGTGCGACGCTCGCGGCCTTGCTCTCGGAAAAAGACATTGTGGCGACAGGTCGTTCCCAGGTGACGAAACGGGCCTCGTCCGATCTGCTCGAACGGCTTGACCTGTTCAACGAGGCGGAAGGAGATCGGTTCTCGGCCCGGCTCAGGGATCGCGGGATCGACCCGATCGCCGCGCGTCGGGTGGCTAGGGCACGGGAGGATTATCTGAGGATTGCCCGCGGATTGAATGATCAACAAGCGAATGGCGAACCCGTTGACGAACTCTTGAACGTCTGGGTACTTCTCGCCTATCCCGACCGCATTGTCCGACGTCGAGGTCACGAGGCAACAGGCGTGATGGTCGGCGGCCGAGGGGTCAGGCTGGCGGCCGAATCGGTGGTCAGGGATGCGGAATTTTTCCTGGCAATCGATCCGAGGCAAGGACAACGCGGTGCCGTCGCGGTGACCGAGGCCCGGGTCCGAATCGCCTGCGCGATCGATCGGGATTGGCTCGAACGGATCTTTCCCGAGAGCGTTCGAACCGAGCGCTCGGTTCAGTTTGACGAGGAGAGGCAGAAGGCCGTCGGCGTTGTCTCGGTCTGGTACCGCGATCTTTTGATCCGAGAGGATCGGAATGTTCGGATCGAACCCGGGGAGGCGTCGGCTGCGCTGGCGGAATCGCTCAGAGAGAAGGCATCGGCGTTCGTTGCCGGTGATGAAGCGGCCCAGGAATGGATGGCGAGGCTGAATTTTGTTCGAAGGGAAATGCCGGAACGAGATTGGCCCGAACTCGATGAGGAAGCGCTCAGGGAGGTCGTGTCGCTGGCCTGCCTGGGGAAACGGTCCGTGGAGGAAGTGCGTAAGACATCGTTCGCGCCTCTCCTAACGTCAAGGCTGACGTTCGAACAGAATCGGGCGATGGAGGAGCTGGCGCCCGAAGCCTTGCAGGTCCCGACCGGGAATCGAATCAGGCTCACTTACGCGGGCGAAGGGCCTCCAGTGCTTGCGGTTCGGCTTCAAGAGCTTTTTGGATGGACAGAGACGCCAAGAATCGCGGGAGGACGCGTCGCCGTGGTCCTCCATCTCCTTGGCCCGAATTTTCGAGCGGTGCAGGTGACGGGTGACCTCCGAAGTTTCTGGGCATCGGCCTATTTTCAGGTTCGAAAGGATCTTCGAGCCCGGTATCCGCGACACTCCTGGCCTGAAGACCCGCTCTCGGCGAAGGCCGAGGCGAAAGGAGGCCGACGGCACTAGAGCCGTATTTTGTTGATTGTGACGGTTGATCTAGTTATGACGAACACTGTCGGTGTTGGCGACATATCGGCAGCGGAAGCGTAGTGGGCCGGACTACCTAACCTGAGACGCTGCCATCGGATTCGGCTTCTCGGGATCGAAAGCGCCGCCACTTCTTCCGAGGACCAAGCGATCAGTGATAGGTCTTGCCGGGTGAGAGTCGCCTCAACCAAGCTGCCCCTCGATGGCGACCTTGGAGCCTAGCGGGATGTCCACTGAAGTCATGTCTTTGAAGAACAGGCTGGTCGCCGCCCCGTGGTCCTTGGCGCCATCGACCCGCAGCTTAAGAGCCGCGCCGCCGGGCGTTAGGATCACGGCGATCTTACCCGTCAGTGAAGTGGGCTCTCGGTTCAGGACCCGATCGAGTACAGCCACCACTCCCGGCTCGTGTCCTGTCCCGTAGCCCTCCTTGATCTCGAATACGTCCTTCAACACGGCCATGCTCTCGCCTCGGTCGAATGAGGGTTCCACCCGGCTCACCTCCGATTTCAATGATGTACGATCGAGACTGTTCGAGAATGTCCAACGCGTCAAGGTCGCCTTGGGAGTCGCCTGTAATTCGAGAATACGTGTGACCAATTACCCGCCTGACCTGGTCGAGTTTTCCGTTCAACTTGAAAAACAGGCTTTTGTCTCGATTGATAAACTCGTTGCCGTCGCCTCCCCCGAAGACAATGACGCGATGCACTCGGCCCTGGACGGCTCCCTCCAGCCTGACAACGGCATGCTCCGCTACCAGTATCCAGGTTGCGGCCTTCCCCTCGGAGATCAAGTCCGAGATCCGCTTCGCGGGCTACACGCGATGAACAAGTGTAGGAGGGGCTGACTGTAGGCCGTCGGACGAATTCAAGGCAACTTTGGCTGGACCCCAGTGAACGCCTATGGCAATCATCTCTCGGACCCGCTCGGCGATGGTCCTGTGGCGATGCCTCCGCTTGAGGCTGACCTTGGGCGTCGGGCATGGTTGGCTGTAAATCAGCAGCGCTCAGAATCTACTCGCGCAGGGGACGGTGACGACCGGGGCCAGAACGCTCCAGTGGATGCCGCTGGTGGAGGCGGAGCGCTCCCTGCTGGAGGCCGGCGGGTCACCATAGTGGCCCCGGATACGGATCTTGCGGTCCCACCGCCGCTCGAGGATCTTGTCTCGTCGATGGCGAAGGACGAGCCAACGCGTTCGGGGACAAAGGCGACGTTCGCGTCCGAGAGCCGTCGGCGGGCGACCTTGCGTGACGACCAGGCAGCCCGGTTGAAGACCTGATGATAGCTGCTGAAGTTGGGGTCGTCGTTGAGGCCCATCCGCCGCCGGACGATGGTCACGGTCCGCGGACCTCCCGCCAGGATCGTTCCGAGGTTGACAGTAACCAGTCGGGTCCAAATGCGAGGCGAGAACTTGCGCGAAAGGCTTCGAGGACGGGGAGGATCGGGGCCGAATCGGACATGAGATGCTGGCTTGCGGTCGTGGATAGCCTCTCGGGATGAGACCAACCTTACGAAGAGCCGCCACGCTCACCGGATTCGGGCCAGAAATGAGCGGTTTTCGATGTACAAAGTCAAGTCTACGCCCTCGAAGGTTTGGACGTCGCGCCGCTGGACGTGGCCGCGGACGGTCAGGCGGTGGGGGTCGTTGGCCGGAGAGGCGGGCAAGCTCGGGCAGACCGTCCTGGACGCAGAAAAGTTTCTCGATGTAGACTTGCTCCAGCAAACTTGATGATACGTGACGGAGGTATCAGAAAGTGCGTTGCATACCTCCGGGTTCATCGGTCGTGATGTAGACTCTGCCCGCGAGAGAGCCGGGCATGCAGGACATTTCGCCCTTGGCGCCAGGGTCGTCGTGGACGTAGCGATAGCCCTGTCCATAGCCCTCTGATTTCATCAGGCGATTGACGGCGTTCCGTAGGTGAAGCGGCACCGGTTCGCTGGCCGTCGCCGCGGCGTCCTCGGCGGCGGCGAAGTAGGCACGTTTGAGGGCGTTCGACTTTGGGGCACGGGCCAGGTAGACTATCGCCTGCGAGAGCGGGTACAGCCCTTCGGGCAGGCCGATGAGTTGCACAATCTGAGCCGCCGCCGCCACTTGGACGATCGCTTGCGGGTCGGCCAGGCCGACGTCCTCCGATGCGAGGATGCAGAGCCGACGGGTGATGAAGACCGGGTCGGCCCCGCCCTCGATCAGGCGAGCCAGCCAGTAAAGCCCGGCGTTCGCGTCGGAGTTGCGAAGAGACTTAATAAGTGCAGATATTAAATTAAAGTGTTCCTCGCCTCCCTTGTCGTAGGCGAAGCGAGCACGACCGAGCGCCTCGACCAGGGTCTCGCGATCCACCCGCCGCGTCCCGTCGACGCCCGGTTCGGTCGCCAGGACCGACGACTCCAGCGCGGTCAGCGCCACGCGGGCGTCGCCGCCCGAGGCGACCGTCAGCCGGGCAAGGTCCTCCGCGGCGAGCTCCGGCAGGAGTGCGGCCAGCCCACGCTCGGGATCGGCCAGTGCCCGCCGGAGTACCTCCCCGATGTCGGCCTCGTTGAGCGGCCGCAGCGTGAGAACCTTCGCCCGGGACAACAATGCGGCATTGACCTCGAACGAGGGGTTCTCCGTCGTCGCCCCGATCAGTGTGACGGTGCCATTCTCGACCGCGGGCAAGAGGGCATCCTGCTGGGTCTTGTTGAACCGGTGGATCTCATCGATGAACAGGACGGTGCGGCGGCCCCGGCGTTTCGCCTCGCGGGCCTCGGCGATCGCCTCGCGCAGCTCCTTCACGCCGGACAGGACGGCCGAGAGCGCGATCTGGGAGGCGCCCGCGGACTTCGCGAGGAGTCGGGCGAGCGTTGTCTTGCCGGTCCCAGGCCCGCCCCACAAGATCATTGAGGGGATCGGCTTCCGCTCGGCGATCAGGCGACGGAGCAAGGTCCCTTCGCCGACAAGGTGCGTCTGGCCGACGAACTCATCAAGCGTCGCGGGCCGCATCCGTTCGGCCAGAGGGGCCTCGAAACCAATCGTCGGCTCCTCGGCGGGATCGTCGAAGAGGCGTCCCGTGGACTCGTTGGGCATGGAGATCGGCTCCCGGTTTCGACTGGTTGTCGGCGTCGGTCTGGCGTCGTCCAAGAATACCATCAGGCCCGAGCCGATTCTGTCGCGTTCATGGTAGGATCATCGAAAGGGTCAAGAGGCGAAGCGGAACAGACAGGGAGGTTGTCTCGTGTTCAACCGAGCATGGTCTGGCCCGATTCTCGGGCTCGCGTTGATTCTGATGCCGGCAAGACCGAGCCTGGCCCAGTCGAAACCCACGGGACGCTGGCTCGGACAGGATGGTTACGATCATTGCGGCGCCGATGTTCCGGCGATCAAGCCGAACGGATTTCAGGACGTTCATCTCGTTCTTCACGGCCTCCCCGCGCAACGCGAGATTGCCTCAGCCAGAATTCTCGGCTACGGCTCGGGCGAATGGCAATACAACGGAGGTCAGAACCGATTCGGCGCGGTGATCCTCCGCAAACCCGGGGCGACCTCGGCCGACGTTTTCTTCGAACCCGATCGCGTGGAGACAGGAAGGGCCTTCACCGTCGCGCTCAAGTTCAAGGATGGCAATGAGGTTAACGTCGACATCGCGGGAGGGAAGGCCAACCCGAATGCCCGTATGCTCGCCGAGGCACTCGCCGTGCGTTGGGTTGGTCAGGACGGACAGGACCGGGCTGGTCCCGATGCCGGTGTTGGTCCCGATGGCCTGCAAGATGTCCACCTGGAACTCGGCAAGTTGGCGGCGAAAACGCCGGTGATCGCCGTGCTTGTGGAAGGCAAGTCCAGCGAGCGCTGGGCGTTTGGTGTCAACCGCGAGGCGTCTCCGAACGCCGAGTTCGTGGTCGATCCCAAAGACCCGACGCGCGGCAGCCTCTTTTTTCAGCCCGCGCGAAATCTGGCCAGGCACACGCTGAAGGTGACCGTGACGTTCGAAGGCGGTAAGAACGATCAGGCCGTGGTTGTCGCCGGCGCGTGTGACCCGAAACTGGCGATGCCTCGGGCTGTCCTGCCTCGGGTTTCAACTCTGACCGTCACCTCGCGCTGGATCGGGCAGGACGGAAACGACGTCAAGGGACGGGGTGTCGTGCATCTCTCGCTATCGGGCCTCGCGGTGAGACCGCCGCTTGCCGCGGTTTTAAGTGATTCCGTGCATGGCGCCTGGGTATATCGGTCGTCGAAAACGTTCGCACTTGAGGGCGGTGAAGACGCATTACCTCTTGGTTTTCGGCAACAGGGGACATCGGCCGACCTGGACTTTTCGCCACTTCGCGATGAATCAAAAGCGACCTTGACGCTGCGTTTGCTGTATGAAAATGGCGAGTCGGCCATCACCACGTTTCCGGGGGGACCGTGCGATCCGTCGAAAAAGGCTCCGCGCGTGAAGGCGTCGGAAACGGTTGTCCGGCCGGGCGATGACCTGGGAGCGATCGTGAACGGGGGAGGGACGGTCCGACTCGCGAAAGGGAACTACAGGTTGACGAAGCCGTTGATTCTCAACCAGCCCGTGACCCTGATCGGTGAGCCGGGCACGATCTTGACCTTTGCTCAAGGGGCGTCCGAACCTCCTTGGACGACCGCGATCAAAATTCATGCGGGGGGAACGACCTTGCGAGGGTTTGCGGTGAAGTTCGCCGGTCCCGTGCGATGGAAGGCGGACGTTCCTTGGGGTCCCGCGATGATCGGAACGACCGACAGCCTCGACACGATCTCCAACACGCCCAAGGATCATCTAACGTTCGACCATCTTGATTTAGAAGGACCGCCGAAGGTTGGAAATGGTCCCTGGGAAGAAGCGGTCAAACTGATGAGGCTGAATTTCGCGATGGGGGGGCGGATCACGAACAACGTCTTGCGCGGGGGTTTGATCGAAATCTTCGGAGGTCCCTGGCTGATCGCCGAAAACAATCACCGGGGTACGCCGCTCGGAACGTTCACTTATTCCGTCTTCGCCGGGCACGATGCGCACGACCTTGTCATCCGCAAAAACCGGGCGAAACCGATCGAGCCAACCGGAAAGGTCTGGCGATTTCTGGTCTTGACGGGCCGAGGCGCTTTCGACCGGATCGAGTCGAACGTGATCGAGCGCGTCGGCCCGCGCGATGACGACACGCTCAAGGGGTTCAACTCGCCCGAGATCATCCTGACCGAGTCCTATCATCTCAAATTCGAGGGGAAGGCCGCCGCGATCTCGGCCGATGGGCGGATCGTGAAGGTCGACGCCCTTCGAGGTCAGGCACCAAGAATAGGCGACGTGGTCTCCGTCGTCGCCGGTCCGGGGGCGGGAGCCTGGCGGCGGATCGCCTTGAAGATCGAGCCGACCACCTTTTATCTCGACGGGCCATTGCCTCAAGGGGCGGAGATTCTTTCGATCGCGTCGGGGTTCGTTGACGAAATTTTTTCGGAAAACTCAGTCGACGCTCGCGAAGGAGGAGGGGCGGGAGCACTCGTTCTCGCGGGGAACCATTTCGGGACGCGCGTGCTCAAGAACCGGTTCCTCGGCGCGGGGGATGCCTTTCGCCTGATGGCCTTTGCCTCCGAAACGCCGAATATCTGGGGCTGGTCGCACGTTCCGTTTTTTGGCGCGATCGTCGAGGGAAACTTGATCGAGGATTCCGAGCGCGGCGGGTCGGTCGGCATTGACCACGGTCCGATGGTCAAGACGAACAAGGGGCGCGTTTACATGACGGTTGTCCTCAAGGATAACATCGTCCGATGGTCGCCCGACTTCCTTTCTCGCCAGAAAACGCCAGTGTCGGGAATTACCTTGAATCTTCCAGGATCGATCGATCCGGGCGAGCTTCTTGTCAACGAGTCGGGCGATCGCGTCGATCCGCCGGCAGTGGCGAAATCCGCCGCGACGGAACTCCGAGTGAACGCGGCGATTCTCAACGGCGTCGCCGTCAAGGATCGGAAGTATGTCTTTCCCAGGACGAAACCAGAAAGTTCGGAAAAGCCTCTGGCGCGTGAGCGGACGCCCTGAGTAAGGCGAATAGCCGATGACTGGCGTCGGCCGGACCTCTCGTTGGAATCGTGCCCCGCGGAGGTCTTCCGACTATCCCTCGCGGGAGAATCTCGACGTGTCTCAGGCCGCCGGAAAGAAGAACGCCAGCGGAAGCGCGCTCCCCTGGGCCGTGGTGGGCGACGTGAACGCCTTCTTCGGCCTGATGCTCGATAACCTCGGCGACATGATCTTGATGGCGAGCCTGCTCGTCGCGGCCTTCAAGATGCCGGCGAGCTTCGTGCTCACGAAGATGATTCCAGGGACCGCCGTGGGCGTTCTCGTCGGCGACCTGGTCTACTCGGCGATGGCCTTTCAACTCGCCCGCAAGACGGGGCGGTCCGACGTGACCGCGATGCCGCTCGGACTGGATACGCCGAGCACCTTTGGGTCGGTCTTCCTGATTATCGGCCCGGCCTATCAGGCGGCGGTCGGTCGCGGTCTTGGCCCAATGGACGCGGCGCGTCATGCCTGGTTTCTCGGGATCGCGATGATTCTTGCCTCAGGGCTCTTCAAACTCGCCTGTTCGCTTGTGAGTGGTCTGATTCGACGGATCGTTCCCCGGGCGGGCTTGCTCGGCTCGCTGACGTCGATCTCGCTGGTGCTCATCAGCTTCCTGCCTCTTCTGGATATCGCGGCCCAGCCGGTCGCCGGATTCGCGGCGCTCGCGGTGATTCTGGCAACCCTGACGGCTCGCTGGGAGCTACCGGGGCGACTCCCGGGAGCCCTCGCGGCGCTGATCGTCGGCTCTGCTGTTTACTATGGCATGCACCTGCTCGGCCTTGGGCCGGGGGCCGGCGGCGAACCGGGTTTCCGGGCGTCGGGGCTTCGCGTGGTCTTGCCGATGCCCGCGGCCGACTGGCTCGTCTGGATCGGCCTGAACTGGCGCGAGGCCGTGAGTTATCTTCCCGTGGCCATTCCGCTGGCATTGGCGACGGTCGTCGGCGGAATTGATTGCACCGAGAGCGCCTCGGCCGCCGGAGACGACTACCCGACCGGCCAGATCATTGCCGTGGAAGGATTCGCGACGCTTGTCGGTGGACTCTTCGGCGGGGTCATACAGTCAACGCCTTACATCGGTCATCCCGCATATAAAGCGATGGGCGCTCGCGCGGGGTATACGCTGGCGACCGCGCTTATTGTCGGAGGCGCGGGAGTCTTCGGATACTTTGACTGGATCTTTCTGGCGATTCCCCGAGCGGTCGTCTTCCCGATCTTGATCTTCGTCGGTCTTGAGATCACCGCGCAGTCATTTCACGCAACCCCGCGCCGCCACTTTCCGGCGGTGGCCCTGGCCTGCGTTCCGGCGCTGGCCTACCTTGCCCTCTTCGCTTCGAACCTGGTGCTTCCCGAAATCGGCAAGCCATTCTCAGCCTTGAGGCCGGAAACCCTTCAGACGCTTCTGACAATTCAAATCCTCGCCAACGGTTTCATCATCACGAGCCTGCTCTGGTCAACGACGCTCGCCCACCTGATTGACGGCAAAGTCCGGGCCGCCGCGATGACCACCGCGCTCGCGAGCGTCTTCGCGCTTTTTGGCGTGATCCATTCGCCGCTTCCCGATTCACCGATCCTGCCCCCCGGCGAGGTCGTCGCACGCCTCAAAACCCTGGGACGCGACGTCGCCGGCCAGGGTCAGACTCCTTATCACTGGGCCAGCGCCTACGCGGTCGTCACGCTCGTGATTCTTCTCGTGGGTGCCATCGGACATGCCCCCATTCCTGTTCCCATCGAAGAAAATCGCGAATCTTGACCGCTCCTAAATCTGTTGAATGTAGAGCAATTTTCTAAGGAATGTTTCACACCGGATCGAGATTCTCACTACACACACGTCTTTCCGAACTTCCAATCGACTCAAATTTTCGCTGATACGGAAACGATTCGTTAAGTTGAGAGGCGTTTTCGTCACGTCAGGTTCTGATTCGACGTGATTTCGAGGGAGCGGGTGATTTCCATTGATCAATGGTTCAGGCTCGTTGACCCATTTGACTTTTCGCGTCCGAATTCCATGCCTTTCTCAGGGTGAGATTGTCAATCGCGGCGCCTTTTCGACGCCCTGGCGTTCTGCTAAACTGGGCCGGTGATGCACAAAGGGATCGCAGTCAGCCCTGGTGTCGTGGTCGGAATCGTTTACCGGGTGGATTCGGTTTTCGGGTCGAGCGAGCCTCAGGTTCTCGCCGAACCGGGACTGATTCCCGTCGAGACCGAGCGGTTCGACTGCGCCGTGAGAGCCTCGGCGGTCGAGCTTGAGGCGATCGTTACCAAGGTCGCCCAGCAACTCGGCCCGGCCGAGGCCGAGATTTTCAAGAGCCACCTTCAGATCGTCAAGGACGAGGCGCTTCTGGCCAAGGTCCGGGCGTTGATCCAGACCCAGCACCTCACCGCGCTCTCGTCGCTTCAGGTTGTCTTGCAAGGCTATGCGGCGACCTTTGCCCGGATCGAACACGACTATTTCCGGGAACGCATGGCCGACGTCCGCGACGTGATCTCCCGGATCGGCTCGCACCTGACCCTTCAACCCGCCCTGATCCCCGGCGCGACCGGTGAGTTTCCCCAGAACGGTCACGGCGAAGACCCGGTAATCCTTGTCGCCCACGAGATCCTGCCAAGCCAGGCGATGAGCCTCGGCAACCTACCGATCGCGGGAATCGTTACCGAGACCGGCGGCGGCACGAGCCACGCGGCGATTCTCTCGCGGAGCCGAGGGATTCCCGCGGTCTCGGGTGTCATCGGAATCACCGAGGATGCCCGATCGGGCGACCTCATGGTCGTCGACGGCCGCGAAGGGATCGTCATCGTCCGGCCCGACCGCGAAGCCACCTCCGCCTATCGCAAGATGCAGCGCGAGTTTTTCGACCTCAAGGATCGCCTGGTCCTGAACCGCGAAGAGCCGTCGATGAGTGCCGACGGCTCGCAAATTGAACTGCTGGCCAACATTAACAATATTTCCGACGCGCAGGCCGCGCAAAAAGTTGGGGCGACCGGCGTCGGTCTCTTCAGGACCGAATACCTCTTCATCACGCATCAGGATGTTCCCGACGAGGAAGAACAGTATCAGTATTATCGCCAGATCATCGAGGATGCCCCCAACAAAATCGTGACCATCCGAACGCTGGACCTTGGCGGCGATAAGACCGTGCCGTATCTCGGCCGAAGGAGCGAGGCCAACCCGTTCATGGGCTGGCGATCGATCCGGCTCTCGTTCGAACATCCCAGGCTGTTCGAACGCCAGATCCGGGCCATCCTCCGCGCGGGGAGGCATGGACGAGTCAATATGCTCTTCCCGATGATCACGACACTGGAAGAATTGCGGTACGTCAACCGGCTCGTCGAGGAAACGCGGAGGAACCTTCGACGCGAGGGGGTCCCCTTTGGCGAGGACGTGAAGACGGGCGTCATGATCGAGGTGCCCGCCGCGGCAATCTGTATCGACGCGATCCTGAGAGAAACCGACTTCGTGTCGATCGGGTCGAATGACCTGATTCAATATCTGGTTGCCGCCGACCGCGACAATCCCAAGGTGGCCCACCTCTGCGAGCCGCTCAGCCCGGCGATCTTCAAGGTTCTCCAGATGGTTCTCGACGCCTGCCAGAGGACCGGCACGCCAGTCACCCTCTGCGGCGAGATGGCCGGTCAGCCGCGCTCGGTTCTGGCGCTTTTTGGAATGGGCTTGCGGCGATTCTCGATGAGCCCCGCGTTCGTGCCCACGATCAAGGCACTGCTCTCATCCGTCACGACGGCGCAGGCCGAACGATTCGCCCACCAGGTCTTGCAACTGAAAACCAGTGAAGAGATCCGGTCGTACCTGACCGCCCGGCTTCATGAGATCTCCAGCGCCCTGGAAGTCTTTGACTCGACCTGAAAAAAAGCGATGCGAAAGTCGTGTCACCAGCATGTTGCCCTTGCCCGACTTGCCTGCTAAGGTAGCGACTCGCGAGAAAAAATCGATCGCCGAGGGCTCGAAACATGGTCTCGACCACAAACCTCGGATGGGCCTGGCTTGCGTTCTCAGAGTTGGGAATCGGACCCTTGGGAATTCTCCGGGGCAGGAATCGTGGACGAGCCGGGATGGTTGGCTAGTTTTTCTAAGGTCAATGGGCCGCGCGAGTTGGATGTGTTGACGCAGCGCTTCCACCGCTCGGGCCTCTCTTTTGCGTTTCCGGTTTCTGAATCGACCCGCTGAATGCCGACCGGACCACTTGAGCCTGTCCAGGGTTCAGGAAGTCCGCGGGCCGTGGTTCTCAAAGGGGCTGGGACTGACCGATGGCGAAACGCCCGAGTGTTCAAGAGATCCTGGAACTCGCCCGTAAAGGCGGTGCCTTCAAACCAACGGGCGATGCGGGAGCCGAGCCTGTTTCCGCCGCCGAGACCGCCGAGACGCCCGCACCGGTCGAGGCGGCTCCGCCCGCCGCGGCGGTCCCAACGGCCGCGAGCCTGGGTCGCCCCTTGACCCTGCAAGAGAAACTGGCCGCCGCGCGCTCTGGTGGGACCGCGAAACCCGCGGCGGCCACGCCGCCCACCGTGGCCGCCGCCGCTGCTTCGGTACCTGCCGCCGAGGGGGTGAGAGCCGTTCCGCCCCCCGCCGCGCCGATCGGACGACCGTTGACTCTCGCCGAGAAACTGGCGGCGGCCCGATCGAAGGGAGCGACCCCGGCCGCGGCGGCTCCGGCGAGCCCCGCCCCCGCCGCGAGGGCCGCGGTCGCCAAGGCCGCGCCGGTGCCGAAGGCCGCCAAGGTAGACCGGGAATTGCCGCCGCTCGACAAGATCACCGATCCGAAAGACCTCGCCGAAGCACTACGACAGACCGGGGCCAAGAAGGAAAAAGAGGTCGCGATCGCCTCGGGCAAGGCATCCCCCGCGCCGAAGGCCGCGAAGGAGAAGGAAAGCAAGCCGACGACCGTCTTGCCCAGACCGAGCCGTGAGTCGGTCCGGGCGGCGGCGACGTACACCCGACGCGCTGTCTTCTCGGTCGGCGGCCTGGTCTGGCTGGGTTGGGGGGCCTTCGCGATCGGCTGCGCGCAGTTGACGGCGATGTGCGGACGGTTCATGTTCCCGAACGTCCTGGCCGAGCCGCCGAGCACGATCAAGGTCGGTCCGCCGACGAACTTCGAGCCCGAGGCGGTCAACGAACGCTTCAAGGCCGAGTGGGGCTTCTGGATCGTCCGATCGACCCGATACAACGGCTCGGATATCATTTACGCGATTCAGTCGGTCTGCACGCACCTGGGTTGTCCCCCCAACTGGCTCTCCGGCGAGCAGAAGTTCAAGTGTCCCTGCCACGGCAGCGGCTTCTATATCTCGGGGATCAACTTCGAAGGCCCCGCGCCCCGTCCTCTCGAACGGTTCAAGGTGACCACGGCCGACGACGGTCAGCTTGTCGTCGACAAGAGCCAGAAGTTCCAGGAAGAACTGGGCCAGTGGTCGGACCCCGAGAGTTACTTCCAGGCCTGATTTGACCTGATCTGATCTGACACGATTTCTGAATACCGGACCGCCTGAACCACACGCTTTGATCCGTCACCAAGGGACGATCGATGGCCATCGTCGAGAAGATCACCGAATCTCAGGTCTGGAAGAGCGTCTTCCGCCACCCGATGCCGACCGACCGGCGCAACCGGGTGGTGGTGATGCTGACGAACTTCTTCCTCCACCTGCACCCCGTCAGCGTCCGCAAGCAGGGGATCGCCCTCAGCTATACCTGGTGCATGGGGGGGACGACCTTCTTCCTCTTCATCGTCGAGGTGGTGACGGGCGTCCTCCTGATGTTCTACTACCGGCCGACGCTCGAACACGCGTACAACGACATCCTGGCGCTCCGCGACGTGACCACGCTGGGCATCCTTCGCGAACTCCACCGCTGGGGCGCGCACGCGATGGTCATCGCGGTCTGGCTGCACATGTACCGGGTCTTTCTCACGGGGAGCTACAAACCTCCACGCGAGTTTAATTGGGCCGTCGGCGTGCTCCTCCTGGTCCTGACGCTCTTGCTCTCGTTTACCGGCTATCTCCTGCCCTGGGACCAGCTCGCGATCTGGGCCATCACGGTCGGATCGAACATGGCTCGGGCGACGCCCGGGGTGGGGGTCGAAGGGCCGGGGGCCTCGCTCCTCAAGCTCAACGGCGTGAGTTTGATCACGTCGGGCTCGGACGCGAAGTTTGCCCTCTTGGGGGGTCGAAGCGTCGGCGAGATGACCTTGAATCGCTTCTACGTGCTGCACTGCGTGGCGATTCCGCTGGCGGTCTCGCTCCTGATCATGATCCACTTCTGGCGGGTCCGCAAGGACGGCGGGATCAGTGGGCCGATGTAATTGAAGGTCAGCCCGGGTTTGTCTGACCGGGAGGCAGGTTCCCGCCGTTGGCAAAAGTGGCGGCGGGGCGTGGCGGTGTAGGTTTTCCCCAGGTCCGAAGGCTCCCCATGCACGCACACCAAGACTTGAACCCCGCCGTCCTCAGTGGGTTGGCCTGGTATTACCTGCTCGCGGCGATGCTCAACGCGGCGGCGGCGGCCTATGTGGCCTACATGGAAATGGTCTCCGAAGGAGCCGCCCGCGCCGGCCTGACGCCGCGAACGCGGCGACTTCCCGAGTGGCTCGTGATCGGCTACTTCGGGCTTTACGCCGTGGCCGTGCTCCTGATCCTGGGTCGGGAATTTCTTCCCGAGGCGTTCAAGGTGGCCTATGGGCTCTGCGCACTCGCGAATGTGATCCTGGCGATCGCCGCGGGGGCGGATTGCGCTCACTTCGCCGAGGTGAAAGACGGGGGGCACGGGGTCGGCTCCGAGGTCGGTCCGCCCAGCCTGGACGACCACATTCCGGCGGTCGGTCTCGGCGGTCCGATCAACCGGACGCTCTGGACCTTGATCTGGGCGGTTGTCGCGGTGATCTTCCAGGCGATGGGGGTTGCCTACATCCTTGGCGGCGAGATTTCCCTGCCGCACTTCTTCCGTGACGCGATCGACTTCGTTTCTGGACCGACCACCTTCTTCGTGGGCGCGACGATCGGGTTCGTGGCGATGATCGCCTATCGCCGGGTCGTCTCCAACGGCATTGTCGCCTGGGGCCTGGTCAATGCCTTCCTGCTCTTCTTCGGTCTGAGCATGACCGACTTCGACTTCCGCGACATCGTCACCAAGCCCGACAACGTGCCCATCATCGGCCTGATCGTTCTCGTCGGTTACTTCACCTGGCTCAGCCTGCGGCGCGCGGTGATCAACGATGCGAGGATGGCCTTGGGATTGCCGAACCTGGAAGAGCTTCAGCCCGAGAAGACGCTGACCTGGCCCGACCTGGTGTACACCGAGTTGATCGCGATGGTGGCGCAGACGATCTTCCTCGTCGTCTGGGCGATCGCCTTGCAAGCTCCCCTTGAGCAGCCGGCCAGTTCCACCGTGGCCCCGAATCCGTCGAAGGCCCCGTGGTACTTCCTCGGTCTTCAGGAAATGCTCGTCTATTTCGACCCCTGGATGGCCGGCGTGGTGCTGCCGACCCTGATCATCGTCGGCATGATGGCGATGCCCTTCATCGACAACAACAAGTCGGGCAACGGCTATTACACCTACACCCAGCGCAAGTTTGCGTACATCACCTTTCAGTACGGCTTCCTCGTCCTCTGGGTCATCCTCATCCTTCTGGGGACTTTTCTGCGGGGGCCGAACTGGAACTTCTTCGGACCCTACGAATACTGGGACGTGCACAAGCTGATCCCGCTCAACAACGTCAACCTCTCGGACATCTTCTGGGTCCAGCTCATGAAGACAAGCAAGCCGACCGCCTTCTACGTCCGCGAATTGCCGGGAATTCTCGCCTGCGTGGCCTACTTCGCGGTGACGATTCCGCTGATGGCGCGGCTCTTCTTCAAGAAGTACATCGCCTCGGCCGGCTACGCGCGCTATTTGACGCTCGCCCTCTTGCTTCTCTTCATGGCGAGCCTGCCGATCAAGATGGTCCTGAGGTGGACGATCAACCTCAAGTATGTGGTCGCCATTCCGGAATACTTCTTCAACATCTGATTTGATTTGATTTGATTCAAGTCGACCGCGGGGCCGAGCCCGTCAGGCTGGCCCTTTTGAACCCGAATCGAGTCCCTCGGCCCGGCCCGACGCCCAGAAACGGTCGGCCTTCTTCAGGACGGTTGAACATGCCCGCTACCGAGGAAACTTATCGCAACCAGACGACCCTGCACGCGGTCTTCGCGGTCAGCTCGGTCGCGATGCTTTTAAGCGTCGTCTGGATGATCATGGCGGACCATCTCCGCCCCTGGAAGGAAGTTCAGCGCGAGTTTCAAAAGATCGAGGAAGCCAAGCTCAAGGCCACCGAGGCCGAAAAACTCAAGGATCAAAAGGCCAGGTATCAGAAGCAGATCAACGAACTCGACGCCAAGATCGCCGCGGCGCGGCAGAACGCCGAGGCGAATTCGGGCGAATTGCGCAAGGTCAACCGCACGATCAGCCACCTCGGCGGGCGCTTTGAAAGCCTCGACACACGAAAACGGTTCATGAAGGCCGAGCTTGACAGCCAGCGCAGCCTTTACGACGGCATGATCGACCAGGGTTCGGAACGATCGGCCGTTGTTTACCGAAACTCGACGATCGTGGCGACCGAAGAGGAATTGCTCAAACTTTCCAGGGAATACGAGGTAGCCGACCGAGAGTTGAAAGCGGAGAAAGCGCACCGAGAAGACCTTCTCGGCCACGTCGACGACCTCGTCAAGCAGAAAGAGCAACTTACCCGCGACGCTGACCGTGTTACCCGGACGATCGCACAGAAAGACGCGATGTACGGCGGTGATGTTCATCTTTATAGCAAACCGCTGGCCTTTTTCCGAAGTTTACCAGGGATCGACCTCACGCCGCCGACGAAGATCGCCCAGATCAGCTTGCCCGAACTGACGATCAACTACAATTTCAAGGAAGTGCCCCGATACGACCGCTGCACGACCTGTCACCTGGGCATTGACAAGCTTGGTTACGACAAGGACGCCCACGGCAAGGAGATGCCGCTCGTTTACAGGTCGCACCCGCAACTGACCATTGGCGCCAGCACGCTCGACCTGAAAGGGAACCCGGTCCAGGCGGGTCTCTATCTCGACGCCAACGGCCCGCACCCGATCAACAGCTTTGGGTGCACGATCTGTCACGGCGGGCAGGGGTCGGGAACCGACTTCACCTATTCCTCGCACACGCCGGACGACCAGAAGGAAGCGCATACCTGGGAAAAAAAGTACGACTGGCGTGAAATGCACCACTGGGACGAGCCGATGCTCCCCAAGCGGTTCATCGAGTCAAGCTGCCTGAAGTGCCATCACCAGGTCACGGACGTCCCGCAGGCTGAGAAGCTTCAGGCCGGTTATCAAAGGATCGCCAAGTACGGCTGCACGGGGTGTCACACGATCGGCGGCGAGGGGTCGTTTGGTCCCGACCTGACCGACGAGCGGAAGGTCGGTCCGAACCTGGAGCATGTCGGCGAGAAGGTCTCCAAGGACTGGCTCGTCAAGTGGATCAAGAATCCGCATGCCTTCCGCCCCGATAGCCGGATGCCGCGCTTCTATGGCTTGACGAACAATCACTCGGTCAGGGATCAGCCCAAGAACGACGCCGAGATTCACGCGATCGCGCATTATCTGATTGCCCGGACGAGCAAGGCCCCCGGTTTTGACAAGGAGCCGGCCAAGGGTGATCCCGAGAAGGGAAAGACCCTCTTCTTTCAGAAGGGGTGCCTCGCCTGCCATGCGCACAAACCCTATACGGCCGACGACGTTCAGGTCGCCGATCGGGCGGACATGAATCCGGGCTACAAGCCGGACGCCAAGGCGACCTTTGCCCCTTCCGAGATCCCCGTGGAATCTGTTCGCAAGTACGCCAAGGCCAACTTCGGCCCGAACCTGGCGAACATCGCCGCCAAGTTCCAGTCTCGCGAGCAGGGGTACAAGTGGCTCGCCCACTGGATCAAGGAGCCGGAAGCCTATCACCCCAAGACCCTGATGCCGAACGTCCAGCTTTCCGAGAAGGACGCTGCGGACATCGCTTCCTGGATGATCTCGGTCCCCGGCGAATGGCCGGTGAACGTCAAGATCGCGCCGGTGGATTCCAGGGAGGTTACCGATGGGCTCAACGACCTCGTCCGACTGTACATTGCCAAGGGGGGGTATACGCCGCCGGGAGGAAAGCCGGAAGCCGTTGCCCTGAGCGAGGTTGATGACAAAGTCAAGTCGCTCTCACGCGACGAAAAGTTGATGTTCCTGGGCGACAAGACGATCAGCCGACTGGGTTGCTTCGGCTGTCACACGATCAGCGGGTTTGAATCGGCCAAGCCGATCGGCACGCCGCTTAACGGTTGGGGCCTGAAGAGTCCGACCAAACTCGACTACGGCCACGTCGCCGAATATCTCGCTGACCAGCCCGCCGACGACGCCAAGGCGCGCGATGGCACGGACACCTATTATCAGGAGAAGCTCGAAGAGCATACCCGTTCCGGCTTCCTTTACCAGAAGCTGCACAGGCCAAGGAGTTACGACTACCAGAAGACGAACGAGGACATCAAGGCCTGGGATGAACGGCTGCGGATGCCGCAGTTCGCCTGGGCGAACGACCCGAACGCGGTTCAGGAAGTGATGACCTTCGTTCTTGGCCTGACGGGTGAGCGAATCGCGGCAAGGTATCTCCCCAAGACGCATTACGGGCCTCGTCAGAACGCCCTGGCGCAAGGGGCGAAGCTCCTGAATCGCTACAACTGCGCGGGATGTCACGTCCTGGAGATGCCCAAGTACACGGTCGAGGCGGGCACTCCGCTGAACGACGCCTTCATCGGCCTGACCACGAGCCTTCGGTCGTCATATAAGAGCCGGGGAACGGATTATCTCAAGGAGTTCTACCCGGACCTGAACTATGATCCCAAGCTGCCGCTTGAGGACGCCAGGATCGAGACGTCGCTCGGTCTGACACCGGACGACCTCAAGGGGGTGACGATTGAAGGGATGCCGCTCGGTCTCAGCGAGAACGAGTTGACCGTTCAGCTCTGGAAGCCCGTGACGGTTCGCGGTTACACCTTCAACGTTGGCGATAACGTGGCTCTCGACCAGTCGAAGGTGAAGACGACCCCCGCCGTTGGCGGCAACTTTGCCTGGCTTTACGCGACGGCGGAGGCCGAGCGTACCGGCGGCAACTTCCGCGACTACTGGAATCGCCTGCCACCGCCGCTCCTCCGCGAAGGGAAGAAGGTGCAGACCCCCTGGCTCACTGCCTTCCTCAAAGATCCGTATCCGATCCGGCCGGCCGTGAACTTGCGGATGCCGCAGTTCCACTTCGCCTCGGCCGAGGCAGCGCCGATCGATGAGCCTTCGGGCCTGGCCAACTATTTCGCGGCGCATGACGGCGCGAACTTCCCCTATCAGGCCATACCGGAGCGGACGCAAGGGTATCTGGCCGGGCGCAAGGCCGAGCATCCGGATTATTTCCAGGCCGGCTGGACGATGGTCACCGGCAAGTCACCCTGTGTTTCCTGCCACGCCATCGGCGCCTCGCGGCCGACCGGAGGCGCCGCGGTCGTCAACGGCCCCGACCTCCGACAGGTTGCGCCCCGGTTCCGCCCTGGCTATCTGGAGGAGTGGCTCGCCAAGCCGACCCGGCTGGTTCCCTACACGGCGATGCCCCAGAACGTTGACCCGCACGCTCCGCCCCAGATTCCCGTGCCGAAAGGCTTTGAAGGGAAGCCGCTCGATATGGTCAAGGCGATCCGCGACACCCTCTTGAACTACGTCGACGCCGTCGAGCAGCAACTCGCGGGCGGCAAGTCGGAAGGGACCCCCGCGCCGATGGCACCCAAGGCGGGTGGTTCGGAATAACTCGGCGAATCCTGGGCAACTTCGCCAACCCGACCAGAGAAGGGCGAGTGCCGGAATTCTCGCAAGAACCCGACTCTGGAGTTTTGACGAGATTACAAATTTTCACGCGATGGACGAGCGGGCACTACGCGCGGGATGCCCGTCTCGCCCCTACGCTTCTTCCAAAGAGTGGACATCCAAAGGAGTCTGTGATGATCTGGCAAATGATCCGCAAGGGGGGCTTTTTCGCCCTTGGATTGACGACATTGTTCGTCTCGACCGCGGGACTGACCGGTTGCAACAGCGGAAAAGCGCCGGAATCGGATGACGCCGTCGTTGTGCCGGCCACTGGCGAGAATATCCCGACGGTGGCGAATGGAAACCCCTCAGCGGCGGGATCGCCGACGACGGAGACGAAAGCCAACGCGACCGCGTCGACCCCTGCCGCCGCCCCCGCGGCGCTTGTGAAGGCCGAGGGTTGGGGAACCTTGAAAGGACAGATTGTCTTCGGCGGCAATCCGCCCGAAGTCCCTGTTCTTGAAGAGAAAGGCAAAGCCGAGAAAGATCCGCAATTCTGCGCCAAGGATGCATCGATCAAGTCGGAACGGCTTTTGGTCGATGGCGCTTCCAAGGGGGTCAAGAACGTTCTGGTCTACCTGCCGAAGCCGACGGCCGTCAATGAGGAAGCCAAATCCGCGGCGGCGAGTCATGAGGTCACCTTCGATCAAGACAAGTGCATTTTTGAGCCGCACGTCCTGGGGATGATGGTTGGCTCGAAGGTGACGCTCAAGTCGAGCGACGAGGTCAACCACAACGTGAACGCGAAACTTCAAAAGAATTCGCCGTTCAACACCATCCTCGCGGCGGGTCAGTCATCCGCATTCAGCCCGGGTGAAGCGGAGCGCGGGCCGATTCCTGTGACCTGCGATATTCACCCCTGGATGCAGGCCTGGTGGATGATTCTTGACAACCCTTACATCGCGACAACCGATGAAAAGGGAAACTTTGAGATCAAGAACGTGCCGGCCGGAACCCAAAAAGTCGTCGTCTGGCAGGAAGCGACCAAGTTTGTCACCCCGCCGTCGGGCGAAGACGTGAACATCAAGGCGGGCGAGACGACCTCGAAGACCTGGACGATCGATCCCGGAATGGTCAAGCCGGCGAAGTGAACCGGGAAATCCAGGCCCGAATTGCTTTCGGTAGATCGCCCCGGGCAACTAGAATCAAGTTGGCCGATCGCGAGGCCGAACCTGATCCTGGCCGCTTTGTTGCGAAAAGTGATGAGGATGCTTTGAGATGAACACCGTGACGCATTCCACAGTCCGTCGCCGTTTTCTTGACAGTCGCCTGGCCGTGCTTTTGCTGGCCTCTGGCGTTCTGGCCTTCTTTGGAACCGAGAGCCGGGCGGCTGCTCCGCCAGTCGGCCTTCTCGCCTCGGGAGCGACCGGCCAGGCCGAGTATGGAACGATCAAAGGCCGGGTCATCTGGGGTGGCAAGGAAGCCCCCGCGCAAAAAATCCTGGTGATGAAGGGGAAGGCCGAGAAAGACCCTGCCGTCTGCGCGGTGGCGTCGGCGATCCCGGACAACTCCCTGGTCGTCGATCCGAAAACGAAGGGGATCAAGTTTGCCGTCGTTTATCTCGTCAAGCCCAGCGGCGAGAACCCCGCGGCGGTCAAGGCCCTCACGGCCAAGAAGGCCAAGGTCGTCATCGACAACAAAAATTGCGAATATATCCCCTTTTTGACAGCGATTCATCAGGACCAGAAGGTCGAGTTCACGTCGAGCGACCCGGTCAATCACAACATCCACGGCACCCCCTTCACGAATGACGGGTTCAACTTCATCTTGCCGCCAAACGGTCAGGTGGAGAAATCGTTTGTCGCCGAGAAGCGGGTGATTCCGTTGACCTGTGATATTCATCCCTGGATGAAAGCCTATTTCATGGTCTTCGATCATCCCTTCTTCGCGGTGACGGGAGACGATGGGTCGTTCGAGATCGCCGGTGTTCCCCCTGGGGTTCAAAATCTGGTGATCTGGCAGGCGGCCGTTGGCTACGTCAATCCTGGCCTCGCCAAGGGAATGCCCGTGACCGTGGGGTCGGGACAGACCACGAAGGTTGGCGACGTCGCGCTTGATCCCGCGAAAGTCAAGTAAACGTCGCCACACGATCCCGAATGATCATGCCCTGGCGTTCTCTCTTGAAGAAAGAGCGTCAGGGCCGTTTCATGTCTGGATGACGCTTCTTTACCAGGTCGAGACGGCGGATAGTCCATGACTCGTTACGCAATAGGCCGCGCGCTTCAGTTGTTGGGAATGTTCATCCTCCCATTCAGCGTCGTCTCGGAAGTTGTCGGCGAGGTGGGCCTGGGCCAGTCGATGCTCATCTCCGCGGGAGGTGCCTTGATTTTTTATGTGGGATATGTGCTCCAAAGTCAATCGCCTTGAACCCCAGGCATCGTTGCGCGGGCATTGTTGCCGCTTTCCTGGGCAGCATTAGGTCCTTGAATCCGACAGCAATCCTGAAAACCAGGCAAATCTTACGTTCTGCACCTGGTACTCCATTTGCTATTGCAGAGGATATGCCGCTTGGCGTCCAATGGGTGAAGGATTGATGAGCAGCCTTGACCTTCCGGGAGGCTAGCCGCGAAGCATCTCGACACAACCTGGTCTGACGATTTCCAGTTTTCGCGTGGGAGTCGCAACGATGCTATCGGTGGAGACTTCGGGCGGTCATGCTCGGCGCGATCGGGCGATCCGCCGATCGGACTGAGGTCGTTACTGTCCCGCTCGAAAGATCCTGCGATCCCCGTGTGAGGAGGGTCAGGTCATGACAGGTCCGCGGTCGACTCGGGCTCATCGTTCAGAAAACTTTCGCGAGCGAAAGGTCAGGCGGATTGGCCTGCCGCTCGTCCTTTTTTTGGGATGTCTCGCCTGTCTGCCCTCGACTCTTCTGGCCCAGAACGCGAATCGGGCGGCCACGAAGTTTTACCCGGACTTCAGTGACACCGCCGACGCTCTCTTGCGAAACGCCGCCGGGCATGTCCGCGACGGCCAGTGGGCCGAGGCGATCGAGATTTACCAGCGGGTCATTCAACAGTACGGCGATAAGGTCGCGCGACTTCCCAAAACCGAGGCCCCGGTCGAAGCCTCGGAAGACTCGATCCTTTACGTGGATGTCCGCCAGTTCTGCCAGCGCCGGCTTGCGGCGCTGCCCGCCGAGGCGCGAGCTCTGTATCGATCGCGAGTCGATACCCAGGCCGAACGCTGGTTTCGCCAGGGCGCGGCCACGGGAGACAGGGCGTCTCTACGTCGCGTGACCGACCAGGTCTTTAATAGTTCCTGGGGCGACGATGCGCTCGACCTGCTGGGAGACCTCTCGTTTCAGGATGGCCGGTTCGATGAAGCGCTGTCCAGCTACCGACAGATTCTGCCCGACCAGCCGGGAGAGTCGTCGGGGCTGACGTATCCTGATCCAGGTGTCGACCTCGCCCGGGTCGCGGCCAAGAAGCTTCTCTGCCGCTCGGGATTGGCCGAAAATCCTCCAACGGCCGAAGACCTCGCCACGTTCGCCAGAACCTACCCCAACGCGGCCGGCGCGCTCGCGGGGCGTGAAGGTCCCTATTTGAGCACGCTCAAGGCCGCGCTCGGAGCCGACCACCTCGCCCCTCCCTCGCAACCGGACGGACGTTGGCCCACCTTCGCCGGCGCCTCCACGCGAACGAGAATCGTCGCCGGGTCGGTCGATGTCGGGTCGCTTCAATGGCGGGTTGATCTCGAACGTGTCGAGCAGGGGCGCATGGCTCCCATCGGTCGTCGAGGGGTCCCGATGCCCGTCTCGACGCGGCCCGACCGCGCGCTCTCGTATCACCCGATCGTGCTGGGTGACCAGGTCATCGTCTCTGATGACAACCAGATTCGCGCCTATAACCTGAATGATCGACCCGAAGGTCTTCAGGGAGCCCCCGCGGGGCCGGTCAAGCTCGCCTGGGAATGGCACGATGAAGATCAAGGGGGAAGGGTTCCCCAGGCGAACAGGCCGCAAGTGGGGATTCCCCGGTTCACGCTCACCGCGCAGGGCGATCGCGTCTTTGCTCGGATGGGCCTGACCTCCATTTCGATGAACCGGATGGGAGTTCCCGTCAGCGGCTCGCAAAGCTACCTGGTCGCGGTCGACCGCGCCACCGAGGGGAAAAAACTCTGGAAGAAGTCGCCAGGTGAGGTCATCCTTCCGCACAAAGGGGCGGAGAATGCCATCCGTAACCTCGGCTTTGAAGGGACCCCCGTCGCCGACCCTCAGAACGTCTATGTGGCGATGACCGATCGACGCGAACAGACATCAACCTACGTTGCCGCCCTTGACGCCGAGACGGGCGCGACCCGTTGGGTTCGCTATCTCGGAGCCGCCTCGACCGATGCCGACAACATGTTCGCGATGGGGATGGGCATGGGGATGGGGATGGGGGGCGGGTCGTCCAACGACTTTGGCCATCGCCTGCTCAGCCTCGAAGGGCCGACGGTTTATTACCAGACGAATCTCGGGGCCGTCGCCGCGCTCGATGCCGAAACGGGCGCGATCCGGTGGGTCGCCACCTATCCCCGACTCGATCGGGTCAATGGCGCTCCGCACGATCGGGACCTGAACCCCGCGGTTGTCCACGACGGCCTGGTGATCGTGGCGCCCGACGATGCCTCGGCCGTCTACGCCTTCGAGGCGGCGAGCGGGCGCCTGGTCTGGAAAACAAAGCCACTGCCCGATGAGGCCAAACTCACGCATCTGCTTGGCGTTGCCAGGGGACGTCTGATTGCAACGGGTGATAGGGTCTTGCTCTTTGACGTGAAAAACGGCGAACTCAAACATTCCTGGCCCGACTCGGGGCATGGATTCGAGGGGTTTGGGCGTGGCATACTCGCCGGTGAGAGAATCTACTGGCCGACCCGGACCGAGATCCACGTTCTCGACCAGGCGACGGGCCTGAGGTCCGAGCCGCCGATCAAGCTTCAAGAATCGTTCCAGGAGTCTGGCGGCAACCTCGCGGTCGGCGATGGCTATTTGATCGTGGCGCAGGCCGACAAGCTCGTGGTCTTCTGTCAGAACCGTCGCCTGATTCAGCGTTATCGAGAGGAAATTGCCCGCGATCCCGGCCGCGCCGCGCCTCATTACCGGATGGCCCAGGCGGCCGAGGCGACCGGCCAGGACGACCTGGCCCTCGCGAGTCTGGACGATGCCTCGAAACTCGCGCGACCGTCCGATCTGATCGATGGCGTCTCGCTCCGGTTGGCCACGCGAGACCATCAGTTCCACCTGCTCCTGAAGCTGGGAGAATCCGCGCGAGGCCGCGGTGATCTCTCCTCGGCGGAGCAACGCTTCCACCAGGCGGCGGCGACCGCCCGGGTCGATCGCGACCGGCTTAGAGCACGGCTCGCGGAGGCCGATGCGCAACTTGGCCGCGGGGAAGCCATCGCCGCGGTGGCGACGCTTCAGGGGTTGCTCTCCGAGGAACCCTTGCGCTCGCTCGCCGTCGCCGCCGAGGGGGGGCACAGGACCATCCGCGCCGATCTCATGATTGGCGACCGCCTGGCAACGATCCTCCACGAAAAAGGGCGTCGGGTTTACGAACAATTTGATCAGGAGGCTCAGGCCCTGCTGGTGAAAGGCAAGGCCGCCGGCGACTCTCGACAGCTTGAGGAAGTGGGTCGAAGCTATCCGGTTTCCGAGGCCCTCCCCCAGGCGCTCATGGAACTCGGCAGGTTGCACGACTTGAAAAAGCGCCCCGCGGACGCCGCCCGAGCGTACAAGCGGTTGCTGGCGACCGCGACAACAGACAACCTTCGCGGTCAGGCTCTATTTGGTTTGGCGCGTGCTTATGAAGCCCAGAAGCTCTGGGTACCGGCGCGCGATGCCTACGCGCAGGCCCTCACCCGGTTTCCGAACGTGGCCGTGAACGCGGAGGAACCGAGGTCGGAATCCACCCTGGGAACTCTGGTTGCCCGACGACTCGCCGAGCCCCCCTTTGACCGGATGACCGCCGATCGGGCCGAGCCGAACATTTCCGTTCCGCTCGTCCGACGCTGGGGACTTCGGCTCGATGGACCCGTCCGACCCCTCGCCGCCGAGGGCGTTCCTCCATCGACAGACGCCGGTCGCGTCTTCCTCGTGCAAGGGACCCTGGTCAGGCCGATCAATTCCAACTCGGGAAGCTCGAAGTGGTCGGTGGACCTGGAAGGAAATCCCGTCTGGGCCGGCTATCTGGATGACCGCGTGCTCGCGGCGTCGGAAACGAGGGTCGTGGCCCTTGGCCTGGACAAGGGACAACTCCTCTGGACGTTCGACGCGGCGACTCCCGGAACGCCCCGACGCGGTCCCAACCCGTATGCTCGCCCCGAGCCCGCGACGAAGCCCTCGAATGACCCGCCAGGCAAGCTCCATGAATTTCGGATCGTCGGCAATCGGGTCTTCTGCCTCCGAGGCGACCGCGAGTTGCTCGCCCTCGATGGAGACAGCGGGCTGATTGACTGGTCCTACAGCGCCCCAGGCGGAACGATCACCCCCCACCTGCTCATCGGTCCCCAGCGCATCGTTCTTCAAACACGGAAGCCGAACGAGATCCTCGTCCTCGACACGGCGACGGGGCGTCGGCACGCGGAATATCCCCAGACGGAAGACGAGGAGTGGGTCCGCGATCCCTTGCCGATCGATGATGACCATGTCGTGATCGCCGTCGATCGGCGCACCGTCGCCCGGTTTGACCTTGTCCGAGGAGTCGCCTCCTGGGTCTTTCGCGAAAGCCGCGAGATGCCCAAGAATGGTCCCCCGCGCCCCTTCGGCGATTCCGAGCGACTCTTGATCGTTCAGGATGGCAATGAATTGATCCGGCTGGATGCGGCGACGGGTGTCAAACGCTGGTCGCGACCTCTTGGCGCGGAGGATCTCAGCGAGCGGCCCGAGGCGCTGGCGATCGATGGCGATCGGGTTTACTGGGCGAGTGGGCAGTCGCTGAGCGCCGCGTCCTTGCGTGACGGCTCGCTCGTCTGGAACCAGCACCTTTCTGGGCCGGAATCGGGCTGGGTGGTGGACCTGACCGATCGTTGCGTGATGGCTTACCCGGGTCTGACCCGACACGTCGGCGACGAGGTCGAGGGACTTCCCCTGGTCTTCCGTCGCCGCGATGATGGTCGCCTGGTGCAACGACTGCTCTTTCCCGTACCCGTGACCGAGGTTGCCGTTCGACTCGCGCCGGGAGGGGCGGTCGTCGCGACGCAGGCCGGGCTCTGGGCGCTCGGCGAACGCCCCGAAGTGGACGCCTTGAAGGGGCCTCGTTAGGCTGAACGGATCGACCAACCCAGAATTTCGCATGCTCCGCCGCAGACACTTTGGACGAAATCAACTCAGAAGGGGGTCTTTGCGTGAGTGACGAGACGGCTTCCGCGGAACCGCTCCAGAACAGCGACCTGGCCGCCGTCGAACGGCTCCGGGACGCCTTCGCCGGGCTCAAGCAAGAAATGGGCAAGGTGATCGTCGGCCAGCAGTCGGTCCTTGAAGAACTGCTCATCGCGGTCTTCGCCCGAGGGCACTGCCTCTTGATCGGCGTTCCTGGCCTGGCCAAGACGTTGATGATTCACACCCTTGCCGACGCCTTGAACCTGACCTACAACCGGATTCAGTTCACTCCCGACCTGATGCCCTCGGACATCACCGGCACCGAGGTCATTCAGGAGGACAAGGCGACCGGCGTCCGTCAGTTCAAGTTCCTCCGAGGCCCGATCTTCTCGAACCTCGTCCTCGCCGACGAGATCAACCGAACCCCTCCCAAGACTCAGGCCGCGCTTCTGGAAGCGATGCAGGAGCGGCAGGTCACCGTCGGCGGCGAACGGCATCGACTTCCCGACCCCTTCTTCGTCCTTGCGACCCAGAACCCGATCGAGCAGGAAGGAACCTATCCCCTGCCCGAGGCGCAGCTCGACCGGTTCATGCTCAACATCCTCGTTGATTATCCCGAGGAAGACGAGGAGCTTGACATCGTTCGGATGACGACATCGGTCTTGAAGCCGACGGTGACCAAGGTCCTTTCCGGGTCCGACATCCTGGAGCTTCAGGAGATCGTCCGCAAGGTACCCGTGGCCGACCACGTCAGCCGGTACGCGGTGCGAATGACCCGGGCCACCCGTCGCGAGAAGGGGAACGTTCCCGAGTTCATTCGCGATTATGTGAGCTGGGGAGCGGGGCCTCGGGCGAGTCAATACCTGGTGCTCGCCGCCAAGGCCCGCGCCGTGCTTTACGGGCGTTATTATGTCTCGACCGACGACATCCGGGCGGTCGCCGGCCCCGTGCTCAGACATCGGATCGTCACCAACTTCAACGCCGAGGCCGAGGGCCTCAAGCCCGACGACATTGTCACGCGTCTGATCAAGGCGATCCCGGTCGACGAGCACGAGGCCGAGCAAAGTGGAAAACTACCAAAAGTATTTAAATCCGCAAACGTTGGCTAGCCTCGAAGGTCTCGACCTCCAGGCGCGCCTGGTGGTCGAGGGCTACGTCGCCGGGATGCACCCCAGCCCGTATCACGGATTCTCGGTCGAGTTCGCCGAGCATCGTGAGTACGTCCAGGGTGACGACATCCGCCACGTGGACTGGAAGGTCTGGTCCAAGACCGACAAGTACTACCTGAAGCAGTACGAGGAGGAAACCAACCTCCTGCTCTATCTCTTGCTCGACACGAGCGAGTCGATGGCGTACGCGTCGGGTAAAAATGTGTCCAAGTTCCAGTACGCGCAGATGGTCGCCGCTGCGCTGGGGTACATGGTCCTTCAGCAGCAGGACTCGGTTGGTCTCGCCACGTTTGACGACGGCGTCCGTCGCTATCTCAAACCGGCCGGGCAGCCGTCGCACCTGAAGGAGTTAATCCACCTTCTCGACGCGACCCCCGCTCGGGCCAAGAGCGATCTCGGCATCGTCTTCCACGACCTCGCCGAAAGGTTCAAGAAGCGGGGCGTGGTCGTCATTCTCTCCGACCTCTTTGACGACGTCGCGAAGATGATCGCGGGGTTGAAACACTTTCGACACCGACGCCACGAGGTCATCGTCTTCCACGTTCTCGACCCGGCCGAGCTTGACTTTCCTTTCCGCGACACCACCCTCTTCAAAGGACTTGAAGGGCTCCCCGACGTGCTCACCGAGCCGCAGGCCCTCCGACGCGCCTATCAGGCGGAAATCGGCGCCTATCTCGACGAACTGAAGAAGGGGTGCCGGATGATCGACATCGATTACGTCCCCCTGAGGACCGACTGGGACCTGGACGCCGCCCTGTCGAGCTACCTCGCCGCGCGTGCGAATCGTAAGCGTTAACGCGTTGAGTCGCCCCGGCCGCGAGGTTTTTTTGTGGAGACGACGTTCTTGCCGCCCATGCCAATCGTCCTCGCGCTCGGACTCGCCAACACGCCGCTCATTTACGGCCTCGCCGCGGCGTCGGTGCCGATCATCATCCACCTTTTGAACCGCCGCAAGTTTCGCGAGGTTCCCTGGGCGGCGATGCGTTTCCTCGTCGCCGCCGTTCAGAAGAATTCGAGAAAGATCCGGATCGAACAGTGGCTCTTGCTCGCCGTCCGCACGATGGTCGTCATCCTCGCGGTCACGGCGATGGCCAAGCCCTTTCTGGAAAGCGTCGGCGGCAGTCCCCTCCTCGCCGGCCATCGAACCCATCGCGTGATCGTGCTCGACGGGTCATTGAGCATGGGATATGACTCCGGCGATGGCACCCGGTTCGACCGCGCCAAGGCCCTTTCCAGCCAGCTCGTCAAGGACGCCCGACGTGGCGACGCGATCAGCCTGATCGTCATGGGCGACCCCCCTCGGGTCGTGATCGGTGACCCCTCGCCGAACCACGACGAGGTGCTCAAGGAGATCGCCGAGGTCACGATGCCCCACGGCGGAACCAACCTCGCCGCCAGTTTCGGCAAGGTTGACGAGGTTCTCGCGGTCTCGACGATCCCGCAAAAAGAGATCGTCTTTCTGACCGACCTCCAAACCGCGAGCTGGCGGCGTCCCGAAGCCTCGGGTGACGACGAACTCAAGCGCATCCTCGCGAAGATCGAAACGCGACACCCCAGGTCCGTCGTCATCGACCTCGGCAAGGCGGGAACCGAGAACCGGGCCGTGACCGACCTGAAGGTAAGCACGCCGGTCAACACCGTCGGAACTCCGTCCCTCGTCCGCGCCGTCGTGCATAACTACGGGCCTTCGAAGGCTGATGGCGTCGGTGTTCGCCTGATCGTGGATGGAATTCTCGGCCCCGTCCAGAACGTTGACCTGCCGGTCGGCGAGGACCAGCCGGTCGTTTTCAACCAGACCTTTACCAGTCCGGGCGACCACCTCATTGAAGTTCAGGTCGATCCCGATGCCCTCAAGCTCGACGATCGCCGTAGGCTGGCCATTCCCGTCCGCGAGCAGGTGAGCGTTCTCCTGGTCGATGGCCACTTCAAGAGCGAGCCGTTTCAGGCGGAGACCGATTACCTCGCGGCGGCCCTGAGTCCCGAATCGACCTCGACGGGCGCACCGTCGGTGATCCGCACCGAGGTCGTTCCGGAAGGGCAACTCTCCCGGCGCGAGCTTACGCCGTATGACGTGGTCATTCTCTGCAACATCGCCCAGTTTACCGAGGCTGAGGTCACCTCGCTCGAAGACTATCTCAAGCAAGGCGGAGGCGTCGTCGTCTTCGGCGGCGATCAGGTGGTTGCCGACAATTACAACCGGGTGATGGTCGTCAGCGGAGAACGCGGCAAGGAAAAAGGCGTTTTGCCCGCCTCGATCGGCCCGGGGGTGGGGGACGACTCGAAAAAGGAATCGGCGTTCGGATTCAACCCGCTCGGCTATCGACACCCGATCACCGAGCCTTTCGCCAATGAGCCTGACACGGTTCTGGCCGGTCTGACCTCGGTGAAGACCTGGCGGTTTCACAAGCTGACGATCCCCAGCGGTTCTCCGGCCAAGGTGGCTCTCGCCTTTGACAACGGCGACCCGGCGATTGTCGAAATGCCGCGCTATCGCGGAACAGTCATTCAAATCGCCACGTCGGCCGACGCCGGCTGGACCAACTGGCCCGCGCACGCGAGTTTTCCGCCGATCATGGAACAGGTCGTTTACCAGGCCGCCGCCGGTCGACTCGCCGAGCGCAACGTCAGGGTCGGCCAACCGCTCGATGAGGCCTTGCCCGGCTCGGCCGCCTCGGCGGCGGTCACCGTCGTCTTGCCCGGAGGCCGATCGGTCCCGTCAAAGCTCCAGGCTTCGGGCGGGGTCAGTCTTCTCCATTTTGAAGACACCGAGGTCTCGGGTCCGTATCAGGTCAAGGTCGGACCCCCTTTGCCGCAAGAGTCGGTCTTCGCGGCGAATCCCGACCCGGCCGAGAGTGACCCGGCCAAGCTCGATCGCGCGGGTCTTGCCGCGGCCGTGCCAGGGTGGACCTTCGCGTATCTGACGAACTGGAAGGAACTGACGGGAAATTCCACGGCGGTCAGTCGCCGAGGCGAGCTGCACCGCCCCTTGCTTTACGCCTTGCTCGTGTTCCTCCTGCTCGAAACGTATCTGGCCTGGAGGTTCGGACACCATGCGTCTCCCGCTTGAGGACCGCCCGTTGTGATCGACCGCCTTCTCCGCCTTCTGGCCGACCGGCTCGGCGTCGAACCCGCCCGGGCCGGCGAGGCGCTCGTTCCGTCGATTCGGTTCGAACAGTTGTGGCCGCAGTGGGTCACGCTCCTGGTCTTCCTCGGCTCGGCCGCGTTCATCATCTGGCTTTACCGCCGCGAGGAAGGGGTCTCGGTCGCCTATCGCCTGCTTCTGGCGATGCTCCGGGTCAGCCTTGTCGTGCTGGCGATCTTCATGCTTTCCGAGGCGGTCCTCTCGGTCGAGCGAACGGGCCTGCCCTACTTCGTTGTTCTCGTTGACGACTCGGCCAGTCAACAGGTCGCCGACCAGTACGATCAACCCAAGATCAAGGCCGCGGCCGAAGCACTCGCCAAAGAATCCGGCCGTCCCGACGCGACCCGCTGGGCCGTCGGCGAAGGGATCTTGCGCAAAGACAACGGCAAGCTCCTCCGCGAGTTGCAGAAGCAGAACAAGGTTCGTCTCTATCTCGCCGCCGGGACGAAACGTCAGCTTGCCGAGATTGACAAGCCGGGCGACGTCGCCCCGGCGCTCGAACTTCTCGGAAAGGTCAAGCCGGACGGTCCCCAGACCCGGCTCGGAAGCTCGGTCCGCGAGATCCTCACCGAACTCCGCGGCGCCCCTCCTTCGGCGATGCTTCTCTTGACCGACGGCCAGACGACCGACGGCGAGGCCCTCGCCAAAGCCGCCGAGCTTGCCGCGCGCAAAGGGGTGCCGCTCTATCCGGTCGGTCTCGGCAGTCCTGAACCGGCCCGAGACCTGGAGTTAACCGAACTTCTTGTTGACGATGTCGTCTTTGTCGAAGACCTCGTCCGGTTCCAGGCCAAGCTGCTGGCGCGCGGTTTTGAAGGGCAGGAGGTCACGCTCCGGCTCAAGGAGCGGTCGCCGGGAACGCCTCCCGAAACCGCCCGCGAGATCGACTCTCAGCGCCTCAAGGCGCCGGCGGACAATCAACCGCTCCGGGTCGAGATCGGCCACCGTCCCAGACAGACGGGTGAGGTCGTCTACACGCTCGAAGTCGACCCGAAACCAAGAGAGATTCAGGCGGATAATAACCGCATCGAACGCGCGGTGAACGTCCGCAAGGAGAAGCTCAAGGTTCTGCTCGTCGATAGCGAGCCGCGTTACGAATATCGGTACCTGAAGAACTACCTGGAGCGTGAGGAGACGATCGACCTGAACGTCGTTCTCCTCTCGTCCGACCCCGAGTACAGCGACCAGGACCGCTCCGCCCTGCCGACCTTTCCGGCCGCCAAGGACGAGCTTTTCAGCTATGACGTGGTTCTCCTCGGCGACGCCGACCCGGGTTTTCTGAGCGTCTCGCAGATGCAGAACCTCGCCGAGTTCGTGACCGAGAAAGGGGGAGGTCTGCTCTTCATCGCGGGCGAGGCGTTCAATCCGCTAAGCTATCGCGGCAGTCCGCTCGAAAACCTCCTGCCGATCGAACTCGCCGAGGCGCGGAATCCGTCGGCCGTCGGCAGCCCGACCGCGGCCTTTCGTCCCGAGCTAACCGCCGAGGGCCGCACCAGTCCCATCTTCCGGTTCGGCGACGACGAGGCCCAGAGCGCCCAGATCTGGCAGGCCCTTCCCGAACTTCTCTGGTACATCGAAGCCCCCCGCAAGAAGCCCGCGGCGCTCGTCCTGGCCGAGCATCCCACCCAGACCGGTTCCGACGGCCGCCTGCCGATCTTCCTCTATCAGTTCGTCGGCTCGGGCAAGGTCATGTTTAACGCCGTCGATGACACCTGGCGCTGGCGCTTTCGCGTTGGCGATCGTTATTTCGGCCGCTTCTGGATCCAGACGATCCGCTTCCTCGCTCGTTCCAAGCTGCTCGGCCAGAAACAGGCCGAGATTCAGACCGACCGCCGCCGGTATCAGCGCAACCAGCCGATTCAGGTCCGCGTCCGGTTTCCGAACCCCGCCCAGGCGCCGACGTCGGGCGAGGTGGTCGTTCAGGTCGAACGCAAAGGCCAGGGGGCGCGCAAGCTCACGCTCAAGGCGTCTCCCGCGGCCCGCAATATCTTTGAAGGGGCCTTGCCGCAATCGGCCGAGGGGGAATACGAGGTCCGCCTGCTGCCGCCCCCCGTGCTTCAAGGGGCCTTGCCGACGACGACCTTCCGGGTCGACGCCCCCGCGAGCGAGATGGAACACGTTCAGATGAACGAGCCGGAACTCGTTCGCGCGGCAAACCTGACGCATGGCGCCTTTTTCAGCCCCTTGACGGTCGACAAGCTTCTGGAAAGCCTGCCGAAGGCCGAAAAAGTCCCTCTCGATACCGATCCGCCGATCCCGCTCTGGAACACCTGGCCGGTCCTCGGCCTCTTCCTCGCGGTGCTCACGGCGGAATGGCTGTTGAGAAAACGTAAGCGAATGGTATAGTGGTCTTTAGCATCTCATCGCGGAGCCGGCCAGCGCCGGCGGGGAGGCCGACTTGGACGCCCGACATCTCGTCACGCGGATCGCAACGCTTCGCTCCCGGGTCCGCCGGCTCCTGGCCCTTCACGGACTGAGCTGGGTGGTTGGGGCGACCCTTCCACTCATCGTTCTCGCCGGCCTGACCGACTGGTTAATCCACCTGGATTCGGGCGTCCGTCTCACCTTCCTGCTCGCCCTCGCGGGCCTGACCGGCTGGCTGATCTACCAGCGGGTCGTCGTGCCCCTGGTCGTCCGCTTTGGCGACCTCCACATCGCCTTGCGGATCGAAGAACGCTGGCCCGGCCTGAACGACCGCCTGACAAGCACCGTGCAGTTCCTCACCGTTTCCTCGGCCGAGGACGACGACCGCCACGGCTCCCGAGAAATGCGCGAGGCGACCGTCCGCCAGACGATGGAGGAAACGCGGTCGATCGACTTCCGCCAGGCCGTCGAGGGAAGACCCGCCTATCGGGCGCTCGCGATGGCGGCGGGATCGGTCGCCCTGCTTCTTGGGGTCGTCGCCGCCGAGCCAAGACTGGCGCAGATCGCCGCTAGGCGCTTGTTTCTCCCCTTCGGCTCCGATCGCTGGCCGCAGATGACGCACCTGACCTTGCTCGACAAGGAAACGCCGCGCAAGGTCGCCCGGGGCGAGCCTTTCTCCCTGGCCGTCGCCGTGGCCAAAGGCGAGCGCCCACCCACAACCGCGAAGGCCGTCTATCGGTTCGATGACAACGAAACCGTCACCGAGTCGCTCCGGGCCGTCGAGGGGGGCGTTTTCCGCGGTCGGATCGAAGCCGTGGACCGCTCATTCCGGTTCTCGGTCGCGGCGGGTGACGATGCCACGTCGGTCCGCGATATCGCCGTGAAGGTTGTCCCTCCGCCCACAATTCAGGACGTGACGGTCCGCCTGGTCATGCCCGAATACACGCGACTGGCGCCGGTCACACTCGCTCCGGGAAAGACCCAGGTCAAGGCCGTTGAGGGAACGCGCGTCGAACTGACCGCCCTGGCGAACAAGGCCATCGCCTCGGCGACGCTTCGACTGGGCGATGCCCCCGCTCCGGGAGGCGTGACGCTCGACAAAAGGCGGACGAAGCTCGCCGCCAATTTCACGCTTCGCGGGGCGCAGCCGTTCTGGTTCGACCTGCTCGATACCGAAGGGTTCCGAAACCGCGAGGCCGTGAAGTACGACGCCCGAGCGATTCGAGACGAGGCCCCGCGCGTCGTCATCGACGAACCCGTCAACGACCGCGACGTCCCCGCGCAGGCGATGGTTCCGATCGCCTTCACCGTCGACGACGACTTCGGCATCCAGTCCGCCCGGCTTGTCTACAAGGTAGCCACAGGGGGTTCCGAGCCGACTCAAGATGTCGTCCTTCCGCTCTGGGACGGGCAGGGGGGTGGTCCCGATGGGCGGGCCCTGACCCATCAAAACGTCCGCCACGCCTGGGACCTCGCCCCGTTGAAGCTAACTCCCGGCTCGGTCATCACCTTCCACGCCGACGCCCGCGACTTTGATACCCTCAAGGGGCCGAACGTTGGCAAGAGCCGCGAGCTTCGCCTGCGGATCGTCAACGATGAGGAAATCGGCCGCCAGCTTGACGACGCCCGCCGGGCCATCCGCGAGGACATCGAAGGCATCCTCGCGATGGAGAACCAGGCGAAAACCCCCGTCGACGAGGCCCTCCGCACCCTCTCCAAAACGGACCGATTGAACCGGGCCGCGATCGCGAACATCAAGAACGCCGAGATGACCCAGCGCCAGGTCACCAACCGCGTGACCAACAAGGCCGACGGCCTCGAACAGAAAATCGCCCGGTTTCAGGACGACCTCAAGAACTTCAAGCTCCCCAACACCGACGCCCAGAAACAGATGGACGGCATGCGCGCCTCCGTCGCCAAGCTCCGCGAGCAAAACCTGGAACCCGCCGAACAGGGTCTCACTCACGCCACCAAGAACCTCGGCCAGGCGCCAAACGAAGCCAACGACAAACCGCCAACGCCAGAAGCCGCGTCCAAGCCCGGAGACGAGCCCTCCGAAAAGAATCCCGCGCAAAAGAAGCCCGAAAACGAGGCGAAATCGAAGGCGAACCCCTCAACTCCCTCAGCGAATGCGAAGGCGGGCAAGACCACTTCGGAACAGGCAAAGGCGGAAACGAAGCCAGATCAGAGCCAACCCGAATCCGCGACCTCGCAGGCGCAAAAGTCGGAATCCGCCAAGAAAGGCGAGTCGCCAGACGGTCCGTCAAAGCCTCAAAAATCGGGTGAAAAGGCCAATCCGTCGACAAAAGAGACGGCCCGCGATTCGCTCGCCGAGGCTCAGGCCAATCAAAAGGCGATTGCCGACGAACTCAAGGCGATGCTTGATGGACTTGGGGAGTTCGAGACCTATCGGGGGGTCGTCAAGGATGCCGAGAAACTGCTCAAGGAGCACGAGCAGGTGATGAAGCAGTCCAGCGAGGCCGCGTCCAAACCCGAGATGACCGGCAAGACGCCCGAGCAGTTGACTCCCGAGCAAAAGGCCGACCTCGCCAACCTCGCGGCCCGGCAGTCGAACATCGGCAAGGACACGCAAAACCTTCAAGAGAAGCTTAACCAGATGAGCCAGCGGCTCGGCGAGTCCGACCCGCTCGCCGCCTCGGCCATGAAGGAAGCCGGCGAACGACTCAAGAAGGAAGGAACCGCCGGCAAGGTCGGCGAGGCCGCCGACCAACTCGAAAAGAACCGGATGGGCAACGCCCGACAGAGCCAGGAAAAAGCCCGGCAAGACTTCAAGGAACTCGTGGACTCGATCCAGAACCGCCGCGAACGCGACCTCGCCCGGCTCGTCAAGGAGTTGAAGAACGCCGAGGCGGAGATGGAAAAGCTCCGCGACCGCCAGACCAAGAACCTCGAAAAGACCCGCGCCGCCAAAAACGAACCCAACGCCGACAAACGCGCCAACGAACTGAAACGACTCGCCAAGGAACAGGCGGAGATCCAAAAACAACTGGAAAACCAGCTCAAACGACTCGCCAAGCTGAACGCCGAAGGCGCCGCGAAGGCCGGTTCGAAAGCCTCGGGCAAGATGGCCGACGCTCAAGGGGACCTCGAACAAGGGCAGGCCGAGAAGGGCGAGCAAGAGCAGGATGATGCCCTCGCCGACCTCGAAGAGGCCCAGGACCGCCTCAAACAGACCCGCAAGGAGGCCGAGGAACAGCTTGCCATGGAGCAGTTCTCCAAGATGGGAGACCAGCTTCGCGCGATGGCCGAACGTCAAGAAAAGGTTGGCACCGATTCCGCCGACTATGAAACGCTCAAGGCCAAGAACCAGAACAAGCTCACGATCGCTCAGCGTACCGGTATCCGCCAGCTTGCCGGAGTTCAGGAAGCCCTCAAGGACGAGACCGCCGACTTGATCGAGAAGCTCGAAGGCGCTCCGGTCTTCGCCCTGACCCTGAAACGCGCCTCAACGGGCATGGAAACAGCCGGTCAGCGGCTCCAGGCGCTCAAGACCGACGAGATCACCCAGCGCGCCGCGGCGTCGGCCGCCGCCCGGTTCAAGCAACTCCTCGACGCCTTGAAGGCCGACGCCGCCAAGAACGGCCAGAAACAAAACGGCGGCGGCGATCAGGACGGCGGCGGCGGTGGCGGTCAAGGAGGCGGCGGCGAGGGCATTCCTCCCGCCGCGCAACTGAAAATGCTCCGGTCGCTCCAGCAAGAACTCAACGAACGAACCGAATACTTCGACGAACTGAAACGCCGGGGCAAGGAACTCGTTCCCGACCAGATCAGCGAGCTTGACCGCCTTCACGACGATCAGGGAACCCTTGCCGACCTCGTGCGCGACCTCACCAAACCGAAAATGGACGACGGGGAGGAATAATCGATCATGGCCAGGAAAACCTTCACCCTGTTACTGGCGCTCGCGGGCCTGCTCTCTCTTCCCCTTGCGCTCGCCGCCTTCGCCGGTGCCGATGACACGCCGCCAACCACCGGCAAGGACTCGGACACCGACAAGGCCCTCGATGACCTTCTCAAGAAGGTCGAACAAAACGAAGCCAAATCCGCCGACAAACCGGCGACCGAGAATCCTCCGGCCGGCAAGGCCGACGCCAAGAGCGACCCCGCCGGGTCCACCAAGCCCTCGGGCGAGGTCGCTCCCCGCGATAAGGATCTTGACAGCCTTCTGGAAAAGCTCGGCGCGACCGAGGACAAGACCGCGCCCGACGAACGCCGGGGCGGCCCCGCCAGCGGCATGCCCGATCCCAAAACCCCCGCCGATCAGCCCAACAAAGACAACGATAAGAACCAGGAGAACAACAAAGAGAAAAACGAAGCCGGCGACGCGCTCAAGGGGAAAGACAAGGATCTTGACGAACACCTGGAAGAAGCCGCCGGCAAGCGCCGCCGCAAGAAGAACCAGGAGGGCGAGGAAGGCGGAGCGCTCTCCCAGGTGATCAAGGAGATGCGTGAGGTCGAGGAACGCCTCGGCAAGTCCGACACCGGTGAATCGACCCGCAAGAAGCAGGAAGAGATTGTCAAGAAGATCGAGACGATGATCGAACAGGCCAAAAATTCCAGCGGCCAGACTCAGGGCAAGAAGAAGAGCCTGGCAATGGGGAAGGGCAAACAACAACCCGGCCAGCAAAAGGGTGACCAGACCGGAACCACTGGCGGCAACGCCCCCTTCACCAAGCCGCTCAAGCCGACCGATCGCCGGTCGCTCGCCGGAGGCAAGGAACTCTGGGGCGACCTCCCGGCCGAGGTTCGCCAGGACCTCGATAACGTGATGCGTGAAGGATTTTTGCCGTCACGCGAGGAACTCATCCGGCGTTACTATCTATCGCTCTCGAAGAAGAAGGCCACCCGAGGGGAGTGATCGCCCATGCTTGCCCCGACTCGCTCGCTCGGCTCGGCCGCGCTTCGCATCGTCCTGACCTTTGCAATCGTCCTTTGCCAGGTCCCGGCGTCCTTTGCGGAAGATGGCCCGAAGAAGGAAGACAGTGGCGGTTTCGGCGATCCTCGCAAGGGGGACGTTCCCGAAGGCGCCGCGGAGATGATCACACCGCAGACCGATCGCGCGATCCGCGACGGTCTCCTCTGGCTTTCGAAGCAGCAAAATTCCGACGGATCGTTCGGTAGCGGGACGTATCGCGGAAACATCGCCGTGACGAGCCTCGCCGGCCTGGCCTTCATGGCCTCGGGTTCCAGCCCAGGCCGAGGCCCTTTTGGCGCCCAGGTCGACAAGGCCCTGCTCTTCGTGATGGAAAACACGTCGCCTTCGGGCTTCATCGCCGTCGCCGCGGCGTCGACCCACGGGCCAATGTACTCGCACGGCTTCGGCACCCTCTTTCTGGCCGAAGCCTACGGCATGACGCATCGCCCGGAGATCCGCGAAAAGCTCCAGAAGTCGGTTCGACTCATCATTGACTGTCAAAACTTTGAAGGCGGCTGGCGCTATCAGCCGGTTCGCCGCGATGCCGACCTCTCGGTGACGATCTGTCAGATCAACGCCCTCCGCGCGGCCCGGAACGCCGGAATTTACGTCCCCAAGGAAACGGTGGAGAACTGCATTAAATATGTCAAGCAGTCTCAGAATCCCGATGGCGGATTCCGGTACATGCTTCAAGGAGGCGCAAGCGCCTTTCCAAGATCGGCGGCGGGCGTCGTCGCTCTGTATAGCGCCGCGGTTTACGATGCCAAGGAAGTGGAGTCGGGTATCACCTATCTGAAACAGTTCATGCCCGAGATCAAGCTTGGGAGCCGCTACAGCCATTACTTCTACGGCCACTATTACGCCGCGCAGGCGATGTGGATTCGAGGCGGCGACGACTGGGCAACCTGGTATCCGGCGATCCGCGACGAGCTGGTCCGCCGCCAGTCGGTGGCCTCGGGCGGTTACTGGGCCGATAGTATCTGCAACGAGTACGGAACCGCGATGGCGCTCATCATTCTTCAGATGCCGAATAATTATTTGCCGATCTTTCAGCGCTAGTCCGCCCGAGTCCTTTGGCTTTCAGAAAGGGACGTCGACCGATGCCGATCTCTCGCCTCACACCCTGGTTCCTGGCAATCGTCGGCCCGTTCTGGTACTTGACCTCCGTCACCCTCGGCGCGGTCGACGCTCCGGTGGTTGCCTCCGACCCGGTCTTCGCCGCCCTGACGGTCGACGCCGAGACGGTTTCCGGCCGCATTCGCCAGTTCGGGCCTGACGGGGCCTTGACGCTGGTCACCGTCGAGGGGTCGGAGAAGGTGATCCCGGTCAACGCCCTGGTCAAGCTCTCGCGCGAGGTCAAGCGAACCCGCGAGGAAGACACCTCGGCACAGACCCGCAAGGCCGGAGTCGTCCTGTTTCCCGATGGCGACCGCCTCTATCGAGTCTTGATTCTCTCGGCCAACGACACGACTCTGGAAATCAAGCCGGACGACCTGGCGCTGCTCTCCGTTCCACTGGAAAGCTTGCTCGGCCTCGTCTTTCGCGATCCGCCCAATCCCGACGCGCTCGGCCTGCCGATCAGCGCCGAGGCCCTGGAAGGTCTGGTCCAGATCGTTCGCACCGATCCTCGGATGTCGGAAGTCCTCTGGTTGAACAACGGCGACAAGCTCACCGGCGGCTTCCTCGCCCTCGGCGACAAGGCGATCGAGATCCAGCCGGCCAAAGATGCTGTCTCGGTCGATCGCGAGGGCGTCGTCGCGATGGGGTTCGACCCATCGCTCGCGGTTTACCCGAAGCCTGAAGGTGCCTATCTGGAGCTCACCTTTGAGAACGGATCGCGACTCGGTGTCACCGAGGCGATGGTGGATGAAGGGCACATCCTCGCGAAATCGCGGTTCGGCGCGATGGTTCGGGTGCCGATCGCGGACCTGACCCGGATTCATGCGCGGACCAAATCAGTTGTTTATTTGACCGAACGCGAGCCAGCCGGCGAGCGGTACGTCCCTTACGTTGGCCCCCCTCGGCCGTATCGACGCGACGCCACGATTGAAGGTCATACGATGCTCCTTTCAGGCCGCGAGTACGAGCGCGGAATCGGCACGCAAAGCCGGACCTTGCTCGCCTATCGCCTGCTGCCGGGTGATCGCCGGTTTCAGGCGCAGGTCGGTCTCGACGACCGCGCCGGGCCGCTCGGAAGTGTGACCTTTCGCGTTCTTGTCGACAACAAGGAACGGTTCGCCTCACCGCCGATGTCGGCCCACGACGCGCCTCGGGCGATCGATCTGGACGTCTCCGGCGCGAAGAGTCTGATATTGATCACCGAGTTTGGCGAGCGCGGGGGCGTTCGCGACCTGGCCGACTGGGTGGAAGCTCGAATCATCCGCTGAGATCGAAACTTAACCGGCGGTTGGCAGGCAACCAAGCCGGCAGAGAGATAGGTGACGTCCATGGCGGGCAATGGTGATGGCGATAAGGAATCGGCGGAAACTCTTGAGCGACTCATCAATCTCGGCCACCTCTCGTCCGGGGTAGGCCACCACGTCATCAACGCCTTTGCCGCCGTGGTGAGCAATGCCGAGCTCATGCGGCTCGATCTGCCGGTCGCCAAGATCCCCGCGCCGTCGGTCCTGGCCGACCGGATCATCCAGACCGCGCTCGATGCGGCAACCGTCGCCCGGCGATTGATCGATTACACCCGACCCGTCACGTCAACCGAGCCCGACCGCGCCGCCTTCCAGCCTCACACCCTCTCACTCGATCAACTCGCGGCCGATTTTGTCGCGGCCGAGAAGGTGAATGCGCGTCCCGAGATTACCTGGGAAACCAACCTGACACCGCTACCGTCGATCAACGGCCACGAGGTTCAGCTTCGTTCGATGCTTGGCCATCTCGTGAAAAACGCTTATGAGGCGATCCCCGCGTCGGGGGGCACGATCGCCTTTTCCACCTCGACCGACGCGCGCGGCTGGAACGTCCTGGAGATTCGCGACACCGGACACGGCATGGACCCGCGGACCCTCGAACGCGCGGTCGAGCCTTTTTTCAGCACGCGGCCGGGACATCTGGGCGTCGGCCTGAGTATCGCCAATGGCATCTGGCGACGGCATCGCGGAACGATCTCGATCCATAGCAACCCGCAAGAAGGAACGCGCGTCCGGCTCTGCGTCGAGCCAAGCCCTGGTTAATCTTCACAGGGCGGGAAACTCCGCGACTTCCTCTAACGCCCGCCCTTCGCGACCAGTTGTCGCGTCGATGAGTCGAGCGGAAACTGGACCGTGACGCAGGTTCCCTGCCCCGGGTTCGACGTCAGCGTGACCTCGCCTGCTAGCTGATTCACCATTTCCCGGCAGATCGCCAGGCCGAGACCATTGCCGTCGGCCTGGCGGCGTTCGTCGCAGTTCAGGCGGTAAAAAGGTTCAAAAACCCGATTCAGATGTTCGGCCCGAATTCCCGATCCATTATCGACGACGGTCACGACCCAGGACGTGTCGACAACGCGACCCGAGACGCGTACCTCGCCCCCTTCGCCTGTGTATTTCAGGGCGTTCGAGACGATCTTGCCGAAGATCTGCTGGCAGAGCGAGGCGTCGGTCTTGACGTTGGCATCCGGGCCGTCGAACTGACAATCCCAGGAGATCTTCCGTTCGACCGCCTCGGTGTTGAACTGGCGGTCGATCTCTCGAATCAAGGCGGAGACCGTGTAATCCGCGAGGCTCAGCGGTCGCGCTCCATGCACAAGCCCGGCATAGTCGAGATAGGTATGCGTCAGCCGGAGCAGGTCGTCACAGAGCGAGACCATCGTCTGAACATGACCGCGTTGATCATTCGTGATCGGCCGGCGGGTCTCATCGGCCAGAAGCAGGTCAAAGCCCATCCTCAAGGTCACGAGGGGGCGGCTGAACTCCTGGCTGAGGTTGGAAAGGATCGAGCGAACCTGATCGGGCGGAATCTGAGACTGGGTTCCATCCGAGGCCAACGTTTCTGTTTGCTGCGCGTCCATGTTCGTCTCTCAACGCCGCCGCGGGTGCGGGCGAATGAAAGGGGCCTCGGGCAAGAACGCGTCAAGAAAGACGCGGGCTTGCCGCTCCTGGCACCTGTTCAATACCACGGAATCGGAGAAAGCCGGCAAGCCACCGCGATTCTAGCTGACCACGATCTGATTGGTCAGGAGAGGGAAGCCATCGGTCAGATCAAGAACGGCTTGCTGGGCCAGCTGCTTGGCGTGATAGGTGCGCGAACGCCCTTGCAGGATGATCGCGTCCTCTGAGCAGACGACGTGAAGGTCGCGGATGCGGCCGCTGGCCTTGTGGACGATGTAACCTTCGATCCGTTGCGCCAGGTCGAGCCCCGTGGAGCGGGTTCGGGCGGAGTTGCGTGGCTCCAAGGCGGATTCGTGAATGTTCATCTCAAACTCCCTGATGATCGGCAAAGCCACATGACCGTCCGGTGATCCTTGAGGCCGAGCAAGAAGCTCTGGGAGCGAGCTTCAAAAAAAGAGCCTGAAAAGCGAGAGGCCCGACGACATCAATGTCGACGGACGCATCATCATCCCTAATTCAAGTTGCAAACAGCGGTGCGGTGCGGGCGGCGTGAGGTTGAAGGTGTCGACCCAGGCCGACCTGCTCTTGACGATAGCGACCACGCCCGGCGGCGTCAAACAGTTTCCCCGCGCCGCCGGGGCTTTTCTCAATCAGGAGGGATCTCAGCGGACCGGGCCGGGGCCTTGCGAGGGTGATTCCAGAAGCTCATCCGCCTGAACGATCGATTCCGCGAGCTTCGACATCGGCATCCGACGATCCTGACTCTGCCGCTGCAAGAGGCGAAAGGCTTCGGCCTCCGGCAGGTTCCGGCGGCTCATCAAGATCCCCTTCGCCCGTTCGATCAGTTTTCGCTCCTTGAGCGTCAGTTCCAGCGTGTTGACGTTCTCCCTCAACGACTTGATCTCGCGCGCCCGCGCCACGGCGACTTGCAGCGCGGCATGAAGCGAAGGGCTGGTCACCGGCTTCAGCAAGTAATAGAGAACGCCATCCTCAACCGCCTGGTCGATCAGGTTCGGATGGCCGTGCGCGGTGAGGATGATGACCGGAGTTCCCGGGTCGCGGACGATCTGTCGGGCGGCCGAGAGGCCGTCGAGACCTGGCATCTCGATGTCCATCAAGACCACGTCGGGGAGCAGGCGTCGACAAAACTCGATGGCGTGATGACCATCGTTGACGACGGCGATCACGTCGTAACCCAGCGATTCGAGTTGCCCCTGAAGCCCGGCGGCGACAGGCTTCTCATCATCGGCAATCATTACCCGATAGGGTCGGTTCATGAGACCTTTCTCCTCAATGCGTCCAACGCGGACGGCGTCCACGGCAGCGCCGATCGCCCGTTGATCCAGCGCAATCCCCAGAGAGGTGACCGTGGCGGGGTCTGGAGGGAGGTCAGAGGCCACTTGGGTCACCGAACGTAACCTTGACGACTTCCTCGAATCCTTGCACAATTCGTTCCTTAATGCGACAGCCTTCCATCGATTCTCGGTCCGAATGGCACGTTCGCTTTGCCAAAGAGGTCGAAACGAGGCGATTCTGGAGAGGAAAGGGCGAGCCATGTCGAGGCGCGAAAACGCGGCACTGGCTTTCGGCGATCTGGCCGTCGGCGACGAGTGGGAAAGCCCTTGCCGGACGATCACCGAGGCGGACGTTGTCAATTTCGCCGGGCTTTCGGGCGATTTCAACCCGATCCACATGGATCATGAACAGGCCCGGCAAAGCCCCTTTCGCAAGCCGATCGCGCATGGTCTGCTCGGCCTCGCGGTCGCCTCGGGCCTGACCAGCCACGCTCCGAAGGTGGATACCCTCGCCTTCCTCGCCATCGTCGATTGGAAATTCCTCAAGCCGATCGCCTTTGGTGATACGCTCAAGGTCATCACCCGGGTCGAGGCCCTCGAACCTCGCGCCCGGGGCCGTCGCGGGGTCGTGACCTGGCACAAGCAGATCCTCAACCAGGCCAACATCGTGCTTCAGGAAGGAATGACCCAGACGCTCGTCCGCAACCGGACCGAGGTCGCCGCGGGCTCGAATGGGTCGGCCGAAGACGATTGAAGAACCTGAATCGCCTACGCGCATTGCGCTCCGACGCTCTGAATTCCCAACGATCGCGAGGTTCCCCACGGTGCTCCGTTACCAGACCGAGATCGTCGTCGCCGCCGACCGCTATGTCTGCCTGCAACTCCCTGGAGGCTTTCCCGAAGGAAGAGCCCGGGTTGTCGTCGTCTTTCCCGGTCCCGAGTCCGACCAACCGGGCGCGACAAACGTCGGCGTTGAGGTCGAGGACGATGTCGAGTGGTGGGAAGAGTTTGAGGGCGATCCGACCGCGCGAGATTGAGCCTTCCTCGGTTCACGATCGCGGTGGTTTGAGAGCGCGAAAGGCTTGAACCTGGGCAACGATCGCCGGTTCCGTCGGCAGGCGCTCGATGCTGCTGGCTCCAAAAAAGCCGACGATCCCTCGGGTCCGCCTGAAGATCTCGGCAACGTCGTCCGGTTCGGCGATCGGGCCGCCGTGGCAGAGGACCAAGACGTCCTCGCGGACTTTTTTCGCGGCGTCGGCCATCGCCTGAACCCGTTCCGCGGCCTCTTCGAGCGTCAGGGCTGATTGTGCGCCGATCATCCCCTTGGTCGTCAGGCCGACGTGAGGAACCAGAAGATCCGCCCCGGCTTGGGCCATCGCCTGGGCCTCGTCGGAATTATGCACGTAAGGGCAGGTCAGCAGGCCCATCTCCCGGGCCAGGGCAATCATTTCAACCTCCTTGTCGTAGCCCATCCCTGTCTCTTCAAGGCCCTGGCGGAAGTGGCCGTCGATCAGGCCGACCGTCGGGAAATTTTGGACGCCCGCGAATCCGGCGTCGCGGACCTCGGCCAGGAACCGCCGCATGACTCGAAACGGGTCGGTCGCGCAGACGCCCGCGAGCACGGGCGTCTTCTCAACGACCGGCAAGACCTCGCGCGCCATCTCCATGACGACCGCGTTGGCATCGCCATAAGGCATCAAGCCGGCCAGGCTGCCGCGCCCGGCCATCCGGAACCGGCCCGAGTTATAAATGATGATCAAGTCGATTCCGCCAGCCTCGGCGCACTTGGCGCTCAGGCCCGTCCCGGCGCCGCCGCCGATGATCGGCTCCCCTTTGGCGATCTTCTCGCGAAAGCCATCGAGAATCTCAATGCGCGTGAGTTGGAACATGATCTCTTTATCAAGGGTTAAGGGGAAGGCCCATCAGCCTGAGCAAGGTTTCCGCCGCCGAAGCGCCAAAAGCCGGATCATTGATATGTTCGTCACGTTCCACGACCTTGACCGTCGGATGACCTTCAAGACCTGCCTTGATCGCCCCAAAAAGCGCTGCATCGGCTTCGGGATCGTGAAAGGGACCGCCGACCTGATCGAGCGCCGAGACGCCTCGGCGCGGGATCAGAACGACCGTCGGTGCCGTTGACGCGCCGAGCGTCTTCGCGATCCAGGAGCCGAGTTGAGCGTTCTCCTCGACGGTTGTCCGCATCAGGGTCACGCTCGGATTATGGGCATGAAAGCGTCGGCCTCGATAGCGGTCGGGGATCGTCTCTCTTGGCCCGAAATTGACCATGTCGAGCGCCCCGAGGCTTACCACCTGCGGCAGTTTCGCCTTCACCGCCGCCTTGAGGCGTTCGGGACCGGCCGTGAGGATACCGCCGACAAGCTCGTCGGCAAGCTCGGTCGTCGTCAGGTCAAGGACGCCCGCCACCTCGCCATCGCGGATCAGGCCCTCCATCGACTGACCGCCAACCCCGGTTGCGTGAAAGACGACGACTTCCAAACCCGAGCGATCGAGCGCCCGACGCGCATTGTCGACGCAAGGCGTTGTCACGCCGAACATCGAGGCCACGACAAGCGGTCTTGACTCATCGGCTTTCTGAATGTTTGGCCTGCGAAGGACCATGCCAGCGAGGGCCATCGCGGCATTGGTCAGGGTGACGCGGGTTAGCCGGTTCAGGCCGGCGATGTCGGCCACCGGGTAAAGCATCAAAATATCGCTACCGCCGACAAAGGGTCGTGTCTGGCCGCTCGCCAGGGTGCTGACCATGACCTTGGGAAGGCCAAAGGGCAAGGCCCGCATCGCCGCCGAACCGATCACCGTTCCGGCCGACCCGCCCAGTCCGAAAATGCCGTCGATGCGTCCCCCTGCTTCCAGTTCAGACACGAGTGCGGCGACGCCCCGCGCCGCGGCGGCGACGGCCTCGCCTCGGTCGCCTCGTGCCAGGATGGTCTCAAACGAGGTTCCGGCTCGCTCAAAAACCTGTTCACGCGTCAGGTCGGGCGTGAACCGGGGATCGCCGAGAGAACCGGCGTCGATGACCAGGGTTTGCAGCCCCTCGGCGCGCAGGAGGTCGCGGAAGAAGGCGATTTCCAGGCCCTTGGTATCAAGCGTCCCCACGATCACGACGGCCATTCACGGTTCCCCTCGATTCCTGCTTGCGGCTGGTTGACGTAGGGCGGCGTCCCCATCATCATTGGCCGCAACGGGAAAACGTCGCGACCCCACAATAATCCCGAGGCGGCTCGAAGGGAACCACCCGCAAATGACCGGATCGACCGATCGGATCGTGGCCGTCGTCACCGGCGCGGCGCAGGGGATTGGGCTCGGGATCGCCCGAGCCCTTGCCGAGACCGGTCTGAAGGTCGCGCTGACCGACGCCAATGCCGAGGCCGTTATTCAGTCGTCGGCCGATCTGAATGCCGAAGGTTTCACGACGATCGGCCTTCCTCTCGACGTCACCAGCGCGTCCGACTGGGAAGGGGGCGTGGCCGATGTCATTGAGCGTTGGGGCCGTCTTGACGTTCTCGTCAATAACGCCGGGATCAGCCCCCGAGGAACGATCACCTCGACCGACGAGGCGCTCTGGGACCGCACCCTTGCCGTCAATCTGAAAGGCCCCTGGCTGGGAATCAAGGCGTCCTTGCCCTGGCTGACGCACGCCAGGGGGGCAATTATTAACGTCGGCTCAACCCGAGCGACACGGCCGATGCCGGGCCTCTTTCCTTATGTGACGAGCAAGGCGGGGCTCTGGGGCCTGACCCGTCAGGTGGCCGTCGAGTGCCTGGAAATGGGCGTGACCTGCAACATGGTCGCCCCCGGCTGGGTCGACACGCCTGGCGAACGGGTCATCCAGGCCGTTCACGGCCGCCCCGATTTTCCCTTGGGAGTTCAGAACCTGACCACCCCCGCCGACGTCGGCGCCGCGGTCGTTTTTCTGGCGTCCGAGGCCGGACGCAAGGTCAACGGCGTGACGATTTACCTCGATTCCGGCCTTCACGTCGCCGACGACGCCGGAATGGTCTACCTGCCGAACATTGAGCGCGTTCGCTATCACAAGCCGTGAGCCATCGATCGGGAAAGCGGCCTCCCGGCGGAGGAGACGATGTCGCCATATCGGTTCCGCGGTTGGTACATCATGGCGGTTTCCTTGATTTCCATGAACGTTCCAACCGGGATGGCCCGCGCTGAGGCCGGTCTGAGCGAGGCGGCTCGCGCGAAGGCGTTCTGGATCAAAAAGCCGTACGCACTGATCAAGTCGGGTGACAAGAATATCGGCCCGGATACCGTGAGCCTGATCGTCGGTCGCAACGCGATTTCGAGCGACTGGATGCCCTATGAAGGGAAAATCATGGGTACGGACAAGGGAACAATCGTCGAGGACATCGCGCGCATCGCGGTCACGCCGGGGTTTCTCCTCTTCCAACTGTCTGGAGGGCGGGGCTATGCGGCTCTTGACCTTCAGGCGGCAGACGCGCGGCCTCGGTTTTTCTCTGATGAGACGAAGCTTCGATCGGGTTTGGAAGGTCGGCCCGAAATGGCGAATGTTCGGTTTCGCACCTTTGAAGATTGGCACAACGAGAACGTGGACATACCCAATCTCAAACGGGGCTTGTCTCACCTCGCTATCGCTCTCGCGCTCGCGGTCTTGGTCCCGTCCGCGCGTCGCCTCTTCGGCTGGCGAACGACCCGTCGGAACTGGCTCGTGGTGATTACCTTGCTATACCTCGCGGCACTCTGCACGCCAGCCGTCCAGGGAAGTTATGGGATTCTTTGCCTGATTTTCGGTCCGATCTACGTTCTGATGCTGAATCCAAGCTGGCTTGCCAATCCCTTGTTATGGTTCGGTGCCGTCATGCTCTGGAAACGTCAGACGCGAGCGATCATCCCGGCAATCCTGGCCGCGCTGACTGCCTCAGGATTCGCTTTCTGGGGACGAGGGACGACCTTACAGGTTGGTTACTGGCTATGGCTCTCAGCAATGATCGTCCTCGTCGCGGCGGCCGACGATCTCCGAAGCGATCCGGCGATCAAGCGTCTTTCCGCCCTGCCAATCCACGACGATCTGGGCGCTCTCAATTTTATTGAGCCGTCATCAATTCACGAGTCTTCATAACGCCACAAATTCAGGGGCACTTCCGTGAGCGAGTTCACCCTCTGCCTGAACACCAGCACGATCCGGCCGACGCCGCTCCTGGAGAAAATCCGAGTCGCCGGAAAGGCCGGATTTCAGGCCATTGAGCCCTGGAATAACGAGGTCGATGCGTATCTTGAAGAAGGCGGATCATTGGCCGAATTGACAAAGTCCCTGGCCGATGCCGGCCTCAAGGTCGTGAGCATGATCGCCCTCTTTGACTGGATCACGACCGACGGAGTTGAGTATAAGCAAGTTCTCGACGACTGCCGACGACGCATGGATCAGGCCGCGGCGCTGGGAAGCCCGACGATCGTTGCCAGCCCGCCGCAAGAGGTTGTTGATCTTGATCGCGCCGCGGAGAGGTTCGGCAGGCTTGTCGAACTCGGCAAAGAGGCGGGCGTGAGGCCGTCGATGGAGTTTCTCGGGTTCGTGGATGGGATCAAGAACGTCTCCGCCGCCTTGACGATCGCCAGAAACTGCGGAGAGCCGGGGGCAACCGTGGTCGCCGACGTCTTTCACATGATTCGAGGCGGCGGGTCGGTCGATGACCTCCTGATGCTTCCCGGCGATCGCATTTCGTGTTTCCACATCAACGACGTTCCCGAGACGCCCGACCCGCTCACGCAAACGGATGCCGATCGGGTGATGATCGGCGAGGGCGTGGCCGACCTGCCTCGCGTGATCGCCAACCTCCGCGCGATCGGCTATCGAGGACCGCTCTCGCTGGAACTCTTCAACCCGGCGCTCTGGGCCAAAGATCCGGCCGAGGTTGTGACTATAGGGATCGAGCGTCTGCGAGAGCTTGTCGGTTAAACTCCTTAATATCGGGCAAGTTCGGCCCGAGCGCGGTCGGGATTGACGGCCTTGACGAGGGCGTCAGCCCCTTCGAGCATGAACTTCAACTCGCTGGCGACGGCGATAAACTGCCAGCCCTCGGCAGCGCGTCGCGAGGCGTCGGCGGCGGTTTGAACATGGAGACCGCAGGGGACGCCGTTGCGCTTGGCGGCGGCAAGGATGCGCTGAAGGGTGTCTTCCACTTGGGCCTTGCTCGGCGGCGTTCCGTCGGCCTCGCGGAGTGACGCGGCGAGGTCGTTCGGGCCGACGAAAATGGCGTCGATACCGGGAACGGAGTAGATCTCGTCGGCGATCTCGACCGCGCGGATGTGCTCGGTCTGGATCACGACGAGGATTTCCTCATCGGCCCGGAGAAAATAGTTTTCGGCGGTCGCGCCATAGTTCAAGGCGTGCAGGCCGCCGCCAACGGAGCGGTTGCCCAGCGGCGGATACTTGCAGGCGGCGACGATCGTCCGGGCCTCATCGGCGTCCATGACCATCGGCGCGACGACGCCCATTGCGCCGCAGTCGAGAACCATCTTGATGTAATCGTGGCGACCGGCCGGTACGCGCGCGAGCGGCACCGAACCGCCGTCGGCGATCGCGCCGAACATCAGGGCGGCGGTCTGGATGTCGGTGTGCGAGTGCTCCATGTCGACGGTCAGCCAGGGGAGGCCCGACCGAGCGAGAAACCGGGCGGCAATGATGCTTCCGAGCGAGAGCCAGGTGCCAATCTGCGGGTCGCCCGCCTTCAAGGCGCGCTTCACGGGATTCGGTTTCAAAGGGGTCGACCTCGCCTTGGGAGAACGCTCGCGGAATCGATCGCCGAGGACCGGCCGTCCGGCCCTCGTGCCTTGGGCCGATCTTGCCACGAAGCATGACCCCGGGCAAGGGGCGACTCCGAGCGAATCCGGCATCATCGTCATACTTGAGGAACCAGGCGCTGGATATTGTCAACTCCAAATTCAATCCAGCCGAAGTTTCTCTACCAGACGGATATTCGACAGGAGAGGCATCGAAACCGCCCAGGGAGGGGTCGATGGCGCGAGTCACAATCGATTTCGAAGGTTCAGGGGCTCAGGCCGCCTCGGACGACGTGTGTTCGAAACTGGAGACCGGGGAAATTCTGTATTTCCCCGATAATCCCATTCGGCTCGACGAGGCCGATCGGGCCTTCCTGCTCGGTCAGAAACAGGTCAACGCCTCGTATCACAAGAACATCAGCTATCGGCCCAGGCAAGACCGGCTCAAGGGGGTCGACGCCAAGGACGAAGCCTCGCGAGCCCGGACGCACGAGATCATGCGTTCCTTCTCGCAAAAGGCGATTGCCTTCGTCGCCTCATTTTTGCCTGATTACGCCCGGGACTGGAAAATCGATTTCGCGAGTTTTCGACCGATCGAGGAAAAAGGGCGGAACGTCTCTTTCCGCTCCCGAAACGACCTGATCCACGTCGACAGTTTTCCGTCGCGGCCGTCGCATGGCGACCGACTCTTGCGGATCTTCTCGAACATCAATCCGAGCCGCCCCCGGGTCTGGATCACCTCGGACAACTTCGAGCAACTTGCCTGGCAATATGCCGCCAAGGCGGGTCTGCCGCATCCGCCGACGGCTCTCTCGCGGGCGCGAAGCCAGGCGTTGCGGATCTTCTCGGGAATGGGCCTTCCCGTCGTCGATCGGCCACCGTACGATCAGTTCATGCTTCGCTTTCACAACTGGCTGAAGGAAAGCGAGACGTTCCAGCTGAACTGCCCCAAGGATCGCTGGGAGTTTCCGCCCGACTCCACCTGGATGTGCTTCACCGATACCACCAGTCATTCCTGCGCCAGCGGTCAGTACGCGCTGGAACAAACCTTCATCGTGCGGCGGGGAAGTCTCGTTTTTCCGGAAAAAGCCCCCATCGCCATTCTGGAACGGATGGCCGGTTTCCCGCTTCAGGGTTCGCCACGAGCCCGAAGCGCCTGAGAGTTCCGCACCTTTCTCGCTCAAGCAGGCGAACACTCCGCGACCGCGTCGAGCTGCGCCAGGACCATCGGCCAGACCCGGTCGGGATCGAGTTCGTCCATGCATTCGAGATGTCGCGGGCAACGGACGTGATAACTCCCCGCGCACCAGACCTCGCTTAAAACAGCGAGCGCCTTCGGCCCGACCGGGCCGTTGAGTCGGGGACTCGTGCAGGTGTAAACCCCGACGACCCTCGTCCCCGATGCCGCGGCCAGGTGAAGCGGACCCGTATCGTTCGAGACGATTACGTCCGATTCACCCGCCAACGCGGCGAGTTGTGGCAGGGTCGTCCGTCCGCAGAGATCGACGACCGGGATCGGTCCAAGTCGTTCGATCAGGTCCTCAACGAACGGTCTATCTTCGGGCGCGCCGATCGTGAAGAGACCGGCGCCTCGTGTTTTCACGGCTCGCCGCGCGATCTCCGCGAAATGAGCCGGCGGCCAGCGTTTCGTTTCCCAGCGCGCTCCCAGGTTCAGGCCCAACCGAGGCCGACCGAGCCCGCTCAGCGCCTCACTTGCCCAGGCGCGATCCGCTCCGGTCACGGCGAGCTGGATTCGATTCCTGGAAATATCCGCCCCGAACGCCTCGGCAATCGAGAGCAAGCGGTCCACCGCGTGCGCCTCACTCAGGCCCCCCGGCGGCCTGACCTGATGCGTGTAAAACCAGGTTGCTCCTTCGCGAGCATCGGTCAGGCCCACGCGGATCGGCGCGGCCGAGGCTCGGGTCATGATCCCTGATCGAAGCAGGCCCTGAAGATCGATCGTCAGGTCGAACCCGCGCTGACCCAGCCCATGCAGAAACGTCGCGAAGCCGACAAGTCCTTTCGGGCCGACTCCGGCCCGGGCGCGGTCGTATTCAATGACCTCGGCGATCTCGGGATGACCATCCACCAGACCCCGAAGGCTCTTGTTAATCACCCAGGAGAATGAGGCCCGGGGCCAACGCGCCCTGAGTGCCGAAAGGACCGGGAAGGCGTTCACCACGTCCCCCAGCGCACTCGGTTTGATGACGCAAACCCGAGCCGGTTCCAGCCTTTTGAGGTCAACCTGACGCGCGGACGTCGGCATGAGCCGGTGAACTCCCTTCCCCCGGGGCCTCCCGAGGCCGTACTTTAACGAAGGCCCGCGCCTCTGGCAACCTGACCCGCGCCCTGGACGTTTCTGAACGCTAACGACTCCGTCAAGGCCCCGAGAAAGGATTCGGCCCCATGCTCGGTTTTTGTCTGGCCGCTGCCCTGACTCTCGGCGCTATCGAACACGGCAAGGCATCCTTCCGCCCCACAGCCGCTGAGCAAGGCGTTCCCGAACTCTTCCGGCTCAACGCGGCCGACTTCTCCTTCGAACTGGAAACAAGGCTGGAAACGCCGGGCTATACGGTCTCGGCCGTCCGCTTCCCCTCGCCGATCGAAACGCCGGACATCGAGAATAACACGGTTCACGCCGAATACTTCCGTCCCAAAAAGGCGGGCGCCGATCACCGCCGACCAGCCGTTGTCGTCCTTCACATTCTCGGCGCTGATTTCGCCCTTTCGCGCTACATCGCGGCGCGCCTGGCCGATCGCGGCGTCGTCGCTCTCTTCGTCAAGCTCCCTTATTATGGCGAGAGAAGTCCCAAAAACCAGGGGAAGCGGTTCCTCTCGGCCGATCTCGAACGGTCAACGCGGTCGATGCGTCAAGGCATCTGCGACGTTCGCCGAGCGGCGGCCTGGTTGGGCTCGCGCCCCGAGGTTGATCCGACAAAGCTCGGCGTGACGGGCGTGAGCCTGGGCGGAATCGTCTCGTCGGTCGCCGCGTCGGTTGATCCGACCTTGAATCGGGCCGCGTTTGTCCTGGCCGGCGGCGACCTCGCGAAAATTCTCTGGGAGATGCCCGAGGCCGCGCGATATCGCACCGCCTGGGCGCGTTCCGGGCGTTCCTTTGACGAACTCAAGGCACTGACCGAGCCGTTTGACCCTCTTACCTACGCGCACCGACTGGCCGGGAAGCGGCTGATGATGATCGCCGGGAATGTCGACGAGGTGATTCCGCCATCCTCGGCGCGTGCTCTCTGGGAGGCCGCCGGAAAACCGCCGATCACCTGGTACGATTGCGGACATTACTCGGCTGTCGGATATCTGCTTCCCGCGGTCCGTCAGACGGTCGAATTCTTCGCGGCCGAGGCGCCGGATTGATTTTTCTCGGCGAGAGGCCAACCTCGGAAGAGTTCAGGCGCGATCGAACGACGGATGGTGTCGGTCTGGAAGCCGTTGCCTCGGAAGGCTGTTCGGGGTATCTTCCGCAAGAGACACGCACAGGGATGTGATGTGGATCGGTCCGGCAAGGGGGACAGGATGGCGGCTCAAGTCACCAGCGTTTTCATGTACGTGGACAACGTCGAGAAATCCCTCGGGTTTTACAACGAGATCGTTGGCGCCGAGATCACGCAGATTCACGCGGAGAGCCAGGGCGCGCCGATCAGCCTGGCGATCTTGCGGATCGGTGAGTTCACGGTCATGCTCCATCCCCAGGCGCCTCACGCCGCCGAGTTCGCCGACGCTCGGGTTGGAGTCGGCATCCACCTGCAACTGCGGGTCGACGACGTCGACGCCTTTTACCAGCACTGCATTGATGAAGGGGCCATCCTCAGCGTCTCGGGCGAGCCGACCGATCAAAGCTGGGGCTGGCGCGAGTTTGCCCTCAAAGACCCCGACGGTTACGTCTGGTCGGTCTATCAGGACAAGTCCGGCGGTCAGTGGACCTGACCTCCAGGCGTTGACGCCGGATTCTGGACACGCTCAATCTTCGGCGGTGCGGGGGATCGCGTGGTGATCAGGAAATACGTCCCGACGATCAGCAAGAAAACGGCATAGATCCTCTTGTTCGTGGCCTCGGGAAGGGAAAGGGTGACTCTCGCCCCGAGATACGCGCCGAGAAAAAGGCCAAGGGCGATCCAGATCCCTTTCCAGGGGTCCACATTCCCTTCCTTCCAGTACGCCAGGACGCCGAGCACGCCGACCGGCCAGATCAAGGCGAAGAGTGACGTCCCCGTCGCCGTCCTTTGCGGAAGTCCAAAAAGGATCACCAGGGCCGGCACGATCACCAGGCCGCCGCCGATCCCAAACATCCCACTCAGGATGCCCGCCACGAACCCCACCGCCAGGATCGCCGCCACCGCGTAGGCCCCACTGCTCATCCGTCTTGCCCCCGTTTTTTGAATCAATCGGCCCGCGCGAGCACCCTCGCGGAGGCCACCAGCGCCGCTGTCTCGATGCGTAAGAGTGTGGCCCCGAGCGTGACCGAAATCCAGTCAGAGGCGAGGGCTAATTCAACCTCGGCCTCGCGGAAACCCCCTTCCGGGCCGATCGCCACGACGACGGTCGAGGCTTTCGGCCTCGGCCAGTCGACAAAGGGACGACCGCCCGGATGCGCGATGAGTTTGCACGCATCGGTTGAGGCCGATCGCACGAAATCATGCCACCGGACGGGTTCGGCCAGGGTCATCAGCCGGTTCCGACCACACTGTTTCGCCGCTTCGACAATCACGCGTCGAAGGCGATCGAGCTTGGCCGAACGGGGGTCGACGACCGAACGCTCGGTCAGGATCGGGACAACCGAGGAAACGCCGATCTCGGTCGCTTTTTCAATCAGCCAGTCAAACCGATCTCCTTTGGGCACGGCCGTTGCCAGAAGGATTGAGACCTTCTCAACTCGATCGGGCAGGGGGGGGCCTTTGGGTTGAAGCCTGACCCGATCTTTTGAGACCTCCACCACTTCCGCGACGCGAGCAAGGCCCTGGCCGTCAAAGACCTCGACGACCGCGCCGACGCCAACGCGTCGGACACGGGTCAGGTGTCGGGCCTCATCGCCCTGGACCTCGATGGGGGCATCGTCAACGAGGTGAGACAGGGCGTCGGGGCAATAATAGACGCGATCGGGCATCCGAACCTGGCCTTCCAACCTCTGAATTCCAAAGTATGGGCACCATCGAAACCGATGGAGATCTGGGTGCTCCGTAACGATCTTGCGCGTATTGAGGATAATCCCCTTTGTGGACGAACCCCTGGAGCCTGGCCGAAGACCCTTTTCTCGGCCCCGGTGCGCCTTATGTTCGCACACGGGGGCACGAGGAGGCCATCGCCCGGCTCGCGAATGCGATCGAGTCGGGCGAGCGCTTCCGCCTGCTCCAAGGGGTCGAGGGATCGGGCAAGTCGACCGTTTTGAACCAGACGATCGCCCGGTTACGAACCCCTTTTCGTCGGTTCGCGCGCGTCTGTGCGCCAATCGACGGACCGGCGATGCTCGCCGGTCTGGCCTCGGGATTGGGAAGGCAAATTCCGCGGGCTTCCGATCGTCCCTTCGCCTGGAAGGCCCTGGCCGACGCCCTTCAACTTTGCCGCTGGCAGAAGCTTCACGCCATTCTCATCGTCGACGGCGCCGAAACGCTGATGGACTCGCTCGACCGTCGCGATCTGGAACGGCTGACCCGGCTTGACCTCGGTCCGAAAGCTCGACTGACCGTCCTGACCTCGCTTCCCGATTCGTTCGAAAATTTCGGGGACGACTGGTCCGTCCCAATCGGCATTCCCGCGATGATTCGTTCCGAAACGATTCGATACGTGACCGAGAAACTCGCCCTGGCCAGCTCAACCGCATCGATCTTTCCGCCCGATGCCCTGGCCCGGCTTCACGACCTCTCGGGCGGCTTGCCCCGGAGTGTAGACCGTCTTGGGTCACACGCATTGCGTGCCTGCGCCTTGCGCGGAATGGATCGGGTGACTCCCGAGATTCTCGACGCGATCGACCACGATTGCCGTCCGATTCGGGACGGGTTCGCCGCCTGACCGTTACCTTCCTCGCGAAGCGGGTCGGTGTGTGGGGTGGCCCGACCCGCCGGGTCTGTGTTAGGATCATCAGACAGTTCAGGCGGGCGACGACGAACCGACGCTCGCGCCGAGGCTCCGCGTTCAGGCGATTTCTCTGTCATGGCTCAAACCAGCATTCCACTGCGGAACCCGAAGACGGCCGCGTTTCTCGCCTGGCTCGTTCCGGGCCTTGGCCACGTCTATCAGGGACGCATGGGAAAAGGGATCTTGTACGCGGGGTGCATCCTCTCACTCTACGCGGTCGGCTTCGCCATGGGCGAGGGAAAAATCGTGTACTGGCGATGGGTCAACCCGCTCCACAATCCCGACAAATTCTGCCTCTACTATCTCGGTCAGTTCTTCGTCGGCCTTCCCGCGCTTCCGGCCCTGATTCAGGGAACGCTTCAATATCTCGGCCACGCTCCGATCTTTGGGGGGATCATGGCCGTGCCCGATCCCAACGTGATCAACGGCCTTCAGGTCCGGCCCGGCAGCAAGTTCATTGAGATCGGCTCCATTTACACCGCCGTCGCCGGACTTCTTAATGTCCTCGCCATTTACGACGCCTATGAAGGTCCGGCCTACTCCCACGAAGAAGAACCTGACGCTGAGCCCACGACGCCCGACGCGACGACGGAGCCAATAGTCGTCCCTCCGGCAACGCCCCCCGTGAACCGTCTTGAGCCGGAGCCGCTGGCATGAGTTCGTTCTTCTCCGGCATTCCCATCTACTGGTACGTGCCTCCGCTCGTCGCGGCGATCAGTCTTGTCTACGCGGCCACGCGTCACGAGTCCTGGCGGCGGATCTGGATGCACGCCCTTCGGCTCTGCACCTGGCTTCTCGGCCTGATGGTGCTCACGACCGTGATCATGTTATTGATCAACACGCAGAATTAAGGCACCTTCGAAACCCCGGGTCCGCAATCCTCTAGCGTCGACTCGACCACGGCTCTCGTCTCTCGGATCGATCGCGCCATCAGAGCGATCGCCACGCCTTGCGCCAGGATCAGAGGCGCAAACTGAGCCCATCTCCAACCGGGCGTCAGTTTTCGAATGGCTCCCGGCGCGAGCACTCCCGCGAGATTCCGGGTCAACGATCCCGATCGCCATCCCGGCCAGACGAATTCCCGGAGCGGGTCTTCAATGTCCTGCGCAACGCGACCCCCCACGCCGACAAAGAGCAACATCAAGATCCCTCCGCAGATCGTGAGCATCAGGGCCGCCACGAAGGTCCAACGCCCTCCCCTCGCCAGGAGGGCCGAGACCGGTATCATTGCGAACGGCAAGAGCGGCAAGAGCAACCGAGGCCCCGTCGTCCAACCCCCCGTCCATTCGGGATAACTCAGGTTGACCGCGAAGACCGCGCTCATGGCCGCTGTCGAGACGATCAAGATCCCCCAGGCTCGTCGTCTCGCCAGCGCGAAGAGACCGAGGGGAACCAGGCTCACGATCGGCGCGTAAACGAGCAATCCGCGTTTCTTGCCCCAGAGAAGTTTGGGCAGAAGGTCCAGGTTGGGCCTGTTGAGCCCCAGCGGATTGGAGGCGCCATGAACCCGAGCAAACCGCGCTGTCGTGAGGTGGAAATAACCCATTTCCCAGGGCGATCCGAACGCCAGCTGATTGTAAACCAGTAACAAAAGCGTCGGCAGCGCCGCGCTCACGGCGAAATCGCCCACCGTGGAAATCTTTCGGCGTCGCCCGATGGCCTGTGCGAGCAGGTAAAGACCAAGAATCGCCGAGACGAGTCCCACCTGAAGCTCGATCGTCGCCGCATACGCCGCCAGAAACCCGGCCAATCCCGCCCGGATCGCCGCCCGAGGTTTCTCCGGGTCTTGCAGCAGCCAGAACGACCCGATCAAGGCGAACGCGCACGCCTGATGGCCGTAACTCATCGTCGCATAGGCGTATGCGGGGGTCGCCAGTCCATACGAAAGCGCGATCAGGGCCGAACCTTCAGGGCCACACCCTTGATTCTTCGCCAGCCTGACGAGAATGACCCCGGTCAAGGCGGTCAAGAGGCCCGACGTTCCCAGCGTGACCCAGTAATCCGAGGGCCAGTACGGAAAGCCCGCGCCTCGGATGTTCAACGGGTGCGCCGGAAGACGCAAGACCTGCCGGGTCAAGACATACGGCAGCGCGGCCAGAACCGAGAACCCAGGCAGCTTGTCCGAGTAAAAATGACCGCGAAACCGGGCGCGGTCGTGGGTGTGATCTTCAAGGCCATCGATCGAGACGGTCCCTCGGTCCACGATCGCGTAGGTCATCATCAGTCGGCTCGCGCTGTTCCAGTCGCGTGCCTGCCAGAAATAGGCATAACTTCCCAGGAGGAGGAAAAAGACCCAGATTTCCGGTCGACGCGACCAACGCATCAAGGCATTCCCAAAAGCCCGCGAAGTCCCGCCACGGTCGCTCCCGAGGCCAGCAAGGCCGCCGGCGCCTCGATCGGCAAGAGGTAACGATCCCAGGCCATCGGCAGATAGAGCGTGACCACCCCGAACGCCACGACAAAATAAACAAGCACCGCCCAGGCCGTCGGCGGTTCACCCGCGCGAACCTGTCCGAGTCCGCGTTGTGATGCCCAGACGATTCCCAACATGACCCAGGGAAGCCAGACCAGAGCGCCCCAATCTTGCCGAAGCTCGAACCGTTGGACGGAGTTGGAATGACCCGGTCCAAACGGGCCGAAGCGTCCAAACCCCTGGACGATCGAAACGGCAAGTCGATCGCCCGGCGTTCGAAGGGCGTTGTGTGCAAATTGGGTCTGTTGTCCCGCCGAGACGTCAAACCGCAGGCGGAACAACACGCGGACCCGTTCAAGAAAGCCCAGGCGACTGAGAGTCTCAGCCGTTCGCGTTTTCGGTCGCTTCGGCTGCGCCGTGAGATAGGGGTTGAGGGCGATGAAGACGATCACCGCGATCGTCGCCAGACACAATCCGTTGACGCCCAACCCGACCTTTCGCGAGCCCTTGGCCCTCAAGGTCCAACCCAGCAGAACCCAGGCCCCTTCCACCATCAGGCCGAGCAGTCCGCTTAACTTCGCCAGGATCGAGAGCCCGGTGCAGACGCCCGAAACCAGGCAAAGACCTCGACTTCGCCCGGTCTTCCCCTGAATCTGCCGCGTCCACGCCCAGAGCCCAAAACAAAGGCCGAGCAGCAGGAAGCTTTCACAAGGGACGTCCGACATGGCTCGATGCGCATGGAGTCGATAAAGCGGGTTGACCATCAAGAATCCCGCCGCGACAAGACCTGTCGCTCTTCCGCCGACAAGCCTTCCGATCCCATAAATCGCCAGGCAGCCTATCGATCCGACCAGCACAATCGGCGATCTCGCCAGGTTCAGGGCGCCCGGTGGATCAAACCTCAGACTCGTGTCGTTGTACCAGGCCAATGCCTCACCCGGGTTACCCGTTGGATAACCGGCGACGTGCAAGGCCGCGCCGATGAGGTACTTGGTCAAGGGGGGCAGGTCACACCCTGGATAATCCAGCCAGGCCGGATCATTCAGCCGACCGCTAAAAAAGAGCGTGCAAAAGTACGATTGCGAGAAATACGCGGATTCATCCGAAAACCAGGGCTCCGCCGCCAGGTTCCAGCCCAGGACCAGCGACGACACCAACAGAACCACGAGGGCATCGATGCCAGGCGAAGGCGCGACCCTGTCCAGAAGGGATGGTGGCCGAACAGCGTGCAAGAGGGATGTCCAATCGGAAGATAGGTCGACTTTGCCGAGGACAACAATCCGGCATGGCGCCTCATTTTAGAATTGAAGGGGCGATTTTGGCAACCTCGCGATTGTCGGTTAAGTTTCAGAGACGATCTCTTGCCCAAGGGTCGTCACTGGTCGCGTCTCTCTTGCAACGAAAGGCCCATCCGGCATCTTCGACCATGCCGGTCGTGGCGGTTCTTGCAAAGGAGTCGGGTCACGGTGATGGACCGGAAGGCGATCTGAAGGACGGCCTTGGCCCAATCCATCGGATCTCCGGGGTCGGGTTCCTCACACTTTGAGTTGACACCCCCGAGCGTCCGCCCATGCACACCCTTTTCCCGGTCCCGAGCACGACGGGTCGACACCGCGCCAAGGCGTGCGTCGTGCTTTCCCTTTGGCCAGGGCGGTCGGGTCGCTCTCGACCCTTCAGGGCGTCGCGGTCAACGAGGCCAAGGCTACGTCCCCTTCAACGCATGCGCCTCGACGTGTTCCGACTCTTTGACTTGATCCGACGTCGCGCCCGAAAAGGCGGCGTCGCGATCGGTCCGGTGTCGGAGATGCGCCGGGGCGACGTCGGCGGACCTGTCGAGGTTCTTGGGGCCGTTCGGGGTGTCGTTCAACGGGAGAATTCTGCGATGACCACGATCCGCTGGTTCCGTTCCGGGAACTCCCCGCGGGGAACCCCGGCCCTTGGACGTGCCCTCCGACGTCACCCCGTTGTCACGCTCGTCCTGATCCTCGCCACGATCGGTCAGACTGGTTGCCAGTCGGGTCCGTTCGGCTGCGGAGGTTGTGGTAGCCGGGTCAAGAACCTTAGCGAGCGCGCCTTCCGCCCCTTCAAGAACGCGATTGGCGGCTGCAAGTCCTGCGGCGCGTCGATGGGAGTCGCCGCGGCGCCGGGCGTCTCTTATGGTTACGCGGCTCCCGCCGTCGTGAGCCCGACCCCCTCGGTCGTGCCCTCCGGTCCTGGAACGACCACCGTCGTCCCCAACTCCATCGACTCCGGCGCCCCGGCGCTGGAAGCGATTCCCTCCGAGCGGCCTCCCACGGCCACTCCCGGACCGGCCCCAGCAGGGGCCGGCGCCGGATCAACCAGTGACGCGACGCCCCCAACCCAGGGGGCTCGGTCCTCTTCCGGCAAGGCCAGTAATTACGAGGCCCTTCGTCCTCTCTCGCGCGACAACGCGACGACCTCGCGCGCTCCCGCGCCTAAAACTCTCGACGCGACCCCTGTGCCGACCCCCCGGTCGGCGCAAGGGGCGTCAACCAAAGGCTCATCGGCCACCGATGTCCTCGAAAACCTTCCGCCTCTCAATCTCTCACTCGACGTTCCTCAGCCCGATCAGACGCCCCCCGCCCCACAAGAATCAGCGCCTGTGCCCGCGCGAGACGGTCAACCCTCCGCGTCGATCAGTCCCGCCCCCGCGGCGGAAACCCTCGCCGATCTCGCCGCCCGGCCTGCCTCGGCCGAGGTTTCCGTCGCCCCCGGAATCCGCCGGTTCGCCGGTGTCGAATCCAAGCTCGCCGGCGGTAGCCTCCCCACAACCGCCGGTCTCGACTGGCTCGCTGAAAAAGGATATCGAACGATCCTCGACCTCCGTGAAAACACCGATTCCCATCCCGACTTCCTCGCCGAAGTGACCAATCGCGGCATGCGCTACCTGGCTTTACCTCTCTCCCTGAAAACTGTCGACGCCGATCATGTGTCTCGCTTCCTTTTCGAAGTCTCTCTGGCCGACGCCCGTCCCCTTTACTTTTGTGATACCGACGGCACCCGCGCCGGCGCACTCTGGTACATCCGCCGCGTGAAGGTCGATAAGGTCGGCGAGATTGTCGCGCGCCGCGATGCCGAGGAACTCGGCCTTTCCGACAGCAAATTCTGGCTCGCCGCCAACGCCTATCTCGCCAGTTTGAAGGTTTCCGAATCCTCGACCGAGCCGAAAGCTGATCCCACACCTTCGATCGCTCCCGTACCCGTCCGCGACGTCCCCGCCTCCAAACCCCAGACAAATTCCAGCGCCTCGACCTTCTTCACACCTCTCGACAGCCGCGACCCCTCCGCCTGGAAGTCGGTCGCCGCCCTGGTCGTCACGGGTCTCGGTGTTCCCTTGGCCTACCTGAGCCGATCGGGAGTCGTCAGCCTGGCCAGGGCCAGTCTCCCGGCACCCCGGCGGTCATGCAAATCGCTTCCGGGCGGGTCGGATGGCGGAACGTGAGCGACTTCGCGTGCAGGGCCACTCTCGGAAGGCCATCGAGCGCTTTCAGGACAGTCTTTGCCCCATATTTCCGATCTCCAACAATCGGCAAACCTCGCGACGCCAGTTGCACCCGAATCTGATGGCTTCGACCCGTGACCGGCTGGATCTCCAGCCAGGTCTGACCGCGCGCCTTGCCCAGAACCTGAAATTTTAGCGAAGCCTCTTGCCCGCCCGGATTTCCCGCGTCGACCACCTCGACAACATTTCTCGACGAATCTTTTCTGAGCCGATCCGCCCACTCCCCCTTGTCCCGCCGACACTCTCCCTCGACGATCGCCCAGTACGTCTTCTCGACGGTCGACTCGCGGAACTGCTCGGAAAGCCTTGATGCCGCTTTACTCGTTCTCGCCAGCAAGACCACGCCCGAGGCCGGGCGATCGAGCCGGTGGACGAGCCCGACGAAGACATTCCCTGGCTTCGCGTACTTGTGTCTGAGATAATCGCGCGCGGCGTCGAGCAAGGTGGGCTCTCCCGTCACGTCCCCTTGCGTTAAAAGTCCGGCGGGCTTGTCGACACCAAGACAGTGATTGTCCTCGAACAGAATTTCAAGCATCGGTTAGCCGGCCGCGTCCGTCACACGTTTCACAACCAAGGTGGCATAGGCCCCCTTGGGCAACTCGAATTCCATCCGTAGCTTTTTCCGGCCCGGGTCTAGCTCGTCGGCGGAAAGGTCGTGCGTGAGGTTTTCAGCCTGAAAAAGCGCGGGACGTGTTCCTTTTGAGAAGAAGACGTCCTTGAGGTGCTTGACTCTCAGGTCTTCCCAGGCGAAACCCTCGGCTGCGACGACTTCGAGCGCGGCCTCGCGCTCGGGACCGGCTTCGGGCAGAGGCGTCCGCGAGGCAGGCAAGGGTAACCGACTCGCCGCGAAGACGGCCGATTGCACCGTGTCGAGCCCTCGATGAATCGGCAGCGTCGCGACCTTGAAGTCAATCGGCGCCCGCTGATCGGGCCGGGTCTGGCGTTCGATCAGGCGGCCCAGCGTCAGGTTCCAGAGATGACTCTGATAGGCCGAGAAGTAAAGCGACCTCAACTCGCGCCGAACTCGCGCGAAGGCGCCTCGAAAATCGGTTGGATGATCGACAAGGTATGTGACCAGGCTTCGCGCGTGCGAACGTTCGAGACGCGCCTTGGCCTCGGACCAGTTTGCCCAGGTCTCGCGGAGAATTGATTTTTCCTGCTTCGTGTCGGGTCGATCCGCCGGATTCGGCTCGGCAACGGCCAGCCGGAACGCCTCTTCGTGATTCCCCGCGAGCCAGGCTTTGGCGATAAACCCGCCTGAGAAGCCAACCGATCCGAACCTCTGATCGTCAAAGTAGTTCGGCAGGCCGTCTCTGGGCAACTGACCGAGTGCCTTGACCGCCTGTTCGGCGGCTTCGAGGCTCAGCGAACGAATCACGACCGCGAACCGATTCCCTCGAAAATGCGCGGGACTGTAAGGCTGATCGATCCGGCCCAGCGGTTCCAACTCAAAGCTGGATTCGCGGAGCAGGCGTTCGGGACCGTCCTGAATCGTCAGGTACTGGGTCGTGACGGCATGCCTGTCCTTCAAACCGCCGTAACTCAAACGCCATCCGGCGAGATTCCATCGCCTGCAAATCGCCTCGACCGCCTCAAGCGTTCCCATGCCTCGCTTCGTCAGTCGATACAGCACGAACCGACCTCGATCGCCCGCGCGAACAACCGGCAACTCCTCAACTCGAAAATCTTCCACTAACCGCTTGAGCTTCATCGTACCGCCAATTCGCCGGACTCTTAACGCTCCACCACGGTCGACATCGTAACAGGTCGGGCACGACCGCGACGAGGCCGACTCCCGACCGTTCGCGGGCAAAGAGACTGGTGACCCCGCGCCACTCCACGTTAGAATCCGGGCACACGAACCGTCACGGAGGTTTGCAATCGACCCATGCTCCCGAATCTACCCCAACCTCAAGATCCCAACGCCGACCCCTTCGCGCGGATCGTCTTTCCGACCCTCCCAGTTCTCAATGCGAACGAGGTACGCAAAACCGACCGCGAAAAATACGGCGCGCTTTTCTACCTCGGAACCGGGGGCCTTCTCGTCGTCCTGGGTCTACTCGGCTGGTTCACCTGGCAGGCCTGGGGGTTGCGAGACGTCTGGACGAACATTTATACGCTCCACGACGCCCAACGGAGCGTCCAGGACCGCGTACAGGCAGCCTATACGCTCTCGCGCGATCCTCGCGTCAACCCTCGGCAACGTCATGACAACGCCCTGAGCAAGAATCTCCCGCCGCTTGGCCGTTATCTCCTCGCCGAGTCTCTCGACGCCGAGGCCGCCTCGGCCGACCCACGCGCTTACGGTCTGGCCGTCTTACGCAGCGAGGGTTGGCCCGTCTGGCTTCGCCTTCTCTTGACGCGGCCGATGGCCTATGCGGCCACGCGCGGCCTCTCGGTGGATCGCCTATCCCTCGAAGAACTCACCCGCGACCCGGATCGCGCAACGAGTCTCTGGGCCACGTACGCACTGGCCGCCGGACCCGAGGGAAACCCGGATTCTCTCCGAGCCCTCAGGGAGGTTGCCCGGTCGGACACTCCCGACCACGATCTCGCCGTTCTCCTCGTCGCCGCGCTGGAGGCTGGTGGACCCGCCGAACGATTCAAGGCCCTTGATACGGCAACTCTCTGGCTCCGAACGCATCAACCCGACGCGGCTCGACTCTGGACCGGCTGGCGAATCGCCGGGCGCAAGATCGTTCAGGTTCCCTGAGCGGCCCCGGAGTTGCACGAATCGGACATCTTCATGGGATTGGAATTCTTTTACGAAAGGAACGAGAACGATGCGTTTTGGTCGATCTTCGATCGGGGCGGCGGCATCGCTGACGATGACTGGCGTACTGGTACTCACCCAGCCGGCAATCGCGCAAACGTCTTCAAAGACCTCGAAAAGCTCTGAGGGTTCGAAAAAGACCATCGCCAAGGACCGAGCCTCCGGCGTGATCCTCAAGGTCGAGACGTTGAAGTCCGATGCCACCTCGTCGAAAAAATCCAAGGCGAGCCCGGCGACCCACCGATTGACGATTAACACCGATGCCGTCTGGCGTGACTGGGCGCGAGATCAATCCCAGGTCAAGGACACGAATTCTCCCAGGAAAGACGCCGCCAAAGGTCGCGATTCCGTGGCCACGACGGGCGAGCCCGTGGACCCAAACAGCACGGTGGTCGTGGATATCGACCCAGAGACCCGCATCGAGACCCGGTTTCGGTCGCCCGAGGACGAGACCAGCACGGGAGCGAAGAAGCCGGAGAATGCCGGAACGGGTGACAAGGCGTCGAAGTCGGAAAAGACGGTTCGATTCCGCGCGGACGATCTCAAGGCCGGACTTTTTATCGAGACCGACTACCGCCACCAGGCCGCGGGGAACTCGGCCACGATCCTCTCCGTCATTCGACCGATCGGCGGACCCGATTCCGGCTCGGCGGACCATTCCAAGTAAACTTTTCCATCAAGGTGAACGCGTCAAAACGTTCACCCGATGATCCGTTCAAGAGAGCAACAACCACCCGATTCGAAAATGGATTCGCCTCCTGATCGACTGGCACTGTCGCGGGACGGCTGTCAGTCGACCTGGGGCGATACCGAGCGGCGGAACCGCGCAGTCCATTGCACTACTCGCCGTAAGTCTAATGGGCAGACCCGGGATCGAACCGGGGACACCAGGATTTTCAGTCCTGTGCTCTACCAGCTGAGCTATCTGCCCTCGCAACCGACGTTGAAGACGTTAGCGTGCCGCGTCGGAAATGTCAACGGTGTGAAGTTTTGACGGAAAACCCGCGGGCTTAACGTGGTTCTATTCGACAAACTGGAATTCCTTGATGTTCATGAGCGCCCAGATCAAATCCTCAAAACCTTTTTGAGGATCTTCCTTGCCGCGCCGACGGTTTATGTGATCCAGACAGGCGTCGAGTTCCGCCCGGGTCGGTGTTCGGGAGAGCGAGACTCGATAGATCGCGACAATCTTGTCGCTGTTGGGTCTGGAATCCCGGGCGAAACGCGCGGCGCGGCCGTCGGGAGCGGAGAGTTTGTGTTCGATCTCGGCGGCATTCAAGAGGTAGAGGCTTTGGGTCAGGCTGGGTTCGATCGAGCGTTCGCATTCGCAAACGCTGTCTCGCTTCGGGCGGCCGAAGGCGTCGAGGAAGCGGCTCGGGGTGTCAAAACCCTCGTCGGGAAGCTGCACGGCTCGAAGGCCGGGGGGTAAGCCCGTGAAGGTTTCGCGAGAGCCGGTCAGCGTGTCGATCGCGTCGAGCAAGACTTCGGCGGGAAGGCGGCGAGGATAAAATCGGGAATAGCCCTGGACGTCGGTCGCGTTCCAGGCGTTCGGTTCGCTGGAACGCTCGTAGGCCCGGCTCGTGGCGAGGAGACGGACCAGACGCTTCAGGTTGAACCCGTGGATCACGAAATCGTCGGCGAGAGCGTCGAGCAAGGCGGGATCGCTCGGCGGATTGCTGGCGCGGAGGTCATCCTCGGGTTCCACCAGTCCGCGGCTGAAGAAGTGTTTCCAGTACCGATTCACGACCGATCGGGCGAAAAACGGGTTTTTCGGGTCGCGGAGCCATTCCGCGAGATCCTCGCGAGGGTCGTGATCGGGATGGCAACGAAGAGGCTGCGATTGGCCAAGCAGGCGAGGCGGGTGCGCAAGGCCGGTCGGGTCGATCGCCTGACCTTCGGGGAGCAGGAAAAGACGAGGCGTGACCGGGTCGGAACCCGCCTTCTGGCCGATCCGGGCGAAGAGGGAGGCAAACCCGTAATAATCGTTCTGACTCCATCGCTCAAACGGGTGATGATGACACCGCGCGCACTGGAGCCGAAGGCCCAGGAAAAGCTGCGCCGTATCATCGACGCGGTCTTCCAGCGTGTTCACCTGGCGATACCAGACCACCGGAGGATTGCAGGCGGCATCGCCCCGGGCGATCACGATCGCCGCCATGAACTGGTCATACGGGAGGTTTTCCGCAATCGCCTGGCGAACCCAGGCGTGAAGCGCGAAGGTCCCGGCTTTGGAGAGATTGCCGAGCGTCCGTTTGTTTCGAAGGATCGCCGACCAGGTCATCGCGAAACGGTCGGCGTACTCGGGCCGATCGAGCAGGCGGTCGATCCATCGGACGCGTTTGTCCGCGTCCGTCTCGGCTTCCAGAGCGGCGACCTCGGCGGGCTCTGGCAAGATCCCGCAAATGTCGAGCGACGACCGGCGGGCAAAGGTGGCGTCGTCGCAAGCGGGACTCGGAGGAATGCCAAGACGCCTGAGACGTTCGAAAACGAAGCCATCGATCAAGTTTCGGGGCGGAGGTGGTTTCCAGTCGGGAATTGTCGCGCCCGAAGGGATGAAAACCCGGGAGATCGCGACCTGACCGCCGAATCGAGCGAGAATCACCGCCTCGCCCGACCCAATTTGCGTCGAGACCAATCCCCGGGCATCGACCCCCGCCACGTCCTCCGCATTCGATTGGAAAAGGGCCAGCATGGTTACGTCGGCTTCGGTCTCGTCCTGATATCGAGCAATGACGCGCAACTGTCGGAGGTCGCCAGATCGTTGGAGGATCGCGGCCTTCGGTCGAAGTTCCAGGCTCTCAAGGACAGGCTCGCGGTCGGCCTGAAAAGGCATTCCTTGACCGATCCAGCGTTCGATTGTTCGGTATTCGGCCGACCCGCGGTCGAATCGCTTGCCGCCGCCGTGAGAGAGCTGATGACTTGCCTTGAGGAGCATCAGGCTTGATCCGGGTGCCGCGGGAAAGACGCGACGCCCTCGGCCTTCGCGGACAAGGCTGTCGTGGTCGAGCGTTGGGTCGGAACCGAGAAGGCTGAGCCGGAAGCCGTTCTGGCCGGTTGCTCTGCCATGACAGGCTCCCGCGTTGCAGCCGAATCTCGTCAGGATGGGCACAATTTCCGAAACGAAGCCAACGGGCCGAGGGTGGTTGAGACCCTTGACAAAGACGGAGACCGTTGCCGAATCGTCGCCGTCGGTGACCTTGATCCGGGTCTGACCGTCTTTCAACGCCGAAACTACCCCCTGGGCATCGACCTGCGCGACCGAACGATCAAGACTTTCCAGGCGAAGGCCCGCGGCGTGGGTTCTGTCGGCACCCGCCCGGTTGGTCAGGACCAACTGGACCCGGGCGTCGGGACTCGCAAGATGGATCTCGGGCGGATCAACGGTCAGGGGAGGACCCGGTTCGATCAAGAGGGTTGCCAGAGTGAAAACCGCCAGACCGGGTCCACCCATCCTTGACCTCCCGACGCTGGATTGGCCTGTGAACGTGCCTCTTTCCGATCGAATCTTATCCGAGATGCCTCGTCGCGTCGATTTTTCCAGGAATGGAACGCGTCGGGCCTGGCCTTGAAATCAGGGTGGCCGCCCGGTGGATGTTATAGCCGCGAGGGACCTGAACAACGTATAGTAGTAGTAGGGAACCTCGACGTCGAATCTTCGGCAGGTTCAGGACCCGGAATTCCGGTCAGAGCCTTGCCGAGCGGGGATGTTGGCTGTCCTCAACGGAGATTCGTAGGAAAACGCCCGTGGGTGCTCACGACATCATCGTGCTGGGTGCCTCGGCCGGAGGAATCGAGGCGCTGAGCCAGCTTGTCGCGCGGCTTCCGGCCGATCTGCCGGCGGCGGTCTTCGTGAGTCGGAGACCACCGACGAGGAACTCCAGTCGAGCAATGAAGAACTGGAGACGATGAACGAGGAACTCCAGACGCTCAATGAAGAGCTGCGCGTGCGAAGCACGGCGCTGGATGAGGTGAAAGATTACCTGGAATCGAGCCTCCGCGGCATGAGAGGCGGTGTGGTCGTGGTCGATTAGAACCTCTTGATCCAGATCTGGAACGACCGGGCCGAAGACCTCTGGGGCCTGCGATCGGCCGAGGTGGTCGGCAAACCGCTCATGAATCTCGATATCGGATTGCCGATAGAGCCGCTTAAACCGGCGATCAAGGCATGTCTGACCGGTGAGTTGGAACCGGTCGAGGTGATTCTCGGGGCGACCAATCGGCGCGGCAGGCTGATCCGCCGCCGGGTCACCCGCAACCCCCTCCGCAATGCCGAGAAATCGGAAAAAGGGGCAATCCTGACTCATGTCCGAGGTCGAAACGACCTCGACCGAGGTTGCCTCGGAGTCGACGGGAGATGCGCGATGACCCCCAGCAGTTCGACCCTCAACCCAGTCGAGGCGATGCGCGCCCGATGGCTCCGTCTTCGAGGCGACCTTTCCGCCGACCGTCGCGATGATCGTCTCGACGAGACCTTTGAAGCCTTCGGCGAATCGCCGGCATCGAGACCGACCCGGACGGATCGAACGCTTTCGATCTCTACCGCGAGTCAGGCATTCGAGCCCTCCTCGCGACCCCGCTCCTGAGCCACAACGGTGAAGCAATCGGCGTCCTCTCCGTTTATTTCCGAGAGCCTCACCGCCCCCCCTGAACGCCAGCAATCGCTGATGGAGCTTTACGCCCGACAGGCCGGGCAGATTCTCGCGAACGCGGAGCGTCACGCCGCCGTCGTCCGTCGTCTGACCAAAGGGGGGTCCTCGCCTGGAAACGCCGGGCCTGATCGGTTGAGTTCCCGCGCATTTCTGATGGCGACCTGCCTAGAATATCCAGGCGACCCGAATCGAACTCAAAGAGACCGTTTGAGGATGGCGACGACGATGCCCTACCAATTTTCCAAGATCGAAGACGCCCTTGAGGCGGTCGCGGATGGTCGGATCGTGATCGTCGTCGACGACGAGGAGCGTGAGAACGAGGGAGACTTCATCGCCGCCGCCGACAAGGTGACCCCCGAGATGATCGCCTTCATGATCACCAAGGGGTGCGGCCAGCTTTGCATGCCCATCACGGCCGAGATCGCCGAACGCCTTGACCTCCGCCCCGTCGTTGAAAAAAACACGGCCCCCTATCACACCCCCTTCACCGTTCAGGTCGACCACAAGTCCTGCCGCACCGGCATCAGCGCCGAGGAACGCGCCCGGACCATCCGATCCATCATCGACCCGGCCACCCGCCCCGCGGACCTGGTCCGCCCCGGTCACCTCTTCCCGCTTGTCGCCAAGGAAGGAGGCGTTCTCCGCCGCGCAGGGCATACAGAGGCCGCCGTCGACCTCGCCCGGCTCGCGGGTCTGACCCCCGCCGGTGTCCTCATCGAGATCCTCGACGGCACGGGGATCGCCAGTCGTGAACGCCTTCACGCCATCGCTCAGGAATACCAGCTTCCGATGATCTCGATCGAGATGCTTATCAGCTATCGACGTCGGAGCGAGAAGCTGGTGGAACGCCTTGCCGAGGCCGAACTTCCGACCCGTTATGGACGCGGCCGGATCGTCGGCTACCGGGTCAAGAACGAGCCGGGGAACGAGCCGGTGGCCGTTGTCATGGGCGACCTTTCGTCGATTCCCGCCCCATTGGTTCGGATGCACTCATCCTGCTTCACGGGCGACCTGCTCGAATCGCTCCGCTGCGATTGTGGCGATCAACTCCACCTGGCGCTCGAGATGATCGGCCGCGAAGGGGTCGGCGCCCTGATCTACCTGCCGCAGGAAGGCCGAGGGATTGGCCTGATTGAAAAACTACGAGCCTATGCCCTTCAGGATAGCGGACTCGACACGGTCGAGGCCAATCTCGCTCTCGGCTACCGGGCCGATCAGCGCGATTATGGACCAGGTCTTCAGATCCTTCAGGATCTCGGCCTGACCAAGGTGCGGCTCCTGACCAATAATCCCAAGAAGACCGACGCCTTCGTCATCCACGGCCACGGCCTCGAAGTCGTCGATCAGATTCCGATCATCGCGCCGGAGGAGGCCGATCGCCGCAAGTACCTTGACACCAAACGCGATAAAATGGGCCATATTCTGCCGGCGTCGACCCCGAACGGGCTTTGACGACCTCATCGCGCAATTTTTCGACACGCTGGCAAGGCCCGAGAAAATGGGCAGTCTCTTGGATCGGGGCGGCGGGTCTGGTATCTATGGTTAAGAGGAAAGTGACCATCGTATCGCAAGGACCGATCATCCGGTTCACGAACCTTGCCGGTCAGAGAGAGGGGCCGATCATGCGAGCGAAATGGCGAAGCCGCGTCGTGGCTCTGGGTACCCTGGTTCCCGCCATCGCGGGATCAGGCTCGGCCCTGGCGAATGGCCACCTGCGCGATCGTTTCGTGGGTCCAACGGCTTACGTCGTTGACACCGTGCCGACTTCCTATGTCGTGCCGACGTCTTACGTCGTGCCGATGACGTATGTCAACGATTCGCCGGCGTATGTGCCGACATCCTTCGTGTTGAGCCCGACATACGCCTTCGTCCCGACGACGTACACACGGTATCTGCCCAGAACTTACGTTCTGCCGACGACCTACGTTCCCACCTCGGTCGTCTATCCGATGGTTTATGAGACCCAGACGGTCGCGAACGCCTGCGATCCCTGCGCGGTCGAGCCGCCTTGCTGTGGATCGGCCCCGGCGCGGGTGGTCTCGCCGTCACCGTCGACGTCCCATTCCACGCCCGCCCCTCAGGTCGAGCCCGCGCCGAGCGCGGCACCGACGCCGTCCACCGTGGAAAGCGTTCCGGCCTCGGAGACGCCCGAGGTCGCCCCGGCCGCGTCGGCCTCGGCCGAGCCGACGATGAAGCGTGACACCAGCCCGGCTCCGCCTCGTCCCGCACCCGCGAAGACGGCCGATCCGAACTTCGCCGCGCCACCGCGGGCGCCCGCGGTCGAGAAAGACGTTTCCGCGCCCCCCACGGTGATTCCGTCGACCCCGATCACCGCAACCCCGCCCGCCGACGCGGAGCCGACGTCGGTCGTAAAGCCCCAGCCAACGCCGACGCCAACCCCCACGCCTCCGGTTGCCCCCGGCGCTGAAGGGGCGACGCCCGTTGACCTTCCGCCGCCCGGTGAAGCCTCCGCGATTCTTCACAACGTTCAGAAGCCCGCCGGAGCCTCCTCGTATTTTCGGACGGTCGGTAAAGGTGATCTCCACAAGCTTGAAGGCCGCGTTTATTCCGTGGACACCGGCCGACCCGAGGAAGGTGTCCGCGTGACCTTGGTGAGCAAACGCGATCCCCTGAACGAGCTTGTCGCGCGATCGGATGCCTTCGGTCGCTACGAGGTCACGCTTCCCAACGGCGACTGGACGGTCATGGTCACGATGCCCAGCGGCCGGAGCTACCCGGTTCGGACCCTCCGGGTCGCGGACGGTCAGATCCGCGATGACCACGGAATCGATATCCCCTCGTTGACGATCCGACGCTGATCGTTGGGCCACGAAACGTCAATAATCCCATCCCGCGCGAGGAACCGACCTGGCGCTGCTCTTGAATGTATCTGAAGGCGGAGCGGAAGACCGCGGTCCTCCGCTTCGCATCGTTTATTTACTGGCCTACTTCCATCCCGTCGAAAGCGGTGCCGAACGTCAGGCCCTGGCGCAAGGCGCGGAACTCGTCCGCCTCGGGCATCGCGTCGATGTGGTGACCCAGCGAATCGCGGGCTTGCCCGACGACGATCTGGTCCGTGGCGTTCGGGTTCACCGCTGGATTCGCCCTTCCAAACGCGGCCCCCTCTTCGCAATCTCGTTCGTCGCGGGCGTCATCGCCGCATTAAGGCGACTGCGCGTCGAGGTCGGTCTTGACCTGATTCACACCCATCAGGCGCTCTGGGAAGGGGTCGCCGCCGGTCTGGCTCGGCAGGCGCTGGGCCGGACCGTGCCGACGATCGTCCAGCCGGCGAGTTCGGGCTATTATGGCGAGGCCGAGGAACTTCTCCGCACCAAAGGAGCGGCCTGGCTTCGCCGCCTGGTCATTCGCAACGATGCCTTCGTCGCCATCTCCGCCGACATCGAGCGGCAGTGGATTGACCTCGGCGTCGCTCCCGAAAAAATGGTCCGCATTGCCAGCGGGGTTGATGGTTCCCACTTCGCCCCCGGTTCGGTCCTCCCCGACTTCGACGCGACCTTGCCGGCTCGGCCCCGCGTGATCTTCACCGGTCGAATCCATCCTCAGAAGAACCTCGACGTCCTTGTTGATGCCTGGCCTCAGGTATTCCAGGCGACAGGGGCGAGCCTGATTCTCGTCGGTCAAGGACCCGAACGCGGCCGACTTGAGGCCAGGGCCGAGACGCTGGGCCTGGCTCAACAAATTCGATTTCTCGGGCCAGTCGACGACGTGGCGGATGCGCTCCGCGCGGCGGATCTCTTCGTCTTGCCGAGCGTTGCCGAGGGGATGAGCAACTCGCTTCTTGAAGCGATGGCAAGTGCTCTCCCTTGCGTCGCCTCGAACATTGGCGGGAATCAGGATCTGCTCGGTCCTTCCGAAACCGGCCTCCTCGTCAGCGGCAACGATCCGCGTGACTGGGCTGTTGCCTTGGTCACTATTCTGAACGACCCGGCTCGGTGTCAGAAGCTCGGCGCATCCGGACGACGACGGGTGGAGGAGGAATTCGCCATCAGACCGATCGTGAATCGTTATCTCGCGCTGTATCGCGAGCTTCTCAAGCCGAGATCCGCCGGTTGAGTCCTCAAGGCAGACCGAAAAATCGATGGGATTCATCCTCCGTATTGTCTAATAGCTTGTGAAAATCTTTTCTGGTCGGCACGAGATTTTCTACGTTATTGATCTCAGAGACGAGCACGATCCGATGTCGAAGACGTTTCGACCGGAATGCTCGCAAACGGTTTTTCTACCAGGAGATTTTCCATGTCGCTTCTTTTCGCGGATATCGCGTTTTCACCGAGCGGGATCATTGCCTGGCTGGTAATTGGCCTTGTTGCCGGTTGGCTCGCGGGTCTGGTCATGAAGGGTGGCGGATACGGCATGCTGGGCGACATCGTCGTCGGTCTGATCGGATCGATGGTCGGCGGCTTCCTCGTGAGCTTCTTTGTTTCTGGGGTGGCGGGATTCTGGGGGAGCATCGTCGTGTCGTTCATCGGCGCCTGCGTGATGATTGCCATTGTTCGCGCTCTCACGGGAACGCGCACGACCGTCTAAGACGTCTGCACATCGCCCTGAAACGCGAATAAAGGCCCGTCCGATGTTTCTCGGACGGGCCTTTTTTTGTTCGTTCGTTGAGTGGAAAATTGAGCGCCAGGGTCTGATTGTCCTGCCTGGAGCCTTCAACGCCGTTGAGACAGACGTTAATCAATCGGCGTCGGTTTGAATGGGAGCCTGAGCCGATTCGTCGGGAACTTCCAGAGATTTGGTCCCGCCGCCTCCGGCCACGTCGCCCCCGGTTTTCATGGTGCCCTGTGACACGCGACGTTCGGGATGGGCACCGGCTTTCTCGATCAGGGGTTTGATCTCGGGCCGCTCGTGAATGGACTCTTTGGGATTCGGCTTCTGATCGCTGGTGTTGGCATCGGGCGGATTTGTGTCAGACATGACAGACTACCTGATGGAAAGAGAAGATTCGGAGAGATCATCACGACTCGTCCGAATTGCGTGTCCGGCAAATTCCAGGCGAGTTGACCTTCCACTGTGCAATCGTCGCGCCGACGTTGAGACGTCGCTTGCTCGTGGAAAATCTATCTGACTGATCATCGACCTAAAAGAGCAACACCAAGTTCGGTCGGCCTTGCCGACGTGAGCGAACTCCGTATACTCCGCCACAGCATGTCTTCCGCGAGCCCTCGTCGTTCGATTGGGTGGGATAAGCGTTGACGGACGTTGCGACGACCTTTGCTCGTCCCGCGTTTGTTGCTTGGAATGGAATCGAGACGAGGGAGCGTCGACGATGAAACGGTCAAGGAAGTTTCAGGCGGGACTTGATGCCCTGGAAAACAGGACCGTCTTGAGCGTGGCTCAGCCCGCGGCGCAGATCACGGCGCTTCACGGGTCGGGCACCCTGGCAACCACCACGACGAGCACCGTGAGCAACGGCGTCAACGCGACCGTCGAGTTGACCGGAACGTTCAACGGTCTCGGCCAGGTCTCCGGGCCGTTGACCATTCAGGTTGTCACGGGGACGCACAAATTCAATGCCTCGGGAACCCTGACCGCGGCCAACGGCGATACGCTTTCGATCCAGTTCGTCGGCAAGGACCAGATGACCCGCCCGCACCAGTTGAAAGCCGTTGGCAAGTTTCCTTTTACGGTCACTGGCGGGACCGGCGGCTTTCAAGGAGCCACCGGCCGCGGCACGATCACGGTCACCCAGATCCTCGCGACCGGCGCTGAGACCTTTGCGGTCAACGGCAAGGTTCGCAATGAATTAGGTTAATTCGGGCCATCGACGCCGATCAAACTCCGTAAAGCGATCCATACCGATTGCGAAGCGATCGGACGAGGGGCGTGGTGTCGAGTGCCTTGCCGGTAATGCGTTGGATCAGGTCGTCGGCCCGATAGCGCTGGCCGTATCGATGAACGCGGTCGCGGAGCCAGCCAAGCAAGCTTGAAACATCGCCCTGGGAGAAAGGCCCGGCGAGGCCGCCAAGGTCGGCGTCCGCCTGGTTAAACATCTGCGCGGCGTGAAGGTTTCCCAGCGTGTACGTCGGAAAATAGCCGATCAATCCGAGACTCCAGTGGATGTCCTGGAGACAGCCTTCGGCGTCATTGGCAGGGGTGATGCCGAGATAATCGCGATATTTTTCCGACCAGGCTCCGGGCAGGTCGGCCATTCCGAGGTCGCCGGTCAGCAGGGCGCGTTCCAGGTCAAACCGGACGAGAATGTGCAGGTTGTACGTCACCTCGTCGGCCCTGACACGAATCAAGGACGGCTCAACCTCGTTGACGGCAAAGAGAAAGGCATCTTGCGAGACCCCGCCGAGCGCCTCGCGAAAAACCCGACGCGCGAGCGGGAACCAGTAATCCCAGAAGGGGCTGCCGCGGCCGACGAGGTTTTCCCAGAGCCGCGACTGGCTCTCATGAATGCCAAGCGAGACAGCCTCACCCATTGGCGTGCCATGATGCGAGGCATCGAGCCCCTGGTCGTAGAGGCCGTGGCCGACCTCGTGCAGGATGCCAAAGAAGGCATCACCGAAGTTATGCAGGTCATACCGGGTTGTGACGCGAGTATCGCCCGGTCCGATCCCGGTACAGAAGGGGTGTTCGGTCGGATCAAGCCGTCCTTTCTCAAAATCAAAGCCAATAGCCGAGGCGACCGTTTCGCCAAAGACTTTCTGTCGGTCGAGCGGGTAGGCTCGCGTCAAGATCCCGCGATCGGGTCGGGCCGTGGAACCGGCAATCGCCTGAACAAGCGGAACGATCTCGATTCTCAGCGATTCAAAGAGTTGGGCAAGAGCCTGGCTCTGAGCGCCGGGTTCGTACTCGTCGAGTAGAGCGTCGTAAAGCTGGTCGGTGTTGCCGAGGCATTTCGCTTCCTCGCGTTTCAAGCGGAAAATCGTCTCCAGGGTCGGGCAGAGACCTGGGAAATTGTTTTCCCGGCGAGCGACGACCCATTCCGAATGCCCTCGCGAGGTCATCCGCGCCAGTTGCTCGACAAGCGACTTCGGCAACTTTGTCTGTCGGGTGTATGATCTGCGGATTTCTCGGACGTTGGCCACCTCGACGGAATCCGGGTCGGAAATCAGGTCGGACCCCTCGACCTCATCGAGCAAGAGGCCGATCTTCGGGTCGGTCGCTCGGTCGTGAAGCAGGCCGGCGAGAAGGGCAAGTTGGTTGCCTCGATTCTCGGCGCCTCCAACGGGCATGTACGTCTGCTCGTCCCAGCCGAGAAGCGCCGAGCATGAGGCGAGGACCGCCTGTTCTCGCGATCGTCGGATCAAATCGTCGTAAGCGTCTCGGCCGCCCATCGTGTCTCAACCCCCTGCCTTGCTGAATGAAACCACAGCCGTGATCCGGGGCATCATTCTATCGAAGACGTCGGGCAACGGGGACCGGGTCGACACGTGTAAGTCGCCGCCTTCGCTCGGATTCGTTTCGCAAGGAACCGAATGATCGTCTAAACTGGAAAAAGACGGGAGCCTGCGTGAGGTTGACACGCCGCGGAGTCTGGCCGAGAGTGGACGCACACATCGGAATGCATTGCCCCTGCTGCGGACACCACCTCTCGGTCCGAAGGGAATACCTTGGCCGTCGGGTAAGTTGCCGATTCTGCAAGTCCTCCTTCCAGGTTCAGGCCGACCTGGCCGATGCCCCAATCTCAGGAGATTTCCCCGTCGTTCCTTCCGGGGAGTTCCCCGCCGTGAAGGTTGAAAACATCCGCCCGCGTGGCCTGGGAGTGCCCGGCTATGAGCCTCTCGGCCTGATCCGCAACGGGTCGATGGGACGCGTTTACAAGGCCCGACAGACCAGTGTCGATCGCTTTGTCGCGGTCAAGGTTCTTCATCACACCTTGAGCGCGACGACCGAGTTTGTCGTTCGGTTCCAACGCGAGGCCACCTTCGCGGCTCGACTCGCGCACACCAACATCCCGCATCTGATCGACGCCGGCGAGTCTGACGGATGTCCTTACCTCGTCATGGAATACGCCGAGGGCGAGACGGCCCTGGACCGTTGCGTGAGGCAAGGACCCTTTCTCGAACCCCCCGCGCTTCGACTGGCTCTCTCCGTTGCCGAGGCCCTCGACCACGTTCACCGTCGCGGCCTGATTCATCGGGACGTCAAGCCCGCGAACCTGATCATTGCTCCCGATGGCGGCGTCAAACTCATCGATTTCGGCCTCGCCCGATTGGCCACCGACGAGGACTGGGCCGCCGCCGAGGCGGGTAACGCAATCGGCACCCCGGAATACATCAGTCCGGAACAGACCCGAGGACAGTCCGACCTCGACATTCGAACCGACTTCTACAGCCTGGGAGCCAGCCTCTACCATCTCGTCACCGGCCATCCCCCTTATTCCGGCACCTTGGCGGAGATCATCCGTCAGCATGCCGACCCCCGCACCCGACCCGCGCCGGTGGAAACCTTGAACACGAACCTCAGCGCCGGTTTTTCCGCCGTTGTTGGGAAGTTGATGTCCAAGAACCGTGATGATCGCTACCGCAACGCCTCGACCCTTCTCGCCGACCTGATCCGCGTCCGTCGGGGCGACTTCAAACAAACACCGGAGCCGGCCGCCTCGGGAAATTGAAGGGGCCGGCTCCGGTTCGTTTTGAAAAAACCCGGTCGTCATTCTCAAGCGAGCACGACCGGGCTTAAGGACGATCTCAGAGCGCGCTGAGGTCGGCCGCGATGATGTGAATGCCTTCCTTGAGCTTGAGGCGCTCGACCACCTTGGCCGAAGCCGGGAGTTTGAGCGTCCTGTGCGGCGGGACGTTCAGGCCCGAGATCATCGGCGGCTCCGCGTTCTCGCTGTCCTGGACCGAGCCGCCCAGGGCCAGACCATTCAAAACCAGCGGCGAGTTGTTGGCAATGGTGATCGTGTAGGTCAACTCTCCTTTGGCGCGCGGCCCCTTGCCAAGCTTCGCCACGACGACCCGTTCCAGAACGCCCTCGGCGAGCGCATCGGCGATCTCGGCGGCCTTGCGGGGCTGTCGGGTCCTGGCGTCGTAAAGTGGGAGCTTGAACTGCCCCGCCGGAACCCAGCGTAGGTCTTCAGCCGAGCTGACCGAGAGCTTCACTTCCAGCGTCTTCTCGGCCGAGGCGCCCGTCACCTTGATTTCGGCGGCAAGACCCGGAACTTCGGGCGTTTGGGGAATGCCTCGCTCGGCCTTCAGGCCGATGATCGAACGACCGTCGAGCACCTTGACGAGATCGGCCGAGGCCGAGTCTTTACCGTCCACGGACCAGTAAAACCGTCCCGAATCGGCGGTGGGGTCCAGCTTCCGGCTCGCCGCGTCGGCCTCCGCCGCCCGATCGACGAACGACTTCGCCAGCGCCAGCTCGTGGGCATTCGCCCAGGGACGTGACAGGACCTCGATCTTCTCCCAGTCAAGACCGCTCGCGAGCCTCCACATCACCAGTTGCGAAACCGTCTGCGGCGCCTTCTCGGCCGCGAGAAGCTTCAAGGCAGGCGCCGCGGCCTCGGCACCGTCAATCCCGCCGACTCGAAGCATCTCACCCTTCGCGGGCATTACTACCGCGCCAACCTCGTCGGGACCATTCAAGGCCACGACTCGTGTCGGCAAATGGCGGGTCTGGCCAGGCTTCAAAACCGCCTCGGGCAATCCCGTGGGCGGAATGGATCGGAAACCACCCCCCATGCCTCCCATGCCACCCCCCATGCCTCCCATGCCACCGCCCATGCCTCCCATCCCGCCCATGCCGCCCATCATGCCCATCATCATGGATCGGGTGTCCCAGCTATCACGATCACCGATCAGGTTCATGATGAGCTGGGCAAGCATCATCATCCCCATCTGAGCGGGCATGGTCATTGGCCGGCCCATGCCACCCATGGCACCCCCCATGCCACCGGCGCCGGCACCGCCGGTCATCCCTCCGCCCATGCCACCGCCCATGCCACCGCCCATGCCACCGCCCATGCCACCCATTCCACCCATGCCCATACCGCCCATGCCACCACCCATGCCGCCCATACCACCCATGCCGCCCATGCCACCCATGCCACCACCCATGCCGCCCATACCACCGCCGAAACCGCCCATGCCACCGAACTGGCCGGTCGCGCCGGAGGCAATGAGGCCGGGGGGAAGGACGACGCGGAGGGGACGTTTGGTGCGATTGGTGATCGAGAGGGTAATCCGGCCGTCGCCAGTGCCTTCCGCCTTGGCGGAGAGTTGGCCCGCTTTGAGGCCGCTGAGAACGTCGGTCTCGGTCAATGGGGTCACGTCGGTCGGCTTCGTCTTGCTTGCCGAGGTGTCGACCGGATCATCGGGTTGGATCGATTTTTGAGCGCGAGGCGATTCAGGTTTTGCTTTCTGGCGGGGGGGTGGGGTCGTGTCGTCGTCGGCGAGGGCGAGGCCGGAAAATCCGGTCGCGATCACGCCGGTGAACGTTGCGAGGATCAATCGTCGAAGGATTTGGTCGACACGCATCGGTTGCTTCCTTTTGCAGCATCAAGAATGAAACGCGTGGCAGGTCAACGGTTTTGCAGCGACGACGGCTAACGGCCTAGAAGACACACCCCGGACACGCGATCGGGAGAAATCGCGTGACGCAAAGGGGGCAGGTCAAGCAAGGCGCTCGGCTCTTGGCGGACCATTGCGGAACACTCAGAAGACCGACAGACGGTTTGCCGTCAGAGGGAATTTTAACCCGGGGAGGGTCTTGAGGCGGTTGAGACCGGGGAGATCTTCAAACACCCCTTAAATCGCGGCTTGAAAACACCACACCCCGTACGTGGGGACGAGCAGTCAACAAGGACTGACACGATCAACGAACCCAGCGGGTCAGTCCACGCCGCGGGATCTGTCACGGGATAGAAAACCGCCTGGATGGTCTCACCCAGGAACGAAGTACGCCCGCGAACAATCCTCAGTGTGTCTAGAAGAAAAATTCACGGGCGAAAACTTCGGAAGTCCGCAAATTCAACACCTTAAGGAGGATAGCTATCCAACCAACCTTCACGCCCACGGTCAAGAGCACTCATTCTCCGCACAAACGAGCCGCCGCGAGCGTCATTACAAGCAATCCTTCCGAGATTTCAGACGGAGCGGCCCTGATCATTATTCGCAACCTCGCCGGTCCGCCAGGAAAATTTAGTGACCCCTGGTGTCGCGATTGTCATTGTGCAACAATGATTGACCGAGACCCTTCGGGCGAGAAATCGCCCCCTTTTTGGAAGGGTGATTGAGACTGAGTCTCAATCCGATCGTGGTTCCGTCTCGTTCTCTCTCCACTCGAACGGCAGGACGACCGAGGCTCATGATGTCCTTGATGATGCAACCGGTTGAGGTCGACGAGATGTTTCGCCTGATCCCCTTGACCCTTTTGCGCGCCGGACAGAGCGGCAGGGTTGGTGAGGTCTTGGGAGCGGGGAGCGTGGTGGATCGTCTCCGTGAGATGGGTTTGCGGGCGGGCGCGGTCGTGGAGATGATCCGATCGGGAAGCCCCTGTATCGTCCGGCTTGACGGTCAGAAGATTTGCGTTCGGGCCGACGAGATGGCTGGCGTCTTGATCCGGCCGGGGGCATTGAGCTGAGATGGCCGACCGGCTCTCCGAGCTTTCCACGGGTGGCAGGGCGCGGGTGATCGGGGTCGACGCCCGGAACGAGGTCGGCCTGCGGATCATGGAGATGGGAGTCACGCCGGGGGTTGAGATCCGTTTCGTGGGCAAGGCTCCGCTGGGCGACCCGATGGCCTTTGAGGTGCGCGGCTATCGCCTGAGCCTCCGCCGCGACGAAGCCGCCCTGGTCGAGGTCGAGCGGCTCTGACCGTTCGGGGGTCCTTGCCTGCCGCCGGGGAGGTCGGAGTTGAAGCCGGTCAGTACCGAGGATCGCGCGAAAACGATCGCCCTGATCGGCAACCCGAACACCGGGAAGTCGACCCTCTTTGGCGCTCTCTCGGGCGCCCGACAGCGGGTCGGCAATTATCCAGGGGTGACGGTCGAGAAGAAGGTCGGCCGGGTGGGGCACGACACCCGGCGCTGGTCGCTCATTGACCTGCCGGGAACCTACAGTCTCGCCCCCCGATCGCCCGACGAGATGGTGGCCATTGACGTCCTTCTCGGCCGTCGCGACGACCCGCCCCCCGACGTCATTCTTTGCGTCATTGACGCGAGCAACCTGGAACGCAACCTCTATCTCTTCAGCCAGGTTCTCGAACTCGGCCTGCCGACGGTCGTGGCCCTGACGATGACCGATGTCGCCCAGTCGCGCGGCATGAAGATCGATACAGGACGCCTTTCCGAGAACCTTCGCGTTCCGGTCGTCGCCGTTCGCGCCGATCGCGGCGAGGGGCTCGACACTCTCAAAAAAGCGCTCGCCGATGTTGAGCAAAACCAAACTTCGGTGCGGGAAAGTCCATTTCCGAAACCCTTTCGCGACGAGGTCGATCGGCTTGGCCTGCTTCTCGAACACGAAGGGTCGGCCCTGCCGCGCTATCTTGTCGAACGCCTTGTCCTGGATACCGGAGGCTATTTCGAGGGGCAGCTTCGCGAGGGATTAAGGCCCGATCTGGGCGCGGAACTGAAAACAAGTCGCGAGCGACTTGCGTCGGTCGGTTGCCCGGTTCCGGCGGTCGAGGCCGTGGCGCGTTACGGCTGGGTCGCCGGGGCGGTCGATGGCGTCGTGACCCGCGCGGAGGATTCGAACGTCTCGTCAAGCGACCGGATCGACGCGATCCTGACGCATCGCGTGTGGGGGACGATCATCCTCGCTCTGACGATGCTCGTGATGTTCAACGCCGTCTTCGCCTGGGCTCAGGTGCCGATGGACGCGATCGACGAGGGGGTCGCGGCTGTCTCCAAGTACGTTGAGTCCAAAATGGCCGCCGGGGCCTTCCGGTCCTTGCTCGTCGACGGCTTGATCGGCGGGATCGGCGCGGTGGTGATCTTCCTGCCGCAGATCGTGATCCTCTTCTTCTTCATGGCGATTCTGGAAGATTGCGGATACCTCGCCCGCGCGGCCTTCTTGATGGACCGGCTGATGTCGCGTGTCGGCCTCAGTGGCAAGTCGTTTATTCCCTTGCTGTCGTCGTTCGCGTGCGCGATCCCTGGCGTGATGGCGACCCGGGTGATCGAGAACCGACGCGACCGCCTGACCACGATTCTGGTCGCGCCCTTGATGAGTTGTAGCGCCCGACTTCCCGTCTACACGCTCCTGATCGCGGCCTTTATCCCCGCGCGCGGCGTCTTTGGCGGCTTGCTGGGCTGGCAGGGCCTGACGCTTTTCGCGATGTATTTAGTGGGGATTGTCGTCGCCGCCCTGGCCGCCCTGGTCTTCAAGCGGACGATCTTGAAGGGGGCGACACCGCCGTTCGTGATGGAACTGCCTTCGTATAAGTGGCCCTCGATCCGGGTCGTCGTTCATCGAATGGTCGAACGCGGCTGGGACTTCCTCTCGAACGCCGGAACCTTGATCCTCGCCGTCTCGGTCGTGATGTGGGCGGCGCTTTACTGGCCGCGTCTTCCCGAAAAAATCGCCGGACCCCTCAACGCCCAGCGTGCCCGCGATCAGGCCGCGCTCGATCGCGCCGAGGGCTCGGGCGATCGCGATCGGGTCGCGGCGCTTGAGGCGACGCTCCAGGATCTCGACGATCAGCTTGACGGTGCGCAGAAGCGTCAGAGCTGGCTGGGACGAGCCGGGCGTTTGATTGAACCGGCGGTCCGGCCGCTCGGCTGGGACTGGCGGATCGGAAGCGCCGTGATCGCCTCGTTTCCGGCCCGAGAAGTTGTCGTGGCGACCCTCGGTGTGATCTTCGACGCCGGTCAGACCAAGGACGATACTCGTAGACTTGGCGCGACGCTCCGGTCGGCGACCTGGGCGGGGACGGCTCGGCCGCTTTTCAACACGCCCGTCGCGCTCTCGGTCATGGTCTTCTTCGCGCTCTGCGCCCAGTGCGTTTCCACGCTCGCGGTGATCCGTCGCGAGACCGGCCACTGGGGCTGGTCAGTTCTCAGTTTCACGTATATGACGGTTTTGGCCTACCTCGGGGCCTTCTTGACGTATCAGGTCGGCATGCTCTTCGCGGCCTGAAATCACCAACCGTCACGAAAAGGGGCGAGCGATGACTTACGGCTGGCAAGACCTCGCCGCGTTCCTCTCGGTCGCGGTCGCTCTTGGATATCTCGTCCAGAAGTTTGTTCCAGGCGTTTCGCGGCGGAAATCGACGGGGTGCGCTCACTGTCCGTCGAGCAAGAACGGCGCGGGGTCGTGCTCGGATCAACCGGTCCTGATCGCGCTCGGATCGATCGCGCCTGCTTCGAAAAAACACTGAAATTCAAGCAAGAGCACGTTCAAATCCTCGAATTATTGGCGGAAAAGCGAGTTCCTCATGGCAAGACCCCGGCGCGCCCGCTAAACTTCGAATCTCGCAAGGTTCGACATTCCCAACGCAGCCCGCCAGGGAGAATTCCAGTCGTGACGCGCTCTTCTTTCTTCCAACGGACCGGCCTTCTCGGCCTCGGTCTCTCGATCGCGTTCGCCGGGGGGTCAACCAGCCCCGCCCGCGCCGATGTCAAGCTGCCAGCGATCTTCAGCAGTCACATGGTCTTGCAGCAGAAGCAGAACGACCGCGTCTGGGGCACCGCCGATCCCGATGAGGAAGTCACGGTCAAGATCGGCGACCAGACCAAGACCGCCAAGGCCGACAAGGATGGCGCCTGGACGGTCACGCTCGACCCGCTCAGCGCGGGCGGCCCGCACAAGTTGACGGTTTCCGGCAAGAACACCGTGACCTTTGACGACGTCCTCGTCGGCGAGGTCTGGATCTGCTCCGGCCAGTCGAACATGCAGATGTCGGTCAACTCGTCGACCGACGGCGACATCGAGAGCCTCGCCGCCAACGACTCGCAAATTCGCCTGATCACCGTGCCGAACGTCGGCACCCAGGAACCGCGGAAGACGTTTAACGGCAAGTGGGAGGTCTGCACGCCCGAGACCGTCCGCCACTTCTCGGCCGTCGGCTACTTCTTCGGCCGCCAGCTTCACCAGACCCTCGGCGTTCCCGTCGGCCTGATCAACGACTCCTGGGGGGGTTCCGCCGCCGAGGCCTGGGTCCGCCGCGACATTCTGGAGAAGGACGAGAAGTACAAGGAACTGATGGAACGCTGGGTCGCGATGGAGAAGAAGGCCGAGTCTGGCGACAACGGCTCCAAGAACCAGATGCACGGCAATGCGCGACCGGGCAACATTTATAACGGTGTTCTCAAGCCGACGATCGGCTACGGGATCAAAGGGGCGATCTGGTATCAGGGCGAGTCGAACGTCGGCCGGGCGTATCAGTATCGCGACCTCTTCCCGCTCATGATCCAGAGCTGGCGGGACGAATGGGCGATCGGCGACTTCCCGTTTTACTGGGTTCAACTCGCCGACTTCCAGAACGAGCGCGAGGACCCGGCCGAGAGCGCCTGGGCCGAGCTTCGTGAAGCCCAGACGATGACGATGGCCCGCGTTCCCAACTCCGGCCAGGCCGTGATCATCGACATCGGCGAAGGGAAGGACATTCATCCCAAGAACAAGCTCGATGTCGGCAAGCGCCTCGCTCGCTGGGCCCTTGCGAAAGACTATGGGATCAAGGTTCCTTACCAGAGCCCGACGTACAAGTCGATGGAAGTCAAGGGGGACAAGATCGTCCTGACCTTCGAGCACACCGGCGGCGGCTTCCGCCCCTTCGACGTCAACGACCCGCGCGGGTTCACGATTGCCGGTGACGACAAGACCTTCCACCGCGCCAAGGCCAAGATCCTCGGCGACCACCAGATCGAGGTTTCCTCGGACAAGGTCTCCAGCCCCGTCGCCGTCCGATACGCCTGGGCGGATAACCCTGTTTGCAACCTTTACAGCAAGGACGGCCTTCCCGTCACCCCCTTCCGGACCGACGAATGGCCCGGCGTCACCGCCAATAACCGCAAGTAATTCCTTGAAGGGAACGTCGCGAGGCGACCGGGAGGCTCAATGCCCCTCGGTCGCTTCCTCTTCGTTTTATGCTCCGGAGCGAATGCCGATGATTTTCCCTTCCCGGCGAAGTCGGTTCTTTTGGCTAAGTCTGGCGCTCTTCGCGTGGTCGGGAGCTGTTTCGGCTGATTCCGATGAGACGCCCTCGCTCGATGCTCGGTCGGAAAACCTCTTCAACGGCAAGGATCTCACCGGATGGAAGGTCGGCACCGAGTCGCTCGACGGCAAGACCACGTCGGCCGACGGCCGGTTCTCGGTCAAGAACGGCGTGATTGTTTGCACCGGGGGGAAGCCGATCAAGGTCGTCGAGACCACTCGCGCGTTTCCTCGGGATTTTTCCCTTCACCTGGAATTCCGGGCCAGCCCGAAGGCGAACAGCGGTCTCTTCCTGCGTGGCAAGCAGTTGCAAGTTCGCGATTATCCCACGGTTGGCCCTTACACCAAATTGAAGGCGTTTCGAGACGGTGACTGGAACGAGATCGAGGTCATCGTCAAGGGGAACACCGCGCACTGCACCTGCAACGATGAACTCCTCGAAGAAAAGCTCGACGTGAAAGGACAGGGTGGCATTGGCCTTCAGGCCGAGACCAACACGCTTGAGTATAGGAACATCAGGATCAAGGAGACTCGCTGAGTGGGATCGGGAAATGCGCCTCGGCAAGAGTGAAGCGAAATCAGAAGCGATCCGGATCGCCAGTGTGTTTGTCTCCGGGAACGGGTGTGCGGGATGGACCTGCCTCGGGGCCCACCCCGATCTCCTGGCTATCGGGTACAAATGCCGCAAAAGTGTCGTCAAATGGGTCGTCGTTTTTGAAAGATCGATCGACGGGCTAACGGTCGACGGTCCGGGTTGTGTGCGGGTGGACATCAGTACCGGAGAATCAATCTTTTTCTGAGTCGAACGGTCCCTTATTTGACAGGCAACGAAGGCCCTCGAATACCGTAATCTCCGGAGCCAGAAACACCGTTGACCCCCGGCGCGGCCAAGGGCCGAGCGTGAACGCGAGGCCGCGCTCGACGACCCGCGCGTCGGGAGGTCACGGCCGTTGACTTCTCTATAGATGAAATCCTCATATTTTCGGACGGGCGAGGCTGAATCGCCTGGGCCTGGATGTATCAGGTCCAACATCGAACCGACGGAATCTCCGGCCAGAAGCAATCGTCTTTCCCAACCACGTCTCTTTTCGATGAACCCTCCTGGTCGATCGACTCGGACCCGACTATAACGAGCCGATTCTCGGTTGCGTCGCGCGACGAGAGCGGACCGGACTAATCGACGGACAGACCACCCGAGATGAGCGAAACGAACCCAGGACTCGCCGGGTCCGAGACCGCGCACGATGCCCTCTTGATCGTCGGATTCGGCGGTCCCGAGAAGCCGGACGACGTCATGCCCTTCCTCGAAAACGTGACGCGAGGCAGGAACGTCCCGCGCGAGCGTCTTCTCGAAGTCGCCGAACATTATCATCATTTTGGCGGTGTCAGCCCGATCAACGGCCAGGTCCGCGCCCTGATCGAAGTGCTTCAGCCCGAGCTTGCGCGACAAGGTGTCTCGTTACCCGTTTACTGGGGAAACCGAAACTGGCATCCGTTTTTGGCCAACACCCTTGCCGCGATGACTCATGACGGAAGGCAACGCGCCCTCGGACTTGTTCTGGCCGCCTATAGCTCCTATTCCAGTTGCCGACAGTATCGCGAAGACATCGCCCGCGCTCAGGAGTCGGTCGGCGGAGCCTTTCCCCAAGTCGAAAAGATTCGAGTCTTTTACAATCACCCCGATTTCATCGCCGCGAATGCCGAACGTGTCGCCTCGGCCCTTGATTCGCTCGCAGCCGACGAGCGGTCCCGTGCCCACCTCGCCTTCACCGCGCACAGTATTCCCCAATCGATGGCGTCCGGCTGCCTTTACGAACATCAACTCGGCGAAACCTGCCGACTCGTCGCTGAATCGCTCGGCATCGGTCCCGATCGCTGGAAGCTCGTCTATCAGAGTCGGAGCGGCCGACCGACCGACCCCTGGCTCGAACCCGACATCCTCGACCACCTGCGCACTCTTCACGCGGACGGGGTGTCTTCCGTCGTGATTCACCCGGTCGGCTTTGTCTCCGACCACATGGAAGTCCTCTTCGACCTCGACGAAGAGGCCCGGCAGGTCTGCGATTCCCTCGGTCTGACGATGGCCCGGTCCGAAACCGTCGGCACCCATCCCCGGTTCGTCTCGATGCTCGTCGAACTGATTCGCGAGCGGCTCAACGCCCATCCTGAACGCCGAGCCGTCGGAACCGACGGTCCAAGCCACGACGTCTGTGCGGTCGACTGCTGTCTTCCCCCCGCGCAAGCCCGGCGGCCGTAAAACTTTCGGTCTTAACTCCGCGCGGGAACCGACGGCGGAACCTCCAGCGCCGCGGCCGGTGCCGGGTCGACACCCAGGGCATCGGGGTCGTCCTCGACCGCCAACGTTGATGTTGATGTTGCCGCATAAGGCCGGACGCGAGACGCCAGCGCAATGCTCACCAGCGTCAACGCGAAGGCGAGCAGGCCGACCCGATCATAATGCGTGAGTGCCCCGTGTCGCCCCTCGCCAATGATTTTTCCCGCGACAAACGAGCCGAGACCCGAGGAGAGATGCTGAACGGTCGAGTTCAGGCTCAGAAAGCTCCCGCGACGACGAGGCTCGACGCAGGTCGTGATCATCGTCATCGCGACGACCATCCGTCCCGAGTTGCCTACCATCATCAGCGCGGGGATCGCAACGGCGACGGCCAGCGGAACCCCGGGCAGGTTCGTCAGGATGAGCATCAAGAGTCCGGCCAGAGGCGCCACGACCCGGTAAACCTCGAACCGGCCGTACTGATCGCCCAGCCTGCCGATCAGCGGCGACGCGATGAGCGTCAAGACACCGCCGACAATATAGACGAGCGGCAGGTTTTCCTTCGAAACCCCGACGTTCAATTCCAGATACAACCCGATATACGGGATCACCGCGAAACCGCCGAAGAACATCGACACCACCAGCAGATACGCCCGCTGACAGGCGCTATCGGTCAGCAGCGAAACGACTTGCGAAACAGGACTGGCGTGTTTGTGGCCTGGTTTTTCCATGTGCCCGCGCAATCGCGGCAGGGCGTAAAGTCCCGCCCCGAGCACGAAAACCCCCAGCCCCGCCAGCACCAGAAACGGCCTGTTCCAGCCGAAATTGTTGCCGAGATACAGCCCCGAGGGGACGCCGACGACCGTCGCCAGCGCGAAGGCGGACATCAACGTCCCGGTCGCCTGACCTCGTTTCGCCTCGGGAAAGACGTCGGCGATGATCGCCATCGCCAGGCCGCCGAGAATTCCTCCGAAGGCACCCGTGAAAACCCGGGCCGCGAGCAAGGTGACGTATCCCGGGGCCAGGCCGCAGGCCAGCGTGCCGACGAGAAAGCCCGCGTAGAGCGTCAAGAACGACGTCCGGCGGTCAAAGCGGTCGATAAACGAGACCGCCAGCAGACCCGCGAGGGCCGCGCTGATCGCGTACGAAGCGACGATCAGGCTGAACTGTTTCGGATCGATCGCCATCGCCTGCCGGAGCCTTGGCCCGAGCGGCATGACAATCATGAAGTCCACGATATTGGTGAACTGCACGGCCGCGAGGACAAGCAGGATGACCCGCCCTCTCGACAGCTCCAATCGGTCGGCATCGTCCCCCATCCGGCCGATCCCCCCCATCTTCACGCAAAACGCCGGCACCTTGCCGACGCGAACGTGGATGGAATCATCGTAGGGGACGGCACGGGGTCGTCAAGGTGAACCTTTTCGGCGTGGCTCAGGTTCAACCTGGCCGCCCGGGTGCGTTGGGGCGCTCGTTGCCTTGTCAAAACCCGGGCGGCGGCGGAGAGCTTCGAATCAGGTCGATTGGCCGGGCATCCTGACGGCCGCGATGGTTGTTAAAAGGCTTTGATAGCCCGAGACCTGTCGAGAGGTCCAGTGGCGGAGATAGAGCGATTCCCGATAGACCTCGGAATCACGGCTCGGCGCATCGATCCGGGTGCGTCGCGGGGCGGGAACGCGTCTCTTCAGTCGAGAGGGGCGATTCAGGAGCGCGGTCATCGTCGATCCTCCTTGTTGCGTCGTCGTCGAGAGCTACGTCGCTGTTTTCTGGCCCTCCGCCAGCATCGCCGGGGGCCTTGTTGTTCGTCGTCAACATGAGAGTTGCAATTTCTCGACGCGAGCGACGCGCTACTCCGAATTATTTTCGAACGCTTCCTTTCCTGTTTCCCACCGCGGTAACTGGAGAAACAGGGAAAAATTCGCAGACCACGTAAACCTGCGCCGGTTCCCCCGGCACGCCTCGGCTGGCCGGATACACGCGGACCTCGCGCAAGGCGTAACGATCCGCCTGGGCATTCATCCAGTCGCGAAAGCCGGGAACATCGTGCGGAAACCGATTCAACAGGACGCAACGGAGCGGTCGGCCAGATGAGATGGACTCCCAGCGCGGAGTCAGGTCGAGGCGGTGCCTTCGCGAGTAAATCCTTTGATAGCAAAGGTATTGATCGGCGGCGTCATACGACCATCGTTCGGGCCGAAAGGGGATCTTCAGGTCGTTCTGAACACAGACGATCTCGGCATCCGCCGCCTGCTCGTTCCAGAACCATCGGGCGAATTCGCGAGCCGATTGATCCCAGGGGGTTCGATACGGCTTCCCCAGATCCGCGCCGAGCCGCCAGATTCCCAGCATGAGACAAAGTCCAATCAAGACTCGAACCGCCCGCTCCCTGAAGACTTCGGATCGGACTCGTTCCAGGATCGATTCCAGACCGCTGGCGACCAGAATCAAGGTCGACGGAACGAGAAACTGCGCGACCCTTGGACTCATCCCGTACGGATAGCGTCGCAAAATCGCCGCGACGAAGTTCAACATGAAGGGCAAGACCAGCAGCGCCAGCATCCCTCGATCGCGCTGGAACCAGACAACGGCCCCGACTCCAAACAGGAGAAAGACCAGGATATTTAAACTCCCCGGCAATCGCGTCGGGCCGTGCGGATAGGCGAAAAGCGGGCCGGTCTGAACCCGGATCAGCCACGAGACGAGTCGGCCCGGATCGCGCCAGCCTGGCGGAAATCCCCCGGCCCAGAATTCCAGAAAATAGGCGCGATCCTCAGGACTCGAATGATACTGACCCAGCCAGGCCATCAGGCCAACCCCCAAGCCCGCGCTCATCAGAAACGCCAGAAATGTCAGACTTGAAACAACTTGCCGCCTCTTCAAGATCTCGACGAAGCCCACGACGGCCACCCCGGCGATCACAAAGAGCGAGGGCAGCGACACCGCCACGCATCCCGGCGCGATCGCCGCGAGAATCCACGACCAACGTGCTCGCCCCGGCTCCTGCCTCTTCAAAACCGCCAGAAGAATCAAGACAGTAGCCGCAAGCAAATCAGTCGCGTACGGTTTAAATTCCGCCGCGAACCGGATCGGTGGTTGAGCCACCGCAAAGAGGCCAATAGCCAGGACATACGCCGTTGATCCCGGGCCGAAGAGCCGCCTCGCCAGCCAACTGAAAACCAGCACGCTCAACAGGGCGCTCACGATCGGAATCAGTCGAAGACTGCTTTCCGAGAACCCCAAAACCTGAACGACCCCCCAGGCTCCCGCGAAGAATCCAAGCGGGCAAACCTGCCGGTAATCGAGCGGTTCGGCGAGGTTTGCCCAGCTTCGCCCGAGCAGGTTCACGGCGAGCATCGACTCATCGCACCAGACCGGAAAATTTTGAAGATAGCGAATTAGCCTTAAACTCAATCCCAGAATGATGAACGCCAGGACGACCGACGATCCTCGTGAACTCAACCCCTTGTTCAACACCTCGGACTCCCTCCCGAGATTCCAATCCGACACCAATCAACGACCAGGACGCGAGCGCGTCACTCTCAAAAATCTATCGCGGACGGAATCGTGATCGGTCGAGCAGCAACAAAACCTCTCGGAAATCGAGAGGTTTCATCCCTTTGCAATCTGCGAGGAAAATCGAGGCGGATCGACGGGGCCAAGGCTAGACCGTACAATCCTGCCTGTTGATGAGGTTGACCCCGTCGCGAATGAAGGACTCATGTCAGAGACGACCCGGACGTTTATTGCCGTGGCCGTTCCAGAAACCCTGGAACGGAAGCTAACCCGGCTTCAGGCCCAGCTTTCCGGCGAGGCAACCGACCTCCGGTGGGAGTCGGCCATGCCCTTCCATATCACGCTCGCCTTTCTCGGTGAGGTCGGCCACGGCGATCTCAACGCCGTCTGCAAGGCCGTGGTCGAGGCAGTTGAGCCTTTGCCCCGGTTTGAACTGACGCTCGAAGGTCTCGGCGCCTTTCCCGATTCCGTCCGACCCCGCGTTCTCTGGACGGGTCCAGGCAAACTTGGTCTCGAATCCCTCCAGACGCTTCAAAGCCAGGTGACAGAAGCCCTCGATTGCCTCGGTTATCGGCCCGAGTCACGCCCTTTTCTGCCGCATGTCACCCTTGGTCGCGGTAAACCGGGTAAGAATCTCGTTCGCGACCTGACAAAACTGATAAACCATTACAAGACCTGGCACGCCGGACCGTTCCCGGTCACCGAGGTCGTCACCTTCGGGTCGTCCCTGACCCGCGAAGGCCCCATTTATGCCCCGCTCGGTCGCGCACCCCTTCGAGGCCGAAAACCGGGGGCATCGCCTTGACGCACACGATTCCGGCGCGGTAGATTAGTGTCCTTGTGTACAGAAATCAGTCGGAATCCGTGAGTCGAGGGGGAGACCGCCGTGGCCAAGCGTCAAGGGTCGGCAGAGGCGAAGCCTGCGGTGCAGTCGGCCGAAGAAAAAGCGTTGAACAACACGCTCAATCAGATCGAGAAAACCTTCGGCGCCGGCGCGATCATGAAGATGGGCGAGGGGAGCCACATGGAGGTCGAGGGAATCTCGACCGGCGCTCTCTCGCTCGACCTGGCGCTCGGGGGAAAGGGCCTGCCTCGGGGCCGGATCATTGAACTCTTCGGCCCCGAGTCGAGCGGCAAGACGACCCTCGCCTTGCACGCGGTGGCCAATGCCCAGCGCATCGGCGGTGTCGCCGCCTTTATTGACGTCGAGCACGCGCTCGATCCGTCCTGGTGCAAGAAACTTGGCGTGAATATCGAGTCTCTCCTCGTCAGCCAGCCGGGGAACGCCGAGGAAGCGCTCCAGATTGCCGAAATGCTCGTCAAGAGTGGCGCCATTGATGTCGTCGTGATTGACTCGGTCGCCGCTCTCGTACCCAAGTCGGAATTCGAAGGTGAGATCGGCGATAGCTCCGTCGGCGTTCAGGCGAGGCTGATGAGTCAGGCCCTCCGCAAGCTGACGCAGCCTGTTTCAGCCTCGAAATGCGTCCTGATCTTCATCAATCAGATTCGTGAAAAAATTGGAGTGATGTTCGGCAGCCCCGAAACCACGCCCGGCGGCCGCGCCTTGAAGTTTTACAGCTCGTGCCGGATTGATGTCCGCCGGATCGGGCCGGTCAAGGAAGGGGAAGAGATCACCGGGTCGCGGATCAAGGTGAAGGTGGTCAAGAACAAGGTGGCTCCGCCGTTTCGCGTCTGTGAATTCGACATGATGTACAGCGGCGGAATCTCCAGGGAAGGAGACCTCATGGACCTCGCCATGGCCGACAAACTGATTGAAAAGTCGGGCTCGTGGTTCAATTACGGCGATACCCGGCTCGGCCAGGGACGTGAAAACGCCAAGCAATTTCTCCGCGACAACCCCGCCCTCGCCGACGAGATCACCGCGCGGATCATGTCTACCCGCGGCGGCCCCCACGCGGCCATCGCGCCGCCGAATGGCGACGACGGCGAGGTCGAAGGCGAATAAACTATGTTATTGATCAGTATCCGTTGTAAAGCCGGAGTTTTGGCAACGGTCTGTCCAGTTCGAGCCGGATGAACGGAACCGGATCGCCCGGCACCCTGACCGGCGAAAGTCGGATTGGCGGGTCCGTTTTCCAGGTCTCTAGCCAGTGCAGACTGAGCAGGGCCGAGCCGGTCATCGGGTCGGCCCGAACGTCCGAGAGGTCGACACGATTGGCATCAACGGAGGTCATGCGCCCCGATCCTTCGAGAAAAAACGAGTGAGGGCGTTCGATCCGGTAAATTTTGTACGTTTTCACGCCATCAAGCATGGCGCGCGTGGCCAGTTCGGGACCAGCGAGCGTGACCAGGGCTCGCCATTGCGTTTCGTCCCGGCAAATTTCCTGTCCCGGGCTTGCCGGGCGGGGCAGGGTGGCGACATGACGGGCACCCGGATAACGATCGATGCAAAACTTGGAGAGGGGCGACCAGCAGACAATCCAGCCGACGTTATAGCGCTGGAAGTACTCATCGAGTTCCGAAGGCCGCCAGGCGTCAATCCGGCGATCGCCCAGACCATAATCGCCAAAAGCCGCGGCGCGATGGTGCGCGATGAAGGCTGTCTGATAGAGACCGCCAAGAAACATGCGCCCTTCCGGCTTGAGCAAGATCGGCAGGAGGGGGGTCCAGTGCGTGCTTTCGGGATCGGTTCGTTCCAGCAACCTGAGCTGATCCTCGAAGAGAATCCTGGCCGAGAGGTCTGTCTCCGCTTTGAGCCAGTCGACCAGCCGTTTCGCCCCTGGAGGAAGTCCAACGACCAGGGGGCGGCCCTTGAGAAGCTGGTCTCGAAGCGCGGGGGCTGTTCGTGGTGAGGCCAGCCAACTTGCACCAAGGACGAGAATCGCGGTCAGACCCGAGAGAATCTCGCCTCGGACGCCCTTTCCGCCGAAGTTCTTGAGCCCTGCCAGAATTCGACTGAGGATCGCGCCCGCGGGAAGGGCCAGAAGGAAGTCGAGCGTCACGCGGAAGCGGAGCGGTTCGAGCGTCTTCGTGACCCACCAGAGGCTTCCCACCCAGGTGACCGTCAGCAGCCCGGCGATCGATCCGCCGAAAAGCCCCGCGCGGAGCCGTTCGCCTTCAAACCACCAGGCGAGTAGGCCCGCGAGGCCGAGACATATCAAGACAAGAGTGACCCGTCCGTCAACCGGGTCGTCCCAGAGATACGCCCAGAAATAGCCCGCCGAATCAGCGGTCAGAAACGAGAAGGCCGGCGACCGGATCGTCCGAAACTTCCAGAGCGGAATGACCCAGAAGGCGTTCGCCGACAAGGCCAGGATCACCGCGACGACGACAGCGGCCAATTTCTTCCGTCGCGCCTTCCCGCGTCGGATGACGCTTGCGAGATAGGCCAGGGCACCACCGGCCAGCATCACCGGCGCGGTCACGTGCGCGAAGAAGAGAAAGACGCCCGAGACCGCGAGCGCGACCCACGCGAGTCGTCTCGGCCTTCGGTCGAACTGCCACAAGAGGCCGAGCACCAGGGCCGAGGCCGCCGAGGCACTCACAAAGGCGAAAAGCCCCGACCTGTACAGCGCGATCGGGAAGCATCCCCAGAAGACAAGAAGCCCAAGAGCCGCCGCCAGGGTCGACTCGCCAAGGCCAAGTCCTGATATCAAGGCAGCGGCGGGAAGAAAGGCCACGATCAATAATGTGCAGGCGAAGAGTCCCAGCTTGTACGCCCGAGGGCTGTAACGTCCCCCCGCGCCGACCTGAAAGGCAATCGACAGGTTGCTGCTTGAATCCCAGACAGGCGTCTCCGGATAGCCCGCCATGAAGAAGGGGTCATATCCCCAGGTCGTTCCGTGTTCGGTCAGGAAACGCGCTCCGAGAGCGCCGTGATACAGATGGATCGCGTGATCGACGACGACAACCGGCCGCTCGTCGTCCACCAGCGCATCCCAGGATGGGAAAAGCCGGCAGGTCATCACTCCATGCACGGTCAAGACAGCAACCAGGGCCGCCCACGCGCAGATTCGGGCGCGAGACGACCGAGGCTCAGCATCCACCATAGGAAAATCCCAGGTTCGTGAGCGTATCTAAAAACGTAAAGAGTGCGTAAATAACGCCTTTACGTTCTCGGTACGCGAGCCATTCCATTCGCGAAATCCAGCTCGAACTCGCTCTGGGATTTTACCCGTGATCGCCCGCCTCGCGCAGGGCCTGAGGTCCCGCCCGAGACAGATTGTGAATTAAACCGCCGAGGTTCCCGCGGGGCGACGACTCATCACCGGCCAGCGTCGAAGTCGAGGGCCGGAGGGCCTTCCATCCTTGCGGACGTCGAGCGTTCGTGGCTTCGCGTTCACAAACCGCGTTTCAACCATCGCATGAAAGGCCCAGCCGGCCACGACACCGACGACCGAGACCAGGGGCATGGTCACCAACGCTCGGGCCCAGAAACTCGTGAGGCCGTTCTCGTAAAACCAGCGATTTCCAACGACGACGAAGGGGAGATGAGCCAGGTAGATCGAGTAACACCGATGCCCGCTCGCGAGAAAGGGAGAGAGCCAGGGTTGATCCAGCCAGGCATTGTCCCAGCGCCTCAGCGCGATGAGAACCAGGCCAAAGGCCGACGCGGCAGCCGTTCCCCGGCCATTTGTCCAGAGCCCCACAAGACATAATGCGACCAGAGACCCTTCGATCAGACGTTTTGTGAAACGATCGCGGGCGACGGTGAGTCGATAAAAAACGGTGATGCCCACCGCGAACTCATGCCAGAGCATCGGAAAGGTGCCGCGCAGCGAGTTCAAGGCGCCGGTCTGCCAGTACCAGAGGCGAACCGAGACGGCCGCGACGGTCACCACGCCCAGGGCCTTGTAAAATCGTCGAGGCGTTAGCCAGAGCGCCAGGAAACAGATCAAATAAAACTGCTCTTCAAAGCAGAGTGACCAGGCGACCCCGGTGTAAACGCTCCGGTCCGGTCCCCAGACGTGAGGTCGCCAGGTCTCCGTCAAGGTCAGGTTGCCGAGCCACTGCCGCCAGTCAAGCGAACCGGGCGGGTCGAGTTCGACACCGAGCGGGCCACTGGCCAGGCGCCCGTATCCGGTCATCTGGAGCAGGCAAACGATCGCGATAAACCCAAAAAGCGCCGCCCAGTAAGGGGGATAGATCCGCCAGAAGCGTCGGCTCATGAACGTCCAGGGGGAACCGTCCTTGCGGCGCGTCGCCTCGACGCTGGCCGCGATGCAATATCCGCTGATCACGAAGAAGAGAGAGACGCCCAGGTTCATCCGCCGGACCGCCAAGACCGTCAGCCACTTCAAGACGTCGAGAGACCCCGACGCCCCGGTGTCCGACCAGGCCAGGGCGTCTCCCGCGTGATGAACGACGACGAGAAGGCAGGCAAGGCCCCGCCAGGCGTCGAGCATCCGATATCGCGGCTCCCAGACGGTTGACCCCGGCGCAAGCCGACCGCTCTGCCCCTGATGGTTGTCCATCCGGCCCCTCAAAATACAAGGATCGATCGTCGCGGCAGGCGACCTATCAACCGAAGACGTGAAACCCACGCGTTCACCGACATGAAATGCCGGAATTCCATTTCCACCTTGGCAAGTACGGTGCCCGAGGCGACTTCTGCTTGAAGAAATCGAAATAAACTCTTGTTAAATCATCCTTAAACCCTGGGCGCAGCGACGATTTTGTCGAACACTTACTTTAGAAGAGATCTTCGAACCAAGGTGAGCGATTCGAAGGCGATCGAGCGTGTCCGATTGTTAAAGAAATGAAAAGGCGATCGCCTGAGAGTGCAAGGGCGTGCAAAAAAAACAACGTGATTTCCATGCGTTCGAACGCAGTCGACCCCGCGGCCCTCCGTAACCGCGGGGTCCAGTACGCTTTCCAGGTGAGATCCGATGCGGTCCTCAGACCGCGACTTATCGATCTCACCCAAATCATGACTGCTCGAGGGAATCTAGGACCAACCTCGCCGCGTGACAACTTCGCCGCCGATTTCCAGGCCAGAATCGCCTTTGAATCGAAACGGTCTCAGCGTTGAAGCGTAAGCCGGTCTGGCGACGCCGCCTCAATGGCGGGTCACACAGTATAGAGGGCGTCGGTCGATGGAAAAGGGGGCAGTGGTCGGCTTTAGCCAGGTGCCGGCGCGACTCGCGAGAGAGCGTCCTGAATTTGCTTCATCTTCACGGGCTTGGGAAGAACGATCAGGCGATCGTCCGTCGGAAGCCTGTCGCGCAGACCGAGGTGGCGGGGACCCATCAACACCAGCGCGGCGAGTTCGTGACCGTCCGCGCGGGCCTTCTCATGGATGGAAAGAAAGGCGTCGATCGCGCTCGGTCCCAGACCGTCGACGTCGAAAATCACCACGTCGGTCGGCGACTCGCGAAAGCGTTCCGCGGCGCCATCGGCGTCGGCAATCATGATGACCTGGTAACCCATCTTCGAGAGCGACTTCTTCAAGACCTCACGCACCTCAACCTGCGACTCGACGCAGAGGATTTTGTTCCGGCGAACCTTCGGCCGAGCTTCGGCCACCCGGGGCGCGATCGGCTCGTCGTTCTCATCGCCTGCGCCAATGACCAGCTCGCCGTCGTCAACGTCCTGCTCGGTCGAGCCTTTCGATGTTTCCAGACCGCTAAGCGGTGGTTCGGGTTCGCTCGGAGCTGGGGCGGTCGGCTCGTCATCGACGAAGGCGTGTCTATTCATGAACATCTTTTCGATGTCGGCCATGAAGTCATGTTCGCCGCTTGAGCCTGTTTTGGAGCCTTCAATCGGTCCCCCTTTTCCGCGCCCGGAGAAGGCCTCCAGATCCTTCACAACCTCGTCCATGTTCTGGTAGCGGACGCGTAGATCGACCTTCATCATCTTTTCGATGATCCGGCAGAGTTCCGGCTCGGGCGCGTAGGGCGACTCACTGAGGGGCTGGATCGCGCCAAAGCTCCGTTTGAGCATCTTGGCGAGCATGTCCTTGCTCTCGGTCTCGGCCATCGCGACCTTGCCCGTGAGCATCTGGTAAAAGACGCAGCCGAGGAAAAAAATGTCGGACCGAGGATCGCCCTTCTCGCTCTTGCAGCTTCGTTCCAGGGCCGAGTAGTCCACGGTCCTCTGGCTCTGGACCGTTCCCTTTTTCTCGTCCCCCTCGATTCCGGCGAGACCGAAGTCCACGAGCTTGGCGTCTCCCGTGGTGGAGACGAGGATGTTGGTCCCCTTGATGTCGCGGTGGGTCACGCCGTGATCGAGCGAGTATTTCAGGCCGTGGGAAAGGCCAAGAATGAGCGGCATGGCGGCTTCCTGAGACATCCGACCGCGAATCTTGAGGAAGTCGCGAAGGTTCGAGCCTTCGACATACTCCATGATCATGTAGTGCCGCTTATCATCCTCGCCGTGGCTGATAATCCGAACGATGTTGGGATGCCGGAGCTTCATTCCCGACTCGGCTTCCTTGTTGAAGCGTTCCACCGAGGCCGGGTCGATGACGAATCGGTTCCGAAGCACCTTGACGGCGACGGCCGACCGGCTGTCCATGCGCTCACCGCGATAAACGCGAGCGAAGGTTCCCTCGGCCAGGTGAAAGAGCACCTTGCAACCGCCGAAGAAGAAGCCGGACGGGTCCGATTTCTGGAGGCGTTCAATCTGCCAGCTTGTCAGGTATCCCTTGCGCAAGAAGGAGCGAGAGAGCGCCGCGAACGAGCCGTCTTCGGCGTCGTTGACCGCCTCCCGCGCTTGACTGGCGTTAACCAGGCCGATCATGACGGCCTGATCAGCGAGGGTAAGGGCGTCCATGTCGGACATGTTCGGATCGTTCCTGCAAAGGAGACCGAGAAGAGACGCCGACGACCGTCGATCTTTCCCATGCGTCGATCGGGATTTTCCCGATTTTAACATACGCACGGGCCGTCGCAACCTGCCGAACCTTGTCTTCAGGAAGGAGGATTGCGAAGTTTTTCATTTCCCTGGCCATTGGCAAATGGCCAAACACGCGGAATTTTTCGGTGATCGTGGCCTGCCCCCCGAAACCTGGTCCAGTCTTAATGGGAATCGTACAACTGGCAGAGAGCCAGGAGCGACCCATGCGAAAACGACCAGGATCGGACCAGATTGCCAAGACCCTCCGAGAGGTTCAGGCCGACCTTGACGCCGGTCTAAATGTTCACCAGGCCTGCCGCAAGGCCGGCTACGCGACGACCACCTACTACCGTTGGAAGGCCCTCCAGGAGAACCCCGTCACCGCCGAACAACTTCGCGTGTCCGAACTCGAAGCCGATGTCAGCCGGCTCAAGCTCCTCGTCGCCGAACTGGCCCTGGACCGTCGCATGTTACAGGAGGCCTTGAAAAAAAAGCCATGACTGCCGCCCGCCGCCGATTGATCGCTACCGAGGTAAGTGATCACTTCAACGTATCTGAACGTCGCGCGTCCCGGACGCTGGGCCTGTCCCGGTCCTGCCTCCGGTACACGCCCGTCGCGCGGGACGAACAGGTGGCGTTGGCGCGACGGATCGAGGAGCTCGCCGGCACGCACCCGCGGTACGGATATCGGCGGATCTGGGCGCTGTTGGTCCGCGAAGGCTGGTCGGTCAACAAGAAGACGGTGCGTCGCCATTGGCGTCAGTTGGGGCTGAAACTGGCCGGGCCGAGGGCGAATTCCAAGCCCCGCCGGTCGCACGGCCAGGACGCGAACGCCTGTCACGTCCGCCCGTCGCGTGGTAAAGACGATGTTTGGACATGGGACTTTATCTTTGATCGTACAAGTGATGGGCGGAGCCTGAAATGGCTAAGTCTGGTTGATGAGTACACTCGTGAATGCCTCGCGTTGGAGGCGCGTCGAGGCATGACCGCCGAGGAAATCCAGGTGATCCTGGCCGAGGTTGCCGCGCGTCGCGGCGGCCCGCCCCATCGGGTCCGCAGCGACAACGGGCCGGAGTTCGCGGCCCTGGCGGTGCGAAGTTGGCTGGAGTTGACCGGCTCCGGGACATTGTACGTCGCGCCGGGGAGCCCGTGGCAGAACGGTTATGCAGAGTCGTTTCACAGCAAGCTCCGCGACGAGTTCCTGGACCGCGAGGAGTTCGAGAACGAAGTTCAAGCCAGGGCGTTGGGCGCGTTCTGGAAGGAGGAGTACAATACGGAACGCCCGCACAGTTCCCTGGGCTACCAGACCCCGACCGAGTTCGCGGCCACCCAAGGGAGGTACGTGCCGATCGAAGCGACCCCGATTGAGCCACCACCTGATGAACAACCGCACCCGTGATTCCCATTATCCCTGGACCAAGAAATGGGGAGCAGGCCATCGGTCATCGAGACTTTGCAATTTTCCCGACCTTGCCTTCCGGCGTTCATCGCGAAGGTCGCGGGACATCAGGCGTCCGCGGAGTTTCATGGATCGACGATTGCCGATGGATGTCGCCCTGTTTGCGTTTTGTTCGTCAAAGGTATCGGTTTTTGGAGGCAAACGTTCTGTTTTTGGATGGTCAGTGCGGAATTTGGAACGAGACGTCACAACTCAAAAAGTTTTAAGTTATGACAGTACAGAGGCTTGGCGTCCATTCGGAGGGTTCGTCGGAGACGGGATTTTAGCTCTGACAGGCTGATGTCACAGGGTCGGTCTTAGTGTGTTTGTCAGACGTGCCTCGGGGGATGACGGGGTCACTTGAAGGGTGTTGACGACAGGGAGACGCTCCCAGGGAGGGCAGGGACGAGGAAACAGCGTCTTCCACTCAGGTCGAGTCCGCCGGCCCTTATATGAGTCAAGGGCCCGGGTTCTCCCGGCAGGAGCGCCAGACGATGGATGAAATGAAAGGCTCGAAGCGACGCACCCGGACCCAACCAATCACGCCACCGATGCCGCCGCCCGTACCCCCCGCGGCGGCGTCTGATTCGGGCGACGAATGGATCAACCGCCGCGCCAGCGCTCAGGCGACCCGAGCCGCCCAGGCCCGCCAGGTCAGCGGGCGTCGACGTTTTGTTGACCCTACCACCTGCGAACGGGAGTATAGCGTGGCCGAGATGGAATTCATGCAGGCAATGCACGACTACAAGCAGTCGAGCGGCCGGATGTTCCCGACCTGGTCGGAGGTTCTCGAAGTCATCAAGGCCCTTGGCTACGCCAAGACCGCCTCCGAATCGGGTGAATTCGCCGGCGCCGGGCAAGGAGGGGCCGAGTCGACTCGGAAAGCCTGACGCGATTGTGAATTACCACGTCAACGTCAGATCCATTGCCGCATTCTCGCGCGCGATCTTATTAGACTTTGACTGATCCCGGGACAACGGGCAAACAATTCCGGTTTGCCCTTTGCCCATTTCCCTTTGCCCATTTCCCTTTGCCCTTTTCCGTTTGCCCTTTTCCGTTTGTCCTTTTCCCTTTTCCCTTCTCCCTTTGGCTCGACAAGGGCAGCGTCGTCGAGAGCCAACGAGACGCGCGTTGACTTGTCGGCGGAAACTCCCTAGGGTGTACCCAAGCCGTTCGTTTGTAACCGGTTTGGATCAGAGCCCAGGCCAGCGAGTTTCATGAGCGTACGCACCAGGTTTGCCCCCAGTCCGACGGGGTTCTTGCATATTGGCGGGGTCCGCACGGCCCTCTTTAACTGGCTCCTCGCCCGTCATTGCGGCGGCCAGTTTGTCCTCAGAATCGACGATACCGACCAGCAGCGCCATGTTGAGGCGGCCGTCGGCCTGATCCTCGACGGCTTCCGCTGGATGGGAATGGACTGGGACGAAGGGCCGGAGGTCGGCGGTTCATTTGGCCCCTATTTCCAGTCGCGGCGAACGGAGCGATACACGCAGGCCGCCAACACCTTGCTCGCCTCGGGAGTCGCCTATCGCGACTATAGCACCGACTCCGAGCGCGCCGCCGATCGCGCTCTCGCCGAGAAAGCGAAGAAGGCTTACCGGTTCCGCCGCCCATTGCTCTCCGACGCGGACCTGGCTCAATTCGAAGCCGAGGGGCGCCCCTTTGCGATCCGCTTCGCCGTGCCTGCCCATCGCAAGGTCGTCGTCCGCGACCTGATCAAGGGGGATGTCGAGCAAAGCACCGACGAGATGGGCGATTTCGTCATCATCCGGCCCGATGGCACCCCGCTGTATAACTTCGCCAGCGTCGTTGACGATGCCGAGATGAAGATCAGCCACGTCGTCCGCGCCGAGGAACACCTGGCCAACACTTATTCCCAGGTCCTCGTCTTCGAGGCCCTCGGCTACGACCTTCCCGCCTTCGCCCACGTTCCTTATGTGGCCGAACCAGGTTCGCGCAAGAAGCTGTCGAAGCGATTTGGCGCCGTCGGGCTCGACGAGTTCATCAACAAGGGGTACCTCCCCGAGGCGATGATGAACTACCTCGCCCGCCTTGGCTGGAGCCTGGACGGTAACCAGGAAATCTTCCGGCGCGACGAGCTGATTGAAAACTTCACGCTCGACCGCGTCAACAGCTCGCCGGCGAGCCACGATCCCGACAAGCTGTTCTGGATCGAGGGCGAGTGGATGAAGCCGCTCCCCCTGGAAACGAAACTGGCCGGTGTCGTCCCGTTTCTCGTCAAGGAAGGTCTCGTCACAGAACCCCTATCCGACGAAACCCGCCTGCGCATCGCGTCGGTCATCCAGGCGCTCGGCGATCGTCTCAAGGTCTATTCCGACATCCTCAACCTTGGCCGTTATTTCTTCACCGAGAACGTCACCTTTGACCCCGACGCCGTGAAGAAACGCCTCAAAAAGGATTTCGTCCCGGCGATGCTCGGCCAGCTTGACGAGATTCTCGGTTCGGTCACCCCTTACGACGTGCCGACTTTGGAAAAGGCGATTCACGACTACGGCGAGCAAACCGGCCGCAAGATGGGCGACGTCGTCAATGCCCTTCGCGTGGCGACGACCGGGCAGGGGGTTGGCCCCGGCCTTTACGACTGCCTGGCGATCCTCGGCCGAGGCACCTGCCGCCAACGGATCGCCCAGGCCCTCGCCCTTCTTGCCGACGAGAGCGGCCCAGGCCCGGCGTCCCCTTCCTGAGTTCACTGATTTGGGTTGGATTCGTTCGCTCCAGCGACCCGGACGGAAACCTTCGAGCAGGGCGCCCGGAGGGTCTTGGCATGGGTCGGCCCGTCATGTTACGCTGAAAATACCCACGATCGAGCCGCCGAGAGGTCGGCCGCGATCGGGTTCCGTTCAAAAGAAACGCGGGGCCGGTTGACTCCGCTGTCGGCGTGATTCGACCGACGACCGGCCTTGGGCGATAAGGAGATGCGAACATGGTCAGGTCGATCCGTCCGGCCCTTCTCGGCCTGACTTGCCTTCTCGGCGTGACCCCGTCGACTCGCGCCGCGGAACCCGATCCAAAGGCCGCCGCCAGTCCGGCATCCAAGCCCGCGGTCACCGCCGCGCCCAAAGCGGAACGACCGCCCTATTTCTCCGTCCCCGGCGAGGACCCACCCCAGCCCTTCGTTCCGGCCCGGCCCAGGACGGTTGAAGATCGCCAACGCGTCGAGGCAATCACCGAATTCAGCGTCGCCCGCGCTCTGGAAGACAAACGCGCCTGGGCTGAAGCCATCACGCTTCTCGAAGAGGCCCTCAAGCTCGACCCCGACTCGGTCACCATCCTCCGCAGATTGAGCCGACTCTGTTTCGTGCTCGGCCGGACTGATCCGGGCATCAAATACTGCAAGCGCGTGCTCGACGTTGATCCTGGCGATACCGATACAATTAGTCGGCTCGTCAGTTACTACAATCGGCGCAATGATCCGGCCGGCGCTGAATCGGTTCTGGAAGACGTTCTCGCCAACCCCCGGCTCGACAAGGCCGCGGCCGGTCGCCTCGTTGCCGAGTTCGAGCTGGGCAAGCTCTACGCGGGCAAGCTCAAGCAGGTTGACAAGGCCGCCGACGCCTTTGCCCGGGTTGTTGACGCCCTCGATGAAAAGGCCGCGAACAAGCTCTCTCAGGCCGATCAGCGGCGGATTCTCGGTGGCGACGAGGCCGCGGCCTATCAGGAATTTGGCCTCGCCTTCCTCGAAGCCAAGCGCTACGACCTCGCCGTCAAGGCATTCGAGCGCGGCCTTGATTACGAGCCCGACGACCCTCAGCTTCCGCTCTACCTTTCGCGGACTCTCCTGAAGGTCAACAAGGGAGAGGAAGCCCTCGCCCAGGTCGAGCGCTTCCTCAAGCGGCAACCTCACGAACTCGAAGGCTACGAACTTCTCGCCGAAGTCCTCAACGCCCTCAAGCGATCCGACGAGATCACGCCCCGGCTCGAAAAGGCGGCCCAGGTCGATTCCAAGAACATCGCTCTCCAGTACGCCCTTGCGGATCGCTACCGCGAAGTCGGCCAGGTGGACCGGGCCGAGGCTCTTTACAAGACCTTGCTCGCCGCGCAGCCCAGCACTCAGGGTTATGGCGCTCTCGCCGCCTCGCTCTTGAAGCGGAAAAAGGCCGACGACCTCCTCAAGGTCATCAACGAGGCGATCACCCGCCCTGGCGGCTTTGAATCCGTCAAGGAATCGATCGACGGCATCGTCGCCGATCCCGAGATGGCCGACCGCGTTCTCGACGCTGGCCTCAAGATGGTCTCGGCCGAACCACCGACGCTCGACCGCGCAGGGATCTCGGTCCTCGCGTACGTCGCCAACCGCTCCGGAAAGCTTGAAAAACTGCTGCCGATCCAGCAAGAAGTCCTCAAGGACAACCCGAGCCCGACCACCTACAAGGAGCTTCTCACGCTTCAGGATTCCCTGAAAAAATTCGGCGACGCGGTCCAGACGTTCGAAGAGATGCTCAAGAAGTATCCCGAGGAACGAAACGCCCGGCTCGTCGCTCAACTCGCCCAGTCGTACCGCCTGGCGGACAAACCCGATGAAGCCGTCCGACTCGCCCGCGAGGCGATCCAGCTTGACCAGAACGACTCGGATGTCCGCCGGGTCGCCGCGGTCGTCCTCAGCCAGTCGGGCAAGGTCGATGAGGCGGTTGACCTGCTCAAGGCCGCCGCCAAGAAAGACCCCGCGAACCCCGAGCCGAGCCTGGTCCTCGGCAGCCTCCTTTCCACGGCCGGACGCAACGAAGAGGCGATCACGACCCTCAAGGACGTCCTGGAAAAGTTCCCGAACGACGAGAAGGTTGTTCGCCTGGTCCGCCAGACGCTCTCGATCGCCTATGTCAACATGGGTGATTACGCCAAGGGCGAGGCCGAACTGGAAACCCTGCTCGAAGCCAGCCCCGACGACCCCGGCGTGAACAACGACCTCGGCTACCTCTACTCCGAACAGGGGAAGAACCTCGAAAAGGCCGAGGCGATGATTCGCAAGGCACTCGCCGAGGAACCCGACAACAACGCCTATCTCGATAGCCTCGGCTGGGTTCTCTTCAAGCGCGGCAAGGCCAGGGAAGCCCTCGACCCGTTGGAAAAGGCCGTCAAGGGACTTTCCGAGAACCCCGGCAGTGGTGACGCCACGATCTTCGAGCACCTTGGCGACGTTTACTTCCAGCTTCAGGAGAATGCCCGAGCCCGAGCCGCCTGGAAGACCGCCGAGAAGGCCGCGACCAAGGCCACGCCTCCCGATAAACGCCTCCCGGAGATCCGCAAGAAGCTCGAATCGCTCGACAAGCTCTGTCACGTCATCAAGGAATCCACAGGCGCCACGCCTTGATGTGACCAACTGAACATAAGTTTCCGAATTTAACCCGACTCGTTTACCCTTTCGGCGCGGCGAATCGCTCGCCAGGGGGATCACGCGAGCCCGAAGTTTCGCAGGAGTTGAGAGGACCAATGGCAGGGCATTCCCACTCAGCCAACATCGCCCATCGCAAGGGGACCGTCGACGCCAAGCGCGGCAAGCTTTTCACCAAGCTCTGCCGGGCGATCCAGGTTGCCGCCAAGAATGGCGGCGGCGACCCCGACATGAACCTCAAGCTGCGCTACGCGATCGACAAGGCTCGTTCCTATAGCTGCCCCAAGGACAACATCGATCGGTCCATCAAAAAAGGGACCGGCGAACTCGGCGCGGATAGCTATGAGGAAATCGTTTACGAAGGCTACGGCCCCGGCGGTGTCGCCGTTCTCTGTGAGGTTCTGACGGACAACCGCAACCGGACCGCCGGTGAGCTTCGCAAGGCCTTTGAGGTCAGCGGCGGCAACCTCGGCGCCACCGGCTGCGTCAGCTACCTCTTCAATTTCAAGGGGCTTTTTCTCGTCGACGCGAAGACCATCGAGGAAGATCGCCTCATGGAAGTCGCGCTCGAATCGGGGGCTGACGACGTCCAGTTGCTCGACGGCTACTGGGAAGTCACCTGCGACCCCAAGGTCTTTGAGTCGGTCCGCAAGGCCCTTGACTCGAACAAGGTCGCGACCGAGTCGGCCGAGACGAGTTATATCCCGACGACCACTGTCGACCTCGACGTCGACAACGGCAAGAAGATGGCCAAGCTCCGCGATATTCTCGAAGAAAACGACGACGTTCAGAACGTTTACGCGAACGACAACATCCCCGACGCGGCCCTGGCCTGACCCCTTTCTCAGGACGAATGATGTCGACCACCCCCTTTGTCAAGGCCGAGCGGCTCCAGAAGCTGCCTCCGTACCTCTTCGCCGAGATCGACCGCAAGAAGAAGGCCGCCCTCGCCGCCGGTCGCGACGTGATCAACCTTGGCGTCGGCGATCCCGACCGCCCCACGCCCCCGGCGATCGTCAAGAGCCTTCAGCACCACGTTGAAAATCCCGCCTTTCACCAGTACGCCCTCGACCAGGGCGCGCCCGAACTCCGGCAGTCCATCGCCTCCTTCTGCCAGAGGCGTTACGGCCTTGATCTTGATCCGGCGACCGAGATTCTCCCGCTGATCGGTTCGAAGGAAGGAATCGCCCACTTCCCTCTCGCCGTGCTCAACCCCGGCGACATCGCCCTGGTGCCCGACCCCTGCTACCCGGTTTATCGCAGTAGCAGCATGTTCGCCGGCGCCGATATCTACACGATGCCGCTCGAACCCGCTCACGGCTTCCTTCCCGACCTCGACGCCATCCCCGCCGACGTTTACAAGCGCGCCCGCCTTCTCTTTCTCAACTATCCCAATAATCCCACGGGCGGGACCGCCGACCTCGCCTTCTTCAAGAAGGTCGTTGATCTGGCGAAGACGCATAATCTCGTGATCGCGCAAGATGCCGCCTACAACGAGATGTATTACGACACGCCCGCGCCCAGCCTCTTGCAGGTCCCCGGCGCCAAGGATGTGGCGATCGAGTTCCACAGCCTTTCCAAGACCTTCAACATGACCGGCTGGCGCGTCGGCTTCGCGATCGGCGGCGCTCCGCTCATCGCGGCGCTCGCGCAGGTGAAGGCCAACACCGATTCCGGCATCTTCACCGCCATTCAACACGCCGCCAAGGCCGCTCTCGACGGTTACAACGACCTCACCCCGCCCATTCGCTCTCTGTATAAGGAGCGCAGAGACGCTTTCATCTCGGGCCTGAAAACGATCGGCTGGGAAGTTCCGACCCCACGCGCGACCTTCTACGTCTGGATTCCTTGCCCGAAGGGTTACACATCCACCGACCTCTGTTCCCGCCTTCTCGACGAGGCCGACGTGGTGACGACCCCCGGCCTCGGCTTCGGCCGGACCGCCGACGGCTTCATCCGCGCTGCCTTGACGGTCGAAACCCCTCGACTTGTCGAAGCCCTCGACCGGATCGGCAAACTCAAGCTCTGAGCGTGATCCCTTTGGTCAGCCTTGCCTGGATCGGACTCGGCGGCAACCTCGGCGACCGCGAGGCCCGGCTCGACGCCGCGGTCGCCGCTCTTGACGCGACCCACGGCGTCTCGGTCCGGGCCGTCAGTTCCTATCACGAAACCGCGCCCGTGGGAGGTCCGTCCGGCCAGGGCGCCTTTCTCAATGCCGCGGCGTCTGTTGAGACCACCCTCGACCCCGAACCGCTCCTTGACCGTCTTCAGGCGATCGAAACGCAGAGCGGTCGCGTTCGCAAAGCCCGATGGGACGAGCGAACGCTCGACCTCGACCTGCTGCTCTTTGACGACGCCGTCTTCGCGACGCCTCGTCTGGAGATTCCCCATCCGCGCATGCTCGTCCGTCGATTCGTCCTGGCCCCGCTCGCCGAGATCGCGCCTGATCTCATCGAGCCGACGACGCATCAGACCATCTCCGCGCTTCTCGCCAACCTCGATCGCCGGCCGACGCGTCTGGTGATCGCGCTCGATCGTGATGACCTTCAAGAAATCCAACGCCAGGTGATCGCCGGTCTCGGCAAGGACGACGTCTCCAACCATGCGGACTGGATCGTGACGGCCCACAAAACCAGGCCGCCCGATCTTGCCTTTGCCTCGAACGATCCAAACCGCGTTTCCGATCCCGAGCCGACCTTTCTCGTGCTCGATCATCGCCCCGAACGAGCGAACCATTCCCGCGCTCCGATGATCCGTCCCGAGAATGACGCCCCCGCCGCGATCGTCGCCGAGATTCTCGCCGCTTGCCGGGCGACCCGTTCCGCGTGACCGAACCGACGGAAACAACATGACATGCTCTCGAACGAGCCAGACCGCGCCACGACTGTCGATGTTGAGTCAAACCCTTTCGTAATCCTCAAAGAGATGCCTGTCAGGACCAGCGGCGCGGCTCTATAATTCCTTGATCCAATCTCGCGGGGCAGGTTCGAGGCGAAACGACGATGGCCAAGAGCGGGTCGAAGAAGGGGAAAGACAAGGCCGACGAGTCGTCCTTCAAGATCGTCGCGCGGAACCGACGCGCCCGGTTTGAATATGACCTGCTTGACTCCGTTGAGGCGGGAATCGTCTTGCAAGGAACCGAGGTCAAGAGCCTTCGGGCCGGCAAGGCGAGCCTTGAAGAGTCGTACGCGGGGATCGACAATGGCGAGGTCTGGCTTTACGGTTGCGATATCCCGGAGTATCTTCAGGCCAACCGGATGAATCACAAACCCAAGCGCCCTCGCAAGTTGCTCTTGCACCGCGGTGAGATTGACAAGCTCATCGCCAAGGCGTCCGAGAAGGGCCTGACGCTCATCCCGCTCAAGATTTACTTCAAGAACGGCATGGCCAAGGTTGACCTCTGCGTCGCCCGGGGCCGGAAGACCTACGATAAGCGCGAAGTCCTCAAGAACAAGGACGCCAAGCGCGACATGGACCGAGCTATCCGCGGCCGGGGTTGATCAGGTCTCCGCCCACCCTTCCTCGCCGACCATGCGGACGAACCGACACGGCAGCACCGATCGACTCCTCGGCCTTCCCTTGTCCTTGCAAACCACCGTCAAGGTCTGGCCGTCGTCGCCACCGAGCGGAAGGACCAGCAATCCCCCCTCGTCAAGCTGCTGAAACAGCGAGATCGGAAAAATCGGCGCGGCGGCCGTCACCAAAATGCGGTCGAAAGGCGCCTCGTCGGGCCAGCCGAGCGAACCGTCTCCGGTCCGGTAGCGGACGTTCGTCAGGCCAAGGCCGTCAAGCCGGCCACGCGCCCGGAGCGAGAGAGTCGCCAGGCGTTCGACCGTGAAGACCTCGGCGGCGAGGTCGGCGAGAAGGGCCGTCTGGTAACCGCTCCCCGTGCCGATTTCGAGAACACGCTCCAACCCCGTAAGGTTCAACTCGACCGTCATCACGGCGACAATATACGGCTGGCTGATCGTCTGCTCCAGGCCGATCGGCACGGCGCGGTCGGCCTCGGCGAGCGGACGCTGTTCGGGAGGCATGAACCAGGCCCGCGAAACTTTTCCGAGCGCCGCGAGGACGCGAGCGTCGCGAATCCCTCGGTCGCGCATCTGCCGGACGATCGCCGCGCCCGGCCCTGAATCCGGAAAAGGTTCAGGCATGGCCATCCTCCCCGTTCCGCTCGATCCGTAAATCCTTCAGTTCCAGCTGAATCTGACGATGCCCGTTCCATTCGTTGATCGACGGGTGAAAGGCAATCGACACAAGTTCTCCGCCGGTCAGCCCTTTGAGTCGTTCGGCGAATCCCCAGGCGATCGCCTTGACGACAACGTTTCCCTGAACAAACTTGATCTGAACGTGCGTCTTGCGGTCGCCGACGATTCTGGGTTCGCCCAGAACGCGGACCCGGTTCGCCACGAGCATCGGCCGGGGGTTGCCGATCCCGAACGGCTCCAGACTCTCGACCTCTTCGACTGCCTTGAGCGTGAGCATGCCTAGCATCACCTCGGCGTCGATCGTAAGGACTTTTTCCTTTTGCTCGACCGAGAGAGCGCCCCGGCAGTGGTGATCGAACAACTCCGCGAAGGCGGGAAAATGAGCGCCGGGCAACTTCAAGCCGGCGGCGGCCGAGTGACCGCCGAATGCCGTTAAACCCTGTGAGCACGCCTTGAGGGCTTCATAAAGATTGAAGCCCGAGATCGAACGCGCGGACCCCTGACCGTGCGAGTCGCCGAGCGCGACAACAACCGCCGGGCGATGATACGTCTCGGCAAGGCGGCTCGCGACGATCCCGATCACGCCGGCGTGCCAGCCGGGTCGGCCGACGACGAAGGCCCCGCGATCGCCGATCTCGCCCGCGGCGCGGATCATCTCGTGGGCCTCGCGGACGATCGTCTGTTCGACTTCCTGGCGTTGGCTGTTGCAGCGGTCCAGGTCGGCGGCGATCTCGCGGGCGACGACGGTCTCGTCGGTCGTCAGCATGGCGACGGCCTGCATCGCCCGTTCCAGCCTGCCAGCCGCGTTGATTCGGGGTCCGAGGTTAAATCCAACGGTCCCCGCCGTCAGCTTCTTTTTGTTGAGGACACCCGAGACCTCCATCAAGGCACGAAGGCCGACCGTCGGCGAGGCGTCGATTCCGGCGAGGCCGTGGCGGACGAGAATCCGATTCTCGCCGACGATCGGCACCACGTCGGCGACGGTCGCGAGCGCGACCAGGCCGAGCGACTGGACGAGGAAATCGCGAAGATGCGGCGACGCTTTTTTGCCGTCGCCAAACCCCTTGCAGACCTGCCAGGCAAGCTTGAAAGCCACCCCCGCGCCGCAGAGGTCGGGACAGGGATAGGGCGTGCCGTTGACCCTCGGATGCACGATCGCGGCGGCCTCGGGAAGCAGGTCGCCAGGCGTGTGGTGATCGGTCACGATGAATTCGAGGCCAAGTTCCCGCGCTAATCGGGCCTCGGCCAAGGCCGTGATTCCGCAATCGACCGTGACGATCATCTCGGCTTTTGTCTCGCTCGCGAGCTTGCGGAGCGACTCGCCGTTGACGCCGTACCCCTCTTCGACCCGGTGCGGAATGTAATAGGAAACGTCCTCGGCGCCCGCGAGCCGGAGACAGGCCCAAAGAATGCTCGTCCCGCAGACGCCATCGACGTCATAATCGCCGTAAATCACAATCTTGCGGCGGTCGCGCACCGCCCTGACGATCCGCTCGGCCGCATCCGCGGCGCCGGGGAGAAGCTCGGGGTCGTGAAGCTGGTTAAGTTTCGCCTCGATGAAGGCGCGAGCCTGCGCGGCCTGGGTGATCCCTCGGTTCAGAAGGATCTGAGCCATGAGCGTGGAAACGCCCGCTTCGCGTCCGAGCGCGGTGGCGAGCGCGGGGTCAAACGGTTTCAGACGCCAGCGTGAGGTTGTCATCGACCGCACCTCTTGCTCTGCAAAACTGTGGGAATCGGTCGACAGACTCCGATCCGACAGGTCAGGTCACGAGAACCAGCCGCGTCGCCAGGCCCAGACGCCGGGAGCCCAGAAGGTGACGATCATGATCAGGCAGGTCACGGCGAAGAGGCTGTTCTTGGGCCAGTGAAAGGCCAGGTTCAGTGACTCGCCGAAGAAGTTCATTCCGAAGAAGCCGGTCAGGAACGACATCGGCAGAAACATCACGGTCACGAGAGTCAACATCTTCATGATGTCGTTCGTCCGGTTCGAGACCGCCGAGAGATACGTATCGAGCGCCCCGGAGATCAAATCACGGAGCGATTCGTTGAGGTCGAGCACGCGGACGGTGTGATCGTAGACGTCCCGAAAATAGACCCGATGTTCCTCCTTGATCGGGTCGTACGAGTCACGCGCCAGCCTGTTCAAGATTTCGCGCTCGGGCGCGAGGATGCGATGCAAACGCATCGCCGACCGCTTGACCTTGAAGATGTCTTGAAGGGTCTGAGGCGTCGGTTTGCCAAAGACCTCTTCCTGGGCGTCGTCAATCTTGTCGTCGAGGTGTTCGAGCGCGGGCAGATACTCGGCAACGGCGAGGTCAAGGAAGTGATAGAGCAGGTAATCCGGCCCCTTGCACATCCGATTTTCGGGGTCTCGGGCAATGTTCCGGCGATCTTCTTCGAGAAAGTTGAGCGGACAGGTATGATACGTCACCAGGTAATTCTTGCCGAGAAAGACGTCCAGTTCGTGAAGCCGGATGAAGTCAGTCTCGGGGTCGAAGTCGATCGAATGAAAGACGATGTAAAGATAGCTCTCCCAGTCGTCAACCTTGGGGACATGCGTCTCCTTGAGCGCATCTTCGATGGCCAGGGCATGGAAGCCAAAGACATCCTTGAGGATCGCCTCGGCCGCGGGGTTGTCATTTGACTCGGGATCGTCAATATCAACCCAGACGGTTCCGTTGGCGTCATCGAGCGCATCTTTGAGCCGGTCCAGAGGCCATTCGAGATGGATTTTCCCGGCCGAGTCACGGAAGACGATCCGGACGCGAACCTTCGCCGGATCGTGGTCGGAGGCGGGCGTTTTCGGTTTCTCGGCCTCGATCACGGACATCGCGAATCGCCTCCGGCTTGTTCCGCCCCTGACAATCCTTCGGCTTGTTCACGACTTGCGAGAGACCCACCGAGCATACTCGTCGAGCAGATTGATAACGATCGGCGCCTGCGATCCTGACCGGATCGGTCGCTCGATTGGCGACATGAGCGGGTCAAAATGGTGCCGAAAAATGGGTTGAAGATCGCCGAGCGCACCATCGATTCCGATCCGATTGATCCCCAGGGCCACCCCCTCGACGACAAATGAGCCGTCCGGCCTGATCCGGGCCGATTGGGCCAGTCCGACCGTCCCCGCCAGAGGCACGAACTCGACCCAGCCCCCCGACACCGGCTGACTTCCGACAAGCAAGCGGCCCGAGACCCGGGTCGTCTCGAACGTTCGCGGTCCAAGCTCCTCGGAACAGCCTCCCAGAAGGCTCGTTGCCAGAAGGCCCCACCATGCTCGGCCGCTCACTTCGCGTCCTTCGCATTCATTGATAAGCCCAAAGCATACTGGCCGCGCGTCCAGACTTCCCTCGGATTGTACGGTCGTTTGGCGGCCTTGGGAATTGGTTGCCGTCGCCGAGCAGGAGGATTGCAAAGTCCTTCTTTACAAGGACCAAGGACCAAACAGGCGGAACTTTCGGTCATCGGTCATCGGGACTTTGCCATTCTTCCGCGTCGGCGAAGTCGTCAACGCGCCTGGATTTGGATCTGATAGGCGTTCGAGACCTCTCGAAAAAGGGCAAGATCGTCGGAATCAGTCCGATCGAGGTTCGCCAGGGAGATGACTCGGCCGCCCGACTGGCCTCGACTCCAGTGCCTCGCGGGACTTACCGAGGCGACAAAGAGACGCCCCCCCGACTGGCGTTCTCCCGCCAGTGGCCCGATCGGACCAAGCAAGGCCAGGACGCCTCCCGACTGGTTCAGGCCCGCGCGCGGCCCCGACGCCCCCGCAACGACAATCGTTCCCCCTGCCTGCGCGTAACCAGCCGCCGGACCCGCGTCGCCCCGAACGATCAGGCTGCCGTTTTTGAGACAACTTCCCGCGCCATCGGCGGCCGATCCCTGGCAAAGGACCGTCAATCCCGGCGCATTCAAACCCGCCGCCAGTTCCGGGCCCGCGAACCCAAGAACCTCAACGACCGCATCCCAATGCCCCACCAGCCCCGAGGCGAGCAACCTCTGCCCCTCCGCGCCGGCGAGGCGGACAAGGCGATGGCCGGCGTCGAGATGCTGGATCAGCTCGGCGTTGATCCGCTGATAATCGCGTACGTCCGGGATCGAGATCGTCGGAATTCCCGGATCGACCGGATCAACGCCCGGGGACACCGGCCACTCCCTGATCTCCGGGGGGGGCCTCGGCCACCTGAGGCTGCGCCGGGGCGTATTCCTTGGTGTTGGGCACAAGCCGGAACGACTTCGGCGGGTTCTTGTCGAGGAAGGCTTTCAGTTGCTCGACCTGACCATCGAGCGATTTCTTGTACTTGGGGATCTGCCCGTTTGGCGCCTTGACCAACTCAACCGAAGCTCGCGTCACGGCCGCGGAGAGGTCGGAAACCTGGCGGATGTACGGCAGACTCGCGTTGCCGCCTGGAATCTTCAGAAGGCCCGAGTCATTGGCGCCATCGAGACCGTGGAAAGCCTGATGCATCGGACCGATGAGAAGGCTGGTGAGATACTCCGCCAGGGTTCGGTTTTCCGAGATCGCGAGACCAATATCCTCGCCGATGTCGGCAACGATCTGCCCGGAATAATAGGCGATCATCGGATAATTGTAGTCGCGAGTGGCCGGGCTTACCCGCATCATCCCAAGAGCCCAGGCCGCCTCGGCGCGGACCTCCGGATGAGCCTCGGGATCAGCCAGAAAAGGGACGGCGGCCATCGCCATGTCGGCCTGAGGATTGTTCGGTTTCGAGGCGACGCGCATCGAGCCAAGTGCCTCCAGCAACCGGAATTGCACGGGCCAGGGCAAATTTTTGTCACCTTGAAGAAGCTTCTCGATCTTGGATGCCGACTCGTTCGCGATGTTATAGCTGTCGATCTTCACGCCGTTCTCAACCAGATTCGAGAGCCCTCGCGCGGCCCAGTATTTGACCCAGACCGTTTGCTTCGGGTCTTCGAGTTGCTTGAGAAAAATCGGGACGGCTCGGGGACTTCCCGTCTGACCGAGGACGATCATCGCCTGAATCCGCGAGATCAGGTTGTTATCGAGCAGCTTCGGCAAGGTTTCCACAAGAACGTCGTTATACGAGGCGATGAATGACGTGTTCTTCGCGCGTCGAGCGGTATGATAGACGTCGAGAAGGTGGTCGCTGGCGCGTTGCACGGCCCTCGCGGCATCGCCTCGGGGATTGATACCCGGAGGCGGGTTGATCAAGGCGTTGATATTGGTTTTATCAATCAGCGCATACGCCATGCCGTTAACGAACTTCTGGAGCAAGTCGCGGTCAATCGGTTCGCCCCCTGCCTGGGCGAGAATCCGTTTGACGTCCGACTCCTTGAACTCCCTGTTGATTCCCGAAACGCTCTTGATAACCTTGATCGCGGCCTCGGCGTTGGGATCCACGAAGGTTTCGACGGTCGAGACCTTGGGCTCTTCCGCGGGCTCGGCCGGGGCCGGAGCGTTATCGGCGTCGGCGTCCTTCTTGGCCTCGTCCTTGCTGGTCTCGCCCTTTTTAACCGCCGAGCTGGACTTGGATTTTGGAGATTGCGCGAGGACTGCCGGGGCCAACCCGCCCGCCAGCGCGATCGATATCCAGACCCACGAGCACCCCCGTCGCAGACCCGGGGCGAGCGCTTTGATCATCGTCGCAAACCTTTGGTTGACCCTCCCCGTAAGTCGCGCCCAGGCTCTTGACTCATTCGGGGAAAGGGAATGCGGGTTGGGTGGAGATGCCGGGATTCGTGGCGGCCAAACGCTCGAATCGAACCGCGACGATCGGCGGCCGGTTGAACCGGCGCAAATGAGGCGACCCGGTATCGCCCGCCAGAATAACGCACGGGCGGGCCGGAAACCAGCCTTGGTGCCGGCCGAGGTTCCGAACCGGGACACTAAACCCATCTTTCGTAGGTTCCAATACTTCCATCAAGACGATTCAAATCCAAAGTAACCTGCTATACAAGCCGTGTCAAGTCGCCCAGGCACCCCCAAAATTCGCTAGCCGTCAGGGTCGGTGTGACCCGCGCGAAGCGACCTCAAATCCTTGAAAAATCGTTTCTCCAGGTTAGACGCTCGAAGCCTGATTACGTTCAACGATCGGACCCGTTTTATTTCTCTCAATCCAGGGTCAACGCGGTTGGGGAGTTGTCGTAAGGGGCCTTCCATCGTAGAATCGGGCGGTTGCCGGTCGGCCTGGTTCGAGGGCTTTCGGTAGCGTCGCGACGCAGTCTTCCTTTAAGATAAGAATTGCGAGGCGGCTCTGGCCTCTGGGAGATCGCCTCGGCATGCTTGAGCGTCGATACATCTTCCCGGGCGTGATTGAGTTGAACGTCCAGGCACGACGGCGCCTGGGTGTGAATATCTACCTGATCGACGGCGGAACCGAATACGCTCTCATCGATGTCGGCTTTCTCGACGAGCTGGGCGACGTTCTCGAACTGATCCGCCAGATGAACTTCAGCCTTTCCGCTTGCAAGATGATCCTCGCCACGCACGCCGACGCCGACCACACCCAGGGCCTTGCCCGCGCCCGCGAGGTACTCAAGTGCAAGGTCGCCGCGCATCCCAAGAGCGTCGCCCCGCTTCAGGATGGCGACGAGGTCATGACGTACGCCCGGATCGACGCTCAGAACATCCACATCCCGATGCCTCGTTGCAAGGTTGATCAGACCATTGACGAGGGAGACATCCTCACCATCGGCGACCGCTCGCTGGAAGTCTGGAGCACGCCAGGCCATACGGCCGGTCAGCTTTCCTTTCGGATGGGCAAATTGCTCTTCTCGGGCGACAACATTTTTCGGGACGGCTGCGTCGGCGTGATTGACGCCCACCACGGTTCGAACCTCGTCGAGTTCATCGCCAGCCTGACCCGGATTCGCGATTGCGACGCCGAATACCTGCTGCCGTCGCACGGACCGATCTTCCGCAACGACAAGGCGCTGCTCAATTCCACGATCGCACGGCTTGAAGACTATACCCATCGGGCCGACTTCGGCACCTGCGCCGTGGACTGGCCGCTCCTCGACGAATGGGAAGACGAACTGGCGACGGGAAAACCGGTTCTTTAGCCCGACGTCCACTCGCTTGGAGGGAGTCGGATGGAAAGGAGTCCAGAAACTCGGTGGCAACTCCCGTTCACGGTAGGGCTCGTCTTGCTGGCCCTCTGCCAGGCGATCACCTCATACCGGGCCTTACGCGAGCTTGAGGCTCCTGGAAATTACGATACCGCTTATTATTTTTGTGTCGGTCGCAACCTCGCGACCGGCCGCGGCCTGACCGATCGCATGGTCTGGCACTATCTTGGACCCCTCGCGCCCCCAGGGCGTCCCGCGGGTGACTACTGGATGGTCGGCTGGCCGATCGTTCTCGGAGCCTTGATGACCGTCTTCGGGCATTCCAGCCGAGACGCCTTTCGAATTTGCGCGGGACTCTCGATTTTTCTGCCGCTTCTTGCCTGCCGAATCTCCTGGCGCCTTCGCGCGAGCCCAGGTCTCGCCCTGCTCACCGGCTTTCTCGTGTGCGCGCAAACGCGATTGAACCAGTCCAACGTCACAACCGATGTGACCCTGATTTATCAGCTGATCGTCCTGCTCGGGCTCGGCCTGGCTCCCGCCATCCTCCGCGGTGAGGGGACAAGGGCCGATTGGTGCGTCAAGGGGATGACTCTGGCCTTGCCGATCTGGCTACGCTCGATGGACGAACTTTACATCGTCAAGAGTGACCCCTCGGTTACCGCCTGGCGGTCACAGGGGTTTCGCCAGATCCTGGCCGAGCGGGTTCATTGTGCCCGGGTCCTCACGTATCAACTTCTGATCCAGATTGCCTGGCCGCTCTTGTTGATGGCGGCGACCGGGATGATTGCCGGTTGCCGCCAGAGGAGAGTTGGAATCCTCTGCCTGAGCCTCTTCTTGTTGCTTTCGGCGGTTGTTCCCACGCTCCTTGTTCCCTTCGGTACGAACCCGGACCGTCTGGTGATGCATGCCTTGCCGATCCTTTGCATCCTCGCGGCGTCGGCCGTCGGCGATCTCAACGAGTGGACGCAGGCGTCCCGTCGATGGCTTCGTGCCCTTTTCCTGGCACCGACCGCGCTGTTGATCGTGGCCTGTTTCCTTGTCCGGGCGCGTTTGAATGCCTCCGGCCACTTTGAAGAAGGTTGGAAGAACCAGTTCCGACCACTCCCCATGTCGCTCCATCTCGCAGCCCGAAAGCTCGGTCTCGGGCCGACTGAGATCATTGTGACACAAGACCCGTGGAAGCTCGCCGCCGTTCTCGACGTTCCAACCGTGATGATTCCGTACGACGGACCCGAGGCTTTGCGGCAAGTCGTCGCGCTTTATCAGCCCAGATTTGTCCTCTTACCGACGCCGACCTCGAAGGACGCGAATCCGAAGATCGTCGCGGGTGCCGCGTCGGATCGGGTCGTCCTCGACGATCTCGGCTTTCGTGACGTTCTGCATACGTTTGACGGTCACTGGTATGAGTGCCCGAACTCTCCTCATGGTAAGGCCCCGCGATGATTGCCCTCGCGCTCGCGGCGGCAATTCTGGCGGCGGTTCTGGCCCGAGGCCGACGCTGGGTCTGGACGCTCGGCGATCATGGCCAGGCGGTCGCGCCGGCGTTCTTGCTCATTCTTTGGTTTGCGTTTCTGGGTCTCGGCCAGTTCAGCGGATCGCTCACGGCCGCCGCCTGGATCGCGGCGTTTCCACTGCTCGGAATCGCCGGGTATGCCGTCACGCAGACCCGTCGGGTCCGGCGGAGACACGATCAATGGACCCTCGTCGATGCGATGGCCCTGGCCTTCCTCGCTCTCTTTCTGATCGCCTATTGCGGCAACGACAGCTTTTGTCACGAGTCGGTCGTCAATGCCTATCTCCGCGGCAACATCCCGCCGACCGCCCAGAACGATCCCGATCGCCCGTTACGCTACCACGGACTTGTCGACGCCGCCGCCGCCCTGGTGATTACAGCGACGGGCATCGGTCCGGAATCGGCGCTTGATGTCGTCTCGATCGTCTGCGTTTTTGCCTGTCTCAGTGGTTTGCAAGGGCTATCCCGCGTCGTGTTTGAGGGCCGGTGGGCTCCGCAAGCGGCTCGTCTGTTTTACCTGCTCGGGTTCGGACCGATCTATCTGAATCACCTTGGCCCGATCCTCGCGCGGATCGCGGGTCGCGCGGTTTCTCCGCCCGGCTCGGCCTTCCTGCACGGTCAGACGACGCAATCATTTGTCGAGGTCTTGCCGAGGCGGCCGATGGGCCTGAACCACCTGCTCTTCATTTTCTTGCTCGCGTCGACACTACCTCTCTGGAAATCGTCCGTTCGATCCGGCAAGGGCCCGCATCCTCTTTACTGGTTGCCCTGCGCCTTCGTCTTGCCGCTGGCCTCGGAAGACCTGACGGGCCTTTGGGGACTTATCGTTGTCTGGCTCTGGATCAAGCGGGCGATTCGCTTCCCCTGGCTGATCGCCTGGATCTTGACGACGCTCGTCGCGCTCCCCTTGTCGGGAGTTCTCACCTCGATGATCGCGCCGACAGGCGTTTCCAGTTCGCCGAGGCTCGCCCTCTCCTGGCCGCCAAGCCTCCCCTGCTGGGTGGACCTGGAATCTCCCGGCCGACTTTCGCCCGGGGCCGCCTGGACGTTGATGCGCCTGGGCATGCCGATCCTCTCATTCGGCTCGGCCTGGATCGCGGTCACGGAATGGGGACCGCTCTTTCTCGGCGGGTTGCTGCTGGCGATGCGCGATGCCCGGAGGCGGGTGATCGTGATGCTTTTTGGTGTCGGCCTTGTGCTCGCGAGCGTCTTGACCTTACGCGGCTGGTACAAGGCCGACCTCGACCGCTTCCTCTTTTATGGGACTTCGGCCGGTTTCCTGGTTTCGGCCAGTTGGGTCGAATGGCTGGAAAACCTCAAAAATCGCGGACGGGTTGCGCAACGCGGGTTTGCGGTCGCGGCGATTTTCCTCGTGATCGTGCCGACGATCGCCGGTCCCGTCGGGTTCGCGAGCCGATATAGCCTCTACTGGCTCGTCGGCAAGAACTCGCGGTCGCCGACGGCCTTTTCCGAGGCGGAACTTATTCGTATCCGCCAGGCCCTCGTCGCGGTCGGCCCGCGCGCCCTGATCGCAACGGATCGTCAAAAGGCCCAGACTCTCATTCTCGCGGGTTTCGTCGTGGATGTGCCGATGGCTCCGGGCTACTCGATTGGCATCGTCGACCTGAAAAATTTCGACGCCTATCCGCCCGAGAATTCTCAACGTCACGCATCCTGGTCCTTCTCGCCGGCCGACGACCCCCAAATCGCCGGTCATCCCGTCGTTGCCGAAGTTGATGGATATCGCCTGATTCGTGGCGACCTCAGACAAGATACGCCCCGCGCTCCGCGTGATTCATCGCCAGGGCCGTGACGACCGTCGTCAGCCTGACTGCCGCGTCCGCCTCGTTGGATCGCGAATAGCTCAGTCCGATCGCATCGGCCCTCTCGGCCAGGTGGCGGAGCAACGGCCGGGTTCGTTCGGGAAAATGCCCGGTCCACTGGTACACCGACGCCAGAAGCGTCGCCTCAACCTTGCGTATCAAGCCGGAGATCCGCTCCGAATCGCCCTGACCCGGCCGAGGAAAGGCCGTCTTCAAGACCGAGTCAAGCGCCCTCGGGAAGTCTGTTGCACCGGAGCTAGCGTCAAGGCCGTAATAATCGTCGATCGAGACCGAGATTTCGCTGACGTCTTCATCGAGATCATCGGCCGTGACGATCGGATCGCGCGCGTTGAGCGCGGCCAAGGTCCGGTCACAATACTGGAGCTTGGCGAGCGCCTCGGGCCAGTCGGCATACTCGGCGTGCCAGTCATGCCCGGGGGTCATCCAGACGGCGAAGGTTTCCGACCAGTCTTCGTCTGGATGCTTCTGCGCGTACCAGCCGGGCAGGTGCCTCACGAACCGGCGACTGAACGGTTCGAACCGAAATTCTTCGAGATAAGGCCGATCCATCGGTCCGAACATCTCGACCCATTCTTCCGTTTCGAACAACTGATACGCATAATTGATGACATGACCCATTTCATGACGCAAATACCGTAAGATATCCTCCGGCCCCGCCCCTTCGACGTGTCCAACTCTCTGCTCGTGCAAGGCGACAAGGTGCGGCCTCGCCAGATAAAACGGGATCGCGATCGCCACGGTGCCCTCGGTGACGCCCCATTCCGTTGACAGATAAAAGCGAGGATGCACCCGAACGACACCTGCCTTCGCCAGTTCGTCGGCGAATTCGGTAAGGACCGGTTCGAGCGGCGATCCCTCGATCGTCAGGTTCAGGTCGCGAATCAGGGTAGTCCCAGCCTCAGTCAGACTCTCTCGCTCGAATCCGGCACGATCTCCGTGCGCCATGAACGTCTCCTCGTCTCGGAACGGAAAAACCCGAGGCAGCTTTTCGAATCAGCGACCCTCTTCAAAACGAAAGAAACCGGGCAATCGCCATACCGAACCGATCCGGCGCGGTCCCAAACTTGCAAACCGAAGGCGATCGATCGCCGCGACGGTCGGCGGCACAGATCGGCCCGATGAGATGAGGTGTCTAAAGGCCCGATGAAGATCACGATCCTGACCTATCTGGAAAACGAAGCCAGCAAAGAGTATGACGCCGTCGCCGATCAGGTGGCCGAGGCCCTCAAGAAAGGAGGCCACGCGCCCAACATTCTCGGCGTTCACGGCGACCTTCCCAAGCTTCTCCGCGACCTCAAGCGGCGCAAGCCCGACCTCGTCTTTCACCTCCTCGAAATGTTCGGCGGCCGACTCAAAGGCGACGTCGAGGTCGCCGGGGTACTTGACCTCTTGCAGATCCCCTATACCGGCGGCGGTCCGGCCGAGTTATCCTTGCGGATGGATAAAGGGCTCGCCAAAAAAGCGCTTGCGTTTGACCAGATCCTTTACCCCGATTTCGCCGTCTTCTCCGCGAACGACTTCGAGACCGGCGGCAACCTCCGCATGCCCCTCTTCGTCAAGCCGCTCACGGCCGATGCCTCGATCGGAATCGGCTCGGAATCACTCGTCCACGACGCGATCTCCCTGATGAAACGGGTCGCGTATATTCACAAGAAGTTCGGAGACTCGGCGCTCGCCGAGGAATACATCGAGGGCCGCGAGTTCTATGTCGGCGTTCTCGGCAATCGCGAGCCGACCGTTTTTCCGCCGATCGAGATGGACTTCGGCGGCCTTCCCGAAGGATCTCTGAAGATCCTCGGCAGCAAGGCCAAGTGGTCCAAGAACAGCGTTGAGTACAAGGGGACTCGCTCCGTTCTCGCCGAGATTCCCGACGAGCTTCGGGCGCGTCTTCAAAAGGTCTCGGTCGATGCCTACCGGGCGCTCAAGGTCCGCGATTACGGCCGGGTTGACCTCCGCCTGACCGAGACCGGCGAGATCTACGTCATCGAGGTCAACGCCAACTGTTATCTCGAACAAACCGGCGAGTTCGCCACCGCCGCCGCCGCCGCGGGTCTCGATTATCCGACGCTCGTCAACACGATCGTTGACCTCGCCCTGGAGCGCCGACGCGGAGCGAGGCACGCCTGATCGATCGCCATTCGGGACATTGCGTATTACGAGCTTTTTTTGACGTAAGGTCCAGGGACATAAGGCCAACAGACATTGGGCAGATTTTTCCTTTGTCCTTTGTCCTTTGCCCTTTGCCCTTTGCCCTTTGCCCTTTGCCCTTTGCCCTTTGCCCTTTGCCCTTTGCCCTTTGTCCTTTCTCCTTACGACAATCCCGCAACAATCCTGGCAACAAGGAATGCAAAAAGGGCCGGGCCTCCCGCGTGTGCAAGAGGCCCGGCCCGACATTTTCTTAACAAAAGCTCAGGCGATTCTGGAAGGGTCGATCAACGAGCACCCGGCTGGATTGGCAGGGCACCGGCTCCGGATCGCGCTCCGGCCGTGGTCGTTGACGTCGTTCCGTTGCCGAAGATCGGCACGCCGATCGACTTGATCGATCGGGCGGCGAAGCTGTATTGCAACATCGAGTTCAGAACCGTCTGGAACGGAGCGGCGAGACGGTCGATGAAGATCGTTCCGCGAATGATCGGGTCGCGGTAGACGACCAGGCGGTCGCCGGGCATGAGCTGATAGTTCGTCGTCGGGTCGCCGCCGCTGATGATCGCGGCCAGGTTGACCGGCAATTTTTGCTCGCAGCAGGCACCCGGCGGCGCGGGGCGAACCAGCCGGATGTTCGAGGGGGCCGCGGTGGCGATCAGGCCCCCAGCGAAGTTAATCGCGTCAAGAACGGTCTCGTTGCCCGTGATCGGCATCTTCCCCGGCGCGGCCACGTCGCCTTGAACGTAATAATACTTGCTATTATAAGCGGAGACGTCGACAAAGACCCGGTTCGAGTCCTTGGGCGCGATCTCCTTGTAAACGATCTCGCCGGTCTTCGGATCAGGAGCTTCTTCCGAGAGGCCGAGAACGGCATCCGGCAGGAACTTACGGAGATGAAGGACGATCTTCTCCTTGATCTCCTCAGTCGTCAGGCCCGCGACGTATACCTCGCCATAAAAGCCGAGCGAGATCTTGCCGTCGGGCCGGACCAGGCGCTCGCTGGTGATCGGCCGACCGGGCAGCGCTTCGAGAACCTCGACGATCAAGAGGTCAGGCGGCTCGACGACGTAGTCGGGCATGGAGACCTTGGTAAATTCGCGAGGCAGGTTGCTCTTCGCGATCTGTTCTTCCGGGGTCTTCACCGTCTGGCAGCCGCAGGCCAAGGCGACTGCCAGAGCCAACAGCCAGCCGGGACGGCGGTGTACGAGCCTCGTGCGATCCATGCGAAACTCCTTACCAGCACCCCGCGACTCGCAAAAAGGGCCGGGCTAACCTCGAAGGTCGGCCGCTTTTCCCCTGTTGCTGTCCCGGTTCGTCACCGCGGGCACGTTCCCGAAGATCTTCAACCCGATCCCCACGCCACCGCGAGGAGGGTCGACCGGTCGTCCCTCCGTGGGCGATTCCGGTCTTGACACGACTTTAAATCGGCACGATCTCCGACAACCTCAAATCGAAAATGCCAATCGTGTCGTCAACGCCCGTTATTCGGAAAGTAGCGGCTTTGTCGGGCGTAGTACTGGCTCGTCCCCGCGCTCTTGGGCGTCGTCCGGCCAAAATAACGCGAAGCGGTCGCGCCGGGCGTGTTGGCACCTGTCGGACGCGTCCCGTTTTCATTCGCTTTCGAGGCCGCCGCGGCGGAGGCGGGCGTCTGGCCACGCGATGCGTTCGGGCCGCCGAGCTTGCCCGAGCCGATGCCCCCCCCCATCTGCTGCGCCGCGATGAAATAGAGCGCCGCGTTGCCGCTGGAAATCCCGGTCTGCGTCATGTACGGGTTCGTGAGGGGGTTGAGCATCGGGTTCGCGTAGGGATTTCCGGCCATCCCCAGCATTCCCATCGTCCCCGCGTTCTGCTGCGTTCCGGCCGCGTTTGCCGCGAGCATCGCCGCGCCGCCGCTTGGTGGCATCGGCGCGCCACCTCCAAAGAGTTGAGCCTTCGCACCCGAGGGGGCCAGGCCCAGGCCGAACGTCAGGACCCCCAGCGCAACGATCCGTCGCCTCGCCTTGCTGCGTCCCATTGCCGCCCTCCCATCCTTTGAAGAGAGTTGGCCCCGATGGACCCGGTCGTGACTGCTTTGCTCGGTCATCCCCATTCTTTTCGGCGCGAGGGCTTGTTGCGATTAACCCTTTCCCTCGCCGGATTCACCGGAACGTCCGGCTTACCCGGCAAACTCGTTTCACCCAGATATCTTGAATCGCGTGAATCCCGGGCCTTGGCCGGATTGACCAGTTTCACTAGAGTCCGCAAGGGACGATGCCCGATCGAAACCAACGACGATGGAACCCAAAGGGCCGTGCGTTGAGCGAATCGGATTTCGGCGGCGGACCCCGATTTCCACAACCCGCGAGGCGAGGATGCGGACACGATCACGGAGGCAGGACGGGTGGGCACTTGCGGCGGCGCTCGCGTTTATCGCGGGTGTGCCGGCCGTTTCCCACGCGCAGCAGAGCGGGCTGTTCCCCCTGGCGCCGATCAAGCGGCAGCGAACGCCTTGCATCATGGAAGACCCGGTCTACCGGATGTACCGTCAGCAGTTCTACGGATATCATCCGACCTGCTGGCGGAAGTTCCCCCCCGGCTGGGGCTGCCCGAGTCCCGAGGCCCCCAATCCCGCGGCCTCCTTCGCGGTGATTCCCCGCGACAAGCCCCCCGCGGACGTCAACACCGAGGGCCAGCCCGAAGCCGCCCCCGGCGCCATGCCCGATGAACCTCTTCCCAGCCCTGGAGCCGGCTCCGGCACGCCCGCCCGGCCCCCCGCGAACCCCAACAACCTGCCGCCGCTTCCGCCAGGCGATCGTTCCCCTTTTGATCTCGACACCAAGCCGACCACGCCTCCCGCCGGTGGCGCGACTCCTCCCGCGACGCCCCCCGGCGGTCTTGGCGTCAAGGACGAGGCCCCGGCCGTTGAACCCGCTGCGCCCGTGAACGTCCCGGCGTCGTCGACCGCCCCCAGCGCCTCGACCTCGGCCCCGGCTTCCAATCCTGGCGGCGATCTACCCGTGCTCGCGCTTCCCGACCCGACGACGCCCGTTCCCGCGACCTTCGGCGTGGCCAATCCCCAGCCGACGGCGTACAACGCCCCCGCCCAGGCCCCTCGCCGGGCCGGTCTGCTTGGCAACCTCTTCGGCGGGAACAGCCGCCGCTGATTTCGTTGACGTCAGACTCACTCGATTCCCGACCGACCCGCGCCGGCTCACGGAAACGTGATCCCGCGCGGGTCCTTGTGTTTCGGAAGAGATGACCGATGACCGATGACCAATGGTCAAATTCCTCGGTCAGTGGTCATGATCGATGCCCAAACGTCAAATTCCTCGGTCCTTGGTCCTCGGTCCTTCCCAGAAACGTCCCAGCAATCCTCACGGTTCCAGAGTCACGTATCGCCCCGCGCGCGAGCCAATCGGTTAGAATGTTCGAGACAAAGCGCGGCGACGTTCCGCAATGGACGGTCCCGGCGCGCGAAGAATGTAACGTGACCTCCTTCTGTATCCGGCTTCACCTTTCAGGCCCCGAGGATCATTCGACGCGATGCGAGCACCCCGGATCTTCGTGCCGATGGTCCTGGTCGTGGTGGCGATCGCCTCGACCGCCTGGCTCCTCGTCACCGTCATTGACATGCACGACCGCCTGGCGAAGCACTCCGATGCGCTCGCCCTGATCTTCATCGCCGTCTCGGGACTCACGGCGCTTGTCTCCACGGGAACCACGATCCGGTTCTTCTGGAAGCTTAACCATGTCCCGCCGCCGCCCGTCCAGGCTCCCGAAGACGTCGTCAAGGCCGCCGAGGTCCAGGCCGAGAAGGCCGAAGGCGTGATCAGTCTCGTCAAGGACGAGTCCGCCCGCCTTGACCTCCAGCACGAGCTTGCCGCGATCCGCGCCGATCGCCAGGCGAGGCGGTTCCACGTCGTCGTTTTTGGGACCGGCTCGGCGGGCAAGACCTCGCTGATCAATGCCCTTCTCGGCCGCGAGGTCGGCAAGACCGACCCCTTGATCGGCACGACCCGGCACGGCGAGACCCACACCCAGACGATCGACGGCGTTGACGGCACGGTCGTCCTGACCGACACTCCCGGCCTTTCCGAGATCGGCTCAGGCGGCCTCGACCGCGAGCGCGAGGCCCGCGACCTCGCCGCGCGGGCCGATCTCCTTATTTTCGTCGTCGACCATGATCTGATCCGCTCGGAATATGAGCCGCTGATTGCGCTCGCCCGCCAGGGGAAACGGTCGATCCTCGCCCTCAATAAGTGCGATCGCCTTTCCGATTCCGACCGCGCCGATATCCTCGCCAAGCTCCGCCAGCGATTGAGTGGCGTTGTCCCCTCGGCCGACATCGTCGCCGTCTCGGCCTCGCCCCGGCCGACCCTGGTTCGGATCACGAACGCCGACGGCACGACCTCGAACGTCTACGAGGTTGAGCCCGCCAGCGTCGACGCCCTTGAAGACCGGATCGCCGCGCTGCTCGAACGCGAGGGCGATTCCCTCCGAGCGGGGAACTTGTTGCTCCGCGCTCATCTGATCGGCAAGCGTGCCCAGGACGTTCTCGCCCGCGAGCGCGACATCCGCGCCCAGTCGGTTGTCGACAAGTTCCAGTGGATGACCGCCGCCACGGTCTTCACCAACCCAATCCCCGCGCTCGACCTGATGGCCACGGCCGCCGTGCAGTATCAGATGATCTCGGAACTCGCGGCGGTTTACGGCGTCGAGTTGACGACCGCGCACCTTCGGATGATCGGTACGCAGATGGTCCAGATGCTCTTGAAGCTCGGCATGGTTGAGGCGACGACCTCGCTGGTGGCCGGTCTTTTCAAGTCCACGATGGTCGGCTACGCCGCCGGAGGCGCGGTGCAGTGCGTGTCGATGGCGTACCTGACCCACATCTCGGGCCTGACCTTTCGCGAATACTTTTCCCGAGGCCAGAACTGGGGCGACGGCGGGATGCAAGCCGCTCTCGTCCGCCAGTTTGACCTCAACAGCCGCGCCGAGTTCCTTCAGGAGTTCGCCAAACAGGCCTTTGACAAGGTTATCAGCCGCGCCATCAAGGGCAAAGGCAAGGATAAAGACAAGGACAAAGGCAAGGAAGAGGCCGCGAGCAACAAGGGAGCCTGAGAATGCCCACGACCACGACTCAGGAAGACCAGACCGCGAGCCCGCCCTTGACGCCGAAGCGTCTCGGCGGCGACCGCTGGGTGCGGATTCCCGCAACCTGGGGCGTTTATCTCCAACTTCTCAAGTCGAGAGGCGATGACCCAAAACCAAGGTATACCTTCATCAACCAGAGGCTGACGATCTTGTCACCAGGACCGTCTCACGAAGCGAGAAAAAAACGAGTCGGATATTTTATTGAAGAAATGTTCCAGAGCCTCAAGATCCGGTTTCAGCCTTACGGCGGCGTCACTCTCTTGAGACGAGAGAAGTTTCGCGCGGGGACGGAAGGTGATGACTGCTATTATCTGAACAATATCGCAGCCGTCCGCGGCAAGCATGAATTCATCATGGGCCGCGATCCGGCCCCGGACCTCGCGGTTGAGGTTGTCATCTCTCATTCGGAAGCTGACGCTCTTGCCGCGTACGCGCTCTTCGGCGTCCGCGAGGTCTGGGTATGCAAACGCTTCGAGGTCGTTTTTCTCGTCCTCGGCCCCGATGGCAAGTACACCCTTTCGCCAACAAGCGCTTGCCTGCCCTTTCTCAGTTCCGAGGAGTTGACCCCCTGGATCTACCGTGACGACGTGCCCGACGAATTCTCGGTTCGGGAACTCTTCCGCGCCTGGGTCGTTGAAACCCTCGCCCCCCGGCCTCGGCCCCAACCCCCCCGGTGAGCGTTGAACGATCAATACCTCTACGCAATTATTGACGAGCACGGCGGCTGCTGGATTGTCGTCGATGACGGAACCGAGAAGGTGGCGGGCCTGCCGTCGCTCTTGCGCCAAGGCTGGAAGCCGATCCGCGAGACGCCTTTTGTCACCGAGCGAAACGCCTTTGTCTACATCCTGATCTGTCTGGAACGAGTCTAAATGATGTCCACCCCCTTGCGGCTCTTTCCCGATGAGAACGAGACGATCGCGGGCGTCGGCGCCTTGATTCGCTCGAGCAAGACCTCGTGCGCGGCGGTTCTGGAACACTGTTTCCACCAGATTGACCTCTGGGATGACAAGGTTCGCGCCTGGGTCATCGTCGACCGCGCCGGGGCGATGCATCAGGCCCGCGCTCTTGATGCCGAACTCGCCGAGGGTCAATGTCGCGGCCCGCTGCATGGGATTCCGATCGGGATCAAGGACATCATCAATGTCGCCGGCCTTCCCACCGGGGCCGGCTTCCGCCCCTGGCGCGACCCCCTGGCGGATCAGGACGCCGACGTCGTGGCCCGGCTCCGACGTGGCGGCGCGGTGATCCTCGGCAAGACCGTGACGACACAGTTCGCCTGGATCGACCCGCCCGTGACCCGTAATCCCTGGAACCTCGACCGCACCCCCGGCGGTTCCTCCAGCGGATCGGCCGCCGCCGTGGCAACGGGAATGTGCCTCGGCGCGATCGGCACGCAGACGGGGGGTTCGATCATCCGGCCGGCCTCGTTTTGCGGGGTTGCCGGTTACAAACCCCCGTTCGGGCTCGTCTCGACAGACGGCATCGAGCCTCTCTCTGCCTCGCTCGATCACCCCGGCCCGATCGCCCGAACCGCGGGCGATCTCCGCCTGATCTTCGACCTGATCCGTAACGACGTCGAACTCGACGCCTCGGAAGAACCCGCCGACCTCTCGCTCGCGGCGATCGATTTTGCGGTGGAGCGGCGACTGAATCCCCGCGTATCGCCTCCAACCTTGCACCGCCCGCGCGCTCTTTTTGACCGCCGCGCCGATCCCGTCATGCTCGACCAGTTTGAAAAGACACTCGGCATCCTCGCCGACGCGGGCGCCCGGATCGTCGATCTTGACGAACGCCTGATCGATTTCGAGGGCATTCTCACCCGGCACCGCCTCATCATGGCCGCCGAGGCCGCCGCCGGGCACGAATCGCGATACGCCGAACATCGCGACGCCTACGCCCCACACATCGGGGCGCTGATCGAGGAGGGCCTGACCATCCTCGCGACCTCTTACGTCCGTTGCAAGCGGGACTGGGAGCAGGAGCCGATCGTTGAAGGCATCGTCGTGACCCCGGCGACCGTCGGCACCGCCCCCGACATCGCGACGACCGGAAACCCTTGCTTCAACTCCCCCTTCAGCTTTCTCGGCTGGCCGACCCTCTCGATCCCCTTCGGCCTCGCGCCGGACGGCCTTCCCCTGGCGCTCCAGCTTGCAAAAAGCGTTTACACCGACGAAAGCCTTTTTGAAACGGCCCGATGGTGCGAAGAGGCGATCCGTCGCGCCTCCCGCTCGGGGAACCTATAAACCATGAACCATCCCGAACTTGACCCCGCGTTCAACGCCATGCTTGAAGACCTGGAAAACGCCGACGGTCCCGACCTCGTCGCTCGCGCCCGCGAGAGTCTCGACGAGACCCTCGCCGGGCTCAAGCTCACCGCCGCCGAGGAACAGGCGATGGCCGAGGAATTGCGGCAACTCCGCGACCTCAGCCAGAAGCTTGACGACAACAGCATCGAGATCGCCGCCTTTGGGATGGTCAGCCGGGGCAAGTCCTCGGTTCTTAACGCCCTGCTCGGCCGCGACGTCTTCAAGACCGGCACGACCCACGGCACGACCGTCGTCCGTAACTCCGAGCGCTGGGAACAACAGGTCACCGCCGAACGCCCCGGCCTCGGCGGCGCCTTGCTCACGCTGGTGGATACCCCCGGCATCGACGAGGTCGGCGGCGAAGGGCGCGAGACGCTCGCGCGCGACGTTGCCCGACATGCCGATTTGATTCTCTTCGTCGTCTCCAGCGACATGCAGCGCGTCGAGATCGAGGCCCTCTCGCAACTCCGCGAGGCCCAGAAACCGATCATCCTCGTTTTCAACCAGATCGATCGCTATCCCGACGCCGACCGCGACCAGATTTACAACGCGATCAAGGACCAGCGCGTGCGGACCCTGATCCGCCCCGAAGACGTCGTCATGACCGCCGCGCGTCCCGACCCCTTCAAGGTCAAGATCCAGCTTCCCGACGGCACCAGCACGATTCAGTGGGAACACCCCGCCCCCGTGATCGAACCTCTCAAAATTCGCATCCTCGATGTCCTCGAACGCGAAGGCAAGGCACTCGTCGCGCTCAATACCCTGCTGATGGCCGGTGACCTCCATGAAGAAATCGTCGCGCACAAGCTCCGCATCCGCGAGGACGCCGCCAATCGCCTCATCTGGAATTTCGCGCTCGCCAAGGGAGCGGCCGTCGGCCTGAACCCGATCCCCGTCGCCGACATGGCCGGCGGCCTCGCCGTCGACGTCGCCATGATCGTCGCCTTGAGCAAGGTCTACGGCATTCCCTTGACCCGCAAGACGGCCGTCGGCCTCGTCCGCGAAATGATGATCGCGCTCGGGGCTCTGGGAATGGTCGAGGTCGCCACCCGACTCGTCGCCAGCGGCGTTCGCGCCTCGCTCGCGGGCCTGACGGTCTTCACGGGTGGTCTTGCACTCCTCGGCTACGGTGCCGTGGCCCTGGCGATCGGTGGATCAGCGGCGACGACCTCCTACGTGCTCGGGCACGGAGCGAAGGTCTATCTGAAACAGGGGTGCCAGTGGGGTCCGCGCGGAATCAAGACCGTGATTCAACAGATCGTCAGCGAGGCCAAGGCCGACTCGGTGATTGATCGCCTTCGCGACGACCTGAAAACGCGGATCATCAAATAATGCTCGGCCGTTATCGCATTCCGCTTTTTGTTACGCTCGGTTTGATCGCGGTCGTTGCCGTGGTGGCGGCGACGGCCGTCTGGACGGCTCCCTCGCGCGATTCCGTCCGCGCCTATACCGATCTTCTCGCCGCCGCGAACCGTCAAGACGTCGACGCCGCCTCGCGGCTCTGTACAAAACGTTACACGCGGACGCACACCCTTCGACCGGCGCGGGACGGCGGTCTCGTGAACCTTCCGCGCAACATTCACAAGAATTTTCAGGTCTGGCGACACGGCCGCGACGTCTGGTTCTGTCCGAACCGCGAAGGCCCGATCTTCCAGTTCGTCCGCGAAGCCGGTTCCTGGCGGTTTGATGGCCCGGTTGGTCTCCTTCGCGGGCGGGGACAGGTCATTCCTTTCGAAGAGGTTGAGGCGAACCCTTGATCCAGGAGGGTTGCAAGGTCGTGATCTTCGAGGACCAATGTCCGATGATTAAAAATCTGAATCCATCGGTCATCGGTCATTGGTCCTCGGTCCTGGGAACTTGCATTTCTCCAGGCCCTCGCTCTCCGCCGATTGACAGCCGGACGCGGTCGGGTAGAATCGTCAACCGCGCCGACGCGGCAAAAGGGATCGTCGCGCGCCGGCCGAAGCGTCGCCGCGCGGCAAGAAGACAACAGGATGGACCCGCCCGAATCGCGGCCCGATTCGGTCGGCGGCCCCAAGGAGGATGACCTTGATGCACCCAAGACGCCGAATCACCCTCTCGGGCCTGTTCCTGGCCGTTGTCGTCCTCCTCTGCCGAACAGGCTCGCGGGCGCAAGACCTCCCGCCGCCCAGTCCCGAACCTGCTCCCGCCAAGGTCGAAACGGTCGCGCCCGCACCGTCGACCACGCCGACACCCTTGCCCGAGGCTCGTCCGCGAAGCACGCCGAAGGCCGCAAGCGCGCCAAACTCGGCGGCGACGGTCGGCCGAGGGAGTCTCTTGCGACTCTTCGCGCAGGCGAACCCGATGCTCTGGCCGCTCGTGCTTTGCTCGATCGTCGCCCTCGGCTACGCGCTCGAACGCCTGATCGCCCTGAGGCGCGAGCGGGTCATTCCGCGCGATTTCGTGGCCCGGTTTCTCGAACGACTCGCCAGCGGCAAGCTCGACCGCGACCGCGCCGCGGAACTCTGCAAGGCGAACGATAGCCCGATGGCCCGGATCTTCGCGATGGTCGTCAGCTACTGGGGCCAGCCCGCCGCGACGATCCGCCAGGCGATCGGTTACGACGCCGCGGGCGAAGTTACTGACTTAAAACGGAATATCCGCGTTTTGAACGGAACGTCGACACTTGCCCCGCTGCTCGGCCTGCTCGGCACGGTCGTCGGCATGATCCAGTCGTTTGACGCCCTTGGCGGTCGGGTCGGCACGTCGAAAGGCGAGGCCCTGGCGCACGGAATCAGCCTCGCGCTCGTCGCCACGGCGCTCGGCCTTTCGATCGCCGTGGTCTCGGTCGTCGCCTACTATTATCTCCTGAATCGGGTCGATATTCTCGTCCGCGACCTCGATGAGAACGCCCGGAAGGTCGTTGACCTCGTCTCGGCCGAGTCGCTTCGACCCCTCTCGGGCGACCGCCGACCGAACTTCACCACCCCCGGCGATCATCCCCGTCACGAGACTCGCGCGCATTAATCTGATCCGACAGGACCCGCGCAAGGAGGCCAGCTCACGATGCTTTCCGACCGCAACCGGGTCGACGAGATGCCGCAGATCAACATGACGCCGATGGTCGATGTGGTGCTTTGTCTCCTCGTCTTCTTCATGGCGGCTACCCGGCTTTACGATTGGGACGAGAACGCCTTTTCGGTCAACGTTCCTCAGGTCGCCGAGGCCGCCCCCTTGACCGCGGCACCCGATGACCTCACGCTGACGATCGTCCGGCCCGGCCTCGTCGCCGTCGCCGAGGCCACGTATGACCTCAAGGCACTCGCCCGATGGCTCCGCGAGGCCCGCGAACGTTACGCCGATCAAGGGGTCGTGATCCGGGGCGACGCGACCCTGAACTATCAGGACCTCGCCGACGTTCTCTCCGCCTGCGACAGCGCGGGAATTCGGAACGTCCGCCTTCCCGTCCGCCCCCGAGAGACCGCGAATCCGTCGACGGCCGCGCGTCCTTGAAGACGACCTCGACGAAGGACCTGGAAGGAAACCCGGATGGAACTTTTGAAGCAGCTCGTCGCGACGGTTCGCCACTTCAGCCCCGACACGGTCAACGACCTGGCGAAGCAGTTCGGCGGCTGGCTTTACCTGATCCTCTTCGGAATCATCTTCGCCGAGACCGGCCTTGTCCTGATCCCCTTCTTGCCCGGCGATTCGCTCCTTTTCGCCGTCGGCGCCGTCTGCGCGCATCCCGACTCGCCACTCAACCTCGGCCTGACGGCCGTTCTTCTGGTGACGGCCTCGATCCTCGGCGATGCCGTGAATTACGCGGTCGGCTATTACGTCGGACCGGCGGTTTTTGCCAGTGAGCGATCCCGCCTGCTCAACAGGAAGCACCTGAACAAGGCGCACGCGTTTTACGAGACCTACGGCGGCAAAACGATCATTCTCGCCCGGTTCATCCCGATCATCCGCACCTTCGCCCCGTTCGTCGCCGGGATTGGCCGGATGAGCTATGCGAAATTCGCCCTGTACAACGTGATTGGCGGCGTCGCCTGGGTTTTGATCTGCCTGACCGCCGGCTGGTCGTTGGGGGCGAACCCCTGGGTCAAGAAGAACTTCGAGGTCGTCATCCTCGTGATCATCGCCATCTCGATCCTGCCCGCCCTCATCGAGATCGCCCGCGAACGGTTCAAGACCCGACCGGCCGCCGAGCCGGAACCCGTCGCCTCGGAAACGCCCTGACTCTCACCGCGAAACCGCGACAGTCTCAAACGCCGTTCGAGCCGCGATCAAGCGCTTTTTCCAGGTCGTCGAGCGGCATCGAGTTCATGTTGCCGCCGAGCAAGGCGCTGAGCTGCAAGCCCACCAGAGCCTCGCTCGGCCCGGTTCCTTCGAGAACCATGTTGAGATACGGCTCGGCCCCGACAAGCACAGCGCGCGGCTTGCCGTGGACGGTCAGGACATAGCGGACCTGATCGTTTTCCAGCTTCTTGAGAATCTCGGGCAGGTTCTGATGCAATTCCCGGCTGCCGATGATCCGGACCGGTGAGTCGGTCACCTTTTCCGCCATGGGAAACCAGCCTCCGCCCGAGCTAATGGGCAAGCACTCACCCGAAAAACCGCCAGGATGGGCGGTCCGCCGTGAGTCAAGAAAGGTGACGAGAAAAATGAAGGGATTGAAACGTCGTCACATTCCAGAAACAAAAAGAGCGGGTCAAGAAGAACCCGCGGACGCGAATGGAGGATAGGGGACTTGAACCCCTGACCTCTTGCATGCCATGCAAGCGCTCTCCCAGCTGAGCTAATCCCCCGACAACGAACCAGACACTCGACCAATCAACCCGACCAGAACCTCGGGAGGGTTCCGTCGCGGAAGGATTGTAGACGAAACGTTGACGATGTCAACAGTCTGGCCCAACCTGTCCTTCCTCGGACCGCGTTGCCCACTTGGCGACATCGGCTCAGGTCGAGACACATCATACACTCTCGCGCCTCGAAGTTCAACCGGTCTGACGAGAATCTTGCAACCGATCGGTCGGAAAGGCCGGCGGATCTCTTCTCTCGAATCCCCGCGCCCTGGGGTCGACTCGCGGATACGATGTTCGTGTCCCCGTCTCGACCTCTTTCGAGGCGGGTTGAATTCCAGGCTCTTTTCTTCGAGGATTGCCGTTGATGCCTGTCGCGACCCCCCCGACCTTCGTCCTGACGAACGACGACGGCATCGATGCCCCCGGACTCGCGGCGCTCGTCTCGGCGACGGAAGGGCTGGGAAGACGCACGGTCATCGCGCCTTCGGGTCATTATTCCGGGTGCGGCCACGTCGTCACCACGCATGCTCCGGTCAAAATTCACCGCCATGCGATCGACCGTTTCGCCATCGACGGCACGCCCGCCGACTGCGTTCGGATGGCGATCCACCATCTCGAACCTGACCTGACCTGGGTCCTTTCCGGAATCAACGCCGGGGGAAATCTCGGGACCGACACGCATCACTCGGGCACGGTCGCGGCCGTTCGCGAGGGAGTGATTCACGGCAAGCCCGGAATCGCCCTCTCGCACTACCTGGCGCGTGGTCGAGCCGTTGACTGGGTCGAGGCCGCGCGATGGGTCCGGCCGGTGATCGTGGACCTGATTGCGCGTCCCTGGGAACCGGGCACCTTCTGGAACGTCAATCTTCCCCATCCCGCGCCGGGGTCGAGCGATCCGAAGGTCGTCTTTTGCGATCTCGACCCCTCGCCTCTGCCTCTTAACTACCGACTCGACGACGACGGGCTTGTCGCGAACTATTGCGGCGATTATCAGGCGCGTGCCCGGGTTCCGGGTCGTGACGTCGATGTCTGTTTCCAGGGGCGGATCGCGGTCTCGCTCGTTCGGGTCGGTTAAGAGAACGATCGGCCGGGTCTGGATCGCGCCGCCCGGCGGATGTCATAATAAGGAGACCCGAGCCGACCGAATTCGACGTCCGCTCGTCCTTTATTCTCATTCTCTCGTTTTTTTTTCCTGAAACCCTGGCGCAAGGCGTCGGGGGCTGGGAGTGATTCCCGTGTCGATCTCACGAACGAAAGGGATCTGGGCCGCGGCTCAGGTGGCCCTGGCGCTCATCGCCTTTGGTTGCGAGCCACCACCGATCGTCCCGGCGGTCGCGCCAGGGGTCGATAACCGCGAGAACCTCATGCCCAAGGAATCCGCGGCCGAGGCCAATGGCGAGATGGGCATGTCGCCCGGCTCGGCTGTTTTGCCCGGCCTGGTTCCCGCTCTGCCGACGGCCAAGGGCGAGACCAAGACCACGCCTTCAGGCGTCACCTACGAGACGATCACCGAGGGGACCGGCGCGACCGTCAAGGCGGGGCAGATGATCACTGTCCATTACATCGGCACGCTCGATGACGGCAAGGTCTTTGACAGCTCGCGCAAAAAGGGGAAGGCCGCCACGTTCTCGATCGGCACGGGAGCCGTGGTCAAGGGCTGGGATGAAGGCATTCCAGGCATGAAAATCGGCGAGGTCCGCAAGCTCACGATTCCGCCGGTCGTCGGCTACGGTGCCCTCGGTAGCAAGACGGGTTCGATCCCGCCGAATGCCACGCTTCATTTCGAGGTCGAGATGATCAAGGCGGAATGACCCGGTCGTGTTTCTCTGAATCAATAATGAAAGCCGTTCTTGCGGACGTGGAGGATCGGTTCGGCCTCGGCGTCAAAGACCGCGCCGGCGATGACCCGGCCGAGAAAGACGCGGTGGTCGCCCGAGGCGATCTCGCCGGCCACCTCGGCTTCAAGATAGGCCATCGCTCCGTCAAGAACCGGCCCCGAGGCGTCGGCGACCGTTCGGAACGCCAAGCCTTCGAACGCCGGAGCGTCGGGGGGAAAACCCCGGCCGAAATGGCGGATGAGAGCCTTGCCTCCGGCGGGAACCTGGTTGAGCGTGAGCCGACCCGAGGCCGCCACCCAGTCGGCCGCGTAACGACCCGAGCCGATCGCGATCGTGATCATCGGCGGCTCGAAACCCGCCTGTTGCACCCAGCTCGCGAGCATTCCCGTGCTTTGCCCGCCGTGGCGGACTGTCATGACGTAGAGTCCACTGGCGACGCGCCCGAGGGCCTGACTCAGCGGCGAAAGCGTGGGTGAACTCGGCTCAGGCATCGAATCGCCCTCGGTTCCAAAAAAAGAAAAAATCGTCAGCCGGGCCTCTTCCGTATACCGTCTCCGCCCCGAACTTTGCAACGTTTCTCGACGCCGAGGGGCGGGGGATTGTCGGATCGCTTCCCTTGAGATACCTTCGAACGGTTCGATTGACCGATTCAGCCAGCTTGATCCGCCGCGCCGTTTCTCGGCGGTTTGCCGAGCCTCGGGATTCGAACTGTTCCCCCCCTATGGAACAATGGTCGGGGCTGTTGCGTTGCCGTTCACGTCTGGACCATCAAGAGCGCCTCAGTCCGCGAACCATTGGACCGATCGAGACAAGGTTTTGACATGGCCAACGCCGCGACCACGCCGAAACTCTCCGCGATGAATTATCGGATCGTCGGCCCGCTCGGCAACGGCGCCGGGAGCACGATCCTACAGATTAGCGACAAGTCCGGCGGCGGCAAGCGGTACGCCCTCAAGGTCGTCCGCCGCCTCGGCCCCGACGACGACATTTACGTCAACCAGGCGAAGATCGAATACGACGTCACCCGCAAGCTCAACCATCCGGCGATCCTCGAAATTTACGACATGCGCCAAAAGAGGTCGTGGTTCCGGGTCAACGGCGTCGAGCTTTTGATGGAGTTCGTCGACGGCAAGACCCTTGATGAGATCCCCGCGCCCGAGATGAATCAGCTTGTGCTGATCTTCCTCAAGGTCGCCGCGGCGATCAGCCACATGCACCGCCGGGGGGTCTTTCACGGGGATTTGAAGCCGTCAAACGTGATGCTCTCGAAGCGTGGTCAGGTCAAGATCATTGACTTCGGCACGGCCTGGATGCGCGGCGAGGATAAGAACCGCGTTCAAGGAACTCCACAGTACATGGCTCCCGAATCCGTCACCGAAAAGGTGGTCGACGAACGGACCGACATTTACAACTTCGGCGCCACGATGTACCGCATGTTCACGGGCCGATACGCCAATTACGGCATTCCCAAGGCCGGTGAAGGGGGGATTCACAAGTCGCCGACGCCCATCCAGATCAACCCCAAGATTCCCCAGCCCCTGAACGACCTGATTGTCGCCTGCGTCGAGCGTCATCCTGAAAAGCGTCCTGAGTCAATGTTCGACGTACAGAATCAGCTTACCGAGATCGTCAAGTTCCTCGGCCTCGAAGAAAAAGACCTGAAGGGCCTTCCCGACGACGACGACTGAACCCCCCGGCGATTCCGATCAAAACGGACGTCAATGACCGATCGTTCCAGGAAATGACCAGGCTTGCGCCTCGGCCGGTCTTGCGGCGTTGCCAAGACGAGTCTACGATGAACCCACGGACCCGCGCGGGCGGACCTGACCCGATCGGACCTGATCCGATCGGTTAGCGGCCCGCCCGCCAGCCAGCCAGCCTGCCTCATCGATCCGACCTCTGGGTGGCAAGGAGCCCATGCCGTACAACCCCGCCAACCCGCTGATCGTTCAGGGCGACCGTACCGTCCTTCTCGAAGTTGATAACCCGCTCCACGCCGAGGCACGCGACGCCCTCGCGCCCTTCGCCGAGCTGGAAAAGAGCCCCGAGCACATCCACACCTATCGGCTCACGCCGCTCTCGCTCTGGAACGCCGCCGCCGCCGGAATCTCGGCCGACGCGATGATCGAGGCCCTCGCCCTTTACAGCAAGTTCGACCTGCCGCCCAACCTGCCGACCGACCTCCGCGAACTCGTCAGCCGATACGGTCGTGTCAGCCTTCGGCGGATCGCCGGTGAACTCCGGCTCATCAGCGACGACGTCGCCTTGCTCGAAGAACTCGCCCGTCAAAAAGGGGTCAGAGACTACCTCGGCGCTCGGGTCGACACGCATTCGATCGTGATTCCCGACGCCTTTCGCGGCGTCCTGAAACAGGCACTCATCGGCGTCGGCTACCCGGCCGAAGACCTCGCCGGTTACACCGAGGGCGCCGGCCTTCCCGTTGAGATCCGCGAGGTCACCCGCGCCGGCCTTCCGTTTCGGGTCCGCGACTACCAGCAAATGGCTGTTGATGCGTTTCACGCCGGCGGCGACGTCCGCGGCGGCTCGGGCGTGATCGTCTTGCCCTGTGGCGCCGGCAAGACGATCGTCGGCATCTCGGCCCTCGCGACGCTCAAGAAGAATACCCTGGTTCTTACCACCAGCACGACCGCCGTCGAGCAATGGAAGCGCGAGATCCTCGACAAGACCGACCTCGCCGACGACCTGGTGGCCACCTACACGGGCGACTCGAAGGAGATCGCCCCCGTCACCGTCGCCACGTACCAGATTGTCACCTATCGGCCCAAGAAAGACGGCGATTTCCCCCATTTCCAGCTTTTCAACGAACGCGACTGGGGCCTCATCATTTACGACGAGGTTCACCTCTTGCCCGCCCCCGTCTTTCGGATCACGTCCGAGATCCAGGCTCGCCGCCGCCTCGGCCTGACGGCCACCTTGCTCCGCGAAGACGGCCGCGAGGAAGACGTTTTCAGCCTGATCGGTCCCAAGAAGTTTGACGTTCCCTGGCGCGTCCTTGAGTCCAAAGGCTGGATCGCCGAGGCCCAGTGCCATGAGGTCCGCCTCGGCCTTCCCGCCGACGCCAAGATGGAATATGCCGTCGCCGAGTGGCGCGATAAGTTCCGCCTCGCCAGCGAGAACCCCGTCAAGGATGACCTGGTGGAACTCCTTCTTGACCAGCACGACGCCCCCGGCGACCGTGTTCTGGTGATCGGCCAGTATTTGAAACAACTGCGGCGGATCGCCTCGCGGTTTGATCTCCCCTTGATCACCGGCCAGACGACCAACGCGGAGCGCGAAGACCTTTACGGGCGTTTTCGACGCGGCGACTTACGAAAACTCGTGCTTTCGAAAGTCGGCAACTTCGCCATTGACCTTCCCGACGCGAACGTGATGATCCAGGTTTCCGGCACCTTCGGCAGTCGTCAGGAAGAAGCTCAGCGCCTCGGCCGGATTCTCCGTCCCAAACCTGGCGAGACTCCCGCGACCTTTTACACCCTTGTCACGCGCGACACTCGCGAGATGGACTTTGCCCATCACCGTCAACTGTTTCTGACCGAGCAAGGCTACAGTTACGAGATCCTCGACGAGTCCGACATCGCCGCCCGGGTCGGCACCCATGTTGTTCCCACGCGCCGGGCCTGACTCGTTTCGTTGAGCGACCGAAGGACAGAGGGCAAAGGGCAGAGGGCAGAGGGCAAATAAAAGGATTTTTGCCACGACTCCGCCTTTCCCTTTTGACCTCTGCCCTTTGTCCTCTGTACTTTTCGTCCTAGGATTCGCCTCGCCATCGCCCGACGCGCGCTCAAAAGAGGTTGCCTTGACGATGCTCTCCCCAGGCTTCGGCCAGACTGTACCGGGGCCTTGACTGATGAATCCTTCCAAACCCGCGCGGACGCCCATCAAGCTGCACAAACAGGTGGCCCTGATCCGCACCTCGGAGCCTCTCGTCGCGCAAGAGTTGCTCGCGCGAAAGTCGCTCACGCGACTGATCGCCGGCCGACTCTCAGACACCGTCTTGCTCGTCCGGGCCGAAGACGAGGAGGCGATTCTCGACGACCTGCGTCGGATGGGCCACACTCCCCGGGTCGTGCGCTGAGGGCCTTGCGGCGATGACCGAGGATGAGGACCCGCAGACAAATCCCGACCTCGACGGCTCTCTCGACGAGATGCCCGACGACGATGGTGGCCCTCCGCCCCCGCCTCCGGTTGCGCCTCAGGTCGCATACCGCGCGGCGCTGACTCACTACGATGGGGCCTTGCTCGCCGAGATCGCCCGATCGCTGAACTTTCACGACACGCCCGCCGGTCGCGCCTCGCTCGCCACGACGATCGCCGACCATCTCAGCGAGCCACGCGCCGCCGACCGGATGTTCCCACGCCTTCCCGACGCCTCGCGCCGCGCCATGACGCTTTTCGCCGCTACCGAAACCACGACCTGGTCAAGCGAGGCGCTGGCGCATTCGCTCTCCGTCCTCGGCGTCGGCCTGCTGGAAGCCGTCGGGCCTCTCGTCGGTTCGGGCCTGCTGGCGCTGGCGCTCGATGGCGGCGCGAACGTCCGCGACCTGCCGAAGCTTCTGGAGGGATCAGGCCCGCCCGGCTCGATGCTCATCGCCCATCCCGCCATTGTTTCCGTGGCCCGGACGACCTTGCCCGAAGGAGCGGAACTGCCCCGGTCCGGCCCCGTTCGCCAGCCACGCGAGACCGATGGCCTGGAAGCGATCTTGCGGATGGCCGTGATCTGGCAAAAAGTCGCCGAGGCCCCGCTCCGCCAGACCCAGCAAGGAACGCTTTACAAGCGCGACCGCGACCGCCTGGAAGACGACCCTGTCCTCGCTGGTCCGATCGCCGATGCGCTCGAACCCTTGCCCGACATGCCCGCCTTCTGGCTCACGCTCACCCGCGCGGTCGGCCTGCTCGAAAGCGAGCCCGGCTCGGAGCGCGTGACCGCCGCCCGCCCCTCGTTCTGGTCCGAGAACGCCTTTCACCTCCAGCAGATGGCCGCCGTCCGCTGGCTGGCCTTGCGGACCTGGCACGAACTCGGCGGCATGCAGCGCGACGGCGCTGTCTATGAACTGGCGATCCCTTACGTGCGCCCGGCCATCCTTCTCTGGCTCGCGACGCTGGGCCTTGACGACTGGGTCGCGGTCGACGACTTCGCCGCCTTTCTCCGCGAGCGATCGCCCGACTGGGACCGTGTCACCTTCGCCGCTCCCGTCGTTCCCGAGCCTTTGCCGACGACGCCCCCGGCTCGCTCCCGCCCTTCGCGTTCTCGCGCCCGCGACGATGAGGCTACCCCGACCCCGCCGACCGCCGCCGGAACGCTTGATGCCATGCTCCTCGGCGCCGGTTATCAACTCGGCCTGATCCGGGCCGCCGAGGAAGTCGGCACGAACCGACGCGTCGTCCAGCTCACGCCGCTCGGTCGCTATCTCCTGGCGATCGGTCCGCCACCGGACCCGCGCCCGGTCTACGAGCATTTCCTCTTCGTCCAGCCGAATTTCGAGGTCATCGCGTATCGACAGGGCTTGAACCCGTCGCTGATCGGCCAGTTCAGCCGGTTCGCCATCTGGTCGCAGGTCGGCGCGGCGACGGCCCTGCGGCTCACGCCCGAATCCGTTTATCGCGGTCTTGAAGGCGATCAATCAGCCGAGGCGATGCTCGATCTTCTCGCCCGCCATAACCCCCGCCCGCTCCCCGCCGGAATTTCCGAGGCGGTGCGCACCTGGGCCGGGCGTCGCGAGCGGGTCACGTATCACGCCTCGGCCACGCTCGTTGAATTCGCGAGCGCCGAGGAGCTGGAAGCGGCTCTGACGACCTGGCCGGCCGGTCCCGGACCCGCCCCGGCGCGGATCTCCGATCGCCTGATCCTCGTCGAGGACGATGCGACGATTCCCTTCGCCCGGTTCCGCCTGACCGGCTCGCGCGACTATCGACGCCCCCCCGACGTCTGCGTCGAGGTCGAGCCCGACGGCGTCACCCTGACGCTCGACCTGGCCCGGTCCGACCTGCTCGTCGACGCCGAGCTCGCCCGGTTCACCGACGAGGAACCGGCCGACCCCTCGCGTCCGTCGTCAAAAGGCCCGCGTCGTCGGTTCGTCGTCTCGGCGGAATCGCTCGCCCGAGCGGCGGAATCCGGTCTCTCGCCCGCCTTGCTCGCGCACTGGTTCGCGCGTCGAACCGGCGGCGAGATCCCCCCGGCAATCCGCCTCATCCTCGCCGCGCGTTCGACGCGCCTGCCGACCCTGACCACCTCGCGCCCGCTCGTTCTTCACGCCCCAAGCGCCGAGATTCTCGACGGCCTCGCCCAGCATCCCGAGACCCGCGCCTATCTCGGCGATCGACTCGGCCCGACCTCCGTCGTGATTCCCGACGCCGCCCTTGGCCCCTTCCGTCTCGCCCTGGAACGCCTCGGCCTTTCGCTCGATCCTGAAACCCCAGCCCCGCCGCGCTGAGCTTTTCCGTGGTAAAATGCAGGGGTTTCTGGATCGGCTCTGCTTCGCCAGAGCGTTTGCGTTCGCAAGGGGCGGGTCGGCGACGCGGTCTTTGAGGATTGCGAAGTCCCTCATTTCAATGAACAATGACCGAGGACCGATGACCAAAAGGCGGAATTCTCGGTCATTGGTCATCGGTCATCGGGTCTATGCCATCCTCCTTGCGACGCGGTCTGTTGCATTTGGGCGTGTCTCGGGTAGAGTCAAAACTCGATCCGCCCGGCGTCTCGATTTTGAGCCGGATCTACACCCCCCTCCGGGCACGACCGCATGACCGACCCGCAACCGAAGGCCCCGGGTGACCATGCCCTTGACGCCCTGATTGAGCGCCTCGATCGCCCCTTGCTCGGCCTCGCGCTGGCCTCAATGGGGCTTTACGTCCTGGATATTTATGGCGTTCCCGAAGGGTGGCCATCGACTCTCGTTGACGTCCTCACCTTCACGATCGACGCCATTTTCACGCTCGACCTGATCGCCAAGATCGTCGGGAAGGGGAAGGGTTATTTCCGGTCGCCCTGGTTTTTGATCGATGTTTTAAGCTGCCTGCCGATCCTCGACACGCTCGCGAGCGGTCTACTGAACGTCCGCGCTGTTCGCTTCTTTCGCGGCTTCCGGCTGCTTCGGGTGCTCCGAGGTCTGCGCGTGATCCGCGGCCTTCGCGACCTTCCCGGTTTTGAACGTTCCACGCGAGAGGCACGCGAGCCCGAAGCGCAAAAGCAATCGCATCGCGCGATGACGATCGGCATGCTCGCGCTCACGGTGGCGATGCTGATCACGATCGTCGCGGTCCGTCGATCGATGGAGCTTGACCTGCTCCGCCGCTTTCACGAAGCCACAACCCACGGCCTGAGCCCCGATCGGCTCGTCGATCTGGGCGGGAGCCTGAAACCTCCGGGACGTGGTGAGAGCGTCCTCCGCCAGACAGCCCTGATTGAAGGCAAGCGCAGGGTTGTTTATTTCAACCTCCGCGAGATTGACCGCCGAGTCGATCAGTTTGAGTTCTTCCTCACGCTTGGCATGATGTTCTCGATGATCATGTTCATGTACATCATGAGCTATCACCACAAGGACGTCACCGAGGCTCAGCTTCGGGGCCTCTTGAACCTGGCCCTACCGCGTCAGGTCACCGATCAGTTCCTGAACGACCCCAATGCCTACACGCGCAAGACTCGCGAACCGGCGACGGTCGTCTTCATGGACTTCGTCGGCTTCACCGAGACCTGTGAGGCCATGGCGCACGATCCCGACCTGCTTTCGAGTCACCTTGAACGCGCGATGGACCGCCTCGTGGGCGAACTCTCCAGACACGACCTGATTATCGACAAGTTCATCGGCGATGCCGTGATGAGCTTTCGAGGTGGTCCGCTTGTCTCGGGCTCACCGTCCGATCACGCCCGGCGATCGGTCCGCGCCTCGATCGCGAGTACCCGGGCCCTCCGTGACCTCAACGACCCCTATTTCCGAAGAGTCAAGATCGGCGGCGCCTCGGCCTCCGACTGCCTGATTGGCGCTTTTGGAACGAGTGCTCGCCTCTCGTACACGATTCTCGGAGACGGCGTGAATCTCGCCGCCCGGCTCGAACCGGCCTGCGGCCAGTGCGGGACGCTCAACCTCTTCGACGCGACCACGCGCGCCCTTTGCCACGAAGGCGGCAACGGCGAATTTGTCTGGCGACGCTGGGGCCAGATCCGGGTCGCCGGCAAGGCCGAACCCGTTCACGTCTTTGAAGCGTTCGGCCGTGAAGCCGCCCCCGACGCCAATTTCCTCGCCACCTTTGAATCGGCCGTGACCGCCTTCGAGGCCCACGAGATCGCCCACGCCCGCGACCTCTTCCTTGAAGCCGACGCCCAGCGCCCCGGCGGCGACGAACCGAGCCGACTCTACGCCCAGCGCTGCGATGACCTCCTTCGCGATGGCCTGCCCGACGACTGGCTCCCCGTCTTCAAGACCCACAAATAACAACGGCCCTCGATGCATGTCACTTCGGCCATGCGAGCGCGATGCCCCGCGATCGCAATCCTTTGACAGACAGCGATCGAGCGGAACTGCTCGACCTGCTCAAGCGTGTCCACGACCGCGGCGGAGGGACCGGACAATTCGACAAACCTGGCGGTCGTTCCAGGAGGATCGCAAGGTCCTTCTTTTCAATGACCGATGACCGATGACCGATGACCGATGCCCAGACAGGCGGGATTTTTCGGTCATCGGTCATCGGTCATCGGGACTTCGCCATTCTCCTGATGGTCCTTCCGCGTGACTTGACTGATCTGATTTCGTGGGTCATCTTTACGGATAAATTGAAGAAAAGATCATCACGATGGCGAGGACAACCGGAGTTAGCCCAACGTGGACCCCGAAGCCCGAGCCGCCCTGAGAGGAGCGCTCAGCCCGCACGACCCGACCGAGCGTCATGAACGGACGCCCGGCCCCCGCGCGCTCACCTCGACGATCCTGATCGTGGCGGCTCTGCTCGGGGTTGATCTCTTATTGGGCGGGTTTAGCTTTTCGGAATCGATCGGCAAGACGCTGGTCTCGATCGCCTTTCTCATTGGAGTGGCGAAGCTTGGTTTTCGAGCCTTGGCGGTAAAACCGGTCGATCGGGTCGCGGCTGAGGTCTTACCGGTACTCGCCTGCCTTGGGATCTGGCTCGCGGGGTCGCCCAGGATCGCGGCGGCGGTAGTTCTCATCGCGCTCGTGGCGCAGTGGCTCGTGGCGATCACACTCCGCCGCGCGCGTCGATCGTTTCAGGCCCTCCGTGATGCGAGGCCACGCAAGGCACTGGTCACGCGCGACGGCGAAGACGTGGAGATTCTGGCCGAATCGATCGTGGTCGGCGACCGTCTGATCGTTCGTCCTGGCGAGAAGATCGCGGCCGACGGCGTGGTCATCGCCGGTCGATCGGCGGTGGATCAATCGATTCTCTCCGGGGCCACGCTACCAGAGACCAAGACCGAGGGCGATCCCGTCTTCGCGGGGACGGTCAACCATCTCGCGCGGATTGATGTGAGTGTTCGCAAGGTCGGTTCGGAAACAATCCTCAGCAAGTTGATCGGTCGCCTTGACGAGGCCCGGCGCTCTCCCTCGCTGCGGGAACGTCGGGCGGAAACGCAGGCGCGATGGTTCCCGCCGATCATTCTGGCGGCCTCGGCCCTGATCTTCCTGGCGACGAACGCCGCGGCCTTTCGGATCTGGGCACGGTCGGGAGTTTGGCCCGTCCTGGACTGGATGCCGGCTCTTGCGGCGCTCGTCTCGGTGAGCAACGGGGCGCTCGTCCTCGCGACGCCGACCGCGATTCGATCGGCGTCGACCCGGCTCGCGCGTCGGGGCTTATTCCTGCGAACCCGCGAGGCACTGGAGCGGCTTGCCCGGGTCGACGCCCTGGCCTTTGCCAGAACCGGGGCCTTGACGACGAACCTACCCGATTTCGGCGAGGTCGTCACGTTGGGCGCAATGGCTCCCGATGACCTGCTCCGCATCGCGGCAACGGCCGAGGCGCCGAGTGAACATCCTCTTGCCCTGATGTTGCTCGGCGAGGCCAAACGAAAGGGCGTCAAGCTCGGCAAGCTCAGCGATTTTCGGGCGATCCCCGGCGCGGGGGTTTCCGCGACGCTCGCCGAGGGCAAGGGGCGTCGCGTTCTCGTCGGTAGTTCGGAGTTCCTCCGCCTTGAAAATCTCTGGATCACGCCCGAAGTGGCTCAGGCGGTTTCGGGTCTCGAAGAGGTCGGCCAGACGGCGCTTCTTGTCGCCGTGGATGGCCAGATCGTGGGGGTTCTCGGCGCGCGATGGCGAATTCGCGAGGGAGCCCGCGAGGCGATCGCGAACCTGAGAGACCTTGGACTGACCGACCTGACAATCCTGACCGGCGATCGCCCGACCCCCGCGCGTTCGCTGGCCGGATCGGTCTCGATAGAACAGGTCGTCGCCGAGCTGGCCGGTTCCGCCAAGGCCGACTGGCTCGACCGTCGAACCACCGAGGGGCGGTACATCGCCTATCTTGGGAACGATCCCCAGGCGCTCGCGGCGACCAGCTTGGGGTTCGCCTGCCCTGGCCTCGCGGCCGAGATCGCGGCAACGTCCGCCTCGATTGTCGTGACGGGCGACCCGATCACCCCTTTACCGGCGGCGATCCGCCTTTCAAGGCAGACGCTCCGGGTCATCCAGGCGAATCTCAGCGTCTTCGCAATCGGCCTGAACATCGTGTCGCTCGCCCTCGCGGCCTTTCGCGAGGTGGGGCCGATCGGGGCGGTGGTTCTGGCTCAACTTGGGTCGCTTCTGGCGCTCTGGAACGCAACACGACTGCTCGGCTTTGACGCCTGGTGGCGGCCGACGCTCGTCCGGCTCTCGGGACAGTTCCGATCGATTAACCGAGCCTTCTGGCCGTCGGCCTGGCCCGGCTGGATCTGGGATCGCGGCAGACATTTGCCCGCGCGCCCCGTGGTCGTGGCCCTGGTTCTCGGCTATCTGGCGACGGGTCTGACGATCATCGGTCCCCGACAGGTCGGCCTGGTCCAGCGCTTTGGCGCGTATCGCCCGCCGGTGCTGCCGCCGGGGATTCACTGGACCTTCCCGGTCCCGATCGATTCCGTGGCGAAGGTCGAGCCCGATCTCGTCCGACTCGCCACGTTCGTCTCGCCCGGCGATCAAAACCGCGATGACTCGGCGCTCTTCGTGACGGGCGACGAGGGCCTTGTCGGTCTGCGTGGTCTTGTTGAGTACCGCCTGACCAATGCCGGGGCCGCCGCGCTGGAATTCGAGGTCGAATCGATCTCGGCGCTGATCTCGGTCGCGGCCGAGGGCGTTCTCCGCGAGGCGCTGGCAAAAACCGCGTCGGCCGAAGCTCTCGGCGCGGGGCGTCGGACGCTGGAACTCGACGCGACGCTCAAGCTCCGCGAACGCCTGGGCAAGGCGGGGCTCAAGGTCTCGATTGACCGACTCTTGATTACCGAGGCGCGACCTCCATCGGCGGTTCTTCCCGCCTTTCACAACGTATCGGCCGCCGTGGCCGACGCCGCGAAAGCGCGATCGGAAGCGTTGGCGTATGCCTCGGTGCTGCACTGGTCAACCCTGGCCGAGGCGAGTGAGGTGCGCGACCTCGCCTCGGCGCGTGGGAACGGGCTCAAGGTGAGTGCTGAAGGGGATCGTCTCGCCTTTCTCGCGTTCGCCGCGGCCCATTCCGAGCGGCCCGACCTGACCGAGTTTCGACTCTGGTGGGAAACCCTGGCCGACACCTACGCCGGCCGCCGCGCCTTGATCCTCGCCCCGAAGGCCAGTGGCCGCGGGCATGTCCTGCTGACCGATCCCGCCTCCGCCGGACCCGAGGAGTAACCCCACGATGCCGCGCCGAGAGACGCCGATCTTCCTCGCCCATCTCCGTCGAATGCGCTCCAGGCAGCGGACGATCATCCTGTCGACCAGTCGCCTTTCGTGGCGACGCCTCCGGCCGATTCTGGCCCTGTTCGCGGTTTTTGCCCTGGTCATTCTGGCCTTTTCGATCGTCAAGGTCGATCAGACCGAAGCCGTGCTCGTCGCCGATTTCGGCCGACCTGTCCGGGTGATCGATCGACCTGGATTGCACGCCAAATGGCCCTGGCAGACCGTCGAGCGATTTGACAACCGGCTTCAACTCGATTCCTCGGCGGTTCGCGCGGTGATGACCCGAGATAACCGGGCGCTTGACCTGGCCTGGTTCTTGACCTGGAAGGTTGACAACGTCGATCGATTTGTGCGTGCTCTGGGGAGCCGGGTCGAGGCGTCGGCGCGGCTGGAAGACCTCACGGCGTCGGTCGTCGCGTCCAAGGTCGCTCGCTATGAGTTGCCCGACCTCATCAAGGTCGGCGGGGTTTCGGTGGTGGAGACCCTCATGAATGAGGTCACCGTCCGCGTCGCCGAACAGGCCGCGAAGGACTACGGTCTCAAGGTCGTGGATGTCCGGCTGCGACGCCTGAACTTTCCCGAGGATGTTCGCCCGGCGATTTACGAGCAGATCCGCGGCGACCGAAAACGGATCGCCGCCGCCTTGCGCGCTGAAGGCGAAAGCCAGGCGCGTTCGATCCGCGGCGCGGCCGACCTGGAACGCTCCAAGACGCTCGCCTCGGCCGAGGCGGACGCCGCGAAGATCCTCGGCGAAGGCGAGGCCCAGGCCGCCCGCATCGGCAACGCGGCCTATTCGGCGGACCCGACCTTTTATCAGTTCCTCAAAACCCTGGACGTTTATCGGAAAGCGCTGGGGAACAGGACGACGCTCGTCCTCTCGGCGGATAGTCCCTTTTTGAAGCTTTTGACCGAGGGTGTCCCCGCGCTGGAACAGCCGCCGGGGCCGCTCGTCTTGCCGACCGAACCTTCAGCCGCGCCGAATCCGGCGGTCGTCACTCCGTTGAAACCGGCGACGGAACCCACGCCCTCGTCCGCGACGGTCAACACCAATCCTCCCGCCGATGCGGTTCCCGCGTCGGTGACGCCAAGACCGACCGTTCCGGCCACGGTTCGGCCACCAACGCCGACCAACGCCAGCCGACCACCCGCGCCTCGGGCGAACCCCGGCGTCAGCGGAACACGCCCCGCCGTCACGGGGTCAAGGCCGTGACGGCCCGAAGGGTGTCGATCATTCTGGGATCGGTCGTCGTGGCCTATCTGGCGACGGGGATCGTTGTCATTCCGCGCGACGAGGTCGGCGTGGTTCGACGGTTCGGCCAGACGCTTCAAGGGACCTGGCCGCCCGGCGCGCACTACGGATTGCCCTGGGGAATCGATCGCGTGGACCGTCTCGATCTGGACCGCGAGCGATCCTTGACCGTCGGCAGTCTAACCGGCGAGTCTGAAGATTACTTGACGGGCGACCTGAACCTTGTCAGGGTTCGCGCCCGGGTGCATTATCGAGTCGCCTCGCCGGGAGATTTTCTCTTCGGATCGGCTTCGGCGGCAGACGCGCTGGCGGCGATCGCGGAGTCGTCGTTGACGCGAATCGTGGCGGCGCGGAGGGGGGATGAATTGCTCTCGGCGGGACGGATCGAGGCCGCCGATCGGATGCGGCGCGAGATTCAAGGCGTGGCCGAGTCGCAGGGTCTGGGCCTTTCGGTTCACGAGGTGCGTCTGGTTTCGGTTGCCCCGATCGAGGCCGTCGCCCCTGCCTTCGCCGAGGCGGGACGAGCGATCGCCGAGCGTCGGCAGGCGTTAAACCGGGCCGAATCGTATCGCGTCGAGACCCTGGCCGACGCCCGGAGCCGCGTCCGGGAAACGGTCAATCGCGCCTCGGGACGTGTCGAGGGACTCTTGCAAATGGCCCGGGGCGAGGCCGAACGGTTCGAGACATTGGCGCGTGAAGTCGCGAAGAACCCAGGGCCGTCTCGGCAAAAATTGTACCGCGACGCGATGGCCGAGATTCTGCCGAAATTCGAGCGGATTTACGTCGTCGCGCCGGGAGAAGACGTGGATCTCAACGTTCTGCCGCGACGTTGATTTTCCTTTGACTTCATCGAACATGACCGGCGGGAACGAGACGTTCGGACCGTTGCTTGCGACGTTGAGCGGTCAGGCCCGTGATGAAGAAACAGGACGCCGAGACAAGGCCGAAGATGATCGGGCCGAACCGGGGAAACCAGGCCATCGGGAAGATCGTCAGCAAGACGACGAGGGCCTGGATGTAGAATGATCCCGAGAGAATGCCCCCCTTGATGAGCAGGTATGACCCGTTTGTCACCGCGAGCAAAGGGGCGAGGGTCAGGACGGGGAGGTCAAGGAGCCACTCGGCGAGAAAGAGCATGTTCAGGGCGATGATCCCCGCCGCCCAGATATGAACAAGCTGGCGCTCGACGAAGAGGATCGGTCCGCCGCGTCTTCGAAGGGTCCAGAAGATCCAGCACCAGCCGCCGAGCCCGGCCGTGAAGAGCATGACGTAAGGCCAGCGATCAGTCACGCCTCGCCAGACGAACCAGTTGGTCAGGCCGTAAAAGAAGATCAGGGCGCCGCTGTGCAACATCCAGAGAACGCCCCAGTTTTCTTGCACCGGGGCGTGATGCGTCTCGCGCAGCAGGCGGCTGAGAAGGTCGCGCAGGCTCGATGATCGGGCCGAAACCGGCTCGCCCGCGAGAAAGGCTTCAAGGTCATCGGCGAGTGCGCCCGCGTTGGGATAGCGAAACTCAGGGGCCTTTTGCAGGCACTTGAGGGCGATCATTTCGAGGTCGGCATCGGCCCTTGGGTTGAGAAGGCGGGGGGGAACCGGCTCCTGTTCGAGAACAAGCAGGAGCGTGTCAAAAGGGGAGGCGGCGAGGAAGGGGGGCCGACCGGTGATCGTCTGATAAAGGATCGCGCCGAGCGCGTAAACGTCGACGAGCGGTCCGACCGGGCCTCGGCCGGCGGCGGCCTGTTCGGGAGCCATGTAACTGGGCGTGCCAAGCACTGCGCCCGACTGCGTGAGGCTCTCAACGGCATCAACCCGCTTGGCCAGGCCGAAGTCACTGACGAGCGGTCGGTCGTCGTGATCGATCAAAATATTCGAGGGCTTCAGGTCGCGGTGCACGACGCCGTGGTCGTGGGCGTACTGGATCGCCCGGCAGACCGGCGCCAGCAGGCGCGCGGCATCGCGCGCGGGGAGCGGGCCATCGGCGAGGCGTCGCGCCAGGGTCGTGCCCTCGACGTAACGCATCAGGATATACGGCTCGCCCGCGTGCGAATCGACGGCGTAAACGGCGACGACGTTGGGATGATCGAGCCGAGCGGCGGCCTCGGCCTCGACGCGAAACCGGGCGACGTCTTGCGGCGTGGACGAGCTGCCGGCCCGCATGCGCTTGAGCGCGACGACCCGGCCGAGACCGATCTGGCGGGCGCGATGGACGATGCCCATGCCTCCGCGGCCGAGTTCTTCTAGCACGAGGCAATCGCCGACGACCTCGCCATCGAGGCGTTCGACGGGTTCGCCGGGCAGGTCGGGATCTTCGCCGTCGTCGCGGGCGAGTTCCTCGGCCATGAGCGCCGCGGCCCAGAGTTCGCGGAGTTCACTGGCGAGTTCGGGGGCGTCGCGCGCGACATGGTCGGGATCAAGTTCGCGGCCGGCGCGGTGGTTGATCGTGAGCGTGTCGAGAAACCGGGCGAGGCGGGAATCGTCGTCGATTTCCGGGGGGTGTGGATCGGAATGCGTCATGGCCGGAAGGTTCCCGATCGGGACGGGGTCTCCGCCAGAACGTCGCGGAGCTTGCGGAGAGCGCGGAGGTGTCGCATGCCGGCGGCCGGTTCGCTGAGGCCGAGAGCGTGCGCGGCCTCGCTGTTGGAAAGTTGCTCGAAATGGCGCAGGAGGACGATCTCGCGGTCGACCTCGTCGAGGCGGTCGAGCGCCGCGTGAAAGCGTAGCTGGATCTCGCGACGGATCGCGGCGGCGGCGGGGGTGAGTTCGGCATCGCGAAGCTGCGCGGCGAGGTCGAGCGATGAGCGGTCGGCGAATGCGGGATCGGCCGATTGTTCACGATCGAGACTGCGCGCCGCGGCGACGCGGTGGCGTCGGTGCTGGTCGATCATGTGATCGCGGGCGATCTGGCGGAGCCAGAGATGAAAGGGAATGACGGGATTGCGCAGGTAATCGGGCAGGCGTTGATTGGCCTTGAGCATGACCTCTTGAACCACGTCGCTGGCGTCGACCCTGCGCGCCAGGGCGTGGTCGAGCCGGAGGCCGATCATCTTTTTCAAGGGGTCTCTGTGCCTTCGCCAGAGCCGATCGACCGCCTCGGCCTCGTGCCGTTCGACGCCTTCCAGAAGTACCTGCGTTTCCGCCGGGTCGGGCCACATCGTCGGGTCGTTGTCCTCTCGCTCCCTTGGAAAGGGCGCGCTTCAGTATAGCGGAGAAAGGCGTTCGCCGCCACGAGCGGAGGAACTCGCCAGATCGGCAAATTCATGGGGACCAAGGACCGATGACCGATGACCAAAAGGCGGAATTTCTCGGTCATCGGTTCATCGGTCCTTGGTCATCAAATCCCTCAACCTGGAAGATCGAGAAAAAATCCTCCGATGGTCGTTAAGAATCGCCCCGAACGCTCGGTTTCAGAGGTGTGAACGGCGTGAATCCGGCTTGATGCAACAAAACGTAGGGAGGTTGTCATGTTCCGGGCAGATTACGTGGTCGGCTCATATCTGGGTTATCTGGCGATCAGCATCGGTCTCACGGCATGGGTCGCGAGGACGCTCTCAAAAAATGGGCGGATCTTTCTCGTGGATTCGTTTCTGGGGAACGTGGAACTCGCCGATTCGGTGAATCACCTGCTGGTCGTCGGCTTTTACCTGATCAACGTCGGGTACATCTCGCTCGCCCTGAAATATGGCGAGAAACCGGTGGATCTGGCCGGGGCGATCGAGTCACTCAGCACGAAAGTCGGCCTGGTTTTGATCGTGCTCGGCCTGATGCACTTCTTCAACCTGTACATCTTCTCAAGGATGCGACGTCGCGGAATCCTCAAGGCGCGGAAGCCGCCGGTCTTGCCCGATGCCTGCTTCGTGCCGGGTGGGGCAAATGCCTGACGGGTCCAGAGGTCCGCGAGAGTGAGAAGGAGGCAACGCATGGAAACGCTCTATTTTCTTTACGATGACTATTGCCCGCTGAGCCGCTGGCTCAAGGACTGGGCGAACGGACGTCGCGCCTTTGTCAACATGGTCTTCACGCGGGCCAATACGCCCGAGGCCGATCGGATCGCGCCGGGGATTTCGGGAGATTCGAAGGCCGTGGCCGACCTCGTCGCCGTCAGTGACCAGGGCGAGGTTTATCGGGGCGATTCGGCGTGGGTCATGGCCTTTTATGCCACGGAGGAATTCCGCGAGTGGTCGATTCGGATCGCGGAACCCAGCCTCAAACCGCTCGTGAAAAAAGCCTTCACCGCGCTCGCGCAACATCGAACCTGGGGCCGGAACTGGCTGACAATGACCGACCGCGAACTGCGCAACGAGCTTGATCCGATCAAGGTGCCCGAGTTCGTCATCCCGGCATCGGGTTTGCAAAAGGTTCACCAGATGGTCGCGGGACTGGAACCTCGCGAGACGAACCTGGGGCGATGAGCGGCCCCCCACCCTTTGACGGGATGCCCCAAACGTGGCCGACGTCTTGACGCATCGTGACGACACCGAGGACGTGAAGGAGATCTTCGAGGGGCAGTCGGTCACGCTCCGGGTGATCGCGATTTTCCTGCTGCTTGGGGCCTGCTGGGTTCTGGCGACGATCCTTGTGCCATTCGCCCTCGCCTTGCTGGCGGCGATCGCACTGGCGCCGCTGGCCGATCGCCTGGAACGGGGCGGATTTCCCCGCGCGCTCGCGGCGTTGACGTGCATGCTGAGCGTGGCGGGATTATTGACGGTGGCCGTGGGCCTGATCCTCTTTCAGACGGGGTCGATCGTCCAGGATTCGGATAAATACATCAAGGGATTCGGCACCAAGCTCGACGACCTAGTTCACTGGACGCGCAGTCAGAAGGCGGCGACGACGCTCGGTCTTTTGAACGAGAAGCCAGGCGCGGATGCGACTGCCGATTCACAGGGTAAGGGTGAGAGCCAGGATGATTCCACTTCCGAAAAGACCGGGCAGGATGAACTGAGGAAGCCGAAATCAGACAGCCCGAAAGGACAAGGTGAGCGTCTCTTGCGCAGGGGCATGGCCATCGCGGGGGGTTGGCTCGTCACGGGTTTTGGCGGCCTGCTGGGGCTTTTTGGGGCGGCGGTGCTGTTCCTGGCGTACCTCTTTTACATGCTGGAAGGGCGCGGGCAGTGGGTCGAGAGTTTGTCGGCGGCGGGTCGACGGATTGGACTCAGGCCAGCGCCGGGGACCCTGGAACGCGTGCAAGATCAGGTGGTGAAGTATTTCGGCTGTCTATCGATGATCGCGGTGGGATACGCGGTGGTGGTCTCGCTCTTGCTCTGGCTGCTGGGGGTGCCGCAACCGGTGCTCTGGGGGCTGCTGGCAGGGATCATGGAAGTGGTCCCGTACTTCGGCCCCTTGATCGCGGGGGTCTTGCCGACAGTCGTCTCGCTGAGCCTGGGAAGCTGGTGGCAGCCGGCCGGAGTCGTGGCGATGTTCCTGACCTTGCACCTGATCGAAGGCTATTTGATCGAGCCAAAGCTTTATGGAAAAGTGGTCCGGCTTGATCCGGTGACGATCCTTTTCGGCGCGATCTTCTTCGGGGCGGTCTGGGGACCGGGGGGCCTGGCGATCGCCACGCCGATGATGATCGTCTTGCGCGGCCTGATCATGATCACGCCCGACACCCCCGCGCTCGATGCCCTGGCGGGGGTTCGCCAGGAAAAAGCCGAGGCTCAGAAGTCGTCGGCGGGGGCCATTCGTTGAGTGTCAACGCCAGGTCGTTGGCGGCGGGAATTGAGGGTCGGGGAGCTTGAGGACTTTTCGGGCGAGCCAGCCGGCGGGGAGGTCGGGCTGAACGAGAAAGGCGGGGCGGCCGAGGTCTTGCAAAACGCCTTCGGCGGCGAGATAGCCCGATCGAACGGCCCCTTCCATCGTGGCGGGCCAGTCGGTCGCGGTCCAGTCGCCCGAGAGAAAAAGGCCCTCGATCGGCGTCCGCTGCAAGGGGCGGTGGGCATCGACTCCAGGGCGAACCGCGAACGTCGCGCCGTGCTCGGTGACGACCCACCAGCGCAGGAGCTTCGCCTCGCCGACGATTGGCCAGATGGCTTTTAGCTCGGCGAGGGCGGCGTCGCGGATCGCCTCCTTATCGCGATCGAGCAGGCCATACGCGGCGCTGATGACGAGTTGAAGGTACTGGCCGTCGGGGGCATCGCCGGGGCGTCGCCCTTGAATCGCGGTATGGTTGAAAACCCACTGGATCTCCTTGCCGATCGTGACCAGATGATCAAACGGGCAGACCGGGCGATCAAACCAGAGGTGAATTCCGGTGATCGGCGACGCGGAGAGCGCATTCAGGCCGCCGAGCATGGGAATGCGGTCGATCAGGCCGTCGGGCAAGGTTGAGGCGATCCGGTCAAAGGGAAGGGCGAGAATCACGAAGTCGGCCGGAACAATCTCACCGGCGCGGAGGATGACGCCGGTGGTTGAGCCCTCGTCGTCGGTGGCGAGAGACCGAACGCCGGTTGTCAGGCGGACGGTCACGCCGCGCTGGGAGAGCCAGTCTTCGAGGCGTCGGCCGTAAAGGTCGCCGAGGGGGACGACCGGGATTTCCATTCGATAACCGTCGCGGTTCCGCAAGAAGCCGTCGACGAAGACCTTGCGGGCGTGGCCGACGTCCATCTGCTCAAGGCGCTCGTTGAGCGCGGAGACGAGAACGGGAGCCCAGTAGCGTTCGAGCGTCCGGGGGGTCTGGCCGTGGCGAAAGAGCCAGCTTGAGAAGGCTTCGCCGGCAATGGCGGAGCGATCGGTGACGAGTCGGGAGAGGCCAAAGGCGACTCGGGCCTTTTCGGTCCAGGTCAGGTATTTCGCACGCAGGAAGCTGCCGGAAAGATGCAAGGGAGCGGGCAGCCAGCCGGCGCGGAGTCGGGAGAGACGCCCTTCGGGATCGAGAAAGACGACCTCGGGGTCGCCGCGGAAGAGGTCGGAAAGGCCGACGCGTCGGCAGAAGTCGGCGAGATTCGTGCAGCAAGACATGCTGACGTGCTGGCAGTTGTCAACGAGCTCGCCGGTCACGGGGTCGTTGAACGAGCTGGCCCGACCGCCGAGCCGGGGGCGGCTTTCGAGCAGGGTGATCTGAAGACCGCGATCGACGAGCGCCGAGGCGGCCGAGAGACCGGCGAGACCGCCGCCGCAGATGACAACCCGAGGGGCGGGGGGCTTATCGTGGTGGTGATGGTGCGGGTTCGTCCGGGTCATCGGGGCGGCGGAGCCTCCACCCCGGTCGAGTCGAACGGGGCGAACCGACCGGCATAGGCGCGGGCGACGATCGCCGCTTTGCGCCAGCGGGCGACCGAGATACGCCCGGCCAGGACGTTGTAATCGCGGCGGATGATCTCGTCGAGAAGGGCTCGATAAATCCCGACGATCGCCAGAAGAACGGGTCGGCCGATCGGATCAACCAGGTGAACGAGGGGCCGGGCGCGTTCGTAATAACGCGAGGCGCGGTCGGCTTCGAAGGCGAGGAGGTCGCGGAGCGGCGGATTCAAAGTCGGGGCGGTCAGGTCGTCGGCCGAGACGCCGAAGCGGGCCATCGTGTCGCGGGCGAGGTAGATCCGGCCGTTGCGGGCGTCCTCGCGGACGTCGCGGATGATGTTCGTGAGCTGAAGGGCGAGGCCGCAATCCTCGGCGAGGCGTTCGGCCAGACCTCCTTCGGAGCGAAATCCCCAGATCGGCAGGCAACAGAGCCCGACCGCCGAGGCGACCCGGTAACAGTAGCCGCGAAGCTCCTCGAAGGTCTCGAAATCGTGAGGTTCGACGTCCATCTCGACGCCGTCGATCACCTCGGCGAGGTGTTGCTGGGGGATGCCGTGACGCTGGACCGCGTCGGCCAGCGCCGGCCAGCCGGGCCAGGCGGCGGACTGGCCGAGCAGAGCCTGGTCGAGGTCGTGACGCCAGGCGCTCAATGCGGCGCGTTTGGAGGCGATCGAGGCGGGTTCGTCGGCGATGTCGTCGGTCTCTCGCATGAAGGCGTAAAGGGTACACATCGACCGACGTCGATCGGCCGGAAGGAGCAGGAAGCTCGGGTAGAAGTTCCGGGCCTCGCGCCGGGCGACTGTTGCGCAGTGGTGGTAACTGGCCTGGATCGCGGGAGTCATCGGTTCGACAACTCCCGTTCGGCCGGTCTCGCGACCTTGGAACGAGACCCGAAACCGGTCGGCCTTCGAAGGAAGGCCCGAGCCAGAAGGCGAAGCTTGGTGACCTTGCCAAGCTTTGGTCGCCGGCTCAAAACGTCATAACCCCGCGCGGCGATCTGATCGAGAATGGCGAGACCGCCGCGCGAGAAAAGATCAACGTCGACGGCCAGGGCCTCGGGCATCTTCGGAATCAGTGCCCGGCCTTCGAGAAGCAAGGCGCGGGCGCGATCGACCTCGAAGTGCAAAAGGTTGGCGAAGGCGGGGGTAAAGCGGAGCGCGCGGAGGTCGGATTCGGGATAGTGGAAGCGGTCGCGGTCATCGCGAGGAAGATAGATCCGGCCAATGGCGAGGTCGCGGGCGACGTCTTGCCAGAAGTTGGCGAGTTGCAGGCCGGTGCAGGTCAGGTCGGACAGTCGGGCGTTCTCGGCGTTGAAGACGCGGCCGAGGTAAAGGACGAGATGGCCGACGGGGTTCGCCGATCGGGAACAATAATCAAGCAAGTGCGGATACGTGGTGTACTCGGTCACGTCCTGGTCTTGCTCGAACGCGGAGATGAGGGCGAGAAAGGGATCGATCGGGATCGAGAATTCGGCGATCGTCGGGGCGAGGGCGATCATCACGGGATGCCGGGCCTGCCCCTGGAAAAGCTCAAAGACCTGCCCGCGCCACCAGTCGAGCAAGAGGCGTGATCGGTCGCGGTCGCCGACCTCGTCGCCGAGGTCGTCGGACCATCGGCTGAAGGCGTAAAGGCTTTGAAAGGCGGGGCGAAGCGGCTTCGGGGTCAGCCAGGTGACGACGCTGAAGTTCTCGTAATGCGAGGCCGTGAGGCGGGCGCAGTAGGCGCGGGCGGCCTCGGGCGTTACCTGATATTCGGCGTCCGGCCCGTAACGGCGGAGGTCGTCGAGGAACGAGGACGGCATGGGCCGAGGTCCTTCTTGACCGCGTCGGGCCTCTTGGAAAGAGCGGACGGAACCGGGGGAAGCTGAAGATTCTAACCGAGGTCCATTCCCGCCGCCAGTTGCGGACGGACCTTCGCGGGAGGATTGGAGAATGATGACCGATGACCGATGACCGATGACCGGCAGGGGAAGACAGGGGACCGATCCTTGGATTTTTTGGTCATTGGACATCGGTCATTGGTCCTTTTGCCCGTGCCAAACCGTTGACCCGGCCTTTCAGGACGGCCACAATCGGCGGACTGTGCCGGCGGGTCTTGACCCGTGGGCTCCTTTGAGATTTGCAACGCTGAGAAAACGCCTGGAGAACCGACAAATGAGTCGATTGATGACCGGCCTGGCCCTTGTCGCGACCTTGATGATCGCCCAAAGCGCTGGGATCGCGAACGCGGCTGATGACGATTCGGGGTTTACCCCGCTCTTTAACGGCACCGACCTGACGGGTTGGATCAAGCCGGACGTGCCTCACCTGTTCACGGTCGAGAATGGCGAGATCGTGGGCCGGACGAAGACGGCAAACCAGTTGAAGAAGAACGAATTCCTCGTCACCGAAAAGGCTTACGGCGATTTCACGCTCAAGGTCAAGTTCAAGTTCCGCGAGGGGAACTCGGGCGTTCAGGTCCGCAGCAAGCGCGCTCCCGACGGCGCTGTTTCGGGTCCGCAAGCGGATATTGCAAATGGTTACTGGGGCTTGCTTTACGAAGAACGAGGCCGGGGAATTTTGGAACGTTACGACCCCAAGAAGGCCGAGGCGCTTGTCAAGGAAGGTGACTGGAACGACCTCGTCATCACCTTCCGGGGCGAACACCTGACGATTGACCTCAATGGAACGCGGATCATCGATCGGACCGATCCCAAGTTTGACAAGTCGGGCATCATCGCCCTTCAGGTTCACGCGGGGACCGTCAACGAGGTCCGCTTCAAGGACATCGCCATCAAGACGCTGGACTGACCGAGGCCGAACGAACCTGGAGAATTGCAAAGTCCTGAGGACCAAGGACCGAGGACCAAATGATTTTGTCCCGCGTGGTCGTTGGTCATGGAAAAGAGAGACTTTGCAATCCTCCTGTCGATCGAACCGACCCACCTGGCTTCGTTTCCGAAAAATGAGTCGTCGGGTGTCGCGCGGCGCGACGCGACCCGAAGGTTGCAAGGGCCGAGAAACTGAAGCTTTGGCCATCCAGATGACATCGACGGCCCTGGCTTCGTTTGGTCAGGACGGCCCCCGAGGTCTCGCCTTGAGCGAAATGTCGGGGGCCGTCGCGTTGTTTTGGGAATTGGCGGAAAACCAGGCTGCGCGTCGCGCGGCGCGACAGATTTGGGGCCGTCCGCGCTGGCTTCGTTTGGTTCAGGGAGCAGCGGCGCGACACCCCGCGCGTCGCGCCGCGCGACACCTTGGCGATCGTCCGCGCTGGCTTCGTTTGGTTCAGTGAGCAGCGGTGCGACACCTGGCGCGTCGCGCCGCGCGACACCCCGCGCGTCGCGCGGCGCGACACCTTGGCGATCGTCCGCGCTGGCTTCGTCTGGTTCAGAGAGCAGCGGCGCGACACCCCGCGCGTCGCGCCGCGCGACACCCCGCGCGACACTTTGGCGATCGTCCGCGCTGGCTTCGTCTGGTTCAGGGAGCAGCGGCGCGACACCCCGCGCGTCGCGCCGCGCGACACCCCGCGCGACACCTTGGCGATCGTCCGCGCTGGCTTCGTTTGGTTCAGGGAGACTCGGCGCGACACCCCGGGCGTCGCGCGGCGCGACACTTTTGGGAAGGGGCATCGAAGTTTTGAGATTTTCCCAAAGCGTGAACACGGGAACCGTCTTCCGCGAGCGTTGAAGGTTGTTAATCGGTAATCGACCCTGTCCGCAAAATCGGCCTGAAAGAAAAACAAGACGACGCGTCGCCAATCCACAAAGCTCGGAATCGAGGCGACGGGCCATCTTCCATCATCGAAGGGGAGGCGAGGGGGGTTCTCCGTTTGGAAAAAGAAGGGAGGAGAAAAGGCTCAAGTGGGGTCCTGGGAATTCCGATAACTGATCTGGTACTCCACGCCTCCTCCTAGTAAAAGGGGCACACCGCGGTGGACGCGATCCCCTCCGTTTCAGGCATCGGGCCGGGTGGAATCCCGGCCGTTCCGAGGCGAAAGGATGTCGCGACGACCACGGGACCGATCGTTGGCCGGCCGAGGCCGAATCCCCGTCAAGGGATTCCAACTCGGGAACCGGGGTCCCCAACAATCGGGCCGCGGGCCGCCATGAAGGCGGTTCGCTGGGCCCTCGACGCGAGGCCCGCCCAGGGAAGGGTCGGGGTCAACTCCCGGCATCTCGTTTCACCCCACGCGACACACCCGCTTCTCTTGGCCGAGGCTCCACTTCGACCAGGCCCGCGCGGTTGCTCGATCGCCGGACTGACGTTTGTCGGCCCGGACGACTCGGACAACCGACGCGGAGCCTCGCCGTTGAACTCGCGACGTCCGGCCCGGACCAGGGTCCGCCGTCGGCCTTCGGGAATTGTCTCGACGACCGGCGCCGCGATTGCCCGACCCGGAGCTCTTGCCAGCGCGGCAAGGGGCCGAGGGTCGATCCGGGGGAAAGGAGTCCGTACGGGATGACCATCGCAACGCTGTTAATCGCCCTCGTCGCCACCCTCCCGACCGACCTCGGCGGGTCGCGCGAACCGATCATGCTCGACTTCACCGCGACCTGGTGCGGTCCCTGCCGGTCGATGCGCCCGGTCGTCGATGAACTGGCGCGGAAGGGCTACCCGATCAAGCCGGTCGACGTCGACAAGTCGCCCGAGCTGGCGGAACGCTATCAGGTCACCGGAGTTCCGGCATTCATCGTCATTGATCCCTCGAACGGCCGGGAGCTTGGCCGGACCGAAGGCGCCCGGCCCGCCGCCGAACTGGCGAGCCTGTATAACGACGCCCGCTCGAAATACAAGAACCAAAATCATCCCGATTCCGACGCCCCCGAGACCGCCGACGACACCGACTCGCCCCCGGCCGAACCCGCCCCCGCGGCGTCTTCGAGCAAGGTGAGCCAGCCGAACCCGAACCCCTGGCAAACGGTCGTTCGGATCAAGGTTCACGGCAACGGATCGATCGGCTTCGGGTCGGGAACGATCATTTCGAGCACGCCGACGGAAGCGATCATCCTGACCTGCGCCCACATCTTCAAGCTGGAAGATGGGCCGACGCCGCCCCCTTCGCGGTTTCCCCGTAAAATCACGATCGACCTCTTCGACGGCAACCTCAGCACGACCAGCCCGAGACAGGTCCATTACTCGAACGAGACCCTGGCCGGTCAGGCGATTGATTACGACTTCAGCCGCGACGTCGGCCTGATCCGCATCCGGCCGGGCCGCAAGCTGCCGTATGCCAAGGTTGTCCCCCCGCGCTGGAAGCCGAAGGCGAACATGGGTATGGTCACCGTCGGTTGCTCGGAAGGACACGACGCGACGGCATGGAGCACGGTCATCGTCAACCCGGGGATGAAGGGTCTGAACGGAAACCGGACGTACGAGGCGATTGAGTGCATGGTTGCTCCGAAACAGGGGCGATCGGGGGGCGGATTGTTCACGTCGGACGGTTATGTCGCGGGGGTTTGCGACTTCGCCGAGCCACAGGGAAATCACGGCCTTTACGCCGCGCCGACGTCGATTTACCGGATTCTCGACCGTAATGATCTGGTCGCTTTGTACGATCCGCCGACGCCGACCGATCGGCCTCGCGCGCAGCTTGCCGAGAACCGCCCCACGCCGACGGCGGTTCGCCCCGACAAGGATTATCGGATGCAGTCGCCCGACCGGAATGATCCGGGTGGCGTCTCGCTGCCTCCCCCTTCGCTGCTCGGGATCAAGACCCCGGTTCTCGCCGAGGTGGCCCGGCCGAAGCGCAGTAGCTGGATTCCCACTCCTCCCGCCCGGACCGCCGACCTCAAGATGGACCCCTCGGCCGATTCCGACCGGTTTGACTCGACCGAGCCGATCGCCGAGCCGGAAACCCCCGCGGCCGAGCCGACCGATGCCCCTTCCGGCCGATTCGCTCGGGCCTCGCGTCGACCTGCCTCAACGGGCGGCTGGCGCGCGACGCAAGAGCCCTTGCCCGAGCTTTCGGACGCCGGGGGACGCTGAGCGGACAATGTCTTGAAGACGAATTCACGCCTCGACCTGAGTAGGTCGGGGCGTTTTTTTTTATCGATGACCAATGCGATAGTGCCCGGGATTTCCTGGGGCTGGTCTTCATGATGCCCGGCGAGGCCAAGGCGGGCTTCACGAATCGTTCATTGAGGGGGTTCTCCCGTGTTTCGAGGGCGTTCGAAGCGCGGGCGGCGGCGGGCGGAAGGGCCTGGAGCGATCCCCTGGGTTTTTCGGCGCGCTTCGCCGCGATCCGGTCAGGCGGCATCTGGCTCTGACACTCTCGCTCGCGGAGGATCGGCGTGGTTTCTTCCAGCCTGGCCGAGCCGCTGGCGACCATTCCACGCGTTCACGCCGCGACGCGCCGAGGGAGGCGTTGTCTCCGTCTGTTTGGTCGCTGGTTATTGCTCATTGGTCATTGAAAAGAGAGACTTTGCAATCCTCCAGAGTGCCAGGTCGTGAGCCTTGCCCATCCTCATCGGTCGGTTTAAGATGAGCGTTCCAACCAGGCAAGCGAGCGAATTACGACGTCGGAGCGCTGTTCCATGCCGCCAGTCCACAAGGCGATCCTTCTCGTCGACGACGACAACGAGATCATCGAGTCGATGCGCACGGTCCTCGAAAACAAGGGCTACCGCATCCTCGTTGCCCGCGACGGAAACGCCGGCCTGACGATCGCCGAGCGGGAAAATCCCGACCTGATCGTCCTCGACATGATGATGCCCAAGAAGAGCGGGTTCCTCGTCCTGGAAAAGCTCAAGGGGCGTCCCGGCGGCCTGATCCCGACCATCATGATCACTGGCAACGAAGGGAGCCGGCATCGCGCCTATGCCGAGATGCTCGGCGTTCGCGACTACATCCGCAAGCCCTTCGCCATGGAAAAGCTCGTCAAGTCCGTCGAGCGAATCCTGGAAGGCGCTCCCGCCGCGGGGGGTGAGACGCCGCGTTGATGCGCCTTTGGGAAATCGGTCGGCGTCTTCGCCTGGCCTGGGTCGGGTCGAATCAGGTCAGGGGATCGGAAACTTGAGCTCGCGGAGAATCGAGGTCAGGGCGATCAGCGGCAGACCCGTCACCGCCGACTGATCGGCCGACTCGATCCGCCCGAAGAGCGTGATCCCGCGCTCTTCCAGCTTGTAACTCCCCGCGCAGTCGATCGGATCATCCGCCGCGACATAGCGCTCTAGCTCTGATCTGGAAAGCCAGCGCATCGTCAGGGTCGTGATGTCCACATGCTCGATCAGGCCGCGCGGATGGACCACGGCTATCGCCGTGATCAACTCGTGTTCGCGCCCCGTCATCAATAACAACTGCTCGACCGCCCTGCCTTGGTCTCCCGGTTTTCCAAAGACGCGTCCTTCAAAGGCGACAAGCTGATCGCCGCCAATGATCACGGCGCCGGGATGGGCGTGAACCAGACTCTCGGCCTTTGCCCGAGCCAGTTGGCTCGCGAGAATCCTCGGCGGAATCATCGGATCTTTGAGCGCATCTTCATCAATCTCTGGTGCCACGGCGCGAAAGGGAAGGCCGAGGCGCCCGAGCAAGGCCCGACGGTAAGGCGACGTGCTGGCGAGGACCAGTTCGGGCACCGTCTTGACCTCCTCAAACGTCCGATCGATCGATCATCAGTCGATCCGACCATGCTCGGCGCGCGCCTGACGCTCATATTCTTCCAGCCACTGCCGGGCGCGGGGCAGGTCACCGGCTCGGACCCAGACGCGCGGGCCTGACGACATGCTGCCGAGGGTATCGTGCATGTCGTGGAGGTCGGAAACGGCGGGCATTCCCTCTTCGCTGAGCTTGTCGGCGAGGAACTTGGCCTGCATCAGGTCAAGCGCTTGATAGGCTTCCACGAGTTCGCCGGCCTCGTCGGTCAGCGATTCGGGAATCGGTTGTTCGCCCTCGGGCATGTCGAGATCGAGCGGCGACTCGGTCGCGCCGACGGAATCCGCGGGCGCGAAGGTGGGGTCCTCGATCCCATCGGCCGACGTCCCGCATTTCCAGCAGACGTCGAACGACGGGTCGACTTTCGTCGCACACTTCGGGCAGGTCCACATCGCGTCGATTCCCCTCGGCCGGTGCGCTTTGAATAAGAATCAGAGTCAGAGTCGGACGGCGTCCAGCAGATCAGCCGGTTTCAGAATGTAGCCGAAGTAAAAGGGACCGAACAGGGCGTAGCGGGCCGACGACTCGTCGAACCGCATCGTGTACACGATCTCCTTGAGATAGACCGGATTCTTGGCCCAGAGCGTGACGCCCCACTCCCAGTCATCGATCCCCGTTGACGCGGTGATCAGCTGCGAGACGCGCCCGGCGAAGCGCATTCCGCTCTTGCCGTGCTGGCTCATCAGTTCCGATCGCGTTTCATACGGAAGCAAGTACCAGTTCTGATCCCCCTGACGCATCTTGCTCATCGGGTAAAAGCAAAAGCAGGGCCAGTCGGGAAAATCAGGGTAAAGGCGCTGCTGGTTCATCGGCCCGAGCCGGGCGGAGTAGGCGTCAACCTTGGTCTTGTAGCTGCTTGATTCCGGGTCGACGCCTTCGCGCTCGCGGAGAATCCTGCCGTACTCGTCGGCGCTGGGAACGTACTCGGAAACCTCGGTGATCGAGTAAAACGAATAGATCGGTTTCAAGACCGGTCCGAGCGCCGAGCTTTGAATGGCGACCTGAACCGCGTGAATGGCCCGCAGATCCTTGCCCGCGAGCATGACGCCGAAATCGGCCTTGTGCCCGAGAACGGCAAACGCCTGCGACTGCTCGGGCGCGGCTTCGGCCGAGGGGTCGAGAGCGCGGACGATCTGAGCGCGTCCTTCCTCGCGAAGCTCAAGGCTGAGACTGGCCAGCGCCGCGCGATCGATCTGGTAAAAGACGTGGAGGAAGTGCCAGCCCGATTCAGGGACGAGCGTCGCCGGGACCTGCGTCGAGGGGCCTGGCCTGTGACCGGATGACCTGGCGGGGGTCGGCTCGGCGGTCGTTCGCGTTTCCTCGGTCATCTCGGGGCGCTCCTGGCTCTCAAACGGGCGTCTTCGCGGGCTGAATTCGGATCGCCCCGATTCTAAGCCAGTCTTTCGGTGACCGGCAAGGCGGTCGATCTAACCTCGGGAGGATTGCAAACTCTGGAATTCAATGACCGATGACCAAGGACCGATGACCAAGAGAAGGAATTTTTTCGGTCATCGGTCATCGAGACTTTGCCATTCTCCTGATCCAACCTCGTTCAACTTGCGGAAGCGCGACTCAGGAACCCTCGCCCGCCTGCCGCATCTCGGCCAGGGCAAGAAGAAAGGCGAGGGTCGACTCGGCCCCTTGATTCTGATTGACGCGGTCCTGCATCAGGCCGTCGCGACAACCCCCCGTCTCCGGGTCATAAAGGGGCAGGCTCAGGTCGTTCCGTCCCAGAAACCAGGCAAAGGCCGTGCGCGCCTCGACGCGCCAGAATTCATCCTTCGTGAGCCGGAAGGCATCCAGACAGGCCGAGACGGTCGCCTGAGCCTCGACCGGCTGTTGATCGAAGAGCGCCGCGACGCCCCCCTTCACTTGAAACCCGTCCGAACCGATCGCCCGGAAATCATCGCGCGGCGATTTTTGCATGGAAATCAACCAGCGCAGAGCCTTCAATCCGACCTCTTCCCCGCGCTTCTGACCTGAAATGAGCAAAGCCTGAGGCAGCCTCGCGTTGTCGTAAGCGAGAGAGCCTTCCAGCCAGGGCCAGTCATCGGTTGCCGCGCGATCATATAAATCAAGAAGACGCGCAGTCAAGTCGTCACGTATCCGCGTCACCTGGCGATCGCCGCCGAGCCGGTGCAGATACTCGCATATCCCGAGCAGACCAAAGGCCCAGGCGCGTGGCGAGGAAAGACCTTGAAGCGTCGGCAGGGCCAGTTCAAATTGCTGCGCCGCCCACGACTGCAAGGCGCGACGGTTCGAACGCCCGACGCAGGCACCGAGCGCCCAGACGGCCCGACCGTGCGCGTCGTGAGATCCGAGACCCTCGCGCCAGGTCCGGTCGAAATTCAAGAAGTTGCGAAATCGGCCCGAGGACGGCTCGAAGGCGAACTGCAAGAATCCCGCGTAGGTTGTGGAAAGCCTGTTAACGAGGGGCGGATCAATCGTCAACTCTTCGAGCAGAACCGTGAGCAAAAGGGCGCGGGCACAGTCGTCGGTGCAATACCCCTCGGCAAAGTTGGGGATACCGTGGTCGGCGAACTGATAAATCCCGGTCGAATCCGAAAGTCGAGAAAGGTGGTCAAGGTTCCAGGCGGGAAGATCCAGGTCATTCACCTTGGCCGAGGGGGGGGGTGGGCGATCGGTCGCCGTCCGTCGGGCCAGGCCAAAGGATTCCATGTACAACGAGGCGACATGACTCCAGACCATGTCCAGGCCCAGCAGATAGGCCCGTTTCCGCATGGCGTGCCGCCTCGGCTCGTCGCGCAGAAGGCCCTGAATTTCGAGTGAAAGCGCCTTCGAATCGGCGAAGGGAACAATGACGCCGCGGCCGTCGGCGAGCAATTCCTCGGCGTGCCAGTAGGGCGTTGAAACGACCGCCTTGCCGCAACCAAAGGAATAGGCCAGGGTTCCCGAAACACTCTGCGCGGGGTTTAAATAGGGCGTGACGTAAACGTCGGCCGCCACGATGTACTCGGTCAGGTCGGGAAGGCCGACGAATCGGTTCTCGAAAATCACGCTGTCGGCCACACCCAGCTCGTTCGCGAGCCGCTCCAGGCTGGAACGATACCGTTCGCCCTGTTCGCGAATCAGGTTGGGATGGGTCACCCCGAGCACGACGTAGACAAACGTCGGAAACTCGCGGAGGATCTCGGGAAGCGCCGAGATCATGTACTCGATCCCCTTGTTCGGCGAGATCAGGCCGAAGGTCAGGGCCACGAGCTTGCCGCCGACGCCGAGCTTTTCCTTGTAAAGCTGCGGATCGAGAAAGGGGACGTCGGGAATTCCGTGCGCGATCCCATCGACCTTGGACGGATTGACCCCGAAAACGTCGAGCAAGAGGGTCCGCGACCTCTCCGTCATCACGACCACGCGCGCCGAACGCTCAACGATCTCCGTGAAGACCCGTCTTTGATCGGCGTCCGGTTCGCTGAGGACCGTATGCAAGGTCGTGACGACGGGCATTCTCAGGCCGTCGAGCAGGTTCAAGATCGATGATCCGGCGGGGCCGCCGAAGATTCCAAACTCGTGCTGAAGACACACGACGTCGGCATTGCTGAAGTTCAAGAACTCGGCGGCTCGACGATACGATTCCGGGTCATCCTGCCCAAGCTCAAACCGAACCTCGGGGGGGTAATCGTACCCTTCCTCCCGATCGTTCACGGGCACGACAAAACAATCGACCGCGGGGTAACGCCGAGCGACCGACGTGCAAAGATCGTGTGAGAATGTGGCGATCCCGCACTGTCGAGGAAGATAGTCGCCCACGAACGCGATTTTTCGAATTTCCGGCTCTCGCCTCATAAGGTTAACTCTGACACCAGGTTAGGTTGCTCGATGACGGCCTCCTTCACCGGCTTGCCCGTTTGTTTAGAGAGACGTACAGGCCCCATCAACGTCGACAAGGCAACCGACACCGCGCGCCTTTTGACGAATTTTCCCGCATCCAACTTAACAACCTTCGCTAACGATGCCTAGTGTTTCACCAGCACACCTTGCGCCACGCGAACGGGTACTCAAAACTTTGTATCTTTCATGACAATCCCCTAGTTGCCATTGATTTATGCCAGCATGCGATTATCCACTGTCCGCCAAGCCAAGTTTCCAGGGGAGATTTTCGGTTCTTGACATCCAGGGTGGGTTTGTGTGGAATGAACGTCCAACGTGCCCGTAGCTCAATTGGATAGAGCGTTAGCCTCCGGAGCTAAAGGTTGGAGGTTCAAATCCTCCCGGGCATATTGACACAAACCCCTGGGAAACCGGGGGTTATTTTTTGCGCTATGCGTCGAGGGCGAGGGAAGTCAACGCGCCAGGCCAACGCGCTACCTAACGCCCTATCTTTAGCCTGGCAACGCGGTTAGGATACGCCGAGGCGGGAGGCCGAAGCATGCCGCGTGAACCGAAACCCAAGTGGCACAAGGGAAATCGTTGCTGGTACGCCCGGGTCGGCGAGCCGGACGAGACCGGGCGGGCGCGGGCCGTCTACTTCACCAGGCCGCTTGAAAGCGGTATTCAGCCCCCCGCTGGCGAGAAGGACGAAGGAGGAGCCTGGGCCTACCTCAACGCGCTTCGCAAGCAAAAAGAAGCGCGTTGGATCGACACGGCGGACTGCACGGTCGCCGGCCTCGCCCAGATGTATCTCGCCGCGTGCAAGACCCGAGTCGCCGAAAAGACGATGGTCCTCGGTCATTTTCAGACCCTGCAAACACGCCTCGGAAAATTCGCGAGATTTCCGACGGCGGAAGGAATGGCCGGTTCAAGGTTGGCGCGGACGATCTCGCCGGACGATCTCGCCGCCTGGATCAAGTTTCTGAAACAGCAGCACAAGCCGAATTACGTCAAGAATTGCGTCCGCGCCGTCCAGGGACTCTTTTCCTGGGGAAGCGAGGACATCGCGAGTCGGACGCCGCGCAGGCTGCTCGCGAGGAACCCGATCGAGGGGGTCAAGGCGCCTCGGGTGGGTCGCATGCCCGAGCGATTCGCGGAGCGCAAGGACGCCGCGGCCTTCCTGAAATTCTTTCGGTCTCGGGCCGTCGACCGCTTTGATCGGCTGACGATTCTTCTGGAGCGCGTTTTGATCAGGACGGGATGCCGGCCGGGCGAGGCGTGCGGGATGCGGTGGGATCAGATTCGCTGGAACGGCGGGACAAGCTCGGCCGGTCACAAATTCGCGCGGGTCGTGATGCGCGAGCACAAGACCGACGCGCACCAGGAGAAGCCGCGCGTGATCTACCTCACGCCGGTTTTGACCAGGGCGCTACGGCGTGTCCACGATCGCGAGCCAAGGCACGCCGTGTATGTCTTCACGCATCGGCGCGGTAGCCGATCGAAGGCGGAGACGCCCGAGGAATGGGGAGACCCGTGGGATTCCGGCGCGCTGGGGGCGAAGATCCGCAAGGTCCGCGCGGCCGCGATCGAGGCCAAGGTCGCGATCGAGGGTCAAGGCGCCAACCGGATCGTCAACTATCTCTGGCGACACACGGCGATCTCGACCCTCCTGATGATGGGCGTGGATATCGCGACGGTCGCCGACCTGACGGGAACCAGCCCCGAGATGATCCGGTCGCATTACGGCCACATCCTCGACGCGCACCTGGCCGCCGCCGCCGAAAAGCTGACGAGAGGCCGACGGCCGGGGCGATAGCTAATCTGGTTTGCACTTGGCTCGATGGCCCCGCAGCAGGTCGTTTGACGCGACCCGGCGAACGACAGTCTCGCGACGGATCGGCTCGGGGGACCAGTGTCCCTCGATCGCGGCCTCCCAGGCTTCCACGGCCTGGGGGCGAAACCGGATGAACTTGGCGCCGCGACCGGTCAGCCGGGCTTCGCCAGGCCCCAGCCAGAGATAAGGGACACTCTTGGTGCGCACCCGATCCAGAGTCGTCGCCACGGAGCAGCCCCATCGCCGGGCCAGATCGGCGGGGGTCCAGAGTTGACAGACATCCTCGCTTGGGCGACTTTTCATGCGTCCTCGTCCTCCTCCGTGTCTTCCTCGTCCTCGTCGTCCTCGTCGTCCTCTTCCCCCAACTCCTCGCACGCCTCAATCGCCGCCCTGAACTCCAATTCGATTCCGCCCGGCGTCATCGACGTGTCGCCGTCGCATTCACCATCACCAAAGAACACGGCGGCCGATCCACTGCTGATACTGAGCCGTATCCACGTCCCTTCGGGGATCGTCTCCATCGCCTGCTCCACCATTGCCGTGAAGTCGCTGGAGTTCCGCGCCAACTCCTTCAGCCGTTCGACTTCCGCCACCAGTTCCGCCACCATCACGGGGTCATAGCCGTCGCGCCAGGCACCGGCATCTTGCGCCTGGATCTCGGACCATCGTTCGGGGGTCATCGGTCAACATCCTCCGGCATCGGAAACGGCTTCAGTCCGTATGGCAGCATTAGCGGATGCTCCGGGTGTCCGCTCGCCGTCATGCGGATCACATGCAGTTGACGACCGGCGGCGGCGAGCTTGGCGCGGACCTCGGCGACCCGCGCCTTGGCCTTCGGCTTGGCTCCCCAGGCGGCAATCGTTAAGCCGAAACACGCATGGGTCACGATCGCGGCGTCGTTCAGCGGTCCAACCGGATCGGCGGCTTTCCAGAGATCGCGGACGTCGGTCGCTCGATAGGCGTAGAGGTTGACTACGATGATCCCGGAATAGCCCCAGCGTTTCGCGAAGCCGATGCACTTCGTAATCGTGTGATCATCCTCCTCATGGTCCGCTCTGCTGGGATTGAACATGAGAAACGTGACATGGGGTCCAGTCTCCCAGGTCCGCCGCAGGTCGTAGCGGTAGAGGCCGCATTCGCTGATCGTGGCGGCGGACTGGAATAGGGTAACGTCGAAGAGGCTGGGTTGGGTCATTGGGGTGGCTCCTCTCTCCGCCTTCGGATCTCGTAGGAGTTCGCCACATTGAACTTACCATCGCAGCGATCGACCGTGGCCATGATCACCGGGGCGATCGCCCCGCGCCATTTTTCATAGGGCATCCAGTCCGGCGCGTTGACGTCGAAGACCCACCGATCGGGAACACCGGCAATCGAGGCAATCCAGTGCGTATGCTTGAACTTCCAACCGAACGGCACGCCGGGGAGCATCCAGGGTCCACCCCACTGAATGCGGACAACGCCGTGACGTGGAAAAACCGGCGCGATCTCGCGAGCGGAGAAACCGGCGCGATGGATCGAGGCGACCATGTCCAGTTGGTTCATGTAGCCGGAGCGTTCGAAGTCTCTGCCCACGAACGATTGAACCGCATCAAGCGTCAAGCCGAGCGCGGCGGCCAGAGCCACGGGACCGCAGTTGGCGCTCCAGAGGGTGTTGGCCCTTGCCACGTCGTCCGGGCCGAAGCGAAGAAGCGGACGGGTCATTGGGGTGCAGTCCTTTCGTTCGGAGATGCTCGACGTTCCCACGCCGGTAATCGCACATCGCCGGATCGGGAGGGTCCAATGTGGGCGGTTCTTCTGAGTCCCTGTCGTGCTCCCTTGCGATCGAAATCCAGTACACGCCGTCCTTGGGTCTCCAATCGAAGGTCGCATCCATCTCGTTGAGAAGGTCGACCATCTTCTTTTGCCAGGATGGCGGCATCGATTGCATGACCAGCCGGGGAACAGTCAAGAACTGGGCGTAGGACAGTCCGAACCAGTCGTGGACGTGGTCAGGGTAAACGGCGTCCAACTCCTCTTTCGTGGGCTGGACGTCGTCAGCCGGGTTGTCTTCGGGTGGCATCAAATCACCGTCCTTTCCGTAAGCATTTCAATCGCCCGCTCGGCGTCGTCATCCGTCAAGCCAATCTTGCCATCGGTCTGAACGAAGGGATGACCGGCGGCCGAGATGCCAAGGTCCAGGTCATCGATAACGACGTGGGCGTTGTACCAGGGGTTCAATCTCAGCCATGTCGCGATCTGTTCGCCCCGTTCGTTCGCAATGGGCCAGGTCGCGGGATTGCCGTTGTAGACGACCCGTCGCATCGTGTCCGGCCAGGTCGCGCCGATGAGTCGACCGGCGAGAACGCCGTGAGATCGCAAGAGCCACTCCATTCCCGAGAGCGTGGCCTCACGGCGGAAAATGATGTAGCGCCAGGCGGAGGAGAGAACGATCTTCGCGTCGGTAGCCCGAAGGATGCGATTGAGTCGTTGGACTTTGTCGGTATCGATGCGACCGCAGAGAACGTCAGGGTCGAAGCCGTGGTCGTTCAAGCAGCCGTCGATATCGAGAAAGACGAGGCGGTGATGGAAGGGCATGTCAGGGGGTTGTCCTTTCGCCTTCGCTTACCGGCGAGTGTGCTGTCCTCGCCGGTGCGACTGGAGCCCATTAATGAGTCCTGGACGCCTTTTCCACTCCGCCCTCGCGGGCGTTCTTCTCAAAGGACCGCTTTTCCTCCGGGTCGTGAATGACGGAGAGGGAAATCGGCGTATTAATTTTCATCGGCGTCTCGGTGCAGATGATGATTCCGCCCGCGAGGACGATTTCGGTCATCTGGTCTCGAACGTCAAAGAAAAACGACCCTTCGGGATTCTTGCCGTAGGAGCCATCGAAATCCGGAGATGGCATTGCGAGGACTTCGTAATGGCTCGGATTACGGATCACGACCGGCTGTTCCGGTGTGGTCAACAGGGAATTGAGGCTGCTGAGCTTGCCATTGATGACCCACGACGCCACGACATGGCCATCGGAGGACAGGCAGTAGACGTAGGCGACCCGATTGGATCGGTTGATACGTTCCAGGCGTTTGATGAGGTTCGCCAGTTCGAGCGAATGGTCAAGTTTCGGAAGAGGGTGAGCTTGACGGAGTGACCGTTGATTGGCCTCGGTCGCCTTGGACTCGTCCACGACCGTACCGCCAATGTTCGCGTCGTTATCACAACCGCTGACAGCGATCAACGGCAAAACGCACGCAAGACGAAGCATGAATGTCTTCAAGGAAAACTCCTTCGGGAATGTGATTCAGTCGACGCGATAAGGCAGGTCGGATCGCTTCCACATGGAGCGAGAAATCATCCGGGATTTCGCGTTGTAATCGGCCGCCAGTCTTGATCGGTAGTACCTGAGGCCGTCAAGAATATCGTTGAGGCGACCCATTTCCTGACGTTCGTCGAGCTTCCAGTTCTCGCGTGGCCCGGCATTCATCTTGAACCGCTCAGCCGCCTGTTCGGCTGTAGCGATCTGGTTGTCGGCCGCCTGGATATCCTGGTACTGAGATTCGTACCACTCATAATTCTGCACGATGGCGTCAGGATTGACGACGCGACGAACGACCCCGGAGGGAACCGAGATGGCCCATCCGACCAATCCGAGCAAGCCCGCAAAGATCAGCAAGACAATCAAGATCCCCGAGAACGCCCAGAAGACGCGCCAGAAACTCCAGGTAGCGTCATCAACGCCACGGCGAAACTCGTCACGGTAGCTCATTGGATTCCCCTAGAGGGTTTTGGCGGGTTCACGTTGCCTTCGCTTCCCGGCGGTTCCGGCAGCGGCATCCAGTGGGTGACGGCCTTCGCCCACATTTCCGTTGAGTACCACCCGTAATCGGGGTCAAACCACACGCACATCAAAGGTGGATTACCGGGGTCTAACGAAGGACAACAGACGAGATACTTGCCTTCCTTTTCCGGCAACCGCTCCGCCACCGGAATCCACCGGGCCGTCTCTTGCAGCCGCTCCAATTCCCCCAGCACGACCGCGACATCCAGGCTCTCGACCAGAGCGGTATAGCCCTGCCCGAGCGGATCGAGGCCGGGGGTGATCGCGGCCTTGAGGCGGGCGATGGCGGAGGGGACTTCGGTAGGGGTCATATCGTTTTCTCCGCTTCTTCCACCGGTTGGAGGTAACGTAAAGCAGATTGAGCCCACCTTTCACGGCTATCCGTTCGCAACCGAATCCATTTCCAAAATTCTTCGATCACATACTCTCGGAAGTCGAGCGGATCAGCATGTAAGTCTTTGTGGACATAATCGCTCACGGACTTTCGAGGCAGGAGTAATGAACCGACCCCGCTGCGAAGGGGCACGTTAATAGCTCGTTGCTCGATACGACCAAAGTAAGCAAGCAGAATGACTCGCAACTCGGGATTGTTTCGGTAATCGATGGCGGCGTGGACTTCGGGGATGTTCATGGCTTGATCCTCCGAAACGCGATCTTCCAGACCCAGGGATTCGAGGCCCAGGGGTAGGCTTTGCCGTTGAGTTCGTGCCAGAGCGTGCGAAAGCAAAGCTGGGCGATTTTGCCCTTGAGTTCAGGGCGGTAAGGGAAGTCCCCGCAACTCTCGGTCAGATAGGGATTGCCGCCCGCTCCAAGCGCACGATGTAACCTGTAGGCATCAGCGGGGGATTGGGTGATCCCGTCAGCGAACATCCATTCAAGTTCGCAGTCGACTCCATAATCCGTGAGAGTGTAGTCCAGCATTCTCTCGCACGACTCACAAAAGATTGGGCGGTCTTCTTCACACATAAAGCCGCCATCGAGCTCAGCCGGGGAATCAGGCTCACTGGCACGGAGATGTTTCACTCGTTTCAGGGCGCAAGGACGGCAGTAGGTGCGAGCATCGTCATCCAAGCCGTGAATCCAATGCGGATTCGGCGGGTCGATGCGCGACGCTTGTTTGGCGGTGATCTCGGCCAGAAGTCGAACGTTCATGCCTTCCGCGATCGCGTCTTCCTCGGTGATCTCGTGCAGCCGCTCCACCCTGACCTCGGTCACCTCCAGTGTGATCCGGGAGGCCCAGCGGGGCATGCAAGTGGATGATCGCCAGCACCAATTCCCGTCAGGGTTATCCGCTCGGTAGGCCATATCTCCGGTCAGCCACGGGCCACCGCCTTTTACGTGCTGGTCTTGAAAACCAAACGGCCATCCCGCTGTAAATCCCCAGGTCTCTTGTACCCAGAGCCGATCACCGGGTTTGCCGTATGGGCACGGATAACGAACCTGGCCAGTGTCCGCTATGCCGGTCTGATATTCGAAAACGGCCCATCCGTCCTCGAAGAACACGCGGTCAAGTCCATGTATTGTCATGTTCCGCCAGTCGAGATCATCGCCGAGTCCGTTGACGCCACGGATCACCCGCCGCGTTACTGTCTTGCGACCCTCCAGAATGGCCCGGATCATGGGCGAGCTAAAGAGGATCGGGCGGGCTTTCACGGTCATCGCGGTCGCGCCTCCAGACGGTAAGAACCGTCCCTGGCTTCACCAATCACGTCCCCGATGCGGGGAGGCCAGTAGCCGGGGCCGTAGCTGCTGCGAAATACGACAACTTTCGGCGATCGAACCGAGGATTCGCCGAGGATGTCGCAGGTAATCACGCCGCCGTTCTCGGTAAGCGAATCGACACGAGCGACTGACAGATAGGCCGAGTCTGCGTCCATCGACCGCCATCGCACTGATTCGTAAGAAGCGGCCACAGAGTTGGCGCCAGCGGGAATGGCGGTCGTGATCCATCGAATCTCTTCGCGGATCTCGTCGCGCTCGGCTTCCATGATCTGTGCGCATTGCTCGGCTTCGATCATCTGGGAGTCATCGGGTTGATTGCTTCCCGAGGCGATCCGCCTGGCGATCCAGTCGCGGACCGCGCCGGGCGCGTCCTTGTCGCGACCGAGAAGGGTGAAGGTCATCTCGCCGTCAAGGGCGCGCATCATGCAGCTATCGGGATTGGTTAACTCATCACGCTTTCTCATTTGGTTTTCTCCCTCTCAAATTCCGCCCACTCATCCACCGCCGCCGCGAACTCCGGGAAGAACTCCCCGGTCATCCCCACGACCGCCCGCAGCCGCTTCGCCTCGGTCGCGACACGGCGGAGGAGGGCGAGTTCGGTTGTCTGGAGTCCGCGGCGGACGAGGGGGTTGGGGGTCGTGGTCATCCAGAGATACCTCTTGATCCTTTGGACTCCAGTCCCCCTTTGAGGGGGCCGGAGGATTTGGACTGCGGACGCACCGGAGACGCGGACGTCTTGGGCTTCTTTGGCTTCGCGTTCAACTTATGCGGAACAAGCTTGGTCGGCTCGTACCAAAGGCTCAAGAGATACGCGACCGCCGCGATCTTGTGCTCGTGCTTGGGCTCAAACGAGGCCAGGATGGTCGAGAGATGAGCCAGGGCGGCACGGTGGTCAATGCCCGGCTTCGGGTTGCGCGGCCAGCCCCTCAGCCCATTGCAGAACCACTGGGACGCGAGATCGTTCCAGGGGGTCCAGCCTCGCTGAAACGCTTCAGGGATCGACTCCCATCGGGGCATCAGATCGAAGACGGTCCCAGGAGCGCCGAAGGCCACGACGACGGGGTCGCGCGTGGTCGGCTTGGTAAAATCGGTGCTCATTTTGGCTCTCCTTCCAGTCCCGCCGCCTTGCGGACAGCGGCCTCGGGGGTATCGGCGTAGACAGTGCCTTCGTCGCCCTGGGCCCACCACGGATAGGGGTTGTCGGGAGTCGGCACGCGGTTGTCGATGTAGCCGGCGTATTTGATCGACCAGCGGAGGATGGCATCGCGTTCGGCGATCGCGCTGACCAGGGCAGTCCCCCGGACGATTTCGCTCTCGAACGATAAGTCAATCTGCTTCTGGAGTTTCGCCTGGAGCCGATTTCGTTCGTTGAGTAGCGTGCCAACCTCATTGTGTAGCCGCCGGATCTCCGCGACCATCGCGTCGATCGAGGATTTGGGGACGTCGTAGACGAGGGACTTGTTTTGCTGCTCAATGCGGTCGAGGTCGGTGGGGGTCAGGGGCATGGGGTCAGGCTCCGTCAGGCTTCAGTTTTCTGGCTGGCCGCTCTTTGATCTTCCGTAACGCTCCCAGGGCCGAATGCAATTGGTCCGTACTCCAGTCGCTTTGCTTCCTCACCATCTCGTACACTTCGCTCCAGACTTCCGTTTTCTCGACGATGTCAAGGATTTCCGGGGTCGAGAGGCTGATTCGGCCTGGAATCGGATGAGAGTTATGAGCGTGGACACCATCCTTGACGCGGTAATGCTGCAACCGGACAACAATGCCGTCCTGGCCTCCGGTGATGTATCCGACCTTCGCTCGCCTCCAGTACGGGAGTTCGTGCTCGCGCATCCGGGGCGAGAGCACGAACACTTCGTCGCCTTCCTTGAGGGCTTTAAAGTCCATCGCCTCACTCTCCTTCCGCCGGTTCCAACGCCTTCTTCACCTTGTCCTGGACGCTCCGCGTGACTCCCTCGGCACCCCAGAGGTTCACGAGGTAATCGAGCTTGTCGGCGACTGCCACGAGGGCCTCGTGTTTGCGGTCGCGGTCGGCGGCGAGGGATTCGATTTCGGCGATCAGTTCATTGATCGCTGGCCCGGCAAACGTGGGGCGGTCCACGTCATACCGACTTTTGATCTCGGCGAGTTTGGCGGGGGTCATCGGGTCAGGCTCCGATCGGGGTGGGGAACTCATTCCACTCGCGGCCGTCAAGTTCGCGGCCGGCGATCTTCTTGCCGACGCGGTGCATGGCCACTGGACCCTCGAAAAACTCGGGGTCATCGGCCTCGGGGTCCGGGGCGAGCATGGCGTCACAGAGTGTCCACCATTCACGCGTCGGCTTGGGATATTCGGCGCGTCCGTCGGGGTGAAGAATCACGACGTTCTTGCTGTCCTGGGGGATATTTTCTGATTCCGTGATCATGTAGGACGACCAAGCTTCGCCCTCGGCCATCGGCTCGTAAGCCCCCCACTGCTTGAAGTGGTAAGGCACGCCCGCCACGACGCACTGGTCGCGCGTCGTCTTCGCCCACAGCGGATGCAGTGGTCGGGCGCCCGGCCCCGACTCGCCCCCCTGGACCATCCACTTGAGCCAGCCGAGCCAGGGCGTGAAGTCCACCGGCCCAAGCGCCGGTTCATAGCTCACCCACGGCACGACGGTCGGGATCTTCGCCAGCCACGGCAAGCGTTCGTCGGCGGTCGCCTGGTTCTCGACAGAGACGCCAGCGTGGACATTGGGTAGAGGCCATCGCTTGACCGTGCCGTTGAGGGGATTGCCGTCATCGGGTAAATCACGCCAGCGACTCCAGCCGTTGATGTAATTCGCCACGGCGCAGACCGCGTCGTCTTCCCAGTAAAGCGAGGCGAGCCCCCTGGATACGGCGTCCGCCGGATCGTCGGAGATCGAGGCAAACCACGCCGCCGCGCGTTCGGGTCGCTTGGTGAGGATCTGGTACGTGTGCTTCGGTGTCATCGCCATCACGGCGAAAACAGCCGCGATAAACTCATCGGACACATCTTCATGAAATAAATCTGACATACTGTTGACGAACACGCGGCACGGCTTCCGCCACGACAGCGGCTCATCCAGTTTCTCGGGGACTTCCCGCAGGACGCCCGTCCAGATCGGGCCGGACGCGCCCATTTTGACGAGCCCTTCGTAGGGCTGGCCGGGACCGGAGAAGCGGTAGGCGAGGCGCATGGCGTAGCATCGTGAACACCCGGCACTGACCAGCGAGCATCCGCGAACGGGATTCCAGACTTTGCCGGGAGTGCCGTCGTCGCTCTTGGTCCATTCGATCGAGGTGTCAGCCATCACGCATTCCTTTCTTCGTCTGTTTTCAGGGGGATGAAACCATTGCGACTGGCGCTCTTCGAGCCCGCGCCAACCGTCGCCGATACTCACCATTCCAGAGTTGATCTCGCGCCGTGCTCGCATTGGCCAGCCTGAGAAACTCCGCTTCGTCGGCGAGCAGGAGCAGCATGTGGGCGAGCGAGAGGTCGGCCGGCGGCATCCGTGAGCCAGACGCATCGGGGTCGTCGTGCAGGCAGAACCGGCGGAAGACGAACCACGAGCGGCCGTGACGGGTGACCTGCTCCACGGTCCCCATTCGAGGATAGAGCCGATACGATTTGCCGGAAGGCGTCTCGACAAGGAACGCTTTGTTGCTCCGAAGCTGAGCGGTCTGAGTGGTCGAGAGAAACGAACGCAGGAGGCGCATGGCCGTCCGCTGCGGCTTGCGGTCGCGGTTCCGATGACGCTGCACGCGATAGACGTAGGCTCGCAAGAGCACGATGTCATCCTGCTCCTCGCGCGTGATCGCCGTCCCGTCCTCCCAGGTTAACAGGAGGTCGGGATTCCATTCGGCCGTCGCGTATCGCGTGTATTCCTCGGGCGTTCCAGGCATCGCTCAGCCTCCACGCAGGGGTCGGATGGCCACGACGTTTTGAGCGGGGACGACAGGGTTCCTGGGTGGACGGCCGCGCCGCTTTGGTGCCGGGGTTGCGTCGGCGGATTCCAACGCGGTTGGTGGCTCGGGCGGCACAGGATCGGGCGCCACCTCGTCCGCGTCCAGGCGGCGCACGAGCAACGTCCCGGCTCCGACCGAGACCTCGTCGGCGGGCGAACCGTTGGCGAGAAAGAACAGGTGGCCAAGCGCCTTGAGATCGGCGACGGTCTTGCGGATCTCGGCGCACTGAGCGGGGTCGGCCGGGTCCCAACTCAGCTTCGTGTCGCCGTGGCCGTTGAGGATGGAAAGGGTGCAGTTCACGAAAGGGAACCTCCGTGCGGGAGAATCCAGGGCGAGCCTTCACCCGCCCCGGAGCGGATCTCTTGACTACTTCGCCTTCTTTCCGCTCGCCTTCGCGGGCTCGGGCGGCTTGCCCTTGGGGGCGGCTTTCGGAGCTTCGGGCTTGGGGGCTTCGGGCTTCTTGGCCATTGCGATGGTCCTTGCGAGGAACAGGGAGATCCGACGGAACGGTCCGCCGGGTGGTTTGGGGGAGGCGTCAGGCTTCGCCAAAGAGGTCAAGTTGCCCAGGCAAGGGCGCGACCGTCTTGACGCCGTCGAGTTTCGAGACGGGGCGGAGGCCGTCGGCGATGCGGCGGCGGGACATTTGGAGATAGTCGAGACTCAAGTCGGTCCCGAGGTAGCGGCGACCGAGGCGGTTAGCGACAAGTCCAGTTGTGCCAGCACCTGAAAACGGATCAAAGACCGTGCAAGCAACCGGATCGGCGGCGGGACACGAGCAGGTTGGTTGCCAGCCGAGCGTCTTGACCGAAGTCCCGGCGACGGAATTGGAGCAACTGTTGCCCGTGCCAGCTTCGCCCGTTCGCTTGACGAAGTCGTTGGGGTGTTCGCGGGTGATGGTGGATCGTTCGGTGATTCGAATCCAGGGTGAGCCGCAAGAGGGACAGCAGCCATACGCGGAGGTGCCAGCTTTGATGCACCGCTCGGCAAGTCCTTCCGGCATCGTGGCGAAGTGGGCGAGATCGCAAGGTGTATTGGAGAGCGTCCAGACGGAGCGGGCGTTACGGCCATCTGATTCATTAAGCGGCGTTGATTTCCATCCTTGAGAACCTAGCCGGCCACGACTGCCTGGCGACCTGTCTAGCCGGCCACACCCTACTTCCCGAATCGCCTCCGCGTCGTAAAAGTACCGCTCCCGTTTCGCCAGCAAGAAAACTATTTCGTGCGACTTGGTCGTCCGGTCGTTCACACTCTCGGGCATGGGTGCGCGCTTGTGCCAGATGATCTCATCACGGGCGTACCATCCATCAGCCTGAAGGGCGATAGCGACGCGATGGGGGATAAACATGCGGTCCTTGGGCTTGAGTCCGGTATTTCGTTTCGCTTTTTGCCCGACGTACCCTCCCAAGCCACTGGTGTAATTCTTGGTCGTGGGGCCGCTACCCGAGCCGCCCCATTTCGTGTCATTCGCATAACTGTCACCGATGTTAAGAAAAACCACCCCGTCGTCCCGCAACACCCGCCAGACTTCGCGGAACACTGTCACCATTGCCGCGACAAAAGCGTCCGGCGTGGATTCCAGGCCAATCTGGCTGGCAGAACCATAATCCCTCAAATTGTAGTAAGGGGGCGAGGTCACGACACAGTGAACCGAACCCGAGGCGATCGGCAACCGCCTGGCATCGCCACGAATCAGCAGGTGTGCGGGGTAATCGCTCACTTCACGTCCTCCGGTTCGTCCGTCATCCACGGAAAGCCATGTTCATCGAACTCCACACGGATCGTCGGCCACTCAAGCACGCGCCGCATGAACCCCACGAGGGCGTCGCCGCTGTCGAGCCAAAAAGCCAGGCCGCCTTCGGCGTTGATTCGCTTCAGGTGGGCAAGCTGGCGGGCGAAGTGCTCGGCCTTCTTGCCGGTGAGTTTGCGGGGGTCGAAACCTTGATGTTTGACCTCCAGGCTAAGGCGGCGTCCGCGATGAAACCCCTCCGGTAATGTCGCAGTCCAATCGGCTTCGCCCTTTTCACCACAGGCGACGTGTCGACCTTTGGAGTTCGTTGCGACCATGACGTTACGGCGCTCCAGGTGGACCCCGAACAGCTTCGCGGCGTCGTGGACCTGCTGCGTGACCTGATTCTCGGTCGCGCCCTTGACGAGTTTCTTGGTGGCACGGGAGGGCATCACGAGGCTCCTTTCGGACTGGACTCCATGTACGCCCGGATCACCGCTTCCGCCGCCGGGGCCACGATGGCGTTGCCGTAGCCGCGCAATCTCATGACTCGCGCTTCTCCCGTCGCGTTGGCATCAAACGCCAGGCGTGAATGGCTGCCTCGTCCCAGGCTTCGGGGAGCGCCATCAACCAACGGCTCAATGCTGGATTGAGTTGCCCTGGCTTTTCCGTCGCGGCAGGGGAGCCATTCGGCATCGGCCCAGAAGCCGTTAACGGCCCCTCGTGGACGACCTGGTTGGCAAGTTGCTCGCCCTTCCTGCTGTCGCTCCGGTCCTTGAAGCCTCGCCGGTTCGCCCCCTTGGAATCGCGGGCCGTTGGAGTCGCCCACGAGGCCAGTACCGCATCGGCTGGCAAGGCTCCGCCCGACTGGTTCGGGCCGCCCTTCGATCCGTCCGTGGCTCGGGGCGTGTTCCAGGAAGCCAGTTCCATTGCATTTTCGGCATTCCCCGGTTCCCTCGCAGGCATCGCAAGGGTATCCGGTTCTCGGATCGGGCTCTCCAACGCCGACGCATTCGGGGCAATAACCGGTTCCGCCGCAATCGGGACAATTAACTGAACCGTGTCCTCCAATGATGATGACCCGCCTTTCTGTTTGGCTCGTGTTATCGCTTCCTCGGATCGGATGCGACCGATTTCGCTGGCTCTCGGCGTCGGCCACGCGGCAAGTAGGACGAAGTCGTTCAGGTCGTTCGACCTCTCCGGGTTTGTCGCACGCTTCGCCTGACCCCCGCCCGTTCCGTCGCTTGCCTGTGGACTCGGCCACGAAGAATATCCGGTGTCTGGCGTGCGGCGCGCCGACGCCCGCAGCAGGCAAAACGACCGGCCCGAAGGCGTATCCCGCCGCTTCCATGTCAGTCCAAACAAGGTCGAGCCAAGTGATGCCGTTGTCGCTTTCAACTTGCTCACTGAAAACGACCCCAGGTCGGCACTGGCTGATGAGATGGAACCATGCCGGCCACAGGTGCCGCTCGTCAGCAAACCCTTTTCCTTGGCCTGCCGCGCTGAAAGATTGACAGGGGCAACTTCCGGTCCAGACGGGTCGGTCATCGGGCCATCCGGCGTTTCTGAGGGCGTAGCTCCAGACGCCAACACCTCCGAAGAAATGACATTGTCGGTATCCAGCAAGCTCCGTTGGTACAACATCCTGAATGTCCCTTTCATCCACGAAACCAGGGGCGATCAGATCGCGGCGGATCAGCTCCCGGAGCCAGGCGGCGGCTTCGGGATCGTGCTCGTTGTAGTAGGCGGTTCCGGTCACGGACTGGACTCCATCCCCTTCCTCTCCGCCACCGCTCTCGCCGCCACGGCGTCGGTTCCGTTCATCACGACGCGGTGGGTCACATGGTTCGGCATGGGACTTCCTTCACGGCAAAATCGTTAAACTTGGACGGGAGCGGGCGGGGGTCGTTAAAATCGGAACCCCTCTAGAAACGCGTATACGCTTGCTGGTGGCGTCCGCAGGGTCCGGACGTGATTCGGTCCACCGGGAAAGGGAGAAGCGTCCTGGCGAGGCGTGGGACGGTTGCGATGGCGTCCCACGCCTTGACCGTCAGGGTCACGGCTTGCCGAAGTAGTGCGGCACGCCTTGGAGTCCGCCGGTGAGCCGCTCCTCGATCGAGTCCAGGGCCATGTTGCGGACCCGCTCGATCTCGTCGGGAAGCGGCATGAGCCGGAAGACACCTTCCATCGGCTCGACCTCGACCGAGCAGCGGACCGGGTAGCGGTCGGTCTCGCGGAGGGTCTTGTACACGGGGACGGAGAGGGTGACCTCGTCGGGGATGTCCCCCTCGGCGGAGACCGCGGCGTTGATCTCACGGCCCATGCTTTCGCGGTTCTTGGTCTTTTCTCCCGTGGTGGTCACGCCGTTCTCGAACTTGACGCGGCGGACGACGTTCAGGAGCCGCGCCGGGTCCAGTGTCCCGGCAAGCTGGATGCGCAGGAGCCGGATGAAATCCTTCTGGTTGAACAGTGGTTTGTTGTCGCGGAGCTTCACCAGGGCGGCGAAGACGTCAGAGACCTCCAGTTCGAGCGTCGCCTTCTCGACCCGGTAGGGGTAGGCGTTTTCGTCGTCGTCGGTTCGGGCGAAGTCGTCGATCACGAGCACCACTCGCTCGTGGTCGTACCAGACGACCGGAGCGCACGGCGAGGAAGCGTCGGCCGCGAACCGGTTGGCGAGGTTCATGAGGTCTTCGAGCGACCCGGCCTTGTGGTCGCGGGGCGGGATCGGCAGTTCGATTTCCTGGATCTCGCCATCGATGACGAAATAGCTCAAGCGAGGGTTCTTGACCGGCAACGGCACGGGTTTGAGCGACTTGGCGACAAGGGTTGTCAGGGCGGTGATACCTTCGGCGATCATGGGATTTCAAGCTCCGGGAAAGAACGAGTGCGAGGGAAACGGGCAGGACGATCCGGCCCAAGGGTCCAGCAAACACGGCGTCAGTCGTCGTCGCGGTGATAGGGGAGCGAGCCCTGGTCGACGTCGTCGGGGGAGTCGAGGTTGAGCTTGAGCACGCCGTTGGTGCCAAGCCGGGCGTTGATCGGGTTGGTGCGGTGTGGGGGAACCTTCGACGTCGTCTGGACGTGGATCAACACGTCATCGCAGTTGCCGTGTTGATCCTGGACAGGAATGATCTCGATTTGCAGGAGAACGACGCGCGGCTTGGAGTCGCCGGGGCGGTCGTAGCAGTCCGACGAGGCGCGGGCGACGTGCTTGTTGAATGCCTGGGCGACCTTGCCGCCCTCAAGCTGGTGGAGGTTTTTCAGTTCAAAGGCCGTGAACATGAGCGAGGCTCCTTTCGGTCTATCGGATAACGGCGAATCATTATATCACAGAGACAACAGGGATTCTGAGATTTTCACTCTCTCAATCAAAACGCGGGGGGCTCCGGTTCGCGGGGGGCGCGGCGAAGGCGCTCCTGCTGACGCTGGCGCTCGGCATCGGCGGCGGCGCGTTGATCGGGCGTGACCTCGACGAAGGCCGGATCACGACGGTCGATCGGGGCGCGAGCGATTGAAGAGGGGTTGAGCCGGGTGGAGTCCACGAGCCTCCGGAGATCGGCCGGGGCGAACCTCGGGGCGAAGGCCAGATCGGCGGGATACCGGCAGTCGTCGCCGTGTAGCCCAGGGAAGTCGGCGAGGTCGGGAAGCCGGCGGCGGATCGACTTCGCGTCGTCCTTCCCCTCGCGATGACAGCGCTCGACCCAGCGGCCGAGAGGGCAGAGGCAATAAAAAATCACGGCGTCGCCGAGCGGCCGTCCCCGCGCGTCGCGACCGCCGAGCGAGGCGAGGCGGTAACGCACGGCGAAGCCCTGGCCGTGGCAGTCATCGCAATCGCGACCGCCGAAGAGCGCTCGCATCGAGGCAACCGCGGCGTCGCGATCGGCCAGGCCCTTCTCGATCACCTGCGACGACGCCCAGACCCCCTTGACGGCCGCCACGAACGCCGAGGTGAACTGGTCGGGGAAGGGGCTGGGAGATTCCATCATCGCCACGCTGGCGGCCTCGGCGACGGTCTCCGTGACGCCGTGATGGACGAGGGCGGAGCGGAATCCGTTCCAGAAGACCTCGTCCACCGGCCAGTCCGTTCGAGGGTGACGCGCCTGGTGTCGGTCGACGAACTCCCAGACCCACGAGTCAACGGTCTGCATCGGCGGAACCCTCCCTGGATTGCCGGTCGGCCTGCGCGAGGCGGCGGATCGCGGCGCGCTGTTCCTCGCGAATCCGCTGGGTCTTGGTCACGGGGATCGCGGCGGGCGAGTTTGCCACGGCGGTCCGGGCCGTCTCGATCTCGGCGTGATTCGGCTTACCGCGATCCCACCAGCTCAAGAGGCACTTATGAGCGTAGGCCCATACCTTGCCGGGTGTGCCGCCGGAGACGCCGCAGAGGATCGCCGCCTCGATCCAGTCCGCCGGGTAGCTCGTGCTGAACATCCGAATCTTCGAGCCGATCTCCTCGAACGGGGCGACGAAGGTTTCCGCCCAGGCGATGATCCGGGCGACCTCGGCGGGGTCGGCCTTGACGGGGCGTGTCGGTCGACCGAGTATTGGATTGGATACAGATCCGCTCGAAGGTGTCTCGCGCTTATCATCTTCTTCTGTCTTATTGTCTCCACTAATAGGATGGGACCCCCCATTTTGTATCCAATTGGATACGCTTTTTGTATCCAATTGGATACAAACACCCGTATCCAATTGGATACACTTGGGGTCATTTTGTATCCAATTGGATACGCCGACAGGCTCTGATGCGTTATCCAATTGGATACGCTCGACCGGGGCTGATTTCGGTGTCTCAGGCGATGCGGATTTCAGTCGGAAAGAGAGGGCGCGGGCGGGGGCCGAGACGCAGAAAGAGACCTCGGCCGGACTCAGGAGCGGCGAGCCGGCCTCGCATTGCTTGCGGCCCGCGCGGACCCAGGTTTGATAGTCCTTGTTGAATCGGTAGGTGCCGTCGTCGAGCCGTTGCAGGAGGTTGGAATCAACCAACTCCGTGACGCCGCGAACAACGTTGGTGCGGGCGATCCCGACGAGAGCGCTGATCTCGGCGGCGGAGAGCGTGGCGGATTTTCGTTTCGCGGGACCGAAAACTTGCGCGAAGACCTCGCGCAGAACGATCCGCGCCGCCTTGCCGAACGGGGCGACCGCCAACGCGGCGTCCAGTTCGTGGGCGTATTTCAGCCATCCGTCGTCCGTGTCGGGCCTGGCCATCAGGAGGCCGCCCAGAACGGAGCGCGGAGGGAGCCACGAAAAACCGATCGCGAACGGCACATTCAGACCCCCGGCCCACTGGAAAAACCGCGTGGTACACTTGCGGGCCGGGTCATCTCGGGAGTAGGATCTTGAGCAGGCTTGGCCCGCCCCGGAGCCGCTGCGAACGGCTCCGGGGCTTCGCGGAATCATCAACATCGAGGGAATCCTTTCCCTTGGCCTCTTCCGGCCCTCGCGCGGGTTCCAGCCGCGTGGGGGCTTTTCCTGTTCCTTTTTACGGGGTTAACCGCTCAGCCTCGCGAGCCGGGCTCGTCGGGATAAGTGACGTCGTCGGGATCGGCGTCGTTGGCGTCCTGGCTTTCCTCTTCCGGCGTCACGGCGTCTGCGTCACGGCGAGCCTTGAGCGTTTCCGCCACGGCCGTCTCGTGATCGGCGCAGGCTCTAGCGATCTCTTGACGCACCCACTGCCGATGGCTGGCGTAGACCTTGGAAAGGACCGCCACGGCGGCCTGGACCTTCGTGGGGACTTGCCCGTCGGCATAGCCGAGATTGAACGCCTTGAGCGCAATCAGGCCGTGCATTCGTTTGGAATCAAGCGGAGCCGGTGCGTCGGGCAAGCTGCCCCAGTTCTCGGCGACCAGGCGGTTGACGGAGTCCACGGCCTCCGTGGCGACCAATGAGTAGGGCCGAGTGTCCGCCTGGCGTGGATCGTGGCCTGGGAGAGGGGTGTCGGCCTCGGCGATGGCGCGAGTGGCCTCGGCTCTAGCCGTGGCGATCTGGCCGGTCGGACTCTCCCTCATGGCGATTTCTTCGGCTTCCTCGGGCGAGTAAATGCCCGCGACGATTCCGGGGTGAATCGCGCGGATCGCTTTCGTGACGAGGCGAGCCCAGAGCATCACGTCGGGATATTTGTCGTACATCCCGCCGGGAGCCAGTCCGGCCCGCTTCGCGTCCTCGAAGCTGAACGAGAATTCGACCGGCTCGGGCTGAAGGACCGGGTGGGAGAACGCCGCCCGCACTTTCTGCGCGTTGCGTTCGAGGATCTTGATGACGCCGCCCCGGGCCTGGAATTCGGCCTGCATCGCGTCGGCTCGCATCGTGGGGCGGCCTTTCACGATATGGTATCGCAGGACCGCGTCAATCGGATGCAAGCCCTTGGCTTGACAGATCATCATCAAGCAAAACGCCTGCTCTGGTGTCTCGACTCCGAACATCCGGGATTTCGCGGCATACCCGGCCATCTCCCAAATTTGATCGAAACTCATCGTGGTCTGCGCGATCGCTTCGCCTCCGCCGTGATGCGCCGCCAGCGATCCGTTGCCACGGTTCTGAAGAGCCAGACTCATCGTTCGCCTCCCTTGATCTCGATCCCCGTACTGATCTCCACGCTCTCTCCCGGCCCGCTCGTCGCCAGAAATGGCAGGTCGATCTCTTCGCCCGAGACGATCGCCGCCTGGTCTCTCGCCATCATCACGGACTTGACTGTCACGCTCTCGATGACCTTGACCCTCGCGGGCTCCCATGTTTTCACGAATTCAACGGCCGCCGCGTCATCAAGGATCTTGGTTGAGCCCGGCGTCTTGCGAAACGCCACCGATCCGAACGTCCCCCGCCAGGTTCGCGCCTTGCCAACCAGTTGTGATTTGGCGAAGGCGATCAGCGAGGGACTAAACCGATATTCCAAGTAGCTCAACCGCCGTATTTGGGCGTTGCGGCGGGCGTCGTATTGTTTTTTGAAGGCCGCGAATTGCGCGTCGAGCTTGACGATTTCCGATTCCGTTTCGGATCGGATTTGAAGCACCCAATCCGCCGACGCCTCATCCTTGACCTCGAATCGTTCAGCGATTGGCTGCTGTTGATCATCAAGACGGCCGACGACTTCGCCCGTGTCCACCCTGTAGATCCAGCCATCGGAGTCAACGGAGGTCTCGGGTTCGACGGGGGTCAGGAGTTCCACGAGAAGGGAGTCGGACATCAGAGCCATCCCCCTTCCGATTCCTTGAGCACCTTGCGGGCTCCAGAGGTTTCAATTCCGGCCACGACGTCTTGGAGAAAAACGTTATTGGGCATGATCGAAATCGCGCGGTCACAGCGATTCACGAGATCGCGCAGAGCGGCGATTACCGGCTCCTCCCTATAGCCAAGCTCGTCGATCGAGTTTTCCAGTTCGATCACGTCGTGATGCTTGAGCGTGATGATTTCGTCGGTACGGAATTCCGAGGGCGCGACCGGCACCATCATGCCGTGGAGCTTGCGAAGCTGAGCCAGCATCGCCGGGGCGGCAAGGATCAGGTTCGCGACCTGAACCGAGTTTGCTCGGGCGATAACGGTGCAGGCATTGTTGAGAATCTTGAAAGGGACAAGCCCATCCGAAGACTTCTCTATCGTCCAGGGAAGACGAGGCTGATAGTAGTTGCTCACTGAACCTTGTCCTCCTTCGCGGTCGGGAAAATCCCGACGTCAAAGCGAAGTCGCACATCCATGAGGCTTTCCACGGCCGCGTTGAGTTGCCGGGAAGCTTCATTGGCGCGACGAATCGGCACAATGACATCCTGGCTGAGCCTGGAAAGTTCCCGTGTCGCGCTCGCTGCCGTGTCATAAAGCCACCGAATCGCGGCCACGTCGTTCTCGCTCAGATCCCAGGTCTGCTGATCCGGTGCCAGCATGGCGCGGATGCGGACAAGATGCTCGTTCATCACAACCTCCCTCTTGAATCGTTCCACGCATCCCGCGACGTCGCGCGGCACTCTCTCGCGTACTCCATGCACTCCTCCTGATCCCTGAGCATGTCCTCGTACTCGTCGAGCAGTTCCACCGGCACGTCCGCCGCGTCGCGGATCTCGCGGCTGGAGAGGTACTCGTTCGCGTCGCTGTAGGTCACGACGCAGAGGTCGCCGTAGCTGTTCTCCTCAATGCGCTGGGACACGATAACTCCTTGGTCCAATCGAGGACTGCATGCGCCCGGCCTCGATATTCATCGCCTTATCAACGGCCTCGGCGAAGGAGCCGCCGTGGGCCATGCCCCCGAACCAGTAAACGGTCCAGCGTTTTTTCTCCAGGAAGAGATACCAGCTGGACTGCACCGGGTTTTCCTCCAGCCAGGCCATCCTTTCGGTGTCGGTGTGCCTGGGAGCCGCTTCATCCCGCATTGGGACCAGATCCTTTCGCCTTGGCGTGCGCGGCCTTGAGTTGTCCGAACCCCTCCCGCCAGCCGTCGCCTCCGCAATTCTCATTGGCGAGCATCTGCTCCACGGCTGCATAATAGTCCGGGGCGGCGATGATCACGCGGGCGTTGGCGATCGGATCACCGACGAATCGAATACCCTCGTCGAAGATGTCCGTGGGATCTGTATCAACGCGGATAGCCGGTTGAAGCAGAGAGCAAATTTGGACAACATCCCCGTCAAATGTTTCGTAGAAGATCGATGGGTCGGTCGGGCCAAGTCCAACCGAGTCATCGCCGGGGTCACCTGAATCGAATGACCACGGACCCGGCGTATGCTTCGCTTCATCCCGCATTGAGACCCACTCCTTTGAACTGTGTTTGGTCGGCTTTGAGATTCCGGCAATCGTGAAATGCCCAAGGGGACCGCCCCGGCCATGCTCCGGGGTGGGGCTACGCGGCATCTGTCCGTCTTCACCGGACTTCCTTGAAGGGTCCAATGGATGTACTGGTCGAACTTTCAAGCCGAAGTGGCCGGACTATTGACAACGAATTTCATCCGGCTCTCAAAGGGTATTCATGCTGCACCTTGGGGTTAAATTGCCTCTGGGTAACCATCGCACGTCCTCTCTGTAGATTGGCGCGATGCCGTTGTCCGCGAAATCCCGTGGTTACAAGCCCTTCAATGTGTACGTTGAAGGGCCCTAATTGAGCAGGGCGGTCCACGCTGGCGATGAAACCTTGCCCTTCGCGGCTGGCTCACTACTACCGCCCGCCCCGATCGCCATCGCCAGTCCGCGACAGGTGGAATGTCAGGGGCGGCGCAGACGGTGATGGTTCGCCACTCGTTCAGATGGAAAACGTGGAAATAGAGTCCGATCATAGAGACTGTACTCCTGGCGGCCTTCCGATGTGATAGCCGAGCCTGAGCATCTCGCTAAACGTACGCCGCTGCGTGGCCTCCGGTGTAATCCCCTTCTCCGCCAGACAATCCAGGATGGCTCGAAGGAGCGTCGCGCCCGCCGCGTTCTCTGGACAATCCAGCGGTGCTCTCCAGTCGAAGTCGGGGCTGGAGTCGCGTAACTCTTCGGCGATCAACTGGACCGAGGCAAGGTTGCAGACCGCTTGCAAGCCCTCTCGATCCTCCGTTCGCTCGATCAGAGCCCGGAAGAATTCGATGTCTCGCGCCGATTCGGTCATGCCGACCTCCTTCGTCCCATCGCCTGTATCCCAGGCAAGGGCTTGTTGCCGTTGTGCCACAACCCGCACTTCATACAGCGGAAAGTCACGAGCGCGCAACCCGGTCGTCCGTTGAATTCCGTCGTCGCCGTGAAATCCTCGGCCGCCTGTCGAGCGAGCGAGTGAGAAGTATAAGCGACCTTGCGGGAGCATCGTTTCCGGTGGATCTGGCGAAGGTTCCGCTTGTGTTTCACCTCACACCTCCTTCGCTCGGTCTCCGATCCATCGAATCCCTCCTCACCACCGCCGGGTCCACCGCCTCCAATGGAGTCAGTTGCGGTACCCACGGCGGCACTTTACTGGAGGCTCCACCGGGCATCGATTCGACCTGCCTCTTGAGCGTGTCGAGATCCTTGCGCATCGATCTCGCGACCGCCATGCCGACGCGGGCGTGTCCGTCGATGTGCCGGTCGATCTCGGCTTGATCCTTTTGCCGCGCGTTGTGAAGCTCGCCGTGAAGGGCGCGAACCTCGGTCTGGATGGTCGCGGCCAGGGTGTCGAGCTTGTTCGCCTGCCTCGCGAGCAGGACCGAGGTGGCCAGGGTGCCGAGCAGGACGGCGGCGAAGATCAGGTCTTGTAGCTTGTCCGATCGCATCAACGGTCCTCCGTGACGGGTGAAGGTTGGGGCCTGGACTGGAGTTCTTGCCGTAGCCGGACATTCTCGGCTCCTAGTTCGCGGAGTGCCTTGTCGCGGATTCCGACAATTGCGTCGTGGTGGTCCTGGTCGATACGCCGCAAGGCTCTCTCGAGTCGGATCGATTCCAGGAGAGAGAGGATGACCGTAATCGCGATTGTTGCTGGGACGCAGACCGTGAGAAAGAATTCTTCGCTCATGCCTCATCCCCTTCGCTCGACTGGATTGGAGTCATCCCTTGATCGCGGCGGAACTTCACGAATTCGGCGACGAGGCGGTCCTGTGTGGCCTTGGCCTCGGCTATGGCTTTCGCGTAGCGAGCGATCTGTGCCTGCTGATAAATCTCGCGTGACTGCCTCTCTAGTCTCTGGAAATAACGCGAAATGGCGAAGTTCACGATCAGCATGAGCGTCAACAAGATTGCCGGGGTAATCGCATGAAGGGTCAAGTGCTCGCTCATGACTCATCCCTCACCGTGGACTGCTTCCTTCTCCCTTCCGGTGCCGCCGACAACATCCTCGTCGCCATCGCCACGGCCGACGCCGGAGGCTTGACCGTCGTGGTCAAATTGCGTCGGGGCTTGACGGTCTTGATCCGCAAGAACGACCGATCCGCCTTAACCCAGTGATATGCGATCCCGTCGACCACTAGCGGTCCCACGGGTGCCTGGGACCGGACCCGCCTCGACAACTCTTGTTCCACCGCGACGCGAGCGTTGGTCCTCGATCCACCCTCCAGGTGGGCTTCGTAATAGCGCGCGACCGCCGCGTCCGTCATGTTCGCGAGGCTCATCGAAATTCCCTTGTATGGAGTTGGAGGAGCGTATCCGGCTGGTGCTTCTCGACCTTCGTCAACCGGTTGGACAGCAGCCGATAGTCATCCTGATTCGCCCGCGTGCCGTTCCCGACCATCGCCTCGATCTCGTCCGCCTGCTTCGCCAGCCGCCCTCCCGCCTGGATCACATACACCGTGAGTCCCGCCAGCCAGATCAAGCACCCCGCCGCGAGGTACGCCGCGAGGTTGCCGTTCAAGGGGTCCACCCGCCAGACCCATGTCGCGCCGAGCGCGATGACTCCACACCAGAACGCCGTCAGCGCCGTGACCCGCCAGACCTCCGCGAGGATGGCGCGTGTCGACTGAACGGCGGACTTGAGACCCGTGGACATCAGGCGACTCCTTTCACCATGCGGAAAATCCGGTCGATCGTAATGGAACGCATTGTCGAGATATGCAGCGTGATGAGCCCACTTGGAGAGACCTTCCTGAGCCGGATCGCCATCCCCGCTCCGTCGAAGCTGAAGGGTTCGATTTGCTTGATCGCGAGCGATCCGACCCGATCGCCGAAGCGATAGCCGATCCCCTTTCCGATATCGCGCCGGGTCACTTCAAAGATGCGATCCTGTCCATTCCGGCTGAAGATCACGCATTGCCCAGGAAGCACCGGAACGCAGAGGGCAGACATTACGTCATTAACCCGCATACTTCAGCCCTCCCGTCAACAACCGCTCATCCCTTGTCACGACCCGATACCGCTCGCTTCCCCGGCACCACTCCAGCCCCACCAGATACGGAGCGACCCGGATCGTCTCATCCGTCCGCAAGATCTCCTCCACTCTTCGCTCGCACGTCCGCAGTCGGACGAAGGCATGCGGGCAAGGCGGGTGACTCGTGAAATACTCCAGTGCCGCGATGTACTCGGCGAGAAGCACCCTGTCTTCGGGGGTCAACATCGATCCTCCCGGGACGCCAGGGCGGCTAAGAGGTTGATGAGCAGCTGAGAAAAGAGGGACATCCGTGAAACTCCTCTGAAGGTGAAAGGTTCAGGCGGTCTCCCGATCGATCGCGCCAACGTCGACCAGCGGCGGAAACCCATAGGCATTGCGCGATACGTCCGGTCCGGCCAGCGCGGGGGCCTCGGGAGCGATCGGCTCCAGAAAGCTCCGGTACACCGCCACGACCGCCCGCCCCGCGTCCGTGAGGCTGTACCGACCCGGCATAAGCCGACCCTCGGTAATCCCCGTGAGCAGCCCCAGGCCGCCCAGTTGGGTCAGGCTGCACGAGATCACCACTTCGGACGAACCCAGGTCGGCGGCGAGATCCCGGGCGTTCGCGCCCGGCTTGAGCGCGACCTGTAGGAGAATTATCAATCGCTCCGGGTCCGCAACCGCGCGGAAGGCGTGGGATGCGAGACGAACTTTGGCGGGATGGCTCATCGGGCTGGGCTCCTTTTTCGTGACAGAAGGAAAAGAGTACGACTGGATGAAGGCGACAAGGGCGTGCCCCTGTGGAGTCAGGGTGCAGTGAAAACGTCCTTTGCCGTTTTCCTTGTCGCGAGCGATCAACCCCGCATTGAGGTGCGCGTCGAGCACGCTGTAGGCATAATCCACCGTTGAACCCAATTTGTCGGCGAGCACCGAGGCGGTGACCCCCGGCGAACCTTCGATCTCGACAAGCGTGCGCAAGGCATGATGCGGCCAAGCACCCCGAAGGGCTTCGCTGGCTATATGGAGACGTTCCTTGTCGTTCATAAGAATCTCCTTTTTCTGTGCCGCGACGGGAGTTCACACGCCAACGGCCACGGCTTACTCGTTCGCGGCGAGCCATTCCACAAGCCAGCCCTCGGTAATCGCGGCGACGGGGTTGGTCGCGGGCGTGTCGCCCGCACGGATCGCAAGGAACCAACGCTCGGCGGGACGATCAACGTTGGGACAGAGGTCGGGCATGCCCCAGGGAGAAACGCCTCTCAACCCGGCGATCGTACCTACGAGACAGCGGCACGCGCCCTCATAAGCCGAGCCGTTAATCCTCCCCCCTCGTAGCGCGACGAGGACTCCGTCTACTTCCGAGGGAGCAGTATCGAGGATGGCGAACAGGTCGGCTTTGATCCTGGACAGGTTGGTCGCGGCGAGATTCGCGCCCTCTAGGTTGACGCCTCCCAGGCCGACACCCGTCAGGTCTGCGTCCTTGAGATTGGCGCCCGCGAGGTTGGCTCCATGGAGTTCAAGATTCTCCAGGTTGGCGCCTTCCAGGTCGGCCTGCGCGAGATCCGCGTAGCAAAGGATGACGTCAGTCTTTGCCGCCCGCTCCATAGCCTCACGAAGATTTGCGGCCTCGGTCTCGTAGATTGCGCCGCCCGACAAATAGTCATTGATCGTGATCAACACCGACTTTCTCCCTTCTCTGCCCGGCCTCCGGCCCCGTCGGCGACGTGCGCACCGAGACCGTTGACGCGAGTTTGCGCGTTTTGATGATTAACCGGAACATAACAATCCGACCGCTTGCATGCGGTGCGATAGATTGGGTAGACTGAGGGCGGAACGGGTTCGCGGAGCTTTCCCGCGATCAAGCCTGCGCGGTCTGCTCCGTATTCCGTCGCTTGCGGTGCAACGGATGGGCTTCGACATGTTTCTTGAGCTTCACGAAATCTCTTTCCGTCATGGCGAGAGCTTGCCCCACGACGATAAGGTTGACGCCGATCCCCTCGCACGCGCCTTTGAGATAGGCAGACGGTCGGTCAAGCCGCGTACTGGCCTCTTTGAGCGTGATGAGAGCGCTAATGGTTTTCGCTCCACTAAGATTTGGTTGCTGCGATGGGAGGATACTACTACCAGATCGGTAGAACGGCAAGAGGATTTCTAACAATCTGGTAGATTTTCCGTGAGAACGCGTCCGTACTATTCCGCAAGCTGGTAGCCGTCGCCATGTTATGGTGATGAAAATGCTTGATCGACTCGAACGTATTTTGGCCGCGAAGGGAATCAGGCAAGGAGAGCTTGAACGTTCCCTCGGTCTATCCGAGAACCGGATTAGCAAATGGAAGAGTGGCCAGGGCGAGCCCACGGCCCGCCAGGCGTGGAAGATCGCCCGCGCGCTGGGCGTACCGCTGGAATGGCTGGTGTCCGAGGATGGAAGCCTTGACCCGCCCGATCCGGAGACCGGCGAAGTGTTCACTCCGGAGGAAGAGGCCGTCGCTTATATTTTCCGAAACTCGGAAATTGACCTTGCGGAGGCGACACGCCGGCTGATGGCGCCGGCGCAGAAAGTCTCAGGCAAGCGGCGCCGAAACTGAGCCCAGAACCTCGGTAAATCGCCAGGATCGCCGCCTCTTCTCTTGAGAGCGGAAGATCGGGAGCGACAAAAGGCAACAAACGTCTTTTGCGGTTCATCCGAGGAGGCACCCCTCACGACCGGCGCGCAGCATCATCGCTGGCCCCGACCGGAACCTTGTCTTGCAACGGGCTGTCCTTGCCTGTCGCCTGGATTGTGACCCGGAGCGTGAATGGGTGGGTGAAAGCTGGAAGGCTGAGTTTCGCAGTCCCCCTTATCACTGTCAAGTGTCCAGCAAAATGACATGCCACCGTCATCGACGGTGATGCGGGGAAGGGACGCGCGATGACCTGGGATTGATAAGCGGCGCATGGGGGGGGATGCCTCGCGCGAGCCTTCCAGGGTGCGGGTCCGCCCCGACCGTGAAGGGCATTTGTATCAGACTAGGAGCCTACTCTAAGAGTGGACTGCCGTACAGTCAATGGGGTCGTACTAAATTCCGGTTACGGTCACAACCGAGATATAAAGACAAGTACTATTGCCATATCATCACGAATGCCGATACTCCTCACTGGCAGGAACAACCACCGTTTTCCGTGAGGAGCGACCGACCGATGGCGAAAACGAGCAAGATTGATCCGGATCGCGACGTGAAAAATGCCGCGATGGCTCTGAAGATGGCGGGCGATCACACCCGTCTCAAGATCATGTTTTACATCGGGGACGGCGAGAAGAACGTCGGCGAGATCGTTCGGCATCTGGGCGCAAATCAACCGGCCACGAGTCATCATCTCGGGCTGATGCGGCTCGGCGGGTTCGTTTCTTCGCGACGTTGCGGGAAGAACAATTTCTATGCTCTGACCGAGCGCGGGCGGATCTTGTCCGAGGCAGCGAAGGGGGCGTACTGAGCGTGAGAGCAACGGCAGGCTTTGCGAGAGAGGGGTGAGCCTTGAGTCTTCCAGCGTTTCCACAACCAAAGCCTCTTTCCGTCATCGAGCTTGTTACCGAGGCTCGCTCCCTTCTCGCGCAGGCGACTACGATCAGCGAGGTCAAGGTCGTCCGCGATCAGGCACAGGCACTCCGTGATTACGTCAAGCAGCAAGGCGAGTGCCTGGAGATCCAGAACGCGGCGGCGGAGATCAAGATCAGGGCGGAGAGACGGGCGGGGCAAATACTTTCGGAGACAGAACGAAGCGAAGGGGGGCGTCCTTCGCAAAACCTGTCCCACGATGCAACAGGTTTTGCGGCGACTCTTCCCGAGCTTGGCATCAATCGCAATCAATCATCTCGTTGGCAGACAATCGCGTCGCTTTCATTGGACGCCTTTGAGCAACACATCGAAGCCACGAAAGCCGCCGAAAAGGAACTGACCTCCGCGAGCATGCTCCGCGTCGCACAGGAGCAAGCCAAGACTCAATCGCCCCCCTCAACGCCCCCCGGCTTGACCCTGGATGAAGCCGTGGAACTCCTTCGGGATCGTGTCTTCGCTCTTTCTGAGAAGTGGCCGAAGGCGTCGATTTCCGTGATGGCGCACCAACTGATGGAACTCGGGCAGGAACTCTTGGACAACGGAGAACTTTGCCCATGATTTGCGAGGGGAAAGGGAACGTCGCGCCGGCGCCCGTCGTCGTGCATTTGGAACCGTCGGAGCTTCGGATCATCAAGGACCGTGCTGTCCAGCAGGCAATTGAACGCGACTATTCTCGGCGTTCGGATGCGTGGGGACAAGGGTTGGCGTCCGGCATGAGGTTTAGAAACTCGATGGATTTACGTCCTGAGGAAACCGCGCCCTTTGTCGGCATGGTCGGAGAGTACGCGCTCTGCGTCTTTCTCAATCGAAACCTGGGGCGCGAGGTCGCCAGCTTTGATGATACCCCTCGTCAGCATGGCGACGGTGGCGTTGACGTTTCGTGTCTGGGCTTGTCCATCCAGGTCAAGACTCGGACAAACCCGGATTATCCTAGCCTTGTCAAGCGCGCGGAATCGTCCGGACGGCTTGTGCCGTTAGTTGGCGATATCTACGTCTTTGCGCTCTATCGGCGTGAGTTGCAAGAGGAACTCAAGCTGCTGGGTTTTGTCTGGGTTGATATGCTGAAACCGTTGCGTCTCTATCCCGCGCGCAAAGGTTCTCATTTCAACATCGAGATTCCCGACACAATCCTTTTGCCCATGTCTCGGCTCGTCAGCGAATTGCGTCAGCGCAAGGAGCGTTCTTGATGGCATTGATCCGCTACCCTGGCTCCAAGAAAAAGCTCATCAGTCCGATCTGGTCACGATTCCCAGAGCAGATCAAGCACGAGCTGTGGTCGAACGCCGCGCAATGGGAATATCGGGAGCCCTTCTTTGGCGCGGGCGCGATCGGATTCAAGGTGCTTCGCGACCTTTCGCACCGTTGCCCCGTCTGGCTCAACGATATCGATCCGGGCATGGTGGCGCTCTGGCAATCGGTTCGCTCCGACCCTGACGGAATCATCAGCCGCCTCGATTTGTTTGAGCCAACGGCTGAGCGGTTCTACCAATTCAAGGACGAGGACGGGCGGACGGATCTCCCTGACGCACAGATCGGGTTTCGCAAGCTCGCCCTTCATCGCATGTCCTTCTCGGGACTTGGCGCGATGGCTGGCGGACCGATCGGCGGCAAGGACCAGGGCAACGCAAAGTACGGCGTTGGCTGTCGCTGGAACCCCGAAACCATCAAAGTGGAGGTAAGGCAGCTTCATCGAGTCCTGAAGCGCTTTGCCGCCTTTCGCTTCAGCAACAGCGACTTCGCCAACCTGATTCTTGACGCCCCGCGCGAGTGCTTCATTTACGCTGACCCGCCTTACGTCGCCAAAGGACCGGAACTTTACAAGCACTCGATGACCAATGAGGATCATGCGCGGCTGGCGGAACTTCTCAGGAACACGAAGGCGACATGGGTGCTGTCCTACGACGATCACCCCCTGATTCGTGATCTCTATTCTTGGGCACGCATCGAAGAGATTGCGATCACCTACACGACGGCGACATCCCGCGCGGACAAACGACCGAAAAACCGAGAGATCATCGTCTCTCCCTGAAACGACCCCGCCCCTCGTCACCTTGCGATGGGAGGGGCGGGGTCTGTCGCGATGGGTTAAGCATGCAAGTTGCTCTGGTGGGATTCGAACCCACGGCCTCGACGTTATGAGCGTCGCGAGCTACCGCTGCTCTACAGAGCAACACAATCGTACACCTCTCCGTCTACAAGTCAAATCCGGTTAGAATTCAATTCTTTCATCATCATCGTCTTCAAGGTCCGCGTCTCTCGCGTCTTCCGGGTCGTCGTCCAGTTCCCTTTTCCGCGACGGCGAAACCTCGATCTGCTTCGGGATCTCCCACTGATGGACCGGCTCCGGCTGCGCCCGCTTCGCCACGATCCGCGCCGCCTCTTCCGTGCATGGCGTGAGCCGATACACTGACGCGCCATTGAAGTACACCGCGGACCACGCACCATCATGCCCGGGAATGTCCAGTCGGCCGAGTTTGGAGCCAAACCGTTCCTCCTCGGTCAACCGCCCCGCCATCTTGACGTGGCCCATGAGTTCGACGATCGCCCAGCTATCAAACGTTTCGGACATCGTAAAGGCCCTTGGTGGTAGCGAAAATCACCCGGTGAGCACCGGGAGAAGTATACAGGGTTTACGAGAGTTATCGTCCATGACGATAAGTTTACCCTCGATTCAGGCTCGCCCCGCTTGCCCCTTGTCCCCGTCCAGATATCGATACGCCGCCTCGTTCCGCTTCCAGCTTGCCTCGGACGCGGCGCGTAGCTCGGGGCTCAATCTCCGCAGGGTCGGTGGCGGCTCGCCCCCAATCCCGTCCTCCGCCATCTGGCAGAGGGTCTCCCAATCCCGCTCGGAGATTTCCTCGGTCCGCGCGCCGGCGGCTGGCTTTGATTCGTCGCTCATCGCTTCTTGCTCCTCTCCGGTCGAAACCCCTTGACCTCGCCCCTCCACGTATTGCACCCTCCCCCCTTCGGGCACCACGGGCATGACGGCGGCAATGGTCCCAGCGATCGCTCGCCCGCGTCAAGCCGGATCATGTAGAACCGGAATTGCCCCGGCGTGAAGTGTGTGCAGCCGGGGATGCCCACGTTCTTGCGAGGCTTGCTCGGCCCTGGCACCTCGGGGTCGGCGGGAATCTCCCCGTTCTCAACGTCGTCGCGGATCTCCTGGCGTTTCTTCAGTCTCAGTGCCGGTCCCTTCCCCCCGGCCTTGCGGCGCTTCCTCCATTTCCGGCTCGTGCCGTCGAGTTCGAGCTTCAATCGCTCCGCCGAGTGCGCCGAGAGTACCACCAATGGCCCGTCGTCGGGATGCTCCCAGACCGTCACTTTTCCAGCCCGCTCCAGTTCAATGACCGCGTCGACCACGGATTGCCGATCCGCCCTCGCCTCGATTTTCTCGTCACCCTCCCATCGCGACCGCGCGGGAAAAAGCCCGATCAGGCTTTCCGGTGTGTGCAACGCTCGCGTGGATAGCGCCATCCGGTCAAACATATCGTCGGCCGAAACGGCGTAAGAAGCCTCACAGACGGCAAGGTTGATCATTTCATGTCCTATGCGTGTAATAGATACACGTCAATAGAAGCAAAGTTTCCGTTTCTGTGTGCCGAGATAACCATAATATACACTGTGACTTGCGGTACAGTGAGGATCTCAATGCGCTCTTTGCACTCCCAATTGTATAGAGGGAGGTGCTGTCTCCAATGACACGGACGATCGCCGACACGGAATACAAGGCCGATTTGATCATCCTCCGATTGGCTGGCCGTGGCAAGACACTCGCCGAGATTGGAGTCCACCCCTCCGTCCGGCTCTCCCCCTCGGGTGTATGCCGCCGGTTGCAGCGACTACGCGAGTCGCATGCGGTTATCGTCTCCAGAGGTGAAAAGCCAAGTCCCGAGAACTAGACCGGCGCGCCGTTCATGACCCTCCCCCTTCCCCCTCGTCCCCTCTGTGCCCGCTGCCGCGACTATCCCCGCGAGCCGGGCATCAAATACTGCAAGTGCTGTCGACGCGAGGTTGTCGCCGCGATGCAAGATTCCGGCTATCTCCAGTGCAGACCGCGCCCGGCGAAATATCGGCATCCCGAGGCCCGCGAGAAGATTCACGAGACGCGCCGGGGAATCGACGAATGACCCGCGCCCTGCTCCTTCTGGCCAATCTCGGCTTCCTCGCGGCGGGCGTCGCGGTCCTGTGCTGGCTGTACCTGTCCCATTAACCGCGACTCCAGGAATCACTTCATGCCCGCGACCTATCGGCCGACCCGAGTCTCGGAACGCTTCGTCCTCAAGAATTCGCGGCCGATTTCTCTGGCCCTTGTCCGCCGCGACGGTACGTTCGGCCCCCAAAGCCTCTACGACGTCGTCGCGGATTACGGTTGGGGCAACGTCATCGTTTGTACGAGCGGCTTCTACAATTACGCCCTCACGATCGCGGAAACGTTCGGCATTCACCTGGGGGTTCCGGTCGTCTGCGACGCGATCGATGCCGCCGAGCGCGAGTCCGCCTGATGCCCGACACATTACCTGCGTGAGGCATCCCCTCCATGATCTCCGAAGCCGACCGCGCCGAAGTGCTTTACGACGACGGCGAAATCGACGAGGAACGCGCCCTCTCGCAGCTTCTCCGCGACGACGTTCTCTTCGCGAATGAGCGCGAAACCCTCCACGAAAGCAAGACCGCTGGTAGTACAGTCGTCCCCTACGCCAAATGCAGCGACCTCTTCTATTGGGGGTGCGCCGACGCGGAGTGTCTCCCTTATTCCGAGATCGGCAACCCCTGGCGGATGCACGCGGCGGACCCCGTGAACGGGTCAAGCAAGTGGTGCTGTCACCGCCGCAAGCTGAGACCGCAAGCGCCGATCGTCCGCGACTGGAAGGCCGCCGGCTTGTGGGATGACGCGCTCGAAGCCCTTCCCTCGCCGCCGGTTTCCTGACCCTTCTAGCGAGGCATCCCCCTTCATTGAGAGGATTTGCGGCTCATGGCATCCACCTATACGCGAACTTTTGATCACTTTGTTCTCAATGGCGCGCTGCCAACCGGGCTCAGGGTCGTCCGAACGAACCCGCCAGAGGATGCAACAGCCCTTTTTTCGGTCGTCGCGGACTATGGGTGGGCCGAGCGCATTCTCTGTTCCGGCTCATATCGTGATGACGCTGAAGGAATCGCAAGAGCGATCGCGGAACAAATCGATGTTCCTCTTGCGTTCTTCTCTTCTTGATTGAGGCATCCCCCTTGCCCGGCGACGACCCCCCGACCCTCGCGCCACTCGCCCCGGTCGGCCGCGTGGCTCCCGTCGCCCCCGCTGGCTATCCGCTCGGCGGTTGCGCTCCCGGTCAAGGACTGAATGCCCCGGTTCCGCCCGCGCGCGAATCTGACGCCCTGAAGGATTCGGCCCCTGACGACTTCGACGGTGCGTACAGGGCGGTGCGGTTCCACGACGAATGGTGCCGTCGGGCTCGCAATCCGCACGCGGAACCCGCGTTCAAGGCGAATCTTAAAATCCTTGGCGACTGGGTCTTGCCTTGCCTCCGCGCCTGCCTGATGGCCGAGGCCCGGTTCAGTGTCGCGAAGAGCCAGGGTGCCGCGGACCTTCAGGAAGCCTGGTTCGCGTGGAAGGAAGCCCACGAGATCGCCCGCGACGTTTACCGATGCGTGTCGCGAGACAGGGACTTCGCGACGCCGCCGAAGAGGCCGGGTTAAGAGACGAACACCACGGAGCCCGATTCGATGTCTCTGAAGACTGTTCACCTGCCGCACCTGAACCGCACCGTCAAGATGGGGCGATTGCGCCCGGTGCCGCCCGCGAAGGCCCCCCGGCTCTTCGAAAGCTTTCTCGGCGCGATCGCGCTTCCGGCTCCGCCCGTTGCGGTCGATTATTCGCCGAAGGGACAACCGGCGCTCGCCCTGATCTTCGGCAACGAAACGCTCGGCGACTGCGTGATCGCGATGATCATGCACTTGCTCGCCGTGCTCACGGGGAATGCGGGTAAGCTCTACACGGCGACGATGGCGCAGGTGATCGCCTATTACTCGGCGATCGGCGGTTACGTTCCAGGCGACCCTTCGACGGATCAAGGCTGTGACGAGGTCACGGCCATGAACTATCTCAAGACCACGGGCTTTCCCGACGGTACGAAGCTCGCCGGTTGGGTTGCGATCGACGCGACGAACCAGACCTTGATGAAACAGGCGATCGACCTGTTTGAAGGCGGGATCTTCTTTGCCGTCGAACTCCCCGCGGCATGGCTCAATAACGCGCCGTCCGCCAATGGTTTCACCTGGGATCTCGCCGGCCCCCCCGACCCAAGCAACGGCCATGCGTTTCTGGCGGTCGGATACAATGCTCAGGGAGTCCTGATCGACACCTGGGGCCTGATCGGGACGATGACCTGGGCGGCCGTCGCCTCCTACGCCGTGCAGTCCGCCGGGGGTGCCGCCTACGTCGTGCTCGCGACCGATCAACTTGGCCTCGGGCAAACAAAGGCCCCGAACAACATCGACTGGCCGACCCTGATCGCCTATTTCGACGCGATCGGCGGTCAGGTGCCGATTCCGCCCACGCCAGCGCCAACCCCTGTTCCCCCCAATCCCGTTGTCTACCAGTTCAACACGACCACGACCGTCTCCGTCCCCTCGAACCTCCTCTCCGGCCAGGCCGCGAAGATTACCGCCGCCGTCACCCCGATGACCGGCGCCCCCGGCACGCCCACGGGCGGCGTTAAGTTTACCCTCGATGGCGTCTCGACTGTCCATGCCGCCCCTCTGAGTGGACCGCTTGCCGTCTTCACCTCCAATCCGCTCGCCGCCGGACCGCACACCGTCACCGCGCACTACACCGGCGACACCTTTTTCTCCGCGAGCGACTCGGCCGAAGTGGTCTTCAACGTGACCGGGCCGACACCTTCAACGCCCCTCACGCTCGCGCAGGTCATCGCGGCGGGGGCCGACGGGATCAACGCGGCTCACCTGCCGATCCTCAGCGCGAAGACCGCCGCGATTGACGCGATGACCAGCGGAATCACCGCCGCGTGGACGAAAGCGGCGACAGGAACGAAAGCTTCCGAACCTCAAGAGGAAATCACGATGACCCCCTCGTCCGTTCTCGATCTTTTCACCCGTGCTTTCGCGTTCGTCAACGGCTATGTCGATCAGGCCGAGCTTGCCAAGGTCGTCATCGCCTCGCAATCCGCGGGGTTCTCGCTCCAGGCCGCCGCCGCCGCCGTGAAGTCGAATGAGGCGATCATCTTCAAGGACCAACTTGCCCGGCTCTCGGCCGATGCGATTCTCTCGCTCCTGGTCGACACCGCCAAGCAAGCCGCGCTCGCCGCGCAGCCCGCCCCCGGCTGATCGTTCGTTCGCCTTGACCCATGCCCGGCTGCCCGCATGAGCCAACACCGATGAGACGCGATATGAGCCTGGAAACGCCGCGATTCCATATCAATCCGGCGCTCGGATTCTGGGATTGCCTCTCAGTCGGCGCGGCGCTCCTGGCGATGACGCCGCTCCAGCGGGTCAACGTCGTGGTCGACGACCTCACCGCGTTTTTTATCAAGGCCGCGGCCTGCTCGGCGGCTGGCGCGATTGCCTGGGTTCGTGTCCGTGACTCGCTGAACCGGGCGCAGGCGAAATCCGAGGCCGCCGAGGCAAGATCGGAAGGCAACACGCAGGAGATCGCGAGGATCAAGGACGCCGCCGAGGCCGACCGCGAGGCCGCCGCCGAGGCCAAGGCCGCCGCCGCGAAGGCAACCGAGAACGCCGCTCTCGCGCATGAGGCCGCGCGCCGGGTCGCCGCTGAGTCCGCCGCCAAGATCGCCGAAGCCGTTGTTGCCGCCAAGGCCGCCGCCGAAGCCGCGACGGAGAAAGCCGCGAGAGCCGCCGCCGACGAGATTGCCCGACTCAAAAAGGAGCTCGAACGAGCGAACCGGCACACCGACCGCAATACCGAACACGTCAAATCGCTCAATCGTCAGTTTGAACAACTCGAACGCAAGAGCAACGATCCCGACCGCTCCGGCCCCATGACCGTCGTCGTCGTGAACGACCCCGACCACCCGGTCCCGACCGTGCCGCAACCCCCGACGGAGGCGTCCGGTGCCTAACCTCACGAGCCGGATCAAGGAGGTCGGCCAGTGGTCGGCGATCGTGACCCTCCTGGTGGTCGGGGCCTATGTCGTCAAGGTCGGTAGCGACGAACGCACGATCGCGAATCGTTTGAAGCTCGCCGAAACCGAGCTTTCCCGCGAGCGCGAAGCCAGCGATACGAAACACGCGCTTTCGCTCGCCGATCGCACGGTCACGAAATCGAATCAACAAATCATCCGCGACACCGCCGAGCGCAACGCCGTGCGGATCGCCGCTCTTGAGGCTCGGATCACCGCCCTGGAGAACGCGCGACGTGCTCCTTGACCCCCGCTTGCCCGACAACGACGACTGGTGCCCCTGGCCGCTTGCCGTCGTCGCGGTCGGTGTCGTTTCCTGGTGCGGCATCGTTATCTGGATTGCTTCGTGGGTCGACAAGTTTCACGGCTTCGAGCTTTACCATTGAGGCATTGATGGATCACGAGATTCTTTACAAGCGGGTTGGCGAGATCATGGAACGGCTTGACGAGACGCTCAGTCTTAACAAGCCCCGAACGGCTGGAGCCGATGCCTATCGGTCGCTGGCCGCCCTGCGTGGCGATCTCCGGCAGGAGCGGCAGGAAAGGCGCGCCATTCAGGTAAAGAAAAGCGAAGCGCCCGAGGTGGATTACGAAGCCGAATGCGTTGCGCTCGGCGGCATCGTGGAGTTCCAGGGAAACCGCATTCGTTCCCTTGAAGTCGAGAACAAGCAACTCCGCAAGACCTTGGATTTCTTGCTCGGCCAGGGGGCTTAACGTGGCTCGATTCTCGATCGACATCCGCGCCGACACCGTTTTCGTCTTCGACGACGGTGAGCCGATCCTCGATGCCGACCGCGTTGTCCTTGAATGGGCTAAGGGGCGTGTCCCGGTCCTGACCGTCGAGCGCCCCTACTCGCCCCGTCTGACCCGCCCTGTCACGGGCCTGATCCATCACCCCGGCTGCCTCCTGATCCGCGAACCCGAGCCGTCGACCGATAACCCCGGAATCGTGCCGTTCCGGCGGGATCAAGATGTTTAACTTCCTTTTCTCGAAAGGCCCTTTTCCATGCCATTCCGCCGCACCGCCCTGCTTGCTCTCGCCCTGCTCTCCGTCGCCACCCTCTGCCCCGCGCAGACCCCGGCGCCCGCCAACGGCTACACCCTCCTGACCACGATGCTCGGCAATCAGGCCACGGTCGCGACCGACCAGGCCAAGCTCGCCGCCGATCAGGCCACCTTGACAGCCGACCAGTCGACCGCCGCGACCGCGACGACGGCGTTTGTCGCCTACCTGGGCACCGCCGGCAACGCCGTCGCGGTCCTCAGTTCCGATGCGACTTATGTGACGGTCTACACCACCGATAGCACCGTCGCCGCCGGGTATCGCGCGACCGTGATCAACCTCCTGAGCCCGGCACCCGCGCCGACTCCGGTGACCCCGACGCCCGCCCCGGCTGTTGATCCGACTCCAACCCCCGTGACCCCCGCGACACAATCGCGTCCCTCCGCCGTGGTCCCGCCGGGCGCGAAGCTTCAAACTTATCAGCCGGTGTCGCCGTTTCCGTTGCCGGCGAAGAAATAAGGGGCCTTCGCGCCGCGTTCCAGAACCTTTTGCCTCGGAGTTCGCCTCATGATCCCGACCCAGCTTACCCTCGAATCCGGCGTCCCCGGCGTGGCCCTCGTTGGTCAGCCCGTGGAATTTATCGCCAAGTTGACCTCCCCCGGCAGTAGCACGCCCGTCTCGACCACCACGCCGATCCGCTTCGATGTCGACAACGCCGCGACGACCGAGAGCCGCCCGGCTGGGCTGGTCAACGGCGTCCTCACGGCGGTCTTCGTCGTGACCTTCACCAAGCCCGTCCCCCACGGCTGCGCCGCCGCGTTCGATGGCGATGCGAACTACATGCCGAGCAAGAGCAACGGAGTGCCGCAAGAGGTCAAGGCGCAGGACGCGCCGGGGTTTCAGGTGGATTGACTCTCCCCGAAGGCCCGCAAGCCAGTTGCCGGCGACCCACCGCCGACGGGTGCGACTCCCGAGGGCTTTCCTTTGCTCATGCTCACGACGCTCGCCCTGACCCTCCTGGCTCAGCCCCTCGCGATCGACAACCGCATGGAAGCCCCGGAGGACCGCCAGTGCTTCGAGGTCTTCTATTCGCCGCCGTCATCAATCTGGCTGAAATCGCACGAACCGGGCAACCAATACATTCGCTTTCCCGAACGCAAGGTTCGCGGCCAGACCCGTTACCGGCTCAGCTTTGTCTACCTGATCGCGCGGGGCACCGAAGGGGCGACGGCGGTTCGCGTCAGCCAGTACCACGACACCAAAGCCGCCTGGCGATCGCTCGGGTCGACCGAGATCGCCTTGAAGACCGTCGGGCGGTGGCAGCGGATCGATACGGTGATCGTGACGCATAAAGATGCGACGACCGTGGCGATTGATGCGCGGGTGACGAGCGAGACCGAGGTGGGTGAGGCGTGGCTCGACGACGTGTCGTTTCGCGTCGTTGGCGAGCCGGTGACACAGGGGCCGTGAATGGATCAACCTGAATGCAAGACGATCGTGGACAACGAAGCCGAGCGGCTTGCCCTACGGCTAGGGATTCCGCACTGGGATCTGCTGATCGAATGCGTCCCCTTGCCCGATGACGAACAGGGTTGGACGCGACGGGGGAATGTCGAGATCAAGCCCGAGTACAACAAGGCTCATATCCGACTCAATCCCGAGGCGTTCAGCATCCCGCCCGATGTGCTCAAGACGCTCCGTCACGAGATGCTTCATGTGGTTCTCTCGCCGTTCGACCAGTTCCTTGCCATCATCAGGCCGGTGCTCGAAAGGAATAAGACGGTCGAGAAGATGGCATTGGCTGCATGGACACAATCGGCTGAAAAGGCGGTCATCAATCTGGAGCGAATGTACCGGGGACTGGTGAACGAAGATCCCGAACCACCGATCGCCGCCAAGGAGCCGTGAATGCTCCGTCGCTTCTGCCGCTTTGTCCTCTGGCTTCACTCCCGCCACCCCGGACCCGACTCCGAGCGAGGCCCGGACAACCCGCGACCCTGGGGGTATGACGACATGGACGCCCACGACGACGCCGACGATCTCGCGAATGTCGACCACGACCTCGATCAAGGCCCGTGCGAGGGGCTGCCGGCGAGCTACATCAGCGGCTGCAAGAGCACCGACCGCGTCCGTTATGACTACGATTACGGTCGGAGACTGTGTGTCGGGTGCTGGAGCGGGACGCCGATTCCGGCGGTGGGTAGGAATAGGAAGATGAGAGTGGAGAAGTAAGACGGCCAGGCAGGGAGAGTGAGATGCGTCGTGACGCGAAAACAGCGAATGTTCGTCATCTACTATCTTGGCCGCGCCAAGGCAAACGGCGCGGCGGCGGCGCGTCTCGCGGGTTATGCCGATCCCGCAAGAGATGCGTACGACCTTATGATAAAAAGGGAGATCCGCGAGGCGATTGACGCCAAGATCGATCAAATCGGTATGACTGAAGAAGAAGTCTTAATAAGAATATCCGAACGCGCCGAGTCCGGGATGGAGCATTTCGTCACCTTCAACCCCGATGGCTCGCCGCATTCGCTCCCCTCGCTCGATCTCCGCAAGGCCCGTCGCAAGGGGCAACTCGGCAACATCAAGAAGATCAAGACGACGCGGACGCCCGGTGACAATCCGATGGAGATCACCGAGGTCGAGGTTCACGATTCACTTCCCGCGCTGGCCTTGCTCGCGAAGATTCACGGGTTGACGGAGAGGAAGGCGAACGGCGGTGACTCCGAGACCGAGACGATCCGCGAATTCTTTGGCCTCGATGGATCAATATCTCCGGGCGAAGACGCGCCGGGGGGCTGAAGCCTGGGGCGTCCAGGTCGCCGACACTCCGGTTTGCGCTGGCCATTCGGCCCCGCTCGATTTCCTCACCGAATGGCTTTACGACCGTCCGGGATTAAGTCTCGTCCACGGTCCACGCGGCGGCGGCAAGTCGTACCTGGCGGCCTTCGCCACGCATATCGAGAGCCAGTGTTACGACAATCACGCGACCAAGATCCTCGGTGGCAGCCTCAGTCAATCCCGGCAGATTTACAACGCCCTCCGTGAGTTCGACCGCAAGCGTCCCGGCTCCGTGTCCTTGATGAAAGAGCAGGCGACCTATCGAACCGGCTCGGAAGTCTCGATTCTCGCGGCGAGCCCCACGAGCGTGCGAGGCCCTCACGTCCCGACGCTCCGGCTCGACGAGGTTGACGAGATCGACGATGAGATCCGTGACGCCGCCGCCGGCATGTGCATGCAGAAGGGGAAGGAAAAAGCCTCAGTCTCGATGACCTCGACCTGGCACAAGGTCGGCGGTCCCATGCAGGGGCTCAAGGACGCGGCGTCCGACCCCAAGACCGGAATCCGTTCGCACACGTTTTGCATGTTCGAGGTGCTGGAGCGGTGCCCGACGTCGCGGAGCGGTGCTCATCTGGAGCATTGCCCGGAGTGCCCGATCGTCCGGTGGTGCCACGACGGAGGCGCCGTTCCGAAGGCGAAGCGGTCGAACGGTCACTACGCGATCGACGCCCTCATTCAGAAAACGCAACTGGTCTCCGTCCGGGCGTTTGAAAGCGATTATCTGAGCATGGGGCCACGCGCGGCGGGCCTCTGGTTTCCTCAGTTCGACGAGGCGCGGCATGCGTCGGATGCCGATCGCGCCGAGTATGACCCGGACCTTCCTGTCCATCTCGCCTGCGATTCGGGCGTGTTCACCGGCGCCGTCTTCTATCAGGTTCACCATGCGCCAAGCGGACCGCCGACGATCACCGTTTTCGCCGATTACCTCGCGGAGGGCCTGACGGCGGAGGTCAACGCCCGCGAATTGCTCCTGCTCTCCGAATCGCTCTCGGAAGGGCGGATCGACTATCGGTTCACTGATCCCGCCGGGGGCTCGCGCAATCCTGTTGGGCCGACCGTGCTGGCGGAGTACGAGCGGGCTGGGCTGCCGATGGCGAAGTGGCCGATCCGCAGCGTCGCGGACGGGCTCGCGGCGGTCGAGTCGGCCGTCCAGGCGGCGGACGGATCGCAACGCCTCTGGATTCATCCCCGGTGCCGTCTCCTGATTCGGGCCTTCCAGAACTACCGGCGGAAGAAGCGGGGTGGTCAGTGGCAGGACTACCCCGAAGATCCGCAGCATCCCCATGAAGACCTGATGGACGCCCTTCGCGGCGGATTCGTCGCCGAGCAGCGCGGCTACGCCTCCTGGGGCGCCAATCCTCTCGCCTGATTGTCACCACCGCAGGAATTTACCCCCGGATGCCCTCGTTCATGGATCGACTTTACGGCGCCTACCTCGGATTTCGCGAGCCCGCGATGTTCGCCAATCCGACCGGGGGCGGCGCGCGGGGAATCCACGGCGGCGGCTTCGCGGGGGGTTGGGGCGACTTCCGATCCAGGCAACTCCGGTACGAAGTCCTCTGGGCCTTCTACGAGCAAAACGCCTATCGCGATGTCCAGGGCTGGCCCCAGCAGCTCCGGGCGACCTACGGCCTCTACGAAGGTGTTCGCGACCTCTTCGGGATCGCCCATCAACTCGGCGAATTCTGGGCGGCGCATCTTCAAGGGGGTCATCTCGACCTTGAAGCGGGCGACGGCCAATCGGCTCCGTCGGCATTGCCGATCGTCATGGCGAAGGAAAATCCGGCGGTCCGCGAGGGCCTCGGTGAACTTCTAAAGCGGTCGAATTGGGCGATTCAGAAGGATGTCGCGGCCCGTTTCGGTGTCACGACCGGCGACGTGTTTCTAGAGATCCGCGCCGACAACGAGTCCGAGACCGTGCGGTTGGGCGTCGTTCCCGCCGGCCGCGTCAAGTGGGCCGACCTCACGACCGAGGGGGACGTCGCGGCCTGCGAGCTGGAGTACCTTCGCCCCGACCCGAGACACAAAGCCTCGGATGAGTCGATCAACGGACCGAGAACACCCTATGTCCGCTACAACGAAATCGTGACACCCGATCCATCGGGCAAGGGCTATCGGTGGTCGACCTATCTCGACGGGATCGCCTTCACCTGGCCGGGGAATCCCGGCCCGACATGGACGGTCGGCGACCTCCCCTTCTGCCCGCTCGTGAAGGTCCAGCATATCAACATCGGCCTCGGCTGGGGGCAGGCCGAGGCGATGGCGGCGCTCTCGGGAATGCGCGAGATCGCCGACCTCTCGTCCTGCCTGACCGACTGGGCTCGCAAGGCGTGCAACGCCCCGCACCTCATGACGGGCATGGCGAATCCCGCGTCCGATCCCGCCGCCGTGGCGCGGGCCGCCGCTCAACCGGCGACCGCCGCGCAATTACGATCGGGCATCGGGGGTGAGTTCGCGGGAGCGGGTTTCGGCGGTCTCAATCAATCGCGGGCCGAGGCGCCCTCGCGATCGGCGAACAACTATCTGTACGTCCAGGACGTGGATGCCAAGGCGCATCCCCTGGTGCTCCCCGTGCCGGTCGAGGGGCTCGGGCATCAGATCGACCGTCTCAAGGCGAAGAACGACTCGGACTATCCCGAGTTGAGCTTCGAACGGATTCGCGCGTCGGGTCAGGCGTCGGCCGAGGCGATTCGCGAGGCTCGCAAGCCCGCCGAGGCGAAGATTCACGCTCGCCGGGTCGAGTATGACAACGCCTCCGTTCGCGCCTTTCGGATGGCTCTGACACTCGGTGGCCTGCGCGGCTATCGCCATTACGAGCCGTTCAACGCCGGTAGCTACGACGACGGCAAGCTCGACTTTCGGATCGGCGATCGCCCGGCCTTCGCGCCCGACCCGATGGAGAAGATCGCCGAGCGGATGGCTCGCTATCAGGCCATGCAGTCGGCGACCGCCGCCGGTTTGCCCCTCGACCTCGCGATGGAGGAAGCGGGCTACTCCAAACAGGATATTGCCAGGGCGGTTCAGGCGAAGGCCGACGCTCAACAGCATGCCCTGGCGATGGCCTCCACCGCGCCGAAACCGCCGACGCTTCCCGTGACGCCGATCACGCTGGAGTCGGGGGCGTCGGCGTAAGGGACTGAAAATCAGGAGTGGTCGTAGTCTTCTATCGCCTTCTTGGCCGCGAGACAGGCGGAGGAATGCCCTGTCATGTAGGGCGTATCCGTGGCCATTCCGCAGAAGCAATCGCCGTCGCGCAACTGCGAAGCGCCAGACGAAGGACGCGGGCTTGGTCGGCATCGGAAGGGACATTACCGGGCGTTGGTGTTTCGCTCGAGGGCTCGTTTGACTCGGCTTTGCGGTGCGCGAGGTAGGCCGGGAAGTCGGGGTGTTGGCCGCAACAGTCGGATGAATGGGTTACCGGAAATTTACGGATCGTGCCGTCGTCGCCAGAGTTTGGGTGGGGCGTTAAAAGCAAAGGCGTAGCAATGCGACACTCCCCATATTTTTGGCTCTCTCGATAACCGCGTTGTTGCCAGTACGGACAGGTCTCACAAGTCGGCCGTTCCATCGTCTTGCCCCTCATTCGTGCCGTGATCTAAACCATCCACTCTACCCTGGAGTATCGACCTGTGACGCCCCTTGAATTGGTAGGGGAATTAAATTCCCTTCGCGATCTCCTCACGAATCCGAATGGACTCCATGGCGCCGATGCGGAGGCGAGAGCGCGTCATCTCTTATGCGGCATGGACAGCCTGATGAGAAAGATTGAACTTGACGCGATCCGCGAAGCCAGACTTGCGGGGAAGCAAAATGCCGAGGCTTGCGTGACGGCGGCCACAACCATTGCCGAGAAGTTCGCGCAGGTCAAAGTAAGACGCTGATTGATTTCGGCGTGTTTCATTATTCCTTCTTTCCGCACGCTGTTTCTCCATCCCTTTATCACTCCCGAGACCCCCGACCATGCGAGATACCACGCTCGTCCAATCGCTCCACGCCCTCCACTCCGCCGGACTGTCCTTGCCCCCGATCTCCGGTGGCGACGGCACCGAGGGAACAGGGACGCCCACGCCGACCCCGACTTCCACGCCTCCACCCGCCCCGGATCTCGGCAAGCTCGTGGAGGCCGCCGTAGCCAAGCATGGCGATCAGACAGCCGCCTTGAAGGCGTTCGCCGCCGACCTCTACGCCGCGAAGGACGACCTCAAGGCGATGCGGGCCAAGCTACCTCCCGACGGCTCGGTCATGCTCGCGGGCGACGATGTCAAGCACTACGAGGCGTACAAGGGTCTGGGCACCCCCGCCGAGATCCGCAAGGCGAAGGAAGAACGCGATACCCTCGCGGCCGAGAACAGCACGTTCAAGCGGGATACCGAACTGCGCGGAGTCGCCGAGAAGGCTGGAGTGAAGTTCGCGGTCCTCAAGGCGCTCGCGGGACCGGGTCTGACCTTCGAGCCCAAGACCGTCAAGGTCCAGGGCAAGGACGTGGAGATCATGCACGTCAAGGACGGCGAGGCCGCGCCGGTGCCGATCGACGATTACGCCAAGAAGCACTGGAGCGAGTTTCTCCCCGCCTTGAAGCCCGGCGCAATCGCCGAGACGCGTGTGAACCCGACGCCGAATCGTCAGGAGTTCAATCCGCTCCGCGAGATGCTCGGGCGTCCGGGTGAACCGGTCCCGGCGACACCCACGACCGCCAAGGGGCGGCACATCGCCGCCGCGAACGCCGCGATCTGACTGATCCCATCTGTTTGTTTTCGACTCAACGCATTATCCAATGAAGGAGTGCACAAGTGGCCGAGATCGCGAAACCAACCATTACCCCCACGATCGGCAGTTTGCTGCTGCCGCACAACAGCCGACTGGGTGGCCTCTACTGCGGCGAGGATCTTCAACCGTTCGACGCGGTCTACATCAAGAGCGACGGCAAGGTCTGGCGCGCCACCGGCGCCGCCGCGAACGCCGCCGCGCGGGTCCGCGGGTTCTCCGCGACGCACTGCCGGGTCGCGCAGAACGACCCCGTGACGATCATCAAGGATACCGAGGTTGCCTGGGCGAACACCTTGACCCCCGGCATCGACCTCTTCCTGTCCTCGGCCACGGTCGGCGGTCTCACTGATACCGCGACGACTGGCGGCACGACGCCGATCGCCTTCGTCAAGGACGCCTTTCATCTCGTCCTCTTGCCCACCAGCTGACCGAGTTTCCTCACGCCAAACATCTCGACCTCTCTCGTTCTTTCTCTTCCGGGCCCACGGCCCGACACAGGAGCCAATTTCGATGGGCTTTGGAACAAATGCTGTATTCGACGACCTCGCGTCGTTCCCGTATCCCGTCGCGGATTTTGGGCTCGACCAGGCGTTCGACGCGATCGAAGATCTCTTTGAAGCGCAGAACAAGCTCGTGAGCGAGCAACTGATGCTCTTCGTCGACACAACCACCCTCCCGTTCATGGTCTCGTCCGCGCCCGACCAGACGACCACGCAGGAGCTTGAGGAGTTCGCCACGCCGAACCCTCAGAAAATCATCAGCGGGCAGCAGATCGGCTTCCCCTTGCGGAAGTTCGGCGCCGCCTGGCAGGCCACCTATGGCGCCCTGAACGTCATGCCCGCCAAGGAACTCGCGGCGCAGGCGACGGCCACGGCGAACGCGGCGCTGCGTCGGGTCCAGCAGCGGTTACGCAACGCCCTGTACTCGCCCATGAATTACTCGTTCTACGACAAGTGGGCCGATCGTCGTCAGCAGTTCCCACTGCCGATCAAGGCCCTGGCGAACGCCGACGGCTTCCCGATCCCGGTCGGTCCCAACGGCGAGACCTTCAACGCCAGTACCCATAATCACTATCTGGCCACGGTGGGCTCGTCCGTGGCTCAGTCAGACTATGACGCCCTGATCCTCACTGTGATGGAGCATTACAACATGGGAACCCCCATGTTGATCATCAACGCGGCGGACCTCGGTTTCGTCCGAAGCTTTGTCTCCGCAAACGGCGCCGGGACGTTCGCCCCGGATGTTGATGTCCGCGTGATTCAGCCCCTGACGCAGCTCTACGCGAACCAGGCGCTGGATATCACGAACCTCTATAACCGCCGTGTCGGCATCTACAACGGCGTCGAGGTCTGGGTCAAGCCCTGGGCGATCGCCACCTATCCCGTCTGCATCCAGACGAACACCAACCGCGACAAGCCGCTCATGAAGCGCGAGCGCAAGGCTGGCTCGTCGGGGCTGAAGCTCGTGTTTGAAGGGTACGGCCACCCGCTCGCCGCCAAGGTCTGGGAGGACGAGTACGACATCGCCGTCTATGATCGCGTCGCCGCCGCCGTGCTCGACACGACCCACCAGACCAACTATACCGTTCCCTCCGCGCAGATCGCGGCGGCCTGAGTCCAGTTTGGCGAACCGCAAAGGCTCATCCCACCTCGTTTGATCGAGAAAGGTTCCTTCGATGGCAGAGTCGTCCCGAGCCTCCGAGAGCAAGCAAGCCGTCGTCGCGCCGCCCGTCGCGGCCGTCGACGCCCCGTCGTCGATCCTCACGATCAAGTCGCCCGGCCCGTTCACGCCCCCGGTTGCTCCCGAGACACCGCCGGGGGGGAAGTTCGCCGTCAAGACCACCGAATACGAGAACGGTCGCCCCGTCGAAAAGGTCCGCTACGTCAACGCTCACGGCCGCCCCTTCTCCGACGACCCGGCCGAGAACATGAAGGACAAATAAGCCATGGCCGACGTCTTCGCGGGCCTACCGGCCACGGACGCCGACATCGCTTTCGGCGCCGCGCAGGGCGATTTCCCGGTGATCGCCGAGCGGTGCGACCGGATGGCCGAGGGGACTGACGGGGCGATCGCGGCGGGGTCCATGACCCTGACCTCGTCGGTCCCCTTCGCCACTCAGGGCGTGCAACCGGGCCACGTCCTTGTCACGACCAGGCAGGCCAGTCCGGGCAAGCCGTCACCGATCGAGTCAGCCGACATGCTCGCCGTCGTCTCGGCCGCCGATGGTTCGCTCGCCCTGGGGCGATACGGTTACGCGCCGGGTCAAGGGTCACCACCGCGCGGCGTGACTCCCACGAACGGCGCCACGGGCGTCCGGTTCTTTATCCCCAGCGTCGTCGGGGTGATCGCGGCGCAGTATCTCGATATCCAGAGACGTTTGGAAGTCGTCGCCGATCTCGCGACATTCGACCCCCAGGACCTGAAGATTCTCACCGTCTGGGCCACGCTCCGCGATCTGTATTTCGCGGCCTCGCGAGGACAGGACGATACCTTCATGAAGAAATCGCAAAATCTCGATACGCGTATCACGGCGCGTATCAAAACGCTCTCGCGGCAAGACGTCCTTGCGGCGCCTTCGGCGGGTTCGACGCCCACGGGCTTTGCCGCTCAAGAGTTCTGGTGCTGGTAATCCTACCGCGATTTTAGCTCGAATCGCCTCGCAATCTCATCTCCCGTCTGATCGGACCCCCTTCCCATGCACGTCCTTCTCGCCCTTCTCCTGCTGGCGCAGGCTCCCCCCTCCGCGCGCCCCACGTCCTCCCATCCCTTCGGCCACCGCTCGACCGCCGCCGCGAGGTTCACCGAATCCCACCGCCTTCGCGCCGTGCGTACTGCCGCCCCTGTTCCATCACCATTACCGATCCCGCTCCCCGCCCCCAACACGCCCGGCGTCGATGGGTCCACGGCTCTGCAAGCGATCGTCGACGCCGCCCAGAAGATCACCGACGCCGACGACACGACCGCCCGGTCGATCCATCTGCCGCAAGGTTCTCCGTACAACTGCTCGCTCGTCTACGTCGACGGCCGCAACATCACGATTGAAGGCGACGGCCCCGGCACCTTCCTCATGAGCCAGGGGCCTCCGCCATTGGTGTTAGGCGTTCCCCGGCTGCAACGCCTCGGCATCGACCCGACCCGCTACTCGGTCCCCTCGGTCCTCGGTCAGGGGATGATCGGGCTGAGCACCAAAGCCGAAGCCGTCCTCTCCGTCACGGCGCACCCCTTGCAACTCGGCGGCGGTCCCGCGCTCGCGCCGGATTACTGGGGCGGACCTGGGTACACCTGGGAAATGGTGATCGGCTCGGGGTCGCAAGCCTGGGGGCCGGGCTGGTGGCTCTTTGGGCTCTCCAACGGCAACGGCATCGTCCGGCCCTATTCGCTCGTCACCGGCGACGACCCCGTTAATACTCTTCGCTGGCTCTTCCGCACCGCCGATCAGACCGAGGTGAACTACCGCCGCGCCACGATCCCGATTCCCGGCGGATTCACACCCAATGCCACGCACCGGATCACGATCCAGCAGGACAACACGACCGCGACAATCACGGTCTGGGTCGACGGGGTCCAGCAGGTCGTTCCGCTCGACTCGACCGACAACACCGCGTGGAAGCCCGGTGTGGCGATGGCCCGAACCGACGGCTTGACCCCCTTCCTTTTCGGGGGAATGCAACAGTCCCCGGCACCCCTCGACGTTCACGGCTTCCTCGTCTCGGACACCCTCGTCTACGATCCGACCCAGGCAAAGGAAACCCGCCGCGACGGCAAGCCGATCTCCCCGTCACGCTACTGGGACCAGGGACCGAACGTCATCGCCTATCTCGTGATGAGCGACACTCCGAACACACACCGGATGATCGCCACCAGAGCCCAGACCGGCGTGGGTTTCTGGGTCACCAAGGCCGGGGGCCAACCCTCGCAAAACCTTTCCGTTCGCAATCTTGCGATCGACTGCAAGCTCCAGCAATCGATCGCTCTCGGCTGCTGCTTCGGCGTGCCCTTCGTCGACCTCCAGGCGGGGGGCTCTGGACTCCAGGCAATCGGCTCGGTTCCGATCGGCTGCACCTATCCGGTGACCCTCGAACGCTGCAATCTCGCGGGCTATGACGCGGCGTATGTCGGCTGGGAACAGATGGTCCACGGCCATAACACCTGGGTCGGCATGAGCGGGCGGGACGGGCTTCGATGCGGGGGCGGAGTGTTTGACTGGGACCGCACGACCTTCACGTTCAGTTTGCCGACGACCGAGTGTTTCATCCGCAAGACCTCGGACCCCTACGGTGGAAGCCTCGCGATCCGCGACATGCTGGTGGATAACGAAGGGGGGACGCCGAGCGATGCGATTATCAGCGTGGATCATTCGGCATACTGTCCGAATGAGGTGCTGATCGATCAGGTCGGGGTGAGCACGCTCAACACGTCGCCGTTCGTGAGACTCAATGGCCGTCGCACGCTGGCGTATGGCGATACGTTCACGCCCGCGAAGGTGAGCATCACCAACCTCTCCTGCTTCGCGGCCAGCACGCAGCCGGGGTTTCAGGTCGATGGGACGGTCGGAAGCTGGTACGGCGCGGCGGATTGCTCGGGCAACCAGGTCAACGGCGTCGTGGGGCACGGCGAGAATATCAGCGTGATTCCGAGGCCGGTGATGGTGCCGGCGCAGTGAATTGAAGCGGATCGAACCTCTCTCCGAAGGGGGCCTACAGTGGCCAATCCATCTCCCTCCGTTATCACCGCTCTCGATGCCAAGGTGCCGACCCTCCCCGGTGGCTGGACCGGCAACACCGACGCCGCGATTGCCGTTTTGCTCAACACGCCGTCGGTCGTCAACCCCTCGCCGCAAGCCACGATCCCGAAGCCGTATACGGTGGCCTCGGTCCTGTCGCTCATCACGACGTCGGCGGCGAACCTCAAGGCCGACCCGTTCCTCGCGGTCCTGACGGACGTGCGGGACCGCATCCAGGCGGCGGATACGGCCGGGGTCGTCCTCTACGGGCAACTCCTGCTGGGCTGGGGCGTCATCACCCAGGTCGAGCACGATTTGATTCTCTCCGCCGTCACGGCCACGCAACCCGACCCGAATTATCAGGCCGAGATTAGCTGGGCAATGGCCACGATCAACCGACCCATTGACGCGGCCGACGTCGCCGCAGCGAGGCCGACTCAATGAGCGCGACCACCAAGAGTTCCACGCAACTCCTCGGCTCGGGCGGATCGGCCGCGACGATCGGCCACGGCGGCACGCCGGTCACGTCCACGGCCCTATCGATGTCGACCGATTTCGACGCCGCGCTCGCCTGCCGGGTCTCGACCACGACGGCCCCGACCGCGAATAGCCTGGTGCAATTCCAGTGGTCGCCGGATGGCACGACCTTTTTCAACGACTCCGGCCCCTTTGTCGTGCCTCTGACCTCGGGCACCAGCACCGATTACAGCTACCTGCCGCCCCCCGCCGCGACGGCCGCGCGGGTCGTCGTGACCAACCCGGATACGACCGTGGACGTGTCGGCCCTGGCTTATGGCTGCTCCCTGGACACGGTGGGCTGACCGATGCCAAGAGTGCCTTCATATCCGCGGATCTACCAACGCACCGGCGGCCCGGTGTACTGGGCTTACACGGCGCAGGGGCCGCGCCGGACATTCGCGGGCGATACGGGAGACGTGTCCGACCTTGCCGGCAACACTCCAGCACTCACGCGCGGCGCGGGCTGCAATTACCTCTCGGGGCCGAATGGCTCGTGCATCTCTTGCGACGGCACCGCGACGGGGGTTGCGATCGGATCGGACGCGCGGCTACCGATGGGATCGGCTCCGCGTACGGTCGGATGCTGGATGAAGGGGCCACCGGTAGATCCGAATACGAACGTCTTTTTTCTCTCTTACGGCGGAGGAGGTGCCTATCACAGCGGGTTCTTTCTGGGAGCGTATCAAGATGCGATGGTATTTACGCAGGTTGGGGATAGTTTCAAGTCGACAATTTCGATCACGGATAACGCCTGGCACCGCGTCTGGGTCACGCACGACGGCACAACCCAGCAAATGTTTATCGATGGGGAGTTCAACGCCAGCGCGGTGACGGCCGTTGATACGATCCCGTCCGTACTCGTGGTGGGCGGAGCACCGGCGAGACCTCAGTACAACCAGATTTGTCTGGTTGATGATATCCAGATTTATGACCGCGTCCTCTCCCCCGCCGAGATCGCCCGCGACTACGCCGACCCCTGCTGGCGACTGAGGCGACCATCACGGACGCGCCGATCGCTCGCCAAGAAATCCGCCCCTCTCTTTCGCCGCACCCTTTTCGACCGCGCCGGATCGCGGGGGAGCATGTGACCCGTGAACGACCGCCAGCAGAACAGCACCGCGCATCCGATCCCGTTCCTGATGATCTTATCCAGCGATCACCTTTCCCCGGCGACGGGGTTGGTCGCGGGAACGAGTCTGACGGTGGTTATTTCCAAGGACGGCGGAGCCTTCGCCACGCCCGCTGGGGCCGTGACCGAGATCGGCAACGGCTGGTATTCGCTCGCGGGCAACGCGACCGACCGGGGCACACTGGGGGCGTTCATCGTCCACGCGACGGGCACCGGCTGCGATCCGTCGGACGCGCGGGGGACGATCGTCGGGTACGACCCGTTCAACGGTTCGAATCTTGGCCTGACGAACCTGGACGCGGCGGTCTCGACCCGATCGACCTACGCGGGGGGGGCGGTGGCGTCGGTCACGGCGCCGGTGACGGTCAACCTCTCTCAGCTTCTATCAGCGCCTCGCGCCCTCGATACCGTGAACGACAACGCCCTGACGATCAACGATGGCCTCGTCGCCGCGATCTGCGGGGCGGCGGGCCAGCAAGCCGTCAGCGGAACCGCCTACACGATCGCCACGCCGCACACAGCCACGCCGATTCGGACGTTCACGCTGAACTCGTCGACGGCGCCGACGACACGGAGTTAACCGTCATGACGATCCTGACGGGCGGGCTCGGGTTCGCGCCTTATGCGCTGGTGACGGGGGGGCTGGCTCCGTCGGTGCCGGTCTCGACTCAGGCTCCCTACCGGGACGCCGATGTCCTGGACGCCTTTCGCGCGGCGCTTGATGCCACGGGAGCCTTTGACGCGGTTCTTGACGCGCTTCCCGAGGAGCAGGGCGAATCCTCGGAATACGAGGCCCTCGCGGCAATCACCCCCGTTCCCGGCGGTGCCCGGCAAACTCAGGACTTCGTGGACTCTGGCGGCATTCTCAACACCCGGCGGAGCCGCTATGTCCTGACCCTGATCGTCCGCGACGAGGATGCGGGGGTTCGCAACCGGCGGCTCGACCTGCTTCAGAACATCGCGCATAACGCGCTGGACGGTGTTTCGGTCGGCGGCATGACGATCCCCGCGTGGACCCGGCTGGACGACTGGGGCTACCTCAAGGCGACCGACCCCGAACGCCGGGTTCAGGCCAATGGCGGGTTCGCCTATCAGGTGTACGACGGGGCGCACGCGGTCAATTACTGAGGCGGAAAGGCGCGGTGGGCAATGTCAGGATCTGGGTTATCCGCGATCCTCGCCGATCTGGAGCGGCATAAGACGATCTTCGATCTCGACCGAGACGGCCTGGGCGAGAAACTCATGGACGCGACGGCGGCGCAGATCCTCCGGGACATGGAAGCGGAAGTCGACCCGGATGGAAGACGTTGGGCGGAACTCTCCGCAGCCTATGTCGAGTACAAGCAGAAGGTTTCGCCGGGCGAGCCCATGAGTGTCCTGCATGGGCGAATGAGGACGCTGGAGGAACTCCAGGGCTTGCGGCGGATCACCGCGCGTGAAGGGGTGATGGTCTACGGCACGGATGAGCAGACGAGGCAGGAAGCCGAGTGGTTTCAGGAGGGGAACTCAAGACAACCCGGGCGCCGCTTCTACGCGATCTCCGCCGAGTGCGAGGCGCGGCTGGACGAGGTTTGCAGGGAGCACCTGGCGGCGAGGGTGTGATAGGGATCACAACGAACACGCCCCGCACGTCCCTCCCCTCGTCGCGCAATGCCCGCACGCCTTGCAGTTCTTGCAGGCGCTGCACGGAAACGCGCCCTTGCAGGTCGCGTGCTCGGGCGGCGAGCCGGGGAAGGGAAGGGCGAGGGCGAAGATGAGGAGAAGGCGAATCATTTGGTCGTCGCTTTCCCGAAGATGAGCCCGCCGGCCCAACCAACGATGACCATGACGATGGACCAAGCATGGTCTTTATCGCTCGCGGTCGATCGGGCGCTGTGAAAAACAACGAGGCTATAAGCGGTAAGCACGACGGCAAAGAACGCGGCCAGTCCGTAAGGGCCGAGGTCTTTAAAGTAGAAGGAAAGACGTTCCTTGTGAAGGCGAAGATCCTTCTCTTTAGGATCTTCGGGAGTCTTGAGCTGGAAATCGGCCTGCATCCCTTCCCGCTGAAGGAGCGAGGCGACATCAAGTTTTTTCGCCGACATGCGGAAGTCCTCAGAAGCCGACAAACTCGGTTTCGAGGGAATCCGGCGACTCGGCGGAGCCGACAACCTTACCAGCCCTTCGGGCGTCTACCGCCGCCCTGAGCAGGGCTACGCCCCTCATGAGAGTGGCCGCCTTCGTCGCGCCGAGATCCGACGCGAGCCGCGTGATGAGTTCGTCCAGTTCGGGAGTCACCGCAAGCGAAAGGTTTACCGCGCGCCTTGCTTCGACGCGATCGATCCGGCCATCCTTGGTCCGAATGACGTTCAAGAGAAGTCCCCTTTCCGCGCCGATCGCCTCGATGGCCCCGAGGGCCTCTTGCTCGTTGCGAAGGTCGGTATCAATGACGATGGGGCGATGGTCCTGATCGACCACGGCGAGATGACCGCCGCCACCAGCGACAATCTGGAAGTAAGGGACTTGAGCCACAAGGTGCCTCCCTCCCATCCCAGGTCCGTCAGGTCGGCGTCCCTGCCTTCCCCGTCCTTCGTATCGGCCCGAAAGGGATCATTCCTCAAACGATTCTACCGAACGGTAGGTAGGAGAGAAGGGGGAAGCCCAAGGGCGGTTGAACTATTCGGAATTGCCGAATGGTTGCCGAGGGGAGAAAGCCCCGGAGGTGGGTCCGGGGCGAGGATGAGGTCAGGCGTCGCACGATGACGCGACCGATCTTTCCAGGATCGCCATTTTCTTCGCGGTCGCCTTGATTCCGCTCTCGGCGTCCTTGATGTCTTCCCGGTACGCCTTCGCCAATGCCTTGGCCTTCGCGGGCGTGATTCGTCCGGCACCTACACAGGCGAAGCACTGGATATCGATGACGAGCTTTGAGCCGCCCTCGATGTGATGGCCCTTGCCGCGGCATTCGGGGCAGGTGATGACGAGCGGGGTGTTCTTGGTTTTTGTCTTGGACATGAAACGGGTCCGGGGTTGTCGAGGGGAAAAGGGGAATGCCCCGGACGAGAGCCGGGGCGCCCTGTCAAAACCGCATCAGCACCGGAAATCTTGTCACTTCCGGCGCCTCGGCGTTGCTGTCGCGGCGGACGATGGCGACGACATACCCGCATAAGATGATCACGACGTCGTCCAGGGTTTCGCGATAATACTCGATCGCATGGGCGAGCGCGGGCTCGAAGTTTGAGGTGCCGAAGCCGAGGGTCGTCTCGTTGTCGATATCGAGATGCTGGTGAAGGTCAGCGAAGATCACGGGCGGAGTCCTTTCCGGGAAGTGAGAGCCCCGGCCGTCCTTGGCGGGGGCAATAAATCGGTTTTGCCGATGCATTACCCCGCTTCGGCCGGGTAGTCCATGAATCCGAGCATTCTGTCAAGCTTCTTGCCGTGTTTCTTGCGGTGGAACTCGTAGTAGATTTCGCGCTGCTGACCAGATTCCGATCGGATCGCTTGCACGGCCTCAGACGCAGAGAGCTGATAACACGGTTTGAAATACCGCCTTAAATCGCCTTGGGCGCTAATCTTCCAAAGCGCGACCATTGCCCGTTCCGCAAGGAATGTCTTGTAAGACTTCGTCCCCTTCCGCGCGTTGCACTTCGGGCACGCCGTCACCAGGTTGTCCGGGACCGCCAAGCCGCCCTTGCTCTCGGGTATCTTGTGGTCGATCGTCGCGGCACCATCGGTCGAACCGCAGTAGTGACAGGCGAACCCATCCCGCCGCCAGACCTCCCAACGGACGGCGGGCGGGATTGATTCCTTCGGGGTACGAGGCATAGGGTGGCTCCGTTCAGGCGACTGCTAGCGGGTTGTGGACAACATCGATGATCTTGCCCCGCTTGGGGTCGTCCTTGAGACCGATGTAATAGCCGGGGCCGAGCCTGGCCAGGTCTGCTCTTGCCATTTCGCGGGCAATTTCCTCGATGACAACGATCTTGGCGGACATCGGCACGTTCGGGCCGAGTGCTCGGATTCGCTCGAAAACGATCGCCTTGATGTGAGCGTTGGCGACCAGCGGGAGATAGCCCATGCGGTCGAGCGGTGTCTCCCAGTATCGCTGCTCCAGTTTCTGACGAAGTCCCGGCGCGTCGGCATCGAACTGGCCGCGATAAATGGCGTTGTAGATTGCGATGAAATCGTTGGGGCAACAACCATCGTCGGCGAGTTCGCGGTTCGTCAGGCGGTTGTTGGCGAACTGATCACAGCGGGCAACGGCGGTCTCGGGGTTGATTTTGAGCCGCTTAGCCTCACGGTCAACTCGCTTGCCTCGAATGTCGTAGGTGCCGGTGCGGCGGATCTCGGGGAGGACGTCGTCAGTAATCCAGTCCTGAAATCGTTCGGCTTCCGGCCGATCGCTCCGCATCATGAGGCGATACAGTCCAGCCTCGTTAACGATCAGCATTCCCGGCTGAATTCCTGGGGTACCCTTTAAAGTGGTACCCCAGTGTTTTACACGCAAAAGACGCTTGGCATGCTCGGCGTCACGATAGCTAAGGATCTTGGCGAGGTCGCTGAGAATCCACCAGGGAAGCCCCTTGATCATGACCATCCTGACCATGATTCCGGTGAAATTCAGGGGGATGAGTCCTCGCTCGGATCTCTCGGGCTCCCCAATGGGGTCACCCCATAGGTCAAGCTGCGTGCTGCGTTTCAAGACCGACATCATGCGGGTCTCCGTATCAAGGGATTCGTTCAGGAGCCGGAGTCATAAATCCGATCGCCTTTGCCCTGTCAGATGCCGCCCGATCGAGAAAGGCCGCGATCGTGACTCGATCGTGCTTGGCAGCGTCGGCAAGCCAATCAGCGTAGGCCGCCGAGACACGAATGCCGACGGTCCGGAACCCTGGCTCTTGCCGTTCCTTGTTCTTGGGCGATCGCCCCTTTGGTTGCTTCTTGGCCATCAGTGTCCCGGTCGTCCAATCCCCCATCGTTATCTCCGTGGTGATTGTAGCCGACTGACGTACGGACGAAAGTCCCCTCCCATCATACTGTTATCGGCCGTATGTACGCTAGACGTGATCCGCACAAAAATTATTTTGGAAAGGTGTTGACTCCGCCGTACGTACGCCGTACAGTGTACCTGTCGAGACGAGCAACGACCCCAAACGACAGGATACGACCATGACCCGCACCACCCGCAAGCCGACCTCCGCCGAGATCGTCCAGAGCATCAAGAACTTCCGCACCCAGATGAGCGAGGCCCCGGTGTTCACAGCCGCCCCGGTGGTCAAGCCGGTCGCGGTGATCCCCGCCTGTGTCTTCTCGATCGACGCCGAGAGCGCCCGGTTGTTCGCCTTGGTGAGGGCGGCGGGCTGAGAGATGAAATGAAGAGGGCCGGTCAGCGGTGAGACGCTGATCGGCCCCGAGTGTCCCGACCCCAACCCTATCAAAAGTAGAGGCAAGACAATGGTTAGTGTACACCGGAAGTCCAAGTCCGTCCACTCTCTCCTCGGTTGCTCGCTCCCACGCCAGCCCCGCCCACGCTTCGGCGCGGGCATCTTGCCGACCCGCCCGTCGTACCGTGCTCCGTTCACGGCCTCGGACGAGGCATGGCTGATCGAGGACAACGCCCGCCGCGACGCCGAGAACCGCGACCTTGAACAACGGGCCGCCGAAGCCCGGTTCATGGACGCCTTCGAGATGGGGGTGGCGCTGTGAGCACCGCCAATCTCATTCACGACGACTACGCCGAGTTGATGGCCGCTGCCTCCGACCTCGGTCACCTGCCCGACGACGCCGAGTTCCAGGTCTGGCAAGAGGCGCAGATCCGGGGCTATTACCTGGACGAGTGCCCGGAACTGCCGGATTCGGACTTCTACACGCCCGACGACGTGTTCGAACCGTCAATCGAGGATCAACAGGAAGCCGCCATGATCCTCAACGACCCGTATGTCTCGATCGACGCCCGGATCGCCCAGATGCAACGGGAGGGCGATGACTACGAGCGGCGGTTCGGGCATTTGATCACCCCAGCAGCGGAAGGGGACCGTCCGAACCGCGACCGCGACCGGGCCGAGTTTCTGGACGTCTCTCGCGCCGTGTTCGGACGGCGCGCAACGAAGCTTCCGGCCGACCCGGAACGGTGCCGGGTCTTCTGCGAGGCGATGCGGAACGCATGGGAAGAAGGTCAGAAGCCCGCCACATCGCAGCCGATCCTCTCTTACGAGGCGAGCGTCCGCGCCGTGGCGTCCGGCAACGCCCTCTGGATCATCCACGACCCGGAACAAGCGGGACTGTCAGGGCAGGACGCGGCGTCGATTCACGACCGGGTTGAGAGCGAGGCACGGACGGCGAAAGGGGGTGCCCTTTGACCCCCGAATCCCGCAAGGTCATCAGGCGACGATCAGCGATGGCGGCGCGTGGCGAAGCCGACCCCCGATCATCTGAGGATCTACCGGGGACCGAAGACGTCGCGGCGAGGGAAAGGGGGCGCCGCATGACCACGACGGACAACCGGACGGAGGTTCACGGTTTCGATTATCATTACCTCGTCCATTCCGCCTGGCGCGACGCGCCGGGGATGGGCCCCCCGGCGATCACCCGCCGGTGCCGTCGGTGTGGGCTTGTTGAGATCGGGCGGCCGAACAACGGGGTCGATTTCGTGCCGTTGAACGCGGATTTCGTCGAGTCGTGCGATGCGGCCGAAGCGAAAGGCGGTGCCGCTTGACCCCTCGCCAGCGCCTCGTCGGTCTCGTCAGTGCCGCCGCCGACCTCGCGGACAACGAGTCTTTCAGCCACGCGGCTTTCGTCCTGGGGCAGGTGGTCCTGGCGCTCATCGAGGGCCGGGACCAGGAACTCGCCGCGGCGCTCGCGGAGATCGACGACGCGACGGAGACGGAGGCAAAGGCGTTGAGCCTCGCGGAGTTGTTTCCGGGGGTGGGGCGGGGGTAAGAATTCCCGGAACGACCGCGAGGGGTTGGCGACCTCAAAAATAGACCCTGAGTACCACCTTCAGGAACTCGTCTTTCTTGCTGGCCAGCCCCTGACTCAGAGTCTTAAGGATCTCGGCGCCCTGGTCGTTACGCGGCTCAAACGTGAAGACCGCCTCTCGCCCCGCGACCTGGGCGCCGATCGAGACGGATTCGGCGAAGCGGGACAGAAAGTTCTCGTCCGCCACGGATTGACCCCGTAGCCCTGAACTGAGGCGAACCAGTGATACCTTCGTCGCGTGATCGGGAAACGCCTGGGCAATCTTTTCGTAACGCCGGGCCGCGTCCTCGTCCAGCGGACCTCGAAGCCGGAAGCTCTTCGCCGTCTTGTCAAGCAGGTTCTCGGCCGTGAGGATGAACTCAAAATTCCGGGCCCTTGGGTCGCGGATCGCCAGGATTTCCAGGTTCCTGTCGATCGCCGCAAGTCCATCCTCGACCGTCTTTGCCGTGATGACGGACCGGGGAAGCGCCGTTTCCATCCGGTCGATCTTGTCGATGGCCCTGTCGAGTTGCTTCCCCTGATGCCCGATCTCGGCGGCATGCGTGGCAAGGGCGGACGTCAGTTGATTGGCGGCGCCGACGAGCGTCACGATCAGACCGAGAGCGAAGACGATCAGGATGCCGCCGATCGATTTACCAACTGAAATCAAGGTATTTAACCTGGACTCGAACGTTGACAGGTTCTTGAACTGCGAGGCGATTTCCCGAGGATCGAGGTGCGACAGGGCGGTATCGATCCTGGTTCGAAAGACAAGGAATTCCGTGTGCCTTGCCTGAACTTCCTCTCTGTGGGTTTTAATCTCTTCGGCCATCGCCTTGACCTCTTTGATTAAGTCCTGACCCCACTCCGTTTTCGGCTCTCCCATGTCGCGGCCCTTCAACTTTACCTTGAACCAGATTCTCTCGCCTGCCTAAAGCTTCGCAAAAGCGGAATACTGCGTCCACACGCCTTTCCTGAAGACGACTGTCGCTGTTCCTGCCCGGAAGCACGAATCGACCGAGGGACGCGCGGCGAGGGCCGGGCGTCCTGGTCGGCGTTTAGAATTAATGACCTTGCATCAACGCGGTAATGAAAACCATCGCTATGGCGAGAATAATGACGGCTCCGGCGATAATAAACGGCAACAGCATGATGTAACGAATCGTATTGGTCGCGCCTTCGATCCTGACAAGCAAACGCAAGCCCTGATCCATCTTGCTCAGAACCTCCCTCTCAAACGGCGTCGATGAGTTCAAGACATTCTCGGCGGTCTTGAATCCAGACTCGGCGGGATCGCGACCCTTCAAATCACTGGCGATCGACGTCGCCGCGCGCTTGGCTCCGTTACGGACTCGCATCCATGCCGTGGGGGCGTCCGGTTCATCGGCTGCGGGTTCATCTGAGTCGATCATGATCGTCGGCATCACGAGAGTCGGGACCGCCATTCTCTGTCCGCACGCCGGACACTTCAGACTCTTGCCTGCGTGTTTGTCCGTGACGCTGTAAGCTTTCCCGCAATCGCAAACGACGTTAATCGCCATGGCGCGGCACCTTCCCCGAAGTCACTGATCCCCGCCGCCATTACACCCGACCCGAGAAACCCCGGCAACCACCTCGTGGCAGCCGCGAGGGTCCAGGGGAGCGCAACCATTGAGCACTCAGGAATATTCAGTCCGTTACACTACCGATGTCACGGATGCCGTTGCCGGTCTCACTCAGGTCATCGCCCTCATGAAAGAGGCCGACGCCCTTGCCGACAAACTCACTCCGAAACTCTCCGGTCTGACCAAGGGCATGACGACGCCTCTGAACGCGGCGTCCAAGGCGCTCGACAAGGTCAACGTCTCGCTCGGCTCGGTCGAGACCAGCGGCGCCAAGGCGTCGGCAGCCATCGCGGGGGTTGGCTCGGCGTCCACGGCGGCGGCCGGCGACGTGAAGGCCGCGGGCGATGCGGCAGCGGCCACCGGGCGGCAACTCGGCTCGGCGGCTAACAAGAGTGACGCGATGGCGAGCGCTCTGAACGGAGTCGCGGCGGCAGGAAATGCGGCAAGCCCGGCTCTCACGGCGACAGGCGCGGCGGCAAAGGAATCGGGGGCCGCTCTTGGAACAGGGGCGACCGGGGCGAGACAATTCGGGGGGTCACTCCGGGAGATCGTTAATGTCGGTCTCGCCCTGCGGGGGGCGCACATGGTCATTCGCGGCCTGGCCGACGCAATGAACGACGCTCGCGAGTACGGCGAAAAGACCGCCCTCTCGCTTCAGAAGATCCGGGATGAGACCCGTGAACTGAAAGCGATCATGGGGGAAAATGTCACGTCAAGTCAGGCCGTTTCGGCGGTCGCCGATTTGATGCTCGTATCGGGAGGGACCGAGTCCGAAGTCACCGCCTTCAAGACCATGTTTGAATCCGCCCTGCCCGCCGCGAGGAAGATGAAGGACGACGCCGGAAAGCCGATGTGGGAACTCTCGGACAAGGATACGAAGGAAGTCGAGAAACAGGCCGCGCGATTTGCCATCGCCAACCAGATCGACCCGGCGACGGTCGGACGGATGGTTCCCTCGATCGGCACCTTCGGCAAGGTCAAGGGGGTCGACGACGTGATGGGCCAACTCGGAATGATCCATCAGATGGGCGTGGAAGCGGTCGGGCGCTTTACCCCCGTGATGAAGGATTACAACGTGTTGGCTGGCGCCCTGGTCAATCCCAAGGGGGGCGGGGGTGTCAAGTCGCCTGCCGAACTCGTGGGACTCATCAGCGCCGTGACGGTCACATCCGGCTCCGAAGCCAAAGCCATCGCTCAAATCAGCGCCGCCTGGAAGGAGCTTTCGTTCGCGAACAACGAGGCGAAGAAAGAGACCTTCCTGAAACTTGGCATCGTCCCCGGCAAGGATGATTACGTTTCAAGCATCGAGAAGATGAAGCCGCTCCTCGTGGAAGGACGCAAGGCGGGACGAAGCGACGCGGACATTCTCGACAAGGCGGGTTTCAAGCTCAGCGCCGCGCGAATGGCCATCGTCAAGCAGGTCGGTACGGCGGACGTTCTACGCGAGCAGGCCACCACGGCGGCAACCAAGATCGATCCTAAACGGGTCGAACGGATCACGGATAAGTTCAAGGAAGAGAACCCCGAACGCTTCGCCGCCGCGTCGTCCACGGTCGCGAACTGGGATCGCGGCCAGCAGATGGATTCTCTCGTGACGCTGCGCAAATACGCGGAGGCGGGACTCAACCGCAACCGGGAATTGAATACGCCGGGCTCGAACGTGATGGAGACGCTGATCTCCGGGTTGAGACTCGGCGGCCTTGCCGGTCAAGCGGGTCGCGAGTCGCACCTGGATGACGAGGTTCGCGCTCGTATCCGCGCGGCGATCCCCAACGCCGACAAAAAGTATCCGGGCCTGGTGAAAGAACGTGGACTCGGCCACAGGTATGAGGCCGAAGGCGAGGATCTCGCCGACATCATCCGATCGTTCAGCGCGGAAGAAAAGAAGGCCCTGACGCGCGAGATGGAGACGTTCGGCATCACGGGCAAGCGCGGCAACGTCGCTCCCGTCGGCCGCGCCAAGGCCGCCAACGCCCCTCCCCCCGCCAAGCCTCCCGGTGTCGCCATGACCGACGCCGACCGCATGCTCGAAGGCCCCTCCTTCCCCGGCATGGGACTGCGATCCTTGCTCGCCGCCAGCGCGATGGGAGCCGTGCCCGGAGGTCGTCCCTTCGGCCCCGGCAACCGGCGTCCCGCCGGTCTGGTCGCCGAAGCATTTGGACCCGAGACCGAGCGCGAAGCCAGGCGGGTCGCCCGTCGCGCCGCGAATCCGCCTAAGCCATCCACGGCCCTGGAAGCGCTTGCCCAGCAGAACGAGGAACGTGGGCTGCCCACCTTCGCCGGGACCGAGAAACAGGCGGCGAAGGTGCTGGCCTTCCGGGAGCGAGCGGCGGGGCGGAAAGCAAGAGCGAAATCGAAGCGGGAATGGTCACGGCGACCGAGCGCTAACGCGGCCGGGTTGGGGGCGTACTCCGAATTCGAGGGAGCCGATTCCTATCCGGGAGAAGCGATCGCGACGCGACCCCCGGTTCAGGCCAGCGGGGATTGGATGAACTGGGGGAAATCGCCCGAAACGCCGCTTGACCCCTATGCGGAGATGGAAGGGGCTGACACCTACCCCGGCTACTCGCCGCGCGGGGGAAAGATCGGCTCGATGAAAGTGGTCGACACCCGCACGAACGCCGAACGCGCCGGACCTATTCGACCCAGGGGCGAAGGTTGGATGTCCTCTTTCGATGCCAGGGCGGGCGTTCCCGTCGGCCGCCCTGGCGCTGGTCTGGCGGGGACATCAAAGCCCAGAGGTCCGTCCGGCGCTTCGGCCGACCCGACGCTCGTCAAGGTTAACCAGGCTCAACTCAAGGTGCTCGAACGGATGGAACGCAAGATGAACGGCGCGAGTGCCGCGCCACCCGCCCGGTCCGCGATCGGACCCCTTCCGGTGGACGGTGGCGATTTCTCGGGGAGACGATCGTGATGACGAGTGATGCGAACGACGCAACCCATGCGAACGACGCAACCTTCGCGCCCGAGGCCCGCGTCAAGCCGGGGGCCAATGGCACACCGGTCGAGATCAACGGCCGGACCTGGCTCCTGGCCGATCACGTTCCGGTGCTCGACGCGGTCTGGGATGCTCTCTATGACCAGAACCAACTGGCCCGCTATTACGAACCTGATGACCTACGTAAAGCGGGTCTCCGCCTGCTCTGGGCGAACTACGACCTGACAACCGAGGAAGCGGTCGGCCTGATCCGTTTGGCCGATCTCACTGTCCTCGCCCAGGCCGTCGAATCCGCCCTCTTTGGAGCCGGCGATGACCGCCGGACCTATTCCGAGTGGGTGGCCATCGCGCTCTGGTCGAACGGCATCGATCCCGAGCGTTTGCCCGCGACTTTCCGGCGCGCCGTCCTGGAATCACTGGAAGCCAGTGGCAGGACGATCCCCGCGTCGGCGTTCATCTCCAGCGCTCAGGCGGCGGCGGTCCGCAAGAGCTTCGCGGGTCTCATGCCCAGGCCGAAAGCCGTCAACAAACCTAGCGAAGAACCCCCCGGATTTATCCGTGGGGAGGAATCGCGTGGTTGATTAATTGACGCTTTTCGACTATAATTCATGTATGAAACTCGTCGTCCAGATCCAACTCATGCCCGACGTTCAGCAGGCCGCGAAACTCCGGGTGTCAATCGTGCGTTTCAATGAGGCGTGTGATTGGCTCGCGGGTGTGGCCTTTGAGCGGCAGGTGTCCAACCGGATCGAACTCCAGCGGATCGCCTACCGCGACATTCGCGACAAGTTCGGCCTCTCGGCGCAGATGACGTGCCTTTGTGTCCGTCGGGTCTGCGAGGCGTACAAGCGGGACAAGGCGATCCGGCCCAAGTTCCGCAAGCATGCCGCGATGCCGTTCGACCAGCGGACGATGAGTTTCAAGGGCATTGACCGGGTGTCGCTCCTGACCCTCGAAGGCCGGACCCTCGTCCCGATGATCGTCGGGAGTTATCAGGCCGACCGGCTCGCCATGCCCAAGGGGCAGGCTGATCTCGTACTCCGCAAGGACGGCAAGTGGTTTCTGGTTGTCACCGTGGACGTGCCGGACGGAGCACCGATTCCCACTACCGACTTCATCGGCGTTGACCTGGGTATCGCCAATATCGCCACGGACAACGAAGGAACCGAGTACAGCGGCAAGCCCGTTGAGGCGATCCGTCGCAAACACAACCTGCAACGGAAGCGACTTCAGAAGCGGAATACCAAGGGGGCGAAAAAGAAGCTCAAGAGACTTGCGGGCAAGGAAGCCCGATTCCGCAAGCACGAAAATCATTGCATCTCGAAAGCGATCGTTCAGACTGCCAAAGACACCTCTCGGGGTATCGCCATGGAAGACCTTGGCGGCATCCGCGAGAGGCTCCCGGTTTGGGGCAGAGATGCTCGCAACAAACTTTCCGGTTGGTCGTTCGGCCAGTTGTTCGCCTTTCTCGATTACAAGGCGCGGCTGGCGGGCGTCCCGGTCGTGACCGTGGACCCTCGGAACACGTCCCGGACGTGTTCGGCTTGCGGACATTGCGAGAGGGACAACCGGAAAAGCCAAGCGAAATTCCTCTGCGTGTCGTGCGGGATGAGCATGAACGCGGACCAGAACGCCGCCCTGAATCTCAGGGCTCTGGCACTTTCTAAGCGTGCCACAGAACTGGCGAGCATGACGAATGCTTAGCCGGAAATCCCACGTGCTTTAGCCGTGGGGAAGCTTAACCCCACGAATTCCGCGACGTCCGAACCCAGCACCCTCGCAACGGGAGAATGACCTATCATGGCAGGCACGAACACGTTCATCAACTTCAGTGGTGTCACCGTGACCCCGACCCCCGTCGGCGGAACGGTCGGAAGCGCTGTCCCGATCGATCGCGTGACCTCGGCCACCCCCGGCGGCGCCGCGACCCTCGAAAAGTTCCGGGGGGACGCCGATCGGTTCGCGCGAGTAATCGCCGCGCCCGAGGTGGAACGAACCTTCGAGATCGAGACAGGCGATGTCGCGGCGGCGCGGTCGCTCATCCAGGGAGCCGTGTACACGGTTTTCGGCAAGCTCGGCGACGCGCTGAACGGCATCACCACGGGGGGCGGGGGGATCTCGTTCAGCCTCATCAACGCCGTGCTCGCCGACGTCGACATCAAGGGAGAGCACGCCAAGTATGCGTCGGCGACCCTGAAATTTGAAGCCTTCTCGGCCGATGGCGTGACCGATCCGTTGACTGTCGTGGCGCTCTGAGCCTGAGTCTGATCCGGGTGGCAAACTCGGCGGAGGTGCCCACTTGTGGCCAGCTTCAACAGCTTCGATCTCGGCCTGGTCCAGGAGTGGTCGACCTCGGCCGCTCCCAAGGACCGTCAGATCAACGCGTATAATGGTGTCGACGGCCTTGAAAATATCGACCTCGGCGCGCGGGGCGGGACGACCACGATGCAAGGTCTCCTGGGGGGCTCGGACATCCCGGACCTCAAGGCGATCAAGGCCGGCCTCCGCGCGCTTCAGGTCGATGGGGACGCGTATACGTTCATCGATCCCGAAGATACCGAATGGGACAACGTCATTCTCGTGATGTTCCGCACGGTCGGACCACGCTACTTTGTCGTCGGGGATGCCGGTGTCGTCCAGCGGTATGAGCTCGAGCTCTTGCACTTGAACTAATCAGCGGAGTGACTCGCGTGCAACAGTACCTCACCTTCGGTTTCGGCTACTCGTCAGTTCCGTCGATCCGGTCGAGCCTGACCGTTGTCGGCGACACCGCCGCCGGGCTCTCCCCGGCCACGGCCATCCCCAGCGGATCGACCAACCTGCCCGTTGCGTTCTCGATCGTGCTGGCCAAACTTCAGAGCCTGTTTTTGCTCTGCGATCAGGCGGTGACGCTCAAGGCTGGCGGGGTCAATGCCGTCCAGCAGATCGCGATCACGGGGACACCCACCGGCGGCACGTTCACGCTCTCCTTCGGGGGTCAGGCCACGGCGGCGATCGCGTACAGCGCCACGGCCGCGCAGGTTCAATCCGCACTCGTGGCGCTCACCTCGATCGGCGCCGGCGGCGTGACTTGCACGGGGGGACCGCTCCCCGGTTCGCCCGTCTCGATCACCTTCGCTGGACTCAACGCGGTCCAACCCGTCGCGCTCATCACGGCGAACACTTCGGGCCTGACCGGCGGAACATCCCCCGCCGCGACACTCACGACGACGACGACCGGCGTGAATCCCGATACAACGCTCAGCCTGCTCGCGAACGACCCTCTCATCTGGCGGCCCAACGGCTATTTCCCGAATCCATTCGCGGCGAACGTCGCGACTCTCTATGTCACGAACGCATCGGGCGTGGCGGCGAATCTGAACCTACAAACGCTTTCGAACGCCTGAGGTGTTTTCTCGTGACAGCACTCTTTTCCGATCCCTGGGTTGCCACGGACGACGACGGCAACGCACTGGCGTCGCGCCCCGCGATCCCGATTCAGGTCTACAAGGTATCGCGATCCCAGGCATCAAGCGGCACCATGCAGGTCAATGGCACGACCTTGCTCCCCAACGTCGCGTGCCTGGCGGTCGAGGAGCGCATCGGCGTCAGCCCGGCCACGGCGGTCTTTCGGTATGTCTTCAACGGCATGGACCCCCAGAGCCCACAGAATACGGAGCAAGCCCTTTCCACGCTGTACACGACCCAATATCTCTCGCACCTGGTCGAATCCGGCGACGAGCTTGCCGTGCTCGCCATGCGCCCCGATGGCTTGCCCGTCTGGCTCTTCGACGGGTTTGTGCTCGCGTTCGACATGAAGGTCGACCGCCATACCGATTCCGTGGTGATGACCGCCGTGGGGGTCGCCAAGCGCGCCTGGGATACGCCGATTGGTGGCGCCGTCTGGCGGGACTCGGCGGACCCGACGACCGTCCTCGATATTCCCACCGACCGGATCTTGCAGTTCAATCCCGGCGGAATCGCCAACGCGAGCCCCAAGGACGCCGACAGCGGCGATGACCCGTTTACTTACCCCGTGGTGATGGACCCCTCGCTCAAGGATGACTCGGGGAACGTCTATGCGCAAACCTTCGATCTCGCGATGGCCGCCGCGCACCTGATCTATCTCAACAACCAGACGCAAGCCTGGATTCAAAACCCGAAGCGATCCGACCTTGACGATTTGCTGGTCAGTCGGGAACCCAAAAACGGCGTCCCCTTTGACCCGAACAACCCGAGCACCTATGACGCCAAGCCGTTCGCCGTGACCGACACGCCGATGACGGACCGCGCCTGGCCCTCCGCCGTGCATGACCTCGTCAAGGATCTCGGGTTCGACGTCCGCTGGCCCCTCACGTCGGACAATAACGGCAACCCCGTCACGGCTTTTGAAGTATTCCTGAAACAGGCGGCGAGCCCCAAGCCACTCCTACTGCAAGCCCGTGGCTCGACCTTCGATCCCGCGCAAACCAACCTGGGATCGGCCGACCTCTCACGGGATCTCAGCGGGGTTGTCAACCAGTGGACCGTGGTCGGGGGGTTGAAACGGTACGAGGTTTCCATCATCCTCGCGCCTTTGTTTCCGTCGCAGGCGTCCGACGTGAACTCGCTCAAAAGCTATATTGTAAGCGATCCCGCCTTCGCGACCACCGACGCCTACGACGCCTATCGGACATGGGTGCTCGATGAGGACGGATCGGGGCATTATCTCAACCTGTCGACCGCGAAGGTCGCGGGGACGGCCACGTCACTCGACGCGATTTTCGGCGCGCCCGCGGCGCCGCCGGGATCGCCCCCGGGCGCCGCGCAAATTCCCACCTACGTGAAGCGCAAGCGACCGCCGATCGGCCAGCTATTTCAGCTCGACACGAACGGCAAACCGCTTCGCTACAGGGTTTCCCTCTCGAAAGATTACACCGGAGCGTATCCGGCGGTCTGGGATGGCTCGGGAACGTGGTCGCATATAGGCGGTGGCTTCGAACTCCTCAAGGACCGGATCGGCGTTCGCTGCACCATTAACGATCCAAACGATTTGAACGTCGGCGTACAAGATGTCTTCCCCGGAAGGGTCGCGAAGCTCGTCAACTGCATGGCCGCGCCGGATGGTATGAACCCGGCGTTCTTCATTCGCCTGACCTGCGTCATCGAGGGGGATCAGGCGCTTCAGGCCACGGCCAAGGCGCAGGGATCAAGTCCGATCGCGACGCCGATCATCCGGTCAATCGACGCCCGGGACCGTTACGCGCTTCAGACCCGATCGGCGCATTCGGAGTTCAACACGGGCGCCACCGATCAGACCCACGAGCAAGACCCGAATCTCCGCGACGACACCGACGCGGCGACCGCCGAGGCGATCGACAGCCGAACCGCCAGCGAGGCCGGAGTGATGGGGGGCACCGCGATGGTTCCCTACTTCACGGCGGCCTATGAGATTGGCGACCGGATCAGCGAGATTCAGGGGCGGTCACTCGGGCTGCGGACGGACACCGGCGGCAACGGCTTCGCTCCGGTCTTGCCGATCGTGGTGGCGCGGCGGTGGGATCTCGATGGCAAGCAAATGACGTTTTTGGAGATCAGCGATTCGGGTCAGGATCGAAAACGTTATGGCCTGAGACGGTCGACGGAAAGCCTTCACGGTTCGCCGGTCGACCCCAGGGCGGCCGGAATCTCCAAGGCCAAGCAGGTGGCCGCGAACGCCGCGGCGATTCAAAAAGCCGGTTTCGGCGTGGCCACCGGGAGGCTCTGATTCGTGTCCAACTCACCCGACGCGCGCCGCGCCCGGCTTGCGGACGACGACTGGACCGACGAGGCGACCCGCATTTCCAGTGACGCCCCGTCGGGTTCGGCGGCGGTCGTCTGCGTTTGCACCGCCGGGTCGCCGAACGCCTTTTGCACGGTGACGCCACAGGCGGTTACGGGGGCGGAGACCTCTGGGTCATCCGGGGAGTTCGACGAGGATGGCGGTTCCTTTCAGGCGCTGAATCTCGGCTCGGGTGATCCGACCGGACAGAACGTGCTTTGTGTCTACACGCCGTATCGATGGGTTTTCTTCTGGGAGTGATGGCGTTCATGTCTGATCACGACACGCTCCGCGATCGCATCCGCCGCGACGTCCGACGTCCTGACGGCGGACCACGTCGCGCGGCGGGATCACCTGCCGTTGTCGGACAACTGGCGACCGGCTCAACGGCGGTTGTCGGACAATTCGCCGATGTCGTTTTTCAGACGGTGACGGGGGCGGAGACCCTCGGATTGCCGGGAACCTTCACGGCCGATTCGGTGTCCACGCCCGTGCTCATGCTGGGACCTGGAGCGCCGTCGTCAGGTGAGATGTTTGTGTGTCGTCACGTGGGTTATCGTTGGGTCTCCCAGTTTCATCACGCTTCCGCCGGCTGCACCCTCTGCCTCACCGCCGTCGACACCTCGGGTAACCCCGAAGTCGGCGCCACGGTCACGGTCAAGGACGACTCGGGCGCCACCGTCGCCACGGGGACGACGGATAGCTCGGGCAAGTTCTGCGCGCCGGTGCCGGGTGCCGGGCATTACACGGCGACGATCACGAAAGCGGGGTACACCACGATCACCCAGGATGTTTACCCGTGCGAGTCGTGCGCCTGCCGGGTGCCGAGGGTGCTGACCCTGACGCAGCAGATGAAGCAAATCTGCGACTGGTTTGACGTGATCAGCGACGCGCCCTGGACCTTGACGTACGGAGCGCGACCGGCGGGGCTCCCCGCGACCGGGACGACGTGCTCCTACGGCTACCCCTACAGCCTCCCAGCCGCGTCGTGGTGGGGCGGCCCCTTCCCGATGGCGGCGACGGCGGGATCACCGCAAAGCTATTACCAGGCTTATATCCGCGCGTACGTTCACGCATGCACCATCAGCATCGAATACTACGTTTACAGTGGTGGCTCGGGCTACTATCCGAAATGGTATCGCGACGACTGGGGCACGATCACGATCGGGCTTAACGGCGCTGTCACTTATCCAAACTCAACAACGGTGCGATACAGAAATACCTGCTCGCCGTTTGTCATGCAGTACGCGAGCGTGATCAGCGGTGGGCTAGGGACCACGCCTTCCGTCGTTGGAAGCACAAGCGGCATCCTGACCGGAACGCACGGCTCCGACGACATTCCGCTCGTCTCCAACAGCGCGGGAAACTGACCGATCATGCCAACCACGCACGCGACCGTTGTTCTTCGAAGGCTCGACGAACCCGAGCCCGTGGCGATCGAGGAACCGAACCCCTATTACCCGCAGCCGAGTCCGCGCGCCTTGAAGCCGCGCGGCAGCCTCGCCGACACGATCCAGGCGCGGTCGGAGTGCGCCCCCTGTCGCGCGGCCTCAACCGCCGTTGCGGCTGCCGAGCCGCCGGGTGATCGTCTCAAGGTCGGCCTCTGGGCGCCGACTCTGGCTCTGGGCGGGGCGGAAGACTGGATGCGGACGCTCGTTCGCGCGGTCGATAGAAACCGAATCGCCTGGCGGGGCCTTGCCGTGACCTGCGGGACGACTCAGGCCGACACGCGAGTCACCGCCGAATACGCCGGGGTCATGCCCGTGGTGTACGGCGACGAGGGGGCGCACGCGGTGGCCGAAGCAGCGGATGTGGTGATTCAGTGGGGGGTCAAGGACGGCTTGCGCTTTCTCCGGGGGCTGAAACGCAAACCCAGGATCATCGGCGTGCTGCACTGGAACCGCGAGTGCGGATACGCGGACCACTTCTACGATCAGCCGGGGTGCGTGGATACGTTCGTCGCGGTCTCGGAACTGGCCATCGACGCGGCACCGTCCTGGTACGCAGGAGCGGTTCCGGTCATCGGCAACGCGGTCGACCCTGAGCGAATGAAGGCGTCGCGGTCGCGCGAGGAAATGCGAGCAAGCTGGGGTGTGCCCGATGGGGCGAAGGTGCTCGGCTTTCTCGGTCGGCTCGATCCCGAGCAGAAAGACCCGATGGCGGTGGTTCGAGCTTTGCCATGTCTGCCCGAAGACTGGCATGCGGTGATCGTGGGCGAGGGACCGGATTTCGGGGCCTTGAGGGCGGCTCTGGCGACGTATCCGCGACTGCACTTGCCCGGGGGTGATCGAGACGCCGGGAGCGTCCTGGGGGCGTTCGATGCCTTGGTCGTCCCTTCGGCCTGGGAGTCGTTCGGGCTCTCGCTCTGTGAAGGATTGTGGTGCGGCGTGCCGGTGATCTCGACCCGAGTGGGTGTCTGCAAGCTCGTCGACGGATTGACGCGGGAGATCCCGGTTCACGCCGATGGGCCAACGATCGCCCGGGCGGTGCTGGCCGATCAGGCGGACGTGGAAGGGACGGCGGCGCGAGTGGATCATGCGAGGCGTTGGGCGCGGGAGACGCTTGGACCGGAACGATTCGGGGCGGCGTGGACCGACTTTCTGACATCGATTTCAGGGGCGAAACGATGACGCGGACCGATGTTCTCATTCATCTCGCGCGATCGAGGGGTTATCAAAGCTACCTCGAAATCGGCTACTTCCGGGGGGACAATTTCCGCGAGATCCCGGTGGCTCACAAGCTGGCGGTCGACCCCTGTGCCCCGGCTGATCCGCTTGTCATCAAGGCGACGTCGGACGACTTCTTTGCCCTGGCTCTGGCGACGGGGATGAAATTCGACCTCGTCTTCGTCGACGGCCACCATGAACGGGGGCAGGTGCTGCGCGATTACGCCAACGCGCTGGCCTGCCTCAATCCAGGCGGGGCGATCGTCCTGCATGATGTGAACCCGACGCTCGCCTCGCATGTCCGACCGTTCCACGAATTCGAGCGCGACGGCGGCCACTGGACGGGAGATGTCTACCGGGCCTGGTGCGCGATCCGGCGGGAATGCTCGTACTGGACGGCGACGGTGCCGGATGAGTTCGGGATCGGCGTGGTCGACACGATGCGTCCAGCGGAGGGCGTGGGGTTTGACACGGCGCCCGAGACCTTCGAGGACTTCGGGGCGGATCGGGATCGGTTCTTGAACCCGGTCGGGCTGGAATCGCTCGGCTGAAGGGTTCGTCGGTCATGCCTCGCCCTTCCTTTCTCCCTCGATTTTACCACCAACGCCCGGCCGCCTTCCCGTCAACTGACGAGGGGGCGAGCCGGGCGTTGTCGTTGCGACTTCGGCGACCCGTAACGATTCGTTCCGTGCGGTTTGCCACGAGGCGGCAGGGTGACATTGTGTTTGCTGGCAAGTTCGGCCAGGGCATGCTCGGCGAGTTGATGTCGGGACTCGATCGCGAGGCCCTCGGCTTGCACCGCCGCGAGCAACTGATCGATCGCGGCAGCATAAGTGGGATCGCCACGCAGGGCGATTAATAGCGAAGGGGGCATCAAAGCTCCTCCGGGGGCATGCCATAACGGTGGCGGATCTCGGCGGCGAGCCGGTCGCGAACAGCATGGACCGCCGAGAGGGCGGTATTGATCTCAATCAGTCCCTCGGTCCAGACCCGTCGCCGCCGAGATCCGCGTCAGGCAGGTAGATCGAGGGCCGGCCAGAGCGCCGGACCGTCCTTGGACCCGTGACCCGGCGCTGGCTCGGCGTGAATCACTCGCACCCGATAGGTCGCTCGCGACATCTCGACGGCGCCGCCGGCAACACCAGGAATCGTCTCGGGGAGTCCCTTGGGCGCGCTATCCTCGTCATAATAGCTGCCGACGCGGTAGGTATCGCGGCGCAAGACCGCGACGACCTCGCAGAGCGACATCCGGCCAGTGACAGGGCCGTTACGAAAGTCGTCTCCCGCCCAGATGCGGTCTCCGACCTCGTAGTCGATGCTTGCCCTACCGTGGATCGCCTGGACCTCGGAGGTGACGAGGTCCCCCTTGCGCGTGTGGAGACATGGGTCGGTCGCGTAATTCTTCGGCATCGTGTCTACTCCTGCCCTGTGTCGTGATTTGTCGTCCATCCGCATCTGGTGTCTCTAGGTAGTATACGACCTAGGATCTAGAGTGTCAACACCCTAACGCAAAGATTTTTTCGAAGGGTGAGCCGGGCGGTTTTATTGGCCAGGCTCCGCCCGCATGAACCGCTCGACCCGATCCCCGATCCCCGGCGCCTTGATCCCGAACGCCTTCGCCGCCTTGCCCCAGGTCGCCCGGTTGCGGTTGACCGCGTCGGCGTACCGGCGGGCGAGTTCGCGGACGAGGCGGATGGCTTGCGGGTCGGTCTCGGGCGCGACTTCGGCTTGAGTCGCCCATTGTTCGGCGAGACTTAGGAGATCGTCGTTGGTGAGATGATCAGGGGTGGCATCAGGCATGGGAATTCTTCCCTTCTTCCGCCCTGGCAAGAGCCGTCCTAAACTCAGCGTCCTTCTCTTCCATCCACTTTGCCTTGTCGATCGCCCACGGTGACCGGCTCTGCCAGTCGTCCACGACCTTGGTCAGTTCCGCAAGTTCAACTCGCTCGGCGTCGGTCAGGTTGGCTTGCTCGCGCCGCTCGCATTCTTCCTTCCATCCGGGGTTGGCGGCAAACGTGCGGATGCGTTCTTCAGGAGTGAAGCCGGAGGACATCTTGGCAATCAACTCGCATCGCCGGTCGTTGAGACGCTTCGGGAAGGTCTTTTTGTAATCGGCGTAGCGTTGCCGGACGGTTCGTTCAGTCATCGGTCTTCCCTCCCCACCCTTCGGCTTCCATCAACACCAGCACCTCCTCCAGGCGCTCCCTCCTCACTCGCGACCGGCGGTAGATTGCGTGCTTGAACCGGGCTTTCCACCCGAAGTATCGCCGGGCGATCGAGCCGAGATAGAAGGGGCCGGGGATCGTGGCCCACCAGGAGCCACGGATTTCGTAGTCGAGGGCCTGGGCGGGGGTGATCGGTGGTTCAGACATGGGGCGCGACCTTCCTTCCGTCCTCGTGCCGCATTCCGTCAAATAGAACACCGAGGTAATAGAGCGGTTCGTGGTTCCTGTTCAGGCACGCCCAGCCGGCGGCATAGTTCGTCTCGGACCATTCCGAATAGGCGTCCTGGATATCCTTCGGATCGGCGTCGTACCCCGCCTCGTTCAGGATCGAGCGGAGCCAGGCGACGTCGTCCGGGTGGCGGATCGGAGCGGAGGGACGGACTAGGCGGATCAGGTCAGGCATGGGCAACGATCCTTTCTCGCGCAATTCCGCTTTCAGGTCGTCTCGGAATTCGGCAAGGGCGGCGACGATCTTGGCGCCCTTCGGGGAAAGCGTTTGGTCTTGGGTCATTTGGGGCTTTTCACTCATCTCTGGCAATGAGATGGCGTTGACTTCGACCCGGAAACGAACGGGCTCGCTATAACCCGATGACGATTCCCGCTGAAAGTCTAGGCTGAGACCTGTGGGACCATCTCGCCTAGGCGCGCACGCCGTCAGGCTGTCGATCGACATCTGGGTACAGATGGCTTGCAAGAGGAAGTCTCGGACCTCACTGACCTGAATCAGGTTGGCGGAGTCAGGCATGGGAGGGGGCTCCTTTCCGGTCAGTTAATCACCGGCCCGAGTCGCTTCGCCTCGTTGTAATCACGTCTGAATTGTTCTGATTGGAAACTCATTGTCCTGGAAATCCCGTAGACCAGACACGCCTCGTCGAAGGTAAGCCGGGACACCTGGTCGCGGAATTCTGGGGTGTATTCCTTGGACGTGCCGCCCGGGCAATAATGCGATTGGTGAAGGTCGCCGGTCGAGACCTCGATAAGATGTGACCATGCAATCTCGTCGTGTGTCCCGGCCCGAAGCCACACCCGCCAATCAGCGGGACTGCTGAACGACGATTGAAAGCACGAGCCGTCGCGGATCTGGGTCAGAGCCTGGTAGCGGGGTTGCATGGGAGGGGGCTCCTTCGGGACGGTAGACCGATCGGTCTAGTTTGGGGGAATGGGGCAGGGGGCATTAACCTCGAACGTAAGGCTTCAGTGGATCGGCGAGCCCGGTTTTGATCTCGCCATCGCAAGCAAAGGGGTCATAAAGCGAGTCGACAACCGACCCCGACCCAACGATTTTCCCGAAGCCGCAGTGAATCGTCAGGGGTGACTTCTCCGCCTGGCGGGCATGGTCGCGGGCGGTTTGTTCCCAGGCGGCTAGGGGGCGGTTTCGGGGGGTCACTGTTAAACCGCCGTCGCGCATGAACAAGAGGGTCTTCCATCGGGAATCGCACGGCGACGATGGGCACGCGCATTTGTTCCGCGAGTTCAAGCCATCGGTCCCGCGCGGCGCGTGTGAGGTTCGTTCGATCCACGACCACGCGACGCCCCGCCATCAATGCGTGGACGGCGATGGCGCGTTCCATCCCCTGGTAGATTTCCGACAAGGAGGACTCGTAGGGGTGATCGCGTCCCGGATGCAATCCCGACACGAGGTCATCAAGGCAGACAACCATGGCGCCACGTTTCGCACGTTGGCGCGCATAGGTGCTCTTGCCGCTGGCGGTCACCCCGACCAGTACCTCGACCCCCGGTCCGCCGCCCTGCGTCTGATTGCGAAGGGTCTCCGCAAGTTCCTGAAACACCCGATCGGTCATTGTGAATTCTCTTCCTTGAAATGCCCTTGTGTCCATTCCTATGACGTTACATCGTAAGGATTTGCGTCGCAATTCAAGTTGCCGTTTCTCCGGACAATCGCAATGGCAAGCATCGCCCGCGCAACCGCCGCGCAACCTTCTAAATGCCGCATTAGCGCCGCGCCCGGTGATTTGACCTACGTTTAGTCTACATGCGATCCAAACTTACGTCAATCCATCCGCTGACTCTTAATCAGCGGGTTGTAGGTTCGAGTCCTACGGGGGGCACTCCCAAAGCCCGCCTCAGAAATGAGGCGGGCTTTTTTCGTATCTCCCTTCTGAAAAGACGTTTCCGTCGTCTATGTCGGGCATTTAGTGCGATTACACCGTCTCGCCATTGCCTTGTCCTTCCCTCCTCGCGGATAACATGTTGCGCGTAATGTTGCGCAATGGACAGGGGGAGGGCGAAATTGATGGCCAGCCAACTACCCGTTCGCAAGTACATCAAGGTCTGGGTCAAGAAGCGCAAGAACAACCTCCTCAAAGACGGGAGCCGCTCGACGAGCTACACGCTTGAGTGGGTGGAGTATGGGCAACGACGATTCCTCTCACTCGGCAAGCACGCCACCGCCGCCTACGCGAGACAGGCCGCCGCCGACCAGGAAAAGGAACTCAATGCTCCGGAACGCCGAGAGAGCCTTGAGCCGATCACCTGGGACCATTTCCAGAAGAAGTATCTGGAAACCCATGATCCCGGTCACGAACTGACCGGGGCGGGACGAAAGGAGGCGGAAAGTAAGTGGGGCAAGAGCCTCAAGTCAATGCTCGGCGAGCGGCGGGTCTTGAGAGACTTCGCCCGGATCGTCAAACCGGGCTGGTGTCATGAGGTCTCCGGTGACGCGAGGGATAAGTACCGCAAGGAGAGGTTTTCCGAAGTCCCGTCCGCAGAGAGCGTCGACGCCGACCTCCGTCTCTTGAGACTGTTCTTCAACGTCCTTGAGGACTGGAATCATCGTCCGAAGGACACGAACCCATTTTCGGGACGGGGGAACGCGAGCGTCGGGGCTCGCCAGAAGCGTGTCAAGAAGCGGAACGGTCCGGCGAAGGCCAAGCATTTTACTCGGAGGCAAATCGTCGACCTCCTCGACCAGTCCGACCGAGAGGTCTCCGAGCGGCCAGACGATTTCGGCCGCCGTCGTCTCCAGGCTCTCATTTATTTCGCCGCCTACACCGGAGCGAGGATCGGCGAGATTCTCCACCTGGAATGGGATGAGATTGATTGGGAGGCTGGGATCGCGTGGTTGAACTTCAAGATCGAACACGACCTGAAAACCGAAGGGGCGGAAGCACCGATCGGCCTGCCGGACGTACTGATCGAGAAGCTGCGGGAGTGGTCGAGTTTTAGGAGGTCACGCTGGGTCTTCCCGAACGCCGAGCAAAAACCCTGGGTCACGAGCGCTCCCGGTTATAAACCCCTCGACCAACTGAAGGAGTTAGCTAAGCGGGCCAGGATCGAACACGCGATTTGGAAGATGTTCCGGCACTCGATGACCACCCACGCCAAGCAATGGTTCGGGCTCAGCGCCGAGCAGGTCATGTGCCAACTGAGGCACACGACGACAGAGACCCAGAAGCACTACGACCAGCAGGACAAGGAGAATCTCCGCTCGATGGTGCGGGGGATCAATTTCAGGGGCGGGGACTAACGGCGGCTCCGCCGTCTCCTCTCCTCTTCGCCCGTCGGCACGGTCCGCTTCGCGGCAAAATCACGCAGGTCGGAGATAGCGAATACGAATCCGCGCTGGTTGCCGACCTTGACAGCCCTAATTCTTCGCGACTTACGTAGATACTCCAGAGTCTCGGGCTGGACCCCTAGGAAGGCGGCGGCATCCGGATGGGAGAGAAACTCTGAATTTAACTTAATATGAACAATCGTGTGATAGTCTGGTGAACGATTTTCCGGCGACTCGGTATGGACGTTTCGGCTCGCTCGTCTTTTATCAGATGTCTTCTTGGTTTCTTTATCCGTCGGATACTTGTCCGTTTGATTCCAGGTCGCTCGGGCGACGAGCGACTCGAAGTCGGGCTGCAACTCGTCGAAGTCATCGCGATAGCACAGCCGAAGACTGGATGCCCCCCGCCTGGCTGAGTAAGGGTCGTAGCCTCTGAACAGCATGATGTTTGCGATGACGACTTCGCAGAACTCGGCTCGATCGAGGGCATCCCAGAGCACTGGGGCGAAGGCGAAATAATCCGCGGGGACAAGACCACCAACCGGCTCGTAGATGCGGAGGAGATCGGCCGACTCGTAGGCGGTAATGCGCTCTGGAGCGACCTTGTCGAAGTAGCCGCTATGGAACGGGACGCAAATAACTTCCCGATTTTCTGGGAAAATGGTATGAAGTCCTTGGACCGGAGCGGGGCCACGGAGGAATGGACCATGGATGCCTATGCACCCAGAATCGAACGGATGATGAAGCGCCTCTATAACTCGCTGGCCGAAGACGATCGTCGGCGGTATGCCGCCATCGAGTCCACGAAACTGGGTCATGGCGGGGTTGAGTACATCTCCAGGGTGCTGCAATGCGACCCCAAGACCATCCGCCGGGGACTGGCGGAACTGGAAGAGACAGCCGACCTGGACACGACTCGGGTCCGAAAAAAGGGGGTGGGCGCAAAAAATTAGCCGAGATCTCCGCCGAACTGGAAGTGAACCTCATGAAGGTGCTCGAAGACCACACCGCCGACGACCCGATGCGGGGCGACGTGAAATGGACGAACCTGTCTCGGGGGCAGATCTCACGTCGGCTCGGCAGATTGGGGACCCCGGCCTGTCGACAGGTCGTTTCCAGGTTGTTGCGCAAGAACGGGTATCGCAAGCGGAAGGCCTTGAAGAAGAAGACAATGGGCCCCCGCAACCCGAATCGCAACGCCCAGTTCAAGAAGATCACCCGCCTCGAGAAGCAGTATTTGAAGGCCGGCTTGCCTGTCATCAGCATGGATACGAAAAAGAAGGAATTGCTCGGCAATTTCTTCCGAGACGGCAAGATCGACACCCGGGAAACGATCGAGACCAACGACCACGACTTCGGCAGCGCGGGATCGGGAACGGTGATTCCCCACGGCCTTTACGATCTGGGGAAGAACAAGGCTTTCGTCAGACTGAACACCAGCCATGACACGAGCGAACTGGCCTGCGACAGCATCGCGGCGTGGTGGGACCAAGAAGGCCGGATCGACTATCCCCGGGCCAAGAACCTGCTGGTATTGCGCGATGGTGGTGGCGGTAATAGCGCAACAATGTATTTATTCAAAGAGGACCTCCAGAAACTATCGAACCGACTGGGGATCGAGATTCGCGTGGCGCATTACCCACCGTACTGCTCGAAGTACAATCCGATTGAACACCGGTTGTTTCCGCATTTGACCCGGGCGTGTCGCGGCGTGATCTTCCACACGCTGAAGACCGTCCAGTACTCCATGGCCAAGGCCGAAACAACGACGGGACTGAAGGTGAAAGTCGGCCTTCTCGGCAAGATCTACAAGACCGGCCGGAAGTATGCCGCGGGCTTCAAGAAGAACATGAAGATCGTCTTCGACAAAGTTCTTCCCAAATGGAACTATCGCGCGGTACCCGAGCCAATGTGAAATCGGGAAGTTAATTACGTCCCGTTCCTAAGTGGTTCATCCGGCAGGTGATTTGCAGGTGCATGGAGGCAACCGCTTGGGAGTTGCACCATGGCCGCCCGCGTCTATCTGCGTCCCATGACCCCCGAAGAAGACAAGGCGATCGCCGCCCTCATCCAGTCGCGTACCGCCCCGGTTCGATCGGTCGAACGCGCTCGGATCATCCAGGCCGCCGCCAAGGGGCAGTCCGCTCCCGTCATCGCAGCGGAGCAGGGATGCTCGCGGCCCACCGTCTATGCCTGGATCCGCCGTTTCAACGATCACGGCCTCGCGGGCCTCGAAGAACTCCGCCGCTCCGGCCGGCCACCGACCTACTCCGCCGAGCAGCGGGCCGAGGTCATCGCCACCGCCTTGACCGACCCGCAGTCGCTGGGCCTTCCCTTCGCCTGCTGGACGATGGACCGCCTCCAGGTGTACCTCGGCGAGCAGAAGGCCCTGGCCATGAAGCGGAGTCGCATCAGCGAGATCCTCGTCGAGGAGGGCCTTCGCTGGCGCCAACAGGAGACGTGGTTCGGCGAGCGGGTTGATCCCGACTTCGCCGAAAAAAGGGGGTCATCACCGAACTCTACACGGCCCCGCCCGACGGCTCGGTAGTCGTCTGCCTGGACGAGATGGGGCCGGAGTCGGCCAAGAGCTTCCGTGGGTCGCGACTGGTTCATGCCGATCCCGGCACGGACGAGCGGGGGCAACCCAAGCCCGCCGGGCGGGCCAGGCAGGAGGCGGACTACGGTCGGCGGGGCAAGGGCTACATCTTTGGGGCATTCCGTCCCGCGACGGGTGAGGTGTTCACGGCCCCCTACGGTGGCCGGACCACGGCCAGCTGGGTGGACTTCCTGGAGAAAGCCGACGCCTGGCTGCCCGCGGAGTGCGAGCGGGTCTACGCGGTGGTCGACAACCTGAACGCGCACCGTGCCCCCGATGTGCTGCTGTTCAGCCTGGCTCATCCGCGTTGGGAGTTCGTGTTCCAGCCGAAGTACGCGGCGTATCTCAACCTGATCGAGCCGTGGTGGAAGGTGCCGCGGTCGCTGGCGTTGAAGGGTCGGCGGTTCGAGACATGGGAGGAGATCGTCCAGGCGGTCGCGGCGGCGACGGCCTACTGGAACAAGCATCGTCATCCGTTCGTGTGGGGGCGGCGACGACGTCATCGGGCTCGCCGTCAGCCGGGAATCGCCGCCGTGCCAGGAATCAGGGCAATTGCCGGATGAACCACTAAGAGGAAGATCGAAGGTCCCGCGATGATCGGCATTCGGTCGAACTTCATGGTCGGTCCTGTCGATACGTTTGGCGATATGATTTTCATGTCTACCTATGGAGGATGGGGTCCCGAGAAGCCCGGCGAGGGATCGCTGTTGCTACGGCACCCGAATAACGGCGAGCTCTTCACTAGTTTCTACAGGAATGGCATTAGCGCGCACGGCAAGATGTTGACATTGCCCGTCGACCCGAAGGATGACCCGTGAGCACGGAGCTGGCCCTGGCCGGGTCGCCCGGACGTACTACTCCTCCGGTCAACTGAACGACCACCGCCTGGAAGGCGGTGGGTTCGACAGTCGGCTGAAAGCCCGACTCCTATGGGAACGGAGAGGAGAAGACTTCCGCCTTCCCCGACCGCAGAAATCTCCGGCGCCTCCGGCCACTCGTGCTGCCTCGTCAAAACAAGACCTACTGGAAGTTTTCGCCTGGAAGGCGAGGGATTTTAGATCCCACAACTGGGACATTAACAAAGGGATGCCCGTGACGCCTGCCGGATCAAACCGACCGAACCGTCTCGCCGGGCTCTGCCTGATGATAGTCAGCGGGCTCTTGATCTTAAGCTTTGGCCGAGGTCTGTATCCCGCGGTTGCCAACGCCGGCTCGCCCCAGGTCCGCCCCGAGGGGACAGAGAAGGTTCTCCCCACGGGCCTCGTCCACGAAGTCATCCTCCTCAAGGCGGAGGTCGAGACACTCAAGAAGGAGATCGGAGGCATGAAGGGGACCCTCGCCGAAGCCAGGCTGGGGCTCAAGGAGTTCGACGTCGTCATCACCACGCCCGGCGGTCCATTTCAGGGACTTCTGGTACCGCCCGCCCCTGGCGGCCGGTTTCCCCTCGCAAGTGGGTCCGGCGACCCGATCGTCGGTGCATGGTGGAGCCCGAAGCATAACGTGGAGCACGCCGGAATCTTTCCCAGGATCGAGTTCGAATATGGGGGGCGGAAAATGAGGATCTCGTCCTATCCGCGGAGAGTCACCCCAACAGGACTTGTGTCCTCAGGATGAGGGTCTTCGTGCTCTACCGGAAGAAGCCCGCGAAATGATATCGGCGGGGCCGCGTCTTTTTTCAAGCGTTTTGATTCGCGACCGTGCGTCACGAGGACGACCACCAGGGGCCGCCCGTCCGCTGCGGCTGCCCCCGGCGATGAAGCCAGAATACCGAATGACCCGTTCGGAGGTGAGACGATGAGGCGACGACTGGCGATCGTGTTCCTTCTTGGCATGACCGTTGGCTACTTCGCCAGGACGGCGAGGATCAACGCCGATGCCGGGGGACCCCGTCCGCACGGAGCTGCGGGGGTGGGGCCCGGTTCCTACCCAGGGCTGGTGGATCGCGCCACGGCCCTGGAGGAATGTTGCCGGGCGTTGACGACGGGTCTGGCTTCCTGCAAGGCCGACCTGGAGGCGACCAAGAAAGACCTGGCGAAGACCAAGCTGGACAAGCTTTCGGTTGGCAAGCTCGATTCCCTCGTGATCGTCAACAACGCCAGCGGCATGGCGCTCGACGTGGCGGACGGGGAAAAGCGAGAGGGGCTGTATATTCAGCAATACGCAGTGAATGGAAGGCCTCAACAGGAATGGAAAATTCTGCCGAAGGGTCCTTGATCCGGTTCACTGAGGGCAGTCCTTGGTATTGCAAGGGTACTTGTTGCGCTCGCCACAGGTCCCGTCGGGATACGTCTTGCAATTTTTCTTGCAGGCCGAGTCGTCACAGCAGCAGACGCTCGGGTCGGCGGCCACCCTGGCGGGGAAGTGCGTCGCCCGGCCCGACCGCGAAACCACCGAAGCCTTCGTGACGTTCACGATCGTCGTGCCCAGCGTGACCCCTACGACCGCCGAGATCGGGATGATAACGCCGGCCGTCAGGATGTTGAACCGACGCCGACGTGACCTGTTCTGAACCTGAGTGGTTGCCATGTTCTTGCTCCTATTGGAACTCAGGAAATGCCTGAAATGTGCGAATTAGACACCGGGGACTTTATCGAAATGGTCCCCGGATCCCAGGGGCGAGTTACCGCCGGCCCGGACGCCCTTATTGCCAAACGAGGTTCTCCGCGATGACCGTGAGGCTGCGCATCTCTCCCTCCCTCGTGAGGTCACCTTTCGACGCGTGGAGTGAGAAATTGACTATCCCATCGGCAAAAGCCGTGTAGATCACCGTATTCGCCTGCGTGCGCCACTGCCGCCCCGTGGTGGAGTGTGCGATCTTCGAATTCCCGTAATCCCTCTCCTTGACGCGACCGTCATGGATGATTTCCCAGTAGAAGCCGGCTGGGGGCGTGTCACCGGCCTGAGATATGGCATCGAAATTGACAGTGATCCGAACGGTATCTCCATTGCGGACCTTCAGCGGAACGGGTTGGGAGGTCCAGCCATCGCGGATCTGTGTCAATGCGGAGATGCCGTAATAAGCGACCTTCCGGGCATAGAGTTCCGCTCGGAGATTCTCGACTTCACGTTGGAGCCGCCGGACCTGGGCGACCAGGCCATCTGCCGGCTCCGCTTCAGCCGTCCGGGCTTGCGGCTGGAGCCCGAAGCCGGAACCCGCGGCGGCCCCGATAGTTAGGCAAGCGGCGAACGCCGTCAACCGACCGAAAACGCATCGACTCGTCATGACTGGCCTCCGGGAAACCACGCCTCGAGCCCGGTCGATTGCCCCCGATGGCCCGGCTCACTCGGGAGGGGAATGCGGGGTCGCCCCTTCGTTGGATTGCCTGAAACGTGGACCCATGGACTCACTTTTGAGCATCGCCCGCCTCGGGTGCGGGCCGGGCCGGTCGACGGCCCGGCCCGTACACGACCCCGAGGGCGTCGTCGAGGAAGGCGGACGCGGGGAGCCGGCCCCTAAGGTCGCCGCCGGCACCCCATAGCTCGACCCGGAGGTTCTCGACCCACCAGGTCTCGTGATCGCCGAGGATCTCACCGACGGCCTTCTTTTCGAGCTGCCACTTTTCGCGAAGGGGATCTCCTTTCACGCTCTCCGGCAGTGTCGCGATCCCGTAAAGCTCGCGGTAGAGAGAACCGATCGGCGCCTCGTCGGCATCTTTAAAGGCCCTGGTGTCGGCACGCGCCGCATTCGCCACGGCACCCATTTCGGGTAGTCCGGCGTTCAACGCCAGCCGGAAGCCGACGAAGTCCCAGCCGAAGTTCGGGGTCGCGACACGCAGGTAGAGATCGCGGCGGAGTTCCCAGCCCTCCCGGGTGCCGGCCACGTCGGTTCGGTAGCTCGCCCCCATCACGGCGAACTGGTCGCCGGGGAGGCTGACCAACTCGCTCACGTTGCCGTCGAGGTTCCAGATTAACGGGGCGACCGGGTCTCCGGTGCGGTCCTGGAAAGTCCGCGCCCCCTTCAGGGCCTCCAGGGCGCAAGGGCGAGACCGGCCGCCGGTCCAAGTCCCCTCGGCCGGGTCGTTAATGGACCGTCCCCCTTGGTTCGCGTCGATCCTGCCGCCGTCGGCGGCCCAGCCCCATTCCGGCGCACTGGGCAGGCGAATCCCTGAAGTCTCTCCGAGTTCTACCGTGGAGAGGAACCCCGTCACGGCGCGGGGGCTGACCAGGGTCACGGGGTCGTCGAGGGGGTTGACCAGGGGGCTAAAGAAGGGGGTGCCGAGATCGGCGAGCTTCCGCCGGAACGACCGGTATCGCCGGAATGCCATGTCGAAGTCGTCCGCGCCGTCGAAGGCGTCGCCCAAGAGGTTCCACGCGTACGTCCGGAAATCGGACCAGTCCGCGTCGAGTGGTTCGGCGAAGTCCGGCAGGGCGGGACTTCTGGCGGTGGTCGCGACGTGCTTGCTCAGGCCGTGCTCCGCCCAGGCGAAGGCCCGGTCCTGGAAATACGGGACGAGCCTGGCGACCCGATACCCCGCGCGACGTCGCAACCAGTCCGAACGGGCGGAAGGGAGCGGGCCCTTGGTCTCCTCCTTCTTCGCGTTCGTCTCCTCCTTCTTCTTCGCGGAGGAGGCGCCGGCCTGCGGCTCGATCATGTCCTGGAGGGTCTCGTGGAACAACCAGGCGGCGTAATAACTCTCCCAATGTCCGTCGGCGCCCGCGAAGGGTTCTCGCAAGGCGCGGGTCAGCCGGTCGATCGACGCCCAGATCGCTTTCCATTCGCCGACCCTAGGGTCCTCGGGGGATTTCGGCGCGCTCACGGCCTTCGCCGCCTTCTCGACGTCAAATTCGGGGTTGGGTTTCCCGTCGCTCGCCTCCGGAGAAAGTTTCTTCACGGCCTCGGTGATCTTAGCCTCGACGTCGGCCTTTCGTCCCGCCTCGCCACGCCAGTATGCGCCGAGATCGCCGTCGGCCTGCACGAGCATGGCCACGAGCTGTCGGACAGTCAACTCCTCGTCGAGCAGGTACACGGCGCCGCCGTGCCGGCCGGTGACGAAGCGGAACCGCGCCGGGACCTTGTTGAAGAGCTTGGCCGTGTACGTGGCAGGGTAGGATTTGCCGTCGAATGGGACGGACTCCCCCTCGGCCGTGAGCGCGGCGGGGCCGATCGTCAGCTTGACTAATCCCTCCTCGACGGGGGTAAAGCGCAAGGTTTCGTCCCGGAGAAGTCTCTTGTCCGTCACGTCGACTAGGGGGGCGTACTTCGACAGGTTCCTGCCGGAGACCGCCCACCTGTAGGATTGCTCGTCCTTGTCGTTGATGAACCAGCCGAGCGCGGTTTTGAGGGGGACCACGTTGTCCGCGTTGCGGACGAAGCCGGTGAAGGTCGACCCGTCGAGCTTGGCGGGGTCATCCGGGAAGAGCGCGGTCGACCGGAGGAGCTTGTAATCGTGCTCGGCCAGCGGGTGGACGGGCAGGTTACCGAAGGTCGCTTTGACCTTCCAGGGCATCTCGGCTCGGTCGGCAGGCAGCCACAGCGCCTGATACAATTTCTTCTTCTTCGCGTCCGTGCCGTGGTTGTCGCCCTCCACCGGCGCGCCCTTGTCATCCCTGACGCCCTTCACCACCAGGAGAAGTTCGCCCGAGAACTGAGGGTTCCTGCTCGTGAACAACGCGGGCTTGTCGCCGGCCAGATACGTGTCCAGGACGGACTTACGCACGTCGGCCTCAAACTGATATGGCGTCGCTTGCTCTGGCTCTTTATCGCCTGGAAGCTTCGGACGGAGCAGCCGCCCCGCGTCCGGCTTGAGCAATTCGGTGAGCCGCTCCATGCAGTCGAATACGTAAGTCCGCTTCTCCGAATCCTTGATGTTCCACGCCGTGAGCATGTCCCCAGCCATGTCCTCCTTGACGAACCAGATCCCATCCGCCGCGATGGGCGGGAACTCCGCCTTCAGCTTTTCCTGGACTTTCGCCGGTTCTGTGTGCGTGCCGACCGCTTTGATGACCTGACGCCGCAGCTCTTCCGGGGCGTCATTAAGGCTCGCCCATTTCGGGTCGTTCGGCCCCACTTTGAACTTCTGCACCGCGGGGTCACCGCCCAGCCAAATGTATTGCCCCTTGGGCAATTTCGCGGGCACGTACCAGACGTTCAGCCTGTAGTAGTCCCCTTCCTTCAGGAAGAAAACGTAGTGCTTCCAGAAGGGACCGTCGTTCGGTTCGCCGCCCGAGGCCTGGGGGCAAAAGGCGCCCAACAGGAGGGCCAGGCCGATCGAGCACCGGCCCAGACCGGGGCGGGGGCGGGGGCGAGGCGGGTGCGGAAGGCTCATCGGTTCGTCCTCGGTTGTGGTCGCCGTCGGCGGACGTCAATCCGCCTGAAGATCGGCCGGTTACGTCAAGGTTCGGAGGGCTCTTCTTTCGCCTCGGACCGCGCCTCGTCTTTCTCGGCCTATTTCTCTTCGACGGCGCGCGGCCGGTACTTTTCGTCAATGATCCGCCTGAGCACGTGGGCGATCATCGCCCGAGGCGCGGTTCCGGGCGACTGCCGCAGGCCGGTGGCGACTTCCCCGAGCAGGGGGCCGTTCAGGTCTTCCCGTTCGAGCCTTTTGAGTTCCTTCGATTCTTCGTCGGAAAGGGCCCGGCCGTCGAGGGTGCCTGACACCTCTTTCAAGTCTTTGACGTAGGCCCGCAAGGCCTGGAATCGATTGTTCTGGCGTTCCAGGGCGTCGGTGAACGCGCGGACCTGGTCGACACGGGTGTGGACGTCCTGGAGGGTCCGGCTCGACAGTTTGAGTTGCTCCATCTCCTCGTTCTCGACGGCGTCGATCAGGAGCATCAGCAGGCGGGCCGCCTTGCCGACCTCTCGGGGCACGGCCACGGGCCGGACAAGATCCTGAGAGGTAACGGGATCGGCGCGCCGGCCCGACTGCCGCCCGAAGACGGCGCCGAGTTCTTCCTCGATAAGGGGGCCGAGTTCCGTGGGCGCAGGGTCCTCCGCCGGGGGGTCGGCCTTGCCGTTAAGGACGGCCTCCAGGTCGTCGAGCCGCCGGAGCCGCGCGGGGTCGTCGGGTCGGGCCTTCGAGCCGAGCGGGTGGGTCTTCCACTCCGCCCCGAAGAACAGTGCGTCGTCGGCCGCCGGTCCCTCCCCGGCGACGCCCCGGAGGAAGCCGAACTCCGGGGAGCGGACTCGGGCCTCGAACGCCTGTGACGACGCCTGTTTGGTCTTGGGCGGGACGTAGCTGAAGACCAGCCAGGTCTCACCGAGGGCGTCGATCTTCAGCCGCGGTTTGTCCGGGACGTGCTCCAGGCTCAGCTTCCAGAGGCCCTCGACCCCGCGCCCCAGGACGTCGATGTTCGGGGGGTGGGGGAAGTCTCCGGGGTAGGGCTTGTTCACGAAGCTGAAGTCCCAGCCGCGCGCCGAGCCTTGCTCGATGTATTTCCGGACCTCCTGCTCTACGTAGTGCGGCTTTAAAACGACGCGGTCGATGGGGGATTCGACCCCGGCCTTGAAGGGGAGCGTGACGGCCTTATCCGCCTTGTCGCGGCGGCGGATCGGGCCGAGGGGCTCCAGTACGGGATAGAGCCGGGGCGGACGGTCGCCGCCTCGGGGTGGATCCCCCGGCCCAGGGAGGATCCAGAAACCCAGAAGGATGCCGTGGTGGTCCTCGTGGCCGTTGATCCGGAAGGTGATCGACCCGTCCCGGGCCTCGGGCTGGTCGTAGACGTAGTTATCCAACGACTTGCCGAAACGATCCGTATTGTCCGCGACATTGCGGTCTCCGTCGCCCCGGACGACGCGGACAACGCAGGACCTCCCGTCCGAGGCCCGCCCGGCCTTAGCCAGGCTCGCCGGGTCGATTTTCAGGATCAACAGGTATGGGGACATCTCTTCGAAGTGCTTGTTGACCTTCTCTCTGAGCTCGCCGACCTGATCGCGGGCCATCACCAGCTCGGCCAGGGAACTGCAAGGGCTCGCGAGCGGGACGCAGTCCGGGACCCCGCCGAGGACGTAGAGCCAGCGCGCGCAACGGAGCAGGTGGCCGTTGGCGTCGTCGATCAGCGTCTGCGTTTCCTGGGGCTTGGGGCGAACCGTCGCGAGCGCGAGCGCGGGGGCGAGCGACTCGATCAGGTCGGTCGTCACGAGCCGGTTCCGGGGGCGGTTCAGCTCGGCGATCTCGGCGTGCAGGGTGTCGAGCTTGCCCCGCAGCTCGGCCTTCCGCTTCTCCCGATCCGCGTCGACCTTCTTCCCTTTCTCGTCCGACTCGGTCACCCGCTTCGTCCGCTTTTCAATGAGCTTGTTGTAGAACGCGATCACGCGCGCGGCGTTCGAGATTTCGCGGCCGAGCTTCTCGATCTTCTCCCGCTGGCTGACGAGCAACCCGAGCCGATGGCCGGCCTCGCGGCGGCCGACTTCGAGCCACCCGCGGGCGACATCCTCGGCCAGGATCGCCGAACGGAGGCCCGATTCCAGGTCGCGCTGATTGCCTTCCTCAAGGAACCTCTCGTTCTCGGCGATCTTCCTGGCGATCGCGTCGAGCGCGGCCTGATGCTCGTCCCGGAGCCCCTTGATCGCCGCCTCGCGGTCGACGTACTGCTTGTGAACCGTGCCGCCGACCTCGAACGGCCTCAGGGCTTCCTCGACTGTCTTTGCGTGACTCAGGTCGGCCTCATTCTTGATCAACGCGTCCTCGACGTCCTGCGCCTTCTTGAGATATTCGTTCACTTTGTTCTCGGCGTCGTCCACGTCCTTCACCAGCGACTGCGCGTCCTTCTTCCCGTCGTAGACGGCGACGATGTTATCGAGCACCGCCTTGGCGATGTCGGAGATGGCGCCGCCGGAGTCGAAGAAGGTGCCGGTGGTCATGCCCGCCGCGACGGTGACGGGTATGGCCTTCGCCGACCGGATCACCGCGGCGACTTTCTCCTTGGCCTCTCCGACGTCCTTCCCGAACTTCTTGATGTCCTCGACGGCCTTCCGGACCTGCTGGAGCTTCTGCTTGACCTCCTCGACCTTGCCGATCCATTCCCGGAGCCGAGAGGCGGACTGCGAGACCTGCCGCTGGAGGCGGGGGATGACACGATCCTTGATCTCTCTCGCCTTTGCCACCGCTTCCCCATCCTTCCTCTCGTCTTTAAATTTCTCCCAGAGCCCGATGAGCTCGGCATTCTCTTTATTGAGGCGTTCGTCCAGGACGTCCCGACTCTTGTTCCAGTCTTTCAGCTCGGCCTTGCGGACCGCCATTTGCAGGTAATCTTGGCGGCGCGCGACCTCTTCGCGGGCCTGGTCGTACTCGCGACGGCGGATGTCGAGAAGGGTTTCCGTTTTCGCGGCCGCGGGGTTCCCGCCCCCCCGGTCGGCCCCCTTGCCGGGGATCTGCCTCTCGACCTCACCCCAGGCCCGCCTGATGACGAGCAGGGTGTCCTTGTTCTCCGGCGTCGGCACCTGTTTCTCGACGAACTCGTGGAGCTTTTCGAGGTCCCCGGCCGCCGCCCCGGTCGGCGGTTCGGTCGCGACGCCGTGCCGCGCGAGGCCCTGGAGCCCGGCGGCGAAGTCTTGCAGCCCTTCGAGCATCAGGAGGCCGAGCTCGCCCTGGTACTGGTCCTGCTGGAGTTGGAATTGCCCGCCGCTGAACGCGACGTCGAGGGACCTCCAGGCGTCCTCGGCCTCGGCGCGCGCCTGCTCCCACCCGAGGTTGTCGATCGCGGCCTCCACCCCCAGGATCGAGCTATCGAGATTCCTCCTCGCCTGATCGTTGAGGGCGCCCCGGAGGAGGTTGCGGTCGGCCTTCTTCTCGCGGAGGTTGCCGAGCCAGGCGAGCTGATTGGACCGGCGCCCGGCCCCGTTGTCCCCGGCCATCGTCAAGGCGTCGACGCACCGCTTCAGGTTCGCGAACGACTCCTCGAGGTAGGTCGCCTCGCTGTAACGCTCGAACCGGTAGAAGTCGGCGCCGCGGAATCCGAGCCCGTTTCGAACCCAGCGCTGACGTTCCCCCAAGTCGGCGGCCATTTTCGCGAGGTTGGGGTCGTCGCCGAGCAGGCGGGCCAGGTAGAGCGGCCCCCTGGCGACGGCGTAGTAGGCCAGGGCGGTCGACTGGTCGTTGCCCCCGCCGCGCCGGACCGCCGCGCCGCCCGTCTCACGGTAGGCCATGTCCCCCAACTCGACGTTGAGGCGTGCCTGCCATTCCAGGAGGGCGCGGGCGTACTCGATCGCCTGCCCGGCCGGGAGCGGCTTGAACTCGAACGTGCCCTCCGTCGCGTCCTTGTACGTCAGCGGCTTGGGGACGCCGGGGCGGACCCAGAAGGCCAGGTCTTGGCGCAAGGGGTCGCCCACCTTGTACCCCGTCGCGGCCTGGCCCGACGCGGGGGAGAGCGACAAGACCGACGCGTTCACGAGCTGAAGCGCCTGGGTGAGCTTGCGTGAGGCCCAGACCATCCTCTGCGTCCGGTTCTCAGTCGACGCCGCTTTCAGGGAGGCGACTTCGGGGGGGGGGTCGAGGGCGTGCCAGGCGTTGAGCCGGAACGCTTGCGCCTTCAGCAGGACGGAGGCCGGGGTGCGCATGACGGCCGTGAACCGGTCGGCCACGACCTTCCGCGTCGGATACCAGCGGTCGTAGAGGGCGATCACCCCGGCGGGGAATTCCAGGCCGAGCATCGCCGAGGCCAGGAGGTCGACCTCGGCGTCGAGCCCGGCCAGGTCGTCGATCTCCTGGAACGTGACGCCGTCGCCGTGGGGGACGATCGTGGTCCCCCCCGCGCCCCTGCGGAACGTCACGAGGCGTTTCCCTTCCTTCTTGTCCTCACGCGAGGTAATCGCCTCCAGCGCCTCGGCCCCGATCTGGTAGTACTTGCCGGGCGAAATGACACCCGCGTCGAACTCGGCGACGGTCTCCTCGTCCTCGTTGTTGAAGCTGACGCCGTCCGTCCTGGCCTCCGACGCCTTCCGGGGCCGGTCTCGGGCCAGCAGCAGGTCGGCGGCGGACCCCGCCGCCCAGTCCGGGACGCCCTCTTTCGTCAACTCATTGAACAGGATGGCCTTCTCCGGCGGGAGCGGCTCGATTTTCGACTTCGCCGCCGTGCCCCCGCCCCCCTTGGCCGTCGCGGCCGGGGCCGAGTCCTCGGGCGTCCACGCGAGCGAATTGCCCAGGCCGCACAGGACCACCGCCGAGGCGGCGAACCCCGTCGCGAGGGAACGGGCCGCGAGGCCGGTGTTGCGCAGACCTGATGCGTTCATCCCGCAAGCCCCCAAAGAACGGACCCGTCCGGGCGGGCCGGTGAAGAACCTCGACTCCCACGCGGTGTCACCTCGGCCCCGCTTCAGAGCCCGCCGCCTCGGCCGCCTTTTTCAGCGCGCGGATCGCGGCCTCGTAACGCTCCTTGCAGTCGAGGAGGACACTCCCCGACAGACCTTCAGCCCGGTCGAGCTCGCTGCGAAGCTCCCCAGGCGGGGCGTCGAGCGTTCGGAGCCTCGCGGGGAGCCGCCCCGCGAGGATATCGTGGGCCTTAAGGCGCTGGCGTTCCTGGGCGATCCGGGCGGCCGAATCCTGATCGTCCTTCGGCTTCGCGGCCGGCGTCTTGGTCACGGCCCGCCCCTCCGACGGGAGCAGGTAATCGGCGAGGTCGTTTTCCTGGCGCGCCTTCAGGTCGTAGACGGGCGGGTTGGTCGCCTGGTCGTGGATCTTCGCGAGTTCGACTTTCACGTCGTCCTTGCTACCGGCCTCGCCCTTGACGATCGCCCGCCGCGCCCGATCCGACTCGTCGCGGAGGCGGGCCAGCAGATAGTCCCACTCGACGTACAGCCCGGCGACGGCGCGGCCGTCCACTTCGATCGCTTTCTCGTCATCGATGATCCGCCGTCGCAGGCCATTCACACTGTAATTTCGCTCCGCTCGCGGGTCGGGCACGTCCTCCGCCTCGAGCAGCTCATCGACGCGCCGGAGGGCACGCGTACGGACCTCGGTGGCGAGCCGATCCGTGTCGAGTTCCGCCGGCGCACCGCGGAGGACCCGGTCCTCCCTGAGGAGGCCAAGGGCGACGCTTCGAAACGGCCGACTTTCGCCCCCGGCGATCGTCCCGAGCCGCTCGCGCCTGGCGCCCGTGAGGGGTCGACCGTGGCGGATCTCGGCGAGGCATTGCCCCAGGAACTCCTTGTCCGCGACGGGACGGGCCGCCGCCTCGGGCGGCACGGCCGGGTCCTGGGCGAGCGCCGTGGCTCCCGCGACGGCGAGGATCAGCGCGGCCGACAGGGTAGGTACTGCCGGGACGCGGCGGCAACTCTTGATGTTGAGCATGCGAATTCCCCCCGGTCACGAGCCGGCCTGAGCCTGCGACCCGTGCCTTATTTCGCCTCGCCGGACTTCCCCTCACCATCGAGGATGTGTTTGGCTTGAAGGCTCTGCTTTTCGATCTGGCTGCGCAGCCACTCGTTCAGGGCGTCGCGGACGAATCGCGTCGAGTTCGGGGCCCGATCGTCCGAGGCTCCGTCCTTGCCCAGGACGCTGTGGGCGACCTCGACCAGATGGCCGAACGTCGTGTCGTCCAGGGGGAGGGCCTCGGGGTCAGGGGTGGGCCTCTTCCGCGCCTTCAGGTCGGCGAATTCTTTCGAGGCGACGGTTTTCCCCGTCATGCGCCTCTTCAGCCAGTCCGCGTACGCCTTGATCCCGCCGTCGTCTGTCTCCCCCGTTGCGGCGATCCCGAACTCACCGAACACCTTGACGCCGGGCTCGACGGGCGCGCGAGCGGCGACCGGCTCGCGGGATCGCGCCGCCAGTCGCTTGAGTTCGTCCAAGGCATACGCGACGTGAAGGTCGCTCTCCTCGGGATACCCGGGGTGGATGTCACTGGCCGCGACGTCAGCCAGCAGGTCCTTAGCACTCCGGCCGACGATCGGCTGCCGGGCCGCCGCGTAGAGCCCCACGATGCCGGACGTCACCCCCCCACCGTAGGACCGCAAGACGGTCGCGGCGACCATTTGCCAGGCGCGCGGGTCGGCGGACGGGTACAACCCTTTCTGCGCTCCCGCCTCTTGCCGCTCCGGGCCGAGCAGCGGCCAGTCCAGAGACCGCTGAAGTTGGGGCGGGTATCCGTACACCTTGCCCAGGGCCAGCGAGGCTTGCCCGAGCGCGAACCCGGACGCCTTGGCCATTTCGTCCGTCCTTACGAACGCCACACGGAGCGACGAGATCACCAGGGCGTTCGGACTGCCGACGGCGAGCTGATCGGGCGAGAACTCCGCCACCAGGGCCGCGCGGACCTGGTCGCGGAGCGAGCCCTTGGTGACCGGGGACGCGTTCTCCGCCTCGGCCTCAATCGCCGCGAGGCGCAGCAGCGCCTCCTCCCAGAGGTCGCGGTTCTCCTCCTTGTCTTCGAGCGTCACCAGCGGGGTCCGGGCCAGCAGCCTTCGAAGGCGCTGCGCCAGGGCGAGGGCGCGCCAGGCGTGGTCGCGCGGGGCGCCGGCGGTCGGGGCGGCCGGGGCCGGCGAGTCGGCCGCGGACAGCATCGCCTGGTATTCAAGGTTCGTCCCCACCCAGAGCGCCCGGGCCGCCCGACGCCTCGGGACCTCCTGCGCGCCTGGGTCCTCGCCCGGCGGGACGGTCTCGTAGATCAGCCGCCGGACCCGCGCCAGCGACGACCCGTCCAGGGAGACGTCGACGTATTCGCCGAAGACCTGCGGGTCGTCGAGGAACTGGTTCCACGCCTCCAGGTGGTCGTCCCGCGGCCCGTCCGCGGTCAGGCCTCGGCCGTGAGCCGACATGGCCGCAATCGCGACGAAGAGGGTGAGTAGGCGAGGCCGGGCGGTATTCATGCGCGCTCAAGCTCCAAACGGATCGTCGGTCGGCCGGCGGCCGCCCCAGTTCAATGAATCGCCTTCCGCTTCCCGGCAGAACTTCTCCGCGATGACCGAGGGGCGTGTGATTCGCGACTCGATGTTATACTCGATCCCAAAGCGAAGTCCTTCTCTTTTGTGGGAACGCATCCCGAACGTCGCCTCACCGTCGGCATCAGACCGGAACAGGGCCGAGTCCGTCCGGGCGAGCCACGGGGGTCTTCCCCGCCCCCCATGATCTTCCGGAAGTGAATCACGGGGGAGTCTGGGCCAGTGTGAAAGATATTCCGCTGGAACCTGAGCCTTGGCCGAGCATTGAAGTTGACGGAGATCCGGGCCGGATCGCCCCCGATCCGGGCCGCGGAGCCTTCGGCGGCCCGACCGGGAACGGTATCCTGTGGCCCGGACGTGTCGACCCTCTCTTCTTCGATGCTCCTGGAAGGTTCTTACAGGAAGGGGGCAGGAGAAGCCGGGCGAAGCGATCAAAGCAAGACGCGGTCAGAGTCTTCCAAAGGCCCCCGGCTTCGCGACTTTACTCCTTCACTACCCTTAACCGGCTCACCCCGCTCCCCGCGACCTTCTTGCGTACGTCCACGGGCAGGATAATGCACCCTTCGGAGGCGTCGCCGGGGGAGGACTTCGAGTCGCCGTGGATGAGGAACTCGGTGCGGCCGTGGGCGTCGTGCCCGGTCGGCGTGAGGTCGATGCAGTCGGCCATCCCCTTGTAGACCCGGGGCTGGCCCATGCGGTAAAGTCCGCGCGGGATCGGGCCGGCGTTCTTCTCGTTCTCCTTCCCAGGGTCGTTCTTTGCCGGGCCCTTGCCGGAGTAACCGGAGCCAAAAAGAACGCCGTCGAACGACAGCTTGCCGGTCGACTGGGAGTAGACAAACTCCTTCTCGGCGGCCGAGGAGATCGTGGCTCCCATCGCCAGGGCGGCGAACAATACGACCAGGGATGACGGACGAGACATGAATCGAGTCCTCGACGCGTGACCACTCATCTCAGGAGATCCCGCGGACGCCCATCACCGGACACCTGTCGATCAACTTGCGGATCTGATCCCGGCGGTCGGTCCTATCCTTCGGAGACTCGAAGCGAAGCTTGCCGAGCCCGTCCACCTGATCCCGTGAGATGCCGAGTTCCTTGAGATCGGCGTCTTTCGCCCGCGTCAACATCCCCTTCACCCGGCCGAGGGTCAGTCGCCGGAGCTCATCGCCCTGTGGGGACGTCGACTTCAGGAGGTCCAGCGCCGCCTTCGAATCGCCGGGATTCAGCACGGTCTTGATCGTGACGCGACCGATCTTCTCGTGCCCGAGCTCCCCGCCGATGACGACCTCCTTGAGGGCAACCTTGAGCATCAAACCGCCGCAGACCTCGATCGTCGTGGTCGCTTCCTGCTTCTTCAAGTCGTAGGTAAGGCAGCCCGTCGCGTTGACACCCAGGATCGCGGATGCCTCGATCTTGTTGCAATTCCTCAGAGTCAACTCGACTTCGGTCTCGGGCTGAGCCCAGGCGACACCGGATAACAGGAAGCAGAGCGCCAACGGGATCGGTCGTCGGAATAACATGATCGATCCTCTTGACGTGGAGTCGATCCTTGTCAAGCGGGCGAGATCATTCCTGACCGACCGCATTACACTTGGCTTGCAGCTCCAGAGGCATCCAACGAATCGAACCCTCAAGGGCACCGGTGCAATGTCCATTCGGAAGGCCGGCGACGAAGCCCTCTTTTCGGGCCTCATCGAAGTGAATATGGGAGATGACCTTGTTCCCAGGGAACGGGTAATTTGTGTAGGAGACGATCCGCCCGATGTCCATATAGATCTCCTTTCGGACGGCCTTGAGCCGGGCCGCAAGGGCGTTGTTCTCTTTCTCGCTCTTATCAAGCCGCTCCTTCAGGGCCGTGACTTGCGTCTGGAGGGACTCCGCAGTCTTCGCCAGAGTGGCAACGCGGTCGTTCAAGCCATCCGGTTGTTGTGGCGTTTCATTGATCGCCCCGGCGGCGCGGCCTCGAAATGAATCCCTCGCCGCGAGCACGCCGGTGAGGCAAACCAGAGCCATTGCAACACGGAGGAATTTACTCTTCATTCTGGAGCCCCTCCTTTTCGGGTCAGTATTCGATCAGGTGAGTGATCTCGATCTTGTCGGGGTCATTTATCTTGCCAGAGTCACTTGTAAGAGTATTAAACTTGCCCAGCATGGCCTTGTCAACAAGATATCCGTGTCCGAGGACCCGAGCTCTTCGCGATCCTGGCTACCACGATGAAGTCGAGAGAATCAGCGTCGTTCGCGGCGAAGGAGAGAGGGGTGAGGCACGAGATTTCCGCCCCCCGAATGTCGGGAAGGGGCCGGCACCTGGCGACCTCCTTGGGGTCGGGGAACTTCATGTGTCGAGGTCTCCCATTCACGACGATCTTCGCCAGGAACAGGGTGTCCTGGCGTGCCCCGTGCGGCACTTTGGCCCCGGCCACGTCGTTCTGCTTGAGGTGGTAGACACTCTTGGGCGCGTCGGGCGGGAGGGCGATCTTTCGGATCAGCACGTCGCTCCACTGGCCCGGTACGATCTCGACGACCGACTTCCTGGCCAACTCGCCGGTCGCAAGCCCGTCGAGGGCGATCTCGTGCATCGTAAACCCCCCACCGCCCGGCCGACCGCCTTCGTTACATCACCCCCCCGGCCTGGCCTGCTCCCCTGACGCCGTAAGGATCGCCCCGTCCGATCCTTCCCGGACGGCCCGGACCTGCGGTCCGAGACGGATGTTCCAAGACGAGCCGGTCACGACCCGATTCTCACGGTTAGGCGACGACTAACCACTGAAGCGCTCTCCGGAGCCTCAGGGTGGGTAGAGAACCCGACGGATTCTCACCCCGCGTGCTGGAAGGAGAGAGTCTAACCGAGGCAAGCTCCGGGGTGTGCCGTTGTTGACGACCCGGTCTGGCGAGGCGGGTTGGGCAGAACAACGGAGCCATCGTCCCTGCGGAAGATCCCGAAGCCCGGACCTGGCCGGAGACTATAAGGTGTGCCCCCGGACATCTGAAACGGGCATCGGTAGAACCCCAGGGAACCGTAATCACGCCATGGCCGCCTTGAGTCGCTTGTGCGTTCATCCCCGACGCTTCGGCGGGACCTAGGGTGGCAGCGGGATCAGTCGGTCGGGCTACTCCCGCGTCGCCGCCCAGCGATGGTCCGTCAGGCCAGCAGCCATCGCCGGGGGACGTTCGCGCCATCCTCGACTCCGCTCAGTCCCTGCGGCGACCCGGAGGTTGTCGTGCGGCCAGCAGAAGTTGGAGGAGTACCCACCAGGTACATCCCCGGCGTCAACGCCTCCACTCCCCGAGCGATAGCCCGACCGCGGCGGGTCAGCCGGCTCAGGGCACCGCGGAAGGTCGCGTTGAGTCGCTCGATGGAGGCGGTGTTGATCCCCGCCTCGGCCCCGGTCGCTTGCAACACCGCGGCGGTTCCCTGGACCACCCGGCGGGTGATGCCGTCTAGGCGCCGGCCAGCGTGGTGCTTGATCACCTGGGCCAGGTGCAGCCTCGCCGTGGGAAACAGCCGCGCTCGGCCCGCACGGCCGGCCCGCGAAAGACCCGGGCGGAGGCAATCACATCGCTGGCCAGACCGTCGACGCAGACCAGTGATGCCAGGCCGCGGGCGGCCCGGCGGACCATCCGCCCCCGTCAGGATCAAGCCCAATCGCGGCGAAGGCTGATCACCCCGCCGAGCCGGAGCCGCGGCGGGACCGCCATCGCCATGGCCATCCAGAGCCGCCGGGCGACAGCGTTCACGTAGAGTTCGTCCGCCTGGACGTGCCGAGGTTCGACCTGACCGCTCGGGGCGTGATGCTCATGGGAGCGCTGGCCGTGCCTGCCGGTCCGGTCCCGCCAGGCTGCGACGGTACGTTCGTCGATCCCGAAGGCCACGGCGATAACTCGCAAGGGGCAGCCGTGACGGAGCTGGTTCAACACGAGCGTCACCAGGTCGGCGGTCTTCTTGAGGCGAGAGAATGGCGTGGCACGAGTCGCGTTGAGAGTACGTCCGGAGGTAGTACAGCGATAGCGGCACTCGGCTGTAGACGCGGATGTTCCCGAAGCCCGCGTGCACGCGGGCGGGGCAGTCGGGCTTGTGGCAGAATGGGCGAGTGGGTCCATCGATATAATTTCTGGGGCAAGATTTGGCGATTATTCCTGCCAGGTTGCTGGATGGACTCACGTTGTTCATGCCGTAAATCCCGGATCCCGGATCTCTGGGGTGCTACGCGGATTGAAGGCCTCGGGCCTAAATCCTTTCCCTACGTCGGGGGCAGTCTCGGAGCTACAAGTATCATTCCCAGACTGTCCGGGTCGCAGGGCGAAGGCCGAGATTCGAGAACCTCCTGAGTGGTGCAAGCTAGGGGACAAGCCAGATCCACGCGGTTTTCGAAATGGTCTCTGCGCAATTGTTTAGAACCAGAGTTAAGCGGAATCATAATCCGCAGGCCAGCATCGAAGGAAAGCGATCCGGCGCAACACACCGCCCCGACCCGATTGGCGGGGGGCTGACTTCCCGGCTGCTCCCTCCGCCATGACTCGCTGTTCGATTCGATTTCTTGGCCGCCGGGATAGCTGGTCGCGATGAGATACAAGACCTTCTCGGAGTACTTGGTGCAGCGTTACGCGGGGGTCCTCTCCGCCCCGAGCAGCTACCCGAGGACGTCGATGGCGGGGCAACTGCCCTCCGGGAAGCCGACCAACGACCATGCTGTCGCCCACCCGCGGACCCCGTCGACACGCAGGGTCGCGAACGGGGTCAGGTCTCCGAACGGTCACCGTCCCGGGAAGTGCTCAGAGCGGTCAACCCGTTCCGTCCCGCCCCGCCAGCTTGCGGCTCATGGTGCCGCCTGACCGGAAGCGTTTCGAGAGTCAGACCGCCGGTCGGTGACCAGGAGGGCGAGGGTGCTCGTGGTCATGTCGGGACCCAGGGCCTCGACGCCGGTCCCGGGTTAAGCACCGCCTAACCGGACGGATCACAGGACACGATCGACGCCGAAGGGTAGGTCATCGCGTCAGCCTCGCTCGTAACCACCTCGTTGACCCGGGGATCAGGACGAGTGCCGCGGAAACGTTACCGGCGTTACCTCAAATGTCCCCCTATAAAGGGATGGTTACTCTCTCTTCCCATATCCCATGAGCACCGCCCGTGGCGCTCCAGCCACTCAACCTCCCGCACCACGCGGTTTGCCCTCTCACCTGTCCTTCAGGAGCGTGTGACTTGTCTCCCGGTTAGGTTGATTGCCTCGGCGGTTATCGGTCTGCCACCCCCGAGGCGAGCACGTCTCGATCAACTCCAGGCAAGCCCGGGATGCCTGTCTATCTCCGATCGCGGGTAGCTCAGGCCCGGTCGTGAGCCCAGGCGACCGCCCGATCACGCCGCCGTGCCGATGCCCCAGATCATCGACATCACCTTGCCGTAGTCCGCCCACCTCATCGCCCCGGAGATTTCGTCCGTCCAGGGGTCGTCACCCTTTCCCTGCCCTTCCAGTAGAACGTCGGCGTGAACGGTGAGCGGTCGAGAGCGATCACGTACCGGGGGTACCGGCGGTTTCCGACCAGGACCGGGCGGACCGGGCTCCCGGGGTCGCACACGCTCGCGACTCCCACGGCTCGTGTTTCAGGGAGTAATCCGCCGGGACCCCGGCGACCTCGCGGTCGCGTGGCGGACGACCCGGATCGGTGGTCGTCGCGAAGGCCTCGGCACCCTGATACGAGCACAACGGCCTCCGACCTGACCCGGCAATGGTCCCCTCGATCGGGCCCCGACGAGCGTTCACGACAGGTCGTCCGGCGGCAATGGCTTCCCCCGGACCTGGGAAGGGGCGGTGACGAGTTCCCCCGTCCAGAGGTTGAGGGAAACCCCGCACGCGGCGAACCCGGCGACGAGGAACCAGCCCCAGCCGTCGCGTCCCTCCGAAACCAGCCGCCCGGCGGTCTGGTAGAGCATCATCGCGGGGCACAGGAAGAGCACGGCACCCAGCAGTCGGCGTCCCATGAGCAGCCACCTCTCGCATGTCCCGTGACGGGTCATCAGGGTCGTGGGGAAAGTCGGACGGTCAGTTCAGGCCGGCGCGGGAGACCGAGTCGAGTACCTCGACCCCGATCTCCGCGAGCCCCTCGCGGTCCCCCACGAGATCAGGTCGCGGACCTGCCACGCCTCCACCGGCATCCCGCCCACTCCGAGCCACCCGGGGGCGGCGACCTCGATCGTCCCCCCCGTCGACGAACTCGACCCCGTCGACGCACCCCAGCAGGTGGAAGTGCGTCCGCGTCTCCAGCGTGAGCCGTTTCATCGTCCGGCTCCCCCTCGTGGTTCTCTGGTCGACCCGTGATCGACCCGCCATTGACAGATGACGCGAAGTGATGTGGAAATTTAGGCTCTTGCCGGACCTGGCGAAGAAATGGCCGATGCACGCCGAAAAAGTCGCGTTCGTTACTAAATAAGTTCATGAAAAACGACATGACCATGATCCAACCCGCGTGCGAGTTCCGCGGCGACCAGGAGAACGGCATCAACACCTGCGAGACGTGCGGGGCCCGGACTTGCGGCTGTTGCGTCGGGCTGTGCGAGGGCTGCGGCGACCTCGTCTGTGCCGGGTGCGCCGACCCCGGTCCGCCCCTCGACCCCGGATGCCCGCGATGCGTTCGTTCCGCGACCCCCGAGCATGCCTGACGGTCGCCCATATTTTGTGTAAGTCGCGAGCCGGATCGACCGACCGGACCCCGCTATTTTGTATACCCAGCGGTGAGCTATTTCGTGATCACTGCCCGTCCCCCGGTTGACATCCGCCATGACCGACGACACGTCAGACGGGCAATGACCACCCCCGGAGTCGCCACGTAGTCGAGGTGATGAGCTTTTGAACGGACGAACCCTCGGGGTTGATCGGGGCGGGTCAGGTAAGCCCCGCCCGGCAATCTTGGGGGGCGTGGTCATGGTGAACTGGTCAATCGAGCACGAGCGGTTCGAGAAGGTCGCCTATCGTCGGGCCCTGGAGGCAGCCGAACGGGCATTCCGAAAGTGGCACTGGCGGAAGAGGGACGACGCCGTCGCCGAGATGGTGGCGAAGGTGTGGGCGACCTGGCGGTACAACCTGGAGAAGGGCAAGGACCCCGTCGCCCTCCTGAACGCCAACATCCGCTGAGCGATCCTCTGGGTCCGCTACGACCGCAAGGTCGCGGGTCGGGCGCGGTCCTACGACGTTTACGACTACCGGGCGGGGATGAAACGGCAAGACCTCGACAGCCTGGGCCGACCGCATCCCTCCGAGCGGAGCGACCGCGACAACCATTGGATCGACTGGAGGGGCGTGGCGGTCAACGACGACCCCGCGCAGTGGGCGGAAGCCAAGGAGTTGCTGGGGGTGTTGTAACCCGCCCGAGGGTTCGGGGAGCCCCAGGAGTCGGGCTCCCCGCCTTGCTTTATTGAGCGCCTAACGACCGGACGAGCCCTCGGTCCCGGACAGCACCGCCGTCCCGGTGTCATGCCTCGCCCACATTTTGTGATCCAAGCCGGGCGCTATTTTGTGAACTGTGAACGAGGACATCGCCACGGCTCGATCCCGCCACGCCCCGAACTGGTCGCCACGGGCAATGACCGCGAGGAGCACGGGCAGGCAGGCGGGGGATGGCCTAACGACCGGACAAGCCCTTGGAAGCGGTGGGGCGAGGAGCCCCGAAATCAACCCCTTCCGAGGAATGCCTCCGATGATCGACGCCCGGACCGCCTTCGAGAACCGTCTCCACGAAATCGAGTGCCTCGCCGGTTCTCACTTCCGTCACTTGGACCCGGACGCTCGCGAGGAGGCAATTCAGAACGCGACCGTGCTGGCGTATCGCTACTGGCTCCGGTTGGTCGAGGTGGGCAAGACCTCCGAGAACTGCTTCAAGTCGGCGGTCTGGAGGGCGGCGAAGCACACGAAGCAGGGTCGCAAGGGCGGCGGTTGCGGCAAAGTCAAGGCGAAGTGTCTGCTTGACCAAGGCAGACACCACAAAAACAACGTGGTCATTCAGGGCGGGGTGAACCTGAACCACTTCATCGGACGGACCGCGAGCATCCCCGATGCCGTCGCCTTCCGGGTCGACACGGCGGCTTTCCTGGGGACGTTGAACGAGCGGGACCGGGGAATCGCCCGCGACCTCGCGGCTGGCATGGGGACCGGCGAGGTCGCCGACAAGCGGGGCGTGACCCCGGCGGCGATCTCGCAGGCTCGCACCCGGCTCCGTAAGAGATATGACGAGTTCCACGCCGCGATTTAGCATCTAAAAAACGCGTCACGCCCGGACCCGATCCGGGCGTGCCGCGTTTTTTCGTCCGAGGAGTCAATGACCGGAGGAACCCCTGATGCCGGGGGATCGCATGCGCCCTGCATGAGGAAGAAGGAGCGATAATCCGTATACTCACCGATCGCCAACGACCGGACGAGCCCCGTTCGCCTGGGGACGATCCGGTGATCTGATTATTTCGGACGACCAATGACCGGACGCGCCCTCTGGGGAGGGTCAGGCGACGCTCCCCGGCGGACGGACGCGGGGGGAGACCCGTAACATTTCCCGAAATCGAACAACTAATTCATTTCCCCTGATGAATGGTTCCATCCCGCCCCGGTCAGCAGTGTTCACGCGAACCGGGGTCCTTTCTCGTGCCACCCGTCGCGGCCTGCGGCCCACCCGGGTCATCCGCCGCCGCAATCCCGCGTGTGCCCCGGCATCCCGGTCCTTCAAGGCAGGTGCCTCCACGACCTGCGGTGGACGATGTTCGCGACGTTCTGGGGGGTGACGCCGTACCGGGCGGCCAGTTCCCGAAAGGGGACGCCCCCGGACCGGAGCCTGCGGATCTCCAGGACCTCCCCCTCGACCAGCTTGGCGTTGACCTGCGAGCCCATCAGCCGGGTGCCGTGCCGGAGCATGTCCTCGGAGTTGGACTAATAGGTGTCCCACCTCAGGTTCCCGACGCGGTTGTTCAGCCGGTCCCCGTCGTTGTGGCAGCAGATGCGTCCCGGCGGTCGCGGCCCGACGAACGCCTCGAGGACGAGGTGGTGGATGTAGCGGCAGGTCTTCACGCCGCCGGCGTGGAGGTTCACGGTGAAGTAGCCGCCGCGTCGCGGGATCGGCTTCAGGGCGACCCATCTCTCCGTCAATCGCTTGGGGTTGCCGCGTCCCCAGCCGCTCTGGACCTCGCCCTCGCGACTGACCCGATATCCGGGGAAACGCTCGACGTTCTTGTAATGATCTTCCATGCCCCTATGCAGGGGCGATGGGAGAAGATCTCACGGGGGTCATCGCGCACTGCCCGGCCTGAGCGGATGTCTGGCCAGTCGGGAGGGCGCGGGGAACCCGGTCGGTGGCGGCCGCCCGGCGACGCCAGATACCGCCCGGCCCGGGGAAGCGTGTCGGAAGTCCGGGGCGGGGGTTCTAGCTTTGACGCGGCAAAGTTCGTCCAGGGCGAGGGCCCGGTCCCGCTCAAACAGCCCGCGTATTCCGAGTGAGTCGGGTTTCGAAGCGGTCCGGTGCCAGAAGTTGGTAGCCGTCCACGACCCGAGGGCGACAATAGTACAGAAGCATCGAAGCTGTGGCACCGCTCCGTGACGCCGCGACGGCTTGCGGGGACCTCAGTCGACGACACCGAAGCGCGCGAGGACTGAAGCTCTACCTGGATTGACTTGCCGGTACCTGACACAACCGCGATCATTCTACCCCTGGTAAATCCTCGTGAAACCGCTTCGCGGCGAGCGTGCCGAGGACGAGAAAGGCGACAAGCGAGACGACTTGAGCAACCATGAAGGGCGGTTCGGTCTGCTTCGGAGCCAAGGCGTGGAGCGGAGGCAGCTTCTGGAAGGATTGAACGATCAAGACCACGAAATTGAGGTAGAGTGCGAACACCGCGCCAACGGCGTACGCCTTTCGCCAGGTGCCCGCGAGGTGCCGCGAGTAGCGGGCGTATGTTAGGGCGGCCGGCACGACCAGCGATATGACCCCGAACACGACGCCCGGCGTCATGCCCTGGACGGGGAAGCCGAATCCGGTCACGCTCGTCAGGACCGTGGTCGCCAGGAAGACGGCGGTCCAGCGTTCGAGTCGCTTGTCCGCGATCATCCCGAACAGGACGACGAATCCCGACGCTATCGCGGCGAGGCTGATGGCGACGTGGATGACGGTGAAGGCCGGGATGGCGGAGGTCGGGATAAGCACCAGTACGTGGCTCCAGTCGAAAGTCGGGCTGTAAATCGCCAGAGATTATCAGGTTCGATGCGAGACATCACGGCCTTCGGTATCATACGAACGCCTCGCGATTCTCCGAGATAAATTCCTCGATGGTCGTCAACGGCCGCCCGATGATTCGAGTCCCGACGACGTCCGTCCCTTCGAGGAGTCTTTCTTGCTGGTCGAATTTCACCGCCGTGAAGTGGCTTCTGAACGCGGTGTTGCTTTCGAGGCCGAGTAGTTCGAGGAAGGTGGAAACATCCACTTGCTCGAATAGGATCTCCTTGTTCAGCACGCGACCGACGATCGCAGCGAGTTCCTTGTGGCTGTACTCGACGGGGCCGTGAAGCGGATAGGCCTTCCCGGCGTGCTCCTTGGGGTTCTCCAGGATGCCGACGACGACCCGTGCGATGTCGCTGGCCGGCATGGGGGCGAAACGGCTCTCCGCGTCGAAGGGGACGACGTAACGGCCTTGGCGGATCAACGGTGCGATGTAGAGCAGCCACTCGGCGAAGAACGTGACTCTCAAGTGCGTCACGCTCAGACCCGACCAGCCGAACACCTGCTCGGAGAGCCAATGGTTCAGCGTCGCTTTACTCCTCGCATGGGAACGCGACTGCTTGTGGGACATGTTGACGACGTGTCCCAGGCCGTTTTCCTTCGCCGCCTGGGCAAAGAGTACGGTCGCCTCGACCAGGCCGTCCGCGAGCGGGTACAGGAAGTACGCGCCGGAGATGCCTTCCAACGCCGCACGCATGTCGCCCAGCTTCAGCAAGTCGCCGAAGACGACCTCCGCGCCCAGGTTCTTGAGTCTCTCTGACCGCTCGTCTTCCCGGCGGGCCAGGGCCCTGACGGGATGTCCTTTCTCGAGCAACAGTTTGACCGTCGGCCGGCCCGTGTCTCCCGTGGCGCCCGTGACCAGGATTGTTTTGGTCGACGGACCGGTAACGCTTGGAATTGCTTCCATTGATTAACGCCCAAACATTAAAAAAATGCTTGTGTGATGATCTGAAATTCCGAGTTCGCGGCACGGGCCGATGACGGGCCGACTAAGTGCAGCCCATCAGTCGGCCCGCTTTTGCCAGTGCAATCGCTCCTGAATGTCGCTATTTCATCAGCATGCCGAGCGGGAGCAGCGGGCCGATCGGCATCAGATCGAAGGTCAGCAGGTTGACTTCGCCCAGCGGCAGGGCCTTGAGGAGCCTGTCCGCCTCGTCGACCGAATCCACGTTCATCAGAAAGATGACGCCCTCTTCCTTGTCACGCAGCCAGAACTGCTCCATCTTGCCGTCGAGATACAGCTGCAGCGTCGCCGGGACTTCCTTCGGCAGGTAACGCTGGCGTTGTTCCTGCGTAAGAGGCTTCAGCGTGCCGATCGCCATCACTTTCATAGTGATCTCCGGTGGTAAGAGTCAGGTTCGCGAAAATAGCTACTTGACCTTCTTCGGGTTGAGTTGGTCCGCATGGGCGCGTGCAAATTCGCCGACGCTCATGGGTTTTTGTCCGGACAGCCTTTCGACGTTGTCGTTCATCCCTCCCATCACGCCGTGCTGGTATGCCTGCATGGCGCCATCAAGGTGCTGGACGATGTAGGCAGGGACCCCCATCGCTTCGATGGACTTGCAATAGTCTTCAATGGGGAGGTCCTCGAAGACGATCTTGCGGCCCAACGCCTCGCTCAACTCCGCCGCCATCTGATCGTGGTCCATCTCGACCGGCCCGAAGAGCGGGTAGGTCTGGCCCGCATGCCCGCTCGGGTCTTGCAGGATCGCGGCGATGACGCGTCCCTGGTCCTCCGCCCCGATCGGGGCGTGCTTACCCTTGCCGGCGGCTAGGCGGATGATCCCTCTCTCCACGAAGAGCGGGAGCTGCCACGGGTAGAGCAACCATTCGAGGAAATACGTCGGGCGGAGATGGGTGACCGCCAGGCCCGACCAGTTGAGGACCTGCTCGGCGATGAACGTGTCCTTGCAGGAATCGCTCCTGGAGTGGCGGTCGGCCGATCTCTGGGACAGATTGATGACTGCGGAGACGCCCGCTTCCTTGGCGGCCTGCGCGAAATTGACGCTCGCGTTGATGAGCCCGGGCGCGACGGGGTAGACCAGGTACGCCGCATCGACGCCTTCCATGGCCTGGCGAATGCTGTCGATGTTGAGGAGATCGCCCTCCACGACCTCTGCGCCCTGCTTCTCAATGGCCGTCGATCGATCGTCCTTGCGATGCACCATGGCGCGGACTTCGAGCCCACGCCCGATCGATTCCTTGGTTGCGGCACGGCCGGTGTCTCCGGTTGACCCAGTGATTAGGACTTTGCGACTCATGAACGCCCCCTTCATCTTGCGTTGATCTGTACCCGTGCTTCGGCACTTCTCCAACTGTCAGGTCCTTGCCCCAGTAGGCGGTACGGGTGGTCAACTGTCGCGAGAAATCCTCGAGGAGGGGGAGATCTGGCGAGTGACTTACGACCCAAAGTCCACTAGAATCAGGAAGTTATGGAGCCGGAACGCACGACATCCGCGGTTCAGAAGTACCTCGACGAGCTGGCCGAGGCCCAGATCGGGCCGGACGCCGAGTTCGTGATCTCGGCGCTACTCGGCCGTTCGGCCCGGAGACTGGAACGTCTCTGCGCCACGCTCCTCTACCGAAGCTATCCACGGCTGACCCAGCCCCCGCTCGGGTTGGAAGCCGAGGAAATGCTCCAGGTTGTGGTCGAGCGGTTGCTCCGCGCTTTGCGCCAGACCCGACCCTCGACCGTCCGCGGATTCTTCGCGCTGGCCAGCCAGCACATGCGTTGGGAACTCAATGACCTGGCCCGCCGCCTAGACGACCAGGGAGGTCGTGTCGACGTCCAGAAGATCGACATTGCCGCCCCGCCCGGCAGCGACTCGGGATTGCCCCCCGCGGCTCGGCGGATGCTCGACGCCATTGAGGCCCTACCGGACGGCGAACGGGAGGTGCTGGACCTCGTGCGAATCCACGGCATGACCCATGCGGAAGCGGCGGAATTGCTCGGGATCTCGATCAAGACGGTCCAGCGCCGGTTGCAGCGGTCCCTACTTTTACTGGCGGCGGAACTGAGCGACTTGAAACCTGGTTTTCCCGACGACGAGAGCTAGCCTGTCGATCGCCGAGAGAGGTGAGGAAACCGGGAAATGCCGATCAATTCGCTTGTGCTGGAACTCCTGGAGCAGGTGATCGAGTCCGGGCGTTCGGCCGAGGAGGTCTGCAAGGATCGGCCCGAATTGCTGGGAGAAGTCCGCGCGTGTCTGCGACAGATCTCCTCGGTCCGTGACGAACTGGACGCACTTTTCCCGGAGGATCACGAAAACGCTCCGCGATCGGGTTCGTCCGCGAGGCCGGAGATCCCCGGTTACAGCATGTTCGACGTCATCGGGCGGGGCGGCATGGGCGTCGTCTACAAGGCCCGACACCTGCGACTCAACCGTCCGGTCGCCGTGAAGATGATGCTTAACGGCGTTTTCGCCGGTGCGCCGGAACTGGCGAGATTTCAACACGAGGCTGAAGCCCTCGCGGCTTTGCAGCATCCGAACATCGTCCAGATTCACGACGTGGGACAGTCCGATGGACTGCCCTACTTCACGATGGAGTTCGTCGACGGCGGCAACCTCGCCCAGAAACTGGGCGGAGTCCCGCAGCCTTCCCGAGATGCGGCAGCCCTCATGATCCTCCTGGCGGACGCCGTCGAGGCGGCCCACCGAAGCGGAATCGTACACCGGGATCTCAAGCCTTCCAACATCCTGCTGACGACCAATGGTGCTCCCAAGATCACCGATTTCGGCCTGGCCAGGCGCTTCGAGGCGGGAGCCCGCCTGAGCATGACCGGCACGCGAATCGGCACGCCAGGATACATGGCCCCCGAGCAGGTCGCCGGGCTGGCGAGGGTGTCGGGGCCTGCCACGGACGTCTACGCCCTGGGTGCCATCCTCTATGAGATGCTCACAGGCCGGCCACCGTTCCTCGCCGAGACGGTCGCCGAGACCGAGAGACAGGTTTTCGCCGAGCAGCCAGCCCCACCCTCCAGGCTGAATGCTCAGGTACCTCGCGATCTGGAAACCATCTGCCTAAAATGCCTCCAGAAAGACCCGAGTAGGCGGTATCCATCGGCTGCCGAATTGGGAGTGGATCTCGGCCGGTTCTCTCGCGGAGAGACAATCAAGGCCCGTCCGGTGGGCTCAATCGAGCGGGCCGCCAAATGGACGCGACGACACCCGGCGCGGACGATGACCGTGTTCGGGGGCCTGGCACTCGCGGCCGCCATGATCGGCGTCGGTTGGTGGATCATCTCCGCGCGATCGCTGGTCAGGCACGCGTTCGAGGACGACCTGCTGGTCGCGAAGAAGGCCTTCCAGCGGTCGGCTTGGAGTGAGGCGCGATCCGCACTGGAACGAGCCCGCGGTCGGCTTGGCCCGGGCGAGCATGGCGAGCTAAGCCGCAGGCTGGATCAGGCCGACCGAGATCAGAAAATGGTCGAGAGGCTGGCCGCGATCCGGCTGAAGCGCATGACTCATTACAAAGACGGCGCAACCCGCCGGGCGGTTGCGTACGAGGAGGCGTTTCGCGACGCCCGGCTGCTCGACGTCGAGGAAGATTCCCGGGTCGCGGCCGATCGTCTCGGGAAATCGGACATCAAGAACGCGCTCATGATCGCGCTCGACGACTGGGGCATTTGCGCGATTTACATCTCCGAAGCCCGGCTGGAAGAATGGTCGCTCGATAAGGTCTGGTCGCGTGAAGCCCGCCGCAAGCGAGAAGCCTGGTTGCTCGACGTGGCGACGAGGGCCGACCCCGATCCTCGCGGTTGGCGCAATCGCCTCCGCGACTCGTTGGTGCGAAGGGACAAGGTTAAACTTGCCGACCTGGCCGACTCGGCGACGATCGCCGACACGCCGGTCAACCTCCTCGTCTCGCTCGGCGAGTTGTTGCAGAGAGCGGGCGGCGACGCGACCCCGTTCCTCCTCGCGGTGCAGCGTCAGCACCCGGAGGATCTCTGGGTGAATTATTTCCTGGGTTATCACGCCCTGATTCGAGACGACCGACCGGAGATCCTTCGCAATTACCAGGCGGCCCTGGCCGCTCGACCGGATTCCACGTTCCTCATTCACGGCCTCGGCGAGGCGTTCCATCGGGTCGGTCGGTTGTCCGAGTCGATCGCTTATTACGAGAGGGGCGTGGAACTCGACCCCGATGATGTGGTCTTACGGCTGAATCTCGGCAATCGCCTGATCGATGTCGGCCGATTCGTCGATGCCGTCAAACAATTCGAGAGAGGGCTCGCTCTGGCTCAAGACGCCCCGTATCGTTCAGAACTTCGAAAGGGATTACGGAATTGCCGCATCCTGTCCGGCGAGATTGAAGCGGCCCTCGCAATCTGGCGAGAATCGATGGAAGTGAAGCCGCCCGATCCCGAAGACTGGGACGGATACGCCGAGTTCTGCCTCTATCTCGGCCGACTAGACGAGTATCTCACCACGTGTCGCGGCCTGATCGAGCATTTTGGAGCGACGGAAGACCCCCGCGTCGCCGAGAAGATTTCGCGAGCCTGTCTCCTGTTCCCCTCATCCGAGGATGTGCTACGAAAGGCAACGGAGCTGATCGATCTGGCCTTGGCCGACCAGCAGAAGCATCCGGATTGGGCTGGCCCCTACTTCATGGTCGCCAAGGGGCTGGCGGAATATCGCCACGGCAGGCTGGAGAGCGCGATCTCGATCATGGATGGCCCGGCAAGTTCGGCGCTACAGCCCGTTCCACGTCTCGTCTCGGCGATGTCCCTCCATCGACTCGGCCGAAAGGAGGATGCACTGAAGGCATTCGCGGCGGCGATCCGTTCGCGCGATTGGGAGAAGTCTCAAGCGATCAACCGCGAGTGGTGGATCTACCACATACTCCGCCGCGAAGCCGAGGCGATGATACTGCCGAACCTCCCGACATTCCTGAAGGGGGAGTATCGTGCACAGACCAAGGAGGAAAGACTCTGTCTCCTTGAGATATGCCAATCCGAGAAGCGGTACAGTGCTTCTGCCGAACTCTACTCGGAACTCTTTTCGGCCGACCCGCGATTCGCCGACGACCTGAATGCCAAGTCCCGTTACAACGCCGCCTGCTCGGCCGCGATGGCCGGCGCGGGACGCGGACGGGATGCCGATGCCCTCGACGAATCGGGGCGGTTGCGTTGGCGAAAACAGGCACGTGATTGGTTGCGGGCCGATCTGGCCCTGGCGAGGAAACTCGCGGACTCCAAGGTCGCCGGCGTGAGTGGATTCCTGAACGTCACCCTACACAATTGGCTAAACGCCCCTGATCTCGCGGGGTTGCGAACCCTCGATGCATGCAAAGGGCTTCTCCCCTCGGAGCAGAAAGACTTCCAAACCCTCTGTGAAGACCTGCGAATCCTGATCGTTACGGCGGAAAACTAATATGCCTGGACGACATCGCAAAGTTCGGCGCGACCGGTGAGTTTGACTTGAAAATGGACGGTCCGGTTGAGTCGTGACCATTCGGCTCTTAATTCATCCAACTTGCGAGCTTCGGTCCGGCACATCGCTTTCACTTTTGCCTCACCCCTATCGCTGCCGGATCAGATCGAATCGTATTACTACCCTCGTCGCTTCTGAACGGATGTCACCTTCAGCTCGTGAACCTCTACAAAATTTGAAATCAAACAATGGTCCAAGAAAAACTGGGGGCGGGGGGCCCGGACTGATGAGCCCGGCTTCGTCCGCGTGTCCCTTTCCTGTCAGGACGTTGGGGCGGGGTGTTGTCGTCGCGCTGTCGTCGGCGGTCGCGGGCGCCCGGCCGTGGCGGGGTCGACAGCGGATCAGAAGTCCAGGGTATACCGGCGAGAACGACCGGACGAGGGGATGCAGAGGGACCCGTCGTTTCGCCGGGTGGGGGAGTCGCGACCGCGGCAGATCGCCGGGGCACTTGAGGACGAAAAGGGCCCTGGTCGGTCAGCCAACCTCCGGCGATCCTGCCGCCAGTTCCCTTCTTCGGAAAATCGACCGGTTTTCGTGGCCGCCGGCATAGATAGCGGTGATGGGATACATGACCTTCTCGGAATTCCTTGAGCAGCGTGACGAGGGGGCCCGATCCGCCCCGGGCAGCCCGCCCGAAATCGATGGCGGGGCAGCGACGCCCGGAGAGCCAACTCCGGGAAGAGATGCCGCCTTCCCGGGTGCGGGCGATATGCAGGTTACCCGGCAGGGACACATGTCTGAGGGGTCGTTGTTCCGGGGCGTGTTCAAGGCGGTCAACCCGTCCCGCCCCGCCAGCCCGACCAACTCGCGACTCCTGGCGTCGCCCTTCCGCAAAAAGCTCAAGAGCCAGGTCATCGGGCGGTGACCTTTGTCCCGGCGGTCTACCAGCGAACTCCTTCCGACAGTTCGCGACCGGGGGATCGTATCCGAGGTTAGTCACCGCCTAACCGCACCGGTCTCCGCTGACGACCAGTAACTCCTCCATGAACCTCCGCTGGTCCGGCATCGATCGTCTCCGTTGACGAGGTGGTGAAGATAACGTCGCCTCCCGGGATCGTTCTCCTGCGAACCCGCCAACTGTCCCCCTATAAAGGGATGGTTGTACTCTCCCCCCCTATATCCTTACACCCGCCTCGAGCGGCTCCCGAAGGCAACCTTCACGCCGGCTGAGGTATGTCTCCCACCGGTGCCGCAATCTGCCCGCAACGAGCCCCCCGGGTTCCGTGCCGGTCGGGAAGACCTCAGTTGGGGAAAACGTTCACCTTCGGCGATCCCGCCTCGATCTCCTGCCGGGCGACATCCTTCTGGAACCACTGGATCGGGTTCTCCCAGACCCCCCGGAGGAGTCTGTTGAGGGAGTCGACGTCCTCCGACTGCAAGAGGAACGCCCAGGAATAGCCGCCTGGGCACGTCGCGAACCCGAGCTCCTTGATCCCGCGGTCGGCGATGAACCTCCGCACGGCGGCGACCTCGTCCTTCGCCCTGGGGTTCCTGGCGAGCCCGTCGTTGCCGAACACGACGGTGACGCCCGCGTGGTCCCACCGCATCGCCCCGCGGCGGGCGGCGAACATTTTCCCGCCGCTGACATACCCGACGGCCCGTCTCGCCTCGGAGGCCCAGTCGAACGCTTCCTTCCCGCTCATGGTTCGTTCCCCCGATTCGTGACTACCCGAAGTTGGATTCCCCTCGACGCGTCGGGATGCGAGCGTCCCCTCGATCCGGGACGCTCCGCCGCATGTCGGCTCGGCGGGATGACGCGTCCGGGCGGGTCGTCATTCTACCCGTTCGCCGCCATGACCTCGCGGGCCTTCGCCAGGTCTCGCTCGGCGTGGACCTGGGTGGTGTCCGCCTTTTCGTGCCCCAGGACGACCTGCGCCGCCTCGAGCCGGTACGCCGAGCGGATCAAGGTCGCGGCGGTTTGCCGCAACTGCAACGGCGTCCACCGCGACACCCCCGCCTTCTCGCAGGCCCGAGGGACCGCCTGCCAGTAGCTCACGCGGGCGCACCGCTCCCCCGCCGCCACACGCGGGCTCTCCTTCCGCCCCTTCGCCAGCTCCGAGGGCGTTATGGGCAACTTCCGCTCCGGATGGCGACGGACCCATCGCTCCTCGGCCGCCTCGGCGGGGCTGAACAGGTACGCCTCCGCATCCTCTTTCAGCCATGACCTGAGGACGTCCTGGGTCCGGGGACCCAGGAAGATCCCTCGATCCTTGCCGTGGTGCTCCGTCTTGTTTTGTGCCCCTCCAAACTTTCGGCAATCATCGTCGCGAGGTGGGGCGTCCTGTCCCGCCCAGAGGTTCAGCGCGACGCCCGATCCCTGGACCTTCCTCCCCCCGACCCCACATCTCGAGCAGACCCGGCAGGAAAGCGTCGGGGGCGGCAAGTGAGTCGCCCCGACAGCCGGCCATCTCGATCCGCCCAGGTCCGCCCGGCGATCGTTCGACTCGGCGTGAATCCTAATCCAGGTCGTCCGTCCGGTGCGGTTTCTGGCAACAAGGACATCGCCTCGCCCCGACATCCCCGGAGAGGAAATTGAGGGCGAGCAGCGAGCCGAGGATCAGGGATGGATCATCGTTAAAGCCGATCCTCGAACCGTCTGGGGGTAGAGGCGAGATCGCAATCGCAGCAACGACCACGCGGCATTTTGGGAAATAGGGAAATCATCCCGTTCTCCCTGACGACCGGTTCCATCCTGCCCCGACACCATGGATGATGCAATGGATCCTCTTCCTTGCGGCGTCCGTCATCATCTTCAGATGGTCCTGACGTCCCGAGAAACCAGAGTCCTCAACGGTCTTTACGATCTTCTTCGATACATTGTCACTCAATCATTATTCGAGGAAATGTTGCGCGATCTGTTGCGCTTTTCTACCACGACTCGCTCCGGCTCGCTACTGCTTGCTCCGGCTGGCTGCACATCGGGATTTGCCCCAAGTCGTTCCTCCGCAGAGGCAATACTCGAAGTCCCATGCTCGGTCATGGATTTACGACAACCGGTCTACGTGTCCAAGAATCTTTCTCTTAATCAGCGGGTTGTAGGTTCGAGTCCTACGGGGGGCACTGAGGAAGCCAGTCTCTGAAGAGAGGCTGGCTTTTTTCATTTCTCTGACCAATCCCCTTGGAAATCACGGTTTACGTCGTTTCGCATGTGGCATTCGTGTCGCCACGGATACGAAAAGGTCGGCTCCGCGGGGGAGTGAGCCGACGTGAGAAATACCGAGTTCACTCAACAGATTCTACCCGTAATACGGTCCGAAACGACGTCGGCGGGCGGTCCCGAAGGGATCGGGGACCGTCTAAGAAGCTTATAGCGACAGGCGAAGTCGAATCCCGAATCACAGAAAGGCCAGAAAATCGGAACCCGATTGGGTGCAAGCGACGATGGGGGCATTAGTCAAATCACGATACGCTAGTCAATCCGACCCCCAAACAGCGATGCCGCGACCTGAACCGTCGTTCCGTCCCATTCGCCGGTCGCCCGGTTCGGATCATCGTCGGCAGGTCGGCTAGTCAACGGACCCGGGAACGCTCGCGGCACCGTCGCCGGTTTTGGGACGGACGGCAAGCAAGCGGGCGATTTGGCGGAAGATGAGGTGAGTCGAAAGGGCGACGAAGTGTTGAGGCAGGGAGAACACGATGGCAGTCATCACACCCGATCGGATTCCATGCGGTGGGAATTGCGGCTTGATGATGGCTGGTAGTCGGCTTCGGACGATAGCAATGAGTCTGAAGTAACCAACCCAAGAGTTCCAAACGGCCCAGCCAACGGTTGTATCCTCTGGGGCATGGTTTTCATATCGAAGCATCAAGAACAGAGAACCTAACGTCACCGACGCACCGACAAGGAACTGCAAGGCAAGGCCCATCGGGCCCACGCCGTAAAGCCTCATCTCGTCAGTTATCGAGGCACGGCAGACCGCAAGGTTAACCCTCAAACAAGCGTAATGTGAGCCCTTTGATCGCCTCGTCTTCGGCCCGAGATGGTCACGTACCCTCTCCGGGCCGGGTCATCGACTCCTAGTTCACACCGCGCCGAGTTCGGTCTCTCATCAATCCCCTCCCCTCGTCAGTTCGGAGCCTCCAGGGACCGGAGCATCCGGACTCCGGCTTCAGGTCTCCTCCGCTTCAACACAGCCGGTGAGCGCGCAGCCGCTCCACCAACCGCGGGAACACGTCCCGCCACGGGTTCCATGACAGCAATCGGTACACGATCCGGCGGGACGTTCGCACGACCTGGCAAGGCACCTGGATCATCGCCACGCAGAACGTGCTGAACTCCATCCGCGAGAGCGATCGCTTCTCCGACCGGTGCTTCTCCGCCCACCGACCGGCCTCGGGCAGCAGCAACGCCGCTCACGCCTTCTGGCTCCACGCCAGGCTCGCGATCACTAGGTACGCCCAGTGGCTTGCTCACCAGGTCGCCCACCGGCATCGCCAGTGCATTGACCCCGCCCTTGAGCTGCGCGATCAGGTTCTCCTGGTCGCAACGGCCGTTGGACAGGAAGATGATCTCCGATGCCTCAGCCGTCCGATCGTTGGTAATGTAGAAGAAGTAGCGATACTCCTCGAAGAGCACCATCTGGCCCTGCTCCAACGACAACCGCTTGCCGAGCACGACGACCCGATAGGTCTCCTTGCAGGCCGTCGGGCGGTAGTCGAACTCGGCGACCTCCTCCCCCTTCAGCCGGATCGTCTCGAACTGGCGGGCGACGACGATCGGCGACTTGTGGTCCTGACGGACCCCTCGGGGCGTGGTCTTGATCGAGTACCGGGCGGGGCGTTCCAGCACGCCGTAGGAATCGGCGGGCAGGTCCTCGGCCAGCCCCTTCAGCTTGGTCATGGCGTTGATCCCGAAGACGAAGCGGACGCCGCCGACGTCCCAGCGGTCGAGGTGCTTCGTCTGGGTGAAGTCGGTGTCGCCCGGCGGGGTAATCTCGCTGAAGCCGCCGCGGCGGCACGGGGCGGCGGCCCTATCGAGGTAGCCGTCTGCGTGCTCGTGCGAGGGGCGGTTGCCGCTGCGGTTGGCCAGGAACAGCGGCTCGCGGGTGTTGGCCCGCGAGTCCACCAGCGGGTGGTAGCCCCAGGTCCCGTTTTAGGAGATGTCCACCCCTTTGCTTGCACCGGCCGTCGGTGGGGACGAGCGTGCCGTCTGCGTCGATGAACGCCTCGTCGAAGAAGGCGTCGGGCTGCCGCTTCCAGACCCGGAGTCGGGACTCGTTGAGGGTGTCCATGAGCCGCCCGACGTCGGCCTCCGCGAAGCGGCGGCGGAAGTCCCCGGCGGTGGTGGGCTCGGGGATGCGAGTGGCCCCGAGGGCGTCGAGCGAGACCTCGTCGTTGCGTCGGACCTCCAGGTGCTCGATGCGACTGCCGCCGGCCATGAGGTTGTAGGCGATGTTCAGGACGTGGGCGCTCTCATGATAGGGCAGGTGCCGCTTGAGCAAGTGGAGGTCTCGGTCGATGTCATCGATGAGGCCGACCTAGCGGGCCAGGAGGTGAATGGCCCCGATGCCGCCGGGTCCGATCGGAGATCTCGTAGTGGATGTTGGAGGCGGCCATCATCGGCCGTGGAGATTCGACGCCCGGCTGGTTCTCGATGCGACGGAGGATTCGCCTCTTGCGGGCGGTGAGTTGTCGGCGGATGGTGGCGTTCACTCGAAAACCTCCTGGCGGCGGATCGACGAGGGGGTGAAGTACCTCGATTGTTCGCCAGAACCAGGGGGTTTTCGAGTTTTCTCATCCGAAGGAAGCTGGGATTACGCTTGGTTGAGGACTAACGACGGGCTGCCGCTCATCCGAGAGACCGCCGAGCGGCAGTTCGCGGCGATGGGGTTTTCGGGCAACGGCATGACGTTCGGCGCTCTGGCCGCCATGATGGCCTGCGACGCCGCGCGGGGGAAAAGGCACCCCTGGCGTGACCTCCTCGACGTTCACCGAAAGAAGTTGGGCAGCACCTGGGACGACATCCGCGAGAATCTTGACTACCCCTACTACATGATCAAGGTCCGATTCTCCTCGGCCGAGCGGAAGACGACGCGCGGCCTCAAGCCGGGCGGCGGGAAGATCCTGGCTCTCAAGGGCCGTCGCCTGGCCGCCTACCGCGATCCGAAGGGGAACGTCGCCACGCTGTCGCCTGTCTGCTCGCACCTCGGCTGCCTCGTGAGCTGGAACGCGGCCAAATCGACGTGGAATTGCCCGAGTCACGGTTCCCGGTTCAAGCCCGCGGGCCAGGTGCTCGCGCGCCCCGCCGAGTCGCCGTTGGAACCCGTCTCGCTCGACGAGGAATGACCTGAGCTTTGGCGTCTGAGGCCGAAGCGGAAGATGCGGGCGTCGAGGTTCGCGCGGACCAGAAAGTCGTCGGCGATCAGCCGCGCGGCGATGACGCTCAGCGTGATCCCGTTGCCGCCGTGGCCCAGCGCGAAGTAGTCGTCCGGCCGTTCGGGGCCGCGGCCGATCTAGGCGAGGCCGTCGTCGGTCTCGCCGAACGTGGCCGCCCACGCATGGGCGACCTCGAAATCCGCCGTGGGGAAGAGGGCGTAGAAGCGGCGAGTGAGATTTCGGGTCTTGCGATGGATCAGCCCATCGCGCCGAGGACTCTCCGCGAAGGGCGAGTCCGCACCGCCGATGATCACGCTGTTCGCCGGAGCGTACCGCGGGGAGAAATAAGGACGCGCGGTCTCCCAGATCAGCAGGGCTGTTTCCTTCTCGGGAATAACCAATGACCAAAGACCAATGACCGAGGAAAAATCGAAAACAGGAAAAATGGACAAGAGCCTTGCCGACCTTTTTCGGTCATCGGTTCTCGGTCATCGGTCATCAATTGAGAAGGAAACAGCCCTGCCCAGATCAGGCACCGTCCGGGCCATTCCGGGAAGGGGTCGATCGGCTCGCTCACGGCCGCGAAGGTGCTATGAAGTGTTCCCACATTGCGTCGCGGATAGGATTGGGACTCGTAGCCGGTCGCGAAGACGATTCGCCGGGCGGCGACGGTCGGACCGCCGTCGGTGTAGAGGACGGCCTGGCCGCGGCGCCGTTCGATGGCCTTCACTTCCGTCCTGTCCTAGGCGCGTAGCCCCATCCCCCGGGATTGCCTCAGGAGGGCGTGGGTCAACCTGAAGGCGTCGATCTCGGCATCCACCGCCGAGCGGATCGCCCCTGAGGCCGAGAAGGCGTACTCCTCCCGGACCCGCTCCGCTTCCAGGTAGTCGACGTCGAAGTCGCACAACGGGCGGCATACACGCTCGCGTTTGAGCTTCGGGACGTGGGATCTCTTGCTCGCCACGTAGAGTCTGCTCCGCCGCGTGAAGCCGCAGCCGTCGCCGAGCCTCGTCACCAGTTCCTCGGCCCGGTCGCTGGCCTCGATGCTGAGCCGGCAGGCCCTCACGGCATCCGCCTCCCCCACTCGGATGATGAGGTCGGCGAGCTCCGTATTGATCTCGTGCTGGAGAAGCGATGTGCTCGCGGCCGTGCTGCCCGCGCCGACGTCCCGTTTGTCGAGCAGGACGGTGTCGAAGCCCTCCTCCGCGCGGTTATAGGCGACGAGCGCGCCGGTGATTCCCCCGCCGATGACGGCGACCTCGCGGGTTTCGTCCTTCCTCTAGTCCTCAACCAAGCGTAATCCGAGGCTGATCGAGGCCGGGAAGCTCGAAAACCCCCTGGTTTTAGCGAACAATCGAGGTACTTCACACCCCTCAATCGTTCGCCGCCAGGAGGTTTTCGAGTGAACGCCAATGTCCACCGCCAGTTGAACCGACGCAAGAGGCGAATCCTCCGCCGTATCAAGAACAGGCCCGGCGTCGAACGCCACCAGCCGATGATGGCCGCCTCCAACATCCACTACCAGATCACCGACCGGGTCCGGGCCATCGCCCCCGGCGGCATCGGGGCCATCCACCTCCTTGCGCAGAAGCTCGGGCTGGTCCACGACATCGACGAGGAACTCCACCTCCTGAAACGGCACCTGCCGTATCACGAGAGTGATCACGTCCTGAATATCGCCTACAACCTCTTGTCCGGGGGGCAGCGGCTCGAACACCTCGAAGTCCGCCGCAACGACGAGGTCTACCTCGACGCCCTGGGGGCCGAGCGCATCCCCGACCCCACCACGGCAGGCGACTTCTGCCGCCGGTTCACCGAAGGTGATGTCGAGCAGTTGATGGACATCTTCAATGAGGTCCGGCTCCGGGCCTGGAAGGAACAGCCTGAGGACTTCTTCGACGAGGCGTTCATCGACGCCGACGGGACGCTCGCCCCCAGCGACGGCTGGTGCAAGCAAGGGGTGGACATTTCCTACAACGGGGTGTGGGGATATCACCCGTTGGTGGTCTCACTGGCCAACACCGCCGAGCCCCTGTTCCTGGTCAACCGTAGCGGCAACCGGCCCTCGCACGAGCGTGCCGACGTCTACTTCGACAAGGCCGCCGCCCTTTGCCGACGGGCGGGGTTCCGCAAGATCACGTACCGGGGCGACACCGACTTCACCCAGACCAAGCACCTCGACCGGTGGGATCAAGGCGGCGCCCGGTTCATCTTCGGGATCGACGCCATGGCCAACCTCAAGGGGTTGGCCGAGCGGCTCCCCGACCTGAAATACAGCGAGTTGGAGCGCCCGGCCCGACACACGATCAAGACCGTACCCCGCCAGACCAGGGAGCGGCACAAGGAGCGGATCGTCTCCGAGCGGCAGTTCGACACCCTGAAGCTGATCGGCGAGGAGGTGGCCGAGTTCGAGTACCGGCCGGTCGCCTGCAAGAGGGCGTACCGGGTGATCGTGCTCAAGAAGAAGCTGATCGTCGAGAAGGGTCAGTTGTGGCTGTTCGAGCCCGACCGGTACTTCTTCTACATCACCAACGACCTCATGACTCCGTCGTCAGAGATCGTCTTCCTGGCCAACGACCGTTGCGACCAGGAAAACCTGATCGCCCAACTCAAAGGCGGGGTGAAGGCGCTGGCGATGCCGGTGGACAACCTGGTGAGCAACTGGGCGTACATGGTGATGGCGTCGCTGGCGTGGAGCCTGAAGGCGTGGAGTGCGCTGGTCCTGCCCGAGCAAGGCCGGTGGTCGGAGAAGTACCGGGCGGAGAAGCGGTCGCTGCTTCGGATGGAGTTCAGCACGTTCTGCGTGGCGATGATCCAGGTGCCCTGCCAGATCGTCAGGACCAGTCGGCGGACTGTCTACCGGCTCTTGTCATGGAACCCATGGCAGGGCGTATTCCTCCGGTTGGTGGAGCGATTGCACGGTCGCCGGTTGTGTTGACCGGACGGCACCCTGAAGCCGGAGTCGGGATGCTCCGGTGCGTGTTGGCTCCATACCAATGAGAGGCGGTGGCGTGATGAGCGATCGAGATCGGGACGTGTGCAACCGGGTGACGAGAACCCGGCCCGGAGAAGGTACGTGACCATCCGAGGTAGGAAAGGACAAGGAATGGGGGCTCACATTACGCTTGTTTGAGGTCTAGTGCCGGCTAGCTCTCCAGGAATCCCTTCTTCAACGGCCAGAACGGCTGGCCTGAACGCAGGCCCATCGGCAACGCCCCGGCAAATAAGGGCCGCCCGCGACGCGGCCGGAAAGGTCGACATCGTACCCGTCGCCGGGCCTCGCGTCGTCATTGAAGCATTACCGCAGCCTATTGGCCAGAGAGCGCGCCGAGGTTAAATGAGCGGCTTGCCGCCGGTCACAGCGATCGTCGCCCCGGCCATGTAGCTCGATTCCTCTGACGCCAGAAGCACGAACACGGGGGACAGTTCGACCGGCTGCCCGGCCCGGCCCAGGGCCACGTCCTCGCCGAAGTTCTTCACCTTCTCCTTGGGCATGGTGGCGGGGATCAGCGGCGTCCAGATCGGACCGGGAGCCACGCAGTTCGCCCGGATGCCCTTCTTGCCGAGCATCTGGGCCAACCCGCCGGTAAAGTTCTGGATCGCCGCCTTCGTCATCGCGTACGGCAGGAGTTGCGGACTCGGGCTGTCGGCCTGGATCGACGAGGTGTTGATCACCGCCCCGCCCGCGGGCATGTGCCGGACGGCCGCCCTGGTCAGCCAGAACATCGCGTAGAGGTTCGTCTTCAACGTCCGGTCGAACTCCTCCGTGGAGATCTCCTCGATGGACTCGCGGGTCATCTGGAACGCGGCGTTGTTGACCAGGATGTCGACCTTGCCGAACTCCGCCACCGCCCGGTCCATGATCGCCTGGCAATGGGCCTCGTCGGTGATGTCACCCGGCACGGTGACGCATTTCCGCCCGGCGGCCTCGACCACCCGAGCGGTCGCCTCGGCGTCGCTCTCTTCGCTCAGATACGAGATGAGGACATCGGCCCCCTCGCGCGCGAAAGCAAGGGCCACGGCACGGCCGATCCCGCTATCGCCCCCGGTGATGACCGCGGCCTTGCCGGTGAGCTTCCCCGATCCCTTGTAGCTCTTCTCGCCGTAGTCCGGCAGCGGATCCATCTCGGATTCCAGGCCGGGCGGTTCCTGCTGCTGGGAAGGATACGGGGGCCTCGGGTGTTTCCCGCGGAGGTCCTCTGCCATTGGTGTAACTCCTGGCGCTATCGCCGCGTGCCGCGTGGGGGTTTGCAGGTTCGGGATCGATCCTGGATGGGCTGTTTTCTCTCGCAAGGGGCGTGCCGCCGGGAAGTGCCGGCATCCTCCGCTGGGTCCTTCAGACCCGCGCGGGCGACCCGAGGTTTCCGAGGTGCCCGTTCCGGCTCGCGTCGGGGCCATCCATGAATCGGGCTAGGTATGGGGCGGTCCGGCTCGTCGGTGACCTGGACACCATCGCCGGAGGTCCGGAGGCGACGATCTTGCCGCCCTCCTCCCCGGCGCCAGGCCCGATGTCGATGACCCAGTCGCTCGCCGCGACGACCTTCATCTCGTGCTCGACCACGATGACCGTGTTGCCGGACTCGATCAGGCCGTCGAGCTGTGTCATCAGCTTGTCCACGTCCGAAGGGTGCAGGCCGGTGGCCGGCTCGTCGAGGACGTAGAGCGTGTCTCCGCGTTGGCCCCGCTGCAACTCGGTCGCGAGCTTGATCCGCTGCGCCTCGCCGCCCGAGAGCTCGGTCGCGGGCTGGCCGAGGCGGATGTACCCGAGCCCCACCTCCCTGAGTACGGTCAGCGAACGGAGCACCCGCGGCTCCTCGGCGAAGAACTCGCAAGCGGCATCGACGGTCAGGCCCAGGACGTCGGCGATGTTCCTCTCGCGGTATTTGACCTCGAGGGTCTTCTCGTTGTAGCGGGCGCCGTGGCAGACGGGGCACGGGGCGTAGACGCTGGGGAGGAAGAGCAGCTCGACCATGACGAAGCCTTCGCCCTCGCAGTTCTCGCAACGTCCCTTGGCGACGTTGAACGAGAACCGCCCCGCGTCGTAGTGACGGGCCCTGGCCACCTCGGTCGCCGCGAAGAGCTTGCGGATGTGGTCGAAGAGCCCCGTGTAGGTCGCCAAGTTCGAGCGGGGCGTACGTCCGATCGGCTTCTGGTCGACCCTCACCAGCCGCTTGATGCCCTCCAGGGACGTAATGCGTCCGTCGAGCGTGGTCGCCAACGGCCCCTCCAGGTCCGTGCCTTCCTCCTCGTCCACGGGGAGTTTGTGGCCGAGCTTCTCCGCCACGAGCTCCACGAGGACCTGACTGACGAGGCTCGACTTGCCCGAGCCGGAGACCCCGGTCACGCTCGTGAACACGCCCAGCGGGAAGGCGGCCTCCAGCCCGCGCAGGTTGTTCCGGGTGACGTCGGCCAGCTTCAGCCAGCCCTTCGGCTCCCGGGGCTTGCGGCGATCCCGAGTGGCCTCCGCGAACAGGTGGACCCGGGTCTGGGACGCCTCGACGTCCCTCAGGCCCTCGGGCGGTCCGCTGTAGAGGACATGGCCGCCCTGTTCACCCGCGGCCGGGCCGACGTCGACGATCCAATCGGCGTGGCGGATGACGTCGAGGTCGTGCTCGACGACGAACAGGGTGTTCCCGGACGCCTTCAGGCGGTCGAGGGCACGCAACAAGGCCTCGGTGTCGGCCGGGTGCAGCCCCGCCGACGGCTCGTCCAGGACGTAGACCACGCCGAAGAGGTTGGAGCGGACCTGGGTGGCCAGCCGAAGGCGTTGCAGCTCGCCCGGCGAGAGGGTGGGCGTGCTCCGCTCCAGCGAGAGATAGCCGAGGCCGAGGTCGATCAGGACGGCGAGCCTCCCCGCGAGGTCCTGGGCGATCCGCCGGACGACGATCAGCTTCTCGGGGTGTTCCTTGGCGAGCTTCTCCAGGCCAGGGGCCTTGCCGTCCGCATAGGGACGCAGGATGGCCGAGAGGCGTGCGAGCGGGACGCGGGAGAAGCCCGTGATGTCGAGGCCCGCGAAGGTCACGCCCAGCGACTCGCGCCGGAGCCGCTTGCCCCGGCAGAGCGGGCACTCGCCGCTCAGCATGTACTGCATCGCCCGCTTCTTCATCAGCGGGCTCTGGGTCGTGGCGAAGGTGTGCAGCACGTGCTTCCGGGCGCTCGTGAACGTCCCCTGATAGCTCGGCTCGTCCTCCCGCCTCAGGGCCTTCTTCACCTCCTCGGCGGTGTATCCCGAGTAGACGGGCACGGTCGGCTGCTCGTCCGTGAACAGGATCCAGTCGCGGTCCTCCGGCGGCAGGTCGCGCCAGGGGCGGTCGACGTCATACCCGAGCGTCATCAGGATCTCGCGGAGGTTCTGCCCGTGCCAGGCGGTCGGCCATGCGGCGACGGCCCGCTCCCGGATGGTCAGCGAGTCGTCCGGCACCATCGACCGCTCGGTGACTGTGTAGACCCGGCCCAGGCCGTGGCACTCGGGGCAAGCCCCTTCCGGCGTGTTGGGTGAGAACGCCTCGGCGTAGATGATCGGCTGCCCCGGCGGGTAATCCCCGGCCCGCGAGTAGAGCATCCTCAGAAGGTTCGAGAGCGTCGTGACGCTGCCGACCGAGGAGCGCGTTGTAGGCGAGCCTCGCTGCTGCTGGAGGGCCACCGCGGGCGGCAGGCCGTCGATCTCGTCCACATCGGGATTGCCGAGCTGGTGGAAGAGTCTCCGGGCATAGGGCGAGACGGATTCGAGATAGCGCCTCTGGGCCTCGCCGTAGAGCGTGCCGAACGCCAGCGATGACTTGCCCGAGCCGGAGACGCCGGTGAAGACGACGAGGGCGTCCCGAGGGATCTCGAGGTCGACGTTCTTGAGGTTGTGCTCCCTCGCGCCCCGAACGCGGACGAATCCGTTACGGGTCCGTCCGAGGTACTGATCGTGGTTTTCCATCCTGGGAACTCGCTGCCGTTACCTGCCCGACGTCTTGATTTCCGTCGGTTCCATAGTAGCCGCTTCAGGTTGCGTGAGCTTGCAAACAAAGTGCCGGGCTCTCCGTGACGGACGTTTCCCCGACGGACCGCCGCTTCCCGGGGTTCCGCCTCGACTCGATCGCTTCGCGACCTCTCACCGGCTGCTCCAGGGCCGCCGCTTGACCACCACTTTCGCCGCAATCGGCGGCGTGGAATGGGAGTCGCATCCCTTTCCAGGATTCGTAACCGGATTCGCTCGCTGGACGAGCATGTCCGCGAGCTGACCGGCTTCCGCCTCGATGAAGAAACTCGGTTGCCGTACGCCATGCACGTCAAGGTGCCGATGCTGATGGCGTAACTCCGACGGGACTGCCTCGTCCACGCCGCGACCGATGGCCGGTCGATCTTCGACGCGTTGGGGGCGAAGGGAACGGTTGACCCGGAAAAGGCGGAGTCGGCCCGGATCTTCTTGGACCCCTGGAAGAAGGCCGAGGCGCAGCCCGCCCGTGCCAGGATGAAGGCCGAATGGAAGGAAATCCACGGGTCGTGTAGTTCGGAGAGGTGGCGACCGACGACCAGAGGACCGGCCGCCCGGCGGCACGATTCTTGCTATGTGATCCGGCGGTGATGCTTCTCGTCTCGCCGCCGAGGGTTCCATGGCTGGGAGTTCCCGACGCAATCCATCCGATGCACGCGTGCCGCCCTCGCCGATGCCGGACGCACCGGCCCCGATGCTCTGCACCCTCGTCGACTCGGCCTTCGACAGCCCGGACTGGATGTTCGAGCCGAAGCTTGACGGCCTGCGCGTGCTCGCTCGCTTCGACGGCGACTCCCTGACGCTCCTCAGCCGCAACAACAAGCCGCAAGGGTCGCGGTTCCCCGAGATCGTGGACGGGCTCCGGCAGGCCCTCCGCTCCCCGGCGATCCTCGACGGCGAGGTCGTCTGCCTCGACAAATCGGGGAAATCCAGCTTCCGCGAGCTGCAGCAGCGGTTCCACCTGGACAACCCGTCCGAGATCCGCCGGAGGATGGAGCGCCACCCGGCCTACCTCTACGTCTTCGACGTCCTCTATCTCGACCGCTCCGACGTGACCCGCCTGACTCTCTCTCGACGCCGGGAGCTGCTTGAGGAAGCCGTTGACTGGTCCGACCGAATCCGCCGCACCGTCTCCGTGCCGGGCCGCGGAATCGAGGCGTGGAAGAAGGCCTGCGAGTCGGCCGAGGAAGGAATCGTCGGCAAGCGGCTGGACAGCCCCTACGTCCCGGGCCGGAGCGACGCCTGGGTCAAGATCAAGTGCGTCGGGCGGCAGGAGTTCGTCATCGCGGGCTGGACCGATCCGCAGCGCTCGCGCGTCGGCCTCGGGGCGCTCCTGGTCGGCTATTACGAGGGCGGACGGCTCCGCTACGCGGGCAAGGTCGGCACGGGGTACACGCGGGAAGTGCTGCTCGACCTCCGTAAGCGATTCGACGAGATGGGCCAAGAGGCTATCCCATTCGACGACGGTGATCCGCCGCTCGGCGAGGCCGTCCACTGGGTCGAGCCGAGGTTGGTTGCCGAGATCGCCTTCGCCGAATGGACCCAGAACGGGCTGCTCCGCCAGCCCCGATATGAGGGGCTCCGTCCTGACAAGAAGGCCATCGAATGCCGCCGCGAGCGTCCCGCCCCGGCCGCGGCCGTGCGGAAAAACGCCGCTCCTACCGAGGGAGACACCGCCATGCCCCTTGAGGAATACAATAAGAAGCGCGACTTCACCAAGACCCGCGAGCCGTCGGGTTCGAAGAACGCGAAGCCGCGCAAGCAACCGATCTTCGTCGTGCAGGAGCATCACGCATCGGTCCATCACTACGACTTCCGCCTGGAGGCCGACGGCACGCTCAAGAGTTGGTCAGTCCCCAAGGGCCCGTCGATGGACCCGGCGGTGAAGCGGCTGGCCGTCCAGGTCGAGGACCACCCGATCGGCTATGCGACCTTCGAGGGGACGATACCGCAGGGCCAATATGGCGGAGGCACCGTCAAGATCTGGGACCACGGCACCTACGAGAGCCTCATGGACTGGAAGGCCGAGACACAATCCGCTGGCGAGGCGATCGAGGCCGGTCGCATCGAGTTCGTGATGCGCGGCGAGCGGCTCAAGGGTAAGTTCGCCCTGATCCGCATGAAGCCCCGGAGCAAGGGCAAGCCGCAGTGGCTGCTCATGAAGCTGAAGGACGAGTTCGCCGAGGCCGGGAGCGAAGAAGCCCCAGAGCCCGCGGCGAAACGCAAGGCAGCCAGGGAGACAACTCCGGCCCGCGCGAACCGGAACGGCAAGGCCCCGAAGACGGTCAAGCTCACGCACCCCGACCGCGTCATCGATCCCGAGGCCGGGCTCACCAAGGCGGACGTCTTTGCCTACTACGAGAAGGTCGCCGACCGGCTCCTGCCCTTCCTCAAGGATCGGCCGATCACGCTCGAACGGCTGCCCGAGGGCCTCGCCGAAAAGGCACCGCATTTCTGGCAGAAGGACACGCCGGCCTACTACCCCGACTGGGTTCCGCGCGTCGAGCAGGAGACCGAACGGGGCAAGATCGTCCACTACGCCTTGGTCAACGACCGGGCGGCGCTGCTCTACCTCGTGAATCAGGGAACACTGACCTTCCACGTCTGGGCGTCGCGGACCAAGGACCTCAATCGGCCGGACTTCGTCCTCTTCGACCTCGACCCGGGCAAAGCTTCCTTCGAGAACGTCATCGCCGTGGCCAGGGCCATCAAGGCGACGCTGGACGAAGAGGGCTTCGAGTCGTTCGTGAAGACCTCGGGCAAGACCGGTCTGCACGTCCTCACGCCGTGGGCGCGGGATGGCGATTTCGACGAAGCTAGGGCATGGGCGCTGGAGCTTGCCGAGCGCACGGCCGAGGCGATGCCGAGGCAGGCCACCACCGACATCCGCAAGGCGAAGCGCGGCGAGCGGGTCTACATCGACGTCCTGCAGAACGCCCGCGGCCACCACGCCGTCCCCCCCTACGTCCCGCGGGCGGTTCCCGGCGCCACCGTCTCGACCCCCCTGGACTGGAAGGAGGTCGCCGAGGGGCTCGACCCGAGGGCGTTCACCATGAAGAAGGCCCTCGCCCGGTTCACCCGCCGCGAGACCGACCCGTTCAAGGGGCTGCTCGAGTCGTTCGCCGGCCGACGAAGAAAGAAGGCTGCCGGGGGCTGAGCGATGGCCGTCTTTATCGGCACTTCGGGATGGAGCTACGACCACTGGGTGGGCGTCCTCTACACGAAATCGGCGAAGAGCCTGGAGCGGCTGGACGCCTACGCCCGGCATTTCCGCGCGGTCGAGGTGAACAACACCTTTTACCGCTGGCCCAAGGACGAGGTGTTCTCGACCTGGCGCGAGCGTTCGCCCGACGGGTTCATCTTCTCGGCCAAGGCGTCGCGGGGCCTGACCCAGTTCCGCAAGCTGAATGACCCGGTACCCTGGCTCGAACGGATGGAGGCGGGGCTGTCCCGGCTGGGCGAGAAGCGGGGCGTGACGCTCTACCAGCTCCCGCCCCACTTCCCGATCAACCTCGACCGGCTCGACGCGTTCCTCTGCCTCGTGCCGTCAGGCCGGAAGGCCGCCGTGGAGTTCCGTCATCCGACGTGGGACGTCGAGGAGACGTTCTCGGTCCTGGAACGCCACGAGGCGGCCTACTGCGTCACGAGCGGGGCGAACCTGCCCTGCGTGCTCCGCGCGACGGCTGATTTCGTCTTCGTTCGCCTCCACGGCCCGGACCGGAGCCACATGTACGCCGGCTCCTATCCCGAGGACGATCTCCGCTGGTGGGCCGAGAGGATCGGCGAGTGGCGGTCGCGGGGCCGCGACGTCTACGCCTACTTCAACAACGACGGCTACGGACACGCCGTGCGCAACGCCCTGAGGCTCAGGGAACTCGTCGGGGAGTGAGCCGACTCACCGCTCTCACGCCGATATCTCCGCCAGCGCTCGATGGGCCGCGGATGCCGCGAGCCCGCCCGCCGTATCCCAGGCGACCGTCATCGGCCGTCCGGGGCGTGCGAGAGGCGGGGCGGTGGCCCAGCCCCATCAGCGGTGCCAGGACAAGCGCACCCAGCCCGGCGGCTGCGCCAAGGACCGCGCCCCGCGTCAGCGAGGGCTTGCCGAGGCAGGCAAGTGAGTAATCGAGGGTGTTGGCCACGACGTCGCCGCCCAAGGCCACGGCCCGCAGTTGATCCTCCGGCGGCGTCTCCAGCCCGGCCGCTTCGAGGCCCTTCGCGAAGGCCCGTCGGCCCAGCGTGTCCATCCCCGGAGCGTCCGAGCGGACGTGGCGGATCGCTTCGTGCAGGACCGTCAATACGGACGCTCCGGCCAGGCCGCTCAGGAGCGCGGTTGTGAGCTTATTGTCGTTCATCGCAAGCGTCTCCAATGACTGCGCTTCAGATCGTGGTGAGGGGAGGCGAGCGCCGTGCCGGGGAGGTCCGGTCGCGCAAACGAAATGGCCTATGTCAAAGAATTGAATTAAGGCGGAGGACCGGAGCTTTCCAGATGCTTGCCGTGGCGCTTCCTTTGCGGCAAGGAAACGTGGGTCTCCACCTTTGGACCGACCGGGGAAGCACACGATGTCCGTCCTCGACCGCCTGTATCGCCTCGAAATCGAATTCCACCGCCTCTTAAGGGCCGAGGGCATCAATGCCCTTGGAACCGCTGGCGTTCACACCAGCTACGCCCAGCGGGACAACTATGAGCCGCTGCTTCGAACGGTCGGGTTCGTCGATCCGTCCGAAGCTGGCGAAGGGGGCCGAGCGGATGACGGGAATGGGCGACCCGCGCGATGTGCAGGCCGCTTTCCATTCCCTTCGACGGTTCCCCAGGGGCGCCTGAGCGGACGGGCCGGCGCGCGGCTCAGGCCTTCTTTGCCTTACGCTTCTTCGGGACCTCGCCCGCGCCGGTCTTCTCTCGCAGCTCGTCGATCTTCATCGACGCCTCGGCCTTGGTCATCTCGTCGGGGACCTCCTCCCCGGCCTTCCGGGCGAGGGTGTGGACGTAAGAGTCCTGCGCCCCGGTCATGGGCTCCTCCCCGGTGGTCCACTCGGCCGGGTCCTTGATCGCTCCGTTCTCGGTGTCGTTCGCATTCCCGTCGCTCATCGGTAGCGTCTCGCTCTTGGGCCTACACCGCTCACCGTCTCTACGAGACCGTTGGGATGCGGTGAATGTGAACCAAGGTACAGCAATGCGTGTGCCGAGCGAGCGTCTTCTCGAAAACGGTAGGACGTCCTGGTCTTGGCCCCGAATCCCGGCCCCGATTCCTGAACCAAACCCAGTCGCGGAGCGTATTTAAAGAAGGAAAACGGGGCGAGAAACTACGGCCGGGAAGGCCGATTTTGATTGAGGACGCAACCCATGAGACGCCTGGAGAACTACGTTCGGAAGTACGGTCCTGAGTTCGGCCCGATCCTCTACCACGCGCTTCAGAGCCAGGCCGCGCACGCGGGTGTGAGTGCCCGGCTCCGACGCAAGATCGACGTGCTGACGGGGAAGGCTCCCGCCGCTCCCCGGACTCCGCCGGTCGACGACACCCTGCCGCTCTTCCCGGAGGCGGCATCGGCTCCCGAGCCCGCCGAGGTCATGGCGATTGGTGCCTGAGTGTCGACGAACGCCGAGGTCACGGAGGGCCGCGGCGTTCTCTCGGAACATCCCGCAATCCACGCGACGAGAGGGATCGGCGATCACCCTCCCGCGTGAGGAGCTTCCTTGAGGTCCGACTCGAGATCGAGGCCCCTGAGGGCCGTGCCCCTTTTGACGGGACTCCACGTGGCGGAGAGCAACTCAGACCGAGCGGGCATTGTTCGCGTCGGATGCGCCGGGTGGTCGCTCCCGAAGGCGCACGGCGGCCGCTTTCCCGCCGAGGGCACGCACCTCGAGCGATACGCCACCCGCTTCCCCGCCGTGGAGATCAATTCCTCCTTCTACAGGCCGCATCGCCCGGCGACCTACGCCCGCTGGGCCGCGTCCGTCCCCGAGGACTTCGCGTTCTCCGTCAAGGTCCCGAAGGTGGCGACCCACCAACGCCGCCTGGAGAACGTTGATGACGTGCTCGACGACTTCCTCGCCGGAGCGACCCAGCTCGGCGACCGGCTCGGGCCGTTGCTCGTCCAACTCCCGCCGAGCCTGTCGTTCTCCGCAGAAATCGCGGATGGGTTCTTCGCGTCGCTCAGGGACAGGTTCGACGGCGCCGTGGCCCTTGAGCCCAGGCACGCGAGCTGGTTTGAGCCCGCGGCCGACCGGCTCGTGACGAGGCATCGCATCGCGCGGGTCGCTGCCGACCCGGCGGTGGTCCCGGCGGCCGCGGGGCCGGGCGGTTGGGACGGCCTCGCGTACTACCGGCTGCACGGCTCGCCCAGGGTCTACTACTCGGCCTATGCGGACGAGTACCTCGCAAGCCTCGCCGAGACTCTGACGCGTTCCGCTCGAACGGCCGAGGTATGGTGCGTCTTCGACAACACGGCCGAAGGTGCCGCGACGGCGAACGCGCTCGACGTGCTCGCCCGGGTCCGGGCCGACTGACCGTCAACTCGATCCGGGACATTCCGCCTCTGCCCTCTGACCGTGGCGTGCTGACACGTCTCGGCAATTTCGGCGACCAGACCGTCAAGTCGGTCGTGACCCTCAACCAGCCCCACGTGCTTGGCAAGGGGAGATCGTGACGAGCCCGGCTCCGGGGACGTGCTCGGCGATGAACTCTCCGGACCCAGGCGTCGTCATGTCCTTGTCGCCCACGACGACTGGCGTCGGCGCGTTGATCCGGGGCAAGGCCACAGTGGCGCCGTTGGCGATCATCCCGATCATATCCCTGGCCAGGACATCGGGCCGTCCGAGCGGCATGAACCTCGAGGCGAAGTCGAACTGGCCCCGCGTCTCGTTGCCCGAGAACGACGATTTGACGGTCGAGAAGCGGACGAAGACGGTCATCTTTTCGCCCTTGCGCTGGAACAGGTCGGCGAGTGGCCCGAAGGTCTCGAAGTAGCCGTGCGCACCGTAGCCACGGGCGTGGAAGACCCGCTCGGGGATGTGCTCGTGGTCGAAGTGGAAGATTTTTTCGCGGAAGTGGAAGTCTTCCAGCAGCGTCGGACCGCGGGCACCGAGCCTGAGCGACTTCAGGTCGTCGGCGACCGAGATGCACTCCTGCGTGGTCAACACCAGCGTATCGCCGCTCGCCGTCTGGTGGGTCTCACCGCCTCTCCCCCGCGGCGAGCGCGGCGTCCGGCATGCTGGGGGGCCTGCGTGCGTCGTCCTACCGCTTCGCCATGTTACGTCATACTCTTCCCCGCGGGAATTCCCGTGGCGACAGTCGAAATGAAGCAGGGCTATTATCGCAAACATCATCCCGGGCCGGACGACTGAATCGGTGTTCTCCTTTCGATTCGAGACACGACGGATTCAAGAAAGCGAACATCGGCGCGGCGATTGCGGTCGTCACCGTAACACGGCGCTGGACTACGCGCGCGAGGCGGCTCTGGAGCGGCCGTCCTCAAGGCTTCGTCGCCACCCACCAGGCCAACGTCGCCGACGGCGCGGCCCCGCGTTACCGACAAAGCGAGCCCGCGCCGAGCCATTAAACATTGAGCATTCGATTTCTCACGGAGACGAGGCAACATGCGAGCCCTGTGCTGGCACGGAAAGAGCGACGTCCGCGTGGACACGGTACCCGATCCCAAGATCGAGGACCCGCGCGACGCGATCATCAAGGTCACAACCACCTGCATTTGCGGGTCCGACCTCCACCTCTACGACGGTTACATGCCGACGATGGAGGCCGGCGACGTGCTCGGCCACGAGCCGATGGGCGTGGTCGTCGAGATCGGCAAGGACGTCAAGAAACTGAAGAAGGGCGACCGCGTGGTCGTGCCCTTCACGATCTCCTGCGGCGAGTGCTGGTACTGCAAGCGGACCGAGTATTCGCTCTGCGACCGGACCAACCGCGGGGCCGAGATCGCCCGCAAGATGATGGGTCAGGCCCCGGCGGGCCTGTTCGGCTTTTCGCACATGATGGGCGCCTATCCGGGCGGCCAGGCCGAATACCTCCGCGTGCCGTATGCGGACGTCGGCCCAGTGGTAATCCCCGACGAACTGCCGGACGAGAAGGTCGTCTTCCTGTCCGACATCTTCCCCACCGGCTACATGGCCGCCGAAAACGCCCAGATTCAAAAGGGCGATACAGTAGCGGTCTGGGGCTGCGGCCCGGTTGCCCAGTTCACCATCCGCAGCGCCTGGATGCTCGGCGCCGGACGGGTCATCGCCATCGACACGGTGCCCGAGCGGCTTGAGATGGCGCGGCGGGGCAAGGCCGAGACGATCGATTTCGGGAAGCAGGACGTCTATGACACACTCATGGAGATGACCAAGGGCAAGGGGCCGGACAGCTGCATCGACGCGGTCGGCGCCGAGGCGCACGCCAGCGGCAGCGTCGACGCCGTGATGGACAAGGCGAAGGCGGTCGTGGGGCTCGCGACGGACCGCGCGCACGTGCTGCGAGAAGCGATCATGTGCTGCCGCAAGGGCGGCACCGTGTCGGTCCCCGGCGTCTACATCGGCTTCCCGGACAAGATCCCCTTCGGCGCCGCGATGAACAAGGCCCTGACCTTCAAGATGGGCCAGACCCACGTGCAGCGCTACACCGGGCCGCTGCTGGAGAAGATCCGGGCCGGGGAGATCGAGCCCTCGTTCGTGATCACGCACCAGGTGCCGCTCGAGAAGGCGCCTGAGATGTACAAGACCTTCCGCGACAAGGAGGACGGGTGCATCAAGGTTCTCCTGAAGCCGTGAATCCCGTCGACCTCGGGCGCCATCGTGAGATGGCGCCCAGCTCAAGTGCGGTCGAGGCTCGCGTGTCCGCCTTCAGAACCCGCTCCATCTGGTCCAGTGCGTGGCGATTCTCGTCCTCCGTGTTGGAGGCCACGCAATCGCCGGGCACGATCAGCCCGAAGTCGCGCATGTAGGCGTCGCTGGCCGTGAACAGCACGCAGATATTGGCGGCGATGCCGGTGATGATCAGGGTCTCGGCGCGGAGGTATTCGAGCAGGATGTCGAGCCTCGTCGAGAAGAACCCCGAGTGCTTGGGCTTGAGTAGGAAATAGTCGTCCTCATGGGGGGCGAGCAATTGCACGACGGGCCGGCCCGTCACCCCGTCCTTGAGGCAGCGCTCGACCTGAACGCGGAAGTTGGACTGCAAGCAACCGAAGTTATCGTTGACGTAGATGGCGGGGATGCCTGACTCCCTGGCCCGCCGCTTCAGCGCCAGGATGTTGCGAGCCATCGGCAGGGCATGCCGGAGGAGCTGTTCCCCCTCCGGGAAGTCGAGGTCGTTGATGACGTCGATCAGGAGCAGGGCGGCCGCGGCCTTGCCTGGAGCATTGCCGTGGAGGTCTTCGCTGCGTGGCATCGCGGGCTGCCTTCCCGATGTTCACACCGCCTGGAGGTTGATCGTGCTCTTGGCCAACTCGGTCAGAGCCTCGTCGGTCGCCACCTCCTCGGCCATCGACTCCTCAAGGAGCTTGTGGACCACCTTTTCCTTCAGGAGCCTGGCGTAGGTGCCGACCGTGCCGTACCCGGCTATCTCGTAGTGTTCGACCCGCTGGGCGGCGATGGGCGCCGCATCCTTCACCTTGGGATCGGCGACCTCCTTGATCGTCTCCGCGCCCTCCTCGATCAGGCCCTTGATCGCCTTGCAGGCTTTCTTCTTAGCCTTCTCGCCGAGGGCCTCGAAGGACTGTTCCAGCCGCGTCACATGGCCTTCGGTCTCTGCCAGGTACTTCTCGAAGGCGGCCTTCAGCTCGGGTGACGACGCGGCCTTCGCCATCCTGGGCAGAGCCTGGCTGATGCGGTTCTCGGCGTCGTAGAGATCCTGGAACTGCTCGACCAAGGGGTCGCGCTAGGATTCGAGTTTCATGATGAATCCCGCTCGGGTTATTTGCCATTGCGCGCGATCGATTTTCCCGCGATCGGCAACGGCGCTCAGTACAAGCAAACTGCATTCCACGCCCGTGGGCACACCCACGAAACGAGTAGCGGCGCGGGAAGTGCAGTCCCAAGGCGAATGAGACCAAGGAGGCATGACGTTGACGCACGGCGATTTCCCCGCGACCTCACCCTCGACTCGCGCAACCTGGAAGACCCTCCTGAGCGAGGGCGGGCCGCTCCTGCTGCCGGCGGCGCACGACGCGCTCACGGCGCGACTGATCGCGCGGGCCGGCTTCCGCGCGTATCAGGTCGGTGGATTCGCGCTCGCGGGCGCCCGGTATGCCTACCCCGACATCGACCTCGTCCATTTCTACGAAGAGAACGAGGCGATCCGTCAGATCATCGCCGTCTCGCCCCTGCCGGTGGTCGTCGACGGTGGGAACGGATTCGGCGACGTGAAGAACGTGACGCGCACGGTCCGGGGCTACGAGGAACTCGGGATTGCCGCCATCTTCATCGAGGACCAGAAGTCACCGATCACCTGCGGCCAGATGGGGAAGCGGGAGGTCGTCTCCGTCCGGGAGATGGAAGGCAAGATCGGCGCCGCCCTGGCCGCGCGCAGGAACGCGGACACGTTCTTCCTCGCTCGCACCGACGGCCGCAGCGCCAAGGACGTCGGAGAGGCGATCCGCCGCGGCAAGGCTTACCGCGACGCCGGTGCCGATGGCCTGTATATCGAGGGGCTTCGGAGCGCCGCCGAGCTGAAGCGGGTCGGCAAGGCACTGGCCGGGACGCCGCTGGCCACGACGATGATGGAAGGCGGGGGCCGGATGCGCTGGGCCTCGCCCGAAGCGATCCACGAGGCGGGGTTCGCGATGATCATGTATCCGACGACGCTCCTCTTCCAGATCACGCGCACTGTTGAGCGGGCCCTGTCGGCGTTGAAGGCCGGCAAGCCAATGGCCAGTAAGGAGTCGGTGGATCTCGACGCTTTCGAGGACATTGTGGGCCTGTCCAGCTGGAAGGCCATCGAGGAGAAGTTCGGTGTAAAATGATCCGCGAGGCTTGATACCGGACAGGATCGATAGCGACCCGGTTCGAGAGTGGAGGCAACGATGGCCCGGACTCACCTGGTGACCTAACGCAACGACCACCTGGCCGGTTCCGTCATTGCACTGGAGATGCTGGAGCACCTCGAAAAAGCGCACGCGGAGACGTCTGTCGCGGCCGTCGCTATCTGGCTTCGGGCGAGATTGCCGTGGACCGGAAGGAGCGTGAGGCTCTGTTGGCAAGGCTGGAAATCTCCGAGAGTCCCGTCCGAAAGGCCGCTGCAAGGCTCTCGGAGAACATGATGCAAGGCAAGCTGAAGATGGGCAAGATACGAAAAACACGATCCTCGTCTGGTGCTTCGCCCGTCAGGGCTGTTACCTTCTCGGGAATAACCAATGACCAAGGACCAATGACCGAGGAAAAATCGAAAACAGGAAAAATGGACAAGAGCCTTGCCGACCTTTTTCGGTCATCGGTTCTCGGTCATCGGTCATCAACTGAGAAGGAAACAGCCCTGCTTCGTCCTTCGACCCACCTTGCGGTCCTCCCCTCCCGAGGCGATAAACGATGTCCTCCTGACCGTGAAAAGTCATGCCAGAGGTAGATCCAGCAAACCCATTGGATTGCGGCGCGTGTCGCGTGAGCTTCCGCCTGACATCGCGGCGAATGGGACGGAATGAAGGGCGGGTCGCGTGCTGAGAAGATCGCAGCCCAAGGTCGGCTCAGTCAGGAGCTACGGCATCGCCTTCCTGGCGGTGGTGTTCGCGTTCGTAACCACTTACGCGACCTGGCCTGCCCTCCAGCCGACGCCGTGGGCCCTGTTCTTCCTCGCGGTGATGGTCAGCGCCTGGATCGGGGGCATGAGGCCGAGTCTCTTTGCGATAGCCTTCGCGGCGATACTCGGCAATTTCTACTTCTTTGCGCCCTACGGATCGGCGTCACTCTCCCGGAGCGGATTGATCCCTACCGCTACCTTTCTCGTGGTCTCACTCTTCATCGGAGCTCTGGCCTCAGCCCGTCGTCGCGCCGAATCATTCGAGCGGACGGAGCGGACGCGGTTCCAGGCCACGATGACGAGCATCGGCGATGCCGTCATCGCGACAGACGCCGAGGGCCGGGTCACGTTCCTGAACCGCGTCGCCGAGGAGCTGACGGGGTGGGTGGCCCGCGAGGCCGAAGGTAAGCGGCTGGAAGAGGTCTTCCGCATCGTCAACGAGGAGACCAGGGCCCCGGTCCCCAACCCGGTCACGAAGGTCCTGGAGACGGGGCACGTCCAGGGCCTGGCCAATCACACCGTGCTCATCGCCCGGGACGGGACCGAGCGGCCGATCGACGATAGCGCCGCGCCGATCCGGGACGACGCCGGGAGGTTGGCGGGGGTCGTCCTGGCGTTCCGCGACATCAGCGAGCGGAAGGCGGCCGAGTCGGACCGGGCCCGGCTGGCGGCCATCGTCGAGTCGTCGGACGATGCGATCGTCGGCAAGACCCTCGACGGCGTCATCCGGTTCTGGAATGCCGGTGCCGAGCGGGTCTTCGGATACTCAGCCGCCGAGGCCGTAGGCCAACACATCACCCTGATCGTCCCGCCCGACCGCCTGGACGAAGAGCGCGGCATCCTGGAACGCCTTCGGCGGGGCGAGCGGATGGAACACTTCGAGACCGTCCGGATGACGAAGGCCGGGCGAGCCGTGGACATCTCCCTGACCGTTTCCCCGATCCGGGACGTGGAGGGACACGTCATCGGGGCGTCCAAGGTCGCCCGCGACGTCACGGCACGGAAAGTAACCGAGGCCGAGCGGGCACGGCTGACGGAGACGCTGGGACTCGCGCTGGATGCGGCCGATCTGGGGACCTGGGATTGGGACCCGGTGACGGATCAGATCACGCTGTCGGAACGGGGGGCGAGGATCTACGGGCTCGCGACCGGGCGGACCTACTCGCGGGAGTGGATGCGTGGGCTCCTCCACCCGGAGTACCGAGATCGGGCGCGGACGGAGGCGGCCCGGGCGGTCGCCGATCACTCCGAATACGACATGGAGTACCGGCTCGATCGTTCCGGCGAGGGACCGGCGTGGGTCTCCGCGCGCGGCCGCGGGGTGTACGGCCCTGACGGGCAACTGATCCGGATGCTCGGGGTAGTACAGGACGTGACGGCGCGGAAGGAGGCCGAGCAGGCCCTGCGGGCGAGCGAGGGGCTGCACCGAACCCTGGACGAGCTGGCGGCCGCCACCCAGCCCCTGACCGACCCCGCCGCCATCATGGAGGCGTCCGCCCGACTGCTCGCCGAGCAATTAGGAGCGGACCGGTGCGTGTACGCCGAAGTCGCGGACGAGGCCGTCTACGTCATCACCGGGGACCACGCGCGAGGGGTGCCGAGCATCGTGGGCCGATGGGCCGTCGCTGCCTTCGGGGCTGAGCATCTCCGCCTGATGCGGGCGAACGAGCCGTATGTCGTCGATGACGCCGACGCCGACCCGCGGGTCAGCCCGGCCGATCTGCCGGCGTTCCGGGCGACCGCCATCCGGGCGCTGATCTGCGTCCCCCTGCACAAGGACGGAGTACTCACCGCCGCGATGGCCGTCCACCAGAAGACGCCCCGGCACTGGACCCGCGCAGAGGTCGAGCTCGTGACGACGATCGTGGGCCGATGCTGGGAAGCGCTCGAACGGTCACGGGTCGCGCGGGTCCTGCGGGAGAGCGAGTCGCGGTACCGGGCGATCGTCGAGGCCTCCCCGGAATGCGTCAAGCTCGTCGCCCCGGACGGGACCCTCCTCCAGATGAACGAGGCCGGGCTGGCGATGGTCGAGGCAGACGAGTCGGCGCTCGGACAGTGCGTCTACAACCTCATCGCCCCCGAATACCGCGAGGCCTACCAGCAATTCAATGAACGGGTCTGCCGGGGTGAGCGCGGGGCGCTCGAGTTCGACATCATCGGACTCAAGGGGACTCGCCGTCACATGGAGACGACCGCCGTTCCTCTACCCGCCCCACAGGGTGGGTTCACACAACTCGCGGTGACCCGCGACATCACTTCGCGAGTGCGGGATGCCGCTGCTCTCCGTGAGAAGGAAGCGCGCCTCAAGCTGCTCGTCGAGAATACGAAGGATTACGCCGTGGTCATTTCCGATCCTCAGGGCACGATCCTCGAATGGCAGGGCGCCGCCGAGCGGATCACCGGCTACCTGCCCGGCGAGGCCGTGGGGAAAGGGCCTGATCTCCTCTTCACGCCGGAGGACCGGGCGGCGGGCCAGCCACTGATCGAGGTGGCCAAGGCCGAGCGCGACGGCCGCGCCGAGGACAAACGGTGGCACATGAGGAAGGACGGCACGCGGTTCTATGCCGATGGGGTGATGACGGCCCTCTATGACGGCAAGCTGCACGGGTTCGGCAAGGTGTTCAAGGACGCGACGCGGGAAAAGCAGGCCGAGGAAGCGACCCGGCGCCGGGCTTTCCAGTTGCAGAAGCTCGCCGACATCGCCAGCCGGATCAGCGCGGCCCACGACGTCAGGTCCGTCATCGGAGTTGTCACCGAGGAGGCCCGCCATCTCGTCGGCGCTCGCCAAGCCGTGACCAGCATGGTCCTCGACCCGAACCACTCCCAGCCCATCAACGTCATCTCGAATTCCGAGGATGGCTCTGCCCTCACGGCCTCGCCCGCCATCGACGCCCTCGCCTTCGACGAGGCCGTGAATCACGCGAATGAGCCGATCCGGCTGACGCGAAACGAGATCGGAACTAACCCTACATGGCAGGCGATGAGGCAGCTCGCAGGCGTCGGCCCGTCCCCGAAGGGCTGGCTTGCCGCCCCGATGGTGGGCCGGAATGGGCGGAACATGGGGCTCATCCAGCTTTCGGATCGCTTCGACGGCGAATTCACCGAGGACGACCAAGCCATTCTCGTCCAACTCTCCCAACTCGCCGCCATCGCGATTGAGAACGCCAGGCTGTACGAGGAACTCCGCGCGAACGACGAGCGCAAGGACGAGTTTCTCGCGATGCTCGCCCACGAGTTGAGGAACCCGCTCGCGGCGATCAACAACGCGGTCAAGCTGACATCAAGGGCTGACGCCCGCGAGCACATTGATTGGTCGATGGAGGTGATCACGCGGCAGATGCGGCACCTGTCGCGGCTCATCGACGACCTGATGGACGTCTCCCGCATCACCCGAGGGAAGATCGAGCTGCGGCGGGATGTGCTGGAAGCGACACCGATCCTGGAGAGCGCCGCGGCCACGGTCAAGGCGCTCGTCGAGGAGCGGAAGCACACGCTCGACCTGGACATCGAGCGGGGTGCCCTGTGGGTGAATGTCGACCCGACCCGGCTGGAGCAGGTGGTCGTCAACCTCCTGAACAACGCGGCGAAGTACAGCGAGAACTCGGGGCACATCCTGCTTACGGCCCGGAATGAGGCGGGCGAGGTCGTGATCTCCGTCAAGGATCGGGGCGTCGGCATCCCGCCCGAGAAGCTGCCGGAGATGTTCGAGCTCTTCGCGCAGGGGGACCGCTCGCTCGCCCGGTCCGAGGGCGGCCTGGGCATCGGCCTCACCGTCGTAAAAAAGCTGGTCGAGATGCACCAGGGCACGATCTCCGCGACCAGCGAAGGGCTGGGCAAAGGGAGCGAGTTCATCATCCGGCTTACCGCATCGTCCAGGCCGCTCGAACTCCGGCCTTCGGGGTCAGCCACCGAGTTGAAGGCGAGCAAGAAGGCGAGGATCCTCGTCGTCGACGACAACGTGGACACCGCCCGGGGAATGGCGAGGCTCCTGAAGCTCCTCGGCCACGAGGTGTCCACGGCGCACAGCGGTCAGGAGGCCATGAAAGTGGCCCGCGCCCACGAGCAGGACTTCATCCTGCTGGACATCGGTCTCCCCGGGATCAGCGGCTACGAGGTCGCCTCGCAGCTCAAGAAGGAGGAGTGCTGTCGCGAGGCGGTGATCGTCGCAATATCCGGCTACGGCCAGGAAGAAGACCGGCGCCGATCGAAAGAGGCGGGATTCGATTTCCACTTGGTCAAGCCGCTGGACCACGACGCGCTCCTGACCCTGCTCGCGAATGGGAGCAAAGGCCGAGCGTGATCCGAGGATGATCAGCCCCGGCAAGGAGTTGGCCGCGGAACGATGTCGGACATGCTGGGGTGAGCGCCGATTCGGTGCCTTCGCAAGCCTCGGTTTTGACGACCACGGCTGGCCATCGACCGAAGACCTACAGTGGTTCGTAAACCAAGGACAGGCCGACATCGCGACCGCGACCGTCGCGGTGCGTCAGTTCGAGGCACGGAAGGCTTCGCGGGACGCGGTAAGGAGCGCGGTTCAAAGAAAGCGAACTGACGACGGCCCAAGAGAAGCTCGAAAAACCGAAGGAACGGCTCGCACCCTACGAGGGTGAGCTTCGCGAACGGCAGCCTTCGTCTTCGTAAGGTGAGAGTGATCAAGATATTTGACGCACCGTGGCGCAAGATCATTGATGGCACGGGGGCTGTCTCGACACGCTCAGTCAAGTTGCTCGGGAATCGCCGATATCGCGTCGATTAACTTGGTCACGCACGGGCCCTCACCGCACTGGTCTACGAGCCGACCTTGTGTGTCGTCGCCCAGGGCGCCAAAGAGGTGCGGCACGCGGGTGAGCCGTTTCGATACGATCCGGCACACTCGCTCCTCGTGTCGGTGGACCTCCCATTCGAGACCCGGGTTGTCGCGGCATCGCCTGACCGCCCATGCCTGGTGGTCGTCCTCTCGCTTGACCTGGCCGTGGTCGGCGAACTGCTGGCAGACGGCATGACGGCCTTGCCGGTCGGGACGTCCGCGCGTGGGCTTGCCGTAAGCCCAATCGAGTGGCCACTTCTCGACGCCCTCAGCCGCCTCGTGGGCCTGATAGACAGGGCTGTATCATTCTCAATTGATGACGCAGGCCCTTTTTCTATCTCGCAATTCGCAAGCGCATGCGGCCGAACGCCATGCCAAGCAACGGCCGCGCGGCCTTGGCGCCACGCGGCGGGGTCATTGGGGTCGGTCCTCCTCCGGTTCACGGCATCGCGGAGGGCCGACTTCTCGCCAGGGGCCTAGCGATCCATCGTCAGAGTGATTGCTCCGCGTCGGCGGTCCACGCGAACGGCTTGGGGCCTCATTTTGGGAGGACAGGTAATCCAGGACCGCCTTCTCCCTGATCTCGTCGAAGAAACGCTTCACCTGGTTCAGCCACGACCCGCTGGTCGACGTGATGTGCTGGCGATGCTCCGGGTGCCGCTCGAACCAACGCTCTACCGAGGGCGCCTGGTGCGTCCCATTATTATTGTCCATGATAATGTGGATCTGGACCCCAGGCTTCCCGACGACCTGGGCGTCGATCTCCTTGAGGAACTTGAGGAACTCCTGCCGCCGGTGCCGCCTGTCGCACCGGCCGATCACGTACCCGGTGGCCACCTTCAAGGCGGCGAAGAGCGACGTCGTCCCCCATTGCGGACGTCATCGAGGGTCCGACGCTCCGCCTGGCTGGGCGTCATCGGCAGCAGCGGTTGGGGGCGGTCCAGAGCCTGCGCCTGGCTCTTCTCATCGAGCGATAGCACGATGGCGTTCTCTGGCGGGCTCATGTAGAGCCCGACCACGTCGCGGACCTTCTCGACGAAGTCGGGGTCGGTCGAGAGCTTGAAGGTGTCACTCTGGTGGGGCTTCAGACCGAAGGCGTTGCAGGTCTGAACGATATCGCTTTGGGACAGCCCGACGGTCTGAGCCATGCCGCGGGTACTTCAAGGGGTGGCGGCCTTGGGCTTCTCTTCGAGGGTCTTGGTGAAGACCTCATCGACGCGGGCGTCGGGGATTTTGCGCGGGGCGCCGGGCCGGGGTTCGTCGTTCAACCCTTCGAGGCGGTCGTCCGAGAAGCGCTTCCGCCACCTGTCGACGGTCACGAGATTGACGCGGAGGCGATCGGCCACGGCCTTATTGTCCAGACCCTCGGCGCGGGAGGCGAGGCGCTAGGTGCTGATGGGCTGAGACGCCGAGGTCTGGAGCTTCCGCCGCTCGTCGTCGCTGAGAGTGAGCGGTGTTTCGGACGCATCCTTTGTTTGATGTATTTTGCATGATAAAAGGAGATAATGAATTCATCTGCGCGACGAGGTTCGTCGACGAATTCGTAATTCAGGACACTGGGCCGGTGAGCCCTTCACCCGTGGGGTGATCCAATTCCGGTTCCCCTCCTGAGATGCGGGCCTGGACCACCCCGCCGTCCTTCCACGGCTCGAAGGGTTGCTCGAGCCAGGAGAATTGCGAAATCCCGAAGACCGATGACCGAAAAAATTCCGCCTGTTTGATCCTTAGGGTTGTTGCGGCATAGCCGTAAGATCAGAGGGAAGAAGGACATAGGGCAAAATGAAAAATCTGCTCTTTGTCCATGACTCCTCTGATCTTACGTCAAAAACAGCCCCTAATACGCAAAAATCGTAGTGGTTAGTTGTCATTGGAAAGAGAGGCTTTACAATCCTCCTGGGCGCATCGGCCTTTACCGCCCGGCCTGGGGCGTGGATGATCTCGGGGGGCGGCGAACTCATCACAGCGGGTTTTTGCAAGGCGTTTTGGCGGACCCCATGTTGCTAACGATCACGACCACCCGCCGCCTCGCCCCCGACCTCGGCTACCTGCCGCGTCAGTACAGCGGCCGGTCCAAGCGCGACGACCTGAGCTTCGGCACCGCGCACGCCTGCTACCCCGAGGCGACCGACGACCGGTGTACGGCCTGCCTGCTGCTCAACGTGGACCCGATGGGGGTCGTCCGGGGCAAGGTGGCGGCGGAGGGCCCGCACTCGCGGTTCGTCCACGACCCACCTTACGCCGCCTCGTCGTTCCTCAGCAAGGCGGTCTCGCGGGTCTACGGCTCTGCCCTGCAAGGGAGGTCCGTCTTCGAGCCGCGAGGGTACGCCGTCGAGGCCGTCCGTCACCCGCTCGACGACCGCTTCCCCGAGTCGGGCGAGACCGGCTCGGGCTGGACCGGCTCCCAGAGTGTCAAGCGGCCCGGATCAAACTGCTCCACGGGACGCTCACCTACCGGGACAAGGGGCTTGAGAAGTTCGACGCCGTCGAGGTTGTCGAGCACCCCGACCCGCCCAGGCTCGCGGCCTTCGAGCGGACCTTGTTCGAGTTCGACCGGCCCGAGGCGGTCGTGCTCACCACCCCGAACCGGGAGTACAAGATGACCTAGGAGATTGTCGGGGCCGACAAACTCCGTCACCCCGACCACCGGTTCGAGTGGACCCGGCAAGAATTCAAAGTCTGGACCGAAGGCGTTTGCGGACGGCATGGTTATTCGATCAGGTTCCCGCCGGTCGGGCTGGTGGATAAGGCTCACGACGGGTGGCCGACGCAGATGGGAGTCTTCAACCGTGAGGGATTTACCCCGAAGTCATGATCGCTCCGGTCCAAAAGATAACACTCGATCCGTAAGCGAATTGATCTCGGTCATCCTGAGCGGTTCAGACGAGGATCGCTATTGGGATGTCGTCGGCGCTTTGCAGAGGCGGGGAAGTCACGAGGTCCTGGACCGGGCCGTCCGTCTCTGCCAGAGCGTCTGCGCGGTCGAACGCAGTGCGGGGGCGGACATCCTCGGGCAACTCGGAGTTCCCGATCGGACCTTCCCGGAGCCGTGCCTCCGCACCCTCCTGAGCGCGTTGGAGGGCGAGGAAAATCAGGATGTCATCCGGGCGATCCTGGTCGCCCTGAGTCACCTCGGAAAGCCCGAGGCCATCGTCCCGGCGTCTCGCTTCCGTCGCCACGCCGACCCCGAGGTTCGCCACGCCGTCGTCCTCGCCTTGACGGGATACGAGGATGCTCGGGCCATCGGCCTCCTCATCGAACTGACGAGAGACCCTGATGCCCAGGTCCGGGATTGGGCGACCTTTGCCCTGGGGTCTCAGGTGGAGGTGGATACACCCGAGCTTCGCGGGGCTCTCGTCGAACGTCTCTCCGACGAAGACGACGACACTCGGGCGGAAGCGTTCATCGGTTTGGCCCAGCGGGGGGACTGCCGGGTCATTCCGATCCTCTCCAAGGAACTCGCCTCCGGCTCGGTCGGGAGGCTCGCCGTCGAGGCCGCCGGTCTGCTCGGCGACCCGCCACTATACGCCGGACTGATCGCCCTGAAAGATTGGTGGGACCTTGATGATGCCTTGCTCGGGGAAGCGATCCGGGCGTGCTCACCCCGCCCAGAACCGACGACCTGACCTGGCTTCGGTCGTGACTCGAACTGGAAAGGCGGGAGGATGGATCATCAATGGCTGGTGACGGACGGCTACGGCTGGAAGAGGTGGAACGGCGGGTTTGCGGGATCGCCTCCGAGCAGTTGGGCATCCGCCGGGACCGGATCTCGCCGGGCGCATGAATCGTCGAAGACGTGCGGTGCGACAGCCTCGATCTGGTCGAGCTTTTCATGGAGGTCGAGGAGGCGTTCGGCGTCACCCGTCCCGACAAATCGCCGAACCCCGTCTTCAAGGCGGTATTCACCCGAAAAGGCTTCCGACTCGCCCGGGGCCGGTGCCCCAGTACCGCGGACGGAGCGACGGCATGAGGTGCCGGCTGCTCCCCTCGGCGTCCGTGAAGATCGGCTCCGTCTCGTCCGACGCCCCCGCCGACGAGCGGCCCCGGCACCTGGTCGAGATTGATGCCTTCCTGATCGACGCCGAGCCGGTTTCCACCACGGCCTTCCGCCGGTTTTTCAACTCGGTCGGCGATGTCGCCCCCGAGATACTCGCCGACTGGTTCGTGCTCGACCCGGAGGATGACCGCGACGAGCACATGCTCACGGAGCAAGTTCGCTCGCGGTGGCGACCTGTGCTGAGTACGGAGCGGTGGCCAATGACCCTCGTGTCGTGGTACGGGGCGAACGCCTACTCGCTCTGGGCCAACGGCCGGAACTGGGGGAACCATCGGGGCGAGGAGGGCGACGAGCCCGAGAGCCTGCTGCCGACCGAGGCTCAGTGGGAGTACGCCCACGGCAACGCCGGACGGACGGGGTTTTAGATTCATCAAGAATGAGGATTCCTAATGATGCGGTACCGACTGCTCGGCAAGTCCGGCCCGCGGGTCTCGGAGCTTTGCCTGGGGACGATGACCTTCGGCGAGGACTGGGGCTGGGGGTCGTCGAGGGACGAGAGCCGGTAGGTCCTGGACGCCTTCCTTGAGGCCGGCGGCAACTTCATCGACACGGCCAACGTCTACACCAACGGCACCAGCGAGACGCTCCTGGGCGAGTTCCTCAAGGGCGACCGGGACCGGGCCGTGGTGGCGACCAAGTACACCAACGCCATGCCCGGCACCGACCCCAACGCCGGGGGCAACCAGCGCAAGAACATGATCCGATCGGTCGAGGCCAGCCTCAAGCGGCTCCAGACCGACTACATCGACCTCTACTGGCTCCACATCTGGGACAAGATCACGCCGGTCGACGAGGTGATGCGTGCGTTCGACGACCTCGTGCTTCAAGGCAAGATCCTCCACGCCGGGGTGTCGGATATGGCCGCCTGGGCGATCGCCAGGGCGAACACGCTTGCCGAGTTCCGGGGATGGAGGCCGTTCGTGGGCTTGCAGATCGAGTACAGACTCATCGAGCGCACGGGCGAGCGGGAACTCCTGCCGATGGCCGAGGCTCTGGGCCTGGGCGTGACGGCTTGGCCGCCGCTGGCCGGGGGCGTGCTCACGGGCAAGTATGCCGAGGGCAAGGCCGAGACCGACGCCCGGATGAATAGCGAGATGATGAAAGGCGACAACCGGGCCGATGGGCGTGCCAGGGCCGTGATCGCCGAGGTCCAGAAGGTCGCCCGAGAGGTCGGCTGTTCGCCGGCCCAGATCGCCCTGGCCTGGCTGCGTCACCGGCCGATCCCCGTCATCCCGATCGTCGGAGCCAGGCGGCTAGAGCAGTTCAGGGACAACCTGGCCTGCCCCTGGACCTGAAGCTCGACGATTCGCAAGTCCTACGTCTCGAGGCGGCAAGCCAGATCGAGTTGGGCTTCCCGCGCGACTTCTACGCCAGGGATCTGGTCAAGGGCCTGGTCTACGGGGGATGAGAGACCAGATCGACGTGTGATCAAGGTCGGATCTTCCGCGACCTCGACACCATAATTCTGGAGGATCGATCGATGGGAACGACGACGCATGAGAAGAAAGTCGCCCTTGTCACGGGGGCGAACAAGGGGATCGGCTTGTTGATCAGACGCCAGCTCGGCGGTCACGGGTTCACGGTCGTCCTGGCCGCCCGTGACGAGGCCAGGGACGCCACCGCGGCCGCCCGACTCCGGAGCGTGAGCCTGGTCGCCCACGGTGTCGTGCTAGACGTGACCGGCCCGGCCACCACTGGGGCCGCCGGGTGGATTGACGGGCAACTCGTGCGGCTCGACGTGTTGGTCAACAGCGCCGGGATGTTTCCTGAATCACTCTCAGCCGGGATGCCCTCGGACCTCACCTTGAAGATGCTCAGGCAAACCTAAGAGACCAAGGTCTTTGACGTCTTCACCGTCACCCGATCCATGCTGCCCCTGCTGAGAAGGTCGGTCCGGACCCGGATCATCAACCCGTCCTCGACGCTCGGCCAGGGATGATTCATCCTCGGGAATAACCAAGGGACCAAGGACCTGTAACCAATGACCGAGGAAAAATCGAAAACAGGAAAGACGGGCAAGAGCCTTGCCGACATTTTCGGTTATCGGTCATGAATTGAGGAGGAAACAGCCCTGGACGCTCGGCCATGAGGACCGACGCCGCCCCTCCGCGCCGTTTAAGCAGGGCGCGGCCATCGCCGTGAGGCTGGCGAGCAGGGATGACCCGCCGGCAGGTCAATACCTCGACGATGCTGACGAGATCCGCTGGTAGCACGTCGGCGTCCGGGGGTTGCTTCACGATGCGAGGAAAATCAGGCGTTGATCGACGAGGTAGTCGGGCCTTTCCTCGGTAACCCAACGACAGCAGTCAGGGTTGACGCCGCCCCGCGCGTCCTCGGCCACGGCACAACTTGACAACTTTTGAGCATCGAATCTTGGAATTGACTGATACCGCCGCAGTTTGGTAGCTTGCGTTACCTTGATGTCAAACTTGAGGCGAATTGAATTAAGTCGTCCTGCCTCTGGAGAGGTGGCTGAGTGGTCGAAAGCGGCGGTTTGCTAAACCGTTATGGGGGTCAAAGCCCATCGGGGGTTCGAATCCCCCCCTCTCCGTTCTAGAGCCGACAGGAACCGCCACTAGCCGCACAACCCCCGCTCTTGACGGGGGTTGTGTCATTTCCTCCGATACCCTTCTAATCCGACCGTTCCGCCAGCAGCCGACGGCGTCCGTCCCGTCCCGTCCCCAGACTGCTACCCAAAACGCTACCCGCGCGCTACCCTCCGATCTGGCCGCCGTGGTCGATGCCTGGCCTGATCTGCCCGAGGCGATCCGCGACGGAATCATCGCGATGGTCAAGGCCGCCTCGGGACGGCTTTGAGGTATCATGTATGGAAGGATTTTTTTCCGGATAAACCGGATAGGAACCGGAAACGATGAACACAAATCCGAGCCCATCGACCCGGTTCCAAACCGGCAACCGGGCCAACCCGAACGGGAGGCCGAAGGGCCGTACCCTCTCGGAAGAGATCCGCTTGGCGTTGGAGAAGAACGTCCTTTGCGGGAAGCCCTTGCCGGAAGGAATGACCGCGGTCGAAGCACTGGCCGAGGCGATCCTCTTTCACGCAATCCAGGGTTCGGCCACGTTCGCGAGCATCGCGCTTGACCGCACCGGGGGTAAGGTGCCGGTTGCGCAGCCTGAGTCAGCCAGCATGAAGAACGTCCACCAAATCATGATGGCCCGCCGAGCCGCCTACCACGACCCGGACGACGATGCGGACAGATCTGCGCTCGATCCGCTTAATTCTTGATCGAACGGACAGCGAGGCTCGCCAGCCAATCGAGGTTGTGAACGATGAGCCCGGAATAGGCCATATGCGACCGGCGACCCGGACCCGAAACACAACAGTGGGTCCGCCACGAATTGAGACCGTGCCTGACCTTGGCGCAACAGAGGGTGATCGACCAGGCTCGGTTTGTGGTGATTTTGTCGTAAGCCTCGACTTGAGACCTGCCAGGAACCGCCGCCCATCGGTTTCACCCCGCGCTCTGGCAACGGAAAATCGACGAGGCATACGGCTCAAAGCCCACCCGCGCACGCGAAAGGCTGGGCAAGAATGGCGGCAAGGATGGATTGGTCGCTTGCCCCGCGAGGGATTCGCGATTAACTTCGTTGCGCAACGATATCGAGGTTCTGAAGACCCAAAGGCTGCCGACCGGCACCCGGGCCGGGCGATTTGGATAAGTGCCAGGGTCGGCGCGTAAAGGAAGATCGCCGTTCATGTTCGAGCAAGCCTTCAGGAACATTGATGACGTTCTCAGGAAAGAGGCCGGTTGCACGACCGAACTGGACTACACGGAACAAACGTCCTGGATTCTCTTCCTGAAGTATCTCGACGGTTTGGAACAGGACAGGGCGGACGAGGCTGCGCTGGTTGGGAAAAAATACACGTTCATCCTCGACGAACCTTACCGGTGGAACGTCTGGGCCGCTCCACGCTCGCCGCTCGGAATGGTTGACCATAACAAGGCGCTCATGGGGGACGACCTCAGTGATTTTGTGACCAAGCACCTCTTTCCCTACTTGCAAAACTTCATCCCAAAGACCGACGGTAAAGATACGATCGAAACCAAGATCGGCGCTATTTTCGGCGGGATCAAGAACAAGGTCTTGAGCGGCTACAACCTCCGCGAGATCATCGAACACATCGACGAGCTTCGGTTCCGTTCGCAGACGGAGAAGCATGAACTGTCGCACCTGTACGAAGCGAAGATCAGGAACATGGGCAACGCCGGGCGGAACGGCGGTGAGTATTACACGCCGCGCCCGCTCATCCGCGCGATGATCCGGGTCGTCGATCCAAAGATCGGCGAACGCATCTACGACGGCGCCTGCGGTTCGGCCGGCTTTCTGTGTGAGGCGTTTGACTTTCTCAAGGCGAAACCGGGCCTGACCACCAAAGACCTCAAGACGCTTCAGGAGCGGACGTTCTACGGCAAGGAAAAGAAGTCGCTGGCGTATGTCATTGCGATCATGAACATGATCCTGCACGGGATCGAGGCGCCGAACATCGTTCACACCAACACGCTCACTGAAAACCTCGCCGACATGCAGGACAAGGACCGCTTTGACGTGGTCCTGGCCAATCCCCCTTTCGGCGGCAAGGAACGCGCGGAGGTTCAACAGAATTTTTCGATCCGCACGGGCGAGACGGCGTTTTTGTTCCTCCAGCACTTCATCAAGATCCTCAAGTTTGGTGGGCGTGGCGGGGTGGTCATCAAGAATACGTTTCTCTCGAACACCGATAACGCCTCGGTGAGCCTCCGCAAGCTGTTGCTGGAGAGTTGCAACCTGCACACGGTTCTCGACTGCCCCGGCGGGACGTTTCAGGGGGCGGGCGTGAAGACGGTTGTCCTGTTCTTCGAGAAGGGATCGCCGACCCGGTCGACCTGGTATTACCAGCTTGATCCCGGCCGCAACCTCGGCAAGACCAACCCGCTGAACGACAACGACCTCGCCGAATTCGTCACTCTGCAAAAGACGTTCGCCGACTCGCCCAAAAGTTGGAGCGTAAATGCCGATAGCCTTGACCGGACAACCTTCGACCTCTCCGCGAAGAACCCGAACGGCGGCGAGGACGTGACGCATCGGAGTCCACTGGAGATCATGGACGAGATTGCGGCGCTGGATGCGGAGAGTGCGGAAGTGCTGGCGACGATTCGGGGGCTGCTATGAGAGCGGGATGGCAACGCAAAGAATTGGCCGAAGTTTGTAGCATCGAGACAGCCCTTGTTGATCCGCGGAAGCCGGAGTATTTGAGTCTGATCCATATTGGCGGCGCGAACATTGAGTCCGAAACAGGAACACTTGTCAATCTGAAGTCTGCTGAGGAGGAAGGGCTCCGATCAGGAAAGTTTGCCTTCGATGAATCTATGGTTCTCTATAGCAAAATTCGACCGTATCTGAAGAAAGTGGCAAGACCTGATTTTAAGGGTTTGTGCAGCGCCGACATTTACCCCTTGTCTCCGAATCGCAACGACCTTGACCGGGGCTTCTTATACTACCTACTCCTTTCGCAGGAGTTTACCGATTTCGCGTTATCTGGCTCGGCAAGGGCTGGAATGCCGAAAGTTAATCGAGAACATCTGTTCAAATTCAGATTTTCGCTTCCGCTACTCTCCGAACAGCAGCGGATCGTCGGCATCCTCGACGAAGCGTTTGACGGCATCGCCACCGCCAAGGCCAACGCCGAAAAGAACCTCCAAAACGCCCGAGCCCTATTTGAGAGCCACCTTCAATCCGTTTTTACCCAACGCGGCGAGGGATGGCCAATGGAGAAACTCGATGCTTTGACGGACTTGTCGCGAGGACACAACCCGCCGAAAAGCAAATTCTCCTCTGAGCCGAAACCTGGGTACGTCCGATTTTATCAGATTCGCGACGGAGGCACAGACAAATACACCGTTTATGTCCCCGACACGCCTCAGCTTCACAAGATGAATAAAGATGATATCATGATGGTTGCATATCGTCATGTTGGGCGTGCTTTTAGAGGCGTTGATGGTGCATTCAATGTTGCCCTTTGCAAGATAAGCAATACCCGCCGAGATCTTCTCGACGATGACTATCTTTTCAATATTATTACTTCATCATTTGTAAAAGGTGAACTAATCAAGAGATCTGAACGATCACTGATACCTTCTATGTCGATTGATCATCTGCGCGAGATAAGGATTCCTCTGCCTTCGCTCCGTGAACAACAACGAATCGTCGAACTGATAAATGGTCTTTCGGCCCAAACTCAACGCCTGGCGTCCCTCTACGAACAAAAGATCGCCGCACTCGACTCCCTGAAAAAATCACTCCTTCACCAAGCCTTCAGCGGTCAACTCTAGGACTCCGCCATGAACGAGGCCGAGACCCGGTCTGATCACGTCGACCCCGCCTTGAAAGCGGCCGGCTGGGGTGTGGTCGAGGGGAGTCGAATCCGCCGCGAGTATTCCATCACGCTGGGACGCATCCAGGGGCAAGGGCGACGCGGCGCGGCGCTCGCGGCGGATTACGTCCTGGAGTATCACAACACGAAGCTCGCGGTCACCGAGGCCAAGGCGTGGGATGCCGAACTGACCGAAGGTGTGGCCCAGGCGAAGAACTACGCCGGCAAGCTCGCCGTCCGGTTCGCCTATGCGACCAACGGGCAAGGCGTCTACAGCATCGACATGGAAACCGGCCAGGAAGGCGAGGTTCCGGCCTTTCCCTCGCCCGATGACCTCTGGAACCGGACCTTTCCCGATTCCAACCTCTGGCGCGACCGCTTCGCCGCCGTCCCCTATGAGGACAAAGGGGGTTCCCACCCGATCCGCTATTACCAGGACATCGCCATTGAGCGCGTTCTGGCCGCCCTCGCCGCGAACCAGACGCGCATCCTGCTGACACTCGCCACCGGCACGGGCAAGACCTTCATCGCCTTTCAGATCGCCTGGAAACTCTTCCAGGCCCGCTGGAACCTGACCCGCCAGCCCACCCGCCGCCCTCGTATCCTTTTTCTGGCCGACCGCAACATCCTCGCCAATCAGGCGTATAACGCTTTCTCCGCCTTTCCCGAGGATGCGCTGGTGCGCATCTCGCCCGACGAGATCCGCAAGAAAGGCAAGGTCCCCAAGAACGGTAGCCTGTTCTTCACGATCTTCCAGACGTTCATGAGCGGCCCGCTCAAGGATGGTCAACCCTCGCCCTATTTCGGCGACTACCCGCCCGACTTCTTTGATTTCGTCGTCATCGACGAATGCCACCGCGGCGGCGCGAACGACGAGAGCAACTGGCGCGGGATTCTCGACTACTTCACCCCCGCCGTTCAACTCGGCCTGACCGCCACCCCCAAGCGGAAGGACAATGCGAACACCTACGCCTATTTCGGTGATCCCGTCTTCATCTACTCGCTCAAGGAAGGCATCAACGACGGGTTCTTGACCCCCTTCAAGGTCAAGCAAATCTCGACGACGCTCGATGAGTACGTTTACACGCCCGACGACACGCTTATCGAAGGCGAGATCGAGACCGGCAAGCGTTATCAGGAAGCCGACTTCAACAAGCTCATCGAGATCAAGGAACGCGAGGCCCACCGGGTCAAGCTCTTCCTGGAACAGATCGACCAGAAAGAAAAGACGCTCGTCTTCTGCGCAACGCAGGCCCACGCCCTGGCGGTGCGCGACCTGATTAACCAGTTGAAGACGAGCCACGACCCGAACTATTGCCACCGAGTCACCGCGAACGACGGCGATCTCGGCGAGCAACACCTACGCGACTTTCAGGACAACGAGAAAAACGTTCCCACGATCCTGACGACCTCGCAAAAGCTCTCAACCGGCGTGGACGCCCGCAACATCCGCAACATTGTCCTGATGCGTCCGATCCACTCCGTCATCGAGTTCAAGCAGATCATCGGCCGCGGCACCCGGCTTTTTGAAGGGAAGGATTATTTCACGATTTACGACTTCGTCCGCGCTCACGTCCACTTCGCCGATCCCGAATGGGACGGTGAGCCTCTTGAGCCCGAGCCTGGCCCGACGCCGGTTCCTCGATCACCCGGCCCGCCCGCTGGCTCAACCGAAGGGACCAACCCCGGATCACGTCCCGGCAAGATCAAGGTCAAGCTCGCGGACGGCAAGGCCCGGAACATCCAAAGCATGATGATGACGACCTTCTGGCATCCCGACGGGACGCCGATGTCGGCTCAACAGTTCATGGAAGTTCTCTTCGGCAAGCTTCCCGAGTTCTTCAAGGACGAGGCCGAACTCCGCGCGATCTGGAGCGATCCCGACACCCGCAAGAAACTCTTGAAAGGGCTCGCCGAGAAAGGGTTTGGCCGCGACCAACTGGCCGAGATGCAGCGGATCATCGACGCCGAGAAGAGTGACCTGTTCGACGTCCTGGCCCACGTCGCCTACGCCCTTCCTCCCCAGACCCGCGCCGATCGCGCCGCGAATGCCCGGGTTGCGCTTGATGACTCATTCAGTGCTAAACAGAAAGCCTTTCTCGATTTCGTCCTGTCCCATTACGTGAGCGTCGGTGTTGACGAACTCGACCTCGACAAACTCACTCCCTTGCTCCGCCTTCGTTATCACAACTCCATCGCCGACGCCCTGGCCGAACTCGGCCGACCCGACGAGATCAACCAGGTCTTCAGCGGCTTCCAGAAGTTCCTGTACCAGCCTTTCGCCGTCCCGTTGAACCTTCTCACACCCCCCGGCCCTCAACCCACCCCACGCCCCTGACTTGGAGTTGGAGTTGTGCCTCGCACGCCGATTCCGTGTGCGTCCGCCGAACCACGCCCCACCCAGCAACCCGACCCGATGGCGAGATCGCGTCCAGAACGCCGCGAGCGGCGACGGTTCGGTTGAAGCCATTTTCGTTAGCTCCTCGTCAGTAACCGTCGGGTGGCTGAGTGCCGGATCACCACCGTTTTCTCGTGACGATCCGGTTGTTAGACTCGGAAGTCATGCCCGAGATCACTCAGCTTCTCAACGCCGTCGCGGCCGGTGACCGCCAGGCGGCGGCCGAACTGCTCCCGCTCGTTTACGACGAGTTGCGGAAGCTCGCGGCCGCGCGGATGGCCGCGGAGAACCCGGGGCATACCCTCGACGCCACCGCCCTGGTGCATGAGGCCTACCTGCGACTGATCGGGGACCAGCAGTTCGACGGCCGAGGGCACTTCTTCGCCGCCGCGGCCGAGGCGATGCGGCGGGTGCTGGTCAACCACGCCCGGGACCGCTCCCGGCGGAAGCGGGGCGGCGGGCGGAACCGGGTCGATCTCGACCGGCTCACCGGCCCCGCCGTCGCCAGCGACGACGACCTCCTCGAACTCGACGACGCCCTCGATCGGCTGGCCGGGGAGTTCCCCTCGGCCGCCGAATTGGTGAAGCTGCGGTTCTTCGCCGGGATGACGCTGGGTGACGCGGCCGACGCACTGGTAATCCCCCGCCGGACTGCCGACCGGCACTGGGCGTTCGCGCGGGCCTGGCTCGCCGACGCGCTCGCTGGCAGGTAATCCGAGGAATCTTTCGGATTCCGTGGCGCACTCCCGGGCCGAACGGGGCATTGTGGGAGGCAATCCACTCCGGGAGGTGATCCGATGCCCGACTCCGACCCCAGATTGATGACCCTCTTCGCCGATGCCCTCGACCGGACCGACCTGGCCGACCGGGCCGCGTACCTGGACGGCGCCTGTGAGGGCAACGCGCCCCTCCGCCGTCGGGTCGAGGCGCTGCTCGACGCCCACGACGGGGCCGGCCGGTTCCTTGAACCCGCCGCCACCGGCAGGGTCGAACTCACCGCGCCCGAAACCCTGGATGCGACGACGGCCTGCGCCACGGAGACGACGCCTGGCGCGGAGCTTTCCACCGGCGAAGCCGGACCAAACGGCACGACCTCCACGACCGCGGGCACCCCGCCGCCCAACAGCCCCGGCGGATTCGTCGCTGGCCAGGACATTGCCGGACGGTACACGCTGCGCGAAGTCCTCGGCGAGGGGGGCATGGGCACCGTTTACCGGGCCGAGCAATCCCAACCGATCAAACGGCAGGTGGCGCTCAAGCTGATCAAGACCGGGATGGACTCGCGCGCGGTGCTGACGCGGTTCGACACCGAACGCCAGGCGCTGGCGCTGATGGACCACCCCAACATCGCCCGGGTCTACGACGGCGGCGTCACGAAGGCCAATCAGCCGTTCTTCGTGATGGAACTCGTCAATGGCATGCCGATCACCGAGTACAGCGACCAGCATCGGCTCCCGGTCCGGGCCCGGCTGGAGTTGTTCGTGGCCGTCTGCCAGGCCGTGCAACACGCCCACCAGAAGGGGATCATCCATCGCGATTTGAAGCCCAGCAACGTCCTGGTCACCGAGGTCGACGGCCGGCCCACTCCCAAAGTCATCGACTTCGGCGTCGCCAAGGCGACGGAATTCCAGCTCACCGACCAGACCCTGGCGGACGCGGGGGAGGTCGTCGGCACCCCGGCCTACATGTCGCCCGAGCAGGCCGATCCGTCGAAGACGGACATCGACACCCGCACCGACATTTATGCCCTGGGCGTGATCCTCTATGAGCTGCTGGCCGGTTCGCCGCCGATCGATGCGAAGCGGTTCAAGCGGGGGGCCATTCTCGAGATGCTGAGGATGGTGCGGGAGGTCGACCCGCCCCGGCCGAGCACCAAGGTGAGCACAGCGGACGCCCTGCCGAGCATCGCGGCCAGCCGCGACATCGACCCGGAACACTTGAAGCGGGCGCTGCGGGGTGACCTCGACTGGATCGTGATGAAGGCTCTGGAGAAAGACCGCACCCGGCGTTACGCGACGGCCAACGGCTTCGTGGCCGACGTTCTGCGTCACCTGACGAACGAGCCCGTGCTGGCCGCCCCGCCGAGTCGGACCTACCGGCTGAGGAAGCTGGTGCGGAGGCACCGCGGTGGGGTGATCGCCGCAAGTCTGGTCCTCCTGGCACTGCTTGCCGGCATCGCGGGGACGACATGGGGACTGATCGAGGCCAGGCGGCAGGAACACGAGGCCAGGCGGCAGGAAAAAATCGCCCGGGAGGAAACGTCAGAGAAGGAGAAAGCCCGCCAGGCCGAGGCCGAGCGGGCCGAAGGCGAACGTCTTGCTACCCAGAAAGCCCAGGCCGCCGCCGACGCGGAGAAAAACGCGAAGGAGACCGCCGAGAGAAGCTTCACCGAGGCGCGCGAGGCTGAAAAAGAAGCGACCGGGCAGCGTAACCGGGCCGACCACGAGGCCGAAATCGCACGGCGGAATCTCTATTACGCGCAGATGCACCTGGCCCAGCAGGCGTGGCGGGAACACCGCGGCTTGTCGTACACGCGTGAACTGCTCGCCAACTGGCTTCCCCAGGGCAAGTCGCGCGACCACCGCGGCTGGGAGTGGTTCTACATCAATTCGCTCCCTTACCAGAACCTGCGAACCTTGTCGGAGCGTGGGCGCATCAAAGGGCCCTGTATCGTGGCGTGGCACGTTGCCGGTAAGCGACTGGCCGAGGGCACAGTCGACGGCTTGATCCGGATCTGGGACGTCGATCGAGAACGAACGACCCTTGTTCTGAGAGGGCCTGCGCCTGATGCCTCGAACTGGGGGGTGAGGTGGCTCGGGTGGAGCCCGGACGGCCATACTCTGGCCGCGGGCTGCAGGTACGGAACGGTTCATCTCTGGGACACAGACACCGGACGGGAGCTCCATGTTCTCCGGGGGCACCCGTCGTCGGTCCGGTCTGTGGCTTTCAGCTCCGACGGTACGCGCGTTGCTGCCTGGGGAGTGGATGGCGCGATCAAGATCTGGGACGCTAGTTCAGGCCGCTTGACTGCGGAGTTAACCCATCCGGGCAATGTAATTGTCGGGGCATGGAGCCCGGACGACACACTCCTCGCCTCCGGGCATCATGACGGGACGATGACCATCTCGGGCACTGATGCCGGAGACAAGATCGTTACGCTGTCGGCACATGTCGATTTGCTCTACCATCTGGCGTGGAGCCCCGACAGCGCCCGAATCGCCTCGTCGGGCGGAGATTTCACCGCGAAGGTCTGGGAGGTCGCCTCGCGAAAGATGGTGCTCGGCCCACTCCGGCACTCCCACGGCGTCACGTCGGTCGCATGGGAGCCGGGTGGGCAGAGACTGGCAACCGGCAGCTTCGACGAGACCGTCAAGATTTGGGACGCGACCACCGGCCGTGAGTTACTCACGCAGCGTGGATATGTCAATACCGTCACTTCACTCTCCTGGGGTCCGGACGGCCGCCTGGCCTCGGGGGGTCGTGACGGGAGCATGAGGATCTGGAACCCGATCCGCGATCAGGAGTCGAGCGTGTTGCCAGGTCACGGCGTCCGGGCGACGTCGGTGTCCTGGAGCCCGGACGGCAAGCAGCTGGCGTCGGGCGGCGATGACGGTAAGGTCAGGATCTGGGACCCGGCCACCCGCAACGAGGTTCTGACCCTCAAAGGACATGATCAAGGCCGAGTCATCCCGCAGTTCGGGCTGATTCGCTCGTTGGCCTGGAGCCCGGACGGTACGCAACTGGCCTCGGCTGGCCTGGACGGCACGGCCAAGGTCTGGGAGGTCGCCAGCGGCCGCGAAGTTTTCGCCCTTCCCAACGACCGTGGGAGTGTCTGGTCGGTGGCGTGGGGCCCGGACGGAACCCAGCTGGCCGCGGGCTCCGAGGATGGGACGATTCGCGTGGTTGAAGGGCTGAAGCGCACTCCGATGGTCCGTGTATTCCAGGCCCATAAGAGCCGCGTCCGCGCCCTGGCCTGGAGCCCCCAGGGGGATCGCCTGGCTTCCGGTGCGTGGGGGGACCCCGTCGTAAGGCTCTGGGATCCAATTCGTGGTACCGAACTTGGTCGCATGAAAGGCCATCGTAGCGCTGTCCTGGGTGTGGCCTGGAGGCCGGACGGCAAGCGGCTGGCATCCGCCTCAACAGACCGCCTCGTCATCGCATGGGATGCGGAGACCGGCCGGAAGCTCTCGACGATGCGCGGCCATAATGACTTCGTGGATGCCGTCGGATGGAGCCCGGACGGGAATCGGCTGGCATCGGCGGGCATCGATAACTCGATGCGGGTCTGGGACCCAGAAACAGGCGAGGAGACGTTCGTGCTCCGAGGCAACTCCGGGATGTTCCACGGCGTCTCTTGGAACCTCGATGGGGCGCAACTCGCCGCGGCGAGCAGCGACGGGCAGATCTGGATCTGGGACGCGACGCGCGGTTTCGAGCGCGATACCACGCCGAGGGCCTTGCCCTACATCGACCGGGCGGTCGCCTCGGGGACCGCACGCGGCGAGGACCTCCTCTGGTACGCGGAGTCCTACTCCCGGGCCGGGAACCAGCAGGCACTCGGCAAGCTGCTCGAACAGCGCCCGGAATTGGCTGCCAACCTCGGCGATCTGTACGCGGCCGGTGGGGATTGGGAGCGGGCGATCTCCGAATATGGCAAAGCCATCACCGACCAGCCAACCGACGACGCCTTGTTGATCAAACTCGCTAACGCTTACCAGGCTGCCGGCCGCACGCGCGAGGCGGTTCCGCATTTGGCGACCCTGTCCTCCGCCAACCCGAAGGACACGAACTTCTCCCTGAAGGTTGCCGCCCTCCAGGCCTGGTTCGGGCAGGACAAGGAACTCGCCGCCACCCGGCAGCGGCTCGTCTCATTCGCGAAGCGCACCAGCTACGAGGGAACGGCCGAGCGCGTCGCCAGGGCTTGCAGTATCCTTCCGTCCACCGACGAGTCGGAACTCGACGCGGTGCTGGTCATCGGACGCACGGGGGTGAAGATCGCGAAGCAAGAGCGGACCCTGTTGGCCCTCGGCATGGCGGAGTATCGCAGCGGTAACGACGCGGCCGCGAATGAGGCCCTGCTCGCCGCGGCTAAGGCCGGCAAGAATTCGGCCTGGGTGACAGGCATCTCGGCATTCTACCGGGCCATGAGCCTGTTCCGGCTGGGCAAGCCCGACGAGGCCCGCCAACTGGCGATCGCGGCCGCGGTGAAGATGAGACCGCTGCCCGCCGACGAGCAGAATCCGTTGGCCAACAATGCCCACTACAACGACCTGATCCTGTGGCTGGCCTACAAGGAAGCGAAGACCATGATCCAGTTCGAAGCGGGCCGCGCCGCCGCCGCGACGCCCGACGGGAAATGACCCCGTCACCGGGGTCCGAGCGGATTCCCGCGTCAAGTCGTCATCCGCATCTCCCAACGAAACGACCTGCGTCCGGTAAATGCGGACAACCCTGGCCGACCTGCCCTTCGGTAGACGGTTACGAGAGTGAAGGCCGGGACAAGGACTGCCTCAGGTTCGCGGATCACTCCGGGGGTGATGGCGGGGGCGGACGTCTTCGCTCATGCCCTATTATACTTATGATGTCCTTATATCATTTGATGTCTCCTCGAAAAGTGTCCGGCGCCAGCGTGGTCCTCAGATGGGGGCTCTGGCGACAGGACGGCGATAGCGTTTGCCGCGTTTGACACTCGACAGATCGATCTCTTCCAGGAGCATGATGAGGTCCGCGGCGCGGACCTCGACGTGGGGCTGGGCCTCGTGAGAGGGCGGAAAACGGTAGCGCCCTGCTTCCGATCGTATGTACCAGATCGCGTCTCCGTCTTCCTCCCAGACCAAGAGCTTGATCCGCTCGGCGGCCTTGTCGCGGAAAAGAAGATGTCTCCCGACCGTGGGTTGCCCCTCAGTCCTTCCTGGACCATGGCCGCCAAACCGTCGAACGATTTTCGAAGATCGACCGGTTGGGCCGCGAGCCAGATGAGGACGGTCGGGGCAAGCTCAGCATGAGTCACCCCCGGCTTCGAGGAGATCGACGAGCGTCACCAACGTGTGGGGATCGAAGCCCGGCCCGACTCGCAGGCAACGACCGTTGGCCAAGACGAACTTGATGCCACGGGTCGCGGGCTGCTTGGCCTCCTCGGTAACGACATGCACCGGGAGGAAGGCCGGTTTCTCGTGGTCGGCCCGGTCAAGCTTCCGCCGCCACACGTTGAACGACGGCTCGCTAATGCCCTCCGCCCGGCAGAAGGCCCGCATTGAAAGTCCGCTCCGCCGCCACCGCGCAAGGACCGGCCGCCAGTGTGGCTCTCGACCCAGATCCCGTGTCGCCAGTGCCATGGTTCACCCCCTTTCGACCATGCCCCGATCGTAGCATGGGCCGCAAGAGGGGGTCCGCCGGACGCACACCCAATTCCCCACTTCGGGGCCGGTTCCTAAACCCTGTCTTGCTTACGCGTAAGCGATCAACGTCCTGTCAATCATGACCAAGACCTTGAGCCCGTGGGAATTGACGCGGCATCATTGCGGATTTGCCGATCGCAATTAAAGCTCTTGTAAGTCAAGCCATGGCGCGATTGTCCTTATTTGGCGGTAGGGAAGCTTTCTCGGCTAGCCGTTGAGCAAACCTCGTCTCGTCGACGTCAGAGACGCCGCTAAACTGCTATTAAGCGGGTCGATATGATGGGTGGCCACCCGTCAAGCCAAGCGGACCCGGCCGCTGGTCGTGACCTCAACCAAGTCGGCGGTCTGGTCCGGCCCGTCTTGTTCGGGAAAAAGTACGATGACTCGTTGCGCTTACGCCGTTGTCGGCGTTGGGGAATCGGATCGTTCAATCGTGAAGAACCCATTTTGATGGGTAAGGTACAGGACAAAACAAATCGCTCGTTCGGATGGCGTTGGGACTTGTTTCGCACTCCGGAAGGCGCTTGGATCACGGGTTACCATGACATCGAGCGGGGGTATCGCCCCGATCCCTGTCTCGGCAAGGACGGTCTGACTTTTCGAGCGGTCCACCCCGAGGCCGCCGCGGTCTGGTGCCAGAAGAACGGTCACGAATTGTCCGAATCGCTCTGCGCCGACCTATCTCGGGAGTCCAGCCCCGCGGTGCCGGCAACGCGCATCCCGAGCACCGTACAACTCCGAGGTATCGTCGACGCGGTCGACGCCCTCCGAGAAGCTCGCCGATACTCGGGGAATATCGCCTGGCGCGAGGAAGAGGATGTATACCCCGCGTTTGTCCAGTTGGCCGACGCGATCGAGGCCGTACGACCGGAGGCCGACTCCTGCCGGGGATGGCCGGCCAACGTCAGTGACGCCCTCCCGCAACTACTTTCCACCTTCGATGCGGTCGTTGCGGACTGGGGATGGGACCGCTTGGCCGAACCTCGACGAACGGAGTACCGAAACGAACGGTCCTCGTGGTTCCGGGAAAACGTCGAACGGCCCTATTTCGAGGCCGCGCGCTCGGCCTGGGAGAAAACCGTCGGCTGGGTTCAACGTTATGCACCGACGGCGCATTGGGTCTACCACCTGGCCGACGGCTCGGAATCCTTCCGGGTCTTGTCTACCGAATCGATTTCACAAACCCGAAAAACGGGAGCCTCGACAAAAGCGATCGGCCCGTCCACCCGACCCCCGAGGGGTGGGTTGTCGGCGACCCGCCCGGCTCCCTGGCTCTCTATCGCCTGCCTAAAATGGCCGACGCCCCGAGGGTCTATCTGACCGAAGGGGAGAAGGCCGCCGACCTGGCCCGGAATCTCGGGGTTATTGTGACCGCGAGTGCCCACGGTGCCAAGGCCGCGCATAAGGCCGATTGAGAGCCTTTGGCGGATCGTGAAGTGATCGTGATGCCCGATCACGACCCGGAGGGGGAAGGCGACGTCAAGACTGTCAAAGCCCTCCTGGCGCGTTTGCAGCCCCGCCCCCGGGTTCGGGTCGTCCGCCTTGCCGATCCGTGGAGGACAAATGCCCCGATCCCCGAGGGGGGAGACGTCGCGGAATGGTTGTCCGCCGGGGTGCCCGATGGATGGGACAATCTTCAATGCCGTGGGGAGTTGGAACGTCTGGCGGACGCCGCGCCCGAGGAAGAACTTGACAACCGACCCCAGCCCGACCCCGACCGCGTGACGGCGCCGCTTGCCTGGCCCGATGAACCGAAGCCCCTCCGTTACGAACTGCGGCCCGTCCCTCCCTTGCTCGCCGAGATGATCCCTACCCCCGCGCGGTTGGCTGGAAGACATCGCCGATCGCGTTTCCTGCCCGCTCGACTTCCCGACCGTCGGCGCCCTCGTGGCTCTGTCGATCGTCTCCGGCCGTCGAATCGCGATCCGTCCCAAGCGTCAGGATGATTGGACGGTAGTTTCTAACCTCTGGGGTGCGGTGATCGGTCGGCCCGGCGTGATGAAGACCCCCGCCTTGACCGAGGCAATCAAGCCGGTCCGTCGCCTGGAAGCCGAAGCCCGCAATCGCCACGAGGGCGCAGTGGAGACGTTCCGGGCCGATGAACTCATGGCCGCCGCACAGGTCGACACCGCCAAGAAAGCTCTCAAAGCCGCTGCCACCGCGAAGAAAGACAAATCGATCCTGGAATCGCTGGCCCGTGAAGCGGCGAAGGTCGCCGCGCTGGCCGACCCGATCTTGAGGCGCTGCACGACCTCTGACCCGACGGTGGAAGCGTTGGGAGCCCTGCTGCGCGACAACCCGAACGGGATGGGCATCGTCCGCGACGAACTGCCCGGGTGGTTTCGTTCGCTAGACAAAGACGGTCGCGAGTGTGACCGTTCGTTCTACCTGGAACCTTGGAATGGGAATGGCACCCATTTCGATTACGACCGGATCGGACGCGGGCACATCCTCAGCCTGAACCCTTGCGTGTCGATCCTCGGGGGAATGCAGCCCGGCCCGCTACGGTCGCTCCCGCGCCGGGTGGCTCGGGGCGATGAGGCGGACAATGGTTTGATTTCCCGGTTTCAACTCATGGTCTGGCCCGACACCGGCCGCGAGTGGCGGAATTTCGATCGTTGGCCCGACACGAGCCTGAAGAACCGCGCCTATGCCGTCTATCAGGCCCTCGATTCAATCGACCCGGCGAACGCAGGCGCGACCCCCGATGAAGACGGCGGGCCCTCCTTCCTACGCTTCGACACCGAGGCCCAAGACCTCTTTGACGCCTGGCGCTCTTCTCTCGAAATCAAGCTCCGGGCGTCCGATGAACACCCTCTGATCGAAAGCCACCTGGCCAAGGATCGGTCACTGATGCCGTCGCTCGCCCTCTTGTTCCATCTGATCGACCTGGCCGACGGCGCCGGCGTCGGCCAGGTGACGGTCCGGTCCGCCCGGCTGGCGGTCGAGTGGTGCGTCTACCTGGAAGCCCACGCCCGACGGATCTATGGAAGTGTTACGGAGCCCGAGATTGAATTCGTCCGCGTCCTGGCCGATCGCATCAAAGACGGCGTGTTACCGAGCCCGTTCTCGACCCGTGATGTTGACCGCCGAGGCTGGTCCGGCCTGACCACGCCCGAGGCCGTTAACCACGCGGTGATGCTTCTGGAAGCACTCTCATGGCTCCAAACCGTCGAGTCCCGGGAGACGGGCGGCGCTCCCCGAGCAGACATCCACATTCACCCCAAGCTGCCCCGAAAGGAGCAGCCTGATTTCTAAGAAACCTACCTTAGGGTTGCTGACAAAACCGACATAAGCCAGCTTAGATACGAACAGACCCCTTTTGTCGGTTTTGTCCGTGCCTCGGGAGCAGGCATCGAGGAAAAGGCAAGCCACACGACAGGCGGGGGGAGGGCTCGGCCCTGGCGATTTCTGACGCGCTTCCCCCTTCGGGGAACTGATCTAACATCCAAGCCGATTTCTATGGACGTCACACTCGCTGATGCGATAATGAGGGGCACGGGGACGGGTGTGGCTGGAACCCACACCCGCCCCCTTGTCCGACCCCTGAGTGAGCAGGAGACGAACCAATCGCCGGTGTATTCAAACCCGCTGGGAAGTCGAAGTACGTCTTTTTCTACACCGACGAGACGGGTAAGCGTCTCGAAAGTAGCTGGGAAATTCCGTACAACAGGGGGCACTGATGGGAACGGCGGATTTCCCGACCCGACTTCCGGAGGCGGCCCCCGATGCGCGACCCTCAACCCGGTCTAACTCCCGAGCAACTCGTCGAAGTCGAGCGGATCTTCGAGGCCTTTCACCAGTCCACCGAGGACGAGTCGTGGCGGATCGCCCAACTCCTCGCCTCCAAGCCCGACGGTCAGATTTTCGGGGCGACCGAGCATCAGATCCGCGACCTGACTCACAAGATCGGGGCCAAGGCCATCGAGGCCGCCCTCGCGGGGCGGAAAAAAGGGGGTACCTCGGGTCGAGCGTGAGCTGTCCGAACTGCCGCGCGTCGGCCAGGTTCGTCTCCTATCGCCCCAAAACGGTCCTCAGCCTGCTCTGGACGGTTCGCGTCGATCGCGCCTATTAACACTGCTCCCGCCGCCATGCCGGGGCGGTCCCCCGGGACGGGACGCTGGGCCTCGGCGGCGACGCCCTCAGCGCCGCGGCGACCGAGGCGGTTTGCCTGGCCGGGCTGCTTTCGAGTTTCGCCGAGGCCGCCGAGTTCACCCTCCCCAAGCTCGCCGGCCTCCACGTCGGCGAGTCGACTGTCGAACGCGCCACCGAGGCGGCCGGTCGCGACGACGGCGACCGCATGGCCAAGGGCGAGGTGTTCGGCCCGGCCAAGGACTGGGCCTGGCACGGGGACGTCGAGGGAAAGACTTGCGCCTACGTCTCGCTCGACGCCACCGGCGTCGGCCAACAGGCAGAGCGGGGCGCGAAGGCCGAAGGGAAGATGGTCACGGTGGCGATGGTCTCTAACCCGGTCTCCGAGGCCCCCGACCGCCGGGCCCGTCCCGACGGCCCGCCGCCGCGGTTCGACGTCCGCTACCTGGCGGGCGCCGACGGCATGGCGGCCCTGGGCGAACCGCTCCGGGGGCGGGCCGCGCAGGTCGGGATGGACCGGACCACGCGGTGGATCGCGATCAGCGACGGCGGGTCGGGCCTGGAAGCGTGGCTGGGGACGAACTTCGGCCGCCTCGACGCGGTCATCCTCGACTTCTACCACGCCGCGGAATACCTCGGCGGGCTCGCCCGCGCCTTGCACCCGGGGGACGAAACGGCCCGCGAAGCGTGGCTGGGCGAGTGGTGCCGCCGGCTCAAGTAAAGGAGGCCCCGCGGTGCTGAAGGGCCCGCGGTCCCTGCCGACGACCGGGCGAGAGGCGAGCCAGACGCGGTCGGAGGTGGTGCGATACTTCGAGAATCAGTCACACGGGATGGACTACCCGAGCTACGTGACGAAGGGTTGGGCGATCGGTTCGGGCCCGGTGGAATCGGCGTGCAAGACGGTGGTCGGCCAACGGATGAAGGGCTCGGCAATGAGATGGGGCCGAGACGGCGCCGAAGCCGTCGCCCACCTGCGGGCGTTGTTCAAAAGCGGGGACCGGCAGTGGGACGCCTGCTGGCGACCCACGCCGAACTGATCTACCTACGATTCTGACGCTTACACCCTCGCACGAGACGATCGTCTGCCCGCTTGCCATGAATTACGACTTGGCGGGAGTTTAACGATTATTTCCAGCCGCTCACCGATTGCCTCGTGAAGCGTGGGTTTGATGATTCGACTCCATTCGGTAGTTTTCGAACGCCTCGGGATGTCCTTTACTTGATCTGCCGTCACGACACGGACTTCGTCGCACTCCACCTCCCCATCGAGGACGGCCGGCGCATTCTCGTTGTTGATCTTGAGTTCCTGGGTGATCGGCGATCCCTAGGGGGTCCATCATCCTGATCGGGCTACTGGCCGACGACAGGCGGCGGAATCCGGTAACTGGTCTGGCCCTTGCCGAAGAAGATGTTGAGCGTGACGTTGTATTCAAAGTTGAAGGGCCGAGGACCCGTCACCGGCTCGATAACCGCGAAGGAGAGGATCGAACGCGGGCCGAGCAGGAAGTTCAGGCCGGTCGTGAAGTCCACCACGTCGGAGGTTCCCGCGGGATCGTTGAACCGCAAGGCGCCCCGGTGATTCAAGGGAATGTTGACGTGCGTCTCAAAGCTCGGCACGATCGCCTTGAGCCACGCTTTCGGGTCGTGAGCGCTATAGACGTAGTAGCCAAGGCCGACGTCGGTATAGAGCATCGTCACGTCGTGGGTGTCGGTTGGGACCTCGATTTCCTCGAAGCCCTGGACGTAAAACTTCCCCTTGGTCCAGATGTAGCCGAGATACGGCTGTAGCTGCATGTCGCGGAAGCCGGTGACGTTGTGCTTCGCCCCGGCGAAGGTCGTCGGCCCGGTGGGCATGCTGAAGGCAAAGCCTCCCGAGATCAGGTTCCTGCGCTGGGCATCTTGCCAGAGGATGACCTTCGAGAAGAGCATCAGACTGCCGACGCTCGTCGAGCCCGTGCCGAGCCCCGGGATCGAGCTGACGCCCGTCAAGGAGTCGATCGGCAGGCGGAAGCCGAGCGAGGCGTTACCGTTGAAAATGGTCTTCTCGAACCCGAAAATCTCGCGGTACGCCTGGAGGTCGCGGATCGGCGAGCCGAGCCGGGCGTTGGTCTCATAGTCGAGGTTGTTGTAATAGTTGAAGTTGAAGAAGAAGCGATCTTGCGGCCTCGGGCTCTGGTCCTCGGCGATCTTGAAGCCTCGAATCCAGGGGGCGAGGCTGGCGACGCTCCGCGAATAGCGCGGCGAACCGGGTACAGGGGGCACCGGCGGGTGGAGCGGGTTCGGAATCGGCGGTGACTGTGGCACGGGGATCAGGAACGGTGCCTGGTCGCCGAGCATGATCGGCGGGGCAAAGGTTGTCGCCTCGGCCACTGCCGCGGAGCTGGAAATGTCCGCGAGCAGGCTCGTCGCCGGGCCGTTCGACGCGCTCGGCGGAGTCGATGGAGCCAGTGAAACGGCGCCCGGCGCCGGAGTCGACGGCGGAACCGCTGGACGCGGAGCCGGTGCCGGAGTGGCGGGCGCTGGTGCCGCGGCGGGTACGGGGGCCGCGGGTGCGGCTGGCGCGCTGGTATTTTGCGCGGCGCGAATGGCGCGTGCCTGGGCGATCTGAGCTTCCCAGCTTACGTCCCGGGGCGCTGGTGGAACGGAACCAAACCGAGGTGGTGACTCGTCGTCCGCACTCAAGGTTGTCCGAGGCGCCGCCAGGATAAAGGCCAACGCGGCAAGCAGCGTCGCGGCGGCGGCGGCCTGGCATCGATCTCGTCGCATCGTTCCCCCGCTTCCTCGATCGGGACGGCACGCGACCCGCGAACCGGTTCCTTCCTGGTCCCCCTGGTTTATCGGCACAACCGGCCGGATTCTGAACATCGTCCCCCGATGGCCTGTTTCGCCCGCTCGGTTCGTTCCCTATCCACAAAAAATTCCTAACCACCTTCACCCCACCATTGAGGAAAAGCAGATCAGAAACGGCGCCCACCGCGCGCGATATCAATGTGCCGAAGCACCACGAACTGTCGCTCTAATAAGGGCGGGTCAAGCGTGTCGTGAGCCGACGATCGTCGTGAGCTGCTCCTTCGATCCTCGCAAGGCTTGGCATGGACTGGATTTCGGGCCGGGATAAAAGTAGGACTTTCCTCAAACGCATCCTCAAACGGATTTTGTGCTGGAAGGCATGATCCTTTTCATTTTCGTATTCACTCATGGACCTCGATGCTAATTTGAGGATCAGGTTCAGAAATGGCGGTGAATTTTTCAAAAATTTTCTATCGAAAGGGCCACCTCGTAGTTAACCTCCTTGATGACTCCGACAATTCTCAGACGGAGTTTCCAGTCTTCGTGAAGCTGATTTCAGGTGACGACCGAGTCTCTCCCGGCATTGTCCGTTCCTTATCCGTTCGGCAGGGGGTTATGATCTGATGGCAGGCCAATCGATAACGGGCCGGATCGTCTCCAGGTTCGCCCTGGCCTCGGGACTTGCGCTGACTTTGTCACTTCCTGGTTGCGGCGAGTCCTACAAGAACGGTGAACTGGTCACGGGACCGACACCCGAACTTGACCGCGGTCGGCAGGAGATGAGCGATTACATGAAGTCTCATCCCCAGGGCAAGGCCGCGACGCAAGTCGAATCCGATATGCAAAAATTCATGAAAAAGCAGGCGGGCCGCCGATAACCGGTCCGAGATTCTGGCCAGGGCCAACTCATGATATTGTGATTTCAGAGCCGCCCGGCGAATCGTGGTCCGGGTCTGGCGCGCGCCGTCGATCACCAGTCCCAATTCCCTTCAGTTCGTGTCGTATTGCTATTTTTCCATCCTCTCGTTCGGAGGTCATTCAATGACCCGGGTCCGCCCACGTCGCGCCTTCACACTGATCGAGCTTCTCGTCGTCATCGCGATCATCGCCGTTTTGATCGCCCTGCTCTTGCCCGCGGTTCAGGCCGCTCGCGAGGCCGCCCGACGCGCCCAGTGCGTGAACAACCTCAAGCAGATCGGCCTGGGGTTGCACAACTATCATTCGGCGAACAACTGCTTCCCGCTCGGCTCGACCCTCCAGCCGTCGAGCAATACCGACTTTGTCGGCTGGGCCTCGTGGAGCGCGGTTGCCCAGATGCTGCCGTACATGGAGCAGACAGCCTTATACAATGCCGCCAACTTTGCATTTAACAGCGGTCAGGCCGGCGGAATCGCCGGACCAACCAATTCGACGGTCAATAATGCCCGAGTCAATTTTTTCCTATGCCCGTCCGACGGGAACGCAGGCAACACCAACCTGAACAGCTACCACGCCAGCCAGGGCACGACAATCTACGTGACGAATGGCCCGTCGACCGGGGTCTTCGCTCAGCAGACGAAGTATTCAGTGGCGGACGTCACCGACGGCACGTCGAACACGATCGCCTTTTCCGAGTCGCTTGTCGGCGATCCCCAGAACAACAACAGCAAGCGCGGTAATGTCACGGGGGGAAGCGGTCTTACCTCAGCCATCCCCGGTCCCCCCAGCACCGCGCAACTCGACGTTAACGGCCAGCTTGCCGCGGTCCAGACCGACATCGCCGCTTGCACGAAAGCCTGGGCTGGTGGCGCCACGGACAATACTCGCGGCGCCCGCTGGGCAGTCGGCCTGACCGGCTTTTCCCTCTTCAGCACGGTAATCCCGCCCAACGGCGGCGGCATCGTCCAGTGGAATGCATGTAGGGTTGATGGGTGCTGCACCACCGCTCAAGGCAGCAGTTACATCAACGCATCCAGCAACCACTCCGGCGGCGTCAACGCCGGGATGGCCGATGGCAGCGTCAAGTTCATAAAGAACTCGGTCCCGATGCAGGTCTGGTGGAACCTCGGCACTCGCGCCGGGGGAGAGGTGATCGACGCCAGCTCGTTCTGAATTGCGATCAAAATATGACCGTAGAACGATTGAAGCGGGATCGGCCTTCCGGACGGCCCCGCTTCCTTGCATTTCGAAGTTTAAAAAATCGATAGCCATCGCCGCATAGTGGAGAGGTTTTCAGGATCCTCTTATAGGACGCATTCTGATCTATTTTGCTCCGTGCCCCTCCAGTCTCATATTTTCTATATTTTTATTTTTAGCTTGACTCGAAACTACTGAATTCAATATAAACATCTTGGCTTACTCATTAGGCCGTGCGATATGACGATACCCCTCCCCGTCCTCGTACAGAGACCAACACCATGTTCAAGCAAGCGAAGCGGTCAAACCAGAATTCGCGTACCGTCAAGTTCACCCCGAGCCTCATCGGCGCCGTGGCCCGACTCGAAGCACGGGCACTCACGGCACCTGCCATTTGGCGTTATCCGACCGGATACACCGGACGCAACAATGATGTCTCGCAATCCGGTGTGGGAATCGCCAACGACACGGAGGACACGAGTTCTGTCGCGACCCAAACGAACGATCTCAATGACTACAATGGAGGTGGTAATACCGATCTTCAGTTGATCGGACAGGCGACGGCCGACGTGGTCGAGTACGACGATCCCGCTCCCCCTGCTTCGCAAGTGGGAAATTCGGCGATCACAATTAACTCCACCGATCAGTTTCTGGGAGTCGTGACGGGTACAGGAAATGGAGGTCTACAAACTCAAATGGTCGACGAAACGAACGTGACCCGCGACTACCTTCTCGCAGATACGGCTACTGGGACGGGACCCGCCGCGACGCTCACTGAAACGTTTTCTGCCCATTTCGCTCCTCCGTCTACGATGGGAATTCTGGCCATTCGTGCCACCCTCGCAACACCAACTCTAGGCGTTGTAGCGAACGGTTCAGGAGGAGGTTGGGAGACTCTGACTCTGTCATTCCCTAACGCTGGCAGTAGCGAGACAATTACACAAAGCGGAAGCGGAACGTTTTATCAGTATGCCTATAATAGTAATTTTCAACAGACGGTCGTAGGATCAATTTCCTACAGCCTCGGAACGGACGACTTTTCAGTCTCGACGTCCAACTCGGTCGGAGTCTTGCCAAATATTCTTTCGTCGACAGGCAATCTCCAGGGATCTCCGTACAACGTTAACACCACGACTTTAATGGCTGCGCTCGCCAATGGTAACGCGGGCCTCAGTGATGTCTCAAGCTTGACTACTAACTTCCACGCCGCTATCGCGTGACGAGATTAAGTACAAATTTATAAATACAATATCTTGGGGCCATGAGTAAGAGACGATTCTACTCCGGCCCCAAGTCTCTTCAGAGTTTGATTTTGCAGTCAGTTCATTTCAAAACATTCGTGTTTTAACATAAAACGATCCGCTAAAATTTGTTAGCGAAGTTTGGCGCGAATCAAGCGTGCTTTGGTTTTTCAAGTTTTTCTAAAAAAGATGTGAACGATCATTTCGTCTGCGACGTGTATCCCTTGCCGTTGCGGATGAACGTGATCGACGTGCCGCCGGCCAGGCCGTTGTAGTCGCCGTCGAGGAACTGATTGCCATTCGACTTGAGGCCGCCGACGGGACCCGCCTTGAGCGTCACCCGATATGTCCCGGCCACCGGGATCGGCTGACTGAGCGTCAGCGTGACCGTCAAGGCGCCCGGATCATAAACCGCCGAGGCGATCGGGATTCTTGAGCCAAGAGCGCCCGGTGCCTGGGGGCGAACGGAGTAGTTCGTCAGGTCCTCGGCCGATGCCGCGTCGAGCGCCTGGCTGAACCCGAGCACGACGCCAGTGATCGACGATCCCGTGATCAAGGGCGCGGTCGAGAGCAAGACGGCGGAACCACCCCCGCGCGTCTGGGTCGTGACCACATTCTGAGACTGGTTTCCCGAGACCACGTTGCCAATCACCGTATTGCTGGGAGCCTGGTTGAGAAAGAGGCCGTACGTGTTGCCCAGAGCCGCGACGCCCGATGCGTTCGTGCCGATCAGGTTCCCCTCGATGAGGTTGCCTGTCGACGCCGAGGTGAATACCTGAAGGCCGACCTGGCCGTTCGCCGAGATCAGGTTGCCCGACCCGGGGGTCGTGCCGCCGACCACGTTCCCGGGCGCGGAGTTGATGAAAACGCCATCGAGCCGGTTCCCGAGCGCGGCCTGACCGGTTCGATCGGTGCCGATCCGGTTGCCGAGAACGCGGTTCCCCGTCGCCGTCGTCCCGAGAATCTGAAGGCCGGTCCCGCCGTTGCCCGAGATCAGGTTCAAGCCCGCCGCCGTACCGTTGCCGACGACCGTCCCCGGCGATCCGTTCAGGAAAACACCGCCATAGGCGTTACCAATTGCCTGCGTTCCGATCGCGTTGGTGCCGATCGTGTTGCCGAGAAGCAGGTTATTCGAGGCCCCCGCCCCCATCGTCCGGATTCCGGTCAGGCCGTTGCCCGAGATCAGGTCATTGACGATCGAGTTGCCCGGGGCATTATCGAGAAAGACGCCGTCCCCGGTGTTCCCGAGCGCGGCCGATCCGTTGATGTTGGTGCCGATCAGGTTATCGCGGATGATATTTCCCGAGGCCGAGGCGCCCGAGGCCACGACCCCCGGACCGCCGTTGCCCGAGATCAGGTTCCGCGCCGGCCCCGGGCCGCCGATGACCGACTGTCCCGCTCCGTCGAGGAAGACGCCGCCGTTTCGATTAGGCAGGGCGTTCAAACCAGTTGCATCGGTGCCGATCAGGTTCCCGGCGATTGTCGTCTTGCCCGCGGTCGCGCCCTCAAGGTCGACCCCCACGTTGCCGTTGCCCGAGATGACGTTGTTGAGAATTTGGTTCCCCGTCGCCGCGGCGAGATAGGCCGGGCCGGCGTTGATCTGGATTCCATCGTAGGCATTCCCCGCGCTGACGGTACCGGTGGCATCGGTGCCGATCCGGTTCGCCCGCACGATGTTGTTCGACGAGGCCAGGACAATACCCGAGGCCGAGAACTGATCGACCGCCAGTCCGTAAATTGCGCTGGAACCGCCGTAGAAGACCAGGCCATTCACCCCCGCCCCGGCGTTCGAGCCGTCAATCGTGACAACAGGCGTTCCGGCGTAACCGGGCTCGGTCCGGCCGTCGATGATCGTCGCGTCGGTCAAGGCGGGCAGGGGAGACGTCGGCGCGATGACGTGCGGCGAGCTTCCCGGAATATCAAAGCTGATCGTGTTCGGACCGGGCAGGCCGTTCGCGGAGAGAATGGCCTGGCGGAGCGAGCCGAAGCCCGAATTGTTGGTGTTCGTGACGATCAGGGCGTTCACCGGCGCGATCGTGATCGTCGCCGTGCTCTGCGCGCCGAGCGTCGCCCCCTCGCCCGGCGGGCTATCGATCAGACCGGCGGTCGTCGGGTTCGAAAGGATCAGGCCGATCGTTTTGGGACCGCCGAGAAGGAAGTCGGGCGTGATCGTCACGGGGAAGGTCAGCGAGGTCACGCCGTAGCTGAAATTGAGCGTCCCCGAGGTCGGCGTGTAATCGACGCCCGGCACGGCCGAACCGCCGGATGTCGCGTAGTTCACCGAGACGCCCGAGGCCGTGCCGCCGGTTCGCGTCACGGTAACATCGACCGTGCCGCCGAGCGTCGAAACGGGGTAATCGGCCATCGAGAACTGCAAGGTCCCCGGCGCGGCGGCGTCATTGATGGTCTCGGTCGCCGCGACGCTCGTTGCGTTATCGGGCGGGAAAAGCGAGGCGTTGGCCGAGGGGTTCGTAAGCGTGATCACAACCTCATGCGGGCCGCCGTCCTGTGTGCCGCCGAGGACCGTCAAGGGGAGGCTTTGCGTGAACGGACCATCGAGGCCAAAGGTGAGCTGTCCGGTCGCCGGATAGCCGAGGCTGTAGTCAACTCCCGCCGTGGCGTTGACCGGGGAAATCGCGTAATCCACGGTGACGACGCTTTCTCCGGTCGGCGTGTTGACCTGAACGGTGAAGGCGTCGGGAATGGGCGTCGAGCCGGAGATCGGCCGGGTGACCGCGCCTGGATTGGCGGTCACCGTGATCGCGTTCAGTCCGGTCGGCCCCGCCAACAGGAGTCGGGTCTCGACAGCCTCCCAGAGCCAGGTCGAATGCCTGCGACGGAGCGCCCGGCGGTCGCGCCGATGGTCCGTTCGGGAGGTCTCGACGTCTGGCCTTGGCCGTGGGCGGGTCGTCATCGTGGGCCTTCCGTGATCGTTCAAAGGGCAGGCGGCGGGGTTCGACCCCTGTTCGAAATTCGCGGGACCGCCAACCTCGTCTCAGTCCAGAGATTCGAACGCGGCGGCGGGTTTCTTTGCTTTTTCTCTTGATCGTGGACTAGCCTTGTGCGCATGACTGGTGCGTCGTGACAAACCGGAATCGGCGAACGCGGACGACCGGCGTTTCCGCCAAGACCCCCCGCGTCGTTGAGGCCCCGATGCAACCGATCGTGACGGATCTGCCGGGAGCCGCGGAGGCCGGTCGATCGGCCGTCGCCGACACCGCCCGGCTTCAGACCTGCTTCAACATCCTCGCCCGGGTTGAGGAACAGCTTCGCTTCGCCGACTCGAAAGCCGCGTTTCTGGCGACGCTTCACGCCTTTTTGATCGGCCCGCTCGCGGGTAACGCCGTGGGCATCCGGTCGGTCGTCGCCACCTGGGACCCGGCCGCTCATTTTTTGCTCGGCCTGGCGGCGGGTTCGTATTCGGTGATGTTCCTGGTGACGATGGGCATCGTCGCCTCGGCCGTTCTGCCTCGAACGAACCGAACGAGACGCCCCGCCAGCAAGGCTTTTTTCGGGCGGATTGCCCAAGAATACGGCCACGATCCCCAGCGCTATGTTGACGAGCTGGCCTCGCTCAACGGCCGCGACTGGCTCGACGAGATCGGCCTCTACATCGTCGACGCCTCAACCATCGCCGCGATCAAGCACCGCCTCGTCCGCCGCGCCACGCAGGCGACGATTCCCACGGTTGCCCTTTGGGTCCTTCTCGTCCTCGTCCTCGTCTGCGCCGGGCACGTTGGCGGGCGTTGACCCTGGAAGAAGGACCGATGACCGATGACCTATGACCAAGGACCGATCCGCGTTGTCCGGTCTTCACCCTCGGTCATTGGTCATTGGTCCTCGGTCATTATTCCTCAGGCTTCGGCCAGTCTCACGAAACCGTCGGGGTCAAGGCTGCCGCGGAAGCCGGTGTCTTGCCAGTGCTCGGGCGCGGAGGCAATCAGGGCCTCAAGGCGGCCGACGGTTTTGGGGGGAAGGATCTCGCCGCCGGAATCGCCGATGACGCGGATCGCGACGCCGGGAACGGGATGGCCGACCGTGCCGTCTTTCTGGCCAATCTGATGGACGTCGCCGAGGTGAATATCGGCCGCGGAGGCGGTCAAGAGTCCGAGCGTCGGATGCTCCCAGCGCGGTAAGGTCGGGTCAATCGTATCGAGTCCAGGGCCGGGCCGATCGCGGAGGGCGTAAGCGTGAACCATCGTCTCCAGCATGGCCTGTCGAAGCGCGAAGACGGTCACCGGCGTCGGCACGGGAGAACCGAAGACGACGTTGATCGTGCGCCGGAAGCCGACCGGCCATTTATAAAAAAATCGGCCGCCGGAGCGTGTGAAGATGCTTCCCCAGAGGTTATCCATCGCCACGGGAATCACGGCGATATCGTCACGCCCTTGAAGAATGACCTCGATCCCCCGATAAAAAGGGCCAAGCAGGCCGTTTCGCGAGATCTGGCCTTCGGGAAAGATCCCCAGGCAATCGCCCCGCTTCAGCGCGGCCCGACCTTCGGTGATCGCCGCTCGAATGGCTCTCGGGCCGGAAAAGGGGGTCGGGATCATCCCCGATCGAAGCGCGAGGGGGCGCAGAATGGGCTTGTTGATGAAGTCGGCGTTGACCATCGCCTTGCCTCGCCTCGGCGTGATCGCGGCGAGGATGAAACCGTCAAGCCACGACTGATGGTTCGCCGCCAGCAAGGCCGGTCCGGTCTTCGGAACATGCTCTCCGCCCCGAACGCGGAAGGAATAGCGGAAAGCCAGGATAACCCTGAGCAACCCCTGCACAAAGACCGGCAAGAATGCATACAAGGCCGCCAGAACCAGTACAATCGCCACGATCCAGAGAATTGCCGAGACGTTCAAGGGGGATCGCTCCGTTTGTGTCCAGACCTTGAAATCAACGCGGAGTCGGTCCCGCCGCCGTCGTCGGGTCGTCGCTGGGAGTTTCGTCGATCGGCGGATCGGGAAGCCGGCCAAACCGCAGGCTGTGGACGAGAAGGCGCTTGGCCCGATCGGGCAAGGACGACGACTCAACCTGCGCCACGGTCTCTTCGACCGGATAATCGATGCGCTTGAGTTCGACCTTGTTGTTTTCAATGATCGCGTAAGCGGCTCTTGGGTCGCCGTCGCGTGGCTGGCCGACACTGCCGGGGTTCAGGACGAGCACGCCGTCAACCGTCATGTTGAACTGCATGTGCGAATGGCCAACGCAAACGACGTCGGCCTCGACGTTGACGAGGCGCTTGGACCAGACGTCGTGGTCCTTCAAAAGATACTCATCGAGCGGGTCGCGCGGGGTGGCGTGAACCATCAGAAACCGATGGCCGGCAAGCGTGGCCCGGCAGGTCAGCGGCAGTTGGAGCAGGTAGCGTCGCTCGTCCGCGCCCAGAGCGTCCCACATCTTCGGGCGGGTGACCTTGGTGAGGTAGCGATATCCGCGATCGCCTGTCACGGGAATTCCCTGGGCGACGCCGTGGTCGTGGTTGCCTCGGATCGAGTAGCGGGCGTGCTCCATCGCCCAGCGAACACAAGGGGCGGGGTCGGGACCGTAGTCAACCAGGTCGCCAAGGCAGAGGCAGACGTCAAAGTCCTCGCGGATCGCGGCAAGCGCCGGCCAGTTCGCATGGATGTCGGAAACGACAAGAATTCTCATGCGTGGCCCTTGCACCGACCGACCGGCCCGAGTTCGGAAACGAAAAAACTCTTGAGGAATTTCGGGACTGTGCCGTTAGATCATGCTTAATGGCCGATGATTCATTCTTTCAATTTTCGGTCAATGGTCATCGGCCCTTGGTCATTCATCAACATGCACCAATGATCCTACATCAACGAATCGATCCGTCCATCCAGGTCTCGTGCCAGAGCTGGAACATCAGGAGCGTCCAGAGGGGTTTGCGGTGGTCTCGAACGCCGGAGCGGTGCTCGGCAACGAGGCGGGCGACCTCGGCGGGGCGGAAGATTCCCTGTTGGGACAGGCGATCGGGACCGAGAAGGCGATCTAGCCAGGGGCCGAGCGGGCCGCGAAGCCAGCGCGCGACCGGAATGCCGAACCCCTTCTTGGGCCGACCCAGGACCGACGCCGGGAGCCTACCCGAAGCCGCGCGCTTCAGCAACCTCTTGGTCCCGCCATGCCCGTATTTATAAGCCGAGGGCAAGGGCTCGACGAAATCCACGAGCCGCGCATCCAGGAAAGGCGCCCGGACCTCAAGACCACAGGCCATGCTCGCCCGATCAACCTTCGTCAGGATATCGTCGGGCAAATAGGTCTCCTGATAAAGCGCCAGCGATCGCGTTAACTGGTCCGAATCCCTGGCCAGGCCGTCCGCTCTGCGGAGGTGTTCGGCCTCGACGTCGAAACCATCGGGCAAAATCGCCAGCAACCGGGCAACCTCGGCCCCTGAGAACGACCCGAGCCAGCGCTGATGCGCCAGCGGAGTCGGCTCGGCGGCGCCTCGCAAAAATTGCTTGAGCTTGAAGTCAAAGCTGATATTGCCGTGATCGACGGGCAGGCGCCCGACCGCCGCGCCCGCGAGCGCCCGGGCCGGACCGGGCAGGTGTCGAAAAACCCGAGCGATACCTTCGGCCGCGAACGTCGGATACCCCGCGAGCAACTCATCCGCGCCGTCGCCGCCGAGAACGACGGTCACTTCCGACCGCGCGAACCGACTTAACAGATGCGTCGGCAAGACCGAGGCATCGCCAAAAGGCTCGTCGAGCCAGCCGGCGACCTCGGGCAAGAGTTCCATCACGGTCTCGGCCGAGAAGGTTTTTTCATGATGATCCGTGCCGAGGAACCGGGCAACCTCGCGGGCCTGTCGGCTCTCATCAAAGGTCGGGTCTTCGAACCCGATCGAGAACGTTCGAACATCTTTCGCCGGGCCGATCTCGCAGACGGCCGCGGCCACGCTCGACGAGTCGATTCCTCCCGAGAGAAAGACGCCGAGCGGCACGTCGGCCCGGCAGTGATCGCCCACCGCGCGGACAAACTCGGTCCAGAACCGACTGGCCGCGGCCTCGAACGTCGGCACCTGGCGCGTTTCGAGATCGTGCCAGCGGGGCGACCAGTAGCGATGGATGCGAATCTTTCCGTCTTCCCAGATCAAGACGTGCGCGGGGGGAAGCTTCCGGATTCCCGCCCAGATTGAGTTGGGGGCGGGGACATATTCATAAAAGAGATACCGTGCCAGACCTTCGGGGTCGAGCTGGCGGGGGATTTCGGGATGTTGTAAGAGGGCCTTCGGCTCGGACCCGAAAACGAGGCCGCCGCTGGATGTCTCGGCATAAAAAAGAGGCTTCTGGCCCATCCGATCGCGTGCCAGGACGAGGCGAGAGCGCGGTCGGTCCCAGATCGCCAGGGCAAACATTCCATTCAGCGGCGCGGCGAACCCGCCGGTGCGGTCGTCAAAGGCCCCGGCGTCTTCATAAAGATGGACGAGCGTCTCGGTGTCGGACGAGGTCCGATAAACGTGTCCTTTGGCAACCAGGCTTTCGCGAAGTCCCGATTCCTGGTTCTCATTGTAAAGCTCGCCGTTGTAGGTGACCCAGACCGTGCCGTCCTCGTTGCTTAACGGCTGGGCGCCGCCGGCCAGGTCAATGATGGAAAGCCGACGATGCCCGAGCGCCGCGGGACCGTCCACGAAAAGGCCGTCGCCATCGGGACCACGATGCGCGAGCGTCGCCGTCATCCGCGCGAGGATCTCTCGATCGGCCGCGACCTTGCCTCCGTTGACGAATCCGGCGATCCCGCACATGAAGGTGAACCGCCCGATTGGCTAGGGATTGGGGATGGCCCGCGAGGAACGAGGACGAAACGGAATGACGCGGCAGAGGTTCGTGAAGAGAAGAAATGACCGATGACCAAGGACCAATGGCCGATGAGATTTCTGGATCGTTCATCGGTCCTTGGTCATCGGTCCTCTCCCGACTGAATCAAAAAGAGACGCCGTCACTTCGAGGTCAGCCGCCAGACAGGGTCAAAATCGGGAGGAACTTCAATCAGGCAGTCGACAACCCTTGACAGAAGCAAGAGGGTCGGGCCGTCGCCTTGATGAGACGGCAAGAGGTTGCCGAGAATCTGAGCCGCGCCGCCGAAATCGCGGGCCTCAAACCGGGCCAGGGCGTGCTCGTATTCGCGTTTCAACGACTCCCATCCGGGAAGACCGGCCGGGGCCAGTTCATGAAGATCAACAGGCTGATTGATGTTCACGACACCAACCGTGCAGAGCTTTCGCGAGGCGATCCGCTCATCGTCGTCAAGCTGCGCGCGGGTGGAACCGGTGACGAGAAGGCGGGTCTTGAGATACTTCGTCGCCCCCTGAACGCGGCTGGCGAGATTCACGGTGTTGCCGAGCGCACCGTACTTGAACTTGCGGTGTGAACCGGTGTTGCCGACCTGAGCGATCCCCGTGTTGACGCCGATCCCCAGGTCGACCGGCTCACCCAGCACCGACTGCCAGCGCTCGCTCATCTCGGGCAGGCTGGCAAGCATGTCAATCGCCGCCTTGCAGGCTAGGGTCGCGTGGCCGGGCTGTTCCTTCGGGGCGCCCCACATCGCAATCAACTCATCGCCGATATAATCAATCAAAACTCCTTTATGCGCCAGCACGCATTCCGAGAGCACCCCCATGACGTCGCCGATCCAGCGAACCGTCACCGCCGGTCCCACACGCTCGCTGATCCGGCTGAACCCGCGGATATCGCAAAAAAGCAGGGTGACCTCGACGTCCCGCCCTTTCAAGAGGTCGGGGCGCGCGGCGAGTTCGTGGGCAAGCTCGGGCGTGAAAAACTGCTCGAACTGGACCCGAGCGGCCACCGCCGCCTTTTCTTGCTCGATCCGCGCCAGACCCGCGGAAACGCCCGAGGCGAGAAGTTCCACGAGGGAGGCGTCAAGCTTGCGGATCTTGGGCAGGCCCGTCGATCGGCCGCCGGGCCGACGTTCACCGTAAAGAGCGCCGATGACCTCGCCCCGGCGGTTGAGAATGGGCGCCGCGACGACGAGGTTCACGCCCGCGAGGCTGCCGAGTTCCTGGCCCGATTCCTTGGGGTCTTGCCAGAAGGTCCGCCGCTCGCGGATCAGGCGGCCGAGGATCTTCCGGCTTGGCGCCCATTCCGAGTCGGAGTCGTCGGCCTCGTCGAGTAGGGTCCAGTCGCGCTGGTCGTAGGTCAGGGCGCGGCCGGTGTCGAGCCCAACCAGGTCCACGACCGACCGGGCGGCCGTCCGATAGAGGTCGTTGGCCTCGACGGCCGATTGCTGAACCTCGACAAAGGCCTGAATCCACCGGATTAACGCCTCGCCCTCGCCGGTTTCGGCACCTCCCGAGGTTCCCGGCAGAGGGGGCAAGGCGAGCCGGCCGGGGACGTTCGAGCGTCCCGGCGCGGCGGTCTGCTCGGTGAGCATCTGGAGGTGAAACTCGTCGGCCTCGGCCGGCTGGACCCGAACAACCTTGGTGCCGATCGAAAAAAAGGCGGGAATCATCGTCTCGCGGGTCATTCCCGGCTTCAGCTCGCTGCCGTCGGGAAGATGAAAGGCGACCACGGCGCTCTGGTTCGTGACCCTGGCCTTGCGGCCGGTCATTGGCTCGATCCGAACGTGTTTTCGCGAGACCGTCTTCTCGGCGAGGCTGGCGATCGCCACCCGGCTGAACCCGTCGGCATCGCGCTTGACGTAAAGCGACTCCTGGGTATCGCTCTGCCTTCCCAGTTCAACCGGCTCGGTGAATTCCTCCGAGAACAGGAGCCGTTCCTGGTCGAAAATCCGGATCTCGATGCTATCGCTCATCGCGGCCCGATCCTCCTGGGGCACCCGCCAGCTTTTCGCGAATCTCCTCAAAGGCATCATACCCCGAGCAGCCTGGAGATTCGAGAGGCTCGGGCACGATCCGCGAGCCGAACCGACCACCCGCTCTCAACGCCATCGCGCGGGGAGACCGTTGCCATCGCGGACATGCTGGTTTTCGCGAGAGACGTCGGCGGCATTCGACGTTGGCGATCTCGAAAAGACCAGAAATTCGCCTCATTGCGTCGCGCTTTGGGTTCCAGTATACTCCGATCCGAAATTCAAGATTTGTCCACCACCACCACGACGCTACGCCGAGGTGTTCGCATATGGGACTGGACCCTGGGGCGTTAATCAAGAAGCTTGACAAGACCTGCCACGACGGCCTTCAGGCCGCGGCCGGTTTCTGCTTCTCTCGAACCAACCCAAGCGTCGAGATCGAGCACTGGCTCTCCAAGCTTCTCGACACGCCGAACACCGACCTGACTCGCCTTCTCCGTCAGTTTGACGTCGACCCGGCCCGGCTCCAACGCGACCTCACCCGCGCCGTCGATGGCTTTCGAACCGGGAACTCGCGGACGCCGACTCTTTCCACGGCCGTCGATTCGCTTTTGCGCGAAGCCTGGCTGCTCGCCTCGGTTCACTTCAAGGCGTCGAGCGTCCGCAGCGGCGTGCTCTTGATGGCCCTGCTCGCCGATGAGAAGCTTCGGCGGCTCGCTCTCGACATCTCGCGCGAGCTGGAAAAAATCCAGGTCGAGCCGCTCTATCAGAACCTCATGAAGATCGTCGCCGGGTCGGTCGAAGACGACGGCCCCGCCGCTTCCGATGAAGCGCGCAACGGCGATTCCGAACCCCGATCGACCAGCGGCGGCGGAGCGACCCCGGCGCTCGATCAGTACACGATCAACCTTACCGATCGGGCCAAAAACGGCCAGATTGACCCGGTCCTCGGCCGCGATGCCGAGGTCCGCCAGATGATCGACATCCTCATCCGGCGCCGTCAGAACAATCCCATCCTCACCGGCGAGGCTGGTGTCGGCAAGACCGCGCTCGTCGAGGGGTTCGCGCTCAAGATCGCCGCGGGCGACGTTCCTCCGACGCTCAAGCAGGTCTCGCTCCGAACGCTTGACCTTGGCCTCCTTCAGGCCGGCGCGGGCGTTAAGGGGGAGTTTGAAAACCGGCTCAAACAGGTGATCGCCGAGGTCAAGGCGTCTCCCGTGCCGGTCATCCTCTTCATTGACGAGGCCCACACTCTCATCGGCGCTGGAGGCGCCGCGGGTCAAGGAGACGCCGCGAACCTCCTCAAGCCCGCGCTCGCCCGGGGCGACCTCCGAACAATCGCCGCGACGACCTGGGCTGAGTACAAAAAGTATTTTGAAAAGGACGCCGCGCTCGCCCGACGGTTTCAGGTCGTCAAGGTTGAGGAACCCGAAGAGGCCCGCGCCATCGTCATGATGCGCGGCCTGACCGGAATGCTTGAAAAACACCACGGCGTCCGCATCCTCGATGAGGCCGTCGAGGCTTCGGTCCACTTCTCGGCCCGTTACATTCCCGGCCGCCAACTTCCCGACAAATCGGTCAGCCTGCTGGATACCGCCTGCGCCCGGGTTGCCATCGGCCAGAGCGCCACGCCCCCGGCGATCGAGGACACGACCCGCCTGATCGATCACCTCAAGGTCGAAATGCGCGTTCTCGAACGCGAGCGAGCCACCGGCGCCCGCCACGGCGAACGCCTTGACGAACGCGTCAAGTCCCTCGCCGAGGCCGAGGCGAAGCTTGAGGCTCTGAAAACGCGCTGGGAGCGGGAAAAGGCGATCGTCGCCGAGATCCACGACCTCCGCAACCAGATCGAAGACAAGCACGCCGCCCGGCCCAAACCCCCCGCCGCCGTTCCCACCGAGGACGACGGCAGCGAGGCTCTGCAAAAGAAGCTCGACGAGAAGACCGCCGCGCTTCGAGCCTCGCAAGGTGAAGATCCGCTCATACAGGTCTGCGTCGATGCCCAGACCGTCGCCGAGGTCATCTCGGGCTGGACCGGCATCCCGATCGGCAAGATGCTCGCCGACGAGATCAACACCGTGATGAAGCTGCATCACCGGCTCGAAGAACGGGTGATCGGCCAGTCTCACGCTCTTGAGGCCATCGCCCAGCGCGTCCGTACGGCCCGCGCCAACCTGACCGATCCGCGCCGCCCCGTCGGCGTCTTCCTGCTCGTCGGCCCCAGCGGCGTCGGCAAGACCGAGACCGCCCTCGCCCTCGCCGACACGCTTTACGGCGGCGAACGTAACCTCGTCACGATCAACATGTCGGAGTATCAGGAAGCGCACACCGTGTCGAGCCTGAAGGGCTCGCCGCCGGGCTATGTCGGCTACGGCGAAGGGGGCGTGCTGACCGAGGCTGTTCGCCGCAAGCCCTATTGCGTCGTCCTTCTCGACGAGGTCGAAAAAGCCCATAAAGATGTGATGGAACTCTTCTTTCAGGTCTTCGACAAGGGAACTCTCGAAGACGGCGAGGGGCGGCAGATCGATTTCAAGAACACGGTGATCCTGCTCACCTCGAACGTCGGCTCCGAGACCGTCATCAAGCTCTGCGCCGATCCCGACACGACGCCCGAGCCCCCCGCGCTCGGCGATGCGATCCGCCCCGAACTGCTCAAGACCTTCCCCGCCGCCTTGCTCGGCCGGATGATCCTCGTCCCCTATTATCCGATCGCCGATAACGTGATGAAGCTCATTATCGAGCTGCAACTGAGCCGGATTACCCGACGAATGGCCGAGAACCACGGCGCCCGGTTCACCTACAGCGACGACCTCGTCGCCAACATTGCCGCCCGCTGCAAGGAGGTCGAAAGCGGTGCCCGGAACATTGACCACATCCTGACCCGAACCCTCCTTCCCCAGATGTCTCAGGAATTTCTCGCCCGGATGGCAACCGGCGAGGCGATCACGAAGGTTCACGTCTCCGTCGATGACTCCGGCGGGTTCGCCTGCGAGATCGTCTGAACATTGGCCGAGGGCTATCGACCGATGACCGTTGACGCTCAACCGCCCTGGCTCGATCCAGACGCCCGACCGGGTTTGTCCCCTCTGTCGGACCGGTCATCGGTCATCGGTCATCGGTCATCGAATTTTGGACCAGGACTCCGGTCGCGAAAGGTTGCGGGATGAGTCATCCGGAGGTCCACTGGCACGAGGGGATGTTCCTCAGGCCGCACCACTTCAACGCCTCGCAACGCTTCGCCGAGGATCAGGCCCGGCGCAGTGAGAAGTTTGACCTCTGCTACAACTGGGGCCTTCGATCGATCGAGATCGATCACGATGCCCTGTCGAACTCGCGGTTCGTCGTCCGCTCGCTCTCGGGCAGGCTCCGCGACGGAACCCTCGTCAACATCCCCGAAGATGGCGTTCTGACCGCTGTCGACGTCAAGCCCGCGCTGTCGTCGGGCGGCTCGGTCACGGTCTCGCTCGCGGTTCCGATGATCGGCCCGGGACGCGTCAACGCTTCGGAAGGTGTCGCGGCCGAGGGGGTTCGAAGCCGGGTCGATACCCTCACGCTCGACGACGAGAACACGGGCGTGAACCCCCAGCCGGTGAAGGTCCGCAGGCTGAACTGGAAGGTCGTGCTTTCCACCCAGGATCACGCCGGTTATGAGCTGATTCCCCTCGCCCGGATCACGCGATCGACCCGGGCCGAGGCCCTGCCGCAGCTTGACGAGTCGTACATTCCGCCGGTTCTCGCCTGCGATGCCTGGAAGACACTGGAGGCCGGCATTCTTCAAGGGGTTTACGACCGGATCGGCAAGAAAATCGAGCTTCTCGCGGCGCAGGTCGTGACCCGCAACATCGGCTTTGACAGCCACGCGCAGGGCGATCCCTTGATCTTCGCCCAGCTTCGTGAGTTGAACGAGTCGTCGGCCCGGCTCGGCGTCCTCGTCTTCGCCGAGGGGGTCCACCCCTTCAACGCCTATCTCGAACTGGCGCAGCTTGTCGGCCGCCTGGCGATCTTCGGGCCGACGCGCAAGGTTCCCCCCTTGCCCAGGTACGACCACGATGACCTCGGCGACTGCTTTTACAAGGCCAAGCAACACATCGACGCCCTCCTTGATATCTTCGTCGAGCCCGACTACAAGGAACGCCCCTTCATCGGCGCGGGCCTTCGCATGCAGGTCGCGCTCGAACCGGCCTGGCTGGAGTCGGTCTGGCAGATTTACATCGGCGTTCAGAGCCCTCTCGATGCCGACGAGTGCGTCCGCCTGTTGACAAAACCTGGCCAGCTTGACATGAAGGTTGGTAGCTCGGAACGCGTCGACACGATTTTTCGGATGGGTCTCGCCGGCCTTCAGTTCGACCATAGCCAGAACCCGCCTCGCGCCTTGCCGACCCCTCCCGGCCTGATTTTTTTCCAGGTCCGCCGCGAGTCGCAACTCGCCGAGTGGCAGAACGTTCACAAGTCGCTCACCCTGGCCATCCGTTTGAACGAAAACCTCATCACTGGTAACATCCAGGGCCAGCGCGTACTCTCGATCCGGACCGGCCAGCGGAGCACCACGCTACAGTTCACCCTCTTCGTCGTCTCCGCCAACGAAGCCTGACCGATGACCTGCGAAATAGAAGGACAAAGGACAAAGGGCAAAGGGCAAAGGGCAGAGGGCAGAGGACAGAAGACAAACAGCGAGAGCTCCCCTTTGTGCTCTGCCCTCTGCCCTCTGCCCTCTGCCCTTTGCCCTTTGTCCTCCCGAAATGATCAGCCCGTGATCGGCAAGAACCCGAATGATCGATCAGAACCCAAGCCCGTTTGAGCCCTCTGATGCAAGATGAAATCGCGGCGATGGTTCACGCCGTGATCGGCCGCGGCCTGGACCTGAAGCGAAGGCTGGAGGCCGGTGAAACGCCGTCGCTTGCGAACGAGCAGGCCGTTCTCGAACAGAGCCTCTCGGGCGAGACCGAGGCGAACCGGTTTACCGACCTCGGCAACATGCTGGAGATTCGCTACGCCTTGATCTCGTGGCTCGATGAGGTCTTCGTGCTCGATCCGGTCTGGGGTTCGCAATGGAACGAGCACAAGCTCGAAGTCTCGATCTTTGGCACGAATGATCGCGCCTGGATGTTCTGGGAGAAGGCTCGACGCGCCTCGGGCAAGACCGAGACCGACGTCCTGGAAGTCTATTACCTTTGCGTGATGCTCGGCTTTCGGGGCGAGTTGCGCGACGACCCGGCGAAGCTTCAGGCGTGGACGGCCGTCGCGCGCGGTCAGATTGAGAAAGGCCCGGGGCAGGTCTGGACCGCGCCTCCGGAACTGGACCCGCCGGGCAACGTGCCGCCGCTCAAAGGTTACGATGCGCTCCAGACGATGATTGTCCGCTGCGGGATCGCGCTGATGCTCTTGATCCCCGTCGCGGCGTTCCTGGTCGTGCTCCGGGTCGGACGTTGAGACGAGGGGGCCGATGCGATTTTTCAAGGCGATCGGAAACGGCATCACGTGGGTGGTTCGAGTCCTCTTGCCCTTCGGCGAGGGGAAGATCGGCGGCCATCCCGCCTTCCGCTGGGCGGTCCGCCTCATCGTCCTGGCGCTAATCGTTTTGGGCCTCTTTTATCTGAACCGCTACCTGGAACTCGACCGCTACGTCCGCGCTCCTCTGCCGATTCTCCGCGAGGTCTGGCTCCCCCTTTTATTTTTGCTCATCTGCGCGGTCTTTGGTCTCGGACGGATGCTCTGGAAGACGATCAAGGTCGATCAGGACGGATCGGAGTTTCCCGATATCGACCTCGCCTGGGACGAGGCCACGTCCGCGCTCGGCGAGGCGGCCTTGAACCTCACGGAGTCGCCCGTCTTTCTCGTCCTCGGCCGACCGGTCGGCGGTGAGCGAGCCTTGTTTGGCGCGGGAAACGTCAAGCTTCAGGTGAAGCAGGCGCCCCGAAGGCCGGACACGCCGCTGACGGTCTCGGCCAATCAAGACGCCGTGTACGTGACCTGCGCCGGGGCGTCGTTGCTCGGCCAGTACGCCACCTTGCTGGCCGGAGCGCCCGATGTTTCGGGACGTCCCGAGGCCGCGACGCCCGCGGTTTCCGCCTCTTCAGAACTGGACGCAAGTGGCGGGAGTTCGGCGGACGACGACGCCGCGACCGACCGCCAGTCCGCCACGGCCGTGATGGTCGCCACCGAGGACGACGAGTTTCCGTCCGCCCTGGCGAGGCCCCGATCGCTTCTCTTGAAGGACGTCGACGAGGTTGACCGCCTGCTCGCGAGGCTCCGCTACCTCTGCCATCGGATCAGCCGCGACCGACGCCCGTATTGCCCGATCAACGGAATCTTATTATTGATTCCCTACGCCGCGACCGGCGGCGAGTCCGAAGCGAAGGAAGCCGGTTCGCTCTGCCAGCGCGACCTCGAAGCGATCCGCGAGGCGTTTCAGGTGGACTGCCCGATCTTCACGATTGTCTGCGATCTGGAGCGCGTTCCTGGTTTCGACGAGTTCGTGAAGTTTTTCCCCGAAGGTCAGCGCCGGCGTTTGCTCGGTCAGGAGATGCCTCTCGCCCCCGACCTTGACGCCGCAGGTCGCGCCAGGATGACCGAACGTGGCGTCCTCTGGGTGGGCGATGTTCTCTTCCCCAAGCTTGTTTACAAGTTCTGGGGTGTCGAAGGGGCCGATCCGGCGTCGGGACCCCTTGCCGCCTCGGCGAACGTCCGACTTTATGAGTTCCTGGCGCGCATTCGAGGGGCGCAGAGGCGTCTTGGCCGGGTCTTGAATCGGGGCGTGGTCATGCCCGCTTCGGGACCGCCAATGCTCGGCGGTTGCGCCTTCGCGGCGACCGGAAAAGACCTTGTCCGCGAACAGGGGTTTGCCAACGGCATCTTCCGCCTTCTGATCGACAATCAAAATCATGTCGCCTGGACCGAGGACGCCCGACAGGCCGACGCCGATTTCCGACGCTGGACCACTCTCGGCTATCTCGGCCTTCTCCTTTTCATCGCGGCGATCGTCGCCCTTGGTTACCTGCTCTGGCCGTCGCGATAAGAAGCGGCTGGGGTCGAGGGATGACCAAAAACCGATCAATTTTTGTCTACGCTTGCCTTTGTTCCCCGTTCGTTCTTCTCGGTCATCGGCCATTTTCAACAAAAGTCAAATCAACGGATGATCGCCTGCGCGCGGCGGCCACGACTTGATGATGCTGTCATCGTGATGGGTGCGGACGGCGAGTCGGGTAAATGAGTTGATCGTTGTATAAAGGCCGAGAAAGCGTTCCAGAACGGCGGAGAAGAGAAAAAGGCCGGTGCCGGCGAACTTGACGTCGTCGAGTTCGAGGGTAATCTCGGTCCCACGGCAGAACCCGCCAGGCTCGCCGGGTGGACTGACGTGGGCGACGACCCGGCGACTCGACATGCCGACAAGGCCCTCGATCATCTGGTCGTTGATCGTCGCCGACGACTGCGCGGATGACTCGGGATCGGTGAAGTCGTAAAGCCGGAGGATCGACTTGAGGGCGTCGAGACCGTGCTCGGGGTCGGAGAGCGAGAGGTGGTTCAAATTCAGGTGCGAGACCAGGCGCCAGTAGGCCCCGCGGCGCGCCGGGGGGCGGACCGGAGAGGTCGGCAGGCGGACCGTCCGGACTCGCGAGAGCGGGGCGGCGGCTTCGAGTTCGAAGACCAGGCGTTCGCCCGCGCGGCGGAGCATGTTGGGGAGGTCGCGGTTCGTGCAGGTCGTCTTCACGACGAGGGTCGTGTCGCCAGGCTGCCAGGGATCGAAATCGAGGTCAACGAGAGTCAAATAGACGTCGGAACCACGATCTTTGTCGCGGAGGCCAGGGCGTCGCGACGGGTAATAATAGGATCGGTCGCGGTCGCGATTGGTGCCGTGGCGAAAGGCATAAAAGGGCAGATACTCGTGAGTCTTGCCAATCTCGACGTCGGTTCCGACGACGGATTCCACCGAGTAGACCTCGGTTCCGTCGATGTTGGCGACGTCGGGGATGATCCGGTATTCGTGGCGCGAGTGCGTCAGGGCGATCGGCTCGGCGGTCTTCTCGAAGAGGTTGACGATCGGCGTGCAGCCAAGGCGGAAGGTGTCGGCGTTGACTCCCTGGGCGAGGAGTTCCGAGCCTTCGCGGAGTGTCACGAGGATGTCAACCGATTTGCCAAAGCCCGCGCGGGCGAGCCGGCTCAGCCCGTTGAAATCCACGAAGAGGAACTTGGCCGGAAAGGCGAAAAACTCGGTCAGGAGGCGATAGCCGTCGAGCGCGTGTGACGGATAAGGCAAGAGCGATTCGTCGCGCGTGAAGCCGACCGTGCCCAGGCAATCGGCCGGGTCAAAGGCGACCGGCGGGAGGTCGGACCCCTTGTCGGCCGGGCGAGCGAGGATGGACGTCGCGTGGAGAAAGAGGGCGTCGTAAAGCGCCGAGACAAGGTGAGACTCGCCGCTGAGATAGAACCGCAAATTGTCGATCGAGAGGTCGGAAAACTTCGAGCCGCCGAGCCCCTGGAGCCGGAGGCTGAGCACGGCCGCGGTTTGCGGAGGGGGTCGAAAGCCGGCGGGAAAGGGGGGCAGGGCATACCTCGCCTCGGAAACTCTGAGCGGCCAGAGCGTGACCGGGTAACCCGTCCGGTATCGGCAGGTGATCTCGCCGACCGGGCGCGACCGAAGGCGGCTATGTCGCGGAATTGTGAACCCGTCGGGCATCTGAGAACGTTCGGCGTCGAGGTCGAACTGAATGACCCCCATCGACGGGATCGGCGCGAGGTAATGAGGATAAAGAGCGCCCAGGATGGCATCGGTCAGCTCGGGAAATTCATCATCGAGCTTGTGCTGGATGCGTCCCGAGAGGAGCGCGAAGGATTCGATCAGGCGTTCAACGTGGGGGTCGTTGATCTGATCGGTGCCGAGCATCAGGCGGCCGGCGGCGGCGGGATAGCGTTGGGCGAATTCCTGGCCAAGCTGGCGGATAAAGACCAGCTCGCGCTCGTAATACGGATAGAGCGACTCGTGCACGTCAGTCTTCCCTCGGCCGGACCGACGTGTGGCCGGACATCAGCTCGACGACCGTATCAAAGCCGACCTCGGGGCTCGGGTCGAGGCTGAGCCGGGCGGTGATGTGAAGCGAGACCCGTTGCGAATGGACATCGGTCGGATCGTCGAAGGGGATGGCCACGACGTCGCGAAGCCTGGGTTCAAACTTGTTGATGATTCCCTCGATAATCTTGCCGATCGCCTTGCGCTGGCCACTCTGTTTTGAGTCAATCGAGGTGAAGTCGGGCAGGCCGTAGGTGGCGACCGAGTCAAGCAACTCCTTGAACTCGGCGGGCATTCCCTGGTGAGATTGTCGGGTATTGAGCAGGTCTTCCAGGTCGCGTCGAACCGCATCGATCATCTGATGAACATTATAGCCGAGCAGGTTCCCCGCCCCGGCCGTCTCGGGGTCGATGAGCCGGTCAAGGATGGAAGGCAGGATGCCCTGGTCCTTCTCGACGCGAGACATCGGCCGTTCGCTCCCCGCGACTTCCCTGAAAAAAAATGACCGCTGACCAATGAACAATGACCGATGCTTGAATGTTTCGTTGGGATTCGATCGCCCATCGATACCGACCGCCGCATCGACGTCCTCAAAAACCCCTCTGACCATATTTGGTCATCGGTCCTTGGTCATCGGTCATTCTCAATATCACGTGACCGAGACGACCTGAAGCTCGCGCCATTCGAGGAGGCTGACGGCGTCGTCGCCGGCGAGAAACGTTCGGCCGCCGATGCCGAGGACGATGTCACCTTCAAGCGTGTTCCAGTCGGTCTGGCGGCCGAGCTTGACGAGATCGTCGGGATGGTTGTACGAGCTCGGGTAGACGGCGGGAAGGAAGACCTCGCCCGAGGGGCCGTCCTTCATCGAGAGCCGGGCGGGGACCCAGAGAAGGTCGCGCGGGAACCGAGGAGGATTGATGGCGATGCTATCAACCTGTTCGAGCGCGACCCAGAAGTAGCGGCCTCGGGCGTAGACTTCAAGGACCGTGTTAAAGAGGTCGTCGGCATCGCGGAAGGTGTCGTGGGGGGTGCCGTTGAGGATCACGCCGACGGTCGGACCGGCCGAGGCGGCGCCGAAGATCAGGCGAGACGCGTCGACGGGTCGATGATCGCGCAAGGCGTTGATCGTCGCGTCGAGGCGCATTCGAACGTGAAAGGGGGGTTCGACGAGGAACTCGGGCTTCTGGCCGTCAAGAAAGAGGGCGCGGCGGGCAACCTCGGAGGCGAGCGCGAACCGGTAATTGGCGAGCGCGGCCTCAAGCTCGGGCTCGTCGTAGCGCAGGGCGTCCACCTGGCGGCCGGCCCGGTCGAGATCGCCGGCGAACGAGAGAAGCTCGAAGAGGAAAAGCCGCCGGGCGTTGTCGGCCGGGTTCGCCTTGACCTCTTGCACCTGCGACGCGATCGCCTCGGCCAGGCGACCCGCCTTGAATGACTCGGCGGCTGTCATGGTGGCCAACACCTTGCCTCCGGGCGGCGGTCTCTCGACTCAACTCTGCACAACTCAACTCAACTCTACACGACAGAAGCCGAAGTTTGCTCAAGGAACGCGCTCAAACCTTCAGTTCCTCGGCGGTCTTGAAGTTCCAGCCCGAATTGAACCGTTCCTGATCGCCCATGTTCAGCGTGCCTTCGGCGCTCTGGGAATAGTAAAACATCTCGATGGTCTCAAACTTGAAAACAACCGACTCCTCGGGCGTTTCGGATTTGACGTCGATGCCGTAACTGATGACCGAGACACCTCCGAAGATCAACTCCAGAAAGGTTAGCTGGCCCGCGCCCGCCTTGCGAACGCTGACCTTGGCCTTCGTGAAGTTCGGCCCCTGGGTCACCGTCTGCGAGGCCGACATGGTCAGGCAGTAGGCTTTCATAAGGAAGGTGGACGAGGAGTCGACAATCTTCGAAATCTCAAACTTGCAATAAGGCCCCTTGCCCTCGCTACTTTCGTCCGACTTCTCGGTCGGGCCTTTCTCCGTCGTCTTCTTGACCTTCTTGGAACGCGATTCGGCGGAATCGCCGTCAAATTTGAACTCGGAGATCTCAATTGCCTTGTTCTTGGAGAATTGCGAGTCAAGCGTTTCGCCAGGAATCCGGTCCTTGTCGCTATCGCCGAAGAGTTCGAGGAAGATGTCGATGGAACCCTTATCCACGGCGAACGCTCCTGATGGGCTCGAACTTTGTCAACTCAACGAAGGACCGATGACCAAGGTTCAAAGATTCATCGACAAAGTGAACGCATCGCCACTCAGAAACGTGCAAACGGGATTCTGTTCCGGGGCATCGCCCCCTCAGCCAGTCATCTCGAATCGAGGAGAAAGAACGCCGCTGGACGATCACCCCCCAGGCAGCGCCTGGGGGGTGAGTTCATTGCGCAAAGGGCAACGAAGGTCGGCCGTCGACCGGCTTTGACGAGTGATGACAGATCAGCCGCCGGACTGATTGGCGGTGGCGACGGTCATATCCGGCTGGTTGGTGACCTGGCTCCACTGCATGATCGACGTGGTCATCGGCTGGCCGGTCGAGTCTTGCTGGATGTAGAGGATTTGCAAGGCGCCATAGACGAAGGTGACGTCCTCATCGGGGGCATCTTCGCCGGCGCCTCCGCTCCACTCAACCTTGGTGACGAAGACCATGGCGAAGCTGTATACGAGATAGTCAAGCTTGGTACCGCCGGCCTTGCGGATGATCAGGGTGAGCCAGGGGAAGTGGCAGCCGAGACCGCAGGCCTTGAAGAGAATGGGCGAGGCGAGGTCAACGGCCTTCTTGACGCTGAACTCGTTAAATTTGGCCTTGCCGGCGCCGGCACCGCCGGACATCGAGCCGATCGTCGTCGCGTTCTCGACGCCGAAGCTGAACTCCTTGATTTCCAGGGCGTTCTTGTGGTCGGTGTCCTGGGTCTCACCCTTGACAACGAGCTGGCCGCCCATGGCCACGGCGGGGACGAGGACGCCTTGCTGGCCCGGCTGAACCGTGCCGAAGAACAGGAAATTGTCCGAAGGCATGCGCGTAAACTCCTCGGGTCAGGTGCGCGGCGAGATCCAACACACTAAGAAAGGGGGGCATCCGCCCTTCCACGTCGTCGAAAAAACGGAGGAGGGCGACGACAACCAGATCCTGAAAGAGACGACCTCCAGGACCTTCGTTACGGTCGAACTCCGAGGACGCCCACGATGAGACGTTGACGCCCAGGGAATCCAAAAACGGGCATCCCGGCCGACCCCGGACCCGGCGCAAACGAGGCCGGGTCCGGTGCGATCGAGAAAAGGACAATACGCGGTCAGCCCTTCTTGGGGACCTCAGCCACGAGCCGCATCGAGGCCGTGAGCGTTTCCATCTGGAAATGCGGCTTGAGATAGGCGACGGCTTCGTACCAGCCGGGTTTGCCGGCGACGTCCTGGACCTTCACCGAGGCATCCGAGAGGGGATACTTCGCCTTGGTCTCGTCGGTCGCTCCGTTGGGGTTGACGCAGTAGTTCTTGATCCACTTGTTGAGGCGAATTCCGCACTCGGCGGCGTCGATGCTCGACCCGATCCAGTTCCGCGCCATCACCTTGAGGTAGTGGGCGAACCGGGAGTTGCACATGATCAGGTTGAACTTCGCCGAGAGCTCGGCGTTGGCGTTGGCCGAGGGATCAAAATAAGTCTTCGGCTTCTGGCACGACTGCGCCCCCATGAAGACGGCGAAGTCGCGCCCCTTGCTGTGCAAGAGCGGCAGAAAGCCGAGGTTCGAGAGCTCGAACTCGCGGCGGTCGGAGATGGCGATCTCGGTCGGGCACTTCATCGCGACCTCGCCGTCGTCGGTCGGGAAGGTGTGGACAGGGAGTCCCTCGACCTTCCCGCCCCCTTCGACGCCCCGGGTCCGGGCCATCCAGCCGTACTGAGCGACGGCGTCGGTGATCCGGGCGGCGTACGCCCAGGCGGCGTTCATCCAGCTATAGTTGTTGTGGTCCTGGCCGTCGACGTTCTCCTCGAAGTTGAACTCGTCGATCTGCTTGAAGTCGGGACCGTAAGGGAGGCGGCTGAGGACCCGGGGCATCGTCAGGGCGACGTACCGCGAGTCTTCGCTCTCGCGGAAAGACTTCCAGGCGGCGTATTCCACCGACTCGAAAATCTTGGCGAGGTCGCGGGGCTTGGCGAGGTCGGTATACGAGTCAAATCCAAACATCTTCGGCCCGGCCGCGGCGACAAAGGGAGCGTGCGCCGCGGCGGCGACGTTGGAGATCATCTTCAAAAGGCCGACGTCCTCGGCGCTGCGGCCGAACTCGAAGTCACCGACGAGCATGCCGTAGGGCTCGCCGCCAAGCTGGCCGTATTCCTCTTCGTAAAGCTTCTTGAAGAGGGACGACTGGTCAAACTCGGGAGCGCGTTCGAGATCCTTGAAGAGTTCGCGCTTGGTGACGTTGAGAATGCGGACCTTGAGGCTCTCGCCGGTCTCGCTCTGATGGACAAGATAATGGAGACCGCGCCAGGTTGATTCGAGACGCTGAAAGTCGGGGTGATGCATCACCTCGTTGAGCTGCGCCGAGAGTTTCTGGTCAATCGCGGAGATCCAGTTCTTGATGTTCCGCTCGACATCGTCGGAGACGACCTGGCCGGGCTTGACGACCTGGTCGAGGAACTGGCGGAAATAATCCTTGGCGCGATCGGCCTCGGTGTCGGTCTGTGGGCGGGTCGCGGCGACGATCTGGTCGAGGAGGTTGGGGGCCTCGGCAAAGGTCGGCGAGGCGGCCGAGGCGTCTTGTCGGGCTTCGTCGGCGGTGCTCATGCGTGGTCGCCCCCCGCCGGAGCGTCGGCGCCGGGCTCGATGCCCAGTTCCTTGGCCACGGCACGCGCCTTGTCGGTGTTCGTCAGGATGTCCGCGAGCAGCTTCTCAAGCTTGTCGTTGCCTTCCATCTTGCTGAGCAGTTGCGTGAGCCGCTTGCGCATCTCAAGCAGCTCGTTGAGCGGGGCGACCTGCTCGGCGACCCGGGCCGGCTCGAAGTCTTCAATGCTCTTGAAGTTCAACTCGACGGCGAGCTTGCTGTCCTTGTTGCCCGACAGGACGTTGTCGACCTTCATGGCGACGCGGGGGGCGGCCTTGGCGAGGACGTCGTTGAAATTGTCGCGGTCGATCTGGACGACCTTACGGTCCTTCAAAGCCTTGAGCGGCTCCTTGGGTTGCCCGGAGATATCGGCGAGGACTCCGACGACGAACGGTAACTCGACCTTCGCCATCGCCCCGTTGGTCTCGACGTCATACGTGATCTGGACCCGCGGACGGCGGACCCGATCCAGCTTGTGTTGGATGCTCGACATGCAGTCCCCCAGGGGAACGGAGCGAAGGTCGTTGACACCGATGTCAGTCTCCCAGCCACGCCGTCGGGCTGGGCTCCCCGGGCTAGACGCGCTCCGGGGCGGCAGGCAATCACGATTTTCCCGCGATAGCGGCCCGCCTTACCCGATCGCCGAGTCTCGAAAACCCAAGGCGCCCGGGGGAGTCGGACGCGGCCCGGACGAGGCTCGGGAGCGGTTCAGGCCGAGGACCGCTCAGCCGACGGCTATTATGTTTGGATCTTTTCCGGCGCCTTGCAAGAAAAATCTTGGGCGGATTCTCAATTGACCGCGCCCTTGATCCCTCTCAAGGTTCGTTACCGATGTTCGGGTCGGTGGTTACCGACGTTTCCATGACCTGAAAAGGCCGTGGGCAAGGAGCGGGGCAGCGCCTGGGGCGATGAAGGGGCGATCGCAAGACGAGAAACGGCAGGGGGGGCCGACCGACAAGATCCCTCTTGAGGGTCTGGAAACGTCGGTCCGTGTCATTCGCGGCCAGATCCTCGAAAAATCATGGGATCGCGAACAATTCCTTCAAGTTTACGTCGGCTCGCGACCGATGATAAGGATACGGGTTATCAGACGCAGACAAATCGGCGATCTAAGTCCTTGAAATCTCGGTAGTTCGGAGAAAAATCAGGTTCGGATCGAGGCGCGAGACACGCTCTTGATTGTGGGGGACGCAACGACGTCCCGATGCAAGCAAAAGTCAGGATGACAGACAGTTCTCGCAAAACAAGGGAGTGAAGGCGATGCACTCGATCAAGAAGCTGACCGTTGCGGTTTTCGGTGGTGAACTGGCCCGTCGCGAGTCGGCGACGTCAACCTCAAGGGTTCGGGTTCGCAAGGAGATCGGCTGCGAGGCGATGGAGTCGCGGCAACTGCTGAACGGAGCCTGGGGCATGCACGCCGACGCGGCCCGGACCGGCACGCCGACGGCCGACGTGCATCAGTGGGTCAAGGCTGGTGCCAGCACGACCCACACCTTCACGCCGCCGACACTGAGCGCCTCGGCCAAGGCCGACATGACCGCGCTTCAGGCCGATCAGAAGACACTGAGCACCGAAATCAAGGCCGATACGAACCTGACCCCCTTGTTCGCCGCGGTGAAGGCCGATCAGGCGACGATTGGCAAGGCCCTCGGTGTGACAGCGCCGACGGGTGCGGGAAGCAAGGGGGCAGGTTTCCTGAACATGAAGGATCCGTCGGTCGCCGCCGGAACGACCTCGACCGCGACGACTGGCCAGGCCGGTGACAAGGGCTTCGGACCCGGCGGCCCCGGCGGACCTCGCGGCGGGTTCATGCCCGGCGGGTTCATGGGCGCCCCGGGTGGCGCCGGGGCCTCGGCGACCTTGCCGGCGGCCATCGTCACGAAGCTGGAAGCGAAGGGGATCACCGCCGCTCAGATCACGACCTTCGAGGCCGACATGAAGGCCATTCAGACCGAGATCCAGACGGTTGACCCGACCCTTCAGGCCAAGATCAAGACCGAGGAGACCGCGCTCAAGGCCGCGATGCCCGCCCCGACCATGCACTTTGACCACATGCGAGCCACGCCGACATCAACCGCCACGACATCGACGACCGCCACGTCAACCACCTCGACCACCGGCACCTCGACCGCGTGACGACCTCGAATCGATCGGGCCGCTTGAGTCGGTTTGGACGAAGGGCCGGGGCTCTCTCCCCCCGGCCCTTCGGCTATTTCTGGGTTTCAGCGCCAAGTCTCGAAAAAGGATTGGTGAGACCAAGGGGGCAAAAACAACCGACGCGTGAGGTTGTCGCATGCTCGATCATGACCGAGGACCGAGGACCGAGGACCGAGGACCGAGGACCAGGTCTAAAAAATCAAGACAGGAAGCACTGGCAAGAACATCCTCGACCCTTCATCGGTCCTCGGTCATGGGTCATTGATCGAGGCGGAAACGAACCTGAACGAGGGGCCAGGGCTCTTACCTGCCGCGCGAGGATCGGGTAATTTGATCCGATCGTTGACGATAAGGAAGCAAGAGACCCCCGAGACCTGATCGCAGCCATGCCTACCGTCCTGATCGCGCCTGGGCCGTTGCGAGGAAAGCCAGGGCCCTTTCGTGAGATCCTCAAGGAAGCGGGTTTTGATGAGTTCATCGATTACCCGGGAGATCACACGCTCACCGAGGCCGAGCTGATCGAGTCGCTGCCGAGGTGCGAGGCGATGGTGGCCGGCGGTGAACAGATCACGGCCGAACTGCTCGACAAGGCGCCAAAGCTTCGGGCGATCGCCCGGACGGGAGTCGGTTACGACGCGATCGACGTCCCCGCGGCCTCGGCCCGAAAGATTCCGATCGTGATCGTGCCGGGGACGAACCAGGAAAGCGTCGCCGAACACACCTTCGCGCTGCTGCTCGCGCTGACGAGGAAGGTTGTCGAGTACGACGCGTTGATGAAAGCCGGCGGCTGGACCCGTTCGCTCCTCGCGCCCTTGCGAGGCAAGACACTCGGCCTCGTCGGTTTCGGACGGATCGGCCGGGCCGTGGCGAGCCGAGCATCGGCCTTTGGAATGACCGTCGTCGCCTTTGATCCCCTCTCCGACCCGGACGCCGAGACGAAAATGGGCGTCAGGCGCGTTGAGCTTGATGACCTGCTCCGGTCGAGTGACGTGGTGAGCTTGCATCTTCCGTTGACGCGCGCAACCTTCGGTCTTTTTGATCGAACGATGTTTGCCAAAATGAAGCCCGGGGCCATTCTGATCAACACGGCGCGCGGGGGCCTGGTTGTCGAGAACGACCTGTACGAGAGCCTGGTCACGGGGCATCTCAGCGGCGCGGGTCTTGATGTCTTCGTCGCGGAACCTCCCGAACCAGGGAACAAACTCTTGACCCTGCCGAACGTGATCGTCAGCCCGCATCTCGGCGGGATCGACACCCGGGCCATGGCCGACATGGCCGAACTCGCCGCGTCGTGCATCGCCTCGTTGAAGGCCGGACGCTGGCCGTCGGGGTGCGTCGTGAATCAGGAGCTGGAGCCGGGGTGGGTCTGGTGAAGATTTAGGAATAAGCTCCGATGGTCAGGCGGTTTTAAGTTGAGGGCGTGAGTATGTTCGTCGCGGTCGGACATGACGGGTTGCGCGTGGCGTCGAACGACGGCAAGGATTGGAAGGACGCGAAGTCGGGCAAGGAGGGGATGGTTTACCGGGCCTTGGCATTCGGCAATAAAGTTTTCGCGACCGTCGGCAGTTACGGCGGCAAGAACATCATGGCGGCGTCCAGCGATGGCGCGGCCTGGACGGAGACAGAGAACGACGCGAAGTATTCCAGATATTATCGAGGGTTGTGCTTTGGCGACGGTCGCTTCCTCGCGCTCGGAGGCGATCCGGGAGGGGTCGGGGTCGTCAGTGGATTTGTGTCGTCGAGCAAGGACGGAACCGCCTGGTCGGGATTTCTGGAGATCACGGGGAAGTTTATTCTGCGACGCGCCGCGTTTGGGAATGGGATTTTTGTCGGGGTTGGCGATCGGGGGCGGAGGTCGTGGTCGGTCGACGGCACGACCTGGAACGACGTCGCCGACGTCAAGGCGATCGAGACCTTGACGGACGTCGCCTTTGGGAACGGGATTTTTGTCGGGGTTGGCTTGCATGGCCTGAGGCGGACAACCCGCGACGGCAAGACCTGGTCCGCGCCGGTTCGCGGTCAAGAGGGCGAACACCTCAACGCGGTCGTCTGGGCCAATGATCGGTTCGTGGCCGTGGCGCCGGGGGCAACTTTTACCTCGGCCGACGGCCAGACCTGGGACCGCCTTCCGAACGCAAACGCCCCGTTCACGTTTTGTTACGGCCAGAACACCTACATCGGCGCGCGCTGGAAGGGGCGGATCTCGCGGAGCGTTGACGCCCTGAACTGGGAGGACGTCTATCGGGCGCCTCAGCATGTCGAGGCAGTCGCCTTCGGAGACTTGGCCTGAAACGAAAGCGGGGTCAGCGATCGCCGAGGAGTCGAGAAAACCAGCGCGGTGACTCAGAATCGGCTTCAGCCTTATCATCCGATTCCGGCTCGCGGTTCTTGCGTTTCGACCGGTTCACGAAGTTCAGGTGAGCAAAGACGGTGAACTGGCCGTGTGACTCGAATTCGTAATACCCCGCGCCGAACTGAAAAAACGCGTGCTCGCCGGGTTCATACGTGAGAAACGGAAACGAAAGATACTCGCCCGCCTTGCCCGAGTGGATAAAAAGGTCGGTTTCAACGCCAAACGTGAATTTCTCGGTGAGCTTGTAAAAAACGTCGACGTTAATCGTCGGCCGCCAGGCGCCGAAGGGGTGGTCATCGAGCATCGTCGAACCGGGAAGATTGGGCAAGTTCATGCTCGGCGGGTTGAATCCGCCGATCAAGGCGCGATTGGCGCCGAGGAAAATCGTGGTCGCGAAGCGCGAGTCTTCTTCGGGCTTCCACGAAAAGATATAGACAGGCGAGCCGCCGACGAAGCCGGTCTTGAGATAGAGATCGAGCGAGACCTGATAGCCGTGAACCCAGTTTCGGTTCCGGCCGACGCCGAGTGTCCGCTGATAAAACGGGGTGAGGATTTCAAGACTGCCGTTGAAGTACGACAGGTCAAGCTCCGCCGCGCGCCAGTCGGCGAACGTGTATTCGTATTCAATGACCTGAAGCGTGGGGGCGTTTCGGGTGTTCGTATTCAAAAGATAGTTCAATTCATTGGAATACTTCAGGTCGCCGAGCGGTCGGGTGAGGTCGAAAAAAATAGGCTCGGGCATCTCGGGAGCGCGCGGGCGATTCGAGACGTTGCCGGAAGGAAGGCCGACGATCTCGTCAAAAAGGCGCTGCAAGCGCGAGGGATCAATCGCGTGAAAGGCGGGATCAAAGGGACGCGGTGTCTCGGCGGCCTCGGATTTTGGATCGGACTCCGCGCGGGGCGCCTCGTCGTCCGCGAAGGAGGACGCGGAAAGGATCACGAAAAGCGCCAGAAGACGCGGAATGACGGTCGATCGCAATCGAAAGCTCCGAGGCTTTGCTTGCGGGAAGGACCAATTTCAATCGGCGGGAAGTCGTCGACGACTTGAGAGGATCTGGCGGGGTTTTCGGTTTTGGCGCTGGTCTTGCGGAGAATTCTGGTCAGAAGAGATTTTCCACCACGACCTGGAGGCGGTTTCATGACCCTGGCGATGATTGAGAGGTTGCCCACGGGCTTGCTCTTGTGGGTTTCGATCGGCGGGGCGATTGGCTATGTTTTTGGCCTGTTCACGGTGAAGGATCGCGGCCTGGCGAATCTGCTACCGATGGCCGCGGGGGTGCTGGGAGCCTTGATCGGCGGTCTTGGCCTGGGTCTGACGCTCAACGGTTACAAGCTCTGGGAATGCAACCTCGCGGCAGTGATCGGTGCGTGTCTGCTGGCCCTGGCCTATCAGTGGTACGCGCGGCCAAAACCCATCAAAAATTAACCAGCATCAGCGCCGTTCAACCGCTTGCGTGGAGTGAATCCACCGCGGCGCGGAGGTCGTCGGCGGTCTCGCAGACGAAATCGGGATTCGAGGCGCGGAGGCGATCGGGGCGGAAGGCCGCCCAGAGCACGGCGGCGGTTCGTGAACCGGCCGATCGGCCCGCCTCGATGTCCACTGGTGAATCACCGGCCATCAAGATCCGATCAACAGGAACCTCCAGGCCCTTCGCGGCGAGGAAGATTCCCTCGGGGTCGGGCTTGGCCCGGATCACGTCGGTCCCTGATACGAGGAATTCGATCCGGTCGCGGATACCCAGCTCGTTCAAGCTGAACTCGGCCGGTCGACGCCCCTTGCCCGTGAACACGCCGATCCGCCAGCCAAGCTGATGCGCCGCGTGATCGATCACGTCGGCCAGGCCATCGACGATCCGAACAGCCTGACGGTGGTGCGCCTCGTGATATTCATGAAATCGGCGCACGGCCTCGTCCAGGTCGGCCTCGGGGGCGAGCAGGGCGACGCAAACGTGTTCCGGCGGCCCGAAGGTCGCCTCGATCTCCGCGTTTGTCGGCGGTCGATCGGTCCAGGGCGCGACGGCGTGTCGATATGCGTCAAAGATATGCGGCAAGGTGTCGGCAATCGTGCCGTCGAGGTCGAGAAGCAAGGCTCGCGGGTTCATCGGCGGCATCCACTCCGAGAATTTTCCGGCCGGGCGACGAGACGGACGCCTCGTTTGTTCTTACAGGACAAAGGACCGAGGGCAGATTTTGTCCTTTGCCCTCTGCCCTTTGCCCTAGAAGTCAATGAACGCGCCAGACGTAATGACCGGCGAGCAAACCGGTGAAGAAGGCGAAGCCAAGAGCCAGCAAGACAAAGAGCGACCACGAGGCCACGACCGATCGGGGCAAGATCAAATCGCGAGACCGCGCGCTGATCTGAGGTTGCTCGCGGGCTTTTCTGGGCTTGCCGTCGACCTTGATCGGCGGCACGGAGTCCGGCTCGGAATCTTCAACGGGCGTGGGGGCCAGCGCAGGTTCCGCTTGCGGAGGCGGCTCGGGACTGAGGAAGGGGGTTGACGCCGTCACCGTCGGCCAGATTTCCGTTCGATCCACCGAGGCGACGCCGGGCTGAACGCGAATATCCTCGGGACGGATGTCGGGGATGCTGGGACTCGGAGCCTGGGGAGGCGTCGCCAGATCGGTCGGAAGCGTCGAGAAAAACGGCGTCGGCTCGTCGAGAGGCGCCGGGGCGCCGGGATCGGCGGGCGTCGAGTTGGACTCATCAGGTTGCGGAACGACCAATTCGGCCAGACATCGCGGGCAGCCGACGACTTCACCGGCCTTGTGTCGACCGACGCCGAGAAGCTGGTTGCATCGATAACAACGGAATTTGATCGGGTCCAATGCGCGTCCAGCCTCGAAACTTGGAAGAATTCCTTCGCATACATCCGCGACCTTCACAGACTACGCGACTTCCGCGCGATTGCCAACCGGTTCAAGCTCGTTTCCCTTCCCGCCCAGCGCGGAGGACTAACGACCGATGTCCTCGGGACGACTCGACGCAAGAAACAGGGGCCTTGTCGCAGGAGTTTCGTTCCTTGAATCCCGGTTTGAGCAGCCAGGCGCAGACAGCCAGTATGCCTTGATCGTTTCGGTCGACTCGATCCCGATCGCCCTCGCGAACGCTCGGCCGCTTGACCGCGTCGGGCAAGTTGTCACAATGGTGGCGCGGGGGTTATGCGGAACGGAACGAGGATTGACGGCAAGACTCAAGGCGTGACTAGGTCGGCCTGACCAGGCGCGAGGATATCCAGGACGATGCCGAGAATCCAACGTCAAATCGCCCTCAGCGTCGCGATCGTGGCCATAACCTCGGTCGCGATCGGGGATACCGTCGTTCTCAACAACGGGATCGTCTACCGGGGGACGGTCGATCGCGACAAGCCCTTGCTCTGGGTTTACGACGGCCTCAAGCGCGTCGTTCTGCGCGACTCGAAGGTCAAGCTGCCGATCGTCTCCGACGCCTCGCTGCAAGGTCTGGAAGTCTTCAAGCTGGAACAACCACTGCTCGTCCACGCCGGGGCGATGCCCAGAGAGGTCATCGCGGTCAAGGCCGACCCCTGGAACGATCGCGGCCGGAGACCTTTTGCCTATGAAGGCTCCAGGGCGGGCAAGATCGTCAGGATGGAACAGGCGATCAACGAGATGGGGCCTTTTCTCGTCAAGATTCGCGGCGTTGACGGCTTCTGGCAAGGTCAGCTCGCGCTCAACCAGGTCCCGCGCGAGATCATTCTGGGCATTCTCGCCAAGGTCGATCAAAAAGACCGGAACGAACGCATCCGGGTCGTCCGGTTCCTGATCCAGGCGGAATGGTACTCCGAAGCCCGCGCCGAGCTTGATCGAATCCTCAAGGACTTTCCCGGCGATCCCGAACTCCGCGACCGGGTCGAGGCGGCTCGAACGTCCGTCGGCGAACTCGTCGCGGCGCAGACGCGGACGGCTATCGAACAGGCTCGCCAGGCGCAGCAGCCCCGCCAGGCCGCGGCGCTCTTGAAGACCTTTCCCACAAAAGACGTCGCCGCCGATCTCGACGCCCAGATTCGCGAAGGCCGCCGCAACGAAGCCGCGCGGGCGGCAGCCGACAAGACCCTCGCCGACGACCTCAAGACCCTCACCGCCAACCTGCCCAAAGACGTCCAGACAGCCTGGAAAAAGCCCCTTCTTGAAGCCCTGCACGCCTTGAACGAAGCGCCCGAGGCCGTCCGCGATCGCTTCGTCGCCTGGCAAAAGGCCCGCGCGGAAGGGCCTTCCCTGGCCGAGACCGCGCAGTTCGCGCTCGCCATGTCGGGATACGTCGTCGGCGCCGACGCGGCGATCGACGATCTCGACGCCGCCCGAAAACTCTGGGAAGCCCGCGACGAGGTCCGCGAGTACCTCGCCTCGCGCGACGACGAGGCCCGCCCCGGCTTGCTCGACCGCCTCGCCACCAACCTCGCCTCGCTCGCCCCTTTGAAAAAGCTCGACACGGTCAATCGCCTGGCCGCGCGGATGCCGCCGCCGCTCCACGTCGAAGGGGGTTCCACCCCCCCGGCGCAGGGGTCGAAGCTCCACCGAGTCCTCGACGACCGCAACGACGAGCCGACCGAATACGCCGTGGCCCTGCCTCCCGAATATCACCCTCTGCGGAGCTATCCGGCCGTCGTCGCGCTTCACGACGGCGGCGGCCCGCGCGAGGCCGTCGCCTGGTGGGCCGCCGAGGCCGCCAAACGTGGCTATATCGTCATCGCGCCCGAATACATGGTTCCCGACCAGGGCGCCGAATACCACTTCTCAAAAGGCGAACACGCGGCCGTCGAGCTCGCCCTGCGAGACGCTCGACGCCGCTATTCGATCGACAGCGACCGCGTCTTCGTCGGCGGCCAGCTTGCCGGCGCCAACATGGCCTGGGATTTTGGCCTGGCGCATCCCGACCTCTTCGCCGGAGTCGTCGTGATCTCGGGCCTCCCTTTCAAATACGTGAACAAGACACTCGCCCATACCGACCGCCTCCCTCTCTATGTCACCCTCGGCGACCTGGCCCCGGCCGCCGGAGAGGTCGTCTATGGCGTGATACTCAAGCCCTTGATCCTGAAATCGAACGATGTGACCTATACCGAATACTTCCGCAGGGGCCTGGAAGCCCTCCCCGAAGAGGCCCCCGCGGTCTTCGACTGGATGGATCGGAAACGACGCGACCCGTATCCGAAAAAGTTCGAGGTTGTGACCGCCAGGCCCACCGACAACCGCTTTTATGGCGTCGTGATCCACGACTTCTCGCCCGGCCGGACGATGCCCCCCGAGGCGGTTGACCCCTTCGGCAAGAACCTCAACCCGGCCACCTTGAAGATGACCTCAAGCTCTCTCAGCAACCTCCTGAGGTTCGAGACCTCGGGCATCGGCCGGCCCGATGTCTGGCTGAGCCCCAAGCTACTCGATTTTAGCAGGAAGCTCGAAGTTCGGATCAACGGCAAGACATTTTACAAAGGCCCCGCCCGGTTCGATCTCGAACCCCTGCTGGAAGACCTCCGCCTTCGTGGCGATCGCCAGCAAACCTACTGGATGAAGCTTTCCGCAGGTTGAATAACTCAACCAACCACCCACCCTTTTGACCGACGGACCGACTGCGGGAAGACCCCTCCCGATGATCCGAGCCTAGCCCTCGAACCCACGATCATCGGACGGCCTCGTGATGGCAACTTTTGGGAAAAAAAGAGGGCCGGAACACCCTCTTTTTGTATCGCTTTCGAAGGAGACGTCCGTGAGTGAGCCCGAGACGCCCAACTGGGTGCGCGACGCGATCTTTTACCAGATTTTTCCCGACCGGTTCGCCCGGAGCCACCGCGTCCCCAAGGCGACCCACCTGGACGAGTGGGGATCGACCCCGACCCGCAACGGCTATCAGGGGGGCGACCTGATCGGGGTCGTCGAGCGCCTCGATTACCTCAAGGAACTGGGTGTCAATGCGATCTATTTCACGCCGATCTTCCAGTCGGCGTCGAACCATCGCTATCACACTCACGACTATGAAAAAGTCGACCCGATGCTCGGCGGCGATCCCGCGCTTCGTCGCCTGATCGACGAGGCGCACGGCCGCGACATGAAGATCGTCCTCGACGGCGTTTTCAACCACGCGAGCCGCGGCTTCTTTCAGTTTCACGACATCCTGGAAAATGGCGCGGATTCCGCCTACCTCGACTGGTTCAGCGTCAACGCCTTCCCCCTGAACGCCTACGAAGTGGAGAAACAGCCCTCGTACAAGGCCTGGTGGGGCCTCCCCGCGCTCCCGAAGTTCAACACCGACACGCCCGCCGTCCGCGAGTTTCTCCTGGGGATCGGCCGCAAGTGGATCGACTTCGGCATCGACGGCTGGCGGCTCGACGTCGCCAACGAGATCGACGATGACGCCTTCTGGCAGGAGTTCCGCCGCCAGGTCCGCGCGGGGAACCCCGAGGCGTACATCGTCGGCGAGGTCTGGGTCGAATCGACCCGCTGGCTGAACAAGGGCGACATGTGGGACGCCGTGATGAACTATCCGTTCACCCGGGCCTGCATCGCCTTCTTCATCGGCGAATCGGTCGACGAGGTCGAATTAAAGCCCACGGCGCTCTATCCCGCCGGGCCGACCGACGCCGAAACCTTTCGCAAGAACATCGAACGCCTTCAAGGTATTTATCCCTGGAGCGTGACCTCCGTGATGCTCAACCTCCTGAGCAGCCACGACATGGCCCGCTTCCTCACCCTTGCCCGCGGCGATCTCTCCGCCCTTCGACTCGCCACCCTCTTTCAGATGACCTACCCGGGCGCCCCCTCGATCTACTACGGCGACGAGATCGGCATGGCCGGCGGTCATGACCCGTTTAACCGCGGCGCCTTCCCCTGGTACGCAGGCGATACCTGGGATCGCACGCTCCTTCACGACTTCCAGCGCCTGATTACGCTCCGCAAAACGTATGACGCCTTGCGTCGCGGCGCCTTTACGTTTCTTTACGCATCGCGCGACGTGATCGCCTATGCCAGAACCCTCGGCGACGAGATCTTTGTCATCGCCCTGAACGTCGCCAGAGAGACCCGGCGGGTTGACCTGCCCCTTGAGGGAATCGTTGACGACGGCATGCGACTGGATGAGGTCTGGGGCCGGACCTCGATCGCGACCGAGGCGGGAATGATCCGCAACCTCGAACTCGCGCCAAGGTCGGGTCGAATCTTCGCCAAACTCCCCGCGTCATGAGCACCGGTCCTGTTCCGCCATCGTGGAAGCTGCCGAAGGGGGTGAACGCCTCGCTCTGGCAGTACGCCCACACGCCCCGGCTCGCCGAGGACGAGGACGCCTATTTCTTCGGCCATCCACTCTTTTCCGCCGATCGACGCGCGGTCGACGAGCGGTTTCGCGACCCCGCGCCGCTCGTTGATCTCGGCTGCGGGGCAGGGCGGATGTCCCTGCATTTTGCTCGAAAAGGGTTCGCGGTCACGGCCGTCGAACTCTCTCGGGCCATGCTCGTGAAGGTCACCGAGAAGGCAAGGCGCGAGGGACTTCACGTCCAGGGGGTTCGCGCCAACCTTTGCGACCTGAGGTGTGTCCCGGCTGGAACGTTCCAGTATGCCCTCTCGATGTTCAGCACCCTGGGAATGATCCGGGGTGCCGCGGCGCGTCGCCGAGCCCTGCGCGAGGCGTATCGCGTTTTGAAGCCAGGGGGCATGCTGGCCCTGCATGCTCACAATATTTTGCTGAACATGCGCGAACCGCAAGGGCGTATTTGGTTGCTTGGGCAATTGTGGCGGACCTTGCTTCACTCGTCCGATTACGGCGATCGGCGCATGACCTATCGCGGCATCCCGGCGATGGAGGTTCACCTCTATCGCTGGGGCGAACTGCGCCGCGAGTTACGCTCGGCGGGGTTTCAGATTGATGAAGTCTTGCCCATTCATTCCATCACCGCCCAACGCATCGTGGCCCCCTGGCTCTTACCCGGCTGGCGCGCCGGAGGGTGGATCGTCTTCGCAAGCAAGCGATAAACGAACCGGCTGGCCGGGTGTGACCGACGATTGATGTTGTCTGGTGAGCGGACTGGCGGCGGGGACAAATGGTAGGGGGCATCCTTACGAATGGCTCCATCCCCCTCTTTGCTGCGGTCCCGGACTTGGAGGAGCATCCGCATCGTCCGGCGTCAGCCGTCGCTATTCTTGACGACCACGGTGCCGGTGTCATCCCCTAACAGGATGGATCTCGTTCGGCGGCAGAAGTTCCATAAATCAAACGTCTGTAACACTCGTCTGGCCCAGGGTTCTGAATCAAGGAGAAACTGTTTCCTCGCTGTCCGTATCCGCTGCGCCGTTGGCCATTTCGTGTGATAGATTTCCGGCGGAGATCTCCAGGGAACTTGACGGCGGAGAAACGGATGTCCATGCTCACCTGCCGATACTCGATCGCTGTGGCGGCCGTTGGGGTCGCTCTTTTCACATCAACGGCCGCCGACGCCCAGGTCATCGGCGGACCCTACGCGACCCCTCCCCCGCAAGGTTTCTTGAACGACCTTGTGACCGGGGCCGAGTACGACATCGTGAACCAGGCCAAGGCCGAGCAGCGTCTCGGACGCCTTCAATCTCGGCTCCAGCGCGATTCTCAGCGCGGCGATATGCCCGCCGTGAACCGCGACTCCCGCCAGATCGCCAACACCCGCTATCGCATCGCGGTCGATGAATGGCTGATCCGCAAGAATACACTTCGCGAAACCTGCTATTATCCGGTCCGCGCCGAGGACTTTTGCATCAATCCGTCCTGGTACTACGGCAAGAAATGGCATCACTGAAATCGTCGCATGCAGCTCTGTTCAGGAGCTGAAAATTTCAGATCTGATAATCAAAGCCACTGACCATGCCGCCCTGACTGGCGAATTCGGATCGGTAGCGAAGTGAGGGGTTCTCGATCGTGACGGTCGTGAACGGGGGGAGCGTGCGAGTCACCCACGCCGAGGAGCCAATCACCGAGTGATGGCCGATCACGGTCTTGCCGCCGAGGACCGTGGCATTCGCATAAATGACAACCTCGTCCTCGATCGTCGGGTGCCGCTTGACGTTGCGGAGGATGTTGCCGTTCTCGTCCTTGGGAAAACTCACCGCGCCGAGCGTGACGCCCTGATAAACCTTGACGCCATTGCCGATATGCGTCGTCTCGCCAATGACGACGCCGGTGCCGTGGTCGATGAAGAACCGTCGGCCAATCGAGGCGCCGGGGTGGATGTCGATCCCGGTCTTGCCGTGGGCGTACTCGGTCATCATCCGGGGGATGAGCGGAACCTTCAGCGTGTAAAGCTCGTGCGCGATCCGAAAGACGGTGATCGCCGAGACTCCAGGGTAGCAAAAAAGGATCTCGTCAAGGTTCTTGGCGGCGGGGTCGCCGTCAAAGGCGGCCTGAACGTCCTCGGTGAGGATCTTGCGGAGCTCGGGAATCTGTTCGAGAAGCTGGATCGCGATCAGTTGGGCCTCGGCCTCGAAGTCGGTTTCCAGGTCGCGGGCGGAGCAGTCGTGGCGAAAGGCGCGGGCGATCTGGACGGTCAGGCGGTCGTGAAGGCTGTCAACCAGGTCGCCGACGTGATAGCCGACGTTCCCCATGTGAAGGTTCTGGCGTCGGCCGTAGCCGGGATAAAGAATCTCGCGAAGGTCCGCCAGAATCTCGACGATCTCGCGATAACTCGGCAAGGGCGAATGGCCGAGGTGGTGAATCCCGCCGCATTCCTCGTAGGTCTCGACAATGCGTTCGGTGAGCGCGGGGAGCGCCTCTTTCAGTCGGACGTCGGTCGCCATCGCGAAAGCTCCTGCCTGCTCCGCCGCGTCAAATCCCGCGAACGCCGAAAATCTTTCCGTTTGAGGCGATGATCCTCAGCGTGGAAAGTGTCTCGCTATTGTAGGGGGCCGAAGCCTCGTCATCAATCGGACCGGGGGCTTTTGGAAATATCGGCAAAGTCGGAACCACAATCAAGCTCGACCCGCGCGTTTGCAAAACCCGGACCAACGTCAAACCGGTTCGGCCAGGGATTGCGTCGTCGCGAACCGTCGCTACGATGGCGATCGACGATCTGTCCGCCTCCATCCCCTTTTGAATTAAGATCGGCGCCATGATTCGATCCGCCAACGACCCGCCCCGGACCGACCCGACGCCGATCTTCGAGGCGTTTCGCGGTAACCACGCGACCGAGCTCCTCACGGCCGCCGTCGCTCATTTCGGCGTCTTCGGCCGGCTGGCGAACGGTCCGGTCGGTCGCGTTGAACTCCGCGACGACCTGGGGCTTGCCGATCGCCCCTTTCTTGTCCTTCTCACCGCGCTCAGGGCGATGGGTCTTGTAAATCTCGATGGCGAGGACCGGTTAAGCCTGACGGCGATCGCTGCCGAACACCTCGTCCCGGGCGCCGAGTTTGACGTCGGCGGCTATGTCGGCCTTGCGGCGGAGAGTCCGGGCGTTCTGGAGATGGTCGACCGGCTCAAGACGAACCGGCCGGCGGGGGGTGGCGACGAAGACAAGGGGGCCGCGTTCATCTTCCGCGAGGGGATCGAGTCGGCGATGGAGCGCGAGGCGTCGGCGAGGGCCCTGACGCTCGCCCTGGCCGGTCGGGCGCGCAACGTCGCGCCTGTCCTGGCGGCGAAGGTGCCACTCACGGGTTGCAACCGACTGCTCGACGTCGGCGGCGGCACCGGGATTTATGCGATCGCCTGGCTTCAGAATCACCCCGAGTTGACCGCCATCGTCTGGGATCGCCCCGAGGTCTTGAAGGTCGCTCGCGAGATGGCCGAGTCCTTCGGCGTCTCGGCTCGCCTGGAAACACTGCCTGGCGACATGTTCCGCGACGACCTCCCCAAGGGTGCCGACGTGATCTTGCTTTCAAACGTCCTTCACGACTGGGACGTCGCCGAGTGCCGCGACCTGATCCATCGCTGCGCCTCCGCGCTACCGACCGGGGGTCGACTCCTGATTCACGATGTTTTCCTCAATGACGCCCTCGACGGACCTCTGCCCATTGCCCTCTATTCCGCCGCCCTCTTCCGATTGACCGAGGGTCGCGCCTACAGCGCGGGCGAATATCGAGGCTGGCTTGTCGATGCCGGTCTGGAACCGCGCGAGATTGTGGCGACGGCGATTCATTGCGGGGTGCTGGAGGGGGTCAAGGTATCATGAGTCGATCCAGACGAAATTTTGTTATGTAATTTTTTTTCCATCCTATGATCAACATCCCGTTTGCCAGGATCGAACATCAGGAGCAATTTTCGCGTCAAGGTTTCCCCAATGATTGATTTAAAATTAAATTACGTCACGATCTGCCTTTCCGACAACTTGATGGATCAAAAAGGTCAGTTCCACCAGTCTTTGAACCAACGCTCTCAGAAATGTTCTTATTGCCACTTTCCCGATATCGATCAGGTGCCCGAGCCTTATCTCATTGGTCGGGGGATCACGAGGCCAGGGGAGCTTGATCTGGCCGAGGTCGGCAACTTTTTCGTTCGAGAGCGAGCCCGCGCGATCCTCGACGTCGTCTGTCCGGGCCAGTGTGTGTGTCATCCCACCTTTGACGTCAAAACCAGGGCGTTGACAGACTGGTCGCTCGCCGTCCCGACGCGAACCGTCGTCACCGGTACCGTCAAAATGGAGATTCCCCGATGTCCTGAATGTGGCGAGCCGAAGGTTGCTCACTGGGGTTCGCAATATGACTGGACCGAGACGACTCGAGATTCCTTTTCCAAAACGATCGGGGCCGACATTGCCAAATCGTCGAACTGGTTTTCCGCCGAGGTGATCGGCGAGGAGTCTCGTTGGTACTGGATGAACATCCTCAAGCTCAAGCAACCGCCGAAGGTTCCCTCGCATCAATGGACACGACTTGGAGTCAATCGCTGGCTTTATCTTTCGATCCGGCTTGAACGTCTCTTCCAATCGTTAAAGCTCAAGGGAATGGTTCGTCTCATCAGCGATGAGGCAAAACCCTCCCGCGTGGACCTGGAATGGGTGGACGAGCAGATCCGCAACCTGAAGGCCCTGGGGCTCTCAACGCCTTCACCTCGCGTGGCCAACTCGATGAAGGGAGGCCCCTGGTTTCGAGAGTATCTCACGAAACATGCGCGTGAACCTGCGCCATCGTTTGATTTTTCCGAGGTCGAAGACCGGATCGGAAAGCCGCTGCCTCCTTCGTACAAGGCTTTTTTATCAAAAGTGGGCCCAACGACGTTTCACGACCTCGACGCAATGGAAGGGTTTGACGCCAAGATCCTCGGTCCTGACTCTCTCGACCAGAGCGCGTATCGTCGAGGAATGATCGAGGTCGAAGAGGAAGAGAACGCCTTGATCGACGGCTTGCTCTTTGCCACCACAGGACACGGGGACGCCTTCTGTTTTGACCTGGCCGGTGAGGGTCCGGAGTATCCGGTTTATCTCTTCGAGCACGACTCGAACAGTTTCCAGGCGTATGCCCCTGACTTCGAAGCCTGCCTGAAGCGATTTGCCGGTGAGGAGTCTGCCTCTTCTAAGGAGGGAAAAAATTAGAATCCAGAATCGCATGGCAGGCCACAATGCCATGAATGGCAGAATGCCGAGTGACTGCATTGACAATTAAGGAGCTTTTAACGCGGGCGAACTTTGTTCGGATCAGGTGATCAAAGACTCGGGACTCGACGCGATCGATGGATGGAATAACCCGATGACGTTGGATTCGTTTGCAGACCGCGCAAGCCAACATTGCGCCAGGACCGACCCTTGCGGAAACGGTCCGAGCAGATCGAGACACGTATTGTTTCTGAAGGAAACCCGACGCAACACCGCTCCGGAAGTGGGCTAGGCAGCGTAAGTCGCTTTGAGTACCCTTGGCGAATATCAGGAACATCTCGACGTGCAACGGAAAAAAGGCACGGCTGGGCAGGGTTCGGCGTCTATAAGGCTTGATAACGATCTCGCTTCGCTTTTCGGGGGCAACGCGCACCGCCATGCAAATCAAGGCCACCGACATCCGCCGGGGGATGGTCGTGACGATCGACGGAATTAACTTCGTCGTGGTCGACTTCGCCCACCACACCCCGGGCAACCTCCGCGCCATGGTGCAAACCAAACTGCGGAACATGAACAGCGGGTCGCTCATCGAGAAGCGGCTCAGGTCGGTCGACCAGATCGAAGTCCCCTACGTTGAAACGAAACAGTACGAGTACCTCTACTCGGCGGGCGATGAGCACGTCTTCATGGACTCGGAGACGTTCGACCAATTGAGCTTCACGCCCGAAATCCTCGGTTCGGCGATGCAGTACCTCTTGCCGAACAACAAGGTGACCGTGCAATACGTCGGCGGCAAGCCGGTCTCGGTGGAGGTTCCCGCCTCGATCGATCTGACCGTGACCGATACGCCCCCATCGATCAAGGGGGCGACCGCCACGAACCAGTACAAGGAAGCCTTGCTCGAAACCGGACTCAAGGTTCAGGTTCCGCCGTTCATCGGACCCGGCGAGAAGATCCGGATCGATACCAGGACGGGCGAGTACATCGAGCGGGTCAAGTAATCGTCGGCATGATGCGGAGTTAGGTTTAGTGGACCGACCTTCAGGCGCGCGAGGGCTTGCGGGTCCGTCGGCCGAGGGCACCGGCGCAGACACCGGTAAGTAAACTCGCGGCGTTCCGGCCGAGAGACCGGATATTGTAACCCCCCTCCTGAACAAGAAGCGTGGGCATCTGAAGACCGCCAATCCGTCGGCCGACCTCGAAGAGGCCGTCGCGAGTGACGCTCCAGGTGCCGGTCGGGTCGGCCTTGGCAATGTCAAGGCCGAGCGAGACGACGAGCGCCTCGGGCTTGAACTTCTTGATACGCGTAAGAGATTCATCGAGTGCGCTCAAGAAGCGGGCGTCGTCAACGTGCTCGGGGAGTGGCAGGTTGAGGTTGAACCCCTTGCCCGCCCCTTCGCCAACCTCGTCGGCAAAGCCGGAGAAATACGGGTAGGCAAAGCTCGGGTGACCGTGGATCGAGACGGTCAAAACGTCGGAACGCTGGTAGAAGATGTCCTGCGTGCCGTTGCCGTGATGATAATCAACGTCGAGAACGGCGACCCGGCCAAAGGTCTTGATCAACGCCTGCGCGGCGATCGCTCCGTTGCAAAAATAGCAGAAGCCGCCATACGTATCACGCTCGGCATGATGGCCTGGGGGTCGGCAAAGGCTATAAACCAGCGGGTTGCCCGCAACCAGAGCCTCGGCGCCCGAAAGAGCGACATTGACCGCCGAACGCGACGCCTTGTACGCATCGCGGCTCAAAGGCGTGAACGTATCAATGCAATAGTACCCGGCGCGCATGCTGAGGTCGCGCGGAGGGCGGTCGGTCCTTCGGATCGGAAAGACATACGGGTAAACGAGTTCGCCCTCGGGAAGCTCCTGGCAAAAATTGCGCAGATAGTTGACGAAATCGACGTCGTGAACGGCCCGGATCGGTCGTTCGCCGAAATTCCGGGTCGGTAGACGCTCGACATCCGGCAGGATCTCCAGCGCCTTGAGAATCACATCGACGCGTGTCGGCCTCTCGACGTATCCACGCTCGCGGACGTGGTGCAAGGCGTGTCGGGCCGAGTAAAAGACCTTGAGCGGGTGCAGGTGCCGGGGAATCTTGAGCTGACCGTCGCCGGGCCGGAGGTAACGTGCCCGGCGTGTCCGCACGGGCGATTCCTTGACCGACCTGACAAGCTGGACGACATACGGATCATCGTCCTTGTAGCTATATCGATGCGTGAGGATGTTGAAAATCACGGCCTTGAGGTCGTCGGCCGTGACGGCCTTGTTCGAGTCAAGCGGGTCGTAAACAAGGCGAGGCTCGACGGGTGTTCCCGGGCGGATCGGCTGGTCATATAATGTGCCGACGACCGGAAAGGCCCCGTAACGCTCGTAAAACTTGAGGCGGGTCCGGTTCTGCTTCATTGTCGCGGCGTCGCTGACCTGGGTCGGGTCGTCGGTCGGGACTTCGAGGAAGAGGCCGCGCGCGCCTCGCGCGATCATGTCTTCACGAAGGGCTTCGTAAAGAGCGCCACCGAGTCCGCGACCGCGCGCCTCGGCCCGGGTGACGATGAAGTCCAGGTAGGCGAAACCGATCGACTCGAAGAAGTCGGCCAGCGCGAAGCCGGCGACCTGTTCGCCCAGGCCGTGCGCGATCAGCAAGACGGCGGGAACGCCGCGCGTGGCCTGGTCGTTGAGCTTGCGGTTGATGTAGTCGGGAACCTTGCCGATATCGGGAAAGTTGGCCGCCAGCAAGGCATGGACCTCGGCGATCCGTCGTCGATCGTGCTCGCGATGGGCGCCAAGCACGTGGCTGATCCGGAACATGAAGGCCCTCTCTGTAATCCCGCGCCCTTTTTTTCCACCCAAAGGGGCCGGTCGGACGCGGCATCCGTCGCGGGCGTCCCCCCCTCTACTGTAACGGAATTCCGCGAACCCGACAAACCGAGAGAGGGGCCGAGCAGGAGGATTGCAAAGTCGGGCATTTCAATGAATGATGAACAATGACCGATGACTAAGAGCTGGAGTTTTTCGGTCATCGGTCATCGGGATTTTGCATTTCACCCGAGGGGCCAAGCCGTGACAGCCGACGAGAGGGGCGATAGAGTGACCGGTGATCAATCGCGACAGAGAACTCGTGAAGCGAGGACACCGGCATGTCGAAAATCGAGGCGAGACAGGCCGGAGCGAAGGGCCTGGGCGTCTTCGCGGTCGAGACGATCCAGGCGGGCGACCTGATCGAGAAAGCCCCCGCGCTCGTTTTGAACAGGGAAGAAACCGCCCTGATCCGCCAAACCATGCTCAAAACGTACTACTTTGAATGGGACGATGACACCGGAGCCGTCGCGCTCGGGTGTGGTTGCCTTTATAATCACTCGTTCGAGCCCAACGCCGACTATTTTCGAGACTACAAAGCCAGGGAAATCCACTTCTTCGCTGTTCGAGAAATCCAACCGGGTGAAGAGATCTTGATCAATTATAATGGGTTCGTCGACGATGCGTCGGCGGTCGCGTTCGAGGTCATCGCATGACCCGGCCAAGGGCCTGGCGGGTGATCGCGGCGATGGCCTCGGCGTGGCTCAACCCGGCGATCCGAGCGGCGCGCGACCAGCCGGCCTCGGGAGCGAGGTCGGGGTTCGGGTTGACCTCAAGGATCATCGGTTCGCCCAGGGCGTCGAGCCGGAAATCGACCCGGGCGTAGTCGCGGCAGGCGGTCGCGCGGAAGGCGGCCAGGGCAAGCTCGGAAAGTCGCGCCGCGAGTTCCGGCTCAATCGGCGCGGGGCAGGCGATCGGACTGGCGAGGTCCTCCGCCGAGCCGACGTCCCACTTCGCCGCATAGGTCAGGATCGGCCAGGCATCGGAACGATCGGCGAAAAGAACCTGGGCAACGGGCAAGGCCGTTGGCCTCGGCGTGGCGATGATGCCGACGTTGTACTCGGGACCAGGTAAGTACATTTCAATAAGAACCGAGCCGCCGTAACGCGCCCGAATGCGACCGACGAGAGGGGGCAGATCGACCGGGGAACGGATCACACTCTCCTGATCGATGCCGAGGCTCGCGTCCTCGGCCTCGGGCTTGACGATCATCGGCCCGGCCCAGTCGATCGAGGGGATCGGGCCGTCAGGTTCCACCACGGCGAAAGGAGCGGTGGGAAGGCCGAAGCCGCGCAAAAGGGCCTTCGTGCGCGCCTTGGATCGGCAGAGCGTCAGGGCCTCGACCGGCGCTCCTGTGTAGGCCAAACCGCAAAGCTCAAAAACGCCCGAGACGAACGGCTCAAGGGTCGTTGATCCGGCAAAGGCTTCAATAAGGTTAAAAATGACGTCGGGCGAATCGGCGAGCAGTCGGGTGAGAAAGTCCGATAACGGCGCCGCCGCGGGGAACAAGAACGGTTCAAAACCGGTCGCCTCAAGGCTCGACGCGATCGCCTGGGCGACGTTGACGACGTCGCTTTCCGAGAGGGCGTCGGGGTGATCCTCGGGGAGAGACGGGGCGTTGAAGACGATCGCGACACGGGGATTGAAGGGAATCACCGGGGGCTTGCCCCGACCTTAAGGCCAATCCGACCAAGCGCTGAGTCCAGAATGCGGAGGATCAAAGCCTCGTGGCTCAGGCCGATCCCTCGGGCGAGGATCACGAGATCGCTCCAGCCGGGGGCCAGGCCGGGAAGAGGATTCGCTTCGAGGAAGTAAGGAAGACCGTCGCGAATCCGGAAGTCGATCCGGGCGACGTCGCGACAGCCGAGAGCCTGGTAAGACGTCAAGGCCGCCGCGTCGAGTCGGGTTGTGACGTCGGCCGGAAGCGCCGCGGGAACCTCGTAACGGACGGTCTCGCGCCAGTCGCGCTTGAGGTCAAGCGAGTAGACGAAACGGTCGGTCGCGCCGACGGGAACCACGCGCATCGAGCCAAGAACCTCGGCCGAAGCCCCCGAGCCGAGAAGGCCAACGGTGACCTCGTCCCCCTCAATGTATTCTTCCATGAGAATCGTCTGGCCGTAGTCATTGGCGAGGCTACGGATCAACGCCGCGGCCTCGTTCGGGTCATCGACGAGTGATCGGGTGCGAATCCCCTTGCTCGACCCTTCAAACGCCGGTTTGATGATCCAGGGGGGTGCGATCCGGGTCGTGAACGCGGCGAATTGGCTCGGATCAAAGGGCAGGGCCGGATCGATCGCGAGGCCATCGGGCACGAGAACCCCGGCCGCGCGGACGAGCCGCTTGGCGACGTCCTTGTCCAGCGACGCGGCGAGCGTCAAGGGGTCGGACCCGGTGCAGGGGATGCCGAGCATCTCAAGGACGGCCGGAACCCGCGACTCGCGGCAACGCCCCACGCCTTCCCCCTCGGCCATGTTCCAGACGAGATCAGGCGGATCGGCGAGCACGGCTTTGAGGAACTCTCGGCCGTCGCCGAGCAAGATAACCGCGTGACCGGCGCCCCTGAGGATCTCGGCCAGGGTCGAGATCGTCTCGGGCTTGTCGAATTCCTCGAAGCGGTCGTCGGGTCCGTCCGAAGGCCGCTCGGGCGCCAGGTCAAACGCAATTCCGATCTTCAAGGCAACGACCCTCAGAGAACCGGAGCGTGGCCGTTTCCGTGGCCATTGCCATTCGCTTTCGCGGCATTGCGAGCGCGGCGGCGATCGAGTCGGGGGGTACCTTCGGGGGTGAGAACCTGGGCATGGCCTTCGAGAAGGCCGCTGACACCCTGGGTTTCCACCGGGCTTTTCGGCTCGATCGGCTCGCCGGTCGGGTGATACTGGACAATCATTCCTTCATAATTGCGAAGGACGACCGCGTCATTCGAGGCCGAGAGGAGGTAGTTGGGCATCAACGGAATCTTGCCGCCGCCCCGGGGAGCGTCCACGACATACGTCGGCACGCCGAGGCCCGACGTATGCCCGCGCAAGCCTTCAATGATCTCGATCCCCTTCCAGACCGGGGTTCGAAAGTGCCCCGCGCCGGTGACGGGGTCGCAGTGAAAGAGGTAATAAGGACGAACCTTGATCTTCAAGAGCGACCGGCAGAGGTCGCGCTGAATCGCAAGGCTGTCGTTCACGCCTTTCAGAAGGACGGCGTGATTGTTGATCGGCATGCCGCGAAGGCGGAGGCGATCGCAGGCGCGCTTGGCCTCGGGAGTGATCTCGCGAGGGTGGTTGAAGTGGGTCTGAATCCAGATCTTGTCCGAGACCGAGAGGGTCGCCATCAGGCCGTCGTCATCAAGGCGCTGGGGAAGGGTGACGGGGACCCGGGTGCCGATCCGGATGACGTCAAGGTGGGGGATCGCGTCGAGGTTGCGGAGAAAGAATTCCAGCTTTTCCAGCGGGAGAGTCAGCGGGTCGCCTCCGGAGAGAATCACGTCGTGAATCTCGGGATGGCTGGCGACATACTCGATCATCCGGCGGTCGTCCCGCGAGACGGAGTCCCAGCCGCCGCGTTTCATCGTGGCGCGCTTGCGGGTGCAGAACCGGCAGTACATCGTGCAAACGTGCGTCGTGACGAGCAGGGCGCGATCGGGATAGCGATGCGTGAGGCCGGGAACAGGTGAGTCCTTGTCTTCATCGAGCGGATCGTCCTCGCCATCGGCGCCGGTGGCCCCGGCGAGTTCGAGCGGCGAGGGGACCGACTGGAGCCGGATCGGGTCTGCGGGATCGAACCGGTCGATCAGGGAGAAATAATAGGGCGGAATCGCGAGCTTGTAGTTCGTCTGAAGCGTTTCCAGAGCGGCGCGATCGGCGGCGGAGAGGGGGAGGAGGTCGACAAGCTGGCGGGGGTGGCGAATGGCGTGTTGCGATTGCCAGCGCCAGTCGTTCCAATCATGATCGGACACGTCGGCCCAGGCGGGATGTCGCGTCGATCGGCCCGGGGTCAGACTGGGAGGCTCGTCAGCATCGCCAAACTCGACGGTGTTTGGGATGGTGACGCCCGTGCTGGGTGAACTGGCGGAGTCGCCCATCGTGGACCAAGTCCTCGCTTCGAGGTGATGGGGAGGCCCGGCTCGAACGTCCGAACCCCGAGAGGTTGTGGGATTCTAAGCAAACCTGAGTGTCAAACAAGGGGAATCAGGCCACGCCCGCGCACGAATCATCCGGTCCGAGCCAGCCTTCTGAATCATCGGCGGACAACCCGCCCGAGTTGAGAGGAAATTGACGTGTCCGAACCGCTCCGTTTACTCGTCATCGGCGCCCACCCGGACGATGCCGAATACAAGGCCGGCGGCCTCGCCGCGCTCTATCGCCAGCTTGGCCACGAGGTGACTTTCATCTCCGTCACGAACGGCGAGGCCGGACACCACGAGGTCGCCGGACCTCCGCTCGTCGCCAGGCGAGACGCCGAGGCCCGGTCGGCCGCCGCGACCCTGGGCATCGCCTGTCAGGTCTGGGATCATCCCGATGGTCGGCTGGAGTCAACTCTAGCACGTCGCGAGCAAGTCATCGGCCTGATCCGCGCGATCCGCCCCGATCTTGTGCTCACGCACCGACCCAACGATTATCATCCCGATCACCGCGCCGTGAGCTTGCTCGTCCAGGACGCCGCCTATCTTTTGACCGTCCCCGCGATCTGTCCCGAATTCCAACACCTGCGCCGCGATCCCGTGATCGCGTACCTTTCAGATGATTTCACGCGCCCCCGCGCCTTCGAGCCGACCGTCGTCATCGACATCGGCCCGGTCTGGACGAGCAAGGTGGCGATGCTACACGAACACACCTCGCAGTTTTACGAGTGGCTACCTTACAACCGTGGCGACTCGGCGAACGTCCCCGAGGCCGATTCCGCGCGTCGCGACTGGCTCTCTTCGCAAATCGCGGATCACTCCGAACGGCTCGCCGATCGCTTCCGTCGACGGATCATTGAGCTTTACGGTTCGGAACAAGGAGCGAAGATCACGCGCATTGAAGCCTTCGAGGGAAGCGAGTACGGCCGCCCACTCGACGACTCAGCCCGAAAACGCCTTTTCCCGTTTTTGCCGACGGAAGAGACAATGATCGATGACCGATGACCAGGAGCCGATTTCGATTTCGCTCGGTCATCGGCCATTTTCGAACGGGAAAGCCGAGCCCCGGCGGCAAAGGGTCCGTGACGCGAGGGGAGGGGGGGCGTTAAGATCGGCCCTGGAGAGATTCGCGGATTCGATTCGATACTGATCCCTCGACCTGGACCGGAGCGGAAGCCCTTGGACGCCGTGAGCCGATTGCTGGCCGATCTCGTCGCCATCCCGAGCGTCAACCCGATGGGACGCCCTCTGAATGGCCCCGAATTCCGGGAAGCCGGGATGACCGCGTATCTCGTTCAATTTTTTCGAGAACTCGGCGTCCCGTTCGATCGGCAGGTGATTGCGCAGGGACGCGAGAACGTGATTGCTCGGTTCGAATCGCCGGGGGCTCGCCAGACCGTCCTCTTCGACGCCCATCAAGACACCGTGCCGACCGACGGCATGACGATTGACCCCTTCCGGCCGGTCGTGAGCGAAGGGCGGATGTACGGCCGCGGGGCCTGCGACATCAAAGGGGGCATGGCCGCGATGCTCACGGCCTTCGCCCGGCTCGTCCGCGAGAAACCCCAAGGGGCGGCGTCGGTCGTGATGGCCTGCACGGTCGATGAGGAATTCACGCACACCGGGTCGAGCCGACTTGCCCTGACCGACCATGGCGCCTCGGTCGCGATCGTCGCGGAGCCGACCCGGCTCCAGCTTGTCAACTGCCACAAAGGGGCCGTTCGCTGGAAGGTGCGCACGAAGGGGGTCGCCTGTCACAGCTCGACGCCTGACCTTGGTGTCAACGCCGTGTACAAGATGGCGCCAATCCTCGCGGCAGTCGCCGGTTACGCGGCGGAACTCGCCCGAAGCGCGGCGCATCCGGTTCTGGGACCGCCGAGCCTCTCGGTCGGCCGGATCGAGGGGGGTGTGAGCGTGAACACGGTTCCCGACTGGTGCGCGATCGAGATCGACCGCCGCCTGATTCCGGGTGAAGTCGGCTCTGAGAGTATTCAGAAGGTGGAAAACCTGCTCCGCGAGGCACTCGGCAGCCTCGACGGTGTCGAGTTCCTCCCCCCCTGGGTGCAGATGCCCGCCCTGGCGCCTGGCGAGCGGACCGAAAACGACTGGATTGACCACGTCGGCCGGGCCGTGGCCCGGGTCACCGGGAGCCTGCCCGAGATCATGGGCGTTCCCTATGGAACCGACGCCGGTCCGCTCGGCGAATCGGGCTTGCCCTGCCTGGTCTTCGGGCCGGGCGATATCGCGCAGGCCCATACCAAGGATGAGTGGGTTGAGCTGGATCAGGTCCGGCTCGCGGCCGAGGCATATTTTGAGATCGCCAGGGAACTGGGACGTTAACGGGGTCAATCAACGCCCGACGGCCGCGCTGGCTGGCCACCTCTTCAAAGGAGTGGCGTGCCGCGCGGCCGGTCGGGGAAGAATACGGGGGGCGTTTCGAACTCGCTCAGAAGACGTCGAGAACGAAGTGGTAGCCCTGGTAGAACTTCTTCTTGTTCCAGTCGTGCCAGCCGTCGGGATGTCGGTAGCCGAGGTGGCGCTTACCGCCGTAGAAGTTGCGGTAATACGGGCCTTGAATCTGGGGGACGATCCGCTGTTCGCGGGGGTAGGTGTAGAACTTGTCGTAGAGCGAATTGTATTCGAAGCCGTTGCCGGGAGTCTGGGGCGGCACGTACGGCCAGTGCAGATAGTCAGTCCAGTCCTGGGCCTTCGCCGTACCCAAGCCCGACAAGCCAGTGAGCGCCACCGCCAGGGCGAACGCCTTGAGCCAAGATCCTCGCGACACGATCCACCTCCGTGTAGAGACAGAATCCGATCCGTCAGCTAACATGCCATACGATTTTCGAGGGCGCCGGAATCGCCTCGAATTTTTTTCAGACGCCGGCGCGGTTCTCCGGGTCGCACCGGACGACGCACCCAGAGAGGCCGGCGCGGGTCGCCGGGATCGTGATGCGACGACGGATCGCCTTTTTTCAGTCGATTGCGCGGGTCCTGACCGTTTTCGGGTCCCTGACCAGCCTCGCAATCGCCGACCAGCCCGAACCGCGAGAATCGCGGCTCCGCGATCACGTCGGCACGCTCGCCTCGCCCGGCTATCTGGGGCGCAAAGGCGTGGGCGGGCGCAAGTCGGCCGATTACCTGATTGACGCCTTCAAAAAACTGGGGCTGGAACCCCTTTTTGACCGCTCGTTTGAACAGTCGATTCCCGGCAAGGCCGGTGAGCCGCCGATGGGCAGGAATGTCGGCGCGATTTTGCGAGGGTCCGACCCAGCCTTGAAGGACGACTGGATTGTCGTCTCGGCGCATTACGATCACCTGGGACGGCGCGACGGCGTCGTCTACCCCGGCGCTGATGACAATGCCTCGGGCGTGGCGATGATGCTGGAAGTCGCCCGATCGTTCGTCGAAGGCTCCGAAAAACCCAGGCGGAGCCTGATGTTTCTCGGGTTCGACCTGGAAGAAAAGGGGCTTTTCGGGTCGAGGTATTTCGTCGAGCACTCGCCCGTGCCGCTGGCGAAGATCGATCTCTTCATCACCGCCGACATGATCGGCCGGGCGCTCGGGGGCGTCTGTCTTGATGACGTCTTCGTGATGGGAACCGAGCACGAGCCCGCCTTGAGGCCCTGGATCGAGGCCGAGGCGAAGGGAAAGGGCGTGACGGTGGGCCTGCTCGGCAGTGATATCCTGGTGCTCGACCGGAGCGATTACGGGCCGTTTCGGTCGAGAAAAGTGCCGTATCTTTTCTTCTCGACCGGCGAGAACCCGTTTTATCACACGCCGATGGACACGCCGGAAACGCTCAATTATCCCAAGCTCACCGCGATCAGCCGGTTGATCCTGGGAATCAGCCGACGCGCCGCCGGGGCCGACACCCTGCCGCGCTGGTCGGCCTCGGCCGGCCCTTCGATCGAGGAGGCGGCCACGATTCGCATGGTCCTTCGAACGTTCCTGGAGCACCGCGAGGCGATGAAGATCGGCTCGGCCCAGGCGACGATCATGACGAATTCGCTCAAGACCCTTGATGCCATCGTCGCCCGAGGCACGATCACGCCCGAGGAACGCGTGGGGGTCGTTCGCGTCGCCCGACTGGTCCTCTTCTCGGTCTTTTAATGAAACGAACCGGCTCGGGCTTTTCGACCTGATCGTTATCGCCCCAAAAAGGGAGCACGCGGAGCGCGGGGCCAGGCAGCGCGGCCGTCTCGGCGAGCGCCGGGACCACGGAAGGGATTCTGAGGCGGGGGATTGAAGGGCTGGGCGGGGGGTGCCGGAGGAACGGGAACAATAAACATCCCGTTCGGCGGCGGGTTGAAGGGAAGGCGCTCCGGGCGCTGCGGGCCAGGTTCCAGAAGCTCGTTCGGATTGTTGGCGGCGGGAAGGTCGTCGGCATCGACTGGCGGGCGGACCCGGGTCTTGTCGAGGTCGTCAAGTCGTCGGCTCAGGTAACGCGCCCAGCCTTTCGCGCCGAAGGGCTCGGACGTGAGCGTTGCTCCGGCGGGGGTGACCTCAAGGCGGGAGACCGGCGCGTCTTCGAGCGTCTTCAAGAAATTGATCGTGTCGGTGGCGCGAACCACGTCCTTCGTCCCGAGAAAAAGCTGGGCGCGAACGGCCAGAAGGCGAACCAGGCGGTCGGCCGACGTGGTCCGCGCTTCGAGCGATTCCAGGGACTTCAGCGCCGCCTGGTAATCTTCGCGGAGCGTGTCAAAGACGAGACTGGCCTCTTGAAGGTACGTCTCAAGGGCCGGATCATCCGACGCGGCGGGAGCGTCGCAAAGCGGCTCGCCAAGACGGCCGAGACGACGCAGGCGAAGGAAAAATTCCTGGTTCTGGGGAATCTCGCCAGGCACGGGAAGAAGCGTCGGCCGCCAGACGGCCTTGTCGGAATTCGCCGCAACCGTGGCGAAGGTCTCCTGAAGCAGGCGACGCGCGGTCGTGATCAGCAGCGACGTCCATTCCAGGCGGGTCGCGTCGTCGGGAGCGAGTAGCGTTGTCTTACGGGTCACAAGATCGTAAAGAGCAACGGAACCGTGGTCGTTGTCGACGGCGCGAAGGGCCAGCGTCTTGCCATCGGGAGAGAGCGAGAGCCCGCTGATGCGAACCGTGAAATCAATCGGGTTGAACCGTTCGACCGTTTCCTGGTTTCGGGGCCGAAACCAGACGATCGACGTCGGCTGATTATCAATCTCAGGCGCATAGAAGATCTGGTCCAGTTCCTGCCCAAACGTGAGCGCGACCCCGTGGTAAAACCGCTCATCCTCGATCGGGTCGGGGGTCAAGTGGGCCATTCCAACGATCGTGGCCGAACTGAGCGAGACCCGAACCAGGTCCACCTGAAGCGAAGGTCCGCGCCCTCGAAAGACCATCCGGCGCGCCACGGCCAAAATCGACCGACCGTCGCGCGACCAGACCGGCGGAATCGACGTCGGGCCAAGGTCGGCCAGATGCTTCGGCGGCGAGAAGATTGGATCCGAACCCGCCGCCGCCCCAGCCTCGGGATTCTCAACGGGACCGACGCTGATCTCCGTCATGAACAACGAGGTTGACTTCTCCACCCGAAGAAAGGCGAGCTTCGTCCCGTCAAGCGACCAGGTGGGCGCTGAGCCTTCAAACGAACGGATCAGACGACCCGTCTCGGCCTGGATCACACTGAACCCGGCGCCCGCCTTGAACCCCTCAACAGCCAGATAACGCCCGTCGGGGCTCCACGACGGAGAGACCGCGGCCCATTCAAACGGCGTCGCGGGCATCTCGCCGAGTGGCTGAGACAGGATCACCCGATTCTCGCCGGGCGCATCCTGAACGATCAGTTCCAGTCGCGGGGGCGCGGGCGATTCGTGAACCACCCGGCCGAACGCCAGGGCCCGGCCGTCGGGCCGCCAGGCGGGCGAGGTCAACGGACCGTCCGCTTCATAAAGAAGGATCGAGGCGCCCGTCTCGGCCTCGGCGGCATAGATCCGGCAGGGGAGGCGATCAGCTTTCTGGTTCTCGGCCAGTGGAGCGAGGGTCCACGGTGGCGATTCGTCCGACGGGTTGAAGAGCCAGTCGGCCGAGAAGACCGGCCGGCCCGCGCCGCGCGACTCGGTATAGGCCACCCAGCGGCCGTCGGGCGACCAGTTCATCGGGCCTTTCGTGGCGCGGAGGGCCACCGACGGGGTTGTCAGTGTCAGGATCAGGCATGCGAGACCTCGAAGCATGGTCGCCGGCTCCCGAACCAGGCACCCAACCGTCAACGCCCGAACCCACGTTTCGAAGAGAAAGTCGCCAGGGACCCGCCCGCCGCGCACGACGTCCTCCGACCGATTATAAGGGGAGGGCGGACCCCTTGCCTACGCTCTTGACCCGGCTTTCGGGCCTCTTTTTTTCCAGGACCCTGGGTTTGCTCGGTATCAATGGCGTGCGCGATTTCCGAGACGACGGAGCATATCACGACCAGGACAACGAACCTCGGGAAGATCCAACGTCCTTTTTTCCTTGGCGAAAGTCATGACGGGGGGGCGACCGATAAGTTGGCTTGTCAGGATTAGCGAAATTGCTACAATGATGCCCCTGCCTTGGAATTGCGCTGATCTTGGAAGACGGTGAGAGCGCGGCCGATCTGTCGTTCCGCGGCCCTTGGCAACCTGGGGTTATTCATGCGTTTTGTGCTGATCGACCGGATTCTCGAAGTGAAGGCCGGGGAATCACTCGTCGGCTTGAAGAACCTGTCGCTGGCCGAGGAATACCTGGCCGACCACTTTCCCGGCTTCCCGGTCATGCCGGGCGTCCTGATGCTCGAAGCCCTGACGCAGGCCGGCGCCTGGCTGATCCGCGAAACCGAAGATTTCGCCCATAGCGTGATCCTGCTCAAGCAGGCGAAGACAATCAAGTACGGCAGCTTCGTCGAGCCCGGCCGCCAGTTGCAAATCCGGGTCGAAATGGTCTCGCGCGGCGAACGCGACTGCTCGTTCAAAGGGGTCGGATCGATTGACGGCCAGGAAATGGTCAAGGGGCGATTCGTCCTCACCCGCTACAACCTCCGCGACAAGGACCCGGCGCTACACGCCACCGACGCCTCGATCGTCGCCGGTCTTCGCGAACTGTACACAACCTTGCGCAAAGGCTCGGTGGGGGCTCGGGCAATGATCCGAATCGGCCCGAAGTCGGACGGAGACGGCGTCCTCGCGTCCCCGGGCGAGATTCTGGCCTGACCAGGGCGAACCAGGTCGGTTTCAAGGCGATTGAAGACCGGGTCGCGCATGCTGATGTTGCAAGGATCTTGAAAAATTAGCAAGATAGGGAACCGACGCGGCCGGCTGGGCGGATTCTAACGACTGCGATCGAGAAGAAAACGGTTTTGTCGACCGATCGAGCGTCGGGACTGAAGAGCAACGAAAGTTCTTGCCGACAATTAGAAGAGTTCACCAGGTTTTCGGCGGAAGAGCAGACGAGTGTCGTCCCTTCGTGGGATTGGTTTGGCGATCCCATTTTTTTCGAGGAAGTTATGCCGACGCAAGCTGAAATCTTCGAGAAGGTCCAGGCCACCTTGGTCGATGCCCTGGGCGTGGACGAGGAGGACGTGACCCGTGACGCCACCCTTCAAGGCGACCTCGGGGCCGAGTCGATCGACTTCCTCGACATCGTCTTCCGGCTCGAACGGAACTTCGGCATCAAGATCCCCCGGGGCGAACTCTTCCCCGAAAACGTCATCTCCGACCCCGAGATGATCCACGGCGGCAAGCTGACCGCCAAGGGCCTTGACGAACTCAAGACCCGGATGCCCTATGCCGACCTCACCTCGTTCTCGGCCAACCCCGAGGTCGAGAAGATGGGCGACCTCTACACGGTGGACATGCTCGTCCATTACGTGCAGAGCAAACTTCCCGCCTGAATTTGATCTGACCCCTTTTTGACGATCGATCCGGACGGATTCGCCCACTCCATCCTATATTCCTCCCCAACACTGACTACGGGGCGGAGTGGCGAAACCTCCGCGGACGTTCACGGATGCGGGCGTTCGAGACCTGAGCAACACGGCGGGTGCGCTGACCATGAGATGGATCTGGATCGATAAGTTCCTGGAGTTTCGGAGCGGCCAGTTCGCCCGAGCCGTGAAGAACCTGACGCTCGCGGAAGAACACCTCCACGACCATTTCCCCGGCTACCCGGTGATGCCCGCCTCGCTGATCATCGAGGGTCTCGCCCAGACCGGCGGAATCCTCGTCGGCGAGGCTGGCGGGTTTGCCGAGAAGGTCGTTCTGGCCAAGATCCCTCGCGCCGAGTTTTTCGGCGTCGCCTGCGCGGGCGATCAGTTGATTTACGAGGTCACGATGACCGACCTTCGCGCCGAAGGAGCGGTCGTTGAGGGCAAGGCCTTTCTTGAAGGCGAGCTTCTGGCTGACACCGAGATCGTCTTCGCCCACCTCGATAACTCGAGGGCGAATCAGATCTTCGGGCCGAAGAACTTCGTCTTCACGCAGCAATTGCTCGGCGTTCTCGACCTGGCCAAGGCACAGACGCGTGCCCGCGAGATCGAGGCCGCGGCCGTCGTTCACTCCGCCGCCGATTCAAACGGCCCGGACACGCTCTAGCCCCGGGAAGTCCGCGACACCCAGAGGCCCCGTCGGGCCTTGGTCGCGCCTCTTCTTTTCCGCCGCCAAAGTCCCAGACCGGTGGAGTTCGACGACTATCCCATGCTCCGCTCTGAACGCCGCGTGGTGATTACGGGTCTGGGAATCGTCAGCCCGATCGGGACCGGCACCGAGGCCGTCTGGGCGTCGCTGGCGGGTGGCCGAGGCGCCGTCGACACGATCCGCGCCTTCCCCGTTGAGGGCCTGCCCAACAACGCCGGCGGCGAGATCCGCGACTTCGACCTCAAGGGCTCGGCCCTCCCGAAGTATCGCCGGACCCTCGGCAAGAGCCAGAAATACATGGCTCGCGACATCCAACTCGCCGTCGCCGCGGCGCAACTGGCCGTCGCCGACGCGGGTTTGCTCGACGGCGGGGTCGATCCGACCCGATTCGGCGTCGACCTCGGCGCCGGCCTGATCTCGTCGGAACTCGACGAGCTCGCCCCGGCGATCGCTCACGCTTCGACAGCGACCGGCTCGTTTGACTTCCACACCTGGGGCCGATCCTCCATCCCGATGATCCCGCCGATCTGGCTCCTGAAATATCTGCCGAACATGCTCGCCTGTCACATCTCGATCCTGATCGACTGCCAGGGGCCGAGCAACACCATCACCGAAGCCGAAGCAGCGTCGAACCTTGCGATCGGCGAGGCCAGCCGGATCATCGCCCGAGGCCGCGCCGACGTGATGATCACCGGTGGGGCCGACTCCAAGATCCACCCCCTGAGCATGGTGCGGATGAGCCTGCTCGACCAGATGTCGCACTGGTCCGGCGAGCCTTCCGGCGCCTGCCGGCCGTTCGACATTCACCGCGACGGCTGGGTCCCCGGCGAAGGCGCGGGCATCCTGATCGTCGAGGAACGCGAACACGCAATCAACCGAGGCGCCCGGATTTACGGCGAGGTTCTCGGCTATGGCTCGGGCTGCGACGCCGTCCCCGGCGGTGGTCTTGACCCCGAAGGCGTCGGCACCGAGATCGCCCTGCGTGCTGCCCTGAAATGCGCCGGTCTGGAACCTTCCGCGATTGGCCATCTCAACGCCCACGGCGCGGCGAGCCAGGTTTCCGATCTCGCCGAGTCGAGAGCCATCCGTCGCGTTTTCGGTAACGAAACGAAGGTGCCCGTGACCGCCTTGAAAGGGTACATGGGGAACCTCGTCTCGGGAGCCGGTGGCGTCGAGATGATCGGCAGTCTTCTGGGCGTGAATCGTGGTCTGATCCCGCCGACCTTGAATTGCGACGAACCCGACCCCGCGTGCGGTCTCGACATCGTCACCGGGGAACCGCGCCGCACCGACAATCCGACCTTCGTGAAGATGAATCTCACGCGCCACGGACAGGCCGCCGCCCTGGTGATTCAGGGGAACCCCGCCCCGTCCTCTTGACTTGCGTTGCCTTGGCTCCAATCCTTCGATTGTCAATCCGGGTCGATTAGCTAGTCTGGACCATGTTGACGGGCTGGCCCAAGCGTGAACCGCGGGCCAACGTCGAAAGGATCGCCGCGATGCGTCGTGTCGTTGTGACGGGCATGGGCATGGTCACTCCGGTCGGGGCCGACCTGGAGTCAACCTGGTCGTCCCTCCAAGAAGGTCGGAGCGGTGTCGGACCGATCACCCTCTTCGACGCCGAGACCTTCCCCACCAAGATTGCCGCCGAGGTCTCCGGGTTCGACCTCGGCTCCTACATTGACGACGCCCCGCGCTGGGACGACTACAACCGCAATACCAAGTTCGCCATCGCCGCCGCCCGGATGGCGATCGACAACTCGGGAATCCTCGACCTCAAGTCGCTCGACCCCGCGCGTTTCGGCGTCTATCTCGGCTCGGGCGAGGGGCAACAGGATTTCCCCCGGTTCATCGACCTCGTGAACCTGACCACCGTCCGCCGCCCTCGGCCGGGCGAACCCGCCGAGCAGGGTGTCATCGCCGTCGACACCGCCGCCTTCACACGCAACGGCCTCAAGATGCTCCACCCGATCCGCGAGGCCGAGCAGGAACCGGGCACGCCCGCCGGACACCTCGCCAGCCTTTTTGGAGCCCGAGGACCGAACGCGAATTGCCTGACCGCCTGCGCCGCCAGCTCTCAGGCGATCGGCGAGGCGTTCGAGCTGATCCGCCGGGGCGATGCCGACGTCATGCTCTCGGGCGGCACGCACAGCATGATCCATCCCTTTGGCGTGACCGGCTTTAACCTCCTGACCGCCCTATCCACCCGCAACGACGAACCGACCCGCGCCAGCCGCCCCTTTGACCGCGAGCGCGACGGCTTTATCCTCGGCGAAGGCGCGGGAATGCTCCTCCTCGAAGAACTCGAACACGCCCGAGCCCGCGGCGCCACGATTCACGGCGAGGTCGTCGGCTACGGCTCCACCGCCGACGCCTTCCGTATTACCGATAGCCACGAAGATGGCCGTGGCGCCATTGCTTGCATGCGTGAAGCCCTGGTCGATGCTCGGCTCAACCCCGACGACATTGACTACATCAATGCGCACGGCACGAGCACGTCGGTCAACGATTCGGTCGAAACCCTGGCGATCAAGAAGGCTCTCGGCGACCTGGCATACAAGGTGCCTATCTCCAGCACCAAGAGCATGATGGGACACTTGATCGCCGCCGCCGGGAGCGTCGAGGCGATTGTCTCCTTGCTCACGATCCGCGATGGGGTTGTGCCGCCGACGGTGAATCTGGAAAATCCCGATCCCGAGTGCGACCTCGATTATATTCCTCATGAATCGCGCAGGAAGGCCGTCGATGTGACATTATCGAACAGCTTTGGTTTCGGCGGTCAGAATATCGCGTTGATCCTCCGGCGGTTTGCCGGCTGATTCAAAACTCTCTTTCCAGCCCCGCGTATCCAGGGGAAAGTCATCACGGTCCCCCGGTTGCGTCTCGATCCGCACCCCGAGCCGACCCCTGTTGACGACAACGGAGACCCTTTTCGTGTCCACCCTCTCCCCGGCCTTGATCCTGATACCGCTCGCAACCTTGCTTCTCCTCATCGGGGCCTTTTTTCTCATCACCGCGGTACGCTACGCCCCGATCGTCGGCCGAGTTTTCGAGGAGACGCCGATCTTTTTGCCGTTGCGGCTGGGCGTCGAACCCGGAGGTGAGGATGTTCGGTTCACGACGTCCGACGGCCTGGAACTGGCAGGAACCTACTACAAGGCCAGAACATCCGAACGCGCCGGGGTTCTCGTCTTCTGCCACGAATATTTGAGTGATCGCTGGAGCTTTGAGCCGTACACAAACCATTTGCGATCCATTGGTTATGACATCCTGACCTTCGATTTCCGTAACCACGGCGTCAGCGCGTCCGACCCGACCTATAAGCCGCTTCAATGGGTCACCGACCACGAGGTACGCGACCTCCGCGCCGCTCTTGCCTATTTAAGAACCCGGCCCGATCATGATACTTCGGGCTTTGGTCTCTTCGGGGTCAGTCGCGGGGGCAACACCGCCCTGCTCGTTGCCGCGAAGGAACCGTCGGTTTGGGGAGTGATCACCGACGGGGCCTTTCCGACGCGCGGAATGATGCTTTCGTATATGCTTCGCTGGGCCGAGATTTACGTCTCGAATCCGTACCTCTGGAAGAGCATGCCGATGAGCCTCTTCCGGTTCGTCGCCTGGTACGGCCGCCGCCAGTCCGAGGGACGGCTTAACTGCCGATTTCCCGACGTCGAACGTGCGGTTTCCCGACTCTCGCCTCGCCCCTGGCTGATGATTCACGGCGAAAAAGACGCCTACATTGGCACGAAAATCGTCCGTGCCCTCTTCGCCGAGGCGGCCGAGCCCAAGGAACTCTGGATCGTTCCCAAGGCCAAGCATAATCGCTGTCGGGAGTTGGAGCCGGAAGCCTACGCCGGTCGCTGCCTGGGATTCTTCCGACAATTTGGACCGCGTCGCGTCCTGGACCCGGTCGAGGCCGCCCGGCCTCCTGAAACCTGCGACGTGAAGCTCAACGCGTCAATCGACCCGAACCCGCTAAACGATCCCATGCCCGATCGAACCTTTGCCGAGGATCTCGCGGCCCCTGTGCATCAGTGATCTCCCGCCACGTAATCGACTTGCAAGAAGGATCGCGGGAAGTCGTCTGAGGGAACGGGTTTAATCACTCTCTCGATCCTCTCTCCCAAGGTCTCGGCCCCTCATGTTCGCCCGACTTCGTGGCCTCGTCGGCCTGCCAATCACCCTGAAAGCGCGGGGCCTCGCTCGCGCTTTCTTTGAACAGACCAACCGAGCGGGTGAGGTTCAGCGCGACCTCTTGATGGGTCGTCTGGTCCGTCACGCCGACAGCCAGTTCGGACGCGATCACCATTTTTCCGAGATTCACAACGCGGCCGACTTCCGCCGCCAGGTTCCCGTCCGAGGTTATGACGGCCACGAGCCTTACATCGATCGCGTCCGCAATGGCGAGACCAACGCCCTCTTCGGCTCGGGCACGGACGTCCTGATGTTCGCGATGACCTCGGGAACCACGAACCGACCCAAGACGATCCCCGTAACCCGTGAATCTCTCAGAGATTATCGCGAAGGGTGGACCACCTGGGGCATCGGCGCTTTCGACCGTCACTTTGATCGGCTTCGTCTCGGCCTTCGACCGATCTTGCAGATTGCCAGTGACTGGCGCGAGAGTGCAACGCCCTCGGGCATCCCTTGCGGCGCCATCACCGGCCTGACCGCTCAGATGCAAAATCCGCTTGTTCGGATGACCTACTGCATGCCCGTCGCCGGCTCTCGAATCAAGGACATCGAGGCCAAGTATTACGTCGCGCTCCGCCACGCCGTTCATCTCGACCTCGGCGCCACGATCGCCGCGAACCCGAGCACGCTCCTGGCTCTCGCCCGCCTCGGCGACCGCGAAAAGGCAACCCTGATCCGAGATTACGCCGACGGCACGATTGATCGAAAGTGGGATCTTCCCGCCGACGTCCGCGCTGCCTTGCCCCGACGTTCACGCTGGAAACGGAAGGACGTCGCCCGCCGACTTGACGCCATTGTGAACCGAACCGGTCGGTTGCTTCCCAAAGATTACTGGCCGAACCTTGGGTTCATGGCGAACTGGATGGGCGGAACGATGGGCGCTTACCTTCGCGCCTATCCCGAGATTTTTGGAGACTGCCCGGTCAGGGACGTCGGCCTGATCGCCTCCGAAGGCCGGATGACGATCCCGGTCGAGGATGGCACCCCGGCCGGCGTTCTCGATATCCGCCACCATTATTTTGAGTTCATTCCCGAGGACCAGGCCGATCGCGACCCTCCCGAGACGGTCGAGGCGACCGACCTGATCGAAGGTCGCAACTATTTCATCCTCCTGACGACCGCGGGCGGCCTTTATCGGTATCAGATTCACGACCTCGTGCGTTGTGTCGGGTTCATGGGGCAGGCCCCCCTTCTCGAATTTTTGAACAAAGGAGCTCATTTTTCGAGTCTGACGGGCGAAAAGCTTTCCGAGTTCCAGGTCGTCGCCGCCGTGGATCAGGCCCAGAAGGCGTTGGGCGTGCCGCTCCGCTCGTCCTTGCTCTTGCCCACCTGGGGAGAGCCTCCGTATTACTCCTTGCTCGTCGAAACGTCGGACCTGACCGACGAGGCCTTGGCAGCGCGTTTCGAGTCGGAAGTCGAAACAGGGTTGAGACTTGCCAACCTCGAATACGAAAACAAACGCGCCACCCGGCGCCTTGGTCCGGTTCGATTGCGCAGGGTCGTTGATGGGTCCTGGACGCATTTTCAACGTCGGCGGTTAGCGCGGAGCGGGGGAACCGTCGAACAGTACAAGCAGCCGCACCTCATGCCCGACCTGGCGGCAATCGACGCCTTTGAGTTCGCCGATCTGCCCCAGATTGCAAATGTCGATTGATCGCGATGCTCGAAATGTGATCCTTTGCGAGGGTTGAGGTTGCGTCCGCGTTCACGATCTGGTATCGAATTTCGCGGTTGCAAATTTTTCAGGCCATGATGGCCCCGGACTCGACGCACTCTCCTGGATCGCGTCGCCGGGTAGAGACCCCATTGAGGGGGAGCGCAGCGTATGGTTCTGGCGACGGATTCCGCCATGCTTCGTCACCGATGCCGGCTCGTCCTGAGCTTCGGCCTGCTCGCCCTCGCAGGTTGCGCCCGGCTCCAGGCGTTCCATAACACGAATGATCGCCCAGACTTCGGTACGGAACCCGTCGCCGCGCCGCCCGTGGCGGCGACGACCGCGAAGGTCGAAACCGTCGCCGAGACACGTCCCGCCCCCAAGCCCTCGGCCGTACCCGTTGTCTCGCTTCAACCCCCCGAGACGGTGGCTGCAAGATCGGAATCAGCGAAGCCCAAACCTGTTGAAACTCCGAAGCCGCCCCAGGGTCCGTCGTTGAATGACCTTCTGGGCGAGAGTCGGCGGCGGCTTGAAGCTCTGGTTTCGTATCGGGTTACGATGAATCTTCAGGAGCGGATCGGCACGACTCTGCGACCTCCCGAAAACGTGGTTCTGAATATCCGACGGCATCCGAAAGCCGTTCGCCTGGAATGGCCGGACGGGCCGAGCCAGGGACGCGAGGTCATCTACGCGGCCGATTCGAACGGCGGCCTGATGTACATCCACATGCCGAACGCCATCATCCCGCAACTCAAGATGCCCCCCGATAGCCCTCTCGCGATGTCAAACAGCCGGCATCCGATCAGCGACGCGGGATTTGACACGATCCTCACGAACATGGAAGACGAGCACCGTCGGGCCTCCTCCGGCGACCTTTCTCACGGCGAGATTCGTTATGAAGGCCAGGAAACGCCCGAGGGGTTGAATAAACCCTGTTATAAAATCGTCAGGATCACGCCAACGAAGGAAACCTGGATCGTCTTTCTCGACCCCGAGACGTACCTTCCGGTCTTCGTTCAGGCGAGCGCCGAAAATGGCGACACGCTTGAACGTTACCTCTTTCGTGACCTGACGCTCAATCCCTCGGACCTCGCCAGCGTGGACGGTTTCAATCCCGAAAAACGTTGGGGACCGTCTCGCGGGCTCTTTCAGCGGTTGGCGCGTGGGAATTCCAACGCCGCCAAAACCACCGAAACCCGTTGACAACCTGCCTGCCAAAGTGGCGAGATCACCCGGCAAGGTTTGCATAAGTCCACGTGGGTCTTGAATTTTTTAAAATCCCTAAATCATGGAAGTAGACGATCTTGCCTTCGATCTCTGGATTGTCCACAATCGATCATGAGAGAGTGGCCCGCGAATTGCACGACGTGAACGTCACCTGGTTTTCCCGCACCTTCCACGAGAGCGAAACCGGTCAGTATGACGCTGGCTCGCCCTTCGATCCTCATCACTGATGACGACCCGATTTCCCGCGAGACCTTCCGCGAGATCTTCGAGCCCGCGGGCTTCAAGACCTTGCTGGCGGAAAGCGGCGAAGAGGCGATCGATATCGTCAAGGACCAGGACGTCCATCTCGCCCTGATGGATATGCACCTGCCCAAACTCACCGGCCTGGAAACGATTCATATCGTCCGCCAGATCAAGGGGATCATGCCAATGATCCTGATCACGGGCGACACGGACGAAAACCTTTTGCGTAAAGCATTGTCTGCTCACGCCTTCTGCGTTCTTGCCAAGCCTGTCACCAAGAGCGTGGTGATTTACGTCGTGACCAGAGCCCTGGAAAAGTTTTACTGAGCGAAGGCGGCCCGGACGGTGAACGGTCGAGAAATTGAGCGGACGTTCTCGCGCCAGGGATGAGCGAGGACCTCGAACCGATGTCGTTACGGAAGCTGGAGTTATTCCATATCTCGATCCCGCTCAAGACGCGGGTCAAGCACGCCTCCCACGATCGGATCGAGTCGGACAACCTCGCGGTTCGCGTCACGCTCGATGATGGCGTCGAGGGATATGGTGAGGGCGTTCCGCGACCTTATGTGACGGGCGAAACAGTCGAGTCAACCTTCGCATCGCTGGCGACATTTAATTTCGGTCGATATTTCTCCGGTGTTGACTCGTTTGAAGACGTCGTGCAACGCCTGGACGCGCTGGAACTTCCAGAGACTGCCGCCGATCCGCGAGGCATGATTGGCAATGCCGCGCGATGCGGGCTGGAACTGGCCGTGCTGGATGCCTATGGGCGTCGATTTGGCCGATCCGTCGGCGATGCCGTGCGGATCGCGCGGATTCCCGGCCTCGCCCTCAGCGCCCGGCCGACGCGGGTCCGTTACAGCGGGGCGATCACGGCGTCGTCGGAGGCTCGCGAGCAGTATTCCGCGTGGAAGCTCTGGCTTTACGGGTTCTCGCAGGTCAAGCTCAAGGTCGGCGTCCTCGGCCAGGACGATCCCGCGCGCTTGCGTACGCTTCGAAGCATTCTCGGCCCTCGCCTCGATATCCGGATCGACGCGAACGAAGCGTGGAGCCCCGAGGAGCTGGTCGGTCGCGTCCGCCCGCTCTTGCCGTTCGGCCCCTCGGTCCTGGAACAGCCGGTGAGGCATGGGGAGGTCGACGCCCTGACCGACCTCCGGCCGAAACTCGGCATGCCGGTCATGCTCGATGAATCGCTCTGCGGCTACCCCGACGCCCTTCGATCGATCGCTCGAAAAACGGCCGACCTGTTCAATATCCGGCTCTCCAAGTGCGGCGGGATCTTGCCCGCGTTAACGCTCATCGGCCTGGCGCGACGGTCGGGAATCGGTGTCCAACTGGGGTGTCATCCAGGCGAAACGGCCTTGCTCTCGGCGGCGGGTCGGCACCTCGCAAGCAATGTCCGGGGCTTATGTTACGTCGAAGGGTCGTACGACAATCACATCCTTTCCGAGAACCTGACCGGGGATGACCTGACCTTTGGTTACGGCGGCTGGGCACCTCCGTTGCAAGGGCCGGGCCTGGGGGTGCGCGTCGACCCGCGGGCGCTCGAACAGATGACTCTGAATCGCAAGGACGTGGATTATGATTGAGCCGGTCATCGAGTCGCAAAGGGCCTCGGACGGCTACGACCTGCACGTCGCGGTCTGGCCGGCGCGCGGGGAGCTTAAAGGACGGCTGGTCGTGATTCATGGCGTGCAGAGTCATGGCGGCTGGTATCACAATTTCGGCCGGACCCTCGCCGAGGCCGGTTACGAAACACACTTTCCCGACCGTCGCGGATCGGGCGCGAATCGGGTCGATCGAGGTCATACCCCCTCGCCTCGAAGGCTCGTTGACGATATTGCCGAGCGTTTCCAGGCGCTCCGCGAGGCCGATTCGACGACCCCGCTGGCTTTGGCCGGGATCAGTTGGGGGGGCAAGACGGCGATTCTCACCGCCGCCGAGCACCCGGGCCTGGTCGATGCGCTCGCCCTGATCTGTCCGGGGTTTCAGCCTCGGGTCGGTGTCTCGCTTGGCGAGAGGCTGAAAATTGCCTGGGCCTTCCTCACCAACCGCCGCGAGACGTTTCCTATCCCGCTCAGCGACCCGACCCTATTCACGGCCAACCCCGAAGGTCAGCGCTTTATCGCCAATGATCCACTGGGCCTGCGCGCGGCGACGGCGGGTTTGCTCGCGGCGAGCACGTTCATTGATCGTCGCGTCGGCCGGGCGGTCGCGAAGGTGCGCCAGCCGGTCTTGCTCATGCTCGCCGGGCAAGATCGGATCGTCGACAACGACAGAACGCGCGCTTTTTTGCGACAAATGCCCGCCGAAAATTTTCAGTTGATCGAGTATCCCGACGGGCATCATACGCTCGAATTCGAGCCTGATCCGTCGCGGTACGCGCGCGATCTCGTCGCCTGGCTCGACCTGCACGCTGGCGCGAACCTCGGAAATCCGGCGGGTGTCCTCTCGAAACCGTGAGGGAGTTCACCAGAGCGGTTCGAGATTCGAGGCGACGTCGATGAGCGACTCGACGAAACGGGAACTCCGCGAGGAAAAGCGGATTCTCAAGCGCGCGGGGGTGAAACGCCTCCGGCGCGAGTTGAAGCGTGGCCTGGCCGAAGCGCCGGAAGACGCCTCGGCCGTTGACCGCCTGGATTTCGGTCGCTATGGAACGGCCGGGATGAATGGGATCGATCGCGACGCGACGAGGAAACGGTCGGACGATCAGGGTTAGCGGGTTTTCTCGGTTTTTTTGGCCCGGAAGGCGGCCTCGACGAGCGAATCGGTCAGCTCGATGGGGAATCCTTCGACCACGGCCACATCCACGCCGCGGCGCTCGATGGCGAAGACGGTTTCACGATGCGGGCGGCGGATCGCGTCGGGAAAGGCGTCGGGCGCGGCCGCCTCCTTGCCAAGCTTGGTGGATTGGAACTGGGCATACCCGCGGAGGAATTCGCGGGCGTCCTCGACGCGATCCCAGGTTGAGAACCAGACAAGGCCGACGCGCTTGTCGGGGCCTTCAAAAACGGCGTAAAGATCGCCGTCCCAGCCGGCCGCGGCGGCCTTGCCGCCATGCCCGCGCAGCAAGACGGCAAGCTGCATCTCGCCGACGACGTTCCGCCCGGCTTCCTTCCAGTCCTTGCCGACGTCGAGCGCGCCGAGGTCGACGGCCGTCGGCGGGTCGGGCTCGGCCGCGTATTTCTCGGGGTGAATGATCTGCTCGGTTGAGATCGGCGGGCGGCGATAGGCGGCGTTAAGAGCTTCCCAGCCGCCGTCGTTGGTCAATCGGGCGCAGAAGACAAGGCCGCGCAAGTAGGGAAAGAGCATCGTCTCGGAGAGAATCACGGGGGCCTCGCGCAGGGCCTTGCCCCCCGACATCGGCATCAGGGGCATGAGGATGCTGAAGGTGCGGTCGAGCCGGGACGCGGGGGCCTGGCGCATCACCGAGCCGTCCCAGTCGTTCATCTGGGCGCCGAGCATCGTGAGCGTCGCCTCGCCTTCGACCAGCGCCGAGAGGGCAAGGGCGCGGTCGTCGTCGTTCTTGGCGGCCTTTTGCATGGCATCGATGTCAAAATTTTGATCGGCGAGGGCGTGCGTCAACTCGTGGGCGATGACGGTCTTGTTCTCGTCCTTGTCAAAGCCGCCGGTCTTGCCCGCGAGGCGTTCGAGAAAGGTCGGCTTTTTCTTCGCCTTGCTCTCGGGTTCCTTGATGAGGTGCATCGTCTTGGTTTTCGTGTCATAAAAGGCGGCGATCTCCTCGGAGTAGACCTTGACCATGACGGCCTTGAGGTCGACCTCTTCGGGAAGGAGGCCAAGGGCTTTCATGCCAAGCTCATCGGCGTGAAACTCGGCGGGGGTCATCTCGGAGTCAATCTCCTTGATGAGCATCGCTTGAAGGTCGCCCCGCGCGGTGACGTCGCGCTTGACCTCGGTCTTGAAAGGGATCTTGCGCATTCCGGGCAAGAGTTCTTCAAAGGCTTTTTTATAGCGAATGACGGCCTCGGTCGTTTCGCCGCGATCGGCCGCCTCGTCTCCCTCGTTCAAGAGTGTCTTGCCCGCGGCGACGTGATTTTTCTCAGAGGCGTCGTCGGCCCGCGACTCTGTCTTAACGGGCGCATCGAAGACCATCAATGTGACGATCAGACCGGCCAGAAATCGGCTCAACATCGGACGTCCGTCCCCATTTAAGGATTGAATCAAGGGCGTGTACCGAAACCCGCGACAGGCCGGGCCGCGGCGTTCGGGTCGGGAAGCCGGGAGGCGGCGGCTGGGCTTGCGCCCGGAGGGCCTGAACTGGGCCGGGCCGCGGTCGTATTGAGCGGGATCGCCAGCAAGGCGCGCGCGGCTCGAACGCGAACCTCGTCCTCGGTTCGCGGACCCCCTCGGGTGTTCATGTACTTGTCGAAGTCGTGGCAGATCTGGTCGAGGATCAACGGTTCGGGAACACCGATGGCGCGCATCGTCGCCACCTTCGCCGCCCGAGACTGCCGGGACAGAGCCAGTTTCAAGCTCCGCGCATAGGCGGCCTTGACCTGCGGCATCGGCTCCTTATCGTACCGCTCGCCCAGGGCCTCGATATCTTTGCCCGCCTTGTCGCCGAGCCGGCCGAGAAGTTCCTTCAAGGCGTCTCGGTAGGGAAGGCGCTCGGTGTCAACCTTCGAGAGGGCCTCGTTAAGAAGGACTTTTTGCGCATTCTGCTTGAGGCTTTCGAGGTCCTGACGCTCGGCGTCCTTCTGTTCGCTCTCGCGCTGAATGTCCTTGAGAATCTCGTCGCGCGAGGGGTCGGGATTGTTGACCTCGGGCAAGGGGGTCAGGTTCAGCGCGAGCGCCGCGTCCTTGGCCTCGGCCTCGCGCTCGATCTCGCGGAGGACATCTTCGGGCGAGGACGTCTCCACGTTCGCCGCGTTGGGATTCACGGAAAAAGGGTTGAACGCATGACCGCGAAAGGGCGAGGCGGACGCGACGGCCGACGGTTCCGTGTTCAACCCCGGCGCCGGGGGCTGCTCGACGGGCTTGAGACCGCTGGCCGACGTGAGATCAAAGGGCGAGGTCGGGCGGGACTGGGCCTGTTCCGATTTCGCCTTCGCGTTCAAGCTGATTTTGGCGGCGCTTGCCGGTTCGGCCTGAGTCGCCGACACGGGGGCGACCGCGACCGATTTGGGAATGACCGGCCAGACCGGCGTCTTGCGCTGATACGAGGCGATCGTGATCGCGGTGAGCAAGATCAGCGCGGGGGGCATCAGCCGAGCCGCGATCCCGCGCGGACGATGCTCGACCACCATCACCGCGGGTGGACTTGCCGGGCGCGACGCCGGTTCGGGCGATCCTTCACCCTCCGCCATCGAAAAATCATTGCTGAGTGACATCGTTGTTCGCTCCCGAATCCTCGAAGCCGACTCTCAGGCCCTTTGACGTCGAGGATGGACAGGACACAGGGCAAAGGGCACCGGAATCTCTCAAAATCTGACCTCTGTCCTTTGCCCTTTTGCCCTGATGAATAGGCTCAACCGTCCCAGGGCGTCATCCCCCCGCGCTGCCGCCAGCGCCGGTGCCGCGGATCGTCTGGCCGTGGGGGTCGAGAAGGCGGTGAAGCTCGTCAAGGGTCGGAAAGCCCCCTTTACTCGTCAAAACCCGGGCCGACGAGGGAGGCCCAAGCGTCGACTCGATCTCATCGGCCGCCTTGTCGACCAGGCTCTCGGCCACGGCCCGAACATTGATCCCGTCGTGATACGCTTTCTTGGCGACGGCCGCGGCGTTGTCGTAGCCGATCCGAGGCGCCAGGGCCGTACACATCGCCAGCGATCGCTCGATCATCTCCTGACAACGCGCCTCATCGGCCTCGATCCTGGTCACGCCATCAACCGTCTTGCCTTCGAGAAATTGCGAGGCGTCCACGCACTTTTCCGTCAGGTGCCCCACGGCGCCGGTCAGAATCTCGATGGACTGCAAGAGATTATAGGCGATGACGGGCATCATCACGTTGAGGTCGAAATTCGAGCCCAGGGCATTGGCCCAGGCGATCGTCGCGTCGTTGCCAACGACCTGCGCGGCGACCATCATCACGGCCTCGGGAATCACCGGATTAACCTTCGCCGGCATGATCGAGCTGCCCGGCTGAAGCTCGGGAATGCGAATCTCGCCAATCCCGCAGCGCGGGCCGGAAGCCAGCCATCGAATGTTGTTGGCGATGTTCGAAAGGCTCACGGCCACCGTCTTCAAGATACCCGAGGTCTCGACCGCGGCGTCGCGATTGGCCATCGCCTCGAAGTGGTTCGCGGCGGGTCGAAACTCCAGGCCCGTTTCCTGACCAAGCCGCGCGGCCATCCGCCTGGGAAAATCGGCGTGGGTATTGATCCCCGTCCCCAGCGCCGTGCCGCCGATCGCCAGCTCGCTGAGGGATTCCGCGCAACCTTTAAGGCGGCGAACACCGTGCGCAACCTGAGCCGCGTAGCCGGAAAACTCCTGGCCCAGGCGAATCGGCACGGCGTCTTGCAGGTGCGTTCGACCGATCTTGACGACACGGTCAAACGCCTCGGAGCGTTCTTCGAGCGCGGTGCCGAGGGCTTCGAGAGCCGGAATCAGGCGTTTTTCGATCCCTTCCAGAGCGGCGACGTGGATCGCGGTCGGGATCACGTCGTTCGACGACTGACCCATGTTCACGGCATCATTCGGGTGAACGGGGGACTTGCCGCCTCGCGTGCCGTTGGTCAGCTTCTCATTCGCGGCGCCGGCGATGACCTCATTGGCGTTCATGTTTGTCGACGTGCCGCTGCCGGTCTGAAAGACGTCGACGACGAACTGGTCGTCAAGCTTGCCATCGGCCACCCCTTGCGCCGCGAGGACGACTGCGGCGCCGAGGTCTTCGGCTAATAGGCCGAGGTCCATGTTCACCTGAGCGGCCGATTTCTTGACGAGACCGATCGCCCGGATAAAGGCGCGGGGCAAGCGGAGTGGGCTGATCAAGAAGTTCCGCCGAGCGCGCTCCGTCTGGGCGCCGTAATAGGCGTCGATGGGGACGTCCATCGCCCCCATCGAGTCTTTTTCGGTCCGGGTCGTCGACAAGGCGGTCTCTCCGTCAGTCAGTTGGATGGCGATTCGTCAGGGCGGATCGAATTACGGGACCTCGATTCTAACAAAAACGCAAGCGAGACAGCGCGGACGTTTTCCAATTCCGTGATGATCGCGAATTGCGGGCCGATCACGACGCGCGCAACGGCAATTAACCCAGCGCCTGGGCCTGAGACGACGTGGACAGCGTCGGCTCATCGGTCGAGGCCGCGGCCGGCGGCCAGAACTCCAGGCGCACGGAAGCGCCGAGCACCGAGACAAAGGGGCAGGGGGGATGCTCGATCCACGTCCCCGTATTGAGGTAATGGACGCCGTCAAGCTCCGAGGTCATTGGCAAGTGCGTATGACCACACGTGACATACTTCAAACCCTTGCCGCGCGCATAATCCGTCGCCCGACGTTCCACAAGCTGGCTGTTGCGCTGCCAGCGCTTGGTGATCCGCCGGACCCACCGCGATGACCGGTGCGGCATCCATTTTTGAATGAAGTAAAAGATTCCACAACTGACATCGGTTAACCATTTATAATGTGTAATGAACGTATCAAATTGATCGCCGTGCAAGATCAAGAGACGGACGGAGTCATTCCGGTAAATGTATTCATCAAGAATATCCACGCCGACGATATGGCTGATGATATCCGCCGGGCCGTCGTGGTTGCCTCGAATCCAGATCAGGCGGAAGTCGTCGCGGTCCGAGTTCTTGCGAATGATCTTCAGGCAGGCGAAATGACGTTTCGTGAGGCGTTTGAAATTCAGGTCATCAAAGATGTCACCGTTGATCACCAGTTCTCGGGTGTTCACCACCGCCCATTGCAAAAATTCTTCGAGCAACTTCGCCTGGCACATATCACTGCCCAGGTGAAGGTCGCTGATGACAAGGCAGTCATGCGCGGGGGTCTTCTCTGGGCTGCCCGAACCGGCCAAGGGCGACTCGTTCATCCTTAACCTCCAGGTGTTTTCCGGTAAGGATCAATGACCAATGACCGATGACCAATGGAATACAGCCATTCAGTCATTGGTGATCGGTCATCGGTCATCGGTCATCGGTCATTGGTCCTTGGTCATCGATCCTTGTTCCTCAGTCATTCCCCCAAGGGACACCTCACCATCCCGCGTAGAAGGCCATGCCGGGAGGATCGCGGACAAAACCGGCGTCGGCAAGCCAGGGGACCGCGGGGCTGGCCAGCGTCGCGGCGCCGTTGTAGGTCTCAACCTTGAGGACGCGCCGCGTCGGCCGCGCCAGTTTCGGAAGAAGCGCCGCGGCGGCGTGAAGTTCCGACTCCGACGCCGAGGCAAGGCCGGTCAACCGCTTGCCATACGCCTCGATGATCAGCACGGGACGCCCTCCGCACAAGACAAGAAAGTTGCCGGGCGACCGCGTCAGCCGCGCCGTGCCCCCGTCGAGCAGGTCGATATCGAGCGGAGCGCCCGAGCCATAAAGGTTGGCGGGATCAAGCGTTGACGTCAAGACCGGCGTCTCGTCCCGGTCGCGCCGCGCGGCCTGATTGGCCAGGGCCTCGGCCGCCTCGGCCGTGGCATATTGAAGGCCCGAAAGCCCCTCGACGAAATAGCCTCGACGCACCTCCCCGCGCAGCTCGGCCCCCGCGAGGCAGGCCGCCAGGTCGCGCCAGGGAAGGGCCCAGGGGTCGAGCGCGGCAATTTCTCGGGTCAAAACGCCATAACGCTCGAGAAGAATCGACGACCAGGCCAGAGAGGTCGATTCCGGGTCGTCCGCCTCGGCTCTGAGCGTTGACCAGCGCCCCTCGGGACGCCCCGGCCGCGAGCGTCGAAGCGTCGGACGCGGTCGGCCGAGCCGCCCGCCTCGCCCTGGCGTTGAACCGGCGGCCTCGGCCAGGGCCTCGGCGATCGCCTGCGAACCGGCTCGAAGCGGGTCAAACCGATCGTTGGTAATTTCCCCTCGGCGAAGCAATTCCTCAAGCGCCGCGCGCACCCGGCTCGGCTCAAGACCGGAGACGCGCACAAGATCGGTCGCGAAACTCGCCCCCAGCGTGCCCAGAAGCGCAAGGATGGTCGCGGCCGAGTCGGACACTGGCGATCGAGAATCCTCGGTCGACGCCTCGATCGGAAATCCGCGCGGGAGAAACGCAACCCTCGGCTCGGCCCGGCCTTCCGACTCGGCGCGCCAGGTCCAATCGCCCGAGGCAAGCGTTTCATCGAGCCAGGCGGGGCGATAATCGGTCACTCGGCCCGGCAGAATCTCGGATTCCCAGAGGTCGGCATACGCGGCGAAGCCCTGAAGCTGTTCGAGAACGAGACCGACCGAGGCCAGCCCCGCGCGCCGCGTCTGAGGATGAAGCCCTTGATGTCGCACGAGGAAATCGGCGTAAACCTCGGGAGCGACCGCGACCGATTCCTTCCGACGCAAGGCGATCGAGAGGCGGCGGACCTCGGCGAGGTTGCGGCCGTCGGCCCATCGAGGCTCGTCGCCGACGTCGACCGGTTCGAGCCGGACGAGCATTCCGGCATCGGCCCAGCGTTCGAGCAGGTCCGTTGCCAGCGCCGGGCCGATCGGGTAACGCGCCGTGAGGTCGTCGAGACCGACCAGGGCGTGCGTCTGAAGATACCGGCGCACGATTGTTTCGAGCCCGGGGGTGAGCACCTCGGAGTCGGCAAAGGCCGAGGCGTAAAGGTCGGCGTCCTCGACGCTGATCCAGCGTTCCGGCTCGTTCAATCCGCTCAGGACGATCGATCGGGCGCGGCCGACGCGTTCAAGTTCGCTGATAAATTGACGCATCGGACCGAACAAATCGCTGGGCGCGAGATCGCCGAGCGTTCGGAGGGTCTCGGCCATCTCCTCGGCGGTCCTCGGCGGGTGGCCGATGCCTCGAAGTCGGCTCTCCACCCGGCCGATCGCCGACGGATCAAGCCAGAGCGACGCGTCAATCAAGGGGTCGAGAAGGTCGCGGTCGATCGGCGATCCGGCGGGGCGTTTTTCCGACTTGGCGGGATCGTCCCATTGATAAAGAAAGTGGTGCTCGAACCGAAAAATCAGGTCGGAGACGAACGGCGAAGGCGTTTCGCCCTGTCGCCGGACGACGCGGATTGTCCCCGAAGCGATCGCGTCAAGAAAGGCGCGAAGGCGGGGTAAATCGAGGTCATCGTTGAGGCACTCGCGATAGGTCTCGATGACGATCGGAAAATCAGGAAAATGGCGGACGACCTGAAGCAAGTCGCGGGCGCGGAGCCGCTGGAGCCAGAGCGGCGTTCGCTTCGACGGGTCCGGGCGCGGCATCAGCAAGGCCCGTCCCGCATTCTGGCGAAATCGCAGGCCGAAAAGGGCCGAATCGCCAAGCTCGTCGCGGACAAGGCCCTCGGCGACCTCGGCCGTCAAGCCTTCAAAAAGATCGAGCGGGGGGTCGTCGGTCCTTGGCAGGCGGAACAAAAGGCCGTCATCGCCGTGCAGACACGCGGGAGTGAGGCCGAGCCGCGCCTTGAACCGGGCCAGAATCGCGAGTTTCAGCGCCTGGTGCAGCCGGCCGCCAAAAGGGGTCAGCACGGCCAGGCCCGTCTCGCCAGCGGGGTCGGTGTAGGCTTCCACAAGGACGGTCCGGTCGTCGGGAACCACCCCCGCCGCGCGCAACTGGCGGGCGACGTGGTTCCGTAAGACCCGAGCGGCGTCGGGGTCGAGATGGTAATTCCGAACGAGGCGATCGATCTGGCCGAGATCGTCAATCCCCTCGACCACTTCGCGACAGAGCGCGCCGACGGCCTCGCCTAGCTCGGCGGTCCGGGGCGAATCCTCACCGCGCCAGAAGGGCATGACCGCCGACTGCCCCTCGGCCCGGCCGACAATGACGCGCTGGGGCTCGATCGCGTCAATCCGCCAGGTCGCCGTGCCCAGGACAAACGTCTCGCCGACCCGGCGTTCCAGCACAAATTCCTCGTCAAGCTCGCCGAGCCGCGGACCCCCTTCGCCAAGATAAACCGGGTAATGCCCCGTGTCGGGAATCGTCCCGCCGTTCACAATGGCCAGGCGAGCCGTTCCTGGCAAGGGGGCGAGGCGGTTCTGAACGCGATCCCAGCTTATCCGGGCGCGCAGGTCGCGTAGCGATTCCACGGGAAACCGCCCCGAGATCATCTTCAAAACGCTTTCAAAGGCCGAGGCGGTCAGGTCGCGATACGGATACGCCTGGCGAAGACGAGCGAAGAGCGTGGGCACGTCCCAGCGCTCCAGCGCGACACACGCAACGACCTGTTGCGCGAGGACGTCCAGGCAATTCGTCGGCGCCCGGATCGCCTCGACCTCGCCCAGGGCCATCTTCCGGCAGAGCGCGGCCGACTCAATCAGGTCGCTCGCGGTCTTGGCGATCAAACGCCCCTTGCTCAACTGACCGACCACGTGACCGGCCCGGCCGACACGTTGCAACCCGCGCGAAACATTCCCGGGCGACTCGACCTGACAGACCAGGTCCACCGCCCCCATGTCAATCCCCAGTTCCAGCGAGGCCGTGGCGACCACCGCCGGCAACTCGCCACGCTTCAACGACTCCTCGGTCCCCCGACGCTCGTCCAGGCTCAAACTGCCGTGATGCGAACGGACCAGATCGACCGGTGGATCGGCCGGGGCGTCGCCCACGTTCAGCTCGTTTAAATGCGCGGTCAGGCGCTCAACGACCCGGCGATTGTTGGCGAAGATGATCGTCGAGCGATGCGTCTTGATCATCTCAAGCAGACGGCTTTCGATCTCGGGCCAGATCGACTTTTGCGCGGCGGCCGAGGCGTGGCCAAAGGGGGCGATGACCTGGAGGTCAAGCGCCTTACGCTGACCGGTGTCGACCACATGAACGGGCCTTGCTTCGAACCGGAGTCGACCGCCGGGGCCTTTCACCGTTCGAAAACCGCCGAGGTAACGAGCGACCTCGTCAAGCGGGCGTTGCGTCGCCGAGAGGCCAATCCGGACAAATCCGCGCGGACAGATCGCGTCCAGACGTTCGAGCAGCAAGGACAGAAAAACCCCGCGCTTGTTGGGCACGAGCGCGTGAATCTCGTCAACAATCACGTGCGTGATCGTCCGCAAGGTCTCGCGAGCCCGGCTCGTGAGCATCAGGTGGAGCGACTCGGGGGTCGTGATGAGAATCTCGGGCGGGCGTCGGATCAGCTTCTGTCGGACCGCCGACGGCGTGTCGCCGCTGCGAACGGCCGTCGAGATCGGCGCGAGGTTCACGCCCCGAGACTCGGCGACGCGGAGAATTCCTTGCAATGGCTCGTCGAGATTGCGGGCAATGTCCTGATTCAACGCCTTGAGCGGCGAGATATACAGGATCTGGACCCCTTTCGGTCGCGGTTCGAGCCGCCAGAGGTGGTCAAGGCAGGCGAGAAAGGCCGCGAGCGTTTTGCCCGAACCGGTCGGCGCGAAGATCAGGGTGTTCTGGCCCGCGGCAATCGAGGGCCAGCCCTGACGTTGCGGCGGGGTCGGCGGCCCGTAGGTCTCGCGGAACCAATCAGCGACGACTGGCAAAAAAAGTTCGAGACCATCCGCGGCGCTGGGCATCGGGGGAATCTGCCTCCGTCGGCCTTCTGGCTGGAGATCCAAGGGGTCTGCGCCCGACCCCCGAATTGTCTCCGGCCGACCCCCGTTCCGGCAAGGGCATTCTAAACGGATGTATCGCTCAAACGGCGTGAGTGCGTGAATGAATGTCAGGCATCAGAAGACGTGTCATCGGTCAGACCACGGTCGATCATCGTTCGAAGGATCTGACCCACGCTCTGTCGCCGTCGTTTTGACATTTCCAGCAGCGCATCAGCCCATGAGGCGGGCAGCAGCAGGCCGATTTCGACGACATCGTCCGACCCGTTCCTGCCGGGTGCCTGCGCAGTTGTGCCGTCAATCGGGGCCATTGGGGGTAAATTCCTCATCGAATTACGGAAAAAGAGCCGCGTACGGATGGGTCATGGTTATAGAAAGCAAAGACGATACCAAACCTCACGCACCCGTTTCGCCCCGAATTTACCAGATCGAGCCAATTCGATGATCGATAATCGAGCCTTGACCCTTTTTTAGAAGAAAAGCGTGATCGCCAGAATCGCCAGAAGGCCGAGGACAACCGCCGCCGCGATCACCTGCATCAGCCAACGCGAGTCGTCGGTCGGCGCGACGGGGATCGGCCCGGAGTCGTCTTCGGGATCAGGATGCGGAACGGGTTTCGGTTTCGGTTTGCGGTTCGGCGCGACGACAACGGCGGCGACCGGCGGCGGCACCACCCGAGGCACCGGCGGAGCGGCCGGTTCCGCCTCGCCGAGGTCGCGGAGCGAGAGACCCGACGTGACCGAACTGCTGTCGGATAAAAGACGTAGGTCGTCGTCGTCAATCTCCGGCGGAGGGGGCCGAAACGCACGCGCGGCGTCGGCCTCGTTGCCGAGAATGGCGCGAACCTTCTCGGGATCGACCCACCGGGCGAGGTCGGTTCGAAGCTCGGCGCAGGTCTGATAGCGGTCGTCGGGGTCCTTCGCCATCAGCTTGCGGACGATCGCGGCGAAGGCCGCGGGAACCCCTCGGGCGACCCGTTCGAGAGGGTCGGGATCTTCCATCCGCTGCTTGTAAATCTTGTAAACGAGGTCGCCCCCCTCGAACGGAGGTCGACCGGCGAGCGTGAAGTAAAGCGTGCAGCCAAGGCTATAAAGATCGCTCCGGCAGTCGGCTTTCGAGGCGTTCACAAGTTGCTCGGGACTGGCGTAATCGAGCGTGCCGACGACGACATCCGCGCGGGTGAGCGGCTTCTCGTCGACGGCCTCGGTGGTCGACCGGGCAAGGCCGAGGTCGAGCAGCCGGGCATCGCCGTCGGGCGTGATCATGATGTTTGACGGCTTGATATCGCGATGGATCAGCCCCGCGCCGTGTGCCGCTTCCAGACCATCAATGACCTTGAGGAAGAACCGGGCGGCGTCCGAGACGCGGAGCGCGCCCCCCTTTTCGCCCTTCACGGCTTGATACAGGCTCTCGCCCGGAACGTATTCGAGGATCATGAAGTGAACGCCGTCGGCATCGCCAACGTCGAGCGTGCGCGCGAGGTTCGGATGCCGGACGCGCCGGGAGAGATCCATCTCGCGGCGAAACCGGAGCAGCGATTGCGCTTCCTCCCGCGCTTTTTTGGGCGGCAAGACCTTGATCGCCACCTTTTCGCCTGTTCCTTCACGCGCGGCGAGGAAGACTTTTCCCATCCCTCCTTCGCCCAAGGCTTTAAGAATCCGATAACCCCCCAGGAAAAACCCCCGCGTCGCCCCGGCGAGGAGCTTGCGCGCCTGGTACGGCGTGAGCTTTTGGTCGCGGATCAAGATCCGCGAGAGCCGGACCGGCGCATCGGCGTCGGGCTCTTTTGGAAACGAGGCGAGGGTGCGGTCGAGGTCGACGGCGGTGACCAACCGGCTCGCGGCGATCGTGGCCACGAAGTCGTCAAGCCGTGACATGGCCGGTCACCTCGGAAATCGGTCATCGGTCGATCTGGGGGACGGACGGAAGTAGGAAAGGGCAGAGGGAATAAGGGCAAAGGGCAAAGGGCAAAGGGCAAAGGGCAAAGGACAAAAAGAGGGTAAGGCCGGACTCAAGAGCGGGCAGGCGGCGCGGGGGCGGAGTCGCCGACAACGTGGACGACGACGCAGGTGACGTTGTCGCGGGAGTCGTTGGCGAGGGCCTGGTCTTTCAAGACCTTGGCGGCATGCTGGGGGTCGTCGCAGGTGGACAGAATCCGGGCGATCTCGTCGTCGCTGACAACCCCGGTCAGGCCGTCGCTGGCGAGAAGGAACCGGTCGTCGGGAAGAATGTCGAGAGCGCGGACGTCTTCGGGACCACTGCGGGCGTCCTTGCAGCCGAGATACAAGTACAGGATGTTCTTGAACTTGTGGTTCGGCAACTCTTCCTTGGTGATTGTTCCCGCCTCGACGAGCGCATCGGCGAGCGAGTGGTCCTTGGTCAATTGCTCAACCTGGCCATTGCGGAGCCGGTAGGCCCGGGAGTCGCCAATTCCGGCGATGAAGGCGCGATCCTGGCGAAAGAGGGCGAGGACGACGGTCGTCCCCATGTTCGAGTATTCGGTGACCGTGCCCGACGAGCCGAGGATTTCCTGGTTGGCCTCGGCCACGGCGTCGCGAATCGCGGTCTGAACGGTCTTGGGGTCGGCCTCGTCGTTGGGAAGGCGGCGAGCCAGGGCGCGCGGAATGATCTCGACAGCCATTCGACTGGCCTCTTCGCCGGCCTGTTGTCCCCCCATGCCGTCGGCGACGATCACGAGGTTGGACGGTTCGAGGGTCATGGCGTTCATCTCGCCGGTCGCCTCGGTCGACCCGCCGTCGACGATCGACTTGCGCCCGGGAACGTAATAATTATCCTCGTTGTGTTCCCGGTAGTTCCCCACGGTCGAGACGACGCCAACGAGGAGTTTCATCACGCCGGGAAGGAGGGTCAACGAGGAAGGAGACGGGAACTCGGCGGTCACCCCCGCGTCGCGGACTGGCTGACCCGCCCCGAAGGCGTCTTGAACCATCTTGCGAAACCTCGAATACCAGCTCACCACGTCCGCCTTTATGTCCACATTCGGCCCCGACCAGGAACCGGCCGGGCCGACCTGCCCGATGACGTCATCACGACCGGCAATGCGTCGGGCTCGCCCACCTCATCAGGTCGTCCACGCCGACGGACCGGTATGTCAAGAAGATTTCGCCCGCCTCAAAACCCGCCGTCAATCCTTGATAACGATTCATCGTCTCGATCGCGCTAAAAATCCCGGCCTTGGCCGCCGGAAATTGCGTCGAATAACACCGAACGGCCTCGATCTTGGTCGCGAGCGTCGGCCCGATGTCGGCCACGATGTAACCGGTCGACTCGGGCAGGTCGAGACCATGCAAGGCGATCGCGAAGGCCAGTTGATTGGAAACCGTGTGAACGGGCAGGCCGTCAAAGTGCTCGTCCCACTTGGTCAACCGGCTATAAAAGACAGCCGCGTCGGTGATCAGCATCGCCTGATAGTGGTCGGGCGAGGCGAGGACCGTCTTGCCGCCGAAACCGACGACGACCTTCGGCCTGTGCTTTCGAAAGACCTTCGCCAGCGCCACGCGCGCTTCAAAATTATCAAAGAGGCGGCGATTGGGCAGGTTCAGGTTGATCCGCGCGGCGACGCCAAGAACCTCGGCCGCGCGCTGGGCCTCCGCCAGGCGGACGTCGGGACCGGGCGAAAGCGGGGTCGGCTCGCCGTCGGTCAGGTCGACGATGCCGACCTTGTAGCCCTGGCGAGCCATCCGGGCGAGGGTTCCGCCACAGGCGATCTCAACGTCGTCCGGGTGAGCGCCCACCGCGATCAGATCAAGCTCGATTTCGCCAGACTCGGCCATACGTCAACGAACCGCCATTGTTTTCGCGAGCCGAAGAACCCAAAGGGGGACGCCTCTGTCGTCTTGGCCGATAGTATAACCGGGCCGAGCCGCCAGACTCAACCAGACCGGCCCGATCGTTCGGGAGAATTGAGCGGCCTCGGTCGTTCAATCTCCCGACTCAGGCTCCTTGGAAACGGCCAGGAGGAAGGTTGGATTCATCGCCTCGAACCGGACGCGGTCCATCTGCTCGATCCCTCGGGAGATCGCCACATTCCAGACCTGAACCGTTCCCGCCACCTTTTTCAGCGTCTCGTGCGCCGTGGCGAGCCCGTCAATCGTGGCGACGTTGACGACCAGTCGGCCCCCCGGCGCCAGCCTTGAATACGCGGCGCTAAGAACCTCGACCACCTGGCGGCCGGTGCCGCCGACGAAGATGGCATCGGGATCGGGCAGGTCGGCCAGGACGCTTGGGGCTCGACCGGCAACGGTCCGAATATTCGGAACGCCGAAGGATTCGGCGTTGGCCTCGATCAGGGCGAGGTCGGCCGGCTCGGGTTCCACGGCGTAAACGACGCCGAGGTCCGCCAGTTGCGCGGCCTCGATCGCCACCGATCCCGACCCGGCGCCGATGTCCCAGACGACGCTCGCCGGGCGAATATCCAGTTGCGCCAGGGCGATCGAGCGGACCTCCGCCTGCGTGATCAGGCCGCGCTTGGGCTGGGTCTGGGCAAACGTGTCGTCGGCGTTTCCAAACAGGCGATGGCGAGCGGCCTTGCTGGCGCGGTCGGGCCGGTTCGGCTTGCGGACGAGGATCATGACGTTGAGCGGATCGAACTGCATCCCGGTCAACTCATCAAGATCGGCCTGCGTCACGCGCTCGTCGGGCGAGCCGAGGTTCTCGCAAACATACGCGCGAAAATAATCGATCCCGCGATCGAGCAAGGCCGCGGCCAGCCGCGCCGGCGGGTGCTCGTCGCTGGAAAAGAGGCCGACTTTTTCGGCCGTCCTGATCCGATCGACCACGGCTTCAAGAGGTCGACCGGCGAGGCTCGTTAAATAGGCATCTTCCCAGCTTTCCTTGACCCGGGCGAAGGCGAGCTGCATGCTGCTGACGTGCGGAATGACCTCGAACTGATCCTTGCCGAGGCGATCGCAGAGATAGCGCGCGACTCCGTAAAAGAGCGGGTCGCCGCCGCTGACCAGCACCGGCCGACGCGCCCCGAGGGCCTCGCGCACCTGTTTCAGGGCGTTGGGCATCTCGGGGTCGAGCGCGACCTTGCGCGCTTCGGGACCGTCCACGAGCCGGAGCATCGACGGCGGGCCGAGAATCAGGTCGGCCTCGGCGATCAGCCTGCGCGTCGCTTCGGTCAGACCGGCGACGCCGTCGTCGCCGATCCCCACGATCACGAGTTTCCCGGGTGTCGGGCTCAATCGTCTTGTCCTTATTGCTCAACGCCTCTGGCCGTCGATCCTTTTGCCTTGCCGCCTTTGTCGCCCCGCGCGGTCATTCTAGCGACGCCTCGCGGAGACTGCCAGCGGAGCCCTGAGAACGAGAGGGCAAAGGGCAGAAGGGCAAAGGACAGAGGACAAACTCAGCCGGGAGATTCACTCGGGCAGCCGCCGGGAGCGCAGGGGAGGCACCATTCGATGATCGCCTGCGCGAGCCCCTCGGCGTGGGTGAAGTGGGGCTGATGGCCGACGAGTGGCATGATGACCCCCCGAGAATTCGGCAAGCCGGCGCAAAGCTCGTCGTGATAGCGGCCGACGACCACGCGGTCCTCGTTCCCCTGAAGCAGCAAAATCTCGGTCGGAATCTTCGGCAAGATCGGCCGAAGATCGAGCCGCGAGAGCAGATCGAGACGATGAGCCAGCGGCGCGATCGGCGTCAAACCGTTCTCTTCGACGTAGATCGGCCAGCGGTCCTCAATCACGCTCGGAAATTGGGACTTGCTGTTATATGTCAGCACCTTTTCGCGCAAGGGGAGCCGCGAGGTCGTGCCCGGCAAGAGTCGACCGAAGCGCAGCGCGAGCCGCTCGGCAAGGGTGAACTGGCGGTGGGCAAAGGCCCCTTGAACAATCGCTTTTGGAAACCGGCGAGGCTCGCGATAAAGCGCCTTGAGCGTCAGGGTCGATCCAAAGGAGAGTCCAAACAGGTAAACGCGGCCGATGTTGAGGTGGTCAAGAAGCCCGAAAATGTCATCGACGAGGTCGTCATGACTGATCCGGCCGAGCCGGGCGCCATCGCCGGGGTTCTCGCCGGGATAGTCGTAAACGATCGTTCGAAACCGGGTCGCCAGCAGGTTTAACGTCAGGGCGTAACCGCGATAGGTCGAGGCGATCCCGGGAATCAAGACGAGCGGCGGACCCTGGCCAAGCTCGCGATACGTCAATCGATAGCGTGGGCCTTTCCAATGGCCGACGCGAGCCTGGGCGTCAAACGCCTCGACCGCCTTGCGAAAATCCGCAGGCGCGGGGCAGGGGCTACGGGGAGCCTCAGCATTGTCGATTTCTGATGAAATCGGCGTCTCTGTCTCGATTTCAGCCAATTTGGCAACCCTTCGAGTCGTGATCGGCCTCAAAAGTGAGGCTGGCGAAGCTGACGCAGCAGGACCGGCGCGGGTCAACGGCCTGACCGTATTTCAAAAGGCGGCCCCGCGCGGGACCGATCGCCTGGAGCATCGTGTATGTGGCGGCGAGGCCGCAGACGCGCCAGCGGTTGTCAACGCGAGCGGCGGTTCGAAACCAGCCTTCGGGATCATTCGCGGCGGCGTGGCCGAGCATCGCCTGATCAAAGGCGTCAATCTGCCGGAGCAAGGCGTTGTCAACCGGGTCCGGATCGCCGAATTCGGGGCCGACGTGACAGAGGTCGATCCCGCCGATGTACGCGACTTTCTTGCCCGAATCGGCCTCGACGGCGCGCAGGGCCTCGACAAACCGGCGCACCTCGTCATTGGCCAGCGGGCCAGCCGGGTCGGCCATCAGGTCATGAAACGAGCCGACGAGAATCGGCACGATCTTGAAGTCGCGACGCCCGCCGAGCACATACTGAAGAAAGACCGCCTGGAACTCAATCGAGTGCTCGGTCCGATGCGTCAACTCGTCGTCAAAGAGGTGCGAGCCCGCGCGTTCGGCCAGGCGTTGGACGTACTCCACGTCGGTCTCGACCAGGCCGAGCGGCGTCTCGAAATGCTTGGCGGTCAGGGCGAACCGGTTCACGCAGTACTGATGCGCCACGCCCAGAACGACAAAAACGTCGGCGTCGGAACGCTCGACGAGATCCCTGTACGCCCACGTATAAACCGCTCCCCCGCGCTGGAAATCAATATGGGGGCAAACCACCGCGCGCAAACCGTCGGTCTTCGACTCGGAATCGAACCGAGGCGCGCCCGCGTTGTCGTTGAAGAGGCGGTCAAGGTTCTCGCGGAGGAGTCGTTCCGACCCGGCGTACGATCGCCCGGCGAGCGCCGCGGGGCGGATCGACTGCCGGGCGTAGTCGTCGCGAAAGGCGCGAAAGGTCGGTCCGTCAAGGACCATCGAGCGGTCAAGCTGTTCGACGAGCGATTCCAGGTCGGTCTCGGCCACGTCCTCGCCGGTTTTGAGCCGGAGACGCGAGCGAATCTCGGCCAGCGAGGTCTCGCCGTTGAACTGGCGGACCACGCTCTGATAGGCGTCGATCGGCACGAGAACGGGATCAAGAAAGGCGCCGCTGGGATCTTCGAGAGCCGCGTAACTACGGCCGTCGTGATCGAACCGACGCGCGGAGAGTGGTCGAAGCCTGGGGCGATCGAGTGACGACATGCCAGCGACCCCAAAGTCTCTCGGGAGCCGGGGGCGACCCCGACCGCCGACACGGCGACGTGACGTCGCGCGGCCGATCTCGACCGGCGCCGTTTGAGGTCTATTCACTGGCTATTGTCGCGGGGTCGACTCGCCGCGTCAATCGCCTACCGCGGGGGCACGTCTCGGCCCGCGCGGCGTGATCGCAATCAGCGGGAGAGGCCAGGCCGGGGGCGCCGCTTCGCAAGGAGGGCTCGGACGCATTGGAAGTTTCCCCCTTCTTTTTTCGTGCGGGATGAAGAAGAGATTTACAATCGTCGGCGGGCGGGTCGGCAAGGTGGCGTCGAGCTAACATGCAAGTCGCGTGCCAAGGCTTGCCCCTCAACGCTCAATCTCGGGCCGCCGCAATCCGTAAGTCTCATGAGAGCGTGGAACAAGGGCACGACCTTCGATCGTCCTTTTCGGAGTTCCGATCCTTGAATCTCGCTTCATCAGTCCCCCGCGATCGCCTCGGCATCCTTCAGCGTCTGCCCAAGATCCGAGCGAAAGGCGTGATCGAGTTCGCTCCTCGTAATCTCTAGACGAACCATCACGGCAACGGGTTCGCGGCGGATTTTCCAGAGCCCCGATCCAACGCGCCGACTGGTCTGGTCGTCGCGACCGATCTTTGATAGGGTTCCGCAAGGTCGGCCAAGAGGGCCGGTCCATGGCATCTACTGACTGGAAACGACCTCGGGTCGGTGAGTTCCGGGCGAAGGACCAAGGAGGAGCAAAGCCCATGCGTCCAGGCGTTCGAAAGGTCCTGGTTCTGGGAGTCTTCGCGACAACAGCGACGACGCTGGCGGTCCCCGCCAGATCGCTGGCCCAGGACGCCCGCAAGGCCGCTCCCGCCGCCGCCAGACCACAACAACCGCAGCAGCAGCAGCCCGCCGCCGTCGGCAATCGACCGGCCCAGGCGCCCGCCGATCCCAGGATGAAGAAGTTGCTGGGCGAGTGGGAAAAGAAGTCGGCGACGATCAAGACGCTTGACGTCAAAATTCTTCGACACGACAAGTCGCCCGCCTGGGGCGATGAGGATTTTGAAGGCCGCGCTCTTTTGCAAAGCCCAAACCGCGCCTGGCTCGACTTCCGAAAGGTTGAAGACGACGAGAAGGGGGGAAAAAAGCTCGTCGCGTTTGACCGGATCATCTGCACGGGGGCCGAGGTCTGGCAGTACAAGCCCGACACGAAACAGGTCTTTATCTTTCCGCTCGACAACCAGAGCCAGAAGCGAGCGCTCGAGGAAGGCCCCTTGCCCTTCCTCTTCAACATGAAGGCGGCCGAGGCCGAGGCCCGCTATGAGATGGCCCTGGCCAACGAGAAGCAAGACGCTTATGTCATCAGCGTCGTGCCCCGGCTCAAGATGGACCGCGATGCCTTTAGCAAGGCGTTCATCAACCTGCCGCGCGCGACTCTCTTTCCCGACCGGATCTTCCTGATCTCGCCCGACGGCAAGAGCACGAAGGACTTCAAGCTCGCCGAGGTCAAGCAAAACGTGGCGATCTCGCCCAAGAACTTCGCCTGGACCCCGCCTCCCGCCGGCTGGAAGATCGTCCGCGACCCGGGCGGCGACGACCAGGCCGCGCCCGCGGGCGCCGCGGCTCCGGCCCCTGCCGTCACGAAGCGTCAGGCCCCGGTCGCCGCTCCCGACGCGTTGCCGCCGCGTCGAGCGTCGATCGCGCCCCGGCGGCCTCCGGCCAACTGACCGATTCTCGCTGATCGTCCGTCTCGACAAATCCGAGCCGACCAGGCCCCGGGGCGCGACAGCCCCAAAGACCTGGCCGGCTCGGCCTGTTTGACGGCCTTGTTCGACCGGCTTATAATCGACCGGTGAGGGCCAGCGGGAGCCGCGAACAAAAGCCCTTAGACGGTCGCCGCCCTCGGATCTTGACGGACCCAACAGGGCGGGCGCCTCGGCCGCACAAACCGGACGGAGACCGACCGCAATGATTCACCCACGCGTCGCTCGTCTCGCCCTGGCGTGGTGGCTCATCCCGACGGTCCTTATTCTCAGTCAAAGTCAACCAACCCAGGCCGATCCTCCGGCACAGGCCAAGGCCGCCGATGAGCCTGTCCCCGGCCAGTTTTTCCAGATCGGCGAGCCGATCACCTCGGAATCGATCGCCAAGGTTCGCGCCTCGGCGCGTCAGTTAATTGACCGCAGCGCCTCGGTCGGCAAGGAACCGGTCCTCGTCTTCGAGTTCCTTCCCAACGAGACCGGCGATCCCACCTCTCCCTACGCGGCGCAAGAGCTTGCCGACCTGATCTCGAAGGGACTCTCGGGCGCCCGGCATCGCGTGGCTTTCGTGCCCAAACCCCTGAAGGGGTTCGCGGTCCTCGCGGCGCTCGCCTGCGACGAGATCGTCATGGGCAACGAAAGCTCGATCGGACCGATTGCCGTTGATGGTCAAGACTATGACCCCGCGCTCCTTCGCGAGCCGATCCGCGTCCTCTCGATCCGCAAGGGCTATGACCCCGACCTCTTGCTCGGCATGCTCGAACGCGAGACCGACCTCCGCGCGGTGCGAACGGCGGACAAGCAGCTTCATTTCGTCCTCTCAACGAATCTTCCCGACTTCAAGAAGACGCACCAGGTTGTTGACGACCTTCCCGCCTGGGAAGGAGGCCAGCGCGGCGTCTTGAACGCCAGTCGCGCCCGCCAGATGGGCTTCGCCAAGCTCATCGCCGACACCCCGGCCGAGGTCGCCAGCGCCTATCACCTCAGCGGTCAGGCCGCGGCGAATGACCCGACGCTTGGCCAGGCCATCAAGCCGGTCTGGATCGAGATTCACGGACCGATCGACCCGGTCAAGCAATCGTATCTCCGGCGCCGGATCGAGCAGGCGAGGCAAGAAGGGGTGAACCTCGTCTTCTTCCAGATCAACAGCATGGGGGGCCTGATCACCGCCGCCGACGGCGTCGCCGACATGATCGCCGGGATCAAGGACATGAAGACCGTCGCCTTCATCGACGACCGCGCCATGGGTGTCGCGGCGCTGACGGCCCTGGCCTGCAACGACATCGTCTTCCGCAAAGGGGCTCTGATGGGCGACGTCCATCAACTTCTGACCGGTCGCCACGGCCGGGCCGAGGAGCTGGACGAGATCCAGATCAAGAGCCTCGTCCGACGCGCCGCGAACCTCGCCGAGCAACAGGGGCATCCCGTCGCCGTCGCCCGAGCGATGGTTGATCCCGAGGCGACGGTCGTCGAGGCCCGCGACACCAAGACCGGCGCCCAGGCGTTTGTCCTTCAAACCGACGTCGACGCCGAGCCTGGTCGGTTCACCGACCCCGAGGTTCGTAAGGAATCGGGCACCGTTTTGACCGTCAAGGGGGAGGAAGCGCCGACGTATGGCCTCGGCCGCGTTGTCAACACCGTTGACGACTTCAAGGGCCTTTACGGCTTTCGCGGCAAGGAGATCCGCGTTGACGGACCGACCTGGGTCGACTCGCTCGTGACAATCCTGACCGACCCCTTCGTGAGCTGGCTCCTTCTGGTCGTCGGCCTCTTCATGCTGGTTCTGGAACTGAAATTGCCAGGGATCGGCCTGCCCGCGATCACCTCGGCGCTGGCCTTCCTGCTTTTCTTCTGGAGCCATTACCTGAGCGGCACGGCCGACCAGCTTGAGATCATCATCTTCCTGGTCGGAATGATCTGCCTGGCGCTGGAGTTGTTCGTTTTCCCAGGGTTTGGCATCTTCGGAATGAGCGGGATCTTGCTCGTTTTGACGAGCATCGTGATGGCGAGTCATACCTTTGTCTGGCCGACCCAGGAATATGAATACCGCGAGATGGGTTACACGCTCCTTCAGGTCACGATCGCGATGATCGCCGTCGGCGGCGGGGCGGTGGTCCTGGCGCGCTATTTCCCGTCCTTGCCTCTGTTCAACCGACTTGTTTTGAAGCCCGAACCGTGGACGGGCGTCGATTCCCCGGTTGATGCCTCGGGCAAGGCGACGATGGATGGTTATGATTCCCTGACCTTCCTGATCGGCGAGACCGGCCGGACCACCACCGTCTTGCGACCCACGGGCAAGGCCCGCTTTGGCGAGATGCTTGTTGACGTCACCGCCGACGGTTTTTACATCGAGCCGGATAGCCTTGTCGAGGTCGTCGACGTTCAGGGCTCGCGGGTGATCGTCAAGCGGATGGATGTCTGAGTCAGGAGAAATGCCAAGGCCCGACGGCGGATGACCGAGTACCAAACGGTTGAATTCCTCGGTCATCGGCTCCTTATGATTCTCGTGTAGTCCTATTCACTAGACGCGATCGACTGTCCGAGGATGCGCTCGTCGGTTGAAAAAATGTGGAAGGGACTTTCCACTTCGTTCGCTCCTCGGTACGATGCTCTCTCCTGAGCATCACCCGTCCGGCCGCACCCCCCTATGCCGACTTCGCCCGCGCCCGGAACCCCGCGAACCGAGAGCACCCCCCCATGCGTCGCACCGTCTCTGGGAAGACTGCCAGTCCCCGCGCCACGCCTTCGCGTCGGGGCCGCTGCCTTCGGCCCGCGCCGGAGCCGCTGGAGACACGCCGACTGCTCACCGCCCCGTTCCAGGGGGGCACCCTCTTCCCGACGGGCGGGAACGTCACCCAGTCGGTGATCGCCGACGTCAACGGCGACGGCAAGGCCGACATCGTCAGCGTGACCGGGGACGGTCAACCCGAGATCACGGTCCTCCCGAACCTCGGCGGCGGGACGTTCGGGGCGCCCGTGGTGACGACCTTGTTGAACCTGTCCGGCCTGGCGATCGCCGGAGTCGGCGACTTCAACGGCGACGGCAAGCCCGACCTCCTCCTCCGACAGTCCGCGGACAACTTCGGCAACGGCCTCTTCGCCGTCGAGTTGGGCAACGGCGACGGCACGTTCCAGCAGGGCTTCGCCTATGCCGCCGGGGAGGGGGTGGCCTTCGGCGACTTCAACGGCGACCGCAAGCTCGACGTGGCGACGTTCGCCAACGGCGGGATCACGACCTACCTGGGCGCGGGCGACGGCACCTTCCCGACCCACGTGACCTCCCCCTATCCGTACATCCAGGGCCTGAGCCTCCAGGCGGGCGATCTCAACGGCGACGGCAAGCTCGACCTGGTCACGTCCGACTTTACCGACAACATCGTCGAGCTGGGCAACGGCGACGGCACGTTCCAGCAACAGGCGTCGTACCCGGAGGCGGCGAACCCGCCAATTCTGGCTGACTTCAATGGCGACGGCAAGCTCGACCTCCTCAGCATCGACGGCTCTTTCCTGTCCGGTGACGGCAACACTCTGCAACTCGAAGAGGGTGACGGCGCGGGGGGATTTCTGCCGCCGATCGTCTCGAAGATCGGCAACGTCTCCTTGCCGGCGACCCTCCAGGTGGCCGATGTCAACGGCGACGGCCTGCCCGATGTCCTGGTCGGCGACACCGAACTCGAGGACGAACGCGTAGCCGTCCTGATCAACCAGGGTGACGGGACCTTCGGGCAGCGGGCCGACGATTACGTCGGGGGGTTTTCGCTCGCCGTCGGCGACGTCAACGGCGACGGCAAACCCGACCTCGTCGTCCCCAACGCTTCGGAAAATGGCTCCTCGGTCGGCATCTTCCTGAACCGCGGCGATGGCACGTTCCCTGCGCCCGCGTACCTCCCGCTCGACCTCGCCGTCGCCGTCGCCCCCAGCTCGCTCGCGCTCGACTTCAACCACGACGGCATCCCCGACCTGCTGACCATCGAACCGGGGAACACGACCGACACCCTCTCCCTCTCGATCGGCGAAGGTAACGGCAAGTTCGCCACGCCGATCGAATCCACGATCCCGAAGCTCAACATCGGGCCAGACCAATTCGACCCCTCCGTCTTCACCACGGGCGACTTCGACGGCGACGGCAAGCTCGACGTCGCGATCGTTTACGGCGGCGCCGGCGCCCTGATCATCATGCGGGGGGTGGGGGATGGCACGTTCCAGGAGATCTTTCAGACCAGCATCCCGAACGCGGCGGCGGACATCGTCGCGGCCGACTTCAACGGCGACGGCAAGACCGACCTGGTGGTTTCCGGGGGACCCGAGGTCGCGGGCGTGGACGTCAACCCGTCGCGGGCGGTCCTCTTCCTGGGTAAGGGCAACGACACCTTCCAGACGCCCGTGACCCTCAACGACTCGGGCTGGGGCGCGACGGTCGCGGCGGTCGACCTCAACGGCGACAAGAAGCCCGACCTGGTCATCGGCGGCGACGTCCTGATGAACAAGGGCGATGGGACGTTCCTCCCGCCGGTCGTGATTCTCGCGGCCTCGCTCACAACAGCCAATGACGGGTCGGTTTTCAGCCCGGCGCTCCTCTCCCAGGTCGCCGACGTCAACGGCGACGGCAAGCCCGATATCATCGCGGCGTATCAGGGAGGCGCGTTCGTCGCGACCGCGCTGGGCAACGGCGACGGCACCTTCGGGCCGACACGGACGACGGCCTTGCCCAACACCGACCCATACGGCGTGGATGACTTCGGGCTCCAGACGGCGGACATCAACGGCGACGGCAAGGCCGACCTGATCCTTTCCGGGTCGGTCGGCACGACCATCGGTATCGGGGACGGCCAGGGCAATTTCGCATACGGCCCGACGCTCGCCTACCCGGTCGGCGCGCCCGTGGTGTTCGACGCCAACGGCGACGGCCTGCCCGACCTGGCCTTCGGCTCCGGCGGGCCTAACGGCGCGTACTTTCTCGCCCTCAACCAGACCCCGAAGACGGTCCAGCTCGCCGCGTCGAGTTTCCTGCTCGACAAGGCCGCGGGCAAGTTCACGGTCACCATCACGCGGACCGGGGGCGTCTCCGCCTCGGCGACGGTGGCCTACGCGACCTCCGGAGGCAACGCCGTCGCCGGGATCGACTTCACCCCCACTTCGGGCGTTGTCACCTTCGCCCCCGCCCAGTCGTCGGCGACGATCACGGTCCCGATCCTGAACAACCCCGCCGCGCACGCCAACCGGACGGTCAACCTGACCCTCAGCGCCCCTGTCGGCACGACGCTCGGCGCGTCGAGCACCGCCGCGCTGACCATCGCCGGGGTGACCGGCGCCACGCCCGACGACTTCGACGGCGACGGAAAGTCGGACCCGGCGATCTACCGCCCCTCCACCGGCCTCTGGGTCGTCAACAAGTCGTCGGGCGGCAAGATCCTGACCAATTTCGGCGACCCGAGCCAGGGCGACGTCCCCGTTCCAGGCAACTACGAAGGGACCGGGACGACCGACTTTGCCCTCTTCCGGCCGTCGACCGACACCTGGATCATCCAGCCCGCGACCGGCGGCCCCGCCGTCATCAAGCAGTTCGGCGACCCGACCCAGGGTGACATCCCTGTCCCAGGCGACTACGAGGGCAACGGCGCCACCGACCTGGCCATCTTCCGGCCCAAAACCGACCAGTGGATCGTCCGTTATGCCGACGGCGGCACCCACGTCTACCAGTTCGGCGACCCCGCGCAACACGACATCCCCGTGCCAGGCGACTACGAGGGGATCGGCCGTGACGACCTGGCGCTCTTCCGCCCAGGGACCGGCCAGTGGATCATCCGAACCGCCAACGGCAAGACGCCGATCGAGCAGTTCGGCGACCCGGCGCACGGCGACATCCCCGCGCCTGGCGACTACGACGGCGACCGCAAGACCGACCTGGCCATCTTCCGCCCCGGGACCGACCAGTATCAGATTCAGTATTCGGGCGGCGGCAAGTCCCCGCTGCTTCAGCTCGGCGACCCGACGCAGGGCGATCTCCCGGTGGCCGCGCCCCTGTCCAGCCTTGGCCTCATCAAGGCCCAGTCGCTCCGCGCCGAGGGGGCCGTCCAGGCGGCCGCCGTCGCGGTCGCCCCGGCCCCCGCGCTCGTCGTGGCCATCCCTGATCGCCCCAGGGACCGACGCGATCTCTGGCGGTCCTCCCTCGACGACCTGACGACGGAGCTAACCCGGCCGTTCGGGCTCGATTGAATCACCGCCGAAAGCCCCGTGGCGTGGAGAAGAACCCGGCTCGGGTATCGCGAGCGCCTCAATCAAGGCCCGCGTATCTCGCTGAAAGCCCAAGAACCGGCGCGCCTTGGCGGCCCTGGTTTCCATGCGCCACTGAGAGGAATGGTCGAGCTTCTAAAAAGCGGCGACCTGAGCCACAAGAATCCTCGGGCACACCCGCGATCCTCCGAATCGGCGGTTGGCGGGGAATCTGATTGACTTTGAGTCGCCCTGGTGCCTTAAACTAGGGTGTACAGTCGGTCGGTTGGTCCGTTGGTCGATTCGGTGGAAGGACCCTTTCCTGTCCCCGACCAAGGTTTGGGGAGAGCGATGGGCACGCTGGGCTGGCCGCTCCTGTTCCTGGTCGTGGCGCTGTGCTTGCTGATCGCCGAGGTCTTCATTCCTTCGGGGGGTCTGATCGGCGCGGCGGCGGCCTTTTGCCTGGGATACAGCCTCTGGCTGGCCTTCCGGCATTCGTACGCCTCCGGAATGAGGTTTCTCGCCGCCGACGTCTTCCTCTTGCCGATGGCCTTGATGCTGGCAATGTACCTCTGGCCAAAAACTCCGCTGGCGAAACGCGTTTTCCTCAAGCCCCCCGGGCCTGAGGAAATCGAGGTCTCGCACGCCGCGGAACGGCTCGATCACCTGATCGGCCAAATTGGCCGGGTCCTCACGCCGCTCCGGCCCTCGGGACGGGTTGACTTCGACGGCCGACCGCTCGATGCCGTGTCGGAAGGCGGATTGATCGATTCCGGCACCCTGGTGCGGGCAATCCGCGTCAGGTCGGGCCGCCTGGTCGTCCGAACGGCCACCACGCCGGACCTTGACGAGACGTTGTCTCTGAACAATGAATAAAAGGAACCACGGAACCGCACCGACCGGGATTTTTTCGCCCGAGGCGGCGTCCGATTTTTACCGAGGACTTGCATGATCCCGCTGATCCTGGCCCAGATGCAGAACGCGCCGCCGTGGTCGACCTACTTCGGCTTCATGATCGTCGGGATCGTTCTCTTCTCGGTGATCGTCAGTATCTTCTTCGCCAAATATTTCAACCTCTGGATTCAGGCCAAGATGACCGAGGCCAACGTCGGCATCCTGGAACTGGTCGGCATGTCCTTCCGCAAGGTCAACCCGAACATCATCGTCCGGTCCAAGATCATGGCCTTTCAGGCTGGCCTTTCCGAGAAAGACGGCGTGACCACGCGCAGCCTTGAGGCCCACTACCTCGCCGGCGGCAACGTGCCCAACGTCGTCCGCGCCCTGATCGCCGCCAACCGCGCCGATATCCCTCTCTCTTACAAACGCGCCGCGGCCATTGACCTCGCCGGGCGGAACGTGCTCGAAGCGGTTCAGACAAGCGTCAATCCGAAGGTCATCCCTTGTCCCGACCCCTCGCAAGGGCGGCAGACGATCGACGGAGTCGCCAAGAACGGCATTCAGCTCAAGGTGAAGGCCAAGGTCACCGTCCGGACGAACATCGACCGGCTCGTCGGCGGCGCGACCGACGAGACGATCATCGCCCGCGTCGGCGAAGGCATCGTCAACGCCATCGGCTCGGCCGACACCCACGCCCAGGTCCTCGAAAAGCCCGAGTCGATCTCGAAGCGCGTGCTCGAAAAAGGGCTCGACGCCGGAACCGCCTACGAAATCCTCTCGATCGACATCGCCGACATCGACGTCGGCGACAACATCGGCGCCAACCTTCAGGCCCTTCAGGCCGAGGCCGATACCCGCGTCGCCCGCGCCAAGGCCGAGGAACGCCGCGCCTTCGCCGTCGCCGCAGAACAGGAAATGATCGCGTCGGTGCAGGAAAACCGGGCCAAGCTCGTCGCCGCCGAGGCGGAAGTTCCGCTCGCGATCGCCGAGGCGTTCCGTCAAGGCAACCTGGGCATCACCGACTATTACCACCTCAAGAACATCCAGTCCGACACCGAGATGCGGTCGGCCATCGCCGGCTCGGGCAACTACCGCCGCGAATCGGCCGGCGGCTGAGACCTCGCCTCGCCTTGCCTCGAACCCTCGATCGGACGTCTCCATGCGTATTGACCTCTATCCGTACCTGGTGCCGCTGGGCTTGATCGCCATCTGGGCCTTGACGTCGATCTTCAACCGCGAGACGCAACCCTTGCCGCCTCGAACCACGACTCGGCCGCTCGGACCTCCACAGCTCCGGCCCACCCCAACCCGACCCTCGCCGAGCATGGGCAACGCGCAATCGCCCTCGCGTCCGGGAAGTCGCCGCGACGACGATATCGTGATCCTTGACGACGCGCCCCGGCGATCGACAGGGGGCCGGGTCGGCTCAACCCCCGGCCGCCGTGGAACCAAGGCGCGACCGTCGCCCGCGTCGACACCGAGCAAGCCCGAGCCGATCAAGCAGAGCCTTTTAAGCCAATCGCTGATTCACCCGGAGAGTCCGAAATCCATTCAGGCCGAGGTTTTCAGTCACACCGAATCGCTCAAGCCCCTCTCGCTGCCGCCGTCCCCCTTGCTGACAACCCCGAACGACGAGGCCGCTCGCACCCAGGCCGACCGCGCCCTCGTCTCCCGAACGGATTCGTTCTCCTCGGCGGAGATTCGCAAGCTCACCCAGACCCCGGCCCGCCTTCGCGAAGGGTTCATCCTCGCCGAACTCCTCAAGCCCCCCGTCTCCCTCCGCGAAGGCCGATCCTTCTCGCGCCCCAAGCCGCCGACGAAGTCCTGACGCATTGACCGGGAGTGACAATCTGGAGAGATGAACGATGACCAAGGACCGATGACCCTCGAAGAATCCCTTATTCGTCATCGGTCCTTAGGGTTGTTGCGGAATAGTCGTAAGATCAAAGGAGAGAAAGACATAGGACAAAAGGAAAAATCTGCCCCTTGTCCTTGTGTCCTTTGATCTTACGTCAAATCAACCCCTAATACGCAAAAACCCTATCTGTCCTTGGTCATCACTGCTCGGCCCCAGGTTCCAGGGCGTGAAGCAACAATTGGTAAACGTCCGTCGTGGCGATCGACGCGCCGCCTTCGGGCATCGGGCCGTCGCCAATCAGGACGGGGCGGTCCTCGGCGCGACCCGCGAGGAGTCCGTGGCTGCCGCGGACGAGCGTCGGGTCAAGCGGGATGATGTCAAAAAGAGTGCGGAAACCGAGCTTTTTCTGGGCGAGACGCAACATCGCCCGACCTTTCGGCCAGACGAGCGTCGGGTCAAAAAAGAGTTCACAAGGGTCATAGCCCGGCTTGCGATGAATGTCGACCGTCCGTGCGTAGTCGGGGGCGAGACGATCGTTGACCCAGAACGGATAGGCGAACCAGGCGTCGGGCTCGGCCAGAGCCACAAACTCGCCCGCTCGACTGTGATTCAGGCCGATCTCGTGTCGAGCCTCGCCTTCGAAAACACGCTTCACCCCTGACTCGGCCGCGAGCACATCCAGCACGCGGGGCCGATCCGCCGGGTTGGCGACGTAGATATGAGCAACCTGATGGTCGCAGACGGCAAAGGCTCGACTGGTGAGCGGGTCGAAAACCTCACCAAAGGGGCCTGGCCGGACGTTCAAAAGCCCCGCGCGACGCAAGAGGCGATTGGGCAAAACCGCCCGGGTCACATCGCAATGGCCGTACTCGGAGAGAACCCAGACGCGTGCCCCCGCTTTGGAAGCGGCATCGAGCAAGGGCTCGCACGCGGCGTCAAGCTCGCCGACAAGGCGCGGCAGATCCGACCCCGACGGCCCGAACCGCTGGGGGTCGTAATCGAGGTGCGGGAGATAGACCAGGGTCAGCTCAGGGCGTTCGGTCGTCAAAAGCTCCGCGGCGCATCGGCTGATCCAGTCGGTACACGGCAGGCCCGCGCCCGGACCCCAGAAGGTGCGAAAAGGGAACGCGCCGAGCCTGGTTTCCAGGCGATCCGTGAGGCCGTCGGGCGTTCCGGCGATCCCGAAAACCTTGTTTCCATCCGCGCCATAATAGGGCTTGGGGGTCACGCTGAAATCCACGGCCGCCCCCTGGTTGAACCACCAGAAAAGCTTGGCGACCCGAAATTTCGCCGACCGCAATGACGCGTTCCGTCGCGCCGTGACATAGAGCGGCTCCGCCTGGATCAACGCGTTCGACTGCTGCCAGAAGCGGACCTCGCCCGTCTCTCGAAAGAGCCAGCCGTTGCCGACGATCCCGTGTCCTTCGGGCGTTTTTCCCGTCAAAAGGCTCGCCTGCGCCGAGCAGGTCACCGCGGGCGTCACCTCGCGAAGTGCTCGCGTCCAGCCTCGACCGGCAAGGGCCTTGAGCCTCGGCGCATGTTCCAGAAGTCGGCCCGTCAGGCCGACCGCATTGATGACGACAAGGGGGCGAATCTCGGTCAAGGGCGTGTGATCCTGGCGAAATGGAGACTAGGGAAGTTCAAGGCCGATGGCCGACCGATGGAATTCCTCGGTCATTGGTCATCGGTCCTCGGTCATTCCCAGGGGGTTGACACACCCCGGCGGTTTCTGGTCCAACGGGTTCATGGACGAGAAAGACCGGGTCGAGCGTTGGCCCCCGTATGCGTTTGTGCCCGGAGGCCCCTGGCCGCATCCGACGCGGTCGGCCGAGGGGCATTCGTTCGGGCAAAATCATCCGAGCCTGACCAAAGACGACCACCACGCGCGATCGGCCGTCTTTCAACGCGGACTGGCACTCTTCCAGGCGGGCTATTACTGGGAAGCTCATGAGTCCTGGGAATCGCTCTGGCATGCCGAAGGGCGAACAGGGGCCTCGGCCGACGTGCTCAGGGGGCTGATCAAACTGGCCGCGGCCGGGGTCAAGGTTCGCGAGCGGCAGCCGCACGGAATCATCACCCACGCCCGCCGCGCCGCCGAGCTTTTTGAACGAGTGCAACGCGAATCGGGCGACATTCTCGGCCTCGACCTCCTCAGGCTGGCCGCGATCGCCCGCGACCTCGCCAGTTCACCGCCGAACGATCCAGGCTCGCGCCTGGCACGCGTCACCCGCGTCTTTGACTTCGAGATCCCAGCGTCATCGGACCCCGGAAACGAGTCCGACGAAGCGAAGGTTTGAATGTCTCGGTCATCGGTCCTTGGTCATCGGTCATTCGAACCTGGCAATTCTCCCCGGGTCACGCGACCGATTCCACCGTCCGCGAGGCCACATGCCTGCGCCAGCCCGCGGCGAGCGGCAGGGCGAGAACGCACGTCAGGACCGCGAGAACAACCCCCTGTCCGCCCCCTTCCACGAACCCGTAACTGTGCAGACCCACGCCGAGCACGAAGTTCACCCCGTACCAGGCCATGATCACCGAGAGCGAACAGACGACCGACGAGGCCACCAGCGCGAACGTGTTGAACCAGCCCGCGAACCGGCCGTGAAGCGGGATCAGGTAAACCAGTAAAGTGATGAGCGCCCAGACTTCCTTGGGGTCCCAGCCCCAGAACCGGCCCCACGAGTAATCGGCCCAGATCCCGCCGAGAATCGTTCCGGCGGCGATCAACAAGACGCCGACCTGCATGCTCCGATAGATGAAGTTGGAGATCGGCTTGATCTTGGCGGCGGTCGCCTGCATCGCTCGCCCCCGAGCGTCGAGCTTGGGCCGGTTCGCGGCCGACATGGCGCGGATCTCGGCGACCGTGGGCTTGGAAAGCGTTGCGGTTGCACTGGCTCCCTGGCCCTCGCTGACGGTCACCGTCTGCACCGACGTCGCCGCGTTCGGTTCGTGCGCCCGACCGCCGATCGCCGACGGATCAAGCGACGGTTCGTCGCGGAAGGTCAGGCGGTTGATCAGTTCCGAAAGCATCGCCACGGGAACCGCGAGGCTCAAGGCCCCGCCGACACAGGCAAGGGTCACGAAACCAACCATCGCCAGGTTGCCCGGAACGTTTTTGGGACCAAAGTAGCCGTACGACGCGAGCAGGCCCACCGCGCCGATCGAGAGCAAAGGGAGGCCGGGAACGATCGGCAAGGCAAGCTGAGTAAAGCCTGGCGATCGTCGGTACGTGGCCATCAGGTAATAAAAGGTGGCGATCAGGCCGAGGCCCGCCGCGAGCAGAAAGGCGCCGTAGCTGGAAACCTCGGTGAGAACGTGAATCGTCAGCCAGTAATTGCTGCGCAAGACCGGCTGAAGCATCTTGATATCGGGGTCGAGCAGTGGCACGTTCGACGCGAGGAAGGTTCCCAGCAGCGCGACCATCGACCCGGCGAGCGCCACGAAGGTCTTGCGATAGATCAGCTCGAAAATCAGGCCGAGAACCGCCGCGACGACCGAGACCCAGATCACCGTCTCGTACATGTTCGTCACCGGCGCCCAGCCCGTGATCCGAACGCGATCGTAAAAGCCCTGCACCTCAAGGCCGATCCCACCCACCAGGCCGAGCATCCCCAGCACGTAAAAGAACTGCCCGAGCCGCTCGAAGAAACTGTAGCGTTCAAAACCCTGGAAACCGAGGCTCACCCCCAGAAGAATGACCGCCAGGAAATAGGCATACGGTGCCCGAAAGAATGGGTTCGTTTCGTTGAAATGCGTTTCCAGATCGACCGACGCGACGCTCGGATACATCGTCGGATTCACCGCCATCCCCAAGGCCCGGGCCGACGACACAAGAGCCTCGGTCTTGTCGAGTGCGACACTCCCCGGCGCCGCGTCCTCGGCCGAGTCGAGGTTTTTGAAGGCTTGTTGGAATGCCTTCACCTTTTCGATCGGGAAGCCCGCGGCGGCGAGGTCTTCGGCCTTGGTGACGAGCATCGCCTTGAGCGGAATCCAGGCTGAGGAATCGCGGAGCCAGGCCGCGAAGACCTTGTCAAAGCTGGAATCGGTGCCGGGCACGGCCCGCTCGTCCATCGGCAGCTCGTTCCAGTAGGTGTCAAGGGCCTTGGCGCCATCGAGTTCAAACGGGGCGAGGCCGGAAACGTCGCGCGACTTCTGCGCGGTCTCATAAGTCCGGGCGAGGAAGGCAAGATATTCCTTGTTGCTCGGCCGGGGCATGATCAGCATCGGCTCGACCGACCGCATGTTGCGGTCGCGGATCGCCCGGTAGTGGACCAGGCGCGTGCCGACCTCATAAGCGCGCTTCTCGACGTCGGTCAGCTTCACGTCGCCTGTTGTGCTGGCGTCCGCCTGGCGCTTTTTCTGAACGATTGAGCCAAACCAGGCGTCAAACGCGGAGTCTCCCCCTTCGGCGGCGATGTGGGCGTCGTCAAGCTGGCGAGGGCTGAGCCACTTGTGCTCCTCGCTCAGGAGCGCCGCGACGGTCATGACCGACTTGCGGTCGTCGCCGGGGTTCTCGACGTTGCCGGAGAGTGAGGACGAGGCGAGGAAGGCGTCAACCTTCGCCGCGGAGAGGTCGCGGTCGGCCGCGAGCGCTTCCAGGGCCTTGCGATCGGCGGCACTGGTCGAGGATCTGGCAATGATCGCCTCGAACCGGGCGCGGATCTCCGCGGCGAGGATCAGGCGCTTGAGCGGAACGTATTCGACGAGGATAAACGGCTGATCGTCCCAGTGGTCGGGGCGAACCGACCAGTCAAAGAGCGCCGCGACGGGGGTCCAGGTCTCGACGACTTTGTTCCGTCGCGAGGCGTCCTGAATCTTGATTGTCTCCCGGCCGAAGATCTGCTTGACTTCCTCGCGCGCGAGGGTGTCGAGCGGCTTGTGACGCCCCTCGTGCAGCATCGGCAGCCTGGCGAGGACCTCATACGCCCTTCCTTTGCCGAGCGCCTTTGGCGTCTCCGCGTCACTCGCCCCCCGCGCCGGGGTCGCGAGGGCGAGCAGCCCGGTCGTCAGCCAGAGAAATCGTCGCATCGTCGTCTCCCTCATTCGCATCCAAGAACGTTCATCATCTTTGGCCGACGCCTACCGAACCGAACGCGGCATCGGGCCTTTTTTGATTTCATCTCAAGACGAACCCGGGGATCAGATTCAGGTTTGATGAACGATGACCAAGAACTTTGAACGTTTTCGATCGGTCATCGGTCATTAGATCATCATCGTCCGCCCCGTCCTCAAAGTGTCTCTTCCGCGTCATCGGCCCGCAACGAGGTGGCGGGTTCGGGAATGAGCAGGGCCGGGTCAACGGCCTGACCGCGAGCGCGGGCGAGCTTGACCGCCTTTGCTTTTTCCTTTTCGCGCTCGCGACGACCGCCGTCACTGAAGACACCGGCTCGCATGTAAAACTGCAAAAAGGCGCCCAGGACAATCAGGGCACAGCCAAGGTACATCACCCTTCGACCTGGGTTCAGTCCCACCTGAAGCACCGACTGCACCCGCCCCGTCTCGCGGTCGGAACCCGGCACTCGCTCGCGAATAAAACTTGACTGATAAAAGGTATATCCACGATGCGTCAGGGGTTCATTCATCGAGATATGAATTTTCTGGTTCTCGATTCCCTCCGCCTTGTCAGTCAGAAGCACGTCGCTGGAGAACCGCGAGGCTTTCTCGGTCCCGGGGTCAAATCCGCGCTGAAAGTCGACCATTTTGAGCTCGAATCCGAGCGGGCGGCGGTCGGCGTCATAGGCGATCTGGTAGACCTTGCCGTTGGGAAAGGTCACGGTCTGCCAGGCGGGGTCAAGCGTGGCCGAACGTCGGATATAAAACTCCTTCGTGGCCTCTTTCGAATGGTCGTCGGGGTCGCTCACGGTCATCTCGACCAGGCTGGCGGGAATGCCGTTGCCCATCTGCCCGGGAGGGAGAACGATCGGCTCGTACACGGTTGATTCCACCCCAGCGGGCAGGAAGTCTTCGACCTCAAAGGCCAGCGACATCGTCTCATTGAAAGCGACGACCTCCTTGCCCTTCGTGACCTTCTCGGGCTTCCCCTTGAGCACGCCGACAGCCTTGCCGGACTTGTCGCGGGCGTAGATCCGGGAATAAAGCGTGCCGTCGGGCGTGCCGAGAACTTCCACGAGCGCGAACCGGCCGTTCGTCTTGGGATCGAGGACCGGCGGGAGATAATAATTGATCGTGACGAGCGGTTCGGGGGTCGCTCCGGCACGAGCGGGAATCACGTTGGGAAAGGTCGGCAGCGAGGCGAGGCCCATGTGTTTGATCGGCGGTTGACCCGACTTGCTGACCTCAAACTCGGCGATCGGAACCGTTGACTCGCCCAGGGTTTCCGCCAAGCCCGCCTCGGCCGCGGGAAAGCCGACGACGTCGATGAACTTGACCGTCAGGTCGCTCTCGGGAAGCGTGACGGTCTTGCCGGCTTGGCCGTCGAGCGCCCAGTCGTATCGGCGATTTTTGCCCGATTGATCGGAGTAATGAAACCGCGCCACGCCTTCAAGGCCGGAAACCTCGGGAGGGTTCTTGAAGTCGTCAATCAACTCGGAGCGATCCACGTAATAAAAGGCGATCCGGGCGGGCGATCCAATCACCTTGACGACCTTGTTCAGCCTCTTATCCGTGACAAACCAGCGCTCTTCGTCTTCAAAAACGTCCACCATCGCCGGCAACCTTGGCGGCTTGAACCGGACCCGGATCTTGGCCATCGGCGAGCCCGACGGATCAGCCGTATGCTTGATCGCCGGGGCCGAGGCGGGGATGTGCGACTTGACGACGAACCGGAAGGGGTCGTTTTCCCGGGTCAAGATTTCCGTCGGGTTGCGGTCGACGCCTCGAACCGGGGTTAACACGGCATCAACCACCCCGCCGGGGCGAGCCTGGCCCGGTCCCCAGGCAAAGGCGCCGGGGCGGAAGGGAAGCTCCCATTCGCGTTCGATCTTCTTGGGGTCGTCGCGGTCCATCTGGCGAACGCGGACGACCGGGTAATCGTTGCGGACGATCTCGTCCTTGACCTCCCCTTCGAGCGCGGCCACCTGCCCCTCGTCGGACGTCTTCACGCTATAATACGACCCCGCGAGAAGCACCAGGAGGCCGATATGGGTGACGACGAAGCCGGTCTGCCGCTTCTTCCAGGGATAGCGAATCAAGGCCGCGCAAAGGATATTGGCCGCGAGAAAGGCGAGGAGCACCGAGAACCCCGTGCTCTGGTAAATCCACTCCTGCACGGCGGCCGTGCCGTACCACTTCTCGAAGAAGGTCGAGTAGGCGAGGACCCCGGCGAGCGTTCCCAGGCTGATGACCGCCAGCTTCAACGACGCCAGGAACCGATAGACGGCGTCGCAGAGCCCGACGACGGCCCGGACGATCGTCGAACTGGTCTCTTCAGGAGGCAAGGAGGCCGTCACCGGTTTCTTGGAGGCAGTCGCCATGATTGGGATACCTGAATCGTCGGGGGAGGGATCGCGCCAGGGGCGGGGGGGTCAAAATCTAACGGAAAACGGAGATTCGACCCAACGGGCTGGTCGCGTCACGCTCAGCCCCTATTGTAGTCAGAGAGTCCTCGGCGGGCCAGAGACGGGTCGTTCGCCTCAATGAAAGGACGATGCGAGCCCGGTCTGGTCGTTTGTTCGCACGGCGGGTTTTGACTTCAGGTCCATCTCATTCTCACGCAACCTCCCGCGTCTGACAAGCGTTTCTTGCGGGAGGACCGAAGACCGAGGACCGATGACCGATGAACCTCACCCTCGGAACGTTTTCCATCGGACATTGGTCCTTGGTCATTGGTCACGGTAATCCAAACCCGAAACCTCCTTGTCATGACGAAAAGCCAGGTGACATTGCACGCAGCTTTCCTTGACCCGACGCGCCGCGGCGAACAAATCCGGCTCAACGCCGTCGCGAGCGGCCAGGTCCAGCGCCGTGGCGGAAGTCCGAAGGTCACCGGCCAGGGCGAGCCAGACCGACCGATCCTGAACCTCTTCTGGAACGTCTTCCAGTCGATCCGCCATGCCGACGGCGTCGCGACCGACGTTTCGGGCGTCCGCGCGGAGCGAAGCAGTCGAGTGGTTTCGGCGGTCGAGTCGAGCCAGAAGACGCGCGGGATCAGCAAGACCCACCGAATGATTCGAGAGGATCGGCCGATCGGATCGAGGCGAGCGAAGTCCCGTTGAGATGCCGACGGCCAGGCCGCAAACCGCCAGGGCGATCAGCGCCAGGCCGCGAACGGTCAGGCGATGCCGGAGCCGCGTTCGCGCCCGACCGAGGCGCCGGGAGATCGACCCGGAGGGAAGGCCAAGTCGATCGGCGGCCTCGGCGTGGGTCAAGCCTTCAAGGTCGCACAAAACAACCGTGGCGCGGTCGAGTTCGGAAAGGCGGTTGAGTTCATCATCGAGCACTCGGCAGAGGTCGCGGCGGTCGATCTCGCGGGCCGGGTCGAGGCCGCGGGGATGGAGTTCGTCGGGGAGATTCGCTCCCAGGTTCTGAAAACACCGCTCGCGCCGGGAATGCCGCCAGACGCGGTCGCGGGTGTCGAGCGAGAGCCGACGCGCCACGGCGCGGAGCCAGGGTCGAACCGACCCTTGCCAGGGAATTTCCCCGGCTCGGAGCGCCAGCACAAGAAAGGTGGCCTGAACGACGTCCTCGGCGTCGTGCTCGCACGACAGAATCCGTCGACAGGCAGCGCGGACCTCGGGCAGGTGCCGACCGACGATCACGGCGAAGGCCGCGTCTTCCCCGCCCAGGACAAATCGTTTGATCAGGGTCGCGTCGTTCATGGCGTCGGCGATCCTCGGACGAACGGGACGCAGAGGGCAAAGGGCAAAGGGCAAAGGGCGTCTAAACAAGAATGGGGCAACGGGGCGTTTTGAATGCAAAATTCGGTCAAGAGTAACGAAAGGTATCATCCCAGCGGCGATCGAGAACCTGAAGGGCCTGGTCAATCGGGGTCGCGTGCAGCATTCCGGCCGAGTCTCGGCGGGCAAGGCCAAGGCGAAGAAGTTTCGTGAGGGCGTCGGCCACCTCGAAGTTGATCGAGACGCCGGTCTTCTCGGTCAGAAAACGCTCGATATGCGCATCGAGCCGGGCGACGTTCCAGGGCTCGTTCTTGCCGATCGCCCGCCAGAGGAAAAAATAGGCGAGCATCGCTTCCTTGTAATCCTCGTCCTCGGCCGAGTCGATCAAGCGGGTCAAGACGCTCGCGTTGTTGGCCAGAGTCAGATAATAAAGCTTCTGAATCATCGTCATCATGTGCTTCTGCTTGGCCCGCTGAAACCCGAAGAACGAGTTCAGGCCCGCCGTGATCGGCGCCACGATCAAACCCCCCAGCGCCATCGGCGAAAACGCGGCGGCGGCGATCACCTTGGCCGCGAGCGTCGGAATGCCCATCACGATCGGCGAGGCAATCTGCGCCTTGTCAATCCAGCGCATCCGCACCCGCGTCCCCTGCTCGGGCAGGTGCATTTCCATGTCGACGTGCGGAACGTCCTTGTACATCTTCAGGTAAACCACGTCGGGCCGGACCAGCGGGCCGAGCTTGAGGTCTTCCTTGAACTTGAGCGCGACAATCAGGCGCTGATAGGCGTCAAACGAGACCGTCCTCTTGCGAAACTTCGACTTCACCGTCCGGCAATCGCGCGTGATCCGCGTATACCCGCGCACGTAAACGCGAAGGTGTTCAAACAAGGTGAAATCCGGCGTGTACGTCAAGCCCATCTCATTCGGCGCCGAGACCGCTTCTTCAATCACCTGAAGCGAGAGCGGCCGATAATTGGCGCGGACGAGCGCGGCCTCGAACGGGACGAGAAAGTCCTCGTCCGATCGTTCGGTCCGGCGGGCCGTGAAGCCGCGAAGGGGGACGTAATCGGAGTCGGGATCGAGCGGCGCGTACAACTCTTTCAGCTCGCGCAGCTTCTCGAAAAACTCGCTATGAAACATCGCCGCGAGCAAGTTGCCAAACTGAACCAGGCGCTCGCGATCGTCCTTCGAAAGCCCCGGCTCGTTCAGGAGCAAGCGGGTCAGGTCGCCCTGTCGAAACGGCAGGGCACGCTCGCGGTTATCGATTCCCGAGAGTCGGAAGTCGGTCGCCTCGACCCCGTCCTCGGCCTCCACCCGTTCCTCAAGCGCCGAGGGGGCCTCTTCCGGGTCGGATCGCGGCGGAAACATGGTCATGATGTTGTGTCGCGCGGAACCGTCTTCCGGGCGTCGAAAGACAACCAGGATTCGCGACCAGTATAACGCGTTTCGCCGGATCGTGCCGGGTTCGCTCCCACGGGATCAAGACGCGACCTCCTCTCCCCGGTTCCGCCGAGCGATTCCGAGCCGATCCGACTAGAGAGGTAATTTGACCTCGACCTGGCTCCAGGGTCGCCAGATCGCCTTGCGATGCTCCTCCGCGGCGGCCTTGTACTGGTCGGCAAGCTCGCGCGTCATCCTCAATTCCTCAGGATCAATCGGAAGGTCGGGGGTGAGCAGAGCCCGTGACATCCCTGAACAATAATCGATCATATTAATATGATCATCAAATCGATCCCACATGATCCATATCTCTTTGCCGCCGACCCACGCACAGGCAAGCAGAGCGATGGCGATCATCTGCGTGCGAAGCCGAACGTGAAACCGAAAGGGTCTCTGAAGAAGGATCGACCAACCAAAGGCGACCGACAGTAGGACGATAACAGCGGCCGTCGCCGCCAGACGTTTAAGCTCGATTGAAAGAAAGTAAACACCCAGCGGTTCCTTTCCTGAGCGAAGCCAGTCAACTAGCCGATCCCAGTGACGATCCAGGCGCGTACACGGTCCGGGCATCCAGCTCTCGCTGAACGCGAACTGGCACGATCCCACGATCGCGACATAGAGGGCGAGGCCCGTAAGCCAGGTCCATAGCCTCGGCCGGAGCAAGACGCGGAGGATTGGCATGGCGGGGGCTCACGTCCAGATCCATCGAAACAGTCTTCCCGCGAACGCCTTCCGACCCTCACTTTACCGCGAAGTCCCTCTTTCCGCGAGGCGACGATTGCGACCATCGCCTGGAGGGTCTTTCCACGCCTTCGCGGATCTTTTACGATGCCGGTCTCGACGCGTTCCAAAAAATCAACCAACCGGCAGGACGAAACCATGTCCCTTCTTCGATTCCCCAAGGCCCGACTGGCCTCCGTGATCCCCTCGGCCCTGGCCTTGTTGCTTGGCCTTGGCTGGGCAGCGCGTGAGGTGGCCCTGGCGCGTGAGCCGGAGCCAAAACGAGTGACCTCGGGAACGATCACGCTCGACAAGGTGGTGATGAACAAGGCGATGTACGACGACAAGCCCGTCGGCGAGAACGGCGTTTACCTCACTGGCGACACGCCCGGGAGCACGAACTTCATCACCGGCCGGTTCGTCATCCCCCCCGGCAAGACCCCGCACCCGCCGCACACCCACCCCGAGGAAGAGGTCATGATCGTCGAAACAGGCACCGGCGAGATCTTCTGCGACGGCAAGACCACGAAGGTCGAGAACGGCTCGGTCATGTACACGACCCCCAACACGCCCCACGCGATCCTCAACACGGGCAAGTCCCCCTTGATCTTTTACTACGTCAAGTGGATCGGCAAGCCCGCCGCTTGATCGGTACAGGATCGTATTGATCTCAGATATTGACCGATGACCGAGTCTTCCTCCAAATCGGTCATCGGTCTTTCGTTCCAGGGGAACGAGCCCCGTCGACCGCGTCAGGAGGTCTCTCGAAGCGCCTCCGAGGATTGTCGGAGGCACCCTCTTGACCGCGTTGCATCGAGCGATTCTGCTAGAGGTCTCCTGTTTTGATGGGGATGTCTTCATCACATTTTTTTAAAAACGCCCGAGGGTCGAGGGTGATGAATCAGCACGCGCGGCAATCCGGGACGGATCGGCGGACGGTGTCGCGGCCGGTCGTCCTCATGGCGGCTTTTCTGGTCCTGAGCGCCGCGAGTATCGCCAGCGCGCAGGCGCCGGCGATGCGGTCGTGGACCTCGGGTGAATTCAAGATCGAGGCGAAATTCGTCTCCGTCGCGGGCAACGCGGTCACGCTCCAGCAGGCCGACGGCGAGACCCTTGAGATCGAACTCTCCGCGCTCAGTCCCGCCGACCAGAAATACGTCGCCACGCAAAAGGCCAACCCCTTCAAGAAAAAAGCCGCGAGCCCCTTCAAGCCCAAGGCGGCCATGCCCGCCGCCGCCGCGACGTCTACCAACGACGGCCCCGAGCCCGCCGAGGAGCCTGGCTCAGCCGGCCGCCTCGTCCGGCCCAGGTGGGACGGCGTCCAGCAGGTCATGACCACGCCCAGCACCTCCGGCTGGAAGGTCACCATCTCCACCGACGGCATTCCCCCCGCGCCCGAGAAACTCAGGTCGGTGCCTGTTCCTCAGAAAAGCGGCTTCTTCGACGGTCCCAAGGGGGTCGTCTTCAACGGGACCGGAACCAGGGCCGTCGTCGGTTACGCCGGTGCGAACCCCGGCATGAATCAAAAAGGGTCGAGCCGGGTCTCGCTCCTCGACCTCGCCAACGGCAAGCTCCAGGGCTCGGGCGGCCAGTTCGGCCTTTACGCGCCCCTGGCCCTCAGCGACGACGGCGCGCAGGTCCTGATGCGAACCGACACCTTCGGACCGGGGGGTCACGATCGGCTGGAATTCTGGACCCTCGGCAAGTCGGGCGTTGCCAAAGGGGAAATGTGGGTTCCCCACGAAGACGCCAAGGGGGCCAACGGCGGCGACCGCGATATCCGCTGGGGCGCCTATCTTGATGAGACTCGGTTCGCCACCGCGAGCGAGGCGGGCGTCCTCGTGATCTGGCGGACCAAGCCGCTCAAACCGCTGGCGACGTTCACGATTCAAGGGGGTTGCACCCCCGCGCTCAGCCCCGATCGCAAGCTCCTGGCCTTCGCGACGTCGAAGGAGATCGGCCTTCTCGACGTCAACACGCTCGACGTCGTCGCCGTCCGCGCCGCGCCGATGCCAAACATGGCCTGGACCTCCTTCGCGTTCAGCCCGACCGGCAAGCGCCTCGCCTGCAAGGTCTTCATCAACAAGGTCTACGTCTACGAAGTTGCCACCGGCGACCTTTACCGCGAGGTTTCGCTGCAAGGGCTCAACGCCCAGACCGCGCCCGTGCTTCCCGACGACGACCTCCTGATCGTCGGCGAACACACCTTGATCGACCTGGAAAGTCAGGTCCGGCTCTGGCAATATCAGGGGAACGAGCGGGTCGTCACGGCGAATAACGGCGTGACCTGGTTTGAGCTTGCCGCCAGTCAAGACCGCGCCGGGGCCTTGATTCCGTCGAAGGTTCCCCCCCCTTCGGCTCAGGAAGCGCTCGCGAAAGCCGCGCGCGATCCGAACTTCTTCATCTTCAAGCCCGGCGCGACCGTCTCGGTCGATGCCTCGGGCATTCCCGATGCCTCGCAGCGCGAGAACGTGATTCGCTCGTTGACCGCCAACCTCGCGAAATCGGGTGTCAAGGTCGCGCCTGGCAGTCCGGTCGTCGTGCAGGCGTCGATGACTCAGGGGAAGGAACAGGAAGTCGCCTACCGACGGTTTGGAGGGGGTTTCCAGGTCGATCGCTTCAAGGTCCATCCCTGGACGAGCCAGCTCCGGATTGTCTACGAAGGCAAGAGCGCCTGGGAGTCTGGAGCCTCGTCCTTGCCGTTCATGGACATGACTCGACTTGAAAAGAACGAGTCGCTTCAAGACCACGTTCGCAAGTTTGATCAGCCCAATTACGCCTACTTCGGCAAGGCCGAACTCCCCAAGCTCGTCACCCGACCAAACGGCCAGGGCTCCGGCACCCTCGGAATTTCTCAGGTCACGCTCTCGGGCATTCGATGAAGAGAACAAGGCATGAATGACCGATGAACAAGGTTTCAATCCCTCGGTCATCGGTCCTCGGTCATCGGTCCTGCTTTTCCCGACAAACCTCAACCTCCGCCGAGAACGCGGTCCATCCTTCGAACCACGTCCTTGAGGTTCTCGCGATCCCCCATCGGCACCTCGGCGGTGATCCAGCCCTTGTAACCGATGTCGAGAAGCGCCTGGCGAACCTCCGGCCACTCGATCTCCCCTTCGCCGAGCGGGTAGCCGAACCGCTTCTCCTTCTTGTATTCCTTGATGTGAACCTTGAGAATCCTGGGGCCAAGCTCGCGAATCCATTCCTGGGGATAGCCGTACTCAACCACGTTGCCGACGTCAAAATAGGCGCCCACGAAGGGGCTCTGGAAGTCGTCAATATAGCGAGCGAACTCGACCGGACTTAAAAGGAACTTGTTCCAGACCTCCTCGACGGCGATCTTGACGCCAAAACGCTCGGCGTCGGGAATCAGGGTCTTGATCGCGGCCTGAGAACGGGTCCAGGCGTCGCGATACGAGACCTTCGGCGTGACGATCGCCGGCACGACGAGGACGGTCGAGCCGCCATACGCCTTGCAATCGTCCATCTCGCGGCGGATCGCCGCCAGGCCACGCGCCACGACGGCCGGGTCGGGGTCGGAAAGCGCATCTTTCCAGTGTCGCGAGCCGCTGACGCCGTGAATCATCAGGCCGGTTTTGTCGCGTGCGCGTAAAACCTCGTCGCGGTCGAGTTCGTTCGGGCTGATCAGCTCGACCCCCTGAAAACCCGCCTCTTTCAAGGCTTCAAAATGCGGCAAGATCGGCCCCGCGCTGACGCCGCCGAGCATGTACGCTTTTTTCCAGGGGATCGCATCCCCCTCGGCACCCCTCGCGCGATCGGCCGCGGAAACGGCGAGCGCGGCGGCCGTGGATTTCAGGAAGGTTCTGCGATCCATCGTCAAGACTCCTTGAATCAGAGAAGATTACTGGGCAAGCTCGGCGAGCTTGACGTCGAGAAGCTCGGAAACAAGCGCGGGATCGGCCTTGCCGCCGGTCTGCTTCATGACCTGACCGCGCAAAAACCCCTTGACCGCCTCGGGCTTCTTCTTGCCCCCCTTGAGGTCGTCAATCGCCTTGGGATTGGCCGCGAGCGCCGAATTCACCGCGTCGGCAATCGCGTCGCGGTCCGAGACCATGCCGAAACCACCGGCCTTGATGACCGCCTCGGCCGAATCGCCCGACTCGATCATCGTCGCGAGCACCTCACGCCCTTGATTCGTGTTTAACTCCTTGCGCTTGATCCGGTTGATCAGATCGGCCAATGCGTCGGGCCTGACGGGAAACTCGGCGAGCGAGACCTTGCGTTCCTTCGCCGATCGCAAGATATCCTGTTGCACCCAGTTGCTCGCCAGCTTGAACTCACCGGTCGCTCGGGCAACCGCGTCATAGTAATCGGCCACCTCCTCCCCCTGTTCGACGAGGACATTGGCGTCATAAGGCGAGAGGCCGTATTCCGACTCGAACCGATCGCGACGCCGCGCCGGAAGGTCGCCGATCGACGCGCGGACGCGATCGAGCCAGGCATCGTCAACGACGACGGGAACGAGATCGGGCTCGGGAAAATAGCGATAATCGGCGGCCGTTTCCTTCTCGCGCTGAGGTTTGGTGACCTCGGCGGCGTCGTCCCAGCCTCGGGTCTGCTTGGGAGCGTCCTTGATGGTTTTGCCGTCGGCCTGAAACTTGGCGAACTGGCGTTCGGCCTCGTGTTTGATGGCCTTCTCGACGGATCGAAAGCTGTTCAGGTTCTTGATCTCCACGATCGGCGTGGCCAATGTCTGGCCATCCTTCTCGATATGAAGATTCACGTTGGCGTCGCAGCGGAGCGAACCTTCCTGCATCTCGCAATCGGAAACGCCGAGGTAACGAAGCGTCAGCCGAAGTTCTTCGAGACAGGCGCGCGCATCCTCGGCCGACCGGATATCCGGCTCGCTGACGATCTCCAGCAAGGGAATCCCCGCGCGGTTCAAATCAACCTCGGAATTCCCCCCGGCGACGTGGACGAGCTTCCCCGTGTCCTCTTCCAGGTGAACGCGGGTCAGGCGACACCGCCCGCCCCCCGTGCCGTCCTTCCGCGCGGGGATCGCGATCGACCCGCCGGTGCTGAAGGGGAGGTCGTACTGGCTGATCTGATAGTTCTTGGGCAGGTCGGGATAGTAATAATTCTTGCGGTCCCACTTCGTGAACCGGGCGATTTCCGCGCCAAGGGCCACGGCCGTCTTGAGAGCCAGTTCAAAGGCCCGCCGGTTCATCACCGGCAAGGTGCCGGGCAGGCCGAGCGAGACCGGGTCGGTCTGCGTGTTCGGCGGCCGACCAAACTCGGTCCCGCACGACGAGAACATCTTGCTCTCGGTGAGGAGCTGAACGTGGACTTCCAGGCCGATGACAATCGTGTAGTCCATTGCGGAAATCCTCTTGCCCCTCTGCGTTTGACTTCGTTACTGAGATCGTTTGATTTCCAAATTCACGTCGGCCTTGCCTGCCGGACCGCTGACACCGGCGACTGGGTGCGGAATGCCCTCATCGTCGGTCCGGGTCACCAGGGTTTGCCAGTCGACAAGTCCAAGCTTGTTGACGGTGAGTCTCACGGCCCAGCCGACCCGCTTCTCTTCCTTCAAGACGGGCGGGGTGCCGATCACGTCTCCCTTGTACTCATCAATCAGGAAGTTGCCGAGTCCGTAAACGATCAGCTTCCCCTTGTACATCTCCGGCCCGGCGACCGCGTGCGGATGACAGTTGCCGATGACGACCCCCGCCCCCGCGTCAATCATCTTGTGTGCGAGCGCTCTCTGTCGATCGGTCGGCGGCGCGGGGTCTTCCTCGCCCCAGTGGTTGAACGCGATAACAACGTCCGCCGAGGCCCGCGCGGCCTTGATGTCGGCGACGACCTGCTCATCAACGCTCCAGGCGCATCCGGGGGTTGTCGGCCCGGCCTCAAAGGCGCGCGGCCAGAACTCGTTGTAGCCAAGAACCGCCACTCGCACGCCGTTCTTCTCGGCGATCCAGGGTTGATGCGCCTCGACCCGGTTCCGACCCGCGCCGAAGGGGCGGACGTTGGCTTTTTTGAGCCTGTCAATCGTCTCGGTCAGGGCGTCGGGTCCAAAGTCGCCCGAGTGATTATTCGCGAGCGAAACCGCGTCAAAATGGCGGGCGATGTACGTCACGGCGCGCGGGTCGGCCCGGAAAGTAAAGAACTTGTCGGCCCGACGCCCGCCGGTCGCGATCACGCAGCAGAGGTTTCCGATCGTGAAATCGGCGCCATCGAGGATCGCGGCGACCTGGCCGAGCGGGTCGGTCCCGCCAAGCATGATCCGGCCCGGTTCGCGATCAAGCATCAAATCGCCGACGAAGACAAGACTGACCGACGCTTCCGCCGACGTCTCGCCCGCGACGGTCTGGGCGGATTGGGTCGAAAAAACCAAACCAAGAGCGGCGATCATGGCGGCCAGAAGGCGAACAGAGGGTGATTTCATGAGTGCCTCAGGCGTTCGCGCCGAGCGAGCCATCGAGCGTGCTAGAGTGCCTCGGGCCTGCGGGTCTGCCAGTCGGTGGCCTTCTCGAAGACCCGACCGGCGCGCAGCAGGGTTTCCTCGGCGAAGGCCGGGGCGAGAAGCTGAAGACCGATCGGCAGGCCCGATCTGGTGAACCCGCACGGAATGCTCAGGCCGGGAATCCCCGCCAGGTTCGCCGTGATCGTGTAAATGTCCGAGAGATACATCGCCAGCGGGTCCGACGTCTTCTCTCCAATTCGGAACGCCGCGCTCGGCGAGGTCGGACCCAGCAGCACGTCGACCTCCTGAAACGCCGCGTCAAAGTCGTTGCGGATCAGGCGGCGGACCTTCAAGGCCCTGTTGTAATACTGGTCGGCGTAGCCTGCCGAGAGCGCGAACGTGCCGAGCATGATCCGCCGCTTCACCTCGGGGCCAAACCCCTCCGAACGGCTCGCCATCATCATTCGAATCAAGGGGGGCAACGATTCCTCGCCCGGATACTTCGGCGAAAAATCCTCGGCGCGGTGGCCGAAGGTCGTGGCATCGTATCGAGACAGGTTGCTCGAACACTCGGCCGGGGCGACGAGGTAATACGCGGGAATTCCGTGGCGTGAGTGCGGCAGCGAGACCTCTTTCACGGTCGCGCCCGCCGCTTCATACACGCGGACGGCCTCGCGAATCGCCGACTCGACCTCGGAATCAAGCCCTTCGCCAAAAAACTCGCGCACCAGGCCGATGCGAAGGGTCGGCGGCGGGGTGTCGAGCGTGGCCGGGTAGTCGGGCACGGGCGCGTCAACGCTCGTGGCGTCGAGCGGGTCGCGGCCGGCGAGAACCTTGAGAAAAAGCGCAGCGTCGGCGAGGTTGTGCGCGAACGGGCCGACCTGATCGAGCGAGCTGGCGTAGGCGATCAGGCCGTATCGGCTGACCCGGCCGTAAGTCGGTTTCAGGCCGACAATTCCGCAGACGGCGGCGGGCTGGCGGATCGACCCGCCGGTGTCGGAACCAAGCGCCAGCGGAGCCAGGTCGGCGGCAATCGCCGCGGCCGAGCCGCCCGACGATCCGCCGGGAACGCGGGTCTCGTCCCAGGGGTTGAGCGTCGGTCCATAGGCGCTGTTCTCGGTCGACGAACCCATGGCGAACTCGTCCATGTTCGTCTTGCCGAAGAGCACGGCGTCGGCCGCTTTGAGCCGGGCAATCACCGTGGCGTCATACGGCGGCCGGAACTCCTTGAGCATCCGGCTGCCGCAGGTCGTCGGCTCTCCGTTCACGCATAGCACGTCCTTGACCGCCACGGGCACCCCCGCGAGTGCCCCGAGCGTCTCGCCCGCCTTGCGTTTCGCGTCCACCGCGCGGGCCTGTGCCAGCACGTTCTCGGGATCGAGATGCACAAAGGCATTGAGCCTCTTGAGCCGTTCCGAGCGGTCCAGGTAAAACCGAGCGACCTCCTCCGCCGTGACCGACCCTGCGTTCAACTGGGCGAGAAGTTCTGTCGCGGTATCAGCGATCATCGATCGAATCTCTCTCGCCTTGTGCCTGGCTCGTCCGAACTCGGGAAACAACAAACAAATGGCCGATGATCATCGTTGCCTGACAGTTCACTGCGTTATTGCCTGTTCCCGGCCGGCAAAACAGAGGTCGGAAGGACAAAGGACAGATTTCCACTTCTTCCGATGCCTTTGATTGGCCCTCTGCCCTTTGTCCTTTGCCCTCCCCGACCCCCCTATTCCAGCACGGCCGGAACCAGAAACCCCTCGGCATTGCGTTTGGGAGCATTCGCCAGCGCCTGCTCGCGCGCAAGTGAGGGGCCAAGCACGTCGTCGCGAAAGACGTTACGAACCTCAACGCCATGCGCGAGCGGCTCGACACCGTCGAGGTCAAGCCCCTGAAGCTGGTCAACGAACTCGACGATCGAGTTGAGCTGACCTGTGAAGAGCGCGAGTTCTTCGGGGCTGAGGCGAAGCCTGGCCAGGATGGCGACTCTGGCCACATCGTCGCTAGTCAAGGTCATGAACCGGGACATCTCCGTTGGCGTGCGTCGCCTTTCGCGCACGCGGGACCCCCCGCGGCCGACGAGACGACCGGCCTAGTCTGCCAGAACCCGTTCCAACCTTCAAGCAATCGCCCCGCCGGTTCCGGCTCGGTGAGAAGGATTAAGAACCGAGGACACTCGCACCTCCTGATTCCTTCATCCTCGGGAAATCGAAAGCGCCCTCCCCGGCCCCTAACGATGATGATATCGGGGACGTACGCCCTCGTGATCTCCCCCTTTTGGAAAGCGCCGCCGATGCCTTTTCTTCCGACCCCTTCACGATCCCAACCCATTCTCCCGGCGCTGTCGCGCCGCGCGACACTCCGTCCTCGTTTCCAGGCCGATTTCGCGAAACGAAGCCAACCTTTTTCAGAGACTCACACCCCGCCATCGCCTCGAATTACGCGGCCGATGCCGTTGCGCCCGACCCTCTCACCATTCCAACCCCACCCCCCGGCGCTGTCGCGCCGCGCGACACATCGTCCCCCTTTCCTGGCCGTTTTTGCGCAACGAAGCCAACCTTTCTCAGGGATTTACACCCCGCTATCGCTCCGAATTCCGCAGCCGATGCCTTTACTCCCGACCCCTTCACGATGCCAACCCCACCCCCCGGCGCTGTCGCGCGGCGCGACACTTCGTCCCCCTTTCCAGACCGATTTCGCGAAACGAAGCCAACCTTGTTTAGCGACTCACACCCCGCCATCGCCACGGTTTCCCCAACCGATTCCCTTACGCCCGACCCCTGCACGATGCCAACCCCACCCCCCGGCGCTGTCGCGCCGCGCGACACTTCGTCCCCATTTTCAGGCCGATTTCGCGAAACGAAGCCAAACTTTCTCAGGCTCTCACACCGCGCCAACGCCACGATTCCACAGCCGATGCCCTTGCGCACGACCCTTTCGCGATGCCAACCCCATTTCCTCAACACTGTCGCGCCGCGCGACACCTCGTCGCTTTTTCCGAACCGATTTTGCGAAACAAAGCCAACCTCCTCCATCGCCTCGCCGACAACAGAAAAGCAATTTTTCCCCTCGAAATATCAAAACCCCCTTCCACCTTATTTTTCCCATCCTTCCTATTTTACTCGGTCATCGGGCATTGGTCATGGGTCCTTCCTTGCCCCATAAGGCAAGTCCGCAACCTTTGACGCCCGTCGACGCTCATACTATGGTGGTGGAACGGCGGTCGACCTCGGGTGAGGTCGCGGGCCTCTGGGGAATCAAGGCGCTTTCAACCGACGAGTTCCGAGCGGGGAGGCGACGATACGATGCAAGGGCCGGTAGCCATCATCCTTGCGGCGGGACACGGCAAGCGGATGAAGTCCGACAGGGCCAAGGTCGTCCACGACGTCTGCGGCCGACCGATGATCCAGTACGTCGTTGACGCCGCCCGCGGCGCCGGGGCGAAGACGATCGTCGTCGTCGTCGGCTACGGTGCCGACGAGGTGAAACTCGCTCTAAAAGGCGATCCCGACATCCTTTACGCCACCCAGTCCAAACAACTCGGCACCGGCGACGCCGTCCGCGCCTGCCTTCCCGTTTTGGAAGGTTACCAGGGTCCGGCCATGGTCCTCGTCGGCGATGAGCCGCTCGTCCGTCCGGGTCCGCTCGCCGACCTGCTGGCCAGGCAGGCGTCCGATGGCGCCTCGGCCCTGCTCGGCACGGCGATCGTGCCCGACCCGACCGGCTTCGGCCGGATCGTCCGCGATGTCGACGGCCGATTCAACGCGATCGTCGAAGACCGCGACTGCGACCCCGCTCAGCGCTCGATTTGCGAGGTCAACCCAAGCTGTTACGTCTTCGAGCTTCCCGGCCTCTGGGATGCTCTCGAACGCCTGACGACCGGCAACGCGCAAGGCGAATACTACCTGACCGACGCCCCCGCGCTGCTTCAAGGCATGGGCCGGAAGGTCGTTGCCCTGCCTGTTCTTGAGGCCGACGACATCCTTGGCGTGAACACGCGCGGCCACCTCGCCCAGGCGCACGCGATCATGCAGGACCGGATTCAGGGGCGCTGGATGGACGAAGGGGTCAGCATTGTTGACCCCCGCAACACCTACATCGACGGCCGCGCTCAGATCGGCGCCGACACGACCGTTTATCCGTTCACGGTGATCTCGGGCAACGTGACAATCGGGGCACGGTGCCGGGTCGGGCCGTTCACGCACCTCCGCGAGGGGACCGTTCTCGAAGACGGCGCCGAGGTTGGCGCCTTTGTCGAGGTCAACCGCTCGCATCTGGAAACCGGGGTCGTGGCGCGGCATCTCGCCTATCTCGGCGATGCCCGGGTCGGTCGCCACGCGAACATCGGGGCCACGGCCGTGACGGCGAACTTTGACGGCCAGGCCAAGCACGCCACCACGATCGGCGCCGGGGCCTCGATCGGCGCCGGGGCGGTCTTGATCGCTCCGGTCACGATCGGCGCCGGGGCCACCGTCGGCTCGGGCGCCGTGGTCACGCGCGGTCACGACGTCGCCGACGGATCGACGGTCGCCGGAGTTCCCGCCCGGCCCTTTCCCAAAAACGCGGACTAGCCGGGTCGGGGTCTTCTCGGATAGAGTCAGGATCTTGGCGACCGGTCTGGACGCCGTTTTCTCCCAACGTTTCCGACGCTCAACGAATCGAGGTCTCCCGTGGCGTACCGACCCCGCAAGAAGACGATGCGACAGGGCAAACACCACCGCTGCAAGCGCTGCGGCGGTCAGGTCCGCCGCCACCTGGCGCGTTGCAAGAAGTGCTCTGAGAGCCAGAAATAAGGCTCAAATCGCCTTCAGGCCGGGTTTCGGATGACCAAGGACCGATGACCGATTGACGGAACTTCTCGGTCATTGGTCCTCGTTCCCTCTTCCAGGCCGTTCCACGGATCGGCCTGACGACCCGATTTTTCCGATTCGGGCTCAATCGGCCGGTCGAGGTCCGGCAACGCCCCCCGTGGCCGAGGCCCGGCCAAGAACCTTGATGGTCAGGTCGGTCTCGACCCGGAACTGACAGGCGAGGCGAATGTCGGGGCCGAGGCTGGCCTCGCGCGCCAGGCGGTCGCGTTCCAGGTCGGCCATCGGGCCGGGATCGCCCGAGAGAACCTGAACCCGGCAGGTCGTGCAACGCGCGTTGCCGCCGCACTTGTGCATGATGTCGATCCCGGCATCCTCAACCGCCAGGACCAGCTTCGTCCCCGGTTCCACCTCGAACGACTTCTCCCCTTCGACAGTCACGGTCGGCATGATCAAACGCGCTCCTCGTTTCGGTCAGTCCACCCAGCCAGGCTCGGCGGTCATTGCAAGACAGGTCTCGAAGGTAGCATATCCAACGCGAAAAAGGGCAGACCCCGCCGACAAGGGATCGCCCCCGAACCTTGACCCACCACGCAATCGCCCCTTCCCGAGAGGGTATGACCCGGGCCGACTCTTCGCGAGCGGACACCAGGGTCTTGCAAAGGCCGTGGGGGTGTGCCATATTCCGAAACGATCTTCGCGGGCGAGCCGCCGAAGGTCGTCGCCCCTTCCCCAGAGTTGCGCCGCCGAGAGACCCCAGAGAAGAGGAACGGACGACAATGAGCTGGCAGGTGAGACTCTACGTCGCCGCCGTCTTCCTCCCCTTGATCGCCTTCACCGTCCAGCTTCTGGGCATCCGTATCCTCGGACGGCTCAACGCGCTGATCGCCACCGGCGCGATCGGGACGGCCTTCGTGCTCAGCCTGATCGGTTTCGGCGAATACTTCTTCGTCGAGGCCCACGGCGTCTTTTCGCACCACGCCGTGCCCCAGGCCACCCCCGAAGACCTCGAATCCGGCAAGATCGTCAAAGCCCACGACCCCGCCGAGCACGCTGAAGCCGAGGCGGACGCCCACGCCCACCACGCCCGGCCGGTTGTCTGGAAGTACAGCGTGAACTGGGTCTCGATCGGCGGCGGAATGAACGCGCGCGGCAAGCAGGTCCCCCCGCTGACGATTCCGCTCGCCGTTCACGTCGACAACCTCACCGTCATCATGTTCCTGATGGTGACCTTCATCGCCACGTTGATCCACATTTATTCGATCGGATACATGCACGATGACCCGCGCTTTCCGCGGTTCTTCGCGTACCTCTCGCTCTTTTGCTTCTCGATGCTCGGCCTCGTCGCGTCGGCCAACGTCTTCATGATCTTCCTCTTCTGGGAACTCGTCGGGGTCTGCTCCTACCTCCTGATCGGGTTCTGGTACGAGGAAAAAAAGAACTCGAACGCCGCGAACAAGGCGTTCATCGTCAACCGGGTCGGCGACGTCGGCATGCTCATGGGCCTGGGCCTGCTCTGGACCAGCCTCGGCACGTTCAACATCAGTGAGATCAACCAGACCCTCCGCGACGAGTCGGGCAAGCTGAACGTCGTCTCCACCGAATCCGGCGATTACGTCCGCCTCGTCGACCGCGAGACCGGGTCGGCCAAGCTCGATGAATCGGGCCAGCCCCGGCAGATCGCCACCTGGGCGCTCGTGCTCGCGGGCCTTGGCGTCTTCGCCGGTTGCGTCGGCAAGAGTGCCCAGTTCCCGCTTCACGTCTGGCTTCCCGACGCGATGGCCGGTCCCACCCCTGTCTCGGCCCTGATCCACGCGGCGACGATGGTCGCGGCGGGTGTTTACCTCGTCGGCCGCTTCTATCCGCTTTTCACCGATCAGGTCTTGCTTTACATCGCCTACACGGGCGGAATCACGCTCTTTGTCGCGGCGACGATCGCCGTCGTGCAGACCGATTACAAGAAGGTCCTCGCCTATTCGACCGTCAGCCAGCTCGGGTTCATGATGCTTGGCCTGGGGGTCGGCGGCTGGGCGGCGGGGCTCTTTCACCTGCTCACGCATGCCTTCTTCAAGGCCCTCTTGTTCCTGGGCGCGGGCAGCGTTTACCACGCCGTGCATACGTATGAAATGCCCGTTCTCGGCGGCCTCCGGCGCAAGATGCCGATCACGGCGTACACGATGCTGATTGCCACCCTGGCAATCTCGGGCGTCCCCTTTTTCAGCGGTTTCTATTCGAAGGACGCGATCCTCGCGGCGTCGCTCTACCGGGTCTTCATGGTCCCGGGGGGTCAGAAGCATATCCTTCTGTTTATCCTTCCGGCCCTTGGTGCGTCGATCACCGCCTTTTACATGTTCCGTATGTGGTTCCTCGTCTTCGCGGGCGAACCGCGCGGCTACCCGGACCACGGCCACGGTCACGCTCATGGCCACGGCCACGACGACCACCATCACGGCAACCCCTACGATCACGCGCACGAGAGTGGCCCGTTGATGGCCTGGCCGTTGCTGATCCTGGCCGTCCCGGCGGTCCTCGTCGGCTGGACCTGGCAATTTGGCCTGCCGATCGACGAGCCCGTGCTCGAATACATGCTGACCTACGGCGAGCCGATGCGCGGGCAAGACCTCTGGTCGATGCACTACCTGGCGATGGCCGCGTCGGTCCTCATCGCCGTGGTTGGCATCGGCGGCGGTGTCGCCTTCTACGCGCCGCCGATGACGACCTTCCGAAGTCGGAACGTGCCTGTCCCGCTCCGTCGCCGCCTTCGGGCCGAAACGGCGGCCTCACGCTTCCCCGGTCTTTATGAGTTTCTCAAGCACAAGTGGTATTTTGACGAGCTTTACCACGCCATTTTTGTCCAGCCCGCGTTGACCCTGGCCAAAGGGCTGGCGGTCTTCGACAAGCAGGCGGTCGATGGCCTGGTGAACTCGGCGGCCTCCTTGACCGCCCTTTTAAGCCGACTGGAAGGGGTATTCGACCGGATCGCGGTTGATGGCCTGGTGAACCTCGTCGCGCAGGGCGTTTATGTCCTGGGCGACTGGGGTCGGAAGCTCCAGACGGGTCGGCTCCGCAACTATCTGATGGTCCTGGCCGTGGCGCTCGTGGGTCTCTTCGCGGGCGTCTTCGCCTGGGTTCGCTGACAGCGGGATCGTGGCCTTTTTCTTGTTGCACTGCTCAGACCAGACCGACATTGGGGCCGTCGCGGAACGGCCCGGGTTCGACCGATTATCGCCCCTTGATCGGGGCGCGGACTTGAAGCGACGGAACTATGAGCGACGACACAATCTTGACCTGGCTCTGGTTGCTTCCGCTCATGGGGGCCGCGGCGGTCCTGGTCATCCCCTCGCAAACGGGGCGGTCGATCCGGGTCTTCTCCCTCCTGATCACGCTGGCGACCTTCGCCCTCTCGATCATGGCGTATAACCAGTACGTCGCCCCCGGCTCGCGCGCCCACCGCGGCCTCGCCGATCGCGCCGCCCTTTCCGCGCTCGCGGTCGAGCCCGAGGGCGGTGACGACCTGGCCCGCGATGCCGACGCCAAGAACGACCGCCACGACCTCCTCGTTCGCGAGCCCTGGATTCCCAGCTTTCACATCCAGTATTACCTCGGCCTTGACGGGATCAGCCTCAGCCTCGTCCTCTTGACGGGCCTGGTGAGCGTCCTCGCCTGCCTGGCAAGCTGGCCGATCGAGAAGCAGGTCAAGGGCTATTTCTCGCTCTATCTGCTCCTGACGTCGTGCATGATGGGGGTCTTCCTCTCGCTCGACCTCTTCCTCTTCTATGTCTTTTTCGAGGTGATGCTCCTGCCGATGTACTTCCTGATCGGGGTCTGGGGGGGCGAGAACCGCGAGTACGCGGCGATCAAGTTCCTTCTCTACACCCTCTTCGGGTCGGTCTTCATCCTCGTCGCCGTCCTCTTCCTCTACTTTGGCGGCGAGCCTTCGCGGGGCGGCGGGTTCACCGGTCACTCCTTTGACATCGTCAAGCTGACCCAGATCGCCACGACGACCAGCTATTATAGCAAGTCGCTTCAGGTGACGATCTTCCTCCTCTTCCTCGTCGGCTTCTGCGTCAAACTCCCCTCCTTCCCCTTCCATACCTGGCTTCCCGACGCTCACGTCCAGGCGCCGACGCCGATCAGCATGATTCTGGCCGGCGTCCTCCTCAAAATTGGCGGCTACGGCCTGATCCGGCTCGCCTGGCCGCTCGCCCCCGCGGGCGCCTACGAGATGTCGTACTACGTCGCCGCGCTCGGCGTCTTCAGCATCATCTATGGCGCCCTCGTCGCGATGGCGCAGACCGACTTCAAGAAGCTCGTCGCTTACAGTTCCGTCAGTCACATGGGTTACGTCACGCTCGGCATGGCCGTGATGACCCTCGCCGCCGACTCCGACCCGCGCTACTACGCCTACGGCGTCAACGGCGCGATGTTCATGATGATCGCCCACGGAATCACATCCACCGGCATGTTCTTCCTCGTCGGCGTCATCTATGAACGGGCGCATACCCGCGACCTCCGCAAGCTCGGCGGCCTGCTCAACATGATGCCCGTTTACGGCGCGATCTCGTTCCTGATCTTCTTCGGATCAATGGGCTTGCCCGGCCTCTGCGGGTTCATCGCCGAGGCCTTCGTGATCCTCGCGGCGTTCAACTACAACCCCTTGCTCGCCGTCCTCGCGGCCTCGGCGGTGATCCTGACCGCCGCCTACATCCTCTGGACCCTTCAGCGCGTCTTTCTCGGCAAGAATGAAGATCCTCACCACCACGTTTACCCCGACCTGAACTTCCGCGAAGTCCTGATCGCGACGCCTCTGGTCATCCTCACGATCGCCCTCGGCGTCTTCCCGCAAGCCCTGCTCCTGGACTGGATGGCCCCCTCGGTTGACGAGATGGTTCGGTCGGTCACCACGGCTCAGGTCCTTCGGCTCGACGCGAACGCGAAAAAGACCGTCTCGATCGTCTCGCCGATCACACCGATGCGGACCTCGGCCAGTACGGCCGACACGAACGTCAGCGCGGGTTCGACCGACCTGAAGATCGAAGACCCCTTCAAATCGCCCTCGGGAAAATAACCGGGCCGAAGGCCGATCCGACTCTTATCGGCATCGCGGGTTCTGACCTTGCGGGAATCTCTCGGCGCGGGTACTTTCCGCCCGCCCCGACACCTTTTGCGAGCACGTCCCCCAAACAAGCGCGGGCAGATCGTCGACCGACGTAGGCGAATCCGAACACGCCGCCGCGGCCCAGGGATGGCCCGGCCCAGGCGTTCGGAGCCGACCCGAACCCAGGCTCTGCAAAGGAGTGGAACGCATGCAAGGCAGGTCATGGATGGCCGCTTTGACTCTCGTCGCCGGACTCGCCCCCGCCTCCACCTTCGGCGGGGCGCCGGCCGGTTCGATCATCTCGGCCGAGGCCGGGTCAACCTCGAACAACGAGGCGACGACCTCGACCAACGTCGTCAAACTCAAGCTCCGCATTGCCGGTCTCGGGTCGAATGGCTGTCAGGTTGAGATCAAGCCGGGGCACCCCGGCTGCCAGTTCCAGCCGCTCACCGAGCAGGTCAAGAGTGATGGCGCCCTCGACCTCGACCTCAAGGACGTTCGGACCCTGAACGCCGACCGCGACTGCACCTTCGCGATCACCATCAAGGAGCCTGGCCAGCCCGTCCGCACGGTTCGCCGGGGCCTTCGCGTCAGTGCCTCGAAGGAAAAAGGGCAACTCTCCAGCCTGACCTGTTACCTCAGCTCCCCCTCTCGCGTGGCGAAGGCCGGAGAACAGGCGACCTCGCGACGTTGACCGCGATCGTTCGTCAAGGGGCGTAAAACCAGCCCTCGCGGGCCTCGTTCATGACGCGAAGGGAATGGGCTCGGTCGCGGAAGAGAAAGCCGACGAGAACGCCGGTCAATGCGCCTCCGATGTGAGCCAGATAGGCGACGCCGCCGGCTTCTCCCAGCTTGCCGATCGACCCGACCCCCTCCCAGACCTGAATCACGACCCAGACGCCGATGACCAGCATCGCGGGCATCTCGGTGATGAACCGGAAAACGAGCACTCGCACCCGGTTGTGGGGAAACCAGACAACGTATGCACCCATCAATCCGGCAATCGCGCCCGAGGCGCCGAGCGTCGGAATGAGCGAATTCGGATTCGCCGCGATCTGGAGAATCGTACCGATCAGGCCGCAGGCGAGGTAGACAATCAGGTAGCGAACCACGCCGAGGACCTCCTCGACGTTGTCGCCAAAGATCCAGAGAAAGAGCATGTTGCCCGCCAGGTGGAGCGGGCTTCCGTGCAAAAACATCGCCGTGAACAGGGTCAGCCAGATCGGGCGCGGGCCGGGGGCCTGGTCGACGACCTGGCGGCGAAGCTCGACCCGGCCGGGCAAATTCAAAGGGTTCTCATCACCGGGGAAGGCGATCACCTCGCGGCCGACAAGGTCTTCATTGCGCGTGATTTCGTAGGGAGTCGCGGCATAACCGACCGTGAACGCATCCCCTTGATCACGCTGAAAAATGTACATGACGACGTTGAGCGCGATCAACGCATAGGTTGCGAACGGGACGATCCGGGTCTTTTCCAGGTCGCCGAGCGGCAGCACCATGCGTCAGGCCCTTCCCGGTCGTTGCGGATCAATTGCTCTGCTCTGATCTGCTCTGCTCAGCCGATCGACGCCGGGGGCGTGATCCCTTCTAGCGAGGCCCGGCGGCTGAGACGCTCCCAGTCGGCCGATTCGATCGCAACGCCTCGCTCGCGCAGGTCGCGCCGACGCTGTTCCCAAAGTCCCGGCAAGAGCCGCCCCGACGCTCCGTCAAGCCTCTTGAGAAGTTCAGCCGAGCGTTCGTGAAAGGTCGAGAGCGACTCCATCGCATTGACGGAAATCGCCGCGACGAGCCATCCCTCTTCGGGCGCCAGGATCGACGCCCAGGGGGCGACCATCGCATCATATACCGACGCCGATCGGCTCTCGTCGTCGCGCCGGCCGATCTCCGGATCGAAGACGACCGGCAAACCCTCGGGCGAGGGCAGAGCCACCGCCCAGCGCCGGTCTGGACCGAGAATCAGGGCCGAGACCGGACCGATCGCCATCTCGGCCGCAACCCCCGCCGCTGGCCCGGTCGGACCAATATTCTTGACCCGGATCAAACCGACTCCGGTATCGCGCGCCTTTTCCGTCGCCAGGCCCGCCGCGCGGTCGAGCACGAGCAAAGGCACGCCGCGCAGACCATCCAGGACAGCCGTGCTCCCTCGCTCATGGACCACGCGCGGTTCCGATTTCGGATCGATTTCCTTCGAATCCATCCGAACCAGAATGTCATCAAGCCTGGCGATGCCATGTAAGGAGGCATCGGCGGCATCAAACCAGAGCAGTTGCGTGGCCAGAGCCGAGGCGCGTGGCGGCGCGACTCCCGCGGCCGACGCCAGGGTCGAGGCGAAACGGCGCAGGTCGTCAAATCGATATCGTCGAACGTCCGCCACTCGGTTCCAGACCTCTCACACGTCGCCGTTGCTCACCTAACTTTGTCGCCCCCAGATTATCGAGCGCGCAAGGCGACTGCAAACCCTCTGTGGGGATTGTCAGGGCTGTTTCCTTCTCGGGAATCCCCAATGACCAAGGATCAATGACCGAGGAAACATCGAAAACAGGAAGGATGGGCAAAAGCCTTGCCGACCTTTTTCGGTCATCGGTTCTCGGTCATTAGTCATCAATTGAGAAGGAAACAGTCCTGCGGGGATTGTCTTCCTGGACCAGGATGCCGGAACCAGTCCCTTTTGCGCGGCCTTGCGAGCCTTCCGACCCATCGTTCAAAAACAGGAAGGCTCGCAAGGGGCGATGGCCAGGACAGTTAAACCGCGAACCCCGGAGAGATCGGGCCGCGAGCGGCTTCGGCTTCGTGGCGTTCCCACTCGCGGCGGACCCGGGAAAGGCCAAAGGCGCAAAGCTCAAACTGATTGCTCAGGCGGCGGAAGACCGGGGCCTCGTCGCCGTCGTCAAGCGTGCTCGCAAGGTAATACGAGCGTTTGCCTTGCTGCTGATAGTTGATGAGGTGGTCGGGCGATGACCTTCCCTGGAGACGGCCGAGCGCCTCGGGATAAACGCCGGTCCAGAAGAGGGTGAAATCGCCGACGTGACGGTAACATTCGCGGCGGCGATCGTCGTCAGAGGCGGCCTCGGCCTCGGCGAGCATCGACGAGACCTCCTTGAGCTGCCGTCCCTGGGCGTCGCGGAGACGCCAGATCGCATCTGATGGGACGAAACAGGCCAGAAGGTTGGCCACGTAACCGACAAGGCGGGGGTCACCGATGCCGAGTTCGGCCATGAACGTCTGCTCGGTGAAGCCGCGAAAGAGTCGGTGCAGGGGATGAGATTCGGGAAGGGCTCGCGTCATAACAGGGCGCTCCTCACCCAGTAGGACACGGATCGTAGGGAAAGAACCCCAACGGCAGGGACCGTGGCGTCCGGTCTCAGCAAATCCTACGCCGGACCTGGAAACCGATCAACCCTGGATCACAAAATCGTACCAACGGGGTTGAAAATCGGGTGCGATCGTGTCATCATGGGTATGCAAAACTACAGTGACGACACGCGACCGGGTCGAACTGACCGGGTTCTCCCAAGCCCGCCCTGCCGGCCCGGTTGACGGTCGTCGCCGCCAGCCGTGCCTTTTGCCTTCGGCGGGGCGACTTTCGAGAGCGAACGATCCGACCCTGGCCGTCGGTCCGTCGTTCGCTCGTCTTCGCGGGAGGATCGTCGTTTGCGGATCACGTTTCACGGAGCTGCCCGGCAAGTTACGGGCAGCGCCCATCTTCTGGAGATCGATCAACACAAGATCTTGCTCGACTGCGGGTTATTCGATTCCAACCGGATCGACCTCGACAGCCCGAACCGGCGGTTCACCTTCGATCCCCGCGACCTCGACGCCGTGATCGTCTCGCACGCGCATAACGACCACATCGGCCGCCTTCCTTGCCTCGTTCGCGCCGGCTACAAGGGGCCGATGTACACGACCGCCGCCACCGGCGACATCCTCAGCGTCATGCTCCGCGACAGCGCCCGGATTCAGCGCGAGGAATTGCGGAACCTGAACGCGAAGAGTCCCGACGGCATTCCGATCGAGCCGCTTTTTGAACTCACCGACGTCGAATGGGTGATCGAGCAACTCCATCGTAGGCCCTACACGGAGCCTCTGGAGATCGTGCCGGGCGTCTCGCTGACCTATCACGACGCCGGTCATATCCTCGGTTCGGCCCTGATCCAGATTGATTATCACGAGAACGGCCGCGATCGCCGGTTCGTCTTCACGGGCGACCTGGGGCGTAGGAACATGGGGCTCTTGCCCGACCCCACGGTCATCAAGGATATCGATATTCTCGTTACCGAGACGACTTACGGAAATCGCGAGCTTGACAGTTACGACAAGCTGATGAAGCAGTTGCACGCGATCGTCGCGCGGGCGATCCGGCTTCAGAGCAAGGTGGTGATCCCCGCCTTCAGCCTGGGTCGGACGCAGCGGATGGTGTATTGCCTGCAAGAACTCTTCGCAATGCACAAGGTCCGGCCGATCCCGGTCTTTGTCGATAGCCCTCTGGCGATGCGCCTGACCGACATCCATCGCGACCATCCCGAGGCGTACACGCCCGCCGCGCGTCGCCTGATGGATAAAGATCCCCTCTACTTCGGGTCGAAATACGTCGAGTTTTGCGCCTCGTGGGATGACTCGCGACGGCTCAACTACCTGAACGGGCCGATGGTCATCATCTCATCGTCGGGAATGTGCGAGGCGGGGCGGATCAGGCACCATCTCCGGCATGTCGTCGACGACCCGAACAACGCGATCGTGATCGTCAGCTATCAGGCGGAAGGAACGCTGGGGCGGCAGTTCGCCGAAGGGGTGGAACGGGTCCAGATCATGGACCAATGGTACGACCTGAACGCCGCGGTTTATGTCCTCGACGGCTTCTCGGGCCACGCCGACCGGAACGACCTCGCCTGGTGGTTCGGTCAGACCGGCGGAAACATCGAGCACGGCTTCCTCGTCCACGGCGAGGTTGAAGGCATGGAAGCGATCGCCCCGGTGCTACAGGAACAGGTGACCAGCCCGGTCATCATGCCGGAACTGCTCTCCTCGTATGAAGTTTGACGATCGCTCAATCGATCGATCCTTCAGGGTGTCTTGAGCGTGACGTTGGCGCGCTTGAGGGACGCTTCGAGGGCCTCGCGGTTGGTCTTGGCGGGGTCGATCAGGGCGGTGACGCGGCCAAGTTTGGAACAGGCGGTGGCACGCTCGACGCCTGCAATCTGGTAAACAGCGTTATATGTGCCGAGACAGCAGCCCTTGCAGTCAAGACCAACGACGGGAATCTCAACGAGCGTCAGCGTTTCGGGGGGCGAGGCGGGAGTCGGCTTGATTCCGAAGGTGTGGTTCGAGGCGGTCTTGAGCAGGTTCTCGAAGACCTCGACGTGGCGGTCGGGCCTGTCGTTGGGAAAGAGGCGGACGGGGTCGTAAAGAAACGTGGCCTCGGCCTTCTCGAAGTCAATCGAGACAAGTTCCACGCCTGGAATTTTGGCGACGGCGTCGCGAAGGTCGGGCTCGCGATCGCGGCAACAGAGGCCGGTGATCCGGTGCGTGATCTTCTCTGGGTGCGCGGGGCGGTCGGCCTCGGCGCGGGCCGTGGAGACGAGAAGCACGGCGAGCAAGAGCGTCCAGACTTTCATAAAGGTGGCTCAACGCGACTGGAAGAGGGGACTCTCGGTCAGTTCGTGGATCAAGCCGCGGAGGCCGCCGGAGTGGCTCCGGGTGCCTTCGACGAGCGAGGCGAGGGCCTCGCGGTCGCTGAAGGAGAGGTCGCGGCCGGCGGCGTAAACGGCAAGCTGGCGGGCCAGGTTCGTGAGCAAGAGCGTCGGGTTTTCCGCGAGCAGGGTTTGCAGGCCGTGGACGTCCTGGAAGGTCCGGCCGTCGGGAAGGATGCCCGAGGGGTCGACCGCCGGGCCGAGCTTGAAGCCGATGCCGATGAACGGGTCAATCGACCCGCGAGGCGCAGGGTCGCCCGCGCCGATGGATCGGTAGCGGGTCCGCTCGCCGCCAATCACGTCGAACGACTCCAGGGCGAAGCCGGGCGGGTCCATCTTGGCGTGGCAAGAGGCACACGAAGAGACCGACCGGTGTTTTTCCAGTTGCTCGCGGATCGTGGTGGCGCCTCGGACGTCGGGTTCCACGGCGGCGATATTGGGCGGCGGTGGTTCGGGGGGCTGGCCGAGGAGCCGGGCCATCACGAAGGCGCCGCGAGGCACGGGTGACGTCGTCGTTCCGTTCGCGGTGATCTTGAGAATCGACGCCTGGGTGAGGAAACCGCCCCGAGGGGAGCCAGGCGGAAGCGCCACGCGGCGGATCTCGGGACCGGAAACGCCGGGGATGCCGTAGTGCGTCGCGAGCTTCTCGTTGAGCATGGCGAAGTCGGAACGGACGAGATGACTCGCGTCGAGGTCGTGGGCGATCAACTCGCGGAAATAGGCGCGGGTCTCGGCGACCATCGCGTCTTGCAGATAGGCGCTGAACTCGGGGTAGAGCTTGCGATCGGGATCGTTCGCGGCGATCTGACGGAGCCGGAGCCACTGACCCAGGAAGTCGTCAATGAACCGCTGAGATTTCGGGTCGTTGAGCAGGCGTTCGACCTCGCCGCGAAGAACCCCTGGCTCGCGGAGGCGACCGGAATCGGCAAGCCTGGTCAGGGCGTCATCGGGCGCGGAGTTCCAGAGAAAATACGAGAGGCGGCAGGCGAGGGCGTGGTCGTCGAGTCGGCCGGGGGTCTCGACATGATAGAGAAAATCGGGCGAGCAAAGCGCGGCGCGGTACGCCCAGCGCATCGCGGTCTCGAAGGCATCACCGGCCTTGAGGCGGTCGTCAACCCGATCCACGTAGGCGCGGCGGATCTCTTCGGCCACGGGATGGCGAAAGGCTCGCGGGAGGAAGACGGCCAGCAGGCGGTCGGCGTCGGCGATCGGGTTCGACGTTCGGACGGTCCAGATGCCGTTGACCGGATCGGGGCGGTTCTTGACGGCAATGATCTCCTGCCGCAGAAGCTTCCGGCGCGGCGGGCGCGGGCCTTCGGGATCGACCGGGTTGAACGCGGCAATCGGCAGGTCGCCGAAGAGGAGGCGATGACCGGCGGGGGGCCAGGAGTCGTAAAGCGGGCCTTCAATATCGAGCCAGTCGGTGGCGATTCCGGGGCCGGTGAAGGCCATCGCGCGGCCTTTGCGGTTGTAATTGGCGACCGGCGCGAGCGAGGCGGCGTTGAAGCCGATCGTCTCCTTGTAATTTAGCCAGGTGACGAACTCGTGGACCTTCGGTTCGAGCGACGGCGCGGCGTAATAGCCCAGGACATAACTGGGATGGCCGCCGCCTCGACCGTCTTCACTGAGCTGCACCGCCGAGAGCCGCGCCGCCTCGGTCCCCCGGGCGGGAAGAACCTTTCCCTTATCCCACTGAAAGCTCCAGAAGGAGGCTCGAAGCCGATACCGGCCGGGATAGAGCGTGGCGAAGTCGAGGAAATAGGGGTTGAACGACTCGTCCTCGTGACGGAACACGCCAACGCTGCTGAAGTGATCAAACGAGCCGATCCGCTCGTGGGCTCCCTGGTCGACGTGCGACTGGTCGGCGGCGGGGGGAAAGTCGGGGTCGTGCTGCTTGTCCTTCAAAAGAACCGCGTCGCCGTTGCCGAGGATGTGGCCAACATGGCGGGCGAGCGAAATATGTTGCTTGAGCAGGGTCGGCGGACCGGGCGTCGTCGCGATCGCGAGGTCGAGCACCTGGTCGGCGGCCTCGACATACTTGGCCATGTTGACGTGAGAGATGTCGAGTGCATCGGCGTTCTTGTCGAAACCGTGCGCCGAGCCGTCGGCGGGCAGACCCCCCTGAACCGCGGCGCCGGGGAGGTCGAAGAGGTCGCGGACGGTGTTCTCATATTCGGCGCGAGTCAACCGGCGAAGGGGGGTTCCGCCTTCGCGGTCGACTCGGGCGCGGTCAGCCCGGTTAAGGGTCTGTGCAAGCCAGGCGGTGACCGTGCTGATCTCAGCGGCAGGAGGTCGGTCCCGCTTCTTGGGAGGCATCTCGCCCGAGGCGATCCGGTCGTGGATCTTGACCCAACGGTCGAAGGTCTCGGGATCGTTGAGGTCGGATTTCAAGGCGAGAAGATCCAGACCCCCCTTGCGCGACTCCGCGGAATGGCAGGCGACGCAATGTTCCTCGAAGAAGGCGCGCGTGGGGTCATCGGCGGCGCGAGAGGGCTGACCGGCAAGCAGCAGACCGAGCACGACGACCTTCTTGACGTGGGTCGAGAGGCTCACGCCAGCTCCAGTCCGGTCATGGTGCCTCGGGACGTGGAGAAGTCGCCGGCGTCGATGCCGAGGCGGTGGAGCATCGACAGATAAAGGTTGGCCAGGGGGTAATTGTTCTGGGTGTCGAAACCGAGGTGCTTGCCGTGTTTGAAGCCGCCGCCAGCCAGAAGGACCGGAAGATTCACGTTCGAGTGCGAGTTGGCGCTGCCCATCGGCGTTCCGTACAGGACCATCGCGCGGTCGAGCAGGGAGTCGCCTTCTTCCTTCGCGGTGGAGAGACCTTTGAGGAAGTCAGCGAGGGCGTCAAACTGGCCTTCTTCCTTGGACCGAAGCTCGGCGATGACCTCGGGGCGGTTGCCGTGGTGGGTAATGTTGTGAATGACCGTCGTGTCAATGAAGAGGGTGACGATCCGGGTCGAATCGGTCTCAAGCGCCAGGCGGATCACGTCAAACATGAGCCGGGTTCGCTTGACGAACTCGCGGGCGTCCTCGATGTCTTCGGGAGCCTTGGCGTCAACCTGGGGCTTGGGGCGGTCTTCCCAGGCTTCGGCCGAGTGGAGCCGCTGTTCCAGGTCGCGGACGGATGTGAAATACTGCCCCATGCGCTGCTGGTCGGACTTCGAGAGAGAGCGGTTCAGCCGACTGCTCTGATCGCCGACGAAGTCAAGCATGCTCCGCCCCTGGCGGAGGGCCTCGACGTTGGCGGCGACCTCGTCGGGATTGCCCTGAACGAAGAGTTTTTGAAAGAGCTTCTTGGGGCTTCGCTCGGGCGAGATCGGAGCGCCGCTACGGGTGAAGCTGAGGGTCATCCCGCCTTCACTGGTCATCGCCAGAGTGAGCGACGGGTACCGCGTTTCGTTGCCAATGTGCTCGGCGGCGTACTGGTCAAGCGAGACCCAGTTGCGAAAGCCGCCGCGCTCGGGGTGCGGAGTTCCCGTGAGAAAGCACTTCTCGGCCGCGTGGGCACCGGTGACGCCAGGATGGCTCACGCCGGAAAAGACCGTCATCTCCTTGCGGTGCGCCGCGAGGCGTTGCAAATAGGGGCTGAGATCGTAATCGGCTCCGGTCTTCTCGGGAAAGAAGAACTGGGGCAAGATCCCCATGTTTGTCTCGATCGCGACCATTCGCCTGGGAATCCTGGTCGCCGCCGCGGCCCTTGCCGACGCGGAGCCGCCTACCGGAATCATGGCGTCGAGCATCGGCAAGGCCAGGGCCACGCCCGCCCCCCGCAAGAAGGTGCGCCGGGAGAGGCAACGGTCTTCTCTGATGTTCATGGTCCGCTCGCCGGGGGGAAGTTTCGGCCGTTCGATTCAGTCTCGATTCGCTTCGCTTCGCTTCGCTCGCCTCCTTCAGTTTGGCCGCATGCACGCAACGTGTCAATTGCGGAACATGTTCGAGAGGCGAAATCGGCCCGTCAGACCGTGACGGCCGAACCTTCCGCGCGGGGCGACCATTTGAGGACGGGCGACTTGGCGGCCTTGACCTCGTCGGGGCGGTTGATCGGGGTCGAGGTCGGGGCGTCGCGGAGGATCTGGGGGTCTTCGCCGGCAATCTTGATGAGGATCTCGGCGAACTTTTCGAGCGTTTCGCGGCTCTCCGTCTCGGTCGGCTCAATCATGAGAGCTTCCGAGACGATGAGCGGAAAATAGACAGTCGGGGCGTGGACGTTGTAATCAATCAGGCGCTTGCCGATGTCCATCGCGCGGACGCCTCGATCGCGGGCGAGGCCGCGGGCCGAGGCGACGAACTCGTGCATGCAGCGGTCACCGTGAGGAACCGGGTAAAGATGCTTAACCAGGGCCATCACGTAATTCGCGTTCAAAACCGCGTGTTGCGAGACTGCCTTGAGACCGTCCGGCCCCTGACTTCGAATATAGCAATAGGCTCGAAAGAGCACGCCCGTATTGCCAAAGAAGGCACGGACGCGACCGATTGACCTGGGCCGATCGTGGTCAAGACGATAGGTCCCATTCTCATCCTTCGCCACGAGGGGCGCGGGCAAATATGGGGCGAGATGCGAACGGACGGCGATCGGTCCGGCGCCGGGGCCGCCGCCGCCGTGAGGGCCGGAAAAGGTCTTGTGCGGGTTGTAATGCATGAGGTCGACCCCCATGTCGCCGGGACGGACAGCGCCGAGGATCGCGTTCATGTTAGCGCCGTCGAGATAGAGCAAGGCCCCCCGATCGTGGAGGAGCGAGGCAATCTCGCCGATCTGCGGGTCAAAAAGGCCGACGGTGTTCGGGTTGGTGATCATGAAGACGCCGGTATCGTCGCCGAGCTTCGCCTTGAAGTCGTCGAGGTCAACCAGGCCGTGGCGGTTGCTCTTGATCGTCACCGTCTCAAACCCGGCCAGATGCGCCGAGGCGGGATTCGTGCCGTGGGCGCTATCGGGAATGAGCACCTTCTTGCGATGCGCCGATTCCCCCTTGTCGCGAAAATACGCCTCGGCGACGAGCAGGGCCGTCAACTCCCCCTGCGCTCCGGCCGCGGGTTGAAGGCTGACGGCGTGCAGACCGGCGATCTCGGCGAGGATTTCCTGAAGGTCAAAGAGGATCGCGAGCAAACCTTGAAGCGTGGACTCGTCCTGGTAAGGGTGCTGCGCACCGAGGCCAGGGAGCGCCGCGAGGCGCTCGTTGCGCTTGGGATTGTACTTCATCGTGCACGACCCGAGCGGATAGAAATTCGAGTCGATCGACATGTTCAAGGCCGAGAGATTCGTGTAATGGCGGACGATATCCAGCTCGCCCAGTTCGGGGAGCGCGGGGAGATCGTCCTGACGGAAGCGTGCGGGGATCAGGGCATCGATCGGCGTTTCGGGAACGTCCGACGCCGGGAAGATCGCGGTGGAGCGGCCTGGCCGGCTCGATTCGAAGATGAGCGTGGGAGGGTCGAGTTTGTACATGGGTTTGTCGGCTACCCAGAGGGTCATGTTCGTTCATCGACTCGATCAGTAGCTTCAGGTCGTGCCGTTCGTGAACGGTTCGTCGTCGTCGGGAAAATCAGGGATCTGATCGGGAGGGAGGGTGATAATCTCATTGGTCTCGTAATCGAAGACGATCGCGGGCATTCCGGCCTGTTTATGGTTCCGAAGCGTGGCTCGGACACCCTTTTTCATGGCGGCCTCGATTTCCTCTCGCGTGGCCGTCTGAAGATCCAGCCCCGTACCTCTAACGTTCATCATTGCCTCCCTTTTGAACCATCTCCCATTTCCATGCGTCGTGGATGTCCAGCACACGCCCCGCCACACCATTCGCAATTCGATCAGGCCCATTCAGGTTCGTATTATCGTAGACGAACCACTCGTCAGCGATCGCAATATAAACGTGAAACAGATTTTGCAGGCCGGCTTTGTGTCTTCTGCGGATCGTCTCCGGGGGGATTGAATGACCACCCAGGCGGACGCGAACCGAGACGCGTTGGATCGAAAACTCGGCGTTCGGCGTCCAGAGAAAATAAAGGACAAATCGATATCCCACACGTTGCAGGCGGATCACCCTCTGGGTGAGAGAACGGGTTGCCAGCGTCGTCTCCACCGCGAAACTCTCTCGACGGGCCTCGTAACCGGCCATCGTCTCGATGACGAGCCGACCCGCGCGAACATCAACCTCACGAGAGGGATATCCGGGCAGACCCTTGGCAACCTCGTCCGCGTTCACATAAGGAATCTCCGAAGGGATCAACAAGGAGGCCGCCGTGGACTTGCCCGCGCCGTTCGGTCCCGCAAGGATAATGATCTGTGGAGGCGTTTCCAAAAGACAGTCCCTGGCTTCACGAAAGGGTACGAAGCGCCTCGCTGTAGGCACCGGTGAGGCCGTCGATCTCGGCCTTTGTTCGCTTCTCGGTCACGGCGATAAGAATGCTGTCGGCCATGTCGGGAAACCATCGGCCAAGGTCTATCCCGCCGTGATAACCAAGGCGGCCAACTTCGGCCAGAAGGCGACGGGAATCACTTCGGGCGCGGATCACGAACTCCTTGAAGAAAGGGCCGGGAAAGGCGAGCGAGATGCCCGGAACCTGGGCCAGTTGCTCGGCCGCGTAATGGGCCTTGCGGGTTGAGAGTTCGGCCGCGGCGCGGAGGCCGGTCGGCCCGACCGCGGCGAGGTAAATGCTGGCGCGGAGGGCGAGAAGGCCCTGGTTCGTGCAGATGTTGGACGTCGCTTTTTCGCGGCGAATGTGCTGTTCGCGAGTCTGCAAGGTCAAGACCCAGCAACGCTTGCCGTTGCGGTCGGTCGTCTCGCCGACGATCCGGCCGGGCATCTTGCGAACGTACTCCTCGCGGCAGGCCATGATGCCAAGATATGGACCGCCATAACTCATCGGATTGCCCAGGCCCTGACCCTCGGCGACGACAATATCCGCGCCGTATGATCCAGGGCGACGCAAGAGGCCCAGGCTGATCGGATCAACACTGACAATGGCCAGGGCACCCTGTTTGTGAGCGGCATCGACGAGCGCCTCGACATCTTCAAGCTGGCCGAAGACATTGGGCTGCTGGATCACGACGGCGGCGGTCTCGGCGGTGATCGCCTCGGCAAGCTGGTTGGGGTCAACGAGGCCGTTCTTGGAAGGGACCGTGATGACCTCGGGTTCCAGGTTCGCAAGGAAGGTCGCGAGGATCTGGCGGTATTCCGGGTGAACCGTGCCGGCGACGACGACCCGGCCGAGCCTTCGAGTAACCGTAAGGGCCATCAAGACCGCCTCGGAGACCGCCGAGCCGCCGTCGTAAAGACTGGCGTTCGAGACGTCCATGCCGGTCAACTGCGTGATCAGGGTCTGAAACTCGAAGGTCGCCTGAAGCGTTCCCTGGCTGGCCTCGGGCTGGTACGGAGTATACGCCGTATAGAACTCGCCGCGCGAGGCGAGATTATCCACAACGGCCGGGATGAAGTGGTCGTAACTCCCCGCGCCGAGAAAACAGGGGCGACGGTCGGCCCCGAGGTTTTGCGCCAGCAAGGCGCCAACCTCGGCCGTGAGTTCCATCTCGCCGAGAGCCTCGGGAACCGCCAAGGGACGGTCAAGGCGATATTCGGCCGGGATCATGTCGAAGAGCTGGTCGAGGGAGTCAAGCCCGATCGTTTCCAGCATGACGCGCACGTCGTCGGGCGTGTTCGCGATATAAGCCATCGTGGTCTCGTTTCGGGGCGACGCCCCTGGGCAGTTGCCGATCAAAAAGGCGAAAGCGCGAGCCGTCGCGGGCGGGCCGGGGTCAAGGTTTCCTCTCGACCTGATTTGCTTTGTACCCGAACCGTCAAGATTCAACCATGCCGCCTCCCGGGCCAGGAGAATGGGAAAGTCCCGATGACCGATGACCAATGACCGAAAAATTCCGCCTTTTGGTCCTTGGTCATTGGTCTCTGAAAAGAAGGACTTCGCAATCCTCCCGCCGATCGCCGGGCGCTTGTGATCGGGCAAGGCGGCCGGTATAGTGTTCGCCTGAAGGGCGCCCGAAGCGGGGGGGCGTTGAAGCGAAGGTCGGACGATGGTCCCTGGGTGGCGGAGGCGGTTTTGCCCACGATCGGCGTGATAGCGGGAGACGGGATCGGACCGGAAGTGGTCGCCGAAGGGCTCGCCGTCCTGGCCGAGGCGGCCCGGCGCGATGCCTTCGGCTATGAGACCGTGCCATTCGATCTCGGGGGCGAACGCTACCTCAAGACCGGCGAGGTCTTGCCCGACGCGGTTCTGGAACGCCTTCGCAAGTGCGACGCCCTGTTTCTGGGCGCGGTGGGTCATCCGGGAGTGCCGCCGGGGGTCCTGGAAAAGGGGATCTTGCTCCGCCTTCGGTTCGAGTTTCACCAGTACATCAACCTCCGTCCGGTCCGGCTTTATCCAGGGGTTGAGACGCCGATCAAGGGGAAGGGGCCGGACGACATCGACATGGTCGTCGTCCGGGAGAACAACGAGGATCTGTACGTCGGCGCGGGGGGGTTCACCTACAAGGGAACGCCCGAGGAAGTCGCGATCCAGACGTCGATCAACACGAGGGCCGGAGTCGAGCGCTGCCTGAGATTCGCCTTTGATCTGGCGAGGTCGCGGGGCAAGGCGCGTCCCTTCCGGGGTTTATCGGCCGAGGAAAAAGGGCGAGGGATCGTCGGCCAGGTGACGATGGTCGCCAAGACGAACGTCTTGACCTTCGCGCACGATCTCTGGATGAGGGCCTTCAACGAGGTTGCGCGCGATTACACCGACATCAAGACGGATTATCAGCACGTTGACGCCTGCTGCATGCGGATGGTCGTCAGCCCCGAGCGGTTTGACGTGATCGCGACGACGAACATGTTCGGCGACATCATCACCGACCTCGGCGCTGTCCTTCAAGGAGGCATGGGCCTGGCGGCCTCGGGAAATTTGAACCCCTCGCGCAAGGCGCCGAGCATGTTCGAGCCGGTCCACGGCTCCGCGCCCGACATCGCCGGCAAGGGGGTCGCCAACCCCATCGCCGCCTGTCTCTCGGTGGCGATGATGCTTGATCACCTGAACGCGGCGACAACGGCGGATCGCGTGCGCAAGGCGGTCGCCCGGGTGCTTGCCGCGGGTGTTCCAAGAACTCCAGACCTGGGAGGAACCGCGACCACGGCCGAAGTCGGCCGGGCCGTCCGCGAGGCGCTCGACTAGTTGAGTCTTCTCTAGTCGGGCGGTCTCTGCCGGGCGAAACGGCCGGAGTTGACGCAGGGGGTGACTTACCCTGTTCGACCCATTGACCCGTTTCTGACAACAGCCTTCGCCCGGCAATCAGATCGATCTCACTCTCGTTCTTGACGGAGGAGAGCCCCGCCTATGAGCCTCGGCGCCAGTCACGCCCTCGACGCCAGCGTTCTCGTGCTCAACAAGTTTTACATGGCCGTCCACGTCATCCCCGTTCGACGGGCCTTCTGCCTCCTCTTCAAGGACCTGGCGGAGGTCGTCACCCTTGACGACGGTTGCTACAACTCCTTCAGTTTCCAGAGTTGGCGCGAGGTCTCGCGCGCCCGGGCTCTTTACAAGGAGCCCGACGACGAGTTCATCCGCACCGTTCAGTTCGAGATCCAGGTCCCCCGGGTCATCCGCCTGATGACCTACGACCGCTTCCCTCGCCAGAAGGTCAAGTTTAACCGCCGGAACATCTTCGCGCGCGATAACAATCGTTGCCAGTATTGCGGTAAGCGGTTCCCGACCAGCGAGTTAAGCCTCGATCACATCATGCCGAGGAGTCGCGGCGGCCTGGCAACCTGGCTGAATATCGTTTGTGCCTGCCTGAAGTGCAACGTCCGCAAAGGGGGCCGAACTCCCTGGGAAGCCGGCATGCGACTCATCCGCGAGCCCGAACAGCCGAGGACCAGTCCCGCCCTTCACCTCAAGTTGACGAACCGACGTTACAAAAGCTGGAAGACCTTTCTCGATAACGCGTACTGGTCGGTTGAACTGACCTGATCCCAAGCCTGGAGACGGTTGATGTCGGAAAAAGCCTGGGTTGCGAAGGGGGCGGGTCAAAAGCTGGTCCTGGAGTCGATCGACCTCGGACCGATCGGCGCCGAGGAGGTCGAGATCGCGGTCGAACACTGCGGGCTCTGCCATTCCGATGTCTCCGTCCTCAAGAACGAATGGGGCAATGCGCAGTATCCGGCGGTCCTCGGCCATGAGGTGATCGGCCGGGTTTCGGCACTCGGCGAGGCGACAAAGGGGGTCAAGGTCGGTCAGCGAGTGGGCCTGGGATGGAATGCCGGGAGTTGCATGCATTGCAAACAGTGCCTCTCGGGCGATCAACATCTCTGCGGCGACGCGCAGGCGACGATCGTCGGCCATCGCGGCGGTTTCGCCTCGAAGGTCCGCGCGCACTGGGCCTGGACGATCCCCTTGCCCGAGAACCTGGCCTTTGCCGAGGCCGGGCCGCTCCTCTGCGGCGGAATCACGGTCTTCAACCCGCTGGCAATGCACGCGAAGCCGACCTCGCGCGTCGGGATCGTTGGCATCGGCGGCCTTGGCCACATGGCCGTTATGTTCGCCGCGGCGTATGGGTGTGACGTCACCGCGTTCACGTCGAGCGAGGGAAAATTTCAGGAAGCCCGGGGTTTTGGAGCGCATCACGTCGTCTCAAGCCGCGATCCCAAGGCGATCAAGAGCCTCGCCGGGACGCTCGACATGCTGATCGTGACGGTCAACGTTTCGCTCGACTGGGACGCGATGATCGGCACGCTCGCCCCGAATGGCCGGATGCACGTCGTCGGCGCCGTGCTGGAACCGATCCCGCTGGCGATCTTCCCTCTCATTTCAAAACAGCTCAGCGTCTCGGCCTCGCCGACCGGATCGCCGGTCGACATCGCCACGATGCTCGACTTCGCCGCTCGCCATGCGATCAGTCCGCAGACCGAGCACATGCCGATGAGCCGGATTAACGACGCCTTTGAACGGCTCGAAGCGGGCAAGGCACGGTATCGAATCGTGCTCGACGCCGACTTCTGAACGATCGAGACTTCCAAGATTCGTGAGAGAGTGATGGCATTGAGTCGCGGGATAGGCTACGCTTGGAAAGAGCGAGGATTGCGATTTACCGGTCGTCGGTCTTGAAGAGGTTCGACCCATGAGGCAGTTTCACGGAGATCGCCCGTCTCGGGCGGGTTTCACACTTATCGAGTTGCTTGTCGTCATCGCAATCATCGGCGTGCTCGTGGCGCTGATCATGCCGGCTGTCCAGGCGGCTCGGGAATCGGCGAACCGGGCCAAGTGCCAGAACAACTTGAAACAGCTCGGGATGGCGGCGAACGAATATCACGACAATTTCAACGCCTTTCCCGGCGGCTGGTACTGCCAGGCCGGTGGCGTCGATGCCTTCGGCAACACGATCCAACCCGACCAGAATTGCTTGACCACGGCGACGCCGTTCCAGAATTACATGTGGAGCGGCCTCACCGGCCTCTTCCTCAAGATGGAACTGACGACGCTTTACAACGAGGTCAACTTCAACAACGCCACGACCGACCCGTCGAATTACACGTCGATCCGCCGGAGCATTGACGGCTTTGTCTGCCCGTCGAACCGAAAAGCGTCGGGCGGGGCGGCCACCGCCGCGGCGACGATCACCGGAATGCCCGGCACGACCGGACCGTCGGACTACCGCGGCAATCAGGCCGGCGGCATGGTCCTTCCCGGGGCCAACCCGAACTGCACGACCCAGGACCCGACCAACCCGAACTGCTGCTATTATGACAACGGAGTCCTCTTCCAGAACTCCGCGGTCAGCTTCGCGGACATCACCGACGGTTCGTCGAACACCATTCTCATCGGTGAATCGACCTACGGAACCTGGCCCGACGCCACGAGCTGTTGTGTCCGGACGAACACCGACATGACGATCAACCGGATCATCACCGGCCAGCGTGCCTACTGGGCGAGCAAGCACCCGAACCTCGTCAACTTCGCCAAGTGCGACGGCAGCGTCAGCGCCGTGACCAGCCAGATCCAGAAGCTCGTGCTAAACAAGATGGCGACCCGCAACGGCGGCGAAGCCCTCTCGGCCTCCGAGATCAAGTGATCTGAAGCGACTAAGCCTCCACGAACGCAAAATCCAAAAAATGGGGGGCGAGGTCGATCGATCTTGCCCCCTTTGCCATTTCGAAGGCGGAGAATCCAACGGCGCGCGAAAAAACCCCAGGGAAATGCCGGGGTTTCGCGAGACTTGCCTTCTCGGCCAGGAGTTCCCTGGTTCCGTTCACTTCACTTCACTTCTTGGGCGTGCACGACTCGCCTTCGAGGGCGTCTTTCTTCTCGTTGATGACCGGGCAGTTCTTGGCCTCTTCGGCGTTAAGGGCGGTGAAGTCTTTCCACTCGTCGGGGAGGTTATCTTCGTGGAAGATCGCCTCGACCGGGCATTCGGGAACACAGGCTTCGCAGTCGATGCATTCCTCGGGGTGGATGTATAACATCTGAGCCCCCTCATAGAAGCAGTCGACCGGGCAGACGACCACGCAGTCCGTGTATTTGCAGTCAAAGCAAGGCTCGGCAACAATGTGAGCCATTCGGGGCTCCTCAAAGGGGTACGCTGGGACGTGGGGAAGGCCCGGTTCCGGGATCGGCGAAACGGCGCCTGGGCGTCCCCGCGCAATGCGCATTGGGGACGCCCGGCGGGTGATCTTAGACGAGGCGTCGTTACGGGTCAAGGCCCGATAAAACGGTCCATGCGATCGCTCGCAAGGTGAGACTCTGGTTAGCTCTTTCGCTTCACACTCTTGATATAGACGGGCTTCAAGGGGACGTCGCCGTGAGGACCGCGCTGGGCGGTCTGAACCTGGGCGATCTTGTCGACCACGTCCGTCCCGGCAATCACCTTGCCGAAGACCGCGTAGCCGCCGCCTCGGCTCAGTCCTTCAGTGTTGTCGGCGTGGTTGATGAAGAACTGAGCGGTCGCCGAATTCGGGTCCGAGGTCCGGGCCATCGAGATCGTTCCGCGCTCGTTTTCGAGACCATTGCCGTACTCATTCTTGATCGGAGGCCGGAGCCCGGCGGTCTTCTCGCGAAGGTTCTCGTCCATTCCACCCCCCTGGATCATGAACCCGGGGATTACCCGATGGAAGACGAGGCCGTTGTAGAAGCCGGAGTCCACGTATTTTAAGAAGTTGTCGACCGTCCCCGGCGCCTTGGCGGCGTTCAACTCGACGGTGATCGGTCCCATCGAGGTATCGATCACGACCACGGGGTTCGCCGCCTCGGCCGCCCCGGAGTGGATCGCAAGAAGGCCCAGCAGTGCCGCCGTGCCGAGGCAGGCGTTTTTCATCCACCGTCGCGTGTTCATCACGTCCTGAACTCCCTGAAACTCGATGCGCCGCGGGTCACAATCCGTCACGCGGCCTGGATGGAGGAAACAGGGCGGTGGCTCCACGGACTTGACGTTTCCGTCCACGCCTTTGAAGCCCGCCACTGGTCGACGAATCTAGCACAGTGGCCGCGAGCCTGTCGAGCATCCAGGATGGTCTCGATCAAAGGCAAGGGGGCCGGGACGGAAAGGGCGTGAAACCCTCCGCGCCGGCCCACTCGATTCGGCGCGATGCCGCCTTCGCAGTCAGAACTGGAAGTAGATGAACTGTCCCCCTTCAAACTGGCCGGCGAGAATGAAGGCGTAGAAGAGGAACGTGTAAAAGACGCTGCGAACGTACCAGGGGGTCTTCAGGACGATGTCGAGGTCTTTCGAGAGATACTGGACGACCTGGACGAGCAACAGCGGAAGAATCACCAGCGTGACCGGCAGCAGGTAGGCCGAGGCCGGAATCGACGGCCGGTCGATGATCGCGCGGGTCATGGCGATGACCTGCGTGACCGACGAGGCCCGGAAGATCAGCCAGCCAAAGCAGACGAGGTGAAAGGTCACCACGATCCGCACGAACTTCCAGCAGGCTCGATCGACGGCGTCGACCGGATTGATCCGGTTCAGGGTCGGTTCCAGAAGGCGATGGCCGACAAGAAGAATGCCCTGGTACAGACCCCAGAGCACGAACGTCCAGGCCGCGCCGTGCCAGAGGCCGCCGATGATCATGGTCATCATCAGGTTGCGATAGAGCCTGCCCTGACCGCCTCGATTGCCGCCGAGCGGGATGTACAGGTAATCGCGCAGCCAGGTCGAGAGGCTGATGTGCCAGCGTGCCCAGAAGTCGCGCGGGTTGGTGGCGAAATAGGGGAGGTTGAAGTTCAGCGCGAGTTCAAAACCAAGGCACTTGGCGATGCCCCGGGCGGCATCGGTGTAGCCGGAGAAGTCGCAATAAATCTGGAAGGCGAAGGCGTAAATCGCCAGCAGGGCGAGGCCGCCGTCGATCGTGTCGGATCGGCTGAAAAGGTCGTTGACGATCGTCGCCAGGTTATCGGCGACGACGACCTTCTTGGTCAGACCCCAGAAGATCAGGTACGCCCCCTGGTAGAACCGCTGGGCGTCAAACTGGCGCGGGTTCGAGACCTGCGGGAGCAAGGTCGTCGGCCTCATGATCGGCCCGGCGACGAGGTGCGGGAAGAACGAGACGAAGGTGGCGAACTCGATGAAGTCGCGGGTCGGCTTGATGTCCTTCCGATAGACGTCAATGACGTAGCTCATCGACTGGAAGGTGTAAAACGAGATCCCGATCGGCAGGACGACGTTGAGTTGCGCGAGCGGAACGTTCAGGCCCGCGCGAAGGAGCGCGTCGTGCAGACTCCCCGCGAAGAAGTTGAAATATTTGAAGTAGCCGAGCATTCCCAGGTTCAGCGCCATGCTCAGCGCGACGAACGCCTTGCGCTTCGAGGGCGCTTCGATCCGGTCAACAGCGATGCCGCAGAGGTAATCCATCACGGTCGAGATGACCAGTAGCGTCAGGAATTTCGGATTCCAGCAGGCGTAGAAAAAATAGCCCGCGGAGAGCAAGAGCAGGTTTTGCCAGCGGTAGTGATTGCGCAGGAGCCAGTACGTCGGCAAGAGCGCCGCGAAGAAGTAAGCAAACTGGAAGGAGTTGAAAAGCATGGGACAGCCTCGTCCTGAAGAAAGGGGCCGATCTCCACTCAGGGTCTCTCAGACCGGGCAACCCGACGCCCCGAGCTAGGCGGCCCGGTTCGGTCGGGTCGTCCACCAGGACGCCGCGAGGCGCACCGATTCGACGGGGTCGCGGGCCAGGTCGGCAAGCACCCCCTGAATTCTGGGATCGTTGACAATCGCGGTCGGTGCCGTTGCCAGCGCGCGAGCCACGGCCGATCGATGGACCTCGTGCGTCTTTCTCGCCTCTTCCAGCGCCCGGACGATCATCTCCTCGCGGCCGAGTGGCGGATCAATTAGGCGGGCGACGATTGTTTCGTGGCGCGGTTTGAGTGCGAGCAGGTCGAGGTAAGCCTCGGCCTGGAAGTCGGCCGAGGGATAGGCGCGGAAGCGTCCGTCTTCGGGCCGGTAACTCCGGTAACCGAAGCCTTCCAGCGTCCGCAGAAGGTCGGCCGTGGTGAATCCGAATTCGTGAAGCGTGGTCGCATTGCACTCGAAGACAATCGCCGGTCCGTCGTCGCGCCTGAGGATCGACTTGAGACCGCGAAGGGCGGAGACTTCCGAGCCCTCGATGTCCATCTTGATGAAGTCAACACGGGGCTGACCGAGACGTTTCAGGAGGGCATCGCCCCGGACGATCGGAACCGAGACGACGGGAGCGTCGCGGACCTCGGGGATTTCGTGGCCGGGCTGGGCGATCATTCCCCAGAGCCCGGCAACGTGGAAGCGAACGGTCCCTCGGTGGTCGCCGATCGCCGTGTGGACGACCTCAACGCGCTCAAAACGATTGCTCGCCACACTCCTGCGCAAAAGGTCAACATGCTTGGGCGACGCATCCACGGCGATCACCCGGCGGCCGAGCGCCGCGGCGGTCATTGAGAAGGTTCCGACATGGGCGCCCAGGTCAAGCACGCAGTCGCCTGGCTGGGTGAACCGCTCAAGCTGCTCGGTGATGAAATCGTTGGCTCGGTAGCCTTTGATGTAGTCCTGGACGACCGGGTCGTCGGTACCGGCCTCATGGACGAGGTCGAAACTCTTGCCCCCGTCGAGTTTCACGGTCAATGTCTCGTAGCCTCGAACCCAGGCCCGCGTGTCGGCCGGACGAGGGGCGAAGAGAGAGAACAAACGGGCGAATGGACCGTTCATTTGAGGGGGGCCTTGGAGAGAGTGTTGGGCATCGACAGGCCCGTAAGACGCGAGGGGCCTGTCAATCGTGGGCCATTCGACGCGTCTCACGCGACCTGAAGACATCCCGGAACGGCCAGAAGGTGCGATCGAAGACGTAGCGTCAGACCTTCTGAGCCTTGTAATAGAGGAGGAAGCAATTCTCGATGTCGTCGTAAAGACGATCGCGGCCCATGACTTCCTTCTCGATGAACCGCCCTTCGAGAACGCTCTGCTGCATGAGCGCCATGCCCTTGGCTTCACGAACGGCGAAGCCGTGGGTTTCAAGCATCTCGACCATTTCCTGATGCGTGTATTCGTACTTGTGGTCGTCGACGACGTAGTTGGGGAACTGGAGGATCGTCACCTTCCGGTTCGGCGTGTCGAAGCAGAAGTGACCCCCCGGCTTCAAGACCCGGTGAACCTCGCGGAGGACCGTCTTCGCCTCCTCGACGGGAACGTGCTCGATCGACTGACCCGCATAGACAAGGTCAATCGTGCCATCGGCGAAGGCGGAGAGGTCCGACATCGAGGCATAAACGTAGTTGACCGGCCCCTGGGGCGTCGGAACGATCTCGGTATATTCGCCACAGATCTCGGTATAAAGCTCGTGGCGAAGCTCGCGAGGAAGCTCGACGATCGTCAGGCTCTTGAAGTGATACGGGTAGCCGTAGGTCAAAAGCGCCCCGGCCGGATTCCCTTCGCTGCTGCCGCCGAGGTCGACAATCCGTTCGGCCTTGGGCAACTGCGAGGCCACGAGAAACCGGGCGCGGTGCATGACGAACCAGAAGTCCATCTGACACCATGAGTTCTCCCGGAACTCAAGGGAGTTGTACAGCGTATAAAGCAGGTGCGAGCGGGTCATCTTCCCATCGCGGAGATGGGCCGCGTTGTAGGCGATCTCGTCGGCGTTCGCCTTGCGATGGAAGACAACCTCGTAGGTGAGTCGGACGAACTCTTCCTCAGCCGTCTGCGGGTTTGCCGGCTTCATCGCCTCGAAGCCTGGAGACTGGGTCAGCTCAAAGACAAGCTGGCTTCGCGTCTTGAGGCCCGAGGTCAGGGCCGCGGAGTGATGTTCGAGGCCAAAGGGATCAGCTTTGCGTCCCAGAACGACCTGATAGGCCAGATCAACGAAGGCTTCGGCCGGAAGGTCGTCAACGCTCTGAAGGTTTCGGTTCGGCTGGTCGACGCGGTGCCAGCTTGACTTCAGACGGCTCGCAATGCTCATCCTCGACTCCTTTCGAGACCACCCGCCCCGCCCCGCGTTTCGTCTCGTCCCGAAATTCGGGGTTCGCGCCAACCGGGTTCCGTGTCGTTGACCGGCATCCATGCCGGTGAGCGCTGAAGCGCCCTCTTGCCGGAGGGAAGGCATTACCTGATTCGGCAAAATGCGTCAAGCGGGATCGATCTTTCTTGCTGAAACGATTATTAGCCAAGTTTTGGGATCGAAGGCCCCCGACTTCCAGGCGGCGGTGGTTCAGTTTCTTGAAGCCGCCTCGTCGAAGCTTGCCGATATTCCAATCGACCCCGACTTCGAGCCATTTCGCGGTCTCAGGCGACTCGTCATAACGATCGTTAAACCGTGTCGGGCCGCCCAACCACCACCGGCCAGTCCCGCGACGATCTGAGGGAACATTAACGCAAGAGTCACAACGGTATAGTACGAGCCCTCGCCCGATGGAAGACGGTCCCAAATCGACTCTAACAGTTCCAGGTACGCCCACACAGGATCTCGCATGATGTAGGCAATGCTCAAACCGAGGGTTGCCAAGGTGCCCGTGAGAAGGTAGCCGGTGGCAAACGCTTCGACGCGCCCCCGTTTCAGTAAACCCAGGCCCGCGGATGCAGCAGTCATGCCGAGCAGACTAAGCGGTGGAATGAAGGTGAAAGCCGGAAGAACGATTTCCTGACCGATGCAACTGTGTGCTGAACTCGTATAAACTTCCCGTAATAGACTACAGTCCAGCGCGGTGATTGCCACCGCCACCATCATCCATTTTAACGACAAACGAACCCGTGGTAGTCGCAATTCCGTGGCCTCCCGCCAGATCCGTTTTAACTCCATCGTTGACGATGACAACACAACGTATTTGGTTATTCGGTGCTCGGTTACTTCTCAAGGAAGAGCCGATGATCGATGACCAAAATCAAGCCGCGACGTCCGTGCTCAGGCTTCCTGGCCAGACGCTCTGAATCGGTTATCGGTCATGATCGAGGCGGCTGAAGCAGCGCGATCGCTTCATGCGGTCGTGGATCGGTCTCAAGACGTGAAAGACGAGTGAGAATTTCGGTGGATCGAGCCGAGCCAAGGGCGGGATCGGCGAGGCCGCGGAACTTGATCGCGAGTTGATCGTCGGTGAGAGGGTTCTTGTCGTGGCCGGGAGGGAAGGCGATCTCGCGGGTCAAGACGGTGCCGTCGTTCAGAGTGACCGAAACGCGGTTGGGAATGCCAAAGGGATAGCCAGCCGTGAGCTTAAGATCTTCGACGACGGTCGTTCGCGCGACGAGGTCAAGAAGTGCGGGGTCGGCGAGGCGTTCGGGGCTGAACTGCGCCGCGGAGACCTCGCCGTCAATGAGAGCAACCGCAGTGCAATAGGGGAGGCTGTGGTCGGCGGTTTCTCGGGTCTTCGGGCGCCACTTCTCAGGGTCCTGGCCAATGATCTCGACGGCCGCGCGGAAGGTGGCGATCTCGATCGACTGGATTTGCGACAGGTCGCCGATCTGGGGGCGCAGGTCGAACGCGGCGGCGATGGCTGACTGACTGTGATACTCGGCGGGAACGAACTTGATCGACGTCTTCGGCAACATCCAGTCGGCTGCGTTCGGGCCGCCAAGCTGAGCGACCTCGAACGGGCCGGAGACCTGCTGAAAGAAGCCCATGTCACCCTCGAACAGGGGCGAAGGGCCGGTCATTCCTTCAGCGGCGAGGAGCGCGGCGAAGACACCGTTGCGGGCGGCGAAGGCAAAGGCACACCCTTTCCACATCGAGAGTTCGCCAGCGCGAGTGAGGCGGAGAGCCGTACCGGTCGTCCCGGCGATGCCGAGAGCGTTCATGGCCTTTGCATGCGAAAAGCCCAGCAGTTTCGAGGCGGCGAGCGACGTTGAGAGCGACCCGTAGGTCGTGTGATCCCAGCCTCGGGCGCGGATGCTCGCGGCGTCGCAGAGGCGGCACTGGATCTCGTAGGCGACGGCCGCCGCGGTGATCCAGGCGCGGCCGTCGGCCTGAGTTGCTTCGCCAACGGCCATCACGGCGGCCCAGTTGTCGCTCGGGTGGGCTGGTTCGAGAGAAAGGTAGGTGTCGTTGCAATCGAGGTATCGGATATGGACGCCATTGGCAAAGGCCGCCCAGTCGGGCGACGACCGACCGCCGCCGATCAGCGCCGCGTCGGGACTTCCGCTGATTTTCAAGGCCGCGCGGCGGGCGATGGCCGGCGCCTCGTCGCGCAAGGCCCCCGCGGCGCATCCGAAGGCGTCAATCAGGCGACGCTTCGCCTCAACAACGACCACGTCCGACAGGTCTTCAAACCGGGTCGAGAGGGCGAACTCGGTCAGGCGATCGGCGAGCGATTCGGGCATGGATCAGAGCCTCTCAGGTTGGAGTTGCCCCGGATCATAACGACGAATCGACGGTCGCGACAGAGTCAGTTGCGCGGCGATCGAGGACGATCGGAGTCAGAACCGGCGGACAATCGGCGTTTCGTGGAAAACGAAGCCAACCCGCGAAGGGTTCAACGTCGGCCAGTCTCGGGCGTGAGCGCGGGCGCCGAGGCGGTTTGTGGGGGAACAAAGCCCACGTGCTTCCAGAGAATGCGCTGAACCTCGTTGATCGCCGCGTGAGACTTCTGGACGCCGTGGTCAGACCGGACGAGAAGCTCCGATTCGACCTCGGGCCCTTCGATGTGGGCACTACGATATGGAACAATGCCATCAGTCGAGGTATCGACGCCACTCGGCTTTGTCGAGCCGATGATCGAGTGAAACCGGACGCCGGGGCCGGGCGTCATCGCCAGGAGGGCGAGAAGGACGCGCGAGTCGGTGTTCAGGGTCTCGATGCTCGTCGGCATCCGCAGGAAAGTGGCGGGGAAGGCGTCGGGATTCTCTTTCACAAGCTTGGAAAGAAGCTCGGTGATGTGGTCGACGTCCGAGATCAGGCCCGCGCCAACGCGACCGATCATGTTATGGCTGAGGTCCGACCCTCGGTGCGGGGTCGCCAAAAAGACGACACGCTTGACAAAGGGCAAGGGCTCGAAAAAGAGGTAGCGCTTGAGCCTGCCGAGCGTGTCGGAATCGCCGACGATCTTCTCGAATCGGTAATCGGAGTTGAGTTGCCAGAACTTCTCGGCGCTGCTGACGACCATCGCGTGGCTGAGCAGACCCCCCATGCTGTGGCCGAGCAAGACCATCTCGTCAAACTTCGGGTCGCGGCCGTCGGGGTCGTACATCTGCCGGGCTTCAACGAGCGAATCGCGCAGGCCGGCCGCGGCGATCGGCAAGGGGACGCCGGTCGGGTACATGTAAAGCATGAACTGGTAGCGCTGGTGGATGATCGGATCGCGCAAAAGCTCGTTGATCATCGGAATCCAGGCGAGCGGGCTGGAGATCAGGCCGTGAACCATCACGACGGGGATCTTGCCCGGCTCGTAAGGACGCAAAAGCATCAGGTTCGCCCGCCCCATCGCCGCCCCGGGACGGAAAAGGCCGTTCCATCGGTAGCGTTCGAGGTCGGTCTTCGACCACATGTAGGCAAGCGGCGTGGTGAAGTCTGACTCGACCGGCAGTTCGGCGGGCGCGGTGCCGACCTTGGGAACCCGGATCGGGTCGACGAGTTCGAGGGTGCATTCGCGGGGCTCGGTAATCGGCGCGGCGGCGTCGCGGAGCCGGGAATTCGGCCGGAGAAAGGCGGTGAGCGGAAAGGCCATCTCGGGCGGATAGAACCGAGCGGCCCCCTTGCCTGGCTCGGCCACCTTGTGAATCCCGATCAAGGGGACGCCGAGGCCATACTGGTAGTTCCGGGTGTCGAGCCCGGTGACCTTGAAGTCGGTGGCGAGAATGATCTGGTCCACGTCCTTGGGGGTCCACGGTGAGTTCGTGAGCGCGACGCGCAAGACCTGTTCGCGGCCGTGAACCTTGAGCTTGATCGTCCCTTCGGGCATGATCTGGCCGTTGGACTGCGCCGCGCGGATCAGGCGGTCGAGGCCGCCGTTGTACAGGTCGCAGGCCATCCGAAAGCGAGGGTCCGACGGCTGTCGGCCCGCGGCGAGATCGGGGTCGAAAAGGAAGTCGAAGGCGTAGGCGACGGAGTCAACGTAGCGGTCAATCGCCTCGGCCTTGCGTCGGCGATCGAGCCGGCTCCCCTCGATCCAGGAAAGTTCGGCGAGGGCGTAGACGACGTCGGGGTCGGGATTGGCGCGGGCGTCTTTTTCGAGGCTGGCGAGCGTGCCGTCGACGTCGCGGCGGTAACGGCGGTCGAGGTCGTGACGTTTGAGCGTGTCCGCCGTCCGATCGCTGGGCCGATCGAGTGTCGACAGGCTGCGCTGAAAGGAAGCCTGCGAGCGATCGCCGCGGTTCGGCTGGACGGTGATGGCGTCCTGCCAGTTCACGGCGGAGATCGTCAGGAGGAAGATCAGGTTGGCAAGCGACATCGGCGGGCCACTCCCTTTGACCCCGGCCTCGCGGTGCGCGGGGTCGAATGTCTCCGGTTTCAGTCGGCCGGGCGCGACGCGGCGACGTCTTCGAGGTAACGCTCGATGACCTCGTCGATCGTGCCTTCGCCGACGATCCGGCCCTTTTTCATCCAGACCCCCCGGTTGCACATCTGCCGGAGGGCATCCATGTCGTGCGAGACAATCACGACCACCTGCGAGCGATCGAAGAGGCTGACGATGCGGTCGCGCGCCTGATCCTTGAACGCGGCGTCTCCCGCGTTCAGGGCCTCGTCGAGCAGCAGAATGTCAGGATCAACCTCGGTGGCGATCGAGAAGGCGAGGCGCATGTACATGCCGCTGGAATAATACTTGAGCGGCAGGTCGGCGAAATCGCGAAGGCCGGTGAACTCGTAAATCTCGTCGATCTTCTTGACCATCTCGCGGCGGGGGATGCCGAGCATCGCGCCGTTGAGGAGGATGTTGTCCGTTCCCGACAACTCAGGGTTGAATCCCGCGCCCATCTCGATCAACGGCGCGACATTCCCTCGAATCGCCACGCGACCCGAGGTCGGCGGGTAAATCCTCGCCAGGAGCCTCAGCAGGGTGCTCTTGCCCGCGCCATTGTGGCCAAGGATACCGACTCGCTCGCCCTTGCGGATTGTCAACGAGACGTTGCTCAAGGCCCAGAAGTCGGTCGACGGCGCCGGGCCTTCGCGACGGAGCAAGAGATCAATCGCGGCGCGCTTGAGCGAGTATTGCTTGTCCGAATAGCTGACGAACCGGAGCGAGACGTCGTCCAGTTCGATCAGCGGCGGAGCTTGCAAGGACATCGGCGGCCGGTACGCGAGCCGCGTCTTCCTGGGCGACTCAGAGGCGGAAGACCAGCTTGTTCTCATGGCTCTTGAACGCGGCATAACCGACTCCCAGGCTCGCCGCCGCAATTCCGGCGGCCGCGGCGATTGTCGACAACGGCGGCCACTGGCCGTTCACTATGATGACCTGGAACATCCGAATGAACGGATACGCCGGGTTCAACCAGAACCTCCAGCGCAGCTCCGCCGGGATGAACTCAAGCTGGTAAACGATCGGCGTTGCGAAATACCAGGCCTGAAGAAAGACCGAGACCAGGTGTCCGCAATCGCGGAAGAAGGTGTTCGCCACGGCCACGATCAGGCCAAGGCCCAGGGTGAACGTCGCGAAAAGCAAGATCGCCACGGGCAAGAAAAAGAGCGATGGCGTAACCTGCGCGCCTAGCGGTTTCATTAACGCAAAGAGCGCCACCAGCGAGAGAACGAAGGTCGTCAGGTTGACCAGCAGTTTCGCCAGCGGGAAGACCAGCTTCGGCAAATAGATTTTCCGAATCAGCCCCTCGTTCTGGATAATGCAAAAGGCAAACTCGTTCATCGAGGCCGAGAGAAAGTTCCAGGGAACCATCCCCGCGAACAGGTAAACCGCGAAGTTCTGGGTCTTGATCTTGAAAAGCTGCGAGAAGACCAGGGCCATCGTCGTCAGCATCAAAATCGGATTCAGCATCGTCCAGAGAAAGCCAAGGAACGAACGCTGATAGCGAACGCGCAGCTCCTGGACGACCATGTTTTGAATCACCGGCCAGAAGCGAACGAGTTCGTGGCCTTCCTCGCGAAGTAGGCCGACCCACAGGGTCGGGCCTCGCGAGGTATAAGGCGCCGGAAAACAATCGACCGCCGGTGCCGACGCGGACGAAGTCTCGGTCTCGGTTTCCGTCTCGGTATCGGTCGTGGAAACATCCATGTGACTAATTCGATCCCCTCACGAGGGCTCGGAAAGACCAGGGCCAATCCGTCGGCCGGGTCCGCGTCGGGGGGGATCTTACGTTCCGACCCCGTTTTGAGGAAGTCCAACCGTTTGGATTGCACGTTTCCGCGCGTTAAACCCTGGAACTCCCTGACGTTCTGGCTCAATCATCATCGGACTGACGTTGCATGGTTCGAACCCCGACCCGCGACGCCATCCGAACTTTCTGATCGTTGGGCAGGCGTTTCAGGTAGGTTGACTTCAAGGCGCTCAGCCAGCGGATCTCGCGGCCCTCGTAGCTGATGATGACACGGGTCAGGATCGGGCCCGGCGTCGCCAGAGCCCGTCCGAGGCCGGGCGCGATCTCGACATTGCTGGCGATCTGGTTGTATCGCAGGCCGACCCCCTGAGCAAAAGCCGCGTAGTCGATCCGGGCCAGTTCGGTCGCCGTCGTGCGCCGATAGACGGGCTCCTGAAGCATCTGCATGTAGTGATAGGCACCATCATCAAAGACGAAGAACTTCACCGGCAGACCGGCACGCGCCGCGGTGGACATCTCAATGGCCGACATCAGGAAGCAGCCGTCGCCGGTAATCGAGACGACCGTCCGGTCGGGCCGGACCTTCTGCGCGCCGATCGATGCGGGAATGGCCCAGCCCATGCTCTGGTTATCGGCCGGCGTGAAGTAGCGTCGAGGCCCCTGGACGCTGACGGCCTCCGACGCCCAGTGTGTGGACGCGGTCACATCGACGAAGATCAACTCGTCAGGCCCGAGCGCCGCGCGAAGCTGGGTGAGGAAGACCATCGGGTCCACGCCGCAGGTGACACGGACCCGAGTATTCTCGGCGAGGTCAACCATCCGGTCATTGCGGATCTTGTTTTGTAAATTGGCGCAAGGGGGACGACGGATCAGGTCGGCGTCGGCGAGAAGGCGGTCAAAGAAGACCCGAGAATCGGCGCAGAGCTTGACGTGGGCGTTCACGTTCCGGCCAAGATTGTGCGGGTTCGCATCGACGTGAATGATCGTCTCATGTTTGGGAATCGCGAAGTTCGCGGTCGAGACCTCGCTATATTTCACACCGACCGCGAGCACCAGATCCACTTCCTTGAAGGCGCGTTCCGCGGCGCGTGTGCCCTGTTTGCCGTATCCCCAGCCGACAGCGAGCGGGTGCGCGTCGGGAATACACCCCTTGCCACTGACCGACGTCGCCACGGGGGCCTGAAGAAGTTCAGCCACGGCGACAAGCGACGGACTGGCATCAACGCAACCGAGCCCCGCGTAAATGCCGACGCGGCAACGCCTGTCGGCCAGGTGGCCGAGAACCTTCGGGTAAACCGCGTCGTCAAAGGGGACGGGATACGGCGGCGGCACCCCTTGATCGAAGTTCCAGGTCATCGAATAGAAAGGAAAAGGGATCACCACGGCGACCGGGCCGGGCTCGCCCGATCGCGCGACGCGAAACGCCTGATGAATTGTGCCGGGAATCTCGGAGACGTGGCGGATTTCGAACACGTTCTTGACGATCGGCCGGAGGATCGCGGCGTTGTAGAGGGAATGGACCTGGCCGATCGGGGCCTGAGGACTGCGGTCGACATCGGTGATGATGCCGACGATCGGAACACTATCGAGAAGCGCTTCGCCGATCCCGGTCATCGCGTTCGTGAGTCCAGGGCCAGGGACCACGCTGAAGACGCCGACGTTACCGGTCACCCGCGCCGAGGCGTCGGCCATGACACTTGCCGAGGCTTCGTGACTGACAAGGAGGTACGGTAACTGATACGCCTTCAAGGCGTCCCAGAACTCATTGCTCTGCGCACCCGGGATACCAAAGACGCAGCGGACGCCTTCGCACATCAAGGCCGCGACGGTCGCCTGGGCGCCGGTTAATTTGCCCTGAACGCCGGTTCGCCGGACGTAACGTCCGACCTCGACGTGGGCGCCCTGAGCTTTGGGGGCCGTCGCAAGTGCGGAAGCGGCAACGCCGATCGTGCCGAGAACGCCGATCGCCTGACGCCGGTTGAGATCCGGGTTCACTGGCCGCCCCTTCCTGAAGCGTTCACGCAAGCCGCGCCGCGATGTTGGCCTTGAGCCACCAAAACGCCAAGCGATCTGGGGCCGCCTTCCATTGAGCGGCCGATCTCACCCTGTTTTTATCGACCGAGGAAGGGGGTCAAAATCCGGGTCGATCTTTAAAGCAGAACAAAAGGATCAAACGAATCCCGCATAATCGGCACGACACAACCCTTGTCAGGACGTCAGCCGCTGGAGCCTTTCCAGGAAGTGGGGTGTGATCGACTCCGGGAATTTGCGAAGGAGTCGGATGCATTCGAGCATCACAGGCCCCTTATACTCGATTTCGAGGAGCGAACTGGCCCAGTCGTCCCAGTCGATCGAACCTTGACCGGGGGGCAAATGCGAGTCGTGTCGGCCGTCGTTGTCGTGGACGTGGGTCGTTTTGAGCCAGGAGCCGGCCGCGATCGTCTCGGCGCGGACCGTGGCGGAGATATGGGCGTGCCCCGTATCGAGAGCGAGTCCGATTCCGGGTCGATCAAGCGCGGCGACGAGAGAGTTGAGGTCCGCCATCAGGCTTCCGGGATGAACGCCGGGGGGCATGTTTTCGACGCAGAGGATGACGCCTGTGCCCTGGGCGTGATCGGCAAGGGTTAACAGGCCGCGACTCAGGGCATCGCGACGGCCGGCAGTGGCTTCGCGGTCGGAAAGACCGCCGGGATGGACGACGAGATAGATTCCACCAACCTCGGAAAGCCAGTCGACGCAGCGTTTCAGGTCGTCAACCGACGCGGAATGCGTTGTCGGATCGACGTCGCCGAGGTCGACCCTCGGGGCGCGGATGGACTGGCCGCCCCAGCAGCCATGAGCGCTATGAACAGAGAGGCCAGCGTCGGCGACCTGAAGGCGCAAGGGGCGAGGGTCGGGAAAGAGACGCCAGTCGGGAAGGATTTCGAGGACCGAGGCATTGAGTCGGCGGGCGATGGCCAGGTCAACCGCGACGTCGCCGCCGGTAAACCCATAGGCGATCATTGTGCCGAGTGGGCGCGGGTTTCGGGTGGTTAACGGCATCTCGGCCCTGTCCTTGCGTCGTCGGGGGTGAAACCTCTTGTCGAGGGACGCGCGGTTGGTCATGATAGCCTTGGTCCGGCCCGGGTCAACGCCCGGCCGCCCGATCGAACGGACGGCCACGCAAGCCGGGTCACGGCCCTTCCATTCGCCCGAGTGCGAACGCCGGGTCCGCAACGAATTTCAAGGGCGGCGCTGGCTGCTCGGTCAAGACCCCCCGCCGGTGAGTCGGTCGGTCAAGGAACTTTTCGAAATGCCGCCTGTTGTCCTGGTCGACCCTTTGACGATTGACACCTCACGTGTCCTCTACGATCAAGAGGGGATTCGGCAGGGCAACCCGCAGCGGTTTGAGATGGAACAGCTCACGGCGATCGTTGCCATCGATCCCGAACGCCAGCTCATCATCGGATACAAGGACGTTGAGCCGTCCGAATTCTGGGTCCGGGGCCATGTCCCCGGCTATCCGCTCATGCCCGGCGTGATGATCTGCGAGGCCGCGGCGCAACTTTCCAGCTATTATTGTCACGTCATCAACCTGGTGAAAGACGGCTTCCTCGGCTTCGGCGGCATGGAGGACGTTCGCTTTCGCGGACCGGTCCGGCCGGGGGATCGGCTCGTCCTGGTCTCAAAGGCGACGAAGGTCCACAGGCGGCAGACCGTCTTTGAAACCCAGGGATTCGTCGACAACAACATGGTCTATCACGGCCGGATCATCGGCGTCCCCCTGGCGAGCCGCGACCCGAACTCATCCCCCGAATCGAACGCCTGAGAGACGCCCCCTTGCCGACCATGCCCGAACCCCGCCCGAAGATCGACACAACACGCTTCACCCTGGATCTGACCGGCGTCGACGGGCCGCTCAATTGGCCGGAAATCTTCGGCAACGACCGGCCGGTCGAGCTGGAAGTCGGTTCAGGCAAGGGTCTATTTTTACAAAACGCCGCGACGGCGAACCCTGGCCACAATTTTGTCGGGGTTGAGCTTGCCCGCAAGTACGCGTTGAAGGCCGCCGAGCGTGTGGCAAAGCGCAGGCTCGACAACGTCCGCCTGTTGGCTGGCGATGGCAAACTCTTTCTGAACAAGCATGTCGCCGCGGAATCCCTGCGGGCGGTTCACGTCTACTTTCCCGATCCCTGGTGGAAGGCCCGGCACAAAAAGCGCCGGGTCTTCAGTGAGTCCCTCGTCGTCGACATCGAGCGCGCACTTGTACCAGGGGGCGACCTGTGGGTGGCCACCGACGTTGAAGAGTATTTCGGCGTGATCCGCGACCTCGTCGCCACGCACCCGAGGTTCGAGCCTCAGGACTGGGCCGACTTGAAAGAAGCCGAACACGACCTCGATTACCTGACCAACTTCGAACGGAAGTATCGCATCGAGGGAAGGCCGATCCACAGGGCACATTATGTTTTGAAGTCATTGAATACGAGACCTAAATAGTTTACAAGCAATAACCACGAGGATTGTTCACAAATCGCATCAGCCATCACTACAGGCATAAAAGGCGAACAAATCCTGAGACGACGTTATTTGAATCTAATAGGTTTTCACCTTCAGATTCTCTAGCTCAAACCCAAAGCCTATTTACACTTTGCGGAGAAAGGAAGATGGATTCCACGATTATCTCGGCAATCATCACCGGCGTCTTTGGACTCTTGGGGGTTGCCATAACTTTCCGGGGAATCAACAAGCCAAGCCCTGACGAACCCCCTAAAGGCCCTACAACAGACACTCCAAATCCCTCAACCCAAAAAATCGCGAAAAAAGTTCTCCCTGGAACACGTTGCACGGTCTACGGAAAAGTCATTCCGACGCGGGGTAGAGACATTGGGATTCGCGTCCAAAATGAATCAGAGCTTCGACAGTTCTGGAAGGACAACGAAATCGATAGAAAACTTGATTGGTTTGGGCGAGGTGCGCCAGTTTGCTCGATAGGCCGCACTCAGGATATCAAGAGCTGCAAGATCGGCGACGAGGTCAGCCTTACCTTCGTTACTTTTGATGATCGCAGGGGCAGAAGAGGAATTCGAACAGTGGAGTTTGAAGTCATTTCGCAAGCGTGATGACGTTTGTAAGAAGGATCAAAGGGGAGCGCATTCAAGCCTGAGCTTTGTGCTTTTCCCCCTAACCCGTCGTTCTCGCGCCGCTCGTTCACTTCGTCCGCGCGGCCCCTGTCATTTCGTAGGCGCGAACGCCGCCGGCGCCGCCGGCATGGCGGGATGATTCGCCGTCCATGTCGATCTGGTAGAGGGTCTGGCCCGTCGATGTCGGGTATTCACCGGTAATGCAGGCGCGGCAGAGACGGTCGGAAGAGAGGCTGACGGACCGGGCGATCGCCTCGACGGGGAGATAGCGAAGGCTGTCGGCGCCGAGTTCCTTGGCCATGATCGCCTGAGTTTCCAGGCTGGCGACGCCTCCGGGAAGGTCGGCATAGTTCGTGGCGAAGAGTTCCTGGCGACGCGACATGTCGATCCCGTAGAAGCAAGGGGCGATGATCGGCGGGCAGGCGACGCGAAGATGAATCTCTCGGGCGCCGCCACGGTCGCGGATCTCGTGGACAAGGGCGCGCATCGTCGTGGATCGGACAATGCTGTCTTCCACAAGAAGAACGCGCTTGCCCGCGAGGACCTCGGGAAGCGGAGTGTACTTGAGCCGGGCCTTCGCGGCGCGGTCGGCGGTTCCTTCAATAAAGGTGCGGCCGACGTAGCGATTTCGCATCAGGCCCTCAACCGAAGGAAGGCCGAGAGAGAAGGCCATGGCGTCGGCGGCGGCCTTGGCGGTGTCGGGAACGGGGACGACGATCGTGTCGGCGTCGAGCGGAACGTCTTCGAGCCGGGCGAGTTCTTTCCCGAGCGCGGCGCGGCTGAGATAAACCGAGCGATCGTCAAGCGTACTGGCGACGTTGGCGAAGTAGATCCACTCGAAGAAGCAATGCGCCTGGCGGGGCGAGTGCGCGAAGCGCTCGATGCGGACGCCGTCACGGTTGGCGACGGCGAGCGTTCCCGGTTCCAGCGACCGGATGCCCTTGAAACCGAGGTTCGAGAGAGGAACGCTCTCGCTGGCGGCGGCGAAGAGGTGTCCGTCCTCGGCGATGCAGAGGGGGCGGAAGCCCATCGGGTCGCGAGCGACGACGAGGTCGCCGCTGGCGGTCAGGAGGACGACGTTGTACGCCCCGTCAAACTTTTCGGCGAGCCGGCCGAAGACACCGCGCCAGTCAACCTCGGGACCTTCGCCCTGAAGCTCGTAGCTCAGGGAGTGCATGAGGATCTCGGTATCGGTATCGCGCTTGAGGTGGTAGTCACCCTGTTCGAGGAGCTGGCGTTTCAGCTCGCCGTAGTTCGCGAGCTGGCCGTTGAAGGCGACGGCGAACCACTTGGTCTTGCGCCCGTGTTCGCGCTCGAACGGCTGCGCGTAGTTGCGATCCGCGGCGCCACAGGTGGCGTATCGGACGTGGCCGATGGCCGCGGGGCCGTCGCAGCCCTTCATGATCGCTTCAAACTTGGCCTTGTGGTTGAGCCGGAAGGCTTCGGCCACGGTGCCGAGTTCCTTGTGGGTTTTCAGCAGCGAGGCGCGGTTGGGATGGAAGCTGCTCATCCCCGCGGCAAGCTGGCCGCGGTTCTGCATGTCGAGGAGCATCCGAGGAACGAGTCGGGCGACGCTGTTGACCTCACCCGGGACCGGGGCGAGTGTCGAGACGGGCTTTCCGGAAGCGTGGTAAACGGCTGCCACGCCGCACTCGTGGTTCAATTCGCCCATGAGCGTGCTGTTACCCCGGGTGGCCCGACCCTTCCGTCGCGGCGGGGGTCGGACGGAAAAGGGAGGCGACTCCGCGAGAGTCCGTGCCCGCACGGTTCCTCTAGGCCGCCCGCGAAAGACGATTATAATGTCGACCCGGCCTACCGACAACCTTCATAGTCTGATGACTCCCAAACGCTTCGGTCGGCTCGGTCGTCGGGGTCATGCCGGTCGACGCCGGTCGGCCGGTGTTCCATGCTTCCCAAATCAGGCGGTGTCGGTCGATCGAAGCGGCCCGACCGTTACCGAGGAGTCGCCGATGGCGATGGCCAGAAACCTCGTCAGAGATGACATTGTTCTCCAGTCCAATATCTGGGTCGTGAAGGTCGGGACAAGTGTCCTCGCCAGTCCCGACGGGACGCTCGACCCGGCGCGGATTGACCACCTGGCCGAACAGATCTCGGCGGTCGTCGCCAGCGGACGTCGGGTCGCCCTGGTCAGTTCCGGAGCCGTCGGCGCGGGAATTGGACGGCTTGGGTTGACGAGACGTCCCGAAAACCTCCCGCAGCTTCAGGCCGCCGCGGCGGTCGGCCAGGCGTTCCTGATCCGGGCGTATGACGAGGGCCTGCGACGCCACGGTCGGCACGCGGCGCAACTGCTTCTCACGCACGAAGACTTCGACAGCCGGCTCCGTTACCTCAACATGAGGAACACCCTCACCGCCCTGTTCGAATATGACGCCGTGCCTGTGATTAACGAAAACGACACGATCAGCGTCGACGAGATCAAGTTCGGCGACAACGACCGCCTCGCCGCGATGGTCACGAATCTGCTCCGCGCTCCGTTGTTGGTCATCCTCAGCGTCGTCGATGGCCTTTATCGGGGCGATCCGGGAAGCTCGGGCGGCGGTGAGGTCATTCCGCTCGTCGCCAACCTGGATGATGACGTTCTTGGACTCGCGGACGACAGCCGGAGTGCGCTGGGGACGGGCGGAATGCGCAGCAAGCTCCAGGCGGCAAGGCTGGTGACCCAGGCGGGGGGTTCGGTCGTGATCGCCTCGGGGAAGAATCCCGAGCCGTTGACGCGCATTCTCGCGGGCGAGACCGTGGGAACCCTCTTCCTGGCCCGAGGGGCGACGCAAGGTGCCCGGAAACGCTGGATCGGCCTGACGGCCCGGCCGCGCGGGCATCTTGTCGTCGATGCCGGCGCGCGTCGGGCGCTGGAGACGGGCAAAAAGAGTCTGCTGGCGATCGGAGTCGTCGAGGTCGTCGGCGATTTCGAGAAGGGGGATGTCGTCGGCGTGCGCGATGACCTGGGCGTCGAGTTCGCCCGAGGTCTCTCCAACTATCCGACCGCGGACGTCCGGCAGATTCGCGGGATGAGAACCGAGGACGCTCGCCGGGTTCTTGGACAGACGGTTTATGACGAGGTCATCCACAAGGACAACCTCGTTTTGACCGTCTGAGATTGACGCGTTAATAGCGCGTGCGTTAACGCATCGGGATATCGGTGAACGCGAAGGGGACCTCGGTATTGGCCCGGATCAGGCTGTAATAGCGAAGCTCGGACGGGACAATGGCCGGGTCGGACAACGCGAGACTGACGGTGAGCCGGCCCGATTCGGTGTCGAGGCTCGATTGATACCAGGGGATCGGCCGCCCCTCGGCGCTGAGGATTTCCAGGTGCTGTTGATGGACGTCGGGTCGAAGGATCGCGCCTTCAAGGCCGGCCGTCTCAGGACCGATCTGCCGGATCGTGAGGTCGAGTGTGGGGGGCTGATGACCCGGCTGAACATGGACCTCATGGACCGTGATCACCACGTCCTCATTCTGAACGGTCCGGCCGGTGGCGGCACCGAGCGAAACACGGAGAGGATCGGGCTTGCGAGTTGAGACGGTTATCGGGACGACGCCCTTGAGGACCTTGATCCTCTTGCCGGGCTGGGCGGGATGGTGCAAAAACGCCTGAAGCGGAATCACGGGACCATTCGCGTAACCGAAATATCCCGATCGACGAAGCTCGGTCGCGGCGGCGGAGTCGCCCGCGAGGCGGTTCCCGCGATCGTCGATCGCCTCGGTGATTTTCAGCGGGGCATTCTGGGTGAGCGAGAGTCGAGGCTCAACCGCGATCTGCATCTGCGCGAAAAATTGTTCGTTGACATGAACCTGACGTCCTGCTGGAACCCCAGGCGCGGGGTTCTGGCGATCGGGCTGGAATTGAGGAACGCCGGGAAAGCTCACGTCGCTCTGATAGCGGATCGTCACCACGCTGACGCGGAAGGGACCAAAATCCGAGACGGGAGCCGACGGACGAATTCCCCCTTCGAAGAGTGGGAAGACGGGCTCACCGCCGTTCTGCATGGTGTGCATTCCGAAGTTATATTGAAGGTGCGCCGCGTCGCAGAAGCGATCGAGCGCCTTCCAGAAGGTGAGAGGCGTTGTCTCGTGAAGCGTGACGTTGTGGTCTTTCCAGTTCTGGCCGTTGTCGTCGCGAAGAACCAGCTTCACGCCCGATTGTTCGCTGAACGACCGCACGGCTTCCTGAATCGGCGTTTTTTGAAAATCGAGGGTGACCAGACTCGCCTGGGTTAACAAGGCTCCCTCGATCCGGCCGAGCAACGCCGCGGCGCGGGCGCGGATCTCCGGGTCTTTCTGCTCCCTGGCCGTTCGCAAGGCAGGCAGGGCAAGGCGGCCGAGACGTTCAAGACTGGCGGACGCTGACTGGCGCTCCGCATAGTGCGCGGCACCAAGTTGCCGGATCAGGTCAAACGGATTCGCCGTCGGTGCCTGACCAAGAACGGCGAAGAGGACCAAGCTGGCACCGGTCATCAGAAATTCACTCCCTTACAGACAGATCCGTACCGACCGGCCTGAACCGTAAAATTTTCGGGCAAGGCCAGAGGAAAGCAATCCTGATGCCTGCGCGGAAGCCTTGCCAGCGAAGGATCGGTCAAGATCACGATGTCGCCAAGCGAAGGGGTTTCCTCATCATAGCTTATTTCCGCGTCTGGACCAGCACCCGGAAAATTGCCGGGGTCCTCGCTTCCTGGTCATCTGGTTGCGGTGGATCGACCTTCTGAATCCGATTCAAGAGCCGATTGCTCGATTTTTTGGACCTTGAAGGCTGGCTAATTATGATACATTCGAATTTAACGCCCACCGTTACCGCTCGGTCCACGGCTTGCACGGAAGATCATCAAGATCCGTCCGGGCCAAGACCGTCGAGAATGGCCAGGCCCTGAAGACCTGACCGACTCGCCGGTACGATCCGAACAAAGGAGGGATTCCATGAACGTGCGTCGTCCTTTGTTGGCCTTACCCCTGGCTGCATTATGCCTTGCGGCCATTCCGGGCGTTGGGTCGGTGCGCTCCGCCCAGGCCCAGCACACGCCCGACCCGTACAATATCGTCGGCGAGTACAACAATCAGTACGAGCCTTACATGTACGCGGATTATCCCAATACGCCAGGGATGCAACCCAACCAGGCCCGGCTTGAGGGTCGAACCGGAGGGCGGAGTGTTAATAACTTCCAGAACTTCCTCGACTCGGAAAACGACGACAGCGGCGACAACCTGAACCGCTCCGCGGCTCCGCGTCAGACCGGACCGGGTACTCCTTATTACAAAGCCTATCGCCGGTTCGATCAGGAATTTCAGCGGACCTATCGACCCAACGAGACCGCCGACCGAGGCTATTACAACGATCAGGACAAACGGAACGACAAGTACTTCCAGGCCTTGCGTGAACCCGACCCGCAAAAACGGTCGAAACTGCTTCGCGACTACAATCTCGACAACATGCGCGCGGCACGCGACCTTTCCACCGGTCGAACCACCACGGAGCGTGACCGCGAACCTCCTCGTGATCGGTTCACGCCTGGCGGCAGCTCGCTTTATCCCGAAGCGGACCCGGAAGATCCCCGCTCCGACCGCCCCGCCGCGTTGACGACGCCTCCTCGATCCAATCGGACCGCCGCTCCTCTCGCGCCGGGAAGCGTGGCCTCTCGCACTGGTTCAGGGCAACCCGCCGCCTCGGCTCCAGCCCCTCGTCGGGCTCCCGCCTCGTCAACGCCGTCGCTTGCTCCGCCGGCCCGAGGACGAACCGGGACCCTGGCTCCTCGCAGCCTCGCCCCCACGCCTCGATCCACCGTGCCCGCCGCGAACCGACCGGGCACCGCCCCGAGCGCCTCCCGACTTCTTGACCGGAGCGAACTCCTGGAACGGGCTAGCCGCGCCACGGCGCCGGTCCTTCCCGGTTCGCGATCGACACCGGCGCCTTGATCTCCGACCTTCGAAGGGATACTCTCAACCCTGTCGATCCTGACGGTCGAGGCGTGCCCCGGACCCTCTGACTTGATGGACGTAAGCGGGGAAATTTGGTCCCCCCTTGCGAAAGTCCTCGCCGCGCGTATGATCGTGGGCAATGATACGTGTCCCGGCTCTTTGAGGCTGGGATTTTTTTGGCGAGACATTGTGAAAGTGTTCACAAAGAGGGCGTCGATCCAGCCGGCGCGGGGGCGGAAAACCCGATGAGCACTGAGTTCACGCCGATCTTCCTGTTCATTCTCGTCGCGGTGATGACCGCCATCGGGATGCTGGGCGCCAGCGCCTTGCTCGGTCCGAGGAAGACGACGGCGGTCAAGGAGATGCCTTACGAGTCGGGCATGGACCCCATCGGCGATGCTCGCCAAAGGTTTGATGTTCGGTATTATCTGGTCGCCATTGTTTTTTTGCTCTTTGACGTCGAGTTGCTCTTTCTCTATCCGTGGGCGGTGGCTCAGTGGAGCCGGTCGGCCCCAGCCGTGGTTGCCGCGGGGGCCGCGGTATCCAGGACTCCTTCTGTGATGACCGCCGGAATTCCCCTTGAGTTCCGCAACCTGGTTTTCGTGGAAATTCTGGTCTTCGTCGCTGTCTTGACGGCGGCGTATGCCTACGCCTGGCGAAAAGGGGTGTTCGAATGGAGGTAGGCTCAACCAGGGAGACGGGAGTTCCCACCCCCGCGCGTCCGGGTTCGTCGGTCATCGTGCAACCGTCGGGGAAACTGGAAGTCCCCGAGAACGCGATCCTGACGACGCTCGACTCGGTGGTGAACTATTGCCGGAAATACAGCCTCTGGCCGATGCCCTTCGCAACCGCCTGCTGCGGAATCGAGCTGATGGCCGTCGGGGCCAGCCGGTTTGACATCGCCCGGTTTGGCGCGGAGGTCATGCGATTTAGCCCGAGACAGTGCGACCTCATGATTGTCGCCGGCCGGGTGGCGATGAAGATGATGCCCGTCTTGCAGCGGATCTGGCTCCAGATGCCCGAGCCGAAGTGGTGCATCAGCATGGGCGCCTGTGCCAGCACGGGGGGGATCTTTGACACCTATGCGGTCGTTCAGGGAATCGATCGGTTCATTCCGGTCGACGTGTACATTCCCGGCTGCCCGCCGCGTCCCGAGCAGATCCTGAGAGCCTTGATGGACCTTCAAGGGAAGGTGCAAAAGGGGGGAACCCTCTTTGGCAAGGATGGTCTGCCGGAACTTGGCGAGCGGGAACGCATGATCGATCAAAAGCGATCGGTGCCGCCGGGACAGGTTCTCGCGGGCGAGCGTGGCGACGAGGATCGGTTCGGCTATCGCCTCCCCGGCGGCCCGGGGCAGCTTGGTGTCGACGAGACGCGTTGACCTCCCTTGAGAACGCAAACGCTTCGCGAGTTCCACGACTTTTTGAGCCGGCACCCTTTTGAAGGGAGATCGACAACGGGATGAGCAGCACGGCGTCGAGCACGGCCCCTGACGACCATTCGGAGACCCTGAAGCGCCTGGCCTCGGCGTTCGGCGACGGGGTCTTCGGGACGTCACGCTTCCGCGATAACCTGCGTCTGTTCGTTCCCCCCGCACGGCTTGTCGACGTCCTCACGGACCTGAAAACGCGTTGCGGCTTTGGCTTTCTCTCTGAGCTTGGCGCGACGGATTATCTGGGATACCCCGGTCGGAGTCGGTCGCGGTTCGAGGTCCATTACGTTCTGCGCAACCTGGAAACGTCGGAGTTTCTTGTCGTCAAGTCCGGGGTCGACGAGCCCGAGCCGAGCCTGCCGACGGTCGTCCCGCTCTGGGCCGGGGCCGACTGGATGGAACGCGAGGTCTTTGACATGTACGGCATCACCTTCGCGGGCCACCCCGACCTGCGTCGGATCTTGATGCCCGACGAGTTCACCGCCTTTCCCTTGCGGAAAGATTACCCACTCCGCGGTCGCGGCGAACGTCATAACTTCCCGCGACTCTCGCGCGGCGAGTCCTGATCTCAAGACGGGTCGGCTCTTTGGGCCGGTCGTTTATGAAGAATTCGGCGTCTCTCTTCAAATTTCGAGAGAGGCCCGGCGGTCTTACGAACCCAACAGCCTGTCCGCGGACGGGCGTCATTGCAGGTAGGTGGCCACTCCATGCCGGCGAACTTGCTCGACGAACCCGAGATCGGGGCCGAGTCCAAGCAATTCACCTGGACGCTCAACTTCGGGCCCCAGCACCCCGCCACCCACACGACCCTTCGCCTGATCCTCGAACTGGACGGCGAACGTATCGTCAAGGCGACGCCCGACATCGGCTATCTGCACTCGGGGTTTGAAAAACTCGGCGAACACCTCAACTTCAACCAGTACGTCACGATCGTCGACCGCAAGAATTACATTAGCCCGCCGATGAACGAGGTGGCCTGGCACCACGCCGTCGAGAAATTGCTTGATGTCGAGTTGACCAAACGTTGTCAATATATTCGGGTCATCATCGGTGAACTCGCCCGGCTCAGCGATCACCTTCTTTGCACCGGGGCCGCGGCGCTCGACCTGGGAGCCTTCACGGCCTTCCTCTTCGCCTTCAACCTTCGCGAGCAGATTTACGACGTCTATGAAGAGATGTCGGGCTATCGCTTCCATCCCGGTTATACGCGCGTCGGCGGGGTTCTTTACGACTTCAACGACCGGGTGATCGCCCGGGTCCGTCAGGTCCTCAAGAGCTTCCCGCAAGTTTACACCGACATGGAGAAGCTTCTCTTTCGAAACCGGATCTTCATCGACCGGCTCCGAGGGGTCGGCGTCTTGACCCGTGACGATGCCATCAGTCTCTCTTGCTCGGGACCGATCGCGCGGGCGAGCGGTGTCACGTACGACCTCCGCAAGGACATGCCCTACCTGAGCTATCCCGACTTTGACTTCACGGTCCCGTACATGACCGAAGGGGACTCATACGCCCGCTTCTTTGTGCGGATGGAAGAGATGCGGCAGAGCGTGAATATCCTCACGCAGGCGGTCGAAAACCTGCCGTCGGGACCGGTCAACCTGCCGATCGCCGAGAAATTCCCGCTTCCCGACAAGGGCACGACTTACAACAGCATGGAAGGTTTGATCCAGCACTTCGAGCTGATCATGCCCAACCGTGGGCTCGAATCGCCGGTCGAAGAGATTTACGCGGCCGTCGAAAGCCCGAACGGAGAACTCGGGTATTACCTCGTCGCCGACGGTAGTCAGACTGCCTGGCGGACGCGGACCCGTCCCCCCTCGTTCATTCATTTTCAGGTCTTCCCGCACATTATCAAAGACCACCTGCTCGCCGACGTCGTCGCCATCCTCGGCAGCCTGAACATCATCGCCGCCGAGCTGGACCGCTAAGCGAAGACTTCTGGGAGACCCTGAGCCGATGGCCGCCGACGCTCGAACCACGACGCCGATGCTCACCGAATCGATCCGGGAGAAGATCCGTGCGTACATCCCGCGCTATCCCAGCAAGCGGGCCGTCACCCTCCCGGCGCTTCACATCGTGCATGAGTCGTTTCGTTGCGTCCCCTATCAGGCGATGGCGGAAATCGCCGAGATGCTGGAGATCACTCCGGCCGAGGTTGTCGACACGATGACCTTTTACGGCTTCTTCCCCCAGGCGCCGATCGGTGATCTCCGCGTCTGGGTCTGCCGGTCGATCTCCTGCATGCTCCGTGGTGGTGATGAGCTTCTCGAACACACCTGCCATCGGCTCGGAGTCGAGCCGGGCCAGACGACGCCCGACGGCAAGCTGACGGTCGAGTTCGCGGAGTGTCTGGGGATCTGTGACTTCGCTCCCGCCGCGCTCGCCGATGACGGCCGGATCTTTGGGCCGCTCGACGAGGCGAAGGTCGACGCCATGCTCGACGAGCTAAAACTGGGTCGCAAGGACGCCTGAAGACGATCGGAATCGGAACGAACCGGGGGTGTGCGACCGTGGCTGCTTTTGAACCTGTCCTGACACGCAACTGGAACGTGACCGACAGCCACACGCTGCCCGTCTACGAGTCGCGCGGGGGCTACCAGGCTTCCCGCAAGGCCCTGACGATGATGGACCCGGACAAGGTCATCGCCGTCGTCAAGGATTCGGAACTCCGAGGCCGAGGCGGCGCCGGATTTCCTTGCGGCCTGAAGTGGAGTTTTCTTCCGAAAGATCGGAAAGAAACCTTCATGTGCGTCAACGGCGACGAGAGCGAGCCGGCAACCTTCAACAACCGGCTCCTGATCGAGCGCGACCCGCATCAGTTCATTGAGGGGATTCTCATCGCCTGCTTCGCCACGAAGGCGAAGACAGCGTATGTGTACCTTCGATTCGAATATATTCACGCCTACAAGATCATGGAAGCGGCGATCGCCGAGGCGAGAGCCGCGGGACATCTCGGCGAGAACATCCACGGGTCGGGGTTTGACCTGGAGATTTATTGCCACCGGGGCGCCGGGGCGTATATCTGCGGCGAGGAAACGGGCCTGATCGAGAGCCTGGAAGGCAAGCGGGGCTGGCCCCGGATCAAGCCGCCGTTTCCGGCGATCGAGGGGGCCTTTCGAAAGCCGACGGTCGTCAACAACGTCGAGACCCTCTGTTGCGTCCCGCATATCATCGAGCGCGGGGCGGACTGGTTCAAGTCGATCGGAACGCCCAAGAGTTACGGGCCGAAGCTTTATTGCGTCTCTGGTCATGTGAACAAGCAGGTTTGCGTCGAGCTTCCCTTGGGAATCACCTGCCGGGCCTTGATTGAAGAGCACGCGGGGGGGGTCTGGAAAGGGCGGAAGGCCAAGCTCGCCGTTCCGGGGGGGATCAGCATGGGAATCCTCGCGGCGGACGAGTTGGATACGCCGCTCGATTTCGAGAGCCTGCGCAAACCCGGCTGCCTGGGCCTGGGAACCGCCGCGGTGACCGTGATGGACGACCAGACGAGTATCGTTGACTTTCTTTACAATACCTCGCGGTTCTTCGCCCATGAGAGTTGCGGCCAGTGCACCCCCTGTCGCGAGGGGACAGCCTGGATGTACAAGACGATCAAGCGAATCAAGCACGGCGGCGGCCGGATTGAGGACCTGGACATCCTCAAGAACATGGCCGAAAACATGGGGATCATGCCCGGAACAACGATCTGCGGCCTCGCCGATGGCGCCGCCTGGCCGGTGAAGAACGCGATCACCAAGTTCCGGGCCGAGTTTGAAGAGTATATCCGGACTCACAAGGGGGACGCCCGCAAGGTGACCGGGCTACAAGAGGAGATCGCCCACGGCGAGCCGACGTCGACCCTGGCGAGCGTGCCGCTGAACGTCCTCGGCAATCCGGCTCCCGCCGGGGCGCTCCGGTCCCCTCATTCGGCCTGAAGGGAAGACGATGCCGACGATTTTGATCAACGGTCAAGAGCACGAGATCCCCGAGGGCGAGAAGCTCAATGCCATTCAGATGGCCGGGCGCGCCGGGGTCGACATCCCCTATTACTGCTGGCATCCCGCGCTCTCGGTGGTGGCCAACTGCCGGATGTGTGAGATCGAGGTCGGCAGCAAGGACCCGAAGACGGGCGAGATCAAGATGATCCCGAAGCTCGTCCCCGCCTGCCAGACCCCCGCGAAAGACGGCACGGTGCTCGTCACCGATAGCCCGAAGGTGAAAGAGCATCAACGGATGATCATGGAATATCTCCTGATCAACCACCCGCTCGATTGCCCCGTCTGCGACAAGGCCGGCGAGTGCGGCTTGCAAGATTACAGCTACGAGTATGGCCAGTCGTCGCACCGGTTCGTGGAAGAACGGACGGTCAATCCTCGCAAGGATGTCTCCGAACTCATCCAGTTGAACTCTGATCGCTGCATCATGTGTACCCGATGCGTCCGGTTCACCCGCGAGATCACCCAGACGGGCGAACTGTTGGTGATGCGACGCGGGAACCATGCGGAGATCGACATCTTTCCGGGTATGCCGATCGAGAACCCGCTCGCGGGAAACGTCGTCGACATCTGCCCGGTCGGCGCCCTGCTCGACAAGGATTTTCTTCACAACCAGAGGGTCTGGTTCCTCTCAAAGCATGACGGAATCTGCACCCGCTGCTCAACCGGCTGCAATATCAGCTCCGAGGAGAACCGAGGGCAACTCTGGCGGATCAAACCGAAATACAACCCGCACGTTAACGACTACTGGATCTGCGACGACGGGCGTTACAGCTACAAGGCCGCCAACGATCCCAACCTGCTCTCGGCCATGTACGTCCGCGAGAAGGGCGACCTGCAACCCAGGCCGATTGACCAGGCCCTCAAGGCTGTCGAGCGCGGCCTGGCGAAGACCGTCGAGCAGGGGGGGACAATCGCGGGACTTCTCTCGCCGTTTCTGACGGTGGAAGAAGCCTTTTTGATGGCCTCGTACCTGAAGACGCTGAACCCTTCGGCCGTGCTGGCCCTGGGGCCGGTTCCCGTCAAGGGAGACGACTTCACGGTCAAGCCCGACCAGACGAAGGGGCGTTCCGGCGACACGAGTTTCGTCGTTCCCCGACCGTTCACGGTTCACGCCGAGAAATGCCCGAACCGCAAGGGCGTTGAGGCCGTGCTTGATCACTTTCAGGGCGAAGTCATCGGCTTTGATGCGTTCACGAAACGAGCGGAGGCTGGAGAATTCCAGGCCCTTTACGTCGCCTCGGATGCGATCGATCCGTGGATCGAGGAGCCGCTGGCGCAGGCGATTCGCAAGGGGGTCGGCTTCCTGGTCGTTCAAGACACCAATGTGACGCCGCTGGCTCAACTGGCCGACGTCGCGCTTGCTGGGGCGACCTTCGCCGAGAAGGCGGGTTGCTATGTGAACGCCGACGGCCGGTTGCAATATGCCGAGGCCGCCTTGCCCCCTCGCGATGGATCGTTGCCCGACCTCGACCTCTTCGCGATCCTCGCCGGACGCGGAGGCGGGCCGGTGAGGTCGGCCGACATCCTGAAGGAACTGGCGGAGGCGATCCCCGCATTCGGAGTTGCCCAGGGGGGTCAACTTCCCGACTTCGGCGCCTTGCTCGGTGAGGCGTCGACCGCGAGCACGGCGGCGCTGACATCCTTCAGCGACGCCTGGACGAAACCCCGAGGGCACAAAGGGGACCGGCCCGGCGCCCGCGATCCGAAGGGTGCCCGGGACGCCTGAGCCAGGCCGATCGAACGTCAACGACGAGGTGTGAGCGGAACGAGCGAGAGGGCGAAGGGATACGTTCATGGATTTCTGGTCGATCGTCGGCATCCTCATCAAGATCGGCATCGTCGTGGGGGTGACCCAAGGGTCAGTCGCCTACCTGATCCTCGTCGAGCGCAGGGTCGCGGCCTTCGCGCAGGACCGGATCGGGCCGAACCGATGCGGCCGGGAGTTCGGAATTCCCCTGGGCCTTTTGCAGGCGCTGGTGGACGGGGCCAAGATGGTCCTCAAGGAAGATATCGTTCCTCGATACGTGAACAAGCCGCTGTTCATCCTCGCGCCCGCGATTGCGATCATCGCGGCGATGATCGGCTTCGCCGTCGTTCCGTTCGGGTCGGTCGGGCCAGGCTCGCCGACGCTTGGAGGTCACCCGATCGAGTTCCAGATCGCCCCAGGGGTGGACATCGGGATCGTCTATGTCTTCGCGGTCGGTAGCCTGGCGGTTTATGGGGTGATTCTGGGAGGTTGGGCGTCCAACAACAAGTACTCCTTCCTCGGCGGTTTGCGGTCGAGTGCGCAGCTGATCAGCTATGAGATCCCGCTCGGGATGTCGATCCTCGGCATGGTTCTACTGGCGGGATCGCTGGATCTGAATACGATCGTGAACTGGCAGGCAAGGCACGGTCTCTGGGGATTCGTGGTTCAGCCGCTCGGGTGCTTGCTCTTCATCATCAGCGCCTTCGCGGAAACGAACCGACTGCCGTTTGACCTCCCCGAGAGCGAACAGGAACTCGTCGGCGGTTATCATACCGAGTATTCGGCGATGAAGTTTGGCATGTTCTTTCTCGGCGAATACTTGCACGTCATCACGGTCAGCTACATGGCGGTTGTCCTCTTCTTCGGCGGCTGGTCGATTCCGTTTCTCACCCGGATCGAGCCGACAAGCTGGCTCTGGGCCTGGGCGCTCTTGAAGATGTTCGCGATCGCCTTCAAGGTCTTCCTGATGGTTCTCTTCATGATGTGGGTTCGGTGGACCCTGCCGCGGTTCCGGTACGATCAACTCATGGATCTGGCCTGGAAGTCGTTGATCCCGCTGGCCTTGATTAACCTGGTCGCGACCGCGGCGATCGTGCAGGCGATTCGCATGCGTTAAGCCTTGAAACCAGCCAGACGGCCGACTCGACTCGACACGATACGAATCGACGCCCACGCCCACGCAGGAGTTTTCGACTGTGCGTCCCGACGATCCGAAGCTGAAACGACTGGAGCCGCCGACGCTCAACTTCGCCGAGCGGATCTACTTGCCACAGATCGCCGTCGGCCTGGGAGTGACGGCCCGGCATATCGCGGGCGTGATGTTTGCCGGCAAGGCGATCACCGTGCAGTATCCCGAAGAACAGCATGTTCCGAGCCCGAATTATCGAGGCGTCCATCGGCTTAACAAGGACGAACAGGGACGGGTCAAGTGTGTCGCCTGCATGCTCTGCGCCACGGCATGCCCGGCGCACTGCATTGACATCGTCGGGGCGACGGCGCCCGAGACCTGGCCCGATCGCGAGAAGTATTGCGAGAGCTTTGTCATTGACGAACTCCGCTGCATCTACTGTGGAATGTGCGAGGAAGCCTGTCCGGTCGAGGCGATCGAACTCACCGGGCTGTATGACTTGACGGGCCTCTCGCGCGAACAGATGATCTTCGACAAGACGAAGCTTTTGTCGGTCTTTGACCTCACCAAGACCGATGAGCCGCTCAAGTATGGGACCCCGCCGGTTCCGTCGTCCCCGCCGCCGAAGACGCAACTGGGACCACCCCTGACCAACTTCCCCTGACCCGGCCCGACGGTCTTAAAATCGGACCGAACTTCCACCGGAAACGGAGCGGAGAGTCTCTTGCGTAGCGACCTGATCTTGCCCCTGATCGTGATCGTCCTCGGAGCCTCGGGCACGTATCTGCTCTTGCCCCACAGTCACGGCGCCCGCAAGCCAAGGACCGTCCACACGGTCGGCGCGGTCCTCGCGGGGCTGGCGCTCGTCCTCTTCGCAACCTTCTGGAAGGCCCCCTCGCCGTGGGTCTCGGGCCTCTTCTTTTATGCCTTCGCGCTGGCGTCGGTCGCCGGAGCCGTGCTCACGGTGACCTCGCGGAACCCGGTTCATAGCGCGCTCTGGTTCGCCGCGGTCGTGCTCTCGACGGCCGGTCTCTTTCTCCAGGCCGGAGCGTCCTTTCTCGCGGCCGGGACCGTGATCGTCTACGCGGGCGCGATCATTGTCACGTTCCTCTTCGTGATCATGCTCGCGCAGTCGGGAGGCCAGGCCCCCTATGACCGGGCGGCCCGGATGCCATTCTCGGCGACCTTTACCTGTTACATGCTCTTCTTCGGGGTTGTTTACTCGCTGATCCAGATCCCGAACCGATCAATGGAGACCGCGTTCGCCGCCGAAGGGATGATGCCCGACGGACGCCTGCCGGTTGCGACCGGGCTTCGGTCCTGGGCGATTCCAGGCTCGGAAATGGCGGTTGATGCGGTGGTCAGCCGGTCGATCCGATCGACAGCGCGGCTGGATCATCCCGATGGACAGCCGAAGGCGCATGTCGCCGGCCTGGGTGAGACGCTGTACACAGACCACCTGATCACGGTCGAACTGGCGGGCACGCTTCTCTTCGTCGCCCTGATCGGTGCCCTCTCGATCGCCGCGCCAAAGCCGCCGGTCCGTCCGACCGAGACCCGAGGGACCGCCTCGATTAAACCGACCACCGCGACGCCCACGAAAGCGGCCGTCTGACGAACCGAACCGAACGCCCAAGAGACGAAGTGAGTGCCGCCCATGGCCGATTTTCCGTTCGAGTTGCTGAGGACCTACCTGCTGATCGGTGCCTCCTTGATGGCGATCGGCATGCTCGGATTTCTTTCGCGGCGCAACCTGATCGTGATGTTCCTCTCGGCCGAGATGATGCTTCAGGGCGTCGCGCTCACGCTCGTTGGGTTCGGCCGGTATCACGGCAACTGGACGGGGCAGGTCTTCACGATCGTCATCCTCACGGTCGCCGCCTGTGAGGCATCAATCGCCCTGGCCTTGATCTTGATCCTCTTCAACCGGCGGTCGTCGCTCGACGTGACGCTCTGGCAAGACATCCGCGAACCGGGTCTGCCCGTCGCCGTCGATCGCCTGGCCGAGGATGCCGAGGCGGCTGGAATTTCGGACGGTCCTGAGACGTATCCGCATCTGATTCCCTCGGGCATCGAGCCCGCGCACCCGCGCGATGCCTGGAACGTTCGGAGAGATTGATACGTCGAACGAGTCAGAAGACATCGAAGGACGAGAATGCCAACCGGCAACGAGGCGATTTGAGCCTGGCCGAATTGAGGTTTTCCGTAGGTCGTCCGGTCCCTGGATTTGATCGCCGTGCGAGGAGAGTGCTTCCGTGCCTGACGCGCCTGGATTCTGGGTCAGAAACGCCTGGCTCGTGCCGTTCTTTCCGCTCGTCGGCGGTCTGACCGCCGCCGCGGGGGGGCGCTGGCTCAAGGGCAAGGCCAACCTGCCGGTGGTCCTGGGCATCGGCCTGGCCTTCCTCTGTTCGCTCGGCCTGCTCTTCTCGGCCGGACCCGAGGCGAGGACGATCGTCTTCGACTGGTTCGAGGCGGGAAGCCTGCACGTCCCGATCGAGTTCCGGGTCGACGGCCTGACGACCATGATGCTCTCGATGGTCACCTTCGTCTCGACACTCGTCGCGGTCTTCGCGACGGGGTACATGGATGGTGAGGTCGGCTACCCCCGCTTCTTCGCGGTCGTCGGTCTCTTCGTCTTCTCGATGACGGGACTGGTACTTTCAGGAAACTATCTGCTCACATACACCTTCTGGGAAGGCGTGGGCGTATGCAGTTATTTACTTGTCGGCTTCTGGCACAGCAAGCCCTCGGCCGCGGCGGCGGCGAAGAAGGCGTTTCTGGTTAATCGAATTGGAGACGTCGGGTTCGCCATTGCGATTTTCTGGATCTGGACGTCGTCGAATTATGACCTGAGCTACCAGAACGTGCTCGGGAAAGACAACCTTGCGCATTTGACAGCGACCGCCGCGGCGGGGATTGCCCTCTTGCTCTTCTGGGCGGCGACGGCCAAGAGCGCGCAAATCCCGCTTTATGTCTGGCTTCCCGACGCGATGGAAGGCCCGACCCCTGTCTCGGCCCTGATCCACGCGGCGACGATGGTCACGGCTGGTGTTTATCTGCTTGCCCGGTCGATGCCGCTTCTGGTCCTGACCCCCTGGGTCCTGACGCTCGTGTCGGTGATCGGCTGCCTGACGGCCTTGCTCTCCGCCCTGATTGCCCTGACGCAGACGGATTTGAAGCGCGTTCTGGCGTATTCCACGATCAGTCAGCTTGGCTACATGTTCATGGCGCTTGGGGCGGGCGTGGGCGATGTCGCGCAGCTCGCCGTCTTCGCGGCGATGTTTCACCTGTTCACGCATGCTTTCTTCAAGGCCCTGTTGTTCCTCTGCTCGGGGTCGGTGATGCACGCGATGGGGGGCGTGGTCGACATGCGACGGTTCCGCGGGCTCAGGCATCGGATGCCGGTGACCTGCTGGACCTTCGCGGTCGGGGCACTGGCGCTCTCGGGGATCTTTCCGTTTGCGGGATTTTTCAGCAAAGATGAAATATTGATCGCGCTGAAGACGTCCGCCATGTCGGGCGGAACGCGGGACGAGCAAATCTACATGGCGATTTATGTCGTGGCCGTCTTCACTGCGTTTCTGACCGCCTTTTACACCGGCCGCGCGTTCTTTCTTACGTTCTTCGGTCCCGAGAAGTTGCCCAGCGCTGATGACCCTGAAGCCGAACAGTTAACCGATAAGGCGGACCCTTCCTCTCATCATGCGCCGACGCATCACGACGATCATGGCCACGGCCACGGAGACGATCACGGCGGGCATGGGTCGCACTTCGGCCACGAATCGGGACTGGTGATGACAATTCCCTTGATGATCCTGGCCGTTTGCGCCCTGGTGGTCGGCCTTGCCTTCGGGCCGACGCACTGGTTTGAACATCACCTGGCGAAGACCTTCCGGTTCGAAGACGGCCTGCATCACCTGGAGCATCACATAACAGACTGGGCCACGCCGGCCATTGGTTTGCTCGCCGGAATTCTTGGAATTGGGCTCAGCTACGTCTTCTACGCCAAGCCGAGCCCGATTCCCGGTCGGATCGCCACGCAGCTCGGACCGCTTTACCGGGCCTCGCTCAACAAGTTTTACGTGGACGAGATGTACGACGCGACGGTCGTGCAAACCACGCTCGTGCTGGCGAAGGTTGCCAAGTTCCTCGACATGTACCTGGTCGACGGTCTCGTCAGGTTCGTCTCGTGGGTGCCTCGACTGGTCGGCCGCGAGGTGCTTGGCCCCTTTCAGAACGGCCTCGTGCAGTTTTACGCGGCGGTCACGGCGCTCGGCGTGGTGGGCCTGCTCTGGATTCTTCTTCTCAGTTAATCGCACAAGTGACGACGCCAACGATCCCTTGGAATTCACCGAGGCGAGGATAAGGATACGCTGATGGCGACCCTGCTGGTGATCACGGTCCTGTTGCCCCTGCTGGGGAGCGTGACCCTCTTCCTCTTCCCGAGGCTCGATCAGAAGACCGCGAGAGCCGTCGGGCTCGGCACGGCGCTGGCGACCCTGGCGCTGACGCTGGTCTTGCTCGTCTCGTTTCGGGCCGGAGTGACGACCCCGCAATTTGCCTTCGGCGGAGACGGGGGTCCGTACGGGCTCTCGTGGATGAAAAGTCCAGACATCCGGTTCTCGCTCGGGCTTGACGGCATCAGTGTCTGCCTCTTCGGCCTGACGTCGTTGCTCTTGATCACGGCGATCTTCGCGTCGTGGGAATCGATCACCGAGCGGCCGGCGATGCACTATGCGTTCTTGCTGGCGCTGGAGACGGGCCTGCTGGGTCTCTTCGCGAGCCTGGACGTGGTGCTCTTTTACATCTTCTTCGAGTTCACGCTCATTCCGCTCTTCTTCCTGATCGGGATCTGGGGAGGACCAGAGCGGCGTCGGGCCTCGATCTACTTCTTCCTGTACACGCTCGCGGGAAGTCTCCTGACCTTGCTCGGCGTGATTGCCCTGGTGGCGACTTACTACAGAAACACGAACCCACACATTCTGACATTCTCCATCCCCGAATTGACGGCCGGACTGGCAACGATCGGCGGCCCCTGGATGCAGGAAGGTTCCTGGTCGTCGAGTCCACAGGTCCTTATCTTCCTGCTGCTCTTCGCGGGGTTCGCGATCAAGGTGCCGATGTTCCCCTTCCATACCTGGCTTCCCCTGGCCCACGTCGAGGCGCCGACGGCCGGGTCCATCCTGCTGGCGGGGGTGCTTCTCAAGGTTGGCAGTTACGGGATGTTGCGATTCAACCTGGGGATGACGCCGGTCGGGGCGAAGGTTCTCTTTCCGCTGCTGGCGACGCTCGCGGTGATCGGCATCATTTACGGGGCCCTCGCGGCGCTGGCGCAAACGGATGTCAAGAAGTTGATCGCGTATAGCTCGGTGAGCCACATGGGGTTCATCGTGCTTGGTCTCTTCTCGATGAACGCGACCGGCCTTGACGGCGCCACGATCCAGATGGTCAATCACGGCCTGACGACGGGTGCCCTCTTCGCCTGCGTCGGGATTATTTACGAGCGTTACCACACGCGCGAGATGGCCGAGATGAGCGGACTCTGGGACCGCCTGCCAATCTTCGCCTTCTTCTTCATCCTGGCGTCGATGGGATCGGCCGCGCTGCCGGGCCTGAACGGGTTTGTCGGCGAGTTTCCGATCCTGGCCGGGACGTTCGCGAAGAGTCCTCGGGCCGCGGTGATCGCCTCGGTGGGGATGGTCCTGGGAGCCTATTATCTGCTTTGGATGCTCCAGCGGGTCGTTTTTGGCAAGCTCCGCGAGCCGCGCGGGCACGCTGCCGGGCATCATGAGCCGGTCCGGCCCGTCGGCTGGCATGAGATCGCGAGCTTGACCCCCTTGATGATTCTGATTGTTTTGATTGGTGTCTATCCGCGACCTCTCTTCAATCGGATTCGGCCCTCGATCGCTCCGATCGCCGCGCGACTTCAGGCGCTCGACGTGGCGACCGAGCCGACGCAGCGACTGGTCGCCCGGCCGGTCGCCGGGGTTCTTTGCGACCCGCCGACTGGTTCACTCCGGTCTGGCCGCGCCAGCCTGGCGACGGCCGCATCCCACGTAGTTACGACGGCCGAGGGGCCGCTTTCCCAGGGCGCTAGCCAGAGCAAGGGCCGTTGATGATGTCCACCAGTCAGATCGACGTGGCCCGGCAGACCTTCGTGATCCTTCTGCCGGAAATCCTCCTGCTACTGACAGCGACCGTGATGATGACGGCCGGCGTCTTCCTGAAGCTGCCGCGCAAGGTCTGGTCCCTTGTGTCCGTCGTCGCCCTGGGCGCGGCGTTCGCGGCCCTGCTGTCGGTCCGGCATCACCAGATCGACCCCTATTCGGCGGTCGCGCTCAATGACGCCTTCTCGTTTTATGGCCGATTGGTGCTCGTCCTGAGTGGGTTCATCGTCCTGGCCCTGGCCCACGACCAGGTTGACGATGCCCGAGCAGCCGAGTTTTTCGGGTCGATCCTCATGATCGAGGCGGGGGCGATGCTCGTCGCCACCTCGAATGAGCTGGTCTTTCTCTTCGTCGGCCTGGAACTGGTGAGTATTCCGACGTACCTGCTGCTTTACCTTTCGCGACGGACGGTGACGACTCAGGAAGCCGCGACCAAGTATTTCTTCCTGAGCATCTTCTCATCGGGCCTGCTCCTCTTCGGACTCGCGTATCTTTACGGCCTGACGGGCGTGAGCAACCTGAAGGCCCTGGCGTACCTGGCCAATCACCTGGAGAACGGGGTCTCGCCGCAACTGGCGCTCGTGGCGGTGGTCTTCGTGGTTGCGGGCCTGGGATTCCGGGTGGCGGCCGTCCCCTTCCATTTCTACGCGCCCGATGTGTATCAAGGGTCGCCAACGGTCCTGGCGGCCTTGCTGTCGTGGATTCCCAAGGCGGTCGGGTTCATGGCGATGCTCAGGACGGTGACGGCGGTCATCTCGGCCGACGCGGGTTCGGGGGCCATCGGACATCACGCGGTCTTGCTCGCCTGGATCATCGCCGTGGTGACGATGACCCTGGGCAATACCGTCGCCCTGGCGCAAGACAATCTGAGGCGATTACTCGCGTACTCGTCGATTGCTCACGCGGGCTATCTGATGGTCGGCGTGGCGGTCGCCTTTCAGAACGTGCCGACGGTCGGAGGCGCGTATTTTGGCGCGGAGGGGATCATGTTCTACCTCACCGCCTATGCCTTGATGACGCTGGGCGCCTTCGGTGTCATCGTCATGTTGAGCACGCCGGATCGGTCGGTCGAGACGGTTGACGACCTCGCCGGTCTGGCGAAGTCTCGACCGGCGACGGCCTTCGCAATGGCCGTTTGCCTGTTCAGCCTGGCGGGAATTCCCCCCTTGATCGGATTCCTCGGGAAATTTGAGCTGTTTTTCGCGGCCTTTGCCGCGGCGAATGGACCCGATGGGCGTCTCTTCTGGTGGCTGGCGATCATCGGCGTGCTGAACTCGGCGATTGGCGCGTATTACTACCTCCGAATCGTCGTGGCGATGTACCTCCGCGAACCGACCGGCGAGCCGCTTCAGGGGCGGCCCGCCTGGCCGACCGCCCTGGCGGTCACGGTTTGCACGGCCCTGACGCTGTTGCTCGGATTCTATCCGGCGCCGATCATCCGGCTAACTCACGACGCCGCCGTCGCGGCAATCAGCTTGCCCGAGCCGGCGGTTACCACTGAGGCCGTCGCGGTCGTCCCGGGGGGGCAGGCGGTTCAAACCGGCGAGCGGCCCTGAGGCAAGAAGTCGATCAGCCCGGTGTCCGGATCATCCGTGCAACGAACATGGCGTCGCTGTCAAAGTCCTGGGGCCAGACCTGAAGGGTGCCGGCCGTTTCCGAGCCGTCGAGTGGGTTCGGAAACGGATCGAGACGGAAGTCGGGCGAGGCGGCGAGGAAGCGTCGCGTGACATCGTGGGTCTCGGGGGGGGTCAGGGTGCAGACCGAGTAAACGAGAGTCCCGCCCGGCTTGACTCCGGCCGAGGCCGTCTGCAAGAGGTGGTACTGAAGTTCCGAGAGCCGGGTGATGGCCTCTCGGTCGAGTGACCATCGGGCATCCGGGTTGCGTCGCCAGGTGCCGATCGCCGAGCAGGGAGCGTCGACGAGAACACCATCGTAGCTCCGGGGCTTGCCGGGCAGGTGCTTGCCATTGACGCCGTCCCAGACCTTGGTTGAGACGTTTCGATACGGACTGCGCCGGGCGCGTCGGACCGTCTCCTTGAGTCGGCCTTCGTGAATGTCGGTCGCCGTCACAACACCCTTTCCGCCCATCAAGGCGGCGAGATGCAGGGCCTTACCGCCGGCCCCGGCGCAGGCGTCCCACCAACGATCGCCTGGGTCGGGATCACAGGCGAGGGCCACGGCCTGCGAGGCGAGATCCTGGATTTCCAGGTCGCCACGCAGGAAGGCGGGCAGGTGATAAACGTCGACATCGGCGTCAAGCCTCGCGGCGCGGGCGACCTGGCGGTGAATCCAGGGTTTCAGGCCGGAATCGCGCAACTCCTTCCAGATCCCCAGGGCATCGGGCGCGGTGTTCTGAGCGCGAACCCAGAGCGGCGGACGCTTCTGGAGTGTGTCGAGAAGCTGGAGATACTTCGCCTTGGGCGAGGCACCTCCCGGAGGCAACGGGAGCGATTCGCGGAACCAGAGGGGGAAGAGCCGCCAGGGGTCGGCGTTGACAGCCCGGCCGTCGACCCATCGTTTCAGACCCTCGGCGCGAGCAGTCCACGAGGGGGCGTCGCCAAGCGCGACAAGGCGGCTGGCGTCCCGGCCGGCGGCCTGGCCCCAAACTCGGCAAACGGGGTGAACTAGTGGCGCATCAAGCAGCCAGGAGAGCAAGAGACGCTCGCGGAGCGTCTTCAATTGCAAGGGCTCGACCCAGCCCTGCCAGCGGAAGAGGGCGAAGACGCTCTGAGCGACGAACCGGTGATCGGGCGCGGCGAGGTCGCGGCGGTTTCTCAACTCCCAGGAGATCGCGCGATCGGCGCGTCGGCCGTCTCCGTAAACAGCCTTCTCGGCGGCATGGGCGGTCTGAACGGCTGCCTCGGCGAGGACGTCAAGCGAGGCGACGTGGAGCGATTCGGGCGCGGGGGCCTGGCTTCGATTCGGCCGATCGATCGAACGGGGGGGGGGGCTTTGCGCGGGGAGTCGCTTCGGCTCGCGGTACGCCTCGCGGAGTGGAAGCTGGGCGCGCGATCGCTGCGAGGGGGGGATTAACTCCTCGGCCGGGGTCGGCGGAACGAACCCCGGCGGGTAACGTCGGGTCGTGGCCTTGGGACGAGGGCGAGGCTTCGGGCGTCGGGATGGCGACTTCATCGTAACTCAAATTCGGTTCAGGCGTGCCAGGGGGCTCAATTCAACTCAATGTCCGCGGCGAGGACGGCGCCGGGCTGTCTTGCGGTCGGGTCGATAACCGGCCGCCCGCGGAGTCGCGGGGCGGAGCGGTCGTGTGTTCGGATCTGGTTCGGAAGGCTGGGGTTCTGTGATCGTGTGGACGTATCGGATCTCGCCAAGGGACTTGCCCGCCTGCTCCATGCGGGCCTTGAGCGCGGCCCGGGGAGGCCGCGCGGGGATGAGGGCATCGCAAACCCGAGCCGATCAGGTCGCCGCGTCGGGCTTCAAGGAGGGTCTTCTGGACCTCAAAATAATTCTCGGGCTTGAAGAACTGGAGCAGGGCACGTTGCCTCTTGCGGTCGTTCAGGTGCTTCGCCGTATAAACTTCGTGGTCGGTGAACGGGTCAAGCCCTGTGTGCTACATGCGGGTGGGGATATCACTGTCGACCCGCTTAAAACTCATAGGATATCCGGAGATCGCACCACAAGGAATAGGGATGTCAGCCGCGGTGTGCGCTAAGGGTGCGGGAACGCACTTGTCCCCTCGGCCGTTTTCTTGAAAACGCGCGGACTCTCCCGGATTGCAGGTTCGGGGTTCCTGACGCCCATCAGTGAGGTTGATGCCATCAGGTTGTTGGAGCCAGCGCTCATGGTGGCGCTTGCCGTCGAGGCGATGGGCAGGGCTGTCGAACGCCCGGGGGCGCTTACACCGCGGCGCGTACGGCCGGAAGTTCACCAGCAGCGCCCAGCCCCTCGGTCGCAACCCGGACGACCCCTGATCGCCGTGCAGGCCCCGGCCCGCGTACATCATCCGGCACAACCGGTTCATCGGCCGGGTCCGCCGCGTTGCTCGCGCGATGGCAGCCCGGGTGGTCAGAGGCCACCGCGTACGACTCCTTCCTCGCCCACAGCTTCGCCACCCTCTCGCGCACCGGCGTGGTCAAGGTCTGGGTGGTACACCATTGCTGGAGCTCGCCCACCAGGCGGCAAAACTCCTCGGCGGTGGCGGCGCGGTACATGTCCCAGACCCGGCGGTGGAGGTCGTGGGCCTTGCGGCAGCGGTCGCGGACCTTCGCGGACCTTGAGGAACCCGCGCGGGAAGCAGGGGATGACCGCGATCGAGGGGAAGAGCGCGGCGAAGGCGTTCCGGGTCGTCGCCGAACCTTCGGTTTTAACCGTCTCGGGGCGTACCCCGGGTCGACGTCGCGCGCCTCGGCGGCGAAGACGCCGTCAGCTCCTCGGAGATGAATGTCATCGGCGGCCGTCAACGCCACGCCCAGGATGCAGCCGCCGCCGACGGTCGTGGCGACGTAACCCTTCTGCCCGGCCCAGTCGGCGTGATGCTCGTCGGCCGCCAGGTACTCGGGCAACCGTGCCGAGTTGCGGACGGTCGTCTCGACCAGGCTGCCGCGCCCGAGCCGCGCGACGACGCGATACCAATCCATCTCGCCGCGGCCGAAGCCGACCTTCAGCAGCCACGCGGGGACGCCGTGTACCGCCAGGAGCAGCGGGTAAGCCAACTCGTCGACGGTCCCGGTCATGAAGCTGGTCTGGAAGCTGGCGCGGAGCCAGTAGGAAGAACGATCGTCGGTGACGACCTTGCGGAGCCTCAGCCCGGGGAGCTTACGCGATCGGCGGCCGAAGTCGTGGAGGCGGTCGCCACGGCCAAAGCCGGCGGGGAACAACTCCGGGGCCGAGCGGACCCACCCCTCGGCGAACGCCCGGATGCGTTCGGAGTCGCGCCAGATCGCGTGACACTGCGATCGGGTCATGGGGTGACGATCTGTTTGGCCCCGCGCGGCGGTTGCGGCGGGTCTGGTTTTCGTTCACGGTCCACTCGCAGGGTGTTCGGTCGCGCGTCTATCTCGGCATCCTCTTTCTGTGTGGTCAGAAACAAGGATGACGAGCATGCCGACAAACGGATATCTGGCACCTGAATACCGGCAGTCCGATAGTGCTAGTTTGCGGTGCGAAATGTAAGTCATTTCCCCGAAAAAGTTTGCGTCGTCGCTGCTGATCCTCGTTCGGATCGGACCATCGCCCCTTCGGGCCCCGGATCACCCCCGGGCCGACCCCGCGACCTCCGCCAGATTGTGGGCCACCACCCCCCAACCGACCCACCGCCCGAACCCTCGCTCGCCACGGTAGCGGCAGCGCTTCAACCCATAATCCCGCTTCAGCGCATGGATTCGACCCTCGATCCCCGCCCGGAACCGGTAACTCTCGCGGAACCGACGACCCTTCTCCTCGGCCCGCCGACCCGGCGGCGCCTTGCCGACGTGCGGCAGCGACACCTGCTTGACCCCCGCCTCCTTCGCCAGCCGCTGGTTCTCCGCCGACGCCATCCCCCGGTCCGCCGCCAGCAGGTTCGGCGGCCGGCCGAACTGCCGCTCGTGGTTCGCCAGCGCATCGCCCAGGTAGGGCTGGTCCTGGCCGCCGCCCTGCGGCAGCACCGCGTACCCGGTGATCAGCCCACCCTCGACCTCGTCGAGCCTCAGCTCGCGGCCCAACTCCGCCGGCTTGCCCGCCTTGAACCGCGGGATGACCTGCGTGTGCGGCTCGAACAGCGAGACCAGCTTCTCGCCGGAGGGGACCGGGTCGTCCTTCAGGACGCGACGCACGGCCTGGCTGACGGCCTGCTTGAGCCGGGGCAGAACCTCCTCGAGTCGGCCGGCCAGCCGCTGTGCCGCGTCATCGCCTTCGCGCCGCAGCGTCTCGAGCACCCGCCGGCCCTGGGCCCCGGCCCGCTTGCCGATCGCCACGAGCCGGCCGTAGGCCGCCTTCAACGCCTGCTTGCCCTCATCGCCCTTGCGGCGGGCGATCCGGTGCAGTTGCTGCGACAGCTTGCGGACGGACCGAACCCGGCTGCGGAACGCCTCCTTGAGCCCGGAGGCCGCCTCGCCCAGGGCGGCCCTGGCCCGCCGCAGCAGCCGCGAGACGACCCGGACCCCGTCACCGACCAGGCCGCTGTCGGTGGGGAAGTGGATGTCCGTCTCGACCGCCGTGGTGTCGACGCGGAGTTTGCGGCCGCGCGTCACCTTCAGCGACCGGGCCAGCTGGATCACCCGGTCGTTGAGCGTCTGGAGGGTTTCCGGCCCGATGGTGTTGGCCCAGCGGATCAGCGTGGTGTCGTCGGGGACCTTCTCGAGATACACCCGGCGGAACTGGCGGAGGACCAGGCTGTCGTTGACGAAGTACTCGGCCTGCGCGTAGCTCCATCCGTAGAGCCGCATGACGACGAGCATGCGGAGGACGACTTCGACCGGGGTGGCGGGTCGGCCTCGGAATCGTGATCGGGGCGAGCGGCGGGCCATGTCGGAGCGGACGGCCTCGACGATCGCGTCGTCGAGCAGGGAGTCGAGTTGCTCGAGCTGTGGCTCGAAGCGAAGGCCGAGCTGGGGCACGAGGGCGAACAAGTCGGTCCGGTTATATCGATGTCTGAGCATGGCTGTGGCGTGCCATCGGTCCGGTTGGTGCGGTTGCTGACCCGGCCAATAGCTTACAAACCGCGGGAAAACAAGGCAATTTCGCACCGCAAACTAGTTCTACTGTCTCGCGGGGTTGAATTCGTCTAATCATTCCTGCATCATTGACTTCCATGATGGAGTTACCCGAGATGGGGGCGATCATGGAACGGCGATACGAGCTTCGACTTGAACAAATGCTGGCTCAAGCCGAAGTCTCGCCCGCGCTGATGCTGGGCCGCTTCGATCGGCTCGAAACCTTCCTGACTCTACCGGATTGCAGGTATTGAGGTGCCGGGTATCCGGCCGGCGACATTCTCGTCATCCTTTTTCTTACCACAGAAGAGGATGCCGAAATGGACGCGCGACCGAACACCCGGCGAGTGAATCGTGAACGAAAACCAGCCCCGCCGCAACCGCCGCGCGGGGCCAAACAGATCGTCATCCCCATGACCCGGCCGCAGTACGACGAGATCTGGCACGACCCCCGACGCATTCGGGCGTTCGTCGACGGATGGGTCCGCTCGGCCCCGGAACTGTTCCCCGCCGGCTTCGACCGCGGGTATCGCCTCCACGGGTTCGGCCGCGAGTCCCGCAAGCTCCCCGGGCTGAAGCTCCGGAAGGTCGTCACGGACGACCGATCCTCCTACTGGCTCCGCCCCAGCTTCGTCACCGGCTCCATGACCGGCAGCGCCGATGACCTGGCGTACCCCTTGCTCCTGGCGGCGCATGGCGTCCCCCCGTGGCTGCTCAGGATCGGCTTCGGCCATGGCGAGATGTACTGGCATCGCGTCGTCGAGAGGCTGGGTCGGAGCAGCCTGGTGGGCACCACCGTCCGCGACCCGGCCCGGTTGCCCGGGCATCTGGCGGCCGACGAGCATCACGCCGACTGGGCCGGCCAGAAGGGCTACGTCGCGACCACCGTCGGCGGGGGCTGCATCCTGGGCATCGCATTGACGTCCGCGGCCGATGACGCCCATCTCCGGGAGGCCTACGGCGTGTTCGCGGCCGAGGCGCGGGATGTCGCGCCCGGATACGCCCCCGAGACGGTCAACACCGACGGCTGGGCGGCGACGCGGAACGCCTTCCGCGGGCTGTTCCCATCGATCGCAGTGGTGCTCTGCTTCCTGCACGGGTTCCTCAAGGTCCGCGACCGCTGCCGCAAGGCCCGCGACCTGCACCGCCGGGTGTGGGACGTCTACCGCGCCGCCACCGCGGAGGAGTTCCGACGCCTGATGAATGAGTTTCAGCAGTGGTGGGCGACACAGGCCTGGCCCGCCCCGGTGGGCGAGATGGTGGCGAAGCTGTGGGGCAAGACGGAGTCCTACGCGGCGGCCTACAACCATCCGGGATGCCATCGCACGAGCAACGCGGTGGACCGGCCGATGAACCGGCTGTGCCGGCTGATGTATGCGGGCCGGGGTTTGCACGGCCATCAGGGCTCGTCCGAGTTGCGGCCGCGGGGCTGGGCGTTGCTGGAGAACTTCCGGCCATACGCGCCGCGGGGTAAGCGCCCTCGGGCTTTCGAGAGTCCTGCCCATCGGCTCAACGGCAAGCGCTACCATGAGCACTGGCTCCACAACCTGATGGTGTCGACCTCACTGATGGGCATCAGAAACCCAAAACCTGCAATCCGGTAGAGTCAGCGAATTTCCTTGCGCCATCATCTGCGATTTCGGGATCGACAACCGGTGGAACAGGTCGCCTGTACCACACGGCCCGAACATGACTGAATTCCAAAGGACCAGACCGATTGGACCAGCGGATGATTCCGCTCGACGCGATATTGTCACCGAAAGCCACACTCCCTGTACCATTGAGAGGAAATTCATCGGTGTTCAGTTGCGCGAAATCAGCACCCCGGTCAGTTAGTCCTCAAACAAGCGTAATGTGAGCCCCCATTCCTTGTCCTTTCCTACCTCGGATGGTCACGTACCTTCTCCGGGCCGGGTTCTCGTCACCCGGTTGCACACGTCCCGATCTCGATCGCTCATCACGCCACCGCCTCTCATTGGTATGGAGCCAACACGCACCGGAGCATCCCGACTCCGGCTTCAGGGTGCCGTCCGGTCAACACAACCGGCGACCGTGCAATCGCTCCACCAACCGGAGGAATACGCCCTGCCATGGGTTCCATGACAAGAGCCGGTAGACAGTCCGCCGACTGGTCCTGACGATCTGGCAGGGCACCTGGATCATCGCCACGCAGAACGTGCTGAACTCCATCCGAAGCAGCGACCGCTTCTCCGCCCGGTACTTCTCCGACCACCGGCCTTGCTCGGGCAGGACCAGCGCACTCCACGCCTTCAGGCTCCACGCCAGCGACGCCATCACCATGTACGCCCAGTTGCTCACCAGGTTGTCCACCGGCATCGCCAGCGCCTTCACCCCGCCTTTGAGTTGGGCGATCAGGTTTTCCTGGTCGCAACGGTCGTTGGCCAGGAAGACGATCTCTGACGACGGAGTCATGAGGTCGTTGGTGATGTAGAAGAAGTACCGGTCGGGCTCGAACAGCCACAACTGACCCTTCTCGACGATCAGCTTCTTCTTGAGCACGATCACCCGGTACGCCCTCTTGCAGGCGACCGGCCGGTACTCGAACTCGGCCACCTCCTCGCCGATCAGCTTCAGGGTGTCGAACTGCCGCTCGGAGACGATCCGCTCCTTGTGCCGCTCCCTGGTCTGGCGGGGTACGGTCTTGATCGTGTGTCGGGCCGGGCGCTCCAACTCGCTGTATTTCAGGTCGGGGAGCCGCTCGGCCAACCCCTTGAGGTTGGCCATGGCGTCGATCCCGAAGATGAACCGGGCGCCGCCTTGATCCCACCGGTCGAGGTGCTTGGTCTGGGTGAAGTCGGTGTCGCCCCGGTACGTGATCTTGCGGAACCCCGCCCGTCGGCAAAGGGCGGCGGCCTTGTCGAAGTAGACGTCGGCACGCTCGTGCGAGGGCCGGTTGCCGCTACGGTTGACCAGGAACAGGGGCTCGGCGGTGTTGGCCAGTGAGACCACCAACGGGTGATATCCCCACACCCCGTTGTAGGAAATGTCCACCCCTTGCTTGCACCAGCCGTCGCTGGGGGCGAGCGTCCCGTCGGCGTCGATGAACGCCTCGTCGAAGAAGTCCTCAGGCTGTTCCTTCCAGGCCCGGAGCCGGACCTCATTGAAGATGTCCATCAACTGCTCGACATCACCTTCGGTGAACCGGCGGCAGAAGTCGCCTGCCGTGGTGGGGTCGGGGATGCGCTCGGCCCCCAGGGCGTCGAGGTAGACCTCGTCGTTGCGGCGGACTTCGAGGTGTTCGAGCCGCTGCCCCCCGGACAAGAGGTTGTAGGCGATATTCAGGACGTGATCACTCTCGTGATACGGCAGGTGCCGTTTCAGGAGGTGGAGTTCCTCGTCGATGTCGTGGACCAGCCCGAGCTTCTGCGCAAGGAGGTGGATGGCCCCGATGCCGCCGGGGGCGATGGCCCGGACCCGGTCGGTGATCTGGTAGTGGATGTTGGAGGCGGCCATCATCGGCTGGTGGCGTTCGACGCCGGGCCTGTTCTTGATACGGCGGAGGATTCGCCTCTTGCGTCGGTTCAACTGGCGGTGGACATTGGCGTTCACTCGAAAACCTCCTGGCGGCGAACGATTGAGGGGTGTGAAGTACCTCGATTGTTCGCTAAAACCAGGGGGTTTTCGAGCTTCCCGGCCTCGATCAGCCTCGGATTACGCTTGGTTGAGGGTTAGTTGCCGGACGACGAAATCGGCCGTCAATTCTTGCTGATTACTGATAATCAATATCATGACGCCTTGCCTCTAAACTTTCATATCATTGCCCATTTCGACACGATAAGAACCTTGTTTAGAAACCAAAGCCGACTTCCTGATATGGTTCACCTGGCTTGTGCGGGCTAATCTGGATCGTGACTTTACGATCCAGACGTTTGAGGAAATCCAGCAGCTTGTCGGTAGTGAAGCGGTTGAAATGCCCGTTCATCAGGTGGGAAACCTCCGGTTGCTTGATACCCAGCAAAGAAGCAATATCCTTTTGTTTCAATTCTTTGTCTTTGACAATTTTATAGACATGGAATCCGAGTTTTGCCCGTGCAAGCAACTCATCGGCATCCTCCAACCTCAAATCGGCAAAGACATTGCCGGAGCCTTCCTCAAAATCGGGTTCTGGCCGGTCGTCATTCTTCATGTCTGGCCCGCTCCTTTGCATCCGCGTATCGTTGTTGAATCAACTCCACATCGTGCTTAGCCGTCTCAATGCCCTTTTTGGACTTCTTCTGAAAGGCATGCAGCACGTAGATTTTCTTTCCCAACTGGACGGCCAGCACAGTGCGGTAGGCTTCGGCGTCATGACGCGAGGCGATTTCAAAAACGCCACTGCTTACCCCTTTGAACGGCTTGGCGTCTTTGGGCATCCCGCCGAACTGGATCAGTTGCAGCTCATCGCCGATGATCTTTTGCGCGCCTTTGGGAAACGCCTGGAGCTTCCGCTTGGCGTTTCCCATCCAGACCAACGGCCGCAATATCGGCGTTTCTTTCTCGTCCTCCTCCGCGCTTGCCAAGATCCATACTCCTAATTCTATAGGAAAATTCCTATCATGTCAAATCCTGTCTGTCAAGCAGTCGGGCCGTGCTCTAAGTCGAAGTAAAACCGACCTTTACGTAAATGGCTTTTTGCTTAACGTCCCGAATTGGTTGAATGCCGAGTCAAGCCGCCTGGAAGAACCTGGCCATGACGTCGCCCGGCAGCCAGCCGGCCGCATCGAAGCCAGGAGCTGTATCATAGGCGGCTAGCCGGTAAGGGCAGCCTATCCGCTTCGGGGCCGACAGACGGCGACGGAGCCGGTCCTTCACGATCGCCTGAATCGCTTCGGCCTTGGGGCTGGCATACTGCTTCTCCTGCCCGCCCTGGCCGGTGCGCCCGTACCGAATCGCGACAGTCCAGTCGTCGAGCAGGTCGCGTCCCAGCGTGATCTGGTAACGGCGGTGATGATTCAAGGCGGCATTGTGCGCCTCGAAGGCGACCGTAAGCAAGTTGTCCATAGCTAATCCTTATCCTCCTGTGTTGTTGGTTGCAGCCAATGATGCATTTGTGGTGTCGCTAGGTGGAATCCGCTCTAGTGAATCGACCGGAGTAGAGCGTGGCACGTCCACGGACCGTGTAGCGGCGGATACCGTCATACCGGTCTGAAGAAGCGCCTGGGCCGCACCAAGACGCTCGGCATCGAGCTTTCTGGGGCGACCTCCTACCCTCCCCCGGCGTTTGGCGGCCAGCAGGCCAGCCAGTACCCGCTCGCGGATCAGCGACCGTTCGTATTGGGCCAGCGCCCCGAATACGTGGAACAGGAATTCGCCCATCGCCGTCGTCGTGTCTATGACTTCGGTTAGCGACCGGAATCCGATCCCTCGCTGCCGCAGATCGTTGACGATATCGATGAGGTGGGGCAGTGACCGCCCAAGGCGATCCAGCTTCCAGACCACCAGGATATCGCCAGGGCGGAGGAATTCGACGCAGGAAGCAAGTCCAGGCCGGTCATCGCGGGCACCGGATGCCCGATCCTCATGGATATTCCGGGCATCGACACCCGCTGAGTGCAGCGCGTCGCGTTGCAGGTCGGTGCTTTGCCGATCATCGGAACTCGAAACCCTCACATAGCCGACGAGCATTTCACGGAAACCATCAATAGAGGAAGATTCCGTGATAAATCACACCCAGCGGTATCCGTCAAGGTTTTTCGTGAAGCGGAACCTTGACCGGGGTAAGAAATCGCGTCCGATCCGAAACCGCTCACAGGAGGTTCACGGAAAACACATGTTTCCCGTGATCGGCCTGAGAAACCCCTCCCACGGAAAGGAGGCGAGAGTCCGAGTGTTTGCTAGCGTTCGGTCGTCCGCTACGTTAGGCTGCGGATTCGGCGGAAATAACTGGAGCCTAGCGAGATGGAACGATCGGATCTTGAACGGTGGTTCAATGTTTCCCATTCAACAGACGCCAAGGGGGATTATCGCCATACATGGTGTCGCCAGACCGAACCGGGACAATGGAAGAAGCACCTACCGGGAATCATTGGTTATCTGGAACGGGCACATGCCGACGCTCGCGATTACTTCCATTCAACGATCCATCTGAGTCTTGACCCCGTGCCGTCGCAACGGCATCAGCCTTCCTACCCCCATGACATGCCGCTCAAGGCAAAGAAGGGGTTTTTCGGTGAGGCTTTGTGCGGCATGTTCACTGAAACTATGGAAATAGTGGGGGGCGAAAGCTGGATAGTGCCCGCGTTCCTGTTTCGCCTGCACCGGGAGGCTGCGGAACACCTTTTCCGCTTGGTGATGAAAGAGAAGGTGCCCAAGGACATTCCCGGACGTACAGCCTCGGACTTCATAGCCATAGCGATCGGAAAAGATGGCCAAATCAAGCGATTTCTCAGCGGCGAAGCAAAATGTCATGAAACATTTAACACAACTCAATGCAAACAATTTTTGATAGAGATAGGTGAAGAGGGAGCCGTGCCCGTCAGCCTTCCCCAATTAGTGCGAATCTTCGAGGATCAAGACAAGGGCCATTTGACCGGAATCATCGCCGCAATCGACGAGCTTTTCCTAAGTTCAGGTTTCGCAGATTTGAAGGCGTACCGCGAGCGATCTGGCGGGTGGAATTCTCGCCAGCGGACGGCGTCTGAGTCATCTGAAAGTCGGCGATTCGAGGGCAGGACAGTCATCATCCCGCTCGGCTGAGAAGCTCGGTGAGTTGGGCGATCCAGGTTTTTAGCCCACTCGGTTCCGACAGCAGTGGCTCGGTTTTCTCGTCGTAGCTGACTCGTCTCAAGGTCGTCAGCATGTCAGCGAAAGAGGATTCCTTCTTGCGGCTGTACCACGGTCGGGTGGGAAATCGGACCGACTCATGGCCGACCCGATCGAACCACGCCACCACCAGACTGGACATGAAGAACGCCATCGGCGCGGTCCGCTCGACGGCCTTGGGCACGCGGTTGGCCTGCTCGCCCAGCCCCATGAGTTGCTTGCTGTTTTCAAATGTGCACTCGATCGACCAGCGGCAGGCGTAGGTCGAGAGGACCTCCCGCACGTCCCAGTCGAGCTTGGTGCAATAGAACATCTGGTCGGGACGTCCGCCCTCGTTGTCGCGGACAAGGATGATCGTCAGCAGGCGATCGCCGCCGGACTTCTAGTACAACGCCCGACGCGTCTTGATCGAGAGAGTGGCATGAAGCCCGAATTGGTCAAATTTCAGTTCGGTCCAGGGTTGCTCGGGGTCCTCGGCCCAGGCGGCCATGCCGGGAAGCCGGGCCCCTTTTTTGCGGGGCCTCCCCTTGGACTTGGTGTCCGGATCGGGCTGCGGGGCCGGTTCATAAAGCGCCCCCTTGGGATGGACATGGCTGATGAGGTGGACGTTCTCGGGCAAGTGAGCCAGCACACTCTTGCCGCCGTAGGCACTGTCGCCGGTGACGATGAGGGTGTCGTTGGGAAACCAGCCCGCCGCCAGCTTGATGAGTTCGACGCGATTCCCGCGGGCGGGCTGCCCGGGGCGGACCGGACCGCTGCGTCACGCTGCTCAAGGAATTCCGAGAAGGTCATGTATCCCATCACCGGTATCTATCCCGGCGGTCACGAAAACCGGCCGATTTTCCGAAGAAGGGAACGGTCGGCAGGATCGCCGGACGTTGGCTGACCGACAGGGGCTCGCTTCGTCCTCGAATGCGCCGGCGATCTGTCGCAGTCGCGTCTCCCCGCCCGGCGAAACGTCGGTAACATCGGAATTCCCACGTTCATTCGTTCTCACCAGTGTGCCCTGGGCTTGTGGTCCTCTGCCGACCCCCGCTACGGCCGGGCCCCCTTGCCAGCGAACGACAGCGCGACGACAACACCCCTCCCCAAAGTCCTGACAGGAAAGGGACACGCGGACGAAGCCGGGCCCATCAGTCCGGGTCCCCCGCCCCCAGTTTTTCTTGGACCATTATTTGAGATTTCAACTTTTGTAGTCGTTCACGGGCCGAGGGTGACACCCGTTCAGAAGCGAACAGGGTTGTGGTAAAATTCGAACTGATCCGGCAGCGATAGGGCGCGAGACCAAAGTGGAGGCGGTCGTGTCGGACCGAAGCGCGCAAAGTAACTGCCTCGGATGACATCGAAGGAAATCCTTGGCCAGCTTCTCGAACCGGGTTCCCAATCGCCTGCGTTGCTTCAACTATTCCACGCACAGCTGCATGACGTTACGGCGCCGGTACAACGACTTCCGGTCGAACGCCGGCAGGCGGCCACGCACTTGCGGGAGGTTCCTGCTACATCGGGCCGTACCCGCAACCCTCATGGCGCTCCCACTTCCGGCAGATCATCGCGCCAGCGCAGATCGAGGACGACAGGTACGATCATGAGCGATTTTACGTTCTCATCAGCGGTGAATGCCTCTGTTTGCCGGGCAAGGTGTTCGCGAAGTGCGTCGATCGAGGTGTTTTTTTGGCCCTGCCTTGTCCATGACCCGGTCCAGCCCACGAGGTAGATGCCATGGGAGAGGCCATGCCCCAGCAGGTATTTTCGGCCTAATTGCTCGGTCAGGCTCGAATCAGTTTCCTTATTGTCCGACCACTTGATCTCAACCCTGACACGGGCGAGCTGGCGGGCGAGATCAGGTGCGAGGATGTCGAGGTCGAACCGGCGCTGGTACTTGCCCTGCGACTCGCGGATCAGCTCGAAGGTGACGCCGGGAATCCGGGCGGGCAGGAGATCCATCAGACGCCGCCGGATATACGCTTGGAGGGCGTCCTCGTCGAGCCGCTTGTGCAATTTGCGTGATCTCCGCCGTCCTCTCTGTTTCTTTTCGGGGTTTGCTTCCTCCGAAGCGGCGGCTGGCTCGTTCTTGCCATAGAGCATGGAGAGATCGAAGGCCGCGTCGCGGTCGACCTGGGCTAACGCATGCACGGCTGCTGCGAGCAAGTCATCGTGGGAGCGGATCAGGCGGAATTCCGCATCGTCCAGCAAGCGGATGGCGGCCTCCACCGGTATCCCAGCATCTGTTCCCTGCGAGTTGATGCCTTGTGTCAAACCGGCCAGCAACTGCTGGGCTTGGTGTTGCCGGATCTGCCAATCCAGATGCCGCTGGAGGACTGGTGACCGTGCGCAAATAGTGGCAGCCGCCTCCTCGTCGCCTTCCACTCTCCGTTGGAAAAGGATGTCGATGATGCGATCGCGGAGATTCTGCAATTCATCGTCGATGGTGACCCAGCCGCTCCGCAATCGCGGCTCATCCCCCGTCGGGAGAGGAAAACTCTCGATGAGCATCTGGCAAAGGCGCTCAAGGCGGGCCGTGGGCCACTCCGGCAACGGTCTGCCGAGCCCACCCCGACGCTCCCAGAGGAACGACCATTCGCGGAGGGCGACGGGGCCTCGCAGACTGTAGGCATCCTCAATCAGGGGCCAGGCGTCTTCTGGATCGAGAGCCAGCCTGGTGTTAAGTGCTGCGCATCGTAGGGCATCGCCGTCGTTGCCGTGGGTTTCGCTACCGGAGTAGCGCAGGGCGACGAGTAAAGCCGCTTCCGGGTCGCGTTCGGTGAGGAGTTTCAGCAGGACTGCCCGCGTTGGGCCAGGAAGCGTCTCGTCGTCAATAAACGCGGCGATCCGTTGCGAAATGGCGCCAGGCCAGATCTCGGTGGGAATGATGTTGGCAAAGAACATGTGCCCTTCGCCTGTGGCCATCTCCCGTTCGATCTCGCCGATGACTGCCGCCACGGTATCCGGGCGGGACCGGGAGGCGCAGACCGTCACCGTTTCGACGGCATCCGAGGGTTGGGTTCGGAGAACGACGGGCAGCCAGGTCCTTATTAGCCTTGCTTCGAGCCAGTCCAGTGCGCTCGCGTCGCGGATTGCCGTCGTGAACGCCTTGGCTTCGGCGTAATTGACGGTTGAGAAGCTGTTGGAATCGGAAAAAGCCGTCCGTTCTCCCTGGGCCAGACCAGCGCGGCAGGCTGCCAGGACCAGGCCCTGGCGAGTGGCATCGAGGTCGCCCCACTGGCCCTCGACATTTTGGAACTGAAAGACCTCGCGCGAAAAGCAAAGGAGCGAAAGCAGCCGCATGCGTTCTCCATCGTGGATATTGGAGCGGTCGAGCGACCGGTCGACGGCCTCAGCGAGTGTAACGCGTGCCTCCTCCCCGTGCCGTTGTCGTCGTTTCTCCTGCCGTTTCCGTTCGATCTTCGCCTGCTCATGCCTGGCATGGTCAATCTCGTCTGCGACGTCCGGTGCTTCCGCTCTGATGGCAGCAAGCACCTGCTCGCGGACGGCAGGATCAACATCTCCAGTGCCGGCTGTCGCACGATGATAGAGGTCTGCCCACGCAAAGCGCACCTCTTTCCAGCGCAACTGTAACCGCGTAAGCAACCAATCGAGGTCGCGGCTTGAGAGGACACCGCGGAAGCAGTAAGGGATGCTCCGCCGGCCTTTCCGTGCGCCCTCAACGAGACGGCTGTACAACCACCGCCTGGCGAAAGTGCTTCGAGATAACCGATTGAGGATAAGATCAGTAAGATCGTGCTGATCCTGATTATTCCACAGGCGGAATGCCACGCGTGCCAGCAACTGATGGTCAACCTTTGAAATCGTCTGTTCCTCGAATAACTTCCTGGCGCTCGCAACGACGAGCTTGCCACGGCGCCGGGATCGCGGATGTCTCTGTCCTGGCTCCCGGACTGCAGGCCGCGTTGCCAGGTACTGCATGAGGACGAGGCGGGCGTCATCCGCCGTCAGCCGTTTCTCCATCTCATGGAAGAGTAGAAAAGGCGTGCTGATCATATCAGGATCTTCGGGCGGGGCGTACCGTGCGGCCTGCCCGACCGTCCAGATCCCGCGTTCCACCAACGCGACAATGGCCTGTGCCTGCAGGTCCCGTTCACCCCGGGACTTGCCCCGAGATCTGGCGATCGTGGGCTCCAGCCGCTGAACATCCGCATTCGTGCCTAGTTTTCGCACCAGGATGGTCGCCCATTCCCTTAGTTCGATGGCCTGAGCGGGGTCGACGGCAATACTGAGGGCGGGTTCGACTGCCTCTGGCGCGCCGAGGGCCAGTGCGATGTCGAGCAGTAACTTTCGCGCAGTGACGGTGCGATCGGTGTCTCGCAGCCGATCAGCGATCTGCCGGCCGAGCCCCGGGGCTTCCAGCCGCCGGAACTGCTCCGCCTCGTAAATGTACAGGCTCGACGGTGATTCCGCGGCAATGGCTTCGAGCCTGTCGAGCTGGCACAAAGCGTCTTCGAGTCCCCAGGGCGCATCACCGGATGCCGGACCGAGTGGTGCCAGGGCGGTAGAGAGCCAGGCCCGGACGTGCTCGTCCGACGAAACCTTCTTCAGCAGATGCAGCATGTCGGCGAAGTATGGCTGAGGGCTCTGCCCGTCAGTAATGGCAGCCTTGAGGCGGTCGTGGGACAGGCCACTCAGTCCGAAGGCGCAGAACCAATCACGGATGTTGCGCTGGGCGAAGCGGTAGCCGCCATCGGGAGTCCCGCGGAACGGTCCGCCGATACGGAAGGCATCGCTTGCGGCCTGGCGGAGCGCCTTTGCCCGATCTGATGCCGGCGGAAGCGGGAAGATGTCGCTTACACTCAAGCCCGATGGGCTACGAGGGGCGTGAGTGATCTCGGAGTGACCTGATAGCAGGGACACAGCGGCCATACGTGCAGCGGCCTGGAAGCGTTCTTCAGGCTCGCTTTGGTAACCGCCTCCCCTCTGGCGGTTGTGCTCATGTAACAGGTCGGACAGAATGCCCCGCCATACCTGGGTTTCCGACAAATCCTCGTTACCACGCCTGTCACGAAGATAGGTCAGCACGCGCGGATAACCAGCGATCGCCTCCAGACCGAAGCGACCGATCAGACTGACGACCCGCTCCATGTCGACCTCACCCAGCATCCGCGTCGCTTCTTGTCGGTCAAGCGGTGCCAGTCGCAAAACCAGCGGAGCATCAGATCCGGGATACAGCTCCTGCAACTGTTTCTCCAGGTCTTTCAGCCAGTCCCGGTCACGGCTTAGCATCACAAGCCGAAGCGCGCATCGGTGGTTTTGGTCGCGTAGTTCATTGATCGCCCGGATGATGCGTCGCCAGATCCCGGGCTGGCTCTGTTCGCACTCATCAAGTCCGTCGATGATCCAGCATGCCGGGGGCGCCGATGGGTTAGATGCCCACTCGCCCCACCATGGGGGCAGCAACTCGTGGGAAGCGACAGTTTCCTCGAAACAGGTCAGCTGGAAATAGCGGCCGAAACGACCCTGGATATTGGGAGCCGAGGAGAGCCAAAGCTGCATTCCGCGTGCAAGATAGGTCTTTCCCATCCACGGCTGGGCTTTGATCAGGACGGCCGGATGGCTCAGTAAATCATCGGGGGTGTATAACTCGTTGCTACGAGTTGGATCGAGGAAGCCCAGATCATCACGCGCGTAGTGGGCCGTGAAGTGGCGGGAAGGCTGGGAAGGGACGGAATAAGCATTGGCAGACGCTTCCCAGAGGTCCATCCATCATTCTCGCGGGTGGGGGAAGAAGGGGAGGCTCGCTTAGAATTCATATTTTGTACACCAGTGTACCGATCTTCCGGCCTGAACGACACATCGAAATCGGCAGGTTGCCTCAAATGCGGCAGCGTCTTCCAAAAGAGAGGCCGGCCCCTCGACGCCCTGGGGGCGTCGGTGGACCGGCCGAAGTGCCTTTCTGCTAACGACGGATCATTCGGCAGACGCGGGCTGTTTGAGCGAGGACCGGGCCGTCGCCCTGGACGAACTTTGCCGCGTCAAAGCGGGAACCCCCGCCCGGGACTCCCGACACGCTTCCCCGTGCCGGGCGGTACCCGGCGCGGCCGGTGGGTGATCGCCGGGCGGCGGCCCCCGATCGGGTCTCCCGAGCCCTTCCGATTGGCCAGACATCCGCTCAGGCCGGGCAGTGCGCGATGACCCCCGTGAGATCTTCTCCCATCGCCCCTACATAGGGGCATGGAAGATCATTACAAGAACGTCAAGCGTTTCCTCGGATATCGGGTCAGTCGCGAGGGCGAGGTCCAGAGCGGCTGGGGACGCGGCAACCCCAAGCGATTGACGGAGAGATGGGTCGCCCTGAAGCCGATCCCGGGACGCGGCGGCTACTTCACCGTGAACCTCCACGCCGGCGGCGTGAAGACCTGCCGCTACATCCACCACCTCGTCCTCGAGGCGTTCGTCGGGCCGCGACCGCCGGGACGCATCTGCTGCCACAACGACGGGGACCGGCTGAACAACCGAGTCGGGAACCTGAGGTGGGACACCTATTAGTCCAACTCCGAGGACATGCTCCGGCACGGCACCCGGCTGATGGGCTCGCAGGTCAACGCCAAGCTGGTCGAGGGGGAGGTCCTGGAGATCCGCAGGCTCCGGTCCGGGGGCGTCCCCTTTCGGGAACTGGCCGCCCGGTACGGCGTCACCCCCCAGAACGTCGCGAACATCGTCCACCGCAGGTCGTGGAGGCACCTGCCTTGAAGGACCGGGATGCCGGGGCACACGCGGGATTGCGGCGCCGGATGACCCGGGTGGGCCGCAGGCCGCGACGGGTGGCACGAGAAAGGACCCCGGTTCGCGTGAACACTGCTGACCGGGGCGGGATGGAACCATTCATCAGGGGAAATGAAATAGTTGTTCGATTTCGGGAAATGTTACGGGTCTCCCCCCGCGTCCGCCCGACGGGGAGCGTCGCCTGACCCTTCCCAGAGGGCGCGTCCGGTCATTGGTCGTTCGAAATAATCAGATCACCGCATCGTCCCTGGGCGAACGGGGCGAGTCCGGTCATTGGCGATCGGTGAGGAATGGGTTATCGCGCCCCCTCCCTCACGCAGGGTTCGTCCGGTCATTGGCCCCTCGGACGAATAAAGCCGCACGCCCGGAGATGATCCGAGTGTGCGGCGTGAAAGATCAGTTCGGATGATAAATCGCGGCGTGAAATTCGTCATATCTCTTACGGAGACGGGTGCGAGCCTGCGAAATCGCCGCCGGGGTAACGCCCCGCTTGTACGCGACCTTGCCGGTCCCCATGCCCGCCGCCAGGTCGCGGGCGATCTCCCGGTCCCGCTCGTTGAGGGTTGCCAGGAACGCCGCCGTGTCGAGGCGGAAGGCGACGGCGTCGGGGAGGGTCGAGGCCCGACCGACGAAATAGTTCAGGTCGATACCGCCCTGAACGACGACGTTGTTTTTGTGGTGTCTGGCTTGGTCAAGCACACATTTTGCCTTGCCCTTGCCGGAACCGCCGCCCTTGCGACCATGCTTCGCGTGGACCGCCGCCCACCAGACCGCCGACGAGAAGCAATCATCCCCGGTCTTGCCACGTTCGGCGAGTCGAAGCCAGTAGCGGTAAGCCAGGACGGTCGCGTTCTGGACCGCCTCCTCGCGGGCGTCCGGGTCGAGGTGGCGGAAGTGGGAACCGGCGAGGCACTCGATTTCGTGGAGTCGGTTTTCGAAGGCGGTCCGGGCGTCGGTTTGCGCGATCATCTGAGGTCACTCCTCGGAAGGGGTTGATTTCGGGGCTCCTCGCCCCAACGCTTCCAAGGGTTTGTCCGGTCGTTAGACCATCGCTTCGCCTGCATGCCCGCGTACGCCCAGGCCCTGCTCGGCCCTCGGCCGCTCGCGGGACACCTCATCACTCCCCGGACGAGGGGTGTCCCCGATTTGACAAAACATGTGCGTCGGCGAAGTGGCCCCGTGACCGACCCCGCTCTCGCGAGTTCCCCGGGCGACATCTACCGGCGACGGGTCAGGTGTCCGATCAAAGGCCCGTATTCGGGCAACTCGGACAAATCGGCGAGTTCGGGTCGGGCGAACAGGGCCCGACGCTGGGGGGGCGTCAGGACCTGCCAGGCGGCCCGGATGATCTGCCGCAGGTCCCCGACGGCGTGGTCGGCGTCCCCGGCGTCGGAGGCATGGGCGTCGGCCGCCCGGAACAGCACGTCCAATCCGGGGAGGTCTCCGTCCTTCGTCGTCATCGCCCGGTCTCCGGTGGTAATGATTCGCGGCGGACCTTCCGCTTCATGGTCGGAGGGCTCGTCCGGTCTTTACGCGTCGAAGAATGAGAGAGGCGGGCCCGGGGACCCGCCTCTCTCATTCACACGCCCAACAAGTCCCTGGCTTCCGCCCACTGCGCGGGGTCGTCGTTGACCGCCACGCCCCTCCAGTCGATCCAATGGTTGTCGCGGTCGCTCCGCTCGGAGGGATGCGGTCGGCCCTGGCTGTCGAGGTCTTGCCGTTTCATCCCCGCCCGGTAGTCGTAAACGTCGTAGGACCGCGCCCGACCCGCGACCTTGCGGTCGTAGCGGACCCAGAGGATCGCCCAGCGGATGTTGGCGTTCAGGAGGGCGACGGGGTCCTTGCCCTTCTCCAGGTTGTACCGCCAGGTCGCCCACACCTTCGCCACCATCTCCGCGACGGCGTCGTCCCTCTTCCGCCAGTGCCACTTTCGGAATGCCCGTTCGGCTGCCTCCAGGGCCCGACGATAGGCGACCTTCTCGAACCGCTCGTGCTCGATTGACCAGTTCACCATGACCACGCCCCCCAAGATTGCCGGGCGGGGCTTACCTGACCCGCCCCGATCAACCCCGAGGGTTCGTCCGTTCAAAAGCTCATCACCTCGACTACGTGGCGACTCCGGGGGTGGTCATTGCCCGTCTGACGCGTCGTCGGTCATGGCGGATGTCAACCGGGGGACGGGCAGTGATCACGAAATAGCTCACCGCTGGGTATACAAAATAGCGGGGTCCGGTCGGTCGATCCGGCTCGCGACTTACACAAAATATGGGCGACCGTCAGGCATGCTCGGGGGTCGCGGAACGAACGCATCGCGGGCATCCGGGGTCGAGGGGCGGACCGGGGTCGGCGCACCCGGCACAGACGAGGTCGCCGCAGCCCTCGCACAGCCCGACGCAACAGCCGCAAGTCCGGGCCCCGCACGTCTCGCAGGTGTTGATGCCGTTCTCATGGTCGCCGCGGAACTCGCACGCGGGTTGGATCATGGTCATGTCGTTTTTCATGAACTTATTTAGTAACGAACGCGACTTTTTCGGCGTGCATCGGCCATTTCTTCGCCAGGTCCGGCAAGAGCCTAAATTTCCACATCACTTCGCGTCATCTGTCAATGGCGGGTCGATCACGGGTCGACCAGAGAACCACGAGGGGGAGCCGGACGATGAAACGGCTCACGCTGGAGACGCGGACGCACTTCCACCTGCTGGGGTGCGTCGACGGGGTCGAGTTCGTCGACGGGGGGGACGATCGAGGTCGCCGCCCCCGGGTGGCTCGGAGTGGGCGGGATGCCGGTGGAGGCGTGGCAGGTCCGCGACCTGATCTCGTGGGGGACCGCGAGGGGCTCGCGGAGATCGGGGTCGAGGTACTCGACTCGGTCTCCCGCGCCGGCCTGAACTGACCGTCCGACTTTCCCCACGACCCTGATGACCCGTCACGGGACATGCGAGAGGTGGCTGCTCATGGGACGCCGACTGCTGGGTGCCGTGCTCTTCCTGTGCCCCGCGATGATGCTCTACCAGACCGCCGGGCGGCTGGCCTCGGAGGGACGCGACGGCTGGGGCTGGTTCCTCGTCGCCGGGTTCGCCGCGTGCGGGGTTTCCCTCAACCTCTGGACGGGGGAACTCGTCACCGCCCCTTCCCAGGTCCGGGGGAAGCCATTGCCGCCGGACGACCTGTCGTGAACGCTCGTCGGGGCCCGATCGAGGGGACCATTGCCGGGTCAGGTCGGAGGCCGTTGTGCTCGTATCAGGGTGCCGAGGCCTTCGCGACGACCACCGATCCGGGTCGTCCGCCACGCGACCGCGAGGTCGCCGGGGTCCCGGCGGATTACTCCCTGAAACACGAGCCGTGGGAGTCGCGAGCGTGTGCGACCCCGGGAGCCCGGTCCGCCCGGTCCTGGTCGGAAACCGCCGGTACCCCCGGTACGTGATCGCTCTCGACCGCTCGCCGTTCACGCCGACGTTGTACTGGAAGGGCAGGGTAAGGGCGACGACCCCTGGACCGCCAACGTCTCCGGGGCGATGAAGTGGGCCGACTACGGCAAGGTGATGTCGATGATCCGGGGCATCGGCACGGCGGCGTGATCGGGCGGTCGCCTGGGCTCACGACCGGGCCTGAGCGACCTGCGATCGGGGGATAGACAGGCATCCCGGGCTTGCCTGGAGTTGATCGAGACGTGCTCGCCTCGGGGGTGGCAGACCGATAACCGCCGAGGCAATCAACCTAACCGGGAGACAAGTCACACGCTCCTGAAGGACAGGTGAGAGGGCAAACCGCGTGGTGCGGGAGGTTGCGTGGCTGGAGCGCCACGGGCGGTGCTCATGGGATATGGGAAGAGAGAGTAACCATCCCTTTATAGGGGGACACTTGAGGTAACGCCGGTAACGTTTCCGCGGCACTCGTCCTGATCCCCGGGTCAACGAGATGGTTACGAGCGAGGCTGACGCGATGACCTACCCTTCGGCGTCGATCGTGTCCTGTGATCCGTCCGGTTAGGCGGTGCCTAACCCGGGACCGGCGTCGAGGCCCCGGGTCCCGGCATGACCACGAGCACCCTCGCCCTCCTGGTCACCGACCGGCGGTCTGACTCTCGAAACGCTTCCGGTCAGGCGGCACCATGAGCCGCAAGCTGGCGGGGCGGAACGGGTTGACCGCTCTGAGCACTTCCCGGGACGGTGACCGTTCGGAGACCTGACCCCGTTCGCGACCCTGCGTGTCGACGGGGTCCGCGGGTGGGCGACAGCGTGGTCGTTGGTCGGCTTTCCGGAGGGCAGTTGCCCCCCCATCGACGTCCTCGGGTATGCTTTTCGGGGCGGAGAGGACCCCCGCGTAACGCTGCACCAAGTACTCCGAGAAGGTCTTGTATCCTATCGCGACCAGCTATCCCGGCGGCCAAGAAATCGAATCGAACAGCGAGTCATGGCGGAGGGAGCAGCCGGGAAGTCAGCCCCCCGCCAATCGGGTCGGGGCGGTGTTTTGCGCCGGATCGCTTTCCTTCGATTTTGACCTGCGGATTATGATTCCGCAAGATGCCCCTCCATAAACCAAGAAATAACAATCACTTGCGAACCGAAGAGCGACTCGCTTGTCCCTCCACTTGTCCCTGCGAGATGGTCCTTGAAACACAATCCACCGCTGATCGGCCGGAAGGGCTCGGGATGTTGATCTCATCTTGGTGTCCCCCGGATGGACGACCCCTTCACCGAGACCGGGCAAGCAGTTTGCAACAGCATTGCCGGATGTTATAACCGAACCACCTGGCTCTTAATCAGCGGGTTGTAGGTTCGAGTCCTACAGGAGGCACTTGACAGCAAAGGACTTACGGCGAGTCCTGGTTGTCTGACAGCAGTTGTCAGAGAGGGTGGTCAGAGAAATCCCGCCCCTTGGACCGCCATCCGGGGGCGAGACAGCGGACCTTCCGGCCCACCCGTGACCCGGGAGGCTCCGCACGTGCCGCACTATCCCAAGCCGTTCTTCCGCGCCCCGCGCGGGCTCTGGTACGTTCAGATCGAGGGCCGCCAGGTCAACCTCGGCCCCGATCGCGACGAGGCATTTCGACGCTATCACGATCTGATGGCCCGGGATCCTGACCGGCCGGAACCGCCGACCGGCGACGCCGTGGTATCCATCCTCGACGCGTTCCTCGACTGGTGCCAGAAGCACCGGGCTCCGCGAACCTACGACTGGTACCGCGACTACCTCCAGTCCTTCGCCAGATCGATCCCCCGTGGCCTCACCGTCGTGCGGCTTAAGCCGACCCACGTCCAGCAGTGGGTCGACTCCCGGCCCGGCCGGGGCCGCGGCAAGCGGGGGCACGAGCACCGCCGTCCGGCGAGCGTTCAACTGGGCGGCGAAAATGGGTTTGATCGAAGCTACTGAGAGTCAGGAAAGTAATGTCCGGTCGCCGAGTTTTCTGTGGCTGAACCGCCCACGATTATCCTGACAGGGTAGAGTGTGTTTGACAGGAGCGGACATTACTTTCCTGACTCTCAGTAATCCCGTCCGCCACGTCGAGAAGCCTCAGGCTGGCCGGCGGGACGTGGTCATCACTCCCGACGAGTACGCCTGGATCCTCGGCCGGGTCAGGGACGACCCGTTCCGGGACCTGCGGGTCGTCTGCTGAGAAACCGGCTGCCGCCCCCAGGAGGTCCTCGCCGTCGAGGCCAGCCACGTTGACGCGACATCAAGCCGGCCCACATCTGCGCCAGCCGGCGCGTCCGGTGCTACGGTCTGATCTAAGGATTCGGGCAGAAATAAGTTGACAGAATGCGACCAGGGGGCTCTGATGCTTTTATGCCCGATCCAGAACTTGTAGAGCATCTTCGGCGCAAATTCATCCTGCTCGACCCTCTCATGAGCGAGAGGCTTCGGCGGCAATGGGCCGCATCCGAAGCCATGGAGATCGGATGGGGAGGAGTTGCGGCTGCCGTCGCAGCTACCGGGCTATCGCATAACACAGTCGATTTGGGGATTCGGGAACTCCGATCGGGTAGCCGCTCAGAGTCCGAGGTGGGACGGATAGGGAGTATCCGTCGGCCTGGCGGGGGCCGGAAGCCGCTCGTCAACCATGATCCCACGCTTCTGGCCGATCTGGAATCGCTGGTCGATCCCGTGACTCGTGGAGATCCGCAGTCTGCTCTGCGATGGACGTGCAAGAGCACACGCAAACTCGCCGAACAATTGCAAGAGAAGGGTCATAGCATCGGCTACCGGACGGTAGCCGGGCTGCTGCAAGGTCTCAATTACAGTTTGCAGTCCAATCGTAAGACCCGGGAGGGCATCTCGCATCCGGATCGGAATGCCCAGTTCGAGTACATCAACGCCCAAGTGAACCAATTCCAGAGCCGAGGCCAGCCGGTGGTCTCGGTGGACACCAAGAAGAAGGAACTGGTCGGGGACTTCAAGAACGGCGGGCGGGAGTGGCAGCCAGAGGGCCAACCCGAAGAAGTGCAAGTCCACGACTTCATGGACAAGGAATTGGGCAAGGCGATCCCCTACGGCGTCTATGACATGACGGCCAACCAGGGGTGGGTCAGCGTCGGGATCGATCACGATACCGCCTACTTCGCCGTGGAGTCGTTACGGCGGTGGTGGGATAACATGGGCTCGAAAGTCTACCCCAAGGCCCAGGAATTGTTGGTCACCGCCGATGGCGGCGGGAGCAACGGCAGCCGGATCAGGCTGTGGAAGGTCGCCGTGCAGGGGTTGGCCGATGCGACCGGCTTGCGGGTCAAGGTGTGCCACTTCCCTCCGGGGACAAGCAAGTGGAACAAGATCGAGCACCAGATGTTCTGCCACATCACCGAGAACTGGCGGGGGCGACCGTTACGGAGCCTGGGCGTGATCGTCAGCTTGATCGGCAACACTCGGACGGAGGCCGGGCTGCGGATCAGGGCCGAACTCGACTCGAATCCTTATGAGATCGGCATCAAGGTCAGCGACGAGCAACTCGCAGCGGTGAGCATCGAGCGGGATGCCTTCCATGGCGAGTGGAATTACACGATCTCACCGAAGGACGAGGCGGCAATTCGGCGGAAAGGTGGCAAGGCCCGATCCACAAACCCGGGGCGAGGGCACGAGGCACCATGAGTGAGCCGATCAGAGCACTGTTCGACAAAACGCTCCGTGAGCAAGGCTTCAAGAAGGCAGCAGGCAGTTGGTATTCCGACCGCCCGGAGACCGTGCTTGTAGTGAATCTCCAGAAGTCGCAATATGGGTACAGCTTCTACATCAATCTGGGCATATGGCTCAAAGCAGTCGGCGAGTCTGTAGCACCGAAAGAGCATCATTGTCACGTCCGAATCCGTCTCGAGTCGATTTCGGGCGAGGGTCTCAGCAAGGCCCTCGATATGGAGAACTCGACGGTAGTCGAAGAGGATCGCAAGATGATCATCGTGACCGGCATTGTTGAAGTAGCGATCCCCTGGCTGGAGGCGTGCAACAGCCTTGATGGCATCAGGAAGATGCTACATGAAGGCCGACTAACGAGAGCGATGGTGCACAAGGAGATCAGGCAGAGAGTGGGCGATCAGCCGTAACGATACTGGGAAGGCGGAGAGCATAAAATTTGTCAACTTATTTCTGCCCGACTCCTAAGTGCTCGACTTCGGCCTGGTGAAGGCGGCGACCGTCGCGGAGTCTGACGGGTTGTCCTCAACGGACAGGACACCCGGCACCGCGTAGTACACGGCCGCCGAGCGGGTCCAGGGTAGGTCCGATCGCGACGCCCGCCGCGTGCTTGACGCCCGGGGTGTTCGCCTACGCCCTGCGGAACAAGCACCCGTCGTTCAACGCCCTGACCGCGCCCGACGAGCTGCGGGTCGGCCCGCCCTGGCGAGGTTAGATCGATATGGTTACGATATAAACTTGCGTGAAATTCGATATGTACGCCGAATCCTTCGCGCGCCTCTCCGACCGCGACGTCCCTCGGGTTGCCCGGCCTACAAGTCACGCGGGTGCCGCAAGAAAGCGCCCCGCGACGCGAGGAGGAAACGGCAATGCACCTAGCGGGCAAGCCCTACCCCGACGAATCCTCGGGCGACGTCGCCGTGAGGTCGGATTCTTCGCTTCCAGGCCCTGCCGCCCGCCCGCCGGGGCCGGGGGAAGAGCTGGATCAGACAATGTACGTGACGCCGGGTCCGCCGGCCGAGTCGGAGGCGAAGGGGGACGCCCCGGACCCGCCCGCCGCCTTCGGCCGCGACCAGGTGCGGGACGCCCTGGGGGCCGGCGGCTTCGGCGCGGTGTACCTCGGCCACGACACGCAGCTCGACCGACCGGTGGCAATCAAGATCCTCCGCGGCGGCCCTGAGATGCCACCGGTCGAGGCGGATCGGTTCCTCCGGGGAGGCCCGCAGGCTCGCCCGGATGGGCCGCCCCGGCATCGTCACGATCCATGACGTCGGCCTGGAGGGGGGGCAGCTTTACGTCGTCTCGGAGTTCCTCGACGGGCCCGACCTCGGCCGGTGGCTCGGGGAGAATCGTCCGGCCTGGCCGGAGGCGGCCCGTATCGCGGCGGCCCTGGCCCACGCCCACGCCCGGCTCATCGTCCACCGCGACGTCAAGCCGGGGAACATCATCATCACCACGGACCGCGGCGCCGTCCTCGTGAACTTCAGGCTCGGCCTGGATGAGGCGGGCGTCCTCGGCTCCCAACTCGGCGTCATCTCCGTCACCCCGGCGTACATGGCGCCCGAGCAGGCCGCGGGTGAGGCGCACCGGATCGACGGTCGCACCGACATCTACAGCCTGGGCGTGGTGCTCTACGAGATGCTCTGCGGCCTCTTACCGTTCCGGGCGGCCGACGTCCGCGAACTGCTCCGGCAGGTGCGGGAGGACGAGCCGCAGCCCCGCGCCAGATCCGCCAGGAGATCCCGCCCGGGTTGGAACAGGCGTGTCTCAAGGCCCTCGCCAAGGGGCTCCAGGCCCGTTACACCACGGCGGCCGACTTCGCCGAGGATCTGCGGCGTGCCTACCCGCCCGCCGCGGGGCCGGGCGCCTCGCAGGTGCTCGGGCCGTCCCCCCCGGTCGAACCAACGGGCGAGGCGCCGGAGTCCGGGCCGGCCGCGTCGATGCAATCCTTCTCAACGTCGAGCCCCTCCCGCCGCCGCGCCCGCGACGCCGAGCGCCGGCAGGTGACCGTCCTGGTCGGCGGCTGCCGGCTGTTCGAATCCGAGGCGTACCTGGAGGACCTCGACTCGGAAGACCAGGCCGGGATGCTTCGGGGCTTCCAGGGCCTCTGCGAGCAGGCCGTTCGCCGGTTCGACGGGACGGTCGTGCGGTGCAATGAGGAGGGGCTTCTGGCCTGCTTCGGCTACCCGGTGGCCTTCGAGGACGCCGCACGCCGCGCCGCACTGGCCGGCCTCAGCCTCCTGGAGGACTTGAACGCCCTGGGCGGGCGGCTCCGCCGGGGACAGGTGCTGGAGCTGAACCGGTGGGCCGGCATCCACACCGGCCAGGCCGTCGTGGAGGCGGGGCAGGAGTCGGTCTCGCTGGTCGGGGAGGCGCGGAACGCGGCGGTCCGGCTGGAGGACGTCGCCGCGCCCGGCCAGCTCGTGTGCAGCGCGGCCACCCACCGATTGATCCGGGCCCAGTTTGACTGCAACAGTCTCGGCCGGCGCAAGATCAAGGGCGTGTCACAGCCCGTCGAACTCTTCCGGGTCCGGGGAGCCGTCGAGGCCCGCAACCCCGTTGAGGAGGCGGGGCCGGCCGAGCTCTCGCCCCTGACCGGCCGTGACCACGAGATCAACCTGCTGAGGGACCGCTGGGAGCAGGCCCGGGAGGGCATGGGCCAGGTCGTCCTGCTCGTCGGCGAACCGGGCCTGGGCAAGTCGCGCCTGGTGTACACGCTGAAGGAGCACGTCCTGGGGCAGATGATCGAAGGGGAGGTGGACGCGCCCGTGATCGAGTGGCGGTGCTCGCCGCATTACCGGAACACGGGGCTGTACCCGGCGATCGATTTCTACGAGCGGGCCCTCGCCTTCGGCCGCGAGGAGCCGCCGCAGTCGCGGTTCGACCGGCTGCTCCACCGCCTGGAGCAGTACGACCTCGCCCGGCCGGAGGCCGTGCCGCGGTGGGCGTCGCTGCTGACCCCGGACCGCTTCCCCACGCCGTCGCTGTCGCCGGCGCGGCAGCGGGAGGAGACCTTCCGGGCCATGCTGGAGTGGCTGTCCATGCGCGCCGCGCGGCGGCCCATCCTGTTCGTCGTCGAGGACCAGCACTGGGTGAACTCCTCCACCCTGGAATTCCTCGGCCAGTTCCTCGCGGAGGGCCTGGACGCCTCGATCCTCACCCTGCTCACCTGCCGCCCCGAGTTCCGGGCGCCATGGCCTGCGCACGCCCACCAGACCAGCCTGGCCCTGAATCGCCTGACGCGGCGCCAGGCCGGCGACCTGATCCGGCGGAAGGCGGGGGCCGGCGTGACCGAGGCGATCATCGACCGTATTTACGACCGGTCCGGCGGCGTGCCGCTGTTCGTCGAGGAATTCACGAAGGTGGTGGAGGAGTCGGGCGCGGTGGGCGAGGACGGGGAAGGCGGCACACAGGTCAACGCCTTGATGGCGCAAGAGATCCCCGCCACGCTCCAGGACCTGGTGATGGCCCGCCTGGAACGCATGGAGGGCGAGCGCGACCTGGCTCAGCTCGCCACGACGCTCGGCCGTGAGTTCAGACACGACCTGCTCGCCGCCGTCTCGGGCGCGGATGAGCCGACACTCCAGGCCGAGCTGGACGAACTCGTGCGGGCGGAGATCCTGCACCGCAGGGGGCGTCCGCCCCGCTGTACTTACGTCTTCAAGCACGCCCTGGTGGAAGACGCCCTGTACAACGCCCTGGTGAAGGGCAAACGGCAGCACTTCCACCGGCGGGTCGGCGAGACGCTGGAGGCGCGGTTCCCGCAGACCGTGGCGACGCAGCCGGAGCTGCTCGCCCACCACTTCACCGAGGCGGGCCGGACTGAGCAGGCGATCGTCTACTGGCTCAGGGCGGGGCTGCGCTCACGCGAACGGTCGGCGGAGAGCGAGGCCATCGGCCACCTCACCCGCGGGCTGGCGCTGCTCGGGGGGCCGGGGGAGTCCCCCGAGGGGGACGCCCGTGAGCTGGAACTGTCGAGTGCGCTGGGAACGGCCTACCTCGCGTCCCCGGGGTATGCCGCGCCGGAAGTCGGACCGGTCTTCCGCCACGCCCGCGCGCTGTGCGAGCGGATCGGGCAGTCCCCCAGCACCTCGCGATCCTCGTGGGGAATTGGGAGTGGCATCTCGTCCGCGGCGACATCCGGCTTTTTACCGAGCTGGTCGCCGAGGCGATGGAATTTGCCGGGCATTTTGACGACCCCGGCGGCATGATAGAAGCGTTTTACCTGGCCGGCCAGACGATGCTCTACCGAGGGGATTTCGCGGGCGCCCGCGACCGCTTCGCGACGGCGGTCGCCGGGTTCGACGACCGGGAGCGCGTCCAGTCCTGGGCCGCCCGGACGGGCCACGACGCCGGTGTCGCCAACTGTTGCAATCTGGCGGTGTCCCTCTGGCACCTCGGCTACCGGGACCAGGCCCTGAAGGTCAACCAGAAGGTGCGCCAACTGGCCCGCGAGATCGGCCTCCCGTTCGACCTGGCTTACTGGCTGCACCACACGGCATGGCTTTTCCAGTATTGCCGGCTCGGGGTCGAGGTCCAGGCGGCCGCCGATGAGGAGGTCGCGATCGCGGCCGAACAGGGTTTCGCGCTCCGGCACGCCACCGGCACGTTCTTCATGGGTGCCGGGATGCTTCCGCGAGGGGACTTGGTGGGATTGCTGCCCCTGCTGCGGAAAGGGCTCGACGCCTTCCAGGCCACCGGGTCGGAGTTGCACCGCCCGTTCCAGCTCGGTGTCCTGGGCGACGCCTGCACGCAGGCCGGTCGGTTCGGGGAGGCGCTCGCGGCCCTGGACGAGGGCCTCGCCGTCGCCGAAAAGAACGACGACCTGATTCAGGAGGCCGAGCTGCGCCGGCTCAAGGGCGAGCTGTCGCTGGCCGAGGCGCCCTCTCAGACGGCCGCCGCCGAGGACTGTCTCACCAGGGCCGTCGCGACGAGGCCCGTGGGGCGCTCGCGGCCGTCTACTGCAGCTTCACGGAAGGGTTCACGACGCCCGACCTCGTGGACGCCGCCGCCCTGCTGCACTCCCTGGAGCCTTGAGCACCGGCACGCCGTCGTGTCTCCAGGGCGTTGTCGGCGACGGGGCGAAGCCGCGGCGATCGGCGACCTCGCGGATGCCCTGACCCGCAGGATGTCTTGCCGGAGGACCGCCCGCGGCGACCGTGGACCTCCTCACCGCGGGTCCTTCGGGGATGAGTGTGTTCATGAGATGTTTAATAGCTCGGATTCAAAATATTTCGAAAATAAGCGTGACCGGATGGCACCCCATTTCCGACGAGGGTACCATGTGGATCGGTGCCCCCCCCGCCCGCGTGACTCTGAGTTCACGACGAGTCCACCTTCGCCACACGGAGACGCGACGCGGACGTCACAGGATTCGTCCGCGCACGAACCCTGGCCACAGACTTGATCGCGGCCTCGGGCCGTACCGTGGGGTGGTTGGTTCACCTCGTCGGCGGTGTCGGGACACGCGAAAACGAAGCTCAGCGAGTTTGATCCAGGTTCATCCCGTAGCACGCGGTGACCGCACCCTCGGACTCGTATCCCGGCGGGGCGGCTTCGATCCCTCCGGGATGAGGAGTTTTCCCGATGCATCGTTACTCAGGACTTGCGGCGCTTCTCGTCGTCATGCTCTCCGTTCCAGGGGTTTCGGCGCATGCGCAGTACGGCTACCCCGCGGGTTACGGCGGGTGGGGGGGAGGCGGGTCGACCGTCCAGGGGAGCATCGCCAGCGGCATGGGGCAGTTCGCCGCCGGGGCCGGGGCGTACAACGCGCGGACCGCGCCGTGAACGCGAACACGGCGATGCAGTGGAATAACTACATGTACGCGATCAACCAGAGGAACAGCGCCAACGAGGTGGCCCGCCTCAACAGGCGCATGGAGAAGACCACCGAGACGGCCGACGCGACGTACAATCGCCTCCGCGACAACCCCGACCCCCGCGACGTCCACTCCGGCGACGCCCTGAACGTCGTCCTCACCGATCTGGCCAACCCGAGCGTCTACAGGTCTCCGTCAAGCACCAGGGGAAGCGGGTGTCGACCGTCTCCCAGCGGATCGGGTGGGACCCCTTGTCCCGTCAGATCCGTTCCTGGGAGTTCGACTCCGAGGGGGCCTTCGGGGAGGGGAGGTGGATTCGGGACGGCGACCGCTGGTTGGTCAAACACACGGACGTCCAGCCCGACGGGACGCCTTCGTCGGCGACTAATGTGATGTCGAGGGAGCGCGCCGACATGATCCGGTGGGTTTCGACCGACCGGGTCATCGGCGATCGGTCTGACCCGGGCGACAAGAGTTACGAGCTGGTCCGCGTCCCGCCCTCGCCCCGATTGAATTCGACGGCCGGGGTTGAGTCATCTCCTTCACCGAAGGCAACGGGGAGCCCGCGATGATCCGCAACAAGATGATGATGGTGACCGCCCTCCTGGGCGGTTCGCTCTCTCTGACTCTCTCCGGCGGGATGGTCTTCGGCCGGGGCGGGTTCCGCGGCGCCTCTGGTGGCGGGTTCCGCGGCGGCTATGGCGGCCTGTCGTCGTTCAGCCGTTCGTCATCCGTCGAGCACGCGGGCGGCTACGGAGGTGGCATGAGCTACGGGAGCCGGGGGGCCATGGAAGGGATGTCCGGGGGCCGCATCGATTACGGCTCTCGCTCGGGCTCCTACACCACCGCGAGGGGCGGAACCGTCAACTTCGGCGCCGCGGGCATGGCCGGCCGAGGCCCCGGGGGGGAGGAGGCCGGGCGCGGCGCCTACGGGGTCTCGGGGACGACCGCCGTGGGCCGGAGCTATGCGGACGTCGGCCGCGCCGGCGGGGCCGTCGGCCCGGGCGGGAACGCCGTGGCCGGTCGCGAAAACCTAGGGGCGTTCTCCGGCCCGCGTGGGGCCGCCGTCGGCGGCTCGCGCGGGTTCGCGGCGGCCGGGGGCGGCGGTGCCGTCGCCGGCAGGTCGTACGGCGCCAGCGCGTACCGGCCCTACGACTACAACGCCTACGGGGGCTACCACTCCGGCAGGATGCACAGCTACTGGAACGGCCAGAACAGCGCGGCCTGGGGTTGGCGGAGTCCGTACTGGGGCATGGGCACGGGGTTCGGCCTGGGCATGGGGGTCTGCATGGGCCTCTCGTCCTGGGGCTACGGCTCGTCGCTTTATGGCATGGGCTACATGCCGTACAACAACCCGTATTACGGCGGCGGGGTCGCGCTCGTCGCGGGTCAACCGGGCCCGGGCTTGTCCTACGACTACTCCCAGCCGATCAACACCACGAGTGCCCCCGCCGAAGAGTCGGTGACCGACCCGGCGATCGCGCTCTTCGACGCCGGCCGCGCGTCGTTCCCGCAGGGGAATTATACCGACGCCTTGCAAAAGACCGACGAGGCCCTGGCGACGCTCCCCGGCGACACCACCCTGCACGAATTCCGCGGGCTCTGCCTGTTCGCGCTGGGGCGGTACGACGAATCCGCCGCGACCCTCTACGCCGTCCTGTCGGTCGGGCCTGGGTGGGACTGGACGACGCTCGTCGGTTTCTACCCGAGCGTTGACGTCGACACCACCCAGCTCCGCGCCCTCGAAGCCTACTGCGACGCCCACACGGACTCGGCCACCGCCCGCTTCGTGCTCGCCTATCATTATCTGACCCAGGGCCACGACGACGCGGCGGTCGGCGTCCTCAAGTGGGTAGTCGCCCTCAAGCCGACCGACACCCTCTCGGCGAAGCTGCTCCGCCAGCTCGACCCGCCGAGGGAGACGCCGGCCGTCGCGACCGCCCCCGCTCCGGCCGACGCGGCCCCGCCGCCGGGCGCGACAATCGCCGGGACCTGGACCGCCGAGCCGTCCGCCGATTGTGCAATCAACCTGACCGTGCAGCCCGGCGGAAGTTTCACCTGAAAGGTCACTCGAAATCAAAAAACGCAGCAGTTCTCTGGCTCCTCGACCTATGGAGACGGCATGCTCACGCTGGTCCAGGACAAGGGCCCGGCCCTCGTCGGTCGCGTGGCCTGGGCGGACCCGGACCACGTCACCTTCCGGATCATCGGTGCCGGCCCCGACGACCCCGGGCTCAGCTTCGCCCGTTGAGTCGAGTGGGCAGGAGCCGGGCCGACCGACGCGACGCCAGAACCTCGGCCGCCGTGCCCGGCGCGAGCCTCTGAGCCGTGCGTCCAACCGTGTGGATTCTGCCGACGAATTGAAACAGTTCCCGATCCCGTGTGCCGCATCTTGTTGGGTCAGTGAAACGCACCAGGACTCTGTCCGAGACGAAGATGGTGTGATTCACACGCCCTACGAGCGCAGGGGCACGGGCTTGATATCCGCTCCAGAGCAGAGCGAGGCGTGCGCACGGGAATCCACCAAGGAGTGATAGCAATGAGACCGGTCTCCATCTGGTTCGGCGTATTGGTCCTCGCGACCTGCCAGGTCTCGCGAGCCCAGGAACCCACGAAGACGGAAACGGCCCCTCCGGCCGGGGCGGCAGTGGCCAATGCCGATCCGCCCGCGCGAACGACGGGACGGCCCGACGACGCCAGGGCCATCGCCGCGCTGCTCGCGTCGTTCACGAAGGCGTTCAACGCGGGCGACGCCACGGCCGCCGCCGCGACCTACGCGGAAGACGCCCTGACCATCGACGAGCAGGGCGAGCGGACCGAGGGCCGAGCCGCCATCCGCGACCGGCTCGACGCGTCGTTCGCCTCCAACCCCGGCAGCACGATCGCCATCAAGGAAGACACCCTCCGCTTCCTCGGGCCCGACACGGCGCTCGAAGTGGGCCGGACGACGATCACGCCCGCCGGGGCCGGCGGCGTGCCCGAGGTGACCCGTTACACCGTCGTCTACATCAAGAAGGGCGGCCAGTGGCTCCAGTCCGTCGTCCGCGACGAGCTCTCGCGCGACCTGACCGCACACGACCGCCTGAAGGAACTGGAGTGGCTGGTCGGGGAATGGGTCAACGAGAGCCAGGACGCCATCGTGCATACCACCTGCAAGTGGGCCGACGACGGCAACTTCCTGACCCGCGAGTTCACCATGAAGACCCACGGCCGGCCGGTCCTGAGCGGCACGCAGCGAATCGGCTGGGACCCGGTGCGGGGCCAGTTCAAGACCTGGATCTTCGACACCCAGGGGGGCTTCGGCGAGGGCTACTGGGTTCACGACGGCGACACGTGGATGATCAAGGTCGAGGGCGTCCTGCAGGACGGCCGGCACTCCTCGATCACGAACATCCTCAAGCGCCTGGGCAAGGACCGCGCGAGCTGGCAGTCGGTCGACCGGAGCCTCGGCGGCGTCGCGATGCCGGGGATCGACGAGTTCACCCTGGTGCGTCAGCCACCCGAGGCCGGCAAGTAACGTCCTATAACCCGTTCGACCCCATCGACCAGGAATCACCCCGATGACGCGCACCATCTTGAAACTGGCCCTCGGTACTTCCCTGACGTTGCTCGCCAGCCCGTCAGACGTCTTCGCCGGCCGCGGCGGCGGTCGCGGCGGCGGCGGCGGCGGTTACAGCCGCGGCGGCGGCGGTGAAAGCCGCGGCGGCGGGACCCCCTCGTTCAGCCAGCCACACCAGCAGACGAACGAGTCCCGCCCGCCGGGCAACACCAACCGCAACCAGAGCCCTTCCAACGCCGGCGCCGCCGCGGCGGGCGCGGGATACTCCAACCGCAACGAGCAGCCGAACCACTCCAACGCGGGCTCGGCCGCCGCCGGCGCCGGCTATTCCAACCGCAACAACCAGCCGCCCGTCTCCAACGCCGGCGCCGCCGCCGCGGGCGCGGGCGCCTCCAACCGCAACAATCAACCGAACCACTCCAACGCCGGCGCGGCTACGGCCGGCGCGGGTGCCGCCAACCGCAATAATCAGGCGCCCGTCTCCAACGCGGGCGCCGCCGCGGCGGGCGTCGGCGCCGCGAACCGTAACAATCAGCCGAACTTCTCCAACGCCGGCGCGGCCGCCGCGGGCGCGGGCTACGCCAACCGCAACAACCAGCCGAATTTCTCCAACGCGGGAGCCGCCGCCGCAGGCGCTGGCTACGCGAACCGGAACCAGTACAACCAGTACCACCCCGGCATGGTCAACGGTTACTGGAATGGGAACAACTCCGCCGCCTGGGGCGCGACGGGCGCCGGCCTGGCCGCCGCGGGCGGGGTCGGGGCCTGGGGCGCCGGGTCGCCGATGTATTCCTACGGGTATTCGGGCTACAACAACCCCTACTCCGGGTCGGGCGGCGGGGCACAGGCCGTCGCCGCGGTGCAACCCGGCGACGTCCCCCAGCAGGTCGCGGCGCCCGCTTACAATTACGCCCAGCCGATCAGCACGACCGCCGCGCTGCCCGACCCGAGCGTCGCCGACCAGGCGACCTCGGCGTTCGACCAGGCCCGCCAGGCGTTCAAGGCGGGCGACTACCCCGGCGCCCAGCAGTTCACCCAGCAGGCGTTGGCGCAGACGCCCAACGACACGACGCTGCACGAGTTCCTCGCCCTGGCCCTCTTCGCGCGGGGCCAGTACGAGCAGGCCGCGGCGCCGCTCTACGCGGTGCTGTCGGTCGGACCCGGCTGGGACTGGACCACCCTGAGCGGGATGTACCCCGACGTCGTCACCTACACCGGGCAGCTCCGCAACCTGGAGGGGTATATCGACGCGAACCCCAGGTCGGCCAACGCCCGGTTCGTGCTGGCCTACCAGTACCTCTGCGAGGGGCACGACGGCAACGCCCTCGCCCAGCTCAAGCAGGTCGTAAGGCTCCAGCCGGGTGACACGCTCTCGGCGCAGCTCATCGCCCGTTCCCAGCCCCCCGGGGGCACCCCGCCGGCGCCCGCCGGGTCGGCCCCGGCGGGCTCGCCGGCCGTCGCCGGGACGTTGTCCGGGCGGTGGGCGGCGAAGGACGCGAACATCGCACTGGCGATCCAGGACGACGGCCGCTTCTCGTGGACCACTTCGGGACCGGGCAAGCCGCCGATGACGATCGCGGGCACGTCGACCTTCGCCGACGGGTTTCTGACCCTCGCCGACCAGGCGGGACAGAACGGCGCCCTGGTCGGCAACGTCGTCTGGCAGGACGCCGACCACTTCAACTTCCGACTCGCCGGCGCACCGCCGACCGACACGGGGCTGAACTTCGCCCGGTGAGTGTCGTCGGAACCGACCACCCCGGGCGGGGGTCCCCTCTGCCCGGCTGGTCGGCCTGGTTAACCTGGTCTTAAAGAATGCCGCGGAGGGCGGTGACGTTGAAATGAAAGCCCTGCTCACGACCACGGCCGCGGTCGAAGCCGGGACCGGCGTCGCGCTCGCGGTCGCGCCGTCAGCGGTGGTCCTGGTGTTGCTGGGGTCTCCGCTCGATTCGCCCGCCGGCCTGGTCATCGGTCGCGTCCTCGGGGCGGCGCTCTTCTCACTCGGGGCGGCGTGCTGGGGGCCTCGTGACAACACCCCGGGCAGATCGACCGCGGGTCTGATGGGGGCCATGCTGCTGTATAACGTCTCGATCGTTTCAGTTCTGGGTTACGCCCGCGTCGGCTCGGGGATGGCGGGCGTCGGCCTCTGGCCGGCGGTCGTCGTCCACTCGGCGCTGGCGGTCTGGTGCGCCGCCTGTCTTCGGATCGCACGCCGGGACGCTTCCCGGCCTGAGTGGTCGACCGGGTAACGTGGTCTTCGAATGTGCCAGGCCCCTCCGGCCGTCTTCAGGGAATCAATCATGGGTGACGTGTTTCCCTCGCGGGACGTGATGTCCTTTCTGCTCGGGGCAGTACTCGGGAGTTCCTCTCTCGTCCTCGCAGGTCAGGACGTGACCTCGAAGGGTGTAACACCCGCCGTGACCCCCGAGCGAGCGGCCGTTGCGTCCGTCGGTCCACGGTTCCGCTCCCCGAGGGCGACCGCAAGGACCTTCCTGATCGCGATGAACCTGACCGAGGACGACCCCCACCGGATCGAGGAGGCCACCGCCTGCCTCGACCTCTCGGGAATCCCCGACGACCGGCGCGACCCGGGCCGCCTGGCGTTCGAACTGGAGTTCATCCTGCGGTCGACCAACATCCCGACTCTGGTGATCCCCGACTTCGCGGACGGTCCCGATTGCACCGTCGGCGAGAACAAGGACATCAAGCTCACGCTCCGGCGGGTGGCGGACCGGCGATGGCTCTTCGACGGCAAGACCCTTCAGGACTTGCCGAAGATGCGACTGGCGCTCTGGCAACGGGCCGTCGCGGCGGGTCAGGGGAAAGATGCCGGCGACGTCCCCGCCGAATACCGTTCACCTTACGCCTCGTTTCACACGTTCATTAATTCGTTCAAGAACGGCGGCCTCGACACGGCCGCGACGTGTCTGGACCTGACCGAGATCCCGAGCCCGGCCCGTCGGGTCGTCGGCAGGGAGCTCGCGCTGAAACTCAAGGAGGTCCTCGACCGGACCGTCTTCGTGATCTTCCAGGACGTCCCGGACTCCTCGGTCGGAGTCCCACTGGAGGCGCTCGTCCACAAGGAGGGGAGGATCGTCGCGGAGCGTCAGGTCTCGGGCGACCGCAAGGGGCAATGGCTCTTCAACCGGGCCACGGTGGGGTCGGTCGGCCGTCTCTACGATGCCTTCGAGTCGCAACCCATCCTTCCAGAACTGGCGGCGACGGGGAGGGCGGCCGTCGGGCCCGGGTTCAGGCTCTCGCCGGGACTTTGGCTCCGGCACCGGATACCCGGCTGGCTCAGGCACCGGGCCAGCCTCGCGGACCGTCTCTCGTTCTGCGTGTACCAGGTCGCCGGGTTGGTCGTGCTCGTCCTGCTCGTCGTCCCGGTGTCCCGGACCGTCGCCCGGCTACTCGCCCGCCCGGCACTGTCCCTGACTCGCCGGCGGGGGGTCGCGGCCGACGACCAGGACGTCGCCGCGTGGGTCCGCCCGATCGGCTGGCTGGCGGCCGTCTGGATGCTCGTCCGGGGCGTGACGATCCTCGACCTGCCGACGGAAGCCGCGGGCGCGTTCCTGGCCATCCTCGTCCCGGCCTTCTGGCTCGCGATGGCCCTGGCCGTCTATCAACTGATCGACCCGGTCCTGAAGGTCGTCGCCGGACCCGCCACGTCGCAGGAGGGGGCGTCGACCCTTGCGGCGATGGGGTTCCCGGTGTTATCGCTCGTGCTCAAGATCGTGGTGGTCGTCTCCGGACTGGCCGCGGTCCTCCGGGTCTTCAACTTCGACGTCGGGACCGTCCTCACCGGCCTGGGGATCGGCGGCATCGCCTTCGCCCTGGCCGCGCAGGACACGCTCAAGAACTTCTTCGGCTCGGTGATGCTCATCGCCGACCGCACCTTCCGGGTCGGTGACCTGGTGAAGATCGGCGAGAACGAGGGGGCGGTCGAGACGGTCGGGCTCCGAAGCAGCCGGCTCCGCGGCCTCGACGACTCGCTCATGACGATCCCCAACTCCGACCTGACCACGGCTCACGTCACCAACTTCGGCGCCCGCCGTAACCGCCGATACCGCACCACGATGACCGTCGCTCATGGCACGCCTCCGGACCGGCTGATCCAGCTCCCCGACGGCATCCTGGAACTGATCCGGGGGAATGCCCTGGTCCCGCCGCAGAAGTCCGAGGTCGCCGTGAGCGACCTGGCGGCCTCCGGGATGGAGATCCTGATCCAGGTGTGCTTCGAAGTGCCGGATTATCACGCGGAGCTGACGGCACGCCACAAGTTCATCCTCGACACCCTCCGACTGGCCGACCGGATCGGGATCTCGCTGGAAAGCCCGACGATCGTCCTCGAACGAGAGCAACGCGCGGAGAACGGGGCCATCAGGGGAACTTCCGTTCCGATCGCTTCGTCGTAGGGCCTGCGAGAGTGAAATCATCCAATGGCGAGAGTATTTATTTGACACGAGTTGAGAATGACCGATTACCCGCACAGGATCGCAAACGCGATCACTCGCTTCGTCGAAAATCCCGTCACCAACCTGGTGAAGGGGATCGCGCTCTTCCTGATCGGCCTCTCGGAAGCCTCGAAAACCTTCAGAGAGGACGTCGCTCACAATCAAGTCCGCGTCGGTCATGGCCTGATCATCATCGGGATTTTCAGCATCCTCGAAGCCCTACCGAATTTGATCGAGGCGATCGAATCGGGTAAGCGATATCTTGACCTCCGTGACCAGAAAGCCCGGCCCGGCTTCGGCCCGGGGGTTGGGCTCGAGCCGCGCGACGACCGGGCCCACTGACCCCGGCCGTCCTCCACGGACCGGCTCGACACGGTGTAGCACGATTTCTGATCTGGCGGGACGTTTGAAGAGGCGTGGACGACCCGGGTTTCGTCGCGTGCGAGCGGCGAGGCGGGTGCGGATTTACACCAACTTAGGGATACCTCGGACATGAAGATCGGGACCATTCGATCGCTGGCGTGCGTGGGCCTGGGCGCAGTGCTCGGGTTCGTCGCCGCCACCAGAGACGTCGCCCCCTCGTCGAGGGCCGGCACGGCCACGCCGCCGGCACGGCACGCGGCGACGGAAGACGGAGCGACTGACCGGGGCGCCGGAACGCCCTCCTGCTGTTCAGAAGGGGTCGCCAGGAACGTCTTGCTGGCGCAGGCCGGTGCGGAGACGACCAAGGCCAAGTCCCCGTCCGCGAAGAAGCCGAACATCGTCGTCATCATGGGAGACGACATCGGCTGGTTCAACATCGGCGCCTACCACCGGGGGATGATGGCCGGCAAGACGCCGAACCTCGACAAACTCGCCCGACAAGGCATGATGTTCACCGACTACTACGCCGAGGCGAGCTGCACGGCGGGCCGTGCCAACTTCATCACAGGCCAGTTGCCGATCCGCACCGGGATGACGACGGTCGGTCAGGCGGGTGCCAGGATCGGCCTACCGGCGGCGGCGCCGACGATCGCCACGGCCCTCAAGTCGTTGGGATACGCCACCGGCCAGTTCGGCAAGAATCACCTGGGCGACCTCAACGAGTTCCTCCCCACGGTGCACGGGTTCGATGAGTTCTTCGGCTACCTCTACCACCTCGACGCGATGGAAGACCCGTCCCACCCCAACTACCCGCCCGAACTGAAGGACAAGGTCGGCCCGCGCAACATGGTCCACTCCTGGGCGACCGAGCAAGACGACCCGACCGAAGAGCCGCGCTGGGGCAAGGTCGGCAGGCAGAAGATCGAGGACGCCGGCACGCTCTACCCGAAGCGGATGGAGACGGTGGACGACGAGATCCTCGGGCAGGCCCTGAAGTTCGTCGACAAGGCGAAGGACGAGGGCAAGCCCTTCTTCTGCTGGCTCAACCCGACCCGGATGCACGTCGTCACCCACCTCTCCCCGAAGTACGAGAAGACCCGGACGCCACGGAACGGCTGGTCGATCCACGAGGCGGGCATGGCCCAGCTCGACGACATCGTCGGCGCGGTCATGAGGAAGCTGGCCGAGATGGGCATCGAGGACGACACGATCGTCGTGTTCACGACCGACAACGGCACCGAGAACTTCACCTGGCCCGACGGCGGCCAGACGCCGTTTGCGGGGGGCAAAGGGACCGTGATGGAAGGCGGGTTCCGCGCGCCGTGCATCGCCCGCTGGCCGGGAAAGATCCCCGCGGGGAAGGTCGAGAACGGGATCATCTCCGGGCTCGACTGGTTCCCGACACTCGTGGCCGCGGCCGGCGATGACACGATCGTCGACGAACTCAAGCACGGCAAGTCCCTCGGTGACACGAACTACAAGGTCCACCTCGACGGTTACGACCAGACCGACCTGCTCACCGGCAAGGGGCCGTCGAAGCGGCACGAGGTCTGGTACTTCGCCGAGGGGACCCTCGGCGCGGCGCGGATCGACGACTTCAAGTACCGCTTCATCGACCAGCCGGGTGGCTGGCTCGGCGGCACCGTCAAGCCGGACGTCCCGATCCTGGTGAACCTCCGGCTCGACCCCTTCGAGCGCACCGGACTGAGCGGGTCACTGGAGTCCTTCCAGTGGTTCAAGTACGAGTTCTGGCGGTTCGTTTATGTCCAGCAAGAGGTCGGGAAGCTGGCCCAGACGGCGATCGAGTTCCCGCCGATGCAGAAGGGCGCGAGCTTCAACCTCGACGCCGTGAAGGAGTTGGTCCTCAAGGCCATCCAGGCCCAGGCGAAGTGACGTGAGCCGTCGGGCCACGGTGGGGGCGCCCCCGGATGCGAAGGGGCGACCACGCCCGCCCCGCCCCGCCCCGGCGAGATCCCACCTTAACGGAGACGCAGGCTGATGAAGACCCTCCCGCGATCTCAACCCCCGCGCCGGCGGTTCGGCCTCTTCACCGCCGTCGCGGGGTTGGCCTGGTTGCTCACCGGCCCACTCGTCCGGACCCAGGTCGATCCGCTGCCGTCGTGGGGCGACGGCCCGGCCAGGAAGGCCGTCCTGGAGTTCGTCCGCGACGCGACCGAACCCGGCGGCTCGCGGTTCGTCCCGGCCGACGAGCGGATCGCCACGTTCGACAATGACGGCACCCTCTGGGTCGAGCAGCCGATCTACACCCAGGCCGCGTTCGCCTTCGACCGGGTCAAGGCGCTCGCGCCCGGTCATCCCGATTGGAAGACGGAGGAGCCCTTCCGGTCGATCCTCGCGGACGACCGCGACGCGCTGACGAGATTCACCATCCAGGACTTCCAGCGCGTCGTCGCCGCGACCCACAGTGGGATGACCGTGGACGACTTCCACGCGACGATCAAGGCGTGGCTCGCCACGGCGAAGCACCCCCGCTTCCAACGGCCTTACACCGACCTCGTCTATCAGCCCATGCTCGAGCTCTTACGCCTCCTCCGGGCGAACGGGTTCAAGACGTACGTCGTGACCGGCGGCGGACAGGAATTCGTGCGGGTCTTCGCGGGGACAGTCTATGGAATCCCGCCGGAGCAGGTCATCGGCTCGGCGGGCCAGGTGAAGTTCGAGTACGGCCTGGACGAGACGCCGGCGCTGGTCAAGCTCCCCGACGTGCTCCTGCTCGATGACCAGGCGGGCAAGCCGGAAGCAATCAACCTGGTCATCGGCCGCAGGCCGCGCGCGTCCTTCGGCAATTCCAACGGCGACCGACAGATGCTCGAATGGACAGAGGCAGGCGCCGGCGCGCGGCTCATGATGCTCGTGCATCACGACGACTCCGCGCGAGAATATGCCTACGACGCCCGTTCCAGGGTCGGCACGTTCTCCGGAGACCTCATGGAGCAAGCATCGCGGCGCGGCTGGGTCGTGATCAGCATGAAGGATGACTGGAAACGGATCTTCCCGTTCGACAAATAGGCTTGGTCCCCGCCCATCTAAGGTTTGTCATGCGTCATACCCTCGTCGCGGCCGGCCTGATTCTCTTCAGCTTCCTGGCCACCTACTTCGCCGTGAGCCGGGCCCGGCGGCCGGACCCGGTGCCGCCTGCCCCGAGGTCCGGGGCGTCCGCTGCCGGAAGACCCGCCGCGGAGGCGTCCCCGGGCATGGCCTGGGTCCCCGGCGGTGAGTTCACAATGGGGACCGACGACCCGGAAGCCGCCCCCGCCGAGCGCCCGGCCCACCGGGTCCGCGTCGACGGCTTCTGGATGGACGTGACCGAGGTCACCAACGCCCGGTTCCGGCGGTTCGTCGAGGCGACCGGCTACACGACCACGGCGGAGCGCCCCGTCGACTGGGAGCAACTCCGCAAGGAGCTACCGCCCGGGACGCCGAAACCACCCGACGACCGCCTCGGCCCCGGGTCGCTCGTCTTCGTCGCACCCGCTCATCCGGTCCCGCTCAACGATCAGACGGCGTGGTGGCGGTGGGTCCCGGGCGCGAGCTGGCGACACCCCGAAGGCCCTGATGGCACGATCAACGTCGAGGACGATCACCCCGTCGTCCACGTCTCGTGGGACGACGCCCTCGCCTTCGCGAGTTGGGCCGGCAAGCGGCTCCCGACCGAGGCCGAGTGGGAGTTCGCCGCCCGTGGGGGCCTGGACGCCCGGAAATACGCCTGGGGTGACGTCTTTCAGCCCGGTTCAAAACCGCTCGCCAACACCTGGCAGGGGCACTTCCCGGACGCGAACACATGCGACGACGGTTTCCCCCGGACCGCCCCCGTGCGGGCGTTCCCGCCCAACCCCTACGGCCTCCACGACCTGATCGGCAACGTCTGGGAGTGGTGCGCCGACCGGTACCGGCCCGACGCCTACCGACTGTCCAAGGCCGGGGGCGTCGCCCTTAACCCCGCGGGGCCGGACGCCGGCTTCGACCCGAACGAACCGTACCAGCCGAAGCGGGTGACGCGCGGCGGCTCGTTCCTGTGCGGCCCGGACTACTGCTCGAACTACCGCCCAGGCGCCCGCCGCGGGACGGCCGTCGATTCCGGCATGTCACACCTCGGGTTCCGCTGCGTCGTCTCACGCGCCGGCAGACCTTGATGCCGTCCGTCATCAGGTCGAGGCGGCTCCCCCTCTTCTCGAACAGGAGCATCGGCACGATGCGCGCGACGTCTCGTCCCATCGTTGCGTTAACCCTTGGCGGCTTGCTCGGTTGGCTGAAGGTCGGCCTGCGAGCGGCCGAAGCGGCGGAACCTGCCGCGACCCGGCAACCCGCCGACGCCGTGACTGTCCCCTTCCGGAGACCGCTCGGGACGCGGGAAGTCCTGCCGTTCCCACCGACCCCGTCGGCCAGCATCGCCGGCCGCACGATGCAGGAGTCGGTCTACCATCGCCGCGTCGAGCCGCGGCAACTGCCGGCGGACGCGCCCAACATCCTCATCGTTCTCATCGACGACGCCGGCCCCGGCCTTCCGAGCACCTACGAGGGGAGGTCCGCACGCCGACCCTCGATCGCATCGCCAAAGGGGGTGTCTCCTACACCCGGTTCCACACCACGGCCATGTGCTTCCCCGACCCGGGCGGCGCTGCTGACGGGGCGGAACCATCACAGGGTCGGCAACGGCCAGATCGCGGAGCTGGCGAACGACTGGGACGGCTACTCGGGGACGATCCCGAAGTCCAGCGCCACCTGCGCCGAGGTGCTGCGGAACTGCGGATACAGGACCGCCGCCTTCGGCAAGTGGCACAACACGCCCGCCGACCAGACAACCGCAGCGGGCCCCTTCGATTCCTGACCGGACGGCTACGGCTTCAAGTATTTCTACGGGTTTCTCGCGAGCTAAGCCTCGCAATACGAACCGAACCTCGTGCGGAATACCACCGTCGTCCCGCCGCCGAGGACGCCGGAGCAAGGCTATCACCTGACCGAAGACCTCGCCGACGACGCCATCGGCTGGCTCCGCAGGCACAAGACGTTCGAGCCCGACAAGCCGTTATTCATGTACTGGGCCAGCGGCGCGATCCACGGACCCCACCACATCATGAAGAAATGGGCCGACAGGTATAAGGGCAAGTTTGACGACGGTTGGGACAACTACCGGGAGCGCGTCTTCCGGCGCGCCAGGGAAGCGGGATGGATTCCCGCGAACCCCCGGCTGACACCGCGGCCCGAGTCGTTGGCCTCCTGTGAGAGCATCCCCGAGGACGAGAAGCCCTTCCAGCGCCGCCTGATGGAGGTAGCCGCCGGATTCGTCGAGCACGCCGACCACCACGTCGGCCGGCTCGTCGACGAGGTCGAGCGCCTCGGCTACGGCGACAACACCCTGATCTTCTACATCTGGGGGGACAACGGCTCCTCGTCGGAAGGCCAGAACGGCACCATCAGCGAGCTACTCGCACAGAACGGCATCCCCACCACCGTCCCGATGCACATCAGGGCACTCGATCAGCTCGGCGGGCTCGACGTGCTCGGTTCGCCCAGGACCGACAACCAGTATCACGCCGGCTGGGCCTGGGCCGGCAGCACGCCCTACAAGGGGACCAAGCTCCTCGCCTCCCACTTCGGCGGCACCCGCAACCCGTTGGCCCGCCAAGATCAAGCCCGACGCGAAGCCCCGCGCGCAGTTCCATCACGTGAACGACGTGGTCCCGACCCTCTACGAGGTCGTCGGCATCACGCCGCCCCGCGTGGTCAACGGCATCCCACAAGACCCGATCGACGGTACCAGCTTCGCCTACACCCTCAACAACGCGACCGCCAGGGGCCGCAAGCTCACCCAGTATTTCGAGATCATGGGCAGCCGCGCCCTCTACCACGACGGCTGGATGGCTTCCGCCTTCGGGCCGCGAGTCTCGTGGCTCCCCATCGCCCCACGCGGCATACGCGAGTGGACGCCCGACGACGACCGTTGGGAACTCTATAACCTCGACCTGGATTGGTCCCAGGCCGACGACCTCGCCGTCAAGATGCCGGAGAAGCTCGCCCGGATGAAGGAGATGTATGCCATCAAGGTCGCGAGGAACAACGTCCTGCCCACCGGCGGCGGCCTCTGGGTTGTCGCGTTGCACCCGAGCTACAAATCTCCACCCCCTACAAGGAGTGGACCTTCTCGGGTGACATCACGCGGATGCCGGAGTTCTGCGCGCCGGCCCTCGGCAACACGGACAACCTCGTCACCATCGACGCAAAGATCCCGGCCGGCGCGAACGGCGTGCTCTACGCCCTCGGTGGCTTCTCCGGCGGCCTTTCCTTCTACGTGAAGGACGGCACCCTCTGCTACGAATACAACCTCTTCGAGATCCAGCGCACGAGAATCCGCGCCCCCGAGAAGCTCCCCGCCGGCAAGACGAGGATCGAGGTCGAGACGGCGTATTCCGAGCCGAAGCCCGCCGGGCCGCTGAGGGTGACCATGAAGGTCGACGGCAAGGCGGTCGCTGAAGTCGTCGTGCCCGTCAGCGCGCCGTTGCTCTTCACCGCCAACGACCGCCTCGACATCGGCATCGATCTCGGCTCGCCGGTCTCGCCGGATTACTTCGAAGAGGCGCCGTTCCTCTTCAACGGCACGATCGAAGAGGTGCGCGTCAAGTACAGGAAGTAACGGCTATCGATTTCCGGACCCGACCCGTCTCAACGTCCCGGCGGTTCGTTCCCCTCGGCCGGGGCGGCGGCGGTCTGGACGGCAGGGTCGGCCGGGGCCGCGGCGGCCTGGGCGTCCGGGCCCGGGAACGGTCCCGTCTTCCGCATGCCTCCGAACCGAACGTTCAGCCCGGCGATGATCGAGTCGACCTGCACGTCCTCCCGGATCGAGGTGCCGGGGACCTGGGCGATCGGCCCGCTCATGGCATTGCGGAACTGGTGAGTGTAGGCCAGCGAGAAGGTGATGTCGTCGGTGACCCGGGACGAGGAGCCGAAGGTGAGCATGTGTTGGGTAATGGCCGGCAGCTCGACGTTGAGCAGGGTTTTGCCCGACGGCGCCGGGTCAGTGTTGAACAGGTAGCCCGCGCGGAGTGTTAGCTTGTCGGTCGCCTGGTACTGGCCGCCGATCGCCACGGCGAAGACGCTCGACCAGCCCAGGCCGTTGCCTTTCGGCGGCGCCGCGGTGCCGAACAGGTCGGTGTTGGCATAGTCGAGGTAACGTAGGTCCATGTCGATCAGGGTCCGCTCGAACCCCTTGTAGGCCGCGCCCCAGGAGATGATCTCCGGCAGGCTCGCCTGCACCCCGATCCGGTCCGGCGCCCCGGTGGCCCTGGCCGAGTTGAACCCCCAACGCTCCTGCCAGATCGGGCTCTTGTACGAGAACCCGAGGTTTCAGTCCTCGTTCATCTCGTAATACAGCCCGACCTGGAACCCGGCGCCCCAAAACGGCCTCTGCTGGTAGGCCGCGGGGAACGTGGGGTAGCCGCCCTTGAGGAACCGGTTGACCGGCGAAGCGAAGACCGCCGGGGCAGTACTCAGGGTCTCGACCGCGATCAAGGGCCCGGCGGCGACCGCCAGCCGGTCGGTCACCTGACGCGAGGCGATGACCGAGGACAACCCGACCACCAGGTTGCTGTAGATCGGGCCGAGCCCGAACGAACGCGGGGGGTCGTGAGGGCTGACGACCGGGTTCGACGAGCTGCCGGGGAAGTTGACGCCGCCGCCGGCCAGGTATTGCATCCCGAGGGCGAACGTCCAGGGCGAGTCGTCGCTGAGCCGGAAGGAGATGATCGCCGTCGGCACGGCCCCCACGCCGCTGTCGCTACGGCTCGTCCCGTATCGACTCGTCGGCGGATAGAAACCGCCGACCGACCCCGCCGGCAGGCACGATTCGAGGTGGATGCTCGGGAGCACGAACTGGGAGCTGAGCAGCATCTCGGAACGCGGCAGGCCGCTGATGATCGCCGGGTTCCAGTAACTGCCGCCGACGTCCACCGCCGCCGCCGTCGAGGCCCCCGCCATCGACAGGTTGATCGGCCCGGCACCGGGCAGCACCAACCCCTGCCCGGACGCCGCGGTGGAAAACGAGAGGACCGACAGGAGGACAAAGGAGCCGATCCGGCGTCTGATCCACATTGTCCACCTCAAGGCTCACGAGATCCGGAGACATCTTCAGTAGGATCGGATCTTCAAGGTGTGAGCTTGAGCCGAGAATCGTTACAAAACGCAAGGTTTGCCAGCGACAGCTCCGGTTACAAATCCAGCAAGCATGCATTCCCTTTACTGCTCCCAATACCTTCGCCCTCGACGGGGGGCAGTGGTCAAGCAATCCGGCTTGACCATTGCCAACGACTCCCAGAAACCCGCCACCGGCCTCTTACGTGGCCGGAAACAGTCTAGTCGTCGCATCGTAGAGACCGGCCTGGACTCGTCCTCCTTCCCCCTGGCCGGACTCCGACTCGTCCCCTGGGATGAGTTCGACCGGCCTTCGCCCTGTGACACTTTCGCATGATCCAGGTGTCGAGACTTCCCCACGACCTGAAACGGATTTGAAACAATACGGCCCATAACGAGCCCACACGGCCGGTACGCGAGTCCCCCATGAGAAATGCGGAAGTCGTTACGACGGCAAGGTTTCCTCGCCAATTTCCATGCGGCATTCCGCCGTTCCCATGCCGTACAACTACCTTCAGGTCCTAGAGCGTCTGCCATGTCGACGAAGCACGGTTTTCGGCGCCCGTCGCCATCAATCATGGTGGCGTGAGACAGGCTTTGGGGCGTTCACACATCCGATGAAGGTCTGCCCGGATCGCTTCGAGCGTTCGCCGAGTCGGTGAGTACGGTATCGCCGAGAAGTTGTCCTCGGGGTATCAGTTAACGGCCGTCGCGGGCGCGATATTGGGCGGTTGGCTGGGCTCATTGGCTTCTAGACTCGTGACCGTTCACTAATGTCATGAGTCGACGCGCCATCATGCAATCAACTGTGCGTCGAGTCGTCGGCAACTGGGCGCACCGGAACGATGCCCGCCCCCGAAGGGACGCGCAGACCTCACAGCCCGGAGCACCTGATTCCCGGTCCGCTGCTCTTGGAACTGCGGACAACTCTTGTACTTGGGAGCAAAGTCTTTTCGTTTGCTCTCAGCTCTTACTTCGCGGTCTCGTCAGAAAAGTGGTCAGACCAAGCATCTCGACCAGCGGAATTATCCCTCCGCAAGTCGGCGATCGTAAACACAGTTCGATTCAGAAGTTAAGGTTCGGAGCACTGTCAGCTTGTACCAAGGCTTGTCCCTGCGACCGATGTTCTCGGGCCACCCGCCGTCCCTCGGCGCGGCGGAGTTCGATTCCCCCGGACTTCCGCCCCACGGCCCGGGTCAGGACAGCACGTTCACGATGTGCGAAGGCGGCGCCGCCCCGTCCACGAGCCCAACCCGGTACGGCGACACCCCGACCCGCCTCATCTCGCCCGGCCGATTCCGACCGGTTGCATCCGCCAGTGCCCCCGCCTGACGTGGGCCGGCTGACGCCAGTACCCCTGCAACGGGCCGCGGGCGCTCCCGCGACTCGCCCTCACGATCAGGTCCACGTCCCGGATCACGACCTCGCGGGCCTCCCGCGACGCCAGCTTGGCCATCAGCCCGTCGAGCGCCGACCGCCTCCGGCGGCGTTCCGCCCAGGGGCCCATCGGGCGGACCTGCACCCCCTTCTCCGCGGCGAAGAGCCCCAGGTTCAGCGAGACCCGGGCGATCGTCGAGCGGAGGTCCTCGTCCGCGGCGGTCCAGGTAGCAGGCACTCGAGCCGCTTCCACTGGGTGCGAGTCAGGTCGTGGGGATATCGCTTGAGTATAGTCCCGGAGTGTTTGGCTTTCATGCCGGATGATAGGGCCGAACTGGTTTTTCGTACACACTTTGAGGTTGAGGGCGACGTGCCGGAGAAGGCTTCAAGCAACCCCCGTGAGACGACGCCGGGAAGGCCCTCGCGATGTGGCGGCATCCGGGCCGAAAATGTCCTGGTGTCCGCTCTCCTCGAAGATAAGCTCGACCGAGGGGTAGAACGCGTAATTCCCCTCACCCCGTTTGGCTATCCGCATGCGGTCGATCTTGATCCCTTCCTTGCGGGCTGATGGGTCCTTCGAGCGGGTAGATGGTAGCTGACCCGGACGGTACCGTTCCTCGCACCCGCGTGCCCAGGACTCGGCTTCTGCCTGGCGGCTTGCGACATCGAATACCCCGCTGTGGCCCGCGGCCTCGAAGATCTGCTCCACCGCGGGGCGGAATACGCACGACCCCTTCCCTCTCTTCGCGTCCCGCATCGAGGCGATCTTCTTGGCGTCGGTACGGGCATCAGGATTCGCCGAGGCCGTGCTCGGGAGGCATCCCGGGGCGTAACGCCTCGCACATGCTTTCGCCCAGGATTCTGCATCCTCTCGAGCCCTGATCACCCTTGGCTGAGTCGGCTCGAAGACGCCGCGGTGTCCCGCCGCCTCGAAGATCTCCTCCACGGTCGGGTAGAAGACGCACGAATTCTTGGACTCTCTCGCGTCCTTGAGTGAGGCGATCCTCATGGCGTCCTTGCGGGCGATCGGATCGTGGGATGACAGGGAAGCCAGGAATCTGGAGGCATACCGGCTCACGAGGTCACGCGCCCACGCCTCCGCCTCAGCCTCAGCCTGCCGGACGTTCACGTCGAAGACGCCGGAGTGGCCCGCGGCCTTGAAGATCTCCTCCACTGTCGGGTAATAGATCTTGCTTCCTTTACCTTAGCTTGGCGCGACGGAGGCCGATGATCTTCATGCCGTCCTTCCGGCGGAGTGGGTCCGGCGAGGAAGACGAGGGCAACTCCCCCGGGGCGCACCTCGCCACGCATTCCCGCGCCCAACGCTCGGCCCGTGCCTGCCCAGCCTGTCCGATCATGCCACGGAGTTCGGCGAACGTCTCGAGACCGCAGACCCCGGCGGTGAAGAGCTGGAACGAATCGAGCCAGTCCGCCGCCCAGACCTTGTCGAAGCCCTCCGCGATCAGCAAATCCACGTCGAGCCCGGGGTCCCGCGATCGCCTCTAGAGGAGGACGATCTGGGTCGCGAGGGCGACGAGATTCTCTTCACCGACGACCTCATGGGCCCCCCGATCCGTCAAGGCTTCTATCAGGACGTCCTTCGCCGTCATCCAATCCAACTCGCGGTCCTCCGCGACATGACGCAGGATCCTCTCGGTAGCTTCCCGGAGGAGACCGGCCGCAGCCTGGGCGTCGAAGCACCCGAGCGGGTCGACGGGCCGGTCCCGACGCCCACCCTCTCTCGCCCCGCCATCGGTTCGCCTTCCCGGGACCACCCGGATGGGGTTGAGCGCGTTGTGAAGGATGAGCGAGCCGTGGAAGTGGGCGAAGAGACGCGAGCAGGCCTCGCGTTGACGGTCTTCCCCGAAACCGGGCAGGGTGGGGAGGAAACTGAAGTAATGGACGCGGTGCTTTCCGGTGTGATCCCGCACCAGCAGCCCGAATTTCTGATTTCTTTCCTGGTCCGAGCCGCCGGGGATGAGGTCGAGGCACCGCGAGGCCTGGACCCAGTCGGCGCCTTCCTTGAGCATACCGACGGTCAGGATCGTCGAGATACGGTGCCCCTCGCCCACGATCGGGCCGACCTTCGCGTCGCGGTCCGTCTCGTCGGTCAGGTCCTAGGCCGTGTAGACAAATCCCGGGTGATCTGAGCAGGATAGGCAAGGTTTCTCACGAAGTTTCGCAACCGGAGTGCTGCCGATGCGCCGCCACGAGATCAGGGATGAGGATTGGGAACGCATCAAAGATATGCTTCCCGGCCAACTCGGCGACCCCGGCGTGACAGCAAAGGACAACCGCCTTTTTGTCAACGCCGTCCTCTGGATCGCCAAGACCGGGGCCCCTTGGCGCGACCTGCCCGAGCGGTTCGGTCCCTGGGGCTCGGTCTGGAAGCGGTTCGATCGGTGGTCCAAAAAGGAGGTCTGGAAGCGGGTCTTCGAGGAACTGCAAGACCCCGACTTGGAGTGGATCATCATCGACAGCACCGTGGTTCGGGCGCACCAACATGCCGCCGGGGCCGAAAAAAAGGGGTAGATGATGATCAGGCGTTGGGCCGCTCGCGGGGCGGGTTTTCCACCAAGATTCACATCGCCGTCGACGCGCTGGGCAACCCGGTCGAGTTCATCCTGACGGCGGGCCAGGAGGCGGACGTCACGCAGGCCGAACCGCTGATCCGGGGGAATAAGGCGGATGCGTACATCGTGGACAAGGCCTACGACAGTGACGCGGTCGTGGCGGCGGCGAAGCGACAGGGGGCCGAGGCCGTGGTCCCGTCGAAGAAGAACCGGAAAGTGGCGCGTGATTATGACAAGCATGGGTACAAGGAACGGAAGAAGGTCGAGTGGTTTATCAACCTGATCAAGCAGTACCGGCGGGTCGCGACCCGGTACGAGAAGACAGCCCGCAACTTCCTTGGATTTGTTCATGTGGCGTCGATCATGGTCCTGTTGCGATAGCCTAACCGACGCATATTGCCCAGAATTTGTCTATACGGCCTAGGTTGGAGGTGCGACCCCATGGCGAGGAAGAAGCCAGAACCGGGTGATGAGCCCACGGTCCCGGCGACGGCCCGGCCCGCCTATGACGCCATCGTGGCCTTGACGGATGCCTTCTGCCGGGAGAACCTGAACGGGGAGTACGAGGTTCTGTGTCGGAAGCTCGCCGGAGCACTGGCCCGCAAGCGACCCTCCCCCTTGCTCGGCGGCAAGCCGACGACCTGGGCCTGCGGGGTCGTCCGCACGATCGGCTGGGTGAACTTCCTGGACGACCGTGGCCAGAAGCCCCACATGAAGCTGACGGCCATTGACAAGGCGTTCGGCGTCGGAGAATCGACAGGCCAGGGCAAATCGATGCTGATTCGCAAGATACTCAAGATCAGGCCCATGGACCCCGCCTGGTCGCTTCGCAGTCAGATGGACCGTAACCCGATGGCCTGGATGATCCAGATGAACGGGTTCCTGGTGGACGCACGGATTCTGAAGCGGGAGTATCAGGAGGAGGCGTTTCGGAAAGGGTTGATCCCGTACATCCCCGGCGAACGGGCGGGCTCGCCCGCCGAGGAGTGAGCCATGGTCGGCACGAAGGGCGAATCGGTCTTCCCTCGCTTCGAGCCGGGGGCCAAGGTCCGGGTCAACCTTGGCGTCCGTGACCCCGACTTCGCCGACATCCCCCTGGGCGGCTGGGCGGGGACTGTCAAGGAGGTCGAGCGCTCAAAGGGCGAGACCACGTACCTGATCGCATGGGACCGGAGGACCATCGAAGGCATGCACCCGGTCTACATGAAGCGGTGCGAGCGGGACGGCCTGGAACTGGAGTCGATGTGGCTGGGGGACGAGGACCTCGAACCCGACGACGGCACCCACGTACCCATCGAGCGGCCGACGGTGATCGTCACGAAGCCGTTGTCCGAGAAGGACCAGGACGATCGGGTGCGGATGGCCCTCGACCTGACCCACGACGACCCGCTCCCCGACGTCACCCGGAAGACGTTGCTCGCCTACTACCGACACCTGAAGGACAACCTGAAGCTCCCGTTCAAGTCACGGTCCGATGGCGACGGCTCGTCGCTGATCGTCCACCGGCTTCCCGACCCCAAGGAATACGACCTGGACGAGGAGGTAGGGTTGCTCTGCGAGGCCCGGAGCCGTGAGGGGTCGTTCGACGTTCCGCTGTCCGAACTCGGCGAGACCGGCTCCGGCAACCGAAAGCTGGTCGGGGATTATGGCTACTGGTTCGGGAACTATGGCTGAAGCCGAGGGGACACGATGTCCAAGAAGAAACCGAAGCCCAAGTCTCCGCTCCTCGGTCGCTGGCACATCGTCTCGATGAGCAACTGGGACGAGGATTACGTCAACGAGGAGGTCCGGGCGTTCATCGAGTTCGATCCAGGACAGAGGGGCGAGTTCCATTTCGGCTACGTACGGGGCGGCATCGACTATCGTGATGTCCTCCGGGATGGGAAGCCAGCCGTCGAATTCTCCTGGGACGGGAACGACGAGACGGACCCGGCCCAGGGCCGAGGCTGGGCCGTCACGGAGGGCGACCGTCTCAAGGGGATGATTTTCTTCCACCAGGGCGACGAGTCCGAGTTCGAGGCGGATCGGGATGTCGTCGAGGGGGATTGACCATGGACGAAGAGGAGAAACTCAGGCTCGGCAAGGGCGTGGCCTTCGTCAAGGGCCGCCTGAAGCGCCTCCACCAAAGCGACGAGACCTGGGAGGCCGACTTCCAGGCATTGCCCAGGCCGATCGACCAGAGCGAGACCCACTATCTTGGAATGGTTGTCTCGGGGGAGGGCGGCGAAGAGGCCGACAGGGATGAGCATGGAGCGGATATTGAACTTGTACATCCGCGAGATTCCTGCGAGTTATGTGACTACTGTACCGTGCAGGGTGATCTCCTGACGCGACTGAGCACCCAAACGAGTATCGGGTGGAGAGTGTAATGAATGCCGTTCGGGCCATCCGCTAGCCTTTGTCGGTTCCGCAAGCCGAACGTCCATCCTGGTCACGTTGAGGATCGCGTCTTTAAGTATATGCGCATAGAACCATTCGCCTTTCGGCACCGGCTCGTAGAGTTAGCGTCGCTTATCGAAGGTGTTCTTACCCGCCTCAAGAGCACGCCCGAAGTCCGTGATTCTGACAGCCTCCGGGTTGATTACGGCCAAGTTTGCAAGGATAGGTTCGGAATCGATAATCCTCCTGAATTCTTCTCGGATGGCGTTTCTGGTGAATTCCTTGAGGGCATCAAAGAGCTTCTTCCAATCATGCTCCTCGGGCGGTGCGTTGCCCATGTCCTGCACGTAAAGACACTTCAGATAGAGTTCGACCGCGAAGGACTCAACGAGCATTTGTGGCGCGGAACATCCCCACCCATCACTTTTCGCCTGTTCGTCTAAAAGCTTCGACGCCTCGGCATACCGTTCGGCAAGCTGAAACATCTCCTTGAAATCAGGCGTTGGCTTTGTCTGTTTATTCTTTGGCATCCAGCGCACTCCGTCAAGAGCTTGGAACGGCACTCCGTGACCGGCCGCCGGTCGATCATTCTTAGACCTTCCAGAACCGTTGCGCGTCGGCGATTCTGATGGGATGGTCGGCGTATCCCTCAAGGATCGCCCTCAGTGCGGCAAGGTCAAAGCCGTTCAGGCGACTACGATACCAGATCGGCCTAGCGAACCACAGGACCGCTTTGACGAGGTGTCCTACCTTGTGGAACGGCTCGACCCACTGGACGAGGCGTGCTTCCGGCCCGGTTCCGTCGTCGATCTGCCGGTAGCTCAGCCGGAAGGCCGCCCATTGATGCCCGTGGACGAATGATGAGAGGAGCCTGTACCAGGGCTCTTCGTCAAAGACGATTTTCACGAGGGCCGTGGACTTCGGCGGCGACATCCCGATCCATTCCGTTTTGCGGTTCTTGTCCCGCTTGATTTGAACCCCAATGGCTCTCGCATCAGCCTCCAACTTGTCGAGTTTCCGGTCAGCGTCGGCCAAGGAAAGATGCGACGAATTGGCGGCGACCACGTATTTCTTCTGCTCGATGAGGCCCAATCGCCTGTACGAGAAGCTTCGATTCACCCGCTCGCCGGCCCCGCAGGTCGGGTCTAGAAGCCAGGCGGAGAGCGCTGCTGATTCGAGGAGCATACGCAAGACCGTCCAGGATGCCTGTGCCAAATACGGCACCGTCAGTGTTCGGGTTAGGGCGATCAGCTGGTTGGCCACAAGGTCATTGATGATGGCACCGTGATCGTAGGCCGTAACGATGGCCTCTCGGTCTCCAAATTCCCCGCACTCGGATTCGAGCTGAGACCCAGGGATCGGGCGACCCTTGGGATTCCAAACTTCGAGGTAATCGCGGATCGCGTCGTGGAGACCGTCCGTTGCTTTGAGAAGTTCCTCGAATTGCTGGCGCGAAAATTGGGGCGTCTGCATCTCAACGGGCTCCTGATCGGTCGAACCTTCTTCCTAAACCCCCGTTCAGCTACCCCCTTCCGTCGATCCTCTCGTAAAATCGAGCCGGATTCCCCATGCCCCGGTTCGGATCGACCCATGCCCGACGACCTCACCGACCTAGCCGAGACCCGCTCGAAGATCGAGGCTACCCGCGTGGCGTTTCAGGCCGCTCTGGACGCACTCGACGGCCAGGACGATCAGGAAGTCGATCTGGCCCCGATACGCGCTCTGGCGGACCGGCTGGAACGGATGGCCGCCGAGGTGGCGAGGATCAAGGGGGTGGTGGCGCGGCAGGGGATTAGCGCACCAGGATATTCGATGGCACTGCGAAGGGAGCCTATTACAGGAGGTCAGTACCGGATGCCGGCTTCTGATCTCGTTTTCGCAAAAGTTCGACAAGTTCGGCAGTATGATCGGCGGTGTTCACCGTGGCGCGAGCCAAATCGCGGAACACAAGAATCACAAGGCCCTGAATAAAACCGCAAATCCCACCAAGACAAAAGTAAAGCCCCGGCAATTGCCGGTGAACCGTCCCCTCAGCCAGATTGGCAATGCCTGCAAAGATTGATAAACACGATATTGTAATCATGAGCCAAGCGATTAACCTAAGAATGCCTGCCGCGACATAGACCGCTTGGTATCTTGGCTTGTCCACGCGAACCTCCCGGCGTCAGCAAACCGGCGAAATTTGAGTATTGAGATACATTGTATTTGTCCGGATTTTCCGAGTCAACTCCTTGCCTTGGACCACCTCGGCGATGCCTACGGCCCGCGTGCTCTCGGGTTCCCGTCGCCTGCGACCCGCTTCGCGGTCCTGACGTCCGCTATCGCGTTCCCCGCCCCATCAACTCCGAGCCAGCTCCACCACCGCCAGACGGCGGTTCAGAGAGAGGGATTCCCCCAAGCCCGTCAATCCCCGAGCCTTCGGTTCCGGCTGCGCTTCCCGACGCTTCGCATCGCGTGCTCGCCTGAAGGGTTGACCGGCTTTCCCCCTTACAAGACGCTGACCATCAGCGATATGGACGGCACCGCACGCGTTGCCAGTCCAAACGCTGATAATTAACGAAAGGAAACCCTTGCACCACCTCTACCGAACCCCACGGCCAGCGCGCATAACTGTGCGGCCTGGGTAGTCTGGCGCGACGGGCCTCGGTCCGATATCCTGGTTTCGGTCATCGTACATCAGTCGCCGCATACCGCAGTTCGGCGCGATGGCACACACCGACCGATCCAAGGATGCCTCTCATGGCCAAGCTCGTCGACGTCGGCTCCATCGGCTCGTACTTCGAATCGCTCTCCGATCCGCGGCACACGCGCAACCGCAAACACTTGCTGGTCGATATCGCCCTCATCGCCGTCTGCGGCATCATCTGCGGCTGCGATGGCCCCACCGCTATCCATCGCTGGGCCAAGCTCCGCGAGCCGTGGCTGGCCCTGCACCTCGCCTTGCCCAATGGCATCCCCTCGCGCGACTGCATCCGTCGGCTCCTCATGGTCCTCAAACCCGAAGCCTTCCAGCGCTGCTTCCAGGCCTGGATCGCCGACGCGATCTCGATCGACGCCGACACGGCCGAACGCCTCGTCGCCATCGACGGCAAGACCTGTCGCAGCTCGCACGACGCCGCCAAGGGCCTTCGCGCTGCACATCGTCAGCGCCTGGGCGAGCGAGGAAGGGATCGCGCTGGGCCAGGTCGCGACCGACGCCAAGAGTAACGAGATCACCGCCATCCCGCAGCTTCTGGAGCAGATCGATTTGAACGGCAGGCTGATCACGATCGACGCGATGGGCTGCCAGAAGGAGATCGTCAAGCAGGTCGTCACCGGCGGCGGCGACTGCGTCATCGCCGTCAAGGACAACCAGCCGAAGCTCCTGGCGGCGATCCAGGCGCGCGTCTTCGATCACCTGGAGAATGACCTGAAAGAGCTTCAGTACCGCTGCCACGAGACGCGCGACGAGGGGCACGGCCGGATCGACGAGCGGTCGTATTATCTCATGAAGGTGCCGCGCGACTTCGCGCCAGCGAAGGACTGGCCGTGGGTGAAGGCGATCGGCTACACGGTGCGGATCACGCGGCACGCCGACGGCAGGGAGTCGGACGACGCGCGGTATTACCTCAGCAGCCAGTACCTCAGCGGCAAGCGGTTCGGCGAGGCGGTCCGCGGCCACTGGGGGATCGAGTCGATGCACTGGGTGCTGGACGTGAACTTCCGCGAGGACGACAGCCGGACGCGTGAGCGGACGTTGGGCAACAACCTGAGCTGGCTGCGTCGCTTCGCCGTGACTCTGCTGAAGCGCCATCCCGACAAGGACAGCCTCCGCGGAAAGATGATGTCCTGTATGCTCAACACGGACTACCTGACCCAAGTCCTGTCGCTATAGCATGTTTGATATGCGCTGGCCCTGAGTGTCTGCGAGAGCGTTGCGGTTCGTCGGGTGATCATTGCCGGGCCTCCGAATGAGGGGCATGATGGCCCCTCGGGCATGGACAGGGCGGATGGCGGGGAGGTTCGCCGGTAAACCTCGGGGCGGTGTGAATCATGGGGCCGGACAGCCCGATCCTCATGATCCTGGACCTGGACGAGAAGCTCGTCTATGCCACCGAGGAATCTCTCGGGCGGGCGCACGACTTCGTTCTCGGCCCGTACTTCGTCTACCGGCGTCCGCACCTGACCGAGTTCCTGGCCGCATGCTCGGCGGACTTCCGTTTGGCGATCTGGTCCTCCGCAAGCGACGATTACGTGCGAGAGATCGTCGGGCGGATCATGCCGCCGGGGAGAGAGCCGGCGTTCGCCTGGGGCCGCAGTTGGTGCGTCCGGCGGTTCGATCCGGAGTCATTCGAGGAGTATCATGTGAAGGACCTGAAGAAGGTCAAGCAGGCGGGCTACCGGCTGAGCGGGTGCTGATCGCCGACGACACTCCTCGCAAGGTCCAACGCCACTTCGGCAACGCCGTCTATGTCCCACCCTTCCTCGGCAACCCCGAGGATCGGACGCTTCCCCTGCTGGCGTGATACCTGACTTCCTTGCGTGACGTGACCAACGTGCGGTCCGTGGAGAAGCGGGGCTGGTCGAGAAACGTGTCATGAACCGAGAGACGCCCGAGCCGACCTTGATCCTCTCCCCCCGCTACTCCGACGACTCGATCAAGCCGCGGCGTGCGGCGGTGGCCTTCGGCTGGGGCGTGATGCGACTTGCGAGTTGGCGGTGCCCCGAGGACTTCGAGCCCGAGGAGCCCGTCCTCTTCGCCGAGCCGCTGTTCAACGAGGCGGTCGCCCAGCAGCTTGGCCTTGAGGTCGTCAAGCCGCCCGAGGACTTCCTCATCAAACTGCCCCGTGAATACGTCGGCCGGGACGTGCGGCTGACGACCGCCTCCGAGGCCCGGACGCTCTCCGGCCCTTTGTTCCTCAAGCCGCCGAATCGGAAGACGTTCCCGGCCAGGGTGTACGCAGGCGGTGCGGAGTTGCCCGAGATGCCGGACGACGACCCCGTGCTGGCCTCCGAGCCGGTAGAATGGGCCGCCGAGTTCCGGTTCTTCGTCCGGGACCGCCGGGTCCACGCCTGGTCCCCCTACTGGCTGAACGGAGCCCCGGCCCGTAGCGGCGATGAATGGCTCGTCGAGCCCGAGATGGCGGCGGCGGCGAGGGGCCTGGTGGATCGGCTACTCGCCGATCCCCGTGTGAATTTCCCGGCCGCCCTGGTCATCGACGCTGGCGTGATCCGGGGAGTCGGCCCGGCGCTCGTCGAGGCCAACGAGGCGTCGGGGTCCGGGATCTACGGGTGCGATCCACGAGATGTGCTCGAAGTCCTCCGGGCGGCAACGACCGCCGGGTCACGAACATGAGGAGCCGGGCGATGCCGTGGCGGGTGGTCGAGAGGAAGATCGGGAGGGTGGGCGGCGTCCGACGGAGGACGTCCCGTCAGAGGGAGTGGGATGGCAAGTACGGCGAAGGGAACTGGGAGGTCGGCTACGTCATCGACGGCGAGTTCGTCACGCAGACCAAGGCGATGGAGTCGATCTACTACCGGAGCTACGAGGAACGCTTCGCCTCCCACCCCGAGGACCTGGAAGAACTGGTCAATACCGCAAAGTGGTTGCGGAACCCTCACGCCGAGGCGACGACCGGGGTCGATCTCCAGATCCCCGCCGTCATGACCTACCTGGAGCGGCACGGACTGTCGCTCAGGGGTAACGAGGTGGTCGATGTGGGCTCGTGGGAGGGCCGGGCCTCGCACCCGCTCAGCATCCGGCTCAGCCCGCTGACCGTCCGGGCGATGGGTGAGCCGAAGCTGACGCTGGAGCAGTTCTGGCAGCGGAAAAAGTGCCTGGCCGTCTGGGATGATGGGGGTCGGGGAATGGTGCGAGGGCAGATGCCGACACCGGGTCCGTCATCATGAGCGAGGACGTCCGCAGCCTACTCTTCGGCCTCGACACAGCCCGAGACGTCAAGGGCCACTGGCAGACGATCGACCGATGGGTGGCCCAAGGGGATTACGACAGTCTCGAAGAACTGGCCGCCGTCCTCCCCCCGATCGTCTCGGAGGCAGCCCCGCAATGCTGGCAACCAGGGTCGGTCTTGGATCACCTCAGGCAACGGCTCGCACTGACGCCCGGACGCAGGAACATCGCCCTATTGCTGACGCAACTCGTCAGCAAAAGGATGCCCGACCGGCAACTCCGTGAGACCGCCGCACGGCTCGCCGACGCCCAGGAGTCCGAGGCGATCGTCGCTGCCCTGGAAGAATATGAGGCCAGAGGAGGGCTTGCCGAGTTATTGTACGTCTTGACGCATGAGGCGGTCCTCAGACGAAAAATCGGCGAGACGACGCCTGTTACTATCCGCCTTGCCGATCGCATGCGACAGGAGGGGCACCCGTTGGCCAGACTGCCGCTCCGGTTGTCCGGCCTGGAAGTTGACGCCCCGGCCTTCCTTCCCCGTTACGTGCCTCACGGGTCGAGTAACGCCTCGGCGGGCACCTCCGGCGGATGGGGCGAGGGTCGAGCCGAGGGCGTGGTCCGTCCGGGGCCGTTACCGGCGTTCCGGGAGGTGACGACTCCTGAAATGGCCGATAGAGCGGCAGTGTCGGTTCGCACCTGGGTCGAGAGGTCGAACGGGAGGTCTGAGGTACGGCTCTTCGAGTTCGAGGAGCCGATCCCGGCCCGGTGGGTCGGCCCATCCATTCTGCGATCACTCGGGCTCGAATGCCTGGCCGAGGCCGGTGAGGAGGCGGTTCATCTGAGGGAGATCAGCGCCAGCCAAGGCTTCGGCTATCTGTTCAGTGCCGCCGCTACGGGCGGTGCCTACACCTGGGGTGAGGGCGGTGCCTACGGTCGGCTGTCTGCCTGGGATTCCGTAGCGGCATTGACGGGGTGTTCAGGGGGCGACATCGGACTTGCCTCGGCACACGCAGTGCGTTGTTCCTGGTTCTCGTTCTGGACCGAAGCCGGTTAATTCTATGACGTCGCCTGGGACATCGGTCTGGCCGTGCTGAGCAGCGATGGAAAATCTTTGGCGGTCTTCGCCGCCACGGACACCGACTGAGATCGATTAAGAGGACCGTCCATTCTTTTTAGGTCAACAGGACTTTCAGAGATAGGGACAGCCAGTGTCTCAACTGAACCTCATCACCGAACCTTATCTCGCTCAGCAGGCCCGCTGGCCTCGCTCCGGCCGCCACATCCTGGCCCAGTTTGACGCCAAGTCGGTTATGGTCTACCAGGCGTACCGCCCGGACATCGGCCACTTCGCCGCCCGTCACGGCTTCTTCGGCGGCGGCTTCGGCATGAGCCGGATGTCCTGGATCAAGCCGAACTTCCTGTGGATGATGTACCGCTCCGGCTGGGGCACCAAGGCGGGCCAGGAGGTGACGCTCGCAGTCCGGCTCCAGCGTAACGCCTTCGACGAGATCCTCCGTTTGGCTGTCCACTCGACCTTCGCCCCCGAGGTCTACGAGACCCATGAGGCGTGGCAGCAGACCGTGGCCAGGTCAGACGTCCGGCTTCAATGGGACCCCGACCATGGATCTTCCGGCAGCCCGCTCGAACGACGAGCGATCCAACTCGGGCTCCGGGGCGACGTCCTGGCCCGCTACGCCAGGGAGTGGCTGCTCGGGATCGAGGACATCTCCGAGTTCGTGACCGAGCAGCGGGCGAATGCAAAGGCTCCGTATGATCGCCTGGTTACGCCCAGAGAGGACGTCTACCCAGTCGCCGACATCGAGGTCGTTGCGAGGCTCGGGTTGTCGAGGCCCGACGACGACGGCGGCCTCTCTCGGGCGTAGACTCACCTCCGTGCGACATCTCCTTCGCCATGGGTGTGATCCCCCGTCGGAACCGATGAGGTGCGGGGCCTCCGACATCCTCCATTATGGACTTCGAGAGACCGCTCATTGGCCCTCACGGAATTCGGCCTCGACCCGCCACTTCGAGAGCCTTATCAAGATCAGGCCGATGCCCAGGAATGCCACGAGAGCCCAGAGCGTGTCCACGGCGTAAGCCGCCACGAAGCTCGGCAACCAGCAGCCGAAGCGGCGGGTGCTGATCCCAAGGATCGCCGACAGGGTGATCAGCCCGATCCAGAGGGAGGGAGGTCGTCGTCTTCGCCCGGTCACGACGCCCGACCACCGGCCCCCTCCGCACCGATCGCTTGCAAGTAGCGGTCTCTTGAACGAGAGACGGCGGCCTTGGCATCCTCTTTGATCACCAGATCGAACATGAACCCGTAGAGCCGATCGAAGGCGAACGGCTCGACGGCGGCAACGGCCCGGCGGACGGCCCCGGCGGGCAGAGGGATGTAGTTGGGGTACGAGTACATGAAGCTGACGTGGCGGCGGTCCTGGCAGACCTGAAGGATGTCTCCGCTCAGCAGCACACCCTTTCCCTCGGCCCCGGCAGGCCAGTGCAGGACCGTCCCGCCGTCGAAGTGCCCCCCGCAACGGACGAGCGTCATCCCGTCGTGCAACCTTCTGGTCTCCCCGTCCCAGAAGACGATCGCCGGGTCGGGCCGCATGACCCAGCGTCGGTCGGCGGCGTGAAGGTAGATCGGGATGTCCTGGAAGGCTCGGCTCCATTCGACCATCGACGAGTAATAGTGCGGGTGGGAGATGGCGATGGCGGCCAGCCCGCCCAGGTTGCGAACGGCCCCGACGGTTGCGTCGTCGATCAGCGAGATGCAGTCCCAGAGGACGTTGCCGCCGGGGGACTGGACGAGCAAGGCACGTTGTCCGATGCCGAACTTGGGGGTCGTGCCGATGCCCGTCAGGTTCGTCTCTTCGGCACGGATCTGAGTCGTGTGGTCGGACCGCAACTCGTGGGGCGTCATCCACCGTTGGCCTGCCCAGCCGACATACTGGCGCTCATCCTCGCAGATGTCGCAGCGCTCCGGTGAGGTCGGCGTCTCGGTGTATTGGGTGTCGCAGGTCGTGCAGAGGAAGTGGGGCATGATCTCACCTCGGTCGCCGGGCGACCTCTCGGACCGCATCGAGGAGGCGTTCGATCTCTTCCTCGGTGGTGTAACAGGCACACCCAATCCGTACCAGACCTTCCCGTGCAAGACCCACCCGTTCGACGACGGTCATGGCGTAGAAGTCGCCGTGCGAAGCGAAGAGGCCCCGGTCGGCCAGGCGGCGGCTGACCCCGACGGTGGGAATGCCGTCCACCGTGAACGAGACGGTCGGGGTGCGTGGCTCCGAAGGCGGCGGGCCGTACAGCCGCACTCCCTCGATCTCGGACAGCCCGTCCCACAGCGTCTCGGTCAGCACCGTCCCCCGCTCGTGCAAGGCGTCGAAGGCGTTCTGAAGTCGTGCCCGGCGGTCGGGGCCGTCGGCGAGGGAGGCCAGGAACTCGACCGCCGCCGCCGCACCGACGATCTCCTCGTGGTTCTGGGTGCCGGTCTCCAGCCGCTCCGGGGCGGTGTCCGGGGCCGGTTGGAGCTTCGGCACGTCGAGGTCCCGGAGCAGGTCGTGTTTGCCGTAGAGCATTCCGACATGCGGCCCGTAGAACTTGTACGCCGAGCAGGCAAGGAAGTCGCAGGCGATGGCCCGGACATCGACCAGCCGGTGGGGGACGAAGTGGACGGCATCGACGAACGCCAGGGCACCGACGTCGTGGGCGAGCCGTGCGACCTCGGTCACGTCATTGATCGTCCCCAGGGCGTTGGACGCCGCCCCGATCGCCACGAGCCTGGTCCGATCGGTAATCTGCCGCCTGAGGTCGTCCCGGTCCAGTTGGCCGGTCTCGGGGACCATCCGGGCGACACGGATCGTGACGCCCCGTTCCCTCCCCAGGGCCTTCCAGGGGTCGATGTCGGCGTGGTGGTCCAGTTCGGTGACGACGATCTCGTCCCCCGGACCCCAGCGGCGGCCCAAGGCCCGTGCCAGGTGGCACGTCAGGGTCGTCATGTTGGCCCCGAAGGCGATCTCCTGGGGTGAGGCGTTCAGGAATTCGGCGAGAAGCTGCCTGGCCTCGGCAATCGCCTCGTCGGTCTCCTTGCTGGTGGGGAACGCCCAGTGGGCGTTGGCGTTGTGATGATAGAGGTAGTCGTTCATCGCCCCGACGACCTGCCGGGGAACCTGGGTTCCCCCGGGGCCGTCGAAGTAAACGACGGGCTGACCGTTGTGCCGGCGCTTCAGGGCCGGGAAGTGAGAGCGGATCTCCTCGGTCGGGAGGACCTGCGGCGTTGCGAAAGGGTCGGGCATCGTCCGTCGTCCTGCGGTGAAGTCGGGGGCTTCAAGTCGGGAGCGGTTGGCCGGTATCGTAGCGTGACCGACAACGACCGACCAGGACAGGGGTCAGGGCCGAGTCATCGGTATACTCGCCGGAATGACGTCAGGTCCGAAAGCGAGAGGGGTCGCCTCATGAGATCGCCGATCACCTCACTCTTGCTCATCGTCTCCCTGTCAATGACCGCCCTGGAGCGAATCGCAGACGCCGACAGCGAGATCATCCGCCCCGCCGCCGTTTCCGAAGCCGTCCGTGATCCGAACGGCATCCTCGTCCACACCGTCAGGTCCCAGTACCAGGCCGGGGAGACGACGATCCGGGTACTGCTGCCTGAGAAACCGGGTGCGGGTGTCCGTCTCCCGGTCGTGTACGTGCCGCCGGTCGAGGCCCGTAATGAAAGCCGCTTTGGAGACGGCCTGCTCGAAGTCCGGCGGCACAACCTCCAAAACAAGTACCAGGCGATTTTCGTGGCCCCGACCTTCTCACATCTGCCCTGGTACGCCGACCACCCCACGGACCCCCAGATCCGCCAGGAGAGCTACTTCCTGAAGGAGGTCGTTCCGATGGTCGAGGCCCGTTATCCTGCCCGATCCGAGCCGGACGGTCGCCTGCTGCTCGGGTTTAGCAAGTCGGGCTGGGGGGCGTTCGCCCTTCTGCTGCGGCACCCCGACGTGTTCGGCAAGGCCGCCGCCTGGGACGCACCACTCATGATGGATCGGCCGGGCAAGTACGGCTCGGGCGACATCTTCGGCTCCGGCGAGAACTTCGAGGATTACCGGCTCACGAATTTACTCAAGCGTCGTGCCGCCGGACTGGGTGAGAACGTCCGGTTAATCCACATGGGCCACGGCAACTTCCGGGACGATCACGAGGCGTTCGAGGCCCTCGTCAAAAGCCTGAAAGTCCCGCACCGCTACGTGGACGGTCCGAAGCGAGGACATCGGTGGGAAAGCGGCTGGGTGCCCGAGGCGGTGGAGCTATTGTTCCGAGGGCGGTGAGGGTTTTCCAAGGTCAAGAAATCGACTCGGATTCAAAGCCCCAGGCTTTTCCCCCGTCGCCGTCAAGGAAACCGGCGGTGGAGGAGCGCCTGGGGCAACCGTGAGGGGCGGGCGGCCCCGTTCACTTACCTCAAGAGACGCCGGCCTCCACGAGGAGCTTGCGGTAGGCCGCTTCGGGTCGAAGGCCGACGAGACGACCCAACTCCTTGCCGTCACGGAAGGCGATCACGGTCGGGACCGAGGCGACGTGCAGCCCGCCGGCAAGGTCCCGGTCGGCCTCCACGTCCAGCTTCAGCACCTTCGCCCGGCCCTCGTATTCCGAGGCGAGCTTCTCCATCGTCGGGGCCAGCGCCCGGCACGGCGGGCAGTACGTCCCGAAGACGTCCACCAGGACCGGCACGGCGGACTGAACGACCTCGGTTTCCCATTCCGCAGACCGGATTTCTTTGGCCATGACGCACGTCCTTTCGGGCTGATTTCGTCAGGATTTCCGTTCCGGGCGGTGATCACAAGCCACCGCCCTGGGAAAGAGTGCGAGACCGGGTGCCCCAGGTGGACAGATCGTTTCGAGAACCTGAAGACGAACCGAGCCGGACTTTTCGAAGCTGCCGTCCCGGAGGAAGGCTCGAAGCGTCACGGCTGCCGTGCGTTGATCGGGCCGGTAAGATGAGGGTGGTCCGCAGGTCAGACGCACCGACGAGGGCCACACGGGGCATGGATCAGACCGACGAAGCCGACGATCTGCTCGAACGCCACCGGGCCGGGGACGCCTCGGCCAGGGACGGCCTGGTCCGCATCGCCCAGTTCCGGTTCACGGCGCTGGCTCGTGCCATGCTCCGGCGTTACCCGCACCTCCGGCGCTGGGAGCAGACCGACGACCTGCTCAACGCCGCCCTGTCCCGGCTGCACCGGAGCCTGGCCGACGTCCGGCCCGAGACCGTCCGCCATTTCGACAACCTGGCGGCGACCCAGATCCGTAGGGAGTTGATCGACCTGGCACGCAGCTACTACGGTCCCGAGGGTCTCGGGTCCAACCACCACACCGACGGCACCGACCCCGGCGTCCGCCTCGCTCAGGTCGGCGACGGCTCGGGGCGGCCCGAGACGCTGGAGGGGTGGGTGGCCTTCCACGAGGCAGTGGAACGTATGCCCGTGGAGGAACGTGAGGTGTTCGGCCTGCTCTGGTATCAGGGGATGACCCACGCCCAGGCGGCCGAGGCCCTGGGCGTGGCGACCAAGACCGTCCAGCGGCGGTGGGCCTCGGCCCGCCTGTTTCTTCAGGACGCCATGAACGGCGAACAACTCCAGAGCGAATGAGAGGGGTCGATGACGACAAGCCGTGAAGAGGTCCTCGAACTCATCGTCCGCTGGGAGGAGGCCAGGGGCCAGGGTCAGTCCCCTGCGTTTGAGGAGTTGTGCCGGGACTGCCCCGACCGGCTGGACGAGTTCCGCCGGCAGGTCGAAAAGCTGGGCCGGGTCGATTGGCTCAACCAACCCCTCGAAGTGACAACCGGCTCGCAGATCGGGCAGGCCGTCACGACCCTTCCACAAACGGACTTGCCCCGCACCCTGGCGGATCGATACCGGCTCGACGTCCTGATCGGCGTCGGCGGCTTCGGGCGGGTCTACAAAGGGTTCGACACCTGGCTGGACCGCCCCGTCGCCGTGAAGGTGCCGAAGGTGGACCGCCCGGTGGGGGCCGAGGAGGTGGACCAGTGCCGGATCGAGGCGAAGAAGGTCGCCCGACTCCGGCACCCGAACATCGTGCCGGTCCATGACGTGGGGAAGGACGGCGGGGGTTGCTTCATCGTGTCCGAGTGGATCGAGGGGGTGAACCTGGCGGACCGGGTCAAGGGCGAACGCCCGACCCACCGGGAGGCGGCACGGGTCATCGCCGAGGTGGCCGACGCCCTGGGGAACGCTCACGCCCACGGGTACGTCCACCGAGACATCAAACCCGCAAACATCCTGCTCGACGACTCAGGTCGAGCCTACCTGACCGACTTCGGGATCGCCGTGGTCGGGGAGGAGTTGCTGAAGGACGTGGGTGCCGCAGGGACCCTGCCGTACATAGCCCCCGAACAACTGAACGACGGGCTCGGGCGTGCCGACCACCGTGCCGACATTTACGCCCTGGGGGTCGTCTTCTTCGAGTTGCTGACCGGACGCCGACCGTTCCTTGGGTCGTCCCCGATCGACTTGCGAGAGCAGATCCTCGCCGGGGGTGTCCCGCCGCCACGGTCGGTCGAGACCAGCGTGCCGGAGACTTTGGAGCGATTCTGCCTGCGTTGCCTGGCCCGGAGCCCGAACGACCGCTACCAGCAGGCCGACCTATTGGCGGCTGACCTGCGGGTGTACCTCGGTTCCTGACCCGTCAGGAGTTATTACGGAAGCCCCGCTCAGGCGTCAGCCTCGTCGGAAGTCAGCCACGAGACGACTTCATCCTCCAGACGGGAGGCGGCTTGCTGCCCCTCGGACATCGACTCGTACGTCAACTTCCGTTTGAGCAACCGGGCCGCCCGTTGTTCTTCGACGAAGAGGGCGGATTGTACTTGCTCCCGCACTCGGGCGGCCGGCAACGCTTCGGGTTGTCGGGCGGTCTCATCCTCTTCCGCCATCCGTGCGACTCTTCGTTCCTCCGAACGCCGGGCGACTTCTTGTTCCACCCGGAGCCGTTCAAGTCGTTCCTCTTCGAGGAGGAGGGCCGTCGCCCTTTCATTACAGAGCCGGGCCGCAATCTCCTCCCCGTAGAGGCCCAGATGTCGCAACGCCTGGAGGAGCCGGGTTCGGGTCGCCCCGAGGCATGTTGACGTCGCCTTGACCCGATGCCGATTCTTGGATGCGAACCGATCGTCCCACGAACGATTCAACGGGTTGAAGGGCACGACCATGCGTTTCTTCCCCCGGCGGCGATCGTCGGGAGTTAGACGCCCGTTGCGGTTCGTTCGTTCCGAATGCCTCGCACCGAGGAGAAGGTCGGTGCTCAGGTCCGGTGATGCCGGTGGGGAACTATCCTTGAGGAAGGTCCTCGATGTCGTCGTAGTCGGGGTCGATATCGGGTCGGAGAAGATTCGTCTGGTTCCGTCGAATCGGTCGTCACCCGAGGAGCCGAAACCGCCTCGGGCATCGAGGTCCATTGTCATCCGTATTCCTTCGACGACCCGGACCCCCTGCGCAGGGAACGGTCAACCGGATATCCTTGTCTAACCGAGGGGCGATCACCCGTGGGTGTGACCGAGGGAGGTGTCTCGTGACCGTATCCAGGGTCTCGCTGTTGCTGGCCTCGACGGCCTGTTTCGCCACACCAGGGGAGATCCCGAGCACGGGGGATCGACCCGACAGCCCGGTCGCAGCCGTCGCCGGTGACTATTACCACGGAGACGGGCTCGGCGTGAACTGCTCTCTGGTCGTCAAGCGGGAGGGCCGCTTCTCGTTCGTCTGGCGTGGTTGCATGGGGGTCTACGATCAGAACACGGGCGAGGCCGAGGTCGTGGCGGGGCACCTGATCCTGACACCGGAGAGGCCCAACGTGCGGAAGGGCTTCCGTGGCACGGCCACCGACTTCCACATCGTCCGTTGGGGAGCCCGCTCCTATTTGATCCCCGAAGAGGACAAGCAGGAGTTCGTGAATGCGGTTAACCAAGGACAGGAGCCCAGGGAGAGACCGCACGGCAGCTTCTATCTCCGGCGGGGCGATTGGGAGAAGAAGGTCGCCGGTCTCCCCGAGACACCCAGGGAATGGGAACCCCTGTTCCTGAAGAAGCCGCTCCACGGCAAGGTGATCGAGGTGCTGGGCGACGACCGGGCGAGGGTTGATCTCGGGGCGGACAGCGGCGTGTGGAAGGACATGGAGTTGTGGGCCGACGGCGAAGGTTTCGGGCTCGTTCAGGTCGTTGAGGTCGGTGCGAAGAACTCCGTCATCTCAACCAAGCACCCCGACGTGGACCAGATCCGCTTCCAGAAGGGTCAAGGGGTAAGGTCCAGGCTCTCAATTGAGGACTGATCGGTCTTGCCGACCTACCTCAAGAACCTTCACGCCCGACACAGCCGGCTTCTCCTTGGTATTCGGCTTCGGTGAGGTCAGCCACGGGCGTCGTGCCCGGTCCTCGTCAAACGACGCTTCACCACGAACGAGGCTTCGTACTCGATGAACACGCCCACCCCGACGCCCACGGCGTAGCAGGTCAGGTCGCCCCAGAGGAAGCCGTAACCGAGTACCAGGCCGCCCATGGTCGTGTGCCGGATCGAGTCGATCCATGGTGCGTGGTACAACTGGCTCACCTCGATCATCACCGAGAACGACATCGCCAGCATGGCCACGGTCCGTGTCGAGGCCCTGCGAAGAATCAGGCCGAAGCCCAGGAAGATGACGAGCGCCCAGAGCGTGTCCCCGGCATAGGACGCCACGAAGCCCGGCAACGAGTGGCCAAGGCGACGTGAGCCCAGGCCCGAGGCGACGGCGGCGGCGATCAGGCTAGACCAAATGAGCGGGCTTCGGCGATGATTTGGCATGACGGGTCCACGGGACGGGTGTCGCCCGCATCGTACCCGGCTCAGTCTTCAATCACCACGACCGTGGGGCCGACATTGGATTCGCATCCCCTGACAAAGATGGCGCAAACGACGAGGCTGACCATCGGGGCGGCCGTCGTGGTGTTGGCCCTCGTCCCCATCACCGCTCGACGAGCCGACGCCGACGATCGTCCCCGAGACGAGGGACGTCTTGCCGGGAGGCTGCTCCACCTCCTCAAGGGACATACTTTCGTCGTCACCGACGTCGTCTTCAGCCCGGACGGCAAGGAACTGGCTTCGGCCGGTGCGGATAAAACGCTACGGGTCTGGGACACAGCCACGGGGCGTGAGCGACTCGCCGTCAGGGATGAAGCCTTCCAGTTCATCGGCGTAGCGTTCAGCCCCGACGGGAGGAGATTGGCCTCGGCCAGCGACGACAAGACCGTGAAGGTCTGGGACGCAGCCACGGGGAACGAGTTGCTGACCCTCCGGGGCCACGAGAACGGGGTGCGGTGCGTCGTCTACAGCCCCGACGGCAAGCGACTGGCCTCATCCGGTTTCGACGGGACGGCGATGGTCTGGGACGCATCGTCCGGGGGACGACTCCTCGTGATCGACGCCCATACCGAGACCGTGTTCTCTGTGGCGTTCAGCCCGGACGGGAAGCGGCTGGCGACGGCGGGCCTGGATCATACCGTACGGATATGGGACGCTTTTAACGGCAGGGGTGAGTTCGTACTCAGGGGGCACTCCGGGGCGGTCCTGGACGTGGCATTCGACCCCAACGGCAGGTGGCTTGTTTCGTCCTCCGATGACAAGACGGTGTGGCTCTGGGACGCCGCAACCGGCAAGCCTATGCTCACGTTCAGCGGCCACACCGGGAGCGTGGAAAAGGCCGTGTTCACCCCCGACGGACGCCGGGTGGCTTCGGCGGGTTGGGACGGCTTTGTGCGGGTCTGGGAGGCTTCCACGGGACGGGTGTCACTCACGATCAAAAGGCCCGAGGATCAGGTGTTTTGCGTGGCCTTCAGCCCGGACGGGAAGCGATTAGCCGCCTCGGGCTCGGACGGCGTTATCGCGATCTGGGATTTGGGCATCAGGCCGGATGGTAACAGATGATCGCACCCGGAGCAGCCTGACCGAAGAAGGCGGCGTGGTAGCGTTTCCTCTACTGGATAAGTAACGGGAGAACCAAGCCATCTCGAAGACTAACGCCGTCCGTCTTCTGGACCGCCAGGGCGTCCCCTACGAGTTGCGGGACTACGAGTTCGACCCAGACGACCTCGCCGCCGAGACGGTCGCCCGCAAGGTCGGCCTGCCCCCCGAGCAGGTCTTCAAGACGCTGGTCGCCAGGGGGGACAAGCACGGCTTCTGCCTGGCGGTCGTGCCGGGCAACCGCGAGCTTGACCTCAAGGCATTGGCGAGGGCGACCGGGGACAAGAAGATCGACACGGTGCCGCTCAAGGAGGTCGAGCCGCTGACCGGCTACGTCCGGGGTGGGGTGACGGCCCTGGCGTGCAAGAAGGCGTACCCGGTCTTCCTGGACGAGACGGCCCAGTTGTTCGACGTGATCTCGATCTCGGCGGGGATGCGGGGCCTTCAAATCCTTCTCGCCCCGGAGGATTACATCCGAGTCGTGGACGCCAGGGTCGTCCCGATCGCCAAGGACAAGACGTAGCCCCTATGGGCGAGATCCTGCATGCCACGACACGAGAAGCATGGGAGCGAGCCCAGCGCCAGGGCGAATTCCGGGGCGATACGCTGACGACCGAGGGCTTCACCCATTGCTGCCTCTCGGGCCAGTTGTCCGGGGTCGTCTCCCGGTACTTCCAGGGGCAGACCGAACTGGTTGTCCTACGCATCGCCTCGGACAACTTGAAGCCGGCGTTGAAGTGGGAGAGTCCTCCCGGATCTGATGACATCTTCCCGCATGTTTACGGGCCGATCAACCTCGATTCGGTGGCCGGTGTGGTGCCGCTCGAAGCCTTTCTCTCCAAGGGGCCGAGGGGCTGATTGTCTCTTGCGGTCCGAGAATGGGGATGAGGACCCGCAGGCCGATCCACGTCTTCCCGGAAGTCCGGCCTGGAACCACCCGGTTGTCCTCCGGTCCGGGTCGGTTGTCACGATCTGTCGGGTTCAGGCGGCTATCTTGAACCGTCCGAAGTCCGAATCCAGCACGGGTCGGATGAACTCTGGTTGTCTCAGGTCGATGATCCAGTCGGGTAAAGGCTCGACTTGAAGCTGGTTAGGGATAAAGAAAGTCTTGTCACAATAAAGATCCTCCTCCCCCTCTCTTTCTTGAAGAGCCACGACCCCAAGCCCAACCTCCTCAGCCTTCATCCCTTCCTCACCGACAACGACGGTCGTACCCGGATCGAGCTTCTCCCCTTCGATCAGGCCCATCAACGCCTCCGATGCCTGCCACTTCGCCGCCTGTCCCATACCCGTCGGGCTCAGGGCGGACGGGACGTAATGGCGGTCCTCCCAGTCGATGTGCCCCAGGTTGGACAAACGGTTCCGCAATACGGTGGACCTCCTGGGACACCACGGACGTTTCACGTCACCGTTGGCATGGAGGATCTCCCAGTTCTCCCGGATGCGGGCCGTCGGCATCGAGCCGTCGGCGTTCATGTCGTTGGTGCAAGCTTCCAGGACAAGCAAGAAGACCGCCATGTCCTGGGCGGTGGCGACCTCCCGTCCCTTGGTCCTGAGGGGAGAGACAACCAGCGTCCTGGCGACGTTCAGGTAGGCGTCCCAATGACCCAGGTTACTTTGCTTGACGACACAGCCGGTCAGTGAGCCACGGGTCCCGGCGGCCTCGACCACTGGCATTTTCGAGAAAACCGGCTCGTCCTTGTACAGGCGGTAAAGCTCGCTGATGCGAAGGTCGTTCAGGATGGTGGTCTGTTTGAACTCCTCGAACCGGGCCAGCATTTCCCTGGGAAGCTTGGCGAATTGTCCCGAGATCAGGTCCTTCATCTGGCCGTCACGGGTCCAGTTGATTCGGGGCGGGCGGCCCTTGGTCTCGACGCCCTCGACGTCCAGACCTGGGTTGAGGTCCTGCCACTGCCAGTGGACGGACTTGAGAGCCCGGTCGAGCATCATGGCCAGGCCGTGGAGCCGCCCGTCCCCGAACCCCCGCTTGTCGATCAGGACGTAGCCGTGGACACCATTGCCGTTGGTACTCGTCTCGAAATAAAGGCCGGGGAAGATCGTGTCCTTCAGGTGTCGGGCGAACGCCATGGCGGCAGCCAGCGTTCGGAACTTGTGGTTGTCGATGTCGATGCAGATCAGGGCGTACGGCGTCCTGGTCCTTCCGTCGCCCCAGACGTAGTAGGTGTTCTTCCCGTCAAAGTGGTCGATCATGTGGGCGTTGGTCAGGCCCCTGATGAACCTCCTGCGGTTGTAGTCGTCGAGCAGAGCCTTGTTGGTGGGCCTCCTGTAGCCGAAGGCGTCCTTGGAGCCGTAGGGGCTGATCGGTTTGCGGAGGAAAGCACAGGCGGTATTTCGTGGTCTTTTAGTCATTTCAATCTATATAAGTATCTCTGAATTTATTCTGTCATGGCAAACGGCGAGGGCCGGGGTATTCTCTTCGGGGAGCCCCGGCCCTAGTTGTTTCTCGGGGTTGTCATGGGAGGCTGGCCATGGCAGTTCGTCTTCGTCGGAGGGCGGGCAGGCGACCGCAGTCGGCGGCCTCCTCGCCCCAGCCCCAGACGTGACGGTAGAGCCGCCTGCATCGGCGGAACCTCTCGTCGTACAGGCACTCGCCGTAGTCTTACCAGATGTCGAGAAGGTGTTTCGCCTTCGGCCCGAATCGCCCGATCTGGTCGTAGACGTCGCCGCAGATGACGTCTACGACCTTGGGGAGACGGCCGCAGAGGTCGTGGCCGTACCAGTCGAGTAGGTCGGGGCACGCCTCGACCAGGACCACCCGCTCAACCTCTGGCCGATCGTGGACCTTGCGGAGGAACCAGCCCAGCCCGAGGCCCCCGACCAAGACCGTCCCAGACGCCCGGCGGATGCCGGGGCGCTGGGTGATCACCTCCATCGGGGTCAGGCTCGGGACATAACCATAAGTCGTGGACGGGAGGTTGAAAGGCCGCGGGGTATCCTTGGTGATGCAATCGCTAAAAAGCACACCGATGGCCCACGAGGCCGAGGAGTACCCCGCCATGAACGAGTCTACCACCGACATCCGGATCGTGCCCCTGCCGACAGGCCATGACGTGCTGACCGACCTCCTGCGGGACGGGGCCAGGCGGCTCCTGGCTGAGGCCATCCAGGCCGAGGTCGCCGCCTGGATCGATGCCCATGTCCACCTCAAGGACGTCTCCGGACGCCAGCAGGTCGTCCGCAACGGTCACCTCCCCGAGCGGACCATCCAGACCGAGATCGGGCCGATCGAGGTCGAGCAGCCACGGGTCCGTGATCGCAGGCCCGCCGGGCAGCGTGAGGCGTTCACACCCGCCGTTCAGCCCCCCGACCCGCGGCGGACCAAGAGCCTGGAGGAGTTGATCCCCTGGCTCTACCTCAAGGGGGTCAGCACCGGCGACTTCTCCGAGGCCCTCAAGGCGATCCTCGGGCCGGACGCACCCAACCTGTCGGCGACGACGATCACCCGCCTCAAGGCCGTCTGGGAGCAGGACCACGAGGCCTGGTCGAAGCGGTCGCTGGCAAGCAAGCGTTACGCCTACGTCTGGGCCGACGGGGTGCACTTCAACATCCGCCTTGAGGAGGGGCGGCAGTGCATCCTGGTGTTGATGGGGGCGACCGCCGAAGGGAAGAGAGAACTGATCGCCATCGCCGACGGATACCGGGAGAGCGAGCAATCGTGGAAGGAATTGCTGCTCGACGTGAAGGCCCGTGGCCTGGAGGTCGAACCGTCGCTGGCGATCGACGACGGGGCGTTGGGGTTCTGGAAGGCGATCCGCCAGGCCTGGGACACGACGAGGGAGCAGCGGTGCTGGGTGCACAAGATGGCGAACGTCCTGGACAAGCTGCCCAAGGGGATCCAGCCGAAGGTCAAGGGAAGGCTCCACGACATTTACCAGGCCGAGAGCCGGAAGGAGGCCGAGAGGGCGTTCGACCTGTTCGTGAAGACGTACCAGGCGAAGTACCCGAAGGCGACGGAGTGCCTGGTCAAGGACCGGGAGGCGTTGCTGACGTTCTACGACTTCCCGGCGGAGCACTGGTTGCACATCCAGACGACCAACCCGATCGAATCGACGTTCGCCACGGTGCGGCTGAGGCACGGCAAGACGAAGAGGAGCGGGAGCCGTGCGGCGTGCCTGACGATGGTCTACAAGCTGATGGAATCGGCATCAAAGAAGTGGAGGACATTGAACGGTTCGACGCTCCTACCAGAGGTCATCAAGGGCACCCTCTTCGTGGACGGTGTCAGGCAACAGCCCGCCGCCTGAGAATTCTCCCGTCCACAACAATTGACAATACTACTGTGCCCCCCGAAGGTTGCGGGTTCGAATCCCGTCTCACCGCCCCTCCGGGGGCTGGTGCTTAGCTCGAAAGGCAGAGCGTCGGCATACCTTCCCACCATCGCAATGCGATGAAGGTATGCCCATGCGCCCCGACCGAGTTTCTCATTCTAATCCCCAGCCAGACCCGCCTCTGCGGGACCTCATCCGTGACCTAAACGAACGGATCGACGGCCTGGCGGGCCGCCTCGAACGGGCACTTCCTCTCGATAACGCCCAAGCGATTCGACCGGGCATCGAGGCCGCCGGCTCGGAGTACCTGACCGTCAAACAAACGGCACGATTCGCCGCATTGTCCGAGTCAAGTATCAGGCGTGCGATCCAGGGCAGGTCGCTGCCGGCCTCCAATAGGGGGACCGGGAAGCGACCTCTCTGGCGGATCGCCCGGAGTGACCTGATCGCCTGGATGGAATCGGCGAAGGGCGGGGACCCGAAGGTCCCGCCCCGCTCCGAACTGAAGGACTTGGTCCGCCGTCACTTGCCGGTCCTTTGAGGGCGTAACCCCTCGGCGACACGCAGTCCCGCCTGGAGAATCTCTTTGTTCGCCAGGTGGGCATATCGCTCCGTGGTCCTGGCGTCGGTGTGACCGGCCAACTGCTGGAGCATTGGCCCGGAGATTCCGACGGTGGCTGCCGCCACGGTCAGGAAGGTGTGTCGGTGGTGGTACAGGACCAAGTTCTCCCCGTTCTCGTCGGCGAAGATCCTGGCCCGCTTCCGCAAGCTATCCGTGCGCTTGACAAGGGCGTCCTAGGTCCAAGGCTTACCGAGCGAGTTCAGGAACACGTAGGGCTGTTGCCCGTTCCGCCGGTAGAGCCAACGCAGGAGGTTCTCGACGCAGCGGCGCATCGGGATGATCTTCGGCTTTGAGACCTTTGCCGTGCGACTACTCTTATGCCGGTAGATCACCCAGCGGTGATTCTCCCAATCCACCTGTTGCCACGTCAAGTTTCGGACCTCGCCGGGGCGAGCCGATGTGAACCGCAGGGCGATCAGCAGTCGCCGAAAGCAGGAATCGGTGGAGTTTCGCAGCAACGAGCGGAATTCGTCGTCCGTCATCACCCGTTGCCGCCCCTCGGCGTGGAGCAGGGGGAGGCGAGCGAACGGGTTTTTCGGTGGAACCACTTTGGACTCGATCCCCCAATTCCAACACCGCTTCAGGGAGATCAGGGCGTGATTAATCGTCTTCGGCTTGTAAGTCTTGAGCGGCCGGTGGCCGGAGCCGAAAGTCGTCTGTGCCAAGTCGTTCTTGAAACGCTGGGCGTCGAGCCGACTGACGTCACGAACCGGGCGATTCCCGTGCCGCTTGGCGAACTCGGTCAGCCAGCGTTGGTAATCGAGGTAGGTGGACTCGGAACGCTCGACCTTAACTGATTCGAGGAACAGGGCGACCAGCTCGGGGACGATCAAGTCAGGCAAGAGATGGCCGCCGTTGGACTCACGCTCGGCTCCCAAGCCCACCAGAACGGTATCGGCCGCCTTCCGACCCTCTCCCGCAGGGCAGAGACGGCGGCGTTTTCCGTCGATGTTGGTGACATACCAACCTCGGGACAGGTAGGGCTTCGCAGGTCGTGGCATGGGTGCTCTCCAGATCAAGGAGACTTCTTGCTGGTGAAGCACCCGGCCCGGTGCCGTAGGAATTCAAGCGTACGCCTGACCGCCTAGCACCGGGTCAATTCTTCACCGGTATTGACCACTATTCGTCCCTGAAAGCGGACACGAAAGCGGACAAGCCGGTCAAAGAGCGAAAACCGATAGACGCAGGAAATCGCCAATTTTCTTGGCTTTCAAGGTTTTACGTCTAGTGGAGACGACGGGGGTCGAACCCGCAACCTCTTGGTTGCAAACCAAGCGCTCTCCCAGTTGAGCTACGTCCCCTCACTTGTCAGACTGACGTCGATTGGATTTTACACGGAAAGAGTGGTGATTGACCAGTTCGACCTTGGATTTCGAAATTCCGCTGAGTCCACGTCATTGAAATGAAGAGTGAAAACAAGAAGACTTAACCCCAGACTAACGCGACTGAACCCATTGCTGGGCGGCGGCGAGCGCGGGGGTTCGACTGGAGAAGGGAAGGGCCTGCCAGAGGGGGGCCTCGCCTCGGGCGGAGGAAATGGTGTCGAGCCACTGTCGGATCATCGACGGGGACTGGCTCACGATCGCGGCGCGCTTCATCAGGCCATTGCCGACACGTTGCTCAAACATGACCGCGTAATAGGGAAGATGATTCGGCGTCTTCAACCGGGAAAGATACACGCCGATCTCGCGGTCGAGCTTGACGAGATCCTTGCCAAAGGCCAGTCGGAAGGCGTCAAGCTGATCGTCGGGAGTTCGCTTCTGAAGCGGCGGCAGGGCGCTCATCATCTTGAGAAACTGGACGAACTCGCCAACGCGTTTGCGCGCGAGGTAATGCGTCAAGGCCCACGAGAGAGCGTAGTCGGTCGGGGTCAGGTCGGTCTTGCGGACGAGATACTCGACCAGCGGTTGACCCGGCTTCCGGCCGATGTGCTCGGGACGGCCGCCGCCGGAAACCTGGCCGGAAAGGGGGTCGTCGAGGTCGCGAACCGTGGCCAGGTGCATCGAGTTCACGACACCGAGACCCGCCCAAATGGTTCCCTTGCGCGTGGTGACCGGCGTTGAGCAGTATTCGGCCAGCCCCTCGATGAGCCAGGGGGGCCAGGGAGCCAGCCGGGGATGGATGCCGATGTTGGACAGAATCTGATGCGTCCCCTCATGCGCAACCGTTTGCGGACGCCGAAGCGCGGCGACCTCGGGGGCCTGATCGTCGCGTTCGGAACTCTGGTAGAAGTAAATCCGGTTCGAGTAGATCTCATAATACGCCTGAACCTCGGGGGCGACCGGCTTGTGGGCGCGGAAGTCGGCCTCGGTTCGGAAGATCACGGCGACAAGAGGGAACTCCGTCTCATGCACGGGGACGTCGAACTTGCGGAAGGCCTCGGTAAGCCCGTTGTACAGGTTTTCGAGAACCCGGCCGCTCTCCTCGGCGATCTCGGGGGTCGACCGGTAGGCGATCAAGTAGTGGGACGTCCTGTGCAGGGCGAATCCTTCCAGTGGTCCGACGAGCAGGTCGGCGGCCATCGCGTCGGCCGTCGCGGCCTGAAAGGGCAGAGGGGTGTAGGCCGGACGGTCGGGGATGCCAAGTTGACCATCGGGCAGCATGACGTGGACCTCGCCCTCGGGCGACTCGCCGTGGACCCGCGCCACGACCGGCTCACCCGAGCGGTTGCGGACCTTGATTCGCCTCGGACCCTCAACCTCGGCCGCAGCCTGTTCGGGTGGAAGCGCCCGCGGTTTCTCGGCGGCCGGCGCGTCGGCCGGCGGGGATGTCGGGGCCGTCAGAGTATCCATCGAGGGGTCGCGGCGGGCGAAATCGGGCACGGGCGAGGTCGGCGGCAAGATCCGGGCTGGAGCAACCTCCGCGCACCGTGGCCGAGCGTTGACATGGGTTTCCGCCGCCGCGAGCGGGAGCGCTCCGAAGGCCGAGGCGCGGGTGTCGGGGCTCTCGGCGAGTCGAAAAATCAGCGACGTGAAGAGCGCGAGCAACAACCCGGCCTCGACCGCGAGCCGGACTGGGCGTCGAGGCGGCGAGAGGCTGCCCGCATCCCAGGCGTCGGGATCGTCCGCGGCGGCCGAGAGCGGGGTCCCGCACCAGGGGCAGGAAAGGGCGCGAACGACCTCGGGCCGGGTGACCCGGGTTCGCGAGCCGCACCCCTCGCACGACACCAGAACGGGTTCCATCGCCGGTCTTCCTCGGGCGACTCCGCGTGTGGGAAAAAACAGCATGAACCGAGGGAGCATTTCAGTTTATCAGGGCCAGTCGGCCCGCGAAAGACTCAGCGGCCGTCCAGGAGGATTGCAAAGTCAATAATTTCCATGACCAATGACCAAGGCCCGATGACCAAGAGGAGAAAATTTTCGGTCATTGGTCCTTGGTCATCGGGACTTTGCAATCTTACTGGGCGGACTCGTCGGGTCGATTTCCGCGTGGAAAAGGAACAAGGCCAGAGGATTCTTGGAAAACGTCGAGAATCTGAACCAACCGGAGAAACTCAGCCCGCGATGACCCGCACCTTCATCCCCAGCGAGGCGCTGAGCGCGGCCAGCTCGTCAAAGATGTCGCCATAGGCGACGGCAATGTGATTACTCATATAATGCGCCATGATCGTCTCGGGCGAACAACCGAGATCGGCGGCCATGAACGGCCACTGGCGGGTCGTTCCGCGCCACCAGCCTTCGCGAACGGCCTCGGGCAGAGCAACCGACTCGCCCCGTCCGAGATCCATGACAATCGCCCCATTTCGATCGATCCAGGCTCTTGACCAGGTGATCGGGCCAGGGAGACTTACCCCCGCGAAGGTTCCGCCGGGGACCGGGAAATACCCGGCGGGCTGGCGATAGCTGTGAACGCCCTTCAAGCTCGACACGTCTTGATTGAAGGCGTACGCCCCACAGCTTCCCGAATTGAGCAAGACCCAGAGAAATCGCCCTTCATGCACAGCGCCCCAGCGGACGTCGTGAAACATCACCGCGCCGGGCATTCCCCTGGCTTCAAGCAGACGCTTCATCAGCTCCATCGGCACGAGGTTCCCCTGGTCGGCCTCGGTACTGGTCATCACGGCGTGACCATTCCCCTCGGGCCGAGCGTGCGAGTTCAAGAGTCCTTCCGCGAAATCGCTCGGCGGCATGAGCTTTAAAAGGCCGAGTTGATACTGCCAGCCCAGACAATCGGCCTTGAACATGTCGAGCAGGTCAAGCACGGCGAGGTAACCGCGTAACTGTTCTCGGGTCGCCTCCTCGTTGAAATCTTCCGCCTCGGCCTCGCCCCAGTGGAAGGTCACACCGCAATCCTTCACGAACTGGAAGGCGTCATCGACCCGCGTTTGGCTGACCGACCTTGTCCCGTCGATCAGCCAGGCCTGGTCGACCTTGTGCTCGCTGAAACCGATCGGATAGAGCAAGCGAGGGCCGAAATAGCCGTTAATCATCCCCATCGACGTATCACCGAGCATCAACGCCAGCACTCGCTTACGGCGAATCTCGGCGAGTACGCGGTCGGCCGTGGCGGTCGCTTTGGGAGTGAGGTCGGGAGTGTTGTGAAGCTCGGACGTGTCGTATCCGATCCGGCCGGTCGAACACCATTCGTCGAGCCTTTCCATGAATCGGGCATCAGCCGTCCAGTCGGCCGCGTCGGTCCAGACGCGCGCGGCCTCGCGGCCCACGGATTCGAGCGACGCACCCGTGTTCAGGAGCGCGACGAGGCCCGGCCAGGTCCCCGAGAAATTCGAGGCGAGCAGGAGCGGGTTCTCCTTGCCGACAACCCCGTCCACCGTATGCGGCGCATAGGCCCAGTGCACAAAGACGCCGACCATCGGGTCCTCGATCGGCCCGAGCTTCGCGATGGCCTCATCGGGACGTGTCAGATAGCCGTCAACAACGTAAGGTGCTTTCCCCAAATGCTTTAACGCCGCAACCAGTTGCTCGGTCGTCTCGCGCGACTGCGGCAAGGCCCACTCGTTCGGCTTCGCCCGGTAATCTCCCGGCCAGAACACGGCGACCTTCTTTGACATGGCTCGCATCACCCCTTTTCACGGACTGAGTCGCTGACGTTTCCGCGTTGTGAATCACGATCAACCCTCACCACGCTTGCGGGCCACTCGACGAGCAAAGCGATCCACGTCGATGACCCTGCGACGATGGATTCCACGAGCGACAGGCTCGGTCCCGTCATGAGCCTCGACGGCAAAGGTGACCGAGGCGCCATCCACCAAGATCACCCTTGCCTTGCAAACCACCGTGAACCCTTCCGGCACCGGCGCCAGGTGTTCAACCTCGACGTAAGTCCCGACACTTCTCTCGTTTGGCTCAAGACAGGGGGCGATCGCGTTCCGCGCGGCAAATTCCAGGTGAGCAACCAGCCAGGGGGTTGCCAGCACGGCCGGCATCCGGTTGTCGGCAAAGACGATCCGGTTCGACGGGCCGACCGTGACCCGCTCCTCGGCCGACAGGCCAGTCCTGGGTATCGTCTTCATCAGATCACAACTCCTCGATCAAAACCTGATCAGCAGGACCAGACTTCTGACAGGCACGTCACGCCTTGGCTTCGTTTCGCAAAATCGACCCGCAAAAGTCTTTGGGTTTGGGTCACCCATTGTTACCTGATTTCGAACCAAAAATTCAGAGATCCATGAACCGTTGGCCTAAATGTTCGCCTTCTGGCCCTCGGACATTGGTCAGTGAGGCGACAGACCTTACAATCCGTTTGTGTTCAGCGGCGGGAAGATTACAAAGTCCTTCTTTAGATCAATAGGGCTTTTTGCGCATTAGCGACTGTTTTTGACGTAAGGCCAACGGGCACAAGGACAAAGGGCAGAATTTCTATTTTTGTCCTATGTCGTTCTTTCCATTAACCTTACGGCGATACCGCAACAACTCTTATGACCAAGCAGGCGGAATTTTTCGGTCATGGGCAATCGGTCATCGGGACTTTGCAATTCTCCTGTGTTCAGCGGGCTCGTGCTTGACCGGGAACCCGTCGATAACCAGCGGGCTCGTGCTTGACCGGGAACCCGTCGATAACCATAATTACCATCCGGCGATCAGGCTCGGGAAGAGTTGAGAGATCGCTCTCGCGAATCGGGCGTGAACGGAACCCAAGACTCGACAAGCTGGAACCAGTCTCATGGCCGCAGCCTCACTCGCGGGCAAACCTCGGAAGGTGATCCCCAAGATCCTGGCGGTGATCCATGCCGACGGATGCACCGGCTGTGAAGCCTGTCTTGAGGTTTGCCCGGTCGATTGCATTTATAAGGTTCCCGGCGAAGAATACGCCAGCTTGCAGACCTGGTGCGACGTCGACCTCGACCGCTGCATCGGCTGCAAGCACTGTGCACAGGTCTGCCCCTGGGACGCGATCGACATGATCGACACCGTCGACGTCGCTCAGCATGTCGCGGTCAAGGGCGGCCCCCCTGAATACGTCGACCGCCATTTTGACGACCTTGTCGACGCCGCGCAACGCAACGCGGTCGGCATCCTCGCCAAGAAGAAATAAGCCACGCGGTCCACGATTGACCTGCTTCGGATTCTTTCGAATGCGCGTAACGTCCCCTCACTATTGTGCTGAGGTGACGGCCTCCTTCGCGCCGCCGACCCCGCCCAGCCCTCGGCGCCAATTCTTGACGCACCCTGGAGATACGCCCATGCGCCGGCTTGCCGGACCCGGTCTGAACCGACAATCCCTCTTTCCAGTTGCCCTGGCCCTGGCATTCCCCATCGTGCCCGCCCTCAGTGGTTGTGGTGGCACCGGAGTCGAATCCACGGTCTCCGCTGCTCCACCGCCCGGCAATGTCGCCAAGGAAGTTGCGGGCGAGAGGCGCGACGGCAAGGACGGTGAGGTCGTTGAACCCGTCCGCAAGGTTGACCCCAAAAAGGCGATCGATGTCGTCAAAGGGGACATCTCCGGTGGCGAATCAGCCTCGGGCGGTACGGCCGAAGACCTTCTCTGGCAAACTCCCGATCCCAAGCTGATCACCGACGAACCGTACACGGCGACCGTTCCCCGCGGTCTCCCCGCCTTGACGACCTACATTCCCGCCTCGAACCCGCTCACCAAGGGTAAAGTCGAGCTGGGCAAGCAGTTATACTTTGAGCCGCGGATCTCCCTGAACGGCACGGTGAGCTGCGCGACCTGCCATAATCCGGTCAAGGGATGGACCGACAACCTCAAGACGTCGGTTGGCATCGACGGTCAGGTCGGCGGTCGGAATGCCCCGACGGTCCTCAACACGGTCTTTGGCCGAACCATGTTCTGGGACGGCCGCGCTCCGTCGCTCGAAGGCCAATCGCAAGGGCCGCCGCAGAACCCGATCGAGATGGGCAAGCAGTCTTACGGCGACATTATCAAGCGATTGCGCGCCATCCCCGGCTATCGTGACCAGTTCCGCAAGGTCTTCGGAACCGACGTCACGCTGGACGGCGTCGCCAAGGCGATCGCTTCGTTTGAACGGGTTGCCGCTCTTTCGGGCAATTCCGCGTATGACAAGTATCAGCAAGGGGATATGGCCGCGCTGACCGAGAGTCAGAAACGCGGAATGATTCTCTTCGGCCTTCGCCTCGCCGAGGATGATGAGTTCAAGACCGACGTCAAGCTCAAGAAAGCCGAATGCACGTCGTGTCACGCCGGATTCAACTTCAGCGACGAACAGTTTCACAATCTCGGCATCGGCTGGGTTGCGAACCAGGGGAAGTTCGTCGACCTTGGGCGTCTGATTATTGATCCCGTCGGCGCCAAGAATCCCGCCGACCTCGGCGCCTTCAAGACGCCGACCGTCCGAGGCGCTGCCAAGACCGCCCCATACATGCACGACGGCAGTCTCGCCACGCTCACAGACGTCGTCGATCATTACAACAAGGGAGGCAATGCCAACCCCTTTCTGGACAAGGACATCAAGAAACTCAACCTCACCGACAAGGAAGTTATCGACGTCGTTGAGTTCATGAAGTCACTGACTGGCGAAACGCTCAAAGTCAGTCTTCCCAAGCTCCCCGTCGGCCCCGACGGCAAGGCTCCCGACCCCGCGGACGCCCTCGCTACCCCGAGTGCCCGGACAGCCTGGAACGGGATCATTCACCCCTTTCGTATGCACTGACCGCCTTGGTCACTCCGTGACAAATTCGAATCTCGCGGCCCGGCGACCTCGTAAAGTCCCGGGCCCTTTTTGCGTCAAGGTTTCGTGAAAGCGAGACGCGCCCGTTTCCTCGCCCTGTCGACCTCGAAAGTTTCCGGCATGATTCGGCGGTCGTTAACCCCTTGTCTCACAATCGCTTGTCTTCTTCTCCTGGTTCTGGCTTTTTACGGCCGGGCCCTCTTCCAGGGTGAGCAGTTCGCCTATCGAGACGCCGCCCACTATTACTATCCGCTCTATCAGCGAGTTCAGAACGAGTGGAAGGCTGGGCGTCTGCCGCTCTGGGAACCTGAAGAAAATAGCGGAATGCCCTTGCTCGGCAATCCGACCGCCGCCGTCCTCTATCCGGGAAAACTGATTTTCACGGTCGTCCCTTATCCATTGGGGATGCGGCTTTACGTCGTGGGTCATACGCTTCTCGCCTTCGCGGCGATGATGATCCTGCTCCGTGGATGGGAAATCTCATGGACTGGCTCGGCGGTAGGTGCCCTCGCGTATGCCTTTGGCGGTCCCATCATATTTCAGTATTGCAACGTCATTTATCTCGTCGGCGCGGCCTGGCTCCCGCTCGGCTTCCGGGCTGTGGATCGCTGGATCCGGCTCGGTCGACGTTTAGCTATGGCGGAGTTGGCAGTCGTTCTGACGATGGAAACGCTGGGTGGCGACCCGGAATCCGCCTACTTAACTGGCATCTGCGCGGGAGGATACGCCCTCGCACTCGCCTGGAGTCGTCGGTCTATTCACCGATTCAGCAAGGAGGCCAGACGGCCCCCTCGCGCGATCGTTAAGGGGTTATTCTTCTCCACAATGAGCGGACTCCTCGCGGCCTGGGTCTTCGGTACGCTTATCATGGCGCGATGGGCACCGTCTCTGAGACCCCCCGCCCCGCCTAAACAGCCGAGTTTGCCATTGCCCTGGATGATGGCTTCAAGAGTCGCCGTGATGATCGCGTGGATCGTGCTCGGTTTGATCCTTCTCGCACGCGGCAGACGGCTTAAACACGCTGGAAACCAATCGATTCTCGTACCGATGCTCGCGGGTCTGGCATGGGCTGCCTTCCTGGCGGGTTGCCTCGCGGGGGCGCAACTTTTTCCCGTCCTCGAATTCACCGGTCAGAGCGGCCGGGCGGCCGGTGATGGCCCTCATGACATTTTTCCGTTCAGTTTGCACCCGCTCCGTATTGTCGAATTCTTATGGCCGAATATCTTTGGAACTCCCTTTCACGGCAACAAGTTCTGGGTTGGCGCCTTACCTCCGGTCGACACGCATCCCAAGGTCTGGGCGCCAACGCTTTATCTTGGTGCCTTGACCCTGGTTCTCGCTCTTGGATCATTACAAATTCGGTCGGTAGCTCCCTGGCAAGTCTGGATGATCTTCATTGCCGCGCTCAGCCTGCTAGGCAGCCTTGGCGAATACGGCGGCCCTCTCTGGACCGCTCGACTTGCGCCAAAAATGGCGAAAATGATCGGCGATCACGATCCCCGGGAGACTCCCACCATCCGCGAAGACGGCTATCTTCGAGACGGCGATGGAAGTGTTTACTGGTTCCTCGCCAATGGTCTTCCGGGTTTTCGCCAGTTCCGGTTCCCGAGCAAACTACTGACCTTGACAGCCTTTGCGCTCACGGCGCTGGCGGGTCAAGGTTGGGACGCTCTTCAGTCGGGCACATCAAACACACGACGCCGGGTCGCCGCCTGGTCGGTTGCCTTGCTCGCCCTGAGTCTGCTGGTTTTGAGTTTGACTATCGTCTTTCGCTCCGCCTTTTTTCAAAGGCTTAACCTGGCCCGGCTCTCGTCGGATTATGGACCTTTCGACGCCGCCGGGGCGGTGGTCGAGACTCAGCGCGCCCTGGTTCAGGCCGCTGTCGTGCTGGTCGCGGCACTGGGCTTGATCTGGTTCACCCGTCGGCACGCGCGAATTGCTGCAATTCTTGTCTTGATCGTGACTTCCGCCGATCTTGCCGTGGCGAACGCGCCTTATGTGATGACCGTTCCACAGTCGCTTCTGGACGATCAGCCCGAGGTCTGGGCGCAAATCGAACGGGCCGAGAGGGATAAACCGGCGGACGGCCCCTATCGAGTCCATCGAGTTCCGCTCTGGAGTCCGCCCGCGCGTTCGCAAGAACCCTCGAACGACCTGGCGCGCGACCTGGTGGCCTGGGAGCGCTCGACCATCCAGCCCAAGTATGGGATCACCCTCGGCGTTCACTACACGAGAACCCTGGGCGTGGCGGAACTCTACGATTACGACTGGTACTTCGGTGGTTTCCGCCGAGGTGCCACGGCTTCCGCCGCCCGATTTTTGGGAATTCCGCGCGAGACGCCCGTCGTCGTTTACCCGAGACGGGCCTTCGACATGTGGAACACGCGTTACTTCATCCTCCCCTATTATCCAAGCTGGGACGACGAGCACCGAGGGATCGCCTCCTTCCTCGACGCGACCGAGCGAATTGAGCCTCCCGCCGATGCCTTTCTTGGTCCCGCTGGCCTGGAAAAAGAACGTTCCTGGGTCCTCCATCGCGATTATCAGATCCTCCGCAATCTCAACGCCTTCCCGCGGGCCTGGGTCGTTCACGAGTCGCGTGGCCTCAAGCCGCTTCAGGGTCTCAGCCGCGTTGATCGCAAGCTGCCCATGGAGGAAATCGTCTTCTCAAATGATCGCTTCTGGGAAGATCAGACCCGAACCGTCTATGATCCCCGGCGCCTTGTCTGGGTTGAGCGCGATGACCAGCTCGCACTCTCCGGCTCTCTTCCTGGCGGACGCCCCGAGCTTTCAGAAACTGTCAGGGTTGTCTCCCTCGAATCCGAACGCGTGGTCCTTGAGGCGCAACTGCAACGCCCTGGGGTGGTTGTGCTCGCGGACATCTTTTACCCGGGCTGGGAATTGTCGATCGATGGCGTGACCGCCCCCATCTATCGGGTCAACCGGATGATGCGAGGCGCGGCCGTTCCGTCCGGTCGGCATACCCTGGTTTACACCTATCGGCCGCTCTCGGTCCGGCTCGGCCTGATTATCTCGGGTATTGGTCTGATCGCACTGTCCATATTCATGCTCTGGTCAATCCGGTCGCCCGGCGTGCCATCGATGGTCAAGCAGGCCGAAAACGACTGATCAAGGCAAGGAACCCTGCTTTGGGTTCGTTTTCCAAACCAAGCCCTCCCGCGCAGAGAGAGCAAAGCTGACCTATGTTATCGAATCTGGGGTTCATGGACCGATCGGACCGGGTCCGGATCGAGGTCAAGGGGCCGGATCGGGCCAAATTTTTGCATAACCTGACGACGAATGAGGTCAAGCGACTGGCGGTCGGGCAGGGGGTTGAAGCTTTTGTGACGAGCCCGCAGGGGAAGACGATCGGCCATTTAACGTTGCTGGCGACCGAGGATGCAATCTTGGCGCGGACCGATCCAGGGGGCGCGGAGGGGGTGCTTCCGCACTTCCAGAAATATGGCCTCTTCGATGATGTCGAGGTCAATGACGTATCGTCGTCGTTGTTTGAGTTGCACCTGTTCGGCCCGGCGGTCGAGGAGGTTCTGGGACGCATCGGCGCCGAAATGCCCGGGTCGGGAGAGCTAAGCCATCTGGCCACAAATATTGCGGGGGTTAGGGTTAGAATCATCCGCGAGTCGCCGCTGGGGGCGCCGGCGTTGACGCTGATTGGTGACCTCGTTGATGCCGAAGGGGTCCGCGAGGTGATCCGAACGGAAGCGGGATCGGCCTGGACCGAGATGGAGCTAGACAGTGCCGAGGCGATGCGGATCGAGGCGGGGACGCCGGTTTTTGGGCGGGACGTGACGGCCGAGAACCTGCCGCAAGAGGTGGCGCGCGACGACCGGGCGATCAACTTCGTGAAGGGGTGCTACCTCGGTCAAGAAACGGTTGCGAGAATCGATGCGCTCGGCCACGTCAACAAGCTGCTCCGGCTCCTCCGAATCACGGGAGGGATCGACGACGTTCCGCCGGTCGGGTCGGCGATCGAGGCGGATGGGAAAGTCGTCGGCGTGGTCACCTCGTCGGCCTTTTCCAGTGAACGGGGCTCTCCGGTGGCGCTCGGGTATGTCAAACTGGCAAAATCAACAGCGGGGTCCGCGGTGGAAATTCAACAAGTCGGTCGCCGGGTCGCGGCGGTCGTTAGCGACCTTCCGCGACCGGGCGAGGCGTCGGCTCAGTAAGTTAGTCGTCGATCGAATGCAGGCCGTCGGCGGGGATGTTGGCGATCTGGAGGATCGTCTCGGGGCCGCGGACGAGGCCGAGACTTTCGAGAACGAGCACGCCGAAGGGCGAATCGCCGCGGCGGTTTTCCGGGTCGCTATCGGCGCGGGCGAGTCGGCCGCGGACGGTGGTTCCGGCGTAATCGACGCGGACAAGCGGGCAGCGCGTCCCCTGTCGGCGGCGAATCGAGACGAGAACCGTCTGGCATTGTTCGAACGTCATCGGCTTCCTCCTTGATGACCGATCCCGATGCAAGAACACGGGCGCGTCGGACGTCGACGCTTCGGAAACTGGGTTTCGACCCCGTTCCAAGCCTACCTTGAGCCGAATCCTTCAAATCGTCAAGGTCGATCGAACCACAAAGATGAACGAAAACTCAATCCTCAAGTTGCCGATGAACGGATCTCGTCCCGCGTCACGACCCTGCGTTCATCAACCGCCATGCGAACGAGAAGGCCGGTCAAGGTCGCGTCACGAGCTTCGACCAGGCTGACGGGCGCATTCAGAGCACTCGGCTCGCTCGACCGCGCGGCATCGAAAAACGATTGCAGGGCCATCCTGGTATCGGCCCGCACACCGGGGTGGACCGTCTGCCGAGGCCTTGAGCGGTCGCGGAAGGTCAGGGCACCCGAGCCGAAGTCAAGGCCGCCGTCGGTCCCGAGGATCTGAAGGCCGACGCCGGTAAAACGATCGTCGGCCGGGGCAACCCAGCTATGGAGAAAATCGGCGTGAAAGCCGTTCGCCCAGGCGAGTTGCACCGAATAGTGGTCGGTCACGTCGCGCCCTGGCTGATCGCGGGCGAAGAGGTCGCGACGCCCCTGGCCGCAGGCCCGATCGGGAGGCCCCCCCGCGATCCAGTGGAAGACGTCCCAGACGTGAACGGCCTGCTCGACCATCCAGTCGCCTGAACGTTCGCGGCGGGCGAGCCAGTCCTGGTGCCCGTTCATCGGCCCATTGCTGCTGACCCAAGAGGCGCTCCCCTGGATCAAGGCGCCGATCTCGCCGCGATGCACCCGTTCCACACCGTCGCGATAGCGCGGATTTGATCGCCTTTGAAAGCCGACGTGAATGGCCAAATTAGACGCTTTCGCGGCCTCGACGATCAGACGATCGCACTCGGCCAGGGTCAATCCCAGGGGCTTCTCGGCGTAAAGGTGCTTGCCGGCGAGGATTGTGGCGACGTACAGATCGATGTGCCGATCGCAAGGAAGGGCGATGGCCACGGCGTCAACGTCGGTGCGTTCGAGAAGCCGCGCGGGGTTTTCCATCGCCTCGGGACGGCGACCCGTGGCCTTCTCGACAATTCCGAGGGCGCGGAGGGCGTGTTTCGGCTCGGTGTCGGCGATGGCGGCGATGGTGACCCCGGGGATTTCCAGGGCGGTTCGAAGCAAGGTTGTCCCGCGCGTGCCGACGCCGATCAGGCCCAGACGCACCGGCCTGAGAGGATTCTCCTCGTCGGCAGCCTCGGCTACTCGTCCTTGCGAGAGGGCCAGGCCGGCCGCGGCCGAGCATCCGAGAAAGCGTCGGCGGTTCAGCGCAATCGGCGGCATCAAGCGAAACTCCGAACAACGTCAACCCACGAGTCGATCCTGATTATTCTAACCGGTAGGAGCCCGGGGGAACAATCGGGGGGCGAGAATTCGGAGGGGTCGTCGCCGGCATGGACACAATTGCCTCTTAATTAAGCCTAGCGAGTGTGTCATTCCCAAGGGTACCGGTTGATCAGCCTTCGAGGCGCGACGGATTGACGTGCGTGTTATACTGACACGATCGTGGACGAGGGTGGCAAAGGTCCCGGGCGGGTCGAGTGATCGCATGGCCAAGCATATCTTCGTGACCGGCGGGGTCGTCAGTTCCCTGGGCAAGGGGCTGACCTGTGCCTCGATCGGGATGCTGCTCGAACACCGGGGATTGCGCGTCAGGCTTCAGAAGTTTGACCCGTATATTAATGTTGATCCGGGGACGATGAGTCCCTATCAGCACGGCGAGGTTTACGTCCTTGATGACGGCGCCGAGACCGACCTTGACCTCGGCCATTACGAGCGGTTCACCGACGCGATCTTGACCCGAGATTGCAACTACACGACGGGCAAAATCTATCTCTCGGTGATTCAAAAAGAGCGAGAGGGGAAGCATTACGAAGGGCGGACGGTTCAGGTCATTCCGCACGTGACCGACGAGATCAAGGCGGCGATTTTGCGCCTGGCCGGCGATGACGTGGACGTAGTGATTACGGAGATCGGCGGCACGGTCGGCGATATCGAGAGCTTGCCCTTTCTGGAAGCGATCCGCCAGTTCGCGATGGATGTCGGACGCGAGAACTGCCTGTATATTCATCTGACGCTTGTTCCCTACCTGAAGGCCGCGGCCGAATTAAAGACGAAGCCGACGCAGCACTCGGTGACAGCACTTCGGCAGATTGGCATTCAGCCTGATGTTTTGATCTGTCGAACCGAGCATGCCATTAGCGCTGAGGACAAGGACAAGATCGCGCTCTTCTGCAACGTCGAGAAGAAGGCCGTGATTGAGGAGCGGGACAAGGAATACAGCATTTACGAGGTGCCGCTCAGCCTCGTTCGCAACGGTCTCGACGAGATCCTGGTGAAACGCCTCGGGCTCAAGGCGGGCAAACTTGATATTAGCGACTGGCACGACCTGCTCGACCGCGTGATGCATCCGAATCATGAGGTGCGGATCGCGGTTGTCGGCAAGTACATGAAGCATCGGGATGCTTATAAGTCAGTTTATGAGTCGCTCGATCACGCGGGGATCGCCAATCGGTCGCGGGTGATTGTGCAGAGGGTTGAGGCGGAGGAAGTGAGCGGCCGGGGGGCTGATGGGATTCTTGGCGGGGTGGACGGGATTCTCGTGCCCGGCGGCTTCGGAATGCGCGGGATCGAGGGGAAAATCGAGGCGGTTCGGTACGCCAGAACGCGCGGAATTCCCTATTTCGGGATCTGTCTGGGCATGCAGTGCGCGGCGGTCGAGTTCGCGCGGAGCGTTCTGGGCCTTGAAGATGCGAACAGCACGGAATTCGACAAGCACACGCAGCATCCCGTCATTTCGTTGATGGACGACCAGGCCCAGGTTCGTCAGCGAGGCGGAACGATGCGGCTGGGCGCCTGGCCTTGTGAACTCAACACGGGGAGCCTGGCCCGCAAGGCGTATCAAGCCGAACGGATCAGCGAACGGCACCGGCACCGATATGAGTTCAACAACGATTACCGCGAACGATTCGCGGAGCGCGGATTTCTCGCGAGCGGTCTCAGCCCCGACGGCCATCTCGTCGAGATTCTGGAATTACCGACGCACCCCTGGTTCCTGGCGGTTCAATTTCACCCGGAATTTCAGTCGAAGCCGACCCGTGCGCATCCTCTCTTCCGCGACTTTATCGCCGCCGCGCTGGTTCGTCGGGAAGGGGCACGCGCCTGAACCTTCGCGAGAGGATTGAGGGACGGGAAACGGTGTCGGACATCCACGCTCGACATTTTGAGACGGGGGAATGGGTCCGGGTCTCGATCGCCGGGGGGATGATCGTTGGGCTTGAGCAAGGCGAGGGGCCGCTTGAGGTTAAGGCTGACGACGATTGGATCGCGCCGGCGTTCTGGGATCTGCAACTGAACGGACGATGGGGCGTTTCGTTTGCCGATCCCGAGATCCGGCCCGAACAGGTGGCCGAGATCGTCAAGGCTCAGGCGGCGCTGGGGACGGCGAAGCTTTGCCCGACCCTGATCTCGGCTCAATTCTCATCCTTCGAGCACGGTCTCAAGACGATTGCAAAGGTTTGCGACGATGATGTCGAGATCGCCGCGAGAATTCTCGGCGTTCACCTCGAAGGGCCTTATCTTTCGAGTCTGGACGGCTACCGGGGAGCGCACCCGGTTGACGCGATCCGTGACCCAAACTGGGACGAGTTTCGCCGGTTTCAGGAGGCGGCCGACGGGCGAATCGTCCTCATGACGCTCGCACCTGAACGCCCTGGCTCAATCGATTTCATTCAAAAGGCGGTCAATTCCGGCGTGACGATCGCCCTGGGGCACACGGCCGCAAACGGCCCGACCCTTCGCGCGGCGGTTGACGCCGGGGCGACCCTGAGCACTCACCTGGGGAACGGGATCGCCTCGCCCCTGGCCCGGCATCCCAACCCGATCTGGGAACAGGCCGCGCTCGATTCTTTGTACGCCTCGATTATCGCCGACGGCCATCACCTCGACCCGGCGACACTCCGCGTCCTTCTCCGCGCCAAAACTCCAGCGCGGACGATTCTCGTCAGCGACGCGAGCCCGCTCGCTGGTCTGCCACCGGGGAATTATGGCCTCTGGACGGTCGATCCCTCGGGGAAAATTGTTGTCGCCGGAACGCCTTATCTGGCGGGTTCGAATCAAGGACTTGAGGTCGGCCTGAACACGGTCGCGCGGACGGCTGAATTTCGCCTTGCCGAAGCCCTGGCGATGGTATCGACAAACCCGGCCCGGCTCCTCGGTCGCCCCCAGCCCTCGATTGCCGCCGACGAGCCGGCCAACCTTGTCATCTTCAAGAATCAAGGGGACCTGTTCCCCGTGTTACGACTGCTGCGGACATGCGTCGGCGGCCAGTGGTCCGCGGCGAACCTCAAGGCCAGTTGCCCCTGGCCGAGTCCGTGAAAGACGTTCGGCTTAATTGCCCGGGATCGCTTGCGAGACTGGCGGGCGACCAATCGCCGTGCCCAACCGCACTTCTTGGCTGATGATTTGATCATACCTCGGCAAGGCAGGATTGCCCGGTGCAAGCGCGGAGAGTTGGCGAGCGGTCAGGATCTCTTTTTGCAAGTAGGAAGCGGACGCACTCGCGTCGATGCTTAACTGAACGCGGGACCGCAAGGCTTCGAGTTTCAGGGAGCGAGCCAGGGCGTATAACTGCCCCGACCCGATCGACGAACGTGAAAGGATGAAGCGGACCCTGTTCAACTCGTACCCGAGTGCGGCGATCCGATCGAGCTTCGCGTACCCGTCACTGAGAACGGCGTTTTCTCTGCCGATCAAGAGGTTGAGAAATCGTTCGTCGCGGAGGATTGCCGGAGATACGACCCGCGTCAGGTCTGGGCTCGCAGTCGGCGCCAGGACATCCGCCGCGATCGAAGAGGCCGGGCTCCTCGCCAGCGGCGACGGAAACGACCAAGCATTCCAGCGAACCGCTCCCGCGGCGACCATCGGGACCAGGGTCGCAAAGAGAAGGACCAAGATCAACTGGCGCAAGATGCGTGATAGCATTGGCAACCGCCTGAGTCCAAAAGCGTATGTCGCCTGATGTCGCCCCAACCTTGAACTTAGGACGCAAAATCTTCCAATGCGCCATTGATATCTTCTGAATTTGCTTTTTTGCTAACGCTCTGGAATAAAAAAGGCCGTTCACGGAAGTCTCCGTGAACGGCCGTGTGGCAGTTCAATGCAGCGCAGCCAGGGAAGGGCTTAGGACTTGGCGGGATCTTTACCGTCGACCCAGTCACCGCCGAGCTTCTGGTAGTCGGGCGGGGTGAGGGTGGAGCCTTCCTCGCCAGCATGCCAGCCGATGACCTGGTTGGGCTTGCCGTGGTGGTGGCTGCGGTGTTCCCACTGCTTGGCCCACTTGTCGTCGGCATTCGAGACCTTGCCGGTCTCCTTGTCGAAGTAGTAGGCGCGGCCTTCGCGGTACGACTGGACGCCAAGGTTGACCGTGGCGATCGCGGCGTGGCCGGTCTCGGCCGGGCAGAGGGTTTCCTGGTTCCGCGACCGGACGCACTCCATGAAGTGGTTCCAGAGAGCCCTGGTATCGTCCTTGGGCTGATCGGGCTTGTGACGGTCGCCTTCTTCGCCCTTGTTGGCGCCCGGAGGGGCGGGACGGCCGTCGATCTTCTGAGCGGCGACGGTGAAACCGTCGGCGGGCGAACCCCCAAACCGGATCGTTCCCGTGTGGCCGCGGATCACCTCGCCAAGCTGGACGTCGTTGCCCATCGTCGCCGAGATGATGACCTGGCAGCCTTCATCGTAGTCGGCAACGACCGTGGCAACGTCGGGAACGTCGCGGCCGTCGTATTCGAGATACAGGCCGCCGGCGCCGACGACCCGACGCGGGTAGCGGACGCCCATCGCCTGGATCATGTGCGTGAGCTGGTGGACGAAGAGGTCGGTGTACATGCCGCCGCCAAAGTCCCAGTAACAACGCCACTGAGCATACCGGGCGCGGTTGAAGGGCTGATCCGGCGCGAGACCGAAGTCGGTTCCCAGGAACATCTTCCAGTCGACCGTCTTGGGATTCATGTCCTCGGTCAGGCCATAATACCGCCACTGGCCGACGTTGCTGTTGCGGTAGTAGCTGGTCTGGCCCTGAAGGACGTGGCCGATCTTGCCGGCGGTGATCATCTCATTGGCCATCTTCCAGCGCGGGTCGGCGGTGGACTGAACGCCGACGGTGAAGACCTGGCCGGTCTTCTTGACCGCGTCGACGATGGCCTTGGCCTCGTCGATCGTGTGGGTCATCGGCTTTTCGCAGTAGACGTCCTTGCCCGATTCGAGCGCGGCGACGGCCATCTTGCCGTGCCAGTGGTCGGGCGTCGCGATCACGACGGCGTCGACGTCCTTGCGGTCGAGGATGCGACGGAAGTCCTTGGTGACAGCCTTCTTGTCGTCGGTGTCAAGGCCGCAGCGCTTGGCCGAGGGGTAAAGGCCGCGGGGCTCGCTTCCCTTGCCTTCCTTGTTGTATTTGGTGGGGCCGCCGTCCCAGACGTCGCAAACGCCGACGATATCGACCAGCTTTTCCTCGCGCTTCATGTCGAGGAGGACGCCGATGTGGGCCTGGGCGCGACCGCCGGGGCCGAGGATCGCGAAGTTGATCCGCTCGTTCGCCCCCTTGACCTTGCCGATCGCGGGGTGAGCCAGCGAAGCCGAGGCCAGGGCAGCGCCGGTCGCAAGGCCCGCGGTCTCCAGGAATCCGCGGCGTGTCAACGCATTCATTTCGGTCATCGTTGGGGACTCCGGGTGGAGGTGGTCAGGTCGGAGGGCACGACCCGGCGAATCACTCTCGGCCGTAAAAAAGGCCCGAGCCACGGTCGATTCCGGTCGGAAACTGCCGCGGCCTGCCTCTCGTTCATGACTCATTCGCCGAAAGCACTTTGGACCACACTATCGGTCCCGAGAGACTCGGTCAAGGATCTGCCGCGACCCTTCAGGGCCAATTCCTTCTCGATGCTGAGGAAGCGAGGTTCGAAGACACCATCAATCAAAAACCGCTTTTTGCCGTCGTGTCCCCGAGAATCACGGCACAGCCTCGTCGCCGATCGAAAAAAATTCTAAGATAATTCCGAATCCGTGCGTTGTTTGTCTGGGTATGGAATTTTAAAAGCTTTCCAAGATTTCCAGGGCCACGGCGAACCTTTTTGAAACGGCGCGCGTTTAACATAGTAGCTGCACCCACGATTGCATTGCCGGGGTTGACGGACGGGCGTTCGTGAGTGAGACTTAAAGAGTGATGAAAGAACAGGCCCCGATAACAGACCCTCTTGAGGTTTCATGCGTTTTGTCAAGGAGACCCGAATCGCGGCGCCTCCCGAGCGGGTCTTTGCGTTTCATGAGAGTCCCGGGGCGCTTCAGAGGTTAACGCCCCCCTGGGAAAAGGTTAAGGTGGTGGAAGGTGGAGATTCGATCCGGCCAGGGAGCCGGGTGGTGCTCAGGACGAAGGTCGGACCGTTTCCGTTAACCTGGGTGGCTGAGCACACGGAGTATGAGCCGGGTCGGATGTTCGCCGACACGCAGCGGAGCGGACCGTTTGCACGCTGGGACCATCATCACTGGTTTCTCGACGATGGGCAGGGGGGAACCATCCTCCGCGATGAAGTCGACTATGAGCCCCCTTTCGGAGTGTTGGGGCGACTCCTGGCGGGTCGGTTCCTCGAAAAGAAGCTGAGCAAGATGTTTGATTACCGGCATACCTTGACCAAGCAAGTCGTCGAATCTGACGACTCTTCCGGCGTCCCCGCGTGACGCCTCGCCTCCCGGGGCGGCTGTTCGGAATCGGTACTGACCGATGCCTTGAGTTGGTTCGATCGATCGAACGTTAACAAGCGTCTCGCCCCGAGGAAAGGGACGACGCCATGCGGTCCCGCCTTGGTGGCGGCGTTCCGACCGAGAAGTTTTCGGGTGGATGAGGGGTCGAGGTGGTTTTCACCTGTCGCCCGTCCGTCGTACAAGGGTAGGATAATACGATGTCACTCGTCGTGGGTTCCACGGAGAGTCATGGTGGTCAACCTGAAAAGGGGCAATCCACCGGACGAACGGCTGGCAAACCGTCCCCCCCCAAACCCGTCGGTCATGGTCCCAGGAATATGCCATCGAAAACCGTTCAATGCACGCACTGTGGGGTCGTCCTGAACCTGCCCGAGAAGGTGGAGGGGCGGCGTCTCAAGTGCCCGAAATGCGGCGAGAGATTCCATGTCGGGTCTGGTCCAGCCGGTGACAAGGCGGTCGCCTCGCCCAACGACCAACATTCCGGCAACAATAACGATCCCGACTCGTCGCTCTTGCTGTCGAGCCGGTCGAGCCTGGGCGACCTGCCCGTGATGCCGACGAACGGTGGCGGTAACCTCGGCGAGACCTTTGAACTGCCGCTCTTGAGCGATCCCGAAACGCCAAGTCGACCCGCCGCCACACCGCCGGGCGCGGCGGGCGGAGGCGAGGCCGCCGATGCCCTGGCTCTGTTTGACGATTCGCCCAAACCGCGACGCAAGAAGACCGGAGCGGAGGCCCGAGCCAGCGCCCGGCGTTGCGACTGCGGCGGGGTCGTGCCCGTGGGCATGTCGATCTGTCAGCGGTGCGGGCTCGACCTGGATACCGGAGCCCGGGTGGACCTGGCCGACGATCTCTCGCCGCCGCCTCCTCCGCCGCCTCCAGGACCGACGATCATCATGTCGGTCATCGGTTCGCTCTGCGCGGCGACCGCATTGGCGCTGGCCGGTTTCGCGACTTATGAGTGGAACCGAGGCGTTTCCGGGGCGATCTATTTCATCCCGATCGCCCTGTTCGGAATCTACGCGGCCTTGCAGTTCCTGCGGGGCAAGACGGCCAAGCTGTTACTGGTCGCGCTGGCGCTGGGCGCGCTGGTTGACCTGACCTTCATGATTGGCGCTCCGATCATTAACGCCATGAACGAGACAGCCCCCGTTGAACGGCAGTTGTCGCCCAACGACGACGCCGAGCTTGAGCGCGAAATCATCAAACCCTATGCCGAGCGGCTTGATACCGACCCGATCTTCAAGGGAATCGCCCTCCTTTTCGTGTACGCCGGGGTTTCCATCTATCTGATCTCACCGGGCGTTCAACAGCACATGCGTAGGGTCTGATGACCTCGCCTTCAAGGCGACCTGAAATCAAAACAAAGCCGGCGACCAGGGAACAATGACCCGGTCGCCGGCTTTTTTTGATGGGAACTTCGAACCCATCAGGCCGTCGCGCTATCGAGTGGGCTCCGCCAGATGGGTCGGGGCGGGAAGAGGATGCGCGCGGCATCGACCGCGGTATGGGTCGAGGTCTCGAAGCCGTCCTCGGTCGCGGCGAGATCGATCCCCGTGTGCCCCATCGCCAGCCGGACGAACGCGGCGGGGCTGAGCGTGAGATGGCGTCGGCTGAGCTTGTCGGGCTCAACCCGCGACCGGCCTGGCGTGGCCTCGACGTGGACGAGCCAGCGGCGTTCGCCGACCGTCAGGCCAAGTTCTAACGGCAAAGGCACTCCCGACTCGACCGCTCGCCGCGAAAGTTCGGGCAAGATCGACCTGAGGAACCGCTCGGGATCGGGCGTGTGATACATCGACGACGAGCCTTCGTACTCATCCTGCTCGACGATCTTGCCCGAGCAGGCGCGAAAGGCTTCCAGAACCGGGTGATCCGAAGGGGCGTAGGCGATCACCTCGGGATAGGCACGTTCCAGGGCCTCGGCCCGGACCCGTCCGAGCAGGGCGCGAAGCGCCTGCGGGTGCGCGGGATGGGTGGCGATTTCCAGGATCTTGTGATCCTTGACGAAGGCGTAGCCGCGGACGGCCTCGCCCTGACAGGCGACCCAGATCACATGGGCATACTTCCGGCCGATCATCCAGCGCCAGTAATCTTCGGAACGCACGACGCTGCCGTTAGTTGTGGCGTATTGAAGCTCATACAGAGCCATCAGGTCGTTCAATTCGACCTGCCGCCAGGGGCGGACGTGCCAGAAGCCGCCTCGCCCCTCGATCACGCCGTCAATCACCGCGGGCAAATTGCGGCTGAGGGTCTGGCCGAAGGTCTGCTTACCACAAACACCCCATCCGAGCGGCTTGTAAAACTGGGGCATCCCGGTTGTGAGCGCCTGAACGTCGAAGCCGGTCTGCCCGGCGCGTTCATCGGCCAGGCGCATGAGGTTCTGGGCAAACCCTAGGCCCCGATATTCGGGCAGGGTGCCGACCCACATCACGCCATTCAAGGCCAGGCGTTGAGCGCCGTAGCGGACCTCGCGGGCGGTCAGGTGGATATGGCTGACGACCCGGTTATCCACCTTGGCCAGAAGGCGTTGTTCGGGCTTGTACGCGGGGTCGCTCAGGGCCCCCAGAAACGACTCGCGGTCGGGTCCGTGGAAGACGTGCAGAAGGGTCTGATAGACCGCTTCGTGATCGGCCTCGGTGCCGATGCCGAACTCGACGGAGCCTCTTCGTAGGGGAAGCCGGTGAGCCGGCGCGGGAGCTTTCATCGGGACGATCACCTTCGTTGCGGGACGCGCCGCATTCTTCACGACAGGGGCAACCGAACCTTGTTCGGCCCGGCCGGGCCGACGTCGCAGGTTATCGCTGATCTTCATTTTACGAGGAACGGAGCGGGTTCGCCTCAAGCAAGCGGTCGAATCGTCGGATTTTTTTCGGGATTGGCAAAAAGGCCGGGGAATTCGACCAACGACCGGAGTTAAAACCGCTTAAAAAGCGAACACGTTTTGGATCTAGCCATCAGTCGTCGCCAAGTCGAAGACCGGGCAAGGAGTTGCCGAGCGCCTCGCGAAGCCGGCGCCGGGAATGAAGGATCAAGGCGTATTCGCGGCTCCGGGCCAGGGTGTCTCGCTTCACAAGGCCGATCAATCGGTCGTGATCCTGGGAGAGCGAGGCGCGTTGATCGGTCATGAGCTGCTGAAGCGCCTCGTTGCAGCGGCGGATTTCGTGAAAGCGTTCGAGGCGTTGAGCATGGCTGGAGATCGGACCGGCGATCGCGACGAGTTTTCGCTCAACCCAGTGTCGGGTCCCGGGATCGGCCAGATTCGAGGGGGCGAGGTGGCGGTCCGGGTTCCAGGTCAGGTCGCGGGCCTGGCGATCGACCGAGGCGAGGCGTCCTGAAACGGCGGGATCGGCGTTGAGGCCAAGCCAGAGGGTCATTGAGAGAGTCAGGTAACCGGGGGCCGGACCTGCGTAAAAGCGGTTCGAAATCTCGTCGCCCAGCTCGTCATACTTGGCGCCGCCGATCCCGTGCAAGAAGAGATCGCCCAGCAATCGGCGGGCAAACATGGTGGTTGTCAGGGCGCGAGTGCGAAGTCGAACGCCCCGGCCGGGGAGGGTCTGGAGTTGCTCGACTGCGCAGCAGGCTTCGCGGTCGGGGCTGAGAGGGAGTTCGAGCATTGGTGCGTCATCGCCGCCGATTCGAAGTTCCAGGGTCCGGGCACGCTGGCGGGCGAAGAGGGGCCGACGCCTCGGCTCGCCCGATCGCCAGGCCCAGAAGGGGGCTTCGAGCCAATCGCCCTGACGTCCGAGCGCGGGGACGGGATGATTCTTGCTACGGATTCCGTAAAGCGTTCGGTAGCGCGCGAGCGCGTCGTTGTGAACATCCTGAAACCGCGGCAGGTGGGCGAGCAGGTGCGAGGCGAACCAGAGAAAGCCCTCGGTCTCGCAGACGGTACTAAGAGGGATTTCGAGGTTGTTCACGCCCCAGGCGGCCTCAACGGCGCGTCGGGCGAGGGCGAACCTCAGGCCGAGTTTGCGGGTCTGAGCCTTGAACCGAAGGGCGTTCGGCCAGAAGAGGTCAAGAACCGGATCGGCCGGTTGGCCACCGAGCGCGGCTCGGGCGCGAGGGGCGAAGCTGGCGAAGAGATCCTCGTCAACAACGTCGAGGTCTTCGTACGGAGTCTCCCCGGCGCGGCCGTCGAACTCGACCCGTTCGATCCGGATTGAATCGCCCTCGGCATGGGGCACGCGCACGGTCGACGACTTGGGGATGTCATTGTCGACAATCAGGTTCAGGGCCAGGGCGTTTGATTCCCGGGCGATCGCGGCGGCGGCGAAGTTCTTGACCCAAACCCCGGGATGAAACAACTCCGGTTGATGGCCGGTCACGACAAGTCTGTCAGCGCTGGCGTTCTCGGGAATCGACGACGCAAGGCCGTGCTCGGCGAGGAAGGATCGGGCGCGTTCAAGAACCTGGGTTCGGGTCGTCGCGCGGAGCCAGGAAGCGGGTCGGCCCTGAAAATCCTCGTCCCAGTCGTTGAGCAAGGCGGCGTTGGCCGAGAGCAGCGCGGGGGCTTCGGCCAGGGGGGGCTCGGCGAGGACGGAGCCATCGGCCGAAGGGGCGCGAAGGTGGTGTGCTTGCATCAACAACAGCCCCCGACGACTTCCAGCCCGGCGCACTGCATGGCGTCTTGAAAGACCTGACGATAGTGCTTGAGCCGATAACCCGCGTCGTCGAGCGAGCCGCCAAAGGCCCGCGATTCATCAAGGTAAATCAGCGGAACGGGAACCTCGACAACCGTCATTCCCTCCGCGGCGGCCTGAACCCAGACCTGCAAGGGCATCGCGTAACCGTCATCAGTGATCTCAAAGCGCTTCAGGGCCGACGTCCGGTACGCCTTGAACCCGCAAAAGGCGTCGGTGACGTTCAGGCTCAGACATTCATTGATCCAGCGCGTGACCTCGACGTTGATCCGCCTGCGTTCTTCAGGAGGGATCTGGCTCGGATCGAAAACCTGTAAGTAACGGCTTCCCGAGACGAGATCGGCCGAGTCAAGTCGGGCGGCGATCATCGGGATCAAGGAAGGCTCATGCTGGCCGTCGCAATCGATCGTGACGAGGCCGTCGTAACCCCCTTCGATGGCTCGGCTAAAGGCACTTTGAAGCCCCGCGCCGTAGCCTCGGTTTCGCGGGTGGCGAATCACCTGGATCGTTGGGAAGGCGTTGAGCAGGTCGGGCGTCCGGTCGGTCGACCCGTCATCGACAACGAGCACATCGTCGGCGAATCGGAGGACCTCCGTGAGGACGGGCGTGAGGTGGGCCTCTTCGTTATAAACCGGGATCGCGGTGAGCACTCGCATCGACGACCAGTCTCCCGACGGTCCACGCTTCACGGAAGTTACGCTTCGCCCTATTGGGACCTTCGCATTCTAGTCGGGGCGGACACTAAGTCAACGAGCCGAGCCGACGACCGCCAGTGTGTGCCGATTCTCTGAAGCTTCACGAAGGCAAAACAAACCCAACGACGATAACCAGGGAACCCAATTCGCCCGGAACGAACCCATCTTCCTTGCCAGTTCCGCTTCCAGGGACATCGATCGGTCGTTTTTGGGTCGGGATGAGGTCTTTGACGCCTCTGTTCGACCCCCTTGACCGACCCGTCGAAGAACTTCTAGCATAAGGCGTACCTCTCGCTCCCTGGCGAGGGCGTCCGTCCTTCATATTTTCCCTCTCCATTATCTATCGCGGCGCTCCTTCCGATGACTCAACCTGAATCCCCCGAACCGCGACCCGACTCCCGATCCGCCGCCACGGCCGAGGCTGACCCGGTGGCGCCCGAGGAGACCCCCGCCGTCGCCGAACCCGAGCCGTGGACACCGGAACGGGTCGTCGAATGGAACAATTATTACGACGTTTACGTGATGCTGGGGATCATGCTCCTCGCCTTTCTCGTTTCGGCGAACAAGATCACCCAGTCGCCAATCTGGACCCACCTTCAGGTCGGCCGCCTGATCGCGGCGAAGATGACGCCCGTCCTGCGCGATCCCTTTTCGTACACGGAAACGGGCAAGGTCTGGGTGAACGTCCCCTGGCTCTTTGACTGGTCCCAGGCGATCGTTTACAAGGCCGCGTACGACCTCTCGCCGGGTATTGCCAATGACACCGGGGCCACGAAGGCCCGCGCTGATCAGGTTGCCGCCGGGGCACTCGTGGCCTTGAACGCCCTGATTTACATGCTGACGGCGTTCGTGCTCATGAACGTTCGAAGGGGGGGGCCTGGGCGTTGGTGGTCGGCCTGCGCGGTGGGACTGGCCTTGGGGGCGGTTGTCGGCCCCGGAGCGGTGATCCTGGGCGGAATCGCCGCGACGAGCGGACCGGCGACGGTCGGGCCGGGTACCTGGGGCGTCTTCCTGCTCGCGCTGGAGGTCTGGCTGATTCACAGAGCGATCGACCTCGGCCGGAGGTCGGCCGGGTTCGCGCTCATTCCTCTCTTCTTGCTCTGGGCGAATGTTTCCGAGACGTTCCTGATCGGCCTGATGATTCTGGCCGCCTGCGCCCTGGGTCGAGCAAGGCCGGGGCCGTCGGAACCGAAACAGGGACCGGAGCCCTTTGGCCTGCCCGTCGCGTTCGGGGTTTTTGGGGCCTGCGTGCTCGCCTGCCTGGTGAATCCTTCGCTCTTTCGCGTTTTCGGGGCCGCTGCCGATCCGTTTCTCGGCCTCTTTCGGTCAACCGATGTCCCCACGGCGGACCAGCTTTCGTTCTTCGGCAAGGTTTTGCGAAAGCAGGCGGGGCGGGTGTATCCGTTCATCCTCGGCTTTTATCTAATCACCGTGGCGCTGGGGTTCTTCTCGTTTTATTGGAACCGGCACCGATTCTCCTTGAGCCGGTTTTTGATGTATACGACCGCCGTCGTGCTCTGGGGCGCACTGAAACGGTATGCGCCGGAATTCGCCGTGATCTTCGCCACGACGCTGACGCTGAACGGTCAGGAGTGGTATCTGGCGAGGTACGGAACGGCCGGGCGGATCGGTTCGGGCTGGTCGGTCTGGTCGATCGGCGGGCGGGCGGTGACGATTCTGGCGATCTTCCTCTGCCTGGCCAAGGTCTTGCTCGGCGGCCTGCCGATCGTCGGTTTTGAACCGACCGAAGGCGAAGGACAGTTTGGGTTTGGGTTTGATCGCGATGATTTCGCCTTTGAGACGGCCGACTTCCTCAAGACGGCCGGATTCCAGGGCAATGTCCTGAACACGTTGAAGTCGGAAGGCGATGCCCTGGTCTGGCGCGCCTATCCCGATCGCAAGGTCTTCATTGATAATCGCGCGCATCTCTACCCGCCCGACCTCTTTCAACGCCACCAGAATACCCTCAAGGCTCTCGCCATCGACAATATCGACGGCTGGAAACCGCTGCTCGACGAATACAAGATCTCGGCCGTGATGGTTCCGATCACCTCCAAATTCACCTACGAGGCGCTCTCTCAAAGCGTGAACTGGATTCCCTTTCACGACAACGGCGCCATCGCCCTTTTTGGACGAGCCGACGCCCCGGCGGCCGATCTCGCCTACTTCAAGGCCAACCGACTCGAACCCGATGCCGTCGCCTATCGCCGCGACAAGCCGGTTCCCCCCACCGAGCGACCGCCGACGGCCGTCTCGTGGATGGACAACGTCTTCCGAACGCGTGAGATGGCCATGCCGCAGCCGCACGACCTCGCCGCCCGGCACTGGCTGACCGTCGTCAACCCCGGCACGGGCCGGGAGAGCCGTCCCGACCCCGCCCGCTGCCTTCTCGCCGCGCGCGAGGCACGAACCGCCCTGGCCTCAAAGCCCGACGACCCCGCGGCCTTCCGGATTCTGGCCACCGCCTATCGCGATTTGCTCACTCAGGAAACCGCGCTTCTGGCGGGCCTTTCACTGACCCCCGAAAACGAAGCAAAGATCGCCCAGATCGCCCCCCGGCCGGGCCTCTTGCCGCTCCGTTATCGCCAGCTCATCACCTCCCTGAACTACGCGATCCAGACCACCCCGCCTCCCCGGAACCCGCTCGCGCGCCAGGATTTACGGCGCGTTAACATCGAACTTTTCCAGCTCTATCTCGCGGCGAACTTTCTCGACCTCGCCCGCGACCGGCTCCAGGCAATCCTCGATAAGTCGAAAATCGACAGCGGCTTTCAGGCGGCCGACCGCGACCAGATCGCGCGAGATCTCGCGGAACTCTCGCGACGTGTCAAGGAGGTCGAGGAACAGTTGAACACGATGACCACCGAGCAGCAGACCAACCCCGTCCAGCTTGCTCGATTCGCGGTCGCCCAGGGAATGCCCGGCCTGGCGATTCACGAACTTGAAGAGGCCGAACGCACCGCCACGAACCCCGCGCTCGTCAAGCCGCAACTCCTTGACCTCTACTGCGATACCGGCCAGCCCGACAAGGCCGCCGAGATCCTTGGCGGCGGAACGATCGACGACCCCTCGTTCGGGGCAGAACCCGGAATCGCCGCGCTCCGGCACAGTCGCGTCTACTTCCTCCTCGGCAACGACGATTACGCCGGCACCCTTCTCACGACGTATGCAATCCCCCGCCTTCAGCTCGACCGCGCCCTTCGCGTTTTCGACTCGTCGCGTTATCTCCTTCACGGCGAGGGGAAGATCGTCACGTCGAACCTCTTGCAGCTTCCTTCTCGGGTCTCGCAACAGGCGGAATGGGAATTCGAGGCGGGGATGGTCCTTCTGGAAGGGGGCCTTCCCTCGAAGGCCGCCGAGCACTTCACCAATGCGTTAACGCTCGCCCCGAAGATCGGAACCCGACCGGTCATTGCGTATTATCTTGAGAAACTCGGCAAACCCATCCCCGTTGAGAGTTACCAACCCTCCAACGAACAACCCACAAAGCCCGAGGTCAAAACGCCTTGACCCACGCCGACCAGGACAGAGGGCCGAGTCATTCCTTTCGCGACAGACTCTCCCCATGCAATTGACTCTGCCCTTTGTCCTTTCGCCCTTTGTCCTCCACATCCCTCTCCGCATGGTCAAGAACGTCTTCGTCCGTAACGCCGCAAATCCGGAATCTTCAATCCCCCAGACTCGTCAGATTTCCTTTCTTGCCCGAATCTCGATCATGGGGTAAAGTTGGGGCGTATGGGGCGGGAGTGGTCCTGACTGGCCTTTAGGTCACGAGGTCCTTGCCTCGTGAGAATGTCGCTCGTTAAAATGAACGGGTGCATTCTTCAGCGCGGACGCGTCCCGCGATAAAAGATGTCACTCCACGTCTCCCGAACTCGAACGGCCTGAACAGACTCCCCATCGCCCGAGTCGTGGCGGCGACGTGGCCGGGGGGTTGCTGAACGACCGTCTTCCTTCTGATGGGTTAGGATGGGACCATGACCTTCGTCGGTAAGATCCTCGTGATCGTGATCATGGTTTTCTCGCTCTTATTCCTCGGGATCTCCACGGTGGCCTTTGTCACCGCCAAGAACTGGAAGGATGAGACCGAGACGCAAAAGAAGAAGGTCGCCGAGCAGACCTCGAAGGTCCGCGACCTCACCGCCGCGGTTGACGCCGCGAAGAAAGATGCCGCCAAGGCCCAGGCTGACCAACAGGCGTTCATCACCCAGATCGAAGGGCGCAACAAGGCTCTCGAAGACGACAAGAAGACCGTTGAGGCCGAGGTGACCGCGGCCCGCGCCAAGCTGGAAGTCGCCCAGGAAAGCGCCAGCCGCGCTCTGGCCGAGGCCGGTGAGAACTTCAAGGAAACCAAGCAGCTTCGCGACCAGAAGGCCGAGGTCGAGAAGCAGGCCAACGACTACAAGCTGCAACAGACCGAGCTGAACGACAAGATCCGCGAGAATGAGCGGCAGATCAAGACGCTCGACGACAACAACAAGGACCTTCGCGACCGCGTCGCCCGACTCTCGACCCTCTTGCGGAAGAACGGGCTCTCCGACGACATCACGACCGTGAAGGGCCTGGAAAGCCCGCCGGTGGTTCAGGGGGAGGTCGCCCGCGTCAACGCGGCGAACACTCAGGTTGAGATCACGATTGGGTCGGACGACGGCATCGTCGCCGGTCATGAACTCTTCCTCTACCGAACCAAGCCGCAGCCGCAGTACATTGGCAAGATCCGTATCCTTTCGGTGGACCCCGACCAGGCCGTGGGTCAGATGATCGGCCGCCCGGTCAACGGCATCAAGATTAAGGAGGGCGACATTGTCTCGTCCACGATCCGCCCCCGCAGCTAAGGGTCGCGGCGGCGCCACGCCTGGCCGAGCCGCAAACCAGCGTGGCGTTTACGTCCAGAGCCCCAAGTCGGACATTTATGTGGCCCTGCTTGGCGTCTCGCTCGGGGCCATGATCATCGGCTGCATCCTCCTGGTCCTGATCCTCAATCGCTACGAGTTCAAGACCAAGGTTTCCGCCGCGCCGACCCCACGAAATCAAGGTTTGGCCCTCGCCTCGGCCAGCCCAACAGGAATTTCCGAAAAAATCGTCACTGTACGCTTGTAAATGGTCGGTGGACCTGCGTACAATACCGCCGTCCGCCTGAGAGTGGTCAAGAGATCAGTTTCGGGCGGGCGGCGTCGCGTTTGGTTGTCGGTCAAGGCCGTGTAGTTGGTTCACGGGCCAGTCGGACGACCTGCGCGAGACCCGGATCATTCCTGGTTCGCGAGGCCCTGTTCCTTTTCTTCACGGAAAGGGACTTTTGCCCGCAACACGTTGAGGGGCGTTCTCATGACGAAGCATCTCGACCTATTCGCCTCACTTGCCGCGCCCTTTGAGCCCAATGAAGTCAAGGCCCGCTCCACCGCGGGCCGCCAGCTCCACTACATCACCGCCCGGACGGTCATGAACCGGCTGGACAGCGTTCTCGGCCCCGAGAACTGGTGGGACGAGTACACCCCGCACGAGAACTCGGTTCTCTGCCGGCTGACGATTCGCCTCCCCGACGGTTCAACCCTGACCAAGTCAGACGCCGGCGGCTATGCCGGCATGTCCGACTCGGGCGATGATGACAAGTCCGGCTATTCCGACGCCTTCAAACGCGCCGCGGTGAAGTTTGGCGTCGCCCGCTACCTCTACCGAGACGGCGTCCCGACGTTCGTCCAGGATCGCGCTCCGGCCGCCGAGACCCTTCCCCACGTCGAACCCGTCGTTCACCCGGCCCCCGCGCCGGTTCAGGCATCGCGGACCGCAACCAGCACGTCCGCGAACACCAGCCCGCCAAGGACCGGCAAGGCGCTCTTCGCCTGGACGAAGGACCAGGAACAGCGCCACGAGGTTGGTCTTTTGAAATACCTGAACCAGTGGGCCAAGCTTCAGGACTTTCCCGGCCGGATGATTGATTGGGACGCCGATCAGGTGGGTCTTGGCTACCACGAAGCCTGCCGCAAGCTTGCCTCGCTTCAGCCTTCCAATCATGAGGCGTACGAGGAAGCCCTCTCGAACTGAGAGGTTGCGGCCGATTCCAATCGATCCGCAGCCCTCCTCGGCCCCGTTGCCGCCTTCCCCCCCAGCGGTCGCGGGGTCGTTTGCTTTTCTTTGCCCGGCGCTTGACCCAGCCCGAGAACTCTTTTGGCTCTCGGTCATCGTTCATTTTTCTCCCAGCTTCCAACCTCAGATTTCCCAAGCATCGCCTGGCGGGACTGGCGGTCCGGTTCTTCCGACGTTAGCCTGGACGGGTCAAGCCAGGGGGATCGTCAGGCGAGGGGGATTGAGGGGATGCCCGAGCTTCGAAAGGACCCGATCGTCGGTCGTTGGGTGATCATTGCCCACGAGCGAGCGAAACGGCCTCATGACTTCAAAAGCGAGGCACAGGCCCAGGGCGAACCCATCGGTAACTGCCCATTTTGCGAAGGGAACGAAGAAAAAACCCCTCCCGAAATCCTCGCCTACCGAGAGCGCGGCAGTCGGCCCAACGGTCCCGGCTGGCGGGTCCGGGTCATTCCCAACAAGTTTCCCGCCCTGAAGGTTGAGGGCCAGCTCGACAAACGCGGCGATGGCATTTATGACCTGATGGCCGGTGTCGGTGCTCACGAGGTCATCGTTGAGAGCCCAAAGCATCAGATCAGCATGGCCACGCTTTCCGTCGACAATATCCGCGAAGTCCTCTGGGTTTATCGCGACCGTTTGGTTGACCTGAAACGTGACACCCGGCTTGTCCACGGCATGCTCTTCAAAAATGTGGGTGCCGCCGCGGGAGCCAGCCTGGAGCACTCGCACAGCCAACTCATCGTCACGCCGATTGTTCCCGTTTCGGTTTGGGACGAGATGACCGGCGGCCTGGAGTTCTTCAACTATCGGGGCCGCTGCATCTATTGCGACATGGTTCAGCAAGAACTCGCGGCCGAGAAACGCATCGTCCTCGACACCCCGCACTTCACGGCCTTCTGTCCCTACGCGAGCCGGTTTCCGTTTGAGACCCATATCCTCCCGAAACAGCATTCCAGCCACTTCGAGAATATTCCCAAACCCGGCGTCGACGACCTCGGCGCGGTTCTCCGCCAGGTCTTGGCCAAGCTGGAAACCGCGCTCGATAGCCCCGCGTACAACTACATCATTCACACCGCCCCATTTGACCGCCAGGAAGTGCCTCATTACCATTGGCACGTCGAGATCATCCCTCGCCTGACGAAAGTCGCCGGCTTCGAGTGGGGGTCCGGCTTCTACATCAACCCCGTCCCCCCCGAAGATTCCGCCCGGTTCCTTCGCGAGGTCAAGGTCGGGCCGATCGCCGACAAACGCGGAACGACCGACGAACGATGAGACATTGCTTACCGCCGGCCTGACCCTGTCAGAACCTCAGCACACGCGTCGATCCGTCGCGATCCCGAGGAACCACCCCGCCATGACCGGCCTCCGCCTCATCTTCGCCCTTCACAATCATCAACCTGTCGGCAATTTCGACGGCGTCTTCGAGGCGGCGTACAAGGACAGTTACGCGCCTTTTCTCGACGTGATGGAAGACTACCCGGAAATTCCGTTCGTCCTCCACACTTCCGGGCCGTTGGTGGAATGGCTCGTCGAACATAAGTCCGAGTATATTCAACGCGTCCGCGAGATGGCCGCGGCGGGGCGGGTTGAGATCCTCGGCGGCGGCTTTTACGAGCCGATCATGACGATGATCCCCTACCGCGACCGGGTCGGTCAGATCCGCGATTTCGCCGCCTATCTCACCGACCTCTTCGAGTCGAAGATTCGCGGCATGTGGGTCCCTGAGCGCGTCTGGGAACAACATCTCGTCTCGGCGATCGTCGAGGCCGGTGTCGAATACACCGTGCTCGATGACGCCCATTTTCAACGCGCGGGGCTCCACGACGACCAGCTATTCGGATACTACCTCACCGAGGACGACGGCCGCCTGCTCAAGGTCTTTCCCAGTTCCGAACGCCTTCGGTACATGGTCCCCTTCCATGAACCGCACGACTCGTACGAGTTCCTTCGACGGCTCGCCCATAATCGCCCCGGCGCGACCGTCGTCTGTGCCGACGACGGCGAGAAATTCGGTTCCTGGCCCGAAACCTTTGACCATGTCTTTACCAACGGCTGGCTCCGTCGGTTCTGCGACATGCTCCGCGGCAACCGCGACTGGATCCGGCCAACAACCTTTGCCGAGGCCGTTGACGCAACCCTGCCTCTTGGAAAGGTTTATTTGCCCGACGGCTCGTATCGCGAGATGACCGAGTGGGCCTTGCCGTCGGCGAAACTTGTTGAGTTGAAGCACGCGCAGCGACACAGCGAAGGACATCCGGCGGCCGACCGGCTCAAACCCTTTGTCCGCGCCGGCGGGTTCTGGCGAAACTTCAAGGCCCGCTATGCCGAGAGTGACGAGATGTATGCGCGGATGCTCGAAATCTCGCATCGGCTCACCGCGGCCGAGGCAAAACCCGAGGCCGATCCCGATTACCTCGACGCCGCGCGTCAGGAGCTTTATCGAGGTCAGTGCAACTGCCCTTACTGGCACGGGTCCTTCGGCGGTCTGTACCTGCCCCATCTCCGCAACGCGATCTATCAACATCTGATCGCCGCCCACAATACGCTCGACGACGCCGAAGGCCGCACCGGGCCTCGGGTTACGCTTGACGTCGCTGATTTTAATCTTGACGCTCGCCAGGAAGCTCGCCTGGAAAACGATCGGCTCATCGCCTACGTCCGGCCGGCGACTGGTGGTCATATTTACGAACTCGACGTCCGTCAGGCCTTGACGAACATCCTCAACACGCTCGACCGTCGGCCCGAGCCCTACCACGGCGCCATTGCCGCTGCCGGAGGCCATTCGCACGGCGACGTTCCGACGTTCACGCCCGATCGCGTTGTCTTCAAGCAAGAAGGGCTTGCCCGGATGCTGGTTTACGACCGCCATCCTCGCAAGGCGCTCGTTGACCATGTCTTTCCTCTCGATCTCACGCTGGACGACCTCGCCGCCTGCCGCGATGTCGAGCGCGGGGATTTCGTGCAGGGGGCTTATCTCTCGAAAGTCCATCGCGGCCCCGACCGCGTCTCGCTGGCGATGGAACGGACCGGCCGGGCCGACGGGCATCTGATTCGTCTTCGCAAGACGATCGAGCTCGCGGCCGACAGTTCGGCGTTGGAAATCTCCTATGTGCTCGAAGATTTGCCCGAGGGCGTGCCGATTCACTTCGGAATTGAGCTGAATGTCGCGGGGATGGCGGGGCACGCCGACGACCGCTATTATTCCAATCCCCTGGGTAACCGCCTCGGCATGCTCGATGCCCGGATCGACTTGCGCGGCCAGGAGGGCTTGAACTTGACCGACGAATGGCTCGACCTGGACCTTGCCCTCGCGTGGTCGACTCCGGCCGATCTCTGGTGCTATCCGATCGAGACGGTCAGCCAGAGCGAAGGGGGTTTTGAAGGGGTTTATCAAAGCTCCTGCGTCGTTCCGCACTGGATCATGACAGCCGACGCGTCGCGACGCTGGGAGGTTTGCCTCCGCTGGACAATTGCCGCCACCTCGGAAATTACGTCCGAACCGGACGCGGCCGAGGTCCGCTTGATCAAGACCACTGCCTCGGCCGACTGAACGAGACAAGACGGATAATCCTTTCCATCATGGTCTGGCCCTTTCGACGGAAACCGAAGCCCGAGATCGACATCAATCGACCCGCCGTCGACGCCTCGGCAATTCTCAGGCGGGCGCGTCGGCTGAGATTTCAGGTCAAGCCCGTCGCCTTCTCGACGCTCGCGGGCGCCTATCAAGGGGCGCGGCCCGGCACGGGCCTGGTTTTCGCCGAATTGAGAGCGTATCAACCTGGAGATGACGTAAGGTATCTGGACTGGAACGTAACCGCGCGGCTAAACGCTCCTTACGTGCGCCATTTCGTCGAAGAACGCTCGTTAACGCTCTGGCTGGTTGTCGACGTTTCCGCGAGCCTTCAGTTTGGTCCCGAGGGGCGTTCCAAGGCCGACCGTGCCGCGCAGGCCGCGGCACTGCTGGCAACAGTCGCCGCGCGGAACGGAGACCGCGTCGGCCTGATCATGGTCAGCGACCGGATCGAGGCCCAGGTCTCGCCGTCGACTGGCGACCGCCATCTGGCTCGGATTGTCCGCACCCTGGTTGCGACGCCGACGGTCTCGCGGCGAACCGACCTGACCCTCGGCCTTTCGCGGATCGGTAACGCAACGCGTCGGGCTCTCGTCGTGGTGCTGAGCGACTTTGTCAGCGATGGTCCGTTACCGATTGCTCCCTGGCGACAGATCGCGGCGGAACATCAGATCATCGCCCTTCGCCTGGTGGAGCCGCGCGAGAACGCATTACCTGACGCTGGCCTGATCGACCTGGACGATGCGGAACAGGGAACGCGACGGACCGTCGATTCGGGATCGCGACGGGTCCGCGATCACTACCAAAGCGCCGCGGAAGGTCGACGCATGGCCTTCCGGCGATGGTGTTCGAGCGCTGGTGTCGCGGGCAGTGAGATGGATACGTCGGTTGATCCGATTGGCCCGTTGACACGCGTCCTTCAAGGTCGCGATCGCACGCGAAGGCGACCGTGAAGGACGAGCCAGCCGTCGCAAAAGCCAGTCTGGTCCCGCCTCGGCCGAACCTCGGTCCCGAGCCTCTGACCGGTCCGGGCCACGATTGGACCTGGGTCGTTGTCTTGATTTTGGCCGTGCTTCTGGGAATGATCATCCTCGCGCGATTCGGACGAGGACGCGGGAGCAAAAGCCGATCGTTAAAGCCTCCCGAAACCATTCTGAAACCCGATGTTGCGCCGATTGTGAGGCTCGCCGAGATCGCCCGAGAATCCCTTGTTCTCCGCCTCGGCCCGGCCTGGAAGGCGAGGACAGCCGAGGAATTCGCCGCCGACAAGACGCTGGTCGAAACGATCGGCGCGGAGGATGCCGGCCGTCTCGTTGCCCTCCTCATCGAGGCTGACCGGGTCAAGTTTTCGGCGAATGACAGGCTCGATCAGGGAGGCGAGGTCGACGCCTTCGCGGCCTGGCTCGAATCCTTCACGGGCGGGGCGAGGTCGACGATCAACGGCAGGTGATCGGAGCCGGAGAGAAAGCCGAGGCGACGGTCGACGACGGCGAGGTCGTCGGAGAGAAAGGCGTGGTCGATGCTGATTCGATAGGGCATGTCCGACGGCCAGCTTCCCTGGCGGCCAAATCCAAGTCGGCTATCGCGGAGTCCAGAGACGCGGAGGAAGTCGCGGAAATGGGCCGAGCCGTCGGTACTGTTCATGTCACCAAGAACAAGACGTGACCCCTTGACCTGCCCGACCCGACGGGCAATCGCATCGATCTCGGGGTTCCCGGCGATCAGGAGCCGCGACGAAATGGGCGACGACGGATGAACAAGCCAGAGATGACGCGACCGACCGGCGAACTCAAAGACGGCGTGAATCACGGGATTTCGGCCCGGGAGAAGCGATTCTGGCGGGTCGATGACCGTCGGGGCCTTGCGAAACCAGATGGCCAGGCCGCTGGCTCCGGCGGGGTATTCGACGCGGAAGGGGTAGTCGTCGCGCAGCACCGAGAGCGCCTTCTGCCAGGCTGGATCGATCTCGACCAGGCCGACGATGTCGGGCCGCTCGGCGCGGATCAGGGAAATGACCTCGTCGTAATTCTCGTTCTCGAAGAGGACATTTGCCAGAACAATTCGAAGGCGATCGGTGGAAGCTGGGGCGCTTTTCACGGGGTTCGCGCCGGAATAGCGAAGGATCGGGACCGTCTGAACGACCGCCAGCAAGGCCAGGCCGAGGGCGACCCGTCGATGGCATCGAGCGTTGATGATCGTGGCGAAGATCGTCAAGGCGAGCGCGGGTTCCTGAAAGTGGCTGAGAAGGTCGGCGATCCAGAAGTGTCGGCTCAGAGCCGAGGCAAGCGGATGCCCGAGCGCCGCGAGGGTGCAGGCGAGGGAAAAGAACCGCCAGAAGGGACGCGCCGGGGCGGGCAGTTGCGTCGGCGCGTCGATCGCGGCGGTCGGTTCACTGGGCATCGTGGGCGGCGTCCTCTTGCTCGGCCCCTTGCCTCGGGCAACGACGGAGCAAGGCCCTGGGGTGATAAATTGCCAGGCTACGGGCCGGGCTTGATGTCCGACTCGAGGAAGCGGACGCCGAGGTCGTCGGTGTGGTTCAGGTCGGTCCGGAGTCGAATCCGCCAGGTCATCTCGGGAGCCTTCTGCGCCAGGGCGTCGGGTGCGCTCACGACCTGGGTTTCCAGAACTTGACCGGGCTTCAGGTCGCGAAACTCCTGACCGACGATCGACCATTCGCTTTCCACGGCGAGGGGGAATTGAGCGATCGATGGACTGCCCGCGGAGGTCTCGATGAAACTGTCGGGATCGGCCCGGGGACGATCACGCAGGAAGGCCTCGTCGAGCGGGGCGAGGGTCGTGTCGGTCGAGACGTTCTTGAGCCGAAGGCGGAGTTTCAGGGCGTTCTCGCCACCGGGTTTACGCTCATTACCCTGAAAATTGCGTTCAAGAACGACAGGGCCGGAGGTCACGGCAAGGGGCGTGGCTTCGATCTGACCAAGGCGAATGGTTTTGCCAAGCGCGGCGAGTTGCGCGGCGGGAATCGGCTTGGGCGGGGCGATTCGATGCGCGTTGCCAGCCCGGGAACCGGGATCGGCCTGGCTCTCGGCCGTGAGAGGGGCATCTGGTTCCTCGGTCTCGTGAAGGCGGCGGCCGGTCATCAGAACCCAGATCAGGCCGAGCGTCACCGCGCTCGCGTAACTCGCGAGCAACATCACCACGAGAGACGACCCACGCGCCGGGGGGGCCTCGTCATCGTCGTCATCGTCATTTTCCTCGTCGTCATCATCCTTGGCCGGCTCGGGTTTGGTGGCGGCCGAGGCAGCGGTCGGCGCGGCGGAGAGGTTGATACCGCCGAGGGCATCGAAGGACGCGACGGAGGCGTCGGGACCAATCGCCGGGGTCTCGTTGCCGAGATCGAGTGCGGCGAGGTCGTTGAGGGCATCGGCGCGCGACCCGCCGTGAAGGTTTGGCGCGTCGGCGACATTGGCCTCGGCCGGAGATTCGGCGTCGGCGGTTTCAGGCTGCGAGGGGGGATCGGGAACCTGACCTTCGCCCCCTTCCTCGGTCTTGAACTCGCCGAGAAGCGGGTCGGGGCGGGCCTGGCTAAGGCTGACGGTCAGGTCATCGCCGCTCGTGCTGCTTTCAAAGGGCGCGGGCGGCATTTCGACCGGAGCCGAAGGCGGAGGCTCGCCGGTTGGTTCATCGGCATGACTCTCCGTGAGGAGATCGATCGGGGGGGGTTCGCGGTCGGCTGACGACGACGGCGGCGGCGGTTGCGAGTCGTCGGCCGCCGCGGGGGGGGCGTCGACGTGGGGATCGTCGGGGCGCGGCTCGACCTTCGGCTGGTCGATGTCGATGTCGCTCGGCATGATTCGGCGTTGCTCCTCGCGATTATCCCGTCGGGGGCTGGGTGCGCGGTGGTCTGGCCCTGGGGAACCAGTCTACGGTACGGATCGAGTCGAGCAAGCCAGAGGTTCCGGCGTGAGCGACTTCGGCGAGAATCGCCAGGCCCGGCAACCTGCGGGCCAGTTCCTCGGCATTGGTTGCCTCGGCGGCCGAACCTGTCTCCGGCTCGGGACTGTTTAGGACCAGCCCCGCGATGCGAAGACCGCGATGTCGGGCCGCCTCGATCGTCAAAAGCGTGTGATTCAAGGTTCCCAGACCGCGTCGAGCGACGACGACGAGCGGGTAATCAAGCGTCAGGGCGAGGTCGGCGACAGTCGTTCCCTCGGCGAGCGGACAGAGCAGGCCGCCGACTCCTTCAACGACGACGACGTCGGCCCGATCGGCCCACCAGTCGAGAGCCTGGATCGTAGTTTTTTCCAGCTCGTCCTGTTCGAGCAAGACCCCGGCCCGACGCGCCGCGAGGCAGGGAGCGAGTGGTTCTTCATAAACGATCGGCGCGACCCGTTCCCGAGCGAGGTTGCCGCCGACGGCCTCAATGAGGCAATCGGCATCGTCCGACTGCCAGGCGTCTCCAATCTGTCTAGCGCCGGAAGCCACCGGTTTGAGCACGCCCACGCGTCGCCCCTCGATCGTCATCGCCCGCGCGATCGCCGAGGCCAGGCGCGTCTTTCCCACGCCGGTATCCGTTCCCACGACGAAGAGTCCAGGCAAGGCACGCCAACCCATCAACGCGGCTCCAACTTCTCGGTGACGATTCGCGTGCATCGTATCATCACGTCGACCATCCAGTCGAGCTGTTCGGACGTGATGGCCAGGGGGGGCATGATGACGAGGACGTCGCCGAGCGGGCGAATCAAGAGGCCGGATTCGCGAGCGAGCCGGCAGACCCGGACGCCTGTTTCTTGAGTCGGATCGAAGGGGGTCTTGCTCGATCGATCGGCGACGAGTTCAATTCCGGCGAGAAGGCCGCGCTGGCGGACGTCGCCAACATGCTTCAACCGGGCGAAATCAGCGAGGCGCGCGGCGAGTCGATCGATTTTCGGGCGGAGGTTTTCCAGGGTCTTCTCGTCGTCGAAGACCCGCAACGAGGCCAAACCAACGGCGGCGCCGAGCGGGTTACCGCTGTAAGTGTGGCCGTGATAAAAGGTCTTGCCGTCGGCGGCCCTGCCGTAAAAGGCAGAGTAAACCTCGTCGGTCGTCAAGGTCGCGGCCAGCGGGAGATAGCCGCCGGTAATCCCCTTGGCCAGGCAGAGGAAGTCGGGACTGACGTCCTCTTGCTCGCAGGCGAAAAGCGTTCCGGTCCGGCCGAAGCCGACAGCGACCTCGTCGGCGATCAAGAGGGTTCCATGCTGGCGGGTCAGGTCGCGGAGCCCCTTGAAATATCCTTCGGGATGGACGATCATGCCCGCGGCGCCCTGAACGAGCGGCTCGGCAACGACCGCGGCGATCTCGCCCGGATGCTCCTTCAAGAGCCGATCCACCTCGCCGAGGCAGGCGATCGCGCACGAAGGGCGTTCCAGACCGATCGGGCATCGGTAACAGTTCGGGCTGGCGGCGCGAAGTGCGGGGAACAAGAGCGGCGCGAACATGGCGTGGAACCGGTTGACGCCGCCAATGCTGACGTCGCCCAGGGTGTCGCCGTGATAGGCGTCGCCGAGCGCAAGGAAGCGGGTACGTTTCGGCTCGGGATTGTCCTTTTGCCGCCAGTATTGAAAGGCCATCTTGAGCGCGACCTCGACGGCCGTCGCGCCATCATCGGAGAAAAAGACCCGGTTCAGGCCGCTCGGCGCACGCTCGACGAGTTGTCTCGCCAGCTCGATTGCCGGCGTGTGCGAGGCACCAAGCAGCGTCGAATGCGCCACGCGGTCAATCTGGGCGCGAAGGGCGGCGTCGAGCGTCGGGTGTCGGTGTCCGTGGACGTTGCACCAGAGGGAGCCGACGCCGTCAAGGAACCGTCGGCCGTGAATATCGAAAAGGTAAACGCCCTCGGCACGATCCACAATGAGCGGTTCGGCCGCCGCCCAGTCGGCGAGCGGTGTGAACGGATGCCAGAGATGATCGCGGTCCCACGCGCGGAGCCTGTCGGGAGTCGATTTCGTCAGGGGTTCACTCATGCGGTCGCGGCCTTCGTGCGTGGATCGTAAGGGCAAAGGGCAAAGGACAAAGGGCAGAGGGCAGAGGGCAGAAAGTTCGACGTCCTTTGTCCTCTGCCCTCTGCCCTTTGTCCTCAAGACCGTCTGCGAACGCGGACAGGGGTTCCCGTGCTGGCGGAAAGATGCTCGGCGGCGTCGCCGTTGACGACGGCGACCTCAAGACGACCAGTGCCGCCGAAGAGGGCAATCAAGCAGCCCTGGGCGTGATTGCCGTAGGTCCAGCCAAGTCCTTGAAGGCGTTCGCCGGCAATCTCGACGGTCCACGAGTCCGCGGGGGTCGACGCGAAAAGTGAGGCGTCAAGGTTCGTGATCAGGTTGCCGAAGGTATCGCGGTAGATGACCTCGCCGAGATAGCCGTCGGCCTCGACACGGTGCTGAAAGTTGGAGAGAGTGACGATTTCCAGGACGGCCGGGCCGAGGTCGGCGGGGTCTCGGCCGTTGAGAAGATGCGCGGCGGCCGGGGCGAGGATGTCTCGGCCGTGAAAGGTGGCCGAGACGTTCGCGCGCCGGAGCGCGGGGTTGGAAATCTGCCAGACGCCCGAAGGGGTCCGATGGCGGGTCAGACCCGAGAGGAGGCCATTATCGGGCAAGACAAACCACTGGTCGGCCAGCCGCGCCGCGATCAGGCGGCGGTCGGTCCCGACGCCCGGGTCAATCACCGCGAGGTGAACCGTTCCGGCCGGAAACATCTCCACGATCTCGGACAGGATAAAGGCCCCTTCGAGGATGTTTTGCGGCGCAATCGCGTGCGAGACGTCGACGAACCGGGACTCGGGCGCGAGGCCGAGCACAACACCTTTCATCGCCGCGACATAAGGGCCATCGCCGCCGAAGTCGGTCGTCAGGGTCAAGATCCCTGGCCCTTGCATCAGGAACCTCCTTGCTTCGCTCCGGCCGGACGTTCCGACGTCTTCACACGATTCGGATCGCCCCGCTCAGGTCGGCCGGAGGGGGAACGATCGGGGCGGAATAGGTCGCGCTGATCTTTGACGAGATGCCCCCGCGTGGCGTGAATGCGCCGACGACGCGCATCCGACGAGGCCGACAGGCGGCCACCAGATCATCGAGGATCGTGTTGATCGAATGCTCGTAGAAGATGCCCTGGTTCCGGTAATTTTGCAGGTAGATTTTCAGGCTTTTCAGTTCGATGCAGGTTGCGTCGGGAACATACGTGATGACGATCGCGCCAAAGTCCGGTTGGCCCGTCTTGGGACAGACCGCGGTAAACTCGGGACAGGAGATCTCGATCTCATAATCTCGGTCGGTAAACTGGTTCTCAAACGTCTCCAGCGAGGCCATGTCGGCTCCTCAAAGGGCAAGAACACTCCGTCCTGACGCGGCGGAAGATCTCCACTTTATCAACTCAAGATCCGCGAGGCGACCGGGACCGCGAACAAAGAGAACGCGGAGATCGTCCTCGATCCGCGAAAAGGATAGGCGATCTCCACGCCTCGGCTCGCTTGCCGACAAGGCGTTTCAACGAATCTTCAGGTCAAAGGGCGCGAGCAGGACGGCCGGTTCCGAGGTCAAGAGCGAGGTCAAGCCGGCGAGCCGCGCCAGTGGATCGCCAATCGCCGAGGGGAGCGCCAGGCCAAGGGCCGACGACGCGGCGTCGCGGTCGCGTTCTTCCAGAGGCGAGAGGAGCGATTCGAGAATGCTTTGCGGCTTGGGCAGGACGAGAAGCTCGGTCTCGGTGCCCGCTTCGATCTTGGCCAGAGATTTCGCGGCGGAGATCGCGTCGGCGAGGGTGCCGATCTCATCGACAAGACCTTCGGCCTTGGCCTGTCGGCCGGTGTAGACGCGACCGCCGGCCTTCTTTTCAAGCTGGGCGAAGGTCAGGTTGCGGCCTTTCGCGGCCTTGGCGACGAACTGGTGGTAAACCTCTTCCGAGAGCCGACGCATCGCCGCGCGTTCGGAATCGGTCCAGGGGGCGATCGTCGAGTTGAACGTGCCGTTCTTGCCGACGGTCACTGTGTCGGTCGTCACGCCGATTTTTTCGAGCAAGCCGCCGACGGCGAGCTTGACGCTGATGACGCCAATCGAGCCGGTCAGGGTGCCGGGCTCGGCATAAATCTTGTCGCAACCCATGCTGATGTAATAGCCGCCCGACGCCGCGACGTCGGACATGCTGGCGACGATTGGCTTCTCGATCCGGGTAATCTCGCGCCACATCAGGTCGCTCGCCAGGGCGCTGCCGCCGGGGGAGTCAACCCGGAGGACGATCGCCTTGATGGTCTCGTCTTTCTCGGCCTGCTTCAAATGCTTGATGATCGTATCGGAACCCATCACGGCCGTGCCGAGGATCGTGGCGTCGGACGACTTGCCCGCCTGGATCATTCCGGTCGCGTAAATCAAGGCAATCTTGGGAGTTTTCGACGCCGGTTTTTTGGCCGACTCCCCCGAGAGCATCTGCATCATCTTGAGGAAACCGCCAAGGCCCGAGAAATCGAGCGTTTCGCGGGGGGCCTTGCCGTACTTCGTGTCGAGCTTGTACGAGGTGAGTCCCAGCCCTTTCGCCACCTCGGTCTCAATCTGGTCGGTGTAGGCGATCCGATTGACGAGGCCGACCTTGCGGGCGGCCTCGGGCGTATACGGACCGCCGTCGATCAAGCCGCGGGCGGCGTCCTGGGTAATCCCCTGTCGGGCGGCGATCGCCTCGGTCATGAGCGCGTACGAATCATTCAGAACCGAGCCGACTTCTTCACGAAACTCGGGGCTCATCCGGGTTCGGGAATAAGGCTCTCCGGCCCCTTTGTAATCGCCGACCTGGATCGTCTCGGCCTTGATCCCAGCACGGTCGAAAAGGGTCTTGTAAAAGGTGACCTCGGCGGCGAGGCCCTTGAGCATCAGCCAGCCGCTTTCGGGCATCACAACCTCATCGGCGGCGGTGGCGACGAGGTAATCGGCGTTGCTCGCCATCTCAAGAACGGCGACGGCCTTCTTGCCCGACGATCGGAAGTCCTTGATCGCCTGGCGAAGCTCGTGACTCTTGGCCCAGCCAAGCTTCAGATCGCGAACCCGCAAGACCAGACCCTTCACGGCCTTGTCGTCGCGAGCGCGGGCGAGGGTGTCCAGGATCGACTTGAGGTTGTCAACGGCCGGTCGACCGTCGAGGGCGAGCGGAGAGGGGGCCTCGGTGATCTCACCTTTCAAGGTCAGATCCACGAGGACAGGCTTGGGGTCGGCCGCGGGAGCCTTCTCGATGTCGGCGGCGGTTCGGCGCGGGTTCGCGCCGAGCAGAGCCAGGGCGAAGACCAGGCCCTTGACAACGTGGGCAATCGGGCGTTTCATCTGGATCGGCTCCCGGTTCTGGTTGGCGAAGGGATCGGCCGCCGGAACGCCCGGCCCGGCGGTGAGTTGTCGGGAAGGCCCGGAGTGACGGTGGTGATCGCTCGATCGATCGGGCGAGTGTAGGCGGGGGCCAATCGGCCTGTCAACGGCCTGGAACAAAGGGGGTTGTCCCTTGATTCCGCGGCGGTTTGTGGTAAGTCTGTAAGGACCAGGCGCCTTCTCGCCCCCTCGGGCGGCCCGATGTGACTGGCCCACCGCCCGAGTAGCAACCCGCGAGACCGGTCAGCGATCCCCCGTGCCCCGACTTCAAAAACGTATCGGTGCAATGCCAACGCGGCGCGGAGTGGTCTCGATCCTGGACAGGAGTCTGCCGATGTCGCAAGCCCCACGCCGCCACCTCCGCCTGGAAACCATCGACGGGGTGACCGTCGTCAGCTTCGTTGATACCAAGATCGTCACCGAGGAAAATATCCAGGAGGTCGGCGATCAGCTCTATAGCCTGGTCGACAACGAGGGGCACAAGCAACTCCTCCTGAACTTCGGCAACGTCCAGTATCTTTCCAGCGCCGCGCTGGGCAAGCTCATCAACCTCAAGAAGAAGGTCGGCGCCGTCAAAGGCAAGCTCAAGCTCTGCTGCATTCACCCCGACCTCCTCGAAGTCTTCCGCATCACTCGCCTCGATCAGGTCTTTGAGATCTACGCCGCCGAACAGGCCGCGCTCGATAAGTTCTGAATCGATCGGAACGTTGACAACGACGACGTCTCCGCGCGACTGGCGAACCGTCCCTGTATTCTCTTCACGGAAGGGGCGTTCACGGGCCGGTTTGCATCGCGGAGATGGTCCCGCCTTACTGCCCGTCACCGCCGGTCCCCATGAGCGACCCGTCAGAAACCCCGATGATGAGCCAGTATCGGGCGCTCAAGGCGCGCGATCCCGATGCGCTTTTGCTCTTTCGGATGGGCGACTTCTACGAGTTGTTCGGCGAGGATGCCGAACGCGCCTCGGCCCTGCTCGGCCTCTCATTGACCTCTCGGGACAAGGGGCCGAACGCCGTTCCGATGGCCGGGTTTCCTCACCCCGCGCTCGAAACCTACCTCGCCAAGCTGGTTCAGGCCGGACAGCGAGCGGCCGTCTGCGAACAGGTTGAAGACCCGAAGGTCGCCAAGGGGCTCGTCCGACGCGAGGTCGTCCGGGTCGTGACGCCGGGCACGCTCACCGACGAGGCCCTGCTTGACCCGCGATCGGCGAATTACCTGGCGGCCGTCGTCGAGGTCGGCGGCAAGCTCGGCCTGGCCTGGGTCGAGCTTTCGACCGGCCGGTTCTCGCTCACGGGCGTTTTGCGCACCGAGCTTGCCGACGAGGTCGCCCGGCTCAGCCCGGCCGAGACTCTCGTCTCGGAAATCCAGATGGACACGCCCTGGCTCCGGGCGCTTCGAGGAAGTTCGGGCCTGGCGGTGACCTCGCGGCCCTCCTGGGATTTTCAGGGCGAGCAGGCGCGAGCGACCCTCTTCGACCACTTCAAGACCGCCACGCTCGCCGGGTTTGGTGTCGACGACGAGGCTCCCGAGGTGCAGGCCGCGGGGGCCTTGATCGCCTATCTCCGCGAGACGCAGAAATCGTCGATCGGCCACATCAACCGGTTGACCCCGTATCGCCGCGCCGAGACCCTCGCGCTCGATGAAATGACGCGGCGGAGCCTGGAACTGACCCGCACTCTGCGCGAAGGCAAGCGCGAAGGGTCGCTTCTCGCCGTGATTGACCGAACGGTCACGCCGATGGGTGCCCGGCTCCTCGCCGACTGGCTGACCTCTCCCTTGACCCGCGCCGAGGCGATCGCCGACCGTCACGACGCCGTCGCCGAACTGACCCGCGATGCACCTTTGCGGACTGATCTCCGCGTGGTTCTCGGTCAGGCGTATGATCTCGAACGGCTCGCCGCGCGGGTGGGAACCGGCCGGGCCACGCCGCGCGATCTCGTCGCCCTGGCGCGAACCCTGGCGATCTTGCCGAAGGTCAAGGCACGCCTCGCGGCCCGGGGATCAAAACGACTGATCGAGCTGGAAGGCTCGCTGGAGCTTTGCCCCGACGTCCGCGCCGCGATCGAGGCCGCGATGGCCGATGAGCCACCGATCTCCTTGAAAGAAGGGGGTTTGATCCGCCCGGGTTATCATCCCGATCTCGACGAACTCCGCGAGATCGCGCGCGGCGGCAAGACATGGATCGCCCGGTATCAGGCCGAGCAGATCCGCCGAACCGGGATCAATAATCTCAAGATCGGGTTCAACAAGGTCTCGGGCTATTATATCGAGATCACCCACTCTCAGGCGGCGAAAGTCCCCGGCGACTACCAACGGCGCTCCACCGTCAAGAACGCCGAGCGTTACATCACGCCCGAACTGAAAGAGTACGAGGACAAGGTCCTTCGCGCCGAGGATCGCGCCTGCGAGCTTGAATATGAGCTTTTCATCACCTTGCGCGATCGGGTCTCGGCCGAGTCGCCCCGACTGATTCAGGCCGGGGCGGTCCTGGCGCAGGTGGATGTCTTGACGGCGCTTGCGGAACTCGCGGTCCGGCAGGGTTACTGTCGGCCCGAGGTCGTCGCCGAGCCTCTTTTCGAGGTCGAGGCGGGCCGACATCCGGTGCTCGACTGCCTGATGCCCGCCGGTGAGTTCGTGCCGAACGAGACAACGCTTGGCCCCGACGGCGGGATGATCCTCGTGATCACCGGGCCGAACATGGCGGGCAAGAGCACGTACATCCGGCAGGTCGCCTTGATCTCCATTCTTGCCCAGATGGGTGGCTTCGTTCCGGCGAAACGGGCCAGGCTCGGCGTGGTGGATCGCCTTTTTGCTCGCGTCGGCGCGACGGATGAGTTGAGCCGAGGGCAGAGCACGTTCATGGTCGAGATGACCGAGACGGCCAATATCCTCAACAACGCCTCGCCGCGAAGCCTCGTGATTCTCGACGAGATTGGCCGGGGGACCAGTACCTTTGACGGGATCTCGCTCGCCTGGGCGATCACCGAGCACCTGCACGATCAGATCGGTTGCCGGACCCTCTTCGCCACGCATTATCACGAACTCGTCGACCTTGAGAAAACGAAGCCAAGACTGCGCAACGCCAATGTGGCGGTCCGCGAGGCTGGCGGCGAGATCGTCTTCCTGCACCGGATTATCCCCGGCGGGGCCGACCAGAGTTACGGCATTCACGTCGCCCGGCTCGCGGGTGTGCCCGCGCCGGTGCTCGATCGCGCCCGCGAGATCCTCGCCTTTCTGGAGAAGCAGCACGGACCGGACCCTGGTCATCTTGAAGGCCCGTTGCGGAAGGTCAAGACGGGCCGGGCTTTGCAAAATAGCCTATTTTCCGCCTTGCCCGACCCGCTGCTGCTGGAACTTCAGCGGCTGAATCTCGCCGAATTGACCCCGGAGTCGGCCCTGGCGCTCCTAGAGCAATTGAAAGGGCTCGCGGGTTAACTCCAGCGAGAAGACGCAACATGAGCGCGACGCTTGAACATCCGATCCTGATCGGATGCAGCGGCTGGAGCTATCCCGACTGGGAAGGCCCATTCTATCCCGAAGGGACTGACCCCGGCGAATACCTTTCGTGGTACGCCGATCGTTTTCCGATCGTCGAGGTGGATAGCTCGTTTTACCGGCCGCCGACGCCGAAGATGGCGCGGACCTGGTATCACCGCACTCCGGCCGACTTTCGGTTCGCGCTCAAGGTTCCTCAGGCGATCACGCATACGAAGCAACTCCGCGACTGCGAGGCGGAGGTTGACGCCTTTGTCTCGTCGGTCCTGCCGCTCGGAGAGAAGCTCGCCTGCGCCCTGCTTCAGATGGGTTATTTCAACAAAGGGGCCTTCCGGTCGCTCGACGACTTCTTGCCGGTCCTTGATGACTTCCTCGCCGCCTGGCCACACAAGAAGGTTCCGCTCGCGGTTGAGATTCGCAACCCGCGCTGGGTGGTCCAGGAATTGACGGACATTCTTCGCAAGCACGGCGCGGCGTTGACCCTGACCGATCAAAAATGGATGCCCACGCCGACCGAGGTTGCCGAGAAGCTCGACCCGGTCACCGGCCCCTTCTCGTTCGTCCGACTCATCGGCGACCGCGAGGCGATCGAGAAGATCACGACATCATGGGATAAGATCGTGGTCGATCGTTCCGCGTCACTGACCGCGACCGCCGATTTGATCCGCGGTCTCGCCAGTCGCGTTCCCGTCGTCGTCTTCGCGAACAACCATTACGCCGGATACTCGCCCGAGACCGCCCGGCAGTTGCGGGCCTTGCTCGGCCTTGCGGAACCGCAGCCGCCAGAGCGTCCGAGGACGACGCTTTTTGATTGATCGGCATCAATCGGGAAGAGGTTGTGAATCGCGTCCATGACTCTAATAAGAATGACCAAGGACCGATGACCAATGACCGATCGGAAACATTCGATAGCTCTTGCGTTTTCGGACATGACCAATGACCGAACAAAAACATTCGATGACTCTTGCGTTTTCGATCATGACGAATGACCGAACGGAAGCTTTCGATGACTCTTGCTTTTTCGGTCATTGGTCATCGGTCATTGGTCATCAGAATGTCTTCCCCACCCAAAACCCAGGGTCAGGCAAGCGCCGGACGAACCCGAAGTCTTGAGCGGAAAAAGGAGAGCGGGACCAGGCCGATCGTCACGGCGAGGCAGGTCTGGCCGAACCAATCGCCCCAGGAGGAATAAAGGCTGGAGCGGTCGTCGAGGGGAGCCTCGCCGATCAAGACGTCTTGCTTCAGCGTCGGAAGGCTCTGAAGGACCCGGCCATTGCCGTCGACGATCGCCGAGACCCCGGTATTCGCGGCGCGGACGAGCGGGACGCGGTTTTCCACGGAGCGGAAGACGCTCACGGCCAGATGCATCTCGTGTTCGGATGAGCCGTGAAACCAGCCGTCGTTCGAGAGGTTCACGAGCAAATCGGGATGTCGGCCGTCTTTGGACTCGTGAAAGAATCGGCGGACGACATGCGGCACGGTGTCTTCAAAACAGATCGCCGCGGCGAGTCGATAGGGACCGAGGTCCATCCATCCCGGACCTTGGCCAAACCGGAGGCTAGGAATGTGCGAACCGTTGTAAGGCGTGAGCCGGACGAGCCAGGGGAAGGTCTCGATCAAGGGGACGTATTCGCCAAAAGGAACCAGGTGCAGCTTGTTCACGGTCTGGATCGTCGCCGCGCCCGGCTGGAAGAGGATCGCCGCGTTATACCGCGAGAGGCCGTCGCTTCGATGGTCGTAGAAGAGGCTGCCGACAAGCATCGCGACGCCCGATCGATCGGTCATTCCGTGGAGGTCGGCAAGGATCGAGTCGCGTTGCAAAAGGCGTTGCGCGACGTTGAAGTTCGGGTTCATCTCCTTGACTTGAAGTTCGAGCGCGGTGTCGGGAAGGCCGGATTCGACGGCGATGTAACTATACGGATACGAGGTCTCGGGCCAGACGATCAGATCGGGGCGCGGTTCGGCTCGTCCGGCTCGGGCGACCATCCGGGAATAGATCGCGTTCAGCTCTGCCGGTGATTTCCCTTCCTTGTAGCGCTGGACGAAGCTCGACTGAAGCAGGGCGACCCGCGGCCCCTTGCGGAAGTTCGCCGAATGGAGCCGATAGGTTCCATAAGCGAGCGCCAGGCCGAGCATCCCCACGACGACCCCGAGCCGGATCGTCTGCCGGGGCGTGAGTCGCGCTCCGCGCGGGGTCGGGCGGAGCAGGGGGAGGGTCACCAGGTCAACGACCCAGGCGTTGACGAGTGCGATCAAAAAGCTGACGCCGAGCGAGCCGGTGACGTCGGCAATCTGGATCACGGGCAAGACGGCGTGCTGACTGTGCGCCAGGTAATACCAGGGAAAGCCAGTCGCGACATACGCGCGGAGGTATTCGAGCGCGACCCAGACGACCGGCGCGGCGATCATCAAGGGGAGATTAAGGCGTCGGACGGCCAGACGTGTCAGGGCCATGAAGGCGGGCCAGAAGGCCGAAAGCGTCAGGGCCATCACCAGCCAGGCGAGCCAGGCGGTCGGGTCGGTCAGGCGGACCCACTGAATCGCCAGGGTCCAGAAGACCATGCCGCCGGCCCAGGTGGCCAGGTAGATCGACCGCGCGGGGCGTTCGCTCTTGACCAGGAAAAAGAGCGGAGCCACGGCGACCCAGGCGAACCACGACCAGTCGGCCGGCGGAAAGGTCGTCCAGAGCAAGAGCGCCGAGGTGAGGGCCGGAACGATCGGATGGCGACCCGTCGGCACGCTCGGCCCGCCCAGGGCGTTGGGTTGGGGACCGGCCTCGGCAAGCGCGGCGGACGGCATCGGCAACTCCTTCTGGCAGCGCGAAGACGGGGCGAACGATCGGCGCCGACCCGGCCAATGTCGAGGGGGTCGGCCCGTATCTTAACCGAGCGGAAGAAATCGGACAATTTCACCTGCCCGATACGCCCGGTCACCGCTCGGGAAGACCGCGAAACCGTCGGCAAGGGCCAGAGTCCGCAGGTCGGCAGAACCTGCCCAGCCGCCGATCGGCTCGATTGAGCCATCGTCGGTCCGCCGGGCGGGGTGATACGTCGGCCGATCGCCCGAATGCTCGAACGCCGAGCCGAGCCGGGCCGAGATCGACCGATCGCTCGGGCCAGGACGCACGGCAAGAGCATCGAGCGCGGGGCGAACGAAAAGCAGGAAGCCGACAAGACCGCTGACCGGGTTGCCCGGAAGTCCAAAAACGAGCGGCCCCGCTTTTCCAACGCCATCGCCGTCGGAGCGTCTGGGACCGACACCGAACCACAAGGGTTTGCCCGGCTTGAGTCGAATCTTGTGAAAGACGCGGTCAACATTCAGCGCCGCGAGCGTCGCCGGTACAAGGTCGCGGTTCCCGGCCGAGACGCCGCCAGTGATCAGCAAGACGTCGGCGGCCAGCCCTTGAGCAAGCGCGTCTCGAAGCGGAACGGGTTCGTCGGGAGCAATCGGAAGCGCCCGGGCTTCGGCCCCGGCCTGCCTGGCGAGAGCGCAAAGCACCGTCGCGTTTGAGTTGCGGATCTGGCCGGGGCCGGGAGTCTGACCAGGATCAACGAGTTCATCGCCAGTCGGAACGACCGCGACTGTTGGCCAGGGGATGACCGCGACGTCCACCCGACCGACCGACGCCAGCAGACCGAGCTTCACGGCGTTGAGCACCTCGCCCGACTGCAAAATGACCTCGCCGGCGCGCATCTCGCGGCCTCGGGCCATCCGGTTCCGCCCGGGACTGACGGCCGGATCGTCGATCAGGACGGTGGCACCGTCGCGCCGGGTGCGTTCGATCATCACGATGGCATCGGCCCCTTCGGGCAAGGGGGCGCCGGTCATGATCACGGCGGCCTCGCGCGGGCCGAGAGGTCGGGTCGGGGTCATTCCCGCGTTGATCTCTTCGCCGATGGCAAGGCGGCGGTCAACCCCGTCGAGATCCGCGGCGCGGACCGCGTAGCCGTCCATCAAGGCTTTTTCAAAAGGGGGGGCGTCGATGTCGGCGGCGACGTCCTCGGCGAGGGTTCGGCCCAGGGCCTCGGCCAGCCCGACCCGGCGCGGGGGCAAGGGGACGACCCGGCCGAGGACCGCGGTCAGGGCCTCATCGACCGTCAAGAGCGCGGGGCCGCCGTCGATCACGAGTCACCGCCCGATGAAGTTGCTGAGCAGCTTGATTCCTTCGAGCGTCAAGAAGCTCTCCGGGTGATACTGAACCCCTTCAAGAGGCCAGGTCTTGTGGCGAACGCCCATGATCTCGTCTTGATCGGTCCGAGCGACGACCTCAAAGTCGTCGCGCAGGGTGCCGGGCTGAATCACGAGGCTATGGTAACGGGTCGCCTCGAACGGGTTTGAAAGCCCTTGGTAAACGCCTTTGCCATCGTGGTAAATCCACGAGGTCTTGCCGTGCATGATCCGATCGGCCCGGACAACGTTGGCGCCAAAGGTGTGGCCAATGCACTGATGGCCGAGGCAGACGCCCAGCAGCGGCGTCTTGGGGCCGAAATGTTCGACGACGGCGTTCGAGATTCCCGCCTCGCGCGGGGTGCAGGGGCCGGGCGAGATGATGATGTGGCTCGGGTTCATCGCCTCGATCTCATCAAGGCTAACCTGATCGTTGCGGGCGACGAAGAGTTCAATCGCGGGATCAATCTCGCCCAGGCGCTGAACGAGGTTGTATGTGAACGAGTCGTAATTATCGATCAAGACGATCATGCGGGCGGGTCTCACCGCGAGGCCAGGCGCCGACCGCGGACGTCGCGTTGGGCGAGGGGCCGTCTTCCAGGATCGTAACGGTTCTGGCGGGCGACCGGAAGGGAAGGTCCTTGGAAATCGCCTCGATTGACCTTTCGCGCGTGTATAGTTCACGCGTTGGGTCCGCGCGGAGGATCGTTCACGCATTGCCGGGAACAAACCTAGAACCCGTGTCCGCGGGAAAGCGTTCAGGTCGGCAAAGCCGAGCAAAGAGCAAGGAGGAGAAGAATCATGGCGACCTCGATCGTCTCGATCACACTGATGCTCGCGGCCGGAGTGACCGGCTGGGGCGAGCCCGGCCGTTACCCGTATGCGTATTCGCACGGCGGCGGCCGGATTGTCGCTCCAGGGCCTGGTTATGGCTGGGGCTTTCCCAATGGCAATCCCGACGGATACGGCTGGTGGGATCATGGCGATGCCCTGCCTCTTGGCGCGAATCGGACGCCGGAATATTACTTCCCGCGGTTCTTCTCCTTGCCCCCCGCGCAGATGTTCTTGCAGAGCTATTACAACCCTTACCTCACGCGGGGTCAGCGTTATGTCGCCTACACCGGTTGCGGCGGCGACCATCCCGCCGGAGGGCCGCCGACAGGCTCGGCGATGACGCCGATTCAGCCCTATCAGGACACAATCGGGTCGGGTCCGAAGGTGGCCCTGCCCGCGTTCTCGGGCCGGACCGATGCCCCGCCGGTTCCCCCCGGTGGTACCGGCCTGACCCCTTGATTCATGCTCGGCTACTCGGATGAACGGGTTGGAAAAATCCCCGGCCTGGCGGACCTTTTCAAGCATAAGGTCGCCAGGCCGGGGATTTTGCATCTCGGGCAGGCGTGAATATCAACGCCTCGCGAAAACTTTTTCAAGAATTTTTCGAACCGCGTGAACCTCGACTTCGTAGCTAATTTTATGCGCCGTGAGGTTAGTGGCAACGATTCTTCTTCTTCGCGGCGCACTCGCGAGGGAATCGCAGTCTCGCGGATCGTCACGAGATTGCATCGAGGGACGTGCCGCCCGATCGGACCGGTCTTGCTGGTTCTGCCTCGTTCGTGGAAATCTGGCCGCGCGGTTTTGAGCGGCCCGTCTTTAATTTGATTTGATCCGACTCATCCCTTATCATCCGTCCGTCGGTTTTCCTCGGTTCGCAAGGTCGGCAGGCACGACCAGTCGAGTCCCGCATTTGAAATCATTCTCGTTTTTTCTTGCACAACACAAGGCGCTGCCGCGATGAGCCGAGACGTCATTATCGAGACGCGGAACCTCACGAAGGTCTACAGCGACTTCTGGGGTCGGCCCAAGGTCCAGGCGCTCAAGGCGCTTGACCTCAAGGTCCACAGAGGCGAGATCTTCGGTCTGCTCGGACCGAACGGCTCGGGCAAGACGACGACGATCAAGCTCTTGCTCGGTCTTCTCTTCCCTTCGGAAGGGGATGCCCTGATCTTCAACGAGCCGACGACGAACGTCGCCAAGAACGAGCGGATCGGCTACCTTCCCGAGGAGTCGTATCTCTACAAGTTCCTCAACGCCGAGGAAACCCTCCATTTTTACGGCCGACTTTTCAAAATCTCCGCCGCCGAGCGAACCAAGCGGGTCGGCCGGTTGATTGACATGGTCGGCCTCAATGCCGCCAAGCATCGCCAGCTTCGCGAGTATTCCAAAGGGATGCAGCGCCGGATCGGCCTGGCGCAGGCACTCATCAACAACCCGGAATTGATCCTGCTCGACGAGCCGACGTCGGGCCTTGACCCGATCGGCACGGCCGAGATCAAGGAATTGATCCGCGAGCTGCGCGAGCAGGGCAAGACGATCTTGCTCTCGGGCCACCTGCTGGCCGACATGCAGGACATCTGCGACCGGATCGCGATCTTGCACCGGGGCGAGTTGAAGGAGATCGGCAAGGTTTCCGACCTCCTGACCGTGCAGGACATCACGCAGATCAAGACGCGCGACCTGCCCGAGGCGGCCCTTCAGGAGATCCGCGACGTGATCGCCCGACACGGCGGCGAGCTTGTCGCGGTCGACCACCCGACGACGACCCTGGAAGAACTCTTCCTGCGCATCGTCCGCGAGAGCGACCTTCACCCAGGCCGACGCCGGGTCGCCGAGGCCGGTACGCCTTCAGGATCGCGCGACGAGATGGCCGCCAAGCCCTGACGCGCGATCGATCACCGTCTGTTTTGCCTTGTTGAACATCCATCATCCTTCCGTGTCAATGGTCGAGCGCGGCCCTGGCCCGCTCGACGCGCGGGAATTCCCGAGTTCGATTTCGGATCGCCTCAAGGTCGACCTCGACCACGGGCCCGCATTGCATCATCTCCGGCTCCTTTTGGGGAATCGAAACGACCCCGCTGGGCCGGCGAACCTGGAGCGTTTTCATCCATGCCCGCGATCCCTTTTCTGCCGCTTCTCTGGGGGCAGGCGTCCCCCGCCGATCCGCCAACCGCCTTGCGGAACCTGATTACCTGGCTTTATCTCCTCGGCGCTCCGACGCAAACCTTTTACGGAACGACCACGGTCGCCATTTTGCTCCAGGGGTTGCTCCTCTGGGTCAAGGTCGTCGGCCTCTTCTGCGCGCTCGGCTGGGCGGTCTCGTGGGTCTCCGCCGGGCTCAAGGCACGCTTGATCGCGCGAGGGAACTGGCTCGACCTTACGCTACTGGGCGCGATCATCGGCGGCTTCGCCACGGTCCTCTGGGTCGTCCTGGAACAGAATCACCGGATCAACATTTACAAAGTCGCGGGAATTCCGGTCGTCAACGTCCTCTCGGGGCTCTGGTCGCTGATCTTCTTCCTCTGGGTGGAATCGGCGCTCTGGACAACGATCGGCCGACTTGGCCGTCGGAGCGATCGGGCCGTGCTCGTCGGCCTGCACCTGGCCTTGATTCTGGGCCTGGGCGTCGGCTTTTTCTGGCGGTCGATGGTCAACGCGATGGCCGCCAACAGCACGATCCGACTGATGTCTCTGGAAGAAGGCTTTCAGATCGGCATCTGGATGAGCGCGACGTACATGGGTTATGTCGCCCTCTTCAGGGTCGCCCTCTTGATGCTTGTCGAGCTTTTCTCGGTCCGGCCGAGGCGAATCTATGCGATCGCCAAGCTGTGCGTCGTGGAATCGAATCGACGGATGTGGGCCTTCTGGGTCGTTGTCACAGTCTTTCTCGTGATTCTGGCGTTCACGCACTGGTTCCTGCAACCGCCGAGAGCCGCGGAAGTCGGTCGGCTTTATGTGGGAACACTGACCCTGCTTTGCTCGCTCTTGCTCACGGTGATGGTCACCCTGCTGACTCCCCTCTCGCTGCCGCAGGACATCCAGAACCAGACGATTTACACGATCGTCTCGAAGCCGGTCCGGCGCGTGGAACTGATCTGGGGCCGGATGATCGGGTTCATGACGATCGTCACCTTCCTCACGCTTGTCTTTGGCGCGATCAGCCTTTTGTACCTGAAACGAACGGTCGGCGGCACGATCCAGGTTACCGAACAGGCGGCCAGCCGAGCGGCCCGCCAGAATCGGATGACCGAGGCCCATCAGCTTCTCGACCAGGCCGATCAGATCCGGACCCGGATGGCCGCGCGGGTGCCCGTTTATGGGTCTTTGAGCTTCCTTGATTCCCGAGGAACGGCTCACATAAAGGGGATTGACGTCGGTGTCGAACAGGGCCGGGAACCCCGCAGCCACATTGAAGGCGCTTCGCCCGCGACGGCGATCTGGCGGTACGGCCTGATTCCCGACCCGCTCTCGCCCCCCGGTCGGCCGCCGATGCTTCTTGACCGTCGTATCCCCGTCGGCCTCTTTTTGAAGAGCGACACTGTGGAATCACTGCTGGATCGGACGTACGCGTTGAAGGCCCGGATTGCCGGGGCCGAGCGCGACCAGGCCGAGACCGGCAACCCGACCTCGGCCCGAGCCAGGGACCTCTCGGCGCTGATTACCCAGTCGCGCGAGGAACTCAAGGCGGCGAACGAAGCTTATGCCCGCAAGAAGGCCGAGGCCGAGGCGCTTGCCACCAAAGCCGCCGCGGCCGAGAAGGCCGGCTCCGCCGATGCCGCGTCGCTTCGCGAAGAGGCCGAGGCGATGCACTCGCCGCCGGTTCGCCTGGAAATGACGTTCAACGTCTATCGGACCACGAAAGGGAAGATCGGCGAGCCTGTCTATGCCGAGCTTGACGCGAGAAACCCGGTGACCAACGCCGAGTATCGCAACATCTTCCCGATCCGCGAATACTACACGAACAAGCTCACCCTGCCGTCAACGCTTCTCGCCGGCGCGGGATCGGCGCAGCCTGGGCAAGAATCGCTGCGAATCGAGGTTCGCTGCATCAGCCCGACGCAATACCTGGGCATGGCCCAGAGCGACCTCTTCTTGCTCGCCGATTCGGGCAACTTTGGCGAGAACTTCATGAAGGGGCTTTTCGGGGTCTGGCTTCAAGCTCTTGTTCTGACGGCCATCGGCGTCTGCGCGGGCACCTTTTTGAGCTGGCCCGTGGCACTCTTGACGACGATCGCCTTCTTCTTCGCGGGCGAAGTCGCCTTCGCCTTCTTGCTGGACTTCACCCGACAGAGCCTGGTCGGCGGCGGCCCGTTCGAGTCAATGATTCGCCTGCTCACGCACGAGAATCAGGTCAGCGACTTGACGCCAACCCTTGCGGTCGTCACCGCGAAGACCTTTGACGCGATCGTGATGCCGTTGATGTCTCGGCTTGTCTACATCGTGCCGAACTTCAATGCCCTTGACGTGAGCAACACCGTCTCGGACGGCTTCGCGGTTCCCGCCTCGTTGATGGCCGTGAACACGCTTCTGGCACTGGCGTATGCCTTGCCCTTCTCCGTGGCCGGATATTTCATCCTGAAGAACCGGGAGGTGGCCGCTTGAGACCCTCGAACCAGCAACGCAAGATCATCTACGGCCTGCTCATCGTCGGCCTCTTCGGGGTGATGTTCCCGTACTCGCTCTGGCTCAACGAAGTGAAACGTCGGCGCGACCTGGGCGAGGCGGCGATCGGCCAGATCGACACGGGAAGCTTCATGCTCAAGCTCGCTCTGCTCGGCGGAGCGCGCGGCGTCGCGGTGAACGTCCTCTGGACCCGGACCGAGGAATTGAAGCGCGAGCAGGACTGGGACCGGATGGCCTCGACGGTCGACCTGATCACCAAGCTCCAGCCCCACTTCCTCTCGGTCTGGACGTACCAGGGGTGGAACCTCGCCTACAACGTCTCGGTCGAGTGGGACGCCCCCGAAGACAAGTATGACTGGATCAAGAAGGGGATCAAATTCCTCAAGGATGGCGTTCGCAAGAACCGGAAGTCGCCCGACCTCGTCTGGGATACCGCCTGGACGTACTACCATAAGATCGGATTCGCCGACGAGGCGATCATCCTCCGCCGTCTCTTCCGCGACGATGACGATGAGGAATTTCAGACCTACATCGATCCCGAGCGCAATGTCCCGGTCGTCGGCAAGGACAATTTTCAGCTCGCCTTCGGCTGGTTCAGCCAGGCCGTCGGGCTCGTGGATGAAGGCGAACACCGGGTTGCCTCGACCGCCGAGTCCAACCTTGACTATGTCGATCCCGCGCCCCAGCGCAAGGGACGGCCGGGCGACCTGGCCTTCCGGGCGATGCCCGCGCACGCGCAGACGCGCTACGCCTCGGCCCTTGAAAAGATGAGCATGGTCGGCATCCCCGCCACCTTCGGCGAGGTCGCCAAGGACGAATGGCGGCGAGCGCTCAACGAATGGGTCAAGTTCGGCGAGTACGAGTTTCCCGCCCATAATGACCCGACCCAGCCGATCCGCATCGACGACGCCACGAACCCGGCGCGATATAACCGCCTCAGCGACAACGCCAAGTACTGGACGAATCGCTGGTCGGACCAGATGAACTATCGGTACTGGAAAGATCGCAGCCTCGCCGAGATGACCACCGAGGGAGTCCGCGGCCGACAGCTTTTCTATGAAGGAACGATCGCCTACAAGAAGTCGGAGTTCGAGACCGCCGTCACCAAGTTCCGCGAGGGCCTTGATGTCTGGCGGAAGCTTCTCGCCAACCACAAGGATTACCGCAACGACGACCTGAACAAGAAGGACACCGGCCTGATCGTCCTTCGGTATGTCAAGGCTCTGAAGCAGTTCGGCACTCCGGAACCGAAGGACATGCCCTTCAAGGAGCTTCTCGCCGACGCCGAGCGCGACCACAACGTCGACCCCTTCGACGCCATCGAGATGCTTGGCGCCAAGGCCGGCGAACCGACCGGAACCTCGGGACCGAGCCGATCGAGCACGTCCAAGGCGCGCTGACCTGGCCCGCTCAGACGATCAAGAAATGACCGATGACCGATGACCAAGAGAATTTTTTGGCCATCGGTCATCGGTCATTACAGGTTCATGAACCCGCGAAGACGGTTTAGAACCCGATCGCTTCCCGAGAGGGGCGAGATTGCCTAGAATCTCCCGACCGGGAACGGCCGGCAAGCGATAGACAAAAAATCGGCCGTTCGAGATCCGAAACACCTGAATCGAATCGACGAGCCGAACCTCATGACGACTACCGCGACGACCGCCGACCGGACCATCCGGGTCGGGCATAGCCCCGACTCCGACGATGCGTTCATGTTCTATGCGCTGACGCATGACAAGTTTGATACCGGCGGCCTTCGGTTCGTCCATCAGCTTGAAGACATTGAGACCCTCAACCGACGCGCGCTCAAGGGAGAACTGGAAGTCTCGGCCGTGAGCATTCATGCCTTCGCTCACCTGGCCGATCGTTATGCCTTGCTCGCTTCGGGTTCGAGCATGGGCGACCGCTACGGGCCGACCCTGATCACGCGTGAACCGGCGACGCTCAGCGACCTGAAGACGCGGACGATCGCCATTCCAGGAACGTTGACGACCGCCTATCTGACCTTGCAACTCTGTCTCGGCAAGGACGTCAAGACGACGGTCATGCCGTTTGACCAGATCCTTCCCGCGGTGGCCGAGGGGCGGGTCGACGCCGGCCTGATCATTCATGAAGGGCAGCTTTATTACGGCGACAAGGGCCTGCGCAAGGTTTGCGACCTGGGCGAATGGTGGTTCGAAGAAACCGGTTTACCCCTGCCGCTCGGCGGCAACGTCGTGCGGAAGGATCTGGGCGAGGACTTGGTAACACGGATCGCCGCCCTTTTACGACAGAGCATCGTCTATGCCCTGGGACACCGTGAAGAAGCTCTCGACTACGCCCTTCAGTACGCCCGCGACCTTGACCCGGCGCTCGCGGATCGGTTCGTGGGGATGTACGTCAACGACTGGACGGTCGATTACGGCCCGCGCGGACGCGAGGCGGTTCGGGCTCTCTTGAATCGGGCCTGGGAAGCGGGTTTAGTCCCGGCGCCGGTTGATGTACAATTCGTGGGCTGACTCGGGCCGCGGAACGTCAAGCCCCGAAGACCGACGCCGGATTCGGATCGGTCTTCGCGATTTGAGCGGTCCGCGACGCCGAGATCCATAGACCGTGCCCTCCCGAGCCGACCCGCGCGCCGCCGCGGGGCGGCGTGCCTCCCCACGAAGGTGTGGCGCCACCACCGCGGCCCCGGGCTTCCGGCCGAGAGCCGGCGCCCCAGGATCGAACTTTGGACGAACCATGCGCAACACGTTCAACGCGCTCTCCGAGATTCAGGTCGACCAGCTTTCGTTCCTGGTCTACAGGCTCGACGCCCTCAAGGCCGCCGGGCACGACCCGGCCCGCCTCCCCTTTTCCCTGAAAATCCTTCTGGAAAACCTCCTCCGCAACGAGGACGGCGTCACCGTCACGCCTGACGACATCGTCGGCCTCGCCTCGTGGGACGCCAGGGCCATCCCCTCGCGCGAGATCGCCTTCCGGCCGAGCCGGGTCCTGCTTCAAGACTTCACCGGCGTCCCCGCGGTCGTTGACCTCGCCGCGATGCGCGACGCGATGAGCCGGATGGGGGGCGACCCGAAGCGGATCAACCCGCTTCAACCCGTCGAACTGGTGATTGACCACTCGGTCCAGGTCGACGAGGCCGGCACGCCGACCGCCTTCGCCACCAACGCGGAACTGGAGTTCAGCCGGAACGGCGAGCGCTACTCGTTCCTGCGCTGGGGTCAGGACGCCTTCAAGAACTTCCGGGTCGTCCCGCCCGACACGGGGATCGTCCATCAGGTCAATCTCGAATACCTCGCCCGGGTCGTCTTCAGCTCGGTCGACCTGGCCGACAGTCCGCATCAGGAGAAGCCGCTGGCGTATCCCGACACGCTTGTCGGCACCGATTCGCACACGACGATGATTAACGGTCTCGGCGTTCTTGGCTGGGGCGTCGGCGGCATCGAGGCCGAGGCGGCGATGCTCGGCCAGCCGGTCTCGATGCTCGTTCCGCAGGTTGTCGGCTTCAAGCTCAAGGGGGCCCTTCGCGAAGGGACGACCGCCACCGACCTCGTTCTGACCGTGACCGAGATGCTCCGCCGCAAGGGAGTCGTCGGCAAGTTCGTCGAGTTTTACGGCGACGGCCTGGCCAATCTACCGCTCTCCGACCGGGCCACGATCGCCAACATGGCCCCGGAATACGGAGCGACCTGCGGAATCTTCCCGATCGACGCCGAGACCCTTCGCTATCTCGAACTCTCGGGCCGACCGAAACCCTTGATCCGGCTCGTCGAGGAATATTGCAAGGCCCAGGGGATGTTTCACACCGTCGGCGCGGCCGAGGCCGAATACACCGACACCCTGGAACTCGACATGTCCACCGTCGAGCCAAGCCTCGCCGGTCCCAAGCGTCCGCAAGACCGCGTGCCGCTCCGCGAGGCCAAGACCTCGTTCGAAAAAGCGCTCAAGGTGATGCTCGACGCTCGGCCGAGCAAGTCGGCCCCGGCCTCGACTGACCCCCGGAGCGAGACCCGCCTTGAAGGTGAAGGAGGCGGCGGGACAGCCGTCGGCGCCGAGGACCCCACGGCCCCCTCGGCCGCGTATCGACCCTTGAAGGGGGGCTACATCGATCACGGCTCGGTCGTGATCGCGGCCATTACCAGTTGCACGAATACGTCGAACCCGTCGGTCATGATCGCCGCCGGCCTGCTGGCGAAGAAGGCCGTGGAAAAGGGCCTGAGCACGAAACCCTGGGTCAAGGCAAGCCTCGCGCCCGGCTCGAAGGTCGTGACGGATTATTACAAGGACGCGGGGCTCGACGTTTACCTCGACAAGCTCAAGTTCAACCTCGTCGGCTACGGCTGCACGACCTGCATCGGCAACTCGGGTCCGCTCTCGGCCGAGATCTCGAAGGCGATTCACGATGACGACCTGGTCGTCGCCGCCGTGCTCAGCGGAAACCGCAACTTTGAAGGCCGGATCAACTCCGACGTTCGCGCCAATTACCTGGCCTCGCCGCCGCTGGTCGTCGCCTACGCCCTGACCGGGACGATGGACATCGACCTCGCCGAGGATTCGCTGGGAGTCGGAACCGACGGCAAGCCCGTTTACCTCAAGGATATCTGGCCGACGCAGAAGGAAGTTCAGGATACGATCATGCAGTCGGTCCGCGCCGAGATGTTCCACAAGGAATACGGCGAGGTCTTCAAGGGCGACGAGCACTGGAACTCTCTGAACACCCCCAAGGGCGACCTCTTCGCCTGGGACGACTCATCGACTTACGTCAAAAATCCGCCTTATTTTGTCGACATGCCCCCCGAACCGGTGCCGATCGCGGAGTTGAACGGGGCTCGGGTCCTGGCCGTTCTCGGTGACAGCATCACGACCGACCACATCTCGCCGGCCGGTTCGATCAAGGTGCAAAGTCCCGCCGGCCGGTATCTCCGCGAGCACGGGGTTGATCCGATCGACTTCAACTCGTACGGCTCCCGGCGCGGCAATCACGAGGTCATGGTTCGCGGCACATTCGCCAACATCCGGCTCAAGAACAAGCTCGCTCCGGGGACCGAAGGGGGCGTCACTCGCCACCTGCCCGACGGCGAGACAATGTCCATCTTCGATGCCTCGGAAGCTTATCGCCACGAACAGGTTCCGCTGATCATCCTGGCTGGCAAGGAATACGGCTCCGGGTCGTCGCGCGACTGGGCGGCGAAGGGGCCGAAGCTCCTCGGCATCCGCGCCGTGATCGCCGAGAGTTATGAGCGGATTCACCGATCGAACCTCGTCGGCATGGGGATCTTGCCCCTTCAGTTTGGCGCGGGGGACAATGCCGAGAGTCTGGGCCTGACCGGCGAGGAGGTCTACGCGATCGAAGGGTTGACCGAGGGACTCGACCCCGCCCATCGCGGGAGCCGGTCGGTCACCGTCGTCGCCGAGCGTGCCGACGGCGTGACGCACCGATTCAGCGTGACCGTCCGGATCGACACGCCGCAAGAGATCCGTTACTATGAGCACGGGGGGATCTTGCCTTACGTCCTCCGTCAGCTTCTGTCGGACCGTGGTTAAGGTTCAGGCCGCGATGACTTCCCGAGTTGATGGAATGACCGATGGCCAATTCCCAATGACCAAGTCATCACAGAGCTTCGAGTGATTTCGGTTCGGTCATTGATCTCTGGTCATTGGTCATCAAAATCGAGCACCGGGACAGGATTCAACGCCTCTTCCGAATTTCCTCGGCCGCTCCGCTATTGGCTTTGGGTGCCCTCGGCGCGGTCCCACCGCGCTGACGCCCCTTTGAGAATCTTCGTGGCCCGCCCTGGAATGGATCTCCGGTTTTCCGTTAAGATACGCAAAGGAGGGGCCTCGACCCACCCCGTTGCGGGCCTGGTACGAGGACATGGATGTTCGAACCGCTCGCGAGGATCTTCCGGGTGGCGACGAGCCGCGTCGGTCGTCTCCTCGGTCCCGACCTGGCCCCGGTTCCCCCTCCGGAGGTCCTTGACGACGTCGCCGACCGCCTCGAACGTCGCGGCGTGACGCCTCCCTTCGAAACCTTCCGACAGCCGCCCGGCCCCGGATCACCTGAGGAGTTGGAACCGATGGCGCAAGTGCAAACCGAAATCGAGCCGGTGGTTACGAAGGAGAAGGCCCTGGGCTGGCTTCGCCAGATGTTGCTGATCCGCCGCTTTGAAGAGCGGTCGGCAATGCTCTACCAGAACCAGAAGATCGGCGGCTTCTGCCACCTCTACAGCGGCCAGGAATCGGTTGCCGTCGGCTCGATCGGCGCCCTGCGCGACGACGATTACGTGATCACCGCCTATCGCGACCACGGCCACGCCCTCGCCCGGGGCATGGAACCACGCGCCGGAATGGCCGAGATGCTCGGCAAGGCCGACGGTTGCTCGAAGGGCAAGGGGGGCTCGATGCACTTCTTTGACGCCGAGAAGAACTTTCTCGGCGGTCACGCGATCGTCGGCAGTCATATCCCGCTGGCCGCGGGAGTGGCCTTCGCGATCAAGTACAAGGGGGGCGACCAGGTCTGCATCTGCTACTTCGGCGACGGCGCGATGGACCAAGGGTCGCTGCACGAAGCCTTTAACATGGCCTCGCTCTGGAAGCTCCCGGTGATTTATGTTGTCGAAAACAACATGATGTCGATGGGCACGCATCTGCATCGCCACTCATGGACGACCGAACTGACGCGCCGGGGCGGTCCAGCCTACGGAATGCCCGGCGTTCTCGTGGACGGCAACGACATCGAGGAAATGGCCCGCGTCACCCGAGAAGCCGCCGACCGCGCCCGGGCGGGCGACGGGCCGACCTTCATCGAGGCCAAGACGTACCGCTTTCGCGGCCACTCGATGAGCGATCCGATGAAGTATCGGACCAAGGAAGAGGCCGAGAAAGCCAAGGAACGCGACCCGATCGTGCTGTACGAGACCAACCTCAAGGAGCGCGGTTGGATCGACGAGGCGGGTCTGGAACAGATGCACGAGGCGACCCGGGTCGAGGTCGACGAGGCGATCGAGTTCGCCGAGAACGCCCCCTTGCCCAATCCCGAGGCGCTCTTTGAAGATATCTCGGTAGCCCCGTACACACCTCAGGAGTGACCCCGCGCATGCCCGTCTTGACATACCGTGACGCCCTCCGCGAGGCAATGACCGAGGAGATGGAACGCGACGACCGCGTCTTCCTCATGGGCGAAGAGGTCGCCGAATATAACGGCGCCTACAAGGTCAGCCAGGGCATGCTCGACCAGTTCGGCGCCCGCCGGATTATTGATTCGCCGATCGCCGAGGAAGGCTTCGCCGGCATCGGCATCGGCGCCGCGATGGTCGGCCTTCGTCCGATCATTGAGTTCATGACCTTCAGCTTCAGCTACGTCGCCTTTGACCAGATCGTCAATAACGCCGCGAACATGCGCTACATGAGCGGCGGCCAGTTCTCGGTGCCGATCGTCTTCCGCGGCAATGCCGGAATCGCCGGAGCGCTCGGCGCGACGCACTCGCACCGACCCGAGGCGCTTTACGCGCACGTCCCCGGCCTGACGGTCATGCTTCCGGCCACGCCGGCCGATGCCAAGGGGATGCTCAAGTCGGCCATTCGCAGCGATGACCCGGTTCTCTTCATCGAGCATGAAAACCTGCTCGGCGACAAGGGGGAGGTTCCCGACGGCACCGACCACCTCGTCCCGATCGGCAAGGCCGACGTCAAGCGAACCGGCGACGACGTGACCCTGATCAGCTATTCCCGATCCCTCGTCCTCTGCCTCAAGGCCGCCGAGGCACTCGCTGAGGAAGGGATCTCGGCCGAGGTTGTCGACGTCCGAACGGTTCGGCCGCTCGACCTGGAAACGATCCTGACCTCGGTCGTGAAGACGCATCGCGCGGTGATCGTCGAGGAAGACTGGCCTTACTGTGGCATCGGCGCCGGGATTGCCGACCGGATCTATAATAAGGTTTTCGACGAACTCGATGCCCCGATCCGCCGGGTCACGACCCGAGACGTGCCTATTCCCTACAGCAAGGCCCTTGAATCGCTCGTCCTCCCCTCCGTCGAGCGGATCATCACCCAGGTCAAGGACGTCCTCTACCGGTAGGTAATCGTCGACGACCGGAGGAGATGGGAAACAGGAGTTGGGAGACCGGAGAAAATCCGTCACCCGTCGTCTCCTGCCTCCCAACTCCTGTCTCCTGTCTCCTTCCCGAGGAGTCTTTCCGTGCCGATCGAAGTCAAGATGGCCAAGCTTAGCCCGACCATGGAGTCGGGGCAGATGGTCAAGTGGATGGTCAAGGTCGGCGACCAGGTCAAGGAAGGGGACACCCTCGCCGAGATCCAGACCGACAAGGCCGTGATGCCGATGGAGTCGTTCGACGAGGGGGTCGTCGCCCTCCTCGACGTCAAGGAAGGGCAGGATATCGCGCTCGGTCAGCGCGTTCTGGTCCTCGCCAAGAAAGGCGAAGACGCCCAGCAGGTCGCCCAGCAACTCGGCGGCGGTGCCTCGGCTGAACCCGCGAAAGCCAAGGCCAAGACCGACGAATCAGTCACCGTTCGCAAGGACTTTGACTCTCAGGAGCAAACCAACGCGCCGACCCGCCCCGAACTGGCCCACACCGGCGCGAACGGCAAGAATGAGGTGAACGCACCCGCGGTTCACCAACCCGCGATGGCCAACGGCGGCCGGGTCAAGTCGAGCCCGCTCGCCCGCAAGATGGCCGCCGAGGCGAAGGTGGAGCTTGGCAAGGTCAAGGGGAGCGGACCAGGCGGTCGAGTCGTCCGCGCTGATATCGAAAGCTTCCTCTCGAACCGGCCCGCGGCGACTGCCAGTTCTTCCGCCGGAGCGTCCTCGAAGCCCGCGAATCGGGGCGAGACCGTCCGCGTCCCGCACTCGCCGATGCGGAAAACCATCGCCAGGCGGATGATGGAGTCGAAGCAGGCCGCGCCCGAGATTCACGTCACGGTCGACATCCGCATCGACAAGCTTTCCGAGGTTCGCGAGACCCTGAACAAGCAGCTCGCGGCCGAGAAGATCAAGCTTTCCGTCGGCGATTTCGTGACGAAGGCGGTTGCCCTTGCGCTCCGCAAGCACCCGGGCGTGAACGCCTCGTATGAAACCGACGCGATCGTGACGCACCCCGAGATCAACGTCGGCATCGCCGTCGCGATGGAAGGGGGCCTGATGGTGCCCGTTCTCAGAAATGCCGATATGCTCGGCCTTCGCGAGACCCGAACGGGGACCGACGAGATCGTCAACGCCACCCGCAAGGGGACGCTCAGGCCGAACCAGATGATGGGCGGAACCTTCACGATCAGCAACCTCGGAATGTACGGGGTCAAGCAGTTTGACGCGATCATCAACCAGCCCGAGGTGGCAATCCTGGCCGTCGGCGCGGGGGAGAAACGGCCGGTCGTCGAGGGAAATTCGCTGGTCGTCGGCACGGTGATGACGGTCACCCTGACGGCCGATCACAGGGCGGTTGATGGCGCGCTGGCCGCGGAATTTTTGCGGACGTTCAAGGGACTTCTCGAAGAACCGGCGTCGATGCTGCTTTGATCGACACGTTTTGAAGTTTTCGGACCGCTCTCAAACCACCCGGCTTTGAGGGCGGTCGCCGTTTCGAAAGGGCAACATGGCTTACGACTATGACATCCTCGTGATCGGCGGCGGACCGGCCGGGTACGCCGGGGCGATCCGCGCGGCGCAGCTTGGCAAGAAAACCCTCTGCGTCGAGCGCGACAAGCTCGGCGGAATCTGCCTGAACTGGGGCTGTATTCCGACAAAAGCCCTGCTGACGAACGCGCACCTGGTTGAGATGATCCAGTATCACGGAGCCTCGCTCGGATGGTCGGGCGAGTCGCGCTGGGATTTCAACAAGATGATCCAGCGCAGCCGCGACGTCACGGTCAAGATGAACAAGGGGATCGAGGGCCTCTTCCGCAAGTACAAGGTCCAGTCCAAGTTCGGGACCGCCAAGATCGTCGCGCCGAACACCGTGCAGGTCGGTTCCGAGAAGGTCACGGCCGAGTCGATCGTGATCGCCACGGGGGTCCGGCCGCGCACCTTGCCGGGCGCCGAGTTTGACGGAAAGACGATCATCTCGTCGAAGGAGGCGATGGCCCTGCCGGCGCAGCCGAAGTCGATGCTGATCATCGGCGCCGGGGCGATCGGTTGTGAATTCGGCTACTTTTACAACGCGATCGGCACCAAGGTGACCCTCGTCGAGATGATGGACGTGATCCTCCCCGTCGAGGATGAGGAAGTCTCGATCGAGCTTGCCAAGAGCCTCACCCGGCGCGGAATCACGATCCTCACCAAGTCGAAGACCGGCAAGGTGGAGAAGACGCCGACCGGCGTCAAGGTCGAGATCGAAACCCCCAAAGGGAAGCAGACGGTCGAGGCCGAGGTGATGCTCGTCGCCGTCGGCGTGACCGGGAACATTGAGGACCTCTGGGACCCGAAGGTCGGTATCGAGACCTTCAAGGGGCACATCAAGGCCGACCCGAAGAACGGCTACGCGACGACCGCGAAGGGCATTTACGCGGTCGGCGACGTGATTGGCCCCCCCTGGCTGGCCCACGTCGCGCATCATGAGGCGATCTGCTGCGTCGAGCGCCTTTGCAAGCACTCTGACCGTACGGTCGACTACACGACGATTCCCGGCTGCACCTATACCGACCCCGGCGTCGCCAGTGTCGGCCTGACCGAGAAGGCCGCGAAGGCGGCTGGTCACGACGTTCGAATCGGCCGCTTTCCGTTCATGGCGAGCGGTCGAGCCGTCGCCGCCGACGAGTCGGAAGGGTTCGTGAAACTGATCTTCGACAAGAAGTTCGGCGAACTCCTGGGCGCCCATATCCTCGGCAGTCAGGCGACCGAACTTATCGCCGAACTCGTTATGGCCAAGAAACTTGAGGCGACCGAGGACGAGATCGTCCACGCAATGCACCCCCACCCGACCTATTCCGAGGCCGTCATGGAAGCCGCCGGTCAGGGCCTGGGCGAGTCGGTCCATATCTAACCCACTCGTCGATCGGTTCCTTTGGCTTCGTTTCCAGAAAAGGGCGACACGTTGACGCTCCGGGCGTCTGCGTGTCGCGTTCTTTTCTGGGTTCGTTTTCCAGCGACGAGGCACGCGGGAGAATGACAACCTCGGCGTTTTGAAGACCAATGACCGAGAACCCAGAACCCAAACAGCGGTTTTTTTCGGATCTCGGTTCACGGCATTGCTCTTGTAACCGTGTGTGGCCACAATGCGTTGCTGGCTTCGTTTCGCAAAATGAGGGCTCCCGAGCCAAGGGGGGACGACAATCGCGCCGGCTTTGCCGGGTTGGCTTCGTTTCGTCAATTGCCTCCTTTCGAAGTCAGGGGCGAAGCCAACCGCCCTGGTGTTCTGGCGCTTGGTCGTTGGCGGTCAACTGTCGCGCGGCGCGACACTTTTTCAACGATCAAGACGCGTGGGTCGGCTCCGCGACGGCGACGGTCCCATCATGAAAGGATCGTTGCCAGAGGGGAGAGAGTCCTCTGATTCTCAGAAGCCGCTCGGAAACGAGACTGCTGAGGCGTGGAATCAGACGAGCCAGGACTGGTCGGCATCCGTCCTGGTAATCTCGATCCGGGGCCGAGGCTCAGCGGGGATAAGGCGGAACCGAAGAGGGAGGACGTCGCTCAACAGGTTGCCTTCGGCATCGACGGTTGATGTGGCGACGAGGTTCAACTGACAGGCGTCGAGTCGATAAAGCTCCAAAGCCCAGGGATCGCGATCCACAATCAGGAGTTCGCGAACGCCGAGACTGGCGTAAAAGTCACGCTTCTCGCGTGCCAGATCGTTTGTGCTGAGGATTTCGACGAGGAAGTCGGGGCCGCCGCGCCAGTGCGTTCCGCAGTCCTTGCCGGGATTCTCTGGAAGGATAACCCCCACGTCGGGCTCGCGGTAATTTTGAAGCCACCCTTCTTCACGATCACTCACGTTCAGGCCGTCATGCGTCCGGCCGCCGCCGATCGTCGGGAGAAGGGTGCGGAAAACGAGCCAGAGTTCCGAGGCGATGTCCTGATGCTCGAAGTTCGGCAAGGGCGACATGATGTAAACCCCGTCCCAGACCTCGTCGTGCTTGCCGGCGTCCGACGCCTCGCGTTCGGCCCTGAGCCTGGCGACGGTCTCGGGATCGCTCACCAGGATCGGAGGTGTCGCGCCCTTGCCGTTCGCTCTCGTGTCCCGGTTCGAGATGGACCGAAGAATTGACGAGTTCATCCGCCAGGCTCCTTGCGTCCGTCCAGCGATCAACTATGAATTGCCCTCTTGTCGACCGCCAGGGCGGCTTCGCGGAAGGCTTCGGAGAGGGTCGGGTGGGCGTGGCAGATCCGGGCGATGTCTTCGGCGGAGCCGGAGAATTCCATCGTCGTGACGGCCTCGGCAATCATGTCCGAGGCGCGTGGGCCGATGATGTGGACACCGAGAACGCGGTCGGTCTTCGCGTCGGCGATGATCTTTACAAGGCCCTCGGTCTCGTCCATCGCCTTGGCCCGGCCGTTGGCGACGAACGGGAACTTGCCGACCTTGTACTCGATCTTTCGGTCCTTGACCTGCTCCTCGGTCAGGCCAACGCTGGAAACCTCCGGCCAGGTATAAATCACGCTCGGAATCGTGTTGTAATCAACGTGACCCGCCTTGCCCGCGAGGATCTCCGCGCAGGCGACGCCTTCATCCTCGGCCTTGTGGGCGAGCATCGGGCCGTCGATCAGGTCGCCGATCGCGGAGATTGTCGGCACGTTCGTCTGGAAGTGGGCGTCGACGCCAACCTTGCCGGTTTTCGGGTCGAACTTGACACCGACATCGTCGAGGCCAAGGCCCTCGGTATAGGCGCGTCGGCCGACGGCGACGAGGACGCGGTCGGCGGTGACGGTCTGGGTCTGGCCGTCCTTGGATTCGGCGGTGAGGGTCACGGTATCGCCGTTCACGGTCGCGCCGGTGACCTTGGTTTCGAGCTGGAATTCAAGCCCTTGCTTTTGCAGGCTCTTGAAGAGGAGGTTGCCGATTTCGAGGTCCATCAAGGGGACGATTCGAGGCAGGAACTCGATGACGGTCACTTTGGCTCCGAGCCTCTTCCAGACTGAACCGAGTTCGAGACCGATATAACCGCCGCCGACGACGACGAGGTGGTTGGGCACTTTTTCAAAGCCAAGGGCCTCGGTCGAGCTGACGATATGGGTGCCGTCAAAGGGCATGAACGGCAGGTTGATCGGCGCGCTTCCGGTGGCGAGGAGGATGTGCTTGGCATCAAGAGGCGTCTCGGTGCCGTCATCGCCCCGGACGACGACGGTCGTATGCGAGGCGAGCCGGGCAACGCCTTGATAGGCGGTGATCTTGTTCTTGCGAAAGAGGAACTTGACGCCGTCGGTCAACCCCTTGACGACCTCGTTCTTGCGGGCGAGCATCGCCGGGACGTCGAGCGAAAGGCCGGTGACCTGAATTCCGTGTTTGGTAAAACGTTGCTGGGCAAGGTGATACAGCTCGCTCGAATCAAGCAGGGCCTTGCTGGGAATGCAGCCGATGTTCAGGCAGGTTCCGCCGAGCGAGGCTCGTTTCTCGACGCAGGCCACCTTCATTCCCAACTGCGCCGCCCGGATTGCCGCGACGTACCCGCCTGGCCCCGCCCCGATCACCACAAGGTCGAATCGCTCGGCCACCGAAGACTCCTTATCCAGCACAAGAACGTTTCCCGCGGAGGTCGCCCGACGCCGTGAAAAGAAAAACCCGCGACCTTTGCCTTTTGGAAAAGGCATTCTACGCGTGCCTGGGACGTCAGGGAATGTAGAGCCGGAATTTGGGAGTTTTTGTCTGGACCTTGCCGCATGTTTCCATGACACCGGGTGACGCGGACTCCTCCGCGTTCCTCATTCGGCGTTATCTCCCTCGCGATGCTCCGTCTCGATCGCGATCTCTCCATCCCGGAGCATTTTCCCAGGGCGATCCCCAACGCGGGATCATCGGACTCTCGACCCCGTGACGGCGTTCGTACTGCACAAACTCCTGGCCGCAATGGAGACAGGCGAAGAAACTGAAGTACGGAGGCGGATTGCAACGGAAGGAATTGATGCGCTCAAGCGATCTCGTCTTGCAATGGGGGCACCCACTTCTTATCCGTGACTCTGACAGGCCCGCGTCGAGGCAGATTGCCAGGACAAGGGCCAGAAAGTTGATTGCGGGCAAGAACGGGTGCATGGGCTCGTCTCTTCAAAGAAGAAAGCTTGTTTCCCTACATTCTTTGTGTGAGATTCTCCACGGGGGTCGGGCGTCGTGCTCAGGTGAAACCTGGACTCAGTCTCCGTCGAGCAACGATCGCGGACGCAATTCGAACGTGTCCAGGCGCTTGACGGTCCGGCCGGCTCGGATTAGCCTCATGGATTGTCGGCCGAGCGTCTAGCCACCGGGCCTCTTTCGCGACCATCTTTCATCAATCTCGTCCGACCCGGGCCGATCGGCCGATCGCATTCACCCGGGAGGAGTTTCGTCACGTGTCCGCCGAGAAACAAACCAACCTGAACGCCCCGACCGCCGCTCCGGCGATCGAGAATGAATTCGCGACCTATCGCGCCATCTGCCCCTCGGCGGTCGTCGCGCTGATCCTGGGAGTCTTCTCGCTTCTCGGATTCGTCTCCATCTATTTTCTGGCGGTCCCGGTTCTGGCCATTGTCTTCGGTGCCTTTGCCGACCGAAAAATCCAGCGCTATCCCGAGATCCTGACCGGTCGGGGACTGGCCCAGGCGGGAATCGCGCTTGGCCTGGTCTTTGGCCTGACGGCCGTCACGGTCTTGACCGTTCAGTCGATGATCCGCGGCAGGCAAGGGCTGGCGTATGCCCGAGCGTATGAAAAGATCCTCCGCGATGGAACCTTTGCCGACGCCGTCTGGATGGCCCAGTCTCCCCAGATGCGGGCCACGAGCAGTCCCGAGGAGATGATGAAGCAGGCGAAGGGGTCGGCGTCCACGCAATCCATCTTCGAGGAACGATACCACGCCATCAACGAGATCAAGCGGGCGATCAACGCCAAGGCGGAGCTTCGCTTTGTGCGGATCGAGGGGCACGGCGATCAGGATCTTACGCAATACGCCGGCGCTGTTTACGCCGTCCACGACCACGACGCGAAAGGGGCGGAAGATCCCGACCGCTATATCCTCGCCGTCATCAAGTGGGACCCGAGGACGACCAAGGGATTGAACTGGTGGGTGCCCGACGTTGTCTTCCCTTACAAGGAAAAGACGTTCATCGCCCCGGCACCCGACAAAAAAGCCGACGACGGCCACGGCCACTCGCACTGACCCATCGATCGACCGATCAATAAACACGATGCCGACCGTTGGGTTACCCGTCTTCGGAATACGAGGCGGAGCAACGGTCGGTTTCATGAAAGACGACGGCGACGACAGGGAGTCCGGCGGCGTCGGCCTGTTCATAAATCAAGCGAGCGAGATTCTCGGCGGTTGGATTTGCGTCCATCACGTAGACGCGCTCGCCACGTTCCTGGAGCAAGGGCAAGAGCGGATCATCGCGGCAGAGAATCAAGGTGTGGTCGAGATTCTCGTCCACCCAGCGCTGCACTTCGCGCTTGATGTCGCCAAAATCAACGAGCATGCCCCGATCATCAAGGGTCTCGGCTTCGAGAACGACCTCGGCGCGGCCGTTGTGACCGTGAAGGTGCCGGCACTTCCCCTCGTACCGAATCAGCCTGTGGCCGTAACAGAAGGTGATTTCTCGGGTCACTCGAAACATGGCCGCCCTTGGCTCGGGTTGTCGACAAGGGCCTCCCCGGCCCGAGTCGCCCTATTCTAGGAGCGAGCCGGGCGACTCACAATCCGCGTTCCGACGAGGTTCGCTTGACGATCGCTGGCGATCGCTTTACGATACCCTCGCCAAAAGGATTCGCTCCCGGGCCGAACTTCACGGATGAGTGGGCCGCACTGATGAACTCCCAGGGCGCAGAGCCGGTTCTGGTCGCTTGTCCCGATGCGCGACCCCCTGCCTATCAGGCGGTGATCGGCCTTCACCGGGCTGGTCTCCTGCAAAGCTTCCGAACCGCCTATTATTATCGCGAACGCCCCGCGCTCGCGGCCATCGGCCGGAGTCTGGCGCCCGGACCTTTCGGAAAGGTCGAGAGCGCGCTGCGCCGACGTTTTGATCCGGAAATCCCGTTGAAACAGGTCCGGTCGGCCTGGGATTACGACGTGGCCCTCCGCGTCGAACGTTCGCTCGCGGGACGCCGACCCGACGCTCGCCGCGAGGTCGCGCAGTGGCGGACCCGGCGTTTTGATCGATCGCTTTCCCGGGCGATTGATCGAGAACGCCCCGGCGCTCTTCTGGTCTTCAGCGACGTTGGCTCGCGGTTCGCCCTGCCGCGCTGTCGAGAACGGGGCATCCCGACCGTTCTGAGCATGGTTCACGGCGACGTCCGCGAGGAAGGCGCGATCCTCGCGCGCGAAGCCGAGGTCTCGCCCGAGTTTTTCGGTCTCTATCTTGGCGACGGCCGACTCGATCGCGGCGAACTTGACTGGCTTCACGCCCGCCGACTCCGCGAACTGGAACTTGCCGACGTCGTCCTTGTTCCCTCGCGGCACATCGCCGACCAGCTTGTCGAGCATGGAACACCCAGGCAGAAGCTTCGCATTATCCCTTACGCGGCGGATACCCGACGTTTTCAACCCGCCCCGCCAGAACGTAAAGAGAAAGGCTCTACGTTTCTATTCGCTGGCGGCGTGAGTCAGCGCAAGGGGATCAGGTATTTGCTTGAAGCCTGGCATGCGGTGAAAAGACCAGGTTGGCGGCTCCAGTTGCTTGGCCCCTTGCCGCGCGATCCAGGGCCGCTGACTCCCTTGCTCGAAGGGGTGGAGTTGCTCGGGCGCGTCGGCCATTCCGAGGTTCCCGCCGTGATGGCGGCGGCGGACGTTTTTGTCTTTCCGAGCCTCTTTGAAGGCTCGGCCGTGGTGACCTATGAGGCTCTGGCGTCAGGACTTCCGTCGATCGTGACGCCGAATGCGGGATCGGTTGTTCGTGATGGTGTCGAGGGCTTCACGATCGCCGCGGGTGACGTCCCGGAACTGGCCGAGAGGATGGAACGCCTTGGGCGAGATCGCGACCTCCGCGCGGTCATGTCGATCGCCGCGAGGCGACGCGCCGAGGAGTTTGATTGGCCGCGCTATCACGATGCGATCGTCATGGTCATGCGGTCGGTCCTCGGGGTCCGGGAGTCTGCCCGATGAGCGATCAGATGTCGGTTTACGCGATTTTCGTCACGGTCAGCCTGCTTTTCGTCTGGCAGGTGCTGACCAGGCGATTTGACCCGTTCTCGCCGCTCTGGCTCTTTCTGGCGGGTTACGTTCAGGTTTACGTCGTGCAGGCGTACATGCTACGCGAGTGGGCGATTGGCGTCCGGGGAATCGACGTCGTCTCGACGGCGAATTTTCGGGCGTTCTGGGCGTTGCTCTGGTATCTGACCGTTTATCATTTCGGACCAGCCCGAGGGATCGCGGCGACCTTGCCAACGCCGCCGAGAGCGTGGTCGGTGCCCGTCGTCGCGGGACTGGCGCCGGTCTTGACGGTCTTCGGGCTCGCCTGCGCGTGGATGGTGATGAGTTACGCGAGCGACCCGACCGCCTTTTCGGCCGAGGCGGCACTCCTTTTCTCGTTCCCGTTCGTGACTGTCGTGGCGGCGATTCTGATGATCGTCACGGGCCGCAACCCGGATTCTCCCCGACCGGCGTTCACCGTGGCGGGCCTGGGCGTGGCGGCGGTCTTCGTGGCGCTCTGGATCTTCAATGGGAAGAGGTCGCCCGCCTTGATCGGCGTCTTCTCGGTGGTCTGTGCCTATTACGCGACGAGGAAAGCGCGGCCGTCGTGGGCGGTCTTGCTGGTCACGGCCTTTGTGGGCTCGCTCTTCGTCGCGGTCGCGATTAACTGGCGGTTCAACAAGAACCATCACGAGAAGTCGGTCGCGGGGTTCATCGAATTTCTCGGCGATTTCGAGATGTCGTCGATCTTGTCGAGCCTGAATATCGAGAACGAGGAGGAGATCGACCACTCGAAATTTATCTCGTACGAGACGCTCGAATATGGCGGATTCCTGCTGATGATGGACACCGTCCCCTGGAAATCCGGGTACGACTTCGGCGCGAATTACCTGCGCTGTTTTTCCACGTTCATCCCCCGGATCGTCTGGCCTGAGAAGCCGCTCTATGGTCGCGAGCAATGGGTAAACGCCTGGATCGCCGGCTCGGAGATGAAACGCGACGAGACCTTTGCCGGGCCAGCCATTGGCATCATGGGGGCGACGCAACTGAACGGCGGGGGCCTGGGAACCCTGATCGTCATGGCGGCCATCGCCCTGCTTCAGCGGACCGGTTACGAATACTTCAGGCGTTACGAAGGGGTTCCCTGGGTGCAGGCCTGGTGGGCCCTGACGTACTATTGTTCCTGGTTCATGGTTGTCGCCGACGACCCGATGAACTGGTTTTACTACAACTGGGGATTCACCACGATGCCCACCGTGGTTTTGCTCTGGGTTGTCAACAAGGTCGCCGGCCAGGGCCTTGCCCAGGTTTGCCCCGCCCCCGCCTGAGACGTGAACCGTCGCCAGACCGAGACGGTTCACGACGTGAATCGCAGGAAACGAGTCGAGGGGCCGAGCCCCTTTGTCCAAGGACTCGCCATCAGGGAGGATGCTCACCCATGAGTCGTTCCGCCGAAAAGACGACCGACCAAACGCCCGAGACCCGTCGAGGGCTCACGCTTCATGAGAAGATCGACGTGTGCCGGGGCGTCTTCGCGGCCCTGGTGGTGATGGCTCACTCGGTCGAGATCTCCTGGGGGGTTCACCGCGAGGCCGTGGCTCGGATGCCGAAGACCATTCACGCCTTGATCTTCGGCGTCTTCGGGACCGGTACGTATTACGTCTTTGGCTTCTTCGTGCTGAGTGGATATTGCATCCATCAATCGGTCGAGCGGTCGATAACGGCGGGGCGGTTTCCGGTCGGTCGTTATCTGGTGGCGAGACTCTCAAGAATCCTGCCGCTGTATTATCTCGGCCTGATGGTCGCGGTCGGCGTTGAGACCCTGATCGCCGCGGCGCGTCCCTGGGAGTGGCCCAACGGAATTGATGCGTATGCGTTCGTCTCGCAGGTGTTCATGGTTCAGTATCTGACGGAGACTTTTGGAGCGTATGCGTCGTCGTGGAGCCTGACGAACGAGGTGTTCTATTATGCTCTATATGGGTTCCTCGTCTGGCTCCTGGCGAGTCGCTCGGGGCGGTCGGCGTGGATTGGCCTGGGCCTTTGTTTCGCGGTCGCGATCGTCATGCAAGGGCTTTACATGACCGTCGCCCGCAACCAGGCTGTTTATCGGACCGGCGGACTTTTTGGGCTGGGAACGCTCTGGTTCGAAGGGGCGATCGTGGCGGTTCACGGCAAGGAGTGGGTCAAGGTGGGATGGGTTCGAGGGCTGGCGAGGTTCTGGCCGGCGGTCCTCGCGTTCGTGATCGCCTGGAAGACGGCGTTAATGCCCTTGCACGGGTTCTACTTACTCTCGGGCCTGGCCTTCACGCTGATGCTCTTGCACCTGATTGCAACCTCGGCCGATGAGGCGCCGGTTGGAGCGGGAGTCTGGCGAAGGAGGATCGTGGCGACGCTCGGCCTGGCGAGTTATCCGGTTTATCTCTTTCACGGGCCGATGCTGATGCTTGTCGGGTCGTGGGTGATGCGATCGGGAGCGATTGCCGACTGGCGAGTGACCTGCCTGCTCTTGCTCGGCCTGGGATTGGCATCGGGGCCGCCGCTCGGCTGGTTTCTGGAACGCCCGGTGATGGAATGGAGGGGGATGCTCTTGAAGGCGTGGAGCCGGCGCCTATTGTCTGAGGAGTCAGGCCAGGGTCGAAACGCGACGGCCGCGAGGCCGGTGACGGTGCCCGCGGGGGTCCACTCCTGACCGGAGAAGGGTTCAACACGATGCAGACATTCGCGATCTCGTTCACGAACTTCGGCCCGTATCACCTGGCGAGACTCCGGGCGCTGGCGGGTGCCTTGGCGCAGTCGAGAAACCGCTTGATCGCCTACGAAACCGCCGGGACGGAAAAGCTGTACCCGTGGCGGACAGCGCGCGAACCCGAGCCGTTTGAATGGGTGACGCTCTTTGCCGACCGGATGCTTGAAGACCTGCCTCGGTCGGTCTGCGGACAGGCGATGCACTCCGCGCTCGAACGCGATCGGCCCGACGCGGTGCTCGCCTGCGGGTACGCCCGGCCCGAGTCGATGGCGATGCTTCGCTGGGCGAGACGACTGGGCCGACCGGCGGTCCTGATGTCCGAGAGTCAAGCGGCCGATCACCCGAGGGTCTGGTGGAAAGAGGCGGTGAAACGCCAGCGCGTCCGCAAGTTCTCGGCCGGGCTGGTGGGGGGACCTTCGCACCGTGATTACCTGGTTGCGCTCGGGATGCCCGCGAACCGGATCGCGCTCGGCTATAACGTCGTTGACGGCCCGGCCTTCGCCGCCGATGCCGCGGCCTTTCGACGCGATCCGTCGGGGCGGGACGGTCTGCCGGGTCGGCCCTATTTTCTGGCGGTCAGCCGGTTCGCGGCCGAGAAAAACCTGGTCGCGCTGGTCCATGCCTACGCACGCTATCGGCGCGAGGCCAGGGGAGGAGTACCCTGGGATTTGGTGCTCTGCGGCGACGGCCCGGCAGCGCGGGAGGTCGATGAGGCCGTCGTTGCCTCGGGATTTCTCGACTCGATCCACAGGCCGGGCTTCGTGCAGTCGGCCGAACTGGCGCGGTGGTATGCCTTTGCCTCGGCCTTCGTGCATCCGAGCCTGATGGAACCCTGGGGCCTCGTCGTTAATGAGGCGGCGGCCTGTGGCCTGCCCCTGATCGTCTCGGACCGGGCCGGTTGCGCGGCGACGTTCGTGCCCGACGGTGAGTTCACGACCGGCCGTCGAATCGACGCGGCCGATCTCGGGCTCTTGGCCGGAGCGCTGAGGTGGATGGCGAGTATTCACGAATCAGAGCGGAGACGACTTGGCGGTCGGGCCGCGGAGATCGCCCGCCAGTGGGGGCCGGAACGCTTCGCGGTCGGAGCGATCGAGGCGCTTCAGACGTCCTTCCTGTGCGAGCGGCTACGTCGCCGCGGGCGGCGCGAGTGGCCGACGAGCGTCTGAACGGCCGGAGAGAGTCAAAAAAAGGAGTCACCAGGGATGGGCACCATCGTGGAAAGACGGCAGTCGACCGCGGGCGAGGGAACGAAACGCCCGCCCAGTCCGGTGCGCGCGGGGTGGGTCCATCTCTGCAACGGTCTGGACCCGGTTCGTGACGGCGGGATGGTTCCGAGCATCCTGGGAATGACCGGTGCGCTCGCCTCGCGGCAAGGCGAAGGGTTAACGATCGTCACGCCCACGCCCTCAAGACTGGGCGAGACGCAAGTACCGATGCGCCTGAATTTGCTCGGACCCGAGGCCGACCTGGAAGCGGTGGTTCGATCCGCCGAGGTCGTTCACATGCACGGGCTCTGGCAGGGGCATACGCGTCGAGGTGCCCGAGCGGCGAGGAACGCGCGAGTTCCCTACCTGATCGCCGCGCACGGGATGGCGGAGCCCTGGGCCTTGCGGCAAAAGGCGTTGAAAAAAGCGATTTACACGGCGTTTATCGAAGGAAAGAACCTTCGACGGGCCTCGTGCCTGCACGCCTTGACCCGCCCCGAGGTGGGACACCTGCGAGCCCTCGCGCCGGGAGCGCCAGTGTGTCTGGTGCCCAACGGGGTGGACCTCGCTCCGTTTGACGACCTGCCGCCGCGAGCCGAGATGGAGGCCGAACGTCCTGAATTGATCGGGAAATTCGTGATCCTCTTCTACGGCCGATTGCATGCCAAGAAGGGACTGGACCTGCTGGCCGAGGCGGTCGCCACCGTCGGCCGCGATGTTCCGAACCTGCAAGTTTTGCTGGCCGGTTGCGATGATGGAGCCCTCGCGCCGTTACGTTCGCGGTGCGAGACGCTCGGGGTTGCCGATCGATTCACGTGGGTCGGCCACGTCTCGGGCGAAGAGGCCCGGCGCGTCTGGGGCGCGGCGGATGCCTTTGTCTTGCCGAGCTACAGCGAGGGGTTCAGCATGGCCGTTCTCGAAGCCCTCGCCTGCCGCCTTCCGGTTCTCATCACCTCGGCCTGCCATTTTTCCGAGCTTGGCGCGGCTGGAGGGGGCCTGATTGTCGAACCCGACAGCGCCGGAGTGACGGCCGGTTTGCGGACGCTTTGTGAAATGTCTGACTCCGATCGCGCGAATCTCGGCCGGAAGGGTCGGGCGGTCGTCGAGCGCGGATATACCTGGGATCAGCAGGCCCGACGACTCGCCGAGGTTTACCGCTGGCTCTCGGGAGGCGGAGAAACGCCCGAGGCAGTTGTCTCGGCCGAGAATTCGAGTCGATGAGCGGGACGCTGGGAATCACTTGCCAGTTTGAGGATCGATGACCAATGACCAAGAAAATGTTTCATTGATCATTGGTCATTGGTCATTGGTCATTGGAAATCGGAATCCGGCGTGTTCCGCAGTCAAACTCTTTCTGAACGCAACGAGAGGGACCTCGATGACGACGATGCCGAAGACCCGCAAGGCGCCTGTCAGTGTGATCGTGCCGGTCAAGAACGAGGCGGAGAACCTCCGCAGGTGTCTCCCCGCGCTCGACTGGGCCGACGAGGTCTTCGTCGTCGACAGCGGAAGCACCGATGAGACCGTCGACGTGGCCGAATCGTTCGGCGCGACGGTGGAACAGTTCGAATTCAACGGGATCTATCCCAAAAAGAAAAACTGGGCACTCGACAACCTCGACTTTCGCAACGATTGGGTCCTGATCGTCGACGCCGACGAGGTGGTCGTTCCCGAACTCGCCGAGGAAATCGCGCGTCGGACCGAGGCGAACGAGGCGGACGGCTTTTACCTCAACATGAAGTATTATTTTCTGGGTCGCCGGATCAAGCATTGCGGATATGCCGAGGCCTGGAACCTTCGCCTCTTCAAGCACCGGCTCGGGCGTTACGAGAAGATGCCCGTCGCGCCGGGGGTCAAGACAGGCGACAACGAGGCGCATGAGCATGTCGAGCTAAACGGCCGGGTACTCCGCCTTGAGCACGAACTGGACCACCACGCCTATCCGACGATCGCCGCCTGGGTGGAAAAGCACAACCGCTACGCCGTCTGGGAAGCGGAGATGTACGAGCGGTTCCTTCGCGAGCCGGTGCCGAAGTCGATCGGCAGAGGGAAGCGATTCAAGCGCCTCCTGAAGAAGGTCTACCTCCGACTTCCCTTCCGGCCGGTCGCGCGGTTCCTCTATGCGTATATTGCCCGACTCGGCTTTCTCGACGGCAAGCCGGGCCTGGTCTTCTGCACCCTGCTGGCCTTTTATGATTTCCTGGCCTGGGCGAATGTTTATGAAGGGCAGGTCTTGAAAAACGCGAAACGGTCCGAACCGGCATCCACGCCCGCGCCGCGGACAACGGCGACGGCGGGAGTTTGAACCGAGGCGGGACGAGCGCGGTTTTTTCGGTCAAGGCGTCAGGGCGGAGTGAGTCAGGGAACGGGGCGTGAAGGTGGAATGGGAGTCGAGAGCCCTGGCGTAGACGTCGGCGAGCGAACGGGCCTCGGTGTCGGGATGGTAGTCGCGGCGGATCAGGGAACGGCCCGAGTCGCCAAGGCATCGGGCTCGGGCGGGATCGGCGAGAAGTTCGAGAATCGAGCGCGAGAGCGCCCTGGAGTCTCCGGGGGTGACGCGGAGGCCGCAGCCGCCGTGTGAGACAAGGGCGCGAAGGCCGTCGATGTCCGAGGCGATCGAGGGAACCCCAAAAGCCAGCGCCGTGGCGAGCGTCCGGGCCACGGAAGGAACCAGCGAAGGCTGACAGAAGACGTCGAGAACGCTCCAGAAGCGAAGGCCGACGACGGGAATTCCGGCGAAGGTCACCCGGTCGGCGATCTTGAGGCGGTCGGCCCGGCGGCGGAGGTCGACCTCGTCCTCGCCCTGACCGGCAATCACGAACTCGGCGTCGATCCCGGCGTCAATCACCTGTCGCGCCGCATTGAGAAAGGTCGCGAATCCCGAGGCCGCCACGAGCGGACCCGCCGTGCCGATCACCGCGACAGGACGCTCGGCGTCGATCCGGGGCGGAACGTCGCGGGGCAAATTAGTCTCGGGAGCCTCGATGCCGGGGTTCACGGCGGCGATCCAGTCGGGGGGAATGCCAAGCTGCGCGGTCAGGTCGTCGGCGAGCTCGCGGCTCGTCGCGATCAGGCGACGACACCAGCGCCGGCTCAGGCGAAGCCGGCCGTCGTTCGGCACGAACTCGTCAATCGTCTGCACGTAGGGGATTCGCCAGTGCTCGGCAATCGCCAGGCCAAGATCGCTTTGTCGCGATTGGAGGACGTGGCAGAGGTCGGGTCGGTTGAGTCGCTCGCCAAACCGGAGGCCCCGGATGGACAGGGGCGCCCGCCAGCGTCGACCCAGGCCGGGACAGACGACGACCCGGTAATCCGCCGCCGCCTCGCCCGAGGCCGAGACGCAAAGCACCTGGGGAACCAGTCCTTGCGCTTCAAGGCGGTCGAGAAAAGGGCGGATCGACCAGCCCTCGTCATGGACGCCAAGGCGGCCGGCCAGCAGCAAGATCGATCGCGCGGGTACGGGCATCGGTCGTCCTCCAGAAGGGAGTCGGACGTTCCGAGGTCGGTCAGGCTCTCAAAATCCGCAAGGAATTCGCCCGCAACGACCCTGAGGCGGACGACTCTCGCAGGCTAACACAAGATGCCCGATCGGGGCAGAGGGAAATTTTACGCTCGAACGCATTACGCGGGGCTGTTGTCACGGACCCGAAAATGGGTTGAACCTGAAGGTTGGCTGACCCGGGCGTTGGAATCGGGGTGGGGGTGGCTTATAATCGGGGTTTGCTCGCGGAGGAAGTCACTGAGCGCGCGGCCTGACCTGCCCTTCGAAGGACCTCGCATGAATGCACCCGAGACGATCGAGACGTCGCCTCCGGCCGCGGACGAATTACTGGCGATGCTGAACCGCCTGCTGGAGAACGTCGGCTCGGTCGTTCTGGGCAAGACCGAGGTGATCAAGCTCGCCGTCGTCGCTCTCCTGGCGGAAGGGCACGTTCTCATCGAGGACGTCCCCGGGGTCGGCAAGACCCTGCTCGCCAGGGCTCTGGCGGCGAGCATTGATTGCACCTTTCACCGGATTCAGTTCACGCCCGACCTGCTGCCGTCGGACATCCTCGGGTCGAGCATTTACAACTCGGCGAGCGGCGAGTTCCTCTTCAAGGGGGGGCCGATCTTCTCGAATGTGATCCTCGCCGACGAGATCAACCGGACGACGCCCCGGACCCAGAGTGCCCTGCTGGAAGCGATGAGCGACCGTCAGGTCTCGGTGGATGGCAAGACCTTCTCGCTCGAACCGCCATTCATCGTCCTGGCGACGCAAAACCCGTATGAGTTCGAGGGCACGTATGTCCTTCCCGAGAGCCAGCTTGACCGGTTCATGATCCGGCTCAAAATGGGCTATCCGGTTCGTTCCGAGGAACGTCGGGTGCTTTCAAGCCATCGCGCCGGCGAACCGGTCGACACGCTCAAGCCGGTCCTCTCGTCGGAGGACGTTCTGACCCTTCAGCGCGCCGTTCGGGCCGTTCAGGTCGAAGACTCGATCGCCGAGTATCTGCTCGACATCGTTCACGCGACCCGCAAGGGAGACGATCTTCACGTCGGCGTGAGTACGCGAGGGGCCCTGACGCTTTACCGGGCCGCGCAAAGCCTCGCGCTGGTCTCGGGCCGTGAATACGTCGTGCCCGATGACATCAAGACGCTCGCTCTGCCGGTCCTTTCGCACCGGGTCGTCGGCAAGTCCTTCCTTCAGGCGGGCGAGTTCGGGGCCTCGGAAGCGGTGATCCGCGACATCGTCGACCGCGTTCGGGTGCCGTCGTGACGAACGGTAGAAGGGGCCTTTCCCGATGAGGGCTCACGAGGCTCGGCCAAGACGCATTGAGTCGAGGCGGCGAATCAATGGCCTTGCGCGCCGATTCGTCCGTTTCCTCTGGCCGACGCAACGCCTGCTCTGGACGCGTGAGGGGATTATCTATGTGTCGATCTGGCTGGTCCTCCTGATCCTCGGGATGCAACAGCAGATTAACCTGATCCTGCTGGTCGCCGGTCTGGCGGCTGGGCCGGTCGTCGCCTCGTTTGTCGTCAGCGCCACGATGCTTAAAAAGCTGAAGGTCTCGCGGCGCGCGGCTCCTTACCTCTTCTCGGGCGATCCGCTCCGGCTCGACTACACACTGGAAAACTCGCGGCGCTGGGCCGCGGCGCTCGCCTTGACGGTCGAGGACGAGCTGGTCCCGGTCGACCGCGCCGTTTCGGGATCGGCGGGGGTTGCGACTCGGGTCTTCTTCAATCGCGTTCCCGGCCGAGGCCGGGCGCGGGTCCGCTGGCAAGGGGAAAGCCCGAAACGGGGCCGATATCGATTCCGAACCCTGGAGATCGTGACCCGTTCACCCTTCGGCCTGCTGGAGCGCCGGGTGACGCTCCATGAGCCGGGCCTGCTGATCGTTTATCCGCCCGTCGGCCGGTTAACCAGGCGCTGGCATCTCGTGAACAGGCAGGCAACCGAGACGCGCCGGGGTAAAAGTCACGCGCAATCGAACCAGCAACAGGAATATCACGGCCTGCGCGACTACCGGCCCGGTGACAGCCCGCGCTGGATTCACTGGCGAACGACCGCCCGCCTCGGCCTGCCGATGGTCAAGGAGTTCGAGCAACAAAGCGAGCAAGACCTGGCGCTCTTGCTCGACCCGTGGTTGCCCCGGTCGAAGATCACCGCCGAACAGCGCGAGGCCCTTGAACTGGCCGTTCAGTTCGTGGCGACGATCTGCCTGGAAACGTGTCGAAGGTCGGGCCGTCGCCTGCTCGTCGGCTGGACCGGACCGACTCCCGGCCTGAGGCAGGGCCCTGCCTCGGTCAAGCTCTTGCACGAGCTTCTTGAACAACTCGCCGTGCTTCACTCCTCGGCCGAGGGCACCCTCTCGGCGCTTCTGGATACCCTGCCGCCGTCGACCCTCCGCGAATCAAGCCTGGTCATCGTCTCGACCCGGCCGATCAACCTGATCGAAGAGGCAGAGCGTTCCGCGAGACTCTCGGGCCTGGCCTCGCGGAACCTGCTCAGCCGGGTCTTGCTGCTCGATGCCTCGCGGGGCGACCTCAACGACCTGGTTCAGTACGATGGCACGTCATCGGCCACCGACCTGGAACGGCGCGAGCCTCCCGCCGACGTCCCGGAGTCGGCCGAGCTTACCAGACCGGTCGTCGCCTCGGGTCGAAACGGTAAGGAGGTAATCCCTTGAGCTTTGCGAACCTCTACCGGTTAAGCTTCTACGCGATGCTCTTCTCAGCCACGCTGGTCCTCTGCGTGGATGCCGTCGACGTGCCCTATGCGGCAATCTTTCCGGCCGCCGTCGCAGTCGCCGGAGTCGCCGCGTTTCTGACCGTGGATCGCGACCGGGCCGTGGCCGTCAGCGACGTCTCGCTCAACGTCCTGGCCATCGGCACGATTCCGCTCGCGGCGCTCGAATATCTCGTGATGGGTCCGACCCTCCTGCTTCAGGCGCTCGGGCACTGGCTGGTTTACCTTCAACTCATCCTGATGTTCCGGCCGAAATCGATTCTCGAAGACTGGGAACTCTTCGTCCTCGGCCTGGTTCAGGTGATGGTCGGCACGGTCGTCAGTCAGAGCGATCTGGTCGGCTTCGCGCTCTTCACCTGGGCGGTCTTGACGCTCTGGGTTCTTGGCCTCTTCTCGCTCGAACGCGACGCCTTCCGGGCACTCGGGCTCAAGCGGATGGCAACAGGCTCCGGCGGCGCGACGACTCCCGAGCTTTATCCAGGGCTCTTGAACGTCCCCTTCCTCCTCTCGGCGCTTCGGGTCACCTTGACGACGATGGCCCTTGGCGGGGTGATCTTCCTGGCGATGCCGAGACAGCAAACCCTGGCGATCGACCGCGGTGGCGAGGCCGGAGCACAGCACCTGACCGGCTTTGACGACGAGGTGCAGCTTGGCCAGCTTGGTGAGATCCTCGAAAACGACAGCGTGGTGATGAGCATCGAGACCGTGGACGACGACGGCAATCGGGTCGAACTGGAAGGCGAACCGCTCTGGCGCGGCGTGACGATGGCGAAGTATGAACGGGGCCGCTGGTTCCGTCAGGGGCGTCGACCCTCGGCCTTTCCCGTGTATTTTCCCGACCTCATCGACCCCGCCACCCAGCAGCCGCGCAAGTCCGTGAAGCAATTCATCAAGCTTGAGCCCAACGACTCGAACGCGCTTTTCGGGCTCCGGCCAATGCTCGAAGCCCGAAGCTCGCGGCGGTCCCGGCCCGATCTCAACGGGATCGATGGAACGATCAGCCGGACCGACGCCAGGCCAGGGCCGTATGACTACGAGGTCAAGTCGTGTCTCGTGAGCGACCTGCCCCAGCCCGGCGAACGACGTCCCGACGGGTTCACGAAAGAAGACCTCTTGCTCGCCGTTCCGAAGTCGATGCGCGACCGGCTCAAGGCCATCGCCGAGGCGGTGATCGAGTCAAAACTTCCCCCGGCTCGTCGCGGAGACGTCCCCGCCAAGGCTCGGGCGCTGGAGAGCTACCTCCGCGATTCAGGACAATTTTCGTACACTCTGAAGCTTGAGGTGAACGACGCCGCGATTGACCCGGTCCTGGACTTTCTGGTCAACCGAAAGTCGGGGCATTGCGAGTATTTCGCCAGCGCGCTCGCGCTCCTGTTGCGTTCTGTTGATGTCCCCACGCGCGTGGTCAACGGGTTCAAGGGAGGAGACTGGAACGACCTGGCGCGAGTGCTTTACGTCCGCCAGAAGCACGCGCATAGCTGGGTCGAGGCGTATCTCGGCGATGGTCCTCGCCCCGAACGAAGACCGCTCTGGATGACCCTGGACCCGACTCCGGGAAACGCCCGCGATGAGTCGGTCGCCCTCGTCGGCGGCTTCCGAGGCAAGTTCCGCCAGATCACCGACCTGGTCCGTTATCTCTGGGTCTTTTACGTCGTTGGTTATAACTCCGACCGCCAGGACCGCCTGCTCTATCAGCCGATCCGCAACCTCATCGAGAAGGCCAAGGACGGTTTCTCGATCATGGCGGAGAATGCGCAGAAGCTTTACAGCCAGGTCAGGGCACTCCTGCACTTCGAGACCACTCGTTCGTTCATCAGCCCGCGCGGGTTCGCGGTCTCGTTCGTCGTCCTTTTCCTGCTGGCGATGATCGTGAAAGGATTGGCCTGGCTCGTCCATCGGTTCCTCCGCTGGGTTCGCGGCAGCGATGAGGAACTGGCCACGCAGACCGTCGGCGTGGCGCAGTATCGTCGGCTGACGACGCTGCTTGCCAGTTGCGGTCTGGAACGTCCCCCCGCCGAGACTCAGGACGAATTCGCGCGTCGGGCCACCGTCTTCCTGACGGCTCGGGGGTCGGACACCGAGCCCGTCGCCGATGTTCCGAGGCTCGTCGTCGACGCCTTTTACCGGGTCCGGTTCGGTCGACTCGCCCTCAATCCCTCGACACTTTTGAACCTGGAATCGCGGCTCGACGCTCTGGAAACGACCCTGAAGGCGACTCAAGAGTAATCACGGCCCGAGTTGTCTTGCTTGCCGCCTCTTCAACGCCAACGTTAACGTCAATTTGAAGGAATGGATCGCCATGCGAGTCGGTTTAGTGGGCTTCTCTGGAAGCGGCAAGAGCACACTGTTTGAGCTATTGACCGGGGCCAGGCCCGACCCGGGGAAAGTGCACAGCGGGCAGGTTGGAATCGCCACCCTCTCCGACCCCCGCCTCGAATTCCTCGCGGCGCTCCACAAGCCGAAAAAGGTGACGTCGGCGACGGTCGAACTGCTCGACACGCCCGGCCTGATGCCCGGCTCGCACGGCGATAACCCCCAGCGCCTTGCCCTGATCCGTGAAGGGGACGCCCTCCTGATCGTCCTCAACGCCTTCTCCGGCGGCGACCCGGCCGCCGATCTCGCCGCCTTTCGCGGTGAAATTCTCTTCGCCGACCTCGGCGTCGTCACCAACCGCGCCGATCGCCTGGAAGCAAGTGTCAAGAAACCCAGGCCCAACCGCGAGGCCGAACAGAAGGAGCTGGATGTTGTCCGGCGGGTTCTCGCCGCGCTCGAAAAAGGCGATCCGATCGCCTCGCTCGAACTGACCGACGAGGAAAAAAAGCCGATGCGGTCGTTCGGTCTCTTGACCGACAAGCCGCAGGTCGTGCTCGTGAACCTCACGCAGGGCGAGGAGATTCCCGCCGGCCTTCTGGGCATTGCTCCCGAAGCCCTGGCGATCGACGCCAAGCTTGAACTGGAACTCTCGCAGCTTGATCCCGCCGAGCGCGAGGCGTTCATGGCCGACATGGGCATCACCGAGATGGGTCGCGACCGCATTATTCGAAAGGCGTATGACGCCGTCGGAATCATCACCTTCTTCACCGCGGGCGAACCTGAAGTCCGCGGCTGGAACGTCGAACGTGGCGGGTCGGCCGTCGACGCGGCGGGGAAGATTCATACCGACCTGGCCAAGGGGTTCATCCGGGCGGAGGTCACCGCCTTTGACGACCTCGCCCGGCTCGGCACGATGAAAGAGGTCAAAGCCAAGAACCTTCAGCGCCTCGAAGGCAAGGAATACGTCGTCAAGGACGGCGACATCATGTTCTTCCGCAGCGGAATTTGAATCTGTCTCGCTCGTTCAGGGCGTTCGCAAGATCGAGCCTGGCGAGAGAGGAGCATCGGGATCGTCAAGCCGATCGCGGTTGGCGAACCAGAGGGCCTTGCTCGCGGTCTCGGAACCGTAAACCCGCGCCGCGATGTCGGTCAGCGACTCGCCTTCGCGAACTTTCGTAAAAGGGCCACGCGGTTCGATCCGCTCGGCTTTCCTTCTGGAGGGTGCCGGCTCAGGTTGGACGACACGACGACTGACGGGAACGACCTGGACGTCGGCCCTGGCGACGACCGCGTGCGTGGGTGTCAGATCGGGCGCTTGAGCCTCGACGGGTTCAGCCTTCGCGGTCGGAAGTGCGATAGCGGGGGAAGGGGGTTCCGGCTGATAAAGCGCGACGGCGAAGAAGATCACGACCAGGACACTGAGGCCAAAGCTGGCCCCGACATTCTCGTTCATGCGAACCGCTCCGCGATCGAATCCAGGTGTCGATTCAAGGTGCCGTGTCGTGGATATCGGACGGAGAATGACGCGCCTTGAGAAATTTTTTAAGGACGGGTGACCGGCCGTTAACGCCGAACAACCTTTGCGGAATTCCGTAAAGAAGAAGACCCGGGTCAAAAGGGATTGAATGGCCAGGACCGAGAGCATTCAAGTTGCCTATCCGGCCGCGCGGGACGACCTTGTCCGTTGTGCGGATTCTGTCTAAGATAACAGGGTGTGGCGTCCCATCTCGGTCGGGATCGAATACCGATCAAACGGAACCTAATCTCATGCCCCGATCCGCATTACGTCCGCTGACGTTGGTCGCGATCCTGGCCCTGATGGCCGCCGTGGTCGGGGCGCAGTCCCCGGCGCCTCGGCCCGCCGATCAGACCACCGCGAAGGTTGTCGTCCAGCTTCTGGAGCGCGTCCACATGGCGAAGCCCCAGATTGACGACGAGATCGCCAAGAGGTGGTGCAAGAACTTCTTGAAGGAGCTCGACCCCCAGAAGAACTACTTCGAGAAGGGGGATATCGCCGAGTTCATGGCCCAGGCGACCACGCTCGACGACAAGGTGCGCGAGGGGAATCTTGATTTCGCGCAGGCGGTTTTCGACCGCTACCTGAAGCGGAACGACGAACGCCTCGCCACCGTGATGACCCTCCTCGACAAGAAGCCCGACTTCACCGCCGACGAATCCATTGCCGACGATCCCGACCTCTACGACTACCCCGCCGACGCGGCCGAGGCCAACGAACGCTGGCGCAAGAAGGTCAAATTCGAGCTGCTCCAACTCAAGGTCGTTGACAAGCTCGAAGGCGACGCGGCAATCAAGAAGCTCAAGGTTCGCTACAAGGACCGCAACCGCTCGGCGCACCAGGTGGAGATGAAAGACCTCCTGGAATTCTACCTCAGCGCCCTGACGCGGACCTTTGATCCGCATTCCAGCTACATGAACGCCAACACGCTGGAAGACACGATCGGTCAGACGCTGCATCTCTCGCTCGACGGCATCGGCGCCTCGCTTCAGTCGGAAGACGGCTACGCCGTGGTCAAGGAAGTCGTGCAGGGGATGGCCGCCGACAAGGACGGCCGGCTCCAGCCCGACGACAAGATCGTCGGCATCCAGAACCCCGACGGCACCGAGATCGACCTCGTCGAGAAGAAGCTCGCCGACGTCGTCCGCCACATCCGCGGGCCTCGGGGAACGAAGGTCCGCCTGATCGTCCAGCCGGCCGATACCAAGGACCGCAAGATCTACGAGCTGACTCGCCAGAAGATCGACCTTCCCGACCAGCACGCCAAGGGCCAGATCATCGAAGCCAAGGGCGATAAAGGGAAGCTCGTCAAGATCGGCGTCATCAGCCTGCCGGCCTTCTACGGTGACACCCAGGCGATCCTCAAGGGCGATCCCGACGCCGTGAGCGCCACGGAAGATTGCCGCAAGCAGATCCGCGCCTTCAAGCAAAAGGGGGTCGACTGCGTGATGGTTGACCTTCGCGGCAACGGCGGCGGCCTTCTGAATGAGGCCATCTCCCTCTCGGGCCTCTTCATTGACGAGGGGCCGGTCGTTCAGGTCAAGGATGCCTCGGGCGTCCGCCACCTTGACGACGACGAGGAAGGGGCGATCTGGGAAGGGCCGCTCGTGGTCTTGATCGACCACCTCAGCGCCAGCGCCTCGGAGATCTTCGCGGGCGTGATCAAGGATTACGGCCGTGGCCTGATCATTGGCGACTCCAGCACCTTCGGCAAAGGGACCGTTCAGTCAATCGTGCCGATCAACGAACAGCTTCGGAGCCGCGATTATCCGCCCCTCGGCGCGCTCAAGCTGACGATTCAGCAGTTCTACCGGGCCAACGGCGAGAGCACGCAGGTCAAGGGCGTGCCCCCGGACATCCATATCCCCTCGCTTCAGGACATGGCGGACTTCGGCGAGGGCAAGATGGACAACGCCATGAAGTTCGACAAGGTCGCCCCGCAACCGCACGACGAGTATAACCGCGTTCCCAAGGATCTCGTCGCCGCCCTGGAAACCCGGTCGTGGGACCGCCGTAAGGCCGATCCCAAGTTCCAGAAGCGCGACGAACGCATCAAGAAGTACGCTGAGCGCAAGGCCAAGCACCAGATTTCTCTGAACGAGGAGAAGTTCCGGGCGGATTTCGTCTCGGACGAGGAAGCCGCCGAAGGCAAGGCCGAAGAGGTCAAGAAAGACAAGAAGAAGAAGTATCACGAACGCGCCGCCTGGGAGCCTGATTACTACAACGACGAGATCGTTCGGATCGTTACCGACTACTTGACGCTCGGTTCCAAGGCGCTCGTTTCGGCCCCCGTCCATCCGCAGGCCGGACGCTGAGCCCTCGGCCCACGATCGTTCTTCGCCTTTGATGTGTTAAAATCGAGACGGCGGGGAGGGTTTCGACCTTCCCTCGCCGTCCCTTTTTTTCCAGAGGGCGTGATCTAACCTCCGCCCCGAGCCGTCCAAAAAGGTAACGACGGATGATCCGCGAGCCCGACCGCCCGTTTGACCTGGTCACCGGCGCAACCGGGATGCTCGGCAGCCACATCGCCGAGAAGCTCGTCGGCGGCGGTCGGACTGTTCACGCCCTTGTCCGACCAGGCAGCGACACCCGATTTCTCCGCGACCTGGGCGTGACGCTCGTCGAAGGTGACCTGACCGATCCGATCGCCTGCACACGGGCCGTTCGAGGGGCCGAGGTCGTCTATCACTCCGCGGCCAAGGTCGGCGATTGGGGCCCCTGGAAGGACTTTCAATCCTCCTGCATCGATGCGACCCGCAACCTCGCCGAGGCGGCTCTCGCGGCCCGCGTGCCGCGTTTTCTTCACATCAGCTCCACCAGCGCCTACGGTCATCCGGCCGATGGCAGTCCCCCCGTCGTGGAAACCGCCCCAATGGGGCAAAACGTCTGGTTCTGGGACGCTTACACTCATAGCAAGGTGGAATCCGAAAAAATTCTCTGGAACCTCGCCCATTCCAGGGGCTTGCCCGTCACCGTGATCCGGCCAAGCTGGCTCTACGGTGAACGCGATCGGACCACAACCGCCCGGCTTGTCGGCCGGCTCCGCGATGGCCGGGTCCTTTTGATCGGCTCGGGCGAGAATCCCCTTAGCGCCGTTTACGCGGGAATCGTCGCCGACGCCGCGCTTCTGGCCGCCGCCGATCCCGGTTCGGCCGGCGAGGCGTACAACATCACGAACCAGGGTCCGATCACCCAGCGCCACTTTTTCGACCTCCTGGCCGATGCCTCGGGCGTACCCCGTCTCCGCCGCAAGGTCCCCTATCGCCTTGCCTATGCGGTCGCCTTCGGTTTCGAGGCCCGGGGACGTCTCTTCCGCCAGGCCCGGCCCCCCTGGGTCACCCGTTATGCCACCTGGCTGATGGGCCGCGCCCTCCAATACAGCACCGAAAAAGCCGAGACCCGCCTGGGCTGGCGTCCCGCCCTTTCTTACCCCGAGAGCATCGAACGCACCGTCCGCTGGCTCGACAACCACGACCGCTCCGCCCCTTCCCAGCGGCCGAAAGCCACCTCGCCCGCCTGATCGTCGCTCAAAGTCGGTCTCCACGATAACCAATAACCGCTGTCCGATGACCAAGAAGTGGAAATCTTTGGACGTCGGTCCGTGGCCAAGAAGCAAACGATTCGGTCATTGGTCCTCGGTCATCGGGACTTTGCAATCCTCCCGCCAGCGTCTTTCAGTCGCTTTACTCCGCGCCTCGGGACGGCTAGGATGGGTTTACCAATTTCTTTCGCCGATCTGCCGAGGGGCCGTCACGCCCGGAGCGACCGCCCCCAGGCGCCGTCCGTCTACAAGAGGGCGACCTCATGGCTCAAGCCGTTGTCAACCCGGACGACCTCCGTCGGTTCGCGGGGAATCTCAGGCAGTTCAATAACGAGTTGCTCAACCAGTTGACCGTCATCCACGGCCAGTTCGGCGGCCTCGGCCAGACCTGGCGCGACAAGGAACACCAGAAGTTCGCCGAGGAACTCGAATCGACCCTGACCGTTCTCAAGCGGTTTGTCGAGGCGACCAATCAGCACGTCCCCTTCCTCTTGCGCAAGGCCGAACGGATCGAAGAATATCTGCAACAGCGTTGAACGAGGAGGCAATTCGTCTCGACGTAACTTCTTCGATAGCCGTCGAATTCGAACGATCGGGCCTCTGCCGCGAGTCGCGGATTGAGACCCGATCGACCGAGCCTCGCGACGTCGACACCCGGCGTCCTTTCGTTGGGAAAGACCTCACCAGACGTGCCGATCCGAGACCCCAGGCGAAGGTGCCGCGATTCGCCCGGGGACCGCCGAGGTTCTGAATCATGAGCCAGTCCGCAAACGTCCGATCGATCCAGGCGATCCGCGATTTTAAGGTGGCCCTGGCCACCTTTTCCGAGGATGGCCGCAATGCGTTGAGTTCGACCGAAATGGAGGTTCGCCGCGTCCGCAACTGGCTGACGCGCGACCAGGTCTCGTACTGGCAAGGGCAGATCAAGCTCCGCAACGAACAGGTCTCGATCGCCCGCGCTGACCTTCACCGCCGGAGGCTCTCGCAACAGGGGAGCGACGCCGTCTCGGACACCGATCAGAAAGAAGCCCTCAAGCTCGCCCAGCGCAGGCTTCACGAGGCCGAGGAAAAGCTCAAGGTCGTCAAGAAGTGGATTCCGATCCTCGAACACGCGATCTCTGAGTATCACGCCAGCTCGCAGCCGCTCGGCGACCGCCTTTCGGGCTCGATCGCCAACTCGTTGACCCTCCTCGAACGGATGGCCACGACCCTCGACAATTACGCGGCGATCCAGGCCAAGTCAACCGAGGTTGCCGTCGGCGGCCTCCTTCCCGAAGCTGGTCCCGCCGCGGCCGGCTCCTCAGCCAAGACGACTGGCCCCGCCGCCGCGTCAAACGGTGACGAGCCCGCCACCGAGACTGCCGTGACCAATCCCCCGTCCGCTGACGCCGCCACCACGCCCGCGACTGGCTCTGGAGGCGATGCCGGCGTTCCCGTTGGTGCCCTGGCCGATCGCTCCGACACCTCACGAGAAGAGGGTTCCACGCCATGAGTGCCGGTTCCGCACGCCTGAAGCATGCCCAGAAGACCCTTCGCGAGCATTGGGAAGTGACGCGCGAGACCTGGAACGACATGGTCGCCCGCGACTTTGAGAAGAATCATCTTCTCCCGCTCGATCAGCAGGTCACCACGGCCCTTCGCGGCATGGACAAGATCTCCGAGGTCCTTCAAAAAGTCCGCCACGATTGCACGTGACCGCCGACTGTTTGCAGCTTTGCTGACCGTCCGATCCTGTTCAAATTGACCGAAGGCGATCCGCAACTCTCTTGGATCAGTACAGGTCAAAGGGCAAAGGACAAAAGGGCAAAGGTCCATACGCCTGAGTTAAGGACAAGGAAAAGTCTTCACTGGCCTTCTCCCGATCTGTCCTCCGCCCCTTTGCCCTCTGTCCTCTGCCCCTCTGTCCTTTGTCCTGATTTTTCCGCATTTTCCCGGGTCGCCCCTCGACCCATTCCCAAAGCCGTCGGTCCGACCGAACGATCTCAACGGGTGTAACGATCATGTCTGAGCCGACGCTCGCGGAACGGGAAGTCACGATTCTTCAGACCCTCGAACGGCTCGCCGCCGAACGGGCCAGGGCCGAGTCGGTCGCCGACCGCGAAAACCGGCTCAGACGCGAGGAGGAAGAACGCGTCGCCAAGGTCAACCGCGACCGCGTCACCACGATCGCGCGCAACGACACGACCGAGACCAAGACCAAGTACCAGGCCGTCAAGGACAAGATCGGCGCCGAGGCTCTCTCGCAAACCAAGGCCGTCGAGGCCGAATACGCCGAGGCCAAACGAGCCCTCGCCGCTCGGGCGAACTCAGCGAGAAATTCGGCCAAGAAGAAGATGGAAGAACAGCGCTGGCAAGCCCTTGCCGTCTTCGAGGCCGGTAAAGACAACTCGATCAAGCAGTTCAAGGTCAACGAGACCGAGATCAAGGGACTCGCCCAGCAGCTTGACGATTTCAAGTACCAGTCGGAACCCTTGCTGAACCGGATTCGCCGGTTCGCGCCCAAGATCACTCCCGCAGTCGAACCTGCCGCCGCGCCCGGGCCGGTCGCCGTACCAACAGCCGAGGGCGAAACGCCTGCCGTCGCCGAGTCCGCAACCCCAGCCGAGGTTCCCGATCGACCCATTGAGGCCCTTCAGGCCGCGCTTCAGGCCGCCGACGAATTGCTCGGCCCGATCGAAAAGGTCTCGGCGCCGAAGCTCGTCGTCCCGCTCTCAGTCGTCACGGCGCTGCTGGTCGGCTGTCTTGCCTACCCGCTTGGCCTGGCGCTCGGCTGGCCGGTCGGCGGCGGCATCGCCGCGGTTCTGGCGATCGCCGCGGCGGTCGGGGTCTTCATCGGACTCGGCAAGATCGCCCGCAAGCAGGTGGCTCGGGTCTATCCCCCCTTGATGGCCAAGCTTGACGAGGCGGAAAAGCTGATCGAGACGAGCAAAGCCTGGACGAAATCAACGTACGAGAAAAACAAGGAAGAAATCGAGGCGAAACGACTCCGCGACGTCGCCAAGGCGGAAGAGAAGTTTAACGTGGCCGTCGCCGAGTCGGAGGAGCGCCGGGCGCAGGCGGCTCGCGAGGCGGACGTGAAATATCCGCCGTTGCTTCAGGCGGTCAACGACCGACGCGACGCCGCGCTCAAGGACGCCGACGAGATCTACCCGAAGCGTCTCAAGGACATCCAGGACCGCTTCCAGAAGGAATCCGCGGCCGTCGTTGAGACGTATCGCAAGTCAAAGGAACTTAGCGACCGCCTGCAAGCCGAAGCCTGGGACCAGCTTGAAACCCGCTGGCGCGACGGCCTCGCCGAGGTTGACGCCATCGCCTCGACGGTCCGTACCGAGTCCGACCAGCGGTTCCTCGACTGGCACAATGCCGACCTCGACGCCTGGATTCCCCCGCGCGAGGTCCCCAACGGCATGCGCTTCGGCAACCTCTCGTTTGATCTGGCCGACATTCCCAAAGGCATTCCCGCCGATCCCCGGTTGAAAGCTCACGGACCAACCCGGCACGACCTCCCCGCGCTCACGCCCTTTCCGACCGTTGGCTCGGTCCTCATCAAGACCGCCGAGGCCGGTCGCGCCGAGGCGGTGACGCTCTTGCAAACGTTGATGCTTCGCTACATCACGTCGGTCCCGCCAGGCAAGGTTCGGTTTACGATCATCGACCCGGTCGGCCTCGGCGAGAACTTCGCGGCGTTCATGCACCTCGTTGAGTATGACAAGCTCTTGATCAATGGCCGGATCTGGACCGAGCAGTCTCACATTGATCAGAAGCTCGCCGACCTTTCCGAGCACATGGAGAACGTGATCCAGAAATACCTGCGCAACGAGTTCTCCACGATCGAGGAGTACAACGTTCACGCGGGTGAGGTGGCCGAGCCTTTCCGGGTCCTCGTCGTCGCCAATTTCCCGACGAACTTCAGCGAGACCGCCGCCCGCAGGCTCGTCAGCATCGCCAGCACCGGCGGGCGTTGCGGCGTCTACGTCCTGATCTCGCTGGACACCAAACAACCTCTACCGACCGGCGTGACGCTCAAGGACCTTGAGCCCTGGTGTGTCAATTTCTCCTGGGCCGAGGGCCGGCTCAACTGGAAAAACCCCGAACTCGACCGTCTGCCGCTGACCTACGACACGCCTCCTGATTCCGAGCGAATGACCCGCCTGATGCACAAGGTCGGCGACCTCGCCAAGAACGCCAACAAGGTCGAGGTCCCCTTCGAGTTCATCGCGCCGACGCCCGATCAGTACTGGACCCAGATCAGCAGCACCGGGGTCGACGTCCCGCTCGGCCGGGCAGGGGCCACCAAGCTCCAGTCCTTGAAGCTCGGCAAGGGAACCTCGCAACACGTCCTCGTCGCCGGCAAGACCGGCTCGGGTAAGTCAACCTTGCTGCACGCGTTGATTACCAACGCGGCGCTCCGTTATAGCCCCGACGAGGTTGAGCTGTACCTCATCGACTTCAAGAAAGGCGTTGAGTTCAAGGTCTACGCGTCGATGCAGTTGCCCCACGCCCGGGTGATCGCCGTCGAGAGCGAACGCGAGTTCGGCCTCAGCGTCTTGCAGCGCCTCGACCTCGAAATGAAGCAACGCGGCGACACCTACCGCGACATCGGCGCCCAGGACCTGCGCAGTTATCGCGAGGCCGATCAGGGCCGCAACCCCTTGCCGCGTATCCTCTTCATCGTTGACGAGTTTCAGGAGTTCTTCGTCGAGGACGACAAGATCGCTCAGGAAGTCGGCCTCTTGCTTGACCGCCTCGTCAGGCAAGGGCGAGCCTTCGGTATCCACGTCATCCTCGGCTCTCAGAGTCTCGGCGGCGCCTATTCTCTGGCACGAAGCACGATCGGTCAGATGGCCGTTCGCATGGCCTTGCAGTGCAGCGAGGCTGACGCCCACCTGATCCTCAGCGAGGAAAACTCGGCGGCGAGGCTGCTCACCCGCCCCGGCGAAGCCATCTATAACGACCAGAACGGCATGGTCGAAGGCAATAACTTCTTCCAGGTCGTCTTGCTCTCCGATTCCAGCCGCGAGGGCTACCTTGAACAGCTCCACGAGCTTTCGCGAGCCCGCAACCGACCCCCTGTCTCCCAGATCGTCTTCGAAGGCAACCTGCCCGCCGTCGCCTCGATGAACCACCTCCTCGCCGGCCTCTTGCAGGCTGCCGACTGGGGCGAGCCCCCCAAGGCTGACTCCGCCTGGCTCGGCGAGGCGATCGCCATCAAGGACCCGACCTCGGCCATCTTCCGGCCCCAGAGCGGTTCCAACGTCCTGATGGTCGGCCAGGGGGACGAGATGACGCTTGGAATGTTCGAGATGGCCGTCATCGCGCTCGCCGCGCAGCACGACCCGAATGGCGTCAAGTTCGTCCTTCTCGACGGCAGTCCTGTCGATTCGCCCTTCGCCGGCCGACTCGCCAAGGTCAAGGACGTCGTTCCGCACAAGGTCCGCGAGGTCACCGCCCGCGACCTCGCCGCCTCGATCGGCGAGATTGCCGCCGAGGTCGACCGCCGCCAGCAACGCGGCGACGCCTCCGACGCGCCGACAATTTACCTCTTCATCTACGACATTCAGCGCTTCCGCGATCTCCGCAAATCCGACGACGACTTCGGCGGCGGCTTCGGCGGCTACGGCGAGAAAAAGGCCGACCCGCCTTCGAAGCTCTTCGTCAATATCCTTCGCGACGGCCCGCCGCTCAACGTCCACACGATCGTCTGGTGCGACAGCCTCAATAACCTGAACCGGACCTTCGACCGCCAGGCGCTCCGCGAGTTCGAGATGCGAGTTCTCTTCCAGATGAGTGCCAACGATTCGAGCACCCTGATTGACTCGCCCGTCGCCAGCAAGCTCGGTCCCAATCGCGCGCTCTTCTTCAGCGAGGAGGAAGGGCGTCTTGAGAAGTTCCGCCCTTATGGCCTGCCTGACGACGACTGGCTCAACGAGGTCCGCCGCCAGTTCGCTTCGCGTCCCTTGCCCGAACCCCGTCCCGAACCCGAGCCGCTCCCCGTCGCCTCCGACAGCAACGGCAACGGTAACGGCCATGCCGAGGCACCCGGTTACCCGACCGACGACTCAGCCGAACCGACCGGCTATAGCTCGCCATTCTCGGACCCCTGGCCCCCCTTGAACGAGTGATCGCATCAGAGACTGTCAGCGAGGCCGACGCGCCATGATAGCCCGAGCCGGTCCGTTTCCTCCGGCGAGAAGGATCGTGGCCGGCTCGACGCCCGAGGAGGAAAGAACCTGGGCGCGAACGGCCTCGGGACGAAGATCGACGCCGCGAATTTTTACCTCAAGCGGGCCGAGGTTTCTCGACGCCACCTCGCGGCGGAGCCGTTTCAGGTCGAGCGGGATGTCGGCGATCACTTCAAAAGCGGATAAAAAGGGTGACCTGATGCGTTCCGAGGCGGTCAAATAATCCACAGACGGGGCGAACCGGGTCAGGCCATGCATCTGGGCGAAGCCGTCGAGAAGGCCAGCTCGGATCAAGGCGGGATCGGGATCAAAGACCCAGCCGAGGACGGGCGTGATCCCGGCGTATTGATTCATCGGACCATCGCGATCGGTCCATGTTGCTCCGGCCGGAAGACTGGTGGCGCGTCGAAAACAGGAAACGGCCGCGCCAAACCAGACGGTCGCCTCCTTGCACTCGCCGCCGAGGCTGACGAGTTCCACCTCAAACCGAACTCCCCCGAAATGGTCCTGAAAATCGCTCGCCGGTCCCAGCTTGATCGCTCCACCAGGAGCTGATTGCGTCAGGGCGCGCAGAAAATCCGGGCCAGGCGCGTAGCCCGAAAGGTCTCGGGCGCGAGGGCCTTTGGGACGTCGATCGGGGTCAACGTGAACCCAGGCCCGTTTGGGGATCGTGATCGACTCGGCCCGAGACTGAACGGCAAGAACCCGCGCGACCACTCCATACGCCCGAGCGTTCCAGAGGAGCCGTCGAGCCATCGCCCGATCCATGTCCACGGACAAAACGTCGAGAATCTCGGCAAGCGCCAGGGTATCGCCTCCGATTCCCGAGCAGAGGTCGACCACCGTTTCCGATCGCCCGGCGAATCGCGCCGCCTTGTGCCGCGCGACGGGCTCTGGCGTGGCCTGTTCCAGGCCGGTCGGCTCGAACCACATGAGCCCGGCCCTGGAAAACTTGGCCGATCCCCTCCGCCGGGTTTCCGCGATCCGCAAGGCCGCGGAGGTCTGAGCCAGCGTCGCCGATTTCCGCCAGCGCGTCAGGTCGGCCAGCCGAGGAGTCGCGATCTGGTTGATCTGATCGAGCAGCGATCGGCCGGATTCGGTGGTCAAGACCCAGGCTTCGGCCTCGGCGTCTTCAACGGTTCGGGTCAAGGCTCACCTCGTCGATTCCGGCTCGGGAACGTAGAATGATACCCCGTGGAGACCAAAATCAATGGCCCCAGTCCCGAGACTCGATCCCAAGTGAGGCCGCCTTGACGCAGGTTCACGCGATACCGATCCCCGAGGCGCCTCCGGTCACCCGCGAGCCTCTTGTTCTGGGGACGCTGGCGATCCCTTCGCGGTTTTTCCTGGCACCGCTGGCCGGTTACACGAGCCTGGCCTTTCGCCTGGCCGTGCGCGGTTGTGGCGGTCTCGGCCTGGCGACGACCGACCTGGTCAACGCCCGGTCGATCATGGAACATCGGCCGCGATCGTTTGAACTGGCCGACACCTGCGCCGAAGACCGGCCGATCTCGATCCAGATTTACGGCCACGTCGCCGCCGAGATGCAGTACGCGGCGAAATGGGTCGTCGATCATGGCGCCTCGGCGGTGGATATTAACATGGGTTGCCCGGTCAACAAGGTGGTCAAGACGGGGGGCGGATCGGCCCTGATGTGTCAGGCCGACGCGGCGGTCGCCCTTGTCGCGGGGATTGTCGACGCGGTCAAGGTTCCGGTGACGGTCAAGATGCGGCTCGGCTGGGATGACGCCTCGCTGACCGCCCCCGCGCTGGCGCGGAGCTTCGAGCGCGTGGGAATCGCCGGTGTGATCGTCCACGGTCGAACCCGCGAGCAAGGGTTTCGAGGCGATGTGAGCAGGCCCGGCATTCGCGCCGTGGTTGAGGCGGTCGACTCGATTCCGGTCGTCGCCAACGGCGATATCCGTACTTTGTGGGACGCCGCCGCGACGTTCGCGGAGACCGGCTGCGCCGCGGTCTCGATTGGCCGGGGGGCTTTGAGCAATCCCTTTCTTTTCCGGCAGCTCAAGCACTGGGCCGACCACGGCGATCCTGGCCCCGAACCGACCTTTGAAGACCGCCTCGACCTGATGTCGACGCACTTCCACGGCCTTCTTGATCGCCGGGGCGAGCGTCTTGCCTGTCTTCAGTTTCGCAAGATCATCAAGTGGTACAGCTACTCGATCCGTCCCCCTCGCGAGCTTTACCACCGTCTTATCAACCTTTCGAGTGCCCAGCTTTTTGATGAGAGCATCGCCTCGATCCGCTCCTCTGGCCCTTCTTCTCCCATTCCGAGCCACTTTGAGCCAAGAGTTCCCGTGCCATCGGGACCGATCGATAAATGGTGAAAAATTGATCGAATCACGGCCAAAGATCAATAACGGGCATTGACCAGCCCGGAACCGCGGGTTCGGCCGAGGCAAGATCGCCGCGGCGAAAGATGGCCGGGTTTGCGGGATCGTCGGCGCGGTAGGATCGAATCAGGTCCGTTCCCAGAAGGTCGACATCCCAGATGACCAGGGTTCCGGCGGCGAAATAATCGGCGATTTTCCCTGACAGGGCTGGCTCGGCGGCGGGGCCATAATCGCCCTCGCTACGCACCTCAACCGCGAAGGCCGGAGCACCCTGAAAGAATTTGGGCGTGATTGTCGCGTAATGGAAACCCGCGTCGGGACTGAACGATTGGCGGCCCGGCAGATTCACGAGAAAGGCCGCGTTATCGGTGACGGCGTGCCCCTGACCTGTCTGCCGGGCGTGAAGACGAAGGCTCACGTAGATTTCACCCGCCGCATCGTTATGCTGACCGCCCGAAGGTGACATGAGGATTAACCTACCGTTCATCAGTTCCGCCTTGCCGTGATCGGGGACTCGGGCAAGGTCATCGACGTTCGCTTCGGTCGTCGCGTCCATCAAGGTTTCTCCGTGTCGGTCGGTCGAACTCAAGTTTACTGCCTGTTCGTAATCGAGACCAGCCGGGCGGACGCTTGTTCCGATCGCGGATGGACCTGTAAAATGGCGGAGAAGTGATCCACCTCTCCCGACCCGAAGGAGCGCGCACGCCATGGCGACCGCGACCGAACCCCGACGCGCCACGCAGCGGACCTTTCAAACGAAGATGCTCATCGACGGCCGATGGCGCGAGAGCCAGAGCGGCAAGACCTTCGAGACGATCAATCCGGCAACCGAGGAGGTCATCGCCCAGGTCGCCGAGGGCGACGCCGCCGATATCGACCTGGCCGTCAATGCCGCGCGCAAGGCCTTTGACTCGGGTCCCTGGAGCAAGACCGACGCGAGCGATCGCGGCCGGCTGCTTTACAAGCTCGCCGACCTGATCGAGGCGAACATTGACGAGCTGGCCGAGTTGGAAACCCTCGACAACGGCAAGCCGATCACCGAGAGCCGCAACGGCGACCTTCCCCTTGTCGTCAACGTTCTCCGCTATTACGCGGGCTGGGCCGACAAGATCCACGGCCAGACCGTTCCGATCCGGGGGAACTACTTCTGCTACACCCGCCGCGAGCCTGTCGGCGTGGCCGGGCAGATCATCCCCTGGAATTTCCCGATGCTGATGGTCGCCTGGAAATGGGGTCCCGCGCTCGCCGCGGGCTGCACGGTCGTGCTCAAACCGGCCGAACAGACTCCGCTGAGTGCCCTGAGAATGGGCGAGCTCGCGCTTGAAGCGGGATTTCCGGCGGGCGTGATCAACATCGTCCCCGGCTTTGGCGAGACCGCGGGCGACGCAATCGTCCGCCACAAGGGGGTCGACAAGGTTGCCTTCACCGGATCAACCTGCGTCGGCCAGGTCATCATGAGAAACGCGGCCGATACGCTCAAGCGGGTCACCCTGGAACTCGGCGGCAAGAGCCCGAACATCGTCTTCGCCGATGCCGACATCGATGCCGCGGTTGATGGCGCGATGCTCGGCCTCTACCTGAATCAAGGGCAATGCTGCTGCGCGGGGAGCCGATTGTTCGTGCAGGAGAAAGCGTACGACGAGATGGTCGAGAAGCTCGGCAAAAAGGCGAGCGGACGCAAGCTCGGCGACCCCTTCGACCCCGCGACGGAACAGGGTCCGCAGGTCGACAAGACGCAGTTTGACAAGATCCTCGGCCTGATCGAGAGCGGCAAGAAGGAAGGCGCCCGATGCGTGACCGGCGGCGCTCGACACGGTGAGAAAGGGTTTTTCATTCAGCCGACGATCTTCGCCGACGTGAAGGATCACATGCAGATCGCCACCGAAGAGATCTTCGGGCCGGTCATGCAGGTGCTCAAGTTCAAGGACGTTGACGAGGTCGTCAGCCGGGCGAATGCGACCGAGTACGGCCTCGCCGCGGCCGTCTGGACCCGCGACATCGGCAAGGCGCATTCGATCGCCCGACGCGTTCGCGCGGGAACGGTCTGGGTCAACTGCTACGACGTCTTTGACGCCGCCGCCCCCTTTGGCGGCTACAAGGCCAGCGGCCTCGGCCGAGAACTCGGCGAGAAGGCGCTCGATAGCTATACCGAGCACAAGACCGTCACGGTATCGCTCGACTGATCAGGCTTGAAACGAGTGGATAAACGGTCGCCAGACTTTCCATCATGACCTGATCATGAGTCTGGCGGCCGATTCGATTCTATTCTCCAAATACGAAGCAAATCACGGCAACCCGAATGAAATCCTGACGAAAAATCGACATGTTGATAACTGGTAAGGGTCCAGGATATGGAGTCGTAATTTCCCTTCTGAAGGAGGATCGGGATAATCCGACTCTCATACTTATCACGTTGAAGGGCAAAATTCAGCTCCCGTTTCACCCATAAAGAATTCAACGAATTCGATGACAGGATGACGGCGAACCAATCACACCTCTCAAGAGCCTGGCCGATCTCGTCGTGCCACTGCTGCGCGCCGAGAATATTCGTCTGGCTATACCAGACAGGAATACCCTCGGCGCAGCAGAGTGACGATCTGGTCGGCAAAAACCCTGTCTCCGCTGGAATGCGACAGGAAAAGTTCGGTCGGAATTGGGGCCTGACCTGGGATTGTCAATGGGCTTTCTCGACCGTGGAGGTTAACCGTTGAACGATTTCGTGAGATGCCAGGACGGCATTACCGTTCGATGAAATCGGTCCGAGATGCTTCAGGACGGTCGGAATTTTTTCGGTCGGCCTGACCTCAACGGGAATCATCCTGTCCTTGAAGTTGATCGAGGAAATGCCGAAACCAACCGCTCCCTCAAGCTCACGCGACTCGACCGCCTCCGGGGACACGACGACGACCATGGCATCCGAGGATTCCAGCGCGGCTCCGATCGACTTATACAGATTGTCGCCGGGATAGACATTTTCGATGTCAATCCAGACGTTGAGCCCGCTCCTGGTCAACAGAGTCGCGACCTGCCGCGCGAAGTGCTGATCGGGTAACGCATAGGCGATAAAAACCTGCATCGTCGCCTCCCTTTGTTTACATGGAGAGCCAGGGTGGGGCCTCGCCGGGCTTGGGGAGCTTGATCAGGCTGACGCTGATGATGTCGGGGTGAGCGCGGACCTCGTCGAGAGCCGCCTCGGAAGGAATGGCGTCAAGGTTCACGACGCCGATCGCCTCGCCGCCAGGCTGGTCGGCCTCGCGGCCGACGTTCATCTGGGCGATATTGACGTTGTGCCGGCCGAAGGTCGTGCCAATGAAGCCGATCAGGCCGGGAACGTCGCGGTGGGTGAAGATCAGTAAATTGCCATCAAAGTGCGCATCGAGCCGATACGGGCCGAGCCGGACGAGCCGGATGAACTCCTTGCCGAAGAGGGTCCCGGCGGCGACATAGGTCTTCTTGTCGGTCTTCACCTCGGTCTGGATCATCGTGCCGAAGTCGCCCGGCTCGGTCGTCTTCTCCTCGACGATCTCGATGCCGCGCTCCTTGACCATGACCTCGGCGTTGACGAGGTTCACCTGGTCTTGCAAGGCGGCTTCCATCCAGCCCGCGGCAAAGCTCGCGGTGATCAATCGCGTGTTCTTGTGCGCCACCTCGCCGCGATAGCGAAGCGTGGCGCTTCGGACAAGGCCGCGGTCCATCTGGGCGTGAAGCATCCCAAGACGTCGGCCGAGGTCAAGATAAAGCCGGAGGTCTTGCAGCTCGGCGCGGTCGAGCGTGGCCATGTTCACGGAGAACCGGATCTGGCCCGTCTTGAAATAGTTTTTGAGGAGATGAGCCGCTTCAACGGCGACCGAGATCTGAGCTTCCTCGGTCGAGGCGCCAAGGTGCGGGGTGACCAGGACGTTCGGGTGTTTGATCAGCGGATGATCGGCGGCCGGTGGCTCGGGATCGAAGACGTCGATCGCCGCGCCGGCAACCTTACCGGCGTTCAAACCTTCAAGCAGGGCTTCTTCGTCGACAAGGCCGCCTCGGGCGCAGTTAATAATCCGGACGCCCGGCTTCATGGCCTTGATCGCGCTGGCGCCGATGATGTTGCGGGTCTCTTCGGAGAGCGGCGTATGAACGCTGATGTAATCGCAGCGGCTCCAGAGTTCCTCAAGCGGCAGGCTCGTTATTCCGTATTCGAGCGCTCGTTCGGGCGAGAGAAACGGGTCAAACCCGACGACCTGCATGTCAAACCCCTGCGCCCGCTTCGCGACGGCCAGGCCGACCCGACCGAGGCCGACCACTCCGAGCGTCTTGCCGCCAAGCTGAGACCCGGTGAACTTGTTGCGGTCCCACTTGCCGGCCTTCAGGCTGTCGTTCGCCTTGGCGACGTTCCGCGAGAGCGCGAGCATCAGGGCGACCGTGTGTTCAGCGGTCGAGACGGTGTTGCCGCCGGGGGTGTTCATGACGACGATCCCCTGGCGGGTCGCGCTCGGAACGTCGATGTTGTCGACACCGACGCCCGCGCGGACGATCACCTTGAGACGGGGCTGGTCGCGGAGAATCTCGGCCGTCAAGGTCGTGCCCGACCGGATCACGATTCCGTCGGCCTCGGCCAGCGCCGCGCGAAGGCCGGCGGTGTCGAGCTTGGTCGAGACGACGACCTCAAGGTCAGGCTCGGCCCGCAGCAGTTCCAGGCCCTCTTCGGCCAGTTTGTCGGTCACAAGTACGCGGTGCGCCACGGTCGGAGACCCCAAAAAGTGGGAAGGCGATGCGGTCCAAAGGGTGCGAGCGATTCGCCGACGACTTCTTGGAGCCGGGCGAACCGAATCTATCGCACCCGTTCGAAAACGGCCGGCGGGGGATCACGCGTCCGCCCGCCGGATCTTTGGTTCTTTTTACGATCTTCCGCGAAACTGAAATTAACGGCTGAGCGCGGCCTTCTGACCGATCAGAACCTGCTGCGCCGCGGTGACGGCGACGCCCGGCTCGACGTCCATTCCCAGGTCGCTGAGAACCATCTCAAGCGCCGCGAGGGCCGAGATCACATCCAGCTCGTCGGTATAACCCATGTGGCCGACCCGAATGATCTTCCCCTTGAGCTTGTCCTGGCCGCCGACGGTCGTGATTCCGAAACGCTCGGTGAGCTTGTTGCGGATATCCGAGTCCTTCAGGCCGGCGGGAACGCGGAAGGCCGTCAGTCCTTCGGCCGGTCGGGCGCTGAAGAGTTCGAGGCCGAGCGCCTGAATGCCTGCCTGACAGGCGTCGCTCATCGTCTTGTGCCGCTTCCAGACGTTTTCCAGCCCCTCGTCCTTGATCCGCCGCAGGGCAGCGCGAAGGGCGAGAATCAAGGTGTGCGCGGGGGTGTAAGGAGTGTCAAACTCCTTCATCTTCTTCTGAGCGGCCTTGAGGTTGAAATAGAACGAGTGCGAGTCAAAGGCGTTGATCTTCGTCCAGGCTTTCGGGCTGACCGAGACGAACGAGAGGCCCGGCGGCAACATCAGGGCTTTTTGCGAACCCGCGCAGAGGACATCGACACCCCAGGCATCAGTCCGGCATTCCATCGCGCCAACGCCCGAGATGCCATCGACGACATAAACCGCGTCGGTCGCGGCGACGACCTTGCCGATCGCCTCAACCGGGTGGCCGGTCCCTGTCGACGTCTCGCTGAGCGTTCCCATCACGCAGACGGCGTCGGGGTGATCCTTCAGGGCATTGGCGACGCGATCGGGGTCGGCGGGTTGACCCCATTCAAAGTCGATCGAAACGGCGTTGATGCCGAAGGCCTTGCAGATCGTCGCCCAGCGGTTGGCGAAGTAACCGGCGTTCAGGACGATGGCCTTGCCGCCGGGCGGAACCGTGTTCACGGCCGCGGCTTCCATCGAGCCGGTGCCCGAAGCGGTGAGAATCAGAACGTCATTCTTTGTCTGGAAGACCTCTTTGAGGTCGGCGGCGACCTCGGTGATCACGTCCTTCGCCTCGGCCGATCGGTGGTGGATCACCGGCCGGGCCAGTTCGAGCAGCACATCCTCGGGGACCATCGCCGGCCCGGGGGTCATCAGTCGCGGCTTCCGCATCGCAAGAGGTCCTTCAAACGAAACAGGTCGGAAAAAAGGCCGACCGGCACGCCGCCAGCCGCCCTTCTGGTGACGGTTCGGGCGGACCGGCTAGCCGGTCTCGATCGCCAAAAAACGAAAGCACCCAGAGAGTCGAACGCCCGGGTCTCGCCCCTCGGGCGGTCGGTTCCTCCTCGGCCGAGACGGCGCCACGTTGAGGCCCAACGCCCCGAGTCGGCCTGTCAACGTCCGAGGTCCGCACTAGAGTGTACTCACCGCGGGGCCGCGCGGGGAGTGATGTTTACGCAAGGGGGAAATTCCCAGGGGCTCAGACGGGCGACCCTGGCGACGTTTGATCCGCCTTCGTGGCGTAGACGGTTTCCGACTCAAAAACGGGGCTGGCCACGAGTTCAAGCCGGCCGTCAGGCCCGATCTTTCGCGAAAAACACGAGCGAAAGCCCTCGTGACAGGCGCCTCCAACCTGTTCGGCCTTGATCAGAACGACGTCGGCGTCGCAGTCGACGAAGAGGGAGACGACGTTCTGAACGTGTCCCGAGGTTCCCCCTTTATGCCAGGCCGATCGCCGCGACCGCGAGTAAAAATGCGTCTGACCCGTCTCCAGGGTCTTCCTTAGCGCGGGCTCATCCATCCAGGCCATCATCAAGACCTCACCGGTCGAGGCATCCTGGACAATCGCCGGCACCAGGCCGTCGGCCGACCACTTCAAGGCGGCGAGAAAGGGCAAGTCGTTCTCGGTCTCGGTCTTGGTCGAAGTCATTCACGGGCTCGCGAGATTCGGAAGTCGACTTGGTCAAAGGGGTGCGGAATCTTTCCAGACATTCTGACGAAAACCAAGGCTCGCCGCCAGTCAGTTCGGTAGGTCGTCGGATTTAGGTCATTCCAAAGAATGACCGAGAACCGCGGAACAAGGAGCATTCCGGCTTCTCATTCCCTGATTTATTGAATGGGTCAGGAGAGTTGTTCCGTATTAGCCGTAAGGACAAATGGAATAATGACATAAGACAAACCAAAAAAAATTCAATCAGCCCTTTGTCCTTGTCTCCTTTGATTTTACGTCAGAAATAGCCCGGACTACGCAAGAGCCCCCTTGGTCGTCAAAACCTGGTCCTTTTTCCAAAACGAAGCCAAATGCGGAGAACCGCTCACGTCGAGATTTGCGAACGCGAGGAATCTTCCGCCCGATCGATCCATGCACGCTCTGCGCGGGCGACCTACCTTTCTCAGCAGATGGCCTTGACCCCCTGGACGTCCCGGACGATCCGAGGCAACCCTGTGCTTTTGACGCAACGACCATGTCGAACGTAGTGGAACCGGCGCTGAATCCGCGCGTGACGGAAGCCCTGGCCCGTGATCTCGGCAAGGGCCTGGCACGGCTTGACCCGGCCGAGATCGCCCGATTGGGACTCAAGGTCGGCGATATCGTCGAGCTGGCGGGCCGTCGCAAGACCGTCGGCAAGCTGATGCCGACCTATAGCGCCTATCGTGGTCGCGGCCGGATTCAGATTGATGGCGTGACCCGCGAGAACGCCGGCGCGACGATCGATCAACCCGTCGTGGTTCGCCCCGTGAACGCGACGCCGGCCGAGGCCGTGGCCCTCGTTCCACTGGCTCAACCGCCCAGCGGCAACGAGGCGCGAACGCTCTCTCGGATGCTCGCCGGGCTGCCGGTGGTCGTCGGCGACCGGGTCCGGGTCAATCTCGTCGGCCGCCACGCCGCTGATTTCAAGGTCTCGCGAACCTTGCCGGCCGGACCGGTCGTGATGACTCCGAGAACCGCCCTCGAGTTCGTCGGCCATACCGATCACGAGCCCACCTCGCGCGATCGCCAGAGCGTCCGGGCGTTCGCGTATGAAGACGTCGGCGGCTTGAAGCGAGAGCTGGCGCGGGTCCGCGAGATCGTCGAGCTTCCCTTGAAGTTTCCCGAGGTCTTTGAACGCCTGGGAATCGCCCCGCCGAAAGGGGTCTTGCTGCACGGGCCGCCAGGTTGCGGCAAGACCCTGATCGCCCGAGCCGTCGCCCACGAGACCGAGGCCGCCTTTTTCTCGATCAACGGTCCCGAGATCATCCACAAGTTCTATGGCGAGAGTGAGGCCAGGCTCCGCGAGGTCTTCGAACAGGCTGCCCGACGCGCGCCCAGCATCATCTTTCTCGACGAGATTGACGCCATCGCGCCGCATCGAGAACGGGTCGTCGGCGACGTCGAGAAGCGGGTCGTCGCGCAGCTCTTGACCCTTCTGGATGGCCTGAACCGGCGTTCGCAGGTCGTCGTCATCGCCGCGACGAATCTGCCCAATGCGCTCGACCCGGCCTTGCGACGTCCTGGCAGGTTCGACCGCGAGATCGCCATCGTGATTCCCGACCGCGACGCACGACGCGAGATCCTCGACGTCCACCGCCGCGGCATGCCCCTGGCCGCGGGCGTCGACCTGAACCGTCTGGCCTCGATCACGCACGGATTCGTCGGCGCCGATCTTGAGGCCCTCTGCCGCGAGGCCGCGATGGCCTGCCTGCGCAGGCAGTTACCCGAGATCGACCACGACGCCGGGTCCGTTCCTTCGGAAACCCTGAGCCGGCTCGAAGTCTCGGCCGACGATTTTCACGAGGCGCTGCGCCAGGTCGAGCCCTCGGCCATTCGCGAGGTCTTTGTTGAGCGCCCGACGACCCGCTGGGACGACCTCGGCGGTCTTGACGACGCGCGTCGTCGGCTGATCGAGGCAGTCGTCTGGCCGTTGACGCATCCCGACCTCTTCACCAAGGCGGGAATCCGACCGCCTCGCGGCGTCTTGCTTTCGGGACCGCCCGGCTGCGGCAAGACCTTGCTGGCGCGTGCCGTCGCCAACGAGTCGGGCGTGAATTTCCTCTCGGTGAAGGGGCCGGAGCTTCTTTCCCGATACGTCGGCGAGAGCGAGCGCGGGGTCCGCGAGGTCTTCAAGAAGGCTCGACAGGCTGCGCCCTGCATTGTCTTCTTCGATGAAATCGATGCCCTTTTGCCGGCTCGGGGCGGCTCCGGCCAGGAGGCCGGAAGTCAGGTCGGCGATCGTGTGATGGGCCAGTTTCTCGCCGAGATGGACGGCATCGAGGGGTTGGAAGGCGTCCTGATCCTGGGCGCGACGAACCGGCCTGATCTTCTCGACGCCGCCTTGCTCCGTCCCGGGCGGTTCGACCTTCAATTAACCATTCCCTTGCCCGATCGAACGGCCCGCGAGGCGATTGCCCGGATCGCCCTCCGCGACAAACCGCGCGCGCCCGAAGTCTCCGCCGCCAATCTCGCCGCGGCGACGGGCGGATTCACAGGCGCCGAGATCCAGAGCGTCGTCTCTGTCGCCGGCCTTCATGCGATCCGCGACGTGATCGACGCCTCCGGCTCCGACCAGGCCAACCCGGTCATCACCCTCGAACACCTCGCCCGGGGCTTGCTCGCGCTCAGGCCGACGCCGGATGTCCGTTGATCGTGGGCATTCGGTTGACTTTGGAAGAGTGCCGAGGTCCAGGAGGAGAGACCCTCGCGCGCAAAGACGGCGAGCCGAGGGAAACGCTGGTTCCCGCCCAGATCCGGGCCGGATAGAATGGATCTCCGTCGATTTCCTATCCCAGGCTTTCCGACTCACGTTGCCGCCAATGGCCCAGACACCGACCAATCCGCCGACGCAGCCCGGTCTCTTTGACGCCGAGCCGACCGCAATCAACGTACAGGCGTCGCCCGTCGTTCGAACGTCATGGGGCCTTTCGGCCGCCTGCGTCATCCTTGCTCTGGCCGGGCTGATCGCCTTTCTCGTCGTCACGCCGACGCGCTCGCCCGAGGAAACCAATGCCCGACGCGCGGCCGTGACCGAGTACGCGGCGCTCTATCGGGTCTCGATCGATTCGGTCGACAAGTTTTGCAAGGTCCGCTCGCGGCGCCTCGACGACGGCCAGTGGCTTGTGGACGTCTCCCGGTTCCCCTCGCCGGGCAAAGGGGGCTTTCACGTCACGGCGACCTTCAAGGTCGATCGTGAAGGCCATGCGCTCTTTCAGGGTCGATCCGAGGGTCGCGTGGAATGACTCGGAGTCGCGGCGGTCTTTACAACCAGGGAGTTTTATTCCATGCTCGAACGACCTGGACAGGGACCGCTGGCCGACCTCGACGACTGGGAATCGGCGCACGAACCGCCTGACGAGAAGTCGACCTTTCGCGACTACAGGACGAACGTCCGGCCGGGCGTCCGCGACTTTTATCGGCTCAACCACGCGAACCAGACGCGGGACTTCGTCGTCGCCAAACGACGTGAATATGCGCCGAAGACCCGGCGACGCATGGGCATCTGGGAGGCGATGGAGTATCTCAACACGCTCGTTGACGACAGCGACCCCGACACCGATCTCTCTCAGATCGAACACCTGATGCAATGCGCCGAGGCAATCCGGGCCGACGGCCATCCCCCCTGGATGATCGTTACCGGCCTGATTCACGACCTCGGCAAGATTCTTTGCCTCTTCGGCGAGCCGCAATGGGCCGTCGTCGGCGATACCTTCCCGGTCGGCTGCGCCTATTCGGACGCGATCGTCTTTCCCGAGTTCTTCGCCGAGAATCCCGATAGCCGGGTGCCCGCTTATCAGACCCCCCTGGGAATTTACTCAGCGCATTGCGGGCTCGATAAGGTCATGCTTTCGTGGGGCCACGACGAGTATCTTTATCAGGTCGTCAAAGACTATCTCCCCGCCGAGGCGCTGGCGATGATCCGCTACCACTCGTTTTACGCGGCTCACCGCGACGGCGCCTACACGCACCTGATGACCGACCATGATTTGACGATGCTGGAATGGGTCCGACGGTTCAATCCCCACGACCTCTACTCCAAAGGACATGATCGGCCCGACGTCGCCGCCTTGACGCCCTATTATCAAAGCCTGATTGCGCAGTTTTTTCCAGACTCGATCGCCTGGTAAGAGTGGCAACCCTGACCGCTCATCGTGTCTTCCCGGCGTTCAGGGCGGCGATGATCGCATCGGGATCATAGACGCAGCCCCCCCAGGTGCCGCCGCTGACCGCCTGAAGCGCCGCCCAGAGCCGGGTATCCTCGGGCAAATCGGGATCGGCGGAAAGATTCGGGTGCGGCGAACGGGCGGCAAGCGTGCGCGTTCCCTCGTCGATCCCGAATTCCAGGCCATCGGCGCCGACGAGGTCCACCGAGCCTTCAAGCCGCACGCGATCCACGACGATCTGGATCAGGTCTCCATCGCGGACCCGGCCGATCGGGCCTCCGGCGAGGGCCTCGGGACCGACGTGGCCGATGCAGGCGCCCGCCGAAACGCCCGAGAATCGGGCGTCGGTGAGCACGGCGACCTGCTTGCCGAAGCTCAGGTGTTTGAGTGCCGACGTGATCTGAAAAATCTCTTCCATCCCAGCGCCCAACGGTCCCCGACCGATCAAAACGAGGATATCCCCCGCCTTGATCGGCCGACTTCCCTGGCCCTTGATCGCGGCAATCGCCTCGTGTTCGCGGGTAAAGACACGCGCTGGTCCCGTCTTGCGATAGACGCCATCGGGGTCGACGACCGTCGGGTCAATCGCCGTGCTCTTGATCACGGAACCCTCGGGCGCGAGGTTGCCGCGCGGGAAGGTGACCGTGCTGGTCAGACCGCGCTCGATCGCGCCTGAGGGGCTCATGATCACATCGTCGGGATCGACCCCATCCTCGGATTCGAGTCGATCGCGAAGCCGCTTCCGGCGCTCGGAGCCTTGCCAGGCGTCAAGAACCCGGCCAAGCGGCTCGCCGGTCGCGGTAATCACGGTCTCAATGAGCAGGCCAAGCCCGCGCAAATGGAGCATGACCTCGGGCACGCCCCCGGCGAGGAAGACGCGGACGGTCGGGTGATAGATCGGGCCGTTCGGCAGGACGCTGACGAGCCGGGGAACGCGGACGTTAACCGCGTGCCAGTCGTCGACCGTCGGCCTGGGCAGGCCCGCCGCGAAGGCGATCGCCGGAATGTGGAGTACGAGGTTCGTTGACCCGCCGAAGGCCGCGTGAACGGTCATCGCGTTGTGGACGGCGTCGGCGGTGAGAATGTCGCGCGTGGCGATCCCTCGACCGGCGAGCGCGACGAGAGCTCGGGCCGATCGCCGGGCCAGCTCGCGCCAGATCGGTTGACCCGAGGGAACCAGGGCCGAATGCGGCAGGGCCATCCCGAGCGCCTCGGCGACGACCTGCGCCGTGGCCGCCGTGCCAAGAAACTGACAGCCGCCGCCAGGACTGGCACAGGCCCGACAACCGAGTTCGGCGGCCTCCTCGATCGTCAATTCTCCGTGCGAATAGCGAGCGCCGATTGACTGGACCTTGCCGGCGTCTTCGCCCTCGCGCGCGGGGAGGGTCACGCCTCCGGGGACGATCACGCCGGGAAGGTCGCGGGCTCCGGCGAGGGCCAGCATCATCGCGGGAAGGCCCTTGTCGCAGGTCGCGACACCGAGCACCGCCTTGCGTCTTGGCAAGGATCGGATCAACCGTCGGAAAACGATCGCGGCATCGTTGCGATAGGGAAGGCTGTCCATCATCCCGGTCGTTCCCTGGGTCCGACCGTCGCAGGGGTCGGAGACCATCCCCGCGAACGGGGCGACCCCCAGCGCCTTGAAGGTTTCGGCGGCCTCCTGAACGAGCAGGCCGATCTCCCAGTGTCCCGTGTGATAACCGAGCGCGATCGGCGTGCCGTCGGGAGCGCGAAGGCCCCCCTGCGTGCTCAAGATCAGGTACGGATCGCGGTCCACCTCGGCTGGGTTCCAGCCCATGCCGGCGTTCTGGCTCAGGCCGAAGAGGTCGCCCGAGGGCCACTGACGGAGCATCTCGTCGGTGAGGGGCAAGGCACCCATCGGGCCGTCGGCCTTGGTCGTGACCTCGAAACAGGCCGGTTCGCTCTCGCCCATCAGGGCATCGAGCGGTGGGGTTGTTGCCTTGAGCATGGGCGTCGTCTCTTTGGGAGAATTCAACAAACTACGAGGGCGTCCGTGCGCCGATCGACCGATCAGACCAGGAATCCGGCCAACCCGCAACCAGCCTCTTAACGCCGCCCGCGCTCCGATTTTTACCGGAACGGCCGACGACCGACGATCGAAGCCTCGAAGTTCGGGGGTCTTGGCTTCGTTTTCCCGTTTTTGGTTGGACGTTGCGTCAAGTTCGACGATCGTCAGTCCTAATGGTTGGAAAAAGAAAACGGCCTGATAGGAAGAGTCGCCTTGTCTTGAGATTGGCACTTGATGTGCAGCCGGTGACACTGGCGGTTTTGAGGGTCGGGCAGGCACGCCTTGGGATCGGGATCGATCAACATGATTATCAACATCCTCGGCTGGATCGTTTTTGGAATGATCGCGGGGGCGATCGCCCGGTTCCTTCACCCAGGTTATGACCGGATGGGAATGGCGGGAACGATCATCCTGGGCATTCTCGGCTCGCTTCTCGGCGGTGGGATCTCGTATACGCTCAGAATGGGTATCAGGCCGTATCAGCCAGGGGGCTGGATCATGTCGATCGTTGGCGCCATCGTGCTCCTCTGGATGGGCTTTCTGGGTTCCCGAGCGCGACCCGTGTATTGAGTTTAATGATCATGGCCAGGAACGGATGGAAAGGTCTTCATGAAACCCGTCAAGTCGCCTGAACCGATCAAGACGATCATTGAGCCGCCGAACTACGTTCCGCCGAGCATGGAAGGACTGGAACGGCTGGCCTGGCTGATGGACCGGGCCTTCAAGATTCCGGGAACGCCGATCCGGGTCGGTCTCGACGCGATCATCGGCCTCTTGCCGGTCGGCGGCGACGTGATCACGGGCCTGATCCAGGCGGGAATCGTGGTCGTGGCGATGACCCGATATCGCGTCCCCAAGCCGATCGCGGCGCGAATGGCCTTGAACGTCTTGCTCGATATCGCCGTGGGTTCGATTCCCTTCGTCGGCGACGCTTTTGACGCCGTCTTCAAGGCGAACACCCGCAACCTTCAATTGCTCACTCAGGTTGCGCAAGAACGAGTCATGCACAAGCAGATCGCCACGGCTCCCTCCATTTTCTATATCGCCGGTATCGTCGGAGCCATTTTCGGCGTCCTGGCGCTTCTCCTGATCGGATTCATCACCGTCGTCGCCTGGCTTCTGAACAAGCCGATCCTTTGATCAGGGATGGAAGCGCTTTTTTGCTTTTTAAAGGCGAAACCAATCCAGATTTGTTTTCAGGTTTTCAACCGGCTCAACGACTTGAAATGAACGATGGCTCGGCCTCGGCCGACTTCAAAAGGCAGGCCGTAAGGCGTCCCAGTCCGCCCGACGTATCGAGCCGGATGCGGACGGCGTTGGGCTTGCTGACTCGCTCATGGCCGGTGACCTGGATCTTCCCTGGATAGTACAGTGGCGAGGCCGAGAGCGTCCGGTCGGCACCGATCCAGGCTGGGTAGGCATCCTCCCAGAGCAGGGCGGTGTTTGTGCCTGATTTCGGATCAAGCTGCGTTCTGTCCCAGCGCTTCGCGCGAAGGGCCTCGACCTGAACCTCGGGAGGCGCCGAGAGTTCGGGCGAGAGGCCGTTATGCAGAAAGAGGTGACCGGGAGCCTCGACCACCCAGGCCAGCGAGGCGAGGAACGATCGATGTGCCTCGGGCATCGCTCCACGGAGGGCGTCGAGGTCTTCTTCCCAGGCACTTATTGAGAGTCTCGCCGAACGACCGAGATAGCTCTCGAAGGTCGCCTGATGATCGTAGCGGTCGCGATAGCGTCTCAGCCAGTACGGCGATCTCGAACCTCCATCCAGCCGGGCGGCGCGAATCAGCGCGAGGTCGTGATTGCCAAGGACCGCCGATCCGCCAGCGGGCTGAGTTCGCAGCAACTCCAGGACAAGTTCGATCGTCCCCCGGACGTCCGCGCCTCGATCCACGAAGTCGCCAAGGAAGACGACCGAGCAATCCGGCCAGTCGGGCAAGGCCACCAGCCTCGGAATCAACCTCTCAAGCTCAGCGCGCTGGCCGTGCAGATCGCCGATGGCGACGATCGGATAATTCAGCCGCGATGGTTGCTCGATCAAGGGTCTCTCCTTCGCTCACGTCGCCAACTCAACCCGGAACGTGGAATAGACAATGGTCTCGATGAGGCGGAAGGAATGTCGAATTCCGCATCGAATCGAGTCACGAAAATGAATCGATCGGTTCGCTTTAGAAATCTTTGGGGACCAAATTCGCATAAACCCTAGCGCGGTTTCGTCCAACGTCAAGGGCCTTACTTCAAGCCCAGCGGCTCAGGCTGAGGAAGTTGAATGCGGAGGACTATTCCAGGACGACCACACATGATATCGTGAGGTCATTCCTGGTGACCTCGCGGCAAATCTTGATGAGACCCGTCTGATCCGGCACCCTCGCGTGATCGAGCCGCGACCGGAGGAACTGAGAACGTCCCCCGACATTCTCAAGCGACGTATGCGATCCAAGTGCGTCGGCCTCTTTCTGGAGGGATCAAACGATGGTGTCTCTCGTGATCATCGGCTCCGCCCTGCTGGCCGCAAGTCCCGAGCGGGACACCAAGGCCGCGCCCGACCTCGCCGGGTATGAAACGGCAAAAGCCGCCGTCGGCCACGATCCGAAGAGTCAGATCCGCCTGGCGCTCTGGTGCGAGGCTCACGGACTGCCGGCCGAACGGCTCAAGCACCTGGCGATCGCGGTTCTGACCGATCCTTCCAACGCGACCGCGCGAGGGTTGATGGGCCTCGTCTCGTATCGGGGCCACTGGAGTCGGCCCGAGGCGGTCGGTCAGAAGGTCAAGGACGATGCCGCCCTGAGTGCCGCTCTGGCGGAATATAATGGCCGCCGGGAACGAGCCGCCAAGACCGCCGAGGCGCAATGGCGATTGGCGCTCTGGTGCGAGGAACATGGGCTGACGGCCGAGGCGACCGCTCATTTCTCGGTCGTCGTGCAACTCGACCCAGGCCGCGAGGCCGCCTGGAAACGCCTCGGCTACAAGAAACACCAGGGGCGCTGGAAGACCGACGCCCAGGTTGCCGCCGAATCGGCCGAGGCCGACGCTCAGAAACGCGCGAATCAGCACTGGAAGCCCGTCTTGACCCGCTTGCGAGCCAGCGCGGGAGATCAACACCGGCGCGACGAAACCGAGCGTTCGCTCGCGGCGATCACCGATCCCCGCGCCGTGCCGTCCATCTGGACGGTCTTCATCGACGAGGGATCGGGCGAGAGGGACCAGGCCATCGCCGTGCAACTGCTCGGCCAGCTGGATGCGCCGAGGGCCTCGCGCGGCCTGGCCATGCTGGCCGTTTTCAGCGATTCGGCCGAGGTTCGCCGAGCCGCGACCGAGACGCTCCGTGGCCGCGACACGCGCGACTTCCTCGGCTCGGTCATCGCCCTGCTTCGAAGGCCGGTCAAGTATGAGGTCCGCCCGGTCGGAGGTCCAGGATCGCCGGGGGTTCTCTTTGTCGAAGGCGAACGGTTCAACGTCCGACGGCTCTACGCACCCCCGCCAATGCCCCCAATCCCCCTCTTCGCCGGAGAATCGGTGACCTTCGACGGCTATGGCCTGCCGGTCATCTCTCGATACCTCGGGTCGGAGATCGAGACGAGCCAGCGGACAAGCTGGGCCGTCTCCGCTCGCGGACCCTTGCCCAATCCCGCCCACCTGAACGGGATCAACCCACGTCGCTTTTCCGCGCCGAGCGAGTGGACGGTCACCACGCAGACCTCCAAGACGCCGGTCGAGCATTCCATGCAGATCCCGATCGGTCAGCTCATGCTTCAATATCAGATGTCGGCCGCCGTTGCCTGGCGACAACAGTTCAACGACATTCAGATTGTGGAGAACTACAACAACGTCGTCGACCGTCTGAACGATCGGGCCACGCAGGTTCTTCGAGGCGTGACGGGCGTCGACCGCGGTTCCGATTCGCAGGCGTGGATGACCTGGTGGGTCGACCAGCTCGGCTACGTCTACACACCACCGACGTCAATGCCCGTGCCCACTTACGACGAGACCGTCCCGATCGGCTACATCCCCTCGGGTGTCGCTGTCTCGACCTCCAACCAGGCCGGACCGACGAGCGTCACGACCGCCGTGGCCACGGCGCTCTCGCCTGGCGGCTTCATACACATGTGCTTCAAGGGGGGCACGCCCGTCCACACGCTCAGCGGCCTTCAGGCCATCGAGACCGTCCAGGTGGGCGATCGGGTGTTGACTCAGGATGTTGCGACCGGGGCCTTGAGCTATCAGCCGGTGCTCGCCGTCTTTCACAACAGACCGGCGGCGACCTTGCGGATCAAGACCGACGCTGAGTCGATCGCCGCCACCCTGATCCATCGGTTCTGGAAAGCGGGTTCCGGCTGGGTCATGGCCCGCGATCTGAAGCCCGGAGACGCGCTCAGAACGCTTGGCGGCACGGCCGTCGTCCAGGCCGTCGAGAGCGATCAGGTTCAACCGGTCTTCAACCTCCAGGTCGCCGACGGAAGTAGTTTCTTCGTCGGAACCGTGGGAACCCTCGCTCATGACAACAGTGTCACCGAGCCCGTCTCCGCTCCCTTCGATGCGCCGCCGAGCCTCGCCACGAAATGATCGGCAACGCGTTTTAAGCCATGCGACCAAAGCTTGACCCGTCCACGATCAAGCATGCGTCTTTTCAAGGACGTTCCTGATCGTGGTCGGTCAACGTCTTGATTTCCACCTTCCGATAATAGATCTCCGCCGCTTCGATCTCCAGCGCGATCCGGCCTCGGGTGATCGCGCGAGGCGCGCCGCCGGGTGTTGCGTCAATCAATCGGATCGCCTTTCCCCGATTGACGACCTTGCCGTTCAGGAGATGCGTCGTCGAGTCGCCCCGGGCGATGACCTCGGCGGTGTTCCAGCCGTCAAGCTCGTGATCTCCGGCGAGATGCTTCTGATAGCCGTCCTTCTTGCCTCCGAGCACGCGCGGGATGCCGCCATCGGCGAGATCGAGGAAGGTGGACATCGGCTCGTCTCGGGTTTTGGGGTCGATCCAGGAATCCACCTGAAAGCCGTGCAGGGCGATCAGGTCGCCGACATTTGTCTGTTCGACTTGAAACTGCATCGCGCGCGGCCAGACGGCGTCCGCGCCGAGGATGTGATAGTAAATTCCCGCGTCGCGCTTCATTTTGTATCGCGGCTCAAACTTCTTCTCGCCCCAGCGATACTCGACGCGGAGGTGATAATCTCCGTATTCCTTTTTGGTGCCGATGTACCCCATCACGACCTTCGAGGCGTCCTCGGCATGCTTGTAAAGATGGATCGCGCCTTCTTCGATCGTGATCACGCGGTCGGGGTCGCTGTCCTTGCCATGCTTTTGCAAGAACGTGTACCAGCCGTCGAGGTCGCGACCATTAAAAAGCGGCGTCCAGCCGGTTGAGGTGTTCGACGCCTCCTCCCTCGCCGTGGTCGGCTCCTTGGCCTGACCGGCGAGCGTCAGCGTCAAGACGATGGCAAGCCCTGAAATCATCGACCGAGCCTCCTGAACCTGTTCGATCCGCAAGTCACAGGTGAACTCTTACCGCCCCCGAATGCGCCCGTCAACGACCCGCTCCGGCGGGGGCGATGCTCAAAGAAGGGTTGATGCACGGGGTTCCTTTCATGGTAGGCTGTTCGTGGAAATGTGGCTCTGACGCCGCGTCAGGATCAATGGGGAGGACACCGATGCGACGAGCCGCCGCCTGCCTGGTCGTCATTTTCGTGGCCCTCCTGTCTGAGAGAGCCAGGGCCGACGACCCGAGCCTTGCCTTTTTCGAGGCTCGCATTCGCCCGGTCCTGGTCGAGCATTGCTATCAATGCCATTCGGCCGACTCGCGAAAACTCGGCGGAGGACTTCGCCTCGATAGCCGCGAAGGACTACGCAAGGGGGGCGAATCGGGCGCGGTGATCGAACCGGGAAAGCCCGGGTCGAGCCTGCTCGTCAAGGCCGTCCGCTATACCGATGAAGCGCTCAGGATGCCGCCGAAAGGGAAATTGCCCGCCTCGGCCGTCGCCGATCTTGAGACCTGGATTCAAGCGGGAGCCCCCGACCCCCGCGACGCCTCAGCCCGCGCCGGATCAACCGAAACCTGGGCGGAGGTCTTTCGGCGTCGAAGTGACTGGTGGAGCTTGAAGCCGCTTCAGAAGGCCGCTGTCCCCTCTCCCGAAAGGGCGAGCGAATGCAACGACCCGATGGACCGTTTCATCGTCGCAGGTCTGGAAAAACAAGGGCTTACGCCCGCGGAAGCGGCCGATCCGCGAACCCTGGCAAGGCGGCTCAGCCTGGTGCTTACCGGCCTGCCGCTCGATGCGCAACGGCTTAACCAATTTTTGGCGGAATGGGGCGAAACGTCGACAGGCGGGTCGGCTTCCGCGGCGGTGGTCAAACTTGTCGATGCGCTGCTTGCCTCGCCGCATTTTGGCGAGCGCTGGGCAAGGCACTGGATGGACGTCGTGCGGTTCTCGGAAACGCATGGGAACGAATGGAACTATGAGGTTCACCATGCCTGGCGCTATCGAGATTACCTCGTCCGCGCCTTCAACGCCGACCTTCCCTATGACCAGTTCATCCGCGAGCACATCGCGGGCGACCTGCTGCCAGACCCGCGCGGAGATGCGATCGAGGGGTTCAACGAATCGGTGATCGGCACCGGCTTTTATCGGTTCGGCGAGGTGAATCACGATGACTGCATCAGCCTCCGTCAGATCGGCTACGACCTGGCCGATAATCAGGTCGACACCTTGACCAAGGCCTTTCAGGCCACGACCGTGGCCTGTGCCCGATGTCACGACCACAAGCTCGACGCCGTCTCGACGGCCGACTATTACGCCCTTCTCGGCGTCGTCCGAAGCTCCCGGATGGTCAGCCACGACATCGACCCGCCCGACCTCGACGCCCCGGCGCGTGCTCGCCTCCACCGCCTCAAGTCCGACCTTCGCAAGGCGTTCGCCGCAACCTGGCTCGGCGAAACCCACGACTTCGCCCAATTCATGAAGGCCGCGCAGGCCCGACGAGCCGGTCGTACCGATCTCGGCCAGGTCGACACCAATCGCCTTGAACGCTGGGTCGCGATCCTGGCCGCTGAGTCAACAACGCCCGACGATCCCTTCGACCCCTGGCGAAGCCTCGTGCGCGCTCCCGCCGACGATCGGGCCTTTCCCGAAAACTGGCGATCGCTTGCAATTCGCATCGCCACGGAAGATCACGCGCGAACCGAGTTCAACCAGACCCGGTTTGTCACATTGGCCGATTTTCGGAAGGGCAAAGATGCCGAAGGTTGGCAGGTCGGCGGCCTCGGTCTGCTCGATCCGCCCGGCCGCGCCGGTGATTTCGTGATGCAACACGATGGCGATGTCGTGATCCGTTCGCTCTTGCCCGCCGGACGGTTCACGCATGTGCTTTCCGATCGACTGAACGGCACGCTTCGATCTCCCGTCTTGCCGACCGGTCGCGCCTTCATCAGTTTTGAGGTTCAGGGGCGACACGGGAGCGCCGCGCGTCTGGTCTCAAATAACTGCCAGCTCAATTACAAGAATTATCAGGCGTTGACGTCGGATGATCTTCACTGGGTCACGTTTTCACCCCCGGCCGATCGCGAGAGCCTGCGGACGTATGCCGAACTGATGACGATGTTCGACAACCCGAAGTTTCCCGATCAGTTGAGCGCTCTCGGTGGCGACGCGGCGAATTACCGGCTGCCCTGGGAAAAAGCGGCCGAGGACCCTCGGTCGTCGTTCGGGATCACGCGCGAGGTCCTGCACGATGCGCCCGAGCCTCCGAAGCCGGAAATGAGCCACCTTCGACGCCTGTTCGAAGGCGATGAACCTCGGACAATCGACGACGTGCTCGAACGTTACGCAAGGTTGGCCGAGGCGGTCGTTCTGGCCTGGCTCGACGACCGGGCTTCCGATGACGACGTCCGCTGGCTCGACGCCTTCTTGCGGCGAGGCGTGATCGGCAACACACTGTCCAAATCGCCGGAATGGCTGGCCCTGGTCAAGGAGTATCGCGCGGTTGAATCGGCCCTGGCGCTGCCTCGGGTGATCGTCGGCGTCTCGGACGGTGGACCGGGAATCCGCCAGCCGATTTTTGTTCGAGGCGACTGCGCGAGGCCCGGCGATCCGGTCCCTCGGCGATATCTCGACGTGCTTTCGGGGTCGTCCAGCCCCTTCCAGGCCGAGGGGAGCGGCCGGCTCGAACTGGCCGATCGGATCGCCTCGGCCGAGAATCCGCTGACGGCCCGGGTGATGGTGAACCGAATCTGGCATCACGTTTTTGGGACCGGCCTGGTTCGGACCGTGGACGACTTCGGCCACGCGGGCGAGGCCCCCTCGCACCCCGAGCTTCTCGATGACCTCGCCGCCCGATTCATCGACGACGGCTGGTCGGTGAAACGTCTCATTCGCGCGCTGGTTCTGTCGCGGACCTTTCAGCAATCGGCGCGGCCGTCGGCCGAGGCCAGGGAGCGCGACCCCGAGAATCGACTCTTGCAGCACTATCCCGCGCGTCGGATGGAAGCCGAGGCCGTGCGTGACTCGATCCTCGCCGCCTCGGGCCGGCTTGACTCTCGGCTTTACGGAATGAGCATTCAACCGGCCCGCGACAAGGAATATGCCGATCGCCGCCTCTTTCCCGGCCCGCTGGATGGCAACGGCCGTCGCAGTCTTTATATCAAGAACAACTTGATGGAATCGCCCCGGTTCCTCGCCGCCTTCGACCTTCCCGGCGGCAAGGTCGCGCGAGGCCGACGCGACCTGACGAACGTTCCCGCGCAGGCCCTCACCCTCCTGAACGACCCGTTCGTCCATCAGCAGACCGACGTCTGGGCCGGTCGCCTTCTGGCACGCGCGGACCACTCCGCGGCTGATCGGATCGCGGCGATGTTCGAGACCGCGCTCGGCCGACCGCCGACCGCCGTCGAGCAAGATCGACTCGGCCGCGCCGTGATTGAACTGGCCGACCTGCACGGTGTCAAACCGTCTGGCGTCCTCTCCAGCCGAATCGTTTGGAGCGATCTGGCTCATGCGTTGATGAACTTCAGCGAATTTCTTTACATCCCGTGAGTCCTCGCGCGGAGTGATCTTCCCATGAGCACACCACGACGCGATGAAGTCATCCAGAGCTGTCCAGGACGAGGCCCTAAACCCGTCTCGCGGAGAGAGATGCTGGCCGGAACGGCGAACGGGTTCGGACTGATCGCGCTGGCGGGTTTGCTCGAAGAGTCGGCCGCGGAGACGGGGACCGAGGCCAATCCCAGGCCCCATTTCGCGCCGAAGGTGAAGAACGTTATCTTTTGCTTCATGGATGGTGGCGTTTCGCATGTCGATACGTTTGACCCGAAGCCCAAACTCTCGAAACTCGACGGCCAGGCGTTCACGGAGTCGAAGAACCCGACGGCGAACGTTAACCGCAAGTGGCTTGCTAGCCCCTGGACCTTTCGCGGGCATGGCGAATCGGGCACGCCGGTCAGCGATCTTTTTCCGCACACGGCGCGTTGTGTCGACGACCTGGCCGTGATCCGATCGATGAAGGCCGAATTGCCGATCCATTCCACGGGCGTCCTTTTCCTGCACACCGGGGCGAACAACGCGGGCAGGCCGAGCCTGGGATCGTGGGTGAATTATGGACTTGGAAGCGAGAACCGGAACCTGCCAGGGTTCGTGGTTTTGAGCTTTGGGGTTGTGCCTTGCGGCGGTCTTGAGGTCTTTTCCAGCGGATTTCTACCTGCGAGCCATCAGGCGACCTTACTTCAGGCCGATGGCAACCCGATCGACAACATCAAAGCGGCCGATTCCGATGCGCGCGTTCAGCGCGCCAAGCTCGCGCTTCTCGCCGAGGAAAACGCGGCCTTTTCCCAGGCGCTGGGAGGCAACGACGCCGTGGAATCGGCGATTCGGAACCACGAGACCGCCTTTCGGATGCAGTCGCTCGTGCCCGATGTTCTGGACCTTGGCCGCGAGTCAAAAGCGACGCTACGGCTTTACGGAATTGACTCCGATGTTCCTTCGAAACGGCTTTACGGCATCCAGTGTTTGCGGGCGCGTCGGTTGATCGAGTCGGGCGTTCGGTTCGTGGAGATCAGTTGTCCGCCAGGGGCCTCGAATGGAACCTGGGACCAGCATGGCGACCTCAAAAAAGGACACGAAAAGAACGCTCTCGACACCGATCAGGCGATCGCCGGCCTGATTCTTGACCTGAAATCACGGGGGCTCTTTGAAGAAACCCTGATCGTCTGGGCCGGTGAGTTCGGCCGGACCCCCCACTCGACCGGCCGTGACGGACGCGATCATCATCCCGAAGGCTTCACCGTCTGGCTTGCCGGCGGCGGGGTCAAGGGGGGGACTATTCATGGCGCGACCGATGAACTCGGCATGCACGCCGTTGAGGACGTCTGCACGGTCCACGACCTCCACGCCACGATTCTCCATCTCCTGGGTCTCGACCATGAGCGCCTGACGTATCGGTTCAGCGGCCGGGACTTCCGGCTTACCGATGTCTCGGGACAGGTGATTCGACCCATTCTGGCATGACAACCGGCGCGGATCGATCGGCGCGGGGTGGCCCTCGTTTTCTCCACGTTTTGCTTCGGTCGTCGGTCATGACCGTGAAGGACAGAGCCGAGTTCAGAGCCGTTCGGTCCAGGCAGAGTCGCCAAATTTTTCAAGGACGAGCCGGGCGATGAGATCGTCGGGAAGTATCAGAGGTTCAGAGACCGTGGGATCAGCCGGCCAGGCGGACTTGACCGCGGAAAGAAGATCGGCGCGGCAAAGATTCAGATGGGCCAGAAAGTCGTCGTGCGAACGCCCCGCGCGGTAATCGGGCTGACGGCGGGGCAGGCGGGTGTAGCGGGCAATCGTGGCGATCGGCAGGTCGTAAAGGATGCTCGTGTGGACGAGAAAGTTGCGGCGAAGCCTGCGCTGGGCACTGCCGGCAAACTTGCGATCGTTCAGGGTCAGGTCGCCCAGACCGCGAACCTCGACGGCCGGCCCGAAGCGGCGGATCGTTCGGGCGAGGCGATCGAGGACATAAGAATGCGCCGTGTCGACGGCGTTCAAACCCGGGGCGGCATCGATCGGCAAGACGAGCGTGACATTCAAGGTGCCCGGTCCGACGACGACGGTCCCGCCACCGCTCGATCGCCGGGCAATCGCGATTCCTTCGGCCCGGCAAAGGGAACGATCCACGTCCTCGGCCAATCGCCCCGAGGCGCCGAGGACAACGGCCAGCGAGGTCGGCTCCCAGATGCGAAGGACCGGACCAAGGCCCCTTTCCTCGGCACCGACGAGCAAAGCCTCGTCGATCGCCAGGTTGGTCTCGATCCGATCCGCAGTGAGGAAGAGATGCCGGAGCCCCGGGATGGACGGTTCGTCGGCGTTCGATGTCACGTCGGCGTCGGGCTCCGGGCGAGGATGCCGCGATCAATCGGCAAGAGCCGGGCTGTCAATCGTCAATCGTCTTCTTTGCGGAAGACGTCGTGGCAGGCGGTGCAGCTCGCGGCGACCGGAGCATAGGCTTTCTTGGCCTTTTCCAGGTCCTTCAGGTCGGCCGTGATACCGGTAACCTCGCCCTTGTAGGTCTCGGTCTTGGCGATGAAGTCGTCGGCGAGCTTCTGCCAGTCGGCGAGGGGCTTCTTGGCCTTGTCGGCCGAATCCTTCATGTCGCGCGACTGCTTGCCCAGCTCGATCAGAGCCTCGGCATTCGTGGAGAGGTCCTGGAACGACTTCTTGTAGGCGACGGGGGTGCGTGTCGCCTTCTTGATGGCGGAACTCTTGGCGTTGACCTTCTCCATGAGCTGGTGCATCGGCGACTTTTCGTCCGCCAGGGCCAGTCCAGCGGCGGTCAGGGTGACCGCGGTCACGACGGCGGCGAGGGTCGTCCACTTGCGCGACATAACTCGTACTCTCCTGGGTGCTTGGGTTGGCTCTTCCGGGGCGACCCTTTCGTCTGGTTGGCCCGGTCCCTTCAAGGAAGGCTCTAAGATAGCCCTCGGTCCAGGGCCGATCAAGCCGCCAGAGGGGCCGCCCTCGGCCATTTCCCGCGCAAAGAGGACCGAGGACCGTCTTGAGCGTCGAGAAATTTTCGGCCTTCGGCTCATCGTCCCTGGCCAAGCCGGAACAGTCCCAAAACGGCGGAAATGTCGAGAACCCAAACGAGGAAACCAAGCGATCGAAGCGAGACGCCGTTTCCTGAGCGTGGGCCTGTCCCTCAAGGAGCCCGGACAGTGGTAGAATGAAAGTTCCACGAGAGCACGCCGTGAACCCAGGGTTCTGATCCGTGACGCGTACCGGACTTCCCATGACCGAGCCCGAGCCGATTGATTACAAGTCCGCGGGAGTCGACCTCGACACGTACGAGGAGACGATGGCCCAGCTCCCGCCGCTCTTGAAGCGGACGTACACTCCGCGCGTGCTTGACTGGCCGGGGGGCTTCGCGGGCCTCTTCCGGCTCGACGACCAGATCGGCCTGCTGTCGAGGCGGTATCGCGACCCGGTGCTCGTGGCCTCGACCGATGGCGTCGGCACGAAGTTGAAGCTGGCCTTCGCCACGGGACGACACGCGACGGTCGGCATCGACCTGGTGGCGATGTCGGTCAACGACTGCCTCTGCGCCGGGGCCGAGCCCCTGATCTTCCTTGACTACGTGGCGATGAGCCGCGACGACCCGGGTTTGACCCGCGAGGTCGTCAAGGGGATCAGCGACGGCTGCGTCGACGCCGAATGCGCCCTGCTCGGTGGCGAAACGGCGATCTTGCCTGAGTTTTACCAGAAGGGCGAATATGACCTCGCCGGCTTCTGCGTGGGTGTCGTTGAGCGAAAACAGGTGCTTGACGGCTCGGCGATTCGCGAGGGAGACAAGGTGATCGGCCTCGCCAGTTCGGGCCTGCACTCGAACGGGTATAGCCTGGCCCGGAAGATCGCCTTTGACCACGCCGGTTTGCAGGCCGATTCTCAGGTCGAGGCGCTCGGCCGGACAGTCGCCGACGAGTTCCTGGAGCCGACCCGCATTTACGTTCGCGCGGTCAAGACGGTTTACCGTCATTATCGGGTCAAGAAGACCGTCCACGGGATCGCGCACATCACGGGGGGGGGCCTGATCGACAATCCCCCGCGCGTGCTTCCCGAGGGCCTGGCCATTCGCCTGCATCGGGGTTCCTGGGACGTGCCCCCGGTCTTTCCCTGGCTTCAAGCGCTCGGCCGGGTTCCCGATGACGAGATGTTCCGCGTCTTCAACATGGGCATCGGCCTCGTCCTGATCGTCGCCGAGTATTACGCCGAGGCCATCGCGCGTTACCTCAAGAACGAGGTCAAGGTTCCCTCGTGGGTCATCGGCGAGGTTGTCTCGGGCGACAGGAACGTGATCTGGGCGTGACTTGAAACAAACGTTCGCGGGAGGGCCTCTCCGATGGCGACAGCGGAAACGACGATCGAGCCGAAACGGCTGACGCTCGCCGAATACGACGCGATGGTCCGCGACGGGCGGTTTTCCAGCGAGGAGCGTCACGAGTTGCTCGACGGCCTACTGGTAAAAACTATGACGAAGGGACCAAGACACATCGCGATCTCACACCGCATCTACAATTCTCTGCTTCGGAATCTCCCCGGAGCATGGCACCCGCGAATTGAAGCCGTTGCGGGACTTCCCACGGGTCCCGTTCAGGATGCCCCGAGCCGGCCCGAACCCGACGTGATGATCCTCAAGGGCGTCGAGGGCACTTTTGATGACCGCCATCCGATGCCTGAGGAGATCGCGCTGGTCGTGGAAGTCTCGTCCGACCGTCGGCGTCTTTTCGAGGATCGGAAAGGGCTGACCCGATACGCCTACAATCACATTCCTTGCGTCTGGATCGTGAACCTCGTCGCCAACCTGATCGAGATTTATACGAATCCGACCGGCCCCGGAGACGATGCCGTCTACGAAGGAATCAGTGTCAGGCGCCCCGGAGAAAGGATCACGGAGCCGCTTGAAGCCGGTCAGGATATCGACCTTGATGTGAGCGCGTTACTCAGATGAGACGGTGACCGACGATCCGAGTCAAATCCAGGGAAGTCACGATCAATTCCCCCTTTTGCCTCCAAATGGTTTCGTTTTCGCAAAAGTCGATCTGTATGTACCGAGAGAAAAGAAACGAAGAATTTGTTCGCAAGCATGCTTGCCTGACAAATGACCGAGGGGTACGATCATCGCATGCCCTTCGCATTTCTTCCGCATGCTGAGGGGGGAAATCGCCGGGACGCGTGGCGGGCGCTGACGGCCGGGGGCGACCGGGCGTATAATCCGTAGACTTCGCGGTGAGGGTTCACTTCCCAAGGAGCAACGACGCCATGGCCCTGGGCACCCAACCGGTCGGCAAGCTGCTGGACTACGAGCAGTACATCGATCACCAGATCGAGCGCACTCGGGCTCGAATCAAGATGACCGACGTGCTGACCGCCTGCCTGATCCTGGCGACGGCGGCCCTCGGCGTTCTCTTTCTTGAGGTTGTGCTCGATCACCTCGTGGGCCTCCCCTTCTGGGTCCGAGGCGCCGTGCTCTGGGTCAGTCTCGCGTGGGGCCTTGCCTATGCGGCGGTCCGGGTCGTCCTTCCGCTCGTGAGCCGGGTCAATGGCCTCTACGCGGCGAAGACGATCGAAGGGTCCGACCCAACCTTCAAGAACAGCCTGCTCAACTACCTGACCTTGAAGCGGCATCGCGACGACATTTCGCGGTCCTTTCTCGCCGCGGTCGAGTCCAGGGCGGTCAAGGATCTGACCCGTGTCGAGATCGATACGGTCGTCGATCAGCGCGGGCTTTTGCAGATGTTCTATGCGCTCGCGGCGGTCGTCGTCATCTTCTGCTTGTACTCGGCGCTGACACCCAAGAGCATTCTTGACTCGGTCCGTCGCGCCTTGATTCAAGACGTCGTCCGACCAACGAACACCCGGCTCGTGGGCATCAAGCCGGGCGATAACAAGGAGTTAAGCCAGGTCGTCTCAGGCTCGAACGTTCCCTTCATGGTGGAGATACAGGGGACACGCCCCAGCCGGGTCGTCTTGCACTATAGCGTCGACGGCGGCAAGTACTTCATGACCTCGGAGTTGGTTCCAGGCAACTTTTATGACCCCTGGCAAACCACTCTTCGCGACGTCCGCCAGAGCCTTGACTATTACCTGACCGGCGGCGATGCCGAGTCGCTTCGCTACCACCTCAAGGTCTTGCCCGCGCCAATGGTCACGGCGGTGAACGTTGACTACGAGTTTCCGACCTATACCGGCGTCGCGCCCCGAAAAGACGTCGAGGGGGGCGAGATCGAGGCCATTGAGGGAACCCGGGTCACCGTCAAGGCGCGCACGAATGAGCCGGCCGTTTCGGGATACCTCGCCTTTAACAAGGGGCGCGAGGACAAGAACCCGCGCATGGAGGTTTCGGAGACCGACCCGAGGCTTCTCATAGGTCGGTTTGAGGTCAGGGAGTCGGGCACGTACTCGATCAAGTTCAAGACGACCGGCGGCCAGGTGAACCCCGACCCGGTCGTTTACGACATCAAGGCGATCCCCGACAAGGCCCCCAGTGAGGTTGCCTTCCTCCGCCCGGATCGGCCCGAGATCACCGTTCCGAGCAACGTTCAGGTTCCGCTCCTGATGACCGCGACCGACGATTTCGGCATCAAGGAAGCGCTTCTGAGTGTCCGCCAGGGGAACGAGACGCTTTACTCGGTCAACCTCCTTGAGAACCAGAAGCCCGCGCGCCGGTTCAAGGGGACGTTCACGATCGACCTCGCCGAGAAGAAGGTCAAGCCCGGCTCGCAGGTCGAGTACGTCCTGACCGTCCGCGACACCAAGGAGCCAATCCCGAACCGGGGCGAGTCCACCCGCCAGATCATCAAGGTCGGCGAACCGGTGAAAGACGAGGAACGCCAGGCCCAGAACGAGCATGCCCGCAAGGACGAGCAGGAGGCCGAGAAGCAACTTCCCGAAGAACCCTCCGCCGCGAGCGTTGACGAGTCTCCTGCCCCCGCCGACGACAAGGCCGCGGCCGACCGCGACCCCCAGGCCAACGGCAATCCCAACGCGAACGACCGCGCGAATGCCCCCCAGCCCAAGGACTCCGGCCGCGCTGATTCTCCCGACGAGCAGGCCGGCAACTCCGAGCCTCCGGCCCTTCCGCCCGACAAGCTCGCCAAGCTCGAGGAGATGCTGAACCGTCAGGCTCGCCAGCAGCCTCAGCAAGCCCCGAGGAGTAACGGCGCCCAGTCGCCGCGAACCAATTCCGGCTCAGCGACTCAGGCCAACACCCCCTCGGGCGGCAAGACCCAGACCAATCCCGCCGCTCGGAATCAGCCTCCCTCGCAACCTCAGACCGACCCCGCTTCGCAAGGCAACTCCGTCCCGCCCGCCGCGACGACTCCGCCATCGGACAACAGCGCCCCTCCGCCCCCGGGCAACCCCGGCGTCAACAATCCCGCGGATAATGTCTCTCGAGCGAATGAGGCGAACCCGTCTCAGGCTCCGAACCCCAACGCTAACAGCCCTTCGCAGCCGAATCGAGCCGCACCGTCCCCGAACCAACCCGGTTCGACGCCCTCTCGCACGAATTCATCCTCCCCGGCCTCGCCCTCGAACCCGAACAAAGACACTTCGCGCCCGCCCGATCCGTCTGCCACCATGCCTCAACCGGCCAACCCCCAGCCCAACACGCAAAACGGCAAGCAAGGCGATCAAACGCAGCAGAATCCGCAAGCCGGCAAGTCGGGCGATCAAACGCAGAATCCGCGGGGCGGCAAACAAGGCGATCCATCTCAGAATCCGCAAGCTGGCAAGCCGGGCGATCAAACCCAGCAGAACGCACCGAGCCCTGCGAACCAAAAGGGTGATCAGCAACAGAATCCGCAAGCCAGTAAGCCGGGCGATGCGCAGCAGCAGAATCCGCAAGCCGGCAAGCAGGGCGATCCGCAGCAGCAAAACCCGCAAGCCGGCAAGCAGGGCGATCAAACGCAGCAGAACGCCTCGAACTCGATGAACCAAAAGGGTGATCAGCCGCAAGCCGGCAAGCCGGGCGATCAAACGCAGCAAAACCCCCAAGCTGGTAAGCCGGGCGATCAAACGCAGCAGAATCCGCAAGCCGGCAAGCCGGGCGATCAAACGCAGCAGAATCCGCAAGCCGGCAAGCCGGGCGATCCGCAGCAGCAGAATCCGCAAGCCGGCAAGCCGGGCGATGCGCAGCAGCAGAATCCGCAAGCCGGCAAGCCGGGCGATCAAACCCAGCAGAACGCCCCGAGCCCTGCGAACCAAAAGGGTGATCAGCAACAGAATCCGCAAGCCGGCAAGCCGGGCGATCAGCAGCAACAGAATCCGCAAGCCGGCAAGCAGGGTGATGCGCAGCAGCAGAATCCGCAAAGTGGCAAGCCGGGCGATCAAACCCAGCAGAACGCCTCGAACTCGATGAACCAAAAGGGTGATCAGCCGCAAGCCGGCAAGCCGGGCGATCAAACGCAGCAAAACCCCCAAGCTGGTAAGCAGGGCGATGCGCAGCAGCAGAATCCGCAAGCCGGCAAGCCGGGCGATCAAACCCAGCAGAACGCCCCGAGCCCTGCGAACCAAAAGGGTGATCAGCAACAGAATCCGCAAGCCGGCAAGCCGGGCGATCAGCAGCAACAGAATCCGCAAGCCGGCAAGCAGGGTGATGCGCAGCAGCAGAATCCGCAAAGTGGCAAGCCGGGCGATCAAACCCAGCAGAACGCCTCGAACTCGATGAACCAAAAGGGTGATCAGCCGCAAGCCGGCAAGCCGGGCGATCAAACGCAGCAAAACCCCCAAGCTGGTAAGCAGGGCGATGCGCAGCAGCAGAATCCGCAAGCCGGCAAGCCGGGCGATCAAACGCAGCAGAACGCCTTGAACTCGATGAACCAAAAGGGTGATCAACCGCAAAACCCGCAAGCCGGCAAGCCGGGCGATCCGCAGCAGCAGAATCCGCAAGCTGGCAAGCCGGGCGATCAAACCCAGCAGAACGCCCCGAGCCCTGCGAACCAAAAGGGTGATCAGCAACAGAATCCGCAAGCCGGCAAGCCGGGCGATCAGCAGCAACAGAATCCGCAAGCCGGCAAGCAGGGTGATGCGCAGCAGCAGAATCCGCAAGCCGGCAAGCAGGGCGATCAAACCCAGCAGAACGCCTCGAACTCGATGAACCAAAAGGGTGATCAACCGCAAAGCCCGCAAGCCGGTAAGCCGGGCGATCAAACGCAGCAGAATCCGCAAGCCGGCAAGCCGGGCGATCCGCAGCAGCAGAATCCGCAAGCCGGCAAGCCGGGCGATCCGCAGCAGCAGAATCCGCAAGCCGGCAAGCAGGGCGATCAAACGCAGCAGAACGCCTCGAACTCGATGAACCAAAAGGGTGATCAGCCGCAAGCCGGCAAGCCGGGCGATCCGCAGCAGCAGAATCCGCAAGCCGGCAAGCAGGGCGATCAAACGCAGCAGAACGCCCCGAGCCCTGCGAACCAAAAGGGTGATCAGCAACAGAATCCGCAAGCCGGCAAGCCGGGCGATGCGCAGCAGCAGAATCCGCAAACTGGCAAGCCGGGCGATCAAACCCAGCAGAACGCCTCGAACTCGATGAACCAAAAGGGTGATCAGCCGCAAGCCGGCAAGCCGGGCGATCAAACCCAGCAGAACGCCCCGAGCCCTGCGAACCAAAAGGGTGATCAGCAACAGAATCCGCAAGCCGGCAAGCCGGGCGATCAGCAGCAACAGAATCCGCAAGCCGGCAAGCCGGGCGATGCGCAGCAGCAGAATCCGCAAACTGGCAAGCCGGGCGATCAAACCCAGCAGAACGCCTCGAACTCGATGAACCAAAAGGGTGATCAACCGCGAAACCCGCAAGCCGGCAAGCCGGGCGATGCGCAGCAGCAGCAGAATCCGCAAGCCGGCAAGCCGGGCGATCAGCAGCAGCAGCAGAATCCGCAAGCCGGTAAGCCGGGCGATCAGCAGCAGCAGAACCCGCAGGCTGGCAAGTCGGGTGATCAACAGCAGCAGCAGCAGCAACAGCAGCAGCAGAACGCTCCGAACCCAATGAACCAAAACGGTGATCCGCATAAGAATCCGCAAGCTGGTAAGCAAGCCGATCAATCACAGCAGAACCCGCAAGCTGGCAAACAAGCTCTTCCGCAGCAACAAAGTCCGCAAAATGCCAAGCAAGGCAATCAACCACGGCAATCTCCGCAAGCCGGCAAACAGGGCGATCCACAAAAGAAGAATCAGGGCGATCAACCACAAAATCCGCAAAACGCCAGACAAGGCGATCAGCCACAAAATTCCCAGGGCTCGGACACCACGACGTCGGACGCTCGCAATCCAGCGGACAGGAAAAACCCCGCTCAGAACGACAAACAGGAACAAAAAGACGCCAGCCAGGCCAAGAACGCGCCCCAGTCGAAAGACAAAAACGAAGAGAAAACGAAGCCAACTTCCAGCTCCGCCAAGCCTGCTTCCAGGGATCAGGCCAAGACCAAAGACGCTCAAAAAAACGAAGAAGAAAAGAAAGACAAGTACACCCAGCCTCCCAAAAAGGAAGACACTCCCAAGAAGAAAAACGATCCGACGCGCAAGCCTCAGAACGACCCCGAGGAACCTCCGCCCGCGCAAACCCAGGAGCCGCGGCCTGAACAACAACCACCCCCGCCTCCGCAAGGCAGCAGCAATAATGCTTCGGGCAATAGCGGCCAGAATGCGTCGCTGGGTGGGCAGTCGCCGACCGGGAACAAGCCGCCACAGGGAGGTTCGGCAGGACAGAACGGGATGAAAGGCAATCAGCAGGGTGCCGGTTCGCAGTCCAGCCCGGGTGGACAGCCTGAAAAGAACGGGGCCGGATCGACTCCGAATGCGCAGGGCTCGCCCTCCAGTAGCCCAGGTTCCAGCTCCAGCAGCGGTAACCCTTCCAGAGGTCAGCCCAGTCAGAACGGCCAGCAATCTCAGAGCGGTCAACCCGGTCAGAATGGGCAAGGGCAAGGACAAGGGCAAGGACAAGGGTCGTCAACCGGCAAGGGAAACAGCGCGAACAGCGGAAAAGAGGGGGAGTCCGGACGAAATCCGTCGACCTCGCGGCCCGATTCGCAAGGCGCGGGAACAGGAAAAGCGGGTTCGGGTGCGCAGGCGAACAAGGGAGAATCAAGCCAGACGGGTCAGAGCGGCGGATCATCGTCAAACGGCAAGGCGTCCAGCAGCGGCGAGACTTCGGGCAAGACAGCGGAGCAAGGCCAGACCGCCAGCAAGTCGGGAGCCGAATCAACCTCGAACGGCTCCAAAGACGGCAACCAGACGGGTCGTCAGGGAGAAGGCCCTCCGCGGAAGGGCAATCAAAACGGCGGGAACCCAGAGCAGTCAGGCAAGGCTGCCTCGCAACCGGGTGAGCCGTCGCAAGGATCGCAAAACCAGGGCGAAGGGGCCTCCAAAAACCCCAGGGGCGAGGGCGGCCAGCAGGGCGGCGGACGCAATAACAGTGGTGGCGGCGGTAAGGGCGGACCGTCCGACAGCGCGGGGGAACCGACGACGGATGAGTCCAAGGAAACGCCCCACGCCCAGAGCCCGCAAGAAACGATGGCCGAGACCGTGGCCCCCAAGAACATCTCGCAGTCGGAACTGGTCCTCAGGAAGGTCAAGGACCTGATCAAGAACGATCAGGTCACCCCCGAAATGCTCAAGGAAATGGGCATGTCGCGCGAGGAGTTGAATCAGTTCGTTGACAAATTTGACAAGGCCCCCAAGTCGGAGCCAGGCGCCGGCCGGGAGATCGAAGTCAAGCCAGGCAAGACCCAGGCCAACCCAGCCTCGAACACCAGCCTGCCTGACTTGAACCCCGGAACGCGGGTCAGTTCCAGCATGATCCGCGACCGTGGCGGAATTCCTCAAGACACCGTCCGCGGCAATAACGAAGGGGTACGGTTCGCCCCGCCGCCCGAATGGCAAACGAAGTTCAACGCCTACCGTAACAGCCTCTCGCGGTCAAAGACCCTGAACCCGGCTGGTCGCTCGACGCCCGACGGGGCCGCCGGCGGCCAGTAACGCGAAGATTCCTCAACGGAAAACGCCGGCGGCCGATCCGAGGACACGCCCCGTCATGTTGACTCCGATCGTTCCGCCCAGGCGTTACCTGACGGGGTTCGACCCGCAGGACCTGCCGCACCATTTCACCGACGTCCTTGTCATCGGTGGCGGTCTCGCGGGTCTCCGCGTGGCCCTTGGCATCGCCGAGCCAAACCGCGTCCTCGTCGTCACCAAGGACGAGGTCCGCGAGAGCAACAGCGCCTATGCTCAGGGGGGGATCGCCGGTGTCCTCGACCCCGAAGACCATTTTGAAGACCACATCGCCGACACCCTCGCCGCCGGTAAGGGCCTCTGCGACCCGAAAGTCGTCGAACTCGTCGTCCGCGAGGCCCCCCGGCGCATCGCCGAGCTGATCGACTGGGGAACCCACTTCGACGAGGTCAACGGCCAGGTCGCGCTCACCCGAGAAGGAGGCCACTCGCACGCCCGAATCGTCCACGCCCTCGGCGACGCGACCGGCCGCGAAGTGATGCGCGCCGTGATCCAGCAGGCGAAGACCCGCCACAACGTTCGGATCTGGCAAAACAGCTTCACCATCGATCTGATCACCCACGAGGGCCGATGCCGGGGCGCCCTGGTCTGGGACCGTCGTCGAGGCCCTGCCCTCGTCTGGGCGCGTGCCATTCTGCTGGCGACCGGCGGAGCAGGGCAGCTCTATCGCGAGTCCACCAACCCGGCGATCGCCACCGCCGACGGCCACGCCCTCGCCTATCGCGCGGGGGCCGAACTGCGCGACATGGAGTTCATGCAGTTCCACCCAACAGTGCTTTACATCGCCGGGTCGGCCCGGCACCTGCTTACCGAGGCCCTTCGCGGCGAAGGGGCCTATCTCCGCGATCGCAACGGCCATCGGTTCATGCCCGACTTTCATCCCCTGGCCGAGCTCGCCCCGCGCGATGACGTCTCGCGCGCGATCACCGAGCAGATGGCCAGAACCCGCCACCCCTGCGTCTACCTCGACCTCTCGCACCTCGACGCCGCCACCGTCCGCCGACGGTTTCCGGGCATCGACCACCTCTGCCGAGGCTTTGACCTCGACATCGCCCGCGACCCGATCCCGGTCCGCCCAGGCGCTCATTACATGATCGGCGGAGTCACCGTCGATCACGACGCCCGGACCACCCTTCCCGGCCTCTGGGCCGCGGGCGAGGTCACCAGTTCCGGCCTCCACGGCGCCAACCGCCTCGCCTCGAACAGCCTCCTCGAAGGACTCGTCCACGGCGCCCGAGCCGCCGAGGACATCAGCCAGATCCTCGCCTCGGGGGGCCGCCCTCCTCTGGAAGTCCCCCCGGTCGCCGCGGTTGACTACCCCGACGGCCACGAACCGCTTGATCTGGCCGACATCCGGGAATCACTTCGGTCCTTGATGTGGCGGTCGGTCGGCATCATTCGAGACGCTCAAGGGCTTGACGAGGCGGCCGAACAGGTGGATTTCTGGTGCCGCTACGTCCTCGGCCAGGTCTTCCACGATCCAGCCGGCTGGACCCTTCAAAATATGCTCACGGTCGCCCGGTTGATGATCTCCGCCGCCCGATCTCGCGAGGAATCGCGAGGCGTGCACACCCGGAGCGATTTTCCCGACCCCGACCCCTCCTGGAACCGTCACCTCACCCTCCGCTCCCCCGATGCCTCACCTTCGAACCCACTCTTGCTCGAATCCTCCTCATCCGGGTCGATCAACACTCATTGAGTGTGATCAGAGCGTCAGTCGATTTCCGAGAGCCGCCTGATCCCGGTTTCGACTTTCACCGGGGGATCAAGCCAGCGGTTTTTGGGAACGACCCGAGGAACGAACCCAACCAGGCATTCGGGGCGAAACTGGACGATCTGGTCGAGCTTCGCGTCGATCAGCGGACTCTTTGCGTCTTGCAAGAGGGTGAGAACGTGGGCGTCGTCGCCGTACAGGTCCGACTTTCGAATCGCGCCGATGCGGAACCCTTCGCGAAGGGCGTCGGCAAACTCATTATAGATATAAGCCTCGGTTGGGCTCGCCCACCAGTCGCGATTCATCAGGCCGAATAGCCGGGCGGCCTCGCGGGCAACCTCGGCATTTTGGAAGGCGATTGTCGCGTCGACGACCGTCAGGTCGGCCAGAACCCGCCCCGCGGCCTCGGCCGAGACGACGCCGCAGGCCATGCCATCGCGGAGGAAGTAGTCCACCCGGTCAGCGCAGAGCCAGGGGAGGGGGCGTTCCAGGATCGGATAAATCGAGTCGTCGTAAAATTCGCGAGGGGCGAAGCCCAGCGATTCCAGCGGCCCGACCATGTCGGGGCGATCGAGAAAGACGGGTTTCAGGGCCTCGTGGTGATCTTGCTCCTCGGACGAAAAAACAAAGTCCACCGCGTGCGAAAAGGCCGTATGCGAGATGTCGTGCAAGAGCCCCGCGACCTGTTCGCGCAGGCAGGCGCCGAGGCGTTTCAAAAGAAGGTAAACGCCCAGGCTGTGCTCGAACCGGGTCACCGTCTTGAAGGGGAAGGCGAAGGCCGACGGACCCGCCTGCTTCACTCCGTCGAGCCGCCGGAAGGTGGGCGATTGGATCACGGCGAGGATCTTCGGGTCGTCAACGACGACCTCGCCATAGACCCGGTCATTCCAGCGCATCGAGCCTTCTCCCGGTCCCGTTCAGGACCCGCGTCGGGCCCTCTCGACATTGATGATCGGAGGAATGGCCCTGATTTTCAAGCGGGCCGGGTCACGGATCAGGACGATTGCAAAGTCCCGATGACCGATGTCCGAAAATTCTTCCTCTTTGGTCATCCAGCCTTGGTCATTGGTCATGGAAAGTACAGACTTTGCAAACCTTCTGGGTCGCGGATTCAGCTTCGCGGGGCGTTCCGCCGACCCTTCGGGTCGGCTAAGATGAGACAAAGGGTCGACGCGCGCCCGCACGTCGTTTCGCGCTTCGAGGGCTTGGGTCTCCTCAGGCGCCTTTCATTTTCCGCGAAATCCACACAGGGGACGGCTGACGTGATCAAGATCGAAGATGCCGCGCGCGGGGCCATCGCGGCCCTGCTTCTGATGCTCGGGGCCGGCTGCGGCGGAACCTCGGAGACCGGTTCAACGGGCAGCAGTCCGGGGGCGACCGACGCGAAGTCGACCGACGCGGCCAAGGGGCCTCGACTGCTCTTTATCACCAACAGCAACTCCGACTGGTGGAACGCCGTCGAGAAGGGAATGCAAGACGGCGCCGCGAAGTTCGGAGCGCGGGTCGAGATGCGTCGCAACGAGGGACAGCCCGAAGGCCAGATCAAGCTTCTCGAAGACGCCCTGAGCCTCTCCGACGTCAAAGGGGTCGCCGTCTCGGTGCTTGAGGCTGAGTCACCCGGAATCGCCGACAAGATGCGCGACCTTCGCAAGGCCGGAAAAGTGGTCATCGCGGTGGATTCCGACGGCCAGGCCGACACCCGCCGAGCCTATATCGGCACGAACAACGTGAGCGCCGGTGAGGTCGCGGGCAAGGCCGCGGCGCAGGTCCGGCCGAAGGGGGGCAAGACCGCCGTCTTCGTCGGCACGATGTCGGCCGCGAACGCCCGAGATCGCCGCGACGGCTTCTTCAAGGGAGCCGGCCCGGCCTTCGTGAAGGCCGAGGATTTTGAAGACGGCGGCGACAAGATCCGCGCCCAGGCGAACGTTTCCACGGCCATCACCAAGTATCCCGACCTCGGCGTCCTGCTCGGTCTCTGGTCGTACAACGCGCCGAGGATCGCCGAGGAGGTCGGCAAGAATCCCGAGCTGCGCAAGAAGGTCAGCGTCGTCACCTTTGACCTCGATGAGCTGGCCGTTGATTGCATCGAACAGGGCTGGATTGACGCGGCCGTCTGTCAGAACCCTTACGAGATGGGCTACCAGGGCGTCCGACTCCTGAAAGCGCTCATTGAAGAGGACAAGACGACCATCAGCGAGATGCTTCCGGGTGAGGCCACGACCATTGACACCGGCGTCCGGGTGATCGTGCCCTCGAAAGAGTCGCCGGTCAAGGGTGAGAACGTGATCGACATCAAGTCCATGAAGGAATGGCTTTCCAGCAAGGGCCTGAAGTCGTCCTGAACCTTTGGAAGGAACCGCGCCGACGCGTCGGTCAAATCCGCCGCGTCGGCCCGACAGGTCCGCCCGATCGTCATAATCCGAGGTGGAAGTCGGGGTTTTCAGGCTTCTGGACGCAAAAACCTGCGAAAAAACCGGCATTTTTCAGGGATTGGCGCAGCACGGCCGCGACTTTTGCTGTAATTATCGAACTAGTGGCTGTTGCGACCAAGTCCCGCGGCGGTCCGCGGTGGCCGAACGAGGGCGTGTGCGAGCGCCTCCGGCAGCCTCCTATCGCGACTCTCAACGACTCACGGAGTGCCACGACATGGCCAAGAAAGCCGCTCCCAAGGCCGCCGAAAAGCCGGCGCCCGCCCCTCCCAAGCCCGAACCGTCCGCCTCCAAGGCCAAGGCCGCGACCAAGGCCGAGATCTACACCACCCTGGCCGAGAAAACCGGCCTCGGCAAGAAAGAAATCTCCGGCGTCTTCGATGCCATGAGCGAGTTGATCGCCAAGGAACTCGGCAAGAAAGGCCCCGGCCAGTTCGTCATTCCCGGCCTGCTCAAGCTCAAGGTCGTCCGCAAGCCCGCGACCAAGGCCAAGCAGGGTATCAACCCCTTCACCAAGGAGCCGATGACCGTCAAGGCGAAGCCCGCCCGCAACGTCGTCAAGGCCGTCCCGATGAAGGCTCTCAAAGAACTGGTCTGATGGATTGATCGATCGACCCACGTTCCCGGCGACACCCCTTCCCCCCATCAACGCTCAAGCACAGGGCCAACATCACGGCTAACCCTGGCTTGTCCAGAACGCGACCGCGCGCGGACCGCCACGCGTGCGGTCTTGACGTTTCCAGAAACGTCCGCGGAAAGTCTCCACCCGTCCGACAAGATTCTGGAATTCGCCTTCAGACCCGTTAAGATCGGGGGATTCCAAGGCGAATCTTCGGCGCGGCGAACGCTCAGGCGGCTTTCGGTCTCGCGTCGCGTCTCGTTCGAGTCGAACGCCCGACATTCATCCACCCATCAAGACCGACAGCAGACACCAAATGGACGACGCTCGCGCTCCCCGTTCGATGCCCGTGGCGACCCTGATCTCGGTCGCGAAGGCCCCCGAGTTCAGCCTCTTCGTGGGGATCGCCGTGGCTCTCTCGGTGATTTATGGGCTCGACCGGACAGGGTCGTTCTTCTCTGTGGATTCAGGTCGGTTGATGCTCCATCAGATCGCCCTTTACGGCGTCCTCGCCGTCGGCGCGGCGGTCGTGATCATCTCGGGAGGCATTGACCTCTCGATCGGGTCGGTCATCGCGCTCTCGTCGATCGTCTGCGTGAAGCTGCTCACGGTCTGGCTCCGCGACGCCGCAACCAACCCCGGACCTCCCAGTCTTCCGATCGTCATCCTGGCGATTTCCCTGACGCTCTTGATGGGCCTCGCGGTGGGGCTCTTGCATGCCTTGATGATTAATTCCTTCCGACTTCCGCCGTTCATCGCCACCCTGGCGACGATGGCCGGCTTTCGCAGTCTCGCGGCCATCATAAGCGGCAACAAGACGATCACGATGAAGTACGACGTCTTCCGGGTCTTCGGCAACAATCCGTGGGTCACCCTGGGAATCTTCGCCGCCGTGGCCGCCACCCTCAGCCTGATGATGGGGACCACAGTCCTCGGCCGACACCTCTTCGCGCTCGGCGGCAACGAGACCGCCGCCCGGCTCAGCGGCCTGCCGACCCGACGCCTCAAGGCCGTCGCCTATGCGATTTCCGGGATGCTCGCGGCCCTTGGCGGCATTCTCTTCGCCGGCCGAGGAGGCGCGGCCGACCCCCGCCTTGGAATCGGCTATGAGCTGATCGCGATCACCGCGGCGGTCGTCGGCGGTTGCAGCCTCTCCGGCGGGGTCGGCTCGATCCGGGGGACCGTCCTCGGTCTGATCTTGATCCAGATCGTCATCAAGGCGACCGGTCAGCTTGCTCCGCAAGGAATCGACAGCACGCAGGTTGAAGGTCTGGTCCTGGGAACGGTCGTCGTGCTCGCCGTGGCGTTCAATCAGCGCTTCCGCGGCCGGGGCTGACGTCATGAACCTGCCGGAGACCGACCGGCCCGGCGACTCGCGAATGCCCTGGCGGTTCCGCCGCCTCATGGGTCTGGCTCGAAGGCGACAACTCCGAAGGCTCGACGCCCAGCGCCGGGCTCGACGCGCCCGGGTCGAGCCGAAGGCGGTCGATCCGCCCCTCTGGCGACGCCCCTCGGTCCAGCCGGTGATTCACGGAATCGCCGCCCTGGCGTTCGTGGTCGTCCTCGGAATTGTGGGTTATCTGGCCCTGGGCTGGAACCTTTCCGACGCCATTTACATGGTCGTGATCACCGTCGCGGGAATCGGCTATGGCGAGGTCCGACCGGTCCAGACGCCCGCCGAGCGGGCGCACACGATCATCATCATCACCCTGGGGCGGCTTGCCGTCGGTTACACGCTCGCCCGGTTCATCCAGTTTCTGACCGAAGGCGAGATCCAGAACCTTGTGGGGCACCACCGCATGCGGCTCCAGATCGAGACCCTGAAAGGACATACGGTCGTTGCCGGTTACGGCCGGGTCGGCGAACTCGTCTGCGATGAGTTGGCCGATGCCGAGTTACCCTTCGTCGTCATCGAACAGACCGCCGAGACGATTCCCGAGATCGAGGGTAAGGGATATCTTTATGTCCTCGGCGATGCGACCGAGGAGAAGACCCTCAGCGACGCGGGTCTTTTACGGGCGAAGACCCTGGTCACGGTCATGCCCAACGATGCCGCCAACGTTTTCATCACGCTGACGGCCCGCCAGATGGCCCCTACAGTCAAGATCGTGGCGCGTGCTGAGTTGCCGAGCACCCAGAAGAAGCTCAGGCAGGCCGGGGCCGATCACGTCATCTTGCCCGCCCTGATCGGTGCTCACCGGATCGTCTCGCTCTTGACGAACCCCACGGCCGTCGAATTCGCCGAACTCGTGACGCAGCGTTCCAGCCTGGCCATCGAGATGGATGATATTCCGATCGCCGAGGCAAGCCCTCTCCGTGGCCAGACCCTGCGCCACGCCGACATTGGCCGACGGACCGGGGTCATCGTCATCGCCGTGAAACGTGTCGACGGCCGGGTCGAGTTTCCCCCTTCGGGCGATGAACCGCTGGTTCAGGGCGACAGCGTGGTCGTCCTCGGTCGCCGGGCAAATCTCGATCAGTTCCGCAACGTCTTCGGCGTCTGATCGGTGGATTCAGGCAGCTTTCCGACGATCTCAACCCTTCCAGACGGCATAGGCCATCCAGCAGACGATCACGATGGCGACCACCGAGAGAAAGGCGGAGCTATCGAAGAACCGCATCATCGGTTCGAGCGGATTTTCAGCTTGCGGCACAAAGAGCCTCGTTTGCGGCGGAGCCGCGTGGGAGATGGTTGTCTCCCGAGTTTACCACCGCGACAAGGTTGTGAGCAATTTTTAAAATTCCAGATTTTCTTGTTTTTTGATTTTTCCGCGAAAACCCGTCACTTTCCGATCTTTCGATCAGTCTCGGGTCGCTCGCACGACCCTCGGATGATTCGCATGGTCGCGGACCGTCGGGGCCACTTTCCATCCGGGTCGAGCCGCGAGCAAGGCACGCACGGCCGCTTCTTGATCGGAACCGATCTCCAAAATGAGATGTCCGCCATGCTTCAAAAGGGGCACGGCCTGTTCGATCAGGCTGGCCACCACCCGAAGGCCATCGCCGCCGCCGTCGAGAGCGAGATGAGGCTCAAAGTCGCGAACCCCCGGGTCGAGCGTGGCGATGACCGAAGTCGGGATATACGGGGGATTCGAGACGATCACGTCAAAAGGCCCCTCAACCGCGACAGGCTCAAGCAGGTGGCCCGCCTTGAAGGTGAGGCGGCTGGCCAGGCCCAACGACTCGGCATTGGCCAGGGCCACGGCGAGCGCCTCGGGACTGATGTCGGTGGCGAACCAGCGCGAGCTTTTGTGCTCGTGGGCACAGGCCAGGGCCAGGCAACCCGAGCCGGTCCCGACATCCACGCAGACGGGATTTTCCAGCGAACCGGCGACGGCGAGAAACTCGACGACGACGAATTCCGAGTCCGGCCGAGGGATCAAAACCGCTGGACTGACGGTCAGCGGCAGCGAGTAAAATTCCTTCCGGCCGACGAGGTAGGCGACGGGGGTTCCCTCGGCCCGTCGTCGAACGAGAGCCTTGAAATCGGCGAGCACGCGCGGGCTCGCCTCTTCCTCGAAGTGGGTGTAAAGCTGAACCCTCTGCCAGCCGAGAACCTTCGCGAGCAGGACCTCGGTATCGAGCCGGGCGCTTTCTGAACCATGCTTTTGAAGATAATCCGTCGTCCAGGTGAGCAAACGCTTGATCGTCCAGCGATCACCCGCGTCGTCGGTTGAGGACGCCGAGGTTGGCGGCGGGGGCGCGGGGAGTGAGACGGCCGAAGGCCACGACCGGCTATTGGCGCGGGGGCTGCTCACCGGAGGCTGAGACGAGTCCGTGTCGTGGGGCATGGCGATTAGACCTCACCGAGTTGCTCGCGACGATCGTGATCGATCAGGGCGGTGGTCAGCGGGGCAAGATCCCCCTGGATGATCCGGTCCAGGCTATACAGGGTCAGGCCGACCCGGTGATCGGTCACCCGGTTCTGTGGAAAGCTATACGTTCGGATACGTTGCGAGCGGTCGCCCGATCCGATCAGGGTGCGACGTTGCTCGTCGCGCTCGGACCGGGCTTTCTCGGTCGCCGATTCGTAGAGCCGGGAGCGAAGCAGTCGCAACGCCTTGGCGCGGTTCTTGTGCTGGCTTCGTTCGTCGCGACAGACGACGACGAGGCCCGACGGAAGGTGCGTCATCCGCACAGCGCTCGCGGTCTTGTTCTGGTGCTGGCCGCCGGGGCCGCCGGCCGTCATCGTCTCGACCTGAAGGTCTTCGGGGCGGATCACGATGTCAACGTCTTCGGGTTCGGGCAGGACGGCGACGGTCGCGGCCGAGGTGTGGATACGTCCCTGGGTCTCGGTTTCAGGAACGCGCTGAACGCGGTGGCCGCCACTCTCAAATTGAAGGTGGCGAAAGGCCCCTTCGCCCTTGATGCCGAAGGAAACCTCGCGGAAGCCGCCGAGTTCGGTCGGGACCATTTCCAGGGGCTCGAACTGCCAGCCCATGATGTCGGCGAACCGGCGATACATTTCCATCAGGTCGCGCGCGAAGAGCGCCGCCTCGTCGCCACCGGTCCCGGCGCGGATCTCGAAGATCATCGCGGCGTGATCGGCTCCGGCCTGGCGATCGTAGATCAGGTCGCGCAGCGCCTCGCCGATCTCGCGTTGCCGATCCTGGAGCGCCGCGAGTTCGGCCTCGGCATACGAGCGCATCTCGGGATCGGTCTCGGCCTGGCAAAGGGCCTCGGCCTCGGCGATCTGTCGGGCGAGATCCAGGTATCGGCCGTAAGGCAGGGCGACTTTCGCGAGCGATCCGCGTTCCTTGGCAAGCGCCGTGACGCGCCCACCGTCGGCGACGACCGCGGGGTCGAGCAGCGCGGCGTCGAGTTCCTGGAATCGCTGGTAGTCAGCCTGTAGCTTCTCGAACACGGGAGCCGGCGCCTCGCCTCACCTCGGTCGACACGGCCATCGAAACGACCGACGGCCCGGCGGGGAGGTACGACTGGGTACCGCCCGGCGGGCCGCCCTTGCTTGGTCTCGGCGGGTGGGTGAACTCACTACGCCTTGGAGGGAGTTTCGGCCGCCTTCTTGGCCTTGCCGTAGGTTCCCTGGAACTTCTTGTTAAATTTGTCAACCCGGCCGGCCGCGTCCACGAACTTCACCGAGCCGGTGAAGAAGGGGTGGCACTTCGAGCAGACTTCCACCATGATTTTTGGCTTGGTGCTGCGGGTCTGGAAGGAGTTGCCGCAACCGCAGGTCACGACAGAGTCCTGATAATTCGGGTGAATGCCGTCTTTCATCGTCGTCGTCGTTTCGCTCTGGCCTCCCCGCGAAACCTGATTGCGGGGGGAATCCCTGGATGGAAGGGTTCAAACGACCGTTCGACACGGTCCGATCGGGTCAGGATACCAGATCGAACCGCCCGCGGCGAGATCCGCCACATTCGATTTTCCGGACGCCAGGAAGATTCTACGTCCTCGGGTCAATTCCGTTCGATGCGGTTTGGTGCGATCGAGCGGAGTGTTCGTCAGCGCGAGGCGGTTGGTCGGGTACTCAGCATCGCGGCGACATCCTTTTCCACCTGGTCATAGGTGAACTGGTGGTTCGGGTCGTCCATCGTGTACTTCTTGACCTGCTTGCCATCGCGGTCAAAGACGAAGACGGCGGGGATGGTGTTGATGTCGAGCTTGTCAAAGCCGACGCCGAAGTCCTCGTCGAGCAGGACGTTGAGGAAGGTGGCCTTTTTTTCGCGAAGAAACTTGCGAGCCTCGGCGACGGCTTTTTGATCGCTGGCGTCGTCGAGCGAGAGAGAGATGGTCCGCAGCCCCTGCGGGGCGTATTTCTGACTCATCGCGACGAGGTGCGGGAAGTTTTCCATGCAGGGGCCGCAGGTCGTCGACCAGACGTCAACCAGCGTGTACTTGTGTGCCTTATCGCCCGACTGCGCCAATCGGGCCTTGAAGGCGTCGAATTTGAGCGGTTCAAGGGTCACCTCGCCCTTCGCGGCGGGCTCGCCAGCGCGCGGGGCGGCGGTGGGAACCAGAAATCCGGCGAGGCCGAGCACAAGGGCCAACGAACCGAGCCATACGGGTTTGGATGCGGTCACGGGGGCGTCTCCCTTTCCCGAGGAGCCGGGAATCGATCGGTGAAGCGTCGGGGTCCGCGTTTTCTGTTCGAGAAACAACGACGGCCGCCGCCGAAAGGTTGATTCGGGGGCGGCCGTCCGTGGTTGACTGTGGTCAGGTCAGGTCAGGTTCGGTTCAGGTCGAACCCTTGACGAAGATCACTTGCCGTAATGGATACCGCAGCCATCGGGACGGGTCTCGTCGACGGCGACGTCCTTGTTGGCGAGAAGGGCGTCAACCGCGTCGCGGACGTAGGTTTTCTTGACCTGGGCTTCCTTGCGGTTGTCGTCCATGGCGCCGATGTAGCGGATCTTGCGATCCTTGTCGAGGACGAAGAAGTGCGGCGTGTTGGACGCGCCATAGGCCTTGCCGATCGCCTGCGACTCGTCGTACCCGTAGGTGTAGTTGATCCCGTGCTTCTTGGAATAGGTCTTGATCGCCGGAAGCTTGTCGCTGTCCATGTCGGCCACGGCGACGGCGACGAGCTTGACGCTCTTGCCCTTGTAGTCGTTGACGAAGTCAATGACGCGGTCGTCGTACATGCCGACAACCGGGCAGTGATTGCCCAGGAAGACGAGAACAACCACGTCTTCCTTGATGTCGCTGAGGGTCAGGCTCGTGTCCTGGCCGTCGGAGGTGGCGGGAATGCCCGAGAACGTCGGGGCCTTGTCACCAACGCTGACAACCTTGTTGTACTTGCCCGCGAAGGCGGGACTGGCGATCAGGGCCAGGCCGGCGAGGGTCAGGACCAACTTGCGCATCGTTGCGATCTCCTGGTTAAACACGAGAACCACGGGGCGCCGGTCGACAGACCGGATCACCCCACCTCTGGCGGAGCCGGAGACTACCGCGCGGCGGCGCGACCCATCGATTCGTTTCTTTGACAGAGCCGTCCGCGTCCGTGTCCTGGTATTCGAACAGATTGACTGGAGCCCGGTTTCCCACAGGGATCGGGAGCGTCAAAACGGGGCGATCAGTCCCCTCTTTTGTCGGAAAATCCGTCATTTCCCGACCGCGTTGACGCCCCGATTATAGGCGGAGAAGGTCAGACGTCAACCGGCCAGCGTCCAATCGGCCTGTCAAAGGCGAATGACGGCCCGCTTGCCGGTCTCGATAGGTTCAGGCGTTTTCGCGACCGCCGGCCCAGAGTGCCGCGTTGGTAACGAGCCCGCGGACGGCCGGGTGGAAGAGGACAGGGAAGCCGCTATGACCGCTCCGCAAGTAAACGACGCGCCCCTTGCCAATGGTCCAGGTCAGGCCGCTGCGGACGGTCTCTCCCTGGTCCCAGGCCGAGACGAGCACCACGCTTTCGGGCTCGGGAACGCGGAAGGGCTCGGCGAACATATCGCTGTGCGGGATCGTGAACGGATTGATCCCGCGAGCGATCGGGTGGTTGGGGGTCTGAATGCGGACGTGCTCGGGTCGGCCATCCTCGCGCCAGCCGCCGGGCTCGCACGACATCCCCATCAGGGTTCGAAACGGCTTGCTACCGCACGAGGCATGAAGCGCGATCAGGCCGAGTTGGCCATTACGGACGCGACGGACGACCCCCTCGGCGCGATCTTTGGGGACGTCATCGTGGCGGAGGCGTCCGGCCCAGATTAGCACGTCGGCGGCGTCGAGCGTCTCGTCGGCCAGGCCGGCGGCGGGATCGGTGAGCTTCGCCCCAACAGCCGAGACCCCTGCTTCCTTGCCAAGGTGCTCGACAACCGCGCCACTCACGTCGTTAGGATAAACCGACCGGGGCGCCGTGCCCTCGCACCAGACGAGAACCCGCAAGGGTTTGGTGACCGCGACAGCGACGGGATCGGCCGCGAAGGCGCGGGCCGCGGAAAGGCCCAGGGCCGAGGCGCCGACGACAGCCGTCCGGCGCAGGAACGACCGGCGGCAGACGCCGCTCGACTTCACGACCTCGCTCATCACGATTTTCCGGTCAATGTCACGGGTGGGGGGATCATCAGTTCCAACAAACAAAAAGGGGGGCGCTGGCGGGCTTTACGGTCGGTTCGCGGGCGGCAGGGCTCTCATCTTAGGCCACGCCAACACACAATGCAAGAGGACAGATTCTCAACCGATTCATGCTTGAGAGGGATGATCCCCGACCAGGTCCTTTGAACCGGAAGAGCCCAGCTTCGTTGATGGGAAACTGTCAAGACGTGAAATAAGAAAGGAAGGAAGGACGCCCTCGCCGGGAATTGAACCCGGTCTTCGACCTTCGCGGAGTCGCGTGCGAATCCATCACACCCCGAGGACTAACTCCCCCACCCGGGAATCGAACCCGGCCCGACGGCTTCGAAGACCGCCGTGCGTCCACCACACTCGCGGGGAAACCCAAGACGTTTACAATCAGCCATACCCCCGCCAGGAGTCGAACCTGGTCCACGACCTTCGGACGGTCGCGTGCGAATCCGTCACACCCGGAAGGCGTCATTACTGACTGAGTCGGAGATATCGACGTCCCGAAGCGGCTTCAGGTTCGCGGAAATCGCCATGATTCAACGCAATGACGCGTTTGGGTTGGACCAACGGTCGGGCGGGCGGTTATCGTGGACTCGACAAGGATTCCAAACGCAAAAAGGGCAAGGCAAAAGGGTCCTGAACCGATGACAATGTTCCGGCGCGGGCTCCTTCCCTGGGGAGCGACCGCCTTGCTCCTGATCCTTTGCCTGATGCCGAAGTCGACGATTCCCCGAGGCGAAGATAGCGCCTCGTGGAAGATCCCGCACCTCGACAAGTTCGTTCATTTTGGCATGTTCGCGGGATTCTCATTCGCCTGGATCATCGCCGGCCGAACGCCTTCGCCGAGCCGATCGCGAGTGATTGGAGTGCTGGCGGCGGCCTTTGCGCTGGCCGTTTGCACGGAACTCCTGCAAGGCTTGCCGCAAATTCAGCGTGATCCCGACGTCATGGACGCGCTGGCCGATTGCGTCGGCGCGGTCGTCAGCGTGGGTGGGGTCATCGCCGTCGCGGCGGCTCGGCAGACAGCGGAGGTATCGGGCGGATGACACCGACCCGAAGCGGTGAAGCCGGGCCGATCGTCATCCGCGCCGAACCGATCGACGCCAGGCGGTGCAGGTTCGTTGTCGATCGGCCGGTCTATTCGGACCGCTGGGCTTACTTTGCCAGCCGAGCCGAAGCTTCAGAATCGCCGATGGCCCAGCGCCTGTTTGAACTCGAAAGGGTGACATCGGTCGTGATCGCTCACGACAAAATCACGATTACCCGGCCGATGCCCGAGGGCCTGCCGATCATCGGCAAGGCGGTGCGTCTGGTCCGGGCGCTTTTGGGCGATCGAACGGCCGGGGCGGAAAGCTGGCCGGGTCTCGGCAGGGAGATCGCCGGGGCGATTCGCGACCACCTGGCCTCGGGGCAACCGGCCGTCAACGACTCGTATTCGGTTTTGAACCGGGTCGACCTTCGCCCGAGAGTTCAGAAGGTGATTGACGCCGAGATCAACCCGGTCATCGCCGGCCACGGCGGAGGGGTCACGATCGTCGACGTTAGGGATAACGTCGTCTATCTTCAGATGTGGGGGGGGTGTCAGGGGTGCGGCCTGGCGGACCTGACGCTCAAGCACGGCGTTGAGGCCGTCTTGCGTGACGCCGTGCCCGAAATTGGCGAGATCATCGACCTGACCGACCACGCGGCGGGCGTTCATCCTTACCACAAGAAATGAAGGCGGAGACTTACCGACCCTGGGTCGGGATCTCACGAAGGGCGTCGGGCAGGGTGGCCATCTTGGACCATCGGCCCTCGCGTCGGCGCGAGATGAGCTTGCGGAGAAGGTCGTGAAGCTCAACGGGAAGCGCGGGGTTGGCCAGGGCGGGGTCAAGCGGCTCGACATTGATCCGGGCGATCATCGAAGCCATTGAGTTCGTGGCGTCGTAAGGAAGGCGGTCGGTCAGGAACTCAAAGGACATCGCGCCAAAGGCGAAAATATCGATCCGCTCGTCGATCGTCTCGCGGCGCACCAGCTCCGGCGCCATGTAATTGAGCGTTCCCGTGCGGTTGCCTGGTCGGCAAAAGACCGGCGTGTTGGGGATCGAGAGGCCGAAGTCGATCAGCTTGACGCGGGGCTCGCGCGTCACCAGAAAATTGTGCGGGCCGATGTCGTGGTGAATGAACCCGGCGGCATGAACCGCGGCCAAGCCTTCGGCCGCCTGCGCCAGCAGTTCAAGCTTCTCGGCAAGCTTCGGAACCGATCGCGTCTCGCGGAGGAACCGGATGCTCTGGCCGTCGATGTACTCCATCGAAACGAAATGCTCGCCCCTGGTCGACATTCCGTGTTCGAACGTGCGAACGACGTGCGGGTTTGAGATCCGCAGGCCGACCTCTCCCTCGTCGGGCCTCTGCTGCTGAACAGCACGCGCCGCGGCGGCCGAATTTTTTTCGGGAATCTGGACCTTGAGACAGACGGACTGACTCGTTTTCTTGTCGAGGGCCCGATAGACCTTCGACATGCTCCCCTGACCGATTTCCGAGATGATCGAGAACCGACGGTCGAGGTTGACCCGCGAGGCCCTTGGCTTCTTCACCGGGGCGAGGTTCGCGGCGGTCACCGGCGCGGCCTTCGGCGCGGCACTGTCTTTTTTCTTGCCACCAAAAAGCTCCTTGAACTTGCCGAGCATGCCGCGTCTCTCCTGCTGCAAGCCAACGTCAACGTTGATCGCGTCCAGGTCCGGTCAGTTCAGTTCAGTTTAGGCGACGTTGCGCGCTCGATCCTTCCTCGTTTCTTCATCCCCGTCGCCGCGCGTGCCGGCACGGCGGCCGTCCTCTGCTTTTTGCGAACGACGGCAGGGTCACTATTCAGAATACGGCAAATTTACTGTCGAGTGACAACCCAATCTCTAAAATCGCCCCAACCCGATGAAAAGGCGCGACCTCTTAAGACCACGATTCAGCGGACGACCGAGGGCGTTGACCAGGGCAAGGGGCCTGCCGTTCGGGCCAGGACGCGGGCCGACCCGTGCTCATCGGTGAAGGCGGCGACCTGGATCAAGGGCGGGGCGTGACTGGGCCAGTGGGCATACTCGGAATCGAGCAGCAGGATATAACGCGCCTCGCCCGGTTGATAGGCCAGGTGTTCGGGACTGAGGATTTGATAGACCCGATGGCGCGTGGCGAAGGCGAAATCAGGATTCCAGGCGTGCAAGGTGTAGATCGGCCAGTGCGGCGGGACCCACTGACCGACGGCCCGGCCCCACGGCCCCTGACTGATCCGATAATTCCACTCGGGCACGTAATAGCCGAGATGCCCGACCTTCAAGAAGAGGGCCAGCAGGAGCATCGAAAAGAAGGCCCCGCGCGCCTCGCGTCGGCCTGCCGACCAGACCGCCAGCGCCGCCGTCGGCACGGCCGTGACAATCAACGTGACCGAGATCGACCGATAATACGGCACCGCCGCCGCGAGGTAGCCGCCGACGCCCGTAACCAGCGCCGTCCAGGCGAGTAAAGCAACGATCGGCCAGCCGAAGTACCAGCGGCGGGCGAACTTCGAGCCGAAGAAGGAACCACCGAGCAATCGCTCGGACCCTGCCGCCGAGGCGACCGCCAGCCCCGCCAGCGCCGGGACCCGCGCGGCCGTCGCCATGCCCGGGACGACCGTTCCCGCGAGCAGGCAGACGCCGCAGACCTGGAGCCAGCCGACGACAAGTCCTCGCCCCGCCGGTGCCCACCCCTGACGAACCGACCGGCTCGCGCAAAGGGCCGCGAAGGGCGACCAGGGAAGACCCAGCAAGACCACCGAAGGCGTCAGAAGCCAGACCGGCTTTTCGGTCAGGGGGAGTGTCAGGGCCGCGGCCCAGACCTCGGGCGTGGTCACCTTCAAGGCCCAGTACGACCAGACGGTCGCGGCGATCAAGGGGGGCGTCACCAGGCGCCACGAAAGTCCCGCGCCGGTCCGGCCGAGTAGGACCGTCGCCAGCACGACCAGGGCGACCGGCGGCCAGCCCCCCGCCAGAAAGGCCAGGGCGGTCCAGATCCCCGCGACCAGTCCCGGGCCGCGACCCAGCAGACGGTCGAGCGCGGCGATCGTGCCAAGAGCCGTGATCAGATCGATCCCCGCCCCGGCCGATCGGTCGATCAGGGCGATGCTCCCCAGCCAGCAGACCCCGACCATCACCGCCGTCCGCCCTCCGAGCGTCTTCGAGGCGCCTCGGGCGAGGATCAGGGCAATCCAGAGCGCGGCGATCGTCGCCGGCCAGCGCACGGTTGCCGAGGTGGGCAGACCCCCTTCGCCCCAGGCCCAGGCCGCCGCCGGAGCAAGCTGGCCCGGCCAGATCGACGGGTCCCAGCCGCCAAAGACCTGACCAACCGGCCCGACCCCTTCGAACGACGCCAGGCCGAGCTTTGACTCGATCAGGCCCGGGTCGAGGTTCCCGCCGCCGGCCAGAACGAAGACGATCCCCATGACCATCAGCGCGGCGAACCGGCGCGGCCAGGTCCAGTCGAGGCCGGGGTTCGTCCTCGGGTCGGGCTCGGCCGGGTCAACTCTCAGGCTTGTCGGCGGTCGCGCGGTGGAACTGGTTTCAATGGACATGAACCGGCTCCTTTCCGGTCGGGGCGGCGGCCTCAACCTTCGGCTCGGGCCGGTTCCTGTCCAGAGCGACGCGCGTTCCGAAGCGTTCGACGGAAGGGCGGTTCTTGACCATGTTGTAAACGTAGCCGGGAATCCAGCCATCGCGGTAACACTGGCGCTGCATCTCGGCCGAGACGTCGTCAATCGTCCAGCCGTCGCGTTCAAACCGATAAAGCGCCACGGCCGAGCCGGTCCGGCAGGTCCCCCTGGCGCAGTGGATCATGACCGGCCTTCGGGCCGGGTCGTCGACCGCCTTGAGCACCTCGCGAAACTGCGCCTCCTGGCCAAAGCCGTCGCCAGGCATGGGCAGGCTGAGGAAGTCAGCCCCATGTTTCCGGGCGATCAGGCGCTCGCGGTCCACCTGATCGCCGGGGAGTTGAAAGTTGACGAGCGTGCGGATGCCGTACATCCGCAGTGCCTGGTCAAGCTGTTCGGGGTTGAGCTGGCCCGACCGATAGAGATAGCCCCGCTTGACCACGTCAAAGTGGTCCCAGACCAGGCGGTTCTGGCGGGTCTCGATGGTCAGCCAGGCCGCCAGGCCAATCAAGCCGGCCGCGGCGGCCGTGATGGCCGTCAGAACGATCGCCGTGCGCATCGAAAGGGTGTCCCGCGTCCGTGTGGGTCGATCCACCTCAACCAAAAGGGGGGTCCGTGACGGCCACGGACAGGACCGGCGGTGCCTCGTTTGGAATCCTTTCGGGGCGCGCAAAGCCGGCTCAACAGGAATTTAGGCGGGAATCTCCAGCGGGTCAACCCGAGTCACCCGGAAAGATCCCGCCCGATCGACCTATCTCGGACTGTTCACAGGGTTTTTGTCACCTCAAGAGGCTCTGGGAAGTCAACCGTTGCGGACACGACTGCGCTTGTCCGGCCGACAGGCAATGAATACGATAGTCGTCGGATCATCCCCTCAAATCCGCGCGGCCGCGACGGCCCGCAATGCCTGGCAGAACGGAACCCCAGAGCCATGCCAAGTCACTCGCGCCGCGGTCGATTGCCCTTGACTCTCTCCATCCTCGCCGCGATCGGCGCGGCCCTCTTCGTCTGGGGACCAGCTCGGGCCGAATCGCCCAAACCTGTCAAGAAAGACAGCAGCGCGCGAGTCAAGCCGAAGGACGTTGAGTTGATTCCGACGATCATTCCCGCCGAGGCCCGCCCTGGCGAGACGGTCGTTTACAAGGTCACGGCCAGGCTCAAACCCGGCTGGCACATCTACACGTATGCCAGAGACCAGCAGGGCGAAGGCCCCCGTAATACCCGGTTTGACCTCTTCGACCCGGCCGGACTCACTGTCTCCGGAGACTGGACCGCCGACCGCGACCCCGTCCGCAAGAAAGAGCCGGCCTTTCCGAACCTCGATTCCGTCACCTTTTTTGAAAATGAGGTGACCTGGAGCCTCTCACTCAAGGTCCCCGGCGACGCAACCGCCGGCAAGAAGACGATCCGCTGCCAGGCGAGTTACCAGATTTGCGACGCCAGGAGTTGCAGCTTCCCCGGCAACTGGACCTTGCCCGAGGTCACCCTGAATGTCTCCGGCAGTGACACCGCGCAGACAAAATCCGCGTCCGCTCCCAAGAAGCCCGACGGCAACGAGCGGATTCGCCCCAAAACCGTCGCCCTTTCCGCATCGATCAAGCCCACCGAGGCCAAAGTCGGCGAGACCGTGACCTATTCCGTCACCGTCAAGCTCGATCCCGGCTGGCATATCTACGACTACGCCCGCGTGGCCCCGCCTGAAGGCCCCCCCGTCACTCAGTTTGACCTCTTTGAAACCAGTGGCCTCACCCCCACCGGCGACTGGAAATCAGGCACCGCCCCGCGGGTCAAGCAAGACGAGGCCTTCAACGCTCTCGTCTCCACGTTCGAGGGCGAGGTCACCTGGAACCTTCCGCTGAAAGTCCCCGCCGACCTCCCTCCGGGCAAGAAATCGATCCAGTCCCAGATCGCCTATCAGGTCTGCGACGCGAAGAACTGCCTGCCGCCGTTCCGCTCGACCCTCCCGGCTGTTGACCTCGTCGTTCTGCCCGGCGCATCGTCCGTCGCCTCGGCCGAGGCACCCAAAGCCGCCCCCGAGACCGCCGCGGTCGCCCCCAAAACCGACCTGAAAAAGCCCGAGAAGGCCCGGACCGTGACCGAGATCGAGGCCAAAGCCCGGCAAGGGATTATCCCCCTGATGCTTGCCTCGGCCCTTGGCGGCCTACTGGCGTTGTTGATGCCCTGCGTCTGGCCGATGGTGCCAATCACCGTCAACTTCTTCGTCAAGCAAGGGCAGGCGAAGAACGGGAGCCCGACCGCCCTGGCCATCACGTATTGCCTGGCGATCATCGGCCTCTTCACGGCGATCGGCGTCTTTTGTTCGTTCTTCGTCTCGGCGACGGCCTTGCCTCGCCTGGCGAATAACCCCTGGCTCAACTTCGCGGTCGCCGGTCTCTTCCTCGTGTTCGGCCTGAGCCTGCTCGGCGTCTTCGAGATCAGCCTGCCGAGCGCTCTCTTGAATGCCTCATCGAAGGGCGAGAGTCGCGGCGGCCTCATTGGTGTGATCTTCATGGCCTTGACGCTGACGATCACGTCGTTCACCTGCACCTTCCCGGTGGTCGGCGGTCTGCTTGTCCTGGCTGCGAACGGGCAGTTCTTCTATCCGATCATCGGCCTCGCCACGTTTTCCACGGTGCTCGCGCTCCCCTTCTTCTTGCTGGCGCTCTCTCCGGGCCTGCTCTCGAAGATGCCCAAGGGGGGCGACTGGATGAACGCGGTCAAGGTCGTCGGCGGTCTCGTGGAGATCGGCGCGGCCTTCAAGTTTTTGAATACGGCCGAGATCGCCTTCGTCACGCCCGAAAACGCCTGGATCGACGCCCCGTTCGTGCTGACGACCTGGATCGCCCTTTCCGCCGTCTGCGGCTTTTACCTTCTCGGCTTTTTCCGAACCGATCACGATTACGAGGAGGTCAAGGTCGGGCCCGGCCGGATGATCCTCGGCACAGGCTTCCTGGCCCTGGCACTCTTCCTCGCTCCCGCGCTCTTTGGCCACCCCCCAAAAAGCCTCGTCTGGGATCGCCTCGTCATCGGTCTGCTGCCGCCCGATGCTGGGTCGGACTTTCAGCCGGACGAACCGACAATGCTTGCCTCCAACAGCGCGACAACCACCACTCCGCGTGAGTCCAAAGCCACCGACACCGATCCCGCCCGCGCCGAGCGTCAGCAAAAATCTTTCCACGGCGTCACCTGGGGCCTGAGCTACGACGAGGCCGTCGAGCGTTCAAAGTCCGAAAAGAAGCCGATCCTGATCGACTTCACCGGCGTCAACTGCGCGAATTGTCGATTGATGGAGAAGCGCGTTCTTCCCCGTCCCGAGGTCGCTTCGATTCTCGACCGGTTCGTGACCGTGCAGCTTTACACCGATTATGTCCCCATCGCCTCGATCACCGCCGCGCAACGCGAGGATCTCGCGAAGAAGAACCAGGAACGTCAGATTGACCTGACAAACGAACCCACGAACCCGCTCTACGTCGTGCTCTATCCCGATGGCTCCGTCGTCGGCGTCCTTGGCGGCTACCGCGAACCGAATGAGTTCGTCGACTTCCTCACCCGGACGTTTGACAAGTACACGGGAAGCACTTCCGGCAAGGTCGCCCAGGCTGAAGGGTCACGATAAACCCGAGGAAGGCGAATCGTTCATGGCGACGATCCCGAAGAGGGACGCACTGTCGACCTTGCGGGGCGTTCCCTACGACTGGTACGCGCGACTCCGCGACGAGCCGGCGAACCGGCATCCGCGAATGACCTACGTCGACGGGACCCTGGAAATCCTGTCGCCCGAATTCCGTCACGAATCGAACGCCGAGCGGGTCAGCATGATCGTCCGCGCGGTTGCCTCGACGTTTGGTCTCGCCTGCCTCGGCGCGCGCCGCACCATGATTCGTCGAGGCAAGGACACGATCCACGGCGACGTTGATCCTCCTCCCGACCTCTGGATCGAGATCGACAACCGCGGCAGTTCCCGAGGCCGCCTCCCTCTTTACGCCAGCCTTGGCGTTCCCGAGGTCTGGCGTCTCCACGCCCGCCGTGGCACCGCCTGGTTTGCCCGACTGGACCAGGGGTCTTACATCGAGATCCTCGCGAGCCTCAGCCTGCCGATGGTCACTCCCCGATTGCTCCTCACCCTTCTCGACCGCGCACACGACGCCCCCGAGGAAACCTCCTGGGACGACTGGATGCGCGACTGGCTCCGCCAGACCTTTCGACCGGCTTACGATGCGGGAAATGAAGGCATTTTGCCCTGAAATGAGCGTCAAAACCTAGGCCCTATCCGCAAAAAGCATGTTTCACGGCAACAGCCCTATCACAGGAAAAGGGAGCTGATAATCAAGGAATAAAAGGAGTTCACAATGCTGGAAAAAACCTCTCCGCAAATAAAGTATTTGAATATCAATTCTAAACTTCAATTTTCATTCATTCCCTATCTAATTCTGTAGCCGTTCACACCTCGGGCACTCTGGAAAAATCGGCCTGAACACTCCAACTGCGTAACACCTTTTTGGTTGCCCATAAGCTCGAGCTATCCCGGACTGACGTTTCCTTCGGATTTCAGAAAAAAACAGCCGATGAGTCGCACAATTCCGACGCTCGCCAACAGGACGATCATGGGGTTGACGGGTTGGCGAAAACGCACGTCACCGTAAGTCAGGAGACAGATTGATAAGGCCCCAAGGATGGGGAAACCAACCAGCCAGAGCGTGCAACGCAACCCCGGGCATGACCAAAGGTGGCACGCGCCAAAAACGGCGAAGGGCAAGAGGGCCAGATAGAAGGCGTCGAATCCCAAGTAGGAAACTGGAGTGAAGAAAAGTAGTGCTTTTCGGGGAAGCAGCCAGATCATTCTGCCCGGATGACCGATTATTTCCCGACGCGCCTCACGGCCGAGAAGGTCGGCATAGCCTACCTCATCCAGCAGATCGAGGTCCGGGTGCCTGTGTAGCAAATATTCGCGTTGCGGCCGACTGTCGCCGGGCCAACTACCCCGTGCCCAGGCGTTATTGCCCTGCCAGAGAGTCTCCTGCGTCTGCGTTGAAAGCGTCGGCGCGCCGAGAACAATAGTGTTGCGCGCGATCCACAGAACGAGCGGAATTATGGTCAGTGCTGAGGAAATCACCGCCAGACGCCATGAGCGTCGAGCCACGAACCAGGCCGGAACCGCCAGGACAACCGGTAACAAAAAGCCACGAGTCAGGATCGCGAAGCTTAGCACCAAACCCGCGGCGGCAGCGACGATTCCGGATTGATAACGCTTGGCGACAAGTGCCGCGATGACCGCCACGATGAGCAACGTTGCTGCGATTTCCTCGCCACACAACGTCCCTGCCATCACTCGAGATGTCGGCAATGCCGCCCAGCCGAGGCCGGCGAGAAGAGCAATGGGCATGCGCCCGAATAAGAGAAGGCTAACACTAAACAAGAGAGGGGCGGTAAGCCCACTCAACACGGCATTAACCCGGCGGGTCACGGCGTAATCGCGACCGGTCACGCCGTAAATCGCCGCCAAGATAAGCGGGTATCCAGGCGTACGGAATGCTGTTGGGAGGTCAACCGCCCGCGTGGAGACAGGCATTGCCATGTTCCTCCCCGCTACGCCGCCTCGCTTTACATAACCCTTCCCGTCCAGGAGATTATTCGCTAGGTCGCTGTATTCGATTTCATCGTCGTGGGGTGGCGCGGCTCGGTCAAATAGCCATGAGGCACGGAAGGCAAGCGCGATCACAAAAATTCCGAGCCCGGCCATGATGCGCGTCCTCAGCTCTGTCATAAGTCTCTCTTTTCTACTAACTTCAGAAAATGACCATACCTATTATCACGGGTTCGCCTCAAATTCTCGATGCGAAAAATCAATCAAGCGCGGAGATCTCCGTGAGCCTGGATTTACCGTCCGTCACTCCAAAATGAATTATGAATCTTATCTGATTCGCTTCAAGAAAGATCGGTCACCGAATCCAACCGATACAAGGGCTCCAGCCCAAGCCTCCGCCTGCTCGCCTCAACGACATCAGGATCATTCACCGGGTTCAACGGCCGATCGCCGCGTAGAACGCCAAGAACGTCCTCGGCGACGCCGCGAGCCATGTTGGAAAGACCTTCCTCGGTCTGCGCGGCGCTATGGGGAGTGAAGATCACGTCGTCGCGGCCAATGAGAGGGTTGCCGGCGAGTTCGGGCTCGTGCTCGAAGACGTCGGCACCGTAGCCCCAGAGTTTCCCGCCCGAAAGAGCCTCGGCCACGGCCGACTCGACGACGACAGGCCCTCGACAGGCATTGATCAAGATCGCGTCGGGCCGCATCAGGGCGACCGACTCACGGTTGATCATCCCACGCGTGGTCGAATCGAGAGGAACGTGGAGCGTGACGTACTCCGATTGCCTCAAAACGTCCTCGAACGAGACGCGAATGGCGCCGGTGGCGGCCTCGACCTCGGCCGGGGCGGCCACGATGTCGTTGTAGAGCACCTTCATTTCCAGGGCGGCCTTCGCCATGACCCCCACGCGGCGGCCGATCCGGCCAAACCCGACGATGCCTAGCGTTCGCCCGTAAAGGTCGCGGCCAATCGAACGGGTCCGGGCATGAAAGTCAAAAGACTCGACCGCCTTGCCCATCCGGGTAAAGTGCTTGGAGAGGCCAATCATCATCGCAAAGACGTGTTCGGCGACGCTCTGCGTGTTCGCCCCCGGCGTGTAGACGACCTGAACTCCTCGCGCCGTGGCCGCGTCGATGTCGATCGCGTCATAGCCAACCCCATGCCGGCCGACGACCTTGAGATCTTTCCCGCAATCGAGCAAGGCGGCGTCGACGGTCCCGCCGGTCCGGATAATCAGGGCGTCGGCCCCGACAACCTCGCGCTGAAGGATCTCGGCAGCGACACCCGAGGCCATTCGAAGCTCGCTCCCCTCGCGGAGCAGGCTCATTCCAGCCTCGTGCATTTTGGTCAGCGAGAGGATCACCGGACGTTGCGTCGGCGCCATGACAAACCCATCCCCGCGTCAGGTCCGCCAACCTGGGCAGACCTCGATTGGTGATCATCCACGTTCAATACATTGACAAAACCGCGACCCCTCGCCGTCTCGATAGACTACCATGGCCCCCTCCCCGCGCGATAGGATGACCGGCCGACGACTCGGGAGATTGGCGACGCCCTTCTTCCTCTTTGACGAATCTCCCGCGTAATTGTTCTGGACATTGTGAATCCCACGACCGACGACCGAACCGGCGCCAATCGACGTCAACGCTGGGGCCTGGCGGCCGTGGTCGTCGTCGGTCTGCTCTTAAGAGGACTTCTGATCTGGCGGGCGATCGGTTCCGGCGGACTCGATGATCCCGACAACTACCTTCCCCTCGCCCGCTCGATCGCTCTTGGCCGTGGCCTCATCCACGACGGTCTGCCGACGGCGTACCGGCCTCCGCTTTATCCGATCGTCCTGGCGCCCGTCGTCGCGGTTCTGGGAGATCGACCCGCCTGGGGCATCGCCGCCGTTCACCTGCTCCTGGGCGCGGGAACCATCGTCTTGACGGCCTCGGCGGCGCGAAAGTGGGGTTTGACTCCGCTGGCAAGGCTGGCGGCGGCGGCGATTGTCGCCTGCGACCCGGTCCTCGTCGCGCAGAGTCGATCGGTGATGACGGAATCGCTCGCCGCTTTCTTGAACGCCGCGGCGCTGGCGGCTTTTTGCCGACCTGGCCTCTCCGGCGCGGCTCTTGGCGGCCTGGCCTTCGGCCTCGGCGCACTCTGCCGACCGTCCACACTTCCCTCGGTGGTGTGGATAGCCGCCGCAGCTCTCGTGGCTTCTCCCGGCACGTTTCGCGATCGTATCGATCGCGCCGGGCTGATTCTCGGCGTCGTGGCGGCGACGCTTGCCCCCTGGACCCTGAGAAATTGGCGGGCCTTCGGCGAGCCGGTCGTCACGACGACGCACGGCGGATACACGCTTTATCTCGCCAATAATCCGGTCTATTACGCGGAGGTTGTTCACGGACCCGCGGGCGCCGTGTGGTCGGGCGTGAACCAGAAGCTCTGGTGGGATTCGGTCTATCGCCAGACGCGCGGCTTGAGCGAACCGCAAGCCGACCGTGTCTTGCGAGATCAGGCCGTCGCGGTGATCGCCGCCGATCCGGGTGCCTTTGCGCGTGCCTCGGTCGCCCGGCTCGGTCGATTCTGGGGCCTCGCGCCGGCCGGCGCCGTCTATCCACGATCAGTCCGGATTGTCACCGCGCTCTGGACCGCACCCCTCTGGATGGCCCTTGCGGTGGGCCTCCGCCGACGACGCCTCTGGGCCTGGCCCCGCATCGCCGCGCCCTTGACAATTCTGGCGTTAAGCGCTGTGCATACGGTTTACTGGACCGACCTTCGAATGCGATCGGCGGTCGTTCCCGCGCTGGCTCTTGTTGCCGCCTCGGCACCGACAATCGCCTGGAAGTTCAGCACGGATTGAGCCTCCATCATCAAAAACACGTGGAGTTCTTCCGAGAAATCGAGGCGGAAAAAAAACAAAAAAACCGAAGGATTCTGCTTTTCAAATCCGAGAGAATCGTTAGTCTAAAGGCAGCCGCTCTCGGCGGGAGTCAATTAGTAGCCCTTTTCGGACGCTAGCCTCGCCAGAACGCTCATTTCGCAGTCGAGAGGTATGACAGTGGCCAAGAAGCTTTATGTCGGCAATCTGACTTACGACACCACCGAGGATAGCCTGGTGGAACTGTTCAGCGAGTATGGCGAGGTCCTTTCGGCGCAGATCATCATCGACCGCGACACGAACCGCTCCAAGGGGTTCGGTTTCGTCGAGATGGCCGACGGCGCCGATGAGGCGGCCAACGCCCTGAACGGGCAGGACTTCCGCGGTCGGAACCTGACCGTCAACGAGGCCCGCCCGCGTGAAGATCGCGGCCGAGGCGGCAGCGGTGGCTACGGCGGTGGCGGCGGCGGTCGCAGCGGCGGCGGTGGCTACGGCGGTGGCGGCGGTGGTTACGGCGGTGGCGGCGGCGGTCGCAGTGGCGGCGGCGGCTACGGCGGTGGCGGCGGTGGTCGCAGTGGCGGCGGCGGCTACGGCGGTGGCGGCGGAAGCCGTTATTGATCGATCGACTGATCGGTCAGTCCGTCAACCAGCGCTCCGATATCCTTGAGATTCAGTTCCCGGCCGCACGGCGGTTTCTCCACCGCCGTGATCCGAGTCGTCTGTAATTCGACGAATCGACCGCCCTTGACGGTCTCGATTCGATCAGATTCACCCCATGAGCCGGTCCGCCCGTCGCGACCGGCTCGCCCTGTTTCCCTTGCGATCAGGCGATTCATCGATCGTTAAACAGGCAGGGTGCTGGTCAGACCACGCTGACGTTCGACGCCGACCGGACCTCTTTCGAAGAGGTGTGTGCCGGCGTTGGCGCCGATGCATTGGCGTGCGGCCGGTTGCGAAAGACCAGCCAGCGCGACATCGTGAAGCTGATTCCGGTCGCCGTCACGATCCCGACCACCGCCGCCGCTAGCCGGTGATCGTGGAAGAACCCGAAGTGCGCGGGTAAATACAGCCGCATGGAGAAGCTCAACGCGATGCCCAGGGCGTTGCTCAGGGCATACGTCATGAACTGGCGGACGATGGACCCGCCACGCGCGTAATTAAACGTCAAGCGTCGGTTCAGCGAGAAATTCCAGGTCAACGCCAGCGCGATCGCCAGGGCTCCCGCCGCGGCGAGATCCAGCGGCCCCCCCACCAGAGGCGCCGTCATCCGGGCGAGCACCGTCCGGGAAAAGACGACCTGAAAAAGGGCGTAACAGGTCAGGTCGACCACCATTCCCGACGCCCCCACCGCGCAGAACTGAATGAGCCGCGAGGCATTGCCAAATCGGTCGTCGGCCAGTCGTTTGACGTGCCGGAGGTCGTCAAGCTGAAGCGGCAGGGGTTTTGACGGCCCTTCGACCCGGATCGGAACCTCGACCCGACGCCCCTTCGACCGCAAGAGCAGGTCGACCGTGAACCGCGAGCCGACCGGATGAAAGGCCCGCGAGATCGTGACCGCCTGCTTCGCCGAGACCGCGACAAGCCCCGCGAACAGGTCCGACGCCCCGACGAGCGGTCGCGCCGCCTTGCCAAGCGTCCCGGCGACCAAGCGGCCACGACCTCGATCAGCCTGCCCTGACGCGACCCGACGCGCGACCGCAATCTCGGCCCGACCTTGAGAAATCGGCTCGATCAGAAGTGGAAGATCATCGGGATGGTAGTTTTGAAGAGGGTCGAGCACGATCAGGTAATCCGCGTCGTCGCCAGCCTCTTTGAGACCCGCCATCGCGGCCGAGGAGAGCCCGCGCGAGCCCGCCGAAAGCCATTCCCAATCGTCGCCGACTGAGCGGGCGGGCCTTGGCTCATCGCTCTCAAGAACGCCGACGACGCGGACTTCATGCCCTGCGTTTCGCAGTCCGTTCCGGCACCGGGCAACCCACTCGGCGGAAAGATCGGAGACCGAAGAGAGTGGCAAGATCAGGCAGACTCGGCCCATGATGTCGAGATCCCCGGGGTTGGCACTCGGGCGCTTTGTCGTTGACTGGCAAGAAATCCGGCAGAGCAGGCGGGCGGGACAGGGCGGGATGTCGGCGGGGGTCGCCGCAAACGCGCGGCCATCCTAGTCAAGACCTAAATTCCTGACAACCGCGGTTTCGATGAGTGTCGGACTCCCCATTCCTTGGACGCAATGTCCAGGGTCCATCCCAGGCGAAGTATCCTTCACCATCCTAGCTTATGCCCCCGGGTTGTCGATCGCCCGGTCGATCCAGCCGCCACCAAGAACGAGATCGCCTTGATACACGGTGACGACCTGACCTGGCGTGATCGCGGCGACCGGCTCATCGAAGAAGACGCGGGCACGGCCGTCGGCCAGAGGCTCAACCCGGCCGGGCACGGCCTTGTGTCGGGCGCGGATCTGGGCGAGGCAGGTGATTGGCCCATCCGGCTCGGGACCTTGCCAGTTGAACCGAGAGGCTTCCAGCCCCGCGCGGTCGAGCGACTCTCGGCGGCCGACGGTGACCGTTTTTGAAACCGGCTCGATCTGAATCACGTAACGCGGCTGCCCGAGCGCGACCCCCAGGCCCCGACGCTGGCCGACCGTGAATCCCTCGATCCCCGCGTGTCGGCCGAGCAGGCGTCCCTCTTCATCCACGATCGGCCCGGCCGAATCCAGGTCGGGACGCCGGTCGCGGACAAACCCGAGGTAGTCGTCCGTCGGCACGAAGCAAATGTCCTGGCTTTCTGGCTTGTCGTGAACTGGCAAGCCCTCGGCGAGAGCGATCGCGCGGACCTCCGCCTTGGGATGGTTGCCGACGGGAAAAAGCAGGCGCGGTAAAAGCTCGCGACGCAGTTGCGAGAGCACGTACGACTGGTCCTTCGCGCCGTCAATCCCCCGCGCGATCCTCGGCGAGCCATCCTCGTCCAGGACCATCCGCGCATAATGCCCGGTGGCGACAAAGTCGGCCCCGGCCTCGCGCCCGTAAGCCCAGAGCTTGCCGAACTTGAGCCAGACGTTGCAGAGAACACACGGGTTCGGCGTCCGCCCGGCGGCGTACTCGTCGGCAAACTGGTCCTTGATCCGCTCAAACTCGCGCTCAAAATCGAGCGCGTAAAAGGGGATATCAAGCCGGTCGGCGACGTTCTGGGCATCGACGGCGTCCGTCGCGCTGCAACAGGTCTTGGCGCGACGTTCCTCGTCCTCGGCATGGGCACCGGTGCGCATGAAGAGGCCGATCACGTCGTAACCGTCGGCCTTCAAGAGGGCGGCGGCCACCGAGCTATCCACCCCTCCACTCATCGCCAGGACGACCCGCTTGGGCATTGACCCTCTCACCATTTCCACCCGGAAATCCCACCTATGCCGGTTCAACCCGCATCCCCGACCATCCTAGCCTCGGCCGGCCCCGCGCGACAAGGGAAGCCGTCGCAACACGTCTCGGCGATTGTTGACAAAAACACCCGATGGAGCCAATGCGGCTCGAAGGGGAATGGTCGATCAGCCGGGTTGACCGGACCGTCGCGACTCCTTCTCAACGATCCCGCTGATGCCGAACCGGCGGCCGAGTTCGGCTTCCACCTCGGCCCAGTCGGCGTCGCGCTGGCCGAGCATGACCATTGCGTGAAAGACGAGGTCGGCGACCTCCTTGACGAGGTGTTCACGCCCCGCCTCGCCCGCTTCGCCGGCTGCCTCGACGACCTCCGCGGCCTCTTCCAGCACCTTAACGCCGATCTTCGAAACGCCCCCGGCAAGCAATGAGGCCACATACGAACGCTCGGCGGTCGGGTTCGCCTTGCGATCGGCGATCACGGCCATCAACGACGTCAGGACCGACGAATCCGCCATGAATTCAGACCCCAAAAACCGTTTCCAAACGCTTGATTGGCCCGACAAGGCACAAATTCGAGTGCCTAGACTAACCTCGCCTGGCCCCGATTCCAACGCGCGCTTCCGGCCATTTCTCTTTCCTTATCCATGCCTGACGTTTCCCAAAGGTCCCTGGTTCTCGGTCCGTTAACGTGAGCCGAATCGGCCGTGAAGCCCCGCGCCCGCCGCCTTGCCGGACGGAACCAACTTAACGACAATGGTGGCTCTCCAGACGCGAAGACTTTGAGGAAGACCGGATCATCGTACTTTTCTTCACTTTGGAGCGATCCCAAGCGATGGCCCGAACGGCCGATACCCTGGGCGTTCTCGGCCTCCCGGCGCCGGTCGACACGCTGGCCGGTGCCCGCTGGGATGCCATCGTCATCGGCGCCGGGCACAACGGCCTCGCCTGCGCGGCGTATCTGGCAAGAGCCGGTCGGCGTGTTCTGGTTCTCGAAGCGCGCGAGCGGGTCGGCGGCGCCTGCACGCTCCGCGAGGTCTGGCCGGGCTTTCGCGTCTCGCCCTGCGCCTATCTGCTCGGTCTCTTGCACCCGATCGTCATCGACGAGCTTGGCCTCGAAGACCTTGGCCTTGCCTGGATGCCCGCGACGGCCGGACTCTTTGTCCCTTTTGAAGATGGGTCGAGCATCCAGCTCTGGGACGACGACGACCGCTGCACGGCGGAAATCCAACGCATTGCGCCGGGCGACGTCGCGGGATTTCGTGCCTTTTGCGACGTCAAACGACGGCTCCGCGATGCGATCCGGCCGTCCCTTGGCCTTGGCGGCGACCTCTGGATTGGACCCGCTCCGACCCGCGACGCGATCGAGGCTCAATTGCAAGGCGACCCCGACGCCCGCGACCTGCTCTTTCACTGGTCGATGGTCGAATACGTGGAAAAATTCCTCGGCGACGAACGGCTTCAATCCGCCTATCTGGGCCAGGGGGTGATCGGCACGAACGCCAGCCCGTTCGACCCGGGAACCGCGTCGATCCACTTCCACCATTCGTCGGGTCGGCTTGGCGGGACGCCCGGCATGTGGGGCTATGTCAAAGGGGGGATGGGCATGGTCTCCTTCCTCCTCTGCGACGCCGCAATCGCCGCCGGCGCGATCGTGGCGACGGGTCTTGGCGTGGCTCGGATCGTCCCCGGCCAGGGGGTGGAACTCGACGGCGGCGACCGGATTGACGCCCCGCTCGTCGTCTCGAACGCCGATCCACGAACCACGCTTCGCCTTCTCGGCGACGCGGCCGATCCCGCCTGGAGAACACGGGTTGAGTCGATTCCGATGACCGGATGCACGGTCAAGCTGAACGTCGCGCTTCGCGAGCTTCCCAGCTTCCGCGCTCGCCCTGGCACGGCCGAGCCGCACCACCTCGGCCAGATCAACACCCCGCTTTCCAGGGGCGAATGGCAGTCTGGATTCGATGCCGCCCGAGCGGGCGAACTGCCTGAACGCCTCTGGACCGAGCTATACTTTCAGAGCGCTCACGACCGCACCGTCGTGCCCGACGGCCTGCACGCGATGAGCGTATTCGCTCAGTACGTTCCCCATACGTTCCGTTCGGGCGTATGGGATTCGCGGCGCGATGAGGTCGCGGCGCTTGCCCTGGCGTCGCTCGGCCGCTTTTGCGAGAACATTCCCGAGGCCGTTATCAACGTCCAGACGCTCGGCCCGCCCGACATCGAGCGCGAGGTCGGCCTTTCCGGCGGCCACATCTTTCAGGGGGAGTGCCTTCCCGGCTTCATGTGGGACCGCCGCCTCTCTCCCAGGACGCCAATGCCCGGCGTCTTTCTCTGTGGCGCCTGCACGCATCCCGGCGGCAGCGTCATCGGCGTGAACGGGCGCAATGCGGCGATGGAGATTCTTGACGCCACAGAGGTCCGCCGATGAAAGCATGAGATCGGATCGCCATCAGCGTTCAGGTCTTTTCGGGGAACGAGTTAGCTGACAAGGCCGACCAATCGCCAAGTTTCGGACCCCTCAATTCGCATCGGCCCACGTTTTTTTGGATAGGATCAACCCACGACGATGCCCGAGCCAGGCGAGATCGAGACCGAGTTCGGCGTGGCCATTCCGGGCCGGATCTTGCCGGAAAATCAGTGGGCGAAAACCGCGATCAAGCGCCTGCCGCCCGTTGGGCCGATCGACTGGGACACCGTCTTTGGTCGGAAGGCACCCCTGGTGCTCGAACTGGGATGCGGCAACGGCCGGTACACGCTGATAAGTGCGCTGGCGAGACCGGAAGTCGATCACGTCGCCGTCGACCTCTTGCCGGTGGTGATCCGGTACGCGACTCGTCGCGCGAATCAACGCGGGTTGAGCAACACCCGGTTCATCGTCAAGGACGCGCAAACGTTTGTCTCCCGGTTCATGGCCGAGGCGACCGCGAACGAGGTGCATCTTTATCACCCGCAGCCGTATCACGACCCGCGTCGGGCTCATCTTCGACTGGTGACGCCGAGGTTTCTGGCCGACGTCCACCGAATCCTGACCCCTGGCGGCCTCTTCGTGATCCAGACGGATAATCCCGACTACTGGGCCTATCTCGCGAAGGTCTTGCCCGCCTTTTTCGAGGTCCGCGAGCCGGCTGGTCCCTGGCCGGACGCCCCGGAAGGGCGGTCTCGGCGGGAAATTCTGGCGCGCGGGCGGAACCTCCGAATCTTTCGAGGCGAGGCTCGCCGCCGCGACGAGATCAGCCGAGAGGAAGCGATTGCCCAGGCCCAGGTTCTCCCGGCGCCGACGTTTCGGAGCCGGGGACCCTGGTGCGACCTGGACGACTGGGAAGACCGGCAAGGGTCAAGGGGCTAACGATCAGTCGGGAGAATCATTCCGACTCGTCGAGGATTTTCCCGGCGGAATCGAGGACCAGGCCCGCGTTCTTGCCCGGGGTTTTCTCGATGACGATCTCATAGGTGGTCTTGCCGTCTTCCTCGATCTCCTCGGCGTTCTTGATCTGAGCCTTGGGGTATTTGGCCTTAATCGCCTTCGAGACGGAGGCGGGAACCTCGGCGACGGTCAGCGTCTTCTCGACGGCGACGACGGCGCCGTCGGGCTGGGTCACGACGACGATCGCGTGGGCCTTGTGGGTGATGCTGATCTCATAAAAGGTCTTGCCGTCGTCCACGTCCTTCTCAGCCTCGCGGAGCGAGGCGCCGGGATATTTGGCCTTCACGGCGTCGAGGACGGCTTTGGGCACCTTGTCGAGCGCGATCTTCTCGTCATCGGCACGCGATCCTGAGCAGGCAAGGGACATGCCCAGCCCGAGGACGAGCGCCAGAGTTCGCTGGTATACGTTCCGCACAGTCTTGATCCTCCATCCGTTGGCGATCGGGCGTTTTGCATCAATCCGGCCCGTTCATCCGCCGGGAACTCACGCAGGTCGACCGGCCCAGATCAGGCCGGTGGTGAGGGGTTGATGAATACGCGAGAGACCGGGAGGCTGTCAACGGTGTCCGTCGTGTTCGAGCTCGTGGTCAAGCTCGTCATCGGGCAGGTTGACGAGGAAATCCGAGAGCGATTCGGGGTCAATGTCCTCGATCGGACGGTCGCGGAGGATCGAAGGGGGAGGCTTGGGAGCGAGCGAGAGGCGGAACTGCCTGATCCAGCGCGCCAGGCAGATCAGGAACATGAACGCGAGGACGCCGACCATCCAGTAATATTGCTGGTTGGACTCGGCGACGATCGGCGGTTTCGCCCAGTCAATCCGGCCGACGAGTAACGGGGCCGCGCGGGGGACGTCGCCCGCCTCGTAGCGCATCAGCTTGAGAAAGTAGCCGTTAAAGGCGATGCGTTCCTGGAGGTTCGTGCCGACCGGGTAGCCTTGCGGGGCCTCTTCGGAAATGCAGACGAAGGGCTGGCCCTGGCCATCGGGCGTGAACATCCAGGTTTCGTAAAGCCACCCTGTCTTGCTCAGCTTCGAGGCGTAATAAAGGACGCGCCGGGCGGTGCCTTCGAGGCGGATCGGAACTCCGCGATATTCCTTGGGATCGCCCCAGAGATGGGCGTAAAAGACGTCGCGGCGGGCCTTCGCGGTGAGGACGGCCGGTTTCGCCTCGCGAGCCTCGGCCAGAAGCTTGGTGTAGGCGGCCATGTCGCGGAGCGAGATGACGGTCTTGTCGGTCACGCTCTCGAACTCAGGCGATCGATCGGTCTCGATCGCCCTGGGCTTGCCCGAGATGACTTGCCAGGGTTCTGGAGGCGCCGCGTGGGGCTTCATCAGGTAGAACCAGACGGCCACCCAGCCCCCCAGCGCGATCGCCAGCAGGATCAGGAGCTTGGAAAGCTCGCTTCCCTGGAACATCCCCGTGGAATCCGGATCGTCCACCGGCGCTCCCCCTGGTGTTCGGGACACAATGACCGATGACCGGATCTCTCTTCAATCGGTCACCGGCCCTCTTTCTCAACCGGCCTCGCCAGGGCCAAGCTCGGCGAAGCTGATCTTGGTGAGCTTGAGCGACGAGAAGACGTCGATCACCTGCATCAGCTCGGAATATTTCAGGTACGGGTCGACCTTGATCAGGGCCTGGTCGAAGGGCAAGGTCGGATCTTTGAGGATCGTCTCAAGCTCGCGCTTGAGCGAGTCCATCCCCTGAACGTCGGCCTCGCCCAGCGAGACCCGACCGAGCATGCCTCCGGCACCAGCGCGAAGGACCGTCGGCAGGGTCTTGAGCGAGGCGGGGACGCTCGGATCACTCGCGGCCTCGGAAGCCGGGCCTTGCATGTCCGTCGCGGGCGCCGCGGGGAGCAGGTTCATGGAGAACTGCCCTTCCGACGGCATCGGGTGAAAGGTCAGGATGAAGAAGGTCAGAAGCTGAAAAGCCATGTCGAGCATGGGCGTGATCGGGATCTGAATCTCCTCGACATTCTTCTTTTTCTTCTTGTGATGGCCGCTCAACGGAGCACCCCCGGTCTCGTCAATGACTGGTCATCTCGACGTGGAACAACAGCCCGCTGCCCGCTGCGCTGGATCGCCCGTTTACGTCCTGGTTAGCTCGCGGAGTTCATCGCCTTGAGCGCGAACTTGAAGAAGCCGTTGGACTGGCAGGCGGTGATCAGGGTGAAGAGTTTGGAAAAGGGGGTGTCGCGGTCGGCCCGCAAGACGATCGTCGTGGGCAGGCCGGAGTTGGCGTCCACCTTCTTGCCGGCGGCCTTGAGGTTCAGCTTGACGAGGTCGGCCTGGTGCTTGATCTCCGCCATCGCTTTATTGGTGGTCATCACCTCGCCGGACATCAGGAGATGGCCTTCCTTGTCGACGTTGAAGACGAGCCGGTCCTCGTCGAGCTTGTCCCCTTCCTCGACGGGCCGGGCGGTCCCGGCGACGGGAAGCTTGACGCGCTGGTCGTAATTGTCGTTGCTGAAATTGATCACCAGCATGAAGAAGGTGATCAACTGAAAAACGATATCGAGGAGCGGGGTGAGGTCTGGCTCGGCCCCTTCTCTTGCGCCTGCGGACATGGGAATGGCCCTCCCGTAACGTCAGGCGTTCTTGGCCTGCTTGGCCGCGGCGACAAGCGAGCTAATCACCCGGTCGGCCACGCGATTCGCTTCCATCGTCATGAGGGCAACCCGGTTACGGAAGAGGGCGAAGAAGAAGATCGCCGGGACCGACAGCGAAATGCCGAGTAAGGTGATGACGAGAGCCGTGGAAATACCCTCGGCCACCTTCTCGGGCTTCGGCTGAGTGCCCGCGGCCATGGCGATTTCCTGGAACGACTGGATCATGCCGATGATCGTGCCGACGAGCCCGATCAACGGGCCAAGCTGACCGATGATGGCCAGGTAGCCGATCCGCTGTTCCATGCCCGTGACCACCTCTTCAGAGGTCGTGTTCATCGCTTCCTTGGCCTCGGGGCGGCCGTTCGGCAGGTTGGCGATACCGGTCCGGACGAGCCGGGCGAGGAAGGATTCGTTATCGCGGCAGGCGTCGTAAACTTCCTGGAACTTCCGCTCCTTGATGGCGGTCTCGATCTTCTCAACCAGCGGCGGCGGCACGGCCTCGCTGACCTTCATCTCCATGAACAGCCGGATCACCAGTTGAACCATGTAGACCGAGACGAAGATCAGGAAGACGCCGATCGGGCCGGCGGCGTCAATGAACCAGCGAAGCATGCTCTTGCGGCCCGAGGCTTCAGGGGCGGGAGTCGCGGCGCCGGCGGCCTTGGACTCGGGCGCGGCCTCGGCCGGGGCTTCGGCCTCAGCCGGAGCGGCGGCGGCGGGGGCTGCCGCCGGAGCGGGAGCGGGTGCCGGGGCGGGAGCGGGTGCCGGAGCGTTCTTCATGTCCTGAGCGTGCAGGCCGGGCGCAGGGGCGAAGGCCAGCAAGGCGAAACAACCTGCCGCGAAAAGGACCCAGGCGCGGGTCCTTGGTCCCCACCACGGTTGAACGGACTGAGGCAACGTCGGCATCGCCAGGTACTCCCTCTCGAAGCAAATCGGGGTCGGTTCAGGTTCGTCGGTTGGTTGCTCGGATCGGATCGGCTCGGCCGCGACGCAGGCAGATCGAGGACGTGGATGCGCACCGATGCATCCAATATCCCGTGGAGGCGCGCGCCTGTCAATTCCCTAGTCGAGGGGGGACAGCCCGATATCTTAACCGCGCGGGAGTGTGGGACGCTATCCTCTTGGTTTCCAGGAATTTGAGATGGTCAATGCCTGGTTCCGGCCTGACGGATTTTGAGGACAGCGCGACGAGCAATCGCCTCGTCAACAGTGAGGCCGAACGGAGGAGGTCGCGACTCGGGATCGGGAATTGTCGGTGAAGGGGCGTCGGTCCCCGATCCTTGCCGAGAAGGGAAGGGGCCGGGCAATCTTGGGTTGCCCCGGGGCGTGGAACTGGAAAAGATGGTAGAAAGAAGTTTCGAGCCGATCTGGGCACGCCGAAAGCGGCGACCCTGTTGATGGTTCGGATCGATCGACTGAGCGACCGACCGATCCAAGCGTGTTGAGCCCCTGGAGACCGCCGATGCCGATCCTCTGGCCGATGGCTCTCGCCCTGCTGGCCTGGGCCGAACCTCCCGCGGCCGCGACGCCAGCCCCGGCACTCACGCCGATGGACGTCGTCGCTGCGCTGGAGTCGGCCATGGGCGATGCGATCGCGAAGGCCGAGGGGTCGGTCGTGGCGATCGATCGGGAGAAGTCGGACAACGACGAAACCCTGGCCATTCGCGGCAAGGAACAGGGGCCGATGATGCCGGTCGAGCCCCGGTTCCGACGCGCCGGCGGCCTCGTCATCGCCGACCCTTTTTCCAACAACGAGGTCGTCTCGTTTGATTATGGCTCAGGCGTCGTGATCGGCGAGAACCAGATCTTGACGGCCTATCACGTCGTTCGAGGAGCCAGGACGCTTCGCGTTCGCGCGGTCGGTCGGCAGGAGTTTTACGCGGAGATCATCGCCGCCGACCCGCGAAGCGACCTGGCCGTGATCGCCCCCCGAGAGATTCCCGGCGTTCCTGGTCCGAAGCTCATTCCACTGGCGATCGGCGACGCGAGTCGACTGCGCAAGGGGTCGTTCCTGATCGCCCTGGGCAACCCTTTCAACGCCGCGCGCGACGGCCGGGCCTCGGCAAGCTGGGGAATTCTCTCGAACCTCGCCAGGCGGATCGATCCGTCGCCCGAAGACGTCAGCCGCCAGGGCCTTCAGCTTCGCAATTTTCCGACGCTCTTTCAGCTTGACGCCAAGCTGAACCTGGGAATGAGCGGAGGCGCCGTCATCAACATGAAGGGAGAGCTCGTCGCGCTCACGACCGCCGCGGCGAACGTCGCCGGGTTCGACGCCCAGGCTGGATATGCGATCCCGATGGACGCGCTCGGCCGGAACGTCGTCGAGGCTCTCAAGCAGGGCAAGGAATATGAATACGGCCTGCTTGGCATTCATCTCGATACACAGTTCGGCACGAACCGGGTGATGTCCACCAACGAGGGAACTCCCGCGGCGCTCGGCGGTGTGCAGATCGGCGACGAGATCCTGGACGTCGGCGGCATTCCGGTCATTGACGCGGACAGCCTGGTCGTGGCCATCAACACGATCCCCGCCGGAGAGTCGGTCCAGATCCGGATTCGCCGGGGCGATCCGCCCAAGGAACTGGAGCGGACCGTTCGGCTCGCCAAGCTCAAGCTGCTTGGCCCGGTGATCGCCACGAACCGGCCGGCTCCCTGGCGCGGCCTTCGCGTGGATTACTCCAGCGCCGTGATTGATACGACGGCTCACGAAGGGATCGTCATTACCGAGGTCGAGCCCGGCAGCGCGTCTGACAAGGCGGGTCTCAGGCCCGGCCAGATCATCTCACGGGTTGACACCCGATCTGTGCACAATCCCCGCGAGTTCGCCGAGGCCGTCGCCAACCTCAAAGGTCCCGTCAACCTGGAGACCGTCATGGCGAACGAACAGGCGAACGTCAAGGCGACGGTGACGGTCAAGTGATTGTTGACTTGAGTTGAGTTGAGTTGAGTTGAGTAGTTTCGAACGATCAGGGCACGGTGAGACTCGACCAGAGGTCGACGGACAAATACGGCAACGATTGGTTTCTGGCCCAACGGGACGATAGCCCGCTCATGACCACCGACGAACTCCGCGAAGCCTTTCTTGACTTCTTCGCCTCCAAGGGCTGCGTCCGTAAGCCGAGCGACGTGCTCGTGCCCAGGGACGACAAGACCGTCCTGTTCACGCCGGCCGGAATGAACCAGTTCAAGCGCGAGTTCATGGGCCTGGGCGACCCGACTTTCAAACGCGCCACGACCTGCCAGAAGTGCATTCGGACGGGCGACATCGAGAATGTCGGCAAGACCCCCCGCCACATGACCTTCTTTGAAATGCTCGGTAACTTCAGCTTCGGAGACTACTTCAAACGCGAGGCGATCCACTGGGCCTTTGAGTTCCTCACGAAGACCTTGAGGGTTCCCGCCGACCGCCTCACCTACACGGTTTATCTCGACGACGATGAGGCTTTCGAGATCTGGAACAAGGAGGTCGGCGTTCCCGCGAGCCGGATCACCCGGATGGGCGAGGACGATAACTTCTGGCCGGCGGGCGCCCCGACCCACGGTCCCGACGGCGTCTGCGGCCCCTGTTCCGAGATCTTCTATCACGGAGACGGCGTCGAGGAAGTCGAGATCTGGAACCTCGTCTTCACCCAGTTCAACCGCACGGGACCTGGTCAGCTTGACCCCTTGCCGAACAAGAATATCGATACCGGCATGGGTCTGGAACGAATGGCCGCCGCCTTGCAAAAGGTGCCTTCCAATTTTGAGATCGACATCTTCAAACCCCTCGTCGCCGCCGCGGCCGAGGCGCTGAAACTGCCGTACGACCCAAAGACGCCCGACGGCATCCGCATCCGTCGGATCTCCGACCACGCCCGAGCCCTGACCTTCACGATCCACGAGAACGTTCGCCCGTCGAACGAGAAACAGGGCTACGTCGTCCGCCGCTTGCTCCGTCGGGCGGTCCTTGACGCCTACCAGATGGGGCAGCGCGAACCCTATCTCTCTCAGCTTGTGCCGACCGTCGCCGAGATGATGAAGACGCCCTATCCCGACCTCGCCGAGAGTGTCCGGCGCATCCAGACGGTCGTTCGCGAGGAAGAGGAGCAATTCCTCCGCAATCTGGAGAACGGCCAGAAGCTTCTCAACGACGTCTTCAAGAAGACCCGGGCCGCCGGTTCCGAGGTCGTCGCGGGGAAGGATGCGTTCACCTTGCTCTCGACCTACGGCATCCCCTTCGAGGTGACCGCCAGCCTCGCCGCCGACCAGAACCTGAACATCGACCGCGCCGGGTTTGACCGCGAGATGGTCGAGTTCGGCAAGATCTCCCGAGGCAACGAGGCCGCAGCCGCCGTCTTCTCGACCGGGCCGCTCGATACCCTGAAAGAAGCCTATCACCACGGCAGTACCTTCCTTGGCTATGAGACAACCTCGGCCGAGGCGACCGTGATCGGCATCCTTGAACAGAACCGCCTCGCCGAATCGGCGACGTCGCAGACCGGAGGCGCTTCGGTCGTCCTGATCCTCGACCAGACCCCCTTTTACGCCGAGAGTGGCGGCCAGGTCGGCGATACCGGCGAGATCCGGGGCGAAGGGTTCACCTTCCGTGTCTCGGACACGAAAAAGGATAACGATTTCTTCCTCCACATCGGCCACCTCACCTCGGGAACACTCGCCGTGAACGCGAGCGCCACCGCCGAGGTTGACCTTGGCCGACGCGAGGCGATTCGACGGGCGCACTCGGCCACGCACGTCCTGCATCATGCGCTTCACACCCACCTCGGCAAGCACGCGCAGCAGGCTGGTAGCAAGGTGGAGCCGGACCGCCTGAGGTTTGACTTCGCCAATCCCGAGGCCGTCGGCCGCGACCGCCTTCGACTGATCGAGGAGATGGTGAATGACCTCGTTTTGAAGGCGGCGCCTGTTTCCTGGACGGTCATGCCGATCGCCGAGGCCCGACAACTCGGCGCGATGGCCCTCTTCGGCGAAAAATACCCCGAGAACGTCCGGGTCGTTCGCATGGGCGACTTCTCACGCGAACTCTGCGGCGGGACGCACCTGGAGAACACCAGTCAGGTCGGTCTCTTCAAGGTCGTCGGCGAGGAATCGGTCTCGGCCGGAACCCGGCGGATCACCGCCCTGACCGGCAAGGCCGCGCTCGACCTGATCCGCCAGGAAGAGGAGTTGCTCACCGGGGTTTCCGCCGCCTTGAAGGTTCCCCCCGCGCAGGCGGCCGACCGGATCTCGGCGCTGCTCGACGAGTTGAAAGCCCTCAAAAAACAGGCCGCGCAGAAACGTCCTGAAACCGCCGCCTCGAAGACCTCGGCCGATGACCTCCTCGCCGCGGCGGACCCCGTCGGCGAGGCCCGCGCGGTGATCGAGGCCATCGACGGGGCCAGTCCCGACGACCTCCGCCAGCTTATTGACGTCCTCCGCCGCAAGGCCCCCGCGCACCTGGCCGTGCTTCTGGCGACGGTCGCCGACGGCAAGGTCCATCTCGCCGCCGGGTTCACTCCCGACCTGGTCGCCCTCGGCCTGCACGCGGGCAACTGGCTGAAGGAGGTCGCCCCGGTCGTCGGCGGTGGTGGCGGCGGGCGTCCCGACCTTGCCCAGGCCGGCGGCAAGAACCCCGACCAGATTCCCGCCGCGCTCGAAAGCGCCCTTGAGTTTCTTCGCGGCAAGCTCGGCGGCTGAGAGAACTGATCCAATCGAAGGAACGCGCCGCGATTCTCCAAAAAAAACGTTGCCTCACCGCCGATCTCCCCCTAGGATCAAGTTCAGCCCATTGACAACTGTCGGGGTTCGGTCTCGTCTCGACCCGATTGGGGAGGGAGATTCGTGGCGATCGAGGTGCGGTGTCGTTGCGGGCAGGTCTTCCAGACGCGGGAAGAGAACGCGGGCCGACGCGCCCGTTGTCCCGACTGCGGGCACGAGATGGTGATTCCCACGCCCGACGAGATCTTCGTGATCGGGCCGGATTTCGAGACGAATTTCGTACCCGCCGTGAAGACCAGCGGCCTGGCGATCGCCAGTCTCACGTTTGGTCTCTGTTTCTTTTGCGTGGCGTTTACCGGAATTCCCGCAATCCTTCTCGGCGCTTTTGCGTTGGTCGAGATCCGCTGGAGCGGAGGCCGGATCAGGGGTCGCGGCCTGGCGATCACGGGGATTGTGCTCGGGATCATTATCTCTCTTCTGAGCCCGTATCCTCTGGTTTGCGATGGGGGTCGGCATCCCGCGCGTCGGGCTCAATGTGTCAACAACCTCAAGCAAATCGCCCTGGCGATGCATAACTACGAGTCTGCCAATAGCTCGCTCCCGCCGGCCGCGATCACCGACAGGCAGGGTCGGCCCCTCTTGAGCTGGCGGGTCGCCCTCTTGCCGTATCTGGAAGAACAAGTTCTCTACAACAAGTTCCATCTCGATGAACCCTGGAACAGCCCCCATAACCTCACTCTGCTCGGCGAGATGCCCCCAGTTTACGCTTGCCCGAGCGACCCGACTCGACCGTCGGGACGAACCAACTACCAGGTCATCATCGATCCTCACTCGGCCTTCCGCCCCGACTTCAAGCCCGTGAGGTTCGCCGATATCCCCGACGGCAACTCGAACACCTTGCTCGTCGTCGAGACACTCCAGACGGTTCCCTGGACGGCCCCCGACGACATCCCGGCTCACGTGGCGACGCCCCAGTTCGTCGAGTTTAGCCATCACAGCGGCGGCTTCAACGCCTCGTTCGTGGACGGTTCGGTTCGTTTCTTGAAATCGTCTCTGGCCCCGGCCGCCTTCCGTGCCCTCATCACCCGCGACGGAGGCGAGGTTGTCGACGCTTCGAGTTTTTGACCGACGGTCCACGCGAGCGGTTCGATTCGCATGATCTTCAAGAATCTTGCCTGAAGGCCGAAGTCTCCCGTAGGATCGTTCCGCCGTCCGGGCTTCGGCCGGCGCGCTTCCGCTTCCCCTCAGTAAAAACCATCGGAGAATCCCCCGTGCCGATCCTGGTGACTTGCCAGTGCGGTCAGCAATTCCAGACCCGGGACGAGAACGCGGGCCGGATCGCCAAATGTCCCGACTGCGGCCGGGAACTCGTCGTTCCGTCGGGCAGCAAGACTCCCCTTGGCGACGAGTTCTCGGCGCCGGTCTCACCGCTGATGCCGGTCGGTGAGGCGACCACCAGCGGCAAGGCCATCGCCAGCCTCGTCCTGGGGATCAGCTCGCTGATTTTTTGCGTCTTCACGGGCATTCCGGCCATCATCCTGGGCGCGCTCGGCCTTGGTGACATCAAGCGGAGCATGGGACGGGTCAAGGGGTCGGGAATGGCGACCACGGGAATCGTCTTCGGCGCGATCGGCAGCAGCCTGACGATGATCGCCGTCCTGATCGCCCTTCTGATCCCCGCCGTTCAGGCGGCGCGCGAGGCCGCGCGCCGGAGTCAGTGCGTGAACAACCTCAAGCAAATCGGCCTGGCGATGCATAACTATCTGTCCGTGAACGATACCTTCCCGCCGGCCGCGCTCACCGACGCCAATGGCCGCCCTCTGCTGAGCTGGCGGGTCGCCATTCTGCCGTACATCGAGCAAACATCGCTCTACAGCCAGTTCCACCTCGATGAACCCTGGGACAGCCCGAACAACCTGCCGCTCGCTCGCCAGATGCCCCGCCTTTACCTCTGCCCGAGCCATCCCCTGGGTGGACTTCCCGACACGAACCAGACCTCGTACCGCGTCCTTGTCGGCCCGCAGACCATCTTCCCCGGCGGCAACCAGGCCGTGAAAATCTCCGACGTCACCGACGGCACATCCAACACCCTTCTCGTCGGCGAGACTCAGTCCACGGTCGTCTGGACGGCCCCCGATGATCTTACGATGGACCCGAGTCAGCCCATGCTCGGATTCAGCAGCAACCATTCCGGCGGCTTCAACGCCCTCTTCGCCGATGGCTCGGTGCGGTTCCTCAAGCGTTCGATCGTCCCGAAGGTCCTTGAAGCGCTGGCGACCCGCAACGGCGGCGAGGTGATTGACCCTTCGAGTTATTGACCTCTCAAGAAAGCCACGGCTTTCGGCAATGACCGATGGCCAATGACCGATGACCAAGTCAAAAAAATCAGAACAAGAATTAGGAAGAACAGGCAGGAGCTTCACTGCCCGCTACTCGGTCATCGGTCCTGGGTCCTCGGTTCTCGGCCCTCGGTCATGAATTGAGAGAGAAACGATCGTGCTCGGTGGCGAAACGGCCTTGACGCGGGGCGAGCGCTCGCTAAGATGGTCGTTTCGCCCCGTGTCCCGGGTGCGTCTCAACGCCGATTTTACGACGTCAGCTCAGCCAGGTTAGGTGGCCCACGGTCATGAAGTGTTATCAGGCGAAAGCGAACGAGCTACAGGCGACTTGGTACGTGATCGACGCGACCGAGATGGTCGTGGGACGCCTCGCCGCGCAGATCGCGCCCATCCTGATGGGCAAGCACCGGCCGACGTATACCCCGCACATCGACACCGGCGATTACGTCATCGTGACGAACGTCGACAAGGTCGTCTTCACCGGCAACAAGTGGCGGCAGAAGATGTACCAGTGGTACACCGGCCACCCCGGCGGTCAGAAGGAAGAGGCCGCCTGGAAGCTCCACCAGCGGCACCCGGACCGGGTCCTGATGCTGGCGATCCAGCGAATGATGCCCAAGAGCAAGATGGGCCGCCACATGATGGCCAAGCTCAAGCTCTACGCCGGTCCGCAACACCCGCACCAGGCCCAGGCCCCGATTCCCCTGGAAGCCCTCTCGGGTCGACCCACTCCCTCCGGGGCGATCTACCGGCCCGAGCCCGCTCCCAAGGCCCCCCGGCCCGCCCGCGTGAAGTCGACCGAAACGGCAACGGCGACATCAACAGCGACCGAAACCGCGACGGCCACGGAATCTCCGACGCCGATCTCCGAGACGGCCGGACCCGAGTTGACACAGCCGGGCGCTCCGGAAACGCCGCAGGCTCCGGCCGACGAGGTCCCGCCGACGACCCCGGCGTCCTAATCATTTTTGAATTGATCTCGCATCGATTTTCAGAAGGATTGAAACCGAAATGGTCACGGCGGCTCAACCGTACATCTGGGGCACCGGCCGGCGGAAGACGGCCGTCGCCCGCGTCCGGATTCGTGAAGGCACCGGCAAGTTCATCGTCAACAAACTCGACGTCGACGAGTACTTTCCGCTTGAAGTTCAGCGGACTGACGTTCGCGCTCCGCTGACGGCGACCGAGATGACCGGCCGCGTGGACGTCTTCGTCAACGTCAACGGCAGCGGCAAGCACAGTCAGTCGGGCGCCGTGCTCCTGGGCCTCGCCCGGGCACTCAAGGAGTTCCGCCCCGACCTGGAAACCGCGCTCCGCGACGGCGCCTACCTGACCCGCGACGCCCGGATGGTCGAGCGGAAGAAGTACGGCCACAAGAAAGCCCGCAAGAGCTTCCAGTTCAGCAAGCGCTGACGCGACCTGGTCGAATTGGATCGGATTGCGACCGAAAAACAGGACCGTGGCCAGGGGATCAAAGGGTTCCCTGGCCGCGGTCGTTTTGTTTGTCTCGCGCCCTTGCGCGGATCTCGCGAAGCAAAACATCCTTGGCACGTCTTTCAGATCGTTGTCAATGGATCGGTGGATTGCTACGATGTGTGTCAATCGCGTGTCGAATTCTTTGGGAATCAATGCGTGTCATGGAACTGAACTGAGTTTTCGTGGTCAGGCCAATCAAGAGAGGCGGGCGACCGGCGCCCGAAGGGCTTTGGCCGATGGCAGAAGACTCGACAGGGGAAAACCGGCCTCACGGCTCGCTTGCCGAGCGATTCGCCGCCCTCTGGCAGGCACGCGGTGGGTCGGACAATGCCCCCGATGTCGTTTCCTTTCTTGATGGCTATCCAGACGCCACGATTGACGAACGGGTCGCCGTGTTTCTTGTCGATCGCAAGGAGCGGCGCCGGGCCGGTCTGGACTGGCCGGAAATCCGCAATCTGGGGGCCTCCGCCGATCTTGCGCTCGCGCGGCTGCTTGCCCTTGGCGGCTTCGAGGACGCGAGCAACAGCGAGGCGCTCACCGTGGAGATCGGCGATTCGCCCGATCAGCCCGAGACGCCCGAGATGGTCTGGACTCCCGTTGAGGGGCCAGTTGCCCGGGACCTGCTCGTCACGCTCCGCGACCGCGAACCCGACTTCTTACCCGCCGAAGATGAGACGCGTTCCGGCCTCGCCGAGACCCGGACGGCGGACGGTCGGTTGGGCGATCATCGATCGACCGACGGCTATTCATCGCTCCTGTTCGAACTGAGTGAAACTCCAGCGGCGGACGCCGAACCGAGTGACCCGGCAATCGGACTCGGGATTCATACGCGGTTCCGTATCGAGGACCGGCTCGGCACGGGGGGCATGGGTGTCGTCTTTCGGGCCTTCGACCATCAGCGCGGCGAGGCGGTCGCGCTCAAGACGATGAGGCGAATCGACCCGGTCGCGCTGTATCGGTTCAAGCAGGAATTTCGGGGCCTGACCGACCTCTCGCACCCAAACCTTGTCAATCTTCACGAGCTGATCGCCGTCGGCGAGGTCTGGTTCTTCACGATGGAGCTGGTCCCCGGCGTCAACTTCATTGATTACATTCGCCAGACGGAAACCCCTTGCGAGGGAGCGCCGAACCGCTTTCCCCCAACCGAAGGGCTTCATGTCGAGGCATTGGCGAGGCTCAGATTAGCCCTCCGGCAACTGGCCGAAGGGGTCTCGGCGCTGCACGGAGCGGGCAAGCTCCACCGCGACATCAAGCCGCCGAACGTCCTGGTCACGCCGGAAAGCCGGGTCGTCCTGCTCGATTTCGGGCTCTCGGCCGATTTAGAACGGTCGGGCCTCCTGCCGGCGATCGGCGAGCGAGTCGTCGGCACGGTGGCGTACATGTCGCCCGAGCAGTCGACCGGCCAGACCCTCGCCAGGGCGACCGACTGGTACAGCGTCGGCGTCATACTCTATGAGGCGCTGACGGGGGTCCTACCGATTGACGGCACGCCCAACGAGGTGCTCGACGCGAAGGTCCGCGTCGACCCACCGCCGCCGGGCGAGATCGCGGCAGGGGTGCCCGACGATCTCAATGCGCTCTGTGTCGACCTGCTTCAGCGCGATCCCCTGGCCCGGCCGTCAGGCCCGGAGATCCTGGCGAGGCTCGCCGCCGATCAGGAGCCGGCGACGCCGGGAGTGGGCGGACCGCGACGAGCCGATGGTCAGCTCCTCGGCCGCGACCGGCACCGCGAGGCACTCGACGCCGCCCTGACGGAGGTCAAGGCGGGGCAGTCGGTCCTGATGTTTGTCTCGGGTCGGCCGGGATCGGGCAAGACCGCCCTGATCCAGGCGTTTCTTCGCCACCTTCAAGACGAGGAAGACGGCGCGGTCGTGCTCTCGGGACGCTGCTTCGAGCGCGAGTCGGTCCCTTTCAAGGCACTCGACAGCGTGATCGACGAGCTGAGCCGCTACCTGATGCCTCGGCCCGCCGACGAGGTCAACGCCCTCTTGCCGCGCGACGTGGCCTTGCTGGCCCGGATGTTCCCGGTCTTGCAGCGCGTCGAGGCGATCGCATCGGCCTCAAGAAGACGGGCGAACGCAAGCGACCAGCAAGAGTTACGTCGGCGCGCCCTCGCGGCCCTCCGTGAACTGCTCACGGCGATCGGCCGCGAGGGGCCGCTGATCCTCGTGATCGACGACCTCCAGTGGGGCGACCCTGAAAACGCCGACCTGATCGCCGATCTGCTGAGACCTCCCGACGCGCCGGTCATGCTCCTCATCGGCGCCTATCGGACCGACGACGCCGAGGAAAGCCCGCTGATCCGGGCCTTGCTCAGACCGTCGGCCTCGGGACCGAAACGGCGCGAGCTGAGCGTCGGCGCCTTGACGAGCGTCGAGTCGCGCGACCTGGCCCTGGCCCTTCTCGGCCGGCACGACGCGGCGGCAAGGGCCGAGGCGCACGTGATCGCCCGAGAATCGCAGGGCAACCCGTTTTTCATTGACGAACTGGTCAAGCACATCCGGTCGGTGGGGGGCCTGCCGGTCGGCGGTCAAGCAGCCGGTCGGATCGTGCTCGATGAGGTGCTCTGGGGACGGGTGACCCGGCTTTCCGAAGAGGCGCGGACGCTTCTGGAAGTCGTGGCCGTCTCGGGCCGGCCGGTCAGTCTCGTCGATGCCTGCCATGCCGCCGGATTGGGCCTCGCCGGTCGCGCCGCGGCGGCAAGTTTGAAGGCGGCGAGGCTGGTCCGGGGGACGGTTCGGCCTAACCGGGACGAGGTGGAGACCTATCACGACTGGGTCCGCGAGACCGTCGTGGCCCACCTGCCAGCCGACCTGATCAAGGCCCATCACCTCCGCCTGGCGCAGGTGCTTGAGGCCGGTGGCCGGGCCGACGCCGAGACCCTCGCCGTTCATTATGAACAAGGGGATCGGCCCGACCTCGCGGCCGAGAACTACGCGAAGGCCGGCGATCGATCCGTCGCCGCCCTGGCCTTTGCCCACGCGGCGACGCTCTATCGACGGGCGCTCAGGCTCCGCCCGGCTCACCCGGGCGATCCATTCGACGCGAACCGTTTGCGAACCCGGCTCGCCAATGCTCTGGCCAATGCGGGACGGGGGCGCGAGGCGGCCGACGAATACCTGAAGACGGCCGAGACCGCCGACGCGGCCGAGGCCCTGGATCTGAAGCGCCGGGCCGCCTTGCAACTGCTCATCAGCGGACACGTGGACGACGGCTTTCGCCTGCTCGGCGCGGTCTTGCGGACCCGAGGGATGTCGATGCCGGGGACACCGACCGGCGCGCTTCTGGCCTTGCTCGGACGACGCCTCTGGTTGCGAATTCGCGGCCTTGGCTTCCGGCCGAGAGACGCCTCGCAGGTCTCGGCCGAGGGGCTCGCGCTGATCGACCTCTGCTGGTCGGCCGGGGCGGGCCTGAGCCTGATCGATCCGATCCGAGGGGCCGACTTTCAATCGCGCGGCCTGCTGCTGGCTCTGCGCGCGGGCGAGCCGTACCGGGTCGCGCGGGCCTTGACGCTGGAGGCATCTACCGTCGCCCTTGGCGGACTCCCCTCGGCGCCTCGGGTCAGTCTGCTACTGGCGAAGGCCGAGGCGATCGCCCGACCGCTCGACCTTCCGCACATTGACGCCCTTCTGGCCCTCTCGCGAGGTGTCGCCGCGCTGATGACCGGGCGCTGGAAAGACGCCTGCCGAGCGTTCGCCCGGGCCGAGCCGATCCTTCGCGAGCGGTGTACCGCGGTGGCCTGGGAGCTTGATACGGTGCATAACCTCTGGCTCTGGGCCCTTGCCTTTCTGGGCGACCTGACCGAGTTGCGGAGGCTCTGGCGAATCTTCATCGACGAGGCGAGGAAGCGCGGCGACCTGTATGCCGTGACGACGATGAGCACGTATTACATGGCCTTGCTCCGCCTGGCCGACGACGACCCCGCGCAGGCGATGGTCGAGACCGAAGCGGTCATCGGCAGCTGGTCGCGCCGGGGCTATCACGTCCAGCACGCCTCGGCCTTGCGAGCACGGGCGAACGTGGCGCTGTATCGTGGCGAGGCCGAGCTTGCCTGGGAAGAGGTCAAGGGCGACTGGCCGGATTATCGACGCTCACTCTTGCCGAGGGTGCAGTGGCTCCGCGTTCAGATGACCGAGCTTCGGGCCCGGTCGGCCCTGGCCGCGGCCGACGTCACGACGAATTCGAGCCGCCTGATCCGCCTGGCCGAGAACGATGCGGAGTCTCTCCGTCGCGAAGGCGTTGGCTGGGCGCTGGCCCATGCCTCGATGATTCGCGCCGGGATCGCCGCCCGAAGGGGCGACGGCAAGGCAAGTACCGCGTTCTTGCACGACGCCGTCGGTCGGTATGATGCCGCCGAGATGCACTTGCATGCGAGTGTCGCTCGCCGATGCGCGGGGGCGTCGATCGGCGGCGAATCGGGCCACTGGCTTGTCGACCAGATAGACCACGCTTTGACCTGCCAGGGCGTACGCGACCCCCTCGCCTTCGCCGGGATGTTCGCCCCCTGGAGCGCGGATTTGCGGGGAAAGGCCGTGCTTTCGGGGGGGCGGTGACGGAAGGGCAAGAGGGCAAAGGGCAAAAAGGACAAAGGGCAAAAAGGACAAAGGGCAAAAAGGACAAAGGGCAAGAGGGCAAAGGGCAAAAAGGACAAAGGGCAAGAGGACAAATTTGTCCTTTGTCATTTGTCCTCTGTCCTCTGTCCTCTGTCCTCTGTCCTCTGTCCTCTGTCCTCTGTCCTTCAAGCCTTAGAAAAGAACAACCGCACAAGGTCAACGATTGTTGAACTTGACGTCCTGGATGTTATCGTCGGGCGAGTGGGCGACGAAGTGCCAGGAAACCTCGGCGGCGACGACCTTGAGGAACTTGTTCTTGAAGGCACCGCGGCTGACGCCCGAATCCATCGGGATCGGGCCTCGGGCGGGGAATTCGGTGTCACAATATTCGTCGTAAATCTGCTTCGCTTCCTTGGGCTGGTCGCGCAGGACCTTCCCCTTGGAGTTCTTCGGATGCGCCATCTCGGTGACCTGGATATGGGTCTTGGCCGAGCCTTGCAAGACGTTCAGGTCGCTGGGATGCTGGACCTGAAACCCTTCGATCTCCAGGAAGAGGACGACATCGGCCTCGAACGCCTTGGCGATCTCGGCCTGATCGGTCCAGTTGGGATGGTTCTCGACCCAGTCCCAGACCTTGTCCGGCGGAACGAGGTCAAGCTTCTTGACCTTCTCGCGGAAGATCGAGGAGACTTCCTTGGCGAGGTCGCGGTCAATCGCCTGAAACTCGCCCTGAGCGCTCGAAACGGCGTGGGTCACGATCACGACTTTTTTGCCGTCGAGATTAGGTCCAGGCGCGGGAACGGTTGGTTCAAAGGGCTGAAGGAAATACATCGCCATCCGGGGGTCGCAACCGGGCAGGCTCGCCAGCCCGATCAGGGCGACCACCAGCATCGCGGCGGTCCCGAGCGTCCTTGCATGCATCCGAGGGGTCATCATAACGCCCTCCTTCCTCTCTTCTAGTCTCGAAGAACCAGGCGGATCGTCCAGGACACCAGGCTTACGGCCACGGTGGCCACCACCAGACCGAGTAAAGGTCGTTCGAGCGACCGAAATCCCGGTGCCTTCCCCCGCGCCGCGCCGACGAGAAGCCAGGGAGTCAGCCCGGCACAGGCCGATGCCAGAAGCATTCCCGCCGGATTCGCTCCCCAGGACCGGCCGAACCGGCCCCGGACAAACCAGGCAAACGACGTGGTCATCCCGCACGAGGGGCAGGGATAACCCGTGATCCAGGCGAATTGACAGGGCGGAAGACCAAGCTGCGTATGCGTGCCGAACCCCTTCGGGCTCGGCTCAAGGCTCCTTGCCAGGGCAAAAACCCCCGTCAAGGCCACCGCCAGCAAGACCATTCCCCAACGGGTCGAGACCCTCAACCGGGCTTTCGCTTGACCTTCGGGGCCTGGGTTCATGTCAATCAACACGGGCGCGGGTCGGGCCCGCGGTCTCTCTTGTCTCGCTTCTTTCACGAAAACCGACCGACCGCGCGGCCAAACTGGGGAATGCGCCCCGGGCCTTGGACGTGTCTCGGCACCATACTCCAGGTCGCCCTGGCTGGCAAGGCCAACCCTGGGTCGAGGTTCGAGGCATGCGTTAAGGGCCGATGACCGATGACCAAAATGGACCGAGAACGAATCTGCGAGGCGTCTGACTCGGTTACGTTGTTGTCTCGTTGTAAAGCATCGAGGACCGAGGCTCGATCAACCACACAAAAGACGCGGTTCAGAAAAAAAACGTGACGCCGCGTGTCGCCCTGAGAGATCACCGCGCGACCTTGGCTTCGTTTCGCAAATCCACGGGGGTCAACACGCGTGGCGACCACGGAAAACACCGCCGACACTGGCTTCGTTTCGCGAAACGACGGGGGCGGCAGCGTAAAACAAGGCCGACCTGGCTTCGTTTCGCAAAAACAGGGGCGTCAACGCGCGGGACGAGAACCGCGAAACCACGCGAGCGAAGCAAGAAACCGCCTGAATCGTGCCAGGCGCGACGCCTTGAGACGTCTTCCAGAGCAAAAAACGTTGGCTTCGTTTTCTCAAAGGGGCCGTCGATTTGCAACGGAGCGCCGTCCGAGTGTGTGGAACGACGACTCATTGCGGTTTTCCAGTCTGTCATGACTCCCTGGCTTAACCTTTTCCACGCGTCAACAGTCGATTGCCGCACTCATCCAGAAATCGAAGCCAAGAAGGCTCTCCGCATCGCTGGAGAAAGGCGAGGTCCCGAGAAGCGAGAAAAATCCGCCAATCGGTCCTCGACCTCTTCACTCTCCATGATCGGGCCAGGTGCCGCTAAAAACCTCGGCGGCGGGGCCGGTCATGAAGACGGGCGAGGTGTCGTCGGGCCAGTCAAGTTCCAGATCGCCGCCGGGAAGGTGGGCGAGGATGGATCGTGACGTCCGGTCGGCCAGGACGCCCGCGACGCAGACGGCACAGGCTCCCGTGCCGCAGGCGAGGGTGATCCCCGACCCGCGCTCCCAGGTGCGGACCTTGACCTCGTCGGGGGCGAGAACCTGGACGAAGTGGACGTTCACGCGGCGCGGAAAGGCCGGGTGGTGCTCGATCGCGACGCCAATCCGCTCGACCGGGAACTCCTCAACGTCGTCGACGAAGATGACCGCGTGGGGGTTACCGACCGATACGGCCGTGATGGCCAGGTCGAGGCCGTCAATGTTGAGAACGGCGTTGATCGGCGGGTCGCCTGGGAGCTTGGTGGGGATCTCGGACCCCTGTAAGATCGGCGCGCCCATGTTGACGCGGACCTGACGGGCCTTGCCCCCCTCGGCGATGATGTCGAGCGTGAGGATGCCCCGACCAGTCTCGACGCGAACCTGAGGTTTGGCCGCAAGTCCGTGATCGTACAGGTACTTGGCGACGCAACGAATGCCGTTGCCGCACATCTCCGCCTCGGACCCGTCGGCGTTGAACATCCGCATCCGGGCATCGGCCGCCTTGGACGGGCCGATCAGGATCAGGCCGTCGGAGCCGATGCCGAAGTGTCGGTCGCTGACGGCGATGGCCAGTCGGGCGGGGTCGGCCGGCTCGGCCTGGTGGAAGGTGTCGACGTAAACGTAGTCGTTGCCAAGGCCGTGCATCTTGGTGAACTTCATGGGCGTAGACTCTCGATGGCCCGCCGAGGCTCCCGCCAGTGGACACCCGAGGGGAGGGGATCGGCGGCATACTCCAGGTGAATTACCCGACGATGGCCGGGGTCGTCGGACGCGGACGAGGCATGCAGAATCAACGGCCGCATCACGAGCGCACCGCCGCGCGGGACGGGACACGAGACCGGCGCCTCGCGTTCGAGCCAGAGTCGCGTTGACTCAACCCCAAGCCGGCCATCGCGATGCGACCCGGGAATGACCCGCAAGGGGCCTGACCTGGCGTCGCAGTCGTCGAGGTGGACCCGAACCGAGACCATTTTCTGGATCACGTCCACGGGCGGCTGAACATGAGGCACGCCCGCCTTGACCGTCCAGGGGCCGTAACCGGGAGCATCAACGCGGGCCTTGACGGCGACCGTTAAATCCTGATGCCAGGGGACCATCCAGTTCGCCTCGGGGGTCTTGTCGAAGAGCAAGGCCCTGACAGCAAAGGCGTTTGGGCCAAGCAGAGGAGCCACAAGCGCGCGGATCTCGGTTGACTCGGCAAGGTCGCGAACAGGGGGAGAGTCGTCCAGCAGGTTGCGACTGGCATAGACCCGGCCTCCGCGATCGAGCGTCGATCCGCCCGGCGAGAGCGCCGCGATGGCGTCAATGAGCCGGGCAACGGTCGGAACATCAATGACCTCCGGCACGATCGCAAAGCCAGTCCTGTCAAAGGCTTCGAGGTCAAACACTCCGGGCGCCCTGGATGCGTCGAAGACGAGGAGACCGCGATACGTCTCCAGACGTTAACACGGCAAGCCCCGGTGTTGCAATCACAGCGCCCTTGTCAGGCGAGGGCGAGGCGTCCTACTCTGATGGTAGCCAATCGGTTGGGTGACACACGACACGGCGTTGAGGTGAGCATGCTGGGTTCGGCCGAAATGACCCCCTATGACCTCCGGTTTCGGCTCTTCGCGATCCCGGTGCGCGTCCATCCCCTCTTCTGGCTGATCATGCTCCTGCTGAGCGGCGAGATGAACCAGGCCAATTTTGACCTGTCCAAGGCCTTCATTTTTTTGATCTGCGCGTTTATCTCGATCCTAGTTCACGAGTTCGGACACGGCCTGGCGGGTCGCCTGATGGGCGATGAACCGCAAGAGATCGTGCTCTATTCGATGGGGGGCTATTGTGCCTTTCATGCGAATCGGCTGACGGGCTGGCGGCGACTCTTCATGCTTGGCTGGGGGCCAGGGGCGGGATTTGTGCTCTTTGGACTGGTCCTCGCCTTTAACCTTTATCCCAATCGCCCCATTTCGCCGAGTCTCAACCTGGCGCTTCAGGATTTGATGTTCATCAACCTGGTCTGGGGGATCTTGAACCTCTTCCCGCTCTGGCCGCTGGACGGGGGTCAGATGCTCGGGACGGTTTTTTGCATGTTCAGTCCCCGCGGGGGGATGCGCTGGGCGCACACGGTCTCGTTGCTGGTCGCGGGATGTCTTGCCGCGGCGCTGCTTATGTACACTGATGACTGGTTCATGGCGATCTGGTTCGGCTACTTCGGGTTCATCAATTACCGGATGCTTCAGGTGATGCATTACGTCGTGGAATCACCCGAGGAGGCGGAGTGGTGGAAGCGCTGAGGCTGGTGAAGGTTCCGCGATCAAAGACGGGGGTACGGTCTTTCTTTTGGCGCGGTTCTGGGGAACAATCCTAGGGGCGAGGCGCGAATCCGTCCTAAGCTCTTAAAACGCGGGGCAAGCGGCCCAACTCCTTTCTGACGAACGGCTTTCCATGCGAACAAAGAAAAAGGCTCGCCGACCTGTCAAATCGGAATCGGCGACATTGAACGCCTCGACGGGCGATCACCTGGCGGACCCGAACGGCTCGGGACGGTCGATCGTGCTCAGCGATCGAGGCGAAGGTGGCTCTGTCCTGCCCGACCAGATCCCGCTCTTGCCGATGAGGTCGGACGTTGTCTTTCCTCAGACGGTGGTTCCGCTGGTGGTGAACCGGGGGAGCGGAATCCGCCTGATTGACGACGTCCTCGCGGGCGAGAAGATGCTCGGCCTGGTCACGCAGAAGAATCCCGAGGCCGATGATCCCGGCCGCGACGACCTCTACCCGATCGTCTGCGTCGGCACGGTCCTCAAGATGCTGAGGTTTCCCGACGGGTCAACACGGATCGTCTCGCAAGGCTTGCTGCGGGCGCGACTTGTGGAGATTGTGTCGACCGAGCCTTTCCTCGTCGGCAAGATTGAACCGCTGGACGACATCGTGGAAGAGGGGGTCGAGCTGGACGCGCAGGTCCATCACGTTACCCGGATCTTTCAGAAGATGGTCGACCAGAGCCAGCAAGTCCCTGAAGAACTTCAGGTTGCGGCGATGAACACGCGTGAGCCGGGGCGGCTCGCCGACCTGCTCGGCTCCAGCCTGCCGTTCACGATCGAGGAAAAACAAAAGCTTCTGGCCGAGATCAACGTCCGCGCCCGCCTTGAAAAGCTCGGCCAATACCTCTCGCGGCAACTCGCCGTTCTGGAACTCTCGACGAAGATTCAGGAACAGGTCGGCTCGGAGATCACCAAGGCCCAGCGCGATCATTTTCTGCGCCAGCAGATCAAGGCGATTCAGGAAGAACTTGGCGAGGGCGAAGGAGATAACCCCGAGCTTGACGAACTCTGGGAACGACTCAAGACCGCCGCGCCTCCGGCTCCCGTTCTGGCCGAGGCCGAACGCGAGATCGATCGGCTCTCGGGAATGCACCCAAGTTCGGCCGAATACTCGATCGTAAGAACCTATCTTGACTGGCTTGCCGTGCTTCCCTGGTCGAAGTCGAGCCGCGATCGGCTGGACCTGAGGCGGGCGCGGAAAATCCTCGACGCCGATCATTATGACCTGGAGAAGATCAAGGAGCGGATACTCGAATACCTGGCCGTTCGCAAGCTCAAGAAGGACATGAAGGGGCCGATTCTCTGCTTCGCGGGGCCGCCGGGGACGGGCAAGACCTCGCTTGGGAAGAGCATTGCGCGGGCGCTCGGACGCGAGTTCGTGCGGATCAGCCTTGGCGGTGTCCATGACGAGGCCGAAATTCGAGGCCATCGAAGGACTTACGTCGCCGCGCTGCCGGGTCGGATCATTCAGGGGATGCGCAAGGCGGGGACGCGGAACCCCGTCTTCATGCTTGACGAGGTCGACAAGCTCGGCAGCGACTTCCGGGGCGATCCCTCGGCGGCGCTTCTCGAAGTGCTGGACCCGGAACAGAATGCGACGTTTCGGGATAACTATCTCGACGTGGACTTCGACCTCTCGCAGGTCATGTTCATCGCCACCGCGAACATGCTGGAAACGATCCCCTCTCCGCTCCTGGATCGGATGGAAGTACTGCAACTGCCTGGATATAGCGAGGAAGAAAAGACGCTGATCGCGCAGAAGTACATCATTCCCAAGCAACTCGATGCGCACGGCTTGACCGAGAAAGATGTTCATTTTGCCGATGACGCGATCCGTCGTGTGATCTCGGACTACACCCGCGAGGCCGGCCTGCGGAACCTCGAACGCGAGATTGCCGCGATCTGCCGGAAGGTCGCCCGGAAGCATGCCGAGGGGCAAAAGAAGACGACGACGATCGTCGCGGCGAAGGTGCCCGATGTTCTTGGTCCCCCGCGCTATTTCCGCGAAGTCGTCGACCGGACGGGCGTTCCGGGGGTGGCGACCGGGCTAGCCTGGACCCCTTCCGGGGGCGAGATCCTGTTCATCGAGGCAACCGGAATGCCGGGCAAGGGGGTCTTGCAACTGACCGGCCTGCTCGGCGAATCGATGCGCGAGAGTGCGCACGCGGCGATGAGCTATCTGCGCAGTCATTCGGCCGTGCTGGGAATTGACCCGGCCTGGTTCAAGAAAACGGACGTTCATATTCACGTTCCGGCCGGCGCCGTGCCCAAGGATGGACCGTCGGCGGGGGTGGCGATCAGCGCGGCATTGATTAGCCTCTCGCGCGACAAGTCGGTGCAAACCGGCCTGGCGATGACGGGTGAGGTGACCCTGACCGGCCGGGTCTTGCCGGTCGGCGGGGTCCGCGAAAAGGTTCTCGCGGCGCGTCGAGCGGGAATCACGACGGTGCTGATTCCCCGGCACAACGACAAGGACCTGATCGAGCTTCCCGCCGAGGTGAAGGCGGACGTCACCTTTCATCTCATCGACACGCTGGATGACGTCGTGCAACACCTCTTCCGCGAGCCAAAAGCCAAGGCCCGGCCGCATTCGAAGGCCCCGGCCTCGCGTCGAAAGCCCGAAGGCCGAGGCCGGACGACTCCGCCAACACCTCCCGCGCCGCGATCGTCCTGAGCGAACGTGCGATCGGCGGAATTCTTATCAAGTGCGTGCAAGGCATCGGGTCTGCTGGAAAAGACCGGATGCCTTGGACGCACTCGTTCCTTTGGGGAAAACAGGGGATCGCACAGGAAAATTTGACGAGAAAATTCTCTCTCGAGGTTTTCCGTCAGATGTCTTCAGGTTAGTCCTCGGTCTTCGGCCGTCGGTCCTCGCCTGAGGCCAAAACGCCTCTCGGCCGCAAGTTCTGATGCCTTGACGTCTTGGAATGTTGGTTTAGACTAGCTCCTTCCCACATCAAGCGGGGTTCGTGGGTGTCGACGGGTGGGAGCAAGACGCGATTTTTTCCGACGATCTTTGAACCCTGCGCCTCGGCGGTGCGTAAGTCATGACGAAGGCCCTCGATACTGGAGCCTCGAACGGCCTCGCCGGAACATCCGACGAGGTGCTCTTGACCCGGTATCGGGAACAGGGCCGGACGGACGACTTCGACGAACTGGTTCGTCGCTACCAGAACGAGCTCTATCGGTATCTGGCCCGCTACCTGGGCGACGCCTCGCTGGCCGAGGACGTTTTCCAGAACACGTTCCTTCAAGTCCATCTGAAACGTGGTCTGTACGAGGACGGTCGCCCCGTTCGACCCTGGCTCTATTCGATCGCGACGCACCAGGCCGTCGATGCGCTGAGGAAGGCGGGCCGACACCCGACGATCAGCCTCGACCAGAAGCCGAGTTCGTCGGGAGGCGAGTCGGAGTCGGGGGGCCTGATTGATTTGCTGGTCAGTGAGGGAGATGGGCCGCTCGCCGAGCTTCAGGGTGAAGAACGTAAGCAGTGGGTCCGCGAGAGTGTCGCTCGGTTGCCGGAGACGCTCAGGCAGACCTTGATCCTGGCCTATCATCAGGATCTGAAATATCGAGAGATCGCCGAGATGTTGAAAATCCCCGTTGGCACTGTCAAGTCACGCCTGCACGCCGCCCTCTCCAAGCTTCAGCAGATGGCCAGGGCGACGACCCGTGATGGGAACGATTGATCCCATGAACACTAACGACATGCTTGATTACGCCCTCGGCCAGCTTGATGGCCCCGCGCTCGACGAGGCGGACCGCCAGCTCGCCGCCGACCCTTCCGCCGCCGAGACGGTTCGCTTGCTGACCCGTTCGCTCCGCGACCTGCTCGATGATGGTGAAGACCATGCGCCTCCGCCCGACCTGGCCGGTCGGACCGTCGCGTTCGTGGCCCTGGCCACGCGGAGGCGGCGGACGATCCTCGATTTCGTCCCGGTGACGGTCCCTTTTCGATGGGCCGACGTCGCCGTCGCCGCCGGCATCTTCCTCGCCGGCCTGCTCACGCTCTTGCCCGCCGTCCAGCGGTCTCGGGAGCGCATGCAACAGGCCGGTTGCGGATACAACCTCCAGCAGCTAGGCCGGGCGCTCTGGCAGTACGGAAGCCGACACCATCACTATCCGTTCAGCCCGCAAGACAGCCCGTCGGCCCCCGCGGGCGCCTTCGTGGCCTTGCTTCACGACGGCGGCCAGCTTGGCGAAGATGAACTGAAGGTCTTGCACTGCCCCTGTGTTTCCACCGAGCGAAAACCGCGCGCTCCCTTGCCCGATTACAAGACCGTTTGCACGCTCCACAAGACTGATCCGTCGCGGGCCTGCGAGGCGGTCGCCTCGGATTATGCGTACAACGTCGGCTATCATCAGCCCGATCTGGGGCGGGTCGGCCCGATCGCCGCCGTGCATTCGGCGGTCCTGCCGCTTCTGGCGGATCAACCTCCGCACGAGAGTGCCCGGACCCGCGCGACCGGCAATAGCCCGAACCACAACGGCCGGGGCCAGAACGTCCTTTATTCCGACCTCCACGTCGGCTGGCACAACACCCGACGTCTCAATCCCAAAGACGACGACATGTTCCTGAACGCCCTGCACCAGGCCGCTCCCGGAATCAGCGTGGATGACGCCGCGCTCTTGCCGAGCATGGTGCCGTCGCTCGGGTATTGAGAGGGTGGGAAGGACCCGATGACCGATGACCGATGACCGATGACCGATGACCGATGACCGATGACCGATGACCGATGACCGATGACCGATGACCGATGACCGATGACCGATGACCGATGACCGATGACCGATGACCGATGACCGATGACCGATAGGATTATTGCGAAGCGTTGGAAGGGCAAAAGACAAAGGGCAAAGGGCAATATGTGTCCTTTGCCCTTTGTCTTGGCCTGCCCCCCGAAACCTGGTCCAGTCTTAATGGGAATCGTACAACTGGCAGAGAGCCAGGAGCGACCCATGCGAAAACGACCAGGATCGGACCAGATTGCCAAGACCCTCCGAGAGGTTCAGGCCGACCTTGACGCCGGTCTAAATGTTCACCAGGCCTGCCGCAAGGCCGGCTACGCGACGACCACCTACTACCGTTGGAAGGCCCTCCAGGAGAACCCCGTCACCGCCGAACAACTTCGCGTGTCCGAACTCGAAGCCGATGTCAGCCGGCTCAAGCTCCTCGTCGCCGAACTGGCCCTGGACCGTCGCATGTTACAGGAGGCCTTGAAAAAAAAGCCATGACTGCCGCCCGCCGCCGATTGATCGCTACCGAGGTAAGTGATCACTTCAACGTATCTGAACGTCGCGCGTCCCGGACGCTGGGCCTGTCCCGGTCCTGCCTCCGGTACACGCCCGTCGCGCGGGACGAACAGGTGGCGTTGGCGCGACGGATCGAGGAGCTCGCCGGCACGCACCCGCGGTACGGATATCGGCGGATCTGGGCGCTGTTGGTCCGCGAAGGCTGGTCGGTCAACAAGAAGACGGTGCGTCGCCATTGGCGTCAGTTGGGGCTGAAACTGGCCGGGCCGAGGGCGAATTCCAAGCCCCGCCGGTCGCACGGCCAGGACGCGAACGCCTGTCACGTCCGCCCGTCGCGTGGTAAAGACGATGTTTGGACATAAGACTTTATCTTTGATCGTACAAGTGATGGGCGGAGCCTGAAATGGCTGAGTCTGGTTGATGAGTACACTCGTGAATGCCTCGCGTTGGAGGCGCGTCGAGGCATGACCGCCGAGGAAATCCAGGTGATCCTGGCCGAGGTTGCCGCGCGTCGCGGCGGCCCGCCCCATCGGGTCCGCAGCGACAACGGGCCGGAGTTCGCGGCCCTGGCGGTGCGAAGTTGGCTGGAGTTGACCGGCTCCGGGACATTGTACGTCGCGCCGGGGAGCCCGTGGCAGAACGGTTATGCAGAGTCGTTTCACAGCAAGCTCCGCGACGAGTTCCTGGACCGCGAGGAGTTCGAGAACGAAGTTCAAGCCAGGGCGTTGGGCGCGTTCTGGAAGGAGGAGTACAATACGGAACGCCCGCACAGTTCCCTGGGCTACCAGACCCCGACCGAGTTCGCGGCCACCCAAGGGAGGTACGTGCCGATCGAAGCGACCCCGATTGAGCCACCACCTGATGAACAACCGCACCCGTGATTCCCATTATCCCTGGACCAAGAAATGGGGAGCAGGCCATCTTTCGGCTTTTGTCCTTGAGATTTTCGATCCTCCGCGCTTTCGCAAGCTCAAAAATCGCGTCGGGCCTCAATGGTCGACGGGCTTCTGGGTGAGCAAAAAGGCAATCAGGCGATAGAAATCGGCCTCGGGAATCTGGGTGGAGAAGCCGGCGGGCATCGGTGAGAGTGGGGCGATGGTTTGCTCGTCCACGGAGTCGCGGGGGATGCGGACGTCCTTGCCCTGGGCATCGGCAAGGACGAGGATCGCGCCTTCCTCGCGGAGCAAGAGGCCGGAGACGACCCGGCCGTCCTTGAGCGCGAGGGTCGTGAGGCGGAAGGTCTGGTCAACGTTCCGGCTCGGGTCGAGGATATCTTCAAGAAGGCGGTCGACGCCGCGAAGGCCGACGCCGTCAAGCTGCGGGCCGACCTTGCCTCCTTTGCCATTAAGCTGATGGCACGCGGCGCAGTTGGTCTCAAAAACCTGGGCGCCGGCGTTCGCCTCGGCCCTGGCGCGGAGGAAGCCGACGCGTCGGGCGGTGATGAGGGCCTCGGTGGCCTTGTCGGCCGGGGGAAGACCGCGGAGGAGCGTTTGCAACCGCGCGGAGAGGTCGGGAATCCCCGCGTTGCCGAGCGGACCGGCCACGCGGTTTTCTTGAAGCAAGCGGGCCGAAGCCTTGCCCGAGGCGACGGCGTCAAGCAGCGCCTCGGCGCCAGGCTTGCGGGTCACGAGACCGGCGGCAATCGCCGATTGTAGGCGATCGGGCGCGGTGGGCAGGGCGGCGACGAGAAGCCCCTGCGCCTCGGCCTGGCCCCCCGAGGCGAGCAAGGCCGCGGCGCGCTCGCGGATCGGCAGAGGGCGAGCGGGATCGTTCAGGAGGCGGGCAAGAACGGGAACCGCCGTTTTAGGGTCGATCGACGCGAGCGCAGTGAGGGCCTCGGCGGAGTTCTCGCGATTGATCAGGAGAGTGAGGCGATCCACGACGCCTGTTAACCGGAGCGAACCGGCGAGACTGATCCCGGCGGCAACCTCGTTGACGGCTTTGGAATCCAGCAAGGACTGCGCGAGCGACAAGGCATAGGCGCGGCCCGGTTCGGTGAGCGCAACGCCGCGCTCTTGCAAGCCCTGCTGATACGCCTTGAAGACGTCCACCTGAGCATTCCAAGGAGCGAGGTTGAGGGCTTTGAGGCGTTCCAGCAAGCCTTCGTAAACAACGGGGTCGCCGTATCGGGCGATGTGATGGACCTCGCGGGCAATTGAATCGCGCGAGGCATTGGGTCTGGCCAGATAGTCAAAGAGAAAACGCGCCGAGGCCGCCGAGGGGACGCCCGGCGCGATGTCGGCGATATCGGCTTGCTGGCGATCGCTGAGCGTCTTGAGATCAAGATGTGCCCAGGCGTCGTCGGTTCGAAGTTGATCGCGGAGAGCCATGCGGAGGACGTGCGTCAGGTGGGTGTCGTCGGCCGGGGTCGTGGCTCGGAGAGCGAGAAGGGGCGAGATATTCGCGTCGTCGGGGTGTCGCGCGAGGGCTTCCGCGGCCGTACGGCGAACGAGGGCGTCGGGGTCGTTGAGGGCCTTTCGAGCGAGTTCGAAGAGCGCGGCGTCGTTTTTTTCGCGCTCACCGACGACGCGGAGGGCATGAATTCGGAGGGCGCGGTCGGAGTCGTCGTTGAGGGCGTGGGCGAGGATTTCATCCTTGAGAAGGCCGAGGCGTTGCAAGATCCAGAGGGCATGGACCCGGCCCCAGCCCTTGTCGTGAGACAGGACCAGGTTTTCCAGATGAGCGGCGGAGTCGATGCCTTTCAGATGCAGGACAAGGCGGTTGGACGCCAGGGTGCGGACGGCGAGGTTGGGGTCGTTGAGTTGCGTGATCAACACTTTTATCGTCGGCGCATCCCCGGTGCCCGGTTCGAGAGGGCCGAAGTCGGTCAACGGAGGAAGTGCGGCCTTGCCGTCTTTTCCTTTATAGACGATTCGCCAGATTCGCCCGCGCTCGCGGTCGCGGCCGGGGTGGGTGAGGGGAACCTCGTAGTGGCCGATGATCCGGTTGTAAAAGTCGGCGACGTAGAGAGCGCCATCGGGGCCGAGCTCCATGTCGGAAGGGCGGAACCAGGGGTCGTCGCTCTTGAGGAAGTCGGGCAGGGGGGTTGCTTTCGGGGTCGCGCCGTGCCAGTCGACGCGATCGTGGTTGATCCGGTTCGTGACGACGTTGCCGACGAAGATCGTGTCGCGGTATTCCTCGGGAAACTGGCTGGCCGCATAGACGACGATTCCCGAAATGGCGGTCGAGCCGTGGTCGTGCGCGGTCATCTCGGGCGCGAAGCCGAGGCCGTCGTCGGGCTTGCCGAAGCTGGGATAATAGCCACCCCGCAATAGCTGATAGATCGGCTTCGTGTGACAGTCGGACGAATAAAGATTGCCGAGCGCATCAAAGGCGAGGCCGAAGGGGTTCACCTGACCGTGGCTGAAGTATTCCAGGTGCGAGCCGTCGGGACGCATCCGATACACGTTTCCCGATTGCATCGTGATCGCCGCCTTATCCGCGCCCGAGACGGTTGACTCATTCGAGAAGCCGTGACAGGCGTAGATCCAGCCGTCAGCGCCCCAGGAAAAGGCGTTGGTCATGCCGTGGGTGTCGCGCGAGCCGTAGGTCTGATAGACAGGTTCTTTCTTTCCTGAACCGTCGATCCTGAGAATATCAGGAATACTGTGCACCAGGGCCGACTTGCCGCCGGGCATGGGCAAGATGCCGATCGGGATGTTCAGGCCGCTGGCGAAGGTCGTGATCGTGCCCGCGTGACCGTCGGGACCGAAGTCAGAGAGAATCTTGACGCCGTCGCGCGGGGTCTGGCCGGCGGGGGCGGGAAAGGGATATTCGAGCGTATCGGTCACCCAGAGCCGGCCGCGGTCATCAAAGGCGATGTTCAGCGGCTTGTGAATCTCTGGTTCCGAGGCGACAAGCTGCGCCTCGAATCCTTCAGGGAGGTGGAAGAGAGCTTTTTCCTCGGCCGGAGTTCTTGGCGGGGCCTTGGAAACGGCGTCCTGGGCCGTTGTCGGCTGCCCGAGAACCAGGAGTAACGCCAGGGCCAGGCCGACGGCAGTTCGAAAGGGTCGCATCGTGGGAAGACTCTCCGGCGCACTTCGCTTCAAACGGGGCGGCGTGGGTGAAGGTTCATGATCGGGTTTCGGGCGGGGGAAAACAAGATTGGCGCGGTGTCTTCGAACGCCAGGGTTGGGAGGTTGCGATTCTCTGGAAACCGCATGACGATGTGTCGACGTCGAAGGACTGTCCCGATAAACTCAACGCAACTCAAGATTTCCGGCAGGATCAAACGGAGTGTATCCCCCCATGCGACGACGTCGATCGGTTCGAAAGATCGGGATCATCGCCGTCGTGGCCGCGCTGGGATGTGCCTGGGCGTCGCTTGGCTTGACCACCGAGGAAGAGAAAAAGGGCGAAGTCGCGATCGTGCCGCGATGGAAGGTCGGCGAGCATCGACGCTATGAGAGGGTCAAGTCGCGGCAAAAGACACTCGGCGATGAGTCGGTGAAGGCGATCGGACGAGGGCCGATTGATCTCACGGTGATCGAGGCCGGGGAGAAAGGCTTTCTCGTGCGCTGGAAGATCGGTCCGATCAAGGCCGATGATTCCGAGGAGGCGGCCGACCCGAGAACTCGCGCGATGAGCCAGCTCGTCGAGGGGATGGAGATCGACCTGGAACTCGACGACGCGGCGGCAGTCACGGGAATTCGGAACTGGATCGAGGTCAAGGCCGCGGCCTCGAAGATCGCCGACCTGATTTTCCAGCCGAAGGCGAACGACGAGGCCGACAAGAAGGCCAAGGCCGCGGCGCGATCGAGCTTTGACGCAATCTTCGCGAACAAAGCCACGATCACGCAGATTTTCACCAAGGAACCCACAAGTTTCTTCATGCCGATCGGCGGCGTCTTTCCGGGCGTTGGGACGTCTTTAGAATACGAAGATCGCCTGCCGAACCCGCTGGGCGGCCCGCCGTTCCCGAGCCGAGCCAGGTTCACGCTCGCCTCGTACAACCGCTCGACAGGTCGCGCCCTGGTCTCCTGGACGCAGACCCTCGACCCGAACGCGTCAGCCAGGATCTTGCACGAAACGATGCAGGGGGTCGCCAAGCGGACAGGGAAAAAATTGCCCGCGATCGACGAGTTCCAACCTCTTTCGATCGAGGATCGCGCCCAGTTCGTCATCGACACGAGGACCGGCTGGGTGGAGCAGTTCACGCAGTCGAGGACGACGAAGATCCGAGACAGTTCGCAGGAAGACAGTCTGTCGATGACCCGGGACTTGACACTATCGAAGTGAAGTGAAAAGGCCAGGGCCAGGTTTCACTCTCACGGGGCGGGTTTGGTCCAGGTAAAAAGCGTGATCGCCGTTCCTTCGGGGTCGTGAAGGCGAACCTCGCGGTAGGATTCACGGTCATTCTCAAGGGCCTCGGTGACGGAAACGCCCGCGGCGAGGAGTCGAGAGCGCTCGGCGTCGACGTCGGCGACGCGGAAGTGAAGGCGGACGTGATAGACGGCCTCGCAACGCGCCACGCCGCGACGCAAGGCGAGGTGGCCGTGGCCCTGACCATGCCCCGCGCCCAGAAGGGCGAACCCGTTCGGCTCATCGTTGACCAGAAGCTGGAGGCGGAGAGTTTCCACGTACCAGCGGACTGTCTCCGGCCAATCGAAGACGCGGACCTCGGTCATGAACAGTTCGAGCGGAGCGAGCGCGACGCGGGTCTCGGGCATGATCGGTTCCGGGTTCCAGGGTCGGGCGCGAAAGAATTGCAAAGTCCCGATGAACAATGTCCAATGACCGAAAAAATTCGCCTTTTTGGTCATCGGTCATCATACATTGGTCATCGAAGAGACCGGCTTTGCAACCCTCCTGAGGTCGGGCGGCGGTTGGCGTTGACCGAAATCGCATTTATCCTACAATTTGCCTCAAGTCTTTGCAGGGTCCGTGAACCGGACCTTTTCCGATCGACGCGAAGCAAGGCGGGGTGATGGCCGACGAGTCGAGAGAAAGCCTGGAGGCGGTCCGTTCCGAAAAGCTCAAGACGATCGCCGCGCTCGGACACGATCCCTGGGGGTCTCGGTTCGACGGGCATCAGGCGATTGCCGACGTCCGCGCCCTGACCCTTCCCGAAGGCGCGGGGTCGAACGAGATCGTCGGCCCAACAGCGCGGATCGCCGGTCGGATCATCTTGCGACGCGGACAGGGGAAGGTCAACTTCCTTCAGGTCCGCGACTGGACGGGCACGATTCAGGTTTTTCTCGGCAAGAATCAGGTTGGCGACGCCGCCTGGGCGCTTGCAGGAGAACTTGACCTGGGGGACCTGATCGGCGTCGACGGCACGCTCGGATACACGAAGACGGGCGAGTTGACCGTCTTCGCCACGGCCCTGACGTTCCTGGGCAAGAGCCTGCTGCCGCCGCCCGAGAAGTGGCACGGCCTGACCGACGTCGAGCAGCGGTCGAGGCAGAGGTATGTTGACCTCTTCAGCAATCCCGAATCGCTGAACACGTTTCTCGGCCGATCGAAGATCGTCGCGGCTTTTCGACGCGTTTTAACGGAGCGCGGATATATCGAGGTCGAGACGCCGACGATGCAGTCGATCGCCGGAGGCGCCGCGGCGAAACCCTTCGTGACGCATCACAATGCGCTCGATATCCCGCTCTTTATGCGGATCGCGCCCGAACTGTATTTGAAGCGGCTGCTGGTCGGCGGCATGGAGCGGGTCTTTGAGATCGGCAGGGTTTATCGGAACGAGGGGATCAGCCCGAAACATAACCCCGAGTTCACGATGCTGGAAGCCTATCAGGCGTACGGCGATTATCAGAGCATGATGGACCTGACCGAGGGCCTCCTCTGCGCCGCGATCGACGCGGTGGACGGAATTTATCAACGTCCCTGGGGCGAGGCCACGGTTGATTTCACGCCTCCCTGGCCGCGCAAGAGGTACGACGACCTCTTGCGGGAGTTCGCGGGCGTTGACGTCGGCGACCTGGCCGCGCTCAAGGCCAAAGCCGAGGCGATGGGGATTGCGTTCGACGGGCGCGACCCGGACGTCGTGGCGAATGATCTTTTCGAGGAATGCGTTGAGGACAGGCTGGAAGGTCCGGTCTTCGTCGTGGATTATCCGTCCGCGATCTGTCCGCTGACGAAGCGAAAAGCCGGTGACCCGAAGTTCGCCGAGCGGTTCGAGCTATTCGTGCGCGGGATGGAGCTGGCCAACGCGTACACGGAGCTGAATGATCCGTTCTTGCAGGACGAGCTTTTTCACAAGCAGCTTGCCGGCCAGAAGGAAGACGACTCGATGGCGCGGGTTGACGACGATTTCGTCCGCGCCCTGAAACACGCGATGCCGCCGGCCGGTGGCCTGGGAGTCGGCATGGACCGGCTCTGCATGCTTTTGATGAACCAGGCGAGCATCCGCGACGTGATCCTCTTCCCGCTGATGAGGCCGCAGACCTGATTTCTGGGACGACCGAACGAACGCCGATCCACGGAGGGAGCCGACGTCGTGTACAAGTATCTGCTCTGCTGGCGGTATTTGAAGACCCGGTACATCGCGCTCGCGAGCGTGATCAGCGTGATGCTCGGGGTGGCCACGATGATCGTGGTGAACTCGGTCATGGCTGGGTTCTCGGACAAGATGCGCGACCGGCTCCACGGAGTCCTCGCCGATGTCGTGGTCGAGTCGTTCAGCCTGGACGGCTTTTATGACTCGGACGAGGTCAAGGCCCGGATCATGGAAGCGGCCGGCGAGGACGTGCAGGCGATGGCCGCGACGATGGAAGTGTACGGCCTGATGATGTTTCAGGTCGGCAACCAGAAGTGGCCCCGGCAGGTCCAGATCATCGGCGTCGAGCCTGTGGAACGGGCCAAGACGGGCGACTTCGCCGAGTTCCTCTTCACCGGGAAAAAGGTCCGCGACAAGAGGGGTCGGGTGATCGACGAGAAGATCAGCCCGCCGTCGTTCAAGGTCGCCGAGGCGCTTCGGCTCAACTCGACCCCCGCCGGGCAGGTCCTCAAGGACATGGCGCCCGACGACCCCTTCGTCAAGGAAGTCCGCCGCGAGATGGAGCAACAAGCTCCCGACCGAGGCGCGATCATCGGCTGGGCGCTTGGGACGATTCACCGGGGCGGGCAAGAGGCCGATACGTTCATCGCTCCGCCAGGAACGCGCGTCGGCCTGGTCTTTCCCAAGGCGGGCAACCGTCCCGAGGCCGCCTACGATGATTTCTCGGTCGTCGGCTACTTCAAGAGCGGGATGAGCGAGTACGACTCAAGCCATGTTTACGTCCCACTCGATCGACTCCAGACAATGCGGCTTCTCGTCGACGAGCAAGGCCGGGGGGCGGTCAACGCGATTCAGATCAAGGTCAAGCCCGGGGTCGACATCGATGCCTTGAAGTTCAAGGTCCAGAATGCGCTCGAAAGCTTGCGGCCGATGGGGTTCCGGGTGGCGACCTGGGAGGACAAGCAAGGCCCCTTGCTCGCGGCCGTGGCGATCGAGCAGAGCATCTTGAACCTGCTTCTGTTCTTCATCATCGCGGTCGCGGGGTTCGGAATCCTGGCGATCTTCTTCATGATCGTCGTCGAGAAGACGCGCGACATCGGCATCATGAAGGCGCTGGGCGCGTCGACGGCGGGGGTTCGGGGAATCTTCCTCGGTTATGGGCTCTTGCTCGGGGTCGTCGGCAGTGGGGTCGGCATGGCCGGGGGCTTGCTCTTCGTGGCGAACATCAACGCGATCGAGAAGCAACTCAGCCGGGTGCTCGGCCACCGGGTCTTTGACGACACGGTCTATTATTTCAGCGAGATTCCCACGCTTGTCGAGCCCTGGACGGTCTTCTGGATTGTCCTCGGCGCTCTCTTCATTGCCGCCGCGGCGAGCGTCTGGCCGGCGCAACGAGCCGCCAAGCTGCATCCGGTCAAGGCGCTTCGGTTCGAGTAAATCGCGGGTATTCCTGGAGAATGACCGAGGACCGATGACCAATAGGGTTTTTGCGTATTCGGGGCTGTTTTTGACGTAAGGTCAAAGGACACAAGGACAAAGGGTAGATTTTTTCTTTTGTCCCATGTCCTTCTGTCCTTTGACCTTACGGCTATTGAGCAACAACCCTAATGACCGATGTCCAAGAATTCCCGGTGAAAACCATCGTTCCCGCCTTCGGAACTGAATTTTCCCTCGGTCATCGGTCCTTGGCCATCGGTCATCCCTGGCGAGAAAATCTCCCCTCATCCCCAACCCAAGGAAGGCGGTCGAGATGACGGCACATCTGGCGGCGGTCGGTCTGGAGAAGAGTTATCAGAAAGGGAAGACCGCCGTCCCGGTGCTTCGGGGGGTCGACCTCGAAGTCGACCGGGGCGAGCTTGTCGCGATTGTCGGGGCGAGCGGATCGGGAAAGAGCACGCTCTTGCATCTCCTCGGCCTGCTCGACGGCCCGGACAGGGGCTCGGTCTGGCTCGACGGCAAGCGGATCGATGATCGCCCCGACCGCCAGCGCGACGGCCTTCGAAACCGGACCTTCGGCTTCATCTTTCAGTTCTATCACCTGCTCCCGGAGCTAACCGCTCTGGAAAACGTGATGATGCCGCGCCTGATCCGCAACGGCCTGCTCTCGTATCTGACGGAACGGCGGGCGATTCGCAAGGAAGCCAGGGCCCTTCTGGAGCGGGTCGGCCTCGGCCACAGGCTCGATCACAAGCCTTCGGAACTCTCTGGCGGCGAGATGCAGCGCGCGGCGATTGCCCGAGCCCTGGCCGGCGGCCCCGAAATCGTCCTGGCCGACGAGCCGACGGGGAACCTTGACGCGGCGACCGGCCAGACCGTCCTGGAACTGCTCCGCGACTTGAACCGTGAGCGAGGGCTCACTATGATGATGGTGACTCACGATATCCAGATCGCTCAACAGGCGGACCGGATTGTCCGCCTGGCCGAGGGGCGGGTTGAGGAGTGGGCCCCCGCCCTGGCCTGAAAAAGCGCCGAAGGTCGGGGGCCGCGTCGTCGGAACATTCTGAGAGGGGCGGCGGGGCGGATCGTGTCGTGACGGGTCGCGGCGCCCCTTGCGGCGGGGGTGCCATTCGGATGAGCCTCAAGGTTTACATCGGCGGAAAGCTGTTCGACAAGGCCGACGCCAAGATCAGCGTCTACGATCACGGCCTGCTCTACGGCGACGGCGTTTTTGAAGGCATTCGCGCCTACTCGGGCCGGGTCTTCCGGCTCAAGGAGCACGTCGACCGGCTCTATGAATCGGGCCTCTCGATCCACCTGAAAATCCCGATGCCGCGCGAGGCCCTGGCACAGGCGATCAAGGACACGCTCGCCGCCAATAGCCTGGTCGATGCCTATATCCGGGTCGTCGTCACCCGGGGCGCGGGAAGCCTGGGACTGGACCCGCGCAAGACGACCGATCCGCAGGTGATCATCATCACCGACGCGATCAGCCTTTACCCGCCCGAGCTTTACGAGCACGGCCTCAAAATTGTCACCGCGGGGACGATGCGGAACCACCCGACCGCGCTCAACCCGCGGATCAAGTCGCTGAATTACCTGAACAACATCATGGCGAAGGTCGAGGGGACGAACGCCGGCTGTCTTGAAGCCCTGATGCTCAACCACAAGGGTGAGGTCGCCGAATGCACGGGCGACAACATCTTCATCGTCCGCAAGGGGGCCTTGCATACCCCGCCGATCGACGCCGGGATTCTCGAAGGAATCACCCGGGACGCCGTGATCGGTCTGGCGCGTGACGCCGGGATCGCCGTCTTTGAGCGAACAATGGACCGCCACGACGTCTACACGGCCGACGAATGCTTTTTGACCGGCACCGCCGCCGAGGTCATTCCCGTCGTTGACTGCGACGGCCGGGCGATCGGCACCGGCAAGCCCGGCCCGATCACCAAAGACCTACTTCAGCGCTTCCATCGGCTCGTCCGCGAGGAAGGCTGAGTCGGGAGGGAGGCTCGTCGATGTCGGATTCCGAACCGAGGGCCGGGCGCAGGTTGATCTACAAGGGGTTGAAGATCGACCTCGCCTTGCAGCCGGTCCAGCTTGCCGACGGGTCAACCCGCGACCGCGAGGTCGTCGAGCATCGCGGAGCGGTCGCCCTCGTGCCGATGGTCGACGCCGATCATGTCTGCCTCTTGAGAAATCATCGGTACTCGGTGAACACCACGCTCATCGAGGTCCCCGCCGGGACGATTGATCCCGGCGAGACCGCTGATTCCACGGCTCCGCGCGAGCTGGCCGAGGAAACCGGTTACCGCGCCGGCAAGATCACGAAGGTCGGCGCCTGGTGGGTCTCGCCCGGTGTCTTTACCGAACGCATGTTCCTTTACCTTTGCGAAGACCTGACTCCTGGCCCAACCGAACATCAGCCCGACGAACAACTTCAGCCGTTTGTCGTCAAGTGGGACGAGGCCATCGCGATGGTCCACGACGGCCGGATTGACGACGCCAAGTCGATGCTCGCGCTGCTGATCTGCGACCGACTCCGCCGCGATGGGGCGTGAAGGCGCGCGGGTTGCAGCAGTCTCGGGCGAACCCTGGAACAGATCCGCCCGCATTTCGACCGAAACACGGACGATGAGGAGACCAACCCGATGAGCGATACCCCGCAACCGAACCGTCGCGAGTTTATCCAGGCCGGCGCGGCCGGAGTGGCGGCCCTGACGATGGCCTCGGCCGTCGCCGACGCCCAGGCCCCCGGCGCCCGGGCCAACGCGGGGGGCATTCCGACCCGACCGCTCGGCAAGACCGGCGAGATGGTCAGCGTTCTGGGCCTCGGCGGCCATTCCAGCACGAACCCGAAAAAGCTTTCGCAGAAGGAAAGCGCCCGATTGATCCAGCGCGCTGTCGATGAAGGGATCACCTTCATGGACAACTGCTGGGATTATCATGACGGCGGCGCCGAGGAGTGGATGGGCAAGGCCCTGGCCGAAGGGAACCGCCGCGACAAGGTCTTTCTCATGACCAAGGTCTGCGGCCGGACCGCCAAGGAAGCCACCTCGAACCTCGAAGACAGCCTCAAGCGGCTCAAGACCGACCGTCTCGACCTCTGGCAGTTCCACGAGATGGTTTATGATTCCGACCCCGACTGGGTCTTCGCCGAAGATGGCGCGATTCACGCCGGTTTGAAAGCGTTGAAGGACGGCAAGGTCCGCTTTCTCGGGTTCACCGGGCATAAAGATCCGATCATCCACTTGAAGATGCTTAGCAAGCCCTTTGACTGGGCGACCGTGCAGATGCCCCTGAACGTGATGGACGTGCATTACCGGAGCTTCCAGAAGCAGGTACTTCCCGTCCTTCTCGAACGGAACATCGGCTGCCTGGCGATGAAGAGTCTCGGCGGCACGGGAACGATCGTCAGCAAGGCGGGCGTTTCCGTGGATGATGCGCTTCGGTACGTCCTCTCACTGCCGATCTCGACGCTTGTCTCGGGCATTGACTCGGAAAAAGTGCTCGACCAGAACCTCAAGATCGTCCGCGACTTCAAGCCGTTGACCGCCGACGAGCGTTCGAAGATCGAGCAATCGACCTTCCAGGTCGCGGGCGACGGCCGATTCGAGCTGTTCAAGTCTTCCAAGATGTTTGACGGCCCCGTCCATCGCAAGCAGCACGGCTTCGCGACCGAGATCGAGCACGTCTGATCGATATAAACGACGGGCGGATGAATTTGATTGATCATCCGCCCGTTTCACAATCGTAACCTCAGACCGAATGAGTCCGATGTGAGCCTTCCTCGTCGAAGATGCGACGGACATCGGCCGCCATCGGGCTGTCAACGTGCGCGGCGACGATGACGCGGCCGGACTGGACGCCTTCGAGATAATGCGTGGCCTCGGGTTCGGGAACCCCTGAGCCAACAAGTGCGCCGAGAACGCCGCCCGAAGCCGCGCCAACTCCCGCGCCCGTTAGTGCCGCCGCGAGCGGACCGGCGATCAACAAGGGGCCAACGCCCGGCAGGACGAACGTGCTTCCCGCCACGAGCAGGCCAACGAGCGTGCCGACGGCCGCTCCCGACAAAGCGCCAACAGCTGTTCCTTCCTCGGCGAGGTCGTGCGTCCCGGTCGCCTCGGCGAGCGTCGGCTCGGCGGAGATAGAGCCGCCGGAATCTTTCATCGCGATGCTGATCGAATCGGCGGGGACGCCGATGCCGCGGAGCCGGTGAATCGCGACCTCGGCCTCGGTGCGCGAGGTGAACATTCCGACGACGTTTTGCATGGCTCGGTCCTGAATTTTTGGGGAGAGGATGTGACCTGACACGCGTCAAATCGCGTTCGACATTCCTTCTTCATCGGCAAAGGACGCGCCAAAGCGTGTCGGATCAAGACGATCGGGTTAGACTGGACACTCAGGTTCTGGTCTGGACGATCGAGCTTCAGAAGCAGGAGGTTGCCTTGGGGGGCGTCGCGTTGCGCGGGCTGAGCAAGGTTTTTCCGAACGGCGTCGAGGCCGTGAAGGACGTTGACCTGTCGGCGCTTGACGGCGAGCTTCTGGCGATCGTCGGGCCGTCGGGATCGGGAAAGAGCACGCTCTTGCGACTGATCGCCGGCCTGGAAACGCCGACGGCCGGGTCAATCGCGATCGGCGGGCACGACGTGACGGCCAGAAGTCCGCGCGAGAGAGACCTGGCGATGGTCTTTCAGGAACCCGCGCTGTTTCCATATCTCTCCGTGACCGAGAACCTGGCCTTCGGCCTTCGCGCCCGAGGTATTGGCCGGGCCGAGACGACCGAGCGCGTCAAGGTGGTTGCGGAAATGCTCGGCCTGACTGCCTTGCTCGATCGAAGGCCGGAGACGCTCTCGGGAGGCCAGCGGCAACGCGTCGCGCTGGGGGGCGCCGTGGCGCGTCGCCCGTCGGTCTTTTTGCTCGATGAACCGCTTTCCAGGCTCGATGCTCCCTTGCGGGCGTCGCTCGGAAGGGAAGTGGGCCAGTTGCACCGTCGACTCGGGGCAACGATGATTTTCGTGACGCACGACCAGGCCGAGGCCCTGGCGCTGGGCGATCGCGTCGCGGTGATGGACGGCGGGCGAGTCGTTCAGGTGGGCCGGCCGATCGACGTGTATCAACAACCCGCGTCGACAACCGTCGCCGCTTTCATCGGCAGCCCGCCGATGAGGTTGTACGAGGGCCGAATCGTGGCGCGGGGCGTTGGCGATTCCGTCGGCCTTGAAGGCATTGACGGGGAACTCTTGATGCTTCCCGAAGGCCGGGGACTCGACGCGATCGCGGCGAGACGGGGCAGGGGGGTTCTGCTCGGACTCCGACCCGAACACGTCATGCTCGCGGTCGAGAACGGGGGGGAAAACCCGGGTTTGACCTGGCTTTCTCAACCGGCCGAGGTGGTCCGCGTTGACTTTCAGGGGCATGAATCGACCGTGGTGCTCGTCGCGGGGAATCGGGAGTTTGACGCGAGAGTTTCGGCCGGGTCTGGCGTCAGGCCGGCGGATCGACTTGCCCTGGGAATGGATTTCCGAAGGGCCTCGTGGTTTGACCCGGAGACGGGGCAAGCCATCCCCTTGAACCGAAGTTAATGCGCGAGCCGGCGCGCGAAAGATCGTCCCCGCGTTCGCTTCCGGATTGCGGAGGCGAAGGCGAGGGGATAGCCTTGAACCGACGACGCGAAGCGAAGCGACGACGGAACCCACCGAGCGGACGGACCGACCCCGATGCGCGACCTCTTGAGGCAGTTGACCGAATCTCTGGAGCGAGGTCGCGAGCCGATCGTCTGCCAGGTGGTCGAGACCCGAGGCTCAACCCCGCAAAAAGCCGGGGCCTTGATGATCGTTGACCCGGTTGGCGGCGGCCAGGTCGGCACGCTCGGCGGCGGTTGCGTTGAGGCCGAGGTCCGGCAAAAGGCCCTCCGGCGGATCGGTCAGACCGGCCCGACGCTCGATACCTTCGTGCTCGACCACGATTACGCCTGGGCCGATGGCCTGATCTGCGGCGGCAAGATGGTTGTCTCGACCGAAGCCCTGCGCGGCGAGGGACCGCTCCACTACTACCGTGCCTTTCGCGCCTTGCTTGAGGCGGGCGAGGGGTTCACCGAGGCTGTCGTCGTCGATCCTGAACGGGTCGGCGGCGGCCTGCCCGTCGGGGCGAGGTTCGTCTTCGGGCCAGATGGCCGTTGCGTCGCGGGATGGCCGGTTGTCGATGCGACGGAAGAAGTTACGGAACGGATTATCCCGCTTGGCGAGAGGCCGAAGCCGGGCTTGCGCGGCGGCCTGGCGCTCTTGCCGACCCTGCCGAGGGTCCGCCTGGTGATCGTGGGGGCGGGGCACGTCGGCCAGGGGGTCGCGGCCCTGGCGGCGGGAACCGATTTCGAGGTCTGGGTTGTCGATGACCGGATCGATTATGCGAGCCCCGAACGATTTCCGACCGCCGCCCAGCGGATCGTCGGGCCGATCGAGGAGGTCTTGCCCGCGATTCACTGGAACGCGAACACGTACGCGCTCATTGTGACCCGAGGGCACGGCCACGACCAGGAAGCGCTCGCGCAACTGGCCGAAACGGCCGCGGGGTACGTCGGCCTGATCGGCAGCGCCCGGAAGATTCGCCTGATCCTGGAAACCCTGCGCGAATCAGGCGTTACGGCCGAGGCTCTGGGACGGATCGCGGCGCCGGTGGGGATGGACATCGGCTCGCAGTCGGTCGCCGAGATCGCCGTGAGCATCGTCGCCGAACTGATCGCGCGGCGAAACCTTGGGGTGTCGGCCCTGGAACGAAAACCGGTTCCCGCGTCGTTTCAAGTCTCGGCCACGGAACCGGTCGAAGCGTCGGGGCGGTCGTGATCGCGGCGGTCGTCCCGGCCGCGGGAGAGAGTCGCCGGATGGGTCGGCCCAAGCTGATCCTGCCGGTCGGCGGCCGGGCCTTGATTGCCAGGGTCGTGACCGCTTTGAGAGACGGCGGGGCCTCGGTCGTCATCGTCGTCGCGCCGCCGATCGATGCGGACGGGGCCGCGATCCTGCACGCGGAAGCCAACGACGCGGGAGCGGTTCTGTTGGTTCCCGACCGCCGACCGGCCGAGATGCGAGAGTCGTTTGAGCACGCGATCGACCACCTGAGCCGGGGCGATCGGGAACCGTCGACAATACTGCTCGCGCCGGCGGATAGTCCGGGGCTTTCGGCCGAACTCGTGGCCCGGGTTGTGGATCGAGCGAGGGACGAAGCGACGTCGATTGTCGTGCCGGTCTTTCGGGGGAAACGTGGGCACCCGGTTGCTCTCCCCTGGAAGTTAGCCCGAGAGGTTCTTGAACTGCCGGCGGGGATGGGGGTCAATGCACTGCTGAAACGTCACGTTGATAGGGTTGTCGCGTTGAACGTGACCGATCCGACGTCGGTTGTTGACCTGAACACGCCCGACGATTACGAACGTTGGCTTGGGTCGGGCGACTCCTCATGCCGATGATTGATCGAGCCCCGCGAGGAGAAGACGCGTGCGGGTGACAGTGCGACTCTTCGCCGTGGCCCGAGAACGCGCGGGGCGGTCCGCCTTGACGGTCGACCTGACCGAGCCGGCGACCGTCGCCGCGCTCCGACGCGCGATCGCCGAGGATTGCCCGGCCCTGGCGCCGATCGTGCCTTCTCTGATGATCGCCGTGGCGGCCGAATACGCCGACGACGAGACGATCATCCCCAGGGGGGCCGAGGTCGCGGCGATCCCCCCCGTAAGTGGGGGCGTGGACATCATCGGGAATGGGAACGGGAAAACGGCCAGAAACTTCGGGACGGACCGATGAACGAGATCACCGAGGGGCCGATTGACCACGCGGCACTCACCGAACGCGTCCGGTCCAACATGGCCGGCGCGGTCTGCACGTTTCTGGGAACCGTCCGCGAGATGACCGCCGGACGGCAGACGTCGTCCCTTGATTACGAAGCCTATCCCGAGATGGCTTCGAAAAAGCTGGACGAGATCGAGGCTGAGGCCCGACGTCGCTGGCCGATCATCGAGGCGTCGATCGTGCATCGGGTCGGCCATCTTGATCTTGGCGAGATCAGCGTCGTCGTCGCCGTGAGCTGTCCGCACCGGCATGAGTCGTTTGAAGCCTGCCGGTGGCTGATTGACACGCTCAAGGACGTCGTCCCGATCTGGAAAAAAGAAGTCTGGGCCGACGGCCGCGAGGAGTGGGTTCATCCCGGGATGGAACCCCCCGCCGCCTGAGAAATCAGGGCAAGAACCATGCTGGGCGATGCTGGTCCTCGGGGATTTGCGAGGGGCTTTCCAAGGGGTCTGATAAGGGATGACCGATGACCGAAAAAATGATGGTCGATAACCGAATGTCCAAATTTCTCGGCCATCGGACATTGGTCATCGGTCCTTTCCATCGCTCCTGATCCGGTTCCCGGGTGACGACGCGCCCGAGCATCGGTTATGCTGGGTGGTCGGTCTTCCGAGCGTCTGCCAGGACCGCATCGCCCCGCCCCGCCCTCGATTGTGATCGGCGCCCGCCCATGACATCGACCCATCCCGGCGACATCCTCAAGGATCGGTTCGGCCGAGTCCATAACAACCTGAGGATCAGCGTTACCGACCGCTGCAACATCCGTTGCGTCTACTGCATGCCCGAGTCAGTCACCTTTCTGCCCAAAAACAGCCTCCTGAGCTTCGAGGAGATCCATCGGGTTGTCCGGGTGGCGACCACGCTGGGCGTCGACAAGATCCGCCTGACCGGCGGTGAACCCCTGGTGAGGCGCGGCCTGCCCGACCTGGTGCGGATGATCGCCGAGACCCCGGGAATTCGCGACGTCGGCCTGACGACGAATGGAATCTTGCTCGCGCCGATGGCCAGAGAGCTTCATGAAGCGGGCTTGAGGCGGATCAACGTCAGCCTCGACACGATGGACCCGCAACGATTCCAGGAACTCACGCGACGTCCCGGCGTTGAACAGGTCATCGAGGGGATTCTCGCGGCCAAAAACGCCGGGTTTGACCCGGTGAAGGTCAACGCCGTGGCGATCAAGGGGGCGACCGACGCCGACGTCGTCCCGCTTGCCCTTTTTGCCCGCGAGCACGGCCTGGAACTGCGATTCATCGAGTACATGCCGCTCGACGCGGGCGATTCCTGGGAGCGCGACAAGGTGCTCTATGCCGCCGAGATACTCGACATCCTCGGGCGCGAGATTGGCCCGCTCTCGCCCGCTCCGGGCCAGGACTCGCGCGCTCCGGCCGTTGATTATGACTACGACGACGGGATCGGCCGGGTCGGCCTGATCGCCTCGGTCAGCCGCCCCTTCTGCGGAAGCTGCAACCGGGTCCGCCTGACGGCCGAGGGAAAATTCCGCAACTGCCTCTTCGCCCTCGAAGAGACCGATCTCCGCGGCTTGCTTCGCAATAACGGCAGCGACGCCGCGATTGCCGAGGCCATCCGCGAGAGCGTCGCCGGCAAGTGGGAAGGGCATCAGATCAACACCGCGCAGTTCATCAAACCCGATCGCCTGATGCACTCGATCGGCGGGTAAAAGCGACAAAGCATCGCGTGTCTTCCTTGCACAAGCGGCGGCAAGACTGGCCCAGTTTCTCCAGAATCCTGAGGACTTCCACGTCCACGAAAGACCCGGAAAACGCTGATTTCAGAATCTCTTTCTCAACTAGGCTATTCCTCCCAGATTCTCCATTTAGTAGAATTCTGTCCTAAGGATACCCAGGCGGGTAATGGGACGGGATGCGACCAACCAGAGAATCTATCAGGGGAGGTTCAGGCGATGCGGGGACGACTCATCGGGGTCTTGGCGGTCGTGGCGGCGACCGGTTGGTTGATGACGGGGACGGCGGAGGCGTGTCACAAGTGTCGGCAGACGCCCTGCGTCTATACAGCGCCCGCGGCCTGTGCGCCGACGACGCAATGTGTGACCGAGATGGTTCCCTATACCGTGATGCGGAACCGGACGCGGATCGAGTTCCGCGAAGAGACCGTGACGATCATGGTCCGCGAGGCCGAGACGACCTGGACCGAACGGCCGAGGGTGATTTGCAGGCCGGTGATCGACACGACCACCGTGCAGAAGCTTATTGACGTCTGCAAGCCGGTCTTCGAGACCAATTATGTCAATCAGAACATCACCGTTTGCCGGCCGGTCTCGACGACCCGGCAGGTGACCGAGTATTGCATGCAGCCGACGACACAATACGTGACGGTTCCGGTTGCCAGTTCGTGCGGCAAGTGCGGACGCAAGGCGCCGGCGTGCGGTTGCCAGACGGTCGCCCAGACCTGCTACAAGCCGGTTCCGGTCGTCCGCGACGTGGTCGAGACGCACATGGTGCGCGACGTCGAAACGCGGCAGGTGCCGGTCACGCGCTGCTCGATCGTTCGCGAGCAAAAGGTTGTTGACGTCCCCGTCTATCATACGCGGATGGTCCAGGAGACGGTCACGGAACGCATTCCGCACGTCACCTTCCGTTGCGTGCCGAAGACGATCACCCGGCAGATTCCCTACCCGGTCTGCGAGACCGTGCCCGAGACCTGCTATCGACCGGTAACCCGGGTTGTTCCGGTGACTTACGCGGCGCCTCAGGTGGCGCCGAGCTACCAGGCCGCGGCGTCGGGCCAGGCTCCCTCGGGCCAGCATTGATCGAACGATTCCACGTTCAAAGGCGACCGCCGCGGGGCCTCGATTGGTCCTCGGCGGTTACCCTTTTCAGGCGGCCGGGTCTTCGACGGAAGCCCGCGCGGCCTTGGAGACCTCGGACGGTCCCGAGTACGAGAAGGGTGTCTCGGCTGATTTTTCCGCGGGCGTCCGCGATGATCCGGACGGGGCGAGCCGTCTCTGGATCGCCAGTTCAATGGCGCCTTCGAGATAGCAGGCTTCCTCGAATCCGAAGACGTCGCTGTAGTGCGTCTGAATAAAGGCGTCGGTACCGACCGCCAGCTCGTCCGGCCCGCACGTATTCAAAAAATATTCTTGCAAGAATTCCCACTCGCGCCCCCCTTTCGCCTCGGCCATGAGAGCCAGGATCTCTGCCCTGGTCATCGAGGCATAAGGCTGAAGAGAAGGGTCGGCGTCGCCCGCTGCGCGGTGGGGATCGGGCTCCCAATCGAACCAACCGTCAGACTCAAACATGGCGATCCTCCGTGTCCCCGGAGAGACCGATTGGTAAGCGGCACAGGGGTTTTGAACGATCTCCGCGACCGGCACGGACGAATTTTCAAACCGTGAACCGGCCTGGACTCTTCAGTTTTATCATAACGCTTTCATTGTCAACGAGTTAGCATTAAAATTGAAGTCTTGGCACGCTCCTTGCTTATTCACGAGCCGTCTCACCGCCTTCCGGCCGTTCGGTTCCGTAAACCAGATGTCTCTTTAATCCGATCGTGACGAGCTGACCGTGTCAACGGGGTCTCGTCGAAACCGAATCGCAACCGGCACTTTTCCGAATAATACCCACGATGATCGCAGAAACCTGCCGCCGTCTGACAGAGAGCGATCGAGGCCAGGGGCGCCGTGAGGCGCAGTTCGGGCCGATGACCTCATCCGTCAAGGTTCCGAATATTGGCCGGGATATCCTGGCGAACATCGGCCGCGAGCAGGCGGAGCTGGAGGACGCGTATCGTCTTCTCGCGACCAATTACCGGGCTCGTGGGTATGAGGCGCCGGGAACATCTCCTTACCGTTTTACACCGTACCACGCGCTGCCCGGAACGGCGACCTTTGTGGCTCGACATGATCGCCGGGTCGTCGCGACGCTGACACTCGTGCCGGACACCGAACTGCTCGGACTGCCGATGGAGAGCATTTACGGGCCGGAGGTTGATCGGCTTCGCCGCAAAGGGCGTCGTCTCGCCGAGTTCACCAGTCTGGCCGTTCAAGGTCTGAGCCTCCGCGAGTTCACGCAGGCGTTTAACACCTTGATCACGCTGGCGATGCAGTATCACCTCCGGCAGGGGGGCGATACCTGGGTCATGGCCGTTCACCCGAGACATCGCAATTATTACCGAAAGGTGCTCGGGTTCGCCCCGCTCGGCTCGCAGCGGTCGTACCCGGCCGTGATGGATCACCCGGCCGAAGCCTGCGTCGTGGACCTCGACCTGATGAAGAACAACGCTCCCGCAATGCACGCCAAGGTGACGGGTGCTCCCCTCGCTGACCCCGTCCTCGCCGCCGATGGCTGGTCGGCCGAACGGGTTCGTTACTTCGGCAGCCGGTCGAACACGATGGATGAAGGGACCCTCGAAGCGATCCTCCTGGGCGTCGAGAAGCACGGCAACCCGATCCGCTGGGCGAGCAGCTCCAACCGCCTCAAGGCCGCCGCGACCGATGCCGACAAGGCCGCCGCCATGGGCGCCCTGGTCTGAACCGATTTCAGAATTCATTTCGCAAGTCGATGGGAAGTCTTAAAATTCTCCAATCTTGTACCGCTCTTTCTCCTTCCCGATCATAGGTTAAGATAGGTGTGTTCGGCGACGAGATAGATGACCGTCGCGAGCATGAAGAATCCCGCCATGAAGATTAGGTAGCCCACCAGTCGTCCGGTCGATCCAGTTCTGGATACCACCCGGTCGGAATTTCGCCAGATCAGCCAGCCCGATAATCCATATCCCACGAAGCCGACCGCGGCCAGCGCGATCAGCGCGGGCTCACTCCGGCGCTGTTCCTGAATATTGCGGATCGCGATCGCCACGAAGGCGACGATCAAGGCGATTTGCCAGAGTCTTAGGCCAGACGCCGGCCGCGCGGCGGGTGCCCCTTCGATCGTGGTCATGAGAGGTCGCTCACCTTCGGTCAGGCCAGGCGGTAAATGCGTTCGGCGTTGGCGGAAAAGAGTTTACGACGATCGGTTTCCGAACGATCGCGGACGATGGCCTTGAGCGCATTGAGCCAGTCGCGAAGGCTCGCGCCGCCGAGGCAGACGGGCCAGTCACTGCCGAAGACGACCCGATCGGAGCCGAAGACGTCGAGGACGTGATTGACGATCGGCGCGAGGTCGTCGGGTGTCCAGGGCTGCCCCTTGGTGGACGCGACGATGCCGGAGACCTTGCACGCAAGGATTCGTTCGCGTTTGGCGATCGCGGCGAGGTCGGCTTTCCAGGCGGATCGATCCTTGGAAAGAACGTCGGCGTTGCCGCAGTGGTCGAGAATGAACCGAGTGTCGGGGCAGGCGTCGACGAGTTTCGCGGCGTCGGGCAAGGACGCGGCGGGCATGCAGAGGTCGAACATCAGGCCCGCCTCGCCGAGAGTCCGGACACCGTCGATGAACTCGGGCGCGACGCAGGCGCCGGGGGTTTTGACGACCTGACGGACCCCCTTGACCTCGCGCGTGTCCTTGAACCGACCGACATATTCCTTGAAGCCTTCCGAGGCCGGGCGACCGCCAATCACGGCGGCGACCGTCGGCGAGGTCCCGGAGCGGCAAAGGGCGATGATCGACTCGGCCTCGGCGACTTTTTGCGAGGGGATGACGTCCACCTCCATGTACACCGCCTTGACCACCTTCAGGCCGTCGGTCGCCTTGCGGTAATCGTCGGTGAGGAAGTTGCGGTTCAGTTTGGAATCCGAACCCGGAGCCAGCCAGTCGAGCCGGAATTTCGAGAGGTCCCAGAGATGCTGGTGCGTGTCGACGACCGGCAACAGGTCGTCGGCCGCGGCAACGCCGGAGGAGCCTGGAAGAGAAAGGCTCGCCGTGATTAAGGCGGCCTGTTTGAGGATCTGGCGACGGTCAAGGTCGGGTCTTGAAGACATCGGGCGGACTCCCTCGCCCTCGGTTCGCGGGGCGATCGGCCTTGGAGCGGTGACGGGGCCGGCACCGACGGCCCGCCCTCCGTACCCTCCCAGCTTCACACAAACCTCGTCTCAGACGGAACTTGAGCGCGTCAAGGGGGTTGTCGAGGCGGGCAAGTCTCTGGTAGACTCCCCGGTGTCCAGGGTTCAACCTTACTCTTCTGGAAACGGAACGCAAGGGCCCGCGATGCCTCCCGCCGAACCCGAACAGCCCTGGTATCAGGACGGTCTCGCCTTTGAATGCACGCGCTGTGGCGCCTGCTGCACCGGAGCGCCCGGCTATGTCTGGGTCAACGCCGAGGAGATCGCCCGATTGGCCGGGTACCGCGGCGAGTCGGTCGAGCAGTTCTCGCGAACTTTCGTGCGACGGGTCGGCGACGACTATAGCCTGATCGAAAAGCCTGGCGGCGATTGCATTTTCTGGGATCGAGCCTCGGGCTGCACGGTTTATCCCGAACGCCCGGTTCAATGCCAGACCTGGCCCTTCTGGCCCGAGAACATCGAGACCCGGTCGGACTGGTCGAGGGTCAAGCGGGTTTGTCCCGGCTCAGGCAAGGGACGCGTTTACGGCGTCGACGAGATCCGGGCGACCGCCGCGAAGGTGCACACCCCATGATCGGCCACGATGGCATTGACCCCACCGAAGGCGAGCTCGCGGCTTTACGCGGCCCCTTGCAAGCGATTTACGCCGACCTCGACGCCGAAATCGGCCGCCTGGCGCCGACGTGTCTGCTGAGCGGACGTTGTTGCCGGTTCGAGGATTACGGCCACACGCTCTTTCTCTCCGGCCCCGAGGCGGCGCTTCTGCTGGCCGACGCTCCGCCGCCGTCTCGTCCGCTTGACGCGGGAGCAACCTGCCCCTGGCAAGACGCTCAGGGGCGCTGCTCGGCCCGGGAGGCGCGACCCCTCGGCTGCCGCGTCTATTTTTGTGATCCCGCCTATCAAGGCCACGCCCCGGAACTTTCCGAGACATTTTTAAAACGGCTCAAGCTGCTAGTCGAGGACGCCAACCTTTCCTGGAATTACGCACCCTTGCATTATCATCTGAAACGAGCCAGCGAGCTTGGCCGGTTTCCGGCCAAGGTCAATGGACGATCGGTCGGCACTCAAGGGTGATTGCTGGCAAAGGCTGTCAAACGCCATCGTGGATGATACTGGGGACTTCCTCGGTCGTCCGCGAGAGAGAATCCGGCGGGCCTGGGTGCAAGTTTTAACTTGACACTAGTCCAAGCCACCAATACAGTTGAGCCAACCGCTGCGTGAAGAGGGCCGACCACTCCCCATCCCGGAGAGCGCCATCGTGACCAAAAAAGAAATCGTCAAGAAGATTTCCGAAGATATCGGACTGACGCAGCTCAAGACCAAGGACATTGTGCAGCGGACGCTGGACGCGATCATTCTGACCCTGGTGTCGGAAGGGCGGATCGAGCTGCGTAACTTTGGTGTTTTCGAGGTCAAACGGCGCGCGCCCAGGAAGGCGAGAAATCCGAGGACCGGCGACAAGGTGTACGTTCCGCCCAAGAACGTGGTGACCTTCAAACCGGGCAAGGAGATGGAAGAATTGGTCCGGAAGATGAATCCGGAAAAACTTCCTTTATTGGAAGACGCCGCGGAAACCGATGTAGAGAACAACGGATCGGGTGGACCGGCTTCAGATCCACGGAAGGAAGCGTCTGCCGAGGCCGACGCGGACGACTGACCTGAACCGTCAGGCGTCGGGCGGCGGCGGTGCGGGAGTTCTTCCTCAACCTCGGGTTTGCCAGCGCGGTGAACGCGATCCGGTTGGCTCGAACGGACTCTGGCTCGTGCCTGTCTGGGGTCACGATTTCCCCGAAGGCGTCGAGTCCCCCGGATCAGACCCGCGCGATGGATCGCGCGTCCTGGGATGATCCGCGCGGTAACCGATGGCGGGAGGAACCCGGAATGAAGAAAGCCCTTGCGGCCCTGACCCTTGTGGTGGCGGCTCTTGCCATCGGCGAGGGATGCGCCCCGGTCCCCTTGCCGCACTATGCGGCTTACCCGGCGAGGCGCGTCGAGGAACTTCTCGTCGACTCGGAAAACCTCCGACTCGGCGGCGACGACTGGGAGCGGTTCTGGCTGCTCGACCAGCCGACCCACCTGACTCCCTTCCGAACCCACGGCGGCCTCGGTCCCTGATCGACCGACGCCCGTCGTCGCGGCCTGCCCCCTTCGTGGTGGTCACGACGCTCAGACTTATCGAACGAGCTTGGGGCCGAGATCCGGAGTCACCGGATTTCGGCCTTTTGTGTTGGTTGGGGTTCGTGAGAGTGACGGAGGCGACTTGGAGTGATGCACGGGAGAGGGGAGGGCAAAGGGCAAAGGACAAAGGGCAAAGGGCAAAGGGAAAAGGGAAAAGGACAAAGGGAAAAGGGAAAAGGACAAAGGGAAAAGGACATGGACTAAAACGGGTTGGAGCCGGTCGGGGCTTTTTTGGGAGGGGCGGGAGGGCGACTGGAGGGAGCCGGAGAAGCGGGAACTTTGATTGAGTCGGGCATCTCGCCCTGGGGGTAAATCAGGCGATAGAGGATGGTCAAGCGGCGGCGGGCTTCGTCGGGGGGGAAGGTGTCAAAACTGCCGCGAACCCAGTAGGGCAGGGCGTGGTTGAACTGAAGGAGCTTGTCCGGACTCACCTTCGCCGGAGGATGCTCCACGAAGTAGTAGTTGTCGACGAACCGGTGTTTCAAGGTGACCTGCTTCTTGGTCTCCTCGGCCTTCTTCAGGTAAGGAAACCGGTTCGAACCGAGCGCCCGGTGATAGAGCGTGTCCATCTCGGTCAGGGGGGGTCGTGCCACGTTAATCTTGAATTCGCGGGCGTACTGATTCATTCGCTTGAGGCGATCAGCCTCGGGAAGGCGAGCCAGTTCGGCTTGCTGGGCCTCGGTCAGTTTGAACCAGGCTTCAATCCGCTGCGCCAGGTCGAACGGCGAGGCGTCGTTGAAGTCGGCATAGTGATAGAAGGACGACTCCGTCTTGTCGGCGGCCTTGCGATCGGCGAGGAATTTGGTCACGAGAGCCATGCGTTTGGAAGGGGGCGTGGCAGCCAGTTCGGCGCGCTGGACCTCGGCCAAGGTTTGCAACCAGAGGTGATAGCGGCGGAGGACGGCAAAGTCGGTCCCGCGATCCTCTTCCGGCTCGGCCGCGATCTTGCGGTCGAGGGTGCGAACAGCCTCCTGCTCGGTGTGGTCGAGCAGGGAAAACTCGCGGAGTTGATTGGCCAGATGACTGCGCAGTTCCGGGGGCATGCCGCGGAGTCGCTCCCAGTTGCCGGCCACTTCGGGAACCGGGGCCAGGCCGACAAAGGTCAGGGTCGCGAAAAGACCGATGGCCGTGATCGCCAGGCGTCGGCTGAGAGTCAGCATCGCGGTTGCGGGCCTCGTCGGTCGCTCAAAATCAGTCAATGCGTCGGTTTCCCGTCATCAGTCGTGGCGTTCGTTGGCAAACTCAGGGGTGCTCGCCAGTTGCTTGAGAAAGTCAAAATCACCGACGTCGCGGTATTCATCCAGATGCTCGGCGACGGAGAGGTCGCGGGCGAGCCGGGCCGTCGGGTTGGGCCAGAGGTATTGCGTCACGACGTATCCAAGACCAAAGGCCAGCGCCGCCGCGACGACCCAGGCCGAGGCGCCCAGGAATCGCGTCAGGTTCGTCATGAAGACGCTTTCGAGGCGTCCGCCAGCCTCTTCGATCTGGCGGACCTCGGTCAGGGTCTTCTCGGTGAAGTTCTCAGGCGCCTTGATTCGGGGAAGCTGTTCGAGAAGCTCCCAGGTCTGTTCAAGCGCATCGACCTCCTTGCGAGCGGTCGGGCTCAACGAGAGCTTGGTGGCGATCGCGCGCGACTCGACCTCGTTCAACTCGCCGTCAAGATAGGCGACGAGGTTAGCTCGCTCGACGGGGGAGAGTCGGAGTTGCTCCTGAGCCATGAACGCGCTCGCCTCACTCCCAGAGGGATACCGACCGACTAACGTCGGGCGTTTTCATAGATGAAACCCCGGACGGTTTCGCGCGGTTCCGCGTTTCTTCCAGGATCGCTCCGAGGGGGCGAATCATCAAGAGCGTGGCGAGGCTCGTGGAGGCGATTCACGAGCACAGGCCAGCCATCGAGTCGCGATCCGGTGGAAGGGATTAGCGAACGCCGGGCATCGAGGGCATTCCACCGCCACCAAAACCGCCGCCGCCAGCGCCCCGTTTGGTGACCGCGAGGTTCCGGTTCGGTCCGCGACCGGTTCGAAGCTCGGGAAAGTAACGCGCGGTCCGACCATAGAACATCGAAGGTCCACCGCCGCGCGTGAGTTCGCGACCGTGGGTGATGGCGCCCCCCTGTCGCGTCCGGCCGGACGAGCCTCGACGACCGCCGGAGTAGGGCGAGAGGGGGTCGTCGTCGGAATCGCCGTAGGGGGAGATCGGGTCGTAAAGCGAGGAACGATCGGTCATTGCGTCGCGTTGTCGCTGGGCAATGTTCTGGTTGATCGTATCCATCGGGGTCGGCTGCGCGGCGACGGCCGCGGCGTGGGGGAGATAATAGCCGTAGTACAGCGAGAAGGGATCGCCACCGAGTGTTCCCACCTGAGCGAAGGCCCGGCCCGTCGGGGCGAGGGTCAAGAGCGCCAGAGCGGCGGCCAGACCAAGAAACGCGCGACGCATGAAAGGCCCTCCGTGAAAGGCTCGGATCGACGGCGTCTTACACATCCGGCGGCGTCCACTGGGCAAGCCCAAGAGCCTGCACGACGCCCCGAAGATCAGGGAACTGTTGGATTCCAGACAGTCCCAATTTGTCAATATAACACGTTTCCGCGCCACGGCAAGGAACCACGATTTCGCAATCGCGTCAGATTCGGCTCTAACGTGGCAACTTGATCGACTCTGGATCTGGAAACGGTTCCAGGAGAGAATGGAACGCCTTGCGAGGGATAGATTGCTCTATCGGTGTCTTGGAACCAGGACGGACGGGTCATGGCAACGTTGGTGGCGGCGGCCGTTGCGACGTCGAACGGACCAGATCTGCGCTGGTATCTCGCCCTGGGCGGGCTCACGCTGGCGATGTCCATTGGCGCGGTCTGGATGCTCCGGGTCTGGAACGACGTCAAGGGAGAGGGGGATGCGGAATCTTCCAGGCCTGAAGACCTTCTCGGGCCACTTGCCCAGGCGTATGCGGCCGGGCAGATGAGCGAGGAGGAATATCAGCGGATCAAGCGTTCGATCGGCTTGACGGGATTGAACCCGGTTTCCGCATCGACTTCGAAGAAGCCGCCGGAGCCTTCGCCCGAATCGCCGGAATGAGACGACTCGGGGGTTGGAAGGGCAAAGGGCAAAGGGCAGCGGCGGGCGATCAGGGGGCGGACTTGCGGCGCTCGGCCTGCCAGGGGAATTCCTGGGCCTGGCCGTCGGAACTGATCGTCACGGTGCCGTTGATGTGGTCCGCGTCGGCGACTTTGCCGACGTAATCGGCCTTGCGCTTGTCGCGGATGACCGTGAACTGAAGCGTTGCGTTTTCGAGGACCAGTTTGGAGACACGGACCGGCGCCTCGTCGTCAAAAATCTCGCGGGCCGCGAGCTTGTCGCCAACCCCCTCGACCTCAAGGACGTGGCGGTGCGTCTCGCCAATCCGGTCCTTCCAGGTCCACGTCCAGGTTCCCGCGAGCTTGGGCGGGGCAGGGGTCTGGGCCTTTGACGGGGCAAGAGCCGCAATGGCCGAGACCATGAGGAAAGCCAGGGCAAGTCGAACACCTCGGGCGGTCGGCGTGAGCATCGCGGTCCCCTTGTTTTTGTTGCTTCAAAGTAGACAGTCAGGAAACGGAAGCCGCCACCGACCCGGAGATTCGGGACCGTGGCGGGCCGTGAGATGCGAGAGGTCACCTGCAAGCGTTGCGCCGACTTTGGACGAGACGGTTGATTCTCCTCGGTTCCCGTTCAGAAGGTCCGACGCTGGCGGTCGCCCGATCGGGACGGGTTGATTCCCAGTGTCGACTCGCGAACGAAGGTCAGGAATTCGGCAACCTCGGCGACGTGGCCGAGATCGGTGTTGATCCGCTCCGCGGCGGCGCGGAGGGGTCGGCCTTCCTTGTAAAGGATGCGGAAGGTTTCGCGGAGCGCCGCGATGGCCTCGGGCGAGGCACCAGATCGGCGAAGGCCGACGATGTTCAAGCCGGTCACGCAGTTATAGCCTTGTTGAAGGACGAACGGCGGGACATCCTTCGACGACGAGGCCAGACCGCTGAGCATCGCAAGGCGGCCGATTCTCACGCGCTGTTGGACGGCGGAATGGCCGGAAAGGATACAGCCGTCTTCAAGCCGAACGTGGCCGGCGACAAGGGCACAGTTCACCAGAGTGCAGTTGTCGCCCACAATGCAGTCGTGGCCGACGTGGCTGCCGACCATGAACAGGTTGTTGTCGCCGATCAGGGTCTCGCCCCCCCCTTGAACGGTGCCTCGGTTAATCGTGACGTGCTCGCGGAAGATATTGCCGTCGCCGATGCGGAGCAACGTCGGTTCGCCTCGGTAACCCTTATGCTGCGGCCCTTTACCGAGTACGGCGCCATGGCCGACGACGTTCTCCTTGCCCATGATCAACGGGCCGCTCAGGCAAGCGTGCCCCTCGATCACGCAACCCGACCCAACTTTGACAGGGCCTTCAATCACCGCGTAAGGCCCAACCTTCACGTCGGAGGCGATCTCCGCCTCTGGATCGATCACAGCCGATGGGTGGATCAACTCCATCAAGGTCAGCGCCATCACCCTCTCCTCCTGTGCCGGCGGCCCGAGGCGGACATCCTGTCCCCTCTCTGATTTTCGGGCGACTGTCGACCCAACTTTGGGAAAAATGGTCCTCTCGCGAGCTTCTTTGCCCAGGTCAAACAATGGCGACGACCCGACCCGTCGTCACACTCTCGATCTCCGCCCTGCAAATCATTAGCGCCTGCCGCGCCAGATCGGCCGAAAGTCGCGGCTGCGCCTCGCGACGATTCACCGACTCGACCGCGACGCCCAGCTCCGCGGCAAAGGCATCGACCGGATCGTCCGATCCAAGTTCAGGACGCTCGACGCGGCCGTCGGGCAAGATCAGGGCCAGCGGCGCGACCTGTCCCTCGCCCGCCATGTTCGCCGAGGCATACGATAGCGTCGCCTTTTCCAGATACAGGTCAAATCCGTGCGCGAAGGGGCGTCCCGACTGGCTCAGGGCTCCCGAAACGGCCGAGACCGCCGGCGCCTCGGGTCCGTCGTAAAGATACTGCGTGGTCAGATGCCTGACCTCTCGTCCTTCAACAATCCCTCGTGAATGAACCGCCCGGGGAAGGCCGCAAACGAGGCCGATGAAATGCGTATCATGAATGTGCAGATCAATCGCCGGTCCTCCGCTCCGATCGGCGTCGGCGATCCCGGCCGACCAGTCGGGCTTCGAGATCACCCGGTTCAGGTGCGCCGCCTTGAGTGGGCCGAAGCGTCCCGACGCCACGGCCTCGGCCGCGTACGCGAACTCGGGAAAGAAGGGAAGGACATGCGCGACCATCAAGAGCCGACCGCTCATTCTGGCGGCGTCGAGCATCGCGTCGGCCTCGGCCACCGAGAGCGCGATGGGCTTTTCAACAAGCACATCCTTGCCTGCTTCAAGCGCCCGGATTGCGAGACTTGCGTGCTGGTCATTGGGAACGCAAAGATCGATGAGGTCGACGGTTGGGTCGGCGATCATCGCTTCGAACTCGGCATGCCTGGCCAGTCCCGAGAGATCCATCTGGGTCCCGGTCGGTCCGAAGTTGCCGCGAATGCTCGTCCAGTCTCCCGCGAGCTTGGCGTGGTCTCTGCTACAAATGGCCGAGACCCTCGCCCCGGCGACCTTTCCAGCGGCGAGGTAGTGGATCATGCCCATGAAGCCGATACCAACGATGCCGATGCCTACCATCCGGGTCGCCTCGGTGTTTCCAGAAAGGAGATGGGCGAATGCCACGGGGAGCATCGGGCCGCCCAGGTTGGCGCGTAGGATAGCCTCGACGTAACGGGAAGGCAAGGTGAGCCGCGCCACGGTGATCGGGTGCGCCTCGATAACCAACGTGGCCCCAACTGGATACGGCCGGAGGCGTACCGAGGGTCTGACTTGCTTTCCGTTCTCTCCCTATCTTTGGAACTCGGCCCGCCTTGCGGCCCTTGAGGTTTTGTCCTAACGTGGAGGGGACCCGTCCCGCCTGGCGCCAGTGGAGGGCCGAGCTTTGGAACCGACCGCCCGACGTCCGAGCCGGTGGAAGAAGGCCGCGAAGTGGGGAAGCTGGATCACGCCGATGGTCCTGGCCGTCGGCTATCTCGCGGTTTCGATCCTCAGCGCGGAGATCTTGACAAGGCCGCACAATCACCCCGCCAATCTTGACCCGCTTCTGGTCAGCCCGCAAGCGACCGCCTGGTCGGTAAGAACCGACGATGGCCTGACCCTGCGCGGCTGGTATCACCCGACGAAAGGGCGCCGTCATCTGGTTATCCTGGTTCATGGGATGTGGAGCTCCTGGGACGAGATGGCCGGCCTCGGCCACGACCTGCACGGCCGAGGCTATGACGTCTTGCTCTTTGATCTCCGCGGCCACGGCCAGAGCGACCCGTCACGGCTGTTCATGGGGCGTCGCGAGCGCGGAGACCTGCGCGCCGTGCTCAAATGGGCGAAACGCGAGGGGTTCACGCCCGATCGAATCGGCTGGGTCGGCTTCTCGCTCGGAGCGTCAACCCTCTTGATGGAAGCGGCGCAGAACCCCAATATCCGGGTCGCCGTGATCGATAGCCCCTTCGGAAACCTTCCCGAACTCCTCGACGATCAACTCGCCAAATATAGCAACTTGCCCCGGTTCTTCAATCCTGGGATTCTGACGGCGGCGCACCTGGCGTATGGGGTCAGGACCGACGACCTGATCCCGATCCAATCGGCGCGGGCGTGGGGTCATCGACCGCTCTTGCTGATTCATGGCGAGGCCGATACGACCGTCCCGGCTCGACAGGCGCGCTTGCTCGCGAGGGCGGCGGGTTCATCGTGTCAGACGGTGATGGTCCCCGGGGTCGAGCATGCCGAAGCGTATCGGATGAACCCCGAGCCTTACGTCAGCCGGGTCGATTCGTTCCTTCAGAAGAACCTGACCCCCTGAACCGACCGACCGGAGCATACGCCCGACGTGGCCCGTGATGTTGACCTTTTCTGGATGCGCAGGGCGCTCGCCGAGGCGGAACGAGGCCGGGGGGCCGTCGAGCCGAACCCGATGGTCGGAGCGGTCGTCGTGCGCGACGGCAAGGCGGTCGGGGTCGGGCATCACGCGTTTTTTGGTGGTCCGCATGCCGAGGTGAACGCACTCCGCGAGGCGGGCGAGGCGGCTCGGGGGGCGACCTTGTATGTCACGCTCGAACCCTGCTGTCATCAGGGCAAGACGCCGCCGTGTACCGATGGCGTTATTGCGGCCGGGATTGGCAGGGTGGTCGTCGCGATGGCCGATCCGTTTCCGAAGGTCGACGGGGGCGGCATCGCCTTGCTGAAAAAGGCGGGGATCGCGGTGGATCTCGGGATCGACACCGCGAAGGCGCGACGCTTGAATGCCCCTTACTTGAAGCGGCTGGAGACGGCCTTGCCGTTCGTGACCGCCAAGTGGGCGATGACGCTTGACGGAAAGATCGCGACGGCAAGCGGCCAGAGTGCCTGGATCTCGGGGCCGAGGTCGCGAGCGCTGGTTCACGAACTTCGAGGCCGGGTCGACGCCATTCTCGTCGGGATCGGCACGGCCCTGGCCGATGATCCGATGTTAACCGCGAGGCCGCCCGGCCCGAGAACCCCGGCCCGCGTCGTTCTCGATAGCGCGGGCCGATTGCCCCTGACCGGCAAGCTCGCCAGGTCGGCCCGAGAGGTTCCCGTCTGGCTTGCCGTGACCGAAAAGGCGCCGATTGACCGCGTCGAGAAGCTCGAAGAGCTTGGCTGCGAGATTCTCAAGGTGTCGGCGGATCAGCACGGAAACGTGTCGATTCTTCCCCTCTTGAAGGAACTGGGCCGACGCGGCCTGACGAACCTGCTTGTCGAAGGGGGGAGCCAGGTTCTTGGCGCCTTTCTCGATGCTCGCCAGATCGACGCGGTGGACGTCTTCATCGCCCCGATCATCGCGGGGGGACGTCACGCCTTCGCGCCGATCGCGGGCCTTGGGGTCGCGTCGATGAACGAAGCCTTCCGTCTCGTCGAGCCGGAGATTAGCATGATTGACGGCGACGCTCGGGTTCAGGGGCTAATGCCCTGGGCACTAGCGGCTTTAAGCCAAGACAGTCCACAAGGCGGTTTCCCGCCGATCTAAGACTACAGTTGTCACTGATCTGGAGTCTCCGCCAGGAGTTCTCGCGCAGGACCGGCGCACGCAGGCCGACGAGGTACGCCCGGACCCGGTCGCGGGTCTCGCCGCGGGCGAACCGGGTCTCGATCCGTTGAGCGACCGAGCCAAGCTGCCGCCCCCAGTCGCGGACCTCTTCGGGTCGACGACTTCGGTTGTTAGCGACAACTGTCGTACCAGGTTCAATGCGCGAAGGCCAGAGCGTCGGCGTTCTGGTCCGCGGAACCGGCGTGGCGAACGCGGTCCTGGTCGGCGGGAAGGTATCGCGAGCCCAGGTAAAAGAAGATCGCGCCGAGGGCGAGAACGGGGACGACCGAGAGCATTCCCGCCGTCAGGTTCGCCCCTCCGATCGGTCGGGCGCCGATCGAGTTAAGGGCCTGGCCGACCGGCGAGGCGACGACCGATGCCTTCCCCGCGACGTCGGCGACGAAGCCGATCAGGATTGGTGAGCTGATGTCGCCGAAGACGTGGATCAGGAAGATGCTCACCGAGTAGCCCATCGCCCGACGGCTCGCCGGAACCACGTTCGCCGTCACGGTGTTACACGGTCCGAGCACCACTCCCATCAGGATCATCGCCGAGAAGAGCAGGAGCAACGACTGGTTCAGGTTTGGCTCGATCAGGGCGAAGAGGCCGGGCACGGTCCCCGCCGCGACCGCCATGCAGGCCAGGAGCAAATACGCCCGACGGGTATACCGTAGGAGGATATCGGGAAGCCACATGCCGAGGGCAATCCCGAGCAGGCCGGCGACGGCGGTCATGCCGCCGATCCATCGGCCGGCGTCGCGGGCGGTCATTGCGTGTACCGTCTGGTAAAAGTCAGACCCCCAGACCGCCCAGGCCCCGGTGGCGAAGGTGACCGAGGCCATGCCAAGCGTGTTGTAGACGAAGCTCGGGGTACGGAAGAGGTCGACATAATCACCAAGGCGAGGACGATCGGCCTTGCTCGACGCCGTTTTGCCTTCCGAAGCGCCTCGGCCGGGATCGCGCATCACCAAGCCCGCGAGCGCGGCGAGAATGCCGGGGAGACCGACGACCCAGAAGGCCATCCGCCAGTGCCAGGCGTCGGCCACCCAGCCTCCAATTCCGTAACCGAGCGCACCGCCGAGCGGCAAAGCCAGGAAATAAAGGCCAATCACCCGCCCCCGCGCCTTCGGGCTGAAAAGGTCGGAAAGCAGAGCCGGGGCGATCGAGCCGTAGGTGGCCTCGCCAAGACCGAGCAAGGCTCGCCAGAAGAACATCTCGGCGAAACTATGAGAAAAGGCCGTGCCGACGGTGGCGAAGCTCCAGAGCCCGACCCCCGAGGCCACCAGGAGGCGGCGGTCGTGGCGATCGCCGAGCCAGCCCATCATCGGAGTGACAAGCGTGTAGACGATCATGAACGACGAGGCCAGGATGCCATAATCCTGGTTGCTGATCTTGAGGTCGGCCTTGACGTGCGTCGCCACGGCGAAGAACGAGTAGCGGTCGATATAATTCAGCAGGTTCATGCTGAAGAGGACCGCGAGCGCGAAGTATTTGCCGCCGACGGTGGGAAGAAATCGGCCGGTTCGACCCGTCGAGGTTGTCGGATCGGTCGTGAAAGACTGCATGATGATGGAGACGCCTCGGGACGTTGACGCGACAGGCGGACCGACACTCCCGTTATACTCGCAAACCGCGAACCTGACGAGGCCGCTCGTTGAGCCGTCCCTGGCTGTTTCCTTCTCAATGGATGATCGATGACCGAGCACCAATGACCGAAAAAAGGTCGGCAAGGCTCTTGCCCATTTTTCCTGTTTTCGATTTTTCTTCGGTCATTGGTTCTTGGTGATCGGTCATTCCCGAGAATGAAACAGACCTGATGAGCGGCCCTGGGTCGATTCTTTCTCCTGAAGAACCCTGGATCAGAAACCGCGGTCAGGACACGAGTCGGATATCCCCCGCCAGGGTGCGACGACCGCGCCCTCCTCGGTTCGATCCAAGACTCTGAACCCGCCCGAAAAGGAGGGCGAATCGATCATCCCAGCCGCCATCGGCGTCAATCCGCTGTCGACCCGCCGCGCCGAGACGTTGAGCAAGGGCCGGGTCGGCGACGAGGCGGCCAAGTCGATCGGCCAGAGCATCGAGATCACCAAAGGGGACGAGAAGGCCGGTCCGACCGTCGTCGACGACCTCGGTCACGCCTCCGGCGGCGGCGGCCACGACGGGCAGGGCGTTCGCCCAGGCTTCGAGGTAGACGATCCCGAACGAGTCGGTGCGCGAGGGCATCGCGAAGATGTCGAGCGCATCGTAAAAATCGGGAACTTCGGCCGGATCGAGCGCCCCGACAATCGACAACCAGCGCGACGTTTCCTCGGGCAATTTCGCGGCGAAGGCTTCAAAATCGGGAGACGAGGCGCCGGCGAGAACCAGGTGGATCAGCTCGGTTCGCCCGTTGTTGAGACGCTGGACGGCCAGGATCAGGTCGGTTGATCCTTTGTTCGGGTCGAGCGCTCCAAGCTGGCCGACGAGGCGGCAACTTTCGGGAATCTTCAGGCGAGCCCGAAACCGAGTACCGTCGCCGCCGGTCACCTCGGCCGGTTCAATCGCCATCGGCAAGACCAGCCGACGCGCGGCGGGAAGTCCCCACTCGCCGAGAACCTTCGATTCGAGAGTGGTCGGAGAAACGACAAGATCGGCCACGTTCAAGAGGCGAATCTGGTGCGGTTTCGTATAGTGGCGGTTCACCGGATCGCCGGGCGTCGACAGGTGAAGAAACGGGATCAAGACCAGCGGAGCGCCCGCCGCTCGGGCGGCCTGATGCGCGGCGAACGAGAAGACGGTGTAGGGAAAGCCGATGCCGAAAACGGCGTCATAATCGCCTCGAATCGCATCCAGGCCGGGCATGATCGGCATGTAAGGCGCGAACCGGCAGCGAATTGACCAGTTTGGAACGGCCGCGATCAGGCGGATCAGATAGCGGCGCAACGGGATATGCCGGATCGGCAGCCGGTGAACGTTTGCGCCGTCGACCTCGGAACATTCGGGCGCATCGACCTTCCGCCTCTTCGGGTCGTTGAAGTACCAGAGGTCGCGCGCATTGCTCGTGAAGACGTCGACGTCGTGTCCCGCCGCGACGAATCGACGGACAATCGCCCGGCCGAAGGCTTCGGCACCCCCGAGGCAGGGGTGATATCGAGGGATGAACCAGGCGATCTTCATGACCGATCCCGCCCTCTTTTGACCTGAATGGGAACACCCAGTTCCGGGGTCTCGACACGTTTTATGACAGAGATCGGCCCTTCGGGAAATCCCAGCCGATCCGCGAAGTCCAAAAAACCGGAATAGCGTGCAGGATCGACACGACCCGAACCGATGAATTCTCTGGACGATCGCGTCTCGCGGGTCGAGGTCTCGGCGCGGTTTGAATGAGAGAATGGCTCGGGCGAACGATGCCCTGGCACGATCAAGCCGAAGGAAGGGGTCGCGGTATGGACACGCGTCGCAAGGTTCCCGGTCGAGACGTTCGGTCAAAACAACGCGATGCGAGTCCGCGCGTCGAGGCCCTGGAAGGGCGTGCCTTGATGGCGGCGGGAGGCTCGATCACCGATATCGCCACGCTTCCCGCGGGGCTCTCGGCCGGGCCGATCACCGTCGGCGCGGATGCCAACCTCTGGTTCGCCGAGGTCGGCAACTCGGGCGGCCCCGCGCTCGGCAAGGTCAGCGGCATGGGAACCCGGGCCGAGATCCCGCTTCCGGCCGGAGACGCGGGATACTCCATCACGTCCGTCGCCGCCGACGCCGCCGGCAATGTCTGGTACGCGCTTAACTCGTCGTCGTCGAGCGCGGCGGGCGGACCCGCGGGCAAAGTGGGCAAGGTCGCGCCCGGCGGGGCAATCACCGAATATGCGCTGCCGAACCCTTCGGAAACGCCCGGGGCGATGACGATCGGTCTCGATGGCTTGCCGTATGTCTCGGTCTCGGGAGGGAACGCTCCGGCGATCGATCGCGTGAACGCCGACGGCTCAATGACCGAGTTCCCCGTCAGCGGAGCCAAGGGAGCGGTGACCTGGTTGACCCTCGGACCCGGGGGCAACCTCTGGTTTGTCGACGGTCAGAAGATCGGCAAGATGACCATGACCGGCACGGTGACCGAATATCCGATCTCTCCGCCGCCGGGCAGCACGGCGACGGTCGACCTGAGCAACGCCCAGCTTACTGTCGGACGCGACGGCAATATCTGGTTCCTCGGCCTGGGCGGAATCAGCAAGATCACGCCGACGGGAACCGTCACGACGATCGGCTCGGCCGGTTCCACGGTCACGAGTCTCTCGGCCGGACCCGATGGCAATCTCTGGGTCGCGCTCAATCCACCGGCGGGAAGCCAGCTTGCCGAGGTGCCCGGCGAGGTTGTCATCCGGCTCACGCCCGACGGCCAGATCACGCCGCTGTCCGACCACGTGGACACCGGCAATAACGTCGTTCGAATGGCGTATAGTCCCGGCTCGCTCTGGCTCGACGAGGGGGGCACCACGCTTTCGCGGGTCAACGTCTCGTCGGTTCCGTCGATCACCCCGGCGCAGATCACGCCAACGACCCCGCGCGCCGTCTCCACGAACGCCAAGAAACTTCTGGCCGGACCGCTCGTCTCCTTTACCGCCAATTATCCAGGGGCACTGGCCACGGATTTCACGGCGTCAGTCAATTATGGTGACGGCTACACGGCCAACGGAGCGGTCGTTCCCGATGTCGCGGGGGGGTTCGACGTCCTTGGTTATGAGTTGTACACGCTTCCGGTCGGCACCTCGGTGAAGGCGACCGTCGACGTGACCGGCCCGGGGGGCATCGTCACCGAGGTTTACGGCGTCGTCACGATCGCCGGTCCGGTGACGAAGGCCAAGGCTCCGGCGAAGGTCGCGCATCCGAAAGGGCCAGTCGCGCAGGCCGTGAAGGTCAAGAAGACGTGAGCGATTCGCGCCCCGGATCTCTCAGGATTCGACCGCCAAAGAGGCGAAGGGTTTCGGAATCGGTCTCCAGCTTGAGCGCGCCTTCGTGATCAATCCCGCGACCGATGCCAGTCAGCAGGCGCGAGCCGAGATCAACGCGGACCGACTCGCCTCGCAGGGTGTCGAATTCGGCCCAGCGTTGGGCGAGCGTGGGATCATCGTTGGCAAGGCGTGGCAAGATTGTCTCAAAGTGACCGAGAAATGCGGAGAGAATCTCTGCTTGGGTGCGGATCTCACCCCATTCATGTAATGTGGCCGCCAGAGCGCGGACGTCGGCCGGAGCCTTGGCGAGGTTCGTGCTCACGTTGAGACCGACGCCGAGCAGGTAGACCGGTCCCGACGGTGTCTCGACTCGTTCGGGGAGCAGGCCGCCGAGTTTCCGGCCGTTGACCTCGACGTCGTTCGGCCAGCGAATGCCCGATGGCACGTTCGGGCCGATCGCCTCGATGAGCGCGACCGCCGCGGCGAGCGCCAGCCGCGGTTCGTGGCTTAAGGTTAACCTGTGCGATCGTGGATCGAAGGCAAGGGTGAACGTCAGGCTTCCAGCGTCCGACCACCAGACGTTGGAGCCTCGGCCCCGCCCTAGCGTCTGCACGTCCGCGCCAACGAGGAGCGGGAGCGTTACCCCGCCCTCGCGGACAAGGTCGCGCGCCAGGTCGCTCGTCGAGGGAATTTCGTCGCGGTGAATCAGTGTGGAGACGAACACGCGATTACTTGACTTTGGCCGGTTCGACCTCGTAGCGCACCTTTTGATAGAGCGTGAATTGAATGACAGGCTCGATCACGACGGGGTTGATGACCTCGTCGAAGCCGTCGGCGTCGAGGCCGTTGAAGTAAAAGGTCGCCGGCTTGCGGACGCTCTGGACCCGGAACCGCTGGCGATCCACACCGCCGTTGACCTGCTCAGACTCCTGCGCGGTGTAGGTGTCGTAAAGCCGAGTCGGATAGTGGACGGCGACGCGATCGGCATAAACCTGCGTCGGCGCGGAAAGTTTGAGGTCGAGCAGGTCTTCGTACCGCGCCTTCTTCTTCTTGAGGATGCGGGCCGCCTCGATCGCCAGGCGATCGTGAACGCGACCGAGATCCTTGACGAAATAATCAACCTTGACGAGGTCAAAAACCTCGCTTCGGGCAGCCGCGGCGACGAGGCGGTCAAGATCGGATTTGTCGCCATAAGAAATCGAGATGTTCTTCTTGATTTCAAACCCAGCAAGCTTTTCCTTCGCGAGATTCCCGTCGATGTCGAACCCGTAGATCTTGTTCTGAGCGATAAAATCCAGATCGGGATCGGCCGGGTCGATGCCGAGAGGCTTGAGTGCGTCGATGAACGCCTTGACGGTCGCGTCCATTTTTCGGGCCGCGTCCTCGACGGTCTCTCCCTCGCGCGCGATGCTGAAGACGGCGACGTATTCGTCGGCCTTGACGTTCATGAGGATATTCGCCTCGATGAACGTACTGGTATTCGTTGGCGGAATTTCGAGCGGGGAGAGGATTCGTTTGTTGCGCTCGACGTGCTCGGCCCTGGCCCTCGCGGGGCTGTTTCCCTGGGCATACGAAACGTTGCCGCCGACCTGGGCAGAGCCGATTTCGGGAAGCATGACAATGACGGCAAGAGACAGACATGGAGCAATCTTCATAGCCTTGGCATCCGTAAAGACCTGCGACGCTCGAACGGTTCAATTCGAGAGCTTGATGAGCAACTCCCCGGTCTTGACCTGATGACCGACCGCGGCGAGAACCTCGGCCACGCGGCCGGGGCGTTCGGCGTAAAGAGTTGTCTCCATCTTCATGGCCTCGATCGAGAGGAGCTTCTGGCCCTTGCGGACAGGGTCGCCGGGGTTCACCGCGACACCGACGACCAGGCCGGGCAAAGGGGAGCCGACCTGGTTCGGATCGCCGGGATCGGCCATCGGAACCTGGCGGACTGACGAGGCGAGCGAACGGTCGGTCACCTCGACCTCGCGGGGCTGGCCATTGAGTTCAAAAAAGACGGTGCGCTTGCCGTCAAGGTGCGGCTCGCCGACGGCCAGAAGCTTGACAATCAAGGTCTTGCCAGGCTCGATCTCGACCGGGTGCTCGGTCGCCGGGTCGGGACCGTAAAAGAAGATCGACGTCGGCAAGATTGACGTATCGGAATAAGCGCGTTCGTGGGCGGCGAGGTCGGGAAAGACGCGCGGATACATCAAAAGGCTGAGCGCATCGCGATCGGTCGCCGGACGGCCGAGAAGCGCGGTGGCCTTGTCGCGCGCGGCAGAGAGATCGGCGGGGGGTTGGTCCTTGCCGGGGCGTTCGGTGATCGCCGGGCGTCCCTTGAGGACGCGGACCTGAAGGTCTTTCGGGAAGCCGCCTGGGGGCTGACCGAGCCGGCCTTCAAAGAGTTCCACGACACTCTCGGGGAAGGCGAGTTCGCGGTCGGGGTCAAGAGTATCGGCCGGTGTGAGGTTGTTGGCCACGAGGAAGAGGGCCATGTCGCCGACGACCTTCGACGTGGGCGTGACCTTGACGATATCGCCGAAAAGAATGTTCACATCGGCGTACGCCTTGCACACTTCCACCCAGCGCGAGGCCAGTCCGAGCGCCTTGGCCTGCTGAAACAGGTTCGAGTACTGGCCGCCGGGCATCTCGTACGCATACACCTCGGCCGACGACGACCGGAGGCCGCTTTCAAAGGGTGAATAGAGGTTTCGGACGTCGTCCCAGTAGCGGCTCATTTCGATCAGGGCCGCCGGGTCAAGGCCGGTCTCGCGCGGGCTGAAGCGGAGCGATTCGACAATGGCGTTCAGGCTTGGCTGCGAGGTCAGGCCCGACATCGACGCAATCGCGCCGTCGGCCACGTCCAGGCCGACCCCCGCGCCATACAGCACGCTCGCCGCCTGGGCGCCGCCGATGTCGTGGGTGTGGAAGTGGACGGGGATGCCGACCTCGTCGCGCAACGTTTTGATGAGCGTTTCGGCGGCGAAGGGCTTGCAGAGGCCCGCCATGTCCTTGATCGCGATCAGGTTGGCTCCGCGATGTTCCAGGTCTTTGGCCATCGCGACGTAATACTTCAGGTCATATTTTGTTTTCCTGGGGTCGAGGATGTCTCCCGTGTAGCAGATCGCGGCCTCGCAGAGCATCCCTTCGGAGCGGACGGCGTCGAGCGCGACCTCCATGTTGGGGACCCAGTTGAGCGAATCAAAGACCCGGAAGAGGTCAATTCCGGCCTGCGCAGCTTCGTGGACGAAGGCGCGGACCGCGTTGTCGGGATAACTGGTGTAGCCGACCGCGTTTGATCCACGCAAAAGCATCTGAAAGAGGATGTTGGGGATTTTTTCACGGAGCCGGGCGAGGCGTTCCCAGGGATCTTCCTTGAGGAACCGCATCGACGTATCAAAAGTGGCGCCTCCCCACATCTCGATCGAAAACATTTGAGGGCAGAGCCGGGCGTACGAATCGGCCACTCGAAGCATGTCGCGTGTGCGGACGCGCGTGGCGAGGAGCGATTGATGCGCATCGCGAAAGGTGGTGTCGGTCAAGAGAAGCGGCGTCTGGTCGCGGACCCACTGCGCGAACTTCTCGGCGCCCAGTTTCTGGAAAATCTGCCGCGATCCGTTGGGAATCGGCCCGCTGGAATTGTGCGCGGGGGGGACGGGTTCCACCGGGGCGACGTAGTTTTCGCCACGTTGCACGCCGGGAAAGCCGTTGACGATCACCTCGGCGGCAAAGGTCAAAAGCTTCGTGGCGCGGTCGCGGCGAACCTTGAACTGGAAGAGGTCGGGAGTCTCATCGAGAAATCGCGTCGTGCAGCGACCGGCGAGGAAATCAGGATGATTGACGACGTTGATGAGAAAAGGGACGTTCGTCTTGACGCCTCGAATCCGAAATTCCTGAAGAGCGCGCTCCATCCGTCGGGCGGCGTCGATGAACCGGGTTCCGCTGGCGGTGACTTTTACGAGCATGGAATCATAAAAGGGGGTGACGATCGCGCCCGTGATCGCCGTGCCGCCGTCGAGTCGCAGTCCAAGACCGCCGGGAGACCGGTAATGGGTGATCCGGCCATAATCGGGTGTGAACTTGTTCGCGGGGTCCTCGGTGGTCACCCGGCACTGAAAGGCGAAGCCGAGAACGCGAACGGCCGACTGGTCGGGCAGGTTGATCTCGGGGTCGGAAAGCGGAACGCCGCGCGAGATGAGAATCTGCGACTTGACGAGGTCGATGCCGGTGACAACCTCCGTAACGGTGTGCTCAACCTGAATCCGTGGATTGACCTCGATGAAATAATACGTATTTGTTTCCGTGTCGACGAGAAACTCGACCGTCCCGGCGTTTTCATAACGGACGTGGCGGCCGATCTTGACGGCGGCCTCGCAGATCGAGGCGCGCAGGGTCGGATCGAGGTTATAGGCCGGCGCAATCTCGACGATCTTCTGATGGCGACGCTGCACCGAGCAATCGCGTTCAAAGAGATGAACAAGGTTGCCGTGGCGGTCGCCGAGAAGCTGGACCTCGATGTGCTTGGCCTTCCGCACAAACTTTTCGAGGAAGACATCGGGAACGCCGAAGGCCGTCCCCGCTTCGCGGCGGGCCTGTTCGATCGCGGCGTCGAGGCCGTCGGCCGATTCGACGACCCGCATGCCGCGACCGCCGCCACCCATTGACGCCTTGACGATGATCGGATAGCCGAGCTTCGCGGCGATCGCCTGGGCCTCGGCGCCGGGGACGACCGGGTCGGGGCTGCCCGAGAGGATGGGAACTCCCGCCGCGAGGGCCAGGGCACGCGCCGCGACCTTGTCGCCAAGCTGGTCGAGAAGCTCGGCGCGGGGGCCGACAAAGGCGATTCCGGCGGCCTCGCAGGCGCGGGCGAACTCGGCATTTTCCGAAAGGAAGCCATAGCCGGGGTGAATCGCGTCCACCTCTTTTTCACGGGCAAGGGCAATGATGGCCGGGATATTGAGATAGCTTCGGATTGGCTCGCCAGCCTGGCCGATCTGATAGGCCTCGTCGGCCTTGAGCCGGTGCATTGCGAACCGGTCTTCGTGCGAGTAAATCGCGACCGTCCGATAACCCAGCTCATGGGCGGACCGGAAGACGCGGATGGCGATCTCGCCTCGGTTGGCGACGAGCAGCTTTCGGGTCTCGGGCATCGCAGCTTCCCGGCCTCGTTTCCAGTTGTTTCTCGGTAAGTCAAGACGTTGGCCCGCGTCCGTTCAGCCCGGACGCGGTCAGGTTCGAGCCAGGATATCAGGTTTTTGGCGGAATAGTATGGTCCGCGTCAGACCGAGACCTTGAGCGCAAAAGTCAGCCTGGTGAAATGCAAAGTTTCGATGACCAAGGACCAAGGACCAAGGACCAAGGACCAAGGACCAATGTCCAAGGACCAAGGACCAAGGACCCAGGACCAAGAGGGTTGTTGCGGAATCGATTTAAGGTCAACGGCCAGAAGGACACGGGACAAAGTGAAAATCCCGCCCTTTGTTCTTGTCCAATTTAAACTTACGCCGAATCAGCGTGTGATGCGCAACAACCCGCTTGACCAAAACGATTTCGTTCCTGGTTCCTTGATACACGGTCAACGGTCATCGGTCATTTGAAAGCACCGAGAGAATCGGAGACTCTTTCGGCTTGATCGTCGGGAAGAGGTTCGGTACCCTCCCGCCGCACCGACTGAGCGGGCATCGTGTCGCCCAACGGCTCGGCGGGAGGTCTTGCGATGAAGAAATGGATCTGGCTGGCGATCGCGGCCTTGCTCGTCGGCGGCTGCAATTCGCTCACGCACCCGCCGGCCGAGAAAGAGGAAGTCCCCGCCTTCAACTCGCAGGCGCCCGACGGCAACGCCTCGCCGTTCCGATAACCTCACTGAGAAACCGATCAACGGGTTTCGGCCGCGATCGGGTTTTCCAGAACGCCAATCCCATCGATACTGGCGCGGACAAGGTCGCCCGCCTTGAGGTATCGGCCGGTCGCCGAGCCGACGCCCGAGGGGGTGCCGGTGGCGATGAGGTCGCCAGGTTCGAGCGTCACAAATTGCGAGAGAAACGAAACGATGGCGGCGATGGGAAAAACCATCTGACCGGTCGAGGCATCTTGTCGGGTCTCGCCGTTGACGGTCAGGCGGATCGCCAACGCCTGCGGATCGGCGACGGCGTCGGCCGAGAGGATGCAGGGGCCGACCGGGCAAAAGGTGTCGTGCCACTTGCCGTGAAGCCAGTCAAAAAACTTGTCGCGCTCGCGAGGCGTCCGCCCGGGATTCGGCTGGAACTTGCGGTCGGTCACGTCGTTGACCACCGTGTAACCGGCGACGTAATTGAGGGCGTCGGCCTCGGCGACGTCGCGGCAAGGACGGCCGATCACGACGCCAAGCTCGCACTCATAATCCGTATGGTCGGGCGAGACCCGGGGGATGACGACCGGATCGCCCGGGTGGGTGAGCGTGGTTGTCGGCGGCTTCATGAAGACATACGGAAAGGTCTCGGCGCGCTCGGCGGCCGATCCGCCGCGCTCGGCGACGTGTGCCGCGTAATTGCCCGCGAGCAAGAGAATCTTGTTCGGTCGCGCCACGGGAACAAGAAGCTGGACGTCGGCCAGGGGGATCGAAAGTTCCTCGCGAGCCGATGCGTCGAGCGTTTCAAGCCAGTTGGCGAGCGTTCGCGCCGCGGGAAAGGACGAGCCGTCGGGAGGGAGCAAATCGAGCAGGTCCTCGGTCGCGGGAATCTCGACCTCGGCGCCCGCGTCGTCGGCATAGGCATCGGCGGCCTGGTGGACGGGAAAGACCTGGTCGTCGGCAAAGAAGCCGACGAGCGTCAGGTCGTCGAGCAGGAACCGGCAGAGTCGCATGAAATCGTCCTGTCTTGGGGACAAGGTCTGATCGATCTTGAGGTCGGCCCGTGATCATCCTGAGTGATTGGCATCGTTCGCGCGATCGCCCGCGCGAACCTCTCTCGTTACCGACATGCGATCGGGGAGTTTACCCGAGCCGACCGACGAGGGCGAACGGCTCAGGGTGTCGACGGAACCTCAAATGGTGATTCCGCTTAATCGATAGCGCGCATAATCTGGCCAGGGGAAGGAGTTCCGTCCTTTTCTGGCAACAAGCGGGTGAACCTGGCTTGACCGGTTCGGACCGAAACTTCATACTCACGCGGGCGACGATTGTCGATGTCCTGGCAGAGCGAGGCCGGGGTCTGGGGAGGTTTTGAATCGGAAAAGACGGCGTGGCTCTCATAAAAGAGTCGAACCGAGGACGCGGACGGGGCGTATCGCACTCCGTTGAGTGTCGTCCCGGGCGCGGGGACGGCCGAGATTTCCTCCGGCGTGTGTTCGTCTCGGTCAGGTTCAGGTTGTCGGAATTCGGGTGCGATCCACCCGAGGTCGAACGATCTCTTGACGAACCCGGTCATGATGAGCATCGCTGGTTTTCCAGACCTGGGAGGGTCGGAAACGTCTTTGGTCAGGGACGATGAGGATGGCCGCACCCATGATGATCTCCAACGCCTACCTTCTCATTTTCGCGGTCGCCTTCATGGGCTGCGTTCTGGCAACCCCCTTGGTGACCCGGATCGCCGTCTGGGCCGGCGCGATCGACCGCCCCGACCACTTCCGGCGCATCCATAAGGGGGCCACCCCTCGACTCGGCGGCCTCGGCCTGGCCTTCGGCCTCCTCGTCGGCATCCTCGTCGTGGTCCTTGGCGGCTACTTCGACGGCTGGGAAGGACTGACCGACTGGCGCGGCCGACAATGGCCCGTCCTCGCGGCCGCGCTTCTGGTGCTGGCGCTTGGCTTTGTGGATGACACGCGAGGGGTCGGCCCGCGCGTCAAGCTCGGCTGTCAGGCGCTCGCGGTCCTCGTCCTCTACTTCGGCGGGGTCCAGATCCAGAGTTTTGACCTCCTTGGCTGGAACATTGACTTCAACTTCGGCGGCTGGTCGTATGACTTCCTCGGCCGTCGCGAAACCCTGGCGATTCCCAGCCTCATCGTGACGATGCTCTGGTTCCTTGGATGCATGAACATCTGGAACCTGATCGACGGCATGGACGGCCTGGCCTCGGGCGTCGGCCTGCTGGTGAGCGGGACCTTGACCCTGGTGGCGATCCACCACGATAACGTCGGCGTGGCGATCACGGCGTCGGCCCTGGCGGGGTCGCTCGCCGGTTTCCTCCTTTACAACTGGCACCCAGCCTGCATCTTTCTCGGCGATAGCGGCAGCCTTTTGATCGGCCTTTTGATCGGTGTGATCGGCGTGCAGGGGTCGTTCAAGGGGGCGTCGTCGATCTCGATCCTCTTCCCGATCCTGGCGATGGGCCTGCCGATCTCGGATACGGCCCTGGCGATCTTCCGCCGATGGGTTCGCAACCTGCCACTGAGCGCCGCGGACCGAAGACACGTTCACCACCTGCTGATCGGTCTGGGCCTGAACCCCCGGCAGGCGGCGCTTCTGCTCTATTGCTTCACCGGATTTCTTTGCGGAGTCGTCTTGCTCGGCGTCGCGCTCAAGAACGAGCAACTGGCGCTGATCATGGGGATTTCCGGGTGCCTGGCTTTCCTCCTGATCTTGACGAGCCGTCTCAACGAGTTGTCGAGCCTGCGCGGCGACCTGCATGCCCGCCTGGTTCGAGGGCGGCAAGAGAGGTTCGCGGCCAAGGTGACCTGGGAGGCGATCCAGCGGATTGAACTGAGTCAGTCGTTGGAAAGCGTCTGCGCGATCCTCTCGGACGCGACCCGGCATCTCGGCTGCGACGTGCTCAAGATCTCCGCGCAACGGGACGGCTTGCCCGTGCTCGACTGTCTCGACCACGACGACGGGGCCGGGAAAGATGGTCATCTCGCCACGTCGATCTTGTCGGGACCGACGGCCACTTTTCGACTCACCAGCGGGCAAGACCTCGTCTTGCTGGTCTCGCTGCACCAGAATCATGGATCGCCCCTGACCGCCGACATTGCCTTCCGGTTCTTGCAGCGGCTCTCGCTGGCGACGGCCGAACGCATCGAACGGTTGCTTGTCACCCGAGCTGACGCGGAACTGCAAGCGGAAGTTGAAGAGAACAGTTCCGACACAGAGACTGAGTCGTCGCGTTCGGAACGGACTGACGCGACGCGTCGTGACGGGTCGGATCGGCTCGATGCAACTTCAGACGATGACGCGGTGCTCGCCCCCTTTAAAAGCTCGACCGCCCATGCCATTATTGACTGGGTTCGGGTGCTTCTCGGGCTCGACGCTCGACCCGTTGGCGGCCAACCTTCCTTGACCGAGAAATAACACGGGCGCGATCCTTTTTTCCGAGACTGCCCGGGGGTTTGACAGAACGGACTCGCACCCCAAAGCCGAATCGACCAGGAGCAAGAGTCATCCATGGACGGGATACAGCCATACGCCCAGGCGGCACCGACGCGGCCCGCGGCGACTTATCAGGTCTATCCCCAGCCGGCTCCCACGCCTGGGCAAGGGACAACCAATCCGGCCGCGGTCAAAACCCCTTCCGATTACGTCCGCGCCTTGAAAAGACGTATCTGGCTCGTCCTGGTCGTCGCCGTGCCGCTGAGCGTGGCGACCTCGGTCTACGCCGTCAAGCAGCCCGCGGTGTACCGGGCCGCGACGCAAATTCTGATCAAACCGCCTCAATATGACCCAATGCTCGCCATGCTCGTCTCGAACGAGGGGGCGCGGCGCGATACCGACTCGGCCGCGAACTATCTGCCGAACCGCGTCGCGCTTCTCAAAAGCAAGGGGCTGGCGCAAAAGGTCGTCACCGACCCGGCCTTCCTTCAAGGGAGTGCCTCGGCCGGCGACGACGCCGCCGATGAGCTGGTCAACAGCCTTCAGACCCGGATCGGCCTGAACACGAACTGGGTGAGTGTCTCGATCGAGGGGACCGATCCCGCCCGGATCACCCGGCTCTTGACGACCTTGCTTGAAGTCTTTTACCAGCAGTCAAAGGCCGAGATCGACAACCAGAACAAGGATATCAGCGAATTCGCCAACCTGAGCCTGAACCGCCTTCGCGAGGAACTCGCGTCGATTGACCGCGAGACGCTCGCCATGCTCCAGTCAACGACGACGGTCGGCCCCGGCGGCAAGAACATCATCCTCGCACAATATGAGACCCTGGGCGCGACCCTGATGCACAAGCGAATGCGCCACGACGAGATGAGGCAACAAGCCTGGGTGAGCCGCCTCTTTCCCAAGGCCGGTGCTCTCCGGCCGGAAGACTCATCGCGGTTGAACCAGATCGAGCGGCTGCAAGAGACCCGGCGTCGGCTCGATGCGCAGCTTCGTGAACACCGTCGCTTGATCCGCAACTTCGAGAGTGATCCCTCGGTCAAGCACACCGCCGGCAAGCTCAAGGACGTGCTCGACCAGCTTGACGAACTCCGCAACCTTCCCCGCGAGACCGCCGCCGACCCGGCCGAGATGATCGCCGCGACGATGGCCGAGGAAATCCACTCCGCCGAGGAAGCCGCCAAGGCGCTCCTCGGTCAACTCCGCGACACGATGCCCGAGCATCAGCGATTTCTCGCCCTTCAGGAAAAGCGCGAACTCAAGGCGCAGCGGATCAACGACATGGAGACGAAGATCTCCCAGTTCAAGATGCTTTCCGAGACGCAGAAGACCCCCGTCGAGATGCCCGACCCTGTCGCCGAGCCGACCGTGCCGATTCGCCCGAGACGATCGGTGAACATCGCCCTGGGCATTCTCTTCAGCGTCGCGATGGGCATGGCGCTTGTCTGTGCGCTGGAACATCTTGACCACTCGGTGAAGGTTCCCGAACACCTGACCGTGGGTCTCACCCTGCCGCTGCTGGGTGTCGTCCCTCGGATGCGACGGACGTCGGCGACGCACCGGGGGGGACACCTCTGGGCCTCGGGCGCGCCGGAGTCGGTCGAGGCTGACGCCTATCGAAACCTTCGGGCCAGCCTCCTTGGCGCCGCGGACCGGCTTGGCCCGCTGGTCACCTTGCTTTTAACGAGCGCGAAGGCGGGCGAGGGCAAAAGCACGACCGCTCTGAACCTCGCGGCGACGTGTGCCCGGGCCGGCGAACGCACCCTCTTGTTAGACGTGGACCTGCGCAGGCCGAGCCTGGCCGAGGTCTTCGCCGAGGGGTGCGAGGTGGGCCTCGTCGACGTCCTCCGCGGCGACCTTCCCTGGCAACGGACCGTTGTTCATACCGACCTGCCCAACCTTGACTTCCTGCCGACTGGCGACACCCAAGGCATTCCGATTGAGATCCTGGGAACCCTGGAACTGCGTCAGCTTTTGATCGGCTTGGCCAATCATTACGATCGCGTGATTCTCGACGGACCCGCGGTCCTCGGCCTTGCCGACTGCCGGATGCTCGGCCGGGTGGTCGACGCGGCCGTTCTCGTGGTTCGCTCGGGAACGCACGAAATGCGCCCGCTGCAACGCGCCAAGGCGATGCTGGAACAGTCGCGCGTCGTGCTCGCCGGCGTGGTCTTCAATGGTCTTTACGAGGACTTCCAGAACTGGTCAAGCTACGGACCTTCGCAAGGCGTCTACAGTCTTGACGACCTGCCGACGCGAGCCGACGCATCGCGGCCAGGGCTTGCCGGCGTCGAGGCCGAGGACGCGGGGGTCCTCTCGGGTCTCGCCGAGGGGTGAGGTTTTTCGAAGAGTCTGACAGGAGCGAAGCCGCTCAGAGACGTGAAGCCGCGACGTTGAACATCGAGAAAGGGGCGTGCTCGTGGATCTGAGACAACGCCTGAAAGTCGGAACGGATCGGGCGCTGAGCTGGGCGCTCGTGGCCTTGCTGGCGGGAACCTCGGCGGCCTTCGGCGGGCGTGTCTGGTGGGCGCCCGCGGTTCTGGGGGGCCTTTGCTTCGTGATTGTGATGCTCGGCCTCGCGCGGGCGCTGCTGGTGGGGTCATGGGCGGTTCTGAAAAGCCCGATGACGGGTCTGGGGGTGCTGGCGCTGGGTCTCGGCCTCGCGCAGATCGTGCCGATGCCGGGACGCCTGGCCGCGCGACTTTCGCCGGAATCGAAGACGGTTTACGGACTTGGCCTCTTACCCGAACAGGCGAGGCGGCTCGACCCGACGGTCGAATATCCCCCCGCCCCGGACAGCCGGTCGCCCGTGACGCTCGACCGCGCGGCGACGCTTCGATGGATCGCCGGGGCCTCGGCCTGTCTGGGCCTCTTCTGGGTCGTTGGTCAGTATGCGGACCGGCTCGGCCGGCTTTACGTGGTCTGGGGGAGCATCGTCTCCGCGTTTTTTCTGAACACGGCGGTGGCGCTGGTGCAGGTCGCCTGCGGTTCGCGGGGCCTTTACGGGTTCATTGAACCCGGAACGAAGGCCTGGGCGCCGAACTGGGACGACCTGCTTTCGGGACCGGGAACCTCGGTCCTTCGCGCCGCGGGTCGAGCCCGCGAGGGGCATCCCGCCTGGGCTTTGGCCGTGGCCGACCGGCCGTTTCTGATCGGCACGCAGATGGGCGGGTCGGGGGCCTATCTGGCCCTGGCCTCGATCGCCCTCCCCCTGGCCCTGGCGCTGACGCTCCAGTTGATCGCCCCGCGCGGGAGTCGCGAGCCGGTCGGGGTTCGCCTGGGTCAGTCGGGGCGGGGGAGTCTGGTCGTGCTCCTGATCGTCATGCTGCTCGCGAGCGCCGGGCTTGTGGGCCTGCTGGCGGGACCGCAATATAGCCTGGCCTTCGCCCTGGCCTTGCTCGTCGTGGGACTGCCGGGGGCCTGGCCGTCGGGCCTGAAATGGGGGGGCCTGGGCCTGACCTTTCTGGCCGTCTTGATTCTGACCGCAAGCGCCTTCGCGGGCTCGGCCTGGACTAAACTGGCCGCGACACCGCCGCCAGTCGCGCCCGAGGATGTCCACGAGGCCGCCCGGGTCTGGGCCGATGCCGTGCCGATCGTCCGCGATTTCCCGCTTTTGGGAACCGGGCTGGGAACCTTCGCGTCGGTTTATCCGTTTTACAAGACGCGCGACGACTCCCCGTCGACGGCGATGAGCAGCCTCTTGCAATGGTGGATCGAATCAGGTTACGTGGGCCTGGCGCTGCTGGCGGTCGGCCTTATCTGGTGCCTCTGGAAGGTGCCGGGGGCGGTCCGAAGGGTCGGTTCGGCCGATCGTTCGCTCGCTTACGGCTTGATCGGAGCGGCGGCGGGGTTTACTCTGTTCTCCGCCGTGCACTGGACCGTTGAGCTGGCGTCGGTCGCCCTTGCCGCGAGCGCGGTGGGAGGCGCCGGGAACCGCTGGCTCGCGGGGGGTACGGATCTGTTCGTCGAGCGTGGGTAGGACCGCCATCGGGCCAGGAAATCCGGTCGCCGCCTGAACGTCGGGCGAAGCGGACCGAAATTGGGTCCGATGTCGCGCCTCAAGGAGGAGTCGCCCCGCGATGCCGGAAACCGCTTGCCTCCACATCCAGGCGCAAGAATCCGACCCGGTTCGCGTGGTCGACCTGCCGGGCAGCTCCGCCCGGATCGGCCGCGCCGCGTATTGCGATGTCCGCCTGGCCGACCCCGACCTGGCCGACGAGGAATGTCGGCTCCGCCGCCGCGGCTCAACCTGGCGGATCGTTCCCGTCGCGCCGGATGGCGGTGCGCTCCGGCTCGATGGCCATCGCGTCGACCGGCCGACGGAACTCCCTTATGACACGACCTTTTACGTCGGATCGTTCGGGTTCACGCTGCGCACGTCGTCGACGGCCTCGCCCTGGACGGATCGTCCCCTGCCTCTGGCGGACATCGCCAGGGAATCGGCCGGCTCCGAATTAGTCGCCCCGCAACGCAACGCCTGGGAGAGTCAGGGAGACGCGCGCGATCGCTGGCTCCGCGCCCAGCGAGAAACCAAACGCTGGGAAACCCGCTGGCGCGCGGCGGGCGAGAAGCTCCGTGCGTCGCATCCCCCCGCCCCCGCGCCGGTTGCGCCGCCGACGCGTCCCGACGTGCCGACGCTTCTGGAAACGCGGTCGACGCTTCGACGTCCCGAGGTGCCAACGGCTCAAATCGCCAGAACCCCCGTTGCCGGATCGACCCTGTCCGAGGCGCCTCGACCTGCCGGGTATGAGCCTCCGTCCGCGCCGCGAAATCACACAGGGCGAGCGCCGGTGCGCTCCGCCGGTTGGGCCGAGACACCGGCCCCGGTGCGACCGAAACCGCCCGAGGCCGCCGGGTTACGATTACGTCGAGCCGAGCCGACGCCGACCATTCGCAGGGTTGTTCCGAAACCACCGCTCCCAACATTGCCGATCGCCCCCGATCCGGGAACGGCCGGGGCTGTTCCCTTGCTCACGGGTCTGGGGATCTCGCGGATCGAGCACGACGACCTTGATGACCTCATTTCCCGATACTCCGCGCCCGACCCTCTGGCTTCGTTTTCCGAACCAACCCAACGCTCCGAATCGTTCGAGGTTGAGGCGGTCGCGCAATCGTCTCGATCGACCGGAGACAAGGCGGACGTTGAGCCAAGCTCCGGTCCCTCGGAGATCGTCGTCGGGTCGGAACCTGAAGAGGTGACCGAGCTTGAAGCCGTTGTCCGTGTCGAAACAGGGTCAACCCTCGAAGACGACGACGACTGGGACGAGCCGGAAGATGCCCGGCCGGTACTCGGGTCGACGAGGCGGGGGTCGTGGACTCGTCAGGACGTCGAGGCGTCGGAATGGGTTCGTGAGAACGCCACAACATCAAACGCTGAGCGCACCGGGGCGGATACGTATCAGGCTGGGCCTACGCGCTGGGTCGCGCACAAACCGACGGAAGTCGTTGAGAGCAATACGGAAACGATCGAGGTTGTCGGCGGTTGGTCGTATCAGGTCCCCTTCGTGACCGATACGAACGTCGTCGAGCCGTTGGTATCGGGAGCGAAGGAATCGGCATCGACAGGCTCGGCGGGACGCCTGGAAGCTCGAACCGGGCGCGACTGGCCCACCGTCGGAGAAATCCTCGCGGCGCAAGGGGTTCGAGCGAAAGAACGGGCCGATGTCGCCAAACCCTCGAAAAAAGGGGCGAGACGTCCTGAACCGACCGCGCCGAAGGCTCCCCAGCAGTGGCGATTGCCCATCTGGCTGGCCTGGATTCCGGGGGCATCGCTGATGCTGGCGGTCGGAATCGTTGGCCTGACGGCGGCGATCGGCTGGACGAGGGACGGTTACAACGCCGGGATCGTCGCCAGAAGGCTTGCCGATGCGGAAATCTCGCAAAGCCCCTTGCCGGAAGGGATTGTACCGCCGGAAGGGTCGTGGTGGTCGACCTCCGCGGCGCACCTTGTTGACTGGGCGGCGTATCTCGATCGGACCGGCGACGACCCAACCCGCGCGGAAGAAGCCCGGCAATTGCTCGACCGGGCGGCTCGACTCGCTCCCTTGAATCCTTCGGTACGGTATGCCCTGGCTCGACCCTCGCCCGGCGAGGCCCTGACGCCCTCGGCTGTTCTGGCGCGCGGCCTCGGGCAGAGCCGCGACGTCCCCGCGCTGGCCTGGGTGGGCCGGGCCTTGCTCGCCGCCGGCAAGAAAGAGCCGGCCTTGCGGGCCTTCCGCGAGGCGCTCGAAATGGGCTCGGAGGCCGACCTCACCCGCGCCGGTTTGCCCGCGTTCCTGGACGACCCGCAGATCCGCCGATACGCTCTGCCGACCGAGGATGCCCTGGCGTCGGTCGTCCGCGAGATGGCGGCGTCGTCGGCCTGGTCGTACCGGGATTGGGCCAGCGCCTTGCCCCGAGGGACCGCCTCGGCCGTCGTCGCCGCCCGGGTTCTGCGCGAGTCGGGAAGTCCAGACGCCGAAACCGCCCTGAACGACGCCCTGGCCTGGGCCGCGGAAGACGCCCGAGGGCTGGACGCCGACCGGTCGGCCAACGCGGTCCGGCTCGCCTCGTGGGCCGAGGCATTGGCGATGAAGCAGAAGTGGGCCGAGGCTCGCGATCGGTATCGACTCGCGGTCGACCTGATGCCGGTGGACCTGATTCGAAGGGCCTGGTGGCTCAATCTCGCCGACCTGGAATCGCGGGTCGACGGCGAGCCGGAACGGCAAAAGGCGCTGGAACAGGCGAAGGTGGCGGACCTGAAAGACGAGGTCACCCGCCGCGCTGTCGACTTGCAGCGGGCTTCGGGAACGCTGGCGCGTCGGCCCTTGGGACAGAAAGTGGGACCTGACGCGGAGGCTCGAAGGTGATCCACGGGTATCGGACGAAGTGACGATCGGGACGTTCGGCCCGCCGGGAGGCATCGGCCGGACGTCGTTGAGGGATCACCAGGGATGAGGCGAGGGATCGGCCTGGCCGGACCCTTTTTGGCGAGGGAACGCAACGTGATGACACCGAGTTCCGAAGGCACCTTGCAGCCGTCCGGCCGAGGCAAGTCCACCCCCGCGCTCGTCGCGCTCGCGGCCAGGGCCTGGATTGAGCCCGGGACTCGGGCGACCCTGGCCGGCGCCGCGGCAGCCGCGGGCTTCCTCGCCCTGATCTACTGGAAAAACATCGTCCACTTCTGGCTCTCATGGTCGACCGACGAGAATTACAGCCACGGCTTCCTCGTGCCTCTGATCAGCCTCTATTTCGCCAACCTCGCCTCGGAACGCGGTCCGGTCCCCGTTCGGAAAGGGACCGCGCTCGGTCTGAGCCTGCTGATCGGTGCCCTGATCGTCAAATTGGCGACCGTCGTCATCGTCGTCGGAACGCTCGGTGACCTGGCCCTGATCGTCTCGATCGCGGGGGTCGTGGCGCTTCTGGCGGGTTCCGCGGCGCTCCGGCGTTACGGCTTCGCCATTGCCTTTCTCGTCTTCATGATCCCCCTGCCGGTCGCCCTCTATGCGGCGATTGCCTCGCCGCTTCAGTTGATGGTGAGCAAGGTTGCGTCGATTTTTTTGAACGCGACGGGCGTCCCCGTGTTGACCGAGGGGAACATGATGACCCTCCCCGGCGGGGTCCAGATGTTCGTCGCCGAGGCGTGCAGCGGGATGAGGCAGTTGACCGGCTTTCTGGCGCTGACCTCGGCCGTCGCGTATCTCTCGGGACGCCCCGCCTGGTATCGCCTGGCGGTCGTCGGCTCGGCCGTGCCGATCGCCATGACCGCCAACGTGGCCCGCGTCGCGTTGACGGGATACATCATGTATTTCATCGACCCACAGTTTGCCTCGGGCGCGTATCACACGCTTGAAGGTCTGTTGATGCTCGGGTTTGGACTTTCCCTGTTGCGCGGCGGCTGCTGGATTCTTGACCAGGTGGTCGCGGTCACCGTTGTTGAACCGACCGCGGCGGAAAAACCGGGTCTAGATCGGCAAAACGAAGCCAACGCCGCCAACTAGGCCAGAGGGTTAACGATACGGTCCTGTCCGTGGAACAGTCAGGACTTACGTGGACGCGCGATGGACGCGATTTGCTCGAATACTTGCGAGTTTTCGAAGGACCCGCGATGACCCCGACCCGACGTGTAACGATCTGTCTCGCCGTGCTCGTCGTGGCGCTCGGCGCGCAGGCGGGCCTGGAAGCGATGACGGCGATCGAACGGCCCGAACTCAAGACCAGGCTGGCGACCTTGCCGCTCGTGCTGGGCGATTGGGTCGGCAAGGACCAGCCGGTCAATCCGCTCATCGTGGAAAAGGCGCAGACGGACGACTACCTGAACCGCGTTTATGAAGACAGCAAACGCCCCGGCCGTCGGGTCTGGCTCTGGATGAATTACTCGAAAAAAGGGACGAACCTGCGGCACTCGCCCGAGATCTGCCTCCCCTCGGGAGGCTGGGAAAAGGTCGAGTCTCAGTGCCGGGTGATCGACCTGGCCGGGCCTGACGGAGCGGCGATGCCGGTGAGCCATCTGGCTTACGCGCAAGGAGAACTGGTTCAGGGCGTCGGATTCTGGTACTACATCTTTGGTGAGGGGCGTCTGGAACGGTACGTACGAGGGTTGAAGATCAGCAGCCGGAGCAGCCACGGACGGACCACCCGCGGGTCGAGCCTCACGGTCGAGGTTTTTTGCCCGGGTGCGACGGACCCCGACGGCGCGGCCCTGCGCGACTTCGCCGGGCGGCTCGCCCCGGCGCTGGAACCGATCCTGCCCGACGACCGTGCCCATTATTTTACACCGTGACCCGGGTCGGACGGCCAAGGCTGTACCCCTGGCCGCCGGGATCGCAAGGAGCTGGGAGGCCTTGATGAAGCGTGCGTTGATTACCGGGATCACCGGCCAGGACGGGTCCTATCTCGCCGAATTCCTGCTGGCCAAACCGGATTACGACGTCCACGGCCTGGTTCGCCGTTCCAGTAGCCTGAACCGGCAGCGGATCGACCCGATCCTCAGCAACGTCCCCGCCGCTCGTGACCGATTCCACCTCCATTATGCCGACCTCGCCGATGCCTCAAGCATGGCGACCCTGATGGAGCAGGTCCGCCCCGACGAGGTGTATAACCTGGGCGCGCAGAGCCACGTCCGCGTCTCGTTCGACCAGCCGCTCTATACCGCCGACGTCGTCGGCCTGGGAACCTTGCGGCTCCTCGAAGCGGTTCGCCACCTGGCGAAGAGTCAGCCCGTCAAGTTTTATCAGGCGTCCAGCTCCGAGATGTTCGGTTCCGCCGAGCCGCCGCAAGGGTTGACAACCCCCTTCCACCCGAGAAGCCCCTACGCCTGCGCCAAGCTTTACGGCCACTGGCAGACGGTGAACTACCGCGAGGCTTACGGGTTATTCGCCTGCTCGGGCATCCTTTTCAATCATGAGAGCCCGAGGCGCGGCGAGTCGTTCGTGACCCGCAAGATCACCCTGGGCGCGACCCGGATCAAGGAAGGCCTTCAGAAAAAGCTGGTGATGGGCAACCTCGACGCCAAGCGCGACTGGGGTTTTGCCGGCGATTACGTCCGCGCCATGTGGCTGATGCTTCAGCAGGACGAACCCGACGACTACGTCGTCGCGATGGGCGAGACCCACTCGGTCCGCGAGTTCCTCGAACTGACCTTCTCGATGCTCGACCTTAATTACAAGGACTTCGTCGAGTTCGACGAGCGCTACATGCGTCCTTCCGAGGTTGACGTCCTGCTCGGCGATCCGGGCAAGACGAACACGAAGCTGGGCTGGCGGCCCGAGGTCGACTTCAAGGGGCTCGTCAAGATGATGGTCGAGCACGACCTGGAACTCGCCCGACGCGAGAAGTATGCGCAAGGCTATCGTTCAAGTTGACCCGGCGCAAGGCTGCCAGAACGGGGAGAATCACCCGATGAGTCCGGGTTCCGAAACCAAGGTCGTCGTGATCGGGCTCGACTGCGCGGAGCCGAGCCTGGTCTTTGATCGCTTCGCCGATCGCCTGCCGAACTTGTCTCGGCTTCGTCGCGAAGGGATCTGGGGCAAACTTCGAAGCTGCGACCCGCCGATCACGGTTCCAGCGTGGATGTCGATGATGTCGAGCAAGGACCCGGGCACGCTCGGGTACTATGGCTTTCGCAACCGCGCGGACCGCTCTTACGAAAAGATGACGACGGCCACGGCGCTTGCCGTGAAAGAGCCCTTGCTCTGGGATTACCTCGGCGTCGCCGGCAAGAAGGTCATCCTGATCGGCGTTCCGCAGACGTATCCCCCCAGGCCCGTCAACGGCCTGATGATTACCGACTTCCTGACCCCCTCGATCGAGTCAAACTACACGTATCCGCCCGAACTCAAGGCCGAGATCGCCGGTTGGCCCGACGTTCACCCGTATGAGTTCGACGTCAGCGACTTTCGGACCCCCGACAAGGGCAAGATCCGCGACGCCCTCGTGCGGATGACCGACAAGCGATTTGCCCTCGCCCGCAGGCTCTTGACCGGCAAGCCCTGGGACTTCTTCATGATGGTCGAGATGGGCACCGATCGCGTCCATCACGCCTTCTGGCAGTACATGGACCACGCGCATCATCGGTTTGAACGGGGCAACCCGTTTGAGTCGGTAATCGTTGACTATTACGAACACGTCGACCGCAAGATCGGCGAGCTGCTCGAGGTCCTGCCCGAGGGAACCAACGTCGTCGTCGTTTCCGACCACGGAGCCCAGTGCATGGAAGGGGGCGTCGCGCTCAACGAATGGCTCGTTCAGCAGGGCTACCTCGTCCTCAAGGAGCCGCCGACAGCCCCCTCGCGGCTTGAAGGGCTCAAGATCGACTGGTCCAAAACCACCGCCTGGGGATCGGGCGGCTATTACGGCCGCCTCTTTCTCAACGTCAAGGGACGCGAGCCGCAAGGGCTGATTGCTCCTGAAGACTATGAGGCGACCCGCGACCGCCTGATCGGCGAACTCGAAGCGCTCGGCGACCCGCAAGGGCGACCGATCGGCACGAGGGTCCTCAAGCCCGAGAGTCTTTATAAGGAAGTTCGAGGCGCGGCGCCGCCGGACCTCTTCGTCTACTTTGGCGACCTTCGCTGGCGGTCGGTCGGAACTGTCGGCACCGGCTCGATTCACACCTTCGAGAACGACACTGGCCCCGACGACGCCAACCACGCCGCCGACGGCCTCTTGATGATTCGCGGCCCCGAGATCGCCCCGCGAGGGCCGGTCGAAGGGATGCAGCTCATGGACGTGACCCCGACCGTCCTTCGCCTCTTTGGCCTCGATGTCCCCGAGGGACTTCAGGGCCACGTCATCGCCGCCGCCCTCCCCGGCGCGGCGGTCGCGCACTGATCTGCCTGGATCAAAAAGCCAAGGGACGCCCGCGACGGACCTGAACCCGCAACGCAACAAGGATGTGACCCCATGACACTGACGGAAACCCTGAAGGATGCCCGAGGACTCGGCAAGAAAGCCGTCGCCCGGCTGGCGCGCAAGGTCTTGCCAAAAACCACGATCACGCTGACCCATGTTGACCCTGGCCTGAAGCTGACGGTCAACCTGAGGCGACACGTCATGTTCTGGTCGGGAGGACTCGCCCGGTTCGAGCCCTTCACCGTCAAGGCGCTTCGCGCTGTTGTTGAGCCCGGCGATACGGTGTACGACGTCGGCGCGAATGTCGGCTTCTTCGCAACACTTCTCTCGCGGCTCGTCGGCGCCTCGGGCCAGGTTCTCGCCTTCGAGCCGGAGCCGGAAAACCTGACCTTGCTGCGCGCCAACCTCGATCAGAACCAGTGCCGGAACGTGACCGTCGAAGCGTGCGCTCTGGGAGAAACGCCCGGCACGGCCATCTTCAGCCTGGATGAAGCGACCGGTTCGACCGGCCACCTCGGCGGCGAGCCGACGGCCGGAGAACTCGCCGTCGGCACCGGCAAGGTCCGGCTCATCGAGACCCGGGTCGAGACGATCGACGTCGTCTCGGAACGCCTGGGAGTCGTGCCGAAGGTCATCAAGATGGACATTGAAGGGGGTGAGATTCACGCCCTTCGCGGCGCCCGGGAAACCCTCACGCGAAGCCGCCCTCTCGTCCTCTCGGAACTGGCCTGCGAACAGGGGGCCGACGTCGTTCGCTTCCTTGATGGCCTCGACTATCGACTCTGGGACCTTGAGACCGGCCGGATGGTCCGGCCCGGCGATCATCCGTTCATGGTCGTCGCGGTTCCGGCCGAGTCGGTCGATGGAGATCGAGCGCAACGGGTGATCAAGGCGTTGCATGGGTAGGACAAGCACGGCCTCAAACGTGGAAAGAGGCGGCCAGGCTCGAAGAATCGGGGAGGCTCGGTCGTGGTTGCGGGTCCTCGCCCAGAAGGCAACCCGCGTCAGGTCGCCGCGCCCAGGTTGCAAACTGCGGGCCATTCGGTACAATCAGCGGTTTGCCCCCTGATAGACAGGCCAACGGCCGCGCGAGACCCCCAAAGACGACGATGGCGCCGGGGGGCCTAAACGCTTTGAGGGAGAGACAGACGGATGGCCGAGATGATGACGACCGACGTCCGGGCCTTGCTCGACCGGACCCCGTTCGATCAGTCGGCGGTGGCCGACCTCCGCGAGGTCCTTGGGCGCGACCCGTCGCGGTACCGGACCCTCCGCGATGCCGTCGCCGCGATGAAGGAACGCGAAAAAGGGGCGATGAAGCCTGAAACCTATCTTCGGCTCGGCGTCGGCGAGGTGATGCTCGGCCGATACCACGCGGGGCTCGAACACCTGAACAAGGCGGGTGACATCGGTCTCGCCCACTTCTTTCGCGGTCTCGCTCTGGAAAGCCTTCAACGCTGGGGTGATGCCGTCAACGCCTTCGCCGCCGCCGGCAAGGCCGGTCACGACGCCAAGAACTCGGAACTGCACCGCGCCGGGGCTCTCCGCCGGGGCGGCAAGGTTGACGACGCCCGCGCGATCCTCGAAAGCCTGGAAAAGCAATCGAGCGGATCGGCCGAGTATCACTATCAGCGCGGCAGTCTACTGGCCGCCGATGGCGAACTTCCCGCCGCCGCCGCCGAGTTCGAGAAGACCCTGGCCGTCGACCGCGAACACACCGGCGCCCTGTTCGAACTCGCTTACATCAACGACCTTTACGGCAACGACGACACCGCCGTTGACTATTACAAGCGTTGCACCGCCCGGCCCCCCGTGCCGCTCGCCGCATTGATCAACCTGGGCGTCCTTTACGAGGACGAGATGCGGTTCCGCGAGGCCGAGGGCTGCTATCGCCAGGTCCTCGCCTTTGATCCAAACCATCCCCGCGCCCGCCTCTTCTTCCGCGACTGCCGGGCCAGCAAGGACATGTATTACGACGAGGAAGCCGAGGTCGGCATCCGCGTTTTGAAGCAACTCCTGGAAATCCCGGTCACTGACTTTGAACTCTCGGTTCGAAGCCGGAACTGCCTCCGCAAGATGAACATCCGAACGCTCGGCGACCTCACCCGGACGACCGAGGCCGCGCTCCTGGCGAGCAAGAATTTCGGGGAAACCTCGCTCCAGGAAATCAAGGAGATGATGCAGTCGAAGGGCCTTCGCCTCGGCATGGCTCTTGAAGGAGGCGAACGCACCGGGGGCGACCTTCGCGCCGAGCCGATCGAGGAACTCTCGCAGGAAGAAAAAGCACTCCTGGCCAAGCCGATCAACGACCTGAACCTCTCGGTTCGCGCCCGCAAGTGCATGACCAAACTGGGCATTCAGACCGTTGGCGAGCTGATCATTCACAGCGGCGACGAGCTGATGGAGTGCAAGAACTTCGGCGTCACCTCGCTGAACGAGGTGCGCGAGAAACTGACCGAGCTGAACCTCAAGCTCAAGAATGAATGAGTGACGCGGTCGGATGGCCGTCAACCGATGCTCGATGACCGATCGCCCAGGCTTGTTGAACCGGGGCCGATCGGTCGTCGCCCGGTCGCGTTCGAGGAACTCGCGCGCGATCCGAATTCCTCAGCGCGCGTCGGTCGGCTGACGACGCCGCACGGCATCGTCGAAACGCCCGTCTTCATGCCCGTCGGCACGCAGGCGACCATCAAGGGGCTGACCCCCGACCTCGTCCGCGAGACCGGGACGCAAATGGTCCTGGCCAACACCTATCATCTGGCGCTCCGGCCTGGCGAAGACGTTGTCGCCGAACTCGGCGGCCTGCACGCGTTCATGCAATGGGACGGGCCGATCCTGACCGATTCCGGCGGGTTTCAGGTCTTCAGCATGGCGGGACGGGTCAAGCTTGCCGAGTCGGGCGTGGCCTTTCGGTCGCACATCGACGGCCGATTGCTCGACCTGACTCCCGAACGAGCGATCCAGATTCAGGAAGCCCTGGGCGCCGACGTGGCGATGTGCCTCGATCACTGCCCCGCGCTTCCCACGTCCGTCGAGGCGATCGCCGACGCCGTCGGCCGGACGATCCGCTGGGCGAGGCGATGTCGAGAGGCGCATACAAAGCCCAGTCAGGCGCTTTTCGGGATCGTCCAGGGGGGAAGTCACGATGATTTGCGCGCCGAGTGTGTCGAGGAACTCGTGGCGATCGGATTCGACGGGTACGCGATCGGCGGCGTCAGTGTCGGCGAGAGTCGAGAACAGGTGAGAAAGGCGCTTGAGGTCTCGACGCATCGCCTGCCGCGCGACAAGGCCCGGTATCTGATGGGGGTCGGGCGCCCCCAGGACGTGATCGACGCGATGGCCACCGGGGTCGACATGTTCGACTGCGTGATGCCGACCCGGAACGGTCGGAACGCGACCTGTCAAACCGCCTTCGGTCCCGTGAAATTACGCAACGCGGCGCATCGACGCGACCCTCGGCCACTCGAAGAGGCTTGCTCCTGTTACACCTGTCGTAAGTTCAGTCGGGCCTATCTCAGGCATCTCTTCATCGCCGGGGAAATGCTGGGTCCGATTCTGGCTTCGATTCACAACATCGCCTATCTTCAGCGGCTCACGGCCGAGGCCCGAGAAGCGATCGGGTCGGGTCGATTCGTCCGATGGAGGGCGGAGGTTCTTGAAGCCTTGGGACCTTAGCGGTTAAAGTGCATTTTCGCGAAACGAAGCGCGTCGGGCGCATCGAGATCGAAATCTCCAGAGTCAGAACCTCCTGCCCAGTTCCCCAGGGGGCGGACGTTGACGAAACGAAGCCAACACCATGCCAGGTTTGTTTGACCTCTTGCCCGTTCTTTTCGCCGAGAATGCCGCGCCGGCCGCCGCCGCCGCGGCACCTGCTTCACCCGGGCTCTCGACCTACTTTCCGTTCATCGCGGTGGGTTTCCTCTGGTTTTACCTCTTGTTGATCCGGCCGCAGCAGAAACAGGAGAAGCAGCGCAGGAGCATGCTGGGCGCGCTCAAGAAGAATGACAAGGTGCTCACCTCGGCCGGGATCTACGGAACGGTCGTCTCGGTCGACGAGAAGGAAGACCGCGTTCTTGTCCGGGTCGACGACGATCGCGGGGTCCGGCTCGCCTTCAGCAAGGCCAGCATCGTGCGGATCTTCGACGGGTCGGCCGACAAGAGCAAGGAAAAGGCCGAGTCGGCGTAACGGAGTGATTTGACCAGGGTTTCTGGACCGATCGCCGAGGCTCGACGGAAATCGAAAGGCCCCGGGTCGGTCCCCCCTCAACGGTCGGGAATGGGTCACGCGGGCGATCGATCGATCGATTGATTTGATCTGAAGTGATTTGCCTTGAATTCTGAAGGCTCTGGGGTTGGCCTCCCGGCGGGGGCCAGGGCTCGCCGGGCAATGCGTTGACCGCCGGGTCGCAAGGAACGACCATGAAAAATCTCGGTTGGAAATTCGTCCTGATCGCCGTCACGACCATCGCCGGTCTGTGGGCCTTGTACCCACCCCGCGAGAAGCTCAAGCTGGGCATCGACCTCTCGGGCGGAACCATCCTCGTTTACGAGGTGATGAAGGAAAACCTGCCATCGAACTTCAGCATGGATGAGCTGATCTCAACCCTGAAAAATCGGCTCGACCCGTCCGGCGTCCGCGAGATCCCGATTCGGAAGATCGGCCTTTATCGGCTCGAAATCATCTTGCCCGAGGCCAGCTCCGAGGAGGTCGAGGAGATCAAGCGAAACCTCACCGACGTCGGTGCCCTGGAGTTCCGCATCCTCGCCAACCGCAAGAAAGACTCGGCCGTGATCGAGCGCGCTCTCGGGGCCAACGGCCGGACGAAACCGCCGTCGCGCTACCTCTGGGCCAGGCTCGGCGAGATCTCGACGGGCACCAACCCCAAGAGCACGGCGACGTCGATCACCGACGCGTCGCAGTCGTGGAAGAAGAATGTTTACTCTGGGTCCAGGGTTGAGTTGACCGGCAAGGACGCAAGTGGGAACGAGACGACCACGACGGCCCTTGTGACCAAAAATTCGGGCGACACGCTCACCCTGCAAAACCCGCACGGACTCAAGTCGATCACGTCGTATCGGGTCGAATATAACCCGAGTGGTATTCACGCGCCCGACCCCTCGCGTCCATCGCCGACGGACCCGATCGTCCGCGAGGAAAAGCCGTCGCCGGGCAAGACCGAGCTGTACATTCTCGTCGTCCACGACCGCCAGGACGTGACCGGCAAGTATCTTTCTCGGGTTTACTCGACGACCGACGAGCACGTGCAACCGGCTGTCGGGTTCGCCTTCAAGCCGCAAGGAGCGAGACGGTTCGGCACGTTGACGAGGGAGCACCTGCCGGAGTCGGACGACTTTCGGTATCAGCTCGCGATCCTGCTTGATCACGTCGTGATGTCGGCGCCTTCGATCAACTCCGAGATTCGCGACCAGGGGATTATTGAAGGGGGCGGGCAGGGGTTCAAGGCCAAGGACGTGGATCACCTGATCACGATCCTTCAAGGCGGCAGCTTGCCGGCGAGCGTCAACCCGACCCCGCTCCTCGAAGAAAAGATCGGCCCGACTCTTGGCGAAGACACGATCGCCAAGGGGGTCATGGCCATCGAGATCTCGATGCTCGTCGTGCCGATTTTCATGTTGATCTATTATCGGTTCGCCGGCCTCGTCGCGGTCATCGCGCTCGTTCTGAACATGATCTTGCTGATCGGCACGATGGCGGGTTTGCAGTCAACCTTCTCGTTGCCGGGCCTGGCGGGCCTGGCGTTGACGATCGGCATGGCGGTTGACGCCAACGTGCTTGTCTTCGAGCGAATGCGTGAAGAAAAAGAACGCGGGGCGGGCATGGCGCAGCAGATCCGGAACGGGTTTAACCGGGCCTGGGTGACGATTTTTGACTCGCACGTCACGCTCTTGCTCTCGGCCCTGGTGCTCGGCTTCGTCGGCACCGAGGAGGTCAAGGGGTTCGCGGTGACAATGATCGTCGGCATGATCTGGAACCTCTTCACGGCGGTCTTCGTCTCGCGAGCGATCTTCGAGCTCTGCTATCAGAAGGGGTGGATCAAGAAGCTGACGATGCTCAAGATGATCGACAAGCCCGACTTTGATTTCATCACGCCGCGACATATTTGCATGACGGCGTCAATGATCCTCATTGTCATCGGCCTTGTCGCCTTCTTCGCCCGCCAGCGGTCGATGTACAACATTGACTTCACCGGCGGTACGCTCGTGACGATCCGGCTCAACGAGGATGACCCGAGTGTTCATAACCTGACCGAGTCGCAACGTGCCAGCTTCGTCCGCAAGAAGGCCGATAATCTCCACGACGTGACGGTTGAAAGCCTCAAGGTCGGCGGCGACAAGACCTTGACCCGGTTCAACATCCGCACGACCGAGGAAAATGCCGATGACGTCCGCAAATCAATCCTCAAATCGTTCGGCTCGGCGCTGGAACGGGTCGAGATGACGTCGAGCGATCCGAAACCGATCGCCGCGACCTCGAAGCCCGTCGAAACCAAGCCCGGCGCTCCGATTTCCACGGCCGATCGCTTTGCCGGCGGCTCGGAATACGACCTGAAATTCAACACGACGGCCTTCAACAGCACGCAGACGCCCGCTCAGGTCGTCTCGGCCGAATTCGTGAAGATCCTCGAAGCGGCCAAGATCGACGCCCCCGCCTCTCGGTTCGAGATCATCGACCGATCGCCGGCCGCCGGCTCGAACGCACCGACCGGCGGTGCAACAACGATGTCTCTGCGCACCGACCTGGAACCGGCCGTCGCCAAGGCGCAGCTCGCGAACCTGACGACCAGCCTTTCGAACAATCCCGACCTCCTCTTCGAGCGGATCACGAACTTCGGCGGCACGGTCGCCGCCGAGACGCGGACTCAGGCGCTCATCGCGATCGTCGCAAGCTGGCTGATCATCATCGGCTACCTCTGGTTCCGCTTCAAATCGCTGACGTACGGCCTCGCCGCGGTTCTGGCGGTCGTGCACGACGTCTTGATTACCCTCGGCGCGGTCGCGGTCTCGTACTGGCTGGCGCCGATCCCGGGAATGAATCAGATTCTTTTGATCGATCCGTTCAAGATCGACCTGCCGATGGTCGCCGCCTTCCTGACCTTGATCGGGTTCTCGGTCAATGACACGATCGTCATCTTTGACCGTATCCGCGAGATCAAGGGAAAGACCCCCTATCTCACCGAGAAGGTCGTCAACGACGCCTTGAACCAGACCCTGAGCCGGACGATCTTGACATCGTTGACGGCCTGGCTCGTCGTCGTGATCCTTTACTTCTTCGGTGGCGAAGGGCTGCACGGCTTCGCCTTCGCGCTGACGATCGGCTTCCTGAGCGGAACCTACAGCACGATCTACATCGCCACGCCGATCCTGATCGACTGGATCGGCGACAAGAAGTCTGAGGGATCGAAGGCAGACAAGGAATTCGCCGGAGCGCGTTGAATCCAACCTGCCCCGGTAAGAGGATTGCAAAGTCTGTCATTTCAATGACCGATGACCAAGGACCGATGACCAAGAGGCAAAATTTTTCGGTCATCGGTCCTTGGTCATCGGGACTTTGCAATTCTCCTGACTGAGCCGACCGAAGCGGTGTGGAATAAACCTCGGCCCGATCGTTTTTCAGGGGATCGAGCGAGCCCGGACGTTCCGAAAGGCGACCGGGCCGTGATCTCCTTGAAGAAGGATCGGGCCGCTCGGTTTCTCCTTGTTCTTCCAGTTGTTGCCGGTCGGGCAGGGGACCTCGACGTTCTCCTGTACGACCTGGCCATTGAGCACGACCTTGACGAACCGGGCGTTCGCCGTCTTCTTGCCCGAGGCATCAAACTTCGGGGCCTGATAGGTAATATCCAGCGTCTGCCAGGCGCCCGGCGGCAACGAGGCGTTGACCCGAGGCGGGTAACCGTCGTCAATATGATGATATTTTGGCAGAAGCTCCGCGCGCGGGTAAATGCCTCCGCTATGACTGGCCGTCGGCGTCTTGACGCCGAAGCTATCAAAGATCTGGATCTCGTAAACCGCTTCAAGCTTCACGCCCGAGTTTGACCCTTTCGGGACAAGAAACTCCAGGTGAACCTCGACGTCGCCGAACGACTCTTTCGTGATCAGGTTCGGCGCCCGTCCCGCGGTCCCATTGAAGAGGACACCGGTGCCGGGCGTGGCGGTCAGCCGGTTCGCTTTCTCCGGGTTGAGAGACACCGAGGCGACCGTTTCCCAGCCGGGGTGTTCCTTCCCCGCGAACGCATCGAGCCCGCCCGATGGGCCGATCAGTTCCACCCATCCCGCGCCTTCCTCCGCCGAGACCGGCGCGGGGGCGGGGCAGAAGGCGCCCGCGAGGAAAAACGCAGTCGCGAATCGTCGGGCCACGGTGGCTCGCATCGAAAGCACTCCAGAAATGTCAGGTTGGTTCAAGGGTCCGCGCGTCTCCCGATCGTAACGGCGTCGGTCACGCTTGCCAATTGACAGGAGTCGTTTCCGACCAACCGACGTTGACCGATTCTCGCTCGGTGTCTCGATTCGATCGAGTTCGCGGCCTTCGTCGAGAATTCGGAAGCCTCGGGGGTTCGGGGTGGCGTGGCCAAGGGCGGGCGGTGTAGGCTGGATCTCTTCGATTTCCAAACCGAAGCGTCCCGGACGGTCCCGCGACGTCTTCCGGTTGACAGGAATGGGCGGTCGGCCTAGCATGCCCCGTCCGTTCCCTCACCTCGCCAATCCGGCAAAACGATCGGGGTAGGGGTTTCCATGGCGAATGCGTTGAAGCACGACGAACTTGAGTCTTACCGCAACGTCCTTCTCGATCTCCGCGCCCGGCTTCGTGGCGACCTCGACCAGATGACCGATGAGGCCCTGAGGCGGAACCAGAATGAAACCTCGGGCAACCTCTCGAATGTCCCGCTGCACATGGCCGACGTCGGCACGGAAAATTATGACCAGGAATTCACGCTCAGCCTGATTGAAAACGAGCAATCCACGCTGGAACAGGTGCAAACGGCCCTGGGAAAGATTGACCTGGGAAGCTACGGGCGTTGCGAGGAGTGCGATGAGCCGATCGCCAAGCCTCGGCTTCAGGCCTTGCCTTACACGCGTCACTGTATTCAGTGCGCGCGGAAGCTGGAGAACGGCGGATGACAGGGACCGGCTTGAGTCAGGACGACGCGGGTTCAAATCAGGGCGAGGTTCGGGTTGGACCTGGGCGCTGGCTTTTCTTCTGGGCGATCGCGCTCGGCGGAATGGCCTTCGACCTGGCGACCAAGTCGGCCGTCTTCGCGCGGATCGGGCCGCCGCCGTCTCGGCCGGTCACGCTGGTGGATGGGATTCTGGAACTTCAAACGAGCTATAACCCCGGGGCTCTCTGGGGTCTCGGCCGCGAGTTGCCGTACAGCAGCCTCTTCTTCGCCGGGCTTTCCATCGCCGCGGCGCTGGCGATCTGCTACTGGCTCTTTGTCCGCAAGGCGGCCACTGATCTGAAACTCACCGGCGCTCTCGCCTTGATCATGGCCGGCGCGCTCGGCAACTGCTACGACCGCCTGTTTCTCGGCCATGTCCGCGACTTCGTTCACTTTCACGTGGACGCGATCGGCTTTGACTGCGCGATCTTCAACTTCGCCGACAACATGCTCGTCGCCGGCGCGATCGTGCTGATGCTTCTCGCCCTCCGCCCGGAACCCTCCGCCGCTGGCGAACCCGCCGCCGAGCTTGAGAATCCGCGGCAGCACCACCCGCAATCTCACGGCTCGGTTCCCGTTCCCTGAGACGCCGGGCCCGCGGAGGTGACCTTCTTGCCGCAGCTTTCCGGCCCGGATCGTCTCCACGATTCCGCAATCTCCAGGACGAGCCGACAACTCGCCGAGGCGGTCCTTCTGGTAATGGCCTGCCTCGCCCCCTGGGCCTTTGGCGCGGTGCGAGCCTGGGCCGAGGCGGCCCTTTATCTGGGCATTGTCCTGGTCACCATCCTGGCGGGTCTCGCGGGATTCTCCTCGCGGCGCCGCCCGGTGTTGGGGAGCCTTCCAGGTCTGGCGATGATCGGCCTGATCGGGCTTGCCCTCGTCCAGGGACTTGAATGGCCCAGCCAAGTTCTGGTCAAGGTCTTGCCCGCGTCGACGCCCGAGCGGTTAACGCTCGCGCCGAGGGTCCCAACGCGTCCACTGGGCGACTCGGGTCCTTACGTCAAGCCGCCGGAATGGACGATCAGCGGGTGCCCGGAGTTAACGCTTGACGCGGCGGTACGGTTGGCCGCTGGCTGGTGCCTGTTTCAGGCGGTCGTGAGCTTGCGTCTTGGCCCTGGGGCGCTGAGACGGCTTGGCCTGGCCCTCGCGGCGAACGCCGTCCTGCTCTCCCTTTTCGCGGTGACACAGACCCTCACCTGGAACGGCCGCATTTACTGGATCGGTCCGCCAATACAGGTCGTGGTGCATGGCGGCCCCTTTGTCAACAAGAATCACCTCGCGGCCGACCTCAATCTGGGTCTCGGGTTCGCTCTCGCGGCGCTGCTTGCGCCGAAGGGAAGCGAGCGGCGAGGGACGCGGCTCGCGGCGGCCTATGCGGCGGGCGTGATCGTTCTCGGAATTCTCGCGTCGCTCTCCCGGGGAGGGTTCGTGGCGATGCTCGCGGCGGCCTCGGTGCTTGTTTTGATCTCGAAGGCCGGACTTGCCCGGGTTCTCGGCGGCCTCGCCCTGGTCGTCGCGCTGGTTGCCGCCTGCCTCACGAGCGCGGGGGTGAATTCGCCCTCGGCAAGGCTCGCGACGTTGTTTCAGGCCGATCCCTACTTGAATCGGATGATCGGCTGGCGCGCCGCGGCGCGCGGCTGGATGGCTTCTCCGACGCTCGGCCTCGGCCTGGGCACCTTTGCCTATCTGGCTCGTTTTTTCAAGGCTGACGACGGAAGCTTCACCGCGCACGCGGAGAACGAGTATCTGGAGTTTCTCGCGGAAGGGGGAGTGGTCGGTTTCGGCCTGGCCGTCCTCATGCTCGTTTCAGTCATGATCCTGGGCGCGCGCGCCCTGGCGGCGGCGTCCGGTTCGCGCGCAAGGCTACCGATCCTCGGCGCGCTCTTCGCCATCGTTTCTCTCGGCGTTCATAGCCTCGTTGACTTTCCCTTTCGCATTCCGGCCATCGCCGTCGTCGCGGTGATGATCGCCGGTCATCTGAGCCGAGCAGGTCTTGAGGCCCGAGGCGCCGTGAAGAACGAATCGCCGACCGGATTCACAACCTGGACGGTCTCGATCGTGGCGACTCTGGCGACGATGGGGATCAGCCTGCTTGCTCTCGGTCACGGCATCACCATGACCCGGTCCGAGGCCGAGGTGCTGGCCGACGGCCACCTTCCACCCGCCGGCTTCGCCATGCCGACCACGCAACTCTGGCAGGCTCCCAAACCCGTTCTCGACGGGGCTCGCCTGCACCTTGAAGCCGCCCTGCGCGAGCGGCCCAACTGGGCCGAAGGACATGTCCGGCTCGGTCTGATCCAGCTCAGCCAGTACCGCGCGGAAGTTCTCTCCGAGATCGCCGGCAAGGTCGGCGACCCGAACCGAGAGGCCGTCCTGGCCGATCCGCTCTGGCTGCATCGGGTGGCCCACAGCGCGTCGACCGAGCAACTCCAGTCAGCGGGGGGTTTGCTGGCTCAAGGGGCGGTCCTTCGTCATCTGATCCCGGCCGCGCGAAGCTTTCTGGAAGCGCGACGTTGCGCCCCGGTCTGGGCACTTCCGCACGCCGAACTCGCCTCGCTCGATTATCTGATACCGGGCGAGACCACGGCCGACGACGTCCGCCGGGCGTTACGAATGGTTGGTGCCGACTCCAGCGTGCTCGCCCTGGCCGCCCGCTCCGCGGCACAGTCAGGCGACCTGGAACTGGCGGCCCGCTGCTGGAGGCGGATGATTGAGGTCAGTGTCGACAACCTCGATCACGTGGCGGCCAATGCCCCGATCTTCCTCTCCGCCGACCAGATCCTTCAGTGGGTCGCGACCGACGGACGCACCGCGGTCCAATTCGCCGAACGAAACTACAGAGGGCCAGACGACCGCGCGGTTCGCGAACGATTTCTGAAGTCGGCCCTCGCCCGGTTACCCGCCGACCTAAAACTCAACGAGGCGGAACGACTCGCCTGGACGGCGCGGGCGCTCTTCGATCTTGGCCAGGATGAGCCCGCCCGGGACAGGGTGATCGCCGCGCTGGCGCTTGAGCCCCATCGAACCGCCTGGCGAAACGACCTGATTGCCTGGTTGATCGCCGCCCAGAAGTATGATGAGGCCCACAATCAGGCCCTCATCGGCCTTTATTACGCTCCCGAGGATGACTCCGCGAGGAAGTCCGCCGAGGCCGCGGCCGAGGCGCTCGCGCGCGGAGCGTCACGCCCGGCGGCCAGTTCAGCCCCATAGCAAGCAGACCCCAGGGTTGATCGTCCCCGTGCTTGAGCGCGCATAACGATCGACTCACCTGGATGAGACTCAATCCTCGCAGCCGCGATCAACGAGCAGGTTTTGGAATTTTTCCCGAGATTTTCCGAAAAAGAAAGCGCGAAGTCCGCGAAATGATCGCTAGACAGTGAAACGGATATTGGAGATAACCAGGATCGCTCTGAAGGTTTCAGGGATGATCCTGGAGCGTCTCGTCAAGGAGGGGAGAGGTGTCATGGGGAGGCTGAGGAGGCTTAGATCGCTCTGCCTCGACGTCGCCCTGCTCACCGTGGCTTTTCAGGCCATCTCGCCCGATGCCGACACCCTTTCGTCGTCGATGCTGCTCAGGTGTTTCGGCTCGAACCCCGTCGCGGCGATTGCCTCACCGCTCTTGGACCTCCTCCAAGATTTTCGGCCTCGAACCGCGGCTACGATCCGTCCCGTGGTCCGACCTTCGGTCCTGAATGACCCTTGCGCGCGCGACGAGACCTCGGATGACCATTGCCTGGCAATCCTGGCGCATGCGCACCGAAACCTCGGTCTTCAAGGTCCTGGACATCTCCGGGTCGAACACTCCGGGATCGCGTATCCCGGGCGGTCGAGTCACCCCGGTCTCTCTTGCCTGAGCCTTCCGCCGCTTCGGAACAGGTGGGGCCGATCGTTGCCGGTCTCACTCTGTCGGCTGACCTGCTAAGTTCCCCTCCACACCCCTTGCTTTCTCCACTCCCGTAAACACGTGTCGGCCGGCCTCGCCTTCGCCTCGATCGGCGTTGAGACAACCGGCCTAGGCTTGAAGTCTGTCATCGGCGTGTCCGGGTTCTCGGGCATGCGAGGCAGAACGAGCGGCCCTTTCGCGCCCGGGCCGATTCAGAAAAACACGTCATCGAACATTTCGTTCGTTGGGTCGTTCGTTCGTTCGCTCGATCACGTCTTGAAGACGGAGTTAAATGCAATGGATTGCATGAGTCTGGTTTTTGCCTATCTTTCGCCGGAAACCGTCCTGCCGGTGACATCGCTGCTGGCGACGGTGGCCGGCGTGGTGATGATGTTCGGCCGGACGATCTTCCGGCCCGTCTTGCGCTGGGTCCGGTTCGCGAGGATTCGCCGCCGCGTTCACGCGGTCCAGACACCGCATCGCCAGCCGGGTCCTCGCGTCGAACGTTGCGTTCTGGAGACGTCGGGAGCCAGGTCAAGCGGCCACTGACGAACTGAGGGCGTGTTTCGGCGGCGACGTACCGGGCGCGGGGAGATCGGTCGTGAAGAAGGTGGTTGTGATCGGTCTCGATGGCCTTGACCCGACGATCGTTGAGACGATGCTCGCCTCGGGAGCCTTGCCGAACCTCGCGCGACTGCGCGCGGCCGGCGGTTTCTCGCGGCTGGCGACGACGACCCCCGCGCAGACGCCCGTGGCCTGGTCCACCTTCGCAACGGGTGTGAACCCGGGGGGCCACGGCATCTTTGATTTTCTCGGCCGCGATCCGCAAACCTATCTGCCCGACCTCGCCCTGAACCGTCACGAGTCGCGGGGGGTCTTTCAGCCCCCCGCGGCCGTTAACCTGCGCGGGGGTACGCCCGTCTGGGAACTCCTCGGCAACTCGGCGGTGAACTCGGCCATCGTGCGCTGTCCGTGTACCTACCCGCCCGACCCCGTCCAGGGCCGGATGCTCTGCGGGATGGGCGTGCCCGACCTGAGAGGCGGCTTCGGGACGCCAACCTTTTACACGACCTCGGCCGATGCCTCTCCGCGCGAGAGCGAAAACGTGATTCGCCTGGTCCAGGCCGAAGGGGGCCGGTTCGAGACCCATTTGATCGGCCCGCGTCGGCCGAGAGATCAGGCCGACCTCCGCTTTGACTTCTCACTGGAACCGGACCAGGCGGCGAATCGCGTTCTTTTGCGATCGTCGGTGTCACCCGAAGGGATGGAAATTCGAGTCGGTCAATGGAGCGACTGGCTTCGGGTCGGCTTCAAGTCGGGCCTCTTTCAGACGGTCCGGGGGATCGTTCGGTTCCATCTGATCCGCCTGGAGCCGGAACTGGAGTTCTACGCCTCGCCCGTCAATTTCGATCCCGATGCCCCACTCTTTCCGATCAGCTACCCGGCCGATTATGCGTCCGAATTGGCCGAAAATCTCGGCCTCTTTCATACCTCGGGAATGGTCGAGGATCACACCGGCTTGAACAACGAGAGGCTCGACGAAGCCGCCTTTCTTGACCAGTGCGACCTGGCCTGGCGCGAGCGGGAATCGATGTTGCTTCACGAGTTGACTCGGGCTGACGACGGCCTCGTCTTCTGCCTCTTCGACACGCCCGACCGGGTCCAGCATATGTTCTGGCGTTACCGCGAGCCGGACCATCCGGCGAACCGGGGCAAGACCCTTTCGACCGCGCTGGCAAAAGTTATTGAAGACCATTACCGGCGCGGTGACGACGTCGTTGGCAAGGCCCTGGAGTTCGCCGACGACGAGACGCTGGTCATCGTCCTCAGCGACCACGGATTCGGCGGTTTTCGGCGCGGGGTGAACCTCAATACGCTGCTCTTTGACCTCGGCCTTCTGGCGATGCGCGACGGCTCGCGGCCCGGTCCCGACTGTCGCGACCTGCTCCGCGATGTCGACTGGTCGCGGACACGCGCCTATGCGCTCGGCCTGAGCGGTCTCTATCTCAACCTCGAAGGGCGCGAGGCTCAGGGGGCGGTCAAGGCCGCGGACGCCGAAGGGTTGAAGGCCGCGATTGCCGGATCGCTGACGCGCCTGGTTGACCCCGCCTCGGGAGACCTGGCGATTCACCGGGTCCGCCCGCGCGAGTCGGTGTATTCAGGGCCGTTCGTGAGCGGAGCGCCCGACCTGCTCGTCGACTTCGCTCCCGGATATCGCGTTTCCTGGGGAAGCTCGCTCGGCGGCGCTTCGGCGGCACCGTTCGAGGACAACACGCGGAAGTGGAGCGGCGACCACATCGTTGACCCCCGGTGCGTCCCTGGGGTCCTCTTCATGAACCGGCCTTTTCGCCAGACGGACGCCGATCTCAAGGACATGGCGCCGACGATTCTGGATGCCCTCGGCGTTGCCAGGGGTCCGCTCATGGAAGGGAGTTCCTTGCTCAGATGAAAATTCTTGTCGTCGGACTCGACGGCGCCGTGCCCGAACTCCTCTTCGGCGACGACCGCCTCGTCAACTTTCGCCGCCTGATGGACGTCGGCTGTCACGGCCCGCTGGAAAGCATCGTCCCGCCGATCACCGTGCCGGCCTGGGCGTGCATGGCCGCGAGCCAGGACCCCGGCTCGCTCGGCGTTTATGGCTTTCGGAACCGGCTCGACCACTCCTATGACGGCCTCGGGATCGTCAACGCCCGGTCAATCGATGCGCTGACGATCTGGGATCAAATCGCCCGCGAAGGGGGCCGATCCATCATCATCGGCGTCCCCCCCGGCTATCCACCGCGCAAGGTGAACGGGATCTCGGTCGGAGACTTCCTCACCCCCGACACATCCCGCGACGTCTACACCCATCCGGCCTCGATCCGCCATGAAATCGATGCCCTTGTCGGCACCTATCCGGTCGACGTCAAGGGGTTCAGAACGCACAACAAGTCGTGGCTGCGTTCGGAAATCTGGGCGATGACGCGCGCTCATTTTCAGGTGGTCCGCCACTTTCTCAAGAATCACGACTGGGACTACTTCCAGTTCGTCGAGATCGGGCTCGACCGGGTCCAGCATGGCTTCTGGAAGTATCACGACCCGCTCCACGTCTCGCACGAGCCCAATAGCCCTTACGGCGAGACGATTCGCGACTATTATCGACTCCTCGACGAAGAACTTGGTAGCCTGCTGGAGTCGCTGACCGACGACACGATCGTGCTTGTGGTCTCGGATCATGGAGCGCGTCGGCTTGACGGCGGCTTCTGCGTGAATGAGTGGCTCGTTCGCGAAGGCTTGCTCGTTCTGAAGACGTATCCAAGCGAGATCACGCCCTTCTCGAAGCTCGACGTTGACTGGTCGCGCACGCGAGTCTGGAGCGAAGGGGGTTATTACGCGCGTGTCTTCCTCAACGTGAAGGGGCGCGAACCTCAAGGGCTGGTCGATCCCGGCGATTACGAAGCCGTGCGCGATGAGATCAAGGCCCAGCTCGAAGCGACGACCGACGCCTCGGGTGCTCGCCTCGGCACGCTCGTCTTCAAGCCGGAAGAGATCTATCGAGACGTGCGCAACGTGGCTCCCGACCTGATCGCGCATTTCGGGGCGCTCGCCTGGCGATCGGTCGGCGGGGTCGGCTATCCGACGATTCACGTCCTTGAGAACGACACCGGACCGGACGACTGCAACCACGCGCAATCGGGGGCGTTTATCCTCGCGTCGACGAACAACCCGCTGGCCGGACCGGTCGCGGGCGCTCACCTGCTCGACATCGCGCCAACGCTTCTGGAACTGGGCGGCTACGACCTTCCCGCGTCGATGCGGGGTCGGTCGCTCGTTACGGGTCAGGCCCTCGGCAGCGTCGCCCACGGCTACAGCGTCGACGACGAAGCCATCATCCGAGCACGGCTCAGCGGCCTGGGATATCTCTCGTGATGATCAAGCAGGCGGAAACCCTTCGAAGCCGGTTCTTGACAAGGCGTTCGCGGACAGGCGCGGATCGACCGATCCTCAAGAGCGCGGCCGAGACCGCGAGCCCGGAATTCACGTCTCGCGTCGCGCTCGAATGGCTTGTGGCAACCCTCTGGCTTGGACTCGTCGCCGGCTGGCTCGAACTGGGCCTGGTCCTGGTGCAGAGGTCCATCAACCCGCATATTCCGCTCGACCTTTTGCGGACGAACCGGCACTACCTCTGGATGATTCCGGTTGCGGACACCTTGCTCTTTGCCGTCCTGGGATTGATCCTCGCCTTGCTTGGCCGACCCTTGCCGAAGCTGACGCCTTGGCTAGCCCCGCGGCTTCCGTTGACCCTGCTTTTCTGGACGCTCCTGCTCAACATCGATGGGCTGAACGCGGCGTCGAGCCTGGTCTTCTCGGCGGGCCTGGGCGCAATGATCGGGCCTCGATTCGGGCGGCGGATCGAAAGGGTCAGGCCGATCATGGTGGTAAGTCTGTCCGCGCTCGGGCCTGGCCTTCTTATTCTGACCGCGCTGACCGTGAACCGGATTCAGTCCGCCGAGAATCGAGCCCGATCGCTCGCCCCGGTGGCGAAGGCAGGGGCGCCGAACGTCGTCCTGATCGTCCTGGACAACGTCCGCGCGGCAAGCCTGAGCCTTTACGGTCACGATCGGCCGACGTCGCCAAACCTGGAGCGGCTGGCGCGTTCGGGCTTGCTTTACAAGGAGGCCCGGTCGACAGCCTCATGGACCTTGCCCTCGCATGCGAGCTTACTCACGGGGCGCTGGCCGCATGAGCTTTCCGTCGGTTTTGATCTGCCACTTGACGCAACCTATCCAACCCTGGCCGAGGTTCTTGGCCGACACGGTTACGCCTCGGCCGGATTCGTGGCGAACACCTATTACTGCAACCTTTTGTACGGTCTGGGACGCGGCTTCGACCGGTATGAGGACGACTACGAGAACCAGACCATCTCTCTCTTTGAGATCCTCCGAAGTTCCGGCCTGGGCAAGCGTTTGATTCACGCTTTCGGCTATTCGATCCGGGTCGCCGAAGGGGGAACCTCGGTCCGCAAGTCGGCGGCGATGATCAATCGCGATGCGCTCCGCTGGATCGCCGGGGTTCCCGAAAAGCGTCCGTTCTTCGTCTTCCTCAACTATTACGACGCGCACGGTCCCTGGGTTCCCCCCGATAATCTCTCCCCGCGATTCGGCCTGGGAGCCTCATCCGAACGAGAAAAGGTGGAAATTCTCAAGCGCCATCAGGCGATCCAGTCTGGAAAACTCGATGCGGACGAGGCCACGCGGCAGGCCGCCGAGCGCGAGGCGGTGAACGTGCTCCGCGATTCGTATGAAAGTTGCATCGCCTCTCTCGACCACCAGATTGGCCTCTTGCATACGGAACTGGAACGTCGAGGACTGATGGAAAACACGCTCGTGATCATCACCTCGGATCACGGCGAGCATTTCCAGGAGCGCGGGTTTCGGGGCCACGGGTTGAGTCTCTATCGTCGAGAAGTTCATGTCCCTCTCTTGATCCTTCCACCCGCGAAGAATGCGACAACAGCGGTGATTGATGAGCCAGTCAGTCATCGCGACATCGCCGCGACGATTGCCGACTGGGCGGGCCTCGGCGCGCAATCTCCCTTCCCCGGCCACTCTCTCAGGCGGTCGAGCGGCGGAGTAATCTCTCCGGTCCTTTCCGAACTGGAACGACAGCCCAACCTCGCGCCGATGCAGGAGGTTCCCGCCTCGCTCGGGTCGGTTCGATCCCTTCTTTCCGGGAACCTTGAGTACATTCACAACGGGAACGGAGCGGAGGAACTGTATCGCCTTGACGATGACCCGTTTGAAAGCCGCAACCTCGCTCCGACCGCCGAGGCTGGCCCTCGCTTGATCCACTTCCGCGCGGACCTGAAACGGCTCTCGGGCGGCGAACGTCCCTGATGCGAAACTCCGTAATTCCCGAGATCGACTCAGGGCAGGGCGGGGCGACGTCGCTTGCGCGAGTGAAGCGCGGTAAGATCGTTGCGCGGTGAACTCGAACCCGCGTAAATCTGAAGACAAAAACAACGCGAAAAGGGATCGACGCCGTGGTGGACGTGAAGACCGTTCCAGGTGAGGCGTTGAGTCCCTGGGAATGACCTCAACGCCGGTGCGATATGCCCGTGGAACCGCAAACGTCCTCGGGAACGGGACGGAATCGACGTCCGATTTTCGTGAAGTATGCGGCGGCCGTCATTTTTGTGGCGCTGGCGGTCGTGGGGCGTCGCCTTCTTGGACCAATTCTTAGCGACCGAGAACCGTTTCCGACCTTTTATATCTCGGTGACGGCCGCCGCCTGGTGGGGAGGGCTGGGTCCGACCCTCTTCGCGATGGTTCTGGGCTATCTCGCCGCCGACTGGTTCTTTATCGCCCCGCACAATGAGTTTTCCCCGCTGAACCTGGCCAATACGGGGACGTACGGCTTCGTCAGCCTGGCGATCTCCTGGTTCACGCACATGATGCACTCCGCGCAAGATCGCGCTGAGGCGAGTGCACGCCAGGCTCGTCTCCGGCGGGACGAACTGGAACGCGAGATCGTCGAGCGACGTCGAGTTGAACGCGACCGCGAGCACTTGCTAGAAGAGCTGCGCACGGCTCGGGGACGACTTGAAGCAGTTCTTCGCCAGATGCCCGCGGGCGTGGTGATCGTCGAGGCCCCCTCGGGACGTGTCGTACTCGCGAACGAGCAGACGAGCCAGTTGTGGAAGGCCACCGCTGACTCGTCGGGCGAAGACCTTGGGTTTGGCCGCGCGGGGCTTCGCGACAAGGACGGCCGGGCCTATCTGCCGCGCGAATGGCCGCTGGCCAGGTCGCTCGCCACGGGCGAGGTGGTCACGAACGAGGAATTACGATTTCCGAAGGACGACGGCAGTTGGGGCACGGTGACCGTCAGCTCCGCCTCGATCCGCGATCCGACCGGCGCGGTCGTCGCGGCCGTCGCCGTTCTTTACGACATCAGCGCACGGAAAGACGCCGAGGAGGAGTTGATCCGCGCGCAGGAGGAACTGGAGCACCGCGTCGCGGAGCGGACCGCAGATCTCGCTCGCGCCAACGAATCACTGCGAGCCGAGGTTCTTGAACGTCGGCTCGTTGAGCGTTCGCGCAATGATCTGCTGCGAAGGCTCGTTGATGTCCAGGAAGAGGAGCGGGCACGGCTCTCCCGCGAACTGCACGACCAGATGGGCCAGCAGCTCACGGCCTTGAAACTCGGCCTGGAAGCCCTTGCCGCCGCCGTGACGGACGAGGAGACCCGTTCCGCCCGGCTGCGACAGTTGCTCGCCCTGACCCGACAGGTCGGCCACGACATGCACAGGATCGCCTGGGAACTCGGTCCGGCCGCGCTCGATGAACTGGGCCTGCCCGCCGCGCTGGCCAACTACGCGGAGGAGTGGTCGGGAAATTCGGGAGTGCCTGTGCAGTTCCAATGTACCGGGTCCTGGGATGACCGCCTCGCGCCGGAGATCGAGACGACCTTTTATCGGGTCGTACAGGAAGCCTTGACGAACATCGCGAAGCACGCGGGAGCCAGCCGGGCGAGCTTGATCCTGAACCGACGCCCCGATGATGCGCTGGTGATTGTTGAGGATGATGGCAAGGGTTTCAGGCTCGACGAGGCTGTCGGCCCGGCCCGGACGCCTCGAAGTCTCGGCCTGGCAGGAATGAAGGAGCGCGCGCGGGCCGTCGGTGGCGAACTTCAGGTTGAGTCCACGCCGGGTCAAGGGATGACCGTTTTCATCCGTGTTCCCGTCCGCGGAGAGAAAGCGAGTGCGGCCGATGGCTAAATTGCGCGTGCTTCTGGCCGACGACCACATGATCGTCCGTGAAGGACTGAAGTCGCTCATTGACTCGCAAGACGATCTTGAAGTCGTCGGCGAGGCAGCCGACGGCGAATCCGCCTGCGAGAAGGCAGGCGAGTTGCTTCCGGACGTCGTCGTGATGGACGTTTCCATGCCGGGGCTCTCGGGGATCGGAGCCACCGAGCGGCTCAAGCAAGATTACCCAGCAATCAAGGTCTTGGCGCTCAGCGTCTTCGAGGACAAGGGGCACCTGCGTCGGATGCTCCAGGCCGGAGCCTCGGGGTACATCCTCAAGCTGGCCACCAGTGACGATCTCGTCCGCGCGCTTCGGCTCGTCGCGGCGGGGGGGGTCTATCTTGATCCCGTGCTCGCGGGCAAAGTCGTCGGCGATATCGTTGCCGAGGGAGAGGAATCGGGCAAGGCCGACGGTGCTCGCCTGACGGACCGAGAAACGCAGGTGTTGATCCGGGTCGCCCGGGGTTTCAGCAACAAGGAAATCGCCGCGCAGCTTGACGTGAGCGTCAAGACGGTCGAGACCCACAAGCTTCGCTCGATGGAAAAGCTTGGCCTTCGAAGTCGCGCCGAGGTCGTTCGATTCGCGCTCGGCCGGGGGTGGTTCGCCCAGGACTGATCGTCCGCGCGTCAGGGAAATCCCTGAGGCAAGTTTCGCTTTTCGAGAAGCTTGCCACCTCGACAATCCTGAGTCATTTCTCGCATCCGGCCGATCGACGAGACACCTCCAGGCCCCGAAAATGATGGGTAGAGGTATGAATGCAAGCCTCTGCTCGCAAGGGACGCGGCCTGAGGTCGTCACCCCCCTAAACGACGTTGAGGAGTCAAGGATGCGAACGACCCTGAAATCGATTGCCGCCATCGTCGCCTGTTTCGCGGGCCTGAGTGTTCACGAATCCCGCGCGGCCGATCCGTTTCTGAACACCAGTTGGAGGACGACGTATACCACCGAGCAAGGCGCCAACGTCGATAGCCAGGTGAATCTGACGGGCAACGGCGCGGGGACGTATCAGGCTTCAGCAAATGGTCAGGCCCTTGGCAACGGCACGTTTTCCCAGGTCCGCGTGGAGTCCGAGACGAGGCAGAACAGCCCCTTGCCGGGTCCAGGGTCGGGGGGCAACAACTTCGGCCTGCCGTCGAATGAAACGAAGTACATCAAGGGTCTCTGGGATTTTAATGGCACGAAAGGTTGGTTCAAGTGGGAACTCTACGAGGCCGGCGGCGGTTGCCACTTTGTCGGCAAGTGGGGTTTTCTCGAAAACGGAGCCGCGGGACCCACCAAGGGCTCGTGGCGGGGCGATCAGACCAACGGCGGCGGCGGAAGCTCGGGGGGTGGGAATAGTCCACTCATCCCGATCCCCTGATCGAACTGGTTTATTGACCCATCTTGTTCTTTTCATTCAAGCCTACACCCCCCCGGCGAAAGGCGGTATCGCCTCTCGCCATGCCCCGTGGTCCCTTTCGCCGGCACTCGCTTGGATGCCGAGAACAGTCGGCCGAAGGGCCACGGTGGCAAATTTTGTCCGAACCTCGACGAGCGGAAAGGTCGATCCTTTCATCCCCCCACGCTCGCCTGAGGTTCGGGAAATCCCGACGAAGGGGCGCCCAGCGGGCGACCACGCCTCACCCCGCCCGGCGCGGGGCGGGGCGGCCTCGTCTTCACGTCTCACGATTCGAGGTTCACGTCATGCGGTTTCTCGTTAACCGAGGCGGAGCCAAAGGGAAGATGAGCACGCTGAAGACTCCGCGGTTTGTGATCGGTCGCGCTCCCGAATGTCAACTCCGGCCGAATCGCGATGAGGTCAGCGCTCGCCACGCCGAGTTCAAGGTGATCTCGGGCATGATTCTCCTCAACGACCTGGGAAGCGAAAACGGGACCGTCGTCAATGGCGAGACGCTCAACGGCCCGGCCTCCTTGCGGAATGGTGACCGCATCGAGATCGGACCCTTGAGCTTCACGCTCCTGATCGCCGAACCAAATCGCGGCCTCGGTCCATTATCGGCTTGCCCAGCTTGCCGATCGAGGCGAGGTTGAGCGCATCGTTCGGGACGTGATTGCCGAAGATGACTCGACCCTGGCGGTCGTTCCAGGCAAGATGGTCTGGGAAGTGCGGCCGAGGGTTCCCTGGAACAAGGGGACGGCCGTGCGTTATATCCGCGACCGCCTCGGACTTCGCCAGGCCCTGACCTTCTCTCTCGGTGACGATCGCGCGGATGAAGATGCCTTCGTCGAGATCGGCCCGTTCGTGACGGCCCGGGTGGGCCTTGCCGAACCGTCGAGCGCGGGCTACCGACTCAAGGACACCGGGGAAGTCGCCGATTTCCTCGGCTGGCTCTTCCGCGAGGTTTGAGGTCCCGAGGCGGCGTGGGTCGGGCGTTGCCTTGAAAAGGTGGCCCCGCTGGCGGTATTCCGCGTCACCAGGGCCACGCATGAAAACTTGGTTACAGAATTACTGGGAATCCCTTCGCGCCAACTTCTGGTTCGTGCCGACGGTGATGGTCGCCGCCGCGGTGGTTCTCTCGCTCGTGACGATCAACCTGGACAAGGCCGCCGCGGCCAGCAACCGGGTCGCCACGCTCGGCTGGACCTTCACGCGAGGCCCCGAAGGCTCGCGCGCCGTCCTTTCGACGGTCGCCGGCTCGATGATGACGATCACCAGCGTGACCTTCTCGATCACCATCGTCGCGCTCCAACTCGCCTCGTCGCAGTTCGGTCCACGGCTGCTCCGCAACTTCATGCGCGATCGAGGCAATCAATTTTCGCTGGGCACCTTCATTGCAACCTTTGCCTATTGCCTGCTGGTCCTTCGGACCGTGAACGGAACCGAGGACCAGCGGTTTGTCCCCCACATCGCGGTCACTGTCGGCCTGATCCTGGCGCTGACGAGTCTGGGCGTTTTGATCTATTTCATCCACCATGCCGCCGCGTCGATTCAGGCCGAGACCGTGATCGCCAACGTCGGCCGCGACCTCGAAGAGGCGATCGGCCGGCTCTATCCCGAATCCGCGGGAGCCGAGTCTCCGAACCATTCCACCGATCAAAGCATCCTCGCCGACTTCCGCCGCGATTCACTCCCTGTTGCCTCGGATCAGAGCAATTACCTGCAAAATATCGACCTCGAACGTCTCATCGACGTTGCTAGTGAACACAAGATCATACTTCGAGTTCCTCAACGGCCCGGCAAATTCGTCGTCAAGGGGGCCGACCTTGCCCGGGTCTTGCCCGCGGACCGCCTGAATGACGAGATCGCCGATGCGGTCCGCGACGCCTTTTACTTTGGCGCGATCCGCACGCTCACTCAGGACATCGAGTTTGCCATCGACCAGCTTGTCGAGATCGCGGTTCGCGCCCTTTCGCCCGGCGTGAACGATCCATTCACGGCGATCAACTGCGTCGACCGTCTCAGCGCGGCGCTGGTCACCCTCTCAGGCCGAGAGTTTCCCTCCGACTTCCGGCTTGATGACAACGGCGAACTCCGACTCGTGACCAATTCCTCGACAATTTCCGGTCTCGTCAACGCGGCCTTTGACCAGATTCGCCAGGCCGCCCGAAACGACGCCGCCGTCACGATTCGCCTGCTGGAGTCCATCGCGGCGATCGCGACGCAGACACGGAACCCGACCTGGCATCTTGCCCTGAAACGCCAGGCCGAAATGATTCAGAGGAGTAGTGCGCAAGCGATCCCCGAAGGGATCGACCGGAGCGAGGTCGACAGCCGATTCCGCGAGGTCATCCAGGCGCTCGGACTGGAGAGTCCATCGAGCGCGCCTTCGACACTCTGAAACCAGGAGGAATCCGTCTTGGATGGCATCTTCAAAATCGTTCCGCCCAATGGGGCGGTTGAAATCCTCGGCGTGAAGCTCGTGGGCGTCACGGCCGAAAACGGCATGAAACTGCTCTTTTCCGTCGGTTTTGTCCTCCTCACGCTCCTGCTCGCGAGCGGCCTTCGATGGCTCACGGGAAGATTGCTTCGTGGTCGCCGCGACGTCCGGGTTGCCTTCTGGACGCGACAGGCGATCCACCTTATCACGACGGTCCTCTTGCTCCTGGGCCTGGTCTCGGTCTGGTTCGACGATCCAACGCGGTTGACGACAGCGCTCGGGTTGGTGACCGCCGGGCTGGCCTTTGCCTTGCAGAAGGTTGTCACCTCGGCCGCTGGATATGTGGTGATCCTTCGGGGCCGGACCTTCAACGTCGGCGATCGGATCACGATGGGAGGCGTTCGGGGCGACGTCATTGCGCTGGGGTTCATTCAAACGACGATCATGGAGATGGGCCAGCCCCCCGCGGTGCAGACGGCCGACCCCGCCATGTGGGTCCATAGCCGACAGTACACCGGCCGGGTCGTCACGGTAAGCAACTCCAGAATCTTTGACGAACCCGTGTACAACTACACCCGCGACTTTCCCTACATCTGGGAAGAAATCTCCCTGCCGATCGCCTACAATGCCGACCGAAGCCGAGCCGAGACCATTCTTCTGGATGTCGCCAATCGGCATACAGTTCCGATCGGCGAGATGGGTGAAGCCTCGCTACAGGAAATGGAGCGACGCTACTTTATCCGCCGCGCGTCGATGATCCCGAAGGTTTACTACAGGTTGACCGACAACTGGCTGGAGTTAACCGTTCGATTCATCGCGCGCGACCACGGAGTTCGCGAATTGAAGGACGTCCTGAGCCGCGAGATCCTCGATGCCCTCGACGAGGCCGGTATCGGCTTTGCCTCCTCAACGCTTGAGATCGTCGGCTTACCTCCACTCCATCTCGAACGAAACGCTCGATTGAAGAAGAGTTAACCGTTAACCGAAGAGTCCTTGCCCCCGAGGTGCGATGCGGATTTTTGATTTGATCGCTGTCCTCATCGTCCTCGCGGCGATCTTCAGCTACATCAACCTGACGGTCCTGAAACTTCCGTCAGCGATCGGGTTGATGGTCCAGGCCCTGATTTTCTCGATTCTCGTGTCGGTGGCCGCCCACGTTCTGCCCGCTGTGGGAGTCGGCGTGAATCGCCTGCTCGCGAGGTTGGATCTCAACGAAGCTCTGATGCACGGGATGCTCGGGTTTCTCCTCTTCGCCGGCGCATTTCACGTCAATCTCGGCGACCTCGCCCGGCACCGCTGGCCCATTGCAGCGCTTTCAACACTGGGTGTGTTGCTATCCACGGCGATCGTTGGCGTGCTCGCCTGGTGGGTCCTCATCCTGGTCGGCTTGCCGACACGGTTCCTGGATTGCCTTGTCTTCGGTGCGTTGATCTCTCCGACCGACCCGATCGCTGTCCTTGGCCTTCTCAAGCGGATCGGTGTACCGAAAGCGCTGGAGGTGCAGATTGCCGGAGAATCCCTATTTAACGACGGAGTGGGTGTCGTCGTCTTTACTGGACTTCTGGGAATTGCCACGGGACTGCATGCGCCTGACCTCGGCCATTTCGCCCTTCTCTTTGCTCGGGAGACCCTGGGGGGGGCCATCTTTGGACTGGTTATTGGCCTGATTGCCTTCTTGATGCTGAGATCGGTTGACGACTACAAGGTGGAGATTCTTCTCTCGCTAGGATTGGTCGCGGGCGGCTATGCGCTCGCGGACGCCTGGCATCTTTCCGGTCCGATCGCCATGGTTGTCGCCGGCCTGGTGATTGGTAACCAGGGGCGCAGTTTCGCGATGTCCGCAGTCACGAACGAGCGTCTTGAGCAATTCTGGGAATTGATCGACGAGGCTCTCAACGCGGTACTTTTCGTGCTGATTGGCCTGGAAGTCCTGGCTTTAAGCTTTACTCCAAAAAGTCTACTCGCGGGGCTTATGATCATACCAGTCGTCCTCGCGGCGCGGTGGTTTTCAGTCGGTCTGCCGGTTGCTTTTCTCCGACGCTGGCTTCCGTTCGAGTCTTCCACGGTGCGGATTCTCACCTGGGGCGGCTTACGAGGAGGAATCTCCGTCGCACTCGCTTTATCCATTCCCGCCGGGCCATCCGACATTGCTCTACCCGGCCGCGACTTGATCGTGGTGATTACCTACATCGTGGTCGTCTTCTCGATTGCAATTCAGGGGATCACCGTCGGTCCTTTCGCTCGACACTGGCTTTCCGCGTCAAAAAAATCGGATGAACAATAGGTACTCACTCGCGGGAGCCTGGAGTCGATCCGCAATGAGGGGCGCCCAACAACTTCGCGACAACACTCGCGCAGTCGCGCGATCATGTGATCACGTCCTTTGATAAGGAGATGACGACGCCGATCGCCGCTCAACTCATCAAGAATGGCGTGGAACTCCTGCTCAGCGAAACCACAGTCTCCCTCGCCGAGGGGCCGGAGGGCCTTGGGGTTCGTCTCAAATCGGGGAAGACCCTCTCGACGCGCCTTGTCGTGGTGGGCGTGGAGATGAAGCCGGAGAATTCGCTCGCCGTTGCCGGCGGCCTGACGGTCGGACCCGGGGGCGGCATCCGGGTCAACGATCAAGTGCATTGATGTGCTTCCCAGGCGATTCAGGCGGGCTTCACGGTTTTCGACCTGGAAGAGTCGGAACTGGCCCACGCCGCGCAATTCGGATCGGCGAAAGACCCGGTGAACATGGCCGGTTTCGTGGCGAGCGGCCTTCTCCGCGGCGAGCATCCGCAGACCAACGTCGAGGCGATCCTGGACCCTTCAGACGGCCCTCGTCCCTTCCTGCTCGACGTCCGAACCGCCGACGCGTTTCGTCAGCGGCACATCGCCGACGCCGTGCATATCTCCGTCGACGATCTACGCCAGAGGCTCTCGAAGGTTCCTAAAGACCGCGAGGTCGTCGCCTATTGTCAGGTCGGTCAGCGCGGCCAACTGGCGACCCGCATTTTACTTCAAACCGGCTTCCAGGCGAGCAACCTCAGCGGTGGCTACAAGACGTACGGGCATTTCCGACCGACTCCGACTCGGCCTCGAAATTCTCTTGAATCGAGCAGCCTTGACGCGAAATACATCCATTCGTCAGCGAATTGCAGAGGGGGATTCGGCAACACCGGGCGGCCTCGCTTTGCCTGCTTGGATTTACCGGGGCTTCACGGCGAAGACCTTTACGCTGGCGGCGTAGTCGTTCACGTTGTAACGCCGCAGCAGGTCGGCCAGGCGAGCATGAAGCGCCTCGTCTACGACGGCCGCCGGACCGACCGAGCAGCATCCGGCGTCAACAATGTCGAGCGCGGAGGGTTGGGATGCCGGCGGCGGGCAGCAGAGCGCCTGGTTTTCCACCTGGGCATAGGCGTTCAGGTCGGAACCACTGTCGATCACCTCGACATGGGCAAACCCCGCCTCGATCAGGCCACGACGGTAATCCTCGATCAGGATCGCCCCGGCGATGCAGCCGACGTAGGCCATCAGGTCGTTTCCAAGTTCCGGCGGCAGGTCCCGCTTCAGGGCGATATCGCTGACCGCGAGTCGGCCGCCGGGCCGGAGAATCCGGGCAATCTCTCGAAAGACCGCGTCCTTGTCGGGCGCCAGGTTGATCACGCAGTTCGAGATCACGCAGTCGGCCGAGGCATCGGGCAAGGGGAGTTGGTCGATCGTCGCCCGATGAAACTCAACATTCGTCAGGCCCGCTTTCTCGGCGTTCCGAATCGCCAGGTCGAGCATCTCGGGGGTCATATCAATCCCGATCGCCCGACCGGTCGGGCCGACCTTCCGCGCGGCCAGGAAAACGTCAAGGCCGCCGCCGCTGCCCAGGTCAACGACCGTCTCGCCTTCGCGCAGGTTGGCCGTCGCCGTCGGGTTCCCGCACGAGAGCGCCATGTTCGCCTCGGCGGGGATCGAGGCCAGTTCCTCGGGCGAGTAGCCAAATGCCTCGGCAACCGCGCGAACTCCCCCTTGATCGTTCGAAAGGCCGCTCAAGGCGACCGAACCATACTTGCTCTTGACGGCCCGCGTGATCGTCTCGGACATGGGAATACGCCTTTTTGTTGAAGTAGAGTAATTGATAAAAATACGGAATCTGCAATGTCATTTTCCGTCGATGCGTACGTGAAGGTTGCCCTTGCGAGCAAGGCGATTGCGCACCTGCATCATGACAGAAAGCATCAGACGGCCGAGATCGTCGCGCCGCTCGGCGTACTTGAGGGTCTCGTACGCGCTGTGATCGTAAATTTTGGGGTCGAGATACGGCATTGAGATCCTCACGGCGGCCCCTCTCACGAAGGGGCAGGCCGCGTCGGCCTCGCCGCAGACCATCAGGGCGGCGAAGTGGTCCTGGGGGTTGCTCGGATCGGAGTAAACCTTGGAGAATTCGATCGTCTTCAGGCCGTCGCCCCAGCGGACCGTGTAGATCGGGTTGGCGGTCTTCAGGTCGCCTCGGGGGGCTTCCCGACCCGTCGGCTCAACCGCGACGCCAATTGCCTTCAAAGAGGAAATGGCGCGTGAATTGATGGCGGTCGGGGCGGTCCCGCCGCTGTGGAATTGAATCTCGGGCATTCCAAAATAGGCGGCGGCGATGTTTCCCAGGGTGGCGCCGAGGATGCTCCGGCGACTGTTTCCCGTGCAGACAGTCGTCACATGGAGCGGTTGACCCGCCTTGTAATTCTTGACAATCCAGTCGGCCAGCGTTTGCGCGGCCGCGCGATGAGGCCCGTCGATGAGGTCAAACGAGGTCGTCAGCAGGTCGGCGTGCGCCGCGACCCCTGGCAGGAGACGCTTCCGAGACTCAGGAATCTCCGCGTCGAGAGCCTTGCTCACTTCGGCGTCGTCCAGCGTTCCATCGCTTCCGGCGAGACGCTCAAACGTCGACTCTTCCATGAGATTGTGAACACCCGATGCGGTGAGAACGTTTTCCTTGCCCAATGCCTTGGAAAGCGTCCCTTTGACCTTGGGGTCGTTCTCCGGCAAGACAGCTTCCGCGGTTCCGAACCTCTGAACAAGCCAGAGCGAACGGATGAAAGGCCCCACGTCATCACCCGCCAGCGCGCGAGGGATCGGCACGAGCAGGAGCGCCGGAACCACGCAAAGCATCGCCTTGATTCGAGTCACGCGAGAACGCATCCTTTCTGGCTGTATGGGGCTGGCCGAATACAGTGTGACAAAAAAAGGCATGTCAGTCGTCACCGCCGCAACACGAGATAGCGCGGTCGAGTCGCTTGAGGTCCTCGCCGAAGATGGCCGGATCACCGAGGCAGGAGCCGAGGCAGCCGAGCAAGATCCGACCGAGCGCTGATTTTGATCTGGCGAGGCGATAGTGGACCCAGAGCCCCTCTTTTCGACCTGAGACCATGCCCGCCTTGCGAAGATAGGCCAGGTGGCGGCTCACCGTCGGTTGAGGGAGTTCCAGGGCCTCATGAAGGTGGCAGACGCAGACCTCCCGGTCGTCCGTCAGCAGGTTCAACAAGCGAAGGCGCACCGGGTCGGCGAACGCCTTGAGCGTGTCGGTGCTCTGGTCCAGGTCGCGGGTGGTCAAGCGTGGATTTTTCATTCGTCTCGTCGAATATAGCCGGAGACGCCTCGCGGATCAAGACGGCACCTTCCGCGCGTGGCGCGAGGAAGGAACGTGTTCACATCTGGCGGACAGAACGCTAAAGGTCGCCAGTCAGTTCGGCCGGGGCCTTGCCGGTGTCGACGAGGCGGATCGGTCGGCCGTCGGGCGAGGTGAACTTGAGGTCGGGATCGATTCCGAGCGCGAGGTAAAGGGTGGCGGCCAGGTCGGATGGCGTGACGGGGTGGTCAACCGGCGAATCGCCCCGGGGATCGGTCCGGCCCAGGCAGAGGCCGCGCGGCAGGCCCGCGCCGGCCAGAAGGGCACAGTTCGCCCGGCCGTGGTGATCGCGTCCCGCCGCCGGGTTAATTTTCGGGGTTCGGCCGAACTCGCCCATCATGATGACGAGGGTGCTCTCGGTCAGGCCGCGATCGTCAAGGTCGGTCAGGAGCGCGGAAACCCCCTGGTCGAGCGGCGGGGCGAGCGTTTCCTTGATCCTCGGGAAATTTTGCTGGTGCGTGTCCCAGCCAAGCTGACCCGTGCCGCGATCATTCACGGTCACGAACGAAACGCCCGACTCGACGAGCCGCCTGGCGAGCAGGCAGGATTGCCCGAACGACGTCCTACCGTAGCGTTCACGGAGGTCGTCAGGCTCGTTGCCCATGTTAAACGCGGCCTGCGCGGCGGTCGATGTGAGAAGTTGATACGCCTGGTCGGTGAACTGGTCGCGGCTGGCCGTGAGCGGCGTTTCCGAAACGTCGCGCGCGAAGGCGTCGAGCGAACGGACCATCTCGCGTCGGCGCCTGAGTCGGTCCAGCGTCAGGCGATCGGGGGGCGTCAGGTCGCGCACCCGGAAGGTCGGCGAATTGGGATCGCCGAGGACGGCGAAGGGGTCATACGCGGGGGTTAAATAACCGCTCGATGAAAAAATCGGCGCATCGGGCACGGCGACGTAAGGAGGCAGGGCGGTCCGCTGGCTTTCGCGGACCTTCGCGACGACGCTGCCGTGTCCCGGGTAAACAAGCGCGGGCGAGGGGCGATAACCCGTCAACAAATGGTGCGCGGCGCGGTCGTGATCGGCCTCGGGCGAGGTCACGCCGCGAATCAGGGTCACGCGGTCCATCACCTTTGCGAGCTTCGGAAAAACCTCGCTGATCCAGAGTCCCGGCTGGGCTGTCTCAATCGGTTTGAAGAGGCCCCGGACATCGGCGGGGGCGTCGGGCTTGGGGTCAAACGTATCGAGATGCGAAGGGCCGCCGGCCAGCCAGATCAGAATGCAATTCTTGACCTTCGACGGCCGCGCCTGACCCGTTTCCGAGGCGTGCGCGCGCAGTCTCAAAAGGTCATCAAGCCCCAGGCAAAGACCGCCGAGACCGAGCAGGCCCGCGCGCAGGAGGTCACGACGGATCGGGCCTCGGCAGGGCGACTCCACGGACGTTTTCGCGGGCATTTGGTTTCGGCTCCCTGGGGAAACACGCGAGATCAAAAGATTAATTTGTCTTCAATGATTGAAGGCGAATTCTCGGGAATTCAGGAGCGCCCAGAAGAGGTCTTCCGACGCCTCTCCGCGCGACTTGGCGCGCGACAACTCGGCCGACCACCGCGAAAGCTCCTCGGCCGAGGGGGGTCGGCAGACGACGCGGAGGTACAGGTTCTCGACGATCTCGTCGGGCTCGGGGTTCAGCTCAAGAAGGTTCGCGAGGTAGCCGTCGAGGCTGTTGACCTTGCTCTCGATCACGTCGCCGCCGATCAAAAGAAGCGATTGGCGAAGGCTCAGTGGCGGTGTCGAGACCGAGGCGCAACCCACCGTCCGGGCGCACCGGCCGAAGGTGTCGAGAATCGTGCTGACTGTCGCGGGGTCGTAAACCTCGATCGCCCGGGTTCCCGGGGGCTTGTTCGGGAACCGGTTCGGGACGTCCGTCGCCTGCGCCAGGGCGTCGGCCATCTGGTGGGCCGAGAGCGGGCGCGGGGTCTGGTGCGAAAAGAGGCGGTTGTCCTTCTCGTTGCCGGGAATCGTCGCCGAGGAGAGGCCATACGCCTCGGAAACGGCGACCGCGCGGATCAGGTCGCGAAGGTCAAACTTGTGGTCAACGAAGTGACGAGCCAGGGCGTCGAGCAACTCGGGATGGACCGGCGGATTGGAACGGCTCAGGTCGTCGGCGGGATCGGCCAGCCCCTTGCCGAAGAACTGAGCCCAGACCCAGTTAGCCATCGCTCGGGCGAAATAGGGGTTATCCGGCGCGGTCATCCAGTCGGCGAGGGCCTTGCGGGGATCGTCGGTCTCGGCAAGATGGACCAGAGTCCCGCCGGGGAGTCGAGGGGTGACGACCTGCTTCGTGCGAAGGTGCTCGACGGTCCCTTTCGGGTTCAGCTTGACTTCGGTCCGGCCCGGACCTCCGCCGCGCTGAACTTTGGCGAAGAAGGCGGCGAGTCCGTAATAATCGTCCTGCGTCCAGACGTCGAAGGGGTGGTCGTGGCACTGGGCACACCGCAGGCGAAGGCCCAGAAAGCGCTGGGCGGTCTGCTCGGCCTGGGTCTGAGCGTCGGGACCGTCAAGCGCGTAGTTGACCGGACCCCCCTCGAAGATCATCGGGTTGCCAAGCGCGGTCAGAAGCGTGCGGACCGACTGATCCCAGGGGCGGTTCTCGCCGATCTGCTGATTGAGCCAGGTATGATAATACGCCGCGCCGTTGCCAAAGCGGGCCGAGCTGATCTGAAGCAGGTCGCCGAGCTTGATCTCCCAGAAGCGGACAAAATCGGCGCTGGCGATCAGGCGATCGACGAGCTTGACCCGTTTTTCCGGGTCGGAATCGGCGAGGAACTGGCGGACGGCGTCGGGCCGCGGCTGTTCACCGGTCAGGTCGAGCGAAGCCCTGCGAAGAAAGACCGCGTCGGTCGCGGTCGGGCTGGGAGGAACCTTCAAGGCGTCGAGGCGGGCGTACAGAAGGTCGTCGAGGAAGTTCCGACGTTTGAGCCGGGCGAAATCAAGGTCGAGGTCCGGGTTCACGACCGCCGAGAGCCGGGCGCTCACCACCTCCGACTGGTACCGAACGACGAGGTCGGCCTCGCCCCTTCGAAGCAAGACGGCCATGCCCGAAGCATCGATCGACAGGGTTGAGTCGTCATTGATTCGAAACGAAGCCAGGTGGGTCACGTCGCGAAGGTGGCCATCGGCATAGCGCCCGACGACCCGAATTTGCTTCGGACCAGGTGCGTCGAGGCGAACGACCGCCGGTTCAATGGCGATCGCGACGAGTCGGCCGTGCGTCTTGCCCGACGACCTCGGCGCACCCGCTTGAAGCCAGTCAAGCAGCGTCTGATAGTCCACCGAGCCGGGCGTCAGTTTGAGCCCGCCCGCGTGGGGAACCTGCCCCGTGGCCTTGCCTAGCAAGAGGCTTGATTCAGGACGAAGCCGAGCGATTCGACGCCCCTGGGCGTCTCGGGTAATGGCCCGGTGGTCGCTTTCGGGATCGTAGCCGAGGAAGGAGAGGTGAAAACCATTCTGGCCGGCGGCCCGGCCGTGACACGACCCCGCGTTGCAGCCCGCTCGGGTGAGGATCGGAACGACATCCTCATCGAAACTCCAGGCTCGTTTGCCGTTTGCCTGAACCTCGACCTCTACCGGCACCGTCGCGACGGCCGAGCCGGTGGTCACCTTGACGATCGCCTTGCCCGATGCGATCGGCCGGACGTATCCCGATTCGGAAACCGCGATGATCCCTTCCGGCTCCGCGCGCCACGAGACCGCTTGCGGCTCGGTCTTCGCGGAATCGTCGACCAGGAGTTGATAGCCGACGTCTCCGGCCTTGAGCTGGAGTGACGCCGGACTGACCGCGATCGTTGGGCGTAAAGGTTCTCGCGCCTCGGGTTTTGGATCGGCACCCTTGACCTCGGGCCGTTCCACCCGCGGCGCCGGGGTCGATCCGGTCTTCGCGCAACCCGAGACCAGCGCCAGTGTCAGCGCCGCGATCCAGAACCCGAGGCTCGGTGGACGAGGTGCCATGCGTTAACCCCCTCCCGCATTATTCGACCCCGCGACCGACCCCGCGCTGGGGGTTATGACAAACGTCGTCGACATCTTCTGTATCTTATAAGAACCCAGGTCCCGCCCGCAAGGCGTAAGCGGAGATTGTCGAGATCGTCGAGTTGAATCCTTCGTCGATCGATCTTCGAGGAAAACGCGACGTCTGAGTCCTCAAGGAACGATTCGCGACGCCGACGCATTCGGTCACGAGCCTCCGCGCACCGCGTCGATCAGGTGGCGACGAAGTCGGTCCGCGTCGTCGGAGAGGTCGAGACGGTCCGGCGCCTGGATCGACTTCCGGCAGATCAACGAGAGCGGAATCGGCCGGAACCGGTCGGGGTCGAGGGGCCGCGTCGCGATCCGGTCGTCTTGCCCGGAAATCGCGGCCTCCGAGACGATTCCGACCCCCAGCCCTTCGCGAACATAGGCGAGGATCGTCGACCAGCCGCCGACTTCCATGACGACCTTCAGGCGGTCCGCGACCCCGGCCGATTCCAGGTCGCGGTCGACCTGCCGACGAATTCCCGCGTCGGGCTCGGGCAAGATCAGGGGAAACCGGGTCAAAACGTCGGCGCCTGCCGGTTGCTCGGGAAGGCGGTCGAAGTCGTCTTTCCAGAGGGCCTGGGAGGATCGACCGGCCACCAGCACGAGGCGGTCGTCGCGGAGCGTCTCGACGTGCAAGGACCGCCGCGCGACGGCCCGGATCTCGGCCTCGTCGGTGCTCACCGTCGCCAGGTCGAGGAGGCCGTTGGCCACGCCTTCGATCCGCGATCGCCCGCGCATCGTCGCGACCCGGAGGCGAACCTCGGGAGCCTCCGCCAGAAACCGTCGAAGGGCGTCGAGAACGTAGGAGGTCGCCGCCTGCTGGCCGCAGCCAAAGGAAACCTTCGGGGCGCCGAGCCGACCGCCGCCGGAGAATGCGCCAATTGCCCGGTATTGCCGGATCAAGGACCGGACCGCCGGGAGCATCCGCTTCCCCTCCGTCGTCTGCCGCCAGGTCTTCCCCCGCCGGTCGACCCAGGGAGACCGAATCCACGGCCCCACGTTCTGCAACTGCGAGAGCCGCTTCGACATGCTCGGCTGATTGATCCCCAGCGCCGTCGCCGCCTTCGACGCGTCCCCGTCGTTCTCCACCAGACTGACAAACGTTTCCAGCAATTCAAAGCTGATCCGCGAAGGGCGTGGCATGAGCGTCTCAAACCTCGGAGATCCCGTCCCAAAACGCGTTTTCTTTTCCGTAGAATATCCAAACATTCATCGTTCATACTAGAGCCAAGACTGGCCAGGTCGTCGCTTCCGGCGGATCTCCAGTCCATTTGAGGAGGGACTTTTCGTGGCAACGTCGACGACGCGCCCGCTCGCGGAAATTTTGAAGGCTCCTTTCCCGAGCTATCACAAACCTCTGGAAATGGCGAGGACGTGGAGTCGGTCGGGCGTGGAAGAAGACCGGCGCGACGCGATCGAGTTGCTCAAGGGTCTGATCGCACGCTATCCGCACGCCCTGGTGTTTGGCCAGGAACTGGTTCTCGCGCTGATCGAAGGGGGTGGGAACGACGAGGCCGAGGCCACGCTGAGGCGGTTCGAGCGCGACGCGCCGGGCCTCGACGAGGAGTTCCTTTGCCGATGGGGCCGACTCTTCAAGGATAGCGGCGACCGACAGGCCCGAGGCTCGCCGCCGGAAATCACGCTGGCGGAAGAGTTCTACCGCAAGGCGCTGGAGAAGTACGACAGGGCGTATCAGATCCGGTCGGGGCATTATCCAGGAATCAACAAGGCGACACTCCTGCTCGTCCTCGCCGCGCTCGCTCCGACGCCTCCAGGATCGCCCCCCAGTCCCGACCTGCAAGCCTCGGCCGACCTCGCCTCCGAGATCCTCGCCAACCGCCCGAGGTGGAATCGCGACGACCCCGACGACGAGCCGATCTGGCACGCCGCGACCGCTGGCGAGGCTCACCTCCTCCGCCAGGAATGGAACGAGGCGGCCAGCCAGTATCGCGAGGTCCTCCGCCGCCAGAACCTCAAGCCCCACGCTCGCGAGTCGATCCGCAAACAGATCGAACGAGTCGTCGCCAGCTTCTCCGCCCTTGGCGTCGTGGTTCCTCCCCCCTTCGATCGCCCCGCCGCGTTCTTCGTCTCCAATTTGTCCCAGACCCCTTGAAGAGAACCGTCTGACTCCGTCACGCGTACAAAACCCTGGCAACGTTCATTCTTTTTATTAGACTTTTCGAATATTCATCGCTATCATTCCCAAACGGGCCGCGCGGATCAGCCCGACGGGCTGCGCGTGTTCGGTTGGGAGACGTGGATTGTTTGGGAGTGATCTCCGCCAGGGGGTGCATCGTGATCGAGAAAGGCGAGGGGGGACCGGAGCGGCGATCGCGCGCGGCCATGGCGCTGGTCAGTGACTGGCGAGGCGCCGAGCGGTTCTGGCTGGCGCGCTGGAACGAGAACTGGAAGGCATTTCACCTCGTCGGCGGTCATCTCTTGCCGGGCGAGACCTTCCGCAACGCCCTGGCGCGTGAGATGACCGAGGAACTGGGTCTGCGCAACCTCGTTGATTCGATCGTGTCTCCAGAACCGAAAGCCCACCTGGAATACACCGCCGATTCGCGAAGCGCCGGGGTCGCGACGCGTTATGAAACCGAGCTTTTCGAGGTCTGGATTCTCGGCGAGGCCCGCCGGTCGCTCGATCGAGATCCGTCGGTCCGCTGGCTTGGCGAGTCCGAGATCCTCCTCGGCCGATGCGACGAACCCGACGGCCGCCCCGTCAGCCCGACCATGCGCTTTCTGCTCGAAAAGGTCGGTCTGTTCGACTATTGTGAGTCCGACATGGATGAGACGGTCATCTGAGCGGATTCACCAGGATGTCCCGCGACGGCGCGTTGGGCATGGATTCGCATTGCTTTCAAGAGGTCTTGAAGTCGATTTTGACAAGGACCGTTTGATGTCACAAATCCAATGGTGGGTTCAGACGGATGGCCTGATTCAAGGTCCCTGGGCCGCGGGCCGCCTCCGAGACCTTGCCAGGTCGGGAGCCATCGGTCATGAAACGCTCGTCTCTCGCGACAAGGTGCAATGGGTCCCCGCGCGGAGGCTCAAGGGTCTGTTCGAAGACGTTCCGTCCATAGGCGCCCCCGAGGCCGCCGGGCGGCCCGACCGGAATTCAGCCCCCAGGCCGGACCACGATTCGACGGCAAAACCTCAACGAGCTTCCGAAGTCGGAGCGTCGGGACACGAGTCGCCCGTCAACGTCGGTTCGGGCCGTGACGACACCCGGTTCCCCGTGGTAAGGGTGCGAGGTGGGTTCTTCTGGTCCCAGGTGATCGCGATCTATGAGACCCACCTGCTTACGGGGAACCGGTTCCTTCGACGACTGGAGCTGACCGAGGAGATGTGTCATCCCTCAGGTGAAGCCGCGCTGAGGCGGCATCTGCACGCGTCGCGGAGCGTCGCGCTGGGCAAAGGCTCGGAAGTCCGGGAGACGGCGTCGACCGGGAAGCGCAGGGCGTTCTCGCTCTCAAGCGGGAAACAGTCGCATCACTTCTCAGTACGCGAGTCGGGGGGCAATATGATTGAATTCTCGGTCTCATCGACCCAGGTTCGGGGGATTCACGCCGCGCTCTTCGGCCTTCTGGGAGACGCCTATTACAGCCGGCCCGACCAGCGGGGCGGGTGCGCCGCGGTCGCGATCGCTTTTCTGGGTGTGCCCTTCCTGCTGTTGGCCGCGATTTATTCCGGGAATGGTTCCTCGGTCATCTCGCTCATCGCCGCCGTCGTCGGACTCGGACTGACCGGGGGAGGTTTGTATCTCATCTTCGCCCGCCGAGGAGACTGGACCCAGGTCACCGAACTCCCCACGTTGGTCATCGACAAGACGGCCAGGGAACGAACGACGGTCGTCCAAGCGAGCCAGCCATTCCACTCCCAGACGCTAGGTTGGACCCTCAAATTGCTCGGCCTCGCCTACTGGGTCGTGATCGCCAGCCCGCTGACCGACGGGATGGAAAAGCCAATCGAGGAGGCGACAAAGAATAACCTGCATATCAGAAATATGATCTGGGCGATTATCTGGGCACCCTCGCCGTTGATGATCTATCTTGGCTATCAAATGTGCCATCGTCGTTACGACCCCAAACAGAAGGGCGACACGCGCAAGCCGATTCTTTTCCTGCGGCCGTTCGAGGACGACGCGAAAACGTCACTCCAGCCGCCGGGCTTGCTGTCCGCGATCACGGGAGTTCGTGGCACCTTGTCAGCGAAGCCTTCTTCCTTGTTGGGCAAAGATGACGGTGGTCGCATTTCGGTCATGGAGATGGTGCTCATGAGCAACCCCGCGCGCCTGCTACGGATGGTCTTCAACCTGGGCGCGGGGTCTTCCGAGGAAACGATTGCTCGATACTTCGAATCGTACGGCCCGGTTGTCGCGATCGGCCGCCCTGGCGAGGGGTTGACCACCCCCGGCGCCGCGCGTGTCTATCTGGCCGACAACGATTGGCGGGCGGTCGTTCTTGATGAACTGAAAAAATCGCAGGCCGTCGTGATGCAGCCTGGTTCGACCGAAGGGGTTCGCTGGGAACTCGAACGCATTCGGGAACACGTCGAGCCCTACAAGGTCCTCCTCTGCCTGGTGAGCTTCTGGAAGGACCCCGAGGGTTTTGACGACCTCGCGCGGCTTGTCGGTCGAACCTTCCATGTCGACTTGCCGAGGGTCGTCCCGTTCCTGGATCGGCCATCATTCGTCTATTTCGACGCAGGATGGGTTCCTCGGCTCCAGGAGGTGAGCTACAAGTGCCCGGTGCTCTGGCCGTTGACGGGGGAAGCGACGGACCTGGGCTACTCGTTACACCCGTTCGCGCAAGGGATGCACGGAGGAGACCGGGAGCCTCCGCGCCCGCCCCTCTGGAAATTGGGCCTCGGGAATGCGTTCGCCGGCGCCTCGGCCGTCGCGCTCGGGTTGGTGCTCGCCATCGTGCCGGTCTTGACGGTCCACTACGTCGCCCAATCGCTCTTCGGCTCTTGGGTCGCGACTGCCCCGGAGCCTGGCACCTTGACGGCGACGCCCGTCCCGGAGCAGATCCCGCAAGTCGTCGCCCGATCGCCGAGGGTGACACTGACGGGTAGGGCGGTGCCATATCGGTTCGAGATCCCCGAGGCGCTTTTGAAGGGAAATACCGAGGACGAGAGCCTCGAGCACGTTCGAAAGTCCCCGGACCAACGACTTGTCGTCCAGGTCATCGCGCTCGACGAGTCGGGGGATGTCTCTGATATCGCCGAGCAGCGACTTAAAATAAACAGCGGAAAGGGTATCCTCAAATCCACCCTTGAGTCGTCCCGCACGGTCTCAGTGGCGGACATCGATTGGGCCGAGGCCCGGATTTTCGCAACGTTGGAGAACGGCGTCACCGTCCGGGAGATCAGCCGTGGCGCGAACTTCGCAAAGGGCACCGTGTATGTCATCGTCTTCGTGATCGGTGTTCCAGAGCCAGATCCGGCCTACCTGAATGTCGCGGAAGAGATCCTCGCCTCGTTCCGTTTCGAGAAAAAATCGGAAGAAATTTTCAAAATCGATGACATGGAAACTCCAAAATAATTCAGTCGCGAAGCATTCATAGAATATCGTGTTCCTGACTTGCATCGGTCGCAATGAATTGCGACACCGAGGAACCTTCCTTCCATGCCCGTCTTGTGGACGATCCAGGCGCGGAGACACTTGCGGCAGGCGCTGGCCGAGAAACTGGGTGAGTCGGCCGGAGATGAGGACGGCAACACCCCGGGGATACTGGAGAGGACGTTGAAACGACTCGACCAGATCCTCGCCGCGACGTTTCCGAAGGCGTCGGTCGTGGTCAAGGACCAGGTGATCGGCTATCGGAGGAAGAAAGACCTGTTCATCCTCATGGTTGAGGTCTTCGGCGGAAAAGGGGCAGGGCCGTACGTCGTGAAGATCGGGCCGGAGGAAAAGCTTCGCAAGGAGGTCCAGGGCTGGAAGACCTGTCGGCCCGCCGGGCTGAGGCACGATTTGGTCTTTCTCGGGCTGAGGAAGGGCGCGACACACAACGTTGACGACAACGGCAAACCCTGGATGAGCATCGTCTATGGCGACGCCCAGCAGTTCCTCGGCGTGGATGACACCATCACTCTTGACGACGCCGCGCTGGAGTGCGTGCGGAGCGGTTATCCGGCGATCGCGTCACTCTCCTTCGCGATCGTCGGCCTGTATGAACGGATCGGACACCTCTTGTATAACCAGGCCTTTGTCGACGACCCCGCCCGGCCCGATTATGTGTTCGACCTCCCCAAACTCGACAGGTCGATGACCCAATGGGAGACCGAGCCATCATGTCAGGCCGCGCGCAAGGCCGTGAACTCGATCGCCGTCGGTGGAGTTCCGAAGTTCCTCGACCCGGTCGATTACCTCCGATATGTTCAGGCGTACGTCCCGCACCGAATCGTCGACAAGGACGGCACCATCGCGACCCGCGAGCGAACCGCCAGCGAGGAGCCCCCCGCGCCCTGGGATCTGCCCAAACCAGGACGGGTCAACCTCGTGCCGCGATTGCTCCGCGGTTGTGCTCACGGAGACCTTCACGGCCGAAATATCCTCGTCGGCATCGTCCGCGGTCAGGCGATGTGGCCGACCGTCTTTGATTACGAGGACATGGGCGCGCGCAACCTGATCGGCTGGGACTTCGTCAAGCTCGAAACCGAATTGAAGATCCGCGCCTATCTCGACGTCTTCGGCGCCGGCGATAATCCCCTGTTTGTCCACAAGATCCAGGACTTCGAGGTCGACCTCGACGAGCAGACCGAGTCTTGCCACCAGAACCGTCTCTGGCCCGATCTTGGCACGCCCGACACCCCAAAAGAGCGGCTCGCCGCCCTGCTTCTGACCGTTCGAAGGATGGCGGCGCAACACCTTGGAAGCAACCTTGGCCGACCCAACGACTGGCTCGAAGAGTATTACTTCCTGCTCGCCTGTTACGGCGTTTTTACCGGCCGGTTTGAGAACCTCCAGCCGCGCGAGCGGATCGGCGCCCTGATCTCGGCGGGCGTCGCCACGTCAAGATTGAGCTGGCCGAGAAGTCTCCCGTAGCCCGGCGCCGGGGGGACGGTTATCCTGGCCGGATCGACCGAGATCGCCAACTCCGATCCTTTCCAACTCTATAAAGGTCGTTCCCTTGGCGTACGAACCGCGGCCGATCGACACCAACAGCGTCCGCCTCGGCCCCGAACTCCTGGCGCTGACCGAGCGGCTCGCGGAGAACACCCACGAGAACTGGGCTCGCCAGCGCCTCGCCGACGGCTGGGTCCTCGGCCCGGCCCGCGACGACTCCAAAAAAGAACACCCCGGGCTCGTCCCCTACCGACAGCTTACCGACGCCGAGAAGGAATACGACCGGCTCACCGCGATGGAGACCCTTCGCGCTCTGCTCGCCCTCGGCTACGCGATCACCCCGCCCGTCGAGAAGGCCGCCGGCTCGAACCCGGCGATCTCCGAGGCCGAGCAGACCGCCCTGAATTCGAACCTCGACGACGCCGGTATGTCGCTCGTCGCGCTGCTTGATTTGGAACGAAAGCTGAGCACCTTCCGCAAGCTCGGCGCGACCCTTCCCGAGATCGACCGGGCGCTCGGCGAGCGGCTCCTCCGCCTGGGTGAGCCGATCCTCGCTTATGACGTCGTGACCGAGTCGCTCGGCAAGGCCCCCAAAGGCCGCAAGGACCCCCGGCTTCGCCAGCTTCAGGGGCTGGCGCTGGCGCGGATCGGCGACACGGAGTCGGCCCGGATCGTCCTCGAAGACCTCGCGGGCGAACCACACGACGACCCGGCCATGCTCGAAGAAACACAAAGCATTCTGGCGCGCACGTATAAAGACCTCGGCATTCAGATCGCGGGGCGCGACGACGTCCAGGCTCGTGACCACTTCGCCAAGGCCCTGGCGCTTTATCGCGAGGCGTACGACCGGACCGGCGGCTATTATCCGGGGATCAACGCCGCCACGCTCGCGCTCTTGCTCGACGACCGTGACCAGGCCCGCGACCTGGCCGAGCGCGTTCGCGATCTCTGCCGGGCCGAACTCGACGAAATTGACGCCGGTTCGCTCGCGGGCGACCGCTACTGGCTGGCGGCGACGCTCGGCGAGGCCGACCTGATCCTCGGCCAGGTCGACCAGGCGAGGGCCTGGTATCAGTCGGCCCGGGAGATCGGCACGCGCGACCGGCGCTTCGGCGACATGGGGTCGACCTTCGCCCAGGCCGAACGCCTTCTCCTGCCCAGGCTCGGGCTCCCGGCGACGACCCTCAAGGAAGTCTTCCCGATGCCCGGCGTCGGCGTCTTCTCCGGCCACATGATTGACAGTCCCAGGCGCGCCCGCCCTCGGTTTCCCGAGCGTCTCGCCGGGCAGGTAAAGGAGGCTCTGACCCGGAGGCTGGAAGAAACCGGGGTTCGAATCGGCTACGCCTCGGCGGCCTGCGGGGCTGATATCCTCTTTCTGGAAGCGATCCTCGAACTCGGCGGCGAGGCGCACGTGATCTTGCCCTATCGACGCGACGATTTCCGCGTGGATAGCGTCGAGATCATCCCCGAATCCGACTGGGGCGCGCGGTTTGATCGACTTTTGAGCCGCGCCAAGGTCCGCGAGGTCTCGTCGCACCGGATGGGCGACGGCGGCGTCTCGTACGACTACGCGAACCAGGTCGTGCACGGCCTCGCCCGGATGCACGCCACGCAGCTTGGTGTCGACCTGGCGCACCTGGCCGTCTGGGACCGCCAGCCCGGCGACGGCTCCGGCGGCACCGCGTCGTCGGTCGAACGCTGGATTCGGTCCGGCTTCGACGTCTGGATTTTCGACCTCCCCGCTCCCGAAATCCCCGACGCCGACGACTCCCCGACGCCCTATCCCACAACGACCACTCCAGCGCCTCGCGACGGCACCGAGGTCGCCGTCTTCCTCTTCGGCGACGTCGTCGGTTTCTCGAAGCTGGAAGAGCCTCAGTTGCCCCCCTTCCGCGAACACTTCCTCGGCCTGATCGCCCGAATGATCGAAGGGCTGCCCGAGCCGGCGCAGCCGTTCAAGCGGAACACCTGGGGCGATGCCGTCTACCTCGTCTTCCCGAACGTCCGCGCCGCGGGGCGGTTCGCGCTCGACCTCCGCGACCGGGTCGCGCAGACCGACTGGACCACCTTCGGACTGCCCGGCGGTCTGACGATGCGGATCGGTCTGCACGCCGGACCGGCCTATCGGTGCATTGACCCGATCACCCAGCGGCTCCGGTTCCTCGGCAGCCACATCAGCCACGCGGCCCGAATCGAACCGATCGCCCCGCCCGGTCAGGTCTACGCCAGTCAGGCCTTCGCCGCGCTTGCCGCCGCCGAGTACCTTCCCGACTTCGTCTGTCGGTACATCGGCCAGACGCCTCTCGCCAAGGGCTACGGCATCTATCCCACGTACAACATCCAGCGCCGCGGCTGAAACCCGAGTACGAACGCCCCCCAAAGGAGATTCAAGATGGCTGACGGTGAACAGACTCATGTCGATGTCGCGGTCGCGCTGGTGACCGACCCGGCCAATCGCGTGTTGCTGACCTTCAACAAGCGTTGGGGCTCGTTCACCCTGCCGATGACCCGGCAACGCCGGGGCCGTGGCGAGAACGAGGCCATCTCTCGGGCCGTCCTTCGCGCCGGGGCGGAGGCCCTGGGCGTCCCCGTCCGCGCCGTGGATGGGGAGATGAATCGGCTGGCGGCTCGGCTCTTATCGGGTCGACAACTGGCGGACAAGGTCTACAACTACCACGTCGTCCACGTCGAGCCTCATCCCGAGTTCGCCGACGAACTTCAACTCGCTCGGCCGCACCTCTGGCTCTCGCCGCACCTGGTCCTCTCGGGCGTGTATGAGCCGGTCTCCGAGTCGGCCCGGGAGATCCTCAAGGGCGTGCTTGCCGCCTTCAAGATCCCCGTGCGTCGGCAGGCGTCGAGCGTGCTCGTGATCCGCCGCGACGACCCGGAGCGGGGCCTTCAGTTCCTTGTCCGCCTTACCCGCAACTGGGGTTACGCCCTGCCGGCGAAGCGCTGGGATCTCGCGGACCGCTCCGACACCGCCGCCGCCGCCGCGTTGGAAGCCGCCGAGCGGGTCGCCCGTGAAGAGCTGGGCCTTGAGCCGGGCCTGGACCTGACGATCGCCCCGGCGAAGCGCGGCGAGTTCACCACCCACGGCGTCAGCGAGACGAAAGGTTCCCCCGCGCACGGGGCGCCGACCGACTACGTCCACAGTCTTTTCGACGCCGTGATTCGCCACCCGGACAAGATCCACTCGGACCGCCCTCTCGCCTGGGTCACCGGGGACGAGGTCCGCCACTTCACGACCTCGGCCTCGCACGGCGAGCCTGGTGCCCCGTCCGGCGCCCCCGGTCGAATCTCCCGGACCGTCCACGAGATCTTGTTCCACCTCGGGCTGGTCGCCGAGGTTGTCAACACCGAAGAAGCAAGGTTCGCCGCCGCCTGGCTCAGAAAGCACGGCGGCGAAGCCGGTTGAAAGAATCACCCGGCCAGGGCGGCTTCGAGAGGATGACGAGCGACCCGGAGTCGACCTGCGCTCCGTTCGTGACGAGGGCGGGGCCGGGAGGATCTTCGAGCGAACCCGGCTCGAACGCCGTCTCGGCCCCGGACGCGGATCGACCGTGGCAAAAGTCAACGAGTGCCCTGGATCGACGCATCTCAGGGTTGAAAGGGGTCGCCGGGCATCGCCCGGTCCATGAGCTCACGCTCAAGGGCCTGGAATTCGGGCCTTGAACGCAAGGGGTTCAGGGCCGGGTCAGTGCTCAACCGATGAAGATCCCTGAAGCCGGCGCGGACCGCGTCGCGCAATGAGGCGACGGCTTTGTCGCCATATTGATCAGCGTCGGCGGGCGCGATGGCGATGCACGAGGCCAGGTCGCCGGCCGTCGCCACGCACTGCAAGGCGTCGCCCGGCCAGAGCGTCAACCGATCGAGACTGGCGGCGGCGATCTCGGATGCCTGAGAGAGACGTCGACAGACGGAGATCAGGTCCGAGTACTGTTCGGAGAGGTTGCGTCGGTACAATTCGGACGCCGGTTCAACGGCCAGGGCAAGGCGTTCATTGCGGATCGCCTCCTCAAAATCCCGGCGGGCCTCCTTGAACTCGTCCCTCAGAAGAAAGCACTTGCCGATTCGATTGCGAATGACCCCCATCATGTGGCGAAAGTGGCTGTCGTTCTGGCGATTTTCGAGCAGTGGCGTCAGAATATCGCGAGCCGTTTCAAACGACCGCATCGCCGCCTCGTTATGATCGGCGGCCAGGTGAATGTTGCCAATGTTCATGTAACCGTGAATCCGGTTCGTTTGAAACCGCTCGACGCCGGGGTCGTCCGCGGCCTGCCGCTCGACAATTTTGAGGGCTTCGCCGATCTTCGCGAGGGCCTCGTCCCATAACCGAAGGTCCGTGAGAAAAAGGCCATATTCGCCGTAACACCAGGCCAGGGTTTCCGAGAACTGCACGGCGTCGGGGTCGATCTTGACGAGCCTGTGGGCGATCGCCAATGCGTCTTCGTACGACTTGCGCGCGAGGTCAGTCCGTTCGAGCCGACGGAGGGGACGGGTCTGACCGAGGTGACATGCCGCGAGCTCGCGCCGGTACTGAGTAACGGCGGGATGCCGTTCGATCAGGTGCTCCAGGGTATCCCGGGCCTCGCCGTACGAGGTCAGCGAGTCCCGATCCAAACCCCGGTGGTTCTGAATCTGAGCGATGCTGAGAAGGCAGACGGCCTCGGCTCTCTGGAGTTCCGGGGCGTCGTCCCGTCGAGCCGAGAGGGCACGGAGTCGCGCCACGGCCCCCTGAAAGGTCTGAAGCGCCTCGCCTTCACGACCGAACATGTTCAGGGCGTCGCCGAGGCTGAGCAGGCAATCCGCGAGTTCCGCTTCCGACTCGCGGGCCTCCGGTCCCCGGACGTTCAACGCTTCGAGAACGTCAACGGCGGCTCGAAACGATCGCAAGGACTCGTCAACCTTGCCGGTCTCGCCATGAATCTTGCCGATCCCCTTGAGGCAGGCCGCCTTGAACGTTTTGAAGCGAAAATCATCGGGATGGCGGCGTTCAAGTCCTTCCCAGGTCCGTAGCGCGAGGGAGTACGAAACGAGAGCCTTTTTGGTCTGTCCGATCGCCTGTTCGAGTGCGGCCTGGCCGTCTTGGCAGTGGCCAAGCGCCTCGGCGTATTTCTTGTTCGACGGATCGTCGCGGGTCAGGCGTTCAAAGATCGGCAGGGCGTGGCGATAGGCGGCCAGGGCCTTCTCTCGCGACCCGATCAGGTTGTTGATCTCGGCGACCCGAACGCACGCCTCGCCAATGTCGGCCCGAGCCCGCGAGTCTCCGCCGTCACCGGCTTCGAGGATCAAGCTCAGCCTCTTGTAAAATTCGAGAGGAGTTTCCAGAAGCCTGGCTCGAAGGTCTTCAAACTGAGGTTGCTGGAGTAAGATATCTTCACTCGTTCCCGAATAATACGCCTGGATGGCATCGAGAGCGAGCCTGTTGGTAACTTCGAGGCGACGGTTGGAGCGGACGAGGCTCCTGTTGGAGCGATCCTGAACGACGACGACCGCGGCGGCGCCGGCGAGCGCGATCAAGGTCGAGGCGAGCAACAAGGTGAGCACCGCGCGATGCCGGGTCAACCAGCGATTGAGCCGAGCGGCAAAGGGCTCGGGAAGGGCCAGGACCGGCTCACCGGCGAGCCAACGTTCCAGGTCGTCGGCGAGGGCGCGAGGCTCGGCGTACCGGTTGTCGGGATCGCGCGCCATCGCCTTCAGACAGATCGCCTCAAGAGAGGGTGAAATGCTGGAATGGACCGACCGAGGAGCCGCGAATTCCCCCCGCCGGACCCGGCCGAGCAGCACCTCGATGTCCGTGCCGACGCCTGTGGCGAAGGGTGGATGCCCGACGAGGACGCAATAGAGGATTGCCCCCAATCCGTAGACGTCGCTCCGAGGGCCGAGCCGGTTCCGTTCATCCGACGACGTTTGCTCGGGACTCATGAACGCGGGCGTTCCCATGGCCGACCCGGGGAGCGTCACATGCGTTCCGCTTTCCGAAGAGAGCCGGATCGCCGTCTCGGCCGCCGCGTTCGGCTCGGCCGGGCTATCCATCATCTTCGCCAGGCCCCAGTCGACCACCAAGGTCTCACCGAACTTGCCGAGCATGATGTTTTCGGGCTTCAGGTCACGGTGCAAGACGCCTCGACTGTGCGCGTACGAGATCGCGTTGCAAACGTCGATGACGCGCCGAAGGAGTTTCCGCAACTCCACCGACCGACCGCCAGGGTCTCGGCCCGGATCGGATTGGTGATAGGCTTTGATCGCCTCGTCGAGGTTAATTCCGCGGATGAACCGCATCGCGTAGTAAAGGCGGCCGTCGTCATGGGCTCCCAGCCCATAAATCGGAACGATCCCGGGATGTTCCAGGTGGCCGGTAATCTCGGCCTCGGCGAGGAACCGGCTTCGACTCATCGGGTCGACCGCCTGCCGCTCGCGGATCTGCTTGAGGGCGACCTCGCGGTTCAGGTCTTCGTCGTGGGCGACAAAGACGTCTCCCAGACCCCCTCGCGCATGGAGCCGCAAGAGCCGGTATCGGGTCTGAGCATGGGGTCGACCGGAACCCGCCGGCCCGAACACACCGGTCGTCGAGCCTGGGGTCGGTGGCGGTGCGTCGAGCGTCGAAGCAAAGTTTTGTTGCGCATTGCCAAGTGGAACGGACGCGATCGAGAGAAAATCGGTCGACTGGTCCGCCACCGACTCTCCGGCCGGCCCGGCGGTGTCCGCCAGGGTGGCCTGGTCGGCCGAATCCGCCGCGGCCTTCGCTTCCTGGTCACGCTGAACCTCGACAACGAGTTCCTCCAGGATCGCCCTTTGATGTTCCGAGAGAAAGCCCAGCGCGACCAGAGTCTGACCGATCGGACCCTCGGCGCCGAACCTTTCGGCCGCGGCAAGGGCTTCGGCCGTGACCAAACCGGTTTGACACGCCAGCGCGCCAAAGAGCCGGTCTCCGCCGACCTTGCGTGAACTCATCTCGAAACTCCGGTCGAGTCAAGTCCCGCCCGCGTGAGCCCGACCCACCACCTCACCGATTCAGAATCCCGAACGGATTGGGTCAAGCTTGTCACGATGACATGATTGGAAACGCGATTCGTACTCTCAGGGGAACACCTGGATTTGCTCATGTCAATCCCCAAGATTGAATTCGATTCGGTTCGACTTCGGGCCGACCTGGGCCTTCAGGCCGGAAGTCTGGGACCACTGATAGCGTCTGGGGATCAGGTCTTTCGCGGCCTTCGTGGCCTCGGCGATTCGACTCTGAGAGACCCGGCCTCCGTCGATGCCGGCGCCCGGGCGCGTCGCGGCCTTTGAGACCACGGTGACGACATAATCACCGGGAAAGGCCCCATCATCGAGGCTCAAGGTCGTCAGGCTATAAGACCCATTGCGGATCGAGCCCGCGGCCACCCGGCCCGACGGATCAATCGGGTGAAACGTGATCGTTCCCGACGAAACCGGGACGCCCCGATAAAGAACCGCCCCCCGCACCGCGTACCGCCGGCCGAGGCCGTCTCCCCCGCAACCCAGCATCCACAATCCCAGCGCCAACGTAAGCCAGCGGGAAGCAGGTCGGAACCCCGCCCCTCGCCGACGAACCTTCGGCGCGTGCGAACCAGGTCCCGAGTCCGGGCCATCGCATGAGATTATCATGAAAAAATTAAGTCGGAATAAACCTAGTAATCGACCGAGGCGACGACCTCGCCTCCAGCCCTGCTCCCCAGCGAGCAGTAAATGCTGAGTCGAATGCTATTCTTGAGGAACTTCACCGATCCATCGGCGAATCCAAAATTCGCCCCTCCCGGATGAGCGCTCGCAAACCCCTTCGCCGCCGAGCCGTATCGACAGCCGAGCGGGGCGTCGAAGCCTTCCCAGTTGCCGTTACACGACGGGTCGGCCGAGGGGAATGTGTTCGAGTGGAAACCCAGAGGGACGGTCGTCCCGGCGGTCGACCCGTTCCGCCCGTAGAAGTTGTTGTCCGCGGCGCGAGAGGGCAAGACTTCTCCGATGAGAAGCGTGTTGCTGGTGCCATCGAGAACGCTCGCGAGCGTCACCGTGGTATATCCGTCATAATCAAAGAACCCCCGAAGGCCCCCCGCGCCGTCGGCGTCCGTCCGGGTCGTCCCCCAGAACCCCCCCCACCCGATCATCGTTGTGCCGGGTGCTTGTTTGTTATGGGGATACGTTTCCCAGGGCAGACCTCCGCAGAGAGCGCCGCCACAGTAATTGTCTCCAAAACTCCCCGAATAGTTCGAGACCGGGACGACTTGCGCGACATTGCCCGAGGCGTCAACCGGCGGCGTGTTTGGAGGCGATTGACCGTCCGGGACTGGGTACGGATATTGTCCCGCCCAGGGTCGGAAGCCGCCGTCGTTGGTTCCGTCCGAGGGGCAGAGAAACGAATTGTATTGCGTCATCCAGATCGTATAACTCGCCGACGAGACGGCGGCGAGTTGTCCCCCCAGCGAGATCTCGAAGTTGATCGCGTGATAGGCCGGAGACTGTTCCATCTGTGGCAAGATCAAGGCTCGCCAGCCATAATCGTTCGGTTTGACTCCGTTGCCGAAACCTCCGCTGGGAAACGATCCAAAGACATCATGATATCCGTGAAGCGCCAGGCTGATTTGCTTCAGGTTATTCACGCACTGCATCCGCCTGGCGGCCTCTCGCGCCTGCTGTACCGCGGGCAAGAGCAATCCGATAAGCACGCCTAGAATGGCGATGACGACCAGGAGTTCTATCAAGGTGAAGCCGTTGTGTCGTTGACTCATTTTACCACCTTTGAAGGATTGAAATGGCTTACAAACTTTTCACGCGTTTCCGACGACTGGCCGATCAGTGGTGATCACAAACGTCTTCATTATGCGATTCGGGGGATCTGGTGCAACCTGATTTATTGGCATTCGAAAACTTTTTCGGAAATGGAAATGTCCTCCTGGACACCCATCAGCGTGATCACTCTTCGTCTCTGGCAACCCTGGCTGAAATGGCCCCGAAACCTGGCTTGAACCTTGCCCGACGCGGAGAAATGAGGTGCAAACTCCAGGAGAATGGCAAAGTCCCGATGACCGATGACCGAAAAATTCCGCCTGCTTGGTCATCGGTCATCGGTCATTGAAAAGAGGGTCTTCGCAATCCTCCAGGTGCAAACGCCCCTCGGGTTGTCGACAACCTCCGGCGGCGATAGAGTGACGTCCTTGCCGCGCCGAAGGACCGAAGCTCAACCCAGTGTCAGGACACTCCCGCAATGCCCGATCGTTCAAGACGTACAACGACCGTCGTCCTGACCCTCCTGGCCGCGGCCCTGTCGGCTTTCAACACCTCGCGATCGCGAGCGGACGAGCCATTTCCCCGAGGGCTCGTCTCGTGGAAACCCGCCGCTGACGGACCCGTTTTTCAAGGGGCGGGGGGCGACGCATGGGATAAAAAGATTCGCGAGCGCGGTTATATCCTTATCGATCAAAAGACCTTTCATCTCTGGTACACCGGCTACAACGACGCCCGATCGCCGATGCGACTCCTTGGCCACGCCACCTCGCCCGACGGACTCCAGTGGACCCGCGATCCCGCGAACCCAATCTTCTCAAAAAGCTGGACCGAGGACGTCTGCGTCGTCCGGCTCGGCGCTCAGTTCGTGATGGTAGCTGAAGGGAAGAACGACATCGCGCACCAGCTTCAGGCTCCCGACCCGGTCCACTGGACCGACCTCGGCCCGCTTGACGTTCGCAAGGTGGACGGCACGCCGATCCCCGCCGGTCCCTACGGAACCCCGACGCTCTGGTCGGAAAAGGGCACCGATTACCTCTTTTACGAGCGCGGTGATGCCGGCGTCTGGCTCGCGACCTCGACCGACCGACGCGTCTGGACGAACGTCCGCGACGAACCCATCCTCGGCCTCGGCCCCGACGCCTACGACCGCGCCGCCGTCGCGCTCAATCAGATCATCAAGCGAGACGGTGTTTATTACGCCTTTTACCACGCCAACGCCACGCGTCCCTGGAGCGACTGGACAAGCAACATCGCCCGATCGCGCGACCTGATCCACTGGGACAAATACTCGGGCAATCCGATCATCAAGAACAACTGCTCCAGCCCCGTCCTCGTCTCCACTCCCGACGGCGACCGCCTCTACACAATGCACCCCGACGTCCGGGTCTTCCAGCCTGCCCCGGTCAGTCCCTGACCTCGAAGATCGCCTCGACCTCGACGGCCATTCCCCCCGGCAGCGATCCCATTCCCACGGCGCTTCGCGCGCCTTTGCCCGCCTCGCCAAAGACCTCGACCATCAGGTCGGAGAAGCCGTTGACGACCCGCGGATGATCGGCGAAGTCGGGCGTGCTGTTGACCATCCCCAGCACCTTGACAAGCTTCACCACCTTGTCGAGCGATCCAAGCCGATCGCGCAGCGTCGCCAGAATCGCCAGCCCCGTCTGTCTCGCTGCGGCCTGCCCCTCTTCCGTGGAAAGATCCGCCCCCACCTTGCCGACGTGCAAGGTCCCGTCCGATCTCAAGGGTCCGTGCCCCGAGACATAGAGCACGTTCCCCATTCGAACCGCCGGTAGATAGGTTGCCACTGGCTTCGGCGCCTTGGGCAGGTCCAGGTTCAACTCGGCCAGTCGAGCGTCGGCTCCCATCGTTGTCGGTCCTCGGCGTCTTGTTCTCAACCCGGTTCATCCGTCTCTCTCTTCGCGACGAGGCTAATCGTTCGCCCCGTCCCGATCAACCGGGGACCGCTTGAGACTCAGGACCGTTGACCAAAGCAAGCGGAAAGGCTGCTCATCCCGTTCTCCATTTTTGAATCGGTCATCGGTCCTTGGTCATCGGTCATGTACGAAGCGGAAACGGCCCCGACTCGTTGCCCCACGCTCTTGACAACTTTGTTAAAATGCCGACTCCATCAACCCGCCTCGCACCCGTTTTCCTTGTTCCCACGGAACCGGACCCAAAACCGAGCCGACCTCCCATGAGCCGCAAACCCGCCCCGTTCACTGTCGGCCTGGTGCAGATGCGGTGCTCGACCGACCCGGTCGACAACCTTCAGCGCGCCCTTGAGGGCATTCGCGAGGCCGCCGGTCGCGGTGCGAGGGTCATCTGCCTGCCCGAGCTGTTTCGAACGCAATATTTCTGCCAGTCGGAAGACCCCGCGAAATTCGACCTCGCCGAAGCCGTTCCCGGCGGCCCGACCACCCTGGCCCTGGCGGAACTCGCCCGCGAGTTGAAAACGGTGATCGTCGGCTCGATCTTCGAGCGTCGGGCGGCGGGTCTTTATCACAACACGGCCGTCGTTCTCGACACGGATGGCTCGGTGCGCGGGGTGTATCGAAAGATGCACATCCCCGATGACCCGCTCTATTACGAGAAATACTACTTCACCCCCGGCGACCTCGGCTTTCAGGCGTTTGAGACACAACACGCGCGTGTCGGCACGCTCGTCTGCTGGGACCAGTGGTATCCCGAGGCCGCCCGGCTCACCGCGCTGAAAGGGGCCGAGATCCTCGTTTATCCGACGGCGATCGGCTGGCACCCTTCCGAAAAACTCGAATTCGGCGAGGCCCAGGCCAGCGCCTGGGAAACGATGCAGCGCGCCCACGCGATCAGCAACGGCGTCTTCGTCGCCGCGGTCAACCGGATCGGCCACGAAGGCGCTTCGGATTCCGGCATCGAGTTCTGGGGCGGCTCCTTTCTCGCCGACCCCTTCGGCCGGATTCTCGGCAAGGCCGGCCGCGACACCGAGGAGGTTCTCATCGTCACCTGCGACCCTCGCCTGACCGAGGAAACCCGGCGCAACTGGCCCTTCCTCCGCGATCGCCGGATCGACGCCTACGGCCCGATCACCCAGCGCTTCCTCGATCCCTCGCCCTGACCCTCCCGGAGCCTCCCCCCAATGTCGATCACTCCCGAAGCGACCGAGAACCCCTTCGACGCGCCCCAGGCTCCGCTTTCTCCCGGCCCGGCCCCGGAACGCGTTGTTGGCCTTCAATGGCGAATCGCCTGGACGGTCGTCTTCGCCCTCAACCTGATCGTGCCGCTTAACTTTGCCCTCGGGATGACCCACGGGCTCGCCTGGATCGGCGTCGCGGTCGGTACGGCCTTGATGCTCGGCCTCGGACACCTCGCGGGGGCTCGGTCCAGGACAGTGGCCTTTGATCTCGTGGCCGGTGGGGTTTGCGTCGGTCTCTCCCAGGTCTTTCCGATTCTTCAGTTCATCGCGGGAATACTCAGTAACCCTATCACCTCGTTCCTTCTGGGTTTAGACGTCTCCGATGATAAAGGTCCCAACTTCACGACAGTCCACGAAGGCTTTCTGATGACCACGCTGACGGCTGTTTTCTTGATCGGCGCCGCCCTTGTCAGTGGGCATGTCATCGGGTGGCTTCGACGCATCTACGCCGTGAAATCCCCGGCTTAACTGGCCTTGCCTCTCGAAAAACGCGATCGCGATCGACACTCCTCACTCGTTGAAACCAGGTTATGGACTCCAAGACCACGCCCGATGCCCTCGGCTACCGGATGCCCGCCGAGTGGGAGCCGCATGAGGCAACCTGGATCGCCTGGCCGCGCAACCGCGACGACTGGCCGGGCAAGTTCGCGCCGATCCCCTGGGTTTATACCGAGATCGTGCGCCACCTCAGCCGGGTGGAAATCGTCAAAATCCTCATCAAGGGGAAGTCGACCCGCCAGAAGGCCGCCGATCAGCTTGACGCCGCCGGGGTCGATCTGACCTGCGTGGATTTCGTCCCCGCGCAGACCGATCGGGTCTGGGCTCGCGACTTCGGCCCGACCTTTGTCGTCAACGATCGAACCGAAAACCCCGACGAACGCCTCGGCCTCATCGACTGGCGGTTCAACGGCTGGGCGAAATACGACGATCATCGCCTCGACAACCGTATTCCCAAAACCCTGGCGCAGACGCTCCATCTCAGGCGCTGGACGCCTCGCGTATTGATCGACGGCCAATCCCGGCGCGTCGTCATGGAAGGGGGCGCGATCGACGTCAACGGCCTGGGAACCTTGTTGACAACCGAGGAATGCCTTCTCAGCGACGTTCAGGCCCGCAACCCCGGTCTCGACCGCGCGGGGATCGAAAAGGTCTTCGCCGATTTTCTGGGCATCCGCCATGTCATCTGGCTCGGCCAGGGGATCGACGGCGACGACACCCACGGCCACGTCGACGACCTCGCCCGGTTCGTCCGCCCCGATACCGTGGTGACCGTCGTCGAATCGCGCGCTTCCGACGTCAATTTCGAGCGTCTCCGCGACAACGCCCGCCGACTCCGCCAGGCCCACGACCACTCCGGCGCCGCGCTCAACGTCGTCGAACTCCCGATGCCCGCCCCTGTTATTTTTGACGGCCAGCGCCTGCCCGCCAGCTACGCCAATTTTTACATCGCCAACGGCCTCGTCCTCGTCCCCACCTTCAACGACCCCAACGACCGCCAGGCCCTCAACACTCTCGCCTCGGTCTTTCCCGATCGCGAGGTCGTCGGCATCCACGCGCTCGACCTCGTCCTCGGCCTCGGCACGCTCCATTGCCTCTCGCAACAACAACCTGCCTCATCTCCCAGAACCCCTATCTCACCCCGATAGTCCGAACGCATCGCGCAAGATTTTCGATAGTGACGATGGCGAGATTTCCCCGGCCGCCACATGCGCTGGTAAAGAGTGAGAACCTGGGAAACCCTGAGAATTGGTAATAATCTCAACGCATAAATTGACCGGATAAACAGCAATGACTTTTTACCCCGATCCGTCTCGATTCCACCATTACCACGACGCGCCCCGACCGATCGAAGCCAACTTCCGTCGCGCCGCGCGACACCCCCGCTTTGACCAAACGAAGCCAAGATCCGTCGCGCCGCGCGACACCCTGGAAACCCGTCGATGACGAAACGAAGCCAGTTCCCGAACCAAAAACTCGACGAAATCGCTCGTTTTCCACGGCGATTTCCCGCGTCTGACGCGGCGCGACTCCTCAAGTGTCGCGCCGCGCGACACTTCTTTCGTGAAAACGAAGCCACGACCGAACCCATCTTCTGGCTTCGCTTCTCGACACGTCCGAACCGTCGCGTCGCGCCGCGCGACACTTTTCGACCGCGATTTGACGCAACGAAGCCACGACAGAACCAACGTCTCGAACACGGACGTCGCTTTGGTTCCGTTTTGAGCTGTCTTGTGCGTTGATGTCGCCGGGGCGAGCATCATTTGCGGTGTTCACGGACGCGGGCGAATGCGGAGATGACCCAAAGTCGCGCGACACACGGGTTTGCGAGCGATCCCTCGCTCTGGAAGATGATTTCCGAGGGGCGTTCGCTTAGAAAACGAGACGTCCCTGGCCATCGAAGGTGGCGAAGACGCGATCGGTCAGCGCCTCGACGAACTGAACGCCGCCGTCGGGCAGACCGGTACGGCGAAGGAGGCCCGATCGCGTGTACTGGGGGATCAGCTCGCGAACGCGATCCGAGTAATCTTGAGCCTCGGCTCCGTCTCTGACTGGAGGCTTGGACATGGTGTGTTCCTTGACACCGGGTTCTGGGCGACGTTGCCCACGGACTGTCTCTCGACTCGCCCACACCGGATTCCACCGGGGGCGGGGCCGACGCGAATGACCAGACCTGGGAAGACGACTTGATTATTCCATTGAACTCAGCGTTGTCCACAAATTTTTCGAACCAAAATTCTCGAATTTAACAAATCAACATCGATGACTCGCCCTTTGCCTCAAAAAAGGTTCGACATCGCGTCCCTCGCGCCGGGAAGTCTGGCAGCCACGTTTGCACGCATGCGATTTGGCTACAAGAACATAGGGCAGAGGGCAGAGGGCAGAGGACAATGGACAAATCTGCTCTTTGCCGTTTTTGCCCTCTGCCCTCTGCCCTCTGCCCTCTGCCCTGAAGAGAATCAGGCCGATCCTTCGGTCTTCCCGAGCCCAAGCTCACGATTCATCATGGCGAGGACATCAGGATTGTTGATCAGCACCTTCATCAACTCGGGAAAGCTCAAGGCGCCCAGTTCCACGGCGCGTTCGAGCAGATAAGGGATCGGGCTATGCGGTTCCAGAACCTTGAGCGCGGCCGAGGTCTCGGCAATCTGCTGATACAGTTGCGCCCGGTTCGAGGGACGCGGGGCAGGGGGTCCGGCCACGGAACCGTTCTGGGCCGATACCGCCTCGCCCGGCTCGTCAGTCGCGACAATTTCCGCTTCCGCGACGGGGGCGGGGGGAGGCGCGGGCGCGGGGCCTTTCAACAAGAGAATCTGATCGGCGAGGCTCGAACACTGTTCGACCGCTTCGCGAAGGCCCGAGAGCGCCGGGGCGTGTTCGCCGATCCTGGAGTCAAGAATGCGGTCGAGGTTGCTCAGTTCCGCGAGAGAGGTCCTGAGGTCGTCGGCAATCGCCTGGCAAAGCTCGCGGGGCGAGTTCTGCACGGTCTTGTCAAAGGCGGCCTTCAGTTGAGCCGGCTTCTCGTCCAGCTCGTCCTTGGGGGGGACCTGCGCCAGCTTCCAGTCGTACCAGGTGTAGACGGCATCGCCGGCCGCGAGCAAGGGAACGCCTCGAATCGTCGACGGAAACCGGGCGCCCCGGTCCTGATCGCAGAGCCAGGTGAACGCCGCGGCGCGGACCTCGGCGTCTTCGGGTTCCTCGATCGGCGGATAGAGTCGTTCCCAGCATTCATCAACGAGCTTACGCATGAGACCAAGGCCATCGCGCAGGCCAGGGAAGCCGTAACGCTTGGTCAGAGCCTCGGTCAGCCGGGCAACGATCAGGAGGTCTTTCGACGAGTTCGTGAGCGTCTGCGAGGCGACCGCGATCACCTTCGGCCAGTCCGCGCGTTGCTCGTCGGTGGGCCGAAGCGGGTCGGTCTTGGCGAACGAGCGGAGGTCCACCTCTTTGCGCGAGGCTTCCAGTTGCTCCCGGACGGCAAAGGGCACGGCCTTGCCCGCCGGGTTCTCTCCAGGTATCGGCGCCGCGAGTGCTTCAATGTCAATCAGCGGGGGCGTCGGCATGTTCTGTCCGTTGCGGTGCCAGATCGAGATTTTCGAGGACCAGAGACCGACGAGCGGAGATTGCCAGTCCCGAAACAACGGTCCTCTGTCCAGGTTTCCCGTCGAAGTCGTGCCCGAGGCTTCCCCGGGCGTACGAGTTCGCACGCGAAAAGGGGCCGCGCCTATGTCGAAGTTAGACCATCCCTCGCGTCGGGGCAAGCAGAAAAGCCAGGACCCCGCCAATCCCCCAATGTACCGGACAACGTTCCCGGCTTATCCTCCCGAGGGAACCTTGCGCGACGCCGAGAACAGGTCGAAAAGGCTTTTCGGCTGGCGACGCGTCGTGGGCGTCGGCGCGGACGCGGGCGTCGCCGCGATCGATTGGGGAAGGACGGTTTCCTCGGCCGAGGCGCGACGCAAGGATGGGTCCACCGTCTGGATCGGCGCGACCGGCGGCGCCGGGGTGTACGGCGGGGCCGTCGATCGGATCACGACGGCCGATCGGCGTCCCTTCGCCCTCGTCTCCGCGTCGGCCGAGGTTGGTCCCGACGCCTTCTTGAGCGCACTGAAGAGGCTCCGGCTTCCTGTCGGCAAGGTTCGATCTCCGAGCGGCGCGTTCTGGGTCGCGGCGAGCAACCGGCGGGCGTCGTCGATCAAGACCGCGTCGGGCGTCTCGGCCAGAGTCTCCTCAAAAGTGGCCGCCCTTGAGCCTAACTGGTACGAGGCCGGAAATTCGCGGCGGGGCGACTCCGACGGCCTCTCTCGCGGAGCCGGGGGCGGCGGTACATATCGGCCCACGCAGTGGCTTAATGCGTACCAGGCCGCGGCCTTCACCCGCTCGGAACGTTCGGGCGGATTGCCGTCGGAATCCGAGCACTCGACCACCAATTTCAGAGCGGCGATGGTTTTTTTCGTGCAGCAACAACCCGTCCCAAGAGCCCTGGCCGCGGCATACCGCACGCACTCGTTGCGGTCGGCCCGGAGCCGATCGACGAGCGTGCCCTCGGCCTCGGGCCAGTACCGGCAATCGACCGTGGCGAGATATTCAATGGCGGCGATTCTCGCCTTGGCGTCGGCTTCCTCGGCCTTGATCTTGGCCGCGACCCCTTCCGCGCCCCCTTGCTGCGATTGCGCCGCGAGTGCCGCGGCCGATGGTGGCGGGCAACAACTTCCAATCAAACCCCCCGTCAGCGCCGAGAGGGGTTTCGTTCCATTATTGACGAGCGTTCCCAGTTGCGACGAGCAGAATTTCGCCTTGCACATCGCCAGGTTCGACTTCGACAGCCCGAGAAAGCTCCAGAGCGTTTTCGGCTGCGCCCCGGCCGCTCCCGCGGCTCCCGCAACCGTCGAGGCTCCCGGCACGGCCCCGGCCCCCGCGCCCGCCCCCGCTCCCGACAACGCATCCAGACTCGACGCTCCCCCGGCCGACGGCAAGGCTCCCGCGCCCGGCAAAGCCCCCGCGGCGCCCGAGAGTGCCCCGGCGTCGGGAATCGCTCCCGCCCCGGGAATCGCCCCGGCCGACGGAATCGAACCCACGCCCGGAAGCGAGGAGGCACCCGGGATGCTCGGAATACTCGGAATGGCATCCTGCGCCCGGCTCGCCGCATTCACGACCAGACCCAGCAGCGCGGCCAGTGCGATGGCTCCTCGATTCATCTCGGTCTGGCCCTCGGAAGGAGATGCCGCAAGATCGCCGAAAAGGCTCAACATCAGATGCCCACGATTCCGATCATCGGCCGTCTGAACAGGCGGACTTTAACGATTTTTTCGAGATTGCCGACAGCGACGATTGCCGGGATTTTCCCCCGTTCAAATCGAGATGATTCGTTCTTGACGCCCTTCGAGCGGCTCCGTATAACTCGCCCCGACCTCCCGGCGAGGGCTTTAAAAACGAGTCTTCACCGAACATGTCTTTAGACGTGATTTCCCTTGATCCTCTTGATGCCCGGAACGTCGGGCAGATCGGTGTCGAGCGTCGTGTCACGAATCGAACGAAACCACTGGCAAGGCTTCCGGCGAACGCGGACGCTCGTCGGTTCGTGGTTTGCGCCGTCGGTCGTGATTGTTCTGCTCGGTCTCGGCTCGATTTCTGGCCCGCTCGCCAGCGCCGCCGATCCGACCACGCCGCCGAGCCGCCGGACCAGCACGCGGACGTCGGCCCCGCGTCGCGGCGCCCCGAGAGCCGACGAACTCCCGCCGCTTCCGCCTTCACTCGCCTCCCCGCCCACAACCCAACGCGCGGCGGTCCGTCAGGTCAGTGCCGAGCCCGCGCCAACAACAACCGCGGCGCCGATTCCTCTGGAGATCACCGACGCGGCTCCGATTATTGACGAGACGCCTCCGCCCCCGATGCCGGGCCTTCCCGATTCACCGCGGACGCCGACCTTGCCGATGTCTCAGATTCCCAACGCTTCGCCGGGAGTTCAAACCTTCGCGCCGGGTTCGTTTTCGACGCCGATTCGCCCGGGCTTCGCCCCGATGGCTCCGGCCGAATGCGCGACCTGCGGCAATGCCGGCCGGACGCTCGGCCCCGACGCGGTCCCGCCGTTCACCTGTCCGCACGGCGGTTGCGGGGCGGGGGGCTGCGTGCCGGGGGGCAAACCTTGCTATCAGTGCCAGGCTCACACGTTTGTCGGCCGGTTCGTGGCGAACCTTTATGAATGCCTTTGCTGTCCCGATCCGTGTTACCAACCGCGCTGGATTCCCGAGGCGAACGCCGCCTTTTTCGTCGATTACGCCCGACCGCGCACCATTACCCGGTTCCGGTACGATCACGCTCCCGACCTTCTCTTTCCCGACCGCTCCGAATACTTCTGGGCGCGCGACGACGGCAAGGGGGCCGGCCCTCAGCCGCCGCACGCCTTTCCCAAGCCCGGCTCTAGCCACCCGTATCATCCTGGTCTCACGCCGGTTCAGTACAAGGGCGAGCGGAGCGTCCGCTATGATCAACTCTCGCTCTACCAGGAGATTGCCACGGCCCGGGCCAGCGTCTTCCTCGAATACTTCTACCGATCCAACTTTCCCTTATTGACCCCGCACACGGCCGGTTTCGGCGACCTGACCGTCGGCACGAAATCGCTGCTCGTGGACTGCGAGTTGATCCAGTTGACCTTCCAGACCAAGACCTTTATCCCCACGGGCGCGGCGTCGAGCGGCCTGGGCACGGGGCACGTCTCGCTGGAACCTTCGCTTTTGACCTCGATTCGGATCGCCTCCGAGACCTATTTTCAGGGCCAGCTTTCCGAATGGATTCCGCTCGGCGGCGATCCCGGGTTCGCCGGCTCGATCATTCACTATCACGGCAGCGTAAACCATTGCCTTTACCGCGTCACACCCGACGTACCGATCATCGGTACGCTCGAAGCCGTCGGCTATACGTTCCAGAGTGGAGCGTATACCGATCCCGTGCTTGGCATTCAGAAGTCGAGTGGGTTCACCTATTTCAGCGTCGGCCCTGGCCTTCGCGTCTCCGTCTGCAACAATCTCGACTTTGGCGTCGGCGCCTCCTTCCCGACGACCGATCCTCACTGGGGCAACCCCTTGATTCGCGCGGAGCTTCGGATTCTTTATTGAGATTGCCCTTTGCCCTTTGCCCTTTGCCCTTTGCCCTTTGCCCTTTGCCCTTTGCCCTTTGCCCTTTGCCCTTTGCCCTTTGCCCTTTGCCCTTTGCCCTAAATTTCCATCCACGGAACGCGGGCAGGCGGCTGACGATCAATCATCTTCGTCATCGGAATCGCCCTTGGAGCCGGAACCCCCTTCAAGTTCGGCCATGAGCGCGGCAATCTCGGGGTCCATTTCCTCGGCGGGTTCGGATTCAGGCTCAGCTTCAGAATCAGGCTCGGACGTGGAACCGCCGTCGAGTTCGGCCATCAATGCGGCAAGCTCGGGGTCCATCGCCTCTTCGGGTTCGGGTTCAGAATCGGGTTCGGGTTCAGGTTCGGGCGTGGAACCGCCTTCAAGTTCGGCCATCAATGCGGCAAGCTCGGGGTCCATTTCCTCTTCGGCAGGAGCGTCGTCGTCGTCGTCCGCTGCCGCGCTGGTCGTGGACGTGCCATCGATCTCGGCCATGAGCGCGGCAAGTTCGGGGTCCATCGTGTCGTCGGCGGGAGTTGAGGCGGGTGGTTCCTCGTTCGAGGCTCTGGCGGGCTCGTCGGCGGCGCGCGGGGGCGGGATCGGCGGCGGGGCGTAGGGGGCGAAGTCGGCGGAGGGGGTCGTGGCCGTTGAATCGCCGACGGAATCATAAGGGGTTGTCGATGGCTTGGCGTAAGGGTTCGCGGCATTCGGGAGCGTTCCGAACGACGCGACCGAACCGGTTCCGGGTCCCGATTTCGGAAGGTTCACGGTCCCCTTCTGACCCCACCGGCCCAGCAGCGGGACCGACTTTTCCCCTTTTTTGGGAAGGGCCAAAGAGCCAATCCGCGCCATCTCCGCGGCGTCGCGCCCCTTGACGCAGAGCAGGGGCATCAGGCCAAGACCCGCCAGTTTCTCGGCCGAGGGGCGGATCAGGCGGGTCTCGGCGATCACGGAAACCGGCTCGTCGTCCTCGTCGCGGGTGACGTGCATCACCATCCCGCCAAGATCCAGAATCGCCCCCGGCTGAAAGGCCCAGCCGTCCTTCGCGAACGACCTGGCCATCAAGACCGCGCAGGCGAGCGCCGAGTTGCCCCAGAGATAGCCCGACCAGCCGTTCGGACCGGGATATTCCTCGTATTCAAAGGCGTCGATCGTTCGGGTCGCCTCGCCATAAGGAGCGCGAAGCAAGAACCGAGGGGCGACCAGGCCGAGCATCGACGATTCGGGAAGCTGGCGAAGCGCATCCCAGGCTTCGGCGTCGTCGTCGTTGAGTGTGAACGAGAGATCGAGAATTTTTGATCCGACCCCCGCCAGAAACGGCGCCGAGGCTTGTCGGGCAATCCGGGCGATCCGCCCGAGAATGGCCGCGTCGGCCGCGTTCGGCTCGAAAAGAGCGAGGCCGACGATCACCGTCCACGGATCAAGCTCGCCTTTCGAGGCCGGCTGATCGACGAGAATCTGATAAAGACCTGTTTCTTCAAGCTGGTCGGCCGATGCGAGATCCGCCCGCATTTCCTCGGCCGAGAGGTCAATCAGGCGGACCTCGACGGGTCCACATTTCGCGATCCCTTGCAAGAGCCAGTCCACCCCGCGCCAGGCCGATTCCAGAGTTTGAAAGGCCGGATCATGAACGATCGCATTCATCAGCGCGGTCTTGTCCTCGCGGTCGAAGCAATCGCCAAAAGCGCTGATTCGGCCGTGAATCGCGTCGGGATGAAAGTCGTCGAGTTCTCGAAAGGCCAGCGCCACGGTTCCGGCCTCGGTCTCTGTCTTGACCTCGATCGCCGGGGCCGACTTGACGATCAGGTCGTCAAGATTGCCGCGATCGACCTTACGCGCTCGCCTCCGGCCAATCTCTTCCGACGTCCCGATCAGACCGCGAGCACCCCGGCCGCTGAAATCGCCGAGAACCGCGATCCGAAACGGCGTGTCGCTCTTCGGCGGATCGGCGCCGACTCTCTGGTCGCTGGTCATGTTTCCGAACGAAAAGCGGATCGACATCAGAACGACCCCCAGTCAAGAATTCACGATGCGGCGGTCGCGTCCTGGACGCTCAATTTCAATCAAGGACCGATGACCAATGACCGAAAAAGCCTGAATCAAAACCTTCGGCTTGATGCCTTGAACCGGCCTTCACTCCTCGGTCATCGGTCATTGGTCCTTGGTCATCATCCGAAACCTCGTCCCGTCAGACCGTCGCCGGTCGACCGCCGTGAGGGGCCGCGACGGACTGAGACTGAGGACGAGGGGCGGTCCGAACGACCAGAACTGGGCAACCGGCCGCGTCGGCGAGGGCCTCGGTCGGTCGGCCGAAGTCGCGGGTCGTCGCCCAGTCGGCGCCGACGGCGATCACCGCGGCCGAGGCGTCGTCAAGCTCGCGCGAGGCGAGTTCACGGCCATCGCCGTCGGCAAAAACGGGGACGACCCAGAGCCCCGTTTCGCGTCGGAGTTCATCGGCCCGGTTCGCCAGGGCCTCCGATGCGGCCGTGCCCGAAACTCCATTGCGGGCCGCTCCGCCGGTGCTGACCAGCCGGATCGGCGCCGAGAGGCTCTGAGCCAGGTCGACACCCAACTGAATCGTCGCCTCGCCCGCCTTCGGGTCGGTCAGGACGACGGCCACCGGCTTCTCCGACGCGGTCGGCACGCCGCGCCCCTCGCGGTCGACGAGCACCGCGACGTCGCACGGAGCCAGCTCAAACGTCTTCAAAACAAGGGCCTGAACCACGTGTCGGGCGAGAGAGGCGCGATGCCAGCCCAGCAAGATCGCGTCGCAATGCTGGTCGGCGGCGATCCGGGCAAGGTCCGGCCCGACCGCGTCGGAGAGGAAGGAGATCGGCCGGGCCAGAACGTCCGAGGCTCCCGCCTGCTCGACCAGCGGCCTCATTGACTCCACGGCCGCGGCCACCTGGCTTTCCACTTCGAGCAAACCGGTGTGAAACTCGGGGGCTCGCGGCGTCGGGATCAACCGAACCAGGAGCAACTCGGCGGGGCGTCGGCCGCCGGTCATCCGCAAGGCCGCATCCACAAGGTGAGGGGCATTCAAGGGGTTGCCAATCGCCACCAGAACCCGCGCCGCGGGGCGTGATTCCTCACCCCCCGACCCGATCAGGTCGGCCACGAGTTCGTCTCGGGAAACCAGGCGATTGACGATCGGCGCGGCCATCACGGTCGTCGCCAGGGCCATGATGACCATCATCGCGAAGGTCCGGTCCGAGAGCACGCCCAGGCTCAGGCCGATCGAAAGAATGACCAGTTCCGTCAACCCCCGCGTGTTCATCAAGGCCCCGATGATGACCGCGTCCTTGCTCGACGACCCCGTCAGCTTCGCGGCCAGACCCGTGCCGACGAACTTGCCGACGGTCGCCGTCAGCAGGATCAGCAAGAGCCAGCCGAGCAGCGAGACGTTGTTGAGCGCGAAGAGGTTCGTCCGCAATCCCGTCACCGCGAAGAAGACGGGAAGGAGGACGACGACGGTGAAGTCTTCGATCTTCTCGGTCAGTTCGCGGGCCATGCCCGACCCCTTGGGCATCACCGCGCCGAAGACAAAAGCTCCGAAAATGGCGTGAATGCCGATCTTTTCGGTGGCCAGGGCCGAGAGCAAGACGCCCACCAGGGCAATCGCGACGTGGTCGACCGAGAGCCGGCCGAGTTCCAGGTAGCGCCGTTCGAGGATCATCAGGAGGCGTCGGACGAGCGTGAACATGACGATCACGAAAACGATCGTGAGCATCAAGGCGGGCGCGGCCTTCGCCGCCGACCCGTTCTTTGTCAGGCCGATCACCGCGGCGAGCAAGATCCAGGCAATCGCGTCATCGACGGCCGCGGCGCAGAGGGCGCTGATGCCGACGGGAGCCTTGTAAAGACCCGTCTCGACCATGATCCGGGCCAGGATCGGAAAGGCCGTGATGCACATCGCCGAACCGAGAAAGAGCGAGAAGGTCAGGACCGCGGGCGGGTGCGATGTGCCCTCCTGAAAGACCCCGAGGGCGTTGACCGTCGAGAGCGGCCAGCCCAGAAGCATCCCCAGGAAAAACGGCGCGGCGATCCCGCTGAGCGAGATCAAAAGAGCGCGTCGGCCTTCCTTTTTCATCAGGCCGGTGTCGAGTTCCAGGCCGACGAGGAACATGAAGAAAACCAGGCCGAGGTCGGCGATCTCCTTGAGCGGAACCTCGCGCGGAAAGAGCCAGGCGGGAACGCTCGGGGCGATTCGACCCAGAACCGTCGGCCCCAGAAGCATTCCCGCGACAACCTCACCGACGACCGCCGGCTGACCGACCCGACGCGCCAAGGCCCCGAGAGCGCGCGCGGCGACGATGATGATGATCAGGTCGGCGAGCAAAAATAAGAGAATCTCGATCTCGGCCGCCTTCATCGTCGCACCTCGCGGGACCAGGCTCTGGGCGTGTGAAGCGGCCGGGTTGAGCCGGTCCCTTTCACGATAAGGAAGGAGCCCGATTCAAGGAGTCGGCCAGTGGACCCTTTGAATCTGCGTCAGGGCGGGCTAAAAACTATCATGAGAAAGAGCGCCGGGCAACGGCCCGGTGCGCGGCTTTGAACATAGTGAACGGGACGTTACGTCCCGAAACGACCTGGTCCGAGGATCTGACGACGATGCCGAAGGTGAATTACGACAATGTTGAGCCCAATATCGCCGAGGTTGACGTCGATGGGACCGAGGTCCGCGTCAAGTGGAAGTGCCCTGTTTCGGGGAGCGTCGTCTGCGAGTCATCCGCCGCGATGAAGCCCGCGACCTCGACCGCCCGCGCCGCCTCGACGCAGGTCAAGAAAACCTTGCTTTACGAGGTGATGGTCGCCTTCAACCGGTTCATCTCATCGACCTTTGGCGGCACCGCGGGGCGTATCGCGGCGTCGGCGACGACGATGGCCAGGGCAGGGGCCGACCGCGCCGTCGGCAAACCCGTTTACAACACGGCGACGGAACACGCGGCCGTTGTTGACGCCTTTCGGAAGGTCGAAAACCGGTTCAAGTGGGACGAGGACCGCGAGCTTTTCATCAACGCCTCGTGATGAGACGGCCCCTCTGGTTTCGACCAGAATGGTTTAGCCGCCAATGAGGACGGTTGGCAGGCCCAGGACGATCGCCCCGCCGTGAGCGCAGGAATCACCCATGCGCGCGGCGGGGAGACCGCTGATGAGGACGGTCATCGACCCCTTGACGATGGTGTCGGGGGGTCCGACGCAGACGGCCATGTCGGTCGCCCGAGCTGACGGCAGGCCGCCGATCAGGACGGTGATCGCCGCTGGCGGCAAGATCGGGCCGCCGACGTGCGGGATCGGCGGAATGCCCGGGTTCACCATCGGGCAGGCGTGCATATCCGTGATTCGCGCGGCCGGCTGGCCCATCGGCGGAAACTCCTTTTTTGTCAGAAGCGGAACGAGTGATCGGCCTCTATTTCTCCGGCCAGGTGAGCCGCCCTTCGGCGACGCCGAGGCCCAGGTCAATTAGCCTGCGTTGACGTTGGTCGGTCAGGCCATCCTCGCCGATCGTCGCGGCCATCTTCGCGGCGCAGGCGACGGCGAGCGCCGCGTGGTGTTCGCCGGGCGGAACCTCGGGGAGGTCGGCCGGTGCCAGACTGCCGCCGCTGGCGAAGACCGCCGCGCCCGCCGCTCCCGAAGGGTGGCCCAGGCCAACGGCATCGGCCGCGGCCTTGGCCTGTCTTCGGTTCGGATCGGTCGGGTTGACGACCCACGCCTCGGCCGCCTTCAAGGCACTGGCAACCAGTGGTTTCGGTTCCGGCCCGACAGCCTCCCGGGTGCAGAGGCAGGCCCACCAGACGGCCTCGCGCTTGGGCAGGGCATACGCCAGGAACGTCTCGGCGTCGGCCCAGAGCGCGGCCGACGCGAGATTCTCCACGTAAGCCGCGGGGCTGACTCCCTCGACGGGCACGCCCGCCGCCTTCTCGGAGAGTTCAAACCGGCGGCAGACCTCGGCCGCATCTTTGGCCTCGATCTTCTTCAAGGGCCGGTCGGCCATCGCTCAATCTCCCCACGGTCAAGGCCCGGCCATTGGCTCTCATTCCACGCGAATCGATGACCGATGACCGATGAATTTCGTTCTTTTTTGGTCATTGATCCTCATTCCCACACTCTTCCAATCCGACGCCTCCCTCAACTAATTAATCATGGTAATCGCGCCCTTGAGCATGAGCATCATGCCGCCATTGACCTGACATTGCAGGCCCGCCTTGACCTCCGTGGTCATCTCGCCCTGAACCGAGACGGTCATACCCTTCACGGTGACGCCCATCTCGTTGATCGTGATGCTGTTGCCGCCTACGGTCAGGGTAATGCTCATCGGGTCGATCACGATCGTGTTGCCGCCGACCTTGAGCGTGATCTTCTGCATCGCCTCGGTCGTGCTCGTCCCCGCGCTCACGGTCGTCGACTGGTTGCCCAGGCTGACCGTCAACGAGTCGTTTCCCTGGTCGACCTTGACCGAACGATTGCCCGTCTTGATCTCGTGGGCATCGTCCATGTTCACGGTCACGGTGCGCTTGCCCTGCGTCACCTCGTGCGAGTCGTCCCCCTGGCTGACAAGAACCGTGCGATTTCCCTTGGTCACCTCGTGCTTGTCGTTCCCCTCGCTGACGGTGACCGTCCGGTTCCCCTTCTTGATCGTGACCGACTCGTTGCCAGTCTCGACCGACTCGGTCCTGTCCTTGTAGACGGAAATCGTCTGACTTCCGTCGGGGCAGGTCTCCGAGTCGTCACTGCCGACAGTGAGCGCATCGTTATTCTCAACGACCCGCGTGAAATCCTTCTCGGCGTGGAAGGTGATCTCTTCCGAGCCTTTCTTGTCCTCGAATCGCAGTTCGTTGAAGTTCGTGCTCTCGCCCTTCAGACTGCTCCGCGACTTGATCCCGCTCTGCGTGGCGTTATCGGGCAGAGTATAAGGAGGCATGTTCGCGTCGTTGTAAACGCTGCCGACGATGATCGGCCGGTCGGGATCGCCTTCGAGGAAATCGACGAGAACTTCGTGGCCGATCCTGGGAATATGGACCATGCCCCACTGCTTCCCCGCCCAGGGGCTGGCGACGCGGACCCAGCATGAGCTATTAGCGTCGTTCTGCCCCAGGCGATCCCAGAAGAACTGGACCTTCACCCGGCCGTACTTGTCGGTGAAAATCTCCTGCCCTTCGGGACCGACGACGACCGCCGTTTGCGCTCCGGCGACGCGAGGCTGAGGGGTCTTGCGCTCGGGTCGATACGGCAGGGCGAACGGAATGCACTGGAATTTCGCGGTGAGATCAAACGAGGGGGCCTCGCCGGTCATGTACGACCCTTCGACCGAGGCGCTGAACTCAACCCGCGTGAAGACATAGGCGCCGTCGTCGTTGTACGGGCTGGACTTGAGCGTGAACTTCGACCCCGTCGCGGTGTTCCGGCAGTTGCCGGTTCCCGAGATCATCAGGCCGACGACCGTCTCCTGTTGCATCCGGATGCCGACCGTCCGCGTGTTGTCGTCAAAGACCTTTTGAAGCTGCGAGGCCTGGTCGCCTCCGCCGGGCGGAACGCCGTCGAACCGCTTGGCGTAAGCGCCCGGGTAGTCGTACCGCTCATACGCGTCGTTGCCGCCGACCTTGAGCTTTTGCGTGACCCCGCCCGCCGCGACGCTCTCCAGGACAGTCTGGCTGGCGGCGAGGTTCTTGTCGGGAAGTTCAAAGTGATGATCCCAGAGCGTGACCTTGCCCGCCTGGATCGTCTGCGATTTTTCCCAGTAGGTGACCCGCTCGATCGTCGGGTCGGGAATCGCGCTGGCGCGTTGGTAGGTGAACGCGTCCGAGATCACCGGATGCGCCTGCGGCGAGTCGCCGAGGACCATCGTGTGGCTGCCGTTGGCGTGCTTGAAGAAGTAAAAGATCCCCTCTTCTTCCATCAGCCTGCTGGCGAACTCAAAATCGGTCTCGCGGTACTGAAAGCAATGGTCGCGGGTCTCATACGTCCCCTGAAGCTTCGAGTAATCGACGTCGATTCCCGTGAAAACCTTCTTGAGGATGTCAACGACCGAAAGCTGCATGAAGACCTTGCTCTGAGCCGACCGCGTCAAGGCCCAGACTGTCGGCACAACTCGAAGCACGTACCGATTGAAGATCACGATCCCCTGCGCATCGAATTCATCACCGGCATCAACCAGGGTGGCCACCTTGCCGTTGAAGTACCGCGACGATCCGTCGCCCAGCGTGACCGCGACCGTGACCGACTGGCCGAGAAGCTGGTCAAACGTGATCGTCTCCGAGAGTTCGACGAGAACGCCCAGCTCATACGTGAAGAGTCTTGAGAGTTCCTCGACCCCCTGGAAGGTTTCCAGAAGCAGCGCATCCTTGCCGACGGGCGTCGTGAGCTGAATTTGCCGGTTATCTTGCGTGTAGCTCGGCGCCATGCGGCCCTCGGGTCGTTGGCGAAGATCGAATCCGGTCAATCTTTCGACCCGGTCCGGTCATCGGGCGTCATTCCGGCGGAGATTGTGCCAGGTGGGTTCACGCCATGCAACCAGCTTGAACGCAAGTCGACCAAAAGACGTCGGACCCGAACCGCGCATGGTCCTCGCCTCGAAAACCGGCTCATACCAAGGTAAAATCAGGTCGACGTCTTCGCCTCTCTCTTGCCTGGATACGTAACCTCGCTCACATGCTCCACTCCCAGCAAGGCGCAGGCCCCGCGCGGTCCGGTCGCCACGATGACGGTCGTGCCGTCGGGAGACTGCCAGACGGCCTCGGGATGCGTGACGGCGTAACTCTCGCCACTCGCCGTGTGAATGGAGAACGGCCCGAACGGCTTGACCTTCAAGGCGCTTCGAAACTGTTCGGCTGTCACGGAACGGCTCCTGATTCGGCGAAGGAGACAACGCGGCGGGTCGGCTCGGTCTCAACCTTGTCTCCCGATTTAAATCGCCCGTGCAACCGTCAGAGTAGAAACGATCCTCAAGGAGAACGCGAAAGGCATTCGGGATTCTCGTTGCCGCATGGGATGATCGACCGATAAGATTGTCGATCAGGCAACCTGGGATCTGGAAAACCATGCCCGAAGGCGCCTCGCGGTATCCCACCTCTGAGCCAACCTCGACCGCCGAAGGTCCGGCGCGTCGGCTCCGGCTCGCATCCTATAAATGGCGCAAGGGGCGACGCCGCCGGGCGACGATCGGCGGAACCTTCCGGCTGACACTCTGGGCGCTCGCCTACCTTGTGGTCTCCGGCCTGCTCGTCTGGGCCTGCCTCTGGTTCTGGCCGCCACGCGCGGCAAGTCTCGTGCTCGCGGGCGCGGGGTACGAGACCAACCTCGCCATCCCGCAAAACGTCTATGGCCGCGTCGGTCTCGACAGCCTGAAGCGGCTCACCCAGGTCGGCGGCAGGCTCGGCAGGCCGGGTCGGCTCAGCCTCGCTCTCGGTCCGCGAACCGTCCGAAAGCGCGAACCGTGGGACAGGGGCCTCGTCGCCCTTCCCGGCAAGACGGCCATCGTCGTCCTGGCGCTTCACGGCGGAACCGATCCCGCGGGGGCCTATCTGCTGCCCGACGACGCCGACGCCCGGCCCGAGGGGAACAACCGGATTCGCCTCGAAAACGTCATCGATCGGTTCGCCTTGCCCCCCTTCAAGGACAAGCACGTCGTCCTCGTTCTCGACGCGACCCGGATCACGGCCAACTGGCCGCTCGGCATGCTTCAGAACGACTTCGCCCGCGCCCTCGAAAAACTCAACGACCGGATTCGAGAAAATCCCCACCTGATCGTCCTCAGCGCCAGCGGAATCGATCAGCGGTCGTGGACATCGGACGACTTTCGACAATCGATTTTCCTCCATTTTCTGGTCGAGGGGCTTCAAGGCTCCGCCTCGGGCGACGACGGCCGGGTCGACGCCGCCGACCTCTTCCGCTATACCAGCCGGCGCGTTGCCGACTGGGTCCGCGCGCATCGCGGAGTCGAGCAAACGCCGATTCTCCTGCCTCGGGGTGCCTCTGGCCTCGCCCGCGCCTCGAAGATGGATCTGGTCGTGGCCCGGCCCGGCGATGTCCCCCCCGCTCCGCCTCCCGATCCGACGGCCGACGCCGACCCGCCCGACCTCATCGCCGCCTGGGCCTCGTTTGAGCGGCTCAAAGGGCAATCACCCCCGCCAGCCGCCCACGCCCCTCAGGTCTGGACCCGATACGTCGCCAGCCTACTCCGGTTCGATGAGCTTCGACGGGCCGGAGACGTCGAGTCGGGCCGCCTGATGCTTCGAAGGCTCGCCGGCCTGGAACGCGAGATCAACGACTCGCGTTACCTCGCGCTCGGATCGACGCACAACACGCTCACGATGGCCGTCGCCGAGGGGCAGGACCCGCCAACCCCGACCGACGCCGATATCCAGCGGTTCAACGCCCTGCGCGGAATCGCCCCGGAAGAGGCCGCGCGACGCTGGGCTCAGTTGCAGACAGGCCCCGGCGCGCCCAACCCCGACGAACTCCGGTCGCTCCGGGTCCGGCTCGATGACATGATCCTCGGCCGACTCGCCGACGACCTGACCCTCGACCGCGTCGCCGGTAGCCCCGCCGACGAACTGGCCAGGGCCGCCGGTCTGGTCAAGGCGATCGAGGACCCGGCCCTTCCCCGCCCGGCCGAGGTTCACGACCTCGTCATGATCCAGCGCGATGCTCCTTCCAACGCGACGCCCGGCTTTTATCACGCCGTCGGCCTCGCCCTCAAAACCCGACGCCTCGCCGAGCGCACCGCGTCCGCCTTGCCCCCCGATCAAGCCGCCGATTCCACCGCGCCGCCCCCTTCGCGGCCGACCTACAGCGCCCAGGTCTTCCCCTGGATTCAAGGTCCGCTCGCCCAGGCCGACGAACAGCGAAGGCTCGGCACCGACCTTCTCTTCTCGACCGAGCCCGGCGACTGGGACCGGGCGCGCGACTACCTCGAAACGGCCTCGCGATCCTATCAAGATGTCGCCGCCTCAACGGCGGTCGTCCGCGAGGCGCTGGCGATCCGCGACGAGGTCTTGCCCGTGCTTCCCGGCTATGCCCGCTGGCTCGCCCGCTGGACCCGCGATGGCGACGGCCTGATTGAATCAGCCGAGTCGCTCTGGGAGGATTTGCACGCTCTCGTTCGCGCGGTCGAGGCGGGTGATCCCGACTTCGGATCGATCCTCCGCGCTCCCTCGCCCAGGGCCGACGACCCCCGGCCCGTCAGCCTGGCCGACCGCGTCAAGCGCGTGCGGTCGGGTTACGACGCCCTCGCGCGCGCCTTCGCGGTTTCCAGCGATCGAGCCCTTCGCGCCGAGTCGGCGGACGCCTGGGGGATTCTTGATGATGCCTTGCACGTCCCCTTTGTCGACTTCCCCGCGGACGTCTCGGCCGACCTCCCGCTCCTGACCGATCCCGACCGCCCGGCCCGTTTCAAGCTGATCGCCGATGCCCGCCGCGTCGGTCGTCGAGTCCTCGGTAAGGCCGAACCCCGACCGGCCGAGGCGCAGGGGCGTCGCGAGTCGCGCCTTGCCCTGGCGACGCTGGGCCGACGCTGGTTTGAACAAGGAGCCGGCCCCGACGATCCCAGCTTCGGACAGGCCCGCGACCTCACCGGCCCGGCCCTGGCGGGTCTCGGCGCCCGGGTCGGAGCGCGCTGGCGGGCGATCCCCGAGGATCTCGTCAAGACGCTCAACGCCCCACGTCCGGCCGACCGCGCCGGTGAGCTTCCCGGCATCCTCCGCGAAGCCGACCACCTGGCCCGATCGCTCGACGCGGCGGGCGCCGAGACGCTTGCACGCCACACCCAGCCGATCCACCTGCCGGGCGCTCTCGCCCCGACCCTTTCCACGCGTCGGCTCTCGGCCCATCGGCGCTATCAGACGCGGACGTTCTTGCTCGGTCAGGCCGACCGGACGATTGAAGACCACTGGGCCGCCGATCGCGACGTTGCCCGTCCTTATTATGTCGCCGCCGGCTCCGCCTATCTGGCCGACGCCGACGACCTGAACATTACCCGGACCTGGCCCGAAGGTCCGCTCGTCGAGGTCAAGACGCGACTCGACCGCCCCGACCGCCTTCGGCTTGAAGGCCCGACGCGATACGCCTGGACGAGCGAGCGTCAGGTCGATTTCGCCTACACGGTTCGCTCGGAACCGGCCGATGCGAGGCGCCCGGGTTTCCCCGTCCTCTGGATCGGCCCCGCCGAGGGTCTGAAAACGGCGTCGCCGCGCGTCGACGCCCGGTTCCCCTTCCCGGTCGGCCCCGGCCACGCGCCTCGATTGCCGACCCGCCTCGAAGATCCGCCGGGCATCGCTCCGGGTTCGGTCTCCGGGAAGGCGCGCGAGGCGACGTCGACCGCGCACGGTCTCTTTCGGGGGCAACGGTTCGCGTTGACGACCCGGATTGACCTTCACCCCACGCCCGAAACGGTCGCCGGGCGCAGTCCAAGGCCAAACTCGGGGCGGGTTTCGGTTCGCGCGGAGGATGTGGTTTTTGAACGGAGCGGCTTGAGCCGGGGGGCCGTCGCGGTTGTCCTGGACGCCTCCGGCAGCATGGGACCACCAGAAGGCAAAGCTTTTGATGCCTCGACCCGATACGCGACGGCCACGCGTGCGCTGGAACAGGTCTTGAAGGAGATGCCCGCCGGAACAACCGTCAGTCTTTATGTCTTCGGCGCCGCGGTTCCAGGCAATCCCGAGATTGCCGCCGAACAGACGATCCGCACGATCCGGCCGCCGACCCGCTGGGACCCGACGCAGCTAGCCCCCTTGATGGCCCAGATCAGCTATCCGAAGATCACGCCCGATAACCAGTCGCCGATCCTTCGAACAATGCTCGTCGCCCGCGACGACCTCTTGCGGCTCAGCGATGTCGGGCTCAAGACGATGGTCGTCATCACCGACGGCGTCGACAACCGGTTCGAGGTCGATCCCCTCCGAGGTCCCGAAGGCAAGGACGTCGCCAAGGTCCTGGCCGAGAAGTTCAAGGACTCGGGGATTCAGATCAACTTCATCGCGATCCCCCAGTCTCAGCCCGACCTCTTGAAGAAGCTTCAGGATCAGTTCCACGGCATCGAATCCCTTCCCGTCGCCGGCCGCTTTTATGACGCGAACCGACCGCTCGACCTTGTGACAAGCCTGCGAACCGTCTTCCGCCAGGAATTGACCTACCGGGTCGTCCGCGACGATCGCCAGCCGATCGCCGGAATCTCGGCGCTTGACGTCACCGTGAGCCGGCTCGACGCCGACGACATCTGGTCTCCCTGGCCCTTGCCCCCCGGCGGCTATCGGGTCCAGATTAACGGCGAGACCCCGCAGGAGGCCCCGTTCGCTCTTGAAGGAGGCGACCTCCTGCTCTTGACCCTCGGCGAGCACTCCGGCAGCCCGACCTTCCGCCGCGGCCTCTTTGCTCAGGAGTTCTTTCCGAACCAACCCGCGCAGACCGACCGCGCCTTTCGCTGGCGGCTCTCCGCGCTGCAAAACCAGCTTGTCGACAACCGCGGCCTTCGCCTTTTAACGACCCTCGAACGCCTTGCCGACGACTCCGAAGGGGTCTTCCGACTCCCTCGCCCTCGCGAGGTCTGGCTGGAAGTGACCCCCGGCGAGGAATCGAAGGGGCAGGTCGCGCTTCGCTGGTCGAACCGCGAGGGTTACCCCGCGCCCGCCTGGTCGCTCGACGTTGCCGACTGGCCCCGGACGCTCGGCACCGACGAACCGGCGCGGCCGGTTTTGCGGGCCTGGTGGCGTGAAGGGCTTTCATCCCCTCCGGCCGATACGCTCGACGGCGTGAAACAGGTTCCCGTGAGCCTCCCCATCGATGCCGATCGCGAGATCGACCTGCCCGGCGGAACGGTCGTCCTGCGGGGCGTTTCGGTTGAAGACCACGAGGTCGAGATCGCCCCCGGCGAGCGCAAGTTGATGCCCTGCCTGGTCGTCCGAATCTCGCATCCGAAGGGAAAACCGGTCTGGGTCCATCCGCGCGGGGTGAACGCGGCCGGCTGGGAACACCGCTTTTACACCTCGGCCGACGCGTACACGGGCCTCTTCTGGACCAAGTCGGCCGATGAGGCGTTCACGTCCTTCAACCGTCTCGACCTGATCCGCCTGGATACCTTCAAGCGCACCTGTGAAGACGAAGGGGGATACATCGAGTTGCCCCTGGATGCGCCCAGGTCGGGATCAACAGCCCCACCCCCCTTTGAGGAAAAACGAGCGGCGCCGGGCGGGTCTCCCTTCCGTCCTCGCGAGCCGAGGGGGATTCGACGTTGAGAACGGCCGTCGAGTTTGATTTTGATTCCCGGGTCGAGCGATCCGTTCCCCTGGCGGACGCCCCCAAATCGTGCGCCGAGGGGCGATTCTGCTGGATCGACCTCGATGCCAACACAGAGCGCACCGAGGCCCGCGAAGCCCTGCACAGCCTCGGCGTTGACGCCGCGACGATCGAGCGGGCCCTTGCCGGATTCGACGACGGTCGGCACGACTACTTTGACGACTTCGTTCACGTCACGGTCATGGCGGCGGAATTTCAAGGCCAGGGCATGTCCGTCTCGGCCGTTGACCTGATCCTCGGGCCGACCTTTCTGGCGAGCCTGCACCGAGGCAATCCCGAATTTCTCGAACAGGTTCGGCGCACCTATAAAGGGGATTTCCAGGCGTTCGCGCGCAGTCCCGGGTTCTTGCTTTACGAGTTCTGGGACCATCTGATCGCCTCGTACAAGAAAGCAACACGCGGCCTTTGCGACGTCGTCCGCGGCCTTCAGCATGAGATTTTCGGAACCTCGGGCGATGCCATCTTCGCGCGTGTCGCGGCGGTTTCCGACGACCTTTTAAAACTCCGACGGGTCGTGCTCGCGGCCCGAGAGGTTTTGAGCGAGCTTTGCACGCGACGCTCCGCCGCCGTGGCCGAGACGACCCGCCCCTTTCTCGAAAAGATGGTCGGCACGATGGAACGGGTCGTCGCCGATTTAACCGTCGAGCGCGAGACCGTCGCCGAGGCTCTTAATTTGTACCTGGCGGTCGTCAGTCACAAGACGAATCAGGTCGTTAATCGGCTGACGGTCGTGAGCCTGGTTTTCCTCCCCTTGACGTTCCTTTGCGGCGTTTACGGGATGAACTTCAAGTATCTTCCCGAGGTCGAATGGCGGTACGGCTACGTCTTTTTCTGGATCTCGGCCGCGGTGGTCTCGACGATAACGCTGGGTGTCATGAAACGTCAGGGGTGGTGGTAACGTGGCGACTCAAGGCGCGCGATCCGCGGTCCCCCGGCTCTGGCATGGCGGCTCGGCCGTCCGGCCCGAAGCCCGCAAGGCGGGCAGGCGTCGCCGCAAGGTCTTCGCCCTTCAGGCGGCGATCATGGCGCTCGCCGGGGCGATCGTCGGCATGCTCTACTGGCTCAAGCCGATCCCCACGCCAAGGCTTCTTCCTCTTATTTCCGCCGCCACCGAGAGCCCCGCGCTCGTCCCCTTGCCGATGGCCTCGGCCGACCTTCGCGGGTTCGAAGGTCTTCGGTCGTTGACCCATCGTGGCAAGGCGACGACCAGCGAGGATCGCATCCGGCTGGTCTCGGACCTCGACGACCTCAAGACCGTTCGCGGCGTTCCGGTGATCGTCTTCCTGCGGGCCTATTCGCGGGTCAACCTGATCTCGGGCGTTGAGCCTACCGCCGCTCGGCCCGGCCAGCTCATGATCTTGCCCGCCGACGCCGACCCCGTGAACCCGGCCAAATGGCTCTCGTTGCGCACCGCTCTCAAGGCCCTCGCCGACTGCCGATCGAGCCGCAAGCTCCTGCTTCTCGACATCGTTCAAGGCCCCGGCGACCCCGCCTTTGACCTGCTCACGCCGGGTCTCGTCGGGCGGATCACCGATGATTTGAAGGCGGTTCCCGACCCCTACCGGCTGACCCTCACGGCCGGATCGCCCGGCGAACCGGCGCTGGCCTCCGATGATCTCGGTCGATCGGTCTTCGGATTTTACATCGAGGAAGGCTTGCGCGGCTGGGCCGACGTCGACGCCACGGCCTACCACCACGACGGCGTCGTCACCGCCGCCGACCTCGCCGGATACGTCGCGGCGCATGTGGATCGCTGGGCCAGGCTCAACCGCCAGACCCGCCAGCGGCCGATCCTTTACCTCGACGCTCAGGCGATCAAGCCCGAGGCTCTCAACAGCCACGATTTCCCGCTCGCTGTCCTCGCCCGGGGCCGACCAATGCCTCATCTTGGCCTGGCCAGTCCGCGCGTTTATCCCGACTGGCTGACAAACGCCTGGCGACGTCTCGACCACTGGCGGCTCGGCGGAAGCGACCGGGTCGCCCCCTGGGCCTTTCTCCGTGCCGAGGCCGCGCTCCTCTGGGCCGATCAGGGCTGGCGCGCTGGGACCGATCCGGTCCGCGTTCGCGCCTTCCTCGCGGCCGAGCTCTCGAAATTCGCCACGCATCAAGAAAAAGTCCGCGCGACTCCCCGGCCCGACGTTCATGCGCTCGCCGTCCTTTTCGCCGATGGGCTGGACGCCGACCCCGGTCTCGTCGCCGACCTCCGCGGCTTCGCCGAGAAGGCCGCGGGACCCGTCGCCGCGGCCTCCGGTGACAAGAAGGCTGAAGGCCCCGCGCCCCCGGTATCGGTCAAGTCAACCTCGGACCGCGACCTCGCCCTGGCGGTCTTTCCCGTCGCGGCCGACCTCGCCGAGCCGACGGCCGGGTCGATTGTCGCGCTCGATGCCCTCCTGTCGGCGCGGGGCGGTCCTCGGTTCGTGGAAACGTTGACACTCCATCGCCTCGCCGAGGCCGCGCAAGCCGACCTGGCAGCCTGGTCACCCGCGCTTGCGCGTCGGATTCTGGCCCTGGCTCGGAAAGCGAACCACGCCGAGAACCGGCCGAACTCGCTGGACTGGGTCCGCTCGACACTCGACGACGCCGCGCAGGCCCGCCACGATGCCGAGATCCTCTTCCGCGAGCGCGGATTTGCCCTTCCCGCCGAGGCGGATACGGCCTTCGGTCGCGCCGAGCGGCTCTATGATATCGTGCTTTCCGCGCAGGATGCCGTCGAAAGCGCGCGATCGGCCTCGGACGCGGCGACCTTCGTCTTGCCCGCCTGTGCCGCGTATCTCGAAGACGCTCCGCAGCTTGAAGGACCCTGGTCGGCCGCCGTCGCCGCGGCGCGCGAGCTTGACGCCGACCTTCGCCCCGGCAAGGACAGGGGCGAAACCGACACCTCGCCGCCCGCCGCCGACCTGACCCCCCGGGTCGACGCCCTCCGCCAGAAAGCGAATGCACTCCGCGATCGGCTCGCCGAGATCCGCCAGGCGATCGACGCCCGGACCGCTGGACTGACCCACAACGGACCTCGCGACGAGCCCGAAGCCCTCACCTGCTCGGCGATCGACGCCTTGCTCTCGACCCCGTTTCCACTTGCGGAAGAGCGCCCGGCGCTCTGGTCGGCCCGGCATCGCCTCTCGCGACGCCTGGCCGGGGAATCGCTCAAGCTTGACCAGTCCGCCGCCTGGACCGCCGCGGCCGACGACCCCGACAGCGACGACGAATCCGAAGTCACCCTGAGCGCCGCTGCCTCCCGACGCGCCCGGCGATCGATCGACCTGCTTTCCCTCGGCGGTCTGAACGTCTCGACCCTGGACGTGGCGCTTGGCCAGGCCAGCGCGACCGACACCGATGCCGACTGGCTGACGCTGGCGATCGACCTCCGCCGGGCCTGGGTCGACCGCCTTCCCGCCGCCTTTAAGGCCGCGCTCGCCGCCGATCTTCCCGCGGCCGATCGGCTCTCGCGGCTCTTACCCCCCTTTGCCTCATTCACCGCGCGCGAGGAACTGGAAGGACGTCTGAGCGACCTCGCCACGAACCCCGCCCGACGGCTCCGCCTGGCCCGCGAGGCCCGGCTCTGGGCCTGGCTCGCCGACCACTATCAGTATGACGCCAACGACCTCGACAACTCCGACCTTTTGAACGAGGCGGCGCGTGGCGTTCGCAACCTCGCGCCGCCCAAACCGTCGGCCTCTGTCCGCTTCGGCCCGCTTCCCGAGGCGCCCGAGTTAACGCCCGAGCACGCCTCGGCCGAGCTTATCTTGGACCTCGTCGTCAGTCGCCCCGACGCGACCAGGCCCGAGGTTCAGGTTGACCTCCCCGGCCTGGAAACCCGATGGCTCCAGGTGTCCCCGACCGACCCCGCCTCGTCGTTCCCGGTCCAGGTCAAGCCCGACCCGACATCGGGTCGCGTCCGCCTGCCGATCCGGGTCGCGATGGTTTCCCAGGGCGAAGGTCCGGCCGGGATCTTGCCGCAAGGCTTTCTCGTTCGCGCCCGGGTGAATGGCCGCGATTTTCACGCCCGGGTGCCGATCGCGCTTTCGCCTGCCTCGGAACGGCTCAAGCTCTTGCTCAGCGATGATCCCGAAACCCCGACCGCCCCACGCGGTGATCTCCGCCTCCGCCCCGTCGCGGGCCGACAGGTCTTTCATCTTTACCTCTTCAACCCGACGAGCCGAGTCCGCAAGGTCGCCGTCTCGTTGAAGATCGGCGACCTGATCGTCCCCGGCGCCTCGGCGACAGTCACCGTCGCGCCCGGCAAGGTGGAAAAGGTTGACTTTCCCAAAGTCGGAGCGGCGACCCCGTCGGGAAACGGTCCCGCCACGGCGCCCGCCGAACCGCCGCTTCCCGAACTCAAGAAGACCCTCGGCGTGATCGTGGCCGACGCCGACCACGCCGACCGCGTCCTCGCGCAACGTTTGATCCGCGTTGAGATCGCCTCGGCGGCCGAATACGTTCGCGTCTCCGCTTCGAAGTTTCAGCCGACCGGTCCGGGCGCTGAGAAGAATGCGTTGACGATCACCCTCGCCGCATCGGGCACCCTTTCCGGTCCGCCCTGTCTCGCCGAGCTTGTTTTGCCTCCCGAGCGTATTCCCGTGCTCATCGGAACGCCGGCCGACGGAACCTTTCGCGGTGTCGTTCCCACGGATGGAACGGGCCTGACCCTGCGTGCCTCGGGCTTGAAACTCGCGGAATTCGGCAGCGAGAAGGGGACCTTTTACGTCAACATTGACGGCCGCAAACGTGCCCTGATCTTTCGAACCTCGTTCGCCTCGCACGGCGACGCCTCCACCCCTCGGCTTGACTTTGAACCGGCCCTGCGTCTCCGGGGCGACGACGCCGCGCCTTCGGGAACGCGGTTTCCGATCGATGTCGAGGTGGATAACCCGCCGCCGTCGTCGACGCTGGACGTCAGCCTCGGACGGATCGGTCCCAACGGGTTCGAGCCGGACACGCCCTTGCTCGTCAAGGAAAACCCGTATCGCCGCCGGATTGGATTCGGCGTCCGCGAGGGAGCGCTGGCCTTCGAGGCGGGTGAGACCGACTGGACGATTCCCGTCGAGACCTCGGGCGTCGAGGGGCGTCGGGCGATACGCGCCCGGATCTATCGCATTGACGGCACGCTCGTCCGCGAGGCTCTGCGCAACCTGACGCTCGACGCCGGATCACCCTCGGGCGTCCAGTTCGTTGACCTCCCCGCGCAGGTCAAAAAAGGCACGACCTTGACCGTCCGCGCCTCGGGACGTCCGAGCGAATCGGGCACGCGTCAGGTCGTCTTCTTCCTCGGCGCTCCGACGGCCGACGGCAAGCGCCCGAGCGACGCCAAGGTCATCAATGGCCGACCGACCGACGCCGAGCAAACCACCTGGTCGGCCGACTTGAAGCTTCCCGACGACAAGAAAGGACCGACGCCGATCAGCGTCCAGTTCCTCAGCGGCGTCGGCCGCTCGACCTTCGCCACGGCCGAGATCGACCTGCTCGACACCGACCCTGTTCTCTTCGGCGACCTTCGCGTCCGGCTCACCGAGGGGGATCGGCCCCAGGCGGGGCTCGCCGTTTACGTCTTCACGGCCAAGGGGGCCTTTGCCCGGGGCGGCGTGACCGGGGCTGATGGCACTTTTTCGACCGATCACCTTCCCGCCGGCCCTTACACGGTCCTCGGCTACAAGCCCTCGACCCCCGCCGACGGCCGGGTCTCCGTCAACGTCGTCGCCGGGACCACGACGACCGCCGACGTCCCCTTGCAATACCGGGTCCGTTGAACCTTCGCGCGATGACCCTTGCGTCCAAGGGATCGTTGAGCAGGTGTATCCGACCAGGGATTTTCCCGCGCCTGAAATCCATTGGTCATTGTCCATTGGTCATTGGTACTCCGCAATCCTCCCGGCCCGGAACACCGAAAGGGCGCATTTCTCGCACCCTTTGCGCATAATTTCAAGGTGGACCACGGTAGCGGGGGTCAACGACTTCGAGAGGATGCAGGCCCGGCGAGATGACTCCAGAGACGACAGCCGAGGCGGCCGAGGCCGAAACGCCGAGCGCGACGGCGGGCCGCGTGTCGCAGTTGCGCAACGGCCAGGCCGAGGGCACCCACGCCCCGGCCAGAGAGCCGCGCGGGCTGGCGCGGAGACTCTTTGAGAAGCCTTATGAATTCGACTTCTTCCAGGCGGTCCGCCTCCTCCACCGGATCGCCCCTTCGAAAACCCCGATCGGCCGGGGCGGGCCTCCCGGTTCCGAGGCCGTTCGCTTCCGTGTCTTGAACTCGCTCTCGTTCCCTCCCAGCGCGATTCACGACCTCGAACGGCCGACCGGCGACGACGCCGTCCCCGTTCTCACCGAGACTTTTTTCGGTCTGACCGGCCCGAGCGGTGTCTTGCCCAGGCATTACACCGAACTCCTGATGCGGCTCGACCGCGACCCTCGGAGCATCGAGCGGCACGCCCTCCGCGACTGGTTCGACCTCTTCAATCACCGGTTCATCTCGCTCTTTTACCGAGCCTGGCAAAAATATCGGTTCTACGGCGACTACGGCCTTCACGACTCCAGTCGACCCGATGCCAGCCCCTTCGCCGATGCGCTTTTGAGCTTCGCGGGGATCGGCCCGCCCCCCTTGCGGAACCGCCTGAAGGTCTCGGTCCGGCGCGATGGCCCAGGCGAGGGGCGGGTTCTCGCCCGGGTCGACGACCTGGCGATCCTCCACTTCGCCGGTCTCTTCGCGCATCGACCCCGAAGCGCCAGCGGCCTGGAATCGCTCGCGGCCGATTACCTCCGCGTTCCCGCGCGGGTTCGTCAGTTTGTCGGCCAGTGGCTCCGGCTCGAACCGAGCAACCAGACACGGCTCGGCGGCGAGGGGGAACTCGGGGCGCAGAGGCTCGGCGTCACGACGATCGTCGGCGAACGGGTCTGGGACGTTCAGAGCAAGGCCCGGCTCCGCCTCGGCCCGCTCGATTACAGCCAGTTTCAGGAACTCCTTCCCGACCGCGCTCCGATCGCGCAGCGGAAGGCGTTTTTCTTGCTCTGCCACCTCGTCCGGCTTTACGTGGGACCGGGCCTTGACTTCGACGTTCAGCTTGTCTTAAAGGCCAACGAAGTTCCCGAGTATCGGCTCGGCGACGAGACAGGCGTCGGCGCCCGGCTTGGCTGGAACGTCTGGGTCAAGAGCGGCCCGCTCGGCCGCGAGCCCGACGACGCCCTCTTCAACGCCGAGGACGTGACCACCGTCGACCCCGGACCCGACGACAACCCACTCGGCGACGACCTCCTCGTCTCCGGCTGGTTCGACCCCGTCGGCGACCCTCGGACGCGTTGACGTGCGTGTTGAGTCATGCAAATCATGAAAAGAATTGCAAAGTCTCGATGGCCGATGACCAATGACCTCAAAAATCGCTTCTCTTGGTCATCGGTTCTTGGTCATCGGTCATTGGAAATACAGACTTTGCAATCCTCCTGGGCGAATCGTCAGGATCAGAAAGACTTTAAGAAACGTCGTGGTAAAGTGAAGAGCCGGTCGACGTTGACAACGCGGGGAGGATCGGTGATGCGGCCTGACGTGGCGATGCTCGGCGAGATTCCGCTGTTCGAACTTCTCGGCGAAACCGAAAAGGCGACACTGGCCGAACTTCTGGAGTCGGTCCGCTACCGCAAGGGCGAAACCATCTTCCGAACCGGCGAGCTGGGCAACTCGCTCTTTATCATTCGAACCGGCCGGGTCCGCGTCCTTCTGGAAGATGACCAGGGACAACGGATCGTCCTCGGCGAAGGGGGTCCCGGCGAACTCTTCGGCGAGGTCTCGCTTCTCGATGGCGGCCCGAGAACCGCCAGCGTGATCGCCCTGACCGACGTCCTGGCACTCTCACTCGACCGTGACGACCTGCTCGAACTGATCACCCTCCGGCCGACCGCCGCGCTCAGCCTGATGACCGTCATGGGGCGTCGCCAGCGCGCCAATAGCGGCCTCTTGCGTGGCCGTGGACCAACCCCAAGCAGTCAGACCAAGAAGGCGCAACTCTCCGCCTCGCAGCGTTTCGGCTCGTGGGCGGCGGCCGTTTTCGGGTCGTTTTCCTTCCTCATCCTGGCCGCCTCGGCGCTCATTGCCGCTTATTTTGCCCCGATCTGGGGCGAGAGTCGACCGCCCCTGGAAATCCTCATGCTGGCGCTGCTGGGCCTCGTCTTTGTTCAGGTCACGGTGGCCCTCGCCGCGGCGAATCTCCAGAGTGCGCGGGATCGACTCAAGGCGAATCGCGAAGACCAGTTCCACCTTCAGACCGAGATGGCCTTCGCCCAGGTTGAGACCCGCCTTGACCATCTTGGCGAACAGCTTCGGTCGATCGTCGCCGGGTCGGAAGCGGCCGAGGCGCTTGGGCGATCGACCCGACCGCCATCGGCCTGATCGAGCGTCTTCGCTTCGAGACGTGAAAATACCACACCACCAGCGCTGTCGCTTGCGAAGGGGTCGGGGCACGGTATAATTGTGGTCGAACGGAGTGCCTCACACCCCTTGGACTCAGCGCGCCTATGCGATCGCTTCGAACCGGTATCCTCGCGGCGTTGGCGACCGCCTTGCTTGTCTGGCCGGGCATGGCACGCGCGGGGTTCACCCTCTCGGCCCTGGATACTCCCACCAGCATCAGCGGGATCACCCCGGAAAATCTGCCCAACTCCCACGCCGCCTTCCAGAACTTCAGCGAGTCCACCGCCACGCTCGGCACCTTGACAACGGCCAACTTTGGCACCGCGACCGGCTCCGCGTCGCAGTACTCGCTTGCCGGCGGCGTCTCGGTCTCTCTTTCCGGCGCTCAGACCATTCCAAGCTCGCCTGTCGAGTCGGGCGTCGTGACCTCGAACCCGAACTCGGTCGACGGATTCAACCTGACGTCGACCGACAACGCCTTTCTCCGCCTCACTCCCAACGTGACCACGATCGCGCCGACTGGGACGATCGCCTCGTTCACCTTCGCGAAGCCGGTCGAAGCCGTCGGCGTCTACCTGATCGGCGTCGGCACCGCGACCGGAACCTTCGCGGCGACCGTTCACGACACGGGCGACCTTGGCACCTATACGATGCAGCTCAGCTCGATCGCGGCGGGTTCAGCCTCCGATTCGGGTGGCGTGCAGTATTTTAGCTTTATTGATCCTGGCTCGACCTTCACGCGGATTGACTTTCAGATCAACGGCTACTCCACTACCAGCCGCGACATCGTCGGCTTTGACGGGCTCAGCTTCGTGACCCCGAACGTGACTCCCGAGCCGTCGACAACCGTTCTCATGACCCTCGGCGCTCTTGGCTTGCTGGCCGCCCACCGACGTGGGAAAGTGGAAACGGGCGATCTCTGAGCCTCGCTCGGTCGGCCGACGTGCCAGTGGTGCGTCACGATCAGGACCGATGATCGACCAGATCACCAGCGGCCGATGGAAATCGCCAGAGATGCGAGGCCCTCGATCATTGAGCCTCTTTGACGCGTGAAACGGCTCAGAGGGAGATGGAATTGGACCTGGACCAGTCTGCGCCGACGAACGACCGCGACGCCCTCTTTGGCCTGATCGCGCTTCAGCGCGGGGTCAAGGCCGAGACCCTCGGCGCCGCGATCGAGGCGAGCCTCGCCCCCGGCGGCAAGACCCTGAGCCAGACCCTTTTCGACCTTGGCGCGATCCGCGCGCGGGACCTTGCCGAGATCGACCGCGAGGTCCGCTCGCGGCTCGCGTCTAGCGCCGAGCTTGACCCGTCGTTGACCGTCGCCGGAGAGCCCGAGGCGACCGCCGCCGACCCGAACCCGCCGTCGGTCACTCTCGCCGAACTCCGCGAGATTGTCTCCCGGCTCCAGCCCCCCCTGGAATCAACGATCTTTGATCCCGGCGCGACTTCCGCCGCGCCCCCCGTCGACCTCGAAGCGACGATTGCCGGCACCTTGCCCCCGAGTTCGGCCCCCGCATTCGAGGCGACCCTCGCCGAACCCGTGAACCCGCCGCCTCGGCCTTCGTCAACACCTCCTTACCTTGATGAGGCCACCCAGGCCGAGAGCGCGACCTCGGCCGCTCTCGGTGCCACGGACTTTGCCTTTTTTGACGACGCGCGGACGCTCGCATCCACCGAGGGCGGCCCCTCGGGCATCCTTGACGCGACGCAGGCCGCGAGTGGCATCCCCTCCTTTTCCGCCTGGCCCGCCTCTTTCTCGGCGCCGGCGACCGAAAAAGGGCCGAGCCGGATTCGCTACCGGATCGTCCGCGAGCACGCCAAAGGGGGTCTCGGCGAGGTCTTCGTCGCGCTCGACGAGGAACTCAACCGCGAGGTTGCCCTCAAGGAGATCCAGGGCCGACACGCCGACAACACCGACAGCCGGAACCGGTTCCTGATCGAGGCCGAGGTGACCGGCGGCCTCGAACACCCGGGCATCGTTCCCGTCTACGGACTCGGCCAGTATCCCGACGGCCGCCCTTATTACGCGATGCGGTTCATCCGAGGCGAAACCCTCAAGGATGCCATCATCGCCTTTCATCAAGGCGACTCCGCCCCCAAACGCAACCCAGGCGCTCGCGAGCTGGAATTACGGCAGCTTCTCGGCCACTTCCTCGCCGTCTGCCAGGCAATGCATTACGCCCACATCCGCGGCGTGATCCATCGCGATCTGAAACCCGCGAACATCATGCTCGGCGCCTTCGGCGAAACGCTCGTCGTGGACTGGGGTCTCGCCAAGGCGCTCGGCGGCCCGGCCGAGGAGCCTGGCCCCGACGACATCCCCTCGCTTCGCCCCCTCTCCGGCAGCCTTCGCAGCGAGACCCTCTACGGCGCGACGATCGGCACCCCTCAGTTCATGAGCCCCGAACAGGCCGCCGGCCGCCTCGACGCGATGGGGCCGGCCAGCGATATTTATAGCCTTGGCGCCACCTTGTTTGAACTCCTGACCGGCTCGCCCCCGGTTCGCGACCGCAACCTCGCCGCCGTGCTCGAACGGGTCAAGACGGGCGATTTCGAAGCCCCCCGTCAGGTCAACCCGCGCGTCCCCCGGGCACTCGACGCCATCACGCTCAAGGCGATGGCCCTGGCCCCCGGCGATCGCTACGCGACGGCCCGAGACCTCGCCCGCGACCTCGAACGCTGGCTCGCCGATGAGCCGGTCTCGGTCTATCGGGAACCCTGGACCGAACGCGCCGCGCGCTGGGCGAAGCGGCACAAGACGCCCGTCATCGCCGCCGCCGCCGTGCTCGCGGTGACAACCGTCGGACTGCTCATCGGCACGATCCTCATCCAGCGCGAGCGCGCCCGGACCGAGGCCAACTACCGGCTCGCCACCAACGCCGTGGACGACCTCCTGACCCGCGCCGGGGAAATCGATCTCGCGGACGTTCCCCAGATGGAAGTCGTCCGCCGGAGCCTTCTCGACCGGGCCCTCGTCTATTACCGCAAGTTCCTCGACGAGAAACGGAACGATCCCGGCACCCGGTTCGAGACGAGCCGGGCCTATGTCCGCCTCGCCGATATCGATGAAATGCTTGGCCGTTATCGATCAGCCGAGACCAACTATCAGGCGGCGATCAAGACCCTGGAATCGCTGCGATCGGCCGATCCCAAGCGGATCGACTATCAGCGCGACCTGGCCCGAGCCCGACACGGCCTGGCCATTCTCCTCCGCAAGTCGAACCGGTTTCAACAGTCGGAAACGGAATTCCGCGCGGCCCTGGCGCTCCGCGAGGCACTCGTTAATCGCGGTCCCGAGGCCCGAGCGGCCTACGACGACACCCTTTACCACCTCGGCGCCCTGCTCGCCAAACTCTCGAACCGAGGCCCCGAGATCGAGGCCGCGTATAAAACCGCTGAATCGGAAATGAAAGCCTTGTCGTCGGCCGATCCTACTCGCCCCGAATACCGCCAGAAGCGCGCCCGGTATCTCAACAACATCGGCAACTTCGTCCGCCCGATCGACGCCGCGAAGGCAAAAGCCTCGTATGGCGAGGCACTCGCCTTGCAAAAGGCCTTGAGCGAGCAATCGCCGGGCGTCGCCGCGTATCGCTGGGGGATGGCGCGTTCGCAAAGCAACCTCGGCGTGATGGCGCGAGAGTCAAAACCCCCGGACCTTCCGCGGGCGAAGGGTTATTACACCGCCGCGCTCGACAACGTCACGAAGCTCGCGACCGACTTCCCGTCCATTCCCGATTATCGCTACGAACGAGCCGCCATTCTGTACAACCTGGCGACGCTCAACATGGTTCCCGGCGATCCTAAGCGTCGTCAACCGCGCGTCGAGCTTGCCGACCTGAACCAGGCGGATTCGATCCTGGAGCCCCTTACCGCGGAATATCCCCAGCGGCCCGACTATCGCCACAAGCTCGCTCAGGTTCACACCTTTCAGGGCAACACAAGCTCGCTCCTCGGCGATGGCGGCGGGTCCGTCCACGCCTGCGAGGAGGCGGTCGACGTCCTCCGCAAGCTCGTGACCGACTTTCCCGAAGTGCCTGAATATGAGAGCGATCTCGGCCTGGCGCTTCGTAACCTCGCCGCCTCGTACGATCACCAGAAGCTTCTCGCGGCCCATCAAGGGGTCTTGATGGAGGCCATCGACCATCAACGCAAGGCCATTGCCCTGAGCGGCGGCCGAGAGAAGTACAAGGCGTACCTTGCCGGCGACCTGAATTTTCTGGGCACCTTCTTGCTCCATACAGGCCACCCGGCCGAGGCCGCCCGCAACGTCGCCGACGTTCCCGGGCTTGTTCCCGGCGACATGAGAGCCAGGCTGATGGCGGCGCAGATTCTTTCTCAATGCGTCGGGGCCGTCGCCTCGGAAGGAAGTTCGGAGACGGGGCAATCGACGCCCGCCGCTTATCTCGACCTGATCTACAAGATTCTTGGTGAGGCCGTCGAAAAGCGTCAACTCAGGATTGACGACCTCGACCGCGAAGACTTCCGGGCGCTTCAGGGTTTCCGCGAGTTTCAAGATCTGCGCAAGAGGCTACGTGCAAAGTACGTGGTCCCGGTGGTCGGCTAATCTGAATCGATCCGATCCAACACGGAAGCCTCCGGTTGCCGCGGACGTATTAGTACTAGTTTGCGGTGCGAAATGTAAGTCATTTCCCCGAAAAAGTTTGCGTCGTCGCTGCTGATCCTCGTTCGGATCGGACCATTGCCCCATCGGGGCCCGGATCACCCCCGGGCCGACCCCGCGACCTCCGCCAGATTGTGGGCCACCACCCCCCAACCGACCCACCGCCCGAACCCTCGCTCGCCACGGTAGCGGCAGCGCTTCAACCCATAATCCCGCTTCAGCGCATGGATTCGACCCTCGATCCCCGCCCGGAACCGGTAACCCTCGCGGAACCGGCGACCCTTCTCCTCGGCCCGCCGACCCGGCGGCGCCTTGCCGACGTGCGGCAGCGACACCTGCTTGACCCCCGCCTCCTTCGCCAGCCGCTGGTTCTCCGCCGACGCCATCCCCCGGTCCGCCGCCAGCAGGTTCGGCGGACGGCCGAACTGCCGCGTGTGGTTCACCAGCGCCTCGGGCAGGTAGGGCTGGTCCTGGCCGCCGCCCTGCGGCAGCACCGCGTACCCGGTGATCAGCCCGCCCTCGACCTCGTCGAGCCTCAGCTCGCGGCCGAACTCCGCTGGCTTGCCCGCCTTGAACCGCGGGATGACCTGCGTGTGCGGCTCGAACAGCGAGACCAGCTTCTCGCCGGAGGGGACCGGGTCGTCCTTCAGGACGCGACGCACGGCCTGGCTGACGGCCTGCTTGAGCCGGGGCAGAACCTCCTCGAGTCGGCCGGCCAGCCGCTGTGCCGCGTCATCGCCTTCGCGCCGCAGCGTCTCGAGCACCCGCCGGCCCTGGGCCCCGGCCCGCTTGCCGATCGCCACGAGCCGGCCGTAGGCCGCCTTCAACGCCTGCTTGCCCTCATCGCCCTTGCGGCGGGCGATCCGATCCGGTGCAGTTGCTGCGACAGCTTGCGGACGGACCGAACCCGGCTGCGGAACGCCTCCTTGAGCCCGGAGGCCGCCTCGCCCAGGGCGGCCCTGGCCCGCCGCAGCAGCCGCGAGACGACCCGGACCCCGTCACCGACCAGGCCGCTGTCGGTGGGGAAGTGGATGTCCGTCTCGACCGCCGTGGTGTCGACGCGGAGTTTGCGGCCGCGCGTCACCTTCAGCGACCGGGCCAGCTGGATCACCCGGTCGTTGAGCGTCTGGAGGGTTTCCGGCCCGATGGTGTTGGCCCAGCGGATCAGCGTGGTGTCGTCGGGGACCTTCTCGAGATACACCCGGCGGAACTGGCGGAGGACCAGGCTGTCGTTGACGAAGTACTCGGCCTGCGCGTAGCTCCATCCGTAGAGCCGCATGACGACGAGCATGCGGAGGACGACTTCGACCGGGGTGGCGGGTCGGCCTCGGAATCGTGATCGGGGCGAGCGGCGGGCCATGTCGGAGCGGACGGCCTCGACGATCGCGTCGTCGAGCAGGGAGTCGAGTTGCTCGAGCTGTGGCTCGAAGCGAAGGCCGAGCTGGGGCACGAGGGCGAACAAGTCGGTCCGGTTATATCGATGTCTGAGCATGGCTGTGGCGTGCCATCGGTCCGGTTGGTGCGGTTGCAGAGCCTGCCCATAGCTTACAAACCGCGGGAAAACAAGGCAATTTCGCACCGCAAACTAGTATTAATAGGTGGGAGGCAACTGGCCGAACGCGGCGACCGGCACCGTTCTGCCGATCTCGCCGGGTTGCAGCTAATCGGCGAACTCGCAATCCCGGATTAGGTGGCTGGGTTCGTAGTCGAGAGCGGGCAGTACGGAAACAACGACGTTGAGGAGTCGCTTTTGCTTGTCGCTCTTGAAAGCTGCCATGCCATCCCCTTACACCCATTCGAGATCCGGTGAACCACCTTGACCCGACATAGGTGCCCACATCTTCCTGCCATGACGACCCGCACGAATTCCCGATCCTGTCCAATCGTACGCATCGCGAGCGTTCACCACCAGTCGCTTGGGTCAACTCTTCGTGATAACAGCGCGTTTGCTCAACGTGCCGGCTCTCGCATAGCCCACGCGAGCAGAGCGGAATCCCTTTTTCTCGTCGAACTTCATCGACGACCTACCCTCTGGTACAGGATGCCGCGTGTCCGCTATGATGGTCTTACCAACCGGCTGTCCTGGTAGGCGCAACTATTTGGTTGGTACAGGATGGATTGGTCTGGAAATTAGAAGTAAGCCAGCGACGTAAAGCAAGTAATCTCTTAGGGTTTGAACTGTTCGGAGAGGTGACCGAGAGGCCGAAGGTGCGGCACTGGAAATGCCGTGTACTGTCACAGGTACCGCGGGTTCGAATCCCGCCCTCTCCGCTTGTAAGTTGTATTGAGGCCCGGAGTTGTGCCGCCTCTGAGGCGGTTGGCTCCGGGCTATTTTCTTGGCTAAAATGGCCCTGGCTACCTTGTGACTTAACAGTGTTGCACGGCTCATGCCTGGTGGGTTATCTCTTGGGTTGGACGCAACTCGGCGTCCAGACCGAGGAACGCACCGCCGGGCCGACACCATGGACGACCTGTCTCGCTTCTGTTGCCTGAATTCTGACTGCCCCGAGTACGGCAAGCGGGGGGCCGGAAACCTGACCGTGACCAGCCGCTACGGGCCCGGCAAGGCCCGACGCATGCTCCGCTGCCGCACCTGCACGGCTCGGTTCTCCGAGCGGAAGGGGACGCCCCTGTTCGACGCCCGGCTCCCGCCCGAGAAGGTCGAATCGGTCCTGGAGCACGTCGCCGAGGGGTGCGGCGTCCGACAGACCGGCCGGCTCTGCCGGGTGAACCCCAACACCGTCGCCCGCTACAGCCGGATCGCCGGCGGCCACGCCAAGGACGTCCATGACGAACTCGTGGCGATTTCCCCCCCTGACGACCGAAGTCCAGTACGATGAGAAGTGGGCCTTCGTCGCCAAAAAGGAGGCGAACTGCGACCGCACCGATCCCGCCGACGACCACAAAGGCGATTACTGGGACCACGTCGCCCTCGACCCCGAGCATCGGCTCGTCGTCACCGTCGTGCCGGGCGCCCGGACGATCGAGAACACCGAGGCGCTGGTGGAGGACTTCCGCCGCCGGACGGGAGGCCGGCTGATGAACTTGATGACCAGCGACGACTACCCGGCCTACGAGACGGCGATCCTGCACGCCTACGGCGCGACGGTCACGCCGCCGCGGACCGGCAAGCAAGGCCGGCCCAAGGCCCCGTACAAGGCGGCCCCGGCGGGCCTGAACTACGCCGTGGTCACGAAGCGGCGGGAGAAGGGCCGTGTGGTCGAGGTCGGCACCCGTGTGGTCTTCGGGACGCTGGCGGCGGTGCTCCTGGCGTTGGGGATGTCGAAAGTCAGCCGAGCGATCAACACGGCGTTCGTCGAACGAGAGCACGGTACGGACCGCCACCGCAACGCCCGGAAGGCCCGCAAGACGTATCGGTTCAGTAAGGACTGGCGATATCACGACGCGGTCACCTACTTGAGTCTGTACAGTTACAACTTCTGCTGGCCGGTGCGGACGCTGGCCGTCAAGGACGATGAGGGCCACCGGGTCGAACGGTGCCCGGCGATGGCGGCAAGGTTGACTGACCATGTGTGGTCGATGTCCGAATGGTTGTCCTTCCCCGCCGTGCGACACTGTTAAGTCACGAGGCCTGGCTAAACGGCTGGCTAAATTCGGGGCGGTCAAGCGGCGGCTCGGACACGGCATTGATGGCTAAGAGTGACGCGGCTAGAATCTGCCCATGGAAACCACCGCGCTCTCCGAAGCCGCTCAATCCCTGCTCCGCCGCCGACTGGCGCGCGAGCGGGTGGCCGGTCGGCTCGAGGAGATCCTGCCCCGGCTCAAGCAGGCCGTCAGCCAGGCCGTGCGTCGCGTCCTGAAGGACGACCCGGTCCCCTCCGGCGAGAAGCTGGTCTCGCTGTTCGAGCCGCACACGCAGGTCATCCCGCGGTTCAAGGCGGGCAAGCCGGCGGAGTTGGGCCGCGAGCTGAGGCTCGACGAGGTCGAGGGTGGGCTGATCACCGGGTACGCGGTGCTGCCGCAGGGCGGCGGCCAGGACCAGCCCTACCTGGGCGATGCGCTGGCGAACCACGAGCGGCAGTTCGGCCGGCCGCCGAACCTGCTGGCGGCGGACCGAGGGATGGCGTCGGCGGAGAACGAGCGGCTGGCGAAGGAGGCGGGGGTCAACCAGGTGTCGCTGCCGCACGTCGGCAAGGCGCCGCCGGGTCGGCGGGCCGAGGAGAAGGGTCGCCGGTTCCGCGAGGGTTACCGGTTCCGGGCGGGGATCGAGGGTCGAATCCATGCGCTGAAGCGGGATTATGGGTTGAAGCGCTGCCGCTACCGTGGCGAGCGAGGGTTCGGGCGGTGGGTCGGTTGGGGAGTGGTGGCCCACAATCTGGCGGAGGTCGCGGGGTCGGCCCGGGGGTGATCCGGGGCCCCGAAGGGGCGATGGTCCGATCCGAACGAGGATCAGCAGCGACGACGCAAGCTTTTTCGGGTAAATGGCTTACATTTCGCACCGCAAACTAGTATTACAGTAATAACTACCCTGGATCTTTCATCCGGTTCGCGGGATTTGTAATGGCGCGGGTGTCTTAGCCATTCGCTATCGCGTATGGGTTATCACTCCCAGCACACCCCTCACGAACAAGGCCAACGCCGTGACAGACTGTCACCGCCAACCCCTCCACTTTTCCACCCTTGGGCCCAAGGTCGTCGTCACCGACTTCCAGGGCGAAGGGCTCACCACCGACGCCGGCTCGCCGCGGCTCCGCGAGGTCGCCGAGCGGTTCGGACGGTTCGACGCCCTCGACGCGGCCATCACCGACGCCAGCAACCCCATCTTCCTCATCCACGACCCGCGCGTCATGATCGCCCAGCGGGGCACCGCGATCGCTCCTGGAATACTTCGCCAGCCAAGCCTGTCGGTGGGAGTGGGATGAATATCGGAAACGTCAAACTCATCAACTTATCGGCGCCGAGAGCATCGCGGTGGTTTACTTCGTGGAAGTTCCCGACACCGACGAATGGCTTTAGTTGCAGGAGTTCTTATCATATGGCTGAAAAAGCGGTTGCCATATTTAAATCTTCGCGGAACAGTCATCCAGGCGATACCGAGATAGAAGCATTATTGAAGAAGGCTGAAAAGTCGCAATGGGCGTACAATGACTGACATCTCGACAAATATCATTGCCAACAAATACAAAAAAGAATAATTCACACTTGTAGATTATATAATCGGTGTTAACCTCGGGTATGGAATGAGCCGCCAGTCGTTTTGAAGGCGATCAACGACCGCCGTCTTTCCGATCGCGTTGCTTGGTCTGACGACGCGCCGTCTTCCGCCCCGGCCGATATCCCTGAGTCGGCAAGCCACGCTCACCGACCGGCTCTCCCTTCGCTGGATTGGCAACGGAATGGTAATGATCGCCCTCGGCGATCTCATTGGCTCGCTGCCGCCTCGCTTCGATCGCCAGCTTCGGCGGTTGGGCCGGAATCAGGCAATCACACCCCGAGCCAATCAGGTCGGCGCGGCCCGCTTTCAGCAGGGCTTCGCGGACCATGAAATAGTTCTCCTGCTTGAAGAATTGCATTAACGCCCGCTGCATCTTCCTGTCTCGCAGACCCTTGGCGACATAGACTTGCTGGCCTGTGAACGGGTCAATACCCGTGTGATACATGCACGTGGCGATATCAAAAGGAGCGGGGATGAAGTCCTGAACCTGGTCGGGCTTATAGCCGTTTCGCTTGAGGAAGAGGGCCAGGTCAATCATCGCCTTGAGGTCACTGCCAGGATGCGACGAGATGAAATAGGGCACCGTGTATTGCTTCTTGCCGGCGCGCTGGCTTGCCTCGCGGAAGGCCTGGTCGAACGACTGGTAATCGTTGATCTCGGGCTTCTTCATCCGGGCGAGGACTTCGGGGTCGGTGTGCTCGGGAGCGACCTTGAGATGGCCGCCGACGTGGTGCGCGGCGAGTTCTTCAAGGTACTCAGGCGCCTTCTGGGCCAGGTCCATGCGGACGCCCGAGGCGACGAGGACGCGGTTGATGCCGGGAACCTCGCGGCCTTCACGCATCAATTCGACAAGCGGCCCGTGATCCGTGCCGAGCAGCTTGCAAACCTTCGGGTGTACGCAGGAGAGGCGGCGGCACTTCGCCTCGACCTCGGGCCGGGTGCAGCGCATCTGGTACATGTTGGCGGTCGGGCCGCCGATGTCGGAAATCGTCCCGGAGAACTCGGGATTGGCGCCGAGGGACTTGATTTCCGTGAGGACCGACTCCTTGGACCGAGACTGAATGATCCGCCCCTGGTGAGCCGTGATCGAACAAAAGGTGCAGCCGCCGAAGCAGCCGCGCATGATCGTGACCGAATCGCGAACCGTCTCGAAGGCCGGGATTTTCTCGGAACCGTACATTGGGTGAGGCTTGCGCGTGTAGGCGAGGCCATAGACCCGGTCCATGTCGTCCTGGCTGATCGGCAAGGCGGGCGGGTTCACGACCACGGCCTGCTTGTCGTGATACTGGACGAGCCGCTTGGCATTGAGCGGGTTGGTTTCCTGATGGATGGTCCGGGTGGCGAGGGCGAACCGGTGCTTGTCCGTCTTCACCTCGTCAAAGGATGGCAAGACAAGGGCGTCGTCGGGTGGGGTCTCGCGAGCACCGAGCGCGTAGGCGACACCACGCATCCCGCGAAGGTCTCGCGTGGTCTCGCCCGCGTCGAGTCGTCGGGCGATCTCGACGATCGGCTGTTCGCCCATGCCGAAGACGAGAAGGTCGGCCTTGGAGTCGAGCAGGATCGAACGCTTGACGGTGTCGCTCCAGTAGTCGTAATGGGCGAGTCGCCTGAGCGACGCCTCGACACCACCGGCAATGACCGGAACGCCCGGAAAGGCCTCGCGGGCGCGCTGACAGTAAGGCATCGTCGCCCGATCGGGTCGAAGGCCGATCCGGCCGCCGGGGCTATAGGCGTCGTCGTTGCGAACCTTCTTGTTCGCCGTGTAATGGTTGATCATGCTGTCCATGTTCCCGGCGCTGATGCCGAAGAACAGGCGAGGGGGGCCGAACTGCCGCCAGGGCTCGGCACTCCGCCAGTCGGGCTGGCTGAGAATCGCGACCCGAAACCCGGCCGCTTCCAGAACCCGACCGAGAATCCCCATCGCGAAGGCCGGGTGGTCGACGTAGGCGTCTCCGGTCACGAAGACGACGTCAACCTGGTCCCAGCCTCTGCGGTCCATCTCGGCACGCGAGGCGGGCAGTGGTGGCAGGGCGATCGGGACCACGGGCAAGACCGGCAACGAGGTCGGCGCCTCGTTCGGATGAGGCATGCACGGCGTTTTCTCGGTCGTCAGACGGCTCATGAGGGCATCAGTCCTGTCGGCCGTTCGCGGATCGTCAATCCCCTCTGGATTGCGACCCAGGACGGGGGACAACGTCTCACTCGATCCGAATCGATCATTATCCCCTGTTTCTCGGGCCGAAAACAAGGTGAATTCCAGGCTGATTCTCGGGTCAAGATGGCGAAGATTTGCCGCATTGACCGTTTATCGGACGTCGTCGGAACGACGAAAGAGGCGACTGGATACGCCAGGAACCGCCCAGAGCGCGGCCATCTGCGCGACAAGGCGAGGATCGGAAAGGATCACGCGCAGAACGCCGGGCCAGAGCTTCAGAGAACGATTCAGACAATCGCGGCCGAGCGAACCGAGTCCCGCGCGAAGCGCCACGTGGGCACGATTCAAATACGCGCGCGCCAGGGTCCGGCGAGCCGCCTGGGAGAGTTCCGCCGTTGAGACCGCGTGGGTCTTCAACTCGTCGAGAAGGGCGGAAATGAGCCTTTCGCTTTCCTGGAGGTCGGCCATTCCGGTTCGGAAGCGGTGGGTCTCGCTGGCGAGGTGCCAGCGGATGTCAACCGTGGGATTCGCGAGCCAGCAGAGCGACCAGTCTCGGGCGACGCGGATCCAGAAATCCCAGTCGACGACGTATCGATATTTCGGGTCAAAACCACCGAGCGATTGCTGGGCTTCGACCCGAAGACTGACTGCGGAACAGCGCAAAGGATTCGAGGCAACGAGATAAGGGAGAGCCTCGCCAGCCTGAAAAAGGCGATCGGAAGGGCCGAGGCCACCACGATCGATGACCGTTTCCGAGACCGCATGCCCGTGCTCGTCGATCACTCTGGAACCGCTCGCGAGAAGACCGATTCGCGGGTCGGAGGCAAAGGCGTTGACGTGCGCGGCGAGATGGCCAGGGCGGAGAAGGTCGTCCTGATGGACGATCGCAATTAGAGGGGTCTGGCTGAACCGGACGCACTGGTTCCAGTTACCGGCCAGGCCAAGGCGTTCGGAGTTCTCGACAATCCGGGCACGATCTCCGGCAAGGGCGCGAACCAGGTCGATCGTCTCGTCGGTCGAGCGGTCGTCAGAAATGAGAAGGTCAAACGGGACTTCGGTCTGGCCGAGGACGCCGCCGAGCGTTTCGGCGAGGTGTCGGGAACCATTGAAGGTGGGGATCGCGACGGTGATCGCCGGGCGAGCGGTCACGGGTCGACTCCGTCGTGGAAGGCGATCAACCGACGGAAGATTGAGGCGATTCGGGACGATCCGTCAGACTTGACGCGGAATGTTCGCGACAGAGGCGCTGAAGCGTTTCCCAGGTGTAAAGGCCCGACGAGTGGCCGTCGTTCCAGCCAAAGCGAACCGCGTAGCTGCCAATTCCCTCCATCCCTTCGAGAGAGAGGTCGCGGCGGATCGAGTTGGGGTCGAGAATGCGTTCCCCGGTCCATTCGTTCCGACACGAGGCACAGGGGCACTCGCTCCGGAGATAATGATAGGGAAGGCGGACGACCGAATCATCGGGCCAGGTCAGTTCGAGCGTCTGCTCGGCCTGTCGGGCGCGAATGTTGGTGGGGGCTTCGCTCATCGGTCGGACCCGAGTTGGAAAAACGGCGCGGGATCAGGAACGAGTCCCAAATCTAACAGAACGAAGCCAGGACCGAAATGGGGTGCGATCATGTCGCGATTTCTTGTCAAGGCTCCGAGCGTCAACAGAGTGAAACGAGCCCTCGGCCGGGCGCCTGGCGGCGCGCGGGTCGTCGGACGGTTCGACCGCGAAACGATCGAATGCGTTCATACGATGGACGGGCACAGCTTCGCGAGACACTGGCCGGTCGTCTTGAGCCGCCTGGAAAAGTCGGGGCTAACCGTCGTCGATCTGGCGGCGGTGAAACCGATCGATTCGGACCAGGAATGATCGAGGTCGGAGCCAATCTTCAGGCCAAATTCAAGTTGGATCTCACACGTTGACAGTCTGGGTTGTCTAAGCGAAAGAAAAAGAATTGACGGAATACGTCGTGTGGGTAAAAATTGGCGACATGGCGAACCGCCAGCCCTGGATTTTCCCCAAGCGACCCACCTGGAGCCGTCCGCATGAAGAGGTCACGCCAGTTCCGCCCCGATTTTGATGGAAACACGCTGGAAGAGCGTGTTGTGATGAGCGTCAAGGCATCGGCGGTTCCGGCCGCGATTCTGACCGTGCCGGCTCAGAAGCCGTCGACCAGCTCGGCGGCGGTCACGGCGACGCTCAATCAACTGCATAGCGCCCTGTTGAGCTATGAAAGGGTCGCGACGAACGCGATTCTGTACACGGAATCTCTGATCACCGCCGGCAAGGTGACCTCGGCGACAGCGAGCGGGCTGCTCAAGACCTATCTGAGCAACAAGACCTCGCTCTTCTTCACGCAGGCCAGGGTCGCCACGGGCAATCTCCCGTACGGGTCGGGCTACAACGGATATGTCAACTCGACGTATACGTCGGTGGGTGACCTGCCCTCGGGAAACCAGAGCCTCTACGCCGCGTTGACCTTCCCGACGAATGGGACCAACGGCCCGCTCGTCACCTTGGAATCGAACCTTTACACGGCCATCAACAACCAGAATTACGCGGGTGCGCTCGCGACGGTGAACACGGCCGCGATCCATTCCACGTACGCCGCGGTCAAGACGGCGGTGACGGCGTACGTCGTCAATGGCGTCAAGGCGCACGATTTTACGTACCACGCTTGATCGATCGAATCCGTCAGCGTTACGAAAACATGAGGACCGCGCGAGACGCTTTGTCGACTCGCTCGGTCCTCTTGTCGTTGACGTCGCGACAAATCCCGTGGGAAGGCGAGGGTTCAATGACAACGGACGGCCCGAGAGGGGTCGTCCGTTGTCAATCGCTTCAAAGGAGATCCGTTTTTACTTCTTCTTCGTCGCGGTCTTGCGGACCGCGAGGGGTCCGCTGGGAGCCGCGGCGGGGGCCGGGGTAATCGGAGCGGAGTGGAGGTTGACGACGGGGGTCGTGGCGACCACGGCCTTGGTCGTGACCGCCTTAGGACCGGCGACGGCGACAGGGGTAACGGGGGCCGTCGGCTTGGTGACCTTCACTGGAAGAGTCGAGCTGATCTTGAAGGAGTCGGCGAAGCCCTGGATCACCGAGTTGGTCGTGCTCTTGACGGTGCCGGGGTTGACCTTGATGACGACCGTACCCGTGCTGCTGTAGCTGCCCGAGAGTTTGAAGACGGCGGTCGTCGGACTGGTGAAAGTCACGCTGGAGACGCGAACGCCGCTGACGGCGCTGACGCCATCGCCATAGACGAGCAAGGACGAGGGGGTGACCGTGGCGCGATTGACCGGTGCGCTGAAGGTCACGGTAATCGCCTTGGGAGCTGTCTGGGCCGTGTAGATTGTCGATCCGTTGGTCGTCGCGGCTCCGGTTGCCGAGAGCGAGGTCGAGGCGACCCGGAAGGCGCCGCCGACGGTGGTGCCGCCGGTGCCCTTGTACTCGAAGGCTCCGACGTCGGCCGGGCCGGTGCCGGTGAAGCCTCGGCCGGGGATGCGGACCCGGGTTCGGCCGAGGAAGTCCGTCGGCAGTGCGTAGAACTCATTCGCCGTATCGATGGCCGCCGAGTTCGACTGGAGGTCGAAGTCGGCGTCGAGGGCGAAGGCGGCCGGTCCGTCTGAACCGGGACGCGGGTCGATCGGGAAGACGAAGGAGGGGTTACCCGTGTAGTTGCCCAGCCTGTCGGGAGTCGCCTTGAGGGCCGCCGCGTTGAAGCCGAAGCCGACGTTGATTCCGGCGAAGGCGGGGCTGGTGTCACTCGCCCCGTTGCCCTGGAAGAGGCTGTTCCGTACCAGGATGGTATTGGGCGCGTTGGCCAGGATACCGTAACCATTTCGCGCGGAGGTCTGGTCGTGGTTCTGCCAGAAGATGTCGTTCGCCGCGGTGGCCAGCAAGGGGGATGCGCTCGAATCGTTCGCGAAGAGGCCGACGGTGTTGTACACGAAGTCGTTGTTGTCGATCAGGCTGGGGTTCGGAATCGTGTTCGACCCCTCGTCGTCGATCTGGAGGCCGACGTTGTTGCCGGCGATGACGTTGTTGAAGATCCGGGGCATCAAGACGCCCGTTCCGTTCGTCGCGACCACATACACGCCGACGTTGGCGTCGGTGATGTAGTTGTTCAAGAGCAGAACGTTCGCATTCGAGATCTCGATGGCCGCCGTGTTCGGGTCGACCGGCCCCTGAGCGGGATTCGACGGCGAGTCCAGCGTCCCGAGCAGGGGACTGGTGATCGTGAACCCGGAGACCACGTTGTCAGCACCCGGGATATACGGCAGGTTTTGCGCGAGGATCGTTGCGTTCGGCCCGGTGCTTGTCGTTGTCGATGTCGCCGAAGGCTCGGGAGCCCGGATCACGGTCTGAAGGGCGTTGCCCGGGATCAGGGTCGTGTCGGTGCTGTTCGGAGACGCCGAGACGAGCTTGACAAAGGGCTTGAGGACGACGTTCTCGGTATAGACGCCCGGCAGAACGGCAATCGTATTGCCCGGCACGGCGGCGGCCATCGCGGCGCCGATGGTCGTGTAAGGGTCCTCGATCGTGCCGTCGGGCGGGAGCAGGACACTCGCGGTCGCCGAGGCGTTGACATAAATGACGTTCGTCGCGGGGATGATCACGACGTACGTCGGGTTGAAGTCGGTGGCAACGGTGGTGCCATTGCCCGCCAGCGGATTGCCGGCGATGTCGGTAATTGCGTTGGCGCCCGAACCCTTGAGGGTGACCGCGTAGTAGTTGCTGCTCAGGCCGCCGCTGACGGTGAAGCTGATTCTCTCGGGACCGAGTCGACTGCCGTTCGGGGCGGCGTTGCCGAGGTAGGTGGTCGTGATGCTCGCGGCGTTGATGGGTACGGCAACGTCATCGGCCGTGCCGAGGATGCCGTCAGGACCGGCGTTGGTGACCAGGATGGAATTCGCGTTGAGCGTCTTCGGATCGATGTTCTTGTTGGTCGTGAACGTGAAGGTGATTGAGCCGTTCGTGGGCTGAATCAGGGAGTTCGGCGCGGGGCTGAAGCTGGTAATCGTCGGCGGCGCGGTGTCGATCACCGCGGCGCTCAGAGCATTCTTGGCGGCGAACTGAGCGTTGGTGTCGGTCGGCAGGTCGGAGGCGTTGCCGCTCTGGTCGATGACCCGGATGCGAGCCCAGGTATAGCCGGAGTCGTCTTTCGTTCGCAGGATGCCGTCTGGCCCGACGTTGTAAATCGAGTCGGGAAGGGGGCTGGTGTTGGTGACAAGCCCCGTGCCGGCTCCATCCTGACCGACGGTCACGAGGAACGAGCCATTGGCCATCGTCAAGGCGGTCCCGGCGTTGAGCCGGTCGAAAACGCCATTCCCCTTGGTCGAGATATCGAGGATGACGGTCAGACCGGCCAGGGGCTCAATGGACGAGAGTGGCACCGAGACCGTGCCCGAGAACGAAGGGAGGGCGTAATTGGTGACCGAATCACCGATGATGTTCGAGTCGGTGCTGGGGTCAAGCTGGAACGTGAAAGGGAGGACGGCCGGGGGGCTGGAATTGATGATGAACGTGTCGTAGAAGTTCGTTCCGGGCGCCCCGGAGCCCGACGGCAGAGGAAGTTGCGGGTTGTTCGGCTGGTCATTCAGCGTGTTCTGACCGTCGAGAGCGATCCCCTTGGTGTCCTTGATGACGTTCTGACCGTTGCCGTTCAGAATGAGCCGGAACTCGTCGTTGTTGAGCACGAGGCCGGCGGCTCCGACGTTGATCGTCAGGATACGATCGGTCGGGTCGAGCGAGAGCTTGCCGGAAAGGTTGTAGAAGATCGGCGAGTTGAAGCTACCGGTCCCGTTCGTGGCTTCGAGCTGAACCGACTGGCTGTTGATCGTGTTGGGGTCAATCGGGTCATCGAAAGTGACCTGGATCGTCTGGATCGGCTTGTTCGTGCCTGCGTAGGTGCCGACCGCGTAGAGGTTGATCGTGCTGAGGCCCGTCGCGGTGGTCGTGTCAAGGACCGTGGCGGTGATACCGGTGACGTGGGGCGGCACGAAGACCCGGTATTCGTGGGCGCCAATGTCAAAGAAGGGGCGGCTGCCGAACCCGACATTGGATGAGGAGGGATCTTTCTGGCGGAAGAGTCCATTGATATCCCGTTCGCCCGAGATCGGCAGATACGCGAATGTGGACGCGTTCGAGGCCGGGCCGGCGACAGATCCAGGGGTTCCGGGAAGGACCGCCTGAAACTCGTCGACATAGCCGCGGAGCGACGGCTGGCTGCTGCCGTAGCCGGGCAGAGTCAACTCGTTGGAGACGAGGGCCTGGCCATTGTTGAACGAATCCGGCTGACGATTGTTCGTGTTGCGGATGCCGCCGATCATGCTGAGGACCTGGCTATCGAGCGGGATCAAGGTGCCGACGAAGGCCCCGGTCGACGTGCTGTTCAGGTCAAGTTCACTCCTCGCCGCGTCGATCGCCGCGGAGCCCTCCATCAGGTCAAAGTTCAAGGCGGCGGCATTGACAAACATCGGGTTGCCGTTGACCGGCTGGTAGTTCACTCCGGACAGTGGTCCAGTGACATCCGCCCCGTTCTGATAGAAGAGGTTGTATTCAAGAACGCTGCCTTGAGTCTGGTTGATCGATTGGATGCCCGCGGTGCTGCTGTTCGAGAAGATGTTGTCCATCGCGATGAAATGGACGTGGGCATTGAAGTTGAGGCCGTTGAAGGCCGTGGTGACGGCGTCGGCCCCGATCGCGTCGTTGTAGAAGGTGTTATTCAGAAGAAGGAGTTCGTTGGGCTCCTCGATCTGGATGTCGTTGGTGGCGGGGTCGCCGACGATTCGGACGCCGACGGGCATGTTCGAGAAGGTGGAGTTGTAGACGAAGAGTTGGTTGGGCTCACCTCGCTGGGGATTATCGCGAAATCCGTCGACGATGAGGTTGTTACCAGGCTGCTCCAGGATGCCGACCTGGCTGAACGCATTGAAATTGGAGTTGGAAACCGTCAACTCCTTGGGAGCGTTTCTCTGGATATACCCATCGTTGGGGTTGGGCGCTCCGTTGGCGAGTGGCGGAAGCACGCCCGCCTTTTCCTGAAGGAGATTGCCGGCGAGGCCGTTCGACCCGGCGAGACCCGGAAGCGTGTCGATGTTGCCGCCGCCCTGCATCTCGATCCGCGTGACATAGCTGATGTCCGCGTTGTCGATCTTGTTCCCTTCGCGGATGTCGAGGGCGTTGTAGGTGGTCAACGAGTTGCCGCCGAAGCCAATCACGCCGCCATCGCCCGCGGCGGCCTTGTTGGTGTCGCCGGGAATCACCTGATACATCTTCACGCCGCGAACGGTCGTGCCCACCGTGCTGTCGTTCGCCGAGGTGATGACGACCGGCACGCGCTGTTGACCGGTCGTCTCGTTACCGCCGACACCCAGGATGCGAAGCTGACTGTTGTTGCCGAGAAGGTCGGCGAGGATGCTGTTATTATCCACGCCGAAGAGGAAGCCGGCGCCGCCGTTGGTGTCGGGGGCTCCAAGGCCCGTGGTGTTCTGGCCGTTGGTGTCGTTACCCGTTCCCGTGCCGAGAAGCTTGACGATGACCGAGGCCCCGGGCGTGGGGACCGTGGTGCCGTCCGCGAGAAGCGAGCCGGGCAGGGCACTCTGAATGGTCAAGACGAGACTTGGAGGCGTGATGGCTCCAAGCGGAGGAGCCGTGGAACCCAGACCCGTGTTCGTGGTGTTGGTCACGGGCGGGTCTGCGTAAATGGTACCCCGAAGCAGGTACGTGATGTCGGTCTGATCCCAGATCGACGTATTGGAGAGGTCGCCAGTGGCGCCACTCTCGCCGAAGCCGACGGCCAGGGCATTGTCGTCGTTGTTCGTCAACAGGTTGCCGTGAAAGAACGGGTGACCGCTGGCGAGCGGACGCAACGGGTCGGTCGCGAGCAGGGCGTTGGGATCGATATAGATTGGCGCGTCGGCGTTGCTATCGAAGTTGTTGTTGGTGATGCTGACGTGCCCTCCGGTGCCGGAGGTCACCGAGGTCGTGATCACACCGCCGGCCGAGATCGACGTCGTCGCGAACGCCGCGCTGCCGCCGATGGTCAAGGCGTTGCGGGTGATCGTCCCGCCGGGAACGTTCAAGCTGCCGCCACCGTAACGGATATCCGACTGGTCGATCGCGCCGATGGCGCCCGAGTCAACCGTGATGCTTCCCCAACGGGCCAGCGCGGGAACATTACCCGGGGTCGGCTGATAGGGGTCGATGGGGCCAGGGTTGCCAAAGGTGCTCGTCGGGTCAGTGTTCGCCGAGTCAACCTCGGGGACAACCGCGGTCGTCGCCGTGTTGTCGTAGAGCGAGGTGAAGATAACAGGCTGGGCGCCCGCCGGATTGATCTGGAAAGCCGGGTTCGGCGAACCGTTGGGCAACAGGGGGCCGTAGGTCGACGTCGTGAGGCCCGTCTTGGGATCGATGCTGACCTGAGAGTCATAGCCGGCGATGTACTGGCGTTCGCCGACGTTGATGCTGGCTCCGCGAAGGACCTCGATGCCCGCGCCACGCTGGAACTTGAAGATCGTGCCCGGCTGCATGTACACCCGGTCGTTGACCAGGGCGGTGAGTTGCGCGGTGTCGCTAAGGACCTCACTGCCGACGACGAGGCGTGAGGTCAGGATATAGGGCAAGGGCGCATCGAAGGCGTAATTCTGTTGACCACCGATGTAGCTCGGGTTGTCAGGGTAAATCATCGCGTCGGTGACCTCGGCGGCGCCGCTGAGGTCGGCCCGGATCAGGATGCCGTTCAGGCTGTTGTTGGCGACCGAGACGCGGCGAATCAGCGGGCCGCGGCGGGTGTCATCCTCGCGGAAGGAGTCGAGGTCAGCCGAAATCGCGGCCTGAGCACCGGTCCCGCCGTTCGTGGCCGAGAGCGTGATCGAGTCTTGCGCGATCTCGGGACGGCTGTTGTAAAGCGTGACCGAATCATAACGGGTGCCTGTCGTGGCCGGGACCGCGCCGCCGCCGTAGCGGATGTCCGTGAAGGTAACCGCCGAAAGGCTATCGTCGGCACCCGAGATCGCGGGAGAACCGTCGGAACCGACAAGTGTGCCATCGATTGGGAAGGTGTCCGTTCGGCCCGCAATCGCGTCGTTGAAGTTGCGGAAGACGATACCGCCCCAGTCACCCGCCTGAGGGGTGGAATTGCCGGCGGGACCGTTCGGGTTGGCACCCACGGAGTTGTCGGAGATCGACGTGAACGTGACGTGGTCGCTGAGGTTGGTTCCGCCAAGCGTCTGAAGCGCTGAGCCCTGGTTCTGAACAAAGAGGCTGGCGTTCTGAAGCTTCAGAGTTGACCCGGCATTGAAGACGAGGAGCGAGTCAAAGGGGACCGAGGCGCTTCCGTCATTGATCGCCGGATTGGCTCCGGCGGGAGCCTGAAGCACGAAGGTCTTTTGCGAGACGACCCCGCTGTTCGGATCGCGCTGCTGCGTCCCGGGCAGAGCGACAATCACCACCGGGCCTCGCATGGCAAGCTGCGACGCCGCGTAGAAGGCCGACCGGGCAAATTGGTGGATGTCGGCCTTGTCCTGATTGGGATTGAAGGCCGTGAAGTTCGACGTGTCATTGAGACCGCCGTTGGGATCGCCGTTGTCGTAGGTCGCCTGCGCCGCGGCGGGCAGACTGCCGACGGCGGCCTGTGGAGCGAGAACGGAATAGGGCTTGGAAATGCTCCCGTCCGGCTCGGTGCTGGTCAGAAGGGGATCTTCAACGTAATCGGGACGGGCGTAAATCAGGTTGCCTGAAGGGACGACCACGAAACCCGCCGTGAACGAACCGCCGCCGACGCCATCGCCCGACATCCCCGCCCGGAACTCGCCGTCGGGAAGTTGGTCTTCATAACCCGGATTGCCATCGATCACCGCGCCCGTCGCGGCCGGATTTCCGAGGAACTCGCCGTCAAGCTGGTTGTGGAAGATATCGCGGACGGCGAGCGAGGCCGAATTGTTCGGGATGTAGAACCGGTAGTGATTAGCCGGAAGAACCGTTCCCGCGGGAAGTTGAAGGACGATCCGGGTGTTCGTTCCGTTGGGTCCATCCACGAGACTGACGGTGCTGCCGGCGGGGTCAAACCGGCTGAAGCCGGTGCCCGTGCTTCCCAGGCCCCCTTCGCCGAACTGGCCGAAGTCACCGGTCGAGACGCCGTTCACATCGGTGCCCGCGGCGATGAGTTGGAGCGAATCATTGTTGATCGTCGTCGGGTCGAGCGGCGTGGAGACGTCGACATAGAAGGCGGTCGGCGGGTTCGAGACAATGTCGCCGGGGCGCGGATTGATCTCGTAGTAGGAATAGGGCAGGAGCGTGTTGCCCTGAGCATTCGCCACGTTCGTCGAGACCGACGTGACGTAGACCGGTTGTGACTGAAGGTTGAAGCTGACGTAGAAGTCCGACGTCCCCTCGCCTGGCACGTTCGTCTCGTTGAGCGGGTTGCCCGCCGCGTCGGTCAGGCCCGCGAAGGTTCCCTCGGTGGTATGGGCGATCAATTGATACTGACCGGCGGGAAGACCGGGAGCGATCGTCAGGTCGATCCGTCCGTCGTAAGGATCAGCGCTGGTGGTCCGGTTCGGGGCCGAGACGAAGTCGGCGGCGGTGGCCGTGAATGTGGCCGAGGTGATGTAGTTCGAGACGTCCTTGGAGAGACCACCGGGCAAGATCTGCTTGAGGGTGTAGTTGCTGATATTGCTGGCGACGGTCGGATTGAGAGCCGGGAAGGTGATCGACGGCGGGGTCGAAAAGGGTCCGCTGCTCGGATTGGCGGGATCAACGACGTCGAGGGAGATCGTCGAGAGCGACGAGACGCTGCTGTACACCGCTCCAAGAGGCAGCGCCGCCGCGGCCGTCGGCGAGACCGGCGCGAGGGTCGCCGAGACGATCGAAGGGGGCGTCTGATCGATTCGGAAGGCGTGATCAAACTGCGAGGAATAGCCGGGCAAGACCGGCGTGTCCGATTGACCGATCGCCACGAGCCGGACGCTCTGGAAGCCCTCGGGCAAGAAAATGGGCTGGCCTGGGTTGGGGATCGTGAACGTCCCGTTGGCGTCGGTCGTCGTGGTCACGTCCACGGCGCCCACGGAACCTCGACCGTTGACCGTCGTGAGGTTGACCGACCCTCCGTGGAGGCCGCTGAACTGTGCCTGAATCGTGACGCCCGAGATCGTCCCCGGGAAACTATTGGTGACCTGGCCGACGAAGATCGGGTGGTTGATGTTCGTGTTTTCGTCGCCTTGAATCCCGGTGTCGGTCGCGGGAGTCAACTGAAGCGACGTGATCACGGGCGCGGAGACGGTCTCAAGGCCGAGGAAGTCATCGAAGTTGCGGTCCGTCTGAATGGTCGTCCCTGAAATTGCGGGATTGAATCCCGAGGGAAAGACGCCGTAGAAGGTGCCGTCGAGCTTGTTCCCCGACAAGTCGGTAATCCCGGGCTGAAAAGTGCCGTTAGGAAGCTGGTCACCGCCAAGGACGACGATCTTGTAATAGCCGGTCGGCAAATCGGCCTGCGGCAGGGCACTGTAGTCGAGATTGACCGTGTTCGTGGTGGAGTCGTACGATTGTTTGAAGCCGGGGTAATTATCAAGGTTCGTGATAATGTTTCCCTGAGCGTCCGTCAGGGCGACAAACACGGTTTGCGTGCTGATCGTCGGCGCGAGCGCCTTGTCGAACTGGATCGAGACGACCCGGCCGTTAAGCTTGACCCCGATGACGTGCGGCGGGTTGACGTCGTTGATCGTGAACGAGCCGGTGGTGAAGGGCGTCAGCGCGTTGCCGTCCTGCGCCTGGATGGAGCCGCCGACCGTGTAGTCGAAGGTGCCGTTGCTTGTCTGACCGGCCTTCAGGACCACGGTGATCGGGAACCGGACCATTGTCGGATCGGTCGGATTGTCCAGCGCGATCGGCGTCCCGACGACCACCGAGGCCACACCCGGCGGAAGCGAGGTGAAGGTCAGGTCGGCCGCGGTCACGGTCGAGAAGACGACGGGCTTGTTGAAGGTGACGTCGATCTGCGTCGGAGTCGCGCCGACGGTTGAGGCCACGCTCGGCGTGGTCGTCACCACGTTGAGCGGGGCGATACTGGTGACCGCCTTGACGGCGTTGACGAATCCATAACCTCCCTGCGCGTTCCAGGTTCCCGCGGCCGAACCGTTCAATGGCTGGGCGCTGGCGATCAACGACGTCTTGACCTGAGCGGGAGTGAGGCCGGGATTCTTTTGAAGCATCAGGGTGACGACCGCGGCGACGTTCGGAGCCGCGGACGACGTCCCGAAGAAGCTGGGAAGATTTTGCGAGAGGTTCGTGGGCGTTGCCGGCTCACCGGGGAACGGAGGATTGCTCGTATCAATGATCTGGCCAGGCCCGAAGAACGAAGTGTTGCCACCGTCAGGACCCGAGACAACGGGGTTTTGAATGAGCTGCGCGGTCTGAGCGACACCGTCTGGCGAAAGGTCGGAAAGTACCGGCCCAAACGAGCTGAACGGTTCGTTCTTGAGCGGGTTCTGGTTGATATATGGAGCGGTTGCAAACCAGGGAACAGCGCCGATGCCAATGGTGTTCGCCGCGGCGGAGTGGCCGAACGTACCGGGATAGTACGTGTTGCCAGCCGCCGGGCCGGTGCCGAACTGCTGGGAGACCGTGACGTCAACCTGTTCGTTGTCGTTGACAAACTCAACGTGCTGCGGCGCTGTCCCGCTGACGAGCTGCATGACGACGGTATAACTGCCGGGAGCCGTGATGTCGGCTTCCTGAATCGGCGTGCCGGTCGTCACGTTGTTGTTCGTGCCGGCGGCGACGATGGCCCCGGAGCTATCAAGAACGTAGAAGTCAACCTCGGATGTCGGGCCGGGGGCAGCGCCGGTCTCGTACGTGCTGTACGGCTGGTCGAACTGAAAAACAAGCGGGACGGGATTCGCCGCGCTGGCTCCCTGGCCGATCGTGATCGGCAGGCCGGTCACGGCGGCGCCTGTCGGCGCGAAGTTCATGAACGTGCCCGCGCCAAGCGCGGGAATGGTGGTCTTGACCGCTCGGAAACTGGATAGATAACCCTGATTCGCGACGTTACCGACGGCGCTGAGGTAGGTTGAGCCCTGGCCGACCACCGTGTTGACAGACTGAGAGATGGCGCCATCCTGAAAATACGGCTCGTACGGATAGCCGACGTCGTCGACAATGACCTTGGAACCTGACGAGGCCAGGGCCAGGATGTTGTTGGCGAAGCCGACCTGACCTCCGTCGGCCGTCGCGAACTGAAGGGATGCGCCCGGCGCAATGTCGTGGATATTCTCAAGCATTGCCCGACCTTCGTCGGTCGCTCCGGCGGGGCCATCCTGGAGCACCTTGACCGTGTTCGGCAGGTCGCCGGTTTTCACGGAGTCGGCCAGACCCCCCTGGAACTGGCTTACCGAATCGGAAAGGACACCGATGGTCACTCCGGTGCCATCGACGCCTGCCTGCTGGCGGGCTGTCGCCGCCTGCAAGGCGGTCTCGCCCTCGTTATCGGCGGCTCCGACGAAATGGACAATCGGCTTCTCGATTGGAGCGGCGTTGCGGACCTGCGGCAGCTGGGCAATGGCCGGCAGCGAGGCGATGGGGGCCGTACCCTCAACCAGGTTGTACTTCGGGCTCGGCGTGCCGACCTTGAAGCCAAGGTTGGTGAGTGACGAGACGAAGGTGTTGAAATCACCCGTCCCCTTGACGGTGACGGCAACGCCGTCGCCCTGGAACTGGAGCAAGGGAAACTGCTTCGCGAGCACGCCCGGGTTGCTGTGCTGAAGATACGCCTGGTAGACGTTGATGAGGATCTGCCCCTCATTGGCCATCGGGCCATTGCGGACGTCGGTCAGGTTGGCGCTGGCCGCCGTGATCGCGCCGGTCGAGGTCGCCAGAAGGGTCCGGCCTTCGAGAGTTTCGAAGTGCAAGGGACCACGCCTGATCGGCCCAAGGGCCTTACGGCGACGGTCGGCCCCGAGATCCCGTTCGTTACGCTTGAAGGTCCCCATCGACAGACTCCCCGGTAAGCTTCGGAGTTGTTCACCCCCCGCACGGACCGGCCCAGCAGTGCCGTCGCGTCGCGGTTGGGATCTCCAAAAGAAAGCAAGGTGATCCAACCAGTCTCCGAGCCAGACCGCATCCCGGGTTAACCCCTCACCCGAGCCGGCCGCAAGAACCCCAAAGGCCTCCCAGAACCCCCCGCTGCGGGTGCCTGGGTCCGCCAACCCTCGCTCTGGACCAACTTCCATCATTTAAGAATATGTGGAACGATTCCGCGCCAACACCACGACAGTCTCGTCGGCCGAAATCCCTTCGTCTCATCCGGTCAGCCCCGCGTGGAACGCACGGGCCTGACGGAAATCAGAAGGTTGACAGGAGAAAGCCTGACTGCGTGCATGCAGTCAATCATTCACGGTCTCATTCGGTTCGTCAAGACGATTTTGGAAAGAATTCGAGGAGGGGTGTGAAATCGGGAGGTGCGAGGCGGTCGAATCCGTTGACCAGGGTGAGGCGCGGATCGCGGATCAGTACGAGTGTGAACCCTGACCGGGGGAAGTCAAACGCATGCCAGGCGAATGGCGGGAAATGGTGGGCAGGTTGGGGCGGAGATTCAGGACGATGCGCCCGGGAGGGTCGTCGGGGTCTCGACGTCGATGCCGAGGCGGTGGAGGTCATGGATCAGTGTTGGGACATCGCGGAAGAGAAGGCCCGTGAGGCCCGCCGCGGTGGCGCCGGCAACGTTCTCGGGAATGTCATCGATGAAAATACAGTCGGCCGGTTCCAGAGAGGCGGCGGCCGCGCAGGCGTGATAAAAAGCAGCCGATGGCTTGATCTCACCGACCTCGTAAGAAAGGACCAGGCTGTCAAACTGGCTGAGGGTCGTGGCGAATTGCCGGCGAAACCGCGCGGCGTGCAAGGCGTTGGTGTTGGAGCCGAGGACGAGCGTGTAGCCGCTCGCCTTGAGCCGGCCGACAAGGTCCGCGATCGGTTCATTGAGCCAGAAGATGTCAGACCAGGCGGCGGCGAACTCAAGGTGAGGAATGTCGAGCCCGGCTAGCCTGGAGACAGCATTGGAAAACGCCTCGGCAGACAGCGTTCCCCGTTCGTACTCCTGAAGGACCGGCGTGAGACCACCTTCTCGAAGGCGGTTCAGGAACTCCGCGCCCGAGAGACCGAGCCGACGACCAAACGATTCGCAGGCCCGGGTGTAGTCGAAAAACGCGACGACGTTCCCGAAGTCGAAGATCAAGGCAGGTCGTCTCGCGGTCATCTCGGACGAGGCTCCAGAGGGGGCGAATGACTTTCCAGGGTGGCCAGGGCCTTCCAGATCGGCAGGGCGATCGTGGTGTTCACGGTCCGAACGCCGCCGTCAAAGATCAAGACATTCACGCCCGGAGCATGACCGCTCGACGCTCCCATCCGTGCCGATTTCTCATCAATAGCGATACAGGAACCCCGAGCGCCGGGAGTCATCGCGTGGTTATAGAGCGTCGATCGCCAGGTTGCCTCGGCCCAGTTTGAACCGGCGTCGCCAGCCGAGGGGAGGGCCGTTGAGGCCGGACAACCCTGTTCGTCAACCGGACCCTTCACCAACGCATAACCAGCCTGACTGCGATCGTCCTGTCGACCGCTCCCAAGCAGGCGTTCGGAGAATGCGGCGGTAAAACTCAGACCGTCGCCCGACTCAACCTGGGCCAGGCTGCATCGATGGCCAGGGGCAAAACCGCCCCCCGTTCCCTCGGTTGTCTCGCCGGTCGTCGCCCGGTAGGAAACAGGCGAGAAGAACCCCTCGGCCCGATCGCTCGGGCAGACGAAACCGGGGACAGGCCCGTCTCGGGGCACCTGGTCGGGACGCGGTGGAGGAACCTTCTTCGCATTCTTGAGCGAGGCGAGGTCGGGTAGGTCGAGAGTTTCCAGAAGGGTTTTCAAAGGTCCGCCGCGCGCGGCAAGATCGCTTCCAAGTTGAGGAACGGTCGGCAGATTTGTCTCGATCTGGTTATAGAGCGCCAGGGCAAAGCCGATCTGCATCAGGTTTTTGCGACACCCGGCGATCCGAGCCGTCTCGCGACGCCGCGGCAAGGCGAACGCCAGGACCATGACCATCAGAAAAACGACCGCCAGCACGACCAGCACCTCGGGCGGGCTGATGCCGCGTCGTCGGCCCAGAATTGACTTCAACGATGTTCTTGACCTGTCGCGTTGAACCACGACTCATCGACTCCGAAATCGTCGGTAAAAGGCCCGATCATCGTCCCTTTTGAAAACATCAATGGGCTTCGATGAGCGTGTCGCCCGTGCCGACGTTGCCGGCGGCGTCGGTGGCGCGGATGACGAGAATGTGCGTTCCGGGTTTGAGGTCGGCGAGGGGAATGGTCACGGTCTCGTCGGCGGTGTCAAAAAGACCGTCATCGGGAAAGACAGGGGTCCATTCGCCGCCGTCAATGGCATACGCGGCCTTCGTGATTCGCGTCAGCCGATCCTTGAGCGTCGCCGAGGCTCGGCGAGCGGCGGACTGAATCGCGACCGAGGGGGGATCGTGGTCGACGATGAACGGCTCGCTGTCCTTCTCGCGAGAGAGGGCGTCGGCCTCGTTGTTCGAGGGGCGGTCGGTCGCGCTCAATCGAATCCGGTAAAGACCGGCGGGCACGGAGGCGGCGTCCCACGAGAACGATTTCTCGGTCAGGGGTTGTTCGTTGAGCCGGACCCAGTCGGGCCAGCCGTCCTTGCGGAGATGCACGGTATAGTGCAGATCGTCGTCGTTGGGGTCGGTTACCTCCCAGCGGAAGGTCAGGCGCGTCTGTCGGGTCGCGCCGTCGAGCCCGGAAACATCGGGGACATCGAGCCTGGTAATTTCCGGGGCGAGGTTGGCCGACTGGTATCGAAGGTTGACCGAATGCAATTCCGGGGTGACCGAGGGTTCCTGGGTCGAGAGCGTGACCCGATACTGGACGAACCGGCCGGCGGGGACGTGGGCCTGGCCTTTCTCGGGATCAGTCTGCTCGGGCGACCAGTCGGACCAGGTCGAATCAGGCTCGGCGACGTTCCCCGTGCGGACCTGCGCGGCCACCGACGTCCCCCTGGGACGATCCGCGCGCCAGGAAACAGACCCAAACCGGCTGATGAGCTTGGTATCCTTGACGTCGGAAACGATCGTTCCTGACCCGACGTAACCCGGTTCCAGCCGGACGACCGCGCCGGGGTCGCCTGTTCCGAGAAGAAGACCCCCATCAGGCTCCGTCAAGAGCGTGAGAATCTGGCCATTGTCGAGCCGGGCAACGGGCGCGGATTCGCGGCCGGCGTCGTGAACCTCATAAAGCTGCCCTTCCGGGCCAGTGCCAACAAATAAGCGGTCTTGCCGCAAGGCGAGAGCAAATATCAGAGCCTTGGCGCGGAAGACCTCGCGGACGACGCCTTCCGGGTCGACCCGATAAACGGCATTCTCGCCAACACTCACCGGTTTCGGCGTGGCGGAACCGCCGCCGGGAGTTGGCGAGGAACGGGGTCGGGTCTCGTCCTTCTTCGCCGGTTCGGGCTTGGGAGGCGTGTCCTGCGCGAGTTGGGTGCTGGTTGACGTTGGTTCCGAGCCGCGCGAGCCGTTCGAGGCGGTCAACGAGAGGTTCGAGGACGGGACCGAAACGCGCGAAGGGCTGCCGCCGCCTTCGGAAGCGGTTCCCGCATAGACGACGCCATCGGCAGCGATCACGAGCGTTCGAATCTCAACCTGGGGCGCGTCGTAAACGACGGAGACCTTGCCGCCGGGCGCGACCTTGTAGAGCAGGCCCTCGCCGTCGCTTCCCGCGTAAATCGAGCCGTCCGGGGCGATGGCGACGCAAAGAAGGTGAGCATGTTTACTGTCAAGAACGAGTGACCAGGCCCCTTCGACAGAGCGCTTCCAGAGCTGGCCGGTCGGGCCGGTCGCCGCGTAAAGTTGCCCTTTGGCGTCGGCGGCGAGATCCCAGATGTATTTGACACCGGGATCGGGGCGCGAGCCGGGATGTTTCGGATCGGTCAGGTCAATCACCTGTCCGCTTGGCCCCGTGCCGGCGAAGACGTGGTTGTCGGGGCCGACGGCCAGGCAGAGGGCCTGAGAATCGGCGGCATCGTAGACGACCGACCAGGGGTGATCGTCCTTCATCGCCCGACGAAAGACCTTCCCCTCGTCGCCGGTTGCCGCGTAGAGGTCGCCGTCAGGCCCGCGAAGGAGGTCCCAGACGTGCGCCGCGTCGACACTGCCGACGGCCTTCAGGGCGTGTCCGAGTCGGACCCGACCGGCATCCGAGACAACCACGCGGTCGCGATGCCCTTTGCCAAAGGCCGAGGCCGTCTCTTCGCGCCAGCTTTCCAGGCGGCCGAGCGCCGGAACCCGGGCGGCGAGGATGGTCGCCGCACAGGCGATTCCAAGAATCAAGGCGCGACAGGCCGGACGTCCGCCGGGGGCATTGCGTCTCATCAGTTCTGGTCCCTTTGTCAACGTTTGGAGCCGGTCGCGAGCTGGAAAGGGATCACCGCAAAAAAACGTCCTAAAATGGAAAGGTTCTTTATGGATTCCAGGGTGGTTATTTCTGCCGGGGACGGATGACCAATGACCGAGGACCAATGACCGGAATTCCGTCAATTGGCCATCGGTCCTTGGTCGTCGGTCATCCACCAAATCCCACCACCCCGCAATCCACCAGGAGCCAATGGAAAAACCCGGCCTCCGCGAGGAAACCGGGTGACTTGCCCGCGATCCCGGTGACTGGCCCTCACTTTAACGTGAGGCCGGCGTCCTTGACCACGTTGAACTTTAACGACTGCGTCCCTTCCACGACCCAGGCGGTCTCGACCGACCCGACGAGATCCGCGCGAACGGTCGGTTCCGCGGTCTGACGGCTCGCCGCGAGGACAGTCCGGACACTGCCCGGAAGCGCCGGCAAGGGCTGACCTTGAATGGCGAGGCCGCGATCGGGAAGCGGAACGTGAAGATAGATCGACGTCCGGCGCGGGACGGTCTGGAGCCGGATCACCGAGAGGAGGCCGTCGAGGTCGCGTGGATCGCTCAGACCAGGCTCGTTGCGAAAGAGCCGGCGGAGACTGTTCGAGGAATCACAAAGGCTTGCCTCGTAAGCCCCTTCGGGAAGGTCGGCCGGAAGCGGCAAGCGGAGCGTCACGGTCTGACGATCCCCCTTGTACGGCTTGAGCGTGACGAAGGCCGTGAGCGTCTCGCCGGGCTCAAGGCGATCCGAGGCCAGGCGCACCGATTCAACCGTGGCGACGGTCCGACCGGGGGCAATCTCGACATCGCAATCAATGCCTTCGATCCGGATCTTGGCGAGCGGGTTCTTGGCCAGCATGTTGACCATCGACGCGATCGGGCTGAAGAGCGCCGCGGGACCCATCGGGCCGGTGAACCGGGCACCGCTGAGCGTGTCGTTGAACTCGATCGGGTCGTGCCCCTTGAGTGTGACCCTGGCCTTGATCCGGGCCGTTAACTCGTCGGGAAGGTTTCCTTCGGTATCAATGGCGTTGGTCAGCACGGCCATGACGAGGTTGGGAAGCAGGTTCGGTTCTCGGACCATCTCAACATGATAGGTGTGCGGATCAGAGTAGCGGCCCGTCTTGACCCGGACGCTGACCGGCAGCATGTCCGGCTTCGGTCCGATCCGGCCGGCGACACCGGTACTCACGTCGGTATCGAGGACGCCGACGACCTTCAGAGGCGACCCCATCTTCATGCTCACACTGGCACGCGGGTAAACCGTGTGAATGTAGCCGGTCATGAGCGGGAAGTCGCAGGTGCCGAGGCTGAACATCGGATGGCCGAAGCCGTAAACTCGATCTCCCTCGACGTGCGTCACCGTTCCGATCCCGGAGAGGTCAAAGTCGCCGGTCACCATCGCGATGCTGAGCGGAGCCCCTGGAACGAGCGGCCTGGCCCCCTCGGCGTCAATCACCTGCTTCGAGGCCGCCCCTCCGGCCATCGGCGCCATTCCCAGGGGTCGAAACCGATCCTCAAGCAGCGCCAGCGCTCGGGGCGTGAAACCGGTTGCCGCCAGAGGCGTTGCGATCGGACGCATTCCAGCGAGCGAGCCGCCCGAGACGGTCAGCGGCCCGAGGTCGACCGCGGGGAGTTCGTCGTTGATGAAGGCCGTTCCGGTCCCGGTTGAGGCGCGAGCGTCGGCATGGTTGCCGATGTCCTTCGCCTCGGCGGCGATCCGTCGATCGCTCGATCGGACGTACTCAACCATCTGCTGAAACGGGGTCACACCGGCAATCGGGTCCTTGGCGAACTCCCAGGCGAAAGCGACGGCCCCGAGCAGCTTGCCGTCAATGTAGATCGGACTTCCGCTCATCCCCTGAATAATTCCCGAATGGTCGAGGTTGCAGCCGGTCAGGCGGCAGAGCACCATATCGCGCCCGGGCTCACCCCGCGCATCACGCCGAGCACCTCGGCGCCAAACTCTTCGAGCTTCGTGCCGACCATGACCGTCTGGCCGGTCCCTTTCATCCCGGGCCGGATGTCGTCAACCTTCCAGTACGTCGCCGGATTCGGCTCACCCGCCCGGGCGGGAGCAAGGTCCATCAGAAAGAAGATCAACGTGGTGGCCACAACGGCGAGGCCCACGGTCCAACGCGTTCGCGCGACGTTTCGCATGCTTGAGAAACTCCCTGAGTCTTGCAAGAGCCTCGGGAATCAGGAGGATCAAAGGGGCAGGGGTCGGCGGAAGTCGGTCGAGAGGAGAAAGTGGCTGCCTGGCGGCGTTTTCTTCGGCATGAAGGAGCCAGATACCCCTCCGGGTGAGACGCGGCGTCGCTCGACTTCAAGACGCCCCAGGGGTCAAACCGCTGGAGCGCCGCGAAGCCGGACCTTCGGCTCCTTGACTCTCTTATAGTATCGGTCGGTCCCTAACGGGTCAACGAATCCTAACTCTCCCTAAACTCGTTATTCTTTATCGTTGCGCGGAAAACCGTTGCGTCCATTGATCTCGGTTCGGCCCTGATTCAACTCAGAACGTATCCTTAACTCCTCTTGAATGATCTCCATCCCCTCACGCACGATTTCACTCCGATGTCGCCGGGCATACGCTCGCGTGGCGAACCAGTCGACGAGGGCGAGGCCGATGAGGATAAGGATCAAGGCAAGGATCGCCAGCCAGATTTCGAGGAAGGCCAGGTTCGGCCGACCGTTCACCTTGTAAGGCATTCTGGAACCGACAAAGATGCCGGAAGCCAGCAGGGCCATCGCCCCGGCGACGAACGCCCGGCGAACGTCCTGACCTCGGAAGTGAGCGCGATCGGCGTCCGAGAGGTCGGACGATCGAAAGCGGCGGTCAGCCCATTGCCAGAGAAGCAAAAGCAGGACGATCGCGGCCAGTCCGAGGGCGAGCCAGGAGCCGTAAACCGAGGTCGGTGACACTGGGGGTTTCACTCAATCAATAAAGGTCGGCGTTGGTGAGTTGTTGTTCGACCCGGTCGCTCCGGCGGGCGATCTCAAGGATGGCCGAGCGAACATCCGCGGCGCAAACGTTGTCGCGAGAAAAGGTTCGCGTCATCACGAACATCGGCTGGCCCCCCACGTTGCGGATCGTCAGGCTGCCAAAGCTCAGCGAGTCGTTGAGCCTCAGGGCAAACTCGAAGTTCTTGGGCTCCGCCGGCCCGCAGACCGAAAAGATTGACATGAGTCGCTCGCCATCGGGAGCCTGCGTGACCTCGGCGTAAACCTCCTGAAGCCGGTCGCCCGGGAGCCGAAAGAAAACCCGAAAGTGGTCGAGACTTCCCTGAACCAGGCAATCAAACCCTTCCACGCTCTCGCGAATCAAGCTCTCGGTATCGCGCAACTGGTAAACGATGCCCTGGAGCGCCCGGGCAAGTTCCGCGGCCGACTCAAAGCGTTCGGCGGGCCGCTTGGCAAGGCAGCGCTCGATGATCTGAGACACCGAATGCGAGAGTGTCGGCATCAGGTTGCGGACGTCGGGAACCGGCTCATCGCGATGCAAGGTAACAATCTGGCTGATCTGGTCCGACGTGAAGGGCATACGGGCCGTCAGCAGGTAGTAATACATCACCCCGACCGCGTAGAGGTCGGATTGAGGACTCGCCGAGACACCGTCAAAGAGCTCGGGGGCCATGAAGGTTGGCGTTCCGGCCACGGGAACCCCGGCCCGATCAAGCTCACTGACGCGCCGAACCAGTCCAAAATCCGCGAGCTTGGCATGGCCATTCAAGTGGATAAGAACGTTTGACGGCTTGACATCCCGGTGGATCAGGCCCGAATCGTGCGCGGCTTCAAGCGCCAGGGCGACCTGACGGACAAGCGTCGCCGCGCGGACCGGCTCGATCGGCCCATCGCGAATAATCGCCTCGCGAAGGCTCACCCCGCCGGGAATGTATTCCATCTCGATATAATCGAAACCCCGGTCACTTCCCAGGTTATGAATCGTGACGACGTGCGGGTGCAGTAAATGGGCAACAGCGCGAGCCTCGGCCCAGAACCGCTCGCGGATCTTGGGTTGTTTCCCGAGCAGGCCCGGGTTCATGACCTTGATCGCGCAGGGCCTGTGCAGGCCAAGATGCTCGGCCCGATAAACGCGACCCATCGACCCGCGACCAACCATCTCTCGGATTCGGTACTGACCCAGGGTTTCACCGACGAGAGTGCCGGCCGACGCGAAGCCGTCTTCGCGTTCGTCGGGCAAGGACGGGTGCGACTCGGCCGGGTCGTACCGAAAGGTCCTCGTCTCGATGTCTCCATCGACTGAGCCGCGAAGGTCGCAGACATGCGAGCCGGAACCAGGCGTGATCGGTTCGTTGCAGATCGGACAGGGCTTCATGCTCGGCACCCGAACCGGAAACGTGAACGTCCCGTTTCGTTCCTCGAACTCGATGATGAAACGAGGGGGTCGACCGATCTATTGTATCCGATCCCGGCCGAAGGACGAGCGTTCTCGGCGATTTGGTACAGAGAGGATTGCAAAGTCTGTCTTTTCAATGTCCGATGACCAAGAAGAAGAACTTTTTGGTCATCGGTCATCGGTCATCGGTCATCTGGACTTTGCAATCCTCCCGCGATTTGGTGGCCAGCCGTTTTGATCCGACCCTTCCTCAAGGACGCGTTCATGCTCCAAGAGGGAATCAACCCGGATCGCCGAGTTTGGACCTGCGGCGATCCGGGTTCATTGTCGGAACGGTCTGTCCGCGTCAGACGTTATACGAGGTCGACGAGGTGGTTCCGCCCCGGCCGGTCCAGTTGGTGTGGAAGAACTGACCGCGGGGGCGGTCGATGCGTTCGTAGGTGTGCGCGCCGAAGAAGTCGCGCTGGGCCTGAAGGAGGTTGGCGGGGAGGCGTTCGCAGCGGTAGCCGTCGTAATAGGCGAGCGCCGCGGCCATCTCGGGAATGGGAATGCCGTTGGTCACCGCCGCGGCACAGACGCGACGCCAGCCGGCCTGGGCCTTGTTGATCTCGGCGCTGAAGAAGGGATCGAGAAGCAGGTTCGTCAACTTAGGATCGCGGTCGAAGGCTTCCTTGATCTTGCCGAGGAAGGCGCTTCGGATGATGCAGCCGCCGCGCCACATGAGGGCGACGCCGCCGTTGTTGAACTCCCAGCCCGATTCCTTGCCCATCGCGTTCATCAGGGCGTAGCCCTGCGCGTAGGAGATGATCTTGCTGGCGTAAAGGGCCATCTCGATGTCGTCAACGAACGACTTCGAATCGGCGGGCGCGGAGGTCGAGGTCGGTCCGGCAAGAACCTTGCTGGCGGCGACGCGCTCGTCTTTCTGAGCCGAGAGGCAGCGGGCGAAGACCGCCTCGGCGATCAGTGTCAGCGGAACGCCGAGGTCAAGGGCGGTGTTGACCGTCCACTTGCCGGTGCCCTTCTGACCGGCCGTGTCGAGGATCAGGTCGATCATCGGCTTACCCGACTCGTGATCGCGGTAGGCCAGGATGTCGCGCGTGATCTCAATGAGGTAGCTGTCAAGGACCCCCTGGTTCCAGCGCGCGAAGATCTCGTGCATGGCGTCGGGCTCAAGGCCGAGCAGGCCGCGCATGAGCTGATAGCATTCGCAAATCAGTTGCATGTCGCCATATTCGATGCCGTTATGCACCATCTTGACGAAGTGGCCGGCCCCCTCGGGGCCGACCCAGTCGCAGCAGGGGGTGCCGTCGGCCACCTTGGCGGCGATGTCCTGGAAGATCGGCTTGACGGCAGGCCAGGCGTCGGCATCGCCTCCGGGCATGATCGACGGGCCTTTCAAGGCTCCTTCCTCGCCGCCGGAAACTCCGGTGCCGACGAAGAGAAGACCCTTGGCCTTGAGGTCGCGAACGCGGCGGGTGGTGTCCGGGTAATGGGTGTTGCCGCCGTCGATGAGGATGTCACCCGGTTCGAGCAGGGGGGCGACCTCGTCGATCACGTCATCGACCGGAGGCCCGGCCTTGACCATGATCATCACCTTCCGAGGACGTTTCAGTGAGGCGACGAGTTCCTGAACGGTCGAGCAGCCGATGACCTTCTTCCCCTTGCCGCGGCCGTTCACGAAGTTGTCAACCTTGGCGGTGGTCCGGTTGAAGACGGCCACGGTGTAGCCGTGGCTCTCCATGTTGAGCACGAGGTTTTCGCCCATCACGGCGAGGCCGATCAGGCCGATGTCGGCGGTCGCGGTCGTTGCGCTGCTCATTGCAGGTCGTCTCACCTTTCCAGTAGGTCCGGGGGTGTCGGGGCTTTTCCCCGCCTCGGGGAACGACTTGATGACTCGCGAGGCCCGGCAGAGGCGTTCCAGAAGGCGAACACGGTCTCAAGACGAGCCTGACATTCTGCCCGACCTCGCGACGCGTTTCCACGGTGGAGTTTCCGGCAAAATCGCTTCGAACTCGGTAATCCGTTCGCCTTGGTACGTTCCCGCATAGGTTCCGTCGAAAAATCGGGGCAAGGCGTCGTCGTGAAGACGCTGCCACGATTCCTCCTCGGCGCCCGGATTGATCGGATAGAAGAGCACGCCATTGGCCTCGGCGGCGGCGAAATCACCGGGAGCATCGCCGATCAGCAAGACATGGTCGCGTTGATACCGATCCGGCGCGGCGGCGTTGGCAAGGTGTTCGCGCTTGCCGCCAAGTTCCTGACCGGCGATCAGGCCGACCTGATCGGCCAGGCCATGTTCCCGCCATTCCCGGACAAGTGCCTCGCCCGGCGTGGCCGAGACGACCATGACGTCGGCCAGTCGGGCGACTGCCGCGAGCGTCTCGCGCATCATTGGAAACGGCGGGACGTCGCGAACGGTCGTGGCGATGACTTCGTTAACCTCAACGCTCCAGGCAAGGACAAGCTGAAGGTCAGGATCGCCGGTCGCTTCCGCCTCGGCCCTGAGCGTCGGGTTACTGAGCCGGGCTTCGCGGCGAATCCAGTCACGTAGGCCCTTTAAAAGCGGTGGCTGGAACCCTCGGCGGCGGACCTCGGGACGATCGGCGAGGAGGTCGAGTGCCTTGAGATAGGCGGGGAACCGATTCGCGCCCCGGTCACGTGAATACAGGTTGACGAACTCGGCCGACTCTCGGGCAAATTTCGCCACCGAGGCAAGGCCGAAATATTTGACGAATGCGGGAATGAAGCATTCCTTGTGCTTCACCTCCATCGTGTCAAAGACGCAGCCGTCACTGTCGATCCCGACGAAGAAGTCGTGGGACGTCTTGAAGGCTCGTAGCAGGGACGTCGGGTCGGCTTGACCGCTCATTGGCTCACTCATTCGGGTCGGAATCGACGTCGCGCGGACAGCCCGGATCGTAGTCGGCCGCGCGGTCGTTGTCCAGGTTTCGCCGAAGATCGCAATTAATGACCGATGACCGATGACCGATGACCGATGACCGATGACCGATGACCGATGACCGAAAGGTTGAACTAATCGGTCATCGGTCATTGGTCATCAAACTTTGACATTCTCCTCCAATCGAGGGGTCTCGGCGACGTGGCCCGGCGGTTTTGCAGAACGGCGCAAAGGGCGACCTCGATAGTCACGGTTGAACGCAAGGCCGAACGTCGGGCCAGGGGGCGCGGCGAACGGAGAGGCAAGCCAAGGGTTACGAGGGTCGTTCGAATGCGGGTTTTCAAAGGGTTACTGACGCCGGTCTCCATCCTGGTTCTCTCGGGCGTGATCGCCTACGACCGGGTCGCGCCTCGCCTGATCCAGGCCTCGGCGCCCGCGATTAATGGCGTCGCTCTCGGCCGAACGTACGCTCCGGCTCTCGCCTCGGCCTATGGCGACGCCTGGATCGCCGCCGCCAGGGCGATCGATGACGGCAAGACAGTCGCCGAAGCTCAGACGGTGCTTCAAGAGACCTGGAAGGAAGCACGGATCAAATCGTTCCGAAGCAAGGTCCTGCCGACCTTCTCCATCGTCTTGCCCGAGGGAACCGAGCCCGCCAACCCGGCGAAGCGGGCGGAGGTCGCGAACCTCTGGCGCGCCTTTGCAAAGGGCCTCAAGCAGGGTCTTTGACAGGCGGATTTCCCACCAAAATACAGGTTCATGTTCAGCATCAGGTTCACTAAAAGGCAGATCGCGAATGAGCATCCATGACGTGAAACTCGGCGGCTGGCGGAAGAACCCCGCGGAGGTGGCCCGCGTTCTCGCGACCATGCCCCGCCCGCTCTTCGCCGCCGCGGCGCCCGGGCTGGCGCGATCAGGAGCCGGCCAGACCGTGCTCCTCTACAAGGCTTTCCGAGACGTCAACGACGGCGAATACATCGACTACCCCGCCCAGGAGATCGGCGACTGCGTCTCGCAGGGATTCGGCCACGGAATTGACCTTCTCGCCGCGGTTCAAATCGCGATCGGCAAGGCCCCCGAGTCGTTCGAGCAGACGGCGACCGAGGCGATTTACGGCATGGCCCGGATCGATATCGGCGGCGAGTATGGCGACAAGGACGATGGCGCCGTCGGTGCCTGGGCGGCCAAGGCGGTCAGCCGGTTCGGAACCGTCAGCCGCAAGGTTCTCGGACCCTACGACGGCAAGCGAGCCAAGCAATGGGGCACCTTCGGCGTTCCCGACGACGTCAAGCGTCTGGCGACCGCCCACAAAGTTCGGACGGCTTCGCTCGTCACCAAATACGAGGAGCTTGAAGACGCGCTGGCGAACGGATATCCGGTCACCGTCTGCTCGGATCAGGGGTTCACGATCGAGCGCGATGACGACGGTTTTTGCGCGGCGGAAGGAAATTGGGGCCACTGCATGTTGATCGTCGGCGTCCGCGCGGACGACCGCCCCGGCGCCTGCATCTTCCAGTCGTGGGGAAGCGACTGCCCGACCGGCCCGCTTGCTCTTGATCAGCCGCCGAACTCGTTCTGGGCGGACCGCGAGGTCGTCGCGTCGATGCTCGCGATGGAAGACTCCTGGGCCATTTCCAACTTCGACGGCTATCCCCTCCAGTCCCTGCCGGACCGCTGGTCCTACGACGGCTTCGCCTGATTGAAAACGCCTTGGGAATCACGTCGAGGTCGGCGGCCAAATGACGCCTCCGACCCGACCCGACCCGACCCAACTCAACACCCTGAAACGGCCTTCTTCCTCTTCTCCAATCCATCAAAGGGAATTTCGACGATGCGGGACGCTCTCCGAATCCTTCAGGCCGGGATCTGCCGATTCTGGGGGACGGTCCCCGGAGCCTTGAAGAATCATCTCAACACCGAGGAACTGGCGCGGATCACGATCGCCTCGCTGACAGCCGGGGGGGGCCTCTTCGGCCTCGTCGAGGCGCTCTCGATGAACGTCGGCTCGATCTTCCCCGCGTCGGGAGATGCCGCGCTCGCCACGGTGGTCTTGACCATGATCCTCGAAGGCCATCGCCGACTCCATCAAGGCCAGGACCCGCGACACTTGCCCCAACCGCCGCGACCGAACCGTTACCAACCCCGCGGTACCGTCAATTGAGCAACCCGCGCCCTTTCTGGTATTCTTCAAGAGCAATCCCGCGAAGGTTCGCGCGACGGAGCCGCGTAAAGTCGGGTGTTCTAGTCCTCCGCGGAGTTCGGTGATGGCGAGGTTCGACAAGCCTGAACCGTCACGGGCTGTTCCCGACGATCTCTTGCCCTTGATCCGAGAGTCTGGCGTCCTCACGGAAAGGCAATTCGCCGACATCAAGGCCAGGGTTCTTCGCGGCGATTACCCCGCCCAGTCAAACGCGCTGGCCGAACGCCTCGTCAGCGAGAAGATCCTCACGAATTACCAGGTCGGCCGGTTCCTCAAGAACAAAGCGCACGGCCTGGTCGTCGGCCGTTACGTGCTGATGGACCGGCTCGGCTCAGGGTCGATGGGGCGCGTCTACAAGGCCCACCATCAGATGATGGACCGGCTCGTCGCAATCAAGATCATCGCGCCTGAGATCGTCTCCAACGACCGGGTCATCGCCCGATTTCAGCGCGAGATGAAGCTGGTCGGTCGGCTCGATCACCCGAACGTGATCCGCGCCTTCGATGCCGACAAGATCAACCGGGTCCTCTACATCGTCATGGAGTACGTCCAGGGCCTCAGCCTCTCGGAACGAATGCGAAAGAAGCTGCTCACGCCGATGGAAATGGCCGACTACGCCGCGCAGGCGGCGCTTGGCCTGGCCCACGCCCACGGCCAGGGCATCGTTCACCGCGACGTCAAGCCTTCCAACCTCCTCTTGACCGACGAGAAGCTCGTGAAGGTTCTCGACCTCGGTCTCGGTGTCCTGATGGAGGCCGACAACGCGACCTCGTTTGCCACGGCCGACGGGATCGCCGTCGGCACGATTGACTACATGTCGCCCGAGCAAGCCTGCGGGCGCGAGGTTGACGGCCGGAGCGACCTCTTCAGCCTCGGCTGCTCGATGTACCACCTGATGACCGGCAAACTCCCGTACCCCGGCGATTCTCCGATCGAGCGGATGGGTAAGCGAATCGGCAGCTCGCCCGTGCCGATCATCGAGGTCAAGCCCGACATCCCGCTCGGCCTCGCGCGGGTTCTCGACAAGCTCCTCGCTCACAAGCCGAACGACCGATTTCAGACCGCCAACGAGGCGGCCGAGGCCCTTCAATTCCTCCTCAGGCCAAGAGCCCGCGCCGTCGCCCCGACGGTTCCACAGGTCGAGCCCAAAGCCGAACCCGTCGCGCTTCCTCCGGCCCCGGTCGAACAGGTGATCGTTCGGATCAGGCCCGAGTATCCCCGTTGGTTTCGCCCACTCGCGCAGCTTGCCGAGGAAAAGCCAGGGCTTGCCGTCCTGGCCATGATCCTAGGGCTCTCGGCCGCCCTTGGACTCGGTTTTCTCGCGGCGGTGCTGAGCAGAGGTTAATCCGCCAGACAAGCTTTTAAGGTTTTGTGGCCGAGACGATCCAGACAGGGCGTTGCGGGACCAGGGTCGTCAGCCCGGCGAGAGGACGCCCCTCCGCAATCTGGGCCTGAATCACGTCCATCGGCCAGCCGATTGTTCGAAATCTCTCAAGGACGGCGGCGAGGTTCTCGATTCCCACGAAGTTGGCGACGAATTGGCCGCCGGGAAGGAGCCGGGAGGCCACGACGTCGAGAATCGCCGTCAGATGCCCCCCCGAACCTCCCAGAAAAACCCCCGAGGGAGATTCCTCAGCAGTCAGGCAACCGGGGGCCTCGTTCTCGACGATGCGAATGTTAAAGACTTCGAACCGGATTCGATTCATCTTCAAATACACAAGCTGCGTCGCGGCCCGCTCTACCGCGACGATTTCGCGGCCGGGAAAGGCCCGAGCAAGTTCGACCGAGACACCTCCAAGGCCCGCGCCAAGGTCCCAGATCGGACCATCGACGAGACCGCCGAAGCGACGAAGGACGAGGGCACGAATATCCTGATGCGTCAAGAGAATCGCCCCCGATTCCGGTTGCGCGAAGGCGTCGTCGGCCGGCTCGATACTGTTCAGAAACGCCTTGCCGCGACGTTCGAGGACGAGGACGTTGAGCCTGGAAAACGATCGGCCGATGAGATCGATGAGCGGAGCCGAGGTCACGAGTTCCTGGTCCGAGTTCAGGTCCGAACAGACCCAGGCGTGATATTCCCGCGCCAGGCCGTGATCGTCAAGGAACCGGGCAACCTCCGAGGGACTGGCTCCGTCGCGTGTAAAAAGGCCAATCCGGGGACGCCCCAGAAGAGGCAAGAGCACCGGTTTGAGCGGGCGGCCGTGAATGCTCGCGATGGCGGCGTCGTGCCAGGAAAGGCCAGCGCGCGCAAAGGCGTATTGCATGCTGGAGACGGAGGTTTCCACCTGCACCTGTTCGCGGCCGAGCGCCGCGATGATCCGGTCGCCGATTCCGTAAAAGAGCGGGTCGCCCGAGGCAAGGACCACGCACCGCTCTTGATCGCCGCGTCGGCCAAGCCGGGCGATGAGTGCGTCAATGTTATCGGTGATCGTGAAAGTTTCCGCCGAGGTCGAACCGACGAGTTCGAGATGTCGGCGGCCTCCGGCAAGAAAAGTCGCGGCCTGAACGGCCTTCAAGGCGTTGGATCTCAGCCCCTCAAGCCCTTCCGCCCCCAGGCCAATGACGACGACGGGCGCGGTCATCGATTGGCTCTCGCGAGGATCTTGCCGTTGAAGTCGAATAGAATTGATTCAACCTCGATTGCGCCCTCGGCATGTTCGAAGCAAGCGTCGGTGGCCTTGCGGGCAATCCGGTCGTAAAGGGCGAAGAAGCCCGACGATTCGACGAGTTCCTCAACGTGCCTCGCGGTATTCGCCGCGGCGATTTCCTGAATGAGCGTCTCATTGGCTCCGGCGTCTCGGGCGAGATCAGCCAGAAAAGCGAGGTCGACAGCACCGCCGGCGACGTGCGTTTGCATCTGGCCGGTCGCGAGCTTGGCAACCTTGCCGATCATTCCGCACACAGTCACGCGATTGACCCCGCGCAGGACGCACCGTTTGAGCGAATCGCCGGTAAAAATCCCCATTTGAACGAAGGCCATCTCGGGAAGGACGGGATAGACCCCCTCGGCGAACCGTTCGCTCCGGCCGCCGGTCGTCAGCACGATGTGGCGGTGGCTGTTGGCGGCGGCGACGTCGATCGACTGCACGACCGAGGCCCTCCAGCTCGCCGTGCTCATGGGTCGAACCACCCCGGTCGTCCCCAGGATCGAGATTCCGCCAAGGATACCGATCCGCGCGTTGAGCGTCTTCCTGGCGATCGCCTCGCCGTCGGGAACCGTGACGGTGACCTCGATCCCCGTCGGCGTCCCCTCGGTTCCCAGAGCCAGGGCGATTCCTTGAATGATCATCGCGCGCGGCACGGGATTGATCGCCGGTGAGCCGGGAGGAAGCTCCAGGCCCGGCTGGGTGATCCGGCCGACTCCCGGACCGCCGAGAATCGTGATTCCAGGCGCGTCGGTCTCGCGGACCCTGACGATAATCTCCGCGCCGTGGGTAACGTCGGGGTCATCGCCGCCGTCCTTGATGACTCCGGCCAGGGCGACACCATTGGCAAAACCAAGCCGATGGATCGGAATCCGCAGATCAAAACCGAGCGGCGAGGGGACGTTGACCCGCTCAACCCGCTCGTCGCGGACGAGCAAGCGGCAGGCTGCCTGCGCACCGGCCGCGGCACAGGCACCAGTCGTGTAGCCCTCACGCCTTCCCTGTGGATCTCTCGGCGGGACCGTCAGGTTGCGGACGATCTCGAAGGGCGGGCGCCCCTCGGGAATCATGGCGAGGTTCCCGACGTCGACAAGGCCAGGTCGAGCAGGGCGTTGACCACCGCCGCCGTGACCGGGGTTCCCCCTTTACGGCCGAGGCTGGTCACGTAAGGAACCGTCGATTGACCGATCAGCCTTGTCTTCGCGGCCCCGACGCCGACAAACCCGACCGGAATGCCGATCAGGCAGGCGGGCCGCCAGTTCGCAACGTCGATCAACCGAAGGGCTTCGTCAAGGGCCGTCGGCGCGTTGCCAATCGCGACCACGGCGCCGTCGCCGATCCGATCGGCCAGTCTTCGGATGCCGGCGGCCGATCGCGTGAGCTTTTCGGCCTCGGCAAGCTCGGTCGTGCCGGGTTCGTCGATCGCGCAGAGGCTCAAAACATTGAGCGGGCCGGTCAAATCGCGGCGGACCCCAGCGCGAAGCATCTCGACGTCGGTCAGGACGAGTGCTCCCGCGCGAAAGGCCCGAATTGCGGCTTCGATCGCGCCAGGGGCAATCTTGACGTTCGCCGCGAACTCAAAATCAGCGGTCGCGTGGATCATCCGACGGACAACGGCACGCTCGCTCGGGTCGGTGGGTTCGTCGCCAAGCTCGTGATCGATGATCGCCAGCGATTCGGCCATGATCGCCTCGCCGGGCCTTGAAAGCGTCAAGCGAGAAGTCTCCGCGGCCGAGGTCTTCGCCGCATAGATGCGCGGCGTGACCATCCGGCCGCGATCAAAATAGGTTCGCGAGTTGCCGACGATGACCGTCGTGAACATCGAGACCGGCCGATCTCTCAGCGCATCGAGCCGGATGACGTCAACGGTCTCTCCCGGCCTGTAGGCATTCTCGACGAGTCCCACGGGCGTTCCCGGATCGCGAAAGCGGAGCAAGAGGTCGGCAACGGCCTGGAGTTGCCAGGTTCGGGTCCGGCTCGCGGGGTTGTAGATGACGAGGACGAGGTCGACCCGCGCCGATGCCTCGACGCGACTGAGGATCGTCGGCCAGGGGGTGAGCAGGTCGCTCAGGCTGACACAGGCCCAGTCGTGAGCGAGCGGCGCCCCGAGCCTCGCGGCGGCGGAACAGGCGGCCGTGACCCCTGGAACAAGCACGATCTCGACCGACGACTTCCGCCCCGAGGCCAGCTCGCAGGCGACGCCTCCCATGCCGTAGATCCCGGCGTCGCCGCTTGAGACCAGGGCGACGCGATGCCCCTTCTCGGCCAGGTCAAGCGCGACCCCGGCGCGTTCGATCTCCAGGCCGAGGTCGCGCCCGATCACCGCTTTGCCGTTCAGCAAGGGGGCGATCAGGTCGAGATAGCCGTGGTAGCCAACGACCGTATCGGCCGCGCCAATGGCCGCGGAAGCGTCTGGCGTCAAGACGCCGGCCGAGCCGGGTCCGAGGCCGACGACGTGAAGAGTTCCCGTCCTGGTTTCCGGATCGTTCATCATCTCAGCGTATCAGGACCAGCGAGAAGTAGGACAGGTCTTCTTTCAGGGCCGCGTCGAGGTCGCGAAAGATCCGCTCCTCGGACCTGCCGACATTTTCCAGGAGCACCGCGCGGTGGAGCCGGTTTCGCACGCGCAGAGCAAGAACCAGCGCGGGCAAGACTCCGGCCGCCTTGAGCCAGCAGGTCATGCCGGGGCGGTCGAGGATCGAGCCAATCGCGTCGACGTGATAGGTGCCCGGACAGATCGTCAGAATCGCCTCTTTCTGAGCGAGCGGCCAACCGAGCCGGGCCGCCGCGGCACTGACGGCGCTGACGCCGGGAATGATCTCGACGCCCGTCTCGGGGGCAAGGGCGGCCAGATGTTCGGCCACGTAAGACCCCGATCCGTAAAGCATCGGGTCGCCTTCGGTCAAAAAACCGACCTTTTGACCGGCCCGCGCCGCGTCGCGCAGGCGTTGGGCGACGCGATTATAACCGACCGAGCCGTCGTCAGGTCCGCAACGCATGGCGAGGCGAGCCGATTCGACCTTTTGCCAGGGTTCAAGATGATCGGCGATCGTTTCCAGGGCGTAGCCGGCGCGGTCGGTCGGCCCCGCGTGAACGATCAGGTCGCGGCTTTTCAAGGTCTTGAGAGCGCGCAGGGTCAGCAAGTCCGGGTCGCCCGGCCCGACCCCGATGATCGCGATGGGGACGGACGTCGCGTCGTGGGTCATCGTCGGGTCCGCCGTCAACGTTCGTTGAGCAACTGGAGACGGGAAAGCAGGCGCTCATCCCAGGGATGTCCGGCCGCGTCGGTCGCAACCGATCGCCGCGTCGATCGGCGAGGGCGATGATCATGGTCGTCGTCGAGCGTTGACGCGCGGACGTGATGATGATGGCCTTCCTGGGGCATCCCCAGGTCGTTCTCGCGGCCAAAGAGGCGAACGCGATACTTGCAGAGGTCGCAGTTCATCAATGGTGAGCCGTGCCGCGCTTCGTGGGCTCGGTCCTCGAAGGCCCGGAGCAAGAGCGGGTGAGACCGGAGATGCGACGTCAGAATGATCTGGGTCGTCGGGTCCGCCTCCGCATGGCGACTGGCCGCCTCGGCGATGCGCTTGACGAGAACACCGTCGAAGAGAAAATACGGCTGGACCACGATCCTCTTGTATCCAAGCTTGCGGCAGACGCTCAGCGCCTCATCAACGCGCGGCGAGGCCAGGCCCGAATAGGCGAAGGCCGCCCAGGCGACGCCGTAACTCTCCCAGAGCAACCGGGCGACCCGCGCGATGTTGGCATTGGCATCGGGGTCGGACGTCCCCCGGCCGACGAGAAGCAAGAGGGTCTCGGCGGCGGGAACCTCGGCAAGGTCCGCCGTGGCTTCGAGATAGCGGACCCGGCAGAGTTCAAGAAGCGCGGGATGAATGTCAAGAGGCCGGGCCATTCGAAAGTTGACACCGGGATGTCGCTCGCGGCCGTCCTGAACCTCGCTGGGAACGTCGTTCTTGACGTGGCCGGCGGCCATCAGCATGGCGGGGACCACCGTCACGTCGCTCGCCCCCTGGTCAACGAGCGCGTCAATCGCCTCGCCAATCGTCGGTCGCGCGAATTCGAGAAACCCAGCAGCCTGAGGGCGGTCGGGGCGAAGGCTCTGCCAGGCCCCGGCAAAGGCGAGGAAGTCGGCAATCCCGCCTTCGTCGCGACTGCCATGAGCGGCGATCAGCAAGGCGTCCGACATGTGCACGGCCCGTCGCTTTCCGTCTCGACTCGCGGCAAATTTCCGTCGTTGGATGATCCAAAGAGGCTAACAGCCCACGACCAGGGGCGTCAAGCACGCATCCGATGACCGATGACCGATGACCGAAGGAAAAATGGATTCGGCCCTTGGTCATCGGTCATCGTGTCTTTCCCATTCTCCTACAGCAGGAGCCAGGCCCGAACCGAGCCCGCCAGTATCGCGGCGAGCAACGCCGACGTTTTCATGACCTTCACGGCGCGTCGGACCGTGGCCGGGCCGATGGCTTCGTTTTGATCGCCGAGGCGTGGTTTTTCGCTGACGACACCGCGATAGAACGCGATTCCGCCAAGCTGAACATGAAGAGCGCCGGCCATCGCGGCCTCGCCCCAGGCGGCGTTCGGGCTGGGATGCTTGCGGCCGTCGCGCCAGCCGATCCGCAAGGCCTCGGAAGCGTTCTCACCCGTGAGAGACGACGCGAGGGCAATCAAGAGCCAGGTGATCCGGGACGGAATCAGGTTCACCAGGTCGTCAAGCCGGGCCGAGGCCCAGCCAAGTTCCGCATAGCGAAAATCGCGATAGCCGACCATGCTGTCGAGCGTGTTCACGGCCTTGTACATCCAGAGGCCGACCGGCCCGCCAATGGCGAACCAGAAGAGCGGGGCAACCACCGCGTCGTTGCCGTTCTCGGCGACCGTCTCCACGCAGGCCCGGCAGATCTCGGGACGATCAAGCGTCTGGGTGTCGCGGCCCACGATCATCGAAAGCTCGGCGCGGGCGACGTCGAGGTCGGCGGCTTCCGACGCTCTCAGGCTCTCCACCGCAAGGCCCTTCACCGCGAGACCCCAGTAAATCAGCAGGGAATCCGCGACAAAAAGCCCGATCCCGCCACATCGCGAGGCCAGTTGTCGCATTTCAACGACCACCAGCCCTGTCCCTCCCGTCACGACAACAACCAGCAGAAGACCCGCGACATAACCAATCCATTTCGCCGAAGTCGGTCGAAAGACCGTGCCCCGAAAAAGCCGTTCCAGAGTCGTGATCGAGCCGCCAATGAGCCGGACAGGATGCGGCCAGCCGCGTGGATCACCCACGACGGCATCGAGCGCGAAGCCGACGGGCAAGGTCCAGCATTCCCACTGCGGAAACGGCATCTCAGCGTTGTCCCGGCTCAGGGTCGAGACCGAGAGCCGACCAGACAGGACCCAGATCAACATATTCGCGCATCAGGGCGGCGAGCGGACCATATCGATCGGCCCGGCTCAACCGATGTTCTTCCCAGCACACCGCGTCCAGCGGCGGCAGTCCGCGACGCTCGCGAAGGCGCCCGACAAAGTCCGCCGCGTACGCGGGACGATCAAAGAGGCCATGAACATAGGTGCCGAAGATTCGACCCGACGGATCGGCCGCGCCGTCGAGAAGGGTAACGCCGTCGCTCTCGCGGGTCAGCTCAAAACAGGAGCGAACGCCCTCGTCGCGCGTCGTCTCGCCCATGTGAATTTCGTAACCGACGATGGATGGACCACCATCGACCGGCCTGCCCTGGACACGGTGCCGGTGCTTCTCGGCCGCGAACCGCGTGGAGACGCCGAGCAGGCCAAGGCCCTCGGCGGAGATCCGGGGCGACTCGACCTGGTGCGGGTCTTCCAGGACGCGGCCAAGCATCTGGAAACCGCCACAGATGCCCACGATCGTCGGCGACGAGGGTTCCGTCGATTGCGCAACGATCGCCCCGGCAAGGCCGGTCTCGCGGAGCCAGTCGAGGTCAAGAACCGTCGCCTTCGTACCGGGCAAGATCACGACGTCGGGACGGCCCATCCGCGCGACCGACGCGACGTAGCGGAGTCGCACGCCGGGAATCTGTTTCAGGGGGTCGAAGTCAGTGAAGTTGCTCAGGTGCGGAAGCCGGATCACGGCGATCTCGATGAGCGGACCGGGACCTGCCTGCGCATCCTCGGGAGAGGTCGTCTCGTCGACGCCGAGCGAATCTTCCTGATCGACTCCGAGATCGCTCCGATAGGGTAAAACGCCGAGGACGGGAACGCCGGTCCGCTCGCGGAGGAAATCGAGACCCGAGTCAAGCAGGCTGACATCGCCTCGAAACTTGTTGATCACGAAGCCAATCACCCGGCGACGATCGGCCTCCGCGAGCAACTCCCAGGTGCCGACAAGCTGCGCGAAGACGCCCCCGCGTTCGATGTCGGCGACGAGGATGACGGCGGCGTCGGCATGGCGGGCCATTCGAAGGTTCGTCAGGTCATGCTCGACGAGGTTCACCTCGACCGGGCTCCCCGCGCCTTCGAGCACGATCACGTCGAACTCATCGGCGAGGCGGTCATAGGCGCGGACGATCCGGGGCCAGATCGTGGCCTTGGCGGCGTAATACGCGCGCGCCGACATGACGCCGATCGGAGCGCCATCGACGACGACCTGGCTGACGCCGCCGGTCGGCTTGAGCAGGACGGGGTTCATCGCGTTCCGCGCGTCGACGCCCGCCGCCTCGGCCTGCGCGGCCTGGGCGCGGCCGATCTCGCCCCCTTCGCGGGTCACGTAGCTGTTCAGGGCCATGTTCTGGGCCTTGAACGGCGCGACGCGAACGCCGCGCTCGGCCAGAAGCCGGCAAAAGGCGGTCGTCACGACACTCTTGCCGACGTGGCTCGCCGTGCCGAGCACCATCAGCGCTCGGGCTCGGGCGCGAGTCGGTTTGTCCTGGCCCGCGTTCAATGATGATGTCCGGCCGTCGCGGCCGGTCGGGCCGGGGCCGCTTTCGGCGGCGCGGGGGCCTTGGCGAAGACAGCGCGAAGGGCCGGGAGGATTTCCGGGTATTGAAATTTGTAACCGAGTTCTTGAGCCTTCGCCGGGATGACTTTTTGCCCCTTGGTGACAACCTGCGCCACCTCGCCGAGCACCACGTCCAGCACCGCGTCGGGGGGTCCAAGCGGGACAAACGGCCGCCAGAGAACCTTGGCGAGGGCCCTGCCGAAGTCGGCGTTCGTGACCGGGTTCGGCGCGGTTCCGTTGATGGGTCCCTGGGCGGCTGGGTTGTCGATCCCGAGAAGAAAGAGACCGGCGATGTCGTCGATGTGAATCCAGCTCATCCACTGGTGGCCGGTTCCCGGTTTGAAGGCGTTGTCGCCGCTGCCGATGGGCGCGGCGCCGAGCGGAAGCCACTTGAAGATCGGCGTCATCACCTTCAAGGCCCCTTCGTCCCTGGCGAGAACAACCCCGGTGCGGATCGTGGCGAGGCGAACGCCGAGCGGCGTGACAGCTTCGGCGGCGTCTTCCCACTCGCGACAGACAACGGCCATGAAGTCCGAACCGGCCGGGCTTTCCTCGGTCAGGGTCTCGTCGCCGCGCGGACCGTAATAGCCAATCGCCGACGCCTGCACGAGCACCTTTGGCTTCGTTTGCGCCCTGGCGATCGCCGAGACGACGTGCTCGGTCGAATACACCCGGCTGTCGCGGATCTTGCGGCGGATTTGAGGACTCCATCGATCGGCGAAGATATTGTGGCCGACGAGGTTGACAACCGCGTCGGAACCGTCAACCTCCGACTCCCAGCCGCCGGGGATCGACGGGTCCCCCTGCACGAACTTGACCGATCGCATCGCGGGGTTTCGACGCGCGCGGTCGGCCTGTCGCGTCAAAACGACGGGCTGGTCGCCGCGCTCCAGCAGTCGGCGCACCAGGCTCATCCCGATCAGACCCGTGCCACCCGTGACGAAAACCCGCATGAGTCGCTTGCTCCCGATCCTGGTCCGCCGCGCACCGCGCCTACCGCGCCGGCCAGAGAAAGCCGGGCCGGTTCTCTGCCACATCTTGTAGCGCTTCACCGACCAACGTCAAGCACCCTGCGCGGTCCAATAGGAATCGCAAAAGACCAATGACGGAAAAATCCCGCCCTTTGGACATCGATCATCCAGCCTCCAAAATCACCTCGGTCCAGAAGAAGCGTCCCGGTCGAGCGAAGACATTGATGTGACGATCTGGTGACGACAGGACCGCGCCGGCCGAGCGGCGAGGCGGAATTGTGATGTCACCATGACAAACCCTTCATCGTTCACTCATAAGAGAACCCTGTTGGCGGGACGATCGGCGGCGTGTTATGGTTATTGAGGAAGAGCGAGGCAATTTGCGCGTCGGGACGGGTTCGAGGGCCAGGGCCGGCCTGTCAAGGTCCGAGTCGTCGGCACCCCGGGAGTCTCTGCAAGCCATGAACGCGAAAGTCCGCAAGTTGTTTGACCTGCACCGCTTCCGCGCCTATAAACGGCCCGCTCCACTGGTGCTCGTCAACGGCCTCGCCGAGCAATCCGAGAGCTGGTTCGCCAACCACACCGAACTCTCGCGTCAGTTCGATGTCAAGATTCCCGAGATCCTCGTCTACGACGGCGACTCGCTGCACAAACGCATCGACGCGGGAGGCGAGATCACCGTCGATTACCTCGTCGAACGCCTCACCGATTACCTTGACGAATACGTTCAGCGCCCGCCTTACAACCTCGTCGGCTCCAGTCTCGGCGGCCAGGTCGTCTTGACCTACGCCGTGAAAAACCCGGAAAAGGTCCGCAAGCTCGTCTTGATCTGTCCATCGGGTTTTTACGGCGATGAAAACCTGCCGATGATGGAAGGCGTGCGCCGGAGCCAGTACGACACGCTCGTCAAATCGGTCTTTCATCGGTCGCACTACGCCAGCGAGGAGTTGATCGAAGCCGTCGAGCGGAAGTTCCAGAACCGGAAGTGGAAGAAAGGGGTCTTGCGAACCTTGCGAGGGACGGTCGGCCACTCCGTCGCTCCGCTTCTGAGCCAGATCCGCAACCCGACGCTTCTGATCTGGGGCGACAACGACCACGTCCTTTCCGACGTCGCCGGTTCGGTGCGAGCGGCCGAGGTGATCGCCAACGTGACGCAGGTCGTCATTCCCAAGTGCGGCCACGCCCCTCAGATTGAAAAAGCGGGGCTGGTCAACAAGCTCGTCGTTCGCTTCCTCCGCGACAAGCTGAGGTCAATCCCGCCGCAACTGGATGCAATCCGGTTCCTCGAACAGACGAGGAAAGCCGGCTTGAAAGCGAAGACGACGAGCAAGACCCGCGGCCCCGCCCGGTGATATTCTCCGATGAGTGACGCCTCGCTCTTTCTCGGCAAGTTCCTCAGGCACGGCACGGCCATCGCCAGCCTGGCCCCCAGCAGCCCCTGGCTCTCGCGAACGACCGTCCGTAACGTTGACTGGTCCCGCGCCCGGGTTCTCGTCGAGCTGGGCGCGGGAACCGGGCCGATCACCCGGGTCATCGCCGACCGCGCCCGGCCCGATTGCAAGGTCATCGTCCTGGAACGTGACCCGGACTTCGCCCGACTGCTCCGCGATCGCTTTCAAACACCGGCGAACTTTGAGATCATCGAGGGGGACGTTCGCGACCTCGCCGGAATGCTCGCCGACCGAGGAATCGGTCAGGTTGATCATGTGATTTCAGGATTACCCGTTCCTTCGTTCCCGAAAGACCTGCAACGCGACCTCTTCCGGGTCGTCGGCGAGGTGATGGCTCCCGACGCGACGTTTAACCAGATCACGGAATTGCCCTGGGTTTACTGGCGGTTTTACCGACGCGTTTTTGAAGACGTTCAATTCGCCTTCCAGCCTCTGAACTTCCCCCCCGCCGGTGCCTATTTTTGCAGGGGAGTGAAGGGAGTCACCTGAGATGAATGACCACCCCCTGATCTCTCAGATCGCCGGTCACCGATTCATCCGAACCCCGGTCAACGGCGCGTACCTGACCTACGCCCAGAAACGAACCCAACGCCTCGCCCTGGTCGATCCCGTCCGCGCGCAGGCGAAGACGCTCCGCACGCTCATCGCCAGGGCGAAATTGACCCGGTTCGGCCAGGATCACGGCTTTTCCGCAATCCAGACCGTCCGCGAGTATCAGAAGGCCGTCCCCCTTCGCACCTATGAAGACCTCTGGGCCGCGTATCTCAAGGATCGCTATCCAATCTTCGAAGACCTCACCTGGCCGGGGCGGATTCCCTACCTGGCTTTAACCAGCGGGACCACGCAAGGGGCGACGAAGTACATTCCGGTCTCTCGTGAGATGCTCGCGTCGAACGTCAAGGCGGGGCGGACGATGGTCGCCTATCACCTGGCCAATCGCCCGGATTCGCGGCTCTTTCACGGCAAGATGTTCTTTCTCGGCGGCTCCAGCGATCTGGAACGCCCCGCGCCTGGCGTCGAACAGGGCGACCTGAGCGGAATTGCCGCCAAGGAATTGAACGCGTTCCTGCGCCCTTACGCGTTTCCGCCGCTCGAACTGGCGCTCGAACCTGACTGGGATCGCAAACTGACCCTTTTGGCGGAACGAAGCCAGCGCGAACCGATCACGCTCGTCGGCGGAGTGCCAAGCTGGCTCCTGATCCTCTTCCAGAGGTTGCTCGACCTGACCGGCAAGGCGACCATCGCCGAGGTCTGGCCTGGCCTGGAAGTGGTCGTTCACGGAGGGGTCAAGTTTGATCCCTACCGGTTGGCCTTCGAGGCGATCCTCGGTTCAAGTCGGGTGAGGTTGCAGGAGTCGTACCCCTGTTCGGAAGGCTTCATCGCCTTTGGCGACCCGACGACCGGCCTTTTGCGGCTCTGCTTCGATCACGGTCTTTTTTATGAGTTTATTCCGTGCGACGAGGTCGGCTCCGCGCACCCGACCAGGCACTGGCTGGGCGACGTGCGGCCAGGGGTGAATTATGCCATCGCCGTTTCAACCTGCGCGGGCCTCTGGTCGCACCTGATCGGCGACACCGTTCGGTTTGAATCGGTCTCTCCGCCGCTGTTGACGTTCACGGGCCGAACAAAATATTCGTTGTCGGCGTTTGGAGAGCATTTGATCTCGGAAGAGATCGAGGGTGCCGTGGCCTCGGCCTCGGCCGCGACGGGGGCCTCGGTGCGCGACTGGCACGTCGGCCCGGTCTTTCAAGGAAGGCTCGGCCATCATCTCTATGTCTTCGAGTTCCTTCAACCGCCGACCGACCTTGCCGCCTTCCGGTCGGCCTTTGACCGTGACCTTGGCCGCCGCAACGCGGATTACCAGGCGCACCGCGCGGACAAGGTCGGCCTGCCGCTCCCGGCGGTCGTCGTGGCAAAATCCGGTGGCCTGAACGCCTGGATGCGATCGCGCGGCAAGCTCGGCGGTCAGAACAAGCTGCCTAGAATGGACAGCAGCGGGACCTTGACGGCCGAGATCGCCGGGTTTCTCCGCGGTGCCGACCTTGTTGAGGTCGAGATCGCGGCAGGTTCAGAGATTTCCTTTTCAAAAATGACCGAGGACCGAGGACCGAGGACCAAATCGTAAACGGGAGGACGGGCAAGCGCCTTATTGACCCGTTTTTTCGGTCATTGGTTCTTGGTCATCGGTCATGATTTTTGGCTTCTGGTCGATATCCGGCGATCTTCAAGCGGCCTTCTTCTCGGCGATCAGGCGGGTGATCTCGGCGACCGAGTCGAGATTCTCGACGCCTGCCTCGTACGCCTCGACGGTGACGCCGAAGTGGTCTTCGAGAAAGGTGACGAGCTTCAGGGTGCTGATCGAGTCGAGGATGCCGCCGGTGATGAGCGGAGTTTCGTCGGTCAGCTCGTCGGGGTTCTCGCCTGGAAGGAACTCGTTGAGGATGTAACGGCGGATGTCATCGCGGATCTCGGACATGGGAACCTCTCGACCGGAAAAAGGGGTCAGGCACACTCGGCGCCGAAACCTGCGGCAAGCAAGTGCGCGAACTCAGGATCTTCCTCGATCACCGGTCTCGCCCCGTGGCGAACCGTCAGGGGTCGGTCAAACGCTTCGTGCAAGACGCGGCCATTCATCGTTTCCGGCACGGGAACGCCGAGCATTGCCAGGGTCGTCGGCGCCAGGTCGTGAAGGTCGGCGCGGAGGTGCCCGCCAGGCCGAACGCCCGGGGCATCGACCGCGACGACACCGTCAACCCAGTGCGTCGCCGGCAGATTCGGATCGGGGCGAAGCAGTTCCTTCCGCCGCGAGACGCTCCACTTGGCCTGAGCCTGATAGCCGTCGGCCGAAAGGGCGAGGATGTCGGGAATCCCTTGATCGGCGGGATCGAACCCGTAGCGATCGGCGGTCGAAAAAACGTCCCGGAAGAGTCTCGCGCCGGTCTCGGGATCGCGCGCCTCGCGGCAGGTTCCGAGGATCTCGTCGATGATCCGATCGGCCGCCGAGGCGTTCCGGGTCATTTCGGGATGGAGAAAGATGTTGCCGCTGAGCTGGCCGAAGGGAGCATAGGCGAGCGTTCGCGACCAGTCGCAGCCGACGACCCCCTCAACCGACCGGGCGAGCCGACGACCGGGGCCGCCTGGTGACTTCCGGGTCAACCAGCGATGAAGTCGATCGCCGAGGCGCTGAGCGCGATAGCGAAAGCGGGTGCCGTACATCAGGGAACGCTGAAGACCAGCCTTGTTGAGCAGGCCGTTGACGTTCACGAGGGCCTTGCAGGGGCCGAAGCCGTGGTCGGAAACGGCGATCACGGCGGCGTCCCGCCGCGCGGCGAGGTCGAGAAGACGCCCCACGCTTTCATCGAGAACCCGCAGGCACGACTCGACCTCGACGTTCCACGGCTCATCGAAAATGGCGGTCTCGTCGATGCCGAGATAGGGCCAGAGCCGGTGCTGGATACTGTCGAGGTTGTGAAAGTGGACCATCAGGGCCGACCAGTCGGATCGGGCGTCGGCTCGCTCCGCGGCGCCCGCCTGGGCGCGAAAGATCGCGCGGTTGCGGGCGGCATTCTTGCGAACCTCGTCGAGTGTCCGGGGCCGGGTCTTCCAGACGAGCTTGGTCGTGAACTCGGGCAGATGCTCGGCAACCTCGCGGCCGAAGTCGGGACACTGGGCAAAGGCCCAGTCCAGCCCCGGCGCATCGGCCCCGGCGACGACGATCCCTTTCACGCGAGGGGGCGGGTAGGTCATCGGCAGGTTCAGGCTGACGACCTCGCGCCCCTCGGCCGCGAGCGTCTGCCAGAGCGTCGGCACGAGGACCCGGCCGGCGTGGTTGGATCGGATCGACCGGCCATCCGGCCCGACGTGGTAAAACTCGTGGATGCCGTGGACGTCGGGCGTGCTTCCCGTGGAGAAGGACGTCCAGGCGACGGGCGTGACCATCGGGTCGGACGACCGCAGCGGGCCGGTGGCCGAGCGCGCCCAGAGCGCCGCGAGATTCGGAAGAAGGCCGCGAGCGAACCAGGGGGCGAAGGCGGTCATCGTGCCGCCGTCGAGGCCAAGGAAGAGGACGCGAGACACGGAATCCATCATGTCGGATGCGCCTTCAAAGTCTGGCGTCGCGCTCGCCCAGTCCATTGGGGGCGTCTGGCCAGGTTCAGGCGCAGGCTAATCGGTCAAACCGGTGGGGTCAATCCCGAGTTTCGCTCAAGTCTCTTTCCCTCTTCGACCGATTCTGATAGAGATCGTGTCCCGAAGCTGGGGATCGGTTCCAGGGATGGACCGCCTCGATCGGGCCAGGAACCAATGAGGACATTGGCCGATGACCGCAAGGATGCTTTCGGCCCGACCGCCGCGTGTGAGGCGTCTCCTCGGCGCGGTCGCGGTCATCCCCCTGGGCCTACTCTCGGGCTGTTCCAGTCTCGGCGGCGATCATGCCGCCAGCAAGATCCCCCAGCCAGGGGTGATCGATCCGGGCCAGCCCCGCGAACTTCAGATGGTCTCGATGCCGACGTACACCGTCGAGCCCCCCGATGAGCTGGAGATCGCCGTTAAACCGCCTCTGCCCGATATCTCGACGACGACCCTCACGGTCCAGTCCGACGGGAATATCGACTTCGGGTTCCTCGGCGATATTTACGTTGCCGGCCTCACGCTGGGCGAGGTCGAGTTGAAGATTGCCCAGAGCATCTCGGCCCGCGCCGGGGCGGCGAGAGAGCCGTATCAGGTCTCGGTCCGCCTGGTCAACGGCTCGCAGAGCAAGTCGTATTACGTCCTCGGCACGGTGACGACCCAGGGCAAATTTCCGGTCACCGGCAGTGAGACCGTGCTCGACGCGATCTTGACGGCGGGCCTGCGAACGAACAGCCTGCCTGAGAAGGCGTATCTCGTCCGGCCCCATCCGGCCGGTGGACCGAACACGATCCTCAAGATTGACTGGTGCGGAATCAAGGAGCGCGGCGACACGCTCACCAATTACCAGATCTTCCCCGGCGACCGGATCATCGTTCCCGGTGGCAAGCCCCCCGGTTTGCTGAGCACGCTCTTCGGCGGCGGCTGATCGATCGTCAAGGCTTGGCCTCGACGCCGGTCGAGACGGCGGTGTCGGCCTGGGGTTGAAATCGGCGGAGACGCAAGGCATCAAGCGAGGCCGGCAGCGCGAGCGCCTCACCGCGCTCGGCGCTCTCTCGCGCCCATTCAATCAGGGCGTCGTAATGGGCGTCTCCGTTCAAGAGGCCGAGCCACTCGCAGCCCCCATCGGACGTGAGGACAAGGGCGACGTTCGGAACGTCGCAGGGGCCAAGGCAGCCTGAGATCGTCAACTGAACGACCCGGTTCAGCTTGCCGGCTTTCCAGGCGGTCTTGAGCCGATCGACGGGGACCTCGGGCAAACCCCGATCGGTCTTGCCGCAGCAGCAGCCGACGCAAAAAAGCACCTGCGCCGACGACTTGATCTTCGTCGTCAGCGGCTCGTGAATCGTGTGACTCTCGTTCAAAACTCGATCCCCAACTGGGCCTGCACGCCCTGCTTGTACGGGTGTTTGATCGGAACGACCTCGGAAACGAGATCGGCCGCCTCGATGATCTCCGCCGGCGCTCCTCGGCCGGTGAGGATGACGTGCTGACGCGGGTCGCGCCCCTTGAGAACCTCGACAACGACCTTGGGGTCGAGGTAGCCGAGCTTCATCACGACGTTGATCTCGTCGAGGATGACGATGTCCCACCGGCCCGAGGCGATCGCCTCCTTGCTGACCTCCCAGATCCTCAGCGTCGTGGCAATGTCTTGCTCGGGGTTCTTGGTGTCCCAGGTGAACCCGTCGCCCATCGGCCGGATTTCCATCTCGGGCGCGAGCCGGTCGGCCAGCTTCTTCTCGCCGGTCTTCCACTTCCCCTTGATGTACTGAACCATGAACACCTTGAACCCGCTTCCGAGCGCCCGGAAGGCCAGGCCAAGCGCGGCGGTCGTCTTCCCCTTGCCGTCGCCCGTGTTGACGATCACAAGCCCCTTGCGCCGTTTCGGGTCGGGCCGGGTTGCTTCGCTGGGTTCAACGGACATGAAACGGGTGCTCCGGCGTTATCGGTCGTTGCGTGTGAATAAATTTCCATGACTACCCGGCGAGCAAGGCCCTGCGAATCGCCTCGGGCAGTCTCCGGCCGGTCAGGTCGTCGCCTCCTCGGACGTCCGCGCCCCAGGCTTCGCCAATTCGTTGCGCGCGGCCGAGCCTGACGGGTCCGTCTTCGGTATCGATCACCAGGCCATGAACCTTTGACGCCGCGAGCCGCCGGACCACCTGCAAGGCGTCGGCCAGGGGATCGGCCCCGACCGAGAGCGCGACGTTCCCTCGGCCGTCGGTCAAGAGGACGAGCAAGGGGATAAGCCCCGGATCGCGGCGGCGAACCGAAGCCACAAGCCGTTCGGCCACGACCAGGCCGCGCGCCAGGGGCGTGAGACCGCCGACCGGTAAGTTCGAGAGAAAACGCGCGGCGAGGCGTACACTCCGGGTCGGCGGCAGGGCAACCCGCGCCTCCAGACCGCCGAAGGTGACCATGCCGATCAGGTCGCGCTTCTGATAGGCATCGACCAGCATCGAGAGAATCGTCGCCTTCGTCTCGCCCATGCGACGCCGGGCGCCCATCGACCGGCTGGCGTCGACGACGAAGAGGACGAGATGACGCGCGGGGAGCTTCCGCACTTTTTCGCGAAGGTCGGTCGAGCGGACGATGAGGTTTTCCCCAGCGAGACGCCCCCGACCCCTCTGCCAGGGAGCCGCCGCCCTGAGCGTCGCCTCCATCGCGGGGTCGGCGCAACGCCCTCGTGGAACCGTGGTCCCGACAAAGACGCCCCGCGATCCACGAACGACCAGCGCGCCGCGACGCCCCTGGACCGACGCGCGTTGCCCTTTCGGCGTTCGCGAGGCCCAGCCAGCGAGCGCATGCGGGGCGACCGGGTTGATCGTTTCCGTCGCCCGAGAGCCATCGCCGACGGGTGCGGGGGTTTCCGTCGAGGCGTTGGCCGGGGCCGAAGGGCGCGAGTCGCGGTCGGCGTAAAAGTCACGGCCAGGCGCATTTCGGGGTGAGTCCGGCGGCGGGTTCCGGTCCTCGTCGGGAGGTCGCGACGCGGGCGGAGGATTCGAGGGCCGGTCGGTCGTTCGACGATGGGCGAGGGCCAGTTCAGCCACGGCATCAACGTCGGCCGCGCTGACGGTGGTCCGGCCTTCATAGGCGGCAAGTGCGCAGGCGGCCTTGTAAATCGTGATGTCCGCGCGAAGCCCTTCGGCTCCTTCGGAGGCGCACCGAGTGCAAATCGCATCAATGATCGGGTCGGGAACGACGACCCGAGGCAAAAGGCTCTGGGCGCGGGCGATCCGGTCCCCTTCGCGACGGTCCGCGTCGGCCCAGGCGAGGCAAAAGGCGGCGGGGTCGGCCTCAAAGGCGAGGCGGCGGCGAACGACCTCGGCGCGAACGCTCGGGTCGGTCATCGGCTCGACGTCCACGGCCAGGCCAAACCGGTCGAGCAACTGTGGCCGCAAATCCCCTTCCTCGGGGTTCATCGTGCCGACAAGCACGAACCGCGACGGATGACGGAAGGTCAAGCCCTCGCGCTCGACGTGATTGACGCCCATCGCGGCGGCGTCAAGCAAGAGGTCAACGAGGTGATCGCCGAGCAGGTTGACCTCGTCAATGTAAAGAATCCCTCGATGCGCCGCGGCGAGCAAACCCGGCTCGAACGCCCGGGCGCCCGTGCTCAAGGCGCGCTCGATGTTCAGGCTGCCGACGACCCGATCCTCGGTCGCCCCGACCGGCAAATTTACCAGCGGAACGGGAGCCGGAACCGGCTCGGCGTCTTCCGCCAGCGGCCAGCCGGGAACATCCTCGCCAGAGGCCCTGCGGAAGGGATCGCCGGGGTAAACGTCGATATCGGGAAGAATCGCCGAGAGCGCGCGGACGGCCGTACTCTTGGCGGCTCCCTTCGAGCCGCGAATCAGGACGCCGCCAAGGCCGGGATGGATCGCGGCCAGGACGAGCGCGCGCGTCATGCCCGCCTGCGCGACGATCGCGGAGAAGGGGTAAACGTCGGTCGGCCGGAAGCTTGTCGGCGTCGCGTTCGGCATCGGTTCGGGGCACTCCGTCAGGTGGAGAAGACGTGCGCGATCAGGAACGCGGCCGCCGCGGCCAGGCCGCCAATCACCGCGGTTTGCAGGGCACTCCGGAAAGGACGCGTCCCCGTGAACCGCCCTTTGATGTAGCCGAAGACGGTCAGGGCGATGAGCGTGACGACGACCGAATAAATGACCGCCGTGTGTGCATCGGTCATCGCCATGTACGGCGCCAGCGGGATCAGGCCCCCCGCGATGTACGCGCCCGCGATCGTCGAGGCGCTCTTGACGGCCCGGCCCGGGTCGGGCGCTTCCAGGCCCAGCTCGTAACGCATCATGAAATCAACCCATGCCTTCGGGTTCGCTTCAAAGGCGTCAAGGATCGGCTCGATGTGCTGCTCGCCGAGACCATAATCACGGAAAAGCTCGGCGACCTCGGCGCGTTCGATGTGGGGAACCTCAACGACCTCGCGTTCTTCGCGGTCGCGCTCGTTCTCATAGTGCTCGGCATCGCTCCGGGCGGCGAGATAACCGCCGAGGCCCATCGCAATCGACCCCGCGGCAATCTCGGCCAGGCCGGCGGTGACGATCAGGCGGGTCTGGATCGAGGCCATGCCTGTCAGGCCCGCCGCCAGGGCAAAGGGGACGGTCAGGCCGTCGGACATCCCGATCACGACGTCGCGGACAAACTCGCTCGCCGTGAAGTGCCGCTCGACGTGCATCGGGCGCGGCGCCCGGACCGGATCGGGCGTGGGGATCGGTGTGGGTGCGGTCACCAGAAGTCCTCACCGCAACGCGTGCGGGCGTCGCGCTCGAAATGGTTGTCGAGGTAGTAATGACCCCCGCGCTTCCAGGCGAGGACACTGGCGATCAAATACGCGGGAATGAACAGGCCGCCCCAGCGCTCAACCTGACGGACGTGAACCTGTTCATGATCGCGGCAATCATCGAGACACTGTGGGTCACGACCGATGATGACGTGACCGAGCGTCATGGCCGCGGCTTTTACGAACGGGCTCCGTTCCAGGAACCAACGCGCGAACCCGCCATGAAACTCCAGCGCGCCGCGACGATGCTGGACCTTGCCGCCTGTCCCCAGGGTCAAAACCCCCGCGGTGAGGCCGACCAAGGTCGTCGGCAAGGCCCAGACATAGACGACCGGCGTGAGGAGTTGGCGAGCACGCATCGAAGGTCAGATCCGGGTCCGAACGCTTGAGCTTGACTCGCGGGCCTTCTGAAAGAGTGCCCAGGTTCCATAAATCGAGGTCGCCGCCAGAAAGCCGAGCGCCGCGAAGGTGCAGACGTGCTGAACGACCCCATGCGGCGAGAACTCGCGGCCGAGGATCTCAACGCCCATGTGATGCAGAAAGAAAAGCATGAACGGGTTTCTCCGGGATTGGGAAGAGTGCGGTTCGTGAACTCATCGGCTTTCGAGAACGCTCTCGTTGCGCAGATATATTTCGTTGAGGGCCTCGATCGTCTCGGGCTTCGGCTCCTCCCAGAGCCCGCGCTGAGCGGCCTCGATGAGCCGTTCGGCCATCGACCGCAGCGCCCAGGGGTTCTTTTCCTGGAGGAAGTCTTGAACCTTGGGATCGAACAGGTACGCCTCGCTGATCGACTCGAACATCCAGTCGTCAATGACCTGCGCGGTGGCCTCGTAACCGAAGAGGTAGTCGACGGTGGCGGCCATCTCGAAGGCCCCTTTGTACCCGTGCCGCATCACCGAGGCGATCCATTTCGGATTCACGACCCGCGATCGGAAGACGCGGCGGGCCTCGTCGGCGAGGTCGCGGACCCGGACATTGTCGGGGTTCGACGTATCGCCGAAGTAGGCCGCGGGGTTCTCGCCCGTCAAATTGCGGATCGCGGCGATCATGCCGCCGTGGAACTGGAAATAGTCGTCACTGTCAAAAATGTCGTGCTCGCGGTTGTCCTGGTTCTGGACGGCGACCGAGACCTGACTGAGTCGCCGTTTAAACGGTTCGGCCGCGGCGACGCCGTGGTCGGTCGCCGTGTAGGCATACGAGCCCCAGCGGATATAGACCTCGGCCAGGTCGTCGTCGTTCTTCCAGTTCCGTTCGTCGATCAGGTTGAGCAGCCCGGCGCCGTAACTTCCCGGCTTCGAACCGAAGACGCGGTAGCGTGATTGCTTCGCGGCCTCAACGGCAGTCACGCCCGACGCTTCAAGCCCGCGGCGGTCGCGCTGGACGTGGGATCGGAGGTAATTGGCGTCGTCGGATTCGTCGGCCCCGGCGACGAGGTTCACGGCCTTGTCGAGAAGCTCGATGACGTTCGGAAAAGCGTCGCGGAAGAACCCGGAGATCCGCACGGTGACGTCGATCCGGGGTCGGCCGAGTACGTCGAGCGGGATCAGTTCGATCCCGTTGAGACGTCGGCTTTCGGGAACCCAGACGGGACGGACACCCATCAGATAAAGGATCTCGGCAATGTCATCGCCGTGGGTCCGCATGGTGCTGGTGCCCCAGACGACGATGCCGATGCTCCGGGGGTACTTGCCGTCGTTCTCGGCGAGGTACTTTTCGATCAGGCGTTCGGCGGCCTGGGTGCCGACCTTCCAGGCGGTCTCGGTGGGGATCGTGTGAATGTCGATGCTGTAGAAGTTGCGGCCGGTCGGCAGGATGCGGGCCATCCCTCGGGTCGGTGCGCCGCTGGGACCGGCGGGGACCATCCGGCCCGAGAGGCCGCGGAGCAGGTTTGTGAGTTCGTCGGTGGTGCGGTCGAGGCGGGGCAGAATTTCATGAAGAATGAAGCGAAATGAGCGGATTAAATCCTTATCTTTCTCCAACACCATCCGGTCCGGCAGACGGCTTACACTGTCGCTTTCCATCTGGCAGCGGATCAATTGCCGGTTGTAATCATCGATTGCACCCGAGAGGTCACCGATCGTCCAGACTTGACCCACTGGCATCGCAAGACTTTTTCGCACCTTCTCCGTGAGCACCTCATCACCAAGCGGTGTTCCTAAACTGGACGAGAGCAGGTTGGTGTCAATCTCCAGACAGCGAGCCAGGGCGGTTCGTAAGGAAAGAATCTCTCCATTATCGAGTCGCATCATGGCTTGTATCAGGCCAATTCGTTGCTCTCCCTGCGGCGGCTCTCCAAAAATGTGCAAACCGTCCCGAATCTGCGCATCCCCGAGTTCGCACAAGTAGCCGTCAATCTCCTGCAAGAACCCGTCGAACTCCTCAGCCCCGGGACAACGATCCACTTTCAAGTCGCGTTCAAGATTATTCTTGGTAACGAGTGACCAGATCTGTTGCGTGATGTACGGCAGCTTGGTCGGGTCTAGCGAGGCCATCCGGTAATATTCGTCGAGCAACTGTTCGAGGCGGGCAAGGTCGTCATAGGTCTCGGCCTGGGTCATCGGCGGGATCAGGTGATCGATGATGACCGCGTGCCCCCGGCGCTTGGCCTGCGTGCCTTCGCCGGGATTATTGATGATGTACGGGTAGAAATTGGGGAGGTCGCTGAGCATGACCTCGGGATAGCAACCTTCCGAAAGGGCCGTCGCCTTGCCGGGGAGCCATTCGAGGTTGCCGTGCTTGCCCATGTGCATCACCGCCTGGGCGGCGAACTCGTCGCGAATCCAGCGGTAATAGGCAAGATAATGATGCGTGGGTGGCAGATCCGGGCTGTGGTAGATCGCCATCGGATCAGCACCAAAACCGCGCGGGGGCTGGATGCCGACGAAGACGTTGCCGAAGATCAGGCCAGGGATCGCCAGCCTGTCTTCGATCCGCCCGACCGGGCCGAGCGGGACGCCCCATTGCTCGACCATCGCGCGGCGTGACGATGCCGGAAGCTCGTTGAACCAGGCGTCATACGTCGCCAGGCTGACGTGGCCGACGGCGTGGCGCAACTGGTCGTCGGTGAGGAATTCCTCGTCATTCGTGCAGCCGTCGATAAGCTGGTGCATCAAGGCGTCGCCGTCGCTCGGGATCTCGCCGATGTCATAACCGGCTTCGCCCAGCGCACGCAGAACGTTCATCACCGAGGCCGGCGTGTCGAGGCCGACGCCGTTGCCGATCCGGGCGTTCTTCGTCGGATAATTGCCGAAGAGGATCGCCACGCGCTTCTCGGCGTTCGGCGTTGACCGCAATTGGGCGTGATTCAAGGCGAGCCGAACAGCGAACGAGACGCGGTCGGCGACGGGAACATACGCCTTGATCGCCGTGCCGAGGCGGTCGTCAAACCCGGCCTCTTCCTTGAAGCTGACCGCGGTGCTATGAATCCGGCCGTCGAACTCGGGAAGAACCACGTTCATCGCCGTATCACGAGGCGTCAGGCCGGCGGAACTGGCTTCCCAATCGGCCCGGCTCGACGTGCAGAGCACAGCCTGGATCACCGGCACGTCGAGCCGTTCGAGAAGGTCGACAACCGGCCCGGTCGCCTCGGTGTGCGATTCCTCGCCGAGCCTGGCGACGGTGAAGCTCAGGGTGCTGATGATGACGTCCACCCGAGCGCCGCCGGTCTCGTCGGTCAGAAAGTCGCGAAAGACGACGGGAACGCCGTCGACGCTGTCGGGATCGTCCTTCAGGCTATAGCAAAAAACCGCCAGAGGATTCGCGCCGCGCGATTCGACCTCTCGAATGATCGCGTCGATCGGCGCGACGTTACCGGACATCCAGTGCGCCCGATAAAAGAGGATGCCGACGGTCGGCCGCCCGGCCTTTGCGTGGCCGTTTTGCCAGTCGGCCAGCGTCAGGCCGTCGGGTGCATCGGGATGATAAAGGCCGTCGCGGGGCAGGGGGGTCGGCGGTTCGTAGCCGAGGCCGGTGAGAAGGACATTGTCACTCAGGCAGCGCAACAGGTTGACGAGGTTCGAGACGCCTCCCTGGGTCAGATACTCGAAAAGCTGGGTAACGAGCGGCAAGGGGGCGTGACAGAGCGCGGTCAGCTCAGGATCAAGCGCCTGTTCGCCCGGCAAGGCGATGAACGGAATGCCTCGTGCCTTGCATTCGCGAGAGAGGCGTTCAAAACCGTCCGCGAAATAGGGTCGGCCGCCGAGGACCCGGACAATCACGACACGCGCCTGTTGCAGATCGTCGGCGAGGAACCGATTGAGGGCGTCAACGTTCTGAAGGTCGTTGACGTTGCGGGCGCGAACCGGGGGGAAGTCGTCGGGGAGCCGGCGAATGGCCGCGGCGAGGGCCTGGATCTCGGTATCGGCGGACGTGAGGAGAAGAAACACGGGTCGACCTCGCCTTTCCGTCCGAAAAACTCGCCCCCGTCGACGCCCCCGCGCGGGGGTAGGTCGGGCCGAAGTCTCGGGAAAGGCGGGGCCGTGGGTGCGCGAGCCTTCCCGGAGTTTCCTGGGGAAGACCCGAGGCGCGCCTCGGTCCGCGAAATCCCTCGACCGCCTTGCCCTCGAAGGCGACGGAGGAGCCAACTGTCCCGGTCCGGTCTTCTGGCTCGTGGGCCTTCGCGGGTCTCGACCTTCCCACCCGAACTTTCGGGCAGTGATCGTTTCTCAACCGTTTGAGAACCGCGTTCCCACTTACAGCGGCGGGGCCGCGCCGGCTTTGAACCGGCTTCCCTACGACCGGGACTTTCTGATCCTGATGCGGACAGACCTAAAAATTGCGGTTCCACAGTCCTGAACACCGGCCATCATGATGGAGACGAGGCCGCCCCGGCGTCAAGGGTGTTTCAGACGGATCAAAACAAGATTCCTTCGATTCGGCGGAAAACGGTCGAGAACCCTTCCGCGTACGTCCCGATCCTCGGCCATCGGCCATGGAAACGCCAGACTTCGCGATCCCCCGGGACGTTGGGGTTACGATGCGCAGGGGCCTTTCGGTAAAGTGCGACGAAGGGCAAGGGTCGGCGATCGTCGAGCAGGGAGGTTCCTGGATGGATTTTGGTTTGTCGGCGACGCAACAAGACTGGCACGACCGCGCCGTGGCCTTCGCCCGAAGCGAACTGGCCGATGATCTTCTCGGCCGCGACGAGCGCCAGGAGTTCTGGCGCGAGGGGTGGGAACGCTGCGCCCGGTTCGGAATCCAGGGGTTGCCGATCCCCGAAGCGCAGGGCGGCCAGGGCCAGGATCTCGCCGTGACCTTGGCCGCGATGGAGGGCCTTGGCTACGGCTGCGAGGACAGCGGCCTGATCTTCGCCTTGAATGCCTCGCTCTGGACGGTCGCCATTCCGATCCTTCTCTACGGAACCGACGACCAGAAGCGCCGGTACGTGCCGGGTCTCTGCGACGGATCGATCGTCGGCGCGAATGGAGCGTCGGAGGTCGGGGCGGGCTCCGACATTTACGCGATGTCAACCCGGGCCGAACGGAACGGAGATTTCTGGGTCCTGAACGGCCGGAAAATCTGGGTGACGAGCGGTCCGGTGGCCGACCTCTTCGTCTGCTACGCGACGACGGATCAGGCCCTGGGAATCATGGGCATCCACGCCTTCATCATCCCGGCCGATGCGCCTGGGTTCCGGGTCGTCCGCGAGATCAAGAAACTGGGCCTGCGAACCGTCCCGATGGGAGAGCTCGCGCTGGACGATTGCCGGATTCCCGCGGAAAACCTGCTCGGCCGCGAGGGGCGCGGAGCCGAGGTCTTTCAAACGTCGATGGAATGGGAGCGAGGCGCGATCCTCGCCTGGACCCTGGGAACGATGCGCAGGCAGCTTGAACGTTGCATCGAGCACGCGAAATCGCGGAAGCAGTTCGGCAAGGCGATCGGCCGCAACCAGGCAGTCGCCAACCGGATCGTCAATATGTCGATCCGGCTGGAGACCTGCCGACCGCTTCTTTACAAGGTCGGCTGGCTCAAGTCGCAGCGCAAGGATGCGACACTCGCCGCCGCGATGGCCAAGCTCCACGTCTCGGAATGCTTCGTCCAAAATAGCCTCGATGCGGTCCAGATTTTTGGGGCATCGGGTTACGCGATTGAGTCGGGCATCGAGCGCGACCTCAGAGACAGCGTCGGCAGCCTGATCTTCTCCGGCACGAACGACATTCAGCGCAATATCATCGCGCGACATTTGCGACTCTGAGCCAATGGCACTCAGACCGTGGCCAGGGCCAACTCAAAGCGAGGCTGCCCCATTGCGACAGGCCCGGCCGTCGGTTATCAAGGGATCTCCAGATTCTGGAACACCCTTATCACGTAAGAGGTCCTTTATGAAGGCTGGCGAAGTGGCCGCACCCAACGCGAAGCGCCTGCTCTGGGCGGGCTTCATGGCCATCATGGCCTCGGGGGTCGGGTTCTCAATCCGCGCGGGTATCCTTGGGCAATGGGCGGAGCAGTATGGGTTCACCCAGACGGAGTTGGGGGCGATCACCGGCGGCGGCCTGACCGGGTTCGGTATCATCATCCTCATCAGCGCCCTGCTCGCCGATAAGATCGGTTATGGCAGCCTGATGGTGACGGCCTTCGCGATGCACCTGGCCTCCGCCGCCTTGACGCTGGCAACGGGCCTGGCCTTTGCCTCGGGGGGCAAACCCGCCGCCTTCCAGTGCCTCTTCTGGGGAATGTTCCTCTTCGCCGTCGGAAACGGGATCGCGGAGGCGGTCGTCAACCCGCTCGTGGCCACTCTCTTTCCGAACGACCGAACTCATTACCTGAACATCTTGCACGCCGGCTGGCCGGGCGGCCTGATCGTCGGCGGCCTGATTTCGATCGTCTTCACCGGCGAGAGTCTCTTTGGCTGGAAGCCACTGGCCAAGGCGCTTCCCTGGCAATACCAGATCTCCTTCTTCCTGGTACCGGTGGCGATTTACGGCCTGATGATGCTGGGTCAGAGCTTCCCCAAGTCAGAGGCCAGCCGACAAGGCGTCTCCTACCGTAACATGCTCCGGGAAATCGGAATGCTCGGCGGGGCCATTGTCTGCCTCTTGCTGGGCCTTTTCTTCAACAACGACCTGAAACTGCCGCTCATCCTGTCGGTGATCCTGGCCGGGGGCTTGTGGCTTCTCTTCTCGTATGTGACTGGATTCCACGCCGGCCCGATCTTGCTCGCGGTGCTGCTGGTGACGCATGCCCTGGTGGGTTACGTCGAGTTGGGAACCGACTCCTGGATCGGCAAGATCACCGGCGCGATCATGGCCTCGAAGCAAAAGGGCCTGATGCTCTTCGTCTACACGTCGAGCCTGATGTTCGCCCTCCGCTTCTTCGCGGGTCCGATCGTTGAGCGAACCTCACCGCTTGGCCTCCTCTGCGCGAGTGGCGTCCTCGGCGCGATCGGGCTGACCCTGCTCGGCAATGCGACTTCCGTCGGCTTCTGCATCCTTGCCGCGACCGTCTACGCTTGCGGCAAGACCTTCCTCTGGCCAACGATGCTTGCTGTCGTCTCCGAGCAGTTTCCGCGAGGCGGAGCGATCACCATTGGCACCATCGGCGGCGTGGGGATGCTCTCAGCCGGTCTGCTCGGCGGCCCCGGGATCGGGTTCGAGCAGGACCATTACGCCTCGGAGCGGCTCAAGGATAAAGACGCCGCCGTTTATGAACGCTACAAGGCACCGACCGAGAACGCTTTCCTGATGTTCCGCACGGTCGGCCTGGACGGGGCCAAGGTTGGCGTCCTGGAAGACAACGGCAAGGAAGCAACCCGCGCGTTGAGCGTCCTCAAGGCTGACCCCAAGGCGACTCCGGAATCGATCGCGATCCAGGAGAAGCTGGTCAACTGGTGGAAAGGCGCCGAGGCGACGGCCGCGACCGACAAGGGCCTTGTTACGGACGCGAGCCTCTACGGAGGTCGGATGGCCCTCAAGATCACCGCGATGGTTCCGGCGACCATGGCATTGATCTATCTCGGCCTGGTCCTCTATTTCAAGGCGAAAGGCGGCTACCGGCCCCAGATCCTCATCGACAAGCACGAGGAAGCGTTGCTAATGGCCGGTGGATCGGTGGGTCCCGCGGAATATTGAGGCCACCTCGACGGGTATTTCGCCCGTCGAGGTTCGTAATTCGCCGCGCCTGTTCTGGTTTCCAAATGCGTCGCCGACCAGTCATTCCTGGGGGTTGAGCTGAGACGATGTCCGACCTCCCGGAATGGCCGAACGCATTGCGGGCCGCGCTGAAGAGCCCGGCGCTGGAGCGGAGAGGGTGGGAGTGGTCGCTGGCGCCGCAATTGATCGGCCTCTTCCTCTGGGTTGCCTTCTTTGACCAGATTCCGCAAGAAACCCTCACGCCGGGGGGCATCGCCTGGCCGGTCCTGGGCGCCGCGGTCGCGGGATGGCTGTGTTATTTCGGTCTGTATCGATCGACGGCCTTGTGGGGCATGTCGACCGGCAGGCCGCTGGGAGTCGTGGCAACGTCGACCTTCGGCGTGAACGGGGCGACCTGGGTGCCGGGCCTCTTGCTCTCAGGCGCGGCGGTCGTCTGGCTCGCGGTCTCGACCCTGTACGCAACCGTCCTCAGTCTCCGGGGCCTGGTCCTCATCCAGATGCTGGACCCGAGGTACTTGAACCCAGGCGGGGGGCGGGCGCCCGGCATTCTTTTTCTCGTGACCTCGTTGTTCTGGTGCTATGCCGCGGCGCTCGTGGGTCGCTACCTCGTCCGGGTGATCGCGGCCCTGATGAACGTCTTCACGATCTTGCCCGGCGTCATGCTCGGACTGACGACCGTTCTGGCCTTGCCCGGCCTCCGCGGATACCACGCGGCGCAGGCGTTTCGACCCGACTGGCCTGTCGGGGTTCCCACCGGAATCTTCTCGGCGGCGCTGACCGCGCAGATGATCTTCGGCTTTTTCGCGACGTCGGGCCTTCTGGCGGTGGACTGGGGCAACGTCGCCCGAAGCTCGACCGACGTCAAGGCCGCCGGTTGGGTGGGCGTCGCCCTGGGATCGTGGATCGTGGCCACGCTGGCGATCCTCACCGTGGCCGGCGCCTCGGCGAAAGACCTGGTTACGGGACCGTCGTTGCGATACGCCTCGGCCCTTGAATCACTTGTCGGAGGCCGGACGGCGGGCCTGATGCTGATGACATTCGGGCTCGCGGCGCTGGCCGTTGCCTGCTATGCCTCGTTCGTCTTCTCGACCCGGCTCAACGAGACCTGGCCGCGCGTGGCCCGGACGCGCTGGACGATCCTGGGGGCGGGAATCGCCTGGATTCTGGTCTCGACGGGTCTGGTGGAACGGCTCTTTGACGTCTTCAGCCTCGTCGGCGGCCTCGCGGCCCCCGCCGTGGGGGCGATCGCGGCCGATCACGTTCGATCAAGGGGCGTCTGGCCAGGCCCTCGAACCGGATACAACCGGGCGGGCCTGATCGCCTGGGTCTTCGGCGTCGGGTTCGGGCTCGCGCCGATGATCGGTCGGATCGCGGGCCTTTCCAGGGCATGGCCCTGGCTCGCGTCGATGCAACCGGCGGCTGTCATCGGGTTTTTCGTGGCGTTTTGTACTTATCTCATCGCCGCGAAGCTCGGGGCGGAATCCGCGATCGATGATCGGTTAAAGGAGCATCTTGGCGCGGACGTACCCGCCGAACCTCTTGCCTGAACAACTGGCATCGCCCGTCAATGGCCCCCCGCGAGGCCGCTGATGATGCTGAGGTAAGGGAGAAAAACGGCGAGGATGATGAAGAGGACGAGCCCGCCCATCAGGACCATCAGGATCGGCTGAACAAGCTGGCCCATGTTGCGGACCATGTAGGCGACCTGTTCCTCGTAGTCGTCGGCCAGGTGATTGAGGGTCTCGGGAAGCTTGCCCGTTTCCTCGCCCGAGCTGACGACGGCGATCACGTCGGGACCAAAACGACCGGTTGTCTCAAGCGCCGCGCTGAGTTCGGCACCGTTAATGACCATCATCTTGGAATCGAGCACGGCGCGGCGGAAGGGGGTCATGCTCACGACCTGAGACGTCAGGTCAAGCGACGACCCGATGTCGACCCCGGCGTCGAGCAGGGTTGAAAGTGTCCGCGCGATCCGCGTCGTGTCAATCTTCTTCATGAGCGTGCCGAAGACGGGGACGATCAAGAAGAGCCTGTCCATGATCGGCCTGCCGGCGGGGGTCCGGTAGAACCAAAGCAACAGCGCGGGCATGCCGACGAGGACGATCGGAAAGAGGAACCAGCCGCCTTTTTGCACGAAATCGCTGATCCCCATCATGATCCGGGTCGGTAGCGGCAGGTTGGCGGTCGGGCCGACGATGTCGCGGAGCAGGGCGGCGAACATCGGGATGATCCAGAGCGACATCAGGGTCACCACGCACGAGGCGACGACGAGGACGGCGATCGGATAGATCATCGCCGATCGGGCCTGTCGGATCAGGCTCTGTCGGCTCTCGTAATGCTGGGCAAGCCTGCGGAGCGTCTCGGGAATCCCGCCCCGGGCCTCGGCGACGCGCATCATGCCGACGAAGAGGGCGTCAAACGCCCGCGGCTCTCGGGAAACCGCTTCGGCAAACGAGTCCCCGCGCTTCACCGCCTGAACGAGACGGCCGATGACCGGGCCAAGCGAGGTCATCGCAAACTGTTTTTGAAGGTTCGACAGCGATTTCCCAATGTCGACCCCGGCATTCATGTACGCCGAGAACTGTCGGCAGAAGGTCGCGAGCTGCCCCGAGCTGACGCGACCGAAAAGGATGCGCTCGTACCAGGTCGGCCCCTTGCCTGGGCCGAAATCGTTGCGCAAGGGGTCCGACGCCCGGGTGTTTCCTCGGTTGCGGAGCGGTTGCGAAGGCGTCGGCCTGCTTGCTCCCGAGCCTTCCCGAGCCTTTTTCTTCGAGCCCGCCGCGTTCGGAACAAAGACCGAGGGTTCCGACTCATCCGCCGGTTTGGGTCGGGGCTTGCGGGGGGGGAGGGGTTCGCCGTCTGGCCCGCTCATGGTCGAAGACTCCTCGCAAAAGGCGGGATCGGGACGGCGGTCGTGCTGGGGCGGCCCCGGGTCTCGATTGGTCGTCCCCTTCATTATTCGGGGCCGTCACGGAAGTTGCAACGTGCCCGCGGGAATGCTTCCGAACCAGGCGTGCCGATCGGGAATGAATTCACTCGCCGAGCGTCGCCAAAGATTCGAGGCCGTTCTTGCCGCGAGCTTGCGGGCCGAGGCGCCTTTGGCGTACAAGGGGGACCGTCTGAAGGGGCGACGCACCCTCTTTCGGTCGCACGGGAGCGCTTCACGATGATCGAGTCAAGCGAGGGGACGCCGCCTGTCCCCGCGGACGAGCCGGAGAGCCGACCGGGGGGCATTCCCCTTTACGTCTGGGTCGTTCTGGCCGTGGCCCTGGCCGTGCCCGTCGGCCTGTACTGGCAAGAAGGAGCCACCCGGCTCAACCTGCTTCCGGCGATGATCATCCGCGCCCTGAGTGCCCTCGCGGCGCCTCTGGTCGTGCTGGCGATCCTTCACGCGATCGTGACGAACGACATCCGGGGCCGTCAGGGGCTCTTGATGATGGTGTATTACCTGATCAATACCCTCGTCGCGATGGCCATCGGCCTCACGCTCGCGAATTTGATCCGGCCCGGGGTCGGCGCCGACCTGATGGACCTGGGCAGCCACCCCAAACCCCTGCCTTCAAAAAGCGTCACCGACCTCATCACCGAGCTGATCCCCAGAAGCATCGGCGACGCTTTCGCCCAGAACAACCTGGCGCAACTGGTCTTGCTCACGCTGGCGCTGGCGATCGGGCTTTCAAAAATTCGCAACGAGCAGAGGAGCCGAGGCGAGACCAGTTACCAGGCCGTGGTTGACCTGCTCAGCGTCGGGTTCGAACTCCTGATGCGGGTCTTGCTCTGGGTCGTCGCGCTCGTGCCGCTGGCGGTCTTCGGGGTTGTGGCGTCGAGTGTCGGCCAGAAGGAGGGGCTGCACGTCTTTGAGTCCTTGATCTGGCTGATCGCGGTCGTGATTCTCGGCTTGATATGCCAGAATCTCTGGTACCTGATCGTCCTTTTTCTCTTCCGCCGGATGTCGCCGGTCCGGTTCCTCCGAGGCGCTCTCGACGTGATGGCCAGCACCTTCAGCACGGCCAGCACGGCGGCGACGATGCCGATCACGCTCAAGGCGCTGACGGGCAAATTAGGCGTCTCGCGCGAGTCGAGCCAGCTTGCCGCCTGCGTCGGCACGAACTTCAACAACGACGGCACGGCGCTCTATCAGGCGACGGCCGCGCTTTTCATGGCGCAGGCGATGGGGTTCCGGCTCGGGCCGGTCGATCAGATCATCATCGTCGTGACAACCCTGGTCGCCAGCGTCGGCGCGGGGGGAATTCCCTCGGGAAGCTTCGTGACCCTCCCCTTGATCTTCGCGGCGGTGGGATTGCCCGCGGAGAAGATCCCCGTGCTACTGACCATCGACTGGTTTCTCGACCGCTGCCGGACCACGTCCAACGTCCTCGGCGACATGACCGTTGCCGTGCTCCTTGACGCCACGGCGGGCGCGAAGCGACCGGAGAATCGGGTCGAGCAGGAACACCTTGCCTAGCGGCCTCGTCGGGCGCCGGGCTCTTTCCGAGACCAGAACCTCCGCCGGACGTGCTTCCCTGGCCGCGAACCCGATCGAGGCGAGGTTCTCGACAAGCGTTCCGTACAGCCTGCAAATCTCGGCCGAGCTTGATGGGCCGGTCGGCGGCGAGAGCCAGTTGAGTTGCCTGAGGTGGTCCACCGGCCAGTTTGGCAAGGGGACGCCGAATCCCTGGGCCGAGGCCACCGAGACCATGCCGTCGTTCGGCCCTTCCAGGTCGTCGAGAACATCGTAAAGAGGCTTCAGGGGCCAGCAAACGAGGCGAATGTCGGGATCGCCCGCGACGCAAAAACAGGGAACGCCGCCACCGTGAAAGTCGCTTCGGCTCACGGCGCGCGCGGCGCGTCGGGTCAGGTCGTTGAACCCGCGATGGTCGATCTTCAAGGTCCGCAAGAGCCGGTAGGCCGGTCCGGCCCGAAGTCGCGACCAGTCGGCGAGTGCCGAGCCGAGGTGGGGCGTGCCGACGGTCGTCAGGCTGAGGATTCGCCCCTTCCAGGCCGGACTCGCCAGAAGCTGACGCGCATCGAGGCCCCCCATGCTGTGGCCGATGATGTGAACGGCCTGACCGGGACAGGCGCGTTCAATCTGCTCGCCGAGAGCGAGTGCGCGCAGTTTCACACCGGCGATCGGCGGCACGCGCGTCACGACGACCCGGTTGCCTCCCCGGTGGAGATAGTCGGGTATCCCTCGAAAATACGAGGTGATCGTGAGTCGGCCAATGCCGATCCGGTCATAACCGAAAAGACCATGCGCCATCACGATCGGCGCATCAAGTTGAGTACAGCTCAAGGAAGGCGACCCTGTTCCGTCGGTCATTCGACCGCCCGGTCTGCCCTCTGCCTCACCCGGAATTCTTCGGGCAGACTGTCGCGGTGGATGCTCGATAACCATTATAACTCAAGCAAGGCGTGGACCGAGCGATTTGGATATCCAAAAAGGCCGGGAGTGTTTCCATGCGGCTACGCGGCGTCGTCCGAACCGCTGACTTGCAAGAAGACCCTCCCGGAAGCGACCAGATTGAAATGGCGCTCCGGCTTCAGGGGGTTGGTCCCGGTCAACCCCGCCTGATCGTGATTCCGTTCACGATCCTGCTCCAGCACGAAACCCTTGAACCCGAGTCGATCGCCGGCCGAGGATTCGAGGCCGAGGTGACCGAGGATGATCGAGGCCGCTGGGTCGTCTCCGAAATCGCCTTCGCGAACCGGGTGCTCCGGCAAAAGGATTGAGACGCTGGTCCGGTTCCTCGCGGAGATCGTTGGTCGCCCCACCGCGGGAGAATGGCAAAGTCCCGATGACCGATGACCGATGAGCAAATAATTCCGCTTCTGGGTCATCGGTCATTGGTCATTGGTCCTTGAAAAAGTGGAACTTCGCAATCCTCCAGCGCCCCGCCATTGACGGGTTGAACCTGGTTCCCACCCGCCCCATAATAACGCTCAACCATCCAACGACCCGCCCGCAATGAGAATTTCCCATGCTCCGACTCGCCTTCAGCTCGAACGCGTATCTTCGATTTTCGTTCGAGGAGACCGCCCGTCGGATCGCGGCGATGGGTTATGAAGGGCTGGAACTGCTCGCCGACGTTCCCCATGCCTGGCCCGCGGGGCTCTTGCCCGAGGCCAAGGACGCCATCCGCGCGTCGATGGAGCGGTACAAGCTGACCTTCTCGAACGTCAACGCGTTCATGATGAACGCCATCGCCGATCATCGACAGCCGTACTGGTATCCGTCGTTCATCGATCCCGAGCCGCATTACCGCCAGGTCCGAATCGACCACACGAAGCGCGCCCTGACCCTTTGCGCCGAACTCGGCGCCCCGCACATCACCACCGAACCCGGCGGCCCGATCGCTCACGGGCAGACCCGGCAAGAGGCGATCGACCTCTTCGTCGAGGCTTTGAAACCGCTTGCCGAGCACGCGCACAAGGTCGGCGTTCTCCTGTTGATCGAACCCGAGCCGGAATTGCTTCTGGAAACGACCGACCAGTATCTGGAAATCGCCGACCGCGTCGATGCGCCGTCGATTGGCCTGAACTTTGACATCGGCCACGCCTTTTGCGTTCGTGAAGACCTTCCCGCGGCCATCGCCCGGCTGGCGCCTCAGATCCGCCATTACCACGTGGAAGACATCTCGGCGGAGCGGGTCCACCACCACCTCGTGCCCGGCACCGGCGCGATTGACTTCGGCGAGGTCTTCGCCGCGATCCACCAGACCGGTTACGACGGCTGGATCACGGTCGAGCTTTACCCCTTCGGCGACGATCCCGACGGCGCCGCTCGCGAGGCCCGGCGCGTCCTTCAGCCCTTGCTCGCCAGCGACAGGCGGGTTTGACGCCCAACTCATGACGATCAAACCTTACCTGCAACTGGTCCGGCTCCCCAACGTCTTCACCGCCGCGGCCGACAGCCTCGCCGGCTGGCTGCTCGTGATGGGTTCGTTTCGCGAAACAAGGCAGATTTTGCCGCTCGTTTTTGCGTCGGCGTTCACGTATGCCGGAGGGATCGCCCTCAATGACGTCTTCGACTACGAGGTTGATCGGCTTGAGCGCCCGAAACGGCCGCTGCCGTCCGGTCAGATCGGGCGGACCTTCGCCGCGTTTCTCGGCACGCTCCTGCTCGCGATGGGACTGATACTCGCTTTTTATGCATCAACACGTTACGGAAGCGTCACCGCGATCATCCTGATCGGCTGCGTCCTCGCGTATGACGCGGGCCTGAAGCGCTCGTTTCTCGGTCCCGAGGTCATGGGGGCCTGCCGAGGCTTGAACCTCTTGCTCGGGATGAGTCAGGCCGAGGCGTTTGGAGGCCCCTGGGCCTGGCTCGTGGCCGCCTCGTATGCGATCTTCGTCACGGGAATCACCTGGATCAGCCGATCGGAAGTGCATTCGGGCCTGAAAACGAATATTGCCGTCGGCCTGGTTTTTCAAGGTCTGGCGATCGCCGGATTCCTGCTCGCCTGCGTGCAATCGGGCTCATTTCCCTTGCCGGAACATGCTTCGATCGGCCGGGTGATGATCGGCCTTGTTGTCCTCGCGGCGCTGGGGTCGGTGGTGCTGAGCCGTTCGTATGAGGCGTACAGAAAGGCCGAGCCCGCCGACATTCAACGCGCGGTCAAGTCGTCCATCATGGCGCTGGTCTGGCTGCATGTGGGCCTGCTTCTGGGTGTCCGGGGGTTCCTCGCCGCGCTCGCCGTGGCTCTCTTCTGGGTTCCCGCGGCCTATCTGGGGCGCTGGATTTACTCGACATGAGGGATGGAAGCAGATCGCGCGGGGAAAAGGCGGGGAAAAGGGGACGGGAGGGAATTGTTTCTTTACGCGGGGAAAAGGGGACGGCGGGGAAAAGGGGACGGAGGGAATTGTTTCATTGAGGTGGGGAAAAGGGGACGGAGGGAATTGCTTCTTTGACTTTACGGTGTACGTGTAAGGATTAATTCCCTCCGTCCCCTTTTCCCGTCCCTTCCCCTTTTCCCGTCCTGCGCTCGGATGGTGAATTAAAAATTAGGGTGTATGCAATGTGTGATTTAATCGAATTGACAAAACTCATCGAAGCCGCTTTTCCTGCTCGCGATTATACAACTGAGATACATGAATCGCTTATGTCCCCTACTTCCCACCCAGAAGAAGAAGAGGCAAAGAAGCAGTTCCTGGGGAATCGGTGGGACGAAATACCGATTTCCGTGTTGTATTCAGAATGTCCCAATCCATTTCTCATTGGGACTGTGCCTTTGCAATATTACTTGCCTGCATTCCTCATAGGCGCCCTCAAGGAGCCCGCCGCCGAAACAGATTTTGGTCCATCCCAATTAATGGATTACCTCGTCAATTTTGAATTAAAACCTCCAAAGAAGCCTGAGAAGTTTGAGAAATTCGCTGCTCGGTTTTCAAGTTTCTCCCGAGAACAGAAGGATGCTATTGCTGCGTTCCTACGATTCTCGCTAGAAAAACTGAATCAGAATATCAATGCGTATAACATAAATTTTTGGGCAAGCGGACCCACCCGATGAAAGACCTCGACGAAACTAGCGTGATGGCCCACTACGAGTCACCCTACCACCGGGGCCGGATCGGCGAGCCGACCTACTCGCAGGCGGGGAAAAGGGGACGGAGGGAATTGTTTCTTTGCCTTTGTGATGTACTCGTAAAGATTAATTCCCTCCGTCCCCTTTTCCCCTTCCAATTTTACCCCCCAGGAAATTCCATTGCCAGTCAAGACATTACCATCGGCCTCATCATCCTCGCCGCCGTGGCGCGGGATTGCTATCAGGGAACGGGAAAAGGGGACGGAGTGAATTGTTTCTTTGACTTTGTGGGGTGGCCTGCCCCCCGAAACCTGGTCCAGTCTTAATGGGAATCGTACAACTGGCAGAGAGCCAGGAGCGACCCATGCGAAAACGACCAGGATCGGACCAGATTGCCAAGACCCTCCGAGAGGTTCAGGCCGACCTTGACGCCGGTCTAAATGTTCACCAGGCCTGCCGCAAGGCCGGCTACGCGACGACCACCTACTACCGTTGGAAGGCCCTCCAGGAGAACCCCGTCACCGCCGAACAACTTCGCGTGTCCGAACTCGAAGCCGATGTCAGCCGGCTCAAGCTCCTCGTCGCCGAACTGGCCCTGGACCGTCGCATGTTACAGGAGGCCTTGAAAAAAAAGCCATGACTGCCGCCCGCCGCCGATTGATCGCTACCGAGGTAAGTGATCACTTCAACGTATCTGAACGTCGCGCGTCCCGGACGCTGGGCCTGTCCCGGTCCTGCCTCCGGTACACGCCCGTCGCGCGGGACGAACAGGTGGCGTTGGCGCGACGGATCGAGGAGCTCGCCGGCACGCACCCGCGGTACGGATATCGGCGGATCTGGGCGCTGTTGGTCCGCGAAGGCTGGTCGGTCAACAAGAAGACGGTGCGTCGCCATTGGCGTCAGTTGGGGCTGAAACTGGCCGGGCCGAGGGCGAATTCCAAGCCCCGCCGGTCGCACGGCCAGGACGCGAACGCCTGTCACGTCCGCCCGTCGCGTGGTAAAGACGATGTTTGGACATGGGACTTTATCTTTGATCGTACAAGTGATGGGCGGAGCCTGAAATGGCTGAGTCTGGTTGATGAGTACACTCGTGAATGCCTCGCGTTGGAGGCGCGTCGAGGCATGACCGCCGAGGAAATCCAGGTGATCCTGGCCGAGGTTGCCGCGCGTCGCGGCGGCCCGCCCCATCGGGTCCGCAGCGACAACGGGCCGGAGTTCGCGGCCCTGGCGGTGCGAAGTTGGCTGGAGTTGACCGGCTCCGGGACATTGTACGTCGCGCCGGGGAGCCCGTGGCAGAACGGTTATGCAGAGTCGTTTCACAGCAAGCTCCGCGACGAGTTCCTGGACCGCGAGGAGTTCGAGAACGAAGTTCAAGCCAGGGCGTTGGGCGCGTTCTGGAAGGAGGAGTACAATACGGAACGCCCGCACAGTTCCCTGGGCTACCAGACCCCGACCGAGTTCGCGGCCACCCAAGGGAGGTACGTGCCGATCGAAGCGACCCCGATTGAGCCACCACCTGATGAACAACCGCACCCGTGATTCCCATTATCCCTGGACCAAGAAATGGGGAGCAGGCCAGGGTACGCGTAAAGATTAATTCCCTCCGTCCCCTTTTCCTCCCCGCGTAATTCCCTCCGTCCCCTTTTCCTCCCCGCGTCCCCTTTTCCTCCCCGTGAACCTCTTGCTCGGGATGAGCCAGGCCGAGGCGTTTGGAGGCCCCTGGGCCTGGCTCGTCGCCGCCTCGTATGCGATCTTCGTCACGGGAATCACCTGGATCAGCCGATCGGAAGTGCATTCGGGCCTGAAAAAAAACATTGCCGTCGGCCTGGCTTTTCAAGGTCTGGCGATCGCCGGGTTCCTGCTCGCCTGCGGGCAATCTGGCTCATTTCCCTTGCCGGAACGCGCTTCGATCGGCCGGGTGCTGATCGGCCTGGTTGTCCTCGCGACGCTGGGGTTTGTGGTGCTGAGTCGTTCGTATGAGGCGTATAGAAAGGCTGAGCCCGCCGACATTCAACGCGCGGTCAAGTCGTCCATCATGGCGCTGGTCTGGCTCCATGTGGGATTGCTCCTGGGTGTCCGGGGGGTTCTCGCCGCGTTCGCCATGGCTCTCTTCTGGGTTCCCGCGGCCTATCTGGGTCGCTGGATTTACTCGACCTGACGGTTTGACGCAGATCGGCAAAGGCCCGATGACCAAGGACCGATGACCGAAAAATTTCGACTTCTTGGTCATCGGTCCTTGGTCATCGGTCATTGAGAAAATAGTCTTCGCAATCCTCCTGCGACGGCGCGCGGGCGGCTTGACGCATGCGGAGTCGCCTCTTACGATGCCGCTGCATGGGATCGTCGCGAGGAAAAAGGGAGTCAAGGCCGATGCAAAATGCTGGGCGGCGGATCGGCGTCGTGCCGCTTTTGTGGCTACTGCTGGCCGGGTGCGGGAACACGACGCCGGTCGTGAACGAGGCGCCCGCCGCGAGCCGTCGCGTCCATTTTGTTGGCTTTGATTCGAGTGAACCGCTCAACGCCGCCCTGAAGGCAGGGAAGATTGAAGGTCTGGTCGTTCAGGACCCGCTTCGGATGGGCGAACTGGGCGTCAGGACGATGGTGGATTGCCTGGAAAAGCACAAGGTCGACCCGGTCGTTGACACCGGCGAGACGTTGGTCACGCCCGAGAACCTCGACGATCCCAAGGTGGCCAGGCTCCTGAATCCGCCTCGGGAAGAGAACGTCAGCGGCGAGAACCTTTCGGGAGCCCGCAAGAAGAAATGGCGAATCCTCGTGATCCCGAAAGGGACCACGCATGAGTTCTGGAAGACCATTCACTCCGGCGCCCACAAGGCCGCCGACGAACTCGGAACCGTCGATCTCGTCTGGCAAGGACCGCAAAAGGAAGACGACCGGCTTCAACAAATCCAGCTTGTCCAGACGGCCATCGCCTCGAAGGTTGATGGGATCGTGCTCGCTCCGCTCGATGCGCGTGCCCTGGTCAAACCCGTGGAAAAGGCCGTTACGAAGGGTATTCCCGTTGTCATTATTGACTCGGCGCTCGAATCAGACAAAATCACAAGTTTTGTCGCGACGAATAACGTCAACGGCGGGGCGCTCGCCGCGCGCCGGCTCGGAGAATTGCTCAAGGGCGAGGGGAAGGTGATCCTGCTCCGGTACATGGTCGGATCGGCAAGCACCGAGGCCCGCGAAAAGGGGTTTACCGAAACCCTGGCGAAGGATTTTCCCAAAATCGCGATCCTCTCGGACACCGAATACGCCGGCGCCACGTCCGACACTGCCCAGCAGAAGGGTCAGAGCCTCGTGACACGGTTCCGCGGCCAGGTCGACGGCGTCTTCTGCCCGAACGAGTCAAGCACCGTGGGCATGCTTCGCGCTCTCGAAGGGGCCGGAATGCTCCCGGGCCGATGACCTTGAACGGGCCGTTATTGCGTCTGGAAGAGGTCACGCGAAGCTTCGGCGCCAGCCGGGCCTTGCGAGGCGTCTCGTTCGCGCTCGAAGCCGGAGAGGTCCACGCGCTCGTCGGCGAGAACGGCGCGGGGAAGAGCACGCTGATGAAGATCCTCAGCGGCGCGATTCGACCCGACGGCGGATCGATGACCCTGAACGGCCTCCGCTACGCGCCGAGGTCGCCCAAGGAGGCAAGAGACCGCGGTGTCGGCATGATCTATCAGGAACTGGCGCTGGCGCCTCACCTTTCGGTCGAGGCGAACGTCATGCTCGGGCAAGAACGGACCCGCGCGGGAGTCCTCCTGCGCGGCGAACATCGACGCCTCGTCGCCGAGGCTCTCCAACTGCTCGACCACGCCGAGATTGATCCAGACCGGCCGGTCGGAACCCTGAGCCTCGGCGCGCAACAGCTTGTCGAGGTGGCGCGAGCTCTGGTCTCGAACGCCCGAGTGCTCATCTTCGACGAGCCGACCAGCTCACTTTCGGTCGATGACTCAGCGCGACTCTTCCGCGTGATTCGCCGGTTGCGCGATCGCGGCATTGCCATCGTTTACATCAGCCACGCCCTCGAAGAAGTCCGCGCAATTGCCCAGCGTTACACGGTCCTTCGCGATGGCGAGGCCGTGGCCTCGGGCGCGATCGCCGGGGTCGAACTTTCCACCCTGATCCGCGCGATGGTCGGCCGCGACCTCGTGGAGATCTTCCCGAAAGTGCCTCACGAGCCGGGCGAAACCGCTCTGGACATCTCGGCCCTTGCCTCGCGTCGAGCCTTCGCCGGCCGGGCCGACCTGCGCGTCAGGCGCGGAGAGATCCTTGGAATCGCCGGTCTCGTTGGCGCCGGTCGGACCGAGCTTCTGCGGGCGATCTACGGTCTCGACGCCGTCACCTCGGGCCGGGTGGTCGTGAAAGGGGTTGAATCCCCCCGCGCGACTCCTCGCCAGAGAATCCGCGAGGGGGTCGGGTTTCTCAGCGAGGACCGAAAATCCGAAGGGCTGGCTCTTGGCCGATCGCTCGAGGACAACATGACCTATCCCGCGCTCGGCCGACACGCCTCCTGGGGCTGGCTTGACCTCCGCGGCCGACGTCGCGCGGTGCAACGTCTCATCGCCCGCGTGAACGTCAAGTGCGAAGGCCCCGCGCAGGGGGTCAACGCGCTTTCGGGAGGCAATCAGCAGAAGGTCGCCCTCGCCCGACTGCTGCATCAAGAGGCCGACCTGATCCTGCTTGATGAGCCGACCCGGGGGATCGACGTCGGTTCCAAGGCGGAGATTTACCGGATGATCGGCGACCTTGCCGCGCGCGGGACGGCCGTCGTGATCGTCAGCTCGTACCTTCCCGAACTCTTCGGCGTTTGCGATCGCCTTGCCGTCATGTGCCGGGGCGTTCTGACCGAGGCAAGGCCCATCGCGGCCTGGGACCAATCGTCGGTCATGGCCGCCGCGACCGCCTCTTGAGCACGACCAATCCAGGGTTCCCAACGTGTCCGAATTCTCAACATCCCCACCCGCTCCCAGACGCCTTGCCGGCTCGATTGGCTGGGCCTGGACGATCTTCGGCCCCTTCCTCGGGCTGATCGGCACGATCCTCCTCTTTGCCTATCTGACGAGGAATTCCGGGTCGTTCATGACCGTCTACAACTGGCGAACGATCGCCGTGCAGACGGTGATCGTCGCGACCGCGGCGCTCGGCATGACGCTGGTCATGATCGCCGGTGGCATCGACCTCTCGGTCGGCTCGGTCGTCGCCCTCGTCTGCGTCGTCATGGCGCTCCTCGTCCGTGAAACTCACCCGACGACCGGGGCCTGGCGGCAGATTCTTCCGCCGATCAACCTTGCTTTTGCCCTGATCTGCGGCGTCTTGCTCGGCGGACTTTGCGGGCTCTTGAATGGGACGGTCATCACGGGGCTGAGAGTCGTTCCCTTCATCGTCACGCTCGGCAGTCTGAAGGTTTACCGGGGCCTGGCGAAATGGCTCTCGAACAGCACGCCGGTTTACGTCCCTCAAGACGCCAAGTCGTGGTGGTTCGGCCAGATCATGGCGACCGAGCCGAGCCCGGCCTGGCTGATCGTCGCGCCCGGAGTCTGGACCTTGCTCGGCTTGAGCCTCGCGCTGGCTCTGGTCTTGCGATACACGCTTCTCGGCCGCTATGTCTACGCGATCGGTTCCAACGAAGCCACGGCGCGACTCTGCGGAATCCGCGTTCCGGTCGTCAAGGCGAGCGTTTACGGTCTCGCCGGACTGGCAACGGGCCTGGCTGGCGTGATGCAGTTCATTTACCTCGACGCGACCGGCGACCCGACCACGGCCGACGGCCTGGAACTCCAGGTCATCGCCGCCGTCGTCATCGGCGGCGCAAGCCTCAGCGGCGGCGAGGGGACGGTTCTTGGCACCCTGATCGGCTGCCTGATCATGTCCGTCCTGAACAACGGCTGCGTTCACGCGGGCATTCCCAACGCCAGTCAAGACATCATCATCGGCCTCATCATCATCGTCGCCGTGGCTCTCGATCGCTATCGACGCATTGTCACCGTCTGAAATCTCGATCAGAATTCGATCGAGAGTGTCGAATCATTCTGGACGCGCGGGGTGGCCTCGGTGCGATGGTTCTTCGGCGACGGCGAGGAGGAAGAGACAACCCTCCGAGCGGAAGCTCGCTTGAATCCTTACTTTCTCATGAGGAAACCATGTGCGGAATGACATAAACACCAGGCAAACAAGAAGGTCGCCGCTGAACTTCGTGGCATTCAGTTCTCACCGCTTTTCCCCGGAATAGTTGCCCCGGCTGAGGGTAGGATGGTAGAGGCAGGGCTTTGAATGTGTAGTTATGTACCCTTTTTCTTCTTCTCTAGTAGCTTTGCAGTGGAGACGTGCTTGATCTTGGCCCCGCTTTCCCGCTTGGGCTGCGGACGTTTCGGGCCACGCACCTGCTTGCGGTAGGACGACAGGCGGACTCCGGCGGCCAGGTCCAGTAGTATCTTGCCCAATGCCGCCGCCGTCAGTCCGTGGAACATCGCCCACTCGTCCTCCGGGATTGCAATCATCATTCCCCGGTGTGTCCCGGCCACCTCGTCGGCCAGGTAATAGAACGACGTCTCCTCGACCGCTTTCTCGCCGTGGACCGATCGCGGAGCCGCTTTTACCACGCTCATCACGTTGTACGACACCAAGGCCACGCAGAAGGCGAACAACGCCGCCTTGGGATAGCCCAGTGTGTTGATCTCGCCGTTGAGGCACGTCGCCAACTCGCCGAAGGCGGCCTCCACCGTCCAGCGACCTCGGTAGAGGCTGGCAATCTTCAGGGCGTCGGCGGCCTCGGCGGGGAGGTTGGTGAGGATGTGAACTTCGGTCTCGCCGTCACGGGTCGGCGTGTCCAAATCCACTGTGATCCGACGCACTACTGTGGTCCCGCCCTCACCATCACCGATCCGCATCTCCTGCTCGAAGACGGCCCCGGTCTCGGACCGCCCGCAAGACCGCCGCCGGCCCATCCACTCGATGTGGAGATTGGCGGCGTGCTGACGGATCACGAAGTGACCACCACGCCGGTCGATCCCGAAGAGGAAGCCGGTCGTGCAGAAATTGCGGTCGGCGATCCAGACCTCACCGGCCTGTATGGTCTCCAGCACCGGGCCGAGGAGCGATCGCTCCTGAGCGTGGCCGTCTTCGCAGGGAAACACGTCGGTGACCAGCATCGCCTCCGGGTCGAGCACGACCAAAGCGTGACCCGGCAAGGCCCCGGCCCCGATGGTGCGAAGCTCCTTGAGCCGATGCTCGGTCCCGGCCAGGTGATTTCCGTCGAGGATCTTGATCCGATACCCCGGCAGCCAGGCCGCTCGCTCGCCGCCCATCGCCGTAATGACCGGAGCCAGGGTGCGTGCCGTGTGACGAACAAGTTCGGCGGACAGGCCGCACTCCAGGCGTTCGAGCTTGTCGTAAACGGCCCGGAGCGAAACGCCGAGGGCGTCGGCCTTGGCCCGGTAGGCGGCGTTGACGGCGGGCTGGATCTTGGCGACGACGGTGCCCATCAGGTCCACGACCGAGGAAAACAGCAGGGTCCGAGTATATTGCCGCTGTGCGGTCTGCTCGAAGAGGGCGTCGATCGCCAGGGGAGAAAGGGCGTGCTCCAGGACGGCACGAGCCATGACGGTGACCGGGCTCTGCCGGGCGAATCGCTCGAAAACGTCGTCAAGCACCATGGTGCCGCCTCCCTGGAATGTATTCGGTCAGCCATGACCGTGGGTTGATCCCCCACAGGTCCAGCGTGGCCAGCAGCGAGAATAGCATCGCAGCCAGCCGGCCACTCCACTCCGCTCCCGAACCGTAGTAGTTCTTCCGGCCCAGGGCGGGGTTGCGTAACCGCCGCTCCATGGCGTTGTTGTCCATGGGAATCCTCCGGTCGTCCACGAACCGCGTCAGACCATCCCAGTGGTCTTGCAGGCTGGTCAACGCCTTGCGGCACGATGTCTGAAGCGCGAGGTCGGACAGTTCGGCCAGGCACTGCTGTTGCATCGCGTCCACGACCCGCCGGACCTCCCGGTCCGCGACGACCTCGTCTGGCCCATCGAGCCGGCGCCGGTTCGCCGCATACAGGTCGCGGACCCGCCGCAGCCAGGCCAGTGCCCAGGGCTTCAACTCGGGCCAGCCCTTGCCCACCCGGACAAAGTCGCGGCGCACGTGGGCCCAGCAGAAGGCCAGCACCAAGAGGCCGCCCTTCACCTGAGCCATCGCCTTGTAGGCCGCGTAGCGGTCCACCAGGAGGACGCCGCGGGCATCGGCCGGGAAGTGGGTCTCGGGGACCTCATGGCTCCGCGACGGGTCGAGGACGTACACGACCGCGTCAGCACTGCCGAAGACCCAGAGCCACCAGCCGTGGCCGATCTTGCCTTCCTTGTCGACAAAGACCAGCCAGCGGGTCTCATCGCCTTGATGGAAGGCCGACTGCCGGCTCCGCGCGATCAAGGCCTCGTAGAGACCACGGAACAGCGGCTCCAACCGACGCAGGCCGTCGGTCACGGTGCCGGCGGAGAGGTCCAGCCCCAGCGATCCCCAGGACCCGAGCAATCGCTCGGTCGGCCGCTGAGTGGCGAACTTGTCGAGCACGACCTCGACCCAGATCGACACCCCCAATCGCCCCTTGGGGATCAGCTTGGGGACCGCGGGTGCGGTGACCGTCCGCGGCCCGGGACAGCGACAGGTCCGTTGATACCGCCGCCGACGGATGACCCGCCGATAGACTTCGGTCTCGATCTCCAGTTGTTCCGACACTTCGGCACCACAAGCAGTCAAGGGCCGACCGCAAGTCGGGCAGATGCGTTGCGGTTCGGGCAGTTCCCGGAGGTCTTCGCGGGCCGGCAGATGGCGGTAATCGCGGCGTTTGGGCCCGGGCCGGTCACGCCGCTGGCCGCGCGGCCGCGACTGTGGAGTGTCGTCGGGGTCGTCCAGGTGATTGGAGCGATCGGTCGCCGCCGTCTCCGACTTGCGGCCGAAGAGTTGATCCTGGAGCTTGCGGTTCTCGCCGCGGAGGGATGCGACCTCTTGTTCCAACTCGGCGATCCGCAGCCTGGCCGCGGCGTGCTGACTGCGCCAATAGCCGGATTGCTGGCGCAGTTCGAGGTTCTCGCGTCGCAGCTGCGCGACTTCCGTACGCAACTCCGCCACTTCCTGGCGCAGTTGCGCGAACCAAGGCGGCTCCGAGGCCGACCAGTCAACTTCCTTCAAGGGTTGGAGCAGGAGGTCTTCCATGACCCCGACGATTGACGCAAAACCGGTGAAGGAAGAAAAGGGCCAACCGCGCGATCAGGAGAAGAAAAACGGGTTGGGCAAAGCTTTACCCTGGAATGTCACTATCTCCTGATGTGGCGACACTTTACCAGATCCATCACTCCACCTTCAAAGCCCTGGGTCGCTGTCCTCGTCGTACGCGTAGAGGTAGCCGGACTCCGAATGGTCATGGACCGTGGTGATGCTCCCGCCGCTGACCATCGGCGCCTGGTTCGTGACGTCAATCGTCTCGGTGCCCGGATCGCTGGTGCCGCTGGAGTCACTGGCATCGAACGTGAAGCTGTCCTGGCCGACGAAATGGGTGTCGGGCGTGTAGGTGAACGAACTGCCGTTGAGCGTCAAGGTCCCGTGCGCGGGCTGGCTGACCGCGCTGATCGTCGGCGTCTCGCCGTTCATGTCATAGGCGGACAGATACCCATACGCCTGGTGATCGTGGACCGTGCTCATGCTGCCGCCGCCGACCATCGGGGGCATTCCCGAGAGGAGCTTGCGGTCTTCACAGCCCTTGAATCGCGGGGATGAACCTGAGCGCGGCCCTTTGACGGCGGGCCATCTCGATGCGGCATCCCCAGAACATGTGGCGAGGGCTCATGGTGTCGTCCTTGTGGGGGGGCCACTCGAACATCCAGGCGGGGCGCACAGCTCAGCCCGGGGTGGCCAGGTGACGACCTCTTGAGGTGGAAACAAAGCGGTTCGCGCATCCGAACATCCGGGTGCTCGACTCTGGGCTGTTTCGCAACGGGTTAGGAATCGGAAGGTTGTCCTCGAATCGAGGGCGAGATGTATTCAATACATGAGCCATTCCTCGAATGCAAGGATAAAATTCCTGGATTTTGAAAATAATTTTCGAGGGGTGCGGGTTCGAATTTTTTCGGTTCGGTTCTCCCGCAGATCTTCTCATCGGCTGCGTCGCTCACAGGCGGTGAGTCCGCTCCCCAACTCTCGTTTTCGGACCGCTTGCGAGAATATGGACGGATCGACTAGAGTATGGGAAAGGAAGTCGACGCGGGGCGGAATGAACAAGAGCGCCCCGTGAGAGGTCGGTGAGCCAAGAGTTCGCGGGAGAGCACTCAACAATGCCACGTCGGAATCTCTACGCGATCGCCATGGTCGCCGCCGTCTCGATCTTTTGCTGGCAGGCGAACAAGTCGCAAGGGGCCAAGCCAAAAGACGAGATGATGGAGCTTTACGGCCTCTTCGTCGATGCCGTCGAACAGGTCGAAGCCAACTACGTCCGGCCCGTCGATCGCAAGGAACTGCTCGAAAGCGCCCTGCGCGGCATGCTTCAGAACCTCGACCAGCACTCGCAATTTATCAACGAGTCGGAATGGCGGTTCTTCAAGAAGCAGATCGAGGGGAAGTACGGCGGGATCGGCATTCAGGTTGAGGTTGATCCCGAGGCCGAACGGCTCAAGGTGATCGCGCCGATGGTCGGAACCCCCGCGTACACCGCCGGAGTCTTGCCGGGCGACCTGATTCTTGAGATCGACGGGACGTCGACCGACGGGATGAGCCCCGACCGGGCCGTCGAGGTGCTCACGGGGCGGGTCGGAACCCCGGTGAAGATTCAGGTCAAGCACGAGGCCGACGACAAGGTCGAGACCCTGACCATGACCCGCGCGGTCATCGACATGCCGAGCGTCCTGGGCGACGTGCGCAAGGCCGATGATTCGTGGGATTTCATGATCGATCACGACAAGAAGATCGGTTACATCCGGATCACCAGCTTCATCCAGAACACCACCGAGGAACTCAAGGCCGCGCTCAACGACCTCAAGGGCGAGGGGATGACGGGCCTGATTCTCGACCTCCGCGATAACCCCGGCGGCTTGCTGAGCGCCGCGGTCGAAGTCTCCGACCTCTTTCTTGATGGCGGCGTGATCGTCAGCACGAAGGGACGCAACACGCCGAACAAGGTGTATGAAGCCCAGAAAGATGGCCAGTTCACCGATTTTCCGATGGTCGTGCTGGTGAACCACTCGTCCGCCTCGGCGGCGGAGATCGTCTCGGCCTGTCTTCAGGATCACAAACGGGCGCAGATCGTTGGCCAGCGGAGCTACGGCAAGGGGTCGGTCCAGAATATCCTGGAGCTCGAAGGGGGCAACAGCGTCCTGAAACTGACCGTGGCCTCGTATCATCGCCCCTCGGGCAAGAACATTCACCGGTTCAAGAACGCCAAGGACAGCGACGAGTGGGGCGTCTCGCCCGACCCGGGCCTTGAGGTGAAGATCACGCCCGAGCAATACGTCTCGTACGCCCGAGCCCGACGTCTCCGCGACCTCGTCTCGAACCGCCGAGGGCAGAAGCCGGAAGGCGAGAAGCCGAAGGGAGACGAGAAGGACAAGGAAAAAGAGAGCGAGAAGAACGTCAAGAAGGCGGTCGTTGACAAGCAACTGGACAAGGCGCTTGCGGTGATCAAGGAGGATCTGACCGCGAAGCCGGACGCGAAGTGAACGAGACGCGAGAAGGAGACGACCCACGGCGAAGCCTCCTTCTCGCGATCGAGACGACCTGCGACGAGACCGGCGCGGCGGTGCTTGAGGCGTCAGAAGGCCCCGACTCGGGCGTGCCGGTCGTTCGTTCCAGCGTTGTTGCCTCGCAGATCAACCTGCATGAGCGCTTCGGCGGCGTCGTGCCCGAGATCGCCTCGCGCGCTCACGTGAGACAGATCCTGCCGGTCGTCGACGAGGCGTTGAAGCGGGCCGGGGTTGGGTTGAACGAGATAAACGCCATCGCCGTGGCGACGAGGCCGGGGCTGGTTGGCGCGCTCGTCGTCGGCCTGACCGCGGCGAAGGCGTTCGCACTGGCGCTCGACGTGCCTTTAGTCGCGGTCGACCATCTGGAAGGGCATCTGTATGCCTGCCAGCTTGCGAACCCGGATCGGAACGTCTATCCGTTCCTGGGTCTGGTGGTCTCGGGTGGACATACAAGTTTGTATCACTGTCGGGGGCCTCTCGAAAACGAGGCGCTGGGCGGAACGACGGATGATGCGGCCGGAGAAGCCTTTGACAAGGTGGCGAACCTGCTCGGCCTTGGTTATCCGGGGGGTCCAGAAATTGAACGCGTGGCGCGTTCGGGTAGGGCGAACGCCTTTGCCTTTCCTCGGGCGTACCTTCACGACGACCGCCTGATTTTCAGCTTCTCTGGGCTGAAAACCGCGGTGCTTTACGCCGTTCAAGGGCAGGACGCTCGAACCCCGATCGGGCCGCTCGACCCGGCCCTGGTCGCGGACGTCGCCGCGAGCTTTCAGGCGGCGGTGGTTGATGCTCTCGTCGCCAAGACGCGACAGGCACTCGCCCGGACGGGCTTGACGCGGGTCGGAATCGGTGGAGGCGTCGCGGCGAACGCCCACCTTCGCGAGAAATTTCAGGCGTTGGCCGAAGCCCTGGGCGTGGAACTCCTGATTCCGCCGATGGCGCTCTGCACCGACAACGCGGCGATGGCCGGGATCGCCCTGCCGAAACTCGCGGCGGGGCTGGTGGCTGAACTCGATATCGACGTCACGCCGGGCCTGGTGCGGCCGGGGCGTTGAATGATTCAGGCCGTGGGCCGACGCCGAAAGAGATAGGGCCGGGGATAGTACGGCTCAAACGTTTCGGGTTGTTCGTCGGGAGATAGGCGCCGGGGTTGGGCCATGGAAATCGGGTGGGGAAGCGCCGGGGAGCCGGGTTCGGGGCGGAGGGGGTTTTCGGATTGCGGTTCGTGATCGTGCATCGTGGGTGACCTCGGGTCGAAACCCGGACTGAAAGAAAAATCGGGAGGAAAAACCGGTCGCGTTAAACCAGGGAGCGGCCTGACGGTTAACCCTCTGTCATGAATCATCGGACCTTTCGGACTCGATTGATGAGAAATTCGCTCCTGGAAGGTGTCGAGGGGGTCGCCCTGGACGCCGTCGGGACCTTGATGGAACCCTCGCCATCCGTGGCCGACGTTTATCTCGCCGCGGCGGCCGGGCAGGGGTTGACGCTCGATCGGGCCGACGTCCGTGAACGATTTCGGACGCATTTTCGGAACGATGAGGCCGACGAGACGCTCGGGCCGATGCTCACCAGTGAAGACCTGGAAGGCAGGCGCTGGCGGCGGATCGTGGCGGCGGTTCTGCCCGAGGTTCCCGACCCGGGTCGGGCCTTTGAGGAACTCTGGAACCATTTTGCCCAGCCGAGGGCGTGGCGTTGCTTTGCCGATGTCGGCCCGGCGGTGAAGGCGTTGCTCGGCCAGGGAATGCCGGTGCGGATCGCCTCGAATTTTGACAGGAGATTGCGGGGGGTCGTGGCGGGTCTGCCGGAACTTGCAGGGCTGACTGATGCGCTGGTGATCTCGTCGGAAGTGGGTTACCGTAAACCACATCCCGCGTTTTACGGGTCCGTTTGCGCCAGCCTTGGGCTTGAGCCGGCCAAGGTTCTTTTTGTGGGTGACGACCTGGAAAATGACGTGCGGGGGCCAATCCGCGCGGGTCTCCGAGCGATCCGGCTGGATCGGACGGGGTCGGCCGGGACGGGGGATGAGAGCCGGATTTCCTCGCTCGTGGAACTTTTCTAAGGCTGGTGAAAGCCGGGGTCGCGGGCCGATAAGGAGTCGAGGTTGAGCGACTCGGCTTGTCGGGTTGGGCGACTTGGATTAGATTCGGCCGCGCGTCAAAAGGGGGCCGATCGTCCAGGACATCCGAAGCGCCGAGACAGACGTCCCTTGCTTGACCTGTGCCCGGCCGTGCCGGTTCCCGTCCGTTCCTTTCAGGGAAGAAAGGAAGTCGAACGTGGTCGCAACGGTGGAAGAACTCGCGGCCCTGGTGCGCGGCCGATTGACCGGAGATGGCAGCGTCTCGATTCACGCGGCGCGCCCGGTCGGCGAGGCCGGTCCGGGGGATATCACGTTTATCGAGAACGCTCGATACGCGCGGATGCTCCGCACCTCGCCCGCTTCGGCGGCGATCGTCGGGCCGCATTTTCAACGGGCCACGTCGCCTCCGGAACTGGCCGTGATCGAGGTCGATGACCCGATCGTCGCTTTTCTGGCCGTGCGGAGCCATCTTCGAGGCGCGGTGAAACCGCGCTGGGCGGGCATCCACCCGCAAGCCTTTGTCGCCCCGACCGCGAAGATTGGCGCGGATGTCGCCATTTATCCGTTCGCGTACGTCGGCGACGGGGCGGAAATCGGCGACGGCAGCACGCTTTACCCCGGCGCGATCGTTGGCGAGAATTGCAAGCTCGGCCGCGAGGTCGTCTTGCACGCTCATGTCGTGCTTTACGATCAGGTCACCCTCGGCGATCGTGTTGAGATCCACGCCGGCACGGTGATCGGCGGCGATGGCTTTGGCTATCGTCGGGTCGAGGGGCGGAACGTCAAGATTCCCCAGACTGGACGGGTCGAGATCGGCGATGACGTTGAAATTGGCGCCAATTGCACGGTCGACCGCGCGACGTTCGAGGCGACCCGGATCGGCGAGGGGACCAAGATCGATAACCTCGTCATGATCGGTCACAATAACCAGATCGGACGTCATAACCTGCTCTGTGCGCAGGTGGGCGTCGCGGGGAGTTGCAAGACCGGCGACCATGTGATCATGGCCGGACAGGCGGGGATCAAGGACGGAACCGTGATCGGCGACCGGGCGATCGTCAATGCCCAGGCGGGCGTGCATCGCAACGTCGCCGCCGATCAGCAGGTCTTCGGCACCCCGGCGATTCCGATCCGCGAACAGCGTCAGCTTTATCGGATGACCGCCCGCCTTCCCGAGATGCAGCGCCAGCTTACCGAGCTTGCCGAACTTGTCGCCCGACTGTCGGCCGCCCCGCGCGAGCCCATCACCGAGGAATGGGTTGATGATGGGTTGGAAGGGTGACGGGAGCTCTGGTGATTGGTTGGGGACTGAGTACCAATGACCGATGACCAAGGCATTCGGATCAATCTCCTGGATGACTCGGTCATTGGAGTTGTTGAGCAATCGACGTAAGGACAGAAGGGCAAAGGACAGAAGGGCAAAGGGCAAAATCTGCTCTTTGTCCTTGTGACCTTTGACCTTTAGCCAAAGAGATTTCAAAATGCGCAACGTCCGTGATGACCAAGGAATTCGGATCAATCTCCTGAATGAATGGGCCATTGGTCATTCGGATCAAGACAAAACCGACCTCGCTCCAATCTCTTCCCTGATGGTATCGTCTTCAAGTCCCACGCCCGCCCGCAAGCATGGAGGCTCGCCCGCGGTGTCAGCGATCACGAACAGTCCGCCGAGGGTGGCGCGCAGGTTGACCCTGAATCCGCCCCCGCCGCCGTCGAATCTGACGCTCGGCCTGCTCGCGGGAAGCGGGCGGTTCCCGATCCTCTTCGCCGAGGCGGCGAGGCGCCAGGGGTACAAGATCGCCTGCGTCGGAATCCATTACGAGGCTCCCGAAGAACTCAGGGCGCTTTGCGACTCGTTCGACATGGTGAGCGTCTCGCGACTCGGCGGGATGATCCGCGCCTTCAAGAAACGCGACGTCCAGCGGATCGTGATGGCGGGCAAGGTGACCAAAAGCGTGATGTACACGCCCTTTCGGTGGCTCCGGCTCACGCCCGACCTGCGCATGGCTCAGTTCTGGTTCCGAACGCTCCGCGGAGACCGACGCGACGATTCGATCTTGCTCGGCGTGATCTCCGAGTTTGAGCGTGACGGCTTGACCTTCGACTCGGCCCTTGACTATTGCCCGGAGCTACTCGTGAAGGAAGGCGTTCTGACCCGACGCGCCCCGACCTCCGGGGAGCAAAAGGACATTGAATTCGGCTGGGCCCTGGCCAAGGAAATGGGCAGGCTCGACGTCGGCCAGTCGGTGGCGATCAAGGAACAGGCCGCGCTGGCGGTCGAGGCGATCGAGGGGACCGACCGCTGTATCGAACGCGCGGGGTTCCTCTGCCGGAGTGGCGGCTGGACGCTCGTCAAGGTCGCCAAGCCCGAGCAAGATGTTCGGTTCGACGTGCCGACCGTCGGTCTCTCGACGATCGAGACCCTGCACAAGGCCCGCGCCCGGGTTCTCGCGATCGAGGCGCACCGGACGATCATGATCGATCAGGCCGAGGTCATCGCCCTCGCCGATCGCTATGGACTCTCAATCGTCGCGCTCGCCGATCGATCCTGAAGGAGGCCGACGGGAGAGGTCGGGGGGCAACTCGGCAAGCTCCTTGACCTCGGCCTTGACGGGCGGACGCCCCGATTCCACGGCGCGGACGAGAACCTCGGCGGCGATGGAGAGGCCGAGGCTGTTCGAGTCGAGGACAAGGTCGTAGTTGTGCGGGTCGTTGGGGTCAACGCGGTACATCGTCCGCTCAAACTGGTTGCGGCGGCGGTCGAGATCGCGCGCGGCGCGGCGGGCGGTTCGAAAGGAAACGCCCATTCGCTCGGCCAGGCGATCGGCCCGGACAGGAAGCGGGGCAATGACCCGGACCAAAAGCGTCGCGTCTCTCGGCAAGAGAAACCCCGCGCCCCGGCCGACGATCAGCGAGTCGCCGGCCCGGCCAATGGCCTCGACAAGCTTGGCGAGGTGATCGAGATAGGCTTCCTGGGGGGCGTAATGTTCCTCGCGAAGGGGCAAGATCCAGTCCTGGACGACGCTCGGGGCGAGTTCGTCAAAGGCGCGGACCTCGTCGGTCGGCATCTCCATGCGCTGGGCAATGGCTTCGAGAACTTCGTGGTCGTAAACCTTCCAATCGAGCCGGGTTCCGACAAGCCGGGCGATCGTCCCCGCGCCCGCGCCGGCCTCTCGGCTGATGCAGACGTTGCGGAAGCGAGCGACCGGAGCGAGGTTCCCGCGCGACTTTTCACGGCCCGAGGCGCGTCCAAAGAGCCAGCGCGCGAAGGCTCCCGGCCAGGCGCGGAGCCCTCTTTCTGAATCTTCCGACGATCCGGCGGCCGATGTCGACCCGGACGAGGCCATCCGAAAGTTCCTCCGCGCGACCTGGATCAATCCAGTTTAGAGAGCGCCGTCAAGGAATGAAAGACGGCCCTTCTTACCGGGCTCTCCCTTGTAAGGCTTACAAACGAACCGGGCCATCCCATCGCGGGAAAAATCGTGGAGATTTCCTCAAGTTTCCCGGCGCTGGGACTTTGGGTCTGGATCAGAAATGTTCGCGATGGGTCCGGCACGGTCGTTGCTTTAGTCGACGATTGCTCCGCCCGGGAACGATCGAGCAAGGCGACGCGACGCGAAAATCGAAACGGCGGAGATCCATCATCATCGCCCAGATTCATCGAACGATTGAGGGAGACGGACTCAAATGAGAGATCGGCAAAACACCCTGCTCTGGATGAAGGACCTCATCGACCACATGTCTCAGTGCCACGAGCAGCTTCAATGGGCGTCGGACGGCCGGACCGAGTCGTTTCTGGCCGATACGCTGATCGGCGACCTGAAGGAATGCCGGCAACTTTGCGAGGAACTCCGCGCCGGTCAGCCGAAAGCCCGGGTTTTGAACGCGGTCTAGCCGTCTCTGGAGAAATGCAAAGTCCCGATGACCGAGGACCAATGACCGAAAAATTCCGCCTTTTGGTCATCGGTCACTGGACATTGGTCATCGAAGAAACCGCCTCTGCAATGCTCCCGCTAGCCGTCTCTGGCCGGTCGGCGGGGGACCCGTTAAGCTTGACCGTCGCGTCAAGTTTTCCCTTCGGGACCCCCGCTCATGAGCGCCGCTGGAACCCCGCCCGAGCCGATTACCGAGTTCACCGTCGACAAACTTCAGGTGATTGTCTACCACGATCGCCCCGCGCTCGGTCGCGGGGCCTCGCGTGACGTCGGCCGGACGATCGCGGCCCGACAGCAGGCGGCCGGGGGGGTGAACGTCGTCTTCGCCGCGGCGCCGAGCCAGAACGAGTTCCTCGCCGGACTCGTCGCCAACCGCGAGATTGACTGGTCGCGGCTCAATGCCTTTCACATGGACGAATACCTGGGTCTCGACGCGGACCATCCCGCCTCGTTTCGCCGCTACCTTGGCGAACACCTCTTCGGCCTTGTCGGCCTTCAGCCCGAGGCGCTTCACCTGATCCCCGGCGAGCGGGTCTCGCGCCCCTTGCGGACCTGCCTGGAGTATGAAGATATTCTTCGCGATCGGGCGACCGACATCGTCTGCGCGGGGATCGGCGAGAACGGCCATCTGGCGTTCAATGACCCGCCGATCGCCGACTTTCTTGACCCGGTTCTCGTCAAGGTAGCCCGCCTCGACCCGCAATGCCGCGAGCAACAGGTTCACGACGGCGCCTTCGCCTCGCTCGACGAGGTGCCGACGCATGCCTACACACTGACGATTCCCGCGCTCCTGAGCGCTCCTGTTGTCTCGGTGGTTGTCCCCGGCGCTCGCAAGGCCGAGGCCGTCTTCGCGACGCTCAAGGGGCCGATCAGCGAATCTTGCCCGGCCTCGGCGCTCCGTCGTCACGTCGGCGCCCGACTCTATCTCGACCGCGATTCCGCAAGGCTGGTGATCTGATCGGATCGGATTGAATCGGTGCCTCTCTGGATCTTGTACAGACTTCCCCCCCTCGTCTTGCCTGGAGCCGCACTCATGAGCCGAAACCGTTGGACGCGAGTCTCGTTGGTGTTCACCCTTGGCCTCATCGCCTTTTCGGAACAGGCCCGAGCCCAGTTTCCCAAGGAAACGGAGCCGAACTTCAAGGAAAAGCTCAAAGCCGCCCTCGCGACGATTAAGCCTCTTCCCTTGACGCCGATCCCGGACGATCCGCCGCCCCATGAGAGAGCCTTCTTCGACCTCCCTTATGTGATCGAACCTCCCGACATTTTGATCGTCGAAGTTCTTGAGGCGTTACCCGGTCGACCAATCACGGGCCAACGGCTCGTGCGACCCGACGGGACGATTTCCCTGGGCTTTTACGGCGACGTCCATGTTCGAGGACTGACGCGCGAACAGGCCAAGGTCAAAATTATCGAACACCTGAGAGTTTTCTTGCCCGACGTCGTTCTCGGGTTGGAGGAAGAGGCTCCGCAATTCGATCCCGGTGTGTTGCCGCCACAGCCTCCCAAGCCTGAAGAAGACGACTTGAAAGACGCTCCGGCGGGAAAAGGTGTCAAGGATCAGAAGCCCGAGGAGGGAAAACCTTCGATCGAGGGCGTTTCCAGGCGGCCCGCGGCGTTTCGGCCCCATCGTCGGGAATCGGGAAAACCATCGGCGGAAGGTCAACGGGCCATCTCCGCCGCCGCGCGACGGGTCCGCCAGGCCAGCGACCAACCCGCTGATCCCGAGCCCCCGAAACCGACGCCTCTGGTGAGTCTGCCCGTCGGCGACGGACTCACCATCACGATTCAGATCACTCCCGATCACGCCCAGACCCCAACGATGCCTGAATCGCTACGCAAGATCCTCCCCTATATCGGACCCCAACCGAAGGCTGGCGGGGCCGTCATTCCTGCGCCGCCCATGGATGATGACTCGACCGGTTTCAAGACGGTTCTGGTCGCACCGGCCGACTCGAATCGTGTCTTCGTGGATGCCAGCGCTTACAACAGTCAATTTTATTATGTAACAGGCGATGTCGCGGCGCCGGGGAAATTGCCCTTCACCGGCACGGAAACGGTTTTTGATGCCTTGAACTTCGCGGGCGGCCTCATCGCCACCGCGGACTCAAAAAACATCCACCTGATCCGACCGGCGCGCGGCGGTAAGCCCGCCAAGGATTATCGGGTCGATTACGCGGCGATTGTCGAAAAGGGAGAGACGCGCCAAAATTACCAGCTTTTCCCGGGCGACCGACTCGTCGTCGGCAGACGTTCGGCCATCCAGGCGACGATCGATCTGGACCGCGCGGGGAACGTGCTTCAGAGTTTGATCGGGGTGTAACCCGCCGCCCGCTCTCCGTACCTCTCTGTGATGACGGGCGTTATGGCAAATCTTGCTGTCGAATTTACCCCACATCCGGCAATTGGTAAGCGATTGGCGACGATGCCGCTTCTTTGAGAGTGTAACCGGACCGGGCATAGCCATACGCCTCGGCAAGGACAGGCCGACCGGGGACACGGGCGACTGACAAGCGATTCCGAATGTGGTGCTGGATCTTGTTCGACAGGTTCTTGAGGGCCGCCCAGTCCACCCCCGCTGAGCGTCCCCACTTCCGTGCCCCCGCCTCGCTGAAATGGCCGTAATGCGACTTCGTGACGGTTTGGCCGCAGATCCCGCCGAAGTAGAGCTGAATCAGGCCCCCGCCGTCGATCCTGTAGCGGAAGGTGTGGCCCCCACACCGGCTGGGGTCGAGAGTAACCCGCTCGATTCGAGGGTCCGGTTCGACGGATGGCGACCATAGTTGCAGCAGGACGGCGAAGCCGCTGCCGACTGGGTCCGCCCCGACCTCGAAGGCAGCCGCCAGTTCCTCGAAGGAGCGGAACTCCCTCAACTCACGCCCGAATTCCGAGTAGGACTCGAATACCCTGACGTCCGTGGAGCCGAACAGGAACCGGACCAGGGCCTCATGATCGGCCCTGGTGGCGAAGAAGTCGAGGTTCGCCATCGTGTCGGCTCCGGACCGTCCTGCTTGCGGGGTCGCCCACCCGACCGTGGCGAAAGAGACCCCCTTGGTGCAGAACATCGGGTAGCACACTGACCGATGTGGCCCGCACCAAGGAGGCTCCCCGATGATCATGGCCCCGGAACAGGCGGCACTCAAGGCCAAAGAGCAATTCGATTCCCTGCTGGGCCTCGTTCAGAGGGCGGTCCGGGACGGCGATCGGATCGACACCGTGGAACGGGACCTGATGCGGCAACTCCTCTGCCTGGGGCATACCCTGCTGTCCGCTTTCGTCGCCCAACAGGGCGACGGAGACCTCGGGCCGGAGGCCAGGACGGCCGAGGGGCGGACAGCCCGCCGACTCCCCGAGCCTCATGACCGCCGCTACGTCTCGATCTTCGGCGAGTTGACCATCGCACGGGTGGCCTACGGGAGCCGGGAAGGCCAGAGGATCGAGCGGGTGCCGCTGGACGAGCGGCTCGGGCTGCCCGAGGGGGACTTCTCCTACGTCCTGGAGGATTGGGGGCAGCGACTCTGCCTGAAGGAGTCATTCGCCGAGTCGGGCCACTCGCTGGAGATGCTCTTGGGCCTGAAGCTGAGGTCCCGGGCGTTGGAGCACATGAGTCGGGAGGTGGCGGCCCAAGCCCCGGCATTCCAGGACGCCCTGCCGGTCCCCCCGCCCGGCGAGGAAGGGCCGCTCTTGGTCGTCACCGCCGACGGCAAGGGCGTACCGATGAGGAGACCGCCGCAGGAAGGTCCGAAGCCCCATCACCGCCGCACCAGGGGGGAGAAGGCCAACAAGAAGCAGATGGCCTGCGTCGGGGCGGTCTACACCATCGAGCCGTTCGTGAGGAAGGCCGACGACATCCTCGATGAGGTGCTCCGTGACGAGAAGGCTGGGAAACGACCCGAGCCGCAGCACAAGCACGTCTGGGCCGAGATGACCCGCCAGGTCGGTGCCGTGCCGGTCAACGCCAAGGAGGGCCTGTTCTCTCGGCTGAAGGCCGAATCGGCGGCCCGCAACAAGGGCCACGACCGCCCGGTGATCTGCCTTATGGACGGCGAGCGGGCGTTGTGGGACATGCAGCGGGAGCACTTCTCCGGTGCGGTGGGCATCCTCGACCTGTTCCACGTGCTGGAGCGGCTCTGGGCGGTGGCCCACTGCTTCCACGCCGAGGGGAGCGACGGGGCCAAGCAGCACGTGGAGGAGCGGTTGCGGGACTTGCTCCAGGGTCGGGTCGGCTATGTCATCGCCGGGCTGCGGAGGCGGTTGAACGGTGGGAAGCTCAGCGGCCCGAAGCGGAAGGTGATCAAGTCGGCGGTGGAGTACCTGGCGAACAACCGGGAGCACATGCGATACGACGAGTACCTGGCGGCGGGCTACCCGATCGGCAGCGGGGTGGCCGAGGGGGCGTGCCGCCATCTGGTGAAGGATCGGTTGGAGCAGACGGGGATGCGGTGGACGGTGGAGGGTGCCCAGGCGATGCTGCACGTCCGGGCGTTGTACCTCAACGACCAGTGGGAGGACTTCATCGAGTTCCGGGCCGAATGTGAGCAAACCCGGCTATACCGACCGGTTGCGGCATAGCGGGCGGCGGGTTACACCCGTTTGATCGTCAGCCTGAACCAGGCGTCGACGATGACTCGAAACCTTGCGCTGGCGACCCCCGACCTGACCCCCGCGCAGCGCGAGGCATTGGTTAAGGACTGGTTTGACGTCCTCTGGAAGGCATCCAACCCGCCGGGCGGACCGCCCCCCGAGGAATCGACCTTCCGCGAGCTGATGCTCCGCATGCTCAAGACGGTCCCGCAACCGGAAAAGGCCGCCGAGAAAAAGTGATCTCGACCGGTTCTGAAGGCTTCACTCAGGCAAGGGCTTTCCCTTCGTCTCGGGGGCGAAGGGAAGGGCGAGAAGGCCGATCAGGAAGACGGAGCACATCGTCACTCCCGCATATCGGATAGGGAGTGACGGTTCAATCTTCTCGTAAGAGCCAAAGACGTCGCTCGCGAGCAGGCCGAGCATCGACGGTCCCGCGGCGGCGACGAGGCGGCCGACGTTGTAACAGAAGGACGTTCCCGTACTGCGCAAGCGGGTCGGGAAGAGTTCGGGAAAGTAGATCGCGTAGCCGCCGAAAAGGGCGAGCTGGCAGAACCCCATCATCGGCACCATCCAGAAGATCTGGTTGAACGTCCGCAGGTTCAAGAACGTGAACGAGGTCGCGGCCATCGCCAGCACGAAGGCGATCGCGAAGGCGGGCCGACGCCCCGTGTAACTGGTGATCCACGTATACGCATTGATCCCGAAGAAGGCGCCAACGTTGAAGAGAAGCAAGGTCATCGCCGACCAGAAGGTCAACTTGCCCGCGACAAAGGTCTTGAGCGCCTCGCCGGTCAGGCCCAAGTCGTGGCCAACCTGGGTGAAATGGGCGTTGAAGACCGTTCGCGAGAGGTCGGGCGAGAAGACGCCGATGCCCCAAAGACCCACCACGCCCGAGAACGCCAGGGCCATGCCGACCAGGGTATTCCTCCGCCAGCGAGGATCGGTGAACAACTCCGTCAGCGAGCCGAGGGCGTGGTCGTTGCCGCCGATGCCCGAGGCGCGATCGGCCCGGCGGCGGGCGTCGGCCGCCTGCCATTTCTCGGGTTCCTTGAGCTTCTTGAAGATGAAGAGTGAGAGCAGGGCGGGAAGGACGCCGATGACGAACATCGCGCGCCAGGCGCTGCCGATCGCGCCCGATTCTTCAAGGCGGCCGAGGCCCATGCTGAGAATCGCCGCCATCATGTTGCCGACGGCGGAGAGGGCCTGAAGCGCTCCAAGCGCATTGGCTCGGGCTCGCTCGGGCATGACCTCGGCGACGAGCGAGACACCGACGGCGAACTCGCCACCGACACCAAGGCCGGTCAAGAATCGGTAGAAGGCGAAGTCATACAGGCTTCCAGACAGCGCACTCAGGCCGGTGAAGGCGGAATAGAGCAGGATCGTCAAGAGCATCGTCTTCGCGCGGCCGATCCGGTCTCCCAGGATGCCGAAGGCGAACCCGCCGAGCGCCCAGCCGACCATGAAAACGGTCGTCGAGTAGCCCGAATAGCGCTGCACGCGCGGATCGCTCGGGCTGACCGGCGTTTTACCAGGTTCGGACTGGGTAATCAGGTACATCACCGCCGGCTTGCGGGCGAGGTTAAAGAGTTGCTGATCCATCGTGTCAAAGAGCCAGCCGAGCGAGGCGACGACGAAGACGAACCAGTGATAACGCGTCAGAAGCATGTACCAGGGACGCCTGTCCTGGTCGGTCGAGGCCGTCGGGGTCGAATCAAAATGCATCGGTAGCTAGCTCCGGGCGAACGCTCGCGGGCCGGTTCGGGACGGCGGGTGGTTCCTGGTCGCTGGATCAGACCACGACGGTAGGCCCGAGGCAACCGCCGGGCTTCGAATTCGGGGCTGTTTCGCTTCTGGGAAGATGACCGAGGACCGAGGACCAAGGACCAAAAGGGCACAATTTTTCGGTCCTCGGTCCTTCTCTCTGGAATTTATGGCGTTCGCTCGTTTTTCAGTGAGCGCGCGGCTAAGATCGTGGGCGATGAAAAGGGCCCGCGTGTTGACACTGGTCGTCTCGGCGGTGCTGGTCGTCGGCCTGGCCCTGGCGGTCCGCTCAGGGGCGATGCCGCTGGGCGTTCGCGGCGAGTGGGAATGGAGCCGCCTGCCCAATGCGCCCCTGGCCGTGGATGTGGTCGTCGCGGGGGTCGGCGTCGCCGGTTACGCGCTCTTCGCCGCGCTGGGAATGGTCGCGCTGGGCAAGGACCCGGGGCGAGGGCGGGAAACACTGCTGGTTGGCCTCTTGATGGTCGCCTCGATCGTCGCGCAAGGGGTCGCGCACGCCGGGGCGCCGGCGGGTTACGGCTTGGCGAAATGGGCTCCCGCGCTTTTTGATCCGGGGGCGAGCGGCTATTTCACAGTCGCCAGGCAGGTGGCTCACGACCCCCCGAAATTTCTGGCCAGATACCCCGAATGGGTTCGCCGCCAGGATTCGCTGCACCTCGGCACGCACCCGCCGGGCCTGATCATCGTCGACGCCTATCTTTTAAGAACGATGGAGGGGTCGCCGAGGCTGGTTCGGTTCGTTCTGGCAAACCTCCCTGAATCAATCGTGCTGATGTTTCGGACCTATGGGATCGACAATCCCATGTCGCCCGCCGATCGCGCCTCGCTGGCGACGATCGGGTTCTTCACCTTGCTGATTTGCGGGGCGACGGTCGTTCCGCTTTACGGACTGGCTCGCGTGAACCTTTCCGCGTCGGCGGCCTGGTCGACCGCGGCGCTCTGGCCGCTCGTCCCCTCGGCGATCCTCTTTCAGCCCGCGGCCGACGCCGCCTTTCCCTTCTTCGCAACCCTGGCCCTGGCCCTCGCGGCAAAGGCCGGGGGGGCTGGATCGAGTCGACGACGGAGTGCGTTGGCCCTTGGAGCGGGGTTGGTGCTGGGGCTGGGAATGCAGTTCAGCCTTGTCTTCTTGCCGGTTGGATTGATCGTGGCTCTGCTCCTGCTGAGCGGTGATCGAGCGTCGATAACCCTTCGGGATCGCCTGAGCGCGACGCTTGCCACGGGTCTTGGATTTCTGATCGTGACGGTTCTGGTCTGGGGCCTGAGCCGGGCGAATCCGTTTGTCATCTGGTGGTGGAACCAGATAAACCATGCGCGATTTTATGCCGAGTTTTCGAGGAATTATCGCGCCTGGGTCGTCGTCAACCCGATCGAGCTGGCCGTGGCGCTGGGCTTGCCTGTGACAGTTTGGGGCAGTTTTGCTCTTTTCTGGCCGCGCGACCTGCCGAGAGTGAGTCTTGCGACGGCGGCCGTTTTGGCGTTCTTGACGCTCGGCGGTCGGAACCTCAGCGAGGTCGGCCGGCTCTGGCTCCCGTTCATGCCCGCGCTGATTGTCTCGGCCGGTTTCACGATGAGCAGGATGGGTGCGGGGCCGAAATCACTCGCGGCGACGATCGGCTTGATCGGCGCGGAAACGCTGGCACTGGAGGCGATGATTCAGGTCATGTATCCGGTATGATTGCCGAGGAGAAAGCAGTTGGAAGACAGTAGGAAATGAGGGGAGCCGTCGCGGCCGGCGTCAATCGTCCGCTAGCATAAAGAGACAAACATGAATTAGTGTCAAACACAAATTGGTGTCAAATCAATATTTTTCCGAGAGTTAACATCACCTATTTCGAAGCTTCGGACTTGAAAAATGAATTGGCACCAATTTCTTCTCCTATGGATAGACCGAATTATTTTTAGGTTTAGCAAACAGAATTCCCAGGAAAAATGAAGACCCACCTAAAATAAAGCTTAAAATGCCAACGAACGGATCAGAATCACCAAATGCTATAATGTAAGCACTAGCACCAACTGACAAAATTGAGAAAATACAACTTCTAAACACAACTCGCGCATTTGAGTTTAAATCACTTGACTGACGGCATTTGATAGGGATTATCGTGATAGTCATCCATTTGTTAACGCTCCTCAGTGGCGCGTCTCGGCGAGTAATCTAAAGCATGAAAGACGCGAGACAGGATTATTGGACCGACAACTACCATAAAGGTCGCGAGAGTTACGTTGATAGCATGTAAATCACCGATTGCTCGCAAAAGCGAATTTAATAGGTAAACAGGTGGAGAAAATTGGTGTCAGTTCATTCTTCGCTGCGTTGATCTTACCAATCTCAGAACCTCTTGACACCAATTCCCTCCTAACTTCTCGTTATCGATCCTAAATCTTCCGCTGGTTCTCGCCCTCAGCCAACGCCAATTCCAGCGCCTCCAGACCCACAACAGGCGCCTGGCACGCGAACCGCTCGCAAATGTAGGTCGTTGTCTTCCCGTCGCGAGAAGGGCGATCGGCCAGGAGGGGGATAACGACCGGGGTCGAAACCGAGGAGACGCTCGGGGCAACCACCTTGTAGGGCAGAAACCGAGCATAAATTGCTTCGAGTGCGGATCGGAACTCCGAAAGGTCGGTACCGGCGATCACGGCGAACTCGCGGGGAGGGGCGAGGTCAAAGGAGAGAGCCAGAAGGCTCTGGCCCGCGGCCATCGGCGCTCGGTCCATGACAGCCTGAACCGATCGCAAGGTGGAGCGCCCGGCTTCGGTCAGGTCGGCCCGTCCGGTCAGGGCGCCGAGGCGGAGCAAGGACGTCGCGGCCATCGCGTTGCCCGAGGGCGTGGCGTTGTCGTAGGCGTCCTTCTGGCGGGCGATCAACGCTTCGTGACTCGTGCCCGTGTAAAAGAAGCCGCCGTCGCGGGCGTCGGCAAACTCGGCGATCATGACACCGGCCAGTTCAACCGCCGCGTCGAGCCAGCGCGCCGTGCCCGAGACCTCGAAAAGCCGGGTCAGACCGTCAATCAGGTTCGCATAGTCGTCGAGATAGCCGTTAAGCCGGGCCTGGCCATCCTTGTACGTATGCAAGAGTCGGCCGTCGTCGGTGCGCATCCGATCGAGGAGAAATCCGGCGGCTTTTTCGGCCGCGATGAGGTAACGCGCGTCCTTCAAGATGCGCGACCCTTCGGCAAGCGCGGCGAGCATCAGGCCATTCCAGGAGGTCAGGACCTTCGTGTCCTTGCCAGGGGGAACCCGGAGAGCGCGGGCGGCGAGAAGCTTCGATCGATCCTCGGCGAGGTCCGCGCGAAGCTCGGTTTCGGAACGACCGAGTTGTCCGGCGGCCTGGTCGATCGGCCGGGGGAGGTTCAGGATATTGTGCCCTTCCCAGTTGCCCGAAGGGGTGACGTCGTAAACCCGGGCGAAGGTCCGGGCGCGATCGGCGCCGAGGATCGATTCCAGCTCGGCGAGTGACCAGACGTAATATTTCCCCTCGACGCCCTCACTGTCGGCGTCCTCGGTCGAATAAATTCCCCCTTCGGGATCGGTCATCCGGCCGAGGACGTAATCCATCGTCTCTCGCGCGGTCTCGGCGTATTGAGGGTCGCCGGTAAGCTGAAAGGCTTCGAGATAGGTTGACGTCAAGAGAGCGTTATCATAAAGCATCTTCTCGAAGTGCGGGGCAAGCCAGCGCTCGTCGGTGGAATATCGGGCGAAGCCGCCGCCGAGGTGGTCGTAGATCCCGCCTCGGGCCATCTTGTCGAGCGTGACCCGCGCGGCATGAAGTGAAGGTGCGTCGCCGGTTCGCGCGAATTGTCGGAGCAAGACCCGGATATCCATCGGATGCGGGAACTTGGGGGCCTGGCCGAATCCGCCGTGCCGGGCGTCAAAAACACCCAGTAAAGCCCGCGCGGCATTGTCAAGAACCTGAACGTCAAAGCCTCCGCGCCCGGGGGGAATCGACCCCACGGTTCTGAGGTGTTCGGTCATCTCGCCGGCCGATTTCAAGACGTCGTCACGTCGGTCGGTCCAGGCCTGATGGACGCCGAGCAAGACCCGGGGGAAGCCGGGCATTCCGCGCGAGTCGGTCGGCGGGAAATAGGTTCCGCCGTAAAAGGGTTTCAGGTCGGGCGTGAGGAAGACCGACATCGGCCAACCGCCATGACTGGTCATCGCCTGAACGGCGGTCATGTAAATCTGGTCGAGGTCGGGGCGTTCCTCGCGATCGACCTTGATGTTGATGAACCGCTCGTTCATCAGGCGCGCGATCTCGGGATTTTCGAAGCTCTCGTGCTCCATGACGTGGCACCAGTGGCAGGCGGAATAGCCGATCGAGAGAAAAATCGGCTTCTGCTCCGCCCTGGCACGTTCCAGGGCTTCGGGACCCCACGGATACCAATCGACCGGGTTCCGGGCGTGCTGAAGTAAATACGGCGAGGTCTCGCCCGCGAGCCGGTTGGCGGGGCCTTCCGACGACTTCGAATCCGACATGGGTGCGCACTCTGGAGCGTTGGAGGCGAAAAAATTGAGGACCGAGGACCGATGACCAATGTCCGATGGGATGCATTGATCGGTTATCGGTCACTTGGAACCTGGCACGTTTCCCGGGCTGTCCCGGCGCCTTCAATCGTGGCGGGTTTCGGGCGCCGGGTCAATCGCGGAGACCTGGCGGTCGTGAGGGCCGCGATAGGTAGAGCCGGGCAAAGCCTCAAAGATCGCCAGGGCGGCGCGGTCCGAGGCCCCGGGCACGGCGACCCGATCGCGCAAGGCTTCCAGCGCCGAGGCGGATCGGGCACGCGCGGCCGGATCGGCCAGCCAGCGCCCGGCCCAGTCGGCAAGCTGGCCGGAAACGTCGAGATCGGTCAAAAATTCGGGCATCACCTCGGCATCGGCCAGCAGGTTGACAAGGCTGATGTACTTCGCCTTGATGAACGGCCGGGCGATGATCAGGTCAATCCGGTTCACCTTGTACAGGACGACCGTCGGCAGCGCTTCCATCATCAGTTCGAGGCCGACCGATCCCGAAACGGCCCAGGCGACCTCGGCCAGGCGAATGACCTCGGGCGTCTTCGCGGCGACGACCTCAAGGTGAACGCTCAACGGGAGTTTCGCCTCGGCCACGATCGTCTCGACGAGGGCCTTGTGGCGGTCGTGCAGGCAGGTGACGACGAACCGAGGGTGAAGCTCGGGCCGGGCCTTCACCAGGGTTTCCGCCGCGCGAAGCATCACCGGGAAATTCCGGGTCACCTCCTGCGTTCTCGAACCGGGCAAGATCGCGACGATCGGACCCCCCTTGCGTCGTTCCGCGTCGAGGAACGTCTCATCAAGAACGCGCTCGGCCAGTTCGTCGAAGTAAGGGTGCCCGACGTAACGCGCCTGCATGACCCCTCGGGCGTGATACCAGGCGGGTTCAAAGGGGAGGCTGCAAAGCACGTGGTCGACGTACTTTTTCACCTTCTTGACTCGCCAGCCGGCCCAGGCCCAGATTTGCGGCGGAACATAATAAAAGACGGGAATGCCCCGTTCCTTCGCCTTGCGGGCGATCCACCAGTGCAGGCCCGGGTAATCGATCAGGACGACGGCGTCCGGCTTCTCGTCGCGGAAGTAGCGGTCAGCCTGGTCAACCACGGCGAGAAACTTGTGGATGTTCAGCAGGACCCGAAGGAACCACATCACGGCCATTTCAACGAGCGGAAAGAGCACGACCGCCCCGGCCTGCTCCATCCTCGGCCCGCCAAAGCCGACGAATTCGGTCTCGGGCCTGAGCTTCCGCAACGAATGGATCAGGTTAGCCGCGTGCAGGTCGCCGCTTGGCTCGCCCGCGGAGATGAAAATTCGCATCGAGTTGGCCTCGCGTCCTTGCTTTGCCTTGCCCTGGTTCTGGCTTGTCTTGGCTCGTCAATCCGTTTCGGCGAAGTCCCGGGTCCGACCCGGTCCAGAAGCACTATAACAAACCGGCCGCCGATCTACCTAGCCCGGTGTCGGTCCGTTGCGCCCGTCCGCGTTGACGGGCAGGTCGTCGGCCGGTTCGGGCTCGTCGGGCAAGCTCAGTTCCTTGATTCGACGATAGAGGCGAGGACGTGAGATTCCCAGCAATTCGGCGGCCCGAGATTTGTTCTGGCGAGACCTGGTCAGGGCGTTTTCAATGAGGCGACGCTCGACCTCGGTCAAAATCTCATCCAGCGGCGTGACCGAGGGCAAGGCGGCGGGCGGAACGTACGCGGCACCAAGATGACCGCGAATCGCGGCCGGAAGGTCGCCGGCCTCGATCGCATCGCCCTGGCCTACACCGTGCGCGTCTTCAATAACCCTCGATAGCTCGCGGAGATTCCCCGGCCAGTCATACTGGAGGAGCGTCTCCATCGCCTCGTCGCGAAATCCGCCGCGCTGTCGACCCCCTCGCGAATTGGCGCGCTCCAGAAAGTGCTGCGCCAGCACCGGCAATTCCTCAAGGCGTTCGCGAAGCGGCCGGAGCCGGATGACCAGCGTCGTGATCGCGTAATAGAGATCGGGGCGGAGCCGGTCGGCCGCGACCGCCGCGTCGGGATCAAGCGTCGTCGTCGCGATCAGCCGGATCCGAAGGTCGAGCGCCGCGGCGAGGCGGGCCTGGATGTCTCGCGGCAGATCCATCAGGTCGCCCACCTGAAGCGTCGAGCCTTCCGGCGGCGCCAGCGCGGGCAAGAGCGAAGGCCCCGCCGTGTCGTCGGCCGATCCAAAGAGAACGCGTTCCAAAACTTCCGGCGGAAGCGCCGCGCAGTCGAGCGGGACGAAGGGAGCCTGAGACGTCGCGCCGAGTTGATGGATCGTCCGGGCGACGAGCCGCTTGCCCGTGCCCGACTCGCCCAGAACCAGCACAGGCACGGTCGACGCGGCGGCGGCAACGACCTGATCGAGCAACCTCCGATGCGCCGGGCCGTGACCGACAAGACTGTCCAGCCCGTAGCGGTCCAGCAGCCGGTGGCGAACTTCCAACAACTCCGAACGGAGCCTCTGCGCCTCGGAATCCGGGGCCGTCGGCGGATCTTCGACCGGCCGGACCAGGCCGAGCAGCGCGATGAGCCGGCCGTCGTCGTCGTGAAAGGGCCAGTATTCGACCCGCCTCCAGCGCCGTTCGCCCGAGGCGTGGATGATGAGGCTCTTCGCTCCCGAGGGCTGACCGGCGATCGCCTCGGCCGGCGGGTAAAAACTACCGCCGACACCCGGCAGGTCGCCCGACCGGTTCGGCCCATGACCCCGACAAACAAGCCCGGCCACCGACTCGGCCGAGTGGCCGGTCAGGTCTTCCCAGGCGCGGTTGACCCAGGCCAACCTCAGGTCGGAGGTTAGCCAGAAGGCCGGCTCGCGAGCCTGGCGCAAGAGTTGATCGAACCGCGAGCCGGAGATGCGCGTCGACGCCATGTTTCAAGGACGATCGTGCCAGCGGACTGGAGAGAGATACGCCTGACGACCCATGATCCAGGATCACCCCAGCCGCTCTGGAAGGCAAGGGAAAAGCGCGGAAATTGTCTCGCCACCTCACCACCTCGAACGGATCGCCGACCTCGCTCTGAACATCGCCGAGTCGATGATCTACCTGTAAGAGGGGTACGGCGGGAAGCTCTGGCTCCTGGAATCGGGGACGGGGACGGTGGGCGTGGTCGATGAAGTTTCCGGCCGTTACGAGCCGATCGCGACCCTGCCCGGCTTCACCCGCGGACTCGATTTCCGCGGCCCTTACTCCTTCATTGGCCTGTCTCAAGGGCGCGAAACGGCCGTCTTTAGCGGCATTCCGATCACCGAACGGTTGAAGGAGCGGACCTGCGGCGTCTGGGTGATCGACACCCGGACCGGCCGGACGGCGGCGTTCCTTCGCTTTGAAGACGCGGTGCAAGAGATCTTCGCCGTGCAGGTCCTTCCGGGCCGGCGATACCCGGATCTGATCAATAACAATCATCACGCCGTCGACGACTCGTTTGTGTTGACCGATGATGCGCTGAGTACCGTCCCCGCGACGATGAGGACGCGATCTGGCGAGCGGACCGAGCCGGAGATCAGGTCGGCTTCAAGTGAGATTTCAACAGCAAAGGCTGACAACTCCACACGTCTATTTTTTTGAAGAAGAAGGTTCTCGATGGTCCGCCAAAACCCGTCCCATCGCCTTGTTCCGCCAACGCCGTGGCCGCCCCGTCAGGTCACCGCGCGGGTTCGGGCCGTGGTTGGAGCAGGTCGAGGGGCGGATCTTACTTTCCGGAAATACCTACACGGTCACGTCGCTCAGCTATTTCGGTGGCGGATCGGGGCTTTCAGGCGATTCGCGCTACGCCATCACTCCGGCCGACACCGTCCCCGGCAGCACCATCAAGTTCGCGGTCACGGGCACGATCCAACTGACGAGCCAGTTGCCCTTGATCACCGCGAACATGACGATCGACGGTCCCGGCGCGGCGTCATTGTCGGTGAAAGGGGGAGGCGCGTCGTCAGATTTTCCCGTCATGGTGGTCAAGCCCGGAGTAACGGCCAAGATCTCGGGATTGACCATCACGGGCGGCAACGTGTCAAAGTCAGGGGATGATCCCTACACTGATGGCGGCGGCATCGTCAACTATGGGACACTGACGCTGACCAATAGTACGGTCTCCGGCAACTCGGCGAATTGCGACGGCGGGATCTATAACAGTAGCAATGGAAAACTGTCCGTGACCGGCTGCGCCATCTCGGGCAACTCGGCCTACTACAGTGGCGGGTGGATCGGTACACGTGGAGGCGATCCGAAGTAGAATTCAGGCAACCTGGTCCTGACCGACACCACGATCTCGGGTAACTCATGTAGCACCAGAGGAGGCGGTCTCTAAATCAATGGGCCGTCCACGGTGACCGGCTGCGTCATTTCTGACAACACGTCCAGTAATTTCGGGGGCGGGGTCGAAAGCGCGGGTTCCTATTCTCCGACGACCCTGATCGACTGCCTGATCACCGGCAATACGGCCACCAGGGTCGGAGGTGGTATCCATGACTCGGAACCCTCACGGGCCAAATATGGAAACCAGGGTGTCTTCACCGTGACCGGCTGCACCTTCTCGGGCAACTCGGCGAGCTACGGCGGCGGCATCGCGGTCGACGGCCAGCAACCCACCACCGGGACCTTCATTCTGGTAGACAGCACCGTCTCGGGAAACAAGGGCACCTTCGGTGTTGGTATGTACAACAAAAGTGCTTCCGATTTGATCAACAGTACATTCGATGGCAGCTCGGGCGGTACGTCGGGAGCCGGCACTTGCAACGAAGGCCCTCTGACCGTGACCAATTGCACGATCACCGGCAACGGAAGCACCAACGGCGGCGGCTTCCATGCCAAGCCCGGTCAAGGTGACGTCATCCTGGCGAACACCCTGATCGCCGGTAACTTCACCGGCTCAAGCCCAGGCACGTCACCGAGCGACATCGTCGGCGCGGTCGATTCAACCAGCGCATACAACCTGATCGGCGACGCCGACAACCTCACCGGCATGCCGATCGGCCAGCAGGGCAACCAGATCGACTCCGCCAGCGGCGGGACCCAGATCAAGCCCATGCTCGGCCCGCTCGCAAACAACGGCGGTCCGACCGCAACGGTCGCCCTGCTGCCCGGCAGCCTCGCCATCGACGCCGGTTGCAATGCCCTGGCGGTCGATCCGACCACACAAACCCCCTTGACAACCGACCAGCGCGGCCATGACTACCTGCGTACCTACGGCAGCGCCGTGGACATCGGCGCCTTCGAGAATTGTTCGTGACCCTCACGAGCGACAGCCAGGTCTACGCCGAGCCGTTCGACCCGACCGGGACATCCACCGGCGCGTTCACACTGACCACGCCCGGGGCGGTGAACAAGGTCGTCGTCTAAACCGAACCGACCCTCACCGGAAGGATGCCAGGTGCGCCGGTTCTTCCGCCGTGTCGCCGTTGAGGCGACGACACGCTTCAGCATCCCAAGCCAGGCTCGCTCTCAACCGTCTCGACCCCAGGCAACCGCGCGACTCGGCCCGTTTGGAACTCTCAACTGGTTCCGAAGCGGCTCCACGACCAGACGACCTGGCCAATGATCAGGCCCTCGGGCTGGCTTTCGATCTCGACCGGGATCAGCGGATGTTCCTTGCTCGGCTGGTTGGGCCGAAGGATCAGATGGCGACCGCCGAAGTCGAGCCAGCGAATCACGGGGACGTTCCCCTCGGGATTGGCCGCGACGATCCGCCCCTGAAGGATCTCGGGGTCAACCACCGAGCGATCAACCGCGACGATCGAGCCGGCGGGCAGAATCGGGTTCATCGAGTCGTCGTCAAGGCGCACGCCGACAGTCTCGTCCGGGTTCGGCAACCACTGGCGGAAGGCCATGATGAAACCCTCCGCCTTGTCCGGAGCGACCCCATTGCCGGTCAACTCACCCACCGGGATCAAGGGGACCGGAATGAATTCCGAGGCCGCGTCGCCGGGAATGTTGTCGATCGCCAGGCTCGGGCTGCTTTTTGATTCGCGTTCCAGTTTTTCCAGGCCGCGACGGATCAATTCGATCGGCGATAACTCGGAGACGACCTCGTCAGAGAATCGATGATATTTCGATCCGTTGCCGGTGAGTAGCCATATTGGGCTTGCTCCCGTCTGATCGATGAAGCTCAGCAAGACTTCCGCGGGGACGGTCACGCCCGTCTCGTAGTTATACCAGGTCCGCGCGGGAAGGTTGAGCCGACGCGCCAGCTCAGGCCCCCCGTGCTCACCAAATAAGTCCTGGCGGACCTCACGTAAACGCCTCGAAAGCGAAGCTTTTACATTCACGCGAATTCGAGGCGTTTTTTTTCGGGCCACGTCGCTCAACCCCCCGGCGCGGACGCTCAAGTAGATCCGTCGCAAGTGACTCGGGTCGACTAATGCGGAAAAATAAGCAAGCTGCATAACAGAAATTGTAAGAAATATCAAGCGCAAGTAAAGTCATCAAGAACTTTTTCTTAGGCTTAACAATCTCACGGTTGCGTCTGTCGAGGCTGAGGTTAGCATACAAAAACGCCGAGGTCACCCGTGAAGGGTTCCTCGGCTTACTTATCCCCAAAAAACGTTCGCCGCCGACAACATCGCGCGGTTTTCGCGTTGGAAATTGACAACAAACGACGGCGAACGCGGAGCTTTGACGTGGTCTTCCGCCTGTTCAAAAAGGCCCGACCGCCTTAAAAGATCCCAAGCTGGTCGCGCGCATCGTCCGACATCCGGTCGGGCGACCACGGCGGCGACATCACGAGCTTGACGTTCGCCTTGGTCACCCCTTCGATCTTTTCGAGCGCTCCGACGGCGTTCCGCAGGATCTCCGGTCCCGCAGGACAGGCCGGAGTCGTCAGCGTCATTTCGACATCCACCTCGTTTTCGCGGCTCTGAATGCTATAAACTAGGCCGAGGTCGACCACGTTGACGTTCAACTCGGGGTCTTGCACCGTCTTCAAGGCGTTGAGGATCGTTTCCTGATCGGCCATCGTTGAAATCCTCGCAAGGCGAACGGGGTTTGCGGTGATGAATTGCGACTCGGTCAATCAGTCGTTCAGGGCGACGTAAACATCCTCGCCGCGAAGTTTAACCTGGTGCGTCGCGACCGGTTCAAACGCGGGGAAACTCACCGCCTTGCCCGTCCGAACGTCGAACCGGGCGCCATGGCGCGGGCATTGAATCTCGCAGCCGCGAAGGTCTCCCTCGGCGAGCGGGCCGCCGTCGTGCGTGCACACGTCGTCGATCGCGTAAAGCGTTCCATCGACGTTGAAGACAGCGACCGCCCGGCCATCAACCTCCGCGAGCACCTTGCCCCCCGGTGGAAGATCGGCCCTGGCGGCCACCTTGACGAATTCAGACATGAGCGTGCGAAACCTTCCTCGGCAATCGGAATCGGGACATCATGAGGTCACTGGCGGCGATTGACCGGCCTGCTCCGCCATCAAGGCCCGGGTCACCTCGGCCTTGAGCCGTCGGAGCACGCCGCCGAGCCCTCGAACGCGGAGCATTCCCAGGATCTCGGGAAGGCCGCAACGGTCGATCAGGTCGGCCTTGACCGAGAGCACATCCTCGGCGGTGGCGCCGGTCAGCCCTTCCACGAGGATCGAGACGAAGCCGCGGACGGTCGGGGCCTCGATCGGCGCATCGGCGTGAATCGCGACCCGGTCGCCCGCCAGTTCGACGAAAAGAAAGACCGGCGACTGACACTCCTCGACCCGATGCGCCGCGTCCTTGTGCTCGGAGAGCCGATCGGGCAACGGCGGCAGTCGCTTGGCGAAATCGATAAGCATCTCGATCCGCTCTTGCTTGTCCGCCTCGCCCAACTCCGCGACGATCTCATCGAGTTCCGTGGCCAAGGTCAGGCCCTCGCGCTCGGGTTCGGGTTCGGGTCTGGGTCACGTTGCTCGATCGTTCTCAGCAGGACAGAGGGCAAAGGGCAAAGGACATAGGGCAAAATTTCAACATCTGTCCTCTGTCCTTTGCCCTCTGTCCTCTGCCCTTTTGCCCTTACTAACTCAGCCGTCAGGCCCCCTTGGCAATCGGCATGCGGACAAGGTTGCCCCACTCGCACCACGACCCATCGTAATTCCGCACCTTCGGATAGCCAAGCAGGTACTTGAGAACGAACCAGCTCAGGCTCGATCGCTCGCCGATCCGGCAATAGGCGACGACGTCATCGGCCGGCTTGAGACCGACCTCGCCCTCGTAAATCGCCTTCAACTCGTCGGCTGTTTTAAAGGTGCCGTCGTCATTCACCGCCCGCGACCAGGGAACATTCACTGCGCCCGGGATATGACCTCCGCGCAGCGAGCCTTCTTGCGGATAATCTTCCATGTGCAGCTTCTCGCCCGTGTACTCCTTAGGGCTTCGGACGTCGAGCAAGGGCTTGCCCGCCTTGAGGTGCGCCAGGACGTCGTCGCGGAAGATCCGGATCGCCGCTTCATCGCCCGGGGAAACCTTGTACTCGGTGGCCGGATATTTGGGGACATCGGTACTCGTCGGCCGTTTCTCGTCGATCCAGAGCTTGCGACCGCCGTTCATGACCCGGCAGTCCTCGTGTCCAAAAAGCCTGAAGGCCCAGAAGGCATAGCAGGCCCACCAGTTCGACTTGTCGCCATAAAAGACAACGGTCGTGTCGGGCGCGATCCCCGACCGCGCGCAGATCTCGGCGAACTTCTCGGCATTGATGTAGTCGCGGACAATCTGGTCCTGCAAGTCGCCTTGCCAGTCGATCTTGACAGCGCCTGGAACGTGGCCCATGTCGTAAAGCAAGACGTCCTCGTCACTTTCGACGATGCGAACCTTGGGGTCGTTCTTCTGTTCCTCGACCCAGTCGGCGGAGACAAGGACTTCCGGGTGTGTGTAAGGCGTGGCCATGATCGGGCGGGCTCCCTTGGCGGACTCTCGGTTCAATTCAGTTTGCTGGCCGATTCCTGGTTGATTCGAACGAGGGCTTTTCCCGTTCGGCATCATCCACGGTCAGGGCGTCTCTTTATCTTGATGACTCGCGGCCGTGATGGATTCGGACCGGCTCGACAGACCCGGGCTCAGCTCCAGCTTCTCGGCGACGGCCCCGCGGAGCGTTTCCTGGACAGGTTCCAGGGTGATCCGGTCATAGACGTTGGCGAAGAACCCTTCGACAATCAGCCGGATGGCCGACTCGCGAGAGATTCCCCGCGCCTGGGCGTAAAAGAGCATTTCCTCGTCGACCCGACCCGCCGTCGCGCCGTGGGTACAGCGGACGTCGTTGGCCTCGATTTCCAGGCCAGGAATCGAGTCGGCCCGCGCCGAGTCGGAAAGAACGAGATTGTCGTTCTTCTGATAGGCGTCGGTCCTCTGCGCGTCCTTCTCGACGCGGATCATTCCTTTCCAGACGACCCGGGAATGATCCTTCAGGCCAGCCTTGTACAGCAGGTCGCTAAAGGTATGCGGCGCCGCGTGGTCTTGCCGGGTGAAGTACGCGAGGTGCTGCCTGCCTGTCGTGAAGATCACTCCGTTGACCTGCGCCCGCGCCCCCTGCCCCCTCAGCGAAACTTCCTGATTCACCTTCGCCAGCCGGGAACCCAGGCCGCCCACAGTCCACTGAATCGCCGCGTCGGGACCGACCAAAGCTCGCTCCCGGCTGAAGTGCCAGGTCTGGCTATCCCAGTTCTGAATATTCACGAAGCGGAGCCTGCCCCCTCGGCCGACAAGGATTTCAACCGCTCCCGCGTGCAGGGCCTGAGCATCGCCTCGCCCTTGCCCGGCCGTCTCGCGAACAAAAGTCGCCTCGGCTCCGTCTTCCAGAACAACGAGCGTATGGTCCATCTCGACCCGCCCGTTCCCGGCGAGGCCAACGAGACTGAACAAGGGCGCCTCGATCTTCACTCCCTTGGGCACATACAGCAGCGAGCCCCCCGTCCAGAAGGCCGCGTGCAACGCCGAGAGTGCGTCTTCATTGGGCGAGACCGCCCGCGTCAGCAAGAACCTCTTGACAAGTTCCGGGTGCTCCTTCACCGCCGTCTTGAGGTCGACGAAGACCGCGCCGTTGAGTCCGCTCGGATCGGGACGCCGGGTCGTCTGGCCGTTGATCTGTTCGATCCCTGTGCCATAATGACCGCTCAGCGCCGCCCAGTTCGCTTCCAGCGCGGTCGCGTCTTCGGGTCGAACTTCTTGACCGATTTCCGGCGCGAAGTTGCCGAGTTTCAGGGCGCGAATATCGGTCCGACGCCATTCCTCATCGCGCGCCGACGGCCAGGCCTTGGCCTTGAAGATCTCGAACGCCTCTCGACGCCGATCGCGGAGCCATTCCGGCTCGTCGCGCGTCTTCAGGAAGGACTCAAAGGCCGCCTCGGTAAAGCCACCAGTCGCGGCGGCGGGGTTGGTCACGGGTGCGCTGCTCATCGGGGTGTTGATCTCACTTGAGGCCGAGCCATCTCCGGACAACGTCCTCGATGATTTCCATTCAGAGCAGACCCGAAATGGGTCGGCGGGAAGTAAAGCTTAAAATTCTTTGGTTTGGATTGAGAGTGACGATCCATCAGACTCGGGCCTGTGATCCTCGCTCACTCCTTGCAACGTGCTCGACGACTTTACCGGCAAGTTCCGCATAAATCCCTTCGACATATCGGTCGGAGGAGCAATAGCGGATACCCGTCAGCTCATAATCGGTGCCAAGTCGGGAATTGGCCTCGTTCAGACCGTGATGGACCTCTTCGGCGATTTTTAGGGTCAAGGCGCGATCTTCTCGGGAACGCGTCTCTCCGGGAAGTGGAACCGCCTCAAGGGTGAACTCCACAGACGACGGACCTGCATCTTCAGCGAATCGAAGGCCCAGATAGTGATGATCGGGGCCGCTGATCCGTGTGACGATCTCGTATCCGTCGACCTTGTGGAATCGCATGATAAGTCTCAGGCAGTCGAAGTCCAGGGAAAGCGGCGCTGGGCGGCCCGGTGTGCAAGGCGGTAGCCCGGTCCATGCTTGCGATTGAACCAGGCTTCCGCCGTTTCGTGCCTCAAAAGCTGAAGATCGTCCGGCCCGAACCGACCATTGCGAAGCCGTTCCCAGGCCTCGGCGATCTTCTGATCCGAATCGAATCGCCTCCACTCTCCCGGCACTCCCAGCGCCTCATACAGGTCGAGCCAGTGGATGGCGACGAACAGGTGATCTTTCACCCTCTCAATCGATGCACGTTGGAAACCTGTCCGCCGCGAGATCTCCAGGACATCATCAGGATCGGCACGTATTGCCTCATACAGCTCGTCCGCGGGATCAAGAGACACGCGAACACCCTTGTCGAGAACAGCAAAGGGGGGCACTCCCCTTTGGTTCTTATCCCACCGACCCTTCCATCTGCAACTGGATCAGCTTGTTCATCTCGACCGCGTATTCCATCGGCAACTCCTTGACGAGCGGCTCGATGAACCCGCTGACGATCATCGTGGACGCCTCGGCTTCCGAGATGCCGCGGCTCATCAGGTAGAAAAGCTGCTCCTCGCCGATCTTCGAGACGCTCGCCTCGTGGCCGATCTTGACGTCGTCCTCGTCAATCTCGATATAAGGATACGTGTCCGACCGGCTCTGCGGGTCGAGAATCAGGGCGTCGCAGACGACGTTCGACTTCGACCCCTTCGCCCCGGCGGCGACCTTCAACAAGCCGCGATAACTTGCCCGGCCGCCGTTCTTGCTGATGCTCTTGGAGATGATCCGCGAGCTTGTATACGGAGCGCCATGAACCACCTTGCCACCGGCGTCCTGATGCTGCCCCTTGCCCGCGAAGGCGATCGAGAGGATCTCGCCACGGGCTCCCTTGCCCATCATGTAAACGGCCGGATACTTCATCGTCAGCCGGCTGCCGAGGTTGCCGTCAACCCATTCCATCAGGGCGTCTTCATAAGCCACGGCACGCTTGGTGACGAGGTTATAAATATTGTTCGCCCAGTTCTGGATGGTCGTGTATCGACAACGGCCCCCTTTCTTCACGATGATCTCGACGACCGCCGAGTGCAGGCTCTCGGTCGAGTACATCGGCGCCGTGCAGCCTTCGACGTAGTGGACCTGCGCCCCTTCCTCGACAACGATCAGGGTCCGCTCGAACTGGCCCATGTTCTCGGCATTGATCCGAAAATAAGCCTGAAGCGGAATATCCACCTTGACCCCGGCCGGAATGTAAACGAACGATCCCCCCGACCAGACCGCCGAGTTCAAGGCGGCGAACTTGTTGTCGTGGATCGGGATCACTGTCCCGTAATACTGGCGGACGAGGTCGGGATAGTCTCGCAAGGCCGTATCGGTATCCGTGAAAATGACGCCCTTCTTCTGAAGGTCGTCACGCAGGCTGTGATAAACAACCTCCGACTCGTACTGAGCGCCGACGCCCGCCAGGAACTTGCGTTCGGCCTCGGGAATGCCGAGCTTGTCGAACGTGTTCTTAATCTCGGCGGGAACGTCATCCCAGGTCTTGCCCTGTCGGTCGGCGGCCCGCATGTAATAGTGAATATCGTCGAAGTTCAACTCGGAGAGTTCGCCCCCCCAGGTCGGCGTCGGCTTGCCCCAGAAGACCTCAAGGGCCTTGAGGCGAAGCTCGCGCATCCACTTCGGCTCGTCCTTCATCGCCGAGATTTCCTCGACGATCTCGCGCGTGAGCCCCTTCTTGCTCTTGAACGAGTAGTTGGCGTCCGAGTCGCGGAAGCCGTACTTGTCGTCTTCTTTGATGCCCGAGACCTGACTGCTCAGATCGGTCGCCATCGCCGTATGTCCTTCATCCTCGGGTGAGGGTTGATTCCCGTCGATCGGATAGGAACGGATCGAATCAGTCTTGGATTGGTATCGCTTGCTCAGTTAGTTAGAAGGTCATCTGCCCGGCGCCGGCCTTCTGTTCCAGCTCATCTTCATCCTGCGCGGCGGCCGGATACTTGGCGCGAACCCAGTCGTACCCCTCGCGTTCGAGCTTGTCGACGAGTTCCGGCCCCCCTTCCTCGACGACCTTGCCGCCGAGGAAGATATGAACAAATTGTGGCGTGACCAGCTTGAGAAAGCGCTGGGTGTGCGTGATGACCAGAACCCCCGCCTGAGTCTCGGCGGCGACCCGGTTGATCCCTTCGGAGACGACCCGGACGGCATCAATGTCGAGCCCGCTATCGGTCTCGTCAAGAATGGCGAAGGACGGCTTCAACAACGCCATCTGAAGGATCTCCGCCCGCTTCTTCTCGCCGCCCGAAAACCCCTCGTTCAGATATCGCCTGGCAAATTCCTGATCCATCCCCAGCGCGTCCATCGCCGCGCGAAGTTCCTTGCGGAAATCGCGCATCGGGATCAGGTCTTCGCCTTCCTTGCGATCCGGCTTGCGGACGTTGGAAACCGCGTGGCGCAAAAAGTTGGCGACGGTCACGCCGGGGATCGACGTCGGATATTGAAAGGCCAGGAAGACCCCCGCCTTGGCCCGTTCGTCGGCTTCGAGTTCGAGCAGGTCGACACCGTCAATCGTGGCCGAACCCTCGGTCACCTCGTAATTTGGGTGCCCCATCAGGGCGTAGCTGAGCGTGCTCTTGCCCGACCCGTTCGGGCCCATCAAGGCGTGGACAGCCCCTTGCTTGATCGTGAGGTTGACCCCCTTGAGGATCTCCTTGCCGTCAATGGCCACGTGCAGGTTGTCAATCTTGAGGACCTTGCTCATCAGTCTCCATCCAAACCAAAGCCGTTTTTGGGAAACCTGTCGTGCCGTTCTGGGACGTCAGCGAGGGTCCGCGACCCCGACGGTCTCGGTCAGCAGCGGTCGCGCCTCGAAGTCGCAGGAGCGATGACCGTCGAGCCGGCACTGGCTCAACTTCAGCCCACGCCCGAGCACTTTTTCAAACATTTTCCGTTCCATCACGCAGACCGCCCGGTCGGTCTCCGCCAGCTCATAATACGGACACGAATGTTGTTTCAGGACCGGTAGCATCGAGCCGTCGCCGCGCGTCACCTCGGTCTCGACCCCCCGATCGTGGAGGATCGAACCCAGTTGCACGAGCCGCCCTTCCCATTCGTCGCCGGTCACCTGGGATCGATATAACTCGGCCAGCCGATCGGTGATCCGTCCGAAAAGGTTACGCCGGATCTCGCGGTCCTCGACGGTCCGCTTCATCTCGTCCCAGAGGACGACGGCCAGGTCGGCATAATTTTGGCCGAGCCGTTTGTGGGCCTCAACGCTCGCCTGATAGGTATGACGCGGTCGGCCCCGGCCGCCATGTTCGGCCCTGCGTTCGACCATCCCCGCGCCGGTCAACCGTGTCAGGCGATTGCGAACGGCCGTCGGCGTGACGTTGAGACGCCGGGCCATCTCGGCGATGGTCAACGGGCCATGTCGGCGTATTAAATCCAGCAGCGATCGGTCTGCATTCTCGGTCATCGCCGCCCGCCTCGCCTTGCCTGTAAACCCGTTCCCTCGTCTTGACCCTCGAATTGTAAAAACGCGACCCCGGTTCGTCCATGAGCCAGGACCCCTTTTTCACCCTTTTCGCAAAAATAATTGCGAGAACTCGACGATCCAGGTCCACGAAAGCCTTTTCGATCCGGATTCCTCCGTTTTCTTTCGAAGGCGCGAAAACGCCCAGCGACGCACACGCGTGGCCGGGCGGCGTTCGTTCAGGAAAGAAGATCGCGAAGGCGTCGAGTTCGTTCGAGACGCAACGTCAGACGAGGCGAAGCGGTTTACGATTACTTCAGGCCGACGCCGCCCAGGTGCTTGGACTTCTTCGGGTTCCGACCGTGTCGCTTGGGACGGCGTCCCTTGGCGATCGGCGAGCTATCGGCCTTCTTCCGCCACTTGTACGACTTGCGGTGCCGGGTCTTGGTCTTCATGGCGCAAACGGTCTCCATCACCCGGTCACACCCGGGCGTTCCGGGAAAACGCTCATTATGGCCCCGGAGTCGTCAAGAATCAACCCGACCTTGAAGATTGACAGGAGGATTGCAAAGTCAGAATGGAAGATTGCAAGGGACGTGTAAAACCAAGACCCGAAGGCCAACCTTCCTCGGACCCCGGTTCTTCGGCCTTTCTTTTCCTCTTTCTTCTCCTATCCGACTTATCAGATCTCCTGGACGACCGCGAGCCTGGGGCCATCAGGTCACGTCCAAATGGGTGTGAAATGGTCAACAACGGTTGACGCATATCCGGGAATTTCCTTGATCGCTGGGAGGGGATGAATTGCAATGCGAGCCGGGTTCAAACGAGGCGACACATCTGAGCCGCGTCTGATCCCCGCTCGTGGTTTCCTTCCCCTCCCACGTCGAGACGAAAGGAAGGTGATCCATGCGAAGCCTTCTCCGCGCCGGCCTCGTGATCGCTCTCGTCCTGGCGGTCCGCCCAGTTTCGGCCGACTTTGTGACCCTCGATTTCTCGGGTACGATCTCCGGCGACACCACCGGTCTCCTCCCGTCCGGGACGCCCTTTTCCGGCACGTTGGAGTACGATTCGACTTACAACGTGCCCGGATTTGATTTCGGCGGGTCGGCGTTCCCGCACTCCATTTCGCTCACCGTCGGCACCTTCAGCTATACGACCCAGGGGTCGAGTTTCCGCGTGATGCCGGGTGACACGACGCTCCGAGTTTTGGTACAGGCCCCGAACTTCTTTAATCCTCCCGCGGCCCCCAATGTCTATAACCAGGTCGAGCTTGACTTGACCGCGACGAGCAGCATCTTTCCGACCGGGTTATTGCCCGACTCGCAGACCTTCATCGACGCGGCCTCGACGCTGACCGGGACGGCCTTGTTCCGCAACGCCCATTTTGGTTCGAGCACGATTACCCAGGGTCCACTGACCACGATCAGTGCTGTCCCCGAGCCGGCGGCGCTGAGCTCGCTCTTGCTGGCTGGGATCGTCGTCACGATGGGCGGTCTCGGGCGGAAACAACGCAACGCCGCGGGTCGAACTGCCGGACAGTCGTGAAGTGGACGATGCGCGCAAGGCCCGGCCCCCGGCGGCTCCTTTCCCCAGAGCCGGGGCGGGCCAAGCGTTGACACCTAGGGATGACGACTCATGAGCTTCGAGGTCGAGCAAAAATTCCGGACTGTGGGGCATGCCGAGATCGCCGATCGGCTCAAGGCCCTTGGCGCCTCGATCGGAGATCCAATCGTTCAGGAAGACGCCTACTGGAACCACCCCTCTCGTGATTTCGCCTTGACGAACGAGGCGCTTCGAATCCGTCGGGTTGGCCTCGAAAACGCGATCACGTATAAAGGCCCGAAGCAGGCCGGGCCGACCAAGACGCGCGAGGAGATCGAGATCCCCTTTCTCGATGGCCCCGACGGTTTCCAGCAGATGACCCGGTTTTTCCAGGCTCTCGGTTTCCGCCCCGTCGCGGTCGTCCGCAAGGAACGGACACCCTGCGCGCTCTCTTATGAAGGGCGATCGGTCGAGGTCGCGCTTGACCTCGCCGAGGCGATCGGCACCTTCGTCGAGGTCGAAGCCATCGCCGAGACCGCCTCTGACCTCGCCGAGGCCCAACGCGTGGTCCTGAGCCTGGCCTCAACGCTGGGATTGACCGAGATCGAGCCGCGCTCTTACTTGCGAATGGCGCTGGAGCATCGAGGGACCCGCGCGGCGGATTCCATTTCGAGCATGACCGATGATCGATGACCGATTATGGAATGAGAACGGGAACCATAGTCAAGAGTCTTACCGACCGTGATTCGCCCATCGGCTCACTGTGAACGAACATTGGTTCTCCGTCGTCGGTCATTAGGGTTTTTGCGTGTGTGTTCGGGGCCGTTTTTCACGTAAGGTCAAAGGACACAAGGACAAAGGGCAGATTTTTCATTTTGTCCCATGTCCTTCTGTACTCTGACCTTACGGCTATTCCGCAACAATCCTATTGGTCATTGGTCATTTGCGTATTAGGGGCTCTTTTTGACGTAAAGGCAAAGGACACAAGGACAAAGGGCGGATTTCCTCTTTTGTCCCATGTCCTTCTGTCCTTTGACCTTACTGCTATTCCGCAACAACCATATTGGTCATCGGCCATCTCTACGGCAATTTCCCCGACCCGAGCCTCCGCTTTATTGACCGGGAGCGGGGAGGGGGCTTATGATGGACAGTTGTCAACAATCGAGGTTGAAATGTCGGTCAGGCGAGTGGGTGGGAAAGGCGAATCGTGACGATCACCTTGAACGGCGAAAAACGCGAGGTGCCCGAGGCGCTGACGGTGGCCGGGCTCTTGAAGCATCTGGACCTTCGCCCCGAACAGGTCGCCGTCGAGGTGAATCAGGACCTGGTGAGCCGCAAGCGACACGATCAGACGCCGATCGCCGAGGGGGACGTGCTCGAAGTGGTCACGCTCGTCGGCGGCGGGTCGGGAGCCCTGGCCGAGGTCGAGCCCGAGGCGTTCACGATCGGCTCGCATACGTTTCGAAGCCGATTGTTCGTCGGCACGGGCAAGTACAGCTCACTCGAACTGATGCGCGATTGCCTGGAAGCAAGCGGCGCCGAGGTCGTGACAGTTGCCGTGCGTCGCGAGCGTTTGTTTGACAAGTCGGGGCGGAACATCCTCGATTATCTCGATCCCGGGCGGTACACGATCTTGCCGAACACGGCCGGTTGTTTCAACGCCGACGACGCCCTCCGCACCGCTCGCCTTGGCCGGGAACTGCTCGAAGGCTTGAACAACCCCGGCGCTGACTGGGTGAAACTGGAAGTTCTGGCCGATACCCGGACCCTCTTGCCCGACCCCGTGGCCACCTTGCGAGCGACGGAAGTTCTTGTGAAGGAAGGGTTTCAGGTTCTCTGCTACACGAGCGACGACCCGGTGATGGCCCGGCATTTGAAAGCGGCGGGGGCGTCAAGCGTGATGCCCGCGGGAAGCCCGATCGGCAGCGGTCAGGGGGTCTTGAACCCGAACAACATTCGGATCATCCTTGAGGATCTGAAAGGGAACGACCCAGGCTACCCAGTGATCGTTGATGCCGGGGTCGGCACGGCAAGCGACGTGGCGATTGCGATGGAGCTGGGCGTTGATGGCGTCTTGCTCAACACAGGGATTGCCGGGGCAACCGACCCCTTGAAAATGGCTCACGCGATGCGACTGGCGGTCGAGGCCGGTCGACTCGCCGCCGGGGCCGGGCGGATCGCGCGCAAGCTATATGCCACGGCGTCGAGCCCGACCGAGGGGCAGATTCATCGGACCTGAGAGGAAACGTCGGGACGCCCGGATTTGTCTCCTTTCCATCCGTCCTCGGGAGTACAAGGATGCCCGGCCGACAGCGTGACGCGGTGGTTCTTGGCTTCGCCGCCGTACTCCTGGCGACTCTCACGGCGCGATCGACGGCCCAGGAAGTCGCGGACCCGAGGGGAACGCCCGAAGGGGCTTTTCGCGAGTTCGTCGTGGCGCGCGCGACTCAGAATGAGAAGAAACTGCGTGAGGTCATTCTTTCGGCCGACGGCATTCAATGGCTGCTCAATGGGGATCGGCAGGTTCCGCCGGGAGAGGTGGACTCGTTTCGCAAGCTGGTTTCCGAGGCCAAGATCCGAAGATTGAAGGGGGGCGATTCGTACCGGGGGCCGGACGGAACAACGTTCACGATTCGGCCCGAGCAGGTCGGTCCCGACCGCGCGGTCTTGTTGCTGGAAGGGGGGACGTCGGCCACCGAATTAAGGAAGGTCGCGGGGTTCTGGCGGGTGGATGCCCGGCCGTTCATCGCGGGGCGACGTCGTGAGTCAACAGCAAAGGCAGCAACGGCTTCGAACCCGCTGGAAACGCCCGAAGGGACGTTCAAGGAACTGGTTGTGGCGATCGCGACCCAGGACGAGAAGACGCTTCGCGCCTTGATCTTGCCGACCGAAGGGATCGAATGGCTGCTCAAGGGGCGCAAGGTCCAGCCGAACGAGCTGGCCGACTTTCGCAGGGTGGTCGTCGACCCCATGACCTTCACCCGGTTGAAGCCGGGCGATCAACTGGCGCTTCCGGGGGGGAAGACGATCATTATTCAGCCCGAACAGCCGGACACGGAACGCGTCGTTCTCTTGCCAAAAGGGTCGGCCGTTCCCACCGACTTTTACAAGGTCGCGGGAGCCTGGAAGGCCGATGCCCGCGCCTTCATCGCCGGCCGGCGCGCGGCTGATGCCGCGAAGAAGAAGGCGGAGGCGGCGAAGAAGTAAGTCGAGATCGGTCGAACGAGCGGGTGAGAGGGAAGACCAGGGTAAGGCGGTCTCAAACAATGTCAAGGATCGACCCAACTCCCATTCTCGGCCCCGATGGTGCGATTGCGCGGAGGTTGCCGGGCTATGAGCCAAGGCCCGAGCAGATTGAGATGGCCGATGCCGTCGCCCGGGCGATCGAGAGCAAGACGCACCTGATGGTCGAGGCGGGGACAGGGGTCGGCAAGAGCTTCGGCTATCTCGTTCCGGCGATTCTGGGAGCGGCGGAATCGGGCAAGAAGGTCGTCGTCTCGACGCACACGATCAGCCTTCAGGAACAGTTGCTTCAGAAGGACTTACCGTTTCTCAGGGCGGTGATGCCCGAGGAGTTCTCGGCCGTTCTGGTGAAGGGGCGGTCGAACTACATCAGCCTGCGGAGGCTCGACGCCGCGGCGGCGCGGGCGGGGGCGACCTTTCAAAAGGAAGAGGAGTTCGAACAACTGACGAAGATCCGGCTCTGGGCCGGTCGAACCGGCGATGGGAGCCGGTCGGACCTCGACTTCAAGCCCTTGCCGAGCGTCTGGGACGCCGTTGGCAGCGAAAACGGCAACTGCCTGGGGCGGAACTGCCCGAGAAACAAGGACTGCTTTTACTTCAAGGCGCGGCGGCGGATGTGGTCGGCCAACATCCTCGTCGTCAACCATGCGCTCTTCATGAGCGACCTGGCCCTGCGCGCGGCTGGGGCGAGCTTGCTCCCCGAGTATGACGTGGCCATCTTCGACGAGGCGCACACGCTCGAAGCCGTGGCCGGTGAACACCTGGGCCTGAGGGCGTCGAGCGGGCAGTTTGAATATGTTTTGAACCGTCTCTTTAACGACCGGACGAGCAAGGGTTTGCTCGTTTTTCACAGGCTCGACGAGGCGATGCGGCAGGTGCAGCGGACCCGGTTCTCGGCCCGCGATTTTTTTGAGGATGTCGCCGACTGGCAGAAGCGCAAGGGTGCGCCGAATGGTCGGATGAGGCAGGCGGTTGCCTGGCCGGATACGGTTGTCGAGGAGTTGCGCAAGCTTTCGGGCGCCGTGGGCCGGGGGGCGGAGACGGTCGAGACCGAGGAACAGCAGATCGAGTTAACGGCGATGCAAGGGCGTTGCGACGCACTCGCCGCGTCGCTCGAATCGTGGCAGAAACAGAGCGCGGCGGGGAATGTCTACTGGATCGAGATCGGCGAGGGATCGAGGCCGAGGGTGATTCTGGCCAGTGCGCCGCTGGATGTCGGATCGACGCTTAAAAAGGAGTTGTTTGAGAAGGTGCCGACGTGCGTTTTGACGTCGGCGACCTTGAGCGTCGGCACGCCGCCGAGGTTTGATTTTTATCAGAAACGGCTCGGCCTGGACCGTTGCGAATCGCTGCAACTGGGGAGCCCCTTTGACTATCCGAACCAGGTGACGATTCACTTGCCGAAAGGGATGCCCGACCCTTCGGAGCAATCGGCCGAGTTTGAAGCGAAGGCGATCCGGGCCATTCCGCATTACCTGGAGATGACCCACGGCAAGGCCTTTGTCCTGTTCACGTCGTACCGGATGCTCGACACGGCGGCGCGGGTGCTCGCTCCCTGGTTCGCGGCGCGGAAGATTGCCCTCTTTGCCCAGAGTGACGGCATGCCGCGTTCGAAGATGGTCGAGGCCTTCAAGTCGGACGTCGACAGCGTGATCTTCGGCGCCGACAGCTTCTGGCAAGGGGTCGACGTTCCCGGCGAGGCGCTCTCGAACGTGATCATCGTCCGCCTTCCGTTCAGCGTGCCGAGTCATCCCTTGCTCGAAGCCAGACTGGAAGCGATCCGCCAGCGCGGGGGGAATCCGTTCGTCGATTACCAGGTGCCCGAGGCGGTCATCAAGCTGAAACAGGGGTTCGGGCGTTTGATCCGATCGCGGCGCGATCGGGGAATCGTGGTGATCCTTGACCCGAGGGTCCTCACGAAACCTTACGGGCGCACCTTCTTGAACTCGCTGCCCGATTGCCCGAGAATTATCGAGAACATCGACGCGGGCGGGCCGAGGAGTGGGAACGATGACCGATGACCGAAAATTCCGCCCATCGATTCGTGAAAAGCCTGACCTCGCAATTCTCAAGGAGGGGTTGACCCTCTAGGCTCGGCGTGATCGCTGGGTTAGGATAAGGAAATAAGACCGGTCGGCAGGCCGATCAGTCAGACGCAAAAGAAAAGAGAGAGTTCAAAAACGCGCATGCTGGCCAAGAGGATTATTCCCTGCCTCGACGTGAACGAAGGGCGCGTGGTGAAGGGGACGAATTTCGTCAACCTCCGCGACGCGGGCGATCCCGTCGCCGTCGCGGCGCGCTATGAAGATGAAGGGGCCGACGAACTCGTTTTTCTCGATATCACCGCGAGCCATCAAGACCGCGAAATTATCTGGGACGTCGTGCGAAGGACCGCCGAGGTCTGCTTCATGCCGGTCACCGTCGGTGGCGGAATTCGCAACCTCGACGACATCCGCAACTTGCTCAAGGCCGGCGCGGATAAGGTCTCGATCAACTCGGCCGCTGTCCGCGACCCGGAGTTTGTCTACAAGGCGGCGCGGCGGTTCGGCAGCCAGTGCATCGTCGTGAACATCGACCCGAAACGCGTGTCGCGCGAGGGCAAGGAGTTCTGGGAGGTCCATATCAACGGCGGTCGGATTCCCACCGGCCTCGACGCGGTCGCCTGGGCGCGTGAAGTGGTAAAACTCGGCGCCGGTGAGATTGTCTTGACGAGCATGGACGCCGACGGCACCAAGAACGGCTATGATCTGCCGATGACCCGCGCCGTGGCCGACGCCGTGGAGGTTCCCGTGGTGGCCTCCGGCGGTGCCGGCCATCCCGAGCATCTTCGCGCCGCTCTGACCGAGGGAAACGCCAGCGCCGCGCTCGCGGCGAGCATCTTTCATTACCGAGAGTTCTCGATCGCCCAGACCAAGGATTATCTCGCCACTCACGGCGTCGCCGTTCGAAGGGTGGCGGCGCCGGCATGAGAGGGGAGATGGGTTGAATTGAATGACCAATGACCAAAAATAAAAAAAAATACATGGCGTGATACGTTTCCTTGAGGTTTTGTTCATGGGTCCTCGGCCATCGGTCATTTTTTTCTTGAGAAACAAGCCCTGAACGCGGAGACGCGCGTCGCCCGAGTTTTTGAACCGAAAAGGCAGGAGCGTCCGCCCATGTCGACCGTGGAAGCGAAGACGATCGAGTCGGTTCCCGCGGAACCCGAAGCCAACAAGCTCTTTCGGATGGTGATGAAGCACAAGGGGTCCGACCTTCACCTGAAGGTCGGCCTGCCGCCGTGCATGAGGCTCGGCGGGATTCTTCGCCAGATGCAGATGCCGCCCTTGACGCGAGAAGACATGGAACGGCTCATGTTCCCGCTCCTCTCGCCAAGGCAGTTGAACATCTTTCACGAAGAAGGGGGCGTTGACTTCGCGCACCTCGTCTTTGAGGGCAGTGTCGAGACCCGCTTTCGCGTCAACCTGTTCCGGGCACGCGGCAAGATTAGCCTGGTGGCGCGGCGGGTCAATAGCAGCATCCCCAACTTCGAGGGGCTCGGGCTGCCGCCGGTCATGGCCGAACTGACCCAGTACGAACAGGGGATCGTCATCCTGGCGGGGGTCACCGGGTCAGGCAAGAGCACCACGATCGCATCGATGCTTCAGTATATCAACGAGCGCGAGCGAATGCACATCGTCACGATTGAAGATCCTATTGAGTTCACCTTTGTCGATGATAAGTCGATTTTTAATCAGCGCGAACTGGGCATCGACGTCATGGACTTTCACAAGGCGCTGAAGGACGCGGTCCGGCAAGACCCGGATATCATCCTCGTGGGCGAGATGCGTGACCAGGAAACTTTCAGCGCGGCCCTGCACGCGGCGGAGACCGGGCACCTCGTCTTCGGAACGATTCACGCGTCGAGCGCCCCGTCGACTGTGAGCCGGATTCTTGACCTCTTTCCGCGCGAGATGCACGCGCCGTTGCGTCAGAACCTGGCGTTCAACCTCAAGGCGGTCGTGGCGCAGAAGCTCTTGCAGTCGACCAAGGAACTTCAGGCGAAGGGAATCTCGCGGGTGCCGACGAACGAGATCATGCGGAGCAACCCGACCGTCCGCAAGCTGATCCTTAACGAGGAAGACAACAAGCTCGGCGACGCGATCCGGATCGGCAAGGAAGAGGGGATGCAAGACTTTACCGAGAGCCTCAAGCAACTCGTTCAGTCCGAGCGGATCGAACGCGCGATCGCCTTCGAGGTGGCGCCCAACGTTGAGCAGTTGAAGATGGCCCTGAAGGGGATCAGCGTTGCCCAGCCGGGTATTCTGTAACGAATCGAACGAACGAACGCCCCATCCGCTGAATGAAGAAAGGCCATCGATGAGCCGCCCGCGCCTGGTTCTTGCCGCGACGTTCGCCCTGCTGAGTTTCGGCCTCGTCAACGGGGCCGATGCCGCCGAGTTCGTCAACGCCCTGCTGGCGCAGGCGCCGAACGTCCCACGCGGGCCGGGAATGTACCTCAACCTCGTGAAGTTCATTCCCGTTGTCTTGATCTATCTGATGTGGGCCTGGACCACCTACTGGGTCGACGACGACGCGAAGCAGTTAAACAACCTTCGATTCGAGCTCTGGAACAGCATCATCTTCTTCACGGGGGTGCTCGGGTTCGTGCTGCTCTGGGCGATTCCCGTCTTCGCGCTCGGCCTGACGCTCTTGCTGCTGCTCGACTTCATTCCGCTACTGACTTACATCTACATCCGCAACCAGACCGTGCCCGACGACGCCAAGGTCTTGACACCGTATCACATTGGCGAGGTCACCAACGACCTGCTCGCGAAGCTGGGAATGAGGCCGATCTTCAACCGGACCGGCGGGTCCGAGAACCGCGACGGGCCGCCGATCAAGTTCATCGGCAAGAGCCAAGGAAACGCCAAGGAAGACCCGAGCCGGGTCCACGCCGCCGAGGAGTCGCGATCGTTCATGTCGGCCAAGGAACTCGTCTATGACGCGGTCCTTCGCCGGGCGAGCGACATCCACCTGGAACCGACCGCGGAACAACTCTCGATTCGATACCGGATCGACGGCATCTTGCACGCCGCCGAGCCGTTTGACAGGCCCACCGGCGACGCCGTGATCAACGTCTTCAAGGTTCTCGCCGCGCTCGACATCTCGGAAAAGCGGAAGCCTCAGGACGGTTCCTTCAGCGCCAAGCTGGAAGCCCGCGACCTGGAGTTCCGTATTGCGACCTCGGGCTCGAAGGGGGGCGAGAAGATGGTCATGCGAATCCTCGATAACTCGGCCGGGGTCTCCCGGCTCGACGATGCCGGGATGCGCACAAAGCTCGTCGGCGAGATCCGATCGATGATCACCCAGCCGCACGGAATGTTCCTCTGCTGCGGGCCGACCGGCTCGGGCAAGACGACGACGCTGTATGCCTGCCTCCGCGAGATCGACCGGTTTCAGAAGAATATCATCACCGTTGAAGACCCGATCGAGTATCACCTCGACAACATCACGCAGATGGAGATCAACACCAAGAGCGGCCAGACCTTCGCGGGGAGCCTGCGATCGATCATGCGGCAAGACCCCGACGTGATCATGGTCGGCGAAATTCGAGACCAGGAGACCGCCACGATCGCCTGTCAGGCGGCGACGACCGGTCACATGGTCTTCTCGACCGTGCACGCGAATGATACCGTGACCGCCCTCTTTCGGCTCCTCGACCTGGGTGTCGAGCCATTCATGATCGCCTCGGCGCTCTCGTGCGTGCTCGGCCAGCGACTTGTCAGGCTGCTTTGCGAGAACTGCAAGGAGCCGTACAAGCCCAAGCCTGAGTTTCTCAAGAAGGCAAATTTGCCCGCGGACAAGGTCGACGTCTTCTATCGAAGGCCGACGGAGCCTCAGGAAGTTTGCGCGACCTGTGGCGGGACCGGTTACATGGGCCGGACCGGGATCTTTGAGCTTCTGATCGTCACGGAGGCGATGCGCGACATGATCCGCGAGAACCCGTCCATCAACGCGATCAAGGCCGAGGCCCGCAAGAACGGCATGATCTATTTGCAGGAAGACGGCCTCCGCCAGGTGATTCAGGGCAGGACGTCGATTGATGAGTTGCTGCGAGTGGTGAAGTGAGGGATTGTTGATGACCGAGGACCGAGGACCGAGGACCGAATCAATTTCCGCAACATGGGCCATCCGAGATCAATTGAATGGCGTGCGGTCACCCGTGAATCGTTGATTTTCTTGATCGGTCATTGGACATTGGTCATCGGTCATCAACACCAGGAACCGTGCGCGGCGATGGAAACTGATCTGGAATCGAAGCCTCAAAGGGACGCAGACCGATGCCACCGTTCGTGCTCAACATCCTGATCGTGGCGATCATCCTGGCGATGACGTACGCGTTGATGAGCGAAGGGCTCTGGGGGGCGGCGTTGATGTTTTTCAACGTGGTCTTCGCCGGTCTTGTCGCGTTCAACTTTTATGAGCCGCTGGCGGCCTTGCTGGCGACGAATGTCGAGTTCATCTCGGGATTCGCCGACACACTTTGCCTGATGTCGGTCTTCATGGTCACGCTGGTGATTCTCAGGCTCACGACCGAGACGATCGCGCCGGCGATGGTTCGGTTCCCGTCGCCGGTTTACCACATCGGGCGGATCGTCTTTGGGCTCGCCTGTAGCGTGGTGACGATGGCGATCTTGCTCGTTTCCTTTGAAACAGCGCCGGTGCACAAGAAGGTGTTTGGCCATGTCGATTATGAGTTCAAGCCCCCCTTCGGGCTTGGGCTCGACCATCAGTGGCTGGGATTCTTCCAGTACAGCACGGGCCTGATTTTCGCCGAGTATGATTCGGGAAAGCGCGACCCCTTCGCCGAATATGGAACGGCCAACGTGTTTGACCCCCGTTCCGAGTGGCTCCTTCAGCATCAGGACGCCCGTCCTTACGGCGAAGCGGCCGACCTGGTTCTCGGGGCCGACTCTGCCCCGCCCCCCGCCGCCGCCGGAGGAGGTGCCGCCGCCGGTGGCATGCCCGGTCCCGGCGGCATGCCCGGTCCCGGCGGGATGATGCCAGGCATGCCACCGCCCGCGCCCGCCGTGAAGAATTAATTGAGTGAGCGCGGTTGTTGGAAGGGCAAAGGTCATAAGGACAAAAGGCAAAGGAAAACATCTGCCCTCTGCCCTCTGCCCTCTGCCCTCTGCCCTCTGCCCTCTGCCCTCATGGCCTTTGCCCTGGAGTGAAGCCAGCCAATCAGCGCGGCGCAAGAGCCTGGGAGCCAAACGAGCGAAGCTCGACGAGATCGAGCCGGACGGTGGTCGAGTTGCCGACGACCTGTTGCTGGACCTTGTACGCGGCGACCTGACGCGTGGTCGACTCGAAGACGAAGAGAGGCGCCCAGCCGTCGCCGTAAGTGCTTGCGGAGCCGGTCGGAACCGAGCCGGTGGTCATCAGGAAGTGAGGGCGGGGACCGGTGTCGAGGTCGATCTTGAAGTCGGCCACGAGGTCACGCTCGCCAAAGGCGCCAAGGACCGAGGTGCTGCCGACGGATTGGCGGATCGTCGGGATTGTGGCGTGGAGTTTGCCACTGCGATAGTCGAGATAATAGATCGCATCCTGCGCGACCTGAATCTTGGTACTCTCGTTGTAGCGAATGAAAGTCGGACCCGACGTCAAAATCGAATCGTCCGAACGATCGCCGCCACTGGCCCTGAGCGTCGGCGTTCGAACGCCCGCCGCGAGCAAGAGCCCAAGCGCCAGGCCGGCGGTCAGCGTGACAGCGTGAGAGACCTGGGACGATCGGAAGAAAGACCTCGGGGTCGTCATGACGCGCATCCTTCCGCGAACTTCCAGGAGCGTCGGACCGGTCAACCAACCCGGCCACTCGCCGCGCATTTTGCTCCGAGAGGCGGAAACCGTCCAGACCAAGGTCCGCGCGGGAATTTTTTGAGGACGTGGCCGAGGACCGACTGAAAAAAATCAGGCGAGTAAAAAATTCGGTGGAATCGTCCAAAGGTCATGGCCTGGAGTCGATTCCGGCAACGCTCTTTCTGAATTGTTGACGGAGAGTCTGGAATGATCGCGTCCGTGGGACTGCTTCTTGTCGCGGTGCTGGTGCAACAGGTGCCCCCGCCCGACGCCGCGCGGAAGGAGTCGGCCTCGCTGCGCGAGGAGTCGGCCGCGATTCTTGAGCGCGAGGCCGCGGAGGTGAAGGCGCTGGCGGATCGGCTGGCCTCGCGGGGCGATCGCCTCGGGGCCGAGGCGGTGCGCGGCACCTTGCCGCCGCCGACGATGACCGACGAGGGAGCCTCGCGGTTTCAGACGCTGCCGCCGATCGTCGGCGCGCGCAGTCCGGGGCTGGCGAACATTGGCGTTGCAGGAAAGACCGCCTCGGGTTGGAAGTCGGACCGCGAGGCCATCCGGGCGACATCGGCGGCAAAATTCTTTGAACTGGCCACCAAAGCCGCGACGGCCCGACAGTACAGCCTCGCCGATTCGTGTCTCCGCAAGGTGATTGTCCGACAGCCCGAACACGCTGAAGCTCGTCGCCTCCTGGGGTTTGTGCCGTTCGAAGGCGGCTGGGCGACCCCGTACGCCGTGGCGCAGTTAAAGGCGGGCAAGACGCTGCACCCGACTTATGGATGGGTCAAGGCGTCGTGGGTTCCGCACCTTGAAGCGGGCGAGTTACCCAGCCGAGCGGGGCTTTCGCAGGGCCGCGAGGTCTGGGTGGCGGCCGACCTGGCCGATGCTGAGCGGAGCGACTGGGCCTCGGCCTGGGAAATTGACACCGAGCACTTTTTGATCCGGTCCAACGTTCCGCTCTCGGAGGCGATTGACTTCGGCCGGCACCTGGAAACGCTCAACCAGCTTTTCGAGTCGCTCCTTGCCGACGTGATTGGCGACGCTTCACCACTCGCCCAGCGGTTCCGCTCCAGGACGATGGTCGGCGAACGGCCCGACGAGCGGCACAAGGTCGCCTATTTCGCCAGCCGCGATCAGTTCGTGGAAAACCTGCGGGCGCGTCGGCCGGACATTGGCGAGAGTCTGGGAATCTATCTGCCGGCCGATCGAGGTCGGCGCGGGCAGGCGTACTTCTTCCGCGACAAGGCGGGGCAAATTGACGTGACGGCGACGCTCTATCACGAGGTCTCGCACCAGCTTCTGTTCGAATCCGGGATCGCCGGGCCGAACGTCTACAAGAAGAACGTCGGCAATTTCTGGGTCTTTGAAGGACTGGGAACGTACTTTGAGACGTTCGCGATCGGCGACGATGGAGCGGTCGAGATCGGCGGAATGGTCGGTCCAAGGCTCGCCGCGGCGCGGCGGAACCTGGTCATGAAAGAGAGGATCGTCCCGCTCAAGACGTTCGTCAATTACAACGAGGCCGGCTTCATGGGAGGCGATGTTTTCCTGCATTATCAGCAGGCGATCGCCCTGACGACGTTCTTGATGCAGGCGCGCGGAGGGGCGTATCGCGAGGGGTTTCTTGACTACGTCAAGGCCGCCTGCCAGGGGCATCTGAAGGGGGGCGTCTCGGGAAAACCGCTCGATGTCCGCGTCGGCAAGCCTTACGCGGACATCGAGGCCGAGTTGCTTACCTACCTGAAGGATCACGAGCCGTCAAAGTAGGTCGTCTCGCTGACTGGCTTATTCGCCGACGTAAGGAATCAAGGCCATGAACCGGGCGCGCTTGACGGCGTCGCTCGAGGCGCGCTGGAAGGCCGCGCAATTGCCGCTGCGCTTGCGGGAGAACATCTTGCTCTGGTTGGTGCAGAGCTTCTTCAAAAGGCTGACGTCCTTGTAGTCGACGTAGGCCGGACGCGGGCAACCTTCGGGAGTGCAGAACCGGCAGCGGTTCTTGCGGTTACGGCCAAACTTTTTCCTCGGCATAGACCTGAAATCCTTGGACGAAACGGGGTTCCCTCGCGCCTTCGTCGGCCGCCCTTGCACGGAGCCTGATCCCTCGAAGGTGAAACCACGAAATTAAGGATTCGCACGGACCGTGTCAAGGGCAACGGGATTTTCCGAGGGAGATTTGCGAGGATCGATCACCGATGGCCAAGGACCGATGACCAATGGGGTGGCCGAAAGGGCAAAGGGCAAAGGGCAAAGGGCAAAGGGCAAAGACCAGAGGGCAAAGGGCAAAGGGCAAAGGGCAAAGACCAGAGGGCAAAGGGTCAACAAAAACGAAGACGAGGCGCTGCGGGGGCAGGGCCGCGTCTTTGGGGTTCGGCGAATTGGACCGATGCCGACGTGACTACGGGGTCAGCCCAAGCGGGCCGCCGGGGGGCGTTGTGGAGGTCGTCGTCGGGGGAACGCCGACCATGACCTGGGCCTGGGCATTCACGGCCGCCTGACCGCGGGCCACGGGAGTCTTGATCCGCAGGATGAACGGGTTGCTCTCCAGGCTGAGATGGCCAACCTCGTCGGACGACCGGGCGGTCAGGTAATACGTGCCGTCGGGCAGATTGCTGAGCTTGATCGTATAGGTTCCCGCGGCGCTCACGGGCATCGTTCCGTAAACGGCGCCGGTCTTCTGGTCGACGATCTGAATCCAGACCTCGCCATCCTTCGAGGCACCGGCCGGATACGAGCCGACCATCGTGGGGGTGTGATCGGTGGTCAGGCCAAGTCGGCCGCCGTCGGTCTTGACGCCGTCCTTCGCGTGGAGCGAGGGGGATGTCGGCGTGATCATCGGCCGGCCGACGGCCAGGGTCGTCTGAAGAACGAGAGAGTAGTCGCCCCGGGCGAGAGTCGATGGCTGGATACTGTGAGAATCAACAAGGGCGAGCTGGTTCATGTCGTTCTGAAGCGCGGTGACTTCCTGAACGGTCGCGCCGGCTTTTTCCAGAACCAGGCCGAAGGAACGGCTCAGGTACTGGGCGTCTTGTGGACTCAGGTTGTTTTGCGGCATCAACTTGCGGAGACCCGCGTTGAAGGCGTCAACCACCGGTCCGGTGGGAGCGTGCAACTCGGAGACGACGTTGTTGATGTCGGTCTGAAGTTGAGAGGTGACCTCGCCAGGGAGGAATCGGCTGGGATCTTCCTGCAAGAGGTAATAGGGCAGGTGCGCGATCCGAAGCTCTTTTTCCTTGTAGGTCTTGGGGAGATCCTCGATCGAGATCGTCGTGTTGTACTTGGTGTAATTGCCTGCGCCGAGAAGACTTAACAGCGCGCGGCCTTCCAGACCTTCAGCCGAGGGGGAAAAGCGTCGGCGATCCATCGCGCGAATCTCCTCGACATGCAAGAACGAAGGCGACATGAGCCTGGGGCCATCCTTGACCCCTCGGCCGGCGGTCTTTTACCAGAACCGCTCAAGTCTGGCCAGTCGGCTTCTGGGCTTACTCAGGGCTGTTTCCATCTCAGCTGATGACCGATGACCGAGAACCGATGACCGATGACCGAAAAAAGTTCGGCTAAGCTCTTGCCCATCCTTCCTGTTTTCGAATTTTCTTCGGTCATCGGTCATCGGTTATTCCCGAGAATGAAACAGCCCTGTGGGCTTACTCAGGGGTGATTCTCTCGGAAATTGTGACTGATGACCAATAGGGTTTTTGCGTATTAGGGACTGTTTTTGACGTAAGGTCAAAGGACACTAAGGACAAAGGGCGGATTTCCCATTTTGTCCTATGCCCTTCTGCCCTTTGATCTTACGGCTATTCCGCAACAACCCTAATGACCATTGGTCATGGAACAGAGCGATATTGCAATCCTCCTGCCTGGAACCTGCCGGGCATTGGCGGGCGTCGGGCTCGGCCTTATACTAGGCAGGCTGGACCCACCCGGGAAGGCCGCCGAAGACGCGACGTCCGTCGTGTCGGTTTTGAAGCGAGACGGAGCCCCAACCGATGCTCAGCCTGTTGACCCTGGCCGCCGTCCTCGCCGCCGCCGCCGCTCCCGAGCCCGCGGGGGTCGACCCGGCCATCGCATCGGAAGCGCGGAGCCTGGAGGCCCGGCACCTCTCGAAGATCCGCCAGGTTACCGACCACTTTTCCAAGGCCGGCGAAGGCTACTTCCGGCCCGACGGCCGCGCCATCATTTTTCAGGCCGCGCGACCGGGTGAAGACGATTACCAGATCTATACCCTCGACCTCGCCGAAGGCGCCGAGCCAAGAATGGTCAGCACGGGCAAGGGCAAGTGCACCTGCGCGTATTATCACCCGAGCGGCCGAAGCATTCTCTTCGCGTCGACCCACCTTGGCGTTGAGTCTTCCAGGGGCGGAACCGCCTCGAAAAAAGGACCGGCGTACAGCCGTTCGGAACGGTATAGCTGGGATTTCGACCCCGCGATGGACATCTTTCGAGCCGATCTCGACGGCCGGAACCTCGTCCGCCTGACCGATACCCCCGGCTACGACGCCGAGGGGAGCTATTCGCCCGACGGCTCGCGAATTATCTTCACGTCGCTCCGCGACGGAGATGCCGAGATCTACATCATGGACGCCGACGGCAAGAACGCGAGGCGGGTGACAAAGGCCCCCGGCTACGATGGCGGCCCCTTCTTCTCGCCCGACGGCAAGGCGATCATCTACCGGAGCGACCGCAAGCGGAACGACCTCCTTCAGGTCTATTGGAACAACCCCGAAGGGACCGCCGAACGTGCCTTGACGGATAACGACGCCGTGAACTGGTGCCCCTTCTTCTATCCCGATAGCCGCCACATCATTTATACGACCAGTCTCCACGGTCATCGGAATTATGAACTCTACCTGATGGATATTGAGACCGGCCGACAGGAGCGGATCACCTACCACGACGGCTTTGACGGCCTTCCGGTCTTCAGCGCTGATGGCAAACGGCTCCTGTGGACCTCGAAAGGCCGTACGGCCGACAAGACGAGTCAGCTTTTCCTCGCCGATTTCGAGCTGACGGCAGGTCCGACCAACCCCTGACCCGCCCGGCAAGGCCGATCAGAGTTGAATCGGACGGAACACGGTTTTGAGCCTTCTTTTCTCTGGTTTGAGGACGAGATGCACGCGAAGGACGCCATTCTGGGAACGTACGCGATGGGCGAGCGGGTGATGTCGCGCTACCTTGAAGACCTGACCGACGCCGACCTGCTTTTGCGGCCGGTTCCCGGTCAGAACCACATCGCCTGGCAACTCGGCCACCTGATCCTCTCCGAACGGGGGATGGCCGAAGGGATCAAGCCGGGTTCCAGCCCCGCCCTGCCTGACGGATTTGAAGCCGCGCACGGCCGGGACGAGGATTCGACTCATTCGGATGACCCGAACCGGTTCCTTAAAAAGCAGCAATACATTGACCTGATGACCGCCCAGCGCAATGCCACCAAGAGCGTCTTGAACGGACTGAGCGAGACCGATCTCGACGCCCCCGGCCCCGAACGCTTTCGCAAGAACGCGCCCACGGTCGGCGCTGTCTTGCTCCTGGCGGGAATGCACCCGTTGATGCACGTCGGCCAGTTTGTCGGCGTCCGTCGCAAACTCAGCAAGCCGATCGCCATCTGATTGATTCATTCTGATGGATGATTCCGGCGAGCCCATTCCGGCCGAGATCAGCGAGGCGCTCGCCTCGGTCGAGCGGCCCGACCTGGCCTGGGCCAATCGGGCCGCCGATCGACAGAGTCGGCTGACGATGCCCCCCGGCAGCCTCGGCCGGTTGCTCGACCTGGGCCGGCAGCTTGCCGCGATCCAGCGAACCGAAAGACCGGTCGGAGAGCCCTCGGTCGTCGCCGTCTTCGCCGCCGATCACGGCATCGCGACGGCCGGAGTGAGTGCCTATCCGCGCGACGTCACCGGCCAGATGGTGGCCAATTACCTCCGTGGAGGCGCCGCGGTGAACGTCCTGGCGCGAAGAGTCGGCGCTCAGGTCAAGATCGCCGACCTCGGCATCGTGAACCGATCGGCGTTCGAGAATCTGAAGGGTTCCTTGCACGCGCACCCAGTCGGCCCGGGAACCTGCAATTTCCTCGAAGGCCCGGCGATGTCGCGAGCCGACGCCTTCCGGGCCTTTCGCGTCGGCCTTGACCTGGGCGAACGCTGGACAGGAGCCGACGGTTTCCGCGTCGTTGCCCTCGGCGAGATGGGCATTGGCAACACCACGGCCGCCGCCGCGCTCGTCTCGGCCCTGACCGGCAAGGCCGCCGTTGAGGTCGTCGGCCGGGGGACGGGCGTTGACGATCGGGCTTTTCAGGTCAAGCGCGAGGCCGTCGCGGCGGCGGTCGAACGTCACACCGCCACGACGGCGGATCTCTGGGACGTTCTCGCCCGGCTCGGCGGTTTTGAGATTCTCGGCCTGGCGGGCCTGGCGGTCGCCGCGGCGCGGGCAAGGGCGCTGGTGGTCCTGGATGGATTCATCAGCAGCGCGGCGGGCTTGATCGCCGCGCGACTCTGCCCGGCGCTTCTTGGCTCCATCGTCGCCTCGCACGTCGGTCCCGAGCCGGGCCACCGGGTCGTGCTCGATGCGCTGGGCCTTCAGCCCTTGCTTGACCTCGGCCTGCGCCTTGGCGAAGGGACGGGCGCGACCCTGGCCCTTCCCCTGATCGCCTCGGCCGCGGATATTCTTCGAGACATGGCGACCTTTGACGACGCCGGGGTTTCCGGCCCGACGGCCTGACGAATGGGCTGTCGGGCTGGCTCGTGGAAGAATCGTTCGGTTATTTCGCGTTCGCGGTCAATTCAAAACCTTGAAGGTTGGCGACGTATTCCTTCTCGGAGACGTTCACGGCGGTGACGCCAACCTTGACCGTCGGCGGCATCGACGGAGCCTGAAGGCGCTTGACCTCAAGCCAGGTCTTGCCATCGTCGGGGCTGTAGGAGCAACGGAACTCCGACCCGATTCGGACGATCCGCAAGGTCAGGTCGACATCCCGTTCCTGCCGGGTCGGCCTGCCGTCCTTGATGATCGTTTCCTTGTCCTTGGCCGGAATCTCCTTCACGCCCACGGATTGGCCGTTCTGGTAATGTTCCAGGAGGACCATCGGAATCCGTTTGCTGTTTTCGCAGTAAAAACGCGCGGACCGCTGGAGCTGAATGTAATTGCCCTGGTCGTGCCAGATGAGAAGACCAGTACCCTGAAACGTGAACGGGAACCTGGGAACCTGTTTCTCGTCCTTCGGTTTTTCGCCGGGGGGCAAGGGGAGAGCGAGCGGGACGTTGCCGGGCGAGATCCGGCCGACGGCCTTGACCATCGCCGTGAAATCGCCTCCGGCATCGGTCAGCAGATGGGGGGCGTTGAAGAGCTTGATCTCGGGGCTGAGGACGTGCAAACTCCCCGGAATCTTCAGCGCCAGACCGTCCGCGTTGGCCTCGAACTGGCAGTCGCCAGGGACGCCGTGGAGCAGGCCCCACGTCTCCTGTTTGGGGCCTTCCGCCTTCTTGGGCGTCAAGGTCGGCGCCGGGGTCGACACGCGAGCGACCTGCATATCGGCGGGTTTTGGCTTGTCGTCGGGCTTCTTCGCGTCATTTTTGGCGACGATTGTCGGCGCTGGCTTGTCCTTGTCGCGGGCGGGCCTGTCCTTGGGTGTCTCGTCTGTTTTCTCGGTCTTGGAAGGCTCGGCATTCTTGGGGCTGGTCTCTGGGGTCTTGACCGCATCGCCCGAGGGCTTGGGAATCGGGGCGCCGATCGGGGCGAATTCCTGCCCTTTGGACACGACAACCGTGGGCTCGGGACGGTTATTCAGGTTGGTGACGACCCCAAAGGCGACCATGCCATAAAGCAGGACGAAGACCGCGCCCAGGGCGATCATCGGCGGCGAGGTCATGAACGGCTTGGGCAAGCGGTCGAGAAGCTCCGGGGGCGAACCGGGCGGGCGCACCGTCGGGCGTCCGGCGATGGTCGCGGGCCGAGGGGCCACGGAGGGGGTCGGTCCAGACGATGCCGATGGAGTCGGAACGAGCGCCGCCTTCGTCGCGCTGGAACGCGAGGTCGGCGGAGCGGCGGTAACCTCATACGTCTGGTTGCACGAGGCACAAACCACCGGGCCGTGGACGGAACCAGGCGCGGTCTGCTGGTGTCCGCACGCCGGGCATGTGGAAGATAGGGCCATCCGACCACCTTGGTGGAAGTGGAGCGAGCGGAATCGATTTGAAGAGTGGGAACCCCATTGATGTTAGCGCCTGGGGGCCACTTCTGTCAAGCGCCAGATCGTGACCTCTCGATCAGCCTGGCCGACCTTCGGCCTTGAGCAGGCGTGCGAGCAGAACGGGGTTGACGACGCCCTTGAACCGGACCTTGTCATCGACGGTCACGACGGGAACATCAAGGCCATATTTCGCCGCGAGGCCGGGGTCGGAATCGACATCGACCTCGGCGATCTGAAATCGATGCACGCGTCGGTATTCGTTCAGAAGGTCGAGCGCCTTGTGACAGCAGCAACAGCCTTCGCGCGTGTAAACAGTGACCCGGAGATGGCTGGTCTCGGTGTCCGAGGCGGGTCGAATCCAGCGGGCGAGCCTTGTCAGCATCGTCGAGATCCCGCGCCGCGAGGTGTTGATTTGCCGAAGGAATTGGCAACCTGAGACCCGCCCATCTTACGACAGCCACGCGGCGTTGGAAAGGCCCCTGTCTCGGAATGCGGGAGGTTTGCGAACTGGGTCTCTTCGATGACAGAAGGACCAAGGACCAAATAAGCGGAATTCCAGGGTCATCGAGACCTTGCAATTCTCTCGTGGCCTGATTTCGGTCGCTTGACAAGGCGAGGGAAGCGTGCGACGCTCGATGTATCCTGACCCGCCGGACCGGCTTTGCCCGCCTGCTTTTTGGAAAAATCCCGCCTGAATCGCTGATTGATCGGTCGGTCGGTCGTTGTCGTTGATCGATCGGCCTCGCCGAGCCGAGTCGAGCCTTTGCCGGCGGTCGCGTCGAGGGATGGAGACCTGCTCCGATGAGAACCCAGAGCCTCGCGCTGAGTCCTGGTCTTTGCGTCTTCGTGGGCATCGTCCTGGCGTCAACCAGTCGGGCCGAGCCGCCGGGGATCAACGGGATCAGCCCCTTCGGAATCCAGAGAGGGGTTGCCACGCCGGTCAACGTTAACGGGGCGAACCTGAAAAGCAACCCTCGGCTCATCGCCCCGTTCGGGTTTCGCATTGGAGAACCCGCGCTGCCAGGTTCGGACGCGGCCAATGCCAGGTTTCTCCTGACCGTCGACGGCGAAACCCCGGTCGGCGTTTATCCAGTACGCATGCAGACCGACGAGGGCCTCTCGAACCTGTTTCTCTTCGCCGTCGGGCAGGTCGGGCAGGTGGCCGAGGCGGAAGACAATAGCACCTTCGAGACGGCACAGGTGATCAAGGCGCCGGTCGTGGTTGAGGGGCAGGCGTCGGCCAACGACGTGGATTACTTCCGGTTCGCGGGCAAGAAGGGGCAACGGATCGTCGTCGACGCCCAGTGCGCCCGGATCGGGTCGGGCGTTGACCCGTCGATCCGCCTGACGACCGCCGGTCACGCCTTCGTGGCCTCGGCCGAGGACTCGCCGGGCCTCGTGACCGATGCGCGTCTCTTCGCCGTCTTGCCGGAAGAGACCGATTATGTGATCGAGCTGTCCGACTCGCGTTATCAAGGTGGCGGACGGCCGATCTATCGACTGGTCGTCGGCGAACTTCCGGCGGCCGAGGAGCTTTATCCGATCGGCGGCCCCTCGGGCGAGACGGTCGGCCTGGAACTGCGGGGGGGAACGCTCGACGGCATGAAGGTCGCCGGGGCGAGGCTCGCGCGGACAGGTGGTTTGCCGATCTTTCAAGCCCGGGTCGGCGGATTCGCGGGGGGCCTGGATGTCGAGTCGTTGCCGGCGATGGTTGTCGGTGACTGGCCCGAGATCCGCGAGCCGGCCGATCCGAAGGCCGGTCCCGTCCGCGCCGCGGCTCCGGTCGTGCTGAACGGCCGGATCGACCCGGCCGGGGACGAAGACCGGTTCATCCTGGCCGTGACGCCGGGTCAAAAGCTTCGGATGGTCGTCGAGGCCGCCGAACACGGGTCGGCCCTGGATGGCGTCCTTCAGGTTCTTGACGCCAAGGGAAATCAGCTTGCCCAGGCGGACGACACGTCGACGGCGATCGTCCCCAAACCGGCGGACCCCAAGAAAGCCACGATCGTCTCGCCCGACCCGTCGCTCGATTTCACCGTGCCCGCGGGTCAGACCGAGGTGATCCTCGCCCTGCGCGACCTCTCGTCGCGAGGGGGCATTGGCTATCCGTATCGGGTCGTCGTCACGCCCGCCGCTCCGCCCTTCAGCGTCAGCCTGAACGAGGGTCAGGCGGGGGTCCCCAAAGGCGGAACCGCGGCGATCGGGGTCAGCCTCGTTCGCAAGGGGTACAACGGGCCGATTACCTTGCGGGTCGAGAACCCGCCCGCCGGCTTGACCGTCCGCGATGGATCGATCGCCGATGGCCAGACGCTCGGCATCCTGAGCGTCTCGGCCTCGGCCGACGCGGCCTTTGGTGTCACGACGCTCGACGTCGTGGCCGAAGCGGGGAGCCCCGAGGCGCCTGGCCTTGTCCACGCGACAAGGACATTTGTCTTCGCCCAGCAACCCCCCTTGACGACGAACGCGATGACCCAGGTCGGCTTCGCGGTCGTTCCCGCCCTGGCCTTGCCCGTCGCGATCGAGACACCGGCCGACCCCCTGGAAATCGCGCACGGGTCGGGGGGTCCGATCCCGATCAAGGTCGTCCGCGCCAAGGATGCCGAGGGAGCCCTGGCCGTCACGGCCTTGCTTCTTCCGCCCGGCCTGGTCGTCGCTCCGCTGACGATCGGGGCCAGGGATGAGGCGGGAAATGTCAGTCTGAACACGACGACCGACCTGCCGCTGGGCCGGTTGTCGGTCGGCCTCATGGCCAAGGGGAAGATCGGCGGCGTGGAACGGACGATTCACGCCCCGGCGGTGACGATCAACGTGATCAAGCCCGCGCAGGTTGAGCTGGCGACGGCCGCGATCGAGGTCAAGGCCGGCGCGACGGTCGACCTGAAAGGGAAGGTTGTTCGCAAGGGAGCGTTCAAGGAGCCGGTGACGGTCAAGCTGAACGGCCTGCCCGCCGGGCTCAAGGCCGATCCGGTCACGCTCGCGGCGGACGCCTCGGAGTTCACCCTCAAGATCGCGGCCGACGCCAAGGCCGCGCCCGCGACAGCCTCGGCCAGCGTCGCCCTCGCCTTTCAGATCAACAAGAAAGACTATCCCGCGCCGACGGCCGCGCTGGCCGTCAAGGTGCTTGCCGCGAATTAATCGGAACGGAACGGCCGACGCGAAGACAGAGGACCACGCGATGAGACGAGCCCGTTATCTTCTGGCCACGGCCTGCCTGGCTTTTCTGGTTTCTGGAGTCTCGGCCGCCGAGGAGAAGGCGCCGCCGGTGAGCTTCATCAAGGAGGTCGCCCCGATCCTCGTCCAGAACTGCATTGCTTGTCATAACCCGAGGAAATCGGAAAGCAAGTACATCATGACGACCTTCGCCCAGCTTGCGAAGGGGGGGCAGCAGGGCGAAGATATCACGCTCGAACCGGGCGACCCGGACGCCAGCCGGTTCGTGGAGTTGCTTCGGCTCGAAGGGAAGCCGAGGATGCCGTACAAGCTCGACCCGCTTCCGGCCGAGACGGTCGCCCTGATCGAGCGCTGGGTGAAGGAAGGGGCGAAGTACGACGGGGCGTCCGCGACCGAGGACTGGCCGACGGTCGTCCGCAAGAACACGCCGGTCACGATTCCCGAAGCGTATCCGGTGGCGATTCCCATCACGGCCCTGGCGTTCAGCCCCGACGGCAAGGAGATCGCGGCCTCGGGCTATCACGAGGTCACGCTCTGGAGCCCCGCCGACGGCAGGCTCAACCGCAGGCTCGGCGGGACGGCCGAACGGGTTTATGAGATCGCCTATAGCCCCGACGGCAAGTGGCTGGCGACGGCCAGCGGCGACCCCGGTCAATCGGGCGCGGTGACGCTCTGGATCGCCGAGCCGTCGGGAGGCGGCAAGCCCGCCCGAGACCTCTTGGAGACGACCGATAGCGTCTTCGCGGTTGCCTTCAGCCCCGACAGCAAGAAGCTCGCCGCCGCGGGGGCCGATCGAGCCATTCGCGTCTGGGAGGTGGACTCGGGCCGACAGATCGCCCTGATCGAGGACCATGCCGACTGGATTCTCGACGTCGCCTTCAGCCCCGACGGCAACCGACTCGCCAGCGCCAGCCGCGACAAGACCTGCAAGGTCTTTGACATCGCCAAGAAAGAATCGCTGGTCACCTTCCCCACGCACGCGCAGCCGGTGAATTGCGTCTCGTTCAGCCCCGACGGCAAGGTCGTCGTCAGCGGCGGCGATGACAACTCGATCCGGTTCTGGACGGCCGAGGACGACGCCAAGCAGGTCCGCCAGATCGGCGGCTTTGGCGGCCCGGTCTTCAAGCTTCAGTACACCGCCGACGGCAAGACCCTGGTCGCCTGCGCCTCGGACCGGAACGTCCACATCCTCAACCCCGCCAACGGCTCGCGCAAGCAGACCCTGACCGGTCATACCGATTGGGTCTACACGTTCGCCCTCTCCGCCGACGGCCAATCGATCGCCTCGGGAAGCTGGGACGGCGAGGTCCGGCTCTGGAACCTCGCCGACGGCAAGCTCGTCCGCTCGATCATCGCCGCCCCTGGGTTCAAGGCGGTTACGAAGTGACGTCGAGGGAGAGGATTGGACCACGTCGTCCATTCAGAGCAAAGGGCAAAGGACAGAGGACAAAGGACAAAGGACAAAGGACAAAGGACAGAGGACAGAGGGCAGAGGGCAAAGGGTCCGGCCGTGTTCCGGGTCGGTCATCGGGCATCGGTCATCGGGCATCTCACCATAAATAGGGGAAACTGTAACGATCGTGCCGGACGTTAGGCAGGCACGGCAAGACTGGTAAGAGAGGGTTCACGCGGGGGGCCGGGTTATCCGATAGAAAAGACGGTCAAGAGGCGTCGAAAGAGCGAGAGAATGCGAAGGCCGGGCGGTGTCCCCAGCGCAGGAAGCGGCCGGGGGCCCGGGTTTTGTCGAGTCGCCAAGGAGGGTCGACGACACCATGTTTCAACACATCCTGCGGGGGGGACTGGTGGTCGCGTTCGCCTTCCTGGGCGCGACCCATTGGGCATCGGGCCAGTCGCCGACATTTGATACCACGTTTCCTCCCCGGCCCGGTGGCGGCGGTTCCATGCTCGGCGCACCGCCGGGCAGCGGCGTGAATGCGCTCGGCGACCAGCCCGGCGGATCGGCGGCGACGCTCTCGGACGTGTCGAACTCCAACGCTCCGCTCAGCGGTCGAACAGGTGCCACGGCCTCGCACGCGCCGGCGTCGATCTCCAACCCGGGTTCCTCGCCTAGTCCGAACGACCAGCCCAAAGGCATCACCGCGCCGCCGCCGCAGCCGACGTTTTCTCCCTCGGCCTATGGTTCCTACGCGATCCCGACCGGCCCCGAGGACGACGGACCCCCCAACGGCCTGACCCTCGACGCCGCGATTCAGAGGATGGTTCACGAGAACCTCGATCTCCGCAGCAAGTCGTACGAGATCCCCCAGGCCCAGGCCGACATCCTCAGCGCCGGCCTTCGCGCCAACCCCGTCTTTTACGCCGACGCCCAGCTTGTGCCGTATGGCCGATACACCCGCGACAAGCCGGGCGGCCAGACGCAGTACGATGTGAACATCTCGTACCCGTTCGACCTCTCGCGAAAGCGGCAGGCCCGAACCCTCTACGCCACGCGAGCCAAGCGGGTCATCGAGGCCCAGTACCAGGACGCCGTCCGGGCCGCGATCGACCAGCTTTATAGCGCCTATGTCGACGTCCTCGCGGCCCGGCAGACCGTACGGTACTCGACCGCGAGCGTGACCGGCCTGACCAAGCTGTACAACGTCACGATGGAGCTTTTCAAGGGGGACACCAACACCCGGGCCGACGTCGCCCGCGTGCAGATCCAGTTGGAAACCGCGAACGTCGGCGCTCTCGACGCCGCGGAAGGACTGCGAAAGGCCAAGCGCAGCCTCGCCGCGCTGCTGGCGATCCCGCCCGATCAGGCCGACTCGATCGAGGTTCGCGGGTCGATTCAGGACCTTGGTCCCAAGCCGCCGCCGGCCGATGAACTCGTCCGGATGGCCCTGGCACTCCGGCCCGACGTCGTCTCGTATCGCCTTGGCATCAAGAGCGCCGAGGCCAACGTCAGGCTCCAGATGGCGAATCGATTCACCGATGTTTATGTCCTCGCTCAGCCGTATACCCTTCAGGACAACACCCCTTACGGCCTGAAAAGCCCGGTTTCGTGGGCTCTGGGCGTGACCGTCCCCTTGCCCGTCTACAACCGGAACCAGGGGGGAATCGCCCGTGCCAAGATGAACGTCACCCAGAGCCAGATCCAGCTCGCGAGCATCGAGCGGCAGACGATGACTGATGTCCAGCAGGCTCTTTACGAGTACGACGTCACCGACAAGATGGTCAGCCGGATCAGGAACGAGCTGGAACCCCGCGCCCGCCTTGTCCGCGATGATACCCTGCGGCTTTACCAGGGAGGCGAGGTCAACCTCGTCCAGTACCTGAATGCCCAGCGCGAGTATCAGGACACCGTCAAGCAATATCTTGACACCGTCGTCCGCCACCGTCGGGCGATGCTCGCTCTCAACACCGTCCTCGGCGAGCGGATCTTGCCCTGATTGCGTTGACTCGCGTACCAACGATTGAGAATCGAGTCCTTCCGCATCATTCTTGAGATTTCGAGCGGCCGGAATAAATCGTCTTGAGCAAATCGGCGGTCTCCCACGACCGCGCGGCCTCGCCGCGTTCGAGCTTGATAAGGCGACGGTCGGGGCCAATGACGGCGATGACCAGGTTGTGCATGATGCCATCCTTGACCGGCCCGTACGAAAGACCGAGCGCGGGGGCAACCTTGCCAAGCTCGGCATGCGAGGCGACCGCGAACCGCCAGAGCGGCGGGTTGGCGCCCTGACGCTTCGCGTGGGCCTTCAAAACGGCCGGGGTGTCGTGCTCGGGATCAAAACTGACCGAGAGAAGCCGGATCTGCTCTCCTCGACCCGTCTTGGCGTGAATCTGATCGGCGACCTGCGCGAACTTCCGGTCCATCCGGGGGCAGAAGTCGGGAAGAGGGCAACCGGTGAAGATGAACGTCAGGGCCACGACATCGCCGCGAAAGTCGGAAAGCGTCAAGGGGTGGCCGTCCTCGTCGGTCATCGCGAAATCGGGGACAAGATCCCCTGGCGCGAGCACTTTCGGCAAGGGCGTCAAGGTCGCCTTCTCGCCCGAGAGATTGAGGCTGAGCGGTTGCGCGGGGGCGGGTTTGGAGACGACAAGGTTCATCAGCGTGTAATCCTTGATCTCCTCGCCTTCGCGTTCGACACGCAAGGTGGCTTCGATTTCATCACCGGCGCGGACGTCGTCGAGATCGGCGGGGTTTTTCAGAGTGAAGGGCATGGTCATCGCTCGCATGAACCCGGTGATCGCCTCGTGCTTGATCGTGACCCGCCCTTTTTCCGGCTCGACGTTGCGGACGACCCCGACAAGAGGATAATCGGTGACCGAAGGCGCGAGGTTCTTCGATTCGGTCGCGGGCGTCGGTGCGCAGCCTGACGCGAGGGCCAACAACGCCAGTGCCAGGAGAGTTCGGAGCATCGTTCGCGTCTCTTTCGCGGTTCGCGCGACACAACCCTATCCGAAGAAAGGCCCGCGTCTTCCGTTCTAGCGGATTCGAGGCTCGAAAGGAAAGGTCTCGTCAACCTCGCTGGCGGAGAGTTCGACGAGGAAGTTCGCCAGGCGATCGACGACAAGGTCGGTGACGCGTCGGCCTTTCTCGGCGGTGGCGGGGCGGGGGTCGCCGGAACCGGAGTTGGTCGTCAGGAGATGCCAGGGGCGGGTGATCTCGACCCAGCCTCGGTTCACGGCCTCGAACCGGCTACGAGCCGTCGCGCCCGGGTCGGCCTGATCGTTGGCGACGAGATCAGGGAAATGGGCGAGCCCCATGCTCGTTTCCAGCTCGCCGGCATGATCGCCCGCGTCTTCAAAGAGGGTTGGATACTGGTCGGCGGCGACCTTGTACCAGTTGCAGAGAAAGAGGTGGATTTTCACCTCATTGTGTAGCTCGCGAAGCACCCATTTCAGGTCGTTGCCGCCGTGACCGTTGAGCAGGACGCACTTGCGGACGCCGTGGGTTTCCAGCGATCGAACCAGGTCGGTGATGACCCGGGCGACGGTCGACGGGTTCAGGTTCATCGCCATCGGGAACCGCATCTGGTTCGTCTCGGTCCCGTAGGGCAAGGCGGGGAGCATCACGACCTTCGCCCCGCGCTTGAAGGCGAGGCCGCAGGCACGTTCGGCGATGACGTCGACCTGAAACGTGTCGGTGCCATAAGGAAGGTGCAGGTTGTGCGGCTCGGTCGCGCCGAGCGGCAAGACCGCGACCTCGGCCACGGCCTGAGCCTTGACCTGACCGTAATTCAGGTCGGAGAGAATCCAGGGGCGTATCATGGGTCGATCCGTCTTGGCCTTGGCCTGGCGGGTGGGAGGCGGTGAATCACGTCGCGGCTCTGGAGGTTGATGACCGATGACCGATGACCGAGGAAAACTTCCCGAGGTCCTCGGTCATCGGTCATCGGTCATCGGTTCTCGGTCATCGGTCCTCGGTCATGGGTCATCGGTTCTCGGTCATCGGTCATCGGTCCTCGGTTCTCGGTTCTCGGTCATTGGCCATTGGCCATTGGCCATCGGTCCTCGTCTGATCGAGGAGGCGAGGGCCAGTCCCATTGCGGTTGGCAACCCGGCTCCGGTACGATCGGGGGGACCGTTCGCCGACCGCGCTAACCCTTGTTATCCAGGGACTGTCGAGACGATGCAAGCCTTTGAGGCCACGAACTTTTATTTCGACCAGGCCGCATCGCTGATGGACCTGACCGATAACATGCGAACGCTCATGATCACCCCCGATCGTGAATTGCGGGTGGAAGTTGCCATCGAGATGGATTCGGGCAAGATCGGCAACTTCATCGGCTACCGGGTCCAGCACGATGACGCCAGGGGGCCGTTCAAAGGAGGTTTGCGATATCACCCGCACGTCGACCAGGACGAGGCGCGTTCGCTCGCGAGCCTGATGACCTGGAAGACGGCGGTTGTGGACGTTCCCTTCGGCGGCGGCAAGGGGGGGATAAACTGCGACCCGGGCAAGCTCAGCCGGGCGGAGCTGGAACGCCTGACCCGCAAGTTTGTCCAGAAGATCCACGACTTCATCGGCCCCGACAAGGACATTCCCGCCCCCGACGTCGGCACCGATGCCCAGGTCATGGCCTGGATCATGAATGAGTATTCGAAGTTCCACGGCTTTCAGCCCGCCTGCGTGACCGGCAAGCCGGTCGAGTTCCACGGGTCGGCCGGGCGCGAGGCGGCGACCGGCTTCGGCGTCGCCGTGATCGCCCGCGAGACGCTCTCAAGGCTGAACATGCCGGTGTCGGGAACGACCTTCGCCATCCAGGGTTATGGCAACGTCGGCAGCAACACCGCCCGGTTCTTGCACGAAAAAGGGGCGAAGATTCTCGCGGTTTCCGACGCCTATGGAGCGATCGTCAACCCCGAGGGGATCGACATCCCCGCGCTTGACCGCCACGTCGCCGGTAATCGCAAGGTCGTCGGCTTCAAGGGGGGCGACGCCGGAACGAACGAGCAACTTTTGACGATGCCCGTCGACGTTCTGATCCCCGCGGCGCTCGGCGGGGTCTTCGACGCGAACACGGCCAAGGCCGTTCAGGCCAAGGTCATCATCGAGGCCGCCAACGGACCCACCTGGCCCGAGGCCGACGAGGTCTTTCACGCCCGCAAGATCCTGGTCATTCCCGACATCCTCGCCAATGCCGGCGGCGTGATCGTCAGCTACTTCGAGTGGGTCCAGAACCTCCAGCACTTCCGCTGGCCGATCGAGCAGATCGAGCGCGAGGAAGAAAGCCGGCTCGTCGAGAGCTTTCAAAAAGTCTACGACCTCGCCCAGCGCAAGTCACTGACCATGCGAACGGCCGCGTTCACCCTGGCCATCTCCCGGGTCGGACGCGCCCGCGTCCTTGGCGGGATCTGATTCCAACAGAGAAACGACCGAGGACCGACTTCGGACGCTTATGAGCGATCACGAGACGTATGAAAATCCGCTGGTCAGCCGGTATGCGACCCGGGCGATGGCCGAACTCTGGTCGTCGCAGCGGAAGTTTTCCACCTGGCGGCGGCTCTGGGTGGCCCTCGCCGACGCGGAACGCGCGCTCGGCCTGCCCATCACCGAGGCGCAGGTCGAGGCGCTCCGCGCCCGGGTTGACGAGATCGACTTCGACGCCGCTCGACGTCACGAAAAACGCCTGCGGCATGACGTCATGGCCCACGTTCACGCGCTCGGCGACGTGGTTCCCGAGGCGAAGGCGATCATTCATCTTGGCGCCACAAGCTGTTACGTCACCGATAACACCGACCTGATCTTGACCCGCGAGGCCCTCGGCCTGGTCCGCGACCGCCTCGCCGCGACGATCGACGCCCTGGCCGATTTCGCGGGCCGTTGGAAAAGCTTGCCCTGTCTCGGCTACACCCATTTTCAGCCGGCGCAGCTCGTCACGGTCGGCAAGCGGGCGACGCTCTGGTGCCTGGAACTGATCCTGGACCTCCGCGAGGTCGAACGTCGGATCGCCGAATTGAAATTCCTCGGCGTCAAGGGGACGACGGGAACCCAGGCCAGCTTCCTCGCCCTTTTTGAAGGCGATCACGACCGGGTCGACGAGCTGGACCGACAGGTGGCCAGGGCCTTTGGATTCGTTGAATCGTATGCGGTCTCGGGTCAGACGTATTCGCGGAAGGTCGATTCCCAGGTGCTCGCCACGCTCGGCGGCTTCGCCGAATCCGCGCACCGGTTCGGCTCGGATCTCCGGCTGCTGGCACACGAGAGGGAAGTCGAGGAGCCGTTCGAGACCGAGCAGATCGGCTCGTCGGCGATGGCCTACAAGCGGAACCCGATGCGGGCCGAACGGATGTGTTCGATCGCCCGGTTCGCGATGGCCCTGCCCGCCGCGGGGAGTCAGACGGCCGCGACCCAGTGGCTGGAACGGACTCTTGACGATAGCGCCGTGCGAAGGATGATCATTCCGCAGGCGTTCCTGGCTGTGGATGCGCTTCTGAGCCTTTATCTGAACGTCGTTCCCGGCCTGGTCGTTCACCCGGCGATGATCGCCCGGCACGTGGCCGACGAACTGCCGTTCATGGCGACGGAAAATCTCTTGATGGCCGCCGTTCAGAAGGGGGGCGACCGGCAAGACCTTCACGAGCGGATTCGAACGCACTCGCTCGCCGCGGCGGCCCGGCTCAAGGACGGAGCCGTCGGCAACGACCTGATTGACCGCCTTCGCGACGACCCCGCCTTCCCTCGGCTCGATTTCGAGACGGTTCTCGACCCGGGCCTGTTCATCGGCCGGTCCCCGGAACAGGTCGACGCCTTCATCGACCGCGAGGTTGAGCCGATCCGGGCGCGCTACCCCGAGCACAGGGGCCTTCGGTCCGAGATCGACGTCTGATCCCCCGGACGCGATTCTAATCAACCATCAAAAACGCCTCGATCGTCGACAAAAAGGCCGATCGATCGGGGCGTTGGTTTGTTGGGGAAGGTCAACGGCCAAAGACCGTTCGGTCGGTCAGACCCGGGCGGCCTGGCGAGCCTTGCGAAGGCGCTTCAGTTCTTCGCGGCGGCGGCGTTCGCTGGGCTTCTCGTAATAAGCCTTGCGCCGCATCTCCTTGCGAAGGCCGCTGCGCTCGCAAAGTTTGCGGAAGCGGCGGACCGCCTCCTGGATCGACTCGCCGGAACGGACCCGTAACTTCACCACAGTCACAACCCCTTTTGAACGTAACGTGAACGGACTGACCGCGAGACCTCGTCCGACCGACCCGACGGACGAAATTTCCCCTTGGTATTTGAATCAAGACCCTGCTCAGGCAAGGGTCCGCAATCGATGAGTCTACCTGACGTTCTTCACCCGGCCAAGCCCGAAACCCATCCTGCTCGTCATTTTTCCCAACTTTTTCTCCGATCAACGATCAACGGCCCGGGAAAAATCCCGGGCCGTTGCGTGAATCGTCAAGGCATTTTCGCAAGGCCGACGAGACCTCGACCTCAGGCGAGGTCGCGGTCGACCCGAGGCAGGAGGTCGGCGAAATTCAGCTTGTTATGGCAAGCCTGGCGGGCGGCTTCGAGATCGGCGCCTTTCCAGTCGCGAGCCGATTCGTCAAGCTCGGAGTAGAGCCGGCGGGCGTCGGACCGGAAGCCGTAATGATCGTGGTAGGTGAGAAGGCGGGTCAGGTCGCCGAGCGATGCCTCGGTGCCGGCGGCTCGCGAGCAACTGCCGTCGCAGTTGGCGCAGAAGGTCGGTCCGGCGGCGAGCAGGGCCTTGCGCAGGCCCTCCATCTCGGCCTGTTTGAGAGGCTCGAAGACGCGGGCGGCCTGAAGGTTCTCACGAAGCTGATCCGTATTGCGCATCGAGACGCAGGATGAGGCGATCCGCTCATCGGTCCAGACGGCGTGGAGCAGGCCTTGATAGGCGGTGAGACCTTTTTCTTGCAAGGAAGGGACGTGCTTGGGCACTTCCTTGAGGATCGCGTCGGAGTTGCCCGAGACCTGTTTCATCGAGATCAGGCCGATGCCCGCCTTGTGGCAGGCGTCCAAGGCCCGGTCCATTTCCTGCCCCTTGTCGAGCCAGGTCGGCGTGTAGGCGACCATGATCGCGTCGACGAAACCCCCCTCGGCGGCGGCCTTGAGGAACTCGACCTTGAGTGGATCGTGGCAGGAGAAGCCGACGAACCGGGCCTTCCCCGACTTCTTGATGGCCTCGGCCGTTTCCTTGAATTCCTTGCTCTTCGGCCAGTCGAGCTTGTCGCGACCGCCAATGCCGTGGATGAAGATCAGGTCCACGTAGTCGGTCTTGAGCGCGGCGAGGCGCTTGTCAAGCTGCTTGATGAGATCGCGGGGGGTTCGAGGGTGATCCTTGGTGGCGAGGAAGAGATCCTTGCGGGTTCCGGCGGGCATCGCCTCAAGCCATTTGGCGATTCCAGGTTCCGAACCATAACAGTCCGCCGTGTCAATGTAGCGGATACCGCCGGCGTGGCCCATTCGCAACAGGCGGTCGAGCGAGTCGGGGCTTTTCCAGGTTCCCTGGTTCAGGATTGTCACGTCAACACCCGTCTTGCCGAGGGTCCGGCGGGGCAGGACAATCGGCTTGGCGGTCGCTGCCGGGGCGGCGAGCCCGGCGGTCGACGTGGCCAGGGTCAACGCGGTGGCCGCGGCGCCAGTCTGCAAGAAGCCGCGACGGTTGAGGTCCGGGACGCCATTCTCGCTCATTGTTGCCTCTCCTCGACGGCCAAGTGGGGCACTGACTCGTGTCGGCCAGGACGGGTTCGACGGTTGTTAAACTAACCGATCGACGACGGCTTGTCCAGGACGACCCGGCCTTCGGGGCGGAGGCGTCTCGTCTCAAGGGCGCGACAATCCTATCAAGATCAAGAACCGACGGCGACGGCCTCGGCCGAGCGGCCCATCTGCGCGGGGGCGATTTCCTCACGAAAGACCTGGACGTGGCTGGGGGCCTCGATCCCGATTCGAACCTGGTTGCGGTCGATCTTGACGACCGTCAGGACGATTCCGCCATCGATGACAATCTTCTCGTTCAGCTTGCGGCTCAGGACCAGCATGGGTAACCTCCGTGATCGTTCGTCCCTGGGTTGTTGTGTCCTTACACACTCTCTAACGCAAACTAGGCCCCAAGGGCGACAGGTTCGGCCGCGACTTCTCGGCGGGCGGGAGCGATTTCCTCACGAAAGACCTGGACGTGGCTGGGAGCCTCGATCCCGATCCGAACCTGGTTGCGGTCGATCTTGACGACCGTCAGGACAATTCCGCCGTCGATGACAATCTTCTCGTTCAGCTTGCGGCTCAGAACCAGCATCAGTTCGCCTCCTTGATTGATTGTCGAGAGCCTGGTCGGTCTCGACTGTCCTGACGATCCGGGGTCGTCCCCTTATTATTCCGTCGCGGCCTTGATGGGCGTTAAAGAAATGCACGCGTCGTGCCGACACGCCCAAGGTTTCTGCACAGATTGTCGTAAACCCTGTTCTGAAGCCGACAAAAATTTTCCTGAAGCGGCGAGGCGCGTTGACCGAAATACGATAGGTCTGTCCACGAGTTATACCTTTCTTCTCAAATCGGGTGCACTTGGCGACAAACGAGACCACTTCGCTTCCCAAAAGAGCCGAGGGGGGCGAGAAAAAGGGGAAAGCGGGGCGCGGAGGAGGATGGCAAGGTCTGGCTTATCGATGACCAATGACCGATGACCAAGGTCCAAGGGACGGAATTTTTCGGTCATTGGTCCTTGGTCATCGGGACTTTGCAATTCTCCTGGCGGGGCGCGGAGGAGTCTTGGCGGATCGGATCGGAAAGCGTTACGATCGTCGCCTGTCGGGTTTTTTCAAGCGACTGGACGCAGGATCGAGCGCGGGGGTGGCATCTCGTGCGGGTGGGGATTGGTCATGACACGCACAGGCTGGTTGAGGGAAGGCCCTTGATCCTGGGAGGGGTCAGGGTTGACTATCGGCTCGGCTTGCTCGGGCATTCGGATGCCGACGTGGTGATGCACGCCGTGGCCGATGCTCTGCTGGGCGCCGCGGGCCTGGGGGATATCGGCGAGCTGTACCCGGATACCGACCCGCGCTGGGAAGGTCTTGACGGTCGGGTCTTGCTCGGTGAGGTCGTCGACCGTGTCAACGCGGAAGGCTGGCGGCCCTTGAATTGCGACGTCATCCTTCACGCGCAGGCGCCCAGGATCACCCCGTTCAAGGCCGAGATCCGGGCCAACCTCGCGGCCTTGCTCGGTCTCTTGGCCGCCGAGGTCAACGTCAAGGCCAAGACCGGCGAGCACGTCGGACCGATCGGCCGGGGGGAGGCGATCTCGTGCGAGGCGGTCGTCTTGTTGAAAGCTGTCGGACCTGATTCCCTTGAATCAAGACAGGTCAAGTCAAGCCATTGAATTTGGCGTTCCAGGAGGTTCGCAAGGTCGGTCGTTTCGAGGACCAATGACCAATGGCCGATGACCAAGGATCGAGACGCGGAATTTATCGGTCATCGGTCCTTTGCCATTCTCCTGATCGACGTCTTCAGCCGAGGCGAAGTCCAAGCCCATGCCGCTCCGAGTCTATAACACGCTGACGCAGACCAAGGAACCGTTTGAGACGGTCAGGCCCGGCAAGGTGGGCATGTACGTCTGCGGGCCAACCGTCTATGCGCAGAGCCATATCGGCCACATGGTCGGCCCGGTTATCTTTGATACGATCAAGCGCTACCTGGTCTACCTCGGCTACGAGGTCACCTGGGTCGTCAACATCACCGATGTCGATGACAAGCTGATCATCCAGGCACAGAAGGACGGAACGACCGTCAAGGAACTCGCCGAGCGGGTGACTGAAGACTATCTGCACTGTCTCAAGGCGCTCGGGGTCGATGGGATCGACGAGATGCCCAGGGCGACCGAGCACATCGACGATATCCTCGCGATCACGGCGGGCCTGATCGAGAAGGGGTTCGCCTACCCGTCGTCGGGCGACGTCTATTTTGACGTGACGAAGGCCCCGGCGTATGGCAAGCTCAGCCACAGAGACCCCGAAGACCTGCAAGCCGGAGCCCGGATCGAGCCGTCGGCCGTGAAGCGGCACCCTGGCGACTTCGCGCTCTGGAAGGGGTCGAAACCGGGCGAGCCAAGCTGGGAAAGTCCCTGGGGGCCAGGCCGGCCGGGCTGGCATATCGAGTGCTCGGCGATGAGCATGAAGCTCCTCGGGCCGCACTTCGACATCCACGGCGGCGGCCTTGACCTGGTCTTTCCGCACCATGAAAATGAGGTTGTCCAGTCGGAATCGTTCTCGGGCGAGACCTTCGCCACGTACTGGCTGCATAACGGCCTGCTCACCAAGGACGGCAAGAAGATCTCGAAGTCCGACCCGGGCACCGTCGTCCTCATGGCCGACCTGCTCGATACCCACGATCCCGACACCCTGCGCGCCCTCTTTCTCGCCAGTCATTACCGAAGGCCGATCGACTACGGTCCGAACCGACTCGACGAGCTGAAACGGGGTTTGCATGCCTTTCACAAGGAATTTGAACGGTTTGAAAAACTGACCGGCGAGCGGTTCGAGACTCTCGACGCGCCCCAGCGCCGCGACCTTTTTGAACCGGGCGATTCGGCCCTCTTGAAGGAGATCGCCACGCATCGCGACGGCTTCCTCGCCGCGATGGATGACGACTTCAACTCCGGCGGAGCGCTCGGCGAACTCTTCGAGATCGTCCACGCGCTCAAGCGGTTCGGCTCGGGCCTGAAACCGGGCGATTCGGGCGCCTTGCTTGAATATCGCCGGGGCGTGGTCGTTCTCAAGGAGTTGACCCAGATCCTCGGCCTCTTTAACGTGATCCGCGAGTCGCCCAGGTCCGAAACGACCGACAGCCTGACCCCCGCGCTTCTTGACCTCTTCGTGGAAGTGCGGACGCAGGCGCGCAAGTCCAAGAACTTCGCCCTTTCGGACGAGATCCGCAACCGGCTCGGCGCGCTCGGGGTCGTGATGGAAGACCGGCCCGAGGGGACCGTCTGGCGGATCGAGCCGAAGGGGTAAATCATTCGCACTTGATGAATGACAAGGTCGGGGATTTTGGTGGATGACCGATGACCGATGACCAAGGTCCAATTCCGGGAATTTCTCGGTCATCGGTCATCGGTCATCCCATCCAAAGCGAAACAAACTCGCTGTCCACCGGCAAGACGTCCAGGGATGGGGGTCAAGGGCACGATGGCCGTTTCGGAACGTGAGCCCGAGAAACACGCGGGAATCGTCCGGTTGCCGGGGCGGGTGGTCGGCATCGACCCCGGCCTGACCGTGACCGGCTACGCGGTGATCGACCCCGCGCATCGAGGACCGTATGTCGTCGAGGCGGGCGTGATTCGAACCAAGGGGGCGAAGGAGTCGATGGGCAGGCGCCTGGAATTGATCCATCAAGGGATCATCGAGGTTCTCGACGCCTATCCGGCCGAATCGCTGGCATTAGAACAGGTGCATAGCCATCATAAACACCCTCGGACGGCGATTTTGATGTCGCATGCGAGGGGCGTGATCGTGCTCGCGGCCGAGCAGCGCGGGGTGACCGTTTTCGGGTACGCGGCGGCGCGGATCAAGAAGACCTTGACCGGCAGCGGCGCGGCCCCGAAAGAGCAGATGCAGCACGCGATCAAGACCGAGCTTGGCCTCGACCTCTTGCCCGAGCCGCACGACGTCGCCGATGCCTGCGCCGTGGCTCTTTGTCATTTCCAGATCGCCAGAAACCGGCGGGCCATCGAAGGTTACTAGTCGTATCGGGTCGTGATTCGGAACGGATTCAGCGACGACCCCGAGCCGTCATCGACCAGCGTGCTCACGTCGTTGATGATCGTCGCGACGTTCGCGGAGGATGAGCCAAGCGCCCGGAAAAAGGCCGGGGCATCGGCGCTCAGGCGAGCCACGGCCGAGACGTGGCTGGGGGTCGCCGTCGGGCCGAGAAGAGTGACGATCCTGGTTTGCAGCGTCGCGAGAGTCGGAGCGGTGGGACTGCCATGAGAATACGCCGCGATGACGGCGTCGCGGATCTGATGATTGATCGCGCTGGGGACCGGGGCGGCGATGGTCTGGTCAATGGCGACGTCGCGATTGAGCGCGGCGGCATCGCTGGAACTGGCGCGCGAGGCGGTGGAGATCGATCGGATGTCGGCGTTCAGGCGATTCGAATCGGCGAGGCGCTGGACGGCCCAGCCTCGGAAGAAGCCGCGAAGGTGCTGGGTGTAAAAGACGCCAGGGTCGGGAATTCCGCCATAACCGGCGGGGACCTTGTGGCGGTCAACCCGGACGATCGCCACGCCGACGTTGAACCCCTGATATTGGTCGGACGTGACCCCCGCCGAGGCGGCCACGGATTGCATGTCGGCAATGGTCTTGTCAATCAAGGTCTGGGGGACATTCAAACCGTTCAGGTCGCCTTCGAGATGCGTCTTTTCCTCGGCCCACGATTGATCGCTCAACGACCCATAAAGCGGCGCCCGGTCGATCTCGACGGTGACCGCAAGCGCTTTCGAGGCGGCGACTTGGGGCGGAAGCGTCGTGGTCGAGGCGTCCTCGGAGATGGCCCGAGCGTCATCGCGGAGGGCGAGGTATTGCGCGGGGGTCGCCTGAGACTGAAGCTCGATCGCCTGGACCTCGCGCACGAACTGGTCGTATTCGTGATGCGCGTTATACGCCAGGGTATTGTAATAATTCGAGGTCGTGGTCAAGAGCCGGCGGTCTTCAAGCCGCTCGACCGTGACAGGCCGACGTTGCGAAGAGTGTCTCGGAGTCGCCATCGTGGGGATTCCTTTCCTTTGTCTCCAGGGATCATCGATCCGCGAGGCCATTTTCGTCCTTGAAAAATGGCGAGATTCCTGAGAGACCCGGCAACGACTTGCTCGATCCGAATCGTGGAACCTGGCCGGAGCGTCCTGGTCTCGGTCTTTCTTCCGCGAATTCCAGGCAAGAGACGCCCGCAACCTGTCTTGATTCGTCCTGGCTTTGTCCTGGGTTCGTTTTCCGCGAGCGGTTTCTCGATCGGCGCGACGAACTGGCGGCGGGATCGGCGGATTTTTTGGCTTTGTTCAACGCCCGAGGGATCGTCGGAGGCGTTCAATCGTTGGCTTCGTTTCGTCCAAATGGCCTCTCGACAAGGCCCGGAGCGAATGCCGCGATCGGTCGATTTGCTCGGGGCCAGATGGCGGGAATCGAACTGTATGGCGCGATTCGTCCTGGCTTCGCTTGGTCCATACGGGGTGTCGCGCGGCGCGACGGGGTGTCGCGCGGCGCGACGATTTTGGCTTCGCTTGGTCCATACGGGGTGTCGCGCGGCGCGACGGTTTTGGGTTTGATTGGTCCATACGGGGTGTCGCGCGGCGCGACGGGGTGTCGCGCGGCGCGACGATTTTGGCTTCGCTTGGTCCATACGGGGTGTCGCGCGGCGCGACGGTTTTGGGTTTGATTGGTCCATACGGGGTGTCGCGCGGCGCGACGGGGTGTCGCGCGGCGCGACGGTTTTGGGTTCGTTCGGTTGATTCAACGTGTCGCGCGGCGCGACGGTTTTGGGTTCGTTCGGTTGATTCAACGTGTCGCGCGGCGCGACGGTTTTGAATTCGTTCGGTCGATACGGGGTGTCGCGCGGCGCGACGGTTTTGGGTTCGTTTCGCAATCGGAGCATCACGCATCTCGTTTTCCAAGACAGCGTTAACGCGGACATTCCGCGCGGAGCGGACAGGCTCCGCCGTTATCCTTATCATCGTGGGTAAGGGCGGGACGGGATCGGGAATCGGGGCGGGCGGAATTCAGCGGGGATCGGGCATCGAGGCTTTGCGGCGCTCCTGTTCGACCCACTGATCGTAGCCGGGGGCGTGAGGATCGGGGGCGAGGGGTATCCAGGGACGCCACATCGCGCGGCGATACGTCTTGACCAGAAGCGCGTAGTAGTCGGCGTTCCGGGTTCCGTAGACCGCCTCGATGGTCCGCGCTGCCGCGGGATTGCCGCGAGCCCTGGCGGCACCTTCGCGCCAGGCGCGTTCCTGGATGCCGTAGAACCGTGCGCGCTGGTAATCGATGCAGGATCGTATCCCCAGGGTTCCACACCAGAGGAGCAAGGCCACCACGCCCACGGCCAGCATGAGCGCGCGGACACGGATGCGCGGCGGTTGCATTAGGATTTCTCCCACGAGGAAACCAGAAAGGAAAAGACAGGGGAAAGGGCCGATGACCGAAAAATTCCCTGATTGACTCCTCGATCAGTTGGTCATTAGGGTTGTTGCGTCATACAACAAGGTCGTACCTCCCCGGCGAATCCGGCCTGGGTTCAGGCCGCCGCGTCGTCGGTCATCAAGGGAACGGTCTTGATCCTCCGGTTGACGAGTTCGGCGACCACCCGGATCACCCGGGGATGAGCCGATCGATCGATTTCCTCGGTAAACCCGCCGAAGCACGGTATACCGTCTCAGTTGGGCAATCGCATCTTCGACCACGATCCGATACCGAGCGATGAACCGGTTGGCCATCGTCTTGGTGCTTAGTTCTTGAAAGACCGCCGGCCGTCTCTGAAGCGTCTCGTGGCGAATCATGGTAGCTCCCTTTGCTCCGCCCAGGTTACCATCGGAACGGAGCGAGGGCTATTGCGCATGAACTCTAATGGCCAAACTGGCGGAATTTTTCGCTCATCAGTCTTCGGTCATTGGAACTTTGCAATCCTCCCGAGGTTCCCGGGCCGATCCAGCAGGTCTTTTTGAGCGGAGGTTCGCGACGTTGAAGATCTACACGAAGACCGGCGATGACGGCACGACCGGCCTGATCGGCAACCGAAGAGTGCGCAAGGACGACCTCAGGATTGACGCCTATGGCACGATCGACGAGCTGAACGCCGTTCTCGGAATCGCCCGATCGTGCGCGGTCGACCCGGAGATTGATGGGTTTCTCGGGGCGACCCAGGATGAGCTGTTCGCGGTTGGCTCGGCCCTGGCCGACCCCGACCCGAACGGCCCCTTTCACGCGGCGATCACCGCCGAGCACTCCAGCAGGATCGAACGACAGATTGACGTGCTGGAAACCGAACTCCCTCGCCTGACGCGATTTATCCTTCCCGGCGGCCATCCCGCGGCGGCTCAGCTTCATCTTGCCAGAACCGTTTGCCGACGGGCCGAACGTCTGGTCGTCAGGCTCGCCCATGAGCCCGGCGAAGACGTGCCGGAACCTCTCCTGGTTTACCTGAACCGCCTGAGCGATGCCCTTTTCGTGGTCGCTCGCGCCGTGAACCTTCGCGGCGGGGCGGGGGATGTGCCCTGGCGCGGGCTCTGAATGCTTGCGTCGGGAGGGAGGCGACGGCTACGCTGGATTCGGCCCCAAAGAGTCGTCAGCATCTCTCGATCGAAGACCCCTCCATACAAAGGTTTACCCCGATGACGCGGATCGACCGGCGAACCTTCCTCGGCGCGATGGGATTCCTGGCGGTCTCGACCCGCGCGACGCCTGCCAAAGATTCCGCGAATGACCGCGTCCGCGTCGGACTGATCGGTCTCCGCTCGCGAGGGACCGAGCTGGCGCAGCTCTTCGCCGCGAACAAGGGGGCCGAGATCGTCGCTGTCTGCGACATCGACGACGCCAACTTCGCCAAGCCAATCAAGGCCATCGAGGCCGCGGGCGGCAAGACTCCGCGGACCGAGAAGGATTTCCGCAAGCTCCTTGACGACAAGGAGATCGATGCCGTTGTCAACGCCACGCCCGACCACTGGCACGCCCTGATCGCTGTTCTCGCCTGCCGGGCGGGCAAGGACGTTTACACGGAAAAACCCGCGAGCCACAACGTCGTCGAAGGCCGTCGCATGGTCGAGGCCGCGCGGAAGTACGGCCGGGTCGTTCAGGTCGGCACCCAGCGGCGGAGCATGGAGCACGTCAAGAACGCCGTTGACTATCTGAGGTCGGACGGCATCGGCGATATCGGAATGGCCCGCGCCTGGATTCACCAGCAGCGCAAGCCGATCGGTCACGGTCAGCCCGGCCCGGTTCCCGAGGGCGTCGACTACGCGATGTGGCAAGGCCCCGCCCCCGATCGCCCCTTTTACCCGAACCGGTTCCATTACAACTGGCACTGGTTCTGGAACTGGGGGACCGGCGAACTGGGCAACAATGGAATCCACGGCCTTGACGTCGCCCGCTGGGGCCTTGGCGTCGATGCGCCCCTGGCGATCGTCTCGGGTGGCGGAAAGTATGTCTTCGACGACGACCAGGAAGTTCCCGATACCCAGACGGTAACCTACGAATTTCCCAAAGCTTGCATCGCCTGGGAACACCGGATGTGGTCCAAGCACGGCACCGAGGGACGCGGCTTCGGCATCGCCTTTTACGGGTCGAAGGGCACCCTGATCGTCGACGAGAAAGGATGGAAGGTCGAGGACCCCGACGGCGGGACGCCCGAGAAGGCGATTGGCGAAAAGGCGACGGACGGCGTTGCCGCGCACGTTCAAAACTTCCTCGACTGCATCGCCTCGCGCAAGAACCCCAACGCCGATATCGAGATCGGGCACCAGAGCACTCGCCTCTGCCATCTCGGCAATATCGCGTTTCGAACAGGTCGACGCCTGAACTTCGACGCCTCTCGCGAAGCCTTCAAAAACGCCCCCGAGGCCGACGCCCTGCTTTCTCGCGAGTACGGCCCTCGGTTCGAAATGCCTTCGCGGGTTTGAACCTACGTCATGTCTTTTCGTTTCAGGCGAGGCGACTCCCGGGTTCCTGAAAGCCTCGGATGTCGCCTCGTCTCGTCATTCCATTCAGAAAAATGGGAAAATCATGAACAGTTTCGCCGTCAGCTTCGATGCTAGTCAGTGAGCCCAACGCATTCTGGTGGAACGCTCCAGAATTTCCGCCGCGTCGGTTGTCTCAAAATCGTCTTGCCCGTTAAGCGTCCTCCGACACCCTCTTGATTCCACCTCTCGCCACGACCAAACTGATGGATGGTTGCATGGTAGCGTGCTATTATGGGGTATGAGGAATTGATCTCGATGGATGTCTGATTTTGCGATAGAAGGCCATTCTCAACGCAGAGGGTGGATCTCGCGTTCTAAGTTAAGGATGGGGGGTTGACGATTCCGAGGTAGGGACCGCGTGCGGGGGTGGGGTTGCGACGGGGGGTCAAGGGTGATGAGCGACCGGGCAGAATGGAGTGTGGGTCTTCCCAGGGAGGCGTGACGGGGTGAACGGCAAGGGTCCTCGGAAAAAGCGACGGTCGTATCGCCCGACAGTCGAGGCGCTCGAAGCGCTTCGGATGTTGAGCAGCGTCGCGCAGGTCTTGCCCGAGGTCACCGTCGAACGCGACCTGCTTGCCGGTCGGCTCGCGGTTCCCCCCGTGGAGCCGCCCACGGGCTCTGAACTTGCCTGGGATGAGGCGCTGACGCAGGCGAACCTGGCCGATTACTTCGGCCGGTCGGCGACCGTCGCGACGCCAACGCAAACTCAGCCTCAAACGGTCGTCAACACCCTCCCCGATGCCAGGGACGTGGCTTCGGGGCACGCGCAGTTAAACCGGTATCTGAGCCGGGCCTGGTTCCGCGCGGGGATTGCTCCGCAGGCGCATGATGATGCCTCGCAAGCGGTTTACGTCGCGCTGCTCCAGAATCTCGGCCGGACCCGGTTTGATGGGCTTCTCGGGGAAATCGGCCGGTATGGAATCCGCGACGTCCTGAGCCGAGAGACGGCGGACGGCCCCGATTTCTTCCGGGCGATCGACACTGTCAAGAAGCGATTTCAGCGTGAGCGGACGTTCCAGCCGATCGACGCGGTCGACGTCGCTTCGGTCTCGCCCGGCGAGGACGCGCTGAGCCTCTGGCGCGGAGCGCTTCAGGAGGCGATTGACCAGTCGTTGACCCCGCGCGAGGCCGCCCTCATCCGCGCGACGCTCAAGGGCGAGACCCCGGCCGAGATCGCCTCGCAATGGGGAGTTGCCCCCAAGACCGTCAGCAACGAGAAGACCCGCGTCATCCAGAAGCTTCGCGAGGCGATGGTCGCCGACCTGATTGACTGACCTGACCGCGGGCTCGTCGGCCAAGTTGCCCGATCACGCCTTTTCCGGCGTTTGCGACTTCCCTTCCGCCTGTTTTTCGGCACCTTTCGCGGCGTCCTTCGGCTCGGGCGCGGGGGCTGGGGTGTCGTCGACGCCGTGTTGCGGCTCTTTCTTGCCGAAGATCTGCTCGAAGTTCGGGAATCCGTACTTGCGGATGATCGGGCCACTCATGGGGATCGACTCTCCTTGTTGATGTCGGGCCGAAAGCGAAGGCGCGCCGTGATTGACGGTTGCGTCTTTCCATTGGCTCTTCATGGATTCAAGGGTGGTGGTGTTTGGTCGATGACCGATGACCAATGTCCGATGACCAATTCACGGAATTTCTCGGTCATCGGTGATCGGTCATCCAGTCTCCAGCGAAACGACCACCCTGGAATCTCTCAAGAGCCTTTCCATTTTGAACGAGAGCGGCGCGGCGTCAAGCGAGTCGGGGCGGCCGAGGGAGGGCCGCCCCGAGACGCGTCGATGGAGAAAAACGATCGGGTCGCGAGGGTCGGTTCAGGCTTTCGCCTGAGCGTCGGCGAAGGCGGAGTCAAACCCTCGGCCGGAGGCGACGAAGCCCATCTTGGTCTTCACGAATTTGGCGGCCTCGGCGGCGCCGTACTCGCGGTCCATGCCCGAGTCTTCCCATTCGACCGAGAGCGGCCCTTCGTAACCAAGCTGGTTGAGCGTTCGGGCGATTTCCTCGAAATCAACCTGGCCGCGGCCGGGCGAGCGGAAGTCCCAGCCTCGGCGGGGGTCGCCGAAGTTGAGGTGCGAGGCGAGGATGCCCGTCTTGCCGTCGAGCGTCCGCGCCGCGTCCTTGACGTGAACGTGATAGATCCGGTCGGGGAAGGCCCGCAAGAACTGGACGGGGTCAACGAACTGCCAGAGCAAATGGCTCGGGTCGAAGTTAAAGCCAAACTCGGGGCGGTGGTCGAGCGCTTTCAGGGCCATCTCGGCCGAGTAAAGGTCAAAGGCGATCTCGGTCGGATGCACTTCCAGGCCGAACTTCACGCCGCATTGCTTGAAGACGTCGAGGATCGGGTTCCAGCGCTCGGCGAGAAGCTTATAGCCGTCGGCGATCATCTTGTCGGAAACAGGCGGAAATGAGTAAAGCAGGTGCCAGATCGACGAGCCGGTGAACCCGTTGACGATCTTCACGCCCATCTTCTGGGCGGCGCGGGCGGTGTCTTTCATCTCCTGGATGGCCCAGGCGCGCTTCTTCTCGGAATCGCCGCGGATCTCGGCGGGAACCCAGTCGTCAGTCCGTTCGTCGAGCGGGTCAAGCACAAGCTGGCCGACCAGGTGGTTGGAAATCGCCCAGCATTTCAGGCCATAACGACCGAGGAGGTCGTGGCGCTCCTTGCAGTAATTCTCATCCTTGAGGGCCTTTTGAACGTTGAAGTGGTCGCCCCAGCAGGGGAGTTCGATGCCGTCGTAACCCCATTGGCGGGCCTTCTCGCAGATGACCTCAAGGGTCAGGTCGGCCCACTGGCCGGTAAAAAGCGTGACGGGGCGCGCCATTACTGTCCTCTCCCGCGTTCAATGCCAAAAGAATGTCAGGGAGCCGATGGGGAAGACGCAAACATAGGGGCCGCGCGGGGGAAAGTCAACGATTTGACGCCCCGGCCCGGTCCCGCCATAATCCAAAGGCGGGTCGGTTGACGAATCCGTCCCGACAAAAATCGACCTTGACCGAACTTCTTTCGAGGGCGAACCCCTTTGTTGACGCCTCGCGCCCTGCTTCTGGACTTCGATGGCGTGATCGCCGACACCGAGAACATCCACGTCGCCGCCTGGCAGCGGACCTTCGACGCGATGGGCTGGGAAGTCGCCGACGAAGTCTGCGCCCGGTCGATGGAGGTGGACGATCGGGTCTTTCTCGCCGACGTCTTCGAGTCGCGGAAGATTGTTGACGGCAACGTCAACGGCTGGGTCCTTCGCAAGCAAGAGCTGACGCTCTCGATGCTCAACGATGCGCCGAGGGTTTATCCGGGGGTCGTCTCGCTGGTCGAACGGGTCAGGAAACTGGGCACGGTGAAGCTCGCCGTGGTCTCGACCACATGGCGGGCGAATGTCGTTTGCGTCCTCAGGGCGGCGGGACTTTATTCCGCGTTCAGCCTGATCGTCGGCAAGGACGACGTGAAGGCGACCAAGCCCGATCCCGAGCCGTACCGGCTCGCGGTCAAGAGCCTGGGGCTTCGGCCTGGTGAGGTGGTGACCCTGGAAGATTCGCCCTCGGGCCTCGCCTCGGCGCGCGCGGCGGGTGTTCGCGCGGTGGCCGTCGGGCATCGTAGAGCCTTTGGAGACTGGGCCGGCTCGGGCGATTTTCTCGAAGACCTGCGCAAGACCGACGCGGTTCTCGCGACGATCGGGCTGTCGACACACGGTTAAAAAGGCGGGCCTTGGCTTACTCGGCGAGAAGCTCCCAGTGGATCGCGGCCGAGGTGCCGTCGATGGCGAGGGTTGTTCCGTCGGCGTTGGCGGTGATCTTGGCGGGGCCGACGCGGGCGCCGTTGTTGTCGAGAGCGTATGCCTTGATCGTTCCTTTGCGGCGCCAGGTGACCCGGGCCAGAACGGGTTCCTTGAGCAAGGGGCCTCGACCCGGGTCGGCCGTCTCGCGACGCCAGTCGTCCACCCAGAGGAAGCCGGTCGGAGCGACCCGGGCGATCGCCGTGAGCAAGAGCCGGCGCGACGTCGCGATCGGCTCGGTTCCGGCCGACGAGGCAACGACCGTCGCATAAGGACTCTCGACGTCAAAGGTTAGCTCGGGCGTCGTGACGACTTCCTGACCGGGCCAGCCGGCGACCCCTTGCGTGTACGGCGTCTCAACAACGATCCGGCCGCGATCGGGTTCCCAGCCGGGAACGTGAGGCTTCCGGGACCGGGCGCCCGAGAGCCGGGCCGACGATCCCTTGACCCGAGGGGCTTCCTTTTCGTGCTCCTTCGGCTCCATTCCCCCGCGCAGGTAAATTGAGGCGGCGTGAGGCCAGAGGGCGTAAACGTGCGGCGACGCATTCACCACTTCGGGAATGAAGAACATGTCCTCGGCCCCTGAGGTGCCTGGCGGAGCGCTTCCCCAGACGCCTGGATAGACGAAGAGGCCGCGACGGACCAGCGCATCCCAGTCTTCCGAACGTGCCGAGGCCGCCGCGAGGATCTGCTCGGCGGCCTCAAAGGGCGACGACCAGACGCCTTGCGTGTAGTCGCACCACTGGCCGACGACATACGGTCGGTCCGTTTTTCGCTTTCGGAGCGAATCCACGATCATCCCGCCGTCGAGGCTCCAGAGCATCGACCGCCAACGAGGGGCGACCCAGAGCGGGCTGGACCAGTAGATCCGGTCGTCGATCAGGTTCAGGCCGGGCGACGCCTGCGCCTCGGAGAACTCGTGGTCGCGTCGCCAGTACGAGACCCCGGCGACGGGGGCTTTCAGCCCTTCTTTTCTCAAGAGGTCGGCCAGGCCAGTCCATCGGGCGGAGTCAACCTGTTGCCAGAATCGTCGGCCCCCCTGCGTACTTTTGGAAGCGAGTTCGCGGAGCGGCTTTTCGTAGTCGGAGGGAAGGGCCTGGGGACCGTCGAGTATGTTGAAGATCGAGACCTCGCCCGAAAGGGTGACCCAGGCCAGCGCGGGGTCATCTTTGTAGGCGAGACCGGTCTCGGGATTCTTGCGCGCGAGCAAGGCGCGGGCACTTTCATCGGCGAGCCGGGTGATCGTCGGGTCAAAGTCGGCCGGGGCACCGCCGCCGGGGGGCAAGGCTCCGGGAGCCGTCACGCCGTCATCAGACCGGAACCGACGGTCGCCTTGAAGCTCCATCGCATAATAAATCCCGCGCGCCTTGAGGGCGGCGATGAGATGGTCGAGTCGGGCCAGAGCGTGCTCGTCGAATTTTTTGGTGTCGTCCCGGGTGTCGTCGAAGAGGCTGCGGTCGGGGCCGATCGGCGCGTCGAGGTCGCCGAGCCGAACGAGGTTCACGCCCGATCGAGCGAGGCGATCGACAAGCTTGTCGGCCTTCGCGGGGTCCTGAAACGCGGTCGGATAGAGAAACTGGACGCCAAAGAAGCGGGCTCGGCCGCCACTGGCGAAGTCGAGCCGACCTTCCTTGCCGACGGTGACGGCACCTGACTTGCCCGCGGGGCCGTCGAGAAGGAACGAGAAGTCGAGCGCGGAGTTCGGCTCAAGAGCCGTCGAGGGGGGCAGCGGCAGCCAGCCCTCGGTGTCGTCCGAGACGTGATAGGGCGTCCAGGCGCGGTCGCCTGGATCGGGCGAGGCGGTCACGCTGAGATCGTCAAACTTGATCGAGCCGAGGCCGTCCAGCTTCTCGAACTGAAGCACGGCGCGAACCGCCCCTTCGGGAACCGGCACGATACTGCGGTCTTCCCGCCAGTCAAAGGTTCCCGACCAGGGCAAGGGGAAGGCCCTGACCTGGCCGCCTGGGCCGGGCAAGACCTGGCCGTCGTCGTTGAGAAAGAAGAACTGGGCACCCGCCCCGCCACTGCCGCGCAAGGCTCGGCCGGTGACCCGCACCGAGATTGCCAGCGACCGCAGGCCCTCGACGGGAAGGGCCAGGCCCGACATCGTCCGCGAGCTGGATTTCGCCAGTTCGAGCGCCGCGCGCGATCGATAGCCGGGAAAGACACGTCGGGCGCCGTCTTCGGAAATCCAGCCGTCGGGCTCGGGGTCGCCCAGCTCGAAATCGGCATTCTTGATCAGGTTTGACGTCTCGGAACCGCCGATCGGCAGGAGGTCGAGGGTCATGCCGTCGACGTCGAGAACGCCCGTTCCGCCGATCAGGCCGAGCGAAAGAATCGCGTCGCGCGTCGCCGGGGGGATCGGGATGCGTTTGGCGACGCGGACCCAGTGCCCCGCCTCGAATTCACGGAGCGTCCAGGGGCCAAGCGACCCTCGGCTCGTCTGGCGGAGCTTGTCGCCGAGGAAGTCGATCATGAGGCCGGGTTCTTCGCCGAGGCGTTCGCCAGCCTGGATCTTTTCAAGACGAAGCCAGACGCCGATGACGATCGCCTCGAACCGTCGGCCATCGACGCCGAAGGCCCGGCTGAGCCGAGCGGGTCGGCTGGGCTTGTCGCATTCGAACCGGATGTAACGCGGGCCGACGACGCCCCCTTCCTCGATGAACCGGGCGTCTCGGGCGTTGTACCAGCCATCGGGAACGCCGTCCTTGTTCTTGTCGGTCTCGAAGTCTTCAAGCGGCGGGGGCGCGGGACGTTCGACGAGGTCGTCGTCCTGGGAACGCGCTGGAAGGCAGATTCCAAGGCTTGCCAGTAAGACGGCGGCAAGGGCCGACAGGCGAGGGAGAAGACGCGCGGCCGGAATCACGGCTTCACGCCTTCCTTTCTCTTGGCGGCGGCCTCGCGTTGCGCCTTGCCGGTCATCGGGACGAAGAGGGTCGGCTTCAACTCGGTATCCGTCATCTTGCCGTTCTTCTTGACCATCAGGTGCACGACCTGGGCGTATCGGTCGCCGACGGGAATCACCATCCGGCCCCCTTCCTTGAGCTGATCGACGAGCGGTTGCGGGACGGCCTCGGGTGCGCAGGTGACCATGATCGCGTCGAAGGGAGCGGCCTCGGGCCAGCCGGCGTAACCGTCGCCCCAGCGCGTGTGGACGTTGGTGTAACCGACCTCCTTGAGCACCCTCGTCGCTCGCTCGCTGAGCGGCTTGTGAATCTCGACCGAATAGACGTCCTTCACGAGCCGCGAGAGGATGGCCGCCTGGTATCCCGAGCCGGTGCCAACCTCGTAGACCTTGTCGGTCGGCTTGAGGTCGAGAGCCTCGGTCATGAAGGCGACGTCGTAGGGGGGCGTGATCGTCTGGCCTTCGCCGATCGGGATCGACTCATCGTCGTACGCCTGGCGCTGAACGTCGGTCGGCAAGAATTTGTGGCGAGGAACGGTCCGGAAGGCGTCGAGGACGCGCGGATTCTTGATGCCGTGCTCGACAAGATGGCGCTGAACCATGCGCTTTCGGGGGGCCTCGGTCAGATCAACGGCCTTGTCGGCGGCCGGCTCATCACCGCGTCCCGAGGTCGATCCCAGGGCCACGACCAGGCCCATCATGATCAAAGAAGCCGCCGACAGGCAGCGCCATCGCGGTCTCATGGGCGTGGACCTCCCCTTTTTGGATGATCTATTGAACGTCGCGTGTCGGCTCTTGATCGAATCGACCCGTATCATAGCGTTTCCGCTTGGTCTCGGGAACCTGTACGGGTATAATCGGGGCGCCTGAGAGGGTGAAGACCTGCCGTTCAGGCTCAGGAAAGCTCAAGAAAGGCCGGAGCGTCAACGATGACCTGGCTGTCGGCGGGGTGGATCGCGTTTGCCGTCGTTCTGGCCGGTGCCGGTCAGACGCCAGACCCGCCGACCGATTTAGAAACCTTGAACGGCTCCGTGGTCTTCCTGACCGAGGCCCTCAAACCGACCGGCCTGGTCGTCGACGCCGAACCGATCGCGAAACAGGTCGTATTGAAGTTGAAGGATCAGGATGGAACGTTGATCCCTCTTCTCTCCGACGACGCCAGCCGCGCCTTCTTCCTTGACGAACACCTGCGACGCCGCGCGGTTGAGATCAAGGGGCGCCGCCATCCTGGCCTACCTTATCTCCAGGTGCTCTCCTTCCGTGTCGAGGAAGGGGGACGACTCCGCACCCCCGAATACTTCTGCGAGGTCTGTACGATCAGCGTGAGGTATCCCCAGACATGCCCTTGCTGTCAGGGGGAAATGACGCTTCGGATGCGCCCCGAGCCCAAATCAGGCTCGAATTAACGTGTTTCCGAAGGCGAGGCAGGGGTCGCCTGAACCAACCGCACTCTTTCTCTCACTCTCACTCTCTCCATCGTGGCAAGGGACCGACGGCGGCGTGAACCGCCGGGGATGATCCGAACCATGTCGATGTCGATGTCGATGCCATTGCCGATCGTGACCACCAATACGTTGCTCGGCCTGGTCGCCGCCGTGGCCGTGGTGTCGACCCTCTTCTCGTTCCTGGCACTTGTCTGGGTGACCCGACGCCGCCGCAACCTCGCCGATCATACGCCGCCGTTGACGATCTTCAAGCCGCTCAAGGGGGTCGACGAGGACCTGGAGACGAACCTTCGCAGCTTCTTCAGGCTGGACTACCCGGTCTATCAGATCCTCTTCGGCATCGCCGATGCCGATGACCCGGCTATCGAGGTCGCCCGACGCCTGCTCGCCGAGTTTCCGAACCAGGACGCGCAGATTGTCGTCGGCTGTCCGGTCTTTGGCCTCAACCCGAAGGTCGAGAACCTGGCGGCGATGGACCGCTTCCGCAAGCATGACGTGATTCTCATCAGTGATTCGAACGTGCGGGTCCGGCCGTCGTATCTCCGTGAGACCGCCTGCTATCTGGCCGAGCCAGGGGTCGGCCTCGTGAGCAACCTTTTCGTCGGGGTCGAGGAGCAGCAGACCGGCGCTGTGCTTGAGAATCTTCAACTCAACGGGTTCATCGCCGGGGGTGTGGCGATGGCGGCGGTGACTGGCGTGACCTGCGTTGTCGGCAAGTCAATGTTGATGCCCGTTCAGGCGCTCGCCGCGGCGGGGGGCTTCGCCGGGGTCCGCAACCTGTTGGCTGAAGACCAGGCGCTCGGCGTTCGGATTCGCAAGGCCGGCTACGCGGTCCGGTTGAGCCACCACGTGATTGAGAACGTGAACCACGCCCGAAGTTTCCGTTGGTTTTTGAACCGTCATTCGCGATGGTACAAGATCCGCCGCCAGATGGCCTTTGGCACGTTTCTGGCCGAGCCGATGGCGAACCTCAGCGCCGTCGGCCTTGTCTGGGCGCTCTCGGGCGAGTCGGGAATTGCTTGGGGAGGCTTGCTCGTTCTGGTCGGTCTGGGGATGGCCCGCGACGCGGCCAACTCCTACCGGCTTCGCGGATCGGCCCCCAAGCTCCGGCATCTCATGTTAAGTCCGGTCAAGGACTTGCTGATGCTGCCGATCTGGTTTGACGCCTTCGTCAACAACCGGGTCCAGTGGCGCGGGCATCGGTTCCTGGTCGGCCGATACACCCGGTTGAGGCTGGCCCGGGTTCCCCGGTCGGTCCGACAGCGGGTCCGTCGGGTCCGGCGTTTCCGGACGCAATGACGGGATTTCTGTCGGCAACCGTGCGTTTTCTTCTGACAGATCCCCCTGGAAGAAAGAGGTCGGCTTGATGGAAGCAGACTCCGGCCCTTCGGCCCCTGGGCCGAGGGACTCTTCTCCTGTTTCTCGCCAGAAGTTTGAGACAGATTCCACCCCGCTCAGGTCGCGACGCCGCCACCTCGTTCTTTTCCTGATCGCGTTCACCGGCCTCTCGTTTTCCGGCTGCGGCCCAACGCGTCTGGTCGATACCCTGACGCGCATTCAGGCGTCGGGAAAACTGGTTTACGGGAGCGACAAGGAAGGGGGCGGCCCGTACATCTTTCCGAACCCCGAGGCGCCGCGCGAGGTCGTCGGGTTCGAGGTCGATCTCATGCGCGAACTGGCCAAAGGGCTCGGCGTTGAGCCGGTCTTCTCGCAGGGGCAGTGGGATCGACTCCTTCAAGGGCTTGATGCCGGTCGGGTTGACCTCGTCGTCAACGGCTACGAATGGACCGAGAACCGCGCCCGAACTCACGGGTCGAGTCGCCCTTACTACATCTATCAACTTCAGCTCATCACTCCAAAAGCCGGCCCGCTCCGCGCCTGGGACGACTTGAAATCCAAAAGAGCGCCGCAAGGCCGAGCCTGGCGCGTCGGCGTCCTCGTTCAATCGGCCGCGGACACGTTCGCCGCTGGTCAAAGGGGGGCGAATGTCGAGGTCGTCCGGTTCGACGGAGCCACTGATGCGATGACCGCCGTGGCGAACGGTCAGATTGACGCGACCTTGCAAGACCTTCCCGCCGCGCTCTTTTATCGCGACCGCTTCCCAACCCTGACCCTGGCCGGACCGCCGGTCGGCCGGGGCTATTACGTCATTTACGTCCGCAAGGGAGACGACCGGCTCCGCGAGGCGATTGACCTTGGCCTCGGTCGCCTGATCGCCTCGGGCAAGCTCCGCGCCATCTACGAGCGATACGGAGTCTGGAACGAGGCGCAGGAAGGTCTGGATTCGATCCCGGCGGCCGACCTTCGCATCGGTGCCGACGCTGGGCCGAAGGGTTGGAGCCTGGTCCTTCGCTATGGCCCCTTGCTGGTTGACGCGGCCGAGATCACGGTGATTCTCTCGGTCGCCGCGATGCCGCTGGCGATGGCCATCGGCCTGGCCGTGGCGCTGGGACGGCTTTACGCTCCGCGTCCAATCCAGCTTATGCTCGGGATTTACGTTGAAATTCTTCGTGGTACGCCACTGATGCTTCAGCTTTACGTCCTTTACTTTCTCTTGAAGCTCCCTCCGTGGGTCGCGGGAATCGGTGGTCTCGCCGTGAACTATTCCGCGTATGAGGCGGAAATTTACAGGGCGGGTTTGCAGGCGATCCCCCGAGGGCAGATGGAGGCGGCGCTGGCGCTGGGGATGACCCGAGGTCAGGCGCTCCGCCGAGTGATCGTTCCGCAGGCGGTTCGGATCGTGATCCCGCCGGTCACGAATGACTTCATCGCCCTCTTCAAGGACACGTCGGTCTGCTCGGTGATCACGCTGGTCGAGCTGACAAAGCAATACTCGATTCTGGCCAACAACACGGGGGGCGTCGTCGAGTTCGCGATGGCGACCGCGGCGCTTTACATGGCGATGAGCGTTCCCTTGTCGTGGTTCTCGCGGTGGTCGGAACGTCGGCTCGACGGCCTCTCGACCCGAGGGGGAGGAGCCGCCTGATGAGCATGATCGAGGTGCGCGACCTGACCAAGCGGCATGGCTCGCTTGAGGTGCTCAGAGGGGTGAGCCTGGCTGTCGACCGTGGCGAGGTCGCGGTGATCATCGGAACCTCGGGCGGCGGCAAGAGCACGTTTTTGCGTTGTTTGAACGGCCTCGAATCGTTCGATCGCGGCGAAGTGACCGTCGACGGCTTTCAGGTCGTCACCGAAACTCCGGCGCGTGCGCGAGGGGCGACCTTCAGCGCCATCCGGCGCAGGGTAGGCATGGTCTTTCAGGGGTTTAACCTCTTTCCGCATCTCTCGGTCCTGGGCAACGTCGTCGAGGCTCAGGTCCGCGTCCTCCGACGACCCCGAGACGTGGCCGAGGAACGAGCGAAAAGGCTCCTCGATCGCGTCGGCCTGCTCGACAAGCTTCGAGCGATGCCCGGTGAACTCTCCGGGGGCCAGCAGCAGCGGGTGGCGATCGCCCGAGCCCTGGCGGTCGAGCCCCGAGCGATTCTTTTTGACGAGCCGACGAGCGCACTCGATCCGAGGATGACCGGCGAGGTCCTCGCGGTGATGACCGACCTGGCCCGCGACGGCCTCACGATGATCGTCGTCACCCACGCAATGCGATTCGCCCGGCAGGTCGCGACGACCGTGCACGTCTTTGACGCCGGGGTTGTGATCGAGTCGGGTCCTCCCGCCCAGATTTTCGAATCGCCCCGGCACGAGGCGACGCGTCGCCTCGTCGAGGAATCGGCCGGGGCCTGAGACGCCATTTGGAAAATCCAGGAACCGAGGACCAAGGACCAATGACCAAGGACCAAGGACCAATGACCAAGGACCAATGACCAAGGACCAATGACCAAGGACCAAGGACCAAGGACCAAGGACCAAGGACCAAGGACCAATGACCAAGGACCAATGACCGATGACCAATGACCGATGACCAATGACCGATGACCGATGACCGATGACCAATGACCAATGACCAATGACCAATGACCGATGACCAATGACCAATGACCAATGACCAATGACCGATGACCGATGACCGATGACCGATGACCGATGACCGATGACCAAGGACCAAGGACCAAGGACCAAGGACCAAGGACCAAGGACCAAGGACCAAGGACCAAGGACCAAGGACCAAGGACCAAGGACCAAGGACCAAGGACCAAGGACCAAGGACCAAAAAATTTCGCCTCTTGGTCATCGGGCCTTGGTCATTGGTCATTGAAATTACTGACTTTGCTATCCGCCTGGATCGCTTCGAACGTCGCTTGCGGATCGGGGCCGGATCGGTCAATGATATGATCCCACGCGCACGCGAGAACGTGCCAGAGCCTTCCCATTGTTGATTGAAGAACCAGCCGGGAGACGCACCCTTGTCGATGACCCGTTTTCACCCGCGTCGTTTCTTCAGCCTCTTTCGCGGCCCAGGGCGGCCTGGCCCTCGAAGGCGGAGCCTTCCCAAAGGGCCAGGCGTCGAGACCCTGGAAGGCCGCGCCCTCTTGACCGCGAACGGAGCCTTCGCGGCGCAGTTGACTCACTCGGCCGAATACTTCACGAACCTCATCGACGCCGATTATCAAAAGTTTCTCAGCCGGTTGCCGACGTCGACCGAGGTGACGTACTACCTCAACGAGTTGAATAACGGCCAGAGCGATGCGAATCTGCTGGCCGGGTTCGCCGGCTCGGCGGAGTTTTACAAAGCGTCGGGAGGAACCGACGCCGCCTGGGTCAACGCGATGTATCAGGCGATTCTTGGTCGGACGCCGACGTCGGACGAGGTGTCGTATTATGTGAACAGCCTGGCCTCGGGCAACACGCGCAATAACGTGAGCCTGGGGTTCGCGACGAGTCCCGAGCACGAGGCGCAGGTGATTACCTACGACTACGGCAAATATCTCGACCGCGCCCCTTCGTCGGCCGAATTGAGTTTTTACGTCAACGAGTACGCATCGGGCATCTCGAACGAGAACATCATCGCGGGATTCGTCGGGTCGACCGAGTTCGCCGCCATTCAGAGCGCAAACGGCACGTCGGCCTCGGTGAATGCGTATAACTTCGTGGATGCGGCGTACAAGACGATTCTCAACCGCGCGGCGACGCCTTCGGAACTGAGCGCCGGGGTGAATCAGCTCATTCCCGCGCCCGCCTCGCAGATCCCGGCGTCGGGCGTCTACAGCGTCTCGGTCAAGGGGACGATCAACGGCTCGACGGCCTTTGCGCAGGCGGGAACGCTCGTCGTGGCGCCGACGGTGACGACCACCGGAAGCGTGATCAACACGCGCGACATCGGTCTCGACGTCGGAAACCCCGGCTTGACCGGCCCGACCGGCTCGCTGGGCTTTGCCTCGAACCTGAAACTCTTCGGCCTGGTCGGGTCGGTGAGTGCCTCGCCGCTGGTGCTCGCGAGCGTCGCGGCGAACACGACGACGGGCAAGGCGACGGTCGTTCTTGGCAATCAGGCGGTGAACACGAGCCAGGTCTATCAGAACATCTTTGATGTCGGGTCGACCTTCTACCTGATGACTGGGGGCACGATCAGCCTTCAGTTCAGCAACGCCGGGAAGTCGGTGACCGGAACGATCAGCCTGAAGGGAAGCCCGTTCGGCTCCAGCGTGGCGACAACCTACGTGGCGACCTTCTCGGGAACCCTGACCTGACCTGACCGGTCGACTCACGTTTTTTGCCAAAATACGCGGCCGTCGGCCGTCGACCCGAGGGGTCGGGAGTCGATGGCCAGCGTCGTTTGTTGAGACCGCGAGATAACGCTCACGGTTTTTGATCCAACGGCGGACCGAGACGATGGGCTCTTGGTTTCGGACGCAGGGCTGTTTCCTCCTCCATTGACGACCGATGACCGAGAACCGATGATCGAACAAGGTCGGCAAGGCTCTTGCCCATTTTTCCTGTTTTCGATTTTTCCTCGGTCATTGGTCCTTGGTCCTTGGTTATTCCCGAGAAGGAAACAGCCCTGGTTTCGGACGGCATGGCGTGGCACGTCCGGGCCTCGGGCGGGTATGCTGGATCGAAACGGAGCTTCGATCGTACAAGATCGCGCGAGGCGGGTCCGGCGTCTCCGGGTTCGTCGGCCGAAAAATAAAAGGGGGGGCGTGAACGTGGGCTCGATCATCGTCCTTGCCGACGACGAGGCCGAACTTCGGGATGTCTATGCCACGATCCTCCGCCGCGATGGCCATGACGTTCTGGAAGCCGCCGACGGCCGGGAGGCGATTGACCTGGTCTTGAAGCACTGCCCCGACCTGCTCGTGCTGGATATCTGGATGCCGGTCGTCAATGGTTTCGAGGTGATTGAAAAACTTCGAGGCAATCCCTGTACGAACACGCTGAAGGTCGTCTTGCTCTCGAATCTCGGCGATGCCGATACCCGGCTTGAGGCCTTCTCCGCGGGCGCGGTTGATTACTGGGTCAAGGGTCTCTCGCTCAACGATCTGAGCGACCGCGTGCGTCGATTGCTTGACGAATCGTCCTCGATGATTGAACTTGACTGACCCGCTCGACCGCTCACCCGCCAGGACCGCCGCGCGCTCATGCCCGACGATTACGAGCAACGCCTGGAATTTCTCTACGGGCGTTTGAATTACGAGCGAGTCGGCATGCCTCGGATTCCGTCCGAGCTTCGGCTTGGCCGGATGCGGCACCTACTTCGCAGGCTGGGCGACCCGCAGGCGGGCCTTCGCGTCGTCCACGTCGCCGGCACGAAGGGCAAAGGGTCAACCTCCGCGATGATCGCCTCGGCGCTCTCGGCCGCCGGACACAAGACGGGTCTTTTTTGCTCGCCGCACCTGCAACGCCTGGAAGAACGGTTCAGCATCGACGGCCAACCCGCGACGGCCAACGACATGATTGCCCTGGTTGACGCCGTCCGGCCCACGGTCGAGGCGCTTGACGCCGAGAACGTCGCCCAGCACCATCGCGGCCCGACCTTCTTCGAGATTACCACGGCGATGGGCCTGCTCCACTTCGCCCGTGAAGGCGTCGGCGCCCTCGTGCTTGAGGTGGGCATGGGGGGGCGGCTCGATTCGACGAACGTCGTTCGCCCCTTGGTCTCGGTGATCACGAACATCTCGTTCGATCACACCCGACAACTCGGCTCGACGCTGGCCGCGATCGCCGGTGAGAAGGCCGGGATTCTCAAGCGCGGCCGACCCGCCGTCTCGGGCGATCAGGGACGGGACGCGACCGAGGTGATTCACGCCGCGGCGGCTCGTCATCATTGCCGGTTGCGGCAAATTGGCCGCGATTTCTCGTTTGAATACGAACCCCCCGCCCCGCCAGTCACCCGGCCGACACCTGGTCGCGTGTCGGTCAGGACCTGGCAGACCGACTGGGGGACGCTTGACCTGCCGCTTCTGGGGGCTCACCAGGCGCGGAACGCGACCGTGGCCCTGGCGACGCTCGACGTCCTGGCCGGCGAAGGCGTGACCATCGGCCGCGAGGCCGTCAGGCGAGGCTTCGCCGCCCTGACCTGGCCGGCCCGGGTGGAGGTCATGGGCGAACGCCCCTGGATCGTCGTCGATGGCGCCCACAACGTCGCCTCGGCCGAGGCGCTCGCCGAAACCCTGACGACCTGCTTTCCGCCGACCTCGCGGACGCTCGTCTTCGGGACGACCCGCGACAAGGACCTGAAAGGACAGCTCCGGGCCCTCTTGCCGGGAACCGACGCGGTCGTCGCCACGCGTTATGTCGAAAACCCAAGGTCGGTCTCGCCCGAGGAAGTGGCCGAGGCCGTGCGTTCTCTCGGCGGCCCGAAGGTTGTCACCGCGGTCAATCCCGCCGAGGCGCTGGCCTCCGCTCGCCTTCTGACGCCCTGCGACGGCCTGATCTGTGTCACGGGTTCCCTCTTCCTGGCCGCGGAAACGCGGGCGGTTCTGATCGCGGAGGCGAGGTTGTAACGCAATGGCTCGCGAGGGGGGGACGCCACGCTCGGTCGGCTCGATCATGCTTCTGGTCCTGCTCGCCGGGGTCGTCCTTGGTTTTTTCCGGTTCTTGTGGGACACGAGAGGGTCGGACTGGGTCGAACGGATCTTGACGATGCACGCGATCGGCCTTGGCCTGCTGGTCCCGATCGGCACCTTGTTGATGTTGTCCTGGTTCGCGACCGGCAAGGGCGATCAAAACGAACGCGCGCACCTGATTCTGGCGATCGGCTGTGTGGCCTGGGTCTTTGTCTTCGGGTCGTTGGTCTTCTGGTTCATCACGATTGTCGTGATCGCCTTGATTCCGTGACGTCCCTTCCTGTTTGACTCGGTTTTTTGGTTTTCGGCAGTCATCGGCCATCGGCCATTTTTCTACAAAAAATCGACAGACAGCGCGATCGGAGCCCCCTTGCCCGAGAGGCCGCGAGCGTTGATCATCGGGCTTTGACCATCACGGAGAATCGCGCATGACGGGTTGGAGCTGGGTGCGCCTTGGCGCTCTTCTCGGATTTCTGGCGGTCGCCCTGGGTGCCTTCGGGGCGCACGGCCTGAAGGCGAAGCTGGAATCGCTCGGCACGGCCGCGAACTATCAGACGGCCGTGCAGTATCATATGTTTCATGCCCTGGCAATTCTGGCGGTCGGATTGCTTGCGGGCGGATCACCAGGAAATCGAGGGCTCGCCGTGGCCGGCTGGTCGTTTTTCGTGGGCGTTCTGGTCTTCTCGGGAAGCCTGTACATTCTCGCGGTGACCGGGATCAAGTGGCTGGGGGCGATCACGCCGATTGGCGGCCTGGCCATGCTCGTCGGCTGGGTCGCCCTGGCGATCGCGGCCGAGCCCGCCGCGAAGGTGGATAACCCACGTCAACCGATTCCCAATGTCTCTGTCTCTGAAGAGAGTCGTTGACCGATGCATCAGTATATAATCACCGTGACGGCCGCCGACCGGGTCGGGATCGTGTATTCGGTGGCGGGGACGGTTCGCGACGAGGGGGGGAATATCCTCGAATTGAGTCAGACGGTGATGCGTGGATATTTCACGATCATCCTCGACGTCGCCTTTCCCGATCCACGCGAGGTCAAGGCGCTCGCCGCGACGATCACCGAGCGCGGCAAGCGGTTTGACCTGACGGTTGCCGTCTTGCCGGTGAAATCCAGCACGCCCGAGCCGCAGGTGCCCAACGGCGAGCGGTTCATTCTCACGGTTCTGGGGGGCGACGCCCCCGGGAACATTCACGGAATCTCCGGAGCCCTCGCGGCGCACGGCGTGAACATCGTCGACCTGCACGCGCGGGTTGATGGATCAAGGTTCGCGCTGGTGATGGAAGCGTTTTTGCCTCCCGACCTTTCACCGGCGACGGTTCGGGCCGAACTCGAACGGTTTGGCCGCGACCACGGTCTGGATGCCTTCGTGCAGCACGAGAATATTTTTCAGGCGACGTCGGAGCCTGGCCCCGTGCGGGTCGGTCCCGACCTGAGACGCCGAGGAGACGCCCTTGTACCGCACTGAGGACGTCATCGCCACGCTCGGGATGATCCACCAGCACAAGCTCGACGTCCGCACGGTGACGATGGGGGTCGACCTTCACCCCTGCGCCTCGCCCGACCTGGCCGTCCTTTGCTCCCGCGTCCGCGAGCGCCTCTTGCACTACGCGGGGCGGCTCCGCGAGGTCTGCCACGAGGTCTCGGCGCGTTACGGCATTCCCATCGTCAACCGGCGGATCGCCGTCAGCCCGATCGCCTCGGTCGCCGCGGCGCACTCGGCCGAAGGGTTCCTGGCGCTCGCGAAAACGCTCGACGCGGTCGCCGAGGAGGTGGGCGTTGACCTCGTCGGCGGCTTCTCCGCGCTCGTGCAAAAGGGCTGGACCGAGGGGGATCGCCGCCTGATCGCCACCTTGCCCGAGGTTCTCTCGACCACCCAGCGCGTCTGTTCGAGCGTGAACGTGGGAACGACCGCCGCCGGGATCAACATGGATGCCATTCTCGCCCTCGGGCACGTCCTCAAGGAGACGGCCGAGCGGACCCGCGATCACGACGGCTTCGGCTGCGCCAAGCTCGTGATCTTCGCCAACGCGCCGACCGATAACCCGTTCATGGCCGGGGCCTTTCACGGCGCCGGCGAACCTGATTGCGTGATCAATATCGGCGTCTCCGGCCCCGGCGTCGTCAAGGCGGCCATCGAGGGAATGCTCGCCTCGGCGACGACCCGGCCGACGCTGGGCGAGATCGCCGAGGAGATCAAGAGCCAGGCGTTCCGGGTGACCCGAGTCGGCGAGCTGATCGGCCGCGAGGTCGCCGCCCGGCTCAACGTCGCCTTCGGGATCGTTGACCTCTCGCTGGCGCCGACGCCGCAGGTCGGCGATAGCGTCGGCGAGATCCTCCAGGTGATGGGCGTCGCCAAGATCGGCGCTCCCGGCTCAACGGCCGCGCTCGCCTTGCTCAATGACGCGGTGAAAAAGGGCGGAAGTTACGCCTCGTCGTCGGTCGGCGGCCTTTCGGGGGCCTTTGTCGCGGTCAGCGAAGACTCCGCGCTTGCCGACGCCGTCGAAAAGGGCTATCTGACGCTCGCCAAGCTGGAAGCGATGACGGCCGTCTGTTCTGTCGGGCTCGACATGATCGCCGTCCCTGGCGACACCGATGCCGAGACCCTCGCCGCCCTGATTGCCGACGAGGTGGCCATCGGCGTCATCAACCACAAGACGACGGCGGTCCGCCTGATCCCCGTCCCCGGCAAGGCTGCCGGCGAACGTGCCGTCTTTGGCGGTCTCTTCGGCGAGATGGCGATTCTTCCCATCCACGCCGCCGGCGGCTCGACCGAGTTCGTCCGCCACGGCGGCCGGATTCCGGCGCCGCTATCGAGCCTGAAGAATTAGGCTGAATTCGCCGGGAAACTCCGAAGATCGCCCGGTCTGATTTCAGGCGATGACGGGCCGTTGATAGCGATCCAGCGCCACGGCGACGAGGATGATGAGGCCGATGATGATGTCTTGACTGGCAATGGAATTTCCTGGGGGGTAAAATTGGGTCCGTCCGGGTCTGTGGGAGCCCTGGGAGAGCAATCTTCCAAGGTGACCCGGCCCAATTTATCCGATGGTCAGGAAATGAATTAAATGAATTGACACTGCTCTGTAGAAAACCCCGTCAATCCCGGCGTTCCAGCATGAGGTTGTGGGTCAAGACCGCCAACCACAGGTCGCGACACCGGGCCCAGTAGGCTGCGGCCGCGGACGGCACTCCCCAGCCGACGCTTCATCGTGCTGAAGGTCGTCTCGACCTGCCAGCGCTGGCGATACGGCCGACGGGGGAAGCGCCGCGTCATCAGGCGACGGTAGCGGCCCGTCGGCAAGCTCGCCGAAGGCCGCCCACGCGTGGGAGGGATCGCCGTGCGTAGCCCCAGGTCGTCGCGGGCCAGCTCATGGCTCGCCTCGCTGTCATGCCCGGCGTCGGCCACGAGCCAGCCCAGGCTCGCCCGACGCGACGCCGCCTTGACCAGCGCCGGCCAGCACGCCACGTCGGCCCGCGGTCCCAGGCCGGCATGCGCCGCCAGGAGTCAGGTGGTCGCGGCAGCTGATGAGGATGTCAAGCTTTGGGTAGCGGCTGTACCGACCGGTCCGCATCGCATCGCGGCCGGCGCGACGCGGGAAGTAGGGGCTGACCTGCCGCGATTCCAACCCGGTGGCGTCGGCCGCGGCGATGCCGACCCGGCGACGTCTGGCCAGGAACCGCCGGATGGTGGCCTCAAGCAACGGTGTGGTCGCCTCGGCGGCCAGGAGGCGTTTGCTGGCCTTCTGAAGCGTGGTGTCATGGGGCACGCGACGGAGGCCGATGACGGCCCGCAAATCAGGGCAATCGGCCAGCAGGGCGGCGACGCCGCGATAGTCGGTTTTGAGGAACGCCTTGAGGACCAGGCAGGCGAAGACCTGATGCTGGGTGTACGACTTGGGGCTGAAGCGATGGGCGTGAGGGGGTATGGCCTGGGCCGCGACGGCGTGGGCGGCGGTGAGGACGGCCTTAAGGGACTTGCTTGTGGTGCTCATACTCCGATTATACAAGGACGCCCGCCGCCCAACCAAGGGGCCGAACATGGCTTTTCTACAGAGCACTGTCAATTCATTTTCTTGCTAGAGTTGACCTTGCCTATTTTGAACCTTCGGACTTGAAAGACACCAATTTTCACCCACACAAGGATCTGATGGCATCGGGAGTTAAGAGTTCGTTGAGTCACTGTCAGAGGAGATTCGAGCAATCCATTGCATGGATTTGTTTATAAAAAGAGATGAGTGACGCGGACGCCCAGTTCGGTGTCGATGAGAACGAGGTCGCCGCGGGCGATGAGGCGGCCGCCGGAGGTGAGTTCGACGGGCTCGCGAGAGTGGCGGCCAAGCTCGACGACGTCGCCGGGCTTGAGGTCGGCAAGGCGGCCGAGCGGAAGATTGACGCGGCCAAGCTCGACGACGAGGGTCACGGGAACATCCGCCGCGGCGGGCTGGGACGGATCGGGGCTGCTGGCAGAGGATGGCGTGGGAACGGACATGGCGAGGGCTTCCCTGGGGATCGCCTCAAGGCGAGGCGCGGAGGTTAGCGTTAATCGACCGCCGCCGGATTGGGGTAAAGGCTCGGCGTCGATCGTGAATCGACCCGACGAGCCGGAGAGGGTCAAGGTTAACGCGACAGGGCCGGTCGGGCTCTGGGGCGTGCCGCGAAGTCGAGAATCGATCAGCGGAAGGACGCCGCCGACGCGAAGGGTCTTGAGACCGCGGGGCAGGGCGATCGTTCCGGCATCGGCGGTCCAGACGCTGGTCAAGGTTTCGGGGTGAGAGATTGGCCGGGAGGGATCGGCGAGAGAGCCGGGGTCGAGGTTCGTCCAGCGGGCGAGGAGCGATTCCGTCGCCCAGAGCCGGAGTGAGCCTTCCGCCGCGCCAATCGTCAGCGGCCAGCGAAGGGTGACGACCCGCCCGAGTCCGGAATGGTCGAACGGGTCGGGGCCGACGCGGTCAAGGATCGGGTCCCAGAGGCCAAAGGGACAGGGAACCAACCCGGCCAGTCGGCGGAGGGTCTCGGCGACGACGAAGGTGAGAATGCCCCACTCGACCGGCGAGGGGGGCAATCGGCCCTCGGCCGGCAGGCGATCGAAGCCAAGGAGGCGATCGACAATCGCGTGCGCCAGCGGCGTTTCCAGGCCGAAGGCGAGCCGGGTTGAGAGTCTCGGCCAGGAGAGTTGAGCGACCATCCCCGATCGGCCGAGACCTGAAGGCCGCCAGAGAATCTCGGGCCGGTTGACCTGAATGATTGTGCCGATGGATTCGACCAGCCAGTCGAGCGCGGGGCTAATACCGGCGCCCGTTGCCAGGCGGCCGAGGCGCGCTTCCAGGCGGACCTGACGCGCGCTGAGGCGTGGCAAGGGGCCGAGCGGGCCGTCGGCGTCGTCGGGTTCGAGAGCTTCGGCAAGGATCGCGTCGCGGCTCAAAGGGGGTTTCCCCAGGGGTCGGTCAGTCGCCCTTCCTGGTGAAGGCGGGTCCAGGAGGCGCGGAGGACTTCGGTTTCCCAGCGGACCATCATCGGCGCCTTGCGGCCGGCGGGTCCCATCAGGGTACGGAGTGCTCGGGCGGTCGGGTAGGGGAGGTGTTGCAAGGCCCAGCGTGCCCGATAGGGATCGGCGGCGAGGAGCAGGCGGGCAAACGTGATCATTCCCGCGCGCGCCACGGAGTGGCGGTCGGTGGTCGGCAGGTTCTCGACGTCGCCCGACGCAATTTGCGCGAACCGGGGGTCAGAGTCGGCGATCTGGGTTCGAAAATGGGCGAAGCGGCCGAGGTCGTGGCGATCGAGAGCGGGGGTCGGCCGGTTCGTGAGCGCCCATTTGGCCAGGCCGGTCGTTTGCAAGAGGCGGGCGACCGTCGGCGCATCGAAGCGCGTCAGCGCGGCGATCACGGGGGGGTCGTCGCCGCGCTCCGCGAGGTCGCCGACGAGCTGGACGGACCAGAGCGCGGCCACGATCTGGAGCGCCTCGGGATGGCCGGGGCGGTCGGGACGAAGGTCGTCGGCCGAGAGATTCAAGCCTTCGCGGATCGTCTCGGCGAGGTCGACGGGAAGGCCCAAGATCACGGCGCGTTGGATCGAGGCGGGTTCCTCCTTGAGAGCGCGGACCCACCAGGACGGATGGACCCGGGCGGGGTCGGGCCGAGCCTGCGCGGCGACTTCACGGCGAAGGTGATCGAGGGCCTCGGCGGGATCACCCGCCTTCTGGTTTTCCCAGGCCCAGCGCAGGGTGGACCGGCGCTCGGCCGGGACGCATGCCCAGAGGTCTGGCGCCGAGCTGCCTCCCCAGGCTCTCGCGGCGCGGAGGAAGGCCAGGTCAACGCCCGACAACGGCCTCGGCGCGGGGTCCCGGTCCATCAAAAGGGTGGGATGCACTTTGGGATTCCTGGGGGGAGGGCCGAGGACCGAGAGAGATGGGATTTGGGAATAAGGACAAAGGACAGAGGGCAAAGGACAGAGGACAAAGGACAGAGGGCAAAGGACAGAGAGCAAAGGACAGAGGGCAAAGGACAGAGGGCAAAGGCCAGAGTGGCCTGCTCCCCATTTCTTGGTCCAGGGATAATGGGAATCACGGGTGCGGTTGTTCATCAGGTGGTGGCTCAATCGGGGTCTCTTCGATCGGCACGTACCTCACTTGGGTGGCCGCGAACTCGGTCGGGGTCTGGTAGCCCAGGGAACTGTGCGGGCGTTCCGTATTGTACTCCTCCTTCCAGAACGCGCCCAACGCCCTGGCTTGAACTTCGTTCTCGAACTCCTCGCGGTCCAGGAACTCGTCGCGGAGCTTGCTGTGAAACGACTCTGCATAACCGTTCTGCCACGGGCTCCCCGGCGCGACGTACAATGTCCCGGAGCCGGTCAACTCCAGCCAACTTCGCACCGCCAGGGCCGCGAACTCCGGCCCGTTGTCGCTGCGGACCCGATGGGGCGGGCCGCCGCGACGCGCGGCAACCTCGGCCAGGATCACCTGGATTTCCTCGGCGGTCATGCCTCGACGCGCCTCCAACGCGAGGCATTCACGAGTGTACTCATCAACCAGACTCAGCCATTTCAGGCTCCGCCCATCACTTGTACGATCAAAGATAAAGTCTTATGTCCAAACATCGTCTTTACCACGCGACGGGCGGACGTGACAGGCGTTCGCGTCCTGGCCGTGCGACCGGCGGGGCTTGGAATTCGCCCTCGGCCCGGCCAGTCTCAGCCCCAACTGACGCCAATGGCGACGCACCGTCTTCTTGTTGACCGACCAGCCTTCGCGGACCAACAGCGCCCAGATCCGCCGATATCCGTACCGCGGGTGCGTGCCGGCGAGCTCCTCGATCCGTCGCGCCAACGCCACCTGTTCGTCCCGCGCGACGGGCGTGTACCGGAGGCAGGACCGGGACAGGCCCAGCGTCCGGGACGCGCGACGTTCAGATACATTGAAGTGATCACTTACCTCGGTAGCGATCAATCGGCGGCGGGCGGCAGTCATGGCTTTTTTTTCAAGGCCTCCTGTAACATGCGACGGTCCAGGGCCAGTTCGGCGACGAGGAGCTTGAGCCGGCTGACATCGGCTTCGAGTTCGGACACGCGAAGTTGTTCGGCGGTGACGGGGTTCTCCTGGAGGGCCTTCCAACGGTAGTAGGTGGTCGTCGCGTAGCCGGCCTTGCGGCAGGCCTGGTGAACATTTAGACCGGCGTCAAGGTCGGCCTGAACCTCTCGGAGGGTCTTGGCAATCTGGTCCGATCCTGGTCGTTTTCGCATGGGTCGCTCCTGGCTCTCTGCCAGTTGTACGATTCCCATTAAGACTGGACCAGGTTTCGGGGAGCAGGCCAAGAGATTGGGCTTTGTCCTGTGCCCTCTGTCCTGTGCCCTTTGTCCTGTGTCCTGACTCGGTCATCAAACGGAAAAGCCCGGCCGTGTTTCCGAGCCGATTCCAGGTCCGTCAGAAAGAGAAGCCGGATAGCGAAGGATCAAGGAGACGGTGCCGGAGGCGCGGTCGGTTGCGACGGTGTCGAATCGGCCGCGGGCAATTTCCAGGGGCCAACGCTCGGCGGGAGAGCGCGGGTCGTCGCGGAACCAGCCGGCGAGGTCGCGGAGAGTCAGGACGACGCGGTCGGGCTCGATCCGGTACGAAAGGGAGGCCACGGCCTGAACCTTGTGCGATTGACCCCACGACTCCGCCTGATTGCAAAGCTGGCGGAGCGATTCGTTGACCCGGCAGATCGCGTCCAGACCGAGCGGAGTGCCGGCGAGTAACTGACTGCCAAGCTGGGCCAGTCTACGGAGCGATTCGCCGTCGTCGCGTGATTCGAAAGCGAACTCGCCCGAGGTGCCGTCGGTCTCGACAAGGCGTCGCCAGTGCTCGGCGTCGTCGATCGCCTCGAAGATCTGGTCGGGGGTGTAGGGCTTGGGGACGTAGTGGTCGGCCCCCGTGCAGTAGCATTTGATCCGGTTTTCCAGGGCCACCCGGGCGGTGACCATGACGATCGGGATCAAGGTCGTGTCCTTGCGCGACTTGAGCCGGTGGCAGACCTGATAGCCGTCGATGTCGGGAAGCATCAGGTCGAGGAAGACGATGTCGGGATGGTGTTGCTCGACCTTGGCGAGTGCCTCGCCGCCGGTGAAGGCCGACTCGGTCCGGTAGCCGCGGAGCTGCACCAGCATCGACAAAAGCGTGTTGGCTTCGGGCTCGTCCTCGACGATCAGGGCGTCAGGCATCAGGAACTCCCTCGCGGGGCCTCCCCTCGGCAGGGTGACCGGCGTGGGGGGACGCCGAATCGGGGGGCGGGTTGATCTCAACGTCAATCGGAGCCGATGGTGCGTGGCGGGGCAAGTGGATCGTGACGCGCGTGCCGGTGTCAAGCGTGCTCTCGGCGGAGACCCGGCCGCCGTGGAGATCGACGAACTGCTTGACAATGCTCAGGCCCAGGCCGAGCCCTCGCTTGTTAAAGCCGAAGTCGCCCGAAGAGTGCCGGCTCGCCTCAAACTGCGTGAAAAAAGGCTGAAAAAGCTGGCTCAAGGAGCGCGGGTCGAGGCCGATCCCGGAGTCAGAGACCTGGATCTCGGCCTCGTCGGGGCTGACGAGGCGGGCGGAGAGGCTGATCGTCTTATCGTCGGGAGTGAACTTGATCGCGTTCGTGAGCAGGTTGACGACGGCCGCGTCAATCTTGTCGGCGTCGACCTCGAACGTCCCGAGATCGTCGGCGACGGCGTCGACAAGGGTCTGGTGGCGGGCCTCGACGAACGGCTGAACCTTGAGGATGACCCGTCGCAGCAGCGCGGTGAGGTCAACCGGAGCGCGTTGAAGGGTGCGCCGGAAGTCGTCGGCGCGCATCATGGTGAGGGTGCTGGTCACGAGCTTCGCAAGCTGCCGGGCGCTCGTGGAAATCCGTTCGAGAATCGCCCGCTCCTGTTCGTTCCGGCCGGGATCGAGCAAGAGGAGAAGCTCGCTGAGGCCGAGGACCAGGGTAATCGGCGTGTTGAATTCGTGGCTGGCGACCTCAATAAAAGCGCTCTTGAGCTGTCCGGCCTGGGCGAGATTCTCGTTGGCGAGGGTCAGTTGTGAGTTGGCGGTCTGAAGTTCGGCGACGAGTCGGCGGCGGTCGGCGAGGATCTCGTACTGGTCGGTGGCCTGGCGGATCACGCCTTCGAGTTCGAGGGCGTCCCAGGGTTTGAGGATGTACCGGAAAATGTGCCCTTCGTTGACCGCGTTGATCACGGCCTGGATGTCGGCGTAGCCGGTGAAGAGCATGCGAATGGCGTCGGGCTGGATCTTGCGGGCCTGGCTTAAAAAGACGTCGCCGGACATTCCGGGCATGCGCTGATCGGAGAGGATCAGGTGAACTTCCTGAGCCTTGAGGATCTCGACGGCCTGATCGCCGCTGCTTGCCGTCAAGACCTTGTAGGTCCTGTGGAAGAGGTGGCGAAGGCTTTCGAGAACGTCGACCTCGTCATCGACGATCAGGATCGTGTGTTTGCGCGACGCCCCGGCGCCGCCGGGTGAGCGGACAGCCTGAGGAGTCGGCCGGGGGGTCGCGACGTCAGGGCTCATCGGGTCCAGTCCGGTCGGGTCGGGGCGTTGGTCACTTCGAGGGCTCCAGCGTGGCCGGGGGGGTGATCCCGCCGAGCCTTCGGATCTCGGCTTCCAACGCCGAGACCCGGGTCTGGAGGTTCTCGATCAGAGCGTAAAGCCGATCTTTCTCACTGGCGTCGGCGGTCAGGCGTTCGTACTCGGCCGCGGCCTGGCGAACGGCCGACTCCAGCTCCTCGGGCTGCCAGGGTTTCTTGAGGAACTGGAACACGTGGCCCTGGTTGATCGCCGCGACGATCGATTCCAGGTCGGCGAACCCCGTGAAAAGCATCCGAATCGCCTGTGGATAGCGCGATTTGACCTTCGTCAGCAACTCGACGCCGGTAATTTGCGGCATCCGCTGGTCCGACATCACGATGTGGACCTCTTCTTCCTGCATCAAGCGGTAGCCTTCCTCGCCGCTGTTGGCCTTGAGGACGCGAAACTCTCGGCGGAGCAAGTCGTGGACCGAGTCGCAGACATTTGGCTCGTCGTCGACAATTAACAGGCAATACTTGTTCGGCGAACTCATGAGCGGCCTCGATTGCCGGCCAGAAACGGTCGGTCGTGGTCTCGGGAACGTGTTCGTGGGGGTCATGGATGGTCGGCGCCCGGCACGCGGGGCGCGAAGATGCGCAAGGGCTCCAAAAACGGCCGGATCGCCCCGGTCGGTCTCTTGCGAACGGTCCGGGCGGCACCAATTTCGACGACGTCGAGCGGATCGCCCCAGGCGTTGCGATCAGGTTCGGAGATGGGAACGAGCGTCTTGTTGATCCGCGTCCCTTCGTCTTTGATCCGAACGGGGCGGGACGTGGCGCGCGCCTGGCGGGCGAAGTGCTCTCGAAGATCGAGAGGGGTCGTCAGGTCAGTCACGCTGCTGGCGGCGCTCGTGATTTGTTGAACAAAGGCCCGGTTCAGGCACACGATCCGGCCCTCGAAATCGACGCGGACAAGGGCCAGACCCGCTGACTCCGCCGCCGCCACTGAGGAAGAAGGCGGGGCATCACCGCGGGCGAGAGCCTCCGCGCGGGACTCGGCGTTCGAGGAGCATTCCACGGATTCGCCCCAGGTCGGGGAATGACGACCCTGATCATGACGCCCAGTATACCCGGTTCGCGCTCTTCTGTCCCGGGCGGTCCGCCGAAACGGAACCGTCCTTACCCCGGTCTTCGCTCTGTTATAGGGTCGCCCGTTCCGCGACGCGATGAAGAACTTCCCGAACCTCGCGTTTTTTCGAAGACTCTCGGCCATCTTGACCCGCCGACCCTTCGCGGCCAACCATGTCCCCGCTTGAACGTACAGGATATACGGGGAAGGGGAGTGAGGACCGAGGACCGAGGACCGAGGACCGAGGACCGAGGACCGAGGACCGAGGACCAATGGAAGCCATTTCTCGGTCATTGGTTATCGGTCATCGGTGATTGCTCCCCGGCCTGATCGAGCCGGAAAGCTTCGGAGAGAGCACAATGGGTTTGACGCTCGTCAAGACGATCAAAGAGGTTCGCGCCGCGGTGCATGGGGCGAAGGCGGAAGGGCGGATCGTGGGGCTCGTGCCGACGATGGGGGCCTTGCATCGCGGGCACATCAAGCTTGTGGAAGACTGCCGGGCCGAGGCGGGATTCGTGGTCGTCTCAATCTTCGTCAACCCGACGCAGTTCGGTCCGACCGAAGACTTTGCGCGGTATCCCAGAACGCTCGACGACGACCTCCGGCTCTGCGAGGAGGCCGGGGCCGACCTCGTTTTCGCGCCCGAGGTCGGTACGATGTATCCGCGCGACCGACAGACGATGACTCAGATCGATGTTCCCGGTCTGACGGACGTTCTGGAAGGCGCGACGCGCCCCGGACATTTTCGGGGGGTGACGACCGTCGTGATGAAGCTTTTTCAGATCTGCTTTCCTCATGTCGCCTTCTTCGGGGCCAAGGATTATCAACAACAGCGTGTGATCCGCCGGATGGTTGACGACCTCAACGTCCCCGTCGCGATCCGCGCGGTCGAGACAGTCCGCGAGGCCGACGGCCTGGCCCTCAGCAGCAGAAACCGGTACCTCAGCGCCGACGATCGTCGAGGGGCGGCCGTGCTCTTTCGGGCACTTTCAAGCGCGCGCGAAGCGGTGGCTCGGGGCGAGACGGACGCCAACCGGGTTCGACAGATTTTGACCGAAACGATAGAATCAGAGAGGAAGGCCGGACTCGATTACGCCGAGGTCGCCGACGCGGAGACGCTTGAACCCCTGTCCGCGCTCAGGCCCGGCCAGCGGGCCGTCGGTCTGCTCGCGGTGCGCTTTGGCTCGACCCGGCTGATTGACAATGCTGTTTTGACGGATTGAAACTGGATGCGTTTGAAGATCCTCAAGAGCAAGCTTCACCTGGCCACGGTCACCCGAGCCGACCTGCATTATCACGGCAGCCTCACGATCGACCCCGACCTGATGGCGGCGGTCGGTCTTTATCCGTACGAGGCGATCGTGGTTAGCAACGTCTCGACGGGCCTCCGCGCCGAGACCTATACGCTCCCCGGCCGACCCGGATCGGGTCAGATCGAGTTGAACGGAGCGATGGCCCGGATCGGCGCCGTGGGCGATCGGGTGATCGTCATGGCCTTCGCCGAACTGACTCCCGAGGAACTCCCCAACCACCGGCCGAGCGTCGTGGCCCTGGACGCGGCGAACCGGATCGTCGAACGAATCGAGTATCCGCCGATCAAGCCGGCGGCCGACGGACCTTGACCGACCCAAAAGGAAATGGCGGACCATGCGTCAAGTCCTCTTCACTCTCCCGATCCTGGGCGGTATCAAGCTTTTCGGCTACGGCCTGATGCTCTTTCTCGCCTTTCTCGGGTCGACGAACCTGGCCGCCCGGGTCGCTCGCCGCGAGAAGCTTGACCCGGAGGTCATTTACGACCTCTCGCTCTTCGTCTTTCTCGGCGGACTCCTCGGCGCCCGGCTCTTTTACGTGATTCAATACTGGGGCGTGAAGGTCCACACGGTCCTTGACATCGTCAAGGTCTGGGAAGGGGGCATCGTCCTCTACGGCAGCATCATCGGCGGCACGATCGCCTTCTTCCTCTACCGGATCTTGCGCCCTTTCCCGCTCGGCCCCTTTCTCGACGTCGTCGCCCCGGCGCTCGCGCTCGGAATCGCGATCGGCCGGTTCGGATGTTTCCTCAACGGCTGCTGTTACGGCGATGTCTGCCAGCTTCCCTGGGCCGTCTCCTTTCCCGAACCGTCGCCCCCCTGGCTCGCCCATCAGGCGGCGCATCTCATCGGTCCCGCAACGCACTGGTCGCTTCCTGTCCATCCTACCCAGCTTTACTCAGTGATTGATGGACTGATCTTGACGGGGCTTTTACTGACCTATTTCCCGATCCGACGCCGCGACGGCGAGGTCATGGCCCTGCTGATGGTGACGTACCCGATTACCCGGGTCCTGATTGAATACCTGCGCAACGACGAGCGGGTCTTCTTCGCGGGAATGACGATCTCGCAGAACATCAGTCTGATCCTGGTCTCGTGCGGGCTGCTTTATTGGTACGCCCTGAGCCGTTGGCCCCGAACACGTTACGTCGATCAGGCTGTTGAACCGGCCGAGGTCGCGGCGGTCGCCGGTTAAGCCCTGGATTGGTCACGGGAGCGGCAGGTTGTCGAGAAGGCGGCCGATGAGATCGTCGGAGGTCAGCCCCTCGGCGTCGGCTTCATAACTGACGGTGACCCGATGACGTAAGACGTCAAGGGCGAGCGACTTGACGTCATGCGGCGTGACGTAATCGCGGCCGAGCAGGAAGGCATGAGCCCGCGCTGAGCGAACCAGGGCAATGGATGCCCTTGGGCTGGCACCAAGTTCGATCAAGGGAGCGAAGTCCATTCCGTAATGGACAGGGTCGCGGGTCGCCCGGACGAGATCGACCGCGTATTCCTTGATCGCGGGAGCCACGCGCACCGTTGCCACCCGAGCCCGCAAGGCCAGGACATCGGCCGGTCCGAGGAGTGCTGATGTCGCCCCGGCGTGCGATCGCGGCCGATCGGCAACGTCGGGGAGGTCGAGAATCGCGAGTTCAGAGGCCCGGTCGGGATAACCGACGCGAAGCTTCATCAAGAAGCGGTCAAGCTGGGCCTCGGGAAGCGGATAGGTGCCTTCGTGCTCGACGGGGTTCTGGGTGGCGAGGACCCAGAAGGTCGGGGGCAGAAGGATCGTCTCGTCGCCAACCGTAACCTGGCCCTCTTGCATGGCTTCGAGCAAGGCGCTCTGAACCTTCGCCGGGGCGCGGTTGATCTCGTCGGCGAGCAGGACGCTCGTGACGATCGGCCCGGGACGGACGTCGAACGTCCCCGTCGCCGGCCGATAGATCTGGGTTCCCGTGAGATCGGCCGGGAGCAGGTCGGGCGTGAACTGAATCCGACGGAAAGGGAGATTCAGCGCCTCGGCCAGCGATCGGACAGCGCGGGTCTTCGCCAGGCCGGGGACGCCCTCAATCAGCACATGACCGCCGGTCAAGAGCGCGATCACCAGCCGTTCCAGGAACGGACGCTGACCGACAATCGACACGGCAAGACGGTCGAGCAGATCATCGAGCGGTGCGCGGGGAGACGGAACGAGACCCTCGGGGTCATCGGCAGACATCGACGCAATGACCTCTGGTGCTCGAACTTGAGACGACAACAGACAGCGAGGGCGGCCGGCCGAAAGCGGTCCGCCACGCACGCGAACGCGGGGGGGATCACGAACGTAACTCTATCGCGACCCTCGGCGCCGTTCCATCATCTTGCGAAGTATGTCGCTGGCGGCGTCGCTGGTGTCCTTGAAGACGGTTTTCGGCGGCGGTCCGGCGGGTTGCGCCGCCGTTTTCTTCTTGACGTAAAAGGGGTTCGACTCGTCGAGGAGTTCCTCGGGCGCGTCTTCGGTCTCGGCCTCGGCGTCGATGACCTGGTCCTCGTCCTCGTCTTCCTCGTCGCCGGCTCCTTCGGGAAGGCGTTCAAATTCCATCTCGCCATCCGCCGTCAAGGCCTGAGAAGGGGGGGGCGGAGCGGGTGTGGGAGCGGCAGTCGGTGGTTTGGGAGTTTTGGGGTCCTTGGCGTCTTTGAAGGCGCTGATGGTGATGGTGTCGCCTTCGTAGATACCCGAGGGGTTTTCGGGGGCCTGGCTCTTGGCGTCGGCGATCAGCCAGGATTCGATGTCAGTGTGGTCGACATCTTCGGGGGCGGCCTTGGCGCGAGATGGAGACGCCACGGCGGCCTTGGCAGTGGCCGGAACACCCGCGATCGAGACCGCGAAGGTGAGCGGACCGACCTGGACGAGGTCGCGGTCCTTGAGCCGACAGATCTCGGTCAGGGCCTTGCCGTTAACGAGCGTTCCGTTTCGACTTCCGAGGTCACGCACGGAGACCGTGTCGGCGGTCAGAAGAAACTCGGCGTGTTCGCGACTGACCTGATCGCTGTTCGGGCGGAGCTGGCAAGTCTCACCGCGTCCGATCTTGAACCGGGGCCCCACTAAAGGGATCACTTTCCCTTCGGGTTTGCCTTGCACCACAATCAACTGCACCTTCATGGATACCGTCCCGACCTTGTGTTGACCTACATGCGTTGGGATGACTGAGGGATCGGGGTTTTTGCGTACCCGACCACCTCCCAGGCACCGACGGGCGTTCGACGAGCCGACGCCCTGCGCTTCAACCTCAGGCCTTGACGTTCCGATCGGGTTAGGACGGTCAACGAACAATGGATGCGATCGGACGGCGGGGCCAGACTGGCGGATTCGACAGCCGCACATCGCCGGAAACAAAATTATGATGAATCAACAACCTGCTCGCCTTCACGGAGCGCTCGGCTGATGTAACGCGCCGGGGGCGGCAAGTCCACCTGAATTTTAACCGGGACGCCGCCAGATCCAAGAGGTCAACTCGCCTTCGCGCTGATTTCATACTTCGACAGGTTGCCCGACCTCGCATGAGACGTTGCCGGCGCGCCACCCTGTCTATCGTCGCGACGTCCACGAAGCGCGCCGATAAACGGATTTTTCCAGTTCGTCAGCGCGGGCGAGCCAGGCCGCGGGCGGGGCGACCTCGACAGAACGAAAGCCGAGCGCCACAGGGAGTTGGGCTCGAACGAGGTCGGACCAGAGCACGATGTTATCGGGCAGTTCAGCGAGGTTCGCCACGCCGGGTAGCTCGGGAGTTCGCGGCGATCCGTCGAGCAAAAGCGACCCATGCTGGAGGATGGCCCCGGCCCGACGTCGTTGCGAGCTACCCAGAATCTTCACCGGCCCGATCACCAGGTCGTCGGCGTCTCGGTCGCGGAAACAGAGAAAAGGGCGATTGCCGTCAAGGGGCGGCGCCACCGGACCGCGGCGTTGCACCTCGGCGCCGAGGTCGCGGAGTAGGGCGGCGATGACGTCGTGAACGCCTCGATACAGGTCGCCGCTCTGGCGAGAGAGGGGGTGAGACCGGGGGATCGCCAGGGCATAGGTCAACTCGCGGTCGTGCCAGATCGCGCCGCCGCCCGTCGGCCGACGGACGATCGGAACGTCGCGCCAGCGTGGGTCGGATCGGGCCTCGTCGATCGACTGAAAGTAGCCGAGGCTGAGCGTCGGCTCGCTCCATCCATAGGTCCGCAAGACGGCGGTCGACGGGTCGGCCGCGACGAGGTCGAGAAGCGCCTCGTCGCGCGCCATGTTCACGGGGCCGTTGGCGTTGTCGTCAGGCAAGAGCAGGCAGGGCGGAAGGGGCTTATCGGTCGTCATTCGGTCGAGTCCCGGGCTGCCTCGAACCCTTCCAACGCCTGGGCGACGACCGGCACGAGCGCCAGGCCCGACCCGGCCATGACGACCGCCGCCGCGACGACCGCCGCGCCCAGGTTCTGACCCCCAAAATAATAGACAAGCGCTCCAAAAGCCGCCGCCACCGCTCCGATCAGGGTCAGGCCGACCGTCTTGGCCGTGAGCAAGAGGAGTTGCCGACCGATCGCCTGGACGTCAAACGAGTTCAATCCGGTTGTCCTGTGCGGATACCAGAGAAAATAGAGGTTGTCGATCGCCGCCAGAACGAAGTTGAAGGGAAGCAAAAGCAGCGCCGCGGCGCCGAGGATCGGCCCGCTCTCGGGTTCAAGCCGATCAAGGACGGCGATCGAAAGGATCTGCGCGACCCAGAGGAGTACGACAGGAGTCAGGACTTGACCGAGGACGAGCGAGGTCGGCCGGATTGGCAAGGTCTTGAGGTCGCCGATACGAAGATAATCGGACCGAAAATCAAAGCCGAGACCAGGTTGCGCGACGACTCCCATGACGGCGAGGGCCTCGAAGGTGAGCGGCAGGCGATGTTCAGGGGCCGTGACGATCATCACCACGATCGGGATCAGGAACGAGGCCCCGAGGGTGAAGAGGATCGAAGGAGCGCGGCAGGCGGTCGTCAGTTGCCGCCAGAGGTTCGGGCCGAGGCCCCCCAGCCAGGGGAGCATCGGGACACGGATGCGCGTGGCGATTGAACTTCCCCAGAGGAGTCCAGGTCGTCCTTTGACCGATGATTGACGCCGGTGGACCCGACGGCTCGCCGCCGCGGAGGCTTCGAGAAATCCGGCGTTGAGACCAAGCACGAGGCCGACGAGCGCCAGGTCAACCGCCAGGGCCAGGGCCGACCAGACCGCCAGGTCGGGCCAGATTGTTTCGGCCGCGAAGGCCATGACAAAAGGTCGGAAGGGCAGGAGGGCCAGGTTCACGCCGGGCGAGGCCAGAATTCGAGCCAGGACGACACGAAAGGGGAGCGTCAACGCCTGCCGGCCGATCGGCCAGACCGCCGCGAAGGCCAGCGCGGCGAGACCCGCCAGGAGGAGGCGACGCCCAAGGCTATACGCCAGGGCGCCAAAGGTGCTGATCGTCAGGCCGACGGCCAGGGAAAACAGGTAAATCAGAAGAAGCGTGAGGGTCAGACCCGCGAAGGCCGAGAGAAAGAGCGACGCGTGGTGGGCGAACGCGAAGGCCATGAAGAGGCCCGTCACGATCGATGCCCCCACGCCGCCGACGATCTTGTAAATCAATAACTGGCGGGGCCGATAAGGGCCGGAAAAGAGGAAATTGACCTCGGCGGGCGAATAATAGACCGACCGATCTCCTGACGAGAGCAGGACATTCAGCACGCAGTAAAGAAAGAGGCCGAGCGGGCCATGGCGGCGGATCAGGTCCGCCTGGATGGCGATCAGGATGCGCGGGGTGAAGAGGAAGGAGGCCAGGACTGGGAGAAAAACGAGCGTCCCGAGTACCGCGAGAAAGACGCCCTTGAGAGTCCGAAGGCCGCGGCTCCGTTTTCGGAACCAGGCCACGACGCGGAGCCGGAGCAAGAGCCAGAGGGATCGGTCCACGGGCGGTCAGACCTCCGCGCCGAGGCCGATCGCGGACGGCTCGGTCAGGCGGAAGAATAGGTCTTCAAGCGTCTCGACGCGCCCTGAATCATCAATCGCCTGACGGAGACTTTCCAATGATCCATGAACAAGCGTCCGGCCTTGATGGAGAACAAGGGCCGTCGTGCAAAGGTCTTCCACCAAGGAGAGCAAATGCGAGCTGACCATCACCGCGGCGCCTAACTCGGCCCGGCGGCGGATGGACGATTGCATGGTTCGGATGCCGCGCGGGTCGAGGCCCGTCAGGGGTTCGTCAAGCAGGATGACCCTGGGGTTGTGCAGGTAGCCGCACGAGATCGCCACCTTCTGACGCATGCCTCTCGATAGCTCGGACACCAGCGCATCGCGTTTTGAGGTCAGCTCAAACTGGTCGAGAAGCGATCGGGCGGCGGTCTCCCAGTCGTTGACCCGATAGGCACTTGCGACGAATTTGAGATGTTCCCAGACGGTGAGACTTTCGAAGAGGTTCGGATCGTCGGGCACATAGGCGAGCGCGGCCTTGGCGGCGACGGGATCGCGGGCGAGGTCGTGGCCAGCCACGACAACCCGGCCGCGCGTGGGGCGCAAGATCCCGGCGATGGCGCGCATCGTGGTTGTCTTGCCCGCGCCATTCGGGCCGACAAGGCCGAGGATCTCACCGGGAGCCACCGAGAACGAGAGATTCTCGACGGCGATCGTCCGCTCATACGACTTGGAGAAGGCTTCGACGACGAGCGACACCGCCTGTCCCCCGCATTGATCGCGGCCCGCCGGGTCCGTTGCGGCGGGTGCTACCTCGATAGGTTGCCCGACCCGGCTTTAAAAACCAAGGGGCGACCGACCCGAGGCGCTGGCTTTTCGGGAAAAGACCGAGGACCGATTCACAACCTTCGGTAACCGACATTTCGGATGGAGACGGAGATCGGGAGAGGAAAGGACAAAGGGCATGAGGACAAAGGACAGAGGGCAAGAGGACAAAGGGCAAGAGGACAAAGGGCAAGAGGACAAAGGGCAAGAGGACAGAGGGCAAGAGGACAAAGGGCAAGAGGACACAGGACAAGAGGGCAGGGGGGCAAAGGGCAGGGATGGGAATCTGTCAGGTGTCCTGTGGCATTCGGAGGAAAGGCTTTGAAGGAACGACTCGATAGCAAATCGGTGCCGGTTGGCGTCAGGTCCCGCGTTGCCCGGCGGGGCTCTCGCCAACGCCTCGGGCGAGGCTGCGGGCGGTGTTGATCAGGCAGACGTGAGAAAACGCCTGAGGGAAATTGCCAAGCTGCCGACCGGCCTCCAGGTCGTATTCCTCGGCAAGAAGGCCGACGTCGTTGCGGATCGCCAGAAGGCGTTCAAAAACCTCGGTCGCCTCGTCGCGACGGCCGAGCATCGCTAGATTATCGGCGTACCAGAAGGTGCACGGCAAGAAGGCCCCCTCGCCGGGCGGAAGGCCATCGACGTTTTCACCGGTCGTGTCATACCGCTTGACGAAACCCCGGTCCATCAAACGCGTTCGGATCGCCTCGACCGTCCCGCCGACCCTCGGATCGTCGGGCGGAAGGAAGCCAACGAGCGGGATCATCAGGACGCTTGCGTCAAGCGCCTTGGACCCATACGACTGGACAAAGGCGTTCTGACTGGAATCAAACCCACGCTGACAGACCTCCGCGTGGATCGCGTCGCGAGTTGTTCGCCAGCGGTCAAGACCGTCATAAGGCGTCTTGTACTGCTCAAGGAACTTGACGGCCCGGTCAAAGGCAACCCAGGCCATGACCTTCGAATGCGTAAATGGGCGACGACCCCCGCGAACTTCCCAGATTCCCTCGTCAGGCTCTTTCCAGGCGGTTTCCAGGTGTTCGAGCAGGACTTGGCCCATCTTCCAGCCGTCTTCGAGCGGCGCGAGGCCGTGGCGGTGGGCCTGATAGAGGGCGTCAAAGACCTCGCCGTAAACGTCGAGCTGGAACTGACCCGAGGCGGCGTTGCCCGACCGAACGGGTTTCGACCCTTCGTAGCCGGCAAGCCAGGGCAACTCTTCCTCGGTCAACCTGCGTTCGCCGGCAACGCCGTACATGATCTGGATGTTTTCAGGTCGACCGGCGACGGCTCGCAAGAGCCAGTCGCGCCAGGCGCGGGCCTCGTCGATGTAACCGGCGCCGATCATCGAGAGTAGGGTGAAGGTGGCGTCGCGAAGCCAGCAGAACCGGTAATCCCAGTTGCGGACGCCTCCGATTTTTTCTGGTAAGGACGTCGTGGCCGCCGCGACGATCCCGCCGGTCGGGGCGAAGGTCAGCCCCTTGAGCGTGATGAGGGACCGGATCACCGCGTCGCGGTCGCCGTTCAGACCCTCGGCGCGGCTGGACCAGGCACGCCACCACGCTTCGGCGTCGCGGATCGCCCCTTCGGCGTCGAGTCCGGCGGGCGGCGACTCATTCGAGGGGTGCCAGGTCAGGGTGAATGGAATCTTCTGCCCGGCCTTGACGGTGAACTCGGCGACGGTCGAAAGCCCCTCGCCCCGGTGCTCTTCCCAGGATCGAAGGCGCAGCATGTCGGGACCGGCGATGGCCGAGGTCCCCCAGTCGTGGCGGCGGACCCAGGGGACAGTTAGCCCGTAATCGTAGCGGATCGTCAGTTCCGAACGAACCGGAACCTCGCCGCGAATTCCTTCAATGACCCGAGCAACGGTCGGGGTGATGCTGTCAATCGCCATCGCGTCGGTGAGGCGGACGACGCCCGAGCCGGTCGTGAACTCGGTTTCGAGAACGAGCGAGCCGTTGCGATAGCGGCGTCGAACCGCGGTAATCTCGATGTTTGGCCCCGGCGCGATCTTCCAGCGGCCGTTCTCGGACGTTCCCAGCAGCGCGGCAAAGCACGCGCCGGAGTCAAACCGAGGAACGCAGAGCCAGTCGATCGACCCATCTTTTCCAACAAGACCGGCCGTTCGGCAGTCGCCGATCATCGCGTAGTCTTCGATCCGCATCGCCATGAAATCGCAGCCTTTCCGTCCATGTTCGAACTTCAGTCTTCGGGGCCTGACGGTGCAACTCCCATTCCTGAACCGGCCAAGGTGGACGAACGAGCCGGGACCGGCGATGATGGGGTGCCCTTTGAGGAAGATGGCCGAGGAACATTGAACCGCCAGGCAACGGGAACGTTCTTGAAGGGGTCGCTCGTGGTGGATCTGTCGGTGAAGCTGGGGCGACTGGCCCTGAAGAATCCGGTTCTGGTGGCCTCGGGGACGTTCGGGTACGTCCGCGAGATGGCGGGTTTCATCAACCTGGCGCGGCTCGGCGGCGTGATTCCCAAGACGGTCACGGCGCGGCCTCGCGCGGGGAACGCCACGCCCAGGACGTTTGAAACCGCCGCGGGCCTGCTCAACGCGATCGGCCTGGATAACGACGGGATCGACCACTTCCGCGCGCATCACCTGCCCTATCTGCGAACGGTCGGCACGGCGGTCATCGCCAACATCGCGGGCGAGGACGAAGACCAGTTCGTCGGCATGGCCGAATCGATCGGCGATGAGCCGGGCCTGGCGGCCGTTGAGCTGAACGTCTCGTGCCCGAACGTCAGCCACGGCCTTGATCTGGGGATCGATCCCCGGTCGGTCGGCCGACTCGTGAGTCGGGTCCGGTCCGTTTGCCCCTTGCCGGTGATCGCCAAATTGACCCCGAACGTGACCGACGTCGTTGCGATCGCCTCCGCCGCGGCCGAGGCGGGGGCCGACGCGGTCAGTCTGGTCAACACCTTTCGCGGCATGGCGGTTGACTGGCGTCGGCGCCGACCGATCCTGGCCAACGACATTGGCGGCCTGAGCGGCCCGGCGATCAAGCCGCTCGCCCTGCGGATGGTCTGGGAAGTGGCCCGAGCCTTGCCCGGGATGCCCATCATCGGTATCGGCGGAATCGCCTGCGCGGACGACGCCCTGGAATTCATCGTCGCGGGGGCGTCGGCGGTGCAGGTCGGCACGGCGACCTTTTACGACCCGACCGCCGCCGAGCGCCTGCTCGACGACCTCGGCCAACGTCTTGATGAGACCGGCCTGGAACGACTTGCCGACCTCGTCGGCACGCTCAGGTCAAACCGCGCCCCTTCGTAACCCTGTGCAAGGTGCCGCGAACCAGCCCAAGCTCGGCGGTCTGGGCCGAGATGGCGACCGCCTCGCAGGTCAGGCCACGCGCCGAGACCTCCGCCGCGAAACCCTCGGCCGAGGCTCGATAGGGATCGGCGATCAGGGCGAGTCCGCCAGGCGCCAGACGCGCCGCGAGGAGATCGGCGACGAGGGCGACGAGCCGACGCTCGTAAAGCACATCGGCGCCGAGGATCACGGGAAACTGAGCGTCGGCGGGTTCTCGCCAGTCGATCCGCCGGGTCGAAAACGAGGCGGGGTCGAACCCGTTGGCGGCGACGCTTCGCGCCACGAACTCGAACGGGGCCTCGTCATAATCCGAGAAAACGACCTTTAGCCCCCGGCTCAGGGCCACGATCCCCGCGAGGCCAAGGCCGCAGCCGATCTCCAGCGCCGGGCTGTTGTGAACGGCCCAGTTCTCGGCGGCGACGGCCTCCGCGAGCAGAAAAGCCCCCGGCCAGAGATAGGCCCAGTAAGGCATGTAATCGTCGCGGCGGTTCCAGGCGAGAACGTCGGGGTCATCCAGCATCCGGTCCGGCTCGGCCGGTCGAACCACGACGATCGGCCTGCCCGCGACGTCGACCGGCCTCGTCGACACCGGGCCGCCGTAGGCTGTCTGCATCAACCGCTCCTTTGCCCGCGACCAAGACCAGGGAAACCGAACCTGGACTCTACCGAAATCGCGACGTCGGGGCCAATCCGTGGGAGAATTGCGTAGTCCTGATGACCGATGACCGAGGAATTCCGTCAATTGGCCATCGGTCCTTGGTCATCGGTCATCAACGCAACAACTCCAGACTGCAATCCATCAAGAGCCTTCCTTCCCGAAAATCCCTGTCCAGCGTCTGGGAATTTGATTGACTGGGCCGTTGAGAGCGGTACGATAGCCAGTGAACACCCACCCCGCGTCGTCCCTGTCGAGACGCCAAGGTCCCGGATGGTGCCGATCTGTCGGCTCCCCGCCGAACGGGATTTTCCCTGCAATGGTCATGATTTCCGGTAGAGTTCGCCAGCGCCCGGGAAGGCCCGCGCGCCCGGGGCGAACGAGTGAAGGCGCCGGGATCGGGCGGTTCTTCGCTTCGGGCCTGGCGTCGGTAACCGCCGGAGCCTGGGCCTTGCCGGGGCGGCGTTCAGTTCGTTCAGGACGGGGAGGTGGGAACCGTGACCGGGTCGGTGCCAGCGGCCTTGCTCGCCTTCATCACGCTTGGCTTGAAGGAAATTGTCCTGATCGGCCTCGTCGCCCTGGCCCTTTACGGCCGGAGTGGATCGCGGTTGATTCGCGCCACGCGTTACGGCCGGACGATCGATCCCTGGTTGAACCTCGTCCGGGTCCGTCCCCGCTCGGGCGACCCGCGGCGGCAAGCCCAAGCCGCGTCCCCGGTCCAGGCACCCTGGAAATCACGATCTCAGGGCCGGGTCTTCTGGGCCCTGGTCTTGCTGGCCGCCGCTGTCGTGGCCGCCTGGGTCGCCACCCGCGTCATCGTGCTCAGCGGGTCGCATTGAATCAAATGCACGTTGCGACGGCATCGCGTCTTTGCGACGTCGGCCGTTACCAGTTGCCCGGGGCTGATTCCTTTTCGATTGATGACCGATGTCCGATGACCAAAAAAAGATCGTGAAGGCTCTTGCCGATCCTTCCTGTTTTCGATTTTTCCTTGGTCATCGGTCCTTGGTCATCGGTCATGAATGATGCAGGAAACAGCCCTGACCAGTTGCCCGCTAATGATTGTTTGATTTTCTCACGCCGGTCTTCCAAGGAGTTTGAGCCATGCTGACGTTCGCGTTTCTTCCGAACCTGGGTTCGACCGAACTGATGGTGATCGCTTTCGTCTCGCTCTTGATCTTCGGCAACCGCCTGCCGAGCGTGATGCGGTCGCTCGGCAAGAGCGTCACCGAGTTCAAAAAAGGCGTTTCGGGGATCGAGGACGACATCGACGCCGCCGTGACCGCCGACACCAAGAAGCCCACCACGCCCGAGGTTTAAAACCCTCGTTTCTGCTTCCTTTTCGTGTGCCTTCAACCCTGTTCACGAAGCGGAGTGATCAGTATGTTTCCCCAGCTTGGCGTGATGGAGATGATGGTGGTGATGGGTATCGCGGTGCTTCTCTTTGGCAAGCGCCTGCCCGAGGTGGGGCGGTCGCTTGGCAAGGGAATCATCGAGTTCAAAAAAGGTCTGCGCGGGATCGAGGAAGGCTTTGATTTCAGCGGCGAGTCCACCCCCGCCCCGTCGCGTTCCAGAGCGGTGACGTCGACACCCGCCGTGGAATCCTCGGTTCCCAAGTTTGAGCCTCCCGCCGCGACCGAGGTGCCGCAGATGGAATATCATCAGCCGCAAGCGACAACGCCCCAGGATTGACGGGCCTTGCCGCTGGTGCCCTTTCCCCAGGTTGGATTGGATCACGCGGGTCATGTCATGACCGAGGACGCCTTCTTCGCCCTGATTGACCCCGTGATGAAGGCGATTGGCTCGATTCCCGAAGAGGGGGAAGAGTTCCGGACGCCGCCGCTCGACGTCCTTCGCTACTACCGGCGCGGGGTTCGGCTCCACTGGCTGCCGATCTTCGGCCGTGGCCTGAGCGTCGTGGCCGTGGTCCGTCAGCCGGTCGACGTCGGCTTTTTAGCGGCCGATTACCGACGCTTCCTCACGCGCCTGGCGATGGCCGTGAACGGTCGCTTCCACCCCTGGCGGCACGGCCTTTCCGTCGGCCTGACGGTCGTCGTTCTGACGCCCGAGCCGATCGGTCCCGACGACGACCCCACCCTGCGCGGGATCGTCTCGGGCCGGCCCTTGCCCCGACAGCGGGCGGTGCCGATGGGCCTGATCCGGGTGAATCTCGGCCAGGAAGCTCTTTCGTTCGCGCTGGCGACCGGTCCCGACGGTGTCTTTTCCGAACCCGCCGCGCTCGCCGATGCGCTCAGCCAGCATCTCCGTCGGTTCGTGCCCTTGATCGAGGTTTGAATTCAGCAGGAAGCGGACCGATGGAACCGAACCGGCGCCGGAGGTTCAGGATCGTTGATGGGATCGTCCTGGTTGCCGCGGTCGGGGTCGGGCTGGCCTGGATGCGATTGTTCACGAAATCCCACGGTTATCCGGATCAGCCCTTTGAAGGATGGCGCCTGTCGGCGCTTGAATTGCGGCTTCAGATTCAATGCTGGTGGGCCGGGGCGTCTTATAATCTGCTGGCGGCATTCACGATCGCCGTGTTTTTGTTGAGAATCCTCCCCCCCCGGCCTGGTCGTCGAATCCTGACACGTCAACCGGGCGCGGTCGCCTGTGGGGCGGTCATCGCCGCGCTGGCAGTCGAAAAGATTCCCAATCTTCTGGCGCTCGTGTCGGTCATTTATTCGGGCGAACCGTGGTGGTGGGTTCCCTGGACCGTGGAAGGTCCGTTCGAGGGACTGGCCGTCTTCATTGCCTGGCTTCTTCTTCTTGGAAGCGGCCGATGGAAGCACGAAAAGAGCTGGATTGATGATGTCGGCCAGATCCTCGGGATTTTCTGGATCGTGCTGCCGCCATTCCTTTGGGTCTTCGAGACCATCGTGATCGAATACGTCCATCGAATGTAAGACCGGGTCAGGCACCCATCAGCCACAGGGCGTGCGGCAGAGCCTTTTCAAAGGGCGGGTCGACGCGCGACGACTCCAGCGCGGCCGAGATCCGTCGGGCGGCGTCGAACTCGGGCGCGAGGACGCTTCGGGGAAGTGTGCAATACGCGTTCGAATCAATATCGACGCGAACCTCGGGCGAGGTGGGCTTGATCCGACGGAGTCGGAACAACTCGGCGCCGGCGTCGCCGATCTCGCGCGTCGTCAGGGCCGTGGCCGAGAGCTGCGCCACGGAGAGCGTCGCATCCTCGGTGGTCCGGATCTCAACGGCGACGTCGCCGGTCGGGCCGTGGAAGCGCGCGGTGAGTCGGCCGCCGTCGCGGGTGGGCTGGCCTTCGGGGGTCCAGACGAGTTGACCGGCGAGCCAGGCGGCGAGCCAGATGGCCAGGCGCGGCGGAGTTCTGGAATCGGGCGAGACGGCGTCGATCGTCACCGAGTCGATCCGGCCGAGCGTTTCATTATGGATCGGCGGATCGAAGAAGGTGGCGATCAACTCACGCCAGCGGGTCAGGCCGAACCAGGCGCTATCGCGGCTGAACCGGCAGATTGCGGGATCGAGACCCATGCGGATCGCCGCCGGATCGGCGCCGGGGTCGGGAAGATCGAGGATCAGGCGGCTGCATTCGTGCCCCAAGGCGCGGAAGACCGACTCATCGTTGCTCGGATTCGACGTCCACCAGAGGACGAACGGTAGTTCCGACTCCAGAAGCGGCCGGACCGCGCCGGGGAGCAGGCTGGCGGCCTCGGGACCCGCGCGGAGGACGATCCGCTCAGAGCAGACCTGCGGCAAGCCGGGCGCGGGAAGATGGCAAAGCGCGGAAATCTCGGCCGAGATCGTGCGGCCGGGATCGTCGTTGCGGCTCACGACGATTGCTCGGCTCGGGTAGCGGGTTGTGACCGTGTCGAGCACTCCGTCCAGCCGCGCGGCTTCCGTGGACCGGCCGACGAGGACGAGGTTAGAGAGGACGATCCGGGTGACGTTGGCGTGGCCGGGTTCACCATCGCCGCCGGCCTGGTCGGCCGCGGGCCGCCAGAGTCGCTCAAGCTCGGTCTCGACCCCGTGAAGGTCGACCGGAACTCCCTGCCCGCTCAGGAAGTCGTCAGATGTCGCGCTGGCCATCGTCTCGCCCCTCCCCTTTGCTTTGTTGCGTCTCGAAGCCCAGCCGACCTCGTTTTTCCAGGCATAACGTAAGAGGTTCAACGCGTCCAGTCGGCCGACATCATCATGACGACGACCACGACCAGGCTGACCACGGCGAGCATTCCGCTCGGCATGAACTTCCGGTTGTGGATCGCGTAACGGTATCCAAAAAGGATGCACAGCACCATCGCCAGCGCCGCGCCCAGCGTCGTGCCCAGATTATGGTTCTTCATCAACATCAGGGCCAGCGCCAGCCCCGCGAAGACCGCGCTGAGCAGGCCCGAGATCAGGGAGGCATGGCTCCTCGCCTTGACAAATCCCATCACGCCGCCGACGGCCAGCAAGACGGCATACACTCCGAGCGTAATCTGTCCGATCAGCGGTTGGATCATCGATCAATGGCCCCGTCCGACCGTCCGCGCCTGGCCCCGAAAGGCGGGCCGCGGTGGTCGATTTCGCGTTGCAAAGTTCATGACGCCACCACTGTAGAGGCGCCAGGCGCGAGCGTCAACGCCCGCCACATTGCCCTTTCCGCTCTTTTGGGAAATCCGAGAACCAGACACCCAGGGCCCCCATTCGCGAAATCATGGAAAAATGCAGAAAATAGGTAAATAAGCGTAATTGCATGTCAAGGGTATCGCGTTCGCCTTGGTTGCGGAAATCGTGGGCTTAAAAAGAAATCGGAAAACTTTTTGGAGGGGGGTGAAACTCAATGAGATCGATCGGGGTAACACCCCCGGTATCATCCACGCGCTCTCCAAAACGGCGCGTTATCTGGACCTCGGGTCGTCGCGGGGACCACCCCCCGGCCCCCCGCGACTGGCCGGAGGTCTGAACGCATCTGATCGGAGACCTCTCGGCCATCGAGAGCGTTTCTCTTGATCGGAAGAAAACGCGACAACGCCCCGGCGTCGGTCGCGTGATATGTTTCGTGATAGTGAAGAGTGGTTCGCACCTTGGGATCGAACCGCAGGACGGCAGACACGCGACGCGAACGCCCCTCGGCTGCTTGCTTGACGGGGGGATCACCGCGTTTCCGGGATGATGCACCGATGAATCGACACCTGTTGCCTTGTCGTGACCGCGTCTTCGTGCGCGCGCTCAGTGGGCTTTTTCTCCTGGTTGCCTCGTGCCATTGCCATCCTGGGGCGCAACACGCGAGGGCCGCCGAGCCCGACGCGGTGGGGGCCGTCGAAAACGATGTGGTTCAGCAGATGACCGGGAGTTTTGAGAGTCAGGGCAAAACCATCTCGATCGAGCGGTTCGAGCCGAAGGCCCCGGGCCGCTACCCGGCCGTTCTCGTGATTCATGGCGCGGGGGGAATGACGATCGGCGGCGTCTGGTTCCGCGAGTCGGCCCGGATGCTCGCGAAGCAGGGCTATGTCGCCCACGTCGTCCATTATTTCGACCTGACCGGCACGAAGGTCGCCGACCAGGCGACGATGAAGACGCATTTCGCCGGCTGGACCAAGGTTCTCGCCGATGGCGTCGCCAATGTCTCAAAACAGCCGAACGTGGACCCCAAACGTGTCGGCCTGCTTGGCTTTTCGCTCGGCTCCTATCTCTCGCTCTCACTCTCGATGTACGACCCCCGAATCGCGGCGGTCGTCGAGTATTTTGGCGGTTTGCCCGATGTTCTGGCCCGCGATTTGAAGAGTCTCCCGCCAGTCCTGATCCTCCACGGCGAGGCTGACCCCGTGGTTCCCGTCTCGCAGGCGCGGGCTCTGGAAAAGCTCTGCAAGGACAAGAAGATCCCTTACGAGATGCACCTCTACCCCGGCCAGGGGCACGGCTTCCTCGGCGAGACCGGCCGCGACGCCTCGCGGCGGACCCTGGAATTCCTCGACGCACACGTCAAGAACGTTCCCGCGCCCCCTGCCCGCGAGACCTCCGCCGTCCCCCGTCCCGAACTCTTCGCCGTTTCGCGCGAGAAGCCGGATGCGGATTGATGGCGGATGACCGATAGGGTTGTTGCGTGTCGCGGTTGATTTGTGACGTGAGGTCAAAGGACAGAAGGACAAAGGGCAAATTTTCCCTTCTGTCCTTCTGTCCTTCTGTCCTTACGACGATTCCGCAACGACCCTAGATTTCTTCCGCGTACGCATCATCCTCGGGATAATAGCCGAGCAGGTCGGCGGCCGTGGTGAGGTCCCAGCGAGTCCCGCGGTTGTTGGACATTCCGTTGACGACGACAAAGAGGCGGTCGTCCAGCTCAGACTCCACCGCGCAATCGAAGAGGCGGACGAGGTCGGCATTGGAAAGCCAGAGGCCGCGCGACCAGTCGTCGGGCAGGGTCTCGGGAAGGTTCTCGGCGGCCTGGTTCCAGCCGATCCGAAGCGCGATGAAGGTGATGTCAAAGGCGTGCGCCAGGCTGCGGCCGAGCCGCTCGCCCATCAGCTTCGTGGCGCCATAAGGACCGTCGGGCTTGGGGGGTAGGTCGACGGTGATCCGCATGTCCTCAAACTCGCGATAGCCCCCCATCGCGTGATTGGAACTGGCGAAGATCAGACGCTCGACGCCCGCCAGCGCCGAGGCGTGAAGAACGTTGCTGAGCGCGTCGATGTTCGGCCCTTCCAGGTCTTCCCAGATGGCCAGATCGTTGGGATTTCCGGCCAGATGCACGACGGTGTCGACCCCGTGGAAGTGGCTCAGCCAGGTCTCGTCAAGCACCGAGAGGTCGGCGACGACCACCTCGCTATCGTCCGGGTCGGCCTGACGGTCGATCAGAACCAGGTCGTAAACGTCCGCCCAGGCTGCGCGAAGCTTCCGGCCGATGTTGCCCGAGGCGCCCGTGATCAGAACGACGCGAACCCCGTCCTCGTCATCCTCATTATCAAACTCCTCGTCCTCGTGGAAATCGGCCTCATCGTCCTCAATGTCCTCGGCGCCAAGGATTTCCAGGCCGTGCAACGGACGATCCGAGGGCGCGGGACGGCCCGGCTCGTTCTCGACGCCTTCGGTCGAAGGATTGTTGACGTCGTCGTCGTCATCGTCGGCCTCGTCGCGTGTCGGGTCCAGGCGCATCCGGCCGTCCTCCCCGCTGGGTTCAATCGTCGAGGCAGAAGTTGGGTCCATTCGATCCGAAACCGATCACGATAACGCCCGACCCTCGCGAACGCCAGTCGGATCAGCACACAATCTTGGGACGATAGCAAGTTCGGTCTTGTCGATGACCGAGAACGAAGGACCAATGACCAAGGACCAAGAGCCAATCATTAAGAACCGATGACCGTGATTTTCTTGATCCTCGATTCTTGGTCATCGGTCATCGGTCCTCGGTCCTCGGTCCTTCCCAGGAACGCGAGCCCTGGAAGGCGGGCAGAGGTCGGTGGCGGAGGGTCCGGCTCTGGTGTTTAATGGCGGGATCAGCCGAACGACATCGAGCCCGATCGGGGAGACTCCGCATGAGCAAGGGTGGATACGGTTCGCGATCAGGGTCCGTCCTCGTGGCCTTGGCCGTCGTCTGGCTGAACCTGGGCGCGACGGCCGGGGCGCAGACCTCGAAACACGTGAAAATGGAGCGATACGAACCGACCGCCGACGAACGGGCGAAGATCCACGATCGCGCCGAGGCGCTCGGCCGAGCGATCGCCCTGATTCCCGAAGGGACCGTCCGCGACGCCCTGGCCGACGTCCAGGTCTATCACAAGGCCGCCGTCTGGGCCTTGAAATATGGTGATTTCCACGAGCCGAAGGACGTCGCCTCGGCGCTCAAGGTTCTCGAACGCGGCCTCGATCGCGCCCGCGAGCTTTCCAGCGGTCGACGCCCCTGGGCCGAGGCTCGCGGCTGGGTCGCCCGAGGCTACGTCTCGAAGCTTGACGGCTCGGTGCAGCCGTTCGCGGTGGTCGTTCCCGAAGGGCTTTCGCTGAACCGCGAGAATCGGGCGCCGCTGGATGTCGTGCTTCACGGCCGCGATGCCAGGGCCAGTGAGGTCCGCTTCCTCGCTTCGCACGACGCCAAGGCCGCGCCGGCCGATTCCGAGGGCAAACTCACGCTCCACGTCTTCGGCCGGACCAATAACGGCTACCGGTGGGCCGGCGAGGCCGACGTCTTCGAGGCGATTGAGGCGGTCAAGAAAGCCTATCCGGTCGACGACATGCGAATCGCCCTTCGCGGGTTCTCAATGGGCGGCGCGGGGGCCTGGCACCTCGGCTTGCATCACCCGGCGCTCTGGTCTTCGGTTGAGGCGGGCGCGGGATTTACCGAGACCCGCCAGTACGCCAAGCTTGGCGATCTGCCCCAGTATGTCGAGAAGGGTTTGCACATTTATGACTCGGCTGATTACGCCCTCAACGCCGCTGACGTGCCGATCGCCGGTTATGGCGGCGAGGACGACCCGCAACTACGCGCCTCGACGAACATCGTTGATGCGCTCAAGACTCTCGGTTTCACGCTCAAGACCGAAGGCCTGGTCACCCGAGGCGAGGGGATCGACTTCCTTCGTGTCGTGGGCGCGAAGACTGGCCACAAGATCGACCCGGAGAGTGAAAAGATTCTCAAAGCCTTTCGCGACGAACACCGCAAGGCCGGGGCCGCCTTGCTGCCGCCCCGGGTCCGCTTCGCCACGTATACCGTGAAGTACGGTCGGGCGGCCTGGCTCTCGGTCGAGCAGATGAAGGAACACTACCGCCGCGCTGAGGTCGATGCCGAGATCAAGGGCGATACGGTCGTCGTGACCAAAGCCGAGAACGTCGCCGTCCTCGCCGTTGACCGCCACGCGGCCGAAAAAATCGTCTTCGGCGAACAGGAATTTGAGCTGGAAGGGGCCGTTCGCGGGCTCTTGCCCAATGTCTACTTCCGTGCCCTTGACGATGGTGAATGGCGGCAGCTTGATTACACGCAGTCGCGCGCTTTCGAGGAGAACACCGACCGCGGCAAGCGTCGGAACCTTCAAGGGCCGATCGACGACGCCTTCACCGGGTCATTCCTCTGCGTCCGAGGCACGGGCGACCCCTGGAGCCCGACCCTCGACCGCTGGTCGACCGCCCGACTTGATCAGTTCATCAAGGACTGGGCCGTCTTCTTTCGCGGCGACATCCGCGTGAAGAACGATACGCAGGTCACCGAGGACGACATCGAGACCCACAACCTCATCCTCTTCGGCGATCCCGGCTCAAACCGAATCACCGCGCGTGTTCTGTCGGGCCTGCCTCTCTCCTGGACGAAGACCGAACTGAAACTTGGCGGCGGGACCTATCCGGCCGACTCCCACGCCCCCGTTCTCGTCGCGCCCAACCCCTTGAACCCGCGTCGATACATCGTCCTGAACAGCGGCCATACCTTCACCGCCCGGGATCTCGCGGGCACGAACGCCCTGCTTTACCCCCACCTTGGCGATTACGCCGTTTTCGAGACCCTCGGCCGCGAATCGAGCCTGAAGACCTCGGGATACTTCGATGAAGGTTGGTCGCTCAGGGTGAAGTGATGCGAGTCTCAAAGACCCCGCAGAGGGAGCCAGTCGGGATCATTCATGGCGAGGACACGAACCGTGACTCGCCCGATTGGGGTCAACCCCTTGACGCGAGTGCCGATGCGGCGGAAGTGATCGGTCCAGATTTCGTTGCGGGGGTGGAAGAGCACAACGATCGCCCCCGATTCGGGATCGATCCCGGTCAGATTCGGCCCTTTATGAAAGCCACAAGCTGGCGGTGCGGTCGCATCGTGGCGTCGGTTCATACGAACCCGATCTCACGACGCCGAAGGGCCAGGTTCGTTGAAGGTGACCTAATGCGATATCCCAGGGGGACAACACGGCGATGGATGGCCACCGTGGCGGTCGTGGCGATGCTCATGGCGGCCCTCATCGAAGGCGAGAAATCGTGGAGCCGACACAGCCGGTATGCTTCCGTGCTCCGGGCCTTTCGCAGGCACGAGGTTTTCTACGATGAGGGCCGGGTTACCCTGGAACGATACATTATGATATCGCGCCACCTCATGGAAGCCGAGCTTGACCTGTGCTGGATGAAGGGAGCGAAGATCACAGCTATTGAGGCACACTTGAACCGAGTATCTTTACGAATTGATGAGGAGATCAATTTGCCCTGGAGTCTGCATGACACGGACTACGAGAGAGCCCCGGGGATCGCGGCGGCGAAAGAATCACTCATCGAATGCCGGGCGAGACTCAACGACTTGATCCACAGACGGTGACTGAGCAGGTCATGGCCGCGCTGGTCCTTGCGGAGAATCCGATGGCCAGCAATCGGAATTCAGTAGGGTGGGCACTGCCCACCTTGCGGGACTCAAGTGCAATTCGACAGGCCCGCAGCGGATCAAGGTCAGGCGTCCAAGCCCTGCCTTCGAAACTCACGTTCATCTCGCAAAAATTCAACGCGAAACTTTCGGCCAGCGCGGTGTAACTCTTTTGCAAGCGTCGGGCTAAACCGCTCGGGATGCAGTCCCGGCCAGTCCGGACAGGCCCGCTCCACCTGCTCCCAGATGAGCTGGAGTGTCGCATCCGGCTCACCCCGAATCACTGAGCCACGATAGCCCATGAGGTAACGAAACGCCCAGTTCTTGTGAAGGTGACAAGGAAGGGATGCCTCGCGGAGCAGTTCATCAGACCACCAGAAGCTGTCTGACATCGCCTCGTACGACCGCTCGGCCTCAGCGTAATAGACAGCACCTCGGAGGATGTCCAGGGCCTCTTCAGGAAAGAGGGGCACGTCCATCGGAGTTCTCCAAGGTGCCGTCTATCTTGGCAACCAGCGGCCGAAGCCGTCTGTTTCACTCCCCGGCCGGGGCCTCCGGGTTCGGCGGAGCACTGGACGACTCGGGTTGCGATTGGGGCGAATCGGATGGGGGCGGAGCTTGCTCCGACGACCCTGGACCCTCGTCGCCGGGCTCAACCTTGGCCTGCCAGAGTTGCTTGAGCTGGCCGAAGGACCGAAGTGGAACACTTCCCGTGAGCGCGTCCTTCGAGAGCGGAGGCGCGGGGGGAGCGGGCTTCGCCTTGATCGGCGGCAGTGGAGTTGTGGGACGTTCGTAACGCCCGGGACCACCACCACCGCCGGGACGCTGGCCCGTGCGGCCAAAGGCACCGCCGCCGGGTCGACCGCCGCCGCCACCGCCGGGCCGTCCACCGCCGCCACCATAACCGCCGGGGCCGCGATTGCCACCGCCGCCGCCACCGTAACCGCCAGGGCCGCGATTGCCACCCCCCGGGGCGGGCCGATCCGCGGGAGGACCGGACGCCGGTTGATCGCCGGTCGGAGCCCCCGCCCCCGCGCCGACGGGAGGCGTGGTCAGGGCCGAGCCTTCGCGGCGAGGCGGCCGACCGGGTCCACCGCCTCGGCGATCACCACCACCGGCACCGGCACCCGCTCCGGCGGGTCGGCCTTCGCGCGATTCACCGCCGCCACGACGTCCGCCACCGCTGCCGCCACCGGGACCCCCTCGGGGGCGTTCGGTGCCGGGCTGAACCATCGTCAAGGAGACGCGCTTGCGCTCCTGATCGACGCCCATGACCCAGACGGTCACCACGTCGCCGACGCTCACGACGTCGTGCGGGCTCTTGATGTAGCGGTTGGCAAGCTGGCTGATGTGGACGAGCCCCGAGTCTTTCAGACCGATGTCAACGAAGGCGCCGAAGTCCACGACGTTGAGCACCGTGCCCTTCAGTTCCATGCCTGCCTGAAGGTCTTCGAGCTTGAGGACGCCCTTCTTGAAGATCGGCTTGGGAAGGTCTTCGCGAGGGTCGCGGTCGGGTCGGGCGAGGGAGTCGCAGATGTCAACAAGAGTCGGCTCGCCGACTTCCATCTCGCGGGCGAGCGCGGGGATGTCCAGCTCGTTGAGCTTGGCGTGAAGCTCGGGCAGGCGTTCCTTTTCCTTGACGATCTCGGCCGGGAAGCCCAGTTTTTCCAGGAGTTTCGCGGCGATCGGGTAGCTTTCGGGGTGAACCCAGGTCCGATCGAGTGGGTTGCCGCCGTCGCGGAGCTTGAGGAACCCCGCGGCCTGCGTGAAGGTGGCAGGTCCAACGCCTTCGACCTCAAGAAGCTGTTCGCGGCCCTGAAAGGGGCCTTTTTCCTTGCGGTGCTCGACGACCCGACGGGCAGTCAACTGGTTCAGGCCCGAGACGTGCCGGAGCAGCGGAATGCTCGCCGTGTTGAGGTCAACGCCGACGAAATTGACGCACGAGGCAATCACGGATTCGAGCGATTCCTTGAGCTGCTTCGGGTTGACGTCGTGCTGATACAACCCGACGCCGATGCTCTGCGGCTCGATCTTGACGAGTTCGGCGAGCGGGTCCTGAAGCCGTCGGCCAATAGAGATCGTGCCGCGGAGGGTGGCGTCGAAGTCGGGGAATTCCTCGCGGCCGATCGGACTGGCCGAATAGACGCTGGCGCCCGCCTCGTTCACGATGACGTAGGCCATCTGCGCGAGCAAGGGGTCGGCCGGGTGCGGTCTCGGCGGCGCGGGGATCGGCTTCGGTCTCGGCTGTCGCGGCTCTTGCCGGCCACGACCGCCGCCCTGCCCGCGCTCCTTCTCTTTCTTCTCGGTCGGAGGAGCCGGCGCGGCCGAATTTTCCGGGTCCGGCGTGGAGGCGGCGGGCTCACCGTGATGCGCCGGGTTCTCGGTCGCTTCGGTCGAGCCGAGGTGTTCGCTCTGCGCCGCCTCGGTCTCGGGCGCCGCGGATTCACTCGCGGAAGCGGCCGGGGGGGCTTCGGGCTCGGGCGCGGGCGTGGGTTCCGGCTCGGGCGTGGAAACCGGAGCGGGTTCGGCGGGAACTTCGCCTTCTTCGGGAGCACCGCCGACGATCGGCGGCAGGGCCTCGATCGGAGTGTCGGACGCCGGGGTGTCGGGATTCTCGGGAGCCGGCGGAGCGTGCTCGTCGGGGGTCGGCGGCGAGGTCAGAGACGAGGCCGACGCCTGTTCGCCCGCGGCCGGTTCCTCGGTTTCGGCGACGGGTTCAGCTTCAGGCTCGGGAGTTGGTTCGGGCGTGGCTTCGGGTTCAGATTCGGATTCGGATTCGGGGCCTGGCTCGGAGCTGGACGGGGTCGGTTCGGGTGCGGGCGGGCGAGCCGAGCCGTGGGTTTTGGCGTGGGCAACCGCGGCGGCCTCGGCGGCGGCGGCGGCCTCGGGGTCGGTGCTGAAGAGGGTCCCCTCGTGGATCACCTCGGCGATCAGTTCCTCGGTCTCGCGGCAGGCGGTGCCGTTGCCGATCGCGACGACGTTGACATTGTGCCGAGCGACGAGATCCTTGAGGTGTTGCTTGGCTTCCGAGCGCCGGTTTTGGGGCGGGTGCGGGTGGACGACCCCGTGTTCCAGAAGGTTGCCGTGACCGTCGAGCACGGCGACCTTGCAGCCGGTTCGGAACCCCGGGTCGATCGCCAGGACGACCTGATTGGCAATCGGCGGCTGGAGCAAGAGGCTCCGCAGGTTCCGCGCGAAGACATCGACGGCGTGCCGTTCGGCCATCTCGGTCAGGTCGCGGCGGACCTCGCGTTCCATGCTCGGCAGCAAGAGGCGGTCAATCGCGTCGGCGGCGGCCTTACGAAAGACGTCGGCGTGGGGATGGCCTTCGAGCGGAAGCTGCGAAAACGCCGCGCCTTCCAGGTCGGGGCGCGAGACTTCCAGCTTGACCTTGAGCGGGCCTTCCTTGTCGCCCCGGTTGATCGCCAGCACGCGATGCGGCGGAATGTGCGCGACGGGCTCGGAATACTCAAAATAATCGCGGTATTCCAGGCCCTCGCCGTCGGGAATCTCGGCCTTGGTGGTGACGATCTTGCCGGTCTTCCAGACAACCCGGCGGACGGCGTCGCGGACGGCGGCAAGCTCGCTGATCGCCTCGGCGAGGATATGGCCGACCCCTTCGAGGACCTTCTCGGTCGACTCGACGTCCTTCTCGGGATTGACGAAAGCCTGGGCCTCGGCCGCAAGATCGGTCAGGGTCTCGTCGCGGTTCCAGATCCGCAGGGCGAGCGGTTCGAGGCCGCGGTCGCGAGCGTCCGACGCCTTCGTCTTCTTCTTGGGCTTGAACGGAAGATAAAGGTCTTCGAGCCGCTTGGGGTTATCCGCCGATCGGATCGCGGTGGCGAGTTCGTCGGTAAGCTTGCCCTGGGCTTCGATCGCCTTGAGGACGGTTTCCTTGCGGTCGGCAAGTTCGCGGAGGCGGCCGACGCGGAGCTGGATCTCGCGGATCGCCACTTCGTTCAGGTTACCGGTCCGCTCCTTCCGGTACCGGGTGATGAACGGCACCGTGTTGCCCTCGTCGAGCAACTGGACGACGCTCTCCACCTGGACGCGCCGGATTTGAAGGTCCTGCGCGATCCGGCCCAGGTCGACCTGAATCGGGGTGTCCATAGGAGGTCTTGCACCTGATGAAAGATAACGGCGACGTCGAGGGCGGAACAAGAGGTCCGCCTTCCGCGCCTGATCGCGCGGTGGCAGCGCAAGGGGCAACGCCCCCTGAGCAACAGTCGGGCCAATTTAGATCATCTCCCATGCCCTGTCAAGCGCGCAAAACCCCACCGCGCGACACCGAACCATTACCCGCGCCTATGGTTCGGTTACGAAGAGGTTGACTGGGCGGAATGGGTGGAGATGAACGGGGGCACGATCGCCCCAGGCGGCTCGTCAAAGAGCAGGCGCCGGGGGCGATCGAAGGGATCGCGAGCGGCCTCGACAGTGTCAAGCCGTCAAGGGTGCATGATGATCTTCGTGTACTCGTTCTGATGGGCCTTGAAGTTGGCGTAGCCGAGCGGAGCGTCATCAAGGCGAAGGCGGTGCGAGATGATGAATGAGGGGTCAATCTCCCCTTTGACGATCCGGTCAAGAAGCGGCTTCATGTACTTGTGCATATGGGTCTGACCCATCTTGAAGGTCAGGCCCTTGGCAAAGGCCGCGCCGAGGGGAAACTTGTCGAGCAGGCCGCCATAGACGCCGGGCATGGAGATTGTGCCGCCTTTGCGACAGCAGCGAATCGCCTGGCGGAGAGCGTGCGAGCGGTCGGTCGCCATGAAGAGAGCGGCCTTGATGTCGTCGTAAATCGCGTCGACGGTGTGCCCGTAGGCTTCGAGGCCCACGGCGTCAATGCAGACGTCCGGGCCGCGCCCGCCGGTCATGTCGTTGAGAGCCTCATAAACATCGACCTCCTTGAAGTCGATCGCCTCGGCCCCGGCGCCGTGGGCAAGGCGGAGGCGGTTCGGGTAGCAATCGATCGAGATCACCCGCTCAGCCCCGAGAAGATAGGCGCTGCGGATGGCCAGCAGGCCGACTGGTCCGGCGCCCCAGATGGCGACCGTGTCGCCCGGCTGAATGTTGCCGTTCTCGGCGGCCATCCAGGCGGTCGGGAAAATGTCGGAAAGGAATAAAACTTTCTCGTCGGGAAGGTCATCGGGAACCTTGAGCGGTCCGACATCGGCGAAGGGGACACGAACATACTCAGCCTGGCCGCCGGCGTAGCCGCCGTAAAGGTGCGAGTAGCCAAAGAGGCCGGAGGTCGTGAACCCGTTCATCGCCTCGGCCAGCGCGGCGTTCGGATTCGTGTTGTCGCAGAGCGACCAGAGGTCTTTCTCGCAGAAAAAACAGTGGCCGCACGAGATCGTGAACGGAACAACGACCCGGTCGCCGACCTTGAGCGACTTCACCTCGGGGCCGATGTCGACGACGTCGCCCATGAACTCGTGGCCGAGGATGTCTCCCTTCTCCATCGTCGGGATATACCCGTCGTAAAGGTGGAGGTCGGAACCGCAGATGGCGGTCGACGTGACCTTGATGATCGCGTCTTTCGGGTTGAGGATCTTGGGGTCGGGAACGTTGCAGACTTTGACGCTCCCCTTACCGGTCCAGCTCAAGGCTTTCATGAAGGGTATGTCCCGGGTGTATGTATGTGTGTGTATTGAGGCGGAGGCGTGGATTTGCCGTCGCCGCGAGCGTGGATTTGTGGTTCCGTTCCATTCAGTCGCGGCCATTGCCTCGGCAGGCGGGCTGACCGTGAATCGTCGGGGTCTCGCCCGCCTCCAGGAGTTGCTTGAACCGGCGGAGGTCTTCGCGGACCTGAATGCGAGGTTCCTCGCCCATCAGCCAGGCGACCGCGGCGCCGAGGCGTCCGGCGGGGGGCTGATACATCAACTCGACCTGAACCTCGGTCCCTCGATTTCCCGGCGCTGGGCGAAACCGGACCGAACCCGCGTTGTCGATGTCGGCATCGCCGACCGACTTCCACGAAATCAGCTCATCGGGCCGATCGGTGAGAATCTCGGCATCCCAGGCGACCGTGCCGCCGACGGGCGATCGAGCTTCCCAGCGCGAGTGGGTCGCGTCCACGTTGCTGACCGACTTCAGGTGGGTCATGAATCGTGGCAAGTTCTGAAAGTCGCGCCAGAACGTATAGCAGTCGGAAGGAGAACGGTTCACGGTGAACGTCTTGCGCACGAAAACGCCCTTGTGGACGTCGTGTCCGCCGAAAAGGGCGTGTCCTTCGTGCGCCGAGTCAAGCCCCAACGCGGCATACGCTCCGCAATAGCCGGTCGCCGACCTGTAGAGCAAGAAACCGCCGAGGACGGACATGGCCGCTCCCGCGGGCGTTCGCTTGCTCAGACCCGCCGCCAGCAGCGCAGCGCCGCCGATCCCGCTGATGATCCGTTCGCTCGGCGCGACGTTCGTATTGGTATAACCTTCTTCAGCGTCGAGCCTTCTGGCCCGATCGACGACGGTTTCGGCCTGCCGTTGTTGGGGCAAGACAGACATGAGGTTGCCTCCCTGGTGCGTTCCGAGGGTCTGCCTCGGGGCTGGTGATCACGGTTCCGTGGCAGGCTTTCGAAAGCAATTCGCGTGCCCGAGGCCAGGGCCGTGATACTTCGAAGCCGTTGGGGTCGCGCCCGACGGCTTCGAGGGACCATCACGGTCGAAGGAACGCGGCCGGTCGCGGGTGCGTTCCGTTTTGGATCAATCAGAGAGAGGCGAGCCTAGCCGCCGACACCCGTGAGCTTCTGATAGAAAGGATACGGCCAGGGGCCTGGACCGGGAACAAGCGGGTCGAGGTCGTGAATGGGGACGTAACTCCCCTGATCGTAATACATGCCGACGGGCTTGAACGGGTGTAAAAGCATTCGAGGAAGCCGTTGCAGGTAGCTGACGGGATGGTCGTCGGCGTTGAGTGAGCTTTTGCCGGGCGATCCGTAAAAATAAGGATAAATCGAGGCGGTGTGGTTGGCTTTCCAGGGAAGGCCGTAAAGGCCGCCGTTGCGGTAAAAATTGGGATGGTTCGACCGATTGGGCGGATCACCCCAGCGGGTGTCGTACCAGCGATCGCGTCGGGGATCGGGGGGCAAGTGAGGATGAATCGGGATGAACCGGGTGATCGCCCCATTGCGAGCGTTCGCATCGGGAATTGTCGGTTGCGGGACCTGCGCCCTCGCGGTTTGTGAGACCGTGACGAGGGCGAGAACTGCGGCGGCGAGCGTCGCGAGGTTGCGAGGTTGAGTCGGCATCCTGCCTGCCTCCCTGTCCTGATCCTGTCGAAATCGGGTATTGCTCGACAAAACGGAGTCGTCTCCCGGCCCTTCAAAAGTTCATTTGAGAAACCGGGAGACGAGACTGGTCCGCGAATAGCCGACCCCGCGTCGATCAGGGAACGAACGGGGGGAAGGCGAGGAAGTCACGCGGCGACCGGGTGGTGACGACGTAAGGCGTGTAGCCCGGCGTCAGGGGAACCGGACCACCTGGCCCGACAAACCACTTGATGTCGCCCTTGTGCAGGAGCGAGTTCACCAGCCCCTTGGCCTTGGCGCAGACTGCGCACCCTTTACCGCCGCAAAGCAGGCAGCCGGTTCCATTGCCCCGGCAGAGTCCGCAGCCCCTGCCGCCGCAACCCGAGCACGGGTCCGAGATCAGGCAACGGTGGCAGCCCTTGCCCGAGCAGAGTCCGCAGCCCCGGTGCCTGTGCTTGGCGAGAACGCCGCAACCCGGATCGACGCACTGCGACGACGGGATCACGACGGTCTGAGTCGAAGGCATGCCCTGTTCGCAAGGCGTGATCGTCGAGGCGTGCCCGAGGCATTCGGAATTGCCGTGCTGATGCAGGCCGGAATGGCCCAGCCCATGTCCGCAACCCGATCCGCAGACCGTCTCACCGTATCCGCCGCCGTGGCCGTGACCGAAGCCACCGCCGCCGCCGCCGTGATGGAAGTGACCGCCGCCGCCGCCCCCCTTGCCACACAGGGCGCACCCCGCTCCGCCGCAATTGGCGCAGGCACCTTTATGGAGCAGACCCCCCAGAAGGCCGCCGCCGTGAAGCAGGCCGCCAACCTTGCCCGCGCAATTCTTGCCGGTGTAGTGACCGTAAGGAATCGGCGGGGCGAGGTAGGGTCCGCCCGTGTTGACGTCGACCGCGGGGACAAGGTCGGGGATCGTGTGGTGAAAGAGGTCCGCCCGACACGCCGTCGAGGCCGCGAGTGCGCAAACGAAAGCCAGTGCGAGCGTCGCCCCTCGCCAGTTTCCGAAACGCATGATTACTCCCTTAATGGTCGTTCGATGGTTCCCTCCTGGAATGGTTCGGAAAACACGTGCGAGCGGCGGTCGGCCCCTTGCCGTCCTCAGCGAGGGGCCACACCATCGACCGAGCTCGGGACCGACTGCCCTGGCGAACCGAGAGAACCGGCCGGAGCGTGTCTGGCCGATGCTCTCTTCGCCCGTCCGTGGGGCCGCGATGCCCAGGGTTCAACCCGGGGCGCCGCGACCTCGGTCCGGCCTAGCATAGTGCATCGGCCGGTCTGCCCTCTCTTCTGGAGCGAAATCGGACCGGGTCCACCCCTGTTGAGGATCGACCTGGTCCGTTTTGGTTTTCCATCGCAAGATTTTCGAGGTCGATCAACGGCCGTAGACCGCCGAGGCCGGGACATTCTGGACCGGCTCGGTGTTCGCGGCGCCGTAGGCGATCCGGGCGTGTTCTTCCTCGGCATGACGTTCCCGGGCGATCGACCGATCGCGGCCAATTGCCGAGAGGCCAAAGAGGTGGCTCAGGATGCGCGGGTTACGCTCGGGGGTGGGCATGATCGGATCGCTCGGCGAGGCCGTGTTTGTTGAGGTCGTCATGACCGACGGATCGCGCTGACCGGCGGCCGGACCGCGTGGGGCCACTGGAGCGGCGGCGGCGGCGAGTCTGGGTTCCATCACGCCGATCGGCATCGGGTCGTTGCCGATGACCGCGTAGCCGGTCTCGCCGCCGACGATCGCATGGCCGGGCTCGGCGCGGTTGGCCATCTCCTCCGTTTGAACTTGAACGCTTCGGCGCCTCTGCGCGACTCCACCGGCATTCACCGCGGCGGGGCGTCCGCAAACGCTGCACTTGTAATCTCGGGCGACGCCGCCGGGCGGCAAGGGGGGCGCGGGCGGAAGGCTCACGCCGTCCTTGGCCATCTTCTTCCGCATGCAATCGGCGCAAAGGCGCTGATCATTCTTCGACGTCTTCTTTGTCGCCATCTGCTGCGCGGGGGTCCAGGGGGCACCCGCGACGATCGGCATCCCGGCCTGGGCCAGACCCGGGGCGAGAACCGCCAGGACGGCCAGAGAGTAACTCAACCGAGCGAGCACGCGCATCGGGGAATCCTTTCCCAAAATCAAGAGAACCCATTCGGGTCGACTTCTCACCCACGCGCCGGGCGCGGGCCACGTTGAGCCGATTCCGGGAGTCCGGCCCCGGACGACCGACCGAACGACCGACAGACCGACCGAGGACGCGCAGCCGGTCTTCCCGGTACATTCCCTAAGATCGACCGGATGCGTCCACGCCTTGCGGAAATCCGTCGCCTTGGGTTTTCCCCAGGGCAAGACCGATCGTGTTCGTGTGACCTCGCGGCCCGTTTTTCCTGAGGGCAAGGGGCAAAGGGCAAAGGGCAAGGGACAAAGGGCAAGGGGCAAGGGGCAAGGGGCAAGGGGCAAGGGGCAAGGGGCAAGGGGCAAGGGGCAAGGGGCAAGGGGCAAGGGACAAAGGGCAAAGGGCAAGGGGCAAGGGGGCCTGCTCCCCATTTCTTGGTCCAGAGATAAAGCAAAATCAATGATGCGGTTGATCAGTAGGCAAGGGATCGTTCGGGTGGTCCTCAATAAGCACGTACCTCGCGCACCGGGATGCGTATTGGACCGGGTGTCCCGATCAACCCTGGTCGTGCGCCGATGGCGACCGGGCGGATGGTCGTTGCTCGGCGAGCGTCGCGGCGGGTTTGCTGAAAGTGAGGGTCTCGACGATCGCGGATTGGTGCCAGTCGGGCGTCCTTGGCGGCCTCCAATCGACTCCGCGCGGACCCTGGTGGATCCGGTTGACGCCAGAGACCCTTGCCCGCTTGCGCAAGCCTGCTCGACGCTCCCGGACCCGGCGATCCGCCGCTTGATGCAGATAGGCCCACGGAAAAGCCGGCCTTTCTCGACTCAATCCCCAACGCCGTTGCGAAGAGATGCAGCAGGAATAACGCATCGGCTTTCTTCTGATCCCACCTCGCGATTGGCACCCTTGCCTAGCCTTGTGGTTCCGGTCATTACGGCCCACAGAGGACTTGTACCTCCGAGATTCACGACATGCATGGCGCGAAAAAAAATCCCCGGCTGGCAAGATGCCAGCAGGGGATCAAGAAAGTTGCGGTGGGCGGAGTCGAACCGCCTACCTCCAGGTTATGAGCCTGGCGAGCTACCGGTGCTCTACACCGCAGGATAAATGTAGCAACCTGGGCAGTCGAAGTCCACCCCGCTTCGCTCGAAATTCTGAGATCGGCGGCTCGCCGACGACCACGAACGATCGATAACAGCAAGTAAATTAAAGATTAAGGGAAAACTTACGGACCAGCAAGCTAAACGCGATTCGCGTGACGACCTGGCAGGATCGCACCGGTTTCGAGCGTGTCATGATCGGGAATCGACGACCTCTGGGCTGATTTCCGCGATGGGAAGACGTACCGAGAAGGTACTGCCGAGTCCGGGATGGCTCTCGACGGTGAGGCAACCCCCGAAGACCTCGGCGATCCGGCGGACGACGGAAAGGCCAAGGCCAAGTCCGCGATGGTCGCGGCTCCGAGCCTGTTCAGTCCGATAAAACGGCTGGGCAATCTGGGCAAGATCGTCGGCCGCGATTCCGATTCCGAAGTCAGAGACCGAGAGGATGATCGAGCCTGGAACGGAATCGGCGCGGACGACGATCGGGGTGCCGAAATCGCTGTATTTGCAGGCGTTGTCGAGTAGGTTGTCAAGAAGCTCGGCGAAGAGCGTTGTATCGGCTCGAACACAATGGGACGTGACAGGTTCAGTTTCAAGGCGGAGGTCGATCGATCGAGGTCCGTTGCGATTCTGGAGATGGTCGCGGAGCCAGAGGGTGAGGTTCACGGGTTCGAGTCGCGGATGTTCCGACTCGGCATCGGCGCGGGCGAGAAAGAGCAGGGCCTCGACAATCCGGCGGAGGTGCCGCGTCTTGCTCTGAACAACTTCCAGCACGCGGCGGTACTCGTCGGTCTGCCGAGGTAGGCGAAGGGCGAGATCAACCTGTCCCTGAATGGCGGTCAGCGGCGTTCGAAGCTGATGCGAGGCGTCGCCGGCAAACCGGCTCTGTCGCGCGTGGGCCTCGCGCTGGCGATCGAGAAGGCCATTGAAGGCCCGGCCGAGTTCGGCCAGTTCGTCGCCCGAAGGTCGGATCGGAAGTCGGCCCGTGAGGTCGTCACCGGCGATCGCATGCGCCGCGTCGGCCATTTCCCAGAGCGGCCGGAGCGCCCGGCGGCAGAGGCGACCACCGACAAGCGAGACCAGGACGCAGGTGACGACCGAGAGGCCAGCGAGCGTCAGCGCGAGGTTCCCGAGATTTTCCTGAACGTCCAGGAGCGAGACCGCGGCAACGAACGTGAGCGACCGGGGCAGTTGGCGATGGTCGGAACTGGTGGTGTCCGAAGCCTTCGAAGCGGTGAGGGTGCGGGCCAGGATACGCCAGGGGCGGCCCTTGAGGTCGTCGATACCTTTCGGGCGGCCGAAGAGGATCGTGCGGGAGGTGAGGTCGGGCAGATCGATACCCGTCCCGGCCTGGTTCGATCCGTCGAGCCGACGCCTCTGGTCGTCAAGGACGGCCCAGACGAGTTGACCTTCGACCATACGCCGACCGAAGCTGAGCTTTCGTTCGACGGGTTCCCATTCCACGCCGTCGTCGTGAATTTCCGCGGCGGCGGCCAGGGTGTTCAGAACGGCCTCAAGACGCTCATCAGCCTGACGATGAAGATATTTCGAGGCGACACCGTAGAGCGCGCTGGAGAAGGCAACGAGGACCAGGGTCAGGGTTGTCACGAAGAAGATGGAGAGCCGGGTGTTGAGGGTCATGGCAACGGTCCGGTTTTCGTGCGTTCGCCGAAGAGATAGCCCCGGCCGCGGAGGGTGTGAATGAGCCGCGGACCGTGCGCTTCGAGCTTGCGGCGGACTTCCATGACGTGATATTCCAGGGTGTTGGAAAGGCCGTCGTAACGCTCGTCCCAGACATGCTCATAAATGCGAGTGCGCGTGAGAACCTCGTCGGGGTGTCGCAAGAAGAAGACGAGGAGGGCTTGCTCCTTGGCCGTGAGGTCAAGACGGTTGCCGGCGCGTTCGGCGCGGTGGGTCACCAGGTCAACCCGGACATCGGCGCTGGTGATCAAAGCGCTTGTCGATCGGTCCCGACGTCGGGCCAGGGCGCGGACGCGAGCGAGCAGCTCCTCGTAGTCGAAAGGCTTGCATAAATAGTCATCCGCGCCTTGATCGAGGCCGCGAACCCTGTCCGACACGGCGTCACGCGCCGTGAGGAAGAGGACCGGGGCCCGATGCCCTGCCTGGCGAAACCTGAGCAGCAGGGTCAGGCCGTCCGGTCCCGGCAGCCACCAGTCGAGCACGACGACGTCCCAGCTTCCGCTGCGAAGAGCCTGCCAGGCCGACTCACCATCGGCCGCGTGCTCGACCGTAAAACCCTCTTCGCGGAGACCTCGAACGAGGAAATCGGCGATCGACTCATCGTCCTCAATGACAAGGACACGGATTCCCATGAATGCCTGATCCCCACGTTCGAGGCGGTCGGAAAAGTCAAAGCCAGGGCGAACGAGACACCGGTTAGTCCTCGTCGCCGTCCTCAACCTTGAGGACTTTTCCAGCGGGAGAGAGCTTGACCTCGACGGCCTTTTTCGAAGGGGTCATCAGGTGAACCTCAAACGCCTTCGACTCCTTGCCCTCTTCCAAGGAAACGATTTCCTCGGCCTCTTTCAAGGTCGCGCCTGGGTATCGGGCGGCCAGGGTCGCGGCGACGGGGCCGGGGAGATCGGCCTCGGCCACGACCGTCTCGATCTCCTGGATCGTGCCGTCGGCGCGGATTGAGAGATCGATGGCCTTGCCCTCGTTTTTGAGCGCGATTTCATAGGTGGTCTTGCCGGCCTCGGTTTCCTTTTCGGCACCCGACATCTCGGCCTTCGGAAATCGGGCCTTCACGGCGTCCACAACGGCGCCTGGGAGTTCCTTGAGCGGGACCTTTTCCTCGTCGGCTCGTGCAAAGCCAGAACCGGCGAGCGCGACCAGGATTGCCAGCAACGCGATTTTCATCGTCGAAGATTCCTGAGTGATGCAAGGAAAGCGAGGCGGCCAGCAGGCTCGGCGAACCTGGTTCCAGGCCATGGAACACGATAACAAAAGTCCCGTGAGGAGAGCGTGAGCCCGTGATAAGAACGATCTTAGCGTCGGCTCACGGCCAACTCAGGGTCATTCGTTAGAATTCCGGCCGAAGTGGGGCGAGAAGCCCCCCTCGACCTTCGATCGATTTCAACGGCAAGCGAGGACCGAACCATGTCGTCAAGGACAGACCGGACCGCCCGCGTGACTCATTTCTTGCACAAACACCTCTTGACCTGGGTCGTGATCAGTTACGCTCTGGCTTCAACCTGCCCGAAGCCGGGGCTCTGGATCAAGGATGCCGTGCTTCTGAACCTGGCTCTGCCCGCGGGTCGAATGACGTTGAATCTGCCGACACTCTTGCTCTCGTTCCTGCTGTTCACGGCCGGGATGCGCGTGCGGATTCAACGGATCGGCGAGATTGCCCGGCGTCCCGGCGTTCTCTTCGCGGGGCTAGCAACCAATCTGGTCCTCCCGATCGCCTTTCTTGCCTTGCTTTTACCGACGCTCAGGGCCTGGCACAACCCGGACGAGGCCGCGATGGTGCTCTTTGGCCTGGCCCTGGTGACCGCGATGCCGATCGCGGGCTCATCGGCCGGCTGGGCGCAGGCTGCCGATGGCGACATGGCGCTGAGCCTCGGCCTGGTTCTCTCGTCCACCTTGCTCAGCCCCCTGACCACCCCCGCGGCGCTTCATACTCTTGGCCTGATCGCGCCTGGGCGTTACGGATCGGAGCTTCATCGCCTCGCCGGTCAAGGCACCGGGGCCTTTTTGGCGGTCTGGGTTCTCAGTCCCTCGGCTCTCGGCATCCTGACCCGAACCTTTCTGGGCGAGGAGCGAGCAACCCATGTCGAACGCCCCTTGCGGCTGGTCGCTCCGTTGGCCTTGCCGGTTCTCTGCTACGCGAACGCCTCCGCCTGCCTTCCCGAGGCGCTTGGCCATCCTGACTGGGACTTCCTCGGCGTGACCCTCGCCTTTGTCTCGGGCCTTTGCGTGCTCACCTTTGCCGCGGGTTACTGGCTTGGCCGCCTCCTCAACGCCGACCGCCCGCAACGCGCCGCCCTGATGTTTGGGCTGGGGATGAACAATAATGGAACCGGCCTGGTCCTCGCCTCGCTTGCCCTGGGCGCGCAGCCGATGGTGATGCTCCCGATCATCATGTACAACCTGACGCAACACCTTGCCGCCGGCTGCGTTGACGCCCTCCTGCGTCGCCGTGGACCGATCGTGCCCCTGCCCGAGTTGACGGCCGGTTGATCGTTTGATCGCATACCAGTCGGGGAAAAAACGGCCGACCACTCTTGTCCTGCTCCGTATCGTTTGAGTGCAGATCACGGTTCTTTCGGGAAAATTCTGGACTTCCATCAAGGGGTACAGGCAGTCATGGGCAAGCTTGACGGAAAAGTTGCCGTGATCACGGGGGCGACGTCGGGAATGGCCCTGGCAACGGCCAGGCTTTTCGTGGAGGAAGGGGCTTTTGTCTTCATCACCGGGCGTCGACGGAAAAACCTGGATGAGGCGGTGAAATCCATTGGTCGGAATGTCTGGGGAGTCCAGGGCGACGCCGGCAAGCTCGCGGACCTTGACCGGCTTTACGAAACCGTGAAAGCAGAAAAAGGGCGAATCGACATCCTCTTCGCGAGCGCGGGGACGGGTCAATTTGCTCCAATTGGCGAGATCACCGAGGAGCAGTTTGACACGACCTTCGGCGTGAACGTCCGGGGCACGCTTTTCACGGTTCAAAAGGCATTGCCTCTGTTCAACGACGGCGGCTCGATCATTTTGAACGGCTCGATCGCCGGTTCGATGGGTTTCCCTTCGTTTGGCGTCTACAGCGCGAGCAAGGCCGCGGTCCGTTCGTTCGCGAGGACCTGGACCCTGGATTTGAAGAGCCGGAACATCCGAGTCAATGTACTTAGCCCTGGCACGATCGACACGGCGATTCTCGAAGGGGTTCCCAAGGAGTCGATTGACGCCTTCGTCTCGTTGATCCCTCGCGGCACGATGGGCCGTCCCGAAGAAATTGCGACGGCCGTCCTCTTCCTGGCCTCGAGCGATTCCAGCTTCGTGACCGGCTCTGAGCTTTTCGTCGACGGCGGTGTTGCCCAGATCTAAGAAACGGGCCGTAAGTAAGTTTCCGATTTGCCTCGGAATATGGTAGCCGTTTACACCCCGGGAACAGCGGAAAACAAGAGGTTTCCTAAATCATAAACGTCCTTACCGATGACGATTTGAACCATTTTGCGATTCAGAACGTCCAGATTGTACAGTAAGGGCATTCGATTTCTCGAAGAAGACTGGTCTTGACTGTTCACTATCTCGATTTGGTAATGCCGAAGCGTGAACGGCTACAGAATATGCTATCAAGGCCGTTGCTCGTAGTGCAGCACCAAGGAGGGCAGCATGCAGTGCAAACGCACCTACAGAGGGTCACGCTTGCGTGACACACAGTGCCGCGTGACGAAACCAGCCGAGGAAGTCCTCGGGTGCGACCTTTCGTAATCCCTCTCCGATGGTGTCGTACAGTTGCTTCTTCGCTCTGGCCGCGACCCGGTGGAGAAACTCCTTGAACTTCGAGAACCTCTCCTCGATTTGGTTGAAATCCCGGCGGTAGGGCGGCAGCTGCAAGACGCCCGCCCCGGCAGGGCATACGCACCTGATTTTCGGCATTTCCACACAAACCCCGCCAGAGATACCCCTCGTCCAACAAAGCCCGCAGCCTCTTGCCTTTGATGCTCCGCTTCGACGTAGCCTCCTTCTTCAGCAGGCACAACGCCAGCCGGCGCGGCAACCCGAAGTTCTCCGGGGCGTTCTCCTTCTTGATCCTGCCGCGGTCCTCATCGAACATCACGTCCAGGACCTAATGCAGCGAGTTCTCCACCCCCCCAATGGCTGCGGACCGCCTGGTACAAGAGCTTGACATCGTTGGGCAGGCTGCTGAGATAGTACCTCGTCTCCACGCTCAATCTGTCGCCGATGAACCGCTCGCTCTCGACGAACACCACGCTTCGCAGCCCCTCCCACTCGTCCCGGCCTTCCAACCAGCCGAGGTCCGAGGTCGCCCGGCACCGCCGGAACTCGTCCCGCCCGTGGCCCTCGGACCACTCCCGGTGGTATCCGATGTCCGGCCCCTTCATCAGCCGGGCGCACGCCCCGTCCCAGAACGCCACGACCTGCTCGAAGGCGTGCTCGTCGTTGCCCTTCAACGCCAGGACATCGTCGGCCTTGCGGTCCTGGATCGTGCGGGCGATCTCCATCTGGCGGCCCATGGCGTCGATCGGCTCGATCGCACCGGATATCGAGAGCATCTTCAGAAGCTTGGGGATCGCCGTGATCTCGTTGGACTTCTCGTCCACGGCCACCTGGCCCAGCAGCAGGTGCTTGGCCGTGGCCCAGGCATGGACCATGGGCAAGGCCGATTTCCCCTTGGGCCGGTCGAAGGAGCGACGGAGGGTCTTGCCGTCGATGGCGATGACATGCCGCTCGGTGGCCTCGCGCAACGCCTCGATCCAGCCGAGGAAGCCCCTCGGGAACTGGTCGGGGTCGAGCCGCTCGAAGAGGCGGCGGTAGGTGTGGCGCGAGGCGATGCCGTTGGGCAGGTCCAAAAAGGTGCTCAGCCAGGTGGCCTTGACGTTGCCGAAGTCCTCGATGTCGTCCCAGGTATCGGCCCCGGCGACGACGGCGCAGATGGCGATGGCGATGATATCGAGCAGTTCATGGAGGCGAGAGCGGTCGATGCGCGGGTCGGTCAGGTCGGCGAAGTGATGGGCGATGGAGAGTTCCTGATCGGCGGTCATGGTGATCCTCCTGGGTTCCTCGTGATCGAGGAGGATTACCAGAAGTGGGCGTCGTTCACCACCTTCCGCCGTCACATCAGAGTGCCCTCATGGTGCTCCGGCCCTGGGCGAGACCGGGGCCCTCAACCGGCGGTGTTGACCTTTGTCCCCGCCCGAGCGTTTCTTCGGCGGCGGCTCGGGCGGCTTCCACTTGACACCGATCGGGTTGTTCGACGGCGGTTTGGACCGGTTGGTGGGGCCCTGGCCAAGGCGGCCTTGAGATCCTGGACCGGCTGCCGCAGCTCGGTGACCTGCCGCTCCATGCCGTCGATAATGGCCCTCACGATGGCGCGGGCCTCGTCCGAGAAGCTGTCCCAGACGTATTGGGGGATCAAGGTCGCCCGGTCCAGGCGGCCGTTATTATCAACCGATCTTGAGCAAGCAATCCGGGCCGTGAACGGTTACCAATTGAAAACCTCCTAAGTGCATATCGACGAGGGCGTGAAGTACATCGATTGTTCGCCAAAACCAGGGGATTTTTTTCCATTTTCTCATCCGAAGGAGGCTGGGATTACACTTGATTGAGATCTAATTGACGCCAGACATGCGGGGGTGCGCCAATGGATTTTGGCGGTCAGTTGGGAGACGTCCGATAAAGGTCCCAATGGTTACTGCACGTAAGACAACACACCTGGGCCATGTCGTTGACATTCCCGACATCCCAAAGGGCACCGGTCTGCTTGAGGCGTTTGCCGATCAGGTTTTTGGCCGCGCCTTCGACCATCCCGCTGCCGATCGATTGCCCGGTGGAGAGGCGATGGCAGTAGTTGAGATGTTCGGTGTGGGTGGCGAAATAGCTCGTCAGTTCATCCAGCGTCGCGCGGCCGTCCGGGCTGTTGTCTGTCTCCAGCGTTTGGCCCAGGTGGTCGCAGAGGCCGACCCAGCCATCGAACAACAGCCGCCCGCGGCCCCGGTCTAGCCACTCGGTCGCCGCGGTCCCTTCTCCGAACCGGCGTTTGGCGGCGGCGGCGATGTGCTCGGCGGCGTGGTAAATATCGAGAACCTGGTGACAGCCGCCGAACTGGCGCGACGCGGCGTTCCAAATCCATTCGGCGCCGTCGCCCAGAACCGTGATCTTGGTCAGGTCCCCGATCGCCAGCCGGGCCCCCATTGGCTTCATCGCGGGGCAAAATCGTCGATGGCTTCGATGGCGGCGCACGCGACTCGCGTCGTCGGGGCGGGAAGGTGGCGTTCGTCCCATTGCGCGGGCGTGGCCGGTTCGCCACGCTCGCGGCGGGCGAAGATGCCGATCTTCATGTCGCGCCCGCCCCCGATCGTGTTGACCTTGGCGGCGTCGGCCTGGAACTCGACATCCCCGGCGGCTTCGGTGAAGACCTTGGCGATCGTCGGCGAGTTCGCCCGAAACGCGGCAATGCGTGTCGACTCCGACTCGCACGCCTGGCGGATCCGCTCGTCGCTGACCCTCCAACCGCGGCACTCGTTCAGCAGAGACTCGGCAACGGCGAAGGAATTGCGGCCCCCGAGCAGGCAGATCAGTCGCGTCGCCTGTCGGGTGAGATATCCTTCCAGGCCGAGAATCCGGTCGACAAAGTAGCTCCCCAACCCACAGACCCGGCAGGCGAAATCGACGCGCCAGATGACAACCGCGTCCAGCGCGGTCATCACCGTTTTGGGCGAGTTCCCCGTGTGCCGCCCCGCCGCGCCACACGGGCAAGTTCGGGCGGCGCCCCCTTTTTTTCGAGGGATTCCGCCCGAGATTGGAGTGTCGACTCCAGGATCCTTCTCAAGAAATCTCGGCCCTTGCCCAGCAACAAGGACTCACAACGGTCAATGACCTGTCCTTGGGGAGCGGAATCGGCGGCCAACTCCAGTTCCTTGGGCAGCACGAACGCTTGCTCGACGATCAGACGCTGCACCGGGGTGAGAAAAATCGAGATCGGAAGGGAGCATGGGTGCGACATCCGTGAGGCATGATTTTTATGTACCAAGACCCGCTTTATAACCGCCTGCGAGGCAGGATGCCAGAATCCATTGGCGCACCCGACATGCGCCCATTCTTCTGGAAAATCCGCTGAAAACCTTGCCCTTGCGACCCCAATTCCGGTACAATCTGTCCTTGGAAGCATCGAAGACCGCGGAATTTCTCAGTTGTAACACCTTTCCAACGCATCCAAGGTCCAAGCCGAAGTGGCGGAATTGGCAGACGCGCTAGGTTCAGGTCCTAGTGGGCTAACCATGCCCGTGGAGGTTCAAGTCCTCTCTTCGGCACTTGTGGGAAAAGGACTTAGGGCAAACCGCCCTAAGTCCTTTTCTTTTTCCCCATCGCATTTTGGGGAAATTTTGGGGAAAATGCTTCCCTGACATTGAGGCCGCGTTGCCCTTCCCGGAGGCAACCGATGGCGTCCCTTGAGAAGCGGAACGAGATTTACAGGATCGTCTTCATGTACGGCGGGAAGCGCCACGGCTTCTCGCTGGGAACCGGCGACCGCCGCGAGGCCGATAGCCTCTCCGGGGGAGTCGAGAAGGTTCTCATGCGCCTTGAGCAGAAGCTGCTCAAGCTCCCGCCCGGCGTGGACATCGTCGATTTCGTCCGAAACGACGGGAATCTCGAAGCGGCCGAGCCATCGCCCGCCGTCGAGCCGATCACGTTCGTGAAATTCCGCGATCGCTACCTCGCCACGCACGAAAGCGGGTCGATGGAGACCAACAGCCTGGGCACGGTCCGCATCCACCTTGGGCACTTCGCAAAAACGCTCGGCGAGCGGTTCCCGATGGCAACGCTCTCCGCGTCGGATCTCCAGAGCCACATCGACCGCCGTTCGGCCATGAAGGGTGCCCGAGGCAAACGACTGAGCCCGACCACCGTCAAGAAGGAATTGGCCACTCTTCGGGCCGCCTGGAATTGGGCCGTCCACATGGGACTCGTCGCGGGTGTTTTCCCCAACCGGGGGTTGGTTTTCCCCAAGACCGAGGAAAAACCGCCCTTCATGACCGGGCAAGAGGTCGAGCGACGTATCCAGGCCGGGAGTCTCACCGATAAGCAGCAGGCGGAACTCTGGAACGCCCTGTTCCTTACCCTGCCCGAAATCGATGAACTCCTGGCCCACGTCCGCTCGGTCGCCCGACAGCCCTGGGTTTACCCCATGATCATGTTCGCCGCGCACACCGGCGCGCGCCGGTCTGAACTGATTAGGGCACAACTGGCCGACGTCGATTTTGAGGGCGGGACGATTCTCATTCGCGAAAAGAAGCGGGCAAGAGGGCAACGCACGACTCGCCGGGTGCCCCTCACCTCCCGGCTGCGTGAAGTGCTCAAGGAGTGGCTGGAACGCCATCCGGGAGGTCCGTCGCTCTTCGGCCAGGCCCCGGCCGTGGTCCGGAGCAAAACGAAGAAGCCGATCTCAGCACCGCTCACTCGCGACGAGGCTCATGATCATTTCAAGCGAACGCTGGCCGATTCCAAATGGAAGGTGATCAGAGGCTGGCACGTCCTCCGTCACAGCTTCGCGAGCAACTGCGCCGCCAAGGGCGTGGACCAGCGGCTGATCGATAGTTGGCTAGGACACACGACCGAGATCAGGAAGCGCTATGTTCACCTAATTCCCAGCAATGAGAGCCAGGCACTTGGCGGTGTGTTCGGATAATCGAGATAGGAGTGATGGTCATCGAAGGAAGCGGAAACGGAGGAGCGGATTCGACCTTACCTGATAAGGTCGATCCGCTGATTCGGCCGGCTGATCCTTACAAATGCATGGGCGGAATGGTAACAGGCCGGATTTAACGATCAAATTCGTTGCCAAGGATTATTTTTATGAGGGCTTTTCTACGCCGATTGCGAGTTAGTGCGACTGCTGCCCGCTGAAAAAATCGGGCTGCGACTTGTGCTGTTCGTGCGAATTAACGGTAGCGTTGTCATCGAAGCGCCGATCGAGGGGCGTCACCGGCATTCCCTCTATCACCGGATCGGGCCTCATCGGCTGCCGTGGGTCTGGGAACATCCCTCACCGCACAATTCGCCGATGAAACCGCAACGCTGATTAGCCGGATCACCTTGCGGCAGGTGGAACGATGACGATGAAAAAGAGAATCAGATCGCTTAGCCTACGGGCTTTCCCTCGTATTGACCCTTATCTCCTAAACGCTTCGCAATTACAAAATGTTCATGACTTCTAGTAGCTAACTCTTCTAGAGAACCCCCGTTTTTCAGGTAATCTACAATTTCCTTGAATTCATCTCGTTTGGATATGGAGGCTTTCAGTCTGTCATCCACTATTTTATCTCTTTCTTTTTCGTGAAGATTCGCCAACTTTAACATGTCTGGCTGGTCTAGCACCTCAAATAGCCATTCGGCCTCCTTTTCCGATGGCCTATAGTTCAATTGATACATATCCTCTGCTCTTCGCTGCAACTGAGCATTTGCTACGGCTTTCTCAAGTCGCTGGGTTTCCCGATTTACAGCTTCCCAACTAACTTCATTTACTATTCCTTCTTGTTTATTGATAGCATCACGAAAACTTGACATGGCAAACTCCTTTTATGAAAATTTCAAGTTATTAACTTTACAACAGTGAAGGCGAAGATTTCGCCCTGATCCGGTGAATGATGTCATTAATCGATCATTCATTTTTACATAATATCACATTATAAATTTATAATTATTAAACATTTGTGAAAATAATAAATTAATTATTGTGTATTGAATAACAATGGATTAAGAAAACTTAGTCAATAATCATTATCCGGCTGCTCGACTTACAGTTCCTCGCTGCAATCGCCGCACTTCGGCCGGGCGTCGGGCTTGGTCCATGCGTTCAGGCCGCATGCCGGGCAGGTGTATATAGTCTTGCTGGCGGCTTTCTTCTTACGGATGGCGGCTTCGCCCTTGCCTGCCCGGTCGTGGTACAGAAACGCGGAGTCGGTGACTAGGTAGTCGGAACTTGCCCTCTCGATGGCTTGGTGCCTCCCAGGTGCTTTTCAAGGTCAACCATCCGCCCGCAACTGCAAAAGGACGCTGAATCCGCCTTTATAGCGGCGTCAGGTTGCAACCCTCCTGGCCCGCTTGCTCTTCGGGTGCCAATGGCATGCGGTGACGCCAGTCTTTGCCAGTTTGACGGATTGACACTTTCGTGAAGTGTCACCGCATCTCGGCGAGACGCCGGTAGAAGGCCCGCTCCGACTTGCCGGTCCGCTCCATCCAAACCCGGACACGCTCATCCCGGCAGGGATGATTCTGGACGATCTCCTGAACGATTGCGTGTTCCTCGTCCTTCCGAGCCTCCCTTGATACCGGTTGTTCGGGGAAATGCCTGACGGCGACCAGGTGCTGCTCGATCGACGCTGTAATCAGGTCACGCCAATCCGATTCAGCCTCGCCGTCCTTCCATTGCTGGTAGTCTGGAAAAGCCTTGTTGACCAGTAAACGCAGGTCAAATGGGCAAGCAAGCCTCAGCATCTCCCCGATCAGGTAGTGAGTGACGGTGTGAGCGGATTCGGGGTTGATCTCCGGGTTGCCGGAACCGGAGGGCCAGCCACGGTCGGCGATGTCGAGCATCAGGGCACCGAGTTGGGCATCCGTCGGGTCGTAATTAAGGGTGTGGACCCGGCTCTTGAAGGCCCCGAGGGGTTTGATCGAGGAATGATGTAGACGCAATCCCCGTACTTGCGATAACTTCCAGCCTTCACCCGAGGGACTGGAACTATGGACGCCACGATCATCGCCCGCACCCCGACCTCGTTCACCCTCCAGGTCGAGGTCCCCTACAATGACTCCATGCTCGACTTCGAGGAGGCGCTCCAACACCGACTCAACGAAGCCGGGGTGGTCGCCACCGTCGAGGGGCTGAAGCAGTTCGACACTGACGGCTTGCCCATCACCGTCGGCCCGGTCAAGTTCACCACCAAAGGCCAGGTCGAGAAGGATTACCAAACCCCCTACGGCGTCGCCAACGTCGCACGCCACGTCTACCAGAGCCCCGAGGGCGGCCCGACCTACTGCCCGCTCGACCGGGACGCCCGGATCGTCGTCACGTCCACACCCCGGTTCGCCAAGGTCCTTTCGCACAAGTACGCCGAGTTCAGCTCACCTCGTGCCCAGGTCGACCTCCGAGAGAACCACGGCCGGGCGATCTCCCGCTGCCTGATCCAGGACGTGGCTGATGCGGTGGCGGCGGCGGCATTGGCCAAGGAGGAGGACTGGAGCTATGCCCTGCCGAAGTTCGATGAGCCCCCCGTCACGGTGGCGGTCAGCCTGGACGGGACCTGCCTGTTGATGGGCGAGAGCGGGTGGCGGGAGACGATGGTCGGCACGCTGAGCTTCCATGACCGGGAAGGCGAGCGGCAGCACACGGTCTACCTGGCGGCGACGCCCGAGTATGGCAAGGCGAAGTTCCTGGGGCGGTTGGAGGCGGAGATCGGCCATGCGAAGGCGAAGTGCCCTGAGGCCCACTACGTGGGGATCGCCGACGGGGCGAAAGGGAACTGGGACTTCCTGGGGCGGCACACCGACGTGCAGGTGACCGACTTCTGGCATGCCGCTGAGTACCTGGGAAAGGCGGCGGTGGTGTTGTACCGGGGCCAGCCCCAGACCCGCAAGGCGTGGCTCGACGATGCCTGTCACCGGTTGAAACACGAACCGGGCGGGGCCGAGTGGGTGCTGAAGCGGTTGCGGTCGTTGGCCCGGGAACGCCCCTGGGCCAAGGATGACGAGGATGTCCAGAAAGCGATCACCTACTTCGCCAACCAGTCGGGAGCGGGCCGTATGGACTACCCCAGCCGGGTGGAGGCAAACGAGCCGATCGGCAGCGGAGTGACGGAGGCGGCGTGTAAGGTGATCGTCAAGCAGCGGCTCTGCGGGTCGGGGATGAAGTGGACGGAGGAGGGGGCGGCGGTGGTGCTGAGCCTGCGGGCGCTGAGCTACACACCGGAGCGGTGGAGTCAATTCTGGTCGAAGGTCGATCGCTGGGGGTTCCCGGTCGCCGCCTGAGTGACGACGCCCGGCTTGGGCTTACATCAATCTTCGATCAAACCCGAGGTCGAAGAAATCATTTAGCCGGTCGTGAACGGGTCGGAGGGCGATTACGTGCATGATGGGACAAGGCATCTCGCCGAAAATCAAGCCGATGTCGATCGATTCGGTTTGCCACCACACATGCATCGATGCGCCAAAATGGTGACCCTTGAAGTTCGCCAGTTTTTTCCGCATGCCCATTGCCGCCTTGAAGATAGGTTTGTAGTCTGTCAGGTTGGCTTTACAACTCCCGAGAGATTGCATGCATAGACTCTTGGTGATGTCTTGTTCACAATGTAAAGCTCTTGAAGCTGGTCCGATCCCTGCCATAGATCGTTACGATGGTCCGGCCTTTCGCGTCCTGCGGAAATATCGTCGCGAGGTTCTGGACCCGTCTCTCACCGTCCTCATCCTCTCGGCCAAGTATGGTCTGATCGAGGCAGATCAGCAGATTTCCTACTACGATCTCCGTCTTACCCGAACGTCGGCCTCAGCCATGAGGTCGAGAGTACTTGAAAGGGCGAGGCACTTTCTTGACTCAAATGACTGGAAAACAATCGGTCTATGCGCAGGCAGGGAATATCAAGTTGCCCTAGAAGGCTTGTCCTCCCTCGTGCCAAACGGCGTTCCATTCGACCTGATCCAAGGTGGCTTAGGCCCTCGACTCACCAGGCTACGAGACTGGCTACGGCGATCTACACTGAAGGAAGGGGGCAATCCGAAATGAAAAAATCGAACACTATCACGCTATTATAATAATTAAAGAACATCATATTATCATAAATATGCGACAGCAAGGAGATCGAGTGTGATCATCGTGGCCGGACTGAGTCTGAAAAATCTGCACCCACGGGTTTGGGACTCTGATTCGGAGTTTTTCATCCCAGCATTGTCGGCAGTAATGGTCTCTTACGCCGAGTTTCACCAGATGCCAGCGCGACGCACGGCGGCGATGAGACTGGGGCTTCGCAACTACCTAGGAATTCCCGATAAGACTTCGATTTATCTCGACAATGGAGCTTTCTACTTCGGAAATCAGGATGCGACGGCACCTTTCCACGAATACGAGGAATTCGTCGAAGCGGCCAAGCCCGATTGGAAGCCAATACCTCAGGATTACATACCCTTTCCCACCATGTCTCGTCAAAAGCAGCGCGGCTGCTTCGACAAGACGATGAGGGTTAATCTCGATTATCAGCATAACGGCTACGTACCCGTTGTCCACATAGGCGCTCATCTGCTGCAATACACGGCAAGAGTAACCGCCGACAAAAAGCTATCCCGAAAGCCATGGATCGCCTTAGTGGTTCATCCGGCAATTGCCCTGATTCCTGGCACGGCGGCGATTCCCGGCTGACGGCGAGCCCGATGACGTCGCCGCCGCCCCCACACAAACGGATGACGATGCTTGTTCCAGTAGGCCGTCGCCGCCGCGACCGCCTGGACGATCTCCTCCCATGTCTCGAACCGCCGACCCTTCAACGCCAGCGACCGCGGCACCTTCCACCACGGCTCGATCAGGTTGAGATACGCCGCGTACTTCGGCTGGAACACGAACTCCCAACGCGGATGAGCCAGGCTGAACAGCAGCACATCGGGGGCACGGTGCGCGTTCAGGTTGTCGACCACCGCGTAGACCCGCTCGCACTCCGCGGGCAGCCAGGCGTCGGCTTTCTCCAGGAAGTCCACCCAGCTGGCCGTGGTCCGGCCACCGTAGGGGGCCGTGAACACCTCACCCGTCGCGGGACGGAATGCCCCAAAGATGTAGCCCTTGCCCCGCCGACCGTAGTCCGCCTCCTGCCTGGCCCGCCCGGCGGGCTTGGGTTGCCCCCGCTCGTCCGTGCCGGGATCGGCATGAACCAGTCGCGACCCACGGAAGCTCTTGGCCGACTCCGGCCCCATCTCATCCAGGCAGACGACTACCGAGCCGTCGGGCGGGGCCGTGTAGAGTTCGGTGATGACCCCCTTTTTTCGGCGAAGTCGGGATCAACCCGCTCGCCGAACCACGTCTCCTGTTGGCGCCAGCGAAGGCCCTCCTCGACGAGGATCTCGCTGATGCGACTCCGCTTCATGGCCAGGGCCTTCTGCTCGCCGAGGTACACCTGGAGGCGGTCCATCGTCCAGCAGGCGAAGGGAAGGCCCAGCGACTGCGGGTCGGTCAAGGCGGTGGCGATGACCTCGGCCCGCTGCTCGGCGGAGTAGGTCGGTGGCCGGCCGGAGCGGCGGAGTTCTTCGAGGCCCGCGAGGCCGTGATCGTTGAAACGGCGGATCCAGGCATAGACGGTGGGCCGCGAGCATCCCTGCTCCGCTGCGATGACGGGAGCGGACTGCCCCTTGGCGGCGGCCTGGATGATCCGAGCGCGTTCGACCGATCGAACCGGGGCGGTACGCGACTGGATGAGGGCGGCGATCGCCTTGTCTTCTTCGGGGGTCATGGGACGCAGATAGACGCGGGCGGCCATGGTGCAACTCCCAAGCGGTTGCCTCCATGCACCTGCAAATCACCTGCCGGATGAACCACTTAGGAACGGGACGTAATTAACTTCCCGATTTCACATTGGCTCGGGTACCGCGCGATAGTTCCATTTGGGAAGAACTTTGTCGAAGACGATCTTCATGTTCTTCTTGAAGCCCGCGGCATACTTCCGGCCGGTCTTGTAGATCTTGCCGAGAAGGCCGACTTTCACCTTCAGTCCCGGTAGGCGTTCAAACCCCAATGTTGCATCTGCGGCCCGAGTTCAGTAGAACGTTGACATGACGGATCAGCCACCCCTGCCTCAAATCCTCTGGGATACGCTCTCGCCTGAAGCACAGGCAGCGGTCGCTGCGGTGGTGCAATCCCTCGAACAACGGATCGCCGAGTTGGAGGAGCGGGTCAACAAGAACTCCACCAACTCCTCCAAGCCCCCCTCGTCTGATCCCCCTTCGGTCAAGCGGCGACCACCGGCTCCCGCCTTGGGGAAGAAGCGGGGCGGGCAACCCGGCCATCGCCATCAACCCCGAGCCCTGGTCCCGCCGGAGCAACTCCGGCAGGTCTTCGAGTGCAAGCCGCCCGAGTGCCGGTCCTGCGGCGAGGCGTTGCACGGCGATGACCCCGAGCCGATCCGACATCAGGTCGCTGAAGTGCCACCGGTCCGGCCGGTGGTCGACGAGTACCGGCTCCATCGCTTGACCTGCCCTCGCTGTCGGACTTCGACCTGTGCCGCCTTGCCGCCGGGTGTCCCCACCGGGGCCTTCGGCCCTCGGCCGCGGGCGATCCTCAGCGTCCTGGCCGGGGGTTACCGCCTGGGCAAGCGGCCGATCCGCCAACTGGTCTTCGACCTGTTGGGGCTGACGATCTCCACCGGCATGATCGCCCGGCTGGAGCGGCAGGGTGCCACCGAGTTGGCGGCCCCGGTCGAGGAACTCCATCAGTACGTCCGGGACGCCGCCTGGGCGCACATCGACGAGACCTCGTGGTGGCAGGGTCAGGACAAGGCGTGGCTCTGGGGGGCCGTGACCCGACTGGTGACGGTCTTCACGATCGCCACCTCCCGGGGGGCCGAGGTCGCCAAGGGGATGCTCGGGACGGCGGCGAGCAAGGTCGTCATCCGCGACCGGTTCAAGGGTTACATGCGGGTCAAGCGCCGCCAGTTTTGCTGGGCACACCTCCGTCGTGACTTCCAGGCGATGATCGACCGGGGCGGCGAATCCGCCGAGGTGGGCGAGCGGTTGATGGGGCACTCCGATGCCCTGTTCGAGTGGTGGCATCGTGTCCGGGATGGGACCCTGTCCCGGTCCAGCTTCCGGACGTATGTCGCCACGATGCGCCCCTTCCTGAAAGAGGACCTGCAGCGGGGGGCGGCGTGCGGCTGCCCCAAGACGGCGGGGACGTGCCGGGAGTTGCTCTGCGGTGAGACACACTTGTGGACGTTCGTGCGAGTCGAGGGGATCGAGCCAACGAACAATCACGCCGAGCGGGCGTTGCGGCACGGAGTGATCTACCGCAAGCTCAGCGGCGGGACCGAGAGCGAGGCGGGGAGCCGGTTCGTGGAGCGGATCCTGTCGGTGGTGGCGACCTGCCGTCAGCAGGACATCAATGTGCTGGACTACCTTACCCGGTGCTACCAAGCTCATCTGGATGGCCAACCGATCCCCTCGCTCCTGCCCGCCACCTCCACCACTCAAGCAGCCTGAACGGGCCTTGAACGCCTACTTCCAAAGAGTCACCGCATAGTAGCCGTATTGATTCGGCGAGGGGTCAAGATATCCGTTCTTGACGAACGAGAAGATAAAGCCGCGGTCGCAGACCAGGTACTGAATCTCGTGACCAGGAATTAGCTTCCATTGTTGGAAAACTTGATGCATGATGAACTTCTTATCTAAGCAATAAGGAGGATAGCCCGTTTGTCGTTCACGCGCAAGCGGGCATTCTTTTGCGCGAAGGAGCCGCACCATGTTCCGTTTCATCCACCCGTATCCCGACGGCCGCGTCTTCCAGGGCGATTGCACCGTAACCTATGCACCGAATAGCACTTGCCGCAGATAGTCGATGTTCCATGCGGCGACAAGCCGTTTGTTCTTGATGCCCACCTTCTTGCTCGCTTCGTTCTTCAACAGGCCCAACGCCAGCCTCCGCAATGCCGCCATGTTGGCGTCGGCGTGGTCTTTCCGCGCGCGACTGCGGTCTTCGCCGAAGCTCATGTCCAACTGCCAATGCAGCGAGTTCTCGATGCCCCAGTGGCTCCGCACCGCAGCCCCGAAGCTCCTGGCACTCATCTTCCGGCTCAGGATGTAGTAGCGGACGTCGTCGCATGGCTTGCCGCTTCGCACCGTGTCGCTGATCGCCACGCCAATCCGCTTCAGCCCCGCCCAGCGGCCCGCATCCGGCAAGTCGTCGGGAACGTCGCACACGTAGTACGTCCGGTGCTCGACCCGACCGTGGCCCTTCTCCTTCGTCTCGTGACGGCTCACCTTCACTCGGGCGAAGTCGTCCTCGATCTGGTCCAGGAAGAACTCCACGACGCCCTCATGCAGGGTCGGCTGGTTGCCTTTGACGGCCAGCACATAGTCGGCCTTCCGTTCGAGGATCTTCTCGGCGATCTCGGTCTGAGTGCCCATGGCGTCGATGGTTACCACCGCCCCCTGAATTTCCAGCAGATCGAGCAGCTTGGGGATGGCGGTGATCTCGTTGCTCTTCTCGGCGACGGCCACCTGGCCGAGGCTGATCTTGTGGGTCGTCGCCCAGGCGCTGACCATATGGAGAGCCGATTTGCCGGTCGCCTTGTCGAAGCTCTGCCGCATGGTCTTGCCATCAATGGGGACGACTTGCCCTTGCCCGACGACGACCTTGTGCAGTTCGGTGATCCACGCCACCAGGCAGCGCTCGAATTGCTCGGGCTTGATCGCCCGGAAGATGGCGTTGAAGCGATCGTGCGACGGGATGCCGCGGGAGAGGTCGAGGAACTCACCGAGCCAGTCCTTCTTCTGGCGTGCCCAGTCGGCGATGGCCACGAAGTCGTCGGCCCCGGCGATGGTGGCGCCCAAGGCGATGGCGACGATGTTGATGAGGGGATACGTGACTTTGCCCCGACGGGGGTCGGTCAAGCTAGCAAAGTGCCTGTCGAGGCGGGCGGAGAAGTCGTTGGACATGAGAGGGAAGACCCGGAGAGCATCGACGCTTCGGATGTCGGCCCAACCGCCAACCAACCCAAGGCGTCATGCTTTCATCCTCCCAGATTACCCATCATGGCGCAATCGCCCTGGGGGAGCCGCTCGGCCAGCCCCTTGAGGTTGGCCCTGGCGTCGATCCCGAAGATGAACCGGATCGACTCCCGGTCCCAGCGGTCCAGGTGCCTGGTCTGGCTGAAGTCGGTGTCGCCCCGGAAGGTGATCTTCTGGAACCCCGCCCGACGGCAGAGTTCACCGGCCTTGTCGAGGTAGACATCGGCCTGCTCGTGCGAGGGACGGTTGCCGCTGCGGTTGACCAGGTACAGCGGCTCGGCGGTGTTGGCCAGCGAGACCACCAGGGGATGGGATCCCCACACTCCGTTGTAAGCGATGTCCACGCCCTGCTTGCACCAGCCGTCGGTAGGGGCGAGCGTCCCGTCGGCGTCGATGAACGCCTCGTCGAAGAAGTCCTCGGGCTGTCCCTTCCAGGCTCGGAGCCGGGTCTCGTTGAAGATGTCCATCAACCGCTCGACATCGGCCTGGACGAAGCGGCGGCGGAAGTCTCCCGCCGTGGTGGGCTCGGGGATGCGCTGTGCCCCAAGGGCGTCGAGGTAGACCTCGTCGTTGCGGCGGACTTCGAGGTGCTCCAGACGTTGACCACCGGCCAGCAGGTTGTAGGCGATGTTGAGGACGTGGTCGCTCTCGAAATACGGCAGGTGGCGCGTGAGCAGGTGGAGGCCGTCGTTGATGCCCCGGATGAGCCCGAGCTTCTGTGCCAGGAGGTGGATGGCCCCGATCCCGCCCGGCGCGATGGCCCGGGTCCGGTCCGCGATCTCGTAGCGGATGTTGGAAGCGGTCATCATCGGCTGATGCCGCTCGACGCCGGGCTTGTTCTCGATCCGGCGGAGGATTCGCCTCTTGCGTCGGTTCAACTGGCGGTGGACATTGGCATTCACTCGAAAACCCCCTGGGAGGCAAACGACTGAGGCTTGTGAAGTCCCTCGATTGTTCACCAAAACCAGGGGGTTTTCGAGCATCCCGGCCTCGATCAGCCTCGAATTACGCTTGGTTGAGGCCTAGTTGTAGCCATCGCTCCGAAAAATGGGCCAGGTCGCCTCAAGAGCAATCACCCAGGGAAACGCGACCTACTTGTCCCTCTCAAGTAGTTTCACGTAACGATATCCTATTAGGAATGAAAAAAGGGGTCGGAACGAATTCCAACCCCTTCGAATCTAACGCGGTGAATCGCTGAAGTCTTCAAGAATTCAGATTTCGAGCATGAGACGCTCGGGATTCTCGACGCATTCCTTGATACGGGCGAGGGAGCTGACGGCTTCGCGGCCGTCGACGATGCGGTGGTCGTAGGAGAGGGCAAGGTACATCATCGGCCGGATCACGATCTGGTCGTCGACCACGACGGGACGCTTCTGGATCGTGTGCATGCCAAGAATGCCGCTCTGGGGGGGGTTGAGGATCGGGGTCGACATCAGTGACCCGAAGACGCCGCCATTGGTGATCGTGAAGGTGCCGCCTTGAAGGTCGGCCACGGCAATCGAGTTGTCGCGGGCCTTGACCGCAAAGGCGCCGATGGCTTTCTCGATTCCGGCGAAAGTGAGCTTGTCGGCATCGCGGATCACAGGAACCATCAGACCGCGCTCGGTGCTGACGGCAACGCCAATGTCATAAACGTTGTTGTAAACGATATCGGCGCCGTCGACCCGGCCGTTGACGGCGGGAAAAGCCTTCAACGACTCGATCGCCGCCTTGACGAAGAAGGACATGAACCCGAGCGCGACGCCGTGCTTGGCCTTGAAGGCGTCTTTGTATTTGGCGCGGAGGTCCATGACCCGAGAAAGATCGGCCTCGTTGAAGGTCGTGAGGATCGCGGCCGTCTGCTGCGCCTCGACTAAACGCTGGGCGATTTTCTGACGAATCCCACTCATCCGCTTACGCGTCTCGCGTGGCGAAGAGGAGGAGGTGGACGCGGCGGGAGTCGGAGACGTCGCGGGCGCGGGGTGCTCAATCGGCGCGGGGGCAGGGGCCAGGGTCGGGGGCGGAGCGACGGCGGTCGAGGCGCCGGAACCGGAGGCAAGGTGCGCGACGAGGTCGCCCTTGGTGAGTCGGCCGCCGCGGCCGGTGCCCTCGATCGTGGATGTGTCGACGTTTTCCTCGGCGACGATCCGGCGGACGGCCGGGGAATAGCCGTCGCCGCCGTTACTCGACGGGGCCGCGGGGACCGGAGGCGCGGCGGGGGCCTCGGCCGGTTTCGCCGCGGGAGCGGGAGCGGGCGAAGGTTTGGCGGCCGAGGGGGAGGCGGCGGGGTCGATTGTGCCTACGGTGGCGCCGATCTCGACGGTCGTCCCCTCGGCGACGCTGATTTTCAGGACGCCCGAAGTCGAGGCCGGGACGACGTTGCTCGCCTTGTCGGTTTCCAGCTCGAAGAGGGGGTCGCCGGATTTGACGGCGGCCCCGTCGGGCTTGAGCCAGCGGGCGAGGATGCCCTCGGAGATTGATTCACCCACTCCGGGAACGGTGATCGGAACGACGGCCATGGGACGTCTCTCACTCCTTGCTGGACAGCGCGGCCAGGGGCCGCGCCGCGTGGGCCGAGACCAGGTAAGGCAAGGGGGTCGCGCCGACACCGATGGCGGCGGCGACCAGCTCGGCCTGTTCGCGGTCGTGGACGTGGTGCAGACCGGTCGCGGTGCTGGCGCTCGCGTCCCGGCCGACGTAAAGGAAGGGGAAGCCGAGGAGTTCCTGGAGGCGGGAGGCCACAAACGTCCAGCCCCCCATGTTCTGAGACTCTTCCTGAACCCAGATCCACTCGCGAGCCTTTTGATACCGGCCAAAGGCCGCCCGCAAGGCGTCTTCGGGCCAGGGATAGAACTGTTCGAGGCGGACGATGGCCACCTCGGCCGAGAGCCCCGCCTCGTCGCGCTTCGAGACGAGGTCGTAATAGACCTTGCCGCTACAGACAAGAACCCGGCGCACCTGGTCGGGATTGGCCCCGTTGTCGAGAACCTCGTGGAAGTGACCCGAGACAAGGTCGTCGATCGGCGAGACGGCGAGCTTGTGGCGGAGGAGGCTCTTGGGGGTCATCACGATCAAGGGCTTGCGGAAGTCGCGGCGGACCTGGCGGCGGAGAAGATGGAAATACTGCGCGGGGGTCGTGGCGTTGGCGACCTGAATGTTGTCTTCGGCGCAGAGGGCGAGGAAGCGTTCGAGGCGGGCGCTGGAGTGCTCGGGTCCCTGGCCTTCGTAGCCGTGAGGAAGGAGCATGACAAGGCCGCTGGCCCGTCCCCACTTGGATTCGGCGGAGCTGATGAACTGGTCAATGATAACCTGAGCGCCATTGACGAAGTCGCCGAACTGAGCTTCCCAGAGGATGAGCATCTGGGGCTCGTCGAGCGAGTAGCCGTAATCAAAGCCGAGAACGGCGGCCTCGGAGAGGAGGCTGTCATAGACGCAAAGCTCGGCGGCGTCGTTGCCAAGGTTCTTGAGCGGGGTATAGCTCGACCCGTTCTGATAATCGACGTAAACGGCGTGCCGCTGGCTGAAGGTCCCGCGTCGGCTGTCCTGGCCGCTGAGCCGGACGGGGGTCTTCTCGACGAGGAGCGAGCCAAAGGCGAGGGCCTCGGCCAGGGCCCAGTCGACGGCGCCTCGGGAATCAACCAGCTTGGAGCGGTTGGCGATCAGGCGCTCAATCTTCGGGTTGAGGTGGAATCCTTCGGGGACACGACCAAGGGTGTCGGAGACGACTTTGAGCGTTTCATAAGGAACGCCGGTCTCGACCGGTTCAAACGAGTAGTTCGGCGTCAGCCCCTTCCAGGCGCCCGAGAAGCCGGGTTGAAGGGCCTTTGAGGGGACGTTGCCGCCATGAACCTCGTCGTAGACTTCTTGCATCTTCTCGCCGAACGTCTCGGCGATGGTCTCGGCTTCCTCGGTCGAGAGCTCGCCGGACATCACGAGCGACTCGGTGTAAAGCTGGCGGACGCTCATCCGGTCCTTGATCTTGCCGTACATCAAGGGCTGGGTGAACGCCGGTTCGTCGCCTTCGTTGTGGCCGTGCTTGCGGTAGCAGACCATGTCAATGACGACGTCCTGGCCGAAAGCCTCGCGGAAGTCGAGCGCAAGCTCACCGACATAGACAACCGCCTCGGGGTCGTCGCCATTGACGTGGAAGATCGGCACTTCGATCATCTTGGCGACGTCGGTGCAGTAGCGCGATGACCGGCTGTCGATCGGCGCGGTGGTGAACCCGATCTGGTTGTTCACGACGATGTGGACGGTGCCGCCGGTTCGATAACCGTGAAGTTGCGAGAGGTTGAGGGTTTCGGCGACGAGTCCTTGCCCTGCGAAGGCGGCGTCGCCGTGGATGAGGATCGGAATGCCGAGCTTGCGGTCCTTGTCCTTGAACTTGCGTTGTTTGGCACGCACGCGGCCTTCAACGACGGGGTTGACGGCTTCAAGGTGGCTGGGATTGGGGGTCAGCGAGAGGTGGATCGAGTGGCCTTTTTCGACCGAGACGTGATCGGCGGAGAAGCCGAGGTGATACTTGACGTCTCCATCACCGGCGACGGTCTCGGGAAGGTTTTCCTCGAACTCGGCGAAGATCATGCCGTAAGGCTTGTTGAGGATGTTCGCCAGTACGTTGAGCCGGCCTCGGTGGGGCATCCCGAAGACGACCTCGCGGACGCCGTGATGCGCCGAGCGCTCAATGATGGCGTCAAGGAGCGGGATGAGCATCTCGCCCCCTTCGAGCGAGAACCGCTTCTGGCCGACGTAGTGGGTCGAAAGGAACGTCTCGAACAACTCGGCGGCGTTGAGCTTGAGGACGATCCGCCTTTTTTTCCGAAGGTCGAAGCTCGGGTTGTTGCGGACCGGCTCCATGCGTTCCTGAAGCCAGCGCCGGACCTGGGGGTTGCGGATGTGCATGTACTCGACGCCGATCTTGCCGCAATAGGTTTCGCGGAGGACGTCGATCAGGTCGCGGAGCGTGGCATACGGGGGGTCGGTGAGCCGGTTGTAGAAGACGCGATCGAGATCGGCCTCGGTCAGGCCAAAATTCGAGGGGTCGAGAAGCTCGTGGGTGTCGCGCGTGGGGTTAAGCTGGAGCGGGTCGAGGTCGGCGAGGTAGTGGCCGATCTCGCGATAGGCGTCAATCAGGCGGGTGACGCCAGACTGGGCGCGGGTGGTGTCGGGGTCGGTCGGAACCTCGCCGTCAACGGCGGTTGCGCCGGCCTGACCGAGTTCATACCCTTCAAAGAAGATCCGCCAGGACTCGTCGACCGAGGCGGGGTCAGCACGCCAGCGGCGGTGGTAGTCTTCAAGGAGTTCCAGGTTGCACCGGCTGGCGACCGTCGAGCGGTTCATTGGAAAAGATCCCCGGTCGGGCACGTCGGCGCGGGCGATTGGCGCCGGTCCCAAACTGGCTTCATCGATCCTCAGGCACGATTCGACCCCAACAAGGCGAGGTCAGACGCTTTCCGTTCTTCTGTCCGTCCGTTCTTAACAGGATACCTCAAAAGGGAGGCGATCCAAAACCCGAATCGCCCCACCTTTTCCCCCGGTTGCACCATTTAACCGAATCTTACGGGTGTCGGATAGTTCGTTGAAGGACAAAGGGCAGAAGCGGTCATGGCCAGGAGGGAACCATGGGGTCGATACGGCGGGGAAGGTGACAAGGTTCGATCGTTGCCGTGAATTGAAGGTGGATCGAGAACGCAGGACGGCCAGGAGCGGCGCGGGGCCGCCCCTGGCCGGGGCTCGTCATGAGAAGGGAACGAAACGAATCAGAATCGATCAGATCGGGCGGCCTTCTCAGCGGTCGTTCTCGCGAGGAGGAGGCGGGCCACCAGGTCCTCCGGGACCGCCAAAGCCTCCCGGGCCTCCGCCGCTGGGACCACCGGGACGACCAGGTCCGCGCTGGCGGATCTCGCGAAGCTGGGCCTTCTGGTCGTCGTTGAGAATCTTGGCAAGCTGGGCGTTGACGTCTTTTTGCAGAGCGTCAATCTGGGACTTTTGATCCGAGGTCAGCTTGAGCCGATCCATCAGGCCGGGAGAGAGGATCTCGCCCGGTCGAGGCGGGGGCGGACCCCCCATCATCCCGGGACCACCGCCGGGACCACCGCCAAAACCGCCGGGACCGCCGCCGCCCCGGGCATTGCCGCGCTCGCGGGCCTGAAGGGCGTTCAACTCGGACTTGGTGACCACGCCATCCTTATCGGCATCGGCGCGATCAAAGAGGCGGACGAGGCGGTCGTCGGTGATCTCGGTTCGGGAAAGCGAGCCGTCGCCGTTCTTGTCAAAGGCCATCATGCGGACAATGAGGTCGCCGCCGGCACCGCCAGGGCCACCGCCGCCAGGAGGGGGCTGGGCCGAGGCCATCCCGGCGCTGGCGAGGATGCACCCCGCGGCGCCGATCAAGGTTCGAATACGCAAAGCGGGCGTCTCCTTCCGGCTAGTGTTCGATACGGAGCGAACCACAACAAGGAAATCCCGCTCAGCCGATCGTCCGGCTGGTTGTTCGGGAACGGAAGGTGCGTTCGTCGGGGGTCCGGCCGAGAACGATCTCGAAGAAGGCGGTAAGCTCGCCGGTCTTGGAACCGGGGATCGGCTTGAACTCGGTCTGAAGCAGTTCCTTGTCGAAGACGTCGATCCCGCCGTTGACGACGCCATCAACAAGGTTGCCAGGATGGCCGGCGATGTTGATCTGGGTCGTGAGAAGCTCGCGGTCGCCCGACTTCACCTTGACGTGAATATGAGGCGCGGGACGTCCGGGATAGGGAACGGGCTTGATGGTTCGAAACCTGTACTCGCCGGTTGAACCGGTCGTGAACTTGCCGAAGCCCTGGAAGTTCTTGTCGAGCTTCGGGGCGTTGTCGCCGGTGTGATGATAAACCTGGTTGGCGTCGCACTGCCAGATCTCGACCGTCGCGTTGCGGATCGGGCTGCCCGAGGGGCTGAGGACGCGGCCGGTCAGGTGGGTGATTTCGCCGACGGCCGGGGACAGGCTGTCATTGATGATGATCAGGTCGTTGTCGGTATCGAGCGGCAGGCGATCGGGATAGAAGGGGCCTTCGGTTCGCGAAGGGGTCGCGGCCAGTTCCTCGGCGAAGAGTCCGCGGGTCGTGAAAAAGGCGGCGCCGGCGGCAAGCTGGCCAAGAAAAAGGCGGCGCGGGGATCGGTGCGTTGACGGGGCCATCGGTAAGTCACTCCGTGTCGCGGCGATCGGGCGGATGAACGAGCGATACGGATTCCGTGGCCGTTCGCTCCAGGGCCGGAACAGGACTACGCAATCGTCTTTGCGGAAGAGTCTGGCTCAAGCCTCTGCCTAGAATAACGCAAACGGAGATCGGATGGGGACAGGGCCCCACGGAAATTCCTTGAGTTCCCTCATTAAACTTTGCGTCGGCACGCTGTCACACCCGGTAGCCCGCTCCGTAGTGGTGCGCAAGGGTGACTTACAGGTCGACTGAACCAGGGAAACGGGTGCGAATTTCCCGGTGAATCAAACCCTTCGGAAATTCGCTTCGGAGCCGTTGACAACGTACAAGCGGATGTCTACGATTACGCAACATTCAGCCAAATCTCAAGGGGAGTCAGAGCCGGCGCTGGCCGCGAGACGCGGACCGCGATCGGCAAGACTCGCCATTCGCTCCAACGATTCCAAGGCCTTGAAGACCGGTATGGCTGGTCCACCTCGACGTGGTGGGGATCATACCTCTGAAGCCGACTGATTACCCCCCTCTGTTAACCGAATTCGACGAAGCCGACGCCCCAGGTCAACGCCCCGACGCGATCCGTCGAGAGTCGCGCGACACGGGGCTTTCAAAAACCTAGGCTCACTGGAACCGAAGAAGGTTTTATCGATGATGTCGGCCGGGCGAACCTGGCCGGCCCCCCGCTCGTACACGATGAGCACCCTTCGTCGGTCCCTCATCCGGAGCCCCGCGGCGATTGAACGTTGAACCTTAGACGATACACCCCGACCCCACACGAACGACGCGGCTAAAGGCCCTCCTAGCGCCCTTTTGCCTTCACCAGGAGCCGACAACTCGATGCCCCGCACCACTCGGTCCCGAGCCGCCCAGAGACTGCGCAAACACCTCCCGTTTCTGGACCACCTCGAAACTCGCGAGATGTTGACGACGACCGCGGGCGTCGGGCCGCTCGCGACCGGGACGCTGATCTCGCCGCTCTATCAGGTCGAACAGAAGCATCTCAACACGGCGCCGTATTCCAGCTCGCTCACGCCGTCGCGGGTCCTCACGGCATACGGGTTTAACGGGATCACCTTCGGCTCGAGCAAGGGCGACGGCACGGGCCAGACCATCGCCATCGTTGACGCCTATGATGATCCCAACATCCAGGCCGACCTGAATACGTTTGACACCCAATTCGGCCTTCCCGCGACGACCGTGACCCGGCTCAATCAGTCGGGCGGATCGTCCCTGACGGGAACCGACTCGACCGGCGGCTGGGAGACCGAGGAATCGCTCGACGTCGAGTGGGCACATGCAATCGCTCCAGGCGCGAAGATCATCCTGGTTGAGGCGAGCAGTGCGAGCACGTCCAACCTGCTCGCGGCGGTCAAGACGGCCGCGTCACAGGCCAACGTGGTGTCGATGAGCTGGGGCGGCGGCGAGTTCTCGGGCGAGTCGTCGTATGACTCGACCTACTTCACCAAGGCCGGAGTCGCGTATGTCGCCTCGTCGGGAGACGCGGGAGCCCCTGCCTCGTGGCCGGCGATCTCGTCGAACGTCCTGGCGGTCGGCGGAACGACCTTAAAGCTCGGATCGGGCAACGCCTACGCCTCGGAAGCCGGCTGGTCGGGAAGCGGTGGCGGCCCGAGCAGCTACGAGACCCAGCCGAGCTATCAGAAGGGGGTTGTTCCCACGACCTTGACGACCGCGCGGGCCAACCCCGACGTCGCCTATGACGCCGACCCGAACTCGGGGTTTGCCGTTTATGACTCGTTCTCAACCAGCAGCAGCGCCGCCCCGGGCTGGATGCAGGTCGGCGGAACGAGTGCGGGTGCTCCGCAATGGGCCGCCTTGATCGCGATCGCCGACCAGGGGCGTGCTCTCAGCGGCCTCTCGCCGCTCGACACCGGCGCGACCCAGGGACTTCAGTCGACCCTCTACCAGAATACGGCCGACTTTCACGACGTCACCAGCGGAACCAGCACCGGAAAGCCGAATTACTCGGCCACGACCGGTTACGACTTCGTCACCGGCATCGGCTCGCCGATCGCCAACCTCGTCGTCGGCTCGCTCGTCGGCACGACAACACCGACGCCGACGCCGACACCCACGCCGACACCGACACCGACACCGACCGATCACTTGGTCTTCACGCAGATTCCGACGACCGACACGGCTGGAACCTCGGTCACATTCACGGTCACCGCCGAGACATCGACCGGAACGATCGACGCGTCGAACACCGACGCGATCTCGATCAGCAGCAGCGACGGCCAGGCAACCTTGCCGACGGGCGTGAAGCTCTCGGGGGGTCAGGCCACGTTCAACGTCACGCTCAAGACGGCGGGAAGCCAGACGGTCAGCGCGACCGACTCGTCGGGCTCGGCCGGAAGCGTCAAGTCGTCGATCAGCGTGAGCGCGGCCACCGCGACCCAGTTCATTCTCGCCGGCCTCCCCACGTCGACCACTGCTGGCACGCCGTCTAGCCTGACCGTGACCGCCGAAGACGCCTACAAGAACGTGGCGACAGGATACACCGGAACGGTCACGCTCAGCAGCACCGATTCGGCGGCGACCTTCTCACCCGCCTCGTACACGTTCTCCACGGCCGACGCCGGCAAGCACGCCTTCTCGGTGACCTTCAACACGGCCGGTTCGCAAACGGTCACGGCGACCGACGCGACCGGAATCAAGGCCACCTCGTCGACCGTCTCGGTTGCTCCGGCGACCCCGGCGGCTCCGACGTTGGCCTCGGTCACAAGCACGTCGGTCACGCTCAACTTCGCCGCGGCACCGTCGGGGGGCTCGGTCCTGGTGGAACGGCTTTCGGGAACCACCTGGGTTCAGATCGGCTCCGTTTCTGGCGGGACGACCTATACCGACTCGACCGTCTCGGCCGGAACGACCTATTCGTATCGCGTCCAGGTGATGGTCGGCGGTCAGACCTCGGTGCCGAGCGGCACCGTCTCCGCCACGACGACCGGCGCCGTGGCGGCGACCGATACGCTCTTCGGAACCGCCGCCCCTTCGGAAAACGCCTATTCAACGGGCACGTACGAGGTCGGTGAGAAGATCGAGACCACGACGGCCGGAACGATCACCGGGGCTCGCTTCTACAAGCAGACCTGGATGACCGGCTACACCCACATCGGCCACCTCTGGTCCTCGACCGGCACGCTTCTGGCCACGGCGACGTTCACCAATGAGACCGCCAGCGGCTGGCAGCAGGTGTCGTTCTCCAGCCCCATCGCGGTCTCGCCGAACACTGTTTACATCATCTCGTTCTCGACCGGCGGCGGTAAGTTCGGGATCTCCACGAACTTCTTCAGCAGCTCGACCCCGTACACGAACGGCCCGCTTGAAGGGATGCCGACGAGCGTCAGCGGCGGCAACGGTGTTTACAGCAGCGGCACCGGCGTCTTCCCGAAGACAAACGGCTCGGGCATGAACTTCTACGCCGACATCGTCTTCTCCCCCTCGTCGACCAGCGCGGCGAAGACGGTCACGCCGTCGACGGCCACGATGTCCTCGTCGAGCATCATCGTCGGCCTCTCGCCGATCTCAGCGCCGATCACGAAGGCCGCGGTTCACTCGACCGCGCCGCATGCGGTGACCCTCGCGACAACCGCGACCCGCAAGGTCGTCACCCAGACGGTCGCCTCGGCGCACGGCTTCCCAAGGGGAAGCATCTTCGCGGGTCGCTACGCATTCTGAACGTTGCTCAAGCTCGACGCCCCGGCCCGATACGTTCGGCCGGGGCATTTTTCTTTTCGAAACCTCGTGGAAGTGCGTCGAGGCGATTCCGCCCGGTTGGATCGGCGCAATTGGCTGCTCTGAAATCGCGGCGACGACATTTTCCAAAAATCTTTCGAAGTCGATGTCTCCAGAGGAACGAAGCCGCCGTTACTAGTGTCAAGACCTACCCCTATGGGATGGTCCACCCCTCTGCTCGCGACCGTCAATCCGCCCGATAAGACCGGCTCCGATCACCTAACCCGGAAGGAATCCCCCTTTGATGCCGCGCACAGAATTCCGTCGTACCCTCCTGAGCGTCTTCCGTTTGCCTTCCCGCGAGACAAAGCCGAGACGGCAGACCCGAGCCGCCTTCGTCTGTGAGGGGCTCGAAGACCGGATCGCCCTGGCCTCGATCGGAACCCCGATCGCCGCGCCAATCGTTACCACGCCGATCACCACGACCGGAACCGGCACGACCACGACGACCGGCACCGGCACCACGACCACGACGACCGGAATGGCGGGCGGCTGCACGCATCCGACCGGGACGACGACGACCACCGGGACGACGACGACAACACCGTCGGTCAAGCCGAACGTGACTTCCGGGAGTACCGGGACGACGACACCCACGCCCAAACCGCCGCACCTGCCACCACCGCCGCCGCATCGGCCAGGTCATTGATTGATTGATGGATTGACCGAGTGACCCTTGTCGCTTAACGTGAAGGCCGCCGGGTTGTACGATCCGGCGGCCCTTCGGCGTTCTGCTCGGTTGAGAACCGGAACGCCTTCCGTCAGATTACTGTCGAGCCCGATCCGGATCGCCTCCCGCGCACGCTAAAAGAGGGAAGGCAAAGGGGGTCGAGCGTCTCTCTCCCCAGGTCGAGGGTCGTCGCGATGGACCGTCGTCGTCAATGTCGAGCGGGTTTTACCCTGATCGAGCTTCTGGTGGTGATCGCCATTATTGGCGTGCTGGTCGCGCTCTTGCTACCAGCAGTGCAGTCGGCCCGAGAATCCGCGAGGCGCGGACAGTGCGTCAATAATCTCAAGCAAATCGCGATCGCGATCAACTCCTATGAAACGGCGATCGGCTCGTTTCCGCCGGGCGCGATCTATTACAACAGCAGCGACGGCGGCACCAACGCCTGTCAAGGGGTTCATGCGACCCGGGCCTTCGGCGCCTTCACGTTTCTGCTCCCGCAGATGGAACAGAGCAACGCCTATAACGCGATCAACTTCGACCTCGCCTCGTCGGGAACGAACGGGCTCTGGGGGGGCATTCCCGTCGGCCAGATCAACCGGACGGGCCTGCTTGTCGTGGTCAACTCATACATCTGTCCGAGCGACCTGCCGCAGACCCCGGGCTACTTGACGGATAACCCCTATTCGCAGACCTCTTATGCGCCCTCGGCGGGGACCTGGAACGTTGTCGCGTATGTTTCGGGACCGGACTGCTGGCAGCAAGACCCGGGCAACGGCCCCTTTGATGATTTCACCTCGTACCGGGTCGCGAGCGTCAAGGACGGAATGAGCCAGACGATTTTCGTCGGCGAGACGGCGCGGCTCAAAAAAGACCCCGACCCGCAGTTCAACCAGTGGTCGCGTCCCGGCTATTTCCAGGTCAATTCCAGCTTCGATCCGTCGGGCAACACCTGGAGACCGCAGGGCTTTGCCTTTGAAGTCCCGCGCATCAATGCGCCGATCATGTCGGGCGACTACGCGGGGGGCGCTGGCATCGGCACGGCGACCGGCACCCCGGGACCGAACGCCCTTCCGCCGGGAACCGCCTATCCCGACACGTCGGATTATAAAGCCTGGCTCTTGAACATCCCCCGATACAAGGAATACGGCCAGTGGGGATTTCGGAGCAATCACCCTGGCGGCGCCAATTTTGTTTTTGGCGACGGCTCGGTGAAGTTCATCAAGGATGGCGTTGACCTCGCGACCTTCCGCGCCCTGGGCACTCGCAACGGCAAGGAAGCGATCAGCGCCGACGCGTATTAGAATCAGAACGGCGATCAGTGCTTGGTTTCCGGACCGATGACCAATGTCGAATGACCAAGAATGTTTGGTTTTTGTTTTGGTTGGTCATCGGTCATTGATCCTCGGTCCTCACGAACGAGGCTCGATCGCGACCCTTTTTCGAACCTGCACGGAGCCTCCACGATGCCGCGCCGGGAATTGTCTTCGCGAGGCCGAGAAACCTGGATCATGCTCGGGCTTGTCGCGGCTTTGCGATGGGTGAGCGTCGCCGAAGGCGCCAAACCGGTTCCGACGGCGGCTGATGTGGCTTATGGGCCGAGACCGCATCAGGTGCTGGACGTGTATGTCCCGCCCAAAGGCGACGGGCCGTTTCCGGTTGTCCTCTGGTTTGGCGGGCTCTGGAAGCCGAGCAAAGGGGTGCCCGACCTCAACAGGTTCTTCGGGTCGGGTTGCGCGGTGGTCGGGGTCGAGATGCGCGTGATGGGTGAGGCGAAGGACGAGAAGGTTGACCCGCCGGTCGCCATCTGCCTGCTCGATGCCCGCCGGGCGGTGCAGTTCATCCGGCTCAACGCCGCGAAATGGAAGCTCGACCCGAACCGGATCGGCGTCGCGGGGGGTTCTCAAGGGGCCTTACCCGCGCTTTACCTCGGCTGCTCGGGCGAAAATGCTGATCCAGACGCGAAGGACCCGGTCGATCGCGTCTCGACCAAAGTCAACTGCGTCGGCGCCTGGCGGAGCCAGCCGAGCATTGATCCGAAGCGGATGCGCGAATGGGTGCCTGGCGTCTCCTGGGGGGCTCCCTCGTTTGGTTGCAGCTTTGACGAGTCGCTCAAACGCCGCGACGAACTGCAACCGATCATCGCGCGCTGGTCGCCCGACGCCCTTTTGAACAAGGACGCCGCACCGATCTATTTTGAGAACAACTGGGGCCTGACCCGTCCCGAATCGGTCACTGAGATGGACTACCTCGTCCACTCGCCCGCCTGGGGCCTGGGCTTCCAGAAACTCGCCGCGGCAAAGGGCGTGACCTGCTTCGTGAAATATCCCGGCCACCCGACCGATAAATATACAGATATGTGGGATTTCTTGCTTCGGGAACTTGGCGCGTCGCCACGATAAACGATTGGCAGGGATCGTTGATGCGGGACTGAAGGACCACCGGCATGAAGCCGGTGGGTTCGACAGTCGGCTACAAGCCCGACTGGTATGGGTCCCGAAGAAGACAAAAAAGCAACTCGTTCGCCCATTCCGATGACATCCAAAATTCCTCGTCCGCTACGTTCATCCAAGCGCAGTCCGACGTACTGGAAGTGGTCGCCTGAAGGCGAGGGATTTTAGATACCAGAACTAGGACATTAAGGACGAATGACGAATAGAAAAAACTAAGAATGTTTTAAAAATTGATTATTGATCATTGGACGCATCCGTCAACGAACGGGTGTCAACCGGGCCGGACCACGTTCCCAGACGTAAAAGGGGCCGACGTGGAAGGACGGATGAAAGCCAAGGTCGTCAAGGCCGACGTCAAGGCCGTCTAGGTGTGAGCCGGGAGCGTTGGAGACGACGGTTCGGATCGGGCTCGATGGAGAGAGAGCCGCACCAAGCCAGATCGATCGGCGATCGGCTAGGCGGAGCGACTCGAAGACGGGATAGAGCCAGTCGTCGCAGACCAATTCGGGACGACCGAGAACGCGGTTCAGTCCGGGTTGGCCGACGAAGTAGAGCGTGCGGGGGTCGCGGTCAACTCGTTCCAAAAGGGCCGCACGCGCGGACAGGTCAACGGCGCGGCGGCGATGGATCGTCGAGATGTCGGCAAGAGCCAGATACAGAACCGCCAGAACGGCAAATCCCGGCGCGAACAAGGGCCAGGCCGAAGACGCTCTGGCCAGACCGCGAGCGAGACAGCGGGCGGTGAGGATTGTTGCGAAGATGAGCGCGGGGACGGCGTAATTCGTCCAGGCACCGGTGCTTGACCGACTCAGAGCGACCGTCAACGCGAACTCGCTGATCCCGTAGATCCAGAGCGCCGCGTCGACTCGATGTCCCAAAACGCCCCTCGGCTCGATCAGGATGCAGACAAGAGCCAGGCCGACAATCGCCGCCTGACCGCCGACGAGCCAGGGAAGAGAATACCAGCGCTCGCGGCCTCCCAACCCCGCAAGGATCAAGACCGTCAAAAGCGTGATTGATCCGGCAAAGGTCACCGCGAATCGGATCTTGCCCGGTTTTGAGCCGACGACCGCGAGCATTGCCGAGACCCAGAGCGCCAAGAGGCCCAGCGACCAGATGGCCACCTCCGCGACGAGTGCCGCGGCGCGCGACCAGTCAGCCGGCCGGAGCCTTCCGAGCGACCCGGCGACTACAAAAACCGGCTCAAAAACCCGGCCCGCCGTCAGCCACCATTCCGCCCCAAAATTCGCCGAGACAACCGCCAGGGCGATCAAAAGCGCCTGGCCAAAACCCCTCGATTTCAAACGTCCGCGCACCTGGGCCGCGATGAGCAAGATTGTGCTAACCAGAGGAGTAACCACATACGTTTGCTTGACACAAACGGCCAGGCCAAAGGAGAGATACGCCCCGATCAGCAGGGTTCGTCCACCTTTTCCAGGTTCGAGCGCCTTGAGCGTCAGCAAAACACCCAGAGTTTGAAACGCGATCCCAAGCATGTCGGACGAGACGGTGATCGGCAGTCCGTCCACAACAGGCAGAGCCGCGAGCAGGAGCAAAGCAAGCCAGGCGGCGATCCGGGACGATTCGCCAAGCCGGGCAATCCGACCGACGAGAAATAATGTGAACATAAACGCCGCAAAGGAAACACCACGCCCCGCGATCAGAGACGCGAAAACGGGATCAAGTCCTGACCTTGCGAGCGGCCAGGCCAGAATGGCCGCGATCCGGTAATAGAGCGGGGCGTGAATAAGAACGTAGGGGTTCCCTCCGCCGAAGGGGCCGTAAAGGCCGCCGGGACCGACCACGATTTGCCGGACGACGGGCATGAATCGGAGCGATTCCGAGGCTTCGGTATCGTCGGGCCGCAAGGCCAAAACGAGGCGGTCAGCCAGGCACAGAGCCGCGGAAATGGCCAGGACGATCGTCAGCCAGGCGGCGACCCGATGGGGGCGGAGGGGTTTCGGCGGGGTCGTGGTGGTCGTCGTTTCCAAGTTCAAGCGCTCCCGAGGAAACATCGGTAAAGGGTCAAACCTTGACCGAGCTAGCCGAAGGTGTTGCGATGGTTGCGTCCGATCGATCGATCTCGAAAACCAAGGGAGTCAGGACGCGGCGATGCGAACGATGCTCAAGGCGACGATCATGGCCGTGGTGCTGGGGTCGCTGCAACTGGGTTATGCCCTGATCGTCGAGGCCGAGCCTTTCTTCTACGGCGCGACACCCCCGGCGCACGTTCGGTACGACGTGACGATTTATCATGTCCATGCCTCGCGGATCGTCGTCCGGGGCGAGATTCCCTACCGAGACTTTCGCGTTGAATATCCGCCGCTGGCCTTGCCGGTTTTTCTCGTTCCAAGACTATTCACGGACAGGTTGGAGGCCTATCGACGCGCTTTTCAGGTGGAAATCTTCGCGGCGAATGCGCTGGCGATCGGCCTGGTGGTCTGGTGGATCGACCGCAAAGGAAGGAAGGGCGACCTCGGGCGTCGGCTGGCTTTTTACACGATCGCGCTGGCCTTGCTTTGCCCGATGGCGGCGTCTCGGTTTGACCTGGTTGTCGCGGCCTGGACTCTGGCCGCGGTGATTACGCTGGCGTTGGATCGACCTGTGCTGGGGGGTTGGCTCGCGGGGCTCGGGGTCTGGCTCAAGGTCGGGCCTGGGGTCGTCGCGCTGCCGGCGCTGGCTGAGGGAACGAAGGCCCCGCGGGTCGCCCTTGGTTATGGACTGGCGGTAGTCCTTGGCCTGGCGGGATGGCTGGCGGTTTCGCGCGACGGCCTGGCGCGGATGATCGCGTATCACTCGGAACGCGGGATCGAGATTGAATCGCTTTATACAAGTATTTTGATGACTATGGCCCGAGCGAAGGGTCAGCCGATCGTGGTGCATTCGTTGATTCGAAGTGTCGAGGTGGAGACGGCCTGATCGGGCCTGATCGCGAGGATGGTTGCGCCCTGGCATCTGGTCCTGGTCGTGCTCTCGGCCTGGAGGGCGCGTGGGGCCGACCGCGAGAACCTGTTGCAATACGCATCGGCCGCGCTTCTGGCGTTTTTGACGTTTGGCAGGGTGCTTTCGCCGCGATATCTTCTCTGGTCGATTCCGCTCCTGGCGTGTGTCGACGGCCGCGCGGGCGTCTGGGCGCGACGGTTTTACGTGCCAGCCTGCGCGGCAACCCTGGTGATCTTTCCGATCGGATTTGAGGCGTTGAGCCGCCTCGAACCGTGGGTGATCGCTCTTCTGGACCTTCGCAACGGCCTGCTCGTCGCGGCCTGGGGAGTCTTGACCTTCAGCACGATCACGGCCGAAGCGTCGCGGGTTCATGTGTAAATGGCATTGGTATTTGGAAAGAAAATTCCAAATTGTGATGACCAATCTCCGATGACCAACAACCGATAAATTCATTCTTTTGGTCATTGGTCATTCCCGAACAGGAAACCGGGGAAACCTGATGTTTCCTTGATGCGGGACGGATAAGATGATCACGATCGAGGCAGATCAGATGGTGCGGGTTCGGGACCTGTCGGGGTGACGGGTCCGGCCGGGCTTTCTCCCCCTTTCCTCGGGCACTTCCGCCGGGAATGAGTTAAACATGGGCGCAAGACTTCGGCGTCAAGAAGGCCGCGGACAGAGACGTTTCGCGTGGTCCCCGGGCCTGGCTCTGGCTCTGAGCCTCCTGGCCGCGACGTCGACATCCGGACAAAATCCCAAGCCCACGCCAGCACCCGCGCCCGCGACGGCGGGTCGCATTGCCTCGGCGACGTTGAAGAAGGTCAAACAGGCGACGGTTCATCTCAAGGTGACCTTGCCCAACGGGCAGAAGGCGGAAGGGAGCGGTTTTTTTGGAATCGAGCCGGGAATTATTCTCACGAATGCACACGTTCTGGGAATGTTCAAGGCGGACAGTCGGCGTCCCTTGAAGGTGGAAACCGTTATCGGAAGTGGGGCGAAGGGAGAACGGACCCTGACGGCAAAGGTGCTCGGCGTCGATACCGGGTCAGACCTCGCGCTCTTGCGGGTGGAAGGCGCCGACCTGCCCACGCCTCTGGAAGTGGGACCGGCCGACGGCCTGGAGGAAACGCAGGTTGTTTATATTTTTGGATTTCCGTTTGGTTCGATGCTCGGCAAGGCGATCACGGTGAACACGGCCTCGGTGTCGAGCCTGAGGCGGAACGATGCCGGGACCTTGCAGCGCGTGCAGGTTCACGGCGGGATGGACCCGGGCAACTCAGGCGGCCCCGTGGTGGATACCGATGGCAAGGTCGTCGGTGTCGCCGTCGCGATCATCACGCAGTCGCAGGTGAGCTTCGCTGTTCCGGGTGAGGCGGTCGCGGCAATGGTCGCCGGACGGGTCAAAGACATGACCTTCGGCCATCCTTTCAAGAGCGGCGCCGAGACGAAAAGCCTGGTGGAACTGAAGCTTGTTGATCCCTTGAAGAAGATCCAGAAGGTTTCTCTGGCTGTCTGGTCGGGCAAGTCGGCCAAGCTCAGGACCGAGGCCCCGCCGCAGCCTCCCACGGGTGATCCGAAGCGGCGGGAATTGAAAGATTTGCCCGTGAAGGACGGAGTCGCCTCGGCCGAGATGAACCTGCCAGTCCTCGCCGAAGGGGACGTTTACTGGGCACAGCCGTATTACAACGATGGCGCGGGCAAGGCGCAAAGATGGCTTCCCGTGCTCTTCGCCGCGCGCGTGCCGGTCGAGCGGACGCCGGTCGTCCTCAAGCTGAACCACACGCCGAACTCGAAGAACGACCTGGAGATGACCTGCGTCACGACCTACACCCTCCGCGACGCCTCGGGCGAGGAACACACGCTCTCCGCGCTCTTGAAGGCGAACATGCTTGAATCAATCGCGGCGGTTGATGGCCGGGGGATCGCCGGGGTTCACGTCACCTACACAAAAATCAGCCTGGGGACGAAGATCGATAACCAGTCGCTGCCGCGCGATCGCCGCCTTCAGGCGACCTTGCCAAACCTTTTCCGGGTCAAGGCCGACCTCCGCGTCGACTCCAAGGGGGCGATCGTCGAGAACCACCTTGACCTCGCCGCCGTGCCGAGAAATGCGCGCGAGCTGGTCGAAGGAATCGCCGCCAAGATTCAGAAGTCGTTCGAGGCCGTGGAACTCTCTCTGCCGGGCGAGTTGACCCAGCCGAACGTCGCCTGGACGGGGCGTCGCGACCTGCCGATCGAGACCGTCGGCGACGATGAGCTTGGGATCGTTGATGCGAGGTACACGTACATCGGTCGGCACAAGCGCAACGGAATCGACGAGGCCATTGTCGAGATCAAGGGGGACGTCAAGGGAAACAAGGGCAATGGCCTGAACCTTGGCGGTCGGGTTCAGGGCCTAGCGCTGGTAAACCTTGATACGAATCAAGTGATTCAGGCCAACGTGACGACATACCTCGACCTTGATCTCACACTGAATGGTCGTCCCGGCAAGGCAAACGGAAAGCTTGAGGTTCGCCTCTCTCGCAAACCCTCCGCCGCTCCTGCCGCTCCCTTGACCAAACCCAAGGCCGACGAAGCCGCGAAGACCGAAGCGGATTGAACGATGGAGAATCGGGAGTCAATCGAGTTGAGGTGACTTCGACGGAAGGGCAGAGGTCAAAGGGAAAATATCGAACTTTGTCCTTTGTCCTTTGGCCTTTGGCCTTTGGCCTTTGGCCTTTAAAAAGTTCGCCGCCAGAACGCAAGAATATCAAGGAAAGCGGATTCTTTTCTGATTGGATCGGCCATCAATGATCGTCCCTCGATCAACCTATCAGGGAAGGAATTTCGCGCCGAGTTCGAGAGGCTCGATGCGATCGGGAGAATGAACGCGGAAGACGCGTGAGGCTCCGGGGTCGGCAACGAGAAGGGTACCGGTCGAGTCAAAGGCAAGTCCTTCGGGACGGATCAAGGGTTTGCCGCGAACCCAGGGAGTGACCGAACCCGAGGCGTCGACTGCCCAGAGCGTGGCGGTGTCGGCGTCACTGACAAGATAGCGGTCGTGCGCGGCGTCTCGCGCGAGACCGAAAGGGAAGGCGAAGGGTTTTCCTTTTTTAAGAACGCTCAGGGTGCCATCGGCCCCGAGACGAAGCAGAGCATCGGGACCGGCCGAAAGCACCACGATCTCGCCCGAAGGTCCGACCGCGATTCCGCGAGGGGCGGCGACACGCGCGAGTTGTAAGGGTTGCTCGCCATCAGTCTTGACCTTGATCCGAAAGACAGAGCCGAGGCGAAGGTCGCAGGCAATGAGGTCGCCCGAAGGTTCAAGGGCGAGACCCGTTGGGATCTCCAGGGCGCCCGACGTGAGCGAAACCGGGGGAGAATCGGGGCGGAGGCGGTAGATATCGCCCGCAGCGCGATCGGCCGCGTAAACAGCGCCGTCGGGTCCGATCGCCAGAGCGGTCACGGCGCGAAGGGGTGTGCGATCTTTTGGCCCCGCGGAAGCGAAGACGTCTAGGCGTCCGTCCGGAGCGCGGCGGAAGACGCCAGGCTGGCGAAGATCGGCCAGGAGAAGCGAGCCATCGGGCGCGACAGCGAGGACCGAGGGCGAGGTCAACCGAGGGGGTGGACCGGCCGCGAGAAGGCTGAAGAAGGCGACGGCCGCAAGGCAGTTACCAGGGAAACGCGAGAGCATGGGTCAGTGGCCCTTCAGGCGTTCGAGCGCGGCGAGGCTCCGGGGGTCGTCGGGCCGGGCCTTGAGCGCCAGTGCGTGCCAGGCTCGGGCCTCGTCGAGGCGGCCCATCGATTCAAGAAGATCGGCGTATTGTTGATCGAGATCGGGATGCAAGGCGCCATCGTTCAGAGTCTTGAGCGTTTGCTCGTAGAACGACCGCAAGGCACGCGTTGACTCGGTGTAAGTGCGCGCCTGCCGTTCGTGATCCCTGGCCGAGGGATCGTTGGCAAGGCGAAGGGCGCGGCCGAGGCGGTAGCGGAGCCGGGGGTCATCGGGCGTGCTTCGCAAGGCGATTTGGAAATCGCGGGCGGCGTCGGCCGGTCGATTGCGCTCCAGGGCGACCCAGCCGCGATGTCGGGCCAGGAGCGACTCGGTGGTCGGGTCGGTCTTCAACCGAAGCGATTGCAAGAGTTCTTCCACGGCATCGACCTGCCCGGCGTCTTCCAGAGCCGAGAGGAACGCGTCGGCGGCCTCGGCGTTGTCGGGATGCTCGGCGAAGGCGGCGCGGAGGTAGGTCTGGCCGAGGTCAGGCTGCCCCTCGCGGGCCAGGGCGCGACCGAGCGCCAGCGCCGAGTAAAACTCGCGCGGATTTTCGCGAACGATGGGTGTCAACCGGCGGATTACCTCGACGGACGCCGGATGATGGACATCGACACGGACGAGCGTCAGCAACGCCTGGAGCCGCGCGTGAACATTGCGTCCCGCGCGGTACTGCCTCATCGCCAGGTCGCGGATCGCCGGGGTCCGGCCCTGGATGGTCAAAAGCTCAATGAGACGGCGGGACGGTTCGTTGGCGGTCGGATCAAGCCGGATCGACTCACGCCAGGCGGCCTCGGCCTCGTCGAGCCGCCCAAGACACTCACAGAGAACGCCTTCACCATAATGACCGAGGGCGGAGAGCCGCGGGTTCTCGGCTCGGGCGCGGCGGACGAGGTTGAGCGTCTGGCGCACAGTCGCGGGGTCGACCGCGACGCCTCGGTCCAGACGATCCGCCTCGATCCGGCCGAGAAGGATCAGCGCGGTGGCGTTGCCTGGATCGACCTGAATGCAGGATCGAACCAGGGCCTCGGCCTCGACGTCGCGCCCGGCGTCGAGCAGTTGCAAAGCCGGTTCGATCGGCGGAGGAGGGCGAAGCCGGACCCAGGTCTGCCAGGCGATCAGACCGATCGCGGCCAGAGAGACAATGCCAGTCGCCCGTTTCCAGGACGCGGACGTCATCGACGGGCCTCGGCCGGTTCGCGGACAAGGTGCGTCTGATTGACGGTGGGCGTATCAAGCTGGGAAAACTCTCCGCCGGGCCATTGAATCTCAACCCGATCGACACGCTTCCGATCGCCAAGGCCGACGAGAATTCGAGGGTCGTTGGCCGAGAGGTAGCTGCCGCCCCCCTTGACAAGGCGTTGAAAGACGCGGTCGCCCGCGATGACGGAAACTCTCGCCCCGATGGCTGATCGGTTCGCTTTTCGGCCGATCAGGTCGAGTCGAATCCAGGACCGGGGCGCGGATTCATTACGTAAAATCGCGGGGGGACCGTCAAACCGGTTCACGGCCAGGTCAAGCCGGCCATCATCATCCAGATCAAAAAACGAGGCGCCCCGGGCGACATGCCTTTGCGCAAAGAAGGGGCCAGGCTTGGCGACCTTCCGAAAGCGGACGCCCCCCACGTTTCGCCAGACAATGGATGGCTCGGCAAAGGGGACGTCCTGGCCGAGGGCCTTGAGGTTGTCGTCAACCTCGCCGTTGACCGCGAGAACGTCGGGAAGGCCGTCGTTGTCGAAATCGGCGAGGGCACAACCCCAGCCGACCCACGAAAGGCTCGCCGAGATCAGACCCGCCCAGGCGCTGACGTCCTGAAAGGAGGCGTCGGCGTGGTTTCGGTAGAGCGTGGTATACTGGCCCCGGAAGTTAGTGACGAGCAGTTCAGGCTGGCCGTCACCGTTGACGTCCTCGGCGTCAACGCCCATGCTTCCTTGAACCTCGCCAGCCTCGTTCGTCGCGGCGCCCGAGCTCTCGGTGGCGTCGCGAAAAGTGCCGTCCCCCTTGTTGAGAAAAAGAAAGTTTGGGCAGCCGTCGTTGGCGACGTAGAGGTCGGTCAGCGCGTCGCCGTTAAGGTCGGCCGCGATCACGCCGAGGCCCCTGCCGTCGGTTCGGAGAATTCCAGCCGCCGCGGTCGTGTCTTCAAAGGTGCCGTCGCCCCGGTTGCGAAAGAGATAATGACGGACCGGAGCGATCGAGTAGGGGCTGCAAAAAACGCGAATGTTTCGCGTCGCGTCGCCGCAAAAGGGCTGATGCGCCGGCTCCCAGACACCATACGCGGTGACATAAAGGTCAAGGTGTCCGTCGCCGTTGTAATCAAGGAAGGCGGCGCCGGTGGACCAGGGGGGAGCATCGAGCCCGGAACCGGCCGTTGCGTCGCGAAAGGTGCCGTCGCCGTTGTTGAGATAGAGGACGTTCGGGCCAAGGTTGGTCAGGAAGAGGTCGGGAAAGCCATCGCCGTCGGCGTCGCCAACCGCCGCGCCGTGGTTGAACCCGCGAAAGCCGACGCCCGAGGATTCGGTGACGTCGCGAAAGGTGAGATTGCCCAGGTTTCGATAGAGCCGGCAGCCGTTGGAAGAACCGGAGCGAACCGGGCCGAGGTCGCGGTTCGAGCCGAAGAAGAGGTCGTAAAGGCCGTCGCCATCATAGTCAAAGGCCGCCAGGCCGCTGCCGAAATTGCTGGGGAAGGGGCGGTCGGGGTGCATCCCGCTCTGATGCCGGAAGTCGATCGCGGCGGTGGCGGAGATGTCTCGAAATTGAATCGTCGGAGGGTCGTCGTGAACCGGCTCGGGGTACGCGAGATGGGGCCTCGGTCTGGGAATCGTTTTCGAGACCAACGTCGTGTTCACGGGGCGCGTGGGGTCGTCCGATGAGCATGCGCTGAAGACGGTCGCGGCCGCCAGGAGCGCAATGAAGAACACGGACCATCGTCGGAGATGCGACAGCGACAAAGGCGACTCCCGAAGCGTTTGACCTGGTCCCTTTCGACACCTTCCCGACGCGTCGAGCTGGAACCAAACCGATTGGAGACGGGTGCCTTCATGGTACCGTCCGCGACAAACCGGTCCAAGGCGTCTCAGAAGGAACATCCGAGTCGAAGCTGTCGCTCTTACAGAAGATCGATTAAGGAATTTCGGGACAAAGCAGGGTAACCTTCAAGGTTCTCGCCAGGGATTCTAGAGTTGCGGGGTGTCGGCCGCGTCATTTTGATCTCAACCTGCTCAAGAAACCTCGGCCTGACGGACGCATTCTGACATGCGATTTGCAGCAATTTCCGACGTCCGCGCTAACCTCAAGAGCCGTGCCATCATGCTCGTTTGATGGCTTGAAAAATCCTGGGAATAGAGTTGACAACCCTTGGGGGCAGGAAGAGAATCTGGGCTTACCTCTTTAGAAATCAATCAAAATTCGGGTCGCCAAGGGCCCGAAACGCCCAGGATGTTCGGTAGGTCGTCATTCTTGTTGATATTCGCGCACGGAATCAACGGCGTTGCTAGGGTGTCTTCAGGATGCGGAGGCCCTCTTTGGATGCTCACGCCGTTTTCAGTTCTTTTTCAGAAAGGATTTTGCATGAGTCTGGAGCGTTCTTTTCTATGTGCCTCGATCCTGGCCTCGTTCCTGTGCGTGGCCCCGGGATGCACCAGCGAGGAGCCGGGAAAGGTTACTGGTCCGGTCGATACCTCGCATGCATTCAAGAGTTCGGATGAGGCGGCCGAAGCTCAGAGGAAGATGCCCGACACGCTCAAAAAGCCTTGAACCCCCCGCGCTGATTTTGGACGGGCCGCGGAAACTCGGCCCGTCATCTATATTTTTATCTTCTTGACTATTCCAGTCGCGTCATTTTATTGTCGGAGTTCCTCTCATGCGAATTCGTCGCGGTTTTACCTTGATCGAGCTGTTGGTGGTCATTGCGATCATCGCCGTGCTCATCGCGCTGCTCTTGCCCGCCGTTCAGGCGGCGCGTGAGGCAGCCCGGCGGAGCCAGTGCGTGAACAACCTCAAGCAGTTCGGGCTGGCCATTCACAATTATATCTCCAGCAACGATTGCATTCCACCAGGAGGTGATAACAATACCGCCTGGAACAATGAGTCGATGAAGTGCCGCCTGCTCCCTTTCATGGAGCTGACCGCGGCCTACAACGCCCTGAACTTCAACTTCGGCGTGTACAACGACAACGGCAACGGCCTTATCTACAACGCGACCGTCATCGGCATGCAGGTCAACACGTTCGTCTGCCCGTCTGATACGAACCCGGGGAACCTCAATAACATCGCAATCGTGAACACGCCAAACGGTGTGACCAACTACGCGACGAACAACGGGACCAACCGCAACTACACCAACGCCTACACCAATGGCGCCACCTGGTATCTGGGCGGCAACGGCAACGTCGGCATCAAGCTCACCCTGGCGAGCGTCACCGACGGCACGAGCAACACCGCCATGATGAGCGAGTACGTCAAGGGCACGGCTGGCCAGAACAAGCTCGGCCTCAACATCACCTGGACCGCCACCCTTAGCAACAACGGGACAGCGGCCAACCCGAACCTGGCCGACGCCCAGGCGTGCCAGGCGTCAACCACGACCAACTGGGACTACAAGGGTGAGTACTGGACCTGCCAGGACTCGGGCCGCGGAGGAACGTATAGCCACGTCTGCACCCCCAACACAAAGTCCTGTGGCACTCCCGGCAACGCCTGGGAGGTAGGCCCGGCTCCCAGCTCGTGGCACAGTGGCGGCGTGAACATGCTATTCCTCGACGGGTCGGTCAAGTTCATCAAGAACAGCATCCAGTACACCACCTGGACAGCGATCGGAACGGTTGGTGGTAACGAAGTTATTGACGCTAGTTCCTTGTAGTCCCCAGGGAGAGAACGAATGAGACCCCCGCGTCGTCGCCCGCACGGTTTCACCTTGATCGAGTTGCTTGTCGTCATCGCGATCATCGCCGTGCTCATCGCCTTGCTCTTGCCCGCCGTGCAGGCCGCCCGAGAGGCCGCGCGGCGGAGCCAATGCGTGAACAACCTCAAGCAGTTCGGGCTGGCCATTCACAATTATATCTCCAGCAACGACTGCATTCCGCCAGGGGGTAATAACAATACCGCCTACAACAATGAGTCGATGAAGTGCCGCCTTCTCCCCTTCATGGAACTGACCGCGGCCTACAACGCGCTGAACTTCAACGTCGGCGTGTACGGCGACAGCGGCCTCGGCCTCATCTACAACGCGACCGTCATCGGCATGCAGGTCAATACGTTCGTCTGCCCGTCTGACACAAACCCGGGGAACCTCAACAACGTCGCGATCGTGAACACGCCAAACGGCGTGACCAACTACGCGTCGAACAGCGGGACAAACCGCAACTACACCAACAACTACACCAACGGAGCCACCTGGTATCTGGGCGGCAACGGCAACGTCGGCATCAAGCTCACCCTGGCGAGCGTCACCGACGGCACGAGCAACACCGCCATGATGAGCGAGTACGTCAAGGGAACGGCCGGGCAGTACAAGCTTGGCAACAACCTACTCTGGAAGTACACCTGGGGCGCTAATACCACAGCGGCCAACCCGAACTTGGCCGACGCCCAGGGCTGCCAGGCGAGCACGGCGACCGGCTGGGACTACAAGGGCGAGTACTGGACGAATCAGGACGCCGGAAGAGGCGGAACGTATAGTCACGTTACGACGCCCAACGCCAAGTCCTGCGGCGATGTCAACGGCAACGCCAGGTCGGGCTGGGAAGCCTGCGCGGGTCCAAGCTCGTGGCATAGTGGTGGCGTGAACATGCTGTTCCTTGACGGATCGGTCAAGTTCATCAAGAACAGCATCCAGTTCACGACCTGGACCGGGATCGGTACGATCGGCGGCGGTGAGGTTGTCGACGCCAGCTCGTACTGACGTCAACCTGGTAACCATCGAGACATTCCCTGGGTTTCCATCAACCCATGCGAAGATCAAAAGGCCACCGTGGGGGGATGCCCCCGCAGTGGCCTTTTTCGTTGCTCCCGAGAATACCGCCTCGGTCAACGAACAGAAACTCGTCTATCGGGCCGGAGCGGGCCAGTAGTGCAAGACGCCCGCGGCGTCGCCCGCGATCAGGGTCTTGCCGTTGAATCCGACAACGACCTGAAGCGGAAGGGCGTCGGGAAGTTCAAACGCGGCGAGGGGATGCCCCGCGCCATCCCAGAAGCGGACGACCCGGTCACGACCGGTCGAGAGCAGGCGGCCGTCGGGGCTGAAGGCCACCGAAAGGACACCGCCAGGCAGCTTTCCATAAACGCGCGTCTTTGGATGCGGGCGATGGGGGGCGTCAAGCGTCGATGCGGGCCAACCAGCCTGGGCGTCCCAGAGGATCAGCTTGCCGTCTTCCGAGCCGGTCGCGAGGACTTCGCTATCGGTCCGCCAGGCCAGCGCGGGGACGGAATCCTTGTGTTCCGAGAGGCTCAGGAGAATGCCGCCGGTCGAGGCTTCCCAGAGATGAACCGCGCCCACGCGGTCAGCCGAGGCGAGCCGGCGGCCATCGGGGCTGAACGCCAAGGCGGTGATCCAGTCGGTATGCTTGTCGATCTTGTAGGCGAGCCGGCCGTCACGCGTCGAGTAAACCTTGACGATCTTGCCAGGGCCACCGATCGCCAGCCAATTCTGGTCGGGGCTCAGGTCGGCCGCGAGAATGCTATCGACCTCGTCGCCGATCTCGGCGAGCCTTCGTCCCGTGCGGACGTCGAAAAGCACGGCCTTACCCGAGCGCACCGGTTGCCCTCCAGCCGCCATCAAGACCCGGCCGTCGCGATTGAACCGAAGCACAAAGGGCGTCCCTTCCGGAAACGCGAGGGTGCCGAGCAGGGCTTGCGTCTCGGCCTGATAGAGCAAGATCCGTTCACTTCCGGCGACCGCGAGGAGGGGTGCGCGAGGGCTCTCGGCCAGCGCGGTGACCGGGTGCGGACGCCTTGGCGCGGGGAGGTCGACCGCTGGAAGCGACTCGGGCATAGCGCCTGGGCCGGTCGTCGGTTCATTCGCGGCGGTCGGATGAAAGTCGAGGTTCCTCCGGCCCGACGCCGCCGAGGCGCTACCGGCCGACTCGCGCAAGCCCTGTTCGATCCAGGCCCGGATGATGGCGACCTGGGCGTCGGCAATTTTGGGGCTCTTCGGCGGCATCGGCGCCGCATCTCCTTCGTGGGCGAGAGCCTGATAGAGGACACTTCCCCCCGGTCTTCCCGTTTCCACCACGGCGCCGCCGCTTCCTCCCTTGAGAAGGTTGGCATAAGACTGCATGTTCAGGCCCGACTTTTGCTCGTCGTCGCCGTGGCACTTGAAGCAATGCTCGCGCAAGATTGGCTTAACATGATCCTCATACGTGACCGTCTTCGGCGTCTCGGCCGCGGCGGCGAGGGCGAGCAAAACGATCGGGCTCGTGATGTTCATGGAGCGTTTCGGTCCCTGGCGAGTCGGTCGATCGCGTAGAGCGGCGAGGGGTTGAAGGGCAAAGGGCAAAGGGCAAAGGGCAAAGGGCAAAGGGCGATTTTGACCTGTGTTCTTTGTCCTTTCCCCTCTGGGGCGTGTCAGTGGTTGAACTCGAACTCGGTCGAATTCAAGAGTCCCCAGAATAGATCATCATAGGAGGCGCGATCCCTGGAACGGTCGGCGACGAGGGCGAGCATTCCCTGAAGCTCGGAGGCGGTCGGCTTCCGGGTGAGGGCGCGAAGATAAAGGGTTTCGATGATCGCCGTGGGACTGGCATTGGAGGCGAGAAGGTCGGTGACGACCCGGCTATCGGCGAGCTTTTGGTTCACGACGTCGCCGCTGATCAGGTGCAGGGTCTGCGAAAGAGTCGGCTCGCTTCGGGTCTCCGAAGCGCATACGGTGGCGCGTCGGGAACGGCCGAAGGTCTCAAGGAAGTAGGTCCCCGCCGTTGGCGTGGGTGAGCCGATCCTCGGGTAAAACTGCACCGCGCGGGTGCCGATCGGGAAGTTCGGGAAGTTGGAATCACGGTCGGTGACCCGAGACAACGCGTCGAGCAAGACATCGGCCCGGAGCCTTCGAAGGCTCGCCCGAGAGAACTGGCGGTCGTCGCCCGCGTTGGTGGCATTCGGGACGGCCGACGCCTGATACGTCCGCGAGGTGACGATGTCGCGGACGAGTCGGCGAAGGTCGAATTTCGAGTCGACGAGGTGCTCGGCAAGGGCGTCGAGAAGGGCGGCGTTGCTCGGCGGGTTGCTCACGCGCATGTCGTCAACGGGTTCAACGATCCCCCGGCCGAAGAAGTGCGACCAGACGCGATTGGCGAGGTTCCGGGCGAAGAAGGGGTTGTCGCGTGCGGTCAGCCAGTCGGCAAGAGCGACCCGGGGGTCTTGACCGGCCGGGATCGGTTCCAGGCCGCCAATCACCCGGGCGGGGACGGGGCGGTCGTCGAGCAGGTGTTTCGTGGACGGCGCGGAGGGATCATTATAAATGTAGAACTCGCGAGGTTCCGACCCGAGCTTCCGCGAGACCCCCGTGAAACAACTGACGAGGCCGTAATAATCGTCCATCGTCCAGCGGTCGAAGGGATGATTGTGGCACTCGGCGCACTGAATGCGAATGCCCGTGAAGAGCTGGGCGAAGTCCTGCGCGAAGTCCTTGGCGATGAACCGGGTGTTCTGCGGCAACATCGTATAAAGATTGACCGGTCCATCGGTCAGGTTGCTTCCCGAGGCCGTGAGCTGCGCCTTGACGAACTGGTCAAGAGGGGCGTTGCGGCCAATCTGGGTCCGAATCCAGTCGAAATACGACTCGGCCGCCTTGTCATCGGAGGCATGCGGCGTGTAGCCGATGCCAAGGATCTTGACGGCCTCGCCCCAGCGCGCGGCCCAGACGTCGGCGAACTCGTCGCGGGCGATCAACTCGTCAACGAGGCGATCACGCTTGTCGGCGCTGGTGCTCTCAAGGAAGCGGCGCGACTCGTCGAGCGTCGGTGGCAGGCCGATCAGGTCGAGATAGACGCGTCGCAAAAAGGTTTCATCGCCGCAAAGCTCGGAAGGGAGCAGGTGAAGCTTTTGAAGGCGGTCGAACACCTTGCCATCAATGTAATTCTTCGGAACGAGACCGGGCCATTTGTAGCCGTCCCCCTGGGGAAAGACGATCACCTCGGCGCCGATGTTGAACCGGCTGAACCGGGCGAAGACGTTAGTATCGCCGGGCTTGCCCGCTTTGACCAGGCCGTCGTCGTCAATCTCGGCGGTCGTCTTGTTGTTCGAAAAGAACCGGGCCAGGCGGGTGACATCGCGGGTCGTGCCGTCGGAATATCGAGCGGAAACGGTCGTCTTTCGCGAGGGGTCGTGACCGTCGAAGACGATCTTGTTCGGCGAAATCTCGATGGCGACCGGCTCGGGAACATTGGCCGAGTCGTCGGGAGCGCCCGCGTCGATCCAGCGAAGGATCGTCCGATAGTAATCGCTGTCTTTCTTGAAGAGTTCGCCGCCGGTGTGCGGGACCTTGCCCGTCGCCTTGAGCAAAACGAGGCTCTTTTCCGGTTCGGCGACGTCGACCCGGCGGCTGACGATCTGCTGGGTGAGCCGGAAATAGTCGCCCGCCGGATCGTAGCCGAAGAGAGAGAGTCGAAAACCGTCCTTGCCGCGCGCCGCGCCGTGGCAACCACCCGTATTGCATCCGGCCCGGAAAAAGACAGGCATCACGTCGAGCCGAAAGCTCACCCCGTCGGTCGAGGGACCCTTGGCGGCGACGGTCGACGGTGATGCCCCCCGCGCAAAGGCGGAAGGGATCAGCGAGAGCGCGGCGGTAATGGCAACGATCAAGCGTCGGGGCATGGTCATCATACGGTCAAGCACCTTCAACGTCTCAGGGTGAGGCGGCAGCGGCGGCGCGGACCCGGCTCGGGTCGACGCGAAGGACTCCGGAGCCGGTCTGCTGGCGGACCAGCTCGCCGTTTTCTTCGAGCGTGACCTCGCAAACCAGGCCGGGGTACTGGCCGACGAGCGTCTCGGCCGAAGCCTCGATCTGGAAGGTCAGTTGCTTCTCGGTGGCGTTAAACCGGGGCAGCGGCTCGCGAACGCGGACGCCGTTGGGGAGGCCGCGGAGCGAGGCGACGGCCTTGCCCTGAAACGGCTTAAGCGGTTTGACGTCGCAAACCACCTCGGCCGACTTGCCGCGCTCGATGGCCGTCCGGTGAATGTCCACCGTGACGTACGGGTCGGCAACCTTGAGGTCGACAAAGGCCGAGGAAACACGGATGCGGCCGACGCCCGAGTAATATAGGCCGCCGGTCGTCGTCGCGTTGAGGGCGATCTTGTGATCGCCGGCCGAGGCGGTCGGGTCGGCGTGCAGCGTGAACTTCGCCTCGGTCTGTCCGGGGGCGATCGTCACGGCGGCCTCACCGGCCACGCCCGGCGGAAGCCAGTCGGGCGCGACGTCGACGGCCTCGTCAAAACCGGGGTGTCGGGTCAGCTTCACCGCAAGCGTCAACTCGCCCGACTTGACGAGCGCAATCCTCGGCACGGCGAGGTCAACGTGAAAGGGCGCCGGACGCGTCACCGCGAGGGCGAACCGGTCGAGCCGGACGTAGTGGTACGCATGGCCGCCTGATTGATTGACGAAGGGAACCGCTTGCTGCGAGCCGCTCGACAACGAGACGCCCGACGAGACCGGCCGGGCGCGAAGCTCGATCAGCGCGGTCTGTTCGGCGGCGGATGAATCAGCCTCGAACTGAACGGGGATCATCTTGATCCCTTTCGTGATCCTCGGCGCGGTCATTTTGACGCCGGCCGGAAGGCCGATCGGCTCCAGTTCGAGGTCGCCCTGATAGCGATTCCCCTGGCCCTCGCCGAGCAGGACGTTGATCGTCCAGCGGTTCCCCTGCGGAACGATGAAGCCAGTAACCCGGTTGATTTCCAGGGCGTCGTGCGCGGTCGAGACGACATAGGTGAAGATCGAGTCCGACACCGGCTCGACCTCGATCCGATAGACCGACGTTGGCCCGCCGAGCTTGCGGTTGTCGGCGATCCCGAGCAGGTAATCGCCGTCCTGGTTCGGGGTGAAGACAACCGAGGGGTCAAGCAAGTCCTTGGGCCGGAGGTCGTTCGAGAGGGCGAAGAGATCGCGGTCGCGAAGGCCGCTGTCATCGATCGTGAACTCGTTCGAATCCGGGTAGGCCGAGGCGGGTCGAAGCCAGATCCTGGCGTCAAGCGGTGTTCCCAGCGATCGGGCGAAGACGCGAATCCGGTACGAGGCGCCTTTCTTGAAAGGAAGGCGAAACTCGTCGGTGTCTTCCGGGGTCTCGATCACACCATTGAGCGCGACAGGGACTGCCGTGGCCTTTGGATCGGATTCGAGGACATTCGCGTAGGGCGATGATCTCAGGACCATCGGCGAGGGGGGCTGCTGTCCCTTGGGACCTGGATAAACCTCAAACGGACCCGGTTTCTCGGGAACCTGGATCGTCTGCGTCGTCGAACTCGCCGCATCGCCGAGGAAGGTGACGGCAAGCGCCTGACCCGAGGGACCGCCGGCCGGGTAGCTGGCAAGAGGACGCGTGAACGTGCCGAGGCTGAGCCGGTAATGCCCGAACGGGTGCGGGTGATAGACGCGCTGACGGATCTCGATCAGGTAAGACCCGTCAGTCGGCGCGACAAAACTCAAAAGCGGGTCCTGGATGTGCAGGCCGTTGTCGTCGTTGCGGGCGAGTTCCTGCCCCCTGGCGTCGAGAACGAGTGCCATCACGTCAAAGCCAGAGTCGCCGTACGACTGCATGCAAAGCCGGAGCGAATCCACCTCGACACCCAGACGCTGACCGGCCTTGAGGTCGATCCGGTAGAGGTCGCGATCGAGATGATGACCTTCCTGAATCCGCCCGGCGACGGTGGTATTCAAGGCGACGGGTTCGGCCTTCTCGGGCGTGTCGTTGTCGCCGACAGACTTTTCGCGCTCAACGAACGTGGGAAAGGGGCTGACCCAGAACGTGGCGAGCGTGCCGAGCGTCGTGCCGGTTCGAAGCCGCAAGGGGTGTTCGCCAACCGGGCAATCGGCGGCGATCTTGAACTTGACCTTGAGGCGCTCGACGGCCTTGCTGCCGTGGGCGAGGTTCCAGGGGTCCTTCAGCGGCGGGAGCGTCTCGAAGTCGATCGCCTCGATCCCGCCTCGATAAAAGAGAATTTCGCGCGGGTCGGTCAGGTCCATGCCTTGAATCAGAACCTCGACGGTCGTGCCGCGCGACCCGCCTCGGGGGGTCAGGAATTCGATCTGCCGTTGCTGGATCGCCAGGGCGGGGCGGGCGACCGCCAGCGCGAGAAAGCCGAGCGCCAGGACCGGAATGTGCCGATTCATGACCGTTCTCACGCGAGGATCGCCTCGACGAGCTTGCCGCCGCGAACGATGTCAATGGGCCGATCGCCGGGGGCCATCAGGCGTTCGTTGGCGTCAATGCCAAGCTGGTGATAGACCGTGTAGAGCATGTCTTCAAGCGGAACGGCGTCGCGGGCGGGTTCGGCCGCGGTGGCATCCGAGGCGCCGAGGATCAGGCCGCGATTCATTCCGCCGCCGGCAAGCATCATTGAATAAACGCGTGCCCAGTGATCGCGGCCATCGGTGTTGTTGATCTTGGGCGACCGGCCGAACTCGGTGGTGACCAGTACGAGCGTCGATTCGAGCAGGCCGCGCTGATCGAGGTCAGTCAAAAGCCCGGCGACGGCATGATCGAGGGCGGGCATGTACCCCTGGCAGTCGTCCTTGATCCGGACGTGCGAGTCAAAGGCGCCATAGGTCACGGTCACAAACCGGACGCCGGCCTCGACGAGGCGTCGAGCGAGCATGAGGCGTCGACCGATCCCCGTGCGCTGATTGTTCTTCGGATTGAGCGCATCCCCATAAAGCGCGGTCATGCTCGACGGTTCGTCGTCGAGCGAGAAGGCTTTCTGAGCCTCGGGAGAACTGATGAGTTTGTAAGCGCGTTGATAGAACTCGTCCATCGTGTCAAGCTTCTCGCGATCACCGCCGAAGGCGCGGAACTGCGACTCGACGAGCGATCGGGCCGCCCGACGTCGGGCGAACTGGGGCGCGTCAACACCGCCGGGCAGCGAGAAGTCGCGGACCTTGTAGCTTGGCTCGCCGGGGTCGGAACCAAGCTCAAAAGCGCCAAACTTGGTGCTCATGTAGCCGGGGCCGCCCGACGCATTGTTCACGCTCGGGATGGCGACATAAGGGGGCAAATCCTTGCGGGGTCCGTACTTCTGAGAGACGATCGAGCCCATCTGAGGATAGTCGATGACCGTCGACGGGATATAGCCGGTGAAGAGGTGATACGTTGCCTGACCGTGGTCGGGAATCTTGCCGACGACCGATCGGACGACGGTGAACCTGTCGGCCATCGCGGCGAGCCTGGGCAGATTCTCACTGAAGACGACGCCGGGGATTTTCGTCTTCACGACGCCGAAGGGGCCGCGATACTCGGCGGCGGCCTCGGGCTTCGGGTCCCACGACTCTTGCTGAGCGAGACCACCGGGCAGGTTGATCTGGATCACGCTTTGCGCCGGGGCGTCGGCGATGGAGCCCGAGGCCGCTCGGGCGCGAAGGCGAAAAATGTCAGCCGTGGTCAGGCCGAGCGCCCCGATCACTCCGGCCTGGATCGCCTGCCTGCGGTTCAAGCCCGCAGCGCGGAACCCTTGACAACCAACCTGACCCGGTCGACCTGTTGAATTCATCGGACGCTGGACTCCGTTTCAGGATTCAACCTCGTCAGGCGGGCGGGTTTCGATCGGCGGCAACGGCGTGAGCGTGCTCGCTCAATCCGCGCACAAGGGGACTTTCAGTATATCGGCCGCGATGGGCCGGAACAAGGGGTTTCCGAGCGTGCATGATTGACCGCAAGGCGGCAGGAGGATGGCAAAGCCCCTCATTTCAATGACCAATGACCGACGACCAATAGAGTTGTTGCGGAATCGCCGTAAGGTCAAAGCGCAGAAGGACATAGGACAAAAGTGGAAAGCCGCCCTTTGTCCTTGTGTCCTTTGACCTTACGTCAAAAACAGTCCCTAAATACGCAAAAACCCTAATGATCAAAATGCGGAATTCTCGGTCATTGATCATCGGTCATCGGGATTTCGCAATCCTCCTGCGCAAGGCGGATCGACGATCAACGCCGGGCGGCGCGTCTGGTATGCTTTCGATCGCGAGGCAAGCCGCGAGCGATCCTTTTTAAAACGGGGAGACGACCGATGCGTGCTGGACCCTTGAGCCCGGAGCAGCTTTCCCGATATGAACGCGACGGCTTTATTCTGGTCGAAGCCATGTTTGAGCAGGACGAGATCGCTCTCTTGCAGCGGTCGGCGAAGGAAGACCGGACACTCGACGACCACGCCTTCGGCCGGGCCGACGGCGAGGGGGGCCGGGTCCGGCTCTCGCTCTGGAACCATCCCGGCGACGGCATTTATGGGCACTTCGCCCGCTGTCATCGCGTTGTTGACGCCTGCGAGCAAATTCTCGACGATGAGGTTTACCACTATCACTCGAAGATGATCATGAAAGACGCGCTTGTCGGCGGGGCCTGGGCCTGGCATCAAGATTACGGCTACTGGTACGAGAACGGTGTTCTCTTTCCCGATCTGGTGAGCGTCTTCATCGCCGTTGACCCCTGCACGCGGGAAAACGGCTGCCTTCAGGTGATCGAGGGTTCGCAACGGCTCGGCCGGATCGATCACGTTCAGACCGGCGACCAGGCCGGCGCCGACCGGGCGCGGGTTGACGAGGTCTTGAAGCGCCTGCCGCTGGTTCACGTCGAGATGAACCCGGGCGATGTTCTGTTTTTCCATCCGAACCTGCTTCACCGGTCCGATCGGAACGCCTCGCCCGACCCGCGCTGGAGCATGATCTGCTGCTACAACGCGCGACGAAATGACCCTTACAAGGACGCGCATCATCCTCGGTTCACGCCGCTTGAGAAGGTTGACGACGCGTCGATTCGAACCGTCGGCGTCCGCCGGTTCGCCGACGCGGGTGACGTCGCCTGGCTCGATCACGCGAAGGATCTCAGTCAGCGAACGCTCACCCGGGATCGCAAGGGCGGGACGTGAGGGTATCGCTGTTTGTAACGGGGATTGACCCAAGGCCGAGACACTTCGTCGGGATCTGAGGACACAGTAGAAAGCACTGCCGTGAAATTATGGGGCCTCGGTCATTGGTCCTTCTTGATTGCAGAGTCGTCGTGAGCCAAACATCCAAGGGTTGGCGCAAAGGATCGGAAACCGGGAAAATCGTTGAGGACGCTGGACGACGCCCCCGCCCGGGCGTCGACCGGGCACAGGCGAAGGAGTTCCCGCACCGTGCGAACGACTCTCATTCTGACCTTGACCTGGGTCTTGGCCTGTCCCGGACTGACAACCGAAGCGATGGCTGAAACGCCACGTCGCGAACCGATCGGCGCCTTTCTGGGCGGGACCTTGCCAGGAACTCCGCCCGTTCCCTCGGGAGACTGGGTCACGCGGAAGGCCTTTCCAAAGCTGACGTTCGAAGACCCGGTCGGACTCGTCGCGGGGCCGTCGGGAAGCCGGACGCTTTTCGTCTGGGGACGGCAAGGGGTCGTCTGGTCGTTCGAGAATGATCCCAATGCGTCGACAAAGACGGTTGTGCTCGATATTCAGACGCGTTGCCAAGGCTGGGACGATGGCGGCCTGCTCGGCCTGGCCTTGCATCCAAGATTCGGGCAGGCGGGAGCGGCGGATCGAGGGCTCCTTTACGTTTGGTATACGTTTTCGGAACGTCCAAACCCCGGCCCAGGACGTCCAGAGAACGGAAGGCCAACGAGGAACCGTCTGTCACGGTTCATGATCCCCGATGGAACGGCGCTCGTGGACCCGAAGTCTGAGCTCGTCCTGATCGACCAGCTTGACGAGAATACGTATCACAACGGCGGCGGGATGTTCTTTCACCCGGTCAACGGCTTCCTTTACCTCTCCCTGGGAGATGAAGGGGGCGACTCGGGCGCGAACACGCAGAGGATTGACCGCGACCTCTTCTCGGGGGTGATCCGGATCGACGTCGATTGCCGGGGGGGAACGGTCAGCCACGCGATCAATCGACAGCCCGAATCGGGCAAGACGGCGCATTATTTCATCCCGAACGACAATCCGTGGGTGGGCCTCGGCGGAGTTCTGGAAGAATTCTGGGCCGTCGGCCTTCGAAGTCCGCACAGGATGACCCACGACGCGAAGACCGGCCGGACCTGGGTCGGGGACGTCGGCGAATCGACCCGCGAGGAAGTGGACATTATCGAGCGCGCCGGGAATTATCAGTGGGGATTCAGGGAAGGAACGGCCAACGCTCCGCAAGGGCGACCGGCGAAAGTGCTTGGAATCGAGACGCCTCCAGTGTTTGAGTATGGCCGCGACCAGGGCAACGCGGTCATCGGCGGCTATGTCTATCGAGGGACCGAGCACGCGGCGAGCCTTGGCGGCAAATATGTTTTTGGAGACAACAACGGCCGGATCTGGGCTCTGACCTATGACCAGGGGCCGCCCCGCGCGGAACACCTCTGCGACCTTCCCCAGGCGCCGAGCCGGGCGTATGGCCTGGGGCTCTCGTCCTTCGGCGTCGATCAGGCGGGGGAGTTATTTCTCTGTCAACTGGGAACCGAGGGGCAGATTTACCGGCTCGGCCGCAAGGAGAAAGATCACGGAAACCTCGCGACGAAGGGAACGAGCTTTCCAGAGCGGCTTTCTGAGACCGGGGCCTTTCGCGACCTGAAAACGTTAACGCCCGCCGCGTTTCTGATCCCATACGAGGTCAATTCTCCACTCTGGGCGGATGGGGCCGTGAAGCGGCGATGGGTCGCCGTGCCCAATGATGGAGCGCCCTATGGCAAGGCGGAGCGGATCGGCTTTGCGGAGTCGGGGCCCTGGACCTTTCCCGAGGGAACGGTTTTCGTCAAGCACTTTGAGATCGCGACCGATGAGACGCAACCCGCGTCGCGAAGGCGGTTGGAGACCCGGTTCCTGATCCGATCGGTCGGCGGCGGAGTGCATGGGGCGACGTATCGTTGGCGCCCGGATCAAGCCGACGCGGACCTTGTGGGGGTTGACGGTGACGACGCGTCGATCGAGGTCAAGACCGCGAAGGGTAGTCGTCGGCAGACCTGGCATTATCCGGGTCGGAGGGAATGCCTGTCTTGCCATACGGAGGCAGCGGGCCTTGTCCTCGGCCTGAACACCCGACAGTTGAACCGGGAGAACGCGTCAGACGATGAGACGCTTCGGGTCTGGGATCGGCTTGACCTCTTTGATCGATCGCCCGAAGCAGCGAGCCCGCGAAGGTTGCCCCGACTCGTCGCGGCCGATGACCCGAAGGCAACGCTGGAGGAGCGGGTCCGGTCGTACCTTGACGCCAACTGTGCCCATTGCCACAGGCCGGGGGGCGTCCGGGCTACCTTTGATGCGCGGTACGAAGCGGCGGAGCAAGATCGACGGATGATCGATGGAAACGTGGCGAACGCGCTGGGGCGGACCGACGCCCGGGTGATCGCCCCTGGTTCACTCTCGAAATCGATCGCGTATCAGAGGATGACCTCACTGAAGGCCAACGAACGGATGCCGCCGCTGGCCTCGTCGGTTGTTGATGACGAGGCCGCGGCCGTGTTGAAAAGTTGGATCGAGGGGTTACCGCGATCCATACGAGATCCAAAGGGCCGTTCCCAATGACTGTGCCGTCGTCAGTCAACCTCGGTCGCCGGGACGGGAAGGCGGATCAATCGCGGGCCTTTTCGACGGTGAAGCCGAAGATGGTGAGGTCAACGGGTTGCGCTTTTTCGCCTCGGCCGAAGATGAGAACGACTTCCTTGATCCGCGCGAGGCCGGGGGTAGCGGGAAGTTGAACGCGGGTCTCGCCGTCGGCGCCGGTCGTGGCGGCGAGGTGGGTGAAGATCTCCTTGGCGATCAGGCCCGACGACTGAGGGCTGGGCACGGGCTTGAGCGCGATGATGGCCTCGCCGATCGCCTGCGTCGAGCGATGGCGGAGGGTCAAGAGTGCGCCCGAGAAATTCACGCCGGAGCTTTTCGAAGCCACGAAGGCGATGCCGACCTCCCCGGCGCGGTCGCTTCGGACCCGGAAGGAGGTCGGCTCGCGATCGGAGCGGAGCGTGAATTCCTTGGATGTCCAGGCGTAGATTTGCGTCTTGCCGGTGAGAAGATCCAGGCCGTCGCCGGTCTGGTAAAGCTCGGCGAGACGGTCGGAGGTCTGGGTTGATTCGAGATAGCGTTTCATGTGGTCTGAGCCGGTGCCGATGAGGCCGAGCGTCAGGGCGAGCGTGTGCGCGGAGGTCTGAAAGGCGATCGGCTCACGGCGGGCCACGTTGTAGCCTTCCCAGGGGCCATGATCGGTGAAGAGGGACTTGATCAGAGGCCAGTTCGCGGCGAGGAAAGCCTCGACGGCGTCGGGGTCGATCGAATAGGCGACGCCAAGCGTGTACAGAGAGGCGGCGTCGGTGATTCTCGGGCGGGGTGAGACGGTGATCTCGGGAATACCGACGGCGCCGGTGTACTGAACTCCTTCGCCCGTGTACGACTCGGAGAGAAAGCCGGGCAGGGCCTTTCGGGCGGCGAAATCGGTCTCGACGGCGACGACGTCGCGGAGCAAGCTTCGCCAGCTCGGGCTTTTCAGCTCGCCCATCGAGAGGGTCAGGCCCATTGCCTGAAAGGCGGAGCCTTCCCAGGGGGCGAGGACGTAAACGTCCTTGCCGTCGCGGGCGCGATAGGGCTTCATCTTGAAGCCGAGGTTGGCGACGGCGTCGAGCGGAAGGCCGAACCGAAGGGCGACGAAGGTCGTCGGGCCCCGAAACTCGTTGACGAGATAGTCCATGTGGCCGGTCGTCCAGTTCCCCTGAAGGTCGTCCCAGCCGAAGAGGCGGTCGTGGGTCGCGTCCCAGCCGAAATAGAAGAGGCCGGCTTTGTGGTCATAAAGCTGCGCGTAGCCGTCGCGCTGGCGGGCGAGGAACTGTTCGAGGTCGTCTCGAATCGCGGCGATTTCGGGGCGGTCCTTGACCTCGGGGCGGAGCAGCGCGCCGATGGATCGAGCGGCGGATGCGGAGAGGTTCGAGTTATCGCCGAAGACGACCATGACGACGCGGTGGTCGAGAAGATTCATCACTTTTTGACGCGTCGGCGTGTCGGCGAAGGGAGCGAGCGGGCCGTCAAAGTGTTCGAACCCGTAGCCTTCGATGCGCTTGATCTCGGCTTCGTGGTCGTTGTTCCGTGTAACGATCCAGCCTTTCGACTGAAGCGCCTTCCAGACGGCCTCGCCTTTGGAACGGCCGAGTGCGTCGAAAAGTTTCTGACGGTCGACGTCGGAGGCGAGCGGGCCGAGGCGCTTACCGGTTCCCAGGTCGAGGAAGTTCACGAGCAAGCCCTTGACGCCAAGCTGGGAATTTGCCTGGTCCTCGCGGAGACTCTTGACCAGCTTTTGAAGACCCGAGAGAGCGCGATCGCGGGTCAGGTGCGGCGTTTCGGCCTCGCCCGAGGCGACGTCGGCGAGGATTTCGAGGTAGAGGCCGATGGCGGTCAACTGCGTGAACGAGCGGAGAAAAAGGCCGCGCTTCGGATCGTGGTTCCAGCCTTCAAAGGGATAGCCCGAGACCGGGTCGACCATGCCGTTATCGGGGGCGAGGTAGCGCGTCGCGTTTTCCAGCAAGGCGTGGGCGTGCGCGTGCGCCTTGGGAAGCGTCGGGAAGTGGGAAGAAGCCGCGGGGTCGGCGGCAAGGGTCGGGGCATTCATGGCGAGTCCCAGGACGGCCGCGAGCGCGACCGCAAGGCCGAAGGAAAGGCGTCTCGTCGGTGTCATCGGGTCCTCGGTTCGGGGGCAACGGGAGCATGTTCACAATGGTGAAAAACCGTCAAGTCAAGACGGTGGGATCGGCTCGAAGACGAAGGACTGGGGCGCGGGTCGAGATCCTGTTGGATCAGGGAAGGGGCTCCGCGCGAGGTCGCGGGTGATCGAGATGAGGGCCGGGCCGCCGGGCGCGGAGGGATCGGCGGGGACAGTGACGCGGCCGGCATCGAGTCGGAGGCCGAGAACGCCTTCGATCGCCTGGCGGAACATCCAGCCGGCCGACCCGGTGTAGCCGTTCCAGATCATCCGGCCGGGGTCAAAGGTGGTCACCATGTCGGCCGCCTGCTGGTTGGGCTGACCGCCGTAGATCTCGATCCGGTCGGGGGTGTCGTGGAAGGTTGCCGCGATCTTTTGCCAGAGGCGAAAGGCGGTTTCGCGATACGATCGGGCGTCGTCGGCGCGGCCTTCGCGGTCGGCCCGATCGGCCAGAAGACGCGCGGCGCCGACGAGCCACTGGACGCCGTGACAATACATGCCGTTCTCGCGAACCCCTTCGGGATAACCACTGCTCCGCCCCAGATACGGATGCGTGTCCTCGCGGAGCGGAGGCCAGCCGAGCAGGATCGTCGTCTCTTTTTCGAGGATGTCGAGCGCGGTGGCGAAAACAATCCGGCCGCGATCGGGGTTGACATTCGCCATGACCGCCCAGGCAGCCGTCAGGGCGTCGATCTCCCAGATCCCCGAGCCCTTCACGCCGATCTCGGTCCCGTCATCGTGGAAGGCGCGCAGATATCGGTCACCTCGCCAGGTGGATTCAATGGCCGTTTTCAGGGCGTTCAGGCGGTCGAGGTAATACGACTGACGGCTCGGGCCATCGATGCGATCGATCCGAGGGATCAGGCGTTCAAGGACATACGCGAGGAAAAAAGCAAGCCAGACGCTCTCGCCGCGCCCTTCGCTGCCGATCTCGTCAAGGCCGTCGTTCCAGTCGCCCGTGCCCATCAAGGGGAGGCCGTGGACGCCCAACCGATGGTCGAGAACGAGGTCAATCGCCTTGAGGCAGTGGCGATACACAGTGTCTTCGCGAACTGACCGCAAGGGGTCAAACCCGACGCCCGCCTTGCCGCTGGGAAGAGGGGCGAACGGCTGTTCCGACTCAAGATAGGCGGTCCGCTCGTCGAGGATCGACAGGTCGCCGGTCGCCCCGAGGTACTCCACGACGCCCCAGGGGAGCCAGAGGAGGTTGTCCGACGCGTGCGAACGGCCGACGAACCCGGTCCGGCCATCTTGCAAGAGGTGGAACCAGTGGACGACGTCGCCTTCAAGGAACTGCTGCGAGGCGTGCAAGAGAATCTGCCGACGGGCAATCGAGGGGTCCATCCAGAGGAGGTTCACCGAGTCTTGCAACTGGTCGCGGAAGCCATACGCGCCGCTGGCCTGGTAAAAGCCGCGACGAGCCCAGATCCGTTCGGCCAGGGCCTGGTATTTCAGCCAGTCGAGATAGCGATCAAAGTCGGGCCGATTGGTGCGGAGGGTGAGCGTTTCGTTCAGCGAGAGCCACCAGCGCCGGGTCGCTTCGAGCGCCTGGAGCGCGGCCTCGGGATCTTGATACTTGCGAATCAGGCGGTCGGCCTGAATTTGATTATCGGCCTGGCCGAGAATGACGACGACGCTTGCTTCGCCACGAGACGGGATGTCCAGGGTCGTCAGGAAGGCGGCGACCGGGCGGTCGTCGGTTGTGCTGGGGGCGTCGGGTTCGCCAAGTTCGAGCATCCGGGGGCGCTGAACGTCGCGCCCGAGACCGAAGAACCGGCCGCGATCGGTCGTGACGTGCTCGACGGGTCGCGAAACCGCGGCGAAGGCCGGGCCGGTGCGGAAGGTGTTCCGCGGGTTTTCAAAGGTGAGGGCGTTCGACGAGGGAAGGGACCGGATCTTGAGCGGCCCGGAATCCTCGGGCTGACCGGCCAGAACGATCTGAAAATAGGGAGCGAGTCGGAGCCTTCGCGGCGTCTCGGAGAGATTGCGAACGGACAAGAGGTAAACGCCCGTCGGATCGTCGGGGGGAACAAAGATGGTCAGTTCGGTCTCGATCGCGTCCTTCGCCATCTGGTAAACGGCCGTGCCGTCGACGCCGAAGGAGACCGAGTACGCGGCGTCGGGGTCGTTGAGAGGGTGATACGTGGGCGAGAACCAGGCAAGGGCGTCGGGATCGAAGAGATAAAAGGCTTCGGGGGGGACCTCGCGCGTCGCCGTGTCGGACCAGTCGGGGGTGATCCGGTTTTGCTGGGCGTTGACACTCGACGACGTGTTCAGGCCGCGATTGGTCACCGAGACAACATGGCCGAGGGCATTGGAGAGGGTCTGGTCAAACGGCCTAGGGGTAAAAGGGGTTTGAACGTGAAGGGTCCGACCGTCGGCGGAGAAGTCGGTATAGGGTTGCGGCGTCCCGGGGGGAATCTCGCCGTGGCGGATCGGGTGAAAGGTCTTGCGCTTCCGCGAGGCCGAGACGCTTGAGGCCCCTGGAGTTTCCAGATGGCGTTGAATCAGGGCGATCGCCGCGGCCTTGTCGGTCGTCAGGCCGATCAGGAGCCGAAGCCGAGCGGTTCCCGACGCGGGAAGGCTCAGGCTTAACAGAAGGCTGCCGATCGGGTCAAAGGTGGGGTGAGACTCGGTGTCCTCGGCCGTGCTGAAGGCCAGCGTTTCCAGAACGCGGGACGACCAGAGGCTGCGGGCTCGGCCCAGGAAATCGAGGCGCGAGGTCAGAAAGCCCGAAGGGGGCAGGTCGGCCGCGAGGAAGCCGAGAGCCTTCGCATGCTTGTCCCAGGCGAGCACGGCGCGAAGGGCCTGGGAATATTCCATCTCGGCGAAGAGGCGGTTGTACTGCGTGTGGCCCCGGTCGGCGTCGGGTCGGTTCAGGACCCATTCGAGGTAAGGGACGACCTTGATTTGCCGGGGCGACGTCGACAGGTTCTCGGCCGTGATCGTCCACAACTCGACCGGATCGCCGGGGGTCGGCAAGCGGATCTCGACGGTCGTCCGGACGTTGGATTCGGGGTCGGTTCGAACGAACCGGAAAAAATCGGTCCCTGGCTCGATCGTCGCCGACTGGCCCCGGCCCAAGGGTTCGTTGCCGACGATGGTCCAGGATCGACGGGTCTGGCCGGTCGCGTCGACGAGAAAGAGAGCGCGGCCGGCGGGGTCGAGACCGTCGTAAGAGCGTCGCGAGACGTCGTAATTGCGGTCGGGAACGCGGCTGGTCAGGGCGCCATCGTCGCGAAGGGAGACTTCGTAACCGTCCTGGCGGAGCGTCCAGGTGGATCGAACGATCTTCCGTCGGCTTTCCAGCCGGCGAAGGGCCGAGAAGACGGCCGTGCAGACAATCGCCGCACCGGCGGCGATCAAGGACTGTTCCAGGGCGGGAAGCGAGGCGAGCATGCCGAGCATGCCGACAGGATGGGCCTGCTGGATCGCCTGCGAATGGTCCCAGGCGGTATCCCAGTCCTTCCCCCGAGGGATGTAAAAGGGAAGGAGCAGGGGCGCCCAGGTCGTGAACCGCTTGATCCCTTCGGGGATGAATCGGGATGTTGCCGAGGGGGCGAGCGACCGGGCAAGGCGGCGGTCGAGCGCATCCATGCCGAGGAAGCTGAGGTTCACCAGCGTCGCCACGCGAAGGCCGAAGTGGTCGAGCCAGATCAGGACGCGGAGCCAGTCATACGCGAGCAGGTCGGTGAAGACCTGAAGGCTCCAGGCGCGGAAGGCATCGGGAGTCATCGTCAGTTCGCGAACCGTGGCCAGGGCCGTCCGGATAGCGCCATCCTGGTCGTACCAGGTGGGAACGCCCGTCTGGCGGAGGAAGGAGTTGATGATCGGCGACATCCACAACCCCCAGCGGAGGACGCCGAGCATGTTCAGGCTGAGCTGCGCCAGACCTTCGCCGCTGAAAATCTCGCGGATCGGCCGCGCGTCCTTGCGGAAATAGGCGGCCATGAACGTGCCGTTGATCGCGAAGAGCCAGGACGGAATCCCCCAGCCGATCACTCCCGCGAGCGCCTCGTTGAAAAGTAGGCTGACGCCGCCGTGGACCGCGCCGAGGTTGATCAGGCCCCACTTGCTGAGAAAGGGACGCGTCTCCATCGGCTCCGGCGGCAGACCGGCGGCGAGATAGCGGTGGTACTTGGTGACGACGACGCCAACCTGCGCCGTGTCGAAATAAAAGCCGAGGCCCGCGCCAATCGCACCGCCCAGCATCGCCTGCGCGGCGTACACGCGAGGCGAGCGCACCCGCCCGTGCCCGGTCGCGCTGGCGATCAGGTCGCGGACAAGAGCGACCCCCGCGTAACAGGCGACCCCGGCGCAGAATCCGAAGAACGAACGATAGAGGGTTAGCCGATGCGGGACATCCCAGGCGATTCCCAGGCCGAGCGCCAGTCCGGCCACGGCGCCTCGAACATAGAGCCAGGGATTCTGGTAGCTCTTGGCGGCCCTTCGAAAAAACGCCTGACTGCCATCAAAGGTCTCGATGATCGTCTTGACCATCGGAAAGGCGATCGCTCCAAAGGCCGAGGCGACGACGACCGGATACGCCGCCGCGAGCCGCGCGATCGCGCCGATTCCATCGATCGCCCCGAGTCCGTGCAAGAGACCCATGAAAACACCGCTGTAAACCATCCCTTTTTTCAGGCCGAGATAGGGGTGGTTGTGCACGGCCTCGCGGTTCGGGGCGTAGCCGTGAATCGCATCCATGACAAGACCGGTGATCAGGTAAACCTCGGCCCAGAGTCCCCCTTGCGAGAGCATCGTGGTGACGACGGTCACGAACCATTGCGGAAGGACGTGCAGCGAGGCGACCCACGGCCCCGACCCAAACGTCGCGACATAAGGCGCGAGGTTCACGGCGATCGCCACCAGCAAGAGCGAGACACGCGCCCGAACTCCTATCAAAGGCGTTCGTTTCGTCACCAGGCCAAGGCCATCGGCGACGATCTCGTTGAAAAGAAAGACCACGATCACCCGGCCCAGGAGCGGAAGGCCGGTGAAGGTCGCCATCAGGTCGGTTGATTCGAGCAAGACGAGCGAGCCGACGACATAGGGCGTTCCCACGATCAAGGCGCCCGCGGCGCGGCCTAAAGGTCGGCCAAAGGTGAGAAGACGATGTAGGTTGGCCAGGTGATAGATGACCACGGTCATTCCCGCGGCAAACTGGCTGAGCAAGAGCGTTTCCGACCACGACGCCGGTGCCTGCAAGATCGCCAGGGGACTGGTTGACGCGGCAAGCAGGCCCGTCGCCGCCATGTCCTGAAACACCGAAGACGCGGTTCGCGGCTTGCCCGTGAGCATCAGCTTGAACCAGCCGCCGACGACCGTCCCGGCCAGAGCCAGAACGACGGGCATCCAGCCGACTTCCAGAGGTCCACGCCCTCCCAGGTCAAACACGACGATTCCCAGGCAGGCGATCAGAACCACGCCCACCCCCAGCGCCAGATCGCGTCGAAATCCGCCAACGACCCGCGCCGATTCCTCGACCGGCACTCGGACGACCGACCGCCAGATCAGGCCGACGACCAGGCTGAACAGAAGGACCAGGCCAATCCGCGACGTCGGATGCGTGCCGAGCTTTCGTATCAGGCTGAGGCGTTCGAACCGAACATCGACCCCGATCGAGCCCGAGACCGTCTCGCTATCTCCCGCGCGATTGACGACGACGACGACTTCCGCGATGGTCCCGATTGTCGGCCAGTCAATCGGCTCTTCGGTGACGGACCAGCCAGGCGTCAAGTCGGCGGCGATTTTCTGAGTCTTACCCGACGACCCTTTGATCTCCAGCGAGACAGCAACTTGCGGGATCGTTTCCGGGTCGTCTTCCTTGATTCCGATGCGGACGAGGTCGGCGTGTTCGGGGTCGAGCCCTTTGGGAAAGGCTTTCGACCAGACCCCCGCGGCCGTCTCGCGCGGCAGGTTGAAATCGAGTTTGAGGATCGGGCCTTCGGTTGGGTCGGTCACCCGGCCGACATTCGCGGTCGCCTTGCCGACGTTGAAGGCCCCTTGTTGCTCGGCCTCGGTGAGTCGGACGGGATCGCTCTCGGCCCTTTGCCCGTAAGCGCTTCCGGCTGGAAGAATAGAAAGGTAGGCGCAAAAGCCGACGAAGGCCCAGAGCCGGAGTCGTCCGTTGACCAAGGTGCGATCCTCCCTCGTCGTCCGCGGTCCGGCGGTTGCCGGATTGGCAACCGTCGCTGTCTCGAACGGTTTCGCGTTCTGTTTCCGAACAACCTACAGCGACGGGCCGCCGAAAGGGAGGGGGTTTCGCCGAAGTGGAGATCAGGCGGTCGCGGGCGAAGGGACCGAGGGAACGAGAAGGCCGACCGGCGAGGGATCACCCTCGGCCGACCGGACGAGTTCCGCGAAGACGCCGTCAAGGTCGACAAGCTGGTCGTATGTCCCCGTCTCGACGACCCGGCCGGCATCGACGACGAAGATCCGGTCGGTGTCGAGCAGGGTCGTCAGCCGGTGCGCGACGAGGATCACGGTTCGATCGGCTCGGGCCGAGTTGATCGCCTGCTGAACCCGACGCTCGCTGATGTTGTCGAGCGCCGAGGTCCCTTCATCAAGGATGAGGATGGGGGGATTCTTGAGGAAGACCCGGGCGAGAGCGAGACGCTGCCGCTGGCCGCCCGAGAGATTCTGACCGCGCTCGGCGACCCTGGCGTTGTAACCGCCGGGCATGGCGTTGATCTCATCGTGAATGCAGGCCATCCAGGCGGCATGTCGGATCGTGTCGTCGGTTGCGTCGGGGTTACCGTAAGCGATGTTCTCGGCGATGGTTCCGGCGAAGAGAAACGGACTCTGGCCGACGTAACCGATCAGTTCGGCGATCGTTTCGCGGGTGATCGATTCCAGAGGGACGCCACCGAGCATCGCCCGGCCTCCGCTCGGGTGCGAGAGCCGCATCAGGACGCGAAGCCAGGTGGACTTGCCGCAGCCCGACCGTCCCGCGACGCCGATCGTCTCGCCGTGGCGGATCGCCAGGGTCAGGCCGTTGAGCGCGGGCTTGACCCGGCCGTCAGAGGTTTTGTAGACGACCTCAAGCTCATCCGCGTCAAAGAGCGGTTGGCCGACGACGACCGACGGAAGTCTTGGGTCAGCCGGCTGAAACGATCGGTCGACAGGCTGCGAGAGCATGTCGACGAGGTCGCCAACCTTAAGACTACTCTCGTGCGCCTCGTCAATGAACCGGTGGATCTCGTTGAGCGGAGACATGACGTTCATGTATAGCACCGAGAACGTCAGGATGTCGCCAAAGAGAATCTGGCCGTGGACGAATAGGTAAATGGCGTAGGCAATCACGAGTAGGTGAAAGAATCCCTCGTTCAGCGCCTTACCACAACCAAAAAGCGACATCTCGAAGTGGTGGCGGATCTCCATCGCCCGGCGCGTCTCCGCGGCGCGTTCGACCCGGCGAATCTCGGCGGCGTGCGTGTTGGCGGCGCGCACGTAATCAAGGCCGCTCAACTGCTCGACGACCGTTCCGTCCATCGCCTCCCGGCTTCTCATCAGGCTGAGGCGGACGCCTTTCTGAGTGACAAGCTGCCACAAGGTCAGGGTGATCGAGACCGGAATCACGCCGGCCATCGCCAGGGCGACTCTCGGCTGCTTGGATAGTGCCGCAGTCAAGGCGAAACTGCCGGTCATCAGCGCGGGGATGAAATCGAGAAAGCTCAGCCGGAGGTATCGAACGAGTCCCTCGACACTTCGGCTGATCCGACCGTGAAGCGAGCCGACCTGCTCGTGGGCCAGCGCCGAGAGATCAACCCGCATGAGATGGGCAATAACTTGCACGCACATGTCTTTGTCGATGCGCGTGCAGGTGTTTTCGACGAGAAAGCGCCGCAGGACGTTCATGGCCTCGCGCACGACATACGCCAGGCCGATGAGGCCGAGAAAGGCCGACGCCGTCTTTGTCAGTTGCTCGGGGCCGAGACCAGGGTGCGTTTGCGGGTTGACCGACTCAACGAGTCGGCCAAGCAAGACAGGTATGGCCGTGTTCGCGGCGCTGGAGAGGGTCATCACCCCGAAGGCGATCCCCAGCGTCAGTTTTTGCGAACCGGGGACGAGCCGCCAGGCCTCGCGGCTCCGGCGCGCGATGTTGCGCAGCTCGTTCCAGAACCCGCGAACAGTCCGCTCCTGATTCGCAACCATGAACACTCTCGATCGGTTCAGAAAAAGGGGGTCAGCCGTCTCGCGTTGGAGTGCCTTTTCTCAAACATTCCCCGCGCCATGAACGTACTGGAGTCGCGGAACTTCACGAACTTGCACAAAAAGTCCAACCTTTTTCCAAATTCGATGCGGCGTGATCAGGCAAGACCGCACAAACCGTGGGCATCGAACAACCTTCCCTTTCGGAAAACCGAACCCACCCGAACGCTTCATTAGAAATTCTTATACAGGATTTCTGATTTAGAGGCACTAGCTTTAGCGGCGCGAGGTTTGCTAGGATACTTCTCCGGTCACGCTCTAACTTTGACGATCCATGGAGGAAAATCATGGCCCATATTCGTAACGAGTCCGCACTTTCCACCACGCCTCGGATCGCGACCATGCCTCGCCTGCGGGGGGATTTGCGCGACGTGAACTCGACTGGTTCCTCGTTCAGAGAGTCCGCGGACCTCGCGCAGGGGCACGACGAGTCATTGATCGTCGACGCTCGATCTTCGGTCAGTCCCGCGCAGATGGTCGAAAACAAACTGTCGAGAATGCTCAAGGATACGTCCATGCCCGTCAGCCACCTTCAGATGCGTGGCCTTCTCCGGGCTCGTTGAGGTCTGATCGAAAGTTGATCTCCGGCTCCGGCAGGCTCGCACCGGCCGGTTTGAGATGGATCTTGAAGAATGGAGAGACGGGGGTTTGACGGAGCTTGCCTGAACTCGATTTTGAAGCCTCTCCGCCCCCGCCCGCGCGAGCCAACGCACCTCCCCACTCGATGCTCATCCGGCCAGACTTGCACGGTAAACCTACCTTCGCCAATCGATCTCTAACGATCTTACACCTCAGGGAGTTCCCATGATGGCGCGCACCTCGTGAATCTGGCCGTCGTCGTGAATAGGAAACGACGTTCCAGCCTGCGCGAGGCCGTCAACCTCGATTGAGGCGATTCCGCGTTCGACCCCATTGGGGTTCTCGACCCGAATCCGGTACGTCGCCGATCGGTATCGATAGGTGATCGCAAACCCAGGCCAGTCGCCGGGGATGCACGGGTCAAGATCCAGGGCCTGACCGACTCGGGTCAGGCCGATGAGCGCTTCCAGACCGACCCGATAGAGCCAGGAGGCCGAACCGGTGTACCAGGTCCAGCCACCCCGGCCGACGTGGGGCGATCGGCCGTAAACATCGGCGGCGACGACATAAGGTTCGACCCGATAACGCTCGACTCCGGCGGACGTGGCCGAGTGGCGGACCGGGTTTAATAGCTGGAAGAGGTCAAAGGCGCGTCGGCCTCGACCGAGCCGGGCGTTTGCCAGAACGACCCAAGCCGCGGCGTGCGTGTACTGGCCACCGTTCTCGCGAGTGCCCGGAAGATACCCCTTGATGTAGCCCGGCTCCATCGGCGCCGAATCAAAAGGGGGGTCGAGAAGCAGGATCAGCGCATCGTGTTCGCGGACGAGCCGGTCGTCAACCGAGGCGAGGGCAATCCGGGCACGTTCGGGATCGCCCGAGCCGGAAATCACCGCCCACGACTGCGTGATCGAGTCAATACGACACTCATCGTTGCTGGCCGAGCCGAGGGGACGACCGTCATCAAAATAGGCGCGGCGATACCAGGCGCCATCCCAGGCGTTGGCCTCGACGCAGGCGGCCAGGGAGGCTGATGCGGCACGGAATCGGTGGACGCGGTCGGTCTCGCCCCGCGATTCCGCGAGCGGCGTGAATTCGCCGAGGACCGTGAGCAGGAACCAGGCGAGCCAGACGCTTTCGCCCTTTCCACCGGCGCCGACGCGATTCATCCCATCGTTCCAGTCGCCCGTGCCCATCAGCGGAAGACCATGAGCGCCAAACCGGAGCGAGCGTTCCAGGGCCAGGGCGCAATGCTCATAGAGCGTCGCCGGTTCGTCGGCGATGGCGGGAAGGCTGAAGTCGTCTTCCTGACCGGGCCGGAGCATCGGCGCCTTGAGAAAGTTCACGCGCTCTTCGAAAATCGAGGCGTCGCCCGTGGTTTGGGCGTATCGGCAGGCGGCCGTGACGAGCCAGAGCGGGTCGTCCGAGATCCTCGTGCGGACGCCTCGCCCCGAGGGGGGGTGCCACCAGTGCTGAACGTCCCCCTCGGTAAACTGGCGCGAGGCGGCGAGAAGAATGTGGGCGCGAGCAACCTCGGGCGCGGCGTGGACCAGCGCCTGAACATCCTGAAGTTGATCGCGATAGCCGAAGGCCCCGCCCGACTGGTAAAAGGCCGACCGACCCAGAACCCGACAGCTTAAAATCTGATAGACGAGCCAGCGGTTCAGCAAGAGGTCAAAGGCCGGGTCGGGCGTCTGGACCCGGACCGACTCGACGATTGGCTCCCAGTGCGTCTTGACCTCGTCAAGGGTTCGGGCGGATTGCGAGGCTTCGCGATGCTTGAACAGTAGCGCGCGGGCCTCGTCGACACTGCCGGCCTCGCCGAGGAAAAAGACGATCTCGCGCGACTGGCCGGGTTCGAGGTCAAACTTGACCTGGATCGCGGCACAGGGATCAAGCACGGCGCCGACGCGGCCGGAAAGGTCGATCCGTCCCAGGGCCGCGGGCGAGGCAACCGATCCGTGGCGGCCGAGAAAGGCGGCGCGGTCGGCCGTGACGGTTCGGTCGGGCGTATCCACGTCGGCGAAGGCGATTCGACTGGCGAAATCGGTCCGGAAGACGTTGCGGGCGAAGATCGCGCCGGTTTCGGTGTCAAGTTCGCTGACGACGTGCATCGCGGCGGCGTCGCGTGTCGATCCGAGCACCCATTCGGCGTAGAAGGTCGCCGAGAGGCGTCGGGCGCGGCTGTCGGGGTTGGTGACCTTGAGGGAGATTCGCTTGATGGTGTCGTCGGGGGGAACCAAAAGGGTTAATTCGTGCTGGAGGCCGTGCGTGTTCCGCTCAAAAATGGTGTAACCCTGGCCGTGTCGGACGAGTGTAGGTTCAGCCGAGGGGACGGGCAGAGGGGTCGGGCTCCAGAAGTCGCCAGTTTCCTCGTCGCGAAGGTAAACAACCTCGCCGGGGGGGTCGGAGACGGGATCGTTGGACCAGGGGGTCAGCCGGTTCGCCTGGCTGTTTCCCGACCAGGTGAATCCCGAGCCGGCCTCGGTAATCAGGAATCCGAATGACGGGTTCGCAATGACATTGATCCAGGGCGCGGGGGGCAAGACAGGGTGCGGCTTCGGCCCCGTCGGGCGACCGACCGAGCCGTTGCGGCCGACTCCAGAGTGCCCCTCGCCTTTGACGAGAATGCAGTATTCCCGGCTATCTTCGCGAAAGCCGCCGAGGCCGTTGGGATAGAGAAGCCCTTCGGGAAATTCCAGCGGTTCAACCGCCGGGAAACCCGCTGGCCGCGAGGGAACGAGCGGAGGCGGCAGCGCCGGAACGCGTTCGAGACGGTCAAGCTGGCTGGCGAGCGAACCGCGATCCCCCACGAGGACGACCCGAGCGGCGGCCTGGATCAGCGTCTTGTCCTGCTCGGGCATCTGCTCGGCCTTGCGGACGAAGACGCCGCCGGCCTTGTCGACGAGATCGGCCGCGCCCGCGGTGCGAACCGCCTCTTGCAACTGTTCGTTGAGTTCCTCGAAGTAGCTGGTTGTCTCTTCATTGAGAAGGACGAGGTCAAACTCCAGCCCCTTGAGCCGCAGGAAGGCATGCGCCAGGAGGAGCTGGCGGGCGAGAAAGACCTGGCCGATGGCCCCGATCCGGACGAGAACGACCGGCCGATCGCCGGAGATGCCGTACCGCCAGAGATCGGCCTGACCGTGCCGATTCGACGCGACGAGCGCGGGGGTTGGTCGCTGGGCCGACCCGGCGAAGATGACGTGGGCGCCGAGCCTCTGGAAGAGGTGGGCTTCCTCGGGCGACCAGCCGCGATGACTGTGCTCGATCTGGCTGTGCGCCCAGGCGAGTTCAAAGGCCCGAGCCGCGGCGGCGGGCTCGCGATACTGATCGGCGAGCGCCAGGGCCTCGTCGCGCGACTCCGCGACGGCCGTCGTGAAGGCGACGACCGACGACGTTCCCGGTTCCAGGTGAACGCGTACTCGAAGGCTCAAGACAGGGTCAAGGACCGGACCGGTTGTTCCGCTCAGGGAGGCCCCACGATCGAGCGCGGCGGGGTCGGCGGTGGACCGGCCCCGGCCGAGGAACCGAGAGCGATCGGTTTCATAGCGTGGGGTTGCGCCGACGGCCGCCTGGGTTTCGGTCGCGGCGACGTGGACGGCCCAGACGGGCGCCTGGTCGGCCGACCGGGGGCGGCGTCGGCAGAGCAGGGCGGCGGGACCGGCAATCCATTCGGTTTCGAGAAAGAGCTTGCCAAAGGCGGGATGAGCCAGGTCGGCCCCTCGGGGGGCGAGCACGACCTCGGCATAGCTTGTCAGTTCGAGTTCGCGGGGGCGATCGGTCAGGTTTGTGACCGTGACCCGGCGAACCTCGGCGAATTGCTCGGGCGAAACGGTCACTTCCAGAAGCGTCTCGATTCCCGCATCCCGGCGCCGGAAGGTGGCCTTGTCGGCGGCGAAGATGACCTCGTAGTCGTCTGTGGGGCGACAAACAGGCTGATGACCGGCCGACCAGACAAGGTCGTGTTCGGGGTCGCGAACGTAACAGTACTGGCCCCAGCAGTCGCGGGTTGCGTCCTCGCGCCAGCGGGTCACGTCGAGGCCACGCCAGGTGCTCACGCCGGACCCGGCGTTGGTGAGCAGAACGTGATACTGCGTGTTCGAGAGCAAAAGCGTCCGAGGGGCGGGGGTCGACGGGGTCGTCAGCTGCCGACTTAACAGGGGCGCGGTCGACCGAGCCGGCTGGGCATCCGCTGCGGTGGCGACTTCCGCCGGGTCAACTGTCGGCGCATCGCGGGGCACGCGCTCTTGCAAGAGGAGATCGACGGCGCGGACCATCGGCACGGCGTGGAAGCGGCGGGGCATCGGATCGTCAAGCACGGCGTTGGTCAGGCCGACGAGCGTCATCCCCTGATGGTGGGCCATGTACGACCGGACGACCACGCATTTCGACCCCTTCGGGACGCGATCGGGCGTGTAGTCGATCGCTTCGTAGTAGCCGTAAGAGCCTTCGCCACCGGCCTCGGTCAGTCGTTTCAGGTTCTCAAGGGCCTCGCGCGGGGCGACCATCGCGGCCATCGCCGTGGCATACGGGGCGATCACCAGATCGCGCTCCAGGCCGCGCTTGAGCCCAAGGCCGGGGACACCAAACGCCTGATATTGATAGTCGCCGTCAACGTACTGAGCGTTGAAGGCCGATTCCGAGATCCCCCAGGGAAGGCCCTTCTGCCGGCCGTATTCCACCTGCCGCGAAACCGCCGTCCGACAGGCTTCCGAGACCAGGGTGCCAGGAAGGCTCCGCAGGAGGAGGCGGGGCATCAAATATTCAAACATCGTCCCGCCCCAGGAGACGAGCCCGATCCGCCCCGCGCCTCGAATAAAGGGGCGGCCAAGCTGGAACCAGTGGCGGCGGGGAGCGTCGCCCCGGGCAACCGTCAAGAAGCTCGTCAGGCTCGACTCCGACGCGAGCAGGTCGTAACAGGCGCCGTCGAGACTTCCTTGAGTGAGGTTGCAGCCGATCGAGTAAAGATGGCGGTCGGCCTTGTAGAGCGGCCGGAAGTCCATCGCCGACGCGATCGCCTCGGCGCGATCGGCGAGACGGCGGATCTGACCGAGCAGGTCCGGGGCGATCGACGTTTGAAGGCCGTCGATGATCGCGCGGAAGCGGTCCGCCGCCGGGGCCGACGTGGCGATCGTCTCAAGCGCCTCGGTCAACCCGGCGGCGCGGCGGTCGAGACCGGCGAGGCTGAGACCGGGATCAACCAGTTGCCCGCGGAGCTCCGCCCAGCGCTGGGCAAGGTCGGTCGAGCCCCAGTTCGGGGGGATCGGTTCTTCCCAGCTTCGGAGCGGAGCGAGCCAGGGGGCGACCGCCGCAAGCTCGGCGCGTCGGGCGCGGACCTGACCGCCAAGGCGTTTCGCCCAGGCTTCGCGATCATCCTCGGCGGCGGTTTGGCCTTCTTCCGGCGATCGGAGCCGGCCGACGAGCGTGGTTACGTCCCAGTCGACCCGGCCGAGCCAGTCGTCCCAGGCGAGGAGATCGCCGGGCCTTTGGATCAGGAGGGCGTCGAAGGCCTCGCGCCCGGGACGCCCCTCGGCAACGGCGAGAGCCAGGGTGTCGGCGACTCCCTCAATCAGCTCTGGACCGACGATCGGGCCATCGATCTTTTCGCGAAGCCCCTGTTTCAAGGTCACGAGGCAGCCGAGAAGGTTGCCGCTATCGACGGTCGAAACATAGGCTGGGGGGAGAACCCGAAGGGTCCGGGTGTTGTACCAGTTGTAGAAGTGGCCCCAGTGCTTTTCCATTCGGTCAAACGTGTCGAGCGTCTTTTCGAGGCGATCGGCGAGGTTCCGCAAGCTGACGTACCCGAGGTCGTGCGCGGCGAGGGTCGAGAGGAGCAAGAGCCCCTGATTCGTCGGCGAGGTGCGGTGCGCGACCCGGCCGTCGGGAAGTTCCTGGAAGTTGTCGGGGGGGAGCCAGTGATCGTCCTCGCCGACAAAGGTCTCGAAGAAATACCAGGTCTTGCGGGCGACTCGACGCAAGGCGCGGCGCTCGGCCTCGTTCAAGGGAACGTCGGTCGTCGGCCTTGGCTGGCTGACCCAGTAGGCGATGACCGGCGAGATGAACCAGGCCAGCAGGATCGGCGCCGAGGCGGCCAGGGCCTCGGGCCGAAGCAGGGTCACCAGACTCGCCAGAACCGCCGCGATCGCCATGGCCGGCCACATGCTCAGGGCGAACCGGGCAAGGCGATTGCCGAGGCGCGTCTCGGTCGATGCGGCGGTCTCCCATTCCAGCAGATTCTTATGCGTGAGGAAGAGACGGCCGAGGGTCCGGACGATCGCGTCCACGAGCAGGCGCGACTGGTTGGCGAGGAAGACGAGTGAAAGAAGGACCTGCGCGACGGTCGGCGGCAGGCTGTCGGGAAGCCGTTTCAGGCCGTCGAGCGATCCGCCCCGAAGGCAGCCGAAGACCGTTCCGATCACCAGTTGAAAGAGGGGAATCGCCAGCACGCAGAATCCGAAAATCGTCCAGAACCAGGGGTTGCCCGGTAGGACCGTCCAGCCGAGGGCGAGCATGAGGACAATCGAGGGCGGAACAAGACTGCGCCGGAGGTTGTCGAGGATCTTCCAGCGCTCCAGGGTCGGCAGCGGGTTCGGCTTCGACCCGTGAGGCGAGGGGACGCGTCGGCCGAGCCAGGGGAGGATTTGCCAGTCACCCCGGACCCAACGATGTTCGCGGCGCGCGTAGGCGTGGTATCGGGCGGGGAAGTCGTCGAAAAGCTCGGTGTCGCTCAGAAGGCCGCAGCGGGCGTAATTGCCTTCAATGAGGTCGTGGCTGAGGATCTGGTTTTCCGGGAAGGTGTGACCGGTCGCGGCCTCGAAGGCATCGACGTCGTAAACCCCCTTGCCCGTGAAGCTGCCGATCCCGAAGAGGTCCATGTAGGTATCGGAGGCGGCCGACGAATACGGGTCAATGCCGCCCGAGGAGGCCAGAAGCGCCGCGAACCGCGAGTGGGTGGCGGCGGAGAGGTGAAAGCTCACCCTCGGCTGCAAGACGCCGTAGCCTTCCACGACCCGGCCGATACTCGGGTCAAACCGGGCCTGATTCAAGGGATGCGCGATCGCGCCGATGAGGCGGCCGGCGGTGTCGCGCGTCATCTTCGTGTCCGAATCGAGCGTGATCACATACCGAAGGCGAGGCAAGGTTTCGGGCGTCGCGGTGACGACCGAGTAACTTGTTTCCGTGTCGCCCCGGAGCATCCGATTGAACTCGGAGAGCTTGCCGCGCTTGCGTTCCCAGCCCATCCAGCATCTTTGCGCGGGATTGTAGAGCCGTTTCCGGTGAAAGAGATAGAACTTGTCCGACCCGCCGCCGTAACGTTCGTTCAATTCCTTGACGCGGACGAGGGCATCGCGGACGTACCCAGCGTCTTCGGGCATCGTCTCGGCCGGGGCGTCGGCGAAGTCGGTCAAGAGAGCGAAGCGGAGCCGGGGGTCGGGATTGGCGAGGTAATGAATCTCCAGGCGTTCGAGCAAATCGGCCGCGCTGTTTGGCCGAACGAGCATCGATGGCATGACGACAAAGGCGGCGTAATCGGCCGGGATGCCGTCCTTGAAGTCGAGTTTGGGCAAGACTTTAGGCGGCATCAAGAGCGTCAGGAAATGATTCACGAGGCCGACGGCGAGTTCACCCGCCGGCAAGAGGCTGACAAGCAGGACGATCGGCACCCACCAGGCCGGTGCGCCTGATCCGAGAACGAGACCGACGGGGATGGAAAGGACGAGGGCAAGCACCGCGGCGATCGGGCCGAAATAAGTCGTCCGGGGATGTCTGAGGGTCCAGCCGTGAAGGCGGTCGCGCCAGGGGGTCCGGGTCTTGAACTCGGCCTTGAGCGTGGGATGGCCGCGATCGACGAGGTAATAGCCGACATGTCCGCGCGCGGCCCCCTGACCCCGGCCGGCTCGCGCGAGCGCGACGGCCCGGACGGCGACGGCGGTTTCCTCGATGTTCGAGCCGCGCGCGATCTTTTCAATGGCCTTGCGGTAGCTGTCGCGGGTGGCGAAATCCTGCTGGGAATAGACGTCGCCGGGGTCGCCCCGAAGGATCGATTCGACGACGCTGTTTCGCTCGAAAAAGGCGTTCCAGTCGAGCGCGGAGAGGAGCCGAAGGCTGATCACGCAGTTGCCGACGGTGACCTGGTTCGACGCCTGTCGGCGGTGCTCGCGTTGCAGGACGTCGTTGGCGTCCACGCCGCGCGCCTCAAGCTCCGATTCGAGGCGGCCGAGGGCCTCGGCGGCGCGTGGTCCCTGGTCGCGGAGGAGTTGGAGCAGGCAGACGACGAACGGGTCGGTCGGGTCCACCAGGTCGGGCGGAGGCGCGTGGCGGCGTCGGCCGGCGACGACCGGGGCGCTGACGTCGGGTTCGATCTCGGGGTCGGCGAAAGCCTCGGCCGCCCAGACGTCGGCGCGTCGGCGCTCGTCCCAGCCCCAGATCATCTGGCTGGCGAGGCGCCGAAGGTTTTCCAGAAGGACCAGCCGGAGCATCGTCGGCAAGGCCCAGAGTTCCCCGATCGTCAGGGGGCTGACACCTTGAAAGGCGCGCACGAAGCGAGTCAACCGGGTTTCGTCGACCTCGCTATCAGTGTGCGCGATCAAGGAGAGGGCCAGGGCGTAGACCCTCGGGTATCCGCTCAAGGGGGGGGAGGCGAGCTTCGGCAACTCCTGATCGTATCCGCGTGGCAGGTCGCGGCGGACCTCGCGTAGGACTTCCTGAAGGATGTGGAAGTTGTCGGCGAACCATTCGGCGTCGTGGCCGAGGCCCTCCTGAACTCCCTCCGCGCCGGCGATCCGTTCATGCGTCTTGCCGAGGTAGGTTTCGTTCCGCGCGAACTGGTCAAGGAGCGGGCTGCCGACCTTCTTGAACGGGGCCAGCGTGCAGACGGCGGCCAGGCGGATCGCGTGCGCCTCAAGGTATTCCAGGCCGTAGAGTTCGGCCCGGATCGGGGCATCTCCCCGTGGAGAGATCAACAGGGGCGAGGGGGGTTCGGGGGGCGACGCCGACGGGGCCGCCGGTTCGATGAGGGTCTTGCTCATTGCCGCAGACACGCTCCCCGCAGGTTGACCTACCGACCGTCCGACGCGGGCCTCGCGTCCGGGGCGCCGACATTGCATCCTCGGCGATCGGCCCTCACGCCCTTCACTACGGCCTTCACGCGGCCGGCGTTGGTCCCGGGGAAATTTCGGCGGGATTCCCGATCGGATTCACTGTTTCGGGCCAGACCGAGCCGTCTCGGCCTCGCCCCGGTCTTCCCGCATGGTTGTGTGCACAGGTTGGAAGAGGCCCGCGAATCCTATCTCTTGCCTGGGGCATGCGACGACGACGACTCTTCTCTTCTCGGCCAATTCCGTTTGCGACGCGTCGGCTCAGCGACAAGGTCCGGGCGCCCGCCGCAGGTCAAGATCGACCCCGCCCGGCACGATCAGACGGGGCTCTTTTGAAACCGGATCATAACGCATCAGTCGTCGGTCAAGCAAGGGGACGGGCACGTCCGACAGGAGAATTGCGAAGTCCCGATGACCAAGGACCAATGACCGAAAAATTCCGCCTGTCTGGTCATCAGGGTTGTTGCGGAATAGCCGTAAGGTCAAAGGGCAGAAGGACATGGGACAAAATGGGAAATATGCCATTTGTCCTTGTGTCCTTTGACCTTACGTCAAAAACAATCCCTAAATACGCAAAAAACCTATTGGTCATTGGTTATTGACAAGCGAGCGTTCCGTCCCGCCTCGAATCGGGCAACTTGACGACCCGACTGGATTCTCTCAACGGGCGACGACTCCGCCAGAGAATCAGGAAGTCCCACGATCCGGACTATCAGGGACGGGATCACTCGGCCCCGGCATCTTCGATTACCGGTTGGAGTTCAGGCTCGGGAGGACCATGAAGACCTCGAAAGGGCGCTCGTCCCGCTGGAAGGTCAAGTGGACTTTTCGTCCCACCGAACAGAGTCGTTGCCGTAGGGCATACAGCCGAGTTCGGCAGGCATCCTCACCGTCGATCTTGAGGAGGGAGTCGCCCGGCCGGACCCCGGACCTCGCCAGGGGCGATTCCTCATCGACGGAATCGACGATGACCCGCCCCCCCTTGCGACGGAGCCCCAACCCACTCTGGTCGTGTACCTCCGGCTGACCGAACGCGCGGCTCTTCCTGAAATAGGCCACTTTATTCGGGAAATCAAAGATCATGTTATATTGTTTAAGCAATGGAAGGCCGATCAAATTCCACGACCTCGCCTGAATATCAATCACGGCCACGTTATCATGGCGAAATCCCCCCAAGGTGAGGCACTCAATGATCCCTCTTCGGTGTCGGCAGGCTTGGGTAAGCCCCAAGGTCCCGCTGTCCTGCAAGAGTTTAATCCGGCCTCGCTCCCGGAGGGAGTCGAAATCGCTCGCCCCGAGCCCTCCAGGAGCTTGCGAGCCCGTGTCAATCAAGAACTTCCGAAGGCCGATACCCGACACGTCGACATAGAGCGAATACCTATTAGAGGCTTCGTACAGGGGGATAGCAGTTCCGGCGTCACGTCCCGCGGATTCGAGAAGCGCCAGCCTCCCTTCGTCGAAATTGAGGGAGACCACATGATCTTTGAGAAACTCCATGCCGATGAGGCCGAAGAACTCATGACCACTCACCTCTCGAAGTTCGCCGAGGTCGGAGCAAGCGACACTCTGGTAGGTGTGCAATCTCAGCTTCCCCAAGGTCGCCTTGGGCGGGTCGAAGAAGCCTACTCTCGTCACCCCGCAGGCTGTGTCGATGGCCTGGGAGTAAAGGGGGTCGCCGAGGAGTGGCTTCAGCGTTGAGTCGTAAAAATTCACGCTTGCCCCCGTATCGAGCACGAACGGATATTCCTTGCCCGCGAGCTTGACGGGCAGCAGGATCAAGTCGCCGTCGTCGTTGATCGGAAACTGCTCGATGATGCGGGGCGGCTCTTCGGTTGGAACGCTCCCCTGGGTTGGGGGGAGTACGATTTAAGCCGGAGCGGCCGGGGGTAGGAGGAATGGGGAAAGCACGCAGAACAGGGCTATTGCTCGACAAGCACTTGCCATGGTTCCCTCCCGACTGCTCTCGCTGGGAATCCTCTTCCTCGAACGTTCGCCCCTCGCGGCAAGAGATGATTTTACAGGATGCCTGTCACCTTGCAAGCAAGCGAAAGGCGTCAGGAGAATTGGAAAGTCTATCTTTTGATGACCGATGACCAGGAGCAGGAGCAGGAGCAGGAGCAGGAATTTTCGGTCATCGGGACCTTGCAATTCTTCTGAGACGTCCGCCCGAGATTGCAAGGTCCAGAGCCACAAGGGCAACGGACGGCCCGCGTTCAGGGCAACCCAACGACGTCCGGCCGGTCAAGGTCCCACCGAGGAACTCGCGACACCACCGGCGCCCTTCCTTCCCGGCGCGAGCAGGGCCGAGAGCAAATAATAGCCCGCGGCGATCAGAAGCAAGCCGCGAAAGCCGACGATCAGCGAGAAGTATTCGCTCAGGCCCCCGAGGACCACGCCGCCGATATTGGCTCCAAGGTCGAGGTCGGGGCGTTGACTCTCGCGAAAGGCGACGGCGAAGATCACACCGGCGAAGAAGATCGGCGCGAAGACGACGGCGCACGAGACCCCCAGCCGGGCCGGGCCACTCAGACCCAGGAGGCCCGACATCGGCACCGCCAGGTTTATCGCCAGAGAGGCGAAGAGGAAGAGATAATAGCGTTTTGTCCGCGTCGGCCGGACAGCCAGGACGTAAAGGTTGCTCAGAAGAATCATCACCAGAATCGCGAAGAAGACGATCGAGTTAACAACCCAGGTCGACCCGAAGAGCAGGGCCAGGTGAACGACCCCCTTCGTCTCCAAGAGCATGAAACCCGCTCCGAGAAAGAACATCTGCCCGTTTGGCCGGAAGCTGGCCGAGGGGGCGAAGACCCGCAAGAGAACCAGCGAGACGGCGAGCATGATCAGCACGCCGCGCAGGTTAAACCAGGGGATCGTCGGCGACCGGAGATAGAGAAAGGGCCAGTTGTCGGTTGGAACGAGCGTGATCCCGTCTGTCTCAATCTGAGCCGGGGCGATCTTTAGCCAGTGGTGCAAGGACGTTCCCGCCACGTCGGGGGGCCTGGGGCCGTAGCCGTTGACGGCCTCGTTGTTCTTCGTTGAGACGTGGATCCAGATCGCTTTCTCACGCTCGAATTTTGCACGGATCGGCGCCAGGGCGGCCTCGGACCGGCCGACGATCAGCATGGTGATCAGCCCCGATTGCGCCTCGTCGTTTCCGATCTTCTCCTTGTAAGGCAAGGAGATGACGATTGGCTTCGTTTTGAAAACGGTCTCGGCCATTTTCGCGAGGCGGCCAACGACCCAGCCCTGTCGAAAATAGTTGTACATGACGAAAACGCCGTCGGGCCTGAGCCGCTCCCGGACGTCGGCGAAGGCTTGCTCGGTGAACAGAAAGCTTTCGAGCCGGATACTGGAATAGCCCGAGTGAAGCACGAGCGAGTCGAGCAGGGCGTAAACGATCTGATCATATTGCGCGGAGGTCTTGTGAACGAATCCGCGGCCGTCGTCGAGATAGGTCGTGACTCTCGGGTCGTCGTAGGGATGGTCGGGATGACCTCGCCGACCGATCTCGTTGAGAACCGGGTCAATCTCCACGGCGTCAACCCGTCGGGCACCCTGTCTTAACGCGGCGGAGACGTCGTTGCCCGAGCCGGCGCCGATGATCAGGACGTTCCGGCGAGGCGGTCCGTTGGCGTCGCGATTAAGAAGGTAGGGGAGTTCATACGCCAGGCCGGTCCAGCCGATCGCAACCATCTGCTGATGACCGATGTTGTTCGTGAAAATCGTGTTGGAGGACGGCCGAAAGAGCACCTTGTAATAGGGTGACCAGACCAGGGAGTCGCCCGGTTTGACCTCGGGAGTTTGACTGACCTGATAGACCAGGCCCGAAAGACCGACCGCGTAAAGTCCGGCCCAGGTCCATCGGCGGGTGAAGAGAATCGCCGGTCCCAGCCCAAGGGCAAACCAGACCGGAGGCGGCATCCGCGCATAGGAGACCAGGCCAAAGGCGGCGATTCCGACGAGATTGCCGGCGATGTTCAAGGTGTAACCGACCAGTCGACCCGGAACGGCTTCGAAGGCCCGGCCGAGAACCTGTCCGAGACCGACGAAGATCAGAGCGATCAACCCGAAAAAGAAACCGGCGATCACCTCGATCGGCACGGCGTCGCCACTGATCGGGCCAATCCCGCGCGACTCGGTTCCGAAATAGATCTGCTGCGGCGAATGCTGGTTGCCGACGTTGACCGAGAAGTCATGATTCAGATGGGCGGTCAAGATCCACTGCGCCAGCCAGGCCGCGCCGAGAGTGAGCGGAACCACCGCCTGAATGCCATTCCAGCGCCGTGCGGCGGTCAGGCAGCCGACCGACATCCCGAGCACGCAGGCGATCAACGTGATGTTGGTGAAGAAGGTCAGGAAGACAACCGTGCTGCCGAACCATCGAATGCACGAGAGTTCGAAAAAGAGAATCACGAAGCTGATGACGAAGAGGCCAAGCTTCGGGAATTGGCTTCGTTTCGGGAGGATCGGCAAGGTCGGCGCGGGGACGTCAGCCGTCATTCTGGCTCCATCGATGAGACCGGGCGAGTTCGTTGCTTCGTGGTGCGGTCCACCGATTCCAACATCAATGAGGCTCCGAGCCAAGAACGCACCCTAAAAAAATGCGAAACGACCCGGGGTCGCGGAAGACCTCGGGCCGTTGGATGTCAGTTAACTTCATCGATCACTGGGCGCGATCAGAACTGGTCGGCCGAGACGACCTCGCCTCCCTGGAGGGTAACGAGAGCCCGAAGGGTGACGACGTTGATGCTTTCCTTGATGAACCGGACGCTGCCGTCGCCGAAGAGGGCGTTCGTCCCGCCGGAATGGAAGGAGAAGAGGGCCTGGTTGTTCCCGGCCTTGTTGCCGGCCGTCTGAAGGGCGCCGGGAGACGACTGGAAGGTTGAGGTCTCACGCATCGGCCGGAACTTGTTGTTGATTCCGCCCGAAACGCCGAGGCTCGAATGTGGCTCGGCCCAACGCCAGAACCGACGTCCGGCCCCCGCGCTGAAGCCGGGAACATTGCGGGTGGGAGCCGTCCCGCTGCCGCCGTAATAATTTTCAGGGTACTGGCTGACGTAATAGGCGTCGCGGCCGGCGTCCTCGGCGATGGCGATCGTGTTGCTCAGGCCGTCGGTGCATTCCGAGAGCGCGGTCTTGCCGTTACGCAAGAGACCGTCGGCCCGGGCGTTCTTGTTTCGATAGGGGGCGATCGCCGTGGAGCCGGTCTGGCCGGTCTGGCCGGCGGGGTCAATGTCGGTGTAGCAGGTCGCTCCGTAATCGGTGAACCCATATCCGGCGCCACTGGCCGACTCATACGCCGAGGCGTTCAGGTCATTCGACGCCTGGTCGCGGGTCCCGCCCGAGGGTCGGACCGCCGACGGGCAGAGGAAGACGTTCACCACGGGCGAGGTTCCCGTGAAGTTGGCCCCGCTGCTGTCATTATAGTCGAGTGAGAAGTTAATCGCGTTGTAAAGCGTTCCTCCTTCGAGGTTTGTCAAGATCCGAGGGAGGACCGAGTAGGCACCATCCACGTACTGATTTTGCGGCGGGCTTGTCGCGTAGTTGGAAGACTGACCGGCCGGTGGAAAGGCATTGTTCGAGCTCACGTAATTGTGCAGCGCAAGGCCGATCTGCTTGAGGTTGTTCGTGCACTGAGCCCTTCGAGCCGCCTCGCGAGCCGCCTGCACGGCGGGCAAGAGCAGGGCAATCAAGACCGCGATGATCGCGATCACCACGAGAAGCTCGATCAGGGTGAAACCGGGCCGTCGGGCCTTCTTGAACGTCAAGACGGACATGAGCAAGAATCTCCTGATTTGATTACTTCAACAGGAACGGGTTGAGCGTGTTCGATTCGGGTTTGACGGTCGCCGTGAGCTTTGACCCGTCCTCGTCTCGGTAATTGGCGAGCTTGCGATACTCGCGCTTCTCGGGAACCAGGATGCGCACCTTGTAATCGCCGGGAACCGCGCCGTCGCCGTCCTGTCGGGTGTGGAGTTCAAAGCTGCCGTCGGCCCGGATCTCCCCCTGAGCGAGTAGCCCCGGCTCCTTCACCGGATAGAACTCGACTCGACCCGCCGAGAGCGGCCTTCCGCCTGGCAGAAGTACTTTCCCCTTCACGGGATAGGCAGGGTCAGACACTTGCGGGAGCCAGGTCTCCTTCTCTCCACATCCGAACAAACAGATGGCCAGGACCAGCCCAGAGGCGTTCGATCCTCGTTTCGCCAGTACGGAACCCTTGCCAGAGACCCAAAAGCCCATCATGTCTCTTCCCCCGGATCATCCCGATCCTGACCTGAAATCCGTCGCGTCCGTCCGTCACCTCAAAACACCCCGGCATCCCCACCGGGCGAACGAATGTTCTCCAATTCGGTCGACATAGTCAATATCGAAATTTTCATGTCGATCGGATTAGTCGAATTTCGTCGGAAGGGTCCGATTTTGGATGAGTTCGAAATCAGAAACGACCAGGCGCTCACCCTTTTGGGGCAAGGCCGGGTCGTTGTGGAAGTTGGCCAGGGTCCTGGACTTAGCCGACGTGCTGGGTAACCATCGACTGGGCAAATTTTTCGAGCTTGCGGGCGTCGGCGTAGAACTTACGGATGCCGTCGCTGAGCTTGTCGACCGCCATCGGGTCTTCGTTGTGGTGCCATCGATAGGCTTTTTCGTCGAGGTGGACCTTGTCGTCGTTGCTCGACTGCGCCGAGGCGGTCGTGAGCCGGGGGGTCAGCTCGCCCTCGGCCTTTTCGAGCTTGGCGAGAAGGTCGGGGCTGATCGTCAGGAGGTCGCAGCCGGCGAGGTCGGTGATCTGTTCGACCCTGCGGAAGCTGGCGCCCATGACCTGGGTCTTGTAGCCGAACTTCTTGTAGTAGTTGAAGATCCGGGTCACGGAGGCGACCCCTGGATCATCCTCGGGGGCAATTTCGGAGCCTTTTTCCTTCTTGTACCAGTCGTAGATCCGGCCGACGAAGGGGGAGATCAAGGTAACCCCTGCCTCGGCGCAGGCGACGGCCTGGGCGAAGCTGAAGAGGAGCGTGAGGTTGCAGTGGATGCCCTCGCGTTCCAGTTGCTCGGCGGCGCGGATGCCTTCCCAGGTGCTGGCGATCTTGATCAGGACGCGGTTGCGGTCGACCCCGCCTTCCTCGTACATCGAGATCAGGCGGTGAGCCTTGGCGAGGGTCCCTTCGGTGTCAAAGCTGAGTCCGGCATCGACCTCGGTCGAGACCCGGCCCGGAACGATCTTGAGAATCTCGCGGCCGAAGGCGACGAAGAGGCCGTCCATGAACGCCTCGGACTGCGCGGCCTTGTCGCCCCCTGCTTCGGCGGCCTCGCTGAGGGCTTGCTCGACAAGGTGGGCGTATTGCTTCTGCTGCGCGGCCTGGAAGAGGAGCGAGGGATTGGTCGTGGCGTCTTGCGGCTTGTAACGGGCGATCGACTCGATGTCGCCGGTGTCGGCAACGACGGTCGTGTAGGTCTTGAGTGAGTCAAGGAGTGACATCGCGGTCTCCGAAAAGGTGCGAAGTTGGTTCAAAACTTGGAGAATGTTGTTTCGCCGGGGCTGCCGTCGCCGACGGCCCGGACCCGGCCGTTGGCGGCGAGGTGTTCAAGAACCTGAAAAATCGTCTCGGCCGAGTCGGTCGCGCCGGCGGCCGAGGCGATCTGGTCGGCCGTTCGCGGGTCGTTCGAGAGCGCGGCGATCGCCTTGTGTTGCAGGTCAAGGATCGTGGCCGCGGCTTTCTTGCCGGCCTCGACGCCCGGCTGGTGATAGGCGTTGATATTGACCAGGGTCGCGTAGAGGCCGACAGTGCGTTCAAAGAGCGCGATCAGGACACCGACCGTTTTCGCGTCGACGCGGGGGACGCTGATCGTGACCGATTCGCGGTCGTTCTCGTAGAGAGCTTCGCGGGTGCCGAGGAGGAAACCGTGGAGATAGTCGCCCGGGGTAACCCCTGGCTCGACCTCGACTCCCTTGCCGCCGTCTTCAAGAACGCGGATGAAGGTCAAGAAGAAGTTATTCACGCCGTCGCGGAGTTGCTGAACGTAGGCGTGCTGGTCGGTTGACCCCTTGTTGCCGTAGACGCTGATCCCCTGATCGACCCGTTTGCCATCGAGATCAAGCCGCTTGCCGAGCGACTCCATCACAAGCTGTTGAAGATACCGGCTGAAGAGGAGCAGGCGGTCCTTGTACGGCAGGACGACCATGTCTTTCAGCCCCTTGCCGCCGGTGACGTGATACCACATCAGCGCGAGCAGCGCCGCGGGGTTTTTTGGGGTGTCGTGAATCCGCGTCGCGGCGTCGCAAAGGGCGGCGCCAGCGAGCATTCCGGCGATGTCGATCCCTTGAAGGGCGGCGGGAAGGAGGCCGACGGCGGAGAGTTCGCTGGTCCGACCGCCGACCCAGTCCCACATCGGGAACCGGGCGAGCCAGCCCTCTGACTCGGCCACCTTGTCCATCTTGGAACCGGAGCCGGTGATGGCCACGGCATGTTTGGCGAAGTCGAGTCCGGCGGCCTTGAAGGCGTCGGCGGCGGCGAGCATGCCGTTGCGGGTCTCGGGCGTTCCGCCGCTCTTGCTGATGACGACGCAGAGGGTTTCGCCCAGGGTCTCGCCGAGGCGGGCGAACTCGCGGGCGAAGCCGTCGGGGTCGGTGTTGTCGAGGAAGTGGACAGTCATCGCGTCGGTGGTCGGGTCGCCAAGAGCGTCGGAGACGAATTCGGGACCGAGCGCCGAGCCGCCGATACCGATCGAGAGAACCCGGGTAAACTTCGCGGCCGAGGGGGGCTTGATCGATCCCGAGTGGACCCCGGCGGCAAAGGCTTTGATGGCGGCGACGGTGTCAACAATCTCTTTCTTGAGTTCCGGGGTCGGCGCCAGGTCGGGGTCGCGAAGCCAGTAATGGCCGACCATCCGATCTTCGTCGGGGTTGGCGATGGCCCCTTTCTCCAGGGCGTCCATGGCCTGATAGGCCCGGTCCATCGCCGGGGCCATCCGGGTGAAGAACCCGTCCTCGAACCTCATCCGGCTGACGTCGAGCGTCAGGCCGACCGCGGGGACGCGGCAGAGGTGGGCCTGGTAGCGCTTCCAGAGTTCGGTCGCGTTCATGATGGTTCCCGCCCTCGGTTCCGGTTTGACCCCTGCGGGGCCCTTGGGATTGCCCCCGCGTCGCCGAGGGAGACGCGGGTGGACCGCTGGGCTTCTATCATCGGGGCAAGGCATGCCGGAGTTCAACACCATACTGTCGAAATCCGCGACAACGATTCGCGCAGGTCGCTCCGAGTTCCGGCTCGTTGACCGCAAACCGGGCGAGAACGGGCGGTTTCGTCCGACGAATTCCGCGATTTTCATACGATCCCATGAACCGGATCGACGTCAGCCCCGATCATCTTTTACGGCGGGACCGGATGCGTCGGAAACCCGCGTAGGGGCGAGATCGGGATGGCTTCAACATCGATTTGTGAACATCACAGCGTACCCACTCGGATAGGGGGCGTGCCCGCATGCCGATGATCTTGGTTGTTGACGATTACGAGGGGAACCGGCTGGTTCTCTCCAAGCTGCTGACGCTTTCCGGGTTCCGGGTGATCGAGGCCGCCGACGGCGCCTCGGCTCTGGAACAGGCGCGTGTTGAGCAACCCGACCTTGCCCTGGTCGACCTCTTGATGCCGGTCGTTGACGGGTTCGAGTTCGTGCACCGGCTTCGCAACGAGGATGGCCCGCAGTCAAGGATGCCGGTCATCTTCATCACGGCGGCGTATCTGCCGTCGGAGGTCTTGCCACTGGCCGAGTCGTGCGGCGTGACGCATGTCCTGGCCCGACCGGCCGAGTTTGAAGAGATTCTCCGGGTCGTCAAGGAAGCGATCGCATCGGCGCCTCTCGCCGTCTCAAAAACGTCGTCGCAGGAGTTTCGCCTGGAACTCCTCGGACTTCTCTCGCGGACACTTTCCAAGAGTCTTCGGACTGTGATACCGTCGCTCGCGGAATACTTCGAGGAAGAAAAAAATTGTCCCGAATCGAAGGATTCGAACCCTCCTTCCAGTCCCGAGACGGCCGCCGAGGAGCCGACCGACCACGACCTGCTCGAACGCGAACATGCTTCAAACGTTCGAGCGGATTGATGGTGGAATTCCTCGATTTTCAAGAGTCGCGGGTTGCAACTTTCGGAAGGAGAGAGGAAAAGAGGGTCGAGGAAGTCTCGAAATCCCAGATCACAAGGAAAGCCAGAAAACGTCCGTTCCTTCTGGCTTTCGATCTCCCTCGGATTGCCGATCCAGCCGGGGAGTCGTCGCGATCGTGACAAGGAACCCGGCGGGCGATGATGCCGAGAGGCTCCGACATCTCTCCTTCTGGGGCGGACCGATCGAGGTTGAGCCTCTTCTCGGCGGGATTACGAACCGCAATTTCCGGATCAACGCGGCGGGCGGAACCTTTGTGGCCCGACTCTGCGAGCCCAGGGAACGCCTGGGAATCGACCGCCGCAATGAGCTTGTCTGTCAAAGCGCGGCGCATGCCTTCGGGGTTGCCCCGGCGGTCGCCTATCACGAGAACGGGGTGCTCGTCAGTGACTATATCTCGGCACGAACCCTGACGGCCGACGAGGTCCGCGAACCGTCGGTCTTGCGCCGAGTCGCCGCAACGCTCAAAACGCTTCACGACGGCTGGGACCAGCTCACCGGCGAATTTCTCTACTTCTCGGCCTTTCAGACCGTTCGCACCTACGCGGAGACCGCTCAATCGCTCAACGCGTGCCTGCCGGACGACCTGGCGGAACTCGTCGAAGACGCCCGGCGCCTGTCGCGAAGTCTCGTGCCGTTCACGCCGGTTCTCTGTCACAACGATCTCTTGCCCGCCAACGTCCTTGACGACGGCGATCGTGTCTGGCTGGTCGACTGGGAATACGCCGGGGTCGGTCACCCGCTCTTTGACCTCGCCGGGCTCTCAGCGAATTGTGGGTTCTGCCGAGCCGATGATGAACGTCTTCTCTGTTTCTATCGCGGCCAGCCCGCCGCCGATCCGGCCGATCTCTGGACTCTCGACGTCTTTAAGGCGGTCTCTCACTTGCGCGAGGCGCTCTGGTCGGTCATTCAAGCGATCGAATCGGACCTTACTTTTGATTACGCGAGTTACGCTGACCGGAATTTTCAGGCGTACCACGACGCGAGGCGACGGGTTGAGATCGGTGGGGCTTGATGGAATCGGACGGAGAGGGCAAAGGACAAAAGGTCAGAGGGCAAAGGTCAGAGGGCAAAGGTCAGAGGGCAACACGTCTCATTTGCCCTTTGTCCTTTGCCCTCTGACCTTTGCCCTTTGCCCTTTGCTCTCTTGAACTTGAGAAAGCGTCCAGGCCACTCAGTACTCGGGATTCGAGTTCATGACCTCGGTCAGGGTGGCGAGCAAGAGGTCGTTCTCGCCGGGAGTCCGCAGACAGAAGCGGAGATGACCACGCGTCTCGAACGAGAGCCCTGGGCCGGTGATGACCGATCCGCGCTCAAGGCCGTGATAGTTCGAGCACTCGCGAACGAGTAGGCCGCGGCGGGCCAGAGCGTCTTGTAGCTGGGTCGACGTCCAGGGGGTGTCCACCAGGCTGACAAGCACGAAGTTGGCCATCGGGGGGGCCCAGTCGGGCCGATCGGGGCCGGGCCAGGCGGGCCGGATGCCGCGGACGCCCCAGAGGCGATCGGTCATCCGAACCGACTCGGTGGCGATCAGCTCGATCGTCCGCTGGAGGTAGTCCTCGTCATCGAGCGAGGCGAGCGCGGCGACCTCGGCGGCGGTGGTGACGGTCCAGGGCTGCTGGCTCCGCCGGAGCCGGGCAATCATCTCGGGCGCGGCGATCGCGTAACCGACGCGGAGTCCGGGAGTTGCGTAGATCTTGGTCATGGACCGCATGACGATCAGGTTGTCGCGATCGACGACGGCGGGAACGACGGTTCGCTCGGCCTCGTCGGGGAGAAAGGGGAGATAGGCCTCGTCGACGACGGTGAACCCGGCGGGGGTCCGATCGATGAGATCGAGCAATCGGCCGCGGTCCCAGGCGCGACCGGTCGGGTTATTGGGGTGGCAGGTCCAGACAACCCCCTGAGCACCTTTGGGGTTGAAGTCCAGGTCCCAGCCAAGGGTATGGCTGTCCCAGACCTTGGTCCGAAGGCCGTTCTGGGCGGCGGTCCGGCGATATTCGCCGTAGGTCGGCTCGGTCAGGTGCGAGACCGCGCGGTCGGGATCGGTCGCGTCGCGCGAGTCGCGCAAAAGGTCATCGCGCACGGCCTGACCGACGAGGCTGATCAGCTCGCTGGTGCCGGCGCCGACGAGAATCCGGTCGGCGGGAACGCCGTGGAACTCGGCGAGGCGCTCGACGAGCCGTGGCGAACCTGGCTCGGGGTAGCGGCCGATGCTATCGGTCGACCGTCGAACCGCCGTCACCGCTCCGGCAGGGGGTCCCAGACCGTTAAGCGGTGCGGAGAAGTCGAGGAGCGGGCGGCTGCCCAGCCTCAACCTCGCCCGGATCGCCGACTGGTTGCCGCCGTGTTGTATGGGGAGGGTCGCTTGGTGATCTCGCATCCGGTTTGTTTCGGCGAGGAGGGGTGATGAGAGGGAAGCCGCCCGGCACACCCGACCCGCGTCGGGCGATCGGTCGAGACCCTGGCGGTCGGCCCACAACGACGCATTGGCCGGCGGTCCGGCCCGGAATCAAACGTCTCGGTTCGAGGTCGGGTCCGCCCGGTGCGCCTCTTCGGCCCCCGGGGCCACACGGCTCGGCCCTTCATCCGGACTTCATAGCCGCGGCAGGATAAGCAGGATATAGCCCGCCATGGCGTTGACGCAAGAGGCATAACCACGGAATGCGGCTTCGGCCGAAATTTTCTGTCCCTTTTCGGTTTCGGAGGCGGGGCTTGGATGGAACCGCGAGGCTTTGTACAATCTGTCCTTCACCCGCCATTCACGGCCCGATCGGATTGGCCTTCACCATCCGAGATCGGCGTGCATGGTAGACTCTACCCCGACCGCGGGGACGTTCCGATCTCCAACCGAGGACCCAAACAGGCCATGAGTCCGGCGCAGACCGAAACCGATAGGAACACCTCGAACGCCGCGACCCAGGCGGCGCCGGTGTACGATAACAACGGCCAGTACACCCGCACGGGCATCTTGCGTTACGAGAAAATCTTCGGCGACGGCTACATCAGCACCGGCGGCCAGGAGACGACCGACCACCTGATCGCCAAGCTCGGATCGGCGCTCAAGCCGGGCGTCCGCGTTCTGGACGTCGGCAGCGGGATCGGTGGCGCCGCCTTCTACCTGGCGAAGACCCACGGCGCCGACGTTACCGGCATCGACCTCGCTCCCGAAATGGTCGCCATCGCCCTCGAGCGCGCCGCGGAGCATCATTCGCCCGAGAGCGTCCGCTTTGTTCTTGGGGATATCCTCAAGACCGAATTCGCCGAGCCGTTTGACGTCGTCTGGAGTCGCGACGCCCTGATGCACCTGCACGACAAGCCGACCCTCTTCAAACGGCTTTTGAGCCTGCTGGCCCCTGGCGGAACGCTCGTCGTGACCGATTACGCGCGAGGGACCGGCCCCGGCTCGCCCGAATTCCAGGCGTACGTCAAGTCGACCGGCTACCACCTGGTTGATCCGGCCACCTATGGCAAGTTTCTCGAAGGCGCGGGATTTGTCGACGTCGAGGTCGAAGACGCGACCGATAAGTTCATCGCGATCATGAAGCGGGAGGCCGCCCAGCTTGCCGCCAACCCGGACGATTTTGTCGGCACCTTTTCGCGGGCCGACCTGGATTACCTGATCGATCGCTGGGCGATGAAAGACGGCTTCTGTCGCGCCGGGGATATGAAGTGGGGTATTTACAAGGCGCGTCGCCCGGCGTGAAGTAGGTCAGGCTCGGTCGGTCGAGCCGCGTCGAGTCGAGTCGAGCCAGGTTTGCCGGTTCAATCCAAAGGGGGTTCCGTGCCGTGTCGCGTACGACCCTGGAACGGGACATCCGCGACCTCGCCGCCTTTGGCTATCGACAACGGCTCGACCGGACGCTCGGCGGCTTCTCGGCCTTCGCGGCGGGGTTCTCGTACCTGTCCGTCCTGACCGGGTCGTCGCAATTGTTCCATATCGGCTACGCGGCGGGGGGTCCGGCCTTCGTCTGGACCTGGCCGGCGGTCTTCGCCGGTCAGATGCTCGTGGCCCTCTGTTTCGCCGACCTGGCGTCGCGCTATCCGATCTCGGGCGGCGTTTATCAGTGGTCGAAGCAGGTCAGTTCCGTTTCAATCGGCTGGATGGCGGGCTGGGTTTACCTTGCCTGCGCGATCATCACCCTGGCCTCGGTGGCCCTCGCCTTGCAGACGACGCTTCCCCAGCTTTCTCCGGTTTTCCAGGTTTTCGGCCCTGCCGAGAACGGGTCGGCGCGCGCCCGCAACGCCGTCCTGCTCGGCACGGGCCTGATCGTCCTCAGCACGGCGATCAACGCCGTTGGTCTTCGCCTCCTGACGCGGATCAACAACGCCGGGGTCTTTCTTGAGATGGCCGGAACCCTTCTCCTGATCGGCCTCCTGGCCGCTCAAGCGAGACGCTCGCCCCTGATCGTCTTCGAGACGCTCGGCCACGGTTCCGGCTCCCCCTTTGGCTATCTCGGCCCGGCGCTCGGGGCCTCGCTGATGGCCTCGTTCGTACTGTACGGATTCGATACGGCGGGAACCCTCGCCGAGGAGACCGATGATCCCCGCCGTCGCGCTCCTCGGGCGATCCTGCTGGCGATCTCGGCCGTTGGACTCGCCGGGACGCTTCTCGTCCTGACCGCCCTGCGCGCCGCGCCCGACCTGAACGACCCGGCGCTTTCCTCGGGCAACGGCGGCCTGCCGCACGTTGTCACGGCGGTTCTCGGCCCCTTGCTGGGAAGCCCTTTTCTCGCGGTCGTGGCCTTCTCGATCTTTGTTTGCGCGTTGACCGTGCACGCGGCGGCGGTCCGCCTGATCTTCGCGATGGCAAGGGATAACGCCTTGCCCTTCTCGAAGGCTCTGGCCCGGATCGGCGACGGCAGCCGGACGCCCACCCTGCCAGCGATCCTGATCGGCCTGGCCGCGGGCGCCTTGCTCGTGGTCAACATCGGCTCACCAAAGTTGATTGAGGTCATGGCCTCAGTTGCCGTCGTCTGGGCAAACCTGGCCTACCTCTTCGTCACCGCGCCGATGCTTGTAAAACGCCTTCAACAGCCGGACGCATTTGGTCTCGGACGCCTCGGCCTGGCGATCAACGCGGCGGCCGTGGTCTGGGGCGTGCTGATCGTCGTGAACATCGGCTGGCCTCGCGTTGCGATTTACGGTGACGGCCCGCTTGGCCGCCTTGGGGCCGCGCCCGCGACGATCGCGATGCTCGGCACAGGCTGGCTCTATCATCTTTTCGTCCGCCGAGGACGACCCTCGGGCATTCTTGAGGATCACCGAACTGATCTTCTTAACGAAGCCAATTCGGACTCACTTTCCGAGACTCTCCTCTGATCGACCGACCGACCCCCGCCTCAGACGTCGCCCGACGATGGATACCGCCATGCTCAAGGTGATTCCGCTACCGCTGAAGAAGAAGGAGAAGGCGGAGAAGGTCCGTCGTAAGGACCGCGAACCGCGCCGGCCTCGGTCGCCCGAGCAACCGCCGACCCCCTTGACCCGCACGCTCGCCTGGGGTGTTCACCTCTACACGGCGACCGGCCTGGCGCTTGCAGCGGCGATCGCCGTCTTGCTCGTGCAGAACGGCCCGGGGGCCTTTCGCTGGTCGTTCATCCTGATGGCGATCGCCACCTTTATTGACGCCACCGACGGCACCCTGGCGCGAAAGATCCGGATCAAGGAAGTTATCCCCAATTTCGACGGCCGCCGGCTCGACGACATCACCGACTTTCTCACGTACACGTTCTTGCCCCTGCTTCTCATCTGGCGGGCCGAGCTTCTTCCCTCGTCGGCCAACTGGTGTTTGATCTTGCCCTTGCTCGCCAGCGCCTACGGGTTCTGTCAGTGCGCGGTGAAAACAGACGACGGCTATTTCCTCGGCTTTCCATCGCTCTGGAATGTCGTCGCGTTTTACCTCTACGCCTTGCAGATGACCGGCTGGCCCGCGCTGGGAATGGTGCTCACGCTCGCGCTTCTTACGTTCGTGCCGAGCCGCTATCTTTACCCGTCGCAGCCTGGGCGATTGAACCTCGTCCATAACGTTTTGGCGGTCGGCTGGGTGGCCATGCTCGGCTGGGTGCTTTACGGCCTGCCCGACCATCAGGTCCTCCGCGCGACGGCCGGCGGTGTGGTCCGACCCGTCACGCTGGCCTCGTTGTTCTTCCCGGCCTTTTACATGACGGCTTCATGGGCTGTCAGCGTCCGGTACTGGCTCAGGCCCCGTTGAGGCAGAGGGCTGGGTAAGGACGACGCGGCTCGGAGAGGGATGACCAAGGACCGATGACCCTTTTGAATGTTTCGGTCGGTCCTGGGTCATCAAACTCGAAGCCACGAAGCGACTCACGGCCTGTTTCCGACATCACCAGCGGGTGTCGTCGCGAGCGCCTCGCGCTGACCTGCCTCGACGTCAACCATCATCAGCAAGACAGCGCCGACGGCGAAGAAGGCGATCACCGAGAGGATCGCGTGCCGCCCGGAACCGGTCGCGTATCCGCTGATCGCGAAAACCAGCGGGCCGAAGATTCCGGCGAACTTTTCAACGACCGCGAAGAACCCGAAGAACTCGCCCGACCGATTTCTCGGGATCAAACTCGCGAAGAGCGACCGGCTCAGGGCCTGGCTCCCCCCCTGAACCATCCCGACAAGAATCGCCAGGATGTAAAAGTGCGTCGCCGTGGTCATGAACCGCGCCAGGATGCTGATTCCCGTGTAAACCACCAGCGAGAAGAGAATCGAACGCTTGGCGCCGACCTTGCTGGCCAGCCAGCCGAAGAGAAACGCGAACGGAATTCCCAGAAATTGCACGAGGATGACCGCCTTGATCAGGTCGCCCTCCTTGATTCCGATCTCCTTGCCGTAGATCGCGGCCATTCTCATGATCGTGCCGATTCCATCGTTGTAAACGAGGAAGGCCATGAGCATAAGAAAACCCTGCTTGTACCGCTTCAGGGCCCGAAAGGTCTCGCCCAACCTGGCAAAGGCGGCGACGACGGGATTCACGCCTTGATGACGGATCGCCTCCAGGTCAACGGCGGGCTCGCGCACGGTTCGAAACAAGGGGATCGAGAAAACCACCCACCAGATCGCCACCGAGACAAAGGCGAGGCGCGAGGGAAGCGTTCCGGTCGGAAGACCAAAGGCGCCCGGGTTCAAGATCCAGGCCAGGTTCAGCGCCAGCAAGAGCCCGCCGCCTACGTAGCCGAGCGCATAGGCGGCCGTCGAGACCCGATCCACCTCGTCGGCCCGAGCAATGTGCGGCAAGAGAGCATCGTAAAAGACAAAGCTGCCATTCGCCCCGATGTTGGCCAAGATGAAGAGAAAGGCGGCCAGGCGAAGATTTCCTTTTTCGATGAAAAACATCGCGGCAACGGCCACGACACCGACGATCATGAAGCCGCCGAGCATCCGTTTCTTGATCGGCCGGTCGTCGGTCAGGGCACCCAGAATCGGCGAGAGGACCGCGATGATGACCATCGCCAGCGTGCTGACGATCGCCAGGTACGACGAGCGCTCGCCTTCGGGAAGATTCGTCGCGGCGACCTCGCTGAAGTAGATCGGAAACACGGCGGTGACGATCGTCGTCATCATCGCCGAGTTGGCCCAGTCATACATCGCCCAGGCGCGAAGCTCAGGGCGTCCCAGCCCAATCGTCGCCAGAAATCGTCCAAATACGCCCGGCGCCGCCAGAGTTGCCGGATCGTTGGGCTTGCTCGTCATGAGCCGGGGTATCCTGTGTTCGTCGAATCGTCCATCGTTGAAAACGCTCTGTTGTCGTTCACTTTCGAGACTTCAAAAAGACGATCAGATCGGCCAGTTCCCGCTGGGTCAACTGCTGGTCGAGCCCGGCGGGCATCACGGAAGTCGTGCCTGGTCGAATCTCTTCCACCTGATCGCGCGGCAGACGGGCGACCTCCGTTGCGTTCACGGCGAGCACGACCTCGGACGCCGAATCCCCCTTGAGAATGCCCGAGATGACCCGGCCGTCGCGGGTCGAGACGGTCATCGGCTCATAGCTGCGGACAAAGCTCAGGCTCGGATAAAGGACCGATTCGAGCAGGTCGCGCTCGGTTCGGGTCTCGCCGATCCGGGTCAAATCCGGGCCAACCGTGCCGCCGACATAGCCGACCGCGTGGCAGGTCAGGCAGCCGGCCTTCGCGCCGTTGAAGACAGCCTGGCCGCGGCGGACGTCCCCCCCGGCAATCGTCGGCAAGATCGCGTCGAGCCGGGCTTTCTGGGCCGAGGCGTCGACGTTCAGGCTGGAAAGAAAGGCCCCGGCCTCGTCGCGTACGCGCGGGCCGAACCGGGCCAGCAGCGGGCCGAGCCGTTCGGGGCGAACCGACCGACGCGCGGCGGAAACCTTGAGCGTTTCCAGAAGTTTGATGCCAAGGGCCTCGTCGCTCGACGTTTCAAAGGCCGAGAGCAGCCGGTCGATTTCCAGAGGTCCAGCCGATTTCAAGAGATCGGTGAGCCTGACAAGTTGCTCGCCCGAGAGCCGCGCCCGACCGAGCAGTTCGGCCGCCGTGGTGCGCTCAACGACCGGCTTTTCGGGGTCAAGACGTCCGACCAGAAACCCAAAAAGGTCCGGGCTCAGGGTTCCCGGACCGCCGGGGATCGCCGCGAGCGCATCGAGCCGGACCGCATCGGACAACGCGGCGTCGTTGCCAACGGTGCGCAGGGCCGCGGCGAGTTCGGGCGCCTCGCCCGTTTTGAGCGACAGGGCGCGAGCCGTTGAGACCGTCTCGGCCGTGATCGCGGCCGATTCGTGCTGGTTCAAGAGGGCGGCCAGTTCCTCCAGCCAGGTTTTCGGGACAGTTTTGAGGCCCGATCGTGCCATTGCGCGGAGTGCGATCGCGCGCGGCGCGGCGGGGTCGCGCAGGGTTGCGACAATGACAGACTGAACGGCGGGAAGGGACGCGAACCGGGCAAGCTGCACGGTGGTTTCCTCGCGATCGGAGGGCGTATCGGGACGGGCGGCGAGTCGTTCGCGGAAGTCGGCGGCGATGGCCTCGGCCCATTCGGGATGGCGTTCGGCGATCCAGGTCGAGGTCTCGCGGACGGCGGGGTCGGTCGAGGCGAGACCGGGAACCACGGCGTCGGACGAGACCCGACTCCGGTCGGTCTGTTCGAGGGCCATCAGCGCCGCCCGGCGGGCACCTGGGCCAGGCGAGCCGGTCGAGAGCCGGAGCGCCGTCGTCACCGGTTCATCAATTTCGATGAGGGCGAAGGTCAAGGAATGTTCCAGGAACCGATCGATTGGCCCGGCCGCGGCGGTCAAGAGGACGTTCACGGCGGTCAGGTCGCCCGAGCGTCCGAGTGCCTCGGCCGCGGCGCGTCGGGCCGGTGGCGAGGCGCGATCGGCCACGATCCGCAAGAGAGCTTTGGACGCGTCGTGGTCGCGCCAAAGACCCGCCGATTGACACGCAACCTGCCGGACGATTGGGTCCGCGTCGGCCAGGGCCTCGCGGACGGCGGCGCGGGCCTCAAGGGAGTCAATCCGGGTCGCGGCCCAGACGGCATTGCGTCGCGCCTCGGCGGAGGGATTTGTCTTCAAGACACGGGAGATGGCCTTCACGGCCGTCTCGCCCGCTTTGCCGAGTTGGTGAATGGCTCGGCGTCGAACAGCCGGGCGCGGGTCGTCGAGCAAGGCGGTAAGGTCGGCCGGGGTCATCGTGAACCAGGCGAGCTTCAAGCCGCGCGGGTCGTCGACTTTCACCGCATCGACCTTGCGGACCCGGTAGATCGCGCCCAGGACGTCGGGTTTGGGCAACTGCGAGGTCGGGCAACAGAGCTTGTACCAGCCCCCCGTGTCGATGACGACGAGGCTGCCATCGGCATCTTCAAGAACGTCGGTCGGGTGGAAGTCGTGGTCGGGGCTGACGAGAAAATCCTCGTCGCGGCTGCGAAAGGTGGCGCCGTCGGGGGTCAGGATGTGTCGGCTGACCTTGCGAAGATTGAACTGGCAGGCGAACAGGTTGTCTTGAAACTCCGGCCCGAAGGCGGCCGATTCATACGAGGTCAGGCCGCACGGGGCCGCCGGGCCGAGGTGGCTAAGAATGGGCATGACCTCCGCCCCGGTGCGGATCTGGCCGTCAAGGACGTCGTGAACCTTGCCGAAAAGACCGCCGTAAACCGCGTGGATCAGGCCGTCGCGACGCCCGCCGCCGGGCTGTTGCAGAAACGTGCACGAGACGATGGGCTCGCCGCCGGGGGTGAAGGCGACATCGACCGGGTTATCCATGCCGCCGGTCATCACGATTTCGAGGTTGCTTCCGTCGGGTCGGGCGCGAAGGAGGTGCGACGCCCGGCTGGCGAGGGGAGCTTTACCCGGCCGTTCGAAGACCTGCCGGGCAAAGGCCCCCTTGCACCAGTAAATCCAGCCGTCGGGACCGAGATAAGGCCCATGCAGGTCATTGGCGCAGCCGGTGAGGGTCTTTCCTTGATGCCATTCGACCCGCTGATCGGCCACGCCGTCGTTGTCGGTGTCGGTGAGCTTCCAGAGGCTCGGCGGCGCGGCAACGTAGAGCGAGCCGTCGTACCAGAGCGTTCCTTCGGGAAACATCATCCGGTCGGCGAAGACGGTCCGGCGATCGAACCGGCCGTCGCCGTCGGTGTCTTCCAGCCGAAGAATTCTGTGCGGTTTGCGGACGAGTTGATCGGCGACCTTGTCGTTCGATCCCGATGAATCGGCGACGTAAAGCCGCCCTTGTTCGTCGAAGTCCGCCGTGATCGGTCGATCAACCAGCGGAGGACCGGCGATCAACTCAACCTGAAATCCAGGGGGTAGCGTGAACGACCGGCCACCGACGACCTGCTCGCCCGCGAAGATGAAGGGGCCGGGCGTCTGCAAGGCCAACGCGGCCAGGAACCCGAAGCAGGCGCATCGAATGGATCTGATGGTCATGGCCGTCGGTCCGGGCGGGGCGTTTTGGCGGCGCATCGGTCATGCTCGGCCTTCTGTTCTAGTCGAGAGACGGCCCGCCCGCCAGCCGAAAGAAAGCCCGCTAGCCACATGTCGAAGGCGCACCGATTGCTGGGAATCTGGCGAACGCGTCCCACGCCCTCATTTCAAACCGAGGTTGACCATGCCCACGCCCGAAGACGCCCCGAAGGCATCCGAGAAGACGACCACGCCGAACCCCGTTCAGGCCCCCGACGCCAATCTTGACGACGACGAGAATGTTGCCGAGGCCGCTTCCGAAGATGAGGCGAAAGACGAGGCGGAGAAGCTCGACGCCATGCCTTATGCTCGTTACGAGAAAGAGGAAGGCGACGGCGACTGAGCACACGATCGCAACATCGTCTCAGGGGCGATCGATCGGCTTCGGCAACGAGCCCGGCGCGCGGTTGACGGGTCCGTTCCGGGCGGACTGGCTGAACAAGACCTGGCGGCCGTGAGGGGCCGCGAAGAGTCGAGGGCCGGAAAGGGCCATCACAAACGGAGTAATGACCAGGGCGATCAGCAAGAGGATGCTCATGCCCCCCTTGGCGAAGAGCAGGTCACAGGTAGGGCCGTAGTGCGGCTGCGACCGGAGATCGGGCGCGGGCTCGTTCAGGGGAAAGGCATCGGAAAGGCCCGCGTACCGCAGACGAGGCCGAGGGACTGCCGACGGGGAAGGCGAATCGAGGCGGCGCCTCATGGGATTCAACACTCCATTGATAGGTCGCTGCCAGCGTGGGAAACTTAGGACAAACTTCCTCAGACGTCCACGATCACCACATCCACGCCTGCCGACTCGTGCAGAAGACGTTCGAGAATTGACCCGCCGAAGAGACGGCGGTGCCAGGGCTGCTGGCTCTTGCCCATGACGATGACCTTGATCTGATATTCGCGGGAGAATGCCGCCATCGTACCCGCGACGTCCTGTCCGCGAAAGGTCATTGGCACCCCGCCAAGCTGTTGAGCGAGTTCCAGGTTCTTGCCAAGCACGCGTTGCGTTGCCGAGTCAACCCGGGTCAGGTCTTCGCGAGGGGTCTGAATATACACGGCATACCAGGGTGCATTGAGCCGGTCGGCCAGTCGCGACGTTCGCCGCAAGAGGGCCGGCGCATTGGGGCTCCGGCTCGAAAGGCCGACCATGACGCGCTCGGTTGCCGAGACCGGGGCCTGATCGGCCCTCGCGCGTCGGCTCCGGCGATCGATCAGGTGAGCCAGTTCCGTCAGCGTGATCTCGCGAAGCCGGGTTAGTTTAGGCGCCGTGAAAAAGTTTTCCAGGGCGCGCTCGGCACGATCGGGCGGGTAAACTTTTCCGGCCTTGAGGCGGTCGAGAAGGTCTTCGGTCGAGACGTCGATATTGACAATCTGGTCGGCCTCGGCCAGGACGCGGTCGGGAAGGCGTTCCTTGACCTTGACCCCCGTGGCGCGTTCGACGTCGTCGTAAAGGCTTTCCAGGTGCTGGATATTCACGGTCGTGATGACGTGAACGCCGGCCCTGAGCAGTTCCTCGACGTCCTGAAACCGTTTCGGGAACCGGCTCCCGGGCGCGTTCGTATGCGCCAGCTCATCAACCAGGCAAACCGTCGGCCTCCGCTCCAGGATCGCGTTGAGGTCCATCTCGTTGAGCGTGACCCCGCGATATTCAATGACTCGCGGAGGAACCACTTCGAGATCGCCGACCTGCCCGGCGGTATCGACCCGGCCGTGGGTTTCGACCAGTCCGATGACGACGTCGACCCCCTGATGCTTGAGTCTGTGCCCCTCGCGCAACATCGCGTAGGTCTTGCCCACACCGGCCGACGAGCCGAGGTAAACCTTGAGCCGTCCCCGCTCCTGTCGGCGGATCAGGGTCAGGAACTGCTCGGGCGACGGTCGGGTCGGGTCACTGGCCATCGTTCGATCGTCTTTCCGGGAGGGGACTCAACGTCGATCTGCATTGAGAGATGAATTCAAGGGCAAAGGGCAAAGGGCAAAGGGCAAAGGGCAAAGGGCAAAGGGCAAAGGGCATAAGGCAAAGAGAAAAGCGCCGGGTAAAACGACGGTTGGATAGCCTCCTTGGCTCTGTCCTTTGTCCTATGCCCCTTGTCCTTTGCCCTCTATGGAATCGCCGATCAAACCGCGCCGGTGTCCACGGGGAGATCACTGCGACCGAATGTAAATCGTTCGTAATAGCGCGTCATATTGTTCTTGGCGGGCTCAAAATTGCGGTCGGCGCGGATCGCGGCTTTATAGGAGCGGTAGGCGTCGTCGTGACGGTGGAATGTCTCGTGGACGACTCCCATCAGGTTCTGCGCCTCGGCCGATTGCGGGTCAAGGGCGATCGCCTCCTTGAGAAAGACCTCGGCCTCGGAAAAGGCGCGGAGGTTGATCGCTTTCTTGGCGCGATTCAGGAGACGCGCGAATTCCGAGGCGGGCGTGATGGGTCCACGTTCGGCGGGTTCAGGCGAAACCTTCGCATGTCGGGCCAGGACCGACGAGACCGCCTTGCGAAGGGCCTCGGGAGTCAACGGCTTGGAGACGAAATCGATCGCGCCAAGCCTCATCGCCTGAACGACGTCGGGAATGCTTCCGTGCGCCGTGACGATCACGACGGGAATGTTATGGCCCCGGTCGCGGAGCCGTTGCAACACGCCCATTCCGCCCAGAACGGGCATCTGAAGATCGAGAAGGATCAGGTCAAACGGTGATTCCTCGGTCAAGGTCAGTCCGGCCTCGCCATCGTCGGCGGTGGCGACGAGGTAACCTGAATTCGTCAGCGCCTCGCGAAAGACCAGGCGGACGTTCGGCTCGTCGTCGACGATCAAAATGCGACCTTGTTGTTCCTGTCCTTGCGCGTTCATGGCCTTGATCCTTCGTGAGAAGATCCGACGCCGGCCTGTGCGGTCGGCAGAGTGAATGAGAACCGGGACCCACGTCCGGGCGTACTCGATGCGTCGACCTGACCTTGATGCGCCAGGACAATCTCGCGGGTGATCGCCAGGCCAAGGCCCGCCCCCGCGCCCGGCCCTGCGCCTCGATAAAACTTCTCGAAAACGTGCGGCAGGTTCTCGGGAGCTATCCCCTCGCCGTCGTCCGCGACCGCGAAGGCGATCGCCTTGCCGTCGTCAACGGGTTCGGCGGAAAGCGTGACCAATCCCCCCCGGCCCGTGTGTTTCAGGGCGTTGCCGACGAGGTTGTCAAAAACGTGCGCGACCCGCTCGCCATCGACGAGCACGGCGGGAAGTCCCGTGGAAGCACCCCCCGAAATCCGGATGCCCAGGTCGCGCCCTCGCGACACAAAACGCTCGACGGCCCCAACGATCAGGTCGTTGGGCGCGACCGGGCTGAGATCGAGCCGGATGCGTCCCTGTTCGATCCGGGTCAGGTCGAGAAGATCGTTGATCATCGCCAGCAGCCGGTCGGAGTCTTGCCGGGCGGCCATGAGTAGCTCGGTCTGCTTCGGCGTCAGCGGACCGACCGCCTCTTCGAGCAAGAGGTGAACGGCCATCTGCATCCCGGTCAGCGGTGTCTTTAGCTCATGACTGACGGTTGACACCATGTCGCTCTTGAGCTGGTCAACGAGTCGAAACCGGGTCACGTCCGAAAGCACGACCGCCGCGCCAAGAAGTCCGTCAAGGCCGCGAATCGCCACGACTCTCGGCAAGAAGAATCGCTCCTGACCGTCGTCGCGCAGGCAGAGAGCATGCTCGACCGTCGCCGGCAGGGCATCGAGGCCGCCGCCAAGAACCTCGGCAATCGGCTGCTTCAGGGCAGAAGGGGGCGTCCAGGGCAAGGGGGCCTCGGGCTCGACCCGGAGAAGTCGACGGGCCGACGGATTGGCGCGTTCGACCGCGCCATTGAGGTCGACAACCACGACCGGATCGGGAAACGAGTCAATCGTCGCCTGCGCGGTTTGCTGAGCACGAAGCAGCCGCGCGGTTCCGGCCTCGCGGAACTCGCGGATCGTTCGGGCCATGCCGTTGAAGGCTTCGGCCAGCTCGCCCAGCTCATCGCGCGTGACAACCGTAACGACCTGATCCAGCTCGCCCCGGGCCATCGCCCGGGCGCCTCGGGTCACGGCTCGGATTGGTTCGAGAATCGAATGGCTCAGGCCGACCGCGACGGCCGAGGCCACCGCGGCTCCGGCCACGAGGATCGTGATCATCAGCCGACTCGCCAGCGCCGCGGACTCGCGGGCCCGATCGCGCTCGTTCTCCATGTTCTTCTGGTTCAGTTCCAGCACGGCGTCGGCCTGGAACTTGATCCGACTGAAGGTCGGCAAAAGCTGGGTGAAATAAAGCCGCGTCCGCTCGGGTTTCTTCTCGGGTCCGATCGCGAAGAACCGATCGGTCAGGCCAAAATATTGAATTTTCAGCGCTGTTAGCGAATTGACCATCTCCTGCTCGCCGGGAAGGGTGACGTTCCCCTCCTCGATCCGAAACCTTTGCTCGAAGACAGGTTTGAACTCGGCGAATTGTTCGCGGGCCTGAGCCTCCTCGCCACCGATCGCGAACAGAAGGGCGGAATCCATGCGTTCGAGCGATTCTTTCATCCCCTCGGCGGCAAGAACGCTTCGGTAATTCTCTTTGAGGATCACATCAATATTATTGCCGAGCCGGAAAAACATCATGACCGCCCAGAGTCCGATCCCGATCATGATCGCCAGAAGGGGCGTGATCCCGATCAGAAACCTTGTCCGCAGCGTCTTGATCATCGAATTCCCCGCGATCGCTTGCCCTGTCGTCATGATGGATAAGGCAAGGCGCGTACCGGATCGCGGCGGATTGACCCAAGCCTCTGCCATCGTGTTGTTTAGAAAATCCAAAGGCGCTGCCGGTCGATGGCCGGAGGCGTGGGCAGACGTGCAATTCGCAATGCCGGGCGTGCGGTCCGCACGAGGTTAAAGCCCGTACTGTTTCCGCTTCCGATACAAGGTGCTCGGGTCGATCCCGAGCGTTCGCGCGGCGGCGTCGAGGCTCGGCGCCGAGGCGAGAACACGGCGGACGTGCTCAAACTCGATCTCTTCGAGCGTGAACGGACCCCCAGGCTCCATCGCCGCCGGAGCGCCTCCGGGCCTTGCCGACTGGGGACGAACGAGCCGCTCGGGTAGGTCGGCGAGACCGATTTCGGGTCCCGCCGCCAGAATCGCCGCGCGTTCGATCGCGTTTCGAAGCTCGCGAAGATTGCCAGGCCAGGAGTGTCGGCCGAGCGAGGTCTGAGCTTCGGGCGTGAATCCGGTAAGCCTCCGGCCGGTCTGTCGGCCGAAGAAGTCAAGAAGGTGTCCGGCTAGTTCGAGGACATCAGCGCGGTCGCGGAGCGGCGGCAGCATAAGTTCAACGACGTTGAGCCGATAGAAGAGATCTTCTCGAAACGAACCCAATTTTACCGCCGCTTCCAGATCCTGATTCGTCGCGGCGACGATTCTGACGTCGGCCGATCGGGTCTTTGATTCGCCGACGCGTTCGTACTTCCGCTCCTGAAGGAACCGCAAGAGCTTTGGTTGCAGAGCAGGGGGAAGGTCGCCAATCTCGTCGAGAAAGAGGGTTCCCCCCTCGGCCGCGGCGACCTTGCCAGGCGTGTCGCGAATCGCCCCGGTGAAGGCCCCGCGCGCGTGGCCAAACAGGTCGCTTTCGAGTAGCTCGGGGCTGAGGCTCGGACAGCTCACCGTGACAAAAGGGCCATCGGCCCGCTTGCTCCAGGCGTGAACTGAGTGCGCAAGCACGCCCTTGCCGGTCCCGTTTTCGCCACGAATCAGGACCCCGGCGTCACTCGCGGCGACCCGTCGAGCGACGTCGAAGACGCGACCGACGGAGGGGTCGCGCGCGTCGAGATCAACCTCGGGAACCTCGCGGCGGACCCGATCTTCCAGATCCGCCACGCGATCGCGAAGCCCTCGGACCCGCGCCACGCGTTCCAGAACCGCGCGAACCTGGGCGGGGGTAAAGGGCTTGGGCAGGTAGTCAAAGGCCCCTCGCCGGAGCGCCTCGACGGCCGTATCCATTGAGGCGTGCGCGGTGATCAAAACCACGGCTAGCCTGGGTTGCTGCGCCGTCAAGGGTTCTAGAAGATCAAGGCCCGACTCAGCCCCGAGCTTCAGGTCAACCAGTGCGACGTCCCAGGGCGAGCGTTCCACCAGGCGGACCGCTTCGGCCGCGCTGGCCGATTCCGCCACGGTGTGACCTGCCGCCTCCAGCGCCATTCGCAGGGTGCGCCGGATGTTCGGTTCATCGTCGACGATCAGGACTCGCATGGACGACCTTAAGCTCGCTTTTTCCAGACCACCGGGCCGATCCGCCCTTTTCTCGTCTTTGAGCCTGACCGGCGGGCCGGTTCTGGTCAAGGCGCCGAGCGTTGTCTTCAGGAGGATTGCAAAGTCCCGATGACCAATGGCCATTGACCGAGAAATTTACGGCTTTTGGGCATCGGTCATTGGTCCTTGGTCATTGAAGAGAAGGACTTTACAATCCTCCTGGCGTTGTCTTCGTGTCCGTTTCGAACTCCCGGGTGAGACTCTTCGCGGGCGATTCCGGAATCGCTATAATGCGTTACAATCCGTATCTCCCGTCGAATTGACTGATCCAACGGCAGGGACGATGGCTGACACGTTAACTCTTCGCCGTTCAAGGCATCCTTGCGTCGGGTCTCGCGCGCTGGTGGAGGGTTCCGCGTGAGCCCCCTCGGCACGGGCGAACCTGACGAGCCTGGAGGTGAAGGACTCACGCCGCCCGAATTACGGCGCGTGATCGCGGCCTGCGACCGCTTCGAGGACGCCTGGCGAACCGGAGTCCGGCCGGTCATCGAGGACGATCTGGGCGAGACTCGCGGAGCTGAGCGTGCCACGCTGCTGCATCGGCTCATCGCGATCGAGGTCACACACCGCCGCCGACTTGGCGAGGGAATCCGGCTTGTCGACTACCTTGTGCGATTTCCCGACCACCCGAGCGTCGTCCGATCGGCGATGGCGGGACTGACCTCCTGGGAGGAAGGGGATCTTGACCCGGAAGGATTCTCGTCGACCGAGGAGATTTTCGAGCCACCGCCCGAACTCCGGCTCGACCGCTTCGACATCACCGCCGACCGGGCCGAGGCCGACGATCACGAGCGGACCGATAGCCAGCCAGGCGGACCGCCGCCGCCGATGCCGGCTCGGATCAGTCGGTATCGGGTGATCCGGCTCCTCGGCGAAGGGGGTTTCGGCCGGGTCTATCAAGCCTGGGACGACGAACTCGGCCGGAACGTCGCGGTGAAGGTTCCCCGGGCCGGGGCCTTTGTCACGCCCCGACACGCGCAGGCGTTCGTTCGCGAGGCCCGGCTCGCGGCGGGTCTGAAGCATCATGCGATCGTCACCGTTCACGATATCGGTCAGGACGCCGACGGCTCTCTCTTTGTCGTCTTTGAGTACATCGAGGGCCAGTCGCTCAGCGACCTTTTGCGGTCGGAGGTCGTCTCACACCGCCGACTCGCCGAGCTACTCGCGCAGGTTGCCGAGGCCCTGCACTACGCGCACTCGCGCGGCCTGGTTCATCGCGACCTGAAGCCTCCGAACCTGATCATTGACATCCACGGCCGCCCGCATGTGACTGACTTCGGCCTGGCCGTTCACGAGGAAGGCGTCCGCGCACTTGGCCGCCAGATTGCCGGCACGGCGCACTACATGGCACCCGAGCAGGTTCGCGGCGAAACGCACAGGCTCGACAGCCGGACCGACGTCTGGGGCCTGGGTGTGGTTCTCTACCAGATGCTCACCGGTCGGCTCCCGTTCCAGGGACGCGAGCGCTCGCATGTTTTTGTGGAGGTTGTCGACCGCGACCCGATCGCGCCCCGAGGTATCGACCCGAGCCTGCCCGCCGAGCTTGAGCGGATCTGCCTGAAATGCCTCTCGAAACGGATGAGCGATCGCTACCCAACCGCCCTGGAACTCGCCACCGACCTCTGGTTCTGGGTCGCCCAGGTCGGCAAGTCAACCACGACCGCGCCGGGCGAAACACCGATCGGAGGCGTTTCCGATTCCAACGCCCTGTCGGCCACGACCGTGGACACCGAGTCCATCGCGTTGCGGCCGACCTCGCGTGTTATTCCCAAAGGTCTGCGGTCGTTCGACGCCGCCGACGAGGGGTTCTTCCTCGCGCTTCTGGCCGGCCCCTTTGATCGCGATGGCCTGCCCGTAAGCCTCCGCATCTGGAAGACCCGGATCGAGTCCGCCGATCCCGAGGAAGCCTTTCCTGTTGGACTTCTCTTCGGCCCAAGCGGAAGCGGCAAATCCTCGCTCATCAAGGCGGGCCTGCTTCCGCATCTGACGCCTCATATCCGCCCCGTCTATTTGGAAGCGTCAGCCGACGGAACCGATGTCCGACTCCTTCGGGGCCTTCGCCGGGCCTGTCCGGGCCTGCCCGATGGTCTCTCAACGGCCGAGGCCTTGCAGGTCGTCCGCGAAGACCCGTCGCTTCGCCGGGGCAAGAAGATCCTCCTGGTGATCGACCAGTTTGAACAGTGGCTTCAGGCTCATCGATCTGACCGGGGCGACCGGTTGGTCGAAGCCCTCCGGCAGTGCGACGGGGTCGCCGTTCAGTGCCTCTTGATGGCTCGCGATGACTTTGGAACCGCCGCGCTTCGGTTCATGAACGCCCTGGAAGTCCCGCTCGTCGAGGGGCGGAACTGCGCCCTTGTCGATCTCTTCGACCCGCTTCACGCGCGGAATGTTTTGACGCTTTACGGCCGGGCGCTGGGCCGCCTTCCGGCCGTTGAGCCTCTCTCGGCCGATCAACGCCGGTTTCTTGACCGTGCCGTGGCCGGAATGACCCGCGAGGGCAAGGTTGCGCCAGTGCGTCTGGCCCTCTTCGTCGAGATTTTTCGAGGGAAGACCTGGGAGGTCGCCTCGCTTCGTCGGGTCGGCGGCGAGCTTGGGATCGGCGTTCTCTTTCTCGACGAGGCGCTCGGGCCGATGGCCTCCAACCCGCGACACCGTGATCATCGCGCCGCGGCCCTGGCGGTCCTCAGCGCCTTGCTCCCGGCGCCCGGCGTGAACATCAAGGGCCACATGAAGTCCGATACCGATCTCCTTTTGATCTCCGGGTACGACGACCGTCCCGATCTCTTCCTTGACCTGATTGACCTTCTTGAGGGCGAACTCCGTCTGATCCGCCCGTGCGACCCGGAGCGAGGCGATTCCGAAACCTCAAAGCTCACTGGTTCCGCGCCGCGAGATCCCGAGCAGGCCGTGGCGTCGCGTTCGTTTCAGCTTACCCACGATTACCTGGTGCCTTCGCTGCGGAAGTGGTTGAGTCAGCCGCGCGAGGGGACCGCGAGCGGTCGCGCCGAACTTTTGCTCGAAGACCGCGCGGCGGTCTGGTCGGGTCGACCCGAACGCCGATACCTGCCGACCTTGCTGGAATCCGCGCGGATCGCCCTGACGACCCGCCGGCACGACTGGACCACCGAAGAGAGCCGGATGATGCGCTCGGCCCTTTATCATCATGCGACTCTGCTGGCTCTCGTGGCCTTGATCTCGGCGGCCCTTGCCGCGTCGGGCATCCGGATCAGCGTCCGGATCGATCGCGCCTCATCTCATGGCCCGGGATCGCGATTGACTTCAGGCCCCGAGTCTTTGCTCGACCAGGGCAGCCCCCGGCTTGACTCCGGCACCCTGTCAACTCGACCAACGACCGACGATCATTGATACTAAAATATCTTCATTGGATTGCCAATTGGATTTCCCGCAGGGTGTTTCCCCAGAGTTTTGATCGATCGTCCGAGGGTTGGTAGGATGTTCCTGAAGAGGTTGACTTGGCCGGGAGAGCCTGTTAAAGTCCTCTGGCCTGACCCGTCAATCGAACTGACATTGCATTTTTATCCATAGTTTATTCGTTCGATCATTCGCCCCCGAATAACCACCGGGAAGGCGCCGGGATGACTCCGGCTCGCCTGTGTAGCCATGGACGGCTGCCCCGGTTCTTTACCCTCACGAAACTGGGCACATCATGCCTCGTCCCGGTCGTCGGCTCACGGGCGACAGACTTGGGTTCGTTCCCTTTACAGAACGGCCAGAGGGCCTCGGGTGACGCCGTAGCGGCTTGTGGCTTTCAACTCGCGCCAGAGATGCCGGACGTCGCGGTCGCCTTTGAGGGCGTCGGAATAAAGCGAAAGCGTGCGCGCGACGGTCTGGGCATCGTCGTCGAGAAACTCGACGCGAAGATGATGCGCACCGTGGGCGAGAAGTCGGGGAAGGTGTTCGGCGGCCGTCTGGGGCACGGCGTTGTAAAGCGTGTTCCGACAACCGACGTCGGCTTTCAAGGGGTGGTCGCGCCCGGTCCGATCGCGAAGCTTGACGTCGTGGACGTCGCAGGGGCGTCCGCAATTGGTCCGGTCCGTCCCGGGGGATAGAAACGCGCAGTAGACGCAATGCTCCATGTGGAAAACCAGGACCCAAGTCCGACCCTTTGGTCCCTATCCCCCGGGAATCAAAATCCTAGTCTGGCATCGGCTTGTCATATCCGTGAGCCGCCGAGAGCGTTTTGAGACCTCGCACAACAACCGACCGGCGAGTCTTCAAACTCACGGCCTTTCCCAGACCGTCAATCCACTCTCCAAAGCCCTCCCCCCCTTTGATTTGGACGCCATTCGACTTCCTTGGGTTCTTCGCTGTTCCAGCCACGATCTGCATTGGCTTGTCGTACCCATAAGCTAATGCGAGCGTTTGCAGCCCCCTCCAAGCAGCCTGCCAGCGGTAGTCTAGGCTCGCTACCTCCACCAGACTATCAATCCATTCTCCGAAGCCCTCTCCTCCCTTGATTTGGACGGAATCGCCTTTCTTTTTCATTCGGTTGCTTATCGTTGCCAAGGTCTAGTATCCTTCTTAGAAGTAGATCGATCCCTTACCTAGTTGCTCAGAAAACCGCATAGGCAGAGCAAACTCGTGATAGACAACAGGAGTGAGAATGCTACCATGCACCCAGAAGTCGTGCCTGGGGCATTCATCTGGGGCTGAGTGGGAGCCACCGGAAATCGTTTATTTAACTCACCCACCACATACTCGATGAGTTCTTTTTGCTTTGAGGCTTCAGTCCAAGAGAATTGCACCGACTCCGCCAGGACGGTAACCATTGTCTCGTTCGCATCCACGCCCGTGACACTGATCATAATGCTCTGTGCCCAATTGATCCCACTTGCGGGGATTTGGTACACAATTTGTTTCGCCGCCTGGTCCGTCTTTACGACTGCGTATCCTGCGGTGGTTACAAGTTTGACGACCGTGCCCCAAACTTTATCAGGATCGGCGTTGTAGATCACAGAATTTGAAGTAGCCATGAAACCCTGTCCTCTATATAAGGGCCGCCTGTCGAAGTCCGTTCAACGGACTACCTTGCCAAGTTCTTTCTGCCGCCGCCCATCATCGCAGGACGCACTTTCCACCAAACCGACCTGCTAACTGTATCAAAACTCGTAGTGATAGCCCATGGCTTGATACTCAGTGATACTGATCGGGTGGAAAATGATACTGATCGACGGGGCATGGCGGAAATTCCGGAATGTCTCCATTCGTTGATCACAGGACGCTCAAAGGCCCACGCGTGACACCATATTTGCCAGACGCGCTCAACTCCCGCCAGAGTTTTTTTGCATCACGTTTCCCATCTAAAACGTCGCGGTAAACTCCGATGATCCGGGACACCGTGGCCGCGTCGTCATCGAGAAACTCAATCCGCAAGTGCCTTGCTCCATCGGAGACAAGTCGAGGAAGGTACTCGGCCGCGGTCTGAGGCACGGCGTTGTAGAGCGTGTTCCGACAACCGACGTCGGCTTTCAAGGGGTGGTCGCGCCCGGTCCGATCGCGAAGCTTGACGTCGTGGACGTCGCAAGGGCGTCCGCAATTGGTCCGGTCCGTGCCCGGGGACAAAAAAGCGCAGAAGACGCAATGCTCCATGTGAAACATGGGAATTTGCTGATGAATCACGACTTCGAGCCATTCTTTCGGCGTCGCTGAGAGCAGGTCGTCAAGCTGGTCGACGTTGAGGTCGTACGACGCCGTGACGCGAAGCGCGCCCAGCGATTTCAAATAGTCGACGGTCAGCTCATTCGCGGCGTTGAGCGAGAAATCGGCGACAAAGGGCATGCCCTCTCGGTTGCAGAAGGCGAGGCCGCCCGCGTTGCGGACGAGAAGGCCGTCGGCGCCCGACCGGCTGAGAACGCGAAAGAGATTCGCCTCGGAAGGCTTCTCGATCCGGGGGGTCGCCACGAAGATCGACCCGCCCGCGGATCGGACCGCCGCGACGGCCTGTTTGTACTCGGTGATGTCCTGATAGTCCGCGTAAATCGTCGTCAGACCCCAGGCCAGCGCCGCCTCAATCTGTTGATGCGTCCGGCAGAGCGCGTAAAGCATCGGAATTTTTGGAGTCTCGACACCCTTGGCAGCCGTCAGGCCCGATTTCAGGAGGGGGAGTACCGGGGCGTCGGCAATGTGTCGAGTCGGTGGAACGCGGGACGCGGCGTCGAGCCGGGCAACGAGGTCGCGGCGAAGGGCGTTGAGCAGGCTTTTGGGAACCAGCGGCGCACCTTCGATCTCGGCCGAGAGCGCGCGGAGCCGGTAAATCGAGTCGCCAAGGCGGCCAAGCTGTTCGCGGAACAAGGTTTCGTCGGCCGCGAGGCGATCGGCCGGATCGAGAGGCGACCCGGCGTCGACCTCGGCCGCGAAGCCCGTCGAGGTCCGACCCGAGAGCGCGAGGGGCGTTCCGACCCGGGCGATCACATGAACATCGAGGTCAACGGTTCGATGCGGCGGCCCTTCGAACGTCTTGCGGAGGCGGCGGGTCAACTCGGGATCGTCGGTCTTCCAGAGGCGCTGGCCGACGCGAACCTTGCGAAGATCAATATCCTGACGGCCGAACCGGATCTCGGCGGGGCCGCTCGTCAGTTCGCCCGACTCAACACGGCCGGGTCGAAGAATCTGGTAAACGCGGCCCCCTTGCTCGGGAAGATTCGCGGACTCGTCGCCGTCGAGAACAACCCCGTCGCCCGGTTTGACCGGTGCATCGAGGTCAAGCCGAATCCCCGAGGCTGTCACCGCCAGGACCCGGCCGATGAAAATTCCGCGCTTCTTGGCGTGATCGCCGCGAACAAGAACCTTGTGATCGGTGCCGTCAAAAAAGCCGTGGCTGAACCCTCGCGAGAAGGAGAGTTCCATCTCGCGCACGTCGCGCGGCGAGATGTCGACCGGGCGTCCTTCCCAGGCGGAATCGATCGCCCGGCGATAGTGGTGAGTGATGTTGGCCACGTACTCGGGCGTTTTTAGACGCCCTTCGATCTTCAGACTCGCCACGCCGAGATCGATCAAGGCGGGAATCAGGTCATACGCCGCGAGGTCTTGCGGACTGAGAAGATACTGGACGTCTTCGATATCTTGTAAAATACCGTCGGAGACGATCTGATAGGGCATTCGACACGCCTGGGCACACTCACCCCGGTTCGCCGATCGACCGCCGAGGGCTTCGCTGGTCAGGCACTGGCCAGAATAAGCGACACAAAGCGCGCCGTGAACGAAAACCTCGACGGGAAGCGACGCGACTTTTCGGATCTTCTCGACTTCTTTAAGTGATAATTCGCGGGCGAGGATCACGCGCGAGCAGCCGAGATCGCGGGCGAGTCGAACGCCTTCCTCGCTCGTGATTGACATCTGCGTTGACGCATGAATTTCCAGGTCGGGCGCAATCGCCCGGATCAGGCGGCAGAGGCCGAGATCCTGGACGATCAGGGCGTCAACCCCGGCCTCGGCGGCCTGGCGTACGGTTGCTTCAAGGTCCGGGAGTTCGCTGGGAAAGACCAGGGTATTGAGCGTGACGTAACCACGAACGCCACGATGGTGCAGGAGTGCCATGACCTCGGCAAGCTCGGCGCCGTCAAAGTTGGTCGCGCGGGCGCGGGCATTGTGGCGGGCCAGGCCAAAATAAACAGCGTCGGCACCGTTCTCGACGGCCGCGAGAAGGCAGGCCCGGTCGCCCGCCGGCGCCAGGAGTTCTGGTCGACTCAACGCCCGAAGGCCTGTCGATTCTCGATCCGCCGCGACCTCGTCTACTCTCGCCACGCCAAAGACCCTTCCAGGAGCCGGCTGGGCCCTTTTTGAATTTCTTCGCAACCTTCACTGACTTCCCATGTCTTCGTCAATTCGCTCGCCCCCATTATCAAACCGAACGACAGACACGACAAGGCATTTTGTGAACGACCGGCCGCAATGATTTTAAAAGACCGACCTTGTCGGTGTCGAATTAATGTTTTACAGTGAATGGGTAGAGTCTTGCCTTGGGTAGACACTCCCCAACCTCCCGCGACGCGTCTGGTTCGGAACCTCTGGACGGACGCGAGTTGATCGAGAGACGTCGTCAAGGACTCGGCCTGGGAGCCGAACCGGGGAGCATTGCGCGAGGGGGCGGTCGGTTATGCGGAGAAGGCGGTATGGACTGGCGGCCCTGAGCTTGGTCGCGGCGATCTCCGCGCTTGCCGGAATGGCCTTTCGCGGGGCTCCGGCTCGAACGAGCCTGGCCACGTCGCCGGCCAGGCCAACGGTCCTGAGCGTGACCATGACCGCGGGGGGCCAGGTCGATAGCTCGAAGCGCACGGTGATCGAGTGCGAGCTGGAGGCGATGGCCATTGGCGTTCAGGGGCAGTCGGTCGCGTCCTCGGGCGCCTCGACCCTGTTGAGCATCGTGGACGATGGCTCGGAGGTCAAAAAAGGGGACATCCTGGCGGTGCTCGACGCCTCGGATTACGAGGAGATGGTCCGGACGCAGACGATGAACGTCGATCGCGCCCGGGCCGATCGTCGCCAGGCGGAGTTAACGCTGGAGGTCGCCGAACTGGCCGTGGGCGAATACCGCGACGGCTTGATGGAACAGACCCTTGAGGCGATGGAGGGGCAAATTGCCCTGGCGAAGGCCGACAAACAACGCGCCGCGGATCGACTCGCCTGGTCGCGTCGGATGATCGGCAAGGGATATATCTCGCAGGGGCAATTGAGCACCGAGGAATTCGCCCTGCTGCGGCAGGGGTATGCGATCCAGCAAGGGATGACCGCCTTGCGGATCTTTCGCGACTTCGGCGCTCCGATGTGGTTGAAGGTACTGGATAGTGACGTCAAGGGGGCCGAGGCGATTTTGAATTATCAGGATCGGCGCGTTCAGAGGCACGAGGAACGGCTGGCGAAGCTCAAGCTTCAAGTCGATCATTGCACGATCCGGGCGCCTCACGACGGGTTCGTGATCCACGCCAATGAGAAGATGAAGGCCCTTCGGATTGAGCCGGGGATGCCTGTCCGGCAAAAACAGCGCCTGATGTATCTGCCCGACCTCACCCACATGGAAGTGGCGACCCAGTTGCATGAATCGGTCGCCGCGGCGGTCAGGCCCGGGATGAGGTCGCGGATCAGGATCGAGGCGATGGGAGGCCGCGAACTCGAAGGGCACGTCACGGCAATCGCGCAACTGCCGACCCCGACCAATATCTTCAGCGAGGTTCGCTACTTCATCGCGACGGTTCAACTCGACACCCTGCCGCGCGGTCTGCGACCCGGTATGTCGGCGCAGGTCGAGATCGAGACCCTCTTTCGGCCCGATGTCCTGACTGTTCCGGCCGAGGCCCTGACGACCGAGGACGGCCACGACGTCTGTTATGTCGCTCACGACGATAGCATCGAGCGCAGAGAGATTCAGGTCGGACAGACGACGACCGACCTGCTCGAAGTGACCAGCGGACTCGACGAGGGAGAAGAGGTCGTCCTGGAACCCGCACTCCTCAAAAATTCCGCGGAACTGGTCGAGATCGAACCGAGCCGTACCATTGACGCGAACGCCGATTGAAAGCGTCTCGAAGGTGGCGGAGCCAGCGGTTCAGGCCGTGACCGTCCGCGTCTTGATCTTGGCGGCACGCGCCGGCCGTTTACGGGCCGCGGCGGCTTCGGGGCCATAGCAGGGCCAGAGCAGGTGGCCAACGGCGTCGGCCGGGTGCGCGAGAATCTCGGATTCCAGGCGAGCGAGGTAGCGGCTCACCGCCTGTCCTTCCTCGCCGGGCTCGACGTTAAAAGCGGGGTCGAACGAAAGCGCGTAGCGGCCTTGCGGCCTGTGCGTGCAGAAGACGGGGACGACCGGCGTGCCGAAGATCGCGGAAAACTCAGCCCAGAGTGATTGGAAAGTCCGTTCCTGACCGAGAAACCGTGCGGGACGCGTGTTCGCGTCGGACCAGGGGACGTCCCCCTTCATATAGACGATCAGGCCATCGCGAAGCGCCGAGCGGGTCCGGAAGATCCGGATCGCGGCCTCGTGCGGTGTCATATTTCTGCGCAGGAAGAACCCGGACTGTGGATGCGGCCCCGTCGTCACGTCGTACCGGGCCTTGATGAGCCTGGAAACATGCTGGGCACGCTGGAGCAAGAGTCGGACAGGCAGGCCACGGCGAAAGAGCCAGTGCGTTGACGCCAGATGCGCTCCAAGATGACTGCCGAGAAGAATCGCCCCCTGGCCACCCGCAAGGGCCTTGTTCAGGTGTTCAAGTCCCTGGACGTCGAAGAGCCCAAAAAAGTCGGCCTCGGAAAGACCGTCAAGCAGGCAATCGCGGGCGAGATAACGCAAGACATTGGCTTCAAGCCCTTTACGAACGCTGGCGATCGCATCGGCATCGCCCAGATTCGTGGGCAGGCGGCTTAACGAGCGTTCCAACTCCGCCCGGCGTGGAGGCCAGGCGGTCGCCAGGGTCCGGCCCAGGGCCCCGAGCGCGGCGTCGGCGGGAGACGGCCCGAGAAGGCGCAGGGCGGGAAGCAAGGTCTCATAGAACAACGGCTTCCAGCTCAGGAAATGGCGGAAAGTCACGTCGTCAGCCCTTACCAGATCGTGGGAGTCCAGGGGGACCAGAACAAATACACAGAGTACGTCGACGTCGTTTTTATCGGAGCGCGACGCGATCGATCACCAAGAAAAGTCCGCGCGGATTGGCCCGTTCCTCGTGGAATGTGGGATAGTTCGTTGAAAGACGCCGGGACCGCTCGCTGATGACACCAAGACACGGTCCTGTTGTCTCTTCCACCTGGTTTCGGTTTTGTTTTTTTCGCGTCCTTCCACCTGGGAGCCTCGCACGGCGATGGCCTCGAAACGCACTCCGTTCAAGTCGTCGTCTTCAACGACCGCGGTCTCGGCCGGAACATCGGCATCGGGGCCGCTGGTGAACACGATCTTGCTGGCGGCGGCCGTCTGTTACGGCCTGGCCATTCTGGTCAATCGCGGCCGGATGTCGTGGCCGCCAGACCAGTTACTCGCGAGTCTCTACACGGTGGCCGGGTGCATCGCGGTTGTCGGCCCGATCGTACTCTTTCGCGGCGATTCGGGCGAGGCGGGTTTGGGCGACTTGCTCTGGATGACCGGCGGCCTGCTCGTCTGGGTCTTCGATGCCGCGGCGGCGGTCCGGGGCGACTGGCAGTCAACCGCCTGGGTCACGCCGCTCGGCTACCAGACGATGGGCATGACAATCCTCGCCGTTTTGCTCGCCGGCTGGCGTTGCCGGGTCTCGGGCCGGGTCTGGTCGTGGACGAACGTGACGGGCTGGGTGCTCGGCCTTTTCTGGGTCGGCATGGCGGTTGTCTCGATGCTCCCCGCGCGGGGGTCGGGCGTCGTGCTCAGGTGAGACCCGGACCGAGATCCGGCGAGCGACGATCCCGAACGCAGAGGTGTTGGACGCGGTTCGTAATTTTAGGAGCCTACGCAACCTCCCTGGATTCGGATGGCTGAGGGGCTGTAATCATGGGGCGTGAGCCGCAAGGTCGGTCTCAGAGGGGAATAAATCCCGGCGGCAGGCCGAGCAATGACACTCGGGCTCGGGATAGGGGACCGGTCCCTCCAAGAACTCGATCGTCCAGGGCTGAGACGCGACGGGACAGAGCCGCGGACAAGTCGGGCAGTGCCGCTTGGTCCCCAGGAACGATGTCCTGCGCCGGAGGAGGTCGGCGATGGTGCCGCGGGACACGGCGCGGGCGGCAGTGATCGCGGCCGGCTCGATGCCGTCGGCGTCGAGGTCGACCGCCTCGTGGACGTGTCGGGGGACGACCTTCCCCTATCCTTCGGCCATCCGCTCAATCCCGACGCGATCCATCGACGATGACTTGCGGAAAGGCATAGTTGGTCCCTCCTTGGACTTCTGGTGATGGACAAGCTGGGGAACTCCGCTTAACAACGTACCAAACATCGAAGCCCGCGCGAACCGCGTCTCGCACCCCCTGTCAGTGACTCACTAATCTCGACCGCACCGGTCAGGGCGGTTTCCTGCTGATCTAGCCAGAACCCCCGTTACAATTTATATCCATTTGTCGTGGTCGATGAAACGGGAGGCACCTCGGATAAGGACTCTGGCATGGAAGCCCGTCTCTCTTTGATGGAACTTCTTGAGAGCCTTGACGATCCGCGTCGCGCTCAGGGCCGCCGACACCCGCTCCCCGCCCTTCTTGCCTTGGCGGTCGTCGCCATGCTCTCGGGAATGACCAGCTACGAAGCGATCGTCCAGTACGGCAAGGAGCGGGGCTGGGAGTTCCTCCGCCATCTCGGATTCACCACGCGGTGGAACCTTTGCAAGGTCACCTACTCACGCGTCTTTCGCCGCATTGACGTTGCCGATTTCGAGGCGCGGGTTGGCCGCTGGCTCCAAGATCAACTCGGTCCCAGCGACGTCCCCCAGATCGCCATCGACGGCAAGACGGCGCGGGGCAGTCGCGACGGCCAGACGCCCGCTGTCCACCTGGTATCTGCCTATGCCCCTCACGTCAAAGCGGTTCTGGCCCAACTCCGCGTCGATGCCAAGACCAACGAGCACAAGGCCGCGTTGGAGTTGCTGGGGGTGCTCAAGATCAAGGGCAGGATCGTCACCGGCGATGCCATGTTCACCCACCGAGATTTTTGTGCGGAGGTGATCGCCCGAGGGGGCGACGACATCTTGCCGGTCAAAGACAACCAACCGACGCTCGGCAGGGACATCACGGCCGCCTTCGCCGAGCCTTTGGCCGGCTCGTCTCCCCCTGCAGACCGCGCGTCAGGCGGTCGAGATCGAGCGAGCGCGTGAGGTCGACAAGGGGCACGGACGGATCGAGACGCGGTCGATCGAGGTGGCCTCGTCGCTGGCCCAATACCTGGGATCGGACTGGCCGGGATGCGTCCAAGTGTTCCGCCTGACGCGGGTGCGCAAGACTGGGGCGAAGGTGGAGACCGAGGTAGTCCAAGGAATCACCAGCCTGCCCCAGGAACGCGCCAGCGCGCAGGACCTACTGGAGGCGACCCGCGGCCATTGGGGCATCGAGAACGGGCTTCATGGGGTGCGGGACGGGACACTCCGTGAGGACGCCAGTCGAATCAGAAGGGGGTCGGCGACGCAGGTCATGGCCATCGTGCGGAACATCGTGGTTTTCTTATTCAACCGCGAGGGTCACAAGAAAGCCGCGGCCCCCACGCGTCACTACGTTTGCCAACCACGGAAGACTCTGAAAATCGTGTCAACGCCAATCTGAAATTGAAACAGCCCTGCCTGAGTCCAGGACTCGCCTTGACCCGATCGCGCCGGCTGGGTTACAGTCAAAGGGTATGGGTGGGATGGATTTTGCCCAGACCCCAGACCCTCGGGAGCGATCGACCCCGTGAGGGACCTCCGACGCGATCAGCGCGGTGAGAAGCTGGCCCCGAAGGCCGTGGTGGGTCGAGTGAGCCTTTACCTCCGCCAGCTTGAGACGTTTCAGCGCCAGGGTCATACGACCGTTTCGAGCAGTCAGCTCGGCGCAGCGCTGGCGATTAACAATGCGCAGGTTCGCAAGGACCTGGCCTTCTTCGGCCAGTTCGGCTATCCCGGCATCGGCTACCGGATCGATGAGTTGATCGCCACCCTGCGGAGCATCCTGGGGATCGATCGCGACTGGCCCCTTGTGCTGGTTGGCCTGGGCAACCTGGGGCGGGCCCTCGTGAAATATCGAGGCTTTCGGAGTCGTGGGTTCCACGTTGTCGCCCTCTTTGACAACGACCCCGAAAAAGTCGGCGAGATCCACGACAATTTGACCGTGGAGCCGCTCGAATCGCTCCGCAAGGTCGTCACCTCGCGAGGGGTCAACTTGGCGGTTCTGACCGTGCCGTCCGACTCCGCGCAACGCGTCGCCGATCTGATGGTCGCGTCGGGAATCACGGGGATTTTGAATTTCGCGCCGGTGCCGCTGAACGTTCCGCCGACGGTCAACGTGGTCGGGGTTGACCTGAGCGTGCAACTGGAACACCTTGCGTACAAGGTGCAAAACACCCCCGGCGCGTTTCCGTCTCCGGAAACCCTTTTCGGCGGGCGGTCAACCGGCTAAGATAGAGCGCCATCGACCGTGCAAGGTCGCCGCGTTTACCCGGTGGTGAAACGGTATCACAGCAGTTTTTGGTACTGCTTTTCCAGGTTCGAATCCTGGCCGGGTAGCTGAAGTTCCTGCCAATCTTGGATTTAAGTTCCAACACGCCCCATCGCGTTGGCGATCAAGGACCTGACGGCTTTATCCGGCTCAGACGTCGGAGCACGTCGCGGGATGTCGTGTTTTCGAAGAAACGCACCGATCCGTCGACGAAGACGAGGTAGGCCCCCGATCCTGACGTCCCTCCGAACCCACCGGAGACGGTGTTCACTCCCAATCCCGGATCACGCAGGTTCGAAGGATCGCCCCAGGGTTTGAACCCCTCGGCGACCTCGCCCGCGAGGATGGTATGTGACGCATCGCCAATCCCGGTCCCGCGCTCCGTCAAAGGCTCGCCCAAAAGGTGAACGTTGCCGGCGTAATGGCCAAGTGCGTAGCCCTGGAAATTTCGCAGGGGAACGATTTCTGGATTCAAATACAGCGGAACGATCCCCTTGAAGTAGGCCGAATTTCGAGGGTCGTTCCAGGGCCGATCCTGGCTCAAATCGCCGCCGACCATAAACCCTGTATAAGGCAGGATTTCCGTCATCCAACTCTGTCGGACCACTCGCGTTTTTCCGGACGAAGTCTCCGGGGCGTCGGGAGCCGACGGTTGTATCCGGGAGGACGTGGGATCGCTGGTAAAGAGCCCTCGAACCGTCAAGAACTGGAATTCGCTCAATCCAATCTCTCGCAAATGATTAATCGATGAACCCCAGGAGTTTGAGTACTGGGGCTTCACCTCGACAAGATTGCGTCGTGAGGCGATCAACCAACCAGCCTGATGAACGACTCCCGTGGCGGAAATTCCGGCGATAAACATCACCACGATCAGGGCGACCAGCGAGATCGTCCCTCTCACGGACCATCGGCGTCGAGATCCGACAGCCGCGGCACTTGCCTGCTGGATTTCGCCGTGAAGCCAGACCAGGGTCCAGTGCAAGCCGACGGTGAAAAGGACCAGACAGAGCGCAGCAGTCGCCACGCCTTCCCAGGCGATCTTGACCCTTGGCAGGATTCTTGCCGGATACGCCAACCAGCCGAAGGCGAGACCGATCAGCCCGTCGAACACAGGGCCGCCTTGCCAGGCGAGGCAGAGGCCAATCGCGACGACAATTCCAGTGGCGATGGCGAACCGTCGCATCAGGGCTTCCTGGATTCAAGGCGCCGATCGATTTCCGAGACGGGAAGCCACTGGACGATTCCGTCGGTCATCAGGACAAGACGATCGGGGCCGACGGACTCCGGCTCGTAAGCGAGGGGAGACGTGCTTGGAAAATCTTCGGATGCAGGCAGTATACCTCCGACATAGAGATAAAGGCCACCGTGAGGTTGCGGAACGTGCCAGATCGATTCACCAATCGTCTTCGCGTCTTTGATCGACGGGTAGGCCCCTTGGTGCTCCTGGGCATAACTCCGGAGACGGGTTCCCAGGTTGTCGAGGGCATCGACTCGCGCGCGGATCTCTGCCTCGATGGGGGGAGGCGGCACGAGGCGGTACGTCAGCCCTTTTTTCTCCCAGGCCCCCGGCGTCATCAGTTCACGGGCTCCCGAGATCATCGTCAGGATCAAGACGAAGAGCAGACCCCACAAGATGATCACACCAAGCGCCCTGGCAAAAGAGAGCCGGGGCAGAATCGGAAACTCTTTCCGAAGGCCATTCCAGACCCACTGGACAACCTTGGCACAGGCCATCAAGCCCAGCAAGAAAAACGAGATGACTTCGATTCGCTTGCGCGCCAGGCCCGTCAACCCGGTCTGACTCAACGTTCGGACAGCCCGAGGAATGTCGGCCAGCGTCACGGAGGCCATTCCGGCGGTCGCCTGTCCAGGCGAAACACTCACCAGAATCACCGAGACGAGAAGAACGCGGGTCAAAATTGGCATTGAACGCTCTCGGTCCTTGCCGACGCATCCGAACCCGTGATCTTTACGGCGAGAGCCGCGAGTCGGGCGGTCCGTCAATATGGCGTCTTGCCGATGAAATTTCCGGGCGGATTGTAGTTGCAGACGATGACCTGAGCCCCTTTGAGGTCGCCGACCTTGATCGTGGCCTTGCCGGCGCCGATCGAGGTGGTGTCCGCCCAGACCATCTGGGTGTAGTGACCCGCCTTGAAGGTGGAGAAGTCGGCGGGGATCGGCGTTCCGGCGGTGTAGTCTTTCTTCTCGTCATACCAGACCTCGGCCGCCTTCGTGACGACGATTTCAAGCGGCTCGCCTTGAAAATAGGCGATGTTCTCGCCGTACTTTTGCTGCCAGGGACCCGGCTGATGCGGCCGGTGCTGGAAGGTTCCGGTCCGGGCCAGCTCGTCGGCCCAGGCTTGAGCAAAGGCGGCGAGTTCGGGCGACCAGGTGACGGGCTTTGTCCCCACATCCTTGCGGACCCGGTCGTGAAAGGCGACGAGGTCGGTGATTTCCTTGTCGGTGAGCGTCGAGGCGACCGTTGGGGCTGACGGTTTGAGAGCGGCCGGAGAACCGAGGGTGATCGAGACCTCGCCGGCCACGCCCGGTCGATACCGCGCAACTTCCTTGTCGCCGGTCCGTGCGATCAAGATCAGGCCGACCGACGTGGTCAGGGTCGATTTCTCACCGTCCTTGACCGTGAGAAGCGGCTTCTCACCTTGCGAAGTGACGACGAAAAGACTGACGGGGCCGCCGGTCTGATTCAAGAACTGAACGTTCACGGCGGCATCGGCCCCGGTCTGTCCTCGCCCGGCCTGACTGATCGCGGTCAGAAGCAGGACAACCAGGACGCAGACGCCCTTGAACGGCTTTCGTGCCGACATCGAAGTCCCTTTCATTCCGGAAGAGGCCGGGCGAGGTCGTCCGAAAAGAAGGGACTTGATCGAGCCCCTCGGGTACGCCTCGCCCCCGGCGATGGGCACAGCATGCCCGATCCCGGCCGATTGGACAACACCAGGATCGGTTGATGTGTCGGTTCTTCGACCTTCGGGGCAGGCCGATCAGGCCGGTTGCGGCGTGACCCAGACGGGGGCTTTGGACTCGTGGGCGCGGATCGCCTCGTCGTTTTGAAGGGTCTCGGCGACCGCGTCGAGCCCCTTGAGAAGGCGGTTTCGCTGGGTCTCGGGAACGTCAAAGCGAATCGAGAGATCGGCACCCCTGGCGGGGTGGACGGTGAGGATCAAGGCATCGAGATTGATCGTGATCTCCGCGCCCGAGTCGTCTCGGCAGGCGTCGGCGAGGGCCTTCCAGTCGGCCTCGGGGAGTTCAATTGGCAGAAGGCCGTTGTTGTAGGCGTTCCCCTCGAAGATATCGGCGAATCCTTCTCCTTTAATCGGTGCGATCACGGCGCGAAAACCGGCCTGTTGAACCGCCCAGACGGCATGTTCGCGGCTCGACCCGCAGCCGAAGTTGCGGCCGACGACCAGAACGCTCGCGTTTTTCGCCTCGGGACGGTTCAGCGGGAAGTCAGGGTTCTCGGCGCCATGAGACTCGGGCGCGTCGGCCTCGGGCGAGGCGCCTGGCGCGTATCGCTTGTCGGCGAAGAGCAGGGGGCCGTACCCGGTCCGCTCGATCCGCTTGAGATATCGAGCCGGGATGATGAGGTCGGTATTCACGTCGCTCCAGTCAAGCACGACCGCGCGACCGCGATGAGTCAGGAACGGTTCCATCAGGTGTCCTTCAATATTCGAATTGTTGTGAGATAGGGAACCGCGAAGATCGCGGAGACGACGGCGATACGCAGTTCGTCTTCCGCGATCGTGGCGGTGAATTCTCAGTTGGTTACGAGCCCTGGCCGAGGAGCTGGCGGACGTCGGCGAAGCGGCCGGTGATGGCGGCGGCGGCGGCCATCGCGGGGCTGAGAAGGTGGGTCCGGCCGCCGGGACCCTGGCGGCCCTCGAAATTCCGGTTGCTCGTGCTGGCGGAGCGCTGGCCGGGCGTGAGCTTGTCGGGATTCATGGCCAGACACATGCTACAGCCCGACTGCCGCCACTCGGCGCCGGCCTCGCTGAAGACACGGTCAAGTCCTTCGGCCTCGGCCTGATGACGGACCGGCTCGCTGCCGGGGACGACCAGGGCGCGAACCCCCGCGGCAACCTTGCGCCCTTTCATGACCCCGGCCGCGACGCGAAGGTCTTCGATCCGGCCGTTCGTGCAGGAACCGATGAACACGACATCAATTGGAATGTCGGTGATCGGTGTGCCGGGGGTCAGGCCCATGTATTCGAGTGCGCGTCGGGCATCGTCGCGCGAGGCGAAGGGGACCTGATCGGGCTCGGGAACGCGGCCGGTGACGTCCACGGTCATCGCCGGGTTCGTGCCCCAGGTGACCTGCGGGACGAGCGAGGAGGCGTCGATGGTGATTCGTTTGTCAAAGGCGGAGGAGTCCTCGGTGCGGAGCGTCTTCCAGTCGGCAATGGCGGCGTCAAGCATCCGCCCCTTGGGGGCGAATCGGCGGTCGCCGCCGGAGATGTAGTCAAAGGTCGTGTCGTCGGGACCGATCAGGCCCGCCCGGGCACCGGCCTCGATGGACATGTTGCAAACGGTCATCCGGCCTTCCATCGAGAGCGCCGCGATGGCCGGGCCGTAGTATTCCAGGACGTGCCCGGTGGCTCCGCCGGTGCCGATGGCACGGATCACGGCGAGGATGATGTCTTTTGGTTCCAGACCCGGGGCGAGCTTGCCGATGACCTCGACGCCGAAGGAGCCGGGGCGTTGCCCTTGCCAGAGCGTCTGGGTGGCGAGGACGTGTTCCACCTCGCTCGTGCCGATGCCGAAGGCGAGCGCGCCGAATGCGCCGTGGGTGCTGGTGTGGCTGTCGCCGCAGACGATCGTGGTGCCGGGGAGGGTCAGGCCGAGTTCGGGGCCGATGACGTGAACGATCCCCTGATGGCCGCTGTTAATGTCATAGAGCGTGACGCCGAATTCCTTGCAATTCGCCCGCATCGTCTCGACCTGCCGACGCGACATGGGCTCGCGAATATCAAGCTGGTTCTCGGTCGGCACGTTGTGGTCAAGCGTGGCGAAGGTAAGGTCGGGCCGGCGGACGGTTCGGCCGGTGAGCCGAAGGCCCTCGAACGCCTGCGGGCTGGTGACCTCGTGGACGAGGTGTCGGTCAATGTACAGCAGCGTCGCCTCGTCGGTGACGAGCACCTCGTGGCGTTTCCAGACCTTTTCAAAGAGCGTCTCGGGCATCAACGGCGTCCTTCGATACGCAATACATAGGCAACGCGAAACGCGCCTCGGCGAGGATCGCGTTCTTCCTCACCCCCCGGCGCCGATCTACGATCTGTCGGACAGTTTCCCGGCTCGGCCAGTTCGCGCCGGCGCGGTTCCACGTCCTGTCGTCAATGGATCAACCCATCATAGCGGCGACCCAGCCTCAGGACGAGGGTTCGCCTGGCGGGCGAGGGAGAATTGAAAACTCTGGATGACCAATAGGGTTGTTGCGGAATAGCCGTAAGGTCAAAGGGCAGAAGGACATAGGACAAAAGGGGAAATCCGCCCTTTGTCCTTGTGTCCTTTGACCTTACGTCAAAAACAGTCTCTAATACGCAAAAACCCAAATGACCAAGAACCGATGACCGAAAAATCGCTTGCAACGCAACAAACCTATCGATCATCAGTCCCTGTTGGTCATCGATATTGGTCCTCGGCCATTTCCGAAAAGAAAGCAGCCGTACCGCCTCGACTTCGCGGTCAACTCTTTAAATCGGCCGAAACCTTGGCCATCTCGTCGGCGTGGTAGCTGGATCGGACGAAGGGGCCGCTGGCGACGTCGGCGAAACCGAGGGTTCGGGCAAGTCGGCCAAGTTCCTCGAACTCGTCGGGAGGCAAGTAACGCTCAACGGGAAGGTGGCGGGGCGAAGGCTGAAGGTACTGGCCCAGGGTTAACAGGTCGCAGCCGACGGCGCGGAGGTCGGCCAGGGTTTCAAAAAGTTCCTCGGTGGTCTCGCCCAGGCCGAGCATCAGGCCGCTCTTGGTCAGAACCGAGGGCCGAGATGCCTTCGCGTGTTGGAGAACGCCCAGGCTCACGGCGTACTGACTCTTGCGGCGGACGTGCTGCTGGAGCCGGGCGACGGTCTCCATGTTGTGATTGAAGACCTCGGGCGAGGCCGAGAGAACCGTGTCAATGTCCTCGGCCCGACCGTCGAAGTCGGGCGTCAGAACCTCGATCGTCGCGCCGGTCCGGGCGCGGACGGCCAGGACGCAACGTCGAAAATGCTCGGCGCCGCCGTCGGGAAGGTCGTCGCGGGTCACCGAGGTAATAACAACGTGCTTCAGGCCGAGCCGGGCGCAGGCTTCGGCGAGGCGTTCGGGCTCGTCAATAGCGACGGCCTCGGGCTTGCCTCGGGGCACCGCGCAGAAGCCGCAAGGGCGGGTGCAAACCTCACCGAGAACCATGAACGTCGCTGTCTTCCGTGTCCAGCATTCCGAACGGTTCGGACACCGGGCACTCTCGCAGACGGTCTCAAGCCCAAGTTCGGCAATCAGGCTCCTGGTGAAGTACGTTCCGCCCGATTCGGGGATTGGCCGCTTGAGCCAGTCTGGCAGGCGCCGGCGCGGGGGATCGGTCGAGACGACAGGCAAGGTCGGCAAGATGGGCCGGTCAGTCTGTGCTGGAGGCGTAGACATGGGCAGAGACCTTCCGGCGGATCAGGGGATGTTGCGTGTAGATGTGGTGCCGCTCAAGACCGAACTCGGTTTCGAGACAGCGGATCAACGCCTCACGCACTTTCGGCATCGGCGTCAGGCGCTGGCGACGCGATTCCATCGATGTCTGCCGGAGCGGATAGGAGCCGATGCCCGGCTCGTCCAGGATCTGGTCAAACGGTTCAAGAAAGGGGCCGACGTTCAGGGTCAGGCCGTGATAGGCGATCCAGCGGTTGACCGCCACGCCAATCGAGGCGATCCGCGCATGTCCGAGAAAGACGCCCGGCAAGTCGGGCCGGATCTCGCCTTTCAACTCAAACTCGTCAAGAACCGCGACGACCGCGTTGTGAAGCCCCTGAAGGTAACGCCTCAGGTCGAGCGCGGGGGGCGAGAGCGTCAACGCGAAATAGGCGGCAAGCTGGCCGGGCAGGTGCAGCAGGCAACCGCCGCCTCGGTTCACCCAGTGGACCTTCAACCTCTGAGAGCGCAAGGCGTCGTCGTCGAGGGCGATGTGAAGCCGGCTGCCCGACCGGCCGACGCTGATCGTCGGCGGATGCTCGCAGAGGATCAGGGCCGATCCCCCGCGCTCGCCCAGATCGTAAACGAGGCGGCGCTGGACCCTCTGGGCCTCGTCGAAGTCGACAAGCCCGAGCATGTAGATTTCGAGCGGGGCAGATGATTCGGGGGCCGGCGTCATCGCGTCTCCATCGGTTGAACTGGCCCCTGCGCCGTCAAACGTTGCTGTTGCCCCTGTTGGCACAATGACTCCCTATTAGTTTACCCCCGCCTTCCAACCCTGAACAAGATCGACCCTCGCCACGCGTGGTTTCCCAGCTCGATCACGCAAGCAGCCATCCTGCGAAATTGGCAAGGCGTCAGAATTGAAATGTCTTCGCATCCGCCAAAGTCTCATGCCTGAGACGCCCGGTTTTCGGGCAGGGTGGGTCGGGGTTGCCTGCCAGGTTTCTCTATTTCATGAAGTCTTTCGGCATCATTGGTTCAAAATCCATGGAAAAGGACGTCGATTGACCGTTCCACTGGCGTGGTCGCTCAAAAATTGGCACCTGATTCGCTCAAGGTGGATTTCCGTTGAAACGGCCCGCCCAGAAATTCACACCCCTCTTGGCCCTTCGGAATTTTCCCAAGGTAGGGCAAGCCGCACGGTGGACCCGCGATGTCGCGGGTTTGATGGAACCCGAAACAGGTTCGACCCTTGCGCTTGCCATGACGTCCGGCCCACTGGCCATGGCTTCACGATGGGGAGACGCGGAATGTTCACCCTGCGAGTGCCCTTCGGCGTGGTTTGTCCTGTCCTGATTGTCGCGGCGCTGGCCGCTCCCGCGGAGGCCCTGGATTCGATCTCGAATCCGTTCGAGGTCGTGAATCGGACGATCACGCAAGACCAGGGAGACTGGCGGGTCGACTGGCAGATCCGGCACGGCGGCGCGACAGGGGTAGTGCTTCCGGCGGACGAGGTCACGGCGCGGGTTGAGGGGTGGGTCTCCAATTCGAGAGCGCCGGGGCATGGGGTACCCAGGTTATCGAGCTTGACGATCTCGGGACCGTCTGGTCGTCAGGCGAGCGCGGATCTGATCGAGTCGGACGATGAGGATCACCGCTGCCGGGAGCGCGGAGTTTTGAGAATCTGGGCGGGCGAAGTTGGCGGCGGACCGGCGACGGGCCGACAGTCGACCGAGGAACCGCAGACGACGCTCAGTCTGGCCCCAGGAACGATCTTTCATGTCCGGCTCAGGCTGGAGCATCGCCACGTCGTTTACGGAGATTATGACCCGCTCCTCGGCACGCGGACGGTGGAACTCTGGCTCGGCTCGGCTCTGATCCGCGAGACCCTGGCGATGGACCGCGAGCAGTTCCACGCCCGACCGGCCCGGGTCGCCCTGGAACCTCCCGACGACCGCCGCGATGCCCGCTATTACACTTCGGCGCCCGACAGCCTGCACCTGGAAGCGCACGTCGCCGGCAATCAGTCGCTCCGCTTTCCCGAGATCCCCGTGCGATACGGCACGAGGATGCGCTTGCGGTTCCGTTACCTGGTCGCCGCGGGAACCGAGGGGTGTTGCCTCGCCCGGGTCGCTCAGTACAAGGACACGCCGACAGCCTGGAAAGTCCTCTCGTCGGGTCGGTTTGAGGAACCTTTGAGCACGGTCGGACGCTGGACCCGGGTGGACCGGATCATCCGCACCGAAGCCGATGCGACGACCCTGGCGCTTGACTTCCTGATCCTCGATTCCGAGACCGGCGAGGTCTGGATCGACGACGTCAGCCTCGAACCCGTCGACACCCGACGCGTCGGTCCCTGAGACGAATCAAGACCGATGACCAAGGTTCCAGCGTCAGGACTGGAGAAACCCGCGAATTTCTTGGTCATCGGTCCTCGGTCATTCTTGACGGAAAAGGGCAAGAATCCCCGCCGTCAATCAATCCTGGACGAGGTCGGCCGGGGTCTGGCCTTTTTTGAACTTGTTGTTGCCGAAGGGCAAGGGCTTGTACGAACCGATCGTCTCCACGTTGCTTTTGGCCGCGATCTTGTCTTCGAGGCCGACGGCCCAGTAACTTGCGTTCACGAGCATGCGTCGAACGCCTTCGCTGGCAAGGTCTTGCGAGGCACCCATCGTCGTCGTGAAAACGCGCCCGGTCTTGCCGGAGTCGCCCTGATAGGTCTTGACCCAGGCGATCGGCATCATCGGGTCGTTCTTGGGACCTTCAAGAGGATTGTCGGCGGAGTCCATGCCCTTGAGAACCTGCCCGACGACCAGCGGCATGCTATCACCGGGCAAGGGGATCTTGACCGTGTAAACGTCGGTCGGACCCCAGATGTCGCCGTCCTTGATGCCTCGCAAGATCGGGTGGCTCTCCGCGCCCGGGGCGATGAGTCCTCGGGTGCTTTCGACGCCGTGATGGCCGTGGTGGTTCACCCAGGTCTCGCCCAGAACGTGCCGACCAAAGCCGCCGTCCCAGTCCTTGTTATTGTTCCACGAGTACCGCGAATAAGTCTTCCCCTTGGGGATGCTAAAGGCGTGCGTCGCCGTCCGCATGCCGATGACGGGTCGGCCGGAATCAAGGTAATCGGCGATCGGCTTCATCTGGTCGTCGGGCAAGTTCCGAAATCGAAGGGCGAGGATCATCAGGTCGGCTGTTTTGAGCGCCTCAAGGCCGGGAATATTGTCGTTGCGGTTCGGGTTGATCGTGCCGTCGTTGTCGACAGCGAAAAGGACGGTGCAGGTGAACCCGTGCCTTTTGGCCAAGATCTTGGCCAGTTGTGGCAGAGCCTCTTCGGATCGATACTCCTCGTCGCCGCTAAGAAGAACGACATGCTTGCCCTTGCCGGGACCGCTTTCACCCTCAAAGGTGACCCAGGGGTCGGCGCCCCGAGCCGGGGCGTTCGCGACCGAGAACAGAGCCAGAAGGGCCGTCGCCAGAAGTCGGGAGAGTTTCGACATCGTTGCAGATCCATCCCAGGGAATATCGATCGAACTCAGGCGTTCGATTGCCAACAAAACCAGACCTGACCGGCCCGCATCTTACCGAGGCGAGAGACCCTTGACCAAATCATTCCGCGATTTGGTCATCCGAAAAGGTTCAGGACGGGTGCGGCTTGCATCGCGCGGCGAACCTTGAAAAACTAAAAGCGAAGACCCTCAAGAAGCCCAGCCCTTTCTGAAAGGCCCCGATGCGCGTAAACCAGACAGCGAGCCGACGCCGATTTCTGGGGACGGCCGCGGCCGTTCTCGCCGTCCCGACGATCCTTCCGAGGTCGGTCTCGGGAGCGAATGAGGCGATCATCACCGGTCACATCGGGGTCAAGAACCAGGGGACATCCAACCTCAGGGCCTTTCTCAAGCGTGCCCGGCCCGCGGCGCTCTGCGATGTCGATTCGCAGGTGCTTGCCATCGCCTCGGCCCTTGCCGGCACGACCGGGCGCGAGGTGAAAGGCTACGGCGATTACCGGAAACTGCTCGACCGCAAGGATATTGACGCCGTCGTCATCTCAACCCCCGACCACTGGCACGCGCTGACCACGATCCACGCCTGTCAGGCCGGCAAGGACGTCTACTGCGAGAAACCCCTCTCCCTGACCGTTGCCGAGGGGCGGCAAATGGTCGACGTCGCCCGCAAGACGGGCCGGATCGTTCAGACAGGAAGCCAGCAGCGGTCTGACGCCCGGTTTCGCCGCGCATGCGAACTCGTCCTGTCGGGCAAAATCGGAAAGGTCACCGAGGTTCTCGTCGGCATTCCCAGGGTGAATTACAACCTCGCCCCCGTTCCCGATTCCGCGCCGCCGGCTAACCTGGATTTTGACTTCTGGCTCGGCCAGGCACCCAAGAAGCCGTACAACGTCAACCACGTCCATTACAACTTCCGGTTCTTCTGGGACTACTCCGGCGGCCAGATGACCAACTGGGGCGCCCATCACCTCGACATCGCCCAGTGGGGCCTTGGCATGGACGATTCCGGCCCCGTCCTCATCGAGGGGACCGCCACGTATCACCCGAAACACTGGTACGAGGTCACCGACACGGCCAGGATTGTTTATACGTATGCCGATAGCGTCAAGGTCACGCTCGGCCAGGGGCAAAAAGACATCAAGGCGGGGGTCACCTTCGTCGGACCCGACGGCCAGATCTTCGTCGATCGGTCGAAGATCACGAGCCAACCCGAGGGGATCGCCAAGGAAAACCTTTCAGACTCGGATGTTCATCTGTACGAGAGCAAGGATCACCACCAGAACTTTCTCGATTGCGTCAAGTCGCGCAAGCGCCCGATCTGCGACGTCGAGATCGGCCACCGATCGGCGACCGTCTGCCACCTTGGCAACATTGTCGCCCGGCTTGGTCGCAAGGTGAACTGGGACCCGACGTCCGAGCGAATCGTAAACGACGAGGAAGCCTCCGCGATGCTCTCCAGGCCGCATCGTTCTCCGTACACGATTTGACGCATGTCACTGGCCGGAGGCTCGCCCGAGAGTGAGCTAGAGGCTATCCGGGAACCCTAGCTCGACGCAAAGGAGAGACAGCAAACGGCATAGGGCAAAAAAATGCGGGACTGAGAAGTCGACCGATCCGGCGGTTTTCTCCGGTTTTCGCCCGATTGATCCATTTGCCCTTTGTCTTTTGTCCTCTGGCCTTTGGCTTTTGTTTCCTGTTATTTTTTATCGAATAGCCTCTTAGTTCTAGTTTGCGGTGCGAAATTGCCTTGTTTTCCCGCGGTTTGTAAGCTATGGGCAGGCTCTGCAACCGCACCAACCGGACCGATGGCACGCCACAGCCATGCTCAGACATCGATATAACCGGACCGACTTGTTCGCCCTCGTGCCCCAGCTCGGCCTTCGCTTCGAGCCACAGCTCGAGCAACTCGACTCCCTGCTCGACGACGCGATCGTCGAGGCCGTCCGCTCCGACATGGCCCGCCGCTCGCCCCGATCACGATTCCGAGGCCGACCCGCCACCCCGGTCGAAGTCGTCCTCCGCATGCTCGTCGTCATGCGGCTCTACGGATGGAGCTACGCGCAGGCCGAGTACTTCGTCAACGACAGCCTGGTCCTCCGCCAGTTCCGCCGGGTGTATCTCGAGAAGGTCCCCGACGACACCACGCTGATCCGCTGGGCCAACACCATCGGGCCGGAAACCCTCCAGACGCTCAACGACCGGGTGATCCAGCTGGCCCGGTCGCTGAAGGTGACGCGCGGCCGCAAGCTCCGCGTCGACACCACGGCGGTCGAGACAAACTTCCACTTCCCCACCGACAGCGGCCTGGTCGGTGACGGGGTCCGGGTCGTCTCGCGGCTGCTGCGGCGGGCCCGTGCCGCCCTGGGCGAGGCGGCCTCCGGGCTGAAGGAGGCGTTCCGCAGCCGGGTTCGGTCCGTCCGCAAGCTGTCGCAGCAACTGCACCGGATCGCCCGCCGCAAGGGCGATGAGGGCAAGCAGGCGTTGAAGGCGGCCTACGGCCGGCTCGTGGCGATCGGCAAGCGGGCCGGGGCCCAGGGCCGGCGGGTGCTCGAGACGCTGCGGCGCGAAGGCGATGACGCGGCACAGCGGCTGGCCGGCCGACTCGAGGAGGCTCTGCCCCGACTCAAGCAGGCCGTCGGCCAGGCCGTGCGTCGCGTCCTGAAGGACGACCCGGTCCCCTCCGGCGAGAAGCTGGTCTCGCTGTTCGAGCCGCACACGCAGGTCATCCCGCGGTTCAAGGCGGGCAAGCCGGCGGAGTTCGGCCGCGAGCTGAGGCTCGACGAGGTCGAGGGCGGGCTGATCACCGGGTACGCGGTGCTGCCGCAGGGCGGCGGCCAGGACCAGCCCTACCTGGGCGATGCGCTGGCGAACCACGAGCGGCAGTTCGGCCGTCCGCCGAACCTGCTGGCGGCCGACCGGGGCATGGCGTCGGCGGAGAACCAGCGGCTGGCGAAGGAGGCGGGGGTCAAGCAGGTGTCGCTGCCGCACGTCGGCAAGGCGCCGCCGGGTCGGCGGGCCGAGGAGAAGGGTCGTCGGTTCCGCGAGGGTTACCGGTTCCGGGCGGGGATCGAGGGTCGAATCCATGCGCTGAAGCGGGATTATGGGTTGAAGCGCTGCCGCTACCGTGGCGAGCGAGGGTTCGGGCGGTGGGTCGGTTGGGGGGTGGTGGCCCACAATCTGGCGGAGGTCGCGGGGTCGGCCCGGGGGTGATCCGGGGCCCCGATGGGGCAATGGTCCGATCCGAACGAGGATCAGCAGCGACGACGCAAGCTTTTTCGGGGAAATGACTTACATTTCGCACCGCAAACTAGTATTAAATAGGTGGGAGGCAACTGGCCGAACGCGGCGACCGGCACCGTTCTGCCGATCTCGCCGGGTTGCAGCTAATCGGCGAACTCGCAATCCCGGATTAGGTGGCTGGGTTCGTAGTCGAGAGCGGGCAGTATGGAAACAACGACGTTGAGGAGTCGCTTTTGCTTGTCGCTCTTGAAAGCTGCCATGCCATCCCCTTACACCCATTCGAGATCCGGTGAACCACCTTGACCCGACATAGGTGCCCACATCTTCCTGCCATGACGACCCGCACGAATTCCCGATCCTGTCCAATCGTACGCATCGCGAGCGTTCACCACCAGTCGCTTGGGTCAACTCTTCGTGATAACAGCGCGTTTGCTCAACGTGCCGGCTCTCGCATAGCCCACGCGAGCAGAGCGGAATCCTTTTTCTCGTCGAACTTCATCGACGACCTACCCTCTGGTACAGGATGCCGCGTGTCCGCTATGATGGTCTTACCAACCGGCTGTCCTGGTAGGCGCAACTATTTGGTTGGTACAGGACGGATTGGTCTGGAAATTAGAAGTAAGCCAGCGACGTAAAGCAAGTAATCTCTTAGGGTTTGAACTGTTCGGAGAGGTGACCGAGAGGCCGAAGGTGCGGCACTGGAAATGCCGTGTACGGTAACACGTACCGCGGGTTCGAATCCCGCCCTCTCCGCTACAGGGTAAGGACTTATGGCGACGCAGCCGAGTCCTTATCCTGATACAATCCGCCCTGATACGATTCTCTGATACGAATCGGGGCGTCGAAAGTACCCGCACCGGCAACCGTTGTGCGGCACTCTTGATACGGTCGAGGAAAAACCTAGCCCTTGCGCTTCACAGCGTTCGGTGCTAGGCTCCTTCTTGTCGAGAGAAGGAGATAATCATGCCATTATTACTTGAACATTGGAAGCCAATTTTCGGCTTCGAGTCCCACTACGCGATTTCCAACGTCGGCAACGTACGGCGGACATGCGAGGGGTCACGCACCCAAACAAACAAGATTCTCCGCAACCCGCCAAACTCAAACGGCTACATCGTCCTGACGCTCTGCGTCGATGGCGTGAGGTACAAGAGGACGGTTCACCAACTGGTTGCCGAGCATTTCCACGGGCGATGCCCTGACGGCTTGCAGGTGAATCACCTGAACGGATGGAAGGCAAAGAACTGGGTATCCAACCTCGAATACGCGACACCGAAGGAAGATATCCATCACGCATGGCGGACAGGGCTGTGCGGCGAGATCGCCATGACGCCCGAAAAGATCGAGGCGGCTCATCGGCTTCGCGGGTTCATCACGCAGAAGGAGATGGCGGTCCGCTTTGGCGTGACTTTGCATCAGGTAAAGACGGTCTTTCGCACGCGAACGAAGCTTAGGCACAACGCGGCGTAGCCAGTCACCTCTCCGCCGCCAACCCCTTGCTGCCCGCATCCATGCTCGTTTGAATCAGCTCAAATGCTACTAGGCGGCTGTCGGGAAGTTGAATGGGGCGAACTCTGCCGCTACGAGAGCGATGGCAGCGTCATAGGCCCTGGCCGCTTCGATCTCGTGGTCGATCCGGGCAACCTTGCCCCATGTGAGCGGAATATCCATCCGCCGACGCCAGCGCGTTTCGGAGGGATGTTCGACAAAAGTTTAGCGGCGTCGCTGCCATGTCTGCCGGCTTAGCCTTGAAAGGCCGCCCCCGACATCCGAGTATGCACCGCGTTTTCGGTGCCACCTGGCCTGTTCATGCGTAGCGTGATACGGTGTCTGGTTCCTCGTAGAAAAGAGGTACGCGACGGGCATCGGCGTCCGCGGTGACTTGCTGGGTGATTGACTATGAATGTGCGAGAACGCCTCGTCAGTCGTCCACGCGAATCAAGTGGGGCGATGTCGGCTAATCGGTTCGACTTTCAACGGGACTGGGCACTCTGCCGCCTCTTCGATCTGCACGAAGGCGAGGGAGACTACGCGCTCCTGATGGAGCATCACGACGATGTGATCATCCTGGATTCGCCAGAAGATCCCACGGCGATCGACTTCTATCAGCTGAAGACCGGGAAGGGTCATTCCACGATCGATTCTCTCCTGAAGCCGAAGCAGTTGGAGGACGGCAAAGGCAACTCGATCCTAGGGAAGATGATCGACAATTGTTTGAGATTTCAGGCCGCTGCCCGCTCGGTCAACCTCGTCTGCGATCGACCCTACAAGGTTCCGCTCAAGTGCGGGACGAAGAGCGACGCGAAAGACGAGATCTGCTTGGCCGAGCTGACCGACGACGAAGCCGAGAAGGTCGTTCAGAAGATTGCGGAAGAGCATGACTTGGCCGACCCGCCGGCCTTCCTGGAGCTGGTCCGGCTGCTCGTCACGACCCTCAGCGTGAATGACCATGCCGACCATGCGATGGGCAAATTGGCCGCGTTCATGGGTCGCGTCCGGCCAGGCGTTCCGATAGCGATTCCTCCGCTCTACAACACGCTCTACGGCGATCTGAGGCGGAAGGCGAACTACGAAAAGACGGGTCTGGACTTCGACGGCTTGCTCAGGCTCAAAGGGATCACCCGCGACCAATTTGCGAAAATGATTGCGGAGGTCAAGGAGCAGAAGAAGTTCGAGCGGGAGTGGCCGACGATCAACACCCTGCTCGCCTCCGAAGGCGTGGGGTTCGTCGAGCTGATCCGCATATGCGAGGCGTGCCGACTGCACGAGATCGAGCGGATGAACCGGGATCACGTCGTCCTTACGGAGTTGAGGACGGTGATTGGGGAGCTTGCTCAGTCGATCCTGACTTCCGGCGACCCGGCGAAACTGTCCGAGGCGCTAGCTCTATGCGTGACGCACGGACGCGCGCGGCGTATAAAAGGGTCGGAGATCTTCACGGACCCGTACCTCAAGGCAATTGGGCTTTTCCACCTTTATGGTTACTGATAACTACCGGCGACTCGTGCGGAATCTCCGGAAGAAGGCCGATGCCAAGCTTTATTTTAAAAAAGTTGACCTTATGCTCGCTGTCCGAGAAGCGCGCGAGAAGGTTCTCGTTCCACCCAAAGATGACAATCGTCAAGGGCGATAACGATACCGGCAAGTCATCTCTTCTGAAGAGCATCTATCGCTGCTTCGGCGCTGCTCCGGCGGTCACCCACGACAAATGGAAGGGTGCCCGGGTCATCTCGGTCCTGACCTTCGCTGTCGACGGTCAAACTTATCACGCCCTCCAGAACGAGTCTCAGTACAGCTTCTATGACGCCGACCAGCAGCACCTAGTCACGTTCGATTCAGTGACCAAGGGCGTCGCTCCGTACTTTGCCAATCTGCTCGGCTTTGGCCTCAAGCTGCCCACCCGCCAAAACGACCTGATCACCCCGCCGCCAGCCTACCTCCTGCTCCCTTTTTACATCGACCAGGATGCGGGATGGAAAAGCAGTTGGTCCTCCTTCGCCCGCCTCGACCAGTTCGCGAACTGGAAGAAAGACTTGGCGGAATATCATGTCGGCATCCGCCCGAACGAATACTATCGAGCCAAGGGCCAGCGGGATGCTCTAAACGACCGTCTCCTGCCGTTACTCGCGAAGCAAGGAACGCTGAAGTCGATTCTGATGGATCTTGAGGAGAAGCTCCGGGCTGTCACGTTCGACCTCGACATTGAGGCGTTCCAGAACGACGTCAAGGAGTTGCTACTCATCTGCGAAGTGATCAAGAAGCGAGAGGAAGAACTTCGCGACCAGTTGACGCGGCATTACTCATCCAAGACGGTGATCGAGACCCAAATCACGATCGCGAAGAACACGTTAGGCGATCTGAAAGCCGACCTCGCGTATATCGAGAAAAGCTTAACGGCCGACCACGTGGATTGCCCGATGTGCGGCGCGGTCTACGAGAATTCCTTCGAGGAACGCCTTGCAATCGCTCAGGATGAGGATCGCTTGTATGACCTGCTGAGCCAACTCGAAACGGAGCTGATCGCGGTCGAGAAGATAATCGAAGTCACCAGTGACAAGTTCATCGACACGAAGGCGGAATCCGCCCGCGTCGAGAAGATCCTCAACACGAAGCGAGGGGAACTCAAGCTCAAAGATCTAATCGAGAACGAGGGGCGGAAGGAAGTCCAACGCATCATCCGTGATGACATCGCGGGGGTCGAGGATCAGATTGTGCTAATACAGAAGGAAATCTCCGACGTCAAAGCTGAGATGGACCGCTACGACAATGCCGAACGCCGGAGGGCGATCACGAAGCAATTCCGCGAGCAGATGCGGAAGAATCTGTTCGACGTCGAGGTCCACACGCTCCAATACGAAAAGCTTCACGTCTACTCGACGATCAACGAGACCGGGAGCGATCTGCCACGTGCACTCTTGGCCTACTACTACAGCATCCTGCACCTGATGAAAGAGCATTCAACAGCCGCATTCTGCCCGATCGTCATCGACTCGCCGAATCAGCAGGACCAGGATCTGGCGAACCTCAAAAAGATGCTGGCTTTCATCCGGGATAAGCGTCCCAAGGATTCGCAGATTGTCCTGGGCTTAGTCGATGAGTGCGGTGTGGACTTCGATGGAGAGGTGATTGAACTCACCCACAAGTACGAGTTACTGCAAACAGCCGACTATGCCGCTATCTCGGCCGGAGTCCGTGATCTGCTCGACAAGGCCCGGCTCACCGAAGCCGCTGAATAGCGGCCCGCGTCAGGGTTCACTGGAGGTCAGACTTGATCGACGTCACCGACGCCGCCCTATATGGGGCGGCACTCACCGAGCTCGACACCTTCAAAACGCAACTCGGTCCCACCCTGCGCGGGCGATTCGTGCAGATCTTCCTGGCCCTGAAGTATCACCAGCATGTGCTGCCCAGCGTCCAGTCGGGCCAGTTCGTCTCGACCGAAGTGCTGCAGTCCTTGATCGACGACTTGTACGCCAAAGGTTCGAGGGCGGCTAACGACAGCATCCTCGCGCTGTTTGAGAACGGATACCATGCCCGGACCGGGCTGATCGGCGTCGGGAACACGACACCACAGAACACCTGGCGGAACAACTTCAACATCCAGAAAGGGGTCGGGTGCTACGGGACACCGGCCGACCTTTCTAACCCCGCCTTCCTCTCGCAACCGCGCGCCCTTTGCCCGTACTTGCAGCCTAGCGCCCCAGGTGCCGGGTTGTTCGACGCGACGTGCCAGCTTAGCACGGCTGGGGGCACCTACCGGAACGAGGACCACCTGAAGTGGCTCCGGATCGAGCCGGCCGGGGGCGGCTACTCGGTGGTGGACCTCACGAACGTGCCCAACTTCTCCCCTGACGTCGCGCCCGGCGGGCACCGCCTGCCTTTGCTCCCCGTCGTCGTTGCCCTGTACCACGACCCGATCGCGGGCCTTCCTCATTCCGGCAGGCAGCAGATCGACACGCTGGACTTCGCGGTGGACTTCAATTTCACCGTCCCCGAGCTGAACGCTTATTTCGACGACGACCCAGCGAATCCCCACAACGCTGCGCTGCAAGCCATCAACCCGCTGGGTTCGCAATATACCCGGTTCTCCGCGCTCCCCGCGCCCTTCGCCCCACCTCAGCCACCGCCGCCGGGACCGGCCGGGGCGGGCGGCGCGCCTTTACCGCCGGCACCCGTGTTGAACGGCACGCAGGTTGCCCCTCCGGCCGTCAACACCGGGTTCGAAGCGGAGGAATACGTGGCGGAGGCGCTGCGCGCGGACGGCTGGACCGTCCACAACGTATCGCGGCAGAAGCTCGGTTACGACCTGAACATCTCGCGGCCGGGGCACGTGCGGTACGTCGACGTAAAGAGTTCGGTCGGCCGGTGTTCCGTGACGATGACGGCGCGCGAGTGGCAGCAGGCCCAGTACCAAGGGGCGAGGTACGTTCTCGCGATCATCGAAAACTTCAACCCCACGGCCACCAACACCATCTTCTGGGTGACGGACCCGGCCAACCGCTGTATGTCCCGGCAGGTCCAGACGGTCGAGCAAACCATCCCCCGCAGCTCGTGGTCGCAGAACACGGTCGGCCTGAACCAGATCTAGTCAGCCGCGGCGGTCAGGGCAGGTCGTCGGCCGAGGTCACGACTTTGAAGTCGACCTCCAGCCCCCCGACGAAATGCCGCTCGCCGCAGTGGATCTTCTGGTTCTCCGTCCCCCGCAGCTCGTCGGCAGCCGTGGTGCTCTTCGTCTCCCGGATGAGGTAGATCAACTCCTCGTCGTCGTCCGGCTTCTCCATTACCAGCGCCCAATCCGGATTGTATTGACCGACGGGGGTCGTCACCCTGAACCAGCCCGGCAGCTTCACAAACAGCCGTACGTCCTTCCGCTTCTTCAGCTTCTCGGCGAACTTCCGCTCGGTGTCGGACTGCACGACGATCTGGTCGTAAATGGAGTTATCTACCGGCACAAGGCGGTCGGAAACGGTCTCTTCTGTTTCGACCCATTCGCTCATGTCGTACCAGGTACCGTCCTTCTCGTACTGGATGCCGTCCACCAGTTGCTGTATGGCCTTCTCACGGATCACGCGGGCGGCCTGGGAGGCGAACTCCTGAGGGTTGTCGAGTGCGGCCTGTCGGTCCTTGATGCCAGTGACGATCGCGGCTAGCGTGCGGCGAGTGAGCTTCACGGGCGGGGTGATGTGGGAGATCAGGTCCTCGATCATCTCCACCAGGTTGGGCAGGGCATGGCGGCCGACCAGTCGTGTGAGAACTCGCTTGCCGCCGACCCGGTAGTCCAGCTTGTCTTCGCCGTCGCCCAAATGCACGTCCGCTGTCTGGCTGATGATGCGCGGCGGCTCGATCTTCAGCTTGTTGAGCGATGCGATGACCTCGGAGAGGAGCTTGTCGGTATCCACGGTCACCTGATAGCGGGTTTTGTGTTTGATCCGCTCCCACAGTTCCGCGAACTCGGCCGGCATTAGTTCCAGCGGCTTGCGTGTGGAGATCTTCTTCGCCCGTGCGTTCGTCGGCCGGGGCGCGGCCCCATCCTTACCGAACGCCTCCTCCATCTCCTTCTGCAGGCCGTCCACGAACTGCTCGTAGCTCTCGTTGGCGACGACCGTCAGGATGTTCAACTTGGGGTCGGCGTTGCGGACGCCCTTCTGATCCACCATCAGCCGCATACCCCGCCCTACCTCCTGCCGCTTCTTGACCTCGGAAACCGTCTGGTTCAGGGTGCAGATCTGGCACACGTTCGGGTTGTCCCAGCCCTCCCGTAGGGCCGAGTGCGAGAAGATGAACGCGACCGGCTCCTTGAACGACAGCAGTCGCTCCTTCTCTTTCATGATGAGGTCGTAGGCGTCCCGGTCTTCCTTGCTCTGGCCGGTCGTCGTGTCGAGGATCTCGAACGAGCCGCTCCGGCGGCTCTTCTGGGCGAAGTAGCCCTTACGGACGGCGACGGGTTCCAACGCGGCGAACTCCGGGTACTTGGGCTTCAGCTCGTTGAACGCCTCATCGAATAGCTCGCGGATGATGCCGGGGTATAGACCGTCCACGCTGCCGGCTCCCCGTTCGGGCGGGGCGGTTCCGATGAAATTCTCCACCCGGTCGATGAAGAACAGAGACAGCACTTTGATGCCTGCGGCCTTCAGCTTCTTCTGCTTCTGGAAGTGCGTCTCCACGGCTCGGCGAATCTGCTGCTTGAACAGCTCGGCCTGGTCTGCCCCCTGCGTCTGCCCGACGCGGATTTCGATGCCGTTGGCGAACCGCACGAACCCCTCGCGGGCATGAATCTCGTCGATAACGAAAGAGCTGTATTCCGGGCGGTCGGACTTGTCGCTCAGGCACTCGCCCTGCTTGAACAGGTAGCTCTTCTCCTTGATCTGCCCCTCCGCCATGCGCTGGTGGACTGCGATCTTCGCCTGAACCGTCTTCTTGTTGCTGCGGACCTCCTCCAGCCGCAGGAACACCTGGTTGTAGTCGTCCTCCTTGCGGACGGAGTCGACCTCGATCCGCTTGACCAACCCTTCCCGATAGGCCTGAAATGGCGTCAGGCGGTAGCAGAGATTGTAAGGATTGCGGTGAGTGGCGCTGAACCGCAGGGCTGCCAGCGGGTGGAGGGAGGCGAGCGCCCTGATTCGCCCCTCGCTCTCCATGTTCTGCGGCTCGTCCAGGATAAGCACGGGCCTCGCCGCCTGGATTAGGTAGAGAGGGGTCGCGCCCTGTAGCCTGTCGGTGGACTGGCGGATGACGTTATCGTCCTTATTGAACGAGTCGATGGTCATCACGAGGATTTCCACGCAGTCGCTCTGGGCGAATTGCCGAACCTTACCGATGCCCCTCGAATCGTAGGACGTGAAGCGGTAGGGCACGTTGTCATAGATCGCTCGCAGGTGCTCCTGAGTAACCTTGAGCGACTTGAGCACCCCCTCCCGCACCGCCACCGAATGCACCACTACGATGAACTTCCGCATGCCGTACCGGCGGTGAAGCTCTAGGGCGGTGCGCAGGTAGACATACGTTTTTCCTGTGCCCGTCTCCATTTCCACCGAGAAATTCGGGAACCGAGCACTCGTGGTGCCGCGCGCCGTCCTGATCTGCTCCTCGATCATCTCAAGCTTGGTGTCCTCTCCGAGGCCGAAACGCCTCTGGACCGCCTGCAGGTTGGAGAGCAGCGCGTCCTCGGGAAGGTCGAGGCGGTTAGGGACCGGGCCGAGTAGCGTGCCCATCTCGAAGACGTCGTAATCGACAGTGACGCGGGGCTGCCCCCGGAAGATGTCGGCCGTCGCCTCGATGGCGCGGAGCTGGTACGCCTGGTTGCCGTCGAACTGAAAACGCATGGCATCCCCCCTCAGATGGTTTTAAGGCGGCACTGGAGGGCCAGGTTCGCGGCGGCGGTGTCGTCGAGCGCCTTGTCGCGGCAGATGAAGAGCATATCTGTGGTGAGGGCATGGTGCTTGCTCATGTCCGCCCGCACCTCCTCGTCGAGGCACAGAAGGAACGTCTGCGGCGGGTCCTTGTCGGGGTCGGTGACCTCGTAGAGGTTGGTGCCGTTAGCGAGCGTCTTCGTGACATAGCGGGTGTTAAGCCCGAATCCCTCGCGCAGCGCCACCTCCCATAGCACGTTCTCGGGTTTCCAGTCGCCGACCAGCGGGTCATCGAACCTGTGCAGCTTGCCCGCGTACTTCTCTGGATCGCGGTTGTTGTCCGGAACCCACTGTTCGATGTTCGGCGTGGCCAGTTTGAACACCTTCACCCCGAGGTCTTCCGGGTTCTCGCCGCTGGAAAAACTGAGCTGCACTTTGGCATCCGCCTCCAACTTGCGGATGACCCGCCGGATGCGTTCGAGACCCATCGCCGCGATGGTGGGATAGGCCTGCCCCGCGACCGGCTCGGGCAACTGGACGGCGATGAACTGCCTGCGCCCTTCGTCGTCGCGATTCGCTTCGAGGACGGCCTGCGCAGTCGGGCATGATCCGGCAAAGAAGTCGAGGACGATGTCGTTCCCGACGGTCGCGCCGTCGACAATCTTCCGCAGCAGCGACACGGGCTTCGGGTAGTCGAATGGGCAGGAGTCGAACAGGGCCTGCAGGTCCCGCTTGCCGTTCTGGTAGTCGATCTCCTTCTCGTCCCAGATGGTCCGCCACTTCTGACGCCGGGCCTCCCCGTCCACCTCTAGGAACTCCCGCTGACTGATATCCCACTCGTCCCGGGTGGTAACGAGCACGCCTTCGAGCAGGTGGATATCTTTGGCCGCCTTAGCCGGCCCCCACTCCCAGCGACCGTCCTCCCCGGTCGACTTGCGTGGGAAGACTTCGACCGTGTGCGCCTCGGTCCGCTCGACCGACACGGACCGGGTCGTGGGGTCGACGTAGAGCGGGAAGTACATCTGCGGTCGGTCCACCCGCCGCGAGGCGTTCCCGCGGTGGCGAAGTCCTCGGAGCCGGTACTTCCGTCCGTCGTCCGTCGTGTGCTTGTAATCGGCGAGCTGCTTGGCCCCGAGCTCGGCACCGGCCAGTTCGGTAGCCTCAACGTCCTTGCCGTAAATCAGCAGGTACTCGTGCACGCCGGCGACGAAGCGGTCCGACTGGCGGCCGCGAGAGTTGCTCTCGATCGTGATCTGCGAGATGAAGTTTTCCTCGCCAAACACCTCATTCAGGAGCATCCGCAGGTGGTGGACCTCATTGTCGTCGATGCTGACGCAGATAAGCCCCTCCTCCTTCAGAAGCTGGCGGGCCAGAAAGAGCCGTGGGTACATCATCGACAGCCAGGACGAGTGGATGCGGCCGGTGCGGTCGATCTTGCTGGTGGCGAGATTGCCATCGTCGTCGATCTGCTCGGTCTGAATGAGGTAGTTTTTAAGTGGGTCGGTGAAGTTGTCCGGGTAGACGAAGTCCTGTCCGGTGTTGTACGGCGGGTCGATGTAGATCAGCTTCACCCGGCCGAAGTAAGGTTTGAAAAGCAGCTTCAGCACCTCTAGGTTGTCGCCTTCGATGAAGGCGTTGCCGGTGGCGTTGAAGTTGATCGACTCGTTCGGGCACGGGATCAGCGTGCCCCGGCTCGGGGTCTGGAGCAGCCCGACCGCGTCGTCCTTCCCAGCCCAGGAGAACGTGAACCGACCGGGGCCGGACTCGACGGCCGCACCCAGAGTCGATCGCAGTTTGTCGAAATCGACATTGCCTTCGGTGACGCACTCAGGAAACAGTGCCTTCAGCTTTGCCACCTGGGTTTCAACGACGTCGCCGGACGTGCCAACGACCGGTTCCCTTTGCAACTTTGCAACGCTCATCAGTCCCTCGAAATGAGGTCAGGGTTCGGTATGGTGTTCGCGCCGTCAGGCCGCCATCGCATGGTGGGGGTGGGTGTTGGTAGTGCGCCCGGAGCGGACCACTGTGATAGATCGCGATGTTCCACTGCTGATTGAATAGCCTCAGTTGGACGGGCCGTTCGCGACGCCACCGCCTTCCAACCCGGCCAGCTTCTCTCTGAACCACCGGTTGATCAGCCCTGTTCGGTCCTCGATGACGCCGTCCTTCTCAAGCCCGAGGAAGTGCTCCCAAAGTTCGCGGTCGAGCCTGAGAGTGACGGAGACCCTGTCTGTGAGCTTGGTCCCCTTTCGCCTCCCGACGGCCCGTCCCGGATCGGTAACCCATGCCTTGCGAGCCGCGAGGCTGAAGTTAGTAACTTGGTCGGCATTCACACGAACCTTGACTCCCGAATCCTCGAGACGGACCACGAGCTTTTCGCCATCGAACGCATCGAGTAAGCCTCGTGCTCCGGCGTGGGTTCCGACCTTCAGGCGCACCTTGTCTCCCGCTTCGGCTTCCACCGGAGGCGACTCCCAAACTCGAATTAACTGCAATAATCTTAATCGGCCGTGAACGAGCCGGTCAATCCGTCTTCACCGATTTACCTCAACCTTGCATCCCCCGCCCTGAGACGCGCATACCGGGATTCTAGCCCGCTTGTGTACACTTGGCCAGATCTCCTACGCCATTATGGCGAGGCAAACTGCTCGGAGCAAGCGGGCATCCCTGCCCCGGCGATCCTTACTCGAACAGCCCGACGATTTCAACCTAGCGGTTGCGCCTTGCGACGCAACCTGCTAAGCTCCTCATTGCATAGATGAGGAGTTAAAAATGTCACAATTCAATGAATTTGTAAACGAAGAATGGCGTCCGGTTGTCGGGTACGAGGGCTGGTACGAGGTGTCGAATTGGGGGCGAGTAAAAAGGGTTAGGGGCGGCAAAGCAGCCACCCTAGGTAAGATTCTCAAGCCATGCATTTTGCCCAACGGATATCACCGCGTCATTTTATATCGAGCTGCCAAGGGGCACGGTTGTTATATCCACCATCTGGTAGGCAATGCTTTCTTGGGTCGCTGCCCACGGGGTTTGGAGAGAAACCATAAGGACGGGGACAAGGACAATAACACGCCCGGCAACATTGAATATATCACCCATGCCGCCAACCAAGTACACGCCAGCGAAAACGGTCTCATTCGCGTTGGGACCCGTTGCTCTTACGCGAAGTTGAATGAAATGCTGGTCCGCGTCATAAAGCTGAATTTAAAGTTCGAGCGTGCGCACACGGTGGCGAAGTGGTTTGGAAAACCAACAAGCACGATTTACAACATAGAGAGCGGCAGTTGCTGGAAGCATGTCACGTTGGGATAAAAAGGCATCCGTGCCCTGATCCGCTCAACCCAGCAGATCCACCAGACGCTTCACCTTCTCCGCCCCCAGTTGAGCCACCAGCGGCTTCATGGCTTCAAGGGCTTCGATGAGGCCGACATCGCCCCCTGCCGGTGCCTGCTTCGGCTGCGAAACCACCTGGCCGGTTTCTGCCACCTGTCGGGGCCTCCGGCCGGGCTTGCCCTTGGGTGCGCCCTGCTTGGCCTTTTCCTTCGATTTGTAGAGGCTGAAATCCGTCGGCTTGATCTCGATACCGAACCGCGACTTCGCGGCGGCCACCGCATCCTCGTTTTCGGTGATCCCCTCGGCGAGCAGGGCGCGGCAGACATCGGCCTTGGTCATCGTGGCGGCATGACCACCGCTGGTGGCGGCCTCCGGCTCGTCGTCCTCTTCCTCGTCGGCTTCCGGCTCCTCCTCGGGCATCTCTTGCGATTCTTCCTCAGGTTCAACGTGCTTGGGAGCGGCCTTCTTGGGACGGCCCATGTATGGGGCTCCGGGGTTGGGGGATGGAAACCACCACCGATTATATCGCGTGGCAGGGGGATAGCAATATAACGCGGATATTATCTAGCCTGCTTGGGGCTTTGCGCTGCATTCTCGTTTATGATAGTCGATTCAACATGCTCCGGCACTCGACGGTTCGCGTTTTCCCGTTCCAGCAGTTGCTGGCGACTATATGGCATATAAGACCGTGCTTTGATTTCATTGTTTATCCTTATTGCCTTGCCACGGCTTTGTCAGCAAGCCTATATCATCATCGCCCCCTCAAAACAAACTAAGCTGCGACTCGTTCGCCTGCCTCCGTCGAATCACCTGCTGGCGGTAGCCATTCACTGGTTTTACCGGTTCGGGCATCCTGATCGCCATGGGCGGTGCTTTCACGGGTTCCGGATCGACGTGGGCGGGTTCGACCACCTCGACCACGGGCTGCTCCTCTGGCTTCCTCGCCATGATGCGCGCCGTCACCGGCTGCTCGGCTCTTGCCGCCTTCCGTGTGCCGATTCGCTGCGGTGCGGCTTCGACCGTGTTCGCGTCTCGTAAAGCCTTAATGCGTGCGGCTAACTCGGCTACAGGCGTCGCGTCGTCGGGTACGTTCCCGGACAGGCCGATCCTGAGTTGATCCCGCAAGCCCTCCAGCTCTCTCTTGAACTCCTCGTGGGCGAATGCGTTGCCGATCCTGCCCTCGTAGTCGCGGAGCTGGCCCTGTGCGATTCCCAATTCCCGCTTGGCGTTTCCGATCTGGTCATCGTAGCCACCGATCATCCGGTCGAGGGCGTTCAGTACCGCGCGCGGCCCTGCGTCACGAGCCAAGTCGCCACGCCGAACGATTTCGCCTTGGAGATACGATTCCGGCGCACCGAACCGATGAATGATGACGCCGAATTCCAATCCATGATAGATACCAAGCTTGATAGTGCGGGTTTCGCTCACCTCGGCAGGAAGACCGTTGAGCCGTTTCCCCAGCACCGCGATCAGGTCGTCCTTTGCGACGGGCCGTTCGCCGATGATGACCGCGTCGGGGGCGTGAGATGTGAGGGTAGCCAAGTCCTTTGTCAGCCCGTCAATCCGCCGTTCATGCCGCTTGATCGTATCCGGCAAGTCGCGCACGTTCTTCCGGGCGAGGTACTGCTCGTCGGCGTGATTCTTCTTCAAAATCGCTAGTCTCTGAAGCTCGGCGTCGGTTTCAGCCAGCGTCAGGACGGCCGGGTTGCCTGATGCGATTGCCTTCACCTCGGCGTAGCTGAGTTCCTGTCCGCCGATATCCTCTGCCTTGCGCACGGCACAGTCACCACTCATTACTTGGGCGATAAACCGTGCTTTTGTCTCCAACGCCTGCCACATGTAAGCATCAAATGACCCTTCGGTCACATAGCGGTAAATCCCCACCTCGGGGTTGTCGTTGCCCTGCCTGAGAATCCGCCCGTCACGTTGTTCGACCTCGGCGGGTTTCCATGGTGCGTCAAGGTGATGCAGGGCGACCAGCCGTTTCTGGACGTTGGTGCCGGTGCCCATTTTCGCTGTGCTGCCGATCAGGATGCGCACGGCTCCCTGCCTGACTTTTTCGAATAATACCTGCTTCTTTGAATCGGTATCGGCATCGCCCATGACGGCGATCTGGTTACGCGGGATACCTTGATCTATCAGCTTTTCGACCACTTCATCATAGACCGAGAACGGCTTGGGATGAATGCCGAGATCGCAGAAAACGAGCTGAGCACCGCGCACGGCCTCGGTTTTACGCCAGATGCGGGCGATGTTGGCGACCATCTGATTGATTTTCGATCCGGGGAAATCGCAGCCCGCTCCGAGCATCCGGCCATCGAGGGCGAGCTTCCGCCCATCCGTGGTGATCGCCAGGGCGTTATCCTCTCGGGGATCAACCTTCTGGCTGCGGATTCGCTCGTAACGCTTCACCAGCCCCGCTTGGAGTTCCCGTTGCTCGTCCGACATCGGGCAGGCAATGGTTTGAGGTTTCCCGCCTTCGAGCGCCGGGCATGGCAGGTCGAGCATGGGCGCCGTCTGCACGTCGGAGAATGCCCGGAACATCTGAACCAGTTCAGGCAGGTTGACGAACTTCGCAAAGCGGCTGCGGGGTTTGAGCGTCGCACCGTCCGGGGAGATTTCCATCGTATCGACGACCTCGCCGAAGGTTGCGGCCCAGGCGTCGAAGTGCTCAATGCCTCGGCTCCTGAGTCCTTCGGGATCGAGGAACCGCTGCATCGTATACATCTCGACCATCGTGTTGCTGATCGGAGTGCCTGTGGCGAAGGTGACGCCGTGCCCTGCGTGTCGTTCTTCGAGGAAGCGGGCTTTCATGTAGAGGTCGAACGCTCTTTCGCTGCCGCCAGTCTGGATTCCGGCGACACGCTCCATCTTCGTAGGCGTCTCCAAATTTTTAAAATAATGAGCTTCATCGACGAAGACGTGATCTATTCCTAGCTCATCGAAGACCAGGCCGTCGTCCTTCTTGTCTGCAGCTAGAAGGTCTTTCAGCTTTTCCTCGCGGCGGGCCTTCTGCTTTTCGATGGTTTTGATGATGTTCCGGTTACGGCCTTTATCCCTGGCGCTGTCGAGCAGCAGGTCATCGTATTCCTTGATCTGCTCACGCAAGAATCGCTGTTGATAGTCGGTGCTCATGCCGATCCGCTCGAAACTCGAATGAGTGACGATGATGCCATCCCAGTCGCCCGTTGCGATTTTCGCCGTCAGGGCTTTGCGCCGGTCTTTGGTGAAATCTTCCTTGCTGGCGATTAGTAGCTTCGCATTGGGGTAGAGGTGCATGAATTCCCGCCCGAACTGCTCAAGCATGTGGTTGGGCACGACGTACATGGGTTTTTTGGCAAGATTGCTCTGCCTCATCTTCATTCCCGTCGCGGCCATAACGGCAGTTTTGCCCGCTCCAACAACATGTGCCAGCAGCGTGTTGCCGCTGCTCATGCCACGCCAGATGGCGTCCTTCTGATGCTGGCGTAGCTCGAACACCTTGCTCATCCCCGGAAAGTCGAGATGCGAGCCGTCAAAGAGCCGCGGGCGCAGGTTGTTGTACGTATCGTTGTAATCCCTCACCAGCCGTTCCGTGCGGTCGGGGTCGGAGAAGATCCAGCTCTTGAATTTCTCCTTGATCTGCTTCTGCTTCTCTCGGGCTGCCAGCGTCTCGGTCTGGTTAAGGATGCGCTCTTCGCCATTCGCGCCACGCACGATGTCGTAGATGACGGGAGTTCGTAAATTAAGAGCAAGGTTGAGCAGTTCCGTTCCGTTGATCCGGCCTGTGCCATAATCGGCGGTTGCCGCGACCGAGGATATGGCCCGATAGTCCGGCTCGACGCTCCAGACGGCATCTTTCATCAGGTGGCCTATCGAAAAGGCTTCAGGCGATACGTTGAATAGCTCGGCAGCGAACTTCTGGATGTCCTTCTCGGGTATCCACGGCGCCCCGAGGTTGGCGTCGATGTCGCCGGGTAAGACGTCCTCGGGTTGCACTGAACGCAGGGCCACGGCATTTCGGGCATACTCTGCTCCGGCCTTCTCTGCGGTGACCAGCTTCGCCCGGACGTTGCCAGACAGATAGGCGTCTGCGGTCTGCCATTCCTTCGTTTCCGGGTCGCGAAAGATCAGGTCGGCAAGCTCGCGGATGATTTCCTGCTCTGGCTTGCTGTAGAGCTTGGCAATGTACGCGAGGTCAATGCCGCCCTTGTGGTCGAGTGAAACCAGGAGTCCGTCTTCGGCAGACTTGACGTGCGTGATAGGCGGCTTCGGGCCGACCACGTCTTTCTGCATGATCGCGGATTTGGTCGCTTTGCCGTTCGCCTCGTCGTACTCTTCCAAGGCCATAACCAGCATCGCGTCGGGGTCTTCGCGGAACTTGACGAGGTTCGGCATCCGGCGGATGGTTGATCCGTCCTTCGTCTCGCTGATCGAGGTCTTGTTGACCGGCCCGTAAGTGGCAACGAAGGAGTCATACGCTACGTTGAGGTTGCGGCGGGCTTGAACGCGGTTCGCGTCCGGCCATCCTTCGTTCTGAGATTGGAGAACCCGTCTGGCTTGGTCACGCAGGCCCACCAGGGCGGCAAGACGCTTGCCGGTCATGGTGCCGTCTGACTTCAGCTCCGTGCCGCCATAGACGACCTGTTCGCCGTTCCCGCCCTCGATCTGCCGGATAACCTTGTCGCCGCCGACGAAAAAAGAGCCTTCGGTGAGATGACGTTCGGGAGGAGGGGGTGTGAAGGCGGGGATCGATGCTGGGGGAGGGTTCGGCCTCTCGGCCTCGGATTGGGTTACCTTCCCACGCGGGAGCTTTGCGACGGCGATTCTGAGCTGAGACGCAAGATCGCCGTTCGATAGGACACTCAAGCCCTCGCCGCCATAGAGCGTGTCCTTGCGGCTCCATGTGCCCAAAACCATCTCGGGGTGCTTCAGGAAGTAGCGATTCATCGGCACGGTTGCGTCGTCGATGTAAAGCGGACCGGTTTCCAGCCATGACGGATCAACGTGGCTCGGCTCCTGGCCGGGTGCACGCTTCCTCAGAAACACGATGTCAGTGACGACCGCCGTGCCCTCGCGCTTGAAGGCGTCGCTCGGCAGGCGGATCGCCCCGAGGAAGTCGGCCTGGCCGGCGAGCCGCTCACGGACGGCGGCGTTCTGCTTGTCCATCGTGTAATGCGAGGTGACGACAGCCAAAACGCCACCCGGCTTGAGGGCGGCAACCGACTTGGCAATAAAAAAGTCGTGCAGGGAGAGTTTTTCGCCGTTGAGGTCGAGCTTGACGTCGGCGAATGGGACGTTGCCGATCACAGCGTCTAAAGGCGGGAGTTTTGTATCGCGGAAATTCTCGATGCGGATGTCGGCTTGGGGATTGAGAGCGCGGGCGATGCGGCCTGAGATGCCGTCCAGTTCCACGCCAATGAAGCGTTGGCCGGGCTTGCCGTGAGCCATGAATAAACCGCTTCCACATCCCGGTTCGAGGATTACGGCGGAAGATGGAACCCCCAAACGCGAAAGGGCCTCGTGCATGGACGACATGACGATTGGGGAAGTGTAAAAGGCGGTAAATACCGTCCTGCGGGCGGATTCGTATTCTTCAGGAGTGAGGAGCGATTTGAGTTCCTCGCCGATGGCTTGCCAGCCGTCTTTGAAGCGGCCTGTGACGGGATCGGGGAAGATCGAGAGGGCGACGGCTCCGAAGCCGCCGAAATGAGATAAGTCTTGCCGTTCCGATTGAGTGGCCGGTCTCTGGTCACGTTCAAGCTGTTTGAGCGTGCGGATAGCCGTGAGAATGGCTCTGGCTTTGCCTTTTTCACCTGTAGTTTGTTGATCCATAGTTCCTCCTGATGTTGGAGGCCCCGCCAATGGGGGCCTTACATCGGAGCGGTCAACAGACGGTAAGACGGTAGCGGAGCGGTCAGGCAACATCGCAATGGGGTAGGGTTCCCCGTTCGTTGTTGACTGAACCGGCGGCGGCTGTAGCTCCAGAGAGGAAGGCACCGGCGGGGTGACAGGAGCGGGATGAATGGAAGGAGGATTGAAGATGGGAAGGAGTGGCTGGCCTCGGGATGGCCTTACCCGCTCGACGAAGGATGGGGGCTTACCGGAGGGGCGGAACCGATCGGAAAATGAGGTCATGCGTAAGCATATTTTAAGCTGTGGTTTAAGTCGAGAGAATTGGGAAGTTGCCGCCTGAAAAGTGAGGGGAGGAGGTGCAAACTCCTACCCCTCGATTCCACTAACCAGCCTTCGGCTGTGGAACGCTACCCTTCACAGGGTATCTCGCGTAATCGACTACCGGCCTCTGTCTCGTGATCCGTCGGAACGATCCCGGCTATGGCGTCTAAGCCTTTCACCGAGCGCAAAACATTGGTCAGCAGCCATAGCGGCAACAAAAATAACAGAAAGACCTGTTAGGGCAAACGCTAGCTTCTCATTGCAGGCTCTGTCGGCCATATTCTGAACGTGACTGGCAGCATAAAGAGGATCGGTCACGGGCGGGATGCTCCTATGGGATAGAATACGGGGATAAGAACGATCGAGCAGAAGACGAGAAGAGCGAGTAAGCCCAAGGCACGAAACCAAAAGCGTTCGCGGGCATGTGTGTCACGGATGTTGCGGAGGATTATCATTCCACCTCCCTCCGGAGCTTGGCGTAGTCGAGCAGAACAGGAATGAGGATGGAATCAGGGTCCAGCCTCTTCTCCTCGGCGAGCATCTGCTTCTGCTCTGCGGGCGTCCACGTCTTAACGGCAATCTCAGGACAGGTAGGCGAGCAGGCAGGCAATGCCAAAACCAAGAGCAAAAGAGGCGACAATCCTGAGGATCTCATAAATCACCTGAGCCAAGAAGCTTCTCCAATTCCTGACGGTTTTCAGGAGCGTCAGCTACTCGTTGGGCCTTGCGCTCGGCTCTCCATGCGTTGAACTTGCCATTTATGAAGGCGTCAAAGCCTTCGCAAACAACCTCAAACGCTATGGAGAGCCAGAGAGGCATTAGGCGGCGGTCGGTGCTGGCGTTTCAGCAACCGGCTCGCTGTCTGGTGCAGGAGCGGGTTCAGTCGCAGGAGCCGGAACTAGAGCTGCTGCCGCCGACTGATCAGCCGGGGTAACGATGCCGTTGGCGACCTTGGCAACCTGCAAGGCGGATTGAACCGTCTGCAACACAGTGTTTGCATCGAGCAGGGCGTCGCTCTTGGCGTCGATCTGCGCGTCAGCGTACAGGGTGGTAGCGAGGCCAGTAGCCACGACACCGAAGCCGGTGCCGGTAGCGAGTTCTGCCGTGCCAGCGAGGGCTGCGGTCAAAGCCTGAGCGCCAAACTGCGTGGTGAACTGGCTCATGAACGATTTCAGGACCGGCTCTACTTCGTTTGTCAGAAATGGTTTGATATGGGTGTTCCAGTAGGTTTCGAAATCGGATTCCAGATTGGTGAAGATGCTCATGTTGTGCTCCTTACAGGGTTAAATTATCGGAATTATGCCACGGCTTAGGCCTTGGCGCTAGCGTTTATTGCGTTCATCCTGACCACGTCTACAAAGGGTCCTGTGATGGCGTTGGTGCTGTACCTGTGTCTGTGCCTCCAGTTGCCGCCAGAGCGAACATTTTATCGAATTCAGACAGTATTAGTTTAATCTTTTTATTTGCCTGATCTGCAGTGCGAACGTCTTCAAAAATCACCATCATAGGGCTACCAGAGTAACCACCTGCACGATACAGATGGCCATTGTGAGATTCCAGAATGCTAACGATTCTCTTGTCGTCTTCCGAAAAATTAAAAAACTCAAAGCCGATATTGTACCCAATTAGAGTAGGGCTATACCGTGTCGCAATAACATTGCTCGTTTTATATCCATGCTCCCATTTTACGGGATACTCTGGCAGTGAAAGAAAAAATAATCCGAGCACTGCTGAAATTGCTATAACGGCGAAAAGACAATATTGATATTTCTTGTTCATGTTTATCCTACAGATTATTTTGCGTTGATGTTGCAGAAACGCCGCCGACAGTGCCGCCAGTTGCGGGAGCCGTTGCACCATTTTGGCCGGTATACTCGGTAAGCGTATTTGTCGTTAGATTATTCAGCAAATAATAGCCGCTTGGGCCGCCGCCGCCGCCGTTTCCGTTCGCGCCAGATCCATGGAGCGCTCCGCCGTTGCCGCCGTTGCCACCGCTGATATCAACCGCGCCCGTAATGGCTGATCCTGTAAGCGTACCGTAATTGATTATCACGGTACCGCCAGTTCCGCCTGCGCCACCACCGCCGCCGCCAGCGTTGCCGGCCACGCCAGCCGCCCCAGCGCCGCCGTTTCCACCTTTAGCCTGAATGATCGCAGCTGTTGAATTCGTGCCGCGAGCAATCGTGTTTGCTGAAATCCAGATAAGGCCGCCCGGCGTTGGGCCGCCGCCGCCGCCGCCGCCAGAATTGGTCCCATCACCGCCACCACCGCCGCCAGGAGCCCCGGGTGTGCCTGGTTTTATGTTGACGGGGCTTATAAAATTCTCTTGATATTTATAAGGGAATGACGCCTGCGTGATCGCGCTGGAGCTTCCGCCGGTACCAGCCGTTCCGGTTCCACCAATACCAGCCGCCCCGCCGATTCCGCATGCGGCCGTATTGAAAACAATCGTACTCCCGCAGCCTGTGCTATTCGAGCCGTTATTTACAGATCCAGCGCCGCCAGTTGCGCCTGAACCCGGCAAACTTAACGTGTTATTGGTTGCGGATGTTGAGCCGCCGGAGCCGCCAGAGCCGCTACTTCCCGCGCTGCCGTTTGTGCCGTTAAATATAATAGCGCCAGCAGGGGCAGCAGTTATATCCATGGTGCCGGAAACATAAACCCGGAATCCCTGAGGCTTTAGAACGCCGGTCCCGGATATAGTGAGGCTTGACCAATACATATCACGTGTCAATGTAGTGGTGCCCGATGTAATGGTCTTAGGCCCATCCTGCCCGGTACCGAAGAATTGATTTTCAGCGAACACGCTTCCCGTTAGCGCCAATCCAGCCCCGGCCGTATATGTGCCGCCGGAATATTGCGGGATGTTTAGCGTTGCTCCTGAAAGCGTGGCCGCCCCCGATGATCCGGTTGTCGTTAATGTAAGCGCCCCCTGATAATCAGTGTTTGCCGTGGCTGTGCTGATCGCTGTTCCATTGCCCTTACAAATCCCGTTGCATGAGGTTGTAAGCGTAATTACTGGCGTAGTCGTAGCGTTTGCAACTGTACCGCCAAAACCGTTTGCCGTGGCAACTGATAGAGTCGTAACGGTACCTGATCCGGTGCTGCATGATCCGGCAATCCATGCCCCGCCGCTTCCAATCAGACAATCGCCATTCACGGGCGCAACTCCAGCAGGCGAGCTTGTGCCATTGCTTATCACAACATCGCCACTCGTTGGCCACGTTACACCGCCACCAGACGCCGCGATTGAGTACGGGCTTCCTGCGGTACCAGATCCAGTTATCGTCACGCCGCTGCCTGAGCTGATAAGGCCGCTAATCGTTGAAACAGCCCCGGCTGTAAAACCTGCCCCCGTACCCGTGATATTGGTGCCGACAAGCGCGGTTGGCGTGCCAAGAGCGGGCGTAATGAGCGTGCAGCCCATCGTTAAGCAAATCGCTGATCCCGTACCGCTGACAGAGGTGATTTGCGTGCCATTGACGGAGAAGGAATTTCCGGTACCGGCCGTATCAAATGTTTTGTTGGTAAATGTTACGGTACCGCTGGCCGTAATCGGATAGCTGGTTGCATCGCCGTAGTTTGCGAATTGCAATCCGGTGAATGAGCCAACCTTATCAAAAGCCGCTGTAACGTTATTATTGAAATGGTTTAACGCAATAAAGCCATTGGTAATCGTGGCATTGGTATCGTAAGTCATGCCATAAAGCTGATAGCCAGAACCGTTATCCATGGCATAATTATCGGTAGCGTCCAACCCTGCTACGGGCATATTCATGTAGATGCCAGTCTGTTGCGCTGCGGTGGGGGCGTACTGCCCATTATTTTCCGTATGATTGCCGGACATTTTTAGATTGCTGGCAGTGCTTGCGCTGGCGGTAGCAGCGATTACAGCAATACCAGCGTATCCATTATCATGAGAATCATTATTCTGAAGGATAATGCTATCAATATTATTTACGCCGGTCCCAAGGATATCAATGCCATATTGGGTGTTCGCGTAAGTTTGGTTATTCTTAACCGAATAATGAGATGGGCAAAACGTGCCGGAGCAGGTAATTTGAATCCCGTTTTTGAACCCATCGACTATATTTCCCTCGATAAGGCCTTTGGTTCCGATGCCAAGAGCGCCTATCGGCCCCGGACCGACTTCGACACCCGCGCCAATTGGCGAGGCCCCTGATTGGTGTGCGCGATTATTTACGATAATGGACCCGGTTCCGCCGTTATCCTCGAAACAAATTGCGTTCGGCCATTTAGTGATACAGGTGTTATTAGCTAAAACCCAAAACACGTTGGTTTGATTGTTTGCCGTTTCAATTTCCGCGCCGTAGTGATGGTTATTAATCAGGTTATTATTGGCGAAAATATTGATTTCATATAATCCGTTGTACCCAGCGCCAAGCTCAGTTGCAAAGCCATCGCCATCCTGCGAGGTAAGCGTCTGCATGCGGCCACCGTTTTCGATATCGACATTGGTAACAAGCGCCCCGGACAAATAATCGGTGCCAAGGCATGTTGCTGGCGATCCATGCAGGTAAAGATTTTGAAAAAGAGGGCGCAGCATGTACTCGATCTCAATACACTTTTGATCGACGCCATAGGTCGAATCAGTAGCAGCTTCCATATCGACTTCCATATCCGATATCGTCATATCGGTAAACGGGTGGAAGTTCCCCGCAATGCCGAAAATCATCGCCTTGTAACCAGTGCCGCCCATATTCGTAGCGCTCATCCATTTCAAATCTGTAACATGCTTTCCTTGACCTCGAAAGCTAACGGAGGCGGTGGTCGGGGTAAGCAAATCAATCTCATGAGACATTCCGCAAATTCCTGATGGTCCCACTACGGTTTGCGCTCCATAAGTGCCGCCATAGATGGTCGCGGCGGCCCAAGCGGCATTAAACGCCACTTGATCGTCGGTAGCAAAATATGCAACGCCAGTACCGGAGATTGAAGTTCCAGCATTAACCGCCATGACGCCAACACCAGCAACTACGCTATTAATTTTCGTATTAAGGACGTTAGAGCCAGATCCGGCACCGGCAACCGTTACCAATTTATTGATATCGGCAGAACTGAAAAGATGCGACGGGCTGGATATGCTTGCCGAGCCGGAAGTTACTGTAACATCCTGCAACTGGATGCCATCACATTTTGCGCCATAGGTGGGATCGCCAGCATAGATCGGGGTCCCGATTATTCCGGCAAACGATCCAGAGTCATTAATCTGCATCTGCCCTGATGATCCACCAGGCGAGCCACCGCCGCTAATGGTCGCCCACGTATTGTCACCTCGCCAGAACGTCGAGGAGGAAGCCGAGGTTCCGCCGTTCATCTGGTTGACAGAGATGTTGCCAGAGATGTCCGTGAACGCTGGCTGTGCCTGTGCCGGGACGCCCGAGGTCGAAATGCCGGTGAGGAAGTTATGCGCAGCCGACGCGATGCTCTCTATGCCGCCAAGAGTGGTGGCCGAGGGGTTTGGCAACCGACCAGCCGCTAACGTCCCGGACGATATGTTGCTTGCGTTCGTGGTATCGGTAGAGCAACTTGCCGCGGAGTTCGAGAGATCGCCGCAGGCAGCCTGAGAAACGAACCCGCTGCCATTTCCCTTCAAGGCTCCGTTGATCGCTCCTGCCCCGCCTTGTGCCGCCGCCAAGGTCCCAGAGCTGATATTTGACGCATTCGTCGTGTCGGTGGTTGCCGAGGGAGCGGGAGCCGCCCCGTTGATTTTGGCGACGGTCGGGTTCGGAAAGGTGCCGGATAGATCGCCTCCCGCCGCGCCTACGGCAAGCGGTGTTACCTGAAAGTCGGTGAAGATGGTCCACGAGCTAAAGGTCCCTGATCCACCGGTGGAAGGCGGCGTTGTACCGGAGGGCACATTTATAATCAGCGTCGTGCCGCTGTAAGACGTTACGCTGCCCTGCATGTAATTGGCGGGCGTGCCGGTGTTGACAACGGTAACGGGCTGGCCAGTTACGATGTCCAAGCCGGATTGGGTGTTAAAGGTCTGCGAGCCAGTCGCGATCGTGTTAGTGCTGGTAGAGGTCGCCGTTCTGATGGCCAATAATTGATCTGAAGCCGCGTTGACGTTTCCGCCGCTCGGTAGCTGGCTGAGTTTACCACCAGCATAGGCGGGGGTCGTCATTACAGCCGCGAGTATCATCCATGCAAAGAACTGTTTCATTACGACTCCTGATTAAAAATAGTTGTACCGTCTTCGGCGGTGATAGGCGTTTGCCCATCCTCCGCGACGAAAGGATGAGAGGCGGATGGGGAAGGCGGCCTTGCTGACGGCGGTAGGTTCGTGATCAGATAAATAGGGCATGTGACAGTGATAATACCAAAGTCAGTCGTGTAAGATTGGGCGACCTCTTGCTGCTGTACTTGCACGTTAATCATCTGGTAACAGCACCCACGATGGTCACGGCACCCTCGATTAAACGATAAGGGATTTCATCCGGATCGACCATCTTCAGGTCGTAGACGCCGGTGCCTGCACATAATGCGCTCGTCATGGCTCCGGTAAGCTCAATGAGTATGGTTCCGGCAGTACCGCCTAAGGTGATGCCATTACTGGAGGAGAGTGACACGAGCGGAGACGGAGAATCGACGACCGTGCGGATCATCATCTCTGCCGTCCAGCCGGTGAGATCGATGAGGTTTTCGTCGAGGTCTCGAAACAGCAGATTGAGAAGGAAATCCGCTCCCTGCTCGATTGTTATGTTGCAAACGCCTGCGGTCATCCTGCTACTGGTCGGTTAAGGTGTTGTCGTTGGCAGGGGCATCCTCAACGATCAGAGTGAATTCGTCCGGCAGCTCGTCGTAGAGCTTCGCCATCGTCGCCTTGGAATCAGCGACGCCCGTGATGGTCATATTGGCGTCTCGGATAAAGTCGTCCCCAACGGCGATGCAGCCCTCAAGCTGGTAGGGCCAGTTCGCCGAGTGCAGCTCGATATTGCTGCGGCCAGGAACGTCCTGGGTAATCCAGACTCGTCCCTTTGTCGGACTTTCGTAGCGGGTGAAGCGGTAGCTCCCAGTCGGAATGCAGCTCACGCCGACCTGGTTGTCCAGCCAGGGACGCTCGCAGGTACGGCAAAGCTGCTGATCCCCATCGAGCAGAACGCCGAAGACGCCAAGAGAGCTTTGGTATACACGGCGAAGGGTGATCTGGCGGAGTGTGATGTCGGTCATTTCCCTACTAACGTGTGCCAGATTTCAGTTGCGAAGGCTCCAACTAAACCGCCGATGATCGAAAGGGTAAAAACGATTCCGTGAAAGAAACCCTTGTTCGCAGCCATCTGGATAAGGATGAGGCCAACATTCTTGTTGATCTCCTCAACTGACTTTGTCACGTCAGTTATTTTGCTGGTATTAGATTCTGACTCGATTTCGAGCACGGATATTCTCTCCCCGTCAGGCTTTTCCCTCATAGACCCCCCTTAACTAGATCGGATTGTTGCATAATATACTATATATTGCGGTAGCGCAATGATCGGCATACTCGATACGAGTCATCTCAAAAGCCATCCCAGAATCACGCTGGCGCAAAATGCACAGAGGCTTAGCTTTAATAGCTTGACCTCGAATTCAAGCCTATTAACCCGCTCTCGCAGAAGCTTCGTCTGCGACTTGATGCCGCCAATGGCCTGCCCGTACTTTTCCACTAGGTGCCTGAGGGATAAGATGGTTCTGTAGGGGCGGCGCCGGTCGGATTAGAGACCCATGCGCGAAGCGCCCTGATGAATGTGATGTATGTCACGACATCGGCCGTCGTTGCTGTTGTTAGTCCGAGCGAAATGCCTTCGTTGATACGCTTCACGACCATGTCGGTTTTTGCAAGTAAAGCTTGCGCCACGGGCAGTGCGGTAGCGATGGATTGTGCTGCCGCGTATCCTGTAAACGCTTCCGCTAATTGCTCTGAAGTTGGAAAATCTGCAAAAAACACCTCGCCGGATTGCACTGAATGATTAGCATCACAAGCGATTACTGTTAGTCCGTTATTGGTTGCATAATAAGCCATATACTCTCCTTAAATATTGATCTCGAATCCATTAACAAAACTGTACGCATTCGCCTGCTGCGCCGCATAAACATTCGTGCTTTCAAGATTCATAATTCCGCTACCTCCCGAAGAACCACCCGTATTTGGTTGGCAGAATAGTAATGGAGGATTTGTGGTTGAGCCTACTGCCCCATAATTAGCATTAGGGGCATAAATTCCACCATTATTTGTAGTGGTACTAGCCGAAAAGGTAAGCCCTATTTTTGAAGCCGTTGATGGTACTAAAGATGAAACCGAAACCGAGGTATATGTAGGCGTGCTCAAACTACCAGTTGCACCGGATATTAAGCTAGGAAGCGCAGAAAGATTATTGCCTACCTGATATTGCCACCAACGTCCATCCTGCGTAAAGCCCAAGAAATGGCCGCTGCTATCGGTACGAACCGCGCCAATGGCGCTTGATTTTAGCGTATAGCCAGATGGAAGGGTTGGGGCCGTTGCACTGAGTGACATCAGGCATGCAGTAGTGGACGTCGTAGGGTTATAAATCACATAGATAAAATACCATGTGGAGTTAGCTATAGATCCGGTATCAAGACCATTAGCGCCAGATGTGGCGCTGTTTAGCGTTAAGCTATTCGAGGGAACGTGATGGCTTATATTAGTGCCAGTCACAACGATCGACCCGAAGGCGATAGTTGCCGTGGCATTACTTGCCCAGTTTGCTGTTAGCGCTCTAAAGCTAGATGCTGGTGCAATTGCTGATCCACCCCATAAACCGGCAGTGACATTGCCAGAAACGTCGAAAGCAAATACTGGGGCTGAAATGTTTCCATTGCTTGGATCAAAGCCTAAAACATTGCTATTAGCAGCCATCCCAAAATGCCAGTTTTGCACTGTGTTTTGGTTGATAGAGTAAGCAACGGCTGTATTGACTGCGGAATTAATTACAAAACCAGCGCCAATAGGGTTAAAAGCAAATCCGGCTGAATTATTGAACGTGGCCAGAGAACACGTAACAACGTTTGACGCCAGCGTGGTCCCTGTAAGAGAACTGGCATCTACAGATGTGGCGCTTTGAAGCTGCCAACGTGTGCCGTTCGCGTCGTAGGCAAAGGTATAGATGCCGTTCGCTACTACGGTGTTCGTGGTAAATGCCGCACCGCTGGTTGTGACGCACGAGACGTTGCCGAGGCCATTGACATTCATCACCGTCGCCCCGGTGCTTGAGTTAGCGATCTTTACCCTGACGACCTGACCGTCGGTGAGGGCGGCTGGAATAGGAGATAGGGCCACGGTTATCGTGTTAGCTGCTCCGCTGGTATCGTGGGCAAACAAGGGAGTACCCTGCTGGATGGCAGTAGGAACCTGAGGAAGCTTGGTCGTGATGAAGGGAGCGGTGGAAAGCGTCTGGATATTTCCGCTCGTAACCGAGGTTGCGCCGTTTGCCACGGTGATAGCGTAGAGGCCGGTATATCCGGCGTCGGCGGCCGGTGTTGTCTGCGTGCCGGTCGTGGCTGCAACGCCCGTCTTTACGGCTACGGTGCAAACCCCTTTGCGAACGGTGTTCTGCGATGTTCCAGAGTTGCTTGGTCCGCTCCACGCCACGGATGGGTCCGCCGCGTTGTAATAGGGGAGGACGGTCGACCCGGCGTCTACGTCCTGATAAGCAACCTGGACGAGGTAGACGACGCTCTGGCCTGTCGTTGCCGGTGCCGGGCAGGAAAGAGTTGTGGTGGTGCCGACGATACCCTGTTTGACGATGTTCGTTGTGTCGATGGCGAGGCTTCCATAAGCCGTGGCATCTGTTTCATCAACGCTGTATATCGAACCGGGTGCGACAAGCACGTTCATGGCCGCCGGGCTATTCGGGGTGCAGGCGAGGCCATCAACGACGGTGCTGGTTCCGAGGGTCGCCTGAAGTGCGTAGCCTAGGCCAACCATGGCGTCTTTGTTGGTGTGCAGCAAATCCGTGTCTAGCGGAATAGCTCCTAAATACGTTATATGACGATCCAAAGTAACCTCCTAAAATGAAAAACCCCGCTGTTTGCGGGGTCATTATGATTTTCTGCGTTGTATTAATTAAGTCTTATTTCGTTGCGCCAAGATATCGCTGTGTTCTTGGTGTCAATGGCGATGTCAATGCGGCTTCGGCGGTCCAACCTTTTTTAATTCTTCCCTGTATAGTACCGTCGTCTATCCCCATTTTCTCTGCCCATTGTGATATGGTCAGTCGCTTGCCAAAAGCGTCCAAATATACATTAGTTCTTCGATTATTATTCTGCTCTTTATGGGTAGCCCATTGACAATTGTCTGGCGTGTAGTCGCCATCTGTTTCTTTGCGATCCAGCGTCATGCCCTCTGGTCTTGGTCCCATATCGGCATAGAAGTTTTCAAAGCCCATTAACCAACGTTCGCAGACCTTGATGCCACGTCCGCCATAATACGCAAAGTATTTATGCTCTGGTTTGTAACATCTATCGAGCATGGCGTAATAGGATTTCCATTCCGGGCCATGGGTTTTGCCGTGCGTTGCGGTTGCGCGTCCATTTTGAGCAGCTTTAATTTTCCTAAGACAGCCACATGATTTTGCTCTCGCATCAAGAAAGTGTTTGTGCCGTATTATCGTTTCATTTCCGCATGTGCAAAGACAGCGAACCATCAAGCGATTGCTTTTCGCGTCCCTGAATAGTTCTCCTATCGGCGTAAGCTGACTTAATGATGTGACCATTCGCTATGTATACACTATGATTGTATGGAAGTCCAAGCGATAGTGCCCTCTGGCACCACGTTGGCGATAGTATTATAAATGTCCTGATCGGTAACCGCCCCCTGAGTAAGGCTTGGGTTAGCGTATTCGAGCTGACTTGCCGTACTGTACCCACCGACTGGGGTTCCATAGCCGCCTACGAAAGGTATGCCCTGACCCGCGGGCCGGTAGGCGACTACGAATGCCTGATACGGGCACGCAAGCGAACCATAGCCGCCCGCGACACCGTAGCCCATGCAGGGCTGGTTGTAGCCGCCAGTATCAGCGGGGCGTGCTGGCTCGAAGACCCACGGTGTGCGCCCGGTCAGGATCTGCAACGCCCTTATCAGGCCCTTGCGTGTTCCTTTTTCGAGGAGAAGCTCGGCCAGTATGCGAGTGCGGAACGCCGCATCTGTCTCCTGATAATTGCGAGGCAGGTCGCCGCCGAAAAAATCGTAGGAAATCAGGTCGAGGAAACCATCCGTCGCGGTCATGATCCGGGTCTGGAGCTTCGCGTAGGCAGCGAGGCTATAGACTGAAGCCAGCACCGAGGAGATACCGGTCAAAACGGCGTCAAGGACTGGCGTTGCGCCGGTAAACCATCCGTTTGGCAATAGGGCCTTGAGGCGCGTGAGAAAATCGTTGGTGTCGCCCGTTGCCATCTAGCTAATCACCAGTGTTCCGCAGTTTATTTTATTTTTGTTGGTGGCGACCATATCTGAAGTGCCAGAGTTCAGTAGAATCCCGGTAACATTGGTGACTCCGGGGACATCGTAGGCGATGCTGGCGAGTTGGGTATAAGGCAGGGAAGTCCCAAGCGGCAGGCCGTTGATGAAATTGGTTAGGGCGGCCGCTACTGCGGCTATGACGTTCGCATGAGTATATCCCGTGGCGCTGGTCAGAACCATCGTGACGTTGGCCGTCTCGACCACGGGGGCGAAGACGCCGTAGGTGATCGTGAAACCCCGCACGGACTCGATCGCGTTGCTGACATTGGTCAGTAACTGTCCCGAAGGAGAGCCGGTTCCATCATCTGCGACCACGTAGAAGTAGCCTGGCTGATAAGTCCCGTTATAGGCGTAATTTTCCGTGATCGTGTAGCTGACCACCTGCTGGATAGAGTTTACCGCATAAGCTATCGCTGCATAGGTAGACTTGGAAAGCGATGACAGATACGAAACGAAGCGCAGTCTGAAGGCTGGATCGGATTCGGCATCGATGCCATTAACGAAAGCCGCCGCATTGGTGACGGTATCAACCCCCGTGATGGGTTTGGTGAGGGCAGTGATTGTCGCTGACTGAACGTTGCCGCCAGAACCGGCCAAGACCGCCTGAACAGGTACGTTCACGCTCGCGGTGTTGATGGGCAGTACATAACCGCCAAGCCCTGCGTTATATGCCGAGTTGGTTGTGTCGAGCGTCACGGTGAACGCCTGCGTCCCGTCCGTGGTCTGCACTCCCGCCCCAACAGGGACAACCGCCTGCATTGAGGCGGTGAACCGGGAGAATGTGACCTGCCCGGTCGATGCTGAGGCCTCCAGCGGGAAGAATCCATAATCCGCCCCCCAGCTATGAAGGTCTGACCCTACGCTGGTTGATGCGCGGGTAAGTGTCAGCAGTTGCAGGATGATGGCCTGGAGCCACAGCACGACGCCCGAAGTCGCCTGTGCGATCGCCAGAAGAACGGATCCCTTCGTGAAGTTCAGCGCGGCCTGAGCCGATGCCTGAGCCGCTGTGGCGAAGCTGGAAACGAGTTGGCTAAAATTGTATACTGAAAGTGCCATCTTCTGTCCTAAGGTGTTACGTCAAAGCTGAGCAGCACAGGCAATCCTGTATCCACGCTGGTATAAACAATCTGTGCCGAGATACCGTTCGGGATCGCCGTCAGTGCGACCTGCGGCTCCGGGTCGTGCGACACGTCGTTTTCAAGATACATCTGGCTCTTGATCAATGCAGTGATTGCCGCCTGATCGAGTGGCTGGCCGATATAGCCGGGGAGGCCCGCGCCGTAGTCCGGCTGCCAGAGGTAGTCCTTCAGGTTGGTGAGAAGGCGACGAAGAACGCGTTGCTGGCTTTCGTCGAGACCATCCGCCGTGAGAAGATCGCCGGTTGCCGATAGCGTCAAGTCGCTGCCAAAGAAATGGAAACAGTCCGTCATAAGGTTTCATCCGGGACGGCGGTATGGTCGCCACCACTCTGGACCCCGCTATGAGTATGGGAATCGTAGATGGTTCGGAAATGGGCCATGCTGCTTCCCGTTCCGTTGTCCTGGTCTGTGATGTCGCCTGTCGCTTTGATGTTGCCGGTCACGTTGAGGTTTCCCGTCAGATTGAAGTTCGGCGCGGTCACGTTGACCGCCGTCGAGCAGCTGATATTCATGGTAGGCGTCGTCACGTCAATCTCGGTGTGCCCGTTGAGCAGTACCTTGCCGCCGGAGAATTTGAAGGAGTTGCCCAGCTTGTCAACCAGCCAGAACTCGCCAGCAGGCACATTCAGCGGCCTGAACTGGTCTCCGAATGCCCGGAGCGCGATGTACGGTGCCTGCTTGCCGCCTTCCTGATATTGGATCTCGACCTCGTCGCCAGGCGACGGAGGGCAGAATATTCCCCACCCATTACCTGACCAGGGTGTGCGAATTGGCAGCCAGCCTGATTCATGCCCCTCGGGCTGGATAAGCACCTTGGCAGAGTAATTGTTCGGGTCATAAGACGAGACGACTCCGCACCTCGGCATCGACAATGTAGACATCACCCTCGCGACTTCGCGGCGGATGAGGTTCAGCATCCTGTCCATCATACTGCCACCGTGCTTTCCGTTGCGTGATTCTTCGCCCTGAGTTCCATCCTGTATCCTTCACTCATAGACAGTCTGCGCACGACCGTGTCCGGGTAGTAGTTCTGGTCCCAACTTGTGCCGGTGCCGACGAGTTGAACCATCGCCCGCGTGATCAGAGCGTTGTCGCCTGGCATGCTGGCAGTGAGCACCATTTCGTGCAAAGTTAGGTCGTAGAGTATGCTGTTCGCCAGCTTCTGTGCTTGATCGCTGGTTAAATTGGGTCGGATGTAGGTGTATAGCTGCGATTTCGCCTTGCTTCCGTTCGAGCGCTGGCCTGCAAGCGCCCCGGTGCGTTTGGCGTGGACGGTAAATGCCCGCTGCTGCTTCTGGTTCCAGCTCCTGACTGCCACGTCGATGTCCTTCGCCAACGTTTCCGAGCGTTTTAGCTTGATATCCGCCGCATTCGAGGCATAGGTGCCGTCGCCCGGTTCGGACCAGAGCAAGAGGTAAGGTGGATTCGTCGTAACTGGCGGGGGCTGGAAATAAAGCGTCGTGCCCGATACCCAGACGTCGAAGCCCTCTTGCTTGGCTAGGTAAACGAGCAGGTCCCACTCGGTTTGCTCCTGCGTCACGAAGGTGTGGTCGATCTCGTAATAATCGCCGGCTAGCGTGGAGGTGGCGGTCACGGTCGAGTCTAGGCCGCGCCGAATCGCTAGGGTTTGCGCTATCTGGCTGGCGGTCTGGTTCTGGAATTTCTCTGCGGTCTTGTTGTCAATAAACGCGGCGGACAGGTCGCGGCCGGTGAGGGTCAAAGTCCGCTGGCATGGATCATAGTCGATGTCGTCCACCTGGCCGAGGATGAGCGGTGGGGGTGTCTCCCCGTTGAGGGAGATCCCTACGGATACCTGATCGTTGGCCGATGCCGACCAGTAGGAAGGGTTAAAAGCCGCAGGCAGGCCGCCGACGGCCAGCTCGATGCGGTAGGAGTCCGCCGTGAAGTGAGTGGCGTTGGTGACTTCGACCGAAATGATGGCTTGGGCCGGGAGAGGGCTGCCGTTTATCGAAACCGACGGGCGTGGCGAGCGGGTGATACCGCCGGGATTCGGGCTGTTGAGGCTCGTCAGCCCGTCAACTAGCGACATAGATCCCGCCGCCCGCGTTCGTGTCAACCTGCGGCAATTGAAGCGTGACGATCCCGTTGATAACGGGGTCGGTCAGGCCGTTGACCTCTGCGATCCGGTTCCACTGGGTAGCATCACCTAAATATTGCAAAGCGAGCTGGTAGAGATTGCCCCCGGCTACGGTGATGGTTTTCATTCTAGGCCGCCAGGTTCTTCGTCATGCGTGTGAGCGTGCTTGATAGCTGGTAAAGCTGGCTCAACTGCCCCAAGCCGGAGGCTTGGGTGGTCAGGCTGCTAGCCATCGCCGCCGGATCGCCGCCTGTGGCGACCGGAGTGGCCGCTGAGAGCGTTCCTGTGGTCGCGGTGATGGTTGCCCCCACGATTTGTCCTGCCGCAGCTAAGGAGCCTGCAACCTGCATCAGGGACGAGGCGGGAGCATTCTTGATCGTCGTGACCGTCGATAGAGCCTGTTGCGTGGTTGCTATCGCCGTGGCAATCGTGGCGACTCCAAGCGAATTGCTCAGGCCCAGGGCCGATCCGAGGTCGGAGCCTATGATCGCGTCGATACCCGGAATCCCGGTCAGGACGGGTGCCGATTGGTCGGCCACCACGGTGCAGGTGACGGAATAGGGGATTTCAAAGGGCTGCTGGTATTGGGCCTCGAACGACTTGACGATGACCTGATAGCGGTAGGTGCTCCATTGGAGCAGGAATTGCTTGCCACCGATGCGGTAGCTGTCGAGCAGGCGGGCGCGGGCTTCTGCGTTGCCGGAACGGAAGCGGCCTGACCATGTGATGTCGCGGTGATCGGCCCCCATCGCGTCTATGACGCGGGCACCTCCGGGGAGTTTGTGGACGACCAAGGCTTGCTCGCCACCGATGGCGATATTGTCCGGCACCTCGAAGTCCTGGAAAATGATGCCGCCGAGCGTGAGGAGAACGGTCATTACCAGCCCCCTGAGAAGCCGGGCTGCGTGAAAGACTGGCGGGCGTCGAATCCGCTGCCGGATGTGGCGGGGCCGCTCATTTTCCCAGTCATTCGGTTCACGACGCTCTGCGTATTGCGTTCGGGGTCGATATAGTTATTGATGATGACGTTGCCGTGGTTACTGGACGAAGGTGCCCAAGATCTGTTGCCTCCGCTCTTACCGCCCTTTAGCCATCCTCCGATGGCCTCGCCACCACGTTCCGCTGCATTGAATGGGTTGTATTTGTCCGCCCATGTGCCGCTAATGTATTTCCCAATTTCACTCGAATGGTCTAATGCAACTACTAAGGCCACCAACCCGCTCAGCGCCCCCGCGAAAACAGAAAGCCCTGTGGCTGCCGCGGCAAGAGGCACCCCGGTGATGGCGGTCAACGCAGGGCCGATCAGCTTGAGTGCCGCACCTGCTATCATCAATCCACCTCCAAGCGTCGCCGTTAAGGAGAGGGCCGTAGCGATTCCTCCAAGCGCCATTGCTGCGTATGGATGAGCGGCGAGGGAATCCGAAAGCAAATTAATTGCCGTTGTTAAACCGAGAAGCGCTTTCGTTGCAATGATCGTAGGGGCACCACCGATGGCCGTCCCGAATCGTTTCTGAGCTTCCGCAAAAGCGTCTTGCGCTCCCTGAGGCGTTTGAGCGGCCATGGCAATGAGTTGGTCTGAGTTCATGGCCCCCATGTCCATGGCGATATTCTTGCCGATCTTGCCCTTTATCGTTTGGATGTGGTTGAGGCCGAATAATGCCCCACCCGTCCTGCCCATGACCTGGCTGATGGCGGTCTCAATCTGATCTTCGTTGTAACCGGCCTTCTGCAATGCGGGGACGAGAGTCCCTTCGACCCATTGATAGGGGTCATTAATGTAGCTTTGAGTTCCCTTCAGATATCCGGCCTGAACCTTTGTAATTTTTCCGGTAAGTTTATTGTGCTCGATTTTGCTGTCATCTACCAATCCGAGCTTGTCCAACAATTCTAAGTAAGCTTTTCCTCCGGGACCGCCCGCACCGCTTCCGAGCACCATCCGGTTGTATGCCGTCATCAAACCCGTGCCGACGCGGCTACCTCCCATTTCCTGGATCAGCGGTTCGTTTTCGTAATAAAATGCGCTATCCGCCATCTTTAAGGCCGCGATACCCCCGGTTTGCATCAGGTTTTGATACTGACGCGGAAGCACAAGAAATCCGGAGCCAGCCATGACCCTCTGCATGTAATCGACGTTACCCTTCATGGCGTCGGTCGATTCAAAGCCGCCGCGCCGCTCGATGACCTTCGCCATGCTCATGCGTTGCGCGTCGTCAAAGGCGGCGGCTTTGTCTCCTCCAACTGCCTTGTTCGCGTATTCTACCTGGGCGATGAGCGGTGCGAGCATTTTCGCCTTGCGATAATTATCCTCACCCTTCCCGAACACCGTTTCAAGGTCGCGCAGGGTGCCCATCAGCTTTGTTGAAGATACCCCGAACACGTTGGTGCCACGCGCGAACTTATCCGCGTCCTCGTTGACGATATCTCCCAAATTGAATGCCTTAAACTGGGCGAAAACCTTTTCGTATTCCTTCGATGCCTCATATGCTTTTTTCAGAAGGTGGATACCGAATAGACCTGACGCACCGACCATGGCGCCTGCCAAACCGAGTTGGGCCGCATTCAGGCCCCTCAAGGTGACGATAAGCTTGCCGGCTGATTTGTCCGTCTTAGCAAAGTCCGATGCGATAACCGCGAGCACGCTGCTGACCTTATTGGTCACGCTCAAGGTTGTCGCTACTTTGTATGCCTCAAACATTTTAATCCTCTATGAGCAGCGCATGATTGTGGACTTTTTCGCCTATCAAAGCGGAATAGACCGCGGCACCCAGCGCTTGATTTATTTCAGGCAATTTTCTCGACATTGCACCGCCTAGGAATGAACGGGGTGGAATATGCTCTGTCCCCAGCTCCTGCCAAACGGCCCTATCATCATTGGACCCTATTTGTGCCTCCAGCCCGTCTGTAGATATCGTGGTACCTATGCTATCACGCATTTCGCCTGTGCGCAGCAGCGGCTCGTCCTCGGCGTAGCCCTGCTTGACGCGGTCGGCCTTGGTCGATTCCGCCAGCTCTGGCCAAGCAATGAACGGGCCTGTCTGCTCCTGATAGGTTCCTAACTCGGCCTTGGCTTCTTTCTCCACCAGCTTGGCGCAATGGCTTACGGCCTTGCGGACTAGCAGTTCTTCGACGGCTGCGATTTTGAGCAGATGCTCGCTGAAAGCTGCGAGACTGTGGAATTCCTTCATTTATTGTCTTTCTCCTCCCACTGCATTCTTTCCCACGAAAACCTCGACCCCTTCATCTCCCAAAAGATGATGCTATAAGCGGCCACGTCCTCGGGTGGAAGGCTAAACGCTACGTCGTAGGGCACCCCGTTATGGACCAGCCAGAGCCGGTCCTTTAAGCCGGGATGCCTTCCCCGTTTTTTATTTTCTCTTCGAGCGAGTCCGCATCCCCCGCAAAATGCTTGGTGATGCCCTCGATAACGGCTAGGAAGCCTTCGCGTCCGGCTCGCTGGATCAGCACCTCGGCCTGGAGCTTATTGCGCGGGATGCTGATCGGCTCGCCATCGATTTCCGCCAGATAGAGCAGCGGATTGAGCATCCCCATGTAGGTGGTGTTCGACGAAAGTTCCGAGCCGAGCGCTTCGATGATGCGGAACTCTTCGAGAAAAGGAAGCTGGCGCATTCCGAGCTTACGCCCTTTGGAGTCGGTGACGTAAACCAGTTGATTCGCCGCCTTAACAACCTTTTCGGAAGGCGTCTCGGTGTGTACGGTGACTTTTGGCATATATTATACTTTCTGTAATTATACCTGATACCGGCGGGAACACATTGCGCTTACTGAGATCGGAATCAGGCTATCGCCCTTCCAGTCGCCTGCGCTGTCGTATTTAAGGATGACGTTCGTATAGCGGAAGCTGGTGATCGAGCCGTCCTTCTCAACGATGCTCTCGAAAATGGTCCCGCCCTGCTGGTTAACGCCGTTAAAATAGTCCGCTTCACGCTGGGCGAAGTAGATGTCCACGTTGGGGTCGGTGCGGTCGAACTTCATATCGATCTGCCAGCCGTCGGGGATGACGCCGTGGCTGGTGATTCCGTCGAGACCTTTGTGTTTCAGGTCGGTGAATACCGGCTTGACCGAGTAATCGGTTTTGCCGTTCAGGGTCAGCGTTCCTGTGGGCGTTACCACGGAATAGCTGATATCCTTGCCGATTGAGTATGAATTAACTGGCATTGATTATCTCCTTATTGGAATGCTGGGGTGGGAGTATTGCTTGCAATAACAACGGTTTGTCCCCCTTCAAGATTTATGAGGAAGTACTTCGTTATTGAAAGATAGACCACTTTAATATCCGCCTGCATGTAGCCAAGCGACACGCGGCTCTGTGGGTTGTTCGTCGCGTCGAGGATAACCTTCCATGCCTGGATCATTTTCTGCTGGAACATGTTCTGGAGGAAGTTATCGAGGGTTGCTCTTGCCGACTGCTGGACGGTTGGTGATTGCACCTGGCCGATATACAGCCCCATGCCCGCGTTGATCGTCGCGGCGATGTAATTGGTTAGTCGAGGGTAATTGTCGCCATTGACCGCCGCATTGCTCGATGAATTGAGTCCCAACCTCGCGCTGAAATAGCCGCCTCCCGGCGAAGGATTCGCGATGACTTCGCCGCGTGCCGCCGCGATAGCTTGCAACTCGGCACCGCTATATTGCTGCTTGGCGAAGGATTTCTGGGTGGCGATGATGCCGGACAACTGTTTGTTGAGCGAGGATTGCTCCGGCGAGAGGGCCGCGAGTTTGCCGGCAATGAAGCCCTGGGGCGAGACGAGGCGGGTGATACCGCCGTTCACGGTGTCGTTGATGTAACACCAGTCGCCGAATATCGGCTTCATGCTATAGCTATCGATGCCTGCGGTGGAAACCTCCGTGGCGAAGCCCGAGATCGTATCGCCCGCCGGAGTCGTTGTGACCATGTAAGCGCCCTCGGAGAGGCCGTAGGCACTCTGAAGGGTCCATTGGGTCGTGTCGTCTGCGTCGGCCAGCATGACGACGCTGGCTCCCGTTCCACGCAGGGCGTACATGCCTTTGCGGGGAGTTGTGTCAACACCAACTAGAACCGACGAGGTGATGGTTGTCGTGCCGTCGGTGCCGCCCGAAAGGGTGACCGTCGATGGATTGGTCGGCGCGGTGGTGCCGGAGCCGAGCGTAGCGACGATGAGCTGCGAGGGGCCGCGTAACCCGCTGAGTCCGTTATTGATCGCGTTGGCCATGTTGGCGTAGAGCGTGTTGCCCGTGCCGCCAATATTGTCGAAGACCTCGGAGAGCTGGCCGGGCAGGTTAACCGTGAGCTTGTAAGTCGGGGTACCGCTCGTGCTGTTGGTGCCGGTGCCGACCGTCACGGTGAGCGAGTTGCCGAGAGTACCGGTGTACTTTCCCGTGAAGGTGACGCCGATGCCCGTGCCTAGTGTGCCGGAGGCTGCCGCGTCCGTTCCGTCGGTGACCCGAACGGCCCGGAAGTTCGATGCGCCCTGGAGGGAAGCGGTATAAACAGCCGTTCCGAGGTCGAATTTGCGGGGCTGCATCGCGCCGAACTGAAGGGCGCAGTCGCTTGGTCCACTCACGATGGCAGGGCTGTTGACCGGCCCCCAGTTCGCGGTTCCCACGACGCCCAATATGTTGGTCGGCACGCCGTTCAGTTGCGGCTGCGGCGCCACAATCTGGACGTATAAATCTGGGACTTGAAGTGCCGTTGTATTAATGGAACCTTGCTGGACAATTGGCATGGATTAAGACTCCTTTTTGATGTTAGATTTTGGCGAATTTGCCAATGCAATTTTGTGGTCCGCTTGCACAACGTTGTGCACGTTGCCCCCTGCAAGGATTTCCTCAACCGTATCCTCGTCCGTAATCCTGTCGCCGACTTGTTTGCCGCCGAATGGGTTAATCACTATCAGGGCTATCATGTCGTTCCTCAGATATTGATTGTTGCTATGACCGGGGCGTTGCCGTCCTGTCCACCTGAAACCTCGATAATCTCGCTGACGACAGCAGCTGATGTCCGTGAGATCGTCGTGCCGTACTCGACGGAATAGATAAGGGTTCGCTTGAAAAGCAGGGCTTTCTGCGGCACGTCATCCGTATGCGTTCGTTCGTAGCGTATCCGGCCGCCGCTGCCGTCCGGCAGATTGATGAACGTCAGAGCCGCAAGCGCCGGGTCAATGCCTTTGGATACCGCATCGCGCACCAGCGGGTCATTGCACCAGATCGTGATGGCGAAGCTCTTCTTCTGCCGCCTCACTTCCTGGATGATCGTTCCGACCGAGCCGATGCGGGTTTCAAGGTTTGTCACTCCCGGTACGGTGATAACCGGGCCAGAACTGCTGGCCGAGGTGTCGGCGCTTATGACTGCCGCGAGTGCGGTTGCTATAGAAGTCGGGGTGTCGATCGCCTGAAGGGGGTAGACGTAGGCTTTTTTGTTGACCAACACCGCTGCGTTGAGCGGGCACGTCGGTGTCCCCGCCACGATGACGGTCTGTCCTGCCACGGTCATGCTGAGCTTGATAGGTGCTAAGGGCAATTCCTGCCATTCGGTCGGGTAGCGCGTCAGGTTCTGCTCAGGATCGAGCGGAAAGACCGTGACGTTGACGACCCCGGCTTTCAGGTCAGCATCGAGGTTGTGCCGTGCCGCCCATCCCCGGTAGATACGGCAGGGTTGGCCTCCCGCAGAGGCGGCTGCGGTGCCGTTGGGATAGATTGCTTGCGTGATCAGCGCTACGAGAGTCGATTCAACGTCGCTCTGGTCGGCCATTAGGTTTCCGCCTGCTGGGCGGTCATCCGCCAGCCTAAATCGGTTAATTCGGCGCTCGATACGATGTAACGGCGGCCAAGATCATCGGTCAGAATGTCGCTGGTCTCGATCACGACATCCGCGAATTGGGGCATCAGGATCGCCCACCAGGGCAGACGGACGTCTCCGGGCAGGTTCACGTCGTTCTTTTCGCCCTTCGTGCCTTGTAGCACGCTGGCAGGCCAGCCCGTCATCAGTTTGACCTCTGTGCCTGGCGTCGAGGCTCCGTAAGGGCCAGACCCGACGAAATCGGCTGGGCCGGGACGGCTGACGGTAACCACGCGGTTGCACTCGACCGCGATGATCGGCAGAAGCGGCTGCATGGCCGCGATGAAGAAGGTAGAGCCGCCGGCGAGATAATCGCCGACCTGGAGCTGCGAGCCGTCCGCAAGGCATTGCCAGAGCGGTTTTCCGTAAGCGGATGGCTTCCTATAGGAGCCGTCCGGGCAGAAGGAAGCTGAGAGCGTCGCGAGTTGGTTAGGATCCGTGATTGGGTCGTTGGCCGTCAGCGGGCGGTAGTGGCCGTAGCTCAGGCCGAGTTTCTGGGCTGCTTTCGCGTATCCGTGGTAGATTTTCGCTTGTATCGAGGTGCCATCGGTCACTTCAGCCCCTCACGACGCGGTTTCCCGTCGCTAATTGCGGTCCCGGCGGGAATCCAAGGAACACGCACAACTGGCGGCGGAGGTAATTGAATAGGTTGATGCGGTCGCTCACCTCGCTGGAGTTGCGTGTCCAGACGGCAGCCTGAGCAGTATCGAGATTCGACGCGGCACCTTGGATTTCAGTCTCTCGCAGGATAAGAGGCGTCAGATAAGTATTGACCACGACACCTTCTTCTTCTGCGCTCAAGTTTGCCAGCCGGTAATCCAGCGAAATTCCCATATAGGAGACGTTCGAGTAGACCAGCTCGCGGAAGGGGGCGGCTGTGGAGTTCCCAGTTAAGGAATACCCCATGAACCGCCTGCAATCCACGAGCTGTTGAGCCGACAGGGTCATGATGGTTAAGCGACCTTCCAGCCTGCCGCCGTGTGGGCATCGACCGTGGTTGGATGAACGTGCAGGTGCTCGCCATGTTTGTGCATTTTCACCAAGCCTTTTATCGATTCTGCTTCTTCAGCGGCTTTGGCCTCGGCTTCTTCCTTCGCTTTGGCTTTCGCTTCTACGTCGGTCTTCGCCTTTTCGTCAACCTTTAGCTTCGCTTCAGCGGCTTTGGCCTCGGCTTTCTTCGTTTCTCCGATTTTATCTTCGTTCTCTGCCATAAATACTCCTTAAGAAAGTGGGCGGCAACCTGATGGCCACCGCCCGTGTTATTGCGATGAATTAGCCCTGCAAGATGGCGATGTGGTTTGGCTTAATGGCGTTCGCGCCCCATGCGAGACCTACCAAGAAGAGCATCTGCTTGAACTGGCGATACACGGTCACCTCGAAGGTAATCCCCGAAATTGGGTCCGTGATCAGAATCGCGTCGTCTGCCGAATCCATCGGTTTGCCGTCCGGCCCCATCGGCATCGCAGGTGCGCGAGTGATGAGCTGGATGGCTGAACGAGTGAAGGCAAGGTTTGGCACGTAGTTATTGCCCACAGTCAGGGCATTCGCCGTGCCGATCGTCATCAAGGCGCCGGGAGTACCAATGGTGATGGTGCCTGGTGCAGAGACGCCACTATTGACCACATATTTGTTGGTGGTGTCAGCGGCGAACGTCACCACGTCCCCTGCGTTCACCGTTCCAGTACCGGTGACCAGCGCGATGCTGTTCACTCCAACTGCGGTTGAGCCGGATGTAACGTAGCTGGCGCCCGTGCCCTTCGTGACCTGCTGGATGGAGTTACTGTTGTGAAGCATAAACCCATCAATCGGCACTTCAGCGATAGCACCCGAGCGACGGAAGGCGTTAGAACCTTCTTCGTTGGCCCGGAGCAGAATAGTCTGCTTGCCACGGAGATTAGCCACCGCACCCGAACCGAGTACCAAATGCAGATCGCTCTGAGGGCAGCCGTTATCGTCGAGGATTTTACGCACTTGTGCGGCGTCCGAAAGGTCTCCGGACGTGCCGAACGGGGCAGTTCCAGGTGTTCCGTAGGCCCGCGACGCGTTCTGATAGCCTGCGTTCACGAGATCGGTTTCCACCGCATTGACCAGCGTTCGGAATCCCTGCTGGAACTGATTCAGTAATACCGAGTTGAAAGTACCCGAATTCTGCATCCCCTTCTGCTGTTCACCGTTCCAGCGAATAGGCACGCTCTTGCTCTTGGTGATGGTCATTTGCACGTTTCCAACCGTCTGATCACCATTGTCTGGGGATGTCACTGCAGGGGTATTGTCGATCATCGTGCCGGGCTGAGTCACTGGGACCAAGATCGACTCATTAAGCGCCGCACGCTCTGCGGTACTGTTGCGCGTTACTGCGGGGATCATCCCCACCATTTCGCGGGACACCACGTCCAGCGCTTCATAGATAGTTGGGATTAAACCAGTTAAGGTGTTAGCCATAATTATTCTCCTTTAAAGAAAAAACCCCGCCGGAATGACGGGGTGGTTGCAGGTTAATAAACACCCGCATTCACGCGGGGTTTTCTCGGTATTAATCAATAATTGTCGATTCTCTGGCTGCCTTGGCCTTATCGGCTGGGTCCATAGCGTCAAACTGCGAACGGGTAACCTGCTTATTCCCGCCCGCGTTGTTGCCAGAACCGCCTGCACCACCACCGGAAGCCCCTGAACCTTTCAGGATGCTGTCCCGGTACGGGTAGGCATCTACCATAATCTCCATAGCTTCATCGAATTCGGCAGGATTGCCGGGATTAGCGCGGCTATAGACCAGGTTGCCGTCCGAACCTTTCGCACGGATCTTACCTTCTTCGATGTAGAAGGCTGCTCCGAAACGGGCCTGTGCTAGATCAACCGGAATTGCAAGCTTGTCCTGAATGAATTTCGAGCGGTTGAAGGCGGTACTCAGTTTTTCCTGATGCAGCCCATGGCGGAGAGAATCGCGTTCTTTCGTTAGGTCTTCGACAATTGGCTTATATTTTCTCTCTTGCTGCTTCAATTGCTCATCGAAGGCCGTCTTGGCTTCCAGTTTTACCTTTTCCACCTCACCTGCATCGATTAGCTTCTTGTCGTCTAGATTCTTAACAGTTTCAAGTGCTTTTAAGGCCTTGGCAGGATCTTCGATACCCTCGAAAATTTTCAGCTTAGCTTCAGATGCCTCGAAGCTTTCGCGATGCTGCTGTGCTTCGCGGTTTAGTCGTGAGATGGTGTCTCTCGTTGCTGGGGCATCGAACGCGACAGATTTTCCATCTTCTGTCTCGTAAACTGGCTTTCCGTCCTGAACGACGACGGCTCCTTTTTCATCTAACTTAAGCTTCATAGCCTACTTCACTTTCTCGGTCATCCGACCGTCTTCTGGGATCATCCAATCCCTTGGCCCCGCTAGGCATCCGCTTCGCGGTAGTTCATTGAGCAACGGCATTGCTCATAGCATCTCGAATTTCTTGGTCTTGATGTAATCTTTAAGCAGCTCCACGCTGCCTAGCGCCTTGATCGGGCATTCGCAATCAAACCGTGTGCTTACAGTGCCATCGCGACGGACACATGCGAAGGACATGCTGACGATATCGCCAGATTCTATATCTCGTAGGGCTTTGCGTAATTCCCTGACCATTCCGCCGCCAACAGAGCGTGTATCAACTAATTCGAGCACTCTCTTTGGCATTTAGACGTTGACCTTTTCTTGACGCTGCAAATCTGGCTTATCTTTGGCTGCGGCTGCAACCTCGGCTTTTGAGTCTATGTCCGGACTGAGTACGCCCCGACGCTTTAGCTCGTTGAGGAGGGTCAGGTGACTTAGCGATCCATCGGCCTTCATCTCGAACAGCAATTTGGCAGACGCCTCGGCCAGCGTAGCCGCTCCGAAATCGTTGTAGATCGTGACGCGGCCACCCTTCGGTTCCTTGACGAACTTGGCCATGAGGTCAAGTGCTTGGTCGAGGGCGTCTTCGAGCGTCTGCATGATCCGCTGCAAGTCACACATGCCCTGCTCGTTATCGGAAACCGTCTGGACTTCGGTGGTGTTTCCCGGCTTGATGACCAGCAATTCGGCACCGACCTGGCGCATGCGGTCTTCGAGGTCGAGGATCGACGCGCGACCGGCATCGATGGCCTTGCCGCTGTGTTCGACGTATTTCATGTCCGCGTGCTCGCCGGAAGCGGTGATCAACGAACCTGCGCCAACCGTGAGGGGCGTATCAGATCCAATGTCCTTGGCGAACAGGATCGGTACTCGAGCCACATGAAGGATTGTCTGCTGGTCGCTCTTGCTCTGCCAATGCTCCACGTTCATGTGGGCCAGCTCAATCATAGGCGGCGAGCCAATCATGAAATCCTTGCGGAAGCCGTAAACCGGCACGAAGGGAATAACATCGATGCTGGTGACGCCCGACTGGAATTCAACCCACGATTCAACGCCGCCCGCGCTCGTTACTTTGCGATAGGTCGTCCATTTGCCGGGCTCAAGCACGCGAACCTGCGGAACCTGTTTAGAGCCGAAGTCGCCAACGTCCTCCTCTGCAGTTTCCATGATCCGTAGCTGGGTCAGCCTGATACTGCCGCCGATCTTCTGTGAGCGCCATCCAAGGATGGCATCATGCCGGACATGGATGAAATAGGGTCTTAAACCCGCGTTTTTCTCGTCTGCAACGGTTCTCACATTCTCTGCTGGGGGGCAATCCACGAGGATGCCGCAAAGGCCATAGGCGAGAGCGTTATTGCAAAGATCGGCAGCGAAGGCGTGAAGGTTCCGGCCTTCGAGGTCAATGTTGTCGAGCCATTCTTTGATCCGCGCAGGGACGTCTTCCCCGATATTGATTGGCTTGCTGAAAGGTTTACCTGTGAGCACCGATACGGTGCGCGAATAGGCCGGGAACAGTGTCGCGGTAGCAAGACGTGTCGCGTAAGCCTGTTGTTCTTCAGCGGGCCATTGCGGGAGATGCTTCTTACCGGCGACCCGCATCGCGTGAGTGCCGCCCATCAGGTCAGCGACCAGCGACCACGCCTGGGCCATCCCTGTCACTGCATCCGATTGCTTGGCGACGTCCTTGTTGGTGTTGGGGGCCGGATTGGGCATGCTGGCTTATAGGTTAGTTACAGGCATTGACCTGAAACAAGTTGAGAGCGATGTCCGTTGCGGTCATAAGTAGATTCCTTTCGATTAATTGTTGGCTGTGCTACATTCTGAGGGGTGCCACCGTCGCGGTGCCCGGTCCGTCGATCAATAACTCCGTTGTCGCCCATACCAGCGCATCTACGCGGTTTGGGCTATCCGTCGATACCAGCGGCACCCACGTCACCATCTCGTCTTCGAGTCCGATGAACGTGCCGCAATGGTGCATCCGTCCCTGCTCGTAGAGTGCTGCGACAGGTTCGGCGCGGGCGTGCTTGCCACGGGAGGCGTGCACGAGCTTGACTGGCGCGTTGCGATCAACGACCCGAATGGTGCTCTCCACCATCGCGCCGCCGAAATTGGCCTCGGCCACGATCCTGTCGGCCTTGAACTGGCGGTAGAGAGCCACCGCCTTGCTGCCCCACGTCTCAGGGCTATACCGCCCGGAATGATCCGCCAGCACGTAGCCGTGCTTCTGGGCATCGATACCGACCACGACCAGGCCCACCTCGTCGTTCTTTTCCTTGTCGCCACCTGAAGGGTCTACCGCCACGACGATGCGCACCAACACGGGCATTTCGCCCAGTTTGCGTAGATTATCTATCTGATCGCGTTTCCAGAGCGCTCCGATTACCTCGGCGCTAAAGGCTTCCTCGGGTGTGGCAGGGTATTCCCGCCGAAAATTGTGGATTCCGTTCAGCTCGACGATCTTTGCCCGTCTCCAGGCGAGCTGTTCGAGTTCAAGCTTGTAAGCAGACTGGTAGGCCAACTCATCAGCGGTTGGCTTGAATGCCTCGGTGACGGCCTTGCGGTATTCCGGCTGCCAGAACCACGGGATGAAGACGAGGATGTATTCTCCCTCTCCCCGCATGGCTGCAGCGCACATGTCGTAGAATAGGCCCTGACGCCCGTTCGAGGTGCTTTCAAGGATAATCTCGGTACCGGGCTCGTCAGGGACGGCTTGAAGGGCGCCAGCGACGTGAGTCTGTGCATTGGGCCAGTAGGCCACCTCTGAGCCGTGGAAGAGCTGGATCGTGTCGCCACGCCCCGTGCCCTTGCTTCCGGCAGTACCGACTTTGTAGCCGCTATCGAGCTTGTCGAAGATCAATTCCTTGGCGTTCGAGGCCTGAAGCGACGGCCTTACCAAGGTAGGGCAATGCTCGTAGAACCGCTTCGCCATCCCAAATAGGTTGTTCGTGGCTTCATCGAGATGCGTCAGAATGAAAGCCTTGGTGCCTTTACGGTGCGTTACCTTGTGAAAGAACCGGCCTTCAGTATAGGTCGAGCATCCTTGCTGCCTGCCTTTGAGAACGAGAGCGCGGATCTTGCCAGTAAGCGCTTTTTGTTCCTCAAGCTTGCTATGCAGGTAGTTCTGGGCGAAATTCAGGCAAAAGGGATAAACCGAACCGCTCTTTGTCCTGATCTTCAGGCACTTGGCCGCGTAATGGGCGAAGTCATCACGGAGCCTGATGCGTATCTGTTTTTCTCTCGGGGTCATCCGTGCTGGACATTCAAAGCCGGTAAGCCTATAGGGTTAACCGTGTTTAACGGGCGAAAGGTTGTAATTATGCGTATTGTTATCTTCGCCGTCATTATGGCGGTATTTATTTCATGCCCGGCTTATGCCGTGACGCTTAAGCCAGGATCGCCAGCCTGCTTAACGGAAGATTTATACTCACAATTGGCTGAGGCTATCTTGCGTAGCGACATGGATGCTTTAAGCTGGCTCGGCTCGAATGGCTGTACCATCTCCGACAAGCCCCTGCATGTGACCGTTCTCGACCTTAGCACATGGGGCAGTCTTGCCCATCTAAGAGTTTACCGTGGCAAGATCGCCGTGGAAGTGTGGGCCGCGCGTGAGTCGCTGGATGGATACGATCCGCTTAACCCTTAGCGTCATCAGCTAGCTGTTCGAGGGCCTCCTCGTGGTTGCTGACGTTCAGGTTCAGCTTATCGTTAAACATTCCGAGGTGGCGAGCGATGCTGTCGAGAGCGCCTTTCTTGTCGCTGAGTTTGATCTTGTGGAGGCGCGCTGTCATGCCGTGCTGCCTCTTCAAAGCTCCGCCATGCGGCTGTCCTTCGAGTTCCTCGTCGGGTTCGCCTGCGCTGCGTTTAACTTCGACTTCAAGTCCGGCGATTGCCGCAGCGGTATCATCATCGATGCTGTGAATCGGCTTCAAATTACCGTCCTCATCGAAAGCCTTGCGTATGTCTAGGAAGGCAAGTTTGGCGTATTCCTTCAGCACGCGATCGGGCGTTATCGAAGTTCTTTCTGCGAGTTTGGCACGGGCTTCGGTCAACGCTTCCTGTATTTCAGGTTTCTTAAGGTTCTCGTGGCCTATTGAACCCGCCGTATTTTCGCTGTATCCAGCCCTGATCGCAGCCTGAGTTGCGTTCAGGTCGATGAGGTACTCTTCGACGAATCTTTGTTGCTTCGGGGTTAGGTCATTTGCCATCAGGCTAATAAAAAACCCGCTCGAAGCGGGCGGTGAAAAACAGGGAAAATCCAGATTCTGGACGTGCGGAGTCGGATTACGGGCCTAATCTTATAGCAATTTTACGATTCGCGCAACCATTATGATTGCGATTTAATCTTCAGAGCCTCGTCCGCCTCTCGATTAATGTCCCGGATTGCCTTTACCACGATGCCGAGTGCCTTGACGAATTTCGGCTGGTGGCTCCTGAAGGCCGCGAGGGGCTTTGCCTTCGGCTTCTCGGCCACGATAGCGTCCATCGCAAAAAGGCAATCCTGATCGACCCGGTGAAGGAGCTTGCTGTAGCGGTCCTCCTTGCTCCAGGCCTCGGGGTCGCCTCGTCCCTCCTCGGCACTCCATTTCACAGAATCGACGGTGGACAGGAAAGCCGTCTTCCAGTCGGTGTACAGCCGGGCGGATCTCTCCTCCCCATCGTCGATGAGCCTGAGAGAGATCATCATCGAGAGGATCGACTGGTTCTTGAGCCCGGCCCCGGTGATCACTCCGTGGGCAATTCGGACCCATGCCGTCGGGGACTCAAAAATCCCGTCTGCGCGCGGGACGTTGATTCCATGCTGCTCGGTCCATCCGCCCGGTACGAAGTCGTCGGGACGGCTCGGGTGATTGATGATCGAGGCGGTGTTTGATTGCCGGAGGAGCCTCGCGACCGAATCGCTGAGGGTTTTGTTCTTTTCGATGGTAGTTTTGAGGACGGCCCGAAGTTCAGGCTTGCTCGCGGTGGCCAAGTCGATTAGGTCGGTTTCGGTCATTCCACTCCCCGTTGTGGTTACTTGAGCAGGATGCCACAAGAGGTTGGGGGTGTCCAGAAGGAGTTTTATGAGCCGCTAATTCGGAGAAGGTGAACGATTCGCTCTAGGTGCTCGGACTCTGTCCCGTATATCGGCTCCCAGTGCCGACGGCTTATCGTGTGGATTCCCTGATCGCCACGGTGGTGCACATGGCACAGGCCAATGACGTTCATGTGGTCTTTCCGGCCTCCGGCACCTGTTCCGCAGTGGTGGATTTCCGGGTGCTTGGCCTTGCAGCCGTGGGCCATGCATCCCAAACTTCTTACTCTCTCCCAGTGATCCCGCTCAGCCTTCGTCGGAGATCTGCTGCGACCTTTCCCCTTCTGGCCTCTGACGTAAACGGATTGGCCTGTGAGATTCATGCGGACCCGCGATGGCTCTTCCAATCGAATACCATGACTTTCCCGCCATTTTCCTTCATCCGGTCGATCACCCGTTCGCCCGCATACTCAGTAAGTTTTGGGAGTGCCAGGTTGCTTATCAATATCGTCGATTTCAAGGCTTCGTATCGCTCGTTTACAATATCGAATAGGATGTTTAGTTCGGTGCTCGATCCGTATTGGATGCCAATCTCGTCCAGGATTAGCAAGTCTGGCGACGAAAACCTGGATATCGCCTCCTCCTCAGTCACAAGGCTATCACGACGGAAGGTGTCCTTTACTGTTCGAAAAGCCCTTCCTGCTGTGATGTAAACCGCACTTGCTGCGTGCTCTCGGATGATATGGCTAGCGACGGCGCAAGAAAGGTGCGTCTTCCCCGTTCCGGCATTGCCGCAGAGGATCATCCCTCTTCCGATTGACCGATGGCTCGGGAAATTTGCGGCATAGTCTTGGCAGGTCGTGAGGATTCGTTCCGATTTCTCGCCGTCCGGGATGTATGCATCGAAGCCAGCATCGGCGAACCTCGTAGGGATTTTGGATTGTTCGATGTCCCTCTCAATTTTCCGCTTCCGTGCCCTATTCTCCTGAGCCTGCCTCTCAGCATATTGATCGGATAAACGTTTAGCCTCTTGCTCGGCCAGGCAATCGTCACAGCGCCCGTCTGCCCATTGGCTGCCAGTCAATCTTACCTGTTTGACCGTTACCAGACCATGAATTGGGCAAGGGAACTCAATAGTCCTGGTTTCAAGTGACATCAAATCCTTCGGTCCCTGCGTAATAGTCTTGCTTTGCGAATCCGGTGTGCTTTCCATTCTGGTCTCCCCTTGGTTCAAAAATATCGGTCCAATTGCTCGTGATTGATTTTTCGAGAATCTCGGAGGGGTCGTGACCTTTGCCTCTCCACTTCTCAAGCTTGTCAATAATCAGCTTCGTGGCTTTTTCTGTCGGAACGGCTCGTTTATTCTTCCGCATATCAAGGTAGGCATCCCACATATCAAGAGGCATCCAATCCGGCAAAGGGGTGGCGAGCGACTTCTTGTCTTTCTCTTTCTCTGTCTCTATTTCTGTCTCTTTCTCTTTCTCTGTCTCTGGGGTAGCAGGATGCTTAAGCTCCGCTAGCGAATTGCTAGCAATATGATCCGCATCTATAAATCCTTTATCAATCAGAGGCTTTATAGCTTTTCTGAACTCCTCAACAGTTCGGCGTAATCTAAAAGCGATCTCCTCGTCGGAACCCTTTATTATACCGCTATCAAGGTCGCTATTCTCACTTGCTAGCAGCCAAAGCATCGGTGCTAGCGCTCTGCTAGCATCAGGCAGTGAGTGAAACCGGAAGTTGTCGAGTAGTCTTTTGTGTAGCCTAATCCAGGGGGGGCTGCGATCCTTATAATGTTGGAACTCGCTCCAATCTTTCACGCGGTATGTAATCATTGTTGCCCCCTGTAGCTAGGAAGGTGTTCTTCAATGAAAGCGGAAACGTCCTCTGCGGTTGCGGCGAGCAGTTCTCGCCCACACAGCCGCGGAAAGGATCGGCAAACGAGAGCTTCAAAGTTGAAAGCTGAGGCACGGTCAGGCATTAGCCATTTATTGTAGAAGTCGAATCCATCGCAACCGTAGCAAAATCTACGTTTCTCAGGATGTTTAGAAACGCCCACTTTGCAGTTGTGGCGAACGCCGTAGGTGTATTGTTTGAATACGTAAAGATACATAAGCCTCCTTGTCGGCTAGCCTTGTTATGGGAGTCGGGGCAGGCGGCACAAGGAAACCGCTTTTCGCGCATCGGGAGCAACCCCTAGCCTATCCCCGCTCATAATCACCCAACGGAGCGGGTGACTATCTTCTTATCACGGCCTTATATTTTATGGAAGCAATTATATGCCGCCTTTATTTTAACCTTCGATATCCGTAAGAACTACCTTTGCGCCCTCGATTCCCTCGTAGACCCACCGGACCTCAGTCGCCTCTATGAGGCTGTCGTCTGCCAGGATGCTCTGTCGCACTAAGAGGTCTTCGACCGCCTTGATTAGGTTGTTCTTATCCCTGCGACGGTTGTCGTCCGGCTTTCGGATCAGCAGGGTGAAAGCGACCTTTCCGGTGTGCCGGTGGTTTCGGTCGGGCTGCGTTAGAATCGTCCATCCCGCTTCAGTGATCCAAGCCTTGTATGCTGCGGTCTTGACCCTGCCGCCGCCCTTTTTGTTAGCGAATAATTGGTTCACGGATGGCGGGTAGGGAATCAGAAGCTCGGTCCTCACTCCTGGTGGCTGGCCGTTCCCAGCTTGGCGAGGTCATCCTTTAGCCTGGCGTTGTCGGTCTCCAAGACCTTGATCCGCTCGTGGTATCTGTCTCTATCCTGCCAATGCTGCTCGTTGAAGTGGTCGAGGACCGCGAAAAAGGCGTCTTCCTTCTTCATGCCCTTCAAGAGAAACGCGTGATAGAGTCTGCGGGATTCATTCGGCATGCTGATCGGCTATGTAATTAACAAGCTTGCTTATGGTTGCGCCTCGCAGCGTAAAAGTCTCATGATTGCGGTTGCGTGTTATTGTACTTCTTGCGATGCCTGTCTCTCGGCATAAGCGTCTAAGCCCACCCGCTTTTTTCAAGGCTGTCTTTATGATTTGACTCGGTTGTAATATTTGTAGTGGTGGTTGCATAATATCGCTTGACTGGCGGTTGCACTTAATTTACTGTTGCCATAGTTTGTTAGCAATGTCAATTGGAGATTATATGAGCGTCCACGATAGTCTGCGGAAGTTAAAGGAAATTCGATACGAGATGGAGCCTGAAGACTTGGCAGGTCTTAGCGAAGGGCTATCAGATTCCAATGAGTTTCAATCATTGTGTCTAGAAATAGCCGAGTCTGCCGTTGAGCATGAATTACAAGCTGAAGCGGTATCGGCCAGGATCAAAGAGCTTACGGAACGCAAGGGACGATTGCTCAGAACGTCAGAAAGCCTCAGGAGCATTGTGCTGCAGGCAATGGAGATACGAAATGAGACCTGCATCAAGGCACCAACGCTTACCCTGAGCGTCAGCACACGCAAAGGCGATTTGGTTATTACAGACGAGGCCCTTATACCGTCGAGGTTTTTTACACCTCAACCTCCAGTTTTGGATAAGAAAAGCTTGAAAGAGGCGGTCGTGGGTGATGGTGAAATAATAGAAGGCACCACGCTGGGAAACGGCTCCATAAGCTTAACGATAAGGAGAAAGTAATGAACGATTTGGTACAGAGAAATTACAGTGCACCTCAGCTTGCGCTGATACGGCAGACGGTGGCCAAAGACTGCAACCCTCAGGAATTTGACCTGTTCATGGAAATCTGTAAGCATCAAGGGCTAGACCCTTTCCGTAAACAGATTTATGCTTTTGTGTTCAAGAAAAACAAAAAAAGCAAGGACGATAACGGCAAGTGGCATGAGATTGAGGAACGCAACTTAACGCCCGTCACCAGCATTGATGGCTACAGGTCCAAGGCGGCAAGGTGCTCCGACTACAGGCCGGACGATCAGGAGCCTACGTTTGAGTATAGCGACGACGCAAAGAATGAAGACACTAACCCGCTCGGGATCATCAAATGCACGGTGCGGGCTTATAGGTTCGGTCCGGACAAGCAATGGCATCCATGTGTTGGGACTGCATATTGGGATGAATACGCCCCGATTGTGGAAGATGGAGAATGGAAGGACGGAAAGTTTGTTGGAAACGGCAAGCTTGTCTTAGACAAGAAAAAATCCAACTGGCGTCGCATGGCAAGAACCATGATAGCGAAGTGCGCTGAAGCGCAGTCGCTACGGAAGGGATGGCCTGATGAAATGAGCGGCCTCTACGTGCAAGAGGAGGTTGACAAGGCTTACCTTGATATGACAGCCACGGAAGCCGCCGATGCCCACGAACGTGACGAAAGGCTTAAACGGGTATCCGGCAAGGAATCAATTCCGGCAATCTTCGAGCAGTCCATAGGATTGCAGTTAGTCCCATCGGGTGAGTTTGCTGACAGGGTTCTAGAGTATATACGCGGGTTTGATACGGTTGAAGCCTTCGACTTCTGGAGGGAACAAAACACAATTGCCTTAAAGCAATTCTGGGCGTACATGCCGACGGATGCTTTGGAGCTAAAAAAGAGCCTAGAGGAAACACGGGACAAAATTAACAAAACAATTATCACAAAGGATGTGGGATAGGAATACCCGTGAGGGTAACGAGAGTCAACCGGGGTGACGAGAGTCGTTAAAGCGCATGATTATCTATGGTTAATACCGGTTCCTTGACCATAGATGGGGGAAGCACAAACTCAAACAAGATGTGCGAGGATGGGGCGGTTTGCTAGCGCCGCCCTATCACTATGTATAGTCGGCATTGAAAGGATAGATTATGGCAGGAAGCGTCAATAAAGTAATAATTGTAGGGAATCTCGGAAAAGATCCTGACGTGCGCAGCACTCAGGATGGCCGAAAGATCGTTAATCTAACTGTGGCCACGTCTGAAAGCTGGAAATGATTGACCTATGAAAGATGGCATGCTATTCACTGCTAACGCGTCCACAACGAAGGAGTCTTTATGCCTGCGCCTATTCCACCGTTCAAGAGATTACTTAGTAGCTATCGAGTAAATGAAACTACCGGTTGCTGGGAATGGACGGGTTCATTAACAGCTAAGGGATATGGCCAGATCAAGGCATTTGGAAGAATGAGGGGAGCGCATATCGTATCCTATGAGTTACATAAGGGTCCGATACCTGCTGGGTGCGAAATATTGCATAGCTGCGATAATAAGCCCTGTATTAATCCTGATCATCTTTCGGCACATTCCCACGCAAAGAATATGAAAGAAGCCGCAGAAAGAGGGTTGATGCCAAAGGGCGAAAATCATTCGAGATTTAAAAAACCCGGAAGGCGAGGGATTGCCAGTAGCCAATCGCTGCCGGTGAGGGTTAAGGGCAAGGTTTATGGTAGCAAAAAGGAAGCTGAGAAAATGCTTGGCCTTGGCTCTGGAACTGTGAGTTACTGGATAAAAACGAAGCCGGAAATAGCAAACGAAATAACGAGAGAGGAGTACCACAATGCTAAATAAATGTTGCTTTATTGGGAATCTAGGCCGCGATCCTGAAATAAGATCGACTCAAGCGGGGAAAGAGATTGGGAATCTATCCTTGGGCGTTACGGAAAAGTGGAAGGATACATCCGGTGAGAAGAAAGAGCGGACGGAGTGGGTTCGCGTTGTAATCTTCAGTGAAGGTTTGGTCAAAATTGCAAAATCCTACCTAAAAAAAGGGTCAAAAGTCTACATCGAAGGCCAGCTACAAACGCGAAAGTGGACCGACAAAGATGGGGCCGAAAAGTATTCCACTGAGGTTGTGCTTCAGGGGTTTGACGCGAAGCTAATCATGCTGAACAAGGTCGAAAGCGATGTCGATGGGCGAGAGGATATGCCAGCACATCAAGCAAAGGCCCCAACCAGTCAGACACCATATGACGACTCAGAAATCCCGTTCTAAGCCATGGCCGACTTACTCGATATCCCATTCAAATCCGTCCAAGGCAAACTCCCTGCTTCGGTCCTGCACCGTCTTATCGACGCGGTATCGATGTCGGGGGATAAACGGCTCGTGCTTTCGCTCAAAGAGCAGAAGAGAAAGCGGAGCCTGAGCCAGAATGCCTATCTCTGGGCCGTGGTATACGGACGGATCGTCGAGGTTTTTCGCGAGCACGGTAACAACGTCGATGCCGAGGATGTCCACGCCTTCTGCAAGGACCAGGTCGGCAAGCTCAAGCAGGTGTTCGTTACCCCCGACGGAGAAGTCCTTACCGGGCCTGGCTCGACCGCCAAGCTCGGGACGATGGAGTTTGAGGAGTACCTTACCAAGATTCGGGCATGGGCGGCTGAAACGCTCGGGTTGGCCATCCCGCTCCCCAACGAGGGGGAACCCGATGCCTGAGGTCATCTGTCCCTACTGCGGCTCACACGCGATTCTGACAAGCTCCACGCGAGTCTATGGTGGTCGAGACTTCGGGCAACTTTATCTTTGCCCAAACTACCCCGCTTGTGATTCTTACGTAGGCGTCCATAAGGGAACGGACAAGCCTCTTGGCCGGATGGCCAACAAGGAACTTCGTGGATGGAAGGGACGTGCACATGCGGCATTTGACCCCCTCTGGAAGCGAAAGCTCGAGCTATACCGTCAGGAGGGGGCAACGAAGGGATGGGCGAGAGGGACTGGATATAAGTGGCTTGCCGAACGACTTGGCATCCCGTCTGAGGACTGCCACATAGCCATGTTTGATGTGGAGATGTGCAAGCGGGTGGTGGAGGTCTGCCGTCCGTACTATAAACAACCAACGGAAGGAAAAGCAGCATGAACAAGGTAGGGCACAATAGCAAAACAAAAGCTGGCGGGGTTGCCGTCGATCAACTCAAGTCGATTATAGGCCGAGTTGAAAAGCTCGAAGAAGAGAAGGCCGGGATAGCCGCCGACATCCGCGACGTTTTCGCCGAGGCCAAGGGCAACGGCTTCGATGTGAAGGCCATCCGCACCATTATCAAAATGCGGAAGATGGACGCCAGCGAGCGTGAGGAGCAGGAAACGACCCTCGATGTGTACCTGAACGCCCTGGGCATGTTGGCTCACCAGAACGATTTGTTCGACGCGGAGACTGGTGAGGTTAAGGAAGCCGAACCTGACGAACTGTACGGCCAGGCGGTCGAGGCGGTGAAGAACGAAAACAAGGCGTCCGTGAGCTTCGTTCAGCGGTTTCTCGGCATCGGGTACAACCGAGCTGCCAGCCTGATCGAGCGCATGGAGCGGGAGGGCGTTGTAGGCCCGGCGAACCACGTCGGGAAACGTGAGGTGCTGGAACCCGCAGAGGAGGCCGTATGATGCAGGTATTCGAGCAGGACAACCGCCGGGCGGAGGTGGACGGGGCTAAGGTGCGGTTCTTCGTTGTCTCCGGGAACAAGCGGCGGAGTAAGTCAGGCGTCTGGTTCGCCACGTGCGACGACGAGAAGCACGCTAAGCGGCTGGGCCAGCGTTGGGCATTCAAGGGTAAGCTTGGCAAGCCAGTGCTTCACTGAGTGCGGTAGGCTGTCCTATAGCAGGTCTAAGTACCGCCGCCTCGCGTCGTCGCGTCTGTCCGAGGCGGCATGGAACCTTTCAGGCGCTCCCGGTAGCGTCCAGTCGAGGAAGTAGATCACCTCTTGGTAGTGAAGCTTGGCCAGCTCGTATTCTTGGCGAGCCACGTCTTTGGTGTTGTGCTCGTGCTCGAAAACCTGGAGCACGACGGCCATTACCGGCTGCTCCGGATAATACTGGACTGCATCAGGGCACCGAAGGCGTAGCGGGGAGGGCAGAGAGTAACCTTGTTGCCGTTCGAGTCGATGTAGAAGGGCAGCGCCATCGGCTCCTCGATGGTAGGGGCTGGTTGCTGGGCTGGTGGGGGCGGCTTAAGCTTCGTTGAGATGCCGAGAAGCTTTAACCCTGCGGAGATGGTGGGTTGGGTGAGTTCGAGCCGAGCTGCGATTTGTTTTTGGGTCAAGCCCTGCTCAACCAGCTTCTCGATCTTTGCCCGTAGGGCATAACATTTGGAGGAGCCTTTTTTCATTGCACGACCTGCTGTTTGATGAGTAGACGGCGCTGCTTTCGCTTTCCATAGCTCGGGCCTGTGCCGGGTTCTGCTCGCCATTTTCGCGGCCCATTCTCATAAATATCTCGGGCCTGCTCCCTTATATACTCTGGCTCGAAGCCAGCGTCATCGCACCAATTTTCGAATTCCGCCCTTTCCTTCTGACTAAAGAAAAAACGATATGCATCATTCTTAAGTTTAACCTTCTCCCCAGCATTGGAAATCCCTGCACCACCAAGGTCTTGTATCATGGTAAGGATCTTTGCCTTCGCTAAGGCACTGCTTGGGGATTCTCTGGATGGGCTAAACTCAAAAGATTCGGGTGCGGCATAGCCACCGGCAGTTGGTTTGTAATAATCAGTTCCCTTAGCGGCGCGCGCAGGACAACTCGTAACACCATGCTTCTGTATAAATGCCCGCACTTTCATCTCATTCTCTGCCAGCCCCGCTTTGACTGCGGGGCTTAGAAGTTTCCCGGCGTATCGTCCTGCTCCCGCGGCTTTAAGTCGCCCACAACGGCATCGACCTTCTTAGCCAAACCACCTGCAAGGCGTCTAGCGTTTAAGCGTTCGGCGGCGGCCTGGCGAGCTTTTTCAGACCATGGTTTGCGTGGCTTCTTCTCGGCCACGGGGATGTGTTCAGATCCCTCGGGTTTTTGAACAGGTTCGGGCGACGCATTCAAAGATTGAACGAGTTCTTCCAATCCCTTGCTAGGGATAGTCACTGGAGCGACTTGAATCGTTCGCTCAGCGTCACAGCCGATAAACCTATTTATTGTGTCGGTGATTACCCCCGGAGGCGAATCGCACGAACCGAGAATGAAGCCACAGAGGAATATCGCATCATCGCGCGCGGTCATGCTGGCCCCTCGGTATCCGACTCGTCGAACAGGTCAGGCTGCATACCAAGTGCTCGCAGATAGGTGCCCAACACGGTCTCAGCCTCCTCCCGTTCGCTTACGTCCATCTTCCGCATCTTGATAATGGTGCGGATGGCCTTCACATCGAAGCCGTTGCCCTTGGCCTCGGCGAAAACGTCGCGGATGTCGGCGGCTATCCCGGCCTTCTCTTCTTCGAGCTTTTCAACTCGGCTGATGATGCTCTTTAATTGATCGACGGCGACTCCGCCGGCCCGGTTGGGTGCTTTTGTCATAGGGTCTCCTCTGAGGTGGTTGGCGTGTTCTGAGGGGCATGGCCAAGTACCTTGGCTAGTTTTCCGAGCGTGGATAGGTAGGGCTTACCCTTTAGCTTGCCGTTTCTGATTCGCCATAAAGTCGAGCGGGCTAACTTCATCTTTAGTCGCTTTGCGGCGTTGCAGATGTCGGTGTCGTTCATGCCGCAGGTCTCCGCTCTAGCAAGCAATTCCGCGCATGTCAGTGTTTTTTGAATGTGTTGCATCTTTCCGCTTGACCGAGTGTTTCATCTGATCTATCAATTGCACATCTGCTCAACACTGTCAACAATGAGGTTCACATGTCAAACTACCCCGAGAATTTCAAAGGCACGAACATGGACGTTACGCCAGAGCAACAGGAAGCTGGCGAGCGCATCGACCAGATTCACAAGGTCTACCGCGACATGCTGTCCGCCCTTCAGGCGTCCTGCATCAAGAATCGGGTCATGCCCACCAAGCTCGAAGTCGAGATCATCATGGAAGCTGTCGGCGAGTCGCTGGCAGATGAGGCCCATGCTTCCCTCGAAGTGCTGCCGGGTCTGTCCTATGTGCCAGACAACAGCAAGCAGCTTGTCGAGCAGGCACACGAAGCGATCGTCGATTCGATGCGAGTCAAGTCGCTCGACTGGAACGCTGCCTTCAACAATATGTTCCGCCCGGTCCCGACCAACCCGGCCACGCCCGGTTTCATGGACGCGGAAGACGGGAGGTGCGTATGAAACCCTACATCATCCTGGCCTGCCTCTTTCTATCCCTTCCGTTCCTCACCGATTGGGCGGTGGACCGGTCCATCCGCAAGCACCCGCAGCCAGCAGGCTACACCGCAAGCGAGGCGTCGGAGCTTCACAGACTCCAAGACGCCGCGCTGCATCACAAGATGACCACGGTGGTGCGTTACAAGATGACGACCGGCGAGAAGAGGGCTGTGCTTGCCAACATGTTCGGAGTACAACCATGACACAGAAGGAGCGAGATTTTAGCAAGATAGACGGCATTCCCAATGACCGTTGGGAGCTGGCTGAAGTTATCTATAATGCCCGCAAAGTTTCCGCATGGGGCAAAGCTATTTATTCCGAGCCGCCACAACGCGTAGGGTATTCGCACGGCAAGCAAGTGGCAGACTTCGATTTGGCTTTAGACTGTGCAAAGGCTGTGTTGGCTGCTGGATGGAGGAAGCTATGACCTACAACCACGGGGACCGAGTGACGGTGTATGACCGACACGGCAATGTCGAGTGTCGGGGAAAGATCGCGGGCCGTCATCAAATAGTTGGCGGCGACACGATCTACGACATTCAGCCGGACAGGGAATTCAGCATGACGGCCCGGAAGTGCGGGATTCCGGCGGCAAGGATTCGACGGGCCGGTGCTCCGCCAGCGGTGGCACCATGACTGACCCCATCGCCCTAATCACCTTCATAGATGCCCTGCTTGCGGAGGCCGATTGCGAGCAGAAACACGGGATACATCTCTGCGACGTTCTCAGGGAGATACGCCGGCACTTGGAGAGCAACCTCACACCCGAACCGCAACCGCCTATGGAGCTGGTGGAGCAGGTAGTGAAAGCGATGGCGAATGCACCGGCTTCTCGTATTGTGACATTTCAAGAAGTCACGCAAAAAGGCGGTGATGAGCCTTTTATTTCAGCGAAAACAACCGAATATCGCATTACCGATGAATCAAGGGCACAGGCCGCTCTCTCGGTCATCCTGCGAGAGCTTGATGGGGTGGAGAAGATATTGAACGATCTCGCACGCTTAGGGAACGGTCCGCATTTGGGTAATAGCATTGGCAATACGATGGCGCAAGAAGCCCTCTCCAAACTCGCTCAACTAAGGGGGAAGTAGCAGACGCCACGAAGCCAATCAAGGTACTCGCCAACGACTGAGTCGTGCGAATCGCCATTGGTAGCCACCGCTCAAAACACATCTCTCGGACTGTTGGCGACGATGCAAAACTGATTCGAAAATTACTGCCTTGCGAGGGCTGGAACGGAGCAAGTGGCGCGCAAGCCGCTCCGGACACGGAAGCGGAGAGATGTGTGAAGAACTTTTAGACTTTGACTTCCATTAACTCCGTGCATACTATTACGGCAGCCCCCTTCAGGAGACTGCCGTGCTCAGGTCGCACTGGATCACCAATTCGGCTGCCGCAAAAGCCTACTATCAGGTCGGGGACTACTACGGCCAGTCCACCGGAGAGTGGCTGGGCAAGGGAGCCGAGTCGCTCGGCCTGGTCGGCGCTGCACGCCAGGAGGACTTCAACCTCCTTTGCGACAATCTTAACCCCCTGACCGGCGAGCCCCTGACGACCTATACCCGAGATGATCGGCGGGTAGGCATCGACCTGAATTTCAACAGCACGAAGTCTGTGGGCATCATCCGTGAGCTGGGCGGTTCCATGAATGAGGGCGACGAGCGTGTCGAGGTCGCCCAACGTGAGGCCGTGGCCTATGCCATGGGGTTCGTCGAGGCCGACATGCGGGGGCGTGTCCGGGTTGGCGGGAAGAACGAAGACCGGATCACCGGCAACATGATTGCCTTCCGGGTGACTCACCGTGATACCCGCGTGAGTGGCCAGGATGGGATGCCGGATATGTCACTTCATGATCATTGTGTGGTTTTTAATGCGACTCACGATCCGGTCGAGGACAAATGGAAGGCTGCCGAGATGGGGCAGATCAAGCATGACGCCCCGTACTACGAAGCGATCTACCACAACCGGCTCGCTGCTAACCTTCGTGACCTCGGCTACGGAATCCGCCGCAAAGACAAGGCGTTCGAGGTCGCGGGCGTTTCTGATGAGCTGGTTAAGAAGTTCAGCCGCCGTCGAGCCTATATCGATAAGGTCGCGGAAAAGCTGGGAATCACGAGTGCCGCCGGTCGTAATACGCTCGGTGCGACCACTCGCCTCGGCAAGTCGAAGGAGGCGCCAGAAGATCTGAACGACTATTGGGTCAGTCGGCTAACTGACATGGAACGTCAGGAGCTTACCGGGCTGAATGGCAAGCCGAGCTATGTCTGCGACGAGACGAAAGCCGTCGAGTTTGCTATCGGCCACATGTTCGAGCGGAAGAGCGTCGTGGATGAGCGTCGCCTTTACGAGACCGCCCTCCGCAACGGTATCGGCTCTGTGACGCCTGAAGATATTCAGGCTGAAGCCAAGCGGCAGGGTCTACTGGTCAAGGCCGGTGAAGCGACAACGCGGAACGTGTTGGCGGAGGAAGGCCGCACTATCGCCTTTGCCCGCGATGGACGGGGGACGTGCAGGGCGATGGGGAAGGAGGGCCAGTCCATACGTGAATCTGCCTCTTCGGCACGACACGCAGAGGGAACTGGCCATGTCACCTCTGACCTTGCCACACTTTCGGTCGAACAGCAAGCGATTGCCCGCCATGTCTGGGAATCTCCCGACCGGGTGATCATGATCCGCGGCGGTGCAGGCACGGGCAAGACGCGGGCCATGAAAACCATCATCGAGGGCATCGACCGGCCAGTGGTCGTGCTGGCTCCGTCCGCCGAGGCCAGCCGTAAGGTTCTCCGCGATGAAGGATTCGCCGAGGCCGACACCGTCGCCCGGTTCCTGATCGATGAGAAGTTCCAGCAAAAGGCCAAAGGCGGCGTCATCTGGATCGACGAGGCCGGTCTGCTTGGCATCCGGCAGGTCGCTCAAGTCTTTGAGATTGCCAAGGAGCTGGGTGCTCGCGTGGTGCTCCAGGGCGACAAGAAGCAACACGCCAGCGTCGAGCGCGGGGCAACGCTCCGCGTGCTCGAGGAGTTCGCTGGGCTGCCCGTGGCCGAGCTGAAGGATATCCGGCGCCAGCATGGCCGTTACAAGGAAGCCGTGGCCTCGCTCGCCAATGGCAAAATGCTGGCCGGTTTCGACAGGCTGAACATCATGGGCTGGGTCAAGGAGACGCCTGCCGTTGACCACAACAAGCCTCTAGTCGATGATTACATGGCCGGGTTGAACGCCGGGAAGGAAATGCTCGTCGTTGCTCCGACGCACATCGAGGGCGACCAGATCACGGCGGAGATCCGAGAGAGGCTAAAAGAGCGTGAGATTGTCGGCAAAGAAGGAAAGCAGGTCGAGACGCTGGTTCCGCTTCGCTGGACGGACGCCGAAAAGGGCGACGTAGCCCGGTACGAGGGAACCGAGGTCATGCAGTTCCACCGAAACTCCGGCACCTTCCGGGCCGGTGACCGGCTCCGCGCCGTCGAATGGAAGGATGGGGACCGTTATAAAAGCCCCGCTCACTTCTCCGTCTACTCGCAGGGCCAGATCGAGGTCGCCGCTGGCGACACGATCCGCATTACTGCCAACGGCAAGACTATGGACGATAAGCACAAGCTCAACAACGGTGCGGCCTATCAGGTCAAGGGGTTCACGAAAGACGGGGACATCGTGCTGCAGAACGGATGGACGATAGCCAAAGACTTCGGCCATATCGCCCATGGTTACGTCACGACCTCCCACGGCTCGCAGGGTAAGACGGTTGATCGGGTGCTCATCGCCATGGGCAACGAATCTCTCGGGGCGATCAATGCCGAGCAGTTTTACGTCTCGGTATCGCGTGGCCGTGAGTCCGCCAAGATTTACTCCGACATGTCGGCCACGACGCTGCGCGAAGCAATCCTGCGGTCTGACGTGAGGAAGTCCGCCACGGAGCTGATGGGCAATGCGGAGCCGAGCGCGGAGCCGAAGCCGAAGCCGAATCGAGATCGCCGCAAGAAGTTCATGGAGCGTGTTAGAGATACGTTTGACGAATTGCGCGAACGGGCATTCGATGCTATGAGAAATATCGGGAAAGAACGAGAAAAGGAGCTGTCCCGTGGCAGAGAATAATTCATTTGCTGACCGTCTTCGGGAAGGGCTCCAGAAGACTTCCGATCAGAAATTCGTACCTATCCCTCCGCCTCCGATTCAGGAGGAGCCAGACGAAGACGTCGGCCCGTGTGCCGCCATCGCGAAAAATAAGTATGTTACGGCCCTGACGATCAAGTATGCCCAAAAGGACTGGGAATCCTTTCAGTACAGGCACATGGCCGTGCGTAGTACGTTCAAGCCGTCAACCCAATTCGAGATCCTATTCGTAGGCGACAATGATAAATGGCGGGTCACAGTGACTGGCCGGAACCTTGAACGGCTTTACAACCTCGTCATCCAGCATCGCCTCGAATGGATCAGGCCCGCAGATCGAGATTTCGGCGATGAAAACATCGGCTGCGTCACAAGCGTCGAGGCGTCAGCCGTCGCCGAAGATTATGTTTCGCAAACGGAAGACGAAGCACGGAGGGCTGAATTGACGAAGGCGTTCAAACGTCCCAGAGGAACGGAACCGTCGGCGGGGCGGTAGGTGCGGACTTGGCAGGAAAGGGGGCGTCCTTGCCCCGTCCCCGCTCAGTTCCTGCTGAACGCCTCGGCCAGCTCCCAAAGTCTCCGGTTGATCTTCACCTCGGCATCGACAGCCTTCACCGAGCGGGTTGTCACACGCCGGCCCCGTTCGTTGCGTCCGGTCAGTCCTCCCCGCATGAGACTCTCCTGCAGAACGTTCGTCGTGGTCCAGAGATCCCGGCTCGCGTCGGGCAACGTGGCGTCCTCCTCCCGGCGTGCGGTGAGCAGCCAGACTGGAGGAATGGAATCGTTGGGCTTCAACGCCCACGCCTCGCGGGCGAACTCGACCTGCCGGGGCCGGGGAAGGATGATCTCCTTCCAGTCGGCGATCCGGCCCATGATAGTCGGCACTCCCTCCATGATCTGCGTCGTGGCGTCCCTCACCTGCTGGAACAGGTCCCGGCTCCCCGAATGGCGGATGGAGAAGCTGCCGAAGTCGGCGGACTGGACGATCATCCCGTTCTCGCAGACGATTCGGAACACGCCGCTGAAGACGCGGTAGGCGGAGGAACGATCGTGGCTGTTGACCAGGACCACCTCGGGCACCTCGCTGCGAGCGTCCATGACGCTCTCGTGGCGGAGCCGCAGCATGTGTCGCGTGAAGTTGCCCTTGCCCTCGATCCGGCTGCGGGACTGGCGGGCTGATGTGACTCGGAAGCCCTGGTCAGTCATCATGTCGAGCACGTCGGCCGTCGGAATGAACCTGTAGGAGTCGCTCATGCCTTCCCACGGGGTAGAGGCGAACACGGAAGGGGCCACGGTGCGGAGGTCGTCGCGGCTGAGAATCGCGGTGGTCACGGGTCTGGTCCTCGTCTGCAAGTTAGGAATCGGTCAGCGTGCGGCACTCGCCGCCTTCGCTGTCCGTACAGGCAGGACTTCAGCAGGGGTGAATGCAGAGGCTGGAGAGTGAAAGCCGGCTGCACACGGAACGCAGTGACACGGAAGCTGGCGGACGACCTAGCCGGCGAAGAGGGGCCGCAGGCGCCCTTCTTCCGCGTCAGGGGGCGGAAGGGGAGCACGTCGCTCTGGCGACCGAGCGCCTAGCGAGCCCGAGAGCACGCGGCCCGCGAGGGAGACGCCCATAAAACGGCCAAATGAAGCCTGGCGAGTACGAGACACGCCATAAAAAATTCGGCAAATATTCAACAATTTTTTGGTTGCTATGGCACGAAGTTTTAGAGAAATTCTGACGTTGTGGGAGATCAAAGCGGAGAGCTTCTATCAATTATCACAGAATCTTTTTTGTGATTATTGATAAAAATGTATGATCCGTGATTGCGCCTAAAACATGGAATTACGCCAATGGGACAGACGGTTCGCGAGTTTGACGCCGTCCATCTGATGCAGCCCAAGTGCGGCTTCGACTCGCTTTCTGGGTCGGTACTCGGCATTGGCGTAACCGGTAGTATGCCGGATACTGCGACTGGTGGCGTTGAGACTACTACGTTTATTCAGGTAGTCGAAACCGTGGAGGACTTTGTTAGATTTCTAAATATTTCAACCGCCGCCTCGGTTCAGGTTGATTTTGGAAACGGGGCCGCCAGAGCTTCTTTTGCAGAGACTTTGACATTCCATGATTTCTCGGTTTACGTGGTTGCTTATATCACAGTCCGGGCGGGAACGAGACAACTTCAGAACCCTGCTTTCGACCCGACCGCAGCACAGCTTTTGCTCAGCGACAAGGAAACATTTCGTAAGCGATTCGGAGACGAATTCCTGGCTGGCATAACGGAGGGCGGTGAATTCATCGGATTCATAGAGCTGCGTGCTCACGACCAGACTACACAACAGGAAATCTCTACGGCCATCAGCGGTGGAGTTGTATTCGACACGATCACAGGAGATGCGACGGGAAGCATCGATGGCTCTCTGTCGAAAATCCTTGCCACGTCTTCGATTAACCTGAGGACATTCCAACGAGGTGGCAGCGATCCTGGCATCGATCATGTGACTGTCGATGCCTTGGTTCAAAAGGCCATCGGCTTTGCGAGAACGCTAAACAGTTCGAACGTTTTCGATTACGAGGCCACCTTTCAAACCTACGATATTCTGCCCCTCCCCGCTGCCCCCAATCCCATAGATGTCGCGGCGCAAAAGGAGGCGCTCGATCAACTCGGCCTGTTCAAATTAAAATACAAAAAGGTTCTTGATTCAATTCAATACATTTTGGATAACCCAAGCGAATTCGAGCCGTTTGATTCCGGTGCGCTCGTCGCCAAGCAGAACGAGTTTAACAATTTCCTCAATAAGCTGAAGTCGGCTGCGTCGGCGTGCTTTAACGATTTGACGAAATGCGAATTCCCGACATTCCTGATTGATCCTGTGGTCGCACTCCCCAAGCGTCTCGATAGAGACGAATCCACTGCAGTCGCTGCGGCCAAAGATGCGATGACCAAAGCACAAAGCTTCGCTTTGGCGTGCAAGGCACATGCGGATCGGGTGATCGCGATCAGCCATACGGTCGTTGCTGGGCCGAACGGAAAGTCGCTCGCTGACGAAGCGAAGTTGGAGAATGACAACGCACAACAGGCGGCAAATTCAGCCAAGGATGCTGCTAACACGGCGTTTGATGTCGGTAGTCCGTTTGCTTCCGCTGCTGCTTTTGTAGCGGCGGCGAAGGCCGCATCCGATCAGGCTACGTCGAGCGCATCCGCGGCTAATGGCCTGATCGAATCGATTATCGAGATCGGAAATGCGCCTTTCTGGCATGCTCCTACCCTGATCCTCCTGAGTCGTGATAACCTGGGCTGGATGTCTGGCACCACACTGTGGTCACGCCCTGGTTTCACAGAGAGCAGTTTTCCTATACCAGTACCTCGTCGTGGCGTGGCAATCCTGAGCGATTTCGCAATCGATCCCAACGGCGATAAAATCGAGCCGTTACCAACATCCGTTTTCGATAACAACGGCCAACCTAGAACTGATGCGTCGGGACTCACGACCGGGTTCTTCGGGAAGATCGACAATTGGCCGTTTGTCGGTTTTGTCGACAATCAGGATAATGTTTCGGGAATTGAGTTCGTTCTGAACAGCGATAACCACAACGTACCTAGTGGCGGGGCTTTCCTGTTTGCCCTGAGATCACCGTCTCCGTTCGACTTTGGCAGTCTCGCTGGGAAGTCATTTACGTGCATTATCGTGCTGAGGTCTTTCACCACGGGTTTAAAAACCAAAGTGCAATTGACGCTGTTGTGTTCCGACGATCCGCAGCCGAATCCGCATATTGATCGCAATATGGTCATTCACGGTTCGGTGCTTTAGCGAAAGTGTACGCCGCCATGAACAGGCTCGCTCAATTCTTGGAAGATCCTCAAGGCAATTTTTCAGCCACGCGATTGGGATTTCTGTTATGGGTGATCGGTGTTCTTGTTGCTTGGATCGTCAGCAGCGTTGCAAAGCAATCTCTCCAAACTATCCCTGAGTCGGTCGCTGCAATTCTCGGCGTTCTTATGACAGGGAAGGTCGTGCAACGATTTAGTGAAAGACCTTCCCCCCCTACGATTCCCATCACGCCTCAGAATCTAGTCGTGAGCGGTCAGACTGTTGTTGAGGGAAGGAACTCGTAGTTGGGACGCGTAGTATCCGTCACAGACCCTTCCTCAACTCGCCCTTTTCCAGCTTCCCCAGCGTCTCTGCGGCAAATTGCTGGGCGTTCGGGCTGGCATGGCTTGCATCCGGAAGGTAACCGATTTCGATGGTCTCAAGGGCGCATGCCAGGGCGTCACGCTCGGCTACGACCCGTCGCAGTTCGCTCTGGGTCAGCACAAGCTCGGTGATCTTTTCGGAGTAGTATCTGGCCTGCGATTCTGGCGTGCGGCGTTCCAGCTTGATCGCAGGGGAACCATGGATGAAGTGGCCGCCAGGCTGGAAGTCATGCTTACCGACCTCTCCGGTCGTCCCGAGGCAATCCAGCGGCTTTCCGTTCATCGTGCGAGCCCTTGACGCTGGCGGGCCATGTCGGAGGCCACCCGCGTGGCGTCTATCACATTGTCGCCGAGCGGCTCGTCCGGTTTGCCTTCACGCTTCCAGAGGTTTTCTTCGATCTTGTAGCAGAAGCCCTCGTCAATCAGAAGGTTTTTCTCTTCCCGGGTAGGCTGGCGGTTTTCGGCAAATTGAATCCCGGCAATGCCGATCTTATAGCCGCCCTTCATAACCGTGTCCTTGAATACGCGGATGCCTTCACGCTCGTGGCTGGCGACGCGGAAATATTGCTCCGGCGCCTGACGGAAGGCGGGGCGCTCCGCCAGTATGCTTGCCGCGTGGCTCAGCTTGCCGTTCGGATCGACGGGGGTGCGATTGAGTCGCTGGACGTGGGATGTTTCCGTGACGGCCTGCTCACGCTCCCGCTGACGTTGGAACGCGGCAACGGCCTCGGTCTGGGGGTCTAGCTGCGACTTGGTCTCGTGATCGGCGAGGATCGCCGCGATCGGGGATTGCTCGAGTACGGCGGCGACGGTCTGAGGTTCGCTGGCGGGCGTCTGCTTCTTTTTCCGGGGCACTAGCCTACTTGCCTTTCGATTGGCTCCTTGCTGCGGTCGGCACGCTTCCTTAGCTCAGAGGCGGCCCATGACTTCTCACGTTGGTGCGGCGTATGGCCGTTGGTGGTAGGCTTCGGTGAGTCCGGCTCCTTCTGGCCTTCAAGGAAACCGGCGATTGCTTCGTTAACAGATTCCGGTGTTGCTTCTGGTAGTTTGTTCCGTAATGACATACGCCTCCGTGCTGTTGATTCGCACGAAGGCTAGCGCGGTTTTATGGCCTCGTCAACTTTCTTTTGATCCTCATAGAGCTTGTAGGCCCGCTGCCGGGTTTTCTCTGAGTCTGGCCAGCCCTGCTGCTCCCGCGCCTGTTGGACGAAAGCAGCGAAGGCTGCTGCATGAAAAGGTTCGTCTAGGATTGAGTCAGAGGTCATGACTCCGTTTTCCGAAGCTGGGCGTACTTGGCCATGACCAATGCAAAGCCACCAGGTTTGATATTGCCGCTCACGTCAAATGCCTCGGGGCAGATACGACGCCATTCAGCGGCACGCTTTGCCTCGTTCATTTGGTGCGAGCAGTTTGTGACCTCGGTGGCACCGTAGGGGCATTCGGTGGGAGGCTCGGAATCGATCCAGAAGATAAATGGGCGCGGGTCACCGCAGACTGGACAGCGAGGTTTGTCGTTCACGTCCCCTCACTCTCAGGCCACATGAAGGCGATACCGTTGCGTTGGATAATACGGAAATGTCCTATCTGCTTTATCCAACTCTCGCCGGGCGTTGTCGCGAGCCAACCGCAAGCAGTATCGCAAGCATAAAGATCAGCTTCGCGGGGCTCTAACAGATGCACGCTCTGGGCGTGGACGTAGAACCGCTCGATGTATTTATTCGTAATTTCACTTATCAAGTCATCGAGCTCAAGCGAAAAATCGCCGGGAGCTATAGCTTCAGGATCGATCCAATAAAAGTTCATCCCAAAATGCTTCGCCATCCACGCAGCGGCCAGCGGGTCGGTGTAGAAGTACCTCATGCCGCCCTCGCTTTCAGGAACTCATCGACGTTCTGCTTGTGGTTTTTGGAAGCTGTGTGCATCTTCTCTGTCCTTTCTTCATTATTGGAGTTGTTAATGCTTCTTCGATTGGCCATCCGTATTTTAGGACGCGATGATTCACAATACCGATGGGAAGACCAGCGGCAGCGGCTAAATCGCACAGCAGGACTTGTTGGCCGTTATGTGTTACAAACCGATTGCGACTATAGTTTCGCGTCTGCTGAGCATACGTCGCCCAGCGGCAGTTCCCCGGTTCGTAGTTGCCGTCCTTGTCGGGATAACGATCAATGGTTAGATGATCAGCGTAGCCGTTGGCAATCGCCCAATAATAGAAGACCTCAAAGCTCTCTTTCCATTGCGGGCAGACGGATATTCCTCGACCACCGTAGCGATCATAGGCTGAGCACTTAGGGTTGTAGCATCGGTGACGCATGGCCTCCCATACCCTGTATAGACGGGTTCCGCTTTGCCCATGCGTTTCGCGATTGCCGATTGCTGGATGACATTTGATGCATCCGAGCGATCTGCGGCGGCGGAGACTGCCCCCGTAGACATTCTTCGTTGTCCCGCAATCACACCGACATTCCCAATACCTATCACCGGCATATGCAATAACGGTCCAACGATCAAAGCGCTTACCGACTAAATTAATCCTCTCGTTCATGCCGCTCTTTCCTTTATCACAGTGTCTACGTTCGACTGGATGCATCTGAAGCCGATGACCCATACCCATTCATTCCGCTCCCAAGAGCCGGGGCCGTTGATGGAGTTCCACAGTACTTCATAGCCCGTCTTATAGTCCGGGCGATACTGGTGCTCGTCTGGGTATCTTGGCGGCTTGATTATTCCCTCACCAGGCATGTAGGGATCGCATCCCTCAGCCAAAGCGTCCGACTCGCTGATGTCCTGCAACCTCTCGACCCGCACGCCGGTCAGTTCCAGCGTCAGGCGGGACGCCCAGCGTGGCATGTGAATCGAGGGGCACGCGTCCTTGGAATACCACCAGTGGGCGATACTGCCACCGTAAGCTTGTTCGCTGTGCTCATCCTGTTCAGGACCGGGATATAGAACCGGCGAAGCATCAGCGGCGTATTTCGCAAGCGTCACAGCATCGCTGGTGGCATAATCGGCTTCCGTTGTCTCCCTCGCCCAAATCAGGTCGCCGGGCGAACCGTACGGACATATTGTCGACCATCCTTCGTGATTTTTGTACTGTTCCATATACTCCACGCTATACGGCCCCTTGAATTCACGGCTTCCCTTCAATATCCGCCTTGTCTGAGTCTTCCTGCCCTCGAGCAGGGCATTAATCATCGGCGAGCTGAATAGAATGGGGTGAGTTTTCATAATCCTCCGTGAAATGTTGGGTGTTAAAGCAGTGAAGTGGGGCTGCGTGGTCGTGTTTGCGAGAGAAGCGGTCATGACGAACCACCTTCCTCCGAGTCCGCCTGCGTATCCTTTTTCGCGGCCCTCGACTTTGCGTGTTTTAGTCTCGCCAGTTCCAAAACCGACGGCTTCAATTCCTCGGGCATCTCTTTGTAGTTAAAACCGCGATGGCCATTGAGGAAGGGGAGCGCGCCCCTCGGTATCGCCTTCCAGTTGTCAGGGGAGGTGTTCAGCCGATTGTCGTCAAGACATTTCAGGCACATCCCTTTCGGCAGCTTGCCGTTCCTTTCTTCCCAGCGGATTAGATGCACTGTACGCCAGCGAGATTGTAGCGGCATGCCATCGTGTATCTTACGTTCCAAGTATCCCTCCTTGGTCATGCGTTCGGTGCCGATCGGCTTATAGAGCTTTACGGCTACACCTTGACGCTCTCCTTGCTTGAATTGCGTCTTTCGGGCGTTGGGGTGCCTGCCCCCTTTACCTGGTGGGCATGGCTTTCCTTTGTTGGATGGAACGGATCCTTTCTCGTAGCGGCCGGTGCGGCCGGTGAGCCATCCATTGCGCTTACACAGAGAATTAAAATGGATGAGAGTCACTTCGCGCCGGTCGAATTTATCACAGAACTCAAGATGAGATTCTGGGCGTGGCCTGGTGCAGTTTTTCTTTATCCACACCAGTTCTTTATTCGAGTATTCAATCTTCTGTCCCGTAGCCATTTACTTACCCTCATCGGTGTAATTAAGTTGCCTGTGACCAGGAGGATTTGGTTTGCCCTCAACGAGGGGAAGCATGTTCTCCCAATTACCGCAACCGTGCTTCGCCACCAGTTCCGCAGCACTCAACGCGAGATTGGCATTGTTGATAATTTGCTCGCTCACTTCCACGATTGAGCTTGTTCGCTGAATTTCCAGTTCAAGCTTTTCCTGGCTGAGATTCTCATCTCCTAGCCGCTCGAGTTGGGCAAAGAGATGGTCGTTTAGGTCAATGAGCTTGTTCTTCATGGTAATTTCCTTTCAGCCTATAAATTGTTTTCTGGACGCTTGAAATGTGGGGCGACCAAAGCCGCCCCGGTTCCGTTAAGCAGCCTTCTTCGATTTCTTCGCCTTGACTGGTTTCGGCTCCGGTGCTGCACGGAACGCCATGCCCACGGGCAGCCAGTTTTTCAGCCGCGCCACCACCTCGGACCGGTTATCTTTCGATGGGTTGGCAAAAGCCTTATCGAGCATGGCGACCAGTTCACCCTTCTTCGCCTTGTTCCAGCGGGAGGTAAAATCGCCACCGAAAGTCTCTTGGCCAAGCTCAAGCAACTGGGCTCTGCCGATGCGACTCAGGAAGCTGGCGGCGTTGGGTCGCCAATACTCCGCTACGTTCGCCTCCGTCTTCGACAGCGCGATGTCGTACGCGGTGTGTGGCAATTCGTTGGCCAAACCGGGTTTGAGGGTCAATGCCGTGCAGTAAGCAAGCAATCGCATTTTCTCCTCGGCGGTAAGATCGCAGAACGCAGCAAACCGTGCGGCATCTTCCTCCGGTTCAAGCCATTTCACAGGCAGCCCTTCTTTGACGGCCTCCAGTCGCTTTGCCGCCAGCGTATCACCCTCCACCGACGGCTGTGGGATGCTCTCACTGAAATGGACATTCGGACCGTCATAGGGAGAACCGTGGTCGAATATCTCGCATGCGACATGGAAGACGAGCAGATCGAATGTGACCTCCGGGTGCATGGCGATCTCGACCTGAGCCACCTGAAGACGGTAGGCTTCGAGGTCGCGTTTCAGCGATTCGGAGATTCCCTTCGGTTTTTCGGCCGGGAGGTTGTCGTCTTCTGAATCGTCATCGCGGGCTTTCGCGGTGGCCTTTGCGTCTTCGCGTCTTAGCAGCCCCTTCTCAACTTCCAGTTCGCCGTCATGGCCGATATAGGCGTAGCAGCCTGCGGTTGCCATTTGGTCGGTGTCGAATTTCGCGTAGGCGGCGATCTTATCTCCGATCTTGTCGAGCAGGTCTTCCAGTTCGCCATGACGGTCGTTCAGACGGTCGATTTCTTCGTCGTCCTCTGTGGCGTCGAGCTGTTCGCCGACGGCAATCTGTTCGGCCTCAAGTTTTTCTAGTTCCGCTGTCAGCTCCTCCGGCGCATCCACTGGCTCGGCCTCGATCCGGCCGCAACCCTGCGTGGCCTTCCAGTCACGCTCACGCTCCACCTGCACCCAGCCCCAGCCCTCGGCTTTGAGTTCTTGCTCGACCAGCTTCAGCTTCTCGGTAACGAGGGCTTCCAGCAGTTCGGGGTTTTCAAGGTAGACGTCGTCCCCGAACAGGTCGGTTTTGGTCGTGCCGCCAGCGGCCTGATAGGTTTCGAGGGTGACGAAAACCGCGAACTTGCTCTTGACTTCAACCATTTCCTCCGTGAGTGCATCACGGATGTCGTCTGCGTCGCTCCTCCAATCGTTGAGGGATTCGAAGACCTCGAGCTGCCTCTTGCGGTCATCGGTGACGGTGAAGGCCATCAACGCTTCAAGCGTCAGCTTCTCGTCGCGGTATGCCTGAATCAGTTCGGGAGCCAGCCTGGCCAGTTTCATCCGGCCCTCAACGAGCTTCTTCGTGACTCCGAATCGCTGCGCCACTTGCTCGGCAGTATTCCCCTGCTCGATCAGATCGGCAAATGCCTCAAACTGGTCGGCGGGGTGCATCGCAAGACGTACCACGTTCTCGGCAAGGCTCATTTCGGCGGCGTGTTCGACGCTGACGATCTGGCAGGGGACGGCATGATCGTCCGGCAGATTGCCTTCCACGATAAGGGCTTTGAGTGCTTCGAGGCGTCGTCCGCCAGCGATAACGAGAAACTTGCCCTTCTTCCCGGCGGTGACGACCAGGTTCTGCATCAGGCCGTGGGAAAGTATAGAGGCTTTCATCTCCTCGCAAGCAGCCTTGGAAACCGTCTTTCGAGCGTTCAAGGGCGACTTTTCGAGCTTGCTGACAGCTATGAGCTGGGCAATAACAGGTTGATTTGTGAGTTCAGGTGTATTCGACATCGTATTTCTCCTTTGTTCTATGTTGGTCTGGGGGCGGTTCGCACCGCCCCCGTTTCGTTATGCTGCCTTCTTGAAGGTCGCTTTGAGCGACTTCAACGTCTCCGGTGTCACTGCTACCAGAGCGGTCGATGATTGGCCTAATCGCTTCCGCAGGTCTTCAGGCAGGCTTATCACGTCCAGAACCTCATCCACGAACTGGCATGCCGTGAGGAAGGCGTTGAACTGATTGAGCTTTTCCTGATGCTTCTTGTCGTTCTCAAGCTTTAACTTCGCATGCTCGTCGTAAGCTTTCTCAGTGGCTGCTGAGACCGAGAACACCTCAGAGTTGTAGCCGCATCCTCGGCAGTAGGGCATGTCAACGACTTTGGCGTCATCGCTGAAACGAAATCCGTCAACACGCTCGCTCGGAAACTGGAACTTGAGGCATCGGTCGATACGTTCCAGCTTATATTTCCGCAGGACGACCATGTCTGTTTCCGGGTATTTTGCCCGGATGGCGGCATTGGTTCCTTCGAGCAGGATGGCGAGTTGCTTCTGCTCCTTCGTGCGATCTATGGTAGATGCGATGTGCTTCACGCCGAAATCCTGAATGACTTCACGATGGGACTTGTTTAGTTTGATTTTCTTTGTCATAAGTATGTTACTCCGTTCGTTGGTTGAGGCAGGGATTCATCTCCCTGCCTTTACTTTTGGTAGGCTCACTGGGTCTTGACTTTCTTTCTCTTCTTCGGTTTGGCCATTTGCTTTATCAGTGTGGCAATAGGCGGTTTAATCTTGTGGGTCCCCGCAAGCCAATAGCTGACTGTGCGGTTTGAAACATCGAGAATACGGGCAAATTTCTCCACGCCTCCAGACGCCTCAACTATGGGTCGGAGTTCGGCAGGGGTCATGGCTGGCCCCGCTCAAACTCATTTAGCCGTACCGCCTGGCCCTCAAGCGGCGATGGCTTATACCCGGCTCGTACGTTTTCGAGCAGCCGCATGAAGGCTTCCTCGCCTTTCTCGGTCAGGAAGCCATTCACGGCCAACTCGGTAAGTTTCAGATCACGCGGGGCAAGGGCGTCACCGTCATGGGTCGCTCGAAGGATCTCAAGCACCTCATCGTAAGGTCTGGGGGTCATGCGGCCGTCCCTTCTGCCTCAGCGATCGCTGCGTCTATAGCCTGCTCGATGCTGGACGTCCCATCCGCTTCGGCGTGCATTTCAGGAATCCGCTGCTTGACGTATTGGATGTAGGCGGCGGCCAGCAAAAGAGATTCATGCATAAAATCGAAGGCGTTCAGACGCCGCTGAACCTCGAAGTCGACGAACTGGCTATTTTCATACTCTTCATCGCCGGGGATGTCGACTAGCGCGGACAAGTTCACGCCATCTGCATCGTCAATCTCTTCGGCATCGGAGGTATTCATCTCGGATGCTCGCGTCGCCGCCTCTTCCGGGCTATCAGCCTCGATTCCGGGGAAGTAAAGCTTCATCTCGCGGTAGATGTGGACGTTGTACTTGTTCATGCCGCCCTCCTTGCCTTGGCGATGGCTTTGCGAATAGTGCCAAGGATGGGCACCTCAGCATATTGCCCGTTAATTAATTCAGCCTTATCCAGCCCGTGTTTTACGATCCATGATTCGGTCCATCGCAAAGCTTCGAGAAGCTCAGGAGCGGCGGCGATTAGCCGGGAGTTGGCTTGTGCTTCTTGCTCATGATCGGTGACTTCACAAACCGTCGTATAATGGTAACGGGTGTCATCGGGGCCATCGACATTCCCAATAATAGTTAGCGGCTGATTCTCTGAATGCTGTTGCCACGGCCCTGGCGTGTGCTGCCGTTTTGTCGCCTCATCGGTATCGTGCGTTGTATTAGTCATATATCCTCCTTGTTGATGGTATGCAGACAATGCATGACAGAATTGCAGCTGTCAAACGCTATTTGATAGTCAATGAGGCGGCCATCGCTGACCGCCCCGTCTGACCTCATTTCGCTGTCACGTTGTCGCGATCCTTGGCGGCCTTCGCGTCGGCCTGCTTCTGCATCTTGATCCATGCGTATGCTTCGCGGAGCAGTTCAGCCATCGGGAGTGCGTCGTCGGCATTGAGATTATCGGTTTCTCGCCAAGTGTCGTCACCGCTCTTGTATGAACGCTGGGGCGTCAATGAGTAGAAGCTCTTACCATCGGTGCTGATGTTTCTCCAGATGCAAACTTGTAGGCAGCCATCGCGAAGTTTGTGTACAGGTGCTGTTGTCATAGTTTTCTCCTTTATCTTGTTTCTGACCCGACCATCGGGCCTTACGGCACCATTAAGAGCCTGCCTCAGACGTGAGCGTAGCGCACGGTCAAGCTGAGAATTGGGGGGCGACCTTTAGGGGGAGCCGATTCTCTGCTTTACCGGCACGGCGGCAGGTTCAAGGTGCAAGTATTAAGGCGTTGGTTGGGGGATCAGATGAAGTGAAGGAGACATCGTGAAAAGCTAGCACTTGCGCCATTGCGACGGTCGTGCTAGCGTCCTTCTTGTGTAGAGAAGGAGATCATCATGACACTATTGCTTGAATATTGGAAGCCAATTCTTGGCTGGGAAGAACTGTACGAAATATCGAACATTGGGACAGTACGTCGCCTAAAAACATCACAGGGCACAAGAGCTGGTACGGTGCTGAGACCGTACATCAATGGAAAGGGATATTGGGCGCTTAATCTGTGGAAGGACGCTGAACAGTATAAGTATTCAGTTCACAGCTTGGTGGCAATGACGTTCATTGGCCCATACCCTGACGGCATGGAAGTTAATCACAAGGACTCGAACCGTCAGAATCCGAGATCAAGCAACTTAGAATACCTGACACCTAGCGACAACATCATCCATGGTCGAGATCGTCTACAAATGGAAAAGGGCGTGCGGTCGCATACCTGCCTTCTCACAGTGGAGAAGGTGCGAGCGATTTATTTAATGCGCGATCAGTTGTCTCTAGATGAAATCGGGGCGATGTTCAATGTTCCGCGTCAAACGGTCAGTAATATCGCGTTTGGTCGGCAATGGGCTTGGGCTACAGGAGCCACCGGACATTGCCATCCGCCTCGAAAGGGCAAACAAGCAAGAGATAGACTTCGAGACCAAATCTTGGCTGCAGACTCAAGCCTGTCGAGTCGAGCGGTCGGGAAGATGCTAGGCACGAGCCATACCACGGTTATCGCAGTCCGGAATCAGGCAGGGGCGGCTTTCGCGACGTGAGCAGACCGGGCTGCTCGAGCCCCGCAACCTCCGGCCCCATGGAATCATCCTGATCCTACTCGCCGCCGTCCGCCTCGAAGGCCCAATCGTACTTTTGCATGATTTCCTCGGCGTCCAGTGTAGGCACTGATAGCCACGACCCTGGCCGTTGACTGGGGTCCATACACAGTTCGTGCAGCCAAGTTCGGACGTCTATAAATGAGGCCTCGCTGCCATGAAGCGGGTTCCTGCTTCTGGTGCTATAGGACTCCGGGACGTCATGCCTTGCTTCCAACAGCTTGTCGTAGGTCTGCCGGTCTTCCTCCGTGAGCCACCAGTAAGCAGGGTCATCCAGCGGATTGTTCCTGAACGGGATTGATTTGGACACCCATCTCGATAGCGATGGCCCACGCTTAGGAGCATTTCTCAACTGGCTAACGGCATCCGCATTGACCGGAGTATCCGCTACACTGAACACGACCATTGCAGTGCCAATGCTCACGAGGCGGATGTCGGTGTTCTCAGGCAGCGACATTTTCAGGAATTGTATGAAGGCCATTACCTGCGGGGATGTCTCTGGGGATTCAGCTTGAATCTTTATTTCGCCTTGGAACTTTATCGTCAGGCCATCAGCGGTGCGTTCGCACGTTAATGAAACGCCGGGGGCGGAGGGGGCGAGTGCGGTCTGTTGCTGCACCAAATGGGCATATGCGACATTCAGAGACAGTGCCACTGCTTCTAACGTGGATATAGCAACCGTATCGCCAGCGAGCACCTTGTCAATGACGCGTGAGCTAAGGCGCGTCTGCTTTACCAGTTCATCCCGATAGATCCCCTTCTCGGCGAGTAGGGTTTTTATCCGTGAACCATCGGGTTTTACCGTTCCAGTGCGAGGCGGCCTCATCGTGCGCTCCGCGTGCGTTTTGCGCTCGTCGACTTCCAGTGCTTGCTAACGGATATTTGGTTATCGGCAGAAACGAGAGGCAAAAAGCCCTACCAGGCTCGTCAGGAGACTCTCATGGCATCCTTGCATTCTAAGCCAATTTCGTGGTTCAAGCCAGACCCGAAGCAACCGCGTCGCGGCTTTGACGAATCAGAACTCCGCTTGCTGGGAGAATCCCTGCGGAAGAAGCAGCTCCAGCCCGTGCTTGCGAAGCCGGACGGCACGATCATCGCCGGGGAACGCCGATTCAGGGCGGCAACGCTGGCCGGCCTGAAGGATCTGATGGTCATCGTTACCGATGAACCGTTGACCGAAGCGGAAATCCGTGCGGTCCAGCTCACAGAGAACATCCACCGTGCTGACCTGACCGGCTATGAGAAGTGGTCAGCGTGTGCGGAGCTGATGTGCATGAATCCGAACTGGCAACAAAAGGACTTGGCGGACCGGCTCCACCTCGACCCGTCGATGGTGACGCGGTTGCTATCGCCTTCGAAGTGCATCCCCGCTGCTCAGGAAGCTCTCAGGGACGGCAAGATCGGGATTTCGGACGCATACGCTTTGTCGAAGCTCCCGCAGCAAGACCAGACGGGACTCCTCGCACTCAAGCTGAGCGGCGGAAGTCGTGACGCCTTGGAACAGGCCGGACGGAAGAAGCGAGCTGGGAGTGCCTCTGCCGTCAGGGCGGCCAAGATCAAGGTGCCGCTGGTGGGCGGCCATGTCGTCACGGTGTCCGGCGACGAAATCACGCTGGAAGAGGCCATCGATGCAGCGGGCGAGGCTGTCAAGCAGATGAAGGCGGCGGTCGCCAAGGGGCTTAATGCCAAGACCGCGATGAATGTATGGCGAGATATCGTCGCTGCCTCGTAAGGGTGCAGCGCGACGGAAGCGGAAGGTGTCTGATTGTCAAAGTGGCATTGGCTGACCAACAGGAGTCGGCCTTACAAGGAGTAGTGACATGAGCAGAAAGAACGAAAGCCAAAACCAATGGCTGGAAATGCTTACTGCGGACTTTGGCGGGTGGTGGGGATTCGGTTTTGGAGCAGTGATGGCGCTGTACGGGGCTGTTATGGGTTTGGTTGTGGTTCTGGCGGGCGGGTCGATCCTGATGATCGGAGCCGTCCTCCTCAATGTTGTGGGGTGGTTCAAAAATAGATGAGGCGGATTTCTTCCGCAGCGACTGATCGTGAATCTTCAGCCTAGCAGTCCGACTGTTGCTTGCGATCACGTCGTTACACGAAGAGGAATAGCAGGGTACGGCCATGAGGTGGCCACAAATTATCGACAGTCCAGCCGCGAGGCTGTGGACCAAGAGGAACGGAAAGTCGAACTACCGGCGCGTCGCTGAAATGCAATGACGGAAGGTGTCGAACTCTCAGAACGAATGGCAGACCGGCGTGAGTCGGTCGCAACGAGGAGGAGTGAACATGGCTGAAAAGAGTTTCAGGCGGGAATTGGCGGAAGAGGTGTTCTGTAAGGCAATGGTTACGGCGGCTCCCATCGCTGCGGGAATCGTCTTGGCGGCGCCAGTGGGGGTATCCCTCGCGGTTGCGGCTACGGTCTTGGTCGCATGCCCAACCGTCCTTGGCGGCTCGGCTCCGAACGCATCCCGGTCGAAGGAGTAGGAAGCGCAGACCACAAGCCGGAATGTGGGCGTGGGCAGGTCGCCCTGACGTGTCCACGCCCACCACTCAAGAAGGACAGTTCCATGTACTCGTTAGCTCGGCTTCTGTTGATCCTGACCATCGTCGCCTGTTGTTTCTGCGTCGTGATTGTGGCAATGGCGACGGGCGCAGTGCTCTACCTCGGCATTCCCATCGTTATCTTCGTGATCACGACCCGGCGGCGTCCGGGGGTGTACACCGCCCACGGAACCGCACGATGGGCGACCCTGAGCGATTTGCGATACGCCGGAATGGTTGGCGCCAGGCGGGGGCCAATCCTCGGAAGGGTCGTGAGTAGTACCAAGCCGCCACTGCGAAAGGCTCTGGACGAGCTATTCAGCTTCAGGGTGTCGTCGAAAGAGGCCTGCGAGCAATTCTTCGACTCGATCCGGTTCTTCAATCGACCTCAGCGGTCTTCGGAGCTGGTGAGGTTGCCGAACGCCGTGCATACAGCCGTATTCGCGCCGACCGGCGTCGGCAAGGGCGTGTCCTGCGTGGTCCCGTTCCTCCTTACATCGAGCGAGCCGGCAGTCGTCGTGGATTTCAAGGGCGAGAATTTCCAACTGACAGCCGAACATCGGCGTAAAGCGTTTGGTCACCAGATCGTGGTGATCGACCCTTTCAAAGTGGTTACGCAGACTCCTCAGACGTTCAACCCACTGGACTTCATCGACAAGGATTCGCCGACGGCTCTCGATGAATGTCGCGACCTGGCCGAGGCTCTGGTGATTCGTACCGGCCAGGAGAAAGACCCTCACTGGGTTGACTCAGCCGAGGCGTGGATTTCGGCCTTGACCGCCCTCGTCGTGCACTATGGCGAGCCGAATGACCGGTCGCTGCAAACGGTGCGGACGCTGCTATCGAGTCCCGAGAAACTCGAAATGGCCATCAAGCTGATGTGCTCCTCTGACGCCTGGGACGGGATGCTGGCCCGCATGGGCAACCAGCTTACCCACTTCAAGGACAAGGAACTCAACTCGACGATGACCACGACGGGGCGCTTCCTTCGATTCCTCGACACGGTGGCCGTCGCCGAGAGCACCAAGACCAGCAGCTTCGATCCGGCTGACCTGCGGAAGGGCAAGATGACGGTGTATCTGATCCTTCCGCCCGAGCACATGCGGGCTCAATCACCACTGCTTCGGATGTGGATCGGTTCTCTGCTGCGAGCCGTTGTACGGGGAGGACTTCAGCCATGAAGAATGTGAATTTCGTCCTTGATGAAGCCGCCAGCCTTGGCCACATGGACGCACTGGACGACGCGGTGGATAAGTACCGGGGATACGGGGTCAGGCTTCAGCTTTATTACCAGTCGGTTTCCCAGTTGAAGAAGTGCTTCCCTGAGGGGCAAGAGCAAACATTGCTCAGCAATGTGAGCCAGGTGTTCTTCGGGATCAACGACCTGCCGACAGCGGAATACGTGAGCAACCGGCTCGGCGATTCGACCATCGTGGTCAGCAGCGGTGGAACCGGCTCGGGAACCTCCCATCAAACGTCGAGCAAGGGCGATGGTAGCAGCAGCCGCTCGACCAACGATAACAGCAATTGGTCCCAGATGGGGCGCAGGCTGCTAAAGCCAGATGAGGTGTTGGGGTTGCATCAGCGGACCGCGATCACCTTCACGCCGGGAATGCCGCCGATCTGGACGACGCTCGTGCGGTACTACGAGGAATCGCTCGTGGGCAGGTCGTCGGGTTACGTGGCGCGATTCCGGGCGGCGGCGGGGGTCGTCCTCAAGTCAGCCGCGCTATTGGTCATGGCGTACCTGCTCGTGCTGGTTCTGAGCTCATAGCTCAACAAAAAAAGGCAGGTGGATCATGCCAGAAGAAGGAGGGTTCTTCGAGGTGATGAAGGGGGCGTTATCGGCGATCGCTCCTGGCCTCGAAAACTTCGGGGCGGAGGTTGGAGCCGAGCTGGGACGGATGGGTACGCAAGGGGCGGCTGAGCTTGCCTCGGCGCTGTTCAGCGATAGCAATGCTTACGTTCCCTACGGTCAGGGCCAGCAGGCCCCATCCATCGAAGGGCAGGAACAAGCAGTACAGGCCGTTGAAGCGCCGCAGATGGAGTCCAGAGGGATGGAGATGTAAGCACGACAGCCTAACGGGCGCACGAAACCGCAGTAACAAGAAAGGGCTATGCAATGACGATGGGCGCGTTGGCCTTCTACGGATTCATCATGTGGATGGTCTACATGATGACATTCAGGACGAAGGAGTTCATGGAGCTGAACGAGCACATGAAGGGGAACGTGAAGGGCACATTGAGCGATGCCGGCAAGGTCGCTGGCGTCGGGATGAAAGTGCTCAACAAGTTCCGCAAGAAGTAACCGTTCGGGCGCGGGATTCGTCTCGCGCCATCCAGTCAGCGTTGCGATGTTCGTGGGCAAGTTCTTCTCGAGAGGGGAATGCTATGAGCTGGCTTTTGATTCTATCGGTCGTACTCATGTTCTGGGCGGCCTATAAGGACGGCACCAACCCGAAGAACTGGCATTGACCGCTCAAGGATGAGCGAGGCTCAGCAGGCAACCGAGGCGACAGGGACGCCGCCTCTGTCCTTCTACTCCGTTCTGCCCTCATTCATATAGTGGAGGTGCGAGATGAGAGAAAAGATTCAAAGGCTGCTGACAGGGATCGCCATCATCGTGGCCCTGGTCATCGCATGGAAGGCATTCGACGAGTATTGCTTTGTGCGGGAGACCAACGGGGCTATGGAGCTGCTCGGAAAGCCGTGAAAGCGGCGTGGTGATCGACCGGGTTAACAGGAAGGCGGGGACCTCCACCCGCCAATTTCAGGGGGAGTGATGTTTATCGAATCGCAAAGCGCCGATCCGGCTGTTCACGCTCTCTGCATCAAGATCGCCAGACGGTGCGTGTGGGTCATTCAAGCCGTTTTGCGGGAAGAAGAACGAGCGCTGGCACTCAACGAGTTCTACCGCGTGTGTCGTGAGGAATTAGACAAGCCACCTACTCCGCCAGAGGTGTGACCATGCCGACCAAACAGCAGTTGGACCGGGTAACCGACGAGATCGAGATCTTCGTTGGCGGACTTGAGGTCGTTCGCCTCGAAGGTCAGCGTATCGTCCCGGCTACGGCCAGTAGAGAAGGTGAATACCTATTCTGGGAGGATCTGGTCGATACGCAACGGCGTGATGCGCTGGCCCTCGTGGTCGATTGGCGGGGCTTCTCCGAAGGCCAGAAGGATAGCGTCATCCAGCGGGTGCTGGATGGAGAAAGCCGTGATTCATGGATGGACGGAATCGACGTGACCAAAGGCCATGATGATGGCAAGGAGCGGTTCAGGAAGATCCTGGAAGAGCAGAAAATCGACTACCAAGCGGCAGGTTTACGCGACACGGGGCAGGATTACGAGCAGTTCCTCAAAGAAGCCACCGAGCGGGCGCTGACCCGGATGCAGGGTAAGGAAGGGCGCGAGATATGACCATCGAGGAGGCGGAAAGGACGGACGACCTGACCGCTTACCTCGATTTGAGCCCGGCGGAGGTCGCCCGTATCCTGTTGTGCCTGCTGATCGAAGAATCGCTGCGGGGCAGGCTAGCGGTGTTTCGAGAGGAACCCGAGAAGCCACCCGTGAAGCAAGCGAGCTAAACCCCGGTTCTGCCGGGGTTTTTTCATGCGCCGAGAAAGTGGTTGACTCGATTGCAAGATTGTAATAACTGTCGTTAACGCAATTAATACGAGGTAACACAGAAATGCACAATGTAAAATTCAACGTCGATGCTCTGGTCATGGCCTTAGACATCAAGCGGAAGGCCGTCTGCCTCGACTGGGCTGGCGTTGCCAACGAATCGGGTGTGTCCGCCTCTACGATCTGCCGGATACGCACTGGAAAGAATCCGGATGCAAATTCGATAGCGCGGCTGGTTAAATGGAGCGGAGTAGATTTCGAGCACTTAATCGCGGCGAGTTAGCGGATTAGATTAGTACGCAGGAATAGCTCATTGGTAAGAGCATCGGATTCTTAATCCGAAGGAGGTGAGCGGCAGCTCTCGGTTCGATTCCACCTTCCTGCACCAATAATATCAACGGAGTAAACGTCAGTATACCGGACGGAAAGAGAGGTGAAGTGGGAGAGAATTCAGGCATACAGTGGACGGACCACACTTTCAATCCCTGGACGGGTTGCAGCAAGGTCTCGCCCGGTTGTGACAATTGTTATGCTGAAACGTTCATGCATCGCTTTGGTAAGGTGAAATGGGGGCCGGGTGAGCCGCGAGCGCTGACCTCGCCAGAAAACTGGAAAAAGCCACTGCAATGGAATAAACGCGCCGAGGCAAACGGAATTAGAGAGCGTGTGTTCTGTGCGTCACTGGCTGACGTGTTCGATAACGAGGTGCCGCAAGAGTGGCGCGAAAGACTCTGGAATTTAATCACAGCGACGCCACAACTCGACTGGCTGCTTCTGACGAAACGCATCGGCAACGCTGCCGATATGCTCCCGCGAAACCGTGACGGCATGAAGAACGTCTGGCTTGGCATCAGCGTCGTAAATCAGCTTGAAGCCGATCGGGACATTCCCAAGCTGCTTGCCACCCCGGCAAATATCCGCTTCCTCAGCATGGAGCCATTGCTCGGTGCTATCGATTTGACCAATCTTCACCTGGCCTATCTACCAGAAATGTTTGGCATCCCTCAGCGCGATTGTTTTTATAATGCGCTCACTGGAATTGGAAGAATGGATCGTGGCGGTGGAGTTATCGAGGTCGCTACGGATGAGCAACAAGGCAACGGAATCGATTGGGTGATCGTCGGCGGAGAGTCCGGCTCCGGCGCACGGCCCATGCACCCCGACTGGGCGAGGTCACTCCGGGACCAGTGCGTCACGGCTGGAGTAGCATTTCATTTCAAGCAGTGGGGCGAATGGCAGGTTGTCTATGACCGTGACGCTGATGATCCAGACTGGCGATCCTGCCCGAATCCGGAAGGAAACGGCGAACGTTACGTAAATCTGGCGGGTGGCCATGGATTCCACGGGGATCGGGTCTGCTTTGCTCGGCGAGTAGGAAAAAAGGCCGCCGGTCGCCTGCTCGATGGCCGGGAATGGAGCGAATTTCCAGTGAAGGAAGTAGCATGACCAATACAAAACCCGGCACACTCATCACGGGCGATATTAGAGTTATGGGAGACTGCAGCGCAACTATAGCGCCTGTGTCGGCTGAAACTGTCCAGCCGATTACCCCCGCCAAACCCGATGCAGATAGCCACGCTGCTTTTGAGAAGTGGGCGCATAATAGACCTGCTCTCGTAGCGTCCAGTCCCAGATTAAATGCTAATTATGTTTGGGATGCTGCGCGCGCCGACCTGCTGGATGGAATTGAGGCGGAATTGGAGAGAGGACGACCCAAAGGCGAATTCAGCTACGAGCGCAATCAGGGGTACGTTGAGGGCTATCGCGATGCCGAACAGGTAATAACCAAGCACAGGGGGGTCGTGATGCCGGTTGACGTTAGTAAGATCCGGGTGGGAGACAAAGTCATATTGCGTGATGGCAGCAAAATCATTGTTGACGATAGGGGCGGCAAGCTAAAACCAATGGTTTTCATGACATATCTTACGTCATGGGCCAACGACGGAACATGGTCAGAGTATAACCCTAATTGCGGATTCGATATTGTTGGAGTTATTCACTGCGCAAACAGAAACCAACCGGAGTAGCGACAATGACGATAGATGAGAAGGCGCTAGAAGCACTTGCCAAAGAATATCACGCTAGACATCAGAGGGATTATCCTCATCTGCCAAGTTGGGATTTGGATAGAGAGGATAATAAGCAATACTGTCGCGACAAAGTAATTAAAGATTGGCTGCCAATAACTGAGGTCTACGAATCCACCCGCACCACCCCCTCGGCTTGTGTTGATGACGGAAAACTGCAAACGCTAATTATGCAGGCGATGGAGAAATACGCGAAAGATGAGGATAAACATCATCCTGATGAATTCTATGTCGAAGGTGAGGCCGGATATATCATCGAAGCAATCCGTCCATACCTCCGTACAACCGAGCCGGTGTCGGTTGCCCCTGTGTCGCTAGATGATCTATTAAGTTGCATTGTCGGTTATCAAGAAAAACACTACGGGAGACAGATTTCAAAAAATAGTCTGAAGGAATATTTGACCAGCAAGGGAATTCAGTATGGCGATTGATGAAAGAGCATTAGCGAAAGTCCTAGAAACTACGGAATTACGTTTGCGGGATTATGTAAACGTATCTATTAGGGAATATGAATCCGCCAAGACTGAACAGCCGGTGTCGGTTGATCTGGAGAAGTGTGCAAATGCCGTGGCTCAAATCCAACCGATGCTGGTGTGTAAGCCGGGAGGTGTGCTCCAGATATGCAGAGAAGAGGCGAGCAGAATTGCAAAGATTGTGTTAAGCGCAGCAGGAGTTAAATATGGAAATTGATGAAAAAGCACTTGAAGTCGCAGTGCATGAGGTTCGTGCAGAATGGACATACTTCCCAGTCACTACAGAAGAGTGGGAAGCGGCATTCAGGAAAGCGTTTGTAGCCTATGAAACCGCCAAAGATGAATATCCTAAAAATATAGAAGATATGTCCGAAGCCGAAGCTGCCCCTATAATCAAAAATCTTGTAGAAATAGGCGCTAAATTCACTCCCAAGACTGAACAGCCGGTTCAGTGTGCCGATACTTCCCCATCTGTTGAGTGCTCAGAAGCTTTCGACCAATGGGCTAAAAACAGACCGGCACTTAGGTCTAGTAGCGCAAGGGCAGAGGCTCGGTATATTTGGGAACAAAGCTGGGATACACGCCTGAAGCGGGAATCCAGCGCCCCCGAGGCGCAGGGATGTGATCCTAGAATAGCAGAAATGGCCAAATGCCTGCATTATCCTGATTGCTGGGATACGATGGCATATCCGACCATTTATGACGCGCTTTGGGAAATAGCGGCATGTAGCGAACATCCACCAGAAAAGCAGGGATGTGATGACCTCCAAGATTTTCTGTGGAAATTAGAAGCTGGATTGCAGTTCCTAGGAATGGATGTAACCTTTCCTGCGCATTGCAATGGAGAAATACGTATAACAAATGGCGTAAGGCATACTCAATTACCCCTCCCCAAACCACCCACACAAGCCCGTCCTGATCCAAAACGTGAGGCATACGATGGGGATTGGCTGAACGACACCACTCACGAAAATGGCAATTATGCGAATAAATGCTGTGAATGCGGGTTAATATTTAATGGGCGCAAAGGCAGGATAGTTTGCAAATATTGTGTCGATCAGAAAGCCAGAGAAGCCAAGACTGAACAGCCGGATCAGAACCCCGTACTGATTACGCGAGTTATGACGGGCGAGGCTAAGATGCTCGCTAAGAATATGGAGACTTCTCTGCTGAATGGTACAGGTGTTAAGTCGCCTGACTTTGCTACCCGTGAGGATGCAGTGCGAGAAGCCTCGATAGCAGAAGCGGGGGATGAAGCGACAGAAACGGCCACGGCATCCCCCGCCCTCGCAGCACTGAAACAGGCGAGGGATGCGCTTTCTGGGGTTATTCGTGTAGCAGACAGGAAAACTATTGAGTTTGATGAAGCTAAGGCATCCCTGTCCGCCATTGACGCGGTGCTGAAGGAGGGGGTGTGATGCCGAATAAGCGACTTGAAGATTTGCTGCATTATGGCCGTCATAGTGAGACTTGCCCGACCTGCTTTGACAGCATGTATAAGCCAAAACCAATTTGCAATTGCGGTTTTGATGAGGCTATAGAAGCCGCCAAAAATAAGCAGTCGGTGACCACCCAGAGCGATGAATGCAGGAAGGCTTTTAATGAATGGTGTAAAACAAAAGGATACGCTGTAAATTATCAGGGCTATTCTTGGGAAGCATGGCAATCCTCCCGCGAATCCTATAAGGCGGAGTTGGTGGGGTTGTTGGAGGCAAAATGGAAGCCATCAGGTATAGGGGTTGGCTCTCCATTAGTTCGTCTAGATGAAGTCTTAGAAATCATCCGCAACGGAGGGAAAGTATGACCCAATACGCCATAGCAATGTTAATCGGGTCCAGTGTTGCGGCATTATTTATAGTGTGTTTTGAAATCATCCGCAACGGAGGAAACAAATGAAACCAACAACCGACACGCCGCCACTAGGTAAGGCATGGGAAGAATTTAAGGCCAATAATCAGGGGCGATTAGAAGCCATGACCAAAGAACCCCAACCGGCTCTCGAACTGCCTACCGAAGCAATGTGCGACGAAGCACGCGGTTTCATTCTTGGCCTCGATATGGGGATACGGGATTTTGCCGCAATGGAAGAGCACCTTGACGCAGGCGGCTACTCATGCCTGCCGTACATCCGGGAAAATGCTGCGCGAGGCAAAGGGCACCACATAACCAAGTGGGATGTGGCTGATTGCATCTGGAAGCTTATGGATAGAGCTAGACCTGTTCCCGTAGAACCCCAACCGGCGAGCGAGACCGTCGAGAAGTGTTCTGAAGCGGTAAAGAACATTTTCGAGTTGTCACTAATCGGGCCAGATTCAGGGTTGGCGCCAGAAGACGTTGCTAAGGCAGTAATCTCAGTCATGCTGCGAGAACTGGGGACGGTGAGGGATGCTGCGGAAAGGATTGCTAGCGTACAGAGCGCGGGCGCAATCAAGATAATGGTCGAGAACGCCAGCATGAGACAGGACGGGAAGCTGATCCTCGCAGCGCTCGAAAGGATGGGGGTGAAGTGATGACCAAATACTTCTATACCGACCCGCTGGCCGCTGCGTGGATGGCGAAGCATCACAGGATGACCATGACGGCCCAGCTTCCTAGCCACACTGCCCACTACCTTGCAACGCAAAAGCTTGGCAATGAACTTCATCTAATCCAGGATTATCTAGTAAGCGAAGCGAATGGGCCATGGCACATCCATCCCGATAGCCTGCACCTGCTGAAGCCGCAAAGCGGTGATTTAGTTTATGCCTGTCCCGAAGATTCGGGAGAGGGAACTTTCTGGCGCTATGAACTATGGGGCGGCGATCACGTAGCTTGCTCCGACTATTGGAGCATTGACAAGATCATCCAACGTAACGGGGTCGCCTTCATGTGGCCAGAGAGCAACGCGGCGTGACGATTATGATGCTACCCCTCGAACAGAGCGCCGTCATCTCCGCCTGCGGACGCTTCCGCTACCTGCTGACCCGCCAGGTCGGCCCCGGCCCTCGCACAACCACGTTCATCATGTTGAATCCGAGCACCGCAGACGCCACCAACGACGATCCGACCATTCGCCGGTGCATCGGCTTTGCGCGGTCATGGGGCTGCGGGCGGCTGGCCGTTCTCAACCTGTTCGCCGTGCGCGCGACCGATCCGGCTGACATGAAGCGGGCTGATGATCCGGTGGGGCCGGAGAATAGGGGTTGGTTCGAGCGGACGCTGCAGACTCACCGTGACGGTCCGGTAGTCTGTGCATGGGGCGTCCACGGCGAACACAGGGGGCAGGATCTGACCGTGCTCGGCTGGCTGGAAGGTTACGACGTCGAGCCTTTGACCCTCGGAATAACTCGGGATGGCCACCCCAAGCACCCGCTGTACCTGCCGAAAGGGGCCGAACTGGTCGCCTTCAAAGCGAGGCGTACATGCCCTCGCTCGCCCAGATAGCCCTGAATTTTTGCCGCGAGTGATTGGGTTGGAGATTCCACGAAGCACAATGAAATAGGAGCCGGGTGACGAACCGCTAATCGTCATCGATGGTCTGCGTCGTGAGGAACTTCGCGTCTCCACCTTCCCGCTCGTATAGGGCATACCACTCGTCAATCTTCTGTCTCAGCGCGATCAGCCGCGGCTTGATGTACTCGTAGCACTCCCGGTGCGTCTTGAACGTGACGAACATGTTATCCGCCGTGACGTCCGCCTGAGTCTCCGGCTCGAATTCCGGGCGAACGACCCTTACGGGGCCGGCGTCTAACTCGCGCATAATGTCGCGCATCGCCACCGTGTCCGTCATCGCGGCGATGTGACGTAGCTCGGCCCAGGCGTCCATCAGCGGCGGCGTCCACCCACGCTTGAACCTGTCCTTGAAGCGAAAGTAGGGGCTGCTGGAGAATTCCATCACGTCACGTGCGAGGCCGCGAAGCTCCGTGGTGACCGCGTTCTTCCAGCGGTCAAAGAACCGCTCGCTGAACTCCTCCCATGTGAGGATGTCCACGTTGGATCTATCAACCGCCTCGTAGGCCCCACTCTGGAAGCCCTTATTGGCGATGATGATGCCCTTGTGCGCGCCTCCGTCGGCGACCACGGTACGGAAGGCGTGCGCCTCGTTTTGGGGAACGTTCTGACCCCAGAACTTGCACTCGACGAAGTAGACCGTCTCGATGGCGTGGATGACCTCGCGGGCCCAGACGTCCAGTTCCTTCTTGCCTCGGACGAGCTGGACCGTCTTAGGCGATTCCGCCTCGCAGCCCATTTCGATGAACGACTGGTGGACGCGGTCCTGTAACTCCTTCCACGTGGCCGGCGGTTTGTCGAAGATCATGACGGGTCCTTTTGAGTCCTCAACACGCCCTTCTTTGCGACCGGCAGGTTGGCTGGCGGCCATGAACGCGAGATACCGCTCGTGGACTCGTCCCACGTTCGAGTGGCCGTCCGGACGCCGCCTCACCCCAACACCTGGCCCCTCAGCCAATCCAGCGCCTCAAAGAACTCGGCGTCATTCGCCCTGACGTAGTGCTTATCAGCGATGCTCTTCGGTGAATCTGCGAGGAAATGATTCGCGTAAAACTTGAATTGCGGGTGCTCCCCCAAGAGAGTCGCCGAGGTCTTGCGTAGGTGCTTCATACCGAGCCGGATTTTGCCGCCCATTTTTGCCGCCACCCTCGACCATGCCGACTGAATGGCGTCATAACGCCTCATCTTCCCGTCTTCGAGCCAGTATTTGACCAGCGGGTTTCCTTCCTCGGTGGTCAGGGCCAGCTCGCCATCGGCTCGGTGCTTCTTCATCAGGGCAAAGGTTTCCGGCCATAGTTTGTAGGTGACTACCGGGCCGTTTCGTTCCCGCGTCTTACTGCGCGCGCGGGTGAGCGTTCCTGCCTTCCAGTTGATTTCATCTTGGCGAAGCTCGGCAATGTCGTTCTGGTACATGCCGACATTGAGCATCAGCAGGATAAACAGTTGGGTGCGTTCGGACATATCGCCTGCGGCTTTGAGCAGCCCTCGCACCTCCTCGACCGTGAAGGTCTCGATCTTCGCCGGGGCGGAATGGTTGAACCGGAACCGGCGCGACCGGATATTCCCCGGCATGGCGATCAGCTTCATCTCGGCCAGGCGGCTGACGAACTGCTTGGCGGTCATCAGCAGCGTGTGGGCATAGGTCGGGGAATAATCCTCGGCTCCGACCTTGGCTGACAGGTGGTTGAAAAAACCTTCCAGCTTGGTTTCGTCAATCGCGTCGATGGCGGTCTCAGGCCCGATCCAATCGACAAAAACCCGGATGTTGCGGCAGTAGGCGTCAAACCGACCTTCGGACATTTGGCCGGACTGGCACACGCCACGGAGGAGGGTTTTCCACCCTTCGATCTGAGCTTTGACCGTGCGTTCGGGCGACGGCGTGTCCATGCCCGCGAGCATGGTACCGGCCTGCGACTTTAGGGTGTCGTATGAACCGGCCCCGAGCAGGGCTTCCACCGCTTCCCGTCTCGCGTCATTATCGAGCTTGGAAAAGTCGCGAACCAGGTGGCTGATGCGGGTGGCCCGTTCCACCCGGTCATCCTCAGTAGGCGACGCGGCGATTCCCTTCTTGCGTTCCCACCATTCGTTAGCTGCCCGCCAAGAGGCTTCCTTCGTCTCGGGAACATCGAGTTGGCGGCAGGAAACGAAGTACCGTTTGCCACGATGAAACTTGGTCCAGCGACGGGATTCCGGAACCCAAGTCATCTGGTAGTTCTTCGGCATGACGGGCTCGGATCGTATCAGACAGGCGTATCAAAATGCCGCACAGGCATAGTACGCAAAAGGAGGCACCGCCTCAATGGGACTGATACGATTCTTGATACAAATGCGGGCGGCGTGATACGGGAATCGAGCCGGATGGGGGTGGGGGATGTGACGGAAGATTTTGATGAGGAGTAGTTTGTAGAAATTCGTCAGATAAGCGGAATCTCAAGTACAGCACTGGAAATGCCGTGTACTGTCACAGGTACCGCGGGTTCGAATCCCGCCCTCTCCGCTTGATCTGAAATGAGTTACTTCAATTCAGAATGGGGTGGAAAATCATAAGCCGGCATTGATTTCTTGCTGACTTTACCAACCAAGGAACCTCCGATTCAGTCATCGAGCGGATGAGGGATTTCGCCTGGGCTAATCCTCAAACAAGCGTAATGTGAGCCCTCACCCTGGCCCCTTCCTGGCTGAGGATGGTTACGGACCTTCCCCAGGCCGGGGCATCGCCCCGGTTCCTACCGCACCGTCCTGGCTCTCCCATCAACACACCGCCTCTCGTCGTTCGGAGCCAACACGGACCGGGACATCCAGATCCCGGCTTCACCCCACCCGATTCTCAACACAACCGCCGACCTTGGAGCCTCTCCACCAGCCGCGGGAACGCACCCTGCCAGGGATTCCATGACAGCAATCGATACACGATCCGGCGACCCGTCCTCACGATCTGGCACGGTACCTGGATCATCGCCACGCAGAACGTGCTGAACTCCATCCGCGGCAGCGAACGCTTCTCCTCACGGTACTTCGCCGCCCAGCGACCCTGATCGGGCAGCAGCAACGCCGCCCACGCCTTCAGGCTCCAGGCCAGGCTCGCCATCACCATGTAGGCCCCGTTGCTCGCCAGGTCGCCCACCGGCATCGCCAACGCCTTCACGCCGCCCTTCAACTGGGCGATCAGGTTCTCCTGGTCGCAGCGGGCGTTGGCCAGCAAGACGACCTCCGAGGCCGGCGTGGTCCGGTCGTTGGTGATGTAGAAGAAGTAGCGGTCCGGCTCGAAGAGCCACAACTGCCCCTTCTCGACCACCAGCTTCTTCCTCAGCACGACCACCCGGTATGCCCTCTCGCAGGCGACCGGGCGGTACTCGAACTCGGCCACCTCCTCGCCGACCAGCTTGAGCGTGTCGAACTGCCTCTGGCGGACGACCTGCTCCTTGTGCCGCTCGGGGGCTTGGCGGGGCACCGTCTTGATCGTGTATCGGGCCGGTCGCTCCAATTCGCTGTACGCCAGGCCGGGGAGCCGCTCGGCCAGCCCCTTGAGGTTGGCCCTGGCGTCGATCCCGAAGATGAACCGGATCGACTCCCGGTCCCAGCGGTCCAGGTGCCTGGTCTGGCTGAAGTCGGTGTCGCCCCGGAAGGTGATCTTCTGGAACCAGGGATTTTAATGTGTAGTTATGTACCCTTTTTCTTCTTCTCTAGTAGCTTTGCAGTGGAGACGTGCTTGATCTTGGCCCCGCTTTCCCGCTTGGGCTGCGGACGTTTCGGGCCACGCACCTGCTTGCGGTAGGACGACAGGCGGACTCCGGCGGCCAGGTCCAGTAGTATCTTGCCCAATGCCGCCGCCGTCAGTCCGTGGAACATCGCCCACTCGTCCTCCGGGATTGCAATCATCATTCCCCGGTGTGTCCCGGCCACCTCGTCGGCCAGGTAATAGAACGACGTCTCCTCGACCGCTTTCTCGCCGTGGACCGATCGCGGAGCCGCTTTTACCACGCTCATCACGTTGTACGACACCAAGGCCACGCAGAAGGCGAACAACGCCGCCTTGGGATAGCCCAGTGTGTTGATCTCGCCGTTGAGGCACGTCGCCAACTCGCCGAAGGCGGCCTCCACCGTCCAGCGACCTCGGTAGAGGCTGGCAATCTTCAGGGCGTCGGCGGCCTCGGCGGGGAGGTTGGTGAGGATGTGAACTTCGGTCTCGCCGTCACGGGTCGGCGTGTCCAAATCCACTGTGATCCGACGCACTACTGTGGTCCCGCCCTCACCATCACCGATCCGCATCTCCTGCTCGAAGACGGCCCCGGTCTCGGACCGCCCGCAAGACCGCCGCCGGCCCATCCACTCGATGTGGAGATTGGCGGCGTGCTGACGGATCACGAAGTGACCACCACGCCGGTCGATCCCGAAGAGGAAGCCGGTCGTGCAGAAATTGCGGTCGGCGATCCAGACCTCACCGGCCTGTATGGTCTCCAGCACCGGGCCGAGGAGCGATCGCTCCTGAGCGTGGCCGTCTTCGCAGGGAAACACGTCGGTGACCAGCATCGCCTCCGGGTCGAGCACGACCAAAGCGTGACCCGGCAAGGCCCCGGCCCCGATGGTGCGAAGCTCCTTGAGCCGATGCTCGGTCCCGGCCAGGTGATTTCCGTCGAGGATCTTGATCCGATACCCCGGCAGCCAGGCCGCTCGCTCGCCGCCCATCGCCGTAATGACCGGAGCCAGGGTGCGTGCCGTGTGACGAACAAGTTCGGCGGACAGGCCGCACTCCAGGCGTTCGAGCTTGTCGTAAACGGCCCGGAGCGAAACGCCGAGGGCGTCGGCCTTGGCCCGGTAGGCGGCGTTGACGGCGGGCTGGATCTTGGCGACGACGGTGCCCATCAGGTCCACGACCGAGGAAAACAGCAGGGTCCGAGTATATTGCCGCTGTGCGGTCTGCTCGAAGAGGGCGTCGATCGCCAGGGGAGAAAGGGCGTGCTCCAGGACGGCACGAGCCATGACGGTGACCGGGCTCTGCCGGGCGAATCGCTCGAAAACGTCGTCAAGGACCATGGTGCCGCCTCCCTGGAATGTCACTATCTCCTGATGTGGCGACACTTTACCAGATCCATCACTCCACCTTCAAAGCCCTGGTTTCCAGGGCCGCGACTTTGGACTCTTTGCCGTGGCTGTCTTGGTTGTGTCGCGACGGTTCGGCCCGGATCTGGATCCGGCCCCCATCGATCGGCACCATCGCCACCCGGGGGCAGGGACGCTCGGCGTGGGCGACGACGTCCGTGGCCATGAGAGGGAGTCGCTGATGCGACTTGACCGCCGCGTCCCGCTGGTCGGTCCGCTCCCGGCCGATCTTCTGGACCAGCCGCTCGACTGGCTTGGGCTTGATGTCCAGGTCGGACAACTCGGCCAGGTCGCGCGACGCCTGCCGAAAGGAAAGGCCGTTGACGCTGGCATAAACGACCTTCTGCTCGACGCGCGGGCTGCGGCCGGTGCGATCAACGCCCAGTGCGTGATTCCAAGGGAAAAAAAGCCCGCCGACAGCGGGGGCAGTCGGCGACTCGTTGTTTCCAGGCCACGTCCTCCCGCGTGGTCGTGAGCACGCGAGGCTCGTCGGGGGCCTTTCGGGCGACCCCACCGCAGACGAGGCATTAGCCCAATTCGTCCTCAGGCCAGTCGTCGTCCTGTTCGTGGACGTTGATCTCGATGAGTTGCCTGGCCATCTCGTCGCCGAGCGTCCCGGCGACGGCTTCCAACTCCGAGAACTTGGTGCCGCGCGGCAGGCCGTTCGGGTAAAGCTCCTTCGCCAGTTCCCGAGCGACCAGGCCCAAACGCGCGTGGAATTCCTTTCGGATCTCAGCAGCGTCTTTACCCATGTTCGCGGTCTTCTCCAAAGTTGCGCGACGATCGACCAAAGGCCCCGAACTCCGATCAGCAAGATAGCATGGGTCCGCTTAGCATTGCAAACTATGTCGTGCGCTCCTTGATCACGCCTCTTCGAAGTTCGGATTGACAGTACGACGCGAACGCGTACAATCCGACTATGCATGAGAGAATTCTCTCGAACCAAACGGGGCGTAGCGCAGTTTGGCTAGCGCGCTAGACTGGGGGTCTAGAGGTCGTGGGTTCAAATCCCGCCGCCCCGACTTATAAGTGCAAGCAAGACAAGGATTTGCAACGAAGCGATTTTGTACCATTTTGCTGTACCAGATCGTGTACCAGAATGGTCGGCTAATCGGTCGGCAAGAATGAAGATAGGGCAGGAGCCGGATCGATCCGGCTCTTGCCCTTTTTTCTGTTGTCAGATTTGTCTCCTGGGAGCATGGGAGGATGCGAAAGGAAACGCGTTTGGAATTTGACTACTCGCTCCATGATGCGTCGATTGAGTCCGTGACGATCGGACCGAGACGTGAAATCCATCTTTCGCTCGCCCTAGGCTCTGCACGCATCTCTGACGAGAGGCTGCCGGATGCGGCGACCTTGCGGCTCGGTGCCATCGAGAATTTTGAACGGGTACGCGAGTTCTTCGCTCGCTTCGAACCGGAGCCGATCGCTCGGATCGACTGCGTTACCGTTCTGAAACGAACTGGCTCGTCGTCTACAGTTGCTCTTGAGATCGACCCGCAAGGTACCGTTGAAGTAGTGTGCTCCAGGCTCGAACTCATACCGACCGCTACCGCCTGACCTCGCGCCATAGCTCCGACTTAAGAGCGAGAGCCAGTGTAAGTTGAATTGTAAACAATTGGCTTGCCACGAAATCCTTGACGTAAGTCTTTATTCCTCGTCCCGGAAACCGCGATTCGGCGAAGGGACTTAGTCTTTACACCCCGGGTCAGTAAATGGGCAGGGCGACCCCGATAAAATGCAGACGAGGCGGTCGCTCACGATGACGACCGCCCCCAAACCCCCTGGGAGGTGTGCCAGGGGGTTGAGCCGTTGAGGTTCCGATAAGAGCCGATTGGAGTGCCTGGCCGCTTCGCGGCCAGCATTCTCAACGGCTCCATGTCCGGCTCGCGTCGAATCGTCGCCCCTGGCACCATCGCTGTAGATCGGGCGACCACCAATAGCTGGTTGCCGCCGCCACCCTCACGCCGTGGTCAAGCTGGCGTAGCCAGAGGTGCGGATCTTTCCGGGGTGGCGGTGGCTGGGATGCCAACCATCGTTTGAAAGACATCTCGATCATGTCTTCGTCGTCGTCCTGGGAGCCACGGCGATCCACACGATGGCGGGACGCATTGACCGGGTGAACCGCCATCGCTTTGTCCTCTTGACCCTCTTGTCCTTCTCCAGTTGTCTCCGGGCGGGACGCTCGGAATTGCCGTCGATGCCCGTCGCCTCTTGGATCTCCTGATCCGTAGCACCGCGACTTCCGCAATCCCGTAGATGGGCGTAGATGATGTTCTCGTGGTTGACCTTGAAGCCTTCCGCCAGCCGGGCGGCAACCTCGCTTGTCCAGACGCCATTTTCAAATGTTCGCATGTGGTAGTTCTCCGGTGCTGCAACACCATGTTGCAACTTCATGGTATGTATACACCCAACGAACACGATGACGACGATGCCGGGATCAGATCGCGATGGAGGGGATTTGAGGGGCGGACGCCGTCCTAACCCCTTCCAACGCGATCCCGGCCCATCCCATCGTCTTGGTTTGGCTCCATATACCACGAGTCAAACCGCCAGCCGCCGCCAGGGAGCCGGATCGGTGGAGCCGCCGCCCCTCGATCCGCACACTTCGTCTTGAGCAAGTGCCGTACATGGGGTTCTGGTAGACCGGTGTCGTCGGCGATGCTTGCGGGGTTGACGCCCTGGACGGCGGGAAGCTGTCCCATAATGTTGACCGCATTGCGTCCTGGCAGAGCCGCCAGCCGCTTGTCGATCTCTGCCAGGACACGAGTCCTCTCGGCAACCGCCGCCGGGGAGTCGTCGAATCTAAGAGATACACTTTTAGAACCATCTTCCACCGCCGCCAGCCGTCCCTTGATGGCTTCCTGGACGGGGGAGAGAGCGGGCGATTCCACGCCCTCGGTTGGTTCCAAAAGTGTATCTCTTAGATTCGACGACTCCCGCTTCGGGAACCATTCCAGGATGAGTTCCTTCCACAAGTCGTCCCGCTTGTGTCCCTGCCAGAAACCGTTGGACGACCAGTGGAATTGGAGACCGGCACAGGGCAAATATCGCTTGCCCTTGATCCGTTCTGGTGCGACATCCTTTGCCTGATACCGGCACTGGGATTCGACTTCATCCGGCTCCAGAGGCACGAGTGATTGTCGGAGACCGCCAGCCCGTTCCCATGCCGACGACACCACCGCCCGCAATGTCTTCCTGGGAGCATCGCTGTAGGCGACGGTGTCCCAGTGGCAGTTGTTCATGTCGGTGATGTGCTGTACCGCGTGAACCTCGAATGCATGTCCGGTCGTCTTCCGCCAGCGTGCCATGATCCGGAGGAATTTTTTCTTGCATCTCTTGTGGTCATCGGGGGTTGCGTCAACCGGAAGGCGGAGATGACCACGATAGGTCGGCATACGAACATAGTCACGCACGAACTTGTTAACACAAGAAGCATGTTTGTTTTTGCATGCCGCGTTGCATTCCAGAGAGCAACGGACACGACGACACGAAAAGATGTAATTGATTCTGCCGGTTTCGACAAGTTCTCGACACAAGATGAGATTCTGTCTGGAGTTGCGGCAATATGCGAGCGGCTTTTCCTGGGCGAATCGGGCTTGCTTTTTGTTCTTCGTGGTGCTATCATACTTGGACATGCTTGATCGTTTTCGTTGAGGCGGGGTGGTAGCCGCCGACATTGACTTCTTTCGCAGCGAGCCACGGTTGACGCCGTGGCTTTCTGCTTTTACATATGTTCCATCTCCGAGTGAATTGGGATCATCCCGCGACGATTAGACGCTTGCCGATCCCGGCTTATTCACACTTTTTCACGGCGTCCGGCTGTGATCCGTGGATGCGACAACGCGACCACAACAACCCCCCCACGACGACCTGTAGGCCCATCCCCTCGCCCATGAAGTTGCCGATCGTCTGAATTCCGACGCCCGGGATATTGGCCTAAATCCCAGGCGTCCTAGACGGCTCGCCCTGCCGCTCGATCGCCCCGGGACGCCGAATCCCCTACCGAACCCCCGACAAGGGACTTAGAGGGGCTTCCAGGCGGTTCTAGGGCGATCCTTATTGGCCGTCGAGCCGCCCGGAGTAAAAAGGGTAAAAATTGTCCCGAAGAACACGCGATGGGCTACCGCCGGGAGAAACCTTGCCCTGGGATTTGAGACCCCGCCCCCTATCAATTTCGCCAAATTAGTACCCGAACTGCGTTCCCAACCACGCCACCGCCGAATCGAATTGATCCTGGCTGGGCTGGACATAGTGAGTCGCCGCGACACCATCGGGAGCCTGCCCCAGAAAGAACTGTGCATACCGACCGAAGGTTTCATGTTTGTCGAGTTCGGATGCGGCGGTCTTCCGGAAAACTTTCAAGGGCTTGTCGATTTTCAATCGCTTCTTGATGTGGCGAAAATTCGATGCCACGGAATCGCGAGTGATCGCCTTGCCCTTCGCGTCGTTGTAACCGCGATCAACCAGAGGCTTGCCGTTCTCCGTCGTCAACGCGAGCGTCGGATGGTCCGACTTGTATTTCTTCAAGATGTCGTGGGTCGTTCGCCACAACTCCCAACGAACGGTCGGCACCGAATCACCGTGGCGTCGGCGTGTCTTACCCCGTTGTCGCGTGATCGTCCCGGCATCCATGTCGATCTCGGCATGGGTGAGCTTCGACAGGTCGGACTGTGTGAAGCCGCAGTTCAACATCAAGAGCAGATGAAGTTTGAGTTGCCCGGGTGCCGCCTTGACCAAATCCTTCGCCTCATCGGGCGTGAACAGTGGGATCTTCTTCGCGGCGGTGTCGAACCGATACAGCTTGCTCGACAGGTTGGACGGAGCGGGGTTGATCCCCATGTCTGACAGCCATCGGACGAACCGCCGAGCATATTTGAAACATTTCGCCGCGTAGATGGGACCGAACTTCTTGCCGTCCGTCGTCCTGCCCAGCAAGTGTTTCCAGTATCGTTCCCATTGCTTCGCGTTGATCGATGCGGGCTGGTTTGTCCCTCCCGCCCACTCGACGAAGATCGTGATGCACCGCGATTGCAGGGCATATTCCCCATCGGACAGATCGCCTGCCTTTCGGCGAAGGTTGAAGCCTTCAAGATAGGCGTCGGCATAGCCCCGAATCGTCTCATCCCTGGCGTGGATGGTGGTCGTCGGCACGGCATCGCCGAACAGCATGACGGCGACATGCGGTTCGTGGAGGTTGTTCCGGTAACGGTAGACCAGATCCCGCTTCTTCCTAACCTTCTCGGAGACCAGGAATCCATCGGGGTTGATGTCGGTAATGTCGGCTTCCGTCAACCGCTCGGCTTCTTCAACCTTGCCGTCCCATTCCTTCGCCGACTCACGATCGCCCGTCGCCTTCGCCTGGTCGCCACGCCGCTTCAGTTCGCCGATCAGATCCGCCAGGAAATGCGGCTTATCTTCCCCCTCGATCTCCTGCATTTTTGCACGCCACCATGCGTTCGCCGCTTGGTAGGAGCCTTCTTTCGTCGGCGGGGCGTTGAGTTGCCGGCACGAACGAACATATCGTGTTCCGCAATACTGAATCCGCCATCGCGTGGTGGTCGGCAACCACTCCATGAGGTACTTCGCGGGCATGGTCGGTCGGCTCCGGTGATTGATGTGCAACCACCGTTTTGTACCACATTTTGTACCACTTCGGGAGGTCAAACGGTCGGGTGGTACAGAAAAACCCCGAAAAACCCGTTGTTTTTCGCTAGACCTCTAGCCTGGGGGTCTAGAGGTCGTGGGTTCAAATCCCGCCGCCCCGATTACTAAGCTGAGATGGGGCAAGGGCTTACGGAGAGGGCCGTCTGGTAGCAGACGGCCCTCTTTGCGTTGGTAGCAGATTTGGTAGCAGAACGGTAGGATAGAAGGGAGGCTCGAAAGGAGTTTCCCGCATGCCCGCCGCCTACCTCATGGCCTGGGAGCCCACCCGCCGCCGCTGGTGGAAGCAGTACCGAAATACGCGGTTCGTCGTCTCCTGCCGCCAGCTCGATGCTCCCGAGACCAAGGAGGGCTCCTACCGGGAGGCCAACGCTTGGTGGCTCGCCAAGAAGGCCGAAGTGGACGGCAAGCTGCCGCCGCATCCCCTGGCCGACCTCATCGAGGGAAGGGCCCGACGATTGGCCTGGGCCCGCTCCCACGGTCGCGAAGACCTGGCCCAGGCCGTCCAGGAGGAAATTGTCAGGATCGAGGCGGACACCGCCGGTGAGGTCTATGGTCGCAAAAGGCCGTTGGACGTCCCGGAGATGATCGTCGAGACGATGCAGGATGCGGTCTGGACCGATCGTCTGTCCCGTCACAAGGAGGAGTCGTCAGACCCCGATCGGTCCGTGCGTCACCAGGTGGCACTCTGGCTCGAAGAGTTGAAGGGTCGGGTGGATGCCGGGCAGTTCGGGGCGGGAGAGTATCAGGGCCAGACCTACTATTCCAGGCACTTCGTGGCCCACTTTGGCGAGGAAACCCGGATTGATGCCATCGACGAGGAACTCTGGGCAGGCTTCCACCGTTTCCTGATCGGCGAGATGAACCGGGGTCGCTGGACCGCCGTTTATGCGAAGAAGCTTCACCGATCGGCCCGGACGTTCATCGAGCACCTTGCCTCGCTGAAGAGGATCACCGCGCCGGAAAACCTGCACGACAAGAGGATGATGTTTACGATCCCGACCAGGGAGGTCGAGGTCTTCTCGCCCGACGAGGCGAAGGCGCTGATGGAGAAGGCCCGCGATCAGGTCCTGGTGCTGATTTTGCTGGCCCTGAACTGCTGGATGACCCAGGTGGACATCTCGGACCTTCGTCATGACGAGCTGGATTGGGATTCCGGCCGGCTCAGGAGGAAGCGTTCCAAGACCTCTCACCACAAACAGGTGCCGGAAGTCGAATACCAGCTCTGGCCCGAGACTTTCGAATTGTTGAAGCGATTGCGATCGTCCGATCCCGATCGCGTGCTGGTGACGAAGTCGGGCCGTCCCTGGGTGGACCGCAAGACGCGGAACACGGACTCCGTCCGCACGGAATTCGACAGGTTGGAAGCCCGCCTGCCGTTCAAGCACCTGAGGAAAACTTCGGCGACTACCCTCGGGGGACATCCCGAATTCCGGGCCTATGCCCAGTACTTCCTCGGCCACGCCCCCGACACGGTGGCGGACACGCATTACGTCCGGCCAAGCCGGGAGCGATTCGACCTCGCACTGATCTGGCTCCGGGAAGTCTTCGCGCCGGCAAGTAGGCTGCCAGCTCGCACCTGACCCTCCTGGTTAGCCTGGGTGAAGTTGCCTTCTCGAATGTCCAGGACGGTGAGCCACCCGCCCCTGGAGCAGTCCGTTCTACTGTCACGGATTTTCGTTTTGCCATGGCTTCGTTCGACTTATGATGGGCGACATGGAGCCCCAACGCCAGGAGTCGCCGCCATGTCGCTGCTGGAGCACCCCGAGGCCGTCGCCCTCCTGGCCGATGCCACCGTCTCGAGCGACGACGTGCGCGACTGCCGGTCTCACCTCGCTGGGTTCCTCAAGCGTTACCTGCCCGCGTTCCGTCGCCAGGAGCAACGCGACCATGCCGCCGCCTTCCTTCGGGGGCTCCTCAGCGGCCTTCAACGCAAGTCGGTCGAGCCGATCGCTCGCCAGGCCGGCATCCCTCGCAAGAACCTCCAGATGTTCGTCGGCCAGGGGGCCTGGGACGACGAGGCGATCGGCTCCGAGATGAGGCGGCACGTCGCCGACGAACTCGGCGAGCCCGACGGCGTGATCGTCCTGGACCCCTCCGGCTTCCCCAAGAAGGGCCGGGACAGTTGCGGCGTGGCCCGGATGTGGTGCGGCCGGCTCGGCAAGAAGGACAACTGCCAGATCGGCGTCTTCCTGGCTTACGTCTCGTCCAAGGGGCATGCCCCGCTCGACCGCCGGCTCTACCTGCCCAAGGATTGGGCGGACGATCCGGCGCGACGCGAGGCCTGCCACGTCCCCGAGGATCTCGAATATCAGAAGACCTGGGAGATCGCCGCCGATCTGCTGGCCCGCGGCGGGGCCGAGGTGCCGCACGGCTGGGTCGTGGGGGACGACGAGTTCGGCCGGGCCTCGGAGTTCCGCGCCTTGCTGCGAGAACGAGCCGAGCGGTACGTCCTGGACGTGCCCTGCAACACCAACATCCGCGACCCCGAGGGCCGCCGGCCGCCGCGGAAGCCGGGGCGATATGGCAAGACGCGTGAAGTCCCCTTCGTCCGTGCCGACACCTGGGCGGCGAGCTTGCCGACGAGCCGCTGGACCCGGCTGAAGATCCGCGATGGGGACAAGGGGCCGGTGGAGGTCGAAGCGGTCGTGGCCCGGGTCCGAGCCAAGCGGGGCCGCCGCGTCGGCCCCGAAGAGCGACTGCTGGTGATCCGGACTCTGGACCCCAAGCCCGAGGTGACCTACTCGCTGAGCAACGCGGCGGCCGAGGTGACCCTGACCGAGGTGGTGGCCGTGAGGTCGAAGCGGCACCGGGTCGAGCGTGTCTTCCAGGAGGCCAAGGGCGAGGTCGGGCTGGCCCATTACGAGGTCCGAGGCTGGGTGGGCTGGCATCACCATGTCACGCTGAGCCTGCTGGCGTTGTGGTTCTTGATCCGGGAGCGACAGCGGATCGGGGGGGAAAACCCCGGCGATGACGGTCTGCCAGGTCCGGGCGATCTTCACCGCGCTGCTCCGCAAGCGTCCGCCGAGGTCCGCCGAGATCGCGGAGGAGGTCAGCGGGGTGCTGCGGCGTAACGAAGAGGCACGGATCTACCACTGGCACGCAAAGACGAAGGCGTTTCCACCTCGACGCTCAACATCAGGGTTCAGTTAAGTGTAACAGTAGAAGTAGGTAGGTTGTCACCCCGTGGACCCGGTCCGGTGCGAGCGTTGCTCAGACCGCAACCGAGGTGCGACGGGTTTTCGCGTTTCCTCGATCGAGGACATCCGCAACTCCATGACCAAACGACTCTTCGCCATCGGCGACGTCCACGGGTGTTCCGCAGCCCTCAAGAGCTTGATCGAAGTCATCAATCCCGTTCAAGACGACACCATTG